>NZ_CP086119.1:3110000-6010000 GCF_021028635.1 Streptomyces huasconensis
AGGGCGGTGCGGCGTGTGCGCGGGCCGGGGTCGATCACGGTCCAGCCGAGCCGCAGTCCCGTGCCCGCGGCTACGAAGACGGCGGTCAGCTCCAAGAGACCGTGGGGCAGGACCAGACCGAGGAAGGTGTCGAGCCGGCCGGCCGAGGACATCAGGCCGATGCCAACCCCGAGGTTGAGCATGTTCTGGAAGAGGACCCAGAGGACGGGGAAGCACAGGAAGGCCCCCAGGACGAGGCACATGGCGGCGGCCTGGGCGTTGTTCGTCCAGACCTGGGCCGCGAAGGACGCTGCCGGGTGGCTGGAGTAGTAGGTCTCGTACTGGCCACCGGGGCGGGTGAGCTCGCGCAGCTCGCTGGGGGCGGCGATCGAGGACTGGACCTCGGGGTGCGTGCCGATCCACCAGCCGATGAGCGCGGCGAGGGCCGTCGAGAGCAGCGCGGTCGGGACCCACCAGTGGCGGCAGCGGTAGACCGCTGCCGGGAAGCCGTGCGTCAGGAAGCGGGTCACGTCGCGCCAGGAGGCGCGGCGGGTGCCGGTCACGGCGCTGCGCGCGCGTGCCACGAGGTGGGTCAGGCGGCCGGTGAGCTGGGGGTCCGGTGCGCTGGACTGGATCAGGGAGAGGTGGGTGGCGGCACGCTGGTAGAGGGTGACGAGTTCGTCGGCCTCTGCTCCGGAGAGGCGGCGTTGGCGGCGCAGCAGGGCTTCCAGGCGGTCCCACTCGGCTCGGTGGGCGGACACGAAGACGTCGAGGTCCATCGGACGGCTGCTCCTCGTACTGCGGCGCGTGGCAGTTCAGCTTGGCAGACTGGCCAGTCCCAGGGCAGGGCAGGAAGGGCGGCGGGCGTGAGTGAGCTTGTGACGGGCGAGGCGGTGGCGCTGGAGCTGCGTCCCGCGAAGCTGCCGAGCCGGGCGCTGGCCGTGCTCATCGACCTGGTCGTGGCGTGGGCGCTCTATCTCGCGGTGACGGTCGGGATCATCGCTTCGACGTCCTCGTTGGATGACGCCGCCGCTGCCGCGGTCGCGGTCGCCAGTTTCGTACTCATTCCGGTCGGGGGCCCCATCGCGGTGGAGACGCTCAGTCATGGGCGGTCGCTGGGGAAGCTGGCCTGTGGGTTGCGGGTGGTGCGGGACGACGGCGGGCCGATCCGGTTCCGGCACGCGTTGGTGCGGGGGGCCCTCGGAGTCGTCGAGATTCTGCTGACCTTCGGGGTCGTGGCGTGTATCGCGTCGCTGGTGTCCGCGCGCGGGCGGCGGCTCGGGGACGTGTTCGCGGGGACCCTGGTGGTGCGCGAGCGGGTTCCCGCGGGGCGGGCCGCTTTTGTGCCTCCGCCGCCGCCCTGGTTGATGGGGCGGTTCTCGGGGCTCGATCTGTCCGGGGTTCCGGAGGGGCTGTGGCTCGCCATCCGGCAGTACCTGACGCGGATGGGGCAGCTGGACCCGCAGGTGAGCTGGGCGATGGCGGAGCGGTTGGCCGGGGATCTGGCGGAGCGTACGGGGGCTCCGGCGCCTCATGGGGTGCCGCCGGCCGCGTACCTGGCGGCTGTGGTGCACGAGCGGCAGGCGCGGGACGCGCGGCGGGCCTTCGGCGGGGCGGCGCTCGCCGATGGCGGGGCCGCGGTCACTGGCGGTGGGGCTGCGTCTGGCCACGGTTCTGCGTACGGCGGTGGGGTTGCTGCTCCGCTTCCGCCGCGCTCCGCCGCTCCGGATGCCGTTCCGGCGCCGGAGCCGCGTGGGGGCGCTGGGGCCGCGCGGCCGACCACGGGGTTCGTGCCGCCCACTTAGCCGGTCAGGGCGGGCGAAGGGCGTCAGGCGAAGGTCGAGGGTGGCGTCTCGAGGTGCTCCAGTTCGACGCCGGGGGCCGAGAGGACGACGTCGCCGGTGATGTGGACCGGGTGCTGTTCGCCGGTGTCCAGGGCTGTGACCTGGTATTCGTCGACGATCAGCGGGCCGTTGTCAGTGGCGTGTGCTTCGCTTTTCAGCAGGGCCCAGGACTGGTCGAGGGTGCGGGGGGCGAGGACCGGGTCCGTGAAGGCGACCAGACGGATGCGGGTCGCGGGGGAAGCGGGGGTCAGGCGCAGGAGCCGGGCCGTCGCGATGAGGAAGGCGGGGGAGGTGCCGGTGAAGGCGTGGGCAGGTGCGTTGTCCTCGGTGGCGTGGGCGCCGGTGGGGTCGGTGCGTACCCAGGTGACGCCGTTGAGGGCGGCGGCGCGGACCTGCCAGTCGCCCGCGTGCAGTTCGAGGCGGATGGGGCGGCCCCGGTCGTCGAGGGCGAGGTCGACGGAGCCCGCGGGGGTGCCGGAGGGGGTGGTGCGCTGGGAGACGTAGCGCCAGCCGGAGGGGCCGGGCGCGCAGTGGAAGTGTTCTTCGCCGAGGGGGGTGTGATCGTGTGGATCGTGGAGCGAATAACGGCCGCGGGGCATGGGCTGGGGTCCTCTGAGGCAAAGGGGGCAGGCCCCCGCCGCGGGGGCGAGGGCCTGCTGGGGTCGTGCTGACCGATGACCGGTCGGGATGTCAGTAGCGGTAGTGGTCGGGCTTGAACGGGCCCTCTACCTCGACGCCGATGTACGCGGCCTGCTCGGGGCGGAGCTTGGTGAGCTTCACGCCGAGTGAGTCCAGGTGGAGGCGGGCGACCTTCTCGTCCAGGTGCTTGGGGAGCACGTAGACGTCGATCGGGTACTCCTCCTGCTTGGTGAACAGCTCGATCTGGGCCAGGGTCTGGTCCGCGAACGAGTTGGACATCACGAAGGACGGGTGGCCGGTGGCGTTGCCCAGGTTGAGCAGGCGGCCCTCGGACAGCACGATCAGGACCTTGCCGTCGGGGAACGTCCAGGTGTGGACCTGCGGCTTGACCTCGTCCTTGACGATGCCGGGGATGGCGGCCAGGCCGGCCATGTCGATCTCGTTGTCGAAGTGGCCGATGTTGCCCACGATCGCCTGGTGCTTCATCTTGGCCATGTCGGAGGCCATGATGATGTCCTTGTTGCCGGTCGTGGTGATGAAGATGTCGGCCTTGTCGACGACCTCGTCCAGCGTCGTGACCTGGTATCCGTCCATCGCCGCCTGGAGCGCGCAGATCGGGTCGATCTCGGTGATGATCACGCGGGCGCCCTGGCCGCGCAGAGACTCGGCGCAGCCCTTGCCCACGTCGCCGTAGCCGCAGACGACGGCGGTCTTGCCGCCGATCAGGACGTCCGTGGCGCGGTTGATGCCGTCGATCAGCGAGTGGCGGCAGCCGTACTTGTTGTCGAACTTCGACTTCGTCACGGCGTCGTTCACGTTGATCGCCGGGAAGAGCAGCGTGCCGTCACGGTGCATCTCGTAGAGGCGGTGGACGCCGGTCGTGGTCTCCTCGGTCACGCCGCGGATTTCCGAGGCGAGCTGGGTCCACTTCTGCGAGCCCTCGGTGATGGTGCGGTTGAGGAGCTCCAGGATGACGCGGTGCTCGTCGTTCTCGGCGGTGTCGACGGACGGGACCTTGCCGTCCTTCTCGTACTCGACGCCCTTGTGGACCAGGAGCGTGGCGTCGCCGCCGTCGTCCAGGATCATGTTCGGGCCGCCGGTGGGGGTGTTCGGCCAGGTCAGGGCCTGCTCCGTGCACCACCAGTACTCCTCCAGGGTCTCGCCCTTCCAGGCGAAGACCGGGACGCCCTGGGGGTTGTCCGGGGTGCCGTTCGGGCCGACGGCGATGGCCGCGGCGGCGTGGTCCTGGGTGGAGAAGATGTTGCAGGAGGCCCAGCGGACCTCGGCGCCGAGGGCGACCAGGGTCTCGATGAGCACGGCGGTCTGCACGGTCATGTGCAGCGAGCCGGTGACACGGGCGCCGGCGAGCGGCTGGGTGGCGGCGTACTCCTTGCGGATCGCCATCAGGCCGGGCATCTCGTGCTCGGCGAGGGTGATCTCCTTGCGGCCGAACTCGGCGAGGGAGAGGTCGGCGACCTTGAAGTCCTGGCCGTTGGTGGCAGTCGTCATGAGTGAGCTGGCTCCTCGTGGGGTTGGTCGAGGGTGGGCATGGCTGACCTGCGGCGTCGGGTACAAGGGTGCACCGCACCGACGCGCGCAGCGCAGTCCGTCGGAGGCCCTCTCTCCCTCGGCCGGTCCGTGCGTGGACCGCCCGACCGCCATCAGCAGCGACGTCTGGCTCAGCCTCAAAGCTACACCGGGTGGGGCGACCAACCCCAGCCCGCCTCCGGGCCCGGCATCACCGGCGGACCGGCCGCCGGAACGGGAGGAGAGGGGCATCTCGGTTTCTGGGCGGGCGGCGGGCGCGCCTCTGGGCGTGCGGCGACCGGGCACCTGGGCGGGCGGCGACCGGGCGTTCGGGGGTGCGGCGAGCGTGCTTCTGGGCGTGCGAGGGCCGCGCTTTTAAGACATGCGGCGAGCCGCGCTTCCGGCCGTGCGAGGGCCGCGCTTCTGGGCCATGCGGCGAGCGTGCTTCTGGGCGTCTGCGGGTCGCGCTTGCGGGCGCGCGGCGCGCCCGCTTCCGGGCGTGCGGCCAGTTCGCTCTTGGGCGCGCGATCGTGGCGGTGCTGGGGGCCATCGGTGGCGTACCGATGTTCTTCGTGGCCGTGGCCATCGGGACGGTCGTCACGGTGACGCTCATCGACCTCGGTGAGCGCAGGCGGCGCGGGGAGGACGTGGTCCGCGGGTCGGTGGGGCCGGGTGGGCCCGAGCCGGTGTTCGCGGGGGCCGGGGTGGCCTCCGGGGGTGCGGCGGTCGGCGCGGGGGCGTTGGGGAAGGAGCGGTCGGTGACGGCTGCGGCTTCCTCGGCGGAGGCGGCGACTACGGAGGCACCGGCTGTGAAGGCACCCGCCGCGGTGGCGTCGGCCGAGCAGGCACCCGTTGCCGTGGCGTCGGCCGAGGAGGCACCCACTGCGGACCCGACCGCTGCCGTGGCGGAGCCCCCGGCCGACGAGGTCCTCTCCGGTTACCTCACCGAACAGACCGTGAAGGTCCGCCTGGCGGCTCGCGACAAGGAGGACGCGATCCGCGAGATGGCCGCGCTGCTCGCCGCCACGGGCAAGGTCGACGACGTGGAGGAGCTGGTGCGCACCGCCCTGCGGCGCGAGGAGCAGGGCACCACCGGGCTCGGCGAGGAGATCGCCATCCCGCACGCGAAGACCGACGCGGTGAGCGCCCCGGTCGTCGGGTTCGCGCGCTCGGCGGAGGGCATCGAGTGGGGCTCCCTGGACGGGACCAAGGCCAAGCTGATCTTCATGATCTCCGTACCGGAGGCGGCCGCCGGGGACGAGCATCTGCGGATTCTGGCGCTGCTCTCGCGGAAGCTGATGGACACGGGCTTCCGGGAGCGGCTGGAGGCAGCGCCGGACGACGCCTCGGTCCTCGATGTGCTGCGTGAGGTGCGGTAGGGGGCTTGGCGGCTTCGCCTGGCCGGGGGGAGCAGGGCCTCCGCGCTTTGCCTGCGCGTGGGCCCAGCGGGTCCGACGAGAGCCACACCCCCGGATGCGCCGATGGGGCCCCGCACCATGCCCGGTGCGGGGCCCCATCGGCGTACGTACGCCTGTCCGGACAGCCAGACGGCCAGACAGCCGCACGGCCAGACAGCCAGGCAGACCAGCCGGGCGTCAGCCGCCCTAAGTCGTCGTCGGCTTCGCCGGATTCGTGGCGCCCGCCGCTGCCGACTCGCTGTAGATGTCCGGCTCCAGGTAGATCACGCGGGCGATCGGGACCGCCGCGCGGATGCGGTCCTCGGCGGAGTTGATCGCGGCGGCCACCTCGGCGGCCGTGTCGTCGTGCTGGACGGCGATCTTGGCGGCGACGAGCAGCTCCTCGGGGCCGAGGTGGAGCGTGCGCATGTGGATGACCTTGGTGACCGTGTCGCCGTCGACCAGGGCCTTCTCGATCTTGGCGACCTCCTCCGTGCCCGCGGCCTCGCCGAGCAGCAGCGACTTGGTCTCCGCGGCGAGGATGATCGCGATGGCGATGAGCAGGATGCCGATGCAGAGGGTGCCGATGCCGTCCCAGACGCCGTCGCCGGTGGCGAGGGCCAGGCCGACGCCGCACAGGGCGAGGATCAGGCCGACCAGCGCGCCGAGGTCCTCCAGGAGGACGACCGGCAGCTCGGGGGCCTTCGCGCGGCGGACGAACTGCGTCCAGGAGAGGTTGCCGCGCAGCTGGTTGGACTCCTTGATGGCCGTCCGGAAGGAGAAGCTCTCCGCGATGATCGCGAAGACCAGGACGCCGACCGGCCAGTACCAGTGGTCGATCTCGTGCGGGTGCTTGATCTTCTCGTAGCCCTCGTAGATCGCGAACATGCCGCCGACCGAGAAGAGGACGATCGAGACGAGGAAGGCGTAGATGTAGCGCTCGCGGCCGTAGCCGAAGGGGTGTTGCGGGGTCGCCTCGCGCTGGGCCTTCTTGCCGCCGACGAGCAGCAGCCCCTGGTTGCCGGAGTCGGCGAGCGAGTGGACGCTCTCGGCGAGCATCGAGGACGAGCCGCTGAAGATGAACGCGACGAATTTCGCCACCGCGATCGCGAGGTTCGCGGCGAGTGCCGCGACGATCGCCTTTGTTCCGCCTGACGCGCTCATAAGTGCCGGGGGTCCCTTCGCCTTCGTGTGTGGTCGGCCATCGCGGGCGGGCCGTGCTCCGGTGCTCTGTCCGGTTGCTTTGCCCGTCCTTTGCGGTGGGTCATTGTTGCAGCACAGGAGGGTGCTGGTGCGTCAGGCCACCACAGTGGCCCGGAAAACCGTGCCCACTCCGGACACTTCCGCCTTTTCTCCCGCTGGGACGAATACGGACTGGCCGGGCGTCAGGGGCAGTTCGCCCGCGTGGACCGTCCCCGCGGTGCAGAGCAGGATCTGCGGGGTGGTGGCGGTGAGGTCGTGCGGGGCGGCGCCTCCGGGCAGGACGAAGCGGGAGAGGCGGAACTCGTCGATCGGGGTTTCGTAGACCTCTTCGCCGGCCGGTGTCGCCTCGGGGCGCAGGACGCCCGGGTCGGTCGGCTCGAAGCGGACGACGCGCAGGAGTTCGGGTACGTCGACGTGCTTGGGGGTCAGGCCGCAGCGCAGGACGTTGTCGGAGTTGGCCATGATCTCGACGCCGAGGCCGTCGAGGTAGGCGTGCGGGACGCCGGCGCCGAGGAACAGGGCTTCGCCGGGCTGGAGTCGTACGTGGTTGAGGAGCATCGCGGCGATGACTCCGGGGTCGCCCGGGTAGTGGTGGGCGATGCCGGCGTACGGGGCGTAGGGGCCGCCGAGGCGCTGGGCGGCGGCGGTGACCGCGGTGCCGGTCTCGGCCATCTGTTCGGGGTCGGCGGTCAGTACGGCCGTCAGGACCTCGCGCAGGGCGGCGTCCTCGGGGTGGGCGCGCAGCAGGTCGACGTACGGCTTGAGGGAGTCGACGCCGAGGGCCTCCAGGAGGTCGGCGGTCTCGGCGGGGGCGCGGAAGCCGCACAGGCCGTCGAACTCCGTGAGGGCGCAGATCAGTTCGGGCTTGTGGTTGGCGTCCTTGTAGTTGCGGTGCGGGGCGTCCAGGGGGACGCCGCGGCTCTCCTCGTCCGCGTAGCCCTCCTTCGCCTGGGCGAGGTCGGGGTGCACCTGGAGCGAGAGCGGGGCGCCCGCGGCGAGGATCTTGAGGAGGAAGGGCAGGCGCGGGCCGAACTTGGCGACCGCCCGCGGGCCGAGTTCGCGCTCCGGGTCCGCCTCGATGACCCGGTCGAGCGCGCCGCGCCCGGTGCCCGAGGGTGCCCCGGGGTGGGCGCCCATCCACATCTCGGCCTGCGGCTCACCGCTCGGCTCGACGCCGAGCAGCTCCGCGATGGCGGTGGTGGAACCCCAGGCGTAGGGGCGGATGGTGTTGCTGAGGCGGTCCACGGAGGGGTGCTCCCTTACTGCGTACGCGAATGCTGAACTGCCGGCGGTCCGGCCGGCGTGGCCGGGGCCGGAGCGGTCATGATCGGCCCCCGGAGGCGAGCGCCAGGTAAACGGCGGCGAAATCCGTGACGGCGATCAGCTCCGCGAGCGCCTCCAGTTCGTCGGTCGCCTCCGGTTCCAGTTCGCTGAGGGCGACGTCGTGGCCGTGCGCCAGTTCGCGGGCGGCGGGCGCCGCGGTGAGGCCGCCCAGGTCCACCGGGCGGTCGCGGAGCAGCACCACGCGGGCGCGCAGGGCCGCCTGGTCGTCGACGCGGTCGCGGAAGAAGTCGTCGGCGTCGCCGCCTGCGGGGTTGCCCGCGAGGAGGGCGCCGTGGGCGGGCAGGGCTTCGGGCAGCTCGGCGGCGAGGGCCGCGTGCCCGGCCAGTTCGGCGAGGGTGGCGGCGAAGCGGCGGCCCGCGACTCCCGCGGACTGGCCCTCGGTCCAGATGAGCGGGAGCGCGTCGGCCAGCTCGGCGGCGAGCGTCTTGGCGGGGTTGCTGTACGTCCCGATGGCCGGACCGCAGCGTTCCGCGACACGGTCGAGGCGGTCGGCGACCTTCTGGAGGGTGTCGACGGGGGCGGTGATCAGGCCGGTGCGGTCCAGGAGGACGAGGAGCGGGACGATCAGGGCCCACAGGGTGCAGGGGGCGCCGGGCGCGGCTTCGTCCTCGACGCGGCGTGCCTCGTACGAGGCGGCCTCGCGGGTGGCTTCGTCGTGCGCGCCTTCGTAGGCACCGTAGGGCGAGGTGGCCAGGGGGACGGTGAGGCCGTGGCTGCCCTCCACGCTCTCCGCGAGGGGGGTGCGCGCGGGGGCGACGGCGACGACCGTGCAGCCGCGGCGGTACGCCTGCTCCGCGAGGAGGGAGAGGCCCGGTTCGGTGCCGTCCGGGGTGGCGAGGAGCAGCAGGTCCACCGGGCCGGCCCAGCCGGGCAGTGTCCAGCGCAGGGCGCCCGCGGCGGGGGCGACGCCGGTCGGGGCCAGGCGGACGACGGGGCAGGAGGCGCCCGCGAGGCCGTCGAGCAGGTCGGCGACGCAGACGGCCGCGGTGCCCGGGCCCGCGATCAGGATGGCGCGGGGGCGGCCGTCGGGTTTCAGTTCCGTCAGCCCGGCCTCGGCGGCGTGCCGGACGGCCGTGCGGACCCGGGCGCCCGCCTCGGCCGCGCCGCGCAGCAGTCCGCGGCGGTCGGCGCGGGCCAGCGCCTCGGGGTCGTCGAGCAAGGACTCGTCGAGCATGGGGTGCGGCCTCCGAATCGGCTGCGCGGCTTCCCGCGCACTGCTGGGTCGTGCCGGAGCGTATGCCCTGCGCGCGTGCCGTTACGCGGGGCGGCGGGCCTCGTCGACCAGGAGCACGGGGATGCCGTCGCGGACGGGGTAGGCGAGGCCGCACTCCTTGGCGTCCGCCGTGCAGATCAGCTCGCTGTCCGTCTCCTTGAGCGGGGCGTGGCAGGCCGGGCAGGCGAGGATCTCCAGGAGGCCGGCTTCGAGCGCCATGGGGTGGGTCCCTTCGAGCTGATGTGGTGAGGTTTTTTCCGCGGCCGCGCCGCGGTTCGCCGGGTCCTGCGAGGCGGGGCACCGCGGCCTCGTCGGTGCGGGATTCCGCGGCGTCGCCTCACAGGATGCGGCCTGGTCAGCCTACCTCCGTGGCAGACGGCCGGGTGGCCGTCAGCCGTGGATGATCCGTCAGCCGCGGATGATCGCGAGCGCCTCGTCGCGGACCTTGGCCATCGTGGCCTCGTCCCGCGCTTCGACGTTCAGCCGCAGGAGCGGCTCGGTGTTGGAGGCGCGGACGTTGAACCACCAGTCGGCGGCGGTCACCGTGAGCCCGTCCAGCTCGTCCAGCGTCACCCCGTCCTGCTCCGCGTACGCCGACTTGATGGCGGCCAGGCGGGCGGTCTGGTCGTCGACCGTGGAGTTGATCTCGCCGGAACCGGCGTAACGGTCGTACTGGGCGACGAGGGCGGACAGCGGGCCGTCCTGCTCGGCGAGGGCCGCCAGGACGTGGAGCGCGGCGAGCATGCCCGTGTCCGCGTTCCAGAAGTCCTTGAAGTAGTAGTGCGCGGAGTGCTCGCCGCCGAAGATCGCGCCGGTCCTGGCCATCTCCGCCTTGATGAAGGAGTGGCCCACGCGCGTGCGCACGGGCGTGCCGCCGTTCTCCTTGACGACCTCCGGGACCGACCAGGAGGTGATCAGGTTGTGGATGACCGTGCCGGAGCCGCCGTGCTTGGCCAGCTCGCGGGAGGCGACCAGGGCGGTGATGGCCGACGGGGAGACCGGGTCGCCGTTCTCGTCCACCACGAAGCAGCGGTCGGCGTCGCCGTCGAAGGCGATGCCCAGGTCGGCGCCCTCGGTGCGCACGCGCTCCTGGAGGTCCACGATGTTCGCCGGGTCGAGCGGGTTGGCCTCGTGGTTGGGGAAGGTGCCGTCCAGCTCGAAGTACATCGGGACCAGCTCCAGGGGCAGGCCCTCGAAGACGGTGGGGACGGTGTGCCCGCCCATGCCGTTGCCCGCGTCGACGACGACCTTCAGGCTGCGGTTGGCCCGCAGGTCGACCAGGCCCCGCAGGTGCGCGGCGTAGTCGGTCAGGGTGTCGCGCCGGGTGAGGGTGCCGGGCGTCGCGGCGGGCTCGGGGGCGCCGGTCTCGGACCAGCCCTCCACCAGGGCGCGGATCTCGGCGAGGCCGGTGTCCTGGCCGACCGGGGCCGCGCCCGCGCGGCACATCTTGATGCCGTTGTACTGGGCGGGGTTGTGCGAGGCGGTGAACATCGCGCCCGGCAGGTTCAGCGCGCCCGAGGCGTAGTACAGCTGGTCCGTCGAGCAGAGGCCGATCTCCGTGACGTCCACGCCACGGGCGGCCGCCCCGCGCGCGAAGGCCCGCGACAGGCCCGGCGACGAGGGGCGCATGTCGTGGCCGACCACGATCGCGTCCGCCTCCGTGACCTGTGCGAAGGCGGCTCCGAACAGTTCGGCCAGCGACTCGTCCCACTGGTCCGGGACCACCCCGCGAACGTCGTACGCCTTCACGATCTGGGACAGATCAGCAGTCACGGCCAACCCTCTCTACGAACTCTGCGAGTCATGTACCGGTACGTCGGTCACCCACGTCGGTCACCCCACGTCGGTCGTCCCAAACTACCCGCAACGACCGACAACGAACGGAGCGCGGGCGCCGGGCCACGGTCGGACGCCCGTCACGGCAGCATCCAGCCGAGCACGGGCGTGCTCTGCCCGACCACGATCAGGCACATCACGAGGAGCAGTCCGAGGCTCCAGGGCAGTACCTTGCGCAGCAGATCGCCCTCTTTCCCGGCGAGGCCGACGGCGGCGCACGCGATCGTCAGGTTCTGCGGGGAGATCATCTTTCCGAGGACGCCGCCCGAGCTGTTGGCGGCCGCGAGCAGCTCCGGCGAGAGCCCCGACTGCTGGGCCGCCGTCACCTGGAGGGCGCCGAAGAGGGCGTTGGCGGAGGTGTCGGAGCCGGTCACCGCGACGCCGAACCAGCCGAGCACCGGCGACAGGAAGGCGAGGCCCGCGCCCGCCGCCGCCACGTAGTGCCCGATCGTGGCGGCCTGCCCGGAGAGGTTCATGACGTACGCGAGGGCGAGAACGGACGTCACGGTGAGGAGCGCGAAGCGCAACTCGTGGACGGTGGCCGCCCATTCCCGTACCGCCACGCGCGCGTGCACCCCGATGACCGCCGCCGTGCCCACCCCGGCGAGCAGCACGAGCGTCCCGCCGGTCGCCACGAGCGGCAGCGAGAAGACGTTGCCGCCGACCGGGTCCCCCGAAGGGTCGCCCACGTTCAGGAAGGGCCAGTCGAACGTCCGTGTCGCCTGGGCGAGGACGTCCTTGACGGCCGGTATCTGGGCGAGGGAGAAGACGGCGACGATGAGGACGTAGGGGGCGTAGGCGCGCAGCACCTCGGGGCGCGGGTCGACGTGGTCGAGGTCGTCGCTGCGTACGCCGGTGAGGACCGCGGCGCGCACGGGCTCGGCGGCGGGCCTGCGCGCGTGCGGCACGGCCATCAGCGCGCCCGCGCCCGCCAGGGCCGCCCCGATGTCGGCGAGTTGCGCGGAGACGTAGTTGGAGGCCGCGAACTGGGCGAGGGCGAACGCTGATCCGCACGCCAGGGCCGGCACCCACGTCTCGCGCAGCCCGCGCCGCCCGTCCACGAGCCACACCAGGAGCAGCGGTACGACGAGCGCGAGCAGCGGCGTCTGGCGGCCGACGACCGTGGCGACGGTGTCCAGCGGAAGGCCCGTCACCTGGGCGAGCGTCACCACGGGGGTGCCCATGGCGCCGAAAGCCACGGGCGCGGTGTTGGCGACGAGGGCGACGACCGCAGCGCGCACCGGGTCGAAGCCGAGGGCGACGAGCATGACCGCGCTGATCGCGACGGGTGCCCCGAAGCCGGCGAGGGCCTCCAGGAGCGCCCCGAAGCAGAAGGCCACCACGAGGGCCTGCACGCGCGGGTCGTCGGAGAGCCGCCCGAAGGAGCGGCGCAGGACGTCGAAGTGCCGGGTGCGGACGGTCATGCGGTACACCCACAGGGCGTTGACGACGATCCACAGGATGGGGAAAAGCCCGAAAAGGGCTCCTTGCGCGGCGCTGGAGGCGGTCTGGCCGAGCGGCATGCCGTACGCGAGCCAGGCGACGAGGACGGCGACCGCGAGACCGATGAGGCCTGCCCGGTGGGCCTTCATGCGGACGGCGCCGAGCAGGACGAGGACGGTCAGGAGGGGCAGGGTCGCGACGAGCGCGGACAGGCCGAGGGAGCCGGCCACGGGCTCCAGTTGCTGCACGTACACGGAACGCCTCCCGGGCTGTGGGGTGGCGAAATCGTCAGGGCCTCGGTGAACGGGCGTCAACGTGCGGGACGGGGAAGATCCGGTGAAGGGGCGTCAGGCTCCGCTACGGGCGCCTCGGGGCCCGCTGCGGCGGGGTCAGGACTCGGGTGAGCGCAGCACGCGGAGGTGTCCGCGGCGCGCGACCTCCATGGGGTCCGTCCTGCGGCTGCCGCCGCCCTCGGCCGCGCGCTCCTGGGGGCGGGCCGCCTCGCGCACGGCGTTGGCGAGCGCTTCGAGGTCGTCGCCCGAGGGGCGGGCCGGGCCGGAGGCGTCGGCGAGCCGGACGACCTCCCAGCCGCGGGGCGCGGTGAGGCGCTCGGAGTGCTCGGCACACAGGTCGTAGCAGTGGGGTTCGGCGTAGGTGGCGAGGGGGCCGAGGACCGCGGTCGAGTCGGCGTAGACGTACGTCAGCGTCGCGACGGCGGGACGGCCGCAAGCGGTGCGCGAACAGCGACGTACAGGGCTCACGACGTTGGACGGTACCGCACTCTTGAGCGGGCCGCGACGACTCTCCCTCAGCTCACTCCACCGTGTCGTGCCGTGCCTCTCGCGTCGGTGTGACGCGAGAGGACCGCGTTGACCTGCGCAGATGCCAGTGACTGGAGGGACAGGTGGTGTTGAATCCGGTCACCACATGGCGTGAATCACGTCATTCGGCGCGAGCCCGACGGTCCAGGAGAGATACGGAATCGAGTCCAAGCCAGTCAGGAACGGTCAGGAAGCGACATGCCGCGCAGCGCCCGGAAAGGCCGACCCCGGGGACTACGCTTCATCAGTGATGGACGACCCCGTACAGCCCCGTTCCGCAGAACCGAGGCCCCGCCGCCGGGACCGCCACGGCAGAGGCATGCGCGGTCCCGTGGCGCCGCCGCAGGTACCGCTCTCCGCGAGCCGCGCCGAGGCCTTCACGGACCTCGTGCAGGACTCCGTGGAGCGGCTCGAGCGGCGCTGGCCCCAGCTCGCGGAGGTGGAGTTCCTGGTCCTGGAGGTCCCGCCGCTGGGCGGGTCCGACGGCGAGTGGCCGGACGAGGCGGTGCCGCTCGGCGGCTCCCTCTCGGCGGCCGAGGGGAAGCCGGCCCGCGTGATCATCTACCGGCGGCCGGTCGAGATCCGCACCAAGGGGCGCGACGAGCGTGCCGCCCTGGTGCACGAGGTGGTGGTCGAGCAGGTCGCCGATCTGCTGGGCCTCTCCCCGGAGTCGGTCGACCCGCGCTACGGCGACGAGGACTGACGCCCGCTCGCTCCGTCTCCCACTCCCCCGCGCCGGTTACCTCTGGAGCACCGTCAGATCCCGTTCCGCCTCCGGGACCGGGACCGACCCGCGATCGTCCGGCAGCGTCTGGATCGTGAACATCGGGATGCCGTCCTCGGGCAGGGCCAGCATCCGTGATCCGTAGACCTCGCCACCGGACACCGGCTCCACGGTCAGGGCGTACACGCCTTTGAGCCCGGCCGGGACCGGTGGCCGGGCGACCTCCAGGGTCGTGCCACCCTTGACCGTGTACGTCTTCGTGGCCGGCGTGCCGCCCTCCGTGCCCGCCGAGGCCGTGACCTTCACCTTCGCCGACTCCTCCGGGGCCACCAGGGAGAGCGTGGAGCCCTTGGCGCGGTTGTCGGCGGCCGTCGCGCGCGTGCCGACCGCGGCCGTCGCCGGGATGAACGCCGTCTCCTTGTCGCTGCCCTTGCCGCGGGTGACCCGCAGCGCCGCGACCACGGGCACCGCCTTGTCGGTCGGCGAGAGCAGCAGGGAACCCGCCTCGCCCTTGGTGACGTCACCGAGGTCCACGGCGGCCGTCATGCCCGCCTTGACGTGGAGGTTCTCGTGTCCGGCCGGGGTGAGGGTGCCGGTCGGCGAGGCCAACTGCACCTTGAGGTCGGCGTCGTCGGAGCCGGGCGCGAAGGCCACCAGACGCACCGACGTGGCGTCCTTCGGGATGCCGGGCAGGACCGCCGCGGGCGCCGGGTCGGCGGCGGCCGCCAGCCAGTCGCCGCCGGTCTTCTCGTCGGAGGACTGCACGGCGGCCGCGACCCGGCCGCTGCGCGCGGTCACGTGCATCGTGAGGTTCGGGTACTCCTTGTCGGCGAGCGTGGAGAGCAGCACCGGGACGCTGGAGTGCGGCTGGACCTGGATCGCCTCGCCGACCGGGGAGGTGACCTCGCCGTCGGGACCGAAGAGTTCCACGTCGACGACGGCCGCGGAGTCGTCGGGGTTCGTCAGGTGGATGTAGTCGCTGCGGCCCTTGGCGGTGCTCGTGCCCGGGAACCAGAAGTCCGTGTCGGGCGCGGTGCAGTTGGTGCCCTGGGCGCCGCGGCCGCTGCCCGCGGAGTACGTCGTGGTCTGCTGCACGGTCCAGCCGGGGGCGAGCGCGCCGTCGGCGGTGCCGATGAGCACGGGGGCCTCGGCGCCCGACTGCTCGCCGCCGACCGCCTCGCCCGGCGTGCGCTGGGTCAGGAAGGGCTTGGCCTTCTTGCCCTTGGCTCCGCCGTGCTGGGGCACGTCCGTCAGCTGCTTGGTGACGGGCACCAGTTCCGCCTTGCCGCCGCCTTCGGAGCCGCTCGTCTTCGGGGTGAAGGCGGTGTACGAGGTCTCGGCGAGGTCGGAGGCGCTGGGTGCCGGGCAGAGGAGGCTGGTGCGCTCCACGGGCAGCCGCGTGGCGGCCTTGGCGCCGTCGCCGTCCGTGCCGCCGGGGGCGCCGGCCGCGGCGTACCCGGTGACGGCGCCGAGCGCGACGACCACGGCGATCAGGGACTGGGTGGTGCGGTTCACTGCTGGCTCCCGTCGGGGCGCTCGCTGTCGGTGCCGTGGGGCGGCCGCGGGGGCGCCGGCGGCATCGGGGGGTGCTGCTCGTACGGCGCCTCTCCGTAGGAGTGGCCGTACTGCTGCTGGTCGCCTCCGTAGGCCCCGGCCGCTCCTCCGTAGGAGGCGTACGGGTCGTACTGGCCGTTCTGGTAGGGCTCCGACTGATATTGCGGCTGTTCATAGGCCCCGGCCTGGTACGGGCCGCCCTGGTACTGCTGTTCGCCGCCGTACGTGCCGTACTCGGCGCCCGCGCGGGCGGGTGCCTGTCCGTCGTCGTAGGACTGTGACGGTGTCTGCTGGTGCGGGACCGCGGCGAGGGGCTGCTCGGCGGGGGGCGGCGGCACGTCCTGGTCCGCCTCCTGCGCGGCCTGCTCGCTCTGGGCCCGCAGCCTGCGCGCCCTGCGGCCCTCGCCCTCGACCGCCTGGGCGGGGACGAGGGGCTCCTCGGGGAGGTCGTCGTCGACGTCGCGGCGCCGGCCGGGCAGGGCGAGCACCACGAGGACGAGGGCGAGCGCGCCCTGCGTCCACAGCCAGGCGGTGTGGCTCATGGGCGCTTCGAAGGTGACGTCCAGGTGGCCGCCGGTGGTGGGCAGCTCGAAGCCCTGCGCCCAGCCGTCGAGCGTGGTGCGGGACAGCGGGCGGCCGTCGAGGGTCGCCGTCCAGCCCGGGTCCGCGGAGTCGGCGAGGCGCAGCACGCGGCCCTCCGCCCCCGAGGGGATCTTCGTGTGCAGCTCGACGGGGCCCGCGGCGACGGGCTCCGGGTCGCCCGTCTTCGGGACGATGGCGGCGCGGGAGACCTGCCGGTCCACCCGCCACAGGGCGCTGCCGTCCTCCTGGCTGAGCCGGGTCAGCCCCGGTGTCGCGTCCAGGGTGCGGCTCATCTGGCGGGGGGCGCCTTCGCGTACGAGGACGTAGCGCACGGCGTAGCCGCCGAGCTGGTCGGCCTGGTCGGCGCCGGAGCCCGCGACGAGCCGGGCGACGATCTTGTCGAGCCCGGTGTCGGTGGCGGCCGCCGCGGTCAGTTCGGCGTCACCGAGGCGGGCGCCCGATCCCCGTACGAGCGTGTAGGAGACCTGGGCCGCCGAGTCGCTGTCGAGGACGAGGGTGCGGGCCTGGTCCTGCGTGCCGCTCTCCTCCGCGACGAACGCGGGGACCTGCACCGGGTCGCGCCGCTCCAGGGGGCCGTCGGCGCCGCGGATCATCCATCCGGCGGCGGCGAGCAGCGGTCCCGCGGCCGCGGCGAACGCGATGAGCGCGGCCACCGGCTGGCGCCAGCCGAAGCTCTGCTCGGCGACACGCGCGCGTGCCCCGTCGGCGCCGAGCGCGGCGGCGGCCAGGAGCGCGATGCCGTAGCCGAGGGTGGCGGGGCCGGCCCACGCCGAGCCGTTCGCCACGACGGCGAAGACCAGACAGACCAGGGCGGCCGCCCAGGCGGTCCGGATGGCGAGCTGCCGCTCGCCGCGCAGCAGGGCGCCGAGCGCGGCGAGGACGATGCCGATGAGCAGCAGTCCGTCCACGGTGCCGGGGCCGCCGGGGCTGGCGCCGAGCAGGTCGAACGCGCTCGCGGAACCCTGACCGAACTCCAGTCCCGCTTCCTTGAGGAAGCCGAAGGGCAGCAGCGTCAGCGACCAGGGGGCGAGGAGGAGCAGCGGCGTGCCGAGCGCCGCGAGGAACCGCAGTCCGTACGCGGTGATGTCGCGCAGACGCAGCACAAGGAGGGCGAGGCCGAGCACCAGGGCGATCGGCCAGACGATCGGCGTGAAGGCCGTGGCGAGCGTCAGCAGCAGCGCGTACGCCCACGTGGCCCGCCAGGTGCCGCGCGCGCCCTTGGCGGCCGTCAGCCCCGCGGCGGCGACGCCCGCGCGCGCGATGAGCGGCAGCAGGACGGCGAGGACGGCGGTGCCGACGCGGCCGCCCGCGAGCGCGCCGGTGGCGGCGGGCAGGAAGGCGTACGCGACGGAGACCCAGGCGCGCAGCAGGCGCGAGGTGACGAGCGGGCGCGAGGCGAAGTACGCGGCGAAGCCGGCCAGCGGCACGGAGCCGACGAGCAGCACGGTGACCGCGAGCCCGGTGGAGCCGAACAGCAGGGTGGACAGTCCGGCGACGAGTGCGAGGTAGGGCGGCGCGGTCTGGGTGCCGCCCGTGCCGACGGGGTGCCAGCCGTCCAGGTAGCGCGCCCAGAGGCCGGAGGAGTCGGCGGGGGCGGGCAGCAGCGCGCCGCCCGCGAGCGCCCCGCTGCCGAGCAGCGCGCGGCAGGCGATGAGCGAGACGAACAGGAGGACGACGAAGAGCACCGGGCCCGGTTTGCGGGCGATGCGCTTGAGGCGGGCGAACTGCTCGATCTCCAGGAAGTCGGCGTCGTCGCCACCGGGTCCGGACTCGACGGCGCCGTGGCGTCCGGCGCCCGCGGGGGCGTCCGCGTCGGAGCTGCCGACGAGGCTGCCCGCGGCCTGTTCGACGGTGGCCCGCACGGTGGCGCCGGGCGGCGGGAACAGGGCCCGCATCTCCCCCGCGTCGGGCACCGGCTTGCCGCGCTGCTTGCGTGCGGCCAGGAGCCGCCCGGGTCGCAGCAGCGTCACCAGGAGACCGGCGATCTCGTCGAGCGCCTGTCCGGGCGCCTTGCCGAGCAGATACGTGAGGGTGCGCAGGAGCGTGCCGAGGACGAGCCGGAAGAGCACCCACGGCAGGACCGCCGAGCGGGCGTTGACCAGCAGGGTGTAGGCGGCGCCCGCCTTGTCCACGCGGTGCGGCGACGTCGCCGTGCGGCCCACGCAGTCGACGGTGCGGCGCTCGCGGGAGGACGCCTCGGCGTGCCGGACGACGGCGTCGGGGGCGACGAGGACGCGGTGTCCCGCGGCGTTCGCGCGCCAGCACAGGTCGACGTCGTCGCGCATCAGCGGCAGGAAGCGGTCGAAGCCGCCGAGTTGTTCGTAGACGTCGCGGCGGATCAGCATGCCGGCGGTGGAGACGGAGAGGACGGGGCGCACGTGGTCGTGCTGGCCCTGGTCCTGTTCGCGGCGGTCGAGGCCGGTCCAGCGGCGGCCGCTGTTGGCGATGGAGACGCCGACTTCCAGCAGCTGCCTGCGGTCGTACCAGCCGCGGAGCTTGGGGCCGACGACGGCGACGTCCTTGCCCAGCTCGTGTTCGTTCTCCACGGCGCGCAGCAGTTCGGCGAGGGCTTCGGGCTCGGGTGCGCAGTCGTCGTGGAGCAGCCAGAGCCACTGCACGGGCTCGCCGTGCGGCAGGTCCGGCATGTCGTACGCCTCGTCGCGCCAGGTGCGGCTCACCGGGTCCCAGCCGCTGGGGCGCTTCAGGTACGGCAGCTCCTCGGGGGTGAGCACCTTGGCGCTGCGGACCGCCTCGTCGACGGCGGTGCCGAAGCCGGAGCGCCGGGCGAGGTGCAGCACGCGGTCGGCGCCGAGGGCCTCGGTGACCAGCCGGGCGGAGTCGTCCGCGCTGCCGGTGTCGGCGGCCACGGCCTGCTGCACGGGGCGCTCCTGGCCGAGCAGCCCGGCCAGGGCGTCGGGCAGCCAGCGGGCGCCGTCGTGGGAGACGAGGACGGCAGTCACGACGTGCCGCGGGAACTCAGGAGGGCGGGTCGGGTCGAACCCGGCGGCAGCGTCGTGATGGGCTGCCGGATGGCTGTGCACGGACATCGAGGTACGGGCCCCGGTTCGATGGACTGCGGTGGACGCCTGCGCCCTGCGGGGGCGCCGGGGCGTATCGGACGGGGCCCCACACTAACGGCTGGCACCAGGACGGCCCGCCGCCTGTGGATAACCCACGGGCGACGGGCCGTTCGTTGCGCAGCGGTTGCGGGAGATGTGTGCCGAATTGGCGGGACGGCTCCGGCGCGCGAGCGCGTCCGGTCACACCGCGGACTTCTCCGGTCACACCGCGGCCTTCTTCAGCCGGCGGCGCTCACGCTCCGACAGACCGCCCCAGATACCGAAGCGTTCGTCGTTGGCGAGTGCGTATTCA
Organism: Streptomyces huasconensis; assembly: GCF_021028635.1. Taxonomy (NCBI): domain Bacteria; kingdom Bacillati; phylum Actinomycetota; class Actinomycetes; order Kitasatosporales; family Streptomycetaceae; genus Streptomyces; species Streptomyces huasconensis. The sequence continues at coordinate 3,129,500 of NZ_CP086119.1, forward strand.
AGGCATTCCGATCTGACTTCACAGGCGAGACAGACCTTCTTGGCCTCGCGGGTGGAGCCGCCCTTCTCAGGGAAGAAGGACTCGGGGTCGGTCTGGGCGCACAGCGCGCGCTCCTGCCAGCCGAGTTCCTCGTCCGCGTCCTCGACCAGCAGTTCCTGAACCAGCTCGGTCATCTGCGCCCCTCGTCTGTCTGTGCGTCCCCGTGGTGCTGCCGTTACCGATTTCGGCTGAACGACACGAGTGAAATTACAAGTGCGCCGATCCGGGCCAGTCAAGCCGAGATCTGCTATTGGGCCCCTTATTCACTCTGCGGAACCAAGGCTATGCGGAAAGTGTTCAAATCGGGATAAACCACTACCCCGTCGGCGACCCGGTCTCACTGATGAGGACGGCGAGGTTTGGCAGCCGGTTGCTGCGCCATGTGTCCCGTGCACCCGCTGCACAAACCTTTCACCTATCCGAACAACCGGATGAGGTGAAACACATCCCACATTTCGGACATAGAGTTGACAGCACAGGTGTAAGAGGGTGTCCTGGTGGGCATGCTCGCGCACCTGGCTCTTTCGATGACCCGCACCAGCGGGTCCATCGGTGCTGCCCACGCGCGCTGTTGCTGTTCCTGCTCCAGCTGTTGAGTTCATCCAGCTGTCGAGCCGCTTTCCCGCGTCGCCTCCCTCCGCACGACCCTGCGGCGCCCCTGTCTTCTCCACGCTTCACCCATCCTTCGCGACACCCCAGCTCTCTTACGTTGAGGAACCACCGCACGATGAACAGCGACAGCGACCTCCAGATCGCCGGCGACATCCTCGAGGTCCCGCACCTCCTGCAGCCCGCCCGCGAGCACCCCGCCACGGTGGCCGAGTTCGTCGGCCTGGCCCGCACCATCGCCGCCGACCGCTCCCAGTGGGAACACCTCGTCGAATACGACGCCACCAGCCGCTGGTACCACCGCCTGCGCACCGGGCCCGGCTACGAGGTCTGGCTGCTCTCCTGGGTGCCCGGGCAGGGCAGCGGCCTGCACGACCACGGGCCCTCCTCCGGCGTACTCACCCTCCTGGAGGGCGAGTTGACGGAGCGCACCCAGCGGGGCACGCGGGCGCTCGAAGCGGGCGCGCAGCGCGTCTTCGCGCCGGGTTACGTCCACGAAGTCGTCAACGACTCCCTCGAACCGGCCGTCAGCCTGCACATCTACTACCCGGGCCTGACCGAGATGCCGATGCACGCGGCCCAGTGCGCCGCCCGCGACACCGGTGGCGTCGCGGAGGATGTCGTGACCGCCTGACGGACTGTCGTACCCGCCTGACATGCTGGGCGCATGCGCATTGTGGTTCTGGCCGGTGGCATCGGCGGCGCCCGTTTTCTCCGCGGGCTCAAGAAGGCCGCGCCCGACGCGGACATCACGGTCATCGGCAACACCGGTGACGACATCCACCTGTTCGGGCTGAAGGTCTGCCCCGACCTGGACACCGTGATGTACACGCTCGGCGGCGGCATCAACGAGGAGCAGGGCTGGGGACGTTCGGACGAGACGTTCAAGGTCAAGGAAGAGCTGGCGGCCTACGGCGTCGGGCCCGAGTGGTTCGGGCTCGGCGACCGCGACTTCGCGACGCACATCGTGCGGACGCAGATGCTGGGCGCCGGGTATCCGCTCAGCGCCGTCACGCAGGCGCTCTGCGAGCGGTGGCAGCCCGGCGTGCGGCTCATCCCCATGTCCGACGACCGCGTCGAGACGCATGTCGCCGTCACGATCGACGGCGAGCGAAAGGCCGTGCACTTCCAGGAGTACTGGGTGCGGCTGCGCGCCTCGGTGGACGCGCACGCGATCGTGCCGGTCGGCGCCGAGCAGGCCAAGCCCGCGCCGGGCGTGCTGGAGGCCATCGCGGAGGCCGACGTCGTGCTCTTCCCGCCGTCGAACCCGGTGGTGAGCGTGGGGACCATCCTTGCCGTGCCCGGCATCCGCGAGGCCATCGCCGACGCGGGCGTACCGGTCGTCGGCCTCTCCCCCATCGTCGGCGACGCGCCCGTGCGGGGCATGGCCGACAAGGTGCTGGCCGCCGTCGGCGTGGAGACCGACGCCGCCGCCGTCGCCGAGCACTACGGCAGCGGTCTGCTCGACGGGTGGCTGGTCGACAGCGTCGACGCGGGCGTGGTGGAGCGGGTGGAGAGCGCCGGAATCCGGTGCCGGGCCATCCCGCTGATGATGACCGACATCGACGCGGCGGCACAGATGGCGCGGGAGGCCCTCGCGCTCGCCTCGGAGGTACGGGCGTGACCCCGCCGGACGGGGCGGGCCCGTCTTTCCGGGTGTGGGCCGTGCCCGGGCTGCCCGAGGTCCGGGAGGGCGACGACCTCGCCAAGCTGATCGCCGCCGCCGAGCCAGGACTCGCCGACGGTGACGTCCTGATCGTCACCTCCAAGATCGTCAGCAAGGCCGAGGGGCGGATCGTCCGGGCGGACGACCGCGAGGCGGCCATCGACGCCGAGACCGTACGGGTCGTGGCGCGGCGCGGGGCCCTGCGGATCGTGGAGAACCGGCAGGGGCTCGTGATGGCCGCGGCCGGTGTCGACGCGTCGAACACGCCTTCGGGGACGGTGTTGTTGCTGCCCGAGGACCCCGACGCGTCGGCTCGCGCCGTGCGGGACGGGGTGCGGGACGCGTTGGGCGTCGAGGTCGGCGTCATCGTCACCGACACGTTCGGGCGGCCCTGGCGGGCCGGGCTCACCGATGTCGCCATCGGGGCGGCGGGGGTGCGGGTGCTCGATGATCTGCGGGGCGGCGTGGACGCGTACGGCAATCCGCTGAGCGCGACCGTGGTGGCCACCGGCGATGAGCTGGCCGCCGCGGGGGATCTCGTCAAGGGCAAGGCCGCGGGGCTGCCGGTGGCCGTGGTGCGGGGGCTCGGGCATGTGGTGGCCGGGGGTTCCGGCTCCGACTCCGGGGCGCGGGCCCTCGTGCGTGAGGCGCGGGACGACATGTTCCGGCTCGGGACGTCCGAAGCGGTGCGGGAAGCGGTGGCGCTGCGGCGGACCGTGCGGGAGTTCACCGACGAGGAGGTCGACCCCGGGGCCGTGCGGCGCGCCGTCGCCGCGGCGGTCACCGCGCCGGCGCCGCATCACACGACGCCGTGGCGGTTCGTGCTGCTGGAGTCCGCGGCGGCGCGGGCGGAGCTGCTGGACGCGATGCGGGACGCGTGGATCGCGGATCTGCGGCGGGACGGGAAGTCCGAGGAGTCCATCGCCAAGCGGGTGCGGCGCGGGGATGTGCTGCGCAAGGCGCCGCTTCTGGTCGTGCCGTGCATGGTGATGGACGGCTCCCATACGTACGGGGACGCGCGGCGGGACGGGGCCGAGCGGGACATGTTCGTGGTCGCGGCCGGGGCCGGTGTGCAGAATTTCCTGGTGGCGTTGGCCGGGGAGCGGCTGGGGTCGGCGTGGGTTTCGTCGACGATGTTCTGCCGGGATGTCGTGCGGGACGTGCTTGCGTTGCCGGGGGCGTGGGAGCCGATGGGGGCGGTGGCTGTGGGGCACCCGGCGGGGGAGCCTCCCGCTCGGGGTGGGCGGGATGTGGGTGGTTTTATCGCTGTGCGGTGAGGGGGTGGGCGGGGGCCTTGGTGGGGGCTGCCGGGGGGCTGTTTTTTCGGGTGCCGGTGGGGGGTGGCTGGGCGCGCAGTTCCCCGCGCCCCTGACGGGGCGCTCCTGTCCGTGGGAGTGTGCGGGTTCGTGGGGGGTGCTCGCGCAGTTCCCCGCGCCCCTGGTGGGGCGGGGCTCGTCAGAGTAGGGCGATGTCTGTTTTGCGCATGCGGGGGGCTCTGCGGGGTGGGGTGTGGCCGCTCAGGAGGATGAGGCGGGTTGCTCGGTGGCGTTGGCCCCTGTAGGGGGTCAGGAGGCTCAGCATCGTTTCGTCGTCCGCGTCGCGGTCGTCGGCCAGGGCGTGACCGACGATGCCCGGGAGGTGGAGGTCGCCGACCGTGACCGCGTCCGGGGCGCCGTTGCTGCGCTGGACGGTCTCGGCCGAGGTCCAGGGGCCGATGCCGGGGATCAGCTCCAGGCGGGCCTGGGCCTGGAGCGGCTCCATCGTGGCCGCCTCCTCCATGCGCCGGGCCACCTTCACCGCGCGCAGGATCGTCGACGCCCGCTTGTTGTCGACGCCCGCCTTGTGCCACTCCCACGAGGGGATCAGGGACCAGGTGCGCGGGTCCGGCATCACGTACATGCGAGGGGTGGGGCCGGGAGCCGGCTCGCCGTGGCCGCGGACCAGGAGGCGCCAGGCGCGGTAGGCCTCGTCCGCGGTGATCTTCTGCTCCAGGATGGAGGGGATCAGGGATTCGAGGATCAGTTCCGTGCGCGCAAGGCGCAGGCCGGGCCGGCGGCGGGCCGTCGCGGCGATCAGGCGGTGGCGGGGCTCGAAGGCGGAGGGGTCGTCCGACGCGCCGAGCAGGGTCGGGAGGCGGTCGAGGAACCAGCGGGCGCCGGGGCCCCAGGCCTCCGCCTCGACCGTGCCCGCGCGGAGCGCCACGCGCAGGGTGCCGGGGCCCTCGGGCGTACGGCTGGCGCGCCAGACCGAGCCGTCCGGGGTGATGTGGAAGGTGGGGTCGCCGGGACCGCGCCGCAGGACCCCCAGGGTCACGCCCAGGTCCAGGGGGAACGGCGGCTTCCAGGAGCGGGTCAGCGGCGCCGCGCTCTGGCGGGGGACGCCTGACGGCACGGCCGTCTCGCCGCCGCGCACGGTGGTGCGGGTGGGGCGCGGGGCGAAACGGGACGACACGTGTATGAGGGTAGGCGACGCCCGCCCTCGCCGGGGGCGCTACTGGTCGGAGGAGAAGCGGACCGCGCCCGCCGGGAGCGTGGCGCCGCACCAGACGCGTACGCCGTCACGCAGTTCGTTGTCGGCGCCGACACTCGCCCCGTCGCCGACCACCGCGCCGCTCAGCGCCGTGCGCGCCCCGACGCGGGCGGCCGCGCCGACGAGGGAGTCGGTGATCACCGCGCCCGGTTCGATGACCGCGCCGGACAGGATCGCGCTGCCGGAGATCCGCGCGCCCTCGCCGACCTCCGCGTCCTCGCCGACGACTGTGCCGGCGGTGAGCTTGGCGTCCGGGGCGACGCGGGCGGTGGGCAGGACGAGGCTCTCACCGCGGCGCCCGGGCACGGCCGGGGAGGGCGCGCGGCCGAGGACGAGGTCCGCCGAGCCGCGGACGAACGCCTGGGGCGTGCCGAGGTCCAGCCAGTACGTGGAGTCGACCATGCCCTGGAGGTGGGCGCCCGAGGAGAGGAGGCCGGGGAACGTCTCGCGTTCGACGGAGACCGGGCGGCCCGCCGGGATCGTGTCGATGACCGAGCGGCGGAAGACGTACGCGCCCGCGTTGATCTGGTCGGTGACGATCTCCTCCGGGGTCTGCGGCTTCTCCAGGAAGGCGGTGACGCGGCCGGTCGGGTCGGTCGGGACCAGGCCGTACGCCCTGGGGTCCGCGACCCGGGTCAGATGCAGGGAGACGTCGGCGCCGGAGGTCTCGTGCGTGTCGACCAGGGCCCGGATGTCGAGGCCGGTGAGGATGTCGCCGTTGAAGATCAGGACCGGGTCGTCGGGTGCCGAGCGCAGGCGGGACGCCACGTTGCGGATGGCGCCGCCCGTGCCCAGGGGCTCGGTCTCGGTGACGTACTCGATGTGGAGGCCGAGCGCGGAGCCGTCGCCGAAGTACGGCTCGAAGACCTCCGCGAGGTAGGAGGTGGCGAGGACGATGTGCTCCACGCCCGCCGCGCGGGCCCGCGCCAGCTGGTGGGTGAGGAACGGGACGCCCGCCGCCGGGACCATCGGCTTGGGGGTGTGGACCGTGAGCGGCCGCAGCCGGGTTCCTTTGCCGCCGACCAGGAGGATCGCTTCTGTCACCTGTCGTCTCTGCTTCCTGCTGGGGCCGGCCGAACGTGAGTTTCGGCCGGCCAGTGTATGCAGACGGGTTTGCAGGTCGTGCAGGTCGTGCAGTGCGACCGGGCTTCAGCGCCCCTGGTAGCGGGCCGCGGAGGACCGGGCCGTGCCGAGCTTTGCGTACAGTTGCTTGCCCGGACATTCCGTGGCGTATCCGTCGCGGTGCCCTGAGATCACCCTAAGTCTGACGTTCGTGCCTTTCTTGTACAGGTTGCCGCCGCCGGACTGCAAGTGGGTGGTGCCGCTGGGGTCGGCGCCGTGCAGGCCGAGCTTCCACGCGGCCAGCCGGGCGATCGCGGTCACGGCCGCCTTCGGCGGTGTGGCGGTGCTGTACGTGCCGAGGACGGCGATGCCTGTGCTGTTCGCGTTGAAACCGAGAGTGTGGGCCCCGAGGACCGGCTTGGCCACACCTCCGGCACGTCCTTCGTAGATGTTTCCGCACTTGTCGATCGCGAAGTTGTAGCCGAAGTCGCGCCAGCCGCTGCTCTTGACGTGGTACCGGTAGATGCTGCGGAGTACGGACCCGGCCTGTGAGCAGCGGTAATTGTTGCCGGAGGCGCTGTGGTGGACGAAGGCGGCCTTCACCGTCTGCGTGTACGCGAAGTCCTTCTCGCGAATCCGCTCGTCCGCGCCCCAGCCCTTGCGCGTGATGATGCGCGGGCGCGGGCCGATGTAGGGCCGTGCCTGGCCGGCCGCGGCCGCGGGGTCGCCGCGGGCGGCGAGCAGTTCGTCCTCCGTCTGCTGCTTCGTCAGCTCCGGGATCGCGTCGGCCTCCATCGGGGCGAGGTCCGCGTTGACGGCCGCGACGGCCTCCGACTCGGCGGTCATCGCGGGGGTCAGGCGCGGCGCTTCGGTCTGGCCGCCGCGTGGCGGCGGCTCGTCGCCGGGGTCGACCAGTTCGAGGCGCAGGCCCTCGGGGAGCAGGCCGCCGGCTCGGTCCCGGTCGCCGCGGCGCTCGGACTCCGCCCGTACGCGGACCTCCACGCCGTCGGAGTCGCCGACCCACAGGGGGGCGGTGGCGCCGCGGACCTTGCCGGTGCCGCGCTCCAGGGTCTCCGGGTCGGCCGCGTGTTCGTGGTTGTGCGTCTCCACGCTCTGCCAGCCGGACCAGGTGGTGGTGCCGCTGGCCCGGGTGCGGACCTGGACGGTGCCGTGCAGTTCGTCGGACGGGTCGTCCCAGACCACCCCCACCAGGGCGAAGGGGCGGACGTCCCGTCGGGTCAGGCCCTGCTCGCGCTCGTTCGGGCCGGACGAGCGGTCGGTGGCGAGCGGGGCGAGGGGCAGTGACTGGGTGCTGCCGGGGATGCCCTCGGCAGCGGGCGGGGCGGCGGGCGGCGCCGCGGGTGGCGGGGCGGCGGAGGTCGCGGCCCGGGCGCCGGATGACGGCAGGGCGAGGGGCAGGGCCAGGACGGCCGCGCAGGTGACGCCGATCGAGGAAGCAAGGAATCCACGCATACGTCTGATCGTCGGCATACCGGAACATATCTGTCCATCGGGGAATTGACGGACCGTCGCCTTTGAGCGGCCGAACCGGTGGTCCGCCCTCCCCCGCCACGCCGGGCACCGTGCGGGTGCCCGCGTACCCTTGCGCCCGTGAACGTCAACGACCGCACCCCTGCCGACCTGCTGCGATCCGCGCTCGCCTCGGACCCCGGCCGCCCTCTGGTCACCTTCTACGACGACGCCACGGGTGAGCGCGTGGAATTGTCCGTCGCCACCTTCGCCAATTGGGTGGCCAAGACCGCCAATCTGCTGCAGGGCGACCTCGCCGCCGAACCCGGTGACCGGGCCGTGCTGTTGCTGCCCGCGCACTGGCAGACGGCTGTGTGGCTGCTCGCCTGTTCGTCGGTGGGCGTGCTCGCGGACGTGGGCGGTGACCCCGCTGCGGCGGATCTCGTCGTCAGCGGGCCGGACACGCTGGACGCCGCGCGTGCCTGTGCCGGGGAGCGGGTCGCGCTGGCGCTGCGGCCGCTCGGCGGGCGTTTTCCGCAGCCGCCGGTGGGCTTCGCCGATTACGCGGTGGAGGTGCCGAGCCAGGGCGACCGGTTCGCTCCCTACGCTCCCGTCGACCCGGACGAGCCCGCGCTCGCGGTCGGTGGGGCGGAGCTGAGCGGGGCGGGGGTGGTGGAGCGGGCGCGGGCTGACGCCGAGCGGCTCGGCGTCACGGCCGGCTCCCGGGTGCTGTCCGGGTTGTCGTACGGGACGTGGGAAGGGCTCAGTGCCGGGTTGTACGCGGGGCTTGCGGCGGGTGGGTCGGTGGTGTTGTGCCGGCACCTTGATCAGCTGGCGGAGGGTGGGCTGGAGAAGCGGGTCTTGGATGAGCGGGTGACGGTCACCGTCCGGTGAGGTGACGGCCGGGGGGTGCGTGTTCGGCTGCCGGTTTGTGGGGGTCGAGCGCGCAGTTCCCCGCGCCCCTTCGGGGCGGCTGACCCCTGGTCGGAGGCACGCAGTGGGGCCGTGCGGCCGCCAATCCCGTTTTCGGCTGCCGGTTTGTGGGGGTCGAGCGCGCAGTTCCCCGCGCCCCTTCGGGGCGGCTGACCCCTGGTCGGAGGCACGCAGTGGGGCCGTGCGGTGTGAACCCGTTTTCGGGTGAACGTCCGTGGGGGTTGAGCGCGCAGTTCCCCGCGCCCTTCGGGGCGGTGGGGTGGTGTTGCCGATCACCCGTTCGGCCTACCTGGGCCGCCGACCCAGAGGCCCTTGGCGGTGTGGCGGGCCATGGTCGTAAGGGACGCAGCACGCACCGACGCAGCCGTGAGGGGTGGACGTACACGTGACCGACACCGCGGGCGCGGCATGGGAGCCCAAGGCCACGTACGGACCCGGGACGGGGGCGAGCCCCACCGGGGAGGGCGTGGTGCGCCGGCGGCGCCGCTGGCTGCGCGGTGTGGCGCTCGGGACCGCCGTGCTGGTGCTCGGGGCGGGCGGTGCGGGATGGGCGGCGTACCAGAAGCTCAACGGCAACATCACGAAGGACACCGACGCCGCCGCCGAACTCGCCCGCTACGAGAGGGAGCGGCCGACGCCGCTGGTGCACGACGCGCAGAACATCCTGCTGATCGGCTCCGACACCCGCGCCGGCGACAACAGCAAGTACGGCAGGGACCGGGGCACCCAGCGTTCGGACACCACGATCCTGCTGCACCTGGCCGCCGACCGGCAGAGCGCGACCGCCGTGTCGATCCCCCGTGACCTGATGGTGGACGTCCCCGGCTGCCGACGGCCGGACGGCTCGCGGACGCGGGCCCAGTTCGCCCAGTTCAACTCGGCGTTCGAGGTGGGCGGGACGGCCTGCACGATCCGTACCGTCGAGAAGCTCACGAGAATCCGCGTCGATCACCACATGGTCGTGGACTTCGCGGGGTTCAAGGACATGGTCGACGCGGTGGACGGGGTGGAGGTCTGCCTGAAAGCCCCGATCGACGACGATGACGCGCATGTGCGGCTCGCCCCGGGGCTGCAGACCCTCGACGGCGAACAGGCGCTGGGGTACGTGCGCGCCCGCAAGAGCCTCGGCAACGGCAGCGACACCGAGCGGATGGACCGCCAGCAGCGGTTCCTGGGCGCGCTCGTCAACAAGGTGCAGAGCAATGACGTCCTCCTGAACCCGTCGAAGCTGTATCCCGTGCTCGACGCGGCCACGTCGTCGCTGACCACCGACCCCGCGCTCGCCAGCCTGCGCGGCCTGTACGAACTGGTGCGCGGCATGCGCAACATCCCCACGGAACGGGTGCAGTTCCTCACCGTCCCGCGACAGTCGTACACGTACGACGTCAACCGCGACCAGCTGGTCGAGCCGGCGGCGGAGCAGCTCTTCACGCGGCTGCGCACCGACAGCCCGGTCGCGGTGGTCCCCGAGCGGCCCGCGAGCCCCCGGGAATCACCGCCCGGCCAGGAACAGGCGCACCGGGTGAATCCGGGCCATTCGGACAGTGACGCGAAGCCCGGCGATCCTTCACATACGCCGTCTCCCGCGCCGACATTCCGGGGCAACACGGCGGCCGGAGCACCCTGCGAGTAAAACGATCCCCAAAGGAAACCGACCGCGCCCTGAGAAATTGGGTGGATTGCCCAGTTGTAGGGGAGTGGAATTTGTCACCGGCGTCGTCCGGCGCTGAACTGGGCGGATAGTGTGAGCGATCCGGTGCGCCGGGCCCTCTCGGCCGCGCACCGCTGGAACGACTGACCGAGCGCCTTCTTGAGGGGGATGAGGCGCCGCGTGGCCCCGACGGAGGACGCAAACAACCGTGGACGCGCAAGGCCGTGGGCGGGCGGAGAACATCGACCCCGCAGACCAGTGGGTGCTCAACCCGGACACCGGTGATTACGAGCTGCGACTGAGCCCCTCCACAGGGCAAGGACCCTCGACGGTCCCCGGGCCGCGCCGAGCCGCGTCCCGCCAGGGGGGCCGCGGCCGCTCCACGCCGGGGCGCGACCGCCAGCGCCCGCGTCCGGGCGAGCGCGACGAGCGCCGCGAGGTGCCGGGCCAGCGCAGGCGCCGGGTCAAGGAGCCGGAACCGGCCCCCAGCGGCAGGCGCAAGCAGAAGCCGAAGAAGTCCGCGGGCAAGAAGGTCATGGTGTGGACCGGCGGCACCCTGGCGTTCCTGCTCGTCACGGGCTGCGTCGGCGGTTACCTGTACTACCAGCACCTCAACGACAACATCACGTCGATCAACGACGACGGCGCGGGCACCGGCGGCTTCAGCAAGGACCGGGCCATCAACATCCTGGTGGTCGGCACCGACAAGCGCAGCGGTGACGGCAACAAGGGCTACGGCGACGAGGGCAGCGCCGGCCACGCGGACACCACGATCCTGCTGCACGTCTCCAAGGACCGTACGAACGCGACCGCGCTGAGCATCCCGCGCGACATGATCACGGACATTCCGGACTGCCCGACCACGATGGAGGACGGCAGCACGAAGGTCATCCAGGGCACGAAGAACGCCCGGTTCAACGAGAGCCTCGGCCAGAACGAGCGCACGCCGAGCTGCACGATGCGTACGGTCACGAAGATCACGGGGATAAAACTCGACCACTTCATGGTGGCCGACTTCAACGCGGTCAAGACGCTCTCCAGCGCCGTCGGCGGCGTGGACATCTGTCTCGCCAAGGACATCGACGACCCCAAGTCGCATCTGAAGCTGCCCAAGGGCGAACACACGCTCGCGGGCGAGAAGGCGCTCGCGTTCGTGCGGACCCGGCATGCCGTGGGCAACGGCGGCGACCTGAGCCGCATCGAGCTGCAGCAGCAGTTCCTCAGCTCGCTCATGCGCAAGCTGAAGTCGAGCGACACGCTCACCAACCCGAAGAAGATGTTCAAGCTGGCCGAGGCCGGCACGAAGGCCCTCGCCGTCGACTCCACGATCGCGGACATCATGAAGCTGCGCGACCTCGGCATGGAGCTCGGCAAGCTCGACATGAAGAACCTGACCTTCGCCACCGTGCCGGTCGTCGACAACCCGAACGAGAAGGTCCACACCACGGTCGTGCTCAACCCGGCCAAGGCCGACCCGCTCTTCGCGATGATGCGGGCCGACCAGTCGCTGACCGAGGTGAAGAAGAAGGAGAAGAAGGAGAAGGCCGCGGTGGCCGCCCGCCTCAAGGGCCCCAAGGCCGACCCCTCCGACGTGCGGGTCGACATCTTCAACGGCAGCGGCAAGACCGGTGCCGCTCAGGCGACTCTCACGTGGCTGCAGAACAACGAGGGCGTGCTCAAGTCCAGCCAGCAGGGGAACGCGCCCGCGGTCATCAAGAAGACGACCCTGGAGTACGGCCCCGACCAGGCGGCCCAGGCCCGTCGGCTCGCCGCCATCATGGGGCTGCCCGCCGCCGCCCTGAAGCCGGGCAAGAGCGAGGAGAACGCCCAGGGGCTCCCCGCCATGAAGCTGACGCTCGGCGGCGACTTCGCGGGCGCGGGGGTGCCCATCGCCCCGCCGAAGAAGGCGCCGGAGGGCATCCAGAAGGTCGAGGCCGACAAGACCGTGTGTGCCAAGTGACGTCTGCCGAGTGACCTGAAGCGGTCGTTTGGCATCTAACAATGCGCCAAGGCGCCGCACGGCGGTCGCAGTTCGGGAACGGGGCGGGGAGGGGCTGGGGATGAGGCAGAACAGCGTGCGTAAGGAGGGGGCGCGGTCACGCGCCCCGCACGCAAGTGATCACGGCTGGGACGAGGGCTCGAAAGAGCCGTCGTCGGACGCGGCCGTGCCCGCCGGCGGCAGCCGCCGGCAGCCCGGCCGCCGGCGCCGGCGCGGCTCGGGTGGCAGAGGCGCTCCGCCGCGCCGCAGGCGCCGCGTCCTGCGCTGGTCGGCGACGGTCCTGTCGGTCCTGATACTCGGCACGGCCGGCGCCGGTTACCTGTACTACCAGCACCTCAACTCCAATATCGAGACGGACGACCTGAACCTCGGCGAGCACCGGGCCCCCGAGCCCACGCCCAACGCCGCGGGACAGACGCCGCTGAACATCCTGCTGATCGGCTCGGACGCGCGGGACTCCAAGGAGAACCAGAAGCTCGGCGGCGCCAAGGACACGTTCGGCGCGCCGCCGCTCGCCGACGTGCAGATGCTGCTGCACCTGTCGGCCGACCGCTCCAACATGTCGGTGATCAGCATGCCGCGGGACACGCTGCTGACGATCCCCAAGTGCACGGACCCCGACGACGGCAAGGTCTACCCCGAGTCCGGCCCGCGCACCATGACCAACGAGTCGCTGGGCCGCGGCGGTCCCGGCTGCACCGTCGCCACCTGGGAGAAGCTCACCAACATCCACATCGACCACTACATGATGGTCGACTTCGCGGGTGTGGTCTCCATGGCGGACGCCATCGGCGGCGTACCGGTCTGCGTCGACAAGAACATCCACTCGCGCGACAGCCGGGGCAAGGGCTCGGGCCTGAAGCTGAGGAAGGGCACCACGGAGGTCCAGGGCGAGCAGGCCCTCCAGTGGCTGCGCACCCGCTACGGCTTCGAGGACGGCACCGACATAGGCCGTGCCAAGGCCCAGCACATGTACATGAACGCGCTGGTCCGCAAGCTCCGCGAGAACACCGGCCTGACGAGCCCGAACCAGTTGCGCAAGCTCGCCGACAAGGCGACGAAGGCGCTCAACGTCGACAACGGCCTGGGCACCGTCAAGAAGCTGTACGACCTCGGCAACGAACTCAAGAAGGTCTCGCCCGCGCGTACGACGATGACGACCATGCCGTTCGAGTACGTGGGCGCCCGCGTCGTCCCCAAGCCCGGCGACGCGGAGCAGCTCTTCCGGCTGGTCCGCGACGACATCCCGCTGGACGGCAAGGGCGGGAAGAAGCCGGCCAAGGAGAAGGCGTCGGACGACCCGGCCGCCGAGGACGACCGGATCGCGGTGCAGGTGCAGAACGGCACGCGCACCGTCACCGAGCCCCCGGCCACCGGCCGGGCGAGCGCGGTGGCGCAGATCCTGGCCGCGAAGGGCTTCAAGAAGGCGACGCCGGACATGACGACGGCGCTGACCGAGGCCAAGACGGTCGTCCGCTATCCCAGCGTCGACCTGGAAGGCGATGCCCAGCGGGTCGCCAAGTCGCTGGGTCTGCCGCTCAGTTCGGCGAAGAAGTCGACGGATGTCTCCGGGGTGACGCTGGTCGTCGGCGCCGACTGGCGCGAGGGCGACGCACCGCCCAAGCACAAGAAGAAGGACGACAAGACGCCGGACTCGGCGGGCGCGCTCAGCGGCTCCGACAAGAAGGCGTGCATGAAGGTGAACCCGGAGTTCACCTGGTAACCGCCCCTGGACGCGGGGAGCCGCCCCCGTACGTGCGAAGGGGCCCGGCACGCTCCAGCGCCGGGCCCCTTCGCGTGTACGGCTCTCAGGCCTCCTGGGTCTCCCCCAGGACGGCCGGACGGCGGAAGGCGATGACCTTCCTGGCCAGCGAGCGGGGGCTGGTGAGGAAGCCCCAGCCCCACGACATGTGCATGGTCGCGAGCGCCACCGGTATCTGGAGGCGGGCCTTCAGCGGCAGGCCCTTGCCCGCGGGGATGGAGCCCGCGACGATCGCCGCGAGGTAGCCGCCGGGGATCACGAAGCCCCACGGCGTGAGCGCCGCGCCGACCACGACGCCCGCGGCGATCGCGCAGACCGCGGTCGGCGGGGCGAGGTAGCGGAGGTTGATGGAGCCCTCGTGGTAGCGGGCGACGACGTGGCGCCAGCGGCCGTAGTCCTTGTACTGCTTGGCGAGGGCCTTCACGCTCGGCCGCGGGCGGTAGGAGACCTTCAGCTCGGGCGAGAACCAGATCAGGCCGCCCGCCTCGCGGATGCGGAAGTTCAGCTCCCAGTCCTGGGCGCGGATGAACTCTTCGTTGTACCCGCCCTGTTGCTCAAGGGCCTCGCGGCGGAAGACGCCGAGGTAGACGGTCTCGGCCTGCTGGGCCGCGCCGCCGGTGTGGAAGGCGGCGTTGCCCACGCCGATCTTCGACGTCATGGCGGCGGCGACCGCGTGCTCCCAGTCGTTCTGGCCCTCGGCGTGCATGATGCCGCCGACGTTCATCGCGCCGGTCTCCTCCAGGAGGCGGACGGCGGTCGTGATGTAGCCCGGCGAGAGCGCGGCGTGGCCGTCCACGCGCACCACGATCGGGTGACGTGAGGCCTTGATCGCGGCGTTCAGCGCGGCCGGCGTACGCCCCGTGGGGTTGGGGACCGTGTGGACCCGCGGGTCCTCGCGGACCAGCTCGGCGGCGATCTCGTCCGTACGGTCGGTGGAGGGGCCGAGCGCGACCACGACCTCCATCTCACCCGCGTACTCCTGACGCAGGATCGCGTGGACGGCCTCGCGCAGGTGCCGTTCCTCGTTGAGGACGGGCATGATCACGGACACGGCGGGAGGCTGTGCCTCAGACTTCGCGTTCATCACGCGCCACGTTACCGCGAATGGGGGACACGGACGCGCGCCGTCCGGGTCGCTACCCCGGGCCGCATTTCGTATGGGCTTACGTTTCTGGGGTCGCCCGCAGGCCCGCCGCCCGTCACCCGCCGTCCGTCGCCCGCTCCGAGCCAGGTCCGTCTCCGCGGAGGTGTTCCCTCACGTGCCCACACCGCCCCGCTCCCCCGCTCCCGCGCCGCGCCGCCCGAAGCCGCGGGGCCGCGGACCGTCCGCAGGCCGGCCGGCCGGGCGCGTGAAGCGGCGGCCGCGCTGGGTCATGCGGATGGCGACCGCGTGCTCCGTGGCGGTGCTCCTCGCGGCCGGCATCGGGCACTCCGTGGTCACCGGTCTCGACACCGGGATCAAGCGGGTCGACGCCTTCCGGGACATGAAGAACCGTCCCGCTTCGGGCAACGGCATGAACGTCCTGCTCGTCGGCACCGACGGCCGCGACAAGATCACTCCTGAGGAGAAGGCGAAGTACCGCCTCGGCGGCGCGCCCTGCCACTGCACGGACACGATCATGATCGTGCACATCTCGGAGGACCGGGACCGCGCCAGCGTCGTGAGCCTGCCGCGCGACTCCTACGCCGAGCTGCCCGCGCACACCGACCAGAACAGCGGCAAGAAGCACCGCGCGCACCCCAGCAAGATCAACGCGGCGTACGCGGAGGGCGGGCCGAACCTCACGGTGCGGACCGTCGAGCACATGACGAAGGTCAAGATCGACCACTATCTGGAGGTCGACTTCACCAGCTTCATCAAGACCGTGGACGTCCTCGGCGGCGTGGAGATCTGCACGTCCAGGCCGCTCCAGGATTCCAACACGGGCCTGAACCTCGCGGTCGGCACGCACGCCATGAACGGCGGCGAGGCGCTCCAGTACGTGCGGTCGCGGTACGTCGACGGGGCCTCCGACCTCGGCCGCATGCGGCGCCAGCAGCGGTTCCTCGCGGCGCTCATCGCGAAGGCGACCAGCAGCGGCGTCCTGCTGAATCCGGTCAAGTTCCGCGACGTGACGCAGACGCTGCTCGGCTCGGTCCGGGCGGACAAGGGCTTCGGCACGAGCGACATGCTGGACCTCGGCCGGGCGATGCGGGGCTTCTCGCCGTCGTCCTCGGAGTTCACGACCGTGCCGCTCAGCGCCGAGGGGCAGACGCTGCCGGGCATCGGCGCGACGCTGCGGTGGCACCCGACGAAGGCCCCGAAGCTGTTCGACGCGCTGCGCGAGGACCGGCCGCTGGCCCCGCACCGCAACAAGCCCAAGGTCACGCTGGTGGACGTCTCGCCCCAGCAGATCCAGGTGCAGGTGGACAACGGCACGGCCGTGCCGGGACTCGGCAAGCGCGTCGACACCCAGCTGCGGGCCACCGGGTTCCGTACGACGGGTCTGCCGGGCAATGTGCCGACCGCGCGGACGGCGCCGGCGCCCCGGACCGTCGTCGCCTACGACCCCCGCTGGGACCGCTCCGCGAAGGCCCTGGCGACGGCCCTGCCGGGCTGCGAGATGCGCAGCGTCGACGGGCAGGGGGCGGTGCTGAAGGTGATCGCGGGGACGGACTTCAAGGCGGTGCGGCCGGTGCGGGCGGAGGACGAGCTGGAGGGTGAGTTCGGGGCGGTCACCGGGGACCAGGTCGTCTGCCCCTGACCGGCACCGTGCCGCAGAGGGGGGCTTTCAGTCGTCGAAGCCCTCCGCCGCGCGGGCCTCCCGCAGCTCCTTGATCGCGCGGCGCCGGGCGAGGCGGTGCGTGCGGCGGATCTGGGCCTCCTGGTAGCGGCGGCGGTCGCGGTCGGTCTCCGGGAGGACCGGGGGGACCGTGCGGGGCTTGCCGTCGGCGTCGACCGCGGCGAAGACGAGGTAGGCGGAACCGACCTGCTGGGCGGGCGTGGACTCGTTCCACCGCTCGGCCAGGACCCGGACGCCGACCTCCATGGAGCTGCGTCCGGTCCAGTTGACCTGCGCCTTCACATGAACGAGGTCTCCTACTCTGACCGGCTCCAGGAAGACCATCTCGTCCATGGAGGCGGTGACCGCCGGGCCGCCCGAGTGGCGTCCGGCGACGGCCCCCGCCGCGTCGTCCACGAGTTTCATGATCACGCCGCCGTGCACCGTGCCGAGGAGGTTGGTGTCGTTGTGGGTCATGATGTGGCTGAGCGTGGTGCGGGACGCCGAGGTCGGCTTGCCCGGTATATCCGATTCCGGACGGGGGGCCTGATCTGTCATGCCCTCCACCCTATGCCGGGCGTACGAACGAGCCGCCCCCGGCCGCTTTGCATCAGCTCTGCAACAGCCCTGGCCCGAAATCCCGACCGCCCTGTGAGCCGCGCGCCCGCGCACTGCACACTAAGCCACATGAGCGATTGGCCAGACGATCAGGCGGGCGGCCGTGGCTACGGCCGCGGCAGCGGGAACCCTCAGCCCGACGGCGCCCGCGTGATGCGGCACGTCCAGCGCGGCGGCACCGGCCGCCCCGCGGGTCCGCCGCCGGGCGGCGTGCCGCAGCAGCCCGCGTACGACGACGGGTACGGGGACCAGCGCGGGGACGGACAGCCGTACGGCGACGCCCGCGACGAGGTCTTCGAGCCGCGCGCCCCGCGCCAGGGCGCCCACGGCCAGGGCTACGACAGCGGTTACAACACCGGGCAGGTCTACGGCCAGCCCGCCGCGGCCGGCGGTGGCCGGGGCGGCGCCGGACGCCCGCCGCGCGGCCCGCGCCCCGCGCCGAACTGGCGGCGCCGCATCAAGATCGGCTCGATCACCCTCGTGTCCGTGCTGCTGGTGACGTCCGTGGCGACGTATTTCTGGGCCGACGGCAAGCTCAAGCGCGAGGTCGACCTCTCCAAGGTCATCGAGCGGCCCGAGGGCGGCGCGGGCACCAATTACCTGATCGTGGGCTCCGACAGCCGCGAGGGCATGTCCGACGAGGACAAGAAGCGGCTCCACACCGGTTCGGCCGAGGGCAAGCGCACGGACTCGATGATGATCCTGCACGTCGCGGACGACGGCGGGAACACGATGATCTCGCTGCCCCGCGACTCGAACGTCACGATCCCCTCCTTCAAGGGCGCGGAGTCCGGCAAGCTCTACCCGAACCAGGGCCGCCAGGTGAAGCTGAACGCCGCGTACGCGGAGGACGGCCCCGAGCTGCTCGTACGGACCGTCGAGTACAACACCGGACTGCGCATCGACCACTACGCGGAGATCGGCTTCGGCGGCTTCGCCAAGATCGTGGACGCGGTCGGCGGCGTCGAGATGGACATCCCGAAGGGCTTCAAGGACAAGAAGTCCGGCGCCGACTTCGAGGCGGGCAAGCAGACGCTCGACGGCGAGCAGGCCCTCGCCTTCGTCCGCACCCGCTACGCGCTGCCGGGCAGCGACCTGGACCGCACGAAGAACCAGCAGAAGTTCCTCGCGGCCCTGGCGAACCAGGCGGCGACGCCCGGCACGGTCCTGAACCCGTTCAAGCTCTATCCCACGATGGGCGCGGGCCTGGACACCCTGATCGTCGACAAGGACATGGGCCTGATGGACGTGGCGTCCATGTTCTGGGCGATGAAGGGCGTCACCGGCGGCGACGGCAAGTCGATGAACATGCCGCTCGCGGGCACGGCGGGCGGGAACCTGCTCTGGGACAAGGCGAAGGTCAAGCAGCTGGTCAACCAGTTGAACAACGACGAGAAGGTCACGGTCTCCGGCTGATCCAGGGCCCCGGGCGCGGCCCCGTCCCCCGAACGGCCCGCCCGGCGGGAAACCCCGGCCCCGGCATGCCACGGTGGTCCCGAACTGCCACCGCCGACGTCCGGAGCCCTGCCATGGCAGACCTGCAGGACGAGATCAACGCCGCCGCCGAGGCCGGGGAGCTGGACCAGCCTCCCGCCCGGCCCGACCCCCTCGCCGAGCCGCTTCCCGAGCGGAAGCCCGGCCGCGAACCCGAGGCGGCAGACGCCGCCGAGACCGCCGAGACCGCCGATCCGCTGGAGCGGGCCGACGCCGTGCTCGCCGCGCACCCCGTGGCCGACGGGTACAGCGGTCTGCCGGGGACCTTGCGCGACCTGCCCTGGTACGACTTCGAGACGGGCGACAGCGGCCTGGAGAGCGACCTGCCACGGCTGCGCGCGGGCCGGGTCGGGGCGCAGCTGTGGTCCGTGCACGTGCCCGAGTGGCTCGGCGCCGACCAGGTCGTGCGGACCACGCTCGAACAGATCGACCTGGTGAAGCACGTCGTCGACACCCATCCCGAGTGGCTGCGGCTCGCCCGTGACGCGTCGGAGACCACCGACGCCCGCAACTGCGGCCGCATCGCCACGCTGATCGGCCCCGCCCGCGGCACCGCGCTCGGCGACTCGCTGGGCGCCCTGCGCGGGCTGCGCAGCCTGGGCCTGTGCGCGGTGACCCTCTGCGGCACGTCGTGGGCGGGCGCGGGCGGGCTGACCGCGTTCGGCGAGGAGGTCGTGCGCGAGATGAACCGGCTCGGCGTCCTCGCGGACCTGTCCGGCGCGTCCGAGGCGACCGTGCGGAGGGTGCTCGCCATCTCCAAGGCGCCGGTGATCTTCACCCGCTCCGGGGCCCGCGCGCTGTGCGACCACCCGGACAACCTCTCGGACGAGCTGCTCGCGGAGGTGGGCGCGCTGAAGGGCCTGTGCATGGTGCCGCTGGCCGCCGACCGCACGGGGTCCTCGCTGCGCGAGGTCGCGGACCACCTTGATCACGTGCGTCGGGTGGCGGGGCCCGAGTGCGTCGCCCTCTCGGGGCTGTACGACACGCCCGAGGTGCACCCGGAGGGTCTCGTCGACCCGTCGGGCTATCCGCGGCTCGTGGCGGAACTCCTGGAGCGCGGCTGGTCCGAGTCGGACGTGGCGCTGCTCACCTGGGACAACTTCCAACGGGCCCTGCGCGGCGCCGACTTCACGGCGCGGGCGACGCGCGAGCGCAGGGCGGCGTCGACGGCGCGGATAGAGCGTCTGGACGGCTGACCGGGGACGGGGCCGTCTTCGGTCACGGCGGCCCCGTCTTCCGTCACGGTCAGGGGATCTTGCAGAGGCAGAACGGGTGCCCGACCGGGTCGGCGTAGACGCGGAAGTCCCGCTTGCCGCCGTCGTCGTCCACGTCGAGGGGGCGCGCGCCGAGGGCGAGCACCTTCTCCTCGGCGGCGTCGAGCTCCTCGGTGGTGCGGCCGGCGTCGAGGTCCAGGTGGAGCTGCTGGGCGTTGGCGTCGGCGCGGGGCCACTCGGGCGGACGCAGGTCGCTCACCCGCTGGAACGAGACCTTGACGCGGCCCGGGGCCACGAGGTCGACCCAGTCGCCGTCGCCCTCGATGGTGCCGCCGATGATCTGGGCGTAGAACTCCGCCAGTTCACGCGGCCGCGGGCAGTCGAAGACGACGTTGTGCAGACGGGCGATGGGGGCGGCGGGGGCGGCGGGGTCGTGCTGTTCGGTCATGACCTCTCCTTCTCGACGGCCTTTGACAGGCCTCTCAGCAGGCGCAGAGGCAGAACGGGTGCCCGGCCGGGTCGGCGTAAACCCGCCAGTTGCGGTCCCGGTCGGCCGCGTCGAGGACGGTGGCGCCGAGTGCGAGGACCTCCTTCTCGGCGGCGTCCATGTCTTCCACTGTGAGGTCCAGGTGGAACTGCTGCGACCCGTCGGGCGCGGGCCACTTCGGCGGTACGAGGCCGGGGGCCTTCTGGAAGGCCAGGGAGGTGCCCCCGTACCCCTCCAGGTCGACCCAGGTCTCGTCGGCGGGGGTCGGGGTGCCGCCGACGATGGCGGCGTAGAACTCGGCGAGAGCGAGGGGGTCGGGGCAGTCGAGGACGACGGCGCCGAGCTTGGCGAGAGCCATGATTCCTCCGGAGGTCGTTGATTACCGGTAGGTCGCGGCAACCGGTAACGGTGACTTCATGCTCCCGCATGAGAGGTAACGTCGCAACCATGAATGACAGAGCGCCGGCACCGGGAGGGCTCGCGCTGGTCCAGGAGCTGGTGAACACGCTGAACCTGGAGACCGGCGCGGACGCCCTGGACACCGAGGCCGGACGCGACGCCTTCGGGCTCGGCCCGCAGGACGTGGACGCGGCGCGCGCACTGCGGGAGTCCCTGCGGGCGGCGTGCCTCGCGCACGCCGGACACCCGGCGCACCGGCCGGTACGGGAGCTGGGTGAACTGCTGGCGGGGGGCCCGCTGCTGATCGAGGTGGACGGCGCCACGGGCGCCGCGTCGCTCGTCCCCGCGGACGCCTCGGCGCTCACCGCGCGGGTGGCCGCGGCGATCGCGGAGGCGCTCATCGCCGGGACGTGGCTGCGCCTCAAGGCGTGCGAGGCCGTGACCTGCCACTGGGCCTACTACGACCGCAGCCCGGCGGGGCGCAGCCGGTGGTGCGACATGGGGGTGTGCGGGGCGCGCGCGAAGATGCGGGCGTACCGGGCGCGCAAGGCGGCACCCGGCACGTCTTCCTAGTCCCTCCGGTGGAACCCCCGGGCCCGTATCAGGCGGCGGGCCTGCCCATGGCGCGGTACGTCCAGCCCGCCGCCCGCCAGGTCTGCGGGTCGAGGGCGTTGCGGCCGTCGAGGATCACCGGGGTCGTCGCCACGGAGGCGAGCGCGGCCGGGTCCAGCTCGCGGAACTCGCGCCACTCCGTGAGGTGCAGGACGACGTCGGCGCCGCGCACCGCGTCCGTCGCGGTGTCCGCGTAGCCGAGCGTGGGGAAGAGGCGGCGGGCGTTCACCATGCCCTTGGGGTCGTACACGGTGACCTGGCCGCCCTGGAGGTGGATCTGTCCGGCGACGTTCAGCGCCGGGGAGTCGCGGACGTCGTCGGAGTCCGGTTTGAACGTGGCGCCGAGCACCGCGACCCGCTTGCCGAGGAAGGAGCCGCCGCCCAGCGCCTCGCGGGCCATCTCGACCATCTGGCCGCGGCGGCGCATGTTGATGGAGTCGATCTCGCGCAGGAACGTCAGGGCCTGGTCGGCGCCCAGCTCGCCCGCCCGCGCCATGAACGCGCGGATGTCCTTGGGCAGGCAGCCGCCGCCGAAGCCGATGCCGGCCCGCAGGAACTTCTTGCCGATCCGGTCGTCGTGCCCGAGGGCCTCCGCCAGCCGCACGACGTCGCCGCCGGCGGCCTCGCACACCTCGGCCATGGCGTTGATGAAGGAGATCTTCGTGGCGAGGAAGGAGTTGGCGGAGGTCTTGACCAGCTCCGCCGTCGGGAAGTCGGTGACGACGAAGGGGGAGCCCTCGGCGATCGGCGTCGAGTACACCTCGCGGAGCAGCTTCTCGGCGCGCTCGCTGCGCACACCGACCACGATGCGGTCGGGGTGCAGCGTGTCCTGCACGGCGAAGCCCTCCCGCAGGAACTCGGGGTTCCACGCCAGCTCGACCTCGTCGCCCGCCGGGGCCAGCTCGGCGAGGCGGGCGGCGAGCCGGTCCGCGCTGCCGACCGGCACGGTGGACTTGCCGACGACCAGCGAGGCCCTGGTGAGGTGCTTGGCGAGGGACTCCAGCGCGGTGTCGACGTACGACATGTCGCAGGCGTACTCGCCGTGCTTCTGCGGGGTGTTCACGCAGATGAAGTGGACGTCGCCGAAGTCGGCGGCCTCCGCCGGGTCCGTCGTGAAGCGCAGCCGCCCGCTGGCGCCCTCGATGCCGGCGACGTGCTTGCGCAGCAGCTCTTCGAGGCCGGGCTCGTACATGGGCACCTCGCCCCGCTGGAGCATGGCGACCTTCTCGGCCACCACGTCGAGACCGAGGACCTCGAAACCGAGTTCGGCCATGGCCGCGGCGTGCGTGGCGCCGAGATAGCCGGTGCCGATCACGGTGATCTTGAGGGCCATGTGGTGCTCCAGACGCTCTGCGGGGGCTTGCTGCTGCCGTGCGGTGACCGAGCATAGTCGGGCGTATCCGGGCCTCTCACCGGGCACGTTTCCGGCTGTCGCCAAGCTCACGTATCCGTTGCGCGGGCGACACCACTAAAATTTGGGTTACTTAACGGTAATTAGCGTCCTTGGAGCGTGAGAGACCTTGGCCGGATCGGCTGATTTCGACCTGTACCGCCCGTCCGAGGAGCACGACATGCTCCGGGACGCGATCCGCTCGCTGGCCGAGGCGAAGATCGCGCCGTTCGCCGCCGCGGTGGACGAGGAGGCCCGCTTCCCCCAGGAGGCCCTCGACGCCCTCGTGGCCAACGACCTGCACGCCGTCCACGTACCCGAGAGCTACGGCGGTGCGGGCGCCGACGCCCTGGCGACCGTGATAGTGATCGAGGAGGTGGCGCGCGTGTGCGCCAGCTCCTCCCTCATCCCCGCCGTGAACAAGCTCGGCTCGCTGCCCGTCATCCTCTCCGGCTCCGAGGAGCTGAAGAAGAGGTACATGACGCCGCTCGCCAAGGGCGAGGGCATGTTCTCGTACTGCCTGAGCGAGCCGGACGCCGGTTCGGACGCGGCCGGCATGAAGACGAAGGCCGTCCGCGACGGCGACAGCTACGTCCTCAACGGCGTGAAGCGCTGGATCACCAACGCGGGCGTCTCCGAGTACTACACGGTCATGGCCGTCACCGACCCGACCAAGCGCTCCAAGGGCATCAGCGCCTTCGTCGTCGAGAAGGGCGACGAGGGCGTCTCCTTCGGCGCCCCGGAGAAGAAGCTCGGCATCAAGGGCTCCCCCACCCGCGAGGTCTACCTCGACAACGTCCGCATCCCCGCCGACCGCATGATCGGCGAGGAGGGCACCGGCTTCGCGACCGCGATGAAGACCCTGGACCACACCCGCATCACCATCGCGGCGCAGGCCCTCGGCATCGCGCAGGGCGCCCTGGACTACGCCAAGGGCTACGTCCAGGAGCGCAAGCAGTTCGGCAAGCCGATCGCCGACTTCCAGGGCATCCAGTTCATGCTCGCCGACATGGCGATGAAGATCGAGGCCGCCCGCCAGCTGACGTATGCGGCGGCGGCCAAGTCGGAGCGCGCTGCCGCCGGAGGTGGAGAAAGGGACCTGACGTTCCAGGGCGCGGCCGCCAAGTGCTTCGCCTCGGACGTCGCGATGGAGGTCACCACGGACGCCGTCCAGCTCCTCGGCGGCTACGGCTACACCCGTGACTACCCCGTCGAGCGGATGATGCGCGACGCCAAGATCACGCAGATCTACGAGGGCACGAACCAGGTCCAGCGGATCGTGATGGCGCGGAACCTGCCGTAAGTCCCTGGGGGGCCACGGAAATTTGTTCGTCGGCAACGATGAGTTTCCGTGGCCCCGGCGGTCTTTCCTGTTACCGATGGCATGGGAGGGACACATGAAACAGCCGGAACAGCTGGTGCGGGTGCAGAACTTCACGGTGTCGAGCGACGGGTTCGGGGCCGGTGAGGGGCAGAGCCTGGAGCGGCCGTTCGGGCACGCCGAGCCCGGGGAGATGTTCGCCTGGGCGGGGGCCACGGCGAGCTGGCCCAACCGCACCGACCCGGGCGGCAGCCGCGGTCTCGACGACTGCTTCACGCGGGACTTCGCGCGGAACATCGGCGCCGAGATCATGGGGCGCAACAAGTTCGGGCCCCAGCGCGGCCCCTGGACGGACCACGAGTGGCGCGGCTGGTGGGGCGACGAGCCGCCGTTCCACACCCCGGTGTTCGTCATGACCCACCACAAGCGGCCGTCGTTCACGCTCTCGGACACGACGTTCCACTTCGTCGACGGCGACCCGGCCACGGTCCTCGCGCGGGCGCGGGAGGCCGCGGACGGCAAGGACGTCCGGCTCGGCGGCGGGGCCACCACCATCCGGGAGTTCCTCGACGCCGGCCTCGTCGACACGCTGCACGTGGCGGTCTCGCCGGTGCGGCTCGGTTCCGGCGTACGGCTGTGGGAGTCGCCGGAGGAGCTGCTCGACCGGTATCACCTGGACGTCGTGCCCAGCCCGAGCGGCGTGACGCACCACCTGTTCTGGCGGAAGTGAACAGGTGACGCGGGGCCGCTCGGGCCGTGGGGTGCTCTTGGGGGCCTAGCCGTCCAGCTGTTCCAGCGTGGCGACGGACGGGCCCCTGCGGGTCTGTTCGTCCCTCGCCACGTCCTCGGCGGCGCCCAGCACCCGTACCGCGTTCTGCCAGGTCAGCTTGGCGAGGTCGGCCTTCGACCAGCCGCGGTCCAGCAACTCGGCGACGAGGTTCGGGTAGCCCGCGACGTCGTCCAGGCCGTCCGGCGTGAAGGCCGTGCCGTCGTAGTCACCGCCGATGCCGATGTGGTCGACGCCCGCGACCTCGCGCATGTGGTCGAGGTGGTCGGCGACGGTGGTGACGGTGGCGACCGGGCGCGGCGTCGACTCCTCGAAGGCCGCGTGGACCTTCATGGCCTCGGGTGTCGTGTCGAGGTGGTGGAAGCCGTGGGCACGCATGTTCTCGTCGGCGGCCGCCGTCCAGTCGACCGCCGCCTGGAGGACGAACTTCGGCACGAACGTCACCATCGCCACGCCGCCGTTGGCGGGCAGCCGCTCCAGGACGTCGTCCGGGATGTTGCGGGGGTGGTCGCAGACCGCCCGCGCCGACGAGTGCGAGAAGATCACCGGCGCCACGGAGGTGTCGAGGGCCGCCCGCATCGTCGTCGCCGCCACGTGGGAGAGGTCGACCAGCATGCCGACGCGGTTCATCTCGCGTACGACCTCGTGGCCGAAGGGCGACAGGCCGCCCACCCCCGGCTCGTCCGTCGCCGAGTCCGCCCACGCGATGTTGTCGTTGTGCGTGAGCGTCATGTAGCGGACGCCGAGCGTGTGCAGCGCCCGCAGCGTGGCGAGGGAGTTGTTGATGGAGTGGCCGCCCTCGGCGCCCATCAGGGAGGCGATGCGGCCCTCGGAGCGGGCCTTCTCCATGTCCGCCGCCGTCAGCGCGCGGGCCAGGTCCGCCGGGTGGCGGGCCAGCAACTGCTCGACGCAGTCGATCTGTTCGAGCGTGGCGCTGACCGCCGCGTCACCGGCCAGGTCCGTGCGGACGTAGACGGACCAGAACTGCGCGCCGACACCGCCGGCGCGCAGCCGGGCGATGTCGGTGTGCAGGTGGCCGGTCTGGTCGGTGGCGATGTCGAGGCGGTCGAGGTCGTAACCCGCCTTCTCGCGGAGGGCCCACGGCAGGTCGTTGTGGCCGTCGACGACCGGGAAGTCGGCGAGGAGGGCGCGCGCTTCGTCCAGGGATGTCATGCGCTCACTTTCCCGAACCGAAGCCGAATCCGGAACCCGCTCCCTCGACCTTGGTGCGCAGCCGCTTGCCCTTCTCCGTCGCCTGGTCGTTCAGATCCTGCTGGAACTCCCGCATACGGGACAGGAGTTCGGCGTCGTGCGCCGCGAGCATCCGGGCGGCGAGCAGGCCGGCGTTGCGCGCACCGCCGACCGAGACCGTCGCCACCGGGACACCGGCGGGCATCTGCACGATGGACAGGAGGCTGTCCATGCCGTCCAGGTACTTCAGCGGGACCGGCACGCCGATCACCGGCAGCGGCGTCACCGACGCCAGCATGCCGGGCAGGTGGGCGGCGCCGCCCGCGCCCGCGATGATCGCCTTCAGGCCGCGGTCGGCCGCCTGCTCGCCGTACGCGATCATCTCGCGCGGCATGCGGTGCGCGGAGACGACGTCGACCTCGTACGAGATCTCGAACTCGTCGAGGGCCTTGGCGGCGGCCTCCATCACGGGCCAGTCCGAGTCGGAGCCCATGACGATGCCAATAAGGGGAGAGGTCATTCGGTGATCGTCCCTCGGAGGTAGCCGGCTGCGTGGCGGGCGCGGTCGAGGACCTCGTCCAGGTCGTCGCCGTAGGTGTTGACGTGGCCGACCTTGCGACCGGGCTTCACGTCCTTGCCGTACATGTGGATCTTCAGCTGCGGGTCGCGGGCCATGCAGTGCAGGTACGCGGCGTACATGTCGGGGTAGTCGCCGCCCAGGACGTTGGCCATGACGGTCCACTTGGCGCGCGGGCGCGGGTCGCCGAGCGGCAGGTCGAGCACGGCGCGCACGTGGTTGGCGAACTGCGAGGTGATCGCGCCGTCCTGCGTCCAGTGGCCGGAGTTGTGCGGGCGCATCGCCAGTTCGTTGACCAGGATGCGTCCGTCGGCCGTCTCGAAGAGTTCGACGGCGAGGTGGCCGACCACGCCCAGTTCCTTCGCGACGCCGAGGGCCAACTCCTGCGCCTGGCCCGCGAGTTCCGCCGAGAGGCCGGGGGCGGGGGCGATCACGGTGTCGCACACGCCGTCGACCTGCTGGGACTCGACGACGGGGTAGGCGACGGCCTGGCCGTGCGGCGAGCGGACGACGTTCGCCGCCAGTTCGCGTACGAAGTCGACCTTCTCCTCGGCGAGCACCGGGACGCCGGCCCGGAAGGGCTCCGCGGCGTCCTCGACGGAACGCACGAACCACACCCCCTTCCCGTCGTATCCGCCGCGCACCGTCTTGAGGATGACCGGGAAGCCGTCGCCGCCGTCCGAGGCGCCCTCGGCCGCGAAGGCGGCCACGTCGGCCGGGTCCTTCACGATCCGGTGGCGCGGGCAGGGCACGCCGATCTCCGTGAGCTTCGCGCGCATCACGCCCTTGTCCTGGGCGTGCACCAACGCGTCGGGCCCCGGACGGACGGGGATGCCGTCCGCCTCCAGGGCCCTGAGGTGCTCGGTGGGTACGTGTTCGTGATCGAAGGTGATCACGTCGCAGCCCCGCGCGAAGTCACGCAGCGTGTCCAGGTCGCGATAGTCGCCGATGACGACATCGCCGACGACCTGCGCCGCGGAATCCAGCGGGGTGTCACTGAGGAGCTTGAATTTCAGGCCGAGGGGGATGCCCGCCTCGTGGGTCATGCGGGCGAGCTGACCGCCGCCGACCATGCCGACTACCGGGAACGTCACACCCCCAGGGTATCGGCCGTTGCCGGGCGCCCGGGAACCGCCGGGGGCGGGGCCCCCGGGCCCCTTCCGCCACAGTGGAGCCCGTCACAGCGGGGCCACGGTGTTCGGACGCCCGCGCGCGCCGGGAGGGCCCGCTGGTTAGCATGGCTGGGTCGACACGACCGAATCACCAATCCGTCGGCACGTACACGAGCCGGGGCACACCGTCCCGGTACGAACCGACGGGGGCTGGGGCGACCACCATGACGGAACGGGGCGCACTTCGGGGACGACTGGACAGGGTCTGGCGCGAAGTGGCCAAGTTCGGAGCCGTGGGGGCGGTCGGAACGCTGGTCAACTTCGGTGTCTTCAACCTCGTACGCCACGTCACGGATCTGCACGTGGTGCGCGCGAGCGTGATCGCGACCGTCGTCGCCATCGCCTTCAACTACGTGGGGTTCCGTTACTTCACGTACCGGGACCGCGACAAGAGCGGCCGCACCAAGGAACTCACGCTGTTCCTGCTGTTCAGCGCGGTCGGCCTGGTGATCGAGAACGGCGTGCTCTACGCCGCGACGTACTGGTTCGGCTGGGACGGCAGGCTCCAGTCCAACTTCTTCAAGTTCCTCGGCATGGGCATCGCCACGCTCTTCCGCTTCTGGTCGTACCGCACGTGGGTGTTCAAGGCGCTGCCCGTGCGCGAGGCCGTCGCGCATGCGGAATCGTTCCTGGAGAAGTCGCGGGAGCAGGGGCGGGAGCCGGGGCAGGGGCGGGAGCAGGACCGCGAGCGCGAGCGGCCCGTCGTACGGCGCGCCGGCTGACGCCGTCCCGTCGGCTCAGCGCACGGTCTCGTGCGCGGCCTCCGTCTTCGACAGCGGCGTACGCGACAGGAAGAGGCCGAAGACCGGCGGCTTCGTCTGGAGCATCTCCAGGCGGCCGCCGTCCGCCTCGGCCAGGTCCCGGGCCACGGCGAGGCCGATCCCCGTGGAGTTGCGGCCGCTGATCGTCCGCTCGAAGATGCGCGCCCCGAGGTCGGGCGGGACGCCGGGGCCCTCGTCCGTGACCTCGATGACCGCCTGGTTGCCGGTGACGCGGGTCCGCAGGGCGACCGTGCCGCCACCGTGCATCAGGGAGTTCTCGATCAGGGCCGCCAGGACCTGCGCGACCGCGCCCGGCGTGCCCACCGCCTCCAGGTGCCGCTTGCCCGAGCTGACGATGGCGCGGCCCGCGCTGCGGTAGGCGGGGCGCCACTCCTCCAGCTGCTGCTTGATCACCTCGTCCAGGTCGAAGGCGACGGCGGAGCCGGTACGGGGGTCGCGGGAGTTGGTGAGCAGCCGCTCCACGACGTCGGTGAGGCGCTCCACCTGCGCCAGCGCGATCGTCGCCTCCTCCTTCACCGTGTCCAGCTCGTCGGTGACGGTGATCTCCTCCAGCCGCATGGACAGGGCGGTCAGCGGGGTGCGCAGCTGGTGGGAGGCGTCGGCGGCCAGGCGCCGCTCGGCGGTCAGCATGCGGCCGATGCGGTCGGCGGAGGCGTCCAGGACGTCGGCGACGCGGTCCAGTTCCGGTACGCCGTACCGCTTGTGGCGGGGGCGGGAGTCCCCGGAGCCGAGGCGTTCGGCGGTCTCGGCGAGGTCGGTGAGCGGGGAGGCCAGGCGGTTGGCCTGGCGGACGGCGAGGAGCACCGCGGCGATGATCGCGAGCAGCGCGACGGCGGCGATGATCAGCAGGGTGCGGCCGACCTCGCGGGTGACGGCGTCCTTCGGCTCCTGCACGGTGACCTGTTCGCCCTGCTCGCCGGGGCGGGTGGCGCTGATCACGTCGCCGGTGGGGCGCTTGCCGATCTCGATGGGCGGGCGGCCGGGCAGGTCGATCCGGGCGTAGCGGGCGGTGGCGACCTGGTCGCGCAGGATGGCGGCGCTGATCCGCTCCTGGCTGATCAGCCGGCTGTCGACGATGCTGGCGAGGCGCATGGCCTCGGAGTCCACGCGTTCCTGGGCGCTGCTGCTGATCGTCCTCGTCTCGACGATGACGAGGCTGACGCCGAAGACGGCGATCACGACGAGGACGACGGCGAGGGTGGAGTTGATCAGTCGGCGACGCATGCGTTTAGTGTCGCGGATCGGAGCGGGCCGGGGGTGCGGGATGCCGCGGGGTGGTCCCGCTGCCCTCAGGGGCGCGGGGCGGCCGCAGGCCCCCTCACGAGATGCCGCGGGGTGGTCCCGCTGCCCTCAGGGGCGCGGGGAACTGCGCGATCAGCCGAGACGGTCTGCGGAGGCCGACGGTCCTGGACCTCGCAGACGCGGCTGCCTCCGGCGGTTTCGCGGGCGGGTGCGGGGCGTCTTGGCTTGCTCGCGCCGTTCCCCGCGCCCCTTACGGGGCCCGAGCCGTCAAAGCCGCCGGAGCGGCTGCCCGCCGCCGTATCGTGCGCGGGTGCGGGGCATCCTCGCTTGCTCGCGCAGTTCCCCGCGCCCCTTACGGGGCGCCACACTGACGCCCCTGACACACGTGCGGGTCAGCTCTTCTCGAAGCGGAAACCCACGCCCCGTACCGTCGCGATGTACCGCGGGTTCGCCGCGTCGTCGCCCAGTTTTTTGCGGAGCCAGGAGATGTGCATGTCCAGGGTCTTGGTGGACGACCACCACGTCGTGTCCCAGACCTCCCGCATCAGCTGATCGCGCGTGACGACGCGGCCCGCGTCGCGCACGAGGACCCGCAGCAGGTCGAACTCCTTTGCCGTGAGCTGGAGTTCCTCCTCGCCCATCCAGGCCCGGTGCGACTCCACGTCGATCCGCACGCCGTGCGTGGACGGCGCCTCCTTGTGCTCCGTGGCACCACGCCGCAGCAGGGCCCGCACCCGGGCCAGCAGCTCCGCGAGGCGGAACGGCTTGGTCACGTAGTCGTCGGCGCCCGCGTCCAGACCGACGACGGTGTCCACCTCGTCGGCGCGCGCGGTGAGGATCAGGATCGGCACCGTGAGCCCGTCGGCGCGCAGCCGGCGGGCGACCTCCAGGCCGTCCATGCCGGGCAACCCCAGGTCGAGCACGACAAGATCGACACCGCCCTGGAGTCCGGCGTCGAGGGCGGTCGGGCCGTCCTCGCGCACTTCGACCTCGTAACCCTCCCTGCGCAGGGCGCGGGCCAGCGGCTCCGAGATGGACGCGTCGTCCTCGGCGAGCAGTACACGGGTCATGAGGTGATGGTAGTCCGCGGTGGACAAGGGCTGTGCGGTGATCGCACAGTGGAGGCGACGGCCTGCGGCTGTAGGACGCGAAACTAGGAAACACCTTTGAATGTACGCCGCCGGTTGCAGCCAAACCTGTGATCCATGTCTCAAGTCCTTCCATATGCCTCCCTGTGGTGTCGTATGGTGACCCAACGCCTGATGCACTACTCAAGGACCTTTGGCCCGCTGTGCGCGCCTTAGGTCTCTTTTATGTGCGGGCCGGCTTCGGCCAGCCTTGAAAGGAATGACCTGTGGTCGGGCCCTGCGCGCGAGGTTGCGCCCAGGGTGTGGATCCCGGAGTCGCCGTCCCTCGCTCCCTCCACCGGGGTGTGAACCTCCCCTGGGCGTGGGGTTGGACGAGGCGGCACCGGTGCCGACCGCCCCCCACCGGGCGCGCACACGCTCCTGCCGCGCGTCCCGAACCCACGAGGATCGACCCATGGCGTCCAGCCTGACGAAGGACTCCGCCAGTACTCCTGGCCCCGAGAAGACCTTCTTCGGCCACCCCCGCGGACTGGCCACACTGTTCATGACCGAGATGTGGGAGCGCTACAGCTTCTACGGCATGAAGGCACTTCTCCCGCTGTACCTGATCGCCCCCGGCGGCATGAACATGAGTGCCACGACGGCGACGGCGATCTACTCCGTCTACATGTCGATGGTCTACCTGCTCGCCCTGCCGGGCGGCTGGATGGCCGACCGCTTCTGGGGTCCGCGCAAGACGGTCATCATCGGTGCCTCCGTCGTCATCCTCGGCCACATCACCCTCGCGCTGCCGAACTCGGCGTCCTTCTTCGCCGGCCTCGCGCTCGTCGCGCTCGGCTCCGGCCTGCTGAAGGCGAACATCTCCGTGATGGTCGGCCACCTCTACGACGGCCCGAAGGACCCGCGCCGCGACGGTGGCTTCACGCTCTTCTACATCGGCATCAACCTCGGCGCCTTCCTCGCCCCGCTCTCCATCGGCACGGTCGGCGAGAGCGTCAACTGGCACCTCGGCTTCGCGCTCGCCGCGGCCGGCATGGCCCTCGGCCTCGCCCAGTTCATGCTCGGCTCGCGCCACCTGAGCGCGCAGAGCAGCGTGATCTCGCAGCCCGCCACCCCGGAGCAGCGCGCCTCCGCCCTGCGCACCGGCCTGATCTGGCTGATCGTCGCCGCCGCGCTCTACACGCTGATGGGCGTCACCGGGAACTTCGCCGACTGGGCGCTGATGCCGCTGATCATCGCGGGTCTGCTCATCCCGATCGCCGTCCTCGCCCGCATGAAGCGCGACAAGGAGCTGTCACAGCTGGAGCAGTCGAAGCTGTCCGGCTACATCTGGTTCTTCGTGGTCGCCGCCGTCTTCTGGATGATCTACGACCAGAACGGCTCGACCCTGTCGATCTTCGGCAAGACGGCGACGACGAACAACCTCCTCGGGTTCGACTTCCCGACCTCCTGGTACCAGTCGCTGAACCCGATCTTCATCATGGCGCTCGCCCCCGTGGTCGCCTCGGCGTGGCTGTGGCTGAACAAGCGGGGCAAGGAGCCGAGCACGGCGGTCAAGTTCGCCTCCAGCCTCACGCTGATCGGCATCTCCTTCGCCGTCTTCCTCATCCCGCTGATCGACACCGCCAACAACGGCGGCCGGGTCAGCCCGATGTGGCTGGTCGCGATCTACTTCATCCAGACCGTCGGCGAGCTGTGCCTCTCCCCGGTCGGCCTGTCGCTCACCACGAAGATGGCCCCGGAGAAGTACAGCGCCCAGATGATGGGTGTCTGGTTCCTCGCGGTCACCGCGGGCGACTCCGTGACGGGTCTGCTGACCTCGCCGCAGCTCGGCATCGACCTGAACAACTCCGGGGCGGTGGCCGTCGAGGCGATCATCGCGGTCATCGCGGGCTTCGGCATCTGGACGTCGCGCAAGAAGGTCAAGCAGCTGATGGGCTCCGTCAACTGACGTACGCCCGTCCAGGCCACGCCTGAACCGAACGAAGGGCCGCCACACCACCCGGTGCGGTGGCCCTTCGCGTTTCTGCGCGCTCCCGGGGGCCGGCCGGTGGAGCATCTGGCGCATGCGCCGTACCTTGCTGCCCCTCGCCCTCTGCGGGGCGCTGCTCTCGCCCCACGCCGCCGCCGAAGCGGCTCCCCGGCCGCCGTCCGGGAAGCTCTTCTCGTACGGGCCCCACGCGCGCCAGAACATCACCGTGTACGGGAACCCGTCCCCGCACCGCCCCGCCCTGATGATCGTGCATGGGGGCTCGTGGGCGCGGGACACCGACTGGAGCGGCCGGGCGCGGTGGTTCGCGGAGCGCGGTTTCACCGTGTACGACACCGACTACCGGCTGACGTCCGACGCGGCGTGGCCCGCGCAGCGTGACGACGTGCTGGCGGCGCTGCGGTGGGTCGGGGACCGGGAGCGGGGGGAGCGGCCGCTGGTGCTCGGCTCGTCGGCGGGCGGGCATCTGGCCTTGCAGGCCGGTGCGTACGGGGAGGGGCGTGCGCGGGTGCGGGGGGTCGTGGCGCTCTCCCCGGTGGCCTCGCCCTACCGGGCGTGGGCGGACGGGGGCGTGGCCGGTGCCCCGGCCGAGCGGCGGGCGCTGCGGAGGGCCGCCGAGCGGCTCGCGGGGTGCGCACCGGATCTCGGCGGGCTGCGCTGCTGGGAGCGGTGGGACGACCTGGCCGCCCGGACACACGCGTCCGGTACGGATGACGCCCCGCTGCTCCTGATCCACTCGGCGGGTGACTTCGTGCCGCGCGCCCACTCCACGGAACTCGCGGGCGCGCAGCGGCGGGCGGGGTTGCGGGACGTGACGGTACGGACGGTCCGGGGCGCGGCCCACGGGGGCCCACTGCTCAAGGCCCCCGGCATGGCCGGGGCGGCCCTCCGCTGGCTGCGGGCTCACACGTAGTGCCTCCGGCGGTCGGCGGTCGGGTGCGGGACGGCCGAGGGTTGCTTCGCGCAGTTCCCCGCGCCCCTGAGGGGGCCGCCCCACCTTGCGCCCCGCCAACCACGCCCCCAAAGGGGCGCGGGGAACTGCGCGCCCAGCCACAAACAACCCGCAGACGCGTCTGCCCCCGACAGCTACATGGCGAGTGCGGGTCCGCTGCGGGTCGCTCGCGCAGTTCCCCGCGCCCCTGACGGGGGCGCCACACCATGCGCCCGCCATGTACGCGAACCCCCCGCAGACGCGTCTGCCCCCGACAACTACATGGCGAGTGCGGGTCCGCTGCGGTTGCTCGCGCAGTTCCCCGCGCCCCTGACGGGGCGCCACAGCTTGCGCCCGGACAACCGCGCCCCTTAGGGGCGCGGGGAACTGCGCGACCGGCCACGAACAACCCGCGGTGGTCAGCGGACAGAACCCCGCCTCCGCCTCGGCAAGAACGTAAAGACCGCGCCGCCCAGCAGGATCACCGTGCCGGCGACCAGCCCCAGTGCTCGCAGGGCGCCATCGTTCTCCGCCCCGGTCTCCGCGAGACCGCCCCCCGTGGCGGAGCCACCCGCGGAGCCACCCCCGGTCGACGAACCCCCCGACGCCCCACCCGGCTGCGCCTCCGTGTCCAGTTCCAGGGAAACCTCGCTCTTGGCGGGCGTGCAGGTCGTCGTCGTACCCAGGGCCTTGACGGTCAGGACGCCCGGCGAGAGCGTCGCCCTGCCGTCCGCCCCCGGCTTGTAGGTGCCGGTGAGGTCCGGGACGGCGATGGGCGCGCCGGACTTGATGGGGTCCTTGTTGGTCGGGCCCTCGACATGCACCGTGCCCTTGTCCGCGCCGCCCAGCGTGACCTCCATGGACGGTTTCACGGAGTCGGCGGGGATGTCCGCGGGGCTGTCCATCACGGACTTCTTGAACTGCACGGTCAGGCCGTATGCCCCGCCGCCCTTCTTGGCGTTGATCTGGACCGGCGAGGTCGCCTCCTTGTCGCCGATCGGTGTCTTGCACTTGTAGGGGGTCTGCACCTCTTTGCCGAGGAAGTCGGTCCGCCCGTCCCCGCCACCCGAGGTGCCGCCAGAGGCACCGCCGGCGTTACCACCACCGCTCGCCGTCCCACCCGTACCGCCCGACGAACCCCCTGAACCGCCGCCGTCCGTCACCTTGATCGTCGCGCCCGCCCCCACCCGCTCCTTCGGCGCGCACTTCGTGTCCGTCGAGATCGGCTTGCTGACGTTGATGTGGTACGCGTCCGGGGTCAGCGTCACCTCGCCCGCCGCCGTCAGCTTCAGCTTGCCCCTCATGTCGGAGAGGATCATGGGGCTGTTCTTCTTGATCGGCGGGTTCTTCCGCTCCCCCTCGACCTTCAGGTCACCGCTCTGCCCGCCGCCCACCTTGATCGTGCCGCTCGGCTTCACCGTGTCCTGGTCCAGGTCGAGCACGTCCGGGTTCTTGGAGGCCGCCTGGGTCGTCTTCCATACGACCTCGATCTCGTCGCCCACCTTCGCCGTGGCGGGCGCCGTGATCTCCACCTTCGTCGTGCCCTGCACGGGCGGCAGCCCGGAGATCGGCGGAGGGACGCACTCCGTCTGGTAGGCGACGTCCGCGGCCCGTGCGGCGCCCGCGGTGAACAGGACGCCCGCCCCGCCGAGCAGGAGCGCGACCGAGGCCGCGCCCGCTCTCCGTCGATGCGTGATCACGTTTTTCCCTTCGTCGGACTGTTGTCGGACGGTGCGGAGAGCCGGCCCGCGGGCGCGCCGGGGTCTGTGTCGGGGGTGAACCACGGCAGAGCGGTCGTCCGCTCCGCCGAACCGGGGTCAGGCGCGCCGGAGCCCCCCGAAGGCCGGGCGACGCGTGGCGCGCGGGTCTCCTCGTCGGCCGCGGCCGCGCCCTGCGCGGGCCTCAACTTCGCCAGCCGGTCGGTGAGTTCGGCGAGCCGCCCGGCGCGGTGCCGGCCACCGGCACGGCGTCGGCGCGGCCCCAGCCGGTCGACCACCGCCATGCCGAGGCGGAAGACGGCGGCGGGCACGACGAGGCAGAGCAGGAGCCAGAAGACGGTGACGCCCCAGGGGCGGCCCACGCCCCACGGCTGCTCGGCGAGGACCTTCCCGCCGAACTTCAGCGAGACCAGGTAGTCGCCGTGCGCACCCGCCGACAGCTCCACCGGCAGCTCGATCCGCGCCTTCTCGCCCGGCGCGACGGTGCCGCGCCACTGCCGCTCCTCCCACTGCGGCGCGAACACGCCGTGGGAGGTGCCGACTTGGAAGACGGGGTCCTTGAGGGGCGCCGGGCCGACGTTGCCCACGGTGAAGACGAGCGTGCGCCGCGGCGGCGCGCCGAACCAGGTCAGCAGGGAGCCGGAACCCTCCATACGAGTGTCCGACAGGACGGAGAGCCGCCCGCCGCCGCTCTGCTCGGGCAGCGGCTTCACGGGGTGGCCCGCGACCTTGAACGCGGCGTCGGCCTTCGCCTTCTCCCCCGTCACCGTGGCGACGTGGACGACGCAGGGGCAGGGCTCGGGCGGCTCGGCGACGGGCAGCTTCTTGCGGAACGTGCCGTCCTTGCCGGTGGTGACGGCGCGGCCCTCGGCGTTGGCACACGCGTTGGTGCCGCCGACGACGCCCTCGCCGGGCGTGGACTGTCCGCAGATCAGCATCATCAGCAGGGCCTCGGGACGCCAGCCCTCTCCCGTGACGGTGACGGAGCCGCCCTTGCCCGCCTGCGCGGCGGAGAGCGTCACGGTGGGCTTGTCCGCCGCGGGGGCGGCCGTCGCCGCCGGCCAGGGCAACAGGGCGGAGCCGAGCAGCGCCAGGGCGACGACGGCCCACAGACCGGCCGTCCCGTTCCGCTTGCCGTTCCGCTTACCGTTCCGCTTGGCGCTCACGGTTCCTCCCGCGTCCCGGCTTCCGCCAACTCCCGTGCGCTGCCCGGCGGCTGGGCCCGCTCGCACTCCCGCTCCGTCCCGGCTTCCGGTTCCGGCACCTCGGAGCTGCGTCTGCGTCCCCGTACGCGTACGAGATGAAGCGCGCCGCCCGTGACGGCGAGCAGCGCGGCCGCCCCGCCCGCCAGCGCGCCCCACGGCACGAAGCGCGCCGACGCCGTGGCGGTGTCACGGGCGCCGCCCGGTGCCGTCGCCGTCAGCCGTACCTCCGCCGCGTCGAGAGCCGGGACGTCCGGCCACGGTTCGCTCAGGGAGACGCGGCGGCCGGGCAGCAGTTCGACCGGCAGCGGCCGCGCCGGTCGGTGCAGGAGCGTGCCGAGGACACCGTCGACGTGGACCGCGAGCTTCGGGCTCAGCACGGTGTTGCCGCGGTTGACCAGGTCGTACGTGATGCGCCCGGCGTCCTGGTCGACCTTGACGCGCTCCACGGTGAGCGCCGGGAGCGTGGGCCCGCCGACCCGCAGGTGCAGCCGTACGCCCACCGTGCGCCCGCCGCCGCTCGCGACGATCACCCCGGGGTGGTCGCCGGGCACCGCGTCCTCGGGGACCGTCACGGTGAACGGCACCTCGGCGCGCGTGCGCGGCGGCACCTCCACGCGCCGCCGCGCGAGGCGTATCCACGCCCCGGTCTCCGTGGGCCGCTCCTTGGCCGAGGCGACCGAGGGGGCGCCGGAACCGGTGTCACCCGCTTTCACGTCCGCGCCCCGCAGGGACACCGTGCGCGGCTTCGGGCCCGGGTTGCTGACGGACACGGTGTCCCGGAGCACCGTGCCCGGGGCGCCCTCGGCGTAGAAGGCGGGGCGGCCGTCCTTCGGGGCGCGTGGGCCGTCCCCGGTGGACGGCCCGACGGACCAGTCCGGGGAACCGCCGCGGTCCGCGTGCGCGGGGGCCGCGGAACCCAGCACGAGGGCGGCGGCACACAGCGCGGCGGCGGCACGTGCGGCGGAGGACGGCATGGGCGGCTCCTGGCCTCGGTTCGGCGGTCCGGGCGGCGGCTACCGCGAGCGCGCCGCCTGGTTCCTGCGGGTCAGCCAGAGCGCGCCGGCCGCGCCCGCGAGCAGCACGGTGCCGCCGAGGGTGCCGAGCGCGATCGCGGAGTCCGCCGGACCGGTCTGCGGGAGTTCACCGCTGCCGGAGCCGCCGGTTCCAGCCCCTCCGGAGCCGGAGCCAAGGCCGGAGTCGGGCCCCGCGTCGGAACCGGAACCGGAGTCAGAACCGGAACCGGAGCCTCCCGCCCCCTTCACCTCCAGCTCCAAGGACGGCTTCGGGTTGTTGGACGGCGTACACGTGGTCGTCGTACCGAGCGCCTTGATGGTGAGGACCCCGGCGGTGAAGGTGACCTTGCCGCTCTTCTTCGGCGTGTACGTGCCCGACAAGTCGCTGATCTTGATCGGCGTGTTGGCGGGGATCGCCTCGGTGTTCGGCGCGCCGGAGACCGCCACGGTCCCGCTGTCCGCGCCGCCGACCTTGATCACGGCACTCGGCTTCATCGCGCCCTTGCCCAGCTCGACGGGGCTGGACGAGACGCCCTTCTGGAAGGACATCGTGAGCTTGTGGCCGCCGCCGCTCCTGACGCTCTTGATGTCGATCGGCGAGACCGCGCCCTTGTTCCCGATCGGCGTCTTGCACTGGTAGTTGACGTCCTGGACGGTGGCCTGCGCGGCAGGGGCGGCCACCAGCACCGCCGAGCCGCCGGCCAGGGCGGTGGCAAGCGCGAGCGCGGCCGATTTCTTGTACGACACCTCGTGATCCCCTCATGCCGGTCGTCGTGGCGTGCCGCGGTGCGGAGTGACGCTGGCTTGCTGACTTACTGACGGCACATCAGATTGGGCGCTCAAGGTACGCCGGGGGCCTTGCCGAGGGAAGACAAAAGACGCGCCGGATCGTGGTGATCCGGCGCGTGTGCGAACCGTGGACAGCAGGACGGCAGGACAACGGGCCGGCAGCCGTGGCCGGGGGCGGGCCCGCCGCGCGGGCGCTAGGCGGGCGCTCCCAGCTCCGCCCAGACCCTCTTGCCGACGTCCCCCGGCGTGCGTACGACACCCCAGTCGAGGCAGAGCCGCTGGACGATGAACATGCCGTGTCCGCCGGGCCGCCCCGCGCGGTGCGGGGTCCGGGGCGCGGGCTGGCCCGCGCCGCGGTCGGAGACCTCGATGCGCAGCACCTTGCCGTCGCAGGAGAGCCAGAGCTCGTCGGGACCCTCGGCGTGCAGGCAGGCGTTGGTGACGAGCTCGGAGACGACGAGCAGGACGTCCTCGGCGGCGGCTCTGCGGTCGGCGCTCTCCGCGGGCAGCCAGCCCCACGCGTGCAGCGCCTCGCGGGTGTAGTCCCGGGCGAGCGGGACGATGCCGCTGGCACCGCTCAGGCTCAGCCGGCGGACCTGGCGAGCCGTGGGCGCCCCGGAGGGCGGGTCCGCGGGAGCGTCCGCGACGGCGGCCTCGGAGTCCGGGCCGCGGTCGCCCGGCGAATAAGGCCGGGTGGTGCTCATCAGCGCTTCACCTCACCGACAAGATGACTGAGCACTCTGGACACGCAGAGGACTCTGGACAAGTAGGGGTCGTGGGACGAGTAGGGGACATCGGCTGCTTGCCGTTCTGACAGAGGACGGGTCCAGGTCTCTCCTGCCCGGCCGAACCGTGAGAACACCCACTTGTTCGGGACGGTTCCTGTGACGCTGGTAACGCCTTGATCACAGAGAGACAACTGACGCGTAACTTTCGCGTGCGACCGTCACGGGCTCAGTCGCCCAGAGCGGCTTCGAGTGTCTCGTGCACCGTGAAGACGGCCTCCGCACCGGTGATCTCGAAGACCCGGGCCACCACCGGCAGCATCCCGGCCAGGTGGACCCCGCCCCCCGCGGCCTCGGCCTTGAGCCGGGCCCCGAGCAGCACATTGAGCCCCGTGGAATCACAGAATTCGAGGCGCGAGCAATCGACGACGAGCCGTGAATAACCGCCCGCGAGACAGCTTTCCAGCGGTTCACGCAGGAGATCGGCGGTGTGGTGATCCAGCTCACCCGCCGGTGTCACGACGGCGCTCGTGTCCACCTCTCGCACTTCGACCAGAAGTCGGCCCCTGTGCGCACTGCCGACCGTGCCGCGGTCCATGCCGTCTCTCTCTTCCGACCGTCGTGGCTGTTGATGACGCCCCTGAACATTACGCCCTCCCCGCGGTTCGGGGTACCCGAACATCCCCCCGAAATCGGACATTTCACCGCCAAAGCCACTTGCGACCGGAGCGCGGAAGCGGGTAGGGGTAGAAGAGACAGCAATCGACACGGACGGCTTTGGAGGCGCCGCACACCGCAGTGCACGCATAGGCATCGGCAGCCATATGCCGAGAACGATGGAGGACACCATGTCACCCCGGCTCGACGAATCGCCTGCTGACCAAGCGACGTCGACACCCCCGCCGTCCCACTCCGCCACCACGATCCCGGCTCCCGCCCGCGAACCGCAGCCGGTTCCGGAAGCGGCCCCGGAAGCCCCGGAAGGGCTGCGGGACCTCCCCGAGATCCCGCCGTACGCCGAAGTGGGGCCGCTGGACGCGAGGGCCCTGTCCAAGACCCTCTTCGAGCGCCTGGAGTCGCTCGAAGAAGGCACGCACGAACACGCATACGTCCGCAACACCCTGGTCGAACTGAACCTCGCCCTGGTGAAGTTCGCGGCCTCCCGGTTCCGCTCCCGCAGCGAGCCGATGGAGGACATCATCCAGGTGGGCACGATCGGCCTCATCAAGGCCATCGACCGCTTCGAACTCAGCCGCGGTGTGGAATTCCCCACGTTCGCGATGCCGACGATCGTCGGGGAGATCAAGCGCTTCTTCCGCGACACCAGCTGGTCGGTGCGCGTCCCGCGCCGGCTCCAGGAACTCAGGCTCGACCTCGCCAAGGCGGGCGACGAACTCGCCCAGAAGTTCGACCGCGCCCCCACGGTGAGCGAGCTGGCCGAGCGCCTCGGCATCTCCAACGACGAGGTCGTCGAGGGCATGGCCGCGTCCAACGCCTACACGGCGAGTTCCCTGGACGCGCAGCCGGAGGAGGACGACTCCGAGGGCGCGCTCGCGGACCGGATCGGCTATGAGGACCACGGCCTCGAAGGCATCGAGTACATCGAGTCGCTGAAGCCCCTGATCGCCGAACTGCCGCCGCGCGACCGGAAGATCCTCTCTCTCCGCTTCGTCGCCAACATGACGCAGTCCGAGATCGGCGAGGAACTCGGCATCTCGCAGATGCACGTCTCGCGACTGCTGTCGCGCACCCTCGTCAAGCTCCGCAAGGGACTGACGGTCGAGGAGTGAGCCGACGCGACGCCACGGGGCGCCTCAACGGCCTCGTGCCCTGCGCCCCGGCCTTCTGCCTCGGCCCTGTGGGGCCCGCCTCGTGACGGGGCGGGCCTCACAGTCGTCATATGACGCCTGTGAGGTCGGCTCACGCCTCTGAGGTAAGCGCCGCCTCGACCGCCGCCTGCGCGTGCAGCCGGTTCGTCGGGAAGAGACGACGGCCCGCCCCGCCGCGTCCGGCACGAGCACCTCCAGGCCATGCCCCGCCAGCCACTCCCGGTAGAAGTCCTGCTCCATGGTGAACGCGGTGCCGAGCAGCCCGACCGGCCGAACTCCCCCGCAGCCTGCAATCGCCCGATCTCCGCGAAGTCCACGGAGTGCAGGCCGCCGAGGCGCGTAGGAGTTCGTTGAGCAGTCGGTAGTACTCGGCGCTGGACTCCCAGCTCATGCCGCCGAAGAGGCCGATGGTCTTCATGGTCATCGGTGACGAGGCGAAAGCATTGACGAGTCGGATCTCGCCTGAATGAGGCGACGGTGCCGGACGCATCGACCGTCGCGCACCTCAACTACCGTTCTGACGCTATATAGATCACTTCACCGCCTAGGCGGGGGACCGCGCGAGAGCCGCCAGCTCCTTGATCGGCCTTACCGATTCGATTCGCCGGAACGGCAGCGAAGCGCGCAATGGCTGCGAAAGAATGCCCCTCATGAGTGTCTTCGACGAGGACCCGCACTTCCGTCCGTACATGACACGAATTCGACGTTCCCTGCCGGCTGCTGTGGTGATGCTGCTGCTCGATGTCGCGACGGGCATCGCCATCCCCTTGACCATGGGGCTGACCTGGTGGTTGGTTCTGATCTTGATCTCCGGTCTGGCAGCAGGAGTGACCTTGCTCTCCGCAGCCCGCACGATCAACGCGGCCACACGAATTCGCCCTTTACCCGTGCTCGTCAGACGCGAGCAACTGAAGGACCAGACCTACGTGCTATACCTGCGCAATTTTCAGATGGACCAGGTCTTGTCAAGGGTGGACGAAAAACCAGGCCGGGGCATATGGTCTGCTGTGCGCCAGTATTTCGGAGACAGGGATAGCATCGAGACCGGCGCAACGGCGGAGGAGCAACTCGTCCGTCTCTTCCGGCGCTTCGGCAAGGTGGTTGCCGTGGGAAGTCCCGGGGAATCGTTCACATTGCCCGGGGCAGAGCGCTTCTACCTTCCGGAGGATGACTGGAAAGGCGCGGTCAGCGACGCCATTCGCCACGCCCGTCTTGTTCTGATCATTGCCGGCCTCGACTGCGGATCAAGGACACCTGAGGGTGTCCTGTGGGAGTACACCGAAGCGCTTCGTCTCTTACCGCCGTCACGTGTTCTGTTGCTCGCCTGTTCTGACCCCGAGAGCTACGGGCGCTTCTGCGAGGAAGCCTCGAACTTCTACACCGCCCGTGCCGGAGAGCTGCGCGCAACGGGCGTTCCAGTTCCGGCGCAGCCGTCACTTCCCCCGTACCCGCCCTTGATGCGGCCTTCGAAGCCGCACAGGAGAATGCCGGTCGAGGGCATTGTCCGCTTCAAGGACGACTCCTCAGGGGAATTCGTGCGATTCGACCCCACCTCGTGGCCGGGCCTGACTCGTCGTGCGCGACAGCGCAGGATGGTCACCACGCAGATCGACCCGCTGCTGGAGCATATCGAGGAAGCACTCCCCGGCAAGGCCACCTACACCGCTCCCGTTAACCGGGCAAGAGTGGCCCGGACCACAGCCCGTATTTTTCTCGGGGTCGCATGCGCAAGCCTTCTGCTCATCGAGGCATTCGACATCACGTCACCCTCTCAGCTCGCCGGGATCTGCATATTCACATTCGCTGGTTCGGCGTGGCTGACGATGGAGATAATGGAGGAAGAACGCAGCAGGCAAATCGGCGACGTCAAGGTCGCAGTTCCGAAGGAGGGTGGACATTCGGTCAAGGGCATCATTACCACTGGGCCCTCGCCTCTTCCCACAACGACGGAACCTAGTTCCAGGCAGTTGACGGAAGAGCCACCAGCGACGCTTGCAAAGGGCGAGCGTACGCTGAACCGGACCATGCGGCACTGGCAACAGGTGAATGTCACCATAATCTTTGTGGTCATGTTCTTGCTCATATGGACTCGACCGGCACTTCCGGTGATTCTGTGGTCTTCGGCGATCGGTGTCGTACTGGTTGCCGTGAACACGGCTCATCAACTGCGGAAACTGGGGCGCTTCATTGCTTATGCGCGACGCCCCTCCGACCTCAAGCAGGAGCCGTACGTCCTGTACCTTCGCCCTATGCCGCTGGACGTTGATACACCGCCGCTCTGGAGTCCTCCTGGCCTCAAAGAAGCACTCATGGCCGTCTTTGAACCCTATGGCACACTCATCGTGTCCGGCGATCGGGCCGACATGGAGAAGGCGGGAATACCACGGCTTCCCCTGACACCGGGCAAGTGGAAACCCGAGGTCTCCGAGGCACTCCCGTACGCAGATCTTGTACTCATCATGGCGACATCCTCGCCCGGAACGCTCTGGCAGCTCACGGAGGCCGTCCGGCTGCTCTCACCTGCGCAATTGCTCGTAATCATTCCCGGAGGAAAGGATGCGGCAGCATGTTACGAGCGATTCAAGGCGGCGGCCGAGGCGGAATTCGCCAGGCGAATAAACGAACTCCGGAACGCACGCGGCGCCGATTTCTCTTCGCCGCGCTTTCCGAACATTCCCCGCACTGCGGCGCGCGGGCAACGGGAGCCGGCTCTTTGCGGCGTCATTTACTTCACACGAGCGTGGCAACCCGGTTTCCTCCGGCTCGAGCCGTCCCCGACGGGAGACGACCAGCCCGAGGTATGGCGTGCACAGGTCCACAGCCTGCCGCACTCAGAACTCGACCGCTGACCGAACCGATGTAGGCACGTAGATCACGGCTGCTACGTCGACCTGCCGAGAGCCGGTCCCACCGGCCACGGAAGGGCACCCGCACGGTGCCGCACGCCTCCCGGTGGTCCTTGTCCGCCGCCCAGCAGGCCAGGGGCACACTCTGCCCACGGCGGTCCAGCCGGTGACCGCTGAGGTCCGGGCCCGCTGCGGCGGGCTGCGCTCCGCGCAACTCCAGGCCCGAACCCCGCGGCTGATCACCGGTACCGCGCCGACGTCACGACACAGTCGCGCAACCGCTCCGCACGGAACATGGCAGGGAACGTCACCCCACCCGCGCGCCCCTCCGCCACACCTCCCCGACCAGCGGCACCCCCGGCCGGTACGCCAAGTGCACATGGCTCGGGGCGTCCAGGAGGGCCAGGTCGGCGCGGGTGCCCTCGCGGAGGGTGCCGATGTCGGTGCGGCGCAGGGCCGCCGCGCC
Organism: Streptomyces huasconensis; assembly: GCF_021028635.1. Taxonomy (NCBI): domain Bacteria; kingdom Bacillati; phylum Actinomycetota; class Actinomycetes; order Kitasatosporales; family Streptomycetaceae; genus Streptomyces; species Streptomyces huasconensis. The sequence goes on from NZ_CP086119.1 coordinate 3,173,868, forward strand.
GCCCGCCGTGGCCGACCAGAGCGCCTCGTCGGGGGTCATGCCCATGTCCCGTACCGCCAGGGCGATGCAGAACGGGAGCGAGGACGTGAAGGACGAACCCGGGTTGCAGTCCGTGGAGAGGGCCACCGTCACGCCCGCGTCCAGGAGGCGGCGGGCGTCCGGCCACTCCGCACGGGTGGAGAACTCCGCGCCCGGCAGGAGCGTCGCCACCGTGTCGCCCTGGGCGAGCGCGTCGACGTCGGCGTCCGTGAGGTGCGTGCAGTGGTCCGCCGACGCCGCGTCCAGTTCGACCGCCAGCTGGACGCCCGGGCCGTACGAGAGCTGGTTGGCGTGGATGCGGGGGTGCAGGCCCTTCGCCTTGCCCGCCGTGAGGATCGCGCGGGCCTGGTCGCCGTCGAAGGCGCCCTTCTCGCAGAAGACGTCGATCCAGCGGGCGTGCGGCGCGCAGGCGTCCAGCATCTCGCCGGTGACCAGTTCGACGTACGCCGCCGGGTCCTCGGCATAGTCCGGGGAGACGATGTGCGCGCCGAGGAACGTGACCTCGTCCGTGTGGCGCGCCGCGATGCGCAGGGCGCGGGACTCGTCCTCGGTCGTCAGGCCGTAGCCCGACTTCGTCTCGAAGGTCGTCGTGCCCTGGCGCAGGGCCTCGCGGAGGTAGTGGGTGACGTTCGCCTCCAGCTCCGCGTCCGTGGCCGCGCGGGTCGCCGCCACCGTCGTACGGATGCCGCCCGCGGAGTAGGCGCGGCCCGACATGCGGGCGTTGAACTCCTGCGTGCGGTCGCCCGCGAAGACGAGGTGGGAGTGGGAGTCGACGAAGCCGGGGATCGCGGCGCGGCCGTCGGCGTCGTGCACCGTGTCCGCCGCGGGGGCCTTCGCCGCCGGGCCCACCCAGGCCACAGTCTCGCCGTCCAGGACGACGGCGGCGTCCGTGAGCAGGCCCAGGGGGCTGCCGTCGCCCTGGGCGGGGTCGTTGGTGACGAGGCTCGCGATGTTGGTGATGACGGTGGTGGTCATGGGGTGCTCCATGGGGGAAGGCGGGGGTTCGAGCGAGTTCCTTCCCCAAGCCCGCCCCTTCCCGAAACCGGGGCTCCGCCCCGGACCCCGCTCCTCAAACGCCGGAGGGGCTGGGAAAGCGGGCAAGGCGGCGGCCTTGGGGGGCCGGTCAATCTCTCAGCGCCGCCACCGCCTCCGCCAACGCCCCCGGCACGTCCGGAACCGCCGCGTGCGCCCCCTCCCGTACGACGACCCGGCCGCCGGTCACCACATGGCGGACGTCCGCCGCCGTCGCCGCGAAGACCGCCGTCTCCGCGGCCAGGCGCGGGACCGGGCCCGCGGTGCGGACCGTGTCCAGGGCGACCGTGGTGAGGTCCGCAAGGGCGCCCGGTTCGAGCACGCCCGCCTCGGGCCAGCCGAGCGCCGCGTGACCCGTGGCCGTCGCCGCGCGCAGCAGCGCCGCCGCCGTCCAGTGGCCCCGCGTGTGGGAGCGGAGGCGTTCGTTCAGCTCCATCGCGCGCGCCTCCTCGAAGAGGTCGATCACCGCGTGGCTGTCGCTGCCGAGCGACAGGGGGCTGCCCGCCCGGTCCAGGGCGACGGCGGGGCCGATGCCGTCCGCCAGGTCGCGTTCCGTCGTCGGGCACATGCACGTGCCCGTCGTCGTGCCGCCGAGCAGCCCGATGTCCTCCTCCGTCAGGTGCGTGTTGTGGACGCCCGTGGTGCGCGGGCCGAGGACGCCGTGGTCGGCGAGGAGCTGGGTCGGCGTGCAGCCGTGCACCGCCTGGCAGGCGTCGTTCTCCGCCGTCTGCTCGGAGAGGTGGACGTGCAGGGGCGCCTGCCGCTCCGCCGCCCACTGCGCCACCACGCCCAACTGCCGTGCCGGGACCGCCCGTACGGAGTGGATCGCGGCGCCTATGCGGGCGTGCGGGCGGTCCTTGAGCGCCGACGCCCGCTCCGCCCACGCGTCCGCCGTGCCGTCGGAGAAGCGCAGCTGGTGGCGGTCGGGGGCCTTGCCCCGCGTCGCGGAGAGCAGTCCGGAGGCCACATACGCCGTGTCCAGGAGGGTGATGCGCACGCCCGCGTCCGCCGCCGCCTGGATCAGCGCCTCGCCCATCGCGTTCGGGTCGGCGTACGGCGTGCCGCCCGGCTGGTGGTGGAGGTAGTGGAACTCCCCCACCGTCGTGATGCCGGCCAGCGCCATCTCCGCGTACACCGCCCGCGCGAGCGCGTGGTAGCTCTCGGGCGTCAGGCGGTCCGCCACCCCGTACATCACCTCGCGCCACGTCCAGAACGTGCCGGAGCCGACCTGGACCGTGCCGCGCAGCGCCCGGTGGAAGGCGTGCGAGTGGGCGTTGGCCAGGCCGGGGAGCGTCAGGCCGCGCAGCACCGTCGCGCCCGGCGGGGGCGCCGCGACGTCCTTGCGGACGGCCGTGATCCGCTCGCCCGTCACCTCCACCGCGACGCCCGGCTCGACATGGGTGCCGAGCCAGGCGTGCTCCAGCCAGTACGTCGTCACCTGCATGCCAACCCTTCCAGTACGTCGGCCAGTGCGGCCACCCCGGCCAGGCAGTCGTCCTCGGCGGCGTACTCTGCCGGGGAGTGCGAGACGCCCGTGGGGTTCCGTACGAACAGCATGGCGGTGGGGATCGAGGCGGACAAAATACCCGCGTCGTGTCCGGCGCCCGTGCCGAGGACGGGGACCGGCCGCTCGGTCTCTCCGCCGAGGATCGCGCCCAGCTCGTCGCGGAGGGCGTCCTCGAACTCCACCACCGGCGTGAAGGACTCCCGTACGACGTCGAGGTCGATGCCGTGGCGCTCCGCGTACTCGCGGGCCGCCTTCTCGACGCCCGTGACGACGGTGTCGAGGGTCGCCTGGTCGGCGGCGCGGGAGTCGAGCCAGCCGCGCACGAGGGACGGGATGGCGTTGACGCCGTTCGGCTCGACGGAGATCTTGCCGAACGTCGCGACAGCGCCCGCGAGTTCGGCCTCGCGGCGGGCGGCGAGGACCGTCTCCGCGTAGGTGAGCATCGGGTCCCTGCGGTCGGCCAGGCGGGTCGTGCCCGCGTGGTTGGCCTCGCCCCGGAAGTCGAAGCGCCAGCGGCCGTGCGGCCAGATGGCGGAGGCGATGCCGACGGGGTCGCCGGTCAGGTCCAGGGCGCGGCCCTGCTCGACGTGCAGCTCCACGAACGCGCCGATCCGGGCGAGGCGTTCGGGGTCGGGGCCGATCGCCGACGGGTCGTACCCCGCGGCCTCCATCGCCTGCGGCAGCGTCACGCCGTCGCCGTCCCGCAGCTTGTGCGCCGCCTCGATGGTGAGCTGCCCGGCGGTGAGGCGGGAGCCCACGCAGGCCAGGCCGAAGCGGGCACCCTCCTCGTCGCCGAAGTTCACGATGGCCAGGGGCTTGGTGAACCGGGTCCCGCGGGCACGGAGTTCGTCCAGCGCCGCGAAGGCGGAGACGACGCCCAAGGGGCCGTCGAAGGCGCCGCCGTCGGGGACGGAGTCCAGGTGCGAGCCGGTGACGACGGCGTCCCCGGCGGCCGGGTCGCCCAGCCAGGCCCACTGGTTGCCGTTGCGGTCCAGTTCGTGGGTGAGGCCGCGGGACTCGGCCTGGGCCCGGAACCAGGCCCGGCAGTCGGCGTCGGCCCCGGTCCAGGCGTAACGGCGGTAGCCGCGCGACCCGGCGTCGCGGCCGATGGGTGCCAGGTCCCGCCACATCTCCTGGAAGGACGGGGCGGCGGCCTGCTCGCTCACGCGCCGTCACCCTCCCGCATCGGAACCCGTACGCCCTTCTCGTCCGCCACGGACTCCGCGATGTCGTACCCGGCGTCCACGTGCCGGATGACGCCCATGCCGGGGTCGTTGGTCAGCACGCGGCGGATCTTCTCGCCGGCGAGCTTCGTGCCGTCGGCGACCGAGACCTGGCCCGCGTGGAGGGAGCGGCCCATGCCGACGCCGCCGCCGTGGTGGAGGGAGACCCAGCTCGCGCCCGACGCGACGTTGACCATGGCGTTCAAAAGCGGCCAGTCGGCGATCGCGTCGGAGCCGTCGAGCATGGCCTCCGTCTCGCGGTACGGGGAGGCGACGGAGCCGCAGTCCAGGTGGTCGCGGCCGATGGCCAGCGGGGCCTGCAACTCGCCGCCCGCCACCATGTCGTTGAAGCGCTCGCCCGCCTTGTCGCGCTCGCCGTAGCCGAGCCAGCAGATGCGGGCGGGCAGGCCCTGGAAGTGGACGCGCTCGCCCGCCATCTTGATCCAGCGGTGCAGCGATTCGTTCTCCGGGAAGAGGTCGAGGATCGCCTTGTCCGTCTTGTGGATGTCGGAGGCCTCGCCGGACAGCGCCGCCCAGCGGAAGGGGCCCTTGCCCTCGCAGAAGAGGGGGCGGATGTAGGCGGGGACGAAGCCGGGGAAGGCGAAGGCGCGGTCGTAGCCCGCGAGTTGGGCCTCGCCGCGGATGGAGTTGCCGTAGTCGAAGACCTCGGCGCCCGCGTCCATGAAGCCGACCATGGCCTCGACGTGCCGGGCCATCGACTCACGGGCGCGGGTGGTGAAGCCCGCCGGGTCCTTCGCCGCGTGCGACGCCATGTCCTCGAAGGCGACGCCCACCGGCAGGTAGGAGAGCGGGTCGTGGGCGGAGGTCTGGTCCGTGACGATGTCGATGGGCGCGGACTCGGCGAGCATGCGCGGCAGCAGCTCCGCCGCGTTGCCGAGCAGGCCGATGGAGAGCGGCTTGCGCTGGTCGCGGGCCTCGACGGCGAGCTGGAGCGCGTGCTCCAGGGAGTCGGCCCGCACGTCCAGGTACTTGTGCTCGATGCGGCGCTCGATGGCGCGCGGGTCGCAGTCGACGCAGATCGCGACGCCGTCGTTCATGGTGACGGCGAGGGGCTGGGCGCCGCCCATGCCGCCGAGGCCCGCGGTGAGGGTGATGGTGCCCGCGAGGGTGCCGTTGAACTTCTTGGCCGCCACCGCCGCGAACGTCTCGTACGTGCCCTGGAGGATGCCCTGCGTGCCGATGTAGATCCACGAACCGGCCGTCATCTGGCCGTACATGGTCAGGCCCAGCTGCTCCAGGCGGCGGAACTCCTCCCAGTTCGCCCAGTCGCCGACCAGGTTGGAGTTGGCGATCAGGACGCGCGGCGCCCACTCGTGGGTCTGCATGACGCCGACGGGGCGGCCGGACTGGACGAGCATCGTCTCGTCCTGCTTCAGGGTCTGAAGCGTACGGACCATCGCGTCGAAGGAGCGCCAGTCGCGGGCGGCCTTGCCGGTGCCGCCGTAGACGACGAGCTTGTCGGGGTGCTCGGCGACCTCGGGGTCGAGGTTGTTCTGGAGCATGCGCAGGGCGGCTTCCTGCTGCCATCCCAGGGCGCTGAGTTCCGTGCCGCGCGGCGCTCGTACGGGGCGGGGTCCTGACATGGGGCGGTGCCTCCTCGCGTGAACCTGCGGTGACTGTCGTCGCTCTGCCGACTGTGACCTTGTTATTCACATCCTGATGGCCTGAATAGAGCTAGTCAATAGCGAACGGATGCGCGAGTACGTCGGCGCGGGCCCGCCCCGGATGATTGGCTGGATCGCATGGCCCACGACGAGGACGACGACCAGCAGACGCAGGACCTCCGCACGGACACCGCCCCCGGCACCACCACCGCCGCTCGCGCCGCCCGCCGCGACCAAGCCGTCCGCGCCGCCGTCGAGCAGGGCATCGTCGGGCCCGGCGCCCCCGTCGCGGGCCTGCTCGACATCGCCGGCATCCGCGCGAGCGCCGCCGCCCTGCGCGCCGCCTTCGAGGCGGTCACCCCGCCCGGCACCCCCGTCCTGCACGCCTTCGCGGTGAAGGCCACCCCGCTCGTGCCGGTGCTGCGGCTGCTGCGCGCGGCCGGGATCGGCGCCGAGGTGGCGAGCCCCGGCGAGCTGGCCCTCGCGCGCGCCGCCGGGATCGCGCCCGCCGACACCGTCCTGGACTCCCCCGCCAAGACGCCCGCAGAGCTGCGCCAGGCCCTCGCGCTCGGCATCGCCGTCAACGCCGACAACCCCGGGGAGCTGACCCGCGTCGACGCCCTGGTCCAGTCGGCGCCGACCGCCTCCCCCGTCGGGCTGCGCGTGAACCCGCAGATCGGCGGCGGCGCGATCGGCGCCCTGTCGACGGCGACGGCCACCTCCAAGTTCGGCGTGCCGCTGCTCGACGAGGGAGCCAGGGAGTGGGTGATCCAGGCCTTCCTGGACCGGCCCTGGCTGACCCGCCTGCACGCGCACTCCGGTTCGCAGGGTATGCCCCTGGAGATGATGGCGCGCGGGGTCGAAGCGACGTACGAACTGGCCGAGGAGATCAACGGACGCGCCGGGCGGCGGCAGGTCGACACGATCGACATCGGCGGCGGCCTGCCCGTCAACTTCGGCTCCGACGAGGAGAGTCCGACCCACGCGCAGTACGCGCGCCGCCTCCAGGTACGGGTGCCGGGGCTGCTCGACGGGCGGTACGGCCTGGTCACCGAGTTCGGCCGGTCCCTGCTGGCCAAGCACGGCACGCTGCTCGCCCGCGTCGAGTACGCGAAGGAGGCGGGCGGCAGGCCCATCGCGGTGACGCACGCGGGCGTGCAGGTGGCGACCCGGACGGTGTACGCGCCGCTGTCCTGGCCGCTGCGGATCGCCGCGTACGACGCGCAGGGGCGGCCCAGGAGCGGGCCCGCCGTCGGCCAGGACATCGCGGGCCCGGCCTGCTTCGCGGGCGACCTGCTCGCCGAGAACCGTCCGCTGCCGCTGCTCGAACCGGGCGACCACATCGCCGCGCTGGACACCGGCGCCTACTACTTCGCGCAGCACTACTCGTACAACAGCCTTGCCAGGCCCGGCATTTACGGCTTCTCGCAGCACGGCGACGACGTACGCTTCGCCGCCGCGCGCGAGCCGCAGACCCTCGACGAGATCGTGGCGGAGTCCGGCGGCGGATCGGAGCGGGACGCGCTGCGGTATCTGTGAGCACCACGCGGCGCCGCACGCCGCACGCCGCTCCAACCGAACCGGATAAATACTTTCTGCTTTGCCCGCGAAAGAATTAACGTTTCTGTTGGCAAGGCCTGCCGGGACGTCCCATGACCCGTACTGCCTTTGCATGAGAAGCCACCCCTGCGATGGCCTCGGGAAAAGGTGAGAATGGCATGATCACGTCCTTTTCCCGCACGCCGAGTGCTTCACTTGCCCCCGGGGATGGATAGGTCAGGGGGGGCACAATGATTCATGACCCGAACGACGGGGGGCCGACGCCGGCACCACCTGCATCACCACCGCCGCCGCAGCCGACGCCGCCGACACCGACACCGACACCGACACCACCGAACAGCAACGGCATTCCTCGAAGGCGCGTCTGGGAGGTGCTCGGCGTCGCGGCAGCGGTCGCGGGCGTCGTCATCGGGCTGATCCAGGTCTGGCCGGACCCTCCTTTCACGCTCCAGGACTGGAGCAAGGAGGCGAACGCCGCCTGTGCGCAGACCCAGGGGGATCTCGACGAATCGGCGAGAGACGCCAACGACGCTCTCACGGGCCTGGACGAGGCGTACGCCCAAGGAACGGCGACCCGAGCGGATTTCGTCGCCACCGGGAACATGTTCTACAAATTGGCCGGGTTGCAGAACAAGCAGGCGGGAGATCTCAGCAGAATACGCACCCCCGACTCACGCGCCGACGAAACGACATCGGTGGTCGACGACATGCGCGCGGCCGACCGCACGCTCTATCGAATGGCGGAGAAACTGCGGCATGTGGATGCGCAGAACCTGCAGAAGACGTTGCAGGACTTCGGCGAGCTGACGCAGTCGTTCAACCGAAAGGCCGATTCCATCAATCGGCGCCTGGAGGAACTGGGCGCCCACCACTGCCTGTCGGCAGTGGACGCGGCGTCGTCCTGACGGTCGCCACGCCATGCTCTGAGGTTCCTCAACTCGCGCATAGTGACGTGGCTCACGGGCAGACCCTCCCTCCAGAACGTGTTCCCGGCCGGACTCGTTTCCGGTCTCGGTCTCGGGGGAGGCTCCCATGACGGCATCCGGCACACCCACCACCGCGTCACCACCCGCCGAGGACGGCGCGCTGCGCCGCGCCATCGGCCCCAGACTGCTGATCCTCTTCGTGATCGGCGACATCCTCGGTACGGGCATCTACGCCACCACCGGCAAGGTCGCGGGGAAGGTCGGCGGCGCGCTGTGGCTGCCGTTCGCGATCGGCTTCGTGGTGGCGATCCTGACGGCGGCGTCGTACGTCGAACTGGTCGGCAAGTACCCGAAGGCGGCCGGGGCCGCGCTCTACACCCAGAAGGCGTTCAAGACGCCGTTCCTGACCTTCATCGTCGCGTTCATGGTGATGTGCTCGGGGCTCGCGTCGGCGAGCGCGGCGGCCCGCGCCTTCAGCGGCGACTATCTGAGCGAGCTGACGGGCGACGCGCTGCCGCCGACCCTGATCGCGATCACGTTCCTCGTGCTGCTCGCGGCGCTGAACCTGCGGGGCGTCTCGGAGTCCGTGAAGACGAACGTGGTGCTGACACTCGTGGAACTCACCGGCCTGGCGATCATCCTCGCGATCGGCGCGTACGCCGTGCTGAGCGGGGACGGCGAACCGTCCCGCCTCACCGAGTTCGAGGCGGGCGGAGGCACCGGATACGCCCTGATGACCAGCGTCCTGGGCGCGACGGCGCTCGGCTTCTTCGCCTTCGTCGGCTTCGAGGACTCGGTGAACATGGCCGAGGAGACGAAGGACCCGGTGCGGACCTTCCCGCGCGCGATCTTCATCGGCGTCGCGGTGACGGGCACGATCTACGTCCTGGTGGCGCTGGTCTCGTCGCTCCTCGTCGACCACAAGACACTCGAGGGCTCCAGCGGCCCGCTCCTGGAGGTCGTGAAGGCGGGCGGCGTCGACTTCCCGCACAAACTCTTCGCGCTCATCGCGCTGTTCGCGGTCACCAACTCGGCGCTCATCAACATCATGATGGCCTCGCGGCTCTGCTACGGCATGGCCAACGAACGCATCCTGCCGCGCGCCATGGGCCGCGTCCTCGCCAAGCGCCGCACCCCGGTCGTCGGCATCGTCTTCGTCTCGCTGCTCGCGATCGGCCTGGTGTCGACGGGCGAGATCGAGGGCCTCGGCGACACCACGGCGTTCCTGCTCCTGTGCGTCTTCGCGGTGGTCAACGTGGCGGTGCTGGTCCTGCGCCGCGACCGCGTCGACCACGCCCACTTCCGCACCCCCACGGCCCTGCCGGTCCTCGGCGCGATCACGGCCCTGATCCTCGCGAGCCCCCTCGCCGACCGCCCCGCCGAGGTCTACATCCGCGCGGGCATCCTGCTCGCCATCGGCGTGGCGCTGTGGGCCGTCAACAAGGCGGTGCTGAGGACCCGGGGCGAGGAGTAACCGCTACCGGGCCCCGGCGGCGGTGCGGCGCCGCGCCCCACCCGGCGCGGCGTCACCCGCCACCGGGCCCGTCGTACGGAAGGCGCGGACGGCCTTGCCCGCCGGGGCGCCCGCGCCGTGGTCGAGCCAGTCGACGCGTACCCACAGGAGTACGTCGCCGTCCTGCTCGCGGCGGCCGAGGCGGGCGGCCTTCGCCCACAGGCCCGCGCCCGCCCCCGCGAGGACGGCGCCGCCCGCCACGGGGACGGCGAAGGCGCTGCCGAGTGCGGCGAGGAAGGCGGCGGCGAGCCACCAGCGGTGCCCGCGCCGCCAGTTGCGCACGGTCACGGCACGGCTCTGGAGCACGTCGTGCTTCCCGGCGCGGGCGGCCACGCGGGCGAGGGCGTCGTACCGCTTCATGCGGGAGTACGCGACGACCAGGGCCGTCACGATGAAGAGGGCGGCCCCGGCGTAGACCCCGATGCGCCGCCCGGTGAACCCGTCCGGCACCGCGCCCACGCCGGCGGCGACCACGCCGAGCCACCACAGGGGCGCGGCCCCGGCCCGCACCACCACCGGCACCCTCGCCAGCCCATATCCACCGCGTCCCACGCCGTCGCCTCCTTGGCCTGCGTCATGCCTGCGCTGCTTCGGCGGAGGAGGATAGCGGCGGAATCTGAGGAGAGGGTGAGAAGCGGGGCGTCCCGGCCGACCCCGCGCACGGTGGAGGCGCCGCGCTCACGGCAGGAGCGTGAAGGCCTTCACATGCTGCGGCCGGACCGCCGCGAAGTGGCGGCGGTCCAGTGTCGCGACCTCCGCGAGGCCGAGGCGTTCGGCCACGGCGATGACGGAGGCGTCGACCGTGCCGAGGGGGAAGTCGGCGTACTTGCGGACCAGGTCCGCCATGCGTGCCAGGTCCCGTCGCTCCATGGCGACCAGGTCCAGCTGGCCCGCTGCCACCGAGTCCAGAAAACCCGCCTCTGCCTCCGGGGACAGATACCGCTCCAGCATCCAGGCCGTCTCGGTCACCACGGTCGGCAAGATCTTGAGGCGCCCCTCGAATCCTTCGGCGAAGGCCACGCACGCGGCGTGATGAGCGTCCCGCCGATCAGCGATCGCGATCAGTACACCCGTGTCGACCAGGATCTCCCTCACCGATCCAGCTCGATTCCGTCCTGGACCAGCTCGCGGTGGCGTTCCGAAAGGTCTGACCGACCCGAATCGCCGATGCCCGCGAAGGACAGGCGCCGCGCCGGCGGCTCGGCCCCGGCGTGCTCCGCATAAGGCGCGGTCTTCGGGTCGGTGTCCACGATGACGCGGAGGTGACGGAGCGTCTCCGGTGGCAGTACGTCCAGTACGTGCCGAAGGTGGTCGTAGTCCTCTGCTGCAGTCATACAGTCGAGCCTACGGCGCCCCGCCCACCCCCGGCACAGCCCACGAACCGTTCACCCGATAGGGACCCTCACTCCACGAACAGCCCCCGCGCCGCCGCCCCCGCGTCGAACTCCTCGAGCCGCGCCTGCGCGTCCGGGAGGCCGTCGCACATGGCCTCCAGGAGGACGCGGCCCAGCAGCATCGGGGCGCAGGCCGTGTCGAAGGCCAGGCCGGTGCCGACGGCGGCCGGGAGGAGGAGGTGGGAGTGGGCCGCCACCGGGGCGAACGGGGAGTCCGCCACCGTGACCACCGTCAGGCCCGCCTCCCTGGCGTGGGCCAGCGCGTCGACGACCTCCCGGGGGTGGCGCGGCAGCGCGAAGCAGAGCAGGGCCGTGGCGCCCGCGCGGACCGCCGCGTCGATGCGGTCGGTCAGCATCGAACCGCCCTCGTCGAGGAGGCGTACGTCGGGGTGGACCTTGGCGGCGAAGTACGCGAAGCCGTACGCCTGGGAGGCGGCGGCCCGCAGGCCGAGGACGGGGAGGGGGCGGGAGGCGGCGAGGAGGCGGCCCGCCCGCTCCACCGGCCGGGGGTCCGCGAGGGCCTCCGCGAGGTGCCGGAGGTTCTCGATCTCCGCCTCGACCGCCTGCTGGTACTCGTTGAGGGAGTCACCGCCGGCCGCCTCGGGGGGCACCACGTCCCGCAGGTGCTTGCGCAGCGCCGGGTAGCCGTCGAAGCCGAGCGCGACCGCGAACCGGGTCACGGACGGCTGGCTGACCCCGGCCAGCTCCGCCAGTTCGACGCTGGAGAGGAAGGGGACGTCCGCCGCCCGCCGCACCATGCAGTGCGCGATGCGGCGCTGCGTGGGGGTGAGCCGGTGCCCCTCGAAGAGCACCTGCAGCCGTGCCGCAGGACTGTCACTCATGCCGTCCCCCTGTTGTTCGACCAATGCGTCACTGGATCACCGGGTCACCTGTCGACCGCCTATTGACAACCTATTCAGTCTGCGTGGACCGTGCATGACGTTATACAGGAGGCGTCCGGCACACCCGTGGGGAGTCGCGCGGCATGGCAGCTGAAGACCTGGTGGAGCGGCGCTCCATCGACGTCGTCCCGGACGACGAACGGCACGGCACGGCGTTCAGCCAGTTCACGCTCTGGCTCGGCGCCAACCTCCAGATCACCGCGGTCGTCACGGGCGCCCTCGCCGTCGTCTTCGGCGGCGACGTGGTGTGGTCGCTCGCCGGCCTCGTCCTCGGCAACCTGCTGGGCGGCGCGGTGATGGCCCTGCACTCGGCGCAGGGCCCGAGGCTGGGCCTGCCGCAGATGATCCAGTCCCGCGCCCAGTTCGGCGTGAAGGGCGCGGTGGTCCCGCTCCTGCTGGTCATCCTCATGTACGTCGGGTTCTTCGCGAGCGGCAGCGTCCTCGCCGGGCAGGCCACCGCCCAGCTGACGCACACGGACGACACCACCGGCATCGTGCTCTTCGCCGTCGTCACGGCGGTCATGGCGGCGGTCGGCTACCGCGTCATCCACGCGCTCGGCCGGGTCGCGAGCGTGATCTGCGCGCTCGCGTTCGTCTACCTCGGCATCCGCCTCCTCGACCGCGTGGACCTCTCCGCCCTCCTGGGCGACGCCCGCTTCGACCTGCCGATGTTCCTGCTCGCCGTCTCCCTCTCGGCGTCCTGGCAGCTCGCCTTCGGGCCGTACGTCGCCGACTACTCGCGCTACCTGCCGCGCACGACCTCGGCGAAGGCCACCTTCTGGTGGACCCTGTCGGGGTCGGCGCTCGGCTCGCAGTGGTCCATGACGTTCGGGGTGCTGGTGGCGGCGAGCGCGGGGGACGCCTTCCTCACCCACCAGGTCGGCTATGTCGTCGGCCTCGGCGGCACCGGCCTGATCGCCTCCTTCCTGTACTTCGTGATCGCCCTCGGCAAGCTGACGATCAACGTGCTCAACACCTACGGCGGCTTCATGTCGATGGTCACGAGCATCAGCGGCTTCCGCGGCCTGAAGGTGCTCGGGCCGCGCGGACGCGCCGCGTACATCGCCGTGATCATGGTGGCGGGCACGGCGGTGGCGCTGCTGGGCAAGGACAGCTTCCTGACGTCCTTCAAGGACTTCCTGCTGTTCCTGCTGACCTTCTTCACGCCGTGGTCGGCGATCAACCTCGTCGACTACTACCTGATCTCCAAGGAGCGCTACGACATCCCGGCGCTCTTCGACCCGCGCGGCCGCTACGGCGCCTGGCGCTGGGACGCCCTCACCGTCTACGGCGTCGGGCTCCTCGCCCAACTGCCCTTCCTGGTCACGCACTTCTACACGGGCCCGCTCGTCGAGCCGCTGGGCGGCGCCGACATCTCGTGGCTCGTGGGCCTCGTGGTGCCCGCGGCGCTGTACTGGGCGCTGGCCCGGCGCCGGGCCGTGGCACCGGGGGCGGGTCCCCGGCCGGAAAGGGGGGTTAGCCCCACCGCCGACGAGCCCCGGGCACCGTAACGTTGACCGCTATGGAAGCCCGTGACGCGGAACTCAAGGCCGACCTCAAGAAGGAACTCGACGCCACTCTGCACGCCCGCAGGGAGCTGGGCGAGGAGTACGACTCCGCCCTGGTCGACTCCTTCCTCGGGAAGGTCGAGCAGCGCCTGGACGGCACGATCGACCGGCGCATGCGCCGCCACCTGGCCGAGCAGCAGATGGTCGTCGCACGCGGAGCCGCCCGCTCCCGGCCCGACAGCCCGCTGGACTCGTGGAGCGAGCGGTTCGGCTTCGGGGTGATCTCGCTGATCCTCGCGGTCCCGCTCTCCGCGATCGGCGCGGTCAACGCCGGCCTGACCGGTCTCGTCGTGACGTGGGCGGGCATCTTCGGCGTGAACGCGGTGCACGCGGTCCGCGGCACCCCCTTCGGCCGCCGCAAGGACCGCGCCTCGGAGTGGGACGACTGAGCCCGGCTTCCGTGAACTACGCCTGACGCGTGGGCAGCACGATCAGCTGCCGGAGGTTGACGTGGCGCGGACGGCTCGTCGCGTACGCGATGAGGTCCGCGACGTCGTCCGCCGCCAGTGACCCGATCGCGCCGAACATGCCCTCCAGCTGCCCGCTCAGCTCCTCGTTGTCGATGTGCCCGCGCAACTCGGTCTCGGTCAGGCCCGGTTCGATGTTGGTGACGCGTACGTCACGCGGCCCGAACTCGGTGCGCAGGGACTCCGACAGGTACGTCAGCGCCGCCTTCGTCGCCCCGTACACCGCGTAGTGGGGGAACGCGATGTGCGCGCCGATCGAGGAGATGTTGACCAGGTCCGCCGTGCCGCCCGCGGCCGCGACCGCGACGAGGTCCGGCGCGAAGGCGCCGATGACCCGCAGCGCGCCCGCCAGGTTCGTGTCCAGCATGCGCTGCCACTCGTCGGTGCGGTGCGCGCTCACGGGGTTCGGCAGCATGACGCCCGCCGCGTTCACGACCAGGTCCACCCGCCCGTAGGCCGCGTGCACGCGCTCGGCGGCGGCGTCCACCGACGCCTGGCCGGTGAGGTCGGCGGGGACGGCGAGCGCCCGGCCGCCGTCCGCCCCGATCTTCGCGGCCAGCTCCTCCAGCCGCTCCGCGCGCCGGGCGAGGAGGACGACCCGCGCCCCCTGGGCGGCGAGCAGCCGGGCCGTGGCCTCACCGATGCCGCTGGCGGCGCCGGTGACGAGGGCGGTGCGGTCCTGAAGCGTTCCGTACGACATGCCTGAACTCCCCTTGTGGTCCCTGCCGTCGGGGGTCCTCCCCGGCGGCGACCACCACAGTGCGCGCCCCGTCGTCCGCCACCCAGGGCCGTGCTCTTCCTGGGTCTGCCAGTACCAGGCACGCGCCGTCCCGGCCTCCTAGGATCGAACGCATGGCCAGCGACCTCGGAGACTTCCTGCGCTCACGGCGCGCCCGCATCCAGCCCGCGGACGTGGGTCTCACCGCGTACGGGCGGCGCCGCGTGCCCGGCCTGCGCCGCGAGGAGGTCGCGCAGCTGGCGGGCGTGAGCGTGGACTACTACATCCGGCTCGAACAGAACCGCGGCCCCTCGGTGTCCGACGCCGTGCTCGACGCGATCGCCCGCGTCCTGCGCCTGGACGAGACCGAGCACGCCTATCTGCGTACGGTGGCCCGTCCGCGCCCGCGGCCCCGCACCGACAAGTCCGCCGCGCAGCGCGTCCGCCCCGGCCTGCGCCTCCTCCTGGACACCCTCGACCGGGCACCCGCCTTCGTCTTCGGCCGCCGCATGGAGGTCCTCGCCTGGAACGCCCTGGGGGACGCCCTCAACGGCTGGTCCCGGATGACGCCCGCCGAGCGCAGCGTTCCCCGCCAGGTCTTCCTGGACGACCCTTCGCGCCAGTGCTACCCGGAGTGGGAGGCGGTCGCGGCGGAGACGGTCGCGTATCTGCGCCTGGACGCCGCGCGCTGCCCCGCGGACGCCGAACTGTGCGCGCTGGTGGGCGAGTTGTCCGTCAGGAGCGAGGCCTTCCGCCGCCTGTGGGCCGACCATCAGGTCAAGGAGAAGACCCACGGCGTGAAGCGGATCATCCACCCGGTCGCGGGCGAACTGATCCTCCCGTACGAGACGATGACGCTGCCCGGCGACCCGGAGCAGATCCTGGTCGTCTACATGGCGGAGCCGGGCTCGGAGAGCGCGGAACGGCTGGCGCTGCTGGGCAGTTGGGCCGCGTCCCCGGCCGAGCGGGGCGCCCCGTAGGGGCCGCGGCGGGGTGTCGCCGCGGGGACCGCCGCACCCCCGGTTGCCCAGGGGGCGGGACGACGGCGGTCCCCGCGAAGGACGCGGGCCGGGTCAGGGCCAGGCCGCGTCCAGGCGCTGGAGGTCCGGGAGCCGCTCCGGAGTTCCTGACGCCGACACCCACCAAGGTGCCGGACCAGTGTTAAGCGGGTGCTGCGCGAACGTGTCGCACACGTACCACTTCCGCGAAGTTCGCACTCCCGAGCGGTTCCGGCCGCCTGCTGCCGCCTACTGCCCCTGCTGCTCCGCGAGGAACGCCAGCAGGTCCTGACGGCTGACGACACCGGTCGGCTTGCCCTCGACCAGGACGATCGCCGCGTCGGCGCCGCCGAGCACCGACATCAGGTCGGCCACCGGCTCACCGGAGCCGACCTGCGGCAGCGGGTCCGACATGTGCTTCTCCAGCGGGTCGCCGAGCGAGGCGCGCTGCGTGAACAGGGCGTCGAGCAGCTCGCGTTCGACGACGGAGCCGATGACCTCGGCGGCCATCACGTCGGGGTGGCCGGCGCCCGGCTTCACGATCGGCATCTGCGAGACGCCGTACTCGCGCAGCACCTCGATGGCCTCGCCCACGGTCTCCTCGGGGTGCATGTGCACCAGCGAGGGCAGCGCGCCGCCCTCCTTGCGGCGCAGCACGTCACCGACGCGCGGCGCGTCCCCGGCCTGCTCCAAGAAGCCGTAGTCGTTCATCCACTCGTCGCTGAAGATCTTGCTCATGTAACCGCGCCCGGAGTCGGGCAGGAGGACGACCACGACGTCGTCGGGGCCGAGCCGCTCGGCGACGCGCAGCGCCGCGACGACGGCCATGCCGCAGGAGCCGCCGACGAGGAGCCCCTCCTCCTTGGCCAGGCGCCGCGTCATCTGGAACGAGTCCTTGTCGGACACCGCGATGATCTCGTCGGTGACGTGTCGGTCGTACGCCGTCGGCCAGAAGTCCTCACCGACGCCCTCGACGAGGTAGGGCCGCCCGGAGCCACCGGAGTACACGGACCCCTCCGGGTCGGCGCCGACGACCTTCACCCGGCCCTCGGACACCTCCTTGAGGTAGTTGCCCGTCCCGGAGATGGTGCCGCCGGTCCCGATGCCCGTCACGAAGTGGGTGATCTTCCCCTCCGTCTGCTCCCACAGCTCGGGACCGGTGGAGTGGTAGTGGGAGAGCGGGTTGTTCGGGTTGCTGTACTGGTCGGGCTTCCAGGCGCCGGGCGTCTCGCGGACGAGGCGGTCGGAGACGTTGTAGTACGAATCCGGGTGCTCGGGGTCGACGGCGGTCGGGCAGACCACCACGTCGGCGCCGTACGCGCGCAGCACGTTGATCTTGTCCAGGGACACCTTGTCCGGGCAGACGAAGATGCACTTGTAGCCCTTCTGCTGGGCCACGATGGCGAGACCGACGCCGGTGTTGCCGGACGTCGGCTCGACGATGGTCCCGCCGGGCTTCAGCTCCCCGCTCTGCTCGGCCGCCTCGATCATGCGCAGGGCGATGCGGTCCTTCACGGAACCGCCGGGATTGAAGTACTCGACCTTGGCCAGGACGGTCGCCTGGATACCCGCGGTCACGTTGTTGAGCTTCACCAGCGGGGTGTTGCCGACGAGGCTGATCATCGAGTCGTGGAATTGCACCGTTGTCTCCGGGCTGCGATGTAGTGCGACGAATTGGTGCGGTCAGCCTAAGGCTCCACCTCATCCGTTCACCTCCGCTCACGATTGGCGGACCGTGCTTACGGGGCAATGAGTGGATGTACGGCGGTTCGGTGGTTCGGCGGTTCGGCTAGGAGGAGGTGGCTGCGGGGCATGTCGAGAGCGAGGGTGGCACGGCGGATCGCCGCGGGCGCGGCGTACGGCGGCGGAGGCATCGGGCTGATCGGGGCGGCGACGATCGGCGTGGTCCTGGCCGAGGTGCAGCTGGCGAAGCGGAACGTGGGCGGCGGGGGCCTCACGGCTCCCCCGCGGGCTGACGGCCGGTACGGCAGGTCGTACGCCGGAGCCGCCGAGAACCGCGACCGCCCCGACTGCTCCGAACCGGTACGGTTCGCGATGCTCGGCGACTCCACCGCGGCGGGGCAGGGCGTGCACCGGGCCGGGCAGACGCCGGGGGCGCTGCTCGCCGCCGGGCTCGCGGCAGTGGCCGAGCGGCCCGTCGACCTGCGGAACGTCGCGCTGCCCGGCGCCCAGTCGGACGACCTGGACCGGCAGGTGACGCTGGTCCTCTCGGACCCGTCCTGGATGCCGGACGTCTGCGTCATCATGATCGGCGCGAACGACGTGACGCACCGGATGCCGCCGACGCGCTCGGTGCGGCACCTCTCCTCGGCGGTGCGGCGGCTGCGGACCGCCGGGGCGGAGGTGGTGGTCGGCACCTGCCCCGACCTCGGCACCGTGGAGAACGTCTACCAGCCCCTGCGGTGGCTGGCCCGCCGGGTCTCGCGGCAGCTGGCGGCGGCGCAGACGATCGGGGTGGTCGAGCAGGGCGGGCGGACGGTGTCGCTGGGTGATCTGCTCGGCCCGGAGTTCGCGGCGAACCCCCGGGAGCTGTTCGGTCCCGACAACTACCACCCCTCGGCGGAGGGGTACGCGACCGCTGCCATGGCGGTGCTTCCGACGCTCTGCGCGGCGCTCGGCCTGTGGCCCGAGGAGGAGCGCCCCGACCTCTCGCGGCGCGAGGGTTTCCTGCCGGTGGCCCAGGCGGCGGCCCGGGCGGTGGCGGAGGGCGGCACGGAGGTCACCGCCGCGATGCCGGCGGGCCCCCGGGGCCCCTGGGCCCTCCTCAAACGCCGCCGCCGCCGACGCATCCACACCCCGGAACCCTCTCCACTGCCTCACTGACCGGCGTCCACTTCTGCGGGCCGCGGGGGCTGAGCGCCCAGCGGGGCGGGCCCGTACGCGGCCGCCTGCGGGCCGTGGGGGCTGGCCGCGCAGTTCCCCGCGCCCCTGAAGGGGCACACCTCGCACCGCCCCTCACCAGCGCCCCGCAAGGGGCACGGGGAACGGCGCGCTCAACCACACCCCACCCGCACGCCCCTGCAAGGGGCGCGGGGAACTGCGCGAGCAACCCACACCCCACCCGCAGCCAAACCACACGCCCCACCACCCCCACCCAGGGGCGCGAGGAACCGCGCGCCCAGCCACAACCCACCCGCAGCCAAACCACGCACCCCCACCGCCCAAGCCCCGCAGGGCTGAGCGCTCGCTTAGAAATGCGGCCCGAGTCACATCCCCACCCCCTGCCGCCCACCCCTACGTGCAGGTAACTTCCCAGAGAGTCCCGCCCGCCCGCCGCCAAGGCGCCCCCCGCCAAGGCGCCCCGCCCCAGGAGCCCGTGATGCCCGAAGCCGTGATCGTCTCCACCGCCCGCACCCCGATCGGCCGCGCCTTCAAGGGCTCGCTCAAGGACCTGCGCCCGGACGACCTGACCGCCACGATCATCGAGGCCGCCCTCGCCAAGGTCCCCGAGCTGGACCCCAAGGACATCGACGACCTCATGCTCGGCTGCGGCCTGCCCGGCGGCGAGCAGGGCCACAACCTCGGCCGCATCGTGGCCGTACAGCTGGGCATGGACCACCTGCCCGGCTGCACCATCACCCGCTACTGCTCGTCCTCCCTCCAGACGAGCCGCATGGCCCTGCACGCCATCAAGGCGGGCGAGGGCGACGTCTTCATCTCGGCGGGCGTCGAGATGGTGTCCCGCAGCGTCAAGGGGACCAGTGACGGCCTGCCCGACACCCACAACCCCCTCTTCGCCGACGCCGAGGCCCGCACCGCGGCCCGCGCCGAGCAGACCGGCACCGACTGGCACGACCCGCGCGAGGACGGCCTGATCCCGGACGCGTACATCGCGATGGGCCAGACCGCGGAGAACCTCGCCCGCGCCAAGGGCGTCACCCGCAAGGACATGGACGAGTTCGGCGTCCGCTCGCAGAACCTCGCCGAGGAGGCCCTCAAGAACGGCTTCTGGGAGCGGGAGATCACCCCGGTCACCACCCCCGACGGCACGGTCGTCAGCAAGGACGACGGCCCGCGCGCCGGCGTCACGTACGAGGGCGTCCAGGGCCTGAAGCCCGCCTTCCGTCCCGACGGCATGGTCACCGCCGCCAACTGCTGCCCCCTGAACGACGGCGCCGCCGCCCTCGTGATCATGAGCGACACCAAGGCCCGCGAGCTGGGCCTGACCCCGCTCGCCCGCATCGTCTCCACCGGCGTCACCGGCCTCTCCCCCGAGATCATGGGCCTCGGCCCGGTCGAGGCGTCGAAGCAGGCCCTGCGCCGGGCCGGGCTCACCATCGACGACATCGACCTCGTCGAGATCAACGAGGCCTTCGCCGCCCAGGTGATCCCGAGCTACCGCGACCTGAACATCCCGCTCGACAAGCTGAACGTCAACGGCGGCGCGATCGCGGTCGGCCACCCCTTCGGCATGACGGGCGCCCGCATCACCGGCACGCTGATCAACTCCCTCCAGTTCCACGACAAGCAGTTCGGCCTGGAGACGATGTGCGTCGGCGGCGGCCAGGGCATGGCGATGGTCATCGAGCGCCTCAGCTGACGCCCGATCGCCGCGGAATCACTGACGCAGAGTGCGCCGCTCTGACGCTCCGTATCTGCATCGTTCCGTGACCCAATCTCCCCCAGGATGTGACCTATCTCCTGGGGGAGAGGCATATGCCCTGGTCACAGCAGATCCACTTGCCCCGCCAGGCACAAAGGCCTGCCCCTTTCGTGACGTTATGCACTGACAGACGGATCGTGCAGGCTTCAAGCTGATGTAGGAAGTCGGGGGTCGACTTGAAACCGGGAGTACGTCAGTGAGCGCCATGCCTCTTGCCTTGCTGCTCTCCACGGCCGCTGCCACGGCCGTGGGCGCCGCCGCCCTGCACGCAGTGCGCGGTCTGCGCAAGCAGCTCGCCGAGATCACAGCCCTGCGCACCGAGCTGGCCGACAGCCGTGCCGCCGCCGGCCGTCCGCACCCCACGGTGCCGGGCGCCCGCACCGCCGTGGACACCGACGAGATACGCGCGGCGGTCGCCGAGGCGCTCGCCGAGGAGCGCGAGCGGGAGCTGGCCGAGGCCCGCGCCTTCTGGGCCGCCCAGGAGGCCCGTGAGGGCACGGACACGCCGTCCCTGCTGCACGGCCTGCCGGGCCTCGCTGACGGCATCCCGGAGAGCATCGCCGAGGAACTGTTCCTGCCGCGCCAGGCCGACTTCTCCGGCCTTGAGGCGGACAGCCTGGAGCCGGTGATCGAGCCCTTCCCCGATCCGACGGCCGACGAATTCGCGGGTGACTCCCCGGAGTTGGCCGCGGCCCGCCGCCGCCACCCCTCGCACCCGGACTTCGTGCCGGTGCGGACGCCCGCCGCCGAGAGCCACGGCGACCACGAGCGCACGGTGGCCTGCCTCGAAGAGCTGGCCCACGCCCGTACCGCCCTCGCCGACGTCCGCCCCGGCCCGCTGGGCACCCTGGACGTGTACGTCTTCGCGGACGGCACCACGCTCTGCATGACCCCGGGCCACCGCGAGACGGCGGAACAGCTCGCGGAGGCCCTGCGCGAGGGCCACGCCCCGGTCCTGCTCGGCGGCTCCGGCATCTCCGGCGCCTACGCCCTGACCTTCGAGTGCGGCACCGAGAACGTCTACATCCTCGCCGACCGCGTCATCGCCTCGGTCTGACCCGCTCGGCCCCGGGCCGGGGTCCGGCGCCTGCCCGACAGGCCTAGGGCCTGTCTGACAATTCCCGTCTGCCTCGCGACGCCATGCACGCACTCTCGCCGCACCGGGCGCAGAGCCAAGTACATCCAGTACGAGGCCCTACGCCCGGCACGCCGAGAGCACGCACCTGACGCCGCGAGGCCGCCCTCCGGGCGACGACGCGAATTGTCAGACAGGCCCTAGTCTTCTGAGTCAGGAATTCTATTCAGATGTATAAGCTTGGCCTGTGGCACGTACCGGGCGGCCGAAGGCCGAATTGATCCTGTCGGGTGAGGAACGGACCGCCCTCGAGGGGTGGGTGCGGCGCCGTTCCACACCGCAGGCGTGGGCCTTGAGGTGCCGGATCATCCTGGCCTGCGCCGAAGGTGCTTCAAACAAAGACGTGGCGGCTCGCCTCGGCTCGACTCCCCACGCGGTGGGCCGCTGGCGGGCGAGGTTCGTCGAGCACCGGATCGCCGGCCTGGGCGACATGCCCCGCCCGGGCGGTCCTCGCACAGTGACGGACGAGCAGGTGGCCGCACTGGTCACCAGGACGCTGGAGTCCACCCCGAAGAACGCAACCCACTGGTCGACGCGCTCGATGGCGAAGGAACTGGGCCTGTCGCAGTCGACCGTGTCCCGGATCTGGCGGGCGTTCGGCCTGCAGCCGCACCGCTCGGAGACGTTCAAGCTGTCGACCGATCCGTACTTCGTCGACAAGGTCCACGACGTCGTCGGCCTCTACCTGGACCCGCCCGAGCGGGCCCTGGTGTTCTGCGTGGACGAGAAGTCACAGATCCAGGCCCTGGACCGCTCGCAGCCGGTGCTGCCGATGATGCCCGGAGTCCCGCAGCGGACCACCCACGACTACGTCCGGGCCGGCACCACCACCCTGTTCGCCGCTCTGGAGGTCGCGACCGGCAAGGTGATCGGCTCACTGCACCAGCGCCACCGGGCCGAGGAGTTCAAGAAGTTCCTCAGCAAGCTCGACAAGGAAGTCCCGGCCGGCCTCGAGGTCCACCTGGTGCTGGACAACTACGCCACCCACAAGACCCCTGCCATCAAGACCTGGCTCCTGGCCCACCCCAGGTTCCACCTGCACTTCACACCGACCGGTTCGTCCTGGCTCAATCTGGTGGAGCGGTGGTTCGCCGAGCTGACCAACAAGCAGATACGGCGAGGCGTCCACAAGACCGTCCAAGCCCTGGAGCAGGACATCCGGACCTGGATCGCCGCATGGAACACCGACCCCAAGCCCTCCATCTGGACCAAGACCGCAGACGAGATCCTCGAACGCCTCGCCTCATATCTGAACAGAATTCCTGACTCAGAAGACTAGACCCCGGCCCGTTTCTGCGCCTCCCCCACGAGTTCCAGCGCCCGCGCCAGCTCCTCCTCGTCGGTCAGTACGAGGGCCAGATCGCGTCCCGCGACCGTGATCTGGTCGGCGGCGGCGAACATCCCCGCGTCCGGCATCTCGCGCGGCGGGGTCCCGGGCTCCTCGATGGCCTGCGCGCGCGCCGCCAATTCCCTGGCCAGAGCCAGCGCTTCGGTCGCCGCGCCGCGCTGCAGCCGGCTCTGCGGCGCGGCCCGCAGGCGGTCGGCGAAATGGTCCACTGCGGCCGTCAAAGGCGTCGTATCGAGCACCCCGCGACTTTATGTGCCTTTCCGGGACTGTTGCCAACGCCCGCGGCCTCGGGCACGGTGGCGTGAAGGACGGAACACATCGCGACGCGTCCGGAGGCGCCGATGTCACAAGTCTTCTCCGAGGAGACCCACCGCAACCTGATCGCCCGAATCCCCGAGTGCACCGGTCGTGATATCTCCGACTGGCTGCGCGCGGTGGAGGAAGGTCCCTCTCTCTTCCGCTTCGAGGAGAAGGTCAGCTGGCTGCGTGCCGAGCACAATCTCGCGTACGGCCACGCGAAAGCGATCATCCACGAGTACGACCTGAGGCGGGCCGCCCGCAAGCTCCGCTGACCCGGCGGCCACCACCCCCCGACCACGACCCCCCAGCCGACATGCGAAGGGCCCGCGGACCGGTTCCGGTCCGCGGGCCCTTCGGCTGTCACTTCATGCGCCCGCGTCAGTCGTTCCCCTGGAGGATCGCGATCAGGCGCAGGAACTCGAGGTAGATCCACACGAGCGTCATCGTCAGGCCGAAGGCCGCGAGCCAGGCCTCTTCCTTCGGCGCGCCGTACGCGATGCCGTCCTCGACCTGCTTGAAGTCCAGGGCGAGGAAGCAGGCGCCGAGCAGGATGCCGACGATGCCGAAGACGATGCCGAGGCCGCCACTGCGGAAGCCGAGGCCGTCACCGCCGCCGAAGACCATGAACAGCAGGTTCACGGCGGTCAGCAGCAGGAAGCCCATCGCCGCGGCCATCACGAAGCCGTAGAAGCGGCGGTTGACGCGAATCCAGCCCGCCTTGTACGCCACGAGGACGCCGACGAAGACCGCCATCGTGCCCAGCACGGCCTGCATGGCCGCGCCGTCCGCGATGCGGTTGTCGACGACGCTGGAGACGACGCCGAGGAAGACGCCCTCCAGCGCGGCATACGTCATGATCAGCGCGGGCGAGGCCTTGCGCTTGAAGGACTGCACCAGGCCGAGCACCATCGCCACGAGGCCGGCGCCGATCGCGATGCCGTACGACTTGCCGATGTTGGCGTCGTCGACCGGCAGCAGCGCCCAGGCGAGCGCCGCCGTGACCAGCAGCGTGCCGAGCGTGGTGGCGGTGCGCATGACGACGTCGTCCATCGTCATGCGGCCCGTGGTGCTTACGGGCGCCTGGGGCGCGCCGTGCTGCACGTCCTGCTGGGCGTACGGATTGGTGGCGTAGGGGTTGCCCGCGGGGGCCTGCTGGCCGCCGACGTACGGATTGCCCTGCGCGTACGGGTTGCCCTGGGTCTGGGTCGCGGCTGCGGGTCCCCCGGCCTGCGGCTGCGCGCCGAAGCCGGCGTAGCCGTTGTCGCGGCTGAACCCCCGTCGCGAGAAGACCGGGTTGCTGCTCCTCATTTCACTCCTCCATGGCCACCGTGCGTGGCTTTGCCTCAAGAGTAATGCGTAGGCAAAAGGATGGACCTAGTGCTTGGGGAGGATCTTTCCCCCTCTGTGACCGAGAACGCCCGGGACGGCCCCGACTGTTCCCGGATCGGAATCGTTCCCCCGGGCGAGTGGCACCAGCGAGATGGCCGCGGCCCCGAGGACGGCGGCGACCGCGAAGGTGGTGAAGCCGAGGGAGGCGTCGCCGCCCGCCACCACCGCGCCGCCGAGCCACGGCCCGACGACCGCCCCGGTGCGCCCGACGCCGGTGACCCAGCCGAGCCCGGTGGCGCGCTCCGCGGGCCCGTAGAGCGCGGGGGTCGCCGCGTACACCATGACCTGCGCGGAGAAGAGCCAGATGCCGGTGACGAAGACGATGGCGTAGGCGACGCCGAGCGGCAGCTGAGCCTTGAGCAGGAAGGCGCCGCAGGCGGTGAGCAGGAACCAGACCGCGGAGACCCTGACGGCGCCGAAGCGGTCGGCGGCGCGGCCCGCGACGAGCATGCCGACGATGCCGCCCGCGTTGATCACCATCAGGAAGGTGACGGAGGAGGAGAGGGAGTATCCGGAGGCGCGCATCAGTTCGGGGAGCCAGGTGGAGACTCCGTAGACGAGGAGGAGCCCGGCGAAGGAGGCGGTCCACAGCAGCGGGGTGGCCAGACGTCGGCCGGGCGCGAAGAGCGCGGCGACCGCGGTGAAGCGGCCCTTCGCCCCGGCCTCGGGTGCTTCGGCGGCCGTCGGGGACGGCAGGCGGTAGCGGGCGGCGACCGCCTCGGCCTCGCGGACACGCCCCTTGGCGAGGAGCACGCCGGGCGACTCGGGCAGCCACTTGACGACGAGCGGGACGGCGACGAGCGCGGGGAGCACGCCGCACCAGAAGACGACGCGCCAGCCGTGGCCGGGCCCGAGCGCGAGCCCGAGGCCCGTGGCCGCCATGCCGCCCGCGTGGTACGAGGTCATCATCAGGCCGGTGGCGAGCGCGGCCCTGCGCGGCGGCGCGAACTCGGCGACGATCGCGAGCCCGATCGGCATCAGTCCGCCGAGGCCGAGACCGGAGACGAAGCGTCCGGCGCCGAAGAAGGCGGCGCTCGGCGCGAGCGCGCACAGCGCGGAGCCCAGCGAGAAGAGGACGACGCTGCCGGTCACCATCGGCCTGCGGCCCGCCCAGTCGGTGAGGGTGCCGCAGCCGAGGGCGCCGAGCAGCATGCCGAAGGTGGTCCAGGAGCCGATGGTCCCGGCGGTGGAGGTGCTGAAGCCGAAGCCCTCGTCGTCGAGGAGGTGCGGCATGACGGCGCCGTAGATGTTGACGTCCATGCCGTCGAAGAAGACGACGAGCCAGCACAGGGCGAGGACAGGCGCGACGGAGCGGAAGGTGCGGTCACGGGCGGGAGGGGTCACGTGCTGCCTCTCTTCCTACTGCGGCTCGTCGAAGGGGAGACCGGTGTAGGCCTCCGCCAGGTCGGTCTCGGCCGCGCGCGCGGTGGTGATCCGCTCCAGCGCGGCGAGCTGGAGGCGGTCGTCGAAGGGGGTGGCGTCGGGGGCGCGGTGGAGCAGGGTCGTCATCGCGTACGAGAAGCGTTCGGCCTGCCAGACGCGGCGCAGGCAGGTCGCGGAGTACGCCTCCAGGCGGCTCGGGTCGCCCTTCTCGCGCAGCAGGACCAGGGCGCGGGCGAACGTGACGACGTCCCCGACGGCGAGGTTGAGGCCCTTCGCGCCGGTCGGCGGGACGATGTGCGCGGCGTCCCCGGCGAGGAAGAGGCGGCCGTGGCGCATGGGCTCGTGGACGTAGCTGCGCATGGGGGTGACGGACTTGGCGGTGACGGGGCCGCGCCGCAGGGTCCAGGCGGGGTCGTCGGTCTCCAGGCGGCGGTCCAGCTCGTCCCAGATCTCCTCGTCGGTCCAGTCGGCGGCGTCCGTGCCGTCGGGGACCTGGAGGTACGCGCGCGTGACGCTCGGCGACCGCATGGAGAGCAGGGCGAAGCCGCGGTCGTGGCGGGCGTAGACCAGTTCGTCGTGGGAGGGCGGTACGTCGGCGAGGATGCCGAGCCAGGCGTACGGGTACGTGCGTTCGAAGACCCGGGAGAGCGCCTCGGGCACCGCCTTGCGGGCCACGCCCCAGAAGCCGTCGCACCCCACCACGTAGTCGCACTCCAGGACCTCCTCGCGGCCCTGGTGCCGGAAGCGGACCCTCGGGTTCTCGGTCTCGGCGCCTTCGACGGCCAGCGCCTCGGCCTCGAAGAGCAGCGGGCCGCCCTCGGCGAGCCGGAGGGCGATGAGGTCCTTGCAGACCTCGGTCTGGGCATAGACGGTGACGGACCTGCCGCCGGTCAGCGCGGGGAGGTCGACGCGGTGCCTGCGGCGGTCGAAGCGCAGCTCGATGCCGTCGTGCGGGAGGCCCTCGCGGTCCATGCGGGCCCCGGCGCCCGCCTCGCGCAGCACGTCGACGGTGCCCTGCTCCAGGATTCCGGCGCGCTGGCGCCGCTCCACGTAGGCGCGGTCGCGGCTCTCCAGGACGACGGAGTCGATCCCCGCGTTGTGCAGGAGGCGGGCGAGCAGCAGCCCGGCCGGTCCGGCCCCGATGATTCCGACGCTGGTGCGCATCCCTCGCCCCTCGCTCGCCCGGCCCGCTTGTTCGCCTGGTGAACTTTCGTTCACAATGCTTGAGCGGGGAGTCTCGGGCCGCGCCCGTGCCGTGTCAACGGGCGTGCGGCACCCGATTCCGCCAGACGTCAGGAGCGGCGCGCCATGCCGGAAGAGTCCGTACGCCCCCTGGAGCGCGGCCTGGCCGTCCTGCGCGCCCTCGCGGGGGTGGAGCCGGGGCAGCTGCGGGCCGGCGACCTGGTCCGCGCCACGGGCCTGGCCCGTTCCACGGTCGACCGGGTGGTGACGACCCTGGCCCGGCTCGGGTACGTACGCCTGCGCGGCCAGCAGCTGCACCTCACCCCGCGCCTCATGGAGCTGGGCAACGCCTACCTCGCGGCCAGCGGCCTGACCGGCGAGGTCGCCGCCCGCACCGCCCGGCTCGCGGACGAGCTGGACGAGTCGGTGTCGCTCGCCGTGCCCGACGGCGACGGAGTGCGCTTCGTGACGCAGGCCGCGCGGCGCCGCGCGATGTCGGTGGCCTTCCGCATCGGGGATTTGCTGCCGCCCGAGCGCTGCGCTCCCGGCGCCCTCTTCGCGGCCGCCTGGGACGCGGAGCGGTGGGCCGCCTGGCGGGAGCGTGTGGCCACCGGGTCCGCCCAGGAGACCTACCCCGCCCTGCCGCCGGGCCCCGCGCCCGCCGGGGCCCCGGACCTCGCGGAACGCGCGGCGCACGCACGGCGGAGCGGCTGGGCCCTGGACGACCAGCTGATCGAGCCGGGCCTGATCGCGGTGGCGGTCCCGGTGCGCGGCACCACGGGCCGGGTGCGGTACGCGCTCTCGGCGGTGAGCCACACCAGCAGACATACGGCACAAGGCCTCGCGGAGGCGGTGCTGCCGCGACTGCACGCGGAGGCGGAACACCTGGCGGCCCTCTCGGAGACGGAGCCCCGGCCGACTGCCGACGGTCGGCCGTCCGCCCTGGACGTCGGCACCGGCCGGGCATCCGCCCAGGAAGCCGCACACAGCCGGGCGCCCGCCCACGAGGTCGGCGTCGATCGGGCACCCGCCCAGGAGGCCACCGACGGCCGGGCATCCGCCCAGGAAGCCGCAGACAGCCGGGCACCCGCCCAGGAGGTCGGCGTCGATCGGGCACCCGCCCACGAGGCCACCGACGGCCGGGCATCCGCCCAGGAAGCCGCAGACAGCCAGGCACCTGCCCCGGAAGCCGCCGTCGGCCGGGCGCCTGCCCCGGAAGCCGCAGACAGCCGGGCACCCGCCCAGAAGGCCACCGACGGCCGGGCGCCCGCCCTGGAAGCCGTCGGCGGCCAGGCCCCCACCCCCGAAGCCACCGACCCCGCCACCGCCAAGCACGAGCTCGGCCCCGGTTTCCTCCAGTCACTGGCCCGTGGGCTCGCCGTGCTGCGTGCCCTTGGCGGGGCCCGTGGCGGCGGGCTGCCGCTCACCGTGCTCGCCGAGGCCACGGGGCTGCCGAGGGCGACCGCGCGGCGCTGCCTGCGCACACTGGAGGCGGCGGGGTACGCGGCCCACGACGGCCGCCTGTTCCGCCCCCTCCCCCGCATCCTGGAGCTGGGCCACGCGGCCCTGTCCGGGCTCACCTTCGCCGAGCTGGCCGAGCCGCACCTGCGCGACCTCGCCGACCGGGTGCGCCAGTCGGCGTCGGCGACGGTCCTGGACGGCACGGACATCCGCTACGTCGCGCGGGCGGCCACCGTCCGCGTCATGAGTGTCCACATCACGGTCGGCACCCGCTTTCCCGCGTACGCCACCGCCATGGGCCGGGTGCTGCTCGCCGGGCTCCCCGAGGAGGAGCGCGAGCGCCTCCTGAAGGCCGCCCCGCCCCGCGCCCTGACCCCGCGCACCGTGACCGACCCCGACGAGCTGGCCCGCGTCCTCGACCGCGCCGCCGCCGAGGGCCACGCCGCCGTCGACCAGGAGCTGGAGGACGGGCTGCGCTCGGTGGCCGTGCCGGTCAGGGACGCGGCCGGGCGGGTGGTCGCCGCCGTGAACGTCGCGCAGCACGCGGGCACCGCCCCGCTCTCCCGGACCCGCGACGCCCTGCTGCCCGCCCTGCGCGCGACGGCGGCGGCGATCGAAACGGACCTGCACGTCGCCGCCCGCTTCAACACGATGCGGATGTCCTGACCACGCAGGCGAGGTGACGTTGCGTCAGGCACATGCCGCGCACCCGTCGGGCGCCCCCGCCGTCGCGAGATGGCGGAGGTGCCCGGAGCCGGACTCGAACCGGCACGCCCCCGAGGGGCAGCGAGGTTTAAGCTCGCCGTGTCTGCATTCCACCATCCGGGCAGGCCGTGGGCCCCGCATCAAGGATTCGACCCTATCGGGAGGCGTCCCCCGAGCAGCGGGGGAACGGCATGATGTTGTCTTATTTTATTGACGTCTGAGGGGGCATCAGCCGCCGGTACGGGCCATTGGTACTTGCCGGAGGCCTTTCCATGGCCGCGGCCGGTCTCATGGGCCTCTGCGCGGAATGACGGAATTTAGCCTCCCGTCCGTTCCCGCCCCAGGTGCCGGACCTCAGGGACGCCCCTCATCCCCAGGTATGACATGTGGCCCCCGAGTCCGACTGGAGAGGGCCCCGGGAACCGGAACAGCGGCTGACTACAGGACGCCGATCGGCCGCGACGATGGAGTACGTCCCCACTCGTCGTCCCGACAGGAGCACCGTCCCGTGACCACCACCCCCTTCGCCACCCGAGCCACCGCCGTGGCCGCCCGCGCCACGGACCTCTCCAAGGTGTACGGACAGGGTGAGACCCAGGTGGTCGCCCTGGACCACGTCTCCGTCGACTTCGGGCAGGGCGAGTTCACCGCCATCATGGGTCCCTCCGGGTCCGGCAAGTCGACGCTCATGCACTGCGTCGCGGGCCTGGACAGCTTCAGCTCCGGGTCGGTGCGCCTCGGCGAGACGGAGCTGTCCACGCTCAAGGACAAGCAGCTCACCAAGCTCCGCCGCGACAAGATCGGCTTCATCTTCCAGGCGTTCAACCTGCTGCCGACGCTGACCGCCCTGGAGAACATCACGCTCCCCATGGACATCGCGGGCCGCAAGCCCGACAAGAAGTGGCTGGAGCAGGTCATCGAGATGGTCGGCCTCTCCGGACGGCTCGGCCACCGGCCGACCGAACTGTCCGGCGGCCAGCAGCAGCGCGTGGCCGTGGCCCGCGCGCTCGCCTCGCAGCCCGAGATCATCTTCGGTGACGAGCCGACCGGAAACCTCGACTCGCGCTCGGGCGCGGAGGTCCTCGGCTTCCTGCGCAACTCCGTGCGGGACCTCGGGCAGACCGTCGTGATGGTCACCCACGACCCGGTGGCCGCGTCGTACGCGGACCGCGTGATCTTCCTCGCGGACGGTCGGATCGTCGACGAGATGCTGCGGCCCAGCGCCGAGGGCGTGCTCGACCGGATGAAGCACTTCGACGCCAAGGGGCGGACCAGCTAGGCGTCCCTTCGCCTCGTTCCTTCCCCCGGCCCTCCGCCCCCCTTTCACCTGGACTCACACCCATGTTCCGTACCGCCCTGCGCAACGTGCTCGCGCACAAGGCCAGGCTGCTCATGACCGTGCTCGCAGTCATGCTCGGCGTCGCCTTCGTCTCCGGCACCCTGGTCTTCACCGACACCTTCGGCAACGCCTACAAGAACAAGTCGGCGAAGAGCTTCGACCACGTCTCCGTCGCCGTCCTCTCCGGAGGCGGCTCGGACGAGGACGGGAAGAAGGAGAAGCCCCGGCTCACCGACGCCCTCCTGAAGAAGGCCGCGGCGCTGCCCGGCGCCGACTCCGCGATCGGCTCCGTCTCCGGCTTCACCGCCCTCGCCGACAAGGACGGCAAGCTGGTCGGCGGCGAGTGGGGCACCACCGGCGCCAACTACTTCCCCGGCAAGGGCGGCAAGGACCCGCGCTACGACTTCACCGACGGCGCCGCCCCGACGTCCGCCGGCGAGATCGCCCTCGACTCCCGCACCGCCGACCGCACCGGCTACCGGGTCGGCGACACCGTCCGCCTCTCCACCGACGGCCCCGTGCGCACCGCGAAGGTCAGCGGCGTCTTCGACACCGACGAGGGCAGCGTCGTCGCGGGCGGCAGCCTGGTCCTCTTCGACAACAAGACGGCGTTCAAGGCGCTCAACAAGACCCAGTACGACGAGATCGACGTGAAGGCGGCCGGGGGCACCTCCGAGGCGGCCCTGGAGCGCTCCGTCGAGAAGATCCTGCCCGAGGACCACCCGACGATGACGGGTGGGGAGCTGAAGGCCCAGCAGGACGACATGATCGAGGAGCAGACCAGCTCGATGAGCCAGGTCCTGCTGATCTTCGCCGGGATCGCGCTCTTCGTCGGCATCTTCATCATCGCCAACACCTTCACCATGCTGGTCGCCCAGCGCACCAAGGAGCTGGCGCTCATGCGGGCCGTCGGCGCCTCGCGCCGCCAGGTGACGCGCTCCGTGCTCATCGAGGCCTTCCTGGTCGGCATGATCGCCGCCGTGACCGGTTTCGCGCTCGGCATCGGCGTGGCCGTCGGCCTGGAGTCCCTGATGAACTCCGCGGGCGCCTCGCTGCCCGACGGACCGCTCGTCATCGCCCCGACCACGATCGTGGTGGCGCTGCTCATCGGCGTCGTCGTGACCATGCTGGCCGCCTGGCTGCCGGGCCGCCGCGCCGCGAAGATCCCGCCGATCGCCGCGATGAACAGCGTCCACGCGACGCCGACCATGCGCGGCCTGGTGGTCCGCAACACCATCGGCTCGATCATCGTCGCGCTCGGCGCGCTGATGCTGTTCATGGACGACAACTACGTGAAGTCGGGCGGCGCGGGCGTCATGCTCGTCGGCGTCATCGTCCTCACGCCGCTGCTGTCCCGCCCGTTCATCGCCGCCTCGGCCCCGCTCCTGAAGCCGTTCGGCGTCACCGGCAAGCTCTCGCGCCTCAACTCGGTGCGCAACCCGCGCCGCACGGCGTCCACGGCCGCGGCCCTGATGATCGGCCTGACCCTCATCACGGCGATGACGGTCGTCGCCACCTCCATGAGCAGTGCCATCAACAAGATGGCCGCCGGTTCCATGAAGGCCGACTACAGCGTCGCCATGGCGAACTTCCAGCCGCTGGCCCCCGAGGTCCGCGAGAAGCTGGACAAGCTCCCCGACGTCGAGGCGACCACCCCGCTGCGCCAGGCGTACGGCGAGGCCGACGGCGGCTTCACCACCATCTCCGGCGTCGACCCGAAGACCTTCGGCAGCCTGGTCGGCATGGACTTCATCGGCGGCTCGGTGGACGGCCTTAAGGCCGGTGACGCGCTCATCGACGACAAGCTGGCCAAGGACAAGGGCCTGAAGGCGGGCGACACCTTCCCGCTGAAGTTCGACGACGACAGCAAGACCGTCAAGGTGAAGGTCGCCGGTGTCTACGAGGGCAACGAAATGCTCAGCGGCGTCTTCGCCGCCACCTCGGTCGTCGACCCGCACCTGACCAAGGTCGTCGACAAGCAGGTCCTGGTGAAGATGGAGGACGGCGCCTCCGCCAAGGCCGAGGACGCCATCGTCAAGGCCCTCGGCGAGAACCCCGCCATCACCGTCCAGGACAAGGACGCGATCAGCAACGCGGTGGCCGGCGCCATCAACATGATGCTGAACATGCTCTACGGCCTGCTGGCCATGGCCGTCCTGATCGCGGTGCTCGGCGTCATCAACACCCTCGCGATGTCGGTGTTCGAGCGCAAGCACGAGATCGGCATGTTGCGGGCGATCGGCCTGGACCGCGCGAAGGTCAAGCAGATGGTGCGCCTGGAGGCGGTCATCATCTCCCTGTTCGGCGCGGTGCTCGGCATCGGCCTCGGCCTGTTCATGGGCTGGGTCGCGGGCGGCACCATCTCCAACAGCGTCTCCACGTACACCATGGAGATCCCGCTCGGCCGGATCGTGGTCTTCCTCGGGATCGCGGCCCTGGTCGGTGTCCTCGCGGCGATGTGGCCGGCCCGCAGCGCGGCGAAGCTGAACCCGCTGATGGCGATCAAGAGCGAGTAGCCGACAGCGGTACGAGGAGAGGGGCCCCGGACGGTGATCCGTCCGGGGCCCCTCTCACGTACGGACACCTATGGCCGCGCGCGCCACTCCCGGGCCCGCAGCGGCATCCCCGAGGCGCCGCTCTCCGGGGTCTTCACCGCGAGGACCTGGTTGACGCCGATGCGGTTGTGTTCGAAGGCGAGCGCGGAGGCGGCCATGTAGAGCCGCCAGACGCGGGCACGGCCGGGCGAGGTGAGGCGCTGGGCCTCGGGCCACCCCGCCTCCAGGTTGGCGACCCAGCGGCGCAGGGTCAGGGCATAGTGCTCCCGGATGGCCTCCACGTCGCGCACCTCGAACCCGGCCCGCTCCAGGAGCCCCACGGTGGTGCCGACGGGCGCCAGCTCCCCGTCGGGGAAGACGTACGCGTCGATGAACTCGTCCACCTCGTACGCCGACTCGTCGGCCCGCGGGCGGCGCGCGATCTGGTGGTTGAGCAGCCGCCCGCCCGGCTTCAGCAGGGCGTACAGGTCGTGCGCGTACTCCAGATACCGCTCGGAGCCGACGTGTTCGGCCATGCCGATGGAGGAGATCGCGTCGTACGGGCCGTCGCGCACGTCCCGGTAGTCCTGCACGCGGATCTCGATCCGGTCGGTCAGGCCCTCGTCGGCGATGCGCTTCCTGGCGTACGTGGCCTGCTCCTGGGAGAGGGTGACGCCGACGACGGTGACGCCGTGCTCCCGGGCCGCGTGGATCGCCATGGAGCCCCAGCCGCAGCCGACGTCGAGCAGGCGCATGCCGGGCTTCAAGGCGAGCTTTTGGCAGATGAGTTCGAGCTTG
This sequence comes from Streptomyces huasconensis, assembly GCF_021028635.1. Classification (NCBI taxonomy): domain Bacteria; kingdom Bacillati; phylum Actinomycetota; class Actinomycetes; order Kitasatosporales; family Streptomycetaceae; genus Streptomyces; species Streptomyces huasconensis. Next base: position 3,207,538 of record NZ_CP086119.1, read on the forward strand.
GCGCGCTGGGCGTCCTCCAGGGTGGAGTCCGGCGAGGCCCAGTAGGCGCAGGAGTAGACCATCGAGGGGCCGAGGACCAGCTCGTAGAAGTCGTTGCCCACGTCGTAGTGGTGGCTGACGGCCCGTCGGTCGCTGCCCTTGGTGTGCCGGTGGAGGCGGCCGTGTCTGCGCATCTCCTCGGGTGGCGGGGCCGGCGGCAGGAAGGGCGCGGAGAGGGCGAGCAGCGAGCGGGCGGCGGCCCGGACCCGCGGGTCGCGCAGCGCCTGCCGCAGGCCCGGCGCGTCCTCGCCCCGCTCCCAGATGAACTCGGCCATCCGGTCGAGCACCTCGTACAGGTCGCCGTCGACGTCCAGGTCACCGGCCACCCAGGCGCGGGCCAGGCCCAGTTCGCCCGGCTTCCACAGGAGGTGGCGCAGGGCGCGGCGGCTGCGGACGACGAGCGCGGGGGCGCCCGGAGGCCCGGCCTCCGAGCCGTCCCAGGCGCGGATGCGCACCGGCAGCGGGGCTCCCATCAGCTGCTCGGCGAGACTCTTCAGCCGCAGTGCGGCGTTCTGCATAACGCACACCTCCGTGACGACGACCTGTGATCGGTCCGACACCACGTAAACACCGAAGAACCCCGCGCGCAGTCCCCCCGCCGTGTCATGGAACGGCAAAATAGATGCCACGGACATCTATCCCGCGCCGCCCGCAGCCCGGGTACGCCGAAGGGGGCCGCCCGCACCACGGATGGCGGGCGGCCCCCTGCGGGGTGGATCAGTGACGCGAGGTCAGGAGGCCTTGGCCTTCTCGTCGTCCTTGGCCTCGGCCTTGGCCGCCGGGGCGGGCTCGGCCGCGGCCTGCGGCTTCGGGGCCGGCTTGGCGGCCTCGTAGAACTCCTCGCGAGGCGCTTCCAGAGCACCGAGGGAGACGACCTCGCGCTTGAGGAACATGCCGAGCGTCCAGTCCGCGAAGACGCGGATCTTGCGGTTGAACGTCGGCATCGCCATGCCGTGGTACGCGCGGTGCATGTACCAGGCGAGACGGCCCTTGAGCTTGATCTTCATCTTGCCCATGACGATCATCGCGACGCCCTTGTGCAGGCCGAGACCGGCCACAGCACCCTTGTTGGCGTGGCTGTACTCCTTCTGCGGGAAGCCCCGCATGCCGGAGATCACGTTGTCGCCGAGGACCTTCGCCTGACGCAGCGCGTGCTGGGCGTTCGGCGGGCACCAGGCGTTCTCGTTGCCCGCCTTGCGGCCGACGAGGTCCGGCACCTGCGCGTTGTCGCCGGCCGCCCAGATGTAGTCCGTGCCCTGCACCTGGAGCGTGGTCTGGGTGTCCACGTGGCCGCGGGGGCCGAGCGGCAGACCGAAGCGGGCGAGCGCCGGGTTCGGCTTGACGCCGGCGGTCCACACGATGGTGTTGGAGTCGACCTCCAGGCCGTTCTTCAGAACGACGTGGCCGTCCACGCAGGAGTCCATCGACGTCGAGAGGTAGACCTCGACGCCGCGGCTCTCCAGGTGCTCCTTGCCGTACTGGCCGAGCTTCGGGCCGACCTCGGGGAGGATCTTGTCGGCGGCGTCGACGAGCACGAAGCGCATGTCCTCGCGCTTGACGCTCTTGTAGTACTTGGCCGCGTCGCGGGCCATGTCCTCGACCTCGCCGATGGTCTCCGCACCCGCGAAGCCACCGCCGACGAAGACGAAGGTCAGCGCCTTGCGGCGGACCTCCTCATCCGTCGTGGAGTCAGCCTTGTCCAGCTGCTCGAGGACGTGGTTGCGCAGGCCGATGGCCTCCTCGATGCCCTTCATGCCGATGCCCTGCTCGGCGAGGCCGGGGATCGGGAAGGTGCGGGAGACCGCGCCCATCGCGATGACGAGGTAGTCGAAGGGCAGCTCGTACGCCTCGCCCACGAGGGGGGCGATCGTGGCTACCTTGCGGTCCTGGTCGATGGTGGTGACCCGGCCGGTGAGAACCTCGGCCTTGGGCAGCACGCGTCGCAGCGGGACGACGACGTGCCGCGGCGAGATGCTGCCGGCGGCGGCTTCGGGCAGGAAGGGCTGGTAGGTCATGTACGACCGGGGGTCGACGACCGTGACGGTCGCCTCTCCGTAGCGCATCTTCTTGAGGATGCGCCGAGCTGCGTACAGGCCTACGTACCCACCGCCTACTACGAGGATCCTGGGACGCTCCGTGGTGCTCATGCCATCGAGTATCCACCCGCTCGGCGGGGGGTGCTCGTGCGCCCCTTCACAAGCTTGCCGGGGGGCTCTGCTACACTTCGCCGCCCACGTGACCGAGGTCATGGCGTCCCAAGGGAACCACCGCACCTCATGAGTCGTTGTCCACCCCTTGTGAGCTGCCGGTCCGGGTCCGCCGCCGGGGTGGACCACCCCGCGGCGCCGCCGGTCGGCCGACCGCCCGGGGCGTCCGGGCCACCCGGCCGAGAACCCCGGAATGACCTTTTCGGCGGCCCTGTGACCGCGAACCTCGCCCGCAGGGGCCCAATTCCTTGTGAAGAACTTCACGAACTTTTTCCGACAGGCCGTCGACCGGACGTCAGGGCCCCCGATGTCACCCGATGGCCGCCGGATGGCCGCCGATCAGATGCGGTCGCGCGCGATGCCCGGGTGAATGGATGCCAGGGGGAGACCATCCGTCCGCAAAGGAGCCTCATGCGCATCCGCACCGCATTCGTCACGGCGACGTTCGTCGCCGCGGCCACCCTCGGCAGCGCGGGTACTGCCGCCGCCGAGCACCACACGCCCGCGAACACGACGGCCGACGTCACCCAGCCGCGCGCCGCCGACCCCGACCCCGACCCGCTCGGCGACGACCCGCTCGGCAGGGACATGCTCGACAACGGCATGGTCGAGGACGACATGCTCGACAACGACAACGACAACGACAACGACATGACGGACAGCGACAAGATCGGCCAGGGCACCCTGTCCAAGAAGGACCCCCAGCCCCCCACCAACCAGCTCCCCGTCCTCGGCTCACTGCTCGGCGTCCTCAACAACCTGCTCGGCGGGGTGCTCGGGCGCGGCGTGCCCGCGGAAGCCGGCTACGGCGGCAACGCGGTCTAGTGGGCGGGCCCCGCCGCCCGCAGCGGGGCGGCCGACGCCCCGCGTCCGCCCGGAAAAGACACGGCGCGCCCCCAGCCTCGCCCAGAAGGGCCGGGGGCGCGCCGTCGCGGCTCGTGCGGGGCCCAGGGGGCCTCAGGCCGCGCCGGGAGCGCCCTGCCGCCGCTGCTCGGCCTCTTCGGCCACCTTGTGGGCGATGCCGTCCAGGATGTCGTGCTCGCTCACGACGACCTCCTCGGCACCGATCCTGTCCATGATCGAGAGCAGCACGAGGGCGCCCGACGCGATGACGTCGACCCGCCCCGGGTGCATCACCGGGATCGCGGCGCGCTCGGCGTGCGTGGCGCTCATCAGGCGTTCCGCCACGGCCTTGACCTGGTCGTACGGGATGCGGGCGTGGTGGATCGCCCGCCAGTCGTAGGTGTCGAGGCCCAGCGCGATCGCGGCGACCGTGGTGACCGAGCCCGCGAGGCCGACGAGGGTGCGGGCCTTCCGGAGCGGGACCGTCCGCTCGGCGAGGTCCAGGGCGGCCTCGACGTCCGCGCGCACCGCCGCGAACTGCTCACGCGTCGGCGGGTCGGCGACGACGCCGTTCCGCACGAGATGACGCTCCGTCATGCGGACGCAGCCCACGTCCACCGAGCGCGCCGCCTCGACCCCGTCCGCGCCGACCACGAACTCCGTGGAGCCGCCGCCGATGTCGACCACGAGGTAGGGCCTGGCCAGGTCGTCACGGCCGGTCAGTTCCTTGGTCGCGCCGGTGAAGGAGAACTCCGCCTCCTGCGCCCCGGTGATGACCTCCGGCTCGACGCCGAGGATGTCCAGGACGCCCCGCACGAACTCGTCGCGGTTCTCCGCGTCCCGGGAGGCGGAGGTGGCGACGAAGCGGACGTGCTCGGCGCCGTGCTCCTTGATGGCCTCGGCGTACTCCCGGCAGGCCGCGAAGGTGCGCTCCAGGGCCTCGGGGGCGAGGCGGCCGGTGCGGTCCACGTCCTGGCCGAGGCGGACGATCGTCATGCGCCGGTCCAGGTCGACGAGCGCGCCCGTGGCCGGGTCGGCGTCGGCCACCAGGAGGCGGATCGAGTTCGTGCCGCAGTCGATCGCGGCGACGCGGGTCACTCGGCGCCCTCGGCACTCTCGGGTGCCTCGGGGGCGCACGGCGTGACGCACGGCCCCTTGGCCCACCACTCGGGCAGCATCGCGATGGCCTCGTCGCCGAGCGGGTTCACGCCGGGTCCCGCGGCCAGCGAGTGGCCCACCAGGACGTGCAGGCACTTCACGCGGTCCGGCATGCCGCCCGCGCTCGGGAAGCCCTCCAGGACCTCGATGGCGTCGCGGCGCGCGATGTAGTCCTCGTGCGCGGCGCGGTACTGCTTCGCCAGCTCCTCGTCCGTCGTGAGCCGCTCCGACATCTCCTTCATGACGCCGTTGGCCTCCAGCGTGCCGATCGCGGAGGCGGCTCGCGGGCACGTCAGGTAGTACGTGGTCGGGAAGGGCGTCCCGTCCGGCAGGCGCGGCGCCGTCTCGACGACGTCGGGCTGACCGCAGGGGCAGCGGTGCGCGATGGCCCGCAGGCCGCGCGGCGGGCGGCCGAGCTGCTGCTTGAAGGCCTCGACGTCGGCGTCGGTGGGCTCGGTGCGCGGGGTGCTCGGCGGGGGCGTTTCCATGCCTGTCTTTCGTGTCAGTCGGTCAGTCACCGGCACGGTCGGCCTTGTCGATGCCGTGCCAGACGTTCGAGTACCAGGGGCGGGCGACCGCTCCCTGGTCCGCGCGCCGGCTCTTGGCCGCGGCGGGGTCGATCACCGTGAAGCCGGTCTCGCCCGGCATCACGTAGTGCAGGCGGTCCCGGATGCGCTGCTGCGCGTACGCGTCGTCCTGCCAACGGGCCTTCTCGTCCCGCAGCTTCTCGACGTCGGCCCGGTGCTCGGCCTGCTGCCGGCGCAGGTCGTCGATCTCGGCGCGCTGCGAGACGTACTGCCTCATCGGGTACGCGAGCGCGACGACCAGGGAGCAGAGCACGAGCGCGAGGAGCGCCGCGCGGCCGGTGAGCCGGGAGCGGCGCGCCTGGCGCTTGGTCTGGGAGCGGTAGACCCGCTCGGCGGTCTGCTCGCCGAGCAGCCGCAGGCGGGTAGCGGTGGAGAACCGGTCCTTGGTCCCGGCCTTGGCCATGGTTCGGTCTCCCCAGAGCTTGCGTCCGCACGTACATACGTCCCCGCACACGGTACGGGACCGGCTGCGGGGACGTACGCAACTACGTGGCTGCGCGAGCTGCGGACAGCTCGGCCGTGCGGTGCTCGGGTCAGGCGGAGCGGAAGCGCGGGAAGGCGCTGCGGCCGGCGTAGACCGCGGCGTCGTCGAGGATCTCCTCGATGCGCAGCAGCTGGTTGTACTTGGCGACGCGCTCGGAGCGGGCCGGGGCGCCGGTCTTGATCTGGCCGCAGTTGGTGGCGACGGCGAGGTCGGCGATGGTGACGTCCTCGGTCTCGCCGGAGCGGTGCGACATCATGCACTTGAAGCCGTTGCGCTGGGCCATCTCGACGGCGTCCAGGGTCTCGGTCAGCGAACCGATCTGGTTGACCTTGACGAGCAGGGCGTTCGCGGAGTTCTCCTCGATGCCGCGGGCCAGGCGCTCCGGGTTGGTGACGAACAGGTCGTCGCCGACGAGCTGCACCTTGTCGCCGAGCTTCTCGGTGATGGCGTTCCAGCCGGCCCAGTCGTCCTCGAACAGCGGGTCCTCGATGGAGACGAGCGGGTACGAGGCGACGAGCTCCTCGTAGTACTCGGTCATCTCGGCGGCCGTGCGGGACTTGCCCTCGAACTGGTAGGTGCCGTCCTTGTAGAACTCGGACGCGGCGACGTCGAGGGCGAGCGCGATCTGCTCGCCGGGGACGTAGCCGGCCTCCTTGATGGCCTCCAGGATGAGGTCCAGGGCGGCGCGGTTGGAGTCGAGGTTCGGGGCGAAGCCGCCCTCGTCGCCGAGGCCGGTGGCCAGGCCCTTGCTCTTCAGGACCTTCTTCAGCGTGTGGTAGACCTCGGTGCCCCAGCGCAGCGCCTCGGAGAACGACTCGGCGCCGATCGGCGCGATCATGAACTCCTGGATGTCGACGTTGGAGTCGGCGTGCGACCCGCCGTTGAGGATGTTCATCATCGGGACGGGCAGCAGGTGCGCGTTCGGACCGCCGAGGTAGCGGAACAGCGGCAGGTCGCTGGCCTCGGAGGCGGCGTGCGCGACGGCGAGCGAGACGCCGAGGATGGCGTTGGCGCCGAGGGAGCCCTTGTTGTCGGTGGCGTCCAGGTCGAACATGGCCTGGTCGATCAGGCGCTGCTCGGTGGCGTCGTAGCCGACCAGCTCCGGGCCGATCTGCTCGATGACGGCGAGGACGGCCTTCTCGACACCCTTGCCCTGGTAACGGTTGGGGTCACCGTCACGGAGTTCGATGGCCTCGAAAGCACCGGTGGAGGCACCGGACGGAACGGCGGCACGACCGGTGCTGCCGTCGTCGAGGCCGACCTCGACCTCGACCGTGGGGTTGCCTCGGGAGTCCAGGATTTCCCGGGCTACGACGACGTCGATGGACGGCACGAGCATCTCCTTCTGGGAGTGTGACGCGTAAACACGATTACGCCGGGCCGCTTCGGCCCTGCGTCTCCTGAGCCTAACCGGCCCGGAGCCTTCGGCCAGCCGACCGCCCGTCCCGTGGGACGGTCAAGTGCGCAAACAGCCGGGAAACAGGGCGTAAGCCCACGTTTTCTACTCGCTGGTAGCGAACAAGGGAGCCGAGCGGCGGTGGTGCGGACATGGCCCCGCCCCGGTGCGTACGGGGGTACGCGCACCGGGGCGGGGAGCCCGTGGGGACGGGGCGGGGAGTACGGCCGTGCTTCCGCCGAGGCACGGCCGCGTCTCCGGGGGGAGCCGGGTCAGCTCAGGTGGAGCTGCTGGCCCGGGTAGATGACGTCGGCGTTCTCGATGATGTCGCCGTTGAGCTTGTAGATCTTCTGCCAGCCGCCCTTGACGTCCTGCGCCGCGGCGATCTTGGACAGCGTGTCGCCGGTCTTGACCTTGTACTCGCCGTCGCCCTTCTTGACCGTCTTGCCGGTCGGGGTCTCGACGGTCTTCTTGGACTCGGTCTGCGGCGCGGGCTGCGGCTTCGGGGCCTGCTGCGTCTGGTGCTGCGGGGCGGCCTGCTGCTGCGTCTGCTGCGGCTTCGGCTGCGGCTTGGCCTGCTGCTGCGGGGCCTGCTGCTGCGGGGCGCCACCGTTGTACGCGGCGCCCGAGAGGCCGACGCCGCAGTGCGGCCAGGCACCCTTGCCCTGGCCCGCGAGGACCTTCTCGGCGACCGCGATCTGCTGGGCCTTGGAGGCCTTGTCGGCGGTGGGCGCGTACTGCGTGCCGCCGTACGCGGCCCAGGTGGACGGCGAGAACTGCAGGCCGCCCTGGTAGCCGTTGCCGGTGTTGATCGACCAGTTGCCGCCGGACTCGCACTGGGCGACGGCGTCCCACTCCTGGCCGGTGGCGGCGGAGGCCGAGCCGGCGGCCATCAGCGGGGCGGCCACGGCCGCACCGGTGACACCGGCGAGCGTGACGACACGAGTGGCCTTGGACGGACGACGGTGCTTGCCCTTGCTGGAAAACAGCATGAGTTCATCCCCTCACCGACGCCTGCGAGGTGAGCTGTCGGGTTCGGGCCAGTGAAGTTGCCCGGCCGCACTTCCTGAGTGCGACTTCACCCCTAGCCGGTTCCGTACGTCCCGCTCCTCCTCGGAGCTCGACGTGCGGACCCGGCGGCTTACCTTGGGTCCCCCGCTCCTGCCTACGGCGCTCGAAGCGACGACTGTTCCCGTCCGGCCGTTGGCAGGATTCGGCGTACCGACCGGCGGGGCCCACCAATGGCGGGCGTTGACGACCGTAGTCACGCGATCGCCGGAATTTCAAAGACGATCAGGGCTTCTGAGACCCATCTCTCACTCGCGCCAATTGGGGCATACAGCCCGAAGCGGCCGGTGGACGGGTCGTCAATTACCTCTACTTTTCGCCCAAATCGAGGCTCTGACCGGGGAGAATGAGGTCCGGGTCGGCACCGACGGTCTTCTTGTTCTCGGTGTACAGCTCGTGCCAACCGCCCTTGACGTCAAGGTCGTCCGCGATGGCCGACAGGTTGTCACCGGAGCGCACCGTGTACGCCCCGTCCGCCACCTTCTCGGTGCGCTCGCCGCCACGCGAGGCGTGCCGGCCGGGGCGGTCGCCGCCGCTGCCGCTCTCGCTCCCGGAGGAGGGGTTCTCGTCCGCGCGGTCGCCGCGGTGGCGGCCGGGGGTGGAGTCGTCGGCGGGGGTGGCCGGGTCCTTGGACGCGGGGCCGCCGGAGGAAGGGGCCTCCGCGCGCCCGGACTTGCCGTCCGTGGCGCTGTCGCCGCCCTTGTCGGCCCTCTCTCCCTCGCCTGCTCCCTTGTCTCCCTTGTCCCCCGTGTCGTGATTCTTGTCTCGGGAGGCGCTGTCCGGGTCGGGCGTGTCGCTCGGGTCGCCTTCGCCGTCGCGTGCGGAGTCAGGGGCCTTTGACGTGTCGTCGGAGGCCTTGCCGGCGTCCTTGTCCGTCTTGTCCTTGCGCCCCTTGGACTCCTTGGACTCCTTGGGCTCCTTGGACTTCTCGGGCGCCTTGGAATCCGTCGCGTCCGGGGTGACCGGGTCGCCCGGGTCCACGTCGGCCGCGGCTCCGCCGTCGGTGAGCCCGGCGATCGGGGCGCAGCTCGGCCAGGCCTGGGGGCCCTGCCCGTCGAGAATCCGCTCGGCCACGGCGATCTGCTGGGACTTGGAGGCCTGGTCGGCGCTCGGCGCGTAGTCGAGGCCGCCGTGCTTCTCCCACATCTCCTCGGAGAGCTGGAGTCCTCCGTAGTAACCGTTCCCGGGGTTGGCGCTCCACGCGCCGCCGCTCTCGCACTCGGCGAGCCGGTCCCACGTCACCGTCTCGGCGGCGCTCGCGCTGGTGGCTCCGAGCAGCGGGATGGCGATGGCGGACCCGGTGACTCCTGCCGCGACGATGAGGGCCGGGGCCTGGCGGGGGCGTCGGTGACGACCATTGCCGGAGAGCATGCGGTTGCCTTTCAGGAGACTGTTACGGCGACTTGGGCACCGGGTGCCCGAGTGGACGTGAACGTAGCCGCACTCGAACGCTTGTCACAAGTCGATGCAGCGGAGATCACGTCAACATCACAGTTGTGACGTGCCGTCAGAACGGTGCTGGTCCGGGGCCGTTTCCTGTGCGTCTGTGAACTTCACCGGCAGGGTGCGCAGTCCCCGCATGATCAGCCCGCCACGCCACCGCAAATCCGCCGGATCGGCCGCCAGTTGCAGGTCGGGCAGGCGCCTGAGCAACGTCGCGAGGGCGGTCTGGCCCTCCAGGCGGGCGAGCGGGGCGCCGAGGCAGTAGTGGATGCCGTGGCCGTAGCCGAGGTGCTGGTTGTCGCGGCGGGAGAGGTCCAGGGTGTCGGGCCGGTCGAAGCGTTCCGGGTCGCGGTCGGCGGCGGCGAGCACGACGAGGACGGGGTCGCCGACGGCGATGTCCTGCCCGCCGAGGGTCAGCGCCTCGGTGGCGAACCGCCAGGTGGCCAGCTCCACGGGTCCGTCGAAGCGGAGGAGTTCCTCCACGCCGGTCTCCAGCAGGCCCGTGTCGCCCTCCGCCAGCGCCTGCTGCAGCCGTGCGCGCTGCTCGGGGTGGGTGAGGAGGGCGTACATGCCGTTGCCGATGAGGTTGACGGTGGTCTCGAAGCCGGCGAAGAGGAGGATGAAGGCCATCGCGGCGGCCTCGTTCTCCGTGAGGTGCTCGCCGTGGTCGGAGGCGCGGATGAGGCCGGAGATGAGGTCGTCGCCGGGGTCGAGGCGCTTGCGGTGGATCAGCTCGGCGAGGTAGCCGCGCATCTTCTTCACGGAGCGGGCGACGCCGCCGCGCGGGCCTCCGCCGTGCCGGATCATCATGCCCGCCCAGTCGCGGAAGTCGTCCTGGTCCTCGCGGGGGACGCCGAGCAGGTCGCAGATGGCGTAGATGGGGAGCGGGAAGGCGAACTCGTGGATGAGGTCGGCCTCGCCCCTCGCCGCGAAGGCGTCGATGAGGCCGTCCGTCAGCTCCTGTACGCGGGGCGCGAACTCGGCGACGCGGCGTGGGGTGAACGCCTTCGAGACGAGGCGGCGCAGGCGGGTGTGGTCCGGCGGGTCGATGTTGAGCAGATGCGTCATCAGCTCGGCCTTGCGTTCGCCGGGGATGCCGGTTTTGCCCTTGGCGTGGGCGGGCTCGTCGTGGTGGGCGGGGTTCTTGCTGAGCCGGTGGTCGGCCAGTGCGTGGCGCGCGTCCGCGTAGCGGGTGACCAGCCAGGCCTCGACGCCGCTGGGGAGGGTGGTTCTGTGTACGGGGGAGTTCTCTCGGAGCCAGGCGTAGGCGGGGTAAGGGTCGGTGGCGAACTCCCAGGTGAAGAGTTCGGGGCCCTGGGGCTCGGGGGTGGGCGGGGTGGGGTGCGGGTCGGGCATGGGGTGACCGTATCCGGCGGGGTGGGGGCGGGGGCGGGCTGCCAGGGCTTGGCGGGGGTTCGGGTGCCCTTCCTCGCCTGTGCGTCTGCCGGGTGCGGTGCGGTTGGCGGGTGCGGGTGCGTTGTGGTTGCTCGCGCAGTTCCCCGCGCCCCTTCAGCGGCGGCTTTGGTGGGCGGGCCGTTAGCGGGTTGCTGCCTCGGCTGTTTGTACCGCCTCGCGGTAGGCGCGGGCCGCTGAGCGTAGGGCTGCTTCTGGGTCGATGCCCTGTGCTTCCGCCTGCAGGGCCAGGGTGAGGAGTTCGTAGCCGATGCCCTCGCCCGACGGCAGCTCCACTTTGAGGCCCGCCGTGCGGACGCGGGAGGCCAGTTTCGCGGTCAGGGCGAGCGCGGGCTGGCCCACGGGGATGCCCTCCGTCAGCGATGAGCGCTGCTTCTCCACGGCCTTGGTGCGCAGCCAGTGCGCCTTCACGTCCTCGGGGGTGTCCGCCGAGTCGTCGCCGAAGACGTGCGGGTGGCGGTGGATGAGCTTGTCGACGATGCCGCCCGCGACGTCGTCGATGGAGAACGGCTCGTCCTCCTCGCCGGGGCCGCCCTCCTCGGCGATCCGCGCGTGGAAGACCACCTGGAGCAGCACGTCGCCCAGTTCCTCCCGCAGCTCCTCGCGGTCGCCGTCCTCGATCGCCTCGACCAGCTCGTACGCCTCCTCGATCGCGTACTTGGCCAGGCCCTTGTGCGTCTGCTGCGAGGACCACGGGCACGCGACGCGGATCTGGTCCATCACCTGCACCAGGTCGAGCAGGCGGGCGCCCGGCAGGTCGTAGGAGGCGGGGAGCAGCTCCAGGTCCGGCATGGCGACGCGGCCCGAGCCGGCGAGGCGGGCCAGGCCGTCGGTGAGGGGGCGGTCGCCCTCGGCGGTGGCGACGACCACGACCGTGCGGCCGCCCGCGCAGGCGTCCACCAGTTCCTCGGCGGTCGGCGACGCGTGCGTCACGGTCACGCCCGCCTCGCGCAGGTACGGCAGCTGCGGATGACCGCCGTCGCCGCACAGGACGGCGTCGGCGCCGCGCAGGGCCTGCCAGGCGGGCCAGGACAGCAGGCCGGGCGCGACGCGGTGGCTGGTGGTCAGCAGGATGACGCGGCCGGTGGACGCGTCGGCCGGGGGCGGGGTCTGGGTGTCGTTCACCTCTCGAACGTAACCCAGCCCGCGCCCGCGCCTACGCCTGCGGTTCCTGCGGCCCCTGAGCGGAGCCGGCGTCCTCGGAGACCTGCCGCACCCACGGCGTCTTGGCGTCCACCCGCTTGTTCTTGTCGACGTCCCAGGTGCCGTAGCGCGGGTTGAGGTCGACGTCGAGCTTCTTGGAGGCCGCGGTCAGCGCCTTCCAGAAGACGGCCTGGCCCTCGGGCGACTGCATGTCCGCGCCGAGCTTCTGCGCGAGCTTCTGCGCCTCGATCTCCGTGCGCAGGCTGTCGTCGAGGCGGGCGGGGGCGACGCCGTACTGCTGGAGCCAGCCCTCTTCCAGGGCCTTCCCGCCGCCCGCCTGCTTCTCCAGGCCCGCCCGCATCCGCTGGACGTCGCGGCGCGTCACCCGCACCCCGGCGTCGGCGGCCGCGCGGTGCAGGACCTTGTCGAGCACCATCGTGTGCAGCGTGCTGCGGGTGAGGCCGCCGGACTTGGCGATGGCCTGCTCGTACTGGGTGTCGTCGGGGACGGCGGCCCGCTGCGCGTCGCGCACCTCGTTCACCCGGCTCTCCAGCTGCGCGACCGTGATGCGGTCGCCGCCGACCACGGCCGCGGCGCCGGGATGCGCCTCGCTGCCGCAGGCGGTGAGGAGGGGGGCCGCGACGAGCGCGGCGGTGGAGAGGACGAGCGCGGTGCGACGGCTGGTGCGGCGGTGCAAGGGGGCCTCCCTGCTACGAGTTTGTGCGTCGGTGCACAAAGTCCGGCAGTGATCGATGGTAGGCAGTGGCCGTCTTCCCGGCCAGCTATTCGACAGGTATTCGACCAACGATTTCCCGGGGGTTGGGGCACCCTCGCCCCGCCGTACGAGCGTCAGCCGCGCACCTGTCCGAGCCACTGCAAGGTCCGCCGGATCTCCGCGGGGAACGGGTGGCCCGGCCCGTGCAGCAGCTCCGCGTCGTGCAGCAGGCGCGCCAGGGTGTCGTGGGCGGCGGGCCGGTCGCCGAGGGCGAGCAGCAGGTGGCCGATGCGGCGGCGGATCTCCAGGGACTGGCGGCGGTCGTCCGTCGCGTACTGGTTCTCGTAGTAGGGGAGCAGCGCGCGGTACTCGGCGAGGGCCGCGGCCGGTTCGCCGAGCTGCTCCAGGCACTGCGCGGCCTCGTACCGGAACTGGAGGGAGTGCGGGTCGGCGTGGCCGGACTCGGCGGCCCGCTCGTCGGCGAGGCGCCGCAGCTCGGGCAGGGCGCGGCGGTACTGCCCGTCGTCCATGAGCGTGGCCGCGTACTGCTTGCGCAGGGTGCGTACGACGGGTGAGTGCTCGCCGTGCTGGGCCGCGGCGGCCGGCAGGATCGCGCCGAGGATGTCCACGGCCTGGGTGATGCGGCCCTCGCCGAGGAGGCGCCGGACGTCCTCGACGGCGCGGGCGACGTCCTGCCCCGGCGGCGTACCGGGGGGCCCGGGCGGCTGCGGCGGCAGGTCGGGGGCGGGCGCGGGCGTCGCGGCGCGGTCCGGCCAGGGCGCGAGGGGGCGCAGGAAGGGCCGGGTGGGGTCGAGCGGATGGCCGGAGGGGATGCCGCGGGCGGGCAGCAGCGGCGCCAGTTCCTCGTAGACCTGCTGGGCACTGGCGGGGCGGTGCTGGGGGTCCTTGGCGAGCAGGCGCAGGACGAGGGACTCCAGGGCCTCGGGCACCTCGGGGCGCAGGCGGCGGACCGGCAGCGGCGGTTCGTACAGGTGGCGGTGGAGGACGCCGAGGGCGGTGGAGCCGGAGAACGGCACGTCGCCGCTGAGCAGTTCGTGCATCAGCACGCCGAGGGCGTAGAGGTCGGTGTACGGGCCGACGGCGCCGCCCATCGCCTGCTCCGGGGCCATGTAGGCGGGGCTGCCGATCGGGGAGCCGGTGTGGGTGAGGCGGGTGGTGTCGGTGTCCATCACGGAGGCGATGCCGAGGTCGAGGACGCTGATCGTGCCGTCCTGCTTGACCATCACGTTCCGCGGTTTCAGGTCGCGGTGGACGATCGGCACGGCGTGCACCGCGGAGAGCACGGCGCACAGCTGCGCGGCGACGGCGACGGTCCACTGCCAGGGGTAGGGGTCGTGTTCGGCGAGGTGGTCGCCGAGGTCGGCGCCGTCGACGTACTGCATGACGAGGAAGAGGGCGCCGTCCTCGGTGGGCTCGCTGCCCGCGTCGTGGACGGTGACCAGGCCGGGGTGGTCGACCTGCGCGGTGACCCGGCACTCGCGCACGAAGCGGCGGCGCAGCTCCTCGGCCTCGGCGCCCGCGACCCGGTCGGGGCGCAGCAGCTTGACGGCGACGCGGCGGTCCAGGCGCTGGTCGTACGCCGTCCAGACCTGTCCCATGCCGCCCTGGCCGATGAGGGTGGAGAGTTCATAGCGGCCTGCGACGACCCGGCTGCCCCGGCCGCCGGTCCCGGTGCCCTGTGCCACGGTCAGTTGCCGCCCTGCTGCTTGCGCAGGAAGTCGCTCAGCTCGTCGAGCTCGGCGCGGACCTGGTGGATGCGGGCGGGCGCGGGGGGCGCGGGCGGGGTCTCCTGGACGGGCGGGGGCGCCGCCGGGTAGCCGTAGTAGGCGGGGGGCGTCGCGGGCGGTGCGTAGGGGGTGAACGCCGGCTGCCGGAGGCGGCTGAAGTGGCGTATGTCCGCGAACAGGTAGTAGGCGACGGCGGCCATCAGCGTGCACAGCAGGATCACCATGCCCGCGTTGCCCGGGCCCTGGAACTCCTCCTCGCCGGGGTCCACGCCGATCAGCACGAGGGCCGTGACGTCGAGCGCCGCGACGAGCCCGAAGAACACCCAGTCGTACGCCTTGCGGGTCACGATCGCGAGCCGCAGCAGCGACGCCCACGCGAGCAGGCCACAGGTCACGACGGCGAGGACGACGAACAGCACGCGCAGCGTCACCGGTGAGCCCCCGGCCGGGGGCGGCGGTTGCTGCGGGGCGTGGCCGTGGCCGTGCATGGCTGCTCCTGATACCTGAAAGGACGAACGAACGCGGACCGAGCGTATAGGCCGACACCGGAGAGCGGTCCCGGGTTGTACCGAACCGTTGCCGTACTGGTCACGGCGGTGTGGCGGGGAGCGCCTCCCTCACTCCGCCGGAAGCGTGCCCTCCGTCAGTCCGTCGTGCATGCCGCGCACCAGCCGCTCGCCGAGCCGGGCCGCGAGGCGCACGGCGTCCTCGAAGGCGGCCAGTTCCCGGAACCGCTCGCTGTAGCCGCGCTGTCCGGCGAGCGGCAGGCGCGGCAGCTGGAGGCGGCGCACGTCGAGCCGGGCGGAGGTGGAGGCGTAGCTGCTGGCGCGGCGGTGGTTGGCGGTGCCGCGCAGGAAGCCCGCGAGGAACCAGGGGTCGAGCACGGCCGGGTCGGGGCGCAGCAGGGTGAGGCCGCGGCCGAGCGCGGCGCCCGCGGTGGCCTCGTCGACGACGCGGGCCGCTGCTCCGCCGCCGAAGACGGGGACGACGACGTCCCCGGGCTCGGTGTGCACGACCGTGTCGTCCGGGCCGCCCTCGTGCGGGGCCCCCGAGGGCGCGCCGCCGGTCAGGACGTCGTGGTCGGTGAGGACGGGGACGCCGCCGCTCCCGGCGCCGGTCCCGGTGTGCAGGGTCAGGGCGCCGGCGCGGGCCAGTTCGCCGACGGTGGTCAGGGGCGGGCGGGCCGCGGGCCGGGCGGCCTCCCGCGGGGGCAGGGGCGGGGTGAGGTCCGCGGTGCGGCGCAGCGCCTCGCCGAGGTTCTTGCGTACGGTCGCCAGCTCCGTGGCGCCGCCGCCCGCGGCCGGGGGCGGCAGCCGCCGGGCCGGGGCCAGGTCGACCTCGTCGTCGAGGAGGTCGAGCACCGGCACCGAGCGGGCGAGGCCGGGGCGTTCCTCGACCGTGCCGTGCCGGTCGAAGCGGTGCCAGGCGTCGAGCACGGCGTCCTGCACGGCGGGCCACAGCTGCTTGTCGCGGCCGTCGGTGTCGGGCACCCCGGCCGCCTCCACGAGGAGCAGCGCGCCGGCGGGCGGCGTGGCCGGGCCCGGCCTGCGCAACACCCAGACGTGCAGCGGGAGGTTGTACGGCGGTGCCGCCCCGGCGGGCAGCGCGATGACCGCGCGCAGGGCGCCGCGCCGCAGCAGGTCGGCCCGGATGCGGCGGCCCGAGCGGCGGGAGGCGGCGGCGGGCGGCATCAGCAGGACGGCGGTGCCGCCGTCGACGAGGCGGGCCAACGCGTGCTGGACCCAGGCGAGTTCGGACTCGACGCGGGCCGGGAAGCCGTACTCCCAGCGGGTGTCGTAGGCCAGTTCGTCATGGCCCCAGTTGCGTTCGTTGAACGGCGGGTGGCAGAGCACGGCATCGGCCCTGCGGTCGTCGTAGGCGTCGGCGCGCAGGGTGTCGGCGGCCCTCGTGCGGACGGTCGCGTCGGAGTGCAGGGCGAGGCGCAGCGCGGTGAGGGCGGCCAGTTCGGGCGCGCTGTCCTGGCCGTACAGGTGCTGGTCGGGACGCGGCTCGACGGCGCGCAGCAGCGCGCCGGTGCCGCAGGCGGGGTCGAGGACGGTGCGGGCGGGGGCCGCGCTGGTGGCGAGCCGGGCCATGAGGGCGGCGGGGCCGTCCGGGGTCAGCGTGTACTGGCGGGGGTTGGCGTCGGTCTGCCGGCCGAGCAGGAACTCGTACGCGCCCCGGGCGCCGAGTTCGGCCGCCAGCTCGGCGACGCCGCGCAACAGCGGGACGGAGGGCAGGAGTTCGGCGGGTTCGGGGACGTGCACCGCTCTCTCTCGGTGTCCCCCGAACCGCGGGGTCACGACGTCTTCGAGTTCGCCGGGCAGGAGCTGGGCCATGCGCTCGTCCGACACGGCGCTGAGCGCGAGCCAGGCCGGTGGCCGGTCGCGGACCAGGAGCAGGGCGCAGCCGGCGTGCAAGAGCGCGGTGACGGGCCCGGCGGGGTGCCCGGCGAGCTGCTGCCAGACGCGTTCGCGCAAGGGCACCTCGACGAGCTTGCCCTGGGCGCGCAGCCAGCGTTCTACGTCGGCGAGGGCGAAGGAGGGGCTGGTCTCCGTGCCGCCCACGGGCTTGGGGAAGTCAGCGTGCCTGCGCCGCCAGTTGCTCACGGCGGCGCGTCCCACCCCGGCGAGCCGGGCGATCCCGGCGGCGGTCACTTCGGTCGCGTCGTCCCGCGCCTTCATGCAGCAGCTCCCCTCGTCGCGCGGGGTCAGTCGCGCGCGGTCGAGCATACCCAGACGATCTTCCGCACGGTCGGCTTCACGACCGTTAATAACTGACTCACACTCACTCGTGTTGACTCGGTTCACACGGATCTGCTGTGATGTCCGCATCAAACGACATCCCTTGGGGGGAACCATGCGTCACCACCTGCGTCTGCGCCGTACCGCCATCGCCGCCGTCTGCCTCGCCACCGCCGCGACGGCCGGACTCACGGCGTGCGGCTCCGAGAACGGCAAGGCCGGGGCGGCCGAGAAGGGCCCCTTCGCGGGCATGTCCGGCGGCGAGATCGCCGAGAAGGCCGTCGACACGACCTCGGGCGCCTCGTCCCTGAGCATCAAGGGCGAGGTCACGGACGAGGCGTCCGGGCTGATCTCGCTCGACATGGCCATGGACACCAAGGGCAAGTGCGCGGGCACCATGGGCATGAACAAGGAGGGCTCGATCGAGCTGATCGTCCCGGGCAAGACCGTCTACATGAAGTACGACGAGAAGCTCCTGCGCGCCCAGAGCAAGGGCGAGCCCAAGGCCGATGTGGAGGCCGCGGTCGAGATGATGGCCGGCCGCTGGGTGAAGACGCGGGCCACGAGCGCCGACGCCAAGGAGATCGCCGCATTCTGCGACCTCGACGTCCTGCTCGCCGACTTCAAGGGCACCCGGTCCTCGGCCCGCAAGGGCGGCACGACCACGGTCGACGGCACCCCCGCGATCAAGCTGACGGAGCGCGACGGCGCGACCAAGTACACCCTCTACGTCGCCACCAAGGGCAAGCCGTACCTGCTGAAGGTCGACACGAAGAAGGACGGGGACGGCGGGAAGACCGAGTCCCTGACCTTCGGCGACTACGAGAAGCCGGTGAAGACGACGCCCCCGACCGGCGACGTCATGGACCTCGACAAGCTCTGAGCCTCTGCGCGTGCCGGGCCCGCAGCGGCGGGACGCCTCGCCCGCTGATGTGAAGTCCCGGCGATCGCGGCGTACGGACTGCCTCGGGTGGTGCGGGTCGTCTCAGGCGGCGATGCCGAGTTCGGTGCGGGTGCGGTGGAGGAACTCCCGGACGGGTGGTTCCCGGCGCCAGGGGGCGAGGGCAGCGTTGAACTCGCGGACGTAGTCCTTGGCCCGGGAGGACTGGACGCGGGCGAGGATGTCCACGGACCGGTTGCCGAGCTCAAGGCCCTGGTCGAGGTCGCGGGCCTGGAGGTGGGCGGTCCCCACGATCGCCAGCCGCATCCCGACCGAGCGGGTGAACACCCCGGACGGCATGGCGGCGGCCTGCTGGTTCCACGCGAGGGCCGCCTTGGGGTTCTTGAGGTCGCGGAAGACCTCGGCGGCGTCCGCGGACAGACGGGCGTGGTCGTAGAAGTCGATCCAGGCGGGCTCCGAGCCGCTGAAAGCCTCCGCCCGGCTCAACAATTCCTCCGAAGCCTTCAGGGCCCCTGAGGCGGTTCTGGCGTCCCTTTCGCGGGCGTGGGCCCGGGCCTCGATGAGCTTGGTGAACGCCAGCACCCTGGGGGCCGCTTGGCCCTTGCCCCGTTCGAAGGCTCCCTGCGCCATGTCGACGGCCTCGGAGGCGAAGCCCCGCAGCAGCGACTGCATCGCCATCGTCGTCAGGACATAGCAGCCCAGCTCGACGTCTCCGCCCGCGCGGGCCAACCGGAGAGCCTGGATGAAGTGCCGCTGGGCGACGTCGTGCCGGCCGACATCGAACGCGGTCCACCCCGCCAGCCGCGACAGCTCGCCGGTGACGGAGAACAGCTCCCGGCCGACCGCGTCGGTGAAGGAGCCCCGCAGCAGCGGGGCGGCCCGTTCCTTGAGGCAGACGGTGACGGAGTCGGCCTTCCAGTTGCCCCCGCCGTATTTGGAGTCCCAGCGGCGGGCCTCACCGGCCGCTTCGCGGAGTTCGTCCAGGTCGGCCCGGCCCACCTGCTTGCTGCCCTTGTGGTCGGCGGCATCGTCGGCGGGGGTGACCAGCCAGCGGGTCACGGGGGTGGTGAACGCGGATACGGCGAATCCGGGTCCGGTCAGGAAGTCGCGGCGGTTCACGAAACTCCAGAACGACGTGGCCACTCGGACCGCATCAGCACGGTCCCGGGGGAAATCCAACCCCACTCTCGTGTCCGGTGTCTCCGCGCCGCCCATACCGATGTCCGCCGGAGACACCGGCCGCCCGAGCCGTTCGGCGATCGCCTGAGCGAGCAGGGCCGGCACCGGCCACTTGGGAAGCATGCCCCGCCGGCACCAATTGGCGAGGGAGGTATGCGAGTAGTCCGTCTCCAGCCCTGCATGCCGGGCAAGCTGATTGACCCGCAGGGCCAGCGATTTGTGGCTCGCCCCGCAGGTCTCGATGAGCCGGGCCAAGTCCGGATTGGGAGGCCGCTTCCGACGGCTGGTCGACGCCACCTTCAGTCCCCTCTTCCACCACAGGTCAGCGATGTGATGAAGCCGCTGACGAGGAATGCCACAGGGCCACTTCGCGCGACAGGGCACATTCGGCCGCACGGCTTCCGGCCGTCAGGGAAGGGCGGCTGCCCTCCACCTCATGGGACACCGAGAGTATTGCCCCGCGAACCCTGGGTGCACTGCTTTCGCGAGTTGCGAGCCCCCCTGCGAGCCCTCCCCGGCGCCGGCCGCGACGGGTGTGATGAAGGCACAGGCCGCCGCCGGGACGCCAGGAAAGGGCTCCCGGCGGCGACCGCCGCCACGCACCACGACTGCACGCCCAGAGGTGAACCAGATGTGCGGAATCGCAGGACTGGCCGGAGGCGACGCCGTCCGGCACGAGAAGACCGTCGCCGCGATGGGCGCCTCACAGCACTACCGGGGCCCGGACGGCACCCTGCACGCCACCAGCCGTGACGGGCGGGCGGTGCTGGCCATGAACACCCTGCTCATCGTCGATCCGCAGGCCATGCCCGGCCCCTACCTGGACCGGGCCACCGGAATCCTCCTGGCCTTCAACGGACAGATCTACAACTGGCGTCGGCAGGCGACGGCTTGGGGCATCGAGATCGCCGACCGGGAGTCGGACGCCCACTTCCTGCTGCGGGCCTGGGCCAAAATCGGCCCGTCCTGCCTGGAGGGCCTGGACGGCATGTTCGCCCTCTCCGTCTATGACCCGCGGGTCGCGAAGCTGTTCCTGGCCCGCGACCGCCTGGGGGAGAAGCCGCTCTACTGGCGTCTGGACGGCGGCCGGCTCGCGTTCGCCTCCGAGGTCACCACGCTGACCGGTTACGGACCGGCACCGCTGGTCCTGCGGCCGGAGGTCACCGCGATCGAGACTCCCATCGGGCTGGACACCCCGTTCCAGGGCATCCAACTGCTGGCCCCCGCCACCCTGCTGTCCTTCGACGTCACCACCGGCTCGCTCGACCAGATGACCTGGTGGCACCTGGCGGACCGGGCACCGTTCACCGGCGCCTACGCCGAGGCGCTGGCGAAGTTCTCCACCGTCCTGACCGAGCAGATCCCGCTCAGGTCCCCGGCCTGCGACTTCGCCCTCCTTCTCTCGGGCGGGCTGGACTCGGCGGTGCTGGCCTACCTGATGCGGCCGCCCGTCTGCGTCACCGTCCGCTACCCGGGCCAGGACCGCCTCGACGAGTCCTCCGTCGCGGCCGTGATCGCCCGGGACATCAAGGCCGAGCTGGTCGTGGTCGAGCCGGACCAGGTCGACTTCGCCCATGCCCTGCCGCATGTGATGCGGGCTCTGGACTACCCCATGGGCAACGCGTCCACGTTCTCCGAGCACATGGCCTACCGGAAGGTCGCCGATCTGGGGCTTCGGGTGGTGATCGGCGGGCTGGGGCCGGACGAGTTCCTGATGGGCTACGTTCGCCAGGCCTTGGTCCTCTTCGGCCCCGACGCCGTCCTGAACGCCGGCTTGGAGGCATACCGGCCGCTGGCCGCCAAGCTCCTGCACACCGCGGGCGAACCACTGGAAGCGGCGGAGGCCGCGGCCCGGCTGATACTTCGCGGCCCGGACCCGGACGGCCGGGTGCGGGACCTGGTCGCCGACGCGATGGCCCGCGCCGGCGGGGACTTGGCCCGCGGCCTGACCCTCGCGGACCTGGCAACGGCCTGGCGGCCGCTGGTGATGACCAGCGACAAACTCGCCTCCGCCTACGCCCTCGAACGCCGGTCCCCCTACCTCGCCCGCGACCTGGTCGAACTGTCGTACCGGCTGCCCGTCGACCACAAGATCACCGACCCTGCTCAGGGCAAACGAATCCTGCGGGACACCGCGAAGGCCCTCGGCCTGCCCCGCGAGGTCTGGGCCGGCCGGGACAAGCTCGGCTTCGCCTCCCCGATCCCCGCCTGGCTCAACGGCGATCTCGCCGAATGGGCCGACGCCCAGATCAGCTCCGCCCTCACCGACGCCCCGCCGGGCTTCCGTCCGCTCCTCGAGGGAGGTTTGACCCGCGGGTGCCGGTTCGACCGCACCCGCATGCAGGCCCTCATGACAGCTGCCTGGTTCGCCGACCAGGCCGCCCGGGCTGCCGCGTGAGCCCCAACTGCCGCATTAGCGTGTCGGAATGCACTCCGACACCACCGCGAACCCGGAGCCGGGCGCCGCCCGCGGAGCCGTCGCGATCCTCACCAACCGCCGCGGCGAACTCCTCCTCCACCTGCGCGATGACCTGCCGGACATCGCCTGGCCCGCCCACTGGAGCCTGCTGGGCGGCGGATGCGACCCCGGCGAGGACCCGGCCGCCGCGATCGTCCGCGAGCTCGACGAGGAAGCCGGCCTCACCGTCGTTCCCCTGACCCAGCTGTTCGACATCACCGACCACCGCGGCTCCGGGCAGATCATCACCTTCTTCTCCGGCACCTGGGACGGCGACGAGACCGGCCTCCCGCTCAGCGAGGGCGTCAAGCTCCAGTTCTTCGCCCCCAAGCACCTCGACATCCTCACGATCCCGCCGTTCATCCGGGACGGGATCAACCGCCACCTGGCCGCCCGGCCCTCCTGATCACCCCGCCCTCCCGGGCGGAGCAAGGGTGGGGCCGTTCGGCGGCCGCACCTGAAGGGACACCCCGCTCATGAAGATGACCGTGATCGGATGCGGCTACCTCGGCGCCACCCACGCCGCCTGCATGGCCGAGCTGGGCCACGAGGTCCTGGGCATGGACGTGGACATCGACAAGGTCCACGCCCTGAACTCCGGCAAGGCCCCGTTCTTCGAGCGGGACCTGGACGACCTCCTGGCCACACACACCGCGTCGGGCCGGCTGCACTTCACCGCCTCCTACAAGGAGGCCGCCGACTTCGCCGACCTGCACTTCATCGGGGTCGGCACCCCGCAGCAGCCCGGCAGCGACGCCTACGACCTCAGCCATCTCTTCGAGGCCGTCCGCCGGCTGGCCCCCGGCCTGACCCGGCCGGCCGTCGTCGCGGTCAAGTCGACCGTCCCCGTCGGCACCGCACCCCGCGTCGCCGAGCTCCTGCGCGAACAGGCTCCCGCCGGGGACCTCATCGAGGTCGCCTGGAACCCGGAGTTCCTGCGCGAGTCGTTCGCCGTCGAGGACACCCTCCGCCCCGACCGGCTCGTGCTCGGCTTCAACACCGGGCACTCCCGGGCCGAGGCCCTGCTGCGGCAGGCGTTCGCCGAGATCATCGACTCCGGGACGCCGACGATCGTCACCGACTGGGCCACCGCCGAGCTCGCCAAGGGCGCCGCGAACTCCTTCCTCGCCACCAAGATCTCCTTCATCAACGCGATGGCCGAGGTCTGCGAGAAGTCCGGCGCCGATGTCGCCGAGCTCGCCGACATCCTCGGCCACGACATCCGCATCGGACGCCGCGGCATGCGGCCCGGCCTCGGCTTCGGCGGCGGCTGTCTGCCCAAGGATCTGCGCGGCTTCATCACCCGCGCCGACGAACTCGGCGCCGACGAGGCCGTCGGGATGCTCCGCGAAGCCGACACGGTCAACGCCCGCCGTCGCCGGCGTGTCATCGACCTCGCCCGCGAGGAGCTCGGTACCGACCTGCGCGGCAAGCGGATCACCGTCTGGGGCGCCGCCTTCAAGCCTGGGACCGACGACGTCCGGGACTCGCCCGCCCTGGCCGTCGCCCAAGACCTCCACGGCCTCGGCGCGACCGTCACCGTCACCGATCCCAAGGCCCTCGACAACGCCCGCAAGCTCCACCCCGGGCTCGACTACGTCGAGGATCCGATCGCCGCCGCCGAGGACGCCGACCTGCTGCTGCACCTGACCGAGTGGCCGCAGTTCTCCCCCATCGATCCGAGGCGACTCGCTGCCCGCACCCGCAACCCCAAGGTCATCGACGCCCGCGGCACCCTCGACACCGCCCGGTGGCGCGACGCCGGCTGGGCGATCCGGTGCCTCGGCCACCGCTGAGTCCACCGCCTGATGACCGGCCACTACCGCGGTCAGGTCACGGCTTAGCGGGCGTGAAAACGCGACGGTGCCGTGGTCGGGGCCGGGCCGGTCGGGAGGGGCTGGGTCGGGCAGGTGGAGAGGACCCTTCTCATCGCGTCCCGTTCCGCCGCCGTCACCCACACCCCGTATTTCTTCTTCATCGCGACCTGCCCGGCCACATACGTGCAGCGGTACGCCTTGGCTGAGTCCACCCCCTGATGACCGGCCACTACCGCGGTCAGGTCACGGCTCAGCGGGCGTGAAAACGTGACGGTGCCGTGGTCGGGGCCGGGCCGGTCGGGAGGGGCTGGGTCGGGCAGGTGGAGAGGACCCTTCTCATCGCGTCCCGTTCCGCCGCCGTCACCCACACCCCGTATTTCTTCTTCACCGCGACCTGCCCGGCCACATACGTGCAGCGGTACGCCTTGTTCGGCGGCAGCCAGGTCGCGGTGTCGCCGTCTCCCTTGCTGCGGTTGGGGCCGGCGTCGACGGCGACGAGGTTCAGCGGGTCGTTGGCGAAGGCGATGCGCTTGCCCGGCGACCAGCGGGCCGCGCCCTTCTGCCAGGCGTCCGAGAGGGCGACGAGATGGTCGATGTCGACCTGGCTGCGGCCGCGCCGGAACGTCACGTCCCTGCCGGTGTAGGGGTCGGGTGCGAGCCTGCCCGAGACGACCCTGCACTCCTCGCCCCCACGTGAGCGCTGATACGTGACGTCACTCAGGTCCCGCTTGAGTATGTCGTCCCTGGTGGGGCAGCCGTTGGAGTCCGTGTCGGCCCACGCGCTGCCGAACCGGCCCCGGTCGTAACCCGTCTTGGGCGCGCGGCCCTTGACGGTGAGCGTGTCGACGGCCGACAGCGCGGAGCCCGCCCGCGCGCCGGACCCCGCGGAGCCACCGCCCGCCGGGTTTTCGGTGTCGAGGCCGCAGCCGGTGAGGAGCAGTGCCGGGACGGCGGCCAGCGTCAGCAGGGCCGAGGTGATGCGCCGGTTCACCGGACGGCCACCGTGTCGCCGAGGGCGAGCGGCGCGGGCGTCACGACGTCCGTGTGGATGCCGATGCACATGCCGCGGGCGGCGGTGAGCGTCTTGAGGACGCGGTTGTCGGCGGGGAGGCCGGGCTGGGCCTGGGTGACCATGACGCAGCGCTTGACGCGCTTGATGCCGCGCAGCCGGAGCGGCTCCGTGCCGTGTCCGCCGCCGAGGACGATCTCGCGGCCGATCCAGCTCTCCTCGATCCAGGGTTCGTCGGTCTCCACGACGATGTTCTTGCGCAGCCGCCGTACGTCGACGGGGTCGGCGTCACCGAGCAGGTCACCGAGCGCGCGGAGCGAGGCGGTGCCGATGAGGGAGACGGCGGAGACGTCCTTGTGGCCCTCCGGACCGGCCGCCGAACCCGCCTCCGAACCGGCCGCCGCCTCCCCCTCACGGACCAGTTCGACGCCGTCGCCGAAGCGCTCGGGAATGCGCGGGTCGCCGGGGCACAGCGTCGCGCCGTCCGGTGCGGTGATGACGGGCAGGCCCTCGTCGTCGTAGGCCGCGTGGTGCTCCAGGAGCCCGGGGATGCGGCGGAAGCGCGGGTGGTTCTTGCCGCTGCCCAGCTTGCCGTCGGCGCAGCGCAGGGCCCACCGCCGGTCACCGACGGCGCCTGTCGCGTCGAACTCCAGCCGGTCGTGCTCTTCGCCGAGCATCGACTTCACCGGGAACCGGCGCAGTCCCACGACCTTGAGCGTCACTGCGCTCTCCCCTCCCCTGGGCGGACTTGGCGAGCTCCACGGTAGCTGCCGCGCGTCGCGGACCGCGTCCGCCTCCTCGGCCCAGGAACGACGCGGCGGAAGCCGTACTATCTGCTGATCAATCACGCTTCGGGAGATCCATGCACAAGCGCCTGCCCCAACTCGCCCTGCTGCTCACCGTCCTCGCTGTGGGCGCCGCGGCCTGCGGCCCGTCCGACGCCTCCTCCGCTCCGTCCGCGAGCACGCCGACGGCAGCGAGCACACCGACGCCGGCGAGCGCCTCCCCCAGTCCCCGGGGAAGGGGGCTGAAGGGCGCGGCGGCCGCCTTCTACCTGAAGACGCTGCGCAAGCACTACCCGGATCTCGACCACATCAGCGACGAGGCGCTCGTCGCGGAGGGCGACGCGCTGTGCACCATCCGGGGCGCGGCCCTCGGCGAGCAGTTCACGAAGTCCACGCGCCGGCTCGGCACGTCCAAGGTGCAGACCTCCCGCATCATGGGCGCCGCACACGCCCTGTGCCGGGACGAGGACGAACAGCTGTACAAGGACTGACGCGGCTCCCGGGGGGCGCGGGGCCGCGGGGATTACCTCCGCGGTAATCGACCGTCCCCCCGCTCCCCGGCAGCATCGGCCCCATCAGCCGAGCCCGCAGCCGAGGAGAACCCCATGACCGCCGAGCACGCCGCCGCCACCCCGCCTCCCGCCGCCGGCACCGCCGCACACACCCGCGCCGTCGTGCGGGAGTTCCTCGCCGCCCGCCTGGCCGGGGACCTGGACCGCCTCACCGCCGTCTTCGCCGACGAGGTCGACTGGCTGCTCGCCGAGAACCCCGCCGTGCCGTGGATCAGGCCGCGCTCCACGGCCGCCGAGTGCGCCGCCCAGTTCACGGAGCTGATGGAGCACACCGTGCCCGAGGACGCGCGGGCCACCGTCGACGCCTTCCTCGTCGACGGCGCCGACGCGGTCCTCACGGGGCACGTCTCGGGCACCGTACGGGCCACCGGCAAGTCCTTCGCGGGGCCCTTCGCGCTGCGGCTCACCGTGGAGGACGGCCGGATCACCCGGCACCACCTCTACGAGAACAGCCTCTCGATAGCCGAGGCCTGCACCCCGTAGGCCCCGCCCCGGAGCTACGACCCGAGGATCGACGCCAGGAACTCCCCGACCCAGCCCAGCAGTTCGCGGCCGACCAGCGGCTTGCCGCCGACCTTCGCGGTCTTGGGGCGCGGCACCAGGATCTGCTGGGCGTTCGCCTTGATGACCGTGCCGGGGTAGAGCCGCTTGAGCCGCAGCTCCTGCGACTCCCGCAGGTCCACGGGGGCGAAGCGGATGTTGGTGCCCTGGAGGACGATCTCGCCGACCCCGCAGGCCCGCGCCAGCATCCGCAGCCCCGCCACCAGCAGCAGGTTCTCCACCGGCTCCGGCAACTTGCCGTAGCGGTCGGTGAGTTCCTCGCGTACGGCCTTGACGTCCTCCTCCGTGGTGGCGGAGGCGATGGCACGATAGGCCTGGAGGCGCAGCCGCTCGCCGGGGGCGTAGTCATGCGGGACGTGCGCGTCCACCGGCAGCTCGATCTTGACCTCCAGCGGCGGCTCCTCCTCCACGCCGCCCTCCAGCGAGGCGCGGTAGTCGGCCACGGCCTCACCGACCATCCGTACGTACAGGTCGAAGCCGACGCCCGCGATGTGCCCGGACTGCTCGCCGCCGAGCAGGTTGCCGGCGCCGCGGATCTCCAGGTCCTTCATCGCCACGTACATGCCCGCGCCCATCTCGGTGTGCTGGGCGATGGTCGCGAGCCGCTCGTGCGCGGTCTCGGTCAGCGGCTTCTCCGGCGGGTAGAGGAAGTACGCGTAGCCGCGCTCGCGGCCACGGCCGACGCGGCCGCGCAGCTGGTGCAGCTGAGAGAGGCCGAAGTTGTCGCCGCGCTCCACGATCAGCGTGTTGGCGTTGGAGATGTCGATGCCGGACTCGACGATCGTCGTCGAGACGAGCACGTCGAACTTCTTCTCCCAGAAGTCCACCACGACCTGTTCCAGGGCCTGTTCGGTCATCTGGCCGTGGGCGATCGCGATGCGGGCCTCGGGCACGATGTCCCGCAGCCGCGCCGCCGCGCGGTCGATCGACTCGACGCGGTTGTGGATGTAGAAGACCTGGCCCTCGCGCAGCAGTTCGCGGCGGACCGCCGCGCCGATCTGCTTCTCCTCGTACGGCCCGACGAAGGTGAGCACCGGGTGGCGCTCCTCGGGCGGCGTGGTGATCGTCGACATCTCCCGGATGCCGGTGACCGCCATTTCGAGCGTACGGGGAATGGGGGTCGCGGACATGGTCAGCACGTCGACGTTGGCGCGGAGCTTCTTCAGCTGCTCCTTGTGTTCGACGCCGAAGCGCTGCTCCTCGTCGACGATGACCAGGCCCAGGTCCTTGAACTTGGTCTCGGAGGAGAACAGGCGGTGGGTGCCGATGACGATGTCCACCGAGCCGTCCCGCAGCCCTTCGAGCGTCGCCTTGGACTCGGTCTCCGTCTGGAAGCGGCTGAGCGCCTTCACGCTGACCGGGAACTGCGAGTACCGCTCGGAGAACGTGCCGAAGTGCTGCTGCACCAGCAGCGTGGTGGGTACGAGGACGGCGACCTGCTTGCCGTCCTGCACCGCCTTGAAGGCCGCGCGGACCGCGATCTCCGTCTTGCCGTAGCCGACGTCGCCGCAGATCAGGCGGTCCATCGGGACCGTCTTCTCCATGTCCTCCTTGACCTCGGCGATCGTGGTGAGCTGGTCGGGCGTCTCCGCGTACGGGAAGGCGTCCTCCAGCTCGCGCTGCCAGGGCGTGTCGGGGGCGAAGGCGTGGCCGGGGGCCGCCATGCGGGCGGAGTACAGCTTGATGAGGTCGGCGGCGATCTCCTTGACCGCCTTCTTCGCGCGCGCCTTGGTCTTCGTCCAGTCGGCGCCGCCCAGCCGGTGCAGGGTGGGGGCCTCGCCGCCGACGTACTTGGTGATCTGCTCCAGCTGGTCGGTGGGGATGTAGAGGCGGTCGCCTGGCTGGCCGCGCTTGGCGGGGGCGTACTCCACGACCAGGTATTCGCGGGTGGCGCCCTGGACGGTGCGCTGCACCATCTCGATGTAGCGGCCGACGCCGTGCTGCTCGTGGACGATGTAGTCGCCGGCCTCCAGGGTCAGCGGGTCGATCGTCTTGCGGCGGCGCGCGGGCATGCGCTGGCCGTCCTTGCCGGCCGCCTTCTGGCCGGACAGGTCGGTCTCGGTGAGGACGGCGAGCTTCAGCGCGGGGTCGACGAAGCCGTAGTCGATCGAGCCGCAGGAGACGTGCACCAGCGACGGCGTCAGCTCGGTGAGGTCGCCGTCCAGGCGGGCCGCGATGCCCTCGCCGCCGAGGACCTCGACGGTACGGGCGGCGGGGCCGTGGCCCTCGGTGACATAGACGGTCCGCCAGCCGTCGGCGAGCCAGCCCTTGGTGTCGGCCAGCGCCTTCGCGGTGTCGCCGCGGTAGGACTCCGGGGCGTGCATGCCGAGCTTGAGGGTGTCGTCGTCCAGCTCGTCGTCGGCGGCGAACGGCGACACCGACCACCACATCATCCCCAGGTCGCGCGCGTGGTCGCGGACGTCCGCGATGCCCCACAGGGACGCCGCGCCCACGTCGATCGGGGCGTCGCCGCCTCCGGCCGTCGCCGCCCAGCTGGCCTGCAGGAATTCCTGCGACGTCGCCACCAGGTCGGCCGCGCGGGTGCGCACCCGCTCCGGGTCGCAGACCACCGCCATGCTGTTCTTCGGCATGACGTCGAGCAGCAGCTCCATCTCGTCCACCAGGACCGGGGCGAGGGACTCCATGCCCTCGACCGCGATGCCCTCGGCGATCTTGCCGAGCAGCTCGCCCAGCTCCGGGTGCTGCTCGGCGAGGGCCGCGGCCCGCTGCCGTACGTCGTCGGTGAGCAGCAGCTCGCGGCAGGGCGGCGCCCACAGGCCGTGCTCGGCGACTTCCAGGGAGCGCTGGTCGGCGACCTTGAAGTAGCGGATCTCCTCGACGTCGTCGCCCCAGAACTCGACGCGCAGCGGGTGTTCCTCGGTCGGCGGGAAGACGTCGAGGATGCCGCCGCGCACGGCGAACTCCCCGCGCTTCTCGACCAGTTCGACGCGGGAGTACGCGGCGGCGGCGAGCGCCTCGACGACCGTGTTCAGGTCGGTGGTCTCACCGGAGCGCAGGGCCACGGGCTCCAGGTCGCCGAGGCCCTTGACCTGCGGCTGGAGCACCGAGCGGACCGGCGCGACGACGACGGAGACCGGGCCGGTCTCGGGGTCGTCCGGGCGGGGGTGCGCGAGGCGCCGCAGGACGGCGAGGCGGCGGCCGACCGTGTCGGAGCGGGGCGAGAGGCGCTCGTGCGGGAGGGTCTCCCAGGACGGGTAGTCCACGACACCGTCCGGCGGCAGGATCGTGCGCAGCGCCGCGGCCAGGTCCTCCGCCTCGCGGCCGGTGGCCGTCACGGCGAGGACGGGACGGCCGGCCTCGCGGGCCAGCGCCGCCACCACGAAGGGGCGCGCGGCGGGCGGGCCGACCAGGTCGACGTGGGTGCGGTTGCCGTCGGCGGCGGCCTTGACCGCCTCGGCGAGTGCCGAGTCCTTGACGACAGCGTCGAGCAGACCGTGCAGGCTCATGGAAGGCTTTCCGTCCAGGTACCGGGATGACCGGAGTGGGTGGGCAACGCGAACCACCCGGCACGTCGCACGGGCCGGGGGCCTCCAGCGTACGACTCCGGGCCGCCGGACGCGGGCCGGTCGCTCCGGGCGCGTACGAACTCCGGGGCGATGGGCGTGGTCCGGCCGCCCCGGGGTCGTACGGCTCGGGAGCCCCCGACACGGACAGTCCTCCCCGGGCCACCCGGCGACCCGGCCCCATGCCTGGCGCACAATGTTGCGAACCCCCAGGGGCCGAAGACCGGGGCTGGTACCCGCCGCCGCCCCCCGCCGACCAGAAAGCCACCCCATGCCCGGAGCCAAGCCCGACGCCCCCGCACTGGAGCGCGGCGACGAGCTCATACCGTCGCGGGACCAGACCCCGCCCGCCCCCCGCCCAAGGGGCCACGGTGTCTGGGACCGCGTCCCGTATCTCCTCGCGGCGGCGTTGTTCCTCGCCTACGCCGTGCTGTCCGTCAGCCGGTACCGCCGCATGGAGAGCCGTTCCTGGGACCTCGGGATCTTCGAGCAGGCCGTGCGGGCCTACGCGCACCTCCAGGTGCCGGTCGCCGACCTCAAGGGGCCCGGCGCCAACATCCTCGGCGACCACTTCAGCCCCGTCACGGCGCTCCTCGCGCCCGCCTACCGCCTCATCCCCTCCCCCGTCACGCTGCTCGTGGCACAGGCCCTGCTCTTCGCCGTCTCCGCCATCCCCGTCACGCGCGCGGCGACCCGGCTGCTGGGGCGCGCCTCGGGCCTCGCGGTGGGCATCGCGTACGGACTGTCCTGGGGCATCCAGCGCGCCGCCGACTTCGACTTCCACGAGATCTGCTTCGCCGTACCGCTGATCGCGTTCTCCCTGGAAGCCCTGCTGCGGCAGCGGTGGCGGGCCGCGCTGCTGTGGGCGCTGCCGCTGGTCCTCGTCAAGGAGGACCTCGGCGTGACGCTCGCCGCCATCGGCCTGGTGGTGGCCCTGCGCGCCCGCCGCGCGCACCCGAAGGCCGTGCCCTACGCCCTGGGTGTCGCCGCGTTCGGGGCCGCCGCCGCCGTCGTCACGCTCACGCTGATCATCCCGGCCTTCAACTCGGTCGGCGCGTACGACTACTGGGACAAGGTCGGCGAGGGCGGCGCGGCCGCCGGGGCGCTCGGCGGGCTCGACACCAAGCTGCGCACCCTCGCCTGGCTGCTGATCCCCACCACCGGGCTGCTCGCCCTGCGCTCGCCGCTGCTGATCGTCGCGCTGCCCACGCTCGGCTGGCGCTTCCTGTCCGCCGACGACCACTACTGGGGCACCGACTGGCACTACAGCGCCGTCCTGATGCCGGTGGTCATGCTGGCCCTCGTCGACGCCGTCGACATCTTCCGCCGCAGTGGGCGGCCGTGGCTGCGCGAGTACGCCGACCGGCTGCCGGCCTGCGCCGCCGCCGCCGCGCTGGCCCTGACGACGTCGCTGCCGCTGGCGGGCCTCACCGAGGCGAAGACGTACGAGAAGAGCGGGCAGGTCGCGGCGGTGGAGCGGATGCTGGAGCGGATTCCGGACGGCGCCACCGTCGAGGCGAACATAGGGCCCATCAGCCGCCTCACCTCTCGCGCCCGCGTCTTCTGGGTGGGCGCGGCCCGCCCCGTCGTCCCGAAGTACCTCGCCCTCGACATCCGCTCCGGCTGGACGAAGGACCCCGTCGGGTACGCGGAGAAACTGCACCCGGGCGCCGATTACGTGGCGGAGGACACCGCCTACGGGTACGTGCTGCTGCGCAGGGTGTGAGACGGCGGGCGGCCCCGGAGGACAGCTGTCCCCCGGGGCCGCCCGGCTTTCCCCCGCACCCCCGTGGCGGTGGCTATTCGGTGGCGATGGCGTTCAGGACGTTCATGCGGCCCGCCCGGAAGGCCGGGACCAGCGCCGCGAACAGGCCCACGAACGCCGACCCGACGAAGACCCCGATGATCGTCGGCCAGGGGATCTCCAGGACCTTCAGGCCCTCCAGGGCCAGCAGCTTCTGCGCCGTCGCCCCCCAGCCCATCCCGAGGCCGAGGCCGAGCAGCGCGCCGAAGAGGGCGATGACCACCGACTCCAGGCGGATCATGCGGCGCAGCTGGCGGCGCGAGAGCCCGATGGCCCGCATCAGGCCGATCTCCCGGGTCCGCTCGACGACCGAGAGGGCGAGGGTGTTCACCACACCGAGGATCGCCACGATGATCGCGAGGCCCAGCAGGCCGTAGACCATGTTCAGCATCTGGCCGACCTGGTCCTTCAGGGTCTGCTTGAAGTCGGTCTGGTCCATGACCTTGTACTGCGGGTAGGCGGCCAGGGAGTCCTTCAGGGACCGGTAGGCGGCGTCCTCCTGGCCCTTGGCGGCCGTGGCGAACATGATGTCGTTCTGCGGCATCCGGTCGGCGGGGACGTACTTCTCCAGGGTCGTGATGTTCAGGTACATCGCGCCCTTGTCGACGGTTCCCTCGTCGGAGGTGATCGCCGCGACCTTCAGCCGGGCCGTCCTCCCGTGCTCGAAGGCGACCTTCAGCTCGTCGCCGACCTTCAGGCCGTGCTTCTTCGCGAACTCGTCGCCGACCGACATGGCGTTCTTCCCGTACGCGGCCGACAGGTCACCGGCAACCGTCTCGCGGCGCAGGTCCTTGGCGTACGTCGGGTCGGCGGCGCTCAGTCCGACGCCGTCCACGGCCTTGCCGCCGGGCGTCGTCACGTCCGCCCTGGTCTGCTTGTAGCGGGTGATGTGGCCGATGTGGTCGGCCTTCGTCAGGGCCTCGGCGGCCTGCTGCGTGATGAAGCCGCCGGGCTGGGTGGGCTGGACGATGAAGTCCGCGCCGACCGACTTGTCCAGCTCGTCCGTGGCCGAGGCGACCATCGAGGAGCCGACCACGGAGAGGCAGGCGACCAGCGCGAGGCCGATCATCAGGGCCGCGCCGGTGGCGCCGGTGCGGCGCGGGTTGCGCAGGGCGTTGCGCTCGGCCATCCGCCCGACCGGGCCGAACGCCCGCAGCAGGACCACGCTGATGACGCGGACCACACCGGAGGCGAGCACCGGGCCGATGACGACGAACCCGACGAGGGTCAGGACGATCCCGCCGCCCAGGAGCAGCGAGCCGTCCTTGGCCTGGTCGGCCTGGCCCGCGGCGTAGAGGCCGAGGCCGCCGACGCCGGTGAGGACCAGGCCGATGACGGCGCGCAGCACGCTCGCCCGGCCGTCCGCCGGGGTGCCCGCGTCGCGCAGGGCGGCCATCGGGGAGACCTTGCCGGCCCGCCGTGCGGGGAGGTAGGCGGCGAGGACGGTGACGAGGATGCCGAGGGCCATGCCGACCACGGGGGTC
This sequence comes from Streptomyces huasconensis, assembly GCF_021028635.1. NCBI lineage: Bacteria > Bacillati > Actinomycetota > Actinomycetes > Kitasatosporales > Streptomycetaceae > Streptomyces > Streptomyces huasconensis. The sequence goes on from NZ_CP086119.1 coordinate 3,240,620, forward strand.
GTCCAGGCGACGGTGAGGTCACCGGTGGACAGCTCCATGCCCATGCCGGACATGAGCTTCATCAGACCGACGGCGAGGCCGATGCCCGCGCCGACACCGAGGACAGAGCCGAAGACGCCGAGCAGCAGCGCCTCGACGAGCACCGAGCGGTTGACCTGCTTGCGGCTCGAACCGATGGCGCGCATCAGACCGATCTCGCGGGTGCGCTGGGCGACCAGCATCGAGAAGGTGTTGATGATCAGGAAGATGCCGACGAGGAAGGCGATCCCGGCGAAGCCGAGCATCGCGTACTTCATGACGTCCATGAAGCTGCCGACCGCCTCGCGGTTCTCGTCCGCGCTCTCCTTCTGCGTACGGATGTCGTACGCGGACCCGCCGGCCTTGTCCACGGCGGCCGCGACGTTCGCCTTGAGCCGGGCGTCGCTCACCCCCGCGTCGGCGGTGACGTTGACGTGCGTGAACCGGCCGGTGGCACCCAGCAGTTCACGCTGGGCGGTGGCGGTGTCGAAGTAGACGATCGCGGCGCCGGGGTTGGTCACCTTGAAGGCGGCGATGCCGGAGATCTTCGCGGTGTGGTCGCCGGTGGCGGCGATGGTGCGCAGCTCGTCGCCGATCTTGAGGTCGTGCTTGTCGGCGGTGTCGGCGTCGATCATCACCTCGGTGGGCCCGCGCGGGGAGTGCCCCGCGGTGATGTCCATCGATCGCAGGTCGTTGCGCGTCCAGTTGCCTGCGATGGTCGGGCCGCCGTTGGTGGGGCCCAGGTTCTTGTTGTCGGAGTCGACGACGGTCACGCTCGGGCTGGCGACGGCGCCCTCGGCGGACTTGGCGCCCGCCGCCTTCCCGGCCGCCTCGACGACGGAGGCGGGCATCGACTCGGGCCTGCCGCTGCGGGGCGCCTCCCCCGCGTCCTCGGCGGACTTGGGCGAGACCGTGACATCGGCCGAGGTCGCCGCGAAGAGCTTGTCGAAGGTGGTGCTCATCGTGTCGGAGAAGACGAGCGTGCCGCACACGAACGCCACCGACAGGACGACGGCCACGGCGGAGAGCGCCATGCGGCCCTTGTGCGCGAAGAAGTTGCGCATCGAGGTCTTGAGGACGGTCATGACGTGCGCCCCCGCGCGTCGAAGGACTTCATGCGGTCCAGGACCTGGTCGGCGGTGGGGCTGTACATCTCGTCGACGATCCGGCCGTCGGCGAGATACAGCACCCGGTCCGCGTACGAGGCGGCGACCGGGTCGTGCGTGACCATCACGATGGTCTGGCCGAGGTCGGTCACCGACCGCCGCAGGAAGCCCAGCACCTCCGCCCCGGCGCGGGAGTCGAGGTTGCCGGTCGGCTCGTCCCCGAAGATGATCTCGGGCCGCGAGGCGAGCGCGCGGGCCACCGCGACGCGCTGCTGCTGACCGCCGGACAGCTCGGTCGGGCGGTGCTTGAGGCGCCCGGCGAGGCCGACGGTCTCCACGACCTGGTCGAGCCAGGCACGGTCGGGCTTGCGGCCCGCTATGTCCATCGGGAGCGTGATGTTCTCCAGGGCGTTGAGCGTCGGGAGGAGGTTGAACGCCTGGAAGATGAAGCCGACCCGGTCCCGGCGCAGCCGCGTCAGCTTCTTGTCCTTCAGCCCGGTGATCTCGGTGTCGTCCAGGAAGATCTGCCCGCTGCTGACCGTGTCGAGGCCCGCGAGGCAGTGCATCAGGGTGGACTTGCCGGAGCCGGAGGGGCCCATGATCGCGGTGAACTGCCCGCGGGCGATGTCCACGTCGATCCCGTCGAGCGCGACGACGCGGGTCTCCCCGGAGCCGTACGCCTTCACTACTTGGCGCGCCCGTGCCGCCACGGCCGTACGCCCTCCAGTGCCCCCGTGCCTGGGTGTGGTCACAGCCGTTGTCACGGTAAGTCTCCTATGTCGGTCAAGCGAAGAGCGGATGCGTTCGGCGTGCGAACGAGTCCGGTGTCCCGGTCGAGTCTGGTGTCCCGCCGGGGTGCTGCGCGCTGGTGCTCGGCGCAGTCTTTTCCGGGGGAAAACCCCACCCCCGCTCGTGCGGTGCGCCGTAAAGCAAATCTAAAGAGCGCTCCGGGCCCGCTCATCCTCCGCCGGGACGAACCCTCCCCGGTCCGTAGTACGGAGGTTCCCCTAGGGGATCTCCACCCGCCGGTGGAGATCGACTCAGGGTTGCCTCCACCCTCCCCTCCACCCCCGACGAGTGGGATGGTGGCCCGCAGCAACCGGTGCAGGGGGAAAGGACCGCCGTGGAGACGGAGACGGGAAGCGGAACAGGCGCGGGGACGGGAACGGGGACGGGAACAGGCACGGGAAGCGGCGCGGGCGCGGGAGCGAAGGGCGCGATGCGGGGGCGGCGCGCGGTCGTCGCCGCGCTGATGCTCTCCATGGCACTGACCGCCGTGGACTCCACGATCGTGTCGACCGCCGTCCCGCAGATCGTGGGCTCCCTCGGCGGCTTCCCGATCTTCTCCTGGCTCTTCTCCGGCTATCTCCTCGCCGCCACGGTCACCCTGCCCGTCTACGGCAAGCTCTCCGACACCTTCGGCCGCAAGCCCGTGCTCATCGCGGGCAGCGCGCTGTTCCTGGCCGGCTCCGCGCTGTGCGCCCTCGCCTGGAGCATGGAGTCCCTCATCGCCTTCCGCGTCGTCCAGGGCCTGGGCGGCGGCGCCATCCAGGGCACCGTGCAGACCCTCGCCGCCGACCTGTACCCGCTCAAGGAACGCCCCAAGATACAGGCGAAGTTGTCCACCGTCTGGGCCACCTCGGCGGTCGCGGGACCCGCCCTCGGCGGTCTCATCGCCGCCTGTGCCGACTGGCGCTGGATCTTCCTCATCAACCTGCCGATCGGGGCGGTCGCCCTCTGGCTGATCGCGCGTCACCTGCACGAACCGGCCCGTGAGACGGCCGCGCGGGGCCGCGTCGACTGGCCCGGCGCGCTCGCCGTCTTCGCCTGCGGCGGCGTCCTTCTGACCGCGCTCGTCCAGGGCGGCGTCGCCTGGGGCTGGCTCTCCGCGCCCTCGCTCGCGCTCTTCGCCACCGGCCTCGCCCTGCTGGCCGCCGTCGTCCTCATCGAGCGGCGGGCCGCGGAGCCGATTATCCCCGGCTGGGTCTGGCGGCGCCGCACCATCGCCGCGGTGAACCTCGCCCTCGGCGCGCTCGGCCTGCTCATGGTCGCCCCCACGGTCTTCCTGCCGACGTACGCCCAGTCCGTGCTCGGCCTCGCACCGGTCGCCGCCGGGTTCGTGCTCTCCGTGATGACCCTGAGCTGGCCGGTCTCAGCGGCATTCAGCCAGCACCTCTACCGCAGGATCGGCTTCCGGAACACCGCGGTCACCGGCATCTCCGCGGCCGCCCTGATCCTGCTCGCCTTCCCCCTCCTCCCCTACCCCGGCACGGCCTGGCAGCCGGCCCTGATCATGCTGCTGCTCGGCGCGGCACTCGGCATCTTCCAGCTCCCCCTCATCGTCGGCGTCCAGTCCACCGTCGGTTGGGCCGAACGCGGCACCGCCACCGCCTCCATCCTCTTCTGCCGCCAGATCGGCCAGACCCTGGGCGCCGCCCTCTTCGGCGCGGTCGCCAACGGCGTGCTGAGCGCCCGGCTCGGCGGCTCCGGCTCGCTCGACTCCGTGGCGCGCGTCCTGGACGACCCCGGCTCCGTGGCCGACCCGGAACGGCTGCGGCGAGCGGTCGACACAGCCGTCGACGCGGTCTACGTGGGCGCCGGGTGCGCCGCCGTCCTCGCCCTGCTCGTCCTCCTCCTCATGGCCCCGCGCCGCTTCCCGGTCCTCCAGGAACCGGACGCCGACGCCGACGCCGATCAGGACGGGCCGGGCGAACCGGGCCCGCGGCCGGACCAGTCGACCCCTGCCCGGCAACACACCGACCCACGGCAGAACACCGCCCCACGGCAGAACACCGACGGGGCGCCCTAGGGAGCCTCCTCCGCCGGGGCCCGCCCGGTGAGCGCCGCGAGGCTGCCCCGTACGTGATCCATGTGGGCCCGCACCTCGTCCCACTCCTCACCGTGCTCCCGCAGGACCCGCTCCGTCTCCCGCGCGATCCGCTCCTCCCGAAGCCGCGCCTCCGCCACGATCTCCGCGGCCCACGCCTGCGCGTCCTCCCGCTTGTGCCGCGCCGCCTCCTCCGCCTCGGCGAAGGCCCGCTCGGCCTCGGACAGCCGCGCCTCGGCGGCGGCGATCAGCTCCGCGTCCCGCGCGTCCGCCGCCGCCTCCCGCTCGGTGAGCTCCCGCTCGGCCGCCTCCCACCGCCCGGCCTGCTCCTTCTCCTGCTCGGCGAGCAGGGCCTCGCACCGCCGCCGCGTCTCCCGCAGCACGGCCAGCGCCGCACCCCGCCACTCCTTCACGTCCCGCCGCGCCGAGATCCGCGCCTCGTCCGCCGCCCCGCGGTCCTCCCGCAACCGCCGCCCGACCCACTCGTCGGCCTGCGCGCCCACCTCCTCGGCGTACACGCGGGCGGCCTCCCGCACCTCACGCGCCGCGGCCTCGGCCGCCTCGACGACGGCCTGCGCCTCGTCCCGCGCCGCCTCCCGCACGGCGTCGGCCTCCTCCCGCGCGAGCGCGAGGATCTGCCGGGCCCGACCGCCCAGCGTCTCGTACGTCTGGGGGGCGAGCCGGGAGACGACCTCGCGCAGGTGCGCGGCCTCGGCCTCCATGTCCTTGGCGAGGACCGTCAGCCGGGCGGCGCGCTCCCACGCCTCGTCCCGCTCCTCGGACAGTCCGGCGGCGTACGCCTCCACCTGCTGGGGACGGTAGCCGCGCCCGCGCACGGTGGTGAAGCCGTGCGGCGACGACGATGCACCGCTGCTGCTCATCCTGGGAACCCCTCTCCGACGTACCTCGCGCGCACAGCACGATTGGCGCACATCTTGATGGATCAAGCGGAAGCGCTCATAACGCGACACTCCGCCCGCCCCACCAGGTCAAGGATGCGGCAAACGGCGCCGCACGTCGGGATCAAGGCGCAGGTTCACCCCCGCCGGGTTCCCGGGACCCGCACCCCGCCCCGTACGCGAGAAGGCGCCCGACCGTCACCAGGTCGAACGCCTCCTCTCCTACGCCGCCGGATCACCCCCCGGCCGGCCCGGGCCGCCCCGCTACAGCAGCCCGTCCCACATCTGCTCCAGCAGCACCGACCACCAGCTCTCCGGCGACGCGAGCGCCGCCGCGTCGAGGGCCGCCAGCTGGTTCTGGAAGTCGACGGTCCAGCGGCCCGCCTGCTCCTGGTTGAGCCCGAACCGCAGCCGCCACATCCGGCCGAGCAGCGCCATGCAGCGCGCGAACTCGGGCAGCCCCGTGTTGACGAACTGCGGCGGCACGGGCGTCCCGCCCGGGCCGGCCTCCACCGGCACCGCCACGATGTGCGCCGTCCCGTACTGCACGCACAACGCACGCCCGAAGTCGCTGCCCATCACCAGATACGAGCCCGCGTCCGACGCCGGCTGCACCCCGCGCTCCTGCGCCAGCTCCGCCAGCGTCGGCACCGGCCGCCCCGGCTGCGCCTGCGCCCAGAAGAACGGCCCGAAGTCCACGGGCAGGCCCGCCACCACCAGGGTGTGCGCCACGATGTCCGGCACGCCCTGCCGCGACACCGCCCGCTGGTCGAAGCGGAAGATGCCGGGACCGAACGCCCCGGCCAGCTCCTGCGCCACGCCTTCCGGTGGGATCGGCGGGACGGGCGGCAGCTGCTGCAACGGCGCGCGCACGGGACCCGGACGCGCCGGGCCGTCCGCCACCTGGTGCAACTCGCCCTGGTGCGCGAGCAGTTCCCGCATGCCCTGCTGACGGGACGCGTGGTCCCTGCCGTACGGGGCGATGGACGTGATCCGCGCCTGCGGCCACGTCTCACGGATCATGCGGGCGCAGTACGCGCCCGGCAGCTCGCACGACTCCAGCTCGGTGTGCAGCTCCAGGACCTGCTGCGGCGGCACGTTCATGCCGCGCAGCTCGTGCAGGATCTGCCACTCCGGGTGCGGGGTACCGGGCGCCGAGCGGCGGATGAGCTGCTGCTCGGAGCCGTCGGCGGCGCGGTAGCGCAGCACGGCCTGGTAGCCCGGGCCCACGGTGGGCTGCCCGGTGGGCGGCTGCGGATAGCCGTACGGCTGCCCGGGCGGACCGGGCTGTACGGGCGCGGGTGCGGGCGGCGGCGGCATGCCGGGACCGCCGACCGCGGGACCGGCCAGCATCGTCGCGGCGTGGTGCACACCGCCGCCGGGGGCCCCGGGAGGCCCGGGAGGCTGCGGCGCGCCAGGCGCACCGGGCGCGCTCGGCGGCTTGATCCCCCCGGGGCCGCCGAGACTCGGGTCGGCGAACATCGTCGCCGCATGGTGCACCCCACCAGGAGGCGCACCCGGGGCACCCGGAGGACCGGGAGGCGCAGGGGGGCCGGGCGGCTTGATCCCACCAGGACCGCCGAGACTCGGGTCGGCGAACATCGTCGCGGCATGGTGCACCCCACCGGGAGGCGTACCCGGGGCACTCGGAGGACCGGGAGGCGCAGGGGGGCCGGGCGGCTGCGGCGCACCGGGCGCGGCCGGCGGCTGCCCGTCCGGGCCGAGGGAGGAGACGAGCTGCGTCGGGACGTACCCACCCGCGGGAGTACCGGGCGCACCGGGCCCGGACGGCGGCGGCGTACCCACGTCGGACACACCGGGCACACTGGGCGGACCGGGCGGCGGCGGAGTCGGCGAACCGGCAGGCGGCTGGGGCGAGTTCGCCCCAGCCTCACCCGGTACACCTGCACCCGGCGTACTCGGCACACTCGGCGCACCCTGCGGCCCCGGCCCCGCCGCACTCGGCTCCTGCGGATAGCCGTACGCCGAAGCGTCTGCCCCCGGCGGCGGAGGCACCGGTGCGCCGGTGGGCGGCGGCGGTGTGGCGGGGGACGTGTTCGGGGACGGGCCGTCCAGAGCCGGGGCGACCGTCGTGGCGGGCAGCTGGCTGCCGCCGTGCATCAGCGCCGTCTTGGCGTCCGGCGCGGCACCGGGCGGCGGGGTGTCCTCGTCGCTCAGTGCGGACAGCGGCGGTGAGAACACCGTCGCGGGCAGCGGCACCGAGTGGTCCTCGGCCGCGTCGGCGTTGGTGTCCGTACCGGCCCACGGCGTCGCCCCCGCGGGCGTGCCCTGCGACGTGGCGGCCGGGCCCTCGTCCCGCTCAGGCTCGCCGTCACCGTCCGGAGCACCGGCCGCGGGCCACGGCGTACCGCCCCCCGCAGCGGCGGCAGGCAGGGGCGTCCCGGAGGCCTCCCCGGCCCCCGCGCCCGTATCCCCGCCCGAAGCGGACGCACCAGAAGCAGCCGCACCCGAAGCTGCCACACCAGAAGCAGACGCACCCGGATTGAACGCACCAGAAGCGGACGCACCCGAAGCAGCCGCACCAGCAGCTGCCGCACCCGCAGCAGCCGCGTCCCCGCGGCGGTCCGGGATGCCCATCTTGTCCGCCGCCTCCTGGAGCCACTCCGGAGGACTCAGCAGGAACGACGTCTGATTCAGGTCGACCCGCTCCGGAGGCGGCGGCGCCGCGTCCTGCGGTGCCGCGTCCGGCAGGCCGTACTCCTCCTCGTACCGGCGGATCACCTCGCCCACGGGAAGCGACGGCCACAGCGTCGCCTCACCGCTGTCCCGCGCGATGACGAGCCGCTGGCCACCGCCGTCGGACACCGGCCCGTCCTCGCGGTCCTCCGCCCACACGACGAACCCGAGGTCGAACTCCCGCACCCGCACCGCACGGTGCTGATAGCCCGGCACATCGCCGTTGATCCACTCTTCGGCGCGCTCCTGCGCCTGCGCGAAGGTCACCATCGCCTAGTCACTCCCCAGCCGAGGACACGGGAACGGCACGCGCGAAGCCGCCGTCCACCATCAGGTTCGCCACGGTCTCCAGCTCCGGCGGGTTGCCCGCGAGCCGCCCCAGGAACGCGTCGAAGTCATCGCCGCACGGCAGCAGCAGCCGCCGCACACGCTCCGCCGGCGGCCACGCGGCCGCCTCCGAGTCGTCCCGCACGTCGTCGTACGCGCAGAACCACACCGAACCGACCCGCTCACCCTTGACCTTCACGGCGAGCAGCCCGCCCTGCACGAACCCGACGCCCAGGTAGTCCTTGGTGAGATGGTCGCGCAGACACTTGTTGACGTACACCAGGTCATTGACCGCGGCCTCGTCGCGCACCGTGAAGAACGGCTGGTCCACCAGCAGCCCCAACTCGGCGTCCAGAGCCGCCCCGACCGGCGCGCAGCCACCCGCCGCCTTCAGGAACGAACGGTAGGCACCCGGCAGCCGGTAACCCAGGTCCTCCTCCACGCCCTGCACCTGCTGCTCCGTCACCGCGACCGACGCCTTCGGCAGACCGAAGTGCGCCGGACGCGTCTCCTGGAGCGGGCGCGTGCCCCGCTTCTCGTGGTCCACGGCCGTCGTCGCGAGCCCGCCGTGATGCCGCAGCAGCGCCTTCACCTCGACCGGAATCAGTTCGAGCCGACGGCTGTCCGGCACGTGGTGCCAGGTCCAGCCGTGCGGAGTCGCCACCGCGGGAATCGTGTCCCACAGGTCATGGCCCTCCGCCGCCAGCGCCGCGTTCGCCGACACATAGTCCGTCAGGCGCAGTTCGTCGACACCGAAGCCCTCCGGGGGCTCCGCGATCTCAGCTGCGGCCCGGGCATACGCGGAGAAGTCCGGATAGCCCCGCTCGTCCACCCGCACCCCTCTGGGATGGCGGGCGGCGCGGACCGGGTCCGGGAAGTGCACGACCTGCCCGGCGTAGGCCGCGTTCGGCGGCGCGGACTGCTGCCCCAGCCGACCTGTCGTCATGGCGGTTGCCCCCTGCGGCACTGTGAAGGTTCTGATACTGCTGCTGGCTGTGCATTGTGGTTCCGGCTCTGCAATCCCGCTGATCCGGCGCCGCGGAATCGGGTCCCATGGCCTTCCGGTACTGCGGACGCCGACACAGCCTATGCGTAAGGACGACACCGGTCACCGGGCCTCCGGTTCCATGACCAGCAGCCACCGGCCGGTCACCGTACGACGAATCCCGACACCGCCCCAGGCGTGTCGCGGTGCCCCAGCTTCCGCACCACCCGCCCCATTTGGCAGGCTGTCCCCCGCGACGCGGGGGCGTGGCACACAGCGGTGACGACCGCGAGCAGGGGGAGGGACAACAGCATGATGCACACGGCACAGAGCGACACCACCGGCCACACGCCGTCCACCACGGCACCGGCACCGGTACCCGCACCGGCAGCCGCACCGGTGGAGACGACACCACCCGCGGCACTCTCCGGCGACCCACGCGTCGGCTGGAGCAGCACCGCCGCCCTCGCGCCCATCCTGCGCCAGCGCCGCGACGGCATCCTGCCGACCGTCGCCGCCGCGCTCTCCGTACGCGGCCAGACCACACTCACCTGCACCGCCAGACGCGGCGACGAACCACCCACGCTGCACCCGCTCGTCCAGGACTTCCTCGACACCCTCACCAGCGGCCAGCGCGAACGCTTCACCGGCCGCTGCGCCGAAGCCATCCTCATCTCCCGCCACCTCACCGCCGCGGACGCCGGCCGCTCCAAGCGGGCCGCCCGCAAACCCATGACCAACGGCGAAGCACGCAAAGCCCTCAAACACGCCAAACTCACCACCCGCCGCATCCGCGAGGACGGGGACCCCCTGCACGGCTCCTTCGCCCAGCCCTGCCGCTCCTGCACCGCCCTCACGGCGCACTTCGGCGTACGAGTCGTGGACCCGACGGCGACCGAAGGCTGACGCCGCCCGGCCACCCGCCGGACCAACGCCTCCACCGACCCCAGGAACCACACCAACCGCCCCGACCGAACAAGGGCCACCCCATGCACGCCGACCACCCCGCCACCGCCATCCCGGCAGGCGGCAGCACCCGCTTCCCCGTCCCCGTCGACGCCGCCCTCCGCGCAGCCGGCTGGCGACCGGGACGCTGGGACATCAAACAGGCCGAGATCTGGGCCGACGCCCTGCGCCGCCACACCTCACCCGCCGGACACCGCCACGCCGTCTTCCCCGCCGCCGTCGAGGCCTGGGCCGAATTCGGCGGACTCCACATCACCCCCCAGGGCCCCGGCCGCCAGATAGCACCGGCCACCATCAACCTCGACCCGATGTACGGCCTCCACCTCGCCCGCACCCTCGGCGACCTCGGCCGCGCCCTCGACTCCCAGGTCTGCCCCATCGGCGAGGAGACCGAGACCCAGGCCCTCCTCGCCATCGACACCGACGGCCGCGTCTACAGCCTCGACCACAGCGGCGACTGGTTCCTCGGCGCCCACCTCGACCAGGCCCTCGCCACCCTCATCACCGGCGCCCAGCCGACCCGCCTCACCGCGACCTGACCGAAAGCCACGCGACACACGCGGCAGGCACCGCCCGGCCGCCACCCCTCACCCCCCGGACGGCACCGCCGCCGGAAGCACCGCCGACACACGGAAACCGCCCCCGTCCGTCGGCCCCGACACGAACACCCCGCCGAGCCCCGTCACCCGCTCCTTCATCCCCACCAGACCATTGCCCCCGCTCGGCAGCCGCGCGTCCGCCGTCGAACCCGCCTCCGGCGGCGGCTCGTTCTCCACCTGCATCGCGATCTCCGCCGCCCGATGCGCCAACCGCACATACGTCTTCGCACCCGCCGCGTGCTTATGGACGTTCGTCAACGCCTCCTGCACCACCCGGTACGCCGTCTGCTCCACATCCGCCGCATAACCACGCGGCTCCCCCTCCACCGACAGATCCACCGCCATCCCCGCCGCCCGCGACTGCCCCACCAACTCGTCCAGCTCCGCCAGACACGGACCGTCCTCATCCACCGCACGCGACGCCGCGACCGCCGCCGCATACCCCACAGCCGCCAACGGCACCGGCTCCACCGGCTTCACCGCCTTGCCCCCATCCCCCGTACGCAGCACCCCGAGCATCTCCCGCAGCTCCGTCAACGCCTGCCGGCCCATGTCACCGACCAACGCCGCGTTCCGCACCGCCTTCTCTGGGTCCTTCCGCGCCACCGCCTGCAACGCCGCCGCGTGCACCACCATCAGACTCACCCGGTGCGCCACCACGTCATGCATCTCACGGGCGATCCGCGTCCGCTCCTCGTTGCGCGCCCACTCCGCACGCTCCTCCGCCCGCTCGGCCAGCAGCTGAAGCTCCCGCTCCAAGTCGTCCGCCCGCTCCCGCAGACTCTCCATCAACCGCCGTCGCGCCCCCACATACAGCCCCAGCAGCACCGGCGGAGCCGTCACGCCGATCGCCGCGGCCACCGCGAAGAACGGCACGTACTCGCTGCCGATCGGCGGATGCGTCCCCTCCTCCGCCAGATCCCGGCTGGCCCGCACCATCGTGACGATCAGCGTCCCCGCCATCGACATGCCCGCGAGCGCGCCCGTGATCCGGCGCGGCAGCTCCGAGGCCGCCAGCGAGTACAGGCCGACGATCGTCAGCAGGAAGCCCATCTGGGCGGGCGTGATCGCGATGGATATCAGCACCACGGCCACGGGCCAGCGGCGCCGGAACAGCAGCGCGGCACCCGCGAGCACCCCGAAACCGACCCCCACCGCCGTCGGCAGCCCCGCGTCCCGCGCGAACGCGATGCCCTCGGCCCCGCACTCGGCCGCGGACACCGCCGCGAGCCCCACATCCAACGCGGCCCCGCGCCGCCTCTCCCACCACCACGGCCCGGTCAAGGCCGCGGTGTGGTCGTCCCCCGTCGTGGTCATGCCTTCCAGCGTACGGGCGTCCCGCCCCGGTTTTCCGGTGAGTTTCCGGCGCGGTGATCCAGCACACGCACCGTTCGAACGAAAGCGAAACCTGCCGGTATCCCTCGAACTGTTGACCTTGGCGGCGTTCCCGGCCGGAAGCCCGCATTCCGGACGACGGTTCTCACATGACGGAGATCAGCGGCCGCCGCGTGGGCGGCCTGAGCAAGTACGAGGACTTCGAGGGGCTGCGGGAGAGGGCGATCGCGTTACGGCGGGCCGGGTTCAGCCTTCGGCAGATCCGCGACGAACTGAAGGTCCACAACAACGACCTCTTGAACCGGTTGGTCCACGGCGAGCCGCCCCCGGAGTGGACCAAGCGCCCGAACGCCAAGGACGACCTCCGGGAACGGGCACGGGAGCTGCGGCTCCAGGGTTGGACGTACGACCAGATCCAGGTGGAACTGGGCTGCTCGAAGAGTTCCATCTCGCTGTGGGTACGGGATCTGCCGAAGCCGGAGCGGCGGGAACCGTCGGAGCAGGCAAGGTTGGCGGGTCGCAAACGGTGGGAGCACGAGCTCGCAGTGCGTGACGAGGCGCGGCAGCGTACGAAAGCTGCAGCGGAGCAGGCGATCGGTGATCTGTCAGACCGCGAGCTGTTCTTGGTGGGAGTCGCCCTTTACTGGGCCGAAGGCGCCAAGGACAAGCCGTACGACCGGCGAGAGAACGTCCTCTTCGTCAACAGCGACCCTAGCGTGATCCAGACATACGTGGCCTGGCTCAACCTGCTCGGGATCGCTCCCGAGCGCCGTCAGTACCGGCTCATGATCCACGAGTCCGCTGACGTCGCCGCGGCGGAGCAGTACTGGGCCGACCTGCTGCGTGTCGACGTGGCCACGTTCCAGCAGACGACTCTGAAGAAGCACAACCCGAAAACGGTCCGTAAGAACACCGGCGAGGGCTACCACGGTTGCCTCGTCATTCGCGTCCGAAAAGGTGCCGACCTGTACTGCCACATCGAGGGGTGGTGGAATGGGATCACTGCAGATGCAGTGACACGACTCAGGTAGGGTCTGAGGCGTGATCCGCCGTGGGGTAGCGGCATCCCGCAGGCCTTTGGAGCCTTGAGACGCTGGTTCGAATCCAGCCGGCGGAGCTACAGATTCCGGGTCCTGACCGTGCGGTCAGGACCCGCCCCCATTTCCACCCCCCTACGCCCCGGTATCCTGCGGATGTCCACCCCACCCAGGCACCCCACGCCATCCGAAGCCGAAGGGCACCCCCGTGAGCGCAACTCGCCCGGCAGCCGTCGTCGTCCTCGCCGCGGGTGAGGGCACCCGCATGAAGTCGGACCTGCCCAAGGTCCTGCACGAGATCTGCGGGCGTTCCCTCATCGGGCACGTGCTGCACGCCGCCTCCGCGCTCTCGCCCGAGCAGCTCGTCACCGTCGTCGGTTTCCAGAGCGAGCAGGTCCGCGAGCACCTCGGCGCCATCGCGCCGCAGGTCCGCACGGCCTACCAGGCGGAGCAGAACGGCACGGGACACGCCGTCCGCATCGGTCTCGAAGAGCTGGGCGGTGTGGTCGACGGCACGGTCATCGTCGTCTGCGGCGACACCCCGCTGCTGACCGGCGAGACGCTCCAGAGGCTCGCCGCCACGCACGGCGCCGACGGCAACGCCGTGACGGTGCTGACGGCCGAGGTGCCGGACGCGACGGGTTACGGCCGCATCGTGCGCGACGGCGCGAACGGCGCGGTCACCGCGATCGTGGAGCACAAGGACGCCACGGAGTCGCAGCGCGCGATCCGTGAGATCAACTCGGGGGTCTTCGCCTTCGACGGCCGGCTCCTGGCGGAGGCGCTCGGCAAGGTGCGCACCGACAACAGCCAGGGCGAGGAGTACCTCACCGATGTGCTGGGGATTCTGCGCGAGGCCGGGCACCGGGTCGGCGCGGCCGTGGCCGGGGACCACGAGGAGATCGCGGGGATCAACAATCGCGTTCAACTGGCGCAGGCGCGTCGTACGTTGAACGACCGGTTGCTGACGGAGGCGATGCTCGCGGGTGTCACGGTGGTGGACCCGGCTTCGACGTGGGTGGACGCGACGGTGACGTTCGAGCGGGACGCGGTGGTGCATCCGGGTACGCAGCTGCACGGTGCCACGCATGTGGCGAAGGGTGCCGAGGTGGGGCCGAACGCGCGGCTGACGGACACGAAGGTGGGTCCGGGGGCGCGGGTCGACAACAGCGTGGCGGTGGGCGCGGAGGTCGGGGAGCGGGCGAGTGTCGGTCCGTTCGCGTATCTGCGGCCGGGTACGCGGCTTGGGACGGCGTCCAAGGCGGGTACGTATGTGGAGATGAAGAACGCGACGGTGGGTGAGGGTTCGAAGGTGCCGCACCTGTCGTACGTGGGTGACGCGACGATCGGTGAGTACTCGAACATCGGTGCGGCGAGCGTCTTCGTGAACTATGACGGCGAGGCGAAGCATCACACGACGGTGGGGTCTCACTGTCGTACGGGTTCGGACAACATGTTTGTGGCTCCTGTCACGGTGGGGGACGGTGCTTACACCGCTGCCGGGTCCGTGATCACGAGGGATGTGCCGGCGGGTTCGCTGGCCGTCGCGCGGGGCCAGCAGCGGAATATCGAGGGCTGGGTGGCCCGCAAGCGTCCGGGGAGCGCGGCGGCGAAGGCCGCGGAGGCGGCGTCCCGGGAGGCGGACGGCGCAAGCTGACCGGAAACAGGTGCCTCTGACACGGCGTACCGTGATAGGTGCACACATTCGGCCGACTCGTCGCATCGGGACGCGTGAGTACGGCAGCGGGAAGAACTCTCTGAGGAGACAGTGCTGTGACCGGGATCAAGACGACCGGCGAGAAGAAGTTGATGCTCTTCTCCGGCCGCGCCCACCCCGAGTTGGCCGAGGAGGTCGCACACAAGCTGGGTGTCGGCATCGTGCCGACGAAGGCCTTCGATTTCGCCAATGGTGAGATCTATGTCCGCTATCAGGAGTCGGCGCGTGGCGCCGACTGCTTTTTGATCCAGAGCCACACCGCTCCGATCAATAAGTGGATCATGGAGCAGTTGATCATGATCGACGCGCTGAAGCGCGCGTCGGCCCGCTCCATCACCGTCATCGTGCCGTTCTACGGTTACGCGCGTCAGGACAAGAAGCACCGTGGGCGTGAACCGATCTCGGCGCGTCTGATCGCGGACCTGATGAAGACCGCGGGTGCCGACCGCATCCTCACGGTCGACCTGCACACCGACCAGATCCAGGGCTTCTTCGACGGGCCGGTCGATCATCTGTTCGCGCTGCCGATCCTCGCGGATTACGTGGGCGCGAAGGTGGACCGCTCGAAGCTGACGGTGGTCTCCCCCGACGCCGGCCGCGTCCGTGTGGCCGACCGCTGGTGCGACCGGCTGGGCGCGCCGCTGGCGATCGTCCACAAGCGGCGTGACAAGGACGTCGCGAACCAGGTCACCGTGCACGAGGTGGTCGGTGAGGTGCAGGGCCGGGTGTGTGTCCTGGTCGACGACATGATCGACACGGGTGGCACGATCTGTGCCGCGGCGGACGCGCTGTTCGCGCACGGTGCGGAGGACGTCATCGTGACGGCGACGCACGGTGTGCTGTCGGGTCCGGCGGCGGACCGGCTGAAGAACTCGAAGGTGAGCGAGTTCGTGTTCACGGACACGCTGCCGACGCCGGGTGAGCTGGAGCTGGACAAGATCACGGTGCTGTCGATCGCGCCGACGATCGCGAACGCGGTGCGTGAGGTGTTCGAGGACGGTTCGGTGACGAGCCTCTTCGAGGAGCAGTAAAGATCCTTTTGGGTGTGGCCTCCCGGCCGAGTAGACTGCTGAAGTTGCTCGGCGAGGGAGGCCTCACCTTTGTGGTGGGGCGGTCCGTTATCGACGCGCTCTTCGTAGCAGGCCAGTCGTATGGCCGGGTAACCCCATCCGACACCTGTTGTACGAGGAGTGCACATGTCCGAGGTCAAGATTTCCGCCGAGGTCCGTACGGAGTTCGGCAAGGGCGCTTCGCGCCGCGTCCGCCGTGAGAACAAGGTTCCCGGCGTTCTCTACGGCCACGGTGCCGACCCGGTCCACCTGACGCTGCCGGGCCACGAGCTGCTGCTCGCCCTGCGTACGCCGAACGTCCTGATCTCCCTGGACGTCGACGGCAAGACCCAGCTGGCCATCCCGAAGGCCGTGCAGCGTGACGCTCTCCGTCAGGGCATCCTGAAGCACGTCGACCTGCTGCTGGTGCGCAGCGGCGAGAAGGTCACGGTCGAGATCCCGGTCCACACCGAGGGCGAGCTGGCCCCGGGCAACAACCTTCTCGAGCACGTGCTGAGCACGCTGCCGGTGGAGGCCGAGGCCACGCACATCCCGACCGAGGTCACCGTCTCCGTCGCGGGTCTGGACGCCGGTGCGTCCATCCTGGCCAAGGACATCCCGCTGCCGTCGGGTTCCAAGCTGGCGATCGACGAGGACGCGGTCGTCATCCAGGTCCTGGCCGCGCAGGCCGAGGAGGCCCCGGCCGAGTCCGCCGAGGGCGACGCGTCCGCCGAGGCCTGATCCTCGCGACGTACATCCGGCACGGCAGCCGCCGCTCCCTCGGGGGCGGCGGCTGCCGCGTATGCAAGGAGACATGCACGTGACGACCGACGCCAACGCCGACGCGCCGTGGTTGATCGCGGGCCTCGGCAACCCGGGTCCCGAGTACGCCATGAACCGGCACAACGTGGGTTTCATGGTGGCCGACCTGCTGGCACAGCGGATCGGCGGCAAGTTCAAGCGGGCCGCGAAGGCGCAGGCCCAGGTGGTGGAGGGCAGGATCGGGGCGCCGGGTCCGGCGAGCCGTCGGGTGATCCTGGTGAAGCCGATGTCGTACATGAACGTCTCGGGCGGTCCGGTGACGGCGCTGCGTGACTTCTACAAGGTGCCGACGGGGCACATCGTGGCGGTCCATGACGAGCTGGACATCGACTACGGCGCGCTGCGGCTGAAGCTGGGCGGCGGCGACAACGGCCACAACGGTCTGAAGTCGATGACGAAGGCGATGGGCCCGGATTACCACCGGGTGCGGTTCGGGATCGGCCGGCCGCCGGGGCGGATGCAGGTGGCGGACTTCGTGCTGAAGGACTTCGCGTCGGCGGAGCGCAAGGAGCTGGACTACTTCGTGGACCGGGCGGCGGACGCGGTGGAGGCCCTGATCACCGAGGGCCTGGAGCGGGCGCAGAGCACGTACAACTCCTGAAAAGGGGCGCCCCCGTGAGGAGCGCCCCTTTAGGGGCGCGGGGAACTGCGCGCCCAGCCCCCCACGCACCCGCAGAAAATCAGCCGGTGTTCCGAAGCCCGGCCGCGACACCGTTGACGGTAAGAAGCAAGGCCCGCCCCAGCAACGGGTCCGGCTCCTCCCCCGCCGCCGCCGCGTCGCGCTGCCGCTTCAGCAGCGCGACCTGGAGGTACGAGATCGGGTCGAGATACGCGTCCCGGATCGCGAAGGTCTGCCGAAGCGCCGGGTGGGAGCCGAGGAGCTCCTCCTCGCCGGTGACCCGCAGCACCTCGCGCACGGTCAGCTCATGCTCTTCCTTGATCGTCTCGAAGACGTGCTTCAGCTCGTCGGGGACGAGCGTGTCGACGTAGTGCTGTGCGATGCGCAGGTCGGTCTTGGCGAGCGTCATCTCGACGTTGGAGATGAAGTTGCGGAAGAAGTGCCAGTGCTCGTGCATCTCGTCGAGGACGGTGTCGAGTCCGGCCTCGCGCAGTGCCTTGAGGCCCGAGCCCACTCCGAACCAGCCGGGCACGATCTGTCGTGACTGGGTCCAGCCGAAGACCCACGGGATGGCGCGCAGTCCGTCGAGCGAGACGCCGGAGCCGGGGCGGCGGGAGGGCCGCGAGCCGAGGTGCAGGTCGGCGAGCTGGTCGACCGGGGTCGACGCGAGGAAGTACGTGGGCAGGTCGGGGTCCTCGACGAGGCGCCGGTAGGTGGAGTGGGCGGCGTCGGAGACGACGTCCATGGCGGCGTCCCAGCGGGCGAGGGCCTCGTCGGACTGGCGCGGGGCGGTGTGCAGGGCGGAGGCCTGGAGGGTGGCCGCGACGGTCAGTTCGAGGTTCTCGCGGGCCAGGGACGGCACGAGGTACTTGTCGGAGATGACCTCGCCCTGCTCGGTGACCTTGATCTCGCCTTCCAGGGTGCCCCAGGGCTGGGCGAGGATGGCGTCGTGGGAGGGGCCGCCGCCGCGGCCGACGGTGCCGCCGCGGCCGTGGAAGAGCCGCAGCCGTACGCCGTAGCGGTGGGCGACGTCACGCAGCCTGCGCTGCGCCCGGTGGATCTCCCACTGGCTGGTGGTGATGCCGCCGAACTTGGAGGAGTCGGAGTAGCCGAGCATGACCTCCTGGACGTCGCCCCGCAGGGCCACCAGGCGCCGGTAGGACGGGTCGGCGAGCATCTCGTCGAGGATGACGTCGGCGGCGCGCAGCTCGTCGGTGGTCTCCAGGAGCGGCACGATGCCGATCTTGGCCCAGCCGGCGTGCAGGTCGATGAGGCCGGCCTCGCGGGCGAGGACGGCGGCGGCGAAGACGTCGTCGGCGCCCTGGCACATGGAGATGATGTACGACTCGACGACCTCGGGTCCGAAGACTTCGAGGGCCTTCTTGACGGTGTGGAAGACGCCGAGGGTCTTCTCGCCGGCGGCGTCGAGCGGGGCGGGGGACGGCGCGAGGGGGCGCCGCGAGCGCAGCTCCTTGGCGAGGAGCTTCTGGCGGTACTCGCGGGGCATGTCCGTGTAGCGCCAGGACTCCTCGCCGAGGCGGTCGAAGAGCTGGCCGAGCGCGTGGTGGTGGGCGTCGGCGTGTTCGCGTACGTCCATGGTGGCGAGCTGGAGGCCGAACGCGGCGAGGGTGCGGATGGTGCGGTTCATCCGGCCGTCGGCGAAGAGGGCGCCCTTGTGTTCGCGCAGGGAGGTCTGGATGAGCGTGAGGTCTTCGAGCAGCTCGCCGGTGCCGAGGTAGTCGCGGCCGGGTTCGTGGGCGGTGCCCTTGGCGAGGCGCTGCTTGGTGTTCTCCAGCTTCTGCCGGATGCAGGTGGCCTTGAGGCGGTAGGGCTCTTCGGCGTTGAGGCGCTTGTACCGGGGGCTGATCTCGGGGAGGCGCTCCAGGTCGGCCCGGAGGGAGGCCTTCAGCTCGTCGGTGGCGCCGGTGTAGCGGATGGAGTTGGAGAGGAAGCCGCGCAGCTCGTCGATCATGTCGAGCGCGTCGTTGATGCCGTGCTCGTGCTGGAGGATCAGGACGTCCCAGGTGACGGCGGGCGTCACGTTGGGGTTGCCGTCGCGGTCACCGCCGATCCAGGTGCCGAAGGTGAGGGGGCGGGTGCCTTCGGGGAGCTGGACGCCGACGCGCTCCAGTTCGGCGGTGAGGTCTTCGAGTACGTCGCCGACGGCGCCGGCGTGCAGCTCGTCGAGGTAGTAGATGGCGTTGCGGGCCTCGTCGGTGGGCTCGGGGCGTACGACGCGCAGTTCGTCGGTCTGCCAGACGAGGTCGATGTTCTCGGCCAGTCGGGTGTCGTGGCGGCGCCGGTCGGAGTCGATGACCGGCGTCTCCAGGAGTTCGGCGACGCGGCGGAGCTTGTTGAGGACCGAGCGGCGGGCGGCCTCGGTGGGGTGCGCGGTGAAGACGGGCCGCACGTTGAGGTGCTGCACGGTCTGGCGCAGGTGTTCGGGGTCGGCGTCCTTGAGGCGGTCCGCGGTGCGGGCGAGGAGTCCGCCCTCGGCGGCGCGCTTGGCGCGCAGCTCGCGTCCGCGGTGGACCTGCTCGGTGACGTTCGCCAGGTGGAAGTAGGTGGAGAAGGCGCGGACCAGCTTGGCGGCGGTCTCCAGTTCGGTGCCGCCGAGCAGCTTGGCGGCGGCCTCGCCGTCCTCGCGCGTCAGGCGGCGGACCTTCTCGACCAGTTCGAGGAGTTCGGGGCCCTCTTGGCGTACGAGGGTCTCGCCCAGCAGGTCGCCGAGGCGGCGGATGTCGGCGCGCAGCTCGGTGCTGGCGGGGCTGGTGGCCTGGCGGCCCTGGTCGTCGGCACTGCTCACAGGTGCGGCTCCTTGCAGTGTTTGAAGCTCGTCTGGGAGGGGTCCCGGTAAGTGTCCGGGGAGATTCAGAGCGGACCGCGCTGTCCGACCGGTTCCAAGGATAGGTGTCACCGCGCGGCACGGAAGTTTCGGCCACTTGCCGAGACGCCCCGCGCTGCCATACTTACGTCGCCGTAGGTTACGGACCCGTAGGAAGCGGAACCCGTACCCGTGCACCTTCTCTCCGACCTTGATCCTCGACCCCCCAGGGACGTGCCCATGACGACAGCCTCCGATGCGCCTTCCGAGACCGATGTGATCGACGACGCTCCCGCCCCGAGGGCGGCGGTGCCCCCCGAACCGGTGCCCCCCGCGACGCTGGGCGGTGAGCAGAAGCGGTCCGTGGAGCAGCTGGCGCTGCTCCTGTTCATCGTCGTGCCCTTCCTGGCCGTACTGGCGGCGGTGCCGCTGGCGTGGGGGTGGGGGGTGAGCTGGCTCGATCTCGGTCTGCTCGTGTTCATGTACTTCCTGGGGTGCCACGGCATCACGATCGGCTTCCACCGTTACTTCACGCATGGTTCGTTCAAGGCGAGGCGTCCGCTGCGGATCGCGCTGGCGATCGCCGGTTCGATGGCCGTGGAGGGGCCGGTGGTGCGCTGGGTGGCCGACCACCGCAAGCACCACAAGTTCTCGGACGCGGAGGGCGATCCGCACTCGCCGTGGCGTTTCGGTGAGACGGTCCCGGCCCTGATGAAGGGCCTGTGGTGGGCGCACATCGGATGGATGTTCGACGAGGAGCGGACGCCGCAGGAGAAGTACGCGCCGGACCTGGTCAAGGACCCGGCGATCCGCCGGATCTCGCGGCAGTTCCTGTTCTGGACGATCGTCTCCCTCGCGATCCCGCCGCTGGTCGGCGGTCTGGTGACGATGTCGTGGTGGGGGGCGTTCACGGCGTTCTTCTGGGGCTCGCTGGTGCGTGTGGCGCTGCTGCACCACGTGACGTGGTCGATCAACTCCATCTGCCACGCGGTCGGCAAGCGCCCCTTCAAGTCCCGTGACCGCTCCGGCAACGTGTGGTGGCTGGCGGTGCTGTCGTGCGGCGAGTCCTGGCACAACCTCCACCACGCCGACCCGACGTCCGCGCGGCACGGCGTGATGAAGGGCCAGCTCGACTCCTCGGCGCGGATCATCCGCTGGTGCGAGCGGCTCGGCTGGGCGTACGACGTGCGGTGGCCGTCGAAGGCCCGCATCGACTCCCGCCGACAGCCACAGGGTGCTGACGCGGCATGATGGACGACGTGGCGACCGACTCCAGCAACCCCAGCCCTGCCGGCAAAGAGAAGCAGCCCCGGCGCACCCGCCGGACCCGGATGACGGGAGCCGAGCGCCGGGAGCAGTTGCTGGACATCGGCCGCACGCTGTTCGCCTCGAAGGGTTTCGAGGGCACGTCGGTGGAGGAGATCGCGGCGAAGGCCGGGGTCTCCAAGCCGGTGGTGTACGAGCACTTCGGGGGCAAGGAGGGCCTGTACGCGGTGGTGGTGGACCGGGAGATGCGTCAGCTCCTGGACATGGTGACCGGCGCGCTCACCGCCGGGCACCCGCGGGAACTCCTCGAACAGGCGGCGTTCGCGCTGCTCGACTACATCGAGACGTACACGGACGGCTTCCGCATCCTGGTCCGCGACTCGCCCGTGGCGCAGTCCACGGGCACTTTCGCCTCCCTCATCTCCGACATCGCCACGCAGGTGGAGGACATCCTGGGGCAGGAGTTCAAGGGCCGCGGCTTCGACCAGAAGCTGGCGCCGCTGTACGCGCAGGCGCTGGTCGGCATGGTGGCGCTGACGGGGCAGTGGTGGCTGGACGTCCGCAAGCCGAAGAAGGCGGAGGTCGCGGCGCACCTGGTGAACCTGGCGTGGCACGGCCTGGACGGGCTGGAGCCGAAGCCGCGGCTGATAGGGCACCGCAAGAGCTGACGGCTCCTCGGAACGGGGGGCGTGGCGCGGTCAGCCGCGCGTGATGTCCTCGCCGATGGTGAAGCCCTTGGCGGGGCCGCCCGGAATGACCGCCTCGGTGCCGTAGGGCACGCGGTGCTCGTCCTCGTAGGTCGCCTTCTCCGGATTGGGCGCGGTCAGGACGTGGACGGCACCGCCCTCGTCGAAGTCGTCGACGATCACGTAGACGGGAATGCCCGCGCGGGCGTACTCGCGGCGCTTGCGGACCCGGTCCCGCTCGATGTTGCGGCGGCCGGGTGACACGACCTCGATGACCATGGGGACTCCGGAGGCGTCGACGCCGAGGTCTTCTTCGTCCGGGATCTCGTCGAGGTCTTCGGGGCCGACGAAGAGGTCGGGGACCCATGCCTTCTGGCGGTGGATGACGTTGCCGTCGTGGTAGGGCGCGTGACCGCTGCCCTGCATGTGGGTCTCCAGGGCCCGGCGGAGGCGGTTGATGACGACCGTATGACGACGGCGACCGGTGGGCGACACCTCGATGGCTCCCTCGATGATCTCGGCGCGGTAGCCCTCGGGGAGATCCATGGCCTTCCACGCCTGCCACAGGACCTCGTCCAAGTCGGATACCGGGTTGTCCACCACGGGAGTCACCTCATGTGCGAGAGCGGTCATCGTGCAGCACCTCCTCCATCAGTGTGGGCGCGGGCGCCACTGCGGCACAAGCGACACCGCGACGCTAGGGCGCACGGCGCGCCCTGGCCCGGAGAGCCCCGTGCCTTCACCCAAAAGTGCGAGGTCAGGCCTGAGGTTCGAGGTCCCGTGCCCGCGCCACGACGAACACCCGCCGGAAGGGGAACACCGTGCCCCCGCCTCCGGGGAGCGCCGGGTAGGCCGCCCGCAGCAGGGCGCCGTACTCCGTCAGGAAGGTCTCCCTCGCCTCCGCGTCGTCCGCCAGCGCGGTCAGGACGGGGCGCAGGCCCGTGCCCTTGACCCAGTCCAGGACCGGGTCGACGCCGTCCAGGACGTGCAGGTACGTGGTCTCCCAGGCGTCGACCTCGCAGCCGAGCCCCGCCAGCCGCTCCAGGTACGCCCCGGGCGGGAGCACAGCGTCGGCGTGCCGCAGGCGTCCGCCGAGCCGTCCCCGCCACCGCGCGGACTCGCACAGGTCCCGCATCAGCGCGTGGCTGGGGGCGTCGAAGTTGCCGGGCACCTGGAAGGCGAACGTGCCGCCGGGGGTGAGCGCGGAGAGCCAGGCGGGGAAGGAGTCCGCGTGGCCGGGCACCCACTGGAGGGTGGCGTTGGAGACGATCAGGTCGTACGTCTTTGGGGCCGGCGCCCAGTGCGTGACGTCGGCGGGGGCGAAGTCCAGGCGTCCGCCGCCCGGCGTGGGGCCCGCGTACCGCTCGGCCTCGGCCAGCATGGCCGGGGAGTTGTCGAAGCCGGTGATGTGCGCGGCGGGCCACCGGTGGGCGAGCAGCCGCGTGACGTTGCCGGGGCCGCAGCCGAGGTCGGCGATGCGCGGTGGGCGGCCCTCGGCGGAGGGCGGGTCGGGGACGCGGGCCAGCAGGTCGGTGAAGGGCCGGGCGCGGTGGTCGCGGTGACGCAGGTACTGGAGCGGGTCCCAGGTGGTGGTGGCCGCGGCGGCGGGCATGAAGGGCCTCCTCGAAGACGGCGGCGCACGTGTTCACGCCGTTTCCCCGCCATCCTCACCCCCGGATATCTTGACGTCAAGAGACTTCACGTCGACAGACCCCCTACACTGATCGTCATGGAGGACGAGGTCGATCGGCTGGTCGCGGCGTGGCGCAGGGAGCGCCCGGACCTCGACGTGGAGCCGCTTGAGGTGCTCAGCCGCGTCAGCAGGCTCGCGCGGCATCTGGACCGCGCCCGCAGACTCGCGTTCTCCGAGCACCAGCTGGAGCCGTGGGAGTTCGATGTCCTCACCTCGCTGCGGCGCGCGGGCGCGCCCTATCAGCTCTCCCCCGGGCAGCTCCTGACGCAGACCCTGGTGACGTCCGGGACGATGACGAACCGCATCGACCGCCTCGCGAAGAAGGGTCTCGTCGAGCGCCTGCCCGACCCCAGCGACCGGCGCGGCGTGCTCGTGCGGCTCACCGCCGAGGGCCGCGACCGCGCCGACCAGGCCCTGGCCGGGCTCCTGGAGCAGGAGCGGGCGATCCTCGGCGAGCTGTCCCGCGCCCAGCGGGGTGAACTGGCGGGGCTGCTACGCCAGTTGACCGCCCCGTTCGACAACATCCCCGGTTAGGTCGACCGGGCCGACGCCGGCGCGGCGGGCGAGCGCGACCGCCGCGAGCGTGGAGTGCACGCCCAGCTTCCCCAGGACGTTCTGCATGTGCGTGCGCACGGTGTGCGGGGAGAGGAAGAGGCGTTCGGCGACGGCTTTCCTGCCCAGGCCCGCCACCATGCAGCGCAGCACCTCGCGCTCGCGCGGGGTCAGGGACTCCACGAGGCGCTCGGACTCGGTGCGGTGCTTGCGGGCGGCGGTCAGCTCGCGCAGGACGCCGGTGAGCAGGGCGGGCGGCAGGTGCGTCTCCTCCCGCAGGACGCCCCGTATGACGGTGAGCAGGCGCGAGAGCGAGCAGTCCTTGGCGACCCAGCCGCAGGCCCCGGCCTGGAGGGCGAGGGCCGCGCGGCGCGGGTCGTCCTTCTCGGCGAGCACCACCGTGCGGACGCCGGGCTGGCCCGAGCGGACGCCCGCGACCAGGGAGATGCCGTCGACGAGCCCCTCGGCGTTGCCGTCCTGGACGGGGACCGCGGGCCGGGTGCCGTTCAGGGCGCTCGCGGTGGCGCCGAGGTCGGCGTCGACGAGCAGCACGTCGAATCTGCGGCCTTCGGCGACCGCCCGCTCCAGGCAGCGCAGCGCGGCGGGGCCGCTGCCCGCCGCGGAGACCTCCACGTCGGGTTCGGCCGCCAGCGCCGCGGCCAGCGACTCGGCGAAGATGCGGTGGTCGTCGACGACCAGTACTCGGATGCGAACCATGGAAAACCCCCTCCCCCGCGCTCCCGCAAGGAGCAGGGGCTACCCCCGTCGAATACGTGGGGAACGATCCGCGCGGGTGCGGCGTCCGGAACGGGGGTCGCCGCGGTCGCACGGCCGCCGCCGCGCGTCGTACCGCGCCCACCCCCATGCCGGGCGTCGCACCCGACTGTCTCGCCCCCTGATCGGTGCCGGCCCCCACCGGCACTGTTCTTCAGAGTAGGGCCGCACGCCAGGAGCGGAAGGTGATTTGCAGAACTGATTGTCCGGCGCGTTTATGGTGAGCCGTATGTTTCGCATGGAGACAGGAGTCGACAAAGAGCGGCTGGCTCTGCTTCGTTCGCGGCTCGCGGACACGAATACGGCGGCCTCGCCCCGGCTCCGGGCCCTGCGGGGCACGGTCGACGACCAGGAAGTGCCCCTGGCCATCTGGGCGTTGGACGCGGAGGGTGGCCTGGTGGCCGGGCTCGCCGGGCACACCTGGGGGCGCTGGCTGCACGTCGACCTCCTGTGGGTCGACGACCGCTGCCGCGGCGCGGGCCTCGGCAGCCGTCTGCTCGCCGAGGCGGAGCGCGTCGCCCGCGAGGAGCGGGGGTGTGTGGCCTCGCGGGTGGAGACGTGGGATTTCCAGGCGCCGGGCTTCTACCGCGGCCAGGGGTACGAGTTGGTGTGCGTGATCCCCGACTACCCCGAGGGCGTCAAGGAGTTCACGCTCACCAAGCGCCTGGGGTGAGGGCGAGCGCGCCGACGACGGGAGCCGCGTACACCAGGGGGAAGGGGAGGTGCGCGTACCAGCGGGCCCGCGCCACGGTGATCACGGCCCCGGTGAAGTACAGGATCAGGGCGATCCCGGCAACGACCCCGACCAACGGCACGGCCAGGCCGACGAGCAGGCCCGCGGCTCCGGCGGCCTTGGCGGCGCCGAGCCAGGGCAGCCAGGTCTGCGGGACGCCGTAGTCGGCCATGGACCGGACGACCGACTTCGAGCGCAGGAAGACCGAGGCGGCCGAGAAGCCGGTCATCGCGGCGGCCAGGACGGTGACGACGACGTGGGCGGTGGACATCAGGGGGTGCTCCTCATCCGGCAGTCGCCGGGGCGCCTTCACGCCCCGGCCAGGGGGTTGTTCACTGCCATGACGAGCCGCTGCGCGGGAGTGTGACCGCCCGGCGGGCATCAGATCTCTCTGCGCGCCCCCGCCGACGCGACCGCCGGGAAGAGCCGCGGCGCGGTGAAGCCCGCGGCGGTGAAGGCCGCCAGGACGGCCGCGGTGACCTTGTCGGTGTCGTCCGCCTCGACCAGGACGATCGCCGAGCCGCCGAAGCCGCCGCCGGTCATCCGGGCGCCGAGCGCGCCCGCCGTGTTCGCGGCGTCCACGACGAGGTCCAACTCCGGGCAGGAGATGCGCAGATCGTCGCGGAGCGAGGCGTGGCCCTCGGTGAGGACGGGGCCGAGCGCGCGGACGTCACCGGCGTCCAGGAGGCCGATGACCTGCTCGACGCGGTGGTCGTCGGAGACGACGTGGCGGACGTAGCGGCGGACCGTGTCGTCCCTCAACTTGTCGAGGGCGGCCGGCAGTTCCTCGTACGCGATGTCGCGCAGGTGGCTGACGCCGAGGGTGCGGGCGCCCTCCTCGCAGCCGGCGCGGCGCTCGGCGTAGGCGCCGTCGCCGAGGGCGTGCTTGACGCGGGTGTCGACGACGAGGAGCCGCAGTCCGTGCGCCGCGAGGTCGAAGGGGACCTGGCGCAGGGACAGGTCACGGCAGTCCAGGTGCAGGGCGTGTCCGTCGGTGCAGCACGCGGACGCCGTCTGGTCCATGACGCCGCAGGGGACGCCGACGAAGGCGTTCTCGGCGCGCTGGGCGAGGACGGCCAGTTCGGGCCGGGTGAGGCCGAGCCCGAACAGGTCGTCGAGGGCGAGCGCGGTGACCACTTCGAGGGCGGCCGACGACGACAGGCCCGCGCCGGTCGGGACCGTCGAGGCCAGGTGCAGGTCGGCGCCGGTGACTCGGTGCCCGGCCGCCCGCAGCGCCCAGACGACTCCGGCCGGGTAGGCGGCCCAGCCGCCGTCGGAGAGCGGGGTCAGCTCGTCGACGCGCAGTTCGGCGAGGGGGGCGTCGAGGTCGGCGGAGTGCAGCCGCAGGATGCCGTCGGTGCGCGGGGAGACGGCGGCGACCGCCGTGTGCGGGAGGGCCAGCGGCAGCACGAAGCCTTCGTTGAAGTCGGTGTACTCGCCGATGAGGTTGACGCGGCCGGGTGCCGACCAGACGCCGTGGGGCGCGTACCCGTACAACTTCTCGAACTGTGCGGCGACTTCGGCTGCCGTGGCCATGCGTTACCCCTTTCGCTGGGCGAAGGCCCAGGCGTCGGCGACGATGCCCGCGAGGTCCGGGCGGGACGGGCGCCAGCCGAGCTTCTCGTGCGCGGTGGCGGCGGAGGCGACGAGCACCGCCGGGTCGCCGTCGCGGCGGGCGGCCATCACCTCGGGGATGGGGTGCCCGGTGACCTGGCGGACGGTCTCGATGACCTGGCGCACGGAGAAGCCGTTGCCGTTGCCGAGGTTGCAGATGAGGTGCTCGCCGGGGGTGGCGGCCTCGACGGCGAGGAGGTGTGCCTCGGCGAGGTCGGCGACGTGGATGTAGTCGCGTACGCAGGTGCCGTCGTCGGTGGGGTAGTCGTCGCCGTAGACGCTGATCGCCTCGCGGGTGCCCTGGGCGACCTGGAGGACGAGCGGGATGAGGTGCGACTCGGGGTCGTGGCGCTCGCCGAACTGGCCGTAGGCACCGGCGACGTTGAAGTAGCGCAGGGAGACGGCGGCCAGGCCGTGGGCAGCGGCCTCGCCGGTGATCATGTGGTCGACGGCGAGCTTGGACGCGCCGTAGGGGGAGGTGGGGGCGGTGGGGTCGGTCTCCGTGATGGGGGTGTTCACGGGCTCGCCGTAGGTGGCGGCGGTGGAGGAGAAGACGAGCCTGCGCACGTCGGCGTCGCGCATGGCGGCGAGCAGCGCCATGGTGCCGCCGACGTTGTTGTCCCAGTACTTCTCGGGCTTGGCGACGGACTCGCCGACCTGGGAGAAGGCGGCGAAGTGCAGGACGGCGTCGAAGGAGGAGTCCAGCCATTTGGCGGCGTCGCGGATGTCGCCCTCGATGAAGGCGGCGTCGGCGGGGACGCCCTCGCGGAAGCCGGTCGAGAGGTTGTCGAGGACGCTCACCTCGTGGCCGGCCTCGATCAGGTGCTGGGCCACCACGCTTCCGACATAGCCCGCCCCACCGGTGACCAGGTACTTACCGCTCATGAACTCGCTACCTCTCGCAGTCGCTCGGCCGCGGCTTCCGGCGGCACGTCGTTGATGAACACGCTCATGCCGGATTCGGAACCCGCGAGGAACTTCAGCTTGCCCGAAGTGCGGCGGATCGTGAAAAGTTCGAGGTGGAGGGCGAAATCGTCACGGTTGATCCCGGCATGTCCCTCCAGGGCCGTGAAGGGTGCCTGGTGCCAGGCGGCGATGTACGGGGTGGGCGGCTGGCCCTCGCCGAAAACACGGTCGAAGCGCCGCAGGAGTTCCAGGTAGACCCGGGGGAACTCCGCGCGCGCGCCCTCGTCGAGCCCGAGCAGGTCGGGGACCCGGCGCTTGGGGTAGAGGTGCACCTCGTAGGGCCAGTGGGCGGCGTGGGGCACGAAGGCCAGCCAGTGCTCGCCCTCCAGGACGACCCGCTCGCCCGCGCGCTCCTCGGCGACGATGTCGTCGAAGAGGTTTTGGCCGCCCGAGGTCTCCTTGAACGCGGCGAGTGAGCGCAGCATCAGGTCGGTGCGGGGCGTGACGAACGGATAGGCGTAGATCTGGCCGTGCGGGTGGCCGAGGGTCACACCGATCTCGGCGCCGCGGTTCTCGAAGCAGAACACCTGTGCCACGGAGGGCAGGTGGGACAGCTCGGCGGTGCGGTCGGTCCAGGCCTCCAGGACGAGTCCGGCCTGTTCGGGGGTGAGGTCGGCGAAGGAGGCGGCGTGGTCGGGGGTGAAGCAGACGACCTCGCAGCGGCCCGCGTCGCCCGCGAGCGAGGGGAAGCGGTTCTCGAAGACGACGACGTCGTACGAGGAGTCGGGGATCTCGCTGAGCCGGTCCCCGGCGGAGGGGCACAGGGGGCACTCGTCGGCCGGCGGGTGGTAGGTGCGGCCCTGGCGGTGCGAGGCGATGGCCACGCTGTCGCCGAGGAGCCGGTCGCGGCGGATCTCCGAGGCCGTGGCGACGGGGTCGAGCGGGCGCCGGTCGACGGCCTCGCGGACCACGTCGTCACGCAGGTCGTAGTAGATGAGCTCACGGCCGTCGGCGAGCCAGGTCGAGGTCTTCTTCACGTCCGGGGCTCCTCACCACCAACCCAACAGAACCGAACATAAACAAACCACATCACGGCAGGAGCGTCAACGCTCGATCACAATCAAACAAAGAACACCAACAGAACTGTTCAATTATTCAAGTGAGGGGCGTAGGTTCCGGTCTGATCCGTTCGCGCAACGAAGCGAGTTCATCCATGCAGTCCCCCACGCAAACCCTGGCCGAGGGGCTTCGGCTGCCCACCAACGGCCTCGACTACGCGATCCTCGCGATCTACTTCGCCGTCGTCCTCGGCATCGGCTTCGCCGCCCGGCGCTCCGTGCGCACCAGCCTCGACTTCTTCCTCTCGGGCCGCTCCCTGCCCGCCTGGGTCACCGGTCTCGCCTTCGTCGCCGCGAACCTCGGCGCCACCGAGATCCTCGGCATGGCGGCCACCGGCGCCCAGTACGGCGTCGCGGTCGTCCACTGGTACTGGATCGGCGCCATCCCGGCCATGGTCTTCCTGGGCCTGGTCATGATGCCCTTCTACTACCGCAGCAAGGTCCGCTCCGTCCCCGAGTTCCTGCTCCAGCGCTTCGACAAGTCGGCGCACCTGCTCAGCTCGGTGCTCTTCGCCTTCGCGGCGATACTCATCGCGGGCGTGAACCTCTACGCCCTGTCGATCGTCGTGGAGGCGCTGCTCGGCTGGCCGCAGTGGGTGGCGATCGTCGTCGCCGGGCTGTTCGTCCTCGCGTACATCACCATCGGCGGCCTCTCCTCGGCGATCTACAACGAAGTGCTCCAGTTCTTCGTGATCCTCGCCGCGCTCATCCCGATCTGCGTCATCGGCCTGAAGAAGGTCGGCGGCTGGGACGGCCTGTCCGGCTCGATCGAGAAGCAGCACGGCGGCGACTTCCTCACCGCCTGGGGCGGCACCGGCATCGGGGACGCCAACCCGCTCGGCGCCAACTGGCTGACGATCATCCTCGGCCTCGGCTTCGTGCTCTCCTTCGGCTACTGGACGACCAACTTCGCCGAGGTGCAGCGCGCCCTGTCCGCGAAGAACCTCAGCGCGGCCCAGCGCACTCCGCTGATCGCCGCCTTCCCCAAGATCTTCATCGTCTTCCTGGTGATGATCCCGGGCCTGGTCGCCGCCGTCCTCGTGCCGAAGATCGGCACGCCGGGCTCCGACCTGACGTACAACGACGCGATCCCCTACCTGATGCAGGAGTTGCTGCCCAACGGCGTCCTCGGCATCGCGGTGACCGGTCTGCTCGCCGCGTTCATGGCGGGCATGGCGGCGAACGTCTCTTCCTTCAACACCGTCTTCACGTACGACATCTGGGCGAAGTACGTGAGGAAGGGGCGCGAGGACGGCTACTACCTCAACTTCGGCCGGCTCATCACGGCCATCGGCGTGCTCGCCTCGATCGGCACCGCCTTCATCGCCTCGTCGTTCTCGAACATCATGGGGTACCTCCAGACGCTCTTCTCCTTCTTCAACGTCCCGATGTTCGTGGTCTTCATCATCGGCATGTTCTGGAAGCGGGCCTCGATGAAGTCCGGTGTGTGGGGCCTGCTCGCGGGCACGACGGCCGCGATGGTCAACTACTTCTGGATCTACAAGCAGGGCGTCGTCGACATCCCGACCGACCAGGGCGCCAACTTCGTCTCGGCCATCGTCGGCTTCGTCGCCGGCGCCGTCGTGATGGTCGTCGTCACCCTCTTCACCGCGCCCAAGCCGGAGGCCGAACTCGCCGGGCTGGTCTACGGAACCGCCTCACCCGGCCTGGCGGACGACGGCACGGAAGCGGGCGACGACGCCTGGTACCGCAAGCCCGCGCTGCTCGGCTGGGGCGCCGTCGTCCTCGCCGCCGCCTGCTACCTGCCGTACTCCCTCTAGCCCCGACCGGAGGCCGAAGACCATGTCCGAGCTGCACAAGGAAGTCTCCGAGCTGGAGCGCACGTCCGCGACAGCCGCCCGCCTCTTCGACATCCGGCGGATCATCGGCGGCCTGTTCGTCGTCTACGGGATCATCGTGACGATCGCCGGGATCACCGCGTCCGACGCCGACCTGCGGAAGGCCGAGGGCATCAACATCAACCTGTGGACGGGCCTCGGCATGCTCGCCCTCGGGCTCTTCTTCCTCGGCTGGCTGTGGCTGCGCCCCACGGCGGCACCGGCCGGGCCGCCGCCCGAGGACGCGTAGCCCCCTCCCTACGGGGCCCGGTTCACCGCGGTGAGCCGGGCCCCGTCCGCGTGTCCACCTCGCCGGGACGCTCCTCGTACGCCGACGCGGGCCGCTCGGCGCGGTCCAGCAGACCCGTGCGCGCGGCGAGCGCGGCCGCCTCCAGACGCGAACCGACACCGAGCTTCATCAGGACCCGCTGCACATGCGTCCGCGCGGTGCTCGGGGCTATCCCCATCCCCGCCGCGATCAGCCGCGTGTCCTCGCCGTCCGCCACCCGCACCAGCACCTCGACCTCGCGGGGCGTGAGCATCTGCAGCAGGCGCTGCCCCTCGTCGTCGGGCTGCGCCGCCGGGTTCAGCAGCTCGCTGAAGGCACCGTGCAGCAGCTGCGGCGCGACGGCGGCCTCCCCGGCGCGCGCCTTCATGATGGCGCGCTCGACGCCTTCGATGCGCTCGTCATGGCGTACGTATCCGGAGGCGCCGGCGGCGAACGCCGCGGCGATCCCGCGCGGACTCGGCACCGGGCCCAGCACCACCACCGCCACCTGCGGGCGCTCCCGCTTGATCTTCACCACCGGGTCGAACATGCCCGGCTCGGCGGGCGTGGCCGTGCCCAGGAGGCAGACCTCCGGCGCCCTGCTGATCACCAGCTCGGCCGCTCCCGCCGCGGGCGCCGCCGCGGCGAGCACCCGGTGCCCGCGCAGTTTCAGCGCCGAGGCGAGCGCCTCGGCGAGCAGACGGTGATCGTCGACCACCATGAGCCGCACACCCATAGAAACCCCCCAGTTCCCGCAGGCCCCCCGGCCCTTCATCTGACGGAAGCTACACGCTTGTTCGACGTTGCGCGCCCCCTACCCATCAGAAGCGGCCCGGAATGCCGAAATCCCCGCCGGTCCCGGGTGTTCGGGGGTACGGGACGGCGCGGTGACGACGCCGGCCGCCCCCTCGTGCTCCAAGGGGACGGCCGGCGTGCGGGGCGGGGGGACTACTTCGCGACGAAACCGAGCGCGACGTACTCCTTCTCGTCCTTCGAGTAGGGCTTGCTCAGCAGCTTCTTGCCGAGGAACAGGCGCCCCTCGGCATAGACCAGCTCGTTCGACTTCGGGACCATGCCGCTGATCGCGTCGGTGACCGACTCGGAGGAGGGCGTCTCCAGGAGCTTGGTCTCCTTCATCGTCTTGCCGTCGAGCGAGACGATCTGGGCGCCCTTCTGGTAACCGTGCGCCTTGTACGCGATGACGTTGCCGCCGTCCATGCGGATCGGGAAGATCTCGCCGTTCTCGCCCGCGTCGGCGCGGTCACTGGTCGGCTTCCCGGTGGCCAGCGAGAACGACACGATCTCGTTGGTGCGGTTGTAGCTCTCGCCGCTGCCGTCGTGCTGGCGCGTCGGGACGTACAGCCGGTCGTTGCCGACCGTGATCGACGTGCAGTCGTTGACCACGTTGACGCCGCAGTCGTGGTCGTACTTCCCGTCCTCCAGCGAGATCTTGGCGCGCAGCTTGCCGTTGCTGCCGAGGGAGAAGACATCCGTGGCACCGCTCGCGGTGATCTCGGTGGTGTCCTGGCCGAAGACGACCGGGTTCGTCGAGATGATCTTGGCGTTGTCGATGCCGTCGGCCAGCGGGTACGTCCACTTGTCGTCGCCGGTCTTCGGGTCGAGGAGCTGCACCTTCAGCTTCTCGTCGCCGTACGTGCCGCACTTGCGGACCGCGACGAGCTGGTCGCCGCCGGCGTAACCGACGTCCTCGCACTTGCCGACCTTCGGCGTCCACAGGGACTTGCCGCTCACGTCCCAGGCGGCGCCGCCGCTGCTGGTGCCCGCGCCGGCGGCGATCGTGGTGCCGGAGATGGTGACCTCCTTGAAGGTCGCCTTCATGCCGTTGGTCTCGGCGGTCTCCGTCCAGAGCTTCTTGCCGGACTTCAGGTCGATCGCGGAAACGTTGGTGCAGCTCTCGTAGTCGCCCTTCTTGTTCCGCTTGGCCTCTTCGGTGATGACCGCCGCGACGCCGTCCTTGGTCATCTCCCGCGACATCGCGCAGACCTGGCCGGAGAGCGGCACCGACCACTTCTCCTTGCCGGTGTCCGGGTCGTAGCCGTTGACTTCGTTGATGCCGGACTTGACGTAGGTGTCGTCGGTCAGCAGCGAGCCGTTGGCCTGCCAGATCTGGTCCTTGGGGATCTGCGGCTGGGGCAGCTGCATGACCACCTTGGCCGAGGGATCGGCCGGGGCCTTCTCCTTGGCCGGGCCCGCGTCGGGCAGCGTGTCGCCGTCCTTGCCGCCCTCGCCCTTCTTGCCGCCGCCCTTGCCGTCGGAGCCCTGGGCGGTGTTCTTGGGGTCGTCGTCCTTCGACGAGGAGGCGTACATGACGCCGCCGCCCACGATCAGCGCGATCGCGACGACCGCCGCGACGATGATCGCCATCTGGCCGCTGAACTTCTTGCCGCCACCACCGGAGCCGCCGGGCTGCGGCTGCATCGGCATGGTGGGCGGCTGCTGGTAACCCTGCTGCGGGTAGCCCTGCTGGTACGGGGGCTGCTGGTACTGCGGCTGCGCGGGCTGGGTGGGGTAGCCGTAGCCCTGCGGGGCCTGGGGCGCCTGAGGTGCCTGCGGGTAGCCGTAGTTCGGCTGACCCGCGGGCGGTGCGGGCGGGGCCTGCGGCGGCGGTCCCGCGGGGGCCGGCGGCGCGGCGGGCGGCGGGGTCTGGGGGGCCGGGGGCTGCTGCGGGTAGCCGTAGGACGGGTCCGGGGCCTTGCCGAAGCCGCCGGGCGGGGGGTCCTGCGGGGCGCCGAAGCCTCCGGGCGGGGGGTCCTGCGGGGCGCCGAAGCCACCGGGCGGGGGGTCCTGCGGGGCGCCGAAGCCACCGTGCGGGGGGTCCTGGGGTGCGCCGAAACCGCCCTGCGGGGGCTCGTTCGGCGGCTGCTGGGGCGGCTGGGGCGGCTGGGTCATCAGATTGTCGATTCCTTGGGAACGCTGGGGGACGAGAGGGTGAAGGAGGCCGCGGGCAAGGTCACTTGCCGTAGGCGAGCATCAGCTTCGCCTGGCCGGAGGTGCTGCCCATGATGCTGGTGGTGGAGATGTAGAAGCGCCCGTCCACGTAGTCGATGTCCTTCGAGTAGAAGCCGCTCTCGATCTGCGACGTGCCCTTCGGGTGCTGCAGCAGAGTCCTGGGCTTGTGGGAGCCGGACGTGGCGATGGAGACGACGCGGCCACCGGAGTCGTACGACGGCTCGACGTACCCGATCAGCTCGCCGTTCTCGATCTTCAGCGGGAGCATCTTCTCGTCCAGCGGCGACTTGGTGCGCCAGGCCTCCTTGCCGGTGGCCAGGCTGATCGCGACGATCGCGTTGGCGCCGCTCTTCTCGGCGGTCGGCAGGTAGAGGTACTTCTCGTCGGACGTCACGCCCAGGCAGCCGCCCAGCTCACGGCTGAGGACCGAAGTGTCGCACTCGGGGGCGAAGTTGTCGTCGGAGCTGACCTCGGAGCGGGTCTTGTCGCTGTTCTCCTTCAGGACCGAGATGTTCCAGCGCTTCCTGTCCTCGTTGGCGAGGTACACGATCGTCGGTCCCGTGCCGTAGACCTTGCCGATGCGCCAGCCCTTGGGGAACTTCTTGGTCCACAGGGCCTTGCCGGTCTTCGGGTCGAGCTGCTGCAGCTCGTCGTGTTCCGTGGGGGTGCTCGCGCCGCAGGAGAGCGCCATCAGGAGCTTGCCCTCACCGCCCGCGAAGCCGCTGGGGTAGCAGGTGCCCTCGTCCTTCTTCTTCGCCACGTAGAGCTTCTTGCCGTCGCTCATGCGCAGCGCGGTGCCGGACTGGTCGCGGCCGACCATCAGCACGTCGCCGACGAGGACGAGGTTGCTCTGCATCGAGAAGTCGAAGAGGCCCTCCTCCTTGACCGGCTTGCCCCAGCCCTTGCCGCCGCTCTTCAGGTCGATGACCTGGAGCTGGTTGCACTTGGCGCTGCTCTTGGCGCTGTCCTTGAACGCGACGACGATCTTGCCGTCGTCGGTGGCCGTCCTGGTCGCGGCGCAGATCTTCTGCGGGAACTTGATGGCGGGCCACTCGATCTTGCCGGTGCTCGCGTTGTACGCGTACAGCTCCTTGTACGCGGCCTTGACCACCGTGTCGCCCTCGACCCACATGCCCGGGGCGTCGCCTCCGGAACCGGGCACCTTGGGCGCCTCCTTGTACCAGAGGACCTTCGCCTCGCCGGGCCGGCGGCCTTCGTTGAGGTCTTCCTTGCCTTCGTTGCCGTCACCGTCGCCGGTGCCCGGGTTGGCGGGCGCGGAGACGGGCGGCTTGGGGTCCTTGTTCTTCGCCTCGGACTTCTTCTTCCCGCCGTCGTCGTCACCGCCGACGACGGCGAAGGTGACCCCGCCCGCGACGAGGAGCGCGGCCACGGCCGCGGCGGTGATCAGGAGGAGCTTGTTGCGCTTGCCCTTGCCGTTGCCGTCACCGCCGCCGGGAGCGCCGGGGCCCGCCGGGAACTGCGGCTGGGTGGGCGGCTGCTGGGCGTACTGCTGCGGGTGGCCGTACTGCGGCTGGCTTCCGTAGGGGCCGGGCTGCGTGGGCCGGCCATAGGGGCCGGGCTGCTGCGGTTGACCGTAGGGGCCCGGCTGCTGCGGTTGGCCGTAGGGGCCGGGCTGCGTCGGCTGCGCGTACGGGTTGCCGGCCGTGGGCGGCGGGGTCTGCGGAGGCGGCGGGCTCTGCGGGTAGCCGTACCCCGGCTGCGGCGGTATCGGCGGCTGCCCCGGTGGCTGATCCTGCGGAGCTCCGAAGCCGCCGGGCGGCGGCTGGTTGGGCGGCTGAGTCATCAGCGCTTCCCCCTTCACTGATTTTCGGCACGCCAAATGGTGCTCAGGTCAGCCTTTCTATCACCCTGAGCCCCTGCCGAACGGGGCCGGTCCTGCCCCTGTTCCCAAGGGAGGACCGGCCCGTGATGCGTCCGTTACGCGAGCTGCACGGGAGCTTTACGCGTCTTCCGCCAGCTCCATCCAGCGCGTCTCCAACGCCTCGCGCTCACCGATCAGTTCACGCAGCTCCGCGTCCAATTTCGCCACCTTTTCGAAGTCCGTGGCGTTGTCGGCGATTTGGGCGTGCAGCTTGGTCTCCTTCTCCGAGACCTTGTCCAGCTGCCGCTCGATCTTCTGGAGTTCCTTCTTCGCGGCGCGGGCGTCGGCGGCGGAGACGGCCTTGGCGGCGGCCTGCGCGGGCGCGGACTGCGCCGGGGGCGCGGCGGAGGCGGCCTGCGCCATCCGCTGCCTGCGCTCCAGGTACTCGTCGATGCCGCGCGGCAGCATCCGCATCGTGGCGTCACCGAGGAGCGCGAACACCTTGTCCGTCGTGCGCTCGACGAAGAACCGGTCGTGGGAGATCACGACCATGGAGCCCGGCCATCCGTCGAGGACGTCCTCCAGCTGCGTCAGCGTCTCGATGTCGAGGTCGTTGGTGGGCTCGTCGAGGAAGAGGACGTTCGGCTCGTCCATCAGCAGCCGCAGCAGCTGGAGCCTGCGCCGCTCGCCACCGGAGAGGTCGCCGACCGGCGTCCACTGCTTCTCCTTGTTGAACCCGAACGTCTCGCAGAGCTGCCCGGCGGTCATCTCCCGGCCCTTGCCGAGGTCGACGCGCTCGCGCACCTGCTGCACGGCCTCCAACACCCGCAGGGTGGGCTTCAGTTCGGCGACCTCCTGCGAGAGGTAGGCCAGCTTCACCGTCCGGCCCACGACGATCTTCCCGCCGGCGGGCTGCACCTCGCCCTCGCTGCGCGCGGCGTCGGCCATGGCACGCAGCAGCGACGTCTTGCCCGCGCCGTTCACCCCGACCAGGCCGACGCGGTCGCCGGGGCCGAGCTGCCAGGTCAGGTGCTTGAGGAGCAGCTTCGGCCCGGCCTGGACGGAGACGTCCTCCAGGTCGAAGACGGTCTTGCCGAGCCGCGTCGTCGCGAACTTCATCAGCTCGCTGGTGTCGCGCGGCGGCGGCACGTCCGCGATGAGTTCGTTGGCGGCCTCGATGCGGAACTTCGGCTTGCTGGTACGGGCCGGGGCGCCGCGCCGCAGCCAGGCCAGCTCCTTGCGCATCAGGTTCTGCCGCTTGCTCTCCTCGGTGGCGGCGATGCGCTCACGCTCGGCGCGGGCGAAGACGTAGTCGGAGTAGCCGCCCTCGTACTCGAAGACGGAACCCTTCTGCACGTCCCACATGCGGGTGCAGACCTGGTCCAGGAACCAGCGGTCGTGCGTGACGCAGACGAGCGCCGAGCGGCGCGTGCGCAGGTGCTCGGCCAGCCACGAGATGCCTTCGACGTCCAGGTGGTTGGTCGGCTCGTCGAGGACGATCAGGTCCTGCTCGGCGATGAGCAGCTTGGCGAGCGCGATGCGGCGCCGCTCGCCGCCGGAGAGCGGGCCGATGACGGTGTCCAGGCCCTGCGGGAAGCCGGGCAGGTCGAGCCCGCCGAACAGGCCGGTCAGCACGTCCCTGATCTTGGCGCTGCCCGCCCACTCGTGGTCGGCGAGATCGCCGATGACCTCGTGGCGGACGGTGGCGGCGGGGTCGAGGGAGTCGTGCTGGGTCAGCACGCCGAGCCGCAGCCCGCCGTTGTGCGTGACGCGGCCGGTGTCGGCCTCCTCCAGCTTGGCGAGCATCCGGATGAGGGTGGTCTTCCCGTCGCCGTTGCGCCCGACGACGCCGATCCGGTCCCCCTCGGACACGCCGAGTGAGACGCCGTCGAGCAGGGCACGGGTGCCGTACACCTTGCTGACTGCCTCGACATTGACCAGATTGACGGCCATTAACGCTCCTGAAAGGGGGGACGATCGATCCTCCAGCGTAGTCGCCCTCGGGGGCGAACCTC
Organism: Streptomyces huasconensis; assembly: GCF_021028635.1. Lineage (NCBI taxonomy): Bacteria > Bacillati > Actinomycetota > Actinomycetes > Kitasatosporales > Streptomycetaceae > Streptomyces > Streptomyces huasconensis. The sequence goes on from NZ_CP086119.1 coordinate 3,278,702, forward strand.
CGGCCTCCCTGGGGGTACCGGCTCGCTCACTCTTTGTGATGACGGATCAAGGAATCCGCGGCTACCGTTGAGGCACAGGCCGAAGAATCCCGTCCATGGGAGGAACCATGACCGCCGAGTCCGTTCAGCAGCACGGGCGCTGGCCGGTGCCGCCGCCGACCGGCTACACCGTGGACGACCTGTTCACGCTGCCCGATCTCCCGCCGCACACAGAGCTCATCGACGGGAGCCTGATCTTCGTGAGTCCGCAGAGCTACCTCCATCTCCTGTCGATCAAGCTCCTGGAACGCGGGCTTGAGCAGAATCTGCCGTCGGAGTTGAAGGTCGTACGCGAGATGAGCGTAGTGATCGACAAGCACAACGTCCCTGAGCCCGACCTCAGCGTTGTCCGTGCTTCCGCTGTCACCGATGACCGTCTGAGCCGTTTCCCGGCGAAGGACGTGCTCTTGGCCGTCGAGGTCGTCTCCCCGGAATCGCAGTCCCGCGACCGCACGACCAAGCCCCAGAAGTACGCCGCAGCCGGGATCCCGAACTTCTGGCGCGTCGAACAGACAGGGACCGGCCGCAGGCTCGTCATCCACGTCTACGAACTCGACGAGGTGACCAACGCCTACGTCCACATGGGCATCCATCGCGACCAGATCAAGGTCAACAAGCCCTACGACATCGACATCGACCTCACTGCCATCGACGTGCTCTGACCCGACCTCCCGCCCTCTCCACCAGCAGCCACCCCGCCAGCGCCATCGCCACCGCCGCCGGAGCCGTCACGTGGACGGCGATCAGCATCGCCGTACGACCCTCCAGCAGGCCCCCGAAGCCGACCATCGACAGGCCGAGCACCCCGAAGAGGCAGAGCGTGACGCCGAGTGCCGCCGCCGGGCCCGAGGCCGTGCCGGAAGCGACCGGCTCCGCCGCCGCCGGGCGTTCGAAGCGGCGGAACGCCGCCACCAGCGCCGCCGTCAGCGCCGCGGCCGCCGCCAACCGCGGCGGGACCTGCGCCCACCACGCGGCACTCGCGGGCTCCGGGAGCGGGACGTCCAGGGCGAGCAGCATCCCGTACACCCCGAGCATCGCCGTCAGGTGCCAGAGGAACGCCGTCATGGAGATGCCGTTGGCCGCCACCACGCCCCGCCAGACGCGGGGCCGCGCCAGCCATCGCGTCGCCGGGCCGCGCAGCGCCTCCACCGCGCCGACCAGCCACAGGCCGTGGCAGAGGAGGGCGAAGGTGGGCGGCGCCATGTTGGAGACGCGTTCGCCGGGCATGCCGACCATGGAGAGCGGATACGGGCCGAGGGCGACCAGGAGCGAGGCGCCCGCCAGACCGGCGCCCGCGAGGACGTACGGCAGCCGCAGCTTGCCGTCGGCGCGCAGGAAGCCGAGCTGGTGTACGGCCAGCCAGACGAAGGCGAAGTTGAGGAACTCCAGGTAGGGCACGCCGAACGCGAACCGTGCCACGTCCACCGCGCCCGCGGCCGCCACGAGCGCGCCGAACGCGGCCCAGCCCCACCGCTCGTGCAGCCGCAGCAGCGGCGGCGTGAAGGCGACCATCGCGAGGTAGATGCCGATGAACCACAGCGGCTGGGCGACGAGGCGCAGCGCCACGTCGAGCAGTCCGCCGCCCTGGCCGAGGAGTTGCAGGAGCAGTGCGCCCGCGCCCCACACGCCTATGAAGACCATGGTGGGGCGCAGCAGCCGCTGGAGGCGGGCGCGCAGGAAGGCGGAGTAGACCGAGCCGCTCTTGGGCCCGCCCTCGGCCTTGCGGCTCAGGGAGCGGTACGACAGGGCGTGCGAGAAGCCGCCGACGAAGAAGAACACCGGCATGATCTGCAGCGCCCAGGTGAGGAGTTGCAGCTCCGGTACGACGGCGAGGAGGTTGCCGACCTCGGTGCGGCCGTCGGCGCCGACGGTGACGGCCGCCATCAGCCAGTGGCCGGCGACGACCGTGCCGAGCGAGGCGACCCGCAGCAGGTCGATGTACCGGTCACGCCCGGCGGGCGTCTTCTCGGCGAGTTCGCGAACGCTTGATCCCATGGACGTACGGTCGCTTGGGCTGTGCCTTCGGCGTCAGCGTGTCCGTACTCATCCGGGGGTGAGTATGTGAGCGCTTCTCCTGCTTGTCGGGGGGCGCGGGTGCGGGTGCGTCGTGGCTGGGCGCGCAGTTCCCCGCGCCCCTTCCGGGGCTACAGCTGCTGGGCGCCCGGTGCCGGTGCCGTCGCCACCCGGGCCGTGCGGCATGTGCCGGAGGCCGTCAGGGCGTCGGCCACCTTCTGGGCGGAGGGGGCGTCGGCCGTGAGGAACGCCGTCGTCGGGCCCGAGCCCGAGACCAGGGCGGCCAGGGCGCCCGCCGCCGTGCCCGCCGCGAGGGTGTCGTGGAGTGCGGGGAAGAGGGAGAGCGCCGCGGGCTGGAGGTCGTTGTTGACCGTGGCGGCGAGGGCCTCGACGTCGCCCGTGCGCAGGGCTTCGAGCAGCGCCGGGGACGCCTCGGGGGCGGGTGCGTCGGGGGTGAGCCGGTCGAACTCGCGGTAGACGGCGGGCGTGGAGAGCCCTCCGTCGGCGACGGCGAACACCCAGTGGAAGGTGCCGCCGACCTCCAGCGGCTGGAGCTTCTCGCCGCGCCCGGTGCCGAGCGCGGCCCCGCCGACCAGGCTGAACGGCACGTCGCTGCCCAGCTCCGCGCAGATGTCGAGCAGTTCCGCGCGGGAGGCGTGCGTGCCCCACAGCGCGTCGCAGGCCACGAGCGCGGCGGCGCCGTCCGCGCTGCCGCCCGCCATGCCGCCGGCGACGGGAATGTCCTTGGCGATGTGGAGGTGGACGTCGGGCGCGATGCCGTGCCGCGCGGCGAGGAGTTCGGCGGCGCGGGCGGCGAGGTTCGTACGGTCCAGGGGGACCTGGTCCGCGCCGGGGCCCTCGCAGGTCACCCGGAGGGTGTCGGCGGGCGTGGCGGTGACCTCGTCGTGGAGGCCCACGGCGAGGAAGACGTTGGCGAGGTCGTGGAAGCCGTCGGGGCGAGCGGCGCCCACGGCGAGCTGGACGTTGACCTTGGCGGGGACCCGTACCGTCACGCTCGCGCTCACGCGGCGGCCTCCTTGTGCTCGGCGATGCGGGCGAACTCCTCCACGGTCAGGGACTCGCCGCGGGCCTGGGGCGATACCCCGGCGGCGACCAGGGCGGCCTCGGCGGCGGCGGCCGACCCGGCCCAGCCGGACAGGGCGGCCCGCAGCGTCTTCCTGCGCTGCGCGAAGGCGGCGTCGACGACGGCGAAGACCTCGCGCTTGGACGCGGTGGTCTTCACCGGCTCGGCGCGGCGCACCAGGGAGACGAGTCCGGAGTCGACGTTCGGGGCGGGCCAGAAGACGTTGCGCCCGATGGACCCGGCGCGCTTGACGTCGGCGTACCAGTTGGCCTTCACGGACGGCACGCCGTACACCTTCGAGCCGGGGGCGGCGGCGAGCCGGTCGGCGACCTCGGCCTGCACCATCACGAGCGTGCGCTCGATGGTCGGGAAGGTGTCGAGCATGTGCAGGAGGACGGGGACGGCGACGTTGTACGGGAGGTTCGCGACGAGCGCGGTCGGGGCCGGGCCCGGCAGCTCGCGCACCAGCATGGCGTCGCTGTGCACCAGCGCGAAGGAGGTGGCCTTCTCGGGGAGGCGGGCCACGATGGTGGCGGGCAGCGCGGCGGCGAGCACGTCGTCGATCTCGACGGCGGTGACGTGCGCCGCGGTCTCCAGCAGGGCCAGGGTCAGGGAGCCGAGGCCCGGGCCGACCTCGACGACGCAGTCGTCCGGGCGGACCTCCGCGGTGCGGACGATGCGCCGCACGGTGTTGGCGTCGATGACGAAGTTCTGGCCGCGCTGCTTGGTGGGGCGTACGCCCAGGGCAGCGGCCAGTTCGCGGATGTCGGCGGGGCCGAGGAGGGCGCCGTGCTCAGTGCTCACGGCTCAAGGTTACGTGGCGTGGTCCCCGGGCCCCGCCGCTGCTCCGGTGGGAGCGTCAGCCGTGCAGCCGCCGCCCGCAGTGCGGCCACGGGCTCGCGCCCCGCTGCACGTACAGCTTCTTCGCGCGGAAGGTCTGTTCCGACGCCGAGGCGTCCTGGGGGCGGCCCCGGCCGCCGAGGGCCTGCCAGGTGCGCGTGTCGAACTGGTAGAGCCCGCCGTACGTGCCCGACGGGTCGACCGCTCCCGGCCGGCCGCCCGACTCGCAGCGGGCGAGCGCGCCCCAGTTGAGCCCGTCCGCGCCGGTCACCGACTGCGGTTTCGGCTTGGTGCCGACCTTCACGATCCGGTCCTGCGGCGCGCGCACCACTTCGGAGCCGAGGCGCCGCGGCCGCTGCTTGACGCCGTTGACGCTGCGCAGCGCGTACGTGACGCGCAGGGCGCCCGGCTGTCCGGGCTGCGCGACGACCTCCGTGCCGCGGAACAGCGTCGGGTCCTCGGTCCGCCGCACGCGGAAGGGGATCGCCTCCTCCCGCACCTCCCGCGACCCGGTGATCCGCATGACGGTGACCGTCTGTCCGTCGCGCGGGAAGCTGCCGGGCGCCACCGACGTGGTGTCCTGTCCGCGCAGGGTGACGCCGGCCTCCTCGACGGCTTCCCGTACGGTCGCCGCGTTCGTGCGGATGGTGCGCGCCCGGCCGTCCGCCATGATCGTGACGGTGCGTTCCGTGCGGACGGCGAGGTCGAGCCCGGCCCGGCCGATGCGGCGGCTGCGCGAGGCCGACAGGTGCGCGCCCTCCGCGCGCACCCCGAGCTGGCGCAGCGCGCCGTCGACGGTGCGGGCCGTGGTCCACACCTCGCGCGGCTCGCCGTCGAGGGTGAGGTGGACGGGCCGGCCGTAGCGCACGGCGATCTCGTCGCCGCTGGCCAGGGCGGTGCCGGGCGCGGGCGCCACCATGTCGTGGGCGCCGACGGCGACTCCCTCGTCGGCGAGGAGTTCACCGACGTCGTCGGCGAAGGTGTGCAGGGTGCGCGGTTCGCCGTCGACGCTCAGCCGGATGGCCTTGTCGTCGGCGACGAACGCGGAGGTGCCGCCGGCGAGGAAGGCCACGACGAGGGCCTGCGGCACCAGCCGCCGCAGCGTCTCGGCCCGCTCGGAGGTCCTGGGGCCGCCGGTGCCCCGGGATGCCTTCCGGCCGCGGGCGGCCCGCCGCGCCTCGGCCCGGCCGCCGCCGGGCAGCGCATCGGACGGTGGGCCGGAGGCCTGGCCCGGCACGTACGGCCGGCCGTACGGCTCGGCCGGCTCGCACGGCACGTCGCACGGCGGGTCGTACGGCTCATACGGCGCTTCATACGTCTCGTACTGCGCGTTGCTCACGATGACGCTCCAGAGGTCCGGACCGGGCGGACAGAACCTAGCGGAGCCGTCGTCACTCTCCAAAGCCGACCGGCTACGGAGCGTCGTTACGTTATCGGCCGGTGACCGGTCAGTAATCGAAGGCGCGTGCGGTGTTCGCGGCGAGGGCCGCGGCCATGGCGTCCTCGTCGATGCCGCGGACCGCGGCCATGGCGCGCACGGTGACCGGGATGAGATACGGGGCGTTGGGCCGGCCGCGGTAGGGGGCGGGCGTGAGGAAGGGCGCGTCGGTCTCGACGAGCACCAGCTCCAGCGGCGCGACGGCCAGCGCGTCGCGCAGCCCCTGCGCGTTCTTGAACGTGACGTTGCCCGCGAAGGACATGAAGTAGCCGTGCTCCGCGCAGATCCGGGCCATCTCGGCGTCCCCGGAGTAGCAGTGAAAGACGGTGCGCTCGGGGGCGCCCTCCTCCTTCAGGACCCGCAGCACGTCCGCGTGCGCCTCGCGGTCGTGGATGACGAGGGTCTTGCCGTGCCGCTTGGCGATCTCGATGTGGGCGCGGAAGGACCGCTCCTGGGCGGCCATGCCCTCCGGGCCGGTGCGGAAGTGGTCGAGGCCGGTCTCGCCGACGCCCCTCACCCGGGGCTGCGCCGCGAGCCGGTCGATCTCGGCGAGCGCCTCGTCGAGCGCGGCCTCGCCGCCCGCCTCGCGCGCGCCCTGCCGGGACCAGCCGTCGGGGTCGCCGAGCACGATGCGGGGCGCCTCGTTGGGGTGCAGGGCGACGGCGGCGTGCACGGCGTCGTACTCGGCGGCGGTGGCCGCCGCCCACTGGGAGCCGCGTACGTCGCAGCCGACCTGGACGACCGTCGTGACACCCACCGAGGCGGCCTTGGCGAGCGCTTCCGCCACCGTGCCGGACTGCATGTCGAGGTGGGTGTGGGAGTCGGCGACCGCCACCCCGAGCGGTGCTGGCAGGGGCGGCGGGACGTCGGCGTTCTTCGAAGGCATGCCCCCGATCCTACGAAGCGGCGGGCCTTGCCGGGCGGGTGCGCCTCGCCCACCCTTGCTCGCGCGTGCGTCTCAGCGTGCCTTGCGGTGCTGGAAGGGGTGCAGCAGGTCGGACAGGTGCCAGTGGTGCTCGCGGGCGGCGGGCACCGGCACGGGTCCCGGCCCGGCGGCCCGCACGTCGGACTCCGTCGCGCCCGCCGGCGCGGTCTCGTGCTGACGGCGCATCATGTCGAGGACCGACGACACCTGCCCCGCGCGCATGATCCGCACGACGTGGCCGCCGCAGTTGAGGCAGGTGGGGCGGGACAGGGGCGACGGCACGTGGTGGCCGTCCGCGCGGTACAGCACGAACTCCTGACCCCTGGCGTCCACGTGGTGCTCTATCTCGTACGACTGTTCCCAGCCGTGCCCGCAGCGCATGCACGCGAACGCGTAGGACTCGTGCACCACGTCGAGTGCCGTGTGGGGGTGGCCGGTGCCTGCGATCTCACTCATGCCAGCTGCTCCTCTTGTCCGGGGGACAAGCGCACCGCGCGTCCCCACGACCAGTGGACGCCTTTCCCGGAGCGAGCGCATCAGACCTGTCGAGCGTTGAGACCGTTTTGGTCATTCCATAGGAAACAAGCCTCGTGCGCGGCCCGCGCTTTGCCTTTCACGATAGTCCTTTGCCTTCCGATGGGCCGCTTCGAGCCGCATTCTTTGCCGCGACGACGGCATCGAATACCTCGCGCTTGGGAAGGCCCGCTTCGGCGGCGACCGCGGCGATGGCCTCCTTGCGCCGCTCCCCCGCCTCCTCGCGCACCAGCACCCGGCGCACCAGCTCCCCGGGGCCGAGTTCGGCCGCGCTCCTCTCGGGGGCGCCCTCGACGACGACGGTGATCTCGCCGCGTACCCCGTCGGCGGCCCAGGCGGCCAGCTCCGCGAGCGAGCCGCGCTTGACCTCTTCGTACGTCTTGGTCAGCTCGCGGCAGACCGCCGCCCTGCGCTCGTCGCCGAACGCCTCGGCCATCGCGGCGAGCGTGTCGTCGATGCGGTGCGGGGCCTCGAAGTAGACGAGCGTCCTGCGGTCCTCGGCGACCTCCTTCAGGCGGGAGAGCCGCTCGCCCGCCTTGCGCGGCAGGAAGCCCTCGAAGCAGAAGCGGTCGACCGGCAGCCCGGACAGGGCGAGCGCGGTGAGCACGGCCGACGGGCCCGGCACGGCGGTCACCTTGATGTCCCGCTCCACGGCAGCGGCGACCAGGCGGTAGCCGGGGTCGGAGACCGACGGCATGCCCGCGTCCGTCACGAGCAGCACGCGCGCGCCGCCCACGAGGGCCTCGACCAGCTCGGGGGTGCGCGCGGTCTCGTTGCCCTCGAAGTAGGAGACGACACGGCCGCCGACCTGCACGCCGAGCGCCTGGGTGAGCCGGCGCAGGCGCCGGGTGTCCTCGGCGGCGACGACGTCGGCCGACTCCAGCTCGGCGGCGAGCCGTGGCGGCGCGTCGGCGACATCGCCGATGGGAGTGCCTGCCAACACGAGGGTTCCGGGGGAATCTGCGCTTCCTGTCACGGTTCCATCCTCGCAGGGCCCACCAGCGGGACTCGCACAGTCGCGTTCCCTACGATGGCGCGGTGACCAGTACCGCGTCTTCCCCGGACACCCGCGAGGGCCAGGCAGCCGAGGAGCAGCAGCCCTCGTGGCCGCGGCGGCTGCGCCGATTCGGCTACGCGGCGCGCCCCCCGGCGGACATCACGGCGCGGCTGGTGCCCCCGTACACCGAGCCGGGGCCCCGCCTGTGGTTGACGCTCGGCGTGGCGAAGCCGGCCGCCGACCGGCTGGTGCGCTGGTCGGCGTGGGCGGGTCCGCTGCTGGTCGCGCTCGTCGCCGGGGTGACGCGGTTCTGGAACCTCGGCAACCCGAAGGCCGTGATATTCGACGAGACGTATTACGCGAAGGACGCGTGGGCGCTCATCCACCGCGGCTTCGAGGTCAACTGGCCGGAGAAGATCAACGACGACGTGCTGCGGCAGGGCAGCGACATCGCCATCCCGCACGACGCGGCGTACGTGGTGCATCCGCCGGTCGGCAAGTACGTGATCGGCCTCGGCGAGTGGCTGTTCGGCTTCGACCCGTTCGGCTGGCGGTTCATGACGGCGGTGCTCGGCACGCTCTCCGTGCTGATGCTGTGCCGGATCGGGCGGCGGCTCTTCCGCTCCACGTTCCTCGGCTGCCTGGCGGGCGCGCTGCTGGCGGTGGACGGCCTGCACTTCGTGATGAGCCGCACGGCGCTGCTCGACCAGGTCCTGATGTTCTTCGTGCTCGCCGCCTTCGGGTGCTTCCTCATCGACCGGGACCACGCGCGGGCCAGGCTGGCGGCGGCGCTGCCGGTCGACGAGGACGGCATCATCCGCGCCGACGCGCACGTCGCCGAGACGCTGCGCCTGGGGTGGCGGCCCTGGCGGTGGGCGGCCGGACTCTGCCTGGGCCTGGCCTTCGGCACCAAGTGGAACGGCCTGTACGTCATGGTCTTCCTCTGCCTGATGACGGTGCTGTGGGACGTCGGGGCGCGCCGCGTCGCCGGGGCGGACCGGCCCTACCGCGCGGTGCTGCGGCGGGACGTGCTCCCGGCGTTCGTGTCGACGGTGCCGGTGGCGCTCGTGACGTACGTGGTGTCCTGGCTCGGCTGGATCCTCTCCCCGGCGGACGGCTCCGGCGGCTACTACCGCGACTGGGCGGCGACGTCGGGGCGGGGCGGCGGCTGGACGTGGCTGCCGGACTGGGTGCGCAGCCTGTGGCACTACGAACACGCGGTCTACGAGTTCCACGTGGGCCTGTCCTCGCCGCACACCTACCAGTCCAACCCGTGGAGCTGGATCGTCGACGGCCGCCCCGTCTCGTACTTCTACGAGTCGCCGCTGCCCGGCAAGGACGGCTGCCCGGCCGGCACCACGGAGAAGTGCGCCCGCGAGGTCCTCGCGCTCGGCACGCCGCTGCTGTGGTGGCTCGCCGGGCTGGCCCTGCTCTATGTCCTGTGGCGCTGGCTCTTCCGGCGCGACTGGCGGGCGGGCGCGATTGCCTGCGGGGTGCTCGCGGGTTATCTGCCCTGGTTCTTCTACCAGGAGCGGACCATCTTCTATTTCTACGCGGTCGTGTTCGTGCCGTTCCTGTGCCTGGCGGTGGCGATGCTGATCGGCGCGCTGCTGGGGCCCGCGGGCTCCAGTGAGCGGCGCCGGGTGGCGGGGGCCGCGGTGTCGGGTGTGCTGGTCCTGCTCGTCCTGTGGAATTTCATCTACTTCTGGCCCATCTACACCGGCACCGCGATTCCGATCGATTCCTGGCGTTCGCGCATGTGGCTGGATACATGGGTGTGAGGGGCGGCTCACCGAATACCTTCGGACACCTTTGGCCGCCGCGGGACACCTTCGGATAACGGACGTCCCGATTTTCCCTCCACCCCCATAAGGTGCCGGACGAAAGAGCCTTCCCGGACCTCTCCTTCGGGAAGGCTCCCGGGGAGGGGAGCGCATCGTGCGCAGAGGAGCTAAGGCCGCTCTGGTCGGCGGGGTCTTCGCCGCCATGGTGGGGGGTGCCGGATTCGGCGCGTACAGCCTGGTGAACGACGTGACCGGGGACGGCGGTTCGGCCGGTGCCGGTCCGGCCCCCGTGAAGAGCGGGCCGCCCACCGGAGGCGAGGTCCGGGAGACCGCGCGCGAGTTCCTCGACGCGTGGGCGGCGGGCGACGCCCGGCGGGCCGCGGGGTACACGAACGACGACGCGTCGGCCGAGCGCGCCCTGACCGGTTACCGCGAGGACGCGCACATCTCCGAGGTGAAGCTGACGCCGAAGCGGACGTCCGGCCCGCATGTGCCGTTCTCCGTCTCGGCGACGGTCTCCTACAAGGGGCACAGCCAGCGGTTCGCCTACGACTCCCGGCTCACCGTCGTGCGGGGAAAGACCACCGGACGCGCGCTCGTCGACTGGTCGGACAGCGTCCTGCACCCCTCCCTGGAGAAGGGCGACCGCCTCGTGACGGGCAAGGCCGCGGCGCCGCCCCTGAAGACGGTGGACCGCGCGGGCGTTCCCCTGCGCACCAGGGACTACCCCTCGCTCGGCCCGATGCTGGACGCGCTGCGGGCCAAGTACGGCGCCAAGGCGGGCGGCACACCGGGCGTGGATCTGTACGTGCGGCCGGCGGGCGGGGGCCCCGAGGCGGTGACGCAGACGCTGCTCACCCTCAAGAAGGGCAAGGCGGGCACGCTGTCCACGACGCTCAGCGCGGGGCTTCAGAAGGCGGCGGAGCGGGCGGTGCTGCGGTACGACGAGTCGTCGGTGGTGGCCCTGAAGCCGAGCACGGGCGAGGTCCTCGCGGTCGCCAACAACCGCAAGGACGCCTTCAACGCGGCGTTCCTCGGCAAGGTGGCCCCCGGCTCGACCATGAAGATCGTCACGGCGGCGATGTTCATCGACAAGGGCGTCGCCAAGGCGGCCGGGCCCGCGCCCTGCCCGGCGGACGCCACCTGGCAGAGCCAGACCTTCCACAACCTCACGGGCATGGTGCCGAACGAGTCCGCGACGTTCTCGGAGAGCTTCGCGCGGTCCTGCAACACCGCGTTCGTGAAGCTCATCGACGAGGACGGGCTGACCGACGCCTCCCTCACCGAGGTGGCGCAGAACAACTTCGGCCTGGGCAGGGGCGACTGGAAGGTCGGTGTGCCCTCCTTCGACGGTGCCGTCCCGCCCTCCCCGGGCCCGGACCGCGCCGCCAACGCCATCGGGCAGGGCAAGGTCCTGATGAGCCCGCTGGACATGGCCTCGGTCACGGCCACCGCGATGACGGGCAGCTTCCGGCAGCCGGTGATCGTGCCGCGTTCCCTCGACGGCCGTGAACTGGCCACCGCCCGGGGGCTGCCCGCCCCCACGGTCGCGCAGCTGCGGCAGATGATGCACCGCACGGCGGTCGGCGGCACCGGGGCGCGCGCCATGGCGAGCCTGACCGGGGACATCGGCGCGAAGACCGGGTCGGCGGAGCGGGACGGCCAGGCGAAGTCCGACAGCTGGTTCACGGGCTACCGCGGCGATGTGGCGGCCGCCGCGATGACGGAGCAGGGCGGGCACGGCGGTGACGCGGCGGGCCCGATCGTCGCGGACGTCCTGCGCGCGGGGTAGTGGGCCCGGGGATCAGGGGCCCGCAGGGTAGAGGGCCCGGTGGGCGGCCGTCCGGCCGGGCGGGAAAGTGGTCGAGGGCTTCTCCGTGCGCCTCTAAGGTGGCCTTCCGGTGAGGAGCTTGGGGGCTCTGGGGAATTGCGGAGGGTTTGTGGGCAAGCGAAGGCGCGCCACTGAGCGCAAGAGCGTCGGACTGCGGGGCGTGCGGGTGCGCCGGGGCGTGCTCGCCGGGGCGGCTGTCGTCGTCGTGTGCGGCATGGGAGCCGCCGCGTTCGCGCTCTCCGGCGGGGTGGGGTCCGGCGAACGGAGTGTGGGCGAGAAGCAGGTGCCGACGGGGCCGCCCACCTCCGCCGAGGTGCGGACCACCGCGCGGGACTTCCTCGCCGCGTGGGCGGAGGGCGACGTGGCGCGGGCCGCCGCGCTGACGGACGACCGTGCGGCGGCGAAGAAGGCCCTGACGTCCTACCGCAAGGACGCCCGTCTCACGAAGGTGCGGCTGACACCGGGCAGGCGGTCGGGCACCGAGGTGCCGTTCAAGGCGGCCGCCATGGTGTCGTACGAGGGAGTGAGCAAGCCGTACGCGTACGCGTCGGAGCTGACGGTGGTGCGCAGGAAGAGCGACGGCGCGACGCTGGTCGACTGGCGCCCCGCGGTGCTCCATCCCGAACTGCGGCAAGGGGACCGCCTGGTCACCGGTGAGGCGGGCGACCCGCCGATCAAGGCGGTGGACCGCGCGGGCGCGGAGCTGACCGCGGCGAAGTACCCCTCGCTCGGCGCCGTGCTCGACAGCCTGCGCGAGAAGTACGGCAAGAAGGCGGGCGGCACGGCGGGCATCGAGCTGCGGGTGGTGCGGGCCGACGGCAAGAAGCCCGCGAAGGGCGCGGGCGACACCACGTCCAAGGACGACGCCAAGTCGGTGCCCGACAAGACGCTCCTGACGATCGCGCCCGGCACCCCGGGGACGCTGAAGACGACGTTCAGCGGCTCACTCCAGGCCGCGGCGGAGCGGGAGACGGCCAAGCGGAAGCAGGCGTCCGTGGTCGTCGTGAAGCCGAGCACCGGGGAGATCCTGGCCGCCGCCAACTCCAACCCGACCGGCTTCAACATGGCCTTCCAGGGCTCACTCGCGCCGGGCTCCACCATGAAGGTCGTCACCTCTTCGATGCTGCTGGAGAAGAAGCTCGCCGGGGTGGACAAGAAGCACCCGTGCCCGAAGTACTCGACGTACGGCGGCTGGAAGTTCCAGAACGACGACAAGTTCCAGATCAAGAACGGCACGTTCCGGACGAGCTTCGCGCGCTCCTGCAACACGGCCTTCATCAGCCAGGCCAAGAAGCTGGAGAACGACTCCCTGACCCGGCAGGCGCAGGAGGTCTTCGGTCTCGGCCGCGACAACTGGTCGATCGGTGTGCCGTCCTTCGACGGCGCGGTCCCGGTGCAGGCGGACGCGCAGATGGCGGCGTCGCTGATCGGGCAGGGCGGGGTGCGGATGAACCCGCTGAACATGGCGTCGGTCGCGGCGACGGTGAAGTCCGGCACGTTCCGCCAGCCCTACCTGGTCTCGCCGGACGTCGACGACCGCACGCTCGCGACCGCGCCGCGCAAGATGTCCGGCGCGACGGCGGCGGCCCTGCGGGAGCTCATGCACCACACGGCGGTGGCCGGCACCGCGGCGCAGCCGATGCGGGGCCTCGGCGCCGACTCCGGGGCGAAGACGGGCTCGGCGGAGGTCGACGGCCAGAAGAAGCCGAACGGCTGGTTCACGGCGTACCGGGGTGACCTGGCGTCGGCGGCGGTCGTGCGGGAGGGCGGACACGGCGGGGAGTCGGCGGGGCCGCTGGTCCGGGCGATGCTGCTGGCCGGGGGCTGAGGGCGCGGCCGGGAGGCAAGCCCCGATACCTGGTCGCGTGGCGGGTACACGGACCGCTAGCGTGCCGGGCATGAGCGCTACCGCACCCCGAGCATCCGACGCCCACCCCCGTTTCGCCGAGGCCCTGCGGGAACTGGGCCTCGGCGATCTGCTGCCCCGGGTCCGCCGCTTCCCGGAGCAGACCCGTACCGCGCAGGAGGCCGCGGCCGCGATCGGCTGCGAGCTGAGCCAGATCTGCAAGTCGCTGATCTTCGCGGCGGACGGGGTGCCCGTCCTGGTCCTGATGGACGGCGCGTCGCGGGTCGACGTGGAGCTGGTGCGTCGGGAGCTGGGCGCGGAGAAGGTCACGCGCGCCAGGGCGGACGTGGTCCGGGAGACCACCGGTTACGCGATCGGCGGCGTGCCGCCCTTCGGCCACGCGACCAGGACCCGTGTGCTCGCCGACCGTTCCCTGCTCGACCACGACGAGGTGTGGGCGGCGGCGGGCACCCCGTACGCCGTCTTCCCCATCGACCCCAAGGCGCTGATCGCCCACGCGGGCGGCGCCGTGGTGGACGTGCGCGAGAGCGCGGAGTGACGCCGCTGGTCGCGGCGGCGGTCCTGCTCGCCGCCGTCACGCACGCCAGCTGGAACGCGATCGCCCACCACATCACGGACAAGCTGGTGGGGTTCACGCTCATCTCCGGCGGCGGCGCGCTGATCGGCCTGCTCCTGGCCCCCTTCGTCGCGCTCCCCGCGGCGGGGGCCTGGCCCTACCTGGTCCTCTCCGCGCTCATTCACGTCGGCTACTACGCCCTGCTGATGCGGTCGTTCAAGCTCGGCGACTTCGGCCAGGCGTACCCGATCGCGCGCGGCACCGCGCCGCTGGTGGTCACGGTCCTCGCGGCGGTCTTCGCGGGGGAGATCCCGGACGGCTGGCAGGCGGCGGGCGTCGCGGTCTCGTGTGCGGGGCTGACGGGCCTGGCGCTGTGGGGCATACGGGGATCGGGGCGCCGCCCGGACTGGCCGGCGCTCGGCGCGGCCCTGGCGACGGGCGTCTCCATCGCGGCGTACACGGTGGTGGACGGCCTCGGCGTACGGGCGTCGGGCTCCTCGATGGGGTACATCGCGTGGCTGATGATCCTGGAGGGCATGGCGATCCCGCTCTACGCGACGTACCGCTGGCGGGGCGAACTGACCGCGCGCCTGCGTCCGTTCGCCGCGGTGGGCCTGCTCGGCGCGGCCCTGTCCGTCGCCGCGTACGGCCTGGTCCTGTGGGCGCAGACGAAGGCGGAGCTGGCACCGATCTCCGCGCTGCGGGAGTCCTCGATCATCGTCGGCGCGGCGATCGGCGCGATCTTCTTCAAGGAACGCTTCGGCGCGCCACGGCTGGTGGCGGCGGGGTTGATGGTGGCGGGGATCGGGTTGATGTTGCACGCGGGGTAGGGGGCGCGTGGAGGGGGTGGCGGCCGCGTGGCCGGGGGGCGGCTGCGTACCCGGTGGCGGCCGTAACCCGCTGGGCGGCGTCACGTCAGCCGGGCGTCGGTTCCGGTAGGCGGGCGCAGCGGCGGCAGGTGCGGGCCGAGGGCGCGATCGCCGCGTGTGCGGCGGCTGCCAGTGCCCCGGCGAAGGCGAGCAGTGTCCAGTCCGTGGCCAGCGCCGCCGCGGCGGCCAGGGCGAGCGTCGCGGCGGCCATGGCTCCGCTGGCCGTGGTGCCCGCCCAGGCGACGATCAGCGGCAGGCGTTGCGGTGTCGGGAGGCGGCGGGCGAGGCTGCCGGTGGCGGCCAGGGTCGCCGCGGCGAGCAGGGCGGCCACGGTCGCGACGAAGGCGAGGTGGACGGCGAGCAGCCGGGCGACGGCGGGGTCGTGGCCCGCGGTCCTTGCCAGGTACCAGCAGCCGAGCAGGAAGGGCGCGGTGAGCGTGACGGCCCGCGCGGTGTGCCGCGCCTGGGCGACGGTCAGCTCCCGCTGGCAGCTGGGGGCGAGTTCGCCGACCGTGCCGAACTCCCGTACCGCCCGGCGGGCCGCCTCCTCCTCGGACAGCCCGGCGTCGGCGTACGCGGCGGCCGTGTCCGCGAGGCCGTCCCGTACCTCCTCGACGAGGCGGGACTTGGCCTTGGCGGGGCCGTGCAGCGCGGCGGTCAGGTCGGCCGCGTACGCCTGGACGAGGCGGTCGGCGGGGCTCATGCGGCGAGCCCGGGTGCCGGGCCGGGGTTCAGGACGGAGCCGATCGCCTCGGTGAACTCGGCCCACGCCGCGCGCTCACCGGCCAGGGTGGCCCGGCCCGCGTCGGTCAACTCGTAGCACCTGCGCCGCCGTTCGCCGGAGGACTGCCAGCTGCTGCTCAGCAGGCCGAGCCGTTCCAGGCGGTTCAGGGCCGGGTAGATCGTGCCCGTACGCAGCTCCAGCGCGCCGCCGCTGCGGCGCTGCACGGCGGCGATGATCGCGTACCCGTGCAGGGGGCCAGGTTCCAGTACGGCCAGCAGCAGTCCGTCGAGGTGCCCTCGCACCGCATCCGCCTTCATGAGTAGGCAGCCTACACAAAACCGCCGTAGGCAGTGTATGTATTGGCAGCCAACACATGAGTCCTCAGTCCCGCTCCCCGGAGGTCCGGCGTGACCAAACTGCTGTTGTCCGTCCACGTGCTCGTGGCGATCCTGGCCGTGGGGTCGATCACCGTGGCCGCCTCGATGTTCCCGCGCCAGGCGCTGCGGGCGATCGGCGGCGAGGGGCCGGGGGTGGCCGCGCTGCTGCACCGGGTCTGCCGGGGCTACGCGGTCGCCGGTATCGCCGTGCCGGTGTTCGGGATCGCCACCGGGGCGCGGCTCGGCGTCCTCGGCGACGCGTGGCTGATCGTCTCGCTCGTCCTGACCGCGGGCGCGGCGGCCCTGCTGGCGCTGGCCGTCCTGCCGGGGCAGCGGACCCTGCTCACGCTGGCCGAGGCGCCCGGGGACGTCGAGGCGGCGCGGCCCGTCGCCGCCCGGCTGACGATGCTCACCGGCGTCTTCAACCTGCTCTGGGCGGTCGTCGTGGTCCTGATGATCGTCCGCCCCGGCTCCACGACGGGAGCGTGAGCGGCGTGCGCACGCTCCGCATCGCGGCCGCCGCCGAGGCCGCCTCGCTCGTCCTGCTGCTCGGCAACCTCTTCACCGTCCACGCGCCGGCGCTCTCCGCGCTCCTCGGCCCGCTGCACGGCACGGCGTATCTCGTCGTCATCGCGGCCACGTGGATGGTGCCGTCGGCCGCGGCGCCGGGCACCCGGTGGCGCGCCCTCGTCCCCGGCCTCGGCGGTCTGCTCGTCCTGCGGCGGATCGGGGACGGCCGGGCCGACGCCGGGTGACGGGCCTAGAGCGCCTCGCGCAGAGCCCTGACCAGGGCCTGGGCGCGGGGGTCGGCCGTCACGCCCTTGTTCATGCCGTTGGTGACGTAGCCGAAGGCGATGCCCGACTCCGGGTCGGCGAAGCCGAGGGCGCCGCCGCGGCCGGGGTGGCCGAAGGAGCCGGGGGCCAGCAGCGGGGAGGCGCCGCCGTGCAGCATGTAGCCGAGGCCGAAGCGGGTGGGGACGACCAGGACGCGGTCGGGGCCCGCCGACGCCTCGGCGCGGGCGGCGTCCACCGTCTCGGGGGTGAACAGCGGGGCCGCGCCGTCCACTTCGCCGGTCAGCGCGGCGTAGAAGCGTGCCAGGCCGTCCGCCGTGGCGATGCCGTTGGAGGCGGGCAGGGCCGCCGCCCGGTACGCCGGGTCGTTCTCGTCCGGCAGCGGGTCGATGGCGCCGAAGGCCCGGCGGGTCAGCGACGCGGGGTCGGCGTAGGCCTGCGCCACGTTCCGCTTGGGGCGGGTCCGCAGGCCGCCCGGCGCGGCGGGCGGCTCGATGCGGCCGATCCGGCCCACCCGCGCGGCTTCCGCTTCCGGCAGTCCCACCCAGAGGCCGAGGCCGTACGGCCGGGCGATCTCGGCGTCGATCCACTCCCCCACGGCCCTGCCCGTCACGCGCCGCACCAGCTCGCCGGTGAGCCAGCTGTAGGTCTGCGCGTGGTAGCCGTGGCCGGTGCCCGGCTCCCAGAACGGAGCCTGCGCGGCGACCACGGCGGCGGCGAGGTCCGGGTCGAGCGCCTCGGCGGGCGTGAGCGGCCGGTCCAAGGCGGGCACCCCGGCGCGGTGCGCGAGGACGTGCCGTACGAGGACGCCGTCCTTGCCGTGCGCCTTGAACTCCGGCCAGTAGGCACCGACCGGCGCGTCCAGGTCCAGTTCGCCGCGCTGGTGGAGCAGGAGCAGGGCGGCGGCGGCCACGCCCTTGGTGGCCGAGCGGATCACCTGCGCGGTCCCCGGCTCCCACGGGGTGTCCCCGTCCCCGTCGACGTCCCGCACGCCACCCCACAGATCCACGACCTTGCGCCCGTCACGGTAGACGGCGACGGCGGCGCCGCGCTCCCCCCGCTCACCGAAGTTGCGGACGAAGGCGTCCCGCACCGGCTCGAAGCCGGCGTCCACCGTGCCGTGCACGCCGCCCATGACGTGCGTGCCACTCATGACGTCCGTGCCACTCATGCCGCTGGTGCCGCTCATGTCGCTGGTGTCCTTCATGACCAGGCCAACAGCGGCTTCGGGCCGAGGATTCCCGGGCCGCGCGCGTCGGCAGGCTTCATATCGAAGCCTCGGGCGCCACCGTCCGCGGGCTGAACCCGAAGGGCAGCTCCAGGCGGTGGGCGCTCATCAACGCCTCGTCGGCCAGCAGTTCGCCCGTCGGGCCGTCGGCCGCGATCACGCCCTCGCTGAGGATCAGGGCACGGGGGCACAGCTCCAGGGCGTACGGCAGGTCGTGCGTGACCATCAGGACCGTCACGTCCAGCGCGCGCAGGATGTCGGCCAGCTCGCGGCGCGAGGCCGGGTCCAGGTTGGAGGACGGCTCGTCCAGGACCAGGATCTCCGGCTCCATGGCCAGCACCGTGGCGACCGCGACCCTGCGGCGCTGCCCGAAGGAGAGGTGGTGCGGCGGACGGTCGGCGAACTCCGCCATGCCGACCCGGCCCAACGCCGTCAGCACGCGCGCCTCCAGCTCCGGGCCCCGCAGGCCGGCCGCCGCGGGCCCGAAGGCCACGTCCTCGCGGACCGTCGGCATGAACAGCTGGTCGTCGGGGTCCTGGAAGACGATGCCGACCCGGCGCCTGATCTCCGCCATGTGCTTCTTGCCGACGGGCAGCCCGGCCACCGTCACGGTCCCGGCGCCGCCGGTCAGGATGCCGTTCAGATGCAGGACGAGCGTGGTCTTGCCCGCGCCGTTCGGCCCGAGCAGGGCGACGCGCTCGCCGCGCCGGACGGTGAAGTCGACGCCGAACAGCGCCTGGTGGCCGTCGGGGTAGGCGAAGGCAAGCCCGGCCACGTCGAGCGAGGGTGCCGGCGGCGGCGTGGAGGTCACAGGGTCCATCCCAACAGGCAGACGACGAGGGCGGAGAGCGGCAGGGCCAGTGCGTACGTCCACTGCGCGCGCGAGGCGGTCACCTCGTCGATGACCGGCATCGACCCGGCGTAGCCCCGGCTGACCATGGCCAGGTGGACGCGCTCCCCGCGCTCGTACGAACGGATGAACAGGGCCCCGGCGGACTTGGCGAGGACGTTCCACTGCCGCACGCCCCGCGCTTCGAAGCCGCGTGACTCCCGGGCGATCTTCATGCGGCGCATCTCGTCCGTGATGACGTCGCCGTACCGGATCATGAAGGAGGCGATCTGGACGAGCAACGGGGGGAGCCGCAGCCGCTGGAGGCCGAGGAGCAGCTCGCGCAGCTCGGTGGTGGAGGCGAGCAGTACGGAGGCGGCGACGCCCAGCGTCCCCTTGGCGAGGACGTTCCAGGCGCCCCAGAGGCCGTTGACGCTCAGGGACAGGCCGAGCACGTCGACGCGTTCGCCCTGCGCGACGAACGGCATCAGGACGGCGAAGGCCACGAAGGGGACCTCGATCAGCAGCCGCTTGAGGAGGAACCCGGCGGGGACGCGGGCGGCCCGGGCGACCGCGGCCAGGAGCACCGCGTAGAGCCCGAAGGCCCACATCGCCTCGCGGGGCGTCGAGACGACCACGACGACGAAGCAGAAGACCGCGGCGAGCTTGGTGTGCGGCGGCAGCGCGTGCACCGGCGAGTGCGCGTGCCG
The DNA here is from genome assembly GCF_021028635.1 of Streptomyces huasconensis. Lineage (NCBI taxonomy): Bacteria > Bacillati > Actinomycetota > Actinomycetes > Kitasatosporales > Streptomycetaceae > Streptomyces > Streptomyces huasconensis. The sequence continues at coordinate 3,298,139 of NZ_CP086119.1, forward strand.
GTAGAGCCGGTGGGCGTGGCCCGCACCCACGTCAAACCTCCCCGCCCGGAGTCCGTGACCGCCCGCCGCCGTCGCCCGCGGGGGCCGGCTTGGCCGCGGGAGCCGCCTCGGGCACGGCGTCCGCCCCCTCGTCCGCCCCCGGTACGGCCGCCGCGGAGGCGTCCCCCGACCTCCGGCGCCGCAGCGTCCAGAAGACCGCCGAGCCCGCGATCACCGTGACGCCCACCCCGATCACGCCCGCCAGGCCTCCGGAGAGGCGCGCGTCGGTGATGTCCTTGACGCCGTAGTCCGCGAGCGGTGAGTCCGCCGTGGCGTGTTCCTCCGCCTTCTTGTCGATGCCCTTGTCGTGCGCGACCTTCTCCAGGCCGTCGGGGTTCGCGGAGGCGTAGAAGCTGACGAAGCCCGCGAGGACGAGGGAGGTGACGATGCCCGCGATCCACAGCGTGCGGGTGGACCGGGCGGCGGCGGGCGCGGCGGCCGGCGTGTCCACCAGTTCGCCGCCGACCCGCAGTTTCAGCGGCCGGGTCAGGCCCCGCGCCCCGTACACCAGGTCGGGCCGTACGGCGATGACCGCGCCGACGGTGAGCGCGGTGATCGCGGCCTCGCCGATGCCGATCAGGATGTGGACGCCGACCATGGCGGTGGCGACCTTGGTCAGGGAGACGTCGGTCGTGCCGCCCACGGCGTAGACGAGGGTGAAGGCGACCGCGGCGGCGGGCACGGACAGCAGCGCCGCGGCGAAGGAGGCGACGGTCACCGAGCGGCGCCCGCGCGGGAGCAGCTTCACCAGGCCGCGGAAGACCACGTAGGCGACGACGGTGGTGACGACCGCCATGTCGGAGATGTTCACGCCGAGCGCGGTCAGCCCGCCGTCCGCGAAGAGGACGCCCTGCATGAGCAGCACGACGGAGACGCACAGGACGCCGGTGAAGGGCCCGACGAGGATGGCGGCGAGCGCACCTCCGAGAAGGTGGCCGCTCGTCCCGGCCGCGACGGGGAAGTTCAGCATTTGCACGGCAAATATGAACGCGGCGACGAGCCCGGCGAGCGGCGCGGTGCGTTCGTCCAGCTCACGCCGGGCGCCTTTGAGGCTGACCGCCACCGCGCCCGCGGCGACCAGCCCGGCCGCGGCGGAGACAGGGGCATCGATGAATCCGTCGGGGACATGCATGGGCGCGCTCCTGGGCAGGGGCCCTGGCAGGGCAGATCGCTCATCGTGAACCGTGCAAGGCGTGAACCGTTCAATGATTGGCCTTGTTGCGAACTGTTTGCAAGAGCACTGCGGTCCCAATACGGCTACGTCCGAGGGGCGCGGTCCGCACCGCCACCCCAAGGAAGAAGTGCGTACATATGGGACATTGGTGAGGAAGTGGGCGTCGATGGCGGCGCGCACCCGCAGGGACGAGGAGTTCGGTGATGTCCGCAGTCGAGCAGTACGCACGTGCCCACCTCGTCACGGACTCCTCCGAGGGCCACCGCGCCGTCCCCGTCGTCCTGCGCTACGACCCGGAGGCCGACCCGCACGCGGTGCGGATCGGCCTCCCCGGGCACCGGGAGTGGACCTTCGCCCGGCAGCTGCTCGAACAGGGCCTGCGGGCCCCGGTCACGGCCGGTGACGTACACGTCTGGCCGTGCGGCCGGGTCCAGACGGTCGTGGAGTTCCACGCGGGGGACGACGGGGTGACGGTCGTCCAGTTCGACGCCTCGGCGCTGATGCGCTTCCTGCGCCGCACCTATGCGGCCGCCGCCGCCCCGGTCACCCGCTGACCTGGGGCCATCGCCCCCGGCGGGATCAGACGCGTACCGGCTTCCGGTCGGGGTCCGCCTCGGGGTCCGTCTCGGGGTCCGAGGCGGCCTCCGTACGCAGCCCCTCACCCTCCACGTCGACGTTCGGCAGCGCGCGGTCGAGCCACCTCGGCAGCCACCACGCCTTGTCGCCGAGCAGCGCGAGGACGGCGGGCACCAGTGCCATGCGGACCACGAACGCGTCGAAGAAGACCGCGATCGCGAGGCCGAAGCCGATCATCTTGACCATCTGCTCGCTGGAGCCGATGAAGCCCGCGAAGACCGCGATCATGATGACGGCCGCCGCCGAGACGACCCGCGCCCCGTGCCGGAAGCCGGTCACGACCGCCTGGCCGGGCCGCTCCCCGTGGACGTACGCCTCCCGCATGCGGGTCACGAGGAAGACCTCGTAGTCCATCGCCAGGCCGAAGACCACGCCGACCATGAAGATCGGCATCATCGACATGATCGGGCCGGTCTGCTCCACGCCGAAGAGCGAGCCGAGCCAGCCCCACTGGAAGACCGCGACGACCGCGCCGAGGGCCGCGAGGACCGAGAGCAGGAAGCCGAGGGCCGCCTTGAGCGGGACCAGGACCGAGCGGAAGACGACGATCAGGAGCAGGAAGGCGAGGCCCACGACCAGCGCCAGATAGGGCAGCAGGGCGTCGTTGAGCTTCTGTGAGACGTCGATGTTCATGGCCGTGGTGCCGGTGACCATGATCTCGGCGCCGGTGTCGGACGTGATCCTCGCGCCCGTGTCGCGGATCGAGTGGACCAGGTCCTCGGTCTCGGTGCCGCTCGGCTTGGAGGACGGCACCACGCTGATGATCGTGGTGTCCCGGGCCTTGTTGAACATCGGCGGGGCGACGGTCAGGACGTCGTCCAGCTGCGAGATCGTCTTGGTGATCTCACCGGCCGCCGCCTTCGGGTCGTCGGCGCCCTTGAGGTCGCCGACCACCATCAGCGGGCCGTTGAAGCCCGGCCCGAAGCCCTCGGAGACCAGGTCGTACGCCTTGCGCTGGGTCGTGGACGTGGGCTGCGCGCCGTCGTCCGGCAGGCCGAGTTCCAGCTGGGAGACCGGGATGGCGGCGGCGCCGAGCCCGACGATGCCGACGAGCAGCACGGCGACCGGACGGCGGACCACGAAGCGGGCCCAGCGGGTGCCCATGTTCGGCTTGGCGTCCTCGCCTGCGGCCCTGTCCTTCGTGCCGCCGCCGAACAGCCGGCTCTTCTCCCCCATGGGCAGGACCCGCTTGCCCGCGTACCCCAGCAGCGCGGGGATGAGGGTGAGCGCGATGAGGACGGCGATGACGACCGTGCCGGCCGCGGCGAAGCCCATCTTGGTGAGCATCGGGATGTTGACCACGGCGAGGCCGACCAGCGCGATGACCACGGTGAGCCCGGCGAAGACCACCGCGGAGCCCGCGGTGCCGACGGCCCGGCCCGCCGCCTCCTCGCGGTCGCGGCCCTCGGCGAGTTCGCCGCGGTAGCGCGAGACGATGAACAGCGCGTAGTCGATGCCGACGGCGAGGCCGATCATCATCGCGAGCGTCGAGGTGGTGGTGCCGAGGTCCAGCGCGTTCGCGAGGGCCGCGATGGTCGAGACGCCGATGCCCACGCCGATCAGCGCGGTGAGCAGCGGCAGCCCGGCGGCGATCAGCGAGCCGAAGGTGATGACGAGGACGACCGCGGCGACCGCGATGCCGATGATCTCGGAGGAGCCGGTCTCGGGCATGGCCTGGAGCGCGTCACCGCCGACCTCGACCGTGAGCCCGGACCCGCGCGCCTTGTCGACGGTCTTCTCCAGCGCGTCGCGGTCCTCGTCGGTCAGCTCCATCGAGGTGACCTTGTACGAGACGGAGGCGTACGCCGTGGAGCCGTCCTTGCTGACGGTCTTGGCGCGGAACGGGTCGTCGGCGCGGGCCACGTGGTCCGAGCCGGACCCGAGGGCGCCGACGGTCTTGACGATCTCGGCCTTGTTGGCCGGGTCCGTCACCTTCTCGCCGTCGGGCGCCTTGAAGACGACACGGGCGCTCGCCCCGTCGGCGGCGGCCTCGGGGGCGCGCTTCTCCAGCAGGTCGAAGGCCTTCTGCGCCTCCGTGCCGGGTATGGAGAAGGAGCTGGAGGCGGCGGTGGGCGCCGACGCCGCGCCGACCATGGCGAGGGTGAGCAGCGCCAGCCAGATCAGGGCGACGAAGTGCCGTCGCCGGAAGGCGAGTTTGCCGAGTTTGTAGAGGAAAGTGGCCACGTGGGCGTACTCCCGGTCAGGTCGTGGTGAGTGACTTCGGGGCAGGGGTGACTGCGGGCGCGGGTGTGTACGGGCAGGGCGGATGGGCCCGAGGGCGCGCCGGGGGGGGCGCGTCGGGCTCAGGTCCGGGGTGGTCAGACGCCGAGCGCGGGGAGGATCACGGCGTCGACGTACGAGGCGAGGAAGGCGCGGTCGACCGGGCGGTCCTCGATGAGGTCCCGGGCGACGAAACCGCCGACCATCATGTGCACGACGTACTCCAGGGCCGGATTGTCCGCGGCGACCTCACCGCGCTCCACCGCTCTGCGCAACAGGGCGTTCAGGCCGGTCAGCTCCGGCTCGATGAGGAGGTTGCGCAGCGCCTGGTGCAGCTCGGGGTTGTCGTGCACGGCGTGGAACAGGCCCCGCATCAGCGCGGCGTCCCTCTCCATCTGGCAGTCGTCCGAGCGGGCCACCATCTCGTGCAGGTCGCCGCGGAGCGATCCGGTGTCGATGTCCGACAGCGACGCCGGCTTGTTGTGCCGCAGCGCCTTGGCGACCAGCTCGGGCTTGCTCCCCCACTGCCGGTAGAGCGTCGCCTTGCTGGAGCGGGTGCGGGATGCCACGGCGTCCATGGTGAGGGCGTCGTAGCCGACGTCGCGGAGCAGGTCGAGCACGGCCTCGTACAGCTCGGCCTCACGCTCCGGCGTGATCCGGCTGCGCCGCGCGGCGGCTGCCTCGGTCATGATCCGTCCCTCCTGTTCCACTGCTGAAAGCCAGGTGAACGAAACGGTTTCGTACACCGGCCTCACCGGAGCGTACCCCGCACGCCGTAACGAAACGAAACGGTTTCGTACGTGTGCTGGGTCACGCCGCTCCCACGAGTTGCCGGGGCCCCCGGCGCGGAAAAGCATGGTGAGGTGACCGACGACCGCGACGACGCCCCGGCAGAGCAGCCGCAGCCCCACCAGGCGGACCACGCCTACCTGCGTTTTCCCCACCTCAGCGGCGACCGCCTCTGTTTCGCCGCCGAGGACGACCTGTGGGTGGCCCCCCTCACCCCCGAGGGCGCCCCCGCCGACCGGGCCTGGCGGCTCACCGCGGACCGGACCAAGATCGGCCACCCCCGCTTCTCCCCGGACGGCCGCCACATCGCGTACACGACCTGGCGCAGCCTCGACCCGGAGATCCATCTGGCGCCGGTGGACGGCGGGCCCTCGCGCCGCCTCACCTACTGGGGCAGCACCGACACCCGGGTCTGCGGCTGGACGCCCGACGGCCACATCCTCGCCGTGTCCTCGCACGGCGAGCCCTTCTCGCACTTCTGCTTCGCCTACAGCGTGCCCACCGACGGCTCACCCGGCGGCAAGCTGCCCTGGGGCCCGGTCGCCGACATCGCCGTCACCGACACCCTCGCCGGCAGTGACGGCCCCGGCGACTGCGACCGCAAGACGCTTTTGCTCACCGGCAAGCCGCCCCACGAACCGGCCGCGTGGAAGCGCTACCGCGGCGGTGCGACGGGCCGGCTGTGGATGCACGGCAAGCAGATCCTCGGCCACCTCGACGGGCACCTCGACTCACCCATGTTCGTGGCCGGCCGCATCGCGTTCCTCTCCGACCACGAAGGCATCGGCAACCTCTACTCCTGCCTCCCCGACGGCTCCGACCTGCGCCGCCACACCGACCACGACGCCTTCTACGCCCGGCACGCCGCCAGCGACGGCACCCGCGTCGTCTACCAGTGCGCGGGCGAGGTGTGGCTGGTCGACGCGCTCACCGCGGACTCCGTGCCGCGCCGCCTCGACGTGCGGCTCGGCGGACCGCGCTCCGGACGGCGGATCTACCAGGTCCCGGCCGCGCAGCACGTCGACGCACTCTCCGTGGACACGACGGGACGGGCCAGCGCCGTCGTCGTGCGCGGCAGCCTCTACTGGCTCACCCACCGGGACGGCCCGGCCCGCACCATCACCGACACACCCGGCGTCCGCGTGCGGCTGCCGGAGATGCTGGGCACCGGCGGGCAGGTCGCGTACGTCACCGACGCCGAGGGACAGGACGCCGTCGAGATCGCCCACCTGCCGCGCGCCACCGGCACCCGGCCGCCGCGCAGGCTGGTGACCGGGGACCTCGGCCACGTCCAGGAACTGGTCTCCGACCCCGCGGGCGAGCGGCTCGCCCTCGCCTCGAACGACGGCCGCCTCCTGCTCGTCACGGCCTGCGACCCGGAGGAGACCGAGGCCATGAACCGCAGGCTGCGCGAGGTCGGCGAGGCGGCCCCCGAAGCCGCGGAGCACCCGGAGGCCGTGGAGAAGACGGAGGCCGAGGTCACCGAGGTGATCCGCTCCATCAACGGTCCGGTGCGCGACCTCGCCTTCTCCCCGGACGGCACCTGGCTCGCCTGGTCGCACCCGGGCATCGGCCGCTCCCTGCGGCAGATCAAACTGGCCCGCGTCGCCGGGCCGGGACCGCGCACCATCGTCGACGTCACCAACGGCCGCTTCGAGGACGAGAACCCCGTCTTCACCCGCGACGGCCGCTACCTCGCCTTCCTCTCCTGGCGCGGCTTCGACCCCGTCTACGACGTGCACACCGGCGACCTGTCCTTCCCGCTGGGCTGCCGCCCCTACCTCGTACCGCTCTCGTCGGCGATCCCCTCGCCCTTCGCGCTGCTGCCGGACGGACGCCCGGCGGCCGGCGGCCTGGACCCGGCCGACGACAACGCGGGCGACGGCACGACGACGGTGGAGACCGAGGGGCTGGCGGCGCGGGTGACGCCCTTCCCGGTCGCCGCGTCGAAGTACTCGGCCCTCCAGCCGGTGAGCGGCGGCGGCCTGGTCTGGCTGCGCTGGCCGATCTCGGGCGCGCTCGGCGAGACCTTCGCCAACCCGGCCGACACCTCGGGCCGCCCCACGCTGGAGTACTTCAACATCGCCAAGGCGAAGAAGGCGCAGCTCGTCGAGCACCTGGACTGGTTCGCGCCGAGCGGCGACGGCACCCGGCTCGTGGTGGTCGACGAGGGCGACCTGACCGCCGTGCCCGCCACCGAGCAGGGCGACGGCGACACCACCGTCTGGATCGACCTGCGCCGCATCCTGCACGAGGTCGACCCGGGCGCCGAGTGGCGCCAGGCGTACGAGGAGGCGGGCCGCGTCATCCGCGCCTACTTCTGGGACCCGGGGATGTCCGGCGTCGACTGGGACGGGGTGCTCGCGCAGTACCGGCCGCTGGTCGAACGCGTCGCCTCGCCGGACGAGTTCGCGGACCTGCTGCGGGAGGTCCTCGGCGAACTGGGCACCTCCCACGCGTACGTCTCCCCGGCCCGCCGCAACGAGGGCCCGCCGCACTACCAGCGCGCGATGGGCCTCCTCGGCGCCAACCTCGTACGCAGGGACGGCGGCTGGATGGTCAAGCGCATCCTGCCGGGCGAGTCCTCCGACTCCAAGGCGCGCTCCCCGCTGGCGGGCGCGGGCATCCGCGAGGGCGCGATCCTCACGCACGTCGACGGCCGCCCCGTCGACCCGGTGACCGGCCCCTACCCGCTCCTCGCGGCGGCGGGCGGCACCACCGTCGAGCTGACGTTCTGCCCGGAGGGCGAGGGCCGCCCGCGCCGGGTCGCCGTCGTCCCGCTCGTCAACGAACGCCCCCTGCGCTACCAGGACTGGGTGGCCAAACGCCGCGAGGTCGTCCGGGAGTTGAGCGGCGGCAAGTGCGGCTACCTGCACATCCCCGACATGGGCGGCTCCGGCTGGGCCCAGTTCAACAGGGACCTGCGCCTGGAGGTGTCACGGCCCGCCCTCATCGTCGACGTGCGCGGCAACGCGGGCGGCCACATCAGCGAGCTGGTGGTGGAGAAACTCACCCGCAAGATCCTCGGCTGGGACCTGACGCGCAACGCCCAGCCCGTCTCGTACGCCTCGAACGCGCCGCGCGGCCCGGTGGTGGCGCTGGCCGACGAGGCGACCTCCTCGGACGGCGACATGATCACGGCGGCCTTCAAGCTGCTGGGGCTCGGCCCGGTCGTCGGACAGCGCACCTGGGGCGGCGTGGTCGGCATGACCGGGCGGCACCGGCTCGGCGACGGGACGGTGATCACGGTGCCGATGAACGCGGGCTGGTTCGACGCGTACGGCTGGTCGGTGGAGAACCACGGCGTGACCCCGGACATCGAGGCGCTGCGCACCCCGCTGGACTGGGCGGAGGGGCGGCACGCCCAGCTCGACGACGCCGTGCGGGTCGCGCTCGACCTCCTGGAGCGGCACCCGCCGACGGCCCCGCCCGGCTACGCCGACGTGCCGGACCGCAGCCGACCGCCGCTGCCACCCCGCTCCTGACAGCCCTCCGACTCCCCGTTGACTCTCCGTAGTTGATCGAAATGCGGCGAATGTCCACCCATGTAAATCTGGTCGAGGCCCCAACCCCCTCACCCACAACGGGAGTGAACAGCATGGGCATCAAGGACCAGTTCCAGGACAAGGCTCAGGACCTCGCCGAGAAGGCCAAGAGCCGCGCGGGCGACAACGAGAAGATGCGCGAGCGCGGCACGCAGGCTCAGGACCGCCTGCGCGAGCGCGGCACGCAGACCCGCGACGAGGCGTCGGAGCGGTCCTCGCAGGCCCGTGACACAGCGCGGCAGCAGCGGGACCGGGTCGAGGACTACGAGATCTGACCCGCGCCGCACCCCGCGCCACCCGCGCGAAGAAGGCCCCGGGACGCCGGGGGCCTTCTTCGCGCACAGCCGAAGGGGCCGGTCCGCTCAGCTCGCCCGCGCCGCCTCGTCCGCCGAACCGCCCGCTCCCACCAGGCCCGTCGGCACGCTCGTGAGCCGCGGCTCGAAGCGCCGCATCTCGCGCTGGCCCACCGCGCCGATGAGACTCGGCAGGTAGCCGCGGACGCCCTGCATGCCCCGCAGCCACCACTGCGCGTACACATGGCTGGAGCGCCGCTCGATGCCGGCGACGATGCGGTCCACGGCCGGGCCCAGCGGATACGTCTTGTTGGACGGCCACGGCAGCCGCTGGCGCAGCTCGCGCATCACGTCGTCCTGGTCCGCGCCCCGCACCATGTCGGTGTCCGTCCAGGACAGGTAGCCGACGCCGACCTTGACGCCCTTGTAGCCGACCTCGGCCCGCAGCGCGTGCGCGTACGCCTCGACGCCCGACTTCGACGCGCAGTACGCCGTCATCATCGGCGCGGGCGTGATCGCGGCGAGCGAGGCGATCTGGAGCAGGTAGCCGCGGCTCTCCATCAGGACCGGCAGGAAGGCACGGGCGGTGACCGCACTGCCGATGAGGTTGACCTCGATGACGCGGCGCCACGCCACCGGGTCGGACTCCACGAAGGGTCCGCCGCTGGCCACGCCCGCGTTCGCGACGACGATGTCGACCTTGCCGAAGCGCTCCTTGACCTCCCGCGCGACCCGGGCCATCGCCTCGTGGTCGGTGACGTCGGCGTGCCAGTGGTCGGCCTCGGTGTGCAGCCGCTGCGCCACCTGCTTCAGCTCGTCCGGCTCCAGGCCCACGAGCGCGATCTTCGCGCCCCGCGCCGACAGCTTGCGCGCGAGCAGCTCACCGACCCCGCGCGCCGCGCCCGTGACGACCGCGACCTGCCCCTCCAGGCTGACCCTGCTCATGCGCCCTCCTTCACCTGTACGTACGTGTCGACGAGTTCCGCTATGCGTGCCGTGACGGCGTCCGGGGCCTCGATGGGCGTCATGTGCCCGACCCCGGCCAGTTCGGTGAGCCCCACGCACCGGGGCAGGGCGGCGGCGATCCGCCGCGCGTGCACCACCGGGGTGAGCCGGTCGGCCAGGCCCGCGACGACGGCCGTGGGCACCCGCAACGCGCCCACCTCGACGTCGAGTTCGAGCGTGGCCAGCACGTGGGACCAGCCGTGGCGCACGGCGGTCGGGCAGGCGTGCACGATCCGCGCGCAGACGTCGACCTTGTCCGGCGCCGAACCGGGGCCCATCGTCCCGTACTTGAGGATGCGCCGGGACAGCGGCGTGACGGGCCCGAGCGGCGCCCGGGAGCCGAGCACGGACCGCGTGATCCGGGTCCGCACCCGCCCGGCCCGCAGCGGCACCACCATCGACTCGGCGACCAGGCTCGAACTGCCCGTGCTGCACAGCAGGACGGCGGCCGCGTGCTCCCGGAACGTCTCGCGCCCACCCGCGGCCATGAGCGTCATGCCGCCCATGGAGTGCCCGACGAGCACGGCCTTCTCCCCCGGCGCGAGCGTCGCCGCGAGGACCGCTTCGAGGTCGTCGGCGAGCGCCCGCGTGCTGTACCCCTCGGGGTCCGCGGGGGCGGCGCTGCGCCCGTGCCCCCGCTGGTCGTACGTGATGACCCGGTGAGTGGCGCTGAGGGAACGTATCTGCGCCGCCCAGAACGCCGTCGAGCACGTCCAGCCGTGGGCGAGCACCACGGCGGGCGCTTCTTCCGGACCGTGCGCCTCGACGTGTATACGGGCCCCGTCGGCGGAGACGGCGGTCAGTTCGCGCGCGGCGGCGGGCGGCGCGTAGGGCCCGTCCGCGAGGCGGGTCAACCTGCTCATGCCCCGGCCTCCACCTTCGCGCCGCCGGACGTGCCCGCCGCGGCCTCGTGCGTACGGGGCTTCGGCGCCCGCAGCACCTCGTACTCCTGGAGGTCCACGCGCCGCGTCGCCGCGCGGAACTCGGTGGTCGTGCCGGGCCACACGGTGGTGTTGACGCCGTTGGCGTCGAGGTACCAGCTGGTGCAGCCGCCGGTGTTCCACACGGTGCGCTTCATCCGCTCCTGGACGCGGCGGTTCCAGGCGCTCACGGCGGCCGGGCGGGGGGCGAGCGCGGCGCGGCCTCCGAGGACGTCGAGCTGGCGCAGGTAGTCGGCCATGTAGTTCAGCTGGGACTCGATCATCAGGATCATGGAGGAGTTCCCGAGGCCGGTGTTGGGGCCGATGATCGTCATCCAGTTGGGGAAGCCGGCGGCGGTCGCGCCGCGCAGCGCGTTCATGCCGCCCTTCCAGGTCTCCATGAGGGTGTGCCCCTCGTCGCCGACGACCCGCTCGGCGATTGGCATGTCCGTGACGTGGAAGCCGGTGCCGAAGACGATCGCGTCGACCTCGGCCTCCGTGCCGTCCGCGGCGACCACCGTGCTGCCGCGCACCTCGGCGAGGCCACTGGCGACGACGTCCACATTCGGCTGGGCGAGCGCCGGGTAGTAGGTGTTGGACAGCAGGATGCGCTTGCAGCCGATGCGGTACGTGGGGGTCAGCTTGGCCCGCAGCGCGGGGTCCTTGATGGCCCGGTACATGTTCCGCTTGGCGAGCTGCTCCACCATGCCGAGTTCGTTCGGCCGCTTGGTGAACGCCTGGACCTGCAACTCCCGGATGCCCCACAGGAGTCCGCGCCGGGCCTGGGTGGTGAACGGCAGCTGCTTGTGCAGCCAGCGTTCCACGCCGGTGATGGCGCGGTCCGCGCGCGGCATCACCCACGGGGGCGTGCGCTGGAAGAGGGTGAGCCTGCCGACCTTCTTCTGGATCTCGGGCACGATCTGGATGGCGGAGGCGCCGGTGCCGATCATCGCGACGCGCTTGCCGGTCAGGTCGTAGTCGTGGTCCCAGCGCGCGGAGTGGAAGACCTTGCCGGGGAAGGTGGCGAGGCCGGGTATGTCCGGGGTCTTGGGGTCGGAGAGAGGCCCGGTGGCCGAGACGACGACATCGGCGGTGAGTGTGCCGTTGCCCGTCTCGATGATCCAGCGCAGCCGGTCGGCGTCCCAGGTCATCAGCTTCACCTCGGTGCCGAGGCGGATGTGCGGGCGCAGCCGGAAGGTGTCGGCCACGCGCTCCAGGTACTCCTGGATGTGCTCCTGCCCGGAGAAGGTGCGCGGCCAGTCGGGGTTGGGCGCGAAGGAGAACGAGTACAGGTGCGAGGGCACGTCGCAGGCGCAGCCCGGATAGCTGTTGTCCCGCCAGGTGCCGCCGACCGCGCCGGCCCGCTCCAGGACGACGAAGTCGGTGATGCCTTCCCGGCGCAGCCGCACGGCGGCCCCGAGGCCCCCGAACCCGGAACCGATCACCGCCACCCGTACGTGCTCGTGCTCACGCCCCTGCTCAGGGCCACGCTCGCGCTCGGCCATGCCGCCGCCTCCCGAAGTACCCGACTCTGCCAGTAACTACTGGCGCAATGGGGAGAGTAGAACACGTACGTACTCATGGGTAGGGGTCGGCCAGGGAAAGTTACCGGGGGTACGACATAGGCTTCCTCCGTGGCAGACCTAGGGGCAGACCAAGGGGAAGGCGAAGGCGGCGTCCGCGAGTACCGCATGGCGGAGCTGGCCGCGGAGGCCGGCATCACCGTGCGCACCGTGCGCTTCTACCGCGAGCGCGGGCTGATCCCGCCGCCGCGCCGCGAGGGCCGCATCGCCTGGTACGACGAGCACCACCTGGCCAGGCTGCGCACCATCGCCGCCCTGCTTGAGCGCGGCCACACCCTGAACGGCATCGCCGAGTTGGCCGACGCCTTCGAGAAGGGCCGCGACGTCGGCGAACTCCTCGGCCTCGGCGCACCCACCGAGGAGCAGCCGGTCCGCCTCACCCCCGAGGAGCTGGCCGACCACTTCGCGGGCGAGGTCACCCCGGAGAACCTCGTCGCCGCCCTGGACCTCGGCTACCTCGGCACCGACGGCGACGAACTGGTCCACATCAGCCGCCGCCTCCTCGACGCGTCGTCCACCCTCGTCCGCAAGGGCGTTCCGCTCGCCGCGGTCCTGGAGGCCGGGCAGCGGGTGCGCGAACACGCCGACGCGCTGGCGGAGTTGTTCGTCACCGTCCTGCGCGACCACGTCCCCGCCACCGCCGCCACGGACATCGACGACCTGCGCCCGGTGGCCAAGGCCGTGGTGGAGGCGGAGCTGTCGATGGCCCTGGACCGCCGCCTCAAGCAGCCCTGAGGAAGGGCGCGTTCAGCGCGGCAGCCACCACCGCGCCTTGTAGATCCCGCCGCCGACCAGCCGGTACGTGCTCGTGGGCCGGTGGACGCCCACCGTCGTCGTCCACCACGTCTCTTCGAGGCCGCGCTCGGGCACGGTGCTCAGAACCTGCCCGGTGCGCGGATCGTCACCGACGGCCTTCACCGATTTCCGCGAGATCTCCCCGGCCCCGGCGAAGTCCTGCACGAAGACCCCGCTGCCGGTGTCGTACTGGAAGACGGCCGCGTTGGTCGTCACCCACAGCCGCCCCGGCCGCCCCGCCACCGGGAAGAGGTCGTGCCCGCCGGGCGTGCGGCCCGGCGTCCCCACCGGCAGGCCGACCGCAAAGGCCTTGGTCAGGGCGGGCCGCGCGGCGGTGCCGCCCACCTCGTACGCCACCAGCTCGTCGTCGCCGATGGCCCACAGCACCCGCCGCGCACCGTCCCAGTGCAGGCCGTGGGCGCCCTTGAGCCGCGCCTCCGCGTACCGCTCGGCGCGCGGCCCCTGCGAGGCGGCGTACAGCCGCACGAGCGCGCCGGTGCTGCCCGCCACGGCCACGTTCCCGTCGGGCAGGATCTCGGCGCTGTGCGGGTTGAACAGGTCGTCCCCGGGCCCGAGCGCCGTGCCCCAGTACCGCCGCCCCGACGGATGCGCGACGACCGCCACGAAGCCGAACGACGCCGTGGTGAGCACGTACGTACGCTTCCGGTGCACCCGCACCTTCGCCTCGCACGGGTACACCCAGCTCGCGTCCGGCCGCAGATCCCGGTAGCGCGGGTCGCCGAGTGGCGAGAACTGCCACCGCACCACCGACGGATCGGCGGCCGGGTCCCACACGCGCCGCCGCGGGTCGAGGACGAGGAGGCGCCGGGACGCCTGCTCGGTCACCAGCACGGGCGGCGTTCCGGCCGGGACCGCGCTCCCGCTCGCCCCGTGCGCCGCCGTGGCGGGCAGCGCCGCCGCGATCCCGGCCCCCGCGGCACCCAGCACCACGGCACGTCTCGTAGGCATGCCCGACACGAAGTACCCCCGGCTCCACGGCAGTTGGTCGTGTACGCGACGGCAATCTGCCATGCCGGGCGGGCCCGGGACAGCCCTGTGCCGGACTTTGTGACCGTGTCCCGCCGACGGCCACTCCCTTGGCGGATACCTACAGGTCGTAGACCACGGTCACGGGCGCGTGGTCGCTCCACCGCTCCGCGTGCGTCGCGGCCCGCTCCACGTACGCCTTCACGGCGCGCTCGGCGAGACCGGCCGTCGCGACGTGGTAGTCGATGCGCCAGCCCGTGTCGTTGTCGAAGGCGCGCCCGCGGTAGGACCACCACGAGTAGGGCCCTTCGACGCCCGGGTGCTGGGCCCGCACGACGTCCTCGTACTCCTCGAAGACCTCGCTCATCCAGGCGCGCTCCTCGGGCAGGAACCCGGAGTTCTTCTTGTTGCCCTTCCAGTTCTTGAGGTCGGCCTCCTGGTGGGCGATGTTCCAGTCGCCGCAGACGACGACGTGGCGCCCGTCGGCGGCGGCCCGCGCCTTCAGCTCCTTCAGGTACACGAGGAACTCCGCCATGAACCGCGTCTTCTCGTCCTGCCGCTCGGTGCCGACCTCCCCGGAGGGCAGGTACAGGCTCGCGACGGTCACGCCCGGCAGATCGGCTTCCACATACCGTCCGCTGCCGTCGAACTCGGCCGATCCGAAGCCGATCCGGACCCGGTCCGGCTCACGGCGCGTGTACAGCGAGACGCCCGCGCGCCCCTTCGCCGCGGCGGGCGCGTGCACGACGTGCCACCCCTCGGGCGCGCGGACCTCGTCCGGCAGCTGCTGCGGCTCGGCGCGCACCTCCTGAAGGCACAGCACATCGGCCGTGGTCTCGCCGAGCCACTCGACGAACCCCTTCTTGGCGGCGGCTCGCAGCCCGTTCACGTTCGCAGAGGTCACTGTCAGCACAACACTCGCCTTACTCTCCTCCGGCCTCTTCGCCCGGACCGGGGATCAGGCTCCCACACGCCCCCGAGTGACCCGCGCCATCCTCCGCGCCCATACCGGGGCCCCGGCCCTCCCGGCACACTGGACCACGCATTCCGCCGACCGCCGCATAGAAGTACGATGCCACGCATGCCTATACAGACTGCCGACACCACCCGCGTCCACCTGCGCCCCGTCACGTTCGCCCACCCCGACGCCATCGCACTCAACGACCGCGTCCAGCGCGAATACGTGGAGCGCTACGGCGACGACGGCGACGTCACCTTCCTCGAACCGGGCATGTTCACGCCGCCCCGGGGCCTCTACCTCATCGCGTACGACGAGAACGCCACCCCGCTGGCCACCGGCGGCTGGCGCGGGATGGACGAGAACGGCGAGGGGTACGAGAACGGCGACGCGGAGCTCAAGCGGATGTACGTCACACCCGAGGCCCGCGGCCTCGGCCTCGCCCGGCGCATCCTGGCGGCCCTGGAGACCGACGCGAAGGCGGCGGGCCGCGTACGGATGGTCCTGGAGACGGGCACGAAGCAGCCCGAGGCGATAGCCCTCTACACCTCCAGCGGCTACACCCCCGCCCCGGCCAAGTTCGGCTACTACCGCTTCCACGACCTGAGCCGCTGCTACGCGAAGGCGCTCTGAGGCCACGAGGGGACGAGACCCGGGGGGACGGGCGCCGGGGGGCAACGCAAAGATCCCGCCCAGTTCGATGAACTGGACGGGATCTCATGTGCAGTGGACCTGTGGGGATTTGAACCCCAGACCCCCTCGATGCGAACGAGGTGCGCTACCAGACTGCGCCACAGGCCCTTGCAACGAGTGAAACTCTAGCATCCCGATCGGGGTGCTCGGAAATCCGGTCCTGGCAGGTCAGCCGGGGCGGACCCCACGACGCCTCACTCGTTGGCGGCGCGGGGCCGGTCCCCGTCCTCGTACTGGTCGAAGAGCGGCGTGCGACCGCGCTCGCGGGCGCGCCGCGCCGAGGCGGCCCGCCGCTTGTCGCTGCGCCCGCCGGCCGCGTCGGAGCCCTCCGCCGCGTCGATCTGCCCGGTGGTCCCGGCGGACCCGGTGCCGCGCCGCGCCTCGTCGGCGGCGGGCTCGGCCGTGCTGGAGCGCGCCGAGCTCCAGGTGTCGGGGGCGCCCAGGTCGACGCCGCCGGTGGCGCGCGGGGCGACCGGCGCGGTCACGTACGTCGGCAGGGGCACCGGGACCGGGTCCCAGCTGTCGCCCCGGCCGGGCCCGCGCTGGCGCTCCCGCTGCTGGTCGACCCACTCCGCGTGATCGGTCTGCTCGACGAGGGCGCGGCGATCGGCGGCGAGCGCGGACAGTCCGGTCTCCGTCTCCGGGGCCGGCTCCTGCACCGCCTCGCCGGCGGCGGACTCGGCGTCCGCGCGCCGGGGCTGACGCTCCCGCAGCCGCTGCGCCGCGGCCTCGGCCCGGCGCCGGTCCATCGTGTACGTGAAGCGCCGCCGCTCCTGGCCGCGCAGATAGACGATGTACGCGCTCAGCAGGACGGCGGGCACGGCGGGTGCCCACAGGAAGGCCAGACCGCCCACCCCGGCAACGATCGCACCCGCCGTGAAGGCGAGGAAGAGCATCATCGTCGTGCGCCGTCGCCGGGCGAGGACCTTGGAGCGCCTGGCGCGCGCGGCGGCCTCGGCCGAGGCGGCGCGCTGCGCGGGTGACGCCTTGGCACGCGGCGGCTGCTGCTCGCGTTCGGGGTCGGCTTCGTGGCGCGCCTGCTCACGGGCGGGAGGTTCGCCCCGCGCCGCGACGGGCTCCGCCCGGTCCGCCTCGGGCTCCGCCGGTTCGGCCGGAGGCATGGCGAAGGCCCGGACGTCCACCGAACCGGTGACGACGTCCGGGTCGCCGCGCGTCTCGCCCTCCTCGGGCGAGCGGGCTTGCAGGTCCCTGGCGTATCGGCGCTCCATCCCCGCCCGTCCGGACAGCAGCCGGATGGCGGTGCTGAAGCGTTCCGTCGGACGGGCTTCGTTCAGCTCGTCCTGCCTACGGAGCCACATCGGCACCAAGTAGGCGGCCCAGGCCCCGACGATGACTGCGTAGATGAGGCCGCTGCTGCTCACGCTCACACGGTAGAGGGGTTTGGCTGGGGCCATCCGCCAATTGCGCCGGTGTGTCGCACGATCCGGCTGATATCTCGAACTTTTTTTGTGACTGATGCGATCAACAAGCCGCCGTCCGCGTGAAATTAATGCATGAGACAAGGCTCATACGGGTCTCGGGCGGTCGATCGGCGATCAATTTCGAACATATATTTCATTACCGTCGGCGGGTGACGGACTAAGCGGTGTTCCGAGGTCGCGCCCGGTGCCAGCGGCGCAACAGCCCTTCCGGCACCTCTTCGGCGGTGAGCGCGAAGACGAGATGATCGCGCCAGTCGCCGTCGATGTGCAGATACCGGGGTCGCAGCCCCTCTTCGCGGAATCCGAGTTTCTCCACGACCCGGCGGCTCGGCGTGTTCTCCGGCCGAATACAGACCTCGATACGGTGCAGCCCGACCGAGCGGAAGCAGTGGTCCACGGCGAGCGCGACGGCGGTCGGCATCACACCGCGCCCCGCGACGGACTCGTCGACCCAGTAGCCGACATGGCCCGAGCACATCGATCCCCAGGTGATCCCGGCGACCGTCAGCTGCCCGACGAGCCGGCCCTGGAACTCGATGACGAACGGCAGCATCCGGCCCGCGCCCGCCTCGGCGCGCAGATGGCGGACCATCTGTCGGTAGGTGGGCCGGTGCACGATCGGCCCGCCGGCCGTGGGCGGCGGGATCGTCGCCTCCCAGGGGCGCAGCCAGTCGCGGTTGCGCCGGTTGACCTCACGCCAGGCGCGCTGGTCGCGCATCTTTATCGGGCGGAGGGTGACGTCTCCGTCCGTCAGCTCGACGGGCCAGGCGGGGCCGTTCAGCTCGCACCCCCCGAGGGACCGGGATGGTCGCCGCCGCGCACCTGGTCGACCGCGTGCGCGAGCAGCGGCTCCAGGACGGCGAGGCCGTCGCGCACCCCGCCCGTGGAGCCCGGCAGGTTCACGATGAGCGTCCGGCCCGCGACCCCGGCGAGGCCCCGCGAGAGCACGGCCGTGGGGACCTTGTCCCTGCCGTACGCGCGGATGGCCTCCGCGATGCCCGGCACCTCGTGGTCGATGACGCGGCGGGTGGCCTCGGGCGTGCGGTCGGTGGGCGAGATGCCGGTGCCGCCGGTGGTGAGGATGACGTCGTAGCCGGCTTCGGCTCCGGCGCGCAGGGCCTGCTCGACGGGGTCCCCGTCGGGGACGACCTGGGGCCCGTCCACGGCGAACCCGAGCGCGGCCAGCCCCTCGACGAGGATCGGGCCGCCCCGGTCGGCGTAGACACCGGCGGCGGCGCGGTTGGAGGCGGTCACGACCAGTGCGCGGTAGCCGCTCATGCGCCCGCTCCCTCGCGGCTCCAGTCCCCGGACTTGCCGCCGGTCTTCTCCTCGACGCGTACGTCCGTGATGACGGCGCCCTTGTCGACGGCCTTGACCATGTCGACCACCGTGAGGGCCGCGACGCTCACCGCGGTGAGCGCCTCCATCTCCACGCCCGTACGGTCCGTGGTCTTCACCGTGGCGAGGATCTCCACCGCGTCGTCGGCCACGGAGAGGTCCAGCTTCACTCCGGAGACGGCCAGCGGGTGGCAGAGCGGGATCAGGTCGGGGGTGCGCTTGGCGCCCATGATCCCGGCGATCCGGGCGGTGGCGAGGGCGTCGCCCTTGGGGACGCCCTCGCCCCGCAGAAGCTCGATCACGCGCGGCGCGACCAGGACGCGGCCACTGGCGCGGGCGGTGCGCGCGGTCACGTCCTTCGCGGACACGTCGACCATGCGGGCCGCGCCCGCCTCGTCGATGTGCGTCAGTCGCTGCTGCTCAGGGCCGGGGGTGTCCCCCCGGGAAATCGCGGTCATGTGCTGTGGCGCTCCCGGTCCGGGCCCCGCGCGGTGCGGCGCGCGCGGGCCTGTTGTGCGCGACACGGTACCGCGCGCCCGGCGTTCTCAGCCGAGCAGGACCACGTCGACGTCCGCGCCCGGCTCCACCGAGGTGACGTCCTCGGGGACGACGATCAGCGCGTCCGCGTGGGCGAGCGCGGCGACCAGATGCGAGCCGGCGCCCCCCACGGGCGCCACCGTGCCGGCCTCGGCGTCGTACGCCCCCCGCAGGAACTGCCGGCGCCCCTCGGGCGAGCCCAGCGCCTTCTCCGCGGCCAGCCGCGCGCGCACGGTGGGCCGGTGGACCTCGTCCAGCCCCATCAGCGTGCGGATCGCCGGGCGCACGAACAGCTCGAAGGAGACGTACGAGGAGACGGGGTTGCCCGGCAGCGCCAGCAGCGGGGTGTGGTCGGGGCCGATGGTGCCGAAGCCCTGCGGCTTGCCCGGCTGCATGGCGAGCTTGCGGAACTCCACGCCGCCGCCCGCCCCGATGCCGGTCTCCTCGTCCGGATCGCCGAGGGAGGTCAGGGCCTCCTTCACGACGTCGTACGCGCCGACGCTCACGCCGCCCGTGGTGACGACGAGGTCGGCGCGGATCAGCTGGTCCTCGATGGTGGAGCGCAGCGTCTCGGCGTCGTCGGCGACCGCGCCCACGCGGTAGGCGATGGCTCCCGCGTCCCGGGCGGCGGCGGTGAGGGCGAAGCTGTTGGAGTCGTAGATCTGGCCGTCCGCCAGCGACTCGCCGGGCTGGATCAGTTCGCTGCCGGTGGACATGACGACCACGCGCGGGCGCGGGCGCACCTTCACCGTGCCGCGGCCGACGGCGGCGAGCAGGGCGATCTGCGGCGGGCCGAGGACCGTGCCCGCGCTCAGGGCGCGGTCCCCGGCGCGGACGTCGCTGCCCCGCGCGCGTACGTGCGCGCGTGCCGCGGCCGGGCGGTGCACGCGGACCTCTCCGGAGGCGCCCTCGGGGGCGGCGCTGTGGGCGCGCATCCCGGAGGCGGGGCCCTCACCGAGGCCTCCGTCGGTCCACTCCACGGGGACGACGGTCTCGGCGCCGGGCGGCAGCGGGGCGCCGGTCATGATGCGGGCCGCCTGGCCCGCGCCGACGGTGGGCTGCTCGCCCGCGCCCGCGGCCACGTCACCGATCACGGTCAGGACGGCGGGGAACTCCTCGCTCGCGCCCTCGATGTCGGCGACCCGTACCGCGTACCCGTCCATGGAGCTGTTGTCGAAGGGCGGCAGCGCGACGGGCACCGTGACGTCCTCGACGAGGACGCAGCCCTGCGCGTCGAGGAGTTGGAGCTCGATGGGTTCGAGCGGGCGGACGGTCGCGAGGATGTCGTCCAGATGCTCCTCCACCGACCACAGAGGGCTCCGGCCGGTGGTCGGTGTCGTCGTGCTGCTGCTCAAAGTGCTACATCTCCTCGGTGACGTAACTGCGAAGCCAGGCCTTGAAATCCGGGCCCAGATCCTGACGTTCGCACGCCAGTCTGACAATGGCACGCAGATAGTCGCCCCGGTCGCCGGTGTCGTAGCGGCGGCCCTTGAAGACGACGCCGTGCACCGGACCGCCGACCTTCTCGTCCGCGGCGAGCTGCTGGAGGGCGTCGGTGAGCTGGATCTCGCCGCCGCGGCCCGGCTCGGTCTTGCGCAGGACGTCGAAGACGGCGGGGTCGAGGACGTAGCGGCCGATGATCGCGTAGTTGCTGGGCGCGTCGGCGGTGTCGGGCTTCTCGACCAGGTCGGTGACCTTGACGACGTCGCCTTCCTCGGTCGCCTCGACGGCGGCGCAGCCGTAGAGGTGGATCTGCTCCGGGGCCACCTCCATGAGGGCGATGACGCTGCCGCCGCACTGCTCCTGGACCTCGACCATCCGGGCGAGGAGCGGGTCGCGGGGGTCGATGAGGTCGTCGCCGAGGAGTACGGCGAACGGCTCCTTGCCGACGTGCGGGGCCGCGCAGAGCACGGCGTGACCGAGTCCCCTGGGGTCGCCCTGGCGGACGTAGTGCATCGTCGCGAGGTCGCTGGACTCCTGGACCTTGGCGAGCCGCGCCTCGTCGCCCTTCTTCAGGAGGGCCGACTCCAGCTCGTAGTTGCGGTCGAAGTGGTCCTCCAGTGGGCGCTTGTTGCGGCCCGTGATCATGAGGACGTCGTCGAGACCCGCCGACACGGCCTCCTCGACCACGTACTGGATCGCCGGCTTGTCGACGACCGGCAGCATCTCCTTGGGGGTCGCCTTGGTGGCCGGCAGGAAGCGCGTGCCCAGGCCTGCCGCCGGGATGACCGCCTTGGTGATCCGGGGGGTGGGGGGGTGAGACTCAGTCATGTCGACACCATATCCGGTACGTATGTGCGGAATCTGTGGGTCCGGATCATTCGTCGGCATATGCGCCCACCAGGCAGAAATGTGAGTATCCGATGAGCGGAACCGAGACCGGCGAACAGCAAACCAAGCGCACGTTGCGGCGAGACTTCCTCGCGGTGAGGAGCGGGTTGACCGGGGATGACACGCGGGGGGCGGCCGTCCTGCTCGCCGAGCGCGCGCTGGAGCTGGCGGAACTGGCCGAGGCGCGGACAGTGGCGGCGTACGTCTCCGTGGGCAGTGAGCCCGGCACGCGCGTCCTGCTCGACACCCTCCACGCGCGCGGGACGCGGGTCCTGCTGCCCGTACTGCTCCCGGACAACGACCTGGACTGGGCCGCGTACGACGGGGAGGGCTCCCTGGTCCGGGTGCGGCACCAGGGGAAGATCGAGCTGCTGGAGCCCTCCGGGCCGCGGCTCGGCCCCGAAGCCGTCCTGGCGGCGGACACCGTCCTGCTGCCGGGGCTCGCGGTGGACGAGCGCGGCACGCGGCTCGGGCGGGGCGGCGGCTCGTACGACCGCGTCCTGGCCCGTCTGGAGCTGTCGGGCGCCGATCCCGCTCTCGTGGTGCTCCTGTACGACTCCGAGGTCGTCGCGCGCATCCCCGCGGAGGCGCACGACCTGCCGGTGCACGCCGTGGTGACGCCCTCGGGGGTGCGCCGCTTCCGCTGACCCCCGGACAGCCGAAAGGGCCCTCCACGCGCGCGTGGAGGGCCCTTTCAGGAGCTGCCGGTCAGGGGCGCAGGACCAGCTTGTCGCTGGTGCTCTTCTCGACCGCCTTCTCCGAGTAGGCCCAGGGCAGGAGTTCACCCTTGGCCCACTTCTCGGTCTGGTCGGTGTAGTGCGCGTTGTACGCGTGCCCCGAGGCGCCGGTGAGGTTGATCCACTTGGACTTGTCGAGGTCCTTGAGGTTCACCACCATGCGCATCGACGGCACCCAGACCACGCCGTAGCCGCCCGCCGCGTTCCAGCCGGTGGCGTTGACCGCCGCCTCGCCGCCGCCGAGGTTCCAGGGGCCGCGGTTGAGCACGTACTGGAGCCAGCCGGGGCCCTCGGTGCCGAGCGTCTGGTTCTTCAGCGTGAGGCGGTGCAGGCGGCCCCAGCTCCAGCTGTCGATGTCCTTGCCGAGCTTGGCCGTCAGGTCCCAGCGCGCGTCCTCAAGGGCCCGTGCGAACAGCTGGTCGCGGGTCGTGGTCGCCTTGTCGGTGCGGGTCTTCGGCGACTTCCACCAGTCGTTGGTCTCGTCGTCGATGATCTTGCGGACCACTTCGTAGTAGCGGTCGCCGCCGTCCGGCTGGGCCGAGTCCGCGTCCCGCTCGCCGCACTCGCGCACCTTCTTGCCCTCGTCCGCCGGGCCGGTGTTGCCGGCCGGCTCCACGCTCAGGCACTGGCCCTTGACGCGCAGCTCCTTGGGGAGCTTGTTGCCGAAGGCGAGCTTGAGGATGTTGCGCCAGACCGAGTTGAAGTACGCGGCGGCGGCCGAGTCGGCGTCCTGGGTGTAGTCCCAGCCCTCCAGGAGCTTCTGCGCCTCGCGGACGTACTTGTCCTTGACGTCGATCTTCAGCAGCTTGGGCACCAGCAGCTTGGCGATCTCGCTGCTGTTGTCCATCTGCATGAGGCGCATGTCCTCGGTGGAGATCTTGCCGCCGTTCTTGATCTTCGACTGGATCAGGTCGTCGATGCGCTGGCTGCGCGCGCCGTAGCCCCAGTCCCCGGTGAGCTTGTACGGGTACTTGTCCTCGTCGATCACGGCCTGGTTGGCGGTGACGATGTAGCCGCGCTTGGGGTCGTACTCGTAGGGCAGGGCGTCCTGCGGGATGTAGCCCTTCCAGCGGTACTCCGGGTCCCAGCCGGGCGCCGGGAGCGAACCGTCGCCCTTGCCGCGGGTCGGAATCCTGCCGGGCGCCTGGTAGCCGATGTGGCCCTCGCGGTCGGCGTAGATGAGGTTCTGCGACGGCACCTCGAAGAGGGCGGCCGCCTTGCGGAACTCCGTGAAGTTCTTCGCCCTGTTGAGCTTGAAGACCGCGTCCATGGACTTGCCCGGGTCCAGCGCCGTCCAGCGCAGCGCCACGCCGTAGCCGTCGCCCCGGTCGGGGGCCGCGGCGTCGACGTGGGCCTTCCTGCCGACCTTGACCAGTTCGTCGTCGCGGTCGGAGATGAGCGGGCCGTTGTTGGTCTCGCGGACCGTGATCTTCTTCGCCTTGCCGCCCGCGACCTTGATGGTCTCCTCGCGCGACGCGAAGGGCAGCACCTTCTGGCCGTACTGGTAGCCGTCCCCGGTGAACTTCTCCAGGTAGAGGTCCGTGACGTCGGCGCCGAGGTTCGTCATGCCCCAGGCGATCTCGTCGTTGTGGCCGATGACCACGCCCGGCATGCCCGAGAAGGTGTAGCCGGAGACGTCGTACCGGCACTTGTCGGAGACCGAACGGCAGTGCAGGCCCATCTGGTACCAGACCGAGGGCAGCTGCGGGGCCAGGTGCGGGTCGTTCGCGAGGAGCGGCTTGCCGGTGATCGTGTGCTCGCCGGAGACGACCCAGGAGTTCGAGCCGATGCCGTTGCCGTTCGGGCCGAGGATCGCGGGGACCTCGTCCAGGGCGTCGGAGACCCCCGAGAGCTGCGACTGGAGCCCGTCGGGCGCCTGGGCGCCACCCGCGAGGCCGGAGCCCGCGGTGCCGCCGCCTGTGCCCGTGCCGGTGCCCGTACCCGTGCCGGTGCCTGTGCCCGTGCCCGTGCCGCCGGTTCCGGACTGCGTGCCGGTGCCCTTGGTGTCGTACTCCTTGGTGACAGCGTCATAGGCGCCCTCGCGGACGATCGGCTTGTTCCGCTGGTACGGGTACTCGGGGTACAGGTCCTTGATCTGCGAGGGGCCGAGGCGGCTCGTCATCAAGGAGCGGTCGATCTCGTCCTGCATGTTGCCGCGCAGGTCCCAGGCCATGGCCTTGAGCCAGGCCACGGAGTCGACGGGGGTCCACTTCTGCGGCTTGTAGTCGTTGGTGAAGCCGAGCGCCGCGTACTCGACGGAGACGTCCTTGCCGTCCTTGCCGTCGAGGTAGGCGTTGACTCCCTTGGCGTAGGCCTGGAGGTACTTCTTCGTCTCCGGGGAGAGCTTGGAGTCGTACTCCTTCTTCGCCACCCGGTGCCAGCCGAGCGTGCGCAGGAACTCATCCCTCTTGACCTGGCTCTTGCCGAACATCTCGGAGAGCCGCCCGGAGGTCATATGACGGCGTACGTCCATCTCCCAGAAGCGGTCCTGCGCCTGGACGTAGCCCTGTGCCATGAAGAGGTCGGCGTCGGACTCGGCGTAGATCTGCGGGATTCCGTTCCCGTCGCGCTTCACCTCGACGTTGCCGGAG
Source organism: Streptomyces huasconensis (assembly GCF_021028635.1). Classification (NCBI taxonomy): domain Bacteria; kingdom Bacillati; phylum Actinomycetota; class Actinomycetes; order Kitasatosporales; family Streptomycetaceae; genus Streptomyces; species Streptomyces huasconensis. Next base: position 3,322,752 of record NZ_CP086119.1, read on the forward strand.
AGGCCGTCGAGCTTGAGGGTCCCCTTGGTCTGCGGGAAGGAGGCGCGCACGGTGCTGACGCTCCAGTACGCGCCGAAGCCGATGCCTCCGACGATGGCCAGGACCAGGACGATCACGACGAGGCGGGCTCGGCGCCCCTTCTTCTTGCCGGACTTATGACCGGAAGAGGCGGTGGTGTTGGAGGGCATCGCTGTCCTTGCTGTCCTTACGCGAGCGGCAGGGCGGGCTGTGCTGTCGGGCGGGCGGCTCTGGGAGCGCTGGAGCAACCATAGGCGCAGGGCGTCTGGACTCCGGACGCGGAGTCAGGAACCGGACCTCGAAAGATCGTAAACGCGTTCGAAGGCATCAAGAAGGCGTTAACGATTAGGTAAGGTAACGAAGTACTTGCCTCGCGAGAGGTGAACGACGTACTGGCTCGCAAGAAGTGCTTGTGCGCGCACGGAGGAAGGAACGGCCCCTGACTGTCCACCACCTCAACCAGCTCCTGCTCGTCTGCTCGCTCGTTCTGCTCGTCGCGGTGGCGGCGGTCCGTATCTCCTCGCGCAGCGGGCTCCCCAGCCTGCTCCTGTACCTCGGCATCGGGGTCGCGATGGGCCAGGACGGCATCGGTGACGTCCACTTCGACAACGCCGAACTGACGCAGGTCATCGGCTATGCCGCCCTGGTCGTGATCCTCGCCGAGGGCGGCCTCGGCACGAAGTGGAAGGAAGTGCGGCCCGCCCTGCCGGCGGCCGCCGTCCTCTCCACGGTCGGAGTCGCGGTGAGCGTGGGCATCACGGCGGCGGGCGCGCACTACCTGGTGGGGCTGGAGTGGCGGCCGGCGCTGATCATCGGCGCGGTGGTCTCCTCCACGGACGCCGCGGCGGTCTTCTCGGTGCTGCGGAAGGTGCCGCTCCCCTCGCGCATCACGGGCGTCCTGGAAGCGGAGTCGGGGTTCAACGACGCCCCTGTGGTGATCCTCGTCGTGGCGTTCTCCACGGCGGGACCGGTGGACCACTGGTACGTGCTGCTCGGCACGATCGCCCTGGAGCTGGCGATCGGCGCCGCGATCGGCGTCGCGGTCGGCTGGCTCGGCGCCTTCGGCCTGCGGCACGTGGCCCTGCCCGCCTCCGGCCTCTACCCCATCGCCGTCATGGCCATCGCGGTCGCCGCCTACGCGGCCGGCGCCATGGCGCACGGCAGCGGCTTCCTCGCCGTCTACCTCGCCTCGATGGTCCTCGGCAACGCCAGGCTGCCGCACTGGCCCGCCACCCGCGGCTTCGCCGAAGGCCTCGGCTGGCTCGCCCAGATCGGCATGTTCGTCCTGCTCGGCCTGCTGGTCACCCCGCACGAGCTGCTCGACGACACCTGGCACGCGATCGTCATCGGCCTAGTCCTGACGATGGTGGCGCGGCCCCTGGAGGTCGTCCTGAGCCTGCTGCCGTTCCGCATGCCGTGGCAGGAGAAGGCGCTGCTGTCCTGGGCCGGGCTGCGCGGCGCCGTGCCCATCATCCTGGCCACCATCCCCATGGTGAACGGCGTCGAGGACAGCCAGCGGATCTTCAACATCGTCTTCGTGCTCGTCGTCGTCTACACCCTCGTCCAGGGCCCCACGCTGCCTTGGCTGGCCAAGCTGCTGCGGATCGGCGGCTCCTCGGAGGCCGCCGACCTCGGCATCGAGTCGGCACCCCTGGAGCGGCTGCGCGGGCACCTCTTGTCGGTCGCCATCCCCGAGGGCTCGCGCATGCACGGCGTCGAGGTGGGCGAGCTGCGGCTGCCGCAGGGCGCGGCGGTCACGCTCATCGTGCGCGAGGGCGAATCGTTTGTCCCGCTGCCCACGACGGTGCTGCGGCGCGGCGACGAGCTGCTGGTCGTGGCGACCGACCCGGTGCGGGACGCCGCCGAGAAGCGGCTGCGCGCGGTCGGCCACGGCGGAAAGCTCGCGAGTTGGCTGGGAACCGACGGAGGAAAACACCAATCGTAGGTGGCGGGGGTCTCATCCACTGCGATCACAGGGTCAGATGTGACTGTTGCCTGTACGATTAAGGCACCGACGGGGAGCTGAAAAGCGCCCCGCTCGAACACCTGACTGAACCAACTGATCGAACCAACTCTGCCTGAAGCAGAGCTGGCGCGACCGTATGGCGGTCGTGGCGCCCCCGCACTGGGCCCCGGCATCTACCGCAGTTCCGCGCAAGAGGACAGCTCTCGGCGTCGTCTCCCCACAAGGGAGACCGCTACCAGGCGGCAGAAAGGCACGGGCCGTGGCATCCACGGTCACCGAAACCCGCCCGGGCTACGGACAGCTCCTGCGCACCCCTCGCGCCTGGACGTTCCTGCTCCCCGGCTTCGCGGCACGCCAGCCGTTCGCGATGCTGACGATCTCCATCGTCCTGCTGGTGCAGCACACCACCGGCTCGTACGGTGCCGCGGGCGCCGTCTCGGCCGTCACCGGCGTCTCCATGGCGCTGTTCGCCCCCTTCAGCGGCAAGCTCGCCGACCGGTTCGGCCAGCGTGCCGTGCTGGTGCCCGGCGTGCTCGTCCACTCGGCCTCCGTCATCACCCTGACGGTGCTCGCGCTCTCCGACGCCCCCTTGTGGGCGCTGTTCGCGGCCGCCGTGCCGGCGGGCGCCTCGACGCCTCAGATCGGCCCCATGGTGCGGGCCCGCTGGGGCGTCAAGCTCCAGGATTCCCCGCTGGCCACCACCGCCGCCGCCTTCGAGTCGGTCACCGACGAGCTGACCTTCGTCCTCGGGCCGCTCGTGGCGACCGCGCTGTGCACCGGCGTCGACCCCTCCGCCGGACTGCTCACCGAAGCCGGGCTCACGCTGATCGGCGGTCTGCTGTTCGCCGCGCAGAAGAGCACCCAGCCGAAGCCGTCCTCGCAGAACGAGGACCACGCGCGCGTGGAGCACGTCTCCGCGCTGCGGGTCCCCGGTATCCGCGTGCTCATCGTGACGTTCCTCGGGATCGGCGCCGTCTTCGGCGGCATGCAGGTCTCGCTGGCCGCCTTCACCGAGTCCATCGGCGAGCCCGGCCTGAACGGCGTCCTGTACGGCACGTTCGCCGCGGGCAACATGCTCTCCGGAGTCGTGTGCGGCGCCATCGCCTGGAAGGTCTCCCCCCAGCGGCGCCTGCTCGTGGCGTACGCGGCGCTGACGCTGATGGCCTCGGGGCTGTGGGCCGCGCACTCCGCGCTGCTGCTCGCCGGGCTCGGCCTGTTGGTCGGCGTCTGCATCGCGCCGGCGCTGATCACCGGCTACACGCTGGTGGACAAGCTGGTCCCGCCGACCGGCCGCACCGAGGCCTTCACCTGGCTGACCGGCGCCGTCGCGCTCGGCCAGGCGGCGGCCGTCACGGTCGCGGGACAGCTGGAGGACCACTTCTGGGACGGGGCCGGCTTCCTGGTCCCCCTGGGCGGCACGGCACTGGCCCTGGTGGTCCTCGTCACGCTGCGCTCGCGCCTGGTTCCGAGGGGCCCGGGGCGCACGGTGGCGCGTGGCGTCGGTCACCGACAGCCGGTCGCGGTGGACTGATCCCCCGGAATACGTCACTATGGATCGTCGTTAGCACTCATCGAGTGAGAGTGCCAGGAGGAAGCAAGTGCCGACGTACCAGTACCAGTGCACCGAGTGCGGCGAGGGCCTCGAGGCGGTGCAGAAGTTCACGGACGACGCCCTGACCGTGTGCCCGAACTGCGACGGACGCCTCAAGAAGGTGTTCTCGGCGGTCGGCATCGTCTTCAAGGGCTCCGGCTTCTACCGCAACGACAGCCGCGGCTCGTCGTCGAGCAGCACGCCGTCGTCTTCGTCGTCGAAGTCCACGTCCGACGCGAAGCCGTCGACGGCTTCTTCCTCGTCGGCGTCCTCGACCTCTTCGTCCTCGGCGGCCTCGTCGTCCTCGTCGTCCGGCTCCTCGTCGGCTTCGAGCTCGGCCGCGTAGGCTTCCAGCTTCTTCTCCCAGGACCTCGCCGTTCACCGACGGCGGGGTCCTCGGCGTATCCGGGTGCCGATACGCGCCGATACCGTGCCGTCCATGGTGAACACGGCGAACGTGAACGGGACACGGGCCGAGATCGGGGTGATCGGCGGCTCCGGGCTGTACTCCTTTCTGGATGACGTGACCGAGGTTCAGGTCGACACGCCTTATGGGGCGCCGAGCGACTCTCTTTTCCTCGGCTCACTTGGTTCTGGGGGCTCTGGCGGTTCCCCCGGCTCTGGCGGCTCGCTCGGCGGTGGGGCGGGGCGGCGGGTCGCCTTCCTGCCCCGGCACGGCCGCGGGCACCATCTGCCGCCGCACCGCATCAACTACCGCGCCAACCTCTGGGCGCTGCGCTCCGTCGGCGTACGCCAGGTGCTCGCCCCCTGTGCGGTCGGTGGGCTGCGGGCCGAGTACGGGCCCGGCACGCTGCTCGTGCCCGATCAGCTGGTGGACCGCACGAAGGCGCGTACGCAGACGTACTTCGACGGGGTGCCGCTGCCGGACGGCACCGTTCCCGAGGTCGTGCACGTGTCGCTGGCCGACCCGTACTGCCCGGTGGGCCGGGCGGTGGCGCTGGCGGCCGCCCGTGGCCGTGGCTGGGAGCCGGTGGACGGAGGGACGCTGGTCGTGGTGGAGGGGCCGCGCTTCTCGACCCGGGCGGAGTCGCGCTGGCACGCCGCGCAGGGCTGGTCGGTGGTGGGCATGACCGGGCATCCGGAGGCCGCCCTCGCACGGGAACTGGAGCTCTGCTACACGTCGTTGGCGCTGGTCACCGACTTGGACGCGGGGGCGGAGTCGGGAGACGGCGTCTCGCACGAAGAGGTCCTGCGGGTGTTCGCCGCGAGCGTGGACCGGCTGCGGAGTGTCCTCTTCGACGCCGTCGCGGGGTTGCCGGCGGTCGGGGAGCGGGCGTGTCCGTGTGCGGGGGCGTTGGGCGGGATGGAGCCGGGGATTCGGTTGCCGTGAAGGCCGGGACCGGGGCAGCCGTGCGGGTGGTGAGCCGGGCGGAAGATCCCCTTCGGGTGAGGGAGTTGTCCACAACCGGCGAGTAGTCCACGGGGCTCAGCGGGAATCGGCGTGGTCCCGCATCGTGGGAGCGCAAGCCAAGCTCTCGCACCGCAGGTGGTGGTTGTCGTGACCCAAGTCCCTCTCCAGGCCCGGCCGTCCGACGGCTGCCCGGTCCCTCCCTTCGCGCCCGTGCGGGTGCGCGCCGGCCGTCCACGGCTGCGCCGACTGCTGCGGCACCGGCGGCGGGCCCTGGCGGTGGGGCTGGCGATGACCGCCGCCGCCCTGGCGACCACGGGGCCGCGGGACAGCGATGAGCCGCGGGCCCCCGCCGCGGCTGAGCAGGCCCGGGGGCGGCCGGCCGCCGAGACGGTGACCGCGCCGGTGCGGATCGCGGACGCGGCGGCCGCCGCGCTGTTGCGCCCCGGCGACCGGGTCGACGTGATCGCCGCCGAGGGGCCGCCGGGGAGCGGTGCGAAGCCGCGTGTGGTGGCGGCGGGCGCGCGGGTCTCCGAGGTGCCCGAGCAGGCGGAAGGGCCCGCCGAGAGCGGTGCGCTGGTGGTGCTCTCGGTGCCGCGCGACACCGCGTCGCGGCTGGCCGGGGCCGGGGCGAGCACCCGCCTGGCGGTGACCCTGCGATGAGCCGCGCCGTTCGCGATCGCACGGGCACCCGGTCACGTCGCCCATTGGAGAATGCCGATTGGACAGGCTCTCCACGGTCTGACGTAGGTTGCGAAGTCGTTTGTTCCGCAACCCGCACATGCGAAGAAAGGCCCCGTGGTGAGCGAGAAGAGGGAACCGGGCGTCTGGGAGGGCTTCAAGGCCTTCCTGATGCGCGGCAATGTGGTCGACCTGGCGGTCGCGGTGGTCATCGGCGCCGCGTTCACGAACATCGTGAACTCCGTGGTGAAGGGTGTCATCAACCCGCTGGTCGGCGCCTTCGGCACGAAGGACCTCGACCACTACAGCTCATGCCTGAAGTCGCCCTGCGAGGTGGGCGCCGCGGGCGAGGCCTCCAAGGGCATTGTCATCATGTGGGGCTCCGTGCTCAGCGCGGTCCTCAGCTTCCTGATCACCGCGGCCGTCGTGTACTTCCTGATGGTCCTGCCCATGGCGAAGTACCTCGCGCGGGTCGCGGCCCGGCGCGCCGAGAAGGAGGGCACGCAGGAGGTCATCGAGGTCTCGGAGCTGGAGGTCCTCAAGGAGATCCGCGACGCCCTGGTGGCACAGCGCGGCTCCGGGCACGACGAGCGGTAGCGGGGGCCCAAGGGGCCCCGGGGTGGCGGCGCGGCAGGGCCCGGGGGTGGTGGAGCAGGGCCCGGGGGAAGCGGGGCCGGGCTTCGAGCTGCTGGTGGGGCAGGGCTCAGAGGTGGTGGGGCGGCTTCTCGTCGAGGAACCGCGCCAGGTCGGCGGCGCTGCTGCTGCCACCGGTCTCGGCCCGCTCGCCCCACCCTCGGTCCGCGTCGTCCGCAGACTGCTGCGACAGCGGGTCGTCGAAGACCAGAGTGTTCCGCGGCTTCGTGCCCTGCTCGGGGCCTGCCGGGCTCTTGGGGTTCTTCGGGCTCTCCGGATCGCGCGGTTCGGGGGCGGGGGCGGTGCTCATGCCTCCAGGGTACGTCCGCGGGGGTGCGCGACCACCGTCGGACGGCCCTGAGCCCGTGGGCCGCGAAGGTCTCCCGGTCGGCGGCGATCCGCCCCGGGCCCGGCGCGGGCGTGCCGCGCGGGGCGAGATCCTTGCCGGGACCGGCGCGGCGGCGGGCGAAGCGGAAGGTGGGCCGCAGGTCGGCGTCACGGAGCAGGCCTCCGGTAGCGCGGGCGCCGAGGCAGCCGGACGTGTCGGGGGCGATGGGCAGGCCCCTTTCGTGCCTCAGGCGGTGCGGCAGCCCACCGGCCGCTGCACGCGTCGGCGAGGTCGCGGCCGGGCCGGGGCCTTGCTTCGCCCGGGTGGCCCTCTCGCGGCGCCGGGCGGCACAGCCCGTTTCGGCGTACGCCTTCTGCTGTGGTGTCCCCATGACGTCATCGCCTGGCTCCTCCGACACCCCCGGCCCGCCTGGACCCACCGGCTCACCTGGCTCCCCCGCCCCCACCGGCTCCTCCGCCCCCGGCGGTTCCGCCGCGGCGGACGCGCGTGCCGCGTCGTCCGTCTCCGCCGTCTCCGCCAAGCCGCTGCGGCCCCTCCTCGCGCGCGGGCGGGACGAGAAGCACCGCGCGGCGACGCCGCTGGAGCTCTTCTTCGACCTCTGCTTCGTCGTGGCGGTCGCGCAGGCGGGTGCCGAGCTGGTGCACGCCGTCGCCGAGGGGCACGCGGGCGAGGGCGTCCTGAGCTACGCAATGCTCTTCTTCGCGCTGTTCTGGGCCTGGGTGAACTTCTCCTGGTTCGCCTCGGCGTACGACAACGACGACGCGCTGTACCGCGTGGTGACGCTGATCCAGATCGCCGGTGTCCTCGTCTTCGCCGCCGGGGTCTCCAAGGCCTTCCAGGAGCACGACTTCCTGCTGGTCTGGCTCGGCTACCTCATCATGCGCATCGCGCTCTCCTCGCAGTGGCTGCGCGCGGCCAAGAACGCGACGGGCGCCGAGCGGACCACGGCCCTGCGGTACGCGGCGGGCGTGCTGGTCTGTCAGATCGGCTGGACGGGCCTGTTGTTCCTGCCGGAGGACGCCCGGCCTTGGCTGTTCCTCGTGATGGCGGTCGCCGAGATGTGCGTGCCGGTGCTGGCGGAGCGGCGGTACACCACCACCTGGCATCCGCATCACATCTCGGAGCGGTACGGCCTGTTCACGATCATCGTGCTCGGCGAGACGATCGCGGCGGCGACGATCGCGGTGAAGTCCGGCATCGAGGAGAACGACGCGCTCGACGAGCTGCTGCCCATCGCCGCGGGCGGGCTGCTCATCGTCTTCGCCGCGTGGTGGATCTACTTCGTCGTGCCCATCCACGGAAGGCTGCACAGCAACCGGCAGGCGTTCCTGTGGGGATACGGCCACTTCGTGATCCTCGGCTCGGCGGCGGCGATCGGAGCCGGCATCGAGGTGGCGGTCGAGCAGGCCGTGGGCGAGGCCCATCTGTCGACTCTGGCCGCGTCCGCCGCGGTGACGGTCCCCACCGCGCTGTATCTGATCACCATCTGGGCGCTGCACGCCCGCTACTACAAGGTGGGCCTGGCCCAGCAGCTGGTGCTGCCGACGAGCGCGTTGGCGACGCTGGCGAGTACGTTCGCGGGGCGCTGGGCCGTGCTGGTGGCGGGTCTCGTGGCCATGGCGACGGTCGCGACCGGGGTCACGCTCACCGCCCGCGCGGGCCGCCGCGCGTGATACGCGTCCGTGGTACCCATCGTCGTATGACTACTGACGTGACCACTGACGTGACCACCGGCTCCCTGACCGATGTCGCGGGTCTGCGCGTCGGGCACGCCACGTTGGACGGCGACGGGCAACTGACGGGCACCACCGCGGTGTTGGCCCCCGAGGGCGGCGCTGTCGCCGCGGTGGACGTGCGGGGCGGCGGGCCCGGCACCCGCGAGACGGACGCCCTCGACCCGCGCAACCTCGTGCAGCGCGTCGAGGCCGTCGTCCTCACCGGAGGCAGTGCGTACGGCCTTGACGCCGCGTCCGGGGTGATGGCCTGGCTGGAGGAGCGGGGCCGGGGGTGCGGGTGGGTCCCGAGCCCTCCCATGTGGTGCCCGTCGTGCCGGCCGCCTGCGTCTTCGACCTCGGCCGGGGCGGTGACTTCACGGCCCGTCCCGGTGCGGCGACCGGGCGGGCCGCGGTGGAGGCGGCCGCGCGCACGGAGCCGTGCGCGCCCATCGTGGAGGGCAATGTCGGCGCGGGCACCGGCGCGGTGGTCGGCGCCGTCAAGGGCGGCATCGGCAGCGCGAGCGTCCGCCTCGACTCCGGCATCACGGTCGCGGCGCTGGTGGTGGCGAACGCCGCGGGCTCGGGGGTCGACCCCGTGACGGGCGCGCTGTACGGGCAGCACTTCGCGGGGCGGCGGGTCGACCCCCCGGCACCCGAGGCGCACGAGGAGGCCACGCGGCGCCTCGCCGAAGCCGCGGCGGAGAACGGGCCGCCGCCGCTCAACACCACCCTCGCCGTCGTCGCCACCGACGCCGACCTGACCAAGGCCCAGGCGCAGAAGCTCGCCGGCACCTCGCACGACGGCATGGCGCGCGCCGTGCGGCCCGTCCACCTCCTCAACGACGGGGACACGGTCTTCGCCCTCGCCACGGGGGAGCGCCCCTTGGCCGCCGACAGTCCGCTCGCCCTCAACGAGATCCTCGCCGCCGGGGCCGACATGGTGACCGCGGCGATCGTGCGGGCGTTGCTGGCGGCGGAGTCGGTGCGGACGCGGGGCGGCACGTTCCCCGCGTATCGCGACCTCTACGGCCTCGGCGGCCACGACCTCGGTCTCCGCGGGAAGGAAGGCCACCGGCAATAGCCGCAAAGGGTGGGGGAAGAGGGCAAATGCCCGCCCATGCAGGGCCCTTGGGCGCGAAGTGTGCTGGCGCTCACACCCTCCGGAGGGAACTCCTCCGCGCATCCGGGCGCTCTTTACTCGTACTGGATCAGAACACGTACGTTGGAGCAGCCCGTGACAAGGTCGGTCATAGTCAACCCCCGGCGCCGTGCCCTGCTGGCCGCCACCGCGCTCGCCGCCGCGGGCGCGCTGACCCTCACGGCGTGCGGGGGCGACGCGGGCGCCAAGGGTGACAAGAAGGGCGCGAGCTCTGCCGCCAAGGGCGCCGAGATCACCATCTCCTCCAAGGACGGTGCCACCGACGCCTCGATCAACCACACCGGCGTCAAGGTCAAGAACGGCAAGCTGACCAGCGTGAAGATGACGTCGGTGACGTCCGGCGCGGCGGTCGAGGGCACCATCTCCGGGGACGGCACCTCCTGGAAGCCGAAGGGCCAGCTGGAGCGGGGCACGAAGTACAAGGTCACCGCCAACGCCAAGGACCCGAAGGGCAACGCGGCGACGGAGAACGCGACGTTCACCACCGTCTCCTCCGCCAACAGCTTCATCGGCAGCTACACCCCCGACGGCGGCACCACGGTCGGCGTCGGTATGCCGGTCTCCTTCAACTTCGACAAGCCGATCACGGAGAAGAAGGACGTCCAGTCGCACATCACGGTGACCTCCACCAGCGGCCAGAAGGTCGTCGGCCACTGGTTCGGCAACCAGCGCCTGGACTTCCGGCCCGAGGAGTACTGGAAGGCCGGCTCCAAGGTCACCATGAAGATCGACCTGGACGGCGTGAAGGGCGCGAACGGCATCACCGGCGTGCAGAAGAAGACGGTCACCTTCACCGTCGGCCGCGCGCAGGTCTCCACCGTCGACGTCAACACCAAGAAGATGACGGTCGAGCGCGACGGCAAGGTCATCAAGACCATCCCGATCTCCGCGGGCAGCCCGTCGAACCCCACGTACAACGGCAAGATGGTGATCTCCGAGAAGTTCACCCAGACCCGGATGAACGGCGACACGGTCGGCTTCGGCGGTGAGTACGACATCAAGGACGTGCCGCACGCCATGCGTCTGTCCACGTCGGGCACCTTCATCCACGGCAACTACTGGGGCTCGCCGTCCGTCTTCGGCAGCGCCAACACCAGCCACGGCTGCGTCGGCCTCCAGGACGCGCGCGGCGCGGGCGACCCGAACACCATGGGCGCCTGGTTCTTCAACAACTCCCTCATCGGTGACGTCGTGACGGTCAAGGGCTCCCCCGACAAGACGATCGCCCCGGACAACGGCCTCAACGGCTGGAACATGCCGTGGAGCGAGTGGACGGCCGGCAGCGCCGTCTGATCCATCTCCGGGCGACTCTGGCGCCTCTCAACTGAGCGAGCCACGCGGGAACTTCCCCGCGTGGCTCGCGCGTTTTCCCGTTCCCGGGCACGATGTCCGACCCAGGGGCTACGGTATGCACTCACCAGGTGACATGCAGCAACGCCGGGAGAAGCCTTGAGCGTTCCGTACGAAACGGCGTACGAGCCACCCGAGTCGCCCGAGCCACACTCTCCGGAGGAGCATCTCGAGCGACTCCTCGGCCGTGCCCTGAACTCCTTCGACCTGCCGGACGAGGTGATACGCCGCCTCGACTCGGCCCTCGCCCACGACAGTTCCCTGCACTCCGCGCACCACAGCGCGGGCCTGCACCGCGAGACGTACAGACACACCTGGCTGCTGGCCGACGCGTCCGTGCTCACGCTCTGGGAGCTGGTCCACAACACCGCGCCGGGCAGCGCCCCGACGTACGAGGTCTACGCCGACGAGGAGGAGGCGGGCGTCGCCACCTCGCGGCTGCCGCTGCCGCCGGACCCGCCCGCCTGCGAGCGGCCCGTCACGCTCCACATGTCCGCCGACCCGGGCCCCCGCCACATGTACGTGCCGGACGACTCCGCGGACCACGCGCGGCGGCTGCTGCGCCGCGCGGAGAACCCGGACGGCGACGTTCCCGGCGAGGACATCGCCCGGCTGCTGCGCGCGGCGTTCGCGCACCAGATAACGCAGGCGTTCGGCCGCCCGGGCCTGAGCGGCGAGGCGCGCCTGAGCTTCTCGCTCTACGAACACGCGTTCCTGCTCTTCGACGGCGGCGAGATCAGCCTGTGGGAGGTCGAGCACACCCTCACCCCCGACCGGCGCCACATGTGCGAGGTGTACGCCAGCGAGGAAGCGGCCCGCGCCGCGATGGAGCGCAGGGCCAAGGACGCGGCCGCCGGCTAGGAGCGCCGCCGCCCGAACTGCCGGACGAGACCGGCGAAGGCGGCGCGTTCGTCCGCGGTGAGCTCCACGGCCTCCGCGCGCGGCGGGCCCTGCTGGCCGGGCAGGGCCCGCAGGCCCGGGACCTGACGCCGCGCCACCGCGTCGGGGCGCTCCCTGCGCAGCACCCGCACCAGGCCGACGGCCCAGACCACGGTCGCCGCGGCGAGCACCGCCACGCCTGCCTGCTGAACGATCGAGACATCCTGGAACATGTCGCCCAGTAGACAACAGCGGGCACGACTTACGACAGGGGGCTTTTGGGCCTTAGGTCCCGAAGTGACGCAAGTCGCACAAGTCCCCTGCCTCAGGCGGTCGTCGGCACGCGCTTCGTGTCGACCGCTTCGACCACTCCAGCCGCTCCGGCCGCTTCGGCACTCGCCCGCGCGTCGGCCCCGTCGCCCGAGGGCGTCATCGTCTTCCGGGCGCCCTTGAGCACGACCACCACGGCCGTGGAGACACAGACCCCGGCGGCGATCGCGACGAGGTAGAGCAGCGGCTGTCCGATGAGCGGGACCACGAAGACACCGCCGTGCGGGGCGCGCAGCGTGCAGCCGAAGGCCATGGACAGGGCGCCGGTGGCCGCACCGCCCGCCATCGACGCCGGGATCACGCGCAGCGGATCTGCGGCCGCGAAGGGGATGGCGCCCTCGGTGATGAAGGAGGCGCCGAGGAACCAGGCCGCCTTGCCGTTCTCCCGCTCCGTCTTGGTGAAGAGGCGGCCGCGGACGGTGGTCGCGAGGGCCATGGCGAGCGGCGGGACCATGCCGGCCGCCATCACCGCGGCCATGACCTTGAGGCTGCCGTCGGTCGGATGGGCGAGGCCGCCGACCGCGAAGGCGTACGCGACCTTGTTCAGCGGGCCGCCGAGGTCGAAGCACATCATCAGGCCGAGGATGACGCCGAGGATGATCGCGTTGGCGCCGGAGAGGCCTTCCAGCCAGTCGGTCAGCGCGCTCTGCAGGGAGGCGATGGGCTTGCCGACGACGAGGAACATCAGGAAGCCGACCACCGCCGAGGAGCTCAGCGGGATCACCACCACCGGCATGATGCCGCGCAGCACGGCCGGAACGCGCACCCGCTGGACGGCGAGGACGACGGCACCGGCGATCAGGCCCGCGGCGAGACCGCCGAGGAACCCCGCGTCGATCGTGACGGCGACCGAGCCGCCGACGAAGCCGGGGACCAGGCCGGGCCGGTCGGCCATCCCGTACGCGATGTAGCCGGCGAGGACCGGGACGAGGAAGGCGAAGGCGAGCCCGCCGGTCTGGAAGAGCAGCGCGGCCCAACTGGTGTGGTCCGTCCAGATGAAGTGCTCGGCGACGGACGGCGCCTTGTCGATCTTCCAGCCGCCGATGGCGAAGCCGAGGGCGATCAGGAGGCCGCCCGCGGCGACGAAGGGCACCATGTAGCTGACGCCCGACATCAGCCACGTGCGGAGCTTGGTGCCGTAGCCGTCGCCGCTCTCCCCGGCCTCGTCGACCGGACTCGGCGTCCTGGCGTCCGCGGTGACCTCGCCGCGGGCGGCCTTCTCACGGGCCTCCGCGAGGAGTTCGGCGGGGCGGTTGATGCCCGCCTTCACCCCTACGTCGACGGTGGGCTTCCCGGCGAAACGTTCCTTGTCGCGTACGGGGACGTCGTGCGCGAAGACGACCGCGTCCGCCGCGGCGACGACCGCCGGGTCGAGGCGGGTGAACCCGGCGGAGCCCTGCGTCTCCACCGCCAGTTCGACGCCTGCCTCGCGGGCCGCGTTCTCGAGTGCCTCAGCGGCCATGTAGGTGTGGGCGATGCCGGTGGGGCAGGAGGTGACGGCGACGATCCTGAAGGCGGAAGCCGCCTCTGCGGGAGCCGCCTCTACAGGGTCCGGCTCTACAGGGTCCGGCTCTTCGAGGGACGGGCCTTGCGGGGGCCGCCCTTCGGCCGATGCTTCCGGAGACGTGACCGCCTCGTCCCCACGGATCAGCGCCGCCGCCGAAGCCGGGTCGGACGCGGCGCGCAAGGCCGCGGTGAACTCCGCGTCCATCAGCTGCCGGGCCAGCGACGACAGGATCGTCAGGTGGGCGTCGTCCGCGCCCGCCGGGGCGGCGATCAGGAAGATCAGGTCCGCCGGGCCGTCCGGCGCCCCGAAGTCGATGCCGCGCGCCGAGCGGCCGAAGGCGAGGGTCGGCTCGGTGACGTGCGCGCTGCGGCAGTGCGGGATGCCGATGCCGCCGTCCAGGCCGGTCGGCATCTGCGCCTCGCGGGCCGCGACGTCGGCGAGGAAGCCCTCCAGGTCGCTCACGCGCCCGAGGGCGACCATCCGCTCGGCGAGGGAGCGGGCCGCGGCTTCCTTGGTTTCGGCGGACAGGTCGAGTTCGAGATCGACCAGATCCGCGGTGATCATGTCGGTCATCGCGGTCTCCTTGGCGTGGTTTCGGTGAGCCGGGGGCGGAAGCGGGGGCGGAGGTGGTTCACGAGGCGGGCTCCGTCAGTACGCGGTCCAGCGGGACCTCGGCCGTCACGGTGACCGCATCGGGCCGCAGGTCGGAGGGCGACGGCATCGCGCTGCCCGGCAGCTGCACGGCCGCCGCGCCGTGCGCCACGGCCGAGGCGAGGGCGAGCACCCCCGTGCCCCCGGCGATCAGGAAGCCGGCCAGGGAGGAGTCACCGGCGCCGACGTTGCTGCGTACGGCGGTGACGGGGGCGCTCGCGAAGTACGCGCCCGAGCCGTCGACCAGGAGCTGGCCGTCCGCGCCGAGGCTGGCGAGTACGGCGTGGGCGCCCGCCGACCGCAGCTCTTGCGCCGCCTTCACCGCGTCGCCGACGGTCGCGAGGGGGCGGCCGACCGCCTCCGCCAGCTCCTCGGCGTTGGGCTTGACGACGTCGGGGCGCTCGGCGAGGGCGGCGAGCAGGGCCGGGCCCGAGGTGTCCAGGGCGATACGGGCGCCCGCGGCGTGGGCGCGGGCCACCAGCTCGGCGTACCAGGAGGGCGCGAGCCCGCGCGGCAGGCTGCCGCAGCAGGCGACCCAGTCGGCGCCGACGGACTTCTCGCCGACGGTGGCGAGCAGCGCCTCCCGCTCGGCCCGGGAGAGTTCGGGACCGGGAGCGTTGATCTTCGTCAGCGTGCCGTCCGGCTCCGCGACCGCGATGTTCGAACGGGTCTGTCCGGCCACCGGCACCGGGACGGCCTCGATGCCCTGCTCGTCGAGGAGCGTCGCGACCAGCGCGCCGGGGGCGCCGCCGAGCGGCAGCACGGCGACCGTGCGGACGCCCGCCGCGGCGACGGCCCGCGAGACGTTGACGCCCTTGCCGCCGGGGTCCATGCGGTCGCCGGTGGCGCGGACGACCTCGCCGCGGCCGAGGGAGGGGACCTCGTAGGTGCGGTCGAGGGAGGGGTTCGGGGTGACGGTGAGGATCATGCGCGTACGACTGCTTCCCTGCTCACGTGGCTACTGACTGCTTCCGTACTCATGCGCGTACCACTTCCGTGCCGGTGCGTTCGATGGCGGCGGCGTCGTCGGGGGCGAGGCCTGTGTCCGTGATCAGCAGGTCCACGTCGGTGAGGTCGCCGAAGCGCGCGAAGTGCTCCTGGCCGTGCTTGGTCGAGTCCGCGAGCAGGACGACCCGGCGGGCGGCGGCGACGGCCGCGCGCTTCACCGCGGCCTCGGCGAGGTCGGGAGTGGTGAGGCCCGCCTCGGCGGAGAAGCCGTTGGCGGCGAGGAAGAGGACGTCGGCGCGGATCTCCCCGTACGCGCGCAGGGCCCAGGCGTCGACGGCCGCGCGCGTACGCTGCCGGACCCGGCCGCCGATGAGGTGGAGCTGGATGCCGGGGTGGTCGGCGAGGCGGGCGGCGGTCGGCAGGCTGTGCGTGACGACGGTGAGCGTGGACTCCAGCGGGAGGGCCGCCGCGAGCCGTGCGACGGTCGACCCGGCATCCAGGACGACGCTGCCCTCGGCCGGCAGCTCGGCGAGGGCCGCGCGCGCGATGCGGTCCTTCTCGTCGGCGGCGGTGCCCTCGCGCTCGGTGAGGTCCGGCTCGAAGTCGAGGCGTCCGGCCGGGATGGCCCCGCCGTGCACACGGCGCACGAGCCCGGCGCGGTCCAGGGCCTTCAGGTCGCGGCGGATGGTCTCCGCGGTGACCTTGAACTCCTCGGCCAGCGACAGCACGTCGACCCGCCCGCCGTCCCGCGCGAGCCGCAGGATCTCCTGCTGCCGCTCCGGTGCGTACATGTCCGTTCGCCTCCGCCGTATGCCCGAGCTTGTGGTTTCACACGGAGAGTACGGTTGGAGCGCGGCAAAGTAAACAGTTCCGGGCATGGAGTGGGCACGAACGGACTTCGGGCCTTACGTGGGTCCCTTCGGCCTCTGCGTGGACCGGGGGGGGCGAACTCCAGCGCCCCGAGGCCGCGGGCCGGGAGCGCCGCCGGGCCTTCGGGACCATCGGCGGCGTCACCCCGCCCCAGACGCAGAAACCCCCGCACCCCCACGCCCCCGTGAGGGGCGCAGGAGCGCGGGGGCGCAAGAGGGGGCGGGGGGCGCCGGGGCGGTGAGCAACCCGGACCGGACCCGACCCCAACCCACCGTCAGGGAGTCAGCACCGGCTCCTTCTGCGGGAGTTCACCCCCGGGGAGCTCACCCGCGGGCACCTCCTCGTCCCCGCCCTCCACATGCTGCTTCGGCTTCGCCGGGAGCGCGAACATCAGCAGGAAGATGACCCCGAGCACGCCCGTCACCCACCACAGGGCGTTCTGGAACCCGTCCGTGAACTCCCCCGGTATGCGGCTCGGCGCGACCCGCTCGTCGATCACCCCGAAGAAGACCACCGACACCAGGCCGAGGCCGAGCGCGGTGCCCATCTGCTGCACGGTGTTGATGAGCCCGGACGCCGAACCGGCGTGCTCGCGCGGCACCTCCGAGAGCACCGCGTCGGTCAGCGGCGCCACGATCAGGCCCATGCCGAGGCCCATCACGGCGAGCGGCAGCGCCATCTGCCAGGGCGCGATGCCCGCGCCGTACCGGCCCGCCTCCCAGATGTAGATCAGCAGGCCCGCGGCCATGGTCAGGGCCCCGGCCTGGAGCACCTTGCGCCCGAAGCGGGGCACCAGCTTCTGCACGGACAGACCCGCGGCGACCGAGACGGCGATCGAGAACGGCACCCCGGTGAGACCGGCGCGCAGCTCGCTCCAGCCGAGGCCGACCTGCATGTACATGGTCCAGACGAGGAAGAAGACGCCCATCACGATACCGAAGACGGTTTGCACGGCGATGCCCGCGGCGAAGCTCTTCACCTTGAACAGCGACAGCTCCACGAGCGGCGAGCCGTCCTTGGCGGTCTTCCACCTCTCGTACGCGACGAGGGCGCCGAAGACGACGACGGAGCCGCCCATCATGACGAACCCCCAGACCGGCCAGTCCAGTTCGCGCCCCCGGGTGAGGGGGTAGACCAGCATCAGCATGCCGAGCGTGACGAGGAGGACGCCGACGAGGTCGAGCTTGAGGGCCCTCGGCGCCTTGGACTCGGTGATGAACTTCCGGCCGAGGATGATGCCGGCGATGCCGACCGGCAGGTTGATGAGGAAGATCGGCCGCCACTCCAGGCCGAAGATGTTCCACTCGGTGAGCAGTGCGCCCAGCAGCGGCCCGGAGACCGCGCCGAGCCCGACGACCATGCCGAAGAGCCCGAAGACCTTGCCGCGCTCGTGGGCGGGGAAGGTCGCGTGCACGATGGACAGCACCTGCGGCACCATCAGCGCGGCCATGCCGCCCTGAAGGATGCGGGACGCCACCAGCATCTCCGGGTTGGCCGCGAAGCCGCAGAGCGCGGAGGCGACGGTGAACCCGGTGATCCCTATCAGGAAGAGCCGCTTGCGGCCGTGGATGTCGCCGAGCCGCCCGCCCGTGATGAGCCCGGCGGCGAAGGCGAGCGCGTACCCCGCGGTGATCCACTGGATCTGGCTGAACGTGGCGCCGGACTCCCGCTCGATCGACGGGATCGCGATGTTGACGATCGTGACGTCGACGAGGTCCATGAAGGCTGCGGTCATCACGATGGCCAGGGCGAACCAACGTCTCCGGTCCGCCTCCGGCCGGGCTTCGGGCATGGTGCTGGTGGAAGAACTCATGCCGGAAGACTAGAAGTCATATAGGCCATAACAGTTCCTATATCCCGGGCATCCTGGGTCCCATGAAGATGACCTCGGACACCTTGCCCCTGCCCACCGTCACCCCGGCCGCCGTGGAACGAGCGCACGCGTGACCGGGGCGACGGGCGCGCAGACCCCCATCCGCCTGCTGCAGCTGCTCTCGCTCCTCCAGACGCCCCGCGAGTGGCCCGGCAGCGAACTCTCCGAGCGGCTGGGGGTGAGCCGGCGGACGGTGCGGCGCGACGTGGACCGGCTGCGGGACCTGGGCTACCCGGTGCAGGCGACGCAGGGCGCCCTGGGTGGCTACCGCCTCGTCGCGGGCAAGGCCATGCCGCCGCTGGTCCTCGACGACGAGGAGGCCGTGGCGATCGCCGTGGGGCTGCGGGCGGGGGCGGGCCACGCGGTGGAGGGCGTGGAGGAGGCGTCCGTACGGGCGCTCGCCAAGCTGGAGCAGGTCCTGCCCGCCCGGCTGCGCCACCGGGTCTCCGCACTTCAGGTCGCGACGATGCCGCTGACCAGCGGGGACGGGGCGAGCATCGCTCCGGAGACGCTGACGGTGATGGCGTCGGCCGCGGCGGGCCACGAACGCCTGCGGTTCTCCTATCGCGCCGGTGACGGCACGGAGTCGCGCCGCCTGACCGAGCCGTACCGCCTGGTCTCCACAGGGCGGCGCTGGTACCTCGTGGCGTACGACATCGACCGCGAGGACTGGCGCACCTTCCGGGTGGACCGGGTCGCCGAGCCGTTCCCCACCGGTGCGCGGTTCGCGCCGCGGGAGCTGCCGAAGGGGGACGCCGCGGAGTTCATCCGCCAGTCGGTCTGGCGCGGTCAGCAGTCGTACGACATCGACGTGACCTTCGCCGCGCCCGCGGAGTTCGTCGTGGCCCGGCTCCCCTCGGCGCTCGGCACGGTGGACGTCCTGGACGAGCGCCGCTGCCGCCTGCGCGGCACGGTCACGGACTCCGTCGAATGGCTGGCGGTCCGCCTGGCGATGACGGACTGCGACTTCACGGCCCATGAACCGCCGGAGCTGGTCGACTGCCTCAGAGAACTGGGCAGCCGCCTGACCCGGGCGGCGGAAGGCCCGGAAGACCCGGGAGACCCGGCGAGCCGGAACCCGGGCGCCTAGGCGGCCGCGTCGAACCCGGTGTCCCGCGCCAGCTTCTTCAGCTCCAGCAGCGCGTGCTTCTCTATCTGCCGGATGCGCTCGCGCGTCAGCCCGTGCTCCTTGCCGACCTCGGTCAGCGTCCGCTCGCGGCCGTCCTCGATGCCGTACCGCATCTTGATGATGGAGGCCGTGCGCTGGTCGAGACGGCCGAGCAGGCCGTCCAGCTCCTCGCTGCGCAGCAGTGACAGGACGGACTGCTCGGGCGAGACGGCCGAGGTGTCCTCCAGGAGGTCGCCGAACTGGGTGTCGCCCTGGTCGTCCACGCCCATGTTGAGCGAGACGGGGTCGCGGGCCCAGTCCAGGACGTCGATGACGCGCTCGGGCGTCGAGGACAGCTCGGCGGCCACCTCCGCGGGCTCCGGGTCCCGGCCGTGCTCGCGGTTGAACTCGCGCTGCACGCGGCGGATGCGGCCCAGCTCCTCCACGAGGTGGACGGGGAGGCGGATGGTGCGGGACTGGTCGGCTATGGAGCGGGTGATGGCCTGGCGAATCCACCACGTGGCGTACGTGGAGAACTTGAAGCCCTTGGCATAGTCGAACTTCTCGACGGCGCGCACCAGGCCGGCGTTCCCCTCCTGGATCAGGTCGAGGAGGGGCAGGCCGCTGCGCGGATAGCGGCGGGCCACCGCGACGACGAGGCGGAGGTTCGAGCGGATGAAGACGTCCTTGGCCCGCTCACCGTCGGCGACGAGGGCTTCCAGCTCCTCGCGGTCCGCGGTGACCTTGCTCTCCTCGACCTCACCGTCCAGGATCTTGCGGGCATACACACCCGCTTCGATGATCTGGGACAGCTCCACTTCCTTGGCGGCGTCGAGCAGCGGCGTACGCGCGATCTCGTCGAGGTACATGCCGACCAGGTCGCGGTCGGCGATCTCCCCGCCTACGGCGCGAACACTGCGTGCCGCGTCGGTCTCGCCGGAGGCGGCGGACTTACGACGGGCGACGGCACGGGTTGCCATGCGTGCTCCCTTGTGTGTGGTGGTCCTGGTCGGCCCTGTCTGCTGAGGCCTCTGTGGCGGATGGCACACCCTCGGGTGCCCTGCATCCGATGGAAACAACGACTGGAATCCGGACAGAATTCCCAAGCCGCGCATCTTTTTTCCTGACGGTGCAGTACCCTGTCGCGCCACAGGGGGAGGCGGCATGCTGTCCGGACGTACAGAGGTGCAGGTCAGGCCGGGAGTCGAGGGCGACCTGGACGCTCTCACCGAGCTGTACAACCACTATGTACGTGAGACGGCCGTCACCTTCGACACCGTCGCGTTCCTGCCCGAAGAGCGCCGCCCTTGGCTGCTCTCCCACCCCGAAGACGGCCCCCACCGCCTCTTGGTTGCCCAGGAACCGGATTCCGGCGCCCGCCCGGGCCGGCTGCTCGGGTACGCCACCAGTAGCCCTTTCCGGCCTCGCCCGGCTTATGCCACATCCGTGGAAGTCAGCGTCTATTGCGCGCCGGACGCCGCCGGACGCGGCATCGGCACGCTGCTCTACCAGGCGCTCCTGAAGGCCCTGGAGGGCGAGGACCTGCACCGCGCCTACGCCGGGATCGCGCAGCCCAACGAGGCTTCCGTCCGCCTCCACGAACGCTTCGGGTTCCGGCACGTGGGGACGTACGAGGAGGTGGGCCGGAAGTTCGGGCGGTACTGGGACGTCGCCTGGTACGAGCGCCCTCTCGGCCCGCGGACCTAGGTCGCGGGCCCGTTACGGGACAGCCGCCGGCAGGCCTACCGTCCCGGCATGACCGACACGGGAACCGACACCACCGGCATCCTCGACGAAGCCCTTGAGCGGCTGCACACCAGTGGGCCCGAGCGGCTGGGGCGGCTGACCAACCACGCCCCGATGGCCGTCGAGGCGCTCACCGCGCGCGGCCGTCCGGAGGCGGTCCACAAGTGGCTCGATCTTTACGCCCCGAAGCTGGAGGAGTTTCCCGCCCGGGTCGCACCGGTCACCGACGCGGACTGGCACACGGCGCTCGGCGACCCGCGCCGCGCGGCGGACTGGATCGCGTACTTCCGCCGACAGCTCGACGAGCACCCCTGGCGCGAGGTCCTCGCCCAGTGGTGGCCGCGGCTGCTCCCCGGGATGTACGGGGGTTCGACGCACCCGGTGATCCGCGTGGGGCACGCCGTGCGCACCCTGGAAGCCGGCGAGGCGGGTGGCGTGACCGCGCCCCGCCTCGCCGAACTCGCCCACGGCCTCGGCTACTGGGCCGCCCGGCACCGCCCGCTCACGGACGTCACCCCGCTGCCGGGCGCCCGGAGCGCGGCCGACGCCCTGGACGCCGTGCCGCCCCTCGCCGACCGGACGGACGGCGGCTTCCCCGCGCGCCTCGGCCGGGTCCGGGAGCTGCCCGTGTGGGCCGCCGCGGTGGACGGCCCCGAGGAGGCCCGGCGCCGGCTGACGGAGCTGGTGCGGGCGGCCACCCACCGGTACGCCACCCACGGCCACGGCGACGAGACCATGCTGGTCCACGCGGCGACGGCGCCCAACGCCGTGCTGCGCGCCCTGCCCGCGCTCCCGCGCGCCCTGTGGGTGCCGAGCCTGCACGCGGCGTGGACGGCGTCGGCGGCGGTCACCGCCATGTACGCGCCGGACACCCCGGTGACGTACGACCCGCCCGGCACCTTCACCGCGCAGGAGGTCTTCGAGCGGGCCCTCGCGCACGGCGACGAGCACGTCATCAAGCTGACGGACACGGCGCTGGACGTCGGTGACGAGCGGGCCCTGGCGGCGGCCCTGCGCGCGGTCGAACTGAGCGAGCCGCTCGCCCCCTGACCTCCGCTAACCGAACTGCACCGACCTCTTCGCCAGCCCCATCCAGAACCCGTCGATCACACTGCGCTGCCCGCCGAGGTCACCCGTGGCGTCGGCCGCGCCGAGCGTCACGAAGAGCGGGGCGAAGTGCTCGGTACGCGGATGGGCCAGCCGCCCGGCCGGGGACGTGTGCCCGAAGTCGAGCAGCGCGTCCACGTCGCCCGCGGCCAGGGCCTCGCGCCCCCAGGCGTCGAACTCGGCCGACCAGGACGGGATGCCGCCCTGTCGCAGCGCGGCCAGGTTGTGCGTGAAGAAACCGCTGCCGACGACGAGCACGCCCTCGTCCCGCAGCGGCGCGAGCCGGCGGCCGATGTCCATGAGGCGGCGCGGGTCCAGGGTCGGCAGGGAGATTTGGAGGACGGGGATGTCAGCCTCGGGGTACATCTCGACCAGCGGGACGTACGCGCCGTGGTCGAGCCCCCGGTCCGGCACGTCCTGGACGGGGAAGCCGGGCGCGCGCAGCAGCTTCCGTACGGCTTCGGCGAGTGCGGGGGCGCCCGGCGCGGCGTACGTCACCCGGTAGTAGTGCTCGGGGAAGCCCCAGAAGTCGTACACGAGCGGCAGCGTGTCGGTGGCGCCGAGGGCCAGTGGGGCCTCCTCCCAATGGGCGGAGACCATGAGGATCGCCCGGGGGCGCGGCAGCTCGGCCGACCAGGCGGCCAGTTCGGCGGGCCAGAGCGGGTCGTCGGCGAGCGGGGGCGCGCCGTGGCTGAGGTACAGGGCGGGCATACGGGTCATCGCGCACCTCCGGCGACGGGCACTCGGCGCTTCATTCCGGTTTACTTGAAGTCTCAAGCTCTGACGGGCAACCCTACGCCCGACTTGTTCAAACTTCAAGAAAGCGCCTCGTACAGTGGTGTCCATGGATATGGCACCCACCCCTCCCCCGGACGGCGAGCCGCGCTGGCTGGACGGCGACGAGCAGCGCGTCTGGCGGGTCTACCTGCAGGCGACCGCCCTCCTCGACGACTTCCTCGACCGCCAGTTGCAGCGCGACGCGGGCATGCCGCACATGTACTACGGCCTCCTGGTCCAGCTGTCCGACGCCCCGAGGCGGCGGCTGCGGATGACCGAACTGGCCAAGACCATGAAGATCACCCGTTCCCGCCTCTCGCACGCGATCGCGCGCCTGGAGAAGAGCGGCTGGGTGCGCCGCGAGGACTGTCCGTCCGACAAGCGGGGCCAGCTCGCGGTCCTCACCGACGAGGGCTTCGAGGTGCTCCGCAGGACCGCGCCCGGCCATGTCACCGCCGTCCGCCAGGCCCTCTTCGACCGGCTCACCCCGGAACAGCAGAAGTCCCTCGGCGAGATCATGACGATCGTCGCCGAGGGACTTCAGCCCAAGGAGGCCGGGGCGGACCTCCCCTGGCTCCGCTAGGCACCCACCGAGGAGGTCAGTGGGCCAGTACCGGGATCTTCACCTCGTCCTCGGCGCCGTCCACCGAGTCGCCGGAGGCCGCGGGGCCGCCCTGGTGGCCGGTGTCGATGAACGTCGCCGCGATCACCGCGGAGACCACCAGGATGCCGACCGCCCACCAGATGGCGCTGGTGTAGCCCTCGACCATGGCCTGCGCCTGGACGAGCTTCGGGTTCGCGGCACCGGCCGCGTGGTCCACGAGGTACGCGGAGGTCGCGGAGGCCGCGATGGTGTTGAGCAGGGCCGTGCCGATGGCGCCGCCGACCTGCTGCGAGGTGTTCACCATCGCGGAGGCGACACCGGCGTCACGGGCCTCGACGCCGTGCGTGGCGAGCGACATGGCGGGCATGAACGCCGTACCCATGCCGAGGCCCAGCATCAGCTGCGCCGGCATGATCAGCCCGGTGTACGAGGAGCCGACCTCCAGCTGCGTCAGGAGCAGCATGCCGACGGCGGCGAGCAGGAAGCCCGGGCCCATCAGCAGCCGCGGCGGGACGCGCGTCATCAGGCGGGCGCCGATCTGCGTGGAGCCCACGATCATGCCCGCGATCATCGGCAGGAAGGCGAAGCCGGTCTTGACCGGGGAGTAGTTCTCGACGATCTGCAGGTAGTACGTGAGGAAGAGGAACAGGCCGAACATCGCGATGACGGCGAGGCCGAGCGAGAGGTAGACGCCACCGCGGTTGCGCTCGGTCAGGACGCGCAGCGGGAGCAGCGGCGACTTGACCTTGGCCTCGGTGAGGACGAACGCAGCGAGCAGCACGGCCGACGCGACGAACATGCCGATCGTCACGGAGTCCGACCAGCCGTCGGACTCGGCGCGGGTGAAGCCGTAGACGAGCGCGACCAGGCCGAGGGTGGACAGGACCACGCCCGGGATGTCGAGCGGCGAGCGGTTGCGGCCGCCGGCCGGCTCACGGATGACGAAGTACGCGCCCAGGGCGGCGACCACGGCGAACGGGATGTTCACGAAGAAGGTCCAGCGCCAGTTCAGGTACTCGGTGAGGAAGCCGCCGAGGATGAGGCCGACGGCGCCGCCGCCACCGGCGATCGCGCCGTAGATGCCGAAGGCCTTGGCGCGCTCCTTGGCGTCGGTGAACATCACCGCGAGCAGCGAGAGCGCGGCGGGCGCGAGCAGCGCGCCGAAGACACCCTGGAGGGCGCGGGCGCCGAGCATCATGCCCTCGCCGGTCGCGGCGCCGCCGAGCGCGGAGGCCGCGGCGAAGCCGACGAGACCGGTCACGAAGGTGCGCTTGCGGCCCCACAGGTCGGCGATGCGGCCGCCGAAGAGGAGCAGACCGCCGAAGGCGAGCGCGTAGGCAGTGATGACCCACTGGCGGTTGCCGTCGGATATGCCGAGGTCCTGCTGGGCGGAGGGCAGCGCGATGTTCACGATGGTCGCGTCGAGGACGACCATCAGCTGCGCGAGAGCGATGAAGACGAGGGCTTTCCAGCGCCTCGGATCTGTTTCAGACATGGATGTGGCCACCTAGCGGTACGAAAGGGCGGTACGAAAGGGTCGATGCCGTACGAAAGTCGTGACGCGGTGCGGGAGTTCACCCGCGATGCGAAAGGAGTTCAGCGCTGCCGGAGGTCTTCCAGGGTCGCCGCCTCCCCCGGCAGCTCCGAGCGGGCGGGTGTCATCAGGCCGTCCAGGAACAGCTGGAGATGGCGGTGGACGAAGCGGTCCATGTTCGGGCAGGCCGTGCCGGGCAGCGGCCGTCCGAGCTGGGAGAGGGCGATCATCAGGTCCCCGACGTCGATGTCGGTGCGCAGCTGCCCGGCCGCGCGGGCCCGCCCCATGAGGCCTTCGATGGCCCGCTCCAGGCGTTCGCGGCCGTCGAGCAGATCGGGGTGGTCGGGGTCGAAGCCGGACGACAGCATCGGGCACAGGGCGCCGATGCGTTCGTCGGCCGCCGCGTGCACGAAGGCGCGCAGCGCCTCGAAGGCCGCGCTCTCGTCGGCGTCCGCCGCGGCGATGCCCCGCTCGGCGTGGACGGTGACGCAGTCGGTCACCGACAGGACGACCTGGCGCACCAGTTCGGCGCGGTCGGCGAAGTGGCGGTAGACCGTGGCGTTGCCGACGCCCGCGCGGCGCGCGACCTCGTCGAGGGGTACGTCGGGCCCGTGCTCCACGAACATCTCGCGCGCGGCGGCGACGATCCGCTCCCGGTTGCGCAGGGCGTCGGCCCGCGGGCGGGTGGCTCGGCGCTGCGGGGCGGTGGCGGCGTCCACGGTTCCTCCTCTGATCGGCTGACGTCTCTGGGGCGTGAAGCTCTGTGTTGTTACTGGTCCGACGCGATGTGGGGAGTAGTTCCCCGTTTCGCGCGGACACAGGTCTAAACGGGGAGACAGTCCCCGGATATTTCCCCGATCCGACACCTTCTGCCGTGACCCGCGTCACACCCTTCGGGCCCGAAGAACCCACGATCGGGCGCACCCAGCGCGCGTCCGCCCACCCCTCGCCCCAGGGTGATCGGAGAGGGTGCAGCCAGGACCGGCGGCTGCCGCGGAGTGGAGGGCCCACGTATGCAGCAGCCGATCTGGCGTCGGATATCCGCCACCCGCCGCGGTGCCGCCCTCGCGTCGGTCACGGCTCTCGCCCTCGCGGTCACGACCTCGGCGAGCACCGGACGCCTGATGGAGGACGCGCCCAGCGCGGCGGGACCGGTCTCGGCGGCCCGCGGTGCCGCGCTCGGGCCGTGCATGATCAGCGGCGCGATGGGCGTGCAGATGTCGGAGGGCGTGCCGACACAGCCCGGCTACGCCCGCTCCACCGGCACCGTCCGGGCCCTGAACCTCATGGTCGACTTCTCCGACGCGCCCGGTGAGGGCAGCGCGAAGGACCGTCTCGCGGAGTTCTTCCCGCAGACCTCGCAGTGGTTCCGCACCAGTTCCTACGGGCGTCTTGACTACCGCCCCGAATCCCCCATATCCGGCTGGCTGCGGATGCCCAAGCCCTTCGCGAAGTACGGGATAGAGCGCGGCGCCCCCTTCGACCCCGGCTACCGCGAACTCGTCGAGGACATCGTGGCGGCCGCCGACCCGGAGGTGGACTTCCGCGCCTACGACCTGGTGAACGTCCTGGTCACCCCGAATGCGGGCCCCTCGGCGCTCGACACGGTCCTGTCGGTGACCTTCGCGGGCAACCACGAGGCACCGGTCGCGGACGGCGTGCCCGTCGCCAACGCGTCCTTCGTCTACAGCCGCCAGGACGACGGCTCGGGCAGCTACCACGAGACGGGCTACCGCGTCCTGCCCCACGAGAACGGCCACGTCTTCGGCCTGCCCGACCTCTACACGCACGACGGCGGCGGCGCGGTCGGCCACTGGGACATCATGAGCGAGGACTGGGGCGCCAACAACGACCTGCTCGCCTGGCACAAGTGGAAGCTCGGCTGGCTCGACGACGACCAGGTGAGCTGCGCGGCGAAGGCCGGCACCACCGAACACCTGCTGACCCCGCTGGCCCGCTCCGGCGGCGCGAAGCTCGCCTTCGTCCCGCTGGACGAGAAGACGGGGTACGCGGTCGAGGTCCGCACCCGCGGCGGCAACGACGAGGCGGTCTGCAAGCCGGGCGTCCTCGTCTACCGCGTGGACGCGGACGTGGACACGGGCCACGGCCCGATCACGGTCGCCGACTCGACCGCCGACAGCGGGGGCTGCACCCGCAGGCCGAACGTCCACGCCGAACTCTCCGACGCGCCCTACGGCCCCGGCGAGACCTTCACCGACCGCGAGAAGGGCGTGCGGGTGACGGTGGCGGACGTGACGGACGACGGTGTCCACCGCGTCCACGTCACGCGGCCGTAGCGCCGTTGCCCGCCCCGGCGCCGGCGCCCGCCCCCGGCACGGTCTGCTGCACCTGCCGCACGAACGCGGCGTTGCTCGGGGTCTTCTTGAGCCGGTCGAGCAGCGTCTCCAGGGAACTCGCGCCGTCCCTGCCCAGCAGGGCGCGCCGCAGCCCGCGTACGGCGGTCAACTCGTCGGGCGGCAGCAGCAGTTCCTCCCTGCGGGTACCGGACGGCGTGACGTCGACGGCCGGGAAGAGGCGCCGGTCGGCGAGGGTGCGGTCGAGCCGCAGCTCCATGTTGCCGGTGCCCTTCAGCTCCTCGAAGTAGTAGTCGTCGGCGCGGGAACCGGTCTCCGCGAGGACGGTCGCGAGCATGGTCAGGGAGCCGCCCTCCTCGGCCAGACGCGCGGCGCCGAAGAGCCGCTTGGGGCCCTGGATGGCGGCCGCGTCGACACCGCCGCTGAGGGTCTTCCCGCCGCTGGCCGCGGCGTTGTTGTACGCCCGGCAAAGCCGCGTCAGCGAGTCGAAGAGCATGACGACGTCGCGGCCGTCCTCGACCATGCGCTTGGCCCGCTCCACGGCGAGTTCGGCGAGGGCGATGTGCTGCTTGGCGGGCCGGTCGAAGGTCGAGGAGAGCACCTCGCCGTGGACCGAGCGCCGCATGTCGGTGACTTCCTCGGGGCGTTCGTCGAGGAGGACCACCATGAGGTGGCACTCGGGGTGGTTGCGGGCGACGGCCGCGGCGATCTGTTGCAGCAGTACGGTCTTGCCGGTCTTCGGCGGCGCGACGATCAGGCCGCGCTGTCCCTTGCCGACGGGCGCGACGAGGTCGATGAGCCGCCCGGCGAGTGCGCCGCCCCCGGTCTCCAGGGTGAGCCGTTCGCGCGGATGCAGCGGCGTCAGCTCCCCGAACCGGCGCCGCCCGCGCAGCCCTTCGGGAACACGTCCGTTGACCCGGTGCGCGCCGGTGAGCGTACGGGCCCGCCCGGCGCACTCCCCCTCGACGAAGTCACCGCTCCTGAGCCCCAGTTGGTGGATGAGCGGGGCGGGCACCTGGACGTCGTCGGAGGCGGGCAGGCATCCGGCGCCGCGCAGGAACCCGCGTCCGTCGCGGGCGATGTCCAGAACTCCGCCGCACGTGAGGGGAGTTGAGGCGGTGCGGGTGGCGGGGGTGGTGCTCGGCGCGGTGGTGGTGATGCTCATGAGTGGGGTCCTTTCGCGGACGTGCGCGGGAGACGGCCCGGCGGGGCGGAGTGGACACGCCCCGTACGACGGGTGAGGGAACTGCTCCGTGACGAGCAGCGAAGGGGAGCGCGAGGCAGAAGCGCCAGCGGAAGCAGACCTGAGAACCGGAGAGCCGGGGTGGTCTGTGCGCGGTGAGATCCCGGAACCGGGAGGAAAAGCGTGGCACGGGCGTCCCGATGGGACGTGCGGACGTGCTCTCCGCAAGGTAACACACGAGGGGGCGGCGCGGCAGGGTCACGCGCCCGGGCGGACGCGGCCCGACGTCACGGGCCGACTGCGGCATGGCGTCAGCTACCGTCCGCGCCCGGGCTCGACGCCGCGGCCCGCCCGGCGGCGACGGCGTCGGCTACCGGACACGAGGGCGCACAGGTCGGGGCGCCCGGGGCCGCGCGGCCCGACGCCACGGCCCCCTGGCGACGACGACTTCAGCTACCGGACGCAGTCACCCGCACCGCCTACGCCCGATGCCTCCCGCCCCTCGGCGTCGAGCCCGGCGGTGAGCTTTTCGAGCCCGGGCGCACAGGTCGGGGCGCCCGGACCCGTACGACCCAACGCCACGGACCCCCGTCAGCTACCGGACGCAGCCGGGCCCGCCATCGCGGCCCGCCCGGCGGCGACGACATCGGCTACCGGACACGAGGGCGCACAGGTCGGGGCGCCCGGGACCGCGCGGCCCGACGTCCCGGCCCCCCGGCGGCGACGACGTCAGCTACCGGACGCAGTCACCCGCACCGCCTTCGCCCGATGCCTCCCGCCCCTCTCCGTCGAGCGCGGCGGTGAGCCTGTCGAGGCGGGTGCGCAGGTCGCGTACCTCGGCGAGCGAGAGGCCGGTGGCCGTGGCGATGGTGCGCGGCACGGCGAGGGCCTTCTCCCGGAGGGCGGCGCCTTGCGCGGTCACCCGGACGGAGACGGACCGCTCGTCCTCGGCGCTGCGTCGCCGCTCGACGTGCCCGGCCACTTCCAGCCGCTTGAGCAGCGGCGAGAGCGTCCCGGAGTCGAGCCGGAGCCGCTCGCCGATCTTCTTGACGGGCAGCTCGCCATCCTCCCAGAGCACGAGCATCACGAGGTATTGGGGGTAGGTGAGCCCGAGGTCCTTGAGGGCGGTGCGGTACACGCCGTTGAAGGCGCGGGCGGCGGCGTGCAACGAGAAGCAGACCTGGCGATCGAGGCGGAGGAAGTCCTGGTCGTCGAGTTCGTCCGTGGCCCCGGCGGATGCGTTCTCCATGCGCCCAGCGTACAACAATGCAGTGGACAACTAAGTTGCGCACAATTAAATGGCGTGCTCTACTGATGGTGCAAGGCTGCTCACCCGCCGAGGAAGAGGGACCGCACCATGGACGCGCTGTACACCGCCGTAGCCACCGCCAACGGCCGCGAGGGCCGCGCCGTCAGCACCGACGGCCAGATCGACCTTCCGCTCGCCTTTCCCGCCGCCCTCGGCGGCGACGGCAAGGGCACCAACCCCGAGCAGCTCTTCGCCGCGGGGTACGCGGCGTGCTTCGCCAGCGCCATGGGCAACATCGCGCGCCAGGAGAGGATCGACGTCTCGGACGTCTCGGTGACCGCCGAGGTCAGCATCGGCAAGGACACGGACGGCGGCTTCGGCCTCTCCGTGATCATGCGCGCCGAACTCCCCGACCACCTCCAGGGCCCGGCCGGCGAGGACCTCCTGAAGAAGACGCACGCCTACTGCCCCTACTCGAAGGCGACCCGCGGCAACATCCCCGTGGAGCTGGTCATCGAGTAACCCCCGTCGCTCTGGATCGACCGAAGGGAGGGCCGCCGGCGAGGTGATCGCCGGCGGCCCTCCCTTCGCCGTTCGGGCCGCGGGCGCCGCGCTCAGGCCGTGAGCAGCGCGCCGCGGTACCACTCGGCCGACTCGGGGAAACCGTTCCCGAAGTCCGGGCCGGGGGTCAGACGCAGGTCGCGCCAGAGCGGGGCTCCGTCGAACCAGTGATCGGTGGTCAGCATGTCGAGCCCGTGCGCCGACCGCCCGTCCGCCGCGAGGTGCGCCCGGGCCGCGGCCACCGACATGTCCTGTTCCGGCCAGGGCAGCGAGAAGCACGCCGCCACCGTGCGCAGCAGGGTGGATGCGGGCTCGGGCGTCGGGTGTGCCGCGTGGTACACGGCGGCCGTGAGATCCGCCGCGGGCGCGAGACCGGCGCCGACGACGAGGCGGGCCAGGTCCCGCACGGAGACGACCGACATCCGGGCGCTCCAGCCCTCCACGGTGCCGGGCAGCGCCCGCAGCAGCCGCAGGAGACCCGGTACCACCCAGGTGTCGCCCGGGCCGTAGACGAGATGCGGGCGCAGGATGATCCCCCCGGCGTCGAGGACGGCGTCCTCGGCCGCGGCGCGGGTGCGCGAGGTGGGCGAGCCCGGGTTGCGGACGAGCCGGCCGGGGTCGGCGTCGCGGAAGGTGCCCCGGCCGTAGACGGACGCCGTGCTCACGTACACGATGCGGGACACCCCGGCCCGGCGTGCCTCGTCGACCAGGGCCCTCGTCCCCCGGTCGTTGACGGCTTCGTTGGCGTCGGGGTCTTTGCCTATGTACGAGGCGCAGTGCAGGAGGACGTCCACGCCCTCGCAGATACCGCGCAGGGACGCGGGGGCAGCGAGATCGGCCGTCACGGTCCGGTGGCCGGGGCCGGGCGGGGTGACGGGTCGCCGGTGCGACATCAGGGTCAGGCGCACGCCCCGCGACGTGGCCTCCTGAAGGACGTGGCGTCCGACGAGGCCCGCGGGGCCGGTGATGAGAACGGTGGGCACGTGGCACTCCCAGGTGGGTCGTTGGATCAGCCGGCCGCACGTCGGAGCACGAGGTCCGCGGTGAAGACCCGCTCCCCCTCCTGCGTGCCGCGCACGTGGACGCGCACCTCCTCGGCCTTCTCGGCGCGCTCGACCTGGGCCTCTATCCAGCAGGGCGCGTCGAGTTCGGCGTAGCGGACGAAGGTGCTTCGCAGGCCGACGAGAAGAGCGTCGGGCTGCCGGGTCGCGACGCGGGCGGCCTGCCGGGCGGCCTCGATGAGCAGCATGCCGGGGACGTGGTCGACCGGGTGGTCGAAGAAGACCGGGTGGCCGGTGTCCACGCGCAGCTCCCAGCGGTTCTCGCGGACCCGCACCGGCGGGGCGAGCACGACGTTCTCCCGGCTCGTGTGACCCACGTCGACCGGGTCGAGCGGGGCGGGCAGCGCGCGGCCCGTCGTGGTGGGCCGCTCGCCGCGCAGTCTTCGGTGGACGGCCGGGCTGGTGCAGCTGAACCGGGCACCGCCGGTCGCCACGGGCAGGCCGTCGCGCCGGACCGTGACCTCGTAGCGCATGCCCGCGATGGATCTGCCGCGGCGGACGATGTCGTGGCACGTGATGTGCAGGTCGACGTCGGTCGGGGTGGGGCTGGTGGCGAACGCGGCGGGGGTGGCCTCGACGTACATGTCCCACATCAGGAACTGATGGCCGAACGGGACGTCGTACTCGGTGTGGGTCAGCAGGGTTCCCGCCTGGCGGATCGACTCGACCAGGAGCAGCGGGTCCTGGTGGCCGTGGGCCGACGCGAAGAGCGCGTGGCTCCGGGGCCACTGCGCCCGGACCACGTAGGCGTCGGACGTCTCGGCCGGGGTGTGTGCGTCCTTGTCCCAGCCGGTGAGGAGCACTTCCGCCACGGAGGCCCGGTGCACGTATCCGCGCGGCACTGTCGTGGTGAGCAACGGGCTCGTGGCCGGGGCGCTGTCGATACGGGGAGCTTGGGCCGAGGTGAGCATGCGTGGCATTCCTGTCTGCTTGTGGGCAGGGGCTAGCCAGACAGCGCATCCGGGCCCCCGACTCCGATTGAACGCGTGCAGTTCAAAGGCTAGACGAGCCTTGTCTGTTTCAAAGTAAAACTTTACCTAAAGCATGCAAACGTGTTTGGTTCACGGTTCTACAACCGTCTCGCACTGTGGTCATCCGACTACACCAGTCCGGTTCGCCGCAGGCAGAGGCCGGGCAATCTGTCCGCTTTTCCCCCCTGATTTCGGGGTTTCTCCGTCAGTCCCCACAGCAACATCGAGACAGGCCCGGGCGGTCAAGAGCGCGTTGACAACCAGACAACCATGCCTGCTAACGTGCACGCCGTGAGCGCCGTTCGTCACGGCGTGCTTCAGGGGGAGCAGATGAATTGGCAGGTCGTAGATTCCGTCAGGCCGCGCGTGGAACCGCGTGATCCGCAACCGGCCGCCGTCCCACCGCAGGGCTTCCCGCCCGCGGAGGAGCCGGCGACGACGAGGGCCGCCGAAGAGGGCGGGGTGCAGGTCCTCGTCGTCGAGAACGAGGACCGGGCGGCCGACGCCCTGGTCCAGGCACTGCGCCGGCACGGATATCTCGCCAAGAGCGTGGACACGGGCGCCATGGCGCTGCAAGCACTGCACGGCGTCGACATGGTCCTCCTCGGCCTCGACCTGCCCGACCTCGACGGACTCGAGGTGTGCCGCCGCATCCGGGCGGCCAGCGATGTCCCGATCATCACCGTGACCGCGCGCGGCGCCGAACTCGACCGCGTACTCGGCCTCCAGGCCGGATCGGACGACTATGTCGTCCGCCCTTACGGCTTCCGGGAGTTGCTCGCCCGGATGGAAGCCGTGCTGCGCAGGGCCCGCCCGCAGCCCCCCACGACGCAGGTCATCACCTACGGGCCGCTGCGCATCGACGCGACGACCCGTGAGACCCTGCTGGACGGCCGACGGGTGGACCTGACGCCGAAAGAGTTCGACCTGCTCCACCTGCTGGCGTCCCAGCCGGGCGCCACCGTCTCACGGCGCGAACTGATGAGCCAGGTCTGGGACGACGACTGGTCACACCGCGGACGCACGATCGATACGCACGTCAGCACACTCCGCAGCAAGCTCGGTTCGAGCAGCTGGATCGTCACCGTGCGCGGAGTCGGCTTCCACCTGGGGCATCCGTGACGCGAAACAGCACCGTCGCGATCCGGCCGCATGCCGTCCCGTACCGCCTGACGGTCCGTACGCACCGAATACAATGCAGACAGGTTTGTTTGTTTTCGGCGCACGACGACAAAGGCGAGGACTGGGATGGCGCAACAGGAACGAGGCATCAGGTCGAAGCGATCGATCCTGGAGGCCGCCGCCGACGTGTTCGGGGAGCGGGGATACGACGCGGCGAGCACGAACGAGATCCTCGCGCGAGCGGGCCTCACCCGGGGCGCCCTGTATCACCACTTCCCCTCGAAGGAAGCGATCGCCGCCGCACTGGTGGAGGCGCAGCTCGAAGCACTGGTGGTACCGGAGCGGACGCTGAAGCTGCAGTCGGTCATCGACCTCACCTCGGCGTTCGCGCGCCGGTTGCAGTACGACACGGTCCTGCGCGCCAGCGTACGGCTGACGGTCGAGCAGTCGTCCTTCTCGTGTTCGGCCCAGACGCCCTACAACATGGCGATCACTGTGATCGAGGACCTGCTGAAACAGGCGGGTGAGCAGGGCGAACTGCTGCCGGGGACCGACCCGTTGGAGGTCGCGTCGACCATCGTCGGGTCGTTCACCGGGTTGCAGGTGATGTCCCAGGCCTACAGCAACCGGCAGGATCTGCTCGACCGGATCTCCGCGCTGTGGCGGCTCCTGCTGCCCGGGCTCGTCACCCCGGGGCTGCTCCCGCGCCTGCGTACGACCGCCTTGCCCGATGCCGACGCGCCCGCGGACCCGAGGGAGGAAGCACGCACGACCCCCGCGTGACGGAGACGGCGGACGTCGCGAAACAGGCCTGGACCGCCGGGAGCGACGATGCCAGGCCTGCGGTTTCGACGGGGGGTGCCGTCAGCTGCGGCCGACGCTCCCGATGCTCTCTCCGATCTCCTCGATGAGGCGGGTGATCCGTTCCTCGTCCCGCCGGTAGTGGGTCCACTTCCCGACGCGCGTGGAGCGGACGAGACCGGCGCGTTCGAGCGCGGCCATATAGGCGGAGACGGTGGACTGGGCCAGTCCGGCCTTGGCCTGGATGTGGCTGACGCACACCCCGACCGTGTAGGGGTCCGTGATTTCCTTGTTGACCGGGAAGTTGTCTTCCGGGTCGCGCAACCACTGAAGGATCTGAAGCCGCACCGGGTTGGCGAGCGCCTTGAGGGGTTCCAGCAGGGGCGCGACGTCGGCTGTCGTGGGCATGTCGTGTGTCGTCATGGGCCTTCCGGAGGCGGACGTAGAGCCGATTTCGATTCATCGACGATAACCGATACGTTGCGCCGCCGGGGGTGGCCCGTCCTCGCGGACCAGTGGGTGGACCGGTCTTGACATCTCATATCGATGTTCTGCGATACTTCGATCTGTTCACGTTCCGCAAGGCACGGTCCCGGACCGCATGCCACTGCAACGGAGGGATTTCACATGCCTATCGGGCTCATTGCCCTGGCACTGGGGGGCTTCGGTATCGGCCTCACCGAGTTCGGGATCGTAGGACTGCTGCCCGAGGTGGCGGGCGACTTCGACGTCTCCGAGGCGGTCGCCGGGTACCTGGTCTCCGGTTACGCGCTGAGCGTCGCCATCGGCGCCGTCGGCCTGACCGCGGCGGTCGCCCGCCTCGACCGCAAGAAGGTCCTGCTCGGCCTGATGCTGCTGTTCGTCGCGGGCAACCTGATCTCGGCCGCCGCCCCGACCTACTCGCTGCTCATGGTCGGCCGGGTCGTCGCGGCGCTGTGCCACGGAGCGTTCTTCGGAGTGGGCGCGGTCGTCGCCTCCGACATGGTCGCCGAGAACAAGAAGGGCAGCGCCATCGCCCTGATGTTCGGCGGCCTGACCGCCGCGAACGTCCTCGGCGTGCCGATGGGCACCTTCGTCGGCCAGCAGTTCGGGTGGCGCGCCACCTTCTGGGCCATCACGGTCATCGGTGTCATCGCCCTGATCGGCATTCAGCTCCTGGTCCCGCAGCCCAGCACGGACGGCCAGGCGAGCCTGCGCAGCGAACTCGCCGTCTTCCGCCGCGGCCAGGTCTGGGTCTCCCTCGCGCTCAGCGTCCTCGCCTTCGGCGGTGTCATCGGCGGATACACCTACATCGCCTTCACGCTCACCGAGGTGTCCGGCTTCGCGACGAGCACCGTGCCGTGGCTGCTGGTCCTGTTCGGTGTGGGCACGTTCATCGGCAACTTCTTCGGCGGCAAGGCCGCCGACAAGTCCCCGAACGCCGCGCTCATCGGCATCCTCGGCGCCCTCGCCGTCATCATGAGCGTCTTCGCCCTCACCGCGGAGAGCAAGATCGCGACCATCGTCGCGCTGCTGCTGATGGGCACCATCGGCCTCGCGGCGGCGCCCGGTCTGATGGTGCGCATCATGAAGTACGCCGAGGACGCGCCCACCATGGCCTCCGGCGCCAATGTGGCGGCCTTCAACGTCGGCAACGCGCTCGGCGCCTGGATCGGCGGTCTCACCATCGCCGCCGGGTACGGGTTCGTCTCCCCGCTCTGGGTCGGGGCCGGCCTCGCCCTCGCCGGTCTGGTCGTCGTCGCGACCAGTTCTCTCAGCGGCCGGTCCACGGCCTCCACGACCATTGCGGCCGGCGCCGCACCTCGACTGGAAAAGGCCGAAGCCGGCGTCCGGTAGAAATACGGAGAACGCAGCTCACAAGACGTTTCAAAAAGCAGGGCCGAGGAACCTTATGGTTCATCGGCCCTGCTTCTTTTTTGTCTCCTTTCCGGCGCCGCGCCAAGCGTACGTAAAGGAAGTTGACAGGAGGCACTACAAGGCTCCCACCAGGTGCGTTGACTCTTCTCTCACCTTCCTTGACGTTGTCTGACGCGCCTTGAAAACCCCTTGCACTCCCTTGGCAAAGCCCCTTGCCTTTCCTTTGAATCCATGACAGAGCCTTTCCTGGATTTCATTGAAGCGGGTCGACGAGTCGGGCAGTATTTGTTTCACAGGCCGACGGAAACCGTCGGACACATTCCCGGTGAGTTGCCTCGGGAATGTCATTCACCGCGCCCAAAGGCGAGCGCGTGAAGCACCTCGACGGAACGTAGGTGCCTTCTTCTCCGCACATCCCGAACCGAGAAGGTGACGCACGTGCCCCGCTCCACCTCCCAGGCCACCCAGACCTTGACCGGCAGCGACCGGCCCGCACTCGTCGAAGGGGTCCTCACCACCAAGGACCGCACTCGCATCGCCGGCTTCTTCCCCGGCCTGGGCAGCCGGGCCGCCTACCAGAACCTCGGCCGCTCCCTCCTCGACTCCGAGGTCCCCGAGGTCACCCGCATCTACCAGGAAGCCGCCCGCGCCCTCGGTTTCCCCGGCCGGCCCGATCTGCTGCTCACCGCGCCCGAGAACCTCCCCGAGGGGAAGATGGAGCGGCAGGGCTACGTCGGAGCGGCCATGCTGGTGCACAGCCTGGCCCTGGACGCCTACCTGCGGGACCGGGCGGAGAAGAACGGCACCCCCGTCAGCTTCATCGCGTACACCGGCGAGAGCTTCGGCATCCTGACGGCCGCGGTGGCGAGCGGCTCCCTGTCGGTCTTCGACGGCGTCAAGATCGCCCAGGCGTTCACGCCGCTGATGCTCCTCGCCGCCGGCGCCCGGAGCACCGACGAGGTGTTCGCCCGGAACATCACCTGCTACCTGCCCGACTCGGTCCGCAGCACGCCGCTGATACCGGAGCCGTCCCACGTGATCGCGGTGAAGGCATTGGACGCCCACGCCCTCGCCACGGCCCTGGACGCGCTGCGCGCTGCGTACCCGCTCACCGACGTCGAGGTGCACAAGACCTACGCGCCGACGCAGGCGAACATCTACGTCCGCTCCGGCGTCAAGGACGAGTTCGACCGGTTCGTCACCGCCTTCCCGCACGTGACCACCGAGAGCCTGAAGGACCCGACCGTCTTCCTGGCGCACTCCGCCCGGATGCGGCCCGCCCGCCAGGCCCTGGAACAGTTCCTCGCCCTCAACCAGGTCCGGTTCGCCGAGCCCCGCGTCCCGGTGGTGTCGAACCACAGCAGGTCACTGCTGACCACCGCGGCCGACGTACGCCAGGGCGTCCTCGCCATGACCGACCAGGTCATGGCGTCACAGGACACCTGCGACGTCCTGAACGGCCTCGACGTGGACACGATCGTGGAGCTGGGCCCCGGCAACAAGTCCGTCCAGCTGCTGCGGGACAACAACGTCGCCGCCCCCGTCATGGCTTGCACGGGCCGCGCGGACACCGAGCGGTTCCTGCGCGCGGTCAGCGTGCTGGACGGCCTGATGGCCCAGCTGGAGAAGCTGCACGCCATGGAGGAGCGGCCGGAGCACGGGCCCCTCCTGGAGAACGGGCACTACGACTCCCTGCGCGGTCTGTTCCGCCTCGCCGCGGAGAGCGACTTCTGTGACGAGTACTTCTCCCATGTGCTCGGGCGTGTCATCACCGCGGAGATGCTGTGCCCGGACAGGGAGGGGTCGCCCGCCTTCTACCGGTTCCTGGAAGTCTTCCAGCACACGCGCAACCACCGGCGGCTCATCGCCGCCGACCGGGGCGAACTGGTCACCCGGGCCCGGCTGAAGAAGCGGATCACCGGCGACGACCCCGCCCTCCTCGGCAAGGCCTACGTCGAGCTGAAGGTCATCGACCACGCGGGCGACGCCGAGACACGCACGAGCGACACCGACCGCCCGGAAGTGGTGGTCGTCCACTTCGACGGGCTCACCGGCCTGGACGAGGAGCGGCTGGCCCGCAGGACCCACGCGCTCCTGGAGAGCGACCCGGAAGCGCTCCAGCGGTACCAGCAGATGCTCGAGGACCTGCGCGCCGACGACGCCTCCGGCGTGGACCACCGCGTCGTCTACCCGTACCTGCTGTTCCACACCCTCACCCGGCACCGGCCCGTGCTGTTCGCGCAGAGCGACCACTACCTGGAAGGCGGGGACACGGCGGGCTGGCTGACCGCGCTGGCCGTCTCCGGCGCCGTCTCCCTCGCCGACGTGATGGCCCTGCGCATGGCGGGCCGGCGGGACGAGGCCGTCGAGCGGTTCCTGGACCGGATCACCGGTGCCGAACTGCCCGTCGTCTCGCCGGAGGGCGTGCCGATCCAGTCCCGCAAGGACCTGCTGGACGCCACCGGTGCCGTGCTGCGCGGAGCCGCCCTGAGCACCGAGGTGCGGCGCATCCACCTCAACGGCAACTGCCAGATCATCTCCCTCGGTACGGACCTGGACGCCGCCGCAGTCGACGCGGGGCCGTACGACACGCACGTCGTCCATGTCACGGACCCGGCGCAGGCCCGGCGCAAGCGGCTCAACCCGGCGCTGGACGCGTTCGAGTACGCCTGCGTCCTCGCGCTGACCCATGAGAACGAACGCGTCCTGGAGAACGCGCAGAGCCGCAGACTCCTCCCCAGCACGGTCTGCGCCTACGTCGGCATCGACGAGTCGATCGTCAGCTTCGGCAAGGGCGGCAGCGAGTCCATGACGATCTTCGTCAGGAAGGAGGGCGAGGAGCACGTCACCGTCCGCAAGATCCTCAGCGAGGCGCTGACGACCGCCCGGTGGGACCCGGACGGGGCCGGTGTGATGCTGCCGCCGTTCGTGAAGGCCAAGCGGCAGGCCGAGTACCTGCAAGCCCTGCCCGACTCGGTGCGCGGCTACTTCCCCGAGGTCTACACCGTCCTGGAGCGGGACGCCCCGGTCCCGCCCCACCTGCGCCGGGGCGGCCGTACGGTCGACAAGGAAGTCATCTACGAGATGAGCTACGTGGCGGGCGAAGAGGTGAGCCGCTTCGTCGAGAAGCAGGCACCGCCGCCGGCGGTGGTCGCCCGCCTGTACGAGCTGATCGTCCGCGTCCTGAACGAGGACGTGCACAGCGTGGCGCGTGTCCCCGCACCGGGCGAGACGCTGGACGTCTCCTACTTCAGGAAGATCGAGGACCGCCTGGAGCTGTGCCGCCGCACGGCGCCCCGCACCTTCGACGCACGGCTCCTCGACACCGAGCGCATCGTCATCAACGGCGTCTCCTACCTCAACCACGCGGCCCTGCTGAAGCGGTTCCGGGAGTCGCCCGCGTTCCTCGCGGTCCTCGAACCGGCCTTCCACTCGCTCGTCATGGGCGACACGAACACCGAGAACATCAAGGTCACCGACGTCGAACCGCTGCTGCACGCCCAGCGCGTCATCGAGTCGGGCGCGCCGCGGGAGGAGGTCACCGCGGCACTGGAGGCCATCACCCCCGCCTCGCTGGGGATCAAATTCCTCGACCCGCGGGCCATCGGGTTCAAGACCGAGGGCCGGGACGTGCGTGACGACCCGATGTACGACAACAAGCCCTGGCACAACTCCATCGGGCACTACGACGAGATCCACTGCGAGCAGTTCACGATGACCGTCGACACCGGTGCGGGCAGGACCCCGAGCGTCGACATCGCGTTCCTGGAGGGCAACCCGTACCAGCGGGCGTACCGGGTGCGTGACGTGGTGGCCCTCGGCGGCACGGTCGACGCCGAGGAGCCCGAGGGCATGGAGGACCACTTCGCGTCCGTGATGACCGCCGCGCTCCGGCTGGACGACCCCGACTCGGCCTACCTGCGGGACGACCCGTACTGGCTGATCCGGTTCGTGTTCACGATGGGGCAGCACTTCACCGCCATGCCGCCCTTCCACTTCCAGAAGGAGCTGGACGGCACGGTCATGGACACCTACCAGACCCAGCGCCGCCCGGTGGCCATCTACTGCGAGGGCATCAAGTGGCTGAACTGGGCCCTGCAGATGCTGGAGGGCTCCCGGAGAGAGTTCCTGGGCCTCCAGGTCCCCCGCGTGCCCCGCTAACCGCCCCCCTTCCACGGCCCCCGGGCAGGCACGACCACCGCCTGCCCGGGGCGCCGCCCCCTTGAACTCCCGCACTACAGAAGGCTCTTCGCATGACATCCGCTTCGTTCCCGGTCCCGGTGGGCGGCCTGCACGACCTGTCCAACGAGACCCGCGTCCTCGCCACCCCGTGGAGTCGCATGGTGCGCGGCATCGGCCTGGGCCAGTACCCCATCGCGTACGACCCCGAGGGCGCCGCGCGCATCCGCCACGCCTTCGGTCTGCTCGACGCCAAGGGGGTCGTCGAGAGCAGCGCCTACACCCGGTTCTCGCGGCTGCTCGCCGACTTCGTGCTCGACGCCGTGGACCCCGCCACCGCGCGCCGCCCCGAAGCCGGACAGGACGTCCGCCCGCTCCTGGACGCCGTCCGGGCCGAGGAGAACCCGTACTTCCGGCTCATGGCCGGCTGCATCCTGATGGACGCCTTCGCCAAGCTGGGCCTGCCCACGTCCCTGCTGGTCGACGCCGGGACCGACTTCCCCGCCGAGATGCTGGCCGTCGTCGACACGATCGAGCCGGACCGGATCAAGGACGAGAACGCCGGACGGCACGGCCACTACGAGAAGCTGTCGGCCTGCACCGCGATCTTCCTGGCCTTCGGACAGCTGGGCCTGAAGGACCGGCTCGTGAACGGGGAGCGCAACCACGTCCGCGAGGCGCTCGGCCTGCTGGAGAAGATCCCGGCGCCGTTCTTCCGCGGGCGCGGCGGCGCCACGCTCCTCTCGGTGATCTCGCTCCTCGGGTACGAGCGCTTCATCCACGGCGAGGGCCGGGACCACCTCAAAGAACTCCTCGACTACCTCGACCGCGCGGACGAGCTGGACTCTCCCCCGGCGTTCCCGCAGCCCATGTCGGAGGGCTTCACCAGGATCTATCCGCTCCTGACCACGCTGAACGCCATCGCCATGACCGGCCGGCCCCAGGAGTACCTGACCCACGGCCGGGACCGCCTGGCCGAGGCG
This sequence comes from Streptomyces huasconensis, assembly GCF_021028635.1. Taxonomy (NCBI): domain Bacteria; kingdom Bacillati; phylum Actinomycetota; class Actinomycetes; order Kitasatosporales; family Streptomycetaceae; genus Streptomyces; species Streptomyces huasconensis. Next base: position 3,363,799 of record NZ_CP086119.1, read on the forward strand.
AAGGAACTGCTGGACCGCATCAGGCCCATCGAGCGCACCCACATGGGCCTCTACTACCTCATCGCCCTGCACAACCTCGGCGAACTCCCGCCCGACGCACCGGAGTCGAAGGCCGTCGTCGAGGACGTCGTGGGCCAGTGGCCGGACATCGACCCCGGAGCGAACTACTTCCTCAACGGGATCTCGTACGCCTACATCATCCAGACCGCCATGCTCACCGGCCGCATGGATCTGATCAGCGGCGAGACCCTCGACCGGGTCGTGGACAGCTTCCCCGGCCTGAGCCGCACGGACGACGACCGGATCAACCGCCCCTACCCGTTCGCCTACACGCTCAACGTGCTGGCGGAAGTGGGCGCCGCGCACCTCCTGTTCGAGCCCAGGGACGCCTACGACGGCGCCACCCCCATCGCCTGGGTCATCGACCGGCTCTCCGAGGGCGGCCGCGAGGAACACCGGCTCTACATGCTGAACCACGCCCTCGTCAGCTACGCCCTGCGGATGCGGGGGCCGCGGCGCGCGGAGACCCCGCTGTTCCAGGAGTTCGACTTCCCTCTCGGCGTGTCTCGCTGAGGCACCGCCCCCCTGTACCGCTCACCGAGAGCGCCACATGAGATACCCCGCCCAACCGCAAGGAGCGTCATGAGCACCTCAGTCCAGAACCAGCGCGCGGAGATCAAGGAAATCGTCTGCGACGTCCTGGAGATCGACCTCGAAGAGATCAAGGAGACCGGCCTCTTCAAGGAGGAGTACGACGCCGACTCGCTGCGCTCCATCGAACTGCTCGCCGCGCTGGAGAAGAACTTCGGCGTCGTGATCGACCAGGCGGAGCTGGCCCGGATGGTGAACCTCGAAGGGGTGTACGCGGTCGTCGAAGAAGCGGCAGCCAAGTAGATCCACGGAGCAGGTGTTCAGCACCGGAGAGGCAGGACAGCCATGGGTGACTCCGCGATCAAACGCGTGGTCATCACCGGTACGGGAGTCGTCTCCAGTATCGGTGTGGGCAGAGCGGAATTTCTGACCGGACTGCGTTCGGGACACAGCGCGGTGAAACCCATCAGCGCGTTCGACACCGAGGGGTTCGCGCATGCCATGGGGTGCGAGGTCGTCGGCTTCGCACCCGAGGAGTGGGTCCAGGACACCGACCTGGACACCCTCGGCAGAGCCACCCAGTTCTCGGTGTCGGCGAGCCGCATGGCTGTCGAGGACTCCGGGCTGACCCTGGAGGAGCTGGGGGAGCACGACGTGCTGATCGCCGTCGGGACCACCGACGGCGAGGCCCGCGATCTCGACACCCTCGTCGAGACCGAACTGCGCGACGGGCCCGCGGGCATGTCCCCCCAGCTCGCCGCCCGCGTCCCCGCCGGCCGGCTCTCGGCCGCGGTGGCCTACGAGTTCGGCCTGAGCAGGGTCGAGGCCGTCACCCTGCCCACCGCCTGCGCGGCGGGCAACTACGCCATCGGCTACGGCTTCGACGCCATCAGATCCGGTGACGTGGACATCGCGCTGTGCGGCGGCGCCGACGCCATGTGCCGCAAGACCTTCACCGGCTTCTACCGCATCGGGACCATCGCGCCCGAGCGCTGCCAGCCCTTCGACAAGGACCGCAAGGGCATCCTCACCGGCGAGGGCGCCGGCATGCTCGTACTCGAGAGCCTCGACTCCGCCCTGGCCCGCGGCGCCCACATCTACGCCGAGGTCCTCGGCTTCGGCCTCAACTGCGACGCCCACCACCAGGTCGCCCCCGACGAGGACAGCATCGCGAACTGCATGCGGCTCGCCCTCGACAACGCCGGGGTCACGCCGGACCAGGTCGACTTCGTCTCGGCCCACGGCACCGGCACCCGGGCGAACGACGTGACCGAGGCCGCCGCGGTGAAGCGGGTGTACGGCGCGGACACCGCCCCGCCGACCATCTCCATGAAGTCCATGCTCGGCCACACCATGGGCGCGGCCAGCGCGCTCGCCTCCATCGGCTGTGTGCTCGCCATCACCGAGGGTTTCATTCCGCCCACCATCAACCACGTCGAGACCGACCCGGAGTGCGGACTCGACTGCGTACCCAACGAGGCCGTCGAGGCACGTCCCCGCGTGGTGCAGAACAACGGCCTCGCGTTCGGCGGCAACAACGCCGTGGTCATCTACGGCGAGTACACGGGAGAGCGGCGATGACGCGCGCCGATGGACGCGCCGGCACGCTGATCGCCGGAACCGGAGCCGTGGCGAGTGTGGGGAGCGACGTCGACGAGATCTTCGACGCCCTCTGCGCGGGCCGCAGCGGGCGGGCCCCCCTGCGCGCCTTCGACGGCGAGCGCTTCCGCGCCGGCCACGCCTACGAGATCGACGACCGCGCGTCCGGCGTGGACGTACCGCTGCGCGCCACCTCCTGGCTGCTGCGCTCCGTCGAGGAGGCCCTCGCCGACGCCGGGCTGAGCGACGACCTCGGGCGCACCCCCGTCCTCGTCGGCACCGGACTGCGCGAACTGCGGTCGGCCGAGCTGAGCTGGCACGAGGGAGCGGAGTTCGACACCGAACGGCTGCACTTCGGCACGGCCCTGCGGGAGCGGTTCGGCGCCACCCGTACGTACACCCTCTCCAACGCCTGTTCCGCCTCGCTGCACACCCTGGCCATGGCGGAGGACATGCTCGCCGCGGGTGACGCGGACACCGTCGTCGTCGCGGGGGTCGACACCGTGACGGCCAGCATGTTCGGCCTGCTCGACCGGGTCCAGATGACGGTGCCGGACCGGGTGCGCCCCTTCGACCGGGCGCGTCGCGGCACGCTGATGGGTGACGGTGCCGCCGCCGTGGTCCTGACCGGGGCGGACAGCGGCGACGCGGGGCGCGCCCGCGGGCTGCTGCGCGGAACCGCCGTCAACTGTGACGCCGGACACCCCACCGCGCCCGACCCGCGGGGCATCGCCGAGGCCATGCGCACCGCGCACGAACGGTCCGGGGTGAAGCCCGACGACATCGGCCTGATGCTCCTGCACGGCACCGGGACCACGCTCAACGACGAGGCGGAGGCCGCGGCCATCGGGGAGGTGTTCGGACCGCACGTCTCCCGTCCGCTGATGGCCGCCCTGAAGTCCATGACCGGTCACACCTCCGGAGGCTCCGGCCTGCTCAGCCTGATCGTCGCCGCGCGTTCCCTCGCGACGGGCCGGATACCGCCCACCCCCGGCCTGGACACGCCCATCGCCGGCGCCGAGGAGTTCCGCGTCGTCCGCGCGGGCGAGCCGCTGCCCCCCGGCGCCCCGGCGCCGCGGGTCGCGCAGATCAACGCGTTCGGCTTCGGCGGGGTCAACGCCGTCGCCGTACTGGAAGGGACGTCCTGATGCCCACCCGTTCCGCTCCCCGCGTCACCGGAGCAGGACTCGCCCTGGCCGGTGTCTCCACCGTCACCGAACTGCTGCGCGCCGAGGACCGTCGCGCCGCCGCCCCCGTCGACCCCGGCGACCGCATCGGCCGCCGCGGCCTGCGCTACAGCGACCGTGCGACGCAACTGGCCCTCGCCGCCGCCCGTGACGCGCTCGCCGACGCCGGGCTCATCCCCGAGGACGCCCAGCGCGCCGACCCCGGCACCCTGACCGTCGACGGCGCCGGCGTGGCGGTCGTCGCCAGCTCGAACCTCGGCAACCTCGACACCGTCTGCGAGACGTCCGCCGCCATCGCCGGGGCGAGCACCGACGTCATCAGCCCGATGTCGCTGCCCAACGCGTCGAGCAACGTGGTCGCGTCGGCGGTGGCCACGCGGTTCGCGCTGCGCGGGCCCAACCTGATGCTCTGCAACGGCCCCACCTCGGGGCTCGACGCCATCCACTGGGGTGCCGCCCTCATCGGTGCGGGACGCTGCTCCCGCGCCCTGGTGGTGGGCGTCGAGCCGCGCAACCCCGTCGTGTCACGGCTCACCGGCATCCCGCAGGACGAACTCTTCGACGGGGCCGTGGCCCTGCTCCTGGAGGACGCGGCACAGGCCGAGGCACGCGGCGCACGGCCCCTCGCGGAGATCGGCGGCTACGCCCGCGAGGCGGACCTCGCCGGCTGCCTCGCCGGCCTGGGTCAGGACACCACCGACCCCTGGGGCATCTGGTTCGCCGAGGACGCGGCCGCCGCCGCGCCGGGCGGGCCGTCGGGCCCCGGCCCCGCGGACGCGCCGCGGTACGCCTTCACCGGCGTCCACGGCCATGCGTCCGGTGCGCTCGGCGTGCTCCAGTGCGCCGCGGCGATCGGCTGGTTCACCTCGGGCGGCACCGCGTCGGCCCTGCTCACCACGGGCGGCGACGGCGCCGACGCGGTGGCCACCCTGGCCCTGCGGCCCCCGGCCGGGGCGCCCTCATGACGGCCGACCAGGAGGTACGGGGCGCCGCCCCGCCCGTCGCCCCGCCCACCGAGCCGCCCGTCACCGTACGCCGCGTCCGCGAGGCCACCGCGGCGGACCCGCGCCGGATGCTGCTGCTGCACGGGCTGTGCAGCAGCGGCGCGGTCTGGGACCCGTACGTCGCCCTGGCCGACGAGGGCTGCGAGGTGTGGACCGCGGAACTGCCGTGGCGCGGCACCGGGGTCGCCGGCTGGACCTCGCGGCCCGTGGAGGACTGGGTCGAGGAGGCCGTGGCCCTCGTGCCCGGCGGCCCCGACGTGCTGGTCGCCCACTCGTTCGGCACCAGCGCGGTGCTGAGCTGGCTGGACCGGCGCGCCGACCGTGACGGTGACACCGCCGCGGCGGGCATCCGCGGCCCGCGGGGAGTCGTCCTCGTGTCGCCGCTCTACCGCGCCGAGACCCGCGACTTCGACTGGCAGTCGATCGAGTACTACCTCAACGGGTTCGTCCGCATCCTGACCGACGGCATGCGCGCGAGCATGAGCCGCAAGCTTTCGGCGCGGCACGAGCGGGACATCGCCCTCAAGGTGCGCGACTACATCGGGCCCTACGGCTGGATGCACTTCTTCGGGACGTACCTGCGCATGCCGTCCGTACGCACCGAACGGCTGCGGATGCCCTTCCTCGTCGTCTGCGGCGACGAGGACCGCGTCGCCCGCCCCACGGACGCCGAGGCGTTCGCCGAGGCGGTGCCGGACGCGTCCGTGCACCTGCTGCCGGGCGGCGAGCACTTCCCCATGGTGACCTCGCCGGCGCTCTTCGCCGACCTCGTCCACACCTTCGTACGCGCCCTCGACGCCTGAGCGGACGCGATCATCCCCGACCACACATCACCCCCGACTGAACGGAGCACCCACCATGACCTCGAACACGCTGCCGGACCGCGTGAAGCGGCTCCTGGCCGAGGACACCACCGTCGCGCTGCGCCCGCGCTACGAGGGGTCCAACATCTGCACCTGGATCGGCTTCAAGCACGTCAACTACCTGGTGGAAGAGGCCGTACTCGACCACTTCCGCACCGCGGGGCTGCCGGCCCGTGCCCTCTTCGAGGAGTTCGGCCTCGGGCTCGACTTCGTCGAGCTGGACACGCGGATCGGGCACGCGCTCCACATGGACGACCTCGTCGACGCCCAGGTCGTCCCGGCGACCGCCGACGGTGACACGACCCTCGGCTTCCGTGTCGTCCTCACCGTCGAGCGCGACGGCGAACGCGTCCGTGCCGCCACGGCCAAGGTACGGGTCCTCCTGGTGCCCGACGACTACCTCGACGCGGCCGCCGAGCCGCACGCCGACCTCGCCCGCTACACGGCCCGCACCCCCGCCGGGGCCGGGGCCGCGCGCCCGGCCCCCGCGCCGCGGGAGAACACCAGCCTCTCCGCGGGGCGGGGCACCAGCAGCGGCGACCCGGTGCTCGACCAGCTGACCGCGGGCGAGAACGCCTTCGGGTGGAAGTGGCGCATCCCCTACCCGTACTGCCACTTCACCGAGCGCATCCAGATGTCGGGTTACCTGCGGCAGATGGAGGAGGTCGTCGACCTCTTCCTCGCCGACCGCGACATCTCGATCAAGCAGCTCCTGGACGACCGGCGGTGGATTCCCGTCGTGCCGCGCTCGTCGGTGCGCATCCTGGAGCACGCCCTGATGGAGGAGGACCTGTACACCGTGTACACGGTCGAGGAGGTCTTCAAGGAGCACACCTACACCTCCCGCATGGACTGCTACGTGGTCCGCGACGGACAGCTCGTCCAGACGGCCACCGGGCACATCACCCACGGGTACGCCGTGATCGAGAACCGCATGGACTGGAGCCTGGTGAGCTTCGACGAGCGGGTCCTCGACGCGTTCCACGGCACTCCGGCAGCGGGCTGACACCGGCTCATGGACGCGTACTTGCTGATCGAGTCGGGCGGCCCACTGGCCGGCGCGAGCGGCGACCGGTTCGTGGGCGACGCCCACCGGCTGGCGCGGCAGGGCGGTGACATCGCCCTGCTGCTCACCCAGGACGGCGTACTGGGCGCGCTCCCGGACGCCTTCCCCCGCCTCGACGGCTACCTGCGGGACGGCGGAGCCCTGTGGGTGGACGCCTTCTCCCTGCACCGGCGGGGCGTGGCCCCGGTGGACCTGGTGCCGAAGGCACGGCTGGTGGACGCGGACGAGGTCGCCGAGCGGCTGCTCCGGCCCGGCCTGCGGGCGGTGTGGCACTGATGGCGTGGACCGTTCCGCCCAGCGACATCATGCTCAAGCTGCTCGGCGCCCCGCACCAGGACGAACTGGTCACCAGCACCCTGCGGCTGGCCCAGGCGCTGCTCGACCGGGGCGCCCGGGTGCAGGTGTGGACCTGCGGCGACGCCACCCGGCTCACCAGCGCCACGCTCGGCGACACCAAGCCGCTCGACCCGGCGGACTTCCGTACGCGGCACCCGTCGACGGCCGCCGTCATCCGTGACCTGCTCGCCGCCCACCCCGACCGCCTGCACTGGTACGTATGCCGGTTCTGCTGCGCGGACCGGGCCGCGGCCGATCAGATGCCCGAGGTCCGCACCCGTCCGCCCAGCAAGTTCTGGGAGCACGTGCGGGCCTCGGACAAGGTACTCGCCATGGGGGTGTGCTGAGCGCATGACCACAGCGTCCACAACCTTGCTCGTCGTGGAGCGGGCCCACCGTGGCGCGGTCGAGACGCAGTTCTCCGACGAGCTGTACTTCGCACACGCACTGCACCGGCAGAGCGGCGGCCTCGACGTCCTGCTGCGCGGCCCGGCCGCCGGCTACGCGCTCGACACCGACCCCTTGCCCGTGCCGACGGGCTCCCGGGGCACGGCACTTCCCCTGGCCGACCCGCGCCGCTCGCTGCGGACACTCCTCGCGGAGGGCGCCGGTGTCTGGGTCGAGCGGGCGGGCCTCGCGGCGTTCGGCGCCGGCGCGCCCGCGCGGCTGATGCCGGGGGTCCGCCTGGCCACGCAGGAGGACGAAGCGCCCGACTGGTCCGCGTACGACCGGATCTGGTTCTTCTGAGGCACGCGCGCGCCCGTCCTCCCTCGCGGCGGCCTCCGCCCCGGTACCACCCGCCCCGCCTCGCCTCTGTCTACGATCGCCACCTTCGAAGGGCAGCTACACCCATGGTCCCCGTCCTCACTGAAGAGACCCCCGTCATCACCGCCTGGTCGGCCATCTCACCCTGGGGCCTGGACAGCGCCGACTTCACCACCGGTCTGCGCTCGGGCAAGAGCGCGGCGCTCCGCCTCGACCCGGACCTCTGGGAGACGCCGTTCGACGAGGCCTGTGTCCTGCCGGACTTCGACATCCGTGCCGTCCTCGGCCGCAAGGGCACCCGCTCCATGGACCGCGTCAGCGCGCTGGCCGTCACCGCCGCGGGCCGGCTCCTCGACGACGGGACCGGGGCCCGGCCCGCCGGGATCGGCGAGGGCACCGGCCTGGTGCTCGGCACCAGCACCGGCAGCGCCCAGAGCATGATGAGCTTCACCCGGGACTCCTTCGTCGGTGACCGCCCCTACCTGGTCGACCCCGCCCGCTTCCCCAACACCGTGATGAACTGCGCGGCCGGCCAGTCCGCCATCTGGCATCGCCTCAAGGGCCCCAACACCACGCTGGCCGGCGGCCGCGGCACCGGGCTGCTCGCCTTGCGGTACGGGCTGCGGCTCCAGCGGGCCGGCCGCGCCGAGACGCTGCTGTGCGGTGCCGTGGAGGAGTTCTCCCCGGCCCGGGCGTGGCTGGAGTGGCACGCGCGGGGGCGGCGCGCGGACCAGGACTCCGCCGGGGCGGGCCCGCTCGGCGAGGGCGCCGCGCTCTGGCTGCTCGAACGGGCGGGCACGGCGGAGCGGAACGGCAGGCGCCCGCTGGCCGTGCCCCTCGGCCTGGAGTTCGGGTTCGCCCGGGACGGCGGTCACATCACGGACGTGCTCGCCGACTGCCTGCGCCGTCTGCTGACGCGCGTGGGGGTCGCACCGCGGGAGGTCGGGACCGTCGCCGACTCGGGCGCGGGCGGAGCGCAGGGGGAAGCCGAGCACGCCGCCCTCGTCGAGGTCTTCGGCGCGGCGGTCCCCGACGGCCCGCGGAGCGCCGCGTCCATCGGGGACACCTCGGCCGCCTCCGCCGCCTTCCAGCTCACCGCCGTCCTCGCCCTCGCCGAGCCGGGCACCGAGGGCCTGGCGCTGATCACCACGGTCGAGGCCAACGGCGTCGTCGGCGCGGCACTGCTGTCGACGCGGGGCTGAGCCGCCCCGGCCCCGCCCGCCCGCACCCCCCTGATGAAAGGTGACGTACCCATGTCCGAAACCGGAGCCGCCGTCCTGGACCGGGAGGACCTCCGCCGCACGGTCGCCCAGGTGCTCGACATCGAACCGTCCGACCTGACCGACCTCATGCGCCTGGAGGATGTCGGCGGTGACTCGCTGCTCGCCCTGGAGGTCATCGTCGTCCTGGAGGGCAAGTACGGGGTCCGCTTCGACGAAGCGGAACTCAGGGCGTTCACCTCGCTCTCCTCGATCCACGACCTCCTCGCCGTGAAGCTCGGGGCCCTCTGATGGCCGGGAGGTGCGGCCCCGTCCTCGCGCCCGTCGTCGTCGACCGCGTGGCCGGGCCCGACACGCTCATCACGCTGGACGTGGAACCGCGGGAGCCGGTCTTCCGGGGCCACTACCCGGGCTTCCCGATCTTCCCCGGCGTCTGCATCGTCGACTTCGTCGAGCGCGGGGCCCTGGAGGCACACCCCGAGCCGGGGCGGCAGTGGCGGGTCTCCGGTGTGGACAAGGTCCGCTTCAGTGATCCCGTCCGTCCGGGAGACCGCCTGACGGCCCAGCTGAACTGGCGTGACGACGGCGGGAGTTGGCGGTGCGCCGCGACGGTCGCCACCGACCGGGGGCCCGCCGCGCGGCTGACCCTCGTGTTCACGGAGAGGGGCGCGGCCTGATGATTGCCCGGACGCCGGCACAGATGACTCCCGCCGAGATCAAGCGCCGTATCCCCCACCGCCACCCCATCCTGCTGATCGACCGCGTGCTCGATCTCGAACCGGGCCGGCAGCTGACGGCGCTCAAGGCGGTCACCTGCGACGAGCCGTGGTACGAGGCCGTGCCCGACACGGCGGACGACACCGCGTACGACTATCCGGCGGCGCTCGTCATCGAGTCCTGGTGCCAGGCCGCCTCCCTGCTGCTCACCGCCGACGAGCCGACGCCGGGCGCGAACGACGCGACCGGCACACACGGCACTGGCGGCACTGGCGGCGCGCTCATGCTCTTCGGCGGCATGTCCGGCGTACGACTGCTGCGCCCGGTGCGCCCGGGCGACGTGATGCGCCACCGCGTCCGCCTGAGCAGGTCGTTCGGCGACACGGTCATGTACGAGGGCGAGAGCACCGTCGACGGCGAGACCGTCCTGGAAGTGGACCAGATCATCATCGCCCTGCGGAAACCCGCAGACGTCGCCCCCGCTCCCGCTCCCGCTCCCGCTCCCGGGCACACCGTCCCGACCTCCGAAGGAAGTCACCAGTGACCCAGCACGACACACCCCCGGTGGCCCTGGTCACCGGCGGCTCGCGAGGCATCGGCCGCGCCGCCGTCCTGCGGCTGGCCCGGGACGGCTACGACGTGGCGTTCTGCCACACCCCTTCCGGGGCGGAGGCCGCCGCGGAGCTGGAGAAGGAGGTCGGTGAGCTGGGCCGCCGCGCCCGCGCCCACCAGGCCGACGTCACCCGCCCCGACGACATGCGCGCCCTGGTGGAGAGCGTCCAGGAGGAGCTGGGGCCCATCGACGTCCTGGTCACGTCGGCGGGCATCGTCCGGGACAACCCCCTGGTGCTGATGGCCGACCAGGAGTGGCACGACGTCATCGACACCAACCTGAGCGGCACCTACCACATCTGCCGGGCCGTCGTCTTCGCGATGATGAAGCGCAGGCGTGGCTGTGTGGTCAACATCGCCTCCGTCGCGGGCGTGCACGGCCACGCGAGCCAGACCAACTACTCCGCCTCCAAGGCCGGGATCATCGGCTTCAGCAAGGCCCTGGCCAAGGAGGTCGGGAAGTACGGCATCCGCGTCAACGTGATCGCCCCCGGCTTCATCGAGACCGACATGACCGCGGCCCTGTCCGGGTCCGCCCGCACGGACGCCGTGGCGAACATCCCCCTGGGCCGCTTCGGCCGCCCCGAGGAGGTCGCCGACATGGTCGGCTACGTGGCATCGGCCGAGTACGTCAGCGGCGCGGTGCTCCAGATCGACGGCGGCATCGTCATCTAAGGAGGAAGACCCGAGTGACCACCACCCGACGCCCCGTGGCGCGCTGGTACTTCTCCCTGCGCAGCCCCTACTCCTGGCTGGCCCACCGGCAGCTGACCGACCGCCACCCCGAGGTGGCCGCCGCCGTCGAGTGGCGCCCCTTCTGGGAACCCGACGCCCGCAGCGCCGCGCTGCTCGCCGAACGGGGCGGCACCTTCCCGTACACCCCCATGTCCAAGGACAAGCACCTCTACATCCTCCAGGACGTCCGCAGACTCGCCCGGCAGGCCGGAGTCGAACCGGCCTGGCCGATAGACCGCGACCCGGTCTGGGAGGTACCGCACCTGGCGTACCTCGCCGCGTCCGACGCGGACCTCGGCCCGCGCTTCATCAGCCGGGCGTACCAGCTCCGCTGGGAGGAGGGCGAGAACATCTGCGACCCGGCGGTCATGGCGCAACTCGCCGTGGAACTGGGCCTGCCGCCCGACCGGTTCGCTTGCGCAGCCGAGGACGAGGAGCTGCGCGCGCGAGGCGTCGAGGCACTGCTCGACGTCGACCGCGACGGTGTCTTCGGGGTCCCCTTCTTCGTCCACCGGCGCGAGAAGTTCTGGGGCCTGGACCGGCTCGACGCCTTCGTCCGCTCGGTCACCGGCAGCGCCGGCGACGCGTCGCCGGCGGTCCGCACGGAGCTCGGCCGCGCGGAGGCGGGGCCCGTACGGGTGGTCCTCGGCACCGGAGGTGACCAGGGGCACGCGGGTGGCTGTGGGTGAGCACGGGGCGGCACACGCGGCCGCGGGCCGGGAAGACACCGGCCTGGGGGACTGCTGACACGGCCGGCGGCCGCGTTCCCCGAGCCCGGGTGCGCTACTGCTCTCCGGAGCGGCCCCTCGACCACACCCTGCGGACCTGTCCGGAGCTTCTCGACGAGCACTGGGTCTCGCGCTTCCGCAGCGACGAGCGGCAGGCCGTGCGCTACGCCAGGGCCGGGTGCTCCTCGCGGGCGACGCGGCGCACGTGCACTCCCCTGCCGGGGGCACGAGCTGCAGGACGCGGTGGGCGGTACGAGACACTGCGCGGCGGCGACTTCGTACTGATCACCCGAGGCACACCACCCCCGAAGCGACAGGCCCTACGTCTCGCCACACCCGCGGGCCCTCTGCGCACCACCCTGGTGATCCGCCCCGCGCGCTCGTCACGGCAGAGGGCCTCCCCATCCCCCTGCCCCGCCCTCTCCGAGCCCCCACCCCACGGCCGACCGCTCACCCGAGCCACCCGCTACACTGTCGGCGGTAGCGCTGCCTCCTCTGGCCGTGCTGCCGCACGACTGCCCCGCCTTCGTAGCTCAGGGGATAGAGCACCGCTCTCCTAAAGCGGGTGTCGCAGGTTCGAATCCTGCCGGGGGCACCGAGAAACACCAGGTCAGAGGCCCTGTCGTCCGAGTGGGCGGCAGGGCCTCCGGTCTCTCAGCACATATATGGCACACATGGGGTGCGTGCGGAGGGTGGGGAGCAGCAGACGATGCCCGCGAAGGACGAGCTGACCCGGCGTCGGCACCAGAACCTGGTCGACCGCCTGGAGTCGCTGATGAGGGCTGGCCTCAAGCCCCAGTACCAGGGGTACTACGGGCAGCTGATCCTGGGCGCCGACCACCTCGCGGAGATGGGCGAGCTGAAGGACGTCCGGCGTGCTGCCCGAGAAGCGGGCCGCCGTCTCGGCTGGAAGCCCACTACGACGCTGGTGGGCGGTCGGCTCTTCGTGCTCGACGCGCGGGAGGTGCCCGAGGAGATCGAGCAGCTTGCTGCCGATGCGGCTACGGAGGCCATGGATCGGGCTTGGCGGGAGCATCGGTGAGCCTGGCCGCCCTGTCTCACTCCGCCATCGTGCTGGCCGAGACCGGTCAGCATCGCTGCCTCACAGGCCACGCCACTTGCGGATGACCCATATCCGCTCGCAAGGGTCGTAGCATGGATTGCTGTCCAGTTGCCTAAGGCGTTCAAACTGGTCACGGGTTGCCTGGGCCAAGTCCCCGGTGCTCATGCGCTGCCACTCGTCTGCGACTGGCCACCGGTGCAGTTGAGCACGGATCCCGTCCCGCCATTCGCTCCAGGTGTCGCGGCTGACCCACCCAATCGCCCGGAGGGTCATCTCGTCTTCACAAAGGCGCAGATAGAGGCGAGCCACGCGGCGGGCTTCGTCGGATGTTCTTCGCGGACGCACGTTGACCAAGGCTTCCGCGGGAAGCAGATCGAGAAGGTGCCAGTAACGGCCGATGTAGTCGTCTTCGATCTGCTTGACGCGCGCCTTCACGGTGCTTCGGAGCGAGCCGATGAATGCTACGAGTCCGACCCCAACCGCTCCAAGAGACGCCCATCTGGCGATGTCCATGCACCCTCCACCGCTCCGACGAGCCAATGGTCGCGCACGTGATCCTGCTGCGCGACCTAGCAAGGCCGTCTGCGCCGCTGGCCTGCGCTCGGCCAGCGGCGTAGATACGGCTGTCATGCACTCGGCACGACAGCGCGGCAGGCGAGTTCCTTCCCAATCACGCGGCAGCGTCTTCGAGGACGGCCACCGTCGCGGCAGCCTTGCGTGCCTTCTTCTCCGCCTTCTCCAGCTTGGCCTTCGCCTTGGCCAGTTGCCTGGAGCGGCGCTTGTGCATCTTCTTCGAGACCTCGTCGAGGCGGTCCGGGAAGAGGTGGCCATACGTGTCCAGCGTCAGGGTCGCGGACTTGTGGCCGAGCATGGTCTGGACGACGTTGACGTCTGCTCCACTGGCGATGGCGAGCGAGGCGGCCGTGTGCCGCAGCTTGTGCGGGGTGAGCTTGAGGTGACCAAGGCCCGCCTTGGTGACCGCCGGCGCGAAGAACCGCTGGCGGAAGTTGCGCGCCCGCAACGGTCCGCCCTGCGGAGCAGTGAAAAGCAGCTCCCCCTCTCCCCGCCCCTCGACGTGGGGCTTCAGCTCCTCGGCGAGGAACCGAGGGATCGGGACGGATCGGCGCTCGTGGTTCTTCGGCGAGTCGAGGTAGAGCTTGCCGTTGTCCTCGACGTACGCCTCGACGATGTGCGCCCGGCAGGCATCGAGGTCGACGCGCCCCACCTTCAGCGCGGACGCCTCGCCCCAGCGCAGCCCCGTGTAGGCCAGCAGCAGGATGAAGACCCGGTACGTTCCCGCCGCGTCGGCGAGCGCTTCGGCCTGGAGGTCGTCAAGGTAGACATGGTCAGCCGGTACCGGCTTTGGCAAGGGAACGCCGGAGGCCGGGTTGAACGCCAGGCGACGGGACTTGACGGCGAAGCCGAGTACCCGACTGAGGACGACATACGCCTTGCGCACCGAGCGTGCGCTGAGCTTCCTTCCTCCCGCAGCTTCACCCGACAGCATGTCCGCCAACCATTCGGCGATGTCCTCGAAGCGGATGCGGTCAAGCGGCGTGGTGCCCCACTTGGGGATCACATGGACATCAAGAACGCCTCGATAGCGGTTGCGAGTTGATCGCTTGAGGTGGACCTGCGCAGCCAACCAGGACTCCGCCACCTCGGCGAACTTCACCCGTGCCGCAGCCGGGTCGCGGTAGGTGCCATCGGCGATCCGGGACTCCACCCTCGTCCGCTCGGCTTCGGCGTCGACCTTGCGGGTCAGGGTCTTCATCTTGGGTTTGCCGTCCGGGTCATACCAGCGCACGCGGTAGCGCCCAGGAGGGGTGCGGCCTACCTGCTTGGCCGCTGCCAGAGCTCGCACGTACGCCGCCTGTCCAATGCGGTCCTCTATCCAGACGCGCGCCATCAGACCCCTTCCGCGACGCCGTCGGACACGGCGGTTGAGAAGTCGATCGAGGAAGGCCGCAGCAGCGCCAGCGGCGAGACGCCGAGAGCGTTGGCGATGGCGACGAGGTCGTCCACGTCGCAGCGGCGACGACCACGTTCCGTACGGCTCACGACATTGTTGGTCATTGGGCGGCCCAGCGCAGTGCAGCGCTCGGCGAGCTGCCGCTGGGTGAGGCGGCACGCCACACGGGCTGCCTCGATATTGCGAGCGGCGCCGATTCCGGCCAGTCCGATTTCGCTTGGGTAAGTAGCCATGACGGATAGCTGTAACTCGAAATCGGCGTCCATGGCAATAGTTAGTTCTAGAAACCTACAGAACTTGCAGGCACGTGACACCTCGGCGGGAATGGGCGGTTCGGTGTATCACAAATCGCGTGGTATGGTCCCCGCCGCCTAAGCGCCGGGACATTGGCAGACGCCGCAGCAAGCTTGTGGCCTGCCACTTCCCTGACGACGGATCACTGAGCACGTACGCGGATTTTTCGCGCGCGAGCCGGACGGGGTCAGCGAACTTTTTGGTCAACCGGCGATTCGCTCTTACAGTTATGCCCTCTTCGGTTGCCCCGCCATTCGGGGCTGCCGCGGAATGCCCAGAGATGCATGTGGACAGAGCCCGAAGCGTGTGGCTTTCTTGCCCACGCCGTCACCCGCAACCGATATGGAGTGCCCTTGCTCAACGGATCCCCTCGCCCCGCCACGGCCGCCGAGCGCGGCGCGCTCGCCACGCCCGCTGAGGTCGCCGTCTACCTGGGGGTGCCGGTGAAGACCCTCTACCAGTGGAAGTACCGGGGTATCGGCCCGAAAGTCCACAAGGTCGGCCGACACCTGCGCTACCGCTGGCGCGAGGTCGACACCTGGCTCGACCAGCAGACCTCGTACGACCTGACGGCATGACTCACGGGGAAACAGAGCGGCCCTCGGCGCGCCAACGCCGGGGGCCGGAGATTCCCCTACGCATCGCCCATCCCTGAA
This sequence comes from Streptomyces huasconensis, assembly GCF_021028635.1. Classification (NCBI taxonomy): domain Bacteria; kingdom Bacillati; phylum Actinomycetota; class Actinomycetes; order Kitasatosporales; family Streptomycetaceae; genus Streptomyces; species Streptomyces huasconensis. The sequence goes on from NZ_CP086119.1 coordinate 3,379,207, forward strand.
CGATTGAGCCGGTGAGGGGCGGACCTAGCCCGTCCTGCCCCTCACCAGAGAGGAACGTCTATGGAGGACTCTACGTCCCCCGCCGCATCGAACGCATCCCCCAAGGTCGTCTGGCCTGCCCCTGCGGTCCCCGGCCAGGGGATCCCCTGGCGCAACGGGGACCGGGCGGAGTCAGTCCCCGCCTCCACGCGGACCACGGACCAAGCGCATGGTGCCGTTGGTCCGCAGGCGCCGGAAGGCGCGGACCGGTCCGCCAGCGAGGCGCGGACCAACATTCCGGTCGCGGACCGGATATCAACCGGTGCGGAAGACGCGCAGGTCAGCGGCCTGCGGACCGGACCAAACGACGCGGACCACGCCGGTCCGGGCGGACCAGACGACGCCTTGCGCCTGGACCGGTCCCCTGGTTCCGGTGGGAGGGGACCGGGAGTCGGGGACCATGCGGAGACTTCCGGTCAGCCGGTCCCCGATGTCGGTCCCCGACTCCCGGGCGAGCGGACCACGTTGCGGGCAGATGGTGGGGACCACGGTCCCCACGAGTCTGCGGGGACCGTGGTCCCCGACGGCGGGTCGGGGACCGGGGACCGGGAAGGGCCCAGCGCTAAGGCGGACGCCGACGGGGCCGCGCTGCTGGATGAGCTGCGTGCGGCGGTCGGCCGTTACGTGGTGCTGCCGAGCCAGGAGGCGCTGACGGCGGTCACGCTATGGGTGGCGGCTTCCCACATCCAGCCCGCCTTGCAGCATGCTCCCCGGCTGGCGGTGGTGGGGCCGACGAAGGGGTGTGGCAAGTCCCGTGTCCTGGACGTGCTCCACGAGACCGTGCACCAGCCGATGATGACGGTGAACACCTCACCGGCGGTGGTCTTTCGCGTCATCGGCAAGAACCCACCGACGCTGCTGGTGGACGAGGCCGACACCATCTTCGGCCCCAAGGCCGGTGAGAAGGAGGATCTGCGCGGCCTGCTGAACGCCGGGCACCAGCGCAACCGCCCCGCCTGGCGCATCTCCGGACCGGAACACAAGCCCACCGCGTTCCCCACCTTCGCGATGGCCGCGCTCGCGGGTATCGGGGACCTGCCGGACACGATCATGGACCGGGCGGTCGTCATCCGCATGCAGAAGCGCAAGCCGGGCGAGCGGATCACCCCGTTCCGCTCGCGGTATTCCGTGCCGGAACTGCACGCGGTGCGCGACCGGCTGGCCGCGTGGCTGACCCCGCTGCGCGGGGCAGCGCACCGGCTGGTGCCGCAGATGCCGGTCGAGGACCGGGCGGCGGACACCTGGGAGCCCCTGGTGATCGTCGCCGACCTGGCCGGCGGCCAGTGGCCCGCGTTGGCCCGTGCGGCCTGCGTGGCGATGACGCGGCACGAGGTCGTGCAGGATGAGCAGACGAGCCTGAAGACGCGGCTACTGCGTGACATCCGCCGCGTCTTCGAGCAGGAGGGCAACAAGGACGCCCTGCGTACGCAGGATGTGCTCGCCGCTCTGGTCCAGGACGCCGAGGCGCCATGGGCGGAGTACGGCACCAAGGGCCTGAACGCCCACCACCTGGCGAATCTGCTACGTGACTTCGGCATCAGTCCGGGCAACCAGCGCTTCGAGAACGGCCGCCAGGCCAAGGCGTACGCCCGCAACCAGTTCCTCGACGCCTGGGCGCGCTACTGCCCCGACCCCGCCCAGACGGCCCCCGCCTCCGCCTCCGGGCACGAGTTCGCGCCTGTACGTTCGGCGCAGGGCAGGCCGCCCGCCTCCCCGACCGGCACGCTGCCCATCGGCCCGCCCGGTGGCACCGGCGGCCCCAAGCGAGCCCGCTGACCCACCTTCCCCTGGGTCCGTCTCCCTCCGTAACGATCGTCCCCGCGCAGGTCAGCGCGGGGACGATCTTCCTCGCCGATACGGAGTACTCCGTACCTGCGCACCTGGCCGTACCTGTGCTGACCAGCCACGCAACGGACGTGACGGACGTGACGTCGCCCTGCCCACACGCCACTGGAGCACCACCCATGCCCGACAACCACGCCACCAACAACGCGCCCGCCCACCGCCGCAAGGGTCTGTTCGGCCTGGCCCGACGATCAGCAGCAAGCTGGAGCGAACGAGCCTCTAACGAGGCTTCGTCCGCGCTTGCCCCCGCCCCAGGGGTGGCAGGGGAGGAGGCCGGGCGCCAGGGGGCGCCCGAGCCTGGGGAGGGGATGGCTGAGCCGGGCACCGCGCCCATCGTCGCCTGCCCCGAGCCGCCCGCCGATGCCCGACCGCCCGTCGAGCAGCTTTCCTGGCGCGAGATCGACGCCCCCGTGCTGCCCGCGCTGATGAACCGCAAGCGCACCACCGAGAAGCGCGACCAGGAAAAGACCATCCGCTTCACCCCGGCCGCGGTCCGCGTCATCGCCAAGGAGGCCGAGCGGCGTGGCCAGAAGTTCGCCGGGTTCGTCGGCGACGCCGCGCTCGCTGTCGCCCTCGGCAAGGCGGGCATGGTCGGCAGCCCGGAGGACGATCCGATCCGCCCTCTGATCGAGGCCATCGAGGCACACACGGCTGCGCTGAACCGCATCGGCAGCAACCTCAACCAGATCACCGCAGCCATCCACCGAGGAACAGTGCCCGAGCGTGCCGAGGCGGTGCTGGACCGCGTCGAGCAAGCAGCCCAGAACAGCTACCGGCTCATCGACCAGCTCGTGGCAGAGGGCACTGCGCATGGTGCCTGACGTCTCCACCGGCTCCGACACCCGTGGCCTGATCGTCTACCTCTTCGGCCCAGGCCGCCGCGACGAGCACACCGACCCTCACATCGTCGCCGCCTGGGACATGGCCGGCGCCCCCGACCCGGGCCGCGACCTTGAGGCCACCTACACCCAGCTCGCCAAGCGCCTGGACCACCACGTCGACCTGCGCACCCGCGAACTGGGCGGCAACAAGCCAGCCCAACACGTGTGGCACTGCCCTGTACGCACAGCACCCGGCGACCGCTACCTCACCGACGCCGAGTGGGCCGCAGTCGCCCGCCGCATAGTGGCGGCCACGGGCATCGCACCCGAGGGCGATGAGAAGGCATGCCGGTGGATCGCCGTACGTCACGCCGACGACCACATCCACATCCTTGCCACCACCGTCCGCGCCGACGGACGACGCCCCCGCACCCACCGCGACGGACAGCGGGCACAGCAGGAGTGCCGCAAGATCGAGGCTGAATTCGGGCTGCGCCGTCTGAAGTCCGGTGACCTCACCGCCCCGCCCACGCCCACCGGCGCCGAGCGTGCCAAGGCCGAGCGCCAGGGCCAGCAGGTCACCGCACGGCAGTGGCTGCGCGAGCAGGCATACGCCGTGGCTGCTGCCGTACGCACGGTGGACGACTACTTCACCGTGCTCCAGTCCTTGGGTATCCAGGTCAAGACCCGCATCGGCCCCGAGACCGGCGACGTGATCGGCTACAGCCTGGCCGCCCCCGGCGACACCGCCCAAGGCGATCCGGTCTGGTACGGCGGCTCCAAGCTCGCCCCTGACCTGTCCATCAACCGCCTGCGCGAACGCCTCCCTGCCCAGAATGTGGCCGACCGCCCGCAGCACGTGGCGGACTCGGCTGAGGCATGGCGGCACACCGCCACCGCACTGCACATCGCCCGCACCGTCCTCGACTCCGGTGACGAGGCCGCCGCCCAGGGCCAACTGGCCGCCTTCGGCGACGTCCTGTACAACGTGGCGAGCGCCACCTCCGGCCCGCACCGGGCAGAACTACAAGCGGCAGCGATGGCGTTCAACCGCGCCCGCCGCTCGACGATCCGCGCCGACCACCAGGCCGCCACCGCCCTGCGCAAGGCTGCCAAGGAACTCGCCTACGCCTCCCATGAGCCGGGCGGACTCGCCATCGCCCTGGTCTTCGCCGCCCTCCATCTCGCCCGCGCCGCCGCCAAGTGGCACGAGCACCGCGGCCACCAGCAGCAGGCCGCAGCAGCCGAGGAAGCCTTCCGCCACTTGCAGGCCGGCTACCAGCAAGCCGCGGAACCGGTCCTTGCAGACCTCGCCCGACGCGCGCCCCGCGCCACAACCAGCCGCCGCTACGAGGACGCTCTTCGTGCGGCCATCCCCGACCACGCCGACCGCATCCTCACCGACCCATCGTGGACCGCCCTGACCACCACCCTCGCCCGCGCCGAAACCGCCGGCCACAACCTCCGCCACCTCCTGACCGAAGTCGCCGCCCACCGAGAACTCGACACCGCCGAACACCCCGCCGAGGTCCTCAACTGGCGCATCACCACACAGCCCAACAAGCGAGCACAGGCAGCACGCAGGCGACCCATCGGCGCAGCGACCTCGCAGCCCTCCCCGCCGCCGTCTCCAGCTACAGCCGTGAGGACGACGCAGCCGGAGGAACGCGGGCAGCACCGTAGCCGTCCCGAAACGGGACACGCCAGGCTGGGGAGTTAGGCGATGTCGGCGCACGTCAGGGGTTCCATTCGGCGGCTGCTCGGGCGGAGGGGCGCTTCGCTGTCCACTTGCGACGGACGGCCGAGGTTCCCCTTCGCTCTTCAGCCTGCTTGGCGACGGGGGCGCACCATGGCCATGAGAACCGGCGAATCAGGTGAGGGCTGAGACTGCCCTATGTCCTTGTACCCCCATGACTCGTAGAGGCCATGGACCTTTCCGTCGCCGGCCAGGGGGTTGACCATAAGGGTCACTTGCTCCTCCGGGCGCTGTGCGAGGAGGGAGTCGTGGATGCGCCGTGAGGCTCCTGTCTTGCGCCACGGCACGTGGACCATCAACTCTTTGATGGCCAGCGTGGAGGGCTGGGTGATGGCTTCAGACAGCGGGGGGTTGATCCGCTTCCACCAGCGATCGTCATGCTCGATGCGGTTGGCGTAGATGTAGCCGACAGCTTCATCTCCCTCATACCCGACGACAGCTTCCCAGCCTGGTTCCGTAGCATGACGAGCCAGGCGCTCGCCGTACCGTTCGACGGAGTAGTGAGGGTCGTGGAGACGGTCGGCTCGAACCTCGGCGTAGATCCCGATCAGGGTGTCCCAGACCGCTTCTACCTCAGAGAAGTGCCGGACTTCGATGCCCGCTGTCTTCACGACGCATCCCTTCGAAAGTCATGGATGTATTGGTCCCAACTCTCGGCCGCCTTGCTGTTCGGCGCTGCGGAGCGGAGCTTGTCGCCGAATTCGTCAAGCATTCGGACCACGCGAGGGTGCTTGCTGCTGGCGCTGCTGGTGATGGTCATGGCGGTAGAGACAGCGGGTTCGAGGTCTCCCTGCCCAAGCTGGGCGTGCGCGAGCCGGGCGGTGGCGATAGCCCGGCTTCGCTGCATGTGGGGACGGAGCAGCGCGATGCTCCGGTGAGCGTGTGCTTCTGCCCGTGCGTAGTCGCCGAGGCCCAGGTGTGCCGTAAGGGCAAGGCTTTCGATTTCGGCCTGATCGAAAAAGGCAGTCATCCATGCGGGCCGCACGATGTCCGGCTCCGCGCGCCCGTAGGCCGCCTGGGCCTTGTCGATAGATCGCCTCACGGCGATGCGGTCCCCGGTCAGGCCGAAGATCGCCGCATGGCGTGCATGTCCCAGCGAGGCGAAGAGTGGGTCGCGTCTGGTGATGGGGAGGTTGCGTGCCACGTCGTTGGCGGCCAGGGCGTCGATGGGACGGCCGAGGTGCCGATAGAGGCTGCCGGCATGGGACCAGATGCGGAACTGGATGGCAGGATCCCCGGACATCGCGGCGAGGCTGGACGCGCGGTCGAGATAGCGCTGCGCCTCATTGAACCGGCGGCCGTCGATCGCTGCCCACAAGGCGCTGGAGGTGAACGACGCGGCGCACGTGTAGATGCTGCTCCGCACTCGCTGGCTGGTAGCTCCCCGCTGGAGTAGCGACAGCGCTTCGCCTGCCAGGGCAGAGGCTTGAGTCTCGATGCTTAGGCGCCCGCCGTACCGGTGGTCCTGGGCGATGATCGCAGCGAACTTTGCCTCCAGGCGGGCCACGTCGCTGTGGCCAACGCGCTTGGGGGAGGCCAGGGCTGGTGCGGCAACGGCTGCCGTGGTGCCTGCGGCCGAAGTGATGAATGTGCGACGCCGCACGGGGTCCTCCTGCGGAGCTGCGGTGCGTGGTGGGCTGAACCCTAAATCCTCAGTCGGGCACCCGAAAACCCTTTCAAGCGCGGCACAGGTGCGTCCAATGGGCCGTTTGGTCTTGCCCCCCAGCAGGTTGCGGACGGTGCGCGCCGAGACATCCCCCGGTTTCCCGGTGATCTCCTGGAGGGCCTCGTTCATCCGACGTGCCAACTCTTCCTGCGTGAGACCAAGTTCCTCCATCCGGCGTCTCAGGATGGCGTTCGCTCCCATGAACCGAACGTAGCCGCCTAGGTACACCCCGCACCAGAGCGGGAGTAATGCGAACGTAAAGATTTCCGGTCGGTGCTGCCTGAAGGCAATACAGCCCTTCCTGTTTCTCAGCGTCCCTCGGTCGTTGACTGGTCCGAGTCGCCAGGCAGGCCGGCCCTCACGCGGCACTCCCGCCCGGCGATACGGAGGAGAGTCACCGACCCCGCCCCCGAGGGGTCGGCTGCTCCACCATCCCCGGAGGGAAGACCTCGTGACCGTGATCGCGACCAAGCCCAACGCCACCGGCTCCCCTGGCTACAACGAGACGCTGCCGTGTAAGGCGAAATCCGCGAGCCAAGCTCGACAGCTAGTTTGCGCCGCCCTGAACACGTGGCAACTGAGCCACCTGATCGATGACGGGCAGCTCATCGTTTCCGAGCTGGTGGCCAACGCTGTGCAGCACAGTCATTGCCACAGCGTGCGCGTCAGCGTGGAACGCCCCACAGAAGACCGAGTCCGGGTAGCCGTATCCGACAAGTCTCGGACCAAGCCTGCCGCCGCAACGCCGAGCGTGGATGAAGAGGCCGGCCGTGGCCTGCTCCTCGTTGACAGCGTGGCGGACGACTGGGGCGTCGACTACCGCGCCTGGGGCAAGGTCGTCTGGGCCGAGCTCCGCGCCGAGGGGAGCGCTTGATGGCCAGGCACGCCAAGCGGCGGGTGTCCTTCTCCATCGTTCCCCGCGGCCTCGCTTTCCGGGTCCGTCGACCGCCGTGAGTCCGGCTCTTCGTGGGGGCATGCCCTTCCGGAGCGCGGATTCGCCGTGTCGGAGGAGGTCCAGCCGGACACCGACCTCCTCCTGCGGTTTCTCGACGCGATGCGGCGCCAGCAGGTCCAGGAGCGGGGCAGCGAGCCAGTGCCCATCACGGCCGAGGCCATCCAGCAGACGGCGGACTACGTGCTCAGCAGCCACCTGGACAAGGCGCAGGATGGCGAGCTCGACGCGACCGTCCTCACGCTTCAGGGCTACCTTGCCACCCTCGCACAGGAGGCGGAGGCGCAGTTGGACACGGGCCGGGCCGTCGTCCGCGAGATGGTGAGCCGGGCGCGAGCCGTGGCCACCGAGGAGTGCCGGCCGTCCCGGAAGAGCGCCAGGCACGCGGCCCAGACGGCTCGTGACCTCCTGGCCCTGTTGACCCGTGAGGGCTGGAAAGCCTCCCCGGCGGACTCGAAGGAGCCGCTCGGTGCCTAGGAAGGCCGTCGACGCCATGGTCGAGCAGATGGGCTGCGCCGACATGCCGACCGAACGCACGTACCTGCGGATTTCCGCCTTCGGGTTCCGGGCACAGGCCGAAGGCATGTCTGGGTTCGCCGCCCTGAAGGTCATGCGCGAGCACAACCCGACCATGGTCCGCACCCTCTACACCTATCTGGCCGTGATGGGCGTGCTCGTGGCACTGACCCTCGGCGTCTTCCTCCCGGAATAACGACGACTTCCGCCACCGGCGGGGACTTCCCGGGGCGCCGGTACCCATCACGGCCGGCAGCCCACCGGTGGCGGATGCCCGCTTCGTAGTGACGGACGGACGGGCACCCCCGAGCCCAGCCGGGCTCGGGAACGACGAAAGAAGGGGGCACACAATGCCCGCGATCACCGAGACGACCGAGACGGAAAGGCCCGACGTCGTCGAGAGCGACGTCGAGATCGCCGAGGGGCCGGGTGAAACCGGCGTCGCCGACGACCAGGCCAACCACGGCGACAGTGACATCGCCGAGCCGCTCGGCGCGTACGCGGTGCTGCTCGCGTAACCGCACCGACAGCGTCCACCCCATCGGTCCGCTCAAACCGACTCTGAGGAGCCTTCGTGACCACTTCCGCTGAGCAGCTCATCCCCGCACGCCCCTGGGGGGCTGGCCGCCTCGCGCCGTACCCGACCACCGTTCGTCGCCCGCACGCCACAGTCGCCATCGACCCGGGCACGCAGACCGGCGTCTACCGCGACCGTCTCGGCCAGGTGGTCGAGATGGGCAGGCACGGCACCAGCTCCGGCACCGAGACCTCCACGACCACGAACTCCGACTCCGCGCCCGACCAGGGCCACGACCAGGACAGCCAGCAGGACTGATGAACGCGACCGAGAAGAGGCCGGTCCTGGTGGTTACCGAGGCGGACGACATCACCGCCGACATGGTGATCACCGAACTCAACCGGCGAAGTGTGCCGGTGGTCAGGTTCAATCCCGCCGACATCGGCGGGGACCTGACGGTCTCGGCTCGGTTCGGCACCTGCCCGGCCCCCGTGGCCGGGCAGGTCCGTACCCCGTCGAGAACCACCGACCTGGCCCAATTAAGGGCGGTGTACTGGCGCCGCCCCGTCTGGCCCGCATTCCCGCACCTCGGCGACGACGATGCCCGTTTCGCGGCTGCTCAGGTGCGCTACGGGCTGGGAGGCACGCTGTACGCCCTCGACGGTCCGCTTTGGGTCAACCATCCACTCCGCAACGCAGCCGCCGACTACAAGCCCGCTCAGCTCGCCCTCGCACAGCGCCTCGGTCTTATGGTTCCGCCGACGCTCGTGACCAACGATCCGGTCGAGGCACGCGCATTCATCACGGCCCACGGGCAGGTGATCTACAAGACGCTGCGGTGGACCCCGTACGAGCGAGACGGGGTTCCGGTGACCGGCTGGGCGGAACCGGTCACGGCCGCCGAGATCGACGACAGCGTCCGCGTGACGCCGCACCTGTTCCAGGCCCGCGTGGACAAGGTCTCCGACGTGCGAGTGCTCGTGGTGGGCCGGCAGGTGTTCGCCGTACGGATCGACTCCGGCCTGCTGGACTGGCGCAAGGACTACTCCGCCCTCTCCTACACCGTGGTAGACCTGCCCGACCGCGTGACCGAGGCACTCCTTGCCTACCTAAACCACTTCGGGCTGGTGTCCGGAAGCTTTGACCTCGCCGTGGACCGGGCGGGTGACTACTGGTGGCTGGAGCTGAATCCGAACGGCCAATGGGGGTGGCTGGAGGAGCACACCGGACTCAAGATGTCCGCCGCATTCGCTGACCTGCTGACACGAGGAGAATCCCCATGACCGATACCGCGCCCGAGCGGCGTGCCCTGGCCGACCGGCTGGAAAAGGCCGGCGTCCTCAAGACACCCCAGTGGCGAGCTGCGGTTGAGGCAGTACCCCGCGAGCTCTTCCTGAACCCCGGAGTTTTCCTTCCCGTGGACGGCGGCCGATGGCGGCCGGTCACCGCTGTAGGAGCCGACCCCGCGGAGTGGGCACAGATCGCCTACAGCGACCAGTCCCTGACCACCCAGCTCGACGGACACCTGACCGCCGACCAGACCACTGATCTCGTGGCGGGCTCGCCCACCTCCTCCTCCACCACCCCAGTCACCGTCGTCGACATGATCGAGCAGCTCGACGTGGAGGACGGACACCGCGTCCTGGAGATCGGCACAGGCACCGGATACTCCTCCGCGCTGATGTGCCACCGCCTCGGCGAAGACAACGTCACGACCGTCGAGGTGGACCCGGAAGTGGCCGCCCGCGCGGACGCCGCCCTGGAAACGGCCGGGTTCTCGACCTGGACTGTGACCGGAGACGGGCTGCTCGGACACCCGCGCCGCGCTCCGTACGACCGAGTGATCGCCACCTGCGCCGTCCGCCGTATCCCCTACACGTGGATCAGGCAGACCAAGCCCAGGGGAACCATCCTGGCCACCGTCGGCGGCGCATGGTCCTACGGCACCGGCCTCGCGAAGGTCACCGTCGGCGAGGACGGCACCGCCGAGGGCCGGCTCATCGGCCGCTCCTCGTTCATGCAGGCACGCTCCCAAGCCGTCGTGCCTGTCACCGGCGACCTGTCCGCCCGCACCGCCTACGCCGACAGTGTCCGGGAGGCGAAGGTGGCGCCCTCCATGCTGGAAGAGTGGATGCCCGCCTTCCTCGCGCAGCTCGCTGCTCCCGGCGCACAGTTCGTCCGCGCAACGACGAGCGATGGCGCCCAGCTCCTGTACGTCTTCGATCCGGAGCGCGAGGCCTTCGCCGAGTTCACCTCTGACGGTGACAACTGGACCGTCAGGCAAGGTGGCCCCTTGGCCCTGTGGGACGACATCGAGCAGGCGCTCACCGCATGGCAGGACGCGGGAAGCCCCGACATCACCGCCGTACAGCTCCACATCACTGCCAAGGCCCACACGTACTGGATCGGCGACACCCCAGCACTGCGCTGGCAGCACCTCCTCGCCTGACCGTCGGGGCTGGCGGGGGCCGCTACCCTCCTGAGAGAGCAACCGCCGAGTCGTAGGGAAGCGCGATGGACGACGAGCCGCTGTCCAACTGGGCGGAGCGCCGTGACGCGAAGATCGGCCGACTGCGCGCCACGCCGGTCACCAGCAGCGAAGGGCCGAAGGGCTGCCACGTGAATCCCGATGCGCCCCGCGCCATCGAGAGGTGGAACGGCCATGCGTGGGAGCTGCACACCATTGCGTCGAACCTGGCAGAAGCACAGCGCATCCTCCACCCGGACACTGCGGAAAGCTCCCCCGCTCCGGGGCCGGCGCCCAACCCTCTCGGCCCAGGAACCGGCAAGCACCGCAAGCCCCAAGCGCCGCGATCCGACAACCACTGACCTCAAAGCCGCTGCGGTTCGTCAGGATAGACGTCCGGCGTCAGGCCACCGGAACAGTTGATGCCCGTCAGGCAACTGGCCCAGGGAACGGATTCAGCACACCTGAGGACGGGAAACCCCGCGAACATGTGAGAACTACAGAGGAGTAGTGGCAACACACGCGTCAACCCACTGACCAGGGGGCTTTTCGCCCGGAACACGGCAACCTGCTCTACCGTCGGGCCAACCTTGAGACGAGTTATTGTCAAATCCTGTGGATCTGATCAACGCGGTCGTTCCACCGGAGCCTTGTTTTGGTTCCCTCGGGCAAGAGCGGTCGAATCCGGTCTCACAGAGTGGCGTTCGCCTGCTGCCTGGTGAATGAGCTGGTAGCTTCCGCGACATGATCGACCACAGAGACAGCACGGCTCTCCGGACGCTGGTGACCAACGCCGACGCCGAGAGCGGCATCCTGCTGTTCGGCATCACGCCGCCGCGTCTGAGCACCGCTCCGGAGCGGATACGGGAGATCACCGCGGCCACGTTGGCACGGTTGGACTTCCTCGACCTGGACGGTCTGGCGCTCTACGACATCGACGACGAGAGCGACCGCAATCCTGCGGAGCGGCCGTTTCCGTACCTGCCGACCATGGACCCCGCCGCCTACCACGCGGAATACCTCGGCGAGTGGAACCGCCCTGCGGTTATCTACCGGTGCGTCGGCAAGTACCCCGAGGCGGAGCTGCGGACTTGGCTGCAGATGGCCGACACGGACCGAGTGCTCAGCGTCTTCGTCGGTGCGGCCTCGAAAGACAAGACGGTGCGGACCCGCCTGTCCGAGGCGCAGGCCCTGCGCCGCGACGTCCGCCCGGAGCTGCTGCTCGGCGGCGTCGCCATCACCGAGCGGCCCGACGAGCATCTGCGGCTGCTCGCCAAGCAGGAGGCGGGATGCGCGTACTTCATCTCGCAGGTCGTCTACAACGCCGACGCGGTGAAGAGCATGGTCTCCGACTACTACTACGCCTGCCGCGAGCGGCGGCTCACACTCAAGCCCGTCGTGTTCACGCTCTCGGTATGCGGCTCGGTGAAGACGCTGACGTTCCTCAAATGGCTCGGAGTCGACGTGCCACGCTGGATTGAGAACTCGCTGCTCCACGCCGACGACACCCTGGCCGAGTCGTACGAGCACTGCTTGGCCAACGCCCGTGACCTGGTCGCCTTCTGCCGCAGGCTCGGCATGCCGTTCGGCTTCCTCGTAGAGAGCGTATCGATCCGCAAAGTCGAGATCGATGCCTCGGTCGCCCTCGCCGGCGAGGTGAGCGGACTGCTCGGGCGCGGTCGACCATCCGTATGAGGCCGGCCATGAACGTGCAGGTGCCAAGTCCTCTGATCATGACGTAGCTCAGGCTGCTGAGACCCCCTCGCGCTCGACGAGGACTCCCTTCTCGAAGCGGGCTCCGACACGGACCAGGGAGACCAGGTGAGGCGCGTTGACCGCGCGCCATCGGGCCTGGGCGGACTCGACGAGCTTGAAGACCATCGCGAGGGCAGCGGCCGGGCTGCCGGCCCCGCGGGTGACCTTGGTTCGAAGCTTGACCGTGCTGAAAGTCGATTCAATCGGATTTGTCGTGCGCAGATGGACCCAATGCTCCGCGGGGAAGTCGTAGAACGCCAGCAGCTCGTCGACCCCGCCGGTGATCTTCTTGACGGCCTTGGGCCACTTCGCCCCGTACGTCTTCTCGAACGCCTTGACCGCCTTGTCCGCGTGCGTGCGGCCCTCAGCGTTGTAGATCTCCTGGAGCGCCTTCTTCGCGCCGGGCTGCGCGGACCTCGGCAACGCGTTCATGACATTGCGGGTCTTGTGAACCCAACACCTCTGGTGCCTGGCCTGCGGAAACACCTCCGCCAGTGCCCGCCACAGGCCCATCGCGCCGTCACCGACCATGAGCATCGGGTCGCGCATGCCGCGTCGGCGGCAGTCCCGCAGCAGGTCGGCCCAGGACTCGGTGGACTCGCGCAACCCCTCGGCGATCGCGATCAGTTCCTTGGTGCCGTCGACGCGGACGCCCATCAGGACCAGGAGGCAGGAGTGCGTCTCGGACAGGCGGATCTTGGGGTGGACGCCGTCGGCCCAGACGTAGACGTAGTCGGGTTCGGCCAGGTCACGGCGCTGGAACTCGGCGTGGTCAGCGGTCCACTGCTTCGTCAGCCGCGTCACGGTGGCTGGCGACAGGCCGGCCGAAGAACCCAGGAACTGTTCCATTGCGGGCACGAAGTCGCCGGAGGACAGGCCGTGGAGGTAGAGCAGCGGCAGGACTTCGCTGACCTTCGGGGACTTTCGGCACCACGGCGGGAGGATCTTCGAGGAGAACCGCTTGCGCTCACCGGTGGCCTCGTCGACGCGCTTGTCGTTCACACGCGGGGCGGCGACCTCGACGGGCCCGGCGGCCGTGGTCACCGTTCGGGGACGGTGCCGGCCGTTACGGACCACCAGTCGGCGACCGGCCTCGTCCCGCTGCCCGGCGAGCTCGGCTATGTACTTTCAACTTCCGCCTCCAGTGCGGCGGCTAGCATCCGCCTCGCGCCCTCCCGGACGATCTCGTCAATCAGGGAACCGGCCTCGGTGGTGCCGTCTTCGTTGACTACGCTGAGCACGGGCGTGCCTTCCCGACCCGGGTTCGCAGCGCGGGCCTACTCGGTGACTTGACGATCACTCACTCGGGAAGGTACGCCCTTCGTGCGTCCTCCAGAGAAGCCGATCCACAAGTCCTGAGCATTGCTCCCTTGAGACTGACCTTGTTCCCAAGAGTGCCGGCGATCTCAGTTCCCCATGACGTGGGCAACTTCAGGACTCGACTGTCAGGGCGGACGTCCGGGTTGCGCTATAACCGGCCATCGTTTGTTGCGGGCTGCCCTCTCCGTTTCGCATGCAGTGGCACTTCACGGACGAGTAGGTGCCGGTATGTCCCGGGCAGCCCTCCTCTCCTCTTCTGACCTGCACAGAGGCACCTAACGGGAGCGCTGCGGAGCGTACTCCCGCCGAACCGTTCGGCACGTCCGCAACCAGCCCATTCAGCATGTGCACGGTGCCGAAGCTGTGAAACAGATCCGGTCATGTTGCCCGGAGCTCGTTGTTGCGCCCCTGACTGACCCTCATCCTGAAACGTTCGTCTGCGGCCGAGAGGAGAACGGTGAAGGACCCGCGACGCCACGCGAGTGATCCCGACGTCATCGGGCAAACAGCAGGGCTTGTCAACTTCCTGCGCGACATGGTCCACAGCAGCCACCAGCGACAGCGTGACGACCGCAGCCGCGAACACCTCTGGCTGGCCAAGCTGCCGGATCCTGTCCACAGGCCGGCACCGCGACCTGACGGCGTGCTGCTGACGCTCGACCACGTTCCGCAGAGTGCACCACCCGATCTACCCGACTCGCTCGACGGCTGGGTCGAGCCGACGCGCTGCATGGATCCCGACGGAGGTGATCCGCCCCTTGCAGAGGAGGGACCGGGGGCCGAGCTGGTGCACGTCGCAGACACGAAGGAGCGGCCGGCGGAGGAAGGCGCCATCCGCCGCGAGGAGGCCGGTGACGTCCTGCGGGCCTACGGCACATGGCTGGATCGCTGGCGCCGGTGGGCGGCGCGGGAGCGCACGGAACGACCGCTCCGTGAGCTCTACGACCGGATGTACGCATGGCATCAGAAGCTGACCCGGGAGGACGACCAGACGGAGCTCGTCCTCGGCATTGGTCTCTTGACCTGGCTCGACCGGGACGGGGACGTCGTACACCGCCATCTATTCACCCATCGGGTGGAGACATCGGTCGACCGGCATACGGCGCGCCTGACGGTCAGACTGTCATCGGAGAGCGCCCTGCGTCTCGAAGACCAGGACTTCTTGGACAGCGACGACGGATGGGTACGCGAGCGCGGGGCTGCTCTCTCTGAAGAGATCACCGCTCGCAGGATGGACCCGCTCGGGCCCGAAGCCCTGGAGCAGTTGGCGCAGTGGCAGGAGCGGGCGACCACACGTCTCATGGGCTTCAGCGCGGCGTGGGAGCCACCCCGCGTACCCGAGTCGGGGGCGCGTCTCACCTATGCGCCCGCCCTAGTCATGCGTCCCCGCAACCTCAACTCCCTGCTTCGGTTCTACGATCAGATCGCTGAGGCGGTGGCCTCAGAGGGCCGGGCACCGCTCGGCCTCGCTCAGATGGCCATGACGATCGAGACCGCCGACCGTTCCACCTGGGATGGGAGCCAGAGGGCGCCTCTCTTCGGTGACGATCCGCTCTTCCCTGGCAAGACGAACGCTCAGCAGCGCAGTGTGCTGGGGCGCCTGGAGCATGACACGGGCGTGGTGGTTCAGGGGCCGCCGGGTACGGGCAAGACCCACACGATCGCCAACCTTGTCTCAGCGCTGCTCGCGCAGGGACAGCGGGTACTCGTCACAAGCGCGCGCGAGCAGCCACTGACCGTGTTGCGGGACAAACTTCCAGTGCCCGTGAGGGATTTGTGCGTCCTGCTGCTGAGCTCCACTCGCGGCGCTGGCGAGGGTGAACTGGAGCGCACCATCAACGCGCTCACCGACCAGGTGGCCACCAGCGATCCCGGTGAACTACGCGCCGAAATCCGCCGCCTCACCGGCGAACGGGACGAGGTGCGGGGTCGGATCGAAACTCTCACGGAGGAGGTGATCTCGCTCCGGGAGGCTGAATACCGGCATCGGAGTGTGGCACCGGGTTACGCAGGAACGCTCGCCGAGATCGTGGAGCGGGTCCAGGCCGGTGCCAAGGAATTCGGATGGATCGGTTGTCTCCCCGAAACCGCCGAGGACGTTCCTCCGCTGGCCTCCGAGCAGGCCCATGAACTGCTCGTCCTGCTGCGAAACGGTGCGGGTGAACCGCGTGCGGGAGGGGTCCTTCCCGTCCCTGACGAGCTCCCTTCCCCCCGGTACATCGGGGACGTCTTCGCGGCCTGCCGCCTCAGCGACGAGGGCCTGTCCGCGGAGGCTGTCGACATCCGGAACGCACTCGCCCATCTCGACGTCTCTGTAACCTCCGAACTGGCCTCGCTGCTCGATGCCTGCGAGACGGCCCTCCATCACCTCGGGGTGGCTGCCGACGCCACACGCTGGGATCCCGGTTCCTGGATTACCCGGGCGCTGACAGATCGGCTCGCCCGCTCCGACCTCGGACTATGGCAGCGTGTGGCAGCCGTCACCGACGACATCCGCGCGGTCGCGCGGGACGTGGATGCGCTTGGTCTGCGCCTGGTGACCGTGCCCGAGGACTTGACCGCCCAGAAGGCAAGCCAACTGACAACCGTCGGCACCGCGCTCCGAGACCACCTGGCTACGGGCAAGACCCTGCGCCCCCGATTCCCGAGCAAGGTGCAGAAGAACGCCCGAGAGTTGCTGGACTCCTGCACAGTAAACGGCCATGCGCCGCAGACCATCGAGGACCTGGACGCCGTGCTGGCCCACCTCCGGGCTCATGCCCTGCTCGCCGTCGCAGCCACGCGCTGGAAGCAGGTGAATGCTGCTGTCCCGCAGGGGGACGTTGAGGTGCGACTGGCCGAACTGACCGCACGCGCCGAGCGCCTTGAGCACGTACAGGCATTTGCTTCGGTCCGGGACCGCGTCGACGCGCTTCTCGTACGTCACGGCATACGACTGACGATCGCCTCCCGCCGGGCATGGCAGGACTTCAACGCAGGTGTTGCCGCGCTCCGTGGCCGACGGGCCGCCGACGAGGCGGTCGCGCAGCTGGCCGCCTGGGACGAACTCCTGCGTACCCCCGTCAACGGTACACAGCCTGCTACGGAGTCCATGGCACTGGTACAGGCTCTCCGTGACCAGGACGTGGAGGCTTATGCCCAGGCTCTGGAGGCACTGGTCGCCGCGCACCGGCGGGAGCACCGCACACGTCGGTGCGCCGAGCTGCTGGGCGCTCTACGCGCCGGCCACTCCCTGCTTGCGGGCCGCCTCGTCGACAGCGCCGACGACCCCTGCTGGGAAAAGCGGCTGGGCTCCCTGGAGCGGGCTTGGGCGTGGGCGAAGGCTTCACAATTCCTGGAGAAGCAGCGCACGCCGGGCCTGGAGCGCAAGCTCGAAGGCGACCTGAGCGAGCACGAAGACCGGCTGGAACAGTTGACCGGTGAACTCGCCGCAGCTTGGGGACGGCTGCATTGCCTTGAGCGGATGACCCAGGAACAGCGCTCGGCGCTCCAGGCGTATCGGACGCACATGACGTCCCTCGGCAAGGGTAAGGGGAAGAACACGGGCCTCTTCAAAGCTGCCGCACGCGATGCGATGTCCGTGGCCCAGGACGCGGTGCCTGCGTGGGTCATGCCCATCCCTCAGGTCGCCGAGATGGTGCAGGCGAGGCGGGACGCCTTCGACGTCGTCATCGTGGACGAGGCCAGTCAGGCGGGTATGGACGCGCTGTTCCTCTTGTGGCTGGCTCCTCGCGTGATCGTCGTCGGTGACGACAAACAGTGCGCGCCCGCCCTCACCCGCAACGGCCGCCACCAGGCCATCCAGGACAAGCTGGCCGCCCATCTGCCGGACATGCCCAGCCGACTGCGCCAGCTGTACACGCCGCACACCAACCTGTATCAGTTGCTGTCCACCTTCTTCCCACAGGTGATCCGCCTCGCGGAGCACTTCCGCTGTGTGCCCGAGATCATCAACTGGTCTTCCAGCACCTTCTACAACAACAAACTGGTGCCCCTGCGTCAGTACGGCGCCGAACGGCTGGACCCGTTGCGTACCCACTTCGTCGAGAGCGCCGTGGTCGTGGGCCGCGAGAGCCGTGTCCACAACCCCAAGGAGGCCGAGGCAATCGTCGACTGCCTGGCCCGCCTAGCCGAGGACCCCGCCTACCAGGACAAGACCATGGGTGTGATCGTGCTCCAGGGCTTCGGGCAGATCAAACTCCTGGAGACCCTCATCGAGCAGCGGCTGCCGGCCACCGTGCGCGAGCGGCACCGGATTCGCGTCGGCAATGCGGCCTCGTTCCAGGGCGACGAACGCCACGTCATCCTGCTGTCCATGGTCGTGACGAACCCGCCGCGCGCAGCGGGCGGGAACAAGAGCGAGCAGCAGGCATACAACGTTGCCGCCAGCCGTGCCCAGGATCAGATGTGGCTCTTCTACTCGGTCCCGCCGGACCGTCTCAAGCCGCACGACCTGCGGCTGAACCTACTGGCTTACATGGAGAACCCGCCCGCCGGGCTGGAGGCCGCCGACGACATCGGACTGGTGCTGCCGGACGTCCGAAGGGCTCCCTTCGACTCGCTCTTCGAACAGCAGGTGTATCTGAAGATCAAGGAGCGGGGCTACCACGTGGTCCCGCAGTTCCCTGCCGGCAGTAAGCGCATCGACCTGGTGGTCGTGGGGTCTCGCGGCCGTCTCGCCGTCGAATGCGACGGTGACGCCTTCCACCATGCAACGCGGGAGCAGATCCAGAACGATCAGCGCCGAGACCGTGAACTGAAGCGCGTGGGCTGGGAATTCTGGCGGGTACGAGAGAGTGAATTCCGCTTCGATCCCGACGCGGCGCTCCACGGTCTGTGGGAGGAACTCGACCGCCAAGGGATCCGGCCCGCCAATTATGCGCAGTCTGCTTCAGCCGCCCGGCCGAACGGCTCTCATGCCGAATGGAAGCCACTCGACCTTTCCTCGGACGACGGGCTCTCCGAAGGCGAGGAAATCGGAGACGAACAGACCAACCACCGAATCGACCAGGACACCGCGGAGGACAACGCTGCATGACACAGGAAACCGTTCTGGCCCCGCTTGATGGCAACACCTTGAAGGAACTGGCTCGCGTCATTTGCGGCGACGACCACCTCTATTACCGAAGAGGATTCGAGATCGCCCAGTTTCTGGAGAACGCCGGATGGCGCAATGTGCCCGACTACGACGGCGAGTACCGGAGCGAGTGGACCCTACAGCTCCTCACAGCTCGTCGTGACAGCCCCACCGAATTGGAGAAGGTGCTAGTCAGGCTCGCGGACGCACGTGAGTACTTCGACGAGCCCGATGTCCTCCCAGCCGTCGTCGACGCGGTCAACGCCTTCCTCATCCATGAGGGTTTCCGCCTGGAAAATCCAGGCGGCCGACCCAGGATCGTTGTCTGCGATCCGGCCATGGCACATCCGGGCCAGCAGGCACCGGTCGAGCTCAAAACCACGATGGCCGAGATCATCCGTGAACCGCGGATGGCTGCGCTCCTCCAGCGCCGACTGGATGAAGCCCGCACCTGTTACGCCAACGGCGCCCACGTCGCGGCCATCATCATGCTGGGCAGCCTCCTTGAAGGTGTTCTGCTCACGGTGATCAATGAACGCAACGCCTCCCTGCTGGGCAACAAAGACCCGAATTTCATTGGCCTCAAAGCTCTCATCGATATCTGTCACAAAGCAGGCTGGATCGACATCGACATGGAGCGTTACAGCCAGACACTTCGCGAGTACCGCAATTTCGTCCACCCACGGCGTGAATTCCGCGAGGCGCATACTCCCGACCGCGACACGCTCACTGTGTCCTGGTACGTCGTGAACGGCACTCTCAACGACCTCGCGGCCAGCCAGCCCGAAGCCGGCGCATAGAGCCACGGCACGTGCGCAAGCCGCAGCACCGGCTTCTGCCGGGCCACAGCCCTTAATCCAGGCACATCCGATCACGTGGGGGAGCAGGTTGAAAATCACGGCAGAAGTGCTGAGAGACCTTGCGGAACCGTCGAACGTCGCAGTCCACTCAACCCTGCAACTGGCCGGGGATGTGGGCGCCGCGGCGGCGGACGACGACAAGCAACGAGCGGAGAAGGAACTTGATCGGCTTCGTCGGAAGCCTGGACTGCGTCCCATGCCGGCAGAGGATCTCGGCCGACTCGCGCAATTCACGCCCTGGGATGTGCTGCACTCCTTGGGACGGGCAATCACCTTGGCCCGGCGCGGAGCGGGACGCGGCCTCGCAGAGCACTGGGGCTGTCTGAAGTACAACCAGGCTCTGACCGGGGCCTCGGACTCCTTCATGGCTCTCTCCACCGAGGGCAAGGAGACCGCAGACTATTACAAGGCGCTTCAGTCGGGAGAACTCGGCACGGGTTTCGCGTTGGTTCTCGCTACACGACTCCTGAGCAGGCGCTATCCAAACCACTTCGTCTCGATCGTGCCATCTGACACAGCTCTGCGCGCAGGGTGGGCCCTGACCAGCAGGGACTCCGGCCCGAAGTCGGGTTACCGATACCGACCGCAGTTCTTCGCCGAGGTATGGAGGCCCGGCGAGCCCTCTCGCGTCTTCCCGATCGCGTGCAAGGGCAACCACAGCGGGCTCTCCGCCTCCCACACCCAGCTCGCTTCGGCCTCCGCCCACGTCGAGGCAGTACACATCGGAGCATGGGACGAGACACCGTGTCTGGTGTTCAGTACAGAGCTCCCACTCGACGGCCCCCTGACGGTCCACGCCCTGGAGGCCGGCGGAGATGGAGGTTGGCTGGATGCTCCGGGCCGCGTCCTTGACCACGTGTTGGAAGACGAGAACGTCTACCCCGGCATCCAGCCCCCCGTGCAAGGCGACAAGCCCGCCCAGCCCGAACCCGGCTTTCACGTGAGTCCCGACCTCTACGGGTGGTTCCAACACGCGCTTGCCCGCACAGCCGCAGCCGGTCTTACCGCGTTCGCCGGAGACGCAAGGGCCACCGCCCCGTATCTGACGAAACGGCAAGGAAAACGGCACTTCGAAGGCATTACACACGCGGCCACGGACAGCGTCCAGGACGCACGGCACCGGTTCTTCGGTACCGACTTCGTCGGCACAGACCACGTCTTCCGGCTTAACAGGAAGCGAGTCGAGGCGTTCTCCGGGGTGGCGGAGGATCTCTTCCGCCACCTTGAGGAGGGCAGGGTGGAGCAATACCGTCGCGAAATCTACGCGCGCCGGTCCGACTGGCCACGCGCCCCCTGGGCACCACGCTGGAACGGCCCCGTCTCCATACATCCGGACGGCTCCGTGCTGGCTATGCGCCTACTGCGCGATTAGCCCACGGTATGTATGCAGGCGGCGCTCGCCCGTCATAGGCGCAGATCCGGTCCACGGAACAGGCTCACGAGCACCCACATGGGACCCAGACCATCGACCCAAGGCTTGGACTTCATGCCATCGATCGGTGCCCACGCGGAACGGATTCAGCACACATGAGGACGGGATACCCCGCGAACACGTGAGAACTACAGAGGGGTAATTCCCCAGGTCAAGCGTGCCGCACCCTACATTTGTGCAGGTCACAGCGCTGCCCTGGGAAAACTCCTAAAGCGGGTGTCGCAGGTTCGAATCCTGCCGGGGGCACCAGCACAGAGGCCCCGGACCGATCTTGGTCCGGGGCCTTTGGCATCCACTTCTGGCATCGACGGCGTCGGTCACCGATGACCGGGACGCCTCTTCCTGAGCAGCCGGCCCATGTGGCGGACGGCCTCGCGCTACTCCACGCCGCCGCTGTACCTGCTGACGGACGCACAGGTCACGCCGATTCGGACCTCGGCGGGCACGGCAGTCCGCGACACTCGGTCCCGGTCCCGAGCACAGCGACATCGTCCGCGTGCTTGGCGTGTCTCAACACTTCGGTGGCGGTGGGCCACGATCTTGCGGGCCCGCACGAGTTCGATCACGAGACCTTGAGGCCAGGCCGGCGCGGGCATGCCGAGGGGCGAACCTTACAGGCTGGTCAGTGCTCTCGCGCAGTAAGTGGTGTGTCTCCGCGAGAAGCCTTGGAGCACCGTGAGGAGAGTGGATGATGGCCTCTCAGCGTTCACCGGCAAGGGGGCAACGATGAGGCACGACTTCGATGCCATGGTGGTATTTCTCAAAGCCCGCCTTCGCGAGGACGAAAACGCGGCCAAAGCACTGAAGCCGAGCAAGAACGGGGACATGGCCCGGTTACGGGACCGGGTCCTTTCCGACGTCGAGGCGAAGCGCGGGCTGATGGAGTGGGTGTTCGCGCCTCAGTGGGAACTGGGGGAATGGGAACACACTTTCGCAGGAAGCGTGGTCATCAAACAGTGGATGACCTTCCGCCAGCCGGTGATCGAGCAACTCGTAACGGCGTACGCCGATCACCCCGATTTCCACCCCGAGTGGGGCTGATCGAGGTCGATCCGATTGAGGACCAGGGGCACACCCGCCTGTCGCGGTGAATCTGGGCCGAAGCCGCTCCCCGTCTACGTACCCGTCCGCGCCGCGCATCGGGTCGGGGCCGCCATCCGCACCCCCCCAGAACGCGCGGGACACGGCCGCCGTCGTTCTCGCACTCGCCGACACCGACGACCCGCCCCTGTGGCCCCTGTCCACCCCGCCCCGGGGCAGGCGGACCGAGGACGGACCGGGAGACAAGCCCTCCACATGGCGCCGGGCGCCCCCCGCCCCCCAGAGGACGGAAGGCGCCCGGCGCTGCCGTGTCAGGCGACGGCTCAGAGCACGCCGCAGTCTGCGACGGTGATCGCGGAGCGGGTGCGGCCGCTGTCCGAGCCGAGGGACTCGATCCGCTTGACGAGCTTCATCGACTCCTCGTCGGCCACCTCGCCGAACACCACGTGCTTGCCGTCCAGCCACGGCGTCACGACGGTGGTGACGAAGAACTGGGAGCCGTTGGTGTTCGGGCCGCGGTTGGCCATCGAGAGCAGGCCCGGGCGGTCGTGGGTGCGCTGGAAGTTCTCGTCGGGGAACTGCTCGCCGTAGATGCTCTTGCCGCCGGTGCCGTTGCCGTTGGTGAAGTCGCCGCCCTGCAGCATGAAGGCCGGGATCACGCGGTGGAACGGCGAGCCCTTGTAGCCGAAGCCCTTCTCGCCGGTGCACAGCGCGCGGAAGTTCTCCGCGGTCTTGGGCACCACGTCGTCGTACAGGTTGAAGGTGATCCGCCCCGCGGGGGCGTCGTCGATGGTGATGTCGAAGTAGGTCTTGATGGTCATGACCTCATCCTGACACCTTCCGGCGCCGGGTCGGACGCGCGTGCCGCCGCGTCCTGCGCTTCCAGCACCTCATCGCCGTACGCGAAGCCCCACGCCCCCACCGCGTCGACCGGCGGCGGCGTCCGGCCCAGCGGCGGCGGGAGCCGGCGCGGGAGCGGCAACTTCGTTGGCGGCGCTCGGGCTGTGGTCCGTGTGCCGTCGGCCTGGCAGGGTGGTGCATCCGTGCAGCCGTCCGCCCGGCCGGGCGGGGTGAGGAGGCGTCGGCATGGGGATACCCGGGCCCGAGGAGCAGGCCGACGGGGGTGTGGGGGCCGTCGCCGCGGCGGGGGGTCTGCACCTCTACCAGTTGCTGTTGCACGCCGAGTACGGACCTGTCGTACGGTTCCAGCTGCCCGGCGCGGGCACGGCCGTGTCCGTCGCCGACCCCGTGCTGCTGGAGGCCACCGCGCACGTCGACAAGCGGCCCGCGCGGCTCTTCGAGTTCCTGGCGCCGCTCTGCGAGGCCGAGAACCTCCAGGTGCTGAACGCCGCCGAGCACGGCCCCTGGCGGCGGCTGCTGCTCTCGGTGTTCGCCGGGCGGCCCTCCCACGAGCGGCACTTCGAGCGCTTCACCGCCCTGGCGACGGAGCTGGCGGACCGCTGGGCGGCGCGGGCCGAAAGCGGGCCCATCGCGCTGCAGAAGGACCTCACCGCGCTGTCGCTGCGGATGATCTGCGAGTACGCGCTCGGGGGCGCCGCCGGGCTGGCGGACCCGGAGCGGGTCACCGCCGCGTTCGAGGCCGTCCTGACGGAGTACCTGGGCGGCGGCCCCGGCACCCCGGAGTCGCGGGCGCGGGCCGCGGAGGCGCTCGCGTATCTGCGGGCCGCCGTCGACGACGTGATCGCCGCGCACCGGGGCGCCGGCCGCGCGGACCGCAGTGACCTCATCGGCGCGCTCGTCGAGGCCGGGGAGCGGCCCGAGCGGATTCGCGACACGGTCATGGTGACGCTGCTGGCCGCCCACCACACCACGGGGGTCGCCGTCTCCTGGACGCTGCATCTGCTGGGCCTCCATCCGGCGGCGGCCGACCGCGTCGCCGACGAGCTGGACCGTGTGGCCGGTGACCGCGCGGCGCCCGACTTCGCCGGTCTGCGGCGCCTGACCTATCTGGAGCTGGTCCTCAAGGAGTCGATGCGGCTCTACCCGCCCGGCCCGTACGGGGCGCGGGAGACGACCGAGCCGCTCGTCCTCGGCGGGTACGAGGTCCCCGCGGGCACGACGGTCTTCTATCCGTTCTGGGCCCTCCACATGAACCCCGCCTACTGGCCGGAGCCCCGGGTCTTCCGCCCCGAGCGGTTCACC
This sequence comes from Streptomyces huasconensis, assembly GCF_021028635.1. Taxonomy (NCBI): domain Bacteria; kingdom Bacillati; phylum Actinomycetota; class Actinomycetes; order Kitasatosporales; family Streptomycetaceae; genus Streptomyces; species Streptomyces huasconensis. The sequence goes on from NZ_CP086119.1 coordinate 3,403,434, forward strand.
CCTGAGGAGGCGGCCGGTCGGCCCAGGTTCGCCTACGTGCCCTTCGGGCTCGGGCCGCGGGGCTGCGAGGGGGCCGGTCTGGCCATGGTGGAGGCCGAGCTGATCCTCGCGGTGCTGCTCAAGCGCTTCCGGTTCCTGCCCGCGCCGGGGCACGAGGTGACGCCGGTGGAACGGTTCGTGCTGTGGGCCGCCGACGACATCCGCATGATCGTGGAACCGCGCGAGCCCCTTCGCGGGACGTGACGCATGCCACTGCCGGTTTCCGGCTCCGGGCGATGAGTTCCGCTCTTCCCCGGCGTCCTATGGGTGATCCGCTGCACGGCGCCGTGTACGGCGGCCCCGTACGACCGTGAGGAACCGAGTGCCATGAGCAACGCAGTCAAGGGTCCGGCGAGCTACTTCCCCTCCATCGAGAAGAAGTACGGCCGCCCCGTCGAGGAATGGCAGCGGCTCGTCCGCGGCTCCCCGCTGACCCGGCACATGGAGCTGGTCGCCTGGCTCAAGAGCGAGCACGGCCTCGGACACGGCCACGCCAGCGCGATCGTCGCCCACACCCTGGCCGAAAGCGGCTTTTGAGGCGGACGGTTCGAAGGTGCGGCCCCGGGTACTCGGGGCCGCAATCGCAGGTGGCGCCCGGGAGCTTCCTGCGACAGGCTCTCCTCGTTGGAACCGCAGCGTGGAGAGCTGCCTCCGTCACGCCGTCGGCTCCGCGCACTCGGACGTCGCCCGCGCGCGGGCGAGGCTGGCCTCCAGGGCCAGGCGCACGTCCTCCGGCAGTTCGCCCGCGCACCCCCAGGCGACGACCATGTCCGCGATGCGGCTCAGCTTCATGTTCGTGTGCTGGGAGGTCTCCCGGAGCACGGTCCAGCCCTCGTCGGGGGAGAGCTTCCCCACCGCCACGACGATCCCGATCGCCTGGTCCACCTTGGCGTGGGACTCCACGGCCTTCTCCAGCTGGATGACCTTGCGCTGCAGCTCGACGACCTTCTCGCCCTGCTGGACCTGTCTGTCCTGAGCTGCCGTTCCGTCCACGTCTGATGACGTCACATCGCCTCCGATGGCTAGGGGGGCGGCGCCAGAATGCCACGGCGTATTCGGCGTGCACCACGATTCCTTCACGTCTGTCTCTGCCCCGACTTCGGCGCCGCACGCGGTGGAGAGGGCCACGGGGTGCGCGAGCACCGCCTCCATGGCCGCCGGGTAACCTCAACTCCCTTGTGTCACAACATGGTTGATGTTGTTGAGCTATCACCTAATGGCATCGGGTCCAAGTGAGCCCGCGCTCCCGATACTCGTCCCGACCGGAGGCCGCACCCGCAGGCCTCCATCCCGGAAGGGACACACCCCCATGAACAGGACCAGAACCGGAGCCGTCGCCGCCCTCGGCGCCGCCGCGCTCGTGGCCGCCCTGACCGCCCCCACGGCGTTCGCGGCCCCCGCCCCGGCCCCCGCCGCCGAGAAGACCACGCCGGCGTACCGCACCTCGGCGTACTCCTCGTCCTCGTACACCGGCGAGAGCCAGGCCGCCAACCGGCAGTTCTTCGAAGCCGTCATGAAGTCGGCGCTGAAGAAGCAGGCGGCGAAGCCCGGCATCCAGGCCGTCACCGTCACCTACAGCACGAGCCGGGCGCCCAGTTTCCGCAGCCAGATAGCGCAGAGCACGCAGATCTGGAACTCCTCGGTGAGCAACGTCAAGCTCCAGGAGGCGAGCAGCGGCACCGACTTCGAGTACCGCGAGGGCAATGACTCGCGCGGCTCGTACGCCTACACCGACGGGCGCGGGCACGGCTACATCTTCCTGGACTACCGGCAGAACCAGCAGTACAACTCCCTGCGCGTGACGGCCCACGAGACGGGTCACGTGCTCGGCCTGCCCGACCACTACTCGGGCCCGTGCAGCGAGCTGATGTCGGGCGGCGGCCCCGGCCCGTCCTGCACCAACGCGCGGCCCAACGCGCAGGAACGGCAGCGGGTCGACAGCATCTGGTCCCGTGGTGTCGCCGTCCTCAAGGACGAGGGCGAGCTGACGAAGATCCGCTGACCGGGGCCCTCCACCCCTGGCCCGGCGGCTGTTACGTACCGCAAACAGCTTCCGGGCCAACCCGGCCGCGCGCGGTGCCCTCTCCCACGACATGGGTATTCATGCTCGTGGGAAGAGGGTGCACCGCCGCGTCCGGCGTCTCGTCGACTACCCCCGCTCCGGCCGCGCGGGCCTGCGCCGCTGGCTGCCCTCCTGGCGGCAGCTGCTCGGCTCGGCGGGGCTCTTCGCACTCACCGTCACCGCGCTCCTGATCGGGGTCTACGCCAGCGTGGACATCCCCGACGAGAACGCCGGCATCCACCGCGAGGCCAACGTCTACTACTGGTCCGACGGCACCCAGATGGTGAGCACCGGCGAGGTCAACCGGCAGAACGTGGAGCTGGACCAGATCGCCCCCGCCGCCGTGAACGCGGTGATCGCCGCCGAGAACGAGACCTTCTACGACGACTCCGGCGTCTCCCCCAAGGGCCTGGCCCGCGCGGTGGTGAACATGGTCCGCGGGCAGGAGACGCAGGGCGGGTCCACCATCACCCAGCAGTACGTGAAGAACACCTACCTCTCGCAGGACCAGACCGTCACGCGGAAGGTCAAGGAGTTCGTCATCGCGCTGAAGGTGGACCGCAAGAAGAGCAAGGACGAGATCCTGGAGGGGTACCTCAACACCAGCTGGTTCGGGCGCGGCGCCAACGGCATCGAGGCGGCCGCCCACGCCTACTACGGCATCCCCGCCAAGAAGCTGGACCCCAGCCAGGGCGCGTTCCTCGCCGCCATGCTGAAGGGCGCCGAGCTGTACGACCCGGCGGGCGGCAGGGCCAACCGGGAGCGGGCGCGCGGGCGTTGGGCCTGGATCTTGGATCGGCAGGTCGACGTGGGCCTGATGTCGGAGAAGGAACGGGCGAAGTACCGCGCGTTCCCCGAGCCGCGCAGGCAGTCGCGCTCCACCAGCCTCGGCGGCCAGACCGGTTACCTCGTCGACGTCGCCAACAAGTACCTCAGGCAGCACACCGGCCTCACCGACGAGGAGCTGGCGCGCGGCGGGTACGAGATCCACACCACCTTCGACAAGGAGAAGGTGGCCCGCCTGGAGCGCGCCGTGCGCCAGGTGCTCAAGCGCGACCTCGCGCCGGGGACCCGCGCGGCCGACCGGCACGTGCAGGTCGGCGCCGCGTCCGTGCGGCCGTCCGACGGGGCGGTGGTGGCGCTCTACGGAGGCCGCGACGCCACCCGGCACTTCAGCAACAACGCGGACACGTCCGGTGTCCCGGTCGGCTCGGCGTTCAAGCCGTTCGTGCTCGCCGCCGCGCTCCAGCACGGCCTGTCCGGACGGGCTCAGCCGTCCGGCGCGGACAGCCCGGCGCGGAGCGAGGCGCAGGTGCGCCGCAGCGCCTCGGCCGACAGCTTCTACGCCGCCGACGGCACCCTGCGCCGCGCCACGGGCGAGCCCGACCCCGACCACCCCACCCTCCGCGAGGCCCTGTTCCCCGGCGGCAACGCCACGTACGTACGCCTCGGTGAGGACGTCGGCCGGGCACAGGTCCGCCGCACGGCCGTCGACGCGGGGCTGCTGCCGCGGAGCATGGCGCCGCTGGAGCCGTCCTTCTCCGTGGGCACGTCGACGCCCAGCGCCATCCGGATGGCGGCGGCGTACGGGACCTTCGCGGGCGGCGGGCTGCGGCACGACCCCTACTCGGTGACCCGGGCCGCCAAGGACGGCGCGGCCCTGCCCGGCCTGGAGCGGCCCGCTCCCGGGCGTGCGCTGGACGAGGGGGTGGCGGGTGAGGTCGCCGACGCCCTGCGCGCGGGCGGCAAGGACCTCGGGCCCGGCGTCTCGGCGGGCCGCACGGGCGACCAGGACCGGCTGCGGACGGCCTGGCTCACGGGGTTCACCGGGGACCTGTCGACCGCGGTGACCGTCTTCCGCGTCAAGCCGGGCGAGCCGCGGCTGCTGCCGATGTCGGGCGTCGCCGGAAAGGACTCGCGGCGCGGGAACGTGCTGCCGCCGCGGATCTGGTCCGCGTACGCCGGGGCGACCGGGAAGAGGTGAGGGCCGGGAAAGAGTGACGGCCGGCAAGAGGCGACGCCCGGGAAAACGTGACGGCCGGGAAAAGCTGAGCCGCCGGAGAAAGGTGACCCGCCTGAGAGAGGTGGCCCCGGAGAGCGGTGCGAGCCGGAAAAAGGTGCGAGCCCGAAAGAGGCGACCGCCTCGACGGGCGTTGACCTTGCCCCTGGGGCAGACCCCAGAGTCTGCGTCACCGGGTCGGACGGCCCGGTGACGGAGGATGGCAACCGTGACCGCGCACCCAGAGGAACTGCTCTCCATCGGCGTGTTCGCCGCCCGCGCCCGCCTGTCGCCGAAGGCCCTGCGCCTGTACGACCGGCTCGGGCTCCTGGCGCCCGCACACGTCGACGAGGCCAGCGGCTACCGCTACTACCGGGCCGCCCAGATCGAACAGGCCCGCACGGTGGCGCTGCTGCGCCGGCTCGACATGCCGCTGGCCGGCATCGCCGAGATGGCGGGCCTCGACGGGGAGCGGGCGGCACGCACGCTCGACGCCTACTGGGCCGGGGTCGAGGAGCGCTTCGCCGAGCAGCGGACCCTCGCGCGCTACCTCCGTGGACGACTGTCGGGAAGGAACACCGAGTTGTACGCGACATTCGAGGTGAAGACGGTGGACGTGCCGCAGACGTACGTCCTGAGTGAGACCCGCCATGTGAGCGCCGGGGAGCTGCCCGCCTGGATTCCCGCCTCGGCGGAGCGCCTGGAGCGGGCGGCCAAGGAGGAGTGCAGGGGCATCGCCGCCCCGCACTTCGTCGTCTACCACGCGGACGTGACCGAGGAGAGCGACGGGCCCGCCGAGTCGTGCGTGCCGGTCGTGGACGCGGAGGCGGCCCGCGCGTGGGCCGCGGCGCAGGGGCGCAAGGGGGACTTCAAGGTGCGGACGGAGCCCGCGCACCGCCTCGCCTACACCCGGATCACCAAGGCGCAGGTCGCCTATCCGCAGATCATCGCGGCCTTCGACGCCGTGGAGGCCTGGGCGGCCGAGCAGGGCCTGACGGTGTCGGGGCCGTGCCGCGAGGTGTACTTCACCGACTGGGACGGCTGCGGGCCCGAGGACGAGGTGTGCGACGTGGCGTTCCCGGTGTCGGAGGCGTAGGCCGCGCCGCGCGGATTGCCTCACTGCCTCCCCATGCAACGCAGGCGTCATTGCCCTCCCGCACGCCTATCCTGAGGAAGCATGGGGGACGGGGACAGAGAGCGGGAACATGTCGGCGCGGGCCCGAACGCCCGCGCCGATCACGGCAGTTGGCGGGTACGGCTGCGGCGGTGGGCCGCGTCCGGGAGCGGTGACGTCCTCGGGGCCGGGGTCTTGTTCGGCAGCGACCTGGTGCTCACCTGCGCCCATGTGGTCCGCGACCCGGCGACGGGCCTGCGCCCCGCGCGCGTCCAGGTCGAGTTCCCGATGCTCCAGGGCCTGACCCGCACCCTGCGCCGCACGGCGGTGGTGGCGGCCGGGCACTGGGTGCCCCCTTTCGGCAAGGCACAGGGCGACCTCGCACTGCTCGTCCTGGACGAGCCCGCGCCCGTGCCGTCCCCGGTCACCCTGCACCGCACGCTCGACTACCGAGGGGCCCCGGTCCTCATCGACGGCTTCCCCGAGTACCAGTCGGGCGGCGAGTGGCTGACCGGCGCCTGCATGGGCCCGGGCGGCGAGGGCGACGAGCGGGTGCAGATCGACCTGTCGGGGGCGGGCAGGCTGCGCGGCGGGTTCAGCGGCTCCGGGGTGCGCGAGGAGGGCGGCGACCGGCTGCTCGGCATCGTCGCGCAGGCCGACGAGAGCGGCGCGCACGGCTACATGATCCCGGCGGCCACGGTCGCCAAGTACTTCCGCCACTTCGCCGAGCGGTACGTGACGGGACCGCACGCCGTGCCCGGCCACCGGGTCGTGTCGGCCGAGGCGGCCCGCACGGCCCGCCCGCACGGCCTCCAGCGCACCGTCACCCGCTGGCTCAACGGCGACGAGGACGCCTGGGACACCGAGCTGCTCTTCATCGCGGAGGACGACGAGCGGGCCCGCCAGGCGCTGTACGTCGTCCTGAACATGGCCGACCGGGAGCAGGCGCCGCACCTGGCCGTGAGCCCCCTGGACGCCGCCGCGCCGGACCAGCACGCCGCCGCGGGCGCACCCGGGCCCGGCCCCTCGCTGCTGTCCCGCGCCGGGATCGCACCCCGCGTCGGCAGCATCGGCCTCGTCCTCGACCTGGAGGGCGCCGCCCTCGACGACCCCGGCCGGCCGGAACTGCGCGAGGCGCTGGCCGTGCTGCGGCACGAGCTGCGGCACGCCGCGCGGCGGCACACGGCCCCGCGCCGCCGCCCCGCCGTCGCCGTGCTGCACGCCGACCGGTCGCCGACCGAGCCCGCCACGACGGTGCGCGTCCTGCGGGAACTCGCCGACGCCGGGGCGCGGTTGCTGCTCGTCGTGCGCGACGGCGCGCACGGCTTCCCCTACGCCGTGGCCGAGCGGCTGCTGCCCGCCGACCGGGCCGCGCGGTGGCTCCAGCGGATCGGTGTCCGCGTCGACGAACTCGCCGGCACCGAGCGCCGTGCGCGGCGCCTCTTCCACCGCGTGGAACCGCACGTCGTGGACCCGCCGGTCGCCACCGGATACGCGGCGCGGGCCGCGCTGTGGACCGTGCAGCTCAGCGACGAGCTGCGGCCGCTCACCGGGCGGGGCGGGCCGCGCTTCCTGGAGAAGCTCTCGTACGCCGAACAGGCCGTGGACACCTACCTGTTACGGGCCAAGGCCGCCGAGGACGCGCTGCGGGAGGTGCTCGACGAGCACCTGCGGCTGCGCGGGCTGCTCCGCGACCACTTGGCGCGCCTGGCCCGGCGCGGCCTGGCCGAGCACCGCGACGCGGTCGGCCCCTACCGCGAGGCGCAGCGGCTCCTCATGGCGGGGCCGTGCCCGCTCGCCGACGCCGAGCGCGCGGTGGAGGCGTTCGCGCGGGTGGTGCGACGCCTGGCCGAGGCGGAGGGTGACGCGTGAGCCCGGTCACGTCCTGTCCGCACCCCGGCTGTTCGGGCACGGTGACGCCCACCGGTTACTGCCTGGCCAGCGGTGAGCGCGTGGACCCCGAGTCGGGACGGCACTCCGCGGTGGTGCCCGCGCCCGGCCCCGGCGACGCCCCTGCTCCGGACCCGGCCGAGCCGCCGCCCTCGCACTCCTCCGACGACCAGGAAGGCTCCTCCCAGCACTGGATCGTCGGCCCGGGCCCGGCCGCCGCTCCCCCGCCGCGGCCCGCCGCCGTCACGCTCCCGCCGGAGCACCCCGACCCGACGGTCCTGCCCGAGATCACCCTGCTGGACCGCGCCGACAGCGGGAGCGGCGACGCGGCCCACCCCGTCCCGGCGGGCGCGCTGCCGCTGCCGTCCGGCACGCTCCTCGCGGGCCAGTACCGCCTGGTGCGGCCACTCGGCTACGGCGGCATGGGCGAGGTCTGCCTCGCCCACGACACGAAGGTCGACGGCCGGGCCGTCGCCATCAAAATGCTGCACGCCGATCTCGCCGCGGACTCGTACAGCCTGCTCAAGGGCGAGCGCAAGGAACTGGTCGAACTCAACCACGACGGTTTCATCCGGGTGTTCAACTACGGGCACCACGACGGGGTCGGGGACTTCCTGGTCCTCCAGTACGTGGACGGGCTCAACCTCGAAGAGGTGCGGGCCCGCGCCCGCGAGCGCCCCGAGGAGTTCGGCCACGAGCGGTTCCTGGAGTTCGCCCTCGCGTACGGCGTGCGCATCCTGGCCGGGCTCGCCTATCTGCACGCCCCCGAGCGCGGCAAGGTGTACGGCGACCTGAAGCCGCCCAACGTCATGCACGACGGCTCCACCACCAAGCTCGTCGACGTGGGCAGCGTGCGCCGCGCGGGCGCGCCCGGCCTCACCACCTCCGCCTACCGCGCCCCCAGCGTCGGCACCCACGGCGAGTCCCTGCCGCAGGACGACCTGTTCAGTCTCGGCGAGACGCTGCGCACCCTGTGCGGGCTCGGCGCCACCCGCCACGACCTGGCGGAGCTGGCCGCGCTCGGCCCGCTGGACGACCCGGCCGCCGGGCACCGCGGCCTCGGCCTGGTCTCCCTCGCCCGCGCCCTGCGCCGCGCCACCCGCACCCGGCGCGCCGACCGCTTCGCCACCGCCAAGGAGATGGAGGAGCAACTCCGGGGCGTCTTCCGGGAGTTGCGGTCGCTGCGCACGGGCGTGGAGACCTTCGAGCCGTCACCGCTCTTCCTGCAATCGGCGTACGCGCTGGACGGCGGGCTCGGCGCCGCCCCCGAGGTGTCGCGCTGGGCGGCCCCCGACGCCCCCGACGCCGCGCCCCGCTATCCGGCCCCCGGCCCGCCCGAGGTGGCCCGGCGGCTGCCCGTGCCGCGCCCCGACCCCGACGACGACCACCACGGCGAGCTGAGCAGGCTCAGCGACGACGACCCCGAGGCGCTGCTCCAGCACACCGGCGACTGGCGGGACTCCCCCGAGGTGCATCTGCTGCGCTGCCGACTGCGGCTGCGGGTGGAGCCGCACGACGGGCCCGGCGCCCTGTCCGCCGCCGAGACCGCGCTCGCCCTCGCCGAGGACGCGATAGGCCCGGCGCGGGCGCCCCACGACTGGCGGCTCGACTGGCACCGCGGGCTGCTCGCGCTCGCCCGCTCCCGGGTGGCCGAGGCCCGCGGCCACTTCGACCGGGTCTACGCCGCGATCCCCGGGGAGTACGCGCCCAAGCTGGCCCTCGGCCACTGTGCCGAGCACCTCCACCGGCCGCACGAGGCCCTGACGTTCTACGAGGCGGTGCGGCTGCGCAACCCGTCGCTGGGCAGCGCGGCGTTCGGCGCCGCCCGCGCCCGGCTCGCCCTCGGCGGACCCGACGCCCTGGGCCACGCGATCGCCGCCCTGGACGCGGTGCCCCAGCACTCCCGGCACCGCACGGCCGCCCGGACCGCCGCCGTCCGCATCCTCGCCGGTCACGCCCGGGACGCGGCCGGCCTCGGCACGGCGGTGCGCGCCCTCGCCGGGCTGTTCTCCGCGCACGGCCTCACCGACGAGCAGGCCCGCGTACGGATGAAGGCGGAGGTGTGGGGGGTCGCCCAGCGCCTGCTCGCCCCGGCCGAGGGCGCCCCGCGGATGACCGGCGCCGAACTGCGCGCCGTCGCCGAACGGGCCGACCCGCTGCTGGAGTTCCCCGCCGACGAACGCGCGCTGCGCAAGGACCTGTCCCGCTTCTACCGGGGCCTGGCGCTCCAGGCCGCCCGCGACGCACCGCCGCGGGACACCGAGACACCCCTCGCCGAACTCCTCCTGGACCGCGCCTACGCGGTACGCCCCTTCGCCTTACGACACCACAGGGACACCCCATGGCCGGGCAAGAAGATCAGGAACTGGATCAGGAACAACACGCCGACGCAGCCGGGCGGTTGAGCACCGGGGCCACGCCCCCGGGCGCCGGGACCGGCCCGCGCGCCCGCGTCGGCCTGGAGGTGAGCCAGGTCGTCGAGCTGCCCCGCCCCCGCTTCCCCGGCAGCGCGGAACCGGCGCGGATGTACGCGGTCCTCACGGTGACGGTCCGCAGACCGGGCGCCGCGCCGCCCGACGCCCCCGGTGCGGCCGAGGGGGACCCGGCGCCGGGCGCCCACCGGCCCCGGCTCGCGGAGGTGCTGCTCATCGACCACTCGTCCTCCATGGTGATCCCGCCGAGCCGCCTGGCCGCCGCCCGCGCCGCCGCCGTCGGCGCGCTGGCCAGGCTCCCGGACGGCGCGCTGTTCGCCCTGGTCGCCGGGGGCGACAAGGCCGCCATGATCTACCCCCGGCGGCCCGGCCTCGCCGTCGCGCACGCCGAGTCACGGGCCGCCGCCGAAGCCGCCCTGTACGACTGCACACCGGGGGGCGGCACCGCGATGGGCACCTGGCTGGAGCGGGCCAGGCTCCTCTTCCGCGACCTGCCCGCCGCCGGGCCCACCGGCCACGTACGCCACGCCCTGCTGCTCACCGACGGCAAGAACGAGTCCGGGTACGAGTCGCGGGCCGAGCTGCGCGAGCGCGTCGAGCGGTGCGCGGGGGCCTTCGACTGCGACGTCGTGGGCATCGGCGACGCCTGGGAGACCGAGGAACTGCTGCTGATCGCGGGCGCGCTGGGCGGCCGCATCCGTGCCGTGGAGGATCTCACCCGGCTGCCCGGCGAGCTGGCCGCGCTGACCGGCCGCGCCGCCGAACGCGATGTGACCGGCCTGCGCCTGCGCCTCTACCACCGGGCCGGGGTGCGCCCCCTCTCCTTCGAGCAGGTCCACCCCACGCGCACCGCCCTCACCCCGGCCCACGTCGACCTGACCGGCGTCGGCACCGGCGCGGGCGGCCCCGTCGAGGAGTACGGGCTGAGCCCGTGCGGCGAGGAGACCCGCGCCTACCTGCTCTGTGTCGCCGCGCCCTACGACCCCGCGCAGCTCGGCAAGGAGCTCCTGCTCACGGAAGTGGAGATCGACGCCGGTGACCAGGCGCGGGACCTCGACCTGCCCGCGCCGCAGCCCGTGCTGATGCGCTGGACCGACGACGCCGACCTCTACAGCCGCCTCGATCCCCAGGTCGCCCACTACCAGCACGAGGAGGAGCTGCACCGCACCTTCGAACGGGCCTGCGCCGAGCTGAAGCGGGGCGCGCGGGAGACCGCCGAGACGCTCCTCGGCACGGCCTGGCGGCTCGCGGGGGAGACGGGCGACACCGCGATGCGGGACCATCTGCGGCGCCTCGTGCGCGTGGCGGACGCCGAGCGCGGCACGGTCCGGCTGCTGGACCACATCGCCCGCTTCGACGTCGAGGCGGCCCGCATCCAGTCCAGCATGACGGTCCTGCCCGGCCGCCTGCCCAGCGGGCGCCTGCCCGGAGGCCGTCCCGCCGGGGGCCGCCGATGAGCGCCCGCTGGCCCGCCGCCCGCCTCATCGCCGCCGACGCGGCGCGCCGCCTGCTGCGCCACCTGTGGCCGGCGCCGCTCATTGAACGCACCCGCAACCGCGCCTACCTGCGCGAACGGCTCATCGCCCTGCCGCTGCTCACCGTCGTCGCGGCCGTCGCGTTCGGCTGGGCGTACGCGCAGATCCGCTCCGACACGACGGCGCTGCGCGACAGCTACGCGCCCGCCCTCGGCGACCTCGCCGATGCGGAGATGTCCCTGCGCATCGCCGACCGGGAGGCCGAGCGGAGCCTCGCCGCCGGGGAGTCGGTGCGGCTCAGCGGCATCGGCAAGCGGTACTTGACCCGCACCACGCGCGCCACGCAGAGCCTCAACCAGGTGGCCCGCAGCGGCGCCCTGACCACCGCCGAACGCCAGGAGCTGGACGTGGTCTCCGGTCTCGTCGTCGACTACGGCACCTGGATCGACTTCGCGCAGGACAACGTCGGCGATCCGCCGCTGCGGGCCGCCGGGCTCAGTTACGCCCGCAGCATGCTCTGCACACCTCCCGTGCCCGCGCGGAAGACGGACCCCGGCGGCTACCCGTCCTGCGAACCCGGCCACGGCTCCGACGCGACCGCCGTGGTGGACCGCATCTCCGCGCTGGAGGAGAGCTTGCGCGGCAGGCTGGCGGAGCGGGCATCCCTCGGCGGCGGCGTGCTCGCCGCGGCCGGGGTCGCCGCGGCCTGTCTCGCCCTCCTCGGCCTCGGCCTGTGGCGCACCCAGGTCTTCCTCCGCCACCGCTTCCATCTGCGAGTCAGCGTGCCGCTGCTCGTGGCCTCGCTGCCGCTGCTCGCCGTGCCGTTCCTGACGGCCGACGCGGTGCTCGCCCACCGCGCGCAGCAGCGGGTCGTCACCACCGCGCACCAGCTGTCCGGCGCGACCTCGCCCGCGATCGAGGCCACCGTCGAGGAGCGGCCCTTCGGGACGCCGCACCCCCGCCTGATCGCGTCCCTGGACGCCCGGGCCGAGCGCGACCTGGCCGGGGGCCGCCTGCCGGGGCTCGGCGGGGCCGCGCCGTGGGTGGCGCCCGTGGGGCTGCTCAGCGCGGCCCTCAGCTACGCCACGCTGCACTCCTACCGCCGTGAGTACGTCCTCATCTCCCGCTCGGGGGCCGCCCTGTGAACCGGACCCGGAGCCGGACCCGGACCCGCGCCGCCTTCCGCGGCTTCCTCGCCGCCTGCCTGCTCGCCGTCACCGCGGGTGCCTGCACGGACGAGCGGCCCGAGACCCTCGTCGTCCTCGGCCCCTGGACGGGCGACGAGGGCGAGGCGTTCGAAGCGATGCTGAACAAGCTCGACGACGGCACCGGACAGACGTACACCTACCAAGGGACCCGTTCCCTGCGCGAGACGCTCGTCGCGCAGCTGGAGGCGGACGCCCCGCCGGACGTGGCGATCCTCAACAGCCTCGGCGAGCTGACCGAGTACGCCCGGGCCGGCCGGCTCAGGCCACTCACCGCCACGGCCGCCGCCCGCGCCTACCCGCCGTGGGCGCCGCCCCTGTCCGTCGACGGCACGCGCCGCACCTACTGGGTGCCGCTGAAGGTCGACCTGAAGAGCCTGGTGTGGCGCAAGGCCGGCCAGGGGGCGCGCGCCGCCGCGGCGCCGAAGTGGTGCGTCGCCCTCGCCTCGCAGGCCACCTCGGGCTGGCCGGGCACCGACTGGATCGAGGACATCCTGCTGCACCGGGCGGGCCCCGACGTCTACACCGAGTGGGCCACCGGCCGCCTCAGCTGGCGCGACCCCCGCGTCCGCGACGCCTGGACGACGTGGGCCGCCCTCCTCGGCAAGCGCTCCAAGGCCTCCGTCGACCAGTCCCTGACCATGTCGTACATGGGCACGCCCGACCCGGCGGCGAACGGCGGCGGGGCCCCGCGCGGCCTGCTCGGCTCCATGACGCCGCGCTGCACGCACGAGCACCAGAGCGCCTTCATCCGGTACGTCTACGCGGACGACGACCGGGTCCGCGTCGACCCGGCGGCGGGTTTCCTGCGCGGCCGTCCCGCCCACGACGGCGCCTACGAGGTGGCGGGCGACATGGCCGCCGTCTTCAGCGACAACCCGGCCGCCCGCACCCTCGTCGAGCGCCTGTCGGGCGGCACGGCCCGCACGCTGTGGCGCTCGCAGGCGCAGCGGGAGCTGCGGCCGTTCTTCCCGGACGCGGCCGACCCCCAGCCGACCGACCCCACGGGACGGCGCATCGCCGACATCCTCACCCGCGAGGCGGACACGCTCTGCTTTGACGCCTCTGACGTGATGGCGCCGGGGCTGCGCGACGCCTTCCACCGCGCCGTCCTGCGGTACTTCAGGGACCCCAAGGAGGCACGGCTCGACGAACTCCTCGAACAGCTGGACGCGGTCCGCGAGGACGCCGCCCCGGACACGGCGCCGGGCCGGCTGCCCGCGTCCGGCGTCTGCGCGCCGCCCGGCGGCTGAGCCCCCGCCGGGCGGCGCAGGTCAGCGGAGCAGCTCCGGCGGGCAGGGCGTGCCGCGCGGGATCTGGTAGGGCGAGCCGAGCCGGTACGTACCGGCCTTCGGGGCGATCAGCTCGGTCCACTTGTCGCCCGCCCGGTCCTCCGCCGACTCCGCCAGACAGCCGTTGACGTTGGCGTACTCCTTGGGCAGGCCCTCGTCGTCCGCGCGGCGCTGCTTGGACTCCTCGGTCTCCCGGGGCCGCTCCACGCCCTTGCCCTCGTCGTCGACGACGCTCAGCCACGGGGAGTACGGAATGCGGATCAGGACGCGGCCCGGCTTGTCCACGCGGAGCGTCATCTCGCCCTGCTCGGCCCGCACCACCACGGCGTGCGGCTCGGCGAGCGGCGTCGGGTCGGTGACCTCGTACAGCTGCCAGTTGTCGTCGGCCCACACCTTCTTCAGGTACGGCAGGCCGTTCTCGATGAGCTGTGCCTCCCGCTTGCCGCCGTCGCCGTCGGGCTCGCCGTAGGGCAGCACGACGTAATGCACGGACCAGCGCTTGAGCCACTCGTGGTAGTTCGCGGAGTTGAGGGTGTCGTCGTAGAAGAGGGGGTTGCGCTCCATGTCGGCCTGCCGGTTCCAGCCGCGGGCCAGCTGCACGTTCTGGGGCAGCGCGGAGGCCTCCCGGTGGCTGCGGGCGGGCACCACCTCGACGCGGCCCCGCTCCGCGCCGACCTCCTGGAGTTCGTTGAGCAGCGGCGCCAGCTCCCGCGACCAGGACGCCTCGGGCGTGGTGTGGATGATGTCGTCGACGGTCTTGTACCCCACCCACCCGGTGAAGACGGCGAAGGACAGCACGACCGCGTACCACTTGCGGGACTTGCGCACGGTGTACGGCAGGGCGGCGATCAGCGCGACGCCGGTGAAGGACATCGCGAGGCGGGTGATGTTGGACCCGATCTGCGAGCTGATGATCCACACGCCGAGCACGAACGCCGCGTAGACGGCCGTCGTGATCCGCACCGTCGTCCACTGCTTCGGTACGAGGAAGTAGACGGCCGCCGCGCACACCAGCGGCAGCGACGCCGACCCGAAGGACATCGGCTGGGTGCCGGAGAACGGGAAGAGCCACGCGGACACGCCCACCACGACGGCGGGCGCGAGCCCCAGCGCGTACGCACCGGGGTAGCGCTTGCTGAGGAAGAGCGCGACGGCGACGAGCCCCACGAAGAGCCCCGCCACCGGGCTGCCCATCGTCGCGAGCGCGGCGAACGGCGCGGCGACCAAAGCTTTGGCCCACCGCTTGTAGCGCCAGCGGTGCGGCCAGCAGAAGACGGCGGCGACCGCCATGAGCGCGAACATCTGACCGAGGCCAAACGTCACGCGGCCCGATATGGCGTTGCACAGCAGCGCGAAGACACCCGCGAGGGCGGGCCACATCGGCTCCTTCACCGCGCGGCTGCGCACCAGGATCAGGGTGAGCAGCGTGGCGGAGATCGTCCCCGCGATCATCATCGTGGTCCGCACGCCGAGCACCGACATCAGGTACGGCGAGATGACGCTGTACGACACCGGGTGCATGCCGCCGTACCAGGCGAGGTTGTACGCCGAGGCGGGGTGCCGGCCGACGAACTCCGCCCAGGCGTCCTGCGCCGCGAGGTCGCCGCCGCTGTTGGCGAAGACGAAGAACCAGACGACGTGCAGCACACCCGCGAGCACCGTCACGGTGAGCACCGGGCGGCGCAGGAGGTGCTGCTTCCAGGTGGACCAAGGGGTGTCCGGCCGGCCCGCGCCGGCGGTCTGCGCGGAGGGCAGCGGTATTCGCGGGCCGGTGCCGCGGCCCGCGCCCTCGCTGCCGTCCGGCTCGGTCCCTGCGTCGGCGCGCGTCGGCTCCGCTGTTGCCACTGGAGGCTCTCTCCCCGTGTCGTCCGTGTTCCGGAGTACCCGGGTTCGAGCCGGCGAGGGTCCGTCCCGGACACCCCGTCCTCGGCCCCGGCGTACTGCCCCCCGAGCTTGTGACGCTAGCACGCAGACGCGGGGGAAAGCCCGGGGTGGGCCTTCCCCCGCGGGGGTTCGGCGTGTTCGCGCCATTGATCGGCAGGCGTGCCCGCCGACGTGTCAGCCGACGCGCTTGAGCTTCGCGCCGAGGCCGGGTTCCGCGAGATCCTTCTGGAGGGCGACGGGCACCTTGACCGCGTCACCCTTGCCGTCGCCGACGCTCAGCACGCCGACCTCGGTGCCGGCCTTCGCGGTGTGCGGCACCGGCTTGCCCTTCGGCTCCGACATGTGCAGCTTCACCGTCAGGCCGGGCCAGCCCACCGCGGAGACGTCCTTGGTCGCCACCACCGGGGTGGTGCCGCCGAGGCCGTCGTCCACCTGGCCGACGACGTCGCCCTTCTTCACGATGGTCTTGGCGGTCAGCGCGTCCTGGCCGGCCTCGATGAGCTTGCGGGTGACGCCGGTGACCTCGTCGATGTTGGCGACGCCGTTCTTTCCGAACTGGCCGAGGGCGGCGCCGATGATCGTCTGCGTCTCGCCGCCGACCTTCTTCTCCGCGGCGAAGAGGATGTTGCCGCCCGCGGCCGTGGTGGTGCCGGTCTTGATGCCGATGGCGACGGTCGGGACGAGGCCGAAGAAGTTGTTCTGCTTCTCGCCGTTGAGGTCCTTGTAGCTGGGCTGGCGGGAGATCTCGTTGAAGACGGGGTTCTTCATCGCGGCCCGGCCGAGCTTCACGAGGTCCTCGGCGGTGGACACGGTCGTCTTGTCCAAGCCGCTGGGGTCCGTGTAGTGGGTGTTCTTCATCCCCAGCTCCTTGGCCGTCTTGTTCATCTTCGCGACGAACGCGTCCTCGGAGCCGCTCTTGGAGTCCCAGCGGGCGAGCAGCTTGGCGATGTTGTTGGCGGACGGCAGCATGACCGCCTGGAGCGCCTCGTACTGGGTGATCTTCTGGCCCTCGGCGACCCGGACGACGGACTCCTGCTCGGCCTTGCCCGTCTTGTAGTGCTTCTCGGCGGCGGCGTCGACGGGGATCTTGGGGCCGTCCTTGCCCTTCTCCAGCGGGTGATCCCGCAGGATCACGTAGACCGTCATGACCTTCGCGATGGAGGCGATCGGTACGGGCTTCTGGTCACCGGACGTGCCGAACGAACCGATGCCGTTGACGTCCATCGCGGCCTGGCCCTGGGACGGCCACGGCACGGACGGCTTGTCGCCCCCGAAGGAGACGGACTGCTCGGCGGTGAGCTTCAGGGTGGGCGAGGGCAGCGGGCGCACGACCTGTACGACCGCAAAGACGACCACCAGGAGCAGGACGATCGGCGTCCAGATCTTGACCCTGCGCACGGCGGTGCGGACCGGGGTCTCGGGCGGCGGCGGAGTGTTGGTCAGCTCGGCGAGCAGATCGAGCGGAGGCTTCGGCGGCAGCGGCTGCTGGGTGGTGGGCTCTACGGGGGCGGGGGGCTGCTCCGCGGTCTTCGCGTCGGGCTTGGGGGCGGCCTTCGGCTCGGCCTTGGCGCCGGCCGCGGGCTTCGCGACGGGGGCACCGGCCTTGGGCGCGGCGGCCTTGCTCTTGCCGGACGGCTCGTCGAGCGGCTTCAGGGCGACGAACTTACTGGTCCGCTCGGAGTCCCGCTCCGCCTTTGCACCCGGCTTTGCGTCCTGCTTTGCGCTCTGCTTGGCGTCCTCCTCCGCACCCTTCTTCGCAGCAGTATCGCCACCGAGCTTGAGCATGGTGGTCGGCTGGTCCACCTCCGGCTTGCGGGACGGCGCCTTGAAGACGGCGGTGGGCTGATCGACACCGGCGGACTTGGCGGACTTGGGGGCGTCGGACTTGGGCTCGGGGGCGTCGGTGGCCTTGGGCTCGGCGTCGGCGGGCTTGGGGGCGGCGTCGGCGGGCTCGGCGTCGGTCGTCTTGGGCTCGGCGTCGGCGGGCTTGGCGTCGGTCGTCTTGGGCTCGGCCTCGACGGGCTTGGCGTCGGTCGCCTTGGGCTCGGCGGCGCCGTCGGCCTTGGCCGGGGTGGCGGGCTTCGCGTCACCGCCGACCTTCGCGGCCTCGGCAGGCTTCGCAGCCTCGGCAGGCTTCGCAGCCTCGCCGGGCTTCGCAGCCTCAGCGGGCTTCGCGCCCCCCGTGGACTTCGTGTCGGCGCCACCCTTGGCGTCACCGTCCGACTCCACGCCGGCCTCCGCGTCAGCACCGGACCCGGCGTCACCGCTCACCTCGGCGTCACCACTCGGCTTCGCGGCCTCGCCAGACTTCGCGGCCTCGGCGGGCTTCGCGTCACCGCTCGGCTTCGCGGCCTCGTCGGCCTTCGCGGCGTCACGCCCCGCGGATGTCACCTTCGCGGGAGCGTCGTCCCGGTCGGAGTCAGCGCCCCCGGAGGTGGTCTCACCCCTGGCGGCCTCGTCGCCGGAAACCTCGCCCTTCGCCTCAGCAGGACCGTCACTGCTGGACTCGGCGTCGTCGTCCTCGCCCGAGGCATCGGGGGCCCGGGAGCCGTCCCGGTCCGCCTCGGGGTGCTCGTCGTCCGAGCCTGCGACCCACGCCGCCACGGCGTCCCGGAGCCGCCCGTCACCGCCGCCCTCGCCGTCGGAAGCCGCGGCCTCAGCCGCGGAACCCTCCGAGGTCGCGTCGCGCCCCTCGGAGACCCCCTTCGTGGAGAAGACCGCCGTCGCCTGGTCCTTGCGCGCCGCGGGAACCTCGCGGGCCACCGCCAGGCGCGGGTCCCGTTCCTCCGGTGCGGGCACAGAAGGATCTGCCGCAGTCGGGTTCCCCGACGACTTCCGCTGCTTCGACCTGTCGGGGGTCTCGCCCGCCACCGATGCCTCCTCGTACGCCATGCCGTATGCCGATGCTGACGCGGCCGGTGCCCGGCCATGCGCCAAAACCGGTCCGGACCCCACTGTCCGAACCGTGTACCAGTGTCCTGTGTGAGGGCTTAACCCCGGTGGTAGACGAGAACGACATACCTACTGGTTCCAGTACATCCCGCCCACGCACTCTCGACAGACCAATGTGAGAGGGGTCACCCTGTCATTCATCCACGCGGGGAGGCATGGATGGGCAGGAGCCGCAGAACAATTCCGGAGGAGCTTCTGCTGCTCGCTTTGGACCCGGCCACGGGTACCACGGCGCAGCCGCAGTCGCTCGACCTCGGTCTGGCCGGAGCACAGCTAGTGGAGCTGGCGCTGGCCGGACGGATAGCCCCAGACGGGGATCGTATCGCCGTGGTGATGCCACGGCCGACCGGAGATCCGACTCTGGACTCCGCGCTGGAACTGCTGCGCAGGCGCGGCAGCCCGGTTCGGGCCGTCCACTGGATCGGCGGGCCCCGGCTGGGGCTGCGCCAGACGTACCTCTCGCACCTGGAGCGGTGCGGCATGGTTCATGCCGTGGCGGGCCAGATGTGCGGGGTGCTGCCGACGACTCGCTACCAAGCGACGGACACGGCCATCAGCCGGGAAATCAGGTCCCGGCTCGATTCGGCGATCCGCACCGGCGTACCGCCGGACCCGCGGACCGCCGCGCTCGCCGCCCTGGCCCACGCGGTCGGTCTCGGCAAGCATCTGTACCCCGGCAACGAAGGGCGTTCGTCGCGCTCCCGTCTCCGGGACCTCATCAGGCACGACCCGATGGGCGGCCTCGTGGCGCACGCCGTGATGGACGTCCAGAACGGTGTGGCGGCCCAGCCGCGCCGCAGCGCCGCACCGGCGGGACCCGCGGGCCCCGGCGGCCGGCAGCCGGCCAGGGCGGCGGCGGACCCGGACCGCATCCCGATGCAGCCGCGCCGCGGTTCCATGGCCCGCGCCGTGGCCCACTGAGTACGGCGACAGCGCACCACCCTCACCAGCGCCGCACCGAAGTCCCCCAGACCCGGTACGGGAGCCGCTGGGCCGCGCGGGGCGCGGCACCGGACCGTCCGCAGGACGACACCCCGGTACCGCCGCCCCGCGCGGCCGCATTCCCCAGACGTCCGCACCCCACGCGTCCGCACCCCCACGCGTCCGCCCGCACGTTCGCACATCGGCTGTTTCCCAGCGGTGCCCCGCACGTTGGTGGCACTCTGCTGAGCAGTAGATACGCAAAATCGAGGCAGGCAAGCCGGAGGTGCACGTCCCGTGGCGTCCAATGTCAATCCCACCGTCAGGCGACGTCGGCTGGGGCAGGAGCTCCGCCGGCTCCGTGAACTCAAGGGCATGACGGCCGAGGAAGTCGCCGAGCGGCTGCTCGTCTCGCAGTCGAAGATCAGCAGACTGGAGAACGGCCGCCGCTCGATCAGCCAGCGCGACGTCCGTGACCTGTGCGGTGTCTACGAGGTCGAGGACCACCGCATCGTCGACTCCCTGATGCAGATGGCCAAGGACTCCCGGCAGCAGGGCTGGTGGCACTCCTTCGGCGACATCCCGTACAGCGTGTACATCGGTCTGGAGACGGACGCCGCGTCCTTGCGCGTGTACGACCCGCAGGTCGTCCCCGGCCTGCTCCAGACCCGCGCCTACGCCGAGGCGCTGATCACCGGCGCGCTGCCGGAGACCACGACGACCGACATCGAGAAACGCGTCCAGGTGCGCATGCGCCGCCAGGAACGCATCGCCGCGCCGGAGAACCCGCTGCGCCTGTGGACCGTTCTGGACGAGTCCGCGCTGCGCCGCGTCGTCGGCTCCCGGCAGCTGATGCACGACCAGCTGGAGCATCTCCTGGAGCAGTCGCAGCTGCCCCATGTGACGGTCCAGGTGATCCCCTTCGACCTCGGCGCCCACCCCGGCCTGAACGGGCAGTACGCGATCCTGGAGTTCCCCGACGCGGCGGACTCCAGCGTGGTCTACATCGAGGGCGTCACGAGCGATCTCTACCTGGAGAAGGCGAACGACGTCCAGCAGTACAGCGTGATGTACGAGCACCTGCGGGCACAGGCGCTCAACGTCGAGCAGTCACGCCAGCTCATCGCGGGTATCGCGAAGGACTACGCCCGCTGAACCCGTGCGGCCATGAGGCAAGGGGCGGCAAGGTACACCCTTGCCGGGGCGGGGCGGAAGGCCCACCTGGTATATGCCATCCGGTCGAGTGAACGGCCCCTTCACGCGCCGAGGTTGGCGAGTAGCGTCATTCACGCCATCGAGCAGGAACGCTGGCGCACACCGCGGTCATGCGGTGGGAGCAACTCACCAACTGTGCAAACCGGAGAAAACATGGCAATTCAGCAGGGTGTCTCGCATGCCTGGGTCAAGTCCTCCTACTCCACCGGCAACGGTGCGTGCGTCGAGGTCAAGTCACCCCGGGCGACCGGTATCGCGGTGCGTGACTCCAAGGTCGTCGAGGGTCCGGTCCTCGCCTTCCCCGCCGACTCGTGGAACGCGTTCGTCGCCGAGGTGAGCCGGGGGGCTGCCGATCTCGCGTGAACCGGCAGCACCGGCCGGTGATACCGGTACACAGCAGAACAACCGCAGCGCCACAACCGGATAAGCAGCACCGTATGAGCCCTCTCGACTGGCCCGCCGTCCCGGCCGAGGGGGCTCGGCCTTGCGTCAGCGCAGCTGGTCGGCGTAGAGGTCCGTGCCCGGCACCGTCGGGATGAACGGCGCGACCAGCTCCACCCGCCCGAGCCCGGACCCGGCCACGGCTGCGTCCCGCCCGGTGAAGTGCGCCCCCCAGCACTCCCGCGGGTCCTCCTGGAGGAACCACAGCAGCGTCAGCCGGGTGTCCACGCCCTCGACCTGCTTCACGTACGTCATCCGGTCGCCCGGCAGCGGCGTCGGCCGGAAGACCGTCACCATCGCGGCCGGTGAACCGGCGAGCACGCCCGGCAGGTGCCGGTCCCGCAGCCACTCCAGCAACTCCCTTCTTGCTTGCGGCCCTTCGGCGTCGATGACCTCCAGAACCAGCCCCTTGTACGGGTGGTCGAGCGCGTGAAAGTCGCGCGGGCCCGCCGCGCCGTCCCGGTAGACGGTCGCCTCGTGGTCCTGGAAGGCGGTGAAGACGTGGGTACGCTCCTGATGGACGCGGCCGTCGCGGTTCAGCCGCTTGTTGATGCCGACGGTCCACTTCATGTGGTCGTCGTAGCGGCCCTCCGTGATCCAGTACGTGGAGAGGTAGCACCCCGCGGTGACCGGTTCGGCGATCGCGGACTTCTCGGGGTAGCGCAGGAGTTGCAGCTCCCGGGTGGCCACCCAGCGGCGCCCCGCGTACATCCAGGGCATGGCCATCGCGCCGGCGTAGTAGTGGTCGTCCTCGTACCAGCGGTTGTACGCGAACTCGTGCCCGGGGTGCGGCTCGACCATGGTGATCAGGGCGTGCCCCGGGCGCACGCCGTAGGGTCCGACGGCGGCCAGATCGGCGTACACGTCACTGCGGGTGTCTTCTCCATTGCGGGTGTCTTCTCCCACGCCTCTCCCCTGCCTCATCTCGCGGATCTCTCTTCCGCCTCCCTGCGGACGCCCATACTCTGACGCCCCGTCAGACAAACTGCCAGAGCGCCGACGCAGCCGGGAGGGCCCCATGCCGACATCACCGCCACCGCCCCTTGAGGGAAAGACCGTTGTCGTCTCGGGTGTCGGGACCGGGCTCGGCCACCAGGTGGCGGCGGCCGTGGTGCGCGACGGGGGCAACGCCGTGCTCGGCGCGCGCACGGAGGCGCGTCTCGCCGAGTCCGCCGCCGCGATCGACCCCGGGGGCGCGCGCACCGCGTACCGGGCCACGGACATCACCAACGAGTGGCAGTGCGAGGCCCTGGCCGCGCTGGCGCGCGACCGCTTCGGCGGGATCGACGCCGCCGTCCATGTCGCGGCCTGGGACAGCCACTTCGGCGGCCTGGCGGACGCGGACTTCGAGACCTGGCGCGGCGTCGTCGACGTCAACCTGCTCGGCACGCTGCGGATGACACGGGCGTGCCTGCCCGCGCTGAAGGAGCGGGGCGGGTCGGTCGTCTTCATCGGCACGCAGTCGGCGGTGGCGGCGCCCTCGGAGGTGCGGCAGGCGGCGTACGCGGCGTCGAAGGGGGCGCTGACCTCCGCGATGTACTCCCTGGCGCGGGAACTCGGGCCGCATCGCGTCCGGGTCAACACGGTGCTGCCGGGGTGGATGTGGGGCCCGCCGGTCGAGGCGTACGTCCGGTTCACCGCGGGGGCCGAGGGGGCGCCGGAGGCGGAGGTGCGGGCTCGCCTCGCGGCGCGGATGGCGCTGCCGGACCTGGCCACGGACGGGGACGTGGCGGACGCGGTGGTGTTCCTGGCGTCGGAGCGGGCGCGTGCCATCACCGGGCAGTCGCTGCTGGTCAACGCGGGGGAAGTGATGCGCTGAGGCGACGCCTCCGGACCACCCTCGGCTGCACCCCCGGCTGTTCAGCCAGCTGAACACAAATCAGCTAACCGAACGATTTTGCCCGCTCTTGACCCTACCCCCAGTTGTCGCCGCCGTACGCCCGAACCCACGATGAGCACGCGCTTCCGGGCCGTTCACGCCATTCGGCGGCCGTCCCCGGCGAAGTGCGAGCCACCCTGCGCAGTTCACCGGGCGGACCCCTGGAGGGCCATATGAACAGTCTCGACTGGGCCGTGCTCATCGGCTACTTCGGCGTGATGGTCGCGATCGGCGTGTGGTCCCACAAGCGGGTCGACAACGTCAGCGACTTCTTCACCGCCGGCGGCAAGATGCCCTGGTGGCTGTCGGGCATCTCGCACCACATGTCGGGCTACAGCGCGGTGATGTTCACCGGGTACGCGGGCATCGCGTACACCTACGGCGTGACGTCCTTCGTCACCTGGTCCTTCCCCATCGCGCTCGGCATCGCCATCGGCGCGCGGCTCTTCGCGCCCCGCATCAACCGGCTGCGCTCGCGGCTGCACGTGGCCTCACCGCTCGAATACCTCAAGAACCGCTACGACGTGAAGACCCAGCAGGCCCTGGCCTGGTCCGGGATGCTGCTGAAGATCGTCGACGTGGGCGCCAAGTGGGCCGCCATCGCGACGCTGCTCGCGGTCTTCACGGGCGTGTCGCTGAACCAGGGCATCCTCATCACCGGCGCCATCACGGCGGTCTACTGCACCATCGGCGGCCTGTGGGCGGACGCGCTCACCGAGCTGGGGCAGTTCGTCATCCAGCTCTTCGCCGGGATCGCGATGTTTGTCGCGGTCGTGGCCGAACTGGGCCCGTACGGCGGCTTCTTCGGCGTCTGGGACGAGCCCGAGCTGGCGGGCCACGCCAAACCGCTGGTCGGGCCGTACGGCACGGTCTTCCTGCTCGCGTTCCTCTTCATCAAGCTCTTCGAGTACAACGGCGGCATGCTCAACCAGGCGCAGCGCTACATGGCGACCGCCAACGCCGAGGAGGCCGCCCGCTCCGCGCGGCTCTCCGCGATCCTGTGGCTGGTCTGGCCGCTCGTCCTCTTCTTCCCCATGTGGATGTCACCGCTCCTGGTCGAGGCCAAGAAGCCCGACGGTTCGGACGCGTACGCCCTGATGACCGAACAGCTGCTGCCGCACGGCCTGTTGGGGCTCGTCATCGTCGGCTTCTTCTCGCACACCATGGCGATGTGCTCCTCCGACGCCAACGCGATCGCCGCCGTCTTCACCCGTGACGTGGCACCCGTGCTCTCGGCCCGGGCGCGGGTCTGGTCGGAGCGGACGGGACTGCTCGCCGCCCGCCTCACCACGGTGGCCTTCCTCGGCCTGTCCATGGCGGTCGCGACCCAGGTCGACTCCCCCACGTTCAAGGACATCATCACGGTCGTCATCAAGTGGGTCGCCGGTCTGATGGGACCGATCGCGATCCCGATGATGCTGGGCCTGCTGCGCGCCTTCCGCCGGTCCGGCCCGACCGCCGCGCTGACCGGCTGGGGAGCCGGGCTCCTCGCCTTCTACCTCGTCAACTACCCGATCGACGACGCCGTCGAGGGCGGCGTGGCCCTCCAGTACCAGGTGTCGATCCCGCTGGCGGTCTCGCTGGTCCTCTACATCGTCATCGGGTACGTGAAGCCGGAGGACACCCCGGAGCGGGACGCGCTCATCGAGCGGATCAACACGGATGACGACGGCCCGGCCGGCCCGGCGGGTTCCGCGGGTGCGGCGGCCGTGCCCGCCCCGGCGCCTCAGCCGCGCGGATAGCGGGCGAGCCACCCCGGCGCGGAGACGGCGGGGCCGTGCAGCGCCGGGCCCTGCGTCATCTCCATGGCGAAGTCGTCGGCCAGCTCCAGGACCGTGGGCCGGCCCTCCAGCTCCGTGAGCCAGCCCGGCGGCAGCGCCGTCTCCCCGTGCAGCGCGCCGAGCAGCGCCCCGCACAGCGCCCCCGTGGCGGACGACGGCCCGCCGTGGTTGACGGCCAGGCGCAGCCCGTGCCGGATGTCCTCGCCGACCAGGGCGCAGTACACGGCGACGGCGAGCGCCCCCTCGGCCGTGCCGTCCCCCAGCAGTTCCTCGACGCGCGCCGCCGTGGGCATGCCCTGGCGTACGGCGCCCAGCGCGTGCCGCAGGGCGTCCGCGACGGGCGGGTGGCCGGGGTGGGCGGCGAGCAGGGCCAGGGTCCGCTGGAGCGCGCCGTCGACGGCCTCCCCGCGGGCGAGGCCGTGGACGATGACGGCGTGCGCGCCGGCCGCGAGGTAGGCGGTGGGGTGGCCGTGGGTCTGGACGGCGCCCTCGACGGCGAGCTGGAGCACGAGCTGTGGCTCCCAGCCGACGAGGAGGCCGAAGGGCGCGGATCTGACGGCGGCCTCGGGGCCGCGCTCGTCGGGGTTCTTGGGTCTCTCCAGGGTGCCCATGACGGCGTTGCCGAGCCCGAGGAGGCAGGCGCGGGCCGGGGCGCGGCGGGCGTAGAGCCACTCCTCGCGGGCGAGCCAGCCGTCCTCCTCGCGCCGCTCGTCCGGTCCCCAGTCGCTCTGGGTGGCGGCCCAGCGGCGGTAGGCGCGGTGCAGGTCGGTCGGCGGGTGCCAGGCGCCGGTGTCGCGGCGCACCTGGGCGCGTATGAGTCCGTCCACGGTGAACAGGGCGAGCTGGGTGGCGGCGGTGACCGCACCCCGTCTGCCGTACGCGGGCGCGGGCTCGGTGAGGCCCTCGGTGCCGTGCGCCGCGCGGATCTCGTCGAGGGAGAGCCCGTCCAGGGGCGCCCCGAAGGCGTCGCCCACGGCGGCCCCGAGGAGCGTGCCGCGCACCCGGCTGCGGAAGTCCTGCTGCTCGGCGCGGCCCCAGACACCGGTGGCTGCTGCTGTGCCCACCGGACCTCCCTCCGTGCCCCGACCCGTTGCGACTGCGCAGCACTGTAATCGAACGGGAGCGATCGATTCCGCCGGCACGTGGTATGCGGCGAGACGCCCCGGAGTTCCCCCGAGGTCGCATTTGAACGACGTTCACCGAAGCTTCGCAGCTGCTACGGAACGCTTGATTCCAGGTGGCGCAGGATGCGTTCCCGCTGCTCCCGCGCCCACGTGCACCCGGGGTCGGTCCGCAGCGCCTGGTCCAGGGACGCGAGGGCCTCGTCCGTGCGGCCGAGGGCCTCCAGCGACAGGGCCCTGCTGCCCCACGCCCACGCGTACCCCGGGTCGAGGGCGAGGGCGCGCTCGTACTCGGCGACGGCCTCCTCGTGGCGGCCCATGAAGCGCAGCACGTCGCCCCGCTCGCCCCGGATGCCCGCCGCGTCCGGGGCGAGTTCCTCTGCGCGGTCGAGGTCGGCGAGGGCGCCGGCCGTGTCGCCGAGGGACTGGCGCACGCGGGCCCTGCGGGTCAGCGCCCAGGCGTAGTCCGGCCACAGGCAGATCGCGCGGCCTGGAAGAGGAACCGGTGCCGGTCGTCGTCCGGCTGCAGCTCGAAGTTGGCCCGGAACAGGCGCAGTTCCTCCCGGCGCCCCACGAAGCCCGCCCGCCCCCTGCGTCGGATCAGCTCCTGCATCGACACCCCCTCGCCCGCGCCCGCTCAGTGGCCTCCGGCCAGTCTCCCGCACAGCCGCCGGCGGAAAGGTGAACGGCGGCTGTCCTGCGACGAACGTCCGGGATTCGTAACGGAGTTCCTGTGGTGTACAACCTTCACTCGAAATGGCCCGTCTCCCGTTACGTCACAGACGTTCCTCACAGGAGGCACCGTGCCCCGCCGCACCCTCACCACCGCCATCGCGGTCGCCGCGCTGACCACCCCCCTCGCGCTCTTCGCCACGTCCGGTTCCGCGTCGGCCGCGCCCGTGCCGCCGCGCACGCCGATGACCGACTTCAACCACGACGGGCATCCCGACCTCGCCGTCGCGGCGCCCCACGGCACCGTCGACGGAGTCGGGAAGGCCGGCTACATCTCCGTCGTGTACGGCACCGCCTCGGGGCCCGGCACCGCGCGCCACCAGCTCATCAGCCGGGCCACGCCCGGAGTCCCCGGTGACCTCGACGGCACGTTCGCCTTCGGCTACACGTCGGTCCCCGGCGACCTGGACGGCGACTCGTACACCGACCTGCTCGTGAGCGGCGGCGACGGCGACGGCAACAAGGCCACCGTGCTCTGGGGCTCCAAGGACGGTCTGACCGGCCAGAACACGCTTCTGCCGTACAACAACTCCGAGTTCGACCTCGGCGACTTCAACGGCGACGGCAAGCGCGACCTCGTCGTGAACTCGCACCCGAGCGACGACCCGGATGTCGCCGGGATGACGATCCAGTACGGCCCGTTCACCCGGGACGGCAAGACGCGCACGCAGGACAGCATCGTCACGGACGACGGCAACTCGGGCCTGAAGTCCTTCATCACGGGCGACATGACGGGGGACGGCGTCGACGACATCGTCACCACGCACGGCTTCGAGGAGATGCAGCACGCGGCCCGCTTCTGGAAGGGGTCCAAGACCGGCGTCAGCCACACCTCGAAGTTCCTCGGCACGGCGTACAGCGGCACCGTTGGCGACGTCGACGGCGACGGTTACGGCGACCTGATCACCCGCGACATCGGCGACGTCACCGAGGTGATCGACTCCGCTCCCGGCAGCATCACGATCCAGTACGGCAGCTCCACCGGCCCCACGGACGCGCGCAAGAAGGTCATCACGCAGGACACCGCGGGCGTCCCCGGGGCGAGCGAGGACGACGACGCCTTCGGCGCCTCCCTCAGCGCCGGTGACGTGGACGGCGACGGCAAGGCCGAGGTCGCCGTCGGCGTCCCCGGCGAGAGCCTCGACGCCGCCACCGGCACCGGCGCGGTGGTCCTGCTCAAGGGCGCCGCCAAGGCCGCCGGCGGCATGACCGGCAAGGGCGCCGTCGCCTACAACCAGTCCACGGCCGGTGTGCCCGGCGTCTCCGAGACGGGCGACGACTTCGGCCGCCAGGTGAGCCTGACCGACCTCAACAAGGACGGCAAGGCCGACCTGACCGCGACGGCTCCCGGTGAGGACGGCACGTACGCCGACTCGGGCGCCCTGTGGAACCTGTACGGCTCCGCGAGCGGACTGACCACCACGGGTGCGGGCACCCTCAGCCCGGCCAAGCTCGGAGCGCCCGAGGCGAGCGCCCGGTTCGGCCTGCGGCTCGTCGGCTGAGCCCCTTCCCCCTTCCGGCCTCCCACCCCTTCCCTGGAGAACCAGTGCGACGCTCTCTCACGGCCGCCCTCGCGGTCACCACCCTCATCACGCCCCTCGCGCTCGTCGCCACCGCGGGCTCCGCCTCGGCCGCCCCGGTGCCGCCACGCACCCCGCTCGTCGACTTCAACCACGACGGGTACGCCGACGTCGCGATCTCCTCGGTCGGCGGCTGGCAGGGCACGACGCCCGGCACGGTCACGGTCGTCTACGGCTCGGCCTCGGGCCCCGACACCGCCCACGCGACCTTCGGCCGCGCCACCCCCGGTGTCCCCGGCGACCCGCAGGACGGCGGACGCTTCGGCGCGCAGACGGCCGCCGCCGATCTCGACGACGACCAGTACACGGACCTCGTCATCAGCGGCGACGGCAACGCCGTCGTCCTGTGGGGTTCGGCGTTGGGCCTGCACGGCGAGAGGAGTTCTGAGCTGCCCTGGCGCGGCAGCGACGTCACCGCCGGCGACTTCAACGGCGACGGCAAGAGGGACCTGGTCACGGGCGACATCGAGGGAGAGACCGACCCCGGCGACGACCTCTTCGGGATGTCGGTGTCGTACGGACCGTTCACCCGCGACGGCAAGGCCGCGAGCAAGCAGCAGGTGCCCACCCAGCGGGAGTTCGGCGAATCCTCCTTCGTGGTCGGCGACGTCACGGGTGACGGCGCCGACGACATCGTCTCCAGCCACGGCTTCGAGGAGAAGGCGCACGCCAGCCAGTTCTGGAAGGGCGGCAAGAACGGTGTGAGCACCACGTCCACACCGCTCGCCGCCACCTACAGCGGGGCGGTCGCCGACGTCGACAAGGACGGCTACGGCGACCTGATCGTCCGCGACATCGGCGACAACTACGAGGACATGCCGTACCAGAAGGGCACGGTCCTCGTCAGGTACGGAACGCCGGACGGGCCTTCCGCGACCCGCACCGCGAAGATCACCCAGGACACGGCGGGCGTGCCCGGCGTCGGTGAGGTGGGCGACGAGTTCGGCTCCTCGATCAGCGCGGGCGACGTCAACGGCGACGGGTACGCGGACGTGGCCGTCGGCATCCCCGGCGAGGACATCGACGCCGTCGCGGACGCGGGCAGCACCGTGCTCCTGAAGGGCTCCCGCACCGGCCTGACCGGCACGGGCGCGCAGGCCTTCCAGCAGTCCACGACCGGAGTGCCCGGCGTCTCGGAGAAGAACGACAAGTTCGGCCGGGAGGTCCTGCTCTCCGACACCAACAAGGACGGCAAGGCCGACCTGACGGCGACCGCGCCCACGGAGGACGGCACCTACGCCGACTCCGGCGCCGCCTGGCAGCTGCGCGGTTCTGCGAGCGGCCTCACCGTCACCGGCATCACGTCCTTCAGCCCGAAGTCGCTCGGCCTCCCGGAGAACCGCGTGGAGTTCGGCGGCGGCCTGACCCGCTAGTCAGGCCCCCCTGCTGCCGCTGACGGACGTCAGTCCGCCAGCGGCAGCAGCTCCGGCAGATGCCCGTCCGAGGCCGCGGCGGCCCGCTGCCGCTCCTCGGACACCTCGCCGTACAGCGTCGTCCGCGGCTTCGCGGGCCGCCCCGCGGTCTCCGCGATGGCCACCAGGTCCTCGATGGACCGGTAGGACCCGTAACTGGAGCCCGCCATGCGGGAGATGGTCTCCTCCATCAGCGTGCCGCCGAGGTCGTTGGCACCGGAGCGCAGCATCTCGGCGGCGCCCTCCTGGCCGAGCTTGACCCAGCTGGTCTGGATGTTGGGGATGTGCGGGTGCAGCAGGACGCGCGCCATGGCCGTCACCGCGCGGTTGTCGCGGGTGGTGGGCCCCGGCCGGGCGATGCCCGCCAGGTAGACCGGCGCGTTCGTGTGGATGAACGGCAGCGTCACGAACTCCGTGAAGCCGCCGGTCTCCTGCTGGATGGCGGCCAGCGTGCGGAAGTGGCCGAGCCAGTGCCGCGGCTGGTCGACATGGCCGTACATCATCGTGGACGACGAGCGGATGCCCAGCTCGTGCGCCGTCTTGACGACCTCGATCCAGGTGGCCGTGGGCAGCTTGCCCTTGGTGAGGACCCAGCGGACCTCGTCGTCGAGGATCTCGGCGGCCGTGCCCGGGATGGAGTCGAGCCCCGCCTCCTTCGCGGCGGTCAGCCACTCGCGGATCGAAAGGCCGGTCCGGGTCGCGCCGTTGACGACCTCCATCGGCGAGAACGCGTGCACGTGCATGCCCGGCACGCGCTCCTTCACGGCCCGCGCGATGTCGAAGTAGGCGGTACCCGGCAGGTCGGGGTGGATGCCGCCCTGCATGCACACCTCGACGGCGCCCACGTCCCAGGCCTGCGCGGCCCGGTCGGCGACCTGGTCCAGGGAGAGGGTGTAGGCGTCGGCGTCGGTCCTGCGCTGCGCGAAGGCGCAGAAGCGGCAGCCGGTGTAGCAGACGTTGGTGAAGTTGATGTTGCGGGTGACGATGTACGTGACGTCGTCGCCGTTGACCGTCTTGCGGATGTCGTCCGCGACGGAGCACAGCGCGTCCAGCGCGGGCCCGTCGGCGTGCAGCAGGGCGAGCGCCTCGTCGTCGGTGAGCTTCGTCGGGTCGTCGGCGGCCGTGGCGAGGGCGGCGCGCACGTCGCCGTCGATCCTGGACGGGACCATGCCGGGCGCCGCCTGCTCGCGCAGCGCCTCCCAGTCGCCGTACACCTCGTCGAAGTCGGCGCGCCGGTCGCCGGTGCGGCCCTCCGTGTCGATGGTGCGGTGCAGGTCGGTGCGGCCCGACGACTTCGTGGCGACGTACCCCTCGTCGGGCTCCTGCCAGGGGTGGCCCTCGACGGTGGCGTCGGGGCGGGCGAGGCCGGTCTCCGGGTCGGCGAGGGCCCGCACGTGGGGAAGGAGGCGCGGGTCGAGCCAGGGCTCGCCGCGCCGCACGAACTCGGGGTACACGCAGAGCCGTTCGGCGAGCGTGAAGCCCGCCGCCGCGGACCGCGCGGCCAGCTCGTCCAGCTTCGGCCAGGGCTTCTCGGGGTTGACGTGGTCGATCGTCACCGGGGACACCCCGCCCCAGTCGTCGATGCCGGCGCCGATCAGCCGCTCGTACTCCCCCGCGATGAGGTTCGGCGGCGCCTGGATGTTGCCCGCGGGGCCCATGATGTGCCGGGCGACGGCGATCGTGGCGACCAGGTCGTCGATCTCGGCGTCGGGCATGCCGCGCATCGCCGTGTCCGGCTTGGCGCGGAAGTTCTGGATGATCAGTTCCTGGACGCCGTGGTACGAACGCGCGACGCGGCGCAGCGCGAACAGCGACTCGGCGCGCTCCTCGTACGTCTCGCCGATCCCGATGAGCAGCCCGCTGGTGAAGGGCACGGACGAGCGGCCCGCGTCCTCCAGGACCCGCAGCCGCACGGCGGGTTCCTTGTCCGGCGAGCCGTAGTGCGGCATCCCCGGCTCGCTCCACAGGCGTTCGGCGGTCGTCTCCAGCATCATGCCCATGCTGGGCGCGACGGGCTTGAGCCGCTGGAAGTCCGTCCAGGTCATGACGCCCGGGTTGAGGTGCGGCAGCAGCCCGGTCTCCTCCAGGATGCGGATGGAGATGGCGCGGACGTACGCGATGGTGTCGTCGTACCCCTCGGCCTCCAGCCACTCGCGGGCCTCGGGCCAGCGGTCCTCCGGCTTGTCGCCGAGGGTGATGAGGGCTTCCTTGCAGCCCAGTTCGGCGCCGCGCCGGGCGATGTCGAGCACCTCGTCCGGGGACATGAACATGCCGTGGCCGTCGCGGCGCAGCTTGCCCGGGACGGTGACGAAGGTGCAGTAGTGGCACTTGTCGCGGCAGAGCCGGGTGAGCGGGATGAAGACGCTCTTCGAGTACGTGATGACGCCGGGGCGGCCCGCCGCCTCCAGGCCCGCGTCGCGTACCCGGGCCGCGGACGCCGTCAGGTCGTCGAGGTCCGCGCCGCGCGCCTGGAGCAGGACGGCGGCCTCGCCCACGTCGAGCGCGACACCGTCCCTGACCCGCCTGAGCGCGCGCCGCATGGCGTTCGCGGTGGGTCGTCCGGCCTCGGGGGGCTGCGGTCGTCCGGCCTCGTCGGGCTGCGCGCTGTTGGTCATGTCTCCGAGCATACGAGCGACAACACGTGACCTGGGTGGATACTTCCGGGACGGTACTTTTACGGGCTCACGGCACTTTTACGGGGTCACGGCCTCAGCTGCCGCCCCGCCGCGTCGAGCGCCGCGCACACCTCGGCCTCCCCGGCGGCCGGCAACTGCACGATGACCTCGTCGACGCCCAGCTCCGCGTAGTGCGCGAGCCTGCCCGCCCCGGGGGCCACGGCCGTCAGCGCCACATACAGGTCGTCCGGCTCGCGCCCCGCCTCCGCCCACGCCGTGCGCAGCGCGGGCAGCGCCTCGCCCAGGCCGCCGGCGCCGACGGGCATCCAGCCGTCGGCGTACTCCGCGATGTGCGTGAAGAGCCCCGGCCCCGCGGCGCCGCCGATGAGGGTGCGCGGCCCGTACAGCGGCCCCTTGCCGAGCCGCTTGCGGGGTGCCCGCCGCGGCTTCGGATGGACCTCGCTGGCCCGCACGGACCCGAACTCCCCCTCGTACTCCGTGGGCTGGTCGGCCCACAGCGCCCGCATGAGCGCCATCCGGTCCCGCACGAGGGCCCGTCGGTGGGGCCACGGGACGCCGTGGTCCTCGGCCTCCTCGCGGTTCCAGCCGTAGCCGATGCCGAGGGTGACGCGGCCGCCGGAGAGGTGGTCGAGGGTCGCGACCTGCTTGGCGAGGTCGATGGGGTCGTGCTGGGCGACCAGGGCGATGTTCGTGCCGAGGGTGATCCGCTCGGTGACGGCGGCGGCCTGGGCGAGGGCGACGAAGGGGCTGAGCATCCGGGCGCACTCGGGCGGCAGCTCACCGCCCGGGTACGGGGTGCGGCGGGGCACGGGTATGTGGGTGTGCTCGGGGAGGTACAGCCCGTCGAACCCCCGCCCCTCCACCTCCCGGGCCAGCCGCACCGGCCCGATCGTGCCGTCGGTCATGTACAGCGTCGCGGACATGCGCACGGTGCCTCCGAGTCTCGGCGTGGAGTCGCCCCCGTTCGCCCCCTTCCTATCCGCGGAAAGTCGGTTGGTCCATGGCCGCGGCCTCACTACCCTGGCGCCGGTGAACAGACGACGGCGGAAAAAGCTGACCGGACGCCTGGTGTTCGCCGCGCGGATCGGCGAGACGGCGACCGTCGCCGCCCTGCTGCGCGCCGGGGCCGACCCGTCCCTGCCGGACACCGACGGCACGACTCCCCTGTACGCCGCCTCCGTGCACGGCGACGCCGAGGCGGTGCGGCTCCTGCTGCGGGCCGGCGCGCCGCCGGACACCGAGAGCGGCCACGGCTCCGAGGGCACACCGCTGTGCGGCGCGGCCTGCTGGGGCCACGTCGAGGCGGTGCGCGCGCTCCTCGCCCACGGCGCCGACCCGAACCTCCCGGAGGACCACGGCACCGGCTGGACCCCGCTGCGCTGGGCACGCAACGGCCCGCACCCGGAGACGGAGGCGGCGCTGATCGCGGCCGGCGCCAACGAGTGGCGTCCCCCCACCGGTTGACGGGCGCGGCTACTCTTCCGGCATGACCACGGACACCTCCCCCGTCACCTTCATCAACGTCTTCGAGATAGCCGCCGACGACCTCGACGCGTTCGTCGAGAAGTGGGAGCAGCGGGCCCGCCTCATGCGGGACAAGCCCGGCTTCATCGACTCGCGGATGCACCGGGCGCGCTCGTCGGACTCCCGCTTCCAGCTCGTCAACGTCTCCCGCTGGGAGAGCCAGGAGGCGTGGGAGGCCGCCACCGCCGACCCCGACTTCGCCTCTCGCACCCAGGCCGCGCGCGAGCAGGGCAGGCAGCCGGTCACGCCGAACCCCGCGGTCTACGACGTCGTCGTGGAACTGACCGCTCCCTAGGGTCCCCGGGGTCCGCTCTCGGCGAGGCCCGGCGTCCACCGGGCGTAAAACCGCCAACCGCCTTCCCTTGCCGCGCGGTTCACGGCTCAATACCAGGGTTGCCCGTACGTACCACCCACGTCACCACCGACACCCTGGGAGCCGCAGCATGTGCCAGGACCACCACCCGCAGCACGGTGCGATGAACCGGCGCGGACTGTTCGTGACGGGAGCCGCCGCCGCCCTTACGTTGAACGGCGTGAGCTTCGCGAGCGGCGCCGAGCGGCGCGCTCCCGGCCGCGACAGGAAGCCGGGGAGCAAGGAGACGAGAACGGTCCGCGGCACCCTGCCCGTCGGCGCGCCCGACTTCGTCTACCTGCCGCTGGAGATCCCGGACGGCGTCAGCGAGCTGCGCGTCGCGTACAGCTACCAGAAGCCGCCCGTGCCCGCCGGGACGCAGGGCAACGCCCTGGACATCGGCGTCTTCGACGAGCGTGGCACCGACCTCGGCGGCAAGGGCTTCCGCGGCTGGTCCGGCGGCGCCCGCACCGAGTTCTTCATCCGCGCCGACGACGCGACGCCCGGCTACATCCCCGGCCGCGTCCGCCCCGGCACCTGGCACATCGCGCTCGGCCCCTACACGGTCGCCCCCGAGGGCCTGCCCTACGAGGTGACGATCACCCTCACCTACGGCGCCCCCGGCAGCACCCCGAGGCCCGTCTACCCGCCGGAGCGCGCGAAGGGCCGCGGCCGCGCCTGGTACCGCGGTGACTGCCACCTGCACTCCGTCCACTCCGACGGCCGCCGCACCCCCGCCGAGATCGCCGCGCTCGCCCGCGCCGCGGGCCTCGACTTCATCAACAGCTCCGAGCACAACACCCACTCCGCGCACGCCCACTGGGCCGCACACGCCGGCGACGACCTGCTGATCATGCTGGGCGAGGAGGTCACCACCCGCAACGGCCACGTGGTGGCGCTCGGCACCGACCCGGGCACGTTCGTCGACTGGCGCTACCGCGCCCGCGACAACCGCTTCGGCCGGTACGCGCGCAAGATCCGCGACGCGGGCGGCCTGGTCGTCCCCGCCCACCCGCACGCCACCTGCGTCGGCTGCAACTGGAAGTTCGGCTTCGGCGAGGCGGACGCCGTCGAGGTGTGGAACGGCCCGTACACGCCGGACGACGAGGTCTCCCTCGCCGACTGGGACAGCATGCTCGTCGCCTCCGTACGCGGCGGGAAGCCGTGGATTCCGGCCCTGGGCAACAGCGACGCGCACCGCGACCCCGACCGGATCGGCGGCCCGCAGACAGTGGTCCTCGCCGACGACCTGACCCGCGACGCCATCCTGGAGGGCCTGCGGCGCGGCCGCTCCTACGTCGCCGAGTCCAAGGAGGTGGAGCTGTCCTTCTCCGCGGCGGGCGGCCGGGCCCGACACGCGGGCATCGGCGAACGCCTCCCCGTGGACCACGACACCCCGGTCACGGTGCGCCTGGACGTCAAGGGCGCCCCCGGCTGCACGGTCCGCATCATCACCGACCAGGGCGTCCTGCACACGACCCCGCCGCTCCCGGCCTCCGGCACGGGCACGGTGGAGTGGCGCACGACACCGTCCTACGCGGCCTACGTCCGCGCGGAACTCCGCCACCCGGCACCGACACCACCACTGCCGGGCCCACTGAGGGCGTTCACGAACCCGATCTTCCTGGGCACCTGACACGCAGCGGCTTTCACCCAGGAAGCCGGAGCGTCCGCGCGAAGTCGTCCAGCGGCTCCATCGCCGCGGCGACCAACTCCGGATCGTCGTGGTGCCCGCGGAGCAGGACGTCAGGGAGCCCAGCCGGGGTGTGCCAGTGGTACGACACCGAGGTCATCATGGTGGAACTGTCGGCCGGGTAGGACCGGATGACCCGGACGCCGTCCTCCCCGAGATGAGGCGAGGCGAACGGAACACTGCCGCTTCGCTGCTGCCACTCGGGAATCTCCGTATGCGGCACCGTGAGCGCGGCGACTCCCTCACAGGAGCCCGCGTCACGGGCGTCGCAGTGAATCCGGGTGGCGTGCACCACCAGCGGCATATAGGTCAGCGGAACGGGGTGATAGATGAACGCCTCGTCCGCCTGGAGCTTGTCGCGAAGGGTGACGATCGTCTGCTCGTAGAAGGTTTTGTGGAAGCGGCGGAGTTTGCGGGTGAGTTCGATGTTCTGAATGGCGGCCAGCTCGGTGAGAGTCGCGTCCAGCCATTCCTTGAACGTCTTCTTGTCCATCTGGAGCCAGAGATAGCCCCAGAGGCCCTTGTGGGCATCCGTATCGACGTGAAGGGCACCTAGGTCGGCGCTCCACAGGGTGCCTTCGGACATGATCGGTCTCTTTCGTCGGGGCTCAGGCATCGGAGGGGGACGCCATCAGGCATAAGTCCAGCGGAAGGTGCTCATCACGGCATCGAACAGCTCCACGAGCGTGTCATGGAAAGCGAGATCCGAGCCGGGTGCGATCAGCGCGCTGAAGGAGAAGGTGACGTACCGGTCAGGCGTGCTGTCCGGGATCGGCACGACGTACTCGACCCGACGGTGAGCGACGTCGACGCCCTGGGCGGCGTCGGCGGGTACGTCTCGCTCCGAGCGCAGGGCCGCGGTGTCGTCCAGTTCTCGTATCTCGGCCCCGGGGGTCTCGGAGGCGAGCGCTGCCAGGACCGCTTCGGGGCCGCTCCCGGGTCTGACCCTCGGAATCTCGATCGGTTCGGAGGCGACGATCGAGACGGGCAGCGCGATGCCGTGGAGGCGTTCGGTGGGCAGGTAGAGGGTCATGCCGCCCTTGGCGACGGCCCGCCGTACGACCTTCTTCATCTCTTGGAGAAGCTTCAGCCGGGCTTTCGGGATGTCGTCCTTGGGGAAGCCGGCGGGAAGTTGACTGACCGCCTTGCGGACGATGCGGTCCATCGCTTCCTTGGTGCCCGTGCGCAGCGGAATCACATCCCAGCCGGGCGGCGTCACCAGGTTGAAGCCGTTCGGGGTCCGGCGTTGCTCAACGGTGGTCATGGTGCTCCCGCGTCAGTTCCACGGCATAGGTGATGCCTACGAAGAGTGCCCACGCCGGGGCGGCGATCATGCCCGGCCAGAAGCCGAAGAACAGTGAGGGCAGGAAGAAGCCGCCGCCCATGGCGAGGTCCCGGGTGAGGTAGGGCGGACGGCCCGCGTGGCGGGGGTACTTCGCGAACACCCAGACGTAATGCAGGAGGCAACCGATGATCCCGGCCTCATAGACGTGGAGCACGTCGTTCATCAGGGACTTCGGCACCAGGATCATGATTGCCAGTACCGGCAGGAACAGCGGCATTCCGATGATCAGTGTCAGCCTGAGACGCCGGTTGGGGCCGCTGCCGAGGCCCGTGCGGGCGGCTTCGGCCTCGACGATGCGTTGCGCCGAGTACAGGTCCATGGTCTTCCTCACCAGTGGGTGTCGGGGGCGGGCTTCAGGGTGTTGTCCTTCCAATCCGAATACGCCGTGTTGTACGGTTTCTCGCCGCTTCCGAACTTCTCCTCGGTCAAGCTTGTCAGGTCGCTCTTCCCCAGCGCCTTGTCGGTGATGTCCATCCCCATGCCGGTCCAGGCGATGCCCAGGCCTGCCTGATAGCTCTTGTACGCCTTGTCCGCGGCGGCCCCGGCGGCCTCGGGGAAGGTGGCCTTGTTCGCCTTCAGCATCTTCGCCATGCCGGCCATCTCCTTGTCGCCGAGGTGCGCCAACGTCGAGAGTGGGCTGACTCTCAGCGGGTTCTTGGCGACCAGGCCGACATTTTGGGAAATGGACTTGCGTATGCCATTACGGGCCGCACCGATTACCTGTCGCCCCGCCCCTTCCGGCACTTTGGACATCAGCCGCCCCAGGTCGTCCATGACACCCTTGACGCCCCTGAGTCCTCGGCTCAGCCCGGCGGTCCGGGCGGCCTGAGCGGCGCCGACGGTGGCCTTGGCGCCGCTGGCGAGCTTCGCGGCGGCCGCGAGGCCACCCACGACGAGCAGGCCGCCCACGACGTCGAAGATGACATCCGTCCAGGTGGCGTCGCCGGATGCCACCAGCAGGAGTCTGAGCGCGATCGTGACCCCCGCAATGGCGAGGATGACGATGTTCAAGCCGGGGATGGCGAGCGCCAGGAAGCCCGCAGCTGTCGCGATCCAACCGAGCACATCGATGAAGGCCTTGATCAGGTCCGCGTTGTCATGGACCCAGCCCTTGACGTCGTCCCACCACGAGTCCTCGATCACGTCGTCGATCTCGTCACGGATCTTGCCCGCGTGGTGGTCGGCGCGGGTGTCCCGGTCACTGGTGACGGTGTGCAGGCGCGCGCGGTACGAATGCAGGGGGTCGTCGGCGGGGTTGATGCCGCTGGGGGACGCGTCGGGGGCGTCCTTCTCCTGCGAGCCGGACTTCTTGGCCTTGTCGGCCTCGATCTCGTCCTGCTTCTCCTTGGCCTGGCGCAGGATCTTGTCGGCGTCGCTCTGGAAGTCCTCCAGCTCGTTCGACCACTTGGTCAGGTGACCGTGCACTCGCTCATACCGCCCGGCCACCTCCCGCATGTGCTTCTCCAGCGTCGAGGACTCCTCGCGCAGGGACGTCACGTACTTGCCCTTGAGCGTTTCGTCGTCGCTGATCGCCTTGAGGTTCTTCGCCTGGTCCCGGAGCTTTTTGGCCACCCCGATCATGTGCTTGACCTCGGCGCGGATCTCCTCCGGATCACCGGGCACGGGATCGGAGTCGCAGAGCGGCTGCCAGTCCACCGGACGGCGCTTGGTTGTCGGTGTCATGGCGTCACTTCTTCTGGTTCTTCTTGCCGGTCTTGGCCAGCTTGTCGTCGAGGTCCTTGAACGCCTTCTTGCTGCCGGACACGAGCTTGCTGACCGATTCGATGGACTCGACGAGTCTGGTGCGGTAGTCGTCCCAGTTGTCGACGAAGTCCTCCATGGCTCCGGCGACGGCACCGGAGCCCCAGTGCTCCTTCATGTCGTCCCGGCGGTTCTCGATGTCCTCGAAGGTCTTCTTGAGCTGGCCGAGCTTGCGCTCGCAGTCCGCGAGGAAGTCATAGTCGACCGTCAGGTCCGGGTCGCCCATGCCGTTCCGTTCCCCCTTGGGTGATCACGCTGTGGCGTGCGTCGTGAGACAGAAGTTCTGACAAAGACGACTGACGCTAGCGGTGGGGTCAACGGTTTCGCCAGAGCGAATTTCCGCAACGGCGCTGCAAAGTGGGGCATATGGCACGGATGCCGCCGATACTGCTACCTCACCCTCACCCCGGCCACACGATCGACTGCAGTTCGCTGTACGCGTGCAGGGCGTAGGAGCCGACGTCGCGGCCCACTCCGCTCTTCTTGAAGCCTCCGAACGGTGCCTCCATGTTGCGGCCGACCGTGTTCACGCCGACGCCGCCCGTGCGGAGGCGGCGGGCCACGCGGAAGGCGCGGGTGATGTCGGCGGACCAGACGTAGTCGATGAGGCCGTAGTAGCTGTCGTTGGCGAGGGCGATGGCCGTTTCCTCCGCCTCCTCCGGTGTCGCCGCGTCGAAGGGGACGACCGAGACCACCGGGCCGAAGATCTCCTCACGGACCGCCCGCATGCCGGGGGTGCAGTCGGCGAGGAGGGTCGGGGCGACGTAGAAGCCGGTCGGGAGCGTCGGGCGCTCGCCGCCCGTGACGACGCGTGCTCCTTCCTTGCGCGCGTCCTCGACGTACGCCTCGACGCGGTCGCGGTGCGCCGCCGAGATCACCGGGCCGACCACCGTGCCGGGCTCCGCCGGATCGCCCACCTTCAAGGCCCCGGCGTAGGCCGCCAGCTTCGCCAACAGGGCCTCGTACACGCCTCGTTGGACGATGACCCGCGTCGGGGCCGTGCAGATCTGGCCGCTGTAGAA
Organism: Streptomyces huasconensis; assembly: GCF_021028635.1. Taxonomy (NCBI): domain Bacteria; kingdom Bacillati; phylum Actinomycetota; class Actinomycetes; order Kitasatosporales; family Streptomycetaceae; genus Streptomyces; species Streptomyces huasconensis. Next base: position 3,443,193 of record NZ_CP086119.1, read on the forward strand.
GGAGAACGTGGTGCCGATTCCGGCCACCGCCGCGGCGAGCCCCTTCTCGCCCACGTCGTCGAAGACGATCGCCGCGCCCTTGCCGCCGAGTTCCATCAGCTGCCGCTTCAGGTCGCGGCCGCAGACCTCGCCGATGCGCTGCCCGACGGCGGTCGAGCCGGTGAAGCTCACCATGTCGACGTCCGGGGAGGCGACGGCCGCCTCGCCGACGGCCACGTCCGTGCCGGAGACCACGTTCACCACGCCGGGCGGGACGCCCGCTTCCGCCAGGGCCGCCGCCATCCCGTACACCGACAGCGGGTCCTGCGGCGCGGGCTTCACGACCACCGTGTTGCCCATCGCGAGGGCGGGCGCCACCTTGCCCGCCGGGTTCGCCCACGGGTTGTTGTACGAGGTGACGCAGGTGACGACGCCGACGGGCCGGCGCCCGGCGACCGCGCCCATGATCGCCGCCTCCCCGATCGGCCCCGCCTCGTTGATCTGCGGCGGGAGCGCCGTCTCGACCGGCTCCAGCGCCCCCTTCGCGTACCGCTCGAAGCGCCCGACCGCCACCGCCACCTGCATGCCGTACGCCGTGCCCGTCGTCGCGCCGCTCTCGGCCCGCGCCAGATCGGCGTACGCGGCGCAGTCGCGGCGCAGGATCGAGGCGGCGCGGGACAGCACTCCCGCGCGTTCCTCGGGCGTCGTGCGCGACCAGCTCGCGAAGGCCTCCCTGGCCGCCGCCGCGGCGGCCAGGACCTGCTCGGTGCTCGCCTCGGGCGCCAGACCGACGACTTTCTCCGTGGCCGGGTTCACCACTTCGTAGTGCCCGTGGTCCGGCTCGACCCACTCACCGCCGATGAACAGCTGTCGCCGGGCGCTCACTTGGTGCTCACCGTCCTGGTGTCGCGGCCGGAGCGCAGCACCCGGCCCGGCACCGCGCCCGTCACGACGTCCTCGCGGATGACCTCGACGCCGTTGACCCACACCGCGGTCACGCCGATCGCCTTGGAGTCCAGGCGCGGGCTGTCGCCGGGCAGGTCGTGGACGAGGGTGGCCTTGCCCGCGTCGATCCGCTCGGGGTCGAAGAGGACGAGGTCGGCGTGGTGGCCCTCGGCGATCCGGCCGCGCTCGCGCAGCCCGAAGAGCCGGGCGGGGTCGTCGGTGAGCATCTTCACGGCCTGCTCAAGACCGACGAGCCCGCGCCCGCGCAGACAGTCGCCGAGGAACCGGGTCGTGTACGGGGCTCCGCACATGCGGTCCAGGTGCGCTCCCGCGTCGGAGCCGCCCAGCAGGACGTCTTCGTGCCGCCAGGTCTCGGCGCGCAGGGCCCAGGAGTCGGGGTCGTTGTCGGTGGGCATCGGCCACAGGACGGTGCGCAGCCCGTCGGCGGCGCAGATCTCGACGAGGCAGGTGAAGGGGTCCTGTCCGCGTTCGGCGGCGATGTCGGCGACGACGCGGCCGGTCAGCCCTTCGTTCCGCTCGGCGTACGTGTCGCCGATGACGTACCGGTCGAAGCGGGCCAGGCGGCGGAAGACGCCCGCCTCCTTGCTGTCGGCGCGGCGCAGCATCTCCGCGCGGACGTCCGGGTCGCGCAGCTTCGCGATCCGCTCGGGGACGGGCAGGCCGAGGATGTCGCCCCAGCCGGGGATGAGGTTGAGGGCGCAGAAGGTGCCGAGCGACATGTTCATCGGGGTGAGGATCGGCATGGTGAGGGCGACGACGCGGCCGCCGGCCTCGCGGGCGCGTTCGCTCGGCACGAGCTGGCGCGGGACGCGGTCGGGGACGGCGGCGTCGATGGTGAGGACGTTCCAGTTGAGGGGCCGCCCGGCGGCCGCGCTCATCTCGACGAGCAGGTCGACCTCGGCGTCGCTGAACTGGTCGAGGCAGCCCGCCACGATCGCTTCGAGCTGCGTGCCCTCGTGCTCGGCGACGGCCCGGGAGAGCGCGAGCAGCTCCTCGGGGCGGGCGTGGCGGGAGGCCACGGGCTGTCCGTCGCCGTCGGAGTGGGTGGAGGACTGCGTGGTGGACAGGCCCCACGCGCCCGCGTCCATCGCGTCGTGGAAGAGGCGCAGCATCTGATCCAGCTGGGCGGGGGTCGGCTGCCCGCCGACGGCGTCCGCGCCCATGACGTACCGCCGCAGGGCGCAGTGGCCCACCATGAAGCCAGCGTTGACGGCGATCCGCCCCTCCAGGGCGTCGAGGTACTCCCCGAACGAACTCCACGTCCAGGGCGCCCCCTCCTCCAGCGACACCAGGGACATGCCCTCGACCTTGGACATCATCCGCCGCGTGTAGTCGGCGTCCTCGGGCCGGTCCGGGTGCAGCGGCGCGAGCGTGAACCCGCAGTTGCCGCCCGCGACGGTCGTCACGCCGTGGTTGAGGGACGGGGTGGCGTACGGGTCCCAGAACAGCTGCGCGTCGTAGTGCGTGTGCGGGTCGACGAAGCCGGGGGCGAGCACCAGGCCGTGGGCGTCCTCGCTGGTCCGCGCCGTCTCGGGCGCGGCTACGGCCCCCGGTTCGGCGATGACGGCGATGCGTCCGTCCCGTATGCCGACGTCGGCGACGCGGGCGGGGGCGCCGGTGCCGTCCACGACGGTCGCCGAGCGGATGAGGTGGTCGAGCATGGCGGGGTCCCTTCCTGTGCGGTGCTGGTGGCCGGGCGGCCCGCTGCTTGCGGGCGTGCTGGAACCCCGGCCTCCGTCCGGGAGGGGAGGCCGGGGTGGCTTCGGGACTCACGCCCCGGCGGCCTGCCGGAAGCGGGTGGTGCGGTGGACGGGGTCCGTGTCGATCTTCGGGATCACGTGCTCGCCGATCAGCCTGATCGTGGTCATCGTGTCCTCGGGCGAGATGCCGATCGGCAGCCCGAAGCTGAGCTGGTCGGCACCGGCCTGCTCCCACCGCTTGCACTGCCGGAACACCTCGTCCGGGTCGCCGCAGATCATCAGCTCCTCGGCGATGAGCAGCTCGATGATCTCCTCGCTGTACGCGGGGAGCAGCTCGGGCCACTCGGGGATGCCCTCGGGGCGCGGGAAGGTGTCGTGGTAGCGGAAGAGCAGCGACTGGAGGTAGTTGAGGCCGCCGCCGACGGCGATCTCGACGGCCTTGGCGTGCGTCTCGGCGCAGATGGCCGTGGATGTCACCATGACGTTGTCGTTGACGAAGTCGCCGACCGCCACGGCCTCCTTGACGGCCGTCTTGTACGACTCGACGACCCACTCCATGTCGGACACCTTCTGCACGCTGAACCCGAGCACCCCGAGCCCCTTCTTCCCCGCCATCGCGTACGAGGAGGGGGACCCGGCGGCGTACCACATGGCGGGGTGCGACTTCCCGTACGGCTTGGGCAGGATCTTGCGCGGCGGCAGGGACCAGTGCTTGCCCCGGAAGCCGGGGTACTCGTCCTGGAGCCACATCTTGGGGAACTCGGCGATGGTCTCTTCCCAGATCTCCTTGGTGTGGTTCATGTCGGTGATGCCCGGCATGAACCCGAGGATCTCGTGCGAACCGGCGCCGCGGCCCGTGCCGAACTCGAATCGGCCCTCGGAGAGGTGGTCGAGCATCGCGACCTTCTCGGCGACCTTCACGGGGTGGTTGACGGGCGCGAGCGGGTTGAAGATGCCCGAGCCGAGGTGGATGCGGTCGGTGGCGTGGGCGAGGTAGCCGAGGTAGACGTCGTTGGCGGAGAGGTGGGAGTACTCCTCCAGGAAGTGGTGTTCGGAGGCCCAGGCGTACTTGAACCCGGACTTGTCCGCCTGGATGACGTACTCGGTCTCCTCGATGAGCGCCTTGTGCTCCGCTTCGGGGTCGACCTGGGCCCGCTCGGCGGGCACGTATCCCTGTACAAAGAGACCGAATTCCAAGGAGGTTCACCGTCCTCGTGAGGTTCTGACGGGCCGGGCCCGCGCCGTCACGCTTCCTGACGGACCGTCAGTTCAGGATGCGTCGACTGTTCCATCGCGCAGCCGGAGCGTCAATAGCTGACGTGACGTCAGATAACGCTGACCCCCGCCAGCCAGCCGCCGTCGATGACGAAGGGCTGGCCGGTGATGTACGACGAGTCGTCCCCGGTGAGGAAGAGCGCGAGGGCCGCGATCTCCTCGGGCCTGCCGACCCGCCCCAACGGCACCAGCTTCTTGTACAGCTCCGCCACCGCCTCGCGGGCCGCCTCCGGGTCGGCGCCCGGGTCCAGCTGCGCGGGGTTGGTCATGGGGGTGTCCACGGCCCCGGGACAGATGGCGTTGACGCGGATGTTCCGCGCGGCCAGCTCCAGGGCGGCGACCCGGGTGAGGCCGAGGATGGCGTGTTTCGTCGCGGCATACGCGCCCACGTACGCCATGCCTGTGAGCGCCGTGTAGGAGGCGGTGTTCACGATGGTGCCGCCGCCGGCCGCCCCGATCTCGGGGGCGACGGTGCGGATGCCGAGGAAGCAGCCGATCTGGTTGACCTGGATGATCTGCTGGAACTCTTCCAGGGGCGTGCTGACCAGCTCATTGAAGCGGAGGATGCCGGCGTTGTTGACGAGCCCGTCGACCTTGCCGAAGGCGTCCTTGGCGGTGGCCACGGCGGCCCGCCAGTCCTCCTCCCGGCCCACGTCCAGATGTACGTACGCCGCCACGTCCGCGCCCCGCTCCTCGCCGATCTCCTTGGCGAGGGCCTCGCCCTGCGCGTCGAGGACGTCCGCGACGACGACCTTGGCGCCCTCGGCGGCGAAGAGGCGCGCCTCCTGCTCTCCCTGCCCGCGTGCGGCACCGGTGACGATGATGACGCGGCCGTCCAGCTTGCCCATGGGGGTCACTTCCTTGTCGGGTAAGGGAGTCGAGGGGCCTCAGTCGCCGAGGCGATCGGCCATGAGGTGATCAGTCACTGAGGTGCGGGGCCACGCCGGTCGCGAACGCCGCCATCTGGTCGGTGAGTTCGGCGCGGCTGCGGCTGCGGAAGCGCACCTGGATCTGGTCGACGCCCATCGCGCGGTACGCGCGCAGCGACTCGGCGATGGCGTCCGACGGGCCGGCCAGCGTGCGACGGCCGAGGGGCCGGCGCGGCTCGCCGATGTACAGGGCCTCGGTGATCGCACCGATGACGATCGGCTCCTCGATCCCCGCGTCTTGCCGCAGCCGCCGGAGCCGCGCGATCTGCGCGGGCAGCTTGTCGCGGGGGTCGCCCTGGGGCAGCCAGCCGTCCGCGCGGGTGGCCGCGCGGCGGACGGCGGCGGGCGAGGAGCCGCCGACCCAGAGGGGTACGCGGTCCTGTGCGGGGCGGGGGCGCTGGCCGAGCCCGCCGAAGTCGTGGAACTTGCCGTGGTGCTCGGGGTACTCGTCCGGACCGAGCGCGGCCCGCAGCGCGTCGATGGCCTCGTCGAGCACGGGCCCGCGCCGCGCGAAGTCGACGCCGAGCGCCTCGAACTCCTCCGGTACGTGTCCGGCGCCGACCCCGAGGATGAGGCGCCCGCCGCTGAGGTGGTCGAGGGTGGCGTACTGCTTGGCGGTGAGGAGGGGATGGCGCAGCCCGACGACGGCGACGTGGCTCATCAGGAGGACGTGCTCGGTGGCGGCGGCGAGGTAGGAGAGGGTCGCCACGGGGTCGTACCAGGTGGTGCCCATGGCGGCGGCGAGGCGGCGGGGGATGGCGACGTGGTCGCAGCACGCGAGGTAGGCGAAGCCGGTGCGGTCGGCGGCGCGGGCTATCTCCACGAGGTCGTCGGAGGTGGCGTCGGCCTCCCAGGGTTCGGCGTAGAGGGAGCTTTGGGACTGGATGGGCAGCTGCATCCCGTAGGCGAGGGACGCGGGCGGCTGCGCGGGCGGCGGGGGCATGGCGGGTCACTCCTGCCTTGTCCTTGGAGGCGAGGGACCAAATCTGACGGCGCGTCACGTGCACGCCGTTGGTCATGGTGACGGCTGACGATGCGTCAGACAAGGCCTTGACACGCGCCATGCCGATGACTCCACCGCGCACGGCAGCGCAGGAGGGGCCGCGCGGGGGCGGACCGGTGTTCACCCCCGCCCCCCGGCCCCAGCCCCCATCCCTCGACCCCTATGGCGGACATGAACGCGATCACCTGTCACGCCCCTTCCTGACGCCCCCGCCGCGTACGGGAGCGCAGGACGAGCCGCGCGAGAAGGACCGGAGTTCACCCCCGCGCCCCCTCCCGAACCCAGCCCCGCCCCCGACCCCTGCCATGGACCCGAACGCGGCACCCGTCACACGCCATCCTGACGACCCCGCCGCGCACGGCAGCGCAGGACGAGCCGCGCCGGGCGGACCGCCGGTCACCCCCGCGCCTCCCGGCCCCAGCCCCGCCCCCGATCCCGGCCATGGGCCTGAACACGGGCCATGTGGGCGAGTTCCGCGATGCACGGGCCGCAGCCGTACATGTCGCCCGTCGCGCCCGGCGTGGTCACCGAGCCGATCCACAGCACGCGCACATCCCGGCGTCGGCAGTACAGCCAGCAGGAACCGGTCAGCCACCGGTTCCCGTCGTCGGTCCGCGCGGCGAGCGGCCACGCGTCGCGCCACTGACGCGCCGCGGCCGGGGTGAAGATCACGTCATCGGCCGCTCGGCGCGCGGCCCGCCCGCGACGTGGAGGAAGCCCCCGGCCTTCTCGATCTCGCCCACCAGCTCTTCGTACTCCTGCCGGACGGACGAGATCATCGAACGGCACGCCGTGAGCACCGCCCCCGCCTCCCCGCGCCGCACGCGCCCCAGGGCGCGCTCCAGCCCGTCCCTCCCCTGCGGCGGCAGCAGCCCCGCGCGCTCCTCGATCACCTCGGTGACCTCCCACCCGAACGCCTCGGCGTACTCCGCGCACTCCTGGCGGGGCCCCGCGATGTCCGCCTGCGGGGCGCCGCACACGTAGATCACGCAGCGGAACCGTTCGATCCGCCCGTACCCCTCCGACACCTGCGGCACGTCCGGCACGATGCCCGCCGCCGCGTCCGCCAGCGCCCGCCGCCGTCTCCGATCGCCCCCGGCCCGGCCGGTGCGGTCACTGCTCTGCTGCGGTTCATATCCGGAACTGACCATGCACTCATCGTGCCCAACTGATCACCCCGGGTGAAGAGATGAGCCATAGGGGCGGTCGAGGTCCCCCGGCCCCCGCTCGTACGCTCCGTCCGACCTACGCGATCAGCGGTACGCCGATCAGTTCGCTGATGTGCCGCACCCGCGCCGTGGACACCTTGGCGAGGCGCTTGCCGATGACGCCCGGCAGCGCCTGGTGCTTGACCCACTCCGGGGCGTCGAGACCCACCTCGATCAGCGTCTCCGCCGCACGGTCGTGCAGCCCGGCCGCGCACTGCGCGAGAGCGACGTCGAGTTTGTAGCGGTTGCGGGCCACCTTCGACATGGTCTGGGGGAGCTTCTTCATGTCGGGGTGGGCGGCGAGCGTCAGGGCGCGTCCGTAGTTCTTCAGCGCCACGTGGACGCCGACGGCCTCCGTCTTCGCCGCCGTCGGTCCGAAGCTGGTGCCGTACAGCTTCTCGTCACGGCCGAGCCTCGCCGCCGCGGCGTGTGCCTGGGAGAGGTAGTCGTCGGCCGCACTCTCGTCCTCGCGTCTCGACGCCGCCACGGCCGCCGAGATCATCAGCCGTCCGTAGGCCAACAGTTGGGGGCGCGACCCGCCGCTGAACGACGGTTCGATCGCCCGTGCCGCCCGCTCGGCCACGGCCACGGCACGCGGCAACTTGGCGCCACGCAGGTGGACCCATGACAGCGTGGACTCCAGGAGGGCCGACAGCACGGGGTCACCGACGTCCTTCGCCAGCCATTTCGCCGACGTGAGCGCGCTCAACGCGAGGTCACGCTGTCCGAACCCGTTCGAGCAGGACGCGGCCACGCGGTACGTGCTCGCCAGCACGGCGCCGAGCCGCTCACGCTCGGCGCCGGTGGAGCCGGCGTACCTGACCTGCCCTTCCATGAGCACCTTCGAGGCGTAGGCGCTGACCCCCGCCGTATCGCTCGCCCAGTAGGCCTCCCACGCCCGGTCGCGGGCCTCGCTCAACTCAACGGTCGTGCTGGGCTCGTCGATGCCCTCCCACTCGCCGAGGGCGCTTCCGTGCACGGCGTCGGACAGTTGCCGCAGCGCGGCCCGGTCCCCCTGGGCCATCCCCCGCCGCGGCGCCTGCTGCCCCAGGATCACCGACACATCCGTGTTCAACGCGTGCGCCAGCTTCAGCAGCGAGCCGATCGACAGCTCCCCCCGGTCCTGCTCCGCCTTCTGCACCAGCGCCAGCGAAAGCCCCGCCGCCTCCGCGAGACCCTGCTGGGTGAGATCACAGCCCCGCAGATGCTTGATGCGCTTGCCGTTCGTCAGATCCGCCCAGCTGCTCACGATCACCCCAGTGCGTTCGCTCCGGATTGCCCTCCTCCGATGGTAGGTGCGGAGCAGACGCCCCGGGCGAACGGCCCGTACAGCCACCCCCAAGGGTCACGCCCCCGGCCAGAGCCCCGCCTCCGTCAGCCCCAGCAGGGCGATCGCGTTGCCCCGTACGATCCGCTCGACCACGTCCGGCGCCAGGTGGCCCATCTGCGCCTCCCCCACCTCCCTCGACTTCGGCCACGTCGAGTCCGAGTGCGGGTAGTCCGTCTCGTAGAGCACGTTCCCGACCCCGATGGCGTCGAGGTTCCGCAGCCCGAACGCGTCGTCGAAGAAGCAGCCGAAGACGTGCTCGGCGAAGAGTTCCGACGGCGGGCGGTGCACCTTCTCCGCGACCCCGCCCCAGCCCCGGTTCTCCTCCCACACCACGTCGGCCCGCTCCAGGATGTAGGGAATCCAGCCGATCTGCCCCTCCGCGTACATGACCTTGAGGTTCGGGAAGCGTTCGAACTTGCCGCTCATCAGCCAGTCCACCATCGAGAAGCAGCAGTTGGCGAAGGTGATCGTCGACCCGACCGCCGGCGGCGCGTCCGCCGAGGTCGACGGCATCCTGCTGGAGGAGCCGATGTGCATGGCGACGACCGTCCCGGTCTCATCGCAGGCCGCGAGGAAGGGGTCCCATGCGTCGGTGTGGATGGACGGCAGCCCCAGATGTGGGGGGATCTCCGAGAACGCCACCGCCCGCACCCCGCGCGCGGCGTTGCGCCGCACCTCGGCGGCGGCCAGTTCGGCGTCCCAGAGCGGGATGAGGGTGAGTGGTATGAGGCGGCCGTGCGCCTCGGGGCCGCACCACTCCTCGACCATCCAGTCGTTGTACGCGCGTACGCCGAGCAGCCCCAGTTCACGGTCCTTCGCCTCGGTGAAGGTCTGGCCGCAGAAGCGCGGGAAGGTGGGGAAGCACAGGGCGGACTGGACGTGGTTGACGTCCATGTCGGCGAGGCGGTCGGGCACGCTGAAGGAGCCGGGCCGCATCTGCTCGTAGGTGATGACCTCCAGCTTGATCTCGTCCCGGTCGTAGCCCACCGCCGTGTCGAGGCGGGTGAGGGGCCGGTGCAGGTCCTCGTACACCCACCAGTCGCCGATGGGTCCCTCGTCCCCCTTGTTTCCCATCACCGGAGCGAACTTCCCGCCCAGGAAAGTCATCTCCCTCAGTGGGGCGCGGACGACACGGGGGCCGCTGTCCCGGTACCTGGACGGGAGCCGGTCCCGCCAGACGTGAGGAGGTTCGACGGTGTGGTCGTCCACCGAGATGATCTTCGGGAAGCCCGCCGCGGGCTCCGCGGGATCAACGGGCTCCACGGGCTCCGTGCTCTCCATGGTCTCCATACGGGCCACGGTAGCGCCCAGCTGACGGTCCGTCAGCTACTCGTGCGTCGCCTCCTGGGGCGTACGGAAGCACGACGTCGCACGGAACGGCGTGCGAGGACCCTGTGAGAGCCGTCTCCCACGGCTGACGCATCCGCCGCGGACAAGGCAAACTGGCGGGGTGCACGAACCGAGGCACGGCCGAGGCCGCCCGAAGCGGGGCCGCGGCCCGTCCGAGGCATGACCGAAGAAGGCACGACGCGGGCAGGGCAGGCCCGCGACCGGCAGGACTTGGGAACGGCAGGGCGGCAGGGGGAGCGATGGTCGATGTACCGCGAGTACCGGAGCAGTGGCGTCCGGCCTCGGGGAACACCCCCGGGGCACGGACCGAGGGGCACCCCCCCGAGGTCCGGGCGTCACGCTTCAGCGTGCTCGGCCCGGTGCGCGCGTGGCACGGCACGGAGCAGCTCCAGACCGGTTCACCCCAGCAGCGGGCCCTGCTGGCGGCCCTCCTGCTGCGGGAGGGCCGCACGGCCACGGCCTCGGAGCTGATCGACGCCCTCTGGGGCGAGGAACCGCCCTCGCAGGCACTGGCGGCGGTCCGCACGTACGCGTCCCGGCTGCGCAAGGTGCTGCCCCCCGGTGTTCTCGTCAGCGAATCCGGCGGTTACTCGATCCAGGTCGCGGACGGCGCCCTCGACCTCGCCCTGGCGGAGGACCTCTGGGCGTCGGCCGAGAAGGCCCGCGGCGTGGGCGACCTCTGCCAGGCCCGCACGCTGCTGAACAAGGCCCTCGCCCTGTGGGACGGCGAGCCCCTGGCCGGCGTCCCCGGCCCCTACGCCGAGACGCAGCGCACCCGCCTCGACGAGTGGCGGCTCCAGCTCATCGAGTCGCGCCTCGACATGGACCTGGAGGTCGGCTGCCACGCGGAGGCCGTCTCCGAGCTGACCGCCCTGACGGCGGCCCACCCTTTGCGTGAGCGACTGCGCGAACTGCTGATGCTCGCGCTCTACCGCAGCGGCCGCCAGGCCGAGGCCCTCGCCGTCTACGCGGACACGCGCCGCCTGCTCGCCGACGAACTCGGCGTCGACCCGCGCCCCGGCCTCAAGGAACTCCAGCAGCGCATCCTCCAGGCGGACCCCGCGCTCGTCGAGTTCTCGGCGCCCTCCCCGGAGCCCACGGCGAAGCTGGTCCGCCCCGCGCAGCTCCCGGCGACCGTCCCCGACTTCACGGGCCGCGCCTCCTTCGTGGGCGAGCTGAGCGACATCCTGTCCGCCGCCGAGGGCCGCGTCATGGCGGTCTCGGCGCTGGCGGGCATCGGCGGCGTCGGCAAGACGACACTGGCCGTCCACGTCGCCCACGTGGCGCGCGCCCACTTCCCGGACGGCCAGCTCTACGTGGACCTCCAGGGCGCGGGCGCGAGGTCGGCGGAGCCGGAGACGGTGCTCGGCGCGTTCCTGCGGGCCCTCGGCACGGCCGACTCGGCGATCCCGGACTCCCTGGAGGAGCGGGCGGCGCTGTACCGCTCGGTCCTGGACGGCCGCAGGGTGCTGGTCGTCCTGGACAACGCGCGCGACGCGGCCCAGGTCAGGCCGCTGCTCCCCGGCATGGAGGGCTGCGCGGCCCTGGTCACCAGCCGGGTGCGCATGGTCGACCTGGCGGGCGCGCACCTGGTCGACCTGGACGTGATGTCCCCCGAGGAGGCCCTGCTGCTGTTCACCCGCATCGTCGGCGAGGAGCGGGTCACCTCCGAGCGGGAGGCCGCCCTCGACGTGGTGGCGGCGTGCGGCTTCCTGCCGCTCGCCATCCGGATCGCCGCGTCCCGCCTCGCGGCGCGCCGCACCTGGACGGTCTCGACGCTCGCCGCGAAGCTGGCGGACGAGCGGCGCCGCCTGGACGAACTCCAGGCGGGCGACCTCGCGGTCAAGGCCACCTTCGAACTCGGCTACGGCCAGCTGGAGCCGGCCCAGGCCAGGGCCTTCCGCCTGCTGGGCCTCGCGGACGGCCCCGACCTGTCCCTGGCGGCGGCCGCGGCCGTCCTCGACCTCCCCCTGGACGAGACGGAAGACCTCCTGGAGTCCCTGGTCGACACGTCCCTGGTGGAGTCGGCGGCGCCGGGCCGCTACCGCTACCACGACCTCGTACGCCTCTACGCGCGTGCCTGCGCCGAACGCGACGAACAGCCCCCGGGCGAACGGGAGGCGGCGATGTCGCGGCTCCTGGACTTCTACCTGGCGTCGGCGGCGCGGGTGTACGCCATCGAGCGGCCCGGGGACCGCACGGTGGACCACCTGGAGGTCACGGAACACGCGGGCCAGGACTTCGGCGACGACACCAAGGCCCTGGACTGGCTGCACGCGGAAGCGGCGTGCATCTTGGCGTGCGTACAGCAGTCCCTCGGCCCGAGCACGCTGCGCCGCGCGGTGGACCTGCTCCTCGCCTCCAAGGACCTGGCGGAGTCGGGGGCGAGTTCGCTGCGGTACGAACTGGCCGCGTCGGCCGCGCGGGACGCGGCCGCCGCGACGGCGGACGCCCACGCCGAGGGCCGGGCCCGGGTCACGCTGGCGCAGGTGCACAACAACGCGGGCCGTTTCGAGGCGGCACGGCTGGAGGCCGAGCAGGCCACAGCCCTCGACGGACTGGCCGACGACCCCTGGGCCAGCGGGAACGCCCTCAACGAACTGGGCATCATGGCCAACTGCCTGAACGAGCCCGAAGCCAGCGAGGCCTACCTCCTCCGGGCGATCGAGGCCTTCCGCGCCGACGACAACCGGGCGGGTGAGGCCAGCGCCCTGTGCAACCTCTCCCGCGTCCTGGTCACGCTGGGACGCACGTCCACGGCGATCGACCTCGTGCGCCAGGGCATCGCCATCTACGACGACCTCGGCCTCACCTTCCGTCTCGCGAACGCCCGCTACGCCCTCGGCATCGTCCTCAGCCACACCGGACGGCACCGCGCGGCCATGGACCAGTTGACCGAGGCCCTGCACGTGTTCGTGGACAACCGGCAGCGGCTGTGGGAGGGCACGACGCACTACCGCATCGCTCAGGTCCACCTGATGGCCGGGCGCTCCGCCCAGGCGGCGCAGCACGCGGAGCAGGCGCTCACCACAGGGTTCATCGGCGGTGACTGGATGCGGGCCAATGTCCTGACCGTGCTGGGCAAGGCCCTCGACCGGCTGAGCCAGCTCGACCGCGCCCGGGCGTGCTGGCGCGAGGCCCTCAGCATCCACGAGCGGACCGGAGCCCCTGAGACCGCGGAGGTGCGCCGCCTCCTGCACCCCGTCGCGGTGGCCTGACCCGTCCGCCCGCCGCGTTCATCGAACGTTTATGAGCGGCTGCCACTCTCAAGGCATCGATCCGTCGCGTCGGGGGGCAGACGGGTCGCCCTGGGCCCCACAGATTAGGGTGAGCGGCCCTGGAACGCCCGATCGGCGACCCTCGGGGGAGTTGCCGAGCGGGCGTTCTGCCCCACCGAACCGCCCAATCCACGGGAGTTCAGTAATGAGCGACGCCAAGATCAACCAGGACCTCACCACCATGGGGGACAGCCACATGCCGGCTCCGCCGAAGGACGGCCAGCTCGCCCCGCAGGGCGACAGCCACATGCCCGCCCCGCCGAAGGACGGCCGGCTCACCACGCAGGGCGACAGCCACATGCCCGCCCCGCCGGCCAAGGACGCCTAAAGACCTCATTCCCGACGGGGGTCGGCCGCGGCGGCGCGGAGGGGGAGCCGTCGCGGCCGACGCATGTCCGGGTGAGACCGGCGGGGCGGATGCCACGCCCGAGGGCGGCCGGAATCGAACGTTCGGCCACCCCGGCCAGTAGGGTCCACAACGCCGGAAGTCCCGTTGTACGACAAGGAGTTGGTATGACCCGCACCAAGAGGCTGCTCGTCGCGTGTGCCACCGTGGTCGCCGCCGGAGTCGCGGCAGCGACCCCGGCGTTCGCCGACGGCCACACCCCGACCGCCCCCTACGGTGACCGCGCACCGGTCACCGCACAGGACAGCCACGTGCCCACAGGGCCCCTGGGGGACGGCCACACGCCGACCTCCCCGAGAAGCTGACACCCGCGCCACCCCATGGGGCCGAGCCCACCGCTCGGCCCCATCGGTGTCACCGAGGACCGCGGCCCGGCCCGTAATTCCGTGGACACCGGTCGCCGCGCGGCGAATAGTGCCGCCCATGACTTCTCTCGTGCGCCACCTCACGTTCGACTCCCACGACGCCTACGGCCAGGGCACGTTCTGGGCCCAGGTGCTCGGCGGCAAGGTCTCCGACGACGACTTCCCCGGTGACCCCGAGGCCCTGGTGGAGGGCGGCGGCGTCACGCTGCTCTTCGTCACCGTGCCCGACGCCAAGACCGTCAAGAACCGGCTGCACGTCGACCTCCAGCCGCAGGACCGCACCCGCGACGAGGAGGTCGAGCGCATCCTCACCCTCGGCGCGCGCCTCGTCGACGACCAGCGCAAGCCCAACGGCCGCGGCTGGGCCGTCCTCGCCGACCCGGAAGGCAACGAGTTCTGCGTGGAGTGCAGCGAAGCCGAGCGCGCCGCCCTCACGGGCCAAGCGGGCTAGAGCGCCCGCCCCCGCAGCTCCCCCTTGACCACCTTGCCGCTCGCGTTCCTCGGCAGCTCCGCCACGAACTCGACGCCCCGCGGCACCTTGTAGTTCGCCATCTCCCGCCGCGACCAGGCGATGAGGTCGTCCGCCGTCACGACCGCGCCCGGGCGCCGCACCACGTACGCCTTGCCCACCTCGCCGAGCCGCGCGTCCGGCACACCGATCACCGCGACGTCCGCGACGTCGGGGTGGAGGCCGAGGAGCTGCTCTATCTCGGCCGGATAGGCGTTGAAGCCGCCGACGATGAACATGTCCTTGATCCGGTCGGTGACGCGGAGGTTGCCGTCCTCGTCGAGGACGCCGACGTCCCCGGTGCGCAGCCAGCCGTCCGGGGTGAGCGCGCGGGCCGTCCCTGCCGGGTCCTCGAAGTAGCCGCGCATGACGTGGTGGCCGCGGACGAGGATCTCGCCGGGGCGGCCGGGCGGCAGCGGACGCCCCTCGGGGGAGACCACCCGTACCTCCGTGTCCGGGATGGCGCGGCCCGACGTCGACGCGATGACCTCGGGCGGGTCGCCGCGCCGGCACATGGTGACGATGCCGCTCGCCTCCGAGAGGCCGTACGCGGTCAGGACCGTGCCCACCCGCAACTCACTGCGCAGCCGCTCCACCAGCTGGAGGGGGACGACCGCCGCGCCCGTCACCACAAGCCGCAGCGCCGACAGGTCGTGCTGGTCGCGGGCGGGGTGGTCGAGGATCGACTGGTGCAGGGTGGGCGGGCCCGGCAGGACGGAGACGCGCTCCGCGGCGATGTTGGCGAGGACGGTGTCGACGCTGAAGACCGGCTGCGGGACCATCGTGGCGCCCCGCGTCAGGCAGGCGATGATCCCCGCCTTGTAGCCGAAGGTGTGGAAGAAGGGGTTCACGATCAGGTAGCGGTCGCCTTCGCGCAGCCCCGCCAGTTCGCTCCACACGTCGTAGCAGCGCAGGGTCTGCGCGTGCGTGATCACGGCGCCCTTGGGGCGGCCGGTCGTGCCCGAGGTGAAGATGATGTCGGAGGGCGCCGAGCCGTCGACCGACTCCGCCCGCGCCCGGACCGTCGCCGCGTCCACGCCGTCGCCGCCCGCCAGGAACTCCTTCCAGGTGCGGAAGTCCTGCGGCGCGTCGTCGGCGAGGACGACCACCTGCTCCAGGTGCGGCAGGCCGGGCAGCGGCCCGCTCCCCGTCCCCTCGGCCGCCGCGCGGCGCAGGGAGGCGACGTACGACGTGCCGAGGAAGGTGTCGGTGACGAAGAGGAGCTTGGCGCGGCTGCGGGCCAGGACGTAGGCGGCCTCGGCGCCCTTGAAGCGGGTGTTCAGCGGGACGAGGACGGCGCCGGCCGAGACCGCGCCGAGTGCGCAGACGATCCAGTCGAGGGTGTTGGGCGCCCAGACGGCGACGCGGTCGCCCGGCTCGACGCCGTGGGCGACGCAGGCGGCCGCCGCGTGCTCCACGCGCCGCCCGAGCTGTCCGTACGAGACGCGGGTGCGGCCCTCCACGACCGCCTCCCGGTCGCCGTACCGCCCGGCGGCCGCCCGGACCAGCCCCGGGATGCTGCCCCACCGCAGGTCACCGCGCATCGCAAGTCCTCCCACCACAGCAGCTGACTGACCGTCAGATTAGCGGTAGCCTGACGCCCTGTCAGCAGCCGCTTCGGTCAGGGGCGCTGGCCAGTTGCCCGTCTCCCGGAGGTGCCGCTCCCCATGCCCTCGTTCAAGGACGCCACAGCGATCGTCGGGATAGGCCAGACCGCCTTTGCCCGCCAACTCCCGGAGAGCGAGAAGACGTTGGCGTGCCGGGCGATCCTCGCCGCGCTCGACGACGCGGGCATCGCGCCGTCCGAGGTGGACGCCTTCGCCTCGTACACGATGGAGGAGACCGACGAGGTCGAGGTCGCCAAGGCCATCGGCGCCGGCGACGTCACCTTCTTCAGCAAGGTCGGCTACGGCGGCGGCGGTTCGTGCGCGACCGTCGGCCACCTCGCCGCCGCCATCGCCACCGGCCAGGCGAGCGTCGGCGTCGCCTGGCGCTCCCGCAAACGCGGCAGCGGCCCCCGCCCCTGGACGAACACCACCGTCCAGCTCCCCACGCCCGCCCAGTGGACCCGACCCTTCGGCCTGCTGCGCCCCGCCGACGAGATCGCGATGCTAGCGCGGCGCCACATGCACGAGTACGGCACCACCCGCGACCACCTCTTCAACGTCGCCCTCGCCTGCCGCAACCGCGCCAACCAGAACCCCGCCGCGATGATGTACGACCGTCCGCTGACCCGCGACATGTATATGACGTCACGCTGGATCAGCGAACCGCTCTGCCTCTTCGACAACTGCCTGGAGACGGACGGCGCGCTGGCGTGCGTGGTCGTGTCGGCCGAGCGGGCCCGCGACTGCCGCCACCGGCCCGTGTACGTCCACTCCGCCGCACAGGGCCTGCCCGCGCAGCACCACGGCATGGTCAACTACTGGACCGACGACCCGCTCTCCGGACCCGCCTGGACGGCCGCCCGGCACCTGTGGAAGCAGGCCGACTTCGGCCCCGAGGACGTGGACGTCGCCCAGATCTACGACGCGTTCACCGCCCTCATCCCGCTCTCCCTGGAGGGCTACGGCTTCTGCGGACGCGGCGAGGGCGGCGCGTTCACCGAGGGCGGCGCCCTGGAGAGCGGCGGCCGACTCCCCATCAACACCGGCGGCGGCGGCCTCAGCGAGGCGTACGTCCACGGCTTCAACCTCATCAACGAGGGCGTGAAGCAGCTGCGGGGCACGTCGACGGCACAGGTCCCGGATGCCGCGACGTGCCTGGTCACGGCGGGCGAGGGCGTCCCGACGTCAGCGCTGCTGCTGCGGGCCCCGTGACCGCGCTGTCTTTGAAGGCCCGCGAGGGGCCTTCAGGGGCGCGGGGAACTGCGCGAGCAACCACATCCCACCCGCACCCGGCAAAGGACCACACATGGCAGACGCGACGACGGCCACACCCGAACCCCTCCTCCGGCCCACCCCTGACGACGACGGCACCCCCTTCTGGCACTACGCCGCCCAAGGCGAACTCCGCGTACAAGCCTGCGCAGCCCCCAGCTGCGCAGAACTCCGCTTCCCACCCCGCCCCTGCTGCCCCCACTGCCAGTCCTTCGACAGCGAATGGCGCAGGATGAGCGGCCACGGCCGCATCTGGTCGTACGTCGTCCCCCACCCGCCCCTCCTCCCCGCCTACGCCGCACAGGCCCCGTACAACGCGATCGTCGTCGAGCTGGCCGACGCCCCGCACATCCGCCTCGTCGGCAACCTCGTCACGGCCCCCGACGCCCCGCTGAACTCCGTCGACCCCGCGCGGCTGCGCATCGGCGCCAAGGTGCAGGTCGTCTTCGCGGAGGTGGCCGGGATGACGGTCCCGCGCTGGGTCCTGGAGCGGCCGTGACACCGGCGGGTGCGCTGCGGACCAGCGCCGACAAGGACACGGGCGTGGCGGTCCTCACCCTCGACCGCCCGGAGCGGCATAACGCCGTGGACCTGGCGACGGCGGCCGAACTGGGCGCGGCCTGGCGGAAGTTCCGGTACGACGACTCCGTACGCGCGATCGTGGTGACCGGAGCGGGCGACAAGGCCTTCTGCACGGGCATCGACCGCGCCGCGCACGTACCGCAGCCGCCCTCCCCCTACTCGATCGACGACCCGCTCCGCACGATCGGCCCGAAGGCGAACGACCTCTGGAAGCCGGTGATCGCCGCTGTCAACGGCATGGCGTGCGGGGGCGCCTTCTACCTCCTGGGCGAGGCCGAGTTCCTGGTCGCGGACGAGCACGCCACGTTCTTCGACCCGCACACCACGTACGGCATGGTCAGCGCGTACGAGACGGTCCACATGGCGCAGCGCATGCCGTTCGGCGAGGCCGCCAGGATGGCGCTGATGGGCACGGCCGAACGGATCTCCGCGCGCAGGGCGTACGAGACCGGCCTGGTCTCCGAGGTCACCCCGCCGGGCGGCGCGGTGGCGGCGGCCGTACGGGCCGCCGAGACCATCGCCTCCTACCCGACGGAGGCGGTGCAGGGCACGGTCAGGGCCCTGTGGTCGGCGAAGGAGGCCGCCCGTGCCCAGGCCCTGGCCCACGCCCCCCATCTGATCGCCCTCGGGAGCCTGCCGCCCGAGCGGCAGGCGGAGCTGTTCGGGGCACGGCGGGGCCGCGGCTTCCGGACCCGGTAGCCCGCGCGGCGAAGGGCGTGCCGCCGCGTGGCGGCGGGGACGCACCCGGCGTAGCGTCCATCGTGAGAGGAGGCCCCGGCATGGTCCG
Source organism: Streptomyces huasconensis (assembly GCF_021028635.1). Lineage (NCBI taxonomy): Bacteria > Bacillati > Actinomycetota > Actinomycetes > Kitasatosporales > Streptomycetaceae > Streptomyces > Streptomyces huasconensis. The sequence continues at coordinate 3,461,738 of NZ_CP086119.1, forward strand.
CAACGTCCTCGGGACGGTCCTCGCTCTCATCGGAGCGACGGCCGCCGTATGGAGCCCCTTCCGAGCCTGGTACGACGGCCGTCTCGGACGCCACTTCCGTCTCTCCGAACTCTTCTCGGGCGGCGGCATCACGGCCGCCCACGCCGAACTCTTCGCCTCGCTCTTCCTGCCCTTCGCCCTCGCGGCGCTGCTGACGTCGGCCGGACTGCTGCTGCGGTCCCGGCTGCCGGTGGCGTTCGCGGGCGTCGTCGTCCTCGGCTTCGCGGTGCTGTGGATGGTCCGCCAGGGCCAGGCGGCGGGCAGCCTCTCCGTGTCCGGCGACGACTCGGGCCTCGGCCTCGGCGTCCTCGCCGCACTGGTCGGCGGCGTCCTGCTGCTGCTCGCGTCGGCGCTGCTGACCGGCCGCCCCCGCGCCCCAAGGCCGCCGCCCGACGACGACACCTACCCCCAGCCGAAACCACGCCGCTTCGGAGCCCGCCGCCTCCACAACCGCTCACCGCACCACGCGGAGGAAACCCGGCCGGGCCCGAACCCGTACGCCCACGACGACGGCCGCAACCGCTGAGTAGGGGTCGGTGCCGGGCCCGCCGGGGGTCCTACGGCGACGACCGCAACCGCCCAGTGCCCGCTCCTACAGCAACAATCCCAGCCGCCGAGTGCCCGTACCCACGACGACCACAGCCGCCAAGCGCCCGCTCCCAAGGCACTGGTCGCACCCGCCCCGTGCCCGCTCCTACGGCGACAATCACAGCCGCCGAGTGTCGGGCGGGTGGGTGGGAGGCGTCCGCCGCGCAGCGGCGGCGCGGACCGGATTCGGCCCGCACCCGAAAACCCCCGGCCCCAACCCCAGGGCACCCCAGGACAGGGGCCCCGCCCCTACGTCCGGGGCGACGTCCCCGTCCCCCGCTCCGCGTCCAACGCGTACACACAACGATCCTTGCTGCACGCGTACACCACCCCGTCCCGCACCACCGGCGCCCCCGTGATCTCCCCACCGGTCGCCAGCTTCCACCGCAGCCGCCCGTCGTCGGCCTTCAACGTGTACAGCAGGTGATCCGTGGACCCGAAGTGGATGCGCCGGTCGGCCACGACAGGCGTGCCGACGACCTCGCCACCGGCCTGGAACCGCCACTTCGGGGTGCCGGTCACGGCGTCCAGGGTGTAGAGCCCCTTGCCGCTGCCCACATGGACGTGGCCGTCCGCGACGAGGACGGGCTCGACGGACGACCGGGACTCCGTGGCGATGCGCCAGCGGTCACGGCCGTCCGTGGCGTCGAGCGCGTACACCGTTCCGAGGTAGTCGGCGAGGTACACCCCGCCGCCCGTGACGGCGGGCCCCGGCGCGAACGCGGGCGGGCACAGGAACGCGGCGGGCGCCTCGAAGTGCCAGCGCACATGCCCGGCGGCCACGTCGATGGCGAGGACGCGGGTGCCGGCGGAGACGTACACGTAGCCGTCCGGCGCCTGGGTGACCCGCACGGGGACCCCGCCGCAGGAGGCCGCGTCGCCCACGGGGTACGACCAGCGCTCCTCGCCGGTCCGCGCCTCCAGCGCCCGCAGCCGCGCGTCCTTCCAGACGTACACCGTGCCGTCGAACACGGCGGGCCCGGCCTCCGGGGTCTCGAAGTCGGTCTGCGCGCCGGTGATCTCCCAGAGCTTCTCGCCGTTGGCGGCCTCCCAGGCCTGGACGCCGCCGCCGCGGGTGCCGGTGACGACCGTGCCGCGGGCGGCCTGGAGGGAGTACACCCACGCGTCGGTCGGCAGCCGCCACAGGTCGGTGCCGTCGGCGCCGTCGAGGGCATAGAGGGTGGGGCCGTCGGAGGCGTGGATACGTCCGTCGGCCACCGCCATGGACCAGGCGACGTCCCGTGTCTTGAAGCTGCGGCGGCCGCTGGCGACGTCCAGCGCGTGGACCTCGAAGGAGGTGACGTAGACGAGGTTGCCGGCGACCGCGGGCGTGCCCCACACGTCGTTGGACATCCGGAACCGCCACGGCCGCCACGACTTCGCCCCGGCGTCGGGCGCCGCGGCGGGCGCGGGCACGGCGGGTGCCTGCGCGGCGGCGCCGTTGGGCCCGCCCTTGGGCGCCGAGGACCGCGACCAGGACGCGGCGAGCCCGTGGTCGACGGGCACGGCGGCGGCGCGGGAGCCGGCGACGCGCGGCCCGGGCCCGATCGGCACCTTCCCCCCGGCGAGCCGCACGGGCCCCGCGTCGGGTGTGCCCGCGAACGGTGCCTGGGACGGCGCGGGCGGCGGCTGCTGCGGAGGCGGCGGCGCGGTGACCGGCACCGGAGCGGGGGCGGGGGCGGCACCCCGGCCGCCGCTGCGCCCGGCGGTGGCCGGGACCCGGGCGGGAGGCCGGCCGTTCCTGCGGGCCTCGATGAGCGCGACGGCCCGCTCCGGCAGCCAGGCGGAGGCCGTGCCGCTGTCGTCGTTGCCCGCGCTCTCGGAGGCGAAGAGGTGCGGGGCGAGCTGCGCCTGGAGGTCGGCGGGGCTGGGCCGCAGCGCCGCCTCCATCTGCATGCACGACTCGATCAGCGGGCGCAGCTCGTCCGGCAGCCCTTCGAGGTCGGGGCCCTCCCGGAGCAGCATGAAGACCGTCTCGACGGGGTTGGCGCCGTGGAAGGGGGCGTGCCCGGTCGCGGCGAAGACGAGCGTGGAGCCGAGCGAGAAGACGTCGCTGGCGCCGGTCACGCTGCGCGAGTCCTTCGCCTGCTCGGGTGACATGTACGCGGGTGTGCCCACGGCGACGTTGGTCATCGTCAGCCGGGTGTTGGAGACGCCGGACGCGATGCCGAAGTCGATGACGCGCGGGCCGTCCTCGACGACGAGGACGTTGGACGGCTTGAGGTCACGGTGGACCAGGCCGGCGCCGTGGATGGACTCCAGCGCCTCGGCCACGCCCGCCGCCAGCCACCGCACCGCCTGGGTGGGCAGCGGCCCGTGTTCGTTCACTATTTCTTCGAGGGAGGGCGCGGGGACGTACGCGGTGGCGAGCCACGGCACGGCGGCCCGCGGGTCGGCGTCCACCACGGCGGCGGTGTAGAAGCCGGAGACGGCGCGGGCGGCCTCGACCTCGCGCGTGAAGCGGACGCGGAACAGCTGGTCCTCGGCGAGTTCGGTCCGCACCGTCTTGATCGCCACGCGCCGCCCCGACGCGGAGCGTGCGAGATAGACCAGACCCATGCCACCGGCGCCCAGCCTGCCGAGGACCTCGAACGGGCCGATCCGCCTCGGATCGTGCTGCGTCAGCTGATCCACCACTTGCCCTGCCACCTCCCCGTACGCGGCCGCCGAAGAAGACAGCCCCGTGCAGCGTCTCACCACCCGAGCCGCTACGGCGGCACGCACCCTGATTCTTCCTGTCCGAGGCGGCCGTGGCGAACCCGGGGCGAGATCGGGGTGTCTCGGGGTGACTGGGGGTGTCTGGGGGTTTCCCGGGACAAAAGACCCACGGGTGACGCTCCGCGCGGCAGCCTCAGTCCTGTAGGACAGCGAAGGTCGCCCCTTGGTTGTCCCTGAGCACCGCGATACGCCCGTACGGGATGTCGTGGGGCGGCACCTGCACACGGCCGCCGAGCCGGGTGACGGCCGCGGCCGTCGCGTCGGCGTCGGTGACATTGAAGTAGACGAGGAAGTGCGGGGGCGTCTCGGGCGTGCTGTAGCCGTCGGTGGCCGGGGACATCAGACTGCGGCCGCCGACGGCGGTCTCGGGCCCGGCCTGGGCGCCTGGCGGGGACCAGGTGCGGAAGGGGACGCCGTCGAGGTCGAGGTCGAAGCCGCCGTATCCGAAGACGCCCTCGTAGAAGGGGTCGACCCGGTCCTTGTCCCGCGAGTAGACCTCCGTCCAGCAGTACGAGCCGGGCTCCCGCTGCTTGCCGAAGCCCTGGTGCGTGCCGCCCTGCCAGATCCCGAAGACGGCGCCCTCGGGGTCGGCGGCGAGGCCCACCGTCCCGGCGGGGCCGACCGGCATGGGCTCCCGGACCATGGAGCCGCCCGCGCGCCTGACGCGCCCGGCGAGGGCGGCGGCGTCGGGGGTCGCGAGGTAGACGGTCCAGACGGTGGGCATGCGGCCGTCGGTCTTGGGCGCGAGCGCGGCGACGGGCAGGCCGTCGCTGTGGGCCAGGGTGTACTGCCCGTACGCCGACCCGGCCCCCGCCCCGGCCTCGGCCCTCTCGGCGAAGGCCCACCCGAACAGCTCGCCGTAGAACCGCTTGCCGCCCTCCACGTCGGGGAGCATCGCGTCGACCCAGCAGGGCACGCCCTCCGCGTATCCGCCCGCTGTGTCCTGCTCTGCGTAGTCCATGCCGTTCAAGCTAACCGCCCCGCACGGCACCCGCAGCTCACATATCCGAACACTTGATCGAGTCTTGCGTCGAGTCGTGCGGGGTCCACTTTCCGCCACCCCCGTGCGCCCCCACCCGGCCGCGACCTGCCCCAACCCCATTTGCACTCGGCCGAATCGCGCTCCGATCACCCCTCGGTAAGCTGACGGCATGACAGGACAGGTACGTACCGTCGACGGCCGCGTGGCCGGTCGGCGCGGTCAGGCGACGCGTCAGAAGCTGCTCGACTGCCTCAGCGAGATGCTCAGCTCCTCGCCCTATCGGGACGTCAAAGTCATCGACGTGGCCCGGAGGGCGGGGACTTCACCGGCGACCTTCTACCAGTACTTCCCGGACGTCGAGGGCGCCGTCCTGGAGATCGCCGAGCAAATGGCGGCCGAGGGCGCCGAGTTGACCCAGCTGCTCGAAGGGCGCTCCTGGGTCGGCAAGGCGGGCTGGCAGACCTCCCAGGAGCTGGTCGAGGGCTTCCTCGACTTCTGGCGAAAGAACGACGCGATCCTCCGCGTCGTCGACCTCGGCGCGGCCGAGGGCGACAAGCGCTTCTACAAGATCCGGATGAAGATCCTCAATTCGGTCAACAACTCCCTTACGGACACCGTCAAGGAGCTGCAGGCCAAGGGCAAGGTCGACAAGGACGTCAGCCCGGCGGCCATGGCGGGTTCGATCGTCGCGATGCTGGCGGCGGTCGCCTCGCACCAGCGCGGCTTCCAGACGTGGGGCGTCAAACAGCACGAACTCAAGCCCAATTTGGCGATGTTGGTGCATCTGGGCGTCACCGGCAAAAAGCCGACGAAGTAGCGGCCCCCTCCAGTCCTGTCAGCCCGGCGGCGGATCACTCAGGTGGTCCGCCGTCGCGGTCTCCGCTCCAGGCGGAAGAGCCTGATCTCCCGCTCCACCCGCGACTGGTACGCGGCGTACGGCGGCCAGAACGCGAGCGCCGCCTCCCAGGCCGCCGCCCGCTCCTCCCCCGTCAACAGCCGTGCCCGGACCGGGACGTCCGCACCGCGCCAGTTGACCGAGGCCTCCGGGTGCGCGAGCAGGTTCGCGGTCCACGCCGGGTGGCCGGGCCGCCCGAAGTTGGACCCGATCAGCACCCATCCGCCGCCCTTCTCGTCGGGCACGCACGCCAGCGGCGTACGTCTTGGCAGTCCGCTCTTCGCGCCCCGCGTCGTCAGGACGAGGCCGGGCAGCATCTTCCCGCTGAGCAGTACCTTGCCGCGGGTCAGCCGGTGCACGGCACGGTCCAGCGCGGGGACGACGTGCGGGGCGAGCTTCGCGAAGGCGCGGGTGGCGGACACCTTCTGCACCAGGCGCAGCCCGGCCGCCGTCCGCGCCGGGCGTGGGTTGGGCGGCATCAGACGGCCTCCCGGAGGGCATCGCCCGCGAACAGCCCGGCCCGTTCCGCCGCCCGCGCCCGCAGGCGGTGCGCGGGCCCGAAGAGCAGCTCGTCGCCGGAGGCCCGCTTGAAGTAGAGATGCGCCTCGTGCTCCCAGGTGAAGCCGATGCCGCCGTGCAGCTGCACGGCTTCCGACGCGGCGGTCCGCAGCGCGTCGAGCCCCTGCGCGAGCGCCAGCGCGCCGGCCCGCTCGGCGCCCTGCCCGCCGGACCCCGCGGCCCGCGCCCCGGCCGCCCAGGCCGCGTAGTACGCGGCCGACCGGGCCGCCTGCACCTGTACGTACACCTCCGCGAGGCGGTGCTTGACGGCCTGGAAGGACCCGATCGCCCGCCCGAACTGCTCGCGCCGGCGCACGTACTCGACGGTCCTCTCCAGCGCGCGGTCCGCGGCCCCGACGGCCTCGGCGGCGAGCACGGTGGCGGCGACGTCCCCGGCGGCGGCGAGTGCACCCGGCACGTCACCCTCGGCATTCCCCAGCAACTCGGCCCGCACGTCCCGCAGTTCGACGCGCGCCCGGGCGCGCGTCTCGTCGAGCGAGGTCTGCCGCGCCCGCGCCATGCCGGTCGCACCCCCGCGCACCAGGAAGAGGAGGGTACGGGAGCGGGCGAAGCCTCCCGCGTGCGCGGCGACGACGAGGAGCCCCGCGCTGTGCCCGTCGAGCACCTGCTCGGCCTGCCCGTACAGCCGCCACGTCCCGCCCTCCTCCCTTGCCTGTACACCGCCCGCGCGACCGCCACCGGACCAGTCACCGGCGTTGTCGCCGACAAGCCCGAGGGCGGTGGCGAGCCCGGTGCCGGGTACGGCGAGCGCGGCGGCCAGCTCCCCCGCGGCGATCCGGGGCAGGTGCGCGGCGCGCTGCTCCTCGGTGCCGAGGGCGAGGATCAGCGGGGCGGCGAGGACGGCGGTGGCCAGCAGCGGGGACGGGGCGAGGGCGCGGCCCAGCTCCTCGCAGCCGAGGGCCAGCTCCGCGGCCGTGCAGCCGACACCTCCGTACGCCTCGGGAAGGGCGAGCCCCGGCAGGCCGAGCTGTTCGGCGAGGGCGGACCACAGGGCCGGGTCGTGTCCGCGAGGGGTGCGAACGGCGGCCTTGACGTCGTCGGGCCCGCAGCGCTTGGTGACCAGTTCGCGCAGGGTGCGGCGGATCTCGTCCTGCTCCGCGCTGAAGGCGGCGTCCATCGGTGGGCTCCTCCCCCGGGTCCGGCGACCGGACCTGAACCTGTATCTGACGGGCCGTCATGTTAGGTGCGCGGCACGGAGATGCCCAGAGCGGGGACGAGCCGATCCGGCCCACCTCTCCTTAGGCCGCGCAAAACTGATGTACCGTCAGATTCATGCCCACCGCCAGCCGCTCCGCCCGCCGCAAGGTCGCTGTCGTCGGTGTCGCCCTCTCGGACTGCGGGCGGGTCGACGAGGCCACGCCCTACGCCCTGCACGCCCAGGCGGCCCGCCGCGCGCTCGCCGACTCGGGCCTCGGCCGCGAGGTGGTCGACGGACTCGCCTCCGCGGGCCTCGGCACGCTGGCGCCCGTGGAGGTCGCCGAGTACCTCGGCCTCCGGCCCCGCTGGGTGGACTCCACCTCCGTGGGCGGCTCCACCTGGGAGGTCATGGCCGCGCACGCGACGGAGGCGATAGCGGCGGGCCGGGCGAACGCCGTGCTCCTCGTCTACGGCTCCACCGCCCGCGCGGACATCAAGGCGGGGCGCCGCACGTCGAACCTCTCCTTCGGCGCACGGGGCCCGGCCCAGTTCGAGGTCCCGTACGGACACACCCTGATCGCCAAGTACGCGATGGCCGCGCGCCGCCACATGCACGAGTACGGCACGACCCTGGAACAGCTCGCCTCCGTCGCCGTCCAGGCGCGGGCCAACGCGGCGGCCAACCCCGACGCGATGTTCCGCGACCCGATCACGGTGGACGAGGTGCTGGCCGGTCCGATGATCGCGGACCCGTTCACCAAGCTGCACTGCTGCATACGGTCCGACGGCGGCTGCGCGGTGCTGCTCGCCGCCGAGGAGTACGTGGCGGACTGCGCCTCGCAGCCGGTGTGGGTCCTCGGGGCGGGCGAACACGTGTCGCACACGACGATGTCGGAGTGGGACGACTTCACGGTCTCCCCGGCGGCGGTGAGCGGCCGGCTCGCCTTCGAACGGGCGGAGGTGCGGCCCCAGGACATCGACGTGGCCCAGATCTACGACGCGTTCACCTACATGACGCTGGTGACGCTGGAGGACCTCGGCTTCTGCGGGAAGGGCGAGGGCGGCGCCTTCGTGGAGCAGGGCCGCCTGCTGCGTACGGGCGGCCTCCCGACCAACACGGACGGCGGCGGCCTGTCCGCACAGCACCCGGGCATGCGCGGCCTGTTCCTGCTGGTGGAAGCGGCCCGGCAGCTGCGCGGCCAGGCGGGCGAGGGCCAGGTCAGACGCCCTGACGGCACGCTGCCGGAGCTGGCGGTGGCATCGGGGACGGGCGGGTGGTTCTGCTCGTCGGGGACGGTGGTGCTGGGGCGGGGATGACGCGGCGCCTCTGGTGCCCGCGCGTCACAATCGGCGCATGACGACACCCGGAACCCCGCCACCGCCCGCCGCGCCCCAGGGCAGCGGCCCCGCCACCCCGTTCCAGACACTGCTGCGGGCGCAGCGCGTGTGGGACGTCGAGCTGCCCGCCTTCGACCCGGCCGGGGCGCCCGCCGACCCGCTCCCCCTCTTCCACACCTGGTTCGCGGAGGCGGTGGCCGCCGGGCAGGCCGAGCCGCACACCATGGGCCTCGCGACGGTCGCCGAGGACGGCGGACCCGACGTACGGACCGTCATGCTGCACGACGCCGACGGCCGCGGCTGGCACTTCGCCTCGCACGCGAGCAGCAGGAAGGGCCGCCAGCTCGCCGCCCGCCCGGAAGCCGCCCTGCACTTCTACTGGGCGTCGCAGGGCCGGCAGATCCGGATCAGGGGCCGGGTCGCCGCGGCCCCGCACGCCGAGAGCCTCGCCGACCTGCACGCCCGCTCGACGGGCGCCCTCGCCGCCGCTCTGGTGGGCCGCCAGAGCGAACCCCTCAGCTCCTCGGCGGAGTTGGCGCGCGCCTCGGCCGCCGCCTGGGACCGCGCCCGGGCCGAGCCGGACGCGGACGCGCCGACCTGGACGCTGTACGTCCTGGAGCCCCGGGAGGCGGAGTTCTTCCAGGGCGACGAGCGGCGGCGGCACGTGCGGCTGCGGTACCGCAGGGGCGAGGCGGGGGATCGGGCCGCCGCCGAGTGGACCCGCGAACTGCTCTGGCCCTGAGGCCCTCGGGGCGGCGTCGGCCTCAACCGCTGAAGTCGTACTGCGCGAAGTCCCGCACGGGGCGGTATCCGATCCGCTGGTAGAGCCCGTTGCTGGTCGGGTTGTCGAGGTCGGTGAAGAGCAGGACCTCCCCGGCGCCCGCGTCGAGCGCGGCGCGGCTGACGGCCACGGTGGCGGCACCGGCATAGCCCCGGCCGCGGAGGGCCGCAGGGGTGTACACGGTGGCGACGCGGACCTGCCCCGCGGCGCGGCGGGTGACGCTCGCCATCGCGGTGGGCGTCCCGTCGGGCGTCTCCCAGAGCGTGACGCCTCCGTAGGAGATACGGGACGTGCCCCACTCCCGGGCGTCCATGCCGGGCCGCTGCCCCACGGCCTCGCAGAACTCCCGGTACCAGCGCGCGAGCAGGTCCAGGTCGCCCTCGGCGGCGACCCGGGCGCGGCCCGGCGGGGCGGGCTCGGGCGGCGTGAGGGTGTCGAGCCGGTACAGCCGCTGCCGGGTGCCGAGCGTGGCCGTCACCCCGGTGTGCTTCTCCCAGGCCCGGGCGAAGGCCTCCGCGGTCTCCCGGGCGGCGGCGACTCCCGACAGGTCGGGCGCGGTGCCCGCGAGCTGCCGGGCGAGGGCTTCGGCGGCCTCGGGCCCGACGGGCGAGAGGGTCATCGGATACGGCGGAGTACGCAGAAAGGCGCCCCGAACCCGCCCTGCCGCACCGGCATCGGCGTACGTACCAAAGTGCGGCGCCTCTTCCCCGTACACCTGGAGCCCCTGCACGCGCAGGGTGTCCGTGACGCTGAGGAGGGCGGTGTGCAGGGCCGGTTCGGAGCGCAGGAATTCGGCGGCGCGGGCGTGGAAGGCGTCGAGGTCGTGGGTCAGCTGCCAGGAGGAGCGCGAGTCGGTGGACATGGCCCATGATCCCGCGCGCCACCCGCCGCCCACAAAGAATTTTCCCCGCCCCTGACCACGCTCCCGCTCACGCCTCCACCCTGAACACCGGCACGGCGAACCCCCCGGCCTCCCGGAACGCCACCTTCAGCCCCATCCCGATCCACAGCCCCTCCGCCGCCCCGCAGCCGACGACCTCCGTCATCATCCGGGGCCCCTCGGCGAGATCGACGACCGCGGCGATGTACGGGACGCGCGTGCCGAACGGCGGCAGGTCGTTCCGGTGCACCACCGACCAGGTGTAGAGCGTGGCCCGGCCGCTCGCCCGCTCCCAGGTGACGTCCTCGCTCCAGCAGCGCGGACAGAACTCGCGCGGATAGTGGTGCGCCGCCCCGCACGCCCCGCACCGGCGGATCAGCAGCCACCCCGCGGCCGTCGCGTCCCAGTAGGGGCGGGTGAAGGCGTCGGGCTCGGGCAGGTCGAAGCGCGGACCGGTACGCGCCGCCGCGCTCATCGGAAGAGCCCCAACGCGTCGTCGAGGGACCAGGTCTGCCAGGACATGGCGAAGAGGGCGACGAGCGAGATGAGCGCCATCATCGCGTTCTGCCCCTGCTCGGCCCAGTCGTGGATCATGAGGATGAGGTAGAGGAGGTTGAGGAGCAGGCCGCCGACCAGGGCGATCGGGGTCAGGAAGCCGGCGATCAGGCCGAGACCCAGGGCGAGTTCGGCGTAGACGACGACGTACGCCATCGTCTTCGGGCGCGGCGCGACGACGGTGTCGAAGCCGCCGCGGACCGCGCGCCACCTGTGCTTGGCGGCCACGTCGGCCGCCCAGGCGATGCCCGTGCCCCGCTCGAACCAGCCTTTCTTGTCCTTGTGGCGCCAGCTCTCCAGCCACCACAGGCCGAGGCCTATGCGGAGCACGGCGAGCCATTCGGCGCCGGTGAGCCAGATCGAGTCCATGCCGTGGTCTCTCCCACTTCGGCGGTCGCGACAGCGTCTCTGACGGTACGTCAGTTCAGCGCACAGGGGCGCGAATACGCAAGGGGCGGACGCCGCGCGCGTGCCGTGATCGATTCGCAACCGGTTCCGGACTTGACCGACGCATATCAAGTAAGCGCGCGGTTACTCTCCAGTCATGTCCGACTCGACACCCCCGCAGGCGCCCCGGCCGGGCCACCCCGTGTACGTCATCGGCGGCGGCCCCGGCGGGCTCGCCGTCGCCGCGGCGCTGCGCGCACGCGGTGTCCGCGCGGTCGTCCTGGAGAAGTCGGAGCGGGTCGGCGCCTCCTGGCGCGGCCACTACGACCGCCTCCACCTGCACACGACGCGTCGCCTCTCCGCCCTGCCGGGGCTCGCGATACCCCGGTCGGCCGGCCGGTGGGTGTCCCGTGACGACGTGATCCGCTACCTGGAGGCGTACGCGGAGCACCACGCCCTCGACATCGTCACCGGGGTCGAGGTCACCGGCCTGGAACGCACCGCCGACGGCACCGGCTGGCTGCTGCGCGCGACCGGCGGACGGGAGCTGACCGGCAGCGCGGTGGTGGTCGCCACCGGCTGCAACCACACGCCCCGCCTGCCGGACTGGCCCGGCCGCGACACGTACTCCGGCGACCTCCTGCACGCCCGCGACTACCGCGGCCCGAGCCCTTTCTCCGGCAAGGACGTCCTGGTCGTCGGCGTCGGCAACACCGGCGCGGAGATCGCCGTCGACCTGGCCGAGGGCGGCGCCGCCCGGGTCCGCCTCGCGGTACGCACCGCCCCGCACATCGTGCGCCGCTCCACCGCCGGGTGGCCCGCGCAGCTCTCGGGCATCCTGTGCCGCAGGCTCCCGGTGGCCCTGACCGACCGGCTCGCGGCCCTGGCCGCCCGCGTCTCCGTGCCCGACCTGTCGGCGAAGGGACTGCCGCGCCCCGACACCGGCCTCTTCTCCCGGGCCCGGCAAGGGGCGATCCCGGTGCAGGACGTCGGGCTCATCGACGCCGTGCGCAAGGGAACGGTCGAGCCCGTCGCCGCCGTGGAGGCCTTCGAGGAGGGCAAGGTGGTCCTGGCGGACGGCACCCGGATCGCCCCGCACTCCGTCATCGCGGCGACCGGCTACCGCCGCGCCCTGGAGAGCCTGGTCGGCACCCTGGGCGTCCTAGACGAACACGGCCGCCCCACCGCCCACGGCCGCCGCACCCCCAAACAGACCCCGAACCTCTACTTCACGGGTTTCACCACCCCCATCAGCGGCACCCTCCGCGAACTCTCCCGAGACGCAAAGAAAATCGCCAAAAAAATAGCCAAATCCCAACCGTCCCCGTAAAAGCCCCCCGCCAGGGGCGCGAGGAACTGCGCGACAAGCCCCACCCCACCCGCACCCAAGGAACGCCCCCGCCAGGGGCGCGGGGAACTGCGCGACCAACCCCCACACACCCGCACCCAAGGAACAGCCCCGTAAGGGGCGCGAGGAACTGCGCGACCAGCCCCCACACACCCGCACCGAAAAGACGGCCCCGTAAGGGGCGCGGGGAACTGCGCGACAAGCCCCACCCCACCCGCACCCGAAAGACAACCCCTCAAGGGGCGCGGGGAACTGCGCAACAACCCCGCACCCACAAAGCCCCACCCCGGCCGAATCACCACCTTGGCAGCACCCAAAACCTACGCTTCAGTAGACCCAGCACCCCCCTCCCACCCCAAACACAGCACAGCGCCCCGCAGCGGCCCCACAGGCCAACACCCCCACGACTTTGCATGCACCCCCATTCCTGACACAGCGTCAGTTCAGTAACCTGACTAAGCGTCAGGTAATCGCTGTCACACAGGAGCGGGCGGACCGATGCTTGGATCGACACACGGCACCTTCACCACCGACCGCCGCCGCACACACGTCGTGGCCTGCGGCGAACCCCCTCCCCCCACCATCCACGGCAGAGCCCCGACCACGGACGGCCTGGACGTCAGCGGCCGGCCACTGCACGCCGACGTACCCGACCTGGACCGCTTCTTCCGCCCCGAGTCCGTCGCCGTCATCGGCGCCTCGGACGCCGAGGGACGGCCCGGCGCCGGCATCACCCGGCAGCTCATCGCCTGGGCCGAGCGGGTCGGCGCACGGCTCCACCCCGTGCACCCCACCCGCCGGGCGGTCTTCGGCATCCCCTGCTCCCCTTCCGTCGCCGACCTGCCCGAACAGGTCGACCTGGCCGTCCTGCTGGTCGCCGACCCGCTGCCCGCGATCGAGCAGCTGGCCGAGGCCAAGGTGCGGTTCGCCGTGGCCTTCGCCTCCGGGTTCGCCGAGACGGGCGAGGAGGGCGCGGCCGCCCAGGCCCGTCTCGCGGCCGCCGTACGCCGCTCGGGCCTGCGGCTGCTCGGCCCCAACACCAACCTCAACGCCTTCGAGGAGTTCCGCGAGGACCTCGAAGGCCCCGCCATCGCGCTGATCACCCAGTCCGGCCACCAGGGCCGCCCGGTCTTCGCCCTCCAGGAACTCGGCATCCGCCTCTCCCACTGGGCCCCCACCGGCAACGAGGCCGACCTGGAGGCCTCCGACTTCATCTCCTACTTCGCCGAGCGCCCCGAGGTCGGCGCCATCGCCTGCTACGTGGAGGGCCTCAAGGACGGCCGCGCCTTCCTGCTCGCCGCCGACCGCGCGGCCCGCCGCGGCGTGCCCGTCGTCGCCGTCAAGGTCGGCCGGACCGAGACGGGCGCCCGCATGGCCGCCTCACACACCGGGAAGCTGACCGGCGCCGACGCGGTGGTGGACGCGGCGATGCGGCAGTTCGGTGTCATCCGCGTCGACGGGCTCGACGAACTCCAGGACACCGCCGCCCTGTTGGCGCGGGCCCGCAGGCCGTCTGCCGAGGGCGTCGCCGTCTATTCGATCTCGGGCGGCACGGGCGCGCACTTCTCGGACCTGGCGGCGGAGGCGGGGCTCATGCTGCCCACGCTCAGTGAGGCCAAGCAGGCGGAGCTGCACCAGTGGATACCGGAGTACCTGAGCGTCGCCAACCCCGTCGACAACGGCGGGCACCCCGTGGGCGACTGGCGCGGCCGGAAGATCATCGACGCGATCCTCGACGACCCGCAGGTGGGGGTGCTCATCTGTCCGATCACCGGGCCCTTCCCGCCGATGAGCGACAAGCTGGCGCAGGACCTGGTGGACGCGGCTGAGGAGACGGACAAACTGGTGTGCGTGGTGTGGGGCTCGCCCGTCGGCACCGAGGACGCCTACCGCCGGACGCTGCTCGGCTCCTCGCGCGTGGCCACCTTCCGGACCTTCGCCAACTGCATCACGGCCGTACGCGCCCATCTGGACCATCACCGCTTCACGGCCGGTTACCGCTCCCCCTTCGACGAGGCGCCGCGGACCCCCTCCCCCTCCTTCCGCAAGGCGCAGGCCCTGATGCGGCCGGGCCAGCAGCTCAGCGAGCACGCGGCGAAGCAGCTGCTGCGCGCGTACGGGATTCGCGTACCGCGTGAGCAGTTGGTGACCAGTGCGGCGGCGGCCGTCCGCGCGGCCGGGCTCGTCGGCTACCCCGTCGTCATGAAGGCCTCGGGTCCCCAGCTGGCGCACAAGACCGAGCTGGGCCTGGTGAAAATCGGGCTGACCTCCGCCAGCCAGGTGCGCGACGCCTATCGGGAGCTGACGGACATCGCCCGCTACGAGGACGTGCCGCTGGACGGTGTGCTGGTCTGCCAGATGGTCGAGCGGGGCGTCGAGATGGTCGTCGGCGTCACGCACGACGCGCTCTTCGGGCCGACCGTGACGGTGGGACTCGGCGGCGTACTCGTCGAGGTGCTCCGGGACGCGGCGGTGCGGGTGCCGCCCTTCGGGGAGGACCAGGCGAAGGCGATGCTGTCCGAGCTGCGGGGGCGGGCCCTGCTGAGCGGCGTCCGGGGGGCGGCGCCCGCCGACGTCGACGCGCTCGTCGAGGTCGTGCTGCGCGTCCAGCGCATGGCCCTCGAACTCGGCGACGAGATGGCCGAGTTGGACATCAACCCCCTGATGGTGCTGCCCCGGGGGCAGGGGGCCGTCGCCCTCGACGCGTTCGCCGTCTGCCGCTGAGGGGCCACCGGAGAAGGCGCCCGACACCGCCCGCTTCACCGCTGCCGCCACCCCCAGCGCCGTCACCCACGCCACCGCCGCTGCCACCGCGCACCCCCCGGCGAAACGGAGCCACTCCCGCATGACGACGTCCTCCCCCGACCCGACTGCCTCCCCCGAACCCCTCGGCTCATTGATACTCCACACCACTGACAACGCCGTCTCGTGGATCACGCTCAACCGCCCCGAGGCCATGAACGCCGTCACCTGGGACCAGCGCGAGCGCGTCATCGCACTGCTCGACGAGGCCTCCGGCGACCCCGGCGTACGCGCCGTCGTGATCACCGCCACCGGCAGGGGATTCTGCGCGGGCGCCGACCTGCGCGGCGCGCCCGCCACGGGTGAGCGGGTGCCCGGTGACGTCGCCCGGACGGTCAGACGGGGCGCCCAACGGCTGATCGCCGCCGTCCTGGACTGCGAGAAGCCGGTGATCGCCGCGGTGAACGGCACGGCGGCCGGTATCGGCGCCCACCTGGCGTTCGCCTGCGACCTGGTGATCGCCGCCGAACCGGCCAAGTTCATCGAGGTGTTCGCGCGCCGTGGCCTCGTGCCGGACGGCGGCGGCGCCTATCTGCTGCCCCGGCTGATCGGGCCGCAACGGGCCAAGGAGCTGATGTTCTTCGGGGACTCCGTGTCCGCCGCCGAAGCGGAACGGCTCGGCCTCGTCAACCGCGTCGTACCGGCCGACGACCTGGAGAAGACGGCCCGGGAGTGGGCGCGGCGCCTCGCGACGGGCCCGACCCGCGCCCTGGCCCTGACCAAGCAGCTGGTCAACGCCTCCCTGGACTCGGACCGCGCGACCGCCTTCGCGGCGGAGGCGAACGCCCAGGAGATCAACATGACCACGGCGGACGCGAACGAGGGCGTGGCCGGCTTCGTGGAACGCCGCCCACCGACCTTCCGAGGCCGCTGACCGGCGTCGCGCAGCTCAGTCACACCCCTCGGCCGCACCCCCCGACCGCACCCCTCAGCCGCGCCGCCGCACCAGCACCTCGATGTCCGGCGAGTCCGGGTCCCCGAACGACACGAACAGCTCGGGGCGCGCCTCGGTGCCGCCGACGGTCCACAGCTGGCGGTCGCCGCACCCCTTGGCGTCCACGGCCACGGCCGGGCGCCGCGGAAAGCGGTCGCGGTCTCGGTCCACCCTCCACGTGCCGGTGGCGTGACAGCGGGCGAGTTCGCTGTCGTACCAACCGCCCGCGTCCGTCCCGACGCGCTCGAAGGGGGTGCCGTCGAGCACGGCTCGCCCGTCCGCCCGCAACCGCAGGACGACGCTCTCGTCGTCCTCGCCGCGCCAGGTTCCGGTGAGCTGTTCGACGGAGAGCCGGGGCGGCTCGTACTCCTTGATGAGGCCCGTCGCCGTGGCCGCGACCGCCCCGCCGAGGACCGCCACGCACAGGCCGAGCGAGGTGAGGCCGGACAGAGTCCACACCTTGCGCAGCGGTCTGCCGAGGCGTTCCTCGCGCCGTCGGCAGTACGCCACGTGCAGCACGGGCAGAACACCGCTCGCCGCGCTCCACAGCGCGGTCTGTACGAAGGGGGCGCCCAGCGCGGCGAAGCAGGCCGCCCATGCCGCGCCGACCGGCAGCAGGCAGGCGAGGGGCCACGCCCACTCCGGCCCCCGGCCGAGCCGCGCGGCGCCCAGGCGGCCGAGCCAGGCCGCGGGGAGCGTGAGCACCGCGGCGTGCAGCAGTCCGACGACCGGCAGCAGGAACGGCCCGAAGAGGAGGAAGCAGACCAGGCCGATGGCACCGCCACCCGTGGCCCCGTAGTCGTCGTCGCCGAGCGTCAGCGTGAACGCCACGATCCCGGCCACCGGCAGCTGCGCCGCGCACGCCGCCCCCGCGGCCCGCATCCGGCTGTCGCTCCAGGCCCCCCGCGAACCCGCCGCCTTGGGATTTCCCCACGTCATGGGCCTGAAGATACGCGCGGGGCGGGAGGGGTCCCGCCACAGGCCCGCCGAGGCCCGCCCCAGGCCCGCCACGCCCTTCCCATCTGACGCCCCGTCAGCTTCAATGGTCGGTGTGATGGGACACGCAGGGATGGCGGCCACCGCCGTCCGCTACCTCAGGTCGGTCGGGGCCCCCACCACCACGGGCCCCTTCGAGACGCTGCCACGCCCCGAGCTGCGGGCGGTCGGTGACGACGAGCGCGCACCGCTCGATCCGGGCGAGTTCCGCCGCGTCCTCGGGAACTTCGCGACGGGCGTCACCGTGATCACGGCACCCCCTTGCGCGGCGGGCGAGGGCCCCGCGGGTTTCGCCTGCCAGTCCTTCGCCTCGCTCTCCCTGGACCCGCCGCTGGTCACCTTCATGGTGGCGCGCACCTCGACGACGTGGCCGCGCATCGCGCGCGCGGGCGTCTTCTGCGTGAACATCCTCGGCGCGGGCCAGGGCGAGCTGTGCAGGGGCTTCGCCGTGAGCGGCGCCGACAAGTTCGCCGGGGTGGCGTACGACGCGGCGCCCGTCTCCGGTTCGCCCCGCCTGGCCGGCGCCCCCGCGTGGGTCGACTGCGCGATCCGGGCGGTGCACACCGGTGGCGATCACCTCATCGTGGTGGGCCGGGTGGACGCGCTCGGCACCGCCGACGGCGACGGCACCGGGCCGCTCCTCTTCCATCAGGGCAGGTTCGGCCGTTTCACGCCGTGACGGCCGGGAGGTGCGCCGGGTCGCGCCGCCGGATCACCAGCGCCATCAGCGCGGCCGCCGCGCACAGCGCCCCGGAGGCGTACCAGATGACGTCGTACGACCCGAAGGTGTCCCGTACGACCCCGCCGAGGAACGCGACGACGGCGGCGCCGACCTGGTGCGAGGCCAGGACCCAGCCGAAGACGATGGCGCTGTCGTCGCCGTACTGCTCGCGGCAGAGCGCGAGGGTCGGCGGGACGGTGGCGACCCAGTCCAGGCCGTAGAAGACGATGAAGAAGATCATCGGCGGGTGGACGTTCGGGGCGAGGAGGATCGGCAGGAAGAGCAGCGAGACGCCGCGCAGCGCGTAGTAGACGGCGAGCAGGCGCCGCGCGTCGAAGCGGTCGGTGAGCCAGCCGGACGCGACCGTCCCCACGATGTCGAAGACGCCGATGACGGCGAGCAGCGCGGCGGCGGCCCTGACGGGCATGCCGTGGTCGTGCGCGGCGGGCACGAAGTGGGTCTGGATCAGGCCGTTCGTCGAGGCCCCGCAGATCGCGAAGCTGCCCGCGAGCAGCCAGAACGGTCCGGTGCGGGCCGCCTTGAAGAGCACGGCCATCGTGCGCCGGGCGGCCCCGGGGACGGGCGGCGGCTTCGCGACGAACTCCTTGGCCCCGTACGGCTTCAGGCCGACGTCGGCCGGGTGGTCGCGCAGCAGCAGCCATACGAAGGGGACGACGACGAGGGCGGCGAGCGCGACCGTCACGGCGGCGGGCCGCCACCGGTAGGTCTCGACGATCCAGGCGAGCAGCGGCAGGAAGATCAGCTGCCCGGAGGCGGAGGCGGCCGTGAGGATGCCGGTGACCAGGCCGCGCCGCTCGGTGAACCAGCGGTTGGTGACGGTCGCGGCGAAGGCGAGCGCCATCGAACCGGAGCCGAGCCCGACGAGCAGCCCCCAGTAGAGCAGCAGTTGCCAGGCGTGGTTCATCCACACGGTCAGCCCGGAGCCCAGGGCGATCACGGTGAGGGCGGCCGCGACGACCCTGCGGATGCCGAAGCGGTCCATCAGCGCGGCGGCGAACGGCGCGGTGAGCCCGTACAGCGCCAGGTTGATGGAGACCGCGAGCCCGATGGTCCCGCGCGACCAGCCGAAGTCGTCGTGCAGCGGGTCGATGAGGAGGCTCGGCAGCGACCGGAACGCGGCGGCGCCGATGATCGTCACGAAGGTGACGGCGGCGACGAACCACGCGCGGTGGATACGGGGAGGGCGGCGGCCGGGGGTCTCGGGCGGCGCGGCCGTCGCGCCCACCCGGGCATCGGCGCCGCCCACTGTGCCGGTCCCGCCCGTCTCGGCGCCCGGCTCGGTTGTCTGGTTCACGTCACAAGAGTCGGCGGCCGCCCCTGCCCGGACGAGTGGCCCGGGGGACAGCGTTCGATAGGATCGGGCCATGGCCGACACCGGAGCATCCCGCGCCGAACCACCCCGGCACCGCGTCGTGGTCCTCGCCCTTGACGGCGTGATCCCCTTCGAACTGGGCATCCCGCAGCGGATCTTCGGCCGCGCGCGCGACGCCGCGGGACGCCTCTTCTACGAGGTCGTGACCTGCTCCGTCCGGCCGCCCGGCCCGGTCCGCACGGACGCCGACTTCACGATCCTCGTCGAACACGGCCCCGCGGCGCTGGCCACCGCCGACACCGTCGTGGTCCCCGCGTCGTACGAACTGGGCCCGGTCTACGAGGAGGGGCGGCTCACCGGCGAACTGGCCGCCGCGCTGGCCGGCATCCGGCCGGGCACCCGCCTGGTCTCGATCTGCACGGGCGGGTACGTCCTCGCCGCCGCCGGCTTCCTCGACGGGCGCCCGGCGACCACGCACTGGGCGTCGGCTGATCACTTCCAGCGGCTCTTCCCGAACGTCAAGGTCGACGCGGACGTCCTTTTCATCGACGACGGCGAGGTGCTGACGTCGGCGGGTGTGGCCGCGGGCGTCGACCTCTGCCTCCATCTCGTCCGCCGTGACCAGGGCACGGCGGTCGCCAACGAAGTGGCGCGCCTGACCGTCGTACCGCCGCACCGCGACGGCGGCCAGGCCCAGTACATCCAGCGCCCGGTCCCCGAACCGCAGCTGGCCACCACCCGGTCGGCGCGGGCCTGGGCGCTGGGCCGCCTCGACCAGCCGCTGCGGCTACGGGACATGGCGGCGCAGGAGGCGATGTCGGTGCGCACCTTCACGCGCCGCTTCCGCGAGGAGGTCGGCATCAGCCCCGGCCAGTGGCTGACGCAGCAACGCGTCGAGCGGGCACGGCACTTGCTGGAGTCCAGCGATCTCTCCGTCGACCAGGTGGCGCGGGAGGCGGGCTTCGGCACGGCCCAGTCGATGCGCCAGCACCTACAGGCCGCGCTCGGCGTCACCCCCACCACCTACCGCCGTACGTTCCGCGACGTCGCCGCCGGCTGAGACCACACCGGGGGACGCGGCCGGCTTCACCTCGCCGAGCACCCCGACGACGGTCAGCAGCACGCCGAGACCGACCCCCGCCAGGATCGCCGTGGACGGCGACACCACGCTCAGCAGGCCGCCCGCCAGCGAGCCGCTCGCCGCGTACCCGGCGCCCACGGCGGCGTACATCACCGAGTAGCCGGCGGCCAGGGCGCTGGGCGGCAGCACCTCGCGCAGCGACAGGTTCCGGGTGAGCATGGCCCCCGCCTGGAGCACCCCGGCCACCCCCAGGACGGCGAGCAGCCCTCCCACGCCCGGCAGTACGGCGACGGCGGCCAGGCAGGCCGAGACGGCGAACATCAGCACCATGCTCTGCGTCCGCAGGCGGCCCGGCCAGGTCCGCAGTCCGTACACGAACGACCCCACCGCGGAGCCCACCGCGAGCACCGCGAGGAGCGGCCCCGCCCAGCCCACCGCGATGCCGCGCTGCTCCAGCAGGGCGGGCAGGACCAGTTCGGCGAGCGCGAGCATCGACAGGCTGGCCGCGCCGGTCACGAAGATCGGCCAGGCCCGTACGAGGATGCGCGCCATGGACTCCCCGCCCCGGTCGTCGGCGTCCGAGTGCCACCCCTCGGGCAGCAGCCACAGCCCGGCCACGGCGGCGGCCATCAGCACCCCGGCCGCCACCAGGGGCAGCGCCGGTGAGACGCCGAGCGCGAGGCCGGTCACGGCGGCGGGCGCCACCGCCCAGATGCCGAAGGTCAGGATCGACTCCAGGGACAGGGCCTGGGCGACGGCCTTGTCCGGCACCATGCCGGTCAGCAGGGCACGCAGCCCGCCGGGGGCGGCGGCGGGCGCGGCCCCGGCGAGGAAGGCGAACGCCCCCAGCACCACCGGATGAGCCTCCGGCAGCAGACCCAGCGCCCCGAACGCGACCGCGCCCCCGGCCAGGCCCCACGCCAGCTGCGGCCGGGCCCGCTCGGGCCGCATCCGCATCCCGAGGAGCGGCGCGCCGACGATCTCGCCCACCACGTACACGGCGGCGAGCACGGCACCGAGGGCGTACCCTCCGGGCCGCTCCCGTACGAGGAACACCAGGGCGAGCGGCGCCGCGGCCACGGGCATCCGCGCCCCCACGGCCACGGCCCCCCACCGGACGACACCACCGGAAACAACCTCGCGATAACTCATCCCCCGAAGCTAAACGCCACCGCGGACACCCCCCACCCCATTTCCAGGCCACACCCGCCCCCACCCACCCGCACTCGCGTCCCAACGGGAGGGGACGTGCCGGTATGTCCGCCCGGAGCACAGCAAGCACGACCACGGAGCCCCGAAGCACAGGGCGGCAACGCAGGCGATGGCGAGGACGGACATACCGGCGCGGCCCCGCTCCCCACCCCGCGAGGCGACCACGCACGAGGCCCGCACCGAACAACCGTCCCCGCCACACAACACGCACGCGGCCCGCCCCGGCCACACAACAGCCACCGCCCCGCCCCTCCCACCCCCACCGACCCCCGCTCAAAACATCAGCACCCCCCGAGCCACCCTCCCCCCCTCCGCATCCGCCACCGCCTTCCCGAAGTCCTCCACCGCGTACGTCGCCGTCACCAGCTCATCCAGCAGCAGCCGCCCCTCCCCGTACAGCCGCGCGTACAGCGCGAAGTCCCGCTGTGGTGCCGAACTCCCGTACCGGCAGCCGAGAATCGCCTTGTCCAGGAAGAGCGAGGCGACCACGAAGGACGCCTCCTCGGCCGCCCCCGGCATCCCGAGCAGCACCGCCTGCCCATGCCGATCCAGCAGGTCCACGGCCTCCCGTACCAGCGACACCCGCCCCACGCACTCGAAGGCATGGTCGGCCCCCCGCGGCAGCACCTCCCGCACGCCCTCCGCCGACGTCGACGGGAAGAAATGCGTGGCGCCGAACTGCCGGGCCACGGCCTCCTTCTCGGGGTTGGCGTCGACGGCGACGACGACCGAGGCGCCGGCGATCCGGGCGCCCTGCAGCACGTTGAGCCCGATACCGCCCGTACCGATGACGACCACGGTCTCCCCGGCGGCCACCCGGGCCCGGTTCAGCACGGCCCCCACGCCCGTCACCACCGCGCACCCGATCAGCGCCGCGGACGTCAGCGGCACGTCGTCCGGGATCTTCACGGCCTGCACGGCCTTGACGAGGGTCCGCTCGGCGAAGGCGGAGCTGGCCGCGAACTGGTACACCGGCGCGCCGCCACGCGAGAACGGCTGCCCGGGCCACCCGATGGCCCCTCGGCACATGGTCGGCCGCCCCCGCCCGCACTCACCGCAGGCACCGCAGTTCGCGATGGTGGACAGCGCCACATGGTCCCCGGGGGCCACATGCGTGACTCCGGCGCCCACCGCTTCCACCACGCCCGCCCCTTCGTGCCCGAGGACGACGGGCGACGGGAACGGAATGGTCCCGTCGATGACGGACAGGTCGCTGTGGCACAGCCCGGCGGCGGCCACCGCGACCAGCACCTCACCGGGCCCCGGGTCCCGTACGTCCAGGTCCGTCACGACCTCGGCCCGCTCCCCGTCGAAGACGACACCTCTCACCACGCACCCCTCACCGAGGCCCCCTGGCCTCTCTCGGCAGGCCGAGCACACGCTCGGCGATGATGTTGCGCTGTACCTCGTCCGAGCCGCCGTAGAGGGTGTCGGCGCGGGTGAACAGATGGAGCCGCTGCGCTGCGTCGAGTTCGTACGGGGCCCGCGCCGACCAGTCCGCCGGCCCGACGGCACCCGCCGCGCCCCGCACCAGCACGGCCAGCTCCCCGAGCCGCTGATGCCACCGCCCCCACAACAGCTTGGCCACACTCGGCGCCCCGGCCGCTACCGCGCTCCCGCCCCCCAGCGTCCGCAACGCGTTCCACCGCATCACCCGCAGCTCCGCCCACGACCGCTCCAGCCGCTCCCGCACCACGGCGTCCCGCACCGCCCCCGTGGCGACCGCCTCCCGCACCACGGCCGCCAACTCCTGTGCGAAGCCGATCTGTTGCGCCAGGGTCGAGACGCCCCGCTCGAACCCGAGCAGCCCCATGGCGACCCGCCACCCCTGCCCGGCGCCTCCCACCACATGGGCGGCACGCGCGCGTGCGCCGTCGAAGAAGACCTCGTTGAACTCGCTGGTCCCGGTCAGCTGCCGGATGGGCCGCACCTCCACCCGCCCCGGCTGGTCCATCGGCACCAGCAGGAACGACAGCCCCCGGTGCCCCCGCGCCCCCTCCTCCGTGCGCGCCAGCACGAAGCACCAGTCGGCCTCGCGCGCCAGCGACGTCCAGACCTTCTGGCCGGTGACGGCGTACGTGTCCCCGTCCCGCACGGCCCGCGTCCGCACCCCGGCGAGGTCGGACCCGGCGTCCGGCTCGCTGTACCCCTGGCACCACAGCGCCTCGCCCCGGGCGATCGACGGCAGGAACTCGGCGCACTGCTCCTCGCTGCCGTACGCCAGGAGCGTCGGCGCGAGCAGGTTCTCGCCGATGTGCCCGCAGCGGCCGGGCGCCCGCGCGCGTGCGTACTCCTCGGCCCACACGACCTGCTGGGTGAGCGTGGCCCGCCGGTTGCCGTACGCGTCGCTGTCCCAGCCGAGGCCGATCCAGCCGCCGCGCCCCAACTCCCGCTCCCAGGCCCGGCGTTCGGTCACCGCCTCGTGTTCGCTGCCGGGGCGGCCCCGCCCGCGCACCCCCTCATGGCCGCCCGCGAGGTGCGCCGCGAGCCAGCTCCGCGCCTCCGTACGGAACGCCTCGTCGTCCGGCCCGAAGCCGAAGTCCACAGCCCACCCCTCCCCCGCCTAGGCGTTCGGCCGCGCCGCGTCGGCCGCCGCCCTGGCCATGGCCTCCACCTGCGCGAGGAGCGGCATGGGGTCGGTGCCGACCGTGCCGGGCAGGAAGTCGGCGATCTTCTCCGGGGTCCACGCCCCGTCCGCGTACCCGGCGCGCAGCTCCCGCGGCTGCGCCCATACGGCGATCTTGGGCCCGGCGATCGTGTAGACCTGCCCGGTGATCTGCTCCTCGCGGGCCCGGTCGCTGAGCAGGTAGACGACGAGGGCCGCCACGTCTTGCGGCTCCCCGATCTCCGTCAGCTCCATGGGCACGTTCGCCGACATCCGCGTACGGGCGACCGGGGCCACCGCGTTGGCGCTCACCCCGTACTTGTGGAGGCCGAGCGCGGCGCTGCGGACCAGCGAGATGATCCCGCCTTTCGCGGCGCTGTAGTTGGGCTGCGCGACGGACCCCTGGTGGTTGCCGCTGGTGAAGCCGATCAGGGTGCCCGAGCCCTGCTTCCGCATGACCGCCGAGGCGGCCCGGAAGACGGTGAAGGTGCCCTTCAGGTGGGTGGCGACCACCGGGTCCCACTCCTCCTCCGACATGTTGAACAGCATCCGCTCGCGGAGGATGCCGGCGACGCACACGACGCCGTCGACGCGGCCGTACTCGGCGAGGGCGACGTCGACGAGCCGCTGCCCGCCCGCCATGGTGGAGATGTCGTCCGCGACGGCGACGGCCTCGCCGCCGGCGGCCTGGATCTCCTTGACCACGGCGGCGGCCACCTCGCTGGTCGGCTCGCCGCCCGCCACGGAGACGCCGTAGTCGTTGACGACGACCTGCGCGCCCTCGGCGGCCGCGGCGAGCGCGACGGCCCTGCCGATGCCGCGCCCGGCGCCGGTGACGGCCACCACCTTGCCTGCCAAGAAGTTCCCCACGCCGGCCCCTTCCCGCGGTTTCTGACGGACCGTTAGATTTTATGGCCCGTCGGACACCGGAAGACAAGCCCCGCGGAGGACTCATGTCACTGCCGGCCGCGTTCCACGAGATCGCCGCACGCGTGAACAACTGGGGGCGCTGGGGCGCCGACGACGAGATCGGCACGCTCAACCTCATCACCGACGACGTCGTACGGTCGGCCGCCGCCGAGGTCCGCTCCGGGCGCCGCGTCCCGCTCGCGCTGCCCCTGAAGGAGGACGGCGTGCAGACGGGCCTGATCCCCGGCCGCGTGAATCCCCTGCACGCCATGGTGCAGATCAACCAGGAGCTGTTCGGCCCGGGCACGGTCGCCACCAGCGACGACACGGTGACGATGGGGCTCCAGACGGCCACCCACTGGGACGCGCTCACCCACGTCTCGCACTCCGGGAAGATCTACAACGGCCGCCCCGCCGCCACCATCACCGCCCACACGGGCGCCCGGTTCAGCGGCATCGAGAAGGTCCCGTACATCGTCTCGCGCGGCGTCCTGCTGGACGTGGCCCGCGCCAAGGGGCTCGGCCGGCTGCCGGGTGATCACGCCGTGAGCCCCGAAGACCTGGACGAGGCGGCGGAGTTCGGCGGCGTCACGGTCCGCCGCGGCGACATCGCCCTCGTCCGCACCGGCCAGATCCAGGTCTACTTGGCGGGCGACCGGCACATGTACGGCCACCCGTCCCCCGGCCTCTCGGTGCGCACGCCGGAGTGGTTCCACGCCCGGGACGTGGCGGCGGTCGCCGGCGACACCCTGACCTTCGAGATCTTCCCGCCGGAGATCGAGGGCCTGTGGCTGCCCGTGCACGCGCTCCACCTGGTCGAGATGGGGCTGACGCAGGGGCAGAACTGGGATCTGGAGAAGTTGTCCACAGCCTGTGCGGAAGAGGGCCGTTACGCCTTCCTGCTCTCCGCCATGCCCGAGCCGTTCGTCGGCGGGACGGGGACGCCCGTGGCGCCGGTGGCGGTGCTGTGACGCCGCCGACCCTCGGCGGCGGGAAGGGCGGACGGAACGGCGGCGCGTCGGCTTCCGCCCCGAGCGCGATGCCGCGCGCCGCCATCCGGCTCGGCGCTCGACACTGCCCCTCATCACCCCGAGGGGACCGACGCCGACAACGCGACCCACATCTCGTCAAGGGCCTCCGTCACCGAGCGCCCTCGACGTCCCCTCGCGGCGAATCGCTGCACACAAGCGTGATCAATCGGACACGGTACGTCAACACCCTGCCGGGGATTAGCGGTCTATGCCCGATTTATCTCACCCGCGCACGGGCGCGCGCATCGTGGCACACGACGGCGCATCCGGGCTCAGGCCCGGAAGGACCCCTGCCGAGGCTTCAGGCGGCCTCAGACGGCGTCAGGCAGCCTCAGGCGGCGTCAGACGGCTTCGTACGCCACGTCGGCGTCGGCGTCCGTGTCGTCGTACGACGCCCCGTCGAAGGTCACCGCGGCGACCCCGGCGTCACACCGGTCGACCTCGCACCAGATGCTCTTGCCGCCGCCCTCGGGCTGCCAGCCCCAGCGGTCGGCGAGCCCGTCGACGAGTTCCAGGCCGCGGCCGTTGGTGTCGTCACCGTCCGCGTGCCGCTGCCGGGGCGGGCGGGCGCTGCGGTCGGCCACCTCCACCCGGACCGTCCCCGGCGCGTCGTCGGGCACCCCGGGCAGGCACATGCGCAGGACCGCCGGACAGCCCGTGTGCACCACGGCGTTGGTGACGAGTTCCGAGATCAGCAGGATCAGCGTCTCGGCCACCGGCTCGTCGGCTTCTATGCCCGAGCCCGCCAGTCGGGAACGGGCCCATCTCCTGGCCCGCCCCACCTCCGCGGGGTCGGCCCCGACCTCCAGCTGAACTTGAAGCACCTGCACCGCTCACACCATCCGAACCGGCGGACACATCGCCTCGCGACTCCACGGGGTCACGGAACGTGATCCCCTTGGGAGACAGCATGATTGACGTTCAGTCACCCCAACAAGCGCTTCGGGCATATTCCAGCGCGAAGGAGTACGCGTGCCGCATACTGTGCGACGCGTAACGCGGGGGGTCGAACAGACGGGCACGAGACCCGGTCCCGCACCGCGAGCGGCACGCATCGCCTGGCCCGGAGCCGCCGCGGGGGCGACACCGGGAGGGCTCGGTCTCAGAACCACTCGCATCTCACACAAGGTACTAGAGGCGGACACCGACTCCGTGCCGTGACGAGTCCCGCGCAGGACACAACCCGGTATCGGCGCTCCGTCAACACTGCGTAGCGTGACCATCCGCCGCCCCTCCCCCGTCACAGTGCGTCAGCGAGCGCCTCCTCGGCCTCGACGGTGCATTGTCCCAGCTCGGCGCGGACCCAGGCCCGCTTCAGATGCAGATGCACGTCCGACTCCCACGTGAACCCCATGCCGCCGTGCACCTGGAGACAGTCGCGGGCGTTGCGTACGGCGGCGTCGTCGGCCAGCAGCTTGGCGCCGCGGATCTCGCGCGTGTCCCCGGTCACGGCGGCGGCGTACACGGCGGCCCGGGCCACCTCGGCGCGCACCAGCATCCGCGCGCAGAGGTGCTGCACGGCCTGGAACGCCCCGATGGGCCGCCCGAATTGTTCCCGCCCGCGGGCATGGGTGACGGCCATGTCGCAGGTCCGGGCGGCGCTGCCGAGCTGCTCGGCGGCGTACAGCAGCGCGCCCCGGCCGGGGCGCGGCGGGCCGGGCACGCGGTGCAGCGGCGTCAGCGGGTCGACGGAGCGCAGGGCGACGGCCCCGCTCACGTCCCCCTGGACGGCGTCCGCCTCCGCCAGCCACGGCACGAGCGTCCCGTCGATGGCGGTGACGACGGTGTCCCCGGTCGCGGCGCCCTCCACCTCCCCCGCCGCCAGGAAGGACGCCACCGCGGGGCCGGGCAGCAGGGCCCGGCCCGCCTCCTCGAAGGCCAGTACGGCTTCCGGCAGCCCCAGTCCGACGCCCCCGCGCTCCTCGGGCAGGGCCAGGCAGAAGAAGCCGGCCTCGCCCAGCTCCTTCCACAGGGCCCGGTCGACGCGGTCCACAGAGTCGACGGTGTCCCGCAGACAGAACCGCCCCGCCAGGATGTCCCGCATCCCGGAACGCAAGGCACGCTGGTCGTCGCTGAGTTGGAAATCCATACCGTCCCTCACCGCCCCTTAGGGAGGCCGAGAATCCGCTCGGCCACGATGTTCCGCTGGATCTGCGAGGTCCCCGCGGCGATCGTGTACGACAGGGAGGACAGCCGGTCCAGGGTCCACGCGTGCCCGAGGTCCAGCGCACCCGCGCCGAGCACCTCGGCGGCGGCGTCGTACAGCTCCTGGCGGGCGTGCGAGTACCGCAGCTTGAAGACCGAGCCGCCCACCCCGGGCACCCCGCCCGTGCGCTGCGCCTCGCTCACGTTCCACTGCGTGAGCCGCCACAGCGCCGTGAACTCCGCCGCGAGCCGCCCGAGCCTGCGCCGCAGCGCCGTGTCGTCCCAGCGGCCGTTGGCGCGGGCCTCACGGGCGATCTCCCCGAGGACCCGGCGGCAGGCCACCACCTCCCCCACGAAGGCGGTGCCGCGCTCGTAGGAGAGGGTCACCATGGTCACGCGCCAGCCGTCGTTCTCGTCGCCGACGCGGTGGGCCACCGGCACCCGCACCTCGTCGAGGAACATCTCCGCGAACTCGGCCGACCCGGCCAGCGTCCGCAGCGGGCGCACGGTGATCCCGGGGGCGTCCATCGGCATCGCGAGCCAAGTGATGCCCCGGTGTCTGGGCACGGCCTCGCTCACCGGGGTCGTCCGGACAAGCAGCTCGCACCAGTCGGCGACCTCCGCGTGCGAGGTCCAGATCTTGGACCCGCTCACCACGTAGTGGTCGCCCTCGCGCCACGCGCGCGTGCGCAGCGACGCGAGGTCGGAGCCCGCGTCCGGTTCGCTGAACCCCTGGCACCACACCTCCTCGCCGCGCAGCACGGGCGGCAGCCACCGCGCGCGCTGCTCGGGGGTGCCTTCGGAGGCGATGGTGGGGCCCGCGTGCAACAGGCCGACGAAATTGGCGCCCACGTAGGGGGCGCCCGCCTGCTCGGTCTCCTCCAGGAAGATCAGCCGCTGTGTGGGAGAGGCGTCCCAGTGGACGTGGCCGTAGCCGGCGTCGTACAGCATGCGCTGCCAGGAGGTGTCGTACGCGCGCCGGGCGGGCCAGTCCTGCGGCGAGGGCCTGGCGGGGAGCTTCGGGAGCGCGGCCGCGAGCCACTCCCGCAGTCCCGCCCGGAAGGCTTCCTCCTCCTCGGTGTACGTGAGGTCCACGCGCGGCCTACTTGTCCAGGTCCAGGCCGAGCATGCGGATGGCGTTGCCGCGCATCAGCTTGTACGTCGTCTCGTCGTCGAGGCCCTTGACGTGGTCGAGGGCGACCTCCTTGGTGTGCGGGAAGGTCGAGTCGACGTGCGGGTAGTCGGTCTCGAAGGTGGCGTTGTCCCGGCCGACGACGTCCAGGGAGGCCACGCCGTGCTTGTCGCGGAAGAAGCAGCAGAAGATCTGCCGGTAGTAGTACGTCGACGGGGGCTCGGGGATCAGGTCCTTCACGCCGCCCCACGCGCGGTGCTCCTCCCACACGTCGTCGGCGCGCTCCAGGGCGTACGGAATCCAGCCCATCTGACCCTCCGAGTAGGCCAGTTTGAGCGCCGGGAACTTCACGAGGACGCCGCTGAAGAGGAAGTCCGTCATCGACGCCATGGCGTTGTTGAAGGAGAGCGCGGCCTGGACGGCGGGCGGGGCGTCCGGGGAGGCGGCGGGCATCTGGGAGGACGATCCGATGTGCATGTTCACGACCGTGCCGGTCTCCTGGCAGACCGCGAAGAACGGGTCCCAGTAGCCGGAGTGGATGGAGGGCAGCCCCAGGTGGGTCGGGATCTCGGAGAAGGTGACGGCGCGTACGCCGCGCGCCGCGTTCCGCCGGATCTCGGCGACCGCGAGGCCGATGTCCCACAGCGGGATGATGCAGAGCGGGATGAGCCGTCCGCCGCTGTCGCCGCACCACTCCTCGACCATCCAGTCGTTGTACGCGCGGACGCAGGCGAGGGCGACCTCCTTGTCGTGGGCCTCGGCGAAGGTCTGGCCGCAGAAGCGCGGGAAGGTGGGGAAGCACAGGGAGGCCTCGACGTGGTTGAGGTCCATGTCCGCGAGGCGGGCGACGGGGTCCCAGCAGCCGCGCCGCATCTCCTCGCGGGTGATGCCCTCCAGGGTCATGTCGTCGCGGTCGAAGCCGACGGCGGCGATGTTGCGCTTGTACGGGAACGTGAGGTCCTCGTAGATCCACCAGTCGGTGGGCGGCCCCTCGGGGTCCATGGTGATCCGGTACTTGCCGCCCACGTAGGCGAGTTCGCCGATCCCGGCGGTCAGGGGCTTGGGGCCGCGGTCGCGGTACTTGGCGGGCAGCCAGGTCTCGAAGAGGTGCGCGGGTTCGATCACGTGGTCGTCGACGCTGACGATCCGAGGCAGCTCGGTCATGGTGTCCCCTCCGTGCGAGAAAGGGGGTCATCCCTCCGGCGTCCCGGCTATCTGATGACCCGTCAGAAAGTAGGCTAGCCCCGCGCCTATGGACCGACAAGGCGCCGACGCCTACGCTCTGCGCACCATCTGACGAGTCATCAGTCACCTGGCCCGTCCGTCCGTTCCTGGCCGCCCGGGGGGGACCACATGAGCACCGCACGGCACGAGACCCCGTACGAACTGGGCGCCTCCCGCACGCTCTGGGAGCTGGTCGAGCGCCGCGCCGCCCTCACCCCCGACGCGCCCGTCCTCATCCAGGCCGCCCCCGACCCCGCCGACGACCGCACGCTCACCTTCGGTGCCCTGCGCGAGCGCGCCGAACGCGTCGCCGCCGGGCTGTACGGCATGGGGGTGCGCCCCGGCACCGTCGTCGCCTGGCAACTGCCCACCCGCGTCGAGACGGCCGTGCTCTCCTTCGCCCTGGCCCGCCTCGGCGCCGTCCAATCCCCGGTCATCCCCTTCTACCGCGAGCGCGAGGTCGGCTTCGCGCTCCGGAAGTCCCAGGCGGAGTTCTTCGCGGTGCCCGGGGTGTGGCGCGGCTTCGACCACACCCGGATGGCACGGCGGCTCGGCGCCAAGGGCGTCTTCGAGGCGTACGGGGAACTGCCCGACGCCGATCCGGCCGCCCTGCCCCCACCGCCCTCCGAGGGCACATCCGTCCGCTGGATCTACTGGACGTCCGGCACCACGTCCGACCCCAAGGGCGTCCTGCACACCGACCGCTCGCTGCTGGCGGGCGGCTCGTGCCTTGCCCACGCGCTGCGGCCGACGGCCGCGGACGTCGGCTCGATGGCCTTCCCGTACGCGCACATCGCGGGCCCCGACTACACGGTCATGCTGCTCCTGTACGGCTTCCCCGCGGTGATGTTCGAGCACTTCGCGCTGCCGGACGCGCTCGACGGCTACCGGCGGCACGGCGTGACCGTGGCGGGCGGGTCGACGGCCTTCTACTCGATGTTCCTGGCCGAGCAGCGCAAGCTGCCGCCGGGCGAGAAGGTCATCCCCACGCTGCGGCTCCTGGCGGGCGGCGGCGCGCCCAAGCCACCGGAGATCTACCACGCCGTCGTACGCGAGATGGGCTGCCGGCTCACCCACGGGTACGGCATGACCGAGGTCCCGATGATCACCATGGGCGACCCGGACGACACGGCCGAGAACCTGGCGACGACCGAGGGACGGCCCCCGGCCGGCATGGAGATCCGCGTCACCGGCACCGACGGCGAGGCGCTGCCCCCGGGCACGGACGGCGAGATACGGCTACGCGGAGAGGCGGTCTGCCAGGGCTATCTGGACCCGGCCCAGAACGCGCCCGCGTTCGACACCGACGGCTTCCTGATCACCGGCGACCTCGGCCACCTCACACCCAGCGGCCACCTGGTCCTCACCGGGCGGGCCAAGGACATCATCATCCGCAAGGGCGAGAACATCTCCGCCAAGGAGATCGAGGACCTGCTCCACCGGCATCCGGCCGTCGCCGACGCGGCGGTCGTCGGACTGCCCGACCCCGAGCGCGGGGAGCGGGTCTGCGCGGTCGTCGAACAGCGGCCGGGGAGGCCGGTGTTGACCCTGGACGCGGTCACCTCGTACCTGCGCGGGGAAGGCCTCGCCACCCACAAGCTGCCGGAACGGCTGGAGGTGGTCGAGGCCCTCCCCCGCAACGAGACGCTGCGCAAGGTCCTCAAGTACAAGCTGCGGGAGCGGTTCTCACCGGCCCGAGGCCGGTGACGGGGCCCTCACTCGGGGACCGTGAAGTACTGCGCGAACGCCCGCACGATCTCCTGCTCGGCGACCTTGCCGTCCCCGTCGGCGTCGAGCCCGGCGGCCGTCGTCGCCGCCAGCTCCTCGGGCACGCCGAGCGCCTTGAGCGCGCGCTGGACCTCGTCCGGGGCCACCGCCCCGTCGCCGTCGGAGTCCGCGATGCCGATCGCGGCGTGCAGGAAGGGCCGGGCGATCTCGCCGAACCGCTCCGGGTTGTCCCGCAGCCGCTTCACCGCGCCGCCCACGAACTCGCCCTGGGTGATCCGCTGGTCCCCGTCGCGGTCCGCGATCCCGGCCATGCCCTGCCAGAACGCCTCGGCGCCGATGTAGAGCGCCTGGCCCTTGTCGGACCGCGCCGTCACGCCGAACTCCTTGCACAGGGCGGCCGCCGCCGTGCTGAAGTCCTCACGGGAGATGTACTTGTTGCCGTCCTGGTCGAAGGTGGCGAACCGGGCGGCGATCCTACGCTCGTACTCGGCACTGTCCATGGTCTTCGGGCCGCCTCACTTCCGCGGGTTGGGTGCACGTCAGGGGGTGGGTACCCCGCCAGCGAGCGTACGTCGTCGAAGGGCACTCGGAGTGGTGATGTGCTGCACTGTCATCCGTGGAAGCGGTCGCGGCGAGTGTCATAGCGGTGTTGGGAACCCTGCTGGGCGCGGGAGTCACCCACTCCTTCCAGCGCAGGGCGCTCGAACGGACGGAGGAGTTCACCCGGAACGAGAAGTTGCGGCAGGAGCGGATCGACGCCTACAGCGCGTACGCGGGCGCGCTGGTCAACTACCGGCGGGTGCTGGTCGACCGCTGGTTCAGCAGGGAGGAGAACCGCGCCGAGGACAGCGAGGAGTCGCGCTTCCGTTCGTACGAGATGCGCTCCGAGGCCCAGCAGGCGCTGTTCAGGGTGCAGTTGCTGACCAGCGACGACGCCCTGGTGCGGCAGGCCTGGGAGACCCTCGACCACGTCTCCGACGTGCACAGGGCCGACGACCGCGACGGCCTCGCGGAGCGGCGCCGGGTCTCCCGTGACGCGATCAACGCCTTTGTGGCGGCGGCCAAGCGGCACGTCTGACAGGGGGTCGGCGAGCGCCGTCCCCCTCAGGCCGAGAGCGGCGTCGCCTCCTCGTCGAGGGCCGCCCCCACGTCCGGGAAGACCTCGAAGAGCCGGCGCACGCCGAGCGCCGCGAGGACGCGGTTGACATGGCTGCCGTCGACGGCGCCCTGCGCGGGCAGGATCAGCCGCAGCCGGCCCTGGCAGGAGCGGATCAGGCGGCGCGTGGCGATCAGCACACCGACGCCGCTGGAGTCGCAGAACAGCACGTCGGAGAGGTCCAGGACGACGCTGCGGCGGCCGTCCGCCACGGCGTCGTGCACGCGCTGGCGCAGCACGGGCGAGGTCAGCAGGTCCATCTCGCCGGACACGCGCAGCACGGCCCAGCCGGCCTCCTGGCCCACCGCCACCTTGAGCGTCACGCGCCACGCCTCTCGCTCGCCCTGATCCGGAAGCAGTCCTTACGTTTCGTTCTGCTTCGGCTGCCCCACCGCTTCTCCCATGAAACACCAGGGGCCCACCGTCAATATCATCCGGTGCCGGGTCAGCGGTGCGCTTTGCCGCAAACAGCAGTGAACTGTCAGTGGCCGCGACTACATTCGAGGCAGGCAGTACCGTCGGAGGGGGCCGACCGGGCGGACCGGTGCGGTGACGGCAGCAGTCGGAGCAGGGGCAAGCGCACGAGGGGGCCGCATGCCGAAGGACGCGCCGCGGCGCTGGGACCGCCGGATGCAGCAGCGCCTTGCGCATGGGGAGGCCGCCGCCCTGGCCGAGCTGTACGACCGCTTCGCCTCCCTCGTGCACGGCCTCGCCCACCGTGTCCTCGGGGACGAGAGCGGCGCCGACCGCATCACCCGCGAGGTCTTCGGCCACATCTGGGAGAACCCCGAGGCGTACGACCCGCGGCAGGGCCCGTTGCGCTCCTGGCTCGCCACGCGCACCCACCAGCGGGCCGTGCGCAGGCTCCGCCAGACCGAGGCCGCCGCCCTCGCCCGGGGTGGCGGCGGCACCACGGAGGACCTGGAGCGCAAGGTCCGCCGCGCCTCCGTGGCGGCCCGTGCCGACTACATCGTCACGGCGATGCCCGCCCCGCTGCGGGCCGCCCTGGAGCTGGCGTACTTCCAGCGGCGCGACTACCGCCAGACGGCGGCCGACCTCGGCGTCACGGAGGACGAGGCCCGGCGCAGGCTCCGCCTCGGCCTCCAGCTCCTGTCGACGGCCAACGACGCGAGCCCGGCCTCCGGCACCTCGCGCGATCACGGGAGCGCGCGGTGACCGCCACCGACCGCCCGGACCCGCCCGAGGACCCGGACACCCCCGGCACCACCGACCGCCACGACAGCCCGCGCATACCGCTGCCGCGCTCCTCCATGGAGGACCCCGGGCATCCACTGCCGGACGCACCGGGGGAACGGAAGGCGCAGCTTCCCTCGGAGCGGTCAGCGCCTTCCCCGGAGCACGCCCCGCCCCTCCTCCTGGAACACCGCGTCCTGAAGTCGCTGCTCGGGGCCTGGGCGCTTGCCGCGTGTTCCGGGGAGGAGGCCGCCGCCGTCGAGGAGCATCTCGGTGAGTGCGGGCCCTGCGCGGAGGAGGCGTTGCGGCTGCGGGACGCCGTCGGGCTGCTGCATCCGGAGGAGAGCCTCGACCTCGACCCCGGGCTGCGTTCCCGGGTCCTGGAGAGCTGTCTCGGCCGCCGTCCTCCGCGCATCCCGGTGCCCGAGTGGGCCGTGCCCTACGACGCGGAGACCGCGCGCCTCGACGCCCTGCTGCGGGACATCGGCGACTCCGAGTGGCACGCCCCGGTGCGGCTGCGCTGGTTCGAGGGGGACGGTCAGGTGAACAGGAAGACCACCGTGGCCGGCGTCATCGCCCATCTCCTCGCCGTCGACGGCCTGGTCGGGCTCGCCCTCGGCCTCGACGACCCGCTGGGCCCGGGCGCCGGGGACCCGCGGCTCCCGGCCCACCGCACCGAGGCGTACTGGCAGGCGTCGCGCCTGCCGCCCACCCGCGCGGTGCGCGGCCCCTGGCGGGACCAGACGCACGAGGTCGTCCGCACGGTCTCCTTCGCGGGCGACGGCTCGGGCCGGCTCCCCGTGCCGTACGGGACGGTGCCCGCGCCGCCCGGCGAAGGGGCGGGGCAGAAGATCGAACTGCCGCTGCGGGACGCCATGGTGGACCGCGCCTTCGAGTGCTGGATTCACGCGGACGACATCGCCGAGGCCGTCGACTACCCCTACGAACCGCCCTCGCCCCGGCACCTCCACCGCATGATCGACCTCGCCGCCCGGATGCTCCCGGGCACGCTGGCCGGCCGCCGCCGCTCCGGGCTGGCCGCGCCGCCCCGCGACCTGGTGGCGGCGGGCGCGCCGGGCCGCAGCCTGCGCCTGGAGATCGAGGGTCTCGGCGGCGGTGAGTGGTTCATCGCGCTGGACTCGCCGGGAGCCGACGCGTCGGCCGAGCGGGAGGTGGCCCATGTGGCGCTGGACGGTGTCGAGTTCTGCCGCCTGGCCGCGGGCCACGTCTCGCCGGTGGAGGCCGCCGCGGGCCAGGGCGGCGACCGCGAGGCGATCCGCGACGTCCTGTTCGCGGCGGCGTCACTGAGCCGGCTGTGAGGCCCGCGGCCCGACCCGACGGCTAGGCGAAGACGACCGTCCGCCGCCCGTTCAGCAGAATCCGCCGCTCCGCATGCCACTTCACGGCCCGCGCCAGCGCCTGGCACTCCACGTCACGCCCGATCGCGACCAGCTGGTCCGGCGTCACGCCGTGGCCGACGCGCTCGACCTCCTGCTCGATGATCGGCCCCTCGTCGAGGTCGGCCGTCACATAGTGCGCGGTGGCCCCGATCAGCTTCACACCGCGCGCGTGCGCCTGGTGGTACGGCTTCGCGCCCTTGAAGCTCGGCAGGAACGAGTGGTGGATGTTGATGATCCGCCCGCTCAGCTCCTTGCACAGGTCGTCCGAGAGGACCTGCATGTACCGGGCGAGGACGACCAGCTCGACCTCCTCCGCCCGCACGATCTCCAGGAGCCGCGCCTCGGCCTGCGGCTTGTTCTCGCGCGTCACCGGGATGTGGTGGAAGGGGATGTCGTACGAGGCGACCAGCTCGGCGAAGTCGGTGTGGTTGGAGACGACGGCGGCGATCTCCACCGGCAGCGCGCCGATCCGCGAGCGGAACAGCAGGTCGTTCAGGCAGTGCCCGAACTTCGACACCAGCAGGACGACCCGCATCTTCTCGTCGGCGCGGTGGATCTGCCAGTCCATGTGGAAGGAGTCGCCGATCGCCGCGAAGCTCGCCCGCAGCTTGTCGACGGTCACCGGCGCCTCGGCGGAGAAGTGGACGCGCATGAAGAACAGCCCGGTGTCGTGGTCACCGAACTGCTGGCTGTCCTCGATGTTGCAGCCGGTCATGAAGAGGTAACTCGACACGGCGTGCACGATGCCCTGCTTGTCGGGGCAGGAGAGGGTGAGGACGTACTGCTCAGCGGGGGCGGCGGGGGCGACGGACTGCTCGTTCATGCGCCCAAGGTTCCCATATGCGACGGCCGCCGCGGACCGGCGTCCCGCAGGACGGAACGTCCGTCTCAGGCCGCCCTGGTCATGATCCGCAGGACTTCCAGCGTGCGCGGCGGGACGTCGGGGTCCTCGCCGTCCCCGGCCGAGAGGCGCACGTGCGCGTCCCGCGCCGCCCGCACGGCGTCGGGCCAGCCCGGGTGCTCCAGGTAGACGGAGACCTGCGCGTCGGGGCCGACCTCGTGCATGATCCGCAGGACCCGCAGCACGGCCGTGTCGACGAGGGCCGCCTCCTGCGAGTCCCGGAAGATCGTGCCGACGTACTTCTCGGCGGACCAGTTGTCGAGCCAGGTGTCCTCGACGAGCCGGTAGACGGCGTCGGTCACGTCCCCGTACTCCTCGCGCCCCGCGAGCCAGCACTCCCGCTGGAACGTGGGGTCG
Source organism: Streptomyces huasconensis (assembly GCF_021028635.1). Lineage (NCBI taxonomy): Bacteria > Bacillati > Actinomycetota > Actinomycetes > Kitasatosporales > Streptomycetaceae > Streptomyces > Streptomyces huasconensis. Next base: position 3,498,826 of record NZ_CP086119.1, read on the forward strand.
GAGAGCATGTGCAGCGCCGAGCGCACGTTGCTGCGCCAGCGCCACCACGGCATGTCGTTGGTCGGCATGCCCCCCATGGTGCTGGAGCGACGGCCGCGACGGGAAGTGTTCTCCGAACCTTGCACGGTCATCGATCGTACGTTCCCACTTCATGCACGCGAACCGGCCCCCGCCCGTTCACCTTCATGTCACGGTCCGTTGAGAACGCGTCACTCCACGGTTGGCCCGTCCCAGGAATCGTGCGGGGACATGACCGGCCGGCGACGCCCCACCCCCTCCCGCCCCTCCCGAACCGCGGCTCTCGCCCTGGCAGCGGCGGTGTGCACGTCCCTGACCGCCGGCTGCGGGGTCATCCCCGGCACCGCCGACAGCGGCAAGGACGACCCCATCACCGTCATGACCTGGGCGCCCGAGAAGACCAAGGCCACCAACAAGCCCGGCGTCCCCGCGATGGCGCAGGCCTATGCGCGCTGGGTCAACGCGCACGGCGGCATCGACGGCCGCGAGCTGAAGGTCCTGACCTGCAACGACCACAACGATTCGGCGGGCGCCGCCGACTGCGCGCGCAAGGCGGTCGACCAGGACGTGGCGGCGGTCGTCGGCGCGTACAGCCAGCACGGCCGGTCCTTCCTCGGGCCGCTGGAGGTCGCGGGCATCCCCTACATCGGCGGCTACGGCGTCACCGACGACGAGTTCAGCAGCCCCCTGTCCTACCCCGTCAACGGCGGCGAACCCGCCCTCCTCGCGGGCAACGGCCGCCAGCTCGCCGCCCGCTGCGACCGCGTCTCCCTCGTACGCCCCGACACGCTCGCCGGCGACGAGCTGCCCAAGCTGCTCAACTCCGGGCTGCGCGACGGCCACCACAAGCCCGTCGCGGACATACGGGCCCCCGAGGACGGCACCGACCTCACCCCGCAGGCCGAGCAGGCCCTCAAGCACGCGGGCGCGAAGGACGGCTGCGTGACGGCCGCGCTCGGGGCCCGTACCGACACCTTCTACGACTCGTTCCGCCGCACCAGGGCCGACTATCCGCCGGTACGGATCTCCTCCGTGCTCGGCAGCGTCGACCAGTCGCTCGTCGACCGCACCGGCGGCGCGAGCGGCCCCTACGAAGGGGCGTACGTCACCGGCTGGTATCCCGCGTCGGGCGATCCGCGCTGGTCCCAGATGCGCGAGGTCATCCGCGAGCAGGCGTTCGGCGACAACCGGGTCGACCCGGCCGACGCGGGCGTGCAGACGACGTGGATCGCGTACACCGTCCTGAAGCGGGCCGTCGAGTCGCTGAACGGCGGCAAGGTCACCGCCCACGCGCTGCGCCGCGCCCTGGACGGCGGTCTGCGGGTCGGGACGGGCGGCCTCACGCCGCCGCTGAGCTGGCGCTTCGAGGACCTGATCGCGGCCAGCGAGTACCCGCGCCTGATCAACTCCGGCGTCACGTTCCAGGTGGTGCGCGACGGGCGGCTCGTCCCGGCGCGCAAGGGCTTCGTGGACGTGGAGGCGACGCTGGAGTCGGCGTAGCCGCGCACCGGCGCGGCCCACGCCGTCACGTCACAGCTGGGTCTTGTCGCGCGTGGTCAGGCCGTACTTGCGGGCGATGGGGTTCCAGGCACCGGCGGCCTGCTCCTTGGCGGTGGTCGCCGCGTTGGACTGCCGGTTGCCCGCGGCGGTCTGCGGGGTGACGCGGGCGTGGCCCTTCTTGCAGCCCTTCCTGCCCGCCACCTGGTCCGCCCACGCGGCGTAGTGGTTGTCGGCGGCCGCGGACGCCTTCCACGCCTTGTTGAGGGAGGCGGTGAGGTGGTCGTTGGCGGGGAGCTTGTCGACCTTCAGCGCGGCGAGGCGGGTGACCAGGCCGTTGCGCTGCTTGGCCGCCGCGCGCAGGTCCTTCGCGGACTGGCCGAGGTTCTGGCACTTGCCGACATTGCGTACGGCGGCGATGACCATGTCACGGCTGTTGTTGCTGTCGGCCAGCAGCTTGTCCAGGGCGACCGCCTGGCCCTTGACCGGGTCGGCGGTCGGCGAGGGGCGCTCGTCGGCGGGGGCCGAGGCGGAGACCGGCTTGCCGTCGGCCTCCGGGTCCTCGTCACCGCCGCCACCGCTCAGGAGCGCGCCCGCGCCGACGCCGAGGACGGCGATGCCGATGCCGACGGCGGCGATGAGCGGCACCTTCGAGCCGGTACGGGTGCGGCGTCCGCCGTGGCCGCCCGCGCGCGCCGGGGCCGGGGCGGGGGCGGCGGCGGGACCCGGGGCCTCGAAGCGGGGCATCTGCTGCGTCGAGGCGGGGCCCTCGGCCTCCGGCTCGGTGCGGAAGAGGCTGTCGAACTCGGCGGGCGGCTGCCGGTCGCCGGGGGCTCCGGGGCGGATGCCGTAGGGCGCCTTGGCCGGCTCGGGCGGCGGCGCGCCGTGCCCGGCGGGGCCGCTGCCGGGGGCGTCGCCGCCGGGGATGGGCGCGATGTACTGCGTGGGTTCACTGTCGGACGCGGGGGCGGGCATGGGCGCCTGCGCGCGGCCGAGGAACTGCGTGGCGTCGGATGTGGGGGCCTCGGGCGGCAGCGCGCCGGGGCTCACCTGCGGTATGTACTGCGTGGCCCCCTCGTCGGCGCCGCCCGGTATGCCGGGTATGGGCGCCATGTACTGCGTGGCCTCGGCGTCGGAACCCGTGCCGGGCGCGGCGACAGGAGGCAGCGGCGCGCCGCCGCCCTGCCCGAGAGGCGGCAACGGCATCCGCTGCCCGCCCTGCTCCGGCTGCCCCCCGTGGCCCTGCTGACCACCGTGCCCTTGCTGGGCGCCGTATCCCTGCTGGGCGCCGTACTGCTGCTGGGTCCCGTACCCCTGCTGACCGCCGTACGAGGCGCCGCCCTGACCGCCGTACGAAGAAGCGTCGCCCTGAACGCCGTAGGCACCCTGGCCCGGCTGCTGGGCGTACCCCTGTCCTCCGTACGAGGCGTCCGTGTCCTCCGGGGGCAGGGGCATGGCCGGGGGCTGCGGGGCGTCCCACGGGCGGCCGGGGGCGGTCTGCGGCGGGCCCGCCGTCTCAGGCCCCCAGGGCCGGTCCCAGGGGCTGCCCTCCGCGGGGGTGGCGTGCTGCCCCGCGGTGCCGGGCAGCAGCGGTTCGCTGCCGTCCGCGGGCAGCACGACGCCCTCGTGGGCGGGCCGGGCCGCGGGCTGCCGCGGATCGGAGGAAGCAGCGCCCTGACCGCTGTGCTGCGTCACCGGGACTCCTACGTATGGGGGACCTACGGAACCGTCGGCTCACGCTACCGGGTCGCCGCAGCCCTCTGCCACGCAGCTCAAAGTTATGTCTCCTGCCCAGTGCCGGAAGTAACAAAACCTCCCGCCCTGACGCTGATAGGAGCCCGCGCGTCACGCCGCCTGGACGTCGGCCCGCGCCCCGAACTCCCGCACCACCGCCTCCTCCCGGTACGGCTCGAGACGCTGCTGGAAGTCCTCCAGGTACTCCGCGCCGCGGTTCGAGCGGAGCGTGCCCAGCAGTTCGACGGCCTGCATGCCCGTATGGCAGGCCTGTTCCACCTCGCGGCGCTGCACCTGTGCCGTGGCGAGCAGGACCAGGCCGATCGCCCGGCGCCTGGCCCGCGTCGGCGGGTGCCCGTCCAGGGACTCCTGCGCGCTGCGCGCCGCCGCGTCCGCCTGCCCCAGGTCACGGTGACAATGCGCCATTTCATCGGCCAGATACGCGTGGTCGAAGTGCTGGATCCACACCGGGTCGTCCCCGGAGTCCCCCTCGGCCGCGGCCCGGTCCATGGCCTCGACCGCGCGGCCCGCCACGGCCTGCGTGGCCCGCGCGTCGCCGAGCAGCGCGTGGCCGCGCGCCTCGGCCGCGTAGAACATCGCCTCCGCCCGGGGCGTGACCCGCCCGCGGGTGCCCTCCTGCGCGGCCCGCGCCAGCTGCGCGATCTCGCGCGGATTGCCGAGCTGGGCGGCGAGGTGGCTCATCGACGCCGCCAGCACATAGCCGCCGTACCCGCGGTCCCCGGCCGCCTGGGCGAGCCGCAGGGCCTGGATGTAGTAGCGCTGGGCGAGACCCGGCTGGCCCGTGTCCACGGCCATGTAACCGGCCAGCTCCGTCAACCGGGCGACGGCGGCGAACAGTTCGCGGCCGACCGCCTCGCGGTAGGAGCCCGCGAGCAGCCCGGAGACCACGGAGTTGAGGTAGTGCACGACGACGGGCCGCACATGGCCACTGCCGTACTGGTGGTCGAGCCGGGTCAGCGCCTCCGTCATCGCCTTGACGGCCGCCACGTCCGCCATGCCGACGCGCGGCCCGGCGGTCCGCCCGACCTGCGGGTCCGGCGCGGAGATCAGCCAGTCGCGGCTGGGCTCCACGAGCGCGGAGGCGGCCACGGTCGAGCCGGAGAGGAAGTCGCGGCGGCCCACGTCGCTGCGCCACAGCTCGCAGACCTGCTCGATGGCGCCGAGGACGGTCGGCGAGAACTGCAGTCCCACGCCCGAGGCGAGGTTCTTGCCGTTCGCCATGCCGATCTCGTCGATGGTGACGGTCCGGCCCAGCTTGCGGCCGAGCGCCTCCGCGATGATGCCGGGTGCCCGGCCGCGCGGCTGCTGCCCGCGCAGCCAGCGGGCCACCGACGTCTTGTCGTAGCGCAGATCGAGACCGTGCTCCGCGCCGCACATGTTGACCCTGCGGGCGAGGCCGGCGTTGGAGCAGCCGGCTTCCTGGATGAGCGCTTGCAGCCGTTCGTTGGGCTGCCGCGCGACGAGTGGCCTTGCGGCCATGGCGTACCCCCTGTGTGCACCGTTGACCATCGGGAACGAGGCGGCCGTCGAGGCCGACCCACGACGATCAATGCCCTGGGGGCAAATCGAAGATGCGCCACGAAAGAGGCAAAAGAAGCCATAAGAACGATAAGCCGGACCTGCCGCTCCGAGACTTCTCCGGGGCTTCCTCCGGCTTTCTTCGAGACTTCCTCGGCTGTTCCTACGAGCTTCCCCCGGGGCCTCCTCCGAGGCGTTCTCCGATTGCCCTTGACCTGGCTACCCGCACATGGATGCCATTTCCCCCGTGCGCCCCCGCCCGTGCACCCATGCGCCCCGCTCGCAGGATCGATGCTCCTCCCCCGCCCTCGCGTGCGCCCGTAACCCGAGGTGGCGGCGGGAGTTGAGAACTCCGTGGAAGAGACCATCGGAGTCACGTCAGCCGCGCACATCCCGAAGCAGCGCGGAGAAGCCTTGCTGGACACGGCCGTGCGATACGCGGAGGAGCGTCACTGGGACATCTTCCCTGGTACCTGGCTCGAGTCGGCCGAAGGAGCCGAGCACTGCTCGTGCGGCGACCCGGCGTGCGCCGCACCCGGCGCACACCCCGCGCGCGAGGACTGGGCGACCCAGGCCACCGGCAGCGCCACCGTGGCCCGCCGCCTGTGGCAGAAGCACCCCAAGGCGTCGATCCTGCTGCCCACGGGGCGTACGTTCGACGCGATCGACGTCCCCGAGACCGCCGGGTTCCTCGCGCTCGCCCGCATGGAGCGCATGGAACTCACCCTCGGCCCGGTGACCTGCACCCCGGACCGGCGCATGCAGTTCTTCGTGCTCCCCGGCGCCGCCGCGAAGGTCCCCGACCTCGTGCGCAAACTGGGCTGGCCCCCGGCCGCCATCGACCTGACCACCCTCGGCGAGGGCTCCTACGTGGCCGCTCCCCCGACCCGCTTCGGCGCCTTCGGCGCGGTCCAGTGGGCCTGCCGCCCCACCGCCGCCAACCGCTGGCTGCCGGACGCGGAGGAGATCATCTCCCCGCTGGCGTACGCGTGCGGGAGGGAAGCGCGCCGCTGACCGCCCGACCCCCCTCCCGGTGGCCGCCGCCGACGTATCGTGCGAGGACGGCCATGGCGGTGAAAGGGCGGCACGGTGAGTGAAACGGCGGCGGTACGGGTCCAGGGGCTCTGGAAACGGTTCGGCGAGCAGATCGCGGTGGCCGGGATCGACCTGGCGCTGCCCGCGGGCAAGTTCATCGGCCTCGTCGGGCCGAACGGCGCCGGGAAGACCACCACCCTCTCCATGGTCACGGGCCTGCTCAGGCCGGACCAGGGCACCGTCGAGATCGCCGGCCACGACGTGTGGCGCGACCCCGTCGAGGTCAAGGCCCGGATCGGCGTCCTCCCCGAGGGCCTGCGGCTCTTCGAGCGGCTCTCGGGGCGCGAACTCCTCGCCTACACCGGGCGGTTGCGGGGGCTGCCCGGCGCGGAGGTCGACAAACGCGCCACCCAGCTCCTGGACGTGCTCGGCCTCGCGGGCGCCCAGCACAAGCTCGTCGTCGACTACTCCACCGGCATGCGCAAGAAGATCGGCCTCGCGGCCGCCCTGCTGCACAACCCCGAGGTGCTCTTCCTCGACGAGCCGTTCGAAGGCGTCGACCCGGTCTCCGCCCAGACGATCCGCGGCGTCCTGGAGCGCTACACCGCCTCCGGCGCCACCGTCGTCTTCTCCTCCCACGTCATGGAACTCGTCGAGTCGCTGTGCGACTGGGTGGCCGTCATGGCCGCGGGCCGCATCCGCGCCCATGGCACGCTCGCCGAGGTGCGCGGCGACGCGCCCTCCCTCCAGCGGGCGTTCCTCGAACTCGTCGGCGCGCAGGGCCGCGACGCGGCCTCCGATCTCGACTGGCTGGGCGGCGGCGCCCGATGACGACATCCGCGTCCGCCGCGGCGATCACTCCGGTCTTCGTACGCCTGAAGCTGTCCCTGCTCCGCAACGGCCTGCGGCAGTCCGCCAAGCGCCGGGCCGCCTACATCGCCTCCGTCACCGTCACCCTCCTCTTCGCCGCGCTCCAGCTCCTCGGCCTGATCGCGCTGCGCGGCAACGAACACGCCGCCACCGTCTGCGTCCTGCTCACCGGAGTCCTCGCCCTCGGCTGGGCCGTCATGCCGCTGTTCTTCCCGAGCGGCGACGAGACCCTCGACCCCACCCGCCTGGTGATGCTGCCGCTGCGCCCCCGGCCGCTGGTGCGGGCCCTGCTCGTGGCGTCGCTGGTCGGCATCGGGCCGCTGTTCACGCTCTGCCTGGCCGTCGGCGCGACGATCGCACTCGCCCACGGCGTGGCGGCCGCCGCCACCGGCGTCCTCGCCACCGCGCTCACCCTCCTGATCTGCGTGGCCCTGGCCCGCGCGGTCGCCGCCGCCAACATCCGCCTGCTGACCAGCCGCAAGGGCCGTGACCTCGCCGTCCTCAGCGGCCTGGTCATCGCGGTCGGCGCGCAGGCCGTCAACTTCGGGGCGCAGAAACTCGGTTCGTCCGGCCTGTCCACGCTCGACCCGGCGGCGGCCGTCGTGCGCTGGGTCCCGCCGGCCTCGGCGCTCGGCGCGGTGGACTCCGTGAGCGAGGGCGCGTACGCGACCGGGGCCGCCCAGCTCGCGCTGAGCGCGGCGGCCCTGCTGGCCCTCCTCGCGTTCTGGCAGCGCAGCCTGACCCGCCTGATGACGACCCCCGACAGCTCGACGCTGGCGGCGGCGGAACCGGACAAGGGCACGTCCCGCGCCTCCGGCGCCCTCGGCGTCCTGCTCCCGGCGGGCCGCACCGGCACCGTCATGGAGCGGAGCCTGCGGTACATGTGGCGCGACCCGAAGACGAAGGCGGCCTGGGTGACCTCGCTGGCCATCGGCCTGATCGTGCCGGTCTTCAACGCCCTCCAGGGCACCGGCTCGGTGTACTTCGCGTGCTTCGCGGCGGGCATGCTCGGCATCCTCATGTACAACCAGTTCGGCCAGGACACCTCGGCGTTCTGGATGGTGGCCATGACGATCTCGACGACCCGCGACGCCTACGTGGAACTGCGCGGCCGCGCCCTGGCCATACTCCTGGTCACCCTCCCCTACGCCACCCTCGTCACCGTCCTCACCACGGCGATGCTCGGCGCCTGGCCCGCCCTGCCCGACGCCCTCGGCCTCTCGTACGCCCTGCTCGGCGCGATGCTGGCGACGGGCGCCTGGTCCTCGGCCCGCTTCCCGTACTCGATCCCGCAGGAGGGCCACAAGAACGTGGCGCCCGGCCAGGCGGGCCTCGCCTGGCTCTCCATCTTCGGCGGCATGGTCGCGGGGGCCCTGCTGTGCGCCCCGGTCCTGGCCCTCACGATCTGGCTGCACGCCTCCGACGCGACCTCCTGGACGTGGCTCGTGCTCCCCCTGGGCACGGCGTACGGCTGGATGATCGCCGAGGCCGGGTTGCGCCTGGCGGCCCCGCGGGTGGCGGGCCGCCTGCCGGAGATCCTCACGGCGGTCAGCAAGGGGTAGCCGCCGGCCGATGACTTTCGCGCGGCGGCCCGGTCTCATGTGAGCAGTTGATGTTCGATTCGACGAGCCATCGAACCGACGGACGACCAGGAGACCTTTCATGCGCACCTTGATCAGCACCGCCTTCGTCTCGCTCGACGGCGTCGTGGAGGCCCCCGGCGGCGAACCGGGCTACCGGAACGCGGGCTGGACCTTCAAGGACATCGACTTCCTCCCGGAGGCCTTCGAGATCAAGGGCCGGGAGCAGGAGGAGGCCACCGCGATGCTGCTGGGCCGGGTCAGCTACGAGGCGTTCAGCCCGGTCTGGCCGGACATGGAGGACTTCGCCACGTACAAGCCGATGCCCAAGTACGTGGTCTCCACGACGCTCGGCGAGGACGACCTGGTCGACGGCTGGGGCGAGACGACGATCCTGCGCTCGCTCGACGAGGTGGCCGCGCTGAAGAAGACCGAGGGCGGCCCGGTCATCGTGCACGGCAGCGCCACCCTCAACCGCGCCCTGTCGGACGCGGGCCTGATCGACCGCTACCACCTGCTGGTCTTCCCGCTGCTGCTGGGCGCGGGCAAGCGGCTGTTCAGCGACGCGGACAAGGACACGCGGAAGCTGAGGCTGGTCGAGCACGAGGCGTACGCGAACGGCGTCCAGAAGAACGTCTTCGACGTCGTCCACTGAGGCGGGAGGCGCAAGGCGCCGTGCGGGAACGCAGGCGACCCGCGAGCCGTGGTTCCCGCCGCGCCGGACGGGCCGGGGCGACAGGAAGCCGGCCGGACGTACCGGCGGCTCGCGGGTCGGGTGACTGCTTGGGAATAGGGCCGGCTGCACGCACATCACACGTGCTGGTCCGGCGCCGAATTCGTACTGCGACGACGGGCCGCTAGCCCGCAGTCACCTCACGCGTCCGGTTTCCATACATCTGCCGAACCACCTCCCTTCTCGTGTGCACGCCACCCTAGGAACCGCTCCGGGCACCGCACAACCGGTTTTTCGCGCCCGGCGACTCCCGCCAATTCCCGGCGTTTTCCCGGAACTTGCTGTGGGGTGGGTCACGTTCAAGTTGAATGATCTGAGGACACGGCCTGTAGGGGGGGTTCGAGGTGAGTGCTTCGCGGCGGAGCGGAACTACCGACGAACTGGGTCCCGGTGAGCCCGAGCCCGGCGGGGCGGAGTTGCTCGCGGCGTTGCTGGACGGGATGGACGCGGCGCTGTGCGCGTTCGACGCCGACGGTGTGGTGACCCATTGGAACCGGGAGGCCGAGCGCGTCCTCGGCTGGTCGGCGGCGGAGGCCGTCGGGCGCCGGGGGCTCGCCGGGTGGGCGGTGCGGGCCGCGGACGCCGCGGAGATCGAGGGGCGGCTGCTGTCCGCGATGGACGCGCCGGGGCGGCAGGTGCACGAGTTCGCCCTGGTGACCAAGGACGGCGGGCGGGTCCTGGTGCGGATGCAGTCCGCCGCCGTGCTCGGCGGGGACGGGAAGCCGGCGGGGGTGTACTGCGCCTTCAGCGAGGTCCACGCGCAGATCGACCTGGAGCGGTCCATCGCCCTGAGCGAGGCGCTCTTCGAGAACGCCTCCTGGGGTGTCGTGCTCGTCGACGCGGACCTGCGCCCCGCGGTGGTGAACGAACACGCGGCCCGCGCCCTGGGCGTCGGGCGTACGGCGGTCCTCGGGCGGCCCCTCGCGGATCTGCTCGGGCAGGGCGTCGAGGAGCTGGAGAGCGCGTTGGCCCATGTGCTCGCCGAGGGCGCGCCGCCCGCGCCCGCCGAGCTGTGGGTGTCGGTGCGGGCCGGTGGCGGCCAGGAGGACGGGTTCGAGCGGCGGTGCTGGCGCAGCGGTTTCCTGCGGCTGGCCTCGCCGCTCGCCGAGGAGCCGGTGCCGCTCGGCGTCGGCTGGCTCTTCCAGGACGTGACCGAGGCGAAGCTGACCGAGCAGGAGGCCTCGCAGCTGCGGTTCCGCTCCCAGCAGCTGCACCGCGCGGCACGGGCCGCCGCCGAGTGCGAGGACCCCATGGAGGCGGCCACCGTCCAGCTGGACTTCGCGCTCGCCGGGTTCGCCGACCATGCCCTGGTGGACCTGGTGGCCGGTGAGGACCCGGTGCGCCTGGTCCGGGTCGCGGCGACGCCCGCGGGGCCGCCGGGGCCGTGCCTGCCGGTGGCCATGGCGGGGATACCGGTGCGCTATCCGGAGGGGCATCCGGCGCCGCAGTGCGTGGAGCGGGGCGGTTCGGTGCGGGCGAGCGCGGGCGCGGCGTCCCCGGAGCGGGCCCGGGCGTGGGCCGCGGCCCGGCAGTGGCCACCGGAGACGGTGCACGCGCTCTGCGCGGTGCTGCGCAGCCGGGGCCGGACCCTGGGCGTGGTGACGTTCCTGCGCGGCCCGGGCCGCGCCCAGTTCGACCGCGCGGACGCGACGTACGCGGAGAGCGTCGCCCCCAGGGTCGCGGCGTCGCTGGACCTCGCGGGGGCGCCGGGCGGGTGATGGCTCGGCGGGACCTCTCCCTCACGTGAGGCACTCTCCCGTCGTCTCGCGGAGGCCGATGATCCGCTGGACTTGCCAGGCGTACAGCTCCAGTTGGGCCGGGGTGAGGATGAGTACGGCCTCGCTGGTACCGCCGTCCTCGTAGTGCACCGTGACGGGCATGGCACCCTGGCGGGCCCGAGAGTCGTAGATCACGTCCCGTTTCATCGGGGTGACATGCGTGACCTGCGCCGGGACCGGCCGCAGGGCTGAGCCGTCGGCGGGCGCTGACCATTCGTCACCGCCCCCGGGCGGGCGCAGGTGGTAGGTCGTCGTTCCCGGTCGGGGAAGGGCTACCACGACCCCGATGCGGCCGTCCCGCGCGGAGTCGCGGACAAGGTCACCGAGTCGCGGATGGAACGGGGCCGCCGTTCCCAACCCAGGGCCCTGGCAGGGGAGATGAGGGGCTTCGCGTCCTGTCATGTGCTCGAGGCTACGAGCGCGCCAGGGGCCCCATATGAATCGCAGGAATACGACCCTCGTACGCCCCTTGCCCGACCCTCATCCGTCCAGGTGGAAGCGGTCGGACATCCGTCGCAGTTTTTCGCGCGTCGCGGCCCGCTCGGCGTGGACGATGCTGCGCAGAGTGGAACGGGCGATGGGGTGATGGCGTACGAGCTGGGGGGCGAGTCGTTCGGCGGTCTCCAGCTCGGACAGGGCGCGCCCCCTGTTCCCGTCCCACAGCCAGGCGCGGGCCAGGTCCATGTGGTGGTGCCCCTGGCGCGAGTTGGGGAGACTGCCGATCAGTACCGGGCTTGTGCGGCGGTCTATCGCCAGGGCTTTGGTCTGGTCACCGGTCTCCAGGGCGACGCTGATCGCGTGGATCTGGACATTGCCCGGCGAGAACGTCACCGAGTGCCGGTCATGGACCGGTGGTCCCTGGTAGGCGCTCATCCGCTCGGCGGCGACGCGGGCATGTCCGATGCGGTCCTCGGCCTCCGACGTCCGGTTGGCCCGCGCGGCAGCGACCGCGGCACGGAGATGGAGCGAGCCCCACATGCGCAGGGCAAGCGGTTCTCCCTGGTCGTAGCCCTCCTGGATGCTGCCGAGGGCCTTGTCCGACAGCGCGAGGGAGTCGTCCCAGTCGGCGGTGGCCCACATGTCCCAGACCCGCATCCAGTCGGTGAGCGCGGGCATCAGAGGGTCGCCGGACAGCCGGGCAGACCAGGCGGCCCGTTCGGCGGCCATGGCGATCAGTTCAGGATGCCCGAGCGCGTGTGCCGCCGTGTGCGCGAACTTGCACGCCACCGCGTACACGGCGTACGCCTCCTCGCGGTCGTGGCCCGACGACACCTCGGCCAGGGCACGAGCCTCCCGGAGGAGATCCGGCAGCACCCCGAGGATCGCGACATTGGCGGCCGCGTCCCGCAGCCGGTGCAGCCGGGTCACCTCACGCCACAGCTCGCTGGACGGGCGCGGCCTCCCGTCGAAGACCGGCGCCAGGTCGTAGCGCCGCAGCTCGCGCAGGATCGACGCGGCGGCCACCTGCCACTGATTCTCAGTCGGGCTGCTCGTGTAGGGCCGTCCGATCAGATCGTTGGGGTGCACGTGCAGCTCGGTCGCGAGCAGGTTGAGGAGCCCTACGCGGTCGATCTCGATCAGGCCGCGCTCCACCTTCGACACCCAGCCCTGCGTCCTGCCCAGAGCTGCCGCCAGGTCGGCCTGCGGCATGCCGAGCCGGAGCCGCGCCCGGCGCACGCGGCGCCCGATCTCCTCGGTTTCTTCCAACATCAGCACACTCCCCACCAGACCGCGGCCGCCGGCGGCGTTCGAGCATGTGTCGGGGCGGCACAGCTCCATCCGTTCAAGCGCGTCACTCAGAACGGTACCCAGACCCATGGGCGCGTGTCGTCGGACACGGTCGCGCACCTCTTCGAGCCCCGGACCACAGGTCCTGGGGGGGCGCCTTCAGTGCCGGTAGAAGATCCGCTCGCCGTACTCCTGGAACACCCGTCCGTTCCAGTCGTGTCCCCCGTCCACGTTCCCGGACCGGAGCAGCGGGGGCTGCACGCCCCGTGCGGCCAGCTGCTCCACGGCGGCGGCGACCATGGCCTGCATCAGGGCGTTCGTGACGACGCTGGAGGCGGGGCCGAAGGGCGCGTCGACGCCGTCGAGGGACAGCTCCGCGTCGCCCACCGCGATCTTGGAGTCGACCACGACGTCGCAGTGGTCCTTGAGGAAGCTGCCCGAGACGTGCCGCGACCTGGTCTCCGCCGCGTACGCCACGGAGGTGAAGCCGATGACCTTGAGGCCCAGCGCGCGGGCGTTCATCGCCATCTCCACCGGCAGGGAGTTCCGCCCGGAGAGCGAGACGATCACCAGGACGTCGCCGGGGCGGGCCGGCGAGGAGTCGAGGACGGCGCCCGCGAGGCCGTCGACGCGCTCCAGGGCGGAGCCGAGCGTCGCGGGCATCACGTCGACGCCGACCACGCCGGGGACGGCCATGAGGTTCATCAGGGCGAGGCCGCCCGCGCGGTAGACGACGTCCTGCGCGGCGAGCGAGGAGTGCCCGGCGCCGAAGGCGAAGAGGCGGCCGTCGGCCGCGGCCGCGTCGGCCAGCAGGGCGCCCGCCTCGGCGATGTTCCCGGACTCCTCGTCGCGGACCCGCTGGAGCAGGCCGATCGCGGCGTCGAAATACTGACCGGCCAGCTTGCTCTCGCTCTTGGAGCTCATTCGCATCACGTTGCGGTCTGGCCCAGTGCCCTGTCAACAGGGTCTCCGGACGGCCGGGGGCCGGTTTCACCGCGGCGCGGCACGGTTGTCGGCGGTATGCGTCAGAATTGAGGGCAGGGCCAGCGCACGAGCGAATTCTGAGGGGCACCCATGTCGGGGCTGATTGACACCACTGAGATGTATTTGCGCACCATCCTCGAGCTGGAGGAGGAAGGTGTCGTCCCCATGCGCGCCCGGATCGCCGAGCGGCTCGATCAGAGCGGACCGACGGTGAGCCAGACCGTGGCGCGCATGGAGCGCGACGGCCTGGTGGCGGTCGCCAGCGACCGTCACCTGGAGCTGACCGAGGAGGGCCGCCGTCTGGCGACCCGCGTGATGCGCAAGCACCGCCTGGCGGAGTGCCTGCTCGTCGACGTGATCGGGCTCGAATGGGAGCAGGTCCACGCCGAGGCGTGCCGCTGGGAGCACGTGATGAGCGAGGCGGTGGAGCGCCGTGTCCTGGAGCTGCTGCGCCACCCCACCGAGTCTCCGTACGGCAACCCGATCCCGGGCCTGGAGGAGCTGGGCGAGAAGGACGGCGCGGACCCGTTCCTGGACGAGGGCATGGTCTCCCTCACGGAGCTGGACCCGGGCCCGGACGGCAAGACGGTCGTGGTGCGCCGCATCGGCGAGCCGATCCAGACGGACGCCCAGCTGATGTACACGCTGCGGCGGGCCGGCGTGCAGCCGGGCTCCGTGGTGAGCGTGACGGAGTCGCCGGGCGGCGTGCTGGTGGGCAGCAGCGGCGAGGCCGCGGAGCTGTCCTCGGAGATCGCCTCGCACGTCTTCGTCGCCAAGCGCTGAGGCCACTGAGGGGTGTGCGGCAACTTCCGCCGGATGACGGAAAGTTGGCGGGCCTCCGCGATCTCCGCGAGTTCTCGCGGAGGCCAAGATTCAGTGTGCGGAATCGCAGCGCGGGAACGCTTTGCGTGCGAGGCTGTCGCGAGAGGCATATGACCTGAGGCTCTGGACCGTGTCGGCGCCGCACCGCCGACGGTCCGGCCGTGCGGCCGGAGAGGGGGCGGGAGGATGCGCCCGTCTGGTGAGCTGGGACGCGAGGGCCCCGGCGCCCGAAGGCGCCGGGGCCTGTCCTCCCCTGCGTCGACCCGGAGCCCCGAGCTCTCAGGGTCGTCCCCCACGGGCCCATGTCCCCGAGCGGCCCGCCTCCCGATGAAGATCTCCCCTCGGCCACGCCCGTCAATCCTGGAGGGTGGTCACCCGAACGAGGGGTGTTATCCGCGAACCGGCTGCTTTCGAAAGGGAGTTCGATAGCGTGCGGGGGTGTGAGGCAGGACCAGGCGTGAATCCCGAGTGGAATCAAGGGGGGTGCCAGGAATCATGGTGCGGCGCATCGACGTGACGGGCGCGGGGGGCGTACGCCTCGCCGCCTGGGAGTTCGCCGACCCTCCCAAGGAGAGGGAGGCGGAGGGCGCACCGGGCGGGGTGCTGTTGCTGCACGGCCTGATGGGCCGGGCCTCCCACTGGGCGGGCACGGCCCGCTGGCTCTCCGAGCGGCACCGCGCGGTCGCCCTCGACCAGCGCGGCCACGGCCAGAGCGAGAAGCTCCCCGACGGCCCCTACACCCGCGAGGCCTACGTGGCCGACGCCGAGGCCGCCCTGGAACAGCTCGGCCTCGCGCCCGCCGTCCTCATCGGCCACTCCATGGGCGCGCTCACCGCCTGGCAGCTGGCCGCCCGCCGCCCCGACCTCGTCCGGGGCCTGGTCATCTGCGACATGCGGGCCTCGGCGCTGGGCGCGGCCTCGCAGCGCGAGTGGGAGGCGTGGTTCGCCTCCTGGCCCGTGCCGTTCGCGACCCTCGCCGACGTGCGCAAGTGGTTCGGCGAGGACGACCCCTGGGTGGAGCGCCCCAACCCCTCGCGGGGCGCGTTCTTCGCCGAGGTGATGGCCGAGGGCCCGGACGGCTGGCGGCCGGTGTTCGACCCCGCCCAGATGCTGCGGTCCCGCGAGACGTGGGTGCACGACGCGCACTGGGAGGAGCTGATGCAGGTCCGCTGCCCCGCGCTCGTGGTCCGCGGTCTCGACGGCGAGCTGGGCCGGGCCGAGTCCCAGGAGATGGTCCGCGTGCTGCCCCGCGGGCAGTACGCGGAGGTGCCCGACGCCGGTCACCTCGTCCACTACGACCAGCCGGAGGCCTGGCGCGCGGCCGTCGAGCCGTTCCTGGACGGCGTCCTCACGGGCTGAGGCGCTCCACCCGCCACACCGGGTCGCCCTCGCCGCACACGTACCGCAGGCGGTCGTGCAGGCGGTTCCTGCGGCCCTGCCAGAACTCCACCGCCCGGGGGGTCACCCGGAAGCCGCCCCAGTTCGGCGGCACGGGGACCTGCTCGCCCTCGGGGTAGCGGGCGGCCAAGTCGGCGTACGCCCTGTCCAGTTCGTCCCGGGAGGCGAGGGCGGACGACTGGGCGCTGGCCCAGGCGCCGAGCTGGGAGCCGTGCGGCCGGGTGCGGAAGTAGGCGACCGTCTCCTCGCGCCCGACGCGCGCCGCGGTGCCGGAGACGATGACCTGGCGGGCCATGGGGTGCCAGGGGAAGAGCAGCGAGACGTGCGGGTTGACGGTGATCTCGCGGGCCTTGCGGGATTCGTAGTTGGTGAAGAAGACGAAGCCGCGTTCGTCGAAGCCCTTCAGGAGCACCGTGCGGGAGCTGGGCCGGCCCTCGGCGTCGGCCGTGGAGACGACCATGGCGTTCGGCTCGGGGAGGGCGTCCGTGTCGCGCACCGCCTCCTTGAACCAGTGCGCGAACTGTTCCATGGGCCCGGCGGGCAGGCCGGCCTCCGCGAGCCCTTCGGTGACGTACTGCTCACGCATGCCGGCCGGCTCGGGAAGCGGTTCGGGAAGGGAGGCGCTGGAGTCGGTCACACGGTCATCTTGCCGTATACGACGCGCGGCTCACCGGGCCTCCGGAGGAGGGGCGTACGGTGCCGCGGGGAGGTGACGTCTGGCACTGAGTGCCGCATTCCATCGCCAAAGGTGGCACCAACGGATATCGTCCTGCTGCCGCAGTCGGTGGGGTGACCACCCGCCGCGCGGGGCATCACCGGGATGACCGTTTCGGACCGCGAGTCGGCGAACGCGCCGGATACCGGCGTACTCGACCGCGGAACCGGATCGTAACCGCCCGTTTTTGACGCATGGTCATGAGCTGATCGCGACCCCATCTCTCACCCACCATCCTGTCGAACCCATCACGAGGAGCCGCCTGATGTCCGACTTCGTACCCGGCCTTGAAGGAGTCGTCGCGTTCGAGACGGAGATCGCCGAACCGGACAAGGAAGGCGGCGCGCTTCGTTACCGCGGCGTCGACATCGAGGACCTGGTCGGCCACGTCTCGTTCGGGAACGTGTGGGGCCTGCTCGTCGACGGCGCCTTCAACCCCGGCCTGCCGCCCGCCGAGCCCTTCCCGATCCCGGTGCACTCCGGGGACATCCGCGTCGACGTGCAGTCCGCGCTCGCCATGCTCGCCCCCGTGTGGGGCCTGCGCCCCCTGCTGGACATCGACGAGCGGCAGGCCCGCGAGGACCTGGCGCGCGCCGCCGTCATGGCCCTGTCCTACGTCGCCCAGTCGGCGCGCGGCCAGGGCCTGCCGATGGTGCCGCAGCGGGAGATCGACAAGGCCGAGACCGTCGTCGAGCGGTTCATGAAGCGCTGGCGCGGCGAGCCGGACCCCAAGCACGTGAAGGCCGTCGACGCGTACTGGACGTCGGCCGCCGAGCACGGCATGAACGCCTCCACGTTCACCGCCCGCGTCATCGCCTCCACCGGCGCGGACGTGGCGGCGGCGCTGTCGGGTGCCGTCGGCGCCATGTCGGGGCCGCTGCACGGCGGGGCGCCGTCCCGGGTCCTCGGCATGATCGAGGAGATCGAGCGCACGGGTGACGCGGTGGCGTACGTGAAGCAGGCGCTGGACAAGGGCGAGCGGCTGATGGGCTTCGGCCACCGGGTGTACCGGGCCGAGGACCCGCGCGCGCGGGTGCTGCGGCGCACCGCCCGCGAGCTGGGGGCGCCGCGCTTCGAGGTCGCCGAGGCGCTGGAGAAGGCGGCCCTGGACGAGCTGCACGCCCGCCGTCCCGACCGGGTCCTCGCCACCAACGTGGAGTTCTGGGCGGCGATCGTCCTGGACTTCGCGGAGGTCCCGGCGCACATGTTCACGTCGATGTTCACGTGCGCGCGGACGGCCGGGTGGTCGGCGCACATCCTGGAGCAGAAGCGGACGGGGCGGCTGGTCCGCCCGTCGGCGCGGTATGTCGGGCCGGGCTCGCGCCGCCCGGAGGAGATCGAGGGCTTCGGGGACATCGCGCGCTGACGCCCGCGGGACCTATCGCCCCGGGGCGCCGCCCAGCGCTGTGTCGACCAGCACCGTCCACTGCGCGACCACCCGCTCCCGCCGGGCCCGGTCGTCGGTCAGCAGGTTCGCGAGGCCGAGGCCACGGGCCATGTCAAGGAGGCCCTGGATGGTCTCGCGGACGCCGGGGCGGGACTCGTCGGCGCCGAGCAGCTCCACCGCTATGCGGTGGGTCTCGCGGCCGACGCGGGCTTCGAGTTCCGTGACGCGCGAGCCCAGCTGGGGTTCGTTCGACGCAGCCACCCACAGGTGGAGCGCCGCCCGGAAGAGCGGGCCGGTGTAGAGGCCGACGAGGGCGGCGACCACCGAGGCCGGGTCCTGGGCGGGCAGGGCGCGCAGGGCCGTGGAGCGCTGTTCGGCGACGTACTCCACGGCGGCCGTGAAGAGGTCCTCGCGGGTCGGGAAGTGGTGCTGGGCGGCGCCCCGCGACACCCCGGCCCGCTCGGCGACCACGGAGACCGTCGAGCCCGCCCAGCCGTGCTCGGCGAGGCACGACACGGCGGCCTCCAAAAGCCTCCGCCGCGTCGCGCGGCTGCGGTCCTGCTTGGGCGCCCGGTCGGCGGTGGTCACAGCACCCATGGGGGCTCCCGTCGTTCGAGGAACGCCCCCGTCCCCTGCTGTGCCTCCGGGGAACCGAAGAGCCGCGCGGACAGGGCGACCAAGGCGTCCGAGTGTGCGTCGAATGCGTCGAGCACCTTAGCCGTGAGCAGCCGCTTCGTCTCGGCCAGGGCGCCCGGCGCCGCCTTGCGCAGCCCGTCGAGCATCGGTGCGAGCCCGGCGTCCACGTCGTCGGCGTACGCCGTGACGAGGCCGGCCCGCGCCGCCTGGGCCCCGTCGAAGCGCTCCCCGGTGAGGTGGTAGCGGGCGGCGGCGCTCGGGTCGAGGCGGGGCAGCAGCGTCAGGGAGATGACGGCGGGCGCGACCCCGACGCGGACCTCCGTGAGCGCGAAGGAGGCGCCAGGCCCGGCGACCGCGAGGTCGCACGCGCCGAGCAGCCCGAGTCCGCCCGCCCGCACATGCCCGTCCACCCGGGCGAGCACCGGTTTCGGCAGCTCCACGATCTGCCGCAGCAGCCGTACGAAGTCCCGGGGGTCCGGTGGCTCGCGCAGGTCGGCCCCGGCGCAGAACGCCGTCCCGGTGTGGGTGAGGACGACCGCACGGACGCCGGGGTCCGCGCCGAGGCCGTGGAGGGCCTCGGCGAGGGCGGCCACCAGCTCCGCCGAGAGCGCGTTGCGGCGCTCGGGGAAGTCCAGGGTG
The DNA here is from genome assembly GCF_021028635.1 of Streptomyces huasconensis. Lineage (NCBI taxonomy): Bacteria > Bacillati > Actinomycetota > Actinomycetes > Kitasatosporales > Streptomycetaceae > Streptomyces > Streptomyces huasconensis. The sequence continues at coordinate 3,517,919 of NZ_CP086119.1, forward strand.
ACGGTGACGATCCCGCGCTCCGGGGAGGAGACGACCAGGCTCATGAGGGGCTCCTCAGCACGACTTCGGCATGACTTCGGTACGGCTCAGTACGACTTGGGCAGGCCGAGCGTCTGGTGGGAGACGTAGTTGAGGATCATCTCCCTGCTGACGGGGGCGATGCGGGCCACGCGGGAGGCGACGATGAGCGAGGCGAGGCCGAACTCCTTGGTGAGGCCGTTGCCGCCGAGGGTGTGCACGGCCTGGTCGACGGCCTTCACACAGGCGTCGGCGGCGGCCAGCTTCGCCATGTTGGCGGCCTCGCCCGCGGCCGTGTCCTCGCCCTCGTCGTAGAGCCGGGCGGCCTTCTGCGTCATCAGGCGGGCCAGTTCGATCTCGATGTGGGACTGGGCGAGGGGGTGGGCGATGGCCTGGTGGGCGCCGATGGGCGTCTTCCAGACGGTGCGTTCCTTCGCGTACTCGGTGGCGCGGCGCAGCGCGTACCGCGCCATGCCGAGCGCGAAGGCGGCCGTCATGATCCGCTCGGGGTTCAGGCCCGCGAAGAGCTGGAGGAGGCCCGCGTCCTCGTCTCCGACGAGCGCGTCGGGGGGCAGCCGTACGTCGTCGAGCACCAGCTCGAACTGTTTCTCGGCCGCCTGGAGTTCCATGGCGATCTGCCGCCGTTCAAAGCCCGGGGTGTCGCGCGGGACGATGAACAGGCACGGCTTGAGGCTGCCGGTGCGGGCGTCCGACGTCCGGCCGACGATGAGGGTGGCGTCGGCGATGTCGACGCCGGAGATGAACACCTTGCGGCCGGTCAGGAGCCAGTCGCCGGAGCCGGGGTCGCGGCGGGCCGTGGTGGTGATGCGGTGGGAGTTGGAGCCCGCGTCCGGCTCGGTGATGCCGAAGGCCATGGTGCGGGAGCCGTCGGCGAGGCCCGGCAGCCAGGCCCGCTTCTGTGCCTCGGTGCCGAAGCGGGCGATGACGGTGCCGCAGATGGCGGGCGAGACGACCATCATCAGGAGCGGGGAGCCGGCCGCGCCCAGCTCCTCCAGGACGATGGAGAGTTCGGCGATGCCGCCGCCCCCGCCGCCGTACTCCTCGGGCAGGTTCACCCCGAGATAGCCGAGCTTGGCGGCGTCCGTCCACAGTTCGTCGGGGTGGCCGCCGTCCGCCATGACGCGGGTCATGTAGTCGCGGCCGTAGCGCTTGCCGAGGGCGGCGACGGCGGCGCGCAGGGCCTGGTGCTCCTCGGTTTCGAGGACGGTGCTGCGGGCCGAGTTGCGTGCGGTGCTCATACGGACTCCTCCGGTTCGGCGGCGGCCTGGACGACGGCGAGCAGCGCGCCGACCTCGACCTGGCGGCCGGGGGCGGCGTGCAGTGCGGTGAGCGTGCCGGAGGCGGGAGCGCAGACGCGGTGCTCCATCTTCATGGCCTCCAGCCAGACGAGGGGCTGCCCGGCGGTGACGGCCGCGCCCTCGGCGAGCCCCTCGGCGACGCGGACGACGGTGCCCGGCATGGGGGCCAGCAGGGAGCCGGGGGCGCGGCGGGCGGTGGGCGCGGGGAGCAGGGGCAGCGCGGTGAGGGCGGTGTCGCCGCGGGCGGTGGTGACGTGCACCCGCTCTCCGTACCGTGTCACGGTGAACTGCCGGCGTACCCCCGCCACTTCCAGCTCGACGGCTGTCGGCGTCACGGTGAGCACCCGTACGCCCTCGGCGGTCAGGCCGCCCCGGGTGTGGTCGTAGCGGACCTCGTGCTCGGCGCCGTCGGCCTCGGTGCGGTAGCGCTTGCGGTGGGGCTGTGAGCGGAGGTTGCGCCAGCCGCCGAACCGGGAGCGGCCGCGGGCGTCGGCGAGGGCGGCGGCGAGCGGGGCGTGCGGGTCGGGCGCGGCGGCGGCGAGCGCGGTGGCGTGCCGGTCGTAGAAGCCGGTGTCCATGCGGGCGCCGGTGAACTCCGGGTGCCGCAGGGAGCGTACGAGCAGGTCGCGGTTGGTGACCGGGCCGTGGACGGTGGCCCGCTCCAGGGCGCCCGCCAGCTTCCGCACGGCCTCGGCGCGGGTGGGCGCGTGGGCGACGGCCTTGGCGAGCATCGGGTCGTAGTGGACGCCGATCGAGTCGCCGTCGGTGTAGCCGGTGTCCAGGCGCACCCCCGGCACGTCCAGGCGGTGCAGGGTGCCGGTCTGCGGGGCCCACCCGGCCGCCGGGTCCTCCGCGTACAGGCGGGCCTCGACGGCGTGCCCGCGCGCGGGCGGCGGCTCCTCGTCCAGGGCGTGGCCCTCGGCGACCCGGATCTGGAGCGCCACCAGGTCGACGCCGAACACGGCTTCGGTAACGGGGTGTTCCACCTGGAGGCGGGTGTTCATCTCCAGGAAGTGCGCCCGGCCGCCGGCCACCAGGAACTCGACGGTGCCCGCGCCGCGGTACCCGGTCACGCGCGCGGCCCGCACCGCCTGGGCGTGCAGCTCCGCGACCAGTTCGGGGGCGAGGCCGGGTGCCGGGGACTCCTCGATGACCTTCTGGTGGCGGCGCTGGAGGGTGCAGTCGCGGGTGCCGAGCGTCCACACGGTGCCGTGCGCGTCGGCCATGAGCTGCACCTCGACGTGCCGGCCGCCCTCGATGTACGGCTCGACGAACACCTCGCCGTCCCCGAAGGCGCTCGCGGCCTCGGCGCGCGCCGCCGCCAGCTCCCCCGCGAGGTCGGCCAGCTCGCGTACGACACGCATGCCGCGCCCGCCACCGCCCGCGGCCGCCTTCACCAGCACCGGCAGGTCGGCTTCGGTGACCTCGCCGAGCGGTGCGAGGCCCATCAGCTCCTTGGCGCGGGTCTTGGACGCCATGGCCTCGATCGCCTCGGGCGGCGGGCCGATCCAGGTCAGGCCCGCGTCCTGGACGGTGCGCGCAAAGCCCGCGTTCTCGGAGAGGAAGCCGTAGCCGGGGTGGACCGCGTCGGCGCCCGCGGCCTGGGCGGCCTTCACGACGAGGTCGCCGCGCAGGTACGTCTCACCGGGCGCCGAGCCGGGCAGCCGTACCGCCGTGTCGGCCTCGCGCACGTGCAGGGCGTCGGCGTCGGCGTCGGAGTACACGGCGACGGTGGCGATGCCCAGCTCGCGGCAGGTGCGGAAGACGCGGCAGGCGATCTCGCCGCGGTTGGCCACCAACAGGGAAGCGATCATGGGAAAGTTCCTCACATCCGGAAGACGCCGAAGCCGCCGCGCGCGCCCTCGAAGGGGGCGGTGTGGATCGCGGAGAGGCAGATACCGAGGACGGTGCGGGTGTCGCGCGGGTCGATGACCCCGTCGTCGTAGAGCCGCCCGGAGAGGAACATCGGCAGCGACTCCGCCTCGATCTGCTGCTCCACCATGGCCCGCAGCCCCGCGTCGGCTTCGGCGGCTTTTTGATCGTATGGCTGCCCCTTCGCGGCGGCCGACGCGCGCGCCACGATCGACAGGACGCCGGCGAGCTGCTGCGGGCCCATGACGGCGGACTTCGCGCTCGGCCAGGCGAAGAGGAAGCGGGGGTCGTAGGCGCGCCCGCACATGCCGTAGTGCCCGGCGCCGTAACTCGCGCCCATGAGGACGGACAGGTGCGGGACACGCGAGTTGCTGACCGCGTTGATCATCATCGCGCCGTGTTTGATGATGCCGCCCTGCTCGTACTCCTTGCCGACCATGTAACCGGTGGTGTTGTGCAGGAACAGCAGCGGGATGTCGCGCTGGTTGGCGAGCTGGATGAACTGGGCGGCCTTCTGGGACTCCTCGCTGAACAGCACGCCCTGGGCGTTGGCGAGGATGCCGACCGGGTAGCCGTGCAGGGTGGCCCAGCCGGTGGTGAGGCTGGTTCCGTACAGCGGCTTGAACTCGTCGAAGTCGGAGCCGTCGACGATGCGGGCGATGACCTCGCGCGGGTCGAAGGGCTTCTTCAGGTCGCCGGGGACGATGCCGAGGAGTTCGTCCTCGTCGTACTTCGGCGGCTCGACGGTGAGCGGATCCGGATCGGCGGACGCCTTGCGCCAGTTGAGGCGCGCGACGACGCGGCGCGCCTGGCGCAGGGCGTCGCGCTCGTCCTCGGCCAGGTGGTCGGCGAGGCCGGAGGTGCGGGCATGCATCTCGGCGCCGCCCAGCGACTCGTCGTCGCTCTCCTCGCCGGTCGCCATCTTCACCAGCGGCGGCCCGCCGAGGAAGACCTTCGCGCGCTCCTTGACCATGATCACGTGGTCGCACAGGCCGGGGACGTACGCGCCGCCCGCCGTGGAGTTCCCGAAGACGACGGCGATGGTCGGGATGCCGGCCGCCGAGGACTGCGTGAGGTGTTTGAACAGGGCGCCGCCCGGGATGAAGATCTCCTTCTGGGACGGCAGGTCGGCGCCGCCGGACTCCACGAGGTGGATCGACGGCAGCCGGTTGGCGTGTCCGATCTCGTGCGCGCGGAAGGCCTTCTTCAGCGTCCAGGGGTTGGAGGCGCCGCCCCGGACGGTCGGGTCGTTGGCGGTGATCAGGCACTCGACGCCCTCGACGACGCCGATGCCGGTGACCATGGAGGCGCCGACCGGGTAGTCGCTGCCCCAGGCCGCCAGCGGCGACAGCTCCAGGAAGGGCGTGTCCGGGTCGAGCAGCAGCTCGATGCGCTCCCGGGCGAGCAGCTTGCCGCGCTTGCGGTGCCGTTGGACGTACTTCTCGCCGCCGCCCTCCAGGGCCTTGGCCTGCTCGGCGTCGAGCGCGGCCAGCTTCTCCAGCATGGCGGCGCGGTGCTCGGCGTACTCGGCGCTCGCGGGGTCGAGCGCGGAGGCGAGGACGGTCACAGCGCCCCCTCCGGCGACGGGCGGTCCTGCGGGTTCACAGCAGCTCCTCCGGGATGTCCAGGTGGCGGGCGCGCAGCCACTCGGCGAGGCCCTTGGCCTGCGGGTCGAAGCGGGCCCGCGCGGCCACGCCCTCGCCGAGCAGCCCCTCGACGACGAAGTTCAGGGCGCGCAGGTTGGGCAGGTCGTGGCGTACGACGGTCAAGTCGGCGGTCTCCGGGAGCAGTTCCCGGAAGCGGTCCACGGTCAGTTCGTGGGCGAGCCACCGCCACGCGTCGTCGGTGCGCACCCACACGCCGACGTTGGCGTCGCCGCCCTTGTCGCCGCTGCGGGCCCCGGCGACGAGGCCGAGGGGCGCGCGGCGGGTGGGGCCCGGCGGGAGGGGCTCGGGCGGGGGCGGCGGCGGCACGTCGGCCGGTACGAGGGTGTCGGCGGCGCCGGACGGCACCGGGCGCCGCTCCCCGTCCGGCATGACCGCCACGTGCGCCACGGCGGACCGCTCGACGTACGCCGCCTCGAAGACGCCGTAGGGCGCGCCCTTGCCGGGCGGCGCCGTCACGTGGAAGCCGGGGTAGCTGCCGAGGGCGAGTTCGACGGCGGCACCGCCGATCGCGCGGCCCACCGTGTCCGCGTCGGGGTCGCGCACGACGAGCCGCAGCAGCGCGGACGCGGTCTCCTCGGTGGCCGCGTCGGCGTGGTCGGTGCGGGCCAGCTCCCAGCGGACCTCGGCGGGGCGGGACGTGGCGCGGTCGAAGGCGTCCTCCAGCTGGGCGCGGACGAGGGCGGCCTTGGCCTCGACGTCCAGGCCGGTGAGGACGAAGACGACTTCGTTGCGGTGGCCGCCGAGCCGGGTCAGGCCCGCCTTCAGCGTCGGGGGCGGTGCCTCGCCGCGCACGCCGGCGATCCGTACGCGGTCCGGGCCCTGCTGGGTGAGGGTGACCGTGTCGAGGCGGGCGGTGACGTCCGGGCCCGCGTACCGGGCGCCCTGCGTCTCGTACAGGAGCTGCGCGGTGACCGTGCCGACGTCGACGAAGCCACCGGTGCCGTCGTGCTTGGTGATGACCGCCGAGCCGTCCTCGTGGACCTCGGCGAGGGGGAAGCCGGGGCGGCGCGCGGCCTCCGGGCCGTGCTCGGCGAAGAAGGCGTAGTTGCCGCCGGTGGCCTGTGTCCCGCACTCCAGGACGTGCCCGGCGACGACCGCGCCCGCGAGCCGGTCGTACGCGTCCGGCGCCCACCCGAAGTGCGCGGCGGCGGGCCCGCTGACCAGCGCGGCGTCGCTCACCCGCCCGGTGACGACCACATCGGCACCGGCTGCCAGGCAGGCCGCGATGCCGGCGCCGCCGAGGTAGGCGTGGGCGGTGAGGGCGCCGGGGAAGCGGCCTTCGGGCCCGCCGAGGTCGTCGCCCTCCACGTGCGCGACCCGTACCGGCACGCCGAGCCGGGCGGCCAGCTCCCGCACGGCGTCGGCGAGCCCGGCCGGGTTGAGCCCGCCCGCGTTGGCGACGAGCTTCACACCGCGGTCGTGGGCAAGCGCGAGGCACTCCTCCAGCTGCCGCAGGAACGTCTTGGCGTACCCGCGCGAGGGGTCCTTCAGGCGGTCGCGGCCGAGGATCAGCATGGTCAGCTCGGCGAGGTAGTCACCGGTCAGGACGTCGAGGGGGCCGCCGGTCAGCATCTCCCGCAGGGCGTCGAACCGGTCGCCGTAGAACCCGGAGGCGTTGCCGATCCGCAGAGGCGTCCGGGTCACTTCCCACCGCCCTGCTCGCGGCGCGGCGCGCGGCCCTCGCCGGGTTCGTCAGGCGGCCCAGCGACCAGCGGACGGATGTCGCACGCGGACCCGGTCACGCGCTGGGCGGAGGCGGCGCCGATGCGCAGAAGCGGCCGGATCACTTCCCACCGCCCTGCTCGCGGCGCGGGGCGCGGCCCTCGCCGGGTGGGCCCGCGAAGGCCTGGGCGATGTCCAGCCAGCGGTCGGCGTCGGCGCCCTCGGCGCGCACCGCCAGGTCGGCGCGGTGCGCGCGGCGCGTCACGAGCAGGCAGAAGTCGTACGCGGGCCCGGTCACGCGCTGGGCGGCGCCCTCGGGCCCGTACGCCCATACCTCGCCCGTCACCGGCGAGGTCAGCTCGACGCGGAACTCCTCGGCCGGCGCGGCGGCCCCGCGCACGGCGAAGGCGAAGTCCCGCGCCCGCACCCCGATCCGCGCGACGTGCCGCAGCCGGTCCGTCGGCGTGCGCGTCACGCCGAGGGCGTCCGCCACGTCCTGGCCGTGCGCCCAGGTCTCCATGAGCCGCGCGCTCGCCATGGACGGCACGGCCATGGGCGGCCCGTACCAGGGCAGCCGGGTTCCGGCGGGGGCGTCGGCGAGGGCCCGCCACAGCGCGTCCCGCCCGGCCCGCCAGCGGGCGAGCAGCGCGGCGGGCGGCAGCGCGGCCCCTTCCTCGGCGCCCTCGTCCACGAACGTGCCGGGGTTCGCCGCGGCCTTCTCCGCCTCGGCGGCGAAGGCCTCCGGGTCGGTGGCGGCGAGCAGCGCGGCCCGGTCGGTCCAGGCGAGGTGCGCGATCTGGTGGGCGATCGTCCAGCGCGGCGCGGGCGTCGCGAGGGCCCAGCGGTCGTCGCTCAGCTCCGCGACGAGCCGGTCGAGTTCCTCGCTCTCGCCGCGCAGGTCGTCGAGCACGGGCAGGGCATCGGACACGGAACGCTCCCCTCGGGGCACGAGTGTGGCCTCCCCTGCCCGGACGGCGCCGAGAGCGCGGGGAAGTGCCTGGGAGCATGGCAGCGCCCACCGAAACAAGCAAGCGTGCTTGCATTGTTTCTGGCCGCGCGCCCTTCCCGTACAGGACTCCTAGAAGCCCCGCTCGCGCCGCAGCGCCTCGACCTCCAGGGCCAGGACGGCCATGTCGTGCAGCCGCGCGTAGTACCCGGCGGCGTACGGGTCGTCGAGCGCCGGGAGGACCGCGTCGAACACCGCCATCAGTCGCGTGAAGTCCGCGTACTGCCGGTCGGAGAGGGGGCCCTTGAGGACGTGGGCCGAGTAGGCGTAGGCGTCCGCGTCGAGCAGCACCAGGTCCTGGCCCGCGACGTCCATGCCGCGGGCCCCGGGCGGGAAGGGCCTGCTCATGTGCGCGGCCGCCATCAGTACGAGGGCGTCACGCTTCTCCTTGAAGGCGCCGGGTTCCTCCCCGGGCACGTCGGCGGCCATCTCAGCTCTCCGCCTTCCGCGCGGCCTTCGCGTCCGCCCGCCCCCGGCCCCGCCCCACCTGCGTCCGCACCGCGCCCATGCTCGCCACGATGACCAGGGAGATCGCCAGCGCCTCGGCGACCGTCAGGGCCTGGCTGAGGACGAGGAACCCGGCGACGGCGGCGATGGCCGGTTCCAGGCTCATCAGGACCGCGAAGGTGTGCGAGGGCAGGCGCCGCAGCGCGAGGAGTTCCAGGGTGTACGGCAGCACGGACGACAGCACGGCGACCACCGCGCCCAGCGCCAGCGTGCCCGGCTCGACGAGCCTCGCCCCGGACTCGATGATCCCGAGCGGCAGGAACAGCACCGCCGCGACGACCATCGCGAGGGCCAGCCCGTCGGCCTGCGGGAAGCGCCGTCCGGTGCGCGCGCTGAAGACGATGTACGCGGCCCACATCGCGCCCGCCCCGAGCGCGTAGGCGACGCCGACCGGATCGAGGCCGCTGAAGCCGCCCCCGCCGCCGAGCAGGAAGACCCCGCAGAGCGCGAGCCCGGCCCAGACCAGGTTCACCGCGCGGCGCGAGGCGAAGACGGAGAGCACGAGCGGCCCGAGCACTTCGAGGGTGACGGCGGGGCCCATCGGGATGCGGGCGACGGACTGGTAGAAGAGGCCGTTCATCCCGGCCATGGTCACGCCGAAGGCGACCACCGTGCCCCAGTCGGACCGCGCGTGCCCGCGCAGCTTCGGGCGGCACACGGCGAGCAGCACGAGCGCGGCGAACGCGAGCCGCAGCGTCACGATGCCGAGCGCCCCGGCGCGCGGCATGACGCTCACCGCGACCGCGCCGCCGAACTGCACGGAGACGCTGCCCGCGAGGACGAGCCCGACCGGTCCCAGCCGGGCGCGGAGGCCGCCCCGGGGCGCGGCGGCGGCCTCGGCGCCCGCGACTTCCGGCTGCTGGGCCACGACGGGGGCCACCTCGGGAGCCACCTCGCGGGCCCCCTCGGGGGCCATCCCGGTGGCTCCCGCCGGTGCCGCCTGATCGCTGCGCGAGACGTTCACGCCTGTGCCTTTCCTGCCGCTGGTCGGGGTCGCTGCCACTGTCGACTGCCCGCTGAGGATAGTCCAGTTTTCTGGACCGCCTCGTACAAGCTAATGGACTGCGTCAGGATTGTGGAGCGGTTTTGCCCCTGACCGCAACCCGTGTCCATATGTCGACCGTACGACTCCTCGCGTACGACTCTCCTCGTCGGCGTGGCAGCGGCCGGCGCGGCGGCCTGCCCACGGCTCACCGCCCCGCCCCGGCCTCCCGCTCCAGCGCCCCCGCGAGGACCTCCGCCAGGTGCCACCCCCGCACCCCCGCCAGCCGCCCCAGCTGGGTGCGGCAGGAGAAGCCGTCGGCGAGGACCACCGCGTCACCGGGCGCCCGGCGCACCGCGGGCAGCAGCTGTTCCTCGGCGCAGGTCACGGAGACCTCGTAATGGCCCTTCTCGAAGCCGAAGTTCCCGGCGAGCCCGCAGCAGCCGCCGCTCAGCTCGCCCTCGATGCCCGCCTTCGCGCGCAGCCGCCGTTCCGCCGCGTCGCCCAGGACCGCGTGCTGGTGGCAGTGCGTCTGGCCGACCGCCGGGCGGCCGACGTGCGGCGGGCTCCACTGCGGGGCGAGTTCTTCGAGGGCCTGCGCGAAGGTCCGTACGGACGCGGCGAGGCGGTGCGCGCGCGGGTCGTCGCCCAGCAGTTCGACGAGGTCGGTCCTGAGGGCCGCCGCGCAGCTCGGCTCCAGGACGACGACCGGCGTTCCGGCCGCGAGGAGCGGGGCCAGGCGGTCCAGGGTGGCGCGCAGCACCGCGCGGGCCCGGTCGAGCTGTCCCGTCGAGACGTACGTCAGCCCGCAGCACACGCCTCGCGGCGGCAGCGCGACGCTCAGCCCGGCGTCCTCCAGGACCCGTACCGCCGCCCGCCCCACGGAGGGCGAGAGGTGGTCGGTGAAGGTGTCGGGCCACAGGACGACCGACGCGGGCCCGGCCCCGCCCTTGGGCCTGCGGCGCCACCACTGGCGCAGCGTGCGCGGCGCCACGGCCGGGAGTGCCCGCTCCGGCGCGATCCCGCCGAGCCGCTTGCCGAGCGCCGCCAACGGGCCCACCCGCGCGAGGGCGTTGACCAGGGGAGCCGTGCGCGTCACGGCGACGGCCCGCAGCCAGCGCGGCAACCATCCCATCGCGTAGTGCGCGGCGGGCCTGCGGCGCCCTTCGTAGTGGTGGTGCAGGAACTCCGCCTTGTACGTGGCCATGTCGACGCCCACCGGGCAGTCCGAGCGGCATCCCTTGCAGGACAGGCAGAGGTCGAGCGCGTCCCTGACCTCCGTCGAACGCCAGCCGTCCGTCACGACCTCGCCCGCAAGCATCTCGTGCAGCAGCCGCGCCCGGCCGCGCGTGGAGTGCTCCTCCTCGCCCGTGGCCCGGAAGGACGGGCACATGACGCCGCCGGCCGGAGCCGCCGTCGCCGTACGGCACTTGGCGACGCCCACGCACCGCCTGACGGCCGCCGAGAAGTCGCCGCCGTCGGCGCCGTCACTGGGGTAGCCGAACGCCACGTCGACGGGCTCGCGCGGCAGGGGTGCGAACCGCAGGTTGGTGTCGAGGGGCGCGGGCCGCACCAGCATGCCGGGGTTGAGCAGGCCCGCCGGGTCCCAGACGTCCTTCACGCGCGCGAAGAGGGCGACGAGTTCGGGCCCGTACATCTTCGGCAGCAGTTCGGCGCGGGCCTGCCCGTCGCCGTGCTCACCGGAGAGCGAGCCGCCGTGCGCGACGACGAGGTCCGCCAGCTCCTCGGAGAAGCGGCGGAAGCGGGCCACGCCCTCGGGGGTGGTCAGGTCGAAGTCGATGCGTACGTGGATGCAGCCGTCCCCGAAGTGCCCGTACGGGGTGCCGCGCAGGCCGTGCGCGGCGAGCAGCGCGCGGAAGTCGCGCAGGTAGGCGCCGAGGCGGGCCGGGGGCACGGCGCAGTCCTCCCAGCCGGGCCAGGCCTCCGCGCCGCGCCCTGCGCCGGGGCCGCCCGGTGCGGCGCCCGGGATACGGGTGGCCGTCCCGCTCGCGTCCTCCCGCACGCGCCACAGCGCCCGCTGCCCCGCCGGGTCGTCGACGACCACGGCGTCCAGGACGTCGGCGGCGCGCACGATCGTCCGGGCACGCGCGCGTGCCTCGGCCGGGCTGTCGCCGCCCGTCTCCACGAACAGCCAGGCGCCGCCCCGGGGAAGGACGTTCTCCCGCGCGCCCGCGCCCCGGACGAGGTCGGCCGCCATGCCCTCGACGGTCAGCGGGCCGTACGGCAGGAGGCCGGCGGCGGCCTCGGCCGCGGCGCTCTCGTCGGCGTACCCGAGGATGGCGAGCGCCCGCGCGCGCGGCGCCTCGACGAGGCGTACGGCGGCTTCGGTGAGGAGGCCGAGGGTGCCCTCCGAGCCGCAGAAGGCGCGGGCGAGGTCGGGTCCGCGTTCGGGGAGGAGGGCGTCGAGGGCGTAACCGGAGATGCGGCGCGGCAGGTCGGGGTAGCCGGTGCGCAGCAGGGCCAGGTGGCCCTCGACGAGGGCGCGCAGGCCTTCGGGGGCGCCGGCCCAGCCCTGCCCGAGGCGGCGGATGTCGCCCTGTGCGCCGATGACGGACAGGGAGCGGACGTTGTCCGCCGTCGTGCCCCAGGCCACCGAGTGCGACCCGCACGAGTTGTTGCCGATCATCCCGCCCAGCGTGCACCGGCTGTGCGTCGACGGGTCGGGGCCGAATGTCAGTCCGTACGGGGCCGCCGCCGCGCGCAGGTCGTCCAGGACGACCCCCGGCTGGACGACGGCGGTCCGGGCCTCGGGGTCGAGGGAGACGACGCGGTTCATCCGCCGGGTGAAGTCGAGGACGACGCCGGTGCCGGTCGCCTGCCCGGCGATCGAGGTGCCCGCGCCGCGCGCCACCACCGGCACGCCCCGGCGCCGGCAGACGTCGAGCACCGCCACCACGTCGTCGGCGTCGTGCGGGGCCACCACCGCGGCGGGCACCCGGCGGTAGTTGGAGGCGTCCATGGTGTGCAGGGCCCGCGCGGTCACGGAGAGGTCCACCGGCCCGCGCACGGCCGCGCGCAACTCCCGCTCAAGGCCGCTCGGATCGCTGCCGGGGTCACTGCCGAGATCGCTCATACGGTTCAGAATGCCCCCCGCGCCCGCCCCTCCGGGCCAGCCACCTCGCCACACCCGACATATCACGATCCGGAAGGGAACATTCCCACTCTGGGCAACAACTCTCCTATAGTGACCACAACTTGAGCAGAGCTTGAGACAGCCTGAGCACGTTCGAGCAGAGTGTGTCGCTTCCGATCGAGGACCCCGATTGATGACCGCGCCAACCCCCATAGCGCGCCCCGGGACGGAGCGCCCTCCGCTGCGTCCCGCCGCGTTCGTCCTGCTGGCCTGTGCCCTCGTCACCGCGGTACTCGCCGGCACGGCCGCCGCCCTCGCGCCCGCGTCCGCGCGGACCCCCCTGGCCTGGGGCGCCGGCGCCGCGGCGCTCGCGTTCAGCGTCGCGGTGGCCGTCGCCTTCCACGCCCTGCGGTCGCTCTCCCTGGCGCGGCGTCACCTGGCCGCCGCCCGGCAGGAGAGCGGCCTCCTCCAGCGGGAACAGGCGCGCCGCGCCGCCGAGTTCGGGCAGGAGCACGCCCGGCTCACCGCCGCGCACGCCCGCGAGGTGGCCGAGCTGACCGCCGAGCACGCGCGCGTGGCGGCCGAACTGGCCGCCGAGAACGGCCGCGTCAAGGCGGAACTGACCGCCGAGAACACCCGTGCCCGGGCGGAACTCACCGCCGAGCACACGCGCGTACGGAACGAGCTGACCGCGCGGCTGCGCACCGCCGAGTCCGAGCGGGCCGCCGCGCTCTCCGCGTGCGCCAACGCGGCCGGGCGGATGCAGGCCCTGGCCACCGGCACCCTCGCCGACCTGCGGGAGATGGAGGGGCGGCACGCGGACGAGGACGTCCTCACCGACCTCCTCCATCTGGACCACAGGACCGCGCAGGCAGGCCGCATCGCCGACTCGGTGGCGGTGCTCACCGGCGCCCGCTCCGGCCGCCGCTGGGCCAAGCCCATCGTCATGGAATCGATCCTGCGGGGCGCGATGGGCCGCATCGGCGGCTACCAGCGCGTGCGCGTCCACTCGGCCAGCGAGGTCGCGGTGGCGGGCCACGCCGCCGAAGGTGTCATGCACGCCCTGGCCGAACTGCTCGACAACGCGGCGAACTTCTCGCCGCCCACCTCCGAAGTGCACGTGTACATCGAGGAGGTGGCGGCAGGCGTCATCGTCTCCGTCGAGGACAGCGGCCTGGTGATGGGCCCGGTGCAGCTTCGCCGCGCCGAGCGGGCCGTGTCCGGCGAGACGACCGGCCTCGGCGGCCTGACCGGCACTCGGCTCGGCCTCGCGGTGGTCGGCAGGCTGGCCCGCAAGTACAACCTGACGGTGTCGTTCCGCCCCTCGGCGCGCGGCGGCACGGGCGTCCTCCTGCTCATCCCGCAAGAACTGCTCTCCCGCCCCTCGGACCCGACCCCGTCCCCGTCCACATCCCTGCCGACAGCCACGTCCCGCCCGGCGGCACTGCCCGGCCCCGCGGACCTGCCCGAGCCCGCGGCGCTGACCGGCCCCGCCGATCCCGCACGGCCTGCGGACTCCACCGGGCCTGCGGCTTCGACCGACCCCACCGATTCCGCACGGCCCGCGCACTCCACCAACCCAGACCCCACCGGCCCCGCAGCTCTGACCCCCGCCCGGCACACCGGCAGGCACGCAGCCCGGCCGGAGCCCGCACATCAGCAGCCGCAGCCACAGACGCCGCAACCGCAACCGCAGCCGCAGGCACAGACACCCCACCCCCAACCACCGCCCCCACGCACACCGCCCGAGCCCCGGCCCCCGTACCCCCACCCCCACACCCCCGACCCCGGCCTCGACCCCGTGGACCGCGAGCCCGTGCCCGCCCACGAGTCGGCGGCCCCGCACACCCCGGCCGAGGGTCCGGACGCCGAAGCCGCCCCCCTCCCCAAGCGCCCCCGCGGCCGTACCCTCGCCGCCGCCGAGCGGGCCCGGGCCGACAGTGACACCGGGGAGCACCCGCGGCCGCGCCGCGCGGACGCCGCCACCACGGCGGCCCGCTTCAGCAGCTTCCGCCAGGCCGTCCGCACCGCTCCGACGGAGCCGGTCGGCACGGACGACGCCCCCGCAAACCCCGAGCACCCGGAAGGCGACACCTCCCCATGACCACCGCGCCCACCGCCGTCCCCGGCACGACCACCGACGCCAAGCTGACCTGGCTGCTCGAAGGCCTCCTGGAGCGCACCCCCGGCGCCCGGCACGCCCTCGTGCTCTCCCGGGACGGCCTGAAGCTGTGCCGCACCCCGGAGCTCTCCGTCGACCAGGCCGACCAGCTCGCCGCGATAGCCGCCGGCATCCAGTCGCTGTCGCACGGCGCGTCCGCCGAGTTCGGCGACGGCACCGGCGGGGTGCGCTCGGCGATGGCCGAGTTCTACGGCGGCATCCTCTTCATCGTCGAGGCCGGTGAGGGCGCGCACCTCGCGCTCATCGCCGACGAGGACGCCGACGCGGGCCTCGTCGGGCACACCATGAGCGAGCTGGTCGAACAGCTCGGCGAACACCTGCGGGCCGCGCCGCGCGCGGGCGCCGTGCCCGGCACCCGGCCCGCCGCATGAGCGTGGGCCGCCCCGGCCGGGACGACTCCCCCGACCGGCTGTACACCCTCACCGGGGGCCGCAGCCGGTCGGCGCCGGACGCCCCCTTCGACCTGGTGACCCTCGTCGTCGCCGAGTCCGGCCCGATGCCCGGCATGCAGTCCGAGCACGCCGCGATCCTGCGCATGTGCCGCCTGCCGACGGCGGTCGTGGAGATCGCCGCCGAACTCGGGCTGCCGGTGAGCATCACCCGCATCCTGCTCTCCGACCTGCTGGACGCGGGCCGGATCAGCGCCCGCCACCCCCGCTCGGGCCCCGCCCACAGCCTTCCCGATTCCGAACTCCTGGAGCAGGTGCTCGTTGGACTCCGCAATCTCTGAACGCAGCGCTTCCGGCGGAGCCGGCCGAAGCGAGCTGACCGCGACCGCCGACAACGGCCTGAAGATCGTCGTGGTCGGCGGCTTCGGCGTCGGCAAGACCACGCTGGTCCGCTCCGTCAGCGAGATCCGCCCCCTCAACACCGAGGAGACGATGACCCAGGCCGGCCGGGGCATCGACGAGACCGGCGGCCTGGCGGGGCTCGGCGCCAAGACGTCCACGACGGTCGCCTTCGACTTCGGCCGCATCACGCTCGACGCCCGCAACGTCCTGTACCTCTTCGGCGCCCCCGGCCAGGAACGCTTCTGGTTCCTTTGGGACCGCCTCTTCGCCGGGACCCTCGGCGCGGTCGTCCTCGTCGACACCCGGCGCCTGTCGGACTCCTGGTACGCGATCGACCGCCTGGAGCACCACGGCACGCCGTTCATCGTGGCCCGCAACGACTTCGGCGGGCCCGCGTACACCCCCGAGCAGGTGCGCGAGGCGCTCGACCTCGACCCCGGGGTGCCGCTCGTCGACTGCGACGCGCGCTCCCGGCAGTCCAGCAAGGACGTACTGATCGCGCTCGTGGAACACCTCAAGACGTTGTACGTCGCTCAGCTGAACGCCCCTCAGGAGTACGCCCAGTGACCTGCCCCGTGACCGGCGCCGCGCCCGGTCCCGTCCCGCTCTCCGGCCCCCGCTTCGCCACCGAACCCGCCCGGCTCTACCGGGAGATGCGCCGCGACCACGGCCCCGTGGCGCCCGTGCTGCTCGACGGCGGCATACCGGCCTGGCTGGTGCTCGGCTACCGCGAGCTGCACCAGGTCACCGCCGACCCGGTGCTGTTCAGCCGCGACTCCGAGCTGTGGAACCAGTGGCCGAACATCCCCGAGGACTGGCCGCTGCTGCCGATGATCGGCCACCGGCAGCCGTCGATCCTCTACACCGTCGGCGAGCGGCACACCCGGCGGGCCGCGATGATCGCGCAGGCGCTGGAGGCCGTCGACCCGTTCGAGCTGAAGGCGCACGCCGAGACGTTCGCGGACGAGCTGATCGACCGGTTCTGCGGCAAGGGCTCCGCCGACCTGATCGCCGAGTACGCGATGCTGCTGCCGGTGCGGGTGCTGGCCCGGATCTACGGCTTCTCCGACGAGCAGGGCCCCGCGCTCGTCACCGCCATGAACGACATGATCGACGGCCGTGAGCGGGCGCTCGCGGGCCAGCAGCACCTCGCGTCGTCGATGGCGCGGCTCATCGCCGACAAGCACGGGACGCCGGGCGAGGACGTGGCCTCGTACATGCTGGGCGCCCAGCGCACGGACGGCGCGGACGGGTTCAGCGACGAGGAGATCGCGCAGGACCTGATGGTGATGATGGCCGCCGGGCACCAGCCGACCGCCGACTGGATCGGCAACTCGCTGCGGCTGATGCTCACCGACGACCGCTTCGCCGCGTCCCTCTTCGGCGGCCGGCACAGCGTCGCCGAGGCCATGAACGAGGTCCTGTGGGAGGACACCCCCACCCAGAACGTCGCCGGCCGCTGGGCCTCGCGCGACACGCAGCTCGGCGGGCGCCGCGTCCACGCCGGTGACCTGCTGCTGCTCGGCCTCGGCGCCGCCAACGCCGACCCGCAGGTGCGCACCGACGGCTCGGCCCTGACCGGCGGCAACAGCGCCCACTTCGCCTTCGGCCACGGCGAGCACCGCTGCCCCTTCCCCGCCCAGGAGGTCGCGGAGGTCGTCGCGCGGACCGGCATCGAGGTGCTCCTCGACCGGCTGCCCGACCTCGACCTGGCGGTGCCCGCGCACGCCCTGACCCGCCGCCCGTCGCCGTGGCTGCGTGGCCTGACCGATCTCCCGGTGAGCTTCAACCCGACCCCGACCTCAGCGTTTGGAGAGCTCAGATGACCGACAACCCCGCCAGAATCGCCCTGGACCCGTTCGTCACCGACCTGGACGGCGAGAGCGCCCGACTGCTCGCGGCGGGCCCGCTCGTGGCGGCGGAGCTGCCGGGGGGTGTGCCGGTGTGGGCGGTCACGCATCACGCGGAGGCCCGCCAACTCCTCACCGACAGGCGGCTGGTGAAGGACATCGAGGTCTGGGGCGCCTGGCGGCGCGGTGAGATACCCGCCGACTGGCCGCTGATCGGCCTGGCCAACCCGGGCCGGTCCATGCTGACGGTCGACGGCGAGGAGCACCGCCGGCTGCGGTCGCTGGTCGCGCAGGCGCTGACGCCGCGCCGGGTGGAGCGCATGCGCGAGCGCATCACGGAGCTGACGGACGGCCTGCTCGACAAGTTGCCGCCCGGTGACGAAGTGGTCGACTTGAAGGCCGCGTTCGCCTACCCCCTGCCGATGTACGTCATCAGCGACCTGATGGGCATCGACGAGGCCGACCACCCGCGGCTGAAGGTCCTGTTCGACAAGTTCTTCTCCACGCAGACGCCGCCGGAGGAGGTCGTGGCGACGCTCGGCGAGCTGGCCTCGATGATGGGCAAGGTCGTGGCGACCCGCCGCGCGGAGCCGGGCGACGACCTGACCAGCGCGCTGATCGCGGCCTCGGAGGGCGGCGACCGCCTCACGGACGAGGAGATCGTCGCGACGCTCCAGCTGATGGTCGCGGCGGGCCACGAGACGACGATCTCCCTCATCGTCAACGCCGTCGTCAACCTCTCCGCGCACCCCGAGCAGCTCGCCCTCGTCCGCGCGGGGCAGGCCGGCTGGGACGCGGTGGTGGAAGAGACGCTGCGTCACTCGACGCCGACCTCGCACGTCCTGATCCGCTTCGCCACCGAGGACGTACCGGTCGGCGACCAGGTGATCCCCGCCGGGGACGCGCTGATCGTCTCGTACGGCGCGATCGGCCGCGACGAGAAGGCCCACGGGCCGACGGCGGCCGAGTTCGACATCACCCGCACCTCCCCCACCCGCCACATCTCCTTCGGCCACGGTCCGCACGTGTGCCCCGGCGCCGCGCTCTCGCGCCTGGAGGCGGGCGTGGCCCTGCCGGCCCTGTACGACCGCTTCCCGGACCTGACCTTGGCGGTCCCCCGCGCGGAACTCCGGCACAAGCCCGTGGTCACCCAGAACGACCTCTACGAGCTGCCGGTGCGCCTCAAATCCAGCCCCTCCGGCGTTTGAGGAGCGGGGTCCGGGGCGGAGCCCCGTGGCGTGGAGGCCAAGGGGCGGTGGATCTCAGCGGCCGGACACCAGGAGAACCCCGTGCCCTGAGCCGCTAGGCTCGCCCCGTGGCTGATATCCGGATTCCCGCTGACATCAAGCCCGCCGACGGACGTTTCGGCGCGGGCCCCTCCAAGGTGCGGACGGAGGCGCTGGACGCCCTGGCCGCCACCGGTACCTCCCTGCTCGGCACCTCCCACCGCCAGGCCCCGGTCAAGAACCTCGTGGGCCGGGTGCGCGAGGGCGTCAAGGACCTCTTCTCCCTCCCCGAGGGGTACGAGGTCATCCTGGGCAACGGCGGCTCGACCGCCTTCTGGGACGTGGCGACGCACGGGCTGATCGAGAACAAGTCGCAGCACCTGAGCTTCGGCGAGTTCTCCTCCAAGTTCGCGAAGGCGGCGAAGCTCGCCCCGTGGCTGGCCGAGCCGACCGTGATCACGAGCGACCCGGGCACCCACCCGGACCCGGCGGCGGAGGCGGGCGTCGACGTCTACGCCTTCACGCACAACGAGACCTCGACGGGCGTCGCGGCGCCCGTCAAGCGCGTCGCGGGCGCCGACGAGGGTTCCCTCGTCCTGGTGGACGCCACGTCCGGCGCGGGCGGCCTGCCGGTCGACATCGCCGAGACGGACGTCTACTACTTCGCGCCGCAGAAGTCGTTCGCCTCGGACGGCGGCCTGTGGATCGGCGTGTTCTCCCCGGCGGCGATCGAGCGCGCCGAGCGCGTCCACGCGTCCGGCCGGCACGTCCCGGAGTTCTTCAGCCTGCCGACCGCGATCGACAACTCCCGCAAGAACCAGACGTACAACACCCCGGCGCTCGCCACGCTCTTCCTGCTCGGCGAGCAGCTGGAGTGGATGAACTCCCAGGGCGGCCTGGAGTTCACGACCGGCCGCACCGCCGAGTCGGCGCGGACGCTGTACGGCTGGGCGGACGAGTCCAAGTACGCGACGCCGTTCGTCACGGACCCGGCCAAGCGGTCGCGGGTCATCGGCACGATCGACTTCTCCGAAGAGGTTGACGCGGCGGCGGTGGCGAAGGCTCTGCGCGCGAACGGCATTGTGGACACGGAGCCGTACCGGAAGCTGGGGCGCAACCAGCTGCGGGTGGCGATGTTCCCGGCGATCGACCCTGCGGATGTCGCTGCGCTCACCCAGTGCGTCGATTATGTGATCGAGCGGCTGTAGCTCGCCGGTTCGCACAGTGCGGGCGCGTGGGGGCTGGTCGCGCAGTTCCCCGCGCCCCTTCGGGGCACTCATCTGCTCAGCTGCTTGAACTTCCGTACCGCCAGCGGCAGGAAGACCAGCGAGATCACCACCGGCCACACCACGGCCATCAGTACGGCATGCTGCTCGACCCAGGTGGAGCCGCCCGCCCCCGGGTTGCCGAACAGCTCCCGCGTGGCGGTGCCCGTCGACGAGACCGGGTTCCACGCGGCGACCGGGGCCAGCCAGCCCGGCATCAGGGACGGTGCCACGAAGACGCTGGAGATCATCGTCAGCGGGAAGGCCACCGCGTACAGGCCGCCCGCGGCCTCGGGCGTCGGCACGACGAGGCCGAGGAAGACGCCCACCCAGATCAGGCTGAACCGCAGGAACAGCAGCAGCCCGAAGGCGAGCACGGTGTCGGTGAACCCGGCGCTGGAGCGCCAGCCGATGGCCAGCGCGGTCAGCGCGAGGATGGTCAGCTCCGCGCAGGCCACGACGAGGTCGGCGACGCCGCGCCCGGCCGCAACCGCCGAGGGCGCCATCGGCATCGAGCGGAAGCGGTCGATGACGCCCTTGGAGGCGTCGGTGACGACGGCCATGGCGGTGTTCATGAAGCCGAAGGCCATGGTCATCACGAACATGCCGGGCATCAGGAACTGCTTGTAGTCGCCGTCGTCCCCGCCGCCGGGCACCTTCATCGCCTCGCCGAAGACAAACCCGTACAGGAGTACGGAGATGATGGGGAAGCCCAGCTGCCAGACGATGGTGACGGGCTGGCGCAGGAAGTGCGTGAGGTAGCGCCGGGTGACGTTCAGGCAGTCGGCGAAGGCCCAGTAGAGCCGTCCGTGCGCGGTGTCGGCGGTGAGGGCGACGCTCATGCCGCGACCTCCTTCTTGAGGGGGGCGACCGCTTCGGCGGTCTCGGACGTCTGACCGGTCAGGCGCAGGAACACGTCGTCCAGGCTGGGCCTGCGCAGGCCGATGTCCTCGACGGCGACGCCCTCGTCCTGGAGGGTGCGGGCCACGTCGGTGAGGGCGGCGACGCGCTCGGTCACGGCGGCCTGCACGCGGCGCTCCACGGCGACGACGAGCGGTTCGCCGGCGCAGACCCGGGTGACGGCCCGCACGGCGGCGGGCAGGTCGGCGGCATCGCGCACCACGACGTCGAGGTGGCTGCCGCCCACGGTGTTCTTCAGGCCGTCGGGGGTGTCGTCGGCGATGGCCCGGCCCCGGTCGATGACGGTGACGCGGGAGGCGAGCCGGTCGGCCTCCTCCAGGTACTGGGTGGTGAGCAGCACGGTCGTGCCGCGCGCGACCAACTCCCGTACGGTGTCCCAGACTTCGAGGCGGCTGCGCGGGTCGAGCCCGGTGGTCGGCTCGTCGAGGAAGAGCACGGCGGGCGCGAGGATCATCGAGGCGGCGAGGTCGAGCCTGCGCCGCATGCCGCCGCTGTACTGGCCCGCGCCCTTCTCCGCCGCGTCCTGGAGGTGGAACTGCTCCAGGAGTTCCTCGGCGCGCAGCGCGGCGCGGCGGGCGCCGAGGTGGAAGAGGCGGCCGAACATCTCCAGGTTCTGCCGGCCGGTGAGGATCTCGTCGACGGCCGCGTACTGCCCGGTGAGGCCGATGCGGCCGCGCACGACGGCCGGTTCCCTGGCCACGTCGGCCCCGGCGACCTCGGCGCGGCCGCCGTCCAGCCGTACGAGGGTGGAGAGGATGCGCACGGCGGTGGTCTTGCCCGCGCCGTTGGGGCCGAGCAGGCCGTGCACGGTGCCCTGTTCGACGTGGAGATCGAAGCCGTCCAGGGCGTACTTGTCCCCGTACCGCTTATGGAGCCCTTCGGCCCGTACCGCGAAGCCGTTTCCGTTCATCGCCCGCCCTCCGGTCTTGCGGCGACCCACTTCTGGGTACGCCGTACTCAGTCGAGAGTACACCGTACTCAGTTCTTCGGGTACGCCGTACTCAATTCCGGTCGAGGCGATTAGGGTGAGTCCATGACGAGCACGCAGGGCGACGACGCGAAGCGCACCGGCAGCGACATCACGCGCAGCCTGGAGCTGCTCTGGGGCGAGGGCACCCGCCCGGCGCGCGGCCCGAAGCCGGCCCTCACCCTGGACCGGATCGTCACGGAGGCGGTGCGCCTGGCCGACGCCGAGGGGCTCTCGGCGGTGTCCATGCGCCGCCTGTCCACGGAACTCGGCGCGGGCACGATGTCCCTGTACCGCTACGTCCCCGGCAAGGGCGACCTGCTGGACCTCATGCTGGACCGCCTCTTCGCCCCTCCGGAGGACGAGGAGCCGTGGACCGGCGGCTGGCGCGAGGGCGTCGAGACGTACGCCCGCGAGACCCTCGTCCTCTACCGCCGCCACCCCTGGCTGCTCCACGTCAACCAGGCCCGCCCGGTGCTCGGCCCCGGCGCCGTGGGCGGCCTGGAGCGCACGCTCGCCCGCATCCGGCCGATGGGCCTGACCGACCCGGAGCTGGTCGGCGTCATCGTCATGGTCGAGGGGTACGTCACCGGGGTCGCCCGCACCCAGGTGCACGAGATGGAGGCGGTGCGGAAGACCGGCCTCTCCGACCAGGCGTTCTGGGAGGCGCAGGCACCGGCCCTCGAAAAGATCATGATGAGCGGTCGCTATCCGGTCCTCGCGGCGCTATCCGAGGACGCGTTCGGCCCGGACTTCGACCACTTCGAGTTCGGGCTCCAGCGCCTCCTGGACGGCCTGGACGTCCTGGTCGCCCGGCGACAGGAGACGTGACCCGGCCGGTTCCGGTCCTCAGCACCTGCGCAGCAGCCGCTTCAGCCCGAAGAAGGCGAGCAGTACGGCACCGGCCACGATCGCGCCGGTCTTGAGGCCGCCGTCGAGGCCCCCGCTCTTCGCGGAGCTGTCCGAACCGCCGCCCCCGGACGGCGCGCCGGAACCGCCGCCCCCGCCCTTGCCGCGCACCTCCACGGGCGTGACCTGGCTCTGCGCGCCCTCCGTGCCGTACATCAGGGTCGTGCCGTCCGGTGTGTACGTGACCGACTCGCCCTGCCGCTGGAAGGGCACGCTCAGCCGGCCCTCCCGCTCGGGCTGCTTGCCCGCGCCCTTCCAGGCGAAGGAGGCCCCGCCGAAGTACCCGCGCAGGGCAAGCTGTTCGCCGTCGGGCGAGAAGGCGCCGTCCGTCACCCACAGATCGGTGGCGGCGATCTTCTTGAAGACGTTCGTCCCGGAGGCGGACATCTGGGCGGGCCCTTCGTAGAGGCTGCCGCCCTCCTCCTTCTTGTCGGCGATGTAGATCCGCCCGGTCTTCGGATGCACCATCAGCGCCTCCGCGTCCCGCGCCCCGTCCTCGTACTTCACGACGTACTGCGTGGCGCGCACCGTCTGGTCCTTCAGCGTCTTCGGCTCGGGCAGCTTGTAGATCCATACGTTCGACCACGTGCCGCCGAGGTTGTCGCCGATGTCCCCGACGTAGAGGTTGCCGTCGGCGCCCACCGAGATGGCCTCCACGTCGCGGGGCGCGCCGATCCCGCTCATGGTGACGGTGGCGACCGTCTTGCCGGTCCGGGAGTCGACGGCGTACAGGTAGGCGCCCTTGTCCTGGTCGTTGTGCGTCCAGTAGACGCCCGGGTGGGCGCGGGAGGCGGCCAGGCCGCTGGACTCGACGATCCGCGGGTCCGTGATGGTGAACCCGTCGTGGCCGTCGGCCACGGCGGGCGCGGCGGACCCGGCCACCAGGGCGAGGGCCAGCACGGCCCCGGCGAGGACGGCCGAAGCAGACGGAGCAAACGGAACAGACGGAACAGCTGGAACAGACGGCACAGCCCGAGGCGAACGCATGGGCCCAAGCGTGCCATCCGGCGCCGCCGCCCGGCGTGCTGAGCCTCACATCGCAGGTGCGGGGGCCGATCGGCCATGATGTGCGGATGCTCAGGTTCATGTTCGTCGGCGACTCGATGACCATCGGAAGCGCCGGGGAACACACCTGGCGCCACCGCATGTGGCAGCACCTGCGCGAGACTCTCGGCGCCGGGGAGTTCGCCGTGGTGGGCCCGCGCACCGCCCTCTACGACAAGGCGGCGGGGGAGCCCCTCTCCCACGACTACGCCGACGCGTCCCCGGACTTCCCCCGCCACCACCTCGCGGGCTGGGGCGAGGGGTGGCTCCACATGGCGCCGCGCATCGCCGGCGCGCTGACCCGCGACCCCGCCGACATCCTGCTGATCTCCCTCGGCCTGATCGACCTCGGCTTCTACACCGACGCGGAGCAGACGGCGGAGAACGTCCGCGAGTTCGTCGCGCGCGCCCGCTCCGCGAACCCGGGCATACGCATGGTCCTCCTGCCGGTGATACCGAACATCCGGGCCGTGTCGGACGCGCCGTTCGCCGCCGAGGTCGCCCGCTTCAACGTCCTCCTCGCGAAGACCGTCGCCGACCTGGACACGGGCCGCTCCCCCCTGCTCCTGGCCTCGGCCCCCTCCTCGTACGACATCGCTCTGGACACCTACGACGGCACGCACCCCAACGCGACCGGCGAGCACAAGCTGGCCGGGGCCTTCGCGGAGGCGCTGGCGCAGGCATGGGGCATCGGCGGCCCCTACGCGGCGCTCACGCGCACCACCCACTGACGGCGCACCGCCCGCCATCGCGGCGCACCGGACGTCTTCGCGGCGCACCGGACGTCTCAGGCCGCCCGCGTCAGCCGGTTCGCCAGCGTCGACATCGTGTACGTGCCGATGCCGAGGACGACTTCGAGGGCGTTGCGCTCGGTGCGGCCGTGCGCGAGGAACGCCTCCAGGTCGGCATCCGGGACAGCGCCCGCCGTCGCGAGAACGGTGTGCGTGAACTGCCGTACCGCTTCGAGGCGTTCGTCGGACAGAGCCCGCCCCTCGCGGAGGGCGGTGATCAGCTCGGGCGACGCGCCCAGCCGGCGCAGCTTGCCGGTGTGCATCGTGACGCAGACGTGGCAGTCGTTGCGTGTCGCGACCGTCATGATGACGACCTCGCGGGCGACGGGGTCGAGGGTCGTCCGGTCGAAGGCCGCCGTCATCTCCAGGAAGCCGTTGAGGAGTTCGGGCGACTCGGCGAGGCGGGCGACCGCGTTCGGCACCTGCCCGAAGGCGGCGGCCGTGCGCTCCATGGCCGCGCGTGAGGCGGGCGGCGCGGTTTCCACTGTGTGCTCGGTAAACACCCGTACCCCCTGCGGGCCCGCTCCGGCCCTTAAGATGGACAACATGGTTGACGAAAAGAAGGTAAACCAGGTTGTCGACAAGGACAAGGGGTATGAGCTGCCCCTGCTCCTCTTCGCCGGCTTCCGCGCCCTCATCGACCGCCTGCACGCCGAGCTGGCCCGCCAGGGCCACCCGGACCTCCGCCCCGCCCACGGCTTCGCGATGCAGGCCATCGGCGTGGGCGGCGCCACCGCCAGCGAGGTCGGCCGCCGCCTCGGCGTCTCCAAGCAGGCCGCGGGCAAGACCGTCGACCGCCTCGTCGCCCTCGGCTACGCGGCCCGCGCCGACGACCCCGCCGACGGCCGCCGCAAGCTGATCCGCCTCACCCCGCACGGCATCGACGCACTGCGGCGCTCGGCGGTGATCTTCGAGGAGCTGCGGGCGGAGTGGGCCGAGCGGATCGGCGCGGAGCGCCTGGACGCCCTTCAGGACGACCTGTCCGCCGTCATCCCCCCGGAGGCGTTCCGCCTCGACGCGGCGGGGTGGCTGGGCGGTTCATGACCGGACGTGACGTTGCCTCCGTGCGTATCGTTGTACTGCGCGGCTGCCCGTCCCAAGCGGCAGCCGGGGAGGAGCGCCACGATGACTCTTGTGGACGACAGGATCAAGATGGCCGACAACAACACCGCGCGCCTGGACGAGATGTTCGAGGCGCTTGAGCGGGGGCCCTTCCTCGAGGGATACAAGATCGACATCATCGAGGGGGCCGTCCACATGACGCCGCAGCGGGCCAACCACTGGGACATCACCCTGGGCATCATCGAGCAGTTGAGGACCAAGTACCCGCGTCAGCGCACGCTGTCCGACGTCCGCATCGACTACCCCGGCGAGCTGAATGCCTTCTGCAGCGACGTGGCCCTGGTCGCCGAGGGAGCCGAACGCACCAAGCGGGGCGGCTTCCTGTGCAGCGACGTCGAATTCGTCGCCGAGGTGATCTCCCGGGGCACGGGCTCGAACGACTACGGCCCCAAGAAGACCGGGTACGCCACCGCCGGAGTCGCCGTCTACCTCATCGTCGACCCCTACCAGGGCGAATGCCACGTCTACACCCGGCCCGGGGAAGGCGCCTACCACGTCCATACGACCGTCGACTTCGGCGAGAAGGTCGACCTGACCCACACCTTCCTCGGCCTCACCTTCGACACCTCCGACTTCTCCCGCGACTGACCCGAACCCCCTTGCCTGGAGCCCACTCCACCCCCTTGGCTAGGGCCTCATGAAGTACACGCAGCTGGGACGCACAGGGCTCAAGGTCAGCCGGCTCACGCTCGGCACCATGAACTTCGGGCCGTTCACCAACGAACCCGACAGCCACTCGCTCATGGACACCGCGCTCGACGCGGGCGTCAACTACTTCGACACCGCCAACACGTACGGTCAGGGCGCGGGCCGGGGCCGCACCGAGGAAATCATCGGCACCTGGTTCACGCAGGGCGGCGAACGGCGCGACAAGGTCGTGCTCGCCACCAAGGTGTACGGGCCCATGGACGTCGACGGCGGGACCGTCTGGCCCAACCACGACCGGCTCTCCGCCCTCAACATCCGGCGCGCCGTCGAGGGGTCGCTGCGGCGGCTCCAGACCGACTACATCGACATCTACCAGTTCCACCACATCGACCGGCACACGCCGTTCGAGGAGATCTGGCAGGCCGTCGACGTCCTGGTCCAGCAGGGCAAGATCCTCTACGCCGGTTCCTCCAACTTCCCCGGCTACAAAATCGCCCAGGCCAACGAGATCGCCGCGCGGCGCGGCACCCTCGGGCTCGTCAGCGAGCAGTGCCTGTACAACCTCGCCGTGCGCGACGCCGAGATGGAGGTGCTGCCGGCCGCCCAGGAGTACGGCGTCGGCGTCATCCCCTGGTCGCCGCTGCAGGGCGGTCTGCTGGGCGGCGCGCTGAAGAAGCCGGAGGGCGCCCGCCGCAGCGGTGGCGGCCGGGCCGCCGCCGAGCTGGCCAAGCCGGAGGTCCGGGCACGCGTCCAGGCGTACGAGGACCTGGTCGACAAGCACGGTCTGGAGCCCGGCGAGGTCGCGCTCGCCTGGCTGCTGACGCGGCCGGGGGTCACCGCGCCGATCGTCGGCCCGCGCACCGCCGAGCAGCTCGCCTCCGCGCTGCGCGCCGTCGAGCTGGAGCTGTCGCGGGAGCTGCTCGACCCCCTGGACGAGATCTTCCCCGGGCCGGGCCCGTCGCCGGAGTCCTTCGCCTGGTAACAGCCCCCTGGGGTACGCGGGGCGGCCCGCGTTCGGCGGCTAGCCGAACGCGGCCGCCACCGCCACCACGACGAACATCATCACGAGCACACCGGCCATGATCCGGTTCCTGGTCTTCGGGTCCACACCGTCGAGGTTAACCGGCCGCGTCCGGACACCGGGCGCCGCCTCCCAGCGGCCACCGCCCGACCGTCGCGTGGCGCGGCCGCTCCCCCGGCACACCGCTCTTCGGCAGCGTGCTGCGTACGAGGATCAGCTCGTCGACCGTCCAGGGCGCCCCCGTGAAGGCGGCGAGGGCGTCGGCGTACGGCCGCAGGTCGGTTCCGCCCCCGCCGCGGGCCAGCGTCAGGTGCGGGCGGTAGTGCCGGGGCTCCTCCCTCGCGAGGCCCGCCTTGCGCGCCGCTGCCTCCGTCCGCCCGGCGAGGTGCCGCAGGGCGGCCACCTCTCCCGTGACGCCCGCCCACAGCACGCGGTCGCCGAAGTGTCCGCCGCCGCGCAGGGCGAGGGTGAAGGGCGGGGTGCGGTGCGCGGCCCGCGTCAGGCGGGCGGTGAGCCCGGGCAGGGCCTCCGGTGGCACCTCGGCCATGAACGCGAGCGTGAAGTGCCAACTCTCGCGACCGGCCCAACGCAGCGCCCCGGAGCCGTGCAGCCGCCACAACTCGGCGACGACCACCGCCAACTCCTCGACCACGCCACCGGGCGGCCGCACCGCCGCGAAGAGTCTCATACGGCACATCCTCCCCGGCCGGGGCGCACACGCCCCACCAAGCCACCGTTTGCGCAAGGCACCGACCACGAGCCCCGGGACAAGGCCATCCGGAGAGGCCCCGCCGAGCCCCCGGGGGAGGCATCACGCCACCGCCAGCTACTCGGCCACGGCGTCCAATCATGGAAGACACCGGCCAGGAGCCCCGCGCAAGGCCCCCCCGACCCCGCCGAGCCCCCCGCCGGCGGCATCACGCCCCCGCCGCCAGCACCTCGGCCACGGCACCCGATCACGGAGGGCACCGGCCAAGAGCCCCACGCAAGCCACTTCGAGCCCCCCGCCGGCGGCATCACGCCCCCGCCGCCAGCACCTCGGCCACGGCACCCGATCACGGAGGGCACCGGCCAAGAGCCCCCGCGCAAGGCCCTCCCGAGCCCTCCGCCGAGCCCCCACAGGAGGCGTCACGCCGCCACTAGCTCCTCGGCCACGGCACCCGGCAGCCGCACCGCCGCGAAAGGCCTCATGCGGCACGTCCTCCCCGGCCCGGACGCGTGCGACCCGCCAAGCCACCGCTCACGCAAGGCACCGGCCAACAGCCCCGCACAAGGCCACCCCGAGCCCCCGCCGGGCCCCCGCCGGCGGCATCACGCCCCTGCCGGCAGCACCTCGGCCACGGCACCCGATCACGGAGGGCACCGGCCAAGAGCCCCCGCGCAAGGCCCTCCCGAGCCCCCGCCGAGCCCCCGCCGGCGGCATCACGCCCCAGCCGGCAGCACCTCGGCCACAGCGCCCGATCACGAAAAGCACCCGCAGCCAGGAACCCCCCACAAGGCCACCCCAAGCCCCCACCGCGCCCCCCGCCGGAGGCGTCACGCCGCCGTTGCCATTTCCCTCTCCCTCGGTACGAACTGCACGTGCCGGCGGCCCCTGCGCAGGTCCACCTTCAGGCGGAGGTCGGCCGCGCGGGCCAGCATCAGGCCCACGCCCGCCGCGGCGAGCGCGCAGACCAGGCCGCCGACCGCCATGCTGATCCGGACGCCGTACGCGTCGGCGAGCCAGCCGAAGAGCGGGCCGCCGAGCGGGGTGCCGCCGGTGAAGACCATCATGAACAGCGACATCACGCGGCCCCGCATCTCCGGGTCCGTGGCCATCTGCACCGAGGAGTTCGCGGTGACGTTCACCGTCAGGCCGAGGATGCCGATGGGCACGATCAGCGCGACGAACATCCACAGGTCGGGGGCGAACGCCGCCACGATCTGGAGCACGCCGAAGGCGATCGCCGCCCCGGCCAGCAGCCGCAGCCGCGAGGTGCCGCGGCGGGCCGCGAGCAGCGCCCCGGCCAGCGAACCGAGGGCCATCAGCGTGTTGAAGAGCCCGTACATCCCCACGCCGCCGTGGAAGACGTCGTCCGCGAAGGCGCTCAGCCAGATCGGGAAGTTGAACCCGAAGGTGCCGATGAAGCCGACGAGGACGATCGGCCAGATCAGCTCGGGGTGCCGCGAGACATACGTGAGGCCCTCCCGCAGCTGGCCCTTGCCGCGCGGCTTGCGCGGGGCGGGGTGCAGCTCGGAGGTCCGCATCAGCAGCAGCCCCGTGAGCGGCGCGAGGAAGGACAGGCCGTTGGCGAGGAACGCCCAGCCGGGCCCGACGGCCGCGGTCAGCGCGCTCGCCACGGCGGGGCCGACGAGCCGGGCGGACTGGAAGTTGGCGGAGTTCAGCGAGACGGCGTTGCGGACCTGGTCCGGTCCCACCATCTCGGAGACGAAGGACTGCCGGGTCGGGTTGTCGACGACGGTGACGAGGCCGGTGAAGAAGGCCGCGAGGTAGACGTGCCAGACCTGCACGTGCCCGCTGAGCGTGAGCGCGGCGAGGAAGAGCCCGCTGATGCTCATCGCGCCCTGGGTGCAGAAGAGCAGGCTCCGCTTGGCGAAGCGGTCGGCGATCACACCGCCGTAGAGGCCGAAGAGCAGCATCGGCAGGAACTGCATGGCCGTGGTGATGCCGACGGCCGCCGAGGACCCGGTGAGGCTGAGGACCAGCCAGTCCTGGGTGATGCGGGCCATCCAGGTACCGGTGTTGGAGACGACGGCCCCGGTCGCGAAGAGCCGGTAGTTGCGGATCTTCAGCGAGCTGAACATCGAGGACTTGCGGGCGGACGGTTTGTCGA
The DNA here is from genome assembly GCF_021028635.1 of Streptomyces huasconensis. NCBI lineage: Bacteria > Bacillati > Actinomycetota > Actinomycetes > Kitasatosporales > Streptomycetaceae > Streptomyces > Streptomyces huasconensis. The sequence goes on from NZ_CP086119.1 coordinate 3,547,617, forward strand.
GGGTGGTTGGTGCGGGGGCGGAGTCTGCTCCGGGTCCCGTACTCAAAGGTTCGCCTCCTTTGGCGTACGAAGGGTCAGGCTTGTCGGTCACATCCGTCGCATCGGTCACATCAGCCACATCGGACGCGTCGGACGTGCCCCACGTGTCCCATGTGCCGTACGAGGATCAGTCATACGAGGATCAACCGTCACCCGCTCGGCGGCGGCCAAACCCGCGGTCACAAATGCGCGAGCTTCTCCAGGACGGGCGCGGCGGCCCGCAGGCGCGCCCACTCGTCGTCGTCGAGGTGCTCGACCAGACCGGCCAGCCAGGCGTTCCGCTTGCGGCGGCTCTCTTCGAGCATCGCCTCGGCGGTCTCCGTCTGGGTGACCACCTTCTGGCGGCGGTCCTCGGGGTGCGGCTCCAGCCGGACCAGCCCCTTGGCCTCCAGCAGGGCGACGATGCGGGTCATCGACGGCGGCTGCACATGCTCCTTGCGGGCGAGTTCGCCCGGAGTGGCGCTGCCGCAGCGGGCAAGGGTGCCGAGCACCGACATCTCGGTCGGGCTCAGCGACTCGTCGACACGCTGGTGCTTGAGTCGACGGGACAGGCGCATCACGGCGGAGCGCAGGGCGTTCACGGCGACGGCGTCGTCACCATGGGAGAGGTCCGGCATGTTCGTTAGAGTAACTCATTACCCTCGCTAAGGACCACTCGTTTCCCCGCACCACTCCGCCGAGCCCTTTCACCATCCGTACGAGTGAGCCGGTCACGCACGAGAGGCGTCCCCCCGTCGTGTCCGGGGGACGCCTCTCTCCGCTTTCCTGGGCCCGTTCCGAGCCCCCGTGGGCCTACGTCAGGTTCAGCGCCGGCATCAGGTAGTAGAAGGCGAAGACCGCCGACACCACGTACATCGCGGCCGGCACCTCGCGCCCCCGCCCGGCGGCGAGCCGCAGCACGCTGAACGTGATGAAGCCCATGCCGATGCCGTTCGTGATCGAGTACGTGAACGGCATCATCAGCATCGTCACGAACGCCGGGATGGCGATCGTCGGGTCGCTCCAGTCGATCTGCCGGATCGAGCCGGACAGGATCAGGAAGCCCACCGCGAGCAGCGCGGGCGTGGCCGCCTGGGACGGGACCATCGTGGCGACCGGCGTGAGGAACAGCGCGACGGCGAAGAGGCCGCCGGTGACGACGTTCGCGAGGCCGGTCCGCGCGCCCTCGCCGACGCCCGCCGTGGACTCCACGAAGCAGGTGGTGGCGGAGGCGGAGGAGGCGCCGCCCGCGGCGACCGCGATGCCGTCGACGAAGAGCACCTTGTTGATGCCGGGCATGTTGCCGTTCTCGTCGGTCAGCTCGGCCTCGTCGCTGATGCCCATGATCGTGCCCATGGCGTCGAAGAAGGTCGAGAGCAGCACGGTGAAGACGAACAGGACGCCGGTCAGGACGCCGACCTTCTCGAAGCCGCCGAAGAGGCTGATGTCGCCGACGAGCCCGAAGTCCGGCGTCGAGACGGGGTTGCCCGGCCACTTCGGGGTGGTCAGGCCCCAGGATGGCACCGTGGCGACGGCGTTGATGACCACCGCGACGAGGGTCATCACGACGATGCTGATCAGGATGGCGCCCGGCACCTTGCGCACGATCAGCGCCAGGGTGAGCAGCACGCCGAGCACGAAGACCAGGACCGGCCAGCCGTCGAGGTGGCCGTCGCCGCCGAGCTGGAGCGGGACGGTGGTGTGGGCGGCGTCGGGCATGCGCGAGACGAAGCCGGAGTCGACGAGGCCGATCAGCATGATGAACAGGCCGATGCCGATCGCGATGCCCTTGCGCAGGCCGAGCGGCACGGCGCTCATCACCCGCTCCCGCAGCCCGGTCGCGACGAGGAGCATCACGACGAAGCCCGCGAGGACGACCATGCCCATGGCGTCGGGCCACGACATGCGCGGCGCGAGCTGGAGGGCGACCACGGTGTTCACGCCGAGCCCCGCGGCGAGCGCGATCGGGACGTTGCCGATGACGCCCATCAGGAGCGTGGTGAAGGCGGCGGTGAGCACGGTCGCGGTGACCAGCTGCTTGTTGTCGAGCTGGTGCCCGTACATGTCCTTCGCGCTGCCCAGGATGATCGGGTTCAGCACGATGATGTAGGCCATCGCGAAGAAGGTGGCGAAGCCGCCGCGGACTTCCCTGGCCAGGGTGGAACCGCGCTCAGTGATCTTGAAATAGCCGTCGAGGCCGCTTCGCGGGGGCTTCGGGGGCTCTTTACCGGCGTCGACCGGGGCACTGGCCGAGGGGGACATGGAAAACCTCGTGACTTGTATATTCATACGAAAACAACCGGCCATTCATAAGCCGTTTCAGTATGAATACATGAGGAGGAAATCGCTATCTCCGCGCGTAGACCCAGGCCGCGCAAGGGGTGGCACCCGGGCTGACCCCGCCTCGTAAGCTGTCCGCATGGAGAAGTGGACCCCCAAGCACGAGGCGCCGGAGCCCCTGGAGGGCCCCGTGGTCGCCACCATCACCGGCGGCACGATCCTCTGGTTCGCCCTCTTCCTCGTCCAGCTCCCCTTCTACGGCTGGTTCGACGACCGCGACGCGACCTGGTGGGTGTGGACCTGCCTGGCCGGCGGCGGCCTCGGCCTCATCGGCATCTGGTACGTACGGGTGCGCGACGCCGCGATCAAGAGGTCGAAAGTCACCCGCTCCGAATGACTCGTACGACCACGGGACCGGACGGGGCGGGACGCCTCATACCGTGGTCGGATCTTCGGGGCATTCGAGGGGTGAAGCCCCATCACCGCCCTTACCGTCGAATGCATGACGCATATCGACGCGGGCGCCGAACTCGACCCGGCCCACCCGGTGCCGCCCCCGGCGGGGCGGCCCAGGGGCCTTAGCTCCGCCGAGGTCGCCGAGCGGGTGGCCCGCGGCGAGGTCAACGACGTACCGGTACGCAGCTCCCGTTCCCTCGGCGAGATCATCCGGGGCAACGTCTTCACCCGCTTCAACGCCATCATCGGCGTCCTCTGGGTGATCATGCTCTTCGTGGCGCCGATCCAGGACAGCCTCTTCGGCTTCGTGATCGTCGCCAACACCGGCATCGGCATCATCCAGGAGTGGCGCGCCAAGAAGACGCTCGACTCCCTGGCCCTCATCGGCGAGGCCAAGCCGACCGTGCGGCGCGACGGCCGGGCCGCCGAGATCTCCACCTCCGAGATCGTCCTCGGCGACCTGGTGGAGCTGGGACCCGGCGACAAGATCCCGGTCGACGGCGAGGCCGTGGAGACCGACAGCCTGGAGATCGACGAGTCGCTGCTGACCGGTGAGGCCGACCCCGTCGTCAAGAAGCCGGGCGACCGGATGATGTCGGGTTCGTTCGTCGTCGCGGGCGGCGGCTCCTTCACCGCCACCAAGGTCGGCCGCGAGGCGTACGCCGCGCAGCTCGCCGAAGAGGCCTCCCGCTTCACGCTCGTCCACTCCGAGCTGCGCTCCGGCATCTCCACGATCCTCAAGTACGTGACGTGGCTGATGGTGCCGACCTCCATCGGCCTGGTCATCTCCCAGCTCGTCGTCAAGGACGACGACTTCAAGGAGTCCATCGCCTACACCGTGGGCGGGATCGTCCCCATGATCCCGGAGGGGCTGGTGCTCCTCACCTCCGTCGCCTTCGCGATCGGCGTCATCCGGCTCGGCCGCCAGCAGTGCCTCGTCCAGGAACTCCCGGCGATCGAGGGCCTGGCCCGCGTCGACACGGTCTGCCTGGACAAGACCGGCACCCTCACCGAGGGCGGCATGGACGTCACCGACCTGCGCACCCTCAACGGCGCCGACGAGGCGTACGTACGCAAGGTCCTCGGCGCCCTCGGCGAGTCCGACCCGCGGCCGAACGCCTCGCTCCAGGCGATCATCGACACCTACCCGGACAGCGAGGAGTGGCGCTGCACTCAGTCGCTGCCCTTCTCCTCGGCCCGCAAGTACAGCGGCGCCTCCTTCAGCGAGGGCGACGGCACCACGTCCGCCTGGCTCCTCGGCGCGCCCGACGTGCTGCTGCCCGACGGTGACCCGTCCCTCGCCGAGATCGAGGAGCTCAACCAGCAGGGCCTGCGCGTCCTGCTGCTGGCCCGGGTGAGCGGCGACCTCGACGCCCCCGACGTGGCCGACGGGGCGCGGGCGACCGCCCTGGTCGTCCTGGAGCAGCGGCTGCGCCCCGACGCCGCCGACACCCTGCGCTACTTCGAGGAGCAGAATGTCGCCGCCAAGGTCATCTCCGGCGACAACGCGGTCTCGGTGGGTGCGGTGGCGGGCAAGCTCGGGCTGCCCGGCGCCGCGAACACCGTCGACGCGCGGCGGCTGCCCGCCGAGCGGGCGGAGATGGGACAGGCGCTCGACGACCACGCCGTCTTCGGCCGGGTCACCCCGCAGCAGAAGCGCGACATGGTGGGCGCCCTCCAGTCACGCGGCCACACGGTCGCGATGACGGGCGACGGTGTGAACGACGTACTGGCCCTGAAGGACGCCGACATCGGGGTCTCCATGGGCTCGGGTTCGGAGGCCACGCGGGCGGTCGCGCAGATCGTGCTGCTCAACAACAGCTTCGCGACGCTGCCCTCGGTGGTCGCGGAGGGCCGCCGCGTCATCGGCAACATCACGCGTGTGGCCACGCTGTTCCTGGTGAAGACCGTCTACTCGGTGATCCTCGCGCTGCTCGTGGTCTGCTCGCAGGTCGAGTACCTCTTCCTGCCCCGGCACCTGACGCTGCTGTCCACGCTGACCATCGGCGTCCCGGCCTTCTTCCTGGCCCTCGCCCCCAACAAGGAGCGGGCGCAGCCGCACTTCGTGCGCAGGGTGATGCGGTACGCGATCCCGGGCGGCGTCATCGCGGGCGGCGCGACCTTCGCGACGTATCTGCTGGCCCGGCACCACTACGCGGGCGCGGGCGCGCGGGAAGCCGAGACCAGCGCGGCGACCCTGGCGCTGTTCCTGATCGCCATGTGGGTGCTCGCCATCATCGCCCGCCCCTACACGTGGTGGCGGATCGGCCTGATCGGCGCGATGGGTCTCGGCTTCCTGCTCGTGCTGACCGTGCCCTGGCTCCAGGACTTCTTCCAGCTGAAGCTGGTGGGCACGACGATGCCGTGGGCGGCGGTCGCGATCGCGGCGGTGGCCTCGCTGGCCATCGAGGTCATCTACCGCTGGGTGGACCGCCGCGTCCCGGCATAGGCGCTACCGGCGGTACTAGCGCACGTCGATGAAGTCGCTGACCGACGTCACGGACGGGGTGGTGGAGGTGCCGGCGAAGGAGTAGCGGAAGTAGCCGTCGGCGGAGGCCGTGACGGTGGTCTTCAGCGCGCCCTTGGAGCCGGACTTCACCGTCTTGACGGTGGTGTAGCTGCTGGCGCCCTTCTTCTTGAACTGGAGCTTGACGGACTGGCCGGTGTAGCCCGCGTACTTCGCGGTGTCCCAGTTGGCGCGGGTCAGGGCGCCGGTGACCGTGATGGTCCTGCCCTTCTTGACCGGCTCCGGGGAGGCGTTGGTGGTCAGCTTGGCGGCCCGCTTCACCGAGACGTTGCTCGCGTAGGTGTCCCGGATGATGTAGTCGCCGTCCTTGGCCTGGGCGCCCGCCAGGACCTTCCACTTGCCGGCGAGGATGTTGCCGTAGATGTTCACCTTCGGGTCGGCGACGACCTTGATGGTGCAGGTGCCCGTGGTGGAGTTGACGGCCTTGCAGTCGGCCGCCTCGTCCTCGCCCGGGACCATGGAGCCGTCGATCTCGTCCTCGGTGAACTTCGAGCCGTGCCACAGGAGCGCGGCGCCGTCCTTGATGCCGCTCGGGTCCGTGGCGGTGACGGTGATGGTGACCGTCTTCTTGGCGGAGGTGCCGACCACGATGTCCTTGCCACCGTTGACGGTGACCTTCGTGATCTTGGTGTCGCCCACGGTCTCGTCCGCCGGGCCCTTCTGGGAGAAGGTGGTGAGGTTCGGGACCTTCGGGGCGTCGGCGGCCTGGGCGGCCGGAACAGCCAGTGCGGACAGGGCCAGGGTGCCGGTCAGTACGGCCACGGTGGCACGGATGCGCATGCGTTTCCCCAAGTGGAGAAGGGGGCCTCGCGGTGCATTCGCCGTCACGCGAGACCCAAGTGATCTAGGAGTCTGTTGACTCGCGAGATCAGACCCACGACAGGGGCGAACGGTTGTACGAGGGGTGAAGATTCCGCGGCCGGTCCGCGGAGTGTCCCGTTCTGCCCCGTTCGCCGGGGCGGGAGCAGGACACTCCGCGTGTCGGGGCGTCAGTCGAACCAGCGGTCCCGCGCCAGCTCCGCCGTCCGCGAGGGGTCTTCGAGCAGCGCCGCCACCTCGAACCGCCGGGGCCACTGGCCCGCCGCCCAGGCGAGCCCGGCCGCCACACCCTCCAGCGTGGCCGCGTGCACGGTGCCGTCCGGGGTGCGCCGCCAGTCCAGCTCGACGCCGCCCGCGATCAGCTCGTCGTGCTCCACGTACGTCCGCGGGGTCGCCGCCCCCAGCAGCGTCCGCACCGGTTCCGGCACCGCCCGCTCGACGCCCTGGCCCGCGGGCTCCACGGCCGCCGTCTCGCTGAGCCTGCGCACCTGGAACAGCTCCGCGAGATCCGCGGCCCTGCGCGGTTCGACGGGCAGCAGCGCCACGCCGCCGGCCAGCGGCAGCAGGTCGGGGGCGTCGGCGACCACCGCGTCCGCCGCGTCGACCACCACGACCTCGCCGTCCACCACCGCGCGCACCTCGTCGGGCAGGGTGACCTGCTCCGGGTCGAGGTCGGCCAGCGCGCCGTACAGCGCGTGCAGCTGCGCGGGGGTGACGGGCCGCTCCGGGTCCGCGAGCCGGTCCAGCAGTTCGGCGGCGCCGCCCGGCTCCGCGAGCAGGGCGGTCACGGAGGTGCGTACGCCGAGGGCCCTCAGCACCTGCTCATCGCCGAACCCGGAGGCGTCCGCAGCGTCGTACAGGCCCACCAGGAGCGGATCGCCACCCTCCGCGCGCAGCCCGGCGGGGCGGCGGCCGTCCAGGACAGGGTGGCCGCGCAGCCACCAGGCGGTGTACGAGCGGACGGTCTGCGTCGTGCCGTCCGGCAGCAGCACCCGCAGCGGCTGCGTCAGCGCGTCCCGCAGCGGCGGGCGCGAGAGCATCGCGAGGGCCTGCGGCCAGCGGTCGTCGTCGACCAGGTCCAGGTCCCGCACGGCGACGATCTCCGTGGCGACCGGCGGCACCGGCGTGTCCGGCAGCCGGTCGAGGAGGTCCTCGCACCACACGTCCACGGCGTCGAGCAGCCCGGCGTCGTCCGGCTCGGCGAAGTCGCCCTCGCGCGGCTCCAGTTCGTCCGGGTCGAGGACGACGTCGGTGGCGCGTACGAGCGCGAAGGTGGCGAGCACCCCGCAGGCGGCCAGCGGCTGTTCGCCCCACCGGTCCGCCAGCTCCTGGTCGACGAGCGCCAGTTCGTCGTCCCGCATGACCTCGGCGAAGGCGCTGCCCGGCAGCACGAGTTCACCGGCGGGCGCCAGTTCGCCGTCCTCGTCGGGCAGGGCGAGCGCGCCGAGCCACGGCTCGTCGCCCGGCGAGAGGTTCGCGTCCCGTGCCAGCGCCAGGACGACGTCCGCCAGCTCGTCGGCGTCCAGGGCGTCCTCGTCCCAGGTCTCGTCGTCGAGGGAGGCGGCGACCGCCGCGCGGACCTGCGGCGTGGTCAGGACGGCGCGCGGCGTGGCCGGGAGCGCGCCCAGCTTTTCGAGCAGCGGGTGGGCGGCGTCCGGGTGGGCGACCTTCAGTCCGAGCCGGGCGAGCGAGGCGGGGTCGCGCTCGTCGCCGGACGCGGGCAGCAGGACCTGGCGGGGCCCGATCACCGTACGCCCGGACGCCAGCGGCACGGGAAGGCCCGAGAGCCGGTCCGGGTCGACGCCGGCCAGGGTGTCGTACAGCCGCCGCCACCAGTCCGGCGCGCGCTCCAGACCGGCGAGGCGGTCGACGGCCTCGGTCAGCGGGACGCGGGCGACCCCGAGGGTGCGCAGCTCGGCGCGGCGCTCCAGGCCGGCGGGCAGCAGGCTCGGCAGCACCTCGGCGAGCACGCGCACGGTGTCGGCGCCGGCGCCCTCGACGACCTCCGCGTCGCGGGGCCGCAGGACCTCGGGCAGCTCGTCCTCGTCGTCGGCGTCGCGGGGCAGGGCGGGCGGCAGGAAGGCGGTGCGCGGCAGCCGCTCCAGGACGGCCTCGCGCAGGGCCCCGTCGAGTTCGCTGCGGCCCAGCGGGCCGGGCACGAGCCCGATGATCTCCTCGGTCACCGGCCGCCAGGCGGCGAGGAGTTCGACGTACGCGTCGGCCGCCCGCTGGACGAGGAAGTCGGTCAGCGGCCCCGGCGCCGCGTGGCGGCGGGCGGTGTCCAGCGGGAAGGAGGCGATGAGCAGCGCGGGGACGCCCAGCGGCTCGTCGCTCGGGGTCGGGGCGTGCACGACGGGGGCGGTGCGGGGCCGCTGCGGGGCGCCGTCGGCGTCGGCGGGCACGGCCCAGGTGACCGACCAGTACGGGCGCAACCGCTCCTCGACGGGCCGGTCCTTCAGCAGCGCGGCGTCGAGCGGGCCCTCGTGGCCGACGGTGCGCCAGCGGGTCGTGCCGTCCCGGCTGTCCTCGACGACGGTGTACGGGGCCTCGGCGCGGCGCCGCAGGGTGCGCACGGCGCCGTCCGGGGTCTCCACGCAGACCTCGTCCAGGCCGGGCAGGGCCAGGAGCAGCGCGTCGTCGATCCCGTCGAGCAGCCGGGCGACGAGGTCCTCGGCGGCGGCGTCGCGCAGCGGCAGGATGACGACGGTGTCGTACCCCTCGGGGGCGGTGCCCTCCGCGGCGAACGGCAGCCGCAGCAGCGGGACGTGGCCGTCCCTGCGGCGGATCTCGTCGCCGAGGCCGGGGCTGAACCGGGCGGTCTCGGCGGCCAGTTCCCGCGCCTCGGACAGCGACCAGCGGACGCCGCCGGTACGCCCCACGACGGCGGGCTCGTCGCTGACGGCGAGCACGGCGGCGAAGCCGACGCCGAACCGTCCGACGCTGTGGCCCCGCTGGTCCCTGCTGTCCTCCCGCTTGGCGGAGGCGCGCAGGGTGGACAGGGACTCCACTCCGGCGGCGTCGAGCGGCGCGCCGCGGTTGGCGGCGGCGAGGACGCCGTCGCGCAGCGTCAGGGCGAGGCGGCCGGGGACGCCCGCGCGGGCGGCGGCGTCGGAGGCGTTCTGGGCGAGTTCGACGACCAGGCGGTCGCGGTAGCCGCCGAGGGCGAGGTCTTCCTCGGCGTTGGCGTCCTCACGGAAGCGGGCCGGGGCCGCCGCCCACGCGTCGAGGACTCCGCGGCGGAGGCGGGCGGTGCCGAAGGGGTCCGTACCTTCGGCCGCCGGCCGCACGGTCTTGCTCACGGTCGTCTCTCCTTGGCGGTCGCACTGCGCTGGTCCGGGTGGAACCGAACGTGCCACGGCTCACCTTCCACTGTCGGCCGGACGTGCCGTGGGGGCGAACGGTACCGCGTCCTGGTGGGGTGCCCCGGGGGGTGCGGGCCGCACCCCGAGGGGGGCGGAGGGGTGGGGGACGCGGCTCTGTCTCAGGAGCAGGTGCGTCGGGGTCGCTCGCGCAGTTCCCCGCGCCCCTGAAGGGGGGACTAGCTGTGGCCCAAGTCCTCGCTCGGGCCCTCCAGGGACACCGAGCCGGAGTCCGCCGAGGGGCGCAGCGGCAGCATGTCCACCCGGGTCTCGTCCAGGACCGGCGGTGCCGGGCGGGGCGGCTTCGGCATGACGGCGGCCTCGGAGTGGCCGCCGCAGCCGTACGACAGGGAGACGACGTGGCCGTCCGCGGGACCGAACTCGTTGGCGCAGATACCGAACGCCTGCCCGAGTGAACCGCCGATCGCCACCAGGAACCCACAGCTCACGCAGGCCGCGGGTGCCGCCTGCGCCATCGGGGTCTTCGCGCCGTGCGTCTCCTCCCAGCGGTCGGCGGCGACGTGCAGCCCGTACCGCGAGAGGACCCGCGCGCGGCGCATGCCCAGTTCGTCGGCGATCGCCGCGATGGAGCCGCGCGCGGGCGCCACCGGCAGCGCGGCGGGCGAACCGGCCGTGACCTCGGCGTCCTCGGCCTCGGCGAGGGCCGCCATCTCGTGCGACACGATCGAGTTGGGCGGCGGCTCCTCCTCGCCCGTGAAGCCGGGCTCCAGGCGGAGGTCCTCGGCGTCGGTCGGCAGCAGGTCGCCCGGGCCCATGTCACCGGGGCGCAGCCGCTCGCTCCACGGCACCCACTCGGGGGCGAGGAGGGCGTCGGGGCCCGGCAGCAGCACCGTCTCGTCGAGCGTGACGACCTTCGCCCGCGAGGCACGGGCGACCGTCACCGCCCAGCGCCAGCCGCGGTAGCCGAACTCCTTGCACTCGAAGAGGTGCGTGACGACGCGGTCGCCCTCGACGACGACCTCGACATGCTCACCGACCACCCCGGGCGCGGCGGCCTCCTCGGCCGCGGCGCGCGCGAGGCCGACCGCCTCGGCGCACAGGCGGTCCGGGGTACGCGGGGTGCGCGGGGTACGGCTTCGCGTTGTCGCTGCGCTCACAGGTATCGCTTCTCTCCTACGCCGTCTCACGAGTGCGCCACCTTTACGCGGGGGGCGGACGGAGCGGACCTGGGGGCCGCGTCAACGTCCGCGCCCGACGTCCTCGGGCGCACCTACGTCACCCATTCTGCGGGATGACCGAGAGGCGCGCGGCCAAGAACAACCGCCGCAGGCGCGCTACGCACGCTACCTTCTCCCGGCCCCTGGGCCTACACCGACGTACGCGCCGCCTCGCCGGGCACACCTCGGCGGGACCGCCCGCGCGGACACGGCGGCGTGGCTCACAGCGGCCATCCGTACTAGTGAGGCCCATGAGGGGGCACTATGACGGGGTGGCCCCCACCAGGTCGACGTCCGTAGGAACCGTCTCGCCGGGACCGGCGAGACGGGCCGCGCGTGCGCTGGGACGGGCGCTGCACCTGCCGTTCACCGGCACGGCACGCGGTATCCGGAAAGCGACCCATGCCGACGGCGCGGGCGAGTCGGGCCTCGGCAAGCTGATCGAGCTGCACGGCGTGAACGGCGCGGGCGACGTCATGATCACCGTCGCGCTCGCCTCCACCGTCTTCTTCTCCGTGCCGACGGACGAGGCGCGCGGCCGCGTGGCGCTCTACCTCGCCATCACGATGGCGCCGTTCACGCTCCTCGCCCCCGTCATCGGCCCGCTCCTGGACCGCCTCCCGCACGGCCGCCGCGCCGCGATGGCGGGCGCGATGCTGGCCCGCGCCCTGCTCGCGCTGGTGCTCTCGGGCGCCGTCGCCACCGGCAGCGTGGAGCTGTATCCGGCGGCGCTCGGCGTCCTGGTCGCCTCCAAGGCGTACGGCGTGGTGAGAAGCGCGGTTGTGCCACGCCTGCTGCCGCCCGGGTTCTCCCTGGTCAAGGCGAACTCCCGGGTGACGCTCGGCGGTCTCCTCGCGACGGCCGTGGCGGCGCCGATCGGGGCCGGGCTGCAGAGCGTCGGTCCGCGCTGGCCGCTGTTCGGCGCGTTCGTGATCTTCGTATCCGGGATGTTCCTGTCGTTCTCGCTGCCCCGCAAGGTCGACTCGGCGAAGGGCGAGAGCAAGGCGCTGCTGGCCGCCGACGAGGAGCACCTGCGTCTGCACGCCCGCGCCGAGGCCGCCGCCGACACCGCCCGCAAGGGGCTCCTGGGGCTGCGTACGGTCGGCTCGGCCGTCACCCACGCCCTGGCCGTGAACGCCGCGCTGCGCTGCCTCTCCGGCTTCCTCATCTTCTTCCTGGCGTTCCTGCTGCGCGAGCATCCGCTCGGCGGGCAGAGCGCCGCCGTCTCACTGGGGATAGTGGGCGTGGCGGCGGGCGCGGGCAACGCGCTCGGCACGGCCGTCGGGGCCTGGCTGAAGTCCCGGGCCCCGGAGCTGATCATCGTCACCGTCGTCGCGGTGGTGCTGGGCGTGGCGATCACCTCCGCGGTGTTCTTCAGCCCGGTGGCGGTCGCCTGTCTCGGCGCCTGCGCGGGCTTCGCCCAGGCCCTCTCCAAACTGTCGCTGGACGCGCTGATCCAGCGGGACGTCCCGGAGCAGGTCCGCACCTCCGCCTTCGCCCGCTCCGAGACGCTGCTCCAGGTCGCCTGGGTGATCGGCGGCGGCGTCGGCATCGCCCTTCCGCTGAACGGCCCGCTCGGCCTGACGGTGGCCGCGGGGATCGTCGCGCTCGGCTGGCTCCCGACCGTACGGGGGCTGCTCGCGACGGCCCGGCGCGGCGCTCCCCGTGACGCCCGGGTGGTGTGAGCGCGACGGCCGGCGGGCGGGGCGGGGCCGGGTGCGCCGCGCCCACGACCCCCGCGTAACAGCACCCCCCGACGCGCCCGATAGCCTTCAGCCATGACCTCCCAGCGTTCCTCGGCGCGTCGGCGCCGCTCCGTCGCCGCCCTTGGCGCCGTCTCCGCCGGACTCCTCGTCCTCTCGGCCTGTGACAAGCCGACGCCGCTGGCCACCGTGACGGTCGGCGGCGACTCGGTGAACACGGAAGCCTCCTGCTACAACGACGGCAAGGAGCTGAAGAAGTCCCAGCTGAAGTCCTGCGCCCAGGACAAGGACGTGAAGACCGTCAAGGTCGACCCCGACGAGAGGGTCCGCTTCGGCGTCGACCCGGAGGTCGCCGACAAGGGCTGGACGCTGCTGGCGAACGGCCGGCCGCTGGGCGAGCCCAGCAAGAAGACGTACCTGGTCGTCCCCGGCAACATCTTCTTCAGCCAGCAGCTGGGCGGCGGCGACAAGGTGACCATCAGCATCCTCGAAGGCGGCAACGGCGGCACGCAGAAGGCCACGGGCCTGTGGACGTTCAAGTTCGAGAAGGACTCCTGACCCCCGGTCCGGTGCCTCACCCGCGCGTTCTCGTGGCCACCGCCGTCCCCGCCGAACGGGACGCGGTGGCCCGCGCGCTGTCCGCCCACGCGGGCGTCGACACGCTGGCCGTGGGCGTGGGCCCCGCGGCCGCCGCGGCGGGCACGGCCACCGCGCTCGCCCGCGCCGCCGCCGAGGGGCGGCCCTACCGCCTGGTCGTCTCGGCGGGCATCGGCGGCGGCTTCCCGCCCGAGGCCCCCGTGGGCTCCCTCGTCGTCGCCGACGCGATCACCGTCGCCGACCTGGGCGCGCAGACCCCGGACGGCTTCGCGCCCGTCACCGAACTCGGCTTCGGCACCGTCACCCATCTCCCGCCGCGTTCCCTCGTACGAGAGACCGCCGACGCCTGCGGTGCCGCGACCGGCACCGTCCTGACCGTCTCCACCGTCACCGGCACCGCCGAGCGCGCCGCCGTACTGCGGCTGCGCCACCCGCGTGCCCTGGCCGAGGCGATGGAGGGTTTCGGTGTCGCCGAGGCGGCCGTCCTGCACGGCCTGCCGGTCCTGGAGGTCCGCGCGGTCTCCAACCCCGTCGGCCCGCGCGACCGCGCCGCCTGGCGGATCGGCGACGCGCTGGCCGCGCTGAGCGACGCGTTCGGGAAGATCGCGCCGGTACTGGAGAGGTGGAACACGCATGACGACACCCATGACGACACGCACGGCACCCACGGCTGAGTCGCCGCTGCGCATCGCGTACTCGCCCTGCCCCAACGACACGTTCGTCTTCGACGCGTGGGCGCACGGCCGGGTGCCGGGCGCCCCCGCGCTGGACGTGACGTTCGCGGACATCGACATCACCAACGGCATCGCCGAGCGCGCCGCGGCCTCGGCGCCGGCCGCCGGTGACGCGGACCTGGACGTCCTGAAGGTCTCGTACGCCGTCCTGCCCTACGTCCTCGACACCTATGCGCTGCTGCCCTGCGGCGGTGCGCTCGGCCGGGGCTGCGGGCCTCTCGTCCTGACCCGCGGGCCCGGGACGGACCTGACGGGCAAGACGGTCGCCGTGCCGAGCGAGAAGTCGACGGCGTATCTGCTCTTCCGGCTGTGGGCGGCGGACACGCTCGGCGGCTCGGGGGTGGGCGAGATCGTCGTCCTGCCGTTCGACCAGATCATGCCCGCGGTGCGCGACGGCAAGGTCGACGCGGGCCTGGTCATCCACGAGGCCCGCTTCACCTACCGCGATTACGGCCTGCACCGCCTCGCCGACATGGGCGAGCACTGGGAGGCGACGACCGGCCTGCCGATCCCGCTGGGCGCGATCATCGCCAGGCGGAGCCTGGGCGCGGCGACGCTGGAGCGGCTCGCCGAGGCGGCCCGCGCGTCGGTCCGCATGGCCTGGGACGACCCCGAGGCGTCCCGCCCCTACGTCCTGGAGCACGCCCAGGAGATGGACCCGGCGGTCGCGGACCAGCACATCGGCCTGTACGTCAACGAGTTCACCGCGGACCTGGGCGAGGACGGCTACGCGGCCGTGCGCGGGCTGCTCACGCGGGCGGCGGCCGAGGGACTCGTACCGCCCCTCGGTCCGGGCGCGCTGGCGTTCCCGTGAGCATCCCGGGCGGGCCGACGAGCCCGCCCGGCACGCCGTCGTGCGGCTAGACGTCCAGCTGGTCGGCGACCGCGCGCAGCAGGCCCGCGATCTTCGCGCCCGAGGCCTTGTCGGGGTAGCGGCCCTTCTCCAGCATCGGGGTGATGTTCTCCAGAAGTGTCGTCAGGTCCTGGACGATCGACGCCAGTTCGTCCGGCTTGCGGCGCTGCGCGGCCGCGACCGACGGGGTCGGGTCGAGAATCGTGACGGAGAGTGCCTGGTCGCCCCGCTGCCCCGCGACCACACCGAATTCCACGCGCTGGCCGGGCTTGAGTGTGTCGACGCCGGCGGGCAGTACGGAGGAGTGCACGAAGACGTCGCCGCCGTCGTCGCGGGAGAGAAAGCCGAAGCCCTTCTCGCTGTTGAACCACTTGACCTTGCCGGTAGGCAAAGCACGCACCCCATCTCACCCGTCAGCCGAACCACTGTTGTCGCAGGTCAGGCTACCTAGCGCTTGTGCCTGCCGTTGCCTTGAAGACTCCCCAGCTCCTTACCCAACGTCAAGACCACCCACGCCCGTCGGCCAAACCTGGCTGACGAACGGCGGACATGCTCGCTCGGGGGGCGAGGAGGCTGGAGACATCTCAGCACACTTCTGGAAGCGCCATGCAAGGTAATACAGGAACGACCCCCTCTCGCGGTGGATGCGAGAGGGGGTCGTGGAGAGGTTACAGAGCCCAGCGGCCCTCGGGCCAGATGACCAGGGCAATGCCAGATGAGCGGATCAGCTTCGAGCAGTCCTTGCAGGGGGCGCGGGTGACGTAGAGGGTCGCTTTCTGGCAATCCGGCCAGGACGCATACAGGAGGCAGTTAGCCTCCGCGTGTGTCTCGATGCAGGCGCCGTAGTCCGTTCCAGACGGAGCGTCCGACAGGCAACGAACGCACCCGCCAGCAAGACACGATTCCTCGCCGGGGGCTGTCCCGTTGTACCCCGTGGCCGCGATACGCCGGTCCGGAGATACCAGAACTGCTCCCACCCTGGAACGTATGCAATCCCCCCGTCGCGCAACCGCCTGTGCAATGCCAAGGAAGTAGTCATCCCAATCTGGCCGCTCAAATCGCGGTGCCCTCTCGGGCGCGAAGTTCCTCGGTGATCTCCTGTTCCAGCTCGTAAGCCAGCGTGCGGTCGCCTTCGAGGCCCCAGTGGATGAGCGAGGCCAGACCTTCAAGCTCTTCCGTGCTGAAGTTCGAGAGCCGGTTGTGCAGGTAGCAGTCAAGGTCGTACTCAGTGGTCGGCATCGCCCTCGCCTTCTTCGAGGACCACGACTCCCGGATGCATTTCCTTGATCCAGTAGTCCTGAGCCATGTCCTGTGCCAGCGAGTGCGGCACGCCGTGGGAGACGGCCTCGGTGTAGATCGTTCCGGCGATGCGCGCGAGCATCAGCGTGATCGAGCCGCGCTTCTCGATGAGGGCCTGGTTGAACTCCGTCTCGATGTTGGAAACCAGCTCGTCAAAGGCGTTGTTGTCTTCGGTCATGGGGCTCCTAGTGCTTGCTTGCTTCGAGGTCGAGGACGCTCCCCCACGACCGCTCGCCGATCTCGGCGTCCACGGGGACAAGGAGGCCCCGGACGGTCATCTCCATGATTCGCGCGGTCTTCTCGGCCAGCTCGGCGGCCCGCTCCTTGGGGAAGCTGAAGACCAGCTCATCGTGGATAGGGAGGCGGACATACTCGGTGTATCCGGCCCGGTCGAGTTCGATCAGGGCACGGGCCGTGATGTCACGGCTGGTGGACTGGATGAAGTAGTTGAGGGCGGCGTAGACGCGGTCGCGGTCCACTGGCAGGCGCCGGCCGGTGCCGGTGTAGATGTAGCCGGTTCGCCGGGCCTCACGCTGAAGCCGGTCGGCCAGGCGCTTCACGCCGGGGTAGGTCTCCCAGAACGCCTTGACGGCCTTCTTCGCCTCGGTCTCGGACACGCCGTACTGCTCGACGATGGCCTTCCAGCCGCCGCCGAAGCACACCGTGAAGTTGGTGCCCTTGCCGGCCTTGCGGTCGACGCCTGCGGCGTCCGCGGTGATCTGGTGCAAGTCCAGGCCGCGATGGAAGGCGTCCAGCATGGTCGGGTCGCCGGAGAACGCGGCGAGTACCCGCAGCTCCATGTTTCCGTAGTCGGACGACACGGTGACGTGGCCCGGCTCCGCGAGGAAGCAGTGCCGTACGTAGCTGTCGCCTGCCGGGAGGGTCTGGGCGGGGATGGCGCCCGTGATGCTCATGCGCGCCGTCCTGGCCAGGCAACTGTTGATGCTGGCGTGCACCCGGCCTTCGGCGTCCTGGCCCCCGAGTGCCCGGTCGAACCAGGTGGCCCGCCACTTCTTCGCCTTCTTGGCCTGGATGATGGCCTCGGTCAGCGGTATGCCGATCGAGGACAGCACCTCGTCATCGACGCATATGTTCCCCTTCTTGGTCTTCTTTGTGAGCTTGATGCCCCGCTCCTGGAGAGCGGCGATGATCTGCGCGTTGGCGTTGACGTTCTCGACGCCTTCGCGGCGGGCGACCTCTTCCCACTTGCGCTGCTGCTCGCGCAGCTCCTCAGACTTCGCCTGCGCGTACTCCCGGTCGAGCAGGTATCCCCGGCGCTCGATCTTCGCCGTGATGTGCGCGAGCCGGTGTTCCCAGGAGACGAGCCCGCGCTTCCTGCTGCGGGCCGGCACCTTCGGCTTGAGGATCTTGAACAGCCGGTACGCGAGGATGGGGTCCATCCCGGCGTACAGCGTGAAGCCGTAGTGGTCGATCGGGACGGCCGGCCACACCTCCGACTTCTTGACCTTCAACTCCTTGGCGATGACCGCCATGGAGCCCTTGACCTCGGCCGCTACCGCCTCGCAGATGTAGTGCTTGGTCAGCTCCTCCAGGGCCAGGCCGGGACCGCCCTCCTTGACCGCGCGAGGGTCGACCAGGTGGGCCAGCAGCTTGGTGTCCCAGCTCTTAGGTGCCAGCTCCTCCATCGGCACGCCGAGACACTGCTCGGCGACGTGCAGGTCATAGGTGCCGTTGTGCGCGATGAGCCGGTACGCCGTCCGGAGCGCCCATCGGACCGCGTCGCGGAAGGCGCCACCCTTCTCGACGGGGACGACGAACGACTCCCGCCCGGTGCCGAACTGCCACAGCCGGGCCCGGAAGGTGCCCAGGGAGGCGTTCCACCAGTCCAGCCCGGTCGTCTCGCAGTCGTGGGCAAGCAAGTCCTGGTTGGTCAGGACGAAGGACTCGAAGTCGGGAAGGTCGTCCTCGTTCTCAACGACGTGGATGCGAACCGTCTGACCCTTGATCGGGTACTCGATGAGCCGCAAGGAGACCTCCTCTCTTACTCCTCGGCGAGGTACTGCGTGACGGTGTCGGCCAGGTGGGCGTCCAGGGCCTTGGCGGTGTCGCGGATCAGCGCCAGTGCTGCGGCCCGGCTCAGGTGGAGGACTTCGGTGGTGGAGTAGTCCGGCTCCTGGCGGAAGGTGGCCTCGACGGTCACCGTGCGTTCGCCGTGGCGGGAGATCGTCGGGCGGGCGGTGGCCTCGGGGTAGAGCACGCCTCGGTGCTCGCGGATCTCGGTCATGGGGCAACACGTCCGTGGGTATCGAAGGCGGTCATGGCGGCAGGAGCGACGAATCGGGCGTGCTCGTCGAGCTGCTTGGCGATGTCCTCGATCTCCTTGAGGGGGAAGGTCGGGACGGTGCTTTCGGGGTGCGCCCAGCGCAGAGAGAGCAGGTTGAGGAGCGACCGCAGGTTGAGGGTCACGTAAAAGCTCGTGTAGAGGCTCAACGGCAGTACGTTGCGGGCGACTTCACGGGCGACGCCTTCCTTCAGTAGCCACTCGTAGTGCTCCCAGGACCAGGCCGCGGCCGACTTGTGCGCGGTGACCGTGAGGCTGTGCTGCTCGGGGGTGCCGGGCTCGAAGCGGTAGGCGCCGGGCTTGCCGGTCTGCTGGAGCGGCCGGCCTTCGGCGGGCACGTAGAAGACGGGCTTCATCACCTGGTACCGGCCCGAGACCTCGTTGTACGAGGCGATGCGGTGCCGGAAGAACTCGCGGGCGACGAAGACGGGGCACTCGATGCGGAACTGGAGGGTGACGGCCTCGAAGGGGCTGCCGTGCCGGTCGCGCATCAGCATGTTGATCAGGCCCCGGTTCTTCTCCGGGGTTCCGGTGGTGCCGGAGGAGACGCGGGCGGCGCGGGCAACGCTGTCGTCGTCGCCCATGGCGTCGATCAGCTCGACGGCCATGTTGGAGCGGAACTCGATGCTCATGAAGTCCTTCGGGAGGGGCAGGGGGCCGGCACTGCCGACCCCCTTACCGCAATCAACTTTTACGAGACGAATAATTCATTCATCAGCTCTTGACGACGTACTTCCCGGTCTTCTTGTCCTTGAAGGCCGGCGGGCACTGGTCGGCCCGGTCCCGCGCGGTGCAGAACATCGCCTCCCAGGTGTCCTTGGCGAAGTGCTTGCGGCCGTGCGGGCAGTCGTCGTTGACGACCTCCGGGGCGCCGCCGTCCTGCGTCACGACCTTGCCGCCCTCGAAGCGCTTGGGGGCCGCCTTCGCGGTCGAGGGGGCACCCTTGTACTGGCCGCGGGTGTACTCGGCCGCCTTGCTGGCCAGCTCGATGACGCCGTGCTCCTTGAGCGCGCCGATCAGCTCGACGGTGCGGCGGGCGACCTCGTCAGCGCTACCGCCGTAGACGGTGGGGGTGATCCACTCGGCGTCGAAGCCGCTCGCGGCCTTGAAGGTGAGGCCGATCTTGAAGGGGTTCATGGCGGTGGGGGCAGTGGTCACGGGCGACTCCTTGGGGGTCTCGGTAGCGGGGGTCTCGTTGGGCTCGTCCCACGGGGACGTATCGGCGAACGGGTCGTCGCTCATGGCGTTCTCCTTACGTGCTGTACCGCAATCAACTTTCTAGGTGGCGCAAAGGGTCACACGGGACAAGCGCCAGAGGCGCAAATCTCGTCGTACGAGGTATCCGCCGTCTCGATGCCCAGGGCCTCGACTGCCGCCTCGTACTCCTCCCTCGTCAGCCGCTCGTACGGCGCCTGGCCCCGGCTGAACTCCGGGAAGAGCGTGCTCCCCTTCAGATCGCCCATGAACTCCCGAAGGACGGTCTCCACGTCCTCCGTCGAGTACCGCTGGGGGTCGATGGACGCCGTGTACGACACGGCCTGGTCCGCCCAGCACTCCTGGTAGAGCCGCTGCACCGCGAGCATGTCCCGGAGTGAGAGCTGCCCAGCGTGCTGTACGTACGACGGGTCCAGTACCTCATCCAGCAGCGGGTCCTTGGTCGGGATCTCCACGACGGCCGTGTTCGCCGCGTAGATGCAGGGCTCGACCTTGTACCCCTTCCGCCGGTACTCCTCCACCTGGGCAACCTCGGACGGCTCGACCATCGAGAACCGGATGCGGCGGAGGAAGTACGTCGCGAACGGCGCGTGGATGCCCTCCCCGGAGGCACCGGCGAGCTTGCTGGTGGTGCCGGTCGGCGCGATCACCCGCGTCTTGATCGGTCGCGGTATGCGCAGCTCGTTCGAGTACTCGTCAGCGGCCTTGTCGACGACGCCGGCCAGGTTCTTCAGGGCCGCCTGGATCAGCCGGTCCTCGGGGGCCTCCGTGTACAGAATCCCCTGCTTGGCGAGGAAGTCGGCGAAGGCCAAGTGCCCGACGCCGATGCGGTGGTATCGCCGGATCGCCTCCTCCGACCGCTTGTCGGCGACCGGCGCCATCGTCGCTCGGATCAGGTACCGGGTCATGAGGTAGTGCGCCTCGTGAAGCCCGTCCCAGTCGACGATCCCGGACCGGTCGACATACGCCCCGAGGTTGATGTTCCCGAGGCAGCACGGCTCCCACGCGGTAAGTGTCGCCTCCCCACAGGGGTTGACCGTGAACGTGCCGTCGACCTCCCCTTCCGCGGTCTTGGCCGAGTTCCAGAAGCCCGGCTCCCCCGTCGTCCGCGCACCTTCGGCGATCTTCCGGAGGATCGGGTAACTCGGGCTGCTCATCTTGTGCAGCAGCTCGAAGAACCGCCCGTCCACTTCCACCGAGATGTTCGTCGTCCACATCGACTGCTCGGAGTCGGCCTTGCACTGGAGGAACCATTCGATCTGCGGGTCATCCCAGGCCATGATGCTCATGCGGGCCGACCGGCGGACGCCGCCGCTCACGATGCAGCGGGCCGTCTCGTGGTCAATGAGCATGGCGTCCCGGCCGGTGAGCGGCCGACCCACCGCGTCGAAGAGCACCTTGCCCGTGTTCACGAGCAGTTCCGCGAAGGGGGCCGGGCCGGATGCCGTGCCGCCGAAGCTCTTCAGCGGCGCTCCCTTCGGGCGAACACGAGACACGTCGTACACGCGGTGCTCGTGCCGGGTGTCGGGGTCGTGCGCCGTCTTGATCAGGTCTCCGAGGGCAGCGGCCCAGCCCTGACGGGAGTCCTCCACGGCGTAGGCGCCGGCCCACTCGTGGCTGTAGGTCTCCGACAGCAGGCCGGCGGCCTTCAGCTCATCGTGGTCCTGGTGCTCGGGGTCGCACACGATGTGGACCGTGACCGGGCTGGCGACGGTCGGGAAGTCGGCGAGGTAGCGGTTCGAGTAGTTCGAGCCGACCCCGCCGCCCTCCGCCAAACGCAACAGGACGAACGTGAAGTGCTTCTCCGGTCGGGTGTGGTCCCAGCCAGCGGCCCAGCAGTTGTTGAGCGCGTAGTCCGATACGCCGCTGGACTTCAAATGGCGGCCGGCCGGAAGGATCTTGAAGGTCTCCATCAGCTCGATGAGCCGGTCTCGCTCTCCCTCGGCGATGTAGCGGGGCTCGACGAGGGCGAGATTGCCGTCGACCACGCGGCGTACCGTCTCTGGCCAGGTTTCGTGCTCGCCGGTCGGCTTCCTGCGGGAGTAGGTCCGCTCGTAGACAGTCTTGGCAGTGTCGGTGGGAAAGGTCATTCAGTCTCCTGTTCCTTGGCGAAGTCGGCTGCGTGCAGCATGGAAAGCAGTGCGCTGAGGTCGTGGGGGGTGAGGTTCATCTCGCGCGGGTCGCCGTCGGCGTCCCAATAGCCCAGGTAGGTCGCACTGTTGGGGTTGTGGTCGTAGACGACCTTGATCTGGATCGGGCTCTGTCCGGGGACATCACGGCGGTAGGTCTTGACGGTCTCGATCACGCGGCAACCTTCTGGGTTCGGATGGTGCGGTTCATCTGCTGCGCGAGGGCGACGATCGCCCGCGACAGCGCCATGCGGTCGCTCTGCTCGGCGATGGGCACCCCGTAGACGAACCGCTTCATCAGGAGCTGCTGGTAACGCTCGGGCAGCTTCTTCAGGGACGCCGCGGCGTCGAGTCGGGCCGAGACGAGGTTGTCGGTGACGCGGGAGGCAAGGAGGTCATCCTTCTTGCCGACCATCTGGCCGAGTTCGTCGTCGGTGTAGAGGAACGTGCGCAGCGCGGCTTTGGCCTCGTCCGGGGTGTAGTAGTACGTGTCGTCCTGGAGGTCGTAGTAGTTGCGTTCCCGGCTCGCGTACTGGGTTCCGGCCTTGTTGAATATCTTCCAGAGGAAGTCTTCGTTGCCGTAGTTGGCTTCGATGGCAGGTCGGTGCTCGTAGGCGTGAAGCAGGATTTCTTGCTTCACGTCGTCCTTTTCGACGATGCTCCATTTCTGGGCAATGCTGTACGCGACCCTGTCGGCCAGGTTGGAGAGGTATGCCCAGTCGAGTTCGATGGAGTCAGGCACTGTACTTTTCTCCATTCACGACGAAGGTGGCGTTGCTGATCATCACGAGTTCGGGGAACACCTTGGGGCCGCTCACCCGTACGATGCCGAACGCCTGCTGCCAGTTCCCCGCGCCGTGCTTCAGGTACTTGGCCTGCTTCATGTCCATGAGGTTTCCGATTTCCAGGCCCGTCAGGGTCTCGACCTTCCCCTTGTAGCCCCGGCTTTCGGAGATGATCCCGGCACGGTGAGTGTGGCCGCAGACGACGGACTTGCCGATCTTGCGGGCAGCTCCCATTGCCGTGCCGCCGGCGTAGCGGCTCAGGCTGAAGCCGAGGTGTCCGTGGGTGGCGGTCCAGCCGGGTGCGAAGTCGTAGAAGTCCTCGTAGAAGTCGATCCCGTACTCGTCCAGGTGGAGGAGCTTGTCTTCCGTGAACGGGTTGGGGTGCTCGTCGTCCATGAGTGCTGGGTTGTTCTTGGCGAAGTACTGGCCCGGCCTCATGCCGTGGTTGGACCCGAGGAGGCTCGACGGCCCGTCATGGACGGCCCTGAGCTGGTCGCAGTAGTAGCGGCGGGTGTAGGCCGCGTCCTTGAGGGCCCCGCCCTCGAACTCCGCTTTCGACCCCTTCGTCCAGCGGCTGGGCTGCGGGTAGTCGGTCACGTCACCGATGTTCACCACCTCGTCCGGCTGGGTGTCGGCGATGAAGTTGAGGACGGCCTTCCACGCCTTCCGGTCGTGGTAAGGCATCTGGAGATCGCTGATGAACACGAAGGTCTTCACGCGGTCTCCTTGAGACGCTGGATCTCGATATCGATGTACTGGCGGGCCTTTTCCAGGTCCTGGATCGCGTCACCCTTGAGCCCTGCGCGCCAGAGGTACTTGATGGCATTGCCGAGTGCGAAGTTCATGTGCTTGGTGATCTCGATGCACTCGACGCCGGACGGGTGGCTGGTGTAGTGGGAGGGGTGCTCCACAGCAGTGTTACCGCGATCAACTTTCTGGGCAGACGTGAAGGCGGCCTTCATGACCTTCTGCGCCTCCTGGGCGTTGACGCCGTACGCCAGGCCCTTGGTCTCGTTGAGGAGCCGCCGCCCCGGAGTGAGGGGCTTGTAGTGCTCCAGCTCGTCCGCGGCGAAGCACAAGCGGCCGACCTTCTCGAACTGCACCTCGTAGGGGTAGGGGCCGCCCTCGTAGATGTTGGTCAGCTCGCCCACCCGCTGGTTGTAGAGGAAGGTTGCCAACTGGCCGTTTACGACGTGCACTCGAACCCTGTCGCCGATCTGGAACTTCTCCATCAGAGGCCCAACTTTCCGCGGTATGCGTCGTATCCGTGCTGCTGAATGAATGAATTAACGTCGTAGCCGTCGCCCAAATCGATGGGCTTGCCGTTGGGCAGGCGCTCGCACATCTTGTGCGTGAACTGGCGGCCGGCCGTGTCCCCGTCCCCGATGACGAAGACGGTCTCGAAGCCCCAGAACGCGGGGGCGAAGTGATCCCGCCAGGAGGAGACGCCCGGCAGACCTACGGCCGGCACCCCGGCCGCCTCAGAGGCCATGGCGTCCAGCTCCCCTTCGCACAGAGCCACGTACGGCAGGTGCGTCAGCAGCGCGACGGTGTTGAACAGGAGCGGGCTGTGGCCGGGGAGGCTCAGGTACTTCGCGCCCCCGAGGGAGTCTTCGAACTCGTCCAGGTTCGCCGCGCCCGCAGTGAGGACGCTGTCGATGCGCCGGAACCGGAGCGTGGCAACGGCGTACTGGCCACCGGCCGGTCGGAGGTACGGGATCGCGAGGTGGTTCCGGTACCGCTCATGGCCCACCACCGGCTCCGAAACGAAGCCGAGTCCCAGCTTCCCCGCCAGCTCGCCCAAACCGCGGTCGACGATCAACTCCTCGGCGGGGCTTCCCTCGTACTGGCCGCTGTACTGCTTGGCTGCCGCTATCAAATCGGCCCTCTGCGAAGCGCTGAGCTTCGACAAACCGAAGTCCTTCCTCCCGCTGGATTACGTCGATGGAGTCGAGGGAGAGGTCGCAGGCGAAGCAGTTCACCCGGTCCTTCTCGAAGTTGATGGAGGCCGAGGGCCTGTCTTCCGCATGAAAGGGGCAGAGGCACTTGACCCAGCCGGGCCGCCTCGCCGGGGCGGACCACTCGGGGTGGTAGTGGCGCAGGACGGCGACGATCGAGGGCTTAGCCGCAGGCTCGGCCATGACCGCCCTCCGAGTTACCGCGATCAACCTTCCGGACATGAACAGGGAAGTCGTAGCGGCGGTACGCGCTCTCCATGTACCGGCGGTTCCCGAGCCATTCCCGGTAGCTGGAGAGGGCCTGGGTCGTCTTGCTGTCGCTCATGAGTCCTTGCCTTGGTAGAAACGCAGCCCCAAGTAACGCTGCGCTGGGGGGTCTTCGAGGTAGTTGGCGGCGGCCCGGAGGACTTCCGGGCGGTCCCTGGCTGCCGTCAGCAGCCGTCCGTTGCACATCCGGCACAGAAGGCCGCGGACCAGGTTCGTCTTGTGGCAGTGGTCGACGGACAGGCGCTGCTTGCGCGTCCCGCCGCAGATGGCGCACTTCCCGCCCTGGTGCCGGAACAACTCGTCGTACTCGCCCGGACCGAGTCCGTACGTCGCCTGGACCCTCGCCGAGTGGCTGGCCTTGCTCCGGGCCTTCTTGCGGCAGGAGGCGCACACACGTCCACGCGAAGAGGTGAAGAACTTCTCCGCCCGGTTCCGTTCGCACTTCGCGCAGGTGCGAAATCCCTTCCTGGGCCGACTCATCCCGTGGCCTTGACCGCCTTGCGGGCGCGGGCGTCCTCCACCAGGTCGTCCAGCGTCCGAGCCAGGGCCGAGACCTCGGCCGCGTCGACCAGCTCGACCCACCGCTTGCCCTGCCGAGTCGGGTGGACCGTGACGACCTGACCCTTGACGCCGCGCAGATCGCGGACCAGCCGACGGAACGAGATGGTGTGGCCGGGGATGAACTCGATGACGGCCATGGTCGGCTGGTCGAGCTTCTTGAGGGCCTTGGCGTTCAGTTCCGGGAATCGGTCGGTCAGTGCGCTGGTGACCTCGGTGGAGTAGTTGTAACCGGGGCGGTTGATGTCGGAGGTCATTTCTGCTGGCCCTTCTACTTCTAGTTTACCTGACCGCATTACCGCGATCAACTTTTTGGGTGTGACTTAGAACTCGATGTCGGTTTCGATGTCGGTCAGCCGCATGTTGGACGTGTTGAAGTCGAGCGAGGCGAACGTCTCGCCGCTGCTGTCCTCGAAGCCCGAGCGGTTCTTCACCGGACTCACGTGCAGCGTCCTGCCGTCCATGCCGTCGATCTCCTTGTGGATGGTGAGGATCAGCGACGGCACGCGGGAAATCTTGCCTTTGAGGCCGGACTGCGGGATGGGCTTGAGGCCGTCCGAGTAGTCGCCGATGACGTGATGCATCGCCATGACGTGGGCGTGCGTCTCGCGCGCCATCTCATTGAGGTAGTCGCAGAGCCCTTCCAGGCCGAACGTGTACTCGTCCGCGGTGCCGCTGCCGCCGGCGTCCACGTTGGTGATGTTGTCGATCACCACCAAGTGGGGGTAGATGCCGAACACCGCCTCGTAGGTGTTGAGGTGCAGTTCAAGCTCTGCCGGGCTCGGTCGCGCCGAGTAGTTGAACCTCTGCCACCAACGGCTCGCGAGGACGGTCTCGTACTCGCCGAAGTCGTCGGCGTGCAGCTTGGACTTGACCCGCTTCGCGTCGTGCCCCGTCAGGATCGCCGTGGCCCTGCTGAGCTGCGTGGCGGCCGTGGAGTCGGCCGAAAAGTAGAGGGTCGGCACGTTGGACTGGATGGCGAGATTGATGGCGAGGATCGACTTGCCGGTGCCGCCGGCCGCCGCAACGACGGACAACTCGCCCCGGCGGAACTCGGCCTCCAGCTTGGTCAGCCCCTTGAAGGGCGAGGGAAGCGGCTCGCCGGCCGCACCCTTCATCCTCACGCTCTGACTCAGTGAGTACATTTACCGCGATCAACTTTCCGGTCCAAGAAAATGCCCGCCGAGTGCGGGCCCCTCTCACATTTTCAACTGTACGCGACTGCCTTACCGCAATCAACTTATTGCCTAAAGGAACAGGCATGGCTTACGTCACAAAATCGGCAGCCGAAGCCTGGGCTCGGCGGGAAGTCGCCACGCTTCACGCCTGCGTCCATCGTGGCGAACCGCTCCGCCACCTCTTCCTCCTGGACGCCGTCGAGCTTCAGCGGGCGGGACAGTCGGCCGTCCTTGGCCAGGTACCAGTCCGCCTTGTTGACCTCCACCCCGTAGAGCTTGCGCACCGCGATCCCGTACGTGTGGAGCTGGAACCGGCTCTTGGTAGACCCCGTCTTCCAGTCCCTCGGCCGCACCTCGCCGTCGCCGTCGTCCACGAGCTGGTCGATGTAGCCGCGCACCTGCACGCCGCCCAGCTCGACGAGGAAGTACAGCTCCAGGCCCGGAGTGCCGTCCGGGGTCTTCCACGTCGTGGTGGGGTTCTCCTTGGCCCAGGTGGTGACGTAGTGCTGCACCTGCTGCTGCCCGAGCCGGTAGCGCCTCTCGATATCCTCCCCGCCCTTGTACCCGGCGGCCAGCCACAGGTCGGTGTCCGGCTCGATTGCCAGGGCCTTGTTGATCAGGGCGCTGTACCGGTCGGAGAAGAGCTGCACGGCCTCGTCCTCGCCCATGGTCCGATCCGACAGCTCGAAGGCTTCGGCGACAGCGTGGAAGGCAGTGCCGTGGTGACTCCAGGCCGCCGGCCGCGGCACCACGCGCTCCACCCTCTGGAGGTAGTACTGCCACGCGCACTTGTCGAGGTACTGCTCGGTCTGGCTCACGCTGCGGGGTTGGGTCTCGATGCTCATCAGAAAGCCTCCGGGTGGACGGTGAAGAGCTGGATGGACGTGCTGTCCGGGAAGTAGGGGTGGCCGTTCTCCACGCGCTCCCAGTCGATGACTTTCAAAGGCCATCGGGGAAGGCCCTCGGCGTCGAATGTCGCATTGACCGACATTGCGCATTCAGGGGTTACGAGGTCGGTGAGAACGAGATCGTAGTAGTGGCCGGTGGGGATGGTCAGTTTGGAGATGTGGGCACCCGCGGTCATCAGCAGTTCCTTGGCGGGCCGGGTGAAGTTGCTCGTCAGGACTTCCGCTGCCAGTTCCCTCCGGTCCCGCTTGCGGGTACCAGGGAAAGCCGGGGCAGGGAGGTTCGAAATCACAGATTCTTCCCATCGCGTCGTACCTGTCATACCTGCGGCGTATGCGCGGTCATACTTGGGAAGGACCCCAGGCGTTACCGCAATCAACGGCCTGTATCTCATTAGTACCAACGTTCGAGAGCAAAAGCAAACCCCCCGGTAACTACCGGAGGGCTCCAGAGGCGGGACCTGGGTCCGTGGCTGACGGGACCTTCGCCCCAGGTCAGCCGCTATTGATCATCAGCGGCACCACCAGTGGAGCCCTCGGACTCCGGCTTCGCGATCTTGAGAGTGTTCGCCCTCTGGAAGTCGGCCGGCGGCAGCTCGACCCCCTTGGGGTACCGGGCGACGATGTCGCCGTCAGCAGACTGCCGCGGTCTGAAGATCCAGCCGTCGCGCTGCTCGCGGTCGTACACGAGCACGACGTGCTCGCGCTCCATGCGCTCGACGAGGCGCTTGATCACGCGCTCCTGGTGCTCGGACAGCGTGTCCCCCAGGTTCTTGCGCAGCAGGTACTTGAGGGCCTGGAAGTTGCGGTTGTCGTACGGGACGCGGTTCTCCTTCTGAGGCGCCATGCCCCAGGTTGCCTTGACCTGCTCCATGACGCGGGTCGCCACCGGCTTCTTCCGCAGCCCCATGTTGACCAGGCGCTTGTTGACCGCCTGGGGCGTCACGTCGTACTGGTCCGCGATCTCCTGGTCTGACTGACCGAGCTGGAACAGCTTGCGGAGGACGCCGTCCGTGGGCAGCTTCGCCATGGTTGTACTACTCCCTGTGTGATCTTTCAGACTTCGTCGCGGGTGGCGATCTTACTACCCGAGGATGACCGCAATCAACTCGCATCCTCTCTCGGTATGAGGTCGTACTACCCGAGGCGGATGATGACTACGTGGGGATGACAGCTACCGCGATCCACCGCGATTATTCCTGTGATCCACGTCTCATTTTATCAGGGGGCCGTTATTCGGCCACCCGATAACGCCTACATACTTAGTGAGACCGAGCAAAGCGAGGTCGAACGAAAGTCTTCTATCTAACGAATCTGAGTAATACCTAAGAGGCATCAGACCCGTAGGGGTCTGAACAAAGATCCCTCTCTGTTGATCTCCTGGATCTGAGTCTGATCTCTCCAGTGGAGATCCAGAGAGCACACAGGCCCCGGCTGCCAGACAAGTAACCGGCCGGGGCCTGCCCCATTCAGTTCGGCATGGCTGATCACCATGCCGGGTGAAGGCGAGGTCGCCCCTCGCTGGAGTCGCGGTGTGTGGCGTGCACTCCGCCTCGCAAGGGCGGAAGAGCGGGTTCGAATCCCGCCGACTCACCGAGTCACGGAGGGAGGCCGCGATGCCCCGAGCCAAGTCGATCTGCATGTCTGTGGGCTGCACCTCTGTGACTGTTCGCTCCGGTCGCTGTGAGGAACATGCCCCTCCCAAGAGGGGCTGGAAGACCTCCCCCAGGAACCAGAACCGCCCCGGTGACTTCCACAAGCGCCGGGCCCTGGTCCTGGCCCGCGACCGCTTCACCTGCCAGCGCTGCGGCTCGAAGTCCGAGCTGGAGGTCGATCACCTGATCCCGGTGTCCAAGGGTGGCACCTGGGACCTGTCGAACCTGTGGGTCCTCTGTCGCGGCTGCCACCGCCGCAAGACCTACTTCGAGGACCGGGCATGACGGAGGCCCCCGCGCTAATCGGGGGCCTCTCGGCGGTCCGGTGGTACTGCGGCACCGGACCTCGCCCGACCACTCCATACCGGGCCGGGCTGCTGCCGAGCCTATCCGGCGCCCTCTGCGCCCATCCAATAGTTCATTCATTCATCCCCTCGGAGGTTCCCCGTGTCTGACTGCGACGGCCTGTGCGACGACTGCACATGTGCCTTCCCACCGGCCAAGGCCGGCCGCCGGCCGAGCAAGGCCGCGGAGAAGAGGTCGTGGCAGCAGGACGCGCTCTTCGAGCTGTCGGAGTTGGGCGAGCTGTACGGCATCAACGCGGAGGCCCTGCGGGGGGTGCGCTGATGCCCGCGCGACGAGGGCCGGCCCCGAGGCCGAACGCCGTCCGCCGCAACACCGACCACGCCCTCGGCGAGCACTCCCTGTCTCTCCCCTCCGGTGAGGGCCGGGCCCTGCCGAAGGCGCTCGGAGTGACGACCGGAGGGGCGAAGCGCTTCTGGCGGACCTGGGCGTCCGCGCCGCAAACGGAGCACTGGCTTGAGACCGACTGGGCCGAGCTGGAGCTGACCACCCGACTCGTGGACGCCTTCTACCAGGGGGACGTGAAGCTGGCTGGCGAGATCCGCCAGCGAGTCGGCAAATGGGGCGCCACGACCGAGGACAGGGCGCGGCTGCGCATGAACTTCGACCAGCAGGCCCGAGAGGAAGCGGCCAAGGCCGCTCAAGAGGCCAGCACATCAAGCATGGACGAGGAGCTTTTCAGGATGCTCTCGGAATCGTAGGAAGGCGGTGAGGGATGCCACTCACGGGAAACATGCCGCCCGGCGTCCCGCACCCCTCGCGGAGCCTCGGTTACGGAATCATCCGCTGGGCCCAGCGCTACATTGTTCAGCCTGACGGCGAGGACGCCGGCCAGCCGTGGAGATTTAGCCCCGAGCAATTGCGCTTCGTCCTCTGGATGTACGCCATCGACGAGAACGGGAGGTGGTTGTACCGGTCCGCAGCGCTCCGACGCGCTAAGGGCTGGGGTTTAAGGCAAGACACCACTTCTCGCAGCGCTCTGCATCGTCGAATTCATCGGCCCCGCACGGTTCTCTCACTTCGACGAGAACGGAATGCCAGTCGGCAAGCGGGTACCCCTCCCCCTCGTTCAGATCGCCGCAACCTCCCTCGACCAGACTGCCAATACCCGCGACATGATCCGCGGCATGTTGGCAGAGTCTCCCGCCGAGAAGCAATACAAGCTCGACATCGGCAAGGGCATCATCCAGTTCAAGGACGGCAAGCCTGGCCGCATTGAACCGGTTACCTCCTCCAGCCGCGGCCTGGAGGGGGCGAGGCCAACCTTTGCCCGGCCCCGGCAGGAACGTTCCTGTCGGGGCCGGGCTATGCCCACTTCGTAGTTTGCGACGAGGTCCATCACTGGATCGAAAGCAACCAGGGTGTGTACGTCTGGGAAACCCTGGACCGCAACGTCCAGAAGACGGCCGGCGCCGGTTCCCGACTGATCGAGACCACCAACGCGTTCAACCCCAACGAGAACTCGATCGCCCAGCGGACCTATGAGGCCGCGATGGAGTACGGGGCGAAGGGCCTCCTCTACGACTGCCGGGAGGCAGTCCGGGACGTTGACCTCAAGGACGAGGACGCCGTACGGGAAGCGGTGATCGACGCCTACGGCGACTCCCACTGGGTCGACGTGGACGGCATCGTCGCCGCGATCATGGACCCCCGTACGGCGCCAGCAATCGCGTACCGCTTCTATCTGAACAACATCCAGGAGAATGCGGACGGTTGGCTGGTCAAGGCGGAATGGGACGCCTGCCTCGACGAGGACGACCCCATTCTCCCCGGCGACCAGATAGCCATCGGATTCGATGGAAGCCTCCGAGGAGACTCCACAGGGTTGGTCGGCGCTCGCTTGCGGGACGGAAAGCTCTTCGTCCTTGGCCTGTGGGAAAACCCCCGTGATCCGAAACAGCCTGACTGGGAAGTCGATGTTCTCGCCGTGGAGGCCGCGGTCAAGCGAGCCTTCGAGACATACCGCGTCGAGTGGATGTATTGCGATCCGCCGTACTGGCAGGAAGCCATCGGCCGGTGGGCCATCACTTATGGCGACGACTACGTCTACGAGTACTGGACGAACAAGCCCATGCGGATGTGCGAGGCGACAGAACGCCTCCATTCCGCCGTCGCGGTCGGCGACGTAAAGCACGACGGCAATCCGGACCTTACCCGGCACATGCTCAACGCCGTCACGAGAGAAGTCCCGCAGGGACTCCTCATCTGTAAGGACTCCCCGAGGTCGAAACGAAAGATCGACCTTGCCGTTTGCGCGATCCTCGCTTTCGAGGCCCGCGCCGATGCGATTGCAGACGGACGAATGCAGATCAAGCGAAGGCGTGTAGTTGGGTTCTGAGTAAGGCCCCGCGCAGAAAGGGGCCTGAATGCCTGCTGCCAAGTTGCAGAAGACTCCCGGCGACAACATAGGTTCGCCGCCCGCGAGTCCCGCCGAGTGGATGGATTACCTGAAGGGCAAGCTCGCCGTACAGCAGGGCAAGATCCGCCGCTACGGCGAGTACTACGACGGGCGGCATCAGAAGATGCTCTTCGCCCAGTCCAAGTACCGCTCGGAGTTCGCCGACGTATTCGACCGCTGGAGCGACAACTTCTGCGGCCTGGTGATCGACAGCGTCAACGAGAGGCTGGCGATCGAGGGCTTCCGCATGACGGACGAGCCCCAGGCCGACCAGGAAGCCCGCCGTATCTGGCAGAAGAACTTCCTCGACGCTGAGTCCGCCTCCGGCCACCTGGACGCGATGGCGCAGGGCTCGGCCTACGTCGTCGTCTGGGCCGACGAGGACGGTGACCCGGTCATCACGGTTGAGTCCGCCGAGACGGTCGTCGTGCAGTTCAAGCCCGGCAGCCGCCGGGAGGTGGAGGCCGCGGCGAAGTTCTTCGTCGACGACTGGGGCCGCGAGCACTGCACGCTCTGGCTCGAAGACGTGGTCTGTACGGGCGGCCCGTCCCTGTCCGGGTACAAGATCGACAAGACCGAGAAGAACCCCCTCAAGGTCGTCCCGGTCGTCCCGCTCCAGAACCGCACCCGGCTCATCGGCGAGCCGATGTCCGACCTGGCGCCGATCATCCCCCTCCAGGACGCGATCAACAAGGTCACCGCAGACGCCCTCGTGGCGTCCGAGTACGCGGCCTGGCCGCAGCGGTACGTCACCGGCCTGGAGATCCAGGAGGACGAGCGGGGCCGGCCGATCGAGCCGTTCCGCGTCGCCGTGGACAAGCTCCTCCAGGCCGAGGACCCCGCCGCGAGCTTCGGCCAGTTCGAGGCCGCTGACTTGAGCAACTACGTGCACTTGGTGGACATGCTGACCATGCACCTCGCCAGCGTCGCGAGGGTGCCGTTCCATTACCTGCTGAAGGGCGGCCAGGTGCCGTCCGGTGACTCCATCACTTCCGCGGAGGCCGGCCTGATCGCGAAGACGCGGGAGCGGATGCTGCACTTCGGTGAGGCGTGGGAGAAGGTGCTGAGGTTGTCGTTCCTCGTCCTCAAGGACAAGGAGCGGGCCGAGGCGTTCGAGGCCGAAGTCATGTGGCGCGACCCGGAGAACAGGACCGAGGCGCAGCACGTTGATTCCCTACTCAAGCTCCAGCAGCTCAGCGTTCCGAAGCAGCAGCTCTGGCTCGACGCGGGTTATACCCCGCAGCAGATCGAGAGGTTCCAGGACCTGTTGGAGGAAGAGGCCAAGACCGAAATGGAGATGGCCGACAAGTACATGACGCGCGCCGACAAGGCCGCGTTGACTCAGCCCGGCCAGGAAGCCAAGCCTGGTGGGGGCGACAAGAGCGCCCGCAAGGCGGCCGGTAAGGCGCCGCAGGGCAACAGCGGTAACGTCGCCCGCGAGAAGGCCGGCGTGTAATTCCGCATCACCTTACTGACGGTCCCCGAAACGGGGGCCTTTTGTTTCCCCTATCCGAAATGGATGTTGCACATGACTGAGACTCCGAACGAGACGCCCGCAGCCGATTCCACCCCCGACGTTGCAGCCCTTCAGGCCGAGGTCGAGAAGTGGAAGGCGATGTCCCGCAAGAACGAGGACCGGTTCAAGACCGTGTCCCAGGAGCTTGATGGCTACCGTCAGTCGACGCTCACCGAGCAGGAGAAGGCCCTTGAGGCCGCCCGCGCGGAGGCCCGCAAGGCAGTGGCCGGCGAGTTCGGTACCCGCCTCGCGGAAGCAGAGCTTCGCGCCCAGGCCGCCAAGGTCGGCGTCGAGCTGCCGTCGCTGGAGTACCTGAACGTGGGCTCGTTCGTCACCGAGGACGGCACTGTCAACGGTGAAGCCGTCGCTGGTTTCGTCTCGTCGCTTCCGAAGCCGGTTGATAAGCCCGAGTTCGCTCAGGGTCTTGGTCTCGGCCGCCAGGGTGGTTCCGGCGTCCCGCAGCTCACCCGCGAGGACATGGCCCGGATGACCCCTGCACAGATCGTCGCCGCGAAGAAGGAGGGCAAGTTCGACGCCCTCCAGCGGGGCGAGGTCTGATCTCTCTTTTTTCCCTGCAATGTTGATTGCGGTAACGCTGCCGCCCCCGCCCCCGAAAAGAGCAAGTCCAACTCCCTCCGGAAGGCGAGGTCCGACCTCTCTTTTTTCGCACGAAAGTTGATCGCGGTAACGCGGTCGGCTTAAAGCCGCCTGCGGGCGGCTTTTTTGTTTGGAGCACCGCCTATGACTTCTGCGCCCGTTTTTTCCAACGGCTTCAATACGACCGCCGGTGATGGTTACCAGGCGAACAGTGGGAACGTTTTCGTTCCTGAGCTGTACACCGCCCAGCTCATCAACGACCTGGAGGAGAGCCTTGTCCTCGGCTCCTCGCTGATCTGCAACCGCAACTTCGAGGGCGAGTTCCGACGCGAGGGTGACGTGCTGCACGTGCCGCACTTCGTCGACACGGTCACCGACAAGGGCCCCGTCCCCGCGTACGGCGAGATCGCCGGCCAGGCCGACCACGCGTCGCTGGAGTACATGGACGTACGAGTCCGGAAGGGCTCCTCGTTCCACATCGAGGTGGACAACGTCCACCAGTGGCAGACCAAGGACGGTGTGAACCTCTTCGAGAACCTGGTCACCCAGCGCGCTCGGAAGACCGCCATCGCCATCGACTCCCTCATTGCCAAGACCATCGCCTTCGGCATCGACGGTCGGGACTACAACGGCGTCGTCGCCGGCCAGACGCCCGCGGCGAACACCCTGCACGGCAAGATCAAGAAGTTCGAGGGTGCCACCGAGAACGGCGCCGAGGACCGTCTGACCGACAAGGTCTACGACATCCTCGTGGACATGATCCAGGAGCTGGACATCAACCAGGCTCCGGAGTCCCGCTACCTGATCATCTCGCCCAAGGTGAAGGCCGCGCTGCTGCGCGACCCGGAGTTCAAGGACCAGTCCCACTGGGGCGGCGGCGCGGTCATGCCGTCCGGCCAGATCGGGCAGATCCTCGGCATCCCGGTGTTCTCCACCACCACGCTCGGCAACCACAACCGCAGCACGGCCAAGTTCACCAAGAACGCGCACACCGACGCCTCCGGGATCGACATGATCCTCGGCTCGACGAACGCCGTCTCCCTCCTCATCCCCCACGCCGAGATGAAGCAGTACGAGCCGGAGGCGAAGTTCACGCAGGCGGTGAAGTCCAGGGTCTTCTACGACGCCAAGGTCATCCGCCCCGAACAGCTCGTGGTCTTCTCCGCCAAGCCGAAGGCCGCGGCCTGATCCCATGCCCGTGACCGTGACTGACATCGAGGTCAGGCTCGGCAGGACATTCGAGGACGCGGAGAAGCCGAGGGTGGAGGCGTTCATCCAGGACGCCTCCGCCCTCATCGAGGACTACTGCGGCAGCGGATACCGCGAGGACGCACCCGGCATCCGAGCCGTGCTGTGCTCCGAGGTCATCCGCTGGCTCGCCGTACAGCCCGGCATCGTCAGCGAGCGTGTCGGGGACATCGAGGTCCAGTTCGGCTCGACCTCGTCCATCCAGCAGCTCTCCCCGGCCGCCCGCGCCTCCCTGAAGCGCTACCGGCGAAAGCTCGCGTCCATCTCCCTCTACAGGGGGCCGGATGAAGTTCTTCAGTGACCCTGTCGAGGTCCACGCCGCCCCCATAGCCGAAGGCGCGTACACCCGTCACCGGGACTGGGACAACGCCAAGAAGGTCTGGGCCGGCCTCGCCAACGTGCAACCGGACCGGTCCTTCGAGACCCGCAGCCCGGAACGGGAGACCGCGCAAGAACGGCTGCTCGTCTACCTGCCGTGGGGCACCCCCGTGGATGCCCCGGACCGAATTCTCTACAAGGGCCTCTGGTACGAGGTCGACGGCGAGCCGATGCGCTGGGACCACGGCTCGCTTCGTCACGTCCGAGCCCGAGCTTGGAGGGTCACGAACTGATGCCCGCATTCAAGCTCGTCATCCACCGAGGCTGGGAACGCCCGATCTTCCAGTCCGGCGAGATGCAGATGGCCGTGTCCCAGCACACGGCGGATGTCATGAAGCTGGCCATCGCGGGCGCTCCCCGCAGCAGCCCGGCGAAGCCCCACTTCAACGAGATCCAGAAGAACATCGGCATGGCCATCAACCGGGACCACACCGGCTGGTGGGGCAACGTCACCGTCGAGACCCACCCGCGGGTCAGGCACGCGATGCTCCAGGAGCGCGGCTGGACCGACCGCGCCGGCCGCCGTCACCCCGGTAGGCGCTACCTCAAGGAAGCCCTCCTGAGAGCGAGGGTCGAATGAGACGCGACCCCATCGCCTTCCTCGTCTTGCACCTGCGGGACCGGCTCAAGCTCCCGCCCGGCGCGGTGACCGGCGACCTGGTCGGACGCAACCCCGGAGACGTGACGGTGTACCTGGAGCACTCCGGCGGGTTCCGCCTCGTCCGCAACCGCGCGGACCGCGCCGATGTCGAGTACTCCGTCTACCACCCCGACCGCGAGAAGGCCGCCGGCCTTGCGTACGAGGTCCGCGAAGTCCTCCTCGAAGAGCTGCCCGGAGCCGACGTGAACGGCGTCCTGGTGCTCGACGTTGCCGAGATCGACTCCCCGAAGTACCTGCCGGACAGCACCTCGCGCGAGCACTGCTACGGCGGCGAGGTCGCCGTCTCCTACATCGAGGAGTGAGCCATGACCAGCATCATGAAGTTCGACTTCAAGTCGATGAACTTCGTCGGGATTCCCGGCACCGAGATCGTCCTTGAGATCACGCACGTCAACGCCCACCCGGACACCCCGCCGGAGGAGCGCGTGAAGGTGATCACCACTGGGCAGGACTGGCCCGCCACCGACTTCACCCTGACGCAGGACGCATACGGCCGCCCCTTCAACGAGGGCGACGTGTTCGAGGTCCGCGCCAAGGTCGCCAAGGTCGACGGTGCCGAGTCCGAGTGGAGCGCCCCCGTGCGGACCCCGCCGGTCCCCTACGTTCCCCCGAAGACACCCGAGATCGACTCGATCACGTGGGAGACGGATTAGCAGTTCCGCTCCCCCCCTTTTTTCCCGCAAACGTTGATTGCGGTAACACAGTCGTCTCGCTCCGCAGAAGCCGCCCTCGGGCGGCTTTTTTTATGCCCTGGAGGCTTTATGTCCACTCCTGTTGAGACCGGCAACGCACAGAAGATCCGGTTCGCGCCGAACGGCGCCCTTTTCGTCGCACCGGCCCCGAGGATTTCCGATTCCCCCGGCACCGGAACCGTTCTCCCGACCGGTCTGGATGCGCTCGGTGCCCCATTCAAGAACCTCGGCTACGTGGACGAGGGCGGGGTCACCATCACCCCGTCCATCGAGACCGACCCGGTGAATGTATGGCAGAGCGCGGTCCCCGTCTTGTACAACGTGAAGAGCGCGGCTTTCCAGGTCAAGGCGACCCTGATGGAGACGAGCAAGCTCACCACCGAGCTGTTCTTCGGCGCGAAGTGGGTCGAGTCCAAGGAGACGCCGGGCCTGTTCCGCCTGGACCTGAAGTCCACGCCGGAACTGTCCGAGATTTCTCTCATCGTTGACTGGGCGCAGGGCAAGACCAAGTACCGCTGCGTCATCGGCCGGGCCATGATCTCCGACCGTGGCGCCATCCAGCTCCAGCGCGCCGAGAACGGTAAGTACGAACTCACCATCGATGCCCTGGACTACAACGGTGGCCTGGGCTACGTGCTGACCAACGACGACCTGAACGACTCGGGCAACACCGTCCAGGAGCCGGCCGCGGCCCGCCTGTCCGGCGACAGCGTCGTGCAGGGCGGCACCGTGACTCTGACCGGTGAGAACTTCGCCCCGAACACGGCGGCCGTCTTCACGATCACCGGCCCGTCCGGCTCGGACGGCAAGGTCACTGCTGGCTCCGCGACCACGGACGCGCAGGGCAACGTCACCTCGATCATCGCCGTCGCCGAGGACGCCCCGGCGGGCGCCTACGCGGTGAAGGTCGCCGTCGCGGGTGTCGAGGCGCAGGCCGGTTCGCTGACCGTCACCGCCAAGCCCGCTGCCTGAGCAGGAACGTTCCTGCACTAGAGCCCCTGCCGGGGAGGGCGAAAGTCCCCGGCCCCCCTCTCTCACCCCGCACTGATCTCCCGCCCCCGCCTGGGGGCTTTTTCTTTTGGAGTCGCCATGACCGCTGCGAAGACCCCGCGCAAGACCGCTGCTGCCAAGAAGGCCGAGGTCGCCGACGAGCCCACCGTGTTCGAGCACAACGGCGTCGAGTACACCGTGCCGGCCCCGCTCGACCTGCCCGTGGGCCTCCTGGAGGTCGAGGACGAGATCGACGCGATCAAGCTGATCCTCGGTGCTCAGTGGGACGCATACAAGGCGTCCGGCGCCACCATCCGCGACTTCCAGGACTTCGCCGAGAAGGTTTCCGCGGCTGCCGGATTCGGCGACACGGGAAACTGATCCGAGTCGTCCACGCTGTACGGGACTACTCCGACGAATTGGAAGCGGACTTCCTTGAGTTCTTCGGAGTCGACCTGTTGGACGTGCACCGTGGACGGCTCTCACTGCGACGCGTCCACGTGCTCATCCAGTCGCTCCTGAAAAAGCCCGGACGTTCCACATTCCTCGCGGCCGTCGACCAGTCCGCAGAGTGGTCAATCACCGACCACCTTATTGCTCGGGTCGCTGACA
Organism: Streptomyces huasconensis; assembly: GCF_021028635.1. NCBI lineage: Bacteria > Bacillati > Actinomycetota > Actinomycetes > Kitasatosporales > Streptomycetaceae > Streptomyces > Streptomyces huasconensis. The sequence continues at coordinate 3,585,847 of NZ_CP086119.1, forward strand.
CCTCTGAGATATCCAACTTCCTCTTCATCAAGGCCAACTCTGAAGAGGCAGACGACTTGACCCCTCCCGAGCCAATCCCACGGCCGGGCCAGGAAAAGCAGGAGAAGCCGCAGGAGCCTGAATACGCCTTCGCTGATGGTGCCGAGCTGTCCTCCTTCTTCGCGCAAATGAGCAACATCTAGGAGGCCAGCATGGCAGTAGGCCAGCGCGGTGCTATCAAGGTCGGCACGGGCTACATATCCATCGAGCCTCACCTCAATCAGGAAGCCGTCGCCCGGCTCCGTACGCAGATGGGGACGCTGGGCAGGCAGATGGCGACCTCGCTGTCCGCCTCCGTCTCCAAGGGCTTCAAGGGCGTGGCCTCCGCCACCGCCAAGGCGGCCAAGGACGCCAAGAAGGCGACCGAGAAGGAAGCGGTCGACACCTCCAACAAGCTGCGCCAGATCGAACGGTCCCTCACCCGGTTCGCGGGCGAGGAGGCCGGCCGGCAGTTCCGCACCTTCCGGAACCTGGCCAAGCAGCGCACCCAGCTTGAGCAGAGCACCAGCAAGGAGACCCGCAAGGCCATCTCCGACACCCTGAAGGCCAACCGGCAGGCCATCTCCGAGTCGCTGCGCGAGGAACGCGCGAAGGCGGCGGAGAAGGCCCGCCTGGAGCGAGAGGCCCGAGCGGAGACGCGGCGCCGGATCGCCGCCGAGAAGGTGGAGGAGCGGGCCCTTGCCCGCGAGGTCACCCAGATCAAGCGCGAGCAGGCCGCCGAAGCACGCCTCGCCGCTCAGCAGCAGAAGCAGGCCGAACGGGAACTCCGGGAGGCCGTACGGCAGCGGGCCGCCGAGGAGCGCGCCGCGGCCACCGCGCAGCGGGACGCCATCCGCGCCCAGATCCGCGACCTCACGAGCCAGCGCGACGCGTACGCGGCGACGATCGCCGCCAATCAGCGGCAGCTCCGGACGTTTATGTCCGAGCACCGCACCAGCACCCGCAGCGCCAGCGACCAGTGGAAGGTCATGTCTCAGCACACTGAGACGTTCGGCCAGAACCTGGAACAGGTCGGTCGTGCCATCAACATGAACCTCGTGGCGCCGCTCGCGGCGGCGTCCGGCTACATGATGAAGATCGGCACCCAGAGCGCCGACATGCAGTTCCTCGCCTCGGCTGGTCTCGGCCGGGCCGGCTTCGACAACAAGCAGGTCGCGGCGGGCATCAAGTCCATCCAGGACTTCGCCGTCCACACCCCCTTCAGTCTCGAAGACATGACGGACAAGTTCCAGCAGCTTGCCCGGAACTTCGAGTCGTACGGCGACGGGCCGGCCAAGGCGCTGGATAAGTCCGAGAAGATGATCCGCTCCATCGCGGACTACGCGGCCAGCTTCGGTGTGCTCGACCCCGAGCGGGTCAAGGGCGCCATGTACGCGGCCGACATGATGATGGACCTCAGCAAGATCAACACGAGGTCGATCAAGCAGTTCTCGCGCGGTACCGGCATCCCGATCAACAAGCTCGGCCAGATCGCCGGCTACGAGGGCAGCAAGGACTTCCTCAAGGATGTCCAGGACCCCAAGAAGGGCGTCCAGGCCAAGGACTTCTTCAACAAGTTCATCGCGGCCTACGAGAAGGAAACCAACGTCCAGGGCACCGCCGAGAAGCTGGGCACGGGTTCCATCGGCGGCGCGCTCGCCTCCGTGAAGGAGCAGGCGCAGCTCAACCTCGGCCGGATGTTCGGCGACTTCAACCCGGACACGGGCGAGTTCGAGTGGACGGAGCTGGGCAAGCAGACCCACGCCCTGGTGAAGCGCCTGGGCGACATGCTCAACTCCGACGAGTTCGAGCAGCTTTCCGGTGGCCTGCTGCGGCAGTTCGTTCGCGCCCTGATGCTGCTGACCAGCGGCGCCGAGTACGTCGGCGACTTCCTCGGCGAGCACCCGGCGATCAAGGAGATCATCGCCGACACCGTGAAGATCGCGGCCCTCATGGGCCCGCTGGCCCTGGCCATCGGCCTGGCGACCAAGGTCTTCGGCAAGATCGGCAAGTCCTTCCTCCCCCTAGTCAAGGTCAGCGGTGGACTGGCCAAGGGCGCACGCGGTCTCGCCCGTACGGGGAATCAGACCCTCGCCGGCGTGACGGCCGGCCGGGGCAACTTCCGTCAGGCGTACCAGCAGCGACGGGCCGACTACCACGGTGGTGACGACCGTTCGCTGGGGCGTCGCGTCCTCGATCGCGTACGCGGTCGAGACAGCCGGGCCGACGAGGTCGAGGTGCGCACCGAGCAGGCCCAGCGCAACGTCCGCCAGCTCGACGACCGGATCAAGGAACTCAAGGACCGGCTCCAGTCGGTCAACCGGGTCTCGATCGATCCCGCGATCAACGCCCTCGGTGGTACGGCCGGTGGCCGCAGCATGGCGAGCGCGGCCCGCGACGCCGCGCAGCACATCCAGCAGGCCGCCAACCGCGTCCAGGAGCTGAACGGCAAGACGACCGGCGGCGTCCGCCAGCAGGTCGAGTTCCTGTCCCAGAAGGCGGAGACGGCGCAGCACCGGGTGAAGGATGTCTCCTCCGCGGTGACCGCGCTGAACGGCAGGGGCCTGAAGGCCCTGCGCCAGGAGTTCGACTGGACGAAGCCCAAGGTCACCTCCGTGCGCTCCGCCGTGCAGGCGGTCATCGACCGGATGACCACGCTGAACGGCAAGCCGCTGAAGGCCCTGCGTGATCGCTTCAAGGGCGGCGGCTCGTCGCTGCACTCCGCAGTCGACGCCGTGGCCGGCAAGCTGTCGACGGCGAACAGCCGGATGGACACGCTTGGCAAGAAGCGGGTCACCTCGACGACCACCTCGGTCAACAACCTCAAGTCCGCCCTGAAGGGTGCCTCCGACGAGGCCGATTCGCTGAAGAAGAACGTCGGTGAGGTCAACACGCTCACCGGCTTCGGCGGTGGCGGCGACGGCAAGGGCAAGAACCGCAAGCCGAGCAAGCACGCGATGGGTGGTGTCCTGCCGGGCTACGCGCCCGGCGTCGACTCCATCCCCGCGATCCTCAGCCCCGGTGAAGCGATCCTCCGTCCGGAGGTCACGGCCCGCCTGGGCGAAGGGACGATCAACGCGTGGAACGCCGCGGCGGCCCGTGGCCACCTCTCGCGGTTCGCGAAGGGCGGCGTCGCCAAGGGCAAGGGGCGCTGGCCGTTCAGCATCCTCGGTGAGCTGACCGACTCGATCAACTTCGCGCCCGCGTTCAACGCGTTCAGCGGCGGCATCGACATGGCTGCGGCCGGGTCGAAGATCGGCGGCTCTACGGGCAGAAACGTTCGTGCATGGGGCGCGCGTGCCGGTGGCGACAGCTCCGGTCGGGCGGCGAACAACCGCTTCGCGAACATGCGGTCCTTCATGTTCGAGCGGCTGCCGGACTTCCTGAAGGCCACGCCGACCGGCATCGGCAACGTCATCGGCCTGGCGGCCGGTGCCATCGCTCCGACAGCCGGTGATCTCTTCTGGCGGGACATCTGGAAGGGCGAGGGGAACATCCTCCAGCGCGGAGCGAAGTTCACCAGTGACCTGCTCAGCCCGTCGAACCTGCTGGAGATGATCAAGGATCTCTTCGGCGGTGTCGCGGACATGGCAAAGGGCCTCGGCTCCCTGGCCAAGGACCTGATCAGCGACCCGGCCGGCGTGCTGGACGAGGCGATCTCGACCTTCACGGACCTGTTCGACGGCGTGATCGACTCCGTGAACTCCATGATCGGCACCCTGGGCAAGATCCTGGGCAACCCCTCGGAGTACGCCCGCGAAGTCTGGGACGCCTTCTACGAGCAGGCCAAGGAGAACCTGCCGAACACGGAGGGACTGTTCAAGTTCGCCAACGGCGGGATCGTCCCCGGCTACGCGCCGGGCAACGACCGCGTCCACGCGCTCCTCGCCCCCGGTGAGGCTGTGCTTCGACCGGATGCCGTCCGGGCCCTCGGGTACCGGACCGTCCTCGGCCTCAACGCGGACGCGAAGGCCGGGAAGTTGGCCGACGCCAAGCCCGACCAGGCCGTGACCCCGGTGCCGGACGCCGCCGCGTTCGAGGCGGCGGCCAAGCGGATCGAAGCGGCCCTTGCTTCCATGACGGAAGCGGTGAAGGCACACCAGACGGCTTCGGCCGGCTCGTGGACCGACATCGGCTCCAAAGTTGCACAGGCTGTGGACGGACAGGTCAAGCCCGCCCAGAACCGGTGGATCAGCCACCTGGGTCAGCTGACCTCCACGGAGCGGACCTTCCGGTCGTCGAACCAGAGCGTCTGGGCTGACGTGAGCCGCGAGGTCTCCTCGTCGACCTCGAACACGCTCGGTTCGTTCGGTCGCCTCCGTACGGGGGTCGATCAGACGAAGCGCTTCTTCGAGCAGGCCAGCAGCCGTATCCGCGAGGTCTGGCGCTCCGCCATGACCTACGTGGACAGCTCCACCAGGACCACGGTCTCCGGCCCGTACAACAAGGGCGCGGTCGGCATGATCGGCTCCATGGCGAAGCTCGCCGGGACCAACTCCCCGTTGTCTCCGGTGAAGTTCAACACTGGTGGTGTCGTCCCCGGCTACCTGCCGGGCGTCGACAAGGTGCCCGCGGTTCTGTCCCCCGGTGAAGGCATCCTCCGCCCCGAGGTCGTACGCGCCCTCGGCAAGGAAACGATCCTCCACTGGAACGAGCAGGCCCGACGCGGCGGCAACCTCTTCGCCAACGGCGGTGTCGTCGGCGACGGCGGGTCCTGGGTGCGCAAGCACAAGGACGACCCGTACGACGGGTACGAGGAAGCCGTCCACAAGGGCTGGGACGCGGTTGTCGAGCCGGGCCTGAAGGCCATCGCGTCGGAGTTCGGCACGGCCGGCAAGCTCAACGCGGGAGCGTTCGGCAAGGCTGAACCGTGGCTCGCGAAGTGGGGCAAGTGGGCCGACGACCACACGGGCGGCGGTGGCGGCCAGGTCGTCAAGCTCGCCCTCCAGGAGGCGAAGGCCGGCGACATGTCCGGCCGGAAGTACATCGGCAGCTCGGCCTACGAGTCGTGGTGTGCCGACTTCGTCTCGTGGATCGTCGACCACGCGGGCGCGAACGCGGCCTACGGCGGTTCGCCGAAGGGCACGCCGCAGCACCGCTGGCCCGCGGTGGCCACGTGGGTGTCGAAGATGAGCCGCGTCCCGACCGGCCAGGCCCGCCCCGGTGACCTCATGGTCTACAAGGGCTACGGCCCCGGTGCCTGGGGGCACATCAACATCGCCACCGGCAAGCAGGGCAAGTCCCTGGAGACCGTGGGCGGTAACGAGTCCCGCAGCATCCGCCGCCAGCTCGGGTACGGCGACCGCGCCGATGGCGCACTCCGCCCTCGTGGCGGAGCACCGGGTACCGGCAAGGGCCCCGTCCTGAACCCGTGGCCGGGTTCACTGGCCGCCTTGTCCGAGGGTGTCGGTGACTACGACATGCCTGCGGGCAACTCGGTCAACCGATGGCGACCGCTCGTCGAGCGGGTCATCCGGGAGCTGAACGGCAAGGGCGGCATCTCGCTGTCCGACGTGGGCCTGGTCCTGCGCCGGATCGGTGTCGAGTCCGGCGGTGACCCGCACGCGGTGAACAACTGGGACTCGAACGCCGCAGCCGGTATGCCCTCCAAGGGCCTGCTCCAGGTGATCAAGCCGACGTTCGACAGGTACGCGGGCCCCTACCGCAGCCTGGGCCAGTTCGATCCGCTCGCGAGCGTCTACGCGGGCCTCTCCTACGCGATCGACCGGTACGGCTCCGGGTGGCGCCGGGCTCTGTCCGGCACCAAGGGCTACTGGACCGGGACCAAGTCGGCGACCGCCGGCCTGGCGATGGTCGGTGAGCACGGCCCCGAGTTGGTGAATTTCCGCGGCGGTGAGCGGGTCTACAACGCCCGCCGCACCGAGGAAATGGTCGCCGGCCGACGTTACGAGATCCACATTCACGAGGCCAAGTCCGAGGACACAACCGCTGCCGTACTCCGTGCCATGCGCACGGCGGAGGTGATGGCCGGCTTCTAATCGAGAGGTAGGTCCCCATGCCTATTCCAGCAACAGAGAATCAGGTCCAGGAGAAGCCGAGTCTTCCTCGGCCCCAGCCACCTGTTCCAGCGGAATGGGGATACACCTACGTCTCGATCCGTGGCTCCAACGGTGAGGGGGAAGAAATCCCCCTCACCGGGTCACAGGGCAAGGACTGGCCCGCCATCATGATCCAGTCCGGCGCCCAGGGCCTCGACATGCCCCCGGTCGAGCTGCACGCGGACGCGAGCCCGAACCTGCACGGCTCGATCTACCGCTCGGCCCGGTACGCGCAGCGCGAGGTGATGATCCCGGTCTACATCCACGGCATCGACCGCCGCACACTGCTGCGGCTGAAGCGGCAGCTCACAGACGCTCTCGATCCGCTCAACGGGTACTGCGTACTGAAGTTCATGGAGGGGGACTCCCAGCCCCGCTACCTGCGCGCGTACTACAAGGGCGGCCTCGAAGGCGACGAAGGCGAGGACCAGGCCGGCTTCCGCTGGTCCCGCTTCGGCATCCAGCTCACGGCCTTCGACCCCTGGTTCTACTCGGACCAGATGCAGGTCGCTGAGTGGAAGTTCGGCCAGGGCGCATCGTTCCTGACCACCCAGGACGGCTCCTTCCTCCCCCTGCACCTGGAGAAGGGCTTGGTCTCTACCCCGGACCTGTCCGTCTACAACCCAGGCGATGTCGACGCTTGGCCGATCTGGGAACTGACCGGGCCCGTCCGCGGGTTCAAGTTCTCCTTCGCGGGCCGCTCGTTCGAGATCCCCGCCTCCGGCGCCGACGTGGTGGCAGCAGGACGGACGCTCACCGTCGACACGCGGCCCGGCTACAAGACGCTCCGCGACAACCAGGGCAAGAACTACTGGTCGAGCCTCGCCCCCAATCCACAGCTTTGGCCCATCCCCGCTGGATGGTCCTCCATATCCGTCGAAATGGCCCCCGGTTCGGGGGCTTCTTCATTGAGGTTGTCTTTCAAGCCTCGCTTTAAGTGTTACTAGGAGGCCGCATGGGATACCGAATTCTGGTGAGAGGCGGTGTCTATAACGGCGAACGTCGAATACTGGGAGAAATCGATACGTGGATCAAGCTCGATTTCACGGTCCGTTTCAATCAGCCCGGAACCTGGCAGCTCCTCGTAAAGAGCGGCACGTACCAAGAGGGCCTGCTCACCCAGGGCCGGGGCGTCGTGATCTACCAGGACGGCGTCCCCGAGCCTGTCTTCAGCGGGCAGATCGACGCGTTCGAGAGGTACTGGACCACCGACCAGCACACCGACGTGGGGTCCGTCTTCGTGGGCGGGAAGTGCGACAACCAGTTCCCGTACGGCTTCCTCGCCTTCCCCGGTGTCACAGGGGCCGGCACCGACCAGATGACGGTCCTGCCGGTGGACCAGCAGTACAAGGGGAAGGACACCAGGGCCGCCGGCGGCCCGCTGGGGCAGGCCCTCTGGGTTGAAGCCGACCTCGCGTTCGGCGCCCGCGGCCTACCGGACCGGAAGATCGGCGCCCTCAACGTCGGCACCAACCCCGGCATCGGGCCCACGTTCACTGACTCGCTCCGCTTCGACAACCTCGGCGCGAAGTTCGAGGAGTGGCTGAAGGACAAGCGAGTCGGCTACCGCTTCATCTGGTCGTACGAGACCAAGCAGATCGAGATGAAGTTCTACGAGTGCCGGGACCGCTCCGCGGACATCCGGTTCTCTCCCGAGCTGGGGAACCTCAAGCAGTACACCTGGCAGCTCAAGGCCCCCGAGGTCACCCGCGCCATCGTCGCCTGCCAGGGCGAAGGCGCCGAACGCTACCTGTGGCAGAAGATCGACACCGAGGGCGAGCAGCAGTGGGGCGTCAAGCGCGAAACGCTCGTCGATCGCCGGGACATCCCCCTGAAGACCGGCAAGGACGGCAAGCCCGAGCTGGTCACGAAGGTCGACTCCTCCACCGGCCTGGAGGACATCGGACTCAACCCGGATGGCCACGAGTGGACTCCTGACCTGACCGCCAAGCGCGCCGCCCTGGTGGCTGCGGACAAGGCCGTCGAAGCAGCCGAGAAGGCAGCGGCCGACGCCAAGACCGACGCGGAGAAGCAGGCCGCCGCCACCCGCCTCGCCCAGGCCAAGGCCAACCAGGCACAAGCGAAGTTCGCCCTCGTGGCAGCCATCGCCGCCGCGAAGCCGACCGCCGTCGCCCACTACGTGAAGGCCATCGAGGAGGCTGCGACGAACGCCCTTAAGGAAGGCGAGAAGTCCGGCCACTTCCAGATTTACCCCATCGACACCGAACAGACGAAGTTCGGCCGGGATTACTTCGTGGGTGACATCGTCACGATCGCCGTGGACGGTACGGAATACACGGATGTCGTCAAGGAAGTAAATATCTCCGTCGAGGACGGAGGTCGCGTTCTGGATGTGACGCCGAAGATCGGAAACCAAGGTACCGGCGAGCCGCTGAACCTTTACAAGACCGTCTGGGACATGAAAGCGAAGCTGCGCAAGCTGGAATCGAGGATGTAATGGCAGAAAAGAGTTTCCCCTTCGGTCAGGCGAATTCGAGCGGTGGCCAGGCAGCCGTTTCCCAGCTCGACTGGCAGGACATGGCGAAGATGTGGGGCGGCGACCGCGTCGACTTCCAGCTCGTGAACAGCTCCTACAGTTCGACGAACCTGCCCTTCTCCACCAGGGTGGTCAACGGCCGGACCATCGAGCTGAAGCCCGGCGCGGCCTGGGTCGGCGGCTTCTACTACGAACTCGACGCCATCCTCACGTTGGACATCGAGGCCAACCCCACGGAGAACCCCCGCAAGGACACCATCGTCGTCCGGGTCGACATGGCCAAGGGCTCGGCGAACCTCGCCGTCGTCAAGGGCCAGCCGTCGAAGGCGCCGATTGCCCCGCGCCCGCAGCGCATCGCCGGCCAGCGGTGGGAGATGGTTCTGCACGAGGTGACCGTGCCCGCCAAGGACGGCGCGATCATCCTGACCAACTGCGCGCCGTACGACGTGCCCACCTCGATCAGCACGCCGTGGAACGCCCCTCAGACAGCCCAGTTCCAGCCGCAGGGCACCTTCCTGTACGACCTGGACAGCAACAACAACGACACGCAGTTCGAGGCGTTCAACGGCCGGGACGGCTACATGATCACCCGGCACCTCGGCAAGGCCCGCACGTACACCCCGAAGATCGTCAACACCGGCAAGCTGCCTTCCGGAATCCTCTACCGGGGGATATGGCGCTGGATCGCGCCCAACACCGTGTTCTTCGCGATCGACATCAACAACACCACGAACACGGACATCAAGCAGTCCGGTTCAGGCCCGATCTCCTTCACACTCCCCGTGAACCCCTCGCCGAACATCGGGCAGGCATTCAACGGCTACATGCTGAACAGCGGGTACAACGGCGGACTGCCGAACTACGTGGACCTCAAGGGCATGTCGTACATGAGCAACAAGACCGACGTAGTGAAGATCCTGTACCCCGATCCGAAGAAGCTCACCGAGGGACTGAATTACCTGCTGACCTTTCCCCGAAAGTCCTCGATCATCTTTTCCGGCGTTTACGAGGCCGCCTCCCTCTAGTCGAAAGGAGCCACCATGGCTGACCGCAATCTCTTCGGTGGAACTCCGGCCGACGTTGCCGAGAACGACGCCGGCGTCCGTGTGCCGGGCGCCGTGGGCCTCGTCTGGGACAGCAAGGAGGACACCGCCGCGCAGGTGACCGACCTGGTCGACATCAACGGCACTCCGATCGTCCAGCTCGTGGCCGACGAGCGCGGCGTCATCCCCCTGTTCTGGGGACCGGCAGACGGCCGCGAGGCCCTGTGGGTGGACTTCGGCGTGGGCCGGATGAAGCTCACCTCCAACAGCGTGGGCGAGCGCTTCAAGAGCCACCTCGAACAGCTCGACCCCCACAACTCGAAGGCGTACACCGACGACCGCCTGACCGACTACATCCCCCGCCGTGGCGCCCGGATCAACTGCGAGAAGGGCACCACGTGGACCGGCTTCAAGGTCCCCGACGTGGTCAACTACGTCGGCGACACCGCGGGCAACGTCTTCAAGCTCGAAACCGAGGGCAAGTCCCCGGCCGGTCACCAGGAGTTCACCCGCATCAAGAACAGCGGTGCCCTGTACGTGGACCCGGTGGGCAGCCACGTCCCCGTCCACATCGGCCAGTACGAGGGCGTCAGCGACAACGGCACTGCTGTCGCGGTGTCCCGTGGCCGCGCGGGCACTGACCCCGTCGTGTTCCGGGTGCGCGCGGACGGCCGTGTCGAAGCCAACGGCGCCGTCTCCGCACCGAACATCGGAGGGGCCCGGCTCTTCTCGGGCCCGACCGCCCCCGCGAACCCGCGGATCGGAGATGTGTGGGTGGAATATGGAGCCTGACAACCGCGTCCTGGTCTGGGATGGAACGAGCTGGGTGCAGGGCAAGCTCCACTTCTACGCCGGAGCCTGGGCCGACCAACTCCTGTGGGCTCGGTTCTGGGACGGCGACACCTGGAGGTACCGCGCCCCGGACCCCCTCCCCTACCCGGCCCACGTTGGCTCGATCTCCGGCCTGTACGGCGTGAGGGACTACGTCGACCTTCCGGTCCCCAAGGAAGCCCGCGTCCTGGACTTCGTCGTCTCCATCTGCGCGTCGAGCGGGGCCAGGCCCCAGCTCGTCTCCCCCGGCGGATTCGTCGCCCAGAGCCACCAGCTCAGCTCGGGCAACTGGCTCAGCGTCGTCGTCTGGCCGTACGACGGCCGCGGCGGCAACGTCGTCTGGGACGTGCGCGGCACGACCAACTCGACCGCGATGAACCTCGCCTACCGGGGCGGCGACCTGTCGAGCACACCGATCGCCCCGATCAAGGAGATCAAGCAGTACAGCGGCGTGAACCGCGTACCGCTGAACTCGCCGGTGGGCTTCACGTCCGTGTTCCTGGTTCTGACGGAGTCGACCAACCTGACCGGCTACTCCCTGCCGGAAGGCGTCATCTACCGCAGCCACATGCTCGGCAAGTTCGGCTCCCTGCACATCAGCCTCGTGGCGTCTGACACGCCCGGCACCGGCAGCTCGGCAGGCGAAGTCGTCCTCGACACGACCGTGGACTCCGCGGCCTGCGTGACCATTCAGATCCCCGGTGCCAGCGACGGAAAGCCGACGTGGGTCCTGGGCGACGCCATCGCGTCGAAGCTCGGCACAACGACCGTACTGGGGTGATCACTTGGTGGACATCAAGACCTGGGCCAACGGGGAGCTGATCGCCCCGGCCGACATGAAGAAGTACGTCAGCGACGCCCTGAAGGGCTTCCTCGAACCGCCGGCCTGCCGCCGCACCATGGCCAACGCAGGCAGCGAGCAGCTAGCCCCCGGCTGGCACGTCGTGAAGCTCGAACGGCCCGGCAGCGGGTACGGCGCCGGCCACTCCTACGACACCACGGGCGGCCTCATGTCGAAGGAGCAGACCAAGATCCACGCTCCCATCGACGGCCTCTACGAGGTGTCCGCCGGGCTCATCATCCGGGCCGTATCCGGCTCCCTGCCGTACGTCGTGGGCTCGGTCAACAAGAACGCGAGCACCGGGGGCACCATCGGCGCGACAGGGTTCCTGCGCTTCGGCCACGGCCGCGCCACCGCTGGCGAGAAGGTCGGCGCAGGAAGCACAACCATCCCGCTCAAGGCAGGCGAGTACATCGCCATGGCCTTCAACGCAGACGCCGCCGCGTACGTCGGCGAAGGCGCGTACGCACAGATGATCTCGCACCTCGAACTTCGGTGGATAGGAGTGATGCCCTGATGGCAACCCCTCTCGTCCACATCTGGCGTCAGCGCGAGGTCGTCACCGCGGAGACGATGAACAGGTACCTGCGCGACGTGCACAAGTTCCTCTACAACCCGCCGGCCTGCCGGGTCTCGTTCCGGCAGCGCGGCACCCACTCCAACTCCAACCCGGCGGACGCAGTCGACCGGGGCAAGTGGCTCCCGTTCAACAAGTGGACCACCATCCCCATGTACGAGCCGGGCAAGGGCCCGCGCCCCACCGAGGAGTACGACACGACCGGCGGCGCGATGATCAAACCCACGGGAAGCGTCCTGTGGCGCCTCACGGCCCCCGAGGACGGCCTTTACTCCGTGACCTTCGGCGGGATCATCGAGACCAACGGCCAGCCGAACAACGTCCACTTCCGCCTCGGCCGCAACCAGCTCGTGGACGGCGACTGGACCTCGGGCTACGCCCCGTTCGCCTCGCACTGCCCCGGCGCCGTGCAGCACGCCTCGTACGCCAGCCGCTACGACGCCTCCATCCACACCACGATCCAGCTCAAGGCCGGCGAGACCGTGTCGGCCGGGGGCGTCGCGGACAAGGACTTCATCCTCGGACGAGCCGACATGCCGAACCGCTCGTTCCTCGAACTGCGCTGGGTGGGGAGGTACCCGTGAGCATTCCCGCCATCGAGTCCTGGACTCCCCGCGAGCTGGACGACGCCACGAAGATGAACAAGCGCGTGAGCGACGTGCACCGGTTCCTCCAGAACCCGCCCGCAGCCCGCGTGGTGGGCATGTCCCGCTCGGACATGCCCGGCACCGGATACTCCGTGCTCCCGTTCTACCCGATCGGCGACGCGAGCACCGGGGCCTACTCGTACGAGACCTGGACCGGCATGGTGCCCCGGTTCAAGGCCGACTGGACCATGCAGAAGGACACCGCCTGGCAGCTCGTCGCCCCTATCGACGGCCGGTACCGGATCACGCTGAACGGCGCCTGGAACACGAACACGGAACTCCAGGACGGCCGACACGGCATGTGGGTGGGCATCGGCGTCAACCCCAAGGCCGGCACGGGCCAGGCGATCGTGGACGCGGCGGTCGACGCCTTCTCACCGCCGCAGTCGACCGGCTACACGCTCTGCGGCGGCCACACGACCACCGTGAAGCTGCGCGCGGGCGACAAGGTCCAGTTCGCCGCCCGAGCGTTGACCGCCTCCGTTTTCGGCTGGGCTCGCGAGGACGTAACCGCTCAGTACAAGTGGGGATCTTTCGCAGAAATCCGGTGGATCGGATCACATTAGAAGGGGGGTACCCATGGACACTTTCCAGGTCCTCAGCCTGCTGTTCGGCACCGGCGGCGCCGCCTCCCTGGTCGCGTTCTTCAAGCTCTGGTTCGAGCGCAAGGACGCGTTCGACACCGCCCGACGCGAGCACATCGAAGACCTCGCCCGCTGGCGAGGCGCACTCCAGGACTCGGTCCACGAACTCCAGGCGCTCGTCGAGTACTACCGCCACATGAGCGCGGACTACGCGTGGCAGCTCCGCCAGAACGGCATCGAACCGCACACGACCGCCGTCGAGCCTGCGCCCCGCACGACCGAGTAGTACCGGCTCCACAAACGATGCGGCCCCCTCCGAGGGGCCTTTTTTCATGCCCGAAAGGGGGCACAGCATGAGTCAGGTTTCCAAGGTTCTGTCCGTCGCGAAGGGTGAGGTCGGCTACCGCGCCGAGCGCGCTCCGGGCGAGCGCCCGTCCGGCCACCAGAAGTACAGCCCCCAGGTCCCCGGCCTGGAGTGGTCGCAGTACCAGCCGTGGTGCGCGACGTGGGTCTCGTGGGTCGCGATGAAGGCTGGCGTGGCCAACCTCTTCCCCCGCACCGCGAGCGTCTGGACCGCGATGAGCTGGTTCAAGCAGCGCGGCCGGTGGAGCGCCTACCCGGCCGTGGGCGCGCAGGTGATCTACGGCGCGAGCGGCAGCACGCACACCGGCATCTGCTACGCGTACGACGAGACGTACATCTACACCTACGAGGGCAACACCTCGACCACCAACGACGCCAACGGCAACGGCGTGATGAAGCGGCAGCGCCGTCGTCGGGACGCCTACGTCCACGGGTACGGACTGCCCTCGTACGCCGAGGGCATCGTCACCGCGGACCCCTCGAAGAAGGGCCGGGCGGGCTTCACCTACCGGGCCGCGGCCTCCGGGCCGGTGACCGGCACGACCCCCACAAAGCCGTCGCGTGGCAAGCAGGTGATCGTGAAGGCCGGCCAGTCCCTGGCCACGATCGCTGCGGCGGCCGGCGTGTCCCTCGCGACCGTGATCGGGCTGAACCCGCAGATCAAGAACCCGAACGTGATCCACCCCGGTGACAAGGTCACCGTGCCGGACAAGACACCGGCCAAGCCGGCGCCCAAGCCGCAGCCGAAGGTCCCCTCGTTTCCCGGCGCCGCGAAGTTCAAGCCGGGCCAGGTGAACGAGCACGTCACGCAGCTCGGCGAGGCCCTGGTGCGCAAGGGCTACGGGCGCTTCTACGCGATCGGCCCCGGCCCGCGCTGGACGAACGCAGACCGCAACGCGGTGCGCGCCTTCCAGCGGGCGCAGGGCTGGTCCGGGTCCTCAGCTGATGGCTACCCCGGCCCGGTGACCTGGGCCCGCCTCATGAAGTAATGAACTATTAGGAGTCCCCCATGACCTTTCTGCGTGCTCACGCTGTCCGCATCGTCGCGGTCCTCGCGGCCCTGGTGCCGCTGCTGGTCGTCCGCTTCCCCGAGATCGACTGGTACGGCCTGGTGGCCGTCGTCGGTGCCCTGCTGGGTGTGGGTGAAGTCGCTCAGCGGGTGGAGGATGGCAAGACCCGTGCGGCCCTGCACGAGACCTCGCCGTACGACGAGCTGGCGATGCTGCACCAGCAGCTCGCCGCGTACGAGAAGAATCATTCACCGGCTTCCGGGCGGTAGGGGTACCGCTCGGGGGATGAGAAAGCGCCCCGTGAGTGAATGAATCATTGACGCCGTGTCCATGCCATTCACTGGGCAAAAGAGAAGGCCCCCGGCCGTCCCTTCGTGGGACAGCCGGGGGCCTTTTCGTCGTTCCGTGGCGGTCAGTCGTCCAGCGCTCCCGTGCGCTCCAGTCGTCCACCGACCTGGGCAAGTCGGTCACTCCAGCGCTGGTACACGTCCAGTCGGCGGCTGATCCGATGGTGGTCTTCGACCGCGACGACGCGCGCCTCGCCGTGCTGGACGCGTGCGATCAGCTCGTCAAGGCCGGCCTCGTTCCCACCTGCGCCCGGCACCAGGATGTCTTCCACCCAGCCGACGATCAGGTGTCCGGTGCGCTGCGCCCAGCCCTCGATGTTCCTTCGCTGATCCTCGGACTCGGACAGGACGTGTGGCGTGTTGACGCGCACGTACCCGATGGCGGGCGTTAGCTCCTTGCTCATCCCATACCTTCTGCTGCGATCCGGTTCCACTTGCTCACGAGCGAGGAGAAGCGGCCCTGCACCAAGTGCGCGGGCCGCCTCTTCGGCATGTCAGTCGGCTTCAACTTCCGCCGCTCATCCAGGTGTTGCGCCTCTCGGCCCGCTCACGAGCCATCGCGGCGTGCTGGTCACACCTGGGGATCGTCGTACCGGTGCCGCTCGTGCTCTCGCGGTACGTGACCTCCCCGGCGCATCCACCGTGCCGGGAGTCCAGGCATACCAGCTCTTCGATCATGGTCACTCCTCTATCTGCTCCGAGGGATCTCCCGAACCCTCGCTCTCAGCCCGGCGCGCAGCCGCAGCCGCGGCCCGGCGGGCGACGTCACGCCGCTCCTCCTCGACGGCGAACAGCTCGATCACCTGGGCCGCGAAGGTCTGCATCGCCTCACTCACCCGCTTCACCGCCCTTCGCCCACTGCTCCACGATGTCGTTCTTGACCGTGACCGTGACCTGAACCCGGCCGCCGTCATCGACCTTCACGTGCGCCTCTTCGCCCAGGTCGACCAAGCCCAAGACCACCTTGGCGATCCCGGCCTCGTCCTGCCGGTCCACGAAGAAGTCGACCAAGGTCCGAGTCACGCCGGCCCCGACCACGGTGACGCTGGACGACGCCGCCACACCGGCCTGCTGCACGAAGTCGTTCGCCCACCCCTCGGCGGCCTGCTTCATCGGGTCGACGAATTCTTCCGTCTCGTTCATCACTACTCCGCTCCACCCTCGAAGACCTTGTTCCCCAGCTCGATCTCCACCGCGATCCAGTTCTCGACGTGCACGAACAGGTGCGCCACCCCGAGGTCCTTGTCCAGCAGCCGCATCGCCACTGCGGACGCCTCGAACCGCTGCCGCCGGTCGAAGAGGAACTGGATGCTGCTCCTGCCCTCCACGTCAGCATCGCGACGGCGGACCAAGGGCACGTACTCCACCCCGGCTTCGGCGGCGAACATCCGGCCCCACTCTTCAGCCGCCGTATCCATGTCCGTGCTCACTGAGCCTCCACTTCCTTGATCGGGATGAACCTGTCCTCGGCGAGGTAGCCCACCAGCTCCCCGGTCCGCACGTGATGCACGGGCTTCCCGAGGTCGCGATCCACAGTAACTTCGGGGTCCGACACCTTGGCAGAACTTGACACCTCGGCTGGCTCGCCCGAATCCGGCTCGGGCTCCACCGACCGTGCCGGCAGCCACCAGACCTGCGTCTGGAGCGTGGCCACCAGGAGCACGTCCCCGGTGTCCACGTCGTAAATCTCGTACCGGTGATCCTCGGTGGCGCGCACACCGGCCAGTACGACGGGCTCGCCCGGCTCGGTCGAGCGCTTCCCGCCCTTCCCGCCGAAGTGGAACCGCACGCTGTCGGTGGCCACCCGGACGCCGGGCACCATGCGCAGCTCGGAGTTCTGCCACTCCTTGGGCTCCTCGGCCTTCCTGACCGAGCCTGCCTCGGGGAAGAGGGTCACCCACGTCGACCGCTCCTCGGGGCTCGTCCCGGCCAGGCCGACGAACAGGCGCACGGCGTCGGTGCGCGTTCCGTTGCGCTGGGCCTTGACCGTCTTCGGTTCGGCAAGCAGCGTGCCGGTCCGCGTGACCTTGTGGCCGCGGGTGTCGACTCCCTCGGCCGTCACGTAGTCGTTGACCCGCAGCTCGGCGAGCTGTTCTCGCAGGTCGTCCATCTTCTTCGCTCTCCTCCTTCGAGGGGTTTGGTTCACCTCGTGCTCCGGTATGGCGTCCAGGACGCACAAGGCGGGGGCGTGGACGGCGCCCGTGCACACATCGCAGTCGCAGTCGTGGCAGCACAGGCGGCACGTCAGTTCGTCGCAGTACGGGTCCGGCCCGTGCCAGTGGTGGGGATCGGGCTCGTCGCAATTCCATGCCTCACAGGAACGATCAAGGTCTTTCGGGTAGAGCAGGTGCTCACGGAGGCCGGGCAGCCCGTGGGCGAGCGGTACACCAAGGCAGGGGTGAGACGCCGACCGGGCCGCCTCCTCGGTGAGGAACGCGGCCCGGCACCTGGTGCACTGGAGCCGCCCTTCCGGGCGGCGCCGTACGGTGTGCTTCACAGCAGCGCGACGAACGGGTTGGCGCTCACGGTCGCGGCGGCCGGCTGCGGGATGACGACCTTCTTGGGGGCCGTCTTCTTCGGTGCGGCCTTCGGCTTCGGGTCGGCGACGAGCGTCAGTGCGGGCCGCTCCGGCGCCGAGTCCTTGGTCTCCTGGGCCTTCGTGTCCTCGGTGACCAGGCGGTAGATCGTCGGCTTCGGCCCGCTGGTGCTCGACTTGCCCTTGAAGTACTCGACATCGTCGAGCTGGTCGACGGTCTCCTTCAGCCCGGCCGCGTTGGTGTGGGCCTGGAGCGAGCGCAGCAGCAGCGTGGACGTGCACTCGCCCCCGTGCCGCTTCAGCACCTCCCGGATCATGTCCGGCAGGCTCTTCACCCTGACCTGGCTCCCGTCGTGCGCCTCGGTGACCAGCTTCTCGACGCTGTTGATCGAGTACTGGACGAAGGCCCACGCAGCCTGGAGCGCCTTCTTGCTGATGCGGGTCTTCATCTCCGAGGCCGCGAGGACGGCGGCCACCCGCAGCACCTGCTCCGCCGTGCGCTCGAAGTACACCCCGATGTGCTCGGGGGTGTTGGCCATCTTCCCGAGCATGACCGCGCGGATCTCGTCGAAGGCGCCGTACGCCTCCTTCGCGAGCTGGATGGCACGCGGCTTGGCCTTCGCCCACCGGTACGCCTCCGCCAGCCGGAGGTCGGCCTTGATCCCGGACCGCTTGCCGTACGGCAGCATCTTGGACTGCTCGACCAGGACCGGCAGGAGCCTGTTGTACGAGCCGCCGAGGGCGGCCGTGGCGGACACGAACGATGCCCATTCGCCCGGAGTGATGTGGCAGTGGAAGCCGAGCAACGGGCGCTCGACCCTCTGGACCTCGCCGGTTCCGTCCTTGCCCTTGGTGCGGTTCTGGATCTCGCCCCCGTCCCAGGCCGTCCGGAGCTTCTGGTCGAAGGTGGGGCAGCGCTTCGCCCGCTTCAGGATCTCCGCCCACTCCTCCTCGATGATCAGGGCCCGGCTGTCCGGCCCGTCCTCACTGCCCATCGAGGCCAGCTCGATGCCGTAGAGGTTGCTGACCAGGGAGGGGCCGGAGGAGACGCCGGAGACGATGCGGGTGGAGAAGAAGCCGTCGAAGGGCGGGCCCATCAGCGCGCGGGCGTTCCGGTACGCGGTGCCCTTGCAGCCGATACCCGAGCGGCCGGCGAGCACGGTCCAGACGGCGATGGGTCGGCCGTCCTCTGTGGTGACGTGGCCGTTGATGGCGGCCGAGAAGAGACTGAGGGTGGCGGCGTAGATGCCGACCGGGTCGGCTTCGGTGACCGGCATGACCTTCTCGACGGCCTCGCCGATCGGCCCGTACTTCATGCTTTCGAACATGGTCGTCGTTCCTCTCACTCCGTGCAGTTCTGGGCTCGGGGGTCGTTGGCGTGGGCGGGGCAGACCATCTGGCCGGTGGCGGGGTCGTAGCCCGCGTCGCAGCCTTCGCAGACGAGTCGTTCGCAGACGGGGCAGTCGCCGTACGCGATGCCCAGCTCGTCCAGGTCTTCGTGGCAGACCGCGCAGACGCGGGCGGGGTAGAACTCAGTGATCACTCGGCCACCACCACCGGCAGCTCCTCCTGGCCCGCGGTGGCGTGCCGGTACGCCTCCCGCACGTGAGCGGGGATGGCACCCCTCGCCTTCACCTCGAAGCCGTTCTCCTTGGCCCACGCGCGGATCTTCTGGTTCTCGGTCTGCTCGGGGGGCGTCTGCGCCTGGACCAGGCGCCGGATCTCGGCGTCCTCCTTCGCCTTGCGCTCCTTGGCCCACTCGACGCGGGACTCGGACAGGCGGCGGTTCTTCTCCTCGCGCCACCGGTCCTCGGCCTCTGCCTGCGCCTTGAGGTCTGCGGCGGTCTTCTTCGGCGTCATGGTCTGGACGACCCGGAGGTCATCCACCGAGGGATAGGCGAGCCCTTCGAGGTCGCCCGAGCGCAAGGCCAGGGCCAGGGCGCTCGGTGCCGTCGCGTCGAAGGCGGGCGTGCCGTGCTCGCGTGCCTCGGCGACCTTGTGCTGTGCGGGCCGCAGGCCGCAGACGATGACGGCGGTGTCCTCCTGGACGTGGCCGGCGATCCGGTAGCCCAGGTTCTCGATGAGGGTCCGTGCGGTCTCGTGGTCGTATCCGGGGACCTCGCCCGTGACGACGACCGTGGGGCGCGGCGCCACCGGCTCAGCCTCCCCGGTGTCCTGGAAGAGGTCGGCGAGATAGCCCTCGAACCGCTCGGCGTGGACCTGGCACAGGTCCCACACCCTCGTCCCGACCGCGATGATCGAGACCGCCTCGACCTCCTCGTCCTTCACCTTGCATCCCTTGCAAAGCGTGTCCATGTCGTTGCTCCCTTTCTGTCGAGCACCCATGGCGAGGGGCCAGGCCCGTGGGCCTGGCCCCCGCCAAAGGCACCCGCGTGTGCGCGGGCATGAAGAAAGCGGCCCGTCGATGACGGCCGCTCGGCTGGTGTTGCTGTTCAGTTGTGGGTGGGGGCTACCGCTGCTCGACCGTCCAGCGCTTCCGCTTCCGGTCCCAGGCGGTTCGCGGGCCGCCGCCCCAGTTGCCCGCGTAGACGTACGGCGCGGACCACCAGTCGGTCTCCGGACCCTTCCGGTCGCCGAACATCACGTTCAGACCGGCGTCCTCCAGGGCGTTCAGCGCATCGGCGAGCTGGGCCCACAGCGCGTCGTTCGTGGGGGTGGTCATGGTTGGTTCCTCTTTCAGTACTTGGTGTAGGTCTCGGATCGGCCGAGGTAGCGGACGTTCGTCTGATTGAGCGTGGCGGGCGCGAGGTTCCTATGGGCCCAGGTCCACCCTGCTCCGACGGCTGCGTCCCGGCCCTTGGTGGTTCGTGTCACGTGGATACGCTGCTGGCGGTCGGAGTCCGTCCATTCGACGACGGCCCAGTGGTAGGTGTAGGTGTCGTTCATCTGTCCTCGACCTTGCGTATGGCGACGACCTCGATCCGGTCGGCTGACTCGCGCGAAGCCCCGTGGCGGATCGCCAGCATCATGGGGAAGTCCTCCAGCGGGTTGCGCCCGTCTTCCAGGACACATCGAGCCGAGCGGAGATCGGCTTCACCGGCAACCCCGTACCACACCACCCACCGCGTGATGCCTTCGGCCATCAGGCGGCCACCTCCAGCCTCTGGACGCGTCGCATGGTGACGAAGCTGTCGGACGCCCGGTGTACGAGCATCTGCGCAACGGCGTGGGGAGCGTGGTAGTTGTTGGCGAGCGTCCCGCACAGCTCGAAGACGTGGGTGATCGCCCTCAGTCGGTCGCGCGGGGTGTCGTGCAGGGCCGCCAGGCCGGCCGCCTCCGAGACCTCCCGAGCGTCCTCCATGTACCTCTTCATGCGGCTCATCGGTTGTCCTTGATCTTTCGTTCCCGGTGGGTGTGGCGGGAGTCCTCGAACTCCCAGCCGCCGTGGTCGTCGCAGTACGCGGTGCTCAGCCACCGCTTGATGCCGTACCGCTCCATGTCGATCCACCGCGTCGCCGGTTCGTCGCAGCTCCCGGCCCGGCACCCGATCCGTCCGTCTTCGAGCGTCCGGAAGTGCTGCACTTCGCTCGTGGTTGATCCCTTGCCCATGGCGGTCAGGCCCCTTCCACGGCGGGGGCGGTGCCGTCGTCGAGTGGCTGGGCGAACGGGGGCCGCCCCTTGGGCTCTGCCTCGTAGTCGGGGCTGACCTGAATCCACCCGCCGGGGATGTGGTCGAGTCGGTACGTGGGGCCCAGCTCGGTCCACTCGGTGGACCAGTCCTCGCCCTCCTCGAAGGGCATGGCGTAGGTGGTGATCGTGTCGCCGAACTGCTCGCGCCATCCCTTGAAGATCACGAACAGGTCTGCGAAGTCGTCCGCGACGACGGAGGCCCGAGCGGTCAGCGGGTGTACGTCCTCGGCGTAGTTGGGCACATCCGGGCGGCTGTGCTCGGCGAGGGCCATGATCCAGGCGGTCACGCGTAAGCCTCTTTCTGGAGGGGGTAGGAGAGGATGGCTTGGTAGGACGCGGTGACGGTGCGGGTGTAGAACCTGCGGCCCTCGCGGTTGTGCAGGCCGGGGGTGCCGATCGCGACCAGCTCGGCGATGACCCGTTTCACGAGGGCGTGAACGTCGCCCTTGTCGATCAGTGCCGCGCACTCGTCGCACGCGTTCCATCGGCCGTCGTCGAGCTGGTCGACCTTGACGCCGTTGCGCTCGATGGGGGGCAGGAAGCCTGCGGGGATGACGTAGACCCAGGCGGGCCAGGCGGACGCGCAGAAGTCGCAATTCATGCCGGTCACCGGCCGATGTAGACGAGGTCGACCCAGTGGTCCCCGGACCGGGTCTCGGTCCAGGGGCCCGCGAGGTGGTACCCCTGCTCAGCGAGGACGCGCACGGCCTCGTCGCGGGTGGCGGCCGGCCAGTCCCCGAAGGGTCCGGAGATCCCGGCCCGGATGTTCTGGATGACGGTGACTTCCTGGTCCTCGGGGGTCCAGGCGGCCTGGTAGGTGATCTCGGGCATGGCTCTCAGTCGTTGCTCAGGACGGCGACGCCGTCGTGGGTGGTGATGGTGAAGTAGGCGCCGGACACGTCCCAGTCGTGCGCGACTGCTTTCGCGAGCGACCAGCGGTACTCCTCGACGTGCGAGGGCAGGCCGCTTCCGATCCAGTCGTGCGCGAAGTCGACGAACGACTCGAAGGTGCCGCGCGAACGCTCCTGGATCTGCTCGGCGATGTCGTCGAGCGCGTAGCCCTCGCCCCTGAAGTGGGCGACCAGCTCGGGCGGGTGCTGAGTGACCAGCTCGGCGAGCTTGGCCACGTCGTCGATGCTGATGTACTCGGGCAAGTCCATGCCGAAGTTCTCGGAGTCGTGGATCGCGTAGTCCTCCGCGTCGCCGGTGGGCGAGGCGGCGAGCATGTCGGCGATCTCGGCCCGGATGTCGTCGGCGTCCTGGTCGGCGTCGATCCAGGCGCCGTGCAGCCGACCGGCGGTGTAGTCCGCGAGGCTGGCCACGTAGATGGCTGGCGTCCCAAGGTGACTCATCGTCCCGGCCCCCATCAGCCGCACAGGCGGCAGTGGCGAAGGTGCTTCTCCAGGTGCCGCGCCATGGTCCGGCGCGTGGTGAACGCGGCGGCCTGGAGGCTCCGGGCGTGCTGCGGGTTGATTCGGGAGCTGGCTCCCTCTTCGTCGCGGTCTGCCCAACCGGTGTACTTCGAGTGGATCTGCTGGAATCGGGCACAGCGGTGCCGCATCGGGTTGTCCTTCCGTGGTGTTCGGGCGGTCCTGTCACGGCTGACAGGCCATGCAGAGGGCCGCCCACCAGGCGGTAGGCGGCCCGAGGCAAAGCGCGTCAGTGCGGGGTCTTGATCAGTCGTCGAAGGGTGGCGATCATCTTGCGGGCGTCGTTCGTCGTGATCTCCAGGGAGGCCCTGGACTCCACGTGCGCACCGCCGCCATCGAGGGAGTCAGTGATCCACACGAGTTCGAGGCCGTCGCGGTCGCCCTGGATCTCCAGGGTGTGGCGCAGGTAGCCCCCGGCGCGTACCCAGAACTCACGTTCCGTGCCGTCCGGTTGGTCCTCCGGGAAGTAGGCGTCCGGCTTCTTCACGCGGCCACCCCCTCGAACTCCTTCAGCAGATCGCGCAGCAGGAGTTGAGCGTCGAAAGCCTGGTCCGTCTGGACTTCGTCCATGCGGTCGGTCTCCGGGCCGTCGTCGGCCAGGTTGTCCGCCGGGTCGTACGACGGGACCTCTTCGCGGAGCGTCGCCAGCCACTCGGCCTCGTGCTGCCGTATCCGCTTCACGGCGTCCCGCAGCAGGCGGGCGGCGACTTCCTCGGGGCACTCGTGCCGCTCGTTCTCGCAGTGCCCGCAGTAGACCTCTTTGCCCCCGTCGTCGTAGTCGCTCGGGTAGGCGTGAAGATCCATCTTGCAGCCGTTGCAGAGGACGCGGCCAAACTGGTCGACCATTACTCGCCCTCGCCCTTCAGGAACGCCTCAAGCTGGGGCAGGCCGCGCGAGCGGAAATCTGCGGTGAGTTCGTCGGCCGCCGCGTCTATCGCGCCCTGCTCCAGCTCCGCCCACTCCTCCTCGACTTCCTCGGTGAAGTGCATGGCGCCTGCGGCAAGGATGATGCGGGGGTCCATGCCATTCAGGCGGGCGAGGTGGAAGAGGTTGGCCAGGAGGTCGCCCGCGACCTCTCGAAGCGCCCACTCCTCCATCGTGAGCGTGTCGGAGAAGTACTCCTCTCCCTTCTGTCCGGTCTCCTGCCCGAACGCCTTCAGGGCGGTCATTGCCCACTGGGCTCGGGCCTGGTTTGCTCCGGCCGCGCCGTCCGCGTAGATGTCCATGAGATTTCCTTTCAGTCGTGCTGGGTTTGTAGGGGGCGGGGGCCGGTGCGTATCCACCACACACCGGCCGAGAAAGCAGGGGTCAGGAGTTCCAGTGCCACCAGGTGCGCATCTCGTCGAGCGAGGTTCCCTGGCTTTTCGCTACGTCGTGCATCGTCGCTTCGGGCTCCTCCAGCCGCTTACGCAGCGCGGCTATGAGGATGTCGATTGCGTCGGATTCGGGGCTGTCGCCGAAGAAGCGGAGTTCATACTTGACGAGGCTCGCGGCATCTTCTACGCGTTCGATGAGTTCTTCGCTGGTCACTTGTGCTCCTTCAGGTATTCCTCAACGTGTTCATCGGTGCCCCAGTAGGCGACTGCCTTATTGGGGATCTGGAAGACGACCGGGGCCCGGTGATCGGTGACCGCGTCGCGTAGCCGAGCCACGTCCGCCCACCCCATGACTTCGATAAAGTCCGTCCCGCGCGCCAGGGTGGGAAATTCCACATCTGTCCATTGGGAACATGAGCCGTGGAGGAGTCCGCCGGACTGCCGCACCACGTTCGCCATTTGCAGGGAGTCCACGGCTATACCTCCACGCTTTCCAGTTGGGCGAGGATCTTGTGTCCGATGCTCACGAGCTGGTCTGTGTAGCGGTGACCGGCGACATTCATGGCGCCAATCCAGTGCAGTTCACTGCCCCGAAACCACACGGTGCCGGTCTCGCGGTCTTCGGCGATTGCCAGCCACGCATCCCGCAGAAGGTCGATCTCTCGCGGGTATGTCGAGCGCTCACGCTGAATCAGAATCATTGCGGCGAGGGTCGACCACTCGTCATCAGTGAGGGTGATCCCGTATTCCTTGCTGGCTTTGAGCCGGAGAGGCTTAGTCGCCTGCTCACCCATCGGCGGGTTTCCTTTCGTCGTTCGGGTGGGTGTCTGGTCGAGTGACCAGCCATAGCCGGGCCCGGTGCGTATCCACCCCGCGCCGGTCCCGACTAAAGCTGTCCACGTCACAGGGAAATGACTTCAGCGTTCGTCACGTCATAGATGGCGAGCTGGGATTCGAGGCGCCCCATTGCTTCCGCCTCCGCCCGGCCCTGGACGTTCACGGACACATCCAGGTAGACGTAATCGCCGTCGATCCACGCGCCGTAGTAAAGGGCGTCAGTCGTCTTCATTCGGGCCCGGTAGTCGCTCATGTACTGCTCAAGAGCGGTAGGCGTGAATCGGGCCACGGGCAGCATTCGTTCCGCCCCGGCCACGCTCACCATGTAGCCAGCCACGGGCGCCGGAGTTCCGGGGCGGTAGGTCATCCCTCCCGAGGACAGAATGTCGGCGTACAGGGACTCAAGGGTGTTGGTCTGCATTGCTGTGTTCCTCTCTCGCGTTACCGCGATCAACTTTTGTGGGAAAAAAGGGGCTACCGACAGGTGGTAGCGATGGGCCGGACCGTGTTACCGGCCGCGTGCGTCTTGCAGTAGTGGAGGCGTGCGCCACCCTTGGCGGCCTGCCACACAAAGGCGGCAGTGTTCGGGCAGTACCACGACGCACATCGCCACTTGCTCAGGGCGACCATTCGAGTTCTCCTATCTCTTGCGTGCCCCGCAATAGGGCATCGTGTCTCTATCCGGTATCGCACCTGAAAGCCGCTCACATCGGCAGACAGAGACTCCGGGGCTCACACGCTTAAGGCCGTGCATTGCGTCGTTGCCCTTGGCTTTGACGCCACACGCCGGACGCATGGTGTTACCCCTCATGAATTCACAACGTGCCTACGTCTGCGCTTTCCGTCGCCCTAGGGCCGATTGCACGTCACTCTCGCACGTTGTCTTGAAAGCTCCACGCCGCATCACTCCGTAACTTGCCCTTTCACGCTCGCTCTAGGTCTTACTCGCACCCTCTCTAGCGCTTCCTGGCCTACTGCCTACAACCTGCCCCGTAAGGGCTTGGGAGGCTTATTCGAACCCTGCCGCTAGATGCTGGCCTAGAGAACCGTGTGCCGTTCCCGTAGCTGCGTCACGCTCGATTCCGATTGAGCTTTCGCATTTGCCGTTCACTGTTCAGTTAACAAGTCGTCCAGCACTGCCTTTGTACTCACCCCTAGGGGCTTTCCTCTGGGTGCCTGCCCCGTTGGGCTGACATGGAGAACATTACCGCAATCAACTTCGGATGCAAAACGGGGAACGCACCACACACACCGGCCAGTACACGCAAGAGAGAAAGAACGTGCGCGCGTTGCACGTGAATCTATGACGAGTCAATACCCCTCGATGTGATGTTACCTACACCAACTTTGGGTGTTATTTGCTGTGGGTAGCGACGGGCTCACTACGCGCTTATGCGGTCACCCCTGTTAGTGACCCGCCTATGTCCTATACGTTATGCACCTGTGACCTCCAGACACCGTTACCGCTCCCAACTCGCGCCCACACCACGAGCGGCCCCGACAGCGGTGTGACGTAACACACATGAGCGCAGGCAACGATTCATTCACTCAACGAGACTGAGGCATTACCCAGCGGAATGAATATTCGAATAGGCGCACAATAGATATTCCGGCGAATGCCCCTGCGGATACCTCTCCGCGCATGAATGAATGAACGATTGCACGCACACACGCAATACGGGGGGTAATACCTTTATGATTCTGAGCAGGACCCACCGGGGGTGCCTTCCTCGGACCAGGTACGGGTATGAACCGTTCGAGGGTCTGTGCGCCCGCCTGGCGCCATGCCGGCCTCCCGGCCTCCTTCGCCCCCGATCTGGGGCTCAAACGCCTCTCAGAACGGCTCTCAGGCTGTTTTCGCGGCTCTGTCGGCGCTCTCGAACCGTTCATCGCGGCCGATGAATGAACTATTCGGTGATTGCAGTCACATTTTGGGGCGTGAGCGTGACGGAACGGGGTGCGATAACAGGTACATTATTTGTGCCGGGGGTTATATACCCTCCAGCAACGCCAAAGGCCCCCTCCCGAGAGAGGGGGCCCGTGACGAAAGCCAGTTTGGGTGCTGCGTAGAGGGTTCAGGGGAGCAGAAGGTTCCTCTGGCCGGCCTGAACGCTCTTGGTGAAGACCGCGTAGTCGTCCTGGGAGATGATCAGCACCTTGGCGTCGGGGTCGCCCACGTCCACGGAATCGCGGAGAGCCACGACACCGTCAACGAAAGCGATCTCCAGGCAGTTGTTGCCCCCGTTGGACATGTCGCTCTTGACCCACACGGCATTGCTGAGGTCGACGTTCTTCTTCATGTGTAGCAGTCCTTGATCAATTCGCGGATGAAGCGACGGGTCGCTTGTTCATCGAGGGCCTGTGTCCGGAGGGTATCGAGAGCCGACCGGTACCGGTCCACATCTCCATCTTCCTCCAGGTACAGGGAGGTTGTCTTCGTCTCGACGAGGGCAACTGGCGGCCCTGCCGGGAAGTGTAGAAGCTGGAACGGGCCATCGATGCCCGCGTGGGCGCCGGCCGAGAAGGGCAACACCTGTATGGCCACGTGGGTGTACTCCTCGCTCACCTCCAGCAGCCGTTCGAGCTGTGCCTTCATGACCTCCGGTCCGCCGACAACCCGACGCAGCGCCGCCTCGTCCAGGATGCACCACAGGTTGAGGGGCGTCTCGCGGGTCAAGGCAGCCTGTCGAGCCATGCGCAGCTCCACGAAGCGATTCGCTTCTCGCTTCGAGGACCAGACCTGGCTCCTCTCCACGATGGAGGCCGCGTACTCCCGCGTCTGAAGCAGCCCCGGCACGACGGTCAGGAGCGATTCGGTCTTGGAGGCCATCCCTTCGAGGTTCAGGTACTCCTCGAACTCGTCGGTCTGGATCGCTTCCCGAAACTCGTCGATCAGGTTGGTGCGCTTCCCCGAGGCCGCGAGCACTGCCATGGCCTTGACCTTGGCCCGGACATCCTCGGGCACCTCGTAGACCTGGAAGAAGGCCGTCAGGCCCAGCCCGGAGACCCGCTGCTTCCCGTTCTCGATCTTGCTCAGCGCAGGCTTGCCGGACAGTCCAAGCCGCTCCGCGGCCTCCTCCATGCCCAGGCCGGCGTTCCTCCGGAGCGAACGGAGTGCGGAGCCGAAGCGCCGTCGATGGACGTTCGGTCGTGCTTCTGCCATGGCCACCTCCTTCGGTGCCGCAGCGTACCGCGCGCACTGTTGTTGGCATATGCCAGTTTCGACAGGAGCAACGTTTCTTGAGCAACGCGGTTGCTAGAAACGTTTCTCATCGGGAGTATGTCTCTCAGCGGCTCCACCAAGAGACCTATGCGCAAGGGAAGTTGCTTCAGAGAGCGAGTCCCCCATGGCCAGCAGAGAGATCAAGCCCAGCCCCGAGCGTGCAGCCGAGCTGGTCTTCACCGACCTGACGCGCTCCTTCGGAGGCATACAGGTCCACCCCGATGGGCTGGAGCTGGTGAAGACCGGCAGCGACGAGTGGCACGTCAACCTCGGGTCGATTCCTCTGCACCAGGCCGCCAAGATCGCCCGGATCTTGAAGGCGGCGCGGCCATGACTCTCAACCAGCTCGGAGACGTTGTGAGGGACATCAACCGATGCCAGACCGGCGAAGTGATCGCCGTGAACGGGGACGTGCTGACGGTTGCCCGCCCGTCCGGCTACGAGTGGGAAGCGAAGGACCACCACTGCCGGCCAGCGGACCCGTACGAGATGCAGACCTTCCAGACGAGCCGCGAACTGTGCGCCAAGGGCCTCGGCAGTGCGCACGAAGGCTCGGTGTCTTCCTGATTTCCGGTGCCATGGGGTTCCTTCTCGCCCTCGGCTGGATCTCGGAGATCCCTACCCCCTGACCCCTCACCAGCGTTGAGTCCCAGCGCCCGTGAGGTGAAGTGCCCTATCCGATCGACCGAAGGAGTTCGCAGTGCAGCTCGTTGCCCCCCTGCCCCTCCAGGGGCACGCCCCGGTGGCCGACAGGCCCTCCGGGACGCGGCCGTACGCCGTGGCCGGCGCCCGGTTCCAGCCGGTCACCACCGTGCGGCGTGAGACCCCCGTCTACAACCCCCTGACCCAGACGGCCGCCATGCCGGACGGTACGCCGCTCACGGCCATGGCGACCTCGCAGAAGACCAACCCGGACGGCGACCCGAAGAACCCGCCGCCGCACGACGAGGGCCAGGACCCTGGGGTCTTCGAGTGACGAACACCGTCCTGGTGGTGGATGGCCCCTTCGAGGCGGGGACAGACCTCGTCGTGGAGGGGCTGTCCGCAGCCAACGTTCCCGTCTTCCGCATGGACACGCGAGACTTCCCCAGCGAGCTGGAGCTGAACACGCGTATCGAGGATGGCCGTTGGGTCGGCACGCTGGCGAACCGGCACCGCAGCGTCGAGCTGTCCGACATCAAGGCCGTCTACTGGAACCGCCCGCGGCTCTTCGACTTCCCCGAGCTGTCCGCCTCCGACGCGCACTGGGCGCGCGGCGCCGCTCGCATCGGCTTCGGCGGTGTCATCACGGGCCTCGACGCCCGGTGGATGAATCACCCGGCCAAGGCTTCTGCCGCCGAGTTCAAGCCGCGGCAGCTCCAGGTGGCCAAGTCGGTCGGGCTCCGCACCCCCCGCACCCTGATCACCAACCGTTCCGAGGCCGTCGTCCAGTTCGCCAAGGGCATCGACGGCCCCCTGATCACCAAGCCGCTCGGCACCCCCTACATCACGCACAGCCAGGGCGGCGAGTCGATGTACACGCGCGTGGTGGACCTCGAAGCGCTTCACGGGGTTGAGGTGACCGCTCACCTCTTCCAGGAACAGATCCCCAAGGACTACGAGGTCCGCCTGATCTACGTCGACAACACGTGCCACAGTGTCCGGATCGACGCCGGCAGCACCCTGTCTCGTATCGACTGGCGCTCTGACTACGACGCGTTGGAATACTCGTTCGTCCGTACCCCTTGCTCGGTAGCTACGTCCGTCCGCTCCTACATGGGTGCCATGGGGCTGACGTACGCCGCGTTCGACTTCATCGTCCACGACGACACGTGGACGTTCCTGGAGGCGAATCCCTCGGGGCAGTGGGCATGGATGGACTCAGACGCGATCCCCCTTGCTTCCTCTATCTACCGCACCCTGGAGGATTGGTGCAGCCGATGACCTGGAACCCCCTCGCCAGCAACCTCGCCGAGTCCCTGAAGCAGAGCGGTGACCTCACCACCGGCCACTGGGCCAGGGCCTTCGAGGAGACCCCTCGGCACGCGTTCGTCTCGGATTACTTCCAGAGCCAGGGCGGAACCCCCACGCGGTGGAAGAAGGTCACCGTCGACGATGGGGAAGAGTGGCTGCGCCCGATCTACACCAACGCCACCCTGGTGACCCATCTCGACCCGGCCAAGCAGGAAGAGGGCGGTCTCTGGACGGGCACCCCCACCTCGTCCAGCACGCAGCCCAGCCTCACCGCGCGGATGCTCGAAGCTCTCGACATCGACCCGAAGGACAGGGTCCTGGACGCGGGCACCGGCACCGGCTATCAGGCTGCGCTGATCTGCCACCGCCTCAACAGCAGCCACCAGCTCGTCACCGCGGACATCGATCCCGCGCTCACCACCACGGCCAAGAACTCCCTGTCCGGCCTGGGCTACGAGCCCGACATCATCACCGCAGACATCACGGCCTGGCGGTGGAAGGGCACCTTCGACAAGGTGATCGTCACCTGCGCGATCCCCAGCATCACGCCCAGCCTCCGCAAGGCAGTGGAACCGGGTGGCCGGCTGGTCGCCAACCTCTTCCCACCCATGTCGAGCGCGCTGGTCGTCCTCGACGCACAGCCGAACGGCACCCTCGAAGGCCGGTTCCATCCTGATGGCGGGAGCTTCATGCCGGCCCGGCCGGACAAGGCCAACGCGCGGTCGACTCGGGACGCTGAACCGCAGGAGGGCGGTTCCACCGAGGTCCCGCTCGAAGCGTTCGACAGCTACCACTTCAACTTCCTGCTCGCGGCGCTCATGCCGGGCGTGCAGCTCCAGTACGGATACGAGGAGGAGGGCGAGGGCACCCTGCGTCGGCTGGTCGCCCCGGACGGGTCCTGGGCGGAAGGCGTGTACCAGGCTCACAAGCGGCCTCGGTTCGAGGAGTGCGGCAAGCGCGGCATCTGGTCGACTGTCGAGGACATGTGGGCCTGGTACGCCGAGAACAGCCACCCCCGGTGGGAGCGGTTCGGCCTCACGGTGTCGCCGGACGGTGCCCACCGCCTGTGGTTCGAGTCCCCTGACGGCACCTCCTGGGGGCTGCCGGTATGACCGGGGCCGAGGTGCAGCTCCCGGCGTCCCTGGACAACCTGCGGGACATCGCCTCCACCTTCGGCCGGCTCGGTCGCAGCCGAGTCCTGGAAAGCCACCTGGAGCAGGCCACGAGGAACGCCGGCCCGGCGATGGTGGCCGAACTGCGGGCTCGCGGCCTCTGGGGCGACCTGTGCGGGGCGGACAAGGCTGCGGTCCTGTGGGCCGCCGCGGACAGTGCGGAACTCGACCTCGAATCGCCGGAGGGTAGGGCCAAGCTCCCCGAGCTGGCGAGGACGGTCGAGTTCGTCGCCCTGTTGTGCGGCGTCGCACCGCCGTTCACCACCGAGGACCGGACGACCGGTCTCCAGTTCACGCGGCAGTTGGTTGCGCGCCTCAAGGCTTTACCGGCCGGGTGGCGTGAGGAAGTGCTGCGCCGTGTCGTGATGGGCGATGTCGGCCTCCACCAGGCGGTGAACAGCGCCGAGGAGGCCCTGATGGTCCTTCGCACCCGTTGGAATATCGACTGGAGTATCGACGTGCCGGCCGCGTGACCCCCCGTACCGAGACGCCCCGCCTGTTCCCCTCCTGCCCTCGCCTGCGGGCGGGGTGTCTCATCCCCTCCCCGTGAATGAATCATTGTGGGCGGCCCCCTCCATTCCGAGGGGGCCGCTCTTCGTCATGCCGCTGACGCGGCCTCCTCAGTGGCCTCCTTCACCGTCTGGTCGACGGTCGTCTCGGCCACTTTGTCCACCTGCTCGGCGCTGTAGACCTCGGCAGTCTTCGTGACGGGCTCCGGGGCGTCCGGGGCTACCACGATGGTCTGGACGGTCGTGGGGTTGGAGGCCGAAGCGGTGCTCGGGTCCTCGACTGTCAGCAGCACCTCGATACCGTCCTGCGCGGCCGGCTCGTCCGTGAAGGCGGCGAACACGCCGAGGAGGCCGCCGGAGTCCTTCTGCTTGGCCGGGTCCAGGATGGCGTGGACGACGAGGGTTCCGTCCTGGGCCAGGAAGGCGTCCACGGCGTCCGGGTCGACGGACTTCTTCTTCACGTCGAAGACGATGGGCTTCGCCCAGTCGGGCAGGTACTTGCTCGATCCGGGGATGAGCTTGTCCACCGAGTCACCGATGAGGGACTTCTTCTTCTCCTCCTTCTTCTCCTTCTCCGCCTCTGGCTTCTTCGGCTTCTTCGGCTCGTCAGACTCCTCCGCGTCCTCACCGCCCTTCGGCTTCGGGGTGCACTCCTTGTCGCCCGCGACGCCTCGGCGCGGTCTGTCGCTGTTGCGCTGCTGCTTCGACGGCTTCTTGGGCGGGGGGTTGCCGGAGTCCGGCTCTCCACCGTGCATCTCGTGTGCGCTCGCGGCGTTGTGGTCAACGGAACCTGCGACTTCGCGGGGGACCTCGTTGCCGTTGGCGGTCTCGGTCGCCGGGTGTGGGGCTGTTATCGGCGCGGGCTTCTGCTCCGCGTGGGCCGCTCGATCGTGCATTCCTCCCACGATGGCGACGGGTATGGACACCGCGATCATCGAGTATCCGAGTACAGCTCCGAGCGGCACGGACTTCAGCGCGGACAGGCGCACGGCTTCCCCCTAGAAGCGGAGCGAATAGTTCCGCGAACATCCAAACACGCGTTCTAGGCGATCTTGGCGCGGGTCGGCGCGATGTGACTCACAGGTAACTTAATGAGCAAAAGGGAACCCCCGACGCATCCACCGCGTCGGGGGCCCTGGGGGTTCGTCAGGCAGCCTTCTCGGCGGCCTCGCGCTCTTCGCGCTCCTTCTTGTACTTGTCCAAGCGGTCCTGGAGCACCTTGGGCAGCTCGGCCGACCCGTAGGTCTTCTCCATCTGCTCGCGGAACTCGGGGTCGTCCAGCAGGTGGGGCGAGGCCCAGTGCTGGGGGACGTTCCAGCCGTGCCACAGCCAGTCGACCTGCTCGGGCATGACGAGCTTCAGTTCCTCGGCGATGCGGCCGATCTCTCCGAGGTCTAGGACGGCTCCGGAGCGGTTGCCGCGGGTCATGTTCGGCAGGCAGTCACGCCAGACCCACATGGTGACCTTGTACTCGCGGAGGAAGTCCCGGCGGTCGTGCTCGTCCTTCTCGGCCCAGTCCTGCGCGTACTTGCGGCCGGTGGCCTTGATCTCTGGCTTCTTGCGCTCTTCCTCGGCCTTCTTGAGGCCCTGCACCTTGCCGGAGAGGGCCTTGTGCATCCGCCAGTAGGACTCCTCCTGGCCTTCCCCGTCGTACTTGCCTTCGAGGAAGTCGGCTTCGAGCTTGGTCAGCCGGGCCTCGGCCGCTTCCAACGCCTTCTGGTTCGAGGGGCCGGCGCCGGAGCGCTCGTACATCTCCCACTGGCCCACGCTGCTGACGATGATGTCCTCGGCGACCTTGTCCAGCTCTTCGCACTCGATGTAGGCGCCCTTCGTGCAGGTGCCTCCGCGGAATCGGTTGGTGCAGCGGTAGAAGTGCTTCGACGGTGCACGGGTGCCGTCTTTCCGCTTTGCCCCCGAGGTGGGGACTCGGGCGAGGGCGGCGCCACATTCACCGCACTTCGCGACCCCGGCGAGAAGACTCTTCGCGGACCGCGTCTCGGTCTCCCCCTCTTCTTTCTCGGCGGGGGCAATGCGGTCGACGAGGTCGAACCACTCATCCATCGTGGCGTGCGGCTTCTTCGGCATGATGTACGGCTCTCCGGTGTCGTCGAGAACCGCTTCGCCCTTGTAGGTGTAGATGCCTGCGAACCAGTTGGAGCGGACCATCTTGTTGATGATCGTCGCCTGCCACATGATGCCCTTCGGCTCCTGGCCCTTGAGCACGCGCTGATGATCGCTCCAGGTGAGGATCTTCTTTTCGTTGAACTCTTTGGCGATCTTGTGGGTGGTCTGCTTCTTCTCCTTGATCCGCGTCTTAATCTCTTCGATCACCGGCCAGTAGGACTCCTCCCGGTCGATGATCTTCCGACGCTCACCTTCGACGGGAATGATCTTGTAACCGGCCGGGGCTGCGCCGACCAGCCAGGACTTGTTTTCGAGGCGGGTCTGCACGCCGTTCAGGATGCGGGCCTGGATGGTGTCCCATTCGGCCTCGGCGAATACGGCCGTGATCTGGGCCATCATCTTGCCGGGGCCGGTTGAGAGATCGAATCCCTCTTCGACGCACACGATGAATTTGCCGCGGTCCTGGCACCACTTCAGCAGTTCGTTGAAGTGGAGGGCTCGCCGCGTGAAGCGGTCGAGCTTGGAGGCAATGAGTACGTCGAACTCGTCGTAGCGGTGGTTGAGCCACCGGCCGAGCTTGGGGCGCTGGAACGGGGAGAGGCCACCGGACACGTCGGTGTCCTCGGCTTCGCCGACGATGGTGCCGGCCACGTGCGGCGCGTTGACGTAGTGGTTGATGCCCCGGCGCTGCCGGACTATCGCGGTCGACTCGTCGGAGTCGGAGGACAGTCGGAGACACGCCAGGTAGCGGAGGTTGGGTTGCATGATCGCCACCCTAAGACACGCGTGCCTAGTGAATCCACTTGACCTTGCCGGTAGGCACGTGAAGTCCTCGTCCTCGTACTCGTCTGTGCCGGTCCGCCCCACCGGAGGTGACAGGGCGAAAACGGCTCTGGATAGCACTACAGCGGGTCGC
Source organism: Streptomyces huasconensis (assembly GCF_021028635.1). NCBI lineage: Bacteria > Bacillati > Actinomycetota > Actinomycetes > Kitasatosporales > Streptomycetaceae > Streptomyces > Streptomyces huasconensis. The sequence continues at coordinate 3,620,331 of NZ_CP086119.1, forward strand.
CCGACCCGCCGGGACCAAGACTATTGGTCCGGGAGCCGGTGACAAGACGTCCCCGATCTCTTCGTCCGGGTTCCTCCTTCGGGCTGGGAACTACCCTGGTGGGGTGCGTGACAAAACCCAAGCGAATTCGGCCGGGCCCGGCGACGGGATGGTCCGGATCGGAGCGATCGTCTTCTTCGTCGGCGCCGTGGCCACACTGGTGACGGTGGCCCCGCTGTTCCTCGGCACCGACCCCTTCCCGCCCCTCGCCTACGCGGTGTGCATGCTGATGGGCGTCGGCTTCCTCATCGCGGCCGCGGGCGTGCTGCGCGGCATCGCCGTGCAGCGGCGCCAGGCCAGGTCGGCGGCCGGCTAACCGCGCTCCCGCGCGGCGTACGCGTCGAGCCAGGCCCCGAACTCCGTCAGCTCGCCGAGGACCACGTCCGCGCCCGCCGCGCGCAGTTCCGCTGCGTCACACGGCCCGGTCGCCACCGCGACGGACAGCGCGCCCGCCGTACGCGCGCCGCGTACATCGCCGGTGTGGTCGCCGACGTACACCGACGCCTCGTGCTCACGCAGCGCCACGGCCTTCGCCTCCGCCCAGAGCGAGCCGATGACCGCGTCGGCCTCGATGCCGAGGTGCGCCAGGTGCAGCTTCGCGTTGGGCTCGTGCTTGGCCGTCACCACTATGGCGCGGCCGCCGTGCGCGTGGACCGCGGCCACCGCCTCGCGGGCGCCGGGCATCGCGAGCGTCGGCTCGATGGCGTATGTGGGATAGATCTCACGGTAGCGGTCGGCCGCCTCCGGGATCGCCTCCTCGGGGAACCAGTGCCTCAGCTCCTGCTCCAGCGGCGGCCCGAGCCGCGTGACGGCCAGGTCCGCGTCGATGTACGTCCCCGTCTCCGCGGAGAACGCCCGGAACGCGGCCCTGATCCCGGGCCGGGAGTCGATCAGGGTCATGTCGAGGTCGAAGCCGACGGTCAGCGCGCGTGATGTCATGCGCCCCATTCTGCCGAGGCGGCCCCGCCCCCCGGCCTAGACTTAGCCAAGCCTTACCAACATGACGTTCCGTGCCGCACTCCGAAACGAGCCCAGCCGATGCGTGTGCCCGTCCGACGTGCCGCCGTGCTGACGGCGGCCGTCGTGGCCCTGCTGCTCGCCGTCCTGTTCAGCCTCGCCGTCGGCGCCCGCGCCATCGCACCCACCGCCGTCCTCGACGCGCTGCTGCACGGCGGGCACAGTGACTCCGCCGAAGTGGTCCGTGAGATGCGGGTGCCGCGCACCGTGATCGGCCTGATGGTCGGGGCGGCGCTCGCGCTGGCCGGCACGGTGCTCCAGGGCATCACCCGCAACCCCATCGCCGACCCCGGCATCCTCGGCATCAGCCAGGGCGCCTCGGTGGGCGTGGTCGCGGCCATCGCCTTCGCCGGCGTCCACACGCTGACCGGCTACGTCTGGTACGCGTTCGTGGGCGCCGGCCTCGCCTCGGTCGCCGTGTACGCGATCGCGTCCAGCGGACGCGGCGGGGCGACGCCCGTGAAGCTGGCGCTCGGCGGCGCCGCCATCAACGCCCTGCTGGTCTCGCTGACCACGGCGATCCTCACCACCAGGGCGTCGGCGCTGGACGAGTTCCGGTTCTGGCAGGTGGGGTCGCTCTCCGGGCGCGACTCCGAGATCGCCGGCCAGATCTGGCCGTTCCTCCTGGTGGGCCTGGTGCTCGTCCTCGCGGTCGCGCGGGGCCTCGACGCGCTCGCGCTCGGCGAGGACGTGGCGAAGGGGCTCGGCCAGAACGTGGCGGCGGTCCGGATCGTCGGCGGGCTCGGCGCGACGATCCTCACCGGCGCGGGCGTGGCCGCCGCCGGTCCCCTCGCCTTCATCGGCCTCGCCGTCCCGCACATCGCCCGCGCGCTCGTGGGCAGTGACCACCGCTGGGTGCTGCCGATGGCGGCGGTGCTCGGCCCCGTGATGCTGCTCGTCTCCGACACCGTGGGACGCGTGCTCTTCCCGCCCGGTGAGGTGCCCGCCGGAGTGATGACCGCGCTGATCGGCGTGCCGTTCCTCGTGACCCTGGTACGCCGGAAGGCGGTGGCGGCGTGAGCCTCGCGTCCCCGCGGATCAGGCCAGCCGGATACGGCGTCGTACGCCTGGGCAGGGCGGCCTTCCTCGTGCACCGCCGCGCCGCCCTCGTCGCGCTCGGCCTCGGCGTGCTGCTCGCGGCGAGCTGTCTGGCGTACCTCTGCGTCGGCGAGTCGTACGTGCGGCCCGTCGAGGCCCTGAAGGTCGTCTTCGGGCAGCCGTCCGCCGATGAACTGGTGGTGGGCACGCTGCGCGAACCCCGCCTGGTCGTGGGGGTGCTCGTGGGCGCCGCGTTCGGCGTGGCGGGCGGGCTCATCCAGACCGTCGCCCGCAACCCGCTCGCCAGCCCCGACATCATCGGCATCAGCCAGGGCGCGAGCGCGCTGACCGTCGGCGCGATGACCTTCGGGGTCACCTCGTACACGGTCCTGCCCTACCTCTCCGTGATCGGCGGTATCGCGGCGGCCGCCCTCGTGTACGTCTTCGCGTGGCGCGGCGGCCTGCACGCCACCCGCTTCGTGCTCATCGGCATCGGCCTCGCCATCGCCCTGCGCTCGGTGACGACTCTCTTCATGACCAAGGGCGACTACCTCGTCGCGCAGCAGGCGCAGATCTGGATGACGGGCTCGCTCAACGGCCGCGGCTGGGCGGAGGCCGACCCCCTCGCGCTGACGCTGCTCGTCCTCCTGCCCTTCCTGCTCTGGGCGGCCCGCGCGCAGCGCTCGGTCACCATGGACGACGACACGGCGACGGCCCTCGGGGTGCGCCTGGGACACGTACGCCTCGGTCTCGTCCTGCTCGGCGTCGTCCTCGCCTCGGTGGCGACCGGTGCCGCGGGACCCGTCGACTTCGTGGCGCTGCTGGCCCCGCAGATCGCCCGCCGCCTCACCCGCACCGCCCAGATCCCGCTGCTGTCCTCGGCGCTGACCGGCGCGCTGATCGTGGTCCTGGCGGACCTCCTGGCCCGCCGCGTCTTCTCGCCCACGGAGCTGCCGGTGGGCGTCCTGACGGCGGCGGTCGGAGCCCCGTACCTGATCTGGCTGATCGTCCGCAGCCGCTCCGTCCGCAATGGAGGCACGTCGTGACAGCCCGCCTTACGGCCCGCGAGCTGACCCTCGCCTACGAGGACCGCACGGTCGTCGACCGCCTCGACCTGGCGATCCCCGACGGCGAGGTCACGGTGATCGTCGGCCCCAACGCCTGCGGCAAGTCGACGACGCTGCGGGCGCTCGGCCGGCTGCTCAGGCCGAGGAGCGGCGCGGTCCTGCTGGACGGCGAGGCGCTCGCCAAGCTGCCCACCAAGAAGATCGCCCAGCAGATCGGGCTGCTCCCGCAGACGCCCGTCGCGCCCGAGGCGATCACGGTCGCCGACCTCGTCGCCCGCGGCCGCCAGCCGCACCAGCACTGGTGGCAGCAGTGGTCCGACGAGGACGAGAAGGCGGTGACGGAGGCGATGGAGCGCACCCACGTGGCCGCGCTCGCCGAACGCCCCGTCGACGAACTCTCCGGCGGCCAGCGCCAGCGCGTATGGATCGCGATGGCCCTCGCCCAGGACACCGGTCTGCTCCTCCTCGACGAGCCGACGACCTACCTGGACATCTCCCACCAGGTCGAGGTCCTCGACCTCGTGCGCCGGCTGAACCATGACAGGGGCCGCACGGTCGTCGTCGTCCTGCACGACCTCAACCAGGCCGCGCGCTACGCCGACCACCTCGTGGCCATGAAGAGCGGCCAGATCGTCGCCGAGGGACCCCCGTCGAAGATCGTCACCGAGGAACTCGTCCGCGAGGTCTTCGGCCTGCAGTGCGTGGTGGTGCCGGACCCCGTGACCGGCTCCCCACTGGTCGTCCCCGGGGCACCGTGGTCATCGACCGCGCCCGCCCGCACCAGCACCACCCCCGCATAGCCGTACGAAAGGCGACCCATGAACCGCTCCCGCTCCCACTCCCCGCTGCGCCGCCGCGCGCTCCTCACCGGCTCCCTGGCCCTGACCGGCGCGCTCGCGCTGACCGCCTGCGGCTCCTCGGACTCCGACGAGGGCGCCGGCTCGGGCAGGACGCACACCGTCAAGTCGGCCATGGGCGACGTGTTGGTGCCCGTCAGCCCGAAGCGGGTCGTCGTCCTCGACACCGCCGAGCTGGACTCCGCGATCTCGCTCGGCGTCAAGCCGGTCGGCGCCACGCACGTCGAGGCGGAGTCGGGCTTCCCGGGCTACCTGCCCAAGGACGAGCTCAGCGGCGTCAAGGACGTCGGCGAGATGCTCAACCCCAACATGGAGGCCATCGCCGCGCTCAAGCCGGACCTGATCCTCACCTCGAAGATCCGGCACGCCGCCAAGTACGACCAGCTCAAGAAGATCGCGCCGACCGTCATGACGGAGACGACCGGCTACCCCTGGAAGGAGAACTTCCAGGTGCACGCCGACGCGCTGGGCAAGAAGGCCGAGGCGAAGAAGGTCGTCTCCGACTACGAGGCCCACGCCAAGAAGGTCACCGAGGCCATCGGCGGCCCCGCGAAGGCCAAGGCGACGGAGGTCAACGTCCTGCGCTTCATCGAGGGCGCCGACATCCGCCTCTACGGCGAGCAGAGCTACATCGCGACGATCCTCAAGGACGTCGGCCTCGGCCGCGCGCCGATCTCCGCCAAGGCGAAGGACGGCTTCTCCTACGACCTGTCGCCCGAGAAGATCGACCTCGCCGACACGGACGTCATCTTCCAGTCCACGTACGGCGACCCGAAGAAGGCCAAGCAGACGCAGACCACGGGCAGCGGCCTGTGGAAGAACATGAAGGCGGTGAAGTCGGGCAACGTCCACACCGTCGAGGACGAACTGTGGATTCAGGGCATCGGTTACACGGCGGCGGACAAGATCCTCGACGAGATGCAGGCGGACCTGACGAAGAAGAAGTAGCCACGCCCTCTTCTTCTTGTTCCTCTTGTTCCTACGGCCGTCGCCGCTGCGACCTCCACACCAGGAAGAGCGCGGAGGCGACGGCCGCGCCGCGCAGCACCCAGGGCCATGTCTCGCCGATGGCGTCGCTCATGTGGCCGTCGCGGATCGGCTCGCCCCACTTCCCCTCCGTACGCCCCCACAGCCAGGTGAACCCGGCGGCCAGCGCAAGCCCCGGCATGCCGAACACGGCCGTCTTGGTTTCGACGGGGGTGAGCCGACGGGACAGGTAGGCGATGAGCCAGCCGCCGCCGAGGGCGGGCAGGCTGCCGAGGACGGCGCCCACGAGGAGCAGGGCCGCGGCGAGCAGGAGCAGGGGGTTGGTGAACCCGACGCCGGTGCCGCGGGCGGGCAGGCGGGGCAGCCGGCGCCACCGCTTCGTGCCCGGGGCGGACTCCTCGGCCGCCTCCCCCTCTGCGGCTTCGGCACCGGGGGTGTGGTGGTCGGGGTCGTCGGGGGAGGGCGGGGGCTTCAGTATCTCGGGGATCTCCACGCCGCCGACGAAGCCGGGGACGGTGTCGGCGCCGCCGAACGGAGTGCTGTCCAGGCGCCACCAGTCGGGCTCGGAGCCGCTGGGGCCCAGTTCGTCGGTGCCGGCGAGGTGCGGGGGTGAGGGCCGGGGCCCCTCCACGAGGTCCTGCGGCACGTCCTTGGCGGCCCGGCGGGGCCGGGGCACGAGCCGCCACCCCTCCTTGCCGCCGGGCACCCGGGGGGCGCGCTGCGTGGGTACGGCCGGGCGGGGCTTCGGCTTGCTCTCGCTCGGCGGCGCCTTGGATACGTCGGTGGGGGCGCCGTCCGCCCCGTCGACGATCTCCTCCGGGGTGCCGAGGCCGGCGAGGATGCGGCGGATGGCGGCGGGGCTGTCGGCCGCGTCGGCGCGGCTGCGGTCGATGCGGGCGCGCAGGTCGGCGACCAGGCGCATGCGGGCGGCCGAGGGCAGCTGCCGCTGCTGGGCCAGGTCTCCGACCCGGCTCAGGTAGTCGTAGACCAGCTGGTCGCTCTCGATCCCCACGAAGTCCCCTCCGGGGTGGTGGCGTTGACGTTCTGCCAGGCCTTGACGGTACCGGTTCGGCGGGGGTCCCCCACAACACCGGCGCCTTCTTACCCGGCGGTATCCCCTACCCCGCCGCGAAGGGGCGCCCGGCGGCATCCCCTACCCCGCCGCTCCGCGCCGGATGTCTCCCACCCACCCGCCCGAAACCCGGCGTCGAGATGTCGGAGTAGGGGCGGGCGGGGTGGGCGTTGCTCGGCGGCGAGAGGTTCGGGGGGGGCAGGCGGGGGGCGCGTTACCCGGCAGCGAGAGGCCCGGGGGCAGGCGGGGGGCGCGTTACCCGGCAGCGAGAGGCCCGGGGGCAGGCGGGGCGCGATGCCCGGTAGCGAAAGGCCCGGGCGAGGGCGGAGGTGGCGCCCGATACTCGGCGGCGAGAGGGCCAAGGGGAGGTGGAAGGGCGGCCGTTATACGGCGGAGATGGAACCGGTCCGCAGTCGCGTGTGTGCCCGAGGGGACGCGGGCGACGACGACCCGCAGCCACTCACTCGCCCGAGCCGATGCGGGTGCGACAACCCGGAGCCACTCACTCACCCGAAGGAACGTCGGCGGCCACGACCCGCAGTCACCCACGCGCCCAAGCGGACGCGGGCGCGACAACCCGCAGTCACCCACTCGCCCGAAGGGACGTCGGCGGCCACGACCCGCAGTCACCCACGCGCCCAAGCGGACGCGGGCGCGACAACCCGCAGCCGCTCACTCGCCCGAAGGAACGTCGGCGGCCACGGCCCCGCAGTCACCCACTCGCCCGGAGGGACGTCGGCGGCCACGGCCCGCAGTCACCCACTCGCCCGAAGGGACGTCGGCGACCACGACCCGCAGTCGCCCACGCGCGTGAGGGCGCGTGGGCGACCACTGCCCGCAGTCGCCCACGCGCCCGAGGGGACATGGGCGACGACGGTCCGCAGCCGCGAGCGCACGGGAGGGGACGTGGGGGTATGTGCGCGCGGAGCACAGTGGTGGTCAGGCCGAGGCGATGAGCAACCGCAGGCCCGCGCCAAGATGGCGAGCACGGACATACCCCCGCGGCCCCGCCCCACACACGAATCCAAGGCGCGCACCCGCACCCAAAACGGGCATCCCACGCACGTCACCCACTAGGGTCCCCACCCGTGAAGCTCCGCACCGCCGCGCTCCCCCTCTCCCTCGCCGCCCTCGCCACCCTCTGCGCCGTCCAGCACATCCCCATGGCCGACACCCTCGTCTACCGCGCCGAAGGCGAAGCCGTGGCGAGCGGCGGTGACCTCTACGGGTTCACCGTCACCGAGTGGGAACTCCCGGCCACCTACCCCCCGTTCGCCGCCCTCCTCTTCGTCCCGACGACCTGGCTCCCCCTCCCCGCCCTCAAGCTCACCTTCCTCCTCGGCAACACCGCCCTCTGCGCCCTGCTCCTGCACCTCTCCTGCCGCCTCACCGGCCTCCGCCTCCGCGCCCCCCACCTCTGCGCCGCCACCGCCCTCGCCCTCTGGCTGGAACCCGTCTTCCAGACCATCGTGTTCGGACAGATCAACCTCGCCCTGGCCTGCCTGATCCTCTGGGACCTGACGCGGACCCAGCCCCGGACCCGGCCCCGGACCCAGCGGTGGAACACACCCGGCAAGGGCTTCGCGGTGGGTGTGGCCGCCGGGATCAAGCTGACGCCGGCGGTCTTCATCGCGTACCTCTTCCTCACCGGCCGGGTACGCGAGGCGACGACCGCGCTCGCGGGCTGCGCCTCGACCGTGCTGCTGGGCGCGCTCGTACTGCCCGGCGCCAGCGCCGACTTCTGGACGCGGCGCGTCTTCGAGACGGGCCGCGTCGGCAAGGCCTGGATCGTGGACAACCAGTCGCTGCAGGGCCTGATCGCCCGCGTCACGCACACCGCGGACCCGGGCCTGGCCTGGTCACTCCCCGCCGCGGCGACGGCGACGGCAGCGGCCGCGGCCCTGCTCCTCACCCGCCGCCCGCCCGCCGCCACTGCCGCTGCCGCCGCCCCCGCCGACCCCCACGGCGTACTCCTGGCCGCACTCACGACCCTGCTGATCTCCCCGATCAGCTGGTCCCACCACTGGGTGTGGTGCGTACCGCTCCTGGCCCTCCTCGTCGCCGAGGGCAGGCCACGCCTGGCCGCGGCCGTCGCCGTGCTCTTCACGGCCCGTACCTTCTGGCTGCTCCCGCACCAGGGCGACCTGGACCTGCGCCTGCCCTGGTGGCAGCAGCCGCTGGCCTCGCCGTACCCCCTGCTGGCCCTGGCGCTGGCGGCCCTGGTGCTGCTGCCGCCGCCCCTGCGGGGCGGCGCGCCTCAGCTCCCGGCCAGCAGTTCGTCCGCGTCGACGATGCGATAGGCGTACCCCTGCTCCGCCAGGAACCGCTGCCGGTGCGCGGCGAAGTCCTGGTCGATGGTGTCGCGGGCGACCACCGAGTAGAAGTGGGCCTGGTGCCCGTCCGCCTTCGGCCGCAGGACCCGGCCGAGCCGCTGGGCCTCCTCCTGGCGTGACCCGAAGGTGCCCGAGACCTGGATGGCGACGGTGGCCTCCGGCAGGTCGATCGAGAAGTTCGCGACCTTGGAGACGACGAGGACGTTGATCTCGCCGTTGCGGAACGCGTCGAAGAGCCGTTCCCGCTCCTTGTTCGACGTCTCGCCCTTGATGACGGGCGCGTCCAGGTGTTCGCCCAGCTCGTCGAGTTGGTCGATGTACTGGCCGATGACGAGGATCTGCTGTCCGGCGAACTTCCGCACCAGCGCCTCGGTCACCTTCCGCTTCGTCGCCGTCGTCGCGCAGAAGCGGTATTTCTCCTCGGCCTCGGCGGTGGCGTACGCGAGCCGCTCGCCGTCGGTGAGGTTGACCCGCACCTCGACGCAGTCGGCGGGCGCGATGTAGCCCTGCGCCTCGATCTCCTTCCACGGGGCGTCGAACCGCTTGGGCCCGATGAGGGAGAACACGTCGGACTCCCGCCCGTCCTCGCGCACCAGCGTCGCGGTGAGTCCGAGGCGGCGCCGCGCCTGGAGGTCGGCGGTGAACTTGAAGACGGGCGCGGGCAGCAGGTGCACCTCGTCGTACACGATCAAACCCCAGTCCCTGGAGTCGAACAGCTCCAGGTGCGGGTAGATGCCCTTCCGCTTCGTCGTCAGCACCTGGTACGTGGCGATGGTGACGGGCCGGATCTCCTTCCGCGTACCGCTGTACTCACCGATCTCGTCCTCCGTCAGGGAGGTCCGCTTGACCAGCTCGTGCTTCCACTGCCGGGCGGAGACGGTGTTGGTCACCAGGATGAGGGTGGTGGCCTTGGCCTGTGCCATGGCGCCCGCGCCGACGAGGGTCTTCCCGGCTCCGCAGGGCAGGACGACGACACCGCTGCCGCCGTGCCAGAACCCCTCGACGGCCTGCTGCTGGTAGGGCCGCAGCGACCAGCCGTTCTCGGCCAGGTCGATCTGGTGGGCCTCGCCGTCGACGTAGCCGGCGAGGTCCTCGGCGGGCCAGCCCAGCTTCAGCAGCGTCTGCTTGATCTGCCCGCGCTCGGAGGGGTGCACGACGACGGTGTCGGCGTCGATCCGCTCGCCCACCAGCGGCTGGACCTTCTTCGAACGCAGGATCTCTTCGAGGACGGGCCGGTCGGTGGTCGTCAGGACGAGGCCGTGGCTGGGGTGCTTGGAGAGGGTGAGACGGCCGTACCGCGCCATCGTCTCGGCGACGTCGACGAGCAGCGCGTGCGGCACGGGGTACCGGGAGAACTCCACGAGCGCGTCCACGACCTGCTCGGCGTCGTGCCCGGCGGCGCGGGCGTTCCACAGCCCGAGCGGGGTGACGCGGTAGGTGTGGATGTGCTCGGGCGCCCGCTCCAGCTCCGCGAAGGGAGCGATGGCACGGCGGCAGGCGTCGGCCTGCTCGTGGTCGACCTCCAGCAGGAGAGTCTTGTCCGACTGGACGATGAGGGGACCGTTCACGCGCGCGCCCTTTCCTTAGGCCAAACGTCCAGTGTGCCGCATCGCACGAAGCGAAGAAGGTGACGTCGACGACAACCACGCCCCGAAAGGGGCGCGGGGAACTGCGCGACCAGCCCCCACCGACCCGCACCCAGCACACGATCAAGCCCCCGAAAGGGGCGCGGGGAACTGCGCAACCAGCCCCCACCGAGCCCGCACCCAGAACACCGCCCAAGCCCCGCAGGGCCCCGCAGGGCCCCGCAGCACACCCCCGGCCCGCTAACGTGAACCGGATGAGCCCCGACGAGCCGCCGCACCCCACGGCCACCGCGAACGCCGGCGCGAGCACCCCGCGCCCCGCGGACACCCCCCGCTCCCTCGCCGAAGCGCTCCGTTCCCGCGAGGACGACGCCCTGGCGGGGCTGCTGCACGCCCGCCCCGACCTGCTCAACCCCGTCCCCACCGACCTGACGCAGCTGGCGACGCGGGCCGGCACGCGGGCCTCCGTGGTGCGCGCCCTGGAGCGGCTCGACCGGTTCGCGCAGCAGGTGGCGCAGACCCTGGCGGTGGCCCCGGAGCCCACGACGTACGACGAGGTGCTCGGGCTGCTTGCCGGGGACGACGGGGACCCGGCCGTCGCCGAGGCCCTGCCCCGCGCGCTCGGCACCCTCCACGAGCAGGCCCTGGTCTGGGGCCCGGACGACCGTCTGCGCCTGGTCCGCACGGCCCGGGAGCTGCTCGCCCCGGGCCCGCAGCACCCGTCCCCCACGGGTCTCGGCCCGACCGTGGCGGAGGCCACGGCCGGCATGTCGCCCACCCGTCTCCAGGCGATCGTGGCGGCGGCGGGCCTGCCCACCACCCACGACCCGGTCTCGGCGGTGGAGTCCCTCACCGCGCTGTTCACGGACCGCGCCCGCATGTCGGCGCTGCTCGACGAGGCCCCGGCCGAGTCGGTGGAGGTGCTCTCCCGCCTGGTCTGGGGCCCGCCCTACGGCCAGGTCACCGCCGACCCGGCCCGCCACCTGCGCTGGCTCCTGGACCGGGGGCTGCTGCTGCCGACCGCGCCGGGCACGGTCGTCCTGGCCCGCGAGGCCGCCCTGCACCTGCGCGGGGGCCGCGCGCACCGCTCGCCCGAGCCGGTGCCGCCGCCGGTCGTGGCGGCGCGCGAACACCGTCCACAGGTTGTGGACGCGACGGCGGCGGGCCAGGCGTACACGGCGCTCGCCACCGTCGAGGAGTTGCTGAAGGAGTGGGACGAGGGCGGCCCCGCCGTGCTGCGCGCGGGCGGCCTGAGCGTGCGCGACCTGAAGCGGACGGCGGTGGCGCTCGACCTGCCCGAGCCGGTGGCCGCCTTCTGGGTCGAACTGGCCTACGCGGCGGGCCTGGTGGCCTCCGACGGCGAGGCCGACGAGCGGTACGCGGCGACGCCCGCCTACGACGAGTGGCAGGAGCTGCCCGCCCCCGAGCGCTGGGCCGCCCTCGCCACGGCCTGGCTGTCGGCGACCCGCACGGCGGGCCTGATCGGCGGCCGTGACGGCAAGGACCGCACGCTGTCGGCGCTCGGCCCGCATCTGGACCGCTCGGCCGCCCCGGAGGTACGCCGCCGGGTCCTCGCACTGCTCGCCGGGCTCCCCGAGGGCGCGGAGCCCGACGTGGACTCGCTGCTGGCCCGGCTGCGCTGGGAGCGCCCGTCCCCGGCCGCGCAGGACCTGCGTTCCCGTATCGCGGGGTGGACGCTGAACGAGGCGGAGCTGCTGGGCGTGACGGGCCGCGGGGCGCTGTCGCGGCACGGCAGGGCGCTGCTGGCCGACGACGGCGATCCGGCACGGCACGGCCGAGGACTGCCGACCGACAACACCGAACCGACGCGGCACGGCCGAGGACTGGCGACCGACGACACCGCGACCGCGCGGGCCCGGGGCGCCGCGGCCGCCCGGCTGCTCGCCCCGCTCCTGCCCCAGCCGCTGGACCACGTCCTGCTCCAGGCCGACCTCACCGCCGTGGCGCCGGGTCCGCTGGAGCGGCCGCTCGCCGAGGCCCTCGCCGTGCTCGCCGACGTCGAGTCGAAGGGCGGCGCCACCGTCTACCGCTTCACACCGGGCTCGGTGCGGCGCGCGCTGGACGCGGGGCAGTCCGCATCGGACCTGCACGCGTTCCTGGCGGCCCACTCCCGTACGCCGGTTCCGCAGCCCCTCGCGTATCTGATCGACGACGTGGCGCGCCGCCACGGCCACCTGCGCATCGGCGCGGCCTCCGCCTACGTACGGTGCGACGACGAGGCGCTGCTCAACGAGATCCTGGCCGACAAGCGCTCCCAGGGGCTGCGGCTGCGCCGCCTCGCGCCGACCGTGCTGGCCGCCCAGGCGGACCCCGGCACGCTCCTCGAAGGCCTGCGGTCGATGGGCTTCGCGCCCGCGGCGGAGTCCCCGGAGGGTGACGTCCTGATCACCCGGGCGCACGCCCACCGGACGCCGCCGCGTTCGGCGCCCGAGCCGGTGCCGGATGGGCCGCCGCTGCCCGACGACACGCTCGTCGCGGCGGCGGTGCGGGCGATCCGCGCGGGGGACCTGGCGTCGACCGCGCCGCGCAAGGAGGTCCACGAGACGCCGAGCGGTTCGCTGCCCCGCACGACGTCCGCGGAGACCCTCGCCACGGTGCAGGCCGCCGTGATGACGGGCGAGGCGGTGTGGATCGGGTACGTCAACGCCGAGGGCGCGGCGAGCCAGCGGGTGATCGCTCCGGTGCGGGTGGAGGGGGGCTTCGTCACCGCGTACGACCACACGGCGGACGAGGTCCGCACGTTCGCCCTCCACCGGATCACGGGCGTGGCGGAACTGGCGGACGACGAGTGACGTGGCCTCCGGCGCCATGCGGGTGCGGCTGAGCGGGGGCTGATCGCGCAGTTCCCCGCGCCCCTGAAGGGGCGCCCACTCGCCGCCCCTGAAAGGGGCGCGGGGAACTGCGCGCCAAGCCACGACTCACCCGCACCCGAAACGTCCCGCCCCTGAACGGACGCCCACTCACGCCCCCGAAAGGGGCGCGGGGAACTGCGCGACCAGCCCCCACCGCCCCGCACCCAAAAGCCCCGACGGACCCCGAACCCACCGCCCCGCCGAAGCCCCCGGCAGGGGGGCGCGGGGAACTGCGCGACAAGCCACACCCCACCCGCACCCGAAAAACCATTTGTCACCACCCCCCACCCCCCACCTACGATGCCCCCTCCCCCGGCCTCCCGCGCGGAGCGCCGCCCCCCGGACGGAAACCGGGCGGCAGCAGCAACAGTCCCACCCCCGCTGAACCGCCGGAGGCATCCGTGCAGGCGCACGACCAGACCGACCCCGCCCCTGACCTCGCCCCTGACCCCGCCGACCCCCTCGCCCGCGAGCGCGCGCACCTCACCGCGTCCCGCGCGGCCCTGCGCGCCATGCGCGAGGACGCCGAGGCCCTCGACATCCGCGACGTCACCGCGAACTGGGTGAACGCCGCGGTCCTCGAACGGCAGATCGACGACCGCATCAAGGCCCTCGCCGACCTCGCCCACACCCCCCTCTTCTTCGGCCGCCTCGACTACCTCCACGCCCCGGGCGCCGACCAGGCCGAGGGCGCGGACGGCGAGCAGTTCTACATCGGGCGGCGGCACGTGCACGACGCCGACGGGGACCCGATGGTCATCGACTGGCGCGCGCCGGTCTCCCAGCCGTTCTACCGGGCCTCCAAGAAGAACCCGATGGACATCGCGCTGCGCCGCCGCTTCGGGTACACCGGCGGTGACCTCACCGCGTACGAGGACGAGCACCTCAGCGACCCCGCCGAGGACGAGCGGGCCAGCAGGCTGCTCCAGCGGGAGATCGAGCGGCCCCGCGTCGGCCCGATGCGGGACATCGTCGCGACCATCCAGCCCGAGCAGGACGAGATCGTCCGCAGCGGGCTCGGCGGCAGCGTGTGCGTGCAGGGCGGCCCCGGCACCGGCAAGACCGCCGTCGGCCTGCACCGCGTCGCCTACCTCCTGTACGCCCACCGGGAGCGCCTGGCCCGCACCGGCACCCTCGTCATCGGGCCGAACGCCTCCTTCCTGCACTACATCGAGCAAGTGCTGCCCGCGCTCGGCGAGTTGGAGGTCAAGCAGGCCACGGTCGACGACCTCGTCGCCCACGTGGAGGTGCGCGGCACGGACGACACCGCCGCCGCCCTCGTCAAGGGTGACGCCCGCATGGCCGAGGTGCTGCGCAGGGCCGTGCGCTCACACGTGGCCCTGCCGACCGAGCCCGTGATGGTCGTACGGGGCTCCCGCCGGTGGCGCGTACCCGCGTACGAACTGGAGGAGATCGTCCGGGAGTTGCTCGCGCGCGACATCCGGTACGGGGCCGCCCGCGACGCCCTGCCGCAGCGCGTCGCCCACGCGGTGCTCGTCCGCATGGAGCAGGCGGGCGAGGCGCCCGACGACCGCGTGCAGGACGCCGTGGCGCGCAACCCAGCGGTGAAGGCCGCGGTGAAGGCCATCTGGCCGCCGGTCGATCCCGCGAAGCTGGTGCTGCGGCTGCTGTCCGACGCGGAGTTCCTCGCGGAGCACGCCGAGGGCGTCCTCGACGCGGACGAGCAGAAGGCGTTGCTGTGGACGAAGCCGCCGAGGAGCGTGAAGTCCGCCAAGTGGTCGGCCGCCGACGCGGTGCTGATCGACGAGGCCCACGATCTCGTCTCGCGCACGCCGTCGCTCGGGCATGTCGTGCTCGACGAGGCGCAGGACCTCTCCCCCATGCAGTACCGCGCGGTGGGGCGGCGCTGCACGACCGGTTCGGCGACCGTCCTCGGCGACCTGGCGCAGGGCACCACGCCGTGGGCGACCCGGAGCTGGGCCGAGGCGCTGGGCCATCTCGGCAAGGCGGACGCGGTCGTGGAGGAGCTGACGGCCGGTTTCCGCGTGCCGCGCGAGGTCATCGCGTACGCGTCGCGGCTGCTGCCCGCCATCGCGCCGGGGCTCACGGAGGTCGCCTCGGTGCGGGAGTCGCCCGGTTCGCTCGTGGTGCGGGAGGTGGCGGACCTGGACGCGGCCTGCCTGGAGGCGTGCGCCGAGTCGTTGCGGCGGGAGGGGTCCATCGGGCTCATCGCGGCGGACGCGCGCGTGCCGGCGCTGGCGGAGGCCCTGACGGCGGCCGGGGTCACGTATCTCTCCCCCGGCGAGGAGACCACGCCCGACACCCGGCTGACCCTGGTGCCCGCGTCCCTCGCCAAGGGTCTTGAGTACGACTATGTGGTGCTGGACGAGCCCGCCGCCGTGGTCGACGGCGAGCCCGACGAGCGGACGGGCCTGCGCCGCCTGTACGTGGCGCTGACCCGTGCCGTGTCCGGCCTGATCGTGGTGCACGCGGCCCCGCTGCCGGAGCAGCTGGCCTAGCGGGAGTTTTCTTCGGCCTGGGCGCCGGGCAGGTGGGTGACGATCAGCACGAGGCCCGCGAGTGTCACGACGCGGGTGGCGGCGTCCAGGCCGTTCCAGTCCTCGGACTGCCACATGGCGAACCACTCGCCGCCCACGCCGATGAAGCCGCCGCCGAAGAGCAGCAGGACCATGAGCAGCCCGGCGGTGCCGAGGCGCCGCGCGCTCCGGTAACCGCCGTGTCGCCGCAGGGCCTTGGCCCAGAGCACGGTCGCCGCGACGAGGGCGAGCGCGGCGACGGTCTCCCAGACGATGATCGCGACGTACGCGGCGTCCTGGAGCGCGGTGGACTCCACCGCGCGCCACATCAGGTCCTCGTCCTTGAAGGTGGTGTCCATCGCGAGGACGTGGCGTACGAACTGCTGGTTGGTGCCGAAGTCCGTGATGTTCCCGAACGCGACGAGCGCCATGTAGAGCGCGACGGTCCCGGTGAGCGCGGCGGCGGCGACGGGCAAGGCGCGACTGCTGGATACGTTCATGAACTCCCCTCCCACTCCCCTCAGTTGTACCGCAGCCCCCACCGAAGCCCCCATCAGGGGCGCGCACCCACCGCCCACCGAAGCCCCCTAAGGGGCGCGGGGAACTGCGCGAGCAACCCCCACCGAACCCGCACCCAAAAGCCCCGACGGGACCCGACCCCACCGCCCCCCTAAGCCCCCGGCAGGGGGGCGCGGGGAACTGCGCGACAAGCCCCCACCGAACCCGCACCCGAAACCCCGCCAACCCGCGGAGCGCTACGCGTCAACCGCCGCCCGCCACTCCGCCACCGCCCCCGCGGAGACCCCCGCCGCCCAGCCACCCGGCCGCGCCGCGCCCCCGATGTGGAACGCGTCGAGCCCCGCCGCCTTCAGCCCCGGCAGATGCTCCAGCCGCAGCCCCCCGCCGACCAGGAGCCGCGGCTCGTACCCCGGTTCGCCCCGCCGCGCCGCCTCGGCGACCAGCGTCGGCAGCCCCTCGTCGACGCCCCCCGCGGCCCCCGCCGTGAGATACGTGTCGAGGCCCGGCAGCTCCGCGAGCTGCTTGCGCAGGGCGTCGCGGTCGGCGGCCCGGTCGATCGCCCGGTGGAAGGTCCAGCGGCAGCCGTCGAGCGCGGCGACCAGCGTCTCGACCGCGGCGAGGTCGGGCCCGCCCGCCTCGTCGAGGAAGCCGAGGACGAACTCGTCGGCGCCCTCGGCCCTCAGCTCACGGGCACGCCGTACGAGCGCGTCCACGTCCCCGGCGGCGAATCCGTCGGCGAGCCGCAGCATGACGCGCAGCGAGATGTCGACGCGGGACCGGATCGCGGCGAAGGTCTCGCGCGACGGCGTGAGCCCGTCCGCGGCCATGTCGGTCACGAGTTCGAGGCGGTCCGCGCCTCCGGCCTGGGCGGCGACGGCGTCCTCGGCGTCGAGGGCGATCACCTCCAGGACTGCACGCTTGCTCATGGATGTCTCTTCCTTCTCGTCGAGAACCCGGCTCAGAGAACCCCCGGCTCAGACAGGGACACAGGCACAGGTCTAGTCCAATCGCGACCCAGCCTACGCGCCGAACACCCCGGCGCGGGGGAAACAGCTCGCGCCGGGGTGGACCGGAGGACGGGGAGACCGCTCAGGCCAGCGGCTTGAACCCCCGCAGCCGCAGGCTGTTGCCGACCACGAAGACCGAGGAGAAGGCCATCGCGGCCCCCGCGATCATCGGGTTCAGCAGCCCCGCCGCGGCCAGCGGCAGCGCGCCGACGTTGTAGGCGAAGGCCCAGAACAGGTTCGTCCTGATCGTGCCGAGGGTGCGCCGCGAGAGCCGGATCGCGTCGGCCGCGGCCCGCAGGTCACCTCGTACGAGCGTCAGGTCGCCCGCCTCGATCGCGGCGTCCGTCCCCGTGCCCATCGCGAGGCCCAGGTCGGCCTGGGCGAGCGCCGCCGCGTCGTTCACGCCGTCGCCGACCATGGCCACCGAGCGGCCCTCGGCCTGGAGCCGCTTGACCACGTCCACCTTGTCCTGCGGCATGACCTCGGCGATCACGTGCTCCGGGGAGATGCCGACCTCCGCGGCCACCGACGCCGCGACCGCCTTGTTGTCACCGGTCAGCAGGATCGGGGTCAGGCCGAGCGCCCGCAGCCGCCGGATCGCCTCGGCGCTGGTGTCCTTCACCGCGTCGGCGACCTCAAGGACCGCCCGCGCCTCGCCGTCCCAGGCGACCGCGATGGCCGTGCGCCCGGCCGCTTCCGCCTCCGCCTTCGCCCGCTCCAGCGCCACCGGAAGACGTATCTCCCACTCGGCGAGAAGCGCCTCGCGGCCCACCAGGACCGCGTGTCCCTCGACGATGCCCTGCACGCCGCGTCCCGCCACGTTCGCGAAGTCCTCGGGCGTGGGCAGCGCGCCGGCCCGCTCGGCGGCGCCCGCCGCGACGGCCCGGGCGATGGGGTGCTCGGAGGAGTGCTCCAGGGCGCCCGCGAGGCGCAGGACCTCGGAAGCCGAGGTACCGGGAGTGGTGTGCGTGGCGAGCAGGGTCATCTTGCCGGTGGTGACGGTGCCGGTCTTGTCCAGGACGATCGTGTCGACGCGGCGCGTGGACTCCAGGACCTCCGGCCCCTTGATCAGGATGCCGAGCTGGGCGCCGCGTCCGGTGCCGACCATGAGGGCGGTCGGGGTGGCCAGCCCCAGGGCGCAGGGGCAGGCGATGATCAGGACGGCCACGGCCGCGGTGAAGGCGGCGGTGAGTCCGGCGCCGTTGCCGAGCCAGAAGCCGAGGGTGGCGAGCGCCAGGCCGATGACGACCGGCACGAACACCGCGGAGATCCTGTCGGCGAGGCGCTGGGCGGCGGCCTTGCCGTTCTGCGCGTCCTCCACGAGCTTGGCCATGCGGGCGAGCTGGGTGTCGGCGCCGACGCGGGTGGCCTCGACGACGAGGCGTCCGCCGACGTTGAGGGTGGCGCCGGTGACCGCGTCGCCCTCGCCGACCTCGACCGGCACGGACTCGCCGGTGAGCATGGAGGCGTCGACGGCCGAGGCGCCCTCGACGACCTTGCCGTCCGTGGCGATCTTCTCGCCGGGCCGGACGAGGAACCGGTCGCCGGTCCTCAGCTCGCCCACCGGCACGGTCTCCTCGCGGCCGCCGTCGCGCAGCACGGTGACGTCCTTGGCGCCGAGCTGGAGCAGCGCCTTGAGGGCGGCCCCGGCCTTCCGCTTGGAGCGGGCCTCGAAGTAGCGCCCGGCCAGGATGAAGGCGGTGACGCCGGCCGCCGCCTCCAGGTAGATGTTCCCGGCGCCGTCGCTGCGCGCGATGGTGAGTTCGAACGGGTGGGTCATGCCCGGGGTGCCCGCGGTGCCGAAGAACAGCGCCCACAGCGACCAGAGGAACGCCGCCGTGGTGCCGACCGAGATCAGCGTGTCCATGGTGGCCGCGCCGTGCCGGGCGTTGGTGAAGGCCGCCTTGTGGAAGGGCCAGGCGGCGTAGGTGACGACGGGCGCGGCGAGGGTGAGGGAGAGCCACTGCCAGTACTCGAACTGGAGGGCGGGGACCATCGCCATCGCGATCACGGGGACGGAGAGCAGCACCGCCGTGACCAGCCGCTCGCGCAGCGGCCGCAGCGCGTCGTCGGCCCGCCGCTCCTCACTGTCGCCGTCACCCGCCTGCGACGAGGCGGCCTCGTCACGTACGGGTGCGGGCTCCTCGGCCGTGTACCCGGTGGCCTCGACGGTCGCGATCAGATCCTGTACGGAGACGTCCTCGCCCCGGTAGCTGACCTTGGCTTTCTCGGTGGCGTAGTTGACGGTCGCCTCGACGCCGTCCATGCGGTTGAGCTTCTTCTCGATCCGGGCGGCGCACGAGGCGCAGGTCATGCCACCGATGGCGAGTTCCACTTCTGCGGTGGAAGCCGCCTCGGGGGTGCCGGGAGTGGTGGTGGACATGGCTGCGGGCTCCTCGTGACGTGAGTCCCGATACCCGGACCGGGTATCACTGACGAGATCCATTTATACCCCTGGGGGGTACCCAACGCAACCCCCGGCCACCAGGACTCCAGGGGTTGACGTAATACCCCCCAGGGGTATCCTCGTCCGTATCGAGCCCGATGGGCCGGAAGAGCCGGACCGGGATCACCCAGGGAGCCGTCATGAACACCGGACTGAAGATCACCGCATTCGCCGCAGCCGTCGCCGCGACCTTCGGTACGGCGTACGGAGTGGGCCAGGCAGTCGACCCCGTCACGGACAGGGCCCCGGCGGCGCGGCACGGTGAACGCGGCAAGACCCCGCACGAGGATCACGGCGCCGCCGCCGGAGGCCTGCAGATCTCCGAGCGCGGCTACACCCTGGACCTCAAGACCGCGCGGGTGGCGGCGGACCGCAAGGAAGAGCTGCGCTTCGCCGTCGTCAAGGACTCCACGGGGCGCAACGTCACCGCGTACCAGAAGGAGCACGACAAGGAGCTGCACCTCATCGTCGCCTCACGTGACCTGACGGTCTACCGCCACCTGCACCCGGTCCGGGCCGCGGACGGCGTCTGGTCGACCAAGGTCGAGCTGCCCGAGGCCGGCGGCTACCGCGTCTTCGCCGACTTCCGCCCCGAGGGCGCGGAGGAGGGCCTGACGCTCGGCGCCGACCTGGCGGTGGCGGGCGAGGCCGCGCCGAAGAAGCTGCCCGCGCCCAGCGCGACCGCGACGGTGGACGGGTACGACGTGACGCTGAAGGGCGAGCTGAAGACGGGCGCGGGCGGCGACCTCACCCTGGCCGTGGCGAAGAACGGCAGGCCGGTGACCGACCTCCAGCCCTACCTGGGCGCCTACGGCCACCTGGTGGCCCTGCGGTCGGGCGACCTGGCCTACCTCCACGTCCACCCGAACGGCGAGCCCGGCGACGGCCGGACGAAGGCGGGCCCCGGCATCTCCTTCACGGCGACGGCGCCGAGCGCGGGGGCGTACCGCCTCTTCCTGGACTTCAAGCACGAGGGGAAGGTCCGCACGGCGGCGTTCACGGTGCACGCGGGCGACGACACCGGCCGCACGGAGACGGACGGCGGCGGCCACGCGGAGCCCGAGGCCGGCCACGGAACCGGCACGCAGAAGGACGGCGGCCACCAGCACTGACCGCCGCCCTCCCCGCTCACACGTACCACCAGCACTGACCGCCGCCCTCCCCGCTCACGCCGCCCTCCCCCGCTCACCCGTACCCCGAAGGTCAACCGGCCTTCGGGGTGGCCGCGTCGCCGCCCGGCGCCACGGCGGCCAGCTCCGCCACGCTGCCCGACATGACGGCCCGGACGTGCCGGGTCAGGTGCTCGGCCGGCCAGTCCCACCAGGCCAGTTCGAGGAGGCGGGCGATGTCCTCGTCGCCGAAACGGCGGCGGATCAGCCTGGCCGGGTTGCCGCCGACGATGCCGTAGTCCGGCACGTCGTCGACGACCACCGAGCCCGACGCGATGACCGCGCCGTGCCCGATCCTGACGCCCGGCATGACGGTGGAGCGGTAGCCGAACCACACGTCGTGGCCGACGACCGTGTCACCGCGCCCCGGCAACCCGCTGATCAGGTCGAAGTGGTCGCTCCAGGAACCGCCCATGATCGGGAACGGGAACGTGGAGGGCCCGTCCATCCGGTGGTTGGCGCCGTTCATGATGAACCGCACGCCCTCGCCGAGCGCGCAGAACTTGCCGATGACCAGCCGCTCGGGACCGTAGTGGTAGAGGACGTTGCGGGTCTCGAAGGCGGTCGGGTCGTCGGGGTCGTCGTAGTACGTGAAGTCGCCGACCTCGATCAGCGGCGACTTCACGAGCGGTTTGAGCAGCACCACGCGCTCCTGGCCGGGCATGGGGTGCAGCACGTTCGGATCGGCGGGGACCAGCGGTGCGCCGGATTCGGAGGTCATGGGCCCATGATCCACGTCAGCCGAAAAGCACCAACTCCTTTTCCCGGGCGCCCGCCAGCTCGTACCGCGTCCCCGTCAGCGGCCGTCCCGCGCAGAGCCGGACGAGGGTCGGCGCGTCCCCGATGTAGCGGGCCGGGGGCCTGCGCCCGTCCGTGGCGCCGAGGACCAGCGGCTCGTCCCGCCCGTCCACGTCCGCGTGGACCGCGAGCCCCGGCGCCGCCGTGCTGTACGCGCCCCTGCTGTGCAGTTCGAGGAGCGGCAGCGCGTCGGCGAGGCCGTCCCCGCCGTACGCCCCCGGCTCGCCCCACGCCTCGCGGATGTCCCCGGCGTGCACCCACTCGCCGAGCGCGATGCCGTCCAGGACTCCCTTGGCCGCGGCCATGACGTTCCCGGCCTCGGTCATGCCGCGCTCCAGTTCGTCCACGAGGCGGGAGGGCGACCAGTCGGCGCGCTCGGCGATGTCCCGCTCATTGCTCTCGGCGCTGAAGACGCCTTCCTCGAAGCGGTTCTCCACGACCCGCATCAGCGCGGAGCCGCAGTGCGCGATCACATGGCGCACGGTCCAGCCGGGGCAACAGGTGCGGAGCGCGAACGCCTCGTCGGGCGCGGACCTCAACAGCGGGATCAGGGCGTCGCGTTCGGTCCGGAGCAGCCGTCCGGCGCGCTCGGGCTCGTAACTCTCTTCAGGTGCGGTCGTCGTCATGACGGCAGCCAATCGCCCCCGGCCACCCAGGGTCAATATACCCCCGTGGGGTACACGCGGGTTACGCTCCACCCCATGGCCGACGACGACAACCACGACCTGCGCGAACGCCACGACGCCCTGCGGCAGCGCTGGCTCACGACGCTGCTGCGCGCACGGGACACCGACGAGTGCGTCTATGACCCGTACCGGTTCGCCGACAACCTCCTCGTCCGCTGGGCCGAGCCGCAGCGGCGCTATCACACCGTCGACCACCTGACGGCGGTGCTCGACCACATCGACGTGCTGGAGGGCCACGCCGACGCCCCCGAGCTGGTGCGGCTCGCGGCCTGGTTCCACGACGCGGTGTACGCGCCCGACCGCTCCGAGAACGAGGAGCGCTCGGCCCGGCTGGCCGAACGCGCCCTCCCCGAGGCAGGGCTGGCGCCCGACCAGGTCGCGGAGGTGGCCCGCCTCGTCCGCCTCACCGTGACCCACGACCCCGCCGAGGGCGACCGCAACGGCGAGGTGCTGTGCGACGCCGACCTCGCGATCCTCGCGGCGGCCCCGGACGCGTACGCCGCCTACGCCGCAGCCGTCCGCGAGGAGTACGCCTTCGTGCCGGACGAGGCGTTCCGCACGGGCCGCGCGGCCGTCCTGCGGCAACTCCTCGGCCTGCCGCACCTGTTCAGGACGCCGTACGGCGCGACCGAGTGGGAGACGGCGGCCCGCGAGAACCTCATGACGGAACTGGCGCTGCTGGACGCCTGAGACGGCCGCTGACAGCGCCCTCGAAATTGCCGCGCGCCGCCGCGGAGCACTCCGTACGCTCCTCCCCATGCTTCTCATGGGTGGGGACAGGGTCGAGGAGGCCGTCGCGCACGCGGCCCGGGTGCTGCGCGCGGCGGCCGGCCGGGACTGGGGCGTGGCGGCGGGCGGGCTCGACTGGAGCTGTTTGCAGACAGCGGAGCACATCGCCGGTGATCTCGTGGCGTACGCCGGGCAGTTGACGGGCCGGGCCACCGGCGCCTACGTCCCCTTCGGCATCACGCTCGACGAGGGCACGGACCCCGAGGGCGCGATCCGGGTGATCGAGGCGACCGGGGGCATCCTCGCGTCGGTGGTCCGCACGACACCGCCCGGCGTCCGCGCCTACCACCCCTACCCCCACGGCAGCGCGGACGCGGCGGGCTTCGCCGCGATGGGCGTCGCCGAAGTCCTCCTGCACACGTACGACATCGCGCGGGCGCTCGGCGTCGACGCGGAGCCGCCCGAGGAGCTGTGCGCGGCGGTGCTCGGCCACCTGTTCCCGCACGTCTCGCCCGCGGGCGGCCCGCCGTGGCGGGTCCTGCTCTGGGCCACGGGCCGCGGTGACCTGCCGGGCCGCGCGCCGCTCACGCGGTGGCGCTGGCACAACTCCCTGTCCCTGCCCGCGGGCCCGGTGTCGTTGAGCGAGGTGTCCCCGACGGCCGCCGCCGATCTCGCGGCGGGTGGCACGGGCGGGCTGACCTGGATCGAGGGCGGCCCCTTCCCCGGCACGCGGGGCGCGGCCGGGCGGGTGGCGAAGGCGTACGCCGACGGGACGCACCGGCCCGAGTGGGGCCTGTACGCGCTGGTGCGCGCCGAGGACGGCCTCGCGGTCGGCGGCATGGGCTTCCACGGCCCGCCGGACGAGGAGGGCTGCCTGGAGGTCGGCTACGACCTGGCGGAGGCGGCGCGGGGCCACGGGCACGCCACGGCGGCGCTGCGGGCCCTGTCCGAGTGGGCGCTGGCCCGGCCCGGGGTCACGTCCCTGCTGGCCCTCGTCGACCCGGAGAACACGGCGTCCCAGGGGGTGCTGACGCGCGCGGGGTACGCGCGCCTGGCCGACCGCGACGCCACGTGGGCGTACGGGATGCGCCGCGCCTGAGCCGCGCGGGCGCCGGGGCTGTGCTCACCGGACGGCGGCCGCCCCGCCCAGCGCCAGGCGTACGGGGTCCCGGGTCCCCGCCCCTTCCGCGTACGCGGCGGCGTAGGCCTCCTCGCCGAGGCGCTCGCGCAGGAGGTGTTCGGCTTCGATGTGGGCGTCGTGGAGCGGCTTGAGCCCGGTCAGCGCGACGCCGGTCGTGCGCAGCAGCCGGGCCGCCGCCCCCATCAGCCGTGCCGCCCGGCCGTGGTCACCGGTCGCGGCGGCGGCCCAGGCCAGCGCCTCCACGCCCCAGACGGGCCCCCAGCGGTCCCCGATGCCCCACTGGCGGCGCAGCGAGTCGCGGAACAGGCCGAGGGAGCGGTGGGCGTCGCCGTGCCGCAGCTCCGCGAGGCCCATGCCCCACAGCCCCCAGGAGTGCGCCCAGCCCGCGCGGTGGGCCTCGGCCTCGGCGGCGTACTCCCGCCCGGCCGCGAGGGCGGCCTCCCGCTCGCCGAGGAACGCCGCGGCCATGGCCCACATCATGGTCGCCATGTGGGCGTCGCCCGTCTGGCCGCAGGCCCGGAAGCGCTCCCGGGCGCGGGCGAGGAGCGCGACGGAGTCGGCGTCGCCGCGGACGAGGAAGGCGAAGGCGCCCTCCATGTACGCCAGTACGGCCGGGGTCACGCCGTCCTCCGCCGCCCCGCCGAGCCGCGCCGCCCGGGCCAGGAAGCGTTCGGCGGCGGGCTGGTCCCCCTGGCAGAGCGCGATCCAGGCGGCGAGCGCCAGACCGCAGGTCCGCAGCGGGACGGGGGCGCCGGGGGTGAGGTCCAGGGTGCGGGTCAGCCAGTGCCGGCCCTCGCCGAGCGAGCTGCTGAAGAACCAGTACCGGGTGCGGGTGAGGTTGGCGGCGATCTCCAGGCCGGCCGTGGCGTCGCCCGCGTCCGAGACGCTGAAGTCGAGGGCGGCCCGCAGGTTCGGCGACTCCCGCCGCAGCCGCGACAGCCAGTCCACCTCGCCGGGTCCGAACCACTGCGCGGCGGCCCGCGCGGACACCGCCCCGTAGTAGGCGCAGTGCCGCCGCCGCAACGGCCGCTCCCGCCCCGTCTCCGCGAGCCGCCCCTGGCCGTACTGCCGCAGGGTCTCCAGCATCCGGTACCGGGCGGGCGAGCCGGTGGTGTCCACGGTGAGCACCGACTTGTGGACGAGGGCGGCCAGCACGTCCACGACGTCCTCCCGCGCGGGCCCGCGGGCGGCGCCTGCGGGCTCGGCCCAGGAGGCGCCCGCGCAGGAGGCGTCGGCGGGCCCGAAGTCCGCGCAGGTGACGGTCTCGTCGCCCGGTTCGTCGGGACATACCGCCTCCGCCGCCGCCAGGTCGAAGCCGCCCGAGAAGACCGAGACGCCTGCCCACAGGCGCCGTTCGCGTTCGTCGCACAGGTCGTGGCTCCAGTCGACGACGCCCCGCAGGGTGCGCTGGTGGTGGGGGCCCGTGGTGGAGAGGAGGCGGAAGCGGTCGCCGAGCCGGTCGAGGATCTCCTCGGCGGAGAGCGTGCCGAGGCGGACGGCGGCCAGTTCGATGGCCAGGGGGATGCCGTCCAGGCGGCGGCAGAGCCGCCCCACCGCCTCCTGGTTGCCCGCGGTGATGCGGAAGTGCGGGGCGCACGCCTCGGCGCGGTCGGCGAGCAGCCGCACGGCCTCGCACCGCGTCAGCGAGGGCGCCGCGCCCCGCTGCCGGGGGACGCCCAGCGGCGGCACGGGCAGCAGGTATTCCCCGGGGGCCCGCAGCCCCTGGCGGCTCGTGGCGAGCACGCGCAGCCCGGGCGCCGCGCCCAGCAGTGTGCCCAGCAGTTCGGCGGCGGCTTCGGCGACGTGCTCGCAGTTGTCGAGGACCAGCAGCAGCCGCCTTTCCCGCAGGTGCTCGACGAGGACCTCCGTGCCGGGCCGCAGGGACTGGTCGGGGATGCGCAGCGCCTCCGCGACCGCGCGGTCCAGCAGGCGGGGTTCGGTGAGCGGCGCGAGGTCGGCGAGCCAGGCCCCGTGCGGGTACGCCCACGCGGTCTCGGCGGCGGCGCGCAGGGCGAGGCGGGTCTTGCCGACGCCGCCGGGCCCGGTGAGCGTGACGAGCCGGGCGCTGTCCAGGAGCTTGCGGGTCCTGCTCAGCAGGGCTTCGCGCCCGACGAACGTCGTCGTCTCGGCGGGGAGGTTCCCCTTGGCGCGGGGTCCGCGCGGTGACGGCGGCGCGTTCAGCGCGGGGTCGCCGGTGAGGATGCGCTGGTGCAGCCGCCGCAGCTCGGCGCCCGGGTCGACGCCCAGTTCGTCGCCGAGCAGCGCGCTGACGGCGCGGTAGCAGTCGAGGGCCTCGCTCTGGCGGCCCGAGCGGTAGAGGGCCAGCATCCGCTGGGCCCAGAAGCGCTCCCGGAGCGGGTGGGCGGCGGTGAGTTCCCGCAGCCGGGGCAGTACGTCGGCGTGCCGCCCGAGCAGGAAGTCGGCCTCCGTGCGCGACTCCAGGGCGCTCAGCCTCCGTTCGTCAAGCGCGGGGACGACCTCCAGGGCCAGCCGCTCCGACGGTACGTCCGCGAGCGGCTCCCCGCGCCACAGGGCCAGCGCCTCGCCGAGCAGCGCGGCGGCCCGCTCGGGCGCGTGCGCCGCCGCGGCGGCCCGGGCCCGGTCGGCCAGGGCGTCGAAGCGGTGCAGGTCGAGGGCGCCTTCCGGTACGTCGATGGCGTACCCGCGCGGGCAGGTGCGGATCGGCCCCGCGCCCCGGGTGGACCCGAGGGTGCGCCGCAGCCGCAGCACGTAGTTCTGGAGGGCGTTGCGGGCGCCCTCCGGCGGCTCGTCCCACAGGCGGGCGATGAGGGTGTCCGTGGGGACGACGCTGCCCGCGTCCACGAGCAGGGAGACCAGCAGGGCCCGCTGCTTCGCGGCCCGCACCGGCACCGGTCTGCCGTCGGCGAGCACTTCCAGAGGCCCCAGAATCCGGTACTCCAGCGCCGTGTTCCCCGGCTCCGCGTTCTCCACCCCAGCTGTCACGTTCCGTCATGATTCCAGCACGCCGCGTGAGTGTCGAGTGACCGCCGAGTGACCGCCGTGACAGGGCCCGCCGCGACCATCGGAGTCATGAAGAAGCGGCAGCGGCCCGCGTTCATGCGCGCCGCGCCTGCCATCCAGAAGGAGGACGGGACATGACCCAGTCTCGCCGTTTCACCCCCCTCGCCCTCAAGCTCGCGGCCGTGGCGGTCGCGACACTGCCGGTCCTCGCCGCTGTCACGCCGGGCGCGGCGGCGGCTCCGGCGGCACAGCCCCCGGCCGCTGCCGACAAGATCCTCACGTGCAGCACGGACACGGACGGCTGGACCGGGCACGCGCACTGCAAGAACAACACCAACCAGGTGCGGGCCTTCCGTGCCTCGGTGGTCTGCGGCGCGTGGCCGGACGCCAAGGGCGCCTGGAAGACCCTGCACCCGGGCCGCTCCGACGTGTCGAGCGCCCGCTGCTTCGGCGGCACCGGCGTCGGCAGCGTGAGCTGGGACGAGGGCTGACCCGCGCTTAGCGGGTCCTGAGCGGAGGGGCGCCGTCACCACGGGGGTGCGGCCGGTACGGAGAGCGCGGTCGGAGCGCGCGAGACGTACGGGACGCGGAGGTGACGGCGCCCCTCTACCCGTGCCCGGGAATGCACGTGCCCCAGGACGTGCCCCAGGACGTGCCCCAGGAATGCCGGCACCCCTCAGCGGTGTTGGACCTGTTCATGCCGACCTCTGACCCGACAGCGCAGCCGGACGCCGGCGCTCCCCCCGCACCCACACCCACGGCCACCAGCAAGCGCACACCCGCCCGCATGCCCATGGCCGTCTACATGCTCGGCCTCGCCGTCTTCGCCCTCGGCACGAGCGAGTTCATGCTCTCCGGGCTGCTGCCGCCCATCGCCGACGACATGAACGTCTCGATCCCGCGCGCGGGCCTGCTCATATCCGCCTTCGCGATCGGCATGGTGATCGGCGCCCCGCTGCTCGCCGTGGCGACGCTGCGCCTGCCCCGGCGCACCACCCTCATCGCGCTCATCACGGTCTTCGGCCTGGGCCAGGTCGCCGGTGCCCTCGCCCCTTCGTACGAGATCCTCTTCGCGTCCCGCGTGGTCAGCGCCCTGGCCTGTGCGGGGTTCTGGGCGGTCGGCGCGGCCGTGGCGATCGCGATGGTCGACTTCGGGCAGCGCGCCCGCGCCATGGCGGTGATGATCGGCGGCCTGTCCATCGCGAACGTCCTCGGCGTCCCGGCGGGCGCCTTCCTGGGCGAGCACTTCGGCTGGCGCTCCGCGTTCTGGGCGGTGGGCGCGGCCTCCGCGGTCGCGCTCGTCGGCGTCCTCACGCTGATCCCGCGCATCCCGCTGCCCGCCGAGAAGCCGCGCCTCAAGAAGGAGGTCGCGATCTACGCCGACCGCCAGGTCTGGCTCTCGGTCACGATCACCGCGCTCGCGGCGGGCGGTGTCTTCTGCGCCTTCTCCTACCTCTCGCCGCTCCTGACGGACGTGGCGGGCCTGGCCGAGGGCTGGGTCCCCTCCGTCCTGGGGCTCTTCGGCCTCGGCGCCCTGGTCGGCACGGCGATCGGCGGCCGGGTCGCGGACGCGCACCTCTTCGGGGTGCTGCTCAGCGGCATCGCCGCGTCGACGGTCTTCCTCGTCGCGCTGGCGCTGTTCGCGTCGGCCCCGGCGGCGGCGATCACGCTGTCGTTCCTGCTGGGGGTCAGCGCGTTCTACACGGCCCCGGCCCTGAACGCCCGCATGTTCAACGTCGCGGGCGCCGCCCCCACCCTGGCGGGCGCGACGACGACGGCGGCGTTCAACCTCGGCAACACCGGCGGCCCCTGGCTCGGCGGCACCGTCATCGACCTGGACCTCGGCTACGCGGCCACGGCGTGGGCGGGGGCGGCCATGACGGCGACGGCGATCGCGGCGGTGGCGGTCTCGCTGCGCCTGCACCGCAAGACTCCGGGCCGCGTGGTCACGTCGTCGGCCCCGACCTCCGCCCCCGCCCCGGCCACGTCGTCCGCCCCGTAGGCCACCGGCGTCACACCGGCCGCCCCTTGGGCCTGCGCAGCCCCGCCGCCGTCAGCCTGCGCACCAGCTCCTTCGAGCCGACCTCGACGGCGCCCGCCCGCACGGCGTCGTCGTACCGGTCCGAGGGGATGTCGTAGTGGTCGTCGTCGAAGGCGCGCGGGGGCGCGCCGATGGCGGCGGCGAAGGCGTGCAGTTCCTCGTACGAGACGTCGCTGACCAGGTGGGACCACATGCGGCCGTGGCCGGGCCAGGTCGGCGGGTCGATGTAGAGGGTCATGTCAGCTTGCCCACGGGCGCCACGACGACGCCCGCCTTGCCGCACACCCAGTGCGGATCGGGCCCCAGCTCCGGTTCGACGTCGAGGGCGTGCGGGTCGCCCGAGGCGCACACCGGGCACAGCGGCCAGCGGCCGTACCGTTCGAGCAGGGCGTCCTGTACGTCCTGGGCGACGAGCCCCGCGACGTAGCCGATGCCCTCGGGCCACTGCTCGACCCACCAGCGGCGGTGCGCCACCGCCTCCTCGACGAGCGAGACGACCTCGGCCTCGGCGACCTCACGGGCGACGAGGTCGGCGAGGACGAGCGCGCGGGCGGCGTGCAACGCCTGCTCCAGGGGGTCGATCGTGTCCATGGAGCCATTGTCACCCGACGCGGGCGTCGCGGAGTCTTGACCGCCTCCGCCCGTGAAAATACCTTTCAGACGTGACCCATGAAGTGAAGGAAATTTTCGCGGGCGCCGCTCCCCCGGCCCCCGCCGCCCTCGCGGCCAAGGTCCGGACCCTCGCGCCGTCGATGACCCGCTCCATGCAGCGCGTCGCCGAGGCCGTCGCCGCCGACCCCGCGGGATGCGCCGCCCTCACGGTCACCGGCCTCGCCGAGCTGACCGGCACCAGCGAGGCCACGGTGGTCCGCACCGCCCGCCTCCTCGGCTACCCCGGCTACCGCGACCTGCGCCTGGCGCTCGCGGGCCTCGCCGCCCAGCAGCAGTCGGGCCGGGCGCCCGCCGTCACCGCGGACATCGCCGTCGACGACCCCCTGGCGGACGTCGTCGCGAAGCTCGCCTACGACGAGCAGCAGACCTTGGCCGACACCGCCGCCGCGCTCGACATGGTGCAGCTCGGCGCCGCCGTCGCCGCCCTCGCGACCGCGCCCCGCGTGGAGATCTACGGCGTCGCCGCCTCGGGCCTCGTCGCCCAGGACCTGGCCCAGAAGCTCCTGCGCATCGGCCACATCGCCCACGCCCACTCGGACCCGCACCTGGCCGTCACCAACGCCGTGACGCTGCGCGCCAAGGACGTCGCCATCGCGATCACCCACTCGGGTTCCACGGGTGACGTCATCGAGCCGCTGCGGGTCGCCTTCGAGCACGGCGCGACCACGGTCGCGATCACCGGCCGCCCCGACGGCGCCGTCTCGCAGTACGCCGACCATGTCCTGACCACCTCGACGGCGCGCGAGAGCGAGCTGAGGCCGGCCGCCATGTCGTCCCGTACGAGCCAGCTCCTCGTCGTGGACTGCCTGTTCGTCGGCGTCGCCCAGCGGACGTACGAGACGGCGGCGCCCGCGCTCGCCGCCTCCTACGAAGCGCTCGCCCACCGCCACAGTCCGCGCGGCGGCACCAGCCGCTGAACCGTTCCACCCCGCCCCGCCAACCCCCCACCGGACACGAAAGAGCCGCCACCACCATGACCTCGACCGAAGACCACGAAGATCTCCGCGCCCAGCTGGCCACCCTCACCACCGAGGCGTTCCGGCCCGAGCTGTCCGAGATCGACCGGCTGGACACCCTGGAGATCGCGCGGATCATGAACGGCGAGGACGCGACCGTCCCGGCGGCCGTGGCCGAGCGGCTGCCCGCCATCGCCGCCGCGATCGACGCCACCGCCGAGCGCCTGGCGGGCGGCGGCCGCCTGGTCTACGCGGGCGCGGGCACGGCGGGCCGCCTCGGCGTGCTCGACGCCTCCGAGTGCCCGCCCACGTTCAACACCGACCCGAGCCGGGTCGTCGGCCTCATCGCGGGCGGCCCGGGCGCGATGGTCGAGGCGGTGGAGGGCGCGGAGGACAGCAAGGAACTCGCCGCCGCCGACCTGGACGGCCTGCGGCTCACGGCGGCCGATGTGGTGGTCGGCGTCTCGGCGTCGGGCCGCACCCCGTACGCGATCGGCGCGGTCGAACACGCCCGCGCCCGCCACGGCGCCCTCACCATCGGCCTGTCCTGCAACGCGGACAGCGCGCTCGCGGCCGCCGCCGACCACGGCATCGAGATCGTCGTCGGCCCCGAACTCCTCACCGGCTCCACCCGGTTGAAGGCGGGCACGGCCCAGAAGCTCGTCCTCAACATGATCTCGACGATCACGATGATCCGCCTCGGCAAGACCTACGGGAACCTCATGGTGGACGTCCGCGCGTCGAACGAGAAGCTGCGCGCCCGCTCCCACCGCATCGTCGCCCTCGCCACCGGCGCCGCCGACGAGGAGATCGAGGCCGCCCTCGTCGCGACGGACGGCGAGGTGAAGAACGCGATCCTGACGATCCTCGGCGGAGTCGACGCCGCCACGGCGGCGGACCTCCTCACCACGTCGAACGGCCACCTGCGCGCGGCCTTGGACCACTCCCGCACCGGCTGAACCACGAAGCGTGTGTACACGCATGTGCGTACACTTGAGCCATGAGCGAGAACGTCACCATCCGGGAAGCCCGCGCCCATCTCGCAGAGGTCGTCGACAAGGCCGAGGCCGGCGAGGTGACCGTACTGACCCGCAAGGGAAAGCGTGTCGCCGCTCTGGTGCCCATAGAGGTTCTGGACGCGCTGGACGAGGCGGCCGACGAACTCGCGGCACGCGAAGCCGAGCGGCACCGTGACGACCCGACCGTCGGCATGGCGGAACTGCTGGCGGACCTCTTCGAGAGCGGCGCCAGGGACAGTGGCGGCCACACCGCGGGCGACGCCGCGTGAAGTACGCCTTCCGCTTCACCACGCACGCCCAGCGCCAGCTCCGGTCCATCGACCGGCAGCAGGCCCTGCGCATCCTCACGGCCCTCGCCGCGCTGGGCGACGACCCGTACCGCGACGACGCCGACACCAAGAAACTCACAGGACACGAGGGCTTGTACCGGCTGCGCGTCGGCAGCTTCCGCGTGGTCTACGAGATCCAGAACGACGTGCTGGTCATCCTCGTCGTCCATGTCGGCAACCGCTGGGATGTATACCGCACCATGTGAGCCGAAGCGGTCCCTCATCGCGGCGACGCCTGCGCCCGCCGGTTCAGCTCCCGCACCTTGGCCCGGAGCACGTCCTCCGGCGGCGCGTCACCCACCGACCCCGGCGGGCAGTCCCACTCCCGGCCGCCGCCCAGCGGCCGCAGCTGCACGAGGCCGCCCTCGCAGCCCATCACCTGCCCGACGCTGCCGTCCCGGAAGTCCACGGCGTACGTCCCCGCCTCCGGCACGCACGGATCACTCACCGCGCCGCCCCTCCAGTACGCAGGCCAGCCGCAGCGCGGTGTCCATGTTGCAGCGCCCCAGCTCCACGAGGGGCAGGGATTCGTTCGCCACGCTCAATGGGTCCACCCGCAGCGACGGCAGCGTGACCCCCGCCCTCGCCAGGCCCGCCTTCAACTGCCGCACGGCCTCCTCCGCCGCCCGCAACCGTTCCTCCGCCGTCAGCGCCATGGGCTCCGCCTTTCCACCGAGTGTCGTCGTTACGTCACCTAGCGTGTCCGGTCCTGCGTAGGCTGAAAAGCGCAGCCGACCCAACAAAGCCCCCCGCGTGGTGGAGGAGTTGCCCATGACCCGCCCCAAGGACCTCGACCCCTCTTCCAACCCCCGCGCCTTCCTCGGCGCCGAGCTGCGCCACGCCCGCGAACGGGCCGGCCTCAGCCAGGAGGCGCTGGGGGCGCCGGTGTTCGTGAGCGGCACGTTCATCGGGCAGTTGGAGGCGGGTACGCGCCGGATGCACCTGGAGTACGCGCGCCACTTCGACGAGACCCTCGGCACGGAGGACTTCTTCACCCGCAACTGCGGGGCGCTGGCGAAGTCGAAGTATCCGGATCACTTCGCGGAGGCGGCGGAGGCGGAGGCGGTCGCGACCTCCATCAGGCAGTACGCGACGCTGCTGATCCCAGGACTGCTCCAGACGAAGGCGTACGCGGAGGAGGTCTTCCGCGCGTACAACCCGACGGCGACGCAGGAAGTGATCGACGCCGATGTGTCCGCGCGACTCGACCGCGCGCGTCTGCTTGATGACCCAACAACCCCGCTGTTATGGGCAGTGCTTGACGAGGCGGTACTCAGGCGCCCGGTCGGCGGCGGCCAGGTGATGGCAGAGGCCCTGCGCCACGTGGCGAGGCTTGCGCGGGAGCATCGGATCATCGTGCAGGTGCTGCCTTTCGGCGCCGGTGCACACGCGGCAATGCACGGCCACTTGAAGCTGATGGAGTTCGATGACGCCCCGCCGCTCTCCTTCGTCGAAGGGCCCGACATGGGCAAGCTCCTCGACGACCCGGCCACCGTCACCCGCCACGTCCTGATGTTCAACCTCCTCCAGGCCGCCGCACTCTCGCCGAAAGAATCCCTGGCCCTGATCGAGTCGGTGGCGCAGGATTACGAGCATGGAGAACAACGCCCGTGAGTACGAGTACGACCTGAGCAAGGCCGTTTGGCACAAGTCGAGCTACAGCGGCGGCGACGGCGGCAACTGCCTGGAGACCGCCCGCTGGCGCAAGTCCACACACAGCGGCGGTGACGGCGGCGACTGCCTCGAAGTCGCCGACGGCCACCCCACCGTCATCCCCGTCCGAGACTCCAAGAACCCCCAAGGCCCGAAGCTCGTCTTCCGCACCGCGAGCTGGTCCGCGTTCGTCACCCACCTCAAGGACGCCTGACCATGGACGGATACGTCTGGCACAAGTCCAGCTACAGCGGCGGCAGCGGCGGCGACTGCCTGGAGGTGGCTCGCTGGCGCAAGTCCACACGCAGCGGTGGAGAAGGCGGCAACTGCCTCGAAGTCGCCGACGGCCACCCCACCGTCATCCCCATCCGCGACTCCAAGAACCCCACGGGCCCGAAGCTCGTCTTCCGCACCGCGAGCTGGTCCACCTTCGTCACCCACCTCAAGGACGCCTGACCATGGACCTGAGCGGCGCGACCTGGCACAAGTCCAGTTACAGCGCGGGCGACGGCGGCGACTGCCTGGAGATCGCCCGCTGGCGCAAGTCCACCCACAGCGACGCAAGCGGCGGCAACTGCCTCGAAGTAGCCGACGGACACCCCACCGTCATCCCCGTCCGCGACTCCAAAAACCCCCAAGGCCCGAAGCTCGTGTTCCACACCGCGAGCTGGTCCGCGTTCATCGACGAGGTCAAGGCCTCTTAGGGGCGCCGCAAGAAGCAACTCCCTCACCGGTCGCGCGCGTTGTCGCGCGACCGGCCCGCGGCGACGCCACGGCACGGTACGGCCATAGGCACTGCCATGCGCAAGGCCGTCCGCGGAAAAAACCCCGCGCATTCGTGCCCCATTCAATCAGGCGTTCGATGTCCTGAATTGCCTCCTCCCCACCGGTCACAGCAGATCTGCCGTATGGACCGTTCAGCGAAGGGGTAGGCAAGCGCACGAAGATTCCGGAGCGCACGGCGAACGACGCGCAGAGGGAGAAGAGGGAAGCTCATGACCTTCAAAAACATCTTCGGCAGCGGCGGAAGCGAAGCCAAATCCGCGGAGGAGTCGGCCCGAAAAGCGCGCGAGAACATCCCCGGCGCCTGGCCTGAGAGGGAAGGGGTCGATCCGGAGCTTTACGACGGAATTCCCGAGGTCGCGCGCGACCCGAAGATCGTACGCGAGACGTCACCCGAGGCGCTCGACATCATGGGCAATTTCATCGCTCCCCTCTTCAAGAACACGCAAACCGCGGCCGCCGCCCAGCAGGCAGCCAGCGAGAACCCCGAATCGACGACCGGCATGGCGTCCTCGGCCAAGGATGATGCCTTCAAGAAGGTCAAGGTGGAGATCAAGGACGAGGACCAGCCGAAGATCGGCGACAAGGACCGCCCCAAGGTCAGCGGTGAACAGCTGGAGGAATCGAGGAAGAGCAACCGCAGCTCGGCCAACGACATCCCGAGGAAGGGCTGAGGGCATGGGCGACCCCACCAAGAACAACGTGAGCACGACCTACCTCGGCGAGCGATTCATTCGCCACCCACTGACCGGGCGGAATCTGAAGGAACTCGCGATTGACGAGAACGCCCCTGCCATCCTGGCGCGGAACAAGGACAGGCTGAAGAGGAAGGCCGAACGGAAAGCGCCGGACGGAACGGACCGGGAAGTCCTCCCGATCGGTTTCTCTCTCAACAAGCGGCGGTTCGAGGGCTTTCCCGATACGGAGGCCACGGCTCACCAGCGCGGCTGGCGGGCCTACATGACAGTGGGCGTACCGCTCATCGAGGAGCGGGGCGACATCACGCAGCCGCCGCCCGACGTGATCGCCAAGCAGACGTTCGTCAACCGGACCGACCCGATCCCCACGGACTGGTCGCACACCGTCGAATTCTCCATCTCGAACACGATCAGCTGGTCCCTCCAGGGACAGGTACAGCTCACCTTCGGGGCCAAGACGACCGCATCCCTTCAGCAGCAATTGCAGAAGAGCATGGCGGCGAACCAGTCCCAGAAGACCACCCTGAAGAACAGCAAGGACAATCAGGGCGTCGACACGGAGTCCCAGTCCCAGTCGACGAGTACGACCACGGCCACCAGCACCGCCACTGGAACGGGAGAGCTGTCCGCCCAGCTGATGCTGGGGATCACCGCCTCCGTCAGCGGTTCGGTGACCACCGCGTTCAAGACCTCGTCCACGCTGAGCGGAAAAGTCGGCAGCCGGGTGGACGTCCTGGCCACACAGCGGCGTCAGGTGCGGAGGTTCGACTATGAGTTTCCGGTCTCCTTCGGCGGATGGGTCGCCCTGTATTACCCCGAGCCGGTGGAGGTCAAGGAGGTCAAGCCGAACGGCCCCCAGGCCACGGAACCGAAGTACTCCAGGGTGGTCGCCTGGAAACTCGGAGAGACCGGCACGGCCAAGGAATCCTTCGACCTGACCGACGAGGGAAAGCCCTTCACGCAGAGGGGAGAGGCCGAGGTCGTCTCCACCCTCGCGGGGGTGCACGAGATCTTCGAGCTCGAAAAGCTCGACTTCGCCATGGAGCGGCACCCGCTCCACAAGCCCGACGAGAGGCCGGAGGTCCCGAGAAGGGCTCCCGTCGAACTCGCCACCGGCCTGGGGACGGCCGACGGCCTCGCACTGGACCTCGCGAACCGGAAGGCGTACGTCACCGACCGGTACAACGGCGGCAAGCTGTACAAGGTGGATCTCGCCGGCGGCACACCGGAGTTGGTCGTGGGCGGCCTGGGCCAGCCCAACGACGTGGCACTGGACCCGGCGGGCAACAAGGCCTATGTCACCGACTACGGCGGCATGCGCCTGATCACGGTGGACCTGTCCGACCCCTCCGCCCCGCCGGCCAAGGTCGCCGACGGCATCTACGCGTACGGCGTCGCGCTCGACCTGCCGGGCGGCAAGGTGTACGTCACCGACTACGGGAAGGGCAAGCTGATCGAGTACGGCCTGAGCGGTGGAACGGCGGAGAGGCAGCGCACCTGGGACGTACCGGGGGCCGCCGGGGTGACGCTCAACGGCGACAAGGCGTACGTCGGCGAGTACGACCGCGGCGGGCTGTACGAGGTCGACCTGAGCGCGCAGGACGGCACCCCGCGAGCCGTGGCCACCAACCTCGGGAGCAGTGTCCGCGTGGCGCTGGACGGCACGGGCAACGCCTACGTATCCAACCCGGACGGCAACAAGCTGCGGGAGGTCGTCGTGGCCGACGGCGAGGCCAAGGGCCGGCAGCGGGTGGTGGCCGACGGGGTCGGCTCGGTCTGCGGCATCGCGCTGGACCGCGACAACGGCCACCTCTACGCCACCACCCGCCAGGGCAAGTTGTGGCGCATCCCCGACGTGCCGCCCGCCTGATCCGACTCCCCGAAGCTCAAGCCGCAAGCACCGAGCGCTGCTTCTACGGAACGGGAGGCGGGTCTCAACCCGCCCTCCCACCCCTGGAGTTGACATGATCGCGGACTTTCCGCGTTCGGCTTGCCACACACCGTGACGACGCTCTAGCGTGCCCACATAACGAACAACCCCCGCCAGGTGCGCGAACACCTGCGGGGGTTTGGCCACGA
Source organism: Streptomyces huasconensis (assembly GCF_021028635.1). Taxonomy (NCBI): domain Bacteria; kingdom Bacillati; phylum Actinomycetota; class Actinomycetes; order Kitasatosporales; family Streptomycetaceae; genus Streptomyces; species Streptomyces huasconensis. Next base: position 3,657,405 of record NZ_CP086119.1, read on the forward strand.
GATCGAAGCGAAGGTTCGAACCGTGGCGATGACCACGAGATCGAAGCGAGAGTTCGACCCATGGCTGACGCCCAGCTTAGTGCCGCCCCCCGCTCCACGCACGCGACCCCGCACCCGTCTCCGCACCCCATGGCGAGTCCGGGCTACGGCAAGCGTTCGACGCCCGGCCAACCCCCGCGCACCAACCCCGACTTCGCCCACCTCCCGCCCCGCGAGGCGGCCATCGCCGCGTACATCGACCGGCTCCCGGACGGCGCGGACATCTCCGTGAAGACGCTGGCCAAGGAGCTGCCGTACGGACAGTGCGCCCTGCGCACGGCGCTGAACAGAATCCAGGCGGCGGGCCACCTGCGGCGCGGCCGGGAACACGTGCGCGGCACGGGCAGCGCCCGCTGGATCACCCGAACGTGGTTCTCCCGCATCGCGAGGGACGACGCGTGGTGGACGGCGTTCACGCGGGGCGGCGTACCGGGGGAGGGTGAGCCGGACCGGCCCCGGCAACGGCCGACCCGCAGCCGCGCCTTCATCCTGCTGGCGGCGCTCGGTAGGACCGCGCCCGCGCTGTCCCTCTCGTACCTCGACTGCGTACGCCTCGAACCGCAGGTCACGCAGTGGTTCGAGCGCGGCGCCACCGAACCGGACATCGTGCGCGCCCTCACCGCGGGCCTCCCCACGCCCATCCACAGCCCCGCGGCCGTGGTCCGCAGCCGCCTGACCTCCAAGCTGCCCCCGGAGCCCCCACCGCCCCGCCCCGCCCTCCGCATCCTGGAATGCACCCGCTGCGGCGCCCCCGGCCGCCCCGAGGCCCTCCCGGGCGGCACCTGCGGCCCCTGCCGAGGCGAACCGACGCCCACCACGGCAGCGGTCCTCCTCCCAGAGGCCGTCCGCGCCCACGTGACGGCGCTCCGCACCGCCGCCAACTCTCCACACGCAAGGGCACACGCATGAACGCTGCAACGGTCCGACGACATGGGTCCGGGGCACGATGGAAGGGAGGAGGCACCACCATGACCCCTGGCACCGATGAACGCCCGCAGATGTCCGTCGAAGACTTCGAGGAGCTGGTACGCCGAGCCCCGGAAACCGTCCGGAACAGGCTGGAGTTCTATGGCGGCAGGCTGCGCTTGAAGCACGGCCCGATCGATGTCGAGGACTTCGAGGAACTGGCTCGTGTGGCCCCGGAGACGGTCACGCTCGAACTGATCAACGGAAAGCTAGAGGTCAAACCCGTGCCGGACCAGCTCCACGGGGCCATCGTCATGTGGCTGCTTCGGCAGTGTATGCAGCAGCGTCCCGAGCTGGCGCTCTACCCCCAACAGGGTCTCAGGGTCCCGACATACCGCAATGGGCGGGCCAGGGCCGACGGCGCCCTCGCCCCGTTGGACCACTTCATCGACCAGGAGGGCGAATGGGCCTCTCCGGAGGGCGTCCTCATGGCCGTCGAAGTCACCTCGCACGACAACGACACGGACCGGCGTGACCGCCTGGAGAAAGGACGGGCCTACGCCTACGTGGGCATCCCCGTCTACCTCCTCATCGACCGGGACAACGACACCCTGGTCGTCCACAGCGCCCCGCAGAACGGCGTCTACCAAAACCGCCGCCCGTACCACTACGGCTCCACGGTCCGTCTCCCCTCCCCCGTGGCCATCACCCTGGAAACCGAGAAGCTGAAGGACTACGTCACCTGACCATGACGGAAGCCGGAAACGCCCGAGGGCGGCCCCCCTTCCTGAGAAGAGGTGCCGCCCTCGGGACGCGAACGTCAGGACAGTGATCAACCAGAGGTCGATCAGAAGTCCATGTCACCGCCCGGCATGCCGCCCGGAGCGCCCGCCGCGGCGGCCTTCTCCGGCTTGTCGGCGATGACGGCCTCGGTGGTGAGGAACAGCGCGGCGATGGACGCGGCGTTCTGCAGAGCGGAGCGCGTGACCTTCGCCGGGTCGAGGATGCCCTCGGCGATCATGTCGACGTACTCACCGGTCGCGGCGTTGAGGCCGTGGCCGACGGTGAGGTTGCGCACCTTCTCGACGACGACGCCACCCTCAAGGCCGGCGTTGACGGCGATCTGCTTCAGCGGGGCCTCCAGGGCCAGCTTCACAGCGGCGGCACCGGTGGCCTCGTCGCCCTCCAGCTCCAGCTTCTCGAAGACCGCGGAGGCCTGGATGAGAGCCACGCCACCACCGGCGACGATGCCCTCCTCGACGGCCGCCTTCGCGTTGCGAACGGCGTCCTCGATGCGGTGCTTGCGCTCCTTCAGCTCGACCTCGGTCGCGGCACCGGCCTTGATGACGGCCACGCCGCCCGCGAGCTTCGCCAGGCGCTCCTGGAGCTTCTCGCGGTCGTAGTCGGAGTCGCTGTTCTCGATCTCGGCGCGGATCTGGTTGACGCGGCCCTGGACCTGGTCGCTGTCACCGGCGCCGTCGACGATGGTCGTCTCGTCCTTGGTGATGACGACCTTGCGGGCGCGGCCGAGCAGGTCGAGACCGGCGTTCTCCAGCTTGAGGCCGACCTCCTCGGAGATGACGGTGCCACCGGTGAGGATGGCGATGTCGCCGAGCATGGCCTTGCGGCGATCACCGAAGCCCGGAGCCTTGACGGCGACGGACTTGAAGGTGCCACGGATCTTGTTGACGACCAGCGTGGACAGGGCCTCGCCCTCGACGTCCTCCGCGATGATCAGCAGCGGCTTGCCCGACTGCATGACCTTCTCCAGCAGCGGAAGGAGGTCCTTCACGTTGGAGATCTTGGAGTTGACGATCAGGATGTACGGGTCGTCGAGCGACGCCTCCATACGCTCCATGTCGGTGGCGAAGTACGCCGAGATGTAGCCCTTGTCGAAGCGCATACCCTCGGTGAGCTCCAGCTCCAGACCGAAGGTCTGGGACTCCTCGACGGTGATGACGCCTTCCTTGCCGACCTTGTCCATGGCCTCGGCGATCAGCTCGCCGATCTGGGTGTCGGCGGCGGAGATGGAGGCCGTCGAAGCGATCTGCTCCTTGGTCTCGACATCCTTCGCCTGCTCAAGGAGGGCGCCGGAGACGGCCTCGACGGCCTTCTCGATGCCGCGCTTGAGGGCCATCGGGTTGGCACCGGCGGCCACGTTGCGCAGACCCTCGCGCACCAGGGCCTGGGCCAGGACGGTCGCGGTCGTCGTGCCGTCACCGGCGACGTCGTCCGTCTTCTTCGCGACCTCCTTGACCAGCTCGGCGCCGATCTTCTCGTACGGGTCCTCGAGCTCGATCTCCTTGGCGATGGACACACCATCGTTGGTGATCGTGGGGGCGCCCCACTTCTTCTCGAGGACGACGTTGCGACCCTTGGGGCCCAGGGTCACCTTGACGGCGTCGGCGAGCTGGTTCATGCCGCGCTCGAGGCCGCGCCGTGCCTCCTCGTCGAACGCGATGATCTTGGCCATGTGAAGTGGTCCTCCCGGACAGGGGTGGAAACGCAAACGGACCGTGCTGGTGCCCGCGACGGACGGACTGCGCACCGTGTGGTTCCTTGCCCCACGCGGCCCGCGGACCTCACCGACCCGATCCAAGTTCTGTCACTCTCACTGGGAGAGTGCTAAGCCCAATGATTAGCACTCGACCCCTGCGAGTGCAAGCGCCTCTCGCGGATCCGGGGGCGCGCGATCCGGACCCACCGTCCCTACCCGCGGGCGCGCGGGCGCACACGAGGGGCCCGTACCCCCATGGGATACGAGCCCCTCGCGATGCTTGCTTCGGTGGTCGATCGCGCCGAGCTAGACGGCGAGCTTGACCATGTCCGCCTGCGGACCCTTCTGGCCCTGCGAGATCTCGAACTCGACTCGCTGACCTTCTTCAAGGGTGCGGTAACCGTCCATCTGGATCGCGCTGTAGTGGACGAAAACATCCGCACCACCGTCGACCGCGATGAAGCCGTACCCCTTCTCCGCGTTGAACCACTTGACGGTGCCCTGAGCCATGCCTAACTCCCCTATTACTGGCCCTTGCACAGGACCGCACTTCGCGGACCCGGGTCAGACCTCACCCCCCATTGGTTGGGGGTGTGCGCCGGAACGCGTCGACCGCCGCTGAATGTATCTGCCCAACTGCCCTCTGCAACAGGTCAATCGGACGAGAATTCTGGGCATGCCGGATCGGCGATATGCGGAGAGTTCGTCATGATCCAGGGCAAGTCGGGCCCGGCAAATGCCACGAAAGGCTCAAAGGGGCGGCTCGCTTTGGCTGCTTCTTGTCGGCTCCCGGCCGACTTCGTATATGCGCTCGACACAAACGGCGAAACAGCATTCCCAACTGTATCGCGATCAACCATGCAGAATTGCCCCCTCCGTTTGTCAGCGGAGAGGGCAATTCGGGTTACGCAGAGAAGTTGCAGAAACGGATCACCAGCGGATCGTCAACGGCTCAGCCGCCGGCGACCGCCGGGATGATCGACACGCCCGCGCCGTCCGGCGTGGCCGTCTCCAGGCCCTGCTCGAACCGGACGTCGTCGTCATTGACGTACACGTTCACGAAGCGGCGCAGCTTGCCCTGGTCGTCCAGGACGCGGGCGGCGATGCCGGTGTGGTTCTTCTCCAGATCGGCGATGACCTCACCGAGGGTCGCCCCCTCGGCGACGACCTCGGCCTGCCCGCCGGTGTAGGTGCGAAGGATGGTGGGAATCCGGACATTGACGCTCATGGGGTTCACCTTCGAGATACGGGAGTGGGCGCCCCTGAAAGGGGCGCGGGGAACTGCGCGAGGACGGACCACGGCCGGCGGTCGGCCGCGGACATCAGCCTCTGCGGCGAGGACTAACCGGCCAGGCCCGCGGAGCGAAACGCCTCAAGGCTGGGCTTGATCGTCGCGGTGGCCTGCGAAGTCTCAGCGACAGCGTCCAGCGTCTTCAGGCCATCCCCCGTGTTCAGCACCACCGTGGTGAGCGCCGGGTCGATGAGCCCCGCCTCGATCAGCTTCTTCGCGACGCCCACCGTCACACCCCCGGCGGTCTCCGCGAAGATGCCCTCCGTCCGCGCGAGCAGCTTGATCGCGTCGACGACCTGCGCATCGTTCACGTCCTCCACCGCCCCGCCCGTACGGCGCGCGATGTCCAGCACGTACGGTCCGTCGGCGGGGTTGCCGATGGCCAGCGACTTGGCGATGGTGTTCGGCTTCTGGGGGCGCACCACGTCGTGCCCGGCCTTGAACGCGGCCGACACGGGCGAGCAGCCTTCCGCCTGGGCGCCGAAGATCTTGTAGGGCTTGTCGGCGACGAGGCCGAGCGCGATCAGCTCCTTGAGCCCCTTGTCGATCTTCGTGAGCTGCGACCCGGAGGCGATGGGGATGACCAGCTGGTCGGGCAGCTCCCAGCCGAGCTGCTCGCAGATCTCGTACGCGAGGGTCTTGGAGCCCTCGCCGTAGTACGGCCGGAGGTTGACGTTGACGAAGCCCCAGCCCTCGCCCAGCGGATCGCCGATCAGCTCGGAGCAGAAGCGGTTCACGTCGTCGTAGTTGCCCTCGATGCCGACCAGCTCGCCGCCGTAGACCGCGGCCATGACGACCTTGCCCTGCTCCAGGTCGTGCGGGATGAACACGCAGGAGCGGAACCCGGCGCGGGCGGCGGCGGCGCCGACGGCGCCCGCGAGGTTGCCGGTGGAGGAGCAGGAGAGCGTGGTGAAGCCGAAGGCCCTGGCCGCCTCCAGCGCCTGCGCGACGACGCGGTCCTTGAAGGAGTGCGTGGGGTTGCCGGAGTCGTCCTTGACGAACAACTTGCCCTGTTCGACGCCGAGTTCGCGCGCGAGGTTGTCGGCCTTGACGAGCTTGGTCCAGCCGGGGTTGAGGTTCGGCTTGTCGGCGACGTCGGCGGGGACGGGGAGCAGCGGGGCGTAGCGCCAGATGTTGGCGGGGCCGGCCTCGATCCGCTTGCGGAGGGCTTCCGGGTCGCCGAGGGGCAGGTCGTACGCGACTTCGAGGGGGCCGAAACACTCGGCGCAGGCGAAGATCGGGCCGAGCGGGAACTTGGTGCCGCACTCGCGGCAGGAGAGGCCGGAGGCAGGCCCGAGGTCGACGGAAGGGGTGGTGCTCTGGGTGGCGACGGTCTGCACAGCCATGGAGGCGAGGCCCTTTCTCCTCATCTTCCCCGCGGCGCATCTCGCCGCGAGACGGAATTGGCACCTTCCCCACCGTGACCTCGCGGTCGGCGGGAGGGTTGCCGGGGCTTCAACGGGCCGTATCCCTCTGCCCCTCTGGATGAGCGGTATTCGATTGTGACGCCAGGGCCCCCGACATGCGATGGTCACCGGCGTTGCCCAAGACTGTAACCGAAGCCCTGGACGCTTGAGATAGTCGTCCGAACCGCGAGATGGATCACATACGGAAGGACCCTGACCGTGCTGGAAGAGGTCGAGCGCTGGCTGAACAGGCGTTCCTGGTCGGTCGCCGACCGCCCCTTGGACCGGCTCGTCGCCGCCAAGCGGGCGTCCGGCGCGACGGTGAGCGTCGTGCTGCCCGCCCTCGACGAACAGGAGACGGTCGGCGCGATCGTCGCCGAGATCCGCCGCGCGCTGATGGAACGCGTCCCGCTCGTCGACGAGCTGGTGGTGATCGACTCCGGCTCCTCGGACCGAACAGCCGAGGTGGCGCGGGAGGCCGGTGCCAAGGTCGTGCGCCGCGACGAGATCCTGCCGCGCATCGCGCCGCTCCCCGGCAAGGGCGAGGTGCTGTGGCGGTCGCTGCTGGTGACGAGCGGCGACATCGTGGCGTTCGTCGACGCGGACCTCAGGGAGTTCTCCGCCGACTTCGTCTCGGGGATCGTCGGCCCGCTGCTGACCGACCCCGACGTGGCGTTCGTCAAGGCGATGTACGACCGGCCGCTCGGCGAGGCCGCCGGTCAGGGCGGCCGGGTCACGGAGCTGATGGCGCGGCCGCTGCTGAACATGCACTGGCCGCGGCTGGCCGGTTTCGTGCAGCCGCTCGGCGGCGAGTACGCGGCCCGCAGGTCCCTCCTGGAGCGGCTGCCGTTCCCCGTCGGGTACGGCGTGGAACTGGGGCTGCTCGTGGACGCGCTGCACACGGTGGGCCTGGACGCGCTGGCGCAGGTCGACGTCGGGGTGCGCAGACACCGCCACCAGGACGGACAGGCGCTCGGGCGGATGGCGGCGGCGATCTACCGCACGGCCCAGGTGCGGCTCGCGCGCGGACATCTCGTACGGCCCGAACTGACGCAGTTCGAGCGGGGCGAGCACGGCTTCGTGCCGCGCAGTCACGCCGTGGACACCGAGGAACGGCCGCCCATGACCGGCATCGCGGAGTACGCGCACCGACGCGTGGCGTGAGCCACCGGGGACCGCACGTTTGCCCGCCCCCCGGACGGGCTACGTTTTGGCACATGGTGTCCGAATCGGCTACGGCAACAGCAGCACAGGTACTCGTCGCGTCCAACCGCGGCCCCGTCTCGTACACGGTGGGCGAGGACGGTGAGCTGACCGCCCGGCGCGGCGGCGGCGGACTCGTCTCCGGACTGAGCGCCATCGGTGACGACGCGGGAGCCCTGTGGGTGTGCGCGGCGCTCGGCGAGGGCGACCGGGAGGCGGTGCGGCGCGGCGTCGGCGAGCCGGGCGTGCGGATGCTCGACATCGACGCCGGCTCGCGCGAGGGGGTGCACGCCGCCGCGTACAACGGCATCGCCAACTCGGTCCTGTGGTTCGTCCACCACATGCTGTACCAGACGCCTCTGGAGCCGGTCTTCGGCCCGGAGTTCCGGGCGCAGTGGGCCGCGTACGAGACGTACAACCGGGCGTTCGCGGAGGCGCTGGCGGCCGAGGCGGCGCCCGGCGCGGCGGTTCTCGTGCAGGACTACCACCTGACGCTGGTCCCGGGGATGCTGCGCGAGCTGCGCGAGGACCTGCGGATCGGCCACTTCTCGCACACGCCGTGGGCGCCCGCCGACTACTTCCGGATGCTGCCGGACGACGTGGCGGAACAGGTGCTGCGCGGCATGCTCGGCGCGGACCGGCTCGGGTTCCTCACCCACCGCTGGGCGGACGCCTTCACGGAGTGCTGCGTGCGCGTGCTCGGCGGGACGTCGGGGACGCGGATCGGGGTGCACGGCCTGGGCGCCGACGCCGACTTCCTGCGGGAGCGCTCGCGGCGCGAGGACGTCGAGGAGCGCATGGCGACACTGCGCGGGCAGGTGGGCGAGGGCCGCAAGACCATCGTGCGGGTGGACAGGACCGAACTGTCCAAGAACATCGTGCGCGGCCTGCACGCCTACCGGGAACTGCTGGAGACCCGCCCCGAGTGGCGCGAGCGGGTCGTCCACGTCGCGTTCGCCTACCCCTCGCGGCAGGACCTCGCGGTGTACCGCGACTACACGGCGGAGGTCTCGCGCGTCGCGGAGCAGATCAACGCGGAGTTCGGTACGCCCGGCTGGACCCCGGTCCTCCTCCACGTCGACGACGACTTCGCCCGCTCGCTCGCGGCGTACCGCCTCGCGGACGTGGCGCTGGTCAACCCCATCCGCGACGGCATGAACCTGGTCGCGAAGGAGGTGCCGGTGGTCTCCGACGAGGGGTGCGCGCTGGTGCTTTCGCGGGAGGCGGGGGCGTACGAGGAGCTGGGCGAGGACGCGCTGGCGGTCAACCCCTACGACACCTCGGCGACGGCGGAGGCGTTGCACGCCGGCCTCTCGATGCCGGCCAGTGAGCGCGCCGAACGCACGAAGCGCCTCACGGCGGCGGCGACGGCACTGCCCCCGGCGCGGTGGTTCCTGGACCAGCTCCACGCCCTGACGGACGACGCCGCCTAGCCCGCCCCCGCGGCGGTGGAGGTTGGGGCGCGGCCGGGCGGAACTCGTCGTCCGGACGCGCCCGCTTCACCCGCTCATGCCTCGGGCAAGGCTGCGACCAGGGAGGAGAGCAGGTTCACCACTCCCGCCGGGCCGGGCACCACCAGGTCGGCGCGGTCGGAGAGTTCCGTCACTTCCGCGCTGCCGCTGCACACCAGCAGGCCCGCGACGCCGTCCGAGCGGAGTTTCTCCACCGCGGCGAAGGCGGGGAGGTCGCCCAGGTCGTCGCCCGCGTAGAGCACCGACTCCGCGCCCACCTCGCGCAGGTACGCGGCGAGGGCCACGCCCTTGTCCATGCCGGGCGGGCGCAGTTCGAGGACCATGCGGCCCGGCTCGACGATCAGGCCGTGCCGGTGCGCCAGCTCGGTGAGCGGGGCGCGCAGGGTGTCGTAGGCGGCCTGCGGGTCCTGCGCGCGGCGCGTGTGGACGGCGAGGGCACGGCCCTTCTCCTCGATCCACGTGCCACGCCAGGCGCCGATCGTGTCCAGGAAGCCGGGCAGTTCGGCGCGGACGGCCGCCACGCCGGGGTGCGCCTCGGCGGCCTGGACGGTGCCGGTGACCGCGTCCCAGCGCTCGGCGCCGTAGTGCCCGAGGACCACGAGGTGGTCGAGGCCGGGGACGCCCGCGAAGCCGCCGTAGCGCACGGCGACGCCCGCCGGGCGGCCGGTGACCACCGCGGCGGACCGCAGGCGCGGGGCGAGGGCGGCGAGCGCGGGCACGGCGTCCGGGTGGGCGCGGGCCTGCTCGGGGTCGGCCACGATCGGGGCGAGCGTGCCGTCGAAGTCGAGGGCCACGACGGCCCGTTCGGGCCGCGCGAGCAGCGCGGCGAGGCCGTCACGGCCCGCCGCCGTCACGGGCTCCGGCAGTGCGGGACGCCCGTGCCGGTCGGGCTGTGCGTACGTAGGGTCACCCATGGGCCCGACCTTAACCGCGTCAGCGCTCCTCGCGCCGCGACTCCCGGACCCGGCGGAGCCGATTGACCGTAATCGGGTCGTGGGCGAGGGCCCGCGGGTCGTCGAGAAGGGCGTTCAGGAGCTGGTAGTAGCGCACCGGCACCATGCCCAGCTCCTCCCGGACGGCGCGTTCCTTCGCGCCGGGGCCCGGCCAGTCACGCCGCTCCAGGGCGAGGACGGCCCGGTCCCGCGCGGAGAGTTCCTCTTCGGTCATGCCGTCACGCTATTCCGCGTTCTCCGCGGCCGCCGCCTTGCTCTGGATCTGGCCGAGGACCATGGAGGGGTTGCCGTTCCTCGTGACGGTCTTGCCGATGTTGTTCTTGATGTCGGCGGAGACCTGCGCCCACGACGTCTTGCCCACCGGGTAGAGCTGGGAGGTCGGCAGCTCCTTGAGGAACTTGCCCAGCTCCGTGTGGCCGCGGTCCTTGGCCATCGCGTCGAACGCGGAGGTCGTCACGGGCAGGATGTCGTACTCGTTGGAGAACTCGAGCACGTTCTTCTTGCTGTAGACGAAGTCGAGGAACTTCCCGGCCTCCTTGCGGTGGCCGTTCTGCTTGAACGCCATCATCCAGTCGGCGACACCCATCGTGGCCCGCGGCTTGCCGTTGATGCCGGGCGCCGGCACCATGCCGAACTTCACGCCCTTCTTGGCGGCCATCTTCATCAGCGTCGGGTGGCCGTTGAGCATGCCGACCTCGCCGCGCGAGAACGCCGCGAACGCCTCGGCGCGGTTCATCTGACCGGGCGCCTTCGGCCCGGTCAGCCCCTTGCCGACCAGCTCGTCCCGGAGCCAGGAGAACGTCTTGGCGTTCTGCTTGGAGTCGATGTCGTACGAGCCGACGTTGTCGGTGTAACCGCCGCCCCCGCTCAGCATCCACATCAGCGTCTCGGCGGGCGCCTCCTCGGGGCCCAGCGGCAGCGCGTACGGGATCTTCACGCCGCGCGCCTTGAGGGCCTTCGCGGCGGACTGGAGCTGGCTCCAGCTCTGCGGCGGGGTGAGGTTCGCGTCCTTGAAGAGCTTGGTGTTGTAGAAGAGCAGGCGCGTGGAGGAGGCGAACGGCATGCCGTACTGGATGCGCTTGACCTCACCGGCCTGGGAGAGCGGGGCCATGAAGTCGGCCTGGGTGGCGATGGAGAGCAGTTCGTCGGCCTCGTAGAGCTTGCCCTGAGCGGCGTAGTCGGCGTACGCGCCGATCTGCGCCAGGTCGGGGGCGTCGCCCTTCTTGACCATCTCCTTGACCTCGCGGTCCACGTCGTTCCAGGACAGGACGGTGACGTCGACCTTGATGCCGGGGTTCTCCGCCTCGAAGGCCTTGCTGAGCCTGTCCCAGTACTTCTTGGAGCTGTTGGCCGCGGAGTCGCCGTAGTCGGCGGCCACCAGCTTGAGGGTGACGTCGCCGGAGTCGCCGGAACCACCGCAGCCGGCGAGTACGCCCGCCATGCCCAGTACGGCCACCGCCGCGGTCAGTCCTGTCACGCGCCGCTGCACAGCTGTCCCACCCTCATTGCCTTCGCGTACCGGGGCTTGACCGCCCCACCGCTGTCGAACTGCGATTTTCCCCCGAGTTTCCCCCGGGTCCGAACACAAGGTCTACACCAGCCCAGTATCACTTGTGCAACGGACGGCCACAGACGTCCATTGCGGCCCCCTCGCCCGGCCTGCTAAGCACGTCACGGCCTGCTATGCACATCACGGCCTGCTAAGCACGTCACGTTCACGTCCCGCACGACGAGGAGCCTTGCCGCATGTCGCGTACCGCAGCAGAAATAGCCACTCAGCCCGCCTGCTGGCACCGGGCGGCGGAGGCGGCGGCCTCCTTCACGGGGTTCCCGCGGCCGGGTGAGCGGGTCGCCGTCACCGGATGCGGGACCTCGTGGTTCATGGCCCTCGCGTACGCGGCGCTGCGCGAGGCCGCGGGCCAGGGCGAGACGGACGCCTTCGCCTCCTCGGAGTTCCCGGCCGGGCGGCGCTACGACCGGGTGGTCGCCATCACCCGCTCCGGTACGACGACGGAGGTCCTCGACCTGCTCGGACGGCTCAAGGGCTCGGTCCCGACGCTCGCCCTGACCGCCGACCCGAAGACCCCGGTCATGGACGCGGCCGACACCGTGGCGGTCCTGGACTGGGCGGACGAGGAGTCGGTCGTCCAGACCCGCTTCGCCACGACCGCGCTCGCCTTCCTGCGGGCCGGGCTCGGTGACGTACCGGGCGTGAAGCCGGTGGCCGAGGCGGCGGTCGACGCGGAGCTGGCGGTCACCGAGCCGCTGCCGGAGGCGGTGCTCGGGGCGGAGCAGTGGACGTTCCTCGGGCGCGGCTGGACCTACGGCCTCGCGCTGGAGGCGGCGCTGAAGATGCGGGAGGCGGCGGGGGCGTGGACGGAGGCGTACCCGGCGATGGAGTACCGCCACGGGCCGATCTCCGTCACCGGCCCCGGCCGCGTGGCGTGGATGTTCGGCACGCTGCCGGAGGGGCTCGCCGGTGACGTGGCGCGGGTCGGCGGCGAACTCGTCGCCCGCCGGGACACCGACCCGCTGGCCGATCTGATCCGCGCCCAGCGGCTCGCGGTGGCCCTGGCCGAGTCCCGCGGCCTGGACCCGGACCGCCCGAGGAACCTGACCCGCAGCGTGGTTCTCGGCCAGGGGTAGGGGGTCACTCACCTGGGGGTGATGGCGATGCCCTCCGGCTGGTCGCCGGTGCGCAGGGTCGTCCGGACCTTCGCGAGCCCCGCGTCGACGACCGAGACGCTGGCGGAGTCCTCGTTGGTGACCCAGACCCGGCTGCCGCCCGGAGCGACCGCCACGCCCTGCGGTGTCCTGCCCACGGGCACCTGGGAGAGGACACCGCCGTTCGCGGTGCCGATGACGAGGAGCACGTCGGCCCCGGAGTCCGCGGCGTACAGCCGCTGTCCGTCGGGGCTGATCCCCAGGCCGAGGGGGGCCTTGCCGACCGGCCAGGTGGCCGTCACCTTGCGGGTGGCGGTGTCGATGACGGAGATGCTCCCGGACCCGGTGTTGGCGACGTAGACCCGGTCGCCCTTGGCCGTGGCGGTGATCCCGCTGGGGAAGTCGCCCACGGGGATCTGGACCAGGGGCTCGTGGCCCTTGGACAGGACGGTGACGTTGTTGCTGCCGCTGTTGGTGACGTAGGTGGTCCCGTCGGGCAGGGTGGCGACGCTGTGCGGGAGTTCGCCGGTCGTGGGCGTCGCGACGACCTTCCGGGCGGCCGTGTCGATGACGGAGACGTTGCCGCTGCCCCAGTTCGCCGCGAACACCCACCGGCCGTCGCGGCTGGGGAAGGCCGAGAACGGATAGGAGCCGACCGGCACGGTCGCCACGGCCCGGTGGCCGGACGTCTCGATGAACGTGACCGAGTCGGACAGGCCGTTGGCCACATACACGTGGGAGCCGTCGGGGGCCGCGCCCACGCCGGTCGGCCCGCTGCCCACCGCCGTGGTGGCGACGGCCCGCTCAAGACGGACGTCGAACGCGGAGACGCTCCCGGAACCGCTGTTGGCCACGTACGCGGCGATGCGCATCGGGAAGCCCTTGTCAGGCGCCTTCTTCACCGCCGGTTTCGGCGCCGGGGGCGGCGCGTCGGACGCCGCCGCGGACGTACCCGCCATGACGGCGAGCGCGAATCCGAGGGTCAGCCGGGCACGAAAGCGGCCGCTGCCTGCGCAGGGTCTCAGCATGAATCCACCTCTGTGGCTGTGTGGGGGGAGAAACGCGCCCGGTCAAACGCTCGACACGGTCGTCCCGCACGGCCGGAAAACGGATTCGTTCTTTCGCATGGCGGTATCTGCGGCAAATCGGCCATTCCGCATACTTGCGGGAGTCATATGACAGCAGCATCTCTGCTGCTCCTGTCGCTCCCCTCCCGGCCCGGCCGACAGGTGGACTAGACCTTTCAAGGGGTGACGGGCGAGACTGTATCCGTGAGACACGTCATCGCCCTCGATGTGGGCGGCACCGGAATGAAGGCCGCCCTGATAGGGGCGGACGGCACCCTGCTGCACGAGGCCCGCCGCCCGACGGGCCGCGACCGCGGCCCCGAGGCGGTCGTCGAGTCCATCCTCGGCTTCGCCGCCGACCTGCGCGCCCACGGCATCGCCCACCTCGGCGAACCCGCCGCGGCGGCGGGCGTCGCCGTACCCGGAATCGTCGACGCCGCCCGCGGCACAGCGGTCTACGCGGCCAACCTCGGCTGGCGCGACGTCCCCCTGCGGGACCTCCTCAGCGCCCGCCTGGCGGGCGTCCCCGTCGCCCTCGGCCACGACGTCCGCACCGGCGGCCTCGCCGAAGGCCGCCTCGGCGCGGGCAAGGGCGCCGACCGCTTCCTGTTCGTGCCGCTGGGCACCGGCATCGCGGGAGCCATCGGCATCGACGGCGCCATCGAACCCGGCGCCCACGGCTCGGCCGGGGAGATCGGCCACATCGTCGTACGCCCCGGCGGCCCGCCCTGCGGCTGCGGCCAGCGCGGCTGCCTGGAACGCCTGGCCTCCGCCTCCGCGGTGAGCGCGGCGTGGGCCGAGGCGAGCGGCGACCCCGAGGCGGACGCCGCGGACTGCGCCAAGGCCGTGGAGTCCGGTGACCCGCGGGCCCAGGAGGTCTGGCAGCACGCCGTCGACGCGCTGGCGGACGGTCTGCTCACCGCCCTCACTCTGCTGGACCCGCGCACCCTGATCATCGGTGGCGGCCTGGCCGAGGCGGGGGAAACCTTGTTCACGCCGCTGCGGGCCGCCGTCGCGGCACGCGTCGTCCAGTTCCAGACGCTGCCGGACATCGTGCCCGCGGCCCTCGGCGACACCGCCGGGTGCCTGGGGGCGGGCCTGCTCGCCTGGGACCTCCTCGACGCGCCGGCGTCCCCCGCACAACCAGCCGACACCGACCCCCCGGAGGTAACCACCTGATGGCCACTCGCAAGGTTCTCGCCGGTGCCCAGGTGGTACTGCCCACCGGAACCGTCACCGACGGCCGCGTGACCGTGGAGGGCACCCGCATCGCCGGGAACGCCCCGGCCGGTACGCCCGCCGACCCGCACGCGGACACCCTCGACCTCACCGGCCACTGGGTGGTCCCCGGCTTCGTCGACCTCCACAACCACGGCGGCGGCGGCGCCTCCTTCACCTCCGGCACCGTGGAGGACGTCCTCAAGGGCGTCCACACGCACCGCCTGCACGGCACGACCACCCTCGTCGCCTCCACCGTCACCGGCGAGATGGACTTCCTCGCCGAGCGCGCCGGGCTCCTGAGCGAACTGGCCGAGCAGGGTGACATCGCCGGCATCCACTTCGAGGGCCCCTTCATCTCGCCGTGCCGCAAGGGCGCGCACAGCGAGGGCCTGCTCCGCCACCCCGACCCCGCCGACGTCCGCAAGCTGATCGACGCGGCCCGCGGCCGGGCGAAGATGCTCACGCTCGCCACCGAACTGCCCGGCGGCCTCGACTCCGTGCGGCTGCTCGCCGAGCACGGCGTCATCGCGGCCATCGGGCACACCGACGCCACGTACGAGCAGACGGTGGAGGCCATCGACGCGGGCGCCACCGTCGCCACGCACCTGTTCAACGCGATGCCCGGCCTCGGCCACCGCGCGCCCGGCCCGATCGCCGCCCTCCTGGAGGACGAGCGGATCACCGTCGAGCTGATCAACGACGGCACCCATCTGCACCCGGCCGCCCTGGAGCTGGCCTTCCACCGGGCGGGCGCGGGCCGCGTCGCGTTCATCACGGACGCGATGGACGCGGCGGGCTTCGGCGACGGCCGGTACATGCTCGGCCCGCTGGAGGTCGAGGTGAAGGACAGCGTGGCGCGGCTCGTCGAGGGCGGCTCGATCGCGGGCTCCACCCTCACCCTGGACCGCGCCTTCAAGCGCTCGGTGACCATCGACAAGATCTCCGTGGAGGACACCGTGCGCGCCCTGTGCGCCAACCCGGCCGCGCTCCTCGGGATGGCCGACACCGTGGGCTCCCTGGAGCCGGGCAAGGACGCCGACCTGGTGGTCCTGGACGCGTCCTTCGACCTCAAGGGCGTGATGCGCAAGGGCGAATGGGTGGTCGAGCCCTCCTGACGCCCGCGCCGGACACGGCGGCCGGCCCTCACCCCTGGGCCAACCGCCTTCTGTTTGGCATGATCAGAACCGGCGAAAGAGCGGCAGCGCACGGCACTTAGGGGGTGGTACGAGTGATGCTCACCGTCACGTTGAACGCGGCGCTCGACCTCACCTACCGCGTCCCCGCCCTCACCCCGCACACCACCCACCGCGTCACCGAGGTGATCGAACGCCCCGGCGGCAAGGGCGTGAACGTCGCCCGCGTCCTCGCCGCCCTCGGCCACGAGGTGACCGTCACCGGCTTCGCGGGCGGCGGCACCGGACGCGTCCTGCGCGAGCGCCTGGCCGACGAGCCGCGCGTGACGGTCGCGTTCGCCCCCGTCGCGGGCGCCACGCGCCGCACCGTCGCCGTGGCCGACGCGGCGACCGGCGACACCACCCAGCTCAACGAACCGGGCCCGACCGTCACCCCCGCCGAGTGGGCCGCCTTCCTGGACACCTACGAGGCGTTGGTGCACCGCCCGGGCACGACGGCGGTCGCGCTCTGCGGCAGCCTGCCGCCCGGCGTCCCCGTCGGCGCGTACGCCCTGCTCGTACGCGCCGCGCGCGCCGCCCACGTCCCCGTACTGCTCGACACCAGCGGCGAGCCGCTGCGCCGTGCCGTCGCCGCGCGCCCTGACATCATCAAGCCCAACGCCGAGGAACTCGGCGAGCTGACCGGCTTCCACGAGCCCGTCCGGGCCACCCGCGACGCCCGCCGCAGGGGCGCGCACGCCGTGGTCGCCTCGCTCGGCGCCGACGGCCTGTTCGCCCTCACCCCGGACGGCGGCTGGCAGGCGCGGCCCCCCGCCCCGGTGCGCGGCAACCCCACGGGCGCGGGCGACTCGGCGGTCGCCGGACTGCTCTCCGGGCTCGCCGAGGGCCTGCCCTGGCCGGACCGGCTGGCCCGCGCCGTCGCCCTGTCGGCGGCGACCGTGGCGGCCCCGGCGGCGGGCGAGTTCGACCGCACGACGTACGAGGACCTGCTGACGCGCGTCGCGGTGACCGGCCGCCCCGCGGCGGCCTGACGCAGCACCCGCCAAGAAGCACCCACCTAGAGCCGTATCCGCACCGCACAACGGGGCGCAGCGCCCCGGGAATTGGGGAGCTCCGTGCCACTGGTCAGCACCGGCGAACTCGTCGGACAGGCCCGCGCGGCGGGTCATGGCGTCGCGGCGTTCAACGTCATCACGCTGGAGCACGCGGAGGCGATCGCGCTGGGCGCCGAGCGGGCGGGCACCCCGGCGATCCTCCAGATCTCCGAGAACGCGGTGAGGTTCCACGGCGGCCGGCTGTCGGCGATCGCGGCGGCGACCGCGGCGGTCGCCCACGCCTCCCCGGCCCGTCTCGCCCTCCACCTGGACCACGTGACGGACGTCGAACTGCTGCGCGCCGCGCACCCGGAGGGCTTCAGCTCCGTCATGTTCGACGCGTCGAAGCTGGCGTACGGCGAGAACGTGAAGGCGACGGCGGACGCGGTGCGCTGGGGCCATGAGCGGGGCATGTGGATCGAGGCCGAGCTGGGCGAGGTGGGCGGCAAGGAGGGCGAGCCGCCGCTGGACGCGCACGCGCCGGGGGTGCGCACGGACCCGGCGGAGGCGGCCGCGTACGTCGCCGACACGGGCGTGGACGCCCTCGCGGTGGCCGTCGGCTCCACGCACGCGATGACGGAGCGGACGGCCTGCCTGGACCACGAGTTGATCGCGTCCCTGCGCGCCGCGGTGCCGGTCCCCCTGGTCCTGCACGGCTCAAGTGGCGTCCCGGACGCGGAGATCCGCCGGGCGATCGCCTCCGGCATGGTGAAGATCAACGTGGGCACGGCGCTCAACACGGCGTTCACGGGCGAGGTGCGCGCCTACCTGGCGGGCGACCCGAAGGGCGTCGACCCGCGCAAGTACCTGACGCTCGCCCGGGAGGCGATGGCGGAGACGACGGCCCGCTTCCAGCGCCTCCTGGTCTGAGCACGTCGTCCCGCGAGCCCGCCGGGGCCCGTCCACGCGCGAGGCGCTCGACCGGGAGTCCCGGTCGAGCGCCTCGCCTCGTGGTGCGCGCGGTCAGCTGGTCACGTGACCGGCCTTCAGCCAGAACTGGTCCAGGTTGGCGTTGCACCGGTCGCCCTCCTCGCAGGAGACCGTGAGCGTGTTGGTGCCCTTGGACAGCTCGACATAGACGTAGGTCTTGGTCCAGCCCTTGTCCCAGGCGCCCTTCTCGGCGCGGGCGAAGTTGTCCATGTTGACCTTGCGCTCGGACTGGCTGCCGTTCACCGTCAGCGTGGTCTCGGCGGCCTCGCCCGGCACGCCATAGCCCACGAAGAGGGTGTAGGCGCCGTCCTTCGGGATGCCGTTGACGGTCCACGTGACCCGCGCGCCGGGCTTGTCGAGCCCGGCCACGTACACCCCTCCGGCGGACTTGGCACCCGGCACGTCGGAGGCCGTCGTCGTGCCGCCCTCCAGCTTCAGGGCCTTCGCGTCCGTCTGCGGCAGCTCGGTCTTCTCCTTCGGCTTCTTCGCCGGCTTCTCGCTGGGCTCGACCGACGTCGCCTGCGACGGCTTGCCGCCGGTCTGCGTGTCGCCGCCCTTGTCCTCGTCCTTGCCGCCGAAGAGCATGGCGGCGCCGATGCCGATGGCGACGACGGCCACCACCGCGATGGCCGCTATCAGCAGCCCCTTGGTGTTGGGCCCCCGGCCGCGGCCACCGCCGCCGCCCGCGGGCGCGTACTGCGGCGAGGCGACGGGCGCGCCGCCGGGCTGCGCCTCGGGTGCGGTGTAGTGGGGGTTCGGCCGGCCGTGGCCACCCTGCTGCGGCTGCTGCTGCGGGACCTGCTGGCCGTACGTCTGCTGCGCCGCCTGGGCCTGGCCGTACGCCGGGCGCCGGTCACCGACCGCCCGTACGTGGTGGTACGAGGAACGGGGACCCGGGTACCCATAGCCGCCCCCGCCGCCCGGCGGGGTCGCTCCGGCCGCCTGTCCGTCCTCGTAGAGGTAGCCGAACGGATCGTCGTCGCCCTGCGGCGCGCTCGGCGTGTTCTCGCCGTTATTGCCGGGCGTCATTCCCAGGTCACTCCCTCACATCGCTGACGCGGGGAGCCTACCCGGTCCGGCTGGTGCCAACGGGTGGCGTCGGCCTCATCGACGCCGTCAGCCGGCCCGCCGCTGCTGCTTGGCACGGGAGCGTTTCTCCACGTACATCCGCTGGTCGGCGGAGTGCAACACTTCGTCCGCCGACATGCCGCAGTGCGCCCAGCCGATGCCGAAACTGGCGCCCACCCGCACCGCCCTGCCGTCGACGCGGATCGGCGGGATGATCGCGTTCCGCAGCCGGACCGCGAGGTCCTGGGCGTCGGCGCGGCCGAGCCCGTCCGCGAGGACGACGAACTCGTCGCCGCCGAGCCGCGCCACGGTGTCCCCGTCCCGCACTCCGCTGGTGAGCCTTCTCGCCACCTCGATGAGGACGGCGTCACCGGTGTGGTGCCCGAACCGGTCGTTGATCGACTTGAAGCCGTCGAGGTCGCAGAAGAGGACCGCGAGCCCCTTGGTCCCGTCGTCTACCTCCCCCTCCTCGGGAGCGATGGTGTGCACGTGGTGGTCGAAGCCCTCGTCGTGCTGGAGCGAGGCGTGGCCGAAGTCGTAGCCGTGTTCGTAGGCGGCGTCGAGGGAGTCGACGGCGCTGGGCCGACCCGCGTGCGGCCTGCGGCACAGGCGGGAGCTGAGCCGGGCCCGCAGCTCGGCGGAGTTGGGCAGTCCGGTGAGCGAGTCATGGCTGGCCCGGTGGGCGAGCTGGAGTTCGCGGCGCTTGCGTTCCTCGATGTCCTCGACGTGCGTGAGCAGGAAGCGCGGCCCGTCGGCGGCGTCCGCGACGACGGAGTTGCGCAGCGACACCCACACGTACGTCCCGTCGCGCCGCGCGAGGCGCAGCTCGGCCCGGCCGCCCTCGGCGGAGGTGCGCAGGAGCGTGCCGATGTCCTCGGGGTGGACGAGGTCGGAGAAGGAGTAGCGCCGCATGGCGGAGGCGGGGCGCCCGAGGAGGCGGCACAGGGCGTCGTTCGTCCGCAGGAGCCGTCCGTGCTGGTCGCCGCCCATCTCGGCGATGGCCATGCCGGAGGGCGCGTACTCGAAGGCCTGCCGGAAGGACTCCTCGCTGGCCCGCAGTGCCTGCTGCTCGCGCTCCAGGCGGACCAGGGCGCGCTGCATGTTGGCGCGCAGCCGGGCGTTGCTGATCGCGATGGCGGCCTGGAAGGCGTACATCTGGAGGGCCTCGCGGCCCCAGGCGCCGGGCCTGCGGCCGTTGCGCGGCCGGTCCACGGAGATCACGCCGAGCAGCTCGCCGCCGGCCGCGCCGGTGGCGTACATCGGGGCGAAGAGGCGGTCGGCGGGGTGCCACTCGTCCTCGAAGCGGGGCTCGGGGCCCTCGGTGTACCACTGCGGGACGTCGTCGTCGTCGAGGACCCAGCCCTCGGTGTACGAGATGAAGCGCAGGGCGCCCCACGCCTCGCCCATGGCGAGGCGGCGCTCCCAGGCGTCACGGGAGCCGACGCGTCCGGTGATGAGGGCCTCGGCGGCGGGGTTGCCCGCGAAGGCGGCGACGACGAGGTCGCCGTCCGGGCGCACGAGATTGACGCAGGCCAGTTCATAGCCAAGGCCGTTGACGACGCCGTCGGCGACGGTCTGCAGCGTGTCCGCCAGGCTCCGGGCGGTGTTCAGCTCCGCAACCACCTGATGCAGCTGCCGCAGGGTCGCAAGACGGACGTACGGCTCCGACTCGGTCTCCATGCTCGTTCTCCCCGAGACCTCGACAGCAATCCAGGATGCGCGGCGCCCGCAGTGACTTTCTGTGCCCTTGTGCCCTCAGTGTCTTATTGCCACCGTCACTGAATCACAGCGAGCTGCCCACTCGGTACACAGGGTCAACAAAATATGGGTCCTGTGACTCAAGTCACAGGTGGGGCACCACCGTTGGTCCAGACCCTTGGCCTGGACCACCGCTGTGCGCGGCACCGCGTGCCACCCCTTCTCGGCCCTCGGTCCTAGGACCTGTCTCGGCCGCGGGGCCGATGTGCCGCGGGGCGCGTCCGGGCTAGCGTCGCCATCGTGGCTCACGTACTGAAGACTCCCCCGGCCCCGCCTTCCCCCCGCGACCCGTCGCCGGGTGGGCATGCTGACGGGGTGAGCAACGACGAGTTCCGCGCGGCGATGTCCCGCCTGGCGGCGGGCGTGGTCCTGGTGACGGCGCGCGAGCCGGGCCTGGACCCCGACGACCCCGGCGCGCCCGCGGGCGAGGACGTGGGCATGACCGCGACCGCCTTCCTCTCCGTCTCGCTGGACCCGCCCCTGGTCATGGTGAGCCTGCGCGAGGGCTCCCGGATGGACGACCTGCTCGCCGAGCAACCGCTGTGGGCGGTCTCGGTGCTCTCCGAGAACCAGCGGCACATCGCGGGCCGCTTCGCGATGAAGGGCCGCATCAGCGACCGGCTCCTCTTCGAGGACATCCCGTGCGTACGGGGCACGGAGTCCGGCGCCCCGCTGATCGGCGGCGCGCTGTCGACCCTGGAGTGCCGCACGGAGCAGACGGTGGCGGCGGGCGATCACACCCTGGTGATCGGCCGCGTGCTGACTGCGTCACTGCCGAGCGGGGAGGGGGGCCCGCTGCTGTACTTCCGGGGCCGGTACAGGCACCTGGGCTGAGCCGTGCCTCCCTGGGGGCGCGGGGAATGCGCGCCCAGCGCACGAAAAGCCGCAGCCGGGGACGGTCCGACAGCCGGACTGAGCGCCCCGCAGGGGCGCGGAGAACTGCGCGCTCGGCCCGCGAAAAGCCGCAGACGCAACTGCCGAGAACCCCGCACACGCGACTGCGGCTCATCCGTGGCTGCTCGCGCAGTTCCCCGCGCCCCTGACGGGGGCGAACACCTCAGCCCCAGCCCTGCCCCGCCCCAAAGGGGCGCGGGGAACTGCGCGCTCGGCCCAAGACAAGCCGCAGACGCAACTGCCGAAGACTCCGCACACGCGCCTGCGGCCCATCCGTGGCTGCCCGCGCCCCTGGCGGGGGCGATCACCTCAGCCCCAGCCCTGCCCCGACCTGCCCCGCTTCGTCTCGCTGCGCTGCTTCTTGTTCCGCAGCCTTCGTTCGTTGATGCCCCGCGGGATCTTGGTCGCGCGCCGCGGCTTCGGCGGCGGGGCGGTGGCCTCGGCGAGGAGGGCGGCCAGCCGGGTGGCCGCCATCTCCCGGTTCCGCCACTGAGAGCGGTGCTCGCTCGCCCGTACGCTGATGACGCCGTCCACGAGCCGGGAGGCAAGCCGCTCCAGGGCCCGCCGCTTCCACACCTCGGGCAGCGCGTCGGTGTTCGCGAGGTCGAACCGCAGCTCGACCTGTGAGTCACTGGTGTTGACGTGCTGACCGCCCGGCCCGGACGACCGCGAGAAACGCCACATCAGCTCGGCCTCGGGCAGGGAGACGGAGCCGCGGATGACATGGGGACCGGACATGCCCCCATGGTCCCCCGCCTGTCGGGCTCACGTCACGCCGTTTTCGGGCGGGGCCGCCCCGCCAGGGAAACGTAAAGAAAGTAAAGCCATGCGGAACCTTCGGGACCTCGGTCGGCGTTGGTACCAGTGAAGGTAGCTTCGTCCCCAGTACGAAGCCCGTTGCGCACTGACTTCACGCGGTGCGTCGCAAACGAGGGAAGGGACTCCCAACAATGGCAGTAAGCCTGTCCAAGGGTGGCAACGTCTCGCTCACCAAGGAGGCTCCGGGCCTGACCGCCGTCACCGTGGGGCTCGGCTGGGACGTCCGCACCACCACCGGCACCGACTTCGACCTGGACGCCTCCGCGATCGCGGTGAACACGCAGGGCAAGGTCTACTCCGACCAGCACTTCGTCTTCTTCAACAACAAGGCGACGCCGGACCAGACCATCGTCCACACCGGTGACAACGTCACGGGCCAGGGCGAGGGCGACGACGAGCAGATCAACGTCAACCTCCAGGGCCTGCCGGCCGACATCGAGAAGATCGTCTTCCCGGTCTCGATCTACGACGCCGAGAACCGCTCGCAGAACTTCGGCCAGGTCCGCAACGCGTTCATCCGCATCATCAACCAGGCGGGTGGCACGGAGATCGCGCGGTACGACCTCTCCGAGGACGCCGCCACCGAGACCGCCATGGTCTTCGGCGAGCTCTACCGCAACGGCGCGGAGTGGAAGTTCCGCGCGGTCGGCCAGGGCTACGCCTCGGGCCTGGTAGGCATCGCCCAGGACTTCGGCGTCAACGTCTGAGCCGACCCCGGCTCCCCCTGACGTACGCCTCCAGAGGGCCCCGGCACCTGTGCCGGGGCCCTCTGGCGCGCCCGGCCCCCGACGCACACCCACCGACACCCGAGCAGTCGAGCGGTCGAGGAGGCAGCTATTATTGTTTTCGTAATAGTCCGTGGACCAGACATGTGACCCGCCCAGGGAAGCCAGGGAGAACACCTGTGCCCGACGCCCACACCCCGTGGACCCGCGCCGCCCTGCCCCTGTGCCTGCTCGGGACCCTCGACGGCGAGGAGAAGAGCTACGGCTACGCCCTGTTGAACCGCCTCGCCGACGCGGGTCTGCACGGCATCAAGGCCGCCACGCTCTACCCCGCCCTCGCCCGCCTCGAAGAGGAGGGCGCCGTCGAGGTCGAGTGGGGCGCCGGCGAAGGCGGTCCCGGACGGAAGTACTACCGGATCACCGAGGAGGGGCGGGCGAGACTGCGGCGTGACCAGGCCGCGTGGGGTGACTTCACCCGGACCGTCGCCTCGCTCCTCGGCAAGGGGGATGACAGTGGGCAAGCCGCCGACGACACGGACGCCTGACCTCGTCTGGGCCGGCGAGGAGGACCAGGACTGGGCCGACACCGTCCGCATACGGCTCGCGCTCGATCACGACGTGCCCCTCGGCCTCGCCGAGGAGGTGCTCGCCGAGGCGCACCAGCTCGTGCACGAGGCCGGGCGGCCCGCGCCCGAGTTGCTCGGCGCCCCGGAGGCGTACGCGTCCGCGGTCGCCGCCGAGCGCGTCAGCGAGAAGGACCGGGCCAAGGCCGACGCGCGCGGCCTGACACCCGGCGAACACGTCTCCGCCGCCTTCGGGATGCTCGGGTTCATCGGGTTCGTCCTGTGCGCGCTGTGCTGGATCGAGGACGGGCTGTGGGTGACGGGGAGCTGGGCCTCGGTCGCCGGGTATGCCACGGTCGTGGCCGCCGTCTCGCTGGCCGCCCTCGCCTTCGTCGCCCGCGGCGCCGGACGGATGCGGGGCATGTGGGGCTTCGCCGCCGGGGCCGTCTGCGCCGTCGCGGGCGGGTCCGCCGTCGCCGCCGCGGCACCCGGGGAACGGTTGTTCACCGTGCCCGTGCCGGTGCTCATGGCCGGCTGCGCGGCCTGGACCGTCGGTGCCTTCGTCTTCCCCGACGCCACCCTCGACCGCTGGTTCACGCCGCGCCCGCAGGCCGGTGACGCGCAGTGGCTGACGCGGCTCGAAGGGCTGCTGCGGGGGCGGCACGCCATGCCGGCCGCCGAGGCGCGCGGCCATGTGCGGGAGGCCCGGCAGCATCTCGCCTGGGCGGGCGGTGAACGGGCCGAGGACGCCTTCGGTGACGTCGAGGTCTACGCCATGCGGCTCGCCGAAGGCCCCCGCAAGCGTCGCCGCCTCGCCCGGAACAAGATGTACCGCGCGGTCGCCATGGCGGTGCTCTTCGCCGTGATCGCCGTCGACAAGGCGCTCGAAGCGGGCCACTTCTCCGGCTGGGTGGCCATGTACGTGGTCGCGTCGGCCTGCTGGTGCTGGACGGCGCTCGGCGAGTGGCGCGAGGCACGCGAGCCGGCCGGGACACGACCGCCCCGCTAGCCGGGCCCCGCCGGACGGCCCCCGCTAGCCTGCGCCGCATGATCCTCGAACCGCTCACCGCCGTCGACGGAGCCCTGCCCGGTCATCTGCTCACCGAGGTGACCGCGCTGTACGCGGCGGACCGGGAGTTCTTCGCGCTCAGCGGGGAGTTCCCCGATCCGGACGACATCGGCGTCGAGCAGGTCGCCAAGGCCCTCGCGGACGAACTCGCCCGCCCCGGCGCCGAGGTGTTGCTCGCCCGCTCCGAGGGACGGCTCGTCGGCGTCGTCATCACCCTCGCCCACCACCCCGACCCCACCGACCCCGACCCGTGGATCGGGCTGCTGGTCGTGGCCGCGGACCCGCACCGCACGGGCGTGGGCCAGGAGGTGGTGCGCCGCGTCGAGGACCGCTTCCGGGCGGCGGGGCGCAGCGCCGTGCGCCTCGCGGTCCCGGAGAACAACCCGAAGGCACTGCGGTTCTGGACGGCGCTCGGCTACCTCGTCATCGGCCACCGCGAGGACCGCGCCCCGCGCCGCCCGTGCGCGGTGCTGCGCAAACCGCTGTGAGCCCGCGCCTCAGGGGCGGTCCGGCCTGCCGTCCCCGTACAGCCAGTCCCCCCAGATCCGGCTGACCTTCTCGCGCGCCTCGTCGCCGCCCGCGTGCTCCTCGACGTACTCGGTGAAGTCCCTGGTGTCGGCGTTCTTGTGCCGGTACGTCTTCGCCCAGCCCTGCACGATGTCGTAGAACGCGTCGTCGCCCACGGCCCGGCGGATCTTGTGGATGACCATCGCGCCGCGCTCGTAGACCGGCGCGTCCGAGATGTGCTCGGCGTCCGTGGGCCGGGCGGGCGGGAAGGCCCAGATCGCCTCGTTGTCCGCGTCGTCCTCGTAGTAGTCGCCCTCGTACAGCGCGTCGAAGACGTCCTGCGCGCTGTCGCCGCCCTGGTCCTCCTCGTACAGCCACTCCGCGTACGTGGCGAAGCCTTCGTTGAGCCACATGTCCCGCCAGGACTTGGGCGTGACGGAGTCGCCGAACCACTGGTGGGCGATCTCGTGGACGACGAGCGCGGTCTCCGGGGCGCCGGGGTAGACGGGGCGGGTCTGCGTCTCCAGGGCGTACCCGGCGTCCTCCTCGCGGTCGACGATCGCGCCGGCCGAGGAGAATGGGTACGGCCCGAAGTTGTACTCCGCCCACTCCAGGATGTCCGAGATCTTCGCGAGGACCTTCTTGCTCGCCTTCGCCTGCGAGGGGTCGACGGCCGTGATGACGGGCAGCCCGTCCTCTGTCGCCGTCGTCTTCATCTCGTACTTCCCGACGGCCACGGTCGCGAGGTAGCTCGCCATCGGCTCGGCGCTGTGCCAGGCGAAGGTGGTGCGGCCGTTCTTGGTCGACTCGCGCGTCAACTCGCCGTTGGAGACGGCCGTCAGGCCCTTGGGGACGGTGATCTCTATGTCGTACGACGCCTTGTCGCTCGGGTGGTGGTTGCCCGGGAACCACGCCATGGACCCGGTCGGCTGGCCGAGCGCGAGCGCGCCGTCCGCCGTCTTGAGCCAGCCCTCCTCGGAGCCGTCGGCGTCCGTGATGGTCTCCGGGGCGCCGGAGTAGCGGACGGTCGCCACGAACGTCTCGCCGCGGTCCAGCTCGTCGGCCGGGCGGACGCGGAGCTCGTGGCCCGCGCGCTGGAACCGGGCCGCCTTGCCCTCGACGGTGATCCCCGAGACGTCGAGCCCCTTGAGGTCGAGGTTGAAGGAGCTGAGGTTCTTCGCGGCGCGGGCGGTGATCTCGGCGGTGCCGGTGAGGTGGCGCCCGTCGGGGTCGTAGCCGAGGGTCAGGGCGTAGTGCGTGACGTCGTAGCCGCCGTTGCCCAGCTTCGGGAAGTACGGGTCGCGCACGCCGTCCGCGCCGGGGGTGCCGTCCACGCCCGAGCCGCCGCACCCGCTGACGGCGACGAGCAGCGCGAGGGCGCAGGCGACGGTACGGGGCGC
Source organism: Streptomyces huasconensis (assembly GCF_021028635.1). Lineage (NCBI taxonomy): Bacteria > Bacillati > Actinomycetota > Actinomycetes > Kitasatosporales > Streptomycetaceae > Streptomyces > Streptomyces huasconensis. The sequence continues at coordinate 3,684,084 of NZ_CP086119.1, forward strand.
GGTGGCGGTACGGGGCACGGTGGCGGCTCGGACGGCCGGAGATCGCAGGTCCACGCCGATGATCTTATGCGGCAATTGTTCGGTGTTGGGCGGCCTGGGCCGCCCCTTGTCCCACGGGGCGGTACGGGCCGGGCCGTCGACGTGGTCGACGACCCGGCGGTGTCCCGTCCGCGGCTCAGCGGCCGAGGGCGGCCACGCCCGCGCGCGCGAACTTCTCGTCCAGATCGCCGCTCGGGGCACCCGCGACGCCGATGCCCGCGATGGGTGCGCCCTTGGCGGTCACCGGGGCGCCGCCCGCGAGGAACAGCGTGCCGGGGATGTCCTTCAGGTTGGGGGCCTGCTCCAGGCGCTTGGCCAGCTCGGAGGTGGGGGCGTTCCAGGAGACGGCGGTGTAGGCCTTCTTCTCGGCGGACTCGTACGACTGCGGGCCCGCGCCGTCGCCGCGCAGGGTGACGAGGGTGTTGCCGTTGCGGTCGACGACGGCGACGGTGACGCGCTGGTTCTCCTTCTTCGCGGCGTCCAGGGTGGCCTGCGCGGCCTTCGTGGCGGCGGCGACGGTGAGGTGGGTGGAGCGGGTGAGGTTCTTGTCGCCCGCGTCGGCGGTGACGGCGGCCCGGGCGGCGGCGTCCGGGGTGCCGGCGCTGGCGGAGACGGCACCGAAGGCACCGGCGCCGAGGGCCGTGACGATGACGGCGCCGGTGAGGACGCGGGTACGACGGGAGAGCTGCTGCATCGGGAACTCCTCATGGTGTCCGGGTGGAGGGGGGAAGGGGCCGGAGGGCCGTAGGGGCCGGAGGGGTCACGCCTTCCACCGCCTGCCTCAATCCTCGGGCGGGTCCCGGCCCGCGCCCCTCGGCGTACCGGCTGGGAGCGGCGGGCGACTCGGCCGACACGGGGGTCAGCCGATCGGTTGATCCCCGCGTGGCCCCGCCGGGTCACAATGAGGATGTTTGCCCAGTTCAGCGCGCGTACGGGCCGACAAGTCACGGCACGCCGAACCACGGCACGACGAGTCACGGCATCACGAGAGGGTGGCCCCGCAGTGGACCGACACCGGCCGACCCCGCACACGCCACCGCCCGGCCCTCAGGACACTCCCCCGGGCCACGCACCGGTTCCGGTCCCGGGCTCGAGCCCCCGGCCACAGACGGCGGGCACGCCGGACGACCCCGACGCGCGCTGGCTCGCGGCGGTCATGCACGCCGCGTTCTTCCTGCTCCTCGGCGCCTCGCTGGCCCGCTTCCTGCTGCGGCACCCCGGAGAACCGCGCACGCCGTGGATCATCGCGCTCTCGGTGACACTCGCGCTGCTCTACGCCCTGCCGTCGCCCCTCGCCGCCCTGACGCGGAAGGACCCGGCGTCGTACTCCTCGGGCCCGGCGTCGTACTCCTCGGGCCCGGCGCTCGGCGCGGCGCCGGGTGCCCGCCGCCTCCTGTGGCTCGGCACGGTGGTCGCGGTCTGGGTGGTCCTCGTCGTGCTCGCGCCGAGCTTCGCCTGGTGCGCGGTGCCGCTGTTCTACTCCGGGCTGCGTACGCTGCCGACGCGCGCCGCGCTCGCCCTGGTGGCCGTCCTGACGGCGTTCGTCGTCGCGGCACAGCTGGAACTCGCGGGCCGCTTCGACCCGAACCTGCTGCTCGCGCCGCCGGCCGTGGCGGCGGTGGCCGCCGCCGTCTTCGTCCACACGCAGCGCCAGGCGGCACGTCAGCGCGGACTCATCGACGACCTCATCCGCACCCGCCGCGAACTGGCCGCCACCGAACGCCGCGAGGGCACCCTCGCCGAGCGCCAGCGCCTGTCCATGGAGATCCACGACACCCTCGCCCAGGGCCTGTCCAGCCAACAGATGCTGCTCCAGGCCGCCGACCGCCTCTGGGACACGGACCCCGCCAGGGCCCGCGCCCACGTGCGTACCGCCGAGTCGATCACCGAACGCGGGCTCGCCGAGGCCCGCCGCTTCGTGCACGACCTGGCCCCCGCCGACCTCGCGGACGGCGGCGGCCTCACCGAGGCGCTGCGGGCGCTGGCGCGGCGGGAGTCGGACGCGACGCTGACCGTCCGCTTCCACTTCCACGCGGAGGGCTCCCCGATGCCGCTGCCCGACCGGGTCGGCTCGGCGCTGCTGCGTATCGCGCAGGGCGCGCTGGCCAACGTACGCGAACACGCGCACGCCACCACGGCGGCGCTGACCCTGACACTCCTGGACGACCAGGTGGTCCTGGACGTGGCGGACGACGGCCGCGGCTTCACGCCACCCGCGGCGGGCGTCGTGTCGGCGGGAGTACGAGGCCACGGCCTGCCCGCGATCCGGGCGCGGGCGGGCCGGCTGGGCGGCACACTGACCATCGAGTCGGCGCCGGGCGAGGGCACGGTCCTGTCCGTATCGATCCCGCTGGAGTCCCGCTCATGAACGCACCCCACCCGAACACACCGCACCCGAACACTCCTCACCCGAGTACGCCCCGCCCGCCGGTGCGTCTCCTGGTCTGCGACGACCACGTCGTCGTACGCGCGGGCCTGCTCGCCCTGCTCGGCAGCGCGCCGGACATCGAGGTCGTCGGTGAGGCGGGCACCGGCGAGGAGGCGGTGGCCCTGGCCGCCAAGCTGACCCCGGACGTGGTCCTCATGGACCTGCAGCTGGGCGAGGGCATCGACGGCGTGGAGGCGACGCGCCGCATCACGTCGCCGTCGCCCGGGGCCCCGCCCCACGTCCTGGTCCTGACGACCTACGACACGGACGCCGACATCACGCGGGCGATCGAGGCGGGCGCGACGGGCTACCTCCTCAAGGCCGAGCGCCCCGAGGAACTCTTCTCCGCGATCCACGCCGCGTCCCAGGGCCGCACCGCGCTCTCGCCGCCGGTCGCCTCCCGGGTCATGGCCCGCATGCGCGCCCCGCGCCCCACCCTCACGGACCGCGAGCGCGACATCCTCGGCCAGCTCTCGCGCGGCCTCGGCAACCGCGACATCGCACGGGCCCTGTTCATCAGCGAGGCCACGGTCAAGACCCACCTGGGCCGGATCTACGACAAGTTGGGCGTCGACACGCGAGCGGGCGCGGTGGCGGTGGCGAAGGAGCAGCGGCTGCTGCCGTGAGGGCGGCTCCGGCGTGACACCATCGAACCGTGCTCGACATCGGCTACGCCCTCTCCGCCCGCTTCCCGGACCCCCCTGAGCTGGACTACAGCCGGGCGGACGTCCACACGCTGCGTCACGACCTGTTCTGCGGGGACGTGTATCTGGCGGACACCAAGGCGGACCGGGAGCTGTCCACAGCCTGGGGATGGGTGCCCGTCCTGGACTTCGCGTGGGCGCTGTGCGACATCGTGGAGAGCCTGGACAAGGACCCGATGGGCAGCCGGGCCTCCCGCCCCCAGTACGCGGAGCTGGACTTCACGGAGTCCACGGACCGCATGCTCTTCGCCCGCCGCTTCGGCTGGGTGGACATCGAGGCGGACTGGATGGACCCGGAGGAGCCGCCGCTGAGCTTCTCCCACGCGGAGCTTCGGCGCGAGGCGCGGGACTTCCTCCATGACCTCATCGCGGACCTCACGGACCTCCACGAGTCCCTCGCGGACAACCCCGCGCTCTGGTCCCTCCAGTCCCGCTACCCCCGCCTCTGACCTCCCGGCGCCCGGAGCCATCCCCTGCCCCGCCGTGACCGGCACCCGGCGGCATCCCCTACCCCGCCGCTCCGCGCCGGATGTCTCCCACCCACCCGCCCGAAACTCGGCGGCGAGAGGTCCAGGTAGGGGCGGGCGGGGTGGCCGTTACCCGGCGGCGAGAAGTCCAGGCAGGGGCGCCTGCCCAATACTCAGTGGCTCGACGACGGCCCGCGGTTCGCCGCGCGCCCCAAGGGTCATGGGCGACGACGGCCCGCAGTCGCCCACGCACCGGAGGGGACGTGGGGGTATGTGCGCGCGGAGCACAGTGGTGGTCAGGCCGAGGCGATGAGCAACCGCAGGCCCGCGCCAAGATGGCGAGCACGGACATACCCCCGCGGCCCCGCCCCACAGACGAACCCAAGGCGCCCACCAGCCGCAGCCACCCCCGCCCCACACGCGAACCCCAGGCACCCCAGGCTGCCACCCCGCCTAATCCCCCGGCCCAGCCACCCGCACCCCCACCTCCGCCGCAAACCCCGCCGCCAACTCGATCAACTGCGCAGGACTGATCACCGCCCCGGCCAACGCCCCCAACCCCCGCGCGACCTCCAACTCCCCGGCGGCCCGCAGATCCACGTCCTTCATCCGGACCCCGCTGAAGTCCACCCCCCGCAGCACACAGTCCCGGAACTCCACCCGCTCCAAGGACGCGAGCCCGAAGTCCGGCTCCACCAGCACGCACCCCTCGAAGATCACATCCCGCAACCGCGCCTTCCGCAGATTCAGGTAGTCGATCTTCCCGCCCCGCACCACGACCCGCTCCAGCACACCCCCGTGCAACTGCACACCGCCGAGCCGCGCGTCGACCACCTCCACATCCCTCAGCGACGCCTCCGCGAGATCGGTCCCCACACCCGACACCCCGGTCAGCACGGAGTCGACGAACCGCGCCCGCGCCAGCCGGGTCCCACCCACCCCGCACCCGGACACCGCGCAGTCCATGAAGAGCGCCCCGCCCGCGTCCTGCCCCCCGAGGTCGAGCCCGCGGAACTCGACCCCGTCGTAATCCCCGTCGGGCTCCAGCTCCCCACCCTCGAAGGGCCGCAGCGGCGGCAACCGCACCTCGGCCCGCCGCGCCTGCTTCACGACGCCCACGGCCTTCGTACCCCGCACAGCCTTCGCCTTCTGAACCTTCTGAGCCTTCTGAGCCATGCCCCCATCGTGCCCGCCACCACTGACAACGCCCCGGGCACACCACCGAGATGTCACATCCCCCCACCCGCCACCCGTCCACCCCATGAAGGCCGACAAGAACAACACCACAGGACCAACACCCACACCCCACCCCACGCCACCCCGAGGGAGCCCCCAATGCCCCCAGCCACCCACCTGACCATCATCGGCGGCGGCTTCGCCGGCCTCACCGCGGCCATCACCGCCGCCGAGGCCGGCGCCCGCGTGACCCTGCACGAGGCGCACCACACCCTCGGCGGCCGCGCCCGCACCGCCAAGGCCCCGTACCGCACGAACGAGGGCCCGCACGCCCTCTACAACGGCGGCCCCCACTGGACCTGGCTCAAGCAACGCGACCTCATCGGCCCGCTGGCCCCGCTGCCGCCCCTCGAAGGCACCCGGCTGCGCCTGCACCACCACGGCACGCTGCACCGCGTACCGCCGCTCGCGATGCTCAAGCTGCTGCGCCGCAAGGCCGAACAGGCGCCCGTCGACGAGGACTTCACCACGTGGGCGACGGCCCAGGTCGGCGAGGAGGGCGCGCGGGCCGCCGCGCACTACGTGGGCGTGGCGACGTTCCACCACGACCCGGGTTCCCTCTCGGCCCGCTTCGTGCAGGAACGCCTGCGCCGCGCGACGAAACTGCCTCCCGAGGCCCACTACCCGCGGGGCGGCTGGGCCTCGGTCATCGACCGCATGGCGGCGCTGGCCTGGAAGCTGGGCGTACAGGTGGAGACGCTGGCCCGCGTCGACAGCCTCGCCGACGTCCCCCGCAACGGCCCGGTCGTCGTCGCGACGTCCCTCGACGCGGCCCGCCGCCTCTGCGGCGACGACTCCCTGCGCTGGGAGAGCGGCCGCACCACGCTGGTCGACGTGGCGTTCCGCACCCGCAGGGGAGACGCGTTCGCGGTCTCGGACCTGGACCGGCCGGGCTGGGTCGAGCGTTTCACCGCCCAGGACCGCACGCTGGCCCCCGAGGGCGAACAGCTCGTCCAGGCCCAGATCCCCCTCGCCCCGGACGAGACGAAGCAGGCGGGCGTGGCCCGCGCCGAGCACCTGCTCGACCTCGGCTTCGACGGCTGGCGCGACCGCCTGACGTGGCGCCGCGCCTCGGTGGCGAACGGCCGTACGGGCGCGTTGGACCGCCCCGGCACGACGTGGCGCGACCGCCCGAAGATCGACCGTGGCCACGGCGTGTACCTGGCGGGCGACCAGGTCGCGGCGCCGGGCCTACTGTCCGAGGTGTCGTTCAACAGCGCAGTGGAGGCGGTGACACTCGCGCTGACCAGGTCGAGGCTTGACCTCAAGTCCGCTTGAGGTTGAACAGTAAGGGCTCCAGAGCAAAAGCAGCACCGCACACCCAAGGAGCCCACCATGCACGCCGAACCCACCACGCACGCCCAACCCACCCCGCACACCCAACCCACCCCGCACACCCAGCCCACCATGCACGCCATCCGCCTCCACACCTTCGGCCCCGCCGAGAACCTCGTCTACGAGGAGACACCCACCCCCGACCCAACCCCCGGCCAGGTCCGCATCAAGGTCGCCGCCGCCGGCGTCCACCTCCTGGACACCGCGATACGCGAAGGCATCCAGGGCCCGCTGCCCCAACTCCCGCCCCTGCCCACGATCCCCGGCCGCGAGGTGGCCGGCACGGTCGACGGGCTGGGCGAGGGCGTCGACCCGGCCTGGCTCGGCAAGCGCGTCGTCGCCCACATCGGCTTCGCCCCCGGGGGCTATGCCGAGCAGACCGTCACGGAGGCGTCCCGCCTGCACGAACTCCCCGCAGAACTGGACTTCCCCCAGGCGGTCGCGCTGATCGGCACCGGCCGCACGACGATGGGCATCCTCCGGTTCGCCGAGCCGGACCCCGATTCGGTGGTGATCATCCCCGCCGCGGCGGGCGGCATCGGCACGCTCCTGACCCAGTACGCCAAGCACCGGGGTGCCACGGTCATCGGTCTCGCCGGCGGCCCGCGGAAGACGGCCCGCGTCCGGGCGAACGGCGCCGACCTCGCCGTGGACTACACGAACCCGGCGTGGCCCGACAAGGTCCGCGCGTACCTCAAGGAGAGCCTCGACGGCCGCCCCGCGACGATCGTGTTCGACGGCGTGGGCGGCGAGGCGGGCCTGGCCGCGGTCGGCCTCCTCGGGCCCGGCGGCCGCCACGTCGTCTTCGGCTGGTCGGGCAAGGGCCTGCACGACGGCGAGCCGCTGACGTTCGACGAGGCGGAGCTGGCCGCCCGCGGGATCACGCAGCTCCACGTGCTCGGCCCGGCGATGATGCGGAAGGCGGGCGGCGACAACCCCGTACGCACCCTGGAGCTGGCCGCGCTCACCGAGGCGGCGACCGGCCATTTCACCCCGGCCGTCCAGCGCTTCCCACTGGCGGAGGCGGCAGCGGCGCACCGAGCGCTGGAGACCCGCGCCACGATGGGCAAGGTGGTCCTGATCCCCTAGCCCCCACGGTCCCCGCCGCCCCCACCCTCCCCCAGCACGGCCGAAATCCACTCGTCCGCACGGCATCCGGGAACTACCGTCCGTTAAATGGATATGGAACAAGTCCACCCCCCTGTCACGCCCCCGGCCACACCCCCCGTTACGCCCTCCATCCAGTTCCGCGACATCCCCGAGGCCGGCATCGACCGCGCCCTGTCCCTCGCGTACCTCGTCTTCCACGAGAGCCCGGAGGACGAGAAGCGCAAGCACCACCGCGACCTGCTGCTCGACTGCGTCCGCATCGGGGCGTACGACGGCGAGGAACTCGTCGGCTTCCTCGCGGCGTTCCCCTTCACCGTCTCCGTCCCCGGCGGCGAACTGCCCTGCCCCGGCCTGACGTTCGTCTCCGTGGCGCCGACGCACCGGCGGCGGGGCGTGCTCTCCGGGATGATCGCCGAGATGTTCGCGAGGGCCTCGGCGGACGGCGCCCCGATCGCCTCCCTCTGGGCGTCGGAGGACGCGATCTACGGCAGGTTCGGCTTCGGCCCGGGCACCCACGGAAGCACGGTGGAGATCGACTCCCGCCGCCCCCTGGCCCTGCGCATCACCCCCGACGACCGCCCGCTCCGCCTGCTCGACCCCTCCGACGTGCCGGACGTGCTCGGCCCGTACTACGACCGCACCCGTACCGGCCACACTGGTCACACCGGCCGCGCCGGCCGCCTCGCCCGCACGGAGGCATGGTGGCGCGAGGAGTGGATGGCGGAGAAGGACGAGGACGACGACGAGCTGTCCCCGCCCCGCGTCGTCACCGTCGTGAACCCGGCAGGCCCGTCCCCCATCGCCGGGTACGCGATCTACCGCACCAAGACCCGCGAAGACGCCCCCGGCCTCGTCCGCCTGGACGACCTGGAGGCGGACACCCCGGCCGTCGCCGCCGCCCTGTGGCGCTATCTCGCCGCCATCGACCTGACGGGCACGGTCCGCGCCTGGGGTCGCCCCCAGGACGACCCGCTGCTGCTCTTCGCCGCCGACCGGGACCAGGTGCGCGTCACGAGCGACTTCCCCGCGCTGTGGATTCGCCTCATCGACGTACGCGCCGCGCTGACCGCCCGCTCCTGGGCGGCCCCGGTGGACGCGGTCCTCGACGTGCGCGACGACCGGCTCCCCGCCAACGCGGGCCGGCACCGCCTGACGGCCTCCCCCGACGGCTGCGCGTACGAGCGGACGGACGACCCGGCGGACCTCACCCTCGACGTACGCGACCTGGCGGCCGCCTATCTGGGCGGGACGGAGATCACCGCCCTGGTCCGCGCGGGCCTGGCCCAGGAGCACACGCCGGGCACGGCGACGGCCCTGGACGCGGCGCTGCGCACCGCCCTGCTGCCGCATACGGTGGACGAGTTCTAGCCCGGGGTCAGGCCTTCGACCCGAGGGCGGTGAGCGCGTCGTCGGTCAGGCGGTACACGGTCCACTCGTCCTGGGGCCGCGCGCCGAGCGACTCGTAGAACCGGATGGAGGGTTCGTTCCAGTCGAGGACGGACCACTCCAGCCGTTCGTAGCCGCGCTCGACGCAGATGCGGGCGAGTTCGGTGAGCAGCGCCTTGCCGTACCCGCCGCCGCGCGCCTCGGGTCGTACGTAGAGGTCCTCCAGGTAGATCCCGTGGACGCCACGCCACGTGGAGAAGTTGAGGAACCACAGGGAGAAGCCCGCCACCTCGCCGGTCGCGTCGTCCTGCGCGATGTGCGCGAACGCGGCGGGCCGCTCGCCGAACAGCGCCTCGCGCAACTGCTCCTCGGTGGCCCGGGCCTCGTCGGACGCCTTCTCGTACGAGGCGAGGTCGCGGATCAAGGCGTGGATGACGGGGATGTCGGCGGGTGTGGCGGCACGAATCATGCGGGCAGGCTAGCCAGCGGCGGCACGCCGGGGTCAACACCGTCTCACCACACGGGCGACCCCACGGCACTCACCCGGTGACCTCACGGGCGACCCCACGGCACTCACCCCGTGGCCCCGCGGGCGCGATCACGCGGCCCGACCTCACCGCCCCGACGCCAGCAGCCGCCGCGCGATCTCCATGTCGTCCGGCGGCAGCGGCCGCCCGTCCTCGGTCTCCCACAGCGCGTTCTGCAGCACCCGCCCCAGCGTCCAGGCGCGCGCCCGCTCCCGGTCGAGCCCCATGACCTCGGTCAGCGCGTCGAACCGCCACAGCACCTCATCGGGCTCGAAGCGGTTGTCGAGGACGGGCCACAGGTCGAACCCGGGGTCCCCGGCGAGCGGCTTGGGGTCGATGGCGAGCCACGGCTCACGCTCGGCGGCCAGGACGTTCTCGAAGTGCAGGTCCCAGTGGAGCATCCGGTCGCCCGGCTCCCCCATGACCTCGCGCACCGCGCCCCCGCACCGCTCGACGATCGCGCGCTCGGCCGGGTCGGGGATCGCCCTCAGCGCGGCGGGCAGGTCCTCGACCATCTGGGCCGCGATGTCGCCGAGCCGCCGCATGCCCTCCGGCGCGGGCCCCGCGGTGAGCCGGGCGAGGAGTCCGGCGATGACGAGGACGGCCTCACGGGTGTCGGCCATCGTCGACAGCATCCGCCCCTCGTCGAGCCGTTCGAGCAGCATGGTGCCGGTCGCGGGGTCGTGGTCCAGGAGCCGTACGGCCCCGTCCCCGCCCCACACCCGCAGCGCGACCGGCTCCCCCTCGGTCTCCTCGTCCAGCACCTGGAACTTGACCACGGCGGGCGTCCCGTCGGCGCGCACCACGGGCAGCACGAGCGCGGCCTGGCCGTGCATCGGCTCCCCGTCCGGCGTCAGCTCCCACCGCTCGACGAACTCCCGTACGCGCGCGGGCAGTACGTCGATGAAGGCGCGCCCGGCAGCACCGGCGTACATGTGCTGCGCGGCGACCAGTTCGTCCGGAACACGAATGTCGATCACGCCCGTCACGCTACCGAAGACGTGCCCGACGGCGTCAGGAAATTCCGGCCGCCTTCAGCTCCTTGGCGAACGCCCCCTGCTCGTAGAGCGAGTTGCCCGCCGCCTTCTTCCCGTCGATGAAGACGGTGGGCGTGCCCTGGATCCCGTCATCGGTGAAGGCCTTCATCGCCTCGCCGACCCACTTCTTGTACGTCCCGTTGGTCACCGCCTTGTCGAAGGCCGCGCCCCGCAGCCCGTCCACCTTGTCGGCGATCTTCAGCAGGAAGGCCGGGGTGTAGGCGTCGTCCGACTCCTCCTCGGGCTGGTTGGCGAAGACCGCGGCGTGGAACTGCGGGAACCTGCCCGCCTCGACCGAGGCGCGCAGCGCGTTCGCCGCGTTCACGGAGCCGCTGCCGCCGAGGTTGTTGTCGAGGAACGACGCGATCGTGTATTCGATCCTGACCTCGCCGTCGGCCACCGGCCCCACCAGCGCCCGCGCCCCACCCTCCTCGAACTTCTTGCAGAACGGGCAGCGCGAGTCCTCGTACACCTTGACCGTGTGCGCGGCCTTCGGGTCGCCGACGGTGATCACGCCGCCCTTCACCGAGGCGGGCACCTGGGCGAGCCGCCCGGCGGCCGCCGGCGGAGCCTTCGCCTCCGGAGCGTCGGAGCCACCGGCCCCGGGCACTTCGGACTCGGGCGCCTTGGACTTCGGCGCCTTGGACTCCGGGGCGGCGGACGAGGACTTCCCGGCCTTGTCGACACGGCCGTTGTCACCGTCGCCGTCGCCGCCGTCGGGACCGCAGGCGGCCGCGGCCGCCCCGATCAGTGCCGCGGCCGCCACCGCGGTGACGACGCGCCCGGCCTTGCGCCCGGCCTTGTGTACGGCCATGAGGTGAGCCTTCCAGGTGTTCGATCAGTTCGATCAGTTCGATCCGACAGGTCCCGCTCAAAGTATCGGAATCCCGCCCGGACCCCTCCCGGACCCCGGCCACCCCCTGCCCACCGCCCCCACCTGCGCAGTACCGTCCGCCCATGAGCAGCAGCACGACCCACACGGACAACGCGAACGGCCCGGTCAACGGCGGCATATCGTTCTGGTACGCCGACGACGGCCTGCCCGCCGCCCGCGAACCCCTGACCTCCGACGCCACGGCGGACGTCTGCATCGTCGGCGGCGGTTACACCGGCCTGTGGACGGCGTACTACCTGAAGAAGGCCGCCCCCTTCCTCCGCATCACCGTCCTGGAGCAGAAGTTCTGCGGCTACGGCGCCTCCGGCCGGAACGGCGGCTGGCTCTACAACGGCGTCGCGGGCCGCGACCGCTACGCCAAGCTGCACGGCCACGAAGCCGCGGTCCGCCTCCAGCAGGCCATGAACGACACGGTCGACGAGGTGGTCCGCACCGCGGCCGCCGAGTCGATCGAGGCGGACATCCACCAGGGCGGCGTCCTCGAAGTGGCGTACACCCCTGCCCAGTTGGCCCGCCTGAAGGCCTTCCACGAGACGGAACTCTCCTACGGCGAGAAGGACCGCACCCTGCACGGCGCCCGCGAGACCGCCGAACGCGTCCGCGTCGCGGGCGCCGTCGGCTCCACCTGGACCCCGCACGGCGCCCGCCTGCACCCGGTGAAGCTGGTCAAGGGCCTGGCACGGACCGTGGAGGCGCTCGGCGTGACCATCCACGAGTCGACGCCGGTCACGGAGATAAAACCGAAGCACGCGGTCACCCCCTACGGCACCGTCCGCGCCCCCTACGTACTGCGCTGCACGGAGGGCTTCACCGCCTCCCTCAAGGGCCAGCGCCGCACCTGGCTCCCCATGAACTCCTCGATGATCGCGACCGAGCCGCTGACGCCCGCCCAGTGGGAGTCGATCGGCTGGGAGGGCCGCGAGACCCTCGGCGACATGGCCCACGCGTACATGTACGCCCAGCGCACCGCCGACGACCGCATCGCACTCGGCGGCCGCGGCGTCCCGTACCGCTACGGATCAAAGACGGACAACGACGGCCGCACCCAGCCCGCCACGATCGAGGCGCTCCACACCGTCCTCACCCGCTTCTTCCCCCAGCTCACCGGGGTCCGTGTCACCCACGCCTGGTCCGGTGTCCTCGGCGTCCCCCGCGACTGGTGCGCCACGGTCACCCTGGACCGCGCGACGGGCCTCGGCTGGGCGGGCGGTTACGTCGGCTCGGGCGTCGCCACGGCCAACCTCGCCGCCCGCACCCTGCGCGACCTGGTCCAACAGGACTCGGGCCAGGCGGGCCCCACGGACCTCACGACCCTCCCCTGGGCCAACCACAAGGTCCGCAAGTGGGAACCGGAACCGTTCCGCTGGCTGGGCGTCCACGGCATGTACGCCACATACCACGCGGCCGACCACCGCGAACGGATCAACCACACCACGACCTCCTCCCGCCTGGCCAGGTGGGCGGACAAGGTCGCGGGCCGCCACTGAGTTGCCGGAATCAGCCGCCCCTCCAGTGCTGTTGTCGGACCCCTGTGCCACGATCACCCGACCATTCGTTCAGCCTGGGGGGGCTCCATGCCTGCACCACGTCCCTGTCCGAGATCCGAGAGATCCGTGGTGTCCACCGCGGTGTTCCTCGCCCTGACCGTGCTCCTGGCCTTGTTGGTGCCGGCCGCGCTGCCGACGACGGCCGCCCACGCCGCCGGACCGGAGTGCGCGCCGCTCGCGCTCGCCCCCTTCGGCGACCCGGGTACGGCGGTCGGCAAGGCGACGGTCGCCCCCGACGCGACCACCTGTTACACCTTCTCCGCCACGGAACCCGGCATCCACCTGGTGTCGCTCGACGACAGCGGCGATGAGGCGCACACCGAGGTCTACAGCGGTGACACCCGACTCGACTGCTACGAGCGGGAGTACGCGGTACAGGGCTGGTGCGACCTCTCCGAGGCCGGGGCCTACACACTGAAGGTCGTCAACGACGGCTGGCAGGACGCCGACGTCGCGGTCACCGTCGTCCCGCTCGGGAGCGACCGCGGCTGCGCACCGAAGACCGGCACCGACTGGGACCAGCCGACGCCGACGCGTACGTCCGTCAGTCCCGTCGAGGTCGACTGCCAGCCCTTCGACGCCGAACCCGGGGACCGCATCCGGCTCACCCGCGGCACCGCGGCCCACGGCGAGACCACGGCCTGGATCACCGACACCACCGGCGCCCGGATCTGCCCCCGTTTCCCCGAGGACGGCGAGGACAACTGCGTCCTGCCGGGCAAGGGCCCCTACCGCGCCCTCTCCCGTGTGTCGTACGCCGAGAAGGGCTTCCCCGCCGGGTACGCCGTCACGGCACGCCGCCTGAACGACCCCCGCGGATGCCCGTCCGCCCCGGTCCGCCCCTACGGCCCGCTCACCGCGCAGGACCTCACCAAGACGCCCTGCTTCACGGTCACCGCGGAGAAGGCGGGAACCTACCGGTTCGACTCCCTCGACCAGGAGGGCGCCACCGGGCCGAGCCGTGTCCACGACCGGGCGGGCAAGACCGTCTGCCGCGCCACCGGGCAACCCTGCCGGCTGCCCGCCGCGGGTACCTACACCGTCACCCTCGACGGCGATTCCCCCTTCCACGACACCCCGCGCGGCCTGATCGTCCTCGACCGGGCCTCCAAAAGCGGCTGCGTGAAGACGGAAACAGGTGCCCACAAGGGCGAGTTGAGCACCGCCGGGCAGTACGACTGCCTGGAGCTGGCCGCTCCCAAGGACGCCCGGATCGCCGCGCTCACCGCCCTCGACGCCCCGGGGGTCGACGCGGAGGTGGAGGTCCTCGACGGCGACGGGACCGTCCAGTGCTCCGGGCAGGAGCTGGCCGCTGGCGACTGCGCGCTCACCGGCACCGCGCCCTACCGCGCGCTCGTCCACGCCGACGGCACCCCCCGGACCGGCCCGTACACGGTCGCCGTCCACCGCACCGACGCGGGGAACGACTGCCGCGTCCTGCCCGCCGGCACCTTCGCCGCCGACGGCGCCAAGGCCTCGCTCTCCACCGGGTCCGGTGTCTTCGCCCACTGCCTGTCCATCCCGGCGGGCGACCACTCGGCGGCGGAAGTGCTGCAACTCACCGCCACCGCAGGTGACATCCCGGCCAAGTTCTCCGTGCTCGACACGGCCGGCAAGCGTGTCTGCGACCGCCACGCCACCACCAACGGCTGGACGCTCTGCCCCCTGACCCCCGGCAAGGCCCACACCGTCCTGGTCACCGGCAGCGACAAAGCCGCCGAGTACACCCTGACGCGGCGTGACGTGACGTCGTCGGCGTCACGCGCGGGTTGCGCGAAGACCGCGGCCGCCAAGGTCGGCGGGCCCTCCGTGCAGGGCACGTACGGCGCGCCGGGCTCCCTGCGCTGCCACCAGGTCACCACCGAGGCCGCGGCGGACGTGGTGCACGTCGACGTACGCGACGCCCTGGGCACCGCCAACATCACCGTCCTCGACGGTGACGGCAAGAGCGAGTGCTCCTCGCGCAACCGCTCCTGCGCGGCCACCGGGAGCACCACCCACCAGGTCCTGGTCCAGGTACCGGCCCACCTCAAGGCGGCGCCCGAATACCGCCTCGACGCCCTGCGCGTCGCCACGGCCGAAGGCCCGGCGCCGGAGTGCGCCAAGGTCCCCTCGGTCGCGTACGGGTACGGCCCGGTCACCGGCACCCTCGACGAGTCCCGTACGGCGGTGTGCGCGGTCCTGCCCACCGTCGACGGCGACCAGTTCGACGCCGAGATCACCGACACCACCGGGGCGAAGGACACGGCCGTCCCCGCGCTCTACGACAACAAGTGGACCAACGGCTGCGCCCTGACCATCCCGGACGGTTACGTGTGCGGCGTGCACGAGTCGGCGTCGGCTCCGACCCGGCCCTCCCTCCTGGTCCTCGGCCTCCCGGAGAAGGCCGGCACCACGTCCTACCGCGCCACGCTCTCGTGCTCGTTCGCCCGCTGCGGCGGCGAGAAGGTCACCGTCACCGGCCTGACGCCCACCACGGCGCCCAGCGGCACCAAACCGACGCTCACGGTGACGGGCACCGCCCTCCACCCCGACTTCACGGTCCGGCTCACGCAGGCGGGCAAGACCCTCACGGCGAGGACCACGTCGGTGTCGGCCGACCACCGCACACTGAAGGCGGCCCTCGACCTGACGGGGACTCCCGCCGGCGACTGGTACGTCAGCGTCATGGCGGGCGGGGAGTACCGGCGCGGCACCTTCACTGTGACCGAGCCGGAGCTGAGCAACACCACCGCCCCCAAGGTGACCGGGACGCCCGCCGTCGGGTCCAAGCTCACCGCGTCCCCCGGCACGTGGACGACCACGCCCTCCTCGTTCACCTACCAGTGGAAGGCCGACGGTGAGCCGATCGCGGGCGCCACGGCCGCGACGTACAAGGTCCCGGCGGCGCACCTGAACAAGAAGCTGACCGTCACCGTCACCGCCCACAAGGCGGGCGCGCGGGACGCGAGCGCCGCTTCCGCACCGGTGACGATCACCAAGGGGGTAGCACCCAAGGCGACGGAGAAGCCGTCGATCACCGGCACCGCCAAGGTCGGCAAGACCCTCAAGGCCACGAAGGGCACCTGGTCGCCCGCCCCCGGCACGTACTCCTACCAGTGGTACGCGGGCACCACGAAGATCACCGGCGCGACCACGTCCTCGCTGGTCCTGAAGTCCGCCCAGCACGGCAAGAAGATCACGGTGAAGGTGACGGCGCACCGCACCGGCCACCTCGACGGAAAGGCGACGAGCACGGCCTCCAAGGCCGTCACGCGCTGACCGGCACCCGCCGCGACACACGAAGGCCCAGGCCACCAAACCGGTGACCTGGGCCTTTCGCTGTGCTGAGCCCCCTGTCGGATTCGAACCGACGACCTACGCATTACAAGTGCGTTGCTCTGGCCATCTGAGCTAAGGAGGCGCGCGCGGGACAGCCTTGTCCGCGCCCGTGCAGTGTAACCAACGACGTCCCCCCGCTCGTCGAAAATATCCGCGAAGACCGGCGAGATCGGCCCGCCGCGACTACTGACAGACCACAGACCCCCGGGGTACGGTCACGACCAGTTCACTCACGTGGACTACACCACTCCCTCTACTCGGATCGTCCGGCACGTTCCTGCCGGTGAAGGGGGCCCTCACCATGGCCACTGTTACGTTCGACAAGGCGACCCGCATCTACCCGGGTTCCGAGAAGCCCGCCGTCGACGGCCTCGACATCGAGATCGAGGACGGCGAGTTCCTCGTGCTCGTCGGCCCGTCCGGCTGCGGCAAGTCCACCTCCCTGCGCATGCTCGCGGGCCTGGAGGACGTGAACCAGGGCGCGATCCGCATCGGGGAGCGCGACGTCACGCACCTGCCGCCCAAGGACCGGGACATCGCCATGGTGTTCCAGAACTACGCGCTCTACCCGCACATGACCGTCGCCGACAACATGGGCTTCGCGCTCAAGATCGCCGGCGTCAACAAGGCCGAGATCCGCCAGAAGGTCGAGGACGCGGCGAAGATCCTCGACCTCACCGAGTACCTGGGCCGCAAGCCCAAGGCACTCTCCGGCGGTCAGCGCCAGCGCGTGGCCATGGGCCGCGCCATCGTGCGCGAGCCGCAGGTCTTCCTCATGGACGAGCCGCTGTCCAACCTCGACGCCAAGCTCCGCGTGTCGACGCGTACGCAGATCGCCTCGCTCCAGCGCCGCCTCGGCATCACCACCGTGTACGTCACGCACGACCAGGTCGAGGCCATGACCATGGGCGACCGGGTGGCGGTCCTCAAGGACGGGCTCCTCCAGCAGGTCGACTCCCCCCGCAACATGTACGACCGCCCGGCCAACCTCTTCGTCGCGGGCTTCATCGGCTCCCCCGCCATGAACCTCGTCGAGGTGCCGATCACCGACGGCGGCGTGAAGTTCGGCAACTCCGTCGTGCCGGTCAACCGCGAGGCCCTGAGCGCCGCCGCCGACCGCGGCGACCGCACGGTCACCGTCGGCGTGCGCCCGGAGCACTTCGACATCGTCGAGCAGGACGGCACCACCGCGAAGTCCCTCTCCAAGGAGAGCCAGGACGCCCCGGCCGGCCTCGCCGTCTCCGTGAACGTCGTCGAGGAGCTGGGCGCCGACGGCTACGTCTACGGCTCCGCCGAGGTCAGCGGCGAGCACAAGGACCTCGTCGTGCGCGTGAACGGCCGCCGGGTCCCGGCGAAGGGCGCCCAGCTGCACGTCGTACCGCGCCCGGGCGAGACCCACGTCTTCTCGACGTCGACGGGCGAGCGCCTCTCCGACTGACCGGGGAGGAACGCGGACGAGCGAGGGGCCCCGCACCGGCGTGCGGGGCCCCTCGGCATGTCCACCGGGCCCTCACATCGCACACCTCGTTGTCGACAAATACCCCGGCACACCGGTCATTTCACCCACGTCACGTCAACACCGCACCAACAAAACCTCCTTGGGTGTCGCTCGACCGGGTGACTAAATGTCTCCAAATCATCACCGAGCGCTACGCTGCCTCGCGTGACGCACTCCGCCAACTACACCCAGAAGCCGCGCCGAGCCCACCGTGGCCCCGCCCACCGCATCGGCCGCACGCTCGCTCTCGTCCTTCCCGTGATGCTGGTGCTCTCCGGGACCCTCGCGGTCACCAGCGTCAACTGGTCGGGGAACTCCTCGGACTCGATGCTCACCGCATCCGCCGACGACCTCTCCGTACCGGCCAAGTCCCGCGCCCCGCAGGACATCCTGCGCGACCGGCTCCTCCTGGAACTCCAGGAGAAGGACCCCGGCGTCGCGCTCACCCACCTCCAGCGCGAGGTGGACCGCCACCCGTCGCTCGCCCGCCACTGCGTCGCGCTCGCCAAGGCCCTCGGCCGCGCCGCCGTGCAGAAGTACGGGCCGACCCGCGCCCAGTCCTACGCCAGGCCCGTCTGCGACACGTCCTTCGCCTCGGGCGTGGCCGCCGCCCATCAGAACGGCTGAGCGGGGCGGCGGCTACCGCCGCGTAGGGTTTCCGGCATGACCACGCTGAAGCCCACGCAGGCCGTAGTCCTGGCCGGAGGCCAGGGCTCCCGCCTCCGCCCGTACACCGACGACCGGCCCAAGCCGATGGTCGAGATCCCCGGCACGGGGACCCCGATCATCGGCCATCAGCTTGCCTGGCTGGCCGCCGAGGGCGTCACCGACGCCGTCGTCTCCTGCGGCCATCTCGCCGAGGTCCTCCAGAAGTGGCTGGACTCGGCCGACCTGCCGCTGAACGTCACCACGGTCGTCGAGAAGGAACCGCTCGGCCGCGGCGGCGGCCTCAAGTACGCCGCCCGCCACCTCCCGCACGCGGACCAGCCCTGGTACGCGACGAACGGCGACATCTGGACCCGCTTCTCGCTGCGCGACATGGCGGCCTTCCACGCCGAGCGCGACGCCACCGCGACCCTCGCGCTGGCCCGCCCCCGCATCCCGTGGGGCGCCGTCGAGACGGACACCTTCGGCCACATCACGGACTTCGTCGAGGCGCCGCCGTCCCCGTACCTCATCAACGCGGGCGTGTACGTCTTCTCCGCGTCCTTCACCGCGCTCCTGCCGGACCTCGGCGACCACGAGCGCACCACCTTCCCGCGCCTGGCCCGCGAGAAGCGCCTCGCCGGCTTCCCGCTGCCACAGGGCGCCTACTGGCGCGCGATCGACACCGCGAAGGACCTCACCGAGGCCGCCAAGGAACTGGCCGCACAGGCACGTTGAGGCCCGCACGGCACCACCCACCCCTCACCAGTACGTCGAAGGGGCCCCGCACCTGATGGTGCGGGGCCCCTTCGACATACGTACCACCACGGGCTCAGTTGCCGAGGACACCGCCCAGCAGCCCGCCCGGCTCCTCGGCCCCGCCGGAGCCGCCCGAGCCGCCGGAGCCACCCGTGCCGCCCCCGGTGCCACCACCGCTGGACGACGGTCCCGCGGTCGAGGCCGCCGGTGGCTGCTGCTGTTGCTGTTGCCGCTGCGGCGCCGACTGCTGCGGCGGGGCCTGGCCCGTGCTGCTGCCCTGCGTCTGGCTCGGCTGCCCCGCCCCGGCCGCACCGGTCTCGGGGACCGCGCCCGGCGCCGTGGCGCCCTGTGAGGGGCTCGCGGAGCCGCTTCCCTGCGTCGGCGACTCGGACCCGGCGGAGGCCGAGGGGCTCTGCGACCGCTTCTCCCGCCGCTTCTTGGCGGGGTCCTCGGGGAGCGGCGAGCCCGGCAGCACGTTCCGCGGGGGCTCGCCGGGGCCGGGCACGGTGACCCGGTCCGCGTCGCGCACGGCGCCGCCGAGGAGCGAACCGAGGATCAGCGTCAGGCCGATGACGACCGCCCCGACGAGCCCGCCGCGGCGCAGCACGCGCCGCCGCAGGTCCCAGATGTCGGCGCGCGGCCCGAGCCTGCGCCAGGCCTCTCCGGCGAGGCGTCCGTCGACGGAGTAGACGGGGGCACCCGCGATGATCAGCGGTGACCAGGCGGCGAGGTAGATGATGTCGGGCGCGTCGTAGGCGGGGACGGTCTTCCAGCTGACGGTGACGATGAGCGCGGCGGAGAGCAGCACACCGACCGACGCGGCGACCCGCTGCCAGAGTCCGAGCACCGTCAGGACGCCGACCACGACCTGGAGGAAGGCGATGCTGAGTCCGGCGCCCACCGGGTGCTGGAGGGCGAAGTCGCGCAGCGGCTCGGCGAGCGCCCAGGGGTGCAGCGAGGTGAGCCACTTGACCATGGAGCCGCGCTGCCCGCCGTCGAAGTAGACGGGGTCGCAGAGCTTGCCCATGCCGGCGTAGATGGAGATGAAGCCGAGGAAGACGCGCAGCGGGAGCAGGACGACACCGAGGTTCATCCGGCGCCCGGGGTAGTAGGCGTGCCGGACGGGGTCGGCGCCCTGCCGCCGTCTGCGCTCCTCGGTCGCGGCCTCGTCGTCGGCGTCCCCGCCGGTGCCGGGGCGGTCGGCGTAGTCGTCGTCGTACGCGTACTCGCCGTACCGGGCGTTCTCCTCGGCGAGCCGCTCGTCGTAGTCGCTGCTGGGCATCCGCATCTGCGGCAGCAGCTGGGTCTGGGGGGCGGCGGGTCCGACGGCGGGGGTCGCGACTGTCCCGGTGGCCCGGGCGGCCCCGGGGCCGTCGTCGAGGTCGACGCGCGGGATGACCTGGGTGGCGCCGCCGTCGTCGTAGGGGCCTGCCTCTTCGGCCGAACGGCGCACGCCGCTGCCGCGCACGGCCTGCAGCAGTCCGGTCGCGCCGGGGTCGCCGGGCTCGGACTTGCCGCTCCAGACGACGGGCGCGCGACGCCTGGCGGCGCCCGACACGGCGGGGATGCGCACCGTCTCCTCGGAGAGGCCCAAATGCCGTGAGATACGCGGGGATTGGATGCGCCCAGCGGCGGGGAGCTGCACGCGGAAGCTCGCGTGCGAGACGATGACCTGCGCCGGGTCGCTCGGCACCTTCACCATGCTCAGCGCGGGAGCTTCGTCGAAGCCTGACGAGCTTCCCCCCGTGGGAGTGCGGGGTGTTCTGGTGTCCACACTCATCTAACCGAGTGACGTGTGGTTAGGACACTGCCTTGACCACGCAGAAATGTCCGGACCGCGTCAAAAGATCACCGCGGACCGGACATTCATACGTGACTACGCGCGGCGGCGGGCCGCCTCATAGAGCACCACACCGGCGGCGACGCCCGCGTTCAGCGACTCCGCACCGCCCGGCATCGGAATCCGCACCCGGAAGTCGCACGTCTCGCCGACGAGGCGGGACAGGCCCTTGCCCTCGCTGCCGACGACGATGACGACCGGGCCGCTGAGCGCCTCCAGGTCGCCGACCTCGTGCTCGCCGTCCGCCGCGAGGCCGACGACGGCGATGCCCGCCTTCTTGTACGCCTCCAGGGCGCGCGTCAGGTTGGTGCAGCGGGCGACCGGGGTCCGCGCGGCCGTGCCGGCCGACGTCTTCCAGGCGCCGGCCGTCATGCCGGCGGCGCGCCGCTCGGGCACAAGGACGCCGTGGCCGCCGAACGCGGTCACGGAGCGGACGATCGCGCCGAGGTTGCGCGGGTCCGTCACGCCGTCGAGCGCGACGACCAGCGGGTCCTCACCGGCGTCGTACGCGGCGGCGGCCAGGTCCTCGGCGTGGGCGTACTCGTACGGCGGGACCTGGAGGACGAGGCCCTGGTGGTTGAGGCCGTTCGTCATGCGGTCCAGCTCGGGCCGCGGGGCCTCCATGAGGTGGATGCCGCCGCGCTCGGCCGCGAGCTGGAGCGCCTCGCGGACCCGCTCGTCGTTGTCGATGAACTGCTGGACGTAGAGCGTGGTGGCGGGCACGCCGTCGCGCAGCGCCTCGAAGACCGGGTTGCGGCCGACGACCATCTCGGAGGACGACTTGCCGCCGCGTCCCTTCGGCGCGGGGCGGCGGCCCGCGGCCTTCTTGGCCTTGGCGGTGGCGATGCGGTTCTTCACATGCCCCTTGCGCGCCTCGGCGGGCGGCGTCGGACCCTTGCCCTCGAGGCCGCGGCGCCGATTGCCGCCGCTGCCGACCTGCGCGCCCTTCTTGCCGGACATGCGGCGGTTGTTAGCGGCCATGACCTACCTGTCTGTCGTGTTGCGGGTGCGCGTACGTCCGTACGCGCGAGGGTGTACGTCTATGAAGTGTGCCGCCCACGAGGCCGGGCGGCACATCAGTGGTGCCGGTCAGCGCGGACCGAGCGTCCAGCGGGGCCCGCTCGGGCTGTCCTCGACGACGAGTCCCGACTGGCCGAGCTGGTCGCGCAGGGCGTCGGCGGTGGCCCAGTCCTTGCGGCCGCGGGCGGCCTCGCGCTGGTCGAGGACCATGCGCACGAGGGCGTCGACCACGCCGTGCAGGTCCTCGCCGCGGTCGCTGTCGCCGCCGGCCCAGTGCGGGTCGAGCGGGTCGAGCCCGAGGACGCCGAGCATGGCCCGCACCTCGGCGAGGCGCGCCACGGCGGCTTCCTTGTCGTCGGCGGCCAGGGCGCTGTTGCCCTGCCGGACCGTGGTGTGCACGATGGCGAGCGCCTGCGGGACGCCCATGTCGTCGTCCATGGCGTCGGCGAACGCGGGCGGCACCTGGGCGGCGGGCTCGACGGTCCCGCCCGCCATCTCCACCACGCGCTGCACGAAGCCCTCGATGCGGGAGAAGGCGGCCTCGGCCTCGCCGAGCGCCTCCGGGCTGTACTCGATCATCGAGCGGTAGTGCGGGGTGCCGAGGTAGTAGCGGAGCACGATGGGCCGCCACTCCTTGACCATCTCGGAGACGAGCACCGAGTTGCCGAGCGACTTCGACATCTTCTCGCCGCTCATGGTGACCCAGCCGTTGTGCACCCAGTACCGCGCGAACGCGTCGCCGAAGGCCTTGGCCTGGGCGATCTCGTTCTCGTGGTGCGGGAAGATCAGGTCGATCCCGCCGCCGTGGATGTCGAACTCGCGGCCCAGGTACTTGTGGGCCATCGCCGAGCACTCCAGGTGCCAGCCGGGACGGCCGCGGCCCCACGGGGTCTCCCAGCTGGGCTCGCCCTCCTTGGCCGCCTTCCACATGGCGAAGTCACGCGGGTCGCGCTTGCCGGTCTCGCCCTCGCCGGACGGCTGACGCAGGTCGTCGAGGTCCTGGTTGGACAGCTCCAGGTAGCCGGGGAAGGACCGCACGTCGAAGTAGACGTTGCCGTCGGCCTCGTAGGCGTGGCCGCGCTCGATGAGGCCGCGCATCATCTCGACCATCTCGGTGATGTGGCCGGTGGCGCGCGGTTCGTAGGTGGGCGGCAGGCAGCCGAGCACGTCGTAACCGCTGTTGAACGCGCGCTCGTTCTCGTACCCGATCGACCACCAGGGGCGGCCCTGCTCGGCCGACTTCTTGATGATCTTGTCGTCGATGTCGGTCACGTTGCGCACGAACGTGACGTCGTAGCCGCGGTAGGCGAACCAGCGGCGCATGATGTCGAAGTTCAGGCCGGACCTGATGTGCCCGATGTGCGGGGCCGCCTGCACGGTGGCACCACACAGGTAGATCGAGACGCAGCCGTCGGTGAGGGGGCTGAAGTCACGGATCTGCCGGGCGCTGGTGTCGTACAGGCGAATCGTCACCACTCCAGGGTAGTGGGCGCGGGACAGTGCCCCACGCCCCTCCGCCCACAGGGCGACGCAACTGTGACGTCCGGCCGCCCTCAGACGCGCCCGACGACCTTGCGCGGCGTCACCCGCACCACGACCCGCGGGGAGTCGTTCACCGAGTCCGGGTTGAACTCCGCGTACTTCTTGCCGGTGTACTTCAGCGACAGCTCGTCGATCAGCTCCTGACCGCCTTCCGTCGTCATCTCCGCCGTGCCGCGGATCTCCGCGTACGTGTACGGGGCGTCGAAGGGCTGGAGCAGCACCGTCACGCGCGGGTCGCGGCGGAGGTTCTTCTCCTTGCGGCGGCCGGTCGTCGTGGAGAACAGCACGTCGTCGCCGTCCCGCTTCACCCAGACCGGCGACAGCTGCGGGCTGCCGTCGGGCTGGATGGTGGCGACGATGATGAAGGACGGGGCGTCGAGCAGGGCTTTGAGCTGGTCGGACAGTGCGGCGGACATGGCTTCACTCCTTCGTGGACAGCTGGCTGCGAGAGCCTCGCCGGTACGAGCCATACACCTACCCGATATCCCCGGTGCCCGCCCGGCGTCCGCCTCAGGGCGCGGCGCGGACGACCAGCGCGGTGGCGATCGCGGCGAGTCCGTCCCCGCGGCCGGGGAAGCCCAGGCCGTCGGTGGTGGCCCCGGAGACCGAGACCGGCGCGCCCGCCGCCTCGGAGAGCACCTTCTGGGCCTCGTCGCGGCGCTTGCCGATCTTCGGGCGGGGGCCGATGACCTGCACCGCCACGTTGCCGATGGTGAACCCGGCGTCGCGCACGATGCGGGCGGCCTCGGCGAGCAGGGTCAGGCCGGGGGCGCCGGACCACTCGGGGCGGCCGGTGCCGAAGTGCGCGCCGAGGTCGCCGAGTCCGGCCGCCGAGAACAGCGCGTTGCACGCGGCGTGCGCGACGACGTCGGCGTCGGAGTGTCCGGCGAGCCCCGGGCCCTCGTCCTCCCACTTCAGGCCGGCGCACCACAGCTCGCGGCCCTCTTCGAAGGCGTGGATGTCGGTGCCGATGCCGACGAGGGGCAGGACGGGGGCCGGGGCGGGCGTCTCAGAAGCCATCGTTGGCCCTCCGGCGGGCGAGCACGGCCTCGGCGAGGAGGAGGTCGAGGGGCCGCGTGACCTTGAAGGCCTCCTCGTGGCCGGGCACGACGACGACGGGCAGGCCCAGCTGCTCGACCATGCTCGCGTCGTCGGTGACGTTGTCGGTGACGCTCTCGTGGGCGCGGACCAGCGTGGCGCGGTCGAAGCCCTGCGGGGTCTGCACGGCGCGCAGCCGGGCCCGCTCGGGGGTGGCGACGACGGCTTCGGCCTCGCCGGGGGCCGCCGCGGGCTCCACCTGCTTGACGGTGTCGGCGAGCGGCAGCGCGGGCACCACGGCGGGCGCCCCGTCGCGCACGGCCTCGATGACGCCGTCGACGGTGTCGACGGGCACGAGCGGGCGGGCCGCGTCGTGCACGAGCACGATGTCGATGCCGGGCGGCAGCGCGTCCAGGCCGGCCCGCACGGACTCCTGGCGGCTCTCGCCGCCGGGCACGACGAGGAAGTCGGTGCGCTCGGGCAGCGCGTGGTCGTCGAGGAGCGTCTTGACCTCGGTGGCGCCCTCCGGCGGGGCCACGACGACCACCAGGGAGACGGCGCGGGAGGCCGCCATGGCGCGGACGGCGTGGATGAGCATCGGGGTGCCGTTCAGCGCGCGGAGCGCTTTGGGGGCGCCAGGGCCGAGGCGCACGCCCCGTCCTGCCGCGGGGATGACCACCGCGGTACGGGATTCGCTAGACATCGGTTCCGTTCAGGTTTGTGTGCTCGGCCGACGTGGGTATGGCCACACCGTGCCGGGCGCGACGTCTCGACCGGACCCTTCCGTGACATCTGGTCGAGCCAGCTGCCCGGGCCCGGCACGCCAACACGGTCTCTGGGGGGCCGCCACCACGTCCGGCGACGTTCGGGTTCGCATTTCGGGTACGAATATGCCGCAGCGCCCGGCGACTCCGGTTAAGGGTCAGCGGGCACCGCGGCATCATTGCGCCATGGGCGGCCGTGGCATGCGCCTCAGGCCACCGGCATCAGGACGCGAGGACCTCGTCCAGCAGGGCCTCGGCCTTGTCCTCGTTCGTGTTCTCCGCGAGGGCGAGCTCGCTCACCAGGATCTGCCGAGCCTTGGCGAGCATGCGCTTCTCACCGGCGGACAGTCCCCGCTCGCGCTCCCGACGCCACAGGTCACGCACGACTTCCGCGACCTTGATGACATCGCCCGAGGCGAGCTTCTCGAGATTTGCCTTGTAACGACGCGACCAGTTCGTGGGCTCTTCGGCGTACGGCGCGCGCAGCACCTCGAAGACCCGGTCCAGCCCGTCCTGACCGACCACATCACGCACGCCGACGAACTCCGCATTGTCCGCTGGCACACGCACCGTCAGGTCGCCCTGGGCGACCTTCAGCACCAAGTAGGTCTTGTCCACGCCTTTGATCTGGCGAGTTTCGATGGCCTCGATCAGCGCGGCCCCGTGATGGGGATAGACCACGGTGTCGCCAACCTTGAACGTCATGTGACAGGTACCCCTTCCGTGGCTATCCATCCTAACACGAGAATCGCCTCTTCTGAATGGCGTTTTCGCAGGTCAGGGCATATCTCGGGGCTTGACAACAGCGACAGGAACGTGCTGCGGAGGGTCTCCGGAACGGGGTATTCGCAGGTCGGAGCGGCTCTTCGGGGAGGGAGAAACGTGGGCGATACGCACCCCTCAGGAGGGCCCGGAGCGGCCGAACGTCCCGGTTTGCGCGGTTCCAAGCGGTGAACTTTCGCTACGCCGTTCGGTGGGCGGAGAGGCGTCCGGTACGCCGTCCGGGGCGATTCCGGAATTGATCAAGGCAACCCGGTGATCAATTCCGCGGGCACCAGCACATTCCTTGCCCTCGAAGCCTTCCTTACCGGAAATCCGCGGGGCGGGCCGGGCCGCCACGTGACCTCGGTTATGTGAATGGCGGACGACGGATGATCCCAATGAAGCGTGCGGGGTGAACGCGAAGAGAGAGACAAGGGAGAAGAGGCGAGACGAGGGAGACGGGAGAGAAGAGACAGGGGCGCGAAGAGGCGCGGCGGTCGGTCCCGGGCAGGCTCGCCGCCTCCAGGGGGCGGGTCGGGTGCGGCGGCCGGGGAACGGGTCGATACCCTAAGCGCGCTGACACACCCTTAGGGCGGCTTTACGGCCGCCCGCCCCCCGTACCGCCCACGTTCAAGGAGTTGCCGCCGCCGTGAGCCGCAGCCTTCGACGCGGCGCCCTCGCCGCCACCGCCATCGCGTTCTCGCTCGCCTCGCTCGCCGCGTGCGGCGCGGGCAACAACGCTCAGACGCTGGGGGTCAGGCCGGACCACGCCGCGACCTCCGTCGGTGACATCAAGATCCAGAACGCCATGGTCATCACCCAGCCGGACCTGAAGGCCAAGGGCCCGGCCGTGATCTCCGCGACGATCTTCAACGGAGGCACGACCGACCAGACCCTCGACTCGATCACCCTCAAGGGTGTCGACGAGAAGGCCAAGATCACGCCCGCCAAGGACGACAAGGCCGCCAAGCAGAACGGCCGGCTGACCATCCCGGCCGGCGGCTCGGTCGTCCTCGGCGGCAAGGACAACGCCTCCGCGGTCCTGCCCAGCGGCCGCGAAGCGGTCAAGGACGGCGACGCGCAGCAGGTCACCTTCGCCTTCAGCGAGACGGGCGCCGTGAAGCTCGAGGCGTTCGTCGTGCCGGCCGAGAGCTACTTCGCCAAGTGGGGCCCGACCGAGGTGCCGCAGGCCCCGGGCGCCGGGGCGGAGAAGTCCGCGAAGCCGGGCCAGTCCGGAAAGCCGGTGCGGTCCGGTGAGCCGTCCGACTCCGCGTCGGGTGCCGCCACCGACCCGTCGGGGCACGCCTCGGACGCCGCCGACACCGACCCGTCGGACTCCGCCTCGCACAGCGCGGGCACCGGCACCGATACAGGCACCGAGCACTGATCGACGTACGTACGTGAGAGAGGGCGGGAACCCCACCGGGTTCCCGCCCTCTCTCACGTCTCACGGGCCGCCGCCCTCGGTTTACGGCTCGAACTTGTAGCCGAGGCCGCGGACCGTCACCAGGTAGCGCGGGGCCCCCGGGTCCGGCTCGATCTTGGCGCGCAGCCGCTTGACGTGGACGTCGAGGGTCTTGGTGTCCCCCACGTAGTCCGCGCCCCAGACGCGGTCGATGAGCTGCATGCGGGTCAGGACGCGGCCCGCGTTGCGCAGGAGCATCTCCAGGAGGTCGAACTCCTTCAGCGGCAGGTCGATCTTGGAGCCGGAGACGGTGACCACGTGGCGGTCGACGTCCATGCGGACCGGGCCCGCCTCCAGGGCCTGCGGAGCGACCTCCTCCGGCTCGCCGCGGCGGCGCAGGACCGCGCGGATGCGGGCGACCAGTTCGCGCGAGGAGAAGGGCTTGGTGACGTAGTCATCGGCTCCTATCTCCAGACCGACCACCTTGTCGATCTCGCTGTCCTTGGCGGTGACCATGATCACCGGGACGTTGGAGCGGCTGCGCAGCTGACGGCAGACCTCGGTGCCTGGCAGGCCGGGCAGCATCAGGTCGAGCAGGACGAGGTCGGCGCCGTTGCGCTCGAATTCGTCGAGTCCGTCCGGGCCGGTGGCCGCGATGGCGACCTCGAAGCCCTCTTTGCGGAGCATGTAGGACAGAGCGTCGCTGAAGGATTCCTCGTCCTCGACGACGAGCACTCGGGTCACGGAAGGACCTCCGGGGCAGGGATGGGTTCGTACGTAGTGGTCTCGTCGGTCGGGGCGGTATCGGCTGCGGCGCCGGTTCCACCGCCGTGACCTGGTCCGCGGTCGCGGTGCGCGGCCGCCTCCGGCAGCCGCAGGGTGAAGGTGGAGCCCTGTCCCTCGGAGCTCCACACGGTGACCTCCCCGCCGTGGGAGGCGGCCACGTGCTTGACGATGGCGAGGCCGAGGCCGGTGCCGCCGGTGGCCCGGGAGCGGGCCGGGTCGACGCGGTAGAAGCGCTCGAAGATGCGTTCCTTGTCCTTGTCGGAGATGCCGATGCCCTGGTCGGTGACGGCGACCTCGATCATGTCGCCGCCCTGCGCGGTGACCCTGCGGGCGGCGATGCCCACGCGGGTGCGGGCGGGGCTGTAGTTCACCGCGTTCTCGACGAGGTTGCCGAGGGCCGCGGCGAGCTGGCCGCGGTTGCCCCAGATCTGGAGCGCGGCGGCGCCGCCCTCCCGACGGGCGCCGTCGCCCTCGGCGGAGGGGCTCCCGCCTATCGAGGCGGCCAGGGTGATCTGCTTGTGGGAGGCCTGGTGACGGCTGCGGTCGATGGCCTCGGCCACCAGTTCGTCGACCGGTACGGGCTCGGCGTCCTCCAAGGGGTCGTCGTTCTGGACCCGGGAGAGGTCGATCAGCTCCTGCACGAGGTTGGTCAGGCGGGTCGCCTCGATCTGCATGCGGCCCGCGAAGCGCTCGACGGCCTCGGGGTCCTCGGAGGCGTCCATGACGGCCTCGGAGAGCAGGCTGAGGGCGCCCACGGGGGTCTTCAGCTCGTGCGACACGTTGGCGACGAAGTCGCGGCGCACCGCCTCGATGCGGCGGGCCTCCGTGAGGTCCTCGACCAGGAGCAGCACGAGCCGGGAGCCGAGCGGGGCGACCCGGGCGGAGACCGCGAGGGCCTCGCCGCGGCCGGTGCCGCGCCGGGGCAGGTCCAGTTCGACCTGGCGTATCTCGCCGTCGCGGCGGGTGTCGCGGGCCATCTTCAGCATCGGCTCGACGGCGAGCTTGCCGCCGCGCACGAGCCCTAGGGCGTACGCCGCCGAGCTGGCCTTGACCACGCTGTCGGCCTCGTCCAGGACGACGGCCGAGGAGCGCAGCACGGACAGCACCGTGTCCACGCCCGGTGGCAGTACGGCGTCGGTGTGCAGGGAACTCCGGGTGGGGCGTTTCTGGTCGCGCTCGCTCCAGCGGAACGCCAGCATGGCGATGACACCGGTGCACACCCCGGCGATCGCTGCC
The DNA here is from genome assembly GCF_021028635.1 of Streptomyces huasconensis. Lineage (NCBI taxonomy): Bacteria > Bacillati > Actinomycetota > Actinomycetes > Kitasatosporales > Streptomycetaceae > Streptomyces > Streptomyces huasconensis. The sequence goes on from NZ_CP086119.1 coordinate 3,713,411, forward strand.
GCTGCGGCGACCGCCGCGTTCACGTCCATGTCTCCAGGTTATGCGCCTGGTGAGTGCCGTCCACAGCCATTCGGGCGCGGCCTCGAACACTCGTCGCCCAGAGTTCACCGAGGGGACGGCACCGGTTCATTTCTCCCGAAGGGCCCGGCCCGAGGGGTGATCGGAGTTGTCATCCCGTGTCGCCCACAGTTCACCTTGATGACAGGGATGGTTCATTCGAGGTGCCGGAAACGGACGCGTCCGGGCCGCACCGTGGGAGCGTAGGGGCCAGCCCCCTGAGACGTACGAGAGAGGGACAGCCACATGCGGGACGCGTACCACGAGGAACTTGACTCGATCGGGGAGAGCCTGGTCGAGATGGCCCGCCTGGTCGGGTCCGCGATCGGGCGCGCCACGACGGCCATGCTCGACGCCGATCTGAAACTGGCCGAGAGCGTGATCGCCGCCGACCAGAAGGTGGACGATCTCCAGCACGAGCTGGAGGCACGCGCGATAGCCCTGCTCGCCCGGCAGCAGCCGGTCGCCACCGACCTGCGCATCGTCGTGACCTCGCTGCGGATGAGCGCCGACCTGGAGCGCTCGGGCGACCTCGCCCAGCACGTCGCCAAGCTGGCCCGGCTGCGCTTCCCGGACGCGGCGGTGCCGCGGGACCTGCACGCCACGATCCTGGAGATGGGCCAGCTCGCGCAGCGCCTGATGGCGAAGGCGGCGGAGGTCATCATCACCAAGGACGTCGACCTCGCGCTCCAGCTGGAGCAGGACGACGACGAGATGGACCAGCTGCACCGCACCCTCTTCCAGCACCTGATGGACGACCGCTGGAAGCACGGCATCGAGACGGCCGTCGACGTGACGCTGCTCGGCCGCTACTACGAGCGCTTCGCGGACCACGCGGTGTCGGTCGCGAAGCGGGTCGTGTACCTGGTCACGGGCGAACACGCGGACGAGATCCAGCCGTCGGGCCCGGCCCCGGTGGAAGGGGCCTGAGCCCTTCGGGCCGCCCCGCGCACGTCACGGTGCCCCGCACGACGTCACGGTGCCCCGCACGACGTCAGGTGGTCGTGCGGGGCACGGTCTTGCACCCGTTCCCGCCGGTCTGTCGGGCGGGCGTCAGCCGCAGCTGCCGCCGCACTGACAGGAGCCGCCGGACTGGCAGCCACAGCTGCAGCCGGGGCCGCAGGAGCAGCTCATCGGTATGACTACGGGCTTGGGAAACTCGGCCATGGGTCTCCTCCTCGAAGGCGTACTGGCGTAACGGCGTACCGCTGTACTCGCGTACTGCCTGCCCCCCATTGCAACCCCGCCGGGCAGGGCGCATCAACGGCGCACGCGCGCGTGGAGCGTCCGGACCGGCCTCCGAGCGAGCCCTCAGGTGAGGCACCCTCCTCGGCTGTCACACGCGTGCCATAACCTGCGCTCTGACGGGGGGCACCGGCTCGGGCAGACGGCCCGGGCCCACTCATGTGGGGGGCCACATCACATGCACGCAGTACGGAGCGCTCGTACGCGCGGAATCTCGACCGCGACGGCGCTCGCGGTCCTCTTCGGCTCGGTGGCGCTGACCGCCGGCACGGCGGGCACCGCGGCGGCCGACTCCGCCGAGGTGCTGCCCGTCTCCGCGGTGGGCGACATCGTCGTGGACGGCGCGCACCAGCGGGTGTACGTCTCCGACCCGCTCGTCGGCAAGATCGTCGTCACCGACTACGCGGGCAAGGTCGTGGGGACCCTCACGGGCCTGCCGGGCGTCTCCGGCCTGACGCTCTCGGCCGACTCCGGACAGGTCTACGCGGCGGTCACCGACAAGAACCGCATCGTGTCCGTGGAGACCACCACCTACACGCAGACCGCGAGCTACGACCTCACCGGCGCCAAGGGCCCGGCCACCCTCGAAACGGTCGACGGCAAGGTGTGGTTCGGCTACGAAGGCGGCATCGGCTCGCTCGACACCTCCGGCGCCGAGCCGGTCGTGAAGCCGGCCCAGGGCCCGGGCGTGGACTGGGAGGGCGCGCCGCTCCTCGGCGCGGACCCCAAGGCCCCCGGCGTCCTGGTGGCCGGTGAGAAGGCCGGCACCTGGGCGGACGTGGCGGTGTACGACGTCTCGGGCGCCGAGCCGGCGCTGCGCACCACGAAGACCCTCACCGGCAACTTCGAGGACCTGGACCTGACGCCGGACGGCGAGCAGGTCCTGACGACCTGGGACGACGGCCACGGATACGCGTTCCCGGCGTACTCCACCAAGGACCTGACCCGGGAGACGCGTTACCCCACCGCCCCGTACCCGAACGCCGTGGCCATCGCCCCCGACGGCACCATCGCGGGCGGCAGCATGTCCGCGTACGACCCCGACGTGCACATCTACCAGCCGGGCGTGAAGGTGCCGGTGCGGGAGTACGACTTCCCGAACACCGGCGACACCAGCGGTGCCGACAAACTGGTGCCCGCCGCCCTGGCCTGGGCCCCGGACGCGAGCCGTGTCTTCGCGGTGTCCGTGAACTCGCACGGCACGTTCACGCTGCGCTCCATGGGCGAGCCGGGCAAGTCCCTGCCCGTCTTGACGCTGGACGCTCCGGAGAAGGCGCCCCGCGCGAAGCCCCTGACCGTCACCGGCAAGCTCACCGACACGGTGCCGCTGCCGGCCGGCACGCCCCTGTCGATCACGCGCACGGACGCGGAGTCGCCCTCCGGCACGGCGCTGCCCGACGTCAGGACGGCGGCGGACGGCTCCTTCGCCTTCACCGACAGCCCGCCGACCGGCGGGAAGGTGACGTACAAGGCGTCGTACGCGGGCGACGCCACGCACGCCGCGGCCTCCGCGTCGGACGAGACCGAGGTCGCGCGCTCCAAGACGACGCTGACCCTCGACAAGGACGGCAAGGTCTACGGCTACGGCGCGGACGTCTCCTTCACGGCGCACCTCGGCACGACGTACAAGAACCGCACCGTCGAGATCTGGGCCGACCCGTACGGCGCCGACAAGCCCAACAAGCTCGTCAAGAAGGGCGCCGTCAACTCCCGCGGCGACCTGAAGGCCACGGTCGACATGCGGCGCGACACGAAGGTCACGGCGGTCTTCTCCGGGGACGCGCGCTCGGCCTCGGCGACGGCCACGTCGACGGCGTACGCCAAGGTGAAGATCTCCACCGCCGTCTCCAAGCACTACCGGACGGGCACGGTCGGCTCCACGAAGTACCACTACTTCCACAAGAACACCGGCCCGGCGTTCACGACGACGATGACGTACCACGAGGGCCGCAAGCAGCGCTTCACGATCGAGATGTACGGCACCGACCGCAAGTGGCACGCGGTCGGCTCCAAGTACTTCAAGCTCGCCCCCGACGGCACGTCGCCGGTCCGCCTGGAGGCACCGGGCGAGTCAGGCCTCCGCGCGCGGGTCCGTTCGTCGTACGTGAACGGTTCGTCGGGCGACGACGTCAACGCGACGACGCACGGCGGGTGGAAGTACCTGATCTTCACGCGCTGAGCCGACCGCGCGTCGGCCGCCGCCGGGCGCCTCCGGCGGGTGGCATACGCGCTCAGCACGTGCCGATCCGGCCGTGAAGGAACGTTTTGCTGCCAAGTGGGGGCAAGTGGGCGGCCGGGCAGGCGGGTTGGGGGTTACACAGGTAGGCCGGGACGTTGTCGCCATGAGGGGGCCTGGCCGATGGTGCTGACGATCAACGTGGCGGTTCTCCTGGCAGTCGTCATCGTCCTGCGCCTGCGCAGACGTACGCAGGCCAGGAGCCGCAACGACGAGCAGCTGACGGTGGCGATCGTGCTGGTCTTCGGCGTCCTGATCGCGCCGACGGGGTTCGGGCAGTGGATCGCGGAGGTGGTGGGGGAATTGGCGCGGGGGATCTCGGAGTCGGGAGGCGGCAGCCCGTGAGGTACGGCGAGGAGGCACCGCTCGATGCAGGGCGAGTAGGCACCGCTCGATGTACGAAAGCGAATAGGCCCCGCTCGATCTACTCATTCGCCGTACGTCGCCGACGGTCCGGGACGATCATTGCTCCATGCCGGAAGCGATATGGATCAAGTTGATCGGCACGTTGCCCAGCATCTTCTGGGCGATTTTCGCCATCATCGTCTACCTGTCCTTACGGGAGACGATCATCCACCGCCTGGTTCCCCGGGTCACCGCGCTGCGGGCCCTCGGGGTCGAGGTGGAGATGGCGGGCCAACTGCTCGAACAGGCGGCCGAGCACAGCGACAGCCCCGTGACGCCGACCATGAGGCGCGGGGTCCTGAGCAGACTGGAGCACGCGGCCGACACGCTGAAGGGCGGCAGGCTCCTCTGGATCGACGACCATCCCGAGCACAACGGCAGCCTGATCAGCCTCTTCCGGTCCATGGGCATGGTGGTGGACACGGCACGCTCAACCGCCGAGGGACTGACCGCGCTACGGCACGGCTCGCACGACATCATCCTGAGCGACATGGACCGTGACGGCGACCCCCGGGCAGGCATCACCATGCTCCGTGAACTGGAGGACGCGGGCGTCGACCTCCCCGTGGTGGTGCACGCGCAGAACTTCAACCCGGAACTGGGCGTGGACAGCCGCATCTTCGCCGGGACCAACAACCCGGTGGAAGTGGTGCACTACGTCATCGACCTGATGGAACGCATCCGGTTCGCGGCACCGGAGGTCTGAGCGCCGGCCTTCCCACACGCCGACAGGAAGCCAGTCGCACGTGGTTGGCGCTAGCGTTACGGCGGTGACCAGCAATGAGGGAGTGCGCCTGGGTGCGCAGGCCGCACACCGCCTGGCGGAGACGGGCCTCCACGACTTCGCACCAGGGCTGACGGACCGCGAGTTCGCGCGCATCGAGCGTGAATACGGCTTCGAGTTCGCCGACGACCACCGCGCGTTCCTTGCCGCCGGCCTACCGGTCAACGTGCCTCCCGAGGACGGGCAGACCTGGTCCAGGCCCTGGCCGGAGTGGCGGGGCGGCGACCTGGGCAGCTTGCGTCGACAGCTCGACTGGCCGGTCGAGGGAGTTCTCCTCGGCGTCGAACACAACGGGTTCTGGTTACGAGGGCTGGGGCGAGCGTCCGCCTGAGGAAACGGTGGCACTGGATACCGGGCGGCGTCATCTGGCGGAGGTACCGGTGCTGATACCCGTGTATGCCCACCGATACTTGCCCGCCGGGCGGGGCAGCTTCGGGCATCCGGTGCTCTCGGTGTGGCAGACCGACATCATCTGTTACGGGCTGGACCTGGTCGACTACATGCATCAGGAGTTCGACGAGGCGCGAGGCGAGGTTGACGAAAGCTGGACCCCACAAGCTACGGCGCCTTTCTGGCGGGACCTCCTCTGATACCTCGGAGTAGACGGACAGTGGCGGGAGCGCCCAGTTCGGGAAACTCGGACCCGCCCCGCGGCAGCGAAAAGCCCCCCGCCAGCGGCGAACCCGCAGGCAGGGGGCTTGAAGCTGAAGACAGGGCTACTTCTTCTTGCCCTGGTTCTTGACCGCCTCGATCGCCGCCTTCGCGGCCTCCGGGTCGAGGTAGGTGCCGCCCGGGTTCAGGGGCTTGAAGTCGGCGTCCAGTTCGTACGAGAGCGGAATGCCCGTGGGGATGTTCAGGCCCGCGATGTCGGCGTCGGAGATGCCGTCCAGGTGCTTGACCAGGGCGCGGAGGCTGTTGCCGTGGGCCGCGACCAGGACCGTCTTGCCCGTCAGGAGGTCGGGGACGATGCCGTCGAACCAGTACGGGAGCATGCGGACGACGACGTCCTTCAGGCACTCCGTCTGGGGGCGCAGCTCCGGCGGGAGCATCGCGTAGCGGGGGTCGGAGAACTGGGAGTACTCCGCGTCGCGGTCCAGGGCGGGCGGCGGGGTGTCGTACGAGCGGCGCCACAGCATGAACTGCTCCTCGCCGAACTCGGCGAGCGTCTGGGCCTTGTCCTTGCCCTGGAGGGCGCCGTAGTGGCGCTCGTTCAGGCGCCACGAACGGTGTACGGGGATCCAGTGGCGGTCGGCCGCCTCCAGCGCCAGCTGCGCGGTGCGGATCGCGCGCTTCTGGAGCGACGTGTGGACCACGTCGGGGAGCAGGCCGGCGTCCTTGAGCAGCTCACCGCCGCGGACCGCCTCCTTCTCGCCCTTCTCGTTGAGGTTGACGTCCACCCAGCCGGTGAACAGGTTCTTCGCGTTCCATTCGCTCTCGCCGTGGCGGAGGAGGATCAGCTTGTACGGTGCGTCGGCCATGCCTCTGAGCGTAATCGAACCCCGACGGGCCCCGCGCGCGCGGGGACGGGCAGGGGCGAAGGTGAGGGGTGACGGTTTCCGTTAATCGGGTGGCGGGGACACGTGGTCGGCTCGTAATATGCGCTAACCGCTTCAGACGCTTACATCTACGCTTACATTCAAGCTTCCATCCCGGGGGAAACCGCATGTCCTTCGCCGCCATGAGACGTGCCGTCACCGAGAGCGTCTCGGGGCTGCCCCGCGCCTTCTGGTGGCTGTGGATCAGCACCCTGGTCAACCGGCTCGGCGCCTTCGTCGCGACGTTCATGGCGCTGTACCTGACCTTGGACCGGGGCTACTCCGCCTCGTACGCGGGCCTCGTCGCCGCGCTGCACGGGCTCGGCGGTGTCATGTCCTCGCTGGGCGCCGGGGTGATGACCGACCGGCTCGGGCGGCGGCCCACGCTGCTGATCGCGCAGGCGTCGACGGCGCTCTCCGTGGCGGTGCTCGGCTTCATGGAGCACCCGGTGGCGATCGCGGGCGTCGCCCTGCTCGTGGGCATGGCGAGCAACGCGTCGCGGCCCGCCGTGCAGGCGATGATGGCGGACATCGTGCGGCCCGAGGACCGGGTGCGGGCCTTCTCCTTGAACTACTGGGCCATCAACCTCGGCTTCGCCGTCTCCTCCGCCGGCGCCGGGTTCATCGCCTCGTACAGCTACCGGGCCGGGTTCCTGATCGAGGCCGCGATGACGATGGTCTGCGCGATCGTCGTCTTCATGAAGCTGCCGGAGTCGCGGCCCGTGCGGACGGCGCGGGAGAAGGCCGCCGAGCCGGTGGTGGGGCTCGGGGCCGTGCTGCGGGACGGGCGGTTCATGGGTGTGGTCGGGCTCTCGTTCGTCGTCGCGCTGATCTTCCAGCAGGGCTCGGTGGGGCTGCCGGTCGCGATGGGTGAGGCCGGGTTCACGCCCGCCGACTACGGGCTCGCGATCGCCGTGAACGGCGTGCTGATCGTCGCCCTCCAGATCCCCGTCACCCGCTTCATCGAACCCCGGGACCCACGGCGGCTGCTGGTGATCTCCTCCGTCGTCGCCGGGTACGGCTTCGGGCTCACCGCCTTCGCCGGGTCCGTCGGGGTCTTCGCGCTGACGGTCTGCGTCTGGACGCTCGCCGAGATCGTCAACGCGCCGACCCAGACGGGCCTCGTCGTCGCCCTCTCCCCCACCCACGGCCGCGGGCGCTACCAGGGCATGTACACGATGTCGTGGTCCGTGGCCGCGCTCGTCGCCCCGCTGATGTCCGGGTTCATGATCGACCGGTTCGGCGCGGCGTGGCTGTGGGCGGCGTGCGCGGTGCTCGGGACGGGCGCGGCGCTCGGGTACTGGGGGCTGATGCGGGGGCTTCCCGAGGAGCACCCGGCGCAGGGCGGCGCGGTCGGTTCCGCAGGGCCCGTCGAGCCTCGTACGGATTCCGCGGCCGCACCGCGTCCGTAGTGCCGTACGGCGCGTGTGGAGGCCGCCGGTTAAGTAGGGGATGTGGGGGCGGGAGGGCTACGCCTTGGGGCGCGTCAGATGGGCGAACGCGTCGAGGTTCCGCGTGGACTCCCCCCGCGAGACCCTCCACGCGTACTCCTTGCGGATCGCCGACGCGAACCCCAGTTCCAGGAGCGTGTTGAAGGAGTCGTCCGCGGCGGAGAGGACCGCGCCGAGGAGGCGGTCCACTTCGGCGGGGGTGACCGCAGCGAGCGGCAGCTTGCCCGCCAGGTAGATGTCGCCGAGGGAGTCGATCGCGTAACTCACGCCGTAGAGGCGGAGGTTGCGCTCCAGGAGCCAGCGGTGGACCGCCTCGTGGTTCTCGTCGGGGTGGCGGATCACGAACGCGTTCAGGGACAGCGAGTGCTTGCCCACGATCATCGACAGGGTCGTGGAGAGTTTGCGGGTTCCGGGGAGCTTGACTACGTAGGAGCCCGGTTCGGGGCTCTCCCACTCCAGTTCGGCGTCGTCCAGCGTCCGCTCGATCACCACCGTCGCCGTGTCGGTGTCCGCGTTCATGTCCGTGTCCGCCTGCTCGGGCTCAGCCATGGTGCGAGCGTACGTGACGGCCTGAGCTGCGGAAGTCGTGCATGGCCGCCGTATAGACGTCGGCCGTAGCGGAGGCCGAGGTCTCCCAGCCGAAGGACTGCGCGTGCCGGGCCGCGGCCATTCCCATGCGGTCCACAAGCTGGGGATGGTCGGCGAAATCGCGCAGCACGCGCGCGTAGTGGGCCGGTTCGTGGCCCGAGATCAGGAAACCGGTGACCTCGTCGCGCACCGCGACGGGCAGGCCGCCCACCGAGGCCGCGAGGACCGGCGTACCCGCCGCCTGCGCCTCTATGGCGACGAGACCGAAGGACTCGCTGTAGGAGGGCATCACGAGCACGGACGCCGCGCGGAACCAGTCCGCCAGCTGGTCCTGACCCACCGGCGGCTGGAAGCGCACGACGTCCGCGATACCGAGCCGCGCGGCGAGCTTCTGGAGGCCCTCCGGCTTCGCGAGGCCGCTGCCGCTGGGGCCGCCGACGACGGGGACGACGATGTTCGAACGCAGGGCGGGCCGCTCGTCCAGGAGCACGGCGACCGCGCGGAGCAGCACGTCAGGGGCCTTCAGGGGCTGGATGCGGCCCGCGAAGAGGGGGATCAGGGCGTCCTGCGGGAGCCCCAGCCGGTGGCGGGCCGCGGCGCGTCCGTCGGCCGGGCGGAAGCGGTCGAGGTTGACGCCGGGATGGACGACGGCGACCTTGCCGGGCTCGGCTTCGTAGTGGCGTACGAGTTCGCCGGCCTCTTCGGAGGTGTTGGCGATGAGGCGGTCGGCGGCGCGCACTATCTGCGTCTCGCCGATGACGCGGGCGGCCGGCTCCGGGGTGTCGCCCTCGGCGAGCGCGGCGTTCTTGACCTTGGCCATAGTGTGCATGGCGTGGACGAGGGGCACGCCCCAGCGTTCGGCGGCGAGCCAGCCGACGTGGCCGGAGAGCCAGTAGTGGGAGTGGACCAGGTCGTAGTAGCCGGGGCGGTGGCCCGCCCAGGCCTGCATCACGCCGTGCGTGAAGGCACAGAGCTGGGCCGGCAGCTCTTCCTTGGCGAGGCCTTCGTAGGGGCCCGCGTCGACATGGCGCACGAGGACGCCGGGCGCCAGTTCCACGGCGGGCGGGAGAGCGCCCGTGGTGGCGCGCGTGAAGATCTCGACCTCGATGTTGATCTCGGCGAGCCGCTTGGCCAGCTCGACGATGTAGACGTTCATGCCGCCCGCGTCGCCCGTACCGGGCTGGTGCAGCGGCGAGGTGTGCACACTCAGCATGGCCACGCGGCGCGGACGCCGGTGCGAGCCGTGGGAACCGGGAAGGCCGGAGATTCCGGGGACGGGAAGGCCGGAAACGCCGGGGATACGGAGCCGAGGGGGTGCCGCCGGGGAGCGACGCCCGAGCCTGGACACGTATTGGCTCACGTGGCGGTCCTCCTTGCGTACGGGCATGACGAGGCGGAGGGCGTACGAACCTCCGCACGGGGAACACCGGAAGCGGCTGCTCCATTTCCCCTCCCCCGCCCCTTCGCCCCTTTTTGCCAAAGTGTTACCTGGCGTCTGCCGTCCACCGGCCCCGCATACCCTTTCCCCATGGCCCCACGCGCCCCCCGCACCCCATCCCGCCCCGTGGGAACGGTGACGCGCGGGACCACGAACCCGAACCGGCTGCGCCGCATGGACCGCTGGATCGCCGCCACGCACGGCGGCGCCCTGCGCCGCTCCCCCGCCCCCGTCGCCGTCGACCTCGGCTACGGCGCCTCCCCCTGGACCGCCGTGGAACTGCTGCTGCGGCTGCGTACCGTCGCGCCCCACGCGCGCGTGGTGGGCATCGAGATCGACCCGGCGCGGGTGGCCGCCGCGCGGCCGTACGAGCGCGAGGGGCTCACCTTCCGGCACGGCGGCTTCGAGGTGCCGGTGCCGGGCGGCCCGGCGCTGATCCGGGCCGCGAACGTCTTGCGGCAGTACGACGAGGAGCAGGTCGCCGCCGTGTGGGAGCGGCTGTGCGCGCGGCTCGCCCCCGGCGGGCTGCTCGTCGAGGGCACCTGCGATGAGATCGGCCGGCGGCACGTGTGGGTCGCGCTCGGCCCGGAGGGGCCCCGCACGGTGACGTTCGCGGCGCGGCTCGGCTCCCTGGAGCGCCCCTCCGACCTCGCCGAGCGGCTGCCGAAGGCGCTGATCCACCGGAACGTACCGGGCGAGCCGGTGCACGCGTTCCTGCGGGACTTCGACCGGGCGTGGGCGGCCGCGGCGCCCTACGCCTCGTACGGGGCGCGGCAGCGCTGGATCAGGGCGGTGCGCGACGTCAGCGCCGACTGGCCGGTGCTCGGCGGGACTTCGCGGTGGCGGCAGGGTGAAGTGACGGTGCGCTGGGAGGCGTTGGCGCCTCGGCCGGGGTGAACCGCTCGGGCCACTCGGAGGCATCCCCGGGGCGCCCCCGAGACTCCGACCGGGGGCGACCCCGACACTTCCCTGAGGCGACCCGGAGACTTCCCTGAGGCGCTGACCTGCGGGGAACGAACGTCGCATGCGGCTCGTCAGATGAGGCGGGTGGGGGCTCGGAGTTTGTTGTCGGGCTCTGTCGCATTGGGCGCCGGCGTGGCACCATCCGATGGCGGCCAGATGTTACTGACGGTAAATCAGCTTTGGGGGTGGCAGGGCGTGACCGGCAAGCGATACTCGACGGCGGCGACTGTGGCGCTGATCTGCGCGACTGTGGTGGTGACCGCGCCGGGGGCGGCGTATGCGAGTCCCCCGCCTCCTTCCAGCCCCGCCGAGCCGACGCCCGGATCGGAGCCGACGCCCAGATCGGACGAGTCCCTTGAGCGGGTGCGCAAGGAGATCGAGAAGCTGTACCACGACGCGGGCGTGGCCACCGACGCGTACAACGCGGCGGAGGAGAAGGCCGACAAGCAGTCCGAGCGGATCGTGAAGCTGGCCAAGGACATCGCCGAGGGCCAGGCCAGGCTGAAGAAGCTCAAGGCCCGCGCGGGCGCCGCGGCCCGCGCGCAGTACCGCGGCGGCGGCATGCCGGACGAGGCCCAGCTGATGCTCAGCGACGACCCGCGCCAGTTCCTGGACGGCGCCGGACGCATGCGGCAGGGCGAGAAGGCCACCAAGGGCATGCTGACGGAGCTGAAGCGGACCCAGGAAGACCTGCGGCTCTACGCCGAGGACGCCACCGCCCGCTGGAAGAAGCTGGAAGCCAACCGCAAGGCGAAGGCCGCGTCGAAGAAGAAGATAAAGAAGAAGATCGCCGACGCCGAGAAGCTCGAATCGCGGCTGGAGAAGGAGGAGCGGGAGCGGCTGCGCGAGCTGGAGGAGGAGGCCGCCCTCAAGAAACAGTCGGCGTGGGTGAGTTCGGGCGTCCTGAAGGACATCGGCGGCAAGGCGACATCCGAGGGCCAGAAGGCGGTCGCGTTCGCCACGGCCCAGATCGGCAAGCCGTACGTATGGGGCGCCGAGGGCCCGGGGTCGTACGACTGCTCGGGACTCACCTCGAAGGCCTGGGCGGCGGCCGGGCGCGGCATCCCCCGGACCTCCCAGGAGCAGTGGAAGCAGCTGCCGCACATCGACATGAAGAACATGCGCCCCGGTGACCTGATCATCTACCACGCGGACGCCAGCCACGTCGGGATGTATGTGGGCAACGGCGCGATCGTGCACGCCCCGCGCCCGGGGCGGGACGTGACGCTCGCGGGGGCGGGTTCCATGCGGATTCTGGGGGTTGTGCGGCCTGATAAGTAACGTCAGGCTCAGCGAGCGCGTCAGACCCGGCAGGTGGCGTCAGGCCCAGGGGTGGCCTCGCCTCGCCGGGGCCATCGCCGAGGTGTGACCCAGTCCACCTCTCGGCCCTCCGGTCGGCCCCGGGGGCGTGATGTTCGTCATCCGGGCCGGGCCCTGCGCTGCCCAAGTGCGTTCCTGGATGCGGCATATGACGCTCGCCGTGCGCCGCGCGCCATTCCTATGGAGGCACGGCTACCGCTAAGGTCCCCGTCGGTGCCGCGTCGACCTGCGTGGCGCCATGCCCTCGGGGGGAGGGAAGGAACCAAGCGATGCCCGTACCCATACCGCGGCAGAGAGCGATCCCGGCCGCGGAAGGCGGTCAGGCTCCGGCGCGGCCCCCGCACGACAAGGCGGCGGCCGCGCGTGACACGACCGACGCCGGCAGCTTCGGCACCGGCCCGGGCCCTGCCCCCGACCCCATCACCGCGCCCAAGCCCGAGCCCGGGACCAGCACCGGCCCGCGGCCCATCAGCGAGCCCGAGCGCGGCTCCGGCACCAGCCTCAGCCTGCTGGTGATCGAGGACGACCCGGCGGGACCGCTGAGCGTTCCCCGCCTGCTCGACTCCGCCGGCAAGCCCATCCGTATCCGCACCGCCCGCAACCTCACCGAGGCCGAGCGGCTGCTCACGGACGACGTGCACTGCATCCTGCTGGACCTCGCGCTGACCGTCCCCACCACCGCACCCGGCCCGGCCACCGGCCCCGCCAGTGCCTCCGCGGCCGCTTCCGTGGCCGCTACCGGAGCCGCCTCCGGGACCGCTTCGGGTGACCCCGAGGCGGGCGAGGACGAGCTGGCCGCCCTCAAGCACGTGCTGCGCCTCGCGCCCCGTCACGCCGTTCTCGCGCTCACCGCCAACGACGACTCCGAGCTGGGCGCCAAAGCCGTACGCGTCGGCGCCCAGGACTACCTCTACCGCGACGAGCTGGACGGACGGCTGCTGAGCCGCGCCATCCGGTACGCGGTGGAGCGCAAGCGGGCCGACATCGCCCAGCGCCAGCTGACCGAGTCCCGGCTGCGCGCCCAGGAGAACGCCCGCCTGGAGCGCGGCCTGCTGCCGACCCCGCTCCTGGACGGTTCACCGCTGCGGTTCGCCGCCCGCTACCGTCCCGGCCGCTCCCGCGCGCTGCTCGGCGGCGACTTCTACGACACCGTGCGCACCCCCGACGGCTCCGTGCACGTCATGATCGGCGACGTGTGCGGTCACGGCCCCGACGAGGCCGCGCTCGGTGTGGAGCTGCGGATCGCCTGGCGCGCGCTGACCTTCGCGGGCCTGTGCGGCGACGAACTGCTCTCCACCCTCCAGAAGGTCCTGGAGCACGAGCGCGCGGACGACGAGATCTTCGCGACCCTCTGCACGGTCGACATCGCCCCCGACGGCCGCCGGGCCGGACTCTGCCTGGCCGGACACCCGTCACCGCTGATCGCGCGCGAGGGCCGCCTCGCGGAACTCCTTCCGTACGAGGACGGGGGCCCCGCCCTGGGCCTGTTGCCGCGCGCCCGCTGGCCGCGCCGCCAGGTGGAGCTGGGCGGCAAGTGGAGCCTGATGCTCTACACGGACGGCCTGATCGAGGGCCGGATCGGCCAGGGCAAGGAGCGGCTGGGTCAGGAGGGCATGGTGGAGATGGTCCGCCGCCAGATCGCCCGGGGGCTCCAGGGCGAGGAACTGCTCGAAGCCGCCGTGAACGAGGCGCGGGACCTCAACGGCGGCGACCTGACGGACGACGTGGCGGTCCTGCTGCTCGACCGGGCGCCGGGCGGCAACCACCAGTGGCCTCCGGCGGCGCGGCGGACGTAGGCACCGCGGACAGACGTAGGCACCGCGGGCAGACTTAGGCCCCGCACGCACGCACAGGCGCGGGACGGCGTACGCGCCGGTGCCAGTGCCAGTGCCGGTGCCGATGCCGGTGGGTGTTATCGACCGCCGTTGTACGGGCCGTACGGGCCATCGCTGCTGGAGCCGCCGCGGCGGCCGCGACCGCCGGTGATCTGCCGGATCGCGGGCCGTACGTCCACCATGTAGACGATGGTGGCGATGAGGCCGAGGATCGGCAGGAACGACAGGATGTTGAAGATCAGGTTCACCACGAAGGCGAGCCCGAGGATGATCAACCAGAACGGCTTCGTCTTCTTGTCCGCCGCCCGGTAGGCGTCCTCGCGCCGGACGGCGGCGTCGATGAGCGCGAACCCGCTGAACAGGATCAGGGCCAGCGACAGCAGCCACATGAAGTTCGCGAACCCCTGCATCAGCACAACGTCCACCACCAGTCTCGCCGGTCTCGCCGGTCTCGGCTCGTCATCACGCGGCCACCGTACCCGCTACCTGTGTCAACGGGGCGGGCACCGCGTGAGTGCCCGCCCCGGAGAACGTTCCCCGCCCGTCCGTCACTTGGCCGGGGGCATCTTCTTCGCCGTCGCGGTCGTCGTCTTGCGGGCCGGGGCCTTCTTGGCGGCGGGCTTCTTCGCCGGGGCGGCGGCCGCGCTGTCGCTCTCGGCAACCGCGATCACCGTCGGCTCGGCCTTGGGGGCCGCCTTGGGCTCCGTCGTGGCGGCGGGCGCCGGCACCACGGGCTTCGGCTCGGCGTCCGGCTCGACCGTCTCGGCCAGGTCGAGGATCTCCTCGGCGGCCTCGCCGCGCCAGGTCCGCACGGCCTGCTCGCCGTGCTCGGCGACCTCGTCGTACTTCTCGCGCGCCTTGACGGCGAGTTCCGCGGCCACGCCGACGCCGCGCAGCGCGAGGTCCTGGGCGGTCTCACCGAGCTTCTTCAGGTCGGTGTCGAGGGAGCCGAGCACCTCGGTGACCTTGGCCTGGATGGTCTCCTGCGCCTCCTTGGCGCGGGCGGCGGCCTTGTCCTGCACGGCCTTGGGGTCGGTGTTGCGCACCGCCTCGAAGCGGGAGGGCGCCTCGGCGATCAGCTGCTCGACGATGCCCGGCACCTTCTTCGCCTGCTGGAACGCGAGGTCCGCGGACCCGGCGACGAAGTATGCGGGGGTGGTGTTGGTGAGGGTCTTGCGCAGGTCATCGGTGATGGCCATGACGATGGTCCTCCCGGATTCGCGTCAGCTGGTCAGCTGGTTCAGCTTGGGGGCGTTTGGTCAGCTAGGGGGTGACTGCTTCGGGCCGGCACCACGGCTGTCGGCCGCGCCGGGGCTGCCGTCGGCGTCGACGGCCTCTGGGTCCACATCCGCCGGGTCCACATCCGCGTACGACGAGGTCTCGAAGCCGTTCTCCTTGCGGAAGGACTCGTAGATCTGCAACAGCACCTGCTTCTGGCGCTCGTTGATGGACGGGTCGGCGAGGATGACGGCGCGCGTCTCCAGCTCGTCCCGCTCCTTCTCGTCGAGAATCCCGGCCCGCACGTACAGCGTCTCGGCGGAGATCCGCAGGGCCTTGGCGACCTGCTGCAGCACCTCGGCGCTCGGCTTGCGCAGGCCGCGCTCGATCTGGCTCAGATACGGGTTGGACACCCCGGCGGCGTCGGCGAGCTGCCTGAGCGACAGCTGCGCGTTGCGCCGCTGTTCGCGGAGGTATTCGCCGAGGTTGCCGACGTTGAGTGATGCCATGCCTCGATGGTGCAGCACCCTTGCTAACTTTTGCAAGCACCTGCTTGCAAAAGTGCGCCACGCCACGTGATGTCACGTCACATCGGCTGGCGTGTGACGTGTCTCGCTGGAGGTGAGCCAGTCTCGGTCTATCTGAACCATCTGGTCGCTCGTCTCAGTCAACCTTGACCATCTGTCGATCTGTCTCGCTCTTCCTGACCCACTGCCGCACCGGGGTCCCTACGGTCTTCGTATCGGGTGGGTGCCGAGCGGGGGTAGCTGATGGTTGCGGAGCACTTCTGGCTGGAGTACGTAGACGCCCGCGGCGAGCCGCACGGCGGGCCGCTTGAGGTGATGTGGCCGACCCGTTTCGAGGCAGCCGGGCAGGTACGCGGGTTCCCTTCGTACCGGGGGCAGCGGAACTTCGCGGGCTGGTACTGGGCTGCTACAGGCGGCGACCTGGTCGGCTATGAGTCGTGGGTGGAGCTCGGGCACCTGATGAGGCTGGACGCCGATCCGGATGTGGTGGCGGTGGCCTCGCAGCCGTTCCGGCTGTCGTGGCGGTACGGCGACCGGGCGCGGCGTACCCGCCATACGCCGGACTACTTCGTACGCCGTCGGGACGGCACCGCTGTGGTGCTGGACGTACGTCCGGACGATCGGATCGAACCAGACGACGCGGCGAAGTTCGCGGCCACGGCCGCGGCCTGCGCCCAGGTTGGCTGGGGCTTCGAGCGGGTCGGGATACTCGATCCCGTGCTGGCGGCGAATCTGCGCTGGCTGTCGGGCTACCGGCACCCGCGGGTGCGGCGCGAGCCGGTCGCCGATGCCCTGCAAGCAGTGTTCGCAGAGCCGCAGGGACTGCTTGCGGGGGCCCGGGAAGTCGGGGATCCGATCGCCACGCTACCGGTGCTCTTTCACCTCTTGTGGCGCCGGGTGTTGGTCGCTGACCTGGGGGGCGAGTTGCTGGCGGGGGCCACGCGCGTACACCTCGTTCCTGCGGTGGTGAAGGAGGTGGGCGGGGATGCCGGCGCGTCCGCAGCTGCTGTCGCTGGGTGATCGGGTTAGCTACGACGGGCGCGAGCACACCGTGGCCGCCTTGCACGGCACTTCAGTGCGGCTGGTGGATGACGCCCTGGCCGCCAGTGTGGTGCTGCTGGGGAACTTACTGGCCTCTGAAGGGTTCACCGTGCTCAGCAGCGCGCCGAGCCGCCCGCCGCTGCCCGATGCAGGGGCCCTGGAAGGGCTGCCCAAAGACGCCGCAGAGCGGGCCGAGTGGTGGCGAAGGCACCTGACCGAACTGCTTACGGGCCGTCCAGACGTCGATGCCCGCACCCCGGTGAAGGCCGAGTACGACCCGGCCGTGAACTCCTTGCGGCAGCGGGAGCTGGCCAAACTCGCCGAACTACGCGAAGCAGGCGAGGGGGTGGGGCTGAGCACGCTGCGCCGAATGCGCACTCGCTTCGAGCGCGAAGGGGTGGCGGGTTTGGTGGACGGTCGGCAGCGCAAGCCCGCCACCGGCACGAGCCGGGCCGATCCGCGGGTGGTCGAGGCCATCGAGAAGATCGTCAACAGCCGGACCGACGAGCCGACCGTGTCCGCGCAGGTGCTGCGGCGCAAGGTTGAACGCCTGCTGGCTGCCGAGCACGGCACGGGAGCGGTTCCGATGCCCTCCAGGGCGACGTTCTACCGCTTGTTGGAGGCAGTCTCGGCCGGGCAACATCTGCTGGGCTCGGCCCGCACCCGCCGCTCGCTGGGCAAACAGCCGAAGCGGATGTTCGGGCAGCTGACACCAGCACGACCAGGTGAAGTGATGGAGATCGACTCCACGCCACTGGACGTAATGGTCGTCCACGACGACGGGACAGTGGACCGCTGCGAGCTGACTGGACTGGTCGATCTGGCGACGAGGACACTGGCTGCGGTGGTGTTGCGGCCCTCGACAAAGGCAGTGGACGCCGCCCTGCTGTTGGCACGGGCGATGGCGCCCGAGGTGGTTCGGCCAGGCTGGTCGGACGCGTTGCGCATGTCCCGGTCGGTGCTGCCCTATGCCTCGCTGCTGACACTGGACGAACGGATGGCCAAGGCAGCCGCGAAGCCAGTGATCGTCCCGGAGATGGTGGTCAGTGACCGCGGGAAAGCGTTCGTCTCGGACAACTTCCGAAATGCCTGCCGCCACTTGGGGATCTCGTTCCAGCCCGCGCATCCGGACACCCCGACCGACAAGCCGCATATTGAACGGACCCTTGGCTCCGTGGCAACGATGTTCGCCCAGGATCTGCCCGGCTACACCGGCCGGAGTGCCGAGATGCGGGGCAGGGATCCGTCCGCGCGAGCGGTTTGGTCCATCCACGAACTCCAGGAACTGCTCCAGGAATGGGTCGTTTCGACGTGGCAGGTCAGGCCTCACGGCGGGCTGCGGGACCCCTTGATGCCGGATCGCCCGTTGAGTCCGAACGAGAAGTACGCCGCGCTGGTGGCGGCGGCCGGATACGTGCCAGTCGCGCTGAGCCCGGAGGAGTACATCCAACTCATGCCCCGCGAATGGAGGGTCATCGGTCCCGGAGGGGTGCGGATCAACAACCGTACTTACGACTCCCGCGACCTTGTCCCCCTTCGGCGCCAGCCCTCCGGGGCGGGTCCGGACGGGAGGCTCTGGGAGGTCCACTACGATCCTTATGACATCTCCTGCGTCTGGGTACGCAACCACCGCGGCACGGGCTGGATCACCGCGACCTGGCGCCATCTACGCACTTCGCCCGTCCCAATGGGTGAACTGGTCTTCGACCGGGCCCGCCAGGTGCTGGCCGAACGTGAACAGCGCAAGCCGCACGAGGAAGCGGTCGCCGAGACTGCGGTAGAGCTGCTTGACCGGGCCGCTGACGGTCCCGAAGAACGCTCTGTCCGGCGGCGGAAAAGCTCGGGCCGAGCGGCCGAGCGGCGTGACCGCAAGGTCGTCGGCCGCACCCGTGCCACCAGCCAGCCGGCCTGGCCTCGTCCCGAGACACCCGCCCCCTCGCAAGCGCTTCCGACCGAACCAGCTCAGGGCTCCGATGGCGCCGATGAGAGCGAGGAGTTGGCGAAAGTGGTGCCGCTGGGGATCTTCGACGCTCGTGAGGAGGCGAAGAGATGGCGGTGAGCCCCTCCGGAGATGATCGTTCTCCGGCCGACGAAGACGAACGTGTGGAGCCGCCCACCACTCTCACTGGCTGGCGGCGGTTCGTGGAGAAGGACCCGCGCCCCTTCGACCTGCTGCCCCGCGCTCGATGGGAGTCGATGAACGACGAGGAACGCACCGACTACGACGAAGCTCGCATCGACTACCACTCAGAACTCCAAGTGGTACGCACATCCACAGTTAAGGAAGTCGCTCACCAGGGACGCCTACTGACCCTGCTCAACCGACGCGAGCACGGAGCTCGCCGCGGCCTGATCATCTCTGGCGACCGCACCACGGGCAAGACCACTGCACTCCGACAGCTCGGGCGCCTTCACGAACTGCGCGTTCGGCAGAGATCCGGCGAAGGCCAACGCATCCCGGTGGTCTATGTCACCGCACCGCCGAAAGGATCACCCCGGAAGCTCGCCTTGGAGTTTGCCCGCTTCCTCAACATCCCGACCATCACCCCACGCCACAACACCGCCGACATCACGCATTCCGTATGTCAGGTGCTGACAGAGGCCCGCACGGACCTGGTGCTGGTCGACGAGATCCACCTCATGAACTTGGGCACGATTGCCGGAGAGGAGCTCTCCGACCATCTGAAGTACTTCACCGAGCACCTGCCGGCCACGTTCATCTACGCCGGCATCGACGTCGAACACTCCGGGCTGTTCACCGGCATCCGCGGCGGCCAGATCGCAGGTCGCTGCACCCTCCTGCACACCGGACCCTTCCCGCTGGGCCGTGAATGGGAAGGGCTGGTCGCGACCATGGAGGGCACCCTTCGCCTGCACAGGCACGCCCCCAACACATTGACCAAGTTGCACAAATACCTCTACCAGCGGACCGGCGGCATGATCGGCAGCCTCTCCCACCTTGTCCGTGCCGCAGCCATCTCCGCGATCCTGGACGGCAGCGAAAGCATCACCCGGCGACAACTGCACGCCATCCACGTGGACCACGCCAGCGAGAGCGCCTACCGGACATCCGCATGATCGGGGTCACGGCCCCGGCCGGGCCGGCACGACCACTTCCTCTGACCTCCCCGCCCCTTCCGAATGAGACTGTTCGGTCCTATGCCGCGCGGCTCGCGCTGCTCAACGGGGTTCCCCCGAAGCACGTGCTCCGCCGCTTCTACTCGGCGGAGAGGCCCCTGGACAGGCTGCATCTCCTCGCCGTTCGCAGCGGTCAGACACCAAAATCCCTGAGGAAGGCACTGCCCGAGCTGACCACCGCCACGGCATGGCACCATCCGGGCTACCCGTTGATCAACCGGACCTGGGCCTGCGACTTCTGCGCGGCCGCACATACCGGAAAGACCAGCTGGCGAATCGAGATCTGGGGGCTCCGAGACCTCAACCAGCTCTGCGTCAAGCACCGCCGGTGGACAGGCAGTGGCACCGCCTACGACTCGTACTTTGAGCGAAGCGTCGAGATCCCTTCAACCGGTCAGTGCAGCGTTGCGCAAGCGCCCGAGATCGTTGAAGCTCAACGGCGCCTCCACCGGCTCTGCCGTCACAGCAGATACCGCAGGATCCTGCCCGCCTACGAAGAATGCTCCAAGTTCTGGCGCGACCTGACCAGACACGGTTACGCAGCCGACCGTACGGAGCGCAGACTCCGCTTGATCCATCCGGACGAGACCAGTCGGCACCGGCCATACCCATACGCCGAGGCCGCCGACTTCCCCGACGTCGTCCAGGTCGCCGCTCTCTTCGCTTCCTTCTACTGGCGAAAACAAGCCCTCGGAAGCCAGGGAGAGGTTCAGCGCTTCCGCCGAGAGTTCGACAGGCGACTACCCGCAGAGCGGAAGCTGAGGACAACCGCCATCCCATGGCTCCAAGAAGAGATCGTGCGACTTGCCCAACGGGTCGACGAGGCCGTCCGCCACCATGAGGCCAGCCTCGACGGGCTCGTAACCGCCCACCCGCACGACCAGTTCCCTCCCCTTCTCATCCGAAGGATCTTGAAGCGCTCCCCAGCACACGCACGGTGAACTGCCTCTGCCCTCACCTCTGGGACTGATCACCTCTGGGCGATCGACGGCAGCGGGAGCATGGCCGAGAATCCCGGGCGGGCAACTGAAGTCAGGAGTCGCCGCCCTCGGGCGCGCTCAGGGTCAGGATCTCGCCGAGCGCGATGTAGGTCTGCAGGAAAATGAAGCGGGCCTCATCAATGGTGACCTCGGCGTGAGTGCCTGCGGAGCACCGGGCGTAGAGATCGGACAGGGTCCGACGTAGACGGTCCCTGCGACTCTTGGACGCCCCGCAGGCGTAGGTATGGGCCTGGAGACGGTTCAGCACCTGCTGCGGTCCGACCTTCAGGTCGACCTCGTCCCCGATCTTGTACAGCTCGTCCCGGGCCGGGAACACGTAGTCCGCAGAGGAGTCGATCAACCGGCGGCAGGTGGTGAGGGCCTGGCTGACAGACTCGGGGTCGCCGTCCCGGAGGCGATCAGAGATGCGCTCGATCTTTTTGAGTGCAGTCCCGCTCGCCGCCGCCAATGACCCGTCGACCTTCTCCTGGGTATCCGCGAACAGACTCGCCTGGAGCTCGCTGAACAGGAGCTCGTGATAAATCTCGGTAACCATGTTGTAGACGGTCGCGACGATTTGCCCGCAGATTCCGATCCATGTGCCGAGGTTCGATGACGACTGGAGGATCCGCGAGTCATGGTCGCGCGACGCAGGGATGAGCATGTCGCCTGAGTAGTTGCCCCCGCCGCGCAGCGCGTCGATGGCCTGCCGGGCAGACTCGACATGACCCTCCACTTTCGCGATCGACACGGTGTAGAAGGTGTTCTTCTCCTTGTCGGCCCATCGGCCCGCCCGTCCGATCCACGTCCCCGCCGAGCCGTCGGTCGGATACCCGCTGCGCTCGAACCCGAGAAACTCCGTCAACTCGGTGTGGCCGACCAGTCGGGCGAGCCTGCTCGCCTTCAGGACGACCTCGGACGCCTTCAACCGCTTAAGCTCGATGTCGGCCAAGAGCTCGTCCGCAACGCGGATCGCTTCTTCCTGTCGCCCCATTGCTGACCGCCCGTCTGCTCGAACTTGGCTGGGTTGCAGTCGTACCACGTGGGTCCGACACCTCTGTGCCGATTATTTCGGTGACCGCGACAGCCTCCGCATCATGGCAATCCACGGTCGGGTTCAGGCTGGCAGCGTTCAGCTTCCGCAAACCCACGGGGATCACAATCGCCCTGGTTCATCTTCACCGAGACGGGACTGACCTCAGCTGTGTCGGAGCCGATCACTAGGCTCCGCTCATGACCAGCGACCCCGGATTCACCTGCTCGTGCTGCGGCAGCCACCACGCCGAGCTACCGATGAACTACTCGGCTGTCGCCCCGTACGTCTGGGAACCGAGCTTCGCCGACTCTGCGAACTGCCTTCTCTCATCGGATCAGTGCGTGATCCAGGCACAGCACTACTTCGTCAAGGGTCTGGTCGAGATACCGATCATCGGTAGCGACGAGGTGTTCTCCTGGGCCGCATGGGTCTCCCTCAACCGGGACAACTTCTCCCGATCCGCAGACCTTTGGGACACCGCGGGACGGGAAACCGAGGAGCCGTACTTCGGGTGGCTGTCCACCGACCTCTCCCTCTACTCGCCCAGCACCATCAATTTGAAGACCTGCGTCCACACCCGTCCCATCGGACAGCGTCCCTTCATCGAGCTGGAGCCGACCGACCACCCTCTCGCAGTCGAACAGCGGACCGGCATCACTATGGAGCGCGTCCGTGCAATCGCCGAAGCCATGCTCCACCTCACCGACAACGAATCCAAGTGACGCCGAACAGGCTGCTGACCTAGCGTTCCGCCCATGACCACACCAGACGTCGGCACTGACGATGAGGCCAGCGTGTCCATCCGCTGCCAGGACAACGCCTCCGTCAGCGTGACGTTCTGCGACCGGTTCAACTTCGACGCCGACTCCGTGCACTATGCCGTCGAACTGCGCGCTCCCGGGCTGACCGCTCGCGTCGACGAGGTCGTCGCCTGGATCTGGGACAGCGACCTCACCGCGTTTCTGGAAGAGCTCGCCACCGACTACCAGGGGTGGGACGGCGAACGGAGCTGGCATACCAACGACCGCGACCTGACGGTGTCGGCGGCCTTCCGGTCCGACGGCTACGTCGGGCTGACCTGGGCCCTGCGGCCGTGGACGCAGGTCGCAGGCGGCTGGGGCGCGTCGGTGACCACGTGGCTGGAGGCCGGCGAGCAGATGACTTCCCTCGCCGCCGATGTCCGCGCCTTCCTCGCCGAGGAGCACCAGTGACATCCGACATGCGCATCACCTGGACGCTTGCGGGATCCGGGTGGGCCGACTGCACCCTTGAAGATCGCCTGGCGAAAGCCGAGCTCACCGCGTCCTACATCACCAGTGCGCCCGAAGAGCTCCTGACCGCGGTGGCCCGGCTCGTCGCCAGCGAGACAGAGACCCGTGTCCAGTTCGAGGCCGAGCCGACTGCCTACCGGTGGATTTTCTACCGCGAAGGCGAGGACATCTGGATCCGAGTGCTGGAACTGCGCGACGGCAGCGATCACGACAACAGGGGAGCCGAGATCTGGTCCAGCCAGCTCGGCATCGACCAGCTCGCCCGCACCGTGATCCGCTGCTTCGACAAGGTCGCGCAGACTTACGGTGAGAGCGGCTATCGAGGCAAGTGGGGCGAACACTTCCCACGAACCGAGCTCGAAGTCCTCAGACGCCTCTGGCACACCCACCACCGCAGCGACAACACATAGCCGCACGAGCCCGCAGCAAAGCAACGGCGGCCCTACTCCAGACTCCAGCGGCGCACTCCAGCCGGGCCGCTGAGTTCGCGACGTCCGCCCCCGCACACCCGTGCGCGCTGCCGCCTAAGATCGCACATCGACGGAGCACAGTAAGCGGGGGAGGGCCAGGAAAACCGTGCGATTCGGCGTAATTTATGACGACCATCGCTTGGCCGAAGGTGGCGCTATGGCGGAGGATCTTTTCGATGCGCTCCTCGTCCACGACACCTGGGACGACGACGGGTACCGCACCATGTTCACGTTGCGCGTTCTGACCAGGGAGGGCTGGATCGAGGTCGGCACGGTGAAGATTGGCCACGTGGCGACGGATGGCGAGAACGTTCCCGCCAACTATCTGCTCCCGGAGCGCTTCAGCCGCCTGGACAGCTCGCGCTATTTCTCGGTGGGCCAGGATGAAAGCTATTACTACACGCTGAGCGAGATACCCAGCGCCATCCGGGAGGAAGTACTCACCGCGCTCCGGGATATCGCCTATGACGAGGACTCCTTCCGCCTCGCGCGGAACCAAGATGTGACCCGCACTTCGCTACTGCGCTTCGTCAAGATGTCGACCGTGCGCGGGCAGCTGCGGCGCATCGCACGTGGCGGAGCGCGCCGGGTAAGTTTCGATATCGCCTACGAGCCGCCGCTGCCACCGGCAATGGGTTCCGTGCGGTTCGAATTCAAGGTCGAACCAGGCTCCCGGCCGGCCAGCAACGTGCACGCCCTGACCGGACGGAACGGCGTGGGGAAGTCATATGTGCTTTCCCACTTGGCCCGCGCCGTCGCTGCGGTCGAGCCGCAGATATATGAGCTCGGGCGGATCATCGAGTACGGCCGCGAGGGCCGATCCTTCAACAACCTGGTGACTGTCTCGTTCAGCGCCTTTGACGACTTCCCGCTCGTCGAGGGCGACGAAATGTTCATCGCTTCCTACGTGGGTCTGCGTGTTCAGGGTTCACGATCCCCCAGGTTCAAGACCCCTGGCGGGCTCAGGAAGGACTTCGCGCAGGCCATGAAGGCATGTCTGACGCGCGAGCGCAGCCCACAATGGATCAGGGCATTGCGTACCCTCGACTATCCCGGGAGCGGACTCCTGGAGGAGGGATGGCTGGAGAACTTCGAGAACACCGCAAGTCTGAACAGCCGCGAGAATAAGGCCCGGCAGCTCTTCCGCCGTCTCAGCGCCGGCCACCGGCTCGTTCTGCTCACCATGACCCGGCTCATCGAGCACGTGAGTGAGCGGACCCTCGTCATCATCGATGAGCCGGAAACCCACCTCCATCCGCCCCTGCTGTCCGCTTTCATGCGGGCGCTGTCCGATCTGCTCGCCGAGCGCAACGGGCTGGCCATCGTCGCCACACACTCTCCGGTTGTACTCCAAGAGATTCCTGCCCACTGCGTCTGGAAGCTCTGGCGCTACGGCGGGCAACTCGGAGCCGCGCAGCCCCGCATCGAAACGTACGGCGAGAACGTCGGCGTGCTGACTCACGAGGTCTTCGGTCTGGAACTCACCGAAGCCGGCTTTCTGCACGAACTACGACGTCTGGTCGACGTCGGCTACTCCTACGACGCTGTCCTGGAACACTTCAGTGGACGGCTTGGCAGCGAGGCACAGTTGGTGCTCAGTGCCTTGCTCGGCCAGCGCGACGACGTGGAGGGACACGGCTGATGCAGCACATAGATCCTCCGACCTTCGACGCACGCGACGTCTACACCACCTGCATCGCCAACGCCCGCCCAAATAGCCGAAAACGGCTGGAGTCGTTCACCGACGCGGTGGCCGATGCAGCAAGTGCGTACGAGGCAGCCGCTCAGGGCCAGGCTCTTCACACCCTCACCGGCCTCGCTGCCACGCCTGGCACCCGTCGCGACCGCAAGGCACTGGAGGGGGTCTACACCGACCGGTTGGCCAAGGACCGTGGTCCGGGCCGCCGCATCTACGAGGCGCTCAAAGGTACGACCGACCAAGAAGGCCGTCGACGGGATAACCGGTGTCCCCTGTGCGGGGAGGGCCTGGTAACCACGCTCGATCACCACCTACCCAAGAACACGTACCCGCTGCTCAGCGTGGTACCGGTTAACCTCATCCCGGCTTGCCGCGACTGCAACACCGGCAAGCGCGCGACAGTCCCCGTCAATGCGGGTGACCAGACCCTGCACCCCTACTTCGACGACTTCTCCCACCACCCCTGGCTTCGAGCTCGTCTCAGGAGGCCACGCGGCAATGAGCAGCCGTCGATGAAGTTCTTCGTTTCCCCCCACCCTGATTGGAGCGACACACTCACAGAACGCCTCCAGAAACACCTGAAGGTGTTCGACCTGGACTACCGGTACAGCCTTCTGGTGAGTAGCCACATCGCATCCACCAACCACGACCTCACGATGATGCCCACTAACTCCGTCGCCCCCTGGCTTGAGCACAAGGCCGAGGGCTGGCGCTACCGGGGTAACCCCAACACGATGGGCTATGCCCTGTTCAAGGCCCTGGCGGCCGACAAGTGGTATGTCAACGGCGGCTGGCGCGGCTCAAGCCCGGAGACAAACCTCGACTAATCGGCCCGACAGCCATTCTCCGAGAAGGCCGATTTGAGGACACGCCACGACTTCGGAGAAGGGGGTGCAACAGCTCACTGGGGCTGGACGTGACGCCGCAGTCAGTCCGCCGCGGGACCGATCGATGGCGTGGTCATCGGGTTCGCCGACCGGGCACCCTTCCGCGGCCCCCGGCCAAGCGCAGAGCCGACGGGCTTGTCGTCGGTTCCCTCTCGCGTCGTGGTTTGGGCGCACCAGACACGGCACGACTCCGCTCGACGGTAGAGCGACTGGGTTCGATGTCAACGGACAGCTGCTCAGGTTGAGTGAGACAGGCCAGCCATTGCCGTCTCACTCAACCTGAGCCACCCCAGGTCACCGCCTCACGATGGCCCACTTCCATTGAGACGGGACAGCGTGTCTCGGTGTCCGTTCCCCCCGGTGAGGTCTCTCGTGGGCGGAGCTACGGACGTCGCGCGACGAAGACGAACTCCTTGCCCGGCCTGTCGGGCGCGTCGCGTACGTCCTCCAGCACGTACCCCTGCGCGATCAGCTCCGTCTCGACCTCCTGCCGCTCGCGGAAGCGCAGGGTGGAGTCCGACGTCATCACCTCCCCGTCGGCAGCGAAAACATAGGTCCAGCGGAACGTCACCAGCGGCTCGCTCACCTCGATCACCTGGACCCAGCTCTCGACAGCGCCAACGTCCGGGATCTCCGTCACGCGATACGAGGCTTCACGGTTCCACTCCTCCCAGGCGCGTCTGGCTGGGTCCCGGGTCTCGAACACCAGACGGCCACCAGGTCGTAGTGCTTCGTACGCACCACGCAGGGTCTCGCGCCAGGCCTGCGGATCGATGATCTGCTGGCGGCGTTCGCCGTCATGGTTGCCATGCCGACCCGCATCGGTGGAAGTGCCGTGGCATCGCCACAGATCCAGTGCACTCGCTCGCCGCCCCGCTTGGCTCGGGCCACGTCGATGGACGCCTGAGCGGGATCGACACCCACGACTTCGATCCCGCGTTCAGCGAGCAGGAGCGCGAACACGCCTGTTCCACAGCCGATGTCCAGCACCTGACGTGCCCCGAACTCCTGCGTCATCCGGACGTACGCGTCGAGATCGCTGCGATCGGGGTCGAGCGGGTCATAGAGCGCGGCGAGCCGTGGATGCCCGAAACACTCGTCAGCCATGCAGCCGAACGTATGGGCTGCTGAAGCCTTTGCCAGACAGAACCAGACAGAACCAGAACTGCTGGGACTGCCCCAGCTCACCTCAGCGGCTCAGGTCTTGTGGGAACGGACAGTGTCCCAGTGGTTCCGGAACGCTCGGCCGAGTCCTTGCCGAGTCCCTGCGAAGCCGGCCGGCCCGTACGGCCCACCGCATGGTCGACGCGTTCGATGCAGCTGAAGCTCTGCGCGGCGGGGCTGGGGACGTGGGTACTCAGAGCCGCTGGAGGCCGACCAACTGCCTTTTTAGGCACCCAAGGGTCTGGTTGTATGGCCGGGAAAGGCTGTGCATCGGGCGCAACGGGGGCGGGGACATGGCTGATCCGTACGTCATTCTCAACGAACTCGCCCAGGGGCTCCGGCCGATGCCGCAGGGAATCGAGTGGTTCGAGGGCCTCTCGACCGAGGAGCGGTCCCACACCCTGCGCCTCCTGTCACAGTTCTGCGTTCAGGCCCGCGCCACCGCCGAAGACGCCCCGGAAAGTATTCGACGCGCCGGACTTCGCGCCACGCACACACCGGCAGTTCTGATCACACGAGGGCGGATCGACCAGCAACTCGGAAAGATCGCCGCTCTCACCCCGCACGACGAGCGCCTCAAGTCATTCCGGCTGCTGATCGCGGTGCTGGCCATCGCCGACGAACGCCGACGAGAGCGCTTCTGCTCCGACGGCTGCGGCCACGCGTGGCATCACCTGTCCGTCGGCATCCCCGACGCCTCGACCGACATTCCCGAGGCCTCGATCTGATCCCTCGTACGGGGAAAATCGGGACCCCGCATCCCACCCCGCCCCTCAACGGCGGCGGCCGACCGCCTTCGCCTCGCCGTGGGCCCAGCCCGCGACGGCCACGCCGACCGCCGCGGCCAAGAAGTAGACCGTGACGCTCGCCGCGAATCCGCCCGGCAGCCAACCGAGCAGGCCCGCGTCGTCGTGGTCGACGAGCTGGCGGATCGCCCCCTGTGCCCCGAGGACGAGCAGAACCATGCCGAGCCCCTGAAAGATGTCGTACTTCACGCGTGCTCCCTGCTTTCCGTCTCGTCAGGAGGCGCCCCCGGGCGCACGGAAGTGCGCGCCCCAGGCGCCTCGGCACCTCCGCGACCGCGCACAGCGAGGCGGTTACAGTGCACTTGCACTGTAATAAGCAGGAGCCCGCTTTGCAATGCAACTGCATGGCAAAAGGGAGAGGGAGGCGGCTGTGCCGTGCCGAAGATCGTGGACCACGAGGAACGCAAGAGACGCCTGGTCGACGCCGTCTGGGCGCTCACGGTCCGGGGCGGCATCGAACAGGTGACGCTGCGCAAGGTGGCCGAGCAGGCGGGCGTCTCCATGGGGCAGGTGCAGCACTACTACTCCTCGATGCAGGCCCTGGTCCGCGACGCGCTCGACCGGGCCGTCCGCGCCGTGAACGCGAACATCGAGAAAGCGGTCGAGGCAGCCGGCGCCACGACCCCGGAAGCCGTTCTCCGCGCCTGCCTGCATGCCCTGATCAGCCCTGACGAGGAGAGCATGCGGCTCATGCGGTTCTCCCTGGCGGCGGCGGGGCGGGCCGTCTCCGACCCGACGATGGCCAGGGTCCTGGCACCGGGCGACGACGAACTGCTCTCCTTCACCGCGGGGCTCATCACCGCCGCCCGGCAGGAGCGAGGCGTCGAGCCCCGCGGGGATGCGCGCATGGACGCGGACATCAGTTGGGCGCTCGCCACGAGCCTCGGAGTGGACGTCGCCCTCGGCTATCGCTCACCGGAGACCGCCGCACGCGTGCTCTCCCACCACATCGACCAGGTCCTGGGGGTCCTGGGATCGGGCGGGCACGAGGCGACGGCCTGAGACAGGGGTTCCTGAGGCAGGAGCCAAGGGTCGGGAGGCGGCCGGCCGTACGACCACGGGCCGACCCCGAGGTGTGGCCCCTGCTCCGACGACACGCCGCGTACGGTGACGACATCGTGGCCCCATGACCCCCAACACCCCAGCAACCGCCATGCCAGGCACTGCCGTTCCGCACACCAGCGAGCCGCGCACCAGCGAGCCGCGCACCGCCGAGCCGCACACCGCCGCTTCGCGCACCGCCGTTCCGGGCCGCCGGGTCGGTGGCGCCTCCCTCGTCATCGGCCCCTTGCTGCTGTTCACCGGCCTCCTGCTGCGGCTGCGCTTCGACTTCTTCTTCCCGGCCCAACTCCGCGCGTACGAACACCATCCGGGCCTCATGTCGGCCTCGTCCGGCCTCGTGGCCGCGGGGTGGGTGCTGCTCTGGCCCGGCGTCATGTTCCTCGCCGCCAGGAGCGGCGAGCGCTGCCGGGAACTGGCCGTGTGGGGCGGTGTCCTCACGGTCCTCGGTCTCTTCGCCCGCGCGTTCCACGCGGGGGTGGACCACTTGGGCTTCCAACTGGTGAACGCACACGGGGTGGCGGCGGCGACGCGGACCGTGGGTGAGACCTATGGCGCGTTCCACGTCTTCAGCACGCTGAACGCCGCCGTCATGGGCGGCTGGCTCCTGCTGGCCATCGGCGCGTACCGGGCCCGTATGCTCGGCCCGCTGCGCGCGGCGGCCCTGGCGCTGGCGTCGGCGATGCCGCTCGGGGTGCTGAAGGGGACGACGCCTCTGTCGGTCGTCGCCGCCGCGGGCCTGTGCGTCGCGCTCGTCCCACTGGGCGTGGCCGCGTGGCGCGACGGGCCGGTTCAGCGGGCGGCCGTCGTCGCCGGGCGGCTTCTCCTGGTGATCGCCGTGGGCACCGCGATGTTCTTGTTCGGGCAGGTCGGATGAACGGCAAAATGGACGGCAAGATGAGCGGCAGGCTCAGCGGCCGGACAAGCGACCAGACAGGCGCCCGCATGGGCACCCGCACAGGCACCCAGACAGGCGGCCGGATCAGCGGCCGGACAGGCGCCCGGGCTGGCGGCCGTACAAGCACCCGGACAGGTGGCCGGACAAGCAATCAGACAGGCGCTCGGACAGGCGCCCGCACAAGCAATCAGACAGGCGCTCGGACAGGCGCCCGCACAAGCACCCAGACAGACGCTCGGACAGGCGCCCGCACAAGCACCCAGACAGACGCTCGGACAGGCGCCCGCACAAGCACCCAGACAGACGCTCGGACAGGCGCCCGCACAGGCACCCGGACACCCGGCCGGACAAGCAGCCGGATCAGCAGCCGCCGGTACCGTCGGGCAATGCACCGCACAGGACCGCGCCTACCGAGCGGCACGCATCTCCTGGCGCTCGACGCCTGCGTGGCCGCTCTCGTGACCGCCGCGTACGTGGCGCTCGCCGGGCAGGACGCCTCGGACGGTCTCCCCCGTTTCACCGGCCCGTGGTGGCTGGCCTGGCCGGTGGCCCTGGGCGTGGGAGCGCCGGGACCGGTGCCGAAGCCGTCGAGAGCGCGCGGCTGCTGCGTCCGGACGTCGTGCTAATGGACATCCGGATGCCCGGCATGGACGGCATCGAGGCGACGCGGCACATCGTCGCGTCCCCTGAGACCGCCGAGACACGCGTCCTCATCCTCACCACCTTCGACCTCGACGAGTACGTGTACGGGGCGCTGCGCGCCGGGGCGGCCGGGTTCCTCCTCAAGGACACCTCCCCCGGCGTCCTGCTGGAGGGCATCCGCACGGTCGCCGCCGGGGAGTCGCTGCTCGCGCCCTCGGTGACCCGGCGCCTGATCGCCGAGTTCGCCCGTCTGCCCCACGCGCATCACAGGCACCACGCGCGCCACGCGCAGGACTTCTCGCTCAGGGACCTCACGGAGCGCGAGCGCGAGGTCCTGGTGCTCGTGGCCCGCGGCTTCTCCAACTCCGGGATCTCCGAGTACCTCCACCTCAGCAACGGCACCGTGAAGACGTACATCGGCCGACTGCTCAGCAAGCTGCGGGCGCGGGACCGTGCGCAACTGGTGATCAGCGCCTACGAGTCGGGGCTCGTGAGCACCGCCCACCCCTCGCCCGCTCAGTTCCTCGGCCGGGCCTCCGGCCGAGGGGTGAGGCGACGCCCGGCAGGGCGGCGAAGCACCGGCGCCCGCAGGCGGCGGCCGGTACCGTTCCCCGTATGGCGTCTCTCCCCGACCTCGTCCGCCTGCGCCAGGCCCGTGACCGCATGGACCGTGACTACGCGCAGCCCTTGGACGTGCCCGCCCTCGCCCGGGACGCCCACATGTCGGCGGGCCACTTCTCCCGCAGCTTCCGCGCCGCCTTCGGCGAGAGCCCGTACAGCTATCTCATGACGCGCCGCGTCGAGCGGGCCATGGCGCTGCTGCGGCGCGGGGACCTCTCCGTGACGGACGTGTGCATGGCGGTGGGCTGTACGTCACTGGGGTCGTTCAGCTCCCGGTTCACGGAGCTGGTGGGCGAGAGCCCGAGCGCGTACCGGGCCCGCGACCATGGACCCGGCGCCGCCGTCCCCGCCTGCATCGCCAAGATCCACACCAGACCGGTCAGGAACGGAGAAGCCAAGAATCCCCGGGGTTCCTAGCGTGGGGGGCATGGAAATCAACCTCGCACAGTGCTTCATCGCCGTCGACGACCACGACAAGGCCCTCACCTTCTACCGCGACGCCCTCGGTCTGGAGGTGCGCAACGACGTCGCGTACGAGGGGATGCGCTGGGTCACCGTGGGCTCGCCCGCGCAGCCCGACGTGGAGATCGTCCTCGAATCGCCGCTCGCCGACCCGAGCGCCGCGGAGTCCGACCGGCGGACGGTCACCGAACTGATGGCCAAGGGCCTCCTGCGCGGCGTCATCTTCCGTACGGACGACGTCGACGCCACGTTCGAACGGATTCGCGCCGCGGGCGGCGAGGTCCTCCAGGAGCCGATGGACCAGCCGTACGGCGTGCGGGACTGCGCGTTCCGCGACCCGGCGGGAAACATGCTGCGATTCCGCCGGCCGCGCGGTTGACCACCGCCCGCGGTTGACCTTCACCGCTGTCGCCGAAGGCATCGCGGCTCTACGACGAGCTGTGCCGACGCGGACCTGAACCGGGCCCCGGCCCCAGCACCGCCCCCGGCCCCATCTCCGCCCCCCTCCCCGTCCCCGGAAACGCCCCCACCCGGTCCGCCCGCTCCGGCCACGTGACGCCGGAGACCAGCGCGCGGAACGCGGCGCGGTAGGTGGTGGGGCTCGTGCCGGTGGAGCGTTGGAAGTGGTGGCGCAGGTTGGCCGGGGTGCCGAGGCCGGTGCGGGTCGCGATGCGTTCCACCGGGTCGTCGGTGCGTTCGAGGAGCCGCTGGGCGCGCTGGACGCGGAGGCGCAGCAGGTACTGGAGCGGGGTGAGCCCCGTGTCGGCGCGGAAGCGCCGGGTGAGGGCGCGGACGCCGAGGCCCGCGTGGGCGGCGATCTCGGTGAGGGTCAGCGGGCGGTGGAGGTGGGCCTCCATCCACGCGGTGACCGGCCCCAGGCTGCTGCCGGGCGGAGTGATCGCGTTGTACGCGGCCTCCGGGCCGTCCCCCTGTGGCTCGGTGCCGTCACCGTGTTCCTCGGGGCGGTCGTGCAGCTGCAGGAACAGCTGGCGCTCGGTCTCGATGGCCACGGCCTCCCCGTGGTCCAGGGTGATCAGGTGGAGGCAGAGGTCGATGCCGCCGAGGACCCCGGCGGCGCTGTGGAAGGGACCGTCCGCGACGACCCTGCCCTCGGGGTCGATGTCGACGCGCGGGCGCAGCGCCGCCAGTTCACGCGTGTGCCGGCGGCTGGTCGCCGCGCGGCGGCCGTCCAGGAGGCCGGTGGCCGCGAGCGTGAACGTGCCGGTGCCCACGGCGCCGACCCGGGCACCGCGCGCGACGGCGGCGCGCAGGGCGGCCACGGCCTCGGGCGGCGGCGCGTCACGGAAGCCCGCGTGCCCCGGCAGCAGCACGGTGTCGGCGTCGTCGAGCCCCTCCGGACCCCAGGTCAGGTCGACGCCGAAGGGTGCGGGCCCGCCCGTGCCGCGAAACCCCGGAGCCGCGCAGATCCGCACCTCGTACGCCACCGGGTGGTGGTGCCGCGCGGCGGTGCCGAAGGCGAGTCCGGGGGCGGTGAGCTGGTGCCCCGGCACCCCGTCGAGGGCGAGGACGGCGATCACTGACATGTCCAGAATCTACCCGTGTGCGGGCCGCGCGAGGCGTCCGGAATTTTGTCGCGAGTGACATCGCGGCCGCTGTTCCCGGCCCCCGGGCCCGACGGATGATCGCGGTGCGGCGGCGGACGGAGCGCGAGAAGCGCCCGGCCGGCCACCGCGCCTCCCCGTCAGCGTCTGCGAAAGGGCCCGCTGCTCATGCGCGTCACGACCACCCGTCCCACCCCGCCCGCCTCCGGCACCCGCGCCTCGACCGTGCCGCGCCACCTGCTCGCCCGGGGGGCCGCGGTGCTCGGCACGGCCGCGCTCCTCGGCGTCACGGCGATGACCGGCAGCGCCGGCGCCATCGTCAACGGCGACGACTCCACGCAGCGCTACCCGTTCATGGTGACGGTGCCCGTCAAGGAGTACGGCGCCCAGTGCGGCGCCACGCTCGTCGACGCGCGGTGGGTGCTCACGGCCGCGCACTGCGTGAACCCGGAACTGGCCACGTTGACCGGCAAGATCCGCGTCGGCAGCGACCACCGCACGACCGGGGGCACCGTACGGAACATCGACAAGATCGTCACCGCGCCCGGCTACGCACAGGACATGACGGGCACCAAGCCCAACGTGAACGACCTCGCGCTCATCCGCCTGGACCGCCCGGTCCCCCAGCGGCCCGTCCGCATCGCGAAGAAGGCGGGGCCCGTCGGCACGCCCACCCGCGTCCTCGGCTTCGGCACCGTCGTGGAGGCGCCGACGCTGGAGGAGGCGAAGTTCCCCGACCGGCTCCAGCAGCTGGACACCCGCAGGGGCGCGGTGACCGAGTGCGCCCCCGGCTGGGCCGGCCCCACCCGGCTGTGCACGGTCAGCACGAAGCCGAAGGCCATGGCGTGCAACGGAGACTCCGGCGGCCCGCAGCTCCAGCGCGCCGGGAACGGCCGCTGGGAACTGATCGGCGCCACCTCGGGCCCGGGCTCCGCGCGGCAGGGGTGCGCGACCGGGCCGGGGCTCTACACCAACGTCCCGGTCTACGAGGACTGGATCAGCAAGACGATCCGCCACCACGGCTGACACCCGCCGAGAACCCACGGCCGCCGAGTAACTGACACCCGCCGAGAAACCACAGCTGACCCCCGCCGAGAACCGGGGCCCGGATAACCGGGACCCGCCCCGCCCGCCTGCTTGGATGACCGACATGTCAGTCATCGCCGTCCTCGCCCTCGACGGGACCCCGGCGCATCACCTCACCACCCCCGGCCTGGTCTTCGGCACCGCCTCCCGGCACCAAGGCGTGGCCTACGAGGTCAGGCTCTGCGCGGCCCCCGGTTTCCGGGCGACGGGCGGTCCGGGCCCGGCGCTCGCCGTCCGCCCGCCGCACGGCCTCGAAGGCCTCGCGGACGCGGACACCGTCCTGGTCCCCGGGTACGCCGGCCACCGCGCCGGGCCGCCCGAGGCCGTCGTCGCCGCGCTGCGTGCCACGGCGGACCGGGGCTGCCGCCTCGCCGCCGTCGGCACCGGCACGTTCGTACTGGCGGCGGCCGGCCTGCTCGACGGGCGGCGCGCGACGACCAGTTGGCGGCACGTCGAGGAGCTGGCCGAGCGGCATCCCCGTATCGACGTGGACGCCACCGGCACCGTGGTCGAGGACGGGCCGTTCCGCACGGCGGGGGGCGTCTTCGGCGGTATGGACGTCTGCCTGAGCCTGCTGGCCGGCGACCACGGCCGCCGGGTGGCCGGGGAGACGTCACGGGAACTGATCACGCCCCTGCACGCCGACGCGGACAGCGTCCAGGAGGCCATCGACCGGGAGGTCACGGAGAGCGCGGGCCTCGAACCCACCCTGCGGTGGCTCCAGGCGCGCCTCCACCTCCCGCTGACGCTCCCCGAGATCGCCGCCCACGCCCGCACCAGCGTCAGCAGCGTCACGCGCCGCTTCCGCGCCCACACGGGGCTCAGCCCGCTCCAGTACCTGCTCCGCGCGCGCCTGTACGAGGCGATGCGGCTGCTGCGCGAGACGGACACGCCCGTCGAGCACGTCGCGGCGGCGACGGGGTTCACCTCACCCGCGGCCCTGCGCCGCCACTTCCGCGCGCTCACCGGCACCACGCCCCGCGACTACCGCCGGGCGCACCGCCCGCCGCG
Organism: Streptomyces huasconensis; assembly: GCF_021028635.1. Taxonomy (NCBI): domain Bacteria; kingdom Bacillati; phylum Actinomycetota; class Actinomycetes; order Kitasatosporales; family Streptomycetaceae; genus Streptomyces; species Streptomyces huasconensis. Next base: position 3,748,846 of record NZ_CP086119.1, read on the forward strand.
CCCGGCGGCATGACCCTCGCCCCACCGTCGGCTCCTCCTCCCCATGGCCACTTTTTTGTGGGTACTTGGCGTGCGCCGCGTCTCGGGCCAACCTGGTGTCACGCCGCGAAACACGGGGAGAGGAGGAGCGGTGACGCGACATCAGGAAGCCTGCGGCAGCCCGGAGTTGGCACTCGACTCCGGCTGGAACGCCGGCCGTGACGCGGCCAGCCGGTCCAGGCGGCGGTGCCCCCAGTCCGACAGGGGTGCCAGCGCCTCACAGAGGTCACGGCCGAACTCCGTGAGGGAGTAGACGGTCTTCAGCGGCCGTACGTCGTGCACCTCCCGGTGCACGATGCCGTCCGCCTCCATCTCGCGCAGCGCCTGGGTCAGCACCTTCTCGGTGAGCCCCGGCAGCAGGCGCAGCATCTCACCGGGCCGGTGCGGGCCGCTTTCGAGCGGCCAGAGCAGCGCCGTCTTCCACTTGCCGTCGATCACGGCGATCGCGGCGGTCACACCGCACACATTCGGGTCCTGGGCACGGCTGCGCGTCATCGCGGGTCCCCCTCGGTCCTTTTCGTACTTCTCGTACCTTTTGCATGTCACATTGGAGCTGACTCATGTCGTCGTACGCCGAACAGTCTGCCGCCACCGGCACCCCCGCCGTCACCCTCATCGGCCTGGGCCCGATGGGCCGGGCCCTTGCCGCCGCGTTCCTGGCGGCCGGGGTGCGGACCACCGTGTGGAACCGCACGCCGGGGCGGGACACCGAGTTGGTCGAGCGGGGCGCGATCAGCGCCCGTACGGCCGAGGAAGCCGTGGCGGCGAGCCCGTTGACCGTCGTCTGCGTCGTCAATTACGACGCGTCGGACGCCGTGCTGCGCCGTGACGCCGTCACCGCCGCGCTCAAGGGGCGCACCCTCGTGAACCTCAGCGCCGACACCCCCGAGCGCGCGCGGGACACGGGACGGTGGGCCGCCGAGCACGGCATCGCGTACCTGGACGGGGCGATCATGACACCGGTCCTCAGCATCGGCACACCGGAGGCGGTCTTCCTCCTCAGCGGCCCGGCGGACCTCTACGAGCGACACCGCCCCGTCCTCGACGCGCTGGGCGGCACCCGGACCCATCTCGGCGAGGACATCGGCCGCGCGGCCGCGTACGACGTCGCACTGCTCGACATCTTCTGGACCGCGGCCACGGGCTACATGCACGCCCTGGCGCTGGCGAAGGCGGAGGGCATCACCGCGCGGGAACTCGCCCCGTTCGCCCAGGGCATCGGCGCGATCCTGCCCCCGCTCTTCGAAGAGACCGCGGCGGAAGTCGACGACGGCACGTTCTCGGGCGCGGACAACCCGATCACGTCGGCGGCCTCGACGATGGCCCACGTCATCCACGCCTCCGAGGCCCACGGCATCGAGGCGGGCGTGATGCGCGCCGCCGAGGGGCTGGCGCGCCGCGTCATCGGGGAGGGCCACGGGGCCGACGGCATGACCCGGATGGTGGAGCTGCTGGGCCGCCGCTGAGCCGGGGCCACGGGGTCGCGCGCCGGGGGCGACCGGGCAGCCGCGGGGTCGGCGGCCGTCTCTCTCCCCCCGCCCACGACCGATCATCCGGCCGGGCGGCGGCTGAAGAAGGACCGCCGGTAGTCGCCCGGCGACACCCCCACCTGCTTGAGGAAGTGGTGCCGGAGGTTGTTGGCCGTGCCGAGGCCGCTCAGCTCGCCGATCCGCTCCACCGGCAGGTCCGTCGACTCCAGGAGGCTCTGGGCCCGCGCCAGGCGCTGGTTGAGGAGCCACTGGAGCGGCGTCGTGCCGGTCGCCGCCCGAAGACGGCGGTAGAGGGTGCGCGGGCTCATCGCGGCCCGGCGCGCCAGGTCGTCGACGGTCAGCGGGCGGTCCAGACGGGCACGGGCCCAGTCCAGTACGGGACCGAGTCCCGCGTCGTCCGTCTCCGGCACGGACAGGTCGATGAACTGGGCTTGGCCGCCCGGGCGGTGGGCGGGCACCACCATGCGCCGGGCCAGCTGGTTGGCGACGTGCGCGCCGAGGTCGCGGCGCACCAGATGCAGGCAGAGGTCGACGCCCGCGGTCAGACCGGCGCTGGTCAGGACGTCGCCGTCGTCCACGTAGAGCACGGAGTCGTCGACCGTCACCTTCGGGTAGCGGGCGGCGAGCTGGGCGGTGTGCATCCAGTGCGCGGTGGCCCTGCGGCCGTCCAGGAGGCCCGCCTCGGCCAGCGCGAAGGCGCCGGTGCACAGGGAGACCATGCGGGCGCCGGCCGCGTGGGCGGCACGCAGCGCGTCGGTCAGGCCCGGCGTCAGCGGCCTGCCCTCCTCGACGCAGGCGTCCGGCACGGAGGTCACGATGACGGTGTCCGCCCCGGCGAGCCCTTCGAGCCCGTAGGGGGTGCGCAGCGCGAGCCCGAACTCGCTCCCGCCGCCGTCCCGTTCCCCCGTGGCGCACAGCCGCAGGTCGTACCAGTGGTCGGACAGGTCGGGCTGCGGCTTGCCGAACACCGTGAAGGGGATGCTCAGTTCGTACAGATCCCAGGACGGGACCCCGATCTCCTCGGCCACGACCACCGCGACGGAACCAGCGCCAGTGCTCATGCGGTGAGCGTACGAGGGCACGGGCACCCGGCGGTCAGCGGCAGGATTTTGGTGATCGCCGTCACCGCTGTCACTGTCGGGCGCCGCCGCGCCCTGCGAGCGTGATCCCCATGAACGCGCGGAACACGAACGCACAGCACCCCAGCCCGAACCCCGACATGAACCGCCGCCCCGCTCCCGTCACCGTCATCGGCCTCGGCCTCATGGGCTCCGCCCTCGCGGGCGCTCTCCTCGACCGCGGCCACCCCACCACCGTCTGGAACCGCACCCCGGGGAAGGCGAAGCCCCTGGCCGACCGGGGCGCGCACGTGGCGGCGACACCGCAAGACGCCGTCGCGGCGAGCGGCCTCGTCCTGGCCTGCGTACTCGACTATGACGCCCTGCGCACCGTCCTCGACCCGGTCGCCGAAGCGGGCGGGCTCGCCGGGAAGTCGCTGGTCAACCTCACCTCGGGGGCTCCGGAACAGGCCGTGGAGCTGGCGGCGTGGGCCGCTTCGCACGGCGCCGACTACCTCGACGGCGGCATCATGACCACCCCGCCGGGCGTCGGCGACCCCCGGATGATGTTCCTCTACAGCGGCTCGGAGGCCGTCTTCGAGACGCACCGCCCCGCCCTCGCCGCACTCGGCGACCCGCTCTTCCTCGGGGCCGAACCGGGCCTCGCCTCGCTGTACGACTCGGCGCTGCTCGGCCTGATGTGGGCGACGTTCACCGGCTGGCTGCACGGCACCGCCCTGGTGACCTCCGACGGGACCACGGCCACGGACTTCACCCGGGTCGCGCTGCGCTGGCTGAACGGCGCCGTCTCCGGTTTCCTCACGACGTACGCGCCCCAGGTGGACGCCGGCCACCACCCCGGGGACGACGCCACGATCGACGTACAGATCGCCGCCGTCGACCACCTCATCCACGCCGCGCACGCACGCGGCATCGACAACTCCCTGCCCCAGCTGTTGAAGTCGACGATGGAGCGGGCCGCCGCCGCGGGCCACGGCTCCGACAGCTACGCGAGCGTGATCGAGGTGCTGCGCGACGGCGCGACCCGCCGGTAGAACCCCGTCCGTGCCCCGCCCGTACCTGCCGGATTCCGGTACGCTCCGAGCGGGGAAACGGACAAGATGGACCACAAGCGTTCATCCGTCGGCCCGGGGGGAGCCACCACCCATGAACCGTCCGCTGCGGCACATCGCCGTCTTCTGCGGCATCCTCACGCTCGCGCTGCTGCTGCGGGCGAACTGGGTGCAGTTCGTGCAGAACGACAAACTGGCGAACCACGAGAAGAACCGCCGCGTGCAGATCGAGGCGTTCTCCCACCCCCGCGGCGACATCATCGTCGGCGGCAAGTCCATCACCGGCTCGAAGAAGACGTCGGGCACCGACTTCGCGTACAAGCGGACCTTCAAGGAAGGCCCCATGTACGCGCCGGTGACCGGCTACTTCTCGCAGGCCCAGGGCGGCACCTTCCTGGAGGGTGTCCACAACGGCATCCTCAGCGGCAATGACGACCGGCTCTTCATCAAGCGCACCCTGGACATGCTGACCGGCAAGAAGCAGCAGGGCGGTGACGTCGTCACCACCATCGACCCGAAGGCGCAGAAGGCGGCCTACCGGGGCCTGGTGGAGCTGGACGCCAAGGGCGCCGTCGTCGCGCTCGACCCGCGCACCGGCAAGGTGCTCGCCCTGGCCAGCACCCCCTCGTACGACCCCTCGGTCTTCGCGGGCATCTCGCAGGAGGAGGGGCGGGCCTTCGAGCGGCTGCGCAAGCGCGCGGACAAGCCGCTGAGCAACCGCGCGCTGCGCGAGATCTACCCGCCGGGCTCCACCTTCAAGATCCTCACGGCCGCCGCCGCCCTGGAGCACGGCGTCGTGACGGACATCGACAAGCCGACCGGCGCCAGGACCCCGTACAAACTGCCCCTCAGCTCCACCCGCATCGGCAACGACGTGCCGGACTCCAACTGCGACAAGGTGTCGGTGAAGACCGGCATGCAGTGGTCCTGCAACAACGTCTTCCTCGACATCGCGCTCAAGGTCGGCAAGGACAAGATGCGCGAGACGGCGGAGAAGTTCGGGTTCAACGAGGAGCAGTTCATCCCGGTGCGGGCCGCCGCCAGCAGCTATCCGGAGCGGCTCGACAAGCCGCAGACCGCGCTGACCGGCATGGGCCAGGGCAGCCTGACCAGCACCCCGCTCCAGATGGCGATGGTCACCGCGGGCCTCGCCAATGACGGAAAGGTCATGAAGCCGTACCTGGTCGAGGAGTTGCGCGGCCCCGACCTGACGACGATCGAGAAGGCCGAGCCCCACCCGCTGAACCAGGCCGTCTCCGAGGACACCGCGAAGAAGGTCCAGGAGATGATGGAGAACACCGTCGAGAACGGCACGGCGAACAAGGCGCGGATCTCCGGCGTCACGGTCGGCGGCAAGACCGGCACGGCCCAGCACGGCGCGGACGTCACCGACGAACGCCCGTACGCCTGGTTCGTCTCCTACGCCAAGACCCCCGGAGACGACGACGGCGAGTCCCCGGTCGCGGTGGCGGTCTTCGTCGACCCGTCGAACATGGACATTCCGCGCTCGGAGATCGCCGGCGGCAAGCTGGGCGCGCCGATCGCGAAGGCCGTCATGGAGGCGGTCCTGGAACGCTGACCGGCGCCCGTCGCCCCTCCGGTCACGCCTCCCACGGCAGCGGCCGGCCGTGCACCACGTCGAGCCGGGACACCGCCCGGGTCAGCACCACGTACAGCCGGTGCGGGCCGCGCCGCTCGGCCTCCGCGATCTCGGCGGGTTCGACGGCGACGACATGGTCGTACTCCAGGCCCTTGGCGAGCGAGGCGGGCAGCACGGTCACGCGGGCGCCCAGCTCGTCGGGGTCCGCGGCCTCTATCCCGGCCGCCGCCAGGGCTTTACGCAGCCGCCCGGTCCGCGCGTCGGCGGCGATGACACCGACCGAGCCCTCCCACGCGAGCGCGCCCCGCACGGCCTCGACGGCGGCGGCGTCCACATCCCGCGCCGCATGGACCCGCAGCTCCCCGTCGGCCCGCATCGACCGCGCGGGCGGCACGTCCACGTCGAGGCGGGGCAGGAGCCGGTTGGCGAGCCCCACGATGGCCCGCGGCACCCGGAAGCCGGTGGTCAGCGGGGTCACCGTGGCGTCCGGCTTGCCGAGGTGGCCGAGCAGCTCGGCCCAACTGCGGGCCGCCCACGGGGTGGTGGCCTGCGCGAGGTCACCGAGGACGGTCAGCGAACCGAAGTCCGAGCGGCGCGCGATCGCCCGGCACTCCATCGGCGAGAGGTCCTGCGCCTCGTCGACGACGATGTGCCCGTATCCGGCCGGGCGTTCGAGCAGCCCCTCGATCTCGTCCATCAGCACCAGGTCGGCGGCGCTCCACTTCGCCGACTTGTACGAGCGCGGGGGCCTGGCCCACCGGATCGCCTGCTGCTCCTCGGCGTCGAGGACGCCGTCCGCGGCGGCGGCGAGCGCCTCCGGGTCGCCGAGCAGCCCCGCGAGGACCTCGTCCGCCCTGACCTTGGGCCAGGCCCGGTCGACGAACGCGCTCACGGGCCGCGACCGGGCGATCTTCTGCACCCAGACGTTGCCGCGCGGCCCCGACCGCCGCTCGGCCTGGTCCTGGACGGCCCGCACGGCCCGGCTCCGCACCCGCTCACGCCCCACGGCGTACGGCGGCTCCTCGCCCCGCACGGCGTCGACGATCCGCTCCAGCTCGTCGAGCGGCACCCGCCAGCGGTACGACCCGTCCGGCACCGCCAGTGACTCGGCGGGCGGCGCGACGCGGGAGTACAGCGCGCGGCGCAGCACGGTCGCCATCCGGGCGTCGTGCTTGACGAGGGCGGCGGCCTCGTCGTCCGTGGCGCGCACCGGACGGCCGTGGTCCCGGTTGATCTCGTCCCGCACGGTGGCCTGGCGCACCCCGCTCTCGCCGAGGGAGGGCAGCACCTCGGCGATGTAGCGCAGGAAGGTCTGGTTGGGCCCGAGGATGAGCAGCCCGGAGCGGCGGATGCGCTGGGGGTGGGTGTAGAGGAGGTAGGCGGCGCGGTGCAGCCCGACGGCGGTCTTGCCGGTGCCGGGGGCGCCCTGGACGCAGAGGGAGGCGGTGAGTTCCCCGCGGACGAGGTCGTCCTGTTCGGGCTGGATGGTGGCGGCGATGTCCCGCATGGGGCCGACGCGGGGGCGCTCGATCTCCCCGGCGACGATACGGCTGCCGCCGCCCTCCGCGGCCTCGCCCGCGGCCAGGTGCTCGTCCTCCATGCCGGTGAGGTCGGCGGAGTCACCCTTGCTGCCGGGCGCCCACCCGAACCGGCGGCGGACGGCGACGCCCTGCGGATCGCGGGCGCCGGCCTGGTAGAAGGCGCGCGAGACGGGCGCGCGCCAGTCGACGACGAGGGGCGGGGCGGAGGGGTGCTCGGTGATGCGCAGCCGCCCGATGTGGTAGCGCTGCCCGCGGTGGTCCCCGGCCTCCTCGGCGGCGGGTCCGGTGGCGGCGAAGTCGAGGCGGCCGAAGAAGAGGGGCGCTTCGGGCAGCTCGCGCAGCTCCTTGGCGTGGCTGCGGAACTGGTAGCCGAGGACTTCGGCGTCGGCGCCGGACGCGGAGACGTCCGCTCCTCCGACAACCCGGTCCTGGGCGCCTTCGACCATGCGGGCCAGGGCGGCGCGGCAGGCGTCGTGGTAGTCGCGTTCTTGGGTGATGGGGGTGATGGGGGTGAGGGGTGCGTGGGGGGCGAAGGGGTTGTGGGGAGGGCAGGTCTGGGGAGTTGGGGCGGCCATGCCCGCCAGAATAATGTAACCGAGTTAAGTTCGTAACCGAGTAACGCACACCCTGTCGGCAACCCGGTAACGCCCGTGCCCGCAACCCAGGCACGTTCGTAACCGAGTCACGCCCCCGCCCCGCCCCTACACTCCCCCCATGACCAGCAGCGACGCCCCGCCCTCCGAACCCGGCCTGCGCACCCGCAAGAAGCAGCAGCGCCACCAGGCGATCTCCGAGACGGCGATCGCGCTCTTCCTGGAGAAGGGCTTCGACCAGGTGTCGGTCGCCGAGGTGGCGGCCGCGGCGGAGGTATCCAAGCCGACTCTCTTCCGCTACTTCGCCTCCAAGGAAGACCTGGTCCTGCACCGCTTCGCCGACCACGAGGACGAACCGGCCCGCGTCGTCGCCGCCCGCCCCGTCAAGCGCCCCGCCCTCGACGCCCTCCACCGCCACTTCCTGGACGGCCTCGAACGCCGCGACCCGGTGACCGGCCTCTGCGACGCCCCCGCCGTACTCGCCTTCCATCGCCTCCTCTACGGCACCCCGTCCCTGGTCGCCCGCCTCCACGGCTACCAGCACCGCTCCGAGCAGGCCCTCGCCGAGGCCCTGACCACCGCGCATGGCGGCCGGCCCCTGGAGTCCCGCCTGGCCGCGGCCCAGATCGTCGCCGTCCAGCGGGTCCTCGCGGAGGAGAACTGGCGCCGGATCACCGGGGGCGAGAGCGCGGACGAGGCCTGGCCCGACGCGGTGGCCTCCGCGAACCGCGCCTTCGCCCAGCTGCGCAGCGGGCTTCAGCGCTACGCGTGAGCGGCGTCCGAGCGCGCCCAGTCCCGCAACGCCTCCACGATCCGCCGATGCGTCGGCACATCCTCCAGGCCCAGAGGCCCACGGGCACGGGTGAGGACTTCCTCGATCTTCCGGCCGCCGCGGTGCAGCGGCCACCACGGGAACGCCGGCTTCGCGTCCAGCGTGAGCGCCGAGCGGATGACGTCCGTGAACACCGACTGCGCCTTCTTGTAGGCGAGGAGGCGCGGAAGATCCCGCTCCCACCCCTCGGAACTGCCCGGCCGCACCTCCTCGACGGCCTCGCACCAGCGCCGCGTCACCTCTTGCGCCTGGTCGGGCCGGTACCGCATCAAGTAGAGGTGGGTGGCCAGGTCATAGAGCGGGTCGCCCACCATGGCCAGCTCCCAGTCGATGGTCCACAGCTGTCCGTACCGGTCGACGATGAAGTTCTCCCGGTGCAGATCGCCGTGGAGCAGCGAGAACGGCCTCGGGGTCAGGTCCGCGAGGCCTTCCCGCAGCTTCTCGAAGCACTGCCTCTCGATGCCGAGCGCGTGGAAGAGTTCGCCGAACCTGGGGGCGTTGCGCAGGTAGACCTGTTCCTCGGTGAAGAGGACCAGCCGCTCCAGGAACGCCGTGGAGTCCCCGTCGTGCGGGCGGTCCTCGGGGACGCACCTGCGTTCCACCGACAACGCGTCGGGGTCGACATCGGCCAACTCCGCGAAGAGTTGGACGATCTGCGCGATCAGCCGCCCGGGAATGGGGTCGGAGAACGTGTGACACGCCCCGAGCGTCCGCCCCTCGATGAACCTCTGCAGACCCAAGCCACCGCAGCCACCCGCATCGCCGACGTCACCGACGTCACCGATGTCGATGACGTCCGGAATCCGGCTGATGTGCCCGCTCAGAGCCCGCACCAGCTCCTCTTCCGAACGGAAGCAGCGCCGGTCGAACCAGAGCAGGTCACCGCGCGGCTCCCGGCACTTCCACCGGACCCGCTCCGGCCCCTCCGCCTCCCCCGGCAGGGGAAAGACGTAGGTCTCGTGGTGGTAACCCTTGAGAGGGCCGACGAGGACCCGCTCACTGCCGCTCACCCGAGCGGCACGCTCCCGGGCCGCGGAAGTCGCTTGGGATGACATCGCTGTTCTTTCAGCCCGGGACGCCTCGGAGCGATCCGACGTGAGGGCGAGGGGGCAAGGGGTCGTCGGGCCGTCGGGTCGTGGGGTCGTGGGGCAATGGGGACTTGGGGTCGTGAGGACGGAGTGGAGCAGGCTACCTCTGCGGTCCCACCGCCCCTGCCGTCGGCACCCACGTCGCTGGCCTCTCCCTCCGCATGAGCTAATGCGCGCTCGCCCGTACGAGGACACGGCACCCCCGGCCGCACCCGCGATCCCGAACCCTGTCAGGGACCTCCCCGGCCCCCCGGCCTAGCAGCCGACCCCCCTTCCGCGCAGCCTCATCAGGACCGGCTCCAGGGACGACACCAGATGCCGCGCCCCCGCCTCCCACAGCAGTCGCGCCTTGCGTTCGTTGCGGGCGTAGCCGAGGAAGCGGACGCCCGCCTGTTCGGCGGCCTGAAAGTCCGTGGGGGCGTCGCCGATCATCAGACTGGCCCGCGGGTCGGCGCCCATGGCGCGCAGGGCGCGGTGCAGGCAGTGCGGGTCGGGTTTCAGGAGTCGCAGGTCCTGGGTTCGGCCGTAGATGTGCGGGGCGAAGCACTCCAGGAGGCCGCGTGAGGCGAGGTAACTGCTCGCGGCCTCCGGGGAGTTGTTGGTGGTGACGGCCAGCCGCACGCCGAGCGCCGACCAGGTGCGGATCAGCGGGTCGACGTACGGGGTGGGGAAGGCGGACCGCACGGCGCTCAGCTCGTGCTGGGTGAGGCGCTTCGCCAGCTCCTCGACCAGGTCGCTGCGGGGACGGCGGCGGTCGACGGCGCGCAGTACGACGTAGGGGTCGGGCTGGCTCCGCTCCTCCTCGGAGAGCAGGCCGGGCAGCCCGAGCCCCGCCAGGCACCGGACCTGGTCCTCCGCCACCCGCTTCGCCGAGTGCCGGGCGAAGAGCCGGCAGATGGGGCCGTCGAAGTCGAAGAGCACGAAGCGGACAGGATCGATCAGATCAGGGAGACTTTCGGTATCGCCACTGAACGTCTCGGGCCGTATCGCGTCGGATCGCGTCGAGTCGGTCGAGTCAGAGGACGTCGAGTCAGGGGTCACCTAAGAGAGTTTCAGGTCCGAGGTGATGGTTGCCCAGAGCGCGTCGAACCACTTCTGCGACTCCTCCACGAACAGGGCGTCGCGCGACCCCTCCTCCGCCCCGCCGAAGGAGAACAGGGGCGCCTTGACGCCGAGCACGTCATACAGGTCCAGCACCTCGCCGCCGTCGTCCGCGTCCAGCTCCAGCTGCTCGCGCCCTAGCGTGTAGTACGCGAGCAGCGCCTCGCGGTGGTTGAGCAGATACAGCTTGACGGGCGTGGTGAAGGGCAGCGCGCGGAACGTCACGTCGACCTCGATGCCGTGCGAGGCCCGCAGGGCGCGCAGGTTGTGGCGCAGGACCTGGCCCTGGGCGTTGCGCTGGGCCAGCCAGCGCTGGTGGAGCCGCTCGCGGCTCTCCGCGTCGTACTGGACCGGCACCGGGAACGCCAACTGGATGTCGCGGCTCGGCAGCAGGATGCGCACCTTGATCGACTGCGGCCGGATGCGGCCCTCGTGGATCAGGCGGACCGGTTCCCCGAGGGCGATCATCAGCGTCTCGGCGGTGTAGGAGACCACGTCGATCCGTACGTCCCGCTCGGCGAACGCCTCGGCGAGCCGGGGGGCGAGCGCGACCATGGACGGCTGCGGCCCCCGGCTCCCGGGGACCGGCCCCGACTCGGCGACCCTCGGCGGGCTGCCCTTGCTGACGTTGGAGAGCAGGCCTTCGCCCTGGAGCCGCTTCATCGCCTGCCGCACGGCGCCGCGCTCCACGCCGAACTCCTCGGCCAGCTCGGCCTGGGTCGGCAGACGGTCGCCCGCCTTCAGCTCACCGGACCTGATGCGGTCACGGATGGCGTCGGCGATGTCCTGCGGCGAGAGCTTTCCGCTGCCGTTCACTCCGGCGTTCTCCTGAGTCACGACCAAACGATACAACTGCGCGCCATCTCAGGGCAGTTGTAGAGAAGTTGTTTATTCCGCCGCGCCAAGCGGGGACAACTACAGCAGAGTTGGCTGCCAACTCGGTCCAAGATGGCAGAAGGGGGAACCACCATGCCCGTCATAGCCCTCCTCGCAGCCGTGGTCATCGTCACCGTCGAACAGATCGTGCAGTGGAAGTACGGCACGATGGGCATCGTCGGTCTTCTCCTGCTGACCGTGGGCGTCAAGGCGAAGAACGCCACGTGCAGCTCCATCGGCGCAGCGGTCCTCGCCCTGATGATGACAGGCCCGGCGAGCTGAGCACCGGACCGGCGGCGGAAACCCGCACCCGGCCCGCCGCCGGACCCACGCGCAGAGCCCACGGCTCCGGACCCACGCCCAGAGCCCACCGCGCCGCACGCACGCTCAGCCCGCCGCCAGCTCCAGGTCCCTGCTGATCGTGTTCCACAGCGCGTCGAACCACAGATGGGACTGCTCCACGAACGTCGTGTCCCGCAGCCCCTCCCCCCGCCGGAACGGGAAGAGCACCGACCGCGCGCCCTGCGCGTCGTACATCTCCAGGGACTCCTGGCCGATCTCCTCGTCCCGCTTGGTGAGCGTGTAGTACGCGAAGAGCGCCTCCGAGCCGTTGATCAGGTACAGCTTCACCGGCGGCGTGAACGGCAGCGCGCGGAACCGCACCGACACGTCGATGCCGTGCGAGGCCCGCAGCGCGAGGAGGTTGTGGCGCAGCACCTGTCCCTGCGCGTTGCGCTGGTCGAGCCAGCGGCGGTGCACCTGCCCGCTCTCGTCCTCCCCGCCGTCGACCGCCGCCGGGAAGGCGAGGTCGATGTCACGGCTCGGCAGCAGCACCCGGACGTCGACCTTGGCCGGTTTGTGCTGTCCGGCGTGAATCCGCCGGAGCGGTTCGCCGATCGCCATGGTGAGGGAGACGGAGGTCAGGCAGAGCGCGTCTATCTCCACGTGCGGCGCCTCGAAGGCCGCCGCGACGCGTGGCGCGAGGCCGGCCATCGTGGGCTGCGGGCGCGCCGCGTCACCGTGTCCGAGCAGGCGTTCGGACGGTGCGGCCACCGTGGCGGGGCTTCCCTTGGACACGTTGGACAGGAGGTGCTCACGGTGCAGGATGCGCAGCGCCTCGCGCACGGCTCCGCGCTCCACGCCGAACTCGTCCGCCAGCTCGGCCTGAGTGGGCATGCGCTGACCCGGCCGCAGTGATCCGGACCTGATGCGGTCGCGGAGTACGTCGGCCACCTCACGGTGGGAGCGCCGCCGCTTGCGCCCGTCGGCGGGGGCGTGTTCCGTGCTCACAACCAAACGGTACAACTTCGCGCCATCTTACGGGAGTTGCGCGGAAGGTGGTTATGAGTCGACCCCCAGTGGAGATAAGTCAGATGAAGTTGGTGGCCAACTTTGGCGACATGGTCAGGCCCCTGGGGGGTTGGCCAGTGGCCGGGCTCCCCTCCGGAGGGGAGCCGGGAGTCCGGCCGGCCGTCGGAAACCCGAGCCCCGGCTCCCGGCTACGGGGGAGCCGGGGCTCACTCGCGACTGCCCCCGCCTCAGAACCGCCCCCGCCTTGGAACCACCCCGCCTCAGAACCGCCCCCGCCTCAGAAAAGGTCCTGGCACCACGGCCGCCGCGCCGTGCGGAAGAGGGCGTCGGCCACCGCGGCCGCCCCGGCCCGCTCCTCCGCCACGAGCCCCAGCGCCACGAGCCGCGCCGCCGACTCGTCCCCCAGCCACAGCCGCGCCAACTCCGCGACGTCCAGGGCGAGATCAGGCTCCTGACGGGTCGGCGCGCACACCGCGCCACCGCCCTCCCCCACCTCCAGCCGGTACCGCCCTCCCGCGAGACCCGCCGCGTCGGCGACCTCCAGGACGAGCGCGCCCGTACCGGCGTACGTACGCGCCTCCAAAGCCCGTACGACATCCAGGACCCGCACCCAGAGCCAGTCCGCGTGCCCGGTCACGCGGGCCGCGCGGGGGTCCGGCAGCAGCTGCGGGAGCAGGTCGTCCGGGGCCCGCCAGCCGGACTTCACCGTGACGACCCGGTCCACCGAGCAGACGTAGTGCCACAGGGCCCGCTCGGCGGCGGGCGTGACGGCGGTCATCGAGAGCACCGTCAAGATGTTGTCCGGCTGCCGGGTGGCGCTCCGCTCGTCGTCCGTGGCGCGGTACGCGACCAGGCCGTCGACGCGCCCCGACGGGTCGCGGTAGAGGGCGTAGAACGGCTCCTGCCAGGGGTGCTCGGGCGTGGCCTGTTGCCCGGTGTTCCGCAGCCACCACCACTGGTCGCGGTTGACGGCACCGTGCCGCGTGGCCCTGAACCGCTCGTGCATCTCGGGCCCGAACTCGCGTACGTCGTCGCCGTCGACGAGATCGATGCGGGCGCCGGCGTCCGACGGCCCCGACCAGCGCGGGTCGAGCCCCGAGCGCGGCACGTCGACCGTCCACTCGGTGACCGAGGTCGCGGGCCCGAAGCCGAACCGGCCGTAGATCCCGTACTCGGTGGCGATGAGCGTGGCGACCACGTCACCGCGCTCCTTCGCCGCCGCGAGGTCGGCGGTCATCATGCGGGTGAGGATGCCGCGGCGCCGGTACGTGGGCGCGACGGTCACCGCCGAGACGGCATTGGCGGCCACGGCGGCACCGCCCACCGCGGTCAGCTCCTGGGCGTAGGACCGGTACGTCCCCACCCAGCGGCCGCGGTCAAAGGCCCCCTGCATGCCGCCGATGTCACCGCGGGCGCGGGTGTGCGCCACGGCCTCGTCGGAGATGCCCGCCAGGGGGTACAGGAACCCGGCGTGGGCGGCCCGTACCCAGACGGGCAGCTCCGCGTCGGTGACCGCTCTTACCTCGACATCGCCTTCAAGATCGCGCATGCGCCCACGCTAGGCAGTCCGGTGTGTTCTGCCCACCGGATTTCTGCGTGAGCCCGGGTCACACCAGCAGGTCGTCGACCTGCGCCTCGCCCTCGCGGTACCGCCGGGTGATCTCCGCGCTGCAGTCGTCCGCCGTGCGCTGGAGCGACTGGCGGCGCCGGGAGACCTGCTGCTCGTACCGGACGAGGCGGCCCATGGCCGCGTGCAGCTCGTCGTCCGTGCGGGCCGCGAGGTCGGAGAGCGCGACCTCGGCGAGCATCTCCGTGGCCAGCAGGCGGTACTCCTCGCTGTGCGGCGTGCCGAGCGTGACGTGCCGCGCCGACGAGCGCTGCCGGGCCGGGGCGTCCGCCAGGATCTCCGAGAGCCGGTCGACGACGGCCGCCTCCGGAGTGGGTTTCAGCGTCTCCCCGCGGCGGGCGATCTCGGCCCGCAGGATGTCGATGCGCCCTTGCAGGAGCCGCCGCACATAACTGAGGTCGGCCTCGTCCTGCTGCGCTGCCCGGCGCAGCTCGCGAAGCTCCGGCAGGCGCCGCGCCGCCAGGTCGCGCACCGGCACCTCGGGCAGCGCCGGACTCGCCGTGCGCTGCGTCGGCGGACGCGGAACCGGTGTGCGCCGCAGCGAGATGCCGCCGGGCGACTGCCCCGTACTTGGTGTGATCATGTTGCTCTACCCGTCCCCTCGACCGGCCGACGCGGTGCGACCGCGTGTGAGCATCGTGCCACCCCGAGTGGCCGCTATGTGAATGAGTGCCCACAATCAGCCCCAGATGGGGGGTTCCTGAGCATCCGATGGGACCGATGGGGTACCCACGGCGGGCGCCGGGGAACACGGCATGATGGCCGGATGCGAGCAGTGGTGCAGAGGGTGGACGGCGCGAGCGTGGTCGTCGAGGGTACGGACGGCCCCGAGACGGTGGGCGAGATCGACGGCGAGGGCCTGTGCGTCCTGGTCGGCGTCACGCACGACGACACCAAGGAGAAGGCGGCCCAACTGGCCCGCAAGCTCTGGACGTTGCGGATGCTGGCCGACGAGAAGTCGTGCAGCGACATCGACGCGCCGCTGCTCGTCGTCAGCCAGTTCACGCTCTACGGCGACGCCCGCAAGGGCCGCCGCCCCACCTGGAACGCCGCCGCCCCCGGCGATGTCGCCGAGCCCCTGGTCGACGAGGTCGTCGCCCGCCTGCGCGCCCTCGGCGCGACGGTGGCGACCGGCCGCTTCGGGGCGCGGATGCGGGTCGGCCTGACGAACGACGGCCCTTTCACGGTGCTCCTGGAGATGTGAGCCGCACGTGTGCCACGTGTGCCGCGGCGCTACGGCTCGACCACGACCTCCTGCGCCGCGGCGGTGTCCCCCGCCACCAGCTCCGCGTCCACCGGCACGTTCCGCTTCACCAGGGCGAGGGCGATCGGCCCCAGCTCGTGGTGGCGGGCGGACGTGGTGACGAACCCGAGCTTGCGCCCCTCGGCGCCCTCGCTCGCGAGGTGGACCGGCGTCCCGGCCACCGGCAGGTGGACGTCGCTGCCGTCCAGGTGGAGGAAGACCAGGCGGCGCGGCGGCTTCCCCAGGTTCTGCACGCGGGCGACGGTCTCCTGCCCGCGGTAGCAGCCCTTCTGGAGGTGCACGGCGGTGCCGATCCAGCCCAGCTCGTGGGGGATCGTGCGGTGGTCGGTCTCGAAGCCGAGGCGCGGCCGGTGCGACTCCACCCGCAGCGCCTCGTACGCGAGGAGGCCGGCCGCCGGGCCGTGGTCCGCCGCGTACGCCTCCAGGTCGGCGCGCGGCAGGAACAGGTCGCGGCCGTGTGCCGTCTCGCGTACGACGACGCCCTCGGGGACGGGGGCGATGGAACCGGCGGGCAGGTGGACGACGGCGAACTCGTCGGTGCGGTCGGCGACTTCGACGCGGTAGAAGAACTTCATGCTCTCCAGGTACGCGATCAGCGCGTCCTGGGTGCCGGGCTCGACATGGGCCCAGATGGTCTCGCCGTCGTCCACGAGGTACAGGGCGTGCTCGATGTGGCCGTTGGCGGAGAGGATCAGCGCTTCGGTGGCCTGTCCCGCGGGCAGCTCGCTGATGTGCTGGGTGAGCAGCAGGTGCAGCCAGCTCAGCCGGTCGGAGCCGGTGACGGTGACCACACCGCGGTGGGAGAGGTCGACGAAACCGGTGCCGTCGGCGAGGACGCGCTGCTCGCGGAACAGGTCGCCGTAGTGGGCGGCGACGCCTTCGTCCACGCCCTCGGCGGGGACGGCGCCGGGCAGGGACAAGAGGGGGCTCTTCATGTTCACAAAGGGTACGACCAGCGAGCTGCGGCTTTTATTTCTGGCGGCACTTCCGGCACTGCCCGAAGATCGCGAAGTGCTTCAGGTCGGTGTCAAAGCCGAAGGTCTCGCGCAGCTTGGCGGTGAACTCCGCGGCGACCTCGGTGTCGGCCTCGATGACGTCCGTGCAGTCCCGGCAGACCAGGTGCATGTGGTGGTGGCGGTCGGCCAGGTGGTACGTCGGCGCGCCGTGCCCGAGGTGGGCGTGGCTGACCAGGCCCAGCTCCTCCAGCAGCTCCAGGGTGCGGTACACCGTGGAGATGTTGACCCCCGACGCCGTCTTGCGCACTTCGCAGAGGATGTCGTCGGGGGTCGCGTGCTCAAGGGTGTCGACGGCTTCGAGAACAAGCTGGCGCTGCGGGGTCAGCCGGTAGCCGCGCTGCCGCAGATCGCTCTTCCAGTCGGAGCCGGTGCTCCGGGAGTCGGTGCTCGCCACACCAGAGAGTCTAGGTCTACTTGAAGAAAGCGATGCCGTCGTCGGGCAGGTCGCCGAGGTTGCGCGCCATGTCGGCGACCTCCTCGGGCGTGACGACCTTCTTGAGCTGCGCCGACATGTAGGGCCGCAGCGGCACCTCGGGGGTCTGCTTCTCGCCGACCCACATCAGGTCGCCCTTCACATAGCCGTAGAGCCGCTTGCCGCCGGTGTAGGGGGCGGAGGCGGCGGTGCGCGCGACGGCGTCCG
Organism: Streptomyces huasconensis; assembly: GCF_021028635.1. Lineage (NCBI taxonomy): Bacteria > Bacillati > Actinomycetota > Actinomycetes > Kitasatosporales > Streptomycetaceae > Streptomyces > Streptomyces huasconensis. The sequence goes on from NZ_CP086119.1 coordinate 3,765,995, forward strand.
TGACCAGGTCGATCTGCGGCTTCTTGTCGGCCAGCTCGCCGTACCAGACCTCGACGACGCCGTCGTCGCGGACCATCACGACCTCGACCTTGCGGTGCTCGTCGACGCGCCAGAAGCCGGACTCCGACTCCAGCGGCTTGACCTTGTTGCCCTCGGCGTCGAGCACCCAGGTGTACGAGCGGTACTCGATGAAGTCCCGCCCGTCGTGCGTGAAGGAGACCTCCTGGCCGAAGTTCGCCTTCTCGGCGCCGGGGAAGTCGGTGACGCCCGCGCCCGCCCAGTTGCCGAGGAGGAAGGCGAGGGGGACGAGGGAGGGGTTCAGGTCGGACGGAATCTCGATCATGGGAAGCTCAGGCGATCTGTGGTGGTGGCGGGGTTATCAGCGCTGGCCCTGGTACAGCTTCTTCACGGTGAGCCCGGTGAAGGCGAGAACGCCGACGCAGACAAGGACCAGCAGGGCGGAGAAGAAGGCCTCAAGCACGGGGTGCTCCTCGGTGAGCTGATGGGGCAGGTATTCAGAGCCGGTCCCACTGTAGTCGTGCGGCGCCCGTCTCTCTCTGTGAGGGGCCTTACGTGTGGGGCCTTACGATGCGGCCATGGCGAAGAAGCTCGTGATCAAGGTGACCGCCGGGGCCGACGCCCCCGAGCGCTGCTCCCAGGCCTTCACGGTCGCGGCCGTGGCCGTGGCCAGCGGGGTGGAGGTGTCGCTCTGGCTGACCGGCGAGTCGTCGTGGTTCGCGCTGCCCGGCCGCGCGGCGGAATTCGACCTTCCGCATGCCGCGCCGCTGCCGGATCTGATCGACTCGATCATGTCGGCGGGCCGGATCACGCTCTGCACGCAGTGCGCCGCGCGCCGCGACATCTCGGAGCAGGACGTCCTGCCGGGTGTGCGGATCGCGGGCGCGCAGGTCTTCGTCCAGGAGGCGACGACGGACGGCGTCCAGGCGCTCGTCTACTGACGGGGGCGCCTGCCGTCCAGCTCGTCCCACCACTCGTCGGACTTCGGGTCGCCCGACGGGTCGTCCCACCAGCGGTCGTCGGGTCCCCGCCGGTTGGCGACCATGGCGGCGAGCGGCGGTATCACCATCGCCACGACGCACATGCCGACGGCGACGGGGATCGACCAGAGCCGCACGACGCCCCAGGCCAGGACGAACAGGGCGATGCACGTGCCCATCATGACGAAGTAGCTGCGGCGCCGTCGCGCGTACATGTCTCCAGACTAGGCCCGGACACGCCGAAGAGCCGCACCCCGTTCCAGTGGCGTCCAACCCCCTGGGGTGCGGCCCTTCAGCCGTTCACGGTGCGATGCGGGTCAGACCGCGATCGCGACCTCCGCGAGGCCACCGGTCTGCGCGACGACCTTGCGGTCGGCCGTGCCGCCGGGGACCAGCGCCCGGACGGTCCACGTGCCCTCGGCGGCGTAGAAGCGGAACTGTCCGGTGGCCGAGGTGGGGACCTCGGCGGTGAACTCGCCGGTCGAGTCGAGCAGGCGCACGTAACCGGTGACGGGCTCGCCGTCGCGGGTCACCTGCCCCTGGATCGTGGTCTCACCGGGCTTGATCGTCGAAGCGTCGGGGCCGCCGGCCTTTGCTCCACACATGGCGTACTCCTGAGGGGTCGGGGGAGGGGACGGGAGGTCCGGGATTACTTGTTGGCGCCGAGCTCGATCGGCACGCCGACGAGCGAGCCGTACTCGGTCCAGGAGCCGTCGTAGTTCTTGACGTTGGTCTGGCCGAGCAGCTCGTGCAGGACGAACCAGGTCAGGGCGGAGCGCTCGCCGATGCGGCAGTAGGCGATGGTGTCCTTCGACAGGTCCACCTGCTCGGCCTCGTAGAGGGCCTTCAGCTCCTCGTCGGACTTGAAGGTGCCGTCGTCGTTGGCGTTCTTCGACCACGGGATGTTGCGGGCGCTCGGCACGTGGCCGGGGCGCTGCGACTGCTCCTGCGGGAGGTGGGCCGGGGCGAGCAGCTTGCCGCTGAACTCGTCGGGCGAGCGCACGTCGACCAGGTTCTGCGCGCCGATCGCGGCCACGACGTCGTCGCGGAAGGCGCGGATCGAGGTGTCCTGCGGCTTGGCCTTGTACTCCGTGGCGGGCCGGTTCGGCACCTCGGCGCCGTCGACCAGGTCGCGGGAGTCCAGCTCCCACTTCTTGCGGCCGCCGTCGAGGAGCCGCACGTCCTGGTGGCCGTAGAGCTTGAAGTACCAGAAGGCGTACGAGGCGAACCAGTTGTTGTTGCCGCCGTAGAGGACGACGGTGGAGTCGTTCGCGATGCCCTTCGCCGACAGGAGCTTCTCGAAGCCCTCCTGGTCGATGAAGTCACGGCGGACCGGGTCCTGGAGGTCCTTGGTCCAGTCGATGCGGATCGCGTTCTTGATGTGGTTCTTGTCGTACGCGGAGGTGTCCTCGTCGACCTCGACGATGACGACCTTCGGGTCGTCGATGTGGGCCTCGACCCAGTCGGCGTCCACCAGGACATCGCTGCGGCTCATGCTTCTCTCCTCCGGGGCAGTTACGGCGGTGCGGCTGTGCGAGGGGCGTGCGGGTACGGCTCAGGAGCGCGGGGAGGCGCGGGCGTACGTGGCACGGGGGGGGTGGCCCTGACCGGAGTCGGCAACGGGCCGGGGGAATACGGGAGTTGCGGCTCCCGCTAGAAGGTGCGACAGAGCATGGCGGCGACGCGGCACAGGTCTACTGCCCGCCGCTTCGTGAGGTCCGCCTGTCGGTTCATAGGGCCGATCGTAGGGATGCGGAGGCGGCTGTGTCACCGGGGCTCCGCATGCTGAGACACGATCGTCCACGATGTGGGAATGCTTGAAGCCCGGGGCCGCCCCGATGGGCCCCGGGCTCCGTGTCGTGCCCGTCACATCCGCCCGCCGGACGGCTCCGTCTCGTACTGCGGACGAAGCCCTCCGGCGGCGGGGTTCAGCCGGTCAGGCTCACGTTCGAGCCGGTCACCGTCATGTCCACGCCGTCCGGCGCGGCCTCGACCTTCTCCAGCTTGATCCCGGCCGGCAGGTCGTCGATCTTCTGCTCGAAGTCGGTGACGTCGCGGACCATGCCCTCGGGCAGCGGCACGGCGACGCCGAGGATCTCCAGCTTCTTCGGGATCTCGTCCGCGTGGACCTTGATGGTGTCGCCCTCGACCCGCAGCGAGCTGAGCACGTGGACCGGCTTGGGCAGCTTCGCGCCGCCCTTGCTGACCTCGACCTCGACCTTGATCTTGCCGTTGCCGCCGTCGGAGAGGCCGACGACCTTGCCGGTGGCGCCGAGCGGCAGCGACACGGGCTCGGACTTGCCGGCCTTCAGCAGCTCGTCGTACGAGACGTGGGCGGTGCCCGTGGCGGTCGCGGCCGTCGCGGAGCTGTAGTCGCCGGAGAACTTCACGCCCTTCATGTGGGCCGTCAGGTCGGCGATGCGGATCGAGTCGGAGCCGGACCGGGCGTCGTAGTCCTTGATGCCGATCTCCACGTCGTCCAGCTCACCGCCCGCGACCTGCGTCAGGAAGGGGAAACCCTGGATGGAGACGTCGGGGGTCTCGCTCAGCCCCTCGTTGGTGCGCAGCTTCTCCGCCGCCTCGTTCTCGGCGAAGTACACGGCGAACCGGTCGGCCGCGACGAACAGACCCCCGAGGATCACCACGACGACCAGAAGTATTCGTACGGCGCGCTTGCTCATGTCCGGTCTTCCCCCACCTTGATCCCCCGCCACGACAGTCCTTCCCGCGAGCCTAAAGGACAGGCCCCCGGCCCTTGAGCCCGGCCGGGGACCTGTCGATCAGCTGTGACGATCCGACGATCGCGTACGTCCGTCAGCCGATGGCACGGCCGAGGAGGTGGACGGCCGGCGCGGCGGCGGCCAGCGGCAGCGCGACACCCGCCGTCATGTGGACGAAGCGCGACGGGTAGTCGTAGCTGGCGGCGCGGTGCCCGATCAGCGCGCAGACCCCGGCGCCGACGGCGAGCAGCGCGCCCTTGCTCCCCAGGTCCGTCATGCCGCCGACGGCGACCCCGGCCCCGGCGGCCGCGAGCAGCGCGACGACGACGGAGGCGGGCGTGGGCAGCGGCAGCGCGCGGGCGACGATCGCGACGGCGACGGCCACGCCGCCCACGACGACGGCATCGGAGACGGCCCCCAGGTGTCCGGCGGCGATGATCGCGAGCGCGGCGGAGACGACGGTGGCCATCAGCCCGTACATCCGCTCGTCCGCCCCGGCCCGGCTGCGCAGCTGGAGGACGAGGACCAGCAGCACCCACACGCCGAGGGTGCCGAGGATGGCGGCGGGCGCGTGCTCCTTGCCGACGGCGAGCAGCGCCACGTCGGCGACGACACCGCCGAGGAAGGCGAGCGCGATGCCCTGCCGGGCGGGCCACATGCCGTTGAGCCGGAACCAGCCGGCGGCGGTCACGGCCTGCAGGATCACCAGCGGCACGAGCAGGGCGTACGACCCGACGGCGGCGCCCCCGGCGAGCAGCAGCCCGAGGACCGCGGTCAGGGCGGCGGGCTGCATCCCCGGCTCGATGATCGGCGAACGCCCCTCGGCGCGGGCGCGCTGGGCGTCGGTGACGCGGGGGTTCCCGGTGACGGTGGCGGGCCCGAACGAGGGCGCGGACGCCGCGGCTTCGGGTTCCGGTGCGCCCGCTGCCACCGCCGGCGGCTGAGCCTGGCCGTACGGATCGCCCTGCACGGGGAGGTAGGCCGTCTCCGTCACGTCCACAGCCACGACGGGCGGCTGCGTCTGCGTCTCCCAGGTCTGCCCCTCCCACTGCTGGGTGTACTGGTCCTGGGAGTACTGACCCTGGGAGTACTGATTCTGGGGGTACTGGCCCTGGGGGTACTGCTGTTCCGGATAGGGCTGCTGGGCGTACTGCTGCTGCTCCGGGTACGCCTGCTGCGCGTACTGCTGCTGGTGCTGCGGGTACGCCTGCTGCGCGTACTGCTGCTGGTCCGGGTACGCCGGCTGGGCGTGCTGCCCGGCGTAGGGGTCGTAGCCCTCGTACCCCTCGTAGCCCTCGTACGGCTGATTGGACATGGCGCTCATCCTCCTGCGAACGGCGGGAGCACCTCGACCGTGCCGCCCTCGGCCAGCCGTACGGTCTCATGCCCGCGGGTCCCGACGGGGGCACCGTCGACCAGGAAGGAGCAGCGCTGGAGGACCCGGACGAGTTCTCCGGGGTGCCGCTCACGGGCGGCGGCCAGCGCATCGGCGAGCGTCGTGGCCGCGTACGGCTCCTCGGCGACGCCCGCGGCCGCCTTGGCAGCGGCCCAGTAGCGAATGGTGCCGTTCACCATGCGACTCCCCTTTCAGTCGGCGGTTGCCGACGTCCATGATGCCGTGGCCCACGCCGCGATCCGCCCCGCGAGTCCGTCCGAGGCCGCGTGCTCCGCGTGCCCCATGCCTTCCTCCAGCCACAGTTCGGCCCCCTCCGGCGCGGCGGCGACAAGCGCCCGGGGGTGGTCGACGGGGAAGTACGGATCGCGGGTGCCGTGCACGACGAGCAGCGGTGTCGCGCCGATCAGGGGGACGGACTCGACCGGCGAGAGGGGGACGGGGTCCCACTCGTGCGGGTGGATTCGGGTGCGCAGCCCGAAGCGGCCGACCACGCGCCCCGTGGGCCGCGTCACGACCCAGTGCAGGCGCCGCATCGGCGCCGTTCCGCGGTAGAACCAGCGGGCGGGGGCGCTGACCGCGACCACCGCGTCGGTCCGCGCTTCCGTGCGCCCCCTGTGTGACGCGGCGTGACGGAGCACGACGGAACCGCCCATCGAGAACCCGACGGTCACCACGTGCGCGTGGCCGAGCGAGCGCGCCCACTCCACCGCCGCCGCCAGGTCCAGCACCTCGCGGTCGCCGACCGTGGAGTGCCCGCCGGACGCGCCATGCCCCCGGAACGAGAACGTGATCACGGCCGCACGCTGCGCGAAGACGCCCGCGATCCGGCGCACGTGGGGCCGCGCGAGGTCGCCGGTGAAGCCGTGCGCGAGCACGATCGCGACGCTCCCGTGCCCGGCCGGGCTCCCCGGACCGGGGTCGTACGCGGCGTCGATGGCGACCCCGTCCTGTGTACGGAGCGTGGCGCGCCGTCGAACCCCAGGCTGAGCGCGAGTGAGCGGCTGCACAGAAGATCGCGCCTTTTGACCTGCCGGACCGGAACTCATGTGAGCTATTGTGCTGGGCAGAGGACCTGGGCAACGCAGCCCCCGGGTCCTTTTGTGCTTTCAGGCGGCCCGGGGCGCGGGCCCCCGGAATCGCAGCAGCATCCGTACCGAGCAGTGCCGTAAACGTCCTCGCAGGGACCGAGGAGGAACCGACGTTATGGGCGAGCGAAACGTGCACGACGACCGCAGGACGACCCGGGCAGGTGGGGCGCGATGAGCTCTCTGCTGCTCCTGACCAATGCCCTCCAGCCGTCGACGGAGGTGCTCCCCGCCCTCGGCCTGCTCCTGCACAACGTGCGCGTCGCCCCGGCGGAGGGGCCCGCCCTCGTCGACACCCCCGGTGCCGACGTCATCCTGATCGACGGGCGCCGCGACCTCCCGCAGGTGCGCAGCCTCTGCCAGCTGCTGCGCTCCACCGGGCCCGGCTGTCCGCTGGTCCTCGTGGTCACCGAGGGCGGTCTCGCGGCCGTCACCGCGGACTGGGGCATCGACGACGTACTCCTCGACACGGCCGGTCCTGCCGAGGTCGAGGCGCGGCTGCGGCTCGCGATGGGCCGCCAGCAGATCACCTCCGACGACTCCCCCATGGAGATCCGCAACGGCGATCTCTCCGTGGACGAGGCGACGTACAGCGCGAAGCTCAAGGGCCGGGTCCTCGACCTGACCTTCAAGGAGTTCGAGCTGCTCAAGTACCTGGCGCAGCACCCGGGCCGGGTCTTCACCCGCGCCCAGCTGCTCCAAGAGGTCTGGGGCTACGACTACTTCGGCGGCACCCGCACGGTCGACGTCCATGTGCGGCGGCTGCGCGCCAAGCTCGGCGTCGAGCACGAGTCGCTCATCGGCACCGTCCGGAATGTCGGTTACCGCTTCGTGGTGCCGGAGAAGGTCGAGCGGGCGGCCGAGGAGGAGAAGGCGAAGGCGGCGAAGCCCAAGGCCGGACAGGCCGCGGCGCCCCGCGCCGAGGAAGCCGCCGCACGGTCTGCGGGGCAGTAGGTCCATCCGCGTAGACTGCGCGCGTGGCCAAGGTGACGCGGGACGATGTGGCGCGACTGGCGGGTACTTCGACCGCGGTCGTCAGTTATGTCATCAACAACGGACCCCGGCCGGTCGCCCCGGCCACGCGCGAGCGGGTACTCGCCGCGATCAAGGAGCTGGGCTACCGCCCGGACCGGGTCGCGCAGGCCATGGCGTCCCGGCGCACGGACCTCATAGGCATGATCGTGCCGGACGCGCGCCAGCCGTTCTTCGCGGAGATGACGCACGCCGTCGAACAGGCCGCGTCCGAGCGCGGGAAGATGGTCCTCGTCGGCAACTCCGACTATGTGGAGGAGCGCGAGACCCACTACCTGCGCGCCTTCCTCGGCATGCGGGTCTCCGGCCTCATCCTCGTCAGCCACGGCCTGACCGACCAGGCCGCCGCCGAGATAGACGCCTGGGACGCGCGCGTGGTGCTGCTGCACGAGCGGCCCGAGGCCATCGACGACGTCGCGGTCGTCACGGACGACGTGGGCGGCGCGCAGCTCGCCACCCGCCACCTCCTCGAACACGGCCACGAGTACGTCGCCTGCCTCGGCGGCATGGCCGAGACCCCGACCGTCGGCGACCCCGTCTCCGACCACGTCGAGGGCTGGCGGCGCGCGATGCGGGAGGCCGGGCGGTCGGTGGAGGGGCGTCTCTTCGAAGCGCCGTACAACCGCTACGACGCGTACGAGGTGGGACTGGAGCTGCTCGCCGGGCCCGACCGGCCCACCGCCATCTTCTGCTCGACGGACGACCAGGCCATCGGGGTGCTGCGGGCCGCGCGCGAGCTGCGCATCGACGTGCCCGGGGAGCTGGCGGTCGCCGGCTTCGACGACGTCAAGGAGGCGGGCCTCACCGACCCGCCGCTGACGACCGTGGCCTCCGACCGCCCCGCGATGGCCCGCGCGGCCGTGGACCTGGTCCTGGACGACGGGCTGCGGGTCGCCGGTTCGCGCCGCGAGCGGCTGAAGCAGTTCCCCTCGCGGCTGGTCGTACGCCGGTCCTGCGGCTGCCACTGAGCGTCCACCGGGACGGGCTTTACAACGGGCATACGCACTTCTGCCGGGCTTCTCAGGACGTACTCAGGCAGTTCTCATGTACGCCGGTCACTGTCGATGACATGACCGAGACCTTCCGCCACAGCGGCGAGTACCCCCAGCAGCAGTCGTCAGCGCCTGTGCACCACGGCGGTACGCGGGGCGGCTTCCCGCCTCCGCCCGCCTACGCGCCGGAGGCACCTCACGGGCCCGCCCCGCGCCGGCGCCGGGCCAAAGGTCCGGCGGCCCTGCTCACCGCCGTCGCCATCGCGGCGGCGGCCGTGGGCGGCGGCACCGCGTACGCCGTGCAGACACTGACCGAACCGGGCGCCACCACCTCCGCCACCAGCACGAACGTGGTGCCGGCCGGCAAGAAGGGCACCGTCTCCGGGGTCGCCGAAGCGGTCAGCCCCAGCATCGTCGAGATCAGCGCCGCCACCGGCCAGGGCAAGTCGACCGGCTCCGGGGTCATCACCAGAAGCGACGGCGAGATCATCACCAACAACCACGTCATCGCGGGCGCCACCTCCATCAAGGTGCGGACGAACGACGGGAAGACGTACGACGCCGAGGTCGTCGGCACCGACAGCAAGAAGGACCTCGCGCTCATCCAGCTGAAGGGCGCCTCCGGGCTCAAGCCGGCGACGCTCGGCGACTCCGACCAGGTGAAGGTCGGCGACCAGGTCGTGGCCATCGGCTCCCCCGAGGGCCTGACCGGCACCGTCACCAGCGGCATCGTCTCCGCGCTCGACCGGGACGTCACCGTCTCCACCGGCGAGGGCCAGGAGCGGCCGCAGAGTCCGCGGGGCGGCTGGCCGTTCGAGTTCGGCGGGCAGGAGTTCAACGGCGACACCGGGTCGTCGAAGACCACGTACAAGGCGCTCCAGACCGACGCCTCGCTCAACCCCGGCAACTCCGGCGGTGCCCTCATCGACATGAACGGCAACATCATCGGCATCAACTCCGCGATGTACGCGCCCAGTTCGTCGGCCCAGGGCGGCGGCGACGCGGCCTCCGGCAGCGTCGGCCTCGGCTTCGCCATCCCCATCGACACGGTCAAGGACGACCTCGGCAAGCTGCGCTCGGGCTCGCAGAGCTGACGGGGGCCGGGAACACGCCCCGCGTGCGAGGCTGATACCGGCCCGTTCCACCCCTTTCCCGAGGAAGTCCGAAGCCCATGAACCCCGCCGAAGGCGACCGCACCGGTGACCGCGAGCAGCAGCGCATCCTGATCGTGGACGACGAACCCGCCGTGCGGGAGGCACTGCGGCGCAGTCTCGCCTTCGAGGGGTACGGCACCGAGGTCGCCGTCGACGGCGCCGACGCCCTGGAGAAGGCCGCGGCCCACCGCCCCGACCTCGTCGTGCTCGACATCCAGATGCCCCGCATGGACGGCCTCACCGCCGCCCGCAGGCTCCGCGCCGCCGGGTCGACCACTCCGATCCTGATGCTCACCGCGCGCGACACCGTCGGCGACCGCGTCACGGGGCTGGACGCGGGCGCCGACGACTACCTGGTCAAGCCCTTCGAGCTGGACGAGCTGTTCGCCCGCATCCGGGCGCTGCTCAGGCGCAGTTCGTACGCCGCCGGGGCGGGGCGGGCCGAGGAGGGCGACGTCCTGGCCTTCGCCGACCTGCGGATGGACCTGGCGACGCGCGAGGTCACGCGGGGCGGGCGGACGGTGGAACTGACCCGGACCGAATTCACCCTGCTGGAGATGTTCCTGGCCCACCCCCGGCAGGTCCTGACCCGCGAACAGATCCTCAAGGCCGTCTGGGGCTTCGACTTCGAGCCGTCCTCCAACTCCCTGGACGTGTACGTGATGTACCTGCGCCGCAAGACGGAGGCGGCCGGTGAACCGCGCCTCGTGCACACGGTGCGGGGCGTGGGGTACGTGCTGCGGGGCGGCGAGTGAGCGGCCTCGTACGGCGGTTCCGGGGGCTGCCGCTGCGGTCCCGGCTGGCGCTGCTGGTCGCCACGGCCGTGGCGGTGGCGGTGGCCATGGCGGCGGCGGTGTGCTGGTTCGTGGTGCGGGACGCGCTGGTGGATTCGCTGGACGACTCGCTGAACGAGAACCGCCTCCGCGATTCCTGGGTGCGGGACATGATCGACGGAGACGGCCGGTGCCGCCAGACGATCGTCGAGCAGAACAACGCGTCGCCGAACCTGCTCGAACAGATCGCGCAGGTGGTCGACCAGACCGGCGGCAGCTGTGTCGTCCTCGGCAAGCAGAGCCTCGGTTTGAAGCAGGCCGACACCGAGGTCGCCCGCCGTGAGGCGCCCTCCGCCTTCCACGACGCCACCGCCTCCGACGGCACCGAGTACCGCGTGCTCACCTACCCGCTGGACGGCACCCCGTACGCCGTCTCCCTGGCCCGCCCCCTCAGCGAGGTCCACGACACGCTCGACAACCTCACCCTGCTGCTCTCCGTGGTGGGCGGTGTCGGCATCCTCGGCGCGGGCGCGGCCGGCCTCTGGGTGGCCCGTACCGGTCTGCGCCCGGTGGACCGCCTCACCGAGGCCGTGGAGCACGTGGCCCGCACCGAGGATCTGGACCTCCGCATCCCCGTCGAGGGCGACGACGAGATCGCCCGCCTGTCGGAGTCCTTCAACTCCATGACCGCCTCGCTGGCCTCCTCCCGCGACCTCCAGCAGCAGCTGATCGCGGACGCGGGCCACGAGCTGCGCACCCCGCTCACCTCGTTGCGCACCAACATCGAACTGCTGGTCCGCAGCGAGGACACCGGCCGGGCCATCCCGCCCGACGACCGCAGGGCGCTGCTCGCCTCCGTCAAGGCGCAGATGACGGAACTGGCCGCGCTGATCGGGGACCTCCAGGAGCTGTCCCGGCCCGACGCGGGGCACGGCGGCGCCAAGGTGCAGGTCATCGCCCTGCACGACATCGTCGAAGCGGCCCTGGACCGGGCCCGGCTGCGCGGCCCCGAGCTGACCTTCACGGCGGACCTCTCCCCCTGGTACGTCCGCGCGGAACCGGCCGCCCTGGAGCGCGCCGTGGTCAACCTCCTGGACAACGCGGTGAAGTTCGGCCCGCCGGGCTCGGCCGTCGAGGTGGCCCTGCGGGCGGGCGAACTGACGGTGCGCGACCACGGCCCCGGCATCCCCGCCGAGGAACTCCCGCACGTCTTCGACCGCTTCTGGCGCTCCCCGTCGGCCCGCAGCCTGCCGGGTTCGGGTCTGGGCCTGTCGATCGTGGCCCGCACGGTGCGGCAGTCGGGCGGCGAGGTGACGCTGAGGGCGGCGGACGGGGGCGGCACGGTGGCCTCGGTCCGGCTGCCGGGGGCGGCGACTCCGCCGCCGAGTCAGCTGCCCTGAGCCCGACCGGGCACTGATTGGCGAGACGGAGCGTCTTGCCGTGGGCGGGGTGGCGCGCTACAGTCGTGGGCGTCGGCGAGACGGTTCGTATCGTCTCTGTCGGTGCCGATCCTGACGACCCCCGTTCCCCAGCCGAAGGACCTACTTGTTCCCAGCAGCCGCCACCCCTGCCCTCTCCCCCTCCCAGCTCACCCTCGCCCACCTCACCAAGCGCTACGACGACCACGTGGTCCTCGACCGCGTCTCCCTCACCGTCCGCCCCGGCGAGCGAGCCGGCGTCATCGGGGACAACGGCTCGGGCAAGTCCACCCTGCTGCGGCTGATCGCCGGGCGGGAGGCGCCCGACAACGGCACGGTCACCGTCAGCGCCCCCGGCGGCACCGGTTACCTGGCCCAGACGCTCGACCTGCCGGACACGGCGACCGTGGGCGACGCCGTCGATCTCGCCCTCGCCGAACTGCGCTGCCTGGAGCGGCGCATCCGGGCCGCCGAGGCGGAGTTGGAGGGCGCGGACGCGGCGGCGTACGACCGCTACGCCGCCCTCGTCGCCGCCTTCGAGGCGCGCGGCGGGCACGACGCCGACCGGCGCGTCGACGTCACGCTGCGCCACCTCGGCGAGCGGACGCCCCTGGACCGCGCACGGCCGCTCGGCACGCTCTCCGGCGGGCAGCGCTCCCGCCTCGCACTCGCCGGAACCCTCGCGTCCGCCCCCGAGCTGCTGCTCCTCGACGAGCCGACGAACGACCTGGACGACGAGGCCGTGCGCTGGCTGGAGGACCGGCTGCGCGCCCACCGCGGCACGGTCGTCGCCGTCACGCACGACCGGGCCTTCCTGGACCGGGTCACCACGACGATCCTGGAGGTGGACGGCGACGCCCGCACCGTACGGCGCTACGGCAACGGCTACGCCGGATACCTGACCGCCAAGGCGGCCCAACGCGCCCGCCACGAACGGGAGTACGAGACGTGGTGCGCGGAGGTCGCCCGCCACTCCGCGCTCGCCGAGTCGAACATCGGGCTGCTCGCCGCGATCCCCCGCAAGGCACCGAGCGCCTTCAGCGGCGCGGGCGCGTTCCGCGCGAGGTCGCGGGCGCACGGCGCGATGGGCCGCATCCGCAACGCGCGCGAACGGTTGCAGCGCCTCACCGAGAACCCCGTCCCGCCGCCCCCGCGGCCCCTGCGTCTCACGGCGGGGATCGAGGGGGAGGCGGCGGGCGCTGTCGAGCTGACCGACGTACGCGTGGCGGGGCGCCTGCGCCTGGGCGGGACTCTGCGGCTCGACGCCGGGGAGCGGCTGCTCGTCACCGGGCCCAACGGGGCGGGCAAGTCGACGCTGCTGGGGCTCCTCGCCGGGGAGGTGGCGCCCGACAGCGGTCACGTCCGGCGCCCCGATCGCGTCGGCTTCCTGCGGCAGGACAACTCCCTGTGGCGCGAGGGACGTTCCGTGCTGGCGCTCTTCGGCGCGGAGCGGCGGGACGAGCTGCTGGGCCTGGGGCTCTTCCGGGAGGAGGACGTCACCCGGCCCGTGCGGGACCTCTCCGTGGGCCAGCGGCGCCGCCTCGAACTGGCCGGGCTGGTCTCCCGCCCCCTGGACCTGCTGCTCCTCGACGAGCCGACCAACCACATGGCCCCGGCCCTGGTGGAGGACCTGGAGGCGGCGCTCGCCGGCTTCCGGGGCACCCTGGTGATCGTCAGCCACGACCGGAGGCTGCGCTCCCGCTTCCATGGCAGGCGGCTCGCCCTGGGCAATTGACCCACTCTTTCGGTACTCAACTGCACCACAGCGCGGGGCAATCGAGCGCCTAGAGTCGTACTCACAAGGCCACGGGGGAACCCGGGACCACCGCCCGGAGCAGGGAGAACGACCATGAACGCCAGCACTCTCAAGCCGGTTCTGACCCGCGCCGCCACCGCCGAGACCACCAGTGACCCGAGCAGCGTCATGACCCTGCTCGCCGACTGCGGCACCGACGGCAGCTCGGTCACCAGTTACCGCTCGACCTTCGCCAAGGGGGCCGTGGGCGCCCCCGCCCACTTCCACACCAAGGCCTCGGAGCTGTTCTTCGTCATCGGCGGCGCCCTCCAGGTGCTCGTCGACGACGAGGTGAAGCTGCTGGAGCAGGGCGACTTCCTGCTCGTGCCGCCGCACACCCCGCACGCCTTCGCCGCGGCCCCGGGGGCCGAGGCCGACGTCCTGTTCGTCTTCACGCCCGGCATGCCGCGCTTCGACTACCTCCGCCTGCTGGGCCGCGTGATGCGGGGCGAGGCGAGCCCGCAGGAGATCAAGGACTCCTCCGAGCAGTACGACAACCACTACGTGGACAGCCCGGCGTGGCGCGCCGCCCTCGAAACCGGGCAGTGACCTCAGGAGCCGGGCAGTGACCTCAGGAGCCGGGCAGTGACCCAGGAAGTCAGGCAGTGGCCTCAGGGGGGCGTTACTGGCCGAAGCCCAGCCCCGCCCCCGTCAGCCGCACCCGTATGCCCTCCTTCTCCACCGTCACGTCCTGGAGCGCCACCGTCCCCGGGCCCGGCAGCTTCGGCAGCTGGAAGGCGAGGGTGAGGCGGTCGGCCAGGGCGGGGCGGGTGAGCTGGGCGAGGCCCTTGAGGAGGGCGGGGTCCAGGCCGAGCTTCTTGAGCAGCTCGGGGTGGCCCATGGCCACGTCGATGAGGTTCAGGCCCATCACGTCGCGCACGAAGCGCGGTGAACCGGTGAGGTCGGCCAGCTTGGCGTCGCTCTTGAGGGCCTCGCGCACCATCGCGTCGGGGACGCCGAGCCGCTTCACGATCGCGGGCACGGACAGCAGGGCCTTCGCCTTGGCCGCCTCCTTGGCCACGCGGTCGGCCGAGCTGCGCGACAGGTGCAGGCCCTCCTTCTCGCGCGTGCCGGGGCGGTACGTCGCCAGGTCGCCCAGCTGCAGGCTCATGCCGCCGATGTCGGTGGAGATGCCGCGCTCGCCGTTGCGCTGGATGCGGGCGTCGGCGCGCACCTTCAGGTCGTGGCCCGCGACGGGCAGCGTGCCGCGCGCGAGAACCTCGTCACGGCCGCGGCCGGTGAACGTGACCTGGGAGGCGCCCAGTTCGCGGTTGAGGTCCTCGAAGGAGAGGAGCACTTCGCCGTGCATCGCGCCGATGCGGGCGCCCTTGATGGACGTCGGCCCGTCGCCGAGGATTGTGACGTCCGTGGCGGTCGCGGAGACCTTGGCGAGCGAGACGCGGTCGGCGGCGACGTCCGGGACGGTCACCTCGACCCGCTCCAGGCGCTTGTCGAGGACCTGGGTGAGGAACGGGAACCCTTCGATGTCGACCTCGGGCGCCGCGCTCAGGTCCATCTGCTGCTCGATCTTCTCCGCGGCCTCGTGCTCGGCGTAGAGCAGGGCCCAGCGGTCACCGAGGGCGAGGAACGCGGTGGCGACGCCGACGGCGACCAGGGCTTTCGCGGCGAGCGGCAGCCCGGCGAAGCGGCGGCGGGCGCGGCCCCGGTCCCGGCTGCGGCCCCTGCGGCGCCTGCCGCGGCGGTGGTTGGGCGGGGTCCACGGGGCGTCGTCCGCGTCATCGGCCGGCTTCTCCTCCTGGAGGAACTCCTCCAGCGGATTCGGCGCGAGGGCTGCCAGCTCGTCGTACGGGTTGCGGTAGGGCTTGTGGGGGGTGCTGGAGAGGTCGTC
Organism: Streptomyces huasconensis; assembly: GCF_021028635.1. NCBI lineage: Bacteria > Bacillati > Actinomycetota > Actinomycetes > Kitasatosporales > Streptomycetaceae > Streptomyces > Streptomyces huasconensis. The sequence continues at coordinate 3,781,207 of NZ_CP086119.1, forward strand.
CGGAGGTGGCTGTGGGGTTATGCGGTGGGGGGAACGCATCAGATGATCTCACCATACGTTCACACCCCACCCCAAGCCTTACCTCCAGTAGGCGCCGAAGTGAGCGCTACTTCACGATCGTGATCCGGTCCGCCTTCGGCGGCGCGATCGGCTTGTCCGCCGAGGAGTTGGCGGCCAGATAGTCGTTGAACGCCTTCAGGTCGTCGGCGCCGACGAGCGGCTTCGTCCCCTTGCCCAGCTCCGGCAGGCCGTCACCGCCGCCCGCGAGGAAGGCGTTCAGGGCGACGCGGTAGGTGGCCGCCGGGTCGAGGGCCTTGCCGTTCAGCTTGATGGAGTCGGTGACGACACGGTCCGCGCCGCTCTTCGTCAGGTCGAGCGTGTACGTCAGACCGTCCGACACCTGAAGGATCTTCGGGGAGGCCTCGTTGGCCCCGCTGACCTGCTGCTTGAGCGCGGTGACGAGCTGAGCGCCGGTCAGGTCCACGAGGTTCACGGTGTTGCTGAAGGGCTGCACGGTGAACGCCTCGCCGTACGTGACGACGCCGTCGCCCTCGCTGCCGCTCGCCTTGTGGACGAGGTCGGAACGGATGCCGCCGGGGTTCATCAGCGCCAGGTCGGCCTCGGGGTCGAGGGACTTGGCGTGGGCGAGCTGCGCGTCCGCGATGAGGTCGCCGAGCGGGGACTCGGGGACGCCGGCGCCGCGGCCGGGGATGTCGGCGGAGATGTAGCCGACGGGCCGGTTGGCGATGGGCGCGGCCAGCTTGTCCCAGCGGTTGATCAGCGAGGTCATGTCCGGCGCCTTGGCCTGCGCCCGGCTGACCACGTGGTTCGCGGACTTCACGCTCGTGCGCACGATGTCCTTGGTCCTGCGGTCGTACGTGAGCGTGGTGTCCGTGTAGAGCTTGCCGTAGGACGACGCCGAGGTCACCATGCGGGGCTTGCCCGACGGGTCGGGGATCGTACAGACGTACGCGGCGTGGGTGTGCCCGGTGACCAGCGCGTCGACCTTGGGCGTGATGCCCTTGGCGATGGCGGTGATGGGCCCGGAGATGCCGTCGCCCGCGCCCGGCGAGTCGCAGTCGTAGTTGTACGTCTGGCTCGCGGGGGAGCCGCCCTCGTGGATGAGCGTGACGATGGACTTCACGCCCTGCTTGTCGAGGATCTTGGCGTACTTGTTGACCGTCTTGATCTCGTCGTGGAACTTCAGGCCCTTGATGCCCTCGGCCGAGACGATGTCCGGGGTGCCTTCGAGCGTGACGCCGATGAAGCCGACCTTCACGCCCTTGTGCTTCCACACCCAGTAGGGCTTCAGGATGGGCTTGCCGGTCTTCTCGTTCGTGACATTCGCGGCGAGGTAGGGGTAGTCGGCGCCCTCGAACTTCTTGGGCTTGCCCTTCTTGTCCTTCTCGAAGCAGCCGTCCTTGGGGTGGCAGCCGCCGTTCTGCATGCGGGCCAGTTCCTTGGCGCCCTCGTCGAACTCGTGATTGCCGACGCTCGTGACGTCCAGGTCCAGCTTGTTCATCGCCTGGATCGTGGGCTCGTCGTGGAAGAGACCGGAGAGCAGCGGGCTGGCGCCGATCAGGTCACCGGCGGCCGCGGTGACGCTGTAGGGATGGGCCTTGCGGGCGGTGCGCAGGGAGGTCGCGAGGTACTCGACACCACCGGCGTCGATCTTCTTCTCACTCCCGTCGTGCTGCTTCTCCGTCACCTGGCCGGACGAGCCGGCGGGCGGCTGGAGGTTCCCGTGGAAGTCGTTGAACGACAGCAGCTGCACGTCCACCGTGCGCTTCTTGCCGCCCTCGCCCCCGTCCGCGTGGTCCTGCCCCGCGCTGGCGGGGAGCGCGGCGGCCAGCGCGCCGAGCGTGGCGAGCGAGGCGGCCGCGGCGAGCACGCGCGTGGCGCGGCGTCCGGGTCTGCGTGGCTGGGGTGTGGCTGACACGTGTCCCCCTGAGGGTGATGTGAGACGACGACTGGGAGGCGATACCGCCGTGCGCAGCCTAGGGTCAACGCGCGTAGCGCAACAGGGGGTCACGGGTTACGAGGCGGTTGCCATCGGGGGCGATACGGGCACATCCCCCGATGTCCTGACCCGCACCCGGCCGCCCGAGGGCCCCGCCGCCGTACTCTCGTCCCATGACTGACGACCGGCCCGCCGCGGCTCCCGCCACCCTCCGGAAGATCGACACCTTCACCGCACTGACCTCGGCGCAGGCCGACGCCGTGCTCGCGCTGCTCGCCGAGGCCGCCCGCGCCGACGGACAGCAGGCGGTCTCCGAGCAGGGGCGGCTGCAATTGCGCGGCGGCGAACGGGAAGGCGTACGGCATCTGCTGCTCAGCGTCGACCACCGGCTCATCGGGTACGCGCAGTTGGAGGACACCGACCCCGTGGAGGCCCCCGCCGCCGAGCTGGTCGTGCACCCCTCGCACCGGGGGCGCGGCCACGGCCGGGCGCTCGGCACCGCGCTGCTCGGCGAGTCCGGGCGGCGGCTTCGCGTGTGGGCGCACGGCGGGCACTCCGCCGCCCGCCACCTGGCGCAGGTGCTCGGCCTGGCGCTCTTCCGCGAACTGCGCCAGATGCGCCGCCCGTTGGCGGACCTGAACCTGCCGGAACCGGTCCTTCCGGCCGGGGTGACCATCCGTACGTTCGTGCCCGGGCAGGACGACGCGGCCTGGCTCGCGGTGAACGCCGAGGCCTTCGCGCACCACCCGGAGCAGGGCTCCCTGACCCAGCGCGACCTGGACGACCGCAAGGCCGAGCCGTGGTTCGACCCGGCGGGCTTCTTCCTCGCCGAGCGCGAGAGCGACGGCGAACTGGTCGGCTTCCACTGGACGAAGGTGCACGCCGAGGAGCGCCTCGGCGAGGTCTACGTCGTGGGCGTGCGCCCCGGCTCCCAGGGCGGCGGCCTCGGCAAGGCCCTGACCACGACGGGCCTGCGCCACCTCGCGGCCTCCGGCCTGCCGACCGCGATGCTGTACGTGGACGCGGACAACAAGGCGGCCGTGAGCGTCTACGAACGACTCGGCTTCGTGACGTACGAGACGGATCTGATGTACCGCACGGAGACGTGAGCGCGTAGGGCGTGACGGAGGGCGCGGTGGCCCCTTGGGGATCACCGCGCCCTCCGTCATGTCCCGCTACTTCGCCGCGACCTCGGTGAGGCACATCGAGAACCGGACCCGGCCCCGCCGGGCCTGCCCGTAACTGGACCGCCCCGCCGCGCACTCGGTCTCACCCAGATCCGCGACCTTGTACTCGGCCCCTGGGCCTGCTCCTGGTCCCCCTGCTCATCGGCGCCTTCGTCGCGGGCCCGCTGGTGGCGCGCGAGCTGGAGAGCGGCGTCCACAAGCTCTCCTGGACGCAGTCCGTCTCCCCCGCGCGCTGGCTGGCCGCCAAGCTGACCACGGCCGCCGCGTTCGCCGTGGCCGGGACGCTCGTCCTCATGGCGGCGCTCCGGCTCGGGGAGTCCGGCATGATCGCCGGCCGTTGGAACCTCCACTGGGCCGACCGGGGCGTCTACGAGGCGACCGGCCCCGTCCTCGTCGCCTACTCCCTGCTCGCCGTGGCCCTCGGCACCCTCATCGGGCTCGCCGTGCGCCGCACCCTGCTCGCGATGGCCGCCGCGGGCGCCGTCACCGGCCTCCTCCTGTGGAACCTCGGCAACGTCCGCTGGCACCTGCTGCCGGTGGACACCGCCACCGGGCCCGCCACCGAGGAGAACAGCTTCCCCACCCGGTTCCCGTACGGCTCCTTCAGCATGGGCCAGGGCGTCACCAACGCCGCCGGTGTCCGCTTCCAGGAGTACGAGTGCCTCCCGAAGCCCCAGACCGGCGCGGCCTGCCCCGCCGACACCACCATCACCGGCTGGTACATGGACTACCACCCCCGATCCCACTTCTGGTACACCCAGTTGATCGAGACCGGCATCGTGCTCGCCCTCGCGGCGGCCGCCACCTACGCCGCCTTCCGCCTCCTGCGCCGCCGGGCGGCCTGCACCGTACGATCACCGGAGGCCCCCACCGTGAAGACGCCCGGGGGTCTCCGGTCGATGTCCCGCACGTCATGTCGCCGTAACCACTGATTCAGACAAGCTTGCGACGCTCGCTCAATGCAGCCCGCCGCGCCCGACCCGCCCCCGGAGAACGGGAAGCGTCACCTCGCTCCCGCGCTCTCCGACGCGCCCATCGGCGTGCCCACGCGGAACAATGGCTTCATGAGCCAGCAGAACACGCAGGGACAGGTCCAGCACGCCCAGCCTTCCGTCGGTTCCATCGCCGCGCACAGGCCGCACACCATCGCCGCCACCATCTCCGACCTCGCCCCCGACCTGGACGCCGACCTCGACGCGTACGACGAGGACGCCCAGGTCGGGCACGATGGCGTCGAGCTGCCGCAGGGCCGGTTCCTGGACCGGGAGCGCAGCTGGCTCGCGTTCAACGAACGAGTGCTGGAACTCGCCGAAGACCCCCACACCCCCCTCCTCGAACGGGCGAACTTCCTCGCGATCTTCGCCTCGAACCTGGACGAGTTCTTCATGGTCCGCGTGGCCGGCCTCAAGCGCCGCATCGCGACCGGCGTCGCCACCCGCTCCGCCTCCGGCCTCCAGCCCCGCGAGGTCCTCGAACTCATCTGGAACCGCTCCCGCGAGCTGATGGCCCGGCACGCCGCCTGCTACCACGACGACGTCGCGCCCGGCCTCGCCGACGAGGGCATCCAGCTGGTCCGCTGGCACGAGCTGACCGAGAAGGAGCAGTCCCGGCTCTTCACGCTCTTCCGGCAGCAGATCTTCCCCGTGCTCACCCCGCTGGCCGTGGACCCCGCGCACCCCTTCCCGTACATCTCGGGGCTCTCGCTCAACCTCGCCGTCGTCGTCCGCAACCCGGTCTCAGGACACCAGCACTTCGCACGCGTGAAGGTCCCGCCACTGCTCTCCCGCTTCCTGGAGGCCTCCCCCCAGCGGTACGTCCCCATAGAGGACGTCATCGCCGCTCCCGCGCACCTCCAGGAGCTGTTCCCGGGCATGGAGATCCAGGAGCACCACATGTTCCGGCTCACCAGGAACGAGGACCTGGAGGTCGAGGAGGACGACGCCGAGAACCTCCTCCAGGCCCTGGAGAAGGAGCTGATGCGGCGCCGCTTCGGGCCCCCGGTGCGCCTGGAGGTCGAGGAGTCCATCGCCCCGAACGTGCTGAGCCTGCTGGTGCGCGAGCTGAAGATCAGCGAGGCCGAGGTCTATCCGCTGCCGGGCCCGCTCGACCTCACCGGCCTCTTCAGCATCGCCAAGCTGGACCGGCCCGAGCTGAAGTACCCCAAGTTCGTGGCGGGCACCCACCGCGACCTCGCCGAGGTCGAGTCGGCGTCCGCGCCCGACATCTTCGCCGCCCTTCGCGAACGCGACGTACTCCTGCACCACCCGTACGACTCGTTCTCCACCTCCGTGCAGGCGTTCCTGGAGCAGGCGGCCGCCGACCCGGACGTCCTCGCGATCAAGCAGACGCTGTACCGCACCTCGGGCGACTCCCCCATAGTCGACGCGCTCATCGACGCGGCCGAGTCCGGCAAGCAGGTCCTCGTCCTCGTCGAGATCAAGGCCCGCTTCGACGAGCAGGCCAACATCAAGTGGGCGCGCAAGCTGGAGGAGGCGGGCTGCCACGTCGTCTACGGCATCGTCGGCCTGAAGACGCACTGCAAGCTCTCCCTCGTCGTACGCCAGGAGGGCGACACCCTCGTCCGCTACTCGCACGTGGGCACCGGCAACTACCACCCCAAGACCGCACGCCTGTACGAGGATCTCGGGCTGCTCACCTCCAACGCGGAGGTCGGCGCGGACCTCTCCGACCTCTTCAACCGCCTCTCCGGCTACTCGCGCCGCGAGACCTTCCGCCGCCTGCTCGTGGCCCCCAGGTCCCTGCGCGACGGGCTCGTCTCGCGCATCGACAAGGAGATCCAGCACCACCGCGCGGGCCGCCCCGCCTACGTCCGCATCAAGGTCAACTCGATGGTCGACGAGGCGGTCATCGACTCCCTCTACCGCGCCTCGCAGGCGGGCGTCGAGGTGGACGTGTGGGTGCGCGGCATCTGCGCGGTGCGGCCGGGCGTCGCGGGGCTCTCGGAGAACATCCGCGTACGCTCCGTCCTCGGCCGCTTCCTGGAGCACTCCCGCGTCTTCGCCTTCGGCAATGGCGGCGAACCGGAAGTGTGGATAGGCAGCGCCGACATGATGCACCGCAATCTCGACCGCCGTATCGAGGCGCTGGTCCGGGTCCAGGACCCGGCGCACCGCACGGCCCTCAGCCGGCTCCTGGAGACCGGCATGTCGGATACCACCGCCTCCTGGCACCTGGGCGCGGACGGCAACTGGACCCGCCACTCGGTGGACCAGGACGGCCAGCCCCTGCGCAACGTTCAGGAGATGCTCATAGACGCCCGGAGGCGCCGGCGTGGCACAGCAACACCATGAGATGACGGGTACGGGTACGGGTACGGCGGCGGAGGCCACGGGGGAGGCCCTGGCGGTCCACCTCCAGGACCAGGCCACGGAGTTCCTCCGCTCGCTGCGGCTGCACCGCGAGTCCACGACGGACGCGCAGGGCGCCGAGGAGTCCCTGGAGGCGGCCCGCGCCCTGCGCCGGGCGGCCCGCCGCATCGGCGCGGCCCTGCACACGTTCCGCCCGCTCCTGGACCCCCAGTGGTCGGCGGCCCTGCGCCCGGAGCTGGCGTGGCTCTCGGGCACGCTGGCCCAGGAGCACGCCCACGCGACCCGCCTGACCCGGCTCCTGGACGCCCTGCACCGCCTCTCGGGGCCTCCATCGGTACCGAGCCCGACACCTCCCCTGGAGGCCGCCACCACCACCGCTGTGGGCAGGCGTTCCGCAGGGCGATTGGGGCGTCCCCTGCTCGAGCGGAGCCGAGAGCCCGGGGAAGGGTGGGCACAGCACCACCTGCCGGGTGCCGGTGACCCGGGCGGAACCACCCGCACCCTCACCGTAGGCGCAGCCAAAGCCGCCGCCCTCCTCGAACGCCAGCTCACCCTCGCCCGCACCCGCGCCCACTCCACCGCCCTCCAAGCCCTCGGCTCCTCCCGCTTCCACGCCGTGGCGGACAGCATCGCGCTGCTGGCCAGCGAGGTCCCCTTCAGCGGCGCCACGCCCAGCCTTGAGCAGCTGGCGGCCACCGCGGAGGCCGACCTCGCCGAAGCGGTGGAGGCCCTGCCGCTGGGCCGGGCGGGCCATCCGTACAACGCCGAGGCCCTGGCGCACGGCCTGCACGCCGCGGAGTCCGCGCCCGACGCCCAGGACGCCCCCTGGCTGAAGGTCCGCTCCCTGCTGCGCCTGTACCGCTACGCCCAGGAGGTCGTCGAGGGCCCCGCCTCCCTGGAGCCCCGCCTCCGGGACGCGAGCCACGCCCTGAACGTCCACCGCGAGGCCGCGGCCGCCGCGACGGCCGCCGCACAGGCCGCCCGCACCCCGCGCATCGCCCCGGCCACGGCGTACGCCCTCGGCGTGCTCCACGCCGACCAGCGCCACGAGGTCGAGGCGGCGCGCTTCGCCTTCCAGCGGGCCTGGCAGCACGAGACGGTGAGCACGGCATGACGTACGAGGCGCCCCAGGACGCACCCGGCGGTGACGACACCGTCCTCGCCGCCGGCTGCGTCCTGTGGCGCCGCTCCCCGGCCGACGGCCGGCCGGAGATCTGCCTCGTCCACCGCCCCAAGTACGACGACTGGTCGCACCCCAAGGGCAAGCTGAAGCCCGGCGAGACGCCCTTGGCCGCCGCCCTGCGGGAGGTCGAGGAGGAGACGGGCCACCGCTGCGTACCGGGCGACCGGCTGCCCACCGCCCGCTACCTCGCGCACGGCCGCCCCAAGCGCGTCGACTACTGGGCGGCCGAGGCGACCACCGGTCACTTCACGCCCCACCGCGAGGTCGACCGCATCCTGTGGCTCGCCCCCGCCGCCGCCCGCGAGCGGCTCACCCGCCCGCGGGACCGCGAGTTGGTCGACGCTCTGCTCAGCATGCATAACTTGGTGTAGTCGAGCGAATACTTTCCGTGCCGGAAGGCCTAACCAGGCCGACCGCCGAGGTTCACCCGCCGTTCACTCGTGCCCACAAGCCGCTTCACCTGTCCTGCCTAATTTCGGCCTTACAGACGAACTCGTCGCAACAGACAGACCTCGCACGCCGCCAGCACAGGGCCGGCGGCTCCCGGAAGGAAAATCCGAAAGTGAAGCTTCAGCGCAAGAACCGGCTCCGCGCCCTCTCCCTCGGCGCCCTCGCCGTCTCCGGCGCCCTGGCCCTCACGGCGTGCGGCTCCGACGACACCAGCGGCTCGGGCGACGGCGGCAAGGAGACCACCGCCAACGCCAACATCAAGTGCGACGAGGCCAAGGGCCAGCTCGCGGCCTCCGGTTCATCCGCGCAGAAGAACGCGATCGACGCCTGGCGGAAGGTCTACACGACCAACTGCAAGGACGTGCAGCTGAACTACAACCCGACGGGCTCGGGCGCCGGCATCACCGCGTTCCTCCAGGGTCAGACGGCGTTCGCCGGTTCCGACTCGGCGCTGAAGCCCGAAGAGATCGAGAAGTCGAAGAAGGTCTGCAGCAACAGCCAGGCCATCGGCCTGCCGATGGTCGGCGGCCCCATCGCCGTCGGTTACAACGTCCCGGGCGTCGACGAGCTGACCCTGGACGCCAAGACCCTCGCCGACATCTTCAACGACAAGATCAAGACCTGGGACGACAAGGCGATCGCGAAGCTCAACCCCGACGCCAAGCTCCCCAAGACGAAGATCCAGGCCTTCCACCGCTCCGACGAGTCCGGCACCACGGACAACTTCACCAAGTACCTCAAGGGCGCCGCCCCCGCCGCCTGGCCGTACGAGCCGGGCAAGTCGTGGGAGCCCAAGGGCGGCCAGTCCGCGAACGGCTCCGCCGGTGTCGCGAGCCAGGTCAAGCAGACCGCGGGCGCCATCTCCTACTTCGAGCTGTCCTACGCGGGCGAAGGCATCAAGACCGTCGACCTGAAGACGCAGGCCAAGGAGCCGGTGAAGGCCACCGTCGACAACGCCTCCAAGGCGATCGCCGAGGCCAAGGTCGTCGGCAAGGGCAAGGACCTCTCCCTGGAGCTGAACTACAAGCCCACCGCCGAGGGCGCCTACCCGATCACCCTGGTGACGTACGAGATCGTCTGCGAGAAGGGCAACAAGGCCGAGACGCTCCCCGCCACCAAGTCCTTCCTCACCTACATCGCCAGTGAGGACGGCCAGAACGTCCTCAAGGAGAACGACTACGCGCCGATCCCGGCCGAGATCATCTCCAAGGTCCGCTCCACCGTCGCGGGCCTGAGCTAGCTGAACCGAGTGCGGCCGGTCCGGCAGGACCGGGCCGGCCGCACCGTCCGGTGCACCGCCGCCACGGAGCGCCCGCAGTACACGCGCGGCAGCTCCGCAGACCGGAGAACCCCATGGACATATCAAGCAAGACGACCGCCCGACCACCCGTCGACGACGTGCAGCCCGTCGCCCCCGTGGACAAGGCCGCCGCCCGCGGTGCCACCCGGCCCGGCGACCGGATCTTCCTCGGCTTCTCCCGGGGCTCCGGCATCGCGCTCCTGGCGATCATGGCCGCCATCGCGGCGTTCCTCACCTACCGCACGGCCCTGGCGCTCGCCGACAACACGGGCAACTTCCTCACCACCTTCGAGTGGGACCCGGCCGGCAGCTCCACGGGCGGCAAGCCCTACTTCGGCATCGCCGTCCTGGTCTTCGGCACCGTGGTCAGCTCGGTGATCGCCCTGCTGATCGCCGTCCCCGTCGCCATCGGCATCGCGCTCTTCATCTCGCACTACGCGCCGCGCAAGCTGGCCACCCCCATCGCCTACGTGATCGACCTGCTGGCCGCCGTGCCCTCGATCGTGTACGGCCTGTGGGGCGCCCTCGTGGTCGCACCCAACCTCACCGGCCTCTACAGCTGGCTCGACGACTACTTCGGCTGGACCGGCGTCTTCGAGTACAACGGCGGCGCCCCGCGCTCCCTGATGACCGTCGGCATCCTCCTCGCGATCATGATCCTGCCGATCATCACCAACGTCAGCCGCGAGGTCTTCCTCCAGGTCCCGAAGATGCACGAGGAGGCCGCGCTGGCCCTCGGCGCCACGCGCTGGGAGGTCATCCGCATGTCGGTGCTCCCCTTCGGCCGCTCCGGCATCATCTCCGCCTCGATGCTGGGCCTCGGCCGCGCGCTCGGCGAGACGATCGCCGTCGCCACCGTGCTCTCCCCGTCCTTCCTGATCAACGCGTCCGTGCTCGACTACGGCGGCGGCACCTTCGCGCAGAACATCGCCAGCAAGTTCAACGAGGCCAGCGAGTACGGCCAGGACGCGCTCATCGCCTCCGGCCTGGTCCTGTTCGTCATCACCCTGCTGGTCAACGGCGCGGCCCGCCTGATCATCGCGCGCCGCAAGGAGTACTCGGGGGCCAACGCATGAGCACCACGACACCCACCCCGACCGGGCCGCTCGTCGAGCGCCCCGCCACGCTCAAGGCGGCCACCCTTCCGCGCTGGAGCCCGCTCGCCGTGGCGCTCGGCTCGGCCGCGGTCGCCGTCGGCATCGGCCTCGGCGCCGGCCTGCACAGCCGCATCCAGTGGGGCCTGATCGCCGCGCTGCTCTTCATCACCGGCTCGTACGCCCTCGCGGTCGCCGTCGAGGGCACCCGCCAGGCCAGGGACCGCCTCGCCACCTCGCTGGTGTGGGTCATGTTCCTGCTGGCCGTCGTCCCGCTGGCCTCGCTGATCTACGAGACCGTCCAGCGCGGCATCAAGGTCTTCGACGTCTACTTCCTCACCCACTCCATGGGTGTCCTCTCCGACGAGGAGACGGGCGGCGGCATCTACCACGCCCTCATCGGCACCCTCCAGCAGGTTCTGCTGGCATCCGTCATCGCCGTGCCGATCGGCCTGCTCACCGCGGTCTACCTCGTCGAGTACGGGCGCGGGAAGCTCTCCAAGGTCATCACGTTCTTCGTGGACGTCATGACCGGCATCCCCTCGATCGTCGCGGGCCTGTTCGTCCTCAGCTTCTGGATTCTGATCCTCGGCTTCGGCTACTCCGGCTGGGCCGGCGCCATGGCGCTCGCGATCCTGATGATGCCGGTGATCGTCCGCTCCACCGAGGAGATGCTCAAGCTCGTCCCGAACGAGCTGCGCGAGGCCTCGCTCGCCCTCGGCGTGCCGAAGTGGCGGACCATCCTCAAGGTCGTCCTGCCCACCGCGATCGGCGGCATCACCACGGGCGTCATGCTCTCGGTGGCCCGCATCGCCGGCGAGACCGCGCCGGTCCTGCTCCTGGTCTGGGTCAACCCCCTGATCAACACGAACCCCTTCGAGGGCTCGCAGGCCTCCCTGCCGCTGTACGTCTACCAGCAGTACGCGGCAGGCACCGACGCGTCGTACGACCGCGCCTGGGCGGCGGCGCTCGCCCTCATCGGCTTCATCATGATCCTCAACCTGGCGGCCCGCGGCATCGCCCGCTGGAAGGCCCCCAAGACGGGCCGCTGAGCGGCCATATCAGCGACCCTCGTAGCAAGAAACCCGAAAGAAGCAGTGATCCCCATGGCCAAGCGAATCGACGTATCGGGCCTGACCGCCTACTACGGCTCACACAAGGCGATCGACGACATCTCGATGACCGTGGAGCCCCGCTCGGTGACCGCCTTCATCGGCCCGTCCGGCTGCGGCAAGTCCACGTTCCTGCGCACGCTGAACCGCATGCACGAGGTCACCCCCGGCGGCCGCGTCGAGGGCAAGGTCCTCCTGGACGACGAGGACCTGTACGGCAGCGGCGTGGACCCCGTGTCCGTGCGCCGCACGATCGGCATGGTCTTCCAGCGCCCCAACCCCTTCCCCACGATGTCGATCTACGACAACGTCGCGGCGGGCCTGCGGCTCAACGGCTCGTACAAGAAGTCCGAGCTGAACGACATCGTCGAGAAGTCCCTCCAGGGCGCCAACCTCTGGAACGAGGTCAAGGACCGCCTGAACAAGCCCGGCTCCGGCCTCTCCGGCGGCCAGCAGCAGCGCCTGTGCATCGCGCGGGCCATCGCGGTCGAGCCCCAGGTGCTGCTCATGGACGAGCCCTGCTCGGCCCTGGACCCGATCTCGACACTTGCCATCGAGGACCTGATCGGTGAGCTGAAGGAACGGTTCACGATCGTCATCGTCACGCACAACATGCAGCAGGCGGCCCGCGTCTCGGACCGCACGGCCTTCTTCAACCTCTCGGCGGTCGGCCAGCCCGGCAAGCTCGTCGAGATCGACGACACCGAGCGGATCTTCTCCAACCCGTCCGTGCAGGCCACCGAGGACTACATCTCGGGCCGCTTCGGCTGAGCCACCCCCCATACTCCCCGCGGTGCTGCATGGCGGTGCCACCGCAGGGACAACAAGAAAGGCCCGCCCCTGGCTCCCGGGGGCGGGCCTTTCCTTCGTACGCACTGCCGTACGCGCTGCTACAGAAACGCGAGGTTCACGATCCAGAAGCTGACCGCGGCGACCAGCGCAGCGGCCGGCATCGTGATGAACCACCCCAGGATGATGTTCTTGGCGACACCCCACCGCACCGCGTTCACCCGCTTCGTGGCGCCCACACCCATGATCGCCGAAGTGATCACGTGCGTCGTCGAGATCGGCGCGTGGAACATGAACGCGGTGGTGAACATGATGCCCGCGCCGGTCGTCTCGGCGGCGAAGCCCTGCGGCGGGTCCAGCTCGATGATCTTGCGGCCGAGGGTCCGCATGATGCGCCAGCCGCCCGCGTACGTACCGGCGGAGAGCATCAGCGCACAGGCGACCTTGACCCAGATCGGGATGGGCGCGTCGGCGCTCTGCACGTCGGAGATGACCAGGGCCATCACCACGATGCCCATCGTCTTCTGGGCGTCCTGCAGGCCGTGGCCGAGGGCCATGCCCGCCGCGGAGACCGTCTGCGCGATGCGGAAGCCGCGCTTGGCCTTGTGCGGGTTGGACCTGCGGAACATCCACATGATCGCGCACATCACGAGGTAGCCGATGGCGAGACCGACGAGCGGCGACAGGAACATCGGGATGACGATCTTGTCGACGACCCCGGACCAGATGACGCCGATGCCGCCCGCGAGCGCCGCGCCGACCATGCCGCCGAAGAGGGCGTGCGAGGAGGACGAGGGCAGGCCGAAGTACCAGGTGATGAGGTTCCACACGATGGCGCCGATGAGCGCCGCGAAGAGAATCCACATCCCCTTGTCGCCGTGCGGGGTCTCGATGATCCCCTCGCTCACGGTCTTGGCGACGCCGCTGCCCATGAAGGCGCCGGCGAGGTTCATGACCGCGGCCATGGCGAGCGCCGCGCGGGGCGTCAGCGCACGGGTGGAGACGGAGGTGGCGATGGCGTTCGCGGAGTCGTGAAAGCCGTTCGTGTACGTGAAGCCGAGCGCGACGCCGATGGTCACGATCAGAGCAAAGGTGTCCATGGCGGGGTTCAGGACTCCTTGACCGCGATGGTCTCCACAGTGTTCGCCACGTGCTCGAAGGCGTCGGCGGCCTCTTCCAGCACATCCACGATCTGCTTGAGCTTCAGCACCTCGATGGCGTCGTACTTGCCGTTGAAGAGCTGGGCCAGGAGCTTGCGGTGGATCTGGTCGGCCTGGTTCTCCAGGCGGTTGACCTCGATCCAGTACTCGGTGAGGTTGTCCATGGTCCGCAGATTCGGCATGGCCTCGGCGGTCAGCTCGGCGGCCCGCGCGAGGACCTCGATCTGCTGCTCGACGCCCTTGGGGAGTTCCTCGACCTGATAGAGGACGACCAGGTCGACGGCCTCCTCCATGAAGTCCATGATGTCGTCCAGGCACGACGCGAGGTTGTAGATGTCCTCGCGGTCGAACGGCGTGATGAACGAGGAGTTCAGCTGGTGGAAGATCGCATGCGTCGCGTCGTCTCCCGCGTGTTCCGCGGCCCGCATACGCTCTGCGATCTCGGCCCGCGCGGAAGAATCCGCTCCGAGCAGTTCCATGAGGAGTTTCGAGCCCGTGACGATGTTGTCCGCGGATGCGGCGAACATGTCGTAGAAGCTCGTCTCCCTGGGGGTCAGACGAAAGCGCACGTGGGGTCCTCGGGGTGCTCTGGATGCGGTCAGGCTGATGCTAGGCGCATCATCCGGCCACGGCTAACCGGCCGCCCCCCAGTGTCGCCCATCAGGCACAGTGATCAGCACGCCCCCCGAGAAATCGGCTAATATATACCCGCCAGGGGTATACGGATCAGCAGTAATGCCCCATGCCCCTTTCCAGGAGGAGGACGCGATGACGACCACCGACGCGGCAGCGGTGACACCGGAGACGGCCGAAGCGCCCTCCGAGCCCGCGGACCACGCGCACGGCGTGCACGGGTACCACAAACAGAAGGACGAACACCTCAAGCGCCTGCGCCGGATCGAGGGCCAGATCCGCGGCCTCCAGCGCATGGTCGAGGAGGACGTCTACTGCATCGACATACTCACGCAGGTCTCGGCGAGCACGAAGGCCCTCCAATCCTTCGCCCTCCAGCTCCTGGAAGAGCACCTGAGGCACTGCGTGGCCGACGCGGCGGTCAAGGGCGGCACGGAAATCGACGCGAAGGTCGAGGAAGCGACAAAGGCAATCGCCAGAATGCTCCGCACCTGACGCTCCGCGGGTGGTGGGGGTGCGTGGCCGGGGGCCGAGGGGGCGCGGCTGGGGCTGCGCGCCCCGCACGCGGGGGCAGGGCCCCCGGCGGCGCCGACGGGAGCCCCGCAGGCGCGCGCCCCGCACGCGAGGCGGAGCCACCCCGTGTCCAGGCACACCGCCCGGCTTCCGCCGCCACACGCTTTCCCACCCGCCCACCCGTTCACCCGCAGCAGGCAACGCCCCGCCCCGCCCACGGCTCGACGCCAGGTAACGGGCGGCCCGCTCACCACTCGACGCCGGGTGCCGGGCGGGCGGGTGGGAGACACCGCCGCGCAGCGGCGAACAGAACACCCCCAAGGCCCCGCCAGGCCCCCGCAGGCTAGGACCGCTCATCCGCCGGCGGCCCGCCTTCGCGCCCCTCCAAAACCCCCAGCACCTCGTCGATCCGGTCAGAACTCAACCGCTCGGCCGCCGCGCTCGCCGCGATGATGAGGTCGCCGCACAGCTCGATCTCGGCGAGGGCGACGTGGTCCTGAACCGCCGTACCACCACGCATCGGAGCCACGTACATCACCTCTTCCTGATCATGACCCTGCCCCCGTACCGACTTCCTAGAGTAGGGAGCGGCCTACACACCGCGCATGGCACGGACGGACCATTTCCACCGGCCGTACGCGACTAGGGCGCGGCGATCTTCCCGGCGAAGATGTCCTCCTCGGCCGGAAGTCGCACCCCTACGGGCACCCCGAAGTCGTAGAGCAGCGTGGTCGAGGCCACATCGGCATTGGCCACGGTGAACTGCTGGCGCAGCTTCCGCACCCGCCCCCGCTCATCGAGGTACACGTCGAAGGGCACGCTCCCCTTGCTGAACCCTTTCCCCGCCGCCACCTCCAACGCACCGCGCTGACCTGCGGAAGCCCCCTTCGCCGCGGCCCGCAGATCGGCGACGCCGCGGTAGTGCCGCACCTCGGTCCCGGCGACCCGCTCCTCCCCCACATACGTCACGTCCCGCGCCCCCCGCAGCACTTCCGCCGCCGCGAGGGGGTCCGTCGCCCCACCGGTGACGAGATTGCCGTCGGAGAGCGAACGTGTCTCGATCCGCACCCACTTGTCGGCGGGCACACCGGCCCCGCGGTTCTTCATGTAGAGCGCCCCGCCGGCCATCAGCTCGGTGATCGGCCGGCGCGCCCGCCCCCCTGCGGGGTCCTGCGGCAGGACCACTTCGAACCGCCCCCGCTGGTCCCGGAAGTCGTAGACGCCCGCGCCCCGGACGGTCACGCGCGTCCCGCCGCTGGCCATCTCCATGGACGTACGGGCCTTGGCCGTGCCCGCGCGGACCAGGGCGTCGGCGGAGCGCCGCACCGCGTCCCCGGCGTGCGCGGCCTTCCCCGGCGCCTCGGCGCCGCTGCCGTCGGCGGCGGCCCCGCCGGAGCAGCTGGTGGCGGTGGCCATCAGCCCCGCGGCCGCCACCGCGACCGCGGCGCTCGCTCGGCCCCTGTGCCTGCGCTGCTGCCCCATCCTGGCTGCCTCCAAGCGGTCCCGCGCTTGTCGATCCCCCGTCGTTCCCCCGTCGTTCCCCTAACGACCGGTGCCTTGAGCCGTCACGCGGGGGGCCGGTACCGGCGACGGCTCCCGGCGCTTCACCCGGGGTCGGTACCGTGGCCGGGTGGCCGATCAGGAAGACCTCGCAACGGACCTCGCAGCCGACCTCACGCCCCACCGCCGCACACCCGATCTCATATCCGACCTCGCTTCCCACAGCACGTCGACGGTCGAGAAGGGCCGCTTCATGTCCGCCCAGTGCTCCTGCGGCTGGCGCGGCCCCGCCCGAAGGGCCCGCAGCAAGGCCCGCACGGACGCCGCCGAACATGAGGAGTCCCCCTAGGGGAACCCGCCCGCCTCGCGCACCGTCTCGTTCTCCGGGAAGCAACGGGAGGCGTCATGGAACGACGTACGTTCATCGGTACGACGGCGGCCGCACTGGCCGCGACGACGGTCGGCGGCTGCACGAGCGGCGGCTCACAGGCGGGCGCGGCGACGCCACGCGCCCACGGCGGACGCGACACCGCCCTGCGGAGCGCCAGCGCCGCCGCGAGCGCCCCCGCGACCCTCGCGGCCCTCGCCAGGGACCTGGACGGCACCCTCGTACGGCCGGGCGAGGCCAAGTGGGCGGCGGCCCGGCAGCTGTACAACACGCGTTTCGACGACCTGAAGCCCACCGCCGTGGCGTACGTCGCGCACCAGGACGACATACGCACCGCCCTCACCTACGCCCGCGCCCACCGCACCCCGGTCGCGATCCGCAACGGCGGCCACTCGTACGCGGGTTGGTCCTCCGGCACCGGCCGGCTGATCATCGACGTGTCGAAGCTGAGCAGGATACGGGCGAGCGGGACCACCGCCACGATCGACGCGGGCGCCAAGCTGATCGATGTCTACCGCTCGCTCGCCGCGAAGGGCGTCACGATCCCCGCGGGCTCCTGCCCGACCGTCGGCATCTCGGGCCTCACCCTCGGCGGCGGCCACGGCGTGGTCTCCCGCGCGTACGGCCTGACCTGCGACAGCCTCACCTCCGCGACGATCATCACGGCGGACGGCAAGCAGCTCACCGCCTCGAAGACCGAGCACAAGGACCTCTTCTGGGCGCTGCGCGGCGCGGGCAACGGCAACTTCGGCGTCGTCACCGAGCTGTCCTACCGCACGCACACCGCGCCCCAGGCCGTCTCCGCGTACATGTCCTGGCCGTGGTCGAAGGCGGCGGCGGTCGTCAAGGCGTGGCAGGCGTGGGGCCCCGACCAGCCGGACGAGATCTGGTCGTCCCTGCACCTGGCGAACACCCCGGGCGGCACCCCGACCGTCTCCGTCGCCTGCTTCTCGCTGGGCACGTACGGCGAGCTGCAGAACGCCGTCGACCGCCTCGCCCACAAGGTCGGCGCCTCCGCGCGCAGCGTCTCCCTGAAGCGGCGTACGTACGAGGAGGCGATGGAGGTGTACGCGGGCTGCTCGTCGTTCGTCACCGACGCCCAGTGTCACCTGCCCGGCGCGACACCGGGACGCAGCCCCCAGGGCGCCCTCAAGCGCGAGACGTACGCGGCGAGTTCGGACTTCTTCGACCGCTCCCTCTCCGCGGCGGGCATCCGCGCGCTGCTCTCCCAGGTCGAGAACGTGACGGGCGCGAGCGCCGGCAGCATCGCGCTGACCGCGCTCGGCGGCGCGATCAACCGCGTCGACCCGACGGCGACGGCCTTCGTGCACCGCCGCTCGCGGATGCTGGCGCAGTACATCGCGTCGTGGCGCGCGGGCACATCGGGAGCGCCGGCACGCGCGTGGCTGAAAAAGGCACACGGGGCGATGGGGCGGTACGCGTCCGGCGCGGCGTACCAGAACTACACGGACGCCACGCTGACGAACTGGCGCGAGGCGTATTACGGAGACGCGGCGCCGCGCCTGAAGAAGCTGAAGAAGCAGTACGACCCGAACCGCTTCTTCGACTTCCCGCAGGCGCTCTGAACCTCCGCGACACCGGGTGGAACGTCAGGCCGCGAGGTCCCGCTCGTCCGGGTCGGCGGCGGCCCGCGCGGGCTCGGCGGGCTCGCTCAGCGGCGCGGCCACCGGCGCGACCCTGCGGTCCCACACCAGCCACCCCACGTGCCGGGAGCGCCCGACCGCCCTGGCGAGCGGCGTGAGCAGCGCCATGGCGAGCGGGGACAGGAGCAGGGCGACGGCCGTGCCGAGCGCGAAGCCGCCGATGACGTCGGTGGGGTAGTGCACGCCCATGAAGACCCGGCAGAAGCCCTCCAGGGCGGCGAGCCCGAGGCCGACGAAGCCGAACTTGCGGTGAGCGACGAAGAGTCCGGCGCCGATGGCCATGGCGAGCGTCGCGTGGTCGCTGACGAAGGAGAAGTCGTCCTTGCCCTCGACCAGGACGTGGAGCCCGGCGTGGTCGCGGAAGGGCCGCGGCCGTTCCACGAAGCCCCGGATGGGGACGTTGACGAGTACCGCGATCCCGGCGGCCAGCGGCGCCCACACGACGGCGGCGACGGACGAGGCGGCGTCCTCGAGCGTGCCCCGCTTCCGCTGGCCCCACCAGCACCACACCACGAGCAGCACGAGGGCGAGCAGCAGGCCGTACTCCCCGACGAACGCCATGGCGCGGTCGAGCCAGTGCGGGGTCTCCTGTGTCAGGCCGTTGATGTCGTAGAGCAAGCCGACGTCGGGGTTCGACCCGGATTCATCGAGTCCAGCCATGGCGCTGCGGCCCCTTGTCTCCTAGCCCACGGACGCACCTTTCTGTGCGCCCTTTCCATCAACCCCCGTGGTCGGTCCAGTCAAGGGAACGCCCGTCCCCCACCCCTACGTTCCACTCTCCACCGAAAGATCACCCAGACGTTACCGAAGAGAGACACATCACCGCAGCTCAGGGGGAGTGTTTTAACGGACGGTTCAAGCCACATCACCCCGTGCGCACGCCTTCGCACGCGCCCCTCAGCGCCCCCCTGCGGCCTCCTCAGGCCGAG
Source organism: Streptomyces huasconensis (assembly GCF_021028635.1). Taxonomy (NCBI): domain Bacteria; kingdom Bacillati; phylum Actinomycetota; class Actinomycetes; order Kitasatosporales; family Streptomycetaceae; genus Streptomyces; species Streptomyces huasconensis. The sequence continues at coordinate 3,800,398 of NZ_CP086119.1, forward strand.
GCAGGCTTGTCGGGGAGCGCCGCCGCGCCCTCGTCCGTGACACGAGTCGCGCCAAAATAGTCGGGCGTGTCGATCGGGTCGAACCGGATGACGGCACCGGCCCGCGGGGCGTTGATCATGTACCCGCCGCCGACGTAGATCCCGACGTGCCGGATGGCGCGCGAGTTGGTGAGGTCGTCCGAGAAGAAGACCAGGTCCCCGGGGAGCAGTTCCTCGCGCTTGGGGTGCGGCCCCGCGTTGTACTGGTCGTTGGCGACGCGCGGCAGCGTGACGCCGACGGTGCGGTAGGCGGCGAGGGTCAGACCGGAGCAGTCGAAGCGGCCGTTCTGCTCGGGCGTGCCGTTGCCGCCCCACAGGTAGGGGGTGCCGAGCTTCTTCTGCGCGAAGGCGATGGCCCCGGCGGCCTGCTGCGAGGGCGCCACCCGCCCCACGGGCCGGGCGAAGCTCTTGGAGAGCGTGGTGATCGTCTTCACGTAGTTCTGCGTCTCGCTGTAGGGCGGTACCCCGCCGTACTTGAGGACGGCGTACGCGCCCGCGTTGTACGCGGCGAGCATGTTCTTCGTCGGGTCCCCCGGCGCGTCCTTCACATACCCGGCGAGCTTGCAGTCGTACGAGGCGGCGGACGGAATGGCGTCCTTCGGGTCCCACACGTCCCGGTCGCCGTCACCGTCGCCGTCGACGCCGTGCGCGGCCCAGGTGCCCGGGATGAACTGCGCTATCCCCTGCGCCGCGGCGGGGCTCTTCGCGCGCGGGTTCCATCCGCTCTCCTGGTAGAGCTGGGCGGCGAGCAGCGCGGGGTTGATGGCCTTGCAGAGGTTGCCCCACTTCTGCACGAGGGGCTGGTACATCGCGGGCACGGCACCCTTGGCGAGCCCCACGGCCCCACCGCTCGCGCCACTCGCGATGCTGCCCGCGGCCACGTAGGTCCCGACGACGAGCAGCGCGATGAAACTGAGCGCACCACCGATCCCGACGGAAGCGACCAGCCACGCCTTACGCACCGTCAACCACCCCTCACCCACCGGGAGTCCGCTCCGCCGCCGCTCAGTGTAGAGGCCGCGTACGACAGCGCCAGGCCGCATCCACCCGGCGCCCCCTCGCTGGAACCACCCGCCCCCCTTGGATAGCTTGCTTCACTCCAGCGAACGCCCCACCCTCAGGGGCCGACCGTGAACCGCCGCCCCGCCCTGCTCGCAGCCGCCGCCCCGACCACGGCCGCGGCCCTGACGCTCTCCGCCTGCGGAGGAGGCGACGGAGGGTCCAAGGACAGCGAGAAGATCGCGGGCGCGGACTCGGGTACTCAGAGAAACAGGTCCCCGTCCCCGAAGGCCTCGGAGGACGGGATCGACCGCCCTGAGATCAAGCTCCCCAAGGACGTGAAGAACGTCTTCGAGGGCGGGAAGACGGGTGATCCCAAGAAGGATGCGGTGCTTGCGGACAATGAGCGGTGGGTCAACTCCCTGATCGAAGCCACCGTCGTCGAATCCGGCGACCACCCCGCGCTGAAGTTCTACGGGACGGGCGATGCCCGTTTGTCGGCGGCGGACTACATCCAAGGATTCCGAAAGAAGAACGCGAGCTTCATCGGACGACGTACCCCAAGGACCTCCGAGGGTCGAAGGCAGCCCCCAGCCCGCGAAGACCGGGACGCTGACTCCCGCCAACAGCAACTGGGACCCGCCGGCCTGTTGGTACGAACCCGCGTACACGCCGAAGCAGATCGAGGCCACGGTCAAGGCGATCCGAAAGATCGGGTTCTTCGGTATCGGTGGCGCCGTGGGAGGGGTTTTCGACTCGTACTTCAAAGACAGCAAGCCGTACAAGAACTACAACCTCGACAAACAGGGCGAAGGCCAATTCTGGGCGGCGGCCGTCGACGACGACCGCAAGGACGAGCCGGAGGCGAAGGCCTGCGACAAGCTGCCGTTCTGGGTGCAGGACGGCGAGACCCCGAAGGAACCGCTCGCGGTCACGCCCAAGATCCTCGCCGAGTACGCGTACGGACAACTCCCCGTCCCGGACACCGAGGTCGAACTGGCACCCGAGGGCGAGACGAAGGTCAACCTGCCCACGTGGGCCTGGCTGGACAAGGCCAGGTTCAAGAAGATCTCGGTCACCGCGACCCTGCCCGGCACGGGCCTCTCCGCGACGACGACCGCCGAGCCGGTCGCCCTGAAGATCGACCCGGGCACGTCGGACGCCGAGACGTACCCCTCCTCCGGCGAGTGCCCGATCGAGGACGACCGCATCGGCACGCCCCGGGACAAGGGCACCCCGGTGGACACGGACCCGCCGTGCGGCGTGCGGTACCTGCGGTCCTCGCGCGACGGCTCGTACGAGCTGAAGACCACCCTCACCTGGAAGGTCAGCTGGACGAGCACGAACGGCCAGGGCGGCGACCTGCCCCCCGGCGAGTTCGGTACGACGCAGGACGTCGTCGTACGCGAGATCCAATCCGTCAACCGCTGACCGCTCCCCGACCACGCACAGAAGGCTGAAACGACCTCAAGAGCGCATCCCGTCAGTGCCACCGTCCTGAGCCGCAATTGCCGCCGTCCTGAGCCACCGCAGCCCGAAGTTGCTACCGTCCGGCCATGTCTGACACCTCGGAACCGCTGAGCGAACACACCGCTCCCGTCACCGCCGACGACGTCACCCGCGCCGTCCGCCTCGCCGTCGCCACCCTGCGCGGGGCACCGGACGACGCCGACTGGGGCGCCAAGGCGGGCGGGCTGGAGTGGGACTGCTGGGAGACGGGTGAGCACCTGGCGGACGACCTCTTCGCCTACGCCGCCCAACTCGGCCCGGAACATCCCCCGCTGGACCGTGAGGTCCCCTTCCACTGGGTCCGCCGGACGCCCGGCGGCCCCGCCAACGTCACCCTCGCCGACCCCGCGGCCGGCCCCGCGGGACTGCTCCAGGTCGTGGAGGCGTGCGGCGCCCTGCTGACCGCCATGGTCGCCACCACCCCGCCGACCGTCCGCGCCCACCACGGCTTCGGCGCCTCGGACCCCGAGGGCTTCGCCGCCATGGGAGTCGTGGAGACCCTCGTCCACACGTACGACATCGCGAACGGACTCGGCATCGGCGACACGTGGGACCCGCCCGCCGCCCTCTGCGCCCGCGTCCTGCACCGCCTCTTCCCCGACGCCCCGACGGACACGCCCCCCTGGCCCACGCTCCTGTGGGCGACCGGCCGCGGCGAACTCCCCGGCCGCGCACGCCTGACCACATGGCGCTGGTACGGGGCACCGCGCGCCGAACGCTGACCACCGGCCCGCCCGTCCACCCGACCGCCCGTCCACCCGCCCGCCCGCCGTCCCAGGACGACGTTCCATAGAACAGGCATATCCGCAGGTCAGACCCCCTGAAAGCATTCCAGTGTCCCTGATGCCCCGGCGCTCCTTGCCCCCACCGGCCGGGGACGGCTTCGCTGAGGGCCAGGCCGGAACGACGGCCCCGTAACGACGTACGACACATACGCCGTACCGGACGACACCACGCACCTCACGGGGGACCCCATGAAGCTCACGCACGCCTCGAAGACCCTGCTCGCCGGCCTCACGCTCCTCGGCGCGCTCTCGCTCACCGCGTGCAACGGCGACGACGGCGCGGACGCCTCCTCGTCGGCCGGCACGAAGCCGACGGCGGTCTCGGAGGGCACCGGGTCGGACGGCGCCGGCTCGGACAGCGGCAGCGGCAGCGGCGGAAGCACTACCGGGGGCACCGGAGCCGACCAGAACGGCAAGGCAGGCATCTGCCGCAGCGACGAGCTGGAGGTGACCGCCCACGACAACAGCACCGACAAGACCGAGGGCATCGTCACCGTCGTGTTCAAGAACGGCGGCAGCCGCGACTGCACCATCAACGGCTACGCGGGCGTCAACCTGAAGTCGGCCACCGGCGACACGCTGTCCGTCGGCCGCAACGGCGAGCAGGCCCACTCCGCCGTCCTCAAGGACGGCGAGTCCGCCGCCTTCAACATCACGTTCCCGATCAACAACAGCGGCGGCTCCGGCGTACGTATCGCCAAGATCCTGGTGACCCCGCCGAACGAGACGAAGACCGTCACCATCGCCTGGCCCGCCGGTTCCCTCCCGGTGGACAACCCGGACGCCCCGTCCGGCACGAAGCTGTCCATCAGCCCGGTCGGCAAGGTCAGCGACTCCCCGGCGGGCTGACCCGCCCCGCTCGCCCCCCCGACGCGGTCTGGCAGCCGGGGCCGCGCTCTGCTTCTGCCGCTTCGCACGCACGAATCCCGCCGAAGTCCCGATCCCCGCCGTCCACTGACGCCACAGTGGACATCGAGCCCGAGACGACAGGTGACCGACCGAAGGCGGGGACAGCAGTGGCCGAGAAGCTCAGAGTCGACGCGGTCGAACTCGAACAGTTCATGAAGTTGCTCGACGGGTCCGTCACGTCCTTGAAGGGGCTGCGCGGTGCCCTGGCCGACGCGACGGTCGGCGGACTGGGGACGGACGACCTCGACAAGGCCTGTGAGGACTTCCAGGAGGACTGGAAGTACGGCGCGGAGCAGATCGGTGAGCAGACGGAGGATCTCTCCAAAATCATCGAGCAGAACAAGAACGCCTTCATGGAAGTCGAAGAGGCGTTGACGAAAGCCATGAACAAGTCCGGGAAGACCAAGGACGACACGGTGGAGATCCCGAAGTGACGAGCGCCGCGAACTACCCGGACCTCGGCTTCGACCCCGCACCCGGCGACTGCGACACCGTAAAGGCTCTGCACAAGAAGCTGGACAGCTGCGTCACCGTCCTCCGCGACACCCGCAAGGTGGTCACCAAGCTGATGGACGGCAGTTACTGGGAAGGCGACGCGGCCGTGGCGTTCCGCGAGGCCATCGATGAGGGACCGCTCTCCCTGAACCTCAAGAACGCCGCGCGGTCCATCGAAAAGGCCGCGAAGCAGCTGGAGCGCTGGGAACGGGACCTCGACGACTTCCAGCGCCGCGCGAGGGAGCTGAACGGGAAGGCCAAGAACGCCCGCGAGGCACTGAGAACGGCGAAAGGGCACGCCGAGACCGCCGGCGCCGACCCCGACCTGGACAAGAAGGGAAAACATCAGGACGACGCGAAGAAGGCCCTGAAGCTCGCCGACGGAAAGGTCGAGGACGCACAGGCGGAACTCGACCGGATTCTGGGCAGGGCACGGAGTCTGCAGAGCGAGCACGCGGAGCGGTCGAAGTACCGCGCGGAAAAGATCCGCGACGCGACGGCCAAACTGGCGCCGCACGAGCCGGGGTGGTTCGAGAAGGCGTGCGAGTGGGTCGAGGAGAACCTGCCGGACATTCTCAGCGCGGTTGCCGGGGTTCTGGCGCTGGCGGCCCTGATCTTCACCGGCCCCATCGCGCTTCCCATTCTCCTGGTAGGGGCAGGGCTTCTCAGCGCAGGGGCACTGGTTACCCGCATGTCGGACCCGACGGTGCGGGCATCCCTGTGGGACGGACTCACCAAGGGTGAGTTCGACGCCGATTTCTTCAGCAACCTGGTTTCGGTGGGCGCCGACACGCTGGGCATGGTGCCTGGTCTCGGAGCCGCCGCCAGAGGAGGCATCGAAGCCACCACGACGATCCGCGGTGGCAGCGAGGTTCTGTCCCTCGGGCAGAAAATGGCCAAATACGGCACAGCCGTTTCAGAGCAGGCCGATGAGGTCAGCAACCTGGGCAATCCCTTGCTGCAACGTGTGTTCAGCTGGTCTGCGAATCCACAGGTATGGACCGACAGCGTGTCCAAGGCTTCGAGCGGCATCGGCCTTGTGACTGCGGGGTACGGCTTGTTCGACGACGACGAGCGCAGGGGCGAAGTCGGGACCGGAATCGACGGCACACGGCTCGGTATCGACATTCCCGGGTTCCCGGCTACCGCGCGCTACCTCTTCTCCTGACGTCTTTTCTGCAGAAAGAGTGACCCTGTGAACCCTACCGACTTCGCCACCGCGTGGGACCATCCGCCGACACGTCGCGCCTGGAATCTGCTCGTACTCAAAGACGTGGCAGGACTGATCGGATGGATCGGCGTTTGGATCGCGCTGCTGGGCATCTCACTCAAGACGCCCAACTGGGCTGTATGGATCTTCATGCCGTACTGGATCTACAGCCCATGGCGCATGCTCGTTCAGTTGAGCTACATCCCTACAGCTCTGCGCATGCGGCGCATCCTGCAGAGATACCCGTGGCAGGTACTCCGGGACGTCCCGAACGGCTTGACAAAGAATCCCGAGATTCAAGGCAACCAGTTCGGATGGTTCGAGTTCCCCAACCCCGCCCGGCCAGAGCAGCGCCTGCCGTTGGTATTCGCCAAGCACCCGCGCGTGACCTGGTGGCACCGGCGCATGGCTCCCCGCGCCAAGCCTGAGCTGAAGGTTCAGATTGAAACGATCTGGTTCGCCGGGGACCCCCGCATGATCGGTCTCATTGCTGCGCCCAGTCGGAGCGGGCTGGCGCCTCGCCGCATGATGATTCTCAGTCAGCGCCTGAGAAGAGCCCCCGACATGGCCCTCACCGATTGGGGCGCCACCCCTGCGGACCAGGAACAGGCCCGGCTTGCCGGATTCATCCCGCCTGCAGATGCGCTCCGCAAGAGGGGGACACCCCGTTGAATTCGCCTAGGTTCATCATCGACGATTCTGCCAAGACCCCGGACGCCCACTTCTGGTTCGCCGAACCAACTGGCTTCGCCCCGCTACCCGTCGGCGCGCTACTGACCCGACCAGGCCCTTCCGGCGACGACACGGTGCATGCAGCCTTCAAGCCGTTCCTGGATTCCGCTCCTAACGACATCGTTCGCCAACGGTTCCTGGGGCAGCTCGCGCTAGTCCGGCAGCTGCTGGCTGCCCTGGTCGAGGCCACAACCGTTCACTGCGCCATCGGCCTGCACCGCGACGACATCTCCGCCCCCGACAAGGACGGCGAGGCCGGCGGCGGGTTTCTGTTCTCCCTCTTCACCGTGTCCTGGCGAGACATCGCCCCCACCGCACCCGCCGTCACCGCCGCCCGAGCCATCGCAGGCGCCGAAGGCCACACGAACATCGAGTACCTCGAACTCCCCTGCGGACCGGCCAGCTTCAGCGAGACCGTCCGCACCCCGAACGCCGACTCCGGCCTCCCCCAGAACCCCGTGCTCCAGGTCTTCGCCCACCTCCCTCACCCGGACGGCAAACGCCTGGTGGTACTGACGCTCGGCACCACCGCCGTACGCCGGCGCGCGGAGTACCGGAGCCTGCTGCACCAGATCGCCGAGAACGTCAGCTTCGAGGACCCCCTCCTCGAAATGGAAGCTCTCGCCAAAGCGGACGGTGGCAGTCGGCCCCCGCGCGGTTGACGGGTGTCCGACTTCTCCCACCCATAGAGCAATTAGGCGCAATACGCCGCCCTGCATGTCTACATCCCGTCGCACCGATGGCTGCCGCCCGCGCTCTGCTGAGCTCCGATGGCGGCTGCTCTTCGTGGCGCTGGCGCTGCCCGGTGACGTGGACGGCGCCGCCGACGGCGCGAAGCACGGCCGCCGAGTACGGCAGGAGGGCAGCCCCTCCACGTACGAGGTGGTCAAGGAGATGCTCCTCGACCATCCCGCCGACATCAATCACATCGTCGCCACCCTCGACGGCCCAACCCGGCTCGGACGCTGCAGAGCGGTACTGCGACACCATCTCCCCGCTCAAACACCTGCGGACCGCCCCCGGCACCTTGGCAACCGCCGACACGCGACGTCTCGCACCCCTATGAGCACCCGTCAGGCCCCCGCCCCAGAAGTCCTGGTCAGGCGCACGCCCGGCCGTCATTGCCCGGGGTCCTACCGCGTGATACACAGAGTGACCAGACCTCACGCACGAGGAACCGTACGAAGTCGGCCAACGAATGGCGTCAAGGCGTCATCCGCAGGGGCGATTGTCGGCGACAATGAGCTGTCCTCTGCACCGAGGTAGGCAGAGGTGGCAGAACAACCCACTAGGGGCGGTGAGTTACACATGCTTATGGCAGCCGAAAAGGGCGACATCACCACCATCATCGGCGGGATCGCCCCCGACTGGGGTCCCTTCGGGAGCCTGGGCAACGAGGCACGCGTGATGATCGAGGTCGTGATGGCGATCGCCATCCTCCTCTGTCTCGGCATTGCCATCTGGGGCGCGGCGAAGCAACGCATCGGCGCGACGGCGCTGCGCGACACCTTCAGCGCGGAACAGGGCAAGGGCCTGATCATCGCGGGTCTGACCGGAGTCTTCATCATCGGTTCGCTCGGCACACTCTTCACCATCGTGTACGGCATGGCGGTCTAGCGTCCCCATCCCCCGCCTCCGACGCGTCCCCTCCCCCATGGCCCCTCCTGTGCCCCGTCTCCCTCCTGTCCCCCTCTCCCCACTCGTCCGTCGTGCCCACCGGCTGAGGTTGCAACTCCCTGATGTCGAGTCACCACACCGCGCCCGCGCGGGAACCAGCACGGCTACCGTCATACGTGTCCTACGTGACGGTTCAGCGAGAGGGTGAGGGGGCGGTCGCGGCATGAGCCTCGACGACGAGCGGAACGACGGCCTCTTCGGCGGCTCGGGAGAGACCAGGACGCGGCTTCCCGAGGGGGAGGGCGGCGACGACGTCTACGGCGGCGCGCGCAGATCCGCCCGGCCCGGGCGGTCGTCGTCCCGGAGCCTGGTGACGGTGGTCGGCGTCGTGGTCCTGCTGATCGCGGCGATCGCCTTCGCCAACCGGGGCGGGGGCGAGGACTCGGCGGCGGGCGGCGACGCGAAGAAGCCGGCCGGCTCGGCGACGGCCCCTTCGGGGGAGAAGCCGGTCGGGGGGAAGACGGAGGGCATCGCGACCGGCTTCGCCAAGACGGAGCAGGGTGCGCAGAGCGCCGCGGCGAACTACGCGGTGGCGCTCGGCTCGGCCGAGATGTTCGACAAGACCAAGCGTGACGCCATCGTGAACACGGTCTACACCCCGGACGAGGCGCGAAAGCGGCAGCCGACCCTCGACAAGGTCTATTCGGGCAAGGACTTCCTGGCGCGCATCGGCCTGCACCCCGACGGCACGCCCCCGAAGGACACGAAGTTCGTCTCCCGCATCATTCCCGTGGGCACCCAGGTCAAGAAGTTCAGCGGTGACAGCGCGAGCGTCGAGATCTGGTACTCGTCGCTGTTCGGCCTGGCGGGCGAGAGCACCACCAACCCGGTGTCCGAGAGCTGGTACACCAACACGTACGAGCTGCAGTGGGTCGACGGCGACTGGAAGGTCGCCGACTTCCGGCAGAAGGACGGCCCCGTCCCGGTCGGCCGTGACCAAAGGGCATCCACCGCCGACGACATGGCGGAGGCAGTGGAGCAGTTCGGAGGGTTCACCTATGCCCGGTAGCACCCGTCGCCGCACTCTCACGCTCGCCGCTGCCTTCACCACAGTGCAGACGGCGGCCGTGCTGCTGGCCACCCGCGCCCTTGCGGCACCCGACCCGGAGCCTTCCGACGACCCCTGCGAACTCATCCGCGGCCCCGCCAAAAAATACTGCGAAAAAGGCCAACAAGCCGACTCCGACCCCGGCAGCAACCTCCCCGCCGACGAGCCCATCAGCCCCGGCCTCGACCCCCTCAGCTCCCTCGCCAAGGGCTGCGCCGAAGCCGCCTCCTGGACCGTCGACAAGCTCTCCGACGCCGTGAAGGAGACCGCCAACGTCGACTTCACCAACCCCACGTTCCTCCAGCAGTACGCCGTCGTCTTCGCCGCGTCGACCATCCTCACGCTCCTGCTGTGGCTGCTCGCCGTCGCCAAGCGGGCCGTGCGCGGCGTGCCGCTGACCACCGCGATCTCCGAGGCCATCGGCTTCCTGTGGCTCACGGTCCTCGCCTCCGCCTTCACGCCGCTGATCCTGTACACCGTCGTCTCGGCCACCGACGGCGTCTCGGCCGTCATCGCCAAGGCGACGGGCGGCCAGACGGACGAGTTCTTCGGCACGTTCTCCGGCGCCCTGAAGAAGGGCGAGGACATCGGCGGCGGCCCGATCATGCTGATCGTCGTGTCCCTGGTGTCGATCCTCGCCGCCGGCGTCCTCTGGCTGGAGCTGGTCATCAGGGCCGCGCTGCTCTACGTAGGCGCGCTCCTCGGCACCGTCGTCTACGCCGGCCTCGTCGACAAGAACCTGTGGTCGCACGTCCGCCGCTGGGCGGGCATCATGATCGCCGTCATCCTCGTCAAACCGATCATCGTCATCGTGCTGGGCCTCGCCGGGGCGCTCTCCGCCGACGACGGGCCCGACGCGTTCTCCGCCGTCGTCTCCGGGCTCTCGATCATCCTGCTCGCCATCTTCGCGAGCGCCATGATCTACCGTTTCGTCCCCGGCTTCGGCGACGAACTCGCGGGCTCCCGCGACAACCGCATCATGCGCGGCGCCCAGAACAAGGCCGCCGCCGTGATCAGCTCCCCCGCCTCCCTCGTCTCCCAGGGCATCAAGACCCACAGCGCCCGGGGCAACGGCAGCGGCGGTGGCGGCGGCACCAACCAGCCCCGGCCCGCCAATCCCGCGGGCGGCGGCGTCGCCGCCCACAGCAGCCGCCCCACCGGGGGCGGCGGCTCGGCGAACGGCGGCGGAGCCGTCCCCTCCGCCGCACCCGCGCCGCGCAGCAGCACCAGCGCGACCAACACGCCGCACGCGGGCAACCGCGGCGGCTCCCGCACCAGCAGTACCAACCGCACGGGAGGTGAAGGGCGTTGACGACCCAGTCCCACGTGTCCCAGCCGGTCGCGCCCCGCCGCACATATCTGATCGGCCGCGCGCGGCCGAACGCGATCGTCGGCAAGAACCGCGAGACCGGGGAGATCGCCCTGATCATCGCGGGGGCGTTCCTCGGCATGATGTGCGGACTCCTCGTCCCCGTCCTCTCCCTGCGCATCGTGCTGCTCACCGGCCTGCCGATGCTCGCCATCGCGGCGGTGTACGTCCCGTACAAGGGCCGGACGTTCTACAAGTGGTTCGAGATCAACCGCACCTACAAGCGTTCCCTGAAGCGCGGCACCGCCTACCGCTCCGCCGCCCCGGAGGCCGGGGTCAGGCTGGACGGCCGCGAGGTCGAGGTCGGGCCGCCACCCGGCATCGGCCGCATCAGCTGGCTGGCCGCGCCCTTCGGGCCGGACGAGATCGCCGTACTGCTGCACGCCGACCGGCGGACCGTCACCGCCGCCATCGAGATCGAGGGCCCGGGCGTCGGCCTGCGCGACAGCGAGGACCAGGAGGCCCTCGTCGACCGCTTCGGCACGCTCCTGAAGCACGTGGCGAACGGCGACGGCTTCGTCACCCGCCTCCAGATGCTCGCCCGCACCCTGCCCGCCGACCCCGACGCCCACGCCAAGGACGTCGCCCAGCGCGGCGACGACCGCGCCCTGCCGTGGCTCCAGGAGTCGTACGACCAGCTCCAGTCGATGGTGTCGACCAGCAGCGAGCAGCACCGCGCCTACCTCGTCGCCTGCATGCACTACTCCCGCGACCTGGCCGCCGAGGCGCAGGCCATGGCCCGCGCCGCCCGCCCGCACGGCGGCCGCAAGCTCGACAAGGACTCCGGTCTGGCCGTCGTCATGGCCCGTGAGCTGACCGACATCTGCTCGCGCCTCCAGGAGGCCGACATCCGCGTACGGCAGCCGCTCGGACAGGGCCGCCTCGCCTCCCTCGTGCACTCCATGTACGACCCGGACCACCCCATCGACCACATCCAGGCGATGACCAAGCGCAACGCCTGGCCCGCCGAGCTCGACGCCATGGAGCCCACCTACCTCCAGGCCAAGACCCGCGAGTCCTCCACCCGCGCCCCCTGGTGCCACGCCACGGCCTGGGTGAAGGAGTGGCCGATGACGCCCGTCGGCGTCAACTTCCTCGCACCGCTGCTCGTCCACACCCCGGACGTGATCCGCACGGTGGCCGTGACGATGGACCTCGAACCCACCGAGGTCGCCATCGAGCGGATGCTGACCGAGAAGACGAACGACGAGGCGGAGGCGAGCCGCCAGGCCAAGATGAACCGCACGGTCGACCCCCGCGACATCGCCTCGCACTCCCGCCTGGACCAGCGCGGCGAGGACCTGGCGAGCGGCGCGGCGGGCGTGAACCTCGTGGGCTACATCACGGTCTCGTCCCGTTCCCCGGAGGCCCTCGCGCGCGACAAGCGCACCATCCGCGCCTCCGCCGGCAAGTCGTATCTGAAGCTGGAGTGGTGCGACCGCGAGCACCACAGGGCCTTCGTCAACACGCTGCCGTTCGCGACCGGCATCCGACGCTAGAGCGCAAAAGTGCGAGCGCACAATTGCGCTAGACGGTATCGACGTAGAGGCAGGCTGTTGCGATGCGGGATCCGCTGACCGTCCTCACGGACGCCTTCACCTCCTTCCTCTTCGGGAAGGTCGAGACGACCCGGCTTCCGGTGCGTACGTCGACGGGGCAGGCCCAGGCGGTCTACCTCCCGACGGCCGCGCCGGGCCTCGGCGACTCGGGCGTGATCATCGGGCGTGAGGTGTACTCCGGCAAGGGGTACATCTACGACCCCTTCCAGCTGTACGGGCAGCAGCTGCCCGCGCCGCACTGGCTGGTGCTCGGCGAGTCCGGCAACGGCAAGTCGGCGCTGGAGAAGACGTACGTCCTGCGGCAGCTGCGCTTCAAGGACCGCCAGGTCGTGGTCCTGGACGCGCAGGGCGAGGACGGCGTCGGCGAGTGGAACCTCATCGCCCAGGAGCTGGGCATAACGCCCATCCGGCTCGACCCGACGGCCGCCCTGGACATGGGCATCCGGCTCAACCCGCTCGACCCGGCGATCACGACGACCGGCCAGCTCGCGCTGCTCCGGACGATCATCGAGGTCGCGATGGGCCACGGCCTCGACGAGCGCTCGGGCTTCGCGCTGAAGGTCGCCCACGCGTACGTCAACGAGACGATCGTGGAGCGCCAGCCGGTCCTGACCGACATCGTGGAGCAGCTGCGCCACCCCGAACCGGAGTCCGCCGAGGCCATGAACGTGGCCATAGACGACGTACGGGCATGGGGCCTGGACGTGGCGCTGGTCCTGGACCGCCTGGTCGACGGCGACCTGCGGGGCATGTTCGACGGTCCGACGACGGTCGGCATCGACCTGGACGCCCCGCTGATCGTCTTCGACCTCTCCCACATCGACCGCAACTCCATCGCCATGCCGATCCTGATGGCGATCGTCGGCGTCTGGCTGGAGCACACCTGGATTCGGCCCGACCGCAAGAAGCGCATCTTCCTGGTGGAAGAGGCCTGGCACATCATCAACTCACCGTTCGTCGCGCAACTGTTCCAGCGGCTGCTGAAGTTCGGCCGACGGCTCGGTCTGTCGTTCGTGGCGGTGGTCCACCACCTGAGCGACGTGGTCGACGGGGCCGCGGCGAAGGAAGCGGCCGCCATCCTGAAGATGGCGTCCACCAGGACGATCTACGCCCAGAAGGCGGATGAGGCGAGGGCCACCGGCCGGGTCCTCGGGCTGCCCAGGTGGGCCGTCGAGATCATCCCGACCCTCACCCCCGGCATCGCGGTGTGGGACGTGAACGGCAACGTCCAGGTGGTCAAGCACCTCATCACGGAGACGGAACGGCCGCTGGTCTTCACCGACCGCGCCATGACGGAGTCGTCGTCCGACCTCGCCGCCGACGACGCGATGCGCGCGGCCGAGCTGGAGGCGGAGGAGCGGGCGGCGTACATGGAGCAGCATGCGGGATGACTGGGAGCGCGACCGCCGCCGGGACACGGGTGCCGGGCGGGGGGTCCCCGACGGGCTGCTGCTGGGGGCCCTCGGCTTCCTGCTCGTCTCCACGGCCCTGGTCTGGTCGTCGACGCACCTCGCGGCGTGGTTCGCGCACGGCGCCTCACCGGACGGCGTGACGTTCGGCCACACCCCGCTGGCGGTACGCCACCTGATCGGCGCCCCGCAGGACCTGCCGGGCGCCTGGCCGGACACCCCGCCCGGGCAGCTGTCGGGGTACGGGCTGTTCTGGGGCCTGTTCATCGGCCAGCTGCTGGTGCTGATCGTGCTGGCGGTCTTCGTGATGGGCACGGTCGCACGGTGGCGTGCGGTACGGAGGGCGGCGCGGGCGGAGGCCATGGTCGGGGCGAACGGGACGGGAGCGAGCGTGGCGGGGGCGAACGTGGCAGGTCCCCACCTGGCAGGCCCCAACCTGGCAGGGGCGAACGGCCCTGTACATGTCGGGGGCGCGCAGACCCCCGCCCCGAGCGCCCCACCCGTGCCGCTCACGCCATCCACGCCGTCGGTGCTCCCCGAGGAACCGAAGCACAGCACGATCCCCGCGCCCGCCCCGCCCACGCCCCTCGACAAGCCACTGCAGCACACCACGCCCGCCGCGCACCCCACCCCGCCCACGCCGCCCGAGGCACCCCGTACCCCCCTCGTCCTCGGCCCCCCGGAGACCCGCCGACCCCACGCACTCCGGGCCATCCAGGACGCCGAGGGCGCGGCCCTGGTCCTGACCTCCGACCCCACCCTGTGGGAGGAGACGAAGGACGCCCGCGCCAAGCTGGGCCCCGTCCTCCTCTACGACCCCTCCCACCTCTGCGACACCCCCGCCCGCATGCACTGGTCGCCCGTCTCCGGCTGCCGGGACAAGGCGACGGCCGCCCGCCGCGCCGCCGCCCTCCTCGCCCCGACGAAGCCGACCGCGAGGCTCGACGCCGTCGTGGCGGACACGGCGGAGACGCTGATGCGCAGCTTCCTGCACGCCGCCGCGGTGGCCGACAAGCCCATGAAGCACGTCCACCGCTGGGCACAGGGCACCCAGGTCCAGGAGGCGGTACGCATCCTCCGTACGCACCCCGAGGCCGCGTCCGGCGCCGCGGGCGAACTGGAGGCGGCCCTCACCGCGTACCCGGAACGGCGCGACGTGGCGCAGGAGCTGACGGCGCGTTCGCTCTCCGCGCTCTTCACGGTGCACGTCCGGGAGTCCTGCACACCGAACCGAACTGATGCGCTCACCCTGGATTCCTTTGTGCATGAAGGGGGCACGCTTTTCGTGGTGGGTGAGGCGATCGAGGAGCCCAAGTCCCGCCAAGGCCCGGGTGCCATGCCGCTGCTGACGGCACTCGCCTCCAGCGTGGTCGAGCACGGCCGGCGCATGGCCGAACGGTCATCCTCCGGTCGGCTCGACCCACCAATGACCCTCGTCCTGGAGGACGCCGCCGCGGTGGCCCCGCTCCCCCAGCTCCCGGAGCTGCTCGCCACCGGCGCCGACCGGGGCCTGCCCACCCTGGCCCTGCTCCGCTCCCGCGAACAGGGCCGGTCCCGCTGGCCGGACAGCGAACTGCCGGTCTAGCCCGCTCACTTCGAGCCAGGCACCCGTCGCCAGGCGTCAAGTACCGGCGTCACGCCCAAGGGTCAGTGATCTCCCGCAGCAGCGTCAGCGCCTCCCGCAGCTGCTTCATGCGCCGCTTGCCGAGATGCGCCTCCCACTCCCGCTCCACCTCGGCGACCACCGTGTCGGCCACCCGCTTCGCCGCCCACGCCTTCTCCGCCCCGCACACCAGCCGGGCCCCCTTGTCGGTGGGGTCCGGCTCCCGTCGCACATAGCCGGCCTTCTCCAACTGGTCGACGAGAAAGCCCGCCGTCTGCTTGGTGATCCGGGTCAGGGCCGCCAGCTCCGTCAGCCGCGTGCCCTGCGGGCCGATACGCTGCATGACCCGCGCCTGAGCAGGCGTGAAGCCGCCGAACCCGGCTGCTGCCAGCGCGGCGAAGACGCGGCCCTCCAGGGCCCGGTACGGGATGAACATGAGCACGACGGCCCTCGGCACCGACGAACGCTGGCAGATCATCGACCACGAGCGCGCGGATCTGGCGCGGCTGCTGGAGAGCCTGAGCCCCGAGGAGTGGGAGAGGCCCAGAGGAGTGGGAGAGGCCCACCCGGTGCGGGGACTGGCGGGTGCGGGGACTGGCGGGTGCGGGGACTGGCGGGTGCGGGACGTGGCCGCGCACCTGACCGTCGCCGCCCGCTCCACCTACCGCTGGGCGCTGCGCGAGTTCGTGCGCCCCCGGGGCGATGTCGACCGGATGATCCACGACTCCGCGGTCCGCGAGGCCGAGCGGCCCGTCACCGAGATCGTGGCCAACCTCCGCGCGATCACCGGCTCCCGCCGCCTCGCGCCCGGCACCACACCCCGCGAGGCGCTGCTGGACATCCTCGTCCACGGCCAGGACATCGCCCTCGCCCTCGGAGTCGAGGGCCGGATGCCCCCGCGCGCCGCCCACGACGCCGTCGACCGGGTCTGGACGATGCGCTTCCCGCCCCGCCCCTGGCCGCTGCCGAAGGCCCGGCTGGTCGCCACCGACATCGACTGGACCCGTGGCCGGGGCGAGGAGATCCACGGACCGATCTCCGCCCTGCTCCTGCTGCTCACCGGCCGGACAGCCGCGGCCGAGGAGCACCTGGACCGCGCCCACCCCACCGGCCCCTGAGACCGTCGCGACCGCCGCCGCCTACCGCTGCGGCCGCTCCAGCACCAACTCGAACTCCCGCGCGGACGAATCCCCCGGCACCGGGACCACCACTCCACTGCGTACGAAGCCGAAGCGCCGGTAGAACGCCTGCGCCCGCGGGTTGTCCTCATGGACGTACAGCCGCACCCGCTCCACCCCTTCCACCGACCAGGCCCACGCCACAGCCGCCTCGAACAGCGCGTCCGTCACACCGCTCCCCCGGTGCTCGGCCCGCACGAACACCCCCACGAGATGCGCCTGCCGCCGCTCGACGACACCCCCGAAGCCGTCGTCGTGCCCCGCCTCCTCGATCATCACCGTCACGGAACCGGCCCACACGCCATGCGGCCCCTCCGCCACGAACTGCCGCACCCGGGACCCCGTGGAGGCCCCCGCGGTCCGCTCCTGCCAGAACGAGTCCGGCTTCGCGGCGGCATCCTCGTACGCCTCCAGAAACGCGACCGGCGCCACCGGGTCCCGCAGCGCGGCCAGCCGCAACTCCCTGACCTGCGGCCACTCCTCGGCACGGACAGCACGGACGGCACGGACGACATGCTGGTTCATGCGGCGATCCTAGTTTCAGGGGCGCCGTTTCACCGCCGCCATTTCCGGGTCGCCGTCGTACCCCGGTACTACCCGCCACCGCCACGACCCGCCCCCGGTCCGACGATCCGCGCCCCCGACCGCGCCAGCATCGAAGCCATGACGATCAGGGCACACGGACTGACCAAGCACTACGGCGGCAAGCCCGCCAAGAAGGCCGTCGACGACCTCAGCTTCGAGGTGCTGCCGGGCACCGTCACCGGCTTCCTCGGCCCCAACGGCGCGGGCAAGTCCACCACCATGCGGATGCTCCTCGGCCTCGACGCCCCCACCGCCGGCCGCGCCACCATCGGCGGCCGCGCCTACACCAGCCACCCCGCGCCCCTCAGCGAGGTCGGCGCCCTCCTCGAAGCCCGCTCCGTCCACCCGGGCCGCACCGCGTACCACCACCTGATGACGCTCGCCCACACCCACTCCATCCCGAGGAGCCGCGTCGAAGCGGTCCTGCGCCTCGCGGGCATCGACGAGGTCGCCCGCCGGCGCGTCAAGGGCTTCTCCCTCGGCATGGGCCAGCGCCTCGGCATCGCGGCCGCCCTGCTCGGCGACCCCGCCACGGTCATCCTCGACGAGCCGGTCAACGGCCTCGACCCCGAGGGCGTCCTGTGGATACGCACCCTCCTCAAGTCCCTGGCCGCCGAGGGCCGTACGGTCCTCGTCTCCTCGCACCTCATGAGCGAGATGGCGCTGACCGCCGACCACCTCGTCATCATCGGCCGCGGCAGACTCCTCGCCGACACCACCGTCGAACGCTTCGTACGCGACTCCGGCACCGGCTCCGTCAAGGCCGTCACCCCCGAGGCCGGCCTCCTCACCGAACTGCTCGCCGCCCCCGGCGTCCAGATCACCGCCGTCACCCCCGGCGTCCTCGACATCAGCGGCACCGACGCCGAACACATCGGCCGCACCGCCGCCGCCCACGGCATCCCCCTCTTCGAACTGACACCGCGCACCGCGTCATTGGAACAGGCCTTCATGGACCTCACCCGCGACTCCGTCGAGTACGCCGCCACACCGACCCCTCAGCAGGAACCGCACCCGGAAGGAGCCACGGCATGAGCACCAGCACCACCGCCGCGGCCGGGACGACCACCGCGTACCGCCTGAGCACTACGGGCATCCTGCGCTCCGAGTGGCACAAACTCCGGACACTGCGCTCCACCTGGATCACCCTCTTCACCGCCGCCGCCCTGGTCATCGCCGTCGGGATCACGATGGGCGCCACCTACGACGGCGACGACTCCGAGATCGACACGGTCGTCTTCACCCTCCTCGGCACCCAGCTCTCCCAGATCTGCCTGGCCGTCCTCGGCATCCTCGTCACCGCGGGCGAGTACTCGACGGGCATGATCCGGGCCTCCCTCACCGCCGTACCGCGCCGCCTGCCCGTCCTGTGGTCCAAGGCCGCGATCTTCACGGCCGTCGCCTTCACGGTGTCCTGGACGACCAACGTGATCACCTTCCTCACCGCCCAGATCTGGCTCACCGGCACCGACAAGGAACTCTCCCTCACCGACGACGGCGTCCTCGGCGCCCTCACCGGCAGCGCGGCGGCCCTCACCCTGCTCGGCCTCATCGCCCTCGGCCTCGGCGCCCTGCTCCGGTCGGTGCCCGGCGCCATCGGGGCGTTCGTCGCCTGCGTGCTGATCCTGCCGGAAGTCCTCGGGATGCTGCCGTTCGGCGCCGTGGAGAGCGCCCTCAGGCACTTCCCCGTCCAGGCCGCGGGCTCCCTCGGCTCGCTGACCCGCGTGGAGAACACCATCGCCCCCGGCACGGCCCTCGTCACGCTCACCCTCTGGGCGGCGGCGATCATCACCACGGCGTCGCTCCTGCTCAAGCGCCGGGACGTATGACGCCCCGCTGCGATGCCACGCCGAGAACTCCCGTACGAGGATGAGCCCGTGACCACCACGCCGCACCCCCTCACCCGACTGCTCCAGCGCTGGACCCAGCGGGTGCGCGCCTTCGACGGGCGCCGCCCGCTGGTCTGGGACGTCCTGGTGACGGGGTTCTTCGTGCTCGCCGCCCTCATCGACGCCACCGGCGGCTGGCGCAGCACCGCCGCCGACCGCGACGTGCCGCAGGGCCCCATCCTCCTGATGAGCCTCGCGCTCTCCGTCCCGCTGCTGTGGCGCCGCCGCCACCCGCTGGCCGCCCTCACCGTCATGGCGGCGGCGACGGCGGTCAGCAACTGGACGGGCGCCTGGCTGCAGGCCGCTCTGATCCAGTTCATCGTGGTGTTCAACATCGCGCTGCGGCTGCCCCTGAGGACCCTGGGCCGGGCGGCCGCCATGACGGCGCTGCCCATGACGGTCTGCGTCTTCGCCTATCCGCGCGACAGCTGGGGCGAGCTGGTCGTCCCCCAGATCTGGTCCTTCGCCGTCGTCGCACTGGCGGGCATCGCCGTCCGCTCCCGCCAGGACCACACCCAGGCCCTCGTCGAACGCGCCCGCCGGCTCGAAGTGGAACGCGACCAGCAGGCCCAACTCGCCACGGCCGCCGAACGCACCCGCATCGCCCGCGAGATGCACGACATCATCGGCCACAACCTGTCCGTCATCACCGGCCTCGCGGACGGCGGTTCGTACGCCGCCGCCAAGTCCCCCGAGCGCGCCGCCGAGGCCCTCGAAGCCATCGGCACAACCAGCCGCCAGGCCCTCGGCGAACTCCGCCGCCTCCTGGACGTCCTGCGCGACGACACCCCGGCCACCACGGCCGACCGCTCACCACAGCCCGCCCTGACCGACCTGGACCGCCTCATCGACGGCGTACGGGCAGCGGGCCTCCCGGTACGAAGCACCGTCCGCGGCCGCCCCGCCTCCGTCCCCGCCGGCCGCCAGCTCACCGTCTACCGCGTCATACAGGAAGCGCTCACCAACACCCTCAAGCACGGCGGCCCCGGCGCCACGGCCACCGTCGACGTCTCCTGCACCGACACCGGAGTCACGGTGAACATCACGGACACCGGCACAGGCGGCAGCTCACCCCCGGGCAGCGGCCGCGGCCTGACCGGCATGCGAGAACGAACTTCCCTGTACGACGGCACACTTGAGGCAGGTCCGCTCCCCGCCCCCGGCGGCGGCTGGCGGGTCCACCTCCACCTTCCGACGGACAGCCTCCCCGAGAACAGCGAGACACCGTGACGACCGTGCTCATCGTCGACGACCAGCCCATGCAGCGCTTCGGCTTCCGCATGCTTCTGGAGAGCCAGGACGACATGACGGTGGCGGGCGAGGCCGGCACCGGCAGCGAGGCGATCCGCATGACCGCCGACCTCCACCCGGACGTGGTCCTGATGGACATCCGCATGCCGGGCCTGGACGGCATCGAGGCCACCCGCCGCATCGTCGCGTCGGGCGACCGCACCCGCGTCCTGATCCTTACGACGTTCGACCTCGACGAGTACGCGTACGACGGTCTGCGCGTCGGCGCCTCCGGCTTCCTCATCAAGGACGCCCTGCCCGAGGAACTCCTCTCCGGCATCCGCGCGGTCGCCTCGGGTGACGCGGTGGTGGCCCCGAGCCTGACCCGCCGCCTCCTGGACACCTACGCCGATCACCTGCCGACGTCCGGCTCCTCACCGGCCGACCCCGCTGACCACCCGCGCCTCGCCTCCCTCACCGCACGGGAGCGCGAGATCCTGACGGTCATCGGCCAGGGCTGGACGAACGCGGAGATCTCATCCCGCCTGCATCTCGCGGAATCCACGGTGAAAACGCACGTGGGCCGCATCCTCGCGAAAACGGGTGCGAGGGACAGGGTTCAGGCGGTGATTCTCGCGTACGACACGAGGCTGGTCCGCCCGTCATAAAGGCGGGAAAGCCGTAAACGCAGAAAACCCCCGCACCATAAGGTGCGGGGGTTTCCCATTCAAAATTAGTTCGGCGGCGTCCTACTCTCCCACAGGGTCCCCCCTGCAGTACCATCGGCGCTGTGAGGCTTAGCTTCCGGGTTCGGAATGTAACCGGGCGTTTCCCTCACGCTATGACCACCGAAACACTATGAAACTGTCAACCGCACCATGCGTGACCTTGCATGGGGTTGTTCGTGGTTTCAGAACCAACACAGTGGACGCGAGCAACTGAGGACAAGCCCTCGGCCTATTAGTACCAGTCACCTCCACCCGTTACCGGGCTTCCAGATCTGGCCTATCAACCCAGTCGTCTACTGGGAGCCTTAACCCCTCAAAGGGGGTGGGAATACTCATCTCGAAGCAGGCTTCCCGCTTAGATGCTTTCAGCGGTTATCCTTTCCGAACGTAGCCAACCAGCCATGCCCTTGGCAGGACAACTGGCACACCAGAGGTTCGTCCGTCCCGGTCCTCTCGTACTAGGGACAGCCCTTCTCAATATTCCTACGCGCACAGAGGATAGGGACCGAACTGTCTCACGACGTTCTAAACCCAGCTCGCGTACCGCTTTAATGGGCGAACAGCCCAACCCTTGGGACCGACTCCAGCCCCAGGATGCGACGAGCCGACATCGAGGTGCCAAACCATCCCGTCGATATGGACTCTTGGGGAAGATCAGCCTGTTATCCCCGGGGTACCTTTTATCCGTTGAGCGACGGCGCTTCCACAAGCCACCGCCGGATCACTAGTCCCGACTTTCGTCCCTGCTCGACCCGTCGGTCTCACAGTCAAGCTCCCTTGTGCACTTACACTCAACACCTGATTACCAACCAGGCTGAGGGAACCTTTGGGCGCCTCCGTTACTCTTTGGGAGGCAACCGCCCCAGTTAAACTACCCATCAGACACTGTCCCTGATCCGGATCACGGACCGAGGTTAGACATCCAGCACGACCAGAGTGGTATTTCAACGGCGACTCCACACACACTGGCGTGCATGCTTCACAGTCTCCCACCTATCCTACACAAGCCGAACCGAACACCAATATCAAACTGTAGTAAAGGTCCCGGGGTCTTTCCGTCCTTCTGCGCGAAACGAGCATCTTTACTCGTAGTGCAATTTCACCGGGCCTATGGTTGAGACAGTCGAGAAGTCGTTACGCCATTCGTGCAGGTCGGAACTTACCCGACAAGGAATTTCGCTACCTTAGGATGGTTATAGTTACCACCGCCGTTTACTGGCGCTTAAGTTCTCAGCTTCGCACACCCGAAAGTGCACTAACCGGTCCCCTTAACGTTCCAGCACCGGGCAGGCGTCAGTCCGTATACATCGCCTTACGGCTTCGCACGGACCTGTGTTTTTAGTAAACAGTCGCTTCTCGCTGGTCTCTGCGGCCACCCCCAGCTCAGAGTGCAAGACTCATCACCGGTGATGGCCCCCCTTCTCCCGAAGTTACGGGGGCATTTTGCCGAGTTCCTTAACCATAGTTCACCCGAACGCCTCGGTATTCTCTACCTGACCACCTGAGTCGGTTTAGGGTACGGGCCGCCATGAAACTCGCTAGAGGCTTTTCTCGACAGCATAGGATCATCCACTTCACCACAATCGGCTCGGCATCAGGTCTCAGCCTTATGTGCGACGGATTTACCTACCGCACGGCCTACACCCTTACCCCGGGACAACCACCGCCCGGGCTGGACTACCTTCCTGCGTCACCCCATCACTCACCTACTACAAGTCTGGTCCGTCGGCTCCACCACTCCCCTCAACTCCGAAGAGATCGGGGCGGCTTCACGGACTTAGCATCGCCTGATTCGATGTTTGACGCTTCACAGCGGGTACCGGAATATCAACCGGTTATCCATCGACTACGCCTGTCGGCCTCGCCTTAGGTCCCGACTTACCCTGGGCAGATCAGCTTGACCCAGGAACCCTTAGTCAATCGGCGCACACGTTTCTCACGTATGTATCGCTACTCATGCCTGCATTCTCACTCGTGAACCGTCCACCACTGCCTTCCGGCGCAGCTTCACCCGGCACACGACGCTCCCCTACCCATCCCAGCCCCCGTTGGGGGTATGTGCTGGAATGACACGACTTCGGCGGTACGCTTGAGCCCCGCTACATTGTCGGCGCGGAATCACTAGACCAGTGAGCTATTACGCACTCTTTCAAGGGTGGCTGCTTCTAAGCCAACCTCCTGGTTGTCTGTGCGACTCCACATCCTTTCCCACTTAGCGTACGCTTAGGGGCCTTAGTCGATGCTCTGGGCTGTTTCCCTCTCGACCATGGAGCTTATCCCCCACAGTCTCACTGCCGCGCTCTCACTTACCGGCATTCGGAGTTTGGCTAAGGTCAGTAACCCGGTAGGGCCCATCGCCTATCCAGTGCTCTACCTCCGGCAAGAAACACACGACGCTGCACCTAAATGCATTTCGGGGAGAACCAGCTATCACGGAGTTTGATTGGCCTTTCACCCCTAACCACAGGTCATCCCCCAGGTTTTCAACCCTGGTGGGTTCGGTCCTCCACGACCTCTTACAGCCGCTTCAACCTGCCCATGGCTAGATCACTCCGCTTCGGGTCTTGAGCGCGCTACTATATCGCCCTATTCGGACTCGCTTTCGCTACGGCTTCCCCACACGGGTTAACCTCGCAACACACCGCAAACTCGCAGGCTCATTCTTCAAAAGGCACGCAGTCACGAGATGCTGGACAAGTCCAACATCCGACGCTCCCACGGCTTGTAGGCACACGGTTTCAGGTACTATTTCACTCCGCTCCCGCGGTACTTTTCACCATTCCCTCACGGTACTATCCGCTATCGGTCACCAGGGAATATTTAGGCTTAACGGGTGGTCCCGCCAGATTCACACGGGATTTCTCGGGCCCCGTGCTACTTGGGTGTCTCTCAAACGAGCCGCTGATGTTTCGACTACGGGGGTCTTACCCTCTACGCCGGACCTTTCGCATGTCCTTCGCCTACATCAACGGTTTCTGACTCGTCTCACAGCCGGCAGACTGTGAAAGAGAGATCCCACAACCCCGTATACGCAACCCCTGCCGGGTCTCACACGTATACGGTTTGGCCTCATCCGGTTTCGCTCGCCACTACTCCCGGAATCACGGTTGTTTTCTCTTCCTGCGGGTACTGAGATGTTTCACTTCCCCGCGTTCCCTCCACACTGCCTATGTGTTCAGCAGCGGGTGACAGCCCATGACGACTGCCGGGTTTCCCCATTCGGAAACCCCCGGATCAAAGCCTGGTTGACGACTCCCCGGGGACTATCGTGGCCTCCCACGTCCTTCATCGGTTCCTGGTGCCAAGGCATCCACCGTGCGCCCTTAAAAACTTGGCCACAGATGCTCGCGTCCACTGTGCAGTTCTCAAACAACGACCAACCACCCATCACCCCACCAGCAAAACCAGTGAGTGTACCGGGGTCGGCATTGAGGTCGGGAACAAGTCCGTACCCTCAGATACCCAACAGCGTGCCCGACACCCTCACCGCTTCCCTCAACTTTCCACGCTCCGAAGAGCAGTACTCGCAGGACAAGACGATCAAGTGTGCCGAGTAGTCAACGTTCCACCCATGAGCAACCAGCATCAGACATTCGCTGATGTACTGGCCTCTGAACCAAGCAAGCTTGGTTGAGAAGTGCTCCTTAGAAAGGAGGTGATCCAGCCGCACCTTCCGGTACGGCTACCTTGTTACGACTTCGTCCCAATCGCCAGTCCCACCTTCGACAGCTCCCTCCCACAAGGGGTTGGGCCACCGGCTTCGGGTGTTACCGACTTTCGTGACGTGACGGGCGGTGTGTACAAGGCCCGGGAACGTATTCACCGCAGCAATGCTGATCTGCGATTACTAGCGACTCCGACTTCATGGGGTCGAGTTGCAGACCCCAATCCGAACTGAGACCGGCTTTTTGAGATTCGCTCCACCTCGCGGTATCGCAGCTCATTGTACCGGCCATTGTAGCACGTGTGCAGCCCAAGACATAAGGGGCATGATGACTTGACGTCGTCCCCACCTTCCTCCGAGTTGACCCCGGCGGTCTCCCGTGAGTCCCCAACACCCCGAAGGGCTTGCTGGCAACACGGGACAAGGGTTGCGCTCGTTGCGGGACTTAACCCAACATCTCACGACACGAGCTGACGACAGCCATGCACCACCTGTACACCGACCACAAGGGGGGCACCATCTCTGATGCTTTCCGGTGTATGTCAAGCCTTGGTAAGGTTCTTCGCGTTGCGTCGAATTAAGCCACATGCTCCGCCGCTTGTGCGGGCCCCCGTCAATTCCTTTGAGTTTTAGCCTTGCGGCCGTACTCCCCAGGCGGGGAACTTAATGCGTTAGCTGCGGCACGGACGACGTGGAATGTCGCCCACACCTAGTTCCCACCGTTTACGGCGTGGACTACCAGGGTATCTAATCCTGTTCGCTCCCCACGCTTTCGCTCCTCAGCGTCAGTATCGGCCCAGAGATCCGCCTTCGCCACCGGTGTTCCTCCTGATATCTGCGCATTTCACCGCTACACCAGGAATTCCGATCTCCCCTACCGAACTCTAGCCTGCCCGTATCGACTGCAGACCCGGGGTTAAGCCCCGGGCTTTCACAACCGACGTGACAAGCCGCCTACGAGCTCTTTACGCCCAATAATTCCGGACAACGCTTGCGCCCTACGTATTACCGCGGCTGCTGGCACGTAGTTAGCCGGCGCTTCTTCTGCAGGTACCGTCACTTTCGCTTCTTCCCTGCTGAAAGAGGTTTACAACCCGAAGGCCGTCATCCCTCACGCGGCGTCGCTGCATCAGGCTTTCGCCCATTGTGCAATATTCCCCACTGCTGCCTCCCGTAGGAGTCTGGGCCGTGTCTCAGTCCCAGTGTGGCCGGTCGCCCTCTCAGGCCGGCTACCCGTCGTCGCCTTGGTGAGCTTCTACCTCACCAACAAGCTGATAGGCCGCGGGCTCATCCTGCACCGCCGGAGCTTTTAACCCACTCAGATGCCTGAGCGGGTGTTATCCGGTATTAGACCCCGTTTCCAGGGCTTGTCCCAGAGTGCAGGGCAGATTGCCCACGTGTTACTCACCCGTTCGCCACTAATCCCCACCGAAGTGGTTCATCGTTCGACTTGCATGTGTTAAGCACGCCGCCAGCGTTCGTCCTGAGCCAGGATCAAACTCTCCGTGAATGTTTTCCCGTAATCGGGATGAACACCACGAGAGCGGAACCAAGGAGAGGAATAATCTCCCGGTTCACAGCGTCCTCGCTGTGTCGCCTGCACGAACATATGCCGTACAGGACTTTTTCAAAGGAACCTCAACCCGATCGGAACCGATCAGGTCGGGGTATCAACATATCTGGCGTTGATTTTTGGCACGCTGTTGAGTTCTCAAGGAACGGACGCTTCCTTTGTACTCACCCTCTCGGGCTTTCCTCCGGGCGCTTCCCTTCGGTGTTTCTTTTGTTCTTGCGTTTCCGACTCTATCAGACTCTTTCGTGTCCGACTTCCTCGGTGCCTTTCCGGTTCCCGCTCCGGCCTTTCGGCTTTCGCGTTTCCCTTTCCGGCGGTTCCGACTCTATCAGATCCTTTCGGGCCTGATTCCCAGTCAGCGGGGCTTGTCTTCGCGGCTGTTGGGCCGTTCCGACGTCTCAAACTCTAGCGGGTTTTCCCGGCGACTCATAATCGAGTCCTGGAATTGAATTCGGGCATGCCGAACGCGTTCCGTTGGGAGGTCGCGCAGAGTTTGTTTGCCGCTCGATCAGCGGCGGGAGTGCTGTCGCAGAACCGTTACGGCTCCGTGGCAACCCGAAGAACCTTACGGGTCCGGCAGCTGACTGTCAACCCCACCCTTTGCCCCCAGCTCAGGGCGCCAAACAGGGGCTCAGTCCAGATCGGTGAGGCGTCCGCCGGCGTCCGGCTGGGCGTGTTCCACCCGACGTAGGAGACGCGTCAGCAGCTCGTCCAGGACGCCGCGCTCGTCGGCCGACAGGTCCTGGAGGAGTTCCTCCTCGAAGACCGTGGCGAGACGCATCGCCTCCAGCCACTTCTCGCGGCCCTCCGCGGTCAGCTCCACGATCACGCGGACGCGGTTGGTCTCGTCGCGGTCGCGGGTGACCAGGCCCTCCCCCACCATGCGGTCGATGCGGTGGGTCATGGCGGCCGGCGTGAGGCCGAGGCGCTTCGCCAGCTCGCCCGGGCCCATTTGGTACGGGGCGCCGGAGAGGACGAGGGCCTTGAGGACCTCCCACTCGGCGTTGCTGATGCCGAGGGTCGCGGTCTGACGGCCGTAAGCGACGTTCATACGGCGGTTCAGGCGGCCGAGGGCCGAGACGATCTTCTCGACCTGGGGGTCGAGGTCCTGGAACTCGCGCTGGTACGCGGCGATCTGCTCTTCAAGTGTCGGCTCGCTCGGGCCGGGGGTGTCACCCATGGCCGCAGTATGGCACGGACCGACTTGGCATCGAAGTCCTTCGGCGTGTATTGTTTAGACCCTAACTTTAGCTTCGAAGTCTTCACTCCTAACTCCTAAGGCAGGTGAAAGTGACCAGGGCGATGGGCGCAGCCATGCGTCGTATTCAGGCAGGCAGCGCGCTGAGCGCGTTCGGCATCGGGTTCACGGTTCCGTTCCTCTACGTCTACGTGGCGCAGGTGCGGGGACTCGGGTCCAGTACGGCGGGCATCGTGCTCGCCGCCTTCGCCATGGCCGCGCTGATCGTCCTGCCCATCACCGGCCGCGTCATCGACCGCCGCGGCCCCCTCCCCGTACTCGTGGGCTCGGCGGTCGTGGCCTCCGTGGGCGCGGTGGCGCTGGGCGTCGCCGCCAGTGAGACGGCGGCCATCCTCGCGGCCGCGGTGCTCGGCGCGGGTACGGCCGTCATGCAGCCGGCGCTCGCCACGATGATCGTCTGGTCCTCGACACCGGCCACCCGGACGCGGTCCTTCGCCATGCAGTTCTTCCTGCAGAACCTGGGTCTCGGCATCGGCGGGCTCCTCGGCGGCCAGATCGTCGACGAGGACCACGCGAGCAGCTTCACCCTGCTGTTCTCCATCGAGGCCGTGATGTTCCTGGTCCTCGCGGCGATCGCGCTGACCGTCCGGCTGCCGCACGCGCCGTCCCTCCAGGACGCGATGCCCAAGGACCCCTCCGCCCCGCGCGGCGGGATGCGCGCGCTCCTCAAGCACAAGGCCATGGTGCAGCTGTGCGTGCTCGGCTTCGTGATCTTCTTCGCCTGCTACGGCCAGTTCGAGTCGGGGCTCTCCGCGTACGGGGTGGAGGCCGCGGGGATCACGCCGTCGACGCTCGGCATCGCGCTCGCCGCCAACACGGCGGTGATCGTGCTCGCGCAGTTCGCCGTCCTGAAGTTCGTCGAGCGGCGCAAGCGGTCCCGGGTGATCGCGGCCGTGGGTCTGATCTGGGCCTTCGCGTGGCTCCTCGCGGGGTACGCCGGGCTCGGCCACGGCAGCCAGGCGATGGCCACCGCCGCGTTCGTCTCGACGTACGCGCTCTTCGGGCTCGGTGAGGCGATGCTGTCGCCGACCGTCGCGCCGCTGGTCGCGGATCTGGCGCCGAGCGGCATGGTCGGTCAGTACAACTCGGCCTTCGCCCTGGTGAAGCAGCTGGCCCTCGCGGTCGGTCCGGCCGTGGGCGGGCCGATGGGTGCCGCGCTGCACGTCCCGTACATCGTGACGTTCGTGCTGTTCTCGCTGGGGATGACGGTGCTCGCGGTGCGGCTGGGGCGTCGGCTCAGCCCGGTGCAGAACCAGCCGTCGCTCGCCAAGAGCCCGGTGGTGGCGCAGGGCGGTCCGGCTGCCGCCGAGCCCGCCGCCGCGAACGCCTGACCGGCTAGCGCGGCAGCGCGAACTCGCACCAGACGGCCTTGCCGCCGCCCGGAGTGCGGCGGCAGCCCCAGTTCGACGCGATCGTGGCGACGATGGCGATGCCGCGTCCCGCCTCGTCCGCCGGTTCGGCGCGGCGGCGGCGCGGCAGGTGGTCGTCGCCGTCGGTGACCTCGATGATCAGGCGCCGGTCGGTGCGGCGCAGCCGCAGCCGCATCGGCGGGGTGCCGTGCTGGAGGGAGTTGGCGACCAGTTCGCTGGCGGCGAGGACTCCCAGGTCGTGCAGTTCCGGGGAGAAGCGCCAGCTGGCGAGGACTCCCGTGGCGAAGGCACGCGCGCGTGGGGCGGCTTCCACGCCGCCGAGCAGCTCCAGGGCGGCGTTGCGGAACAGGTCGGCGTCCGGACCGGTGCGCGCCGGGTGCTGGAGGACCAGGACGGCGACGTCGTCGTCGTGGTCGGCGGTCACCCCGAGGGCGCGGATCAGGCGGTCGCACACCACCTGAGGCGTACCGGTGGCGCCGGCGAGGGCGCGCTCCAGGGAGGCCACCCCTTCGTCGATGTCCTCGCTGCGCCGCTCGACGAGACCGTCCGTATAGAGGACGGCGGTCGAGCCGGGGCCGAGCGGCACCGAGCCGGAGGTGTGCAGCCAGCCGCCGGTGCCGAGCGGCGGGCCGGTGGGTTCCTCCGCGCGGTGGATGACGCCGTTCTCGTCGCGTACGAGGATCGGCAGGTGTCCGGCGGAGGAGTAGACGAGGCTTCCCTCGTTGGGGTCGTGGACGGCGTAGACACAGGTGGCGATCTGGCTGGCGTCGATCTCGGAGGCGAGGCCGTCCAGGAGCTGCAGGACCTCGTGCGGGGGCAGGTCGAGGCGGGCGTAGGCCCGAACGGCTGTGCGGAGCTGGCCCATGACCGCTGCCGCGCGCACGCCGCGGCCCATCACGTCACCGATGACGAGGGCGGTGCGGCCGCCGCCGAGGGTGATCACGTCGTACCAGTCGCCGCCGACCGCGGCCTCGGTGCCGCCCGGCTGGTAGGTGGCGGCGATGCGCAGGTCGTCGGGCTGCTCCAGCTCCTGGGGCAGCAGGGACTTCTGGAGGGTGACGGCCGTCTCGCGCTGCGCGCGCTCGCTGGCGCGCAGCCGCTCGGCGGCCTCGGCGTGGTCGGTGACGTCGGCGGCGAAGACCAGGACGCCTCCGCCCGCCGCGGAGCCGTCCAGGGGCAGCGTCACGGGCGTGCAGGTGAAGGTGTACGAGCGTCCGCCGGGCGCCTTGCGGGACTTGACGGTGCGTGGCTTCGCGCTGCGCAGGACCTGGTCGAGGAGGGGCAGCAGGCCCAGCTCGGCCAGTTCGGGCAGTGCCACGCGCGCGGGTTCGCCGATGGGGCGGGGGCCGAAGGCGGCGACGTACGCGTCGTTGACGTGGGCGAGGCGGTGGTCGGCGCCGTGCACGAGGGCGACGAGGGCCGGGATGCGGTCGAGCACCTCTCGGGCCGGCAGCTCGTCGATACCGCTGCCGTCGGCGGGCAGGGGGCTGCTTCTGTCGGAGCGGCGCTCGGCGCGGGCCGCGGGCACGGAGCCGTCGGCGCGTGGGGTCGCGGGGATCGTCTGTTCGGTCCGCGCTGCCGCGCGGCGCTGCGTTCCGGGGAGCCGGGCGCTCCAGCGCGTGAAGTTCACTGCGGTAGGCCTCGTGGTGTCGCTTCTGGATCGGGAACACAGCTTGTCGAGGGCGGACGTCCCAGGTGTCGGCCTTGCGGCCGGACCATGGTCACACGGACAGTCTCGCCGACCGGTCTGACATTCGCGGGTACGGCCGGACATCCATCAGACGTGGGTCCCGCGCGGGGAGTTCCTGACGCCGGTCAGGAGGACTCCTTCGGGCGCTCGCCACCGGCCGCCAGTTCGAACTCTGCGCGGGGATGTTCGAGCGACCCCAGAGAGACGATCTCGCGTTTGAACAGCCCGGAGAGGGTCCATTCGGCGAGGACGCGGGACTTGCGGTTGACGGTCGGCACTCTGCTCAAGTGGTAGACGCGGTGCATGAACCAGGCACAGTAGCCCTTCAGCTTGCGTCCGTAGACGTGCGCGACACCTTTGTGCAGTCCCAGGGAGGCCACGGAGCCGACGTACTTGTGCCGGTACTCCTGGAGAGGCTGCTCCCGGAGTGTCGCGACGATGTTGTCCCCGAGGACCTTGGCCTGGCGCACCGCGTGCTGGGCGTTGGGCGCGCACTCCTTGCCGGGCTCGTCGGCCGTGACGTCGGGGACGGCGGCGGCGTCTCCCGCGGCCCACGCGTGCGGGGCGCCGTCGACGGACAGCTGTGCGGTGCACTGGAGGCGGCCGCGTTCGTTGAGCGGCAGGTCGGAGGCGGCGAGCACGGGATGCGGCTTGACGCCCGCCGTCCAGACGACCGTGCGGGTGGGGAAGCGCGCGCCGTCGCTCAGGACGGCGACGCGGTCCTCGCAGGAGTCGAGGCGGGTCTCCAGGCGCACGTCGATGTTGCGCCGGCGCAGCTCGCGGACGGTGTACTTGCCCATCTCCTCGCCGACTTCGGGCAGGATGCGCCCGGACGCCTCGACGAGAATCCACTTCATGTCCTCGGCCTTGATGTTGTGGTAGTACCGCGCCGCGTAGCGCGCCATGTCCTCCAGCTCGCCGAGCGCTTCCACGCCCGCGTAACCGCCCCCCACGAAGACGAAGGTCAGGGCCGCGTCGCGGATCGCGGGGTCGCGGGTGGAGGAGGCGATGTCCATCTGTTCGAGGACGTGGTTGCGCAGGCCGATGGCCTCTTCGACGGTCTTGAAGCCGATGGCGTACTCGGCGAGGCCGGGGATGGGCAGGGTGCGCGAGATGGAGCCGGGGGCCAGGACCAGTTCGTCGTACGCGATGCCGACGGGCCCGGTGCCCTCCTCCTCGGTGGCGAGGGTGGTGAAGGTGGCGGTGCGCTTGGCGTGGTCGATGGATGCGACCTCGCCGATGATGATGCGGCAGTGGTCGAGGACGCGGCGCAGCGGTACGACGACATGGCGCGGCGAGATGTTGCCGGCCGCCGCTTCGGGCAGGAAGGGCTGGTACGTCATGTACGGCTCGGGGGTGATCACGACGATCTCGGCCTCACCCCGCTTGAGCTGCGCCTTCAGCTTTCGCTGGAGCCGCAGCGCGGTGTACATGCCGACGTACCCACCGCCGACGACGAGAACGCGCACACAGTCCGGGGACGCGGGGGTGGTCCCCCGGGAGTTCGCAGCCTTCACCATCCCATGACGCACCCGGCTCCGGAGTTTGTCCACAGGCCCGGCAATTTGTGTGACCGGCGGCGGCGCGTGGCGGGCGCTCGGCGGCTTGCGGTGGCGCAGGGAAGGAGCGCAGGTCAGCGGCTGTGAGGGGGGTATGTGTCGGGGGTGCGATAAGGCCGGAAACGGTGCGTACTCCGATCGGGGGGCGCCCCGTGCGGAACCCACCCCTTCTGAATTGACTCAGGCTCAACTATGTTCGTGGGACGTCGGGGTGTCGGGGGATGCGCCCGTCGGGCCGCATGTCCGGGCCCGCGGAAGGGATCACTCCTCAACACGCCGGTAGCCAATGACGGGGAGTGTCTCCGGGGGGAGACGTCATTACCGGGGGAACGTGTATGAGCATTCAGGAGACCCACTGGACTTCCGCTGCCACGTCGGCATCCGCCGTCGGCATCGGCGGGAACGGACGTGACATGGGGGAAGGAGCGCGTACGACACCGCTGCGTGTCGACGCACAGCGCAATCTCGAGCATGTACTTCGTGCGGCACGCGAAGTCTTCGGCGAGCTGGGTTACGGCGCGCCGATGGAAGACGTGGCGCGCCGCGCGCGGGTCGGCGTGGGCACCGTCTACCGCCGCTTCCCGAGCAAGGACGTCTTGGTCCGGCGCATAGCCGAGGAGGAGACCTCCCGGTTGACCGACCAGGCGCGTGCGGCGCTCGGGCAGGAGGACGAACCGTGGTCGGCGCTCTCGCGCTTCCTGCGGACGTCCGTGGCGTCGGGCGCGGGGCGATTGCTGCCGCCGCAGGTACTGCGGGTGAGCGTCGACGACGGCGCCGCCGAGGAGGACGGTGCGCGGGTGCCGCAGCAGCGGCAGCCGGGCCCGGACTCCCCCGAGCTGCGTCTCGTGGAACAGCGCCAGGCGCCCGCCGCGGAGTCGGTCTCCGCGGCGGTGAGTGACGACGCGGGGGCGGCGACGCTCCTCGACGTCGTCGGGCGTCTCGTGGAGCGGGCCCGCGCGGCGGGTGAGCTCCGGCCGGACGTGACGGTGTCGGACGTCCTGCTGGTGATCGCGACGGCGGCGCCCTCGCTGCCGGACGCGGCGCAGCAGGCGGCGGCTTCGTCGCGGCTGCTCGACATCCTGCTCGAAGGGCTGCGGTCGCGGCCCTCGTAGCGGATGAACCTACGGCGGAAGGCTCAACTCCGTGCACCATGGCGGCTGTTGAGCCTTCCCCGAATGGGTGAACAGTAGTGCTCCATTGCGGGAAGTCACCTCGGACGGGTGGTTGCCCGCCATCGGCCTCGGCCGGAGCACGGCCCTGTGGCACTCTTTCCCGGTGTTCGGGTCTGAGGGTGCAACCGGGGGCGTTCGGCGATGAGTGGTGACGGTCGGGACGAGCCGTCCACCGGCTTCGGCGAGGGGGCACCCTCGGCCGGCGGTGGCACGGAGACCGGCGGTGACACGGGCATCGGTGGGATGCCCGCCCGGCAGGTGCCGTCTCAGGGCGGTCCCGGCAGTCCCGGCGCCGCGAGGACCTCTAACCTCAGTGGCTCCTCTCGCCCCAGGCACAGCTCTGGTGCCGCCGACGGTCCGGGCGGCTCCGAGGGCCCGGATGGCTCTGACGGCCCAGACAGCCAGGATGGCCCAGACGGCTCCGACGGCTCCGACCTCACGGACATAGCCGGCACGGCGCCGCCCGGCGTCGGCGTGCCCCCGCAGCGCGAAGGCGGCAGCGCCACGGCGCTCACCGGCGGGGAGGACGCGCCGGCCGCCGACGCCGACCTGATCGCGCGGATGCGGGCGGGCGACGACTCCGCGTACGAGCAGCTGTACCGCAGGCACGCCGAAGCCGTGCGCCGGTACGCCCGCACCTGCTGCCGTGACGCCCACACCGCAGACGACCTCACCGCGGAGGTCTTCGCCCGCATGCTCCAGGCGGTCCGGGGCGGCAGCGGGCCCGAGCACGCGGTGCGCGCCTATCTGCTGACCACGGTCAGGCGCGTCGCCGCCGGATGGACGAAGTCGGCGAAGCGGGAGCAGCTGGTCGAGGACTTCGCGGTGTTCGCGGCGCAGGCCGCGCGCGGCGGTTCCGAGGTCCGTGACGACGACACGCTGGACCTCGGCGCGGACGTCCGCGCGATGCACGAGGCCGAGCAGTCGATGGCCGTGCAGGCCTTCCGGAGTCTGCCGGAGCGCTGGCAGGCCGTGCTGTGGCACACCGAGATCGAGGACGAGTCCCCGAGCGAGGTCGCCACCCTCTTCGGCCTCGACGCG
Organism: Streptomyces huasconensis; assembly: GCF_021028635.1. Classification (NCBI taxonomy): domain Bacteria; kingdom Bacillati; phylum Actinomycetota; class Actinomycetes; order Kitasatosporales; family Streptomycetaceae; genus Streptomyces; species Streptomyces huasconensis. Next base: position 3,834,678 of record NZ_CP086119.1, read on the forward strand.
AACGGCACGCGCGTGCTCGCCAGCCGCGCCCGCGAAGGCCTGAAGCAGGCCTACCTCCAGGCGCACGTGAGCGCCGCGCTCACCGAGAGCGAGGAGTGCGCCCGCTACGCCGACCGCCTCGGCGCCTATGCCCGCGGCGGTCTGCGCAGCCGCGCCGAGCGAGGCCTGCGCAAGCACCTGGAGGAGTGCGCCAACTGCCGCCTGGCCGCCCGCCAGATCAAGGAAGTCGCGGGCGGCATCCCCGCGGTCGTGCCCATCGCCGTCATCGGCTGGTTCGGGGCCGCCGGGTACGCGAAGGTGGCCGCGATCGTCGGGGGCGGCACCGTGAGCGCGGGTGCCGCGGGGGCCGCGGCCGCCACGGGCGGGTCCTCCGGGGGGTCGGCCGCGGGTGCCGCCGCCTCCGAGGGGCTCGGTGCCCCCGCGAAGGCCGCTGTCGCGGCGAGCGTGGTCGTGGCGGCCGGGGTGGCCGCGGCGCTCGCCCTCACCGGTGGCGACGGTAAGCCCGAGAAGAACGCCCCGCCGAAGGCCAAGGAGCCCGCGGTGTCGGAGTCGATCGTGCCGCAGAAGCCGCCGCCCCCGAAGACGAAGCCGAAGCCCGAGGCTGTGCCGACACCGCCGCCCTCGCCGAAGCCGTCCCGGCCCTCGACGCCCAAGCCGACGCCGACCCCGAAGCCCGCGCCGCCGCCTCCGCCCGAGGAGAAGCCCCGGCCGAGGCCGACGCCCCCGCCGCCGCCACCGAAGCCGCGGCCCGCCCCGCCCACGCCGGCCCCGAAGCCGCCGCCTCCGGCGCCCGCGCCCGTGGTCTACCAATGGAGCGAGCTTCAGTACGCCACCGTGGGCGACGGCACCAAGCCCGAGATGCGGCTCGGCGAGAGCAGCCTGGTGTGGCAGCGCCGGGGCCTGTCGATCGCCGGGACGCAGTACTCCCACGGGGTGACCGTGCACGGCCGGTCCTCCGTGACGATCGACCTGAACCGCAGCTGCACGACGTACGACGCGCTGGTCGGTGTCGACGACATGACGAGGGAGATCGGCAAGGTGCGCTTCTCCGTCTACGCGGACGGGGCGCACCTGTGGCGGTCCCCGGTGGTCAAGGGCGGCGACCCGGCGCTGCCGGTGCGGGTGAACCTCACCGGACGCAGGACCATCCGCCTGGCCGTCGAGCCGCAGACACCCTTCGCCGCGGCGAAGCTGGCGGACTGGGCCCAGTCGAAGTTGCGCTGCTCGTAGGCGGTTCCGGCCGGTGCACGCACCGTACGTGACGACGCGGGGGGCCGTGGCTAGGCGGCCGTCCCCCCGGCGGCCTCGGCCAGCTCCGCGGTGATCTCGGCGATCGTGAGGGAGGCACCCCTGGCGCACTGCTGCTCGTACTGCCGTTCGCCGAGGGTGGCCGACGCGGTGGTCATGAAGCGTTCCACGATGGCTCGTTCGGGCATGGGGCGCGGGTGGCCGTACCGCAGCTGTGTGGCCGCCGCGAACAGGCGGGCGGCGCGTGCGTGGTCGCCCAGCCGGCCCGCGAACGTGCCGCCGGTGTCCACGAGGACCGCGATGATCATCTCGGAGCAGTGGCCTGCCACGGCCTCGCGCAGCGCCTCGACCAGCTCGCGCAGGCCCGCCCGCGGGCCGGACTCCGCGGCGACGACCTGGGCCTCCACATCGCGCACCCCGGCCCTGAACTGCGGCGGCGGTGTGCCCTGCGCCGTGAGGGCGCGGACCTCCGCGATCAGCTGCCGGGCCCGGAGCACATCGCCGTCGTCCAGCGCCACCCGCGCGCGCAGCAGCCGGACGAAGGCGCGGGAGTCCGTCACACTGTGGCGGTCCGCCTCCGCGCCGGCTTCGTCGAGGATCTTCTCCGCCGTGTCGCGCTCGCCCTCGCGGTAGGCGATCTCGGCGAGCCGGGCCATGAGGAACGACATCTCCGCGTACGCCCCCACTTCATAGGCGAGGCGCAGCGCTTCCTCGTAGGCGGCGCGGGCCTCGTCGTGGCGGTTGCGGGCCATCGCGGCCTCGCCCACGGCGCTGTTCACCTGCGCGCGCATCCACCGGTCACCCACCCGGGTGCTCAGTGTCCGCAGCTCGGCCAGGTCCTCGTCGACGCCCGAGAGGTGGCCGTTCATGTCGATGGCCATGTGGCCGCGGAACATCAGCATGATGCAGAGTTCCCAGTCCCCGCCGTACCGCCGGCAGTTCTCGACCGACTCGTCCACGGCGGGCCGGGTGTCGTCGAGCGTGCCGCCGCCGAAGAAGATGGTGAACGGCCAGATGAGCCCCGGGAACCGGGCGGCGTGCGGGCCGGGCCGGGCGAAGACGGCGCGCACCTGGTCGACGTAGCGGCTGTCTGTCCAGTCGGCCTCGGCCCCCACCGCCTTCCCCTCCGAGCTGTGGGTCTCCGTCACCAGGAAGAGGTGCAGCAGCCGGAGGTCCATCCAGGGCCAGTAGAGCGGGTCGTCCTCGTCGGGCAGGGTCAGGTGGCCGGATGGGCCGGGGGCCGGGGCCAGCTCCAGGATGCGGCCCATCCACTCGCACGCCTCGCGGTGGTAGTTGCGCAGCCACCAGAACCAGCCGCTGTGCAGGGCGAGAGCGATCGCCGTCTCCACGTCACGGGACTCGATGGAGTGCTGCAGGGCCGCGCGGATGTTGTCCAGCTCCGTCTCCAGGCGCCTGATCCAGGGCAGTTGCTCGGCGGACCGCAACAGCGGCTCGGCCTGCTCGACGAGCGCCCGGAAGTAGGCGGCGTGGCGCTGCTCGGCGGCCGTGAGCAGGGCGGGGGTCTCGGCGGCGCGCTCGACGGCGTACTCGTGGATGGTCTCCAGGAGGCGGTAGCGCATGCCGCCGGCCTCGGGCCCGGCGCCCGGGACCGCCACGACCAGGGACTTGTCGACCAGGGCGCCGATCAGGTCCGTGGCGGAGCCGGTGCAGACCGCCTCGGCGGCGGGCAGGTCCCAGGTGCCGGCGAAGACGGACACCTCGCGCAGCACGGTCCGCTCGGCCTCCCCGAGCAGCTCCCAGGACCAGTCGACAACGGCACGCAGGGTCTGCTGGCGGGGCAGGACCGTGCGGCTGCCGCTGGTGAGGAGGCGGAAGCGGTCGTCGAGCCGGTCGGCGATCTGGCGGGGGGTGAGCAACCGCAGGCGGGCGGCGGACAGTTCGATGGCGAGCGGCAGGCCGTCCAGGCGGCGGCAGATCTCGGCGACCGCCTCGGCGTCCTCGTCCGGCGCGAAGCCGGGCCGCACCGCCGCGGCCCGCTCGGCGAACAGGCGGTGCGCCGGGTCGGGTGGCAGCGGCTCGACGGGGCGCACGGACTCGCCCGGCACGCCCAGGGGTTCGCGGCTGGTGGCGAGGATGGTGAGACCGGGGCAGTGGGTGAGAAGGGTCTCGGCCAACTCGGCGGCGGCGTCGATCACATGTTCGCAGTTGTCAAGGATCAGGAGCAGGCTGCGCGAGGCGCAGTACTCGACGAGCAGGGCGACCGGGTCGTCCTGCGGGGCGGTCAGCTCGCTGGTCATCAGCATGGTCTCGCGCAGGTCGAGCGCACTGACGACAGCGCCTGGCACCGCCTCGGGCTGGTCGAGCGGGGCGAGCTCGGCCAGCCATGCCTGCGGATGCCCGGCGGCGGCTTCCTCGGCGAGGCGGGTCTTTCCTGAGCCGCCCGGTCCGGTGAGCGTGACCAGGCGGGCCCTGCGCAGATCAGAACGGATGGCGGCCAGTTCGGGTTCCCGCCCGACGAAAGAGGTCAACCGGTTGCGGATGTTCCCCTTCCGCTCGGGCTGTCCGGGCTGTCCGGGCTGTCCGGGTCGTTCAAGCTGCCCGAGTTGCCCGGGCTGTTCGGGCTGTTCGGGCTGTTCGGGCCGCGAAGGGCCCCACCGCTCGGCGCGGGGCGGTCGTGGCGCCGACTCGGCAGGGGCGAGCAACTCGGCGTGCAGGACGCGCAGTTCCGGTCCCGGGTCCGTGCCGAGCCCCTCGGCGAGGGCGCGGCGCGCGTCCTCGTAGGCGGCGAGGGCGTCGCCACCGCGCCCGGCGTCGCGCAGGGCGCGGATCAGCAGCGCGCGCAGCGTCTCGTCGTACGGCCGGCCGGCGGTCAGTTCGCGCAGCTCCGGTACGACGTCGGCGGCGCGGCCCAGCCGCAGGTCCGCCTCGATCCGCGCGCGCACCGCCTCGGCCCGCTGGGCCTCGGGGCGCGCCGCGGCGGCCCGGTCGGGGAGGTCGGCGAGGGCGGGGCCGCGCCACAGGGCGAGCGCCTCGCGCAGGACGCGGGCGGCGCGGGCCGGGTCGTCATGGTTCAGGGCCGCCCTGCCCTCCCGGGCGAGGCGCTCGAAGCGGTGCAGGTCGACGTCGTCGGGGGCGACGGCGAGGCGGTAGCCACCGGGGGCGGAGGCGATGGCGTCCTTGCCGAGGACGCGGCGCAGCCGGCCGACGAGGGCTTGCAGGGCGCCCGTCGCGTCGCTCGGCAGGTCATCGGAGTCGGCCCAGACCTCATCGATCAGGGTGCTCACGACCACCGCGCGGCCCGCGTGGAGCGCCAGGGCGGCGAGCAGGGCGCGCAGCCGCTGGCCTCCTATGGGCAGGTGGGCGCCTTGATCGTCGTACGCCTCGGTGGCGCCCAGGATTCTGTACCGCACCGGCCCATTCTCCCTGGCGGGTCCGGGGAAGGCTCGGGCTTTACCGGCGCGAGGGGCGTCGCAGGCGCGCGCCCCGACCTCCTGGCGTCGCGCTCCCAGGGCGCCCCGTCCCGCTTCCAGGGCCCCCGGCCCTCCTACCGCCCCGCTCCCAGGGCGCCCCGCTGCGGAACCACACTCCCCGTGGGGACGGCGCGCTGCCGGGCCGGGGTGCCCGTCCAGCACGTGCCCCTGCGGGACAGCAGGCGCCGCAGCCACAGTTCCGTGGAGACCAGGGCGGCCAGGCCGTCCAGCGGAAGCGGTGCCCCCTCGGCGGCCTCGCGCAGCGCCTTGCGCACGACGCGCGCCTCGACCAGCCCCGCCTGCGCGAGGAGCGGGGTGTCGAAGAGGGTGATCAGGTCCTCCACCGCCAGGCGCAGGCCGGCTCGGGCGGCCGCGGCACCCGGCGCGTGGGACGGGGCGCCCCAGCCGGGCGGCAGATCCGTGACGCCAGCGCCCTCCAGGACCGTGCGCAGGATCGCGGCCCGCGCCCCCGGCTGGACGCGCAGGGCCTCGGGGAGCGCCCGGCACGCGCGTACGACCTGGTTGTCGAGGAAGGGCGCGTGCAGCCGCTGGAAGCGGATCTCGGCGGCCTGTTCGAGGATGCGCAGGTCCGCGGCGTGCCGGGCGAGGGCGGCCCGCGCGCGGAACTCGCCGGGCCGCTGGCCGGGTCCGCCGGGGCGCATGGTCGTGTCGGTCAGCCGAACCGATACTTCAGCGAGGGCCTCGCCGGTCAGCCAGCGCGCGGCCGGCCCGGGTCTGGCCCACGCCAGGGCCGCGAGCGAGGCCCCCACGGCTCCGCCCGGTTCGTCGAAGCGGCGGTGCAGCAGCCGGTCGGCGAGCGAGTCGACGCCCGCCCGATGCGGCATGCGGGCGAGCTTGCGCGCGGCGCCGTACACGCGCGCGGGGACCATCACCGAACCGTCGGCCTTGGTGAGCGCCGCCACCGGGCGCACCAGGTGGCGGCGCTTACGGTCCATCAGGAGGTCCGCCAGGCGCGCCGGATGGGCGTCGAGGACCTGCCGCGCGCCGTGGCCCGTGAAGTGGTCCGCGCTGCCCGAGGAGAGCCGGGCGCGGTGACGCTGGGCCGTGACCAGGGTGCTGCTCGGTTCGTCCGTCAGAGGCCCGTCCAGGTCGGCGTAGGGCAGCGCGTCCTCGCCCCCGGCGACGACCACGTGGTGCAGGCGGGGGTTGGCGGCGATGGCGCCGGCCCGTTCCACTTCCGCCTCGCGGCCGTTGACGGCGAGGTCGTTGAAGGTGACGGCGAGGAGCCGCTCCCCGGCGCCCGTGCCGTGCCCGAGGACCGTGCCGGGCATGCCGGGCAGACCGGCCGCAAGGAGAGCGAGGGTTCCCGAGGCGGGCCCTCCGGAGAGGTCCGCTCCGATGCCCGGCACCGGCATGCCGCGCGCCGCGCGCCGCTCGGCGGGCCCCATGCCGGGCACCGGGCCCGGGTCGATGCCGGTGCCGGGCACATGGCGCGGGGCGGTGAGGCGGGCGCGTACCGCCTCCACGAGGGCGTCGCGGACACCGTCCACGGCGCTCGCGGCGTCGGCGGCGGGAGCGGCGACGGCGAGCGAGGCCACCGGTTCGTACCCCGCGATCTCCCGTGCGCCCGCGCGCAGGATCAGCGCATGCCCCGGGGGCACGCGCCGCACGCCCTGGTAGGGCGTCGAGTCGTGCAGCGCCTCGGGGACGTCCGGAGCGGCGAGCAGCGCCGCCAGGTGGCCGATGTCGAGGTGGGCCTCGACGAGGTCGGCCAGCGGCAGCGCGGCCGTGGCGTAGGCCGTACCGCCCGCCCAGGGGGTGTGGAAGACGGGGCGCGCGCCCGCGAGGTCACCGGCGATCATGACGCGGCGGCCGACCTGGACGACCGCCGTGTAACTGCCGGACCAGGCGGTCAGGTGGCGCAGCGCGCCGCCGCGCGCGGCGAAGAGGCCCACCCGCAGCTCTTCGTCGGAGGCTCCGCAGGTGCCGAGGACGGCGATGCGGGTCCGCGCGTCGACCGTCACGGTCCGCACCTCGTCGGGGCGCCAGTCGCCGACCGCCCAGAGCGGGTCGGGGTCGCCCCACAGGAGCTGGGAGCCCACGGGCTGCACGGTCTCGCCGTCGTCTCCGGTGGCCCCGGCCGAGCCCACCGCCGAGGGCGTCGCGGCGGTACTGCTCCACCCCACCAACCACCGCATCGCTGCCTCCACAGGCTGTGGACGGACCGTCGGCGAGGCGCCGAGAGGCACGGCCGACCGGTGCACCGAAGGACTGGGGTCCCATGCTGCCACGAAGGAGGCGCACGGGAAGGGCCGCGGGGCCGCTCGCGCGGCGGTGAATCCGCCCGGGCCAGGCGGTCAATCCGCCCCGGAGGGGCGGTGGATCGGCCCGGGCGGGCAGTGGATCAGCCCGGGGCGAGCAGTGGATCAGCCCGGGGCGGGCGGTGGTTGAAGGGCGGAGGACGCCCCTCTCCTTGCGCGTGCCGAACTCAACTCTCCGCGCGCGGGCCGCACTCCCACCCGCGCTCTGCCCGTAAATGGGCGCTATGCCCGTTCCTTCGCGTGGGTGGTTTTCGGCCAAATCGGCCTGGGATGCGCCCAGAACGGAACCGTTCGAGGGCAACGCGCAGCCCGGGAGGCGGTGTTCGCCCCCCGGACCGGTCCGCCACCCGCGGGGATGTAGGCGGCGGTGTCCCCCAGCCCACTGACTCCAGCGCAGCGGGCCGACCCACGCATCGCCCATGGAAGCGCTCCCCCCATGGCCGGAGAAGAGCGCACGGACGGGCGCACGGCCACACACCAGGAGCACGCCCGGGCCCCGCCGCGCTTCCGCACGGACAACAATCCCGCCATACGGACCTGCGCCCCTTAACGCTTGGGATGCGGCGAACTACCCTGTGTGTGCTGATGTTTTCAACGGAGGCATATACCCGGAGGATCGGCCAAACGCTCTTGCGGCCGCGAATCCGGCCACGGTGTCCGAGGCCCAGGCCACGGCGGCCGCGGCCACGGGTAGCGCATGCCCCCGGGGGGAACGCAGCACGAATGCCGTGCGGTCCAGCCACCGCCCGGCAGCCGTCTGTGTCGAGGGGTGGCGCATGTCCAGGGAGCAACGCGGGCCGAACGAAAAGCTCGGCACCGTTCTCGCCCTCGCGGGAATCAGCAACGCGGGACTCGCACGCCGGGTCAACGACCTCGGCGCCCAACGCGGGTTGACGCTTCGATACGACAAGACCTCCGTGGCCCGTTGGGTGTCCAAGGGCATGGTGCCGCAGGGCGCCGCCCCCCACCTGATCGCGGCGGCCATCGGGCAGAAGCTCGGCCGCCCCGTGCCGTTGCACGAGATCGGCCTCGCGGACGCCGACCCGGCGCCCGAAGTGGGCCTCGCCTTCCCCCGTGACGTGGGGGCCGCCGTCAAGTCGGCCACCGAGCTGTACCGCCTCGACCTGGCGGGCCGCCGCACCGGAGGCGGCATCTGGCAGTCCCTCGCCGGCTCCTTCGCGGTGAGCGCGTACGCGACGCCCGCCTCCCGCTGGCTCATAACCCCGGCCGACAGCTCCGTCGCGCGCGACGCCTCCCACGACGTGCCACGCGACGTGGCGCACGCCGACGACGGCGGCGCGCCGCTGAAGGTCGGCCACAGCGACGTGCTGAAGCTGCGCGAGGCCGCCGAGGACGCACGGCGCTGGGACTCCAAGTACGGGGGCGGCGACTGGCGCTCCTCCATGGTCCCGGAGTGCCTGCGCGTCGAGGCGGCGCCGCTGCTCCTCGGCTCCTACTCCGACGAGGTCGGCCGCGCCCTCTTCGGAGCCTCCGCCGAGCTGACCCGCCTGGCCGGGTGGATAGCGTTCGACACGGGCCAGCAGGAGGCCGCCCAGCGCTACTACATCCAGGCGCTCCGGCTCGCCCGCGCGGCGGCCGACGTGCCCCTGGGGGGATACGTCCTCGCCTCCATGTCCCTCCAGGCGACCTACCGCGGCTTCGGGGACGAGGGCGTCGACCTCGCGCAGGCCGCCCTGGAGCGCAACCGCGGGCTCGCGACGGCCCGCACCATGAGCTTCTTCCGGCTCGTCGAGGCGCGCGCGCACGCGCGTGCCCATGACGCGCAGGCCGCGGGGGCGGCGCTGCGGGCCGCCGAGGGCTGGCTGGAGCGGTCCCGCGACGGTGACAACGACCCCACTTGGCTCGGCTTCTACTCCTACGACCGTTTCGCCGCCGACGCCGCCGAGTGCTACCGCGACCTGAAGGCGCCCCGGCAGGTCCGCCGCTTCACGGAACAGGCGCTGTCCCGCCCCACGGAGGAGTTCGTGCGCTCCCACGGCCTGCGCCTGGTCGTCTCGGCCGTCGCCGAGCTGGAGTCCGGCAACCTCGACGCGGCGTGCGAGCAGGGCACGCGGGCCCTGGAGGTCGCGGGCCGCATCTCCTCCGCGCGCACCACCGAGTACGTGAAGGACCTCCTGCACCGCCTCGAGCCGTACGGGGACGAACCGAGGGTCGTGGAGCTGCGTGAGCGCGCCAGGCCGCTGCTGATGGCTCCCGCGTAGCCGCGGCGCGGGGACCCACGGCGGGGAAGCACACATCCACCCCAGGTTTGAGGGCGTTGTCAGTGGCGCAGGGCAGTATCTGTGGTGGGAGGTGAGGCGCGGTGAAGAAGGTCGCGAACGACTGCGACGTGCTGGTGATCGGCGGCGGCATCGTCGGTCTCGCGACGGCGTACGCCCTCACGCGCGCCGCCCCCGGCACCCGCGTCACCGTGCTGGAGAAGGAGCGCGGCCCCGCCCGCCACCAGACGGGCCGCAACAGCGGGGTGATCCATAGCGGGATCTACTACCGCCCCGGCTCCCTGAAGGCGAGATACGCGGTCCGCGGCGCCGCCGAGATGATCAAGTTCTGCGCGGAGTACGGCATTCCGCATGAGGTCACCGGCAAGCTGATCGTCGCCACCGAGCGCGCGGAGCTGCCCCGGCTGCACGCCCTGGTCCAGCGCGGCAGGGAGAACGGCATCCCGGTGCGCGAGCTGGGCCCCGCCCAGATCACGGAGTACGAGCCGGAGGTGCGCGGCCTCGCCGCCATCCACGTCGGCACCACCGGCATCTGTGACTACGGCGCGGTGGCGAGACATCTCGCGGAGGCCTCCGGCGCCGAGATCCGCTTCGGCGCGGCCGGGCACGTCACGCGCGTGGACCGCCGCGCCGACCTCGGCGTCGCCGTCCGCACCGCCGATGGCGCCATCGTGCGCGGCAAGGTCCTGGTGAACTGCGCGGGTCTGCACTGCGACGCGGTCGCGCGGCTCACGGGCGACGACCCCGGCATGCGGATCGTGCCGTTCCGGGGGGAGTACTTCGAGCTGGCCCGCCCCGAGCTGGTCCGCGGTCTCGTCTACCCCGTGCCCGACCCGGCCTTCCCCTTCCTCGGCGTCCACCTCACCCGCGGCATCGACGGCGGCGTCCACGTGGGGCCGAACGCGGTCCCCGCCCTGGCCCGCGAGGGGTACGCCTGGTCGGTCGTCCACCCCCGCGAGCTGGCCGGGACGCTCGGCTGGCCGGGCTCATGGCGCATAGCCCGCCGCCACTGGCGGTACGGCGCGGGTGAGCTGCGCCGCTCCGTCTCCAAGACGGCGTTCACCGAAGCGGTGCGCAGGCTGTTGCCGGGGATCGGCCCCGACGACCTGGTGCCCGCCCCGGCCGGGGTCCGCGCCCAGGCGGTGCTGCGGGACGGCACGCTGGTCGACGACTTCCTGATACGGGAGGGCGCGCGCACGGTGCACGTCCTGAACGCGCCTTCACCCGCCGCCACGGCCTCACTGCCGATCGGACGGGAGGTCGCGCGGCGGGCGCTGGCCGTCTTGGGGTGAGGCGGGGCTCCGCGGCAGCCGGGGCTCCGTGACCGCCGGGTTCAGCGGCTCTGCAGGGTCGCCTTCAGCAGAGCCGGGGCTCGGTGACCGCCGGATTCAGCGGCTCTGCCAGGTCGCCTGCCGGCGGTCTGTGTGCGTCGACGCGGTGCTTGGTGCTCTGCGGGTCCGACGCGGCTGAGCGCGCAGTTCCCCGCGCCCCTGGCGGGGCACGACCCCCGCGTCCCTGACGGGCACGGTCCGCCCGCAACGCCCTGCCCCAAGGGGCGCGGGGAACTGCGCGACCAGCCACCGCCGACCCGCAGCGCACCGGCAGCCGGACCACCCCACCTCCCGCCCCGTAAAATTGGCCGCACTGTGTCTGAGTCACCCCAAACCCCCGAAGCCCCCGAGGCCCCCGAAGCGTCCGGCACCCCCGAGGGGGACGGGCCCCGGCGGACCGGGCGCCCCCAGGCCGCCCCCCGCTTCCCCGGCGGCCCCTCCCCCGACCCCGCGGGCTCGCACCACGAGCGCCGCATCCGCAGCTTCCAACCGCGCCGCAGCCGGGTGACCACCAGCCAGGGCGACGCCCTGCGGCGGCTCTGGCCCACCTGGGGCCTGGACATCGACGGCCTGCGCACGCTCGACCTCGGCGAGCTGTTCGCGGACGAGCACGGCCCCCGCCCCGACCTCCCCGTCGTCCTGGAGATCGGCTTCGGCATGGGCGAGGCGACCGCGCAGATGGCCGCCGCCGACCCGGACACCGGCATCCTCGCCGTCGACGTGCACACCCCCGGCCAGGGCAACCTCCTCGGCCTCGCCGAGCGCGGCGGCCTGACCAACGTCCGCGTGGCCAACGGCGACGCCATCATCCTGCTCCGCGAGATGCTCCCGCCCGAGTCCCTCGCCGGTCTGCGCGTCTACTTCCCCGACCCCTGGCCCAAGGCCCGCCACCACAAGCGCCGCCTGATCCAGCCGGAGTTCCTCACCCTGGCCGCGCCCTCGCTCAGGCCGGGCGCCCTCCTGCACTGCGCGACGGACTGGGAGCCGTACGCCGAGCAGATGCTGGAGGTACTCACCGCGCACCCCGACTTCGAGAACGCCCAGGAGGGCGGCGGCTTCGCGCCGCGCCCGGACTTCCGCCCCCTCACCCGCTTCGAGGGCCAGGGCCTGAAGAAGGGGCACGTGGTCCACGACCTGCTGTTCCGCCGTGTGGAGCAGCTCGGGACGGGCACCGGCAGGTAAAGGCGCCGTCGCGGCCACCCCCGTCCCTCGTTAGGGTCAACGACGTGGCCACCAGTCCTCCGTATCCGATTCCGCCCGAGGCACCCGCCCCGGGAGAACTCCGACGCGCCCACTGGTGGCAGCGGCGCGCGATACGCGTGGCCGGACTCGTCACGCTGCTCGCGCTGTCCGGCCTCGTCATCCTCGCCCTGGTCAGGAAGCAGACCGGCACCGAGGGCTTCCTCGTCGGGCTCGGCCTGGCCACCGTCCCCGTGCCGCTGCTCGTCGCCGCGTTCCGCTGGCTGGACCGGGTCGCGCCGGCGCCCTGGCGGAACCTCCTCTTCTCCTTCGCGTGGGGTGCCTGCGCCGCCGCGCTCATCGCGATCGTCGCGAACAGCTTCGCGATCCGCTGGATAGCCACCGCCACCGCCGACCCCACCAGCGCCGACACCCTGGGCGCCACCGTCATCGCGCCGATCGTCGAGGAGTCGGCGAAGGCCGCCGCCATCCTGCTCGTCTTCCTCTTCCGCAGACGCGACTTCACCGGCATCGTCGACGGCATGGTCATCGCCGGGGTGACCGCGACGGGCTTCGCGTTCACCGAGAACATCCTCTACCTCGGCAACGCCTTCGTCACCGACCAGCTCAGCCGCGAGAGCGGTGTCGCCTCCGTGACGGCGGCGACGTTCTTCGTACGCGTGGTCATGTCGCCGTTCGCGCACCCGCTCTTCACGGTCCTGACCGGCATCGGCTTCGGCCTCGCCGCCTTCTCCGCGGAGCGCCTGCGCCTGCGCCGCGTGCTGCTGCCGCTCGCCGGACTGCTGCTCGCCATGGGCATGCACGCCCTGTGGAACGGCTCCGCGGTCTTCGGCCAGGTCGGCTTCCTCGCCGTGTACGCGCTCTTCATGCTGCCCTCGTTCGGGCTGCTGACCTGGCTGGCGGTCTGGACGCGCCAGCGCGAACTGCGCGTGGTCCGCGCCGAACTGCCCGCGTATGTGGCGGCGGGCTGGCTCACCCCGCCCGAGCCGTACGCGCTCGGCTCGATGCGGGCTCGGGCGCTGGCCCGCGACTACGCCTCGTACACCTGGGGGAAGGCCGCGGGCCGCGCGGTCCTGGAGTACGAGACGTACGCGACGTCACTGGCGCTGCTGCGCCACCGGGGGCGCCGCGGCCGGGCGGGCGCCGACTTCGTCGTACGCGAGCGGGAGTTGCTCGAACAGCTCTGGGAGCGCCGCGAGCCGGCCCGCCCCGCGCTGGCGTACGCGGCCCGCGCGATCACCCCGGTCATGCGCCCCCTGCCGTACGCGGCGTATGCCCACCCGCACGGCGCGTACCACCCCGCTCCGTACGCCCCCGCCCCGTACGGCCAGCCGCAGCCCTACCCGGCACCGGCGTACGGCCACCCGGTCCACAACCCCTACCGCTCCTAGGCGCCCGAAAGTCCGGAAACCCGGAAGCCCGGAGGCCAGGGAGCCCGGAAGCCTACGCGGAGGCCGCCGTCAGCGCCGTCAGCTCGGCGTCCGTCAGTTCGAGGTCCGCCACCGCGAGCAGCGCCGGCAGCTGCTCGACCGTGCGGGCGGAGGCGATCGGCGCCGCCACGGTGGGCTGGGCCGCGAGCCACGCGAGGGCCACGGTCGCGACCTCCGCCTCATGCGCCTCGGCGATCTCGTCGAGCGCGGCGAGGACCCGGCCGCCCCTCTCGGTGCCCGCGTACTCCTCGGCCCGGCCGCTGCGCGCGCTCTCCACGCGCGTGCCGGGGCGGTACTTGCCGGTGAGGAAGCCGGAGGCGAGCGCGTAGTACGGGACGGCGGCCAGGCCGGAGCGCGAGGCGACCTCCTGGAGGCGGCCCTCGTAGGTGTCGCGGGAGACGAGGTTGTAGTGCGGCTGGAGCGCGACGAAGCGGGCGAGGCCCTCGCGGTCGGAGAAGTCGAGGGACTCCTGGAGCCGCTCGGGCGTGATGTTGGAGGCGGCGATGGCGCGCACCTTGCCGGCCGCGACCAGCTCGTCCAGCGTCCCGATGATCTCCTCCACGGGGACCGACGGGTCGTCGTAGTGCGTGTAGTAGAGGTCGATGTAGTCGGTGCCGAGGCGGCGCAGGGAGGCGTCGGCGGCGCCCTTGATGGTCTCCGGGGCCAGACCGGTGTACTCGGGGTGGGCGCCGACCTTCGTCGCCACGATGACGTCGGAGCGGTTGCCGCGGGCGGTCAGCCACTCGCCGATGAGGGTCTCGGACTCGCCGCCCTTGTTCCCCTCCACCCAGGCCGAGTACACGTCGGCCGTGTCGATGAAGTTGCCGCCCGCCGCGGTGTAGGCGTCGAGGACGGCGAAGGACGCCGCCCGGTCGGCCGTCCACCCGAAGACGTTGCCTCCCAGGGCCAGCGGGAAGACGTCGAGGTCGGATGAGCCAAGAGTGCGAAGAGAAGTCATACGTTCCTCAACGGACCCGGCGGAAACGGAATTCCGTCCGCTCCCCCAAAGGAACGTCAAGCAAAGGAACGTAAGCCCGCGGGCCCCGGGTCAGGGGTTGAGGCCCTTGCTCTGCAGCCAGGCGAGCGGGTCGACGGTGGAGCCGCCCGCGGTGTGCACCTCCATGTGCAGGTGCGGCCCGGTGACGTTGCCGGTCGCGCCCACCCGGCCGATGACATCGCCGGTGCTGACCTTCTGGCCCGCGCTGACGTTCATCGAGGACTGGTGGCAGTACCAGACCTCGGTGCCGTCGCTCAGCTCCAGGACCGTGCGGTAGCCGTACGCCCCCGCCCAGCCGGCTTCCTTGACGGTGCCGGTGTGGACGGCCTTGAGCGGGGTACCCGTCGGAGCGGCGAAGTCGAGACCGGTGTGGTGCCCGGAGGACCACATGGAGCCGGCGACACCGAAGTGGGACGTGATGGTGTACGAGGAGGTGGGCAGCGCGTAGCTCTTGGCGAGCTTGGCCCGGCGTTCGGCCAGGGCCTTGGCCTCGCGGGCCTCCCGCTCCTTCTTCTTCTTGGCGGCGGCCTCGGCGTCGGCCTTGCGCTCCGCCTGCCTCTGCTGGGCGGCGGCCTCCTCGGCGGCCTTCTTGACTGCGGCCTCCTCGGCCGCGCTGCGCACCGCGTCGTCCGCCTGGTCCTGCTGGTTCTCGGCCTGCTGCATGATGCGGGCGCGCAGGGCCTCGCCCGCGTCCGTGGTGCCCTGCTGGGCGTCGGTGTGGCTGACACCGGCCGCGGTGAGCGGGGCGGCCGCGGCGACGGTCTCGGCGCCCGCGGGGGCCGCGGAGTCATCGGAGAGCAGTGCGCCCACGCCGGGCAGGGACTCGGCCGCGGGCAGCGAGTCGGTGACGGCGCCCAGGTCGGGCATGGAGATGGAGACGGGCGGCTTGCCGTCCTGCGCGGTGGCCATGCCGCCCGCGCCGACGGCGGCGATGACGCCGACGCCCAGCACGGTGGAGCTGCGGGCGAGCCCGCCGCCGCCCTTCTTGTGCACACGGTGCCTGCCGCGGACGGGACGGACGGACTCCTCGGTGGGGTTCCATTCCTCCCAGGTCTCCGGGTCGTATCCACCGAAGTCGTCGTCATTCGGTATGTACGCGGCTTGGGGGGCAGGCCGGTTGGACGCCACTGGGGCGCACTCCTTTCCTTCCTTCTCGCCTACCGGGTTAGCTGACGGGTTCGGAGCAGGAAGGTCTCCTACGGACATCTGGCACGGATGCACAGGTGCCCGATTCACCCCAAGTTGGTGGTTCCCCGGCTCCCTTGCGGGATTAGGCGTGTGCGCACGGAGCCGCCTCTAGTGACGGCTGGGACGACCGCGCTGCGTTATCGAACGTTAATAGACAGCGGTGCCGTATTCCAAGCTGTTCCGATTGATCGTTAACGCTCACGGCCGGTACTTATCGGGGCAAGCCGACCCATAGCAGGGCGAGTTGACCCTGTATCAACCCACGAAAGCCGCGTACCGGAACTTCACATTCCCTTGACAGAACGTCAGTTGTCATGCGGACGGCTCCGCTTCGCTCACGGCCGGTGACAGGCCCCCTCCCCCGCGGGCTTCCCGTCCCCCGTGGCCGGCCGCCGCACCGCCAGCAGCGCCATGTCGTCCGTCGTCGCACCCCCGGTGTGCCGCCGTACCTCCTGCGTGAGCGTGGCGAGCAGCGTGTGCGGACCCTCGCGGCCGGGGAAGATCCGCCCGCCGAGCCGGGCCGCCGGGTCGTAGAAGGCCCCGGCCGCGTCGCGCGCCTCCGAGAGCCCGTCCGTGTAGAAGAGCAGCATCGCGCCCGGCGGGAACTCCGACTCGTCCGCCCGGTCCGGCCACGCGCCCAGTTCCCCCATGCCGAGCGGGAGCGCGGGCTCGCTCGGCGTGAGCACGCACAGCCGCCCGTCGCCCCGCAGCAGCAGCGGTTCCGGGTGCCCCCGGTTCACCAGCCGTACGCAGCCCTCGCCGACCCGGATCTCCGCGAGGACGGCGGTGGTGAACCCCTCGAAGGCGTCGAGCCCGTCCCGCCGGGTGCCCTCCC
This sequence comes from Streptomyces huasconensis, assembly GCF_021028635.1. Classification (NCBI taxonomy): domain Bacteria; kingdom Bacillati; phylum Actinomycetota; class Actinomycetes; order Kitasatosporales; family Streptomycetaceae; genus Streptomyces; species Streptomyces huasconensis. Next base: position 3,850,860 of record NZ_CP086119.1, read on the forward strand.
GCGCCAGGGCCCGCTCCAGGCGCTGCGCCACCGCCTCCAGGGTGGTCTCCTGCTCGGCGGCCTCGCGGAAGGCGCCGATGACGACGGCGACGGCGGCCACCGCGCCCATGCCCTTGCCCCGGACATCGCCGACGATGAGCCGTACGCCGTGCGGGGTGTCCTGCACGGCGTACAGGTCGCCGCCGATGAAAGCGTCGGCCTGCGCGGCCTCGTACCGCGCCGCCAGGTCCAGCCCGCCGATGCGGGGGTCGGGCTGCGGCAGGACGGCGCGCTGGGTGGCCTCGGCGATGGAGCGGGCGATGGCGAGCCGGTCGTTGCCGCGGCGCACGACGCGGTTGATGAAGACCGCCAGAGCCGCGACGGTGGCCACGGTGAGCAGTTCGGTGACGGCCTCGGCATGGCCGCCGGCGGAGTTGCCGTAGTGCAGCACGATGACCGCGGCCGAGGCCGCGACGCCCGTCAGGACGGTGCAGAGCAGCGAGTAGAAGGGGGCGGCGATCAGCGGGGCCGCCGTGAAGAGCGGGGCGGCCGTGAACGCGGGCGGGGTCAGGGCGTCGTACACGACCCCCACGACGAGGAGCAGGACGGGCAGGACGCGTACGAGTGTCCGCTCGTGCGCGGTGGCTCCGCTGCCCCCGGTACCTCCACGCTGCCCCACCGCTTGTCTCCCGCCGATCCCGCGCCCGTCGCCGCGCTGCACCCAGGTTTCCCGGCGCGGGGTGCGGGTGCGAGCTGGTGTGGGCCATACGGGTGACGGGACGGGTCGCGCCGGGGCCCGGAAACACCGAAGGCCCGGAGTCCGTGACTGATCACGGACTCCGGGCCTTCGGCCTTCAGTAGCGGGGACAGGATTTGAACCTGCGACCTCTGGGTTATGAGCCCAGCGAGCTACCGAGCTGCTCCACCCCGCGTCGGTGAACCCAACAGTACGCCATCCGAGGGGGTGAGGCGAACCAATAGCCTCCGGGTGCCCCAGCGGCGCCCATCGGCATCCGAGGCTCACGCGGCGGTGGCCCGGCGAAGGGGGCTTGACCCTGACCCAGCGTCAACGTTGGAGCCTCCTCGCATGACGGACGACAGCACTTCCACGGCCGGGTTCACGCCACCGGTCGGAGGGTTCCAGAAGATCGACGGGCGCCGCCTCTTCGTACACCGGACGGGCAGCGGCGGGCCCGCCGTCGTGTTCCTGCCGGGCGCGAGCGCGGTCGGCCTGGACTACGCCGGCGTGCAGCAGGGCGTCGCACGGTTCACCACCGCCGTGGTGTACGACCGCGGCGGCACGGGCTACAGCGACCCCCTCCCGCTGCCGCGCACCGCCGCCGAGGTCGCGGCGGAACTGTACGAGCTGCTGCGCGCCGAGGGCATCCCCGGCCCGTACGTGCTCGCGGCGCACTCCCTCGGCGGTGCCTACGCGCATCGGTTCGCCCAGCTGTACCCGGGGGACGTGGCCGGGCTGGTCTGGCTGGACGCCTTCCACCGCGACTGGGACGACTTCATGCCTGCCGCGGCGTCCCTGGCCGCGGCCGAGCGGATGGCACCGGACTCGGAGCAGCTCGAACAGATGCGCCCGGCCCTGCGCGCGATGCGCGCCGAGCTGCTCGCGGACCACCCGGAGCACCTGCGCCGGCCGCTGCTCGAAGCCAAGGACAGCGACGCCTGGCTCCGCTCCGGGGCCGCCGAGCGGACCGGCCTGGCCGCGCTCGCCGCCGAGCTGAAGGCCGGGCCGGACCTCCCCGACGTACCGGTGGTGGCCCTCACCGTGGTGGGCGACGACCCCGGCACGCGGGCGGCGGCCCCGGACCCGACGCTGCGGCAGATGAACGGAGCCAAGACGGAACTGGACGCCGCCCTGGTGAGCGCGGTCTCGTACGGGGAACAGCGCGTCCTCACCGACACCTTCCACCACCGGCTCTGCTTCGACCGCCCCGACGCCGTGGTCCAGGCGGTCCGCGACGTGGTCGGCCGGGCGGCCCGACCCTAAGATCGCCACGACCACGACCCGACCACGACCAGGCCCGGAGGTGCAGGAACGGTGCTGACGATCGGCCAGCTCGCCGCGGCGGCCGGCGTGACCGTGCGCACCGTGCGCCACTACCACCACTTCGGCCTGCTGCCCGAGCCCGAGCGCGACGCCTCCGGGTACCGCCGTTACGACGCGCAGGCCGCGGTGGACCTCATCCGCATCAGGACCCTCGCCGACGCCGGCGTCCCGCTGGCCCGCATCGACGCGCTGCTGCACGCGCGGCCCGCCGAGTTCGCCTCGGCCATCGCCGACATCGACGCCGAGCTGCGGCGCAAGATCGGCCGCCTCACCGAGTACCGCCGCCGGATCGCCCGGCTGGACAGCGGCGAACGGCTCGTCCTGCCTCCCGAGGTGGTCGCCGTCCTGGACCGGATGCGCGGCCTCGGGGTCAGCGAACGCAGGGTGCGCATGGAGCGCGACTCGTGGATTCTGCTCCAGGCCCTCGACCCGGCCTCCCTGCCGCGGCGGATACGGGACAAGAACGCCCGGTTCGACGACCCGGAGACGACCCGCCTGTATCTCGCCTGCGATCAGGCGGTCGACTGGGACCCGGACGATCCGCGGCTGGACCGGCTCATCGACGAACTGGACGCGTGGGAGACCGGCCACGAACGGGACGACGCTCCCTCGGGAAGCCCGAAGCTGGTCTTCTCCAGGATCTTCGTCGAGGCGTCCCCGTCCTGGCAGCGCATCATCGGAACACTGTCCGACCGCGCCGCCCAGCGCCGCAGGGCCGCCGCCGAGCGGCACGGCTGAGACCGCCAAGGCCCCGGACGGCCCCTGCCACAACCGCGCCCCGGCCGCACCCGGGGGACCACGAACGAGCGATTCCCTTACGGCCACCGGGCCACCGGCATGTCGCCGCCGTGCCCGCCGGGTGAGGCTCCAGGCAGGACGCACACACACTCGGAGGCACCACATGCTCATCCGCAGGCGCCCCCTGGGCGGACGCACGATCTTCGCGACGGCCGCGCTCACCGCGGTCGCCCTTACCGGCGGCACGCAGCCCGCGGCGGCCGACCCCCGCCCCGAGGACAACCTGGTGGCGGTGGTGAGCAACTCGCCAGGCCCCGGGAGCGGCAACCTCGTACAGGCCCCCGTGCAGGGCTCGTTCAACTTCTGCGGCAACACGATCAACGTCATCGGCGTGCCGAGCCCTGCGGTGGGCAACATCTGCGAACCGAACTGACCGGTTCGGCGTACCGTGACAGCGTGGCAACCGACGACCTGGGGCGAACTCTCCGACGCCTGCGTCGCCTGGCCTCCCTGACCCAGGAGGACTTGGCCGAGCGTTCGGGAATATCCGTCGACGTGATCCGGCAGCTCGAACAACGGCGTAAGCACTCGGCACGGCTGCCCACACTTCATGCCCTGGCCAACGGCCTCGGTGTTGAGCTGACGACCCTCCTGGGAGATCCGCCGGCCGTCTCCACCGGAGAGAACGACGGGCCGCGCTTCGTGGCGGTGCGGCGCGCCATCATGCCGGCGCTGTGGGGGGCGCAACCGGCCCCGCCTGGCCCCGACTTCTCACTGGCCACCCTGCGCGAGCGGATCGCGGATGGCTGGACGCAGTATCACGCCGCCGAGTTCGACACGGTGATGAAGGCGCTGCCGGACGTGATCTCCGAGGCGCGCGCCGCCACCCTCGGCGATGACGAAGCCGCCGGGTTCGCCGCGTTGGGCAAGGCCCTCCAGCTTGCCGGGCACGTCGCTGTGCGCATGGGCAAGACGGACCTCGCGCTCATCAGCCTGGAGAGGGCGATAGAGGCCGCGGGGCAGTCCTCCGACCCGCTCCTCCGCCCAATGATCGTCAACTCCGTCGCGTGGGCGTACCAGCGTCAGGGGCGCCTCGACGACGCCCTGAGCATCGCTCTCCACGCCGCCGATGACGTCCAGAGGGGCGGCCGCACGGACACCGCCGACGGCTTGAAGGTCTGGGGCGCACTGACCATGTCGGCTGCCACGTCTGCCGCGCGCGGCAACGACTACACGCGTGCGGCCGCGTTGATGGCGGGCGCCGAGGTCGAAGCGGCTCGTGTCGCCAAGCTGCCGCAGGGCAGCGACAGCCGGATGGTCAGCGTCTTCAGCCCGTCTTCGGTACGGATCGAACGTGTCCGGCTGGCCGTTCAGTACGGGCACCCCGAAGACGCCCTGGCTCTCGCCAAGGGAATGCGGCTGAGCAAGGACACCCCGCCGTCATGGCGGACATGGCTGCTGCTGGACGTGGCTCGCGCCCACACCGACCTCGGGGACGCGGCAGGGGCCGTGAAGGCCTTGGAGGCCCTGCGCCGGGTGGCTCCGACGTGGATGCAGCATCACACCCTGGCCGTGGCCATCGTGCGTGACCTGTGGGCGCTCCCCAACCATCCGGCGGGACTCCGCCCCCTGGCCGAGTTCCTGGGAGTCGGCGACTAGCGTCGCGAAAGTGGGACGTTCCATCCCTGTCACAGTGAGTGGCGAATCGATTCCATGAGTCGGGCAAGACCCCGGCGGCCGCGCGATCGGCCCCGGGGCGTGGCCGACCGACAAGGGAGTCGACATGGGCGACGTTACGATCCCGCTGCCCGGCGGGGGAAGCGGTTCGCAAACACTCCGGGTACCACCGATCGCACTGCCCGATCCGGCCGGACTCGCCGAGGATCAGGTGTGCGGCCGCCGCTGCGTCTGGTGCGCGGCCTGCCTCAACAACAACGAGGCCGTCGACCTCGGCGCCCGCCAGGTGGACGCCCACGGCAGCGGAGCCCACTGGTTCCCGCGCGGCTGCCGCCCCTGCGCCTACACCCACCTCTCCGAGGCATCCCAGGTGCACCGCAAAGCCTGCAAGGTGTGCTCCACCAGCCTCCCGTGGTGCCGCACGGGCCAGACCCTGTTCGGCGCGGCCATGCGGGCCGCCCGGCCGGTGCCGCGATGAGTGGGGCCGCCGTCCGGTACTGCTGGCGCTGCGACGAGCCGATCACCAAGGAGCATCCCGGCACGTCGGCCATGAAGGTGTCCATCTCGGCGGGCGGCGCAGTCGTCTGGCTCCACAAGAAGTGCCCGAGGTGAACACGACGAAAGCCCAGTCGGGACCCTCCCCGAACTGGGCTTTCTCCGTAGACCGTGTGGGACTCGAACCCACAACCAATGGATTAAAAGTCCACTGCTCTGCCAATTGAGCTAACGGTCCTCCGTGGTGCTCCCCCGAGCATAGCGGGACACGCCCCGCCATCCGATCGGGTATCGCCGTCGAAGGCGGAAGAAGTGTGTGCCGATGCCCGGGGCGGGCGTACGGACGCCGATGGGCCCACCCTCTGGAGAGGGTGGGCCCATCGGTTCAACTCGTCACCGCGCGAGGGCGGTTGACTCAGCCGTTGCGCTTCCAGCGCGGCTTGTCGTCACGGCGGCCGAAGGAGCCGGTGCCGGTGCCCGAGCGGTCGCGGTTGTACGCCGGGCGCTCGTGACCACCGGAGCGGAAACCGCCGGAGGGACGGTCGTCGCGACGGTCGCGGTTGAAGGGACGGTCGCTGCCGCGGTGGCCGCCGGCCGGGCGGTCGTCACGGCGGAAGCCGCCACGGTCGCCGCCGCGGTCATCACGACGGTCACGGTTGAAGCCGCCACCGGACGGACGGTCGTCCCGACGGAAGCCACCGCCACGGTTGTCGTCACGACGGTCGCGGTTGAAGCCACCACCCGACGGACGGTCATCCCGACGGAAACCACCACGGTCGCCGCCACGGTCGTCACGACGGTCACGGTTGAAGCCGCCACCGGACGGACGGTCGTCCCGACGGAAGCCACCGCCACGGTTGTCGTCACGACGGTCGCGGTTGAAACCGCCACCCGACGGACGGTCATCCCGACGGAAACCACCACGGTCGCCGCCACGGTCGTCACGACGGTCACGGTTGAAGCCGCCACGGTCACCACCGCGGTCGCCGCGACGGTCACGCTCGTAGTTGCCGCGCTCATCACGCTGCGGACGACGGTTCTCGTACGAGGACGAGGACGAGGCACGCTCCTCGCGGACCGGGCGCTCGGCGGTGGGCTGCTCGGGGACCGACGCGACGGCGGCCTCCACGACGGCCTCGGCCGCGGCTGCGGCCTCGGCGACGGCGGCCTCCGGGTCCTCGCCGCGCTCACGGGCGGCACGCGCGGTGAGGCGGTCGGCCTCCTCACGCAGCTCGGCGGCGCGGCGGGTGGCGCGCTCCAGCTCCTTGGTCAGCTCCTTGACCTCACGCTCGGCCTGGGCCGCGGCATTGCCCGCGGAGTCGGCCTGCACCTCGGTCATCGAGCGGGCGCCGGTGATCTCGGCGACCTCCGGGTCGAAGGTGCCGCCGCCGTTGATGATGTGGCGCGTGGCGTCGACGCCCGCGTCCTCCATCAGGCGGAAGATCTGGCGGCGCTGGTGCGGCAGCGACAGGGAGACGACCGTGCCGGAGCGGCCGGCACGGGCCGTACGACCCGAGCGGTGCAGGTAGTCCTTGTGGTCGCCGGCCGGGTCCACGTTCAGGACCAGGTCGATGCCGTCGACGTGGATGCCGCGGGCGGCGACGTCGGTGGCGACGAGGGCGTTGACGTAGCCCTTCTTGAAGTCCTCAAGAACGCGCGTACGAGCGCCCTGCGTCATGCCGCCGTGCAGCGCGTCGGCCTTCACACCGGAGTCGCAGAGCTGCTCGGCGATGCGGTCGGCGCCCAGCTGGGTGCGGACGAAGATGATCGTGCGGCCCTTGCGCGCGGCGATGGCGGCCGTGACGGGCGCCTTGTCGCGGGGCTTCACGATGAGGATGTGGTGCGTCATGGTCGTGACGTTGCCCTGGGCGCTGTCGACCTCGTGCGTCACCGGGCTGTTCAGGTAGCGCTTGACCAGCGTGGAGATCTCGTTCTCCATCGTGGCCGAGAACAGCATGCGCTGGCCGCCGGACGGAACCTGGTCGAGCAGCTCGGTGACCTCGGGCAGGAAGCCCAGGTCGGACATCTGGTCGGCCTCGTCGAGCACCGCGATCTGGGTGTTCTCCAGCGAGCAGGCGCCGCGGCTGATGATGTCGCGCAGGCGGCCCGGGGTGGCGACGAGGATGTCGACGCCGCGCTCCAGGGCGTAGATCTGGTTGCCCATGGACGTACCGCCACAGACGACCTTCATCTTGAGGCCGAGGACGTCGCCGTAGGGCTGGAGGGCGTCCGCGACCTGCATCGCCAGCTCACGGGTCGGGGTGAGGATGACGCCGCGGGGCTTCTTCTTCTCGGTGCGGCCGCTCTCGGCGAGGGTCGCCAGCATCGGCAGACCGAAGGAGAGGGTCTTGCCGGAGCCGGTGCGGCCACGGCCGAGGATGTCCTTGCCGGCCAGGGCGTCCGGGATGGTCGCGGCCTGGATCGGGAAGGGCGTGGTCACGCCGTTCTGCGCGAGCTTGCGGACGATGCCCTCGGGCAGACCGAGGTCGCCGAAGGTCATCTCGGGCTCGGCGTCGGCGTCGGCCTCAGCGGTGGCGTCGGCGTCGGCGTCGGGGGTGACCTCGGTGACGTCCTCGGCCCCGGAGACCGCGACGGCCTCGACGGCAGCCTCTACGACCTCGTTCTCGACGATCTCGACGATCTCGTTCGTGGCGATCTCGTTCTCGACGATCTCGTTCTCGGGCAGGACGGCGTGGTCAGAACTGAAAATGGACATGCGAAATGCGAAACCTTCCGGAGTCTCGGCACGCGCCCGTCAACTCCGTGATTTCGCAATGGACCGCCTCGATGCGGTCAGCCACGGCAAGGGAGAGTACGCGCCACGCGGCGCTCTTCTGTGTCGGCGCCGGGCAAATGGGATCAAACGATCTACCACCATACGCACCCCCCACCCCATATGGCAAACCGCCCCCACCAAAAGGCCTCCCACCTGCGCAGATGTCTACCGCGGTCCCGCCTCCGGCGACGGTTCCCGCTCGTCACCGTCCGCGCTCCGCCGCTGAAGCTGGGCGCCCTGCCCCGACCCGTCGGCCGAGGAGGAGGGCTCCGGGGTGGTCGGGGCCGGCGTCGGGGACGAGGAGGGCTTCGGCGGCTCGGGCTCCTCGGTCGTCCGGGTCGGGGTCGGCCTGGGCCGCGGCGGGAGGGGCTTGCCGGGCTGTTTCGTCGGCTTCGGGGCGGCCGGTGAGGGCGCCGCGGACTCCGACGGCTCCCCGGCCTCGGGGACCGAGCCGTCGCCCCCGGAGGCGCCGTCCCTCTCGCCCTTGCGCTTGGCCTTGCCTTTGCCCTTGCCTTTGGCCTTGCCCTTGTCCCGGCCCTGCCCGCGCTCACCGCCCGTGGCGATGTCGTCGCCCCGGGCCACCGGCCGGCCGTCGGACACGGCGGTCCCGCCGTCACCCGCGGAGCGCCCGGGCCGCGGCGCGTCCCCGTCGTCACCGATGCTCATGCAGCCCGCGGTCGCCGCGACGGCCACCGCGACCGCGGCCCAACGGACGGGAACGTACAACTGGCGCACGGCCGAGCACCTCCTGGGGCGCTGAGAACGGGGACGCACTGCCCAACTCCCGCGGCCCGCAAGAGGACACGGACGTCACCCGCTCCCGCACACCCGGCCGGACGCGCATCCGCGTCCGTACCCTCACCCGTACCCGAGCGCGTGCAGCCGGTCGTCGTCGATCCCGAAGTGGTGGGCCACCTCGTGCACGACGGTGATCTCCGTCTCGGCGACCACGTCCTCACGCGACTCACACATCCGGAGCGTGGGCCCCCGGTAGATGGTGATGCGGTCCGGCAGGACGCCCGCGTACCACTCGCCCCGGTCGGTCAGCGGCGTCCCTTCGTAGAGCCCGAGCAACTCGGGGTCGTCGGCGGGCGGCTCGTCCTCGACGAAGACGGCCACGTTGTCCATCAACCGCGTCAATTCCGGCGGAATCCGGTCGAGAGCCTCGCCGACCAGTTCCTCGAACTCCTCGCGCGTCATCTCCAGCACTCCCCCATTGTCGGCCACGCCGCTGTCCCCGTCCCGGCACACCTTCCCGCATACCTCCCGCTCCAATTGGGCATACGGGACCAATGGCTCGCGACGTCACGGTCGTCCCGCAGCGCGTACGAAGGGCGGTCCGCGCCCTCCTGGGCCACTACCGCGCCCGCCGCGCCCATCCCGTCAGCGAACTGATCAGCCCGCCGCACCCCTACACCCGCGCCCTCGGCCTGCTCACGGTCGTCCTGCTCGGCGCCTGGCTCGGCCTGCTGATCGTCGGCAGCGTGCGCGCGCCCGTCGGCCCGATGGACACCCGCATGACGCTCCGCCCGTCCCTCACCGGCGGCACGAAGATCAACGTCTCCCCGCTCGGCGCCCTGGAACTGCGCTCCCACATCGCCCCCATCCGCCTCGACGTGGACGTGGACCGCCTCGACCCCGTGCGCTCCCAGGCCCTCGTCGACCACCCGGAGCGGCTCTCGGGGCTCCAGGACGAGGTGGCGCGGGACGTCGGCCACGGCACGCTCGACCTGGCCGTCCGCTCCTGCGTCGCCGTCGTCTCGGGCGCGACCGCACTCGGCCTCGCCGTCTACCGCCGTCCGCGCCGCGCGCTCGCCGCGGGCGGTCTGGCCCTCGCCCTCCTCGCGGCCTCGGGCACGGCGGCGTACGCCACCTGGAACCCCAAGTCCGTCCTGGAACCGAAGTTCTCCGGCCTGCTCAGCAGCGCCCCCTCGGTCGTCGGCAACGCCCGCAGCATCGTCAGCGAATTCGACGTCTACCAGCAGGAGTTGGCACGCCTGGTCACCAACGTGACCAAGCTGTACGACGTCACGTCCACGCTCCCCGCGTACCAGCCGGACCCCACGACCATGCGGGTCCTGCACGTCTCCGACATCCACCTCAACCCGGCGAGCTGGAAGATCATCGCTTCCCTCGTGGAGCAATACGACATCAACGTCATCGTCGACTCCGGCGACACGATGGACCACGGCAGCGCGGCCGAGAACCCCTTCCTCGACCCGATCAAGGAGCTGGGCGTCCCTTACGTGTGGGTGCGCGGCAACCACGACTCGTTCACCACGCAGCGCTACCTGGAGCGCTTCAAGAACGTCCACGTGCTCGACGACGGCAAGGCGGAAACCGTCGCCGGCCTGCGCTTCGCCGGGATCGGCGACCCGCAGTACACCCCCGACCGCTCCGTGAGGCCCGACGGCGACTCCGTCCACCACATGGCCGGCATACGGCTCGCCTCGGCCCTGCGCGCCGAGCGGGCGGCCGGCACCCCGGTCGACGTGGCCATCGCGCACAACCCGACGACGGCGCGCGAGACGGACGGCGAGGTGCCGCTGGTCCTCGCGGGCCACATCCACCGCCAGCAGATGGAGGTCATGGACGGGGGCACGCGGCTGCGCGTCGAGGGATCGACGGGCGGCAGCGGGCTGCGGGCGGTCGAGGGCAAGTACCCCGACCCGGTGGAGGCGTCCGTGCTCTACCTGGACCGTACGACCAAGCGGCTGCAGGCCTGGGACGAGATCAGGCTGGGCGGCCTCGGCCTGACAAAGGCGGAGGTCAGCCGCCATCTCCCCAAGGAGAACCGGCCCGGGGCACCGGCCTCGCCGACCGCGCCGGGGCCCGCCGACTAAACCGTTTTGGCGATAGCTCCCCGCATCCCATATGCTTCTCACGTCCCCGACGCGCTGCAAAGCGCCCAGGTGGGCCCTTAGCCCTCATCGTCTAGTGGCCCAGGACGCCGCCCTTTCAAGGCGGTAGCACGGGTTCGAATCCCGTTGGGGGCACGCAACACCTTGTGCGAGACTAGTGCTCGCACAATGCTTGGTCCTGTGGAGCAGTTTGGAGTGCTCGCCACCCTGTCAAGGTGGAGGCCGCGGGTTCAAATCCCGTCAGGACCGCTTGCGATTCCACGCGGATCGCGTGGCTGGGTAGCTCAGTTGGTACGAGCGATCGCCTGAAAAGCGATAGGTCGCCGGTTCGATCCCGGCCCCAGCCACTTCCCCGAAGGCCCCGTCCCCTGGACGGGGCCTTCGCCGTTCCCGCCTACGCCCCCCGGACGGCAGGCCAGGCAACGACGGCCCGCAGTCGCCGACGCGTCGGAGGGGACGTGGGGGTATGTGCGCGCGGAGCACAGTGGTGGTCATCAGGGAACCGAAGCACCAAAGCACCCGCGCCAAGATGGCGAGCACGGACATACCCCCGCGGCCCCGCCCCACAGAAGAACCCCAGGCGCCCACCCGCACTACCCACCCCGCGCCCCGCCCCGCGAAGCCGCATGCACCGCCCCCACCCCCCGCCCACCCGGATGCCGATGCCGCCACACCCAGAACACCGCCGAGGACACCAACGCCCACCCCCCGAGCACCAGAAACGGAAACGCGTGCTGGTGCCCGCCGAAGTACACCGCCGTGTGCTGCGCGTTGACCGACGCCCCCGGCGGCAGCCACTGCCCGATGTGCCCCAGCACCGAAGGCAGCAGCGGCCACGACACCGCGCCCCCGGACGACGGATTCCCCAGCAGCACCATCAGCCCCCATGTCGGCAGCATCGCCCACCGCCCGAACAACGTGTTGAACATCGTGAAGACCATCCCCGACGCGAACAACGTCAGCGCCAGGATCAGCCACGACTCCACGAACGGCAGCCGCACCGCCCCCAGCCACCAGTCGACGACCGCCGCGATGACGAAGGCCCCCAGCAGCGCGTACAACGCCGTGAAGGCGATCCGCTCCGCCGGATTCAGCCCGCGCGCGTGCACGCTCAGCTGAATCGCCCCCACGAACCCGATGATCACCGCCGCCAGCGAGATGTAGAAGATGGCGAGCCCCCGGGGATCACCCTCCTGCAACGGCTTGATGTCCCGCACCGTGACCGGAACCCCCACCTCCTCGCCCACCTTCGGCGCGGTCTCGGACAGCACCTGCGCGACGGAGGCCCCGGACGCCCCGGAGACGTCCATCGTCACCTTCCGCTCGCCCACATCGAGGATCGCGAAGACCTTCTGCTCCTCCACGTCCCGCCGCGCCGCGGCCACGCTGTCGTACCGCCGCACTTCCAGCGAGGCGTTCAGCGCCTTCTCCATGCCGTCGAGGAAGGCCTTGCCGTGCGCGGCGTCCGGGGTCGGGGACCCGACGACCGCCGTGGGAACGTGATGAGGGGTCGGATTGGCCATCGAGTACGTGTACGAGCCCGCGAAGAGCCCCGCGGCGGCCGCCAGGATGAAGACCAGCACGAGGGCCGGCAGGAAGGGCGACCGCTTGAAGGCGTCCCACCGCTCCCGCCCCGTGGGCACCCGCCCATGCGCACCATGCGGCGGATGCCCCAGCGGCTGCTGACTCTGCTCTCCCGGCTCATGATCAGACATACGAACACGCTAAACCACGCATAAGAGACCTTCTCACCCAGAAGCTGACGAAACAGACTCCGAAGAAGCCGCCTCCGTCGCCGCCTCCGGCCCCACCTCCGTCTCCGCCTCCGGCCCCACCTCCGTCGCCGGCCCCGTCTCCCCTCTCCGCCGCCACCCCCGCACCCCGAGCACGCCTCCCACCAGCACCACTACCCCCACGAGCAGCACCGCATCCGGCACGGCCCGCCCGACACCCCCGGCCCACTGCTCCACCGCGAACGAATCGTCCACGTCCAGCAGACCCGGCAGCGCGGTCGTCCCGTCGTACACGAGGAAGAGCGTCCCGAGCGCGACGAAGAACAACCCCGAGAGCAGCGATGTCGTATGCAGCTCGAACCGCCCGACCCGGAACGCCCTCCCCCGCAGCCACCCGCGCCGCCCCAGCTCGAACCGCTCCCAGAGCAGCGCGAGCACGAACAGCGGCACGGCCATGCCCAGCGCGTAGACAGCCAGGAGCAGCCCCCCGTAGACAGGACTGCCGCTCACCGCCGCCACCGTCAGGACGCTGCCGAGGATCGGCCCGGCACAGAACCCGGCGAGGCCGTACACGGCCCCCAGCGCGTACACCGAGAACGCGGTGGTCGGCCGGATGCGCCCCGACAGCTCCGCCATCCTCCGCGAGGCGAAGCCCATCCCCACGACCTGGAGCGCGCCGAGCCCGATGATCAGCCACCCGGCGACGAGCACCAGCTGGTCACGGTGGCCGAAGAAGAACCGCCCGGCGTAGGACCCGGCGGCGCCCAGGGGGACCAGGGTGGTGGCGAGCCCGGCGTAGAAGATGCCGGTCCGCGCGACGAGCCGGGACGTCGAGTCGATCGAGTACGCGAAGAAGGCGGGCAGCAGCAGGGCGCTGCACGGACTGACGAGCGCGAGCAGCCCGCCCAGGAACGCGGCGAAGTACCCCACATCGGCGGTCACTCGGATCCCCCCTTGGCGCCGGTCTTGCCACCGGCCTCATCGCCACCGGCCTTGCCGCCCGCCTTATCGCCGCCCGCCTTGCCGCCAGCCGCGCCGCCGGCCCGCCCCGCCGCCGCCGCCTCGATCGCCTGCCGGAACACCTCATCCGGCTGCGCGCCCGAGATGGGCCGCCCGTTGACCAGGAAGGACGGCGTGGAGGTGGCGCCGAGGCCGTACGCCTCCTCCTGGTCCTTCCGCACGGCGGCCTTGGCCGCGTCACCGCCCGCGTCGGCGGCGAACCGGTCGAGGTCCTTGACCCCGGCCTCCTTCGCCAGCTCCTTCAGCCGCCCCTCGCCGAAGCCCTTCTCCTTGGACCCCTCGGCGTACGCTGCCTCGTGGAACTGCCAGAAACGCCCCTGCTTCCCCGCCGCCCACGCGCCGCGCGCGGCCCGCTCGGAGTCCGCGCCGAAGATGGGGAAGTTGCGCCATTCGATGCGCAGGACGCCCTTGTCGACGTACTTCTTCACGAGGCCCGGCTCGGTGTCGCGGGCGAACTTCCCGCAGAAGCCGCACTTGAAGTCCGCGTACTCGACCATCACGACGGGCGCGTCCGCGCGGCCCTGCGCGAGGGGGTCCTTGGCGTCGCGCCGGGCGAGCCTCTCCAGCTCGGGGTAGACACCGGCCTGCGGTGCGGCGGAGGGCGCGGCGCCCGCGGCCGCCTCCTTCGAGGTGGTGCCCGGGGAGTCGGCGGGCTTGGTGGCCGTGTAGGAGGCGGCGCCGAGCAGCACGGCGGCGACGGCGAAGCCCGCGCCGATGGCGATGTTCTTCTTTTTGTTGTTGTTGCTCTTCGGCATCAGGAGGTTCTCTCTGTTCCTGTACGTGGTGGAAGGGGCCCGGGTAGGGGGCCCCTACACGCGCAGGACAGAGAGATCCACAGGGGAAGGCGGCGTCAGCGGGGGCGGCCCGCGCAGCGGCGTCGGCTCGAGGACGGCCTGGTCGGCGCTCCAGGCGCCGGACGCCCCATGGGCCTCGTACAGCGCGGGCAGCAGTTCGTGCGCGGAGCCGGACCGCGGCGGCGACACGGGTTGCTGCCCGGCGTCCCCCTGACCGCCCTTGCCGCAGCCGGGCCGCTGGTCATGCCCTGCATACACGTGCGCCACCGTGGAGACCGGCGGCACGGCGGTGTCGGCCACCGCGGGCCCGCAGAACCCCCCCAGCACGACGAGCAGCACCGCCACCAAGGGGCACCACGCCGTACGCGCACGGGACAACATGCCCGGAATCGTACGTGCCGGGCGGTCCCGCCCGTGAAATCGGTTCGCCACTGCCGAGCGGCGGGTGAGATCCTGGACGGCGTATGTCTACGCAGCCCGCCCTCGCCCTCGACACCCTCGCCCCCCGCCTGTCCGGGCTCTCGCTCCGCGATGAGCACCGGATCGGCCGCCGGCTGGAGGGTGCGCGCCGCATCCGCAAGCCCGAGGCCCGCGCCGCCGTCCTCGCCGAGATCGCGGCGGACGTGGAGAAGGCCGAGGCGCGGATGGCCGAGCGCGGCTCCCGCGTGCCCGCGATCACCTATCCCGAGCAGCTCCCGGTCAGCCAGAAGAAGGACGAGATCGCCGACGCGATACGCGACCACCAGGTCGTGATCGTCGCGGGCGAGACCGGTTCCGGCAAGACCACGCAGATCCCCAAGATCTGTCTGGAGCTGGGCCGGGGCGTGCGCGGCATGATCGGCCACACGCAGCCGCGGCGCATCGCCGCCCGCACGGTCGCCGAGCGCGTGGCCGAGGAGATGAAGACCCCGCTCGGCGAGGCCGTCGGCTGGAAGGTCCGCTTCACCGACCAGGTGAACCCGGAGGGCACGTTCATCAAGCTGATGACGGACGGCATCCTGCTGGCCGAGATCCAGACGGACCGCGACCTGCGCGCGTACGACACGATCATCATCGACGAGGCCCACGAGCGGTCCCTCAACATCGACTTCCTGCTCGGCTATCTGGCCCAGCTGCTGCCGAAGCGCCCGGACCTGAAGGTCGTCATCACCTCGGCGACCATCGACCCCGAGCGCTTCTCGCGGCACTTCGGGGACGCGCCGATCGTCGAGGTCAGCGGCCGGACGTACCCCGTGGAGGTGCGCTATCGCCCCCTCCTCGAAGAGGACTCGGACGACTCCGACCGCGACCAGATCACCGCGATCACCGACGCCGTCGAGGAACTCCAGGCCGAGGGGAAGGGTGACATCCTCGTCTTCCTCTCCGGAGAGCGCGAGATCCGCGACACGGCGGACGCGCTGAACAAGAAGAACTACCGGTTCACCGAGGTCCTGCCCCTGTACGCACGGCTCTCGCACGCCGAGCAGCACCGCGTCTTCCAGCAGCACACGGGCAGACGGATCGTCCTCGCGACGAACGTCGCCGAGACCTCCCTGACCGTGCCCGGCATCAAGTACGTGATCGACCCGGGCACGGCCCGCATCTCCCGCTACAGCCACCGTACGAAGGTGCAGCGGCTGCCCATCGAGGCGATCAGCCAGGCCAGCGCCAACCAGCGCAAGGGCCGCTGCGGGCGTACGTCGGACGGCATCTGCATCCGGCTCTACAGCGAGGAGGACTTCCTCTCGCGCCCGGAGTTCACGGACGCGGAGATCCTCCGCACCAACCTCGCCTCCGTCATCCTCCAGATGACCGCGGCCGGCCTCGGCGACATCGAGAAGTTCCCCTTCATCGACCCGCCGGACCACCGCAACATCCGCGACGGCGTCCAGCTCCTCCAGGAACTGGGCGCGCTGGACCCGACCCAGAAGGACGTACGCAAGCGCCTCACCGAGCAGGGCCGCAAGCTGGCGCAGCTCCCGGTGGACCCGCGCCTGGCCCGCATGGTCCTGGAGGCCGACAAGAACGGCTGCGTGCGCGAGGTCATGGTGATCGCGGCGGCGCTCTCCATCCAGGACCCGCGCGAGCGCCCGGCGGAGAAGCAGGCGCAGGCCGACCAGCAGCACGCCCGCTTCAAGGACGAGACGAGCGACTTCCTCGCGTACCTGAACCTGTGGCGGTACGTCCGCGAGCAGCAGAAGGAGCGCGGCTCGTCGTCGTTCCGCCGGATGTGCAAGGCGGAGTACCTCAACTTCCTGCGCATCCGCGAGTGGCAGGACATCTATACGCAGCTGCGCACGGTCGCCAAGCAGATGGGCATCCACCTCAACGAAGAGGACGCCCCCGAGCAGCACGTCCACATCTCCCTCCTCGCCGGCCTCCTCTCCCACATCGGGCTGAAGGACGTGAAGGAGTCGAAGGACAGCGGCAAGGACGCCAAGGACCCCAAGCAGCGCGGCGGCCGGGGCGAGTACATCGGCGCCCGCAACGCCAAGTTCGCGATCTTCCCCGGCTCGGCGCTCTTCAAGAAGCCCCCGCGCTACATCATGTCCGCCGAGCTGGTGGAGACCTCCCGCCTGTGGGCCCGCGTCAACGCGAAGATCGAGCCGGAGTGGGTCG
Source organism: Streptomyces huasconensis (assembly GCF_021028635.1). Taxonomy (NCBI): domain Bacteria; kingdom Bacillati; phylum Actinomycetota; class Actinomycetes; order Kitasatosporales; family Streptomycetaceae; genus Streptomyces; species Streptomyces huasconensis. Next base: position 3,867,593 of record NZ_CP086119.1, read on the forward strand.
AGCCGCTCGCCCAGCACCTGGTGAAGCGCACCTACAGCGAGCCGCACTGGGAGAAGGACCAGGCCGCGGTGGTGGCGATCGAGAAGGTGACGCTGTACGGCGTCCCGATCGTCACCGACCGCAAGGTGAACTACGGCCGCATCGACCCCGAGGTCTCCCGCGACCTGTTCATCCGCAACGCCCTCGTCGAGGGCGACTGGCGCACGCACCACAAGTTCTTCGCCGCCAACCGCAAGCTGCTGACCGAGGTCGAGGAGCTGGAGCACCGCGCCCGGCGCCGCGACATCCTCGTCGACGACGAGACGCTCTTCGACTTCTACGACCAGCGGGTCCCGGCGGACGTCGTCTCCGGCGCGCACTTCGACTCCTGGTGGAAGAAGAAGCAGCGGGAAGAGCCCGAACTGCTCGACTTCGAGCGGTCGATGCTCATCAACGAGAAGGCCGGTGACGTCTCCAAGGACGACTACCCCGACGCGTGGCGCCAGGGGCCGCTGAAGTTCAAGGTGACGTACCAGTTCGAGCCGGGCGCGGACGCGGACGGCGTCACGGTCCACATCCCGCTCCAGGTCCTGAACCAGGTCACGGACGAGGGCTTCGACTGGCAGATCCCGGGCCTGCGCGAGGACGTGGTCGTCGAGCTGATCCGCTCCCTGCCCAAACCGATCCGCCGCAACTACGTCCCGGCGCCGAACTTCGCGAAGGCGTTCCTGGAGCGGGCGGTTCCGCTGCAGGAGCCGCTGCACGTCACGCTGGCCCGCGAGCTCCAGCGGATGGTCGGGGTGCCGGTCTCGCCCGACGACTTCGATCTGACGCGCGTACCGGACCACTTGAAGATCACGTTCCGGATCACCGACGAGCGGCGCAGGAAGCTCGCCGAGGACAAGGACCTCGAAGCCCTCAAGCTGCGGCTGAAGCCGAAGGCCCGCAAGGCGCTCTCGCAGGCCGCCGCCGCGACGGCCGAGCGCACCGGCGGTGCGGCCGTGGAGCGCACGGGGCTCACGGACTGGAGCATCGGCACGCTCAGCCGCGTGTTCGAGACCCGCAGGGCGGGGCAGCCGGTGAAGGCGTATCCCGCGCTCGTGGACGACGAGGGGCCCGCGGCAGACACTGTGTCCGTACGCCTCTTCGACACCGAGGCCGAGCAGCAGCAGGCGATGTGGAAGGGCACCCGCCGGCTCATCCTGCGCAACATCCCCGTGAACCCCGGCAAATTCGCCTCGGACAAGCTGACGAACCAGCAGAAGCTGGCCCTGTCCGCAAACCCGCACGGCTCCATGCAGGCCCTCTTCGACGACTGCGCGATGGCCGCCGCGGACAAGCTGATCGCGGACTTCGGCGGGCCCGTCTGGGACGAGGAGTCGTACCGCAAGCTCTTCGACAAGGTGCGCGCGGAGATCGTCGACACGACCGTGCGGGCGGTCGGACAGGTGCAGCAGGTGCTGGCCGCCTGGCAGGCCTGTGAGCGGCGCCTGAAGTCGGCGCGGAGCCCGGCGCTCCTCGCCAACCTCGCGGACGTACGGGAGCAGTTGAACTCCCTCATCAAGCCGGGCTTCGTGACGGAGACGGGCCTGCGGCGCCTGCCGGACCTGATGCGGTACATGGTGGCCGCCGACCGCCGCCTCCAGCAGATGCCGACCAACGTCCAGCGGGACACCACGCGCATGGAGAAGGTCCGCGAGATGCGGGACGAGTACCTGTGGCTGCTGGAGCAGCTGCCGCAGGGGCGGCCCGTGCCCAGGGAAGTGCTGGACATCCGCTGGATGATCGAGGAGCTGCGCGTCAGCTACTTCGCGCACGCGCTGGGCACGGCGTACCCCGTCTCGGACAAGCGGATCGTCAAGGCCATCGACGCGGTGGCGCCGTGAGCGGGCGGGCACGCAGGGTGAGTTCGACCGCCGGGCCTGCGCTGCTGTAGAGTCTCGTCTCGCAGCACAACGCACCAACAAGTGCCGCGAGCAAGGTCCTGTGGAGCAGTTTGGAGTGCTCGCCACCCTGTCAAGGTGGAGGCCGCGGGTTCAAATCCCGTCAGGACCGCAGTTGAGGAGAACGGGCCGCATCCCTTGCTGGAGCGGCCCGTTCCGCATTCCCGCACCCGGCGACCACTCCACCCGGCCAGGGGCCGCGCCCGCGGCGCAGCCGCGGAAAGACACAGCAAATCCCGTCAGGACCGCAGTCGAAGAGACGGGCCGCATCGATTCCGATGCGGCCCGTTCTCGTATGCGCATCTTGACTGCGTCACATTCCACCGGTACCCCGGACAGCAGGGAGTCGGCGGCAGACTCCCCCGGGAGGTGACGCATGTCCGCTTCGTCTGTTCCTTCTGCTTCGCCTGCTCCCGCTGCGGCTGTGCGGCACGAGACGCGTGCCCTGCTGCGCGCCCATCTCGCGGCGGCCACGAGCTACCGCCACCTGACGCGGCACTGCGCGATCTGCCACCGGCTCCTGAGGCTCGCCCTGGAGCCCTCCCCGCACCGCCCCGGCGAGCTCGAGGCGCCCGAGGCCGGCTTCGTCCTGGAGAGCCCCGTGGAGGGCGCGGGCGAGAGCACACCCGACGAGGACGAAAGTCCCGCCAAGGCATGACCAATGCCGCCGCGCGGCCCGCTCCCGCGGTGGGAGGGTGAGAGGCGGAGGCTCCGTCGCGCTCCCGAAGTCCCTTTAGCGCAGAGGCATATGACGCAACAAGGCGCGCGGCATGTGACGGGTGTCACCGAACAGGTTTGGGAAACACTCGAACTTACACCCTCCCTACAACCAGCCAATTTAATATGTGCAATTGCACCTCCCCCCGCCGCGCCGCCGCCGTATCCCCCACGGCACCCCACAGCACTCCCCGGAGACCACCAAGGACACCCCTCGGGCACCCCTTCGGCGCATAAAAAAATCGCGCTGGACCCGGCGGAGTCCAGCGCGATCGAACGACTCACCCATGCGGCTCAGGCGTGGGTCCCGTTGGGGCGAGACCCGCGTCGCGTGTAGCTATATGTCGGACGAACGGCCAGGTTGGGGGACCTGACAGCAGTGGTGCTCTTCGTCCGGGTTGTGCGGGTTACTGCTGGTTGAGCGGTACTTCCGGCGTACGTCAGGCCTCGCTGCGCTGCTGCGGGATACCCGCGAGCAGTGCGCGGACCTCAGCCTCGCGGTAACGGCGGTGTCCGCCGAGCGTGCGAATCGACGTGAGCTTGCCAGCCTTTGCCCAACGCGTCACCGTCTTCGGGTCGACGCGGAACATCGTGGCGACCTCAGCCGGGGTCAGCAGCGGCTCGGCATCAGGGGTGCGAGCGGTCATGAGCGGCCTCCTCGGGAGAACCGAACCTTCTCGGTTCATTCCTCTAAATTCTGCACCTTGACCCGCGTTGCCCGAAATGGCGGACGCGAGTCGAGTCGGTTATAGGACGAACGGCTTGTCCTCGGCACTACAACTACACCATCCGTCCAGCCACGTCGGCCAAACCGATGGAATTGCCCTCCCAGGTGTTCATCACCGACGGAAGCCGATGGACCATGCCATAGCGGACAGTCACGCCACCGTGACGATCAGTCACAGAGCGATCATGAGTCAACAGGACCCCCCATAGCGTGCAATGCAGAGCATTCCGCCCTTACTTGGGCGGAAGGAGCCCTCCCCGGACTCCTTGTCCTATTTTGGCATGAGGAGGGGCGATGGGCGCAAGGGCCCCGAAAGTGCGGTCCGTCACGCTTGACACAAAGGCCCGGATCGGGACCTACGTCCCGGCGCCCGCGAACGGCCGGAAGATGACGGCCCCTCAGAGCGACGCGCGGCCTCAGTTCGCGAACTGGAGGTCCCGGACCGCCCGCCACCGCTCCACGAGCCTCGCATACGCCTCGCCCGCCCCCTCGCCGTCGCCGTTGCGCAGGGCCTCGATCCCCTCGGCGACATCCGCGGCCGAGTGGTCCTCGTCCAGCTCGTCGGCGGGCAGGGCGTGCACGAGGCCGCCGTAGTCCAGCTCGACCAGGGAGCGCGGGTGGAACTCCTCCAGCCACCGGCCGACGTCCACGAGGCCCTCGATCAGCGGTGCCTCGTCCAGCGCGTCCCGCAGCGTCTTCAGACCGCGCGCCACCCGGCGCCGGGCCTGGACCATCGGAGTGCGGTAGCGAAGGACCGGCGGCGTGCCCGGCGCCTCCCCCTCACCCGGGTCGTAACAGCGCTCCTCGTCCGAGACGAGCACGAACCAGTGCAGCGGCACCTGCCACGTCGACGTACGAATCCACGGGCGCGCGTCGGGGTTGCGGGCCAGCCACTGCTCGTAGTCCGCGGCCGTCTGGCGGCGCAGCACCGGCGGGAGCACCGCGTCGAGTACCGGCAGGGGCAGCCGGTCGGCCAGCTCCCCCATCGCCTGCCAGCCGCGCAGCCGGGTCCGCCACGGGCAGACGCACAGCACCCCGTCGACCTCCAGGACGAAGGCGTCGCTGCTCTCGTGCACCGGCACGGGCACGGGCGGCGTCGGCACCAGGTCGGCGAGGGAGCGCCGCAGCTCGTCCTGGTACGAGGGGCGGTCCGGGCGGCAGGCGTAGCGCGCCCAGTGGCCGCGCTCCGGCTCCGGGAAGGCGGCCAACGGCTCGTAGACGCGCAAGTAGGAGGCGTACGGGACCGTCACCGATGACACCTTGGGCACGGCTGCTCTCTCCCCCGCGTTCCGGCCGGACAACCCAGAAACCACTGCCGATCGTGCCATGGCCGCGCTCTGCCGCGCCGCTCCGTCACGCGGTCCGCGCTCGGCGAGACGGGTGATCCTCGGCACGAGGCCCTCACGCGCGGTGGACAGGCTCTACTCTCATGCCCATCGGGCCCCCGCCACCCGTACGGGAGCCCGCCCACCGCCGCTACTCGACCGGGAGTCACCACCGTGACCGAAGCAGACAACGGCGTCCTGCACACCCTGTTCCACTCGGAGCAGGGCGGCCATGAGCAAGTAGTGCTCTGCCAGGACCGCGCCAGTGGCCTCAAGGCCGTCATCGCCCTCCACTCCACCGCCCTGGGCCCGGCCCTCGGCGGCACCCGCTTCTATCCGTACGCGAGCGAGGAGGAGGCCGTCGCCGACGCGCTGAACCTCGCGCGCGGGATGTCGTACAAGAACGCCCTGGCCGGGCTCGACCACGGCGGCGGCAAGGCCGTGATCATCGGGGACCCCGAGCAGATCAAGAGCGAGGCCCTGCTCCTCGCCTACGGCCGCTTCGTCGCCTCGCTCGGCGGCCGGTACGTGACGGCCTGCGACGTCGGTACGTACGTCTCCGACATGGACGTCGTCGCCCGCGAGTGCCGCTGGACCACCGGACGCTCCCCGGAGCACGGCGGCGCCGGGGACTCCTCCGTCCTCACCGCCTTCGGCGTCTTCCAGGGCATGCGGGCCTCGGCCCAGCACCTGTGGGGCGACCCGACACTGCGCGATCGCAAGGTCGGGGTCGCGGGTGTCGGCAAGGTCGGCCACCACCTGGTCGAGCACCTCCTGGCGGACGGCGCCGAGGTCGTGATCACCGACGTGCGGGAGGAGTCCGTGCGCCGCGTCCTGGACAAGCACCCGTCGGTGACGGCGGTGGCGGACACGGAGGCCCTGATCCGCACCGAGGGGCTCGACATCTACGCCCCCTGCGCGCTCGGCGGCGCCCTGAACGACGAGTCCGTGGCCGTGCTGACCGCGAAGGTGGTGTGCGGCGCCGCCAACAACCAGCTCGCGCACCCGGGCGTCGAGAAGGACCTCGCCGACCGCGCGATCCTCTACGCGCCGGACTACGTGGTGAACGCCGGCGGCGTGATCCAGGTCGCCGACGAACTGCACGGCTTCGACTTCGAGCGGTGCAAGGCGAAGGCGGCGAACATCTTCGACACCACGCTGACGATATTCGCTCGCGCAAAGCAGGACGGCATTCCGCCGGCCGCGGCGGCCGACAGGATCGCCGAGCAGCGGATGGCCGACGCCCGCTGAGACCGCGTCCGCAGGGCCCGCCGACGCGGTGGAGGAGACAAGACTCACCCCCGTCGGCGGGTCGCCCGGCAAGAAGAGGTTAAAATCGCAGTTGACCAGCGAGGACAGGGCTCCTCGCGGGTTCTGCGCCGAGGCGCGTCCTGCGGGCGACGTACCGTATGGCCGCAGGAGCAGGTACCGTGGAAGCCCTACGGACCGGTCTCTCCGAGGAGAGTCCGTCCTAGATCATGAACGCGTGTCAAGACTCTGGGGCCGTCGAGCCCCGTATCCGAGGGGGTCGAGCCATGGGGCGCGGCCGGGCAAAGGCCAAGCAGACGAAGGTCGCCCGCCAGCTGAAGTACAGCAGCGGCGGGACTGACCTGTCGCGTCTGGCCAATGAGCTGGGCGCTTCGACTTCGCAACAGCCGCCGAATGGCGAGCCGTTCGAGGACGACGAGGAAGACGACCCGTACGCCCAGTACGCGGATCTGTATAACGTCGACGACGACGAGGACTCCGACGAGTCCGGTCCGTCGTCGCAGCGCCGCGGCGCTTGACCTCGTTGTAGCGACTGCACTTCACCCGGTCCGGGGTGGTCACCACTCCGGACCGGGTTTTGTGCTGCCGTGGACCCTCCCGCATCGGGCTACTTGGCGTAGTCACCGATCAGGGCGGCGCCCGTCGCGTGGTCACCGCGGTCGGTGATCTCGCCCGCGACCCAGGCCTCCACGCCGCGGTCGGCGAGGGTGGTGAGCGCCGCGTCCGCCGACTCCTCGGGGACGATCGCGATCATGCCGACGCCCATGTTCAGCGTCTTCTCCAGTTCGAGGCGCTCGACCTTCCCCTGCTTGCCGACCACGTCGAAGACCGCGCCGGGGGTCCACGTCTCGCGGTCGACGATCGCGTGCAGGCCGTCCGGGATGACCCGCGCGAGGTTGGCCGCGAGGCCGCCGCCGGTGATGTGGCTGAAGGCGTGGACGTCCGTGGTGCGGGTGAGCGCGAGGCAGTCCAGCGAGTAGATCTTGGTGGGCTCCAGGAGTTCCTCGCCGAGCGTGCGGCCGAACTCCTCGACGTGGCGGTCCAGCGCCCAGCCCGCGCGGTCGAAGACCACGTGCCGCACGAGCGAGTACCCGTTCGAGTGAAGACCGGAGGCCGCCATGGCGATGACCGCGTCACCCTTACGGATGCGATCGGGGCCGAGGAGGCGGTCGGCCTCGACCGCGCCCGTGCCGGCGCCCGCGACGTCGAAGTCGTCCGGGCCGAGCAGCCCCGGGTGCTCCGCCGTCTCGCCGCCGACCAGCGAGCAGCCGGCGAGGACGCAGCCCTCGGCGATGCCCTTGACGATGGCGGCGACGCGCTCCGGGTGGACCTTGCCCACGCAGATGTAGTCGGTCATGAAGAGCGGCTCGGCGCCGCACACGACGATGTCGTCCATGACCATCGCGACGAGGTCGTGGCCGATGGTGTCGTACACGCCCATCTGGCGGGCGACGTCGACCTTCGTGCCGACCCCGTCGGTGGCGGAGGCGAGCAGGGGGCGCTCGAAGCGCTTGAGCGCGGAGGCGTCGAAGAGCCCGGCGAAGCCGCCGAGGCCGCCGAGGCCCGCGACCTCCGGGCGCTGGGTCTTCTTGACCCACTCCTTCATCAGCTCGACGGCGCGGTCGCCCGCCTCGATGTCGACGCCCGCGCTTGCGTAGCTGGCACCAGTGGTCTCAGACATGACGGTGAGAACTTTCGTGTCGTACTGCTCGTACTGCGGGTGTCTTACGGGCGGCGGATCGCGTCGGCGGCGGCGGTGCCCGCCGGTCCCGCGGCCAGTTCCGTCTCCAGAAGCTGCTTGCCGAGCAGTTCGGGGTCGGGCAGCTCCATCGGGTACTCGCCGTCGAAGCAGGCGCGGCAGAGGTTCGGCTTGTCGATGGTCGTGGCCTCGATCATGCCGTCGATGGAGATGTACGAGAGGGAGTCGGCGCCGAGCGAGGTGCCGATCTCCTCGATGGTCATGCCGTTGGCGATCAGTTCGGCGCGCGTCGCGAAGTCGATGCCGAAGAAGCACGGCCACTTCACGGGCGGCGACGAGATCCGGATGTGGACCTCGGCGGCGCCGGCCTCGCGGAGCATCTTGACCAGGGCGCGCTGGGTGTTGCCGCGGACGATCGAGTCGTCGACGACCACCAGGCGCTTGCCCTTGATGACTTCCTTGAGGGGGTTCAGCTTCAGCCGGATGCCGAGCTGGCGGATCGTCTGCGAGGGCTGGATGAAGGTCCGGCCGACGTAGGCGTTCTTGACCAGGCCCGCGCCGAAGGGGATGCCGGAGGCCTCCGCGTAACCGATCGCGGCGGGGGTGCCGGATTCGGGGGTCGCTATGACCAGGTCGGCCTCGACCGGGGCTTCCTTGGCGAGCTTGCGGCCCATCTCGACGCGCGAGAGGTAGACGTTCCGCCCGGCGATGTCCGTGTCGGGACGGGCCAGGTAGACGTACTCGAAAACGCAGCCCTTGGGCTTCGCTTCTGCGAATCGGGACGTTCGCAGGCCGTTCTCGTCGATGGCGACGAACTCGCCCGGCTCGATCTCGCGGACGTAGGAGGCGCCGCAGATGTCGAGCGCGGCGGACTCGGAGGCGACGACCCAGCCGCGCTCCAGGCGGCCGAGGACCAGCGGGCGGATGCCCTGCGGGTCGCGGCCCGCGTACAGCGTGTGCTCGTCCATGAAGACGAGGGAGAAGGCGCCCTGAACCTGCGGGAGGATCTTCATGGCGGCGTCTTCGATGGTCAGCGGCTTGCCGTCGCCGTCCACCTGCGCGGCGAGGAGCGCCGTGAGGAGGTCGGTGTCGTTGGTGGCCGCCACGCGTGTGGTCCGGCCCTCCTGCTTGGGCAGCTCGGCGACCATCTCGGCCAGCTCGGCCGTGTTGACGAGGTTGCCGTTGTGCCCGAGCGCGATGGAGCCGTGCGCGGTGGCACGGAACGTCGGCTGGGCGTTCTCCCAGACGGAGGCGCCAGTCGTCGAGTAGCGGGCGTGACCGACCGCGATGTGACCCTGGAGCGAGCTGAGAGAGGTTTCGTCGAAGACCTGGGACACGAGGCCCATGTCCTTGAAGACGAGGATCTGGGAGCCGTTGCTGACCGCGATTCCCGCGGATTCCTGGCCCCGATGCTGGAGGGCGTAGAGCCCGAAGTACGTGAGCTTTGCGACCTCTTCGCCCGGAGCCCAGACACCGAAGACGCCGCAAGCGTCCTGGGGGCCCTTCTCGCCGGGAAGCAGATCGTGATTGAGTCGACCGTCACCACGTGGCACATCATCGAGTGTAGGCGAGATCGACCACTGGTCCGAATTGGGGATACGACCCTTGTACGGACGGTGACAACGGCCTACTTGGCGGCGCCGCTCGCGTTGATCACCGTGCCGTCGGCGGCGGTGAGTTTCAGGGTGTCCCGCTCGATCACGTAGCGCGCCGGGCCGTCGAAGAGCTTCAGGAGCCTGCGCTCGGTGGCCATCGTCGCGCCCGGGCACATCTTGCGGGTGGTGGCCGGGACGCCGAAGGTGATGCGGCCGTCCTTCGCCTCTGCCTCGGCGGTGACGTCGTTGCAGCCGAGGTTGCCGCGCACCTTGCCGTCCTCGCCGAAGGTGAGGTGGACCTTGTCGGCCACGTCCTTCGGCAGCGGCGCGGCGCTCTTGGCGTCGCCCACCGCGCGCACCGTCCACTTGGTGCCGGTGAGCGGGGTGTCGGGCTCATCGGGCCGTGAGGTGAAGGCCATGCGGTCTCCCTTGGCGGTGGTGAGGGTCATCCGGGCGCCGTCGACCTTCGCGGTGAGCTTCTCCTTGCCGAGGGCGCGCAGGACGCTCTTCTCGAACCTCATGCGGTTTTCGTCCGTGCAGGCCCGCTTCGTCAGGAGCGGTTCGCCGAACTCCACGGTGTCGCCCTTGATCGTCACGTCGGCGCCGACGGAGTTGCAGCCGAAGCTGCCGCCGGCCCGCCCGTCCTTGCCGATCTTGAGGTGGGCGTCGCCCGGGGCCTCGTACTTCTTGCCGTCCAGGGTGAGGCTGTCGACGGTCCAGCGGACGCCGGTGAGGGGCGGCCCCGGCTGCACGGAGCGGCCGCCGGAGCCGGTTTCGGAGCCGGCTCCCGACTCGGTGCCGCATGCGGTGAGCAGCAGCCCGGCGGAGGCCAGCGCGGTCAGGGTCAGGGTCAGACGCTGCGTGTGCATGGCGATGTGACGGAACAAGTGGGGGTGTTGGTTCCATACGCCCCCCGTTGGGCTACCCCATGATCGGCAGCAGTCCCGACAGGTCGGCGCGCTCCCCGCTCGCGCTGACCTTCGCCGCGTCCAGGGCGCTGGTCCAGTCGGTGCGGCCCGTGGCGAGGCGGACCCAGGTCAGCGGGTCGGTCTCGACGACGTTCGGCGGGGTGCCGCGGGTGTGCCGCGGGCCCTCGACGCACTGCACCACCGCGTACGGGGGAACGCGCACCTCGGTGGAGGCCCCCGGCGCCTTCAGCGCGAGCGCGTCCGCGAGCAGGCGGGCGCAGGCGGCGAGGGCCTGGCGGTCGTACGGCACGTCGAGGCCCGGCACGGCGTCGTTCAAGTCGTCGGTGTGGACGGTGAGTTCGACGGTACGGGTGACCAGGAAGTCGCCGAGGGTCATGGCGCCGAAGCGGGAGGGCACGAGGCGCTCGTCGGGGGCGGCGGCCAGGGACTCCTCGACGCCGGTGAGCGTGCGGGTGAACAGCTCGTCGAGGTCCGCGCCCGCGGTCTCCGCGAGGGCGCGGGTGTCCTCGTCGACCTGGGCGGCGGCGGTGACGGTCACGAACGGCCAGTCCATGAGCGCCACTTCGTGCCGCGCCGGTTCCGGGACGCTCAGGTAGCGGTGGACGGTGCCGAGCACCATCGCGATGTGGGCGGCCAGTTGGTGGACGGTCCAGTCGCCGAGCCGGGTGGGGCGGGCCAGCTGGTCGGGCGTGAGGGTGCGCACCGCCTCTCGTACGGCGCCGAACTGGGCGAGCACGGCGGTGCGGATCTTGGCGGAGTCGTACGTACGCGTGCGCTTCTTGGCCGGTGGCATGGGCCGAGCCTAAGCGTTCCCGGGGTACCCCTGAAGTCCCTTTTCCACCAGATCGAAGGCGCGTTCGGCGGCGTCGGCGCAGCCCTTCGCGATCTCGTCGAGCGAGTCGCCGGCGATGGCGCGCCGGTGGTTCTCCATGATGAGCGCGTTGCGGGCGCCGGTCAGCTGGGCGGCGGCGACCCGGGCGAGGAGCATGTCACCTGTCTCCTCCGCCAGGGCGTCCGCGAGGAGCTGGATGCTGCGCATGTGGAAGATCACCATGCGGTGCGCGAGGGTCGGTGTCTCGTTGACGAGCTGGCGCACCTTGAGGGCGCGCGGGTCACCGCTGAGACCGATCGACGGGTCACGCTCAGCGATCTGGGCCAGGAACTGGCGGCGCACGGCGGCCACCGCGGACTCGCCGGGCCGGCGCTCGCGCACCGCGCGGGCCGGGTCCGCGGCGTGCTCCTCCATCGGGCCGACGATCACGCCTTCCTTGGTGCCGAAGTAGTTGAAGACAGTCATCTTCGACACGTCGGCCGCTTCCGCGATCTGGGCCACGGAGACGTGGTCGAAGCCCCGCTCGGAGCAGAGGTCCACGGCGACGCTCCAGATCCGCGCGGCGGTCTGCCTCTTCTTGCGCGCGCGCAGCCCCAGCTCCTCAGTCATGCGGGTCACGGTACCGGGGTGACGTCCTCGCCCACCGCGAACGTCTCGCCGCCGCCGGGCACCCCGATCCCGCGCCAGCTGAACGGCACGCCCCGCGCCGTGTCCAGGTCGGGTCCGTCCATCAGCTGGAAGTGCAGGTGCGGCTCGGTGGAGTTGCCGGAGTTCCCGCAGCGGGCCAGCAGTTGCCCGGCGGCGACCTCGTCCCCCGCCCGCACGGCCAGCGAGCCCCGCTGCACGTGCGCGTACACGGCGTACACCCCGCCGCCGAGGTCGAGGACGACGTGGTTGCCGACGATGCGCCGCGCTCCGCCGAGCGTCCTGCCGATGCCCTCGATCAGCCAGAAGTACAGGACCCCGGCGAGGGAGCTGCGGCTGAGGTGGTCGCGCTGGCCGTCCTCGGCGTGCACCACGGTGGCGTCGGCCACCGCGAGCAGCGGTGCCCCGAAGGCGGGATAGGCCTGGCCGCGGCGGGCGACGGGCCAGAACCAGACGGGGGTGGGACGCCGGGGCCCCTCCTCCGGCTCGGCCGTGATGTCGATGGCGTACGTCTGGCCGAGGCCGTGCGTACCGTGGCTCGGCACCTTGTCGGCGGGGCTGTTCAGCGCCGACCAGCGGCCGGTGACGGGCGGGTCGACCTCTACGGGGGCCGGGGGCTCCGCGACGATCTCCCGGCTGACGGCCCTGCGCCGGGCGAAGCCGATCGCGAGGACGGCGACGATCGGGACCCAGCCCGCCCAGTACGGGTACGGCAGCTCCACGAAGAATCCGGCGACCACTTGGACGAAGACGTACAGCACCAGCAGGCGCTGAAGCATCCCGGTGAACTTGCGCATACCTATGGACATATCGTTCCCCCTGCTGCGGTTGGTGCGTCTGCTGCGGTCGGTGCGGTCGGTCAGGGACGCGCGGCGGAGAGCATTACGAGCAGCGGCACGACCCGCCCCGCCGGAACCTCGTGGCGACCGCGTCCTGTGCTGTGCAGCCAACCCGCGCCGGTCAGTTGGCGCAGGTGGTGGTAGATCTGGCCGGTCGTGCCGATGTCGTCGAGCGCGGCAAGCTCGGCGGCGGTGCTGGTGCCCGCGAGGATCTCCCGCAGCAGCCGCAGCCGCACGGGATTGCCGAGCGCGGCGAACGAATCGGCCGCCTCGGACCAGTCGTCCTCGAACAGCGACTCGGTGAGCCGGCCGTACTGCCACTCGTACCGGTGCCCGGTGGGCACGCGCACGGCCCCGGTGAACAGGACGGCACCATCCGCGTCCCGCGCCACCGGGTGTCGTGCCTTCAGCGCGTCGAGGGCCCAGAAGTCGCCCTCCTCCACGGCGGGCACGGCCGGGCCCACGCTCTCCAGCTCCGCCATGCGCCGCTCGAGCTCGGCGACGCGTGCCTCAAGATCCATGTGTGGAGCTTACGTAATTACGTAATTTCGATCAAGGCCAACTTTCACCGCAGCCGACCCCGGGCACGACGAAGCCCCCGCCCGGACCGTGCGGTCCGGACGGGGGCTTCCCGGCGGGGAGGAAAGGCAGACCGTCAGGCGAAGAGCCCCGGAATCGTCCCCTCGTGCGCCTCGCGCACCTCGCTCAGCGGCAACGTGAACGCGCCCTGCACCTCGATCGCGTCACCGTCCACCACACCGATGCGCGTGACGGGCAGGCCCCGCGCCCCGCACATGTCGGTGAACCGCAGCTCCTCGCTGCGCGGCACCGCGACGACCGCGCGCCCCGCCGACTCGGAGAACAGGAAGGTGAACGCGTCCAGACCGTCCGGGACGATCAGCCGCGCACCGAGACCGCCGCGCAGACAGGATTCCGCGACCGCCTGCACCAGACCGCCGTCCGACAGGTCGTGCGCGGCGTCGATCATGCCGTCACGGGAGGCCGAGATCAGGATCTCCGCGAGCAGCTTCTCGCGGCCCAGGTCGACCTCGGGCGGCAGTCCGCCGAGGTGGTCGTGGACCACCTGCGACCAGGCCGAACCGCCGAACTCCTCGCGGGTCTCGCCGAGCAGGTAGAGGAGCTGGCCCTCTTCCTTGAACGCGATGGGCGTGCGGCGGGCCACGTCGTCGATCACGCCGAGCACGGCGACGACCGGCGTCGGGTGGATGGCCGCCTCGCCCGTCTGGTTGTAGAGCGAGACGTTGCCGCCGGTCACCGGGGTGCCCAGCTCCAGGCAGCCGTCGGCGAGGCCGCGCACGGCCTCGGCGAACTGCCACATGACGTCCGGGTCCTCGGGCGAACCGAAGTTCAGGCAGTCCGAGACCGCCAGCGGCTTCGCACCGGAGGCGGCGACATTGCGGTACGACTCGGCGAGCGCGAGCTGTGCGCCCTTGTACGGGTCGAGCTTCGCGTACCGGCCGTTGCCGTCGGTGGCGATGGCGACACCGAGGCCCGTCTCCTCGTTGATCCGGATCATCCCGGAGTCCTCGGGCTGGGCGAGGACGGTGTTGCCCTGCACGAAGCGGTCGTACTGGTCGGTGACCCAGGACTTCGCGGCCTGGTTCGGGGCGGCGACCAGCTTGAGGACCTGCTCGCGCAGCTCGTCCGCGTCGGCCGGGCGGGCCAGCTTGTTCGCGTCGTCGGCCTGAAGGGCGTCCTGCCACTGCGGGCGCGCGTACGGGCGTTCGTAGACCGGTCCGTCGTGGGCGACCGTGCGCGGGTCGACATCGACGATCTTCTCGCCGTGCCAGAAGATCTCCAGGCGGTCGCCGTCGGTCACCTCGCCGACGACGGTGGCGATGACGTCCCACTTCTCGCAGATCTCCAGGAACCGGTCGACCTTCTCCGGCTCCACGACGGCGCACATGCGCTCCTGCGACTCACTCATGAGGATCTCCTCGGGAGTGAGCGTGGAGTCGCGCAGCGGTACGTCGTCCAGCTCGACCCGCATGCCGCCGGAGCCGTTCGACGCCAGCTCCGAGGTCGCGCAGGAGAGACCGGCCGCGCCCAGGTCCTGGATGCCGACGACCAGCTTCTCGGCGAAGGCCTCCAGGGTGCACTCGATGAGGAGCTTCTCCTGGAAGGGGTCGCCGACCTGCACGGCGGGACGCTTCGACGGCTTCGTGTCGTCGAAGGTCTCGCTCGCCAGGATCGAGGCGCCGCCGATGCCGTCGCCGCCCGTGCGGGCGCCGTACAGGATGACCTTGTTGCCGGGGCCCGACGCCTTCGCGAGGTGGATGTCCTCGTGCCGCATGACACCGATGGCACCGGCGTTGACCAGCGGGTTGCCTTGGTAGCAGGCGTCGAAGACCAGCTCGCCGCCGATGTTGGGCAGGCCCAGGCAGTTGCCGTAGCCGCCGATGCCGGCGACGACGCCGGGCAGCACGCGCTTGGTGTCGGGGTGGTGGGCGTCGCCCATCCGCAGCGGGTCCACGACCGCGACCGGACGGGCGCCCATCGCGATGATGTCGCGCACGATGCCGCCGACGCCGGTGGCCGCGCCCTGGTAGGGCTCGACGTACGAGGGGTGGTTGTGCGACTCGACCTTGAAGGTGACGGCGTAGCCCTGACCGACGTCCACGACTCCGGCGTTCTCGCCGATGCCGACGAGCATGGCGTCGTTGGCCGGGACCTTCTCGCCGAACTGCCGCAGGTGGACCTTGCTGCTCTTGTACGAGCAGTGCTCGGACCACATGACGGAGTACATGGCCAGCTCGGCGCCGGTCGGGCGGCGGCCGAGGATCTCGCGGACGCGCTCGTACTCGTCCTCTTTCAGGCCCAGTTCGGCCCAGGGCAGCTTGACGTCGGGGGTCTCGGCTGCGTGCTTGACGGTGTCCAGAGTCATGCGGTGACCAGCTTCTTCAGGATCGAGGTGAAGAATCCCAGGCCGTCGGTGCGGCCGGTGCCGACCAGCGGCTCGACGGCGTGCTCGGGGTGCGGCATGAGACCGACGACGTTGCCCGCCTCGTTGGTGATGCCGGCGATGTCACGGAGCGAGCCGTTGGGGTTGCCGTCGAGGTACCGGAAGGCGACGCGGCCCTCGGCCTCCAGCATGTCCAGGGTCCGCTCGTCGGCGGTGTACTGACCGTCGATGTTCTTGAGCGGGATCGAGATCTCCTGGCCGGCGGTGTAGTCGGCGGTCCAGGCGGTCCGGTCGCTCTCCACGCGCAGCTTCTGTTCGCGGCAGATGAAGTGCAGGTGGTTGTTGCGCAGCATCGCGCCCGGCAGGAGGTGCGTCTCGGTGAGGACCTGGAAGCCGTTGCAGATGCCCAGAACGGGCATTCCGGCCTTCGCCTGCTCGATGACGGACTCCATCACCGGCGAGAAACGCGAGATGGCACCGGCCCGCAGATAGTCCCCGTAGGAGAACCCGCCCGGCAGCACCACGGCGTCGACCTGCTTGAGGTCCTTGTCCTTGTGCCACAGCGGCACGGCCTCGGCGCCCGCCACGCGGACGGCGCGCTGGGTGTCGCGGTCGTCGAGGGTTCCGGGGAAAGTGACGACGCCAATTCGAGCGGTCACTTCTCGCCCTCCGCCTTCTCGTCCTCCACCTTTACGACGAAGTCCTCGATCACGGTGTTGGCGAGGAAGGTTTCCGCCATCTCCTGGATACGGGCGAGGGCGGCGTCGTCGACCGGCCCGTCCACCTCCAGTTCGAAACGCTTTCCCTGACGTACGTCGGAGATGCCCTGGAAACCGAGGCGCGGCAGTGCACGCTGCACCGCCTGGCCCTGGGGGTCGAGGATCTCCGGCTTGAGCATGACGTCGACTACGACGCGTGCCACTGGCACTCCCGGTGTGTGGTGCTTGCGTGTGCTGCTTGCAAGGTGCTGAGCAGGTCCCTTCAGACTACCGGCACAAAATTTCTACTCGCGTAGATTCGTAGAAAGCTACGTGATGGCGGTCACGTTCCGGTGATCCGGCAGGTATCGAAGGGGGTACCTTCACCAGGAATCCAGGAAAAGATCACGGATCGACATTGCGCCCTGACACGCGGAGATATTCGGACGGACTTCCCGATTCAATGCCCGGCACTGTACAAAGGAAATGGCAATAGTCGATACTTTCCCAAAACAGCCGGACAGTCGGCGTCACCGCACGTCAGCGTGGTGGAGCCGCACGAAGGGACCGATATTCGTGGCGCAGCGTGTCGTAGTCACTCTCTTTGACGACATGGACGGCGGGGAAGCGGCGGAAACGGTCGCGTTCGGTCTTGACGGCAAGTCGTACGAGATCGACCTCAGCCAAACCAACGCCAAGAAACTCCGCACGGCGCTCGCCCCCTTCCTGGAGGCGGCCCGCAAGCAGTCGAAGTCCGGGAAGGCGTACCGGCACACCGCCGTCTCCCCCGACCCGTCGGCCGTACGGGCCTGGGCCCGCTCGCACCAGATGGACGTGCCGCCGCGCGGCCGCATCCCCAAGCGGGTCTACGAAGCCTTCGAGGCCTTCGAGGCGGCCCACTGACCCGGGGCCCCGTCCGGTCCCCGAGCCCCTCGCGGCAACCGACTTGCGCTGCACCCCCGCTGGTCAGCTAGAGTCTGGAGCACGCCGAGGGGCAAGGCCGAAAGGCCGGACCTCACGGAGTCGTGCGGGTGTAGTTCAGTAGTAGAACATCCCCCTTCCAGGGGGAAGGCGCAGTGTGCAATTCCTGTCACCCGCTCCGCATCGCTTCCCGACCAGTCACCTGGTTGCGGTAAGCTGGTGCTCGCGCCGATCAGTGAGAGCTGGTCGGAGGCAATGCGAACGTAGCTCAGTTGGTAGAGCGCAACCTTGCCAAGGTTGAGGTCGCGAGTTCGAACCTCGTCGTTCGCTCCAGTGAGAAGGTCCCGGTCGATCCGACCGGGACCTTTTTCGTGCGCGACGAGCCGGGCACCCCATGACCGACGGGTTCTGACATTTGTCATGAGGGCCGGTGACAACGCGCACTGCTCCCGCGCCCCGGGCCGGGAGACGCTCTACCCATGACTGACCAAGTGATCGACGTGACCGATCTTCGGCGCGTGTACGGGGGCGGTTTCGAGGCGGTACGCGGAGTCTCCTTCGGCGTGGGCCGCGGCGAGCTGTTCGCGCTGCTCGGCACCAACGGCGCCGGCAAGACCTCCACCATGGAGCTGCTCGAAGGCCTCGCGGCACCCGCCGGCGGACGGGTCCGGGTGCTCGGGCACGACCCGTACACCGAACGGGGCGCGGTGCGGCCCCGCATCGGCGTGATGCTCCAGGAGGGCGGCTTCCCCGCCGAGCTGACGGTCACCGAGACCGTGCGGATGTGGGCCGGCTGCACCAGCGGGGCCCGGCCCCCGGCGGAGGCCCTGGAGATCGTCGGGCTCGGCAAGCGGGCCGGCGTACGCGTGAAGCAGTTGTCCGGCGGCGAGAAGCGGCGGCTCGACCTGGCCATGGCGCTCATCGGACGGCCCGAGGTGCTCTTCCTCGACGAGCCCACCACGGGGCTCGACGCGGAAGGGCGCCGCGAGACCTGGGAGTTGGTCCGCGCACTGCGGGACAACGGCACGACCGTGCTGCTCACCACGCACTACCTGGAAGAGGCCGAGGAACTCGCCGACCGGCTCGCCATCCTGCACGAGGGGCGGATCGCCGCCGAGGGAAGCGTCGCCGACGTGGTCGCCGCGCAGCCCTCCCACGTCTCCTTCGACCTGCCCGAGGGGTACTTCGTCGGCGACCTGCCGCCCCTGGCCGCGCTGGGCGTGAGCGGACACGAGATCGCGGGGCGGCGCGTGCGGCTGCGTACGCATGAGCTGCAACGCGCCGCCACCGGACTGCTGTTGTGGGCCCGGGACGCGCGGGTCGAACTGGGGGCGCTCGACGTGCGGGCGGCCTCGCTGGAAGAAGCGTTCCTGCGGATCGCGCGGGACAGCGAGCAGGCCGGGACCAAGGAGATGGCGGTATGAGCACGGTGGCCGTGACGACGACTCCGGCGGGGCGGATGCGGGCGCTCGCGCGCGCCGAGCTGACGCTCCTCGGCAGGAGCAAGGGAACGCTGTTCGCGGCGATGTTCGTGCCGTTCGTGCTGCCGGTCAGCATGCGGCAGGCCGCCACCGAGATGGACCTGAAGGGCACCGGGCTCTCCGTCGGCACCGTCGTGCTGCCGAGCGCCCTCGGCTTCTCGCTGCTCTTCGCCGTGTACGCCACGCTGACCGGCGTCTACGTCGCCCGGCGCGAGGAACTGGTGCTCAAGCGGCTGCGCACCGGCGAGCTGCGGGACACCGAGATACTCGCGGGCGCCGCGCTGCCCTCGGTCACGATCGGCATCGTGCAGTGCCTGGTGCTCAGCGCGGGCTGCGCGGTGCTCCTGGACGCCGGGGCGCCGAGCGCGCCCCACCTCGTGCTCCTCGGCATCGTCGCGGGCCTCGTGATGTTCGCCGCGCTGGCGGCCGTCACCGGAAGCTTCAGCAGGTCCACCGAGTCCGCCCAGGTCATGAGCATGCCGCCGATCTTCGTGTCGATGATCGGCTCCGGGCTCTTCATCCCGTTCGAAGTCATGCCCGACAAGGTCGCCGCGGTCTGCGAGCTGCTCCCGCTCTCGTCGGTCATGGAACTGATCCGCGGCGGCTGGGCCGGCCACCTCTCGACGGGCGACGCGCTCGGCGCCCTCGCCACGGCGGTGGCCTGGACCCTGCTGTCGGTGTTTGCTGTACGACGATGGTTCCGCTGGGAACCCCGGCACTGAGGGAGGCGGTCCGCGTGGTGGGCCGGATACGGGCCTGGCAGCGTGGCTGGCAGGCCCGGAGCAAGATCGAGAAGGTCGAGTTCCAGAGCATGGTCATGTGGCACGCCATGCCCTGGCTCTTCTTCCTCAGCTGGGGCTCGGTGCCGCTGGGCCTGAGCCTGGCCCATGAACCCGCCGCGCAGATCACCGGCTGGACGCTGATCGCGGTGGCCGCCGTGCAGAGCGTGCACGTCAACCGGTCCCTGCGGCGGTCGGTCGACCACTACCTGAAGCGGGCGGACCTGCCGCGCCGCGACCTCGCCGTCTCCGGTGCCCTGCTGGCCCTCGCGCTGGGGCTCGTCCTCGTCCTCGAAGCGGTCGACGGCGTCACCGACGGGATGATCGGCTTCACGACGCTGTACTTGGTCGTGCCGTTCGGCCAGGCGCTCGCCTTCGCCGTGCCGGTCCGCAGGTTCCTGCTCCACATCGCGCAGATCGACGTCTTCGTCGTGGCCGCGCTCGCCGCCGTCGGCGTACGCGACGCGCGGCTCGCGGGGTTCGCCGGCCTCATCGCGTTCGCCGGCCTCCTGACGCTGATCTCCGCGCGCTGCGGCGCCTGGACGCTCTCCGTGATGTGGGAGGCCGACCGGTCCCGCGAGGTGGAGGCGCGGCTCGCGGTCGCCGAGGAGCGGCTGCGGTTCGGGCGGGACCTGCACGACGTCATGGGCCGCAACCTCGCCGTCATCGCCCTCAAGAGCGAGCTGGCGGTGCAGCTCGCGCGCCGCGGGCGGCCCGAGGCCGTGGACCAGATGGTCGAGGTGCAGCGGATCGCGCAGGAGTCGCAGCGGGAGGTGCGGGAAGTGGTGCGGGGCTACCGCGAGATCGACCTCGGGGTGGAACTCCTCGGCGCGCAGGGCGTCTTGGAGGCGGCCGGCATCACCTGCCGGGTCACCGGCTCGGCGGCGGGGCTGCCCGCTCCCGTGCAGTCCGCGCTCGGCTGGGTGGTGCGGGAGGCGGCCACCAACGTGCTGCGGCACGGCGACGCCACCCGGTGCGACATCACCCTGGCGGTGACGGATGACCGTACGACACTGACCGTCGAGAACGACGGCGTGCCCGATGCCGTGCCCTCGGGCGGTGGCTCGGGCCTCGCCGGGCTCCGGGAACGGCTCGCCGAGGTCGACGGCACCCTCGACTTCGCCGCCCGGGACGGCCGCTTCCACCTGATCGCGGCGGTGCCGCCCCACCCCGGGAGCGCGGCGCCCGCACCGGCCGACCGGAGCGAGGTCCTGCTGTGAGCCTGCGCGTCCTGCTCGCCGACGACGAGCACCTCATCCGCGGCGCCCTCGCCGCGCTCCTCGCCCTGGAGGACGATCTCGCGGTCGTCGCCGAGGCGGCCACCGGACCCGAGGCGCTCGCCATGGCGCGGGCCCACCGCCCCGATGTCGCCGTGCTCGACCTCCAGATGCCGGGCGCCGACGGTGTGAGTGTGGCCACATCCCTGCGGGACGAGCTGCCGCACTGCCGGACCATGATCGTGACGAGTCACGGCAGACCGGGACATCTCAAGCGGGCCCTCGCGGCAGGCGTACGCGGCTTCGTGCCGAAGACGGTCAGCGCCCAGCGGCTCGCCGAGATCATCCGCACCGTGCACGCCGGAAACCGTTACGTGGACCCGGAGTTGGCCGCCGACGCCATCTCCGCCGGAGACTCGCCGCTGACCGCGCGCGAGGCCGAGGTCCTCGAACTCGCCGCCGACGGGGCGCCGGTCGCGGAGATCGCCGAGCGCGCCGCGCTCTCCCCCGGGACCGTCCGCAACTACCTCTCCTCGGCGGCCACCAAGCTCGGGGCGGAGAACCGGCATACGGCGGTGCGTCTCGCACGCGAGCGAGGTTGGGTATAGTGGTCCTCGCGTTACGGCGCAACGCGGACGTAGCTCAGTTGGTAGAGCGCAACCTTGCCAAGGTTGAGGTCGCCAGTTCGAACCTGGTCGTCCGCTCAGATGAAAGGCCCCGCTCCTCGGAGCGGGGCCTTTCGCGTTCTTCCCTCGCGTACGGCTACCAGGACGTCCCGGTCAGCCGCTCGTACGCCTCGATGTACTTGGCGCGGGTGGCGTCCACCACGTCCTGCGGCAGCGGCGGCGGTGGCTGTTCGCTCTCGCGGTCCCAGCCCGAGGCCGGCGAGGTCAGCCAGTCCCGTACGAACTGCTTGTCGAACGACGGCTGGGCGCGGCCCGGCTCCCACTGGTCGGCGGGCCAGAACCGCGAGGAGTCCGGCGTCAGGACCTCGTCGCCGATGAACAGCGCCCCGTCCTCGAAGCCGAACTCGAACTTGGTGTCGGCGAGGATCAGGCCGCGCTCGCGCGCGATGTTCCGGGCCCTGCTGTAGACGGCGAGCGTCGCCTGGCGCAGCTGCGCGGCGGTCTCCGGGCCGACCTGGCGGGCGACGTCCTCGTAGCTCACGTTCTCGTCGTGCTCGCCGACGGCGGCCTTCGCGGCGGGCGTGAAGATCGGGCCGGGCAGTTCCGAGCCGTTGACCAGGCCCTCGGGCAGCGCGAGGCCGCAGACGGTGCGGGTCTGGTTGTACTCCAACAGGCCCGAGCCGGTGAGGTAGCCGCGGGCCACGCACTCGACCGGGACCATCTCCAGGGACTTGCAGACGAGGGTGCGGCCCTCCCAGTCGGCGGGGGCGCCCTGCGGCAGGTCGGTGGAGACGACGTGGTTCGGGATGATGTCCGCGAGCTGGTCGAACCACCACAGGGAGAGCCGGGTGAGGACGCGGCCCTTGCCGGGGATCTCCGAGGGCAGCACCCAGTCATAGGCGGAGAGCCGGTCGCTGGCGACCATGATGAGCTGGCCCGCCTCGTTCCGGTACAGGTCACGCACCTTGCCGGTATGGAGGTGGACCAGGCCCGGCACGTGCAGCGGCTCGGGCTTTTCTACGAATCCGGACACGGTTCCCTCCAGTGTTTCCGACCAAGTGATGTCGATTCTCCCGTATCGAGGAAGAGGTCTTGGCCAGGGGTCGGACCCGGGCCGTGCGGGGGCCCCGGGGGCGGGGCCGGATCGGGCCCCGGATCGGCCCTGCCGGAATGATCAGTCCCGCTTGCAGATGCGGTCCAGAAGGTTGGCCGTGGCGCGCTGTACCCGTGCGTCGACGTGACCCGGGCGGTCGAGCGCCGGGGACCAGGCGAAGGTGCCGGAGGCGAAGACGAGGGCGCCCGAGGGGGCGCGGTAGAGCGAGGACTCCTGGTGGCGCGTGACGCCCTCCGCGTCCGCGTACGGCGAGTGGGCGAGCAGGATGCGGCCCTGGTGCTCGGGGAGCGCCGTGCGCGGGAAGTAGCGGTCGGCCTCGCCCGCGACCAGGCCCTCGATCTCGTCGCCCTCATGCGCTCCGGTCGCCTCCCACAGCCAGTGGTCGGCGTTGCGGACGACCAGGGGGTGCGGTTCGGGGACGCGGCCCGCGTACTGGATACCGAGCAGTTGCTGTTCGGCGGTGTTGTCGCCGTCCCGCTCGCGCCAGAGCGCGGACTTGCCGGGGCCGCGGCGCTTGCGGCAGGTCAGCAGGCGGTCCGGGACGCCGGACGGGGAGGGGCCCAACTCCACCTGCCAGTACATGGTGTTGGCGGAGAGGAAGACCAGGGAGGTGCCGCCGTCGCGGGCCAGTTCCGTGGTGCGGCGCATCGCCGGCGACCAGTACTCGTCGTGGCCCGGGAAGACCAGGCCCCGGTAGCGGGTGGGGTCGATGCGGCCCGCGTGCAGGTCACGGGCGTCGGCGTACGCCAGGTCGTAGCCGTACCGCTCGGCCCAGCGGATGAAGTCGTAGGCATGGCCGACGTGCAGGGGCAGGCCCGCGCCCGCGTACGGCCGGTCGAAGGAGACCGTGACGGCGGCCTCGCTCTCGCCGAGGAGACGGCCCTCCTCGTCCCACGCGTGATAGAGGCTGGCGCCCGTGCGGCCGTCCTCCGGATAGAGGTTGTACGCCTGCCACGTCACGTCCGGGAGCAGGAGCAGGAGGTCGGCGGGGTGGCTGTCGCGGACCGTGAAGGGCACGTGCGAGCGGTAGCCGTCGGCGGTGGTGAGCACCGCCACGTACGCCCCGATGTTCCAGTAGCTCGGGATCTGCAGGCGCCAGGAGAGCCACCAGTGGTGGCAGGAGACCGTGCGGTCCGCGGTGAGCGGGGGCGGCTGGACGATGCCGGACAGGCGCGGGCTGGTCGTGATCTTGCTGGCGCCGTCGCCGCCGTAGTGCCCGATGCGGTAGATGTCGACGCTGAACTGCTGGGGCGGGTCCACCGTGACGTGGAAGTCGATCGCCTCACCCGGGGCGGCGGCGCCGGTGGAGGTGAAGCCCTTGATCTGGCGGCGCACGTCGTCGGCGGTCCGGGGGGCGCCGGTGCGGGGCGCCGGGATGTTCGCCCCCGGGGCCGACGCGTGGTCGACGTACCAGGGCACGACCTTGCCCGTGTCGTCGAAGTAGTGCTCGGAACCTCGCAGCCAGGGCAGCGGCCCCTGACCGAAGGGGTCCGACACGGCGTGCGCCAGCGCGCCCGATTCCCAGCGGCGGATCGGCTCCTGCCCCATGTCTTCCCCTCCCTCGCTCCCCCGAGCCTGCGGCGCCGGTTGGTGCCCGCGGTCCGGCGACGGTACCCAGCACATCACATTACGCACGCACTCCGTCACCGTTCGTCGCTAATTGACGGAACCGGAAGGGAAGCTTCCGGATCTGGACGCGGGACGGGCGTGGCGGTCGGGTCAGACGAGACGGACCGGTTTCTCCTGTCTGACGCCGAGACGCGCGAGCCACTCCCGCAGCGGGGACGGGTCGCCGTGCTCGACGAGGCGCTGGACGCGCGGCGCGAGGTCGGCCGCGCGCTCCCCGTCGACCAGCAGGGCGGGGCCGTCCAGCCAGTCGAGGCCCGGGGTGGCGCCGGCGGTGTCCACGGCCGCGCAGCAGACCATCGCCGTGACGTGGTCGGCCAGCAGCTCACGGCCCGTGCGGGGCGGCTGGAGCGGGAACAGCGGCAGCGCGCCGTCATCCCAGAGCGCCTCGTCCGGCCCCTGCCCCGCGGGAGCCGGGCGCGGCGGGGCGGCGGCTTCCTCGCGGGCCAGCTCGGCGCTGAGCCCGGCGGCGAGCACACCGCTGGGGCCTTCGTCGCGGAGATCGGGTCCATCGGAGTCATCGGGGGCGCCGGAGTCGCGGAAGTCGTCGGTGTCGCCGGAGTCGTTGGAGTGCCCATCGGGGCGGACAAGGGAGCGGACGTCGGAACGGGTGTCGGGGCGGGCGTCGGGGTCGGCAGCGGAAGCAGGGCCCGCGCGGAGCGCGTCCAGGCCGGTGTCACGGGCCTGCTCGGCATCCGGGCCGTCACCGCCACCCCGTACGCCCGGACGACCCGCGCCGTCACCCTCCGCCGCCGCAGAGGCCTCGTACGCCTCATCAGGTGCTCCACCCAGATGCTCCCCATCCAGCCCATGCTCCCCACGCACCCCATGCGCCGCTCCCTGTACCTCCACGGTGGTGGTCAGGTGGTCCAGGACGCGGGCGAGCGTCGGGCCCTCGGGGTCGGGGCCGGTGGGGTCCGCGCGGTGGCCGACGCCCAGGGAGTCCAGGACGCGGTGCAGGCGGGCGGCGTCCATGCGCCACTTGCGGTCCACGACCTCGTCCGGATACTCCTGCCAGGCCACCGGTGCCCAGTCCGGGCCCGTCTCCGCGGGGCCGCCGTGGAAGAGGCGGGCGGCGAGCAGCGACGCCGCCTCGTCCACCGAACCCGGCTCCTCCAGCAGGTCGCAGGCGGGACGCTCGCCCAGCCGGGAGGCGAAGCCTTCGGCCAGGCGGTCCCTGCGGGACAGCTCGGTGAGCGCGGAGACCACACCCGCGTCCAGCCGCGAGGGCCAGCGGCCCATCCGCCAGGCGGGCAGCGCGACCCGGGTCAGCAGCCGGTCCCAGCCCGCGTACGCGAGGCCGACCTGCTCCTGGGCGACGATCCGCACGCCGTAGTCCACGGTCTGGGCGCGCTCGGCGGCGGCCGCGGCGACCCCTCGCTCCATCTCGGCGGCATGCACCCGGCAGTTGCGCAGGAGCAGCCGGGCGACCCAGCCGACACCGGCCAGCACCGTGCGCGTCAGTGGGCCGCGCCCTGGGGCCGCGGCGACCGCGACCGCCGCGTCGAGCCCGCGCACGAAGCGCCGGGCGGCCGCTATGTCGGGGTGCGCGGAAGGGCCCGTGCCCGCCACGACCGGGGCGAGCACCGCCCGCAGCTCGCCCACCCGCATCCACCACAGGAACGGCGAGCCGATCACGAGCACGGGCGCGGCGGAGGAACGCCGCTCGGGGGCGCGGACGTCGCCCGCGTCACCGGAGGCCCCACCGCTCGTGGCGGAGGTGTCGCGGTCCCGCGCGGGCGGGTTATGTGCCGGATGGGTGCGGTCCTCCAGCCAGCTGTCACAGTCGGGGGTGAGCGCTATCGCCGAGGGCGCGGGCACGTCCAGCCGGTCGGCGAGGTCACGGACCAGGCGGTACAGGTCGGGGGCGGACTCCTCGGCGACCGGGACCGTGGGGCTCAGCGCGGGCCTGGCCCGGGCGACGACCAGCGCGACGCCCGCCGCGGCGAGCAGCACGAGCACGGCGAGCACCGTCACCACCCAGCGCACGACGTCCCAACTCGCCCCGTCGACATGGCCCGTGGCCCCACCGGCGAGCAGCACGACGGCGGCGGCCGCGGGCAACAGGGCCACGGCCAGCGCCCGGCTGCGCAGCCGCAGCACGGCGAGGGCCCGGGAGCGCGCGGCCTGCGCGCCGACCTCCACACCCGTACCTGACACGACCGATGGCACCCCCTGCTGCCTACTGCTCGGCCGCCGGCCTGGGCCGACGGCACACATCAATGGCGTTGCTCTTGCTCACTCCCCCACTGTGGCACCCGCCACTGACATCGCAATGCCGGTGGTCTGTTTGGCTCTGGGCGCCCGGAACGCTTGCGCCGCACCCTAGTTGGGGTACCGGTCGCCGTCAGCCGGATGGGCCAGCGGTCACTCGATGGAATGGCTTTGGCTAAAGGTGGCTGCCAAAAGGCCCCGGACCGAGTGTCGGTTCCGGGGCCTGAAGTCGGCTGGACGTCACGCGGACGCGGGGCGGGTCACGCCTCCGCGGCCGCCTTCGCCGCGATGTCCGTACGGTGCTGCGAGCCGTCGAGGCGGATGCGGGACAGCGCGGCGTACGCGCGCTCGCGGGCCTGCGTGAGGCCGTCGCCGGTCGCCGTCACGGACAGCACCCGGCCGCCCGCGCTGACGACGGCGTCGCCGTCGCGCCGGGTGCCGGCGTGCAGGACGTACGCATGGGGGGCATCCTGTGCCGCCACCGCGTCGAGGCCCTCGATGGGGTCGCCCGTGCGAGGCGTGCCGGGGTAGTTGTGCGAGGCGACGACCACGGTCACCGCGGCGTCGTCGCTCCAGCGCAGCGGGGGCAGGTCGGCCAGGTTGCCGGTGGCCGCGGCCATCAGGAGCCCGGCCAGCGGGGTCTTGAGGCGGGCGAGGACCACCTGGGTCTCGGGGTCGCCGAAGCGGGCGTTGAACTCGATCACGCGTACGCCCCGGCTGGTGATCGCGAGGCCCGCGTAGAGCAGTCCGGCGAAGGGCGTGCCGCGGCGGCGCAGCTCGTCGACGGTCGGCTGGAGCACGCTCGCCATGACGTCGTCGACCAGCTTGGGGTCGGCCCACGGGAGCGGCGAGTACGCGCCCATGCCTCCGGTGTTCGGCCCCTGGTCCCCGTCCAGCGCCCGCTTGAAGTCCTGGGCGGGCTGCAACGGCACGACGGTCTCGCCGTCGGTGATCGCGAAGAGGGAGACCTCCGGGCCGTCGAGGAACTCCTCGATGACCACGCGGTCGCAGGCGAGGGCGTGCGCGCGGGCCGCCTCGATGTCGTCGGTGACGACGACGCCCTTGCCGGCGGCGAGCCCGTCGTCCTTGACGACGTACGGCGCCCCGAAGGCGTCGAGGGCCTCGTCGATCTCCGCCGCGGTGGTGCAGACGTAGGACCGGGCGGTCGGCACGCTCGCGCCCGCCATCACGTCCTTGGCGAACGCCTTGGAGCCTTCCAGCTGGGCGGCTTCCTTGGAGGGGCCGAAGCACGGGATACCGGCGGCGCGCACGGCGTCGGCGACACCGGCGACCAGCGGGGCCTCCGGCCCCACGACGACCAGCCCGGCGCCGAGTTCGGCCGCCAGCGCGGCCACGGCGGCGCCGTCGAGGGCGTCGACCTGGTGGGTCTCGGCCACTTCGGCGGTCCCGGCGTTGCCGGGGGCGCAGTGCAGCTCGGAGACGTCGGGGTCGAGGGACAGAGAGCGGCACAGGGCGTGTTCGCGGGCACCACTGCCGATGACGAGGACCTTCACGGTGGTCAGCCTAGCCCGCGGCTCGGCATGCCTTTGTACGGGCTGCCGAGTCGGACTTTCCTGCCTCTTGTACGTTCATACAGTTCGCGGGGGTTATCGGGAGGCTCGGGGGTGGGTGGCTCTGCCGCGTGCCCTCGGGGTTCCCGGGAGGCGTCGGGGGCGGGTGGTTCTGCCGCGTGCCGTCGAGTCGCTCGTCACCACGCGGGGGTGGCCGCTCGGGCGGGGCCGGGACGCTGGGGTCGGCCTTGACGCTCGGGCGGGGCCCGGACGCTGGGGCGGACCCGGACGCTCAGACCGCGCGGAGGAGCAGGCCACCCGGAGGAGCAGGCTGGCCCGGACGCTCAGGCCAGCCTGGAAGCTCGGACCGCTCGGGAGAGCAAGTCCGCCCGGGGCTCAGGCCGGCAACGGATGCTCGGGCGGGCCCGGACACTCAGACCGCCTCAGACGCTCAGACCGCACGGAGGAGCAAGCCCGCCCGGACGCTCAGGCTGAGCCAAACGCTCGGGCGGACGCGGACGCTCGGGCCGGCCTGGACGCACGGGGGCCTGGGCGCACGGGCGGGTCCGGGCATTCAGGCCACACGGAGGAGTAGGCCCGCCCGGACGCTCAGGCGGGCCCGGACTCAGGCTGGCCGGATGCTCAGGCCGCGCGGAGGAGCAGGCTGGCCCGGACACTCAGGTCGGCCCAGACGCTCAGACCGCACGGAAGAGCAAGCCCGCCCTGACGCTCCGGCCGGCAACGGATGCTCGGGCCGGCAACGGGCGCTCAAGGCAGGCAACGAATGCTCGGAGCGGCCCAGACACTCAGGCCGGCGCCGGACGCCCGGCCTGGCCAGCCGCTCAGGCGGGCGGCGGACGCTCCGGCCAGCAACGGACGCTCAGGCCGCCCGGACACCCGGCCTGGCCGCACGCTCAAGCGGGCGGCCGACGCTCCGGCCGGCCCGGTCACCTACTCGTTCGGATACTCGTCGACCACCGTCGCGCCCAGCTCCCGGACGATCAGGTCGTGGCCGGAGAGGGCGGATTCGACCAGGTCCGGGTCGTCGTCCGCGGGGATGTCGTCCTCGGGGGACACATGCTCCGGGACGGGGGCGGAACGGGGAGGCTGGGTCGGCTCCGGGGCCGGGGTGGGCCGAGTCTGCGGGGCCGGGGCCGGAGCGGGGGCCGCAGAGGGCTGGGCGGGCTGGTACTGCGGGGCCGCCGGGCGGGAGGGCGCGGGGGCACCGCCGCCGAAGTTGCCCGCGGCCGGCGGGGGCGCGGAGCCGCCCGACGGGTCGACGATCGCCTCGACCTTCCACTGCACCCCGAACTGCTCGGACAGCGCCTGCCGCAGTACGTCCTCACTGCCGCTGCTGGCGAAGTTGTCCCGCGCCCCGGCGTTGACGAAGCCGATCTGAAGCGTCGTGCCGTCGAAGCCCGCCACCTGGGCGTTCTGGCTGAGCAGAATCCAGGTGAAGCGGCGGCGGTTCTTCACCGCCTCGAGGATGTTGGGCCACAGGCTGCGCGGGTCCGGGCCGCCCGCGGGAGCGGCCTGCGGGGCCATGGGCGCGGGGGCCTGCGGCTGAGCGGGGGCCTGGCGCGCCACCGGGGCGGAAGCCTGCGGCGGCGCGGAAGCGGGGGCTCCGCTGCTCGTGGGCGCCGCGGTGGGCCAGCCGCCCGGCCTGGGCGCGGACTCCGCAGCGGGAGCGGCAGGGGGCGGCGCCGCGGGGCCGCTGCCCGGCGCCGAAGCGGTCGGCCAGCCGCCCGGCCGCCGCTCACCCGAAGGAGCGGCGGGTGCCGAAGGCTGGGGCGTGGGAGGCGCGGCGGGGGCGGCAGGGGCAGGCGGTGCGGCCGCTTCCGGGGCGGGCGCGCCCTGCGGTGCCCCTTGCCCTCGTACCGCAGCGCGCGCGGCGGCGGGACCGCCCCCCGGAGGAACCGGCGGTCCTTGGGGAGCCGGGCCGGGGCCGCCCGGGGCCATGGCCACCGGCGGCTGCTGCATGCCCGCGTGCGCCTCGGCACTCGGCACGTACGCCATGGCGGGGCCGGGGCCCTGGCCGCCCGCCACGAAGTTCCCGCCGCGCTCCAGGCGGTCGAGGCGGGCCATGACGGAACGCTCGTCGTCGTACGCGGCCGGGAGCAGGACGCGGGCGCAGATCAGCTCCAGCTGGAGCCGCGGCGAGGTGGCGCCGCGCATCTCCGTCAGGCCTTCGTTGACGATGTCGGCGGCGCGGCTCAGCTCGGCGCCCCCGAAGACCTCGGCCTGTGCCTGCATGCGCTCCACGACGTCGGCGGGAGCGTCGATGAGCCCCTTCTCGGCGGCGTCCGGCACGGCAGCGAGGATCACCAGGTCCCGCAGCCGCTCCAGGAGGTCGGCGACGAAGCGCCGGGGGTCGTTGCCGCCCTCGATGACGCGGTCGACGATCTCGAAGGCGGCGGCGCCGTCTCCGGAGGCGAAGGCCTCGACGACGGAGTCGAGCAGCGAACTGTCCGTATACCCGAGCAGGGAGGTCGCCATGGCATACGTCACACCCGCCTCGCCCGCGCTGGCCAGCAGCTGGTCCATGACGGACATCGAGTCACGCACGGAACCGGCGCCGGCCCGCACGACCAGCGGAAGCACGCCGTCCTCGACGGCCATGCCCTCGCGCCCGCAGACCTCGGCGAGATAGCTCCGCAGCGTGCCGGGCGGCACCAGCCGGAACGGGTAGTGGTGCGTACGCGAGCGGATCGTGCCGATGACCTTCTCGGGCTCGGTCGTCGCGAAGATGAACTTGAGGTGCTCCGGGGGCTCCTCGACCACCTTCAGCAGGGCATTGAAGCCCGCCGGGGTGACCATGTGGGCCTCGTCGATGATGTAGATCTTGTACCGGCTGCTGGCGGGGCCGAAGAAGGCCTTCTCGCGCAGGTCACGGGCATCGTCCACGCCTCCGTGCGACGCGGCGTCGATCTCGATGACGTCGATCGAGCCCGGGCCGTTCCTCGCCAGGTCGTGGCAGGACTGGCACTCGCCACAGGGGGTGGGGGTGGGACCTTGCTCACAGTTGAGACAGCGGGCCAGGATGCGCGCGCTCGTCGTCTTGCCGCAGCCGCGCGGGCCACTGAACAGGTACGCGTGATTGACCCGGTTGTTCCGCAGCGCCTGCTGCAGCGGGTCGGTCACATGCTCCTGCCCGATGACCTCGGCGAACGACTCCGGGCGATAACGGCGGTACAACGCGAGAGACGACACGCATACGAGGTTATAGGCGACCACTGACAACCCGGACCGCCCCAACGCAAAGCGCCCCTCACGCACCCGCCAGAGCCGACCTACCCTTGCTGCCTTCCGGCCCTGGGGGAGTTCAGTCAGATAGCGCCACGTGAGGGGCTGAGCCCCACCCTAGCGGATACCGGGGGCCCAAAGCGACGCCGGGAGGGCCCCACCGGAGCCCGCGAAGCCCTCGACCGGATCGTGTTCGCGAGCACTGCCCAACGTCTTGTATTGTTTGCGGCGGAGGATTCGCCTAGTGGCCTAGGGCGCACGCTTGGAAAGCGTGTTGGGGGCAACCCCTCACGAGTTCGAATCTCGTATCCTCCGCACCCGCCCGCAAGGGCAACCGAAGGCCCCGACCGCATTGCGGCCGGGGCCTTCGCCGTTCCGTGGCCGCAGTCCTGGCCGCGGCGCCGTCGGCGGACTCCCGGCCGAGACGGTCGACGGCCGCCACCGCCATCAGCCACCAGACCAACGCCACCTGGCCCGCAGAACACCCGGCGGCGAGGCCACCGGCCACGCACCGCACCGCGCGGACACCGTCCGCTTCGAGCACCGCGCGGTCGGCCGCGTCACCCTTTGGCACGGAGTCCCTGCGTGCGCGGCGGTTACACCATCTGGCGGGAGGAATGCCCTCGCGTTGCGACCAATTGGCGCAATGAGCCTTTCCGAAGGAGTGGCTCGGGCGTCTTCGGCTCCGCACAGGCGTGGAGCAAGGGAAAGAATCGCCACAAATGCTTCCCCAAACGGGGCGGCACGGACATTCGACCCGAAGGCAGAAATGATCAAGAAGGTTATTACCTGCGCGGCCATCGTTGCCGCCGCCATGGCAGTCGGTACGAGCTCGGCCGCTGCCAACGACCGCGACGGTGACGACCGTAAGCACCGCTTCAGTGCCGAATGGGGCGGCGGGAACTTCGACATCCTCAAGTCCTCGTCCGGCACCGGAATCTTCAGCGGTTCGGGCCACCACGGCGAAGTCCACGGCCACCGCTGAGTAGTCGCCGTACCGCTCGGCTCTCCACGGGACGTTCTCATCGACCGTGAAGAGTCGACGGCACAAAAGAATTAGCGCAGAAACAAACGCCGGGGCCGCTGTTGAAGAACAGCGGCCCCGGTGTCCGTAGTAGGGCCTCGCCTACCGCCGGACTGCGTCGGCGTCAGTCGATGACGGCGCCAAGGATGGGCAGCGCGGGAGCGGACGAGTCGTCGTAGACCTTCGACTTCTGGCGGATCTCGTTGCACTGGAAGGCACGGGCCTCGTCCAGCACCTCGATGGTCAGGACGTCGATGTCCTGGACCGTCGGGCAGATGTCGCGGATGATCTCGATGTTCTGCGAGTAGTGCCCGTGAACCTCCTCGTCGGCCATGGCCGGGGTGACGGCCATACCAGTGGCGGTCAGCGTCAGCATCGAGCCGGCGAGAATCTTCTTGGCGTTCATTGTTATGTGCCTTCCTTGCGTCCGGGTAGCTGTGGCGCTTTCAGTGGGCGCCGACAGATTCACTAACTGTGCTGCGGCGGCCGGGGTTGCGACCCGCTAAACTCATTCACTCTTTTGCAGCAACGGGTTTCCGCAGGTGATGAGCCCGAGGTCCGATTGGTCGGCCGGCCATATGCAATGGGCCCCGGGCTCGCGGTCGTACCGCGTGCCCGGGGCCCATTTCCCTCTATAAAGGGTAATGACAAGAGCGCCGCAAGGGCGCCCAAGCTGTTTAGTTGACGACCTGGCCGAGCAGCGGCAGCGCCGGGGCCGACGAGCTGTCGTGGACCTTCGACTTCTGGCGGATCTCGTTGCACTGGAAGGCACGGGCCTCGTCCAGCACCTCGATGGTCAGGACGTCGATGTCCTGGATCGTCGGGCAGATGTCGCGGATTACCTCGATGCTCTGCGAGTAGTGACCGTGCACTTCCTCGTCGGCCATGGCCGGGGTGACGGCCATACCGGTGGCGGTCAGGGTCAGCATGGAACCGGCGACAATCTTCTTCACACTCATGGTGTGTACCTTCCTAGCATTAGTGGGCGTCTCCCAGTGAGTGCGCCAGCACCACCCATAACTGGGGTCACCGCCATCACGTTTCTGCGGAAGGCCCACAATCACCCGGTTACCGCATCCATACGTCTTATCAAACATAGCGTCATCACACTTTTGGACAGTCTGAGCGTGCAATTGGGTGAAAGGCGCTCCGAGCACGCAACCTCCGGCACCGCTCGACGGTTGGGTCCCGCGTCGGCACCCGGACCGGGTGCTATTTCATCCGGGAAGGAGCGCTCAGAAAATGAACTCGAAGAACAAGAAGGTGCTGGCGGGGACGATGCTGACCCTGGCGGCCACGGGCATGGCGGTCACGCCGGCCTCGGCCGACGAGGAGGTCCACGGCCACTACTCGCAGAACATCGAAATCATTCGGGACGTCTGCCCGACGATCCAGGACATCGACGTCCTGACCATCGAGGTGCTGGACGAGGCCCGTGCCTTCCAGTGCAACGAGATCCGCCAGAAGTCGAAGGTCCACGACGACTCGTCCGCTCCGGCGCTGCCGCTCCTCGGCGCGGTCCACAACTGAGACCCTTTTCCGCGTCTCGGCTTCGTACCGCCGCGTGACGCATCGGAATTCGCCAGGTGACACATGGATGTCAGCGGCACTGTGAGGGTGACCACTGCCTGGTGAAACCCGGTACGGGACTCTGTGCGGCGGGACAGCGATTGCCCCGGGTGGTGACGGTAACCGTCACCACCCGGGGCAAAGCCATGCGTACGTATAAAGAGCATGCGTAGGTATAAAGAGCGAGACAAGCGGAACGCCCTCGGGGACAGAGGGATGTCTCCGAGGGCGTTCGCGCTTACGTGAATTGTCAGGTGCGGACCCTGCGCACAGGGACGAGGCAGCGGGCGCTGGTCGGCACCATCTGCTCGTCGGAGACGAACGCGCGCAGCTGCTCCGCGCCGACCGGCTTTCCCTGCACGGCCTCGGGCCACGGGCGCAGCGCGCACATCAGGTAGGCCGAGCCGGTTTCGTAGGCCGCCTTCTGCCACTGCGGGGAGACCGGGCACTGGACGTGCAGGAAGGGCAGGCTGAGTACCGCCTGCTCGGCCTCCACCAGCAGGGAGACGGAGCTTCGGGTCTCGCGCGTCAGGTCCGTCACGTTCGCGCCGATCGGGAGGCCCGCCTTCTCCAGCTCCGCCCGCAGCGCCTTCGTGCCCGCCTCGGGCCCCTCGCGGCCGTCCCCGCGCGAGCACACCAGCAGGAACGGCGTCGCGGGTCCGTCGGAGTCGGGCGCGGGTTCGTTGGCCCACGGGATGATGATGAGGGTGCCCAGGAGGGAGCCCTGCTGCTCTGGCGTCACGGCGGTGGAAGAGGTCATGCCCGCGGATGCTAGTGGCGCCTTCCTGGTCCTTCGGGTGCGTTTACACCCGTTCGGCCCATACCCGGGGGACTGATTCCCCCGGCCGGGTAACCGACGCCGCGATCCAGGCCGCGGCCGCACGCGTGCTCCTCGGGGGCGAGGGGTACTCAGCCACGGCCTTTTCGTACGCCACGGACCCGCTGACGCTCCGCCTGGAGGAGCTCCAGTTCGTGGCGGACGAGGGGCCCCTGTGTGAGCGCCGCGGTCAGCGGCAAGCCGCTCCTGGTCGACGACTTCAGGCGCCCGCTGACGCGCTGGCCGTCGTTCGAAGCCGCCATGGGGGACGAGCTGGGGGAGATCGGGGCCGTCCACGTCCTCTCCCTGACCTTCGACGACAAGGTGTTCGGGACGGTGGAACTCATGCGCCGTGAGCCGGTCTCTCCGGAGGACGACGCGACCGACAGGGAGATGGTCCGGCAGGCGCAGGCGGCAGCACGCGTCATGCTGCCCTCCTTCTGGCGGCTGCTCGCCCACGGAGAACTGCCGCTGTGGAAGCCGTCCGACCAGATCGACACCCACTGGGGCACCACCCATCAGGCCAGCGGCAAGCTCGCCGCCCACCTGGACATCTCCCCCGAGGAGGCTCTCGCGCGCCTGCGGGCCTCCGCCTTCGTCACCGGACGCCCCCCTCCCGGAGATCGCCCGCGAGATCAACGACATGCCCTCCGGCGGCCCCTCCTGGCCCTCTCGGTGAGCGGCCGTTCGCTGATCGGCCCGAGCCGTACAACCCTCGTGCCCGGCCGAGGGTCTCCTGTGCGCCGACGCGTCATCTTCACAGCCCATTCAGCAGGAGTACGGCCCCATTTAGTGGCAGTACGGGGGGAATGACGCTCGGCAGCCCTTTCGACATGGGATGCCCGAGTAGCGGGCGTTCCGCGTGCTGCCGCAGGAGAACCGCATGCCCCAGAAGTTCCGTATGGCCCTGGCCTGTGCCGCCACGGCCGCTCTGACCGGATCGCTGCTCGCCGCCGGGTCGGCTCCGGCCGGGGCGGCCCCCGGGGCGGACCGGATACGCGCCGACTTCAACGGCGACGGCTACGGCGACCTCGCGATCTCCGCTCCCCTGGCCAAGGTCTCGGGCAAGTCGGGTGCCGGCCAGGTCGCCGTCGTCTACGGCACCGCCGCCGGTCTCGACACCACCAAGCGGACGCTGATCGACCAGGCCGCCGCCGGCATCCCCGGCACCCCGGAGAGCGGTGACCACTTCGGCGACCGCGTCACCACCGGCGACCTCGACGCCGACGGCTACACCGATCTGATCGTCGGCGTGCACGGCGAGCGCATCGGGAGCACCGACGACTTCGGCGCGCTCACCGTGGTCTGGGGCGGCGCGAGCGGGCTCGGCACCGGGACCGACATCTCCTCGCCCCTGCCGGAGCACCGCAACGAACTGGGCTGGTCCGTGGCCGCCGGCGACTTCGACGGCGACGGCAGGACCGACCTGGCGGCCGCCAACAACGCCTCGCCCGGGCTCAACGTCTTCAAGGGCCCCATCTCCCGGACCGGCAAGGCCGCGGCGCTCACCGGCGTCGACACCCAGGACGCGACCGGCATCAACACCGACAAGATCGTCGCCGGTGACGTCGACGGCGACGCGGCCATGGACCTGCTGGTCATGGGCCAGGAGGAGACGAGCGGCGGCGGATACCGCACGCGCAGCGTCCTCTACCGGGGCGGTACGACGCCCAAGCCGGCCGGCAAGGTGGCGGGCGGTTACGCCGCGACGATCGCCGACGTCGACAAGGACGGCTTCGGCGACATCGTCACCGGCAACTTCATGGAGAAGTCGGCGGACGAGCCGAACGGCGGCCCCGGCGGCGCGGTCACCGTCACCTACGGCAGCGCGACCGGCCTGAGCACCCGCACGCCGGTGCGCATCACCCAGGACACGGCCGGCGTACCGGGGGCCGCGGAGAAGGGTGACGCCTTCGGCTGGAGCCTGGCCGCGGGCGACACGAACGGCGACGGCTACGCCGACATCGCGGTCGGCGCGGCCTCCGAGTCGCTGGGCTCCGCGCAGAAGGCCGGTTCGGTCGTCGTCCTGCGCGGCGCGGCGGGCGGTCTCACCGGCACGGGTGCGAAGGCGTTCTCGCAGGACACCTCGGGCGTGCCCGGCACCGCGGAGACGACGGACTTCTTCGGCGGCTCGGTGGCGTTCACGGACGCCGACGGCAACGGCCGGGCCGAGCTGGCGGCGGGCGCGTACGGGGAGAACGACGGGGCCGGTGCCGTCTGGCTGTTCAAGAGCGCCTCTTCCGGCGTGACCGCGACCGGTTCGAAGTCGGTCAGCGGGCCGGGGCTCGGCGGGCCGGCGGGCACGTCGTACTTCGGCGACGTGCTGCGGGGCTGACGCCTGCTGTCGGGGGCCGGGCCGTTGTCAGTGGTCGCTGCCAGAATCGTGGCAGTCGATGAGGAGGCCCCGCATGGCAGTTCTCGACGCGGACGATCCGCGGGCCGTCGCGGTGACGGCGGCGATCCGCTCCGGTGACGTTCCCGCGCTGCGCAAGCTCCTCGCAGCGCATCCGGGCCTCGCCGCCTCGTGGATCAGGCGGGAGGGCGAGGCCGCGGGGACGCGCTCCCTGCTGCACATCGCCACGGACTGGCCGGGGCACCTGCCCGCGGGGCCCGAGGTCATCGGCGTCCTCGTCGCGGCCGGTGCCGACCCCGGTGCCCGGTTCGTCGGCGCCCACCGCGAGACGCCTCTGCACTGGGCGGCCTCCAGCGACGACGTCGCGGCGATCGACGCCCTCCTCGCGGCCGGTGCGGACATCGAGGCGGACGGCGCCGTCATCGAGGGCGGCACCCCGCTGGCCGACGCGCGCGGGTTCGGCCAGTGGCGGGCGGCCCGGCGGCTGCTGGAGCGCGGGGCGCGAACGACCCTGCGGGACGAGGCGGCGCTGGGGTTGCTCGACCGCGTCCGGGCCCGCGTGACGGCGCAGCCGCCGCCTGCCGCCGATGACCTCGACGCAGCCTTCTGGGACGCCTGCCACGGCGGGCAGCCGGCCACGGCCCGGTTGCTCCTGGAGCGGGGCGCCGCGCTCGACCGCGTGGGGTACGACGGGATGACGCCACTGGACATCGCGGTCGCGGTGGCCGCCGATGACGTCGTGGCGTGGCTGCGGGGGCAGGGCGCGAGGACCGGAGCGGGGGCGGAGCCGTGAGGTCACCGGGGGCGGGGTCAGGTCTCCGGGATCGGCTGGTCGCGCTTCACCGGTGGTGTCGTGCCCGCTGTCTCGCCCTGGCCCGGCAGTTCGCGTCGTGTGCGTACCGGAGAGAGGAACACCGGCAGGAACGCCACCGCCATGATCACGCCGCCCGTCCACAGCGCGCCCCGTACCGACGCGACCTCGCCGATCAGCCCGGAGACCGCGGCGCCGACCGCGAGGGCACCGCTGAGCAGGAAGCGGAACGTAGCGTTCATGCGGCCGAGGAGGGCGTCGGACGTCATCCGTTGCCGCAGGCTCACCCCGAGGACGTTGTCCATGCCCGTCTTGAACAGGGCCAGCAGCCACCCGGCGCCGGCCACGTACAGCAAGGGCCCGCGGTCGACCAGCGGGACGAGCAGTCCGGCGGGGGCCAGGCACAGTCCCGCGAGGCCGAGCGTGCGGCCGTAGCCGACGCGTGCCGCCACGGCCCGGGCGCACCGCGCGCCGAGCAGCAGCCCGACGCCTCCCACCGCCCAGAAGAGACCCAACGCCGCGGGGGTAAGACCGAGTTCGCCGACGAAGAGCACCGGCAGCATGGTGTTCACGATCTGCGAACCGAGGTTGCCGAGAGAGGCGGTGAGGGCCAGGGCCCGCAGCTCCTTGTTGCCGAGGACGTGCCGCAGCCCCTCGGCGATCTGCGCGCCGAGACGCGGCCGCGCGCCGCGCGGGGCGGGCTTCGGCAGGGCGTCGCCGCCCCGTACGGCGGTGAGCCGCGCCGCCGAGGCCAGATAGCTGACGGCGGTGCACACCAGGGCGACCGGCGCGGTCAGCAGCGCCAGGAGCCCACCGCCCGCGCCCCGGCCCGCCACATTGCCCGCGGCCATCAGGGTCACCATGGCCGCGTTGGCCCGCACCAGCCCGTCCCGGCCCACCAGTTGGGGCAGCACGCTCTGGGAGCCGACGTCGAAGAAGACGGTGGCGCAGCCGTTCAGGAGCACCACCGCGTAGAGCTGGCCGAGCGTGAGGCACTCCAGCCACCAGGCCAGCGGCACGGTGGCGTACAGCGACCCGCGTACGAGATCGGCCGCGATCAGCACGCGGCGGTGGCGCATCCGGTCGACCCAGGCGCCCGCGGGCAGGCCGATGAGCAGGAAGGCGGCCATGCTCAGGGTCGCCAGGGCGCCGACCTGGCCGGGGCGCGCGTCGAGAGCCGTGACCGCGACGATCGGGATGGCCACGTACCCGATGTTGGTGCCGAGCTGGCTGAGCGCGGTGGCGCTGAACAGGACGCGGAAGTCGCCTATTCGCCAAGGGGATGCGGGCCGGTTCTGCACACCTGGTTCCATTCGTCCTTCTCGTCTCGTCTCTCGTCTCGTTTCTCGTGCTGCTCGTCGCCTCGCGGCTCGCCCAGGGGTTCACCCCGCCGCTCTCCTTTGTGCCGGGTCAGCCCCACCCCCGCGAGCACCACGGCCATGCCCACGAGGACCCGCGGCCCGACCTCCTCGCCGAGGACGAGGGCCCCGAGGGCCACCGAGACGACCGGCAGCAGATAGCCGACGGTGGCGGCCGCGGTGGGCCCCTCGTCCGCGATGAGGCGGGAGTTGAGGTGGAAGGTGATGCCCGTGCCGAGCGTGCCGAGGATGACGACCGCGACGATCGCGGTGAGTGTGGGGGAGCCCGAACCGGCCGGTGCGGCGGGCAGCGCGAGCGCGGTCAGCCCGGTCGCGGTGAGCAACTGCGCGGCGGACAGGGCGAGCGGGGCCCCCGCGGTGTCCGCACGGCCGACGAGGTGACGCGCCATGTAGGCGAAGGCGACCGCGTAACTGACCGCCGCGGCGAGCAGCGCGAGCGCGCCCCAACTGGCGAGCCCGGTCCGCTGCCAGGGCGCGAAGATCAGCAGGGTTCCCGCGAAGCCGAGCAGCAGACCGGTGAGGCGGAGCGGCCCGAGGCGGCGTTCCGTGCGCAGCGTCAGGCCGATGGCGAGGGACCACAGGGGCGTGGTGGCGTTCAGTACGCCCGCGACGCCCGAGTCGACGGTCTGCTCGCCGAGGCTGAAGAGGAAGAACGGCAGGGCGTTGCAGAAGAAGGCGGCCACGACGAGATGGCCCCAGACGCGGCGACCGCGCGGCATCCGCTGCCCGGCCGCGCGGGCCAGGGCGAGCAGGACGGCGGCGCCGAGCGCGCACCGGATGACCGTCAGGTGGAGCGGGGCGAGGCCGCCGCTGAGGGCGACCTTGATCCAGAGGAAGCCGGAGCCCCAGAGCAGGGCGAGCACGGCCATGCGGACGAGGGTGCCGCGGGTTCCGCTGAGCATGGCTGCTCCTCCTGCGTTCGTCGGTGGTCGGGGGCCCGGCTCCTGATCAGTACGTTCTCGCCGCCACACCCGTAAGACAAGCGAAAAGATCTGGAGCCAGAATTAAGCTCCACTGCACGCTGCGCACACGCCGTGCCACACACTGGCCCCCACGTCGTGCTGCACACTGAGGGGCATGCTCGACATGCGGCGGATGCAGATCCTGCGGGCCGTGGTCACCAGCGGCTCGGTCACCGCGGCCGCCCGGAACCTCGGCTACACCCCCTCGGCCATCAGCCAGCAGATGGCCGCCCTGGAGAAGGAAGCGGGCATCACGCTCCTCGACCGGACCGGCCGCGGAGTGCGCCCCACGGACGCGGGCCGCCTGCTCACGGAGTACGCGACGGTCATCGGGCGCCACGCCGCCGAGGCGGAGACCGCGCTCGCCGAGCTGCGGGCCGGGCGGACGGGACGCGTCTCCATGCGGTACTTCACCACGGCCGGGGCGCCCCTCGTGGTCCCGGCGATCGCCGCGCTGCGCCGCGAACAGCCCGGCGTACAGGTGGAGTTGCGGCTCTTCGAGCAGGACGATCCGGTACTGGAAGTGAAGGCCCGACGGGCCGACCTGGCGCTGGTGGTCAGGGAGCCGGACGGGGCGGCGGTGGACGGCATCCGGTTCGTGCACCTGCTGGCGGACCGCTACCGCGCGGTGCTTCCGCCGGGCCACCGGCTCGCCGCGCGGCCGGTCCTCGAACTGAGCGACCTCGCCGAGGAGCCCTGGATCGCGGGCGAGACACCGGGCCCCTGCCTCGATCCGGTGCTCGACGCCTGCGCGGCGGCCGGTTTCACCCCGGACTTCGTGGTGGAGAGCGGGGACTACGCCACGGCCCAGGGCTTCGTCGCAGCCGGTCTCGGCATCAGCCTGGTGCCCGAGCTGGGCCTGACCGCGGGGCACCGCCCCGACGTGGTCGTACGCGAGGTCAGGAGCCCCGAGCCGGTGCGGGTGATCCAGGCGGCGGTACGGGCCGGGGCGGCTCCGGCTCAACCGGCGCTGCGAGGGCTCGTGGAGGCGCTGCGGGCGGCGGCGGCAGGGGCGGGGACGGCCGCGGACGCCTCTCCGTCCCCGGAGGGTCCCGCGTAGCAGCGCAAGGTCACCCGCTGCCCCGGACCCCACTCCCGCTCGACGACGGCCAGCAGCTCCCAGCCCAGGCGTTCGTAGAGCCCTGCGGCGGCGTCACGGGAGACGACGTCCAGGACGGGATGCAGGCCCCGCGCCCGCGCCTCCCGCGCCGCCCGCCGCATCAGCAGCGCGCCGATGCCGTGGCCGCGCGCGTCGGGCGCCACGTACAGACGGCTGACCACGGCCGTCGCCTCGACGCCCACGCCCGCCCGCTCGCTCCACAGCCCGGGCGCGGCGTCGTCCGCCGTACTCCGGGCCAGCTGTACGTGACCGACGACGCGCCCGTCGAGTTCGGCCACCCAGGCACCGAGCGCGGCGGCTCCGGACAGCCACTCGCCGGGCTCCGCGGGCCAGTTGACGGGGTAGCCGTCGGCGTGGTGGACCCGGGCGAGCACGCCGACGCACGCCTCCAGGTCCCGCTCACCGGCACGCTCCCGTACGCGGAGGACAGGGTGGCCGTCGGTTGCCTCGGCGACACGGTCTGGTCTCATCGGAGCATCGAAGCACAGCCGGGCGCGCGAGCGGGCGGGGACGGCGGAAGCCCGCGGGACGGCGGTCCCTCAGGCCAGGCCGACCAGCTCACGGTAGTCGGGGCTCCACAGGTCCTCCGACCCGTCCGGGAGCAGCAGCACGCGGTCCGGGCGCAGGGCGTCGATGGCGCCCTCGTCGTGCGTGACCATCACGATCGCCCCGGGGTAGGTGCCGACGGCGGCGAGGACCTCGTCCCGGGAGGCCGGGTCGAGGTTGTTGGTGGGCTCGTCCAGGAGCAGGACGTTCGCGCCGGAGTGGACGAGCCCGGCCAGCGCGAGGCGCGTCTTCTCGCCGCCGGAGAGGACGGCGGCCGGCTTGTCGGCGTCGTCACCGCCGAACAGGAACGACCCCAGGACCCGCCGCACCTCGCCATCGGTCAGCTGCGGTGCCGCGCCCGCCAGGTTCTCCCGTACGGTCTTCGCGCCCTCCAGGGTGTCGTGCTCCTGCGCGAAGTAGCCGAGCCGCAACCCGGGCCCCGCCACGACGCGCCCCTCGTCCGGGAGTTCGCGCCCGGCGAGGAGCCGCAGCAGCGTGGTCTTGCCGGCGCCGTTGAGGCCGAGGACGACCAGGCGGCTGCCCCGGTCGACGGCGAGGTCGACGCCCGTGAGGACGCGCTGGGACCCGTACGACTTGGTGAGGCTGATGGCGCCGAGCGGCATCCGGCCGCACGGCGCGGGCTCGGGGAGCCGGATGCGCGCGACCTTCTCGGTGCGCCGCACCGGCTCCGTACCGGCGAGCATGCGTTCGGCACGCCGGTCCATGTTCTTCGCGGCGGTGGCGGTGGCGACGTGGGAGCGCATCTTGTCGGCCTGGGCGCGCAGCGAGGCGGCCTTCCGCTCGGCGTTGGCGCGCTCACGGGTGCGCCGCCGCTCGTCCGCCGCGCGCTGGCCGAGGTAGGTGTGCCATCCGGTGTTGTGCACGTCGACGGCGGCGCGCCGCGGGTCGAGGTGGAAGACGCGGTTCACGGTGTCGGCGAGGAGCCCGGTGTCGTGGCTGATGAGCACGAGACCGCCGGGATACGAGGAGAGGTAGCCGCGCAGCCAGACCACCGAGTCGGCGTCGAGGTGGTTGGTCGGCTCGTCCAGGAGCAGGGTGTCGTGGCGCGAGAAGAGAATCCTGGCCAGCTCCACGCGACGCCGCTGCCCGCCCGAGAGTTCGCCGACGGGCCGGTGCAGGGCCCGCTCGGGCAGCCCCAGTCCGGCGGCGACCCGGGCGGCCTCCGCCTCGGCGGCGTAACCGCCGTGCGCCTGGAAACGGTCGTCGGCGCGGGCGTAGGCGGCCATGGCCCGCTCCTGCGCGGCCGGGGTGGCGGCGTCCGCCATGGCGGCCTCGGCGGTACGCAGGGCCGCGACCGCCTCGTCGAGGCCGCGGGCGGACAGGACGCGGTCGATGACGGTGACGGCGGGGTCGGCGGCGCGGGGGTCCTGGGCGAGGTGGCCGACGGAGCCGGTACGGGTGACGGTGCCGGCGGCGGGGGCTTCCTGCCCCGCGAGGATCTTCAAGAGGGTGGTCTTGCCGGCGCCGTTGCGGCCGACCAGGCCGATGCGGTCGCTGGGGGCGATGTGGAAGGAGGCGCCGGACAGCAGGGTCCGGGCGCCGACGCGTACGTCGATGCCTCGTACGGTGATCATGGGGTAACGCTCCGCAATAGCGAATGGACACACGGGTGGCGTGAGAGCGGGTGTCCTGGCTAGGAGATGCGGGGCGTAGACATGCCGTCGAGGCTAACGGCGGCGGGGAGGCCGCCGCACGGCATTTTCCGCGCCGCCCACCCGGGGGCCTCCGGGGAGGCGGCGCGGGCGCCGAGGAGAGACCATCGACCCATGGACGTCACCCTGCACATCGCCCAGCAGCCGGAGGCCGACGAACTCCTCGGCCGCAGTCCGCTGGCCGCGCTGGTCGGGATGCTGCTGGACCAGCAGGTGCCGATGGAGTGGGCGTTCGCGGGCCCCTACACGATCGCCACGCGCATGAACGCGGACGACCTCGACGCCCACGAGATCGCCGATTACGACCCCGAAGACTTCGCCGCGCTGCTCTCCGCCAAGCCGGCGGTCCACCGCTACCCCGGCTCCATGGCCAAGCGCATCCAGCAGCTGTGCCGGTACCTCGTGGATCATTACGAGGGTGACGCCGCCGCCCTGTGGCAGGACGTCGCCACGGGGGAGGAACTCCTCGAACGCCTCAACGACCTGCCCGGCTTCGGCCGGCAGAAGGCGCAGATCTTCCTGGCGCTGCTGGGCAAGCAGCTGGGGGTACGGCCCAAGGGGTGGCGGGAGGCGGCGGGCGACTACGGCCCCGCCAAGGCGTACCGCTCGGTCGCGGACATCACGGGCCCGGAGTCCTTGCGGAAGGTCCGCGCGCACAAACAGCAACTCAAGGCGGCGGCGAGGTCGGAACCCTGAGGGGTGCCTCGGTGGCGGCCGGAAACGGGTACCCGGCGGTATCGGCCGTAGGGCTCCGCGCGGGACCCGGGGGTTCGGGGGGGCACCCGGCGGTATCCCCCACCCCGCCGCTCCGCGCCGGAGGCCTCCCACCCACCCACCCGTCACTCGGCGTCGAGGGGTTTGGGTAGGAGCAGGCAGGGGTGGCCGTTGCTCGGCGCCGAGACGTCTGGACAGGAGCAGGCTCAGGCCACTGCCCGGCATCGAGATGTCCGGGCAAAAGCGGGCGGGAGTGGCTGTTGCTCGGCGGCGAGACGTCCGGGCAGGAGCGGACCAGGGCGATTGTTGCTCGGCATCGAGGGGCGTGGGGAGGAGCGGGCAGGGGGTGTCCGTTACCCAGCGTCGAGGCCTTTATGGAGGAGCAGGCGAGGGGACCCATTGTCCGGCATCGGGAGCCCTAGGCAGGAGCAGGCCCGGGGTCCCGTTGCCCAAGATCGAGATCCCTGGGCAGGAGGCAGGCGCGGGCTGCCTGTTGCCCGGCGTCGAGGGCTCTACGTAGGAACAGACGAGGGCGACCCGGCATCGAAGGCTCTACGTAGGGACGGGCGGGGCGGGCGCCCGGTGATCGGTGGTGGGAGGGCAGGGCAGGGGAAGCGGGACGGATCGTAACGGTCGATGGGGACGGCCCGCAGGCGCCCGGTGGCCCGAGGGGACGTGGGGGTATGTGCGCGCGGAGCACAGTGGTGGTCATGACGGCCCCGAAGCAGCAAAGGGCCCGCGCCAAGATGGCGAGCACGGACATACCCCCGCGGCCCCGCCCCAAGACACAACCCAAGGCGCCCCGCGGCACTCAGAAGCGCCCGTCCCGCCCGGCACTCCGCCGTCAGCCCCACCACCCTCACTGACTCGTTCGGGCGACTTCCGATCCCCGTCGTGGACGACCTCGGCCGGCTCCCGCCCGCTTCGGCCCCTGCTCCCGACGGGGACACTTTCCGCTTTGCCCCCTTTAAGGCGTCATTTCCCGTGGCCGCACTCCGTCGCCATGGCTGCGCCCGGAGAGTCTTGACCGGTAGGCTTTCCGTGTGATCTTCA
Organism: Streptomyces huasconensis; assembly: GCF_021028635.1. NCBI lineage: Bacteria > Bacillati > Actinomycetota > Actinomycetes > Kitasatosporales > Streptomycetaceae > Streptomyces > Streptomyces huasconensis. The sequence continues at coordinate 3,912,466 of NZ_CP086119.1, forward strand.
AGCGCATCGGAAACGGCCGGCCGTACCCCGACCACGGCCGGGAAAGCACCCGGCAGTGGGCGGACGTCGCGCCACGCCCGGTCCGCCTCGATCAGCTCGTGACGACCAAGGGCCAGCTCGACCTGGAGACGCTGCTCGCCGAGGACTCGACGTTCTACGGCGACCTCTTCGCGCACGTCGTGAAGTGGCAGGGCGACCTCTACCTGGAAGACGGCCTGCACCGCGCGGTCCGCGCGGCACTCCAGCAGCGCCAGGTGCTGCACGCCCGCGTACTCGAACTGGACTGACGCGAGGGCCAGGCCTCCACACGCCGCCCCACCTCCGCCGCCCCCGGGCGTTGACCCTTTCGGGTTGGACTGTCACCCAGCCGATGATCATTTAGTAGGCATCACCGCCACGCGGCACTACGCTGCGCCCATGAGCATGCTCACTCCCCCCGGCATGGGCGGCAAGTACCGCATCACGGGGGACAAATATCCCCGAATGCGCCGCACCGGCGGGCCCCGCAGGCTCGTGCTCGCGATCATCGCGTCCGCCGCGGCCATGGCCCTGATCGGCTGGGGCACGCTGCAGCTCATCCAGGTCTTCACCGGCGGGGACAAGGCGTCGGCCGCGGCCGGAACCACCCAGGACTGCGACCACCGCACCCCCGAGCCAGGGGCCACCCCCAAGCCCGACCACCCCCGCCCCCACCTTCGCTCCCTCCCCAAGCCCGCCCAGATCACCGTCAACGTCTTCAACGCGACCCCCCGCGGCGGCCTCGCCAAGAAGACGGCGGACGAGCTGAAGAAGCGCGGCTTCGCCATCGGCGAGGTCGGCAACGCGACGAAGCAGTACGACAAGAAGGTCAAGGGCACCGGGATACTGCTCGGCGCGAAGAAGACCGCCGACACCGCGTTCCCCGTCCTCGGCACGCAGCTCGCGGGCACCGAGCACAGGACGGACGGCCGCACGGGCGGCGAGGTCGACCTGATCCTCGGCACACGGTTCAAGGAACTGGCGAAAAAAGAGGACGCCGACAAGGCCTTGGCAGAACTCGCCAAGCCCAAGCCGACGCCCACACCGTCCGCCGAGAAGAACTGCTGAACCGCAGAGAACGCACAGACCGCGGAGAACCGCGGCCCGCGGCTACTCCGCCGTGCCGTACATCCGATCCCCCGCGTCGCCGAGCCCCGGCACGATGTAGCCCTGCTCGTTGAGCCGCTCGTCGACCGAAGCCGTCACGACCGTCACCGGCGTGCCGGCCAGCTCGCGCTCCATGACCTCGACGCCCTCGGGCGCGGCGAGCAGCACCACGGCGGTCACGTCGTCGGCGCCCCGCTTGATCAGCTCCTGGATGGCCGCGACGAGCGTGCCGCCCGTGGCGAGCATCGGGTCCAGGACGTACACCTGGCGCCCCGAGAGGTCTTCCGGCATGCGCGTCGCGTACGTGGAGGCCTCCAGGGTTTCCTCGTTGCGGATCATGCCGAGGAAGCCGACCTCGGCGGTCGGCAGCAGCCGGACCATGCCGTCGAGCATGCCGAGACCCGCGCGCAGGATCGGCACCACCAGCGGCTTCGGGCTCGACAGCTTCACACCGGTCGTCCGGGTCACCGGGGTCTCGATGTCGACCTGCTCGGTGCGCACGTCCCGGGTGGCCTCGTACGCGAGCAGGGTGACCAGCTCGTCGGCGAGGCGCCGGAAGGTCGGGGAGTCGGTGCGCTTGTCGCGCAGCGTGGTGAGTTTGTGCGCCACCAGCGGGTGGTCGACGACGTGGATCCGCATGGCATCAACAGTAACCGGGCCGGCCCCCTGCCCCTCGCTGGCATCAACAGCGCCGACGGGGGGAAGGTGGGGACGTACGAACCGAGGTGGTGTGGCCCATGGCGGAACGCAAACCGGAACCGGCAGACGAGACCGACGCCGAGCGCCGCAGGCGCCGCGCCCAGTTCCTGCGGGAACGCGCCGAGGCCATCGAGCTGCGCGACCGCGTGAAACCGCGCCGCGCCCGGGCGGCACGGATGCGCCAGCAGATGCGGATGCGTACGTTCCGCTGGTGACCGTCCCCGCGTGCGGCGGGCCCGGCGGGGGCCCGGCGGGGGGCCCGGACGAGCGTGACGGGGCCCGGGATGAACGCGACGCGGAACACAGCGGCCCGAAGACCTCTCCTGACGGCGCTGTTTCTGCCACGATTCCGAATGGGCGGGGCTCGGCACAGCTCCCCGCCCCCCGACCTCGCCGGGGGGACCCCAAACCGCCAACCGGCACTGCCTATGACCAGTGGGAGAGTCACGGTGTACTTCGCCGCACTGCTCGCGCGCACCGAAGACGGGTGGGAAGCGAGCGACACGGAACTCGACGACGTGGAGACCCTGGCGGATCTGGCCGATCTGGCCCGTGAAGCCACGGCCGACTACGACGACGACACAGTGCTCGTCTTCATCGAACAGGACGACGCGTGGTTCGGCGTCGTCCGTGTGGACGGCGAGGAGGACCCCCGTATCTACGTCTCGGACGCGGCCGCGGCCTCCCGCAGCTCGTACGGGGAGATCCTGCTCACCGACGAGATGCTCGGCCGCCACCCGGGCGCCGACGACACGGTCGCGGACCTCGACGCCCTCGATCTCGACGGTACGGAGGATGGGGAGCCGGAAGGCTCCGCCGAAGAAGGAGATGGTGAAGGAGACGGAGGAGCAGGAGCAGGAGTGGCCGGGCCCGCGGGGTCCGGTGGCGCGGTGCCCGCGGGACCGCTCGGGGACCGGAAGATCCTCGCCGACCTCGGCGTACCGGAGAAGGACCTGCTCGGCCTGGTGTCCGGTGACGCCCTCAACGAGATCGCCGACATCCTCGGCGCGGCGGAGGTGCTGGAGGCCGTCCGCTAGGTTCCCGGTGTGACCGACCCGACCGACCCGACCAAGTCGACCGACCCGACCAGGCCGATCGCTCATCCCAACCTGACCGATCCGACCGGGCCGACCGACCCGACCAGGCCGATCGGGCCGACCGGGGCGACCGGGCCAACCGGGGCGACCGGGCCAACCGACCCGAGCAGGCCAACCGACCCGACCGGGCCGACCGACCCGACCAGGCCGACCGGGGCGACCGGGCCAACCGACCCGAGCAGGCCAACCGACCCGACCGGGGCGACCGACCCGCACCCGGCCGGCCCGGCCCATCCGCCCGGCCCGACCCACCCGCCCGGCCCGACCCACCCGGCCGGCCCGACCCACCCGGCCGGCCCGAGCCACGGGACCGGCCCGAGCCACACGCCCGCCCAGGACCCCGTACGCGACCGCTGGCAGACCCCCATGCGGCTCGCTCTCGCCCAGGCCGAGCTGGCCGTTCGGGGCGGTGACGTCCCCGTCGGCGCCGTCGTGCTGTCCCCGGACGGCACGACGGTGCTCGCCACCGGGCACAACGAACGCGAACTGACCGGCGACCCCACCGCGCACGCGGAGGTGCTCGCCATCCGCAGGGCCGCCACCCAGCTCGGCCAGTGGCGGCTGACCGGCTGCACGCTCGTCGTCACGCTGGAGCCGTGCACGATGTGCGCGGGCGCGATCGTGCAGTCCCGCGTCGACCGGGTCGTCTACGGAGCGCGCGACGACAAGGCCGGAGCCGCCGGCTCGCTCTGGGACGTCGTACGCGACCGCAGGCTCAACCACCGCCCCGAGGTCATCCACGACGTCCTCGCCGAGGAGGCCGCCGGGCTCCTCACCCGCTTCTTCCGTGAGGGGCACCGGGGCAGCTGAACGGGCACGCCGGGGCCGCCGCGCGAAACGGGTCGGCGAAACGGATTTCTGACCACGGCCCATCTTGGGCTAGAGTTCCTCTCGGTAGCGTGTCCGAGCGGCCGAAGGAGCTCGCCTCGAAAGCGAGTGTGGCGCAAGTCACCGAGGGTTCAAATCCCTCCGCTACCGCTCTCCACACGAAGGGCCCGTCCGGTTGGACGGGCCCTTCGTCGTACTGCCGAAGCGGAAGCTGGGAAGTGGGAGTCGGGAGAAGCGGAAGCCGGGGGAAGCGGCATCGGGGGGACAAGCCGCTTCCCCCGATGAGGACCAGCCCTCAAGTCGACGCCGCCGTCGGGGGGAAGCGGACGGCGCGGACCCCGCAGTGGGGCCGGTCCCTCGCCCGTGGATTCCTGCCAGATCCCCGGGCTCACCACCCATCCTGCGCCCCGCGCCACCGCGCGGAGGCGGGCAAAGGACCTCCGGAAGTGGGCCGTTGGTCCTCAAAAGCCCGGTGCGTACGCGCCGGGTTAGACTCACCGCCGTCACAGGGGTCACACGGGGCGCGGGCAAGGGGAGGCCAGATCGTGGCAGTGCAGTGGAAGAAGGTCGGCCTCTTCGTGGTGGTCGTCTTCGCGCTCTACGTGATCATCACCGACCCCGCCAAGGCCGCGGACTACGTGCAGATAGGGTTCGAAGGCGTGTCGAGCGCCGCTCAGAGCATCGGCGACTTCATGACCTGGGTCGCCAACGGAGGCAAGGACTGAGCGACCGCCCCGGCCGCCAAACCCCGGCACCTCGCCCTCGTACCCCTTCTCGTTCTCGCCAAGGAGCGCCTGTGATCCGCCATCTGGTCCTCTTCAAGCTCAACGACGGTGTACGGCGCGACGAGCCGCGCGTCATCGAGGGCGTCGAGGCGTTCCGCGCGCTCGGTGAGCAGATCCCGGAGCTGACGTTCTGGGAGTGCGACTGGAACATCACCGACCGCCCCATCGCGTACGACTTCGCCATCAACTCGGCGGTCGAGGACACCGAGGCGCTGAAGCGGTACCTGGAGCACCCGGCCCACCAGGCGGGCGTCGCCATGTGGCGGGAGTTCGCCACCTGGGTGATCGCCGACTACGAGTTCTGAGCCGCCGGACGCCACAGCTCCCCGAACGGCCCCGCACCACGACGGTGCGGGGCCGTTTCGCGTCCCGCTCCCGGGCGTCTCGGCACCCGCGGCTGCCCCCCAACACGTAGTTATCGGGTGCTTGCACACAGTGCACATGTCTTGTGATGCTATGACCGCTTTTGACGGATGAGTTGACCGAGGTCGATCGAGGTCGACTGAGACCGATTGATGCAGATTGATGCCGATCGAGACCGATTGAGGTCGACTGAGCTTGACTGGGCTTGACCGAGAAGGGGTGGCGTTGACCGTGCCGGCCAGTACTGCGCCCGAGGCTCCACCCACCAAGACCGCACCGGGCACCGGAAGCACCCGCGGTGCCGACACCCGGGCCCTGACCCAGGTCCTCTTCGGCCGGCTCAAGGACCTGGAGCCCGGCAGCCCCGAGCACGGCCGGGTGCGCGGCGCGCTCATCGAGGCCAACCTGCCCCTCGTGCGGTACGCGGCGGCCCGCTTCCGCAGCCGCAACGAACCGATGGAGGACGTCGTCCAGGTCGGGACCATCGGGCTCATCAACGCCATCGACCGCTTCGACCCGGACCGCGGGGTGCAGTTCCCGACCTTCGCGATGCCCACCGTCGTCGGCGAGATCAAGCGGTACTTCCGCGACAACGTCCGCACCGTCCACGTGCCCCGGCGGCTGCACGAGCTGTGGGTGCAGGTGACGGGCGCCACCGAGGACCTCACCACCGCCTTCGGGCGCTCCCCGACGACCGCCGAGATCGCCGAGCGGCTGCGCATCACCGAGGAGGAGGTGCTCGCCTGCATCGAGGCCGGCCGCTCGTACCACGCGACGTCACTGGAGGCCGCCCAGGAGGGCGACGGGCTGCCCGGCCTCCTCGACCGGCTCGGCTACGAGGACCCCGCGCTCGACGGCGTCGAACACCGCGACCTCGTACGCCACCTCCTCGTCCAGCTGCCCGAGCGCGAGCAGCGGATTCTCCTGCTGCGCTACTACAGCAATCTGACCCAGTCGCAGATCAGCGCCGAGTTGGGCGTTTCCCAGATGCATGTGTCGAGACTGCTGGCCAGGAGCTTCGCGCGCCTTCGATCCGCAAATCGGATCGAGGCGTAACCGTATCGAGTGGAGTACCGTCGGGGCTCTTTCCGACGCCACTGCGGGCCCATATGCCTCAGACCCCCTCTTTCCTGCACGGATGTCACCCTTGTTTGTCGACAAGTAACTACAGCGCGTTGCCGACATGTGACATTCTGCTGGAACCGCGTTTGCCGTAGCCCCACCTCCGGTATTCAGGTGGAGGCTGCGTTCCTCCGACGGGAGCGCCCGCCGCGACCGTCCGCGACCTCAAGGTGGTGGCATGTCCGCAGACCAGGGCAGCTCGAAGGTGCTCACGCTCACGCTCACGAAGAGCCCGAGCGAATCCGCGCCCGACGCGCTTCAGAGTTCACCCGACGCGCTGGAGCCCTCACCCGAGGCTCTCCAGACCGCGACGGCCCCGGAAGCCATCGACACACGGACCCTGTCCCGCTCCCTGTTCCTGCGGCTCGCCGCACTCGACCAGGACAGCCCCGAGCGCGTCTACGTACGCGACACGCTCATCGAACTGAACCTCCCCCTCGTGCGGTACGCGGCGGCTCGCTTCCGCAGCCGCAACGAACCGATGGAGGACATCGTCCAGGTCGGCACGATCGGCCTGATCAAGGCGATCGACCGTTTCGACTGCGAACGCGGCGTGGAGTTCCCGACGTTCGCGATGCCCACGGTCGTCGGTGAGATCAAGCGCTTCTTCCGCGACACCAGTTGGTCGGTGCGCGTGCCGCGCCGCCTGCAGGAGCTGCGGCTCGCGCTGACCAAGACCAGCGACGAGCTGGCGCAGCGGCTCGACCGCTCGCCCACCGTGCCCGAACTCGCCCTCGCGCTAGGGGTGTCGGAGGAGGACGTCGTCGACGGCCTCGCGGTGGGCAACGCCTACACCGCGTCCTCGCTCGACTCCCCGGCACCGGAGGACGACGGCGGCGAGGGCTCCCTCGCGGACCGGCTCGGGTACGAGGACTCGGCCCTGGAGGGCGTCGAGTACCGCGAGTCCCTGAAGCCGCTGCTCGCCAAGTTGCCGCCGCGCGAACGCCGCATCATCATGCTGCGCTTCTTCGCCAACATGACGCAGTCGCAGATCGGCGAGGAGGTCGGCATCTCCCAGATGCACGTCTCCCGGCTGCTCACGCGGACACTGGCGCAGCTCCGCGACGGCCTCATCTCGGACTGACCTCCCCCGGCTGAACTCCCGTGGCGCGTATGCCTCCTGGGACACCTTGGCCTGCCGGACTTTCCAGAGCTTTCGGCACGACAACCGCGTGCCGCGTGAGCCGTGTGTCGCCGGCAGGTTCCTAATTGACGGTCCGTCAGCCACACTTCCGCCATGCGACGTGGTGCTCGGAACGTGCTCGGTGCGTCGGCGGTCCTGCTGTGCCTCGGCGGAGTTCTCGCCGCGTGCGGCGGCGAGAGCGGTGACGGTCATGTGGCGACCGGGGCGGCCGGCCCCACGCAGGGCGGCGCCGGGGGCCCGGCCGGTGACGTGCGCCTGATCCCGATGGACGGCGGAGAAGACGGAGGCGGCCCAGGCGACGGAGACAGCAGCGCCAGGAGAGGCGGCAGGGACAGCGGCGGTACGAACGACTCCTCAGGCGCCCCCAAGGGCGCTCGCGGCGGCTCGGCGAAGGCGCCGCCCGTCCCGGACGAGGACGCTCCCGGCAGCAGCGGAGCGGGTGGCACGGAGGGGAAGCCACCCACCGCCGACGGGAGTTCACCCTCCGGGACCGGCGAGGCCACCGAGCCGGGCGGCCCGGCCTCACCGCCGGCAGGAACGCCACCGGGCAGCCGACCGTCGCCCCCGGGTACGGAGAGACCCGGTCCCGCCAAGCCGCCGAGCGGGCCCGCCGCGCTCGGCGTCGGCACGCCGGAGCGGGAACCCACAGACAACGCCGACAAGCGGTGGTGCGAGAAAGTGACGGTCACCTTCCGGAACACCGGCGGCTCACCGGTGCGTTCGGGCACGGTGACCTTCGGTACGCACATCATCGGGGCGCTCGGCGTCGACTGGGCCACGATCAAGTCGACCGAAAAGCTTCCGGTCCCGATCGAAGCGGGACGGAAGAAGACGGAAACCTGGCCGATATGTGTCGACGCGTGGCGCGTACCGCTGGGGATGCACATCGAGACGCGTGACGTCTCGGTGGAGTGGAAGTAGGGACCGCGCGACTCCCGGCCCTCCGCCGCCCAGGGGGCGTCACAGGTTGTCGTACTTCACCCTGCTGCACCCCCGCGCGTCCGCCGAGGTCACTCGCGCAGCTCGCGCAGTCCCCCGCGCCCCTTCACGACTCCAAGGGACACGAGCCCCCGCCCCCAGGCCCGCTACTTCAGCGCCAGCCAGGCCACTCCCGCCACGATCACCACCGCGAGCACCACGCCGAGGATCAGTCCGACCCGCGGGCCGGAGGAGGAGGCGGGCGCCGCCGCTCGGCGGCCCTGCGGCGCCTCGTCGACGAAGGCGCGGAACATCTGCGTGCTGCCGGCGGGGTCGGGGTTGCCCTGGGGGCCCTGCGGGTTGTGTGCCATGGAGCAGGACCCTAGCGAATCCACGGCGCCCGGCCCAACCCCCGCCCGCCTGGGGCTTTACGTGCGCAGCCCCAGAGCTTTGCCGACTCTTTAGGGCTTTGGTCCGCTTTTCGTTTGCCTGCGGCAACCAACTGCTTCTATCGTTGCCCTAAGCAACAAATACCCAGGAGGTGCCGTGGCCGCGCAGCGTCAGTACGAGGAGCTGGCCCGACAGCTCAGCGCCATCGGTGCCGTGAAGCGCGGTCTCGGCCGGGGGCTGCCCCACGACTGCCCCGGCGGGTCCGCCGCCGTACTCGTCCTCCTTGAGCGCCACGGCGCGATGCGGATGAGCAGGCTCGCGGAGCTGCTCGCCGTGGACATGTCGGTGACCAGCCGCCATGTCGCGCACGTCGCGGAGAGGGAGTGGATCGTCCGCGATCCCGACCCCGCGGACAAGCGCTCCCGCATCCTGCGGCTCACGCCCGAGGGCAAGGCCAAGGTCGACGAGCTCTCCGAGCTGTCCATCCGGACCCTCACCCACTACTTGCACGACTGGACCGACGACGAGGTCGTCCAGCTCAGCACGTTGCTCGCGCGCCTGCGCGACAGCTTCGGGGACTGCCGAGCGGCTTCGGCCCGGCTGTCCGACGTACCGACCACCCGTACACCCGCGTAAGAAAAGGAAGTCCATGGCAACAACCACACCAGCCGGTGTGCGGGGCAGCCATGCCAAGCACGGAGCCCACCACGGCCACGCCGATGAGAACGCTCCGATGACGCACCGGCAGATCATGGAAGCGCTGTCCGGGCTGCTGCTCGGCATGTTCGTGGCGATCCTGTCGTCGACGATCGTCTCCAACGCCCTGCCCGAGATCATCGGTGACCTCGGCGGCGGCCAGTCCGCCTACACCTGGGTCGTCACCGCCTCGCTGCTCGCGATGACGGCGACCACGCCCCTGTGGGGCAAGCTCTCGGACCTCTTCAGCAAGAAGGCCCTGGTCCAGATAGCCCTGATCATCTACGTCGGCGGTTCGGTCGTCGCCGGTCTCTCGCAGAGCGCCGGGATGCTGATCGCCTGTCGTGTCGTGCAGGGCATCGGCGTCGGCGGTCTTTCCGCCCTGGCGCAGATCGTCATGGCCGCGATGATCTCCCCGCGTGAGCGCGGGCGTTACTCCGGCTACCTCGGCGCGACCTTCGCCGTCGCCACCGTCGGCGGACCGCTGCTCGGCGGCGTCATCACCGACACCTCGTGGCTCGGCTGGCGCTGGTGCTTCTACGTCGGCGTGCCCTTCGCGATCATCGCGCTGATCGTGCTGCAGAAGACCCTGAAGCTCCCCGTCGTCAAGCGGGACGTCAAGGTCGACTGGGCCGGCGCCTTCTTCATCAGCGCCGCCGTCTGCCTGCTGCTCGTCTGGGTCACCTTCGCCGGTGACAAGTACGACTGGATGTCGTGGCAGACCGCCGCCATGGTCGGCGGGTCGGTCGTCCTCGGGCTGATCTTCGTGTTCGTCGAGTCCAGGGCGAGCGAGCCGATCATCCCGCTGCGGCTCTTCCGCAACCGCACCATCACGCTCGCCTCGCTCGCCTCGCTCTTCGTGGGTGTCGCGATGTTCGCGGGCACGGTCTTCTTCAGCCAGTACTTCCAGCTGGCGCGGGGCGAGTCCCCGACGATGTCCGGTGTCATGACGATCCCGATGATCGGCGGCCTGTTCATCTCGTCGACCGTCTCGGGCCAGATCATCACCAAGACGGGCAAGTGGAAGGCGTGGCTGGTCAGCGGCGGTCTGCTGGTGACGGCGGGCCTCGGTCTGCTCGGCACCATCCGGTACGACACCGAGTACTGGCACATCGGGGTCTACATGGCCCTCATGGGTCTCGGCATCGGCATGATGATGCAGAACCTCGTGCTCTGCACGCAGAACCAGGTCGAGCCGCAGGACCTCGGTGCCGCCTCCTCCGTCGTCACCTTCTTCCGCTCGCTCGGCGGTGCCATGGGTGTCTCGGCGCTGGGCGCGATCATGGCCACGCGGATCACCGACTACGTCAAGGACGGCATCACCGACCTCGGCCCGAAGGCCGCCGCGCAGTTCGGCCACGGCGGTACCGGTGGCGGCGGCATCCCTGACCTGGACAAGATCCCCGAGCCGTTCCGCACGGTGATGGAGAGCGCGTACGGGCACGGCATCGCCGACGTCTTCCTGATCGCCGCGCCGATGGCGCTGATCGCCTTCCTGATCACGCTGTTCATCAAGGAGGTCCCGCTGCGGACGTCCGGCGCGCTGGCGCAGGCCACCGCCGGGGACGCCCCCGCGACCACCGCGGCTCCCGCCGCGGCCGCCTCCGCCGGGACGTCCGGCTCCGCCGAGGAGCCCGTGCTCGCCTCCGTCGCCTCGCGTCCCGAGGCCGGGCCCGAGGGCACGCAGCGGCTCGCCGCCGTGGCGTCCGCCGCCGAGGCCGCGTCCGGGGGCCTCCCCCCGGTCACCGACGGCATCCCGGTGCACGGCTACGTCCGCGGCGCCGAGAGCGCGCCCGTCCCGCAGGCCGCCGTCACGCTGATCTCCCTCGGGGGACGGCAGCTCGGCCGCGCGGTCGCGCAGGGCGACGGGGCGTACTCCGTCGACGCCCCCGGCGCCGGGTCGTACGTGCTCATCGCCTCCGCCGACGGCTTCCAGCCGCAGGCGTCCACGGTGATCGTGGGTGAGGACGCCCTCGCGTACGACATCCTGCTCAGCGGCACCAGCGGGCTCAGCGGTGTGGTGCGGGACGCGGACAGCAAGCTGCCCGTCTCCGGTGCCATGGTCATCGTGACCGACGTGCGCGGTGACGTCCTGGCCACCGGGCTCTCCGGTGAGCAGGGCGAGTTCACCTTCGCCGAGCTGGTCCCCGGCACCGTCACCATCGCGGTGAACGCCGCCGGACACCGGCCGATGGCCCTGCCCGTCGAGGTCGGCGGGGCCGGGGTGACCCGGGTCGAGGTGGAGCTGAACTCCGGCGCCCAGGTGCTCGGCACCGTCCGGGCGGGCGGCGCGCCGCTGAACGACGCGCGGGTCACGCTCGTCGACGCGGCGGGCAACGTCGTCGCCACCGCGACCACCGGGACGGACGGGGCGTACGCCTTCACCGACCTGGACAGCGGCGAGTACACGGTCATCGCGACCGGCTACCCGCCGGTGGCGACCGGCCTGACGGTGACCGGCAGCGGCGTCGAGGGCCACAACATCGAACTCGCCCACCCGGGCGAGTGACGACCCCGGTCCGTGGCCGCGCCCCGAGCGGAGGCGTGGCCGCGGACCGGTCGCGGAAAGGGCCCCCGGGCCGGCGGTGGCGTTCACGGCAGGGGACGGCCGGCCACCGCCGACCCGGGGGCCGACTGCTCTCGGCCTCACGGGACTTGAACTTTTTTGTGGCCCCCTGACAGGGGCCCGGCAAGGAGTAAACGGGATGGGACTCAACGCTCGGATTCGCACGCGCGACGGATGGGCCGTGCCCCACGCCGTCGTCACGGTGACCGACATGACCGGGGCACAGGTGCTGCGGGCGGCCGCCGACGAGGAGGGCGCCGTACGCGACGACACGGCCCTGGTGCCCGGGCCGTACACCGTCATCGTCACCGCCGTCGGGTACGCGCCCGTCGCCTCCACCGCCCTTGTCACGGCCAGCGGCCGGGCCGAGGTCGGCAACGTCGTCCTCGCCCGGCAGGGCGGCACCGAGCTGCCGCCGCCCGGCCCCTGGACGATCGACCCGGCGCACTCGACCGTGGGCGCCGTCGCCCAGCACCTCGGGATCACCAGCGTGCACGGGCGGTTCACGGAGTTCGGGGGCCGCGTGGAGATCGCCGAGGACGTGGAGAAGTCACGCGTCGAGGCGGTCATCCGGTCGGCCTCGATCGACACGGGCAACGGCATGCGCGACGGCCACCTGAAGTCCCCGGACTTCCTGGACGTCGACCAGTACCCGGAGATCACCTACCGGTCGAGCGGCCTGACACCGGCCGGGGCGGACCGCTGGACGGTCCACGGCGAACTGGGGATGCACGGGGTCGTACGCCCGGTCGACCTGGAGCTGAGCTATCTCGGCACCGGCGCGGACCCCTGGGGCGGCACCCGGGCGGCCTTCCGCGCCACGGCCGAGCTGCGCCGCGAGGACTTCGCCATGAACTACAACCAGGTGGTGCAGGCGGGGATCTCGGCGATCGGCACGACGCTGCGCGTGGAGCTGGACATCCAGGCCGTGCAGGGGGACGCGCTCCCGCAGGCCTGATCCGCGTACGGACGGTGTCCGCGTACGTACGGTGTCGGGTGCCCGTCAGAGTCCCTGGCGGGCGCCCGGCATCTCGTCTTCTCCTCGGCCGGAGCGCTCCCCTCGGTTCTCCTGTTCGAGGAGGGACTCGATCCCGGCGATCATCAGATCGAGGGCGACCGTGAAGTCCCGATGCCACAGCTCCTCGACCGTGCCGTCACCGCGCGCCGCCAGCAGATCCTTCGCGCTCTCCATGATCCCGTGCGAGGCGAGTTCGACCTGGACCGTTCCGGCCGCCTCCCGGTAGTACTCGTCCTGGGTCATCCCCGCCTCCGCGCACCGCGCCATGTAGTGGCCCTCGATGGTCCCGAAGCCGTACACGAACTGGAAGACCGCCGAGATCGCGCCGTTCTGCGTGTGCGGGGGCAGGCCGGTCCTGCGTACCGTCTGCTGCACCGCGACGGCGAACGCCAGCCAGTTCGGCCCGATGTTGAGGAACCGGCCGACCAGCGGCGAGACCCAGGGGTGGCGGATCAGCAGCGCGCGGTACTCGTCCGCGAGGGCCCGCAGCTGGTCGCGCCAGGACTCGTCGGCCGCCTCCGCCGTGTCGGGCAGCCGCATCTCGCCGCACACCGCGTCGAGGGCCAGCTCCAGGAGGTCTTCCTTGGTGTCCACGTACCAGTAGACGGACATCGCCGTGACGTCGAGCTCCGCGGCGAGCCTGCGCATGGAGAACTTGGCGAGGCCCTCCGCGTCCAGGAGCCGGACCGAGGCCTCGGTGATGCGGTCCCGGTCGAGGCCGCTGGGCTGGTCACCCTTGCGTCCCCCGCCGCGGGGAGCCTTGCCCTGGAGCCAGACACTGATCCGCGCCGGGTTCTTCGTGCCGCCGGCTGCCTTGGCCATGGCGCGCCTTCCTGGTTGGTCGTGGGGCCCGGGGTGGTGGCCCCCACGATGCTATGCCGCCGCCTTACCCACCGAGTCTGCCCTCTCCGCCCTGCGCAGCAACGCGGCCGCCAGGACACCGCCGACGAACACCGCGGCCGCGCCCACCAGCTGACTCGTCTCCAGCCCGGAGGCGAACGCATCGGCGATCCGCTCCCGCTCCCCGGACGACTCGGCCGCGGCCATGGCCGCCGGGAAGGACGCCGCGGAGACCGCCACGAGCGAGGCGAAGCGGGAGTTGAGGACCGCGCCGAGGACGGCGACGCCGAGGCCGTTGCCGAACTCCGCGAGGGTGCCGTTGACGCCCGCGCCCACGCCGGCCTTCTCCACCGGGATGGCGCTCATGATGGCATTGGCCATGGCGGGCATGGCGAACGCGATGCCCGCGCCCATGATGACGAGCCCGGCCAGCATGCCGTTGTAGTCGTCGCCGCCGAGCAGCGCTATCACCGCGAGACCGGCGGCCAGCGCGCTCATGCCGGACAGGATCGTCGCGGGTGTGCCCAGCTTGGCGTGGAGCTTCGCGCCGACGCCGGTGAGGTTCAGGGCCACGATGGTCACCGCGAGCGGCGCCGTCCGCAGACCCGCCTCCAACGGCTCGTACCCGAGGACGAACTGCAGGTGCTGGGTGAGCAGGAAGAGCGAGCCGCCCAGGCCGAAGGCGACCAGGATCGCGCCCGCCACCGCGCCGATGAACCGCTGGTTGCGGAAGAAGTGCATGTCCAGCATGGGGTACGGGATGCGCAGCTCCCACAGGACGAAGCCGCCGAGGACCAGTACGCCGACCGCCGCGGAGACCAGCACCTGCGACGACGTCCAGCCGTGGCCGGGCCCGGAGATGATCGCGTAGACCACCGAGGCCATGCCGATGGTGGACAGCAGCGCGCCGAGCAGGTCGGGGCGGTCGCCCCGGGGGTTCTTGGACTCGGGCACCAGCTTGGCGACCGCGGCGAGGCCCAGCAGCGCCACCGGCAGGTTGATCAGGAAGATCGAGCCCCACCAGAAGTGGTTCAGCATGAAGCCGCCGAGCAGCGGACCGGCCGCGAAGCCGAGGGAGTTGATGGTCGACCAGAGGCCGATCGCCTTGACGCGCTCGGTCTCGTCGAAGATCTGTACGACGACCGCGAGCGTCGTGGTCATCAGGAGCGCGCCGCCGACGCCCATGCCGGCGCGGGCGGCGATGAGCTGCGCGGAGGACTGCGCGAACGCCGCGACGCACGAGCCGACGCCGAACAGCGCGAGGCCCGTGAGCAGCATCTTCTTGCGGCCGTAGCGGTCGGCGGAGCTGCCCGCGGTGAGCAGCAGGCCGGACTGCACGAGCGAGTAGGCGTTGATCATCCACTGGATGTCGGACGTGGACGCGTCCAGCTCCCGGGTGAGGGAGGGGATCGCGACGCTCAGGACGGTGTTGTCGAGCAGCACGGTGAGCTGGGCGAGGCAGATGACACCGAGAATCAGCCAGCGCTGCGGGTGCCGGGGCGGGGCGGCCGAGGACTCGGCGGTCGTCGCCGTCATGCGGGTCTCCTGGTCCGTGAGAGTTCTACGGTGTACGAGAGCGTGTGTCATACACCGTAGATCAGTTCCCGTACGCCGTACAAGGCGATATTCGGGCGGGGGTCCCTTGGCGCTGTCGGCTACTACTTCGGCTGGGCCAGGTCGCAGAAGGTCGCGCCGCCCAGCGAACAGTCGCTGCCCGGCATCAAGCAGCTGCCCGGCGCCCAGCCGCGACGAGGCCCTGCATCCACTCGGCCCCGGACTCGATCCGGCCGGGCGCGTGCCGCGTACCGCGTGTCGGGACCGGTGGACTCCCGTTCCCGGCACGTCAGTCGGCATAACCGACGTACCCGCGTCTCGGTGTGCGGGTCCGTGTCGGGGCCCTCGTGCAGCGTCACTTCGCCACTTCGCCGCGGTGCAACGGGAGTTCGGCAGCGGCCAGGCCCGCGGCCATGCCGCCGACCTCGACGACGACCAGCGTGCCGAGGGTGCTGCGCGCCGGGACGGAGGCGAGTGCGGCCTTCTGGCCGTCGTCGAGCCGCGTCACATCCGGCAGCGGACTGCCGCTGCCCCTGCCGCTGTCCGCCTCGGTACTGACAAGGGCCCCGACGGACAGGGCGAGACGGGTGCGCAGCCCGGAAGCCAACGGCACCGGCGCCCGGCCCTCACGAAGCCGAGGCCACCGGCACCGCGGGCTTGATCAGGTAGCCCGCCCCGCGCCGCGTGTGGATCATCGGCTCCCGCCCGGCATCGATCTTCCTGCGCAGATACGAGATGTAGAGCTCGACGACGTTGGCCTTGCCCCCGAAGTCGTAGTTCCACACCCGGTCGAGGATCTGCGCCTTGCTGAGCACGCGCCGCGGATTGCGCATGAGGTAGCGCAGGAGTTCGAACTCGGTGGCGGTGAGGTGGATGGAGTCCCCGCCGCGCGTCACCTCGTGGCTGTCCTCGTCCAGGGTCAGATCACCCACCACCAGGGTGGACTCACCGCGCTTGCCCGCGCCCCCGGCCCCGGCCCGCCGGATGAGCCCGCGCAGCCGCGCCACCACTTCCTCCAGGCCGAAGGGCTTGGTGACGTAGTCGTCGCCGCCCGCGGTGAGCCCGGCGACACGGTCCTCCACCCCCTCCTTCGCGGTCAGGAAGAGCACGGGCACGCCCGGCAGCTCCCGGCGCAGCCTGCCGAGCACGGAGAGGCCGTCCATGTGGGGCAGCATCATGTCGAGCACCACGGCGTCGGGCCGGAACGCGCGCGCCACCCGCACCGCGCCCGCGCCGTCCCCCGCGCTGCGGATCTGCCAGCCCTCGTACCGCAGGGCCATGGACATCAGCTCGGTGAGCGACGCCTCGCCGTTCACCACGAGTACGCGGACGGGGCTCCCGTCCGGCCTGGGCAGTTCCGTACGCGCCTGAGGCGTGGTCATGGTCATGCCCCATAGCGTGGGCCGCGCCCCTGAGAGCACCCTTGCGCCTACCTGTGAATTCCCTGAGAAACACCGGCCCGCCCAGGGCGCTGTCCCCGCACAAAGCCGTGGCTCCGCTCCACCTTCGCGACATGCAGTGCGTACGACTCGTACCACTCCGTACGCCCGCGCCGCTGCGCCACGCGGTGCTCGGGGTCGCGCTGCCAGGCCTTGATCGCCTCCTCGTCCCGGAAGTACCCGACGGTGATGCCGAGCCCGCCCGGCGTTCCGGCGGACTCCATCCCGAGGAACCCGGGCACGGTGGCGACCAACTCGTCCAGGCGTTCGCCGGTTTCGCCGTACGCGACCCCGTCGTCGCCGCTGCGGACAGCGGTGAAGACGACGGCGTAATAAGGCGGTTCGAAGGGACCGACCGGCCCCGCCACAAGATCACTCATGCCCCCACCCTCAGAGCGCGGCCAGGCGGTGTCCACCCCTCCCCGCCGCTCCTTGCCGTCCGGTCACCGAGACTTGACCATCCGGTCAGCGAAGCGGAGCGCAGTGTGCGGTCCCTCTCAGAAGAGCCCGTCCTGCTCGCCCCCGCCTCCGCTTCCACTTCCGCTTCCGCTTCCACCCGCGGCACCGCGCACCGCCTCCACCGGCACGGTCACCCCGCCGCCCGCCGCCGCCCCCGCGTCGACCCCCGCCAGCTCCCACCCCACCAGGACCCGCGTGTCCACGACCAGCACCCGCCCGTCCGCGACCGCCAGGTACAGATCGGGCCCGGCCGCGGAGACGAGCCGCCCCGCCACGACACCACCGTCGACCAACTCCCGCACGACCCCGTCAGCGGCCCCGGCAGCACCCCCGTCGGTGGCCCCATCAGCAACCCCGGCAGTCGCCCCACCCACCGCCTCGCCCCACCCGAACGCCGCCGAATGGTCGACCGCCTCGAACTCCACCCGCTCCAGCGCCTCGGCCCACCCCTCCAGTACGACCGCCCGCCGGTACAACTCCGCCAACTCCCGCACCCGCTCCGCCCACCCGGGCAGAGCCCCCCGCACCGCCCGCTTGCGCGCGTACGGCACCCGGTCCGGCACCCCCAGCGCCGCCCGCAACAACTCCTCCGTACGCCGCGCCGCCATCAGCGGCCCCCGCCCCAGCCAGCAGAACGCCACGGCCCCCTGCTCCAAGAGCCGCACAGCGCCCCGCTCCTCGGCGGTGATCCCGACCTTGACCAGCCCCGCCCCGAACCACGCGAGGTACACCCGGTACGTCCGCGGGTCATCCGGCACCCCGTCCGCCGCCACGGAGAACGCCCGGTCCAGGCGCGCGCACTCGGCACACCGCGCCTGCGTGGCCCGCGCCGGCACCACGGCCCGCAGGGGGCACGGGTTGCCGCGCGCCCCCACGCACCGCCGCTCACCGACGGCCCGGAACCCGATCACCCGCCCGTACGTGAGGGCGCTGCTCCTGCCCCCCGCCCACCGCAACACCGGCACCCCACCCGGCCACCCGAGCCCCGCGCAACGCCACTCCATCGCCGTACTCCTTCTCCCCCGACGCACAAACGACCAGAGGCACCGACGATTTCTCGTCAGGGCCTCTGGTCCGCTGTGCACTCGGCAGGATTCGAACCTGCAACCTTCTGATCCGTAGCTCTATGTGGATCAGCCGCGAACGGTCATACCGGCCGCATTACGGCCCCAGAGTGACGCTACCGGACCGCACCGGTCGCTGTGGTTGCTGTACTTCACTGCTGTACCGCTTCCAGGAGCAGTTACCGAATGGCAGTGATCAGCGCGGCGACTCCAACCAAGAGAGTTCCTGCGCTCGCCATGAGCTGCGTCCACGCGCTTATGGCACGCCTAGTCCTTCCGCTAGGCTCAGGCTCGGCAGGGGTATCGGATAGTCCCATATCGCTCCTTCCCTTGCGCATCTTCACGAGGTGCGTTTGGAGCCCCGTTCGTTGTCTGGCGAGACGTTTCCGGACGGGGCTCTTTACGGCCACGGAACGTATCAGCGATCCCCGCCCCCTGGTCCGTCCGAGCGATGGTTTTGGCTTCTGAAGGCGCTGTCCATAAGACGCGCTACGTGGTTTCAAAGATCACCATGGTGCGACCCTCTGACCTGCACTTTCTCTCGGTCTACATATGCCGCACACCGGACTGCACGCCTGTGTCGCCGGACTGCACGCCTGTGTCGCCGGACTGCACGCCTGTGTCGCCGGACTGCACGCCTGTGTCGCCGGGCTGCACCGCCATGGAGAATGGCGCATATCACCTAAAAAACCATTCACCCTGAATGGAAAGATGGCTCGTTCTTAGCGCTTCTACATGCCTGACGGACTTCACCACTAGGTCGGTGGAGCGGCTTTGGGCGGGAGCTGCTTTGGGGCGAGTGATCATGGCCCCTTAAGCTTCCGGCGAGTCGGGCAGTCTGTGGACCTGCCCGTTAAAGCACGACGTTGGGGCCATGATCTTAGAGGCTCGCCCCAAAGTGGCTGCCTAAAGCCGTGGAGCCGACCGCCCCAGCCCCCACCTTCCCCACCCCCACCCCACCTCATCCTTCCCCCGCCTCCTGCTCACCGCGGCGAGTGGTGGTCCACGGTCGGCAGGGTGGTCCGGTGCCGGCGCGCACTGGGTGCTGCCGCGGGCCTAGCTGGGTGAGCGGGCCTGCCCGGTGCGAGGCGGGGTGGTCTTCCTGCTGCCTTCGAGGTGTGCGTCCTGGGGCCGCTGATGGCCATGGTGGGAGCCGACCGTCCGGGCTTGGGGCAACGGCCCCGGGTAGCGGGTTAGCCCGCCGTGTGCCGCCGCCGCGATCCGGCCTATTCGGTAACCCAAAGCGTCTGTGACCTGCTGTGCGGATATCCCCTGTGCCCTATGGCCCGGTGCTGGGTTTTGGCCGCTGTGTGGGGCGACGGGCGGTCGCCGCCGCGCAGCCGGTGGCGGAGACATAGAGGCAGCGTGGCGGCGGCCGACCGGCGCCGCCGCGCTGTGTGCGGCCCTCGGTCCTTGGATTGATCCCCTTCGGGGGCGGCTCGGGTCTGTGGGCTTGTTTGGGTGTTTGTGTCCGTGCGTGCGCTTGGCGTTCTACGGCTTTTAAGGCCTTCCCCCTCCAAGGCCGGATCGCGGCGGCGGTACGCGGCGGGCTCACCCGCGTGACCAGGGGTCGAAGTCCCGGGCAAGGGATGGTTGGCGCTCGCGGCTGGCCATGGACGGCCGCGAGCGCAGCGAGCCTTGATGAAGTAGGGAAAGTTCTACCGCGCGGTGTCTCGGCGCTAGGGCTTCCGGGTAGGGCTACGCGTCCAAGCTCTTGGGCTGCTGCCCATGTTCGAGGTAGATCGGTGTGGCCCCTGATCGGGCTTCAATCGCTGCCAAGATCCGTCGGCCTAGCCTCGGGATCGTCCGTTCACTGATCTCTCGGGGCGACAGGAACTCGAACCCTTTGATCTCCTCCACCTGCAAGGTCACTCCTGCAAGACTCTCCGGCGAGAGCTGACCGCCATCGAATAGGTAGAGGATCTTGTCACCCTCGGTGTCGTTGGGCGCCCAATCGACAGCCAGTAGACGCCCAAGAGGAACCGTAATTCCCAGCTCTTCCCGCACCTCGCGGATGGCTGCCTGGAGGGGCGACTCCCCCATCTCGACGTACCCGCCGGGGATGTCCCAGTAGTCCTTGTACGTGGGCTCGACCATGAGGACTCGCCCCGCGGCATCAAAGAAGAGCGCACCCGCGGCCACTCGCGGATGCGCCATCTTCGCTTCATGTTCGTTCAAGGCCATGCAGCCGAGCGTACCTATGTCAGACGATGTGGAGCCGGTTGGCCAGGTCGGCCATGGGGCGGCTCGGTCGACCGCGCTGGTTCCGCACCCAGGTGAGCACAAGTTCCCGCGCAAGGTAATGACTCCGTACCTGCTCCGGCGCCCATCCCTCTGCTTCGAGGATCATTGTCAGAGCGTCGTCGACCCGGTTGTGCGCGCTGAGAGCACGGGCTACTTCGAGGTTGTGCCGCGTTCGTCGCTCGATCGGCAAAGCACTCGTATCGATCTGTGGCCCAAGGTCGACGGCGACTTGCATGTCTCCAAGCTCTGCCGACGTGGCTACACGGTGAATCGCGACGTTGGTCGGTCCGAACGCTGTCCATACGTGGTTGGCGTCGTGTCCGAGCTGTTGTGCCGCTCTGTCGGCCTCGGCAAGAAACGCGCGGGTCGTGGCCCGATCTGCCGCGCGGGCTGCTGCCATCGATCCGGCAAGAAAAAGTGTTCCGTAGATCGACAGGAACTCGGGGCCGGCGTCATCGAGACCTGGGCGGAGATAGTCCGATGCATCGCCGACAAGCTGCACTGCGGTGTCGAAACGGCCGTTGGACAGTAGGCAGTGTGCTACTGATCGGAAGAGCGATCCCGTGATGACCCCGTTGCCCGACTGCTGCGCCGCAGCCAATCCCCGATCCGCCGCGATCCACGCGAGGTCCGTTTCACCGACCTTGGTCAGCACCATCGCAGCGCCTTGGTAGGTCATCGCCAACAACTCGTGCGCCCGCTCTCGGTCGTGGCCCTGGTACGACTGGGCAGCAATCAACACGTCGGCAAGCAGGAGCGGCAGACGGCGAGTCGCGAATCCGTACCGCGAATCCTGGTAGGCGTCCCACACTTCCGCCACGTTGGCCCGCAACTCGTCGAGCGGAGTCGGTTCTCCCTCTGTCGCCACCCCCAAGAGCGGTGTGAGTTGCCTGTAGTTCATCAGCGCGGAACGCAGCGCGGGGACAGTCCTGGTTCCGCTGTCGGCTGTCCAGTCCATGAGAGTGGGTTCGGCGAGCAAGTCGCCAAGGGTCACGTCCAGCGCGTCGGCTAGCGACTTGATGACCGACAGCCGGTCCAACTCCAGCCGGTTGTTCTCGGCCTTGCTCAGCCAGTCGACCGTACGGCCGACGAGTCCGGCCAAGACCTCCTGGGAGATGCCGCGGCGGCGGCGGTACCAAGCGACTCGTTCGCCGATCGTCAGGTTCGTCGTCATTCCTCGCATGGCAAGAGCGTCTCCCCGTCTCCTCACGCGACCCCGGAGAGTTTTTCCGGGGTGGTGTTTCCCTCCGGTCCTAGCGTTGCTGACTACCCGAGGGGCTGTCAGCTCGAACGTGCGAGGAAGGGGACACGATGGCACTGACCCCGCAGGAGCGGAAGGAACTAATCAGGCAGATCAAGGGCCTTGGGAACGAGGTGGACACCCTTACGCGTCGCGCTGACGCGGTAATCACTTCGCTTGCGTTTGCTGCTTCACGAGACCTTCGAGCTGCTCCATCCGCTCGGCGAGACGGCGGACCTCCTGGCGAACCTCCGACAGATACTCGGTAATCTGCTCGAACTCCGGGCTTCGCTTCGTCTCGGCACCTTCACCGGGCATGGCGGCAAAACTGCCTTTGCCCTGATGAGAGATCGCGTATCCGTCCTCACGCAGACGAGAGATCGCCTGCCGGGCGACGGTGCGCGAGACGCCGTGACGAGTCATCAGCTCGGACTCTGAAGGCAGCTTGTCCCCAGGGGCCAGCGCCCCCTTCCGGATCTTGCCCTTGAACTCGTCGGCGATCTGCAAGTACGCCGCACGCCCGGTGAACTCGGTCATAGCCCCTCTCCACGGTTGTTGTACCAAGTGCAGCACATCGCACCGACACGAGTCGAGACGGCCCACTTGACATACCAAGTAGGACAGGTGCACTCTCGATGCAAGGTTGACGTACCAAGTACGTCAAGTAGCTCGGATCTAGGAGCACTCAATGCGTCAGATTCCCGTCGACACCTCCGCCGCTACCGTGATGGTGGCCAAGGCTCCGCAGCCCAAGGTCAAGGACCGTCGTACCGGTGAGATCGCCACGGACGCTGATGGCGTCACGCTGATGACCGTGGACGTGATGTTCTCCGCCAACGACGAGGTGGAGATCCTGAAGGTCACCGTTCCCCAGCCGGGCATCTCCGAGGACCTGGCCATGGGCTCGCTGGTCGCCCTGACGGGCCTGGTGGCCTCGCCGTGGGAGAACGAGTTCAACGGCCAGAAGCGGCACGGGATCGCCTTCCGCGCGGTCGCGGTCACCGCCCTCTCGGCTGGCGCCTCGAAGCCGAAGGCTGCCTGATCATGAGTTGGCTGATCGCCTCCGTGCTGCTGGTCGTCGCTACCGCGGGTCTTCTGCGGTGGCGGCGCCCCGCCTGGTACTGGATGAGCTTCGGAATAGTCTTCACGGTGGTGCGTATCCGACTGCGCTACGCGGACGTGATGGACGCTTGTCACCTGACGATGCCGGCATCCCGGTTCCGCCTGGCCATGGCGCGCATGTTCAGGCGGGAGGTTCCCCGTCAGAGGGTGCCGCGGCTGCTGTGGCTGCGTCCGACTCGTACCGGGGTGAAGCTGCGGATCAGGATGTGGCCTGGTCAGGATGCCTTCGAGTTCTCGGCCGCCGCTGATCGGTTACGGCACTCCTTCGCCGTTCACCAGGTCATCTCGCGTGAGGTCAAGCCGGGCGTCGTCGAGCTCACGCTGACCGGCTTCGATGTCCTCAAGCACGTACACATGCCGCTCAAGACGGACCGTGCCCTGTTGAAGATCCCGGTAGCGCTGGTGGAAGACGGCTCGGTGCACTACCGCGACTACCGCGAGACGCCGCACTCGGTGACCGCTGGCGCTACGCAGTCGGGCAAGTCCGTCTTTCAGCGCACCGTGATCAAGGAACTCGCCTCGCAGCCGGTGGCGCTGGTCGGTATCGACTGCAAGAAGATCGAACTGGGGCCGTTCGCCCGTCGCTTCTCCGCGCTGGCCGACAACCGCGACGATGCCGCCGATCTCCTCGAAGCACTCGTGGTGCGCATGGAGAACATCTACGAACTCATCCGCTGCGAACAGCGGATCAGCGCCGACACCCCCGATGCGGAGATCGCCGCGAACATCTGGGACCTCCCCGAAGCCCTGCGTCCGGTCCCCGTCGTGATCACCATCGACGAGATCGCGGAACTGGCCATGAGCGCCAAACGCAATGATCCGCAACGGGACCGGATCATCACCGCCCTGGTCCGTCTTGCCCAGCTCGGCCGCGCCGCGGGCATGTTCCTGGACATCTACGGCCAGCGCTTCGGCTCTGAACTCGGCGACGGCATCACCATGCTCCGCGCCCAGCTCACCGGCCGGATCGTGCACCGCGTCAACGACGAGTCGACCGCCAAGATGACCTTCGGCGACATCTCCCCGCACGCGGTGTTCGCCGCCACGCAGATCCCCAACACGCGCCGCGGTATGGCCATCGTCGGCTACTCCACCGGCGAGTGGAACCGCATCCGCACCCCGCACACCTCGATGCGCCAAGCGGTATCCGCCTGCAACAAGCACGCGCACCTCACCCCGGATCTCCCGGAACTCGACCGCTTCCGACCGCTGGTCGACGCCGATCCGAAGGCACCCGCAGCCGTCGTAGAAGCCGCCTGAACCCTCCCCGCTCCACCAGTCGGCGTGACCATCTCGCGCCACGTCCCTACCCCCTCCATGCCTGATCACAGAAAAGGAGTCGGTTCATGGCCGCCCGGACCCGCAAGACCGCCGCTAAGCCCCGGGTGAAGAAGTGCCCGGACTGCAAGGGCAAGGGCGAGAACACCGAAACCGTCCGCGTCGGTGCGCGCAAGGGACGTGCGACCGCCGATGAGCAGACCGCTCTGTGCCTCACCTGCTGGGGCAGCGGCGAAGCCCCCACCACTTGATCACCGCTGGGACCGGGCGGCTGGGCACGACTCCCCGCCCTGTCCCGGCTCCAACCCCGCGAAGGAGGTGAAGACATGGCCCGCTCGATCCGCCCGGACGCCGTACTGATCCAAGCCGTGATCGCTGGTGCTCTGTCCTTCGCCCACTTGCACGACCTTGCCGCCGCTGCCGGGCAGACCGGGTGGAAGGCATGGGCCTACCCCGTCTCCGTCGACCTGCTGCTTGTGGCTGCCTGGCGGCGCCTGCGCAACGGCGGCTCGTCCCGCCTTGCCTGGTGCTGGTTCCTGATCGCCCTGATCGCCTCACTGGGCGCCAACGTCGCCACGGCCGGATTCCTCGACCTCGCCGACCCGCCCGCCTGGCTGCGCTTCGGAGTCGCCGGATGGCCCGCGCTCGCCTTCCTCGGCGGCACCCTCCTCGCCCACGCCCCGACCCCTGCCGGACACCAGTCGCCCGCCCCGCCGACGCCCACAGCCGGGAATGCCAACGAGCCGGACCCTGCCCCGGAACCGAACCCCGCTCCGGTCGCTGCTCCCGACGTAACCCCTGCTCTGCCCACTGCCGACCCGGCACCTGAACCGGCCCCCGAGCCCCTTCCTGCATCCCCCTCGGTCCCGGCCGCGCTGGTCGAGCACGCCCGCAAGGTCGCCGATGCCCACCAGTCCCGCACCGGCACCCCGATCGACAGCGACACCCTGCGCGCCCGCCTCGGCGTCCCGGCCCCCATGGCCGACGCCATCGCCGCCCAACTCACCTGACGAAAGGACAACCCTCATGGGCCTCTTCCGGATCTTCCGCGAACTGCGCCGCGTCGGCCAGGTCACCGTCGGCACCGCACACGGCAAGCGCGGCCACATCGCCTACGTCGCCGCCTGCGCCGCCGACGACTGCGGATGGTCGGCCGAGTACGACAACTCCGCCGCCGCCATGGTCGCCGCCCAGGGCCACCGCTGCCGCGTCCGCTGACACCAGAGGAGACAGACCCATGTCCGTTCCGCTGTGGTTCCTCATCGCCTGCCTCGGCCTGGTCGGCGTCAAGCTCGTCCGCCCGCCCTGGTGGCTCGTGATCGTCCTGCTCCTCGGCGGCTACCTCCTCGCCGACAGCGTCCTTGCCCCCGCCATCGACACCGCCACCACCACCAAGTGAAGGGAGACCAACCCATGTTCGAACCCCGCATCCCGACCAACCCGACCCCGACCGGCGAGACCACCCCGATCATCACCACCACGGCACTGCCCGGCCACCCGCACGCCCCCACCGCGTGCTTCTGCCACAACCAGGCCCCCGCCCCGGCCCCCGTCGTGGCGTCCTCCCGCCCGACCATGCAGATCACCCCCGGCAACGTGCTCGCCCTCGTCGGCGCCGGTACGGCCGTGGTCCTGGTCGTCGGCGCGGTGCTGGTCTCCCTGCTCCTCGCGGTCACCATCACCGCCGTCTCCATCGCGGTCATCACAGTCGTGCTGCGCCTGCTGGTCCGCGACATACAGAAGGGCCGGTGACCTCAATGGACACGACCATGATGGCGGCGGCGGGATTACCGGCCCTGGGCTGGCTCCTGCACAGCGGACTCCTCTGGCACCGTCTGGCCACCGCCCGCCGCGACCCCCTGACCGGCCTGCACACCCGCGCCGGATGGACCGCCCGCGCCGAACGCCTCATCGCCAAAAACCCGAACGCCCTGGTGCTCCTGGTCGACCTCGACGACTTCAAGGCCATCAACGACACCCACGGCCACGCAGCCGGAGACGCGGTTTTGACCGCCACCGCTCAGCGGCTGAGCGACTGGTGTGGGCGCCATGGAATCGCCGCCCGTCTTGGCGGGGACGAATTCGCCGCCATCGTCACCCGCCCCGACGGCACTCCCGACCTCTTCGACCTCTGGTCCGCCTTGGACACCCCCGTCGAGCATCACGGGCACGTTCTGCCGGTCTCCGCCTCGGTCGGCTGCTGCCACTCCGGTTTCTTGCCGGCCCCGACCCTGACCGACGCCCTGTCCGCCGCTGATGAGGCGATGTACGCGGACAAGGGCCACGGCAGGCGCAACACGCGCTAGCGGCCCCCGGGGCGGCCTCGGTCACCAAACTTCCGCCGCCCCGGGCGCCTGAACCCCTCCCAGATCACCGGACCCGAAAGGGAAGTCCCATCATGCCCGAGCACGCCCGACCCGCACCGCGGATCTGCCCCACCTGCGACGGCTTCGCCTCCGTCAAGGTCACCCGCGGCGGACGCGACCGCCACGGCCACCTGCACACCATCACCGCCCACTGCACGGACTGCCACGGCACCGGCCACGCCCGCACGACACGTACGCGGGAGGGCGCCCGTGTCTGACGCGCTGCTCGACCCGACCACCCTCGGCGACCTGCTGAGGGTGGCTTCGGCCGACGACTTCGACCGCTGGCAAGACCAGATCCGCCGTACCGGTGGCTGCTCCGACCCGATCCACCTCACCGGCTGGACGCTGGCCAAGGACAAGACGACCGGCGAAACCCTGCACCACTACTCCACCGACGGTGAACCGGGCGGTCGGCTCCGCCTCGCCTGCGGCAACCGCCGCGCCTCCCGCTGCCCCTCCTGCGCCTGGACGTACGCCGGGGACACCTACCACCTCATTCGCGCCGGACTCGCCGGAGACGACCGCCGCGATATCCCCGTCACCGTTCGCGATCACCCCCGCGTCTTCGCCACCTTCACCGCCCCGTCCTTCGGCCCCGTCCACAACCGGCCCAACCGCGGCGCCTGCCGCTGTGGCGCCCGCCACCTTGCTGACGACCCGGCCCTCGGCACGGCCCTCGACCCGAGCACCTACGACTACGCGGGAGCGGTTCTCTTCAACAACCACACGGGCAACCTGTGGATGCGCTTCACCACACGCCTACGCCGCGAGATCGCCGCCCGCGCCGGACTCACCCAACGCGAACTGAAGGAAGCCGGTCGCCTCTCCTACGGCAAGGTCGCCGAATTCCAGAAGCGCGGAGCCATCCACTTCCACGCCGTGATCCGCCTCGACGGACCCGACGGGCCCGACACCCCGCCCCCGTCATGGGCGAACGTCGACCTGCTCACCGACGCCATCCGCGCCGCCGCCACGCACTCGTACACCTCGGTCTCCGTGCCCGCCGCCGACGACCAACCGGCCCGCACCTTCCGATGGGGCACGCAACTCGACGTACGCCCGGTCAAGGCCTTCGGCGACGGCTCCGACATCACCGAACAAGCCGTCGCCTCCTACGTCGCCAAGTACGCCACCAAAGCCGCCGAGAACACCGGCACCCTCGACCGCCGCATCGGCGAACTCGCCGAACTCGACCGCCACAGCGTCCCCGACCACGCCCGCCGCCTGATCGAAGCGTGCAAGCTGCTCGATCCGCTCTACCCGGACCGACGGCTCTGGGCCTGGGCTCACATGCTCGGCTTCCGCGGCCACTTCTCCTCAAAGTCCCGCCGCTACTCCACCACCCTGGGCGAACTCCGCCAGGCACGCGCCGACTTCCGCGCCGCCCAAGAACGCCAAGCCCTCGGCCTCGACGACCGCGAGCCGGACACCGTCCTCGTCCTGGCCGACTGGCAATACGCCGGCCACGGCCACACCCCCGGCGAATCCGCCCTCGCCGCCACCATCGCCCGGGATCTCCAGCACAACCGCGACACCGCACGCGAAGCACTGCACGACCAACGCGCCTCGGAAGGAGCCGCAGCATGACCACGGCAGTAATACAGCGGAAGTGGCACACCACGGCAGAGGTGGCCGAGATGCTCGGCTACGGCCTCTCCAAGACGAAGATGCTTGTGTTGACCGGCGAGATCCGTTCCATCAAGGACGGCCGCAACCGCCGCATCCTCCCCCGCTACGTAGACGAATACGTCGAACGCCGTGCCCGCGAGGCCGAAGGAGTGATGGCATGAGCGGCAAGCGCGGCAACGGTGAGGGTTCGATCTATCCGTACAAGAACGGCTTCGCCGCCTACGTCTGGGTGACCAAGCCGGACGGCAAACGGGCCCGGAAGTACGCCTACGGCAAGACACGCGAAGAGGTCCACGAGAAGTGGCTCAACCTCCACGCGGAGGCGAAGAAGGGGCCCGTGGCCACTCGGCACCGCACCGTGTCCGCCTTCCTCGCGTACTGGCTCGACTCGATCGTTAAGCCGAACCTCGCCCCGCTCTCCTACGTCTCGTACGAGGGCTGCGTACGCCTCTACATCACTCCCTACCTGGGGGCGAAGCGGCTGGACCGGCTGACCGTCCGGGACGTGCGGGAGTGGCTGACCAAGCTCGCCACCGTCTGTCAGTGCTGCGCTCAGGGCAAGGACGCGAAACGGGCCCCGGCTCGCCGTAAGTGCTGCGCGGTCGGGGGGTGCTGCGAGGCCTACCCGTCCCGTCGGGTTATCCAGGCTTCCCGCGACGCCCTGAGGGCGGCCCTGACGCACGCGGTATCCGAGGAAGAGATCAGTAAGAACGTCGCCTCCCTGGTGAAGGTGCCCAAGCCGCGCCGCCGCCGCATCAAGCCGTGGTCCGTCGCGGAAGCCGGTCAGTTCCTCACCGACGCTGCGGCACGGGATGACCACTTGTTCGCCGCGTGGATGCTGGTGCTCTGCCTCGGCCTGCGTCGGGGTGAGGTCTTGGGCCTGACATGGAAGTCCGTCGACTTCGAGAACGGTGAGCTATACGTCGACCACCAGATCCAGCGCGCCGGGCGCCAGATCCTGCACCGTGAGACCAAGACGGAGGACTCGGACGACTTCCTGCCCCTGCCCGCGCTGTGCCTGAAGGCTCTCCGGATGCGCCGCGTCCAGCAGGAAGGGGACCGCCGCGCCGCTGGCGACGCCTGGCAGGACGGTCACGGCCTGATCTTCACGACGAAGTACGGCACGCCGATCGAGCCGGGCAACATGACCCGGATGTTCGCGCTCCGGGCTCGCCGCGCCGGTCTGCGTGTGATCCCGCTGCGGAATACCCGGCACACATGCAGCTCGCTCCTGGTCGCCCTGAAGGTGCACCCGAAGGTGGCGCAACGCATCCTTCGGCACTCGCAGATCGCTATGACGATGGAGGTCTACGCGGAGGCGAGCGAGGAAGAGGTGCGCTCGGCACTCGATCAATTGTCCGGCGCGATGGACGGCAGCGGTTAGCGCGGTTGCGGTACTTCGCTGCTGTACGGGTAACGCGAGAGGCCCCCGGATCATCTCCGGGGGCCTCTCACCTGTGTGCACTCGGCAGGATTCGAACCTGCAACCTTCTGATCCGTAGTCAGATGCTCTATCCGTTAAGCTACGAGTGCTTGTGCTTCCGGGGTTTTTTCTGCCCCGTCGGCGTTGCGAGAACAACATTACATGACCTGCGCCGTGAGGCGAAATCCGTTTCCCTCACCCGCTCTGAACTGGGCAAACGCCCCCTGGGGCGCAGGGTCGGCCCCGGCGGGCCGCCGTCGGCGTCCGCCCTCGAACACGACCGAAGCCCGAGCCGAACACGACCGAAGCCCCGGTCGCGGACGACCGGGGCTTCGGGTTCAACGTGCGGAGGCGGAGGGATTTGAACCCTCGATGGGCTTTAAGGCCCAAACCGCATTAGCAGTGCGGCGCCATAGACCGGACTAGGCGACGCCTCCAGCTTGCACACCTGCGCGAGCGCGGGGGTGCGTGCAGATGATGACACAGCCAGGCGGGCTGCCACCAATCGCGTCCTCCACGGTACTAGTCGCGCGGCCCGCAGAGCAAAGCGCGGCGCGGCCCCGCAACGTCATGCGGCGCACGGCGTTAAAGGGTGTGGGTCCGTCTTCGGACCCGGTCGTTCACTCCGCCACTCCGTTACTCCGACTTCCGTGGAGCCCTCATGCTGCGCCGCCTCGTTCTCACCGCCGCCGCCTCCGCCGCCGCGCTCTCCGCCCTGCCCCTCCTCCCCGCCACCGCGAACGCCGCCACGCCCGCCCCCGGGCCGATCGACCGGCTCACCATCACCGTCTCCGACTCGGGAGGCGACGGCGAGGGAACGTACGAACTGACGTGCCACCCCACCGGCGGCACCCACCCCGCCGCCAAGCAGGCGTGCGCGCGGCTGGACGAGGTCACCGTCTACGGGACCGACCCGTTCGCGCCCGTGCCGGCCGACAGGATGTGCACGATGCAGTACGGCGGCCCCGCCACCGCGCGCATCAAGGGAACCTGGCAGGGCCGACCGGTGGACGCGACCTACAACCGCGGCAACGGCTGCGAGATCTCGCGCTGGGACAACATGGCACCGGTGCTGCCCCGCGCCTCACGATGACCGGGGCGGACGTCACCTCGTACTGCGCCTCCCGGGGGCGTCACCTCGTACTGACGGCCGACCTCTCCTTGTACTGAGGGGTGACATCTCCTCGTACCGGAGAGCTGACGTCACCGTTCTCCGGGGGTGGCCTCGGGCCTCCCGTGACCAGGTAGTACCGAAAACTCACATCTTCTGCGTGCGACCTCCCTCTCATCCGGCGTCGCGCGGGCAACCACTCCCCGTAGACTCCCTCCCGTGACACGCCACGGGTCGAGCGGCAAGATGGCCTGAGCGGGTCGGCAAGCAGCGGTAACCAGGGAGGAAGCGTCGTCGTGAGCAGCAGGCCATCCCGAGGCGCTGCTCGCCTCGCAGCCATACTCGACGCGCTTCCGGACGCGTTGGTCCTCGTCAACGCCAACGGCACCGTCGTGAACGCGAACGCGATCGCGCTGGAGGCGTTCGAGACGCCGGGCACCGCCCTCGTGGGGCGCGGTCTGCTCGATCTGCTGCCGGAGTTCGACTCCCGGCTCATCCCCGGCTCGATGCGGCGCCCGGACACCATCGACGAGCGCGGCCGCACCAAGCCGACACGGATGACCGCCCGGCGCACGGACGGCACCGAGTTCCCGGTGGAGGTCACCAGCTCCCCGCTGGAAGACGGCCGGCACGCGTACGACAACCACGGCTACACCGGCGACGAGCTGCTGATGCTCGTCGTGCGCGACCTCTCGGGCACCGTGGACACCGAGGCCGAGCTGGCGCGTTCGCAGCGGCAGACCGAGATGATCCTGCGGGCCGCGGCCGAGGGCGTCGTCGGCACGGACACCGACGGACGGGTCGTTCTCGTCAATCCGGCCGCCGCGCAGATACTGGGCTTCCGGGCGAGCGACCTCGGCGGGCAGGAACTGCACCCCCTGGTCCTGCACTCGCGCGCCGACGGCGAACCCTTCCCCTACGAAGAGTCCCCGCTCGCGGACACGCTCCGCTCCGGGCGCAAGCACCGGGTGCGCGGGCAGGTCCTGTGGTCCAAGAGCGGCGCCAAGGTGCCGGTCGACCTCACGACGTCCCCGGTGCGCGACGGCGACCAACTGGTCGGCGCGGTGATGACGTTCACCGACCGCAGGCCCTACGACGAGCTGGCCGAGAAGTACGAGGCCGCCCTCGCGCGACACGCCGAGGAAACGCGCGCCCTCAACGAGCGGCATGCCGAGGAGATCAAGGCGGCGGAGGAGCGGCGCGCCGAGGAGATCAAGGCCGCCGAGGAGCAGCGCGCGGAGGCACTCGCCGCCGAACAGGAGCGGTACGCGGCGCTCGCCGAGCGCGAGAAGGACCGCTTCGAAGAGCTGGCCGAGCGCGAGAAGACGCGGTACGAGAGCCTGGCCGCGCGGCATGAGCAGCTCCTCGCCGTCCTCGGCTCGTCCCTGCGCGGGCCTCTCGACGAACTGCGCCGCGAACTGTCCGCGCTCGCCGCCGACGACGCGGGCCAGCTGTGGCCCGAGGCCAACCAGGTCCTGCACCACCTGTCCGCCGGGTACGCGCGCATGACCACCCTCGTCGACAACGTCCTCGGCTTCCAGCGACTCGACGCGGGCGACGAACAGCTCTCCCGTACGGCGGTCATGCTCGACGCGGTCGTCTCCGCCGGTGTCGAGGGCGCGGTCGAGCTGATCGGGCCCGGGCGGGCACAGTTCGCGGTGCACGCGCCGCCGATCGAGATCGTGGTCGACGCGGGGCGACTCGCCACCGCGATCGCCCATCTCGTCGCGGACGTGGCGGGGATCGACGCCACGGGCAACACGCGCGCGGACGCCGGGATCGTCGCGGCGGGCGGTTACGTCGACTCGACCATCGTGGTGGCCGCGGCCCAGCGCGGCGAGGTCGTCCGCATCGAGGTGCGAGGCCCCTACGCGGGCGGCGACCCGGTGCACGAGCCGATCGTGCGGGGCATCGTGCGGGCCCACGGAGGCGTGCTGCAGACGCACGAGGTGCCGGGTATGAGCGGCAGTGCGTACGTTCTTGAGGTTCCGGTGGGGGCGGGCTCGGCGGAGGCTGGGGGCGCTGGGGGCTCCGCGGGATCTGCGGGTTCTGCGGGAGCTGTGGCTTCCGTTGGATTTGCGGGCTCTGCGGCGTCTGCGGGTTCGGGTACGGGTTCGGGTTCTGTGGGGTCTACGGAGAGTGCCGGTTCGGGGCGGGCTGTCGCGCTGCCGGGTGGTGCTGTCACGTTGCCCGAGCAGGCGTCGGGTGCTGCGGATTCCGGGACTCCCGGTACTGCTGGTGGCGGGCGTCGGCGTGCTCGGCGTCCCTCTACGGACTCCTTCCTGGAGACCGGTGTCTCCGGCGGTACGGAGGGTGCGGCGACCGCCGCGTCGACCGGTACGGGTCGGCGCCGGGGACGGCGCGCGGCAGAGGCCGCCGGTACCGCTCCGGGGAGCCAGGACACCCTTGGGGGCGGCTCTCCCGGGGCCGAGCCGGGGACGGGTCCGTCGACCGCCGCTCCTGCTGCTTCCCCGGCCGGCTCCGTGACTGGCCCGGGAGCGCAGGTGCCGTCTCCGGAGACGGTCAGTGGCGCTTCGGGCGGTACCGGACGGCGGCGTGGGCGGCCGAGTGCCGCCGAGAGCGCGGAGGGTGCGCAGGGTTCGGCGGGTTCGGCAGGCTCCCTCGGCTCCGTGGTGACGGCGGCCGAACACGCGGCCGGGTCCGCGGCGTTGGGCCAGACGGTGCCGCCGCAGGGCGTGCCGGTTCCCGCTGCCGGGACCGGACGTCGCGCACGGCGGGCCGGTGAGCAGCACGCGCTGCCCGCGCTGGCCTCGGGCCCGTCCGAGGCCTCCGGTGCCGCCCCCGGCACGGAACTCGCCGCGGTGGAGGCCGGCCATGGCGACGCCGCGCGCCCCTCGGGACGGCGGGCGCGCCGCGCGCTGGCCGCGGCCAAGGAACGGGCTGCCGCCGAGGAAACCAACAGCGGGCGCGTCTTCGCGCTGCCCCCGGCCGACGCCGACCGTGACCCGTCGAGCCAAGGGCCCGGCGCCCAGGAGACGGTGAGCGCCTACGGCCACGCCGTGCTGAATCAGGACGCGGTGGTCGTGGGCCAGGGCGTGGTGGACCAAGGCGTCGTGAACCCGGCGGGCGTGACCCCCGGTAGCCCGGTTCAGGGACAGGGTCAGGGTCAGGTTGCCGCGGGCGGCCAGAGCCGTATCGGGCACGCCGTGGTGAACCAGGCCGCCGTAAGCCGCCCCGGTCCTGTCGTCGCGACCCCCCTCGGCCAGGGCCACCCGGTCGCCCCGGGCAGCACCGCCCAGCACGCCGCGGCCCCGCACGCCCCCGGCGACGACCACACCCCGCCGCAGCCGCACCCCGCGCAGGCTCCCACCGGCCGCCGCCGCTCGCGCCGCCCGATCACCACGGACCCGGCGGCTTCGGAGAACCCGGCAGCAGCCCCGCAGGTTCCGGGTACCCCGGCAGCCCCCGGCATGCCGCCGGTCCCGCCTGCACCCACAGCCCCGGGCACCCCGGCAGCCCCGAACACCCCTGCACAGGGAACTCCCGCGCAGGGAACGGCCGCGCAGGGAACCCCCGCTCACGGCACGCCCTCCGCACCCGGTGCCCCGCAGAGCCGCCCGGTCGCCGACCCGGGGCCGCTGCCCGCGCCGCAGCCGTGGCCCGACAGCGCCACGCCCGCCGGTGGCGTGCCCGCCCAGGGCAACCCGCACTCCGCGGGCACGCCCGCGCCGGGCGTTCCGTCGCCGGCCCCGGGCACTGCGCTGCCGCCCGAGCGCGGCACCCCGGCGCGCGCGGCCCAGCCGCTGCCCGCCGAAGCCGGGTCCGGTGGCGCCGGTGACCCCAACTCGACGCAGGGGCGCGCCTTCAGCGTGCGTACGCTCGGGCAGGGCGTACCGTTCGGCCAGCAGATCACCGAGCAGCAGGCCCGACAGGCTCCACACACATCGCAGGCGCCGCAGGCCTCTCAGACATCGCAGGCCCCGCTGCCGCCCCAGGCCGCGCAGCCGGAGCAGCCCGTGGCGGGCCCGATGCCGCAGGGTCCGGCCCCGGCATCGCCCGCCCCGGACGGCGCCGCGGAGCCGCCGCGGCAGGCCCAGGCCGCCGCCGCCCCGCAGTCGCAGACCCTCGGCGGCTCCGGACGCAGGCGCCGCCTCGCCACCCCGCCCGAGCCCACGGGCGCCGAGCGCGCGGAGACCCCGGCGCGCCCGCACCCCCAGCCGCACACCCCGCCCCCGGCCCACCCCCAGTCGCGTATCGCGGCCGCCACGGAAGGCGCCGGACGTTCGTACGCGATCGGCGCCCCGGACGAGGACGCGGACGAGGGCCCGGAGCCGCTCGACGGCCCCGGCGGCGCGGTCGAGGTCTCGAACCGGCCCCAGCCCCGGCCGATGGACGACGAACTGCCGCCCGAGCCGCTGGACAACCCGCGCCGCCTCCTGGTGTGGCCCGCGCCGGACGTCACCACCCAGCAGGCGCTCAGCGACCGCGGCTACCGTCCCGTCATCGTGCACTCGCGCGAAGAGGTCGACGCCCAGATCGCGGCGTTCCCGGCGGCGCTGTTCGTGGACCCGCTGACGGGTCCGATCACGCGCACGGCGCTGCAGTCGCTGCGTCAGGCCGCGGTGGCCGCCGAGGTGCCCGTGCTGGTCACGGCGGGCCTCGGCCAGGCGACACGCGAGGCGGCGTACGGCGCCGACCCCGCCGTACTCCTGAAGGCCCTCGCACCGCGTGACAGCGAGCAGCATCCGCCGCGCGTCCTGCTCATCGAGGAGCACGAGGAGATCGCGCTCGCCCTGACCTCGGCGCTGGAACGGCGGGGCATGCAGGTCGCGCGGGCCGCCAGCGACGCGGACGCGGTGACGCTCGCCGCCCAGATGCGGCCGAACCTCGTGGTGATGGACCTGCTCCAGGTGCGCCGCCGCAGGGCCGGCATCATCGACTGGCTGCGCGCGAACGGCCAGTTGAACCGCACCCCGCTGGTCGTCTACACCGCCGCCGTCGACGAGACGGAACTGCCGCGCCTCGCGGCGGGCGAGACGGTGCTGTTCCTCGCGGAGCGCTCCACGAGCACCGAGGTGCAGAGCCGCATCGTGGACCTGCTGGCGAAGATCGGCACCAACTGACGCTGACGTCGGACGGATTCCAGGACGGATTCCAGCAGGTCAGACGGTGGTACGGCGGGTCAGGCGGTGATGCGGCGCACCGCCGCCTTGATGGAGGCGCGCAGCCGTTCCCGCTCGGCGTCGCCCTCCCCGACGAGTATCCGCCGCATCTGCGGGACCGCCGTGGACCAGCCGGCCAGCGCGACCATCATGAAGAGCAGGTGGGCCGCGGGGAGTTCATCGCTGATCACACCCCGGGCCTGGGCTTCGGCGAGCACGGAGACCTTGCGGTCGTAGTGGTCGCGCCGCTCCCGCTCGTCGGGAAGCTCGTCCGTGTCGTACTCGATGCCCTCCCAGAAGAGCAGGCGCAGCAGTTCGGGGTGGGCGGCGTGGTAGTCCATCAGCCGGTCCATCCAGCCGTCCAGGTCGTCCGCGTCGACCGGGTTGGCGACGGCCATGTCCAGCATCCGCTTCTCCAGGACCTGGGCGAACAGCTCCGCCTTGTTGCCGAAATAGGCATAGATGAGCTGCTTGTTGGCCTTCGCCTGACTCGCGATGCGGTCGATGCGGGCACCCGCGATGCCGTACCGGGCGAACTCGGCGACGGCCGCGTCGAAGATGCGTGCCTTGGTGGCCTCGGGGTCTCTCACTGCCATGGGCACAGGGTAAGGGAACCCGTTCGGGTAACCAACTGGTTGGTTGCTTGACACGCGAGCTCGGGCGGGCGCAGACTTTTTCCAACCAACTGGTTGGTTGTCGTGCCCTCGCAGGCCTCGAAGGAGCCCCACGCCCATGCCCCCACATCCGCCCACCTCATCCGCCCCCACCTCATCCGCCCCCACCTCATCCGATCCCACCTCATCCGATCCCACCTCATCCGATCCCACCTCACGGGCGACACCTTCAGACGCGACATCCTCCAGCCCGTTCTCCGTCCCGCCCGGCCTCTTCCTCGTCCTCATCGCGCTCTGCACGGCCGTGACGGCCGCCAACATCTACATCGCCGCCCCGCTGCTCCCGCTGATGGCCCGCGACTTCGGGTCGACGCCGTCGGCCATCGCCTGGATCGCCTCGGTCGCCCAGTTCGGTTACGCCGCCGGGCTGCTGTTCTTCGCCCCGCTCGGGGACAGCGTGAACCGCCGCAAGCTCGTCACGGTGCTCTCCCTCGTCACCTCGGGGGCGCTCGTCCTGGGCGCGGCGGCCTCGGGGGCCACCGCGCTCGCCGCGGCCGTCCTGGTGGCATCGGCCGCGACGGTGGTGCCGCAGCTGCTGGTGCCACTGGTCGCCGAGCGGGCACCCGCGCACCGGCGGGCCAGCCATGTCGCGGCCCTCATAGCCGGGCTCTTCACCGGCATCGTCGCGGCCCGCGTGCTGGGCGGGCTCGCCGGCCAGGCCTTCGGATGGCGTTACGTCTTCCTCGGCGCCGCCACGCTCACGGCTGTGCTCGGCCTCGCCTCGGCCGCCGTACTGCCGGCCGAGAACCGCCGCAGGTCAGGGCCGCTCTTCGCGGGCCTCGCCCACCTCCCCGGCGTGGTGCGCGGCTCCGCCGAGCTGCGCCGCGCCTGCATACGCCAGGCCGGGATGTACGGCGCGTGGAGCGCGCTGTGGACCTCACTCGCACTGCTCCTCACCGGGCACGGCGACGACGGCTATGGGATGACGACCGCCACGGCGGGCCTGTTCGGGCTCTTCGGTCTCGCGGCCAGCGTCGTCGCACCGCTCGCGGGAGGCCTCGTGGACCGGTTCGGCGCCGCGAAGGTCGTCGCGTACGGCTACACCCTCGCGGCGGCCTCGGTGCCCTTGTTCTGGCTGGGCGGTGGAGCGCTCTGGGCCTTGTGCGCGGCGGCGGTCGCCATCCACATGGCGCTGGTCTCCAGCCACGTCGCCAACCAGACCCTGGCACTGACGACCACGTCCACCCCGGCGGTGGCCAACACCGCATACGTGGTCGCCGGGTTCGCCGGCGGCGCCCTGGCCTCCGCGTTCGCGGGCACGGCGTTCACGCACTGGGGCTGGACGGGTGTGTGTGCGGTCGCCGCCCTCTGGCTCGCGCTCGGCTGGGCGACGACCGCGATACGGGTCCGTAAGGCCCCCGGCGCCACGGCCGCGTGACGTCCTCAGATCCACCTGCCGGCGTCAGAGCTGCGTGACGTCCAGCTCCCCGGCGGCGTACTGCTTGCGGAGGACCTTCTTGTCGAACTTGCCGACCGAGGTCTTCGGGACGGCGGGGATGACCGCCCAGCGCTCGGGGAGCTGCCACTTGGCGACACTGGTGGCGAGGAAGGCGCGCAGGGCCTGGTAGTCGGCGGTCGCGTTCTCCTTCAACACCACCGTCGCCAGCGGGCGTTCACCCCACTTCTCGTCCGGCACCGCCACCACCGCGGCCTCGGCGACGTCCGGGTGGGACATCAGGGCGTTCTCCAGCTCGACCGAGGAGATCCATTCGCCGCCCGACTTGATGACGTCCTTCGCCCGGTCGGTGAGGGTCAGGAAGCCGTCGGGGCTGATCACACCGACGTCACCGGTCTTCAGCCAGCCGTCCTCGCTGAACTTGTCCTCGGGCCTCAGTACCTCACCGCCCGCGCCGCCGTAGTAGGCGCCCGCGATCCAGGGGCCGCGTACCTCCAGCTCACCGGCCGACTCGCCGTCCCAGGGCAGGTGGTCGCCGCCGGGACCGACCAGACGGGCCTCGACGGACGCGGGGAAACGGCCCTGTGTGAGCCGGTAGCCGAACTCCTCCTCGGTGCCGATCGCGTGGGCGGGCGGGCGGGCGACCGTCCCCAGCGGGGAGGTCTCGGTCATGCCCCAGGCGTGGCAGACCCGCATGCCGAGCCGGTCGAACGCCTCCATCAAGGACGGCGGGCAGGCCGAGCCGCCGATGGTCACCTGCCCGAGCGAGCTGACGTCCCGCGGCTTCGCGGTCAACTCGGCGAGCAGGCCCTGCCAGATGGTGGGGACGGCGGCCGCGTGGGTGGGCCGCTCCGTCTCGATCATCTCGGCGAGCGGTGCGGGCTGGAGGAAGCGGTCCGGCATCAGCATGTTCACGCCGGTCATGAGGGTGGCGTGCGGCAAACCCCACGCATTTACATGAAATTGGGGCACTACCACCAGGGAGGTGTCGGCGTCGGTCAGCCCCATCGACTGCGCCATGTTGACCTGCATGGAGTGCAGATAGATGGAGCGGTGGGAGTAGACGACGCCCTTGGGATCACCGGTGGTGCCGGAGGTGTAACACATGGCGGCCGCGGCCCGCTCGTCCAGCTCGGGCCAGTCGTAGATGGTGGGCTTACCGGCGAGCAGATCCTCGTACTCGTGCACCCGCGCCCGGGTGCCCGCCAGGAGGGAGCGGTCGCCGGGCCCGGAGACCACGACGTGTTCGACACTCGTCATCTGCGGAAGCAGGGGCGCGAGCAGGCCGAGCAGGGAACCGTTGACGATGATGACGCGGTCGGCGGCGTGGTTCACGATCCACGTCAGCTGGTCCGCGGGCAGCCGCAGGTTGAGGGTGTGGAGGACGGCGCCCATGCAGGGCGCCGCGTAGTAGGCCTCGACGTGCTCAGCGTTGTTCCACATGAAAGTGGCAACAGGCTCGTCGTCCGCCACCCCGAGGTCATCGCGCAGGGCGTGGGCGAGCTGGGCCGCTCGCTCACCGATCTCGCGGTAGCTGCGGCGCTGCGGTGCGCCCTCTCCGGTCCAGGTGATGACTTGCGACGTCCCGTGCACGGTCGAGCCATGTCGGAGGATGCGGGTGACGGTCAACGGTACGTCCTGCATCGTGCTCAGCACGGCGTCCTCCTGGGGCGACATCGCCTACGCGGCGGTAAGGGTTGCGCTGATTCTGCGCGCATACCGCTTGGTATGTCACTACTCCAGTGGATGATCGATCATCAGCCCGAGGTCTCAGCGACCTCAGCGGACCTCAGCGCACCGGTGTGAGTTCCGGGTCGTCGCGGAGCTTGCCGAGCGCGCGCGACACCGCGCTCTTGACCGTCCCGATGGAGACCCCGAGCACCTCGGCGGTCTGGGCCTCGCTGAGATCCTCGTAGTACCTGAGGACGACCATCGCCCGCTGCCGGTCCGGCAGTTTCATGATCGCGCGCCACATCGCGTCCCGGAGCACCTGCTGCTCGGCCGGGTCCCCGGTCGGCAGCACATCAGGTTCCGGCAGCTCGTCACACGCGAACTCGTCGACCTTGCGCTTGCGCCACTGCGACGTGCGTGTGTTCAGCAGGGCCCGGCGCACATAGCCGTCGAGCGCCCGATGGTCCTCGATCCGGTCCCACGCGACGTATGTCTTGGTCAGCGCGGTCTGCAGCAGGTCCTCGGCATCGCTGGGATTCGCGGTCAGCGAGCGGGCGGTGCGCAGCAGTACGGGCTGGCGGGCCCGTACATAGGACGCGAACGACGGGTACGCGAAGGGCCCCGTGGCCCGCGTCGGACCCGTGCCCCGCGTCGCGGCCTTCGATGCGCTGGTGCACACGGACACCATGGATGCGGTCATGGCTCCACGCTAGAAGCGCCCCCTACCACTGCGGATCGGCCCCAAGTCCCGAAGCGGTGTCCGCCTCAGGTTGTACGAGGGGCGTCGGCTCCACCTCCTACAGGTGGAGGAGGCGGAGCACACCCCTGAGGAGCACCCCTGAGGGTTCACCCCCGAGAGCCGCCCCGGCACACGGGCGCCGGGCAATGAGGGCGCCTAGCCGACGCGCGCCACCGGGGCGTGCACGAGGTTGCGGTCGATCAACAGCGTGCGCCCCCCGTGCCGCTCCTTCACGTTCCCCGCGTACTGGTGGATGCGTCGCGCCGGGGTCCAGCCGTACCTGCTCAGCGAGGGCTCGCGGTACAGGTGCGGCCGGGTGCGCCAGCGCGCGAACCACATCACCGAGGGCAGGTCGCGCACGCCCGCCCGCCGTGACAGCTCCATGTGCCGCACCCCGGAGTCGGCGCTGCTGTAGAAGCCGGGGACGTAGCCGGATCTGCGCACTTCGCGGTCCCAGGCCCGTACGAAGGAGAGCGTGGTGCGGGCGCACGACGCATTCCGGTAGGCGTACGCCTCCATGTCCAGGTAGAGCGGGCTGCGCGTCCGGAAGCCGACGGCCTTGGCCTCGCGGACCGCGTCGCGCGCCTCCCGCTGCCCCTGACTCCAGGGGTTCCGCCCGATAGGCACCCCCTTCTTGTTCTTGGCGAAGACGCAGGGCGACTGCGAACCCACGTACAACGGCAGCACCCGCCACCCCAAGCGGTGCACCGAGCGCACCCAGCTCCGGCTCAAGTGCGGTTGGTTCTTGCAGGCCCGGCCGCGGCCCGCGAAGTAGACCCCCACAGCGCGGTACTGCGAACTCCGCCACCGCCGCATGGTGTCGACGGACGGAGCGATGCAGGTGTCGAACGCCCGCCCGCGGAAGCGCGGCACCCCGGCGGGCAGCCGAACGGGCCGCGCGGTGGCCCCCGTGACGGACCCGGTGGCACCGGACGCGGGGAAGCCGCCGTACTCCTCGACAGCACCGGCGGGGTCGGGTGCCGCTCGGGTGGGGGCGGGGGCGGCCGACGCGCCCGGTGGTGACGCGGTCAGGTCGACGGTCAGGGTTGCCAGCGCGAGAACCAGTCCAATGATCATCTTTTGGTGACGCATACGGTGAGTGAACGGCCACCGCACCGCGACTCACGCCGGGACACGCGGCACGTTCAGCCGTCCGACCCCAGAATCAGCCCCGATGTGGGGACGCCGGTGCCCGCGGTGACCAGCGTGTGCGCGGCGCCGGGTATCTGGTTCACGGATGTGCCGCGTATCTGACGGACGGCCTCCGCCACGCCGTTCATCCCGTGCAGGTACGCCTCCCCGAGCTGCCCGCCGTGGGTGTTGAGCGGCAGCCGCTCCTCCGCGACGAACCCCGTGGCCTCGCCCGGCTCGCAGAACCCGAACTCCTCCAGCTGCATCAGGACGAACGGCGTGAAGTGGTCGTAGAGGATGCCCACATCGACTTCGGACGGGGCGAGCCCTGATGTCCGCCACAGCTGTTGCGCCACGACGCTCATCTCGGGCAGCCCGCTCAGACCGTCGCGGTAGAAACTGGTCATCTGCTCCTGTGCCCGGCCCGCCCCCTGAGCCGCCGCCCTGATCACGGCGGGGGGATGCGGAAGGTCGCGGGCCCGCTCCACGCTCGTGACGACGATCGCCTGGCCGCCGTCCGTCTCCTGACAGCAGTCCAGGAGCCGCAGGGGCTCGACGATCCAGCGCGAGGCGGCGTGATCGGCGAGGGTGATCGGCTTGCCGTGGAAGTAGGCGGCCGGGTTCGTCGCCGCGTACTTCCGGTCCGTCACGGCCACAGGGCCGAAGGCGTCCGGAGTCAGGCCGTACGTGTGGAGATAGCGCTGGGCCGCCATCGCCACCCAGGACGCGGGGGTGAGCAGGCCGAACGGCAGGGACCAGCCGAGCGCCACCCCCTCGGCGGAGGGTTCGCGTCGTTGCACCCCGGAGCCGAACCGCCGTCCCGACCGTTCGTTGAACGCGCGGTAACAGACGACGACTTCGGCCACACCGGTCGCCACCGCGAGCACCGCCTGCTGGATGGTGGCGCAGGCCGCACCGCCGCCGTAGTGGACGCGGGAGAAGAAGGACAGCTCCCCGATCCCGGCCGCCTGGGCGACCGTGATCTCGGGGCTGGTGTCCATGGTGAACGTGACCATGCCGTCGACATCGGCGGGGGACAGCCCCGCGTCATCGAGCGCCGCCCGGACCG
The DNA here is from genome assembly GCF_021028635.1 of Streptomyces huasconensis. Taxonomy (NCBI): domain Bacteria; kingdom Bacillati; phylum Actinomycetota; class Actinomycetes; order Kitasatosporales; family Streptomycetaceae; genus Streptomyces; species Streptomyces huasconensis. The sequence goes on from NZ_CP086119.1 coordinate 3,954,792, forward strand.
CTTCCACGGCCAGCCTCAGTTCACTGCGGCCGGAGTCCTTGGAGAACTCCGTCGCCCCGATCCCGACGATCGCCGCCTTGCCCCCGAGGCCGTCGCGCTTACGGAGACTCATGCGGTACCCCCTGGCGGAAGGGTCACGGTCACCGTGCCGGTGACGTGCTTGCCGATGCCGTTGGTTCCGACGACCTTGACGGTGGCCGTCACACCATCAGGACCGCTGTCGACCGCCACGACCGTGCCGCGCAGCACCATGGTGTCCCCGGGGTGGTTGGGCGCGCCGAGGCGTATCGCCACCTTGCGCAGGACCGCCGTGGGGCCGAACCGGTCCGTGATGTAGCGGCCGACCAGGCCGTTGGTGGTCAGGATGTTCATGAAGATGTCGGGGGAGCCCTTGGCCTTCGCGAGCTCCGCGTCGTGGTGCACGTCCTGGTAGTCGCGGGACGCGATGGCCCCGGCGACGATCAGGGTGCGGGTGATCGGGATCTCCAGCGCCGGCAACTCCTCACCCACCCTCAGAGCACCGCCGGGCCCGCCCTCCGCGAGAGTGCCGCCCCCGGCGCAGGGGTCACCGATGACGGCGGATGGCTCACCGCCCCCGGCGAGCGGCTCGCCACCGCTGGCGTAGGGCGGGCCTCCCCCCAGAGCCCGGAACAAGGGCAGCTCCAACCCCTCGTCCACCGACTGGAATTCGAGCCGCACCGGCATACCGACCCGCACCTTGTCGTACGGCACCCCAATGACGTTGCTGACGATCCGCACGCCCTCCGCCAGCTCGATGAGGCCCACCGCATAAGGGGGGTCGAACGCCGGGAAGGGCGGGTGGTGCATCACGACGTACGAATAAACGGTGCCCTCGCCGCTCGCCTCGATCGTGTCCCACTCGGGTGATCCGCAAGCATTGCAGCCGGGCAGCCACGGGAAGCGCAGCTCCCCGCAGCCGCCGCAGCGCTGGATCAGCAGGCGGTGCGCGGCGACGCCCTCCCAGAATCCCGCGTTGTCGCGGTTGATCACCGGGCGGGGACGCTTGCCCTTCGGCTCTCGCCGCGCCGGGGCGTACTTGAGGATGCGGAAGCGGTGCGCCCCGGCGAGTTCGCCGCCGGCCCGGATGTCCATCCGCGTGGTGACGAAGTGGCCCGTGCCGAGCTTGGTCGTCTTGCGCTCCGACACCGACTCGATCACCGCGTCGAAGGTGATCTCGTCTCCGGGGCGCAGCGCCCGCACGTACTCCTGCTCGCAGTCGGTGGCGACCACCGAGGTGTACCCCGCGCCGTCGAGCAGGGCGAACAGCTCGTCGTACGCCTCCGACCGGCCCTCGTGTCCGGAGAGGCCGCCCATCGTCCAGGCCTGCATCATCGTGGGAGGCGCGATCGGGTCCGCGCCCGCGTAGGCGGGATGGGTGTCTCCCATGGCCTCGCACCAGTGTCTGATCATGGGTTCGTTGACCAGGTCCTTGCCGATACCGGCCTCTGCCGCGGCCCTGCCCTCGAATGCCTTCAAGTCGTCGTACGGGATGTCACGCACCGCGTCGTACGCCATGTCACGCACCGCGTCGGATGTGGCCCCCCGCACCGTGCTGTCGCTGTTCACCGCCGTCCCCTCCACATGCCGAGCCGCATAGCCGTGACGATCGCGCGCCGCACCTCGCTCACCCCGCCACCGGACAGGCAAGGTTTCTGACTGTCCGTCAGATCGCGCGCTACTGTCAAGAGCTCGCGTCGCCGGGTTCGAAACCCGGACACAGCAGTGCGGCGGCACCGAAGCGCCGCCGCACCAGACCTGTCACACCCCCCGTCGTGGCCCCCTGGAAGCCATCCCCATCGCTTCCGGGGCCGTCGGCTCACCAGAGGTGGGTGAAGTTCACCGTGACGTCCCGGCTCGACTGGTCGATCGCCGTGAACGCCGAGCCCTCGACCTGCGCGGTGCTGTTCTGGTTCGAGGCACTGTCGCCGACGGCCTGCTGCTGCGTGGTCGCCGAGTTGCCGAGGTTGTTGCCGCCGACACCACTGTCGTCCACGGCTGCCGCTCCCGCGTTCGATCCGTCGTTCGCGAACGCGCCACTGTCGGCCATCGCGGCGCCCGAGAAGAGCGCGGCGGCAAGCGGGAGGGCGGCGGCGGCCGCGACGACTCGGGCGGTACGGATACGTGCCATGTCTATTCCTCCAGAGCAGGAAGTACGCGCCGGCGGTGAGCCGGCAGTACCGAGAAACACGGGTCCCCCTGGGCAGTTGGCCGACCGCCCCGGAGTGCTGCACGACGTCGCGGGATCAGAGTTGCCCACCGACCCTTCGGCGATCCACACCGCAAGCCCCGATTCCCCCGCAAGCGTGAGGGCGTGTCGATAAACGTGCTGTGCGCCTCGCACCCATGGCACAGCCCCACATCCACCCCTCGTGATCCGCCCCCGGCCTGCTCCCGTCACGGCCTCGCCCAGGCGCCACAAGGGGCGAAGCGTTCCGCCAGACACTCTCGGCATCCTCAAGAGGGGGGCGCTTTTCACCTCCGAGCCCTCACCCCCGTGCCACCCGAGCCTCGCTCCCCCTTCCCTTCTTCGAACGTACGTACGAAAATGAACCCATGGCCACCACCGACCGCCATGTCACCACCCTCGCGCTCGCCCACGCCCTGTCCGCCGCCGAGCGCGGCCTCGCGGTGATCCCGCTCTCCCGCACCAAGCTCCCCGCCCTGCGGTCCCCTCACCACGCCGAGATCCGTGACGCCGAGATCCGTGACGCGGAGGTCCGTGCCCCGGAGGTCCACGACCCAGAGGCCCGTGATGCCGGCCCCCGGCCGCCCCTGCCCTGCCACGGCGAGTGCGGCCGCCCCGGCCACGGGGTGTACGACGCGTCGACCGACCCGCGGCGCATCCGTGAACTCTTCGCCGCCGCCCCGTGGGCCACCGGTTACGGCATCGCCTGTGGGCTGCCCCCGCACCATCTGATCGGCGTCGACCTCGACACCAAGTCCGGCGCTGACGCCTCCGCGGCCCTGCGGGAACTGGCACTGCGCCACCTGTTCACGATCCCGGAGACCGTCGTCGTGACCACGCCGAGCGGCGGCCGCCACATCTGGCTTTCCGGGCCACCCGAAGCCGTGGTCCCCAACTCCGCGGGCCGCCTCGCGCCCGGCATCGACATCCGCGGCGCGGGCGGCTACCTCGTCGGCCCCGGCTCCCGTACCGAACACGGCGTCTACGGCACCGTGCCCGGCACCGCCCACCTGCCGCCCGCACCCTGCCCACCGGCGCTGCTGCGCCTGCTCATGCCTCCGCCTCGGGCCCATCACGCGGCGCCCCCGCAGGCCGGTCCCGGCACGGCTGACATCCACACGGCCGGCCCCGGCCCAGTCGCCTCCGGGGCGGCCGCCCAACAAGGCCAAGGGCTCGTGCAGTTCGTCCTCGCGGCGCACGAGGGCCAGCGCAACACCCGGCTCTTCTGGGCCGCTTGCCGGGCCTTCGAGAACGGCATCGGCGAGGCCTTGGCCCCCCAACTCACGGACGCGGCGGTCCGCGTCGGCCTCACGCGCCGCGAGGCCCACTCGACGATCGCCTCGGCGGCACGCCTCACAGGACGATCGTGAACGGGCCGAACGGGCCGTACCTAGCCGCCCACACAGACCTACGTAGGCCTATCGCGCCCCCCTAGAGCCACCATGTAAGGCGCGTAAGGGGCGTCCGCCATTGCGGACGCCCCTTACCAACCACGCGGCGGGCAACGCGGCTTCTCCAACAACCACGCAAGGCTTGCGGCTCATCCGCCGCTTTCCCCGTCGGAGGCCTCACCGCCCCCCGTCTTGTGGATCAGCGGTACGAGCACGGCGACCACTCCGGTGGCGGTGCCGATCGGGGCCGCGAGAAGCGGGAAGGCCAGCACCAGGGCCACGACCGCGAAGCCCACGGCGAGGACCCCGCCGATCAGCAGCGCCCCCCGCCCCCGTCTCCGCGTCAGCTCGGCGCCCCGGAGCGGCAGGGCGGATTCGACAGCAGGGGACTTTCTGAAGTCCACGCCTTCGGCGTTCGTGAATACCGTCATGACTGACCTCTCTGAAGTGGGGTCAGGGCGGCTCCCGTGCCAGCGGGGGCCGCCTTTTGACGACCACGCCACCCGTCAGCGGCAATAGCGGCAGCGCGTGAACCCGTGACGGTCTGCTGACCAGCAGGCTCTGGGGATGACCCGCCTACCACTATGTGCAACGAGCAAGAAGAACTGTGCACGAGTCCGTGGAATTGCGGGGCGAGCGCCCGCAGGATTTTCCGTGACCCCCTCTGAGCTGGAGGTTCACCACCCTCCGACTACGACCGGGGGATTTCGTACACGGTTCGAGACCACTGTCAGTTAACGCGGAAGCCTTGTTTCCCTCCGTATTCTATCCGCGTAGAAAGGTAAAGTAAGGGTGCCCATAGTGTCGCGCACGCACATTCACTCCTTCGGCCTCCTTCGACCCCCGGCTCACGCGACGACCAATGACTAAGGCGGAAATTCAGCCGACCCAGGGGTTTTACGTCACGCCCGACCCCTTTGATGAGCCCGCTCCAGCCCCTCCAAGAGATCGGCGATGCCCTGTTCCGACCAATGCCCGGCGGCTCCCGGGCAGGCTGCGACGTACGCGGCGATCGCTCCCCTGTCCCACGCACCGGCCGACAGGAGGCCAAGGGCCAGGAAGCGCAGGTAGGGGAGCGACGGGCGAACACCCCGGACGTCTGCCATGCCCCAGGGAGCCGTGAAAGTCAGCACGGGCATGCGGTCGACCTGGCCGGCGCACACCAACGTCTCGTACCGGCCTGCTCCCAGTACGGCACGCCCCCGCGTGAGCGCCTCCGTCAGATCGAGGTCGGTGCCCGGCTGCCGGTACATCTCCTGAGCCGCGATGTCCGCGAACTGCTCCGCCGTCACCAGATGAGCCCTGGCCAGCACCCGCCCGCTCACCTGCGGATCGTAGAAAGCCCTGCCTCCTCCCCACACCGGCGACTCGGTCGCGAAGTACATGGCCCCGGTCAGCTCCACCGGGACCGATCTCGCGGGCAGGGCAGGGTCGCGGCACCCCGGGTAGTCCTTCGCCGCCCCCGGAGGGCGACCACCCCGGATATACGCGGCAAGGCGCTCCGGGTGCATGTTCGAGCCGTAGGACGCGTACCAGACCCACTCGGGACGCCGCTCACTCGGCAGCGTCGAGTCGATGCTTCGCAGGGCCTTCACGCCGACTCTCTACCACGACCACGCCCCACATCCGCCGGACCGCTCCCCCGAGGGGCAGGCCCCCGGCGGTGCCCCCGCAACAAGCACCGCCAACGCCACCGGCAACGACAACGGCCCCCGACCGTCACACCAGGTCAGGGGCCGTCAATCACTGCGGTGGGTGTGGGATTTGAACCCACGGTGACATCGCTGCCACGACGGTTTTCAAGACCGTTCCCTTAGGCCGCTCGGGCAACCCACCCCGCGCCGGTCACCGGGAACCGGGACGGCGCGGGGACAAGACTAGCGGGTTGGGGCGTCGGCGGAGCAGCGGCTCAGCTGTCGCCCTTGCGCTCGCCCAGGGTCACGTCGACCGTGTGCTCCTTGCCGTCGCGCTCGTACGTGATCTTGACCGTGTCGCCCGGCTTGTGGGTCCAGATCTGGCCGATCAGGGTCGGGCCGCTGTCGATCACCGTGTCGTCCAGCTTCGTGATGACATCACCGGGCTTGAGACCGGCCTTGTCCGCCGGGCCGTTCGGGGTGATCGCGTCCGAACCGCCCACGCCCTCCCGCGAGATCGTCGCGCCGTTCGAGTTCTCCTGCTGGAGCGAGACCGAGGCACCGATCACGGGGTAGACCGGCTGGCCGGTCTTGATCAGCTGCTGGGCGACGTTCTTCGCCTGGTTCACGGGGATCGCGAAGCCGAGGCCGATGGAGCCCGACTGGCCGGAGCCGCCGAGGCCGCCGCTGTCGGCCGGCTTGATGGCGGAGTTGATGCCGATCACCGCGCCGCGGCCGTCCAGGAGCGGGCCGCCGGAGTTGCCGGGGTTGATGGAGGCGTCGGTCTGCAGCGCGCTCATGTACGAACTCTTGCCGCTCTGCCCGCCGTCGCTGGAGGTCACCGGGCGGTTCTTGGCGCTGATGATGCCCGTGGTCACCGTGTTCGAGAGGCCGAAGGGGGCGCCGATCGCGATCGTGGAGTCGCCGACGGCCACCCGGTCGGAGTTGCCGAGGGGCAGCGGCTTCAGGTCGCCCGGGGTGTTCTTGAGCTTGATGACCGCCACGTCGTAGCCCTCGGCGCGGCCGACGACCTCAGCGGCGTACTTCTTGCCGTTGGAGAACGTCGCCTGGAGCTTGCCGCCCTCGGCGGCCGATGCCACCACGTGGTTGTTGGTGAGGATGTGGCCCTGCTTGTCGTAGACGAAGCCGGTGCCCGTGCCGCCCTCGCCGCTGCCGCTCTGGGCCTCGATGGTGACGACGCTCGGCAGCGCGTCGTTCGCGATCCTGGCGACCGAGCCCGGCTCGCGCTTCAGGTCGGCGGGCGTGTCCGCGGCGGCGACCGTGGTCGAACCGGTTTCGTTGTCGTTCCGCTCCGCGGCCCAGTAGCCGATGCCACCGCCGACACCGCCCGCGATCAGAGCGGCCGCGAGCACCCCGGCGATCAGCCCGCCGCGCCGGCGCCCGGGCTTCGGCTCCTGCGGCTGGTAGGAGGCGCCCCAGCCGGAACCGGAGCCACCACCCGCGGCATACGACGGGACGGTCGGCGGCTGCGGAGGCGGCCACGCACCGGCGGCCGCGGACCCGGCACCGGCCCCCGGGTCGCCGGCACCACCAGCGGCCCCGGAAGCCCCGGGAGGAACCGACCCCGCGGCGGCACGGGAATCGGCGGCAGCAGCAGCGTCAGGGGAGGGGGCGGAGGCGGCGGAGTCGGCGGAAACAGCGGGAGCGTCCACCGGCACGGGAGGTGCGGACGGCGCCTTCGGTACCGCGTTGCCCTCGTTCTCGGTGCTCACAGCTCTTCTCCTCGGTCCATGCTGTCGTGGCTTGCGTACTCGGTCACGGCCTGGCTGTGCCGACTGCTGCGCGTCTGTCTCAACTGCGTCTGTTGCGTCTGTCTCAACTATGCGTCTACCTGCTCAACCATGCGTCTGCCCCAGTCAGCTTTTCCCATGGGCTGTCAGGGCACCATAAGCCGAGCCTGTGTGTCCGGCGCTGCGAGACGCGGTCCACCGGGCGAGCCCTCGGGCACCCCGTGATGGCACCATGACGCGGTGACCCTCGCACGACAGCACCAGATCCAGGTCGTCGCCCACCGCGGAGCCTCCGAAGACGCCCCCGAGCACACGCTGGCCGCGTACAAGAAGGCGGTCGACGACGGGGCCGACGCCCTCGAATGCGATGTACGGCTCACCGCGGACGGCCACCTCGTCTGCGTCCACGACCGCCGCGTCAACCGCACCTCGAACGGCCGGGGAGCCGTCTCCGCCCTCGAACTGGCCGACCTCGCCGCCCTCGACTTCGGCTCCTGGAAGCGGCACCACGACGAGGCCCTGGAGGGCGAGGGCCCGGACTGGGAGGGCTCCGCCGGGGCGGACACCTCCGTCCTCACCCTGGAGCGGCTCCTCGAACTCGTGGCCGAGAGCAACGCGTCGGGCCGCCGGGTGCGGCTGGCCATCGAGACGAAGCACCCCACGCGGTGGGCGGGCCAGGTGGAGGAGCGCCTGCTCATGCTGCTGAAGCGCTTCGGTCTGGACGCGCCGCCCGCGGAGGGGCCCTCTCCGGTACGGGTCATGAGCTTCTCCGCGCGTTCGCTGCACCGCGTGCGGGCCGCCTCCCCGACGCTGCCGACCGTCTATCTGATGCAGTTCGTCTCGCCCCGCCACCGCGACGGCCGCCTCCCCCCGGGTGTGCGCATCGCGGGCCCCGCCCTGCGGATCGTGCGCAACCACCCCGGTTACGTGGCCAAGCTGAAACGCGCGGGGCACCAGGTCCACGTATGGACGGTGAACGAACCCGAAGACGTCGAACTCTGCGCCGAACTCGGTGTCGACGCGATCATCACCAATCGCCCCAGGCAAGTTCTGACCCAACTGGACCGCCTGGGACTCCGGTAACCGCCGCTACAGGGAGTGCACCGGCGCGTTCGGTCCGTATTCGATCGTTACGAGTGCGTCACCGGAGGGCGATTGGCCGGTTTCCGGTCCAGTCCATTGGGGCATCCACACCGTGGCGTGGGGCAAAGGAGGTCTCGGGGGTGGCGTTGGTGGTGGCACGGGAGGTGCCCACGTCGTCGAGCATGGCCGTTCCCCATGGCCCTGCGGGCGTGGGGGAAGCGAGACACCGGATGCGTGATCAATTGCGCGTCGGCGGAGTGTCGGAGTCGGTCATCGACGATGCCGTACTGATCCTTTCGGAGTTGCTCAGCAATGCCTGCCGGCACGGCAGGCCGCTGGGCCGCGGAATGGTCGGCGACGGCGATGTACGAGCGGCCTGGCACGTCGACAAGACCGGTCGGCTGACGGTCGAGGTGACGGACGGAGGGGGCCCGACCCGGCCCGTTCCGGCCACACCGTCGGTCACGGCGCACGGCGGCCGCGGGCTCAACATCATCTCGGCGCTCGCCGACACGTGGGGCGTACGCGACGACGTGCACGGCGAGGTCACCGTCTGGGTCGTCGTGCAAGCGGGGCACCGCCCCGAGGATTTCGCTACGCGCGTCGCCGCCCCGTCGGCGGCCGCACTGAGCGACCTCGCCCTCGCGGACCCCTTCGACGACCTGGACTGACGACCACGTGGGCCCGCTGGGGTTCACCAAGGCACGGAAGGCCACCGAAGCTCCCGGCGCCGGGAAGAACACCGAAGCTCCCGGCACCCTGGAGTGAATCCCGGCCGCCCACGCACCAACGGCTAGGCTCGCGCCCGTACGCAAGAGCATGAGCCGCAGCCGGGAGACACCCAAGATGGCCAAGAAGCGCCCCCAGACCAAGGGCAAGCAGCAGCCGCAGTCCAAGGGCGGAGCCGACGCGAACTATCCGGTCGTCGGCGCCCGCGAACCCTGCCCCTGCGGTTCGGGCCGCCGCTACAAGGCCTGCCACGGCCGTGCCGCGGCCCAGGCCGTCGCCGAGCTGGTGCAGCGCCCCTTCGAGGGGCTGCCCGGCGAGTGCGACTGGGTCGCGCTGCGCGAGCTGGTGCCCGCCGCCACCGTCGAGTTGACGCTTCGGGACGGGCTGCCCGAGGGCGTTCCCTCGGTCACCCTCGCCACCGTGCTGCCCATGGCGTGGCCCGCGCTGCGCCGCGACGACGGCTCGGTCCTGATCGGCCTGCAGAACGACACCTCGTCCGGTGACATCAGCCGCGACCTCGCCGACACCCTGCGGCGCGCCCTGGAGGCCGAGCCGGGGACGCCGGTGCAGGGCCGCCGTGCCCCCGCCGACGGGCCGCGCCTGCAGGAGCTGCTCGACCCCGAGGCGCCGTTCGAGCCGGTGGTGCACGCCGGGTTCGAGTTCTGGGTGCCGGACTCGGAGAACGCGACCCCGGAGGTCTCCGCCTCCCTGGAGCGGGCGAACGCCGCCGCCATCCCGACCGTACGGCTCACGGGTGTGGACTCCGCGTACTGGTGCGAGACCCCGGAGAAGAACCACCTGCGCTGGGTCATGCCGCACCCCGAGGAGCAGCTCCTGGACGCCCTGGCCCGGCTGCACGCGGCCGGCACGTCGAGCCTCGGTGAGGGCACCCGCCTCGTCGGCTCCTTCCGCGCGCACGGGGTGATCGTGCCGGTGTGGGACCTGCCGAGCGGCGTCGGCGCGGACGACATCGAGAAGCCGGCCGCGGAGTTCGCCGAGCGGCTGGCGTCGGCGCTCGCCTCGGACGCCCCGCTGACCGCCGACGAGCGCCGGGCCCGCGGCGGCCTCACCAACCGCCAGGTCACGCTCAGCTGACCCGTCCACCACCGCTGCCCCATCCGACCCGTCCGGCGCGGCCGACCCGTCCGCCACGGTCGGCCCGTCCGGCGCCGGCTGACCCGTCCACCCCGGCTGCCCGTCCACCACAGCGACCCGGACGGGTCCGCCTCCGCCGACACGATTCCGCCGTCCGTTCCGCTGACGCGCTCAGGTCACGCTGCGTCGACACCCCCACGTCACACGCCGCTGACCCACCAGTCAGTCGGTGGGGACAGCGTGACTCCTGTCACAACTCCCCGTACTCACAGGTAAATCCCTGTCCGGATACCTGAGATCGAATTTGCCAGGAGCCGATCTCTTGTTACCGTTCAGATAGCCCGGTTGCTGGTGCATCCCCCGTCGCCAGCAACCGGGCCCTTCCATGTCCGGGTCCGGTTCATGGCTCAACTGCCTTGCGGTGGCGGCGAGTTGCTCCCCGAGCGCAGCAGCAGCGCCCCCGCCTCGTCCGCGGCGAACTCCGCCACCGCTGAGTACTCCGCCGCCTCTCCCACCACCCGCTCACGCGGCGTCTCGCAGACTCCCGGCTCGTCCCCGGCCCCCACCCCGCAGTGCGTCCGCACGGTGCGCGCGTCCGGGCCCATCGAGGTCAGTACGGCGTTCAAGTCGTCGCCGGTGGCGTTGCGGTAATAGGTACGGGCCCACGTGTCGTGGCCCTGAGTGAGCACACAGGTCTGTGCCTCGATGCCGTCGGGGGAGGAGAGTTCGGGCCCGCACCGGGCCTCGGTGCCCGCGCCGAGGCCGTCCGGCGGCGAGGGCGTCGGCTCCTCCGCCGCCCGAACCGGAGGGTTGTTCGAGGGGACGGGCGACGGGGCGGGGAGGGGCGACTTCGCGTCACCGTCGTCGTCGCCGACCGGCCCCGCGGACGCGCCGGCGAGTGGGAGGAGAACCGTGACGGCCACGGCACCCAGGAGCACGAGCAGGCGGGGTTGCCGCGTGGGCCGTTGCATGCGCCGAAGATAACGACAGGCGGACGCGCGGCCCGTTCGCCGCGCACCCATTGGCCTACAACTCGGGGGCGCTCACACCCGTACGAGTGAGCGCGTCGACGACGGCGTCCACGACCGCCTCGACGTCGGGCACCCAGGGGGCGGCCGAGTCGGGCAGCTGGGCGCGCTCCCAGCGGACGGGGCCCTGGCCCGTGCCGGAGGGCGGCAGGGCGAGGTAGCCGCCCTCGCCGTGGAAGCGGAGCGAGCCGGGGACGTAGTCCTTGGCGTAGAGCAGCTCGCCCAACCGGGCCAGGGAGTACGGGGCGACGAGTACGTAGAAGCGGCTCTCCGTGGCGACCACCGGGCCGAGCCTGATGCCCGCCTCGTCGAGCGCGGCGAGGGCACGCACACCCGCGGTCACGGGGAGGCTGACGGCGCACGGGGCGCGGCCTCCGGTGGCGAGCAGGACGGGGGCGCCCGGGCGGTTGGTCCACCACCAGCGCACCATCCGCTCATCGGTGGTGGCGGCGAGCAGCCCGGGGTCGAGGGGGTGCGCGCCCGGCACCACACAGTCGGGGTCGGGACAGGCGCACCGGGTGCCGTCACGCCGGTCGAGACCGACGCCCGGCAGGACGGGCCATCGCCACGCGGTCGCGAAGGTCAGGGCCGCGCCGATCTGTCCGGTGCTCCGGCCGGGCCTCCTTCCCCATCGCCACGACAGGAGCCTGCGTCGCCTTCCGAGGATCTCGCGCATGAGCGCTCGTTCCTTTCCGTTGCACGCCGGCGCTTGACGCCGGGGAGACTGCGGGCCACATCACACCAAGTGTGGATCACTGCACCATGCGTGGATCACCGCACCATGCGTGGATCGCTTCGATCACTTCGTGTGGATCACTTCGCTGTACGTACGAGCTGGCACATCCGACCCCAGCCTGTGGCATGGGGAACCACTCTGAACCGAGCGTTGACGTGGCGTGGGGTGGCGGCGCCTGGCGTTTGCCGTCGCGCGATATTGCTTGCCGCCTCCCCCACGGGAGGATGGGGCACGGTCGTCGTGCGTTAAGACGTCCGGGTGCTCCGTGAGGTTCCGGACGGGTCCCAACTGCCCCTGGTCGCCACTGAGTACGTACCCAGCACGACCGCTACAACGCTCTGCCGAACAACGTCAGTCGACCGCAATATGCCCTCACCATGCACGGTTTTCGGTCAACTTAACAAGATCATTTTCCGGGCTCAGAATTCCCACGGACACCAGGAATCCCAGCAGGACAATGCTGGACATCCCCTCACCAGGGCGTGTACATCTGGAGACATTGCTGGCGGCGCAGAATGACATGGGGGTTTGCGATGCTATTGAGCATTACGCACCGGCCGGAAAGCCGTAAGCCATGAACGCCCCGCACCTTCCGAAAGTGGCCGGAATCAATTCCACTGTTCCGCCACCCGCCCACACTGTCGCGCCCTCCGCGCCCACCACGCCCGCACCGACGGGCTCCCCCGTCCCCGGCGCCCCCGGCGCCGCGCTCCAGGACCGCCTCGCGGGCTGGGTCTCCGACCTCACCACGCTGCACGAACTCACCGAGCGGCTCGCCCGCACGAAGACCCTCGACGAGGCCCTGCGCGAGATGCTCGGGGCCGGCGCCGCCCTCGTCGGCGCCCGCCGCGGCCTCGTCGTCCTCGAACCGGCCGACGGGCTGGGCCCGGACAGCACGACCGGCCTGGAACTCTCCCGCGCCGAGCTGGGCCACATCGAGACGGTGCCGCGCGGCGCGACGTCGTACGGCCGCATCCTGGACGCGCCGACGGCCGGCGCCCCCGGCCCCGCCACCGAGATCGTCCAGCCCGACCTGCTCGCCGACGACGGCCTCGACCCCCGCCACCGCGAGGTCGCCGCCCGCCTCGGCTACGCCGCGAGTTACGCCCTGCCCCTGGCCACCGAGGCGGCCGGCCGGATCGGCGCCGCCGTCTGGCTGTACGACGAGCCCGCCGAGCCGACCGAGCGCAGACGCCACCTCGCCGGGCTCTACGCGGCCCACGCCACCGAACATCTGGCCCGCCTGCTGGAGCTGGACCGGGCCCGCACCAGCGCCGCCACCCTGCGCGAGGAACTCATGCCCGCGCGGCTGCCGCGGGTCACCGGGGTGCAGCTCGCCGCACGGCACCGCACCGGGCCGCGCGGCGGCGGCGACTGGCACGACGCGCTGCCGCTGCCGGACGCCGCGCTCGGGCTCGCGGTGGGGTCGGTCACCGGGTCGGGGCCCAGCGCCGTCGCCGCGATGGGGCGACTGCGGGCCTCCCTGCGGGCGTACGCCGTGATGGAGGGCGAGGACCCCGTCGCCGTACTCTCCGATCTGGAACTGCTGCTGCGGCTCACCGAACCCGCGCGGTCCGCCACCGCCCTCTTCGCCTACTGCGAGCCCGCCCTGCGCAAGATCGTGCTCGCCGGTGCCGGGCACAGCCCGCCGCTGATCATCGGGGAGCGGCGCACGGAGTTCGTGGAGACCTCCCTGTCCGCGCCGCTCGGGATGCTCGCCTGCTGGGAGGCACCGAGCGTGGAGATCTCCCCGGAGCCCGGAGAAACGGTGCTTCTCTACACCGACGGCCTGCTCCACCGCACCGGGGACGCCATGGACCGGGCGTTCGCGCGGCTGCACGCGGCGGCGGCGAGCGTGCCGAAGCCCCTGCGGGACGACCCGGGCGCGATCGCCGACCACGTCCTGCGCACGGTCCTCCCCGACGGGCTCGACACCGCGGACAGCGAGGAGGACGTGGTGCTTCTGGCGGCCCGCTTCGCGTGAGGCCGCGGCCACGCGCGGTAAGAGGCCCAACGGCCCTGGGCCCCCTTCCGTACGCCCGTACGATGGAGGGTGGCCCAGTGTCGTACCTAGGAGGCAGACCGTGTCGGACGCCGCTCTCAACCCGGAGACCCCGGAGACCCCGGAGGAGACCGAAGAGGAGCCGATCAAGCAGCGGAAGAACGGACTGTACCCCGGCGTGTCCGACGAGCTCGCCGAGAACATGAAGTCCGGCTGGGCCGACACCGAGCTGCACGACCTGCAGCCGATCCCGCAGGCCGAGAACACCGCGGCCCGCCGCGCCGCGCTCTCCGCGCGCTTCCCGGGCGAGCGCCTGGTGATCCCCGCGGGCAACCTCAAGACCCGCTCGAACGACACCGAGTACGCCTTCCGCGCCTCCGTCGAGTACGCGTACCTCACCGGCAACCAGACCGAGGACGGCGTCCTGGTCATGGAGCCGACCAAGAGCGGCCACGACGCGACCATCTACCTCCTGCCGCGCTCCGACCGCGAGAACGGCGAGTTCTGGCTGGACGGCCAGGGCGAGCTGTGGGTCGGCCGCCGCCACTCCCTCACCGAGGCCGAGAAGCTGTACGGCATCCCCGCCTCCGACGTGCGCGAGCTGGCCGGGGCGCTGCGCGAGGCCACCGGCCCCGTGCGTGTCGTACGTGGGTACGACGCCGGCATCGAGGCCGCGCTGACCGACAAGGTCACCGCCGAACGCGACGAGGAGCTGCGCGTCTTCCTCTCCGAGGCCCGGCTCGTCAAGGACGAGTTCGAGATCGGCGAGCTCCAGAAGGCCTGCGACTCGACCGCGCGCGGCTTCGAGGACGTCGTGAAGATCCTCGACAAGGCCGAGGCGACGAGCGAGCGCTACATCGAGGGCACGTTCTTCCTGCGCGCCCGCGTCGAGGGCAACGACATCGGCTACGGCTCCATCTGCGCCGCCGGCCCGCACGCCACCACGCTGCACTGGGTGCGCAACGACGGCCCGGTGCGCTCCGGAGAGCTGCTCCTCCTCGACGCCGGCGTGGAGACGCACACGTACTACACCGCGGACATCACCCGCACGCTGCCGATCAACGGCCGCTTCAACGAACTCCAGAAGAAGATCTACGACGCCGTGTACGAGGCCCAGGAGGCCGGCATCGCGGCCGTGAAGCCGGGCGCCAAGTACCGCGACTTCCACGACGCCTCGCAGCGCGTGCTGGCCGAGAAGCTGGTGGAGTGGGGCCTCGTCGAGGGCCCCGTCGAGCGCGTCCTGGAGCTGGGCCTCCAGCGCCGCTGGACGCTGCACGGCACCGGTCACATGCTCGGCATGGACGTGCACGACTGCGCCGCCGCGCGCCGTGAGTCCTACGTCGACGGCACGCTGGAGCCCGGCATGTGCCTGACCGTCGAACCCGGCCTGTACTTCCAGGCGGACGACCTGACCGTGCCGGAGGAGTACCGCGGCATCGGCGTCCGGATCGAGGACGACATCCTCGTGACGGAGGACGGCAACCGGAACCTCTCGGAGTCGCTGCCGCGGCGTTCGGACGAGGTCGAGGCGTGGATGGCGCGGCTCAAGGGCTAGACCTGCCGCCGCCCTCCTCCGGACCGCGGAGGGGGGCGTCGGGTCCGGACCGCGGAGGGGGCGTCAGGCCGTCATCAGCGGCGCGCCCTCGCGCCACTTGAGCATCTTGTCGAAGCTGATCACCGCGCCGCCGCCCGCGCCCGGCTTGTTGCCGAGGTGGACGTGGTCGGCCAGCTCCCTGATGAGGCAGAGGCCCCGGCCGTGCTCGTCCGTCTCCGCGGCGGCCGGACGCGGCGCCGGTGCCGGACAGCCGTGCGAGGCTCCGGGGAAGCCCGGGCCCGAGTCGGCGACCTCGATGCGGCACTTCTCGCCGTCCAGGTAGGCCGTGACGCGGTAGGCACCCGTCCCGCCCGCGGTGCCGTTCCCGCACGCGCCGCCGTGCTCGACGGCGTTGGCACAGGCCTCGCTGAGGGCGAGCGACAGGTCGAAGGAGACGTCGGGGTCCACGCCCGCCGTCTCCATCGTGCCGATCAGCAGGCGGCGGGCGAGCGGAACGCTCGCAGCTTCGCGCCGCAAATGGAGAGACCACCAGATGCTCATGCTCCAGCCTCCTGGCTGCGGCTCGACATACCGATACGTATTGCCGCAAGGGCGCGTGGATAAGCGCCCTTGCGGCGTGATGCCGCCCATACGGCGGACTGCGCGGCTCGCGCGGCTCGTGTAGGGCGCTCGCGGTCACGCGTACTGATCCGTGCTCATCCGTGGCCATCTGTGCTCATCGCCCGGAACAGGACCTTCCGGACCTGCCGTACGCACCAGGTGGCCCCAGTGCGATGATGGCCCCGCCATGAACGCCCCCCACCAGCGCCAGCCGCGTGACGGCGTCGATCTCCGGCTGCTCAGGGCCGCGATGTTCGCCGCGGTCTGTGTCGTGCTGTCCGCCGGGGGCCATGTACTCGCTTCCTGCGTCGCCGTCCCGCTGTGGACGCTCGGCGCGGGCTTCCTCGCCGTCCTCGCGGTCGCGCTGCCGCTCGCCGGGCGGGCCCGCTCGCTGCCCGGCATCGCCGCGCTCCTCGCGGTGGGCCAGGTGGGGCTGCACGCCCTGTTCGGCCTCGGCCAGCACGGTATGGCCGCCGCCCCGGCCAGCGGTGACGCCACCCTCGTGGAGCGGGCCGCGCGCCTGGTCTGCGGGGCCGGCGCGGCGACGATCACGCCCGCCCAGGCCCATCGCATCCTCACCACGGCCGGGCTCACCCCCGGCGGGGGCCGCGCGGCCGGGCACCACCACGGCCAGTCGGCGGCCGCCGCGGCCGACACCGCGCTGGACTCGCTGCCCGCGGCGGGCATGACCGGCTCGGCCCACTCGGCGGGTTCGATGGGCGCCATGGCGCTCGTGCCCTCCCTGCCGATGCTCGTCGCCCACCTCCTCGCGGCCGTCGCCGCGGGCTGGCTGCTGCGCCGCGGCGACCTCGCCCTGCTCCGGCTCGTGCGGCTCGCACACGGGGCGCAAGGGGTCGCTGAAGGGGCGCTCGTACGTTCCTTGCGTTCGGCCCTCACCCTCGTACGCGCCCTGCGGGCCGGCCTGCCCGGGGCGCCCGGGACCAGCGGCCCGCCGGTTCCGCGCACCGCGCTGTTCGCGCCGCCGAAGCCGCGCACGGTCACGCTGGAGGACGCGGTGATCCGGCGCGGCCCACCGGGCGGCGCCCGCGACCTCGAACTCGCTGCCTGACGCGACGTACTCCACTCAGCGGTACGGAGGGGTCGCTCGGCACGCACGCGCGCGTGCCCGCCAACCGAGCCGCGCGCAGCCCCCCGTACTGAGTACTGGCTACTGAGTACTGGCTACTGACCACTGAGTACCGAGCACCGTGCTCTGCGTACCGCACCTTGCGTACCGCGTGCACGGGACGCGTCCGTGTGCCGTGCCCCGCGTGGCACGCGCGCCTGGTGTCCCGTGCCACGTGTCCCGCGCTGCTCACCGCGTACTCGCCACATCTGCCGAAAAGTGGAGTGTTTCCCTGATGAAGATGTCCCGCATCGCCGCCGTCGGCACCGTCGCCGCCTCCGCCGTCCTCGTGCTCGGCGCGCCCGCGTTCGCGCACGTCAGCGTCTCGCCGGAGGGTGAGGCCGCCAAGGGCGGCTACACGACGGTCAACTTCAAGGTGCCGAACGAGATGGACGACGCCTCGACCGACAAGCTGGAGGTCTCCTTCCCCGGCGACCACCCGCTCGCCTCCGTGATGACGCAGCCCGTCCCGGGCTGGACCGCGAAGGTCACCAAGAGCAAGCTCGACAAGCCGCTGGAGATCCACGGCAAGAAGATCGACGAGGCCGTCACCAAGGTCACCTGGACCGCTGACGGCAAGGGCATCCAGCCCGGCACCTTCCAGAAGTTCCCGGTCTCCATGGGCCAGTTGCCCGAGGACGCCGACCAGCTCGTGTTCAAGGCCGTCCAGACGTACGACAACAAGGAAGTCGTCCGCTGGATCGAGCCGCAGCAGAAGGGCCAGGAGGAGCCGGAGCACCCCGCGCCCACCCTCCAGCTGACCGCCGCGTCCGACGACCACCACGGCTCGGGTGCCGGTTCCGACGACACGAAGTCCGGCGACGCCAAGTCGGACGCGAAGTCCGAGAGCGCCGCCTCGGACTCCTCGGACAGCAGCGACACCCTCGCCCGTGTCCTCGGGGTCGTCGGCATCGTCGTCGGTGCCGCGGGCGTCGCGTTCGGCGTCCTCAGCAGGCGCCGCGGCGCCACCGGCTGACCCGACGGGCCCGTCATCCTTCGGGGTGCGCCGGGGCGGCGAACGCCCGCCCCGGCGCACCCCGGCCCCCTCACATCTGGGACATTTTCGTATGCGCACGAAGAGCACGAACAGAACGAACAGAACGAACAGCACGAAGGGTTCGAAGAGCACCGAGAGGAAGCTCGCCGCCGCTGCCCTGCTGGCCGTGGCCGCACTCACCCTGACCGCCTGCGGCGGTGGTGACGAGCCCAAGAAGCCGGTCGCCGACGTCTCCATGGAGACCGACTCGGGCAAGGCGGCGACGGTCCTGGACCAGCCGTTCGAGAAGCCCGACCTCGTCCTGACCGACACCCGGGGCAAGAAGTACGACCTCCGCGCGGAGACGAAGGGCCGGCCGACGCTGATCTACTTCGGCTACACGCACTGCCCCGACGTCTGCCCCCTGACGATGAACAACATCGCGGTCGCCAAGAAGGCCCTGCCCAAGGCCGACCAGGAGAAGCTGAAGGTCGTCTTCGTCACCACCGACCCCCAGCGCGACACCCCCGCCGAACTCGGCAAGTGGCTCAAGGGCGTGGACGCCGACTTCACCGGCCTGACCGGCGACTTCGCGACCATCCAGGCCGGGGCCCGCCAGCTCGGCATCAGCGTCCTGCCATCCAAGAAGGACAAGAAGGGCAAGATCACCTCGGTGCACGGCAAGCAGGTCATCGCCTTCTCGCCGAAGACCGACGCCGGGTACGTCCTGTACGGCGAGCAAGCCACCGTCGACGACTACACCAAGGACCTCCCGAAGCTCGTCAAGGGAGAGACCCCGTGAACCACCGCACCACCGTCCGCCGCCGCGCGCTCGCCGGCGGGGCCCTGGCGCTGGCCGCGGCGCTCACCCTGGCGGGCTGCAACGACGACTCGGGCTCCACCGGCGCGCAGACCGCCAAGAAGCCCGAGCTGAAGGTCGGCGGGGCGTACATCCCCGAGCCCACCATGGACGACATGGCGGCCGGCTTCTTCACGCTCACCAACAAGGGCGGCGCCGCCGACAGGCTCACCTCCGCCACCAGCGACGTCGCCGGCGCCGTCACGCTGCACAGCACCAAGGGCGGTGTGATGAAGGAGCAGAAGTCCTTCGACGTGCCCGCCGACGGTGAGCTGGTCCTCGCGAGCGGCGGCAACCACCTGATGCTCGAAGAGCTCAAGCACAAGCCGAAGCGGGGCGAGAAGGTCGCCATGACCCTGCACTTCCAGAAGTCGGACCCGATCACGATCGAGGTGCCGGTCAAGGAGGCGACGTACCGCCCCGAGCAGCCCGGCGGCGGCTCGAAGACCTCGCACGGCACCCACATGTCGCACGGCACTCCCATGTCGCACGACACCCACATGTCGCACTGAGGGACGGACCTTTGATGCAGACCATCGCTCCCCGCTCCCGGTTCGTTCCCCGGACCGAAGGCGCTCGCCGTGGGGCCGCGGGCGCTCCCCGCCTCTGGCGGCTCCTTCTCGTGCTCGTCGCCGCCACGGGCGCGTTCCTCGCCGGTGCCGCCCCGGCCTCCGCGCACGCCGCGCTGACCGGCAGCGACCCGAAGCAGGGAGCGGTGGTCAAGAAGGCTCCCGTCCAGGTGAAGCTCACCTTCTCGGAGAAGGTCGCCATGGCGGACGGCTCCGTGCGGGTGCTCGACCCGGCCGGCAAGCGCGCCGACGCCGGCAAGACCGCCGACCTGGGCGCCAACACGTACGGCGTGAAGCTCCGCAAGGGCCTGCCCGACGGCACGTACACCGTCGCCTACCAGGTCGTGTCCGCCGACAGCCATCCGGTCGCCGGCGCCTTCACCTTCTCCATCGGCGCGCCCTCCGCCACCAAGGCCACGCTGCCCGACCAGCAGGCGGGCGGCGGCCTCGTCGGCGTGCTCTACGACATCGCGCGCTACCTCTCCTACGCCGGGTTCATCCTGGTCGTCGGCGGCGCCGCCTTCGTGCTCGGCTGCTGGCCGCGCGGCGCGGGCGTACGGCCCGTGCAGCGGCTGGTGACGTACGGCTGGGTCACGCTCACCGGCGCCACGCTCGCCCTGCTCCTGCTGCGGGCCCCCTACACCGGTTCCGGGAAGCTCGCCGACGCCTTCGACATGGGCGCGCTCGGCGACGTGCTCAACACCAAGACGGGCGCCGCCCTGGTCTCCCGGCTGCTGCTGCTCGCCGCCGCCGCGCTGTTCATCGCGGTGCTCTTCGGGGCGTACGTGAAGCGCGACGCGCCGGAGGAGGCCGCCGCGAAGAAGGACCTCACCTTCGGGCTCGCCATCGGCGGCACGGTCGTCGCCATCGGCATCGCGGCGACCTGGGCCATGGCCGAGCACGCCTCTACCGGTATCCAGGCGGGCATCGCGATGCCCGTCGACGTGCTGCACCTGCTCGCCGTCGCCGCCTGGCTGGGCGGGCTCGCGGCGCTGGTCGTCGCGCTGTTCCGCACGACCTCGGTGGAGGCGGCGGCCGTGCGGCGCTTCTCGCGCGTGGCGTTCACCAGCGTCGTCGTACTGGCCGCGACCGGGCTGTACCAGTCGTGGCGGCAGGTCGGCTCGTGGTCGGCGCTGACCGGTACGTCGTACGGACAGTTGCTCCTCGTCAAGATCGGCCTGGTCGTCGTCCTGGTGGGCGTCGCCGCCGTCTCGCGGCGGTGGACCGGCCGGATCACCGCCGAAGCGGGCGACACCGCACCCGAGGTGGCGGCGGCCCTGGTGGTCGAGCAGCGCGCCGCGAAGAAGGCGGTGGCGGTGACGGGGGCGCCGAAGGGGGAAGCGGGTGACGCCGAGGAGGCCTCTGGGGCCTCTGGGGTCTCTGAGCACGCCGAGGACCCCACGGACTCCAAGAACTCCGCGGACTCCAAGAACTCCGCGGACTCCAAGGACTCCGCTGACTCCGAGAACTCCGCTGACTCCGAGAACTCCGCTGACTCCGAGAGCTCCGCGGGCTCCAAGAACTCCGCTGCCTCCGAGCGCTCCGCCCAACTCGCCCGCCAGCGGGCGGCCATGGCCACCGCTCGTGAGAAGCGCATCCGCGACGCCGACCCGCACCGCTCCGGGCTGCGCCGCTCGGTGCTCACCGAGGCGGGCATCGCCGTCGTCCTGCTCGCCGTCACGACGGCCCTGACGAGCACCGAGCCGGGCCGCACGGAGGAGGAGGCCGCCAGGGCCACCGCCGCCGTGGCGGAGGCGCAGCGCTCGGGCCCGCTCTCCCTGAAGGTGCCCTTCGACACGGGCAGCGCGGACGGCAAGGGCACCGTGCGCCTCGAACTGGACCCGGGCCGCACCGGCAGCAACGACCTGCACGTGTACGTGAAGCGGCCCAACGGCAGCGCCTTCGACATCCCCGAGGTGAAGGTCTCCTTCACCCTGGAGTCGAAGGGCGTGGGCCCGCTGCCCGTCACCCCGAGCCACATCGCCACCGGACACTGGACGGCGAGCGGAGTGCAGATCCCGATGGCGGGCGACTGGAAGATCGCGGTGACCGTGCGGACCTCCGACATCGACCAAGTGACCGTGAACAAGAACACCAAGATCGGCTGAACGGCATGACGGACAACGGGATTTCCAGGCGGCGGCTGCTCGGCACCGCCGGCGCGACCGGCCTCGCGCTCGGCGCGGCGGGCGGCGCGGTCGGGTACGCGGTGGCGCCGTCGGCCGGTGCCGGCACGTCGGACGCCTCCGATACGTCGGGCACGTCCGGCACGTCGGGCTCTTCGAAGGCGGCCCTGGCGTCTCTCGGCGCGGACGAGGTGATGTTTCACGGGAAACATCAGTCCGGGATCATCACTCCCCCGCAGTCCCGCGGCCACCTGATCGCCTTCGACCTCTCCCCGGGTGCAGGCCGCAAGGAGGCGGCGGCCCTGCTGCGACGCTGGTCGGCGGCGGCCGAGCGGCTGATGGCGGGTGAGCCGGTCGGCTCCGACGACACGGCGGTCGCGCGCGACGCCGGCCCCTCCTCCCTCTCGGTCACCTTCGGCTTCGGTGCCTCCTTCTTCTCCCGTACGGGGCTGGAGAAGCGGCGGCCGACCGCGCTGGAACCGCTGCCCGACTTCTCCTCGGACCACCTGGACAAGGCCCGCAGCAACGGCGATCTGTGGGTGCAGATCGGTGCGAACGACCCGCTCGTCGCCTTCCACGCCCTGCGTGCCCTCCAGAAGGCGGCGGCCGGGGTGGCGCGCGTGCGGTGGCAGATGAACGGTTTCAACCGTTCCCCCGGCGCCACCGCGCACCCGATGACGACGCGCAATCTGATGGGTCAGGTCGACGGCACGAACAACCCGAAGCCCGCGGACAAGGACTTCGACAAGCGGATCTTCGTGCCCGCCGACGGTGACCCCGCGTGGATGGCGGGCGGCTCCTACGCCGTCGTACGCCGCATCCGGATGCTCCTCGACGACTGGGAGAAGCTCGGTCTGAAGGAGCAGGAGGCGGTGATCGGGCGGCACAAGAAGGACGGCTCGCCGCTGACCGGGGGCAAGGAGACGACGGAACCGGAGCTGGAGAAGACGGGCCCGGACGGCAAGGTCGTCATCCCCCTCAACGCGCACGCCCGCATCAGCCGCCCGGACCAGAACGGTGGCGCGGCGATGCTGCGCCGGCCGTTCTCGTACCACGACGGCTTCGACGCGCACGGGGAGCCGGACGCGGGTCTGCTCTTCGTCTGCTGGCAGGCGGACCCGATGCGGGGGTTCGTGCCGGTGCAGCGCAAGCTCGACCGTGGCGACGCCCTGTCGGAGTTCATCCGCCACGAGGCGAGCGGCCTCTTCGCCGTGCCGGGCGGGGCGGCGAAGGGCGAGTACGTGGGGCAGCGGTTGCTGGAGGAGTAGGAGTGCTGGAGGCGTAGGCCTCCGGAATGCTGGACGGGCAGGCCTCCGGGAGCCTGCGGTGGCCTCCGGTGTCGGGTTCCCACGCGTCCGCGCGCAGGCCCCGGCCGGTCGCGGCTTCCGCACGCCTGTGCGGGGCCCGTGCCGCTCTCTGAGACGCATGAGCCGTGCCACGTCGGGCCCATTAGGGTGACCGGTATGTCGGCGACGCGTTACACCTATCTCGGCCCCGAAGGCACCTTCACCGAGGCCGCCCTCCGCACGCTGCCCGAAGCGGCCGCCCGGGAACTCGTCCCGATGGTGTCCGTCCCGGCCGCGCTGGACGCGGTCCGCGGCGGCCAGGCGGCGGCCGCGCTCGTGCCGATCGAGAACTCGGTCGAGGGCGGTGTCACCACCACGGTCGACGAACTCGCCAAGGGCGAGCCGCTGATGATCTACCGCGAGGTCGTCCTGCCGATCACCTTCGCGCTGCTCGTGCGTCCGGGCACGGAACTCAAGGACATCAAGACGGTGACCGGCCACCCCGTGGCCCAGCCCCAGGTCCGCAACTGGCTGGCCGCCCACCTTCCGGACGCCCTGTGGGAGTCGGCCGCCTCGAACGCCGACGGCGCGCGCCTGGTCCAGGAGGGCCGCTTCGACGCGGCCTTCGCGGGCGAGTTCGCGGCGGCCACGTACGGCCTCGAACCGCTGGTGAGCGAGATCCATGACGCGGCGAACGCCGCCACCCGGTTCGTCCTGGTCGGCCGCCCGGCCCGCCCGGCCGCCCCGACCGGTGCCGACAAGACCTCCGTCGTCATCTGGCTGGGTGACGACCACCCCGGCGCCCTGCTGGAGCTGCTCCAGGAGTTCGCCGTACGAGGCGTCAACCTCATGCGGATCGAATCGCGGCCGACCGGGCAGGGCATCGGCAACTACTGCTTCTCGGTGGACGCCGAGGGGCACATCACGGACCGCCGTGTCGGCGAGGCCCTGATGGGGCTCAAGCGGATCTGCCCGCAGGTGCGCTTCCTCGGCTCGTACCCGCGGGCCGGGGTGGCCCCGGCGGACACGCGGCCGTTGCGGCCCGGGACGTCGGACGGCGAGTTCGCGGCGGCCTCGGACTGGCTGGCGCGCTGCCAGGACGGTCGTTTCTAGCCACTGTCGGCTGCTGTCCTACCTGCAGATTTACGTTGTCCACAGAAGTTATCCACAGGCGTGCATCTCGACCTGGGGACAAGTCGACAACGAAGTGCGACATGGTCGACAAATCTGCTCACAGCCCCCAACTCCGTCCACAGCCCCGCACGTCACCCCTCGTCCACCCTTTTCCATTGATCAACTCTTTAGGGTGAACCATTTCCACTCGAAAGTGGGTGACGAGTCGGTTTGGGAAGAGAATCCTTTGCCGGACTCGCGGCTTTCGGAACAACCACTTCCGGCGTCCACAGATCTTTCGCACACCCTGTGGATAACTTCCTGGAGGTAGTCATTCCTGTGGACAACCGACGTGGACGGAGGCCCCAAGTCCCGCTCCGCGCAAGGGGTTCGAGTCAAGGGGGCAGGCGCGCTCTGCCCCTTTCGAGGAGAGGCGCCCCTTTTATTGACCGAGCGTCCACGCGCGCGTGAACGCGCTTTTCCGGCCGCGCCGACCGCTCGGGATCTCCACTCATTAATTCCGGCAAAGCGGGCATAGCGCCCACAATGGAATATCGAGTCGTGGGCCGGAACGGCGCAACGGTAGCCTGGTGTGGTGATTGACCTTCGCCTGCTCCGTGAGGACCCCGACCGTGTTCGCGCCTCCCAGCGCGCCCGTGGAGAGGACGTCGCGCTTGTCGACGCCCTGCTCTCCGCCGACGAGCGGCGCAGGTCGTCCGGCGTCCGCTTCGACGAGCTGCGCTCCGAGCAGAAGGCGCTCGGCAAGCTGATCCCGAAGGCCTCGCCCGAGGAGAAGCAGGAGCTCCTGAAGAAGGCCGGCGAGCTCTCCGCCGCGGTCAAGGCGGCCGACGCCGCCCAGGACGAGGCCGACGAGGAGACCAAGCGGCTCCTCCAGCAGCTGGGGAACATCGTCCACCCCGACGTCCCGGTGGGCGGCGAGGAGGACTTCGTCGTCCTGGACACGATCGGCACCCCGCGCGACTTCGCCGCCGAGGGCTTCGAGCCGAAGGACCACCTGGAGCTCGGCGAGGCGTTGGGCGCCATCGACGTCGAGCGCGGCGCGAAGGTCTCCGGATCGCGCTTCTACTACCTCACCGGCGTCGGCGCCCTCCTTGAGCTGGCCCTCGTCAACGCGGCGATCGCACAGGCGACCGAGGCCGGGTTCATTCCGATGCTGACGCCGTCGCTGGTCCGCCCGCGCGCCATGGAGGGCACGGGCTTCCTCGGCCAGGCCGCGGAGAACGTGTACCACCTGGAGAAGGACGACTACTACCTGGTCGGCACCTCCGAGGTCCCGCTCGCGGCGTACCACATGGACGAGATCATCGACGCCGACAAGCTCCCCCTGCGGTACGCGGGCTTCTCGCCCTGCTACCGCCGCGAGGCCGGCACGTACGGCAAGGACACCCGCGGCATCTTCCGCGTCCACCAGTTCGACAAGGTCGAGATGTTCTCGTACGTCGACCCGGCCGACGCCGAGAACGAGCACAAGCGGCTCCTGGAGTGGGAGAAGCAGTGGCTGACCGGCCTCGGCCTGCCCTTCCAGGTGATCGACGTGGCGACGGGTGACCTCGGCGCCTCGGCCTCGCGCAAGTTCGACTGCGAGGCGTGGATTCCCACCCAGGGCAAGTACCGCGAGCTGACCTCCGCCTCGAACTGCGACGGCTTCCAGGCCCGCCGCCTGTCCATCCGGTACCGCGACGGCAAGAAGGTGCAGCCGCTCTCGACGCTGAACGGCACGCTCTGCGCCGTCCCGCGCACCATCGTGGCGATCCTGGAGAACCACCAGCAGGCCGACGGCTCCGTGGTGGTGCCCGAGGTGCTGCGGCCGTACCTCGGGGGACGAGAGATCCTGGAGCCCATCGCCAAGTGAGCCAGCCAGCTCCGGCCACGCCGTCCTTCCCCTACAAGCTTGTCGCGACCGACCTCGACGGGACGCTGCTGCGCCCCGACGACACGGTCTCCGTACGCACGCGCGACGCGCTCACCGCGGCCACCGCGGCGGGCGCCGCGCACATCGTCGTCACCGGCCGGGCCGTGCCCTGGACCCGGCACATCCTCGACGACCTCGGCTACAACGGCATAGCGGTGTGCGGGCAGGGCGCGCAGGTCTACCACGCGGGGGAGCACCGGCTGCTCACCTCCGTGACGCTCGACCGGCAGCTCGCGGGCCTGGCCCTGGCGAAGATCGAGGCGGAGATCGGTCCGCTCGCCCTGGCGGCGAGCCGCGACGGCATCGACGGAGAGGTCCTGGTCGGGCCGGGCTACGCGGTCCAGGACGGTCCGCTGCCGAGCATCCCCTTCACGGAGATCGCCGACCTGTGGGCCGCCCCGCTGAACAAGGTGTACATCCAGCACCCCGGTCTCGACGACGACGCGCTGACCGACGTGGCACGCCAGGTGGCGGGTGACCTGGTCGGCGTGACCATGGCCGGCGAGGGCGTCGTCGAACTCCTCCCGCTCGGCCTCTCCAAGGCCACCGGCCTCTCCCTGGCGGCCCGCCGCCTGGGCGCGAAGGCCGTGGACACAATTGCCTTCGGCGACATGCCGAACGACATCCCGATGTTCGGCTGGGCGGCCCATGGCGTGGCCATGGCCAACGCGCACGAGGAACTCAAGGCGGTCGCGGACGAGGTGACGACGTCGAACGAGGCGGACGGCATCGCGGTAGTGCTGGAACGCCTGCTGGGCTGAGCGGGGGCACTCCGGCCCGCCCGGCTTTGCGTGGTGGCGCCGGTCTCTGGCCCGCCCCTGCGGGCAGGGCGGAGCGGCGCGGGACAGCCCCGCTTTCCGACCGTCCGGCGGGAGGGGCGGCGGGACGGGGGCGGGGCCCGTATCTCCAGCCCGTCCGGCGTTTGAGGACGAACTCGGCGAAGCCGGTGACAGACGCCGGCCCCGGTGCCGAGCACCGTCAACCGCCCAAGCCCAGTGCGACGTCTCGCGGAGGATGCGCGGATCGAACGCGCGCAGGGCGTCAGCCCTGACGACGGCTTAGCAAGCCGCTGCCTTACCACTCGGCCAATCCTCCGGGTGGGCGGCCCGCGCAGCAAGGTGATCTGCGCGCTCGAAGCGGCCGCCCCGGGCAACTCCCCGTGCGGGACTCGACGAAGTGAGTAACTACTCCGGAGCCTGCCGCAGGCTGCCCTGCCGGGAACTCGACGGACTACTGATGGACACGTCGGCTCCTCTCCCGGACGGTGAGCGCCAGGTGCTGGCGCGGGACATCAACCACTGTGCCCGCCCCCGGAGTTCACCGCCACCGAATAACCCCCCTACTCCTCCCCGGCCAGCTTCAGCGACCGCAGCTTCTGTCCGGCGAACCAGGTGGTGACCACCGTGACGACGACCAGCAGGACCGTCGCCGTGGGCAGAGCGACGTCCGAGGTGATCAGGTCGCCGTCGCCGACCTTCTGGGCCACGGCGAGGGACCACTGCTGCACGCTGAGCGTCCGCGCACCCGTGACCAGCGACCCGAAGAGGGCCTCCCACACCAGGGCGTAGACCAGCCCGAAGACCACGGCGTGCCGGGTGATCGTGCCGAGGAGCAGGAAGATCGCCGCGTACGTGATGGAGGCGACCAGCGCCGCGATCGTGTAGGCCACGGCGACCTGCTGGCCGTTGCCGTTGAGGATCATCCCCGCGATGAACGTGGGGATCGCCGAGAAGGCCATGGTCACGGCTATCGCGACGATCAGCTTGGTGAAGATGATCGTGGGCCGCTTCACCGGCTTGGAGAGGAGATAGACGACCGAGCCGTCGTCGATCTCCGGGCCGATGGCGCCCGTGCCCGCGATGACGCCGATGATCGGCACCATCGTGGCGAGCGCGAAGCCGCCGAGGACATCGACGGCCACTTGGTCGTCGGCGCCGCTGAAGCCGCGTACCGCGCCGGCGATGACGATCAGCAGCACGGGCAGGGCGAAGAGGATCAGAGCCCGGCGGCGGCCGAGCAGGGCCCGGTAGGTGAGCCGGGCGACTGTGGGGTCGTACACGATCGCTCCTTCAGGCCGCGACGAGGTAGGAGAAGACCGACTCGAGGGACTCGTCCGAGGGCGAGACCGTCAAAAGCCGGATGCCGTGCTCACGCGCGACGCGGGGGAGCAGGGTCGTGAACCGGCCGAAGTCGACCGCCTGGATGCGCAACGCGCCCTCCTTGAGGTCCACCTCGATGCCGGCCGTCGACGGATCGGCGATCAGCGCGGCGGCCAGTGCGCGGTCGTCGCTGGAACGGATCAGGTAGCGGTGGGGCCGGTCGGTCATCAGACGGCGAATCCTGCGGAAGTCACCGCTCGCCGCGTGCCGCCCGGCGACGATCACCTCGATGTGCGAGGCCAGTTGCTCGACCTCTTCGAGGATGTGCGAGGAGAACAGGACGGTGCGGCCCTGCGCGCCCATGGTCCGCAACAGCTCCATCAGCTGCATGCGCTGGCGCGGGTCCATGCCGTTGAAGGGTTCGTCGAGCAGCAGCACGGACGGATCGTGGACCAGGGCGGAGGCCATCTTCACGCGCTGGCGCATGCCCTTGCTGTACGTGGAGATCTTCCGGTCCTGCGCGTACTCCATCTCGACCGTCGCGAGGGCCTTCTTGGCGGCCCGCTCGTCCAGACCGTGCAGCTCGGCGTTGGCGACGACGAACTCGCGGCCGGTGAGGAAGTCGTACATCGCCTCCCGCTCCGGGACGATGCCGATCTCCTTGTAGATCTGTTCGTTGCGCCAGATCGGCTTGCCGTCGAGGGTGACGCTGCCCGTGGAGGGGGCGAGGAAGCCGCCCATCATGTTGATGAGCGTCGACTTGCCCGCGCCGTTCGGACCGAGGAGTCCGGTGACGCCCGGGCCGATGTTCATGGTGATGTCGTTGACGGCGACGACGTTCCCGAACCAGCGTGAGGTGTGGTCGATGTTGATCGTGGTCACAGCCCGACCTTTCGGTAGCGGCGCATCATCGCGCCGTAGCAGCCCGCGATGAGGCCGAGGACGACGAGTACGTAGACGACGCCCAGGCCGGACGAGGGGCCTTCCCCTCCGGGGAAGGCGGAGGTCGCGCCGAGGAAGGCGGTCTGTACGCCGTCGATGAGCGTGATCGGCGAGAAGAGGCCGAGCCACGCGATGGCTCCGGTGCTCCCCTGTTCGTAGGCGATCGCCTGGACCGTCGACACCGCGCCGTAGGTGATGGTCAGGACGGCGATGACGGCGGCGATGCCGAACCCGCGGCGGGGTGTGATCGCCGAGATGACCAGGGCTATGCCGGAGAAGAGGAGCGACAGCAGCGCCACGGAGACCAGGCCTTGGGCGAAGCCCGACGTCTGGTCCGTGAAGTCGAGCTTGGCGAGCAGCGCCCCCACGTAGAGGACGAGCAGCGGGGCGGCCGTGAGGATGAAGAGGGCCGAGGTCATCGCGGCGAACTTCGAGAGGACGTAGTCACCGCGCTCGATGGGACGTGAGAAGTAGAGCGGCACGGTCTTGAACCGCAGGTCGCGTGAGACGGTCTGGGGTGCCTGGGCGGCGAGGAAGAGACTGATGACGGCCTGCAGGACGATCGCGTAACGCGTGTAGTCGACCGGGAGGTCTTTGGCCTTGGTGGCGACGGCGACCGCCACCATGATCGCCGCGGGGAGGCACATTACCGCGAAGAGGATCATGGGCAGGACCTTGGATTTCGCGGAGCGCCCGAGGCCGTACGCGCCGCGCAGGCTCTGGGAGAAGAGCGAGCGGCGGGCGTAGGCGCGGCCGAGGCGCGGGCCGTCGTACTTCCTGTACCCGATGTTGTGGATCTGGGTGGACTCACTGCTCATCGCGTCCGCCTCCTGTCTGCTGTGCGGTGGCGGCCGACGCGGCGGCGCGCTCGGAGCCCGGCTCCGGCAGGGCCTCGTGCTGGTCCTTGAAGACCTCGGCGATGTGGTGCCTGCGCTGTTCCATGCGGACCAGGCCGAGGCCGAGGTCGGCGACGAGGTCCCGTACGAGGTCGTATGTCTCTTCGCCGTCGGCGGTGAGCAGGATCGTGTGGCCGGCGCCGGGCAGTTCGCCGCCGGTCCGCGTGTCGATGCCGCGTCCGCTCAGCGCTTCACGCAACGCGCCGGTGCCGTCGGGGTGTTCGTCGGTGTCCGTGACCTCGACGGCCAGAGTCGCGGTGGTCTGGGTGAAGTCGGTGGTGGAGCTGGACCGCAGGAGCTTGCCGCCGTCGATGACGACGACGTGGTCGCAGGTGCGCTCCAGCTCGCCGAGGAGGTGTGAGGTGACGAGGACCGAGATGCCGAAGTCGGTGTGGACGCGGCGGATCAGGCCGAGCATCTCGTCCCGCCCGACCGGGTCCAGGCCGTTCGTCGGCTCGTCCAGGAAGACCAGCTGGGGGTCGTGGACGAGGGCCTGGGCGAGCTTGACGCGCTGCTTCATGCCCGTCGAATAGCCGCCGATGGGGCGGTAGCGCTCCTCGTACAGTCCGACGTGCCGCAGGGTGTCCGCCGTGCGCTCGCGGGCCGCGGTGGGCGGCAGGCCGGACATGCGCGCCATGTGGACGACGAACTCGGTGGCCGAGACGTCGGGTGGCAGGCAGTCGTGCTCGGGCATGTACCCCACACGCTCGCGGATCTGGCCGCCGCTGGTGGCGACGTCGAGACCGAGCACGGTGGCACTGCCCTCCGTGGCGGGGGACAGGCCCAGCAGGATCTTGATCAGAGTGGACTTGCCGGCCCCGTTGGACCCGACGAGTCCGGTCACACCGGGCTCGATGTCCATGGAGAGCCGGTCAAGCGCGGTCACCCTCGGGAACCGCTTGCTGAGGCTTTCGGTCGCGATCACAGTCACGTCGTCGACGGTAGTGGCGCGGCCCACACCAGTCGTCAGACCACGGGCTTGCCCTGCCCTCACTCTGGAGTATTACGGGCCCGTAAGGGTTGTACGGAGGTCTACCCCTGGGGGAACTTCCGGACTTGTCCCGCAGGGTGGGACAGACCTATTGACGCAGCCGCCGGGCATTGTCACATTCATCAGTGTCAAGTTACGACCGCGTACGGCGACGGGCCGGACACGGGTGGACCGGACTCGGGACGGACGGCGGCATGACCTCAGTTGCAGGCGAACTCTCCGCGGATCTGCGGGGGTTCAGGGAAGTGCAGGCCCTCGCGTATGAATGCGCGGAGGCGGTCGCGGCCCAGCTCAAGCCCGGTGTGACCGAGCGCGGAGCCGCGCGGATGCAGCGGGAGTGGCTGCGGGAGCGGGGCGTGCGGGACTGGTTCCACCTGCCCTTCGCCTGGTTCGGCGACCGCACGGCGTTCACGAACTTCCGGATACCGCTGCAGTTCTTCCCCACCCACCGCGAGCTGGAGCCGGGGATGCCCTTCATCCTCGACATGGCCCCCATATACAAGGGCTTCACCGCCGACATCGGCTACTCCGGCTGTCTGGGCCTCAATCCCTTGCACGACAAGCTGCTGGCCGACCTGGAGGCGCACCGTGAGCTGATCCTGCGGGAGGTGCGTGAGCGCCGCCCGCTGCGCGAGATTTACGAGGACGTGGACCGGCTCATGGTCCGCCAGGGCTATGCGAACCGCCATCGCGCCTATCCCTTCGGCGTCATCGCGCACAAGGTCGGCCGGGTCAAGGAGCGCCGCCTGTCACCGCATCTCTTCGGGTTCGGCACGCAGTCGCTCAAGGGCCTGGCGAGCGACGCCATCCATGGCCACCGGGACGGCTGGTCACCGCTGTGGTCCCCCTACAAGTTCTCCGACCACCCGCCTCGAAAGGGGCTGTGGGCGGTCGAGCCGCACCTCGGGTTCAGGGGTACGGGCGCGAAGTTCGAGGAGATCCTGGTCGTCACCGACTCCAAGGACCCCGAACAGAGCGCGTTCTGGCTGGACGACGATCTGCCGCATGTACGGCGCTGGGCTGAGGAGAGGGCCACCGCATGACCACGGGAGCAGTCGCGGAGAAGATGAAGGATGCGCGCGAGCGCTGGGTGCGGACGGGCGGCGTGGAGCTGTGTGTCGCCGCGCTGGGCGACCCGGAGCGGCCCACGGTCCTGCTCGTGCACGGCTACCCGGACTCCAAGGAGGTGTGGAGCGAGGTCGCCGAGCGTCTCGCCCCCCGCTTCCACGTCGTGCTGTACGACGTGCGCGGGCACGGCAGGTCCACCGCACCGAAGCCGCTGCGCGGCGGTTTCACGCTGGAGAAGCTGACCGACGATTTCGTGGCGGTCATCGACGCGGTCAGCCCGGACCGGCCGGTGCACGTGGTGGGACACGACTGGGGTTCGGTGCAGTCCTGGGAGTTCGTCACGGTCAAGCGGACCGAGGGCCGGATCGCGTCCTTCACCTCGATGTCCGGGCCCTCGCTCGACCACTTCGGGCACTGGATCAAGAAGCGGATGTCCCGCCCCACCCCACGCCGGCTCGGCCAACTGCTCGGCCAGGGCGCCAAGTCCTGGTACGTGTACATGCTGCACACGCCCGTCCTCCCGGAGCTCGCCTGGCGCGGCCCGCTCGGCAAGCGCTGGCCCAAGATCCTTGAGCGGGCGGAGAAGGTCCCGGCGGGCGAGTACCCGACGCCGTCGTTGCCCCAGGACGCCGCCCACGGAGCCTGGCTCTACCGCGACAACGTCCGCGCGAGGCTGCGCAGGCCCCGCGCAGATGCGTACGCGCACGCGCCCGTGCAGCTCATCACGCCCTCCGGTGACATGTTCTTGTCCGAGCGGCTCTACGACGACCTGGAGCAGTGGGCCCCCCGGCTGACCCGCCGCACCCTGGCAGCCAAGCACTGGGTGCCGCGCACGCGACCCGATCAACTGTCGTCCTGGATCAGCGATTTCGTAGCGGCCCATGAGGACGGCGTGCCGGCCAAGGACAGCCGACCCACGGGGAAGTACGCCGAACGGTTCGGCCGCCGGCTCGTCCTGGTCACCGGCGCGGGCAGTGGCATCGGGCGGGCCACCGCCTTCGCGTTCGCCGAGGCGGGGGCACGCGTGGTGGCGGTCGACCGGGACGCCGAGAGCGCGGCCCGCACGGCGGAGATGGCCCACCTGATCGGCGCCCCCGAGGCCTGGGGCGAGGCGGTCGACGTGACCGACGAGCAGGCCATGGAGAAGCTCGCCGAGAAGGTCGCCAGGGAGTACGGCGTGGTGGACGTCCTCGTGAACAACGCGGGCATAGGCCTCTCCGGCTCCTTCCTCGACACCAGCGCCGAGGACTGGAAGAAGGTCCTGGACGTCAATCTGTGGGGAGTGATCCACGGCTGCCGACTCTTCGGTCGGCAGATGGCCGAGCGCGGCCAGGGCGGCCACATCGTCAACACCGCTTCTGCGGCCGCGTACCAGCCCTCCAAGGCGCTGCCCGCCTACAGCACCTCCAAGGCCGCCGTGCTGATGCTCAGCGAGTGCCTGCGCGCGGAGCTGGCGGGGCAGGGCATCGGGGTCTCCGCGATATGCCCGGGCTTCGTGAACACGAACATCACGGCGACGTCCCGCTTCGTCGGGGTCGACGCCGACGAGGAGAAGCGCCGCCAGAAGCGCACCTCCCGGCTCTACGGCCTGCGCAACTACCCGCCGGAGAAGGTCGCCGACGCCGTTCTGCGCGCCGTCGTCAGGAATCAAGCGGTCGTCCCGGTCACCCCCGAGGCACGCGGCGCCCACCTCATGTCCCGCTTCGCCCCCAAGGCACTGCGCGCGATAGCCCGATGGGAGCCCCCGGTGTGAGCGAGGAGAGGACACCCGACCCACACGCCGAGGAGCACGACGCGATCGTCCCGCGCCGGGTCTCGTTCGACTGGGGCTGTTCCCGCGAGCTGGGCATGGCGATACCGCGTTCTCTGCGGCGGTCGTACCATCCCTCGCAGGAAGGATCGCCGCGCAAGGCGGTCGCGTACCTGGCGCGGTAGCCCGCGGCACGGGCCGCGGCGGGCGCGGTGGGGCGGGCGGCCATCGCTTAGCCCTGGCCTTGGCCTGCGGCTACTGGGCCCGCTGGGGCGACTCGGGTGTCTGGGGCAGATGTCCCGGCAGGGCTCCCCGACATAAAGGTTCCGGCGGCCACCGCCCGGCACGACGCATCACGGAGGACGGTCAGCGTGGAGTACCGCATCGAGGACCTGGCGCACCACAGCGGCGCGACGGTGCGCACGATCCGCGCCTATCAGGATCGCGGGCTTCTCCCCCGCCCGGAACGGCGCGGACGGTCCAACGTGTACGGGGAGCCCCACTTGGCGCGGCTGCGGCAGATCGCCGACCTGCTCGACCGCGGCTACACCCTGGCCTCCATCAAGGAGCTTCTGGAGGCCTGGGACACCGGCCGGGGCCTCGGCGGGGTGCTCGGGCTGGCCGCGGAGGTCGACGGTCCCTGGACGGACGAGAAGGCCGACCGGATCACACGTGCCGAACTCGACGCGGCGTTCGGTGGCACCGCGGACGAGGCGGCGGTGGCGGACGCGGTCGCGCTCGGAGTGCTGGAGCCGGTGGCCGGGCGCGAGGACGAGTTCCTGGTGCCCAGCCCTCAAGAGCTGGCTGTAGCGGTGGAATTGCACGCGGCGGGCGTGCCGCTGTCCGCGATTGCCGACCATTTGCGGGAGTTGAGAGGCCAGGTCGAACATATAGCGTCCCGTTTCCTGGATTTCACCACGGAGCACGTGTTCGCGCGCTATCTCGGGCATCGTCCTCCGACCGAGGCGGATGCCGCTGAGGCCGCCTCGCTCGTACGCAGGCTCCGGCCGCTCGCCCAGCAGTCGGTCGATGCCGAACTGGCTCGCGCCATGCGTCTGTTCGCCACCCGTCACCTGCGGCAGCAACTCGACCCGGAGCAGGCTCCCAGCCATGACGAGGAGACGCAAAGCGTTCGGCTGCCCGCCTCCACAATGCGCGCCGTGCGAAAGTTGGTTGGCGAAGGCGATGCGGCGGCGTTCATAGCAGCGGCCGCTGAACGCGAGGTGCAGAAACGGATTTTGGACGCACTTGCCGCAAATGGCGCAAATACACCCAATGTTGGCCAAACCGTCAATGCGGTATGAGAGTTGTCCACAGAAACGGCAACTGGCCTGTGGATAACGGGACTTGGTTGTGGATCAAACCTGCGGGCCAAAATTCGTGGATGAAAAGTCGGTGGACAAAAATCGAGTGCGGGGAAAACGGGTCAGCGGGACGCTGAAGGCATGAGAAAAGGATCTCCCGACGCCGACGCCGACGCACGACGTGACGTGGCGGACGGGCAGAGGCGCTTCCCCGATGAGGGGCGCACCGTGAAGGTGTCCAAGTACCTGTCCAAGCACTTGCGGCATCAACCCGACCGGATCGGGCTCACTCTGGACGAGAACGGCTGGGTCGAGATCGATGTGCTCCTGGCGGCGGCGGCCGCGCACCGCTTCCCCTTCACGCGTGCCGAACTCGACCACGTGGTGGCCGTGAACGACAAGCAGCGTTTCGCCGTGGAGGGCAGCCGAATCCGCGCTCAGCAGGGGCACTCCGTAAGCGTGGACCTCGGTCTGCCCCCGGCGGTTCCGCCCGCGTACCTGTACCACGGCACCGTGGCCGCCGGTCTGGCCGCGATCCGGGCCGAAGGGCTGCGGCCCATGAAGCGGCACGCCGTCCATCTCTCGCCCGACCGCGAGACCGCGACGCGCGTCGGCGCTCGACGTGGGCGGCCCCTCGTGCTGTCCATCGACGCGGGCGCGATGCACCGAGACGGCCATGTCTTCCAGGTCAGCGGCAATGGGGTCTGGCTCACGGCCGCCGTCCCGCCCCGTTACCTGCGCTTCCCCGCCTCCCGCCGAGCCGACACCGCGCGCCCTTGAGTGTCGGGGCTCCGAGTTCCCGTGCCGAGCAGCCGGGTGCTGCCGAGCGGCCGCGTCCCGCCGAGTGGTGGCGCCCCGGCTTCCCCGACCGGAGGAGGGGGGCATGATCGGCTGCATGGAGCATCTGCCCAGCACCGAGGCCGCCCTCACCGCCTTGCGCGAGGTCGCCCGCGCGTATCACCGGGAGATCGAGGTCTCGCACGACATCGGCGCCGACCAGACCTCGCGCCGCACCGCTGCGGGCGTCGGCGTGACGGCCGATCCCGACGGCTCGTTGCCGCACGAGGCCTTCGTGGAGTTCGGCGGCTCACCCCGGATCTCGGTACGGCTCTATCCAGACGACGAGGGGGACGCGGACGCGCTGATCACCGTGGAGGGCGTCGAGTGCGCCGACGTGCCACGTGACGCCGTGCCCGCCTTCGTACGGTCGGTTCTCAGTGGGCTCGCGTACGTCAAGGGGAAGCGTTTTCCACCGGGCTACCGCCTGATCGTGCCGCTGCCCGGCGACGAGACGTACAAGGAGTTCATTCCGATGGTCACCCTCACGCCCTGGCTCAGCGCCCGCGTCCGCTGAGCCGGAGCCGGAACGGGAACGGGAACGGGAACGGCAAACGGGAACGGGTCGGCTCAGGTCAGGTCAGCTGAGCCAGCGCTTCGGTGGCGATCTGCTCGAAGACGGCCTGGTCGGCGGCGAAATCGGAGTCCGGGATCGGGGCATGGATGACGATCTCGGTGAAGCCGAGTTCCACGTGCTTGCCCGCGAAGTCCACGAAGGCGTCGAGGGAGGCGAGGGGCCGGTCGCGGTCCGGGGTGAAGCCGGTCAGGAGGACCTTGTCCAGTTCGGCCACATCCCGCCCGACGTCCGCGCACGCCTTGCCGAGCTTCTCGATCTGCCCCCGGATCGCCTCGCGGGACTGCTCGGGCGTACCCGTCTCGGAGAGCTTCGGGTCACCCGTGGTCACCCACGCCTGACCGTGCCGCGCCGCCAGCCGCAGACCGCGCGGGCCGGTCGCGGCCACCGCGAAGGGCAGCCGGGGCCGCTGGACGCAGCCGGGGATGTTGCGGGCCTCGGTCGCCGAGTAGAAGGTTCCCTCGTACGTCACCGAGTCCTCGGTCAGCAGGCGGTCGAGCAGCGGCACGAACTCGCCGAACCGGTCGGCCCTTTCGCGCGGCGTCCAGGGCTCCTGGTTCTCCTTGAGCAGGGTCGTGGCATCGAAGCCGTTGCCGCCGGCGCCGATACCGAGCATGATCCGCCCGCCGGAGATGTCGTCGAGCGAGATGAGTTCCTTGGCGAGCGTGACGGGGTGGCGGAAGTTGGGGGACGTCACGAGCGTGCCCAGACGCATCCGCTCGGTGGCCGCGGCGGCCGCGGTCAGCGTGGGCACCGCGCCGAACCACGGACCGTCCCGGAAGCTGCGCCAGGCCAGGTGGTCGTACGTGTAGGCGGTGTGGAAGCCCAGCTCCTCGGCGCGCAGCCACTGGTCGCGACCGCCTTCGTGCCAGCGGCGTACGGGAAGGATCACAGTGCTCAGACGCAGGCTCATGTCTCCGAGCCTACGGCGGGACGCAGACGCCCCGGCCGACACCCGGGCCCCCTGCGTCACAACGCAACGCAACGCGGCACAACGCAACACAGCGCACCACGCGACACGCGACACGTGACACGCCACGACATGTCCGCCGTGCAAGGTCGGCCGCCCGCCGCGCAGCCCGAGCAGGGACGGAGTCCGAGGGCACTCAAATGTGCGCCCCAGCCCACGGCCGTGCGGGCATATGCGGGAGAATCGTCGGTGTGACCTCAGCTAACCCAGGGCCCCAGCGCTCGGCCGACCTCGCCCCGGCCGACTCAGCCCCGGCCACGCCCGTCCCGGCCGGGCAGCGCCCCCGGACCCGGCTGATCGCGACGGACCTGGACGGCACGCTGCTGCGCGACGACAAGTCGGTCTCCGACCGTACGGTCGCCGCGCTCGCCGCCGCCGAGGAGGCCGGGATCGAGGTCTTCTTCGTGACCGGCCGCCCGGCACGCTGGATGGGCGTCGTCAGCGCCCATGTCCACGGCCATGGTCTCGCCATCTGCGGGAACGGCGCGGCAGTCGTCGACCTGCACGGCGGTCCCGGCACCCACAGCTTCGTCAAGATCCGCGAGCTGGAGCGAGCGTCCGCCCTGGACGTCGTCCGCAGGCTGCGGGCGGCCGCGCCGGGCACGTCGTTCGCGGTCGAGCGGACCGGGGGACTGCACCACGAGGAGACGTATCCGCCGCTCCACATGGAGCCGGCGGAGAGCGTCGCGCCCGCCGAGAAGCTCCTCGCCGAGAACCCCGGTGACCCCGTCGTCGCCGAGCAGCCCGTCCTGAAGGTCCTCGCCTTCCACCCCGAACTCGCGGCCGACGAGTTCCTGACGCTGGCCCGCGCGGCCATCGGGGACCGGGCGACGGTCACCCGTTCCAGCCCCAGCGCGCTCTTGGAGATCAGCGGCCCCGGCGTCTCCAAGGCCAGCACGCTGGAGCTGTGCTGCGCCGAGCGCGGCATCTCGCCCGAGGAGGTCGTCGCCTTCGGGGACATGCCGAACGACATCGAGATGCTGTCCTGGGCCGGTACGTCGTACGCGATGGGCAACGCCCATCCGGACGTCATCGCCGCCGCCTCCGGGCGCACGGTCGCCAACAACGACGACGGTGTCGCCGTCGTGATCGAGCGGATCGTGGCGGAGCGACGGGAGCAGAACTCGTAGAGCAGGGTGCCCACCGATGCGTTTCACGTGAAACGTTGCCTGTGACGAGAGCGGGTGTCCAGAACTGACTGGGCGTTCCGGCACTCCCTAGAGCTTGATGGCCCGCTACAGCGATGGCCTGCTGGAGCTTGCCGCCTCGTTAGAGCTTGACGCCCCGCTCCGCCAGCCACTTCCGCGGGTCGACCCCTGACCCGAGGTACCGGGTGAGCCGCGTCTCGAAGTGCAGGTGCGGTCCGGTCGAGTTGCCGGTGGTGCCGGCCTGGCCGATCCACTGGCCGGTACGCACCTTGTCCCCCTGGTCGACAGCGGCGGCCGCAAGGTGCGCGTACTGCGTGAAGTAGCCACCGGGGTGCCGCACCAGGATCTCGATGCCGAAGGCCCCGCCGCACGACACGCTCGCCACCCGGCCCGCGCCGACCGACCGCACGGGCGTCCCGATGTCGACCGCGAAGTCCTGCCCGGTGTGCCGGTGCGCCCAGCGTTCCCCGGCGCTGTCGAAGCCCGCGGAGAGTTCGTACGTCTTCACGGGCGTGACCCACGCGCGCGTGGAAGGCTTCTTCTTCGGCTGGCGCAGGCGGACGGCGCCCCGGCACTTCCCCGCGGCCACCGCCCGGTCCGCCTCGTCCTGGAGAGCCCACTGAGCCGACTCCAGCTTCCGTTCGATGCCGCGCTTCAGCACCGCCAGGCGGGCGAGGCGCCGGTTAAGGCCGTGCTGGGCCCGGTCCGCCTCGCGTTTGGCGACGGTGAGGCGGGCCGCTGCGCGACGCGTCTTGAGGACGGCGCTGTGGACGGCCAGGTCGGCCCGCGACTGGATCTGCTTCCCGCGCAGCAGCGCGTCGGGGCTGTCGGCCAGCAGGAGCTGTGCGGTGTAGGGGAGACCGCCGCCAGTGCGGTACTGGGCGCTCGCCAGCCGGCCGAGCTCACCGTGCAGCGCCGCGACGTCGTACTGCTTCTGGGAGAGCAGTTGGTTCAGTTTCTGGACCTTCTCACTCTGGAGATCTGCGGCCCGCCGCCCCTCTTCGTAGCGTGCGGTTGCGAGCGAGGCCTCTTCGTAGAGCCGCGCCACCTCCGCGCTCGCGCCGGGTCCCTCGGAGGCGGCAGCGGGTGGCGTGAGCCCGAGCAGCGCGCACAGCAGTACCGACACACTGAGGAGAGGGCGCGGACGATGACGCTGGCTCTGGGGCATGTCACGGATCGTTGCCTGTCCCGGCGGCACGGTCTCGCTGGATTCGGGCACTCGGGGGGACATGGTGCCCCGTACGGCGCACGCGGATACCGCCGAACAGGGAGGCGGGACCGCATTACCCGTCCGCCCGGAGACCGACACCCGGCTGGCCCCCGCAGGCAACACCCGGGCGCCGACAATCGACCCCCACAGACAACCTTCGGGCGCCGACACCCCGCCAGAGATCAATACGGCGCCTGCCACACCACCGTCGTCCCGCGCCCCTCCTCGCCGATGCCGGGCCCGTACCAGCTGTCGCCGCCCAGCGACTCGGCCCGCCTCTTGAGGTTCTTCAGGCCGCTGCGGCGGCCGCCCTCCGCGATGCCCACCCCGTCGTCGGCCACCGTCAGGCGCACGCCCTGGCGTTCGCCGGGCAACAGCACCGTCGAGTCGACGACGACGTCGATGCGGGCGGCGTGCGCGTGCCGGAAGGCGTTCGACAGGGCCTCCCGCAGAGCCGCGATGAGGTTCTTGCCGGTCAGCTCGCCCACCACGGTGTCGACGGGGCCCACGAAGCGGTGCGTGGGCTTGAAGCCGAGCGGGACGGCGGCCATGTTGATCTCCCGGAGCACACGGGTCCGCAGCCCCGACGGTGCCTCGGCCGGGCCCTGCTGAAGCGCGAAGATCGCCGTACGGATCTCCTGGATCGTCACGTCCAGCTCGTCGACCGCCTTGCCCACGCCGACCTGCACCTCCGGTACGACGGACCTGCGCTGGGCGCTCTCCAGCATCATCCCGGTCGCGAAGAGCCGCTGGATGACCAGGTCGTGCAGGTCCCTGGCGATCCGGTCGCGGTCCTCGTACACCGCGAGCCGCTCCCGGTCCCGCTGCGCCTCGGCCATCATCAGCGCGAGCGCGGCCTGTGAGGCGAACTGGGCGGCGAGCGTCCGCTCGGCCTCGGTGAAGGGACGGGCCCCGCGCGCGCGGGGCGTCACGAGTGCGCCGAGGACCCGGCCGTCGCTCTGCAGCGGCAGCATCATCACGGGGCCGTAGCGGTCGGCGAGGTGGGTGACGGTGTGGGGATCGGTCGCCGCGTCGTCGATGAAGACGGCCTGGCCCGCGAGCAGTTGGGTCACGATGCGGCTCTCCGCCGGGACGATCAGGCCAAGCGCACCGGTGGGCCCGTCCGAGGAGACGGCGACGACCTCCATGCCGCCCTCCTCGTCGGGCAGCAGCACGATCCCGGCGGCCGAGTCCGCGAGGTGCCGTGCCTGCTCGGCGACGACGGCGAGGGCGTCCTCCGCGTCGCTGCCGGAGAGCAGGGCCGTGGTGACCGCCACGGAGCCGTCGATCCAGCGCTCGCGCTGCTTGGCGGCTTCGTAGAGGCGTGCGTTGCCGATGGCGATCCCGGCCTCCGTAGCCAGGACGCGGACCATGTGCACGTCGTAGTCGTTGAACTCGGCCCCGTTCCGCTTCTCGGTCAGATAGAGGTTGCCGAAGATCTTGCCCTGGACGCGGATGGGGACGCCGAGGAAACTGCGCATCGGCGGGTGGTGGGCGGGGAAACCGCAGGAGCGCGGGTCGGCGGAGAGATCGGCGAGGCGCAGCGTCCTCGGCTGGTGGATGAGGGCGCCGAGGAGCCCCTTGTGGCCGTCGGGCAGCCGCCCGATCCGCTCGGCGGTCCGCGCGTCGATGCCGTGGAAGACGAAGTCGGAGAGTCCGTCGCCGTCTTCGGAGACGACGCCGATCGCGGCGTAGTGGGCGTCCGCCAGCTCGGCGGCGGTCTCGCAGATGCGGTCCAGGGTGGTGTGGAGTTCCAGCCCGGTGCCGACCGACCGCATGGCTTCGAGCAGCTGCGGCACCCGTGAGGTCAGCTCGGGCGAGAGCCCCTGGAGGCTGTGGGTCGCCCGCGCCGCCGAGCCCATCGGACCCGCCGAGCCGACCGGCCCCGCCAAGCCCATCGGACCCGCCGATTCCGCCGAGCCGGTTGTCCGCCCCGCCGAGTCCGTACACCCCACCGGGTCCGCCGACGTCGAGGGGCGGGGGCCGTCGGGGAGCGGGGCGTCGGCGGAGGCCGCGGGGTCTGACATGCCTTTGAGCGTAGTTAGTCCTATTTACAGGGGAAAGTCGAAGCCGAGGTTCATCCGAGCCGAAGACAGCTCAGGTCCCGGCCCCGTCAGCCCACCGTGAGCAGATCCGCCGCACGCTCCACCTCCAGCATCCGCCGCAACGGCCCCTCCACCGCCGCCAGCTCCGCGTACGTGCCGCGCTGCGCGACCCTCCCCGCGTCGAGGACGATCACCTCGTCGACCGCGTCGAGGCCGGCGAGCCGGTGCGTGATGAGCAGCGTCGTACGCCCCTCCGTCGC
The DNA here is from genome assembly GCF_021028635.1 of Streptomyces huasconensis. Taxonomy (NCBI): domain Bacteria; kingdom Bacillati; phylum Actinomycetota; class Actinomycetes; order Kitasatosporales; family Streptomycetaceae; genus Streptomyces; species Streptomyces huasconensis. Next base: position 3,996,684 of record NZ_CP086119.1, read on the forward strand.
GGCCAGCAGGTCGGCGGTGACGGCGTCCGCGGTCGGCAGGTCGAGGTGCTCGGCGGGCTCGTCGAGCACGAGGACGGGGAAGTCCGCGAGCAGCGCGCGGGCCAGTGCGAGCCGCTGGCGCTGGCCTCCGGAGAGCCGCGCGCCGTGCTCACCGACGAGCGTGTCGAGCCCGTCGGGCAGCGAACCGACCCACCCATCGAGCCGGGCCCGCTCCAGGGCGCCGCGCAGCTCCGCGTCGGTGGCGTCCTTCTTGGCGAGCAACAGGTTCTCGCGCACCGAGCTGTCGAAGATGTGCGCGTCCTGGGCGCAGAGCCCGACCATGCGGCGCACGGTGTCTCCGTCCAGCGTGGCCGCGTCCACACCGCCGAGTGTGTACGTCCCCTCGTACTCCCCCACGAACCGCAGCAGCACCTGCGCGAGCGTCGTCTTGCCGGAACCGGAGGGGCCGACCACGGCGATCCGCCGGCCCCGCTCCAGCGTCAGGCCGACGCCCGCGAGCGCGTCCCTTGCCTGGCCCGCGTGCCGGGCGCGCAGAGCCGTGACGCGCAGCGGGAAGGGCGAGGCGGGTGCCGGGGCGGGCGTGGCGGGCTCCGGTACGGGATCGGCGGCGTCAAGCACCTCATGGACGCGCTCGGCGCTCTTGCGCACCCGCTGGCGGTACTGCACGGCGAGCGGCAGCCCCAGCACCGCCTCGAAGGCGGCGAGCGGCGTCAGCACGACCACGGCCAGCGCGACACCGCTCAGCCGCCCGTCCTGCACCGCCTGGACACCGACGAGCGCGGCCGCGGTCACGGTCAGCCCGGTCACGAGCGCGCCGAGCCCGTCGCCGAGCGCGGTGGCGGTGGCACCCCGCGAGGCGATCCGCGTCAGCTCGGCGTCGGCCTCCCCGGCCTTGGCCGTACGACGCTTCAGCGCGCCGGCGACGGTCAGCTCGGCGGTGCCGGTCAGCAGATCGGCCACGCGCGTGGCGAGCACCCCGCGCGCGGGGGCCAGCCTGCGCTCCGCCCGGCGGGCCACGGCGCCGCTCAGCAGCGGGACCCCGACGCCCGCGGCGAGCAGACCGGCGGCGAGCACGGCACCGGCCTCGGGCAGCAGCCAGGCGGTGAAGCCGACGGCTCCCGCGCTCACCACGGCCGCGGCGGACGCGGGCAGCAGCCAGCGCAGCCAGTAGTCCTGAAAGGCGTCGACGTCGGCGACCAGCCGGGAGAGGAGGTCACCGCGGCGGGTGGTGCGCAGGCCCGCGGGGGCGAGCCGCTCCAGGCGCCGGTAGACGGTGACGCGGGTGTCGGCGAGCATCCGCAGCACGGCGTCGTGCGAGACGAGGCGCTCGGCGTACCGGAAGACGGCACGGCCGATGCCGAAGGCACGGGTCGCCGTCACGGCGATCATCAGATACATCACCGGTGGCTGCTCCGAGGCCCGGGAGATCAGCCACCCGGACGTCGCCATGAGCCCCACCGCGCTGCCGAGCGCGAGCGAACCGAGGAGCAGGGCGAGCGCCAATTGCCCGTGCCGGGCCCGCGCCATATCCCGCACCCGTGCCAGGACCCCACGCTCCGCCCCGAAGCCATCCGCCCCGGAACCGCTCGGCCTGGAGCCGCCGACGCCGGAACCACCCGCCCCAGAGCTACCCACCCCGGAACCACCCGGCCTGGAGCCCTCCACCCCAGAACTACCCGCCCCGGAGCTACCCACCCCAGAGCCATCCGCCCCGGAGCTACCAGCCCCAGAACCACCCGCCCCGGCACCAACCACCCCAGAGCTACCCGCCCCAGAACCACCCACCCGCTCGACCAACACCCCGGCCAACGCCGCATCCCGGTCCCTGCCACCCGTCACACCAAGGACCGACACGTCCGAGCGCGGCCCCGGCTGCGGGGCGGCGGAGGCCCCGTCATCCAAGCCCGCGGCCTTCAACCGCACCACCCGGTCCGCCAGGGCCAGCAGCGCGGGCCGGTGCACGACCAGCAGGACGGTTCGCCCGACGGCCAGCCGTCGGACGGCCTCGACCACCTCGGCCTCGGTCCCGCCGTCCAGCGCAGCCGTCGGCTCATCGAGGAGCACCACGGGCCGGTCGGCCAGGAACGCCCGCGCCAGCGCCAGCCGCTGCCGCTGCCCGGCGGAGAGCCCGGCGCCGTCCTCCCCGAGCGGAGTCCCGGCCCCGGCGGGCAGCGCGTCCACGAACTCCAGGGCCCCCGCTTCCCGCAGGGCCTCCCGTACCTGCGCGTCGGACGCGTCGGGCCGGGCGAGTCGTACGTTCTCCGCGATGGTCCCGGCGAAGAGGTGCGGCCGCTGCGGCACCCACGCGACGCGCTCACGCCACCGCTCGGGGGAGACCTCGGCGAGGTCGACACCCCCGACGCGCACCTGCCCCTCAGTGGGCCGCACAAAGCCGAGCACCACGTTCAGCAGGGTCGACTTGCCCACCCCGCTGGGGCCGACGAGTGCCACGGTCTCCCCGGGCGCCACCTCGAACGTCGCCCCGGAGACGGCGTCCGACGCCCGCCCCGGATACCGGACCGTCACGCCCTCCACGCTCAGCACACCTGAGGGCGCCGCCCCCGTCCCGGCGGCCGGCACCGGGGTCTCCAGGACCTCGAAGATCTCCTCGGCGGCGGCAAGCCCCTCCGCCGCCGCGTGGTACTGCGCTCCGACCTGGCGCAGCGGCAGATAGGCCTCGGGCGCGAGGACCAGGATGACGAGACCGACGTACAAGTCCATCTCGCCGTGCACGAGCCGCATGCCGATGGTCACCGCGACCAGCGCGACCGAGATCGTGGCGAGCAGCTCCAGGGCGAAGGAGGACAGGAAGGCGATGCGCAGGGTGCGCATCGTCGCCTGCCGGTACTCGCCGGTGATCCTCCGGATCGAGTCGGCCTGCGCCTTGGCGCGGCCGAACACCTTCAGGGTGGGCAGGCCCGCCACGACATCGAGGAAGTGCCCCGAGAGCCGGGAGAGCAGCCGCCACTGACGGTCCATGCGGTTCTGCGTCGCCCAGCCGATCAGGATCATGAAGACCGGGATCAGGGGCAGCGTCACGACGATGATCGCCGCCGAGACCCAGTCCTCCGTCACGATGCGGGCGAGCACCGCCACGGGCACCACCACCGCGAGCCCCAGCTGCGGCAGGTAGCGCGAGAAGTAGTCGTCGAGCGCGTCCACGCCACGGGTGGCGAGCGAGACCAGGGAGCCGGTCCGCTGCCCGCTCAACCAGCCGGGCCCCAGCTCCCCCGCCCGCTCCAGCAGCCGCCCCCGCAGTTCGGACTTGACCGCCGCGCTCGCCCGGTGCGCGGCGAGTTCGGTCAGCCAGGAGACCAGGCCCCGCCCGGCCGCGACCAGGGCGAGCAGCAGCAGCGGCGTGCCCAGGTCGCTTACGGAGAGGCCCTTCTGGAAGGCGCCCACCACGATCTCGGCGATGAGCATCGCCTGGCCGATGACCAGCCCCGCCCCGACCAACCCCAGGGCCACCACCGCGACGAGGAAGAAACGGGTGGCACGGGCGTACCGAAGCAGGCGCGGGTCGATCGGTTTCACGTGAAACACACCTTCCGGGAGACCACGACGAGGCTCAGTGGGCGGGGTCGGGCGCGATGTGCTGCGTACCGATCCGCTTGCGGAAGACCCAGTACGTCCACCCCTGGTAGAGCATCACCACCGGCGCCGCGATGACCGCGCACCAAGTCATGATCTTCAGGGTGTACGGGCTGGACGAGGCGTTGGTGACCGTCAGACTCCACTCCTCGTTCAGCGACGACGGCATGACGTTCGGGAAGAGCGTCAGGAAGAGCATCGCGACGGCCGCCGCGATCGTGATGCCGGAGAGCGCGAACGACCAGCCCTCGCGCCCCGCCTTGATCGCCCCGATGGCTCCGAGCAGCGCCACGACAGCCACGATCATCGCGACCAGGCTCTTGCCGTCGCCCTGGTCCGCCTGGGTCCAGAGCAGGAAGCCGAGCGCCAGCACGGCCGCGACGAGCCCGAGGCCGAGCGCCATCTTGCGCGCCCGCATGCGGATGTCGCCCACCGTCTTGAGCGCGGCGAACACCGCGCCGTGGAAGGTGAACAGCGTCAGGGTGACCAGACCGCCGAGGATGGCGTACGGGTTGAGCAGGTCCCCGAAGGAGCCCACGTACTCCTTGTGGGCGTCGATCTTGACGCCGCGCGTGATGTTCCCGAAGGCCACGCCCCACATCACCGCCGGGATGAGCGACGTCCAGAAGATCGCGTGCTCCCAGTTGGTCTGCCACCGCTCCTCGGGCCGCTTGGCGCGGTACTCGAAGGCGACGCCGCGCACGATCAGGCAGATCAGGATGACGAGCAGCGGCAGGTAGAAGCCGGAGAAGAGCGTGGCGTACCACTCGGGGAAGGCGGCGAAGGTCGCGCCGCCCGCCGTGAGCAGCCACACCTCGTTGCCGTCCCAGACGGGCCCGATGGTGTTGATGAGGACCCGCTTCTCGACCCGGTTGCGGGCGAGCAGCTTGGTGAGGACGCCGATCCCGAAGTCGAAGCCCTCCAGGAAGAAGTAGCCGATCCACAGAACGGCGATCAGTACGAACCAGATGTCGTGGAGTTCCATGTCCTGAGCGCTCCTTCCTTCAGTACGAGAAGGCCATGGGCCGGTCGGCGTCAGAGTCGGCGTCGGAGCCTGAACCCGAGTCCGGGCCCTTGCCGGAGCCCGGGCCACCGATCTTGGTGGGCGGGTTGAGGTCCGCCTCGGTCAGCTCGGGCGGGCCGAGACGGACGTACTTGAGCAGCAGCTTCACCTCGATGACGGCGAGGATCGCGTAGATGAGGGTGAACCCGATCAGCGAGGTGAGCACCTCGCCCTGCGAGACGCCGGGGGAGACCGCGTCCCTGGTGCGCAGCACGCCGTAGACGACCCAGGGCTGACGGCCCGTCTCGGTGAAGATCCAGCCCCAGGCGGTGCCGATGAGGGGGAAGATCAGCGTCCACTGCGAGAGGCGCCACCACCAGGCGCCCAGCTTCGGCGCCAGCTCCTTGTTCTTGGTGAGCATGAGCTTCGGGATGTCGTCCGCGCCGGTGTGGTGCTCCGGGGCGAGCCAGAACTTCCGCCGCGTCAGCCACAGGCCGGCGGTGCACAGGGCCATCGAGACGCCGCCGAAGCCGATCATCCAGCGGTACGACCAGTAGGCGGTGGGGATGTTCGGCCGGTAGTCGCCGGGCCCGAACTTCTCCTGTGCCTCCTTGTTGAGGTCGTTGATGCCGGGGATCTCGGCGCTGAAGTTGTTCTTGGCGAGGAAGGACAGGACCCCGGGGACCTCGATGGCCACCTTGTTGTGGCCCTCGGCGACATCGCCGTACGCGAAGATCGAGAAGGGCGCCGGCTTCTCCGACTCCCAGAGCGCCTCGGCGGCCGACATCTTCATCGGCTGCTGCTCGTACATGACCTTGCCGAGCGTGTCGGCGCTGACCACGGTGAGCAGGGTGCCGACGAAGGCCGTGACCAGGCCGAGCCGCATCGACATGCGCATGGTGCGGATGTGCTGCTTCTTGCGCAGGTGGACGATGGCGATACCGGTCATGAAGGCGCCGCCGACCAGGATCGCCGCCGAGATGACGTGGAAGAAGTTGACCAGCGTCGTCTCCTGGAAGAGCACCTTCGCGAAGTCGGTGAGTTCCGCCCGCTTGGTGCCGTCGCGCTCCACGATCTTGTAGCCGACCGGGTGCTGCATAAAGGCGTTCGCGGCGATGATGAAGTACGCCGACAGGATCGTGCCGATGGAGACGATCCAGATCGTGGCGCAGTGCAGCTTCTTCGGCAGCTTGTCCCAGCCGAAGATCCACAGGCCGATGAAGGTCGACTCGAAGAAGAAGGCGATGAGGGCCTCGAAGGCCAGCGGCGCCCCGAAGACATCACCGACGAACCGCGAGTAGTCGGACCAGTTCATGCCGAACTGGAACTCCTGGACGATGCCGGTGACGACACCCATCGCGATGTTGATCAGGAACAGCTTTCCCCAGAACTTGGTCGCCCGGAGGTAGTGCTCCTTGCCCGTGCGCACCCATGCCGTCTCGAGGATCGCCGTGAGGGCGGCCAGCGAGATGGTCAGCGGCACGAACAGGAAGTGGTAGACGGTCGTGATGCCGAACTGCCATCGCGCCAGAGTCTCCGGCGCCAGAGCCAGGTCCACTGCGTCTCTCCTTACTCGCCTCAATCGCCTGCCGACCGTGCTCGCCATGGCGATTTGCCCCTGCTTGTCCCACTGATCTCCGGAGAAACAGGGCACGCTTGTGAACGCGTTCACATTCACAAGCATTATGTCGTACCAGCTTCCATCACCCAAACGGGGGGTCCCCTGTAACCGCGGGGAACCGGTCGGGGGGCGCTGTCGAAACCGGTCGGGAGCCGACCGGAACCCACCGAGAACCCACCGGAAGCGCGGGAAGGCCCCGGAGATGTGACTCCGGGGCCTTCCCAAGAACTTCAACATATTGTTGAATCCGCCGCATGCATACGGAGCAGCACCAGCTACGGATACGCATCTCCTGGCCCGCCGGGCACCTGACGGCCACGATCGAGGAGACCCCGACCGCGCAGGCCCTGGAGAAGGCCCTGCCGCTCACCGCCACCGCACAGACGTGGGGCGAGGAGGTCTACTTCGACACGGGCGTGAGCGTGGAGCGAGAGGCCGGCGCCCGACAGGTCGTCGACCCGGGCACGGTCGCCTTCTGGCCCGACGGCGACGCCCTGGCCCTTCCCTACGGCCCCACCCCGATCTCACGCGGCGACGAGTGCCGCCTCGCGAGCCCGTGCAACGTCCTCGGCCGCCTCGACGGGGACCCGAACCTGCTGTCGACGGTCCGGGCGGGCGACCCGATCCGCGTCGAACGGGTCGCGAACTGACGGAGGGGGCGGGGTCCTTGGGCGGCCGGGGGTGCGGGCAGATGCGGTGCTGGGGGGGGAGCGGACGGACACCCCCCAGCCAAAGCTCCTCGGCTAAAGCTCCTTGCGGAACGCCTCCGCCGCCTGGATAAAGATGTCATTCGCCTCGGTCTCGCCGATCGTGGCCCGCATCCCCTCGCCCGCGAACGGCCGTACCACCACGCCCGCCCGCTCGCACGCCGCCGCGAAGTCCATCGTGCGGTCCCCGAGCCGCAGCCACACGAAGTTCGCCTGCGTCTCGGGCACCGTCCAGCCCTGCCCGCGCAGCGCCTCGACCACCCGCGTGCGCTCGGCGACCAGCGCCCCGACGCGGCCCATCAGCTCGTCCTCGGCCCGCAGCGACGCCACCGCCGCGTCCTGCGCGAGCTGGCTCACGCCGAACGGCACCGCCGTCTTGCGCAGCGCCGCGGCCACCGGCTCATGGGCGACCGCGAAGCCCACCCGCAGCCCCGCGAGGCCGTACGCCTTCGAGAACGTACGAAGGACACAGACGTTCGGGCGCTCGCGGTAGATCTCGATGCCGTCCGGGACCTCGGGGTCGCGGATGAACTCGCGATACGCCTCGTCCAGCACGACCAGGACGTCACGCGGCACCCGGTCGAGGAAGCGCTCCAGCTCGGCCCGGCGGACCACCGTCCCGGTGGGGTTGTTGGGATTGCAGACGAAGATGAGGCGGGTGCGCTCGGTGATGGCGTCGGCCATCGCGTCCAGGTCGTGGACATCGCCCTCCGTCAGTGGCACACGCACCGACGTCGCACCACTGACCTGGGTGATGATCGGGTATGCCTCGAAGGACCGCCACGCGTAGATGACCTCGTCACCGGGGCCCGACGTGGCCTGGAGCAGCTGCTGGGCCACGCCGACCGAGCCGGTGCCGGTGGCGATGTGGGAGACGGGCACGCCGAAGCGCTCGGCCAGTTCACCCATCAGGGCCGTGCAGGCCATGTCGGGGTAACGGTTGAAGGACCCGGCCGCGGCGAGCGCGCTCTCCATGACTCCCGGGAGCGGCGGGTAGGGGTTCTCGTTGGAGGACAGCTTGTAGGCCACCGGACCATCGGCCGCGGCAGGCCTGCCCGGCTTGTAGGTGGGGATACCCTCCAGCTCGGCGCGCAGCCTCGGGCTCGTCTCGCTCACCGCAGTCCTCCTCGTACCAGTGCCAGCAACCGTTCGAATACTGCTCACCTTATGAGGATTCGGCGCCGGTGCGAATGGCCTCCGGGCATCGCGTACGACCGGCCACCTCGCCGCCCTGCCATCCGCCACCCCGCCGCGCCACCGTCCGCCGCGCCGCCGCCCAGCCCTCAGCCGCCCTAACACCCCGCTCCCGCCCCCTTCCCCCACCGCCCCACGAAGGCAAGCCGCCCCACGAAGGCATGCCCCAGGGGGGAGCGCCCCGAGCGTGCCGCGCGCCGGTGGCTCGCTCCGTGGCGCGCATCCCCCGTGAAGGTGAGTTGAGACCTCTTCGAGACCTCCCGCACTTGGCAGGCCCACGCCGGACGATCAGCGGCAGCTAATGCCATGACGCCCCAACCCCCTTTCGATCCAAGGTCATTGGCACACCGCAGCCATGCAGAAACGTGCCTGTCAACGAGTGAATATGCGTCCGCACTACCCACCCCGATGAGCCCTACTATCGGCTCGCCATGACAGCAGCAGGGAAGCACCAGGTGAGCCGAGCGGAGACCGCCCGCCGAAGCAACCGGCAGAACAGAGCGGGCATCAGAGATGTCGCCGCGGCCGCCGGCGTCTCCATCACGACTGTCTCCGATGCCCTCAACGGCAAGGGGCGGCTGCCCGACGCCACCCGACGCCATGTCCGCGAGGTCGCGGAGCGGCTGGGCTACCGCCCCTCCGCCGCGGCCCGAACCCTCCGTACCGGCAAGTCCGGCCTCATCGGTCTGACCGTGACCACGTACGGGGATGAACCTTTCACCTTCACCGAGTTCGCCTACTTCGCGGAGATGGCCAGAGCCGCCACCTCCGCCGCCCTCGCCCGCGGCTACGCCCTGGTGATCCTCCCGGCCACCTCGCGCCGCAGCCCGGTCGACGTATGGTCCAACGTCGCGCTCGACGGCACCGTCGTCGTCGACCCCTCCGACCACGACCCGGTCGTCAGCGAGCTGGTCAGACAGGGTCTGCCGGTGGTCTCCGACGGCCGCCCCGCGGGGTCCCTGCCGGTCACCGCCTGGGTGGACAACGACCACGAGGCCGCGGTCCTGGAGATCCTCGACCACCTCGCGGCCGCAGGCGCCCGCCGGATCGGCCTGCTCACCGGCAACACCACGGACACGTACACCCATCTGTCCACGACCGCGTACCTGCACTGGTGCGAGCGGGTCGGCCAGGACCCGGTCTACGAGTCCTATCCCGCCCACGACCCGTGCGCGGGCGCCGTGGCCGCCGACCGGCTGCTCGCCAGGCCCGACCGCCCCGACGCCGTCTACGGCCTCTTCGACCCGAACGGCACCGACCTGCTCGCCGCCGCCCGGCGGTACGGCCTGCGCGTCCCCGACGACCTGCTGCTCGTCTGCTGCAGCGAGTCCACGGTGTACGCCACCACGGAACCGCCCATCACCACCCTGTCCCTGAAGCCGAGGCGCATCGGCACGGCCGTCGTGCAGCTCCTCATCGACGCCATCGAGGGGCTCGACTCGGACCGGCCCGTCGAACAGGTGATACCGACCGAACTGATCGTGCGCACCTCGTCCGAGCGACGTCCGCCGCGCACGACGGTCAGCCCGCCACGCTCCTCGGGCTCCGGCTGACCCGGATGATTTCGGGCCGAGGTGGGTGACCAACCCGCCATCAGGGGGGAAACCTCTGCCCAATTCGGGATAAATCCTTGGTGAACCGGCGGCGGGGACCGATTCACCACCCCTGGTGCACCACACAGCGGGAGCCGCATTCCTATGATGGGCGGACGACACCGCGGGCCGCTGCGACCAGGCAGTCCGTTCTCGGTGCAGATGCGGCGCAATGGTGGTGGAGGGGTCGATGACTCAGGGGGCCGGTCAGGGACCCGATGTGCGGACGGCGACGCTGCGCGACTTCCGCGTACCGGCGTACGTCCATGAGACGACCGGCCCCGCCGAGGTGCACCCTCCGGCGCCGGCTCCGGGGGGGCTTCCGGACGACGGTTACACGCCCACCCAGCGCGACCTGCCGGTCATCAACCGCGGTGACACGGTCCAGGTGCAGGTCATGCCGGACCCCCCGCAGCCGAGGCCGAGCGGTGAGCACGGCCCGCTGTTCGTCGTGGGCGACGTGCACGGCTATCTGAACGAGCTGCTCGCGGCCCTCCAGGAACAGGGCCTCATCGACGCCGACGGCAACTGGTCCGCGGGCAACGCGCGCCTGTGGTTCCTCGGCGACTTCACCGACCGCGGACCCGATGGCATCGGCGTCATCGACCTCGTGATGCGGCTCTCCGCCGAGGCCGCCGCCGCGGGCGGCTACTGCAAGGCCCTCATGGGCAACCACGAGCTGCTCCTCCTCGGCGCCAAGCGCTTCGGCGACACCCCCGTCAACTCCGGGGCGGGCACCGCCACCTTCCAGGCCGCCTGGCTGCTCAACGGCGGCCAGAAGACCGACATGGAGCGCCTGGAGGACCACCACCTCCAGTGGATGGCCCGGCTCGACGCCATGGAGGAGGCCGACGGCCATCTCCTCGTGCACTCCGACACGACCGCCTATCTGGACTACGGCGACTCGATCGAGGCGGTGAACGACACCATCCGCGAGACCCTCACCCGCAACGACGCCGACGAGTGCTGGGACCTCTTCCGCAAGTTCACCAAGCGCTTCGCCTTCCGTGACGAGTCGGGCCCCTCGGCCGTACGCGAACTGCTGGACGTGTACGGCGGCACCCGCATCGTCCACGGCCACAGCCCCATCCCCTACCTCCTGGGTGACGTCGGCTCCGAGGACGAGTCGGACGGCGGCGGACCGGTCATCGAGGGACCGCACGTCTACGCCGACGGCCTGGCCATCGCCATGGACGGCGGAGTGACCATGGCCGGAAAGCTACTGGTCTGCCAACTCCCCCTGGGTATCTGAGCGTTCCCTGGGCAGGCGCCCCCACGAGGGATACTTGCGCGATCCCGCGCAGGGCCCCTTACACGATCACGCCGACCGGGGGCGCCAATTCTGTAAACCCCCTGTCACCGCGTGCCGTCACGGCTCTACCATCGGCTTATCCGTAGCAGGCTCCCCTCCGTTTCTGCCAGACGGCTCGTAGCCATGCGAGCCTTAGCCCTACGGAGCATCGGGGGATGCACATGAACAGCGCTCCACACCTGCTCAATGAGGACCGCCCCGAGTACGAGCGAATCCTCGACGAGGCGCTGCGCACCGCACCTGACCGTCCTGAACTCGCCGCAGTGGGCCGGCGGCTCAACGTCGAACAACTGCGCACCATGGCCCTGAACGCGACAGCACTGATCACGGCCGCCGCCGCTGCCGAGTACGCGCACTACGTGAAGGTCCGCGAGGAGTCGCGCGAACCTCGGCCGTCCTCCACCGCGATACGCGAAGGCAGCGGAAGCGGACAGAGCGCCGCGGAGTCCGGCTCGGGCGGCGTCGGTCTCGCCACGACGATGGGCGAGGTCGCCGAACCGGCGGCCGCGGCGGGCGCCGGAGCGATCGCCGTCGTCGCGGTCCTCGCACCCGTCCTCGCGGGGGCGGCCGCCGCGATCTTCCTGCTCGTCGGCTACATCCTGAAGATGCTCAACCCCGAGCCCGCCTTCGCGGACACCCTGCTCACCGCGGGCTGGCTGTTCGGCGCGCTCACCGCCGGGGGCATCCTGGTCGCCGCGGTCGGCCTGCTCCTGACAGCCCTGCGAAACGGCGCCACGTCACTCCAGGCGGAACTGCACGGCGAGCAGTACGAAAAAGTGTCCCGAGCCAGGGAGGCCTGGGGCCGGGCGCTGCTCGAACGGGGCATCGTGCCGTTCTTGCGGGAGGCTCTGGCGGAGCCGGGCACGGCTCCCGCGACCCGCGCGCCGTCACAGGGGGCCGGGGGTTCCGCGGCGAGCGGCCGCATGCCCCGACTCGGCTACCACCGACCCGGTTTCAGCAGCCCCGACGGCGGCCGGGCGGCGGGGCCGCGGCCGAGCTTTTCGAGCCCCGACTTCTCCGGCCCGGACTTCGGCGGCCCCGAACGCAAACCGGAGTAGGCCGGAATGCACAAGCCGGAGTGTCCGCAAAGACCGCAGAGACGGCAGAGGCGGCAGCGGCGGCCGAGCCACCGGAGTGTCCGCAGAGCCAGTCGTCACGACACTCTGCGGACACCCCCTTCCACACCTCACTCCGGGTTCGCTCAGTCGGCGATCGGCAGATAGACCCGGTTGCCGGCGGCGGCGAACTCCTTGGACTTCTGCTCCATGCCCGCCTCGATCTCGCCTTCCGCCAGGTCACCGCCGTGCTGACGGCGGATGTCCTGAGAGATCTTCATCGAGCAGAACTTCGGCCCGCACATCGAGCAGAAGTGCGCCGTCTTCGCGGGCTCGGCGGGCAGCGTCTCGTCGTGGAACTCCCGCGCCGTGACCGGATCGAGGGCCAGATTGAACTGGTCCTCCCAGCGGAACTCGAAGCGCGCGTCCGAGAGCGCGTCGTCCCAGTCCTGCGCGCCCGGGTGCCCCTTGGCGAGGTCCGCCGCGTGCGCCGCGATCTTGTACGTGATGACGCCGGTCTTCACGTCGTCGCGGTTGGGCAGGCCCAGGTGCTCCTTGGGCGTGACGTAGCAGAGCATGGCCGTGCCCCACCAGCCGATCATCGCGGCGCCGATGCCCGAGGTGATGTGGTCATAGGCGGGCGCGATGTCCGTGGTCAGCGGACCGAGCGTGTAGAACGGCGCCTCCTCGCAGATCTCCTGCTGGAGGTCGATGTTCTCCTTGATCTTGTGCATCGGGACGTGACCGGGGCCCTCGATCATCGTCTGTACGTTGTGACGCTTGGCGATCGTGTTGAGTTCCCCAAGGGTCCGAAGCTCGGCGAACTGCGCCTCGTCGTTGGCGTCCGCGATCGAACCGGGCCGCAGGCCGTCCCCGAGCGAGTACGTCACGTCGTACGCCGCGAGGATCTCGCACAGCTCCTCGAAGTGCTCGTAGAGGAAGCTCTCCTTGTGGTGCGCGAGGCACCAGGCGGCCATGATCGAACCGCCGCGCGAGACGATGCCGGTCTTGCGGCGCGCGGTCAGCGGGACGTACGGCAGGCGCACACCGGCGTGCACCGTCATGTAGTCCACGCCCTGCTCGGCCTGCTCGATGACCGTGTCCTTGTAGATCTCCCAGGTCAGCTCCTCGGCCTTGCCGTCGACCTTCTCCAGGGCCTGGTAGAGGGGAACGGTGCCGATAGGAACGGGGGAGTTGCGCAGGACCCACTCGCGAGTGGTGTGGATGTTGCGGCCGGTGGAGAGGTCCATGACCGTGTCGGCGCCCCACTGGGTCGCCCAGGTCATCTTGTCCACCTCCTCCTCGATGGAGGAAGTGACCGCGGAGTTGCCGATGTTGGCGTTCACCTTCACCAGGAACTTCTTGCCGATGATCATCGGCTCGATCTCCGGGTGGTTGACGTTGGCCGGGATCACGGCGCGGCCGGCGGCGACTTCCGCCCGCACGACCTCGGGGTCCATGTTCTCGCGAATCCCGATGAACTCCATCTCTGGCGTGATCTCGCCCCGCCGGGCGTACGCGAGCTGCGTCACCGCCTGGCCGTCGCGACCCCGGCGCGGCTGACGCGGACGGCCGGGGAAGACCGCGTCGAGGTTCTTCAGCCCGCCGCGCGGCGAGGTGTGCTTGATGCCGTCGTCCTCGGGGCGGGGCGGGCGGCCCACGTACTCCTCGGTGTCACCGCGGGCGATGATCCAGTTCTCCCGCAGCGGCGGCAGACCGCGGCGGACGTCGGTCTCGGCGGACGGGTCCGTGTACGGACCCGAGGTGTCGTACAAGGTCACGGCCTTGCCGTTGGTGAGGTGCACCTGTCGGACCGGCACCCGCAGATCGGGGCGTGAGCCCTCGATGTACGCCTTGTGCCAGCCGATGGACTTCCCGGCCTCCGCGCCCTCAGGCGTGCTGGAGGCAGGCGTGCGTGCGTCCGATGTGGTCATGAGACCTACTCCCTACGCCGGCATTACCCGGTAACAGGTTCGGCGGTCGACGCAGCGGATTCCGTACGTTCATGCACGACTCGTGCCGTTTCGTACGGAGGTCAGCGCCCTCTCAGCCCGGTGCTCCGAGCTCCCGCGATTGCAAAGGTGGCTCCACGCTAGCGTCATGTCGGCCGCGCTGAACAGAGGGCCCCCTCGGTTCTTGCGATGATCGGTCCGTGACCACCACACCCCCGCCGCCGCCTCCGCCCTCGCAAGCGCCCCGCTCCGGCCCGCCCTCCGAAGGCCCCGGGCAGGGCCACGGACATGGACCTGGGCACGCACACGGACACGGCCACACACACAGCCACGGCCCCGCCGCGCCCGTCTCCCAGCACCTGCGCAAGGTCATCGCGGCGGTCCTGATCCCCTTCGCCACCGCGGTCGTCGTGGGTCTGCTCGTCCTGTGGCCGGGCGGGACGCCCAGCCATGAACGCACCGGTGTCGGCTTCGACCGGCAGACGCAGTCGGCGACGGTCGCCAAGGTGCAGGAACTGCCCTGCAAGGACCTCAACCCCTCACAGCCCCAGCCGAACGGCGACACCTCCACCCCCGAGGGCCAGACCGCCCAGTCGCGCGCCGAGGGCACCTGCAAGAAGGCGCTGATCGAGGTCACCAGCGGCGACGACAAGGGCCGCACGTTCACCGAGATCATCCAGCCGGACTCGCCCCGGCAACTGCACAAGGGCCAAGAGGTGGTGGTCGCCTACGAGCCCAAGGCCCCCGAGGGCCTGCAGTATTCGGTGACCGACGTGAACCGCAAGTTCCCGATGGCGCTGCTCGCCGGCATCTTCGCGCTCGCCGTGGTGGTGGTGGGGCGGCTGCGCGGTGTGATGGCCCTGGTCGCGCTCACCATCAGCTTCCTGGTCCTCACCTTCTTCATCCTGCCGGCGATCCTCCAGGGCTCGAACCCGCTGGTCGTCGCGGTGGTCGGGGCGAGCGCCATCATGCTGGTCGCGCTCTATCTCTGCCATGGCCTCACGGCCCGTACCTCCGTCGCGGTGCTCGGCACCCTCATCTCCCTCCTTTTGATCGGCCTGCTCGGCTCCCTGTTCATCGGCTGGGCCGCGCTGACCGGCAACACGGACGACAACACCGGCCTCATCCACGGCCTGTATCCGTCCATCGACATGAGCGGCCTGCTGCTCGCGGGCGTCATCATCGGCTCACTCGGCGTCCTCGACGACGTGACGGTCACCCAGACCTCGGCGGTCTGGGAACTGCACCAGGCCAACCCGACCATGGGCCGACGCGGCCTCTACCGCGCGGGCATTCGCATCGGCCGCGACCACATCGCCTCGGTCGTCAACACCCTCGTCCTCGCCTACGCGGGCGCCGCGCTGCCCCTCCTCCTGCTCTTCTCGATCGCGCAGTCCAGCGTGGGCACGGTCGCCAACAGCGAGTTGGTCGCCGAGGAGATCGTGCGCACCCTGATCGGCTCGATCGGCCTGGTCGCGTCGGTGCCGGTGACCACCGCGCTGGCCGCCCTGGTCGTCTCCGCCGACCGCACCGCCCCTGGCACCGGCGGCCCGGCCGCGGCCACCGGCACACCCGCTCCCCGCTCCTCCCGCGGCGGAAAGGGCCGCCGCCGCAAGGCTTGACCCCGAAGGGACACGCACGGCCTCCTACGGGGGAGAGGCCGACGCAGCGCCACATCGGTCGGGCGGGAGCGTCTCATCTGGCAGAGCATCACGTCGGGCGGGGATGCCTTACATGCGGCACCTTGGCGGCAGTGCCCCGATGGCGGCGCCCCGACCGCGGCAGCCCGACCCAAGGGCACCAGGCGCGGGCACCCCTGAGCACGGGAGCAGCCCAGCCGACCGCAAAATGCACCAATCTGCCATTCATATCCGCCCACCGGCAGTTGATCAGCCCGCGTTCTGCTCCTCCGCCAGGATCCGGTCGAGCGCCTCGTCGAGGTGTGCGTCGAAGTCTGCGAGCGCCCGCTCCTGGCCGAGCGGCACCAACTTGTCCGTACGGTCCAGGAAGGCGAGCAGCGGCGGAATGCCCACCCGGAACAGCGCCTGGTCAGGACCGACCTGGAGTCTGATCAGCGCCTCGTCCATCAACTCGGGATCAGTGGGTTCGATCCGCACATCCCCGACCCCGCACGGCCGGCCCACTCCATCGATCAACAGCTCCCGGCCGAATGCCCAGGTCACCGGAGCATCGCCGGGCAGATGAAACGTCAGCCGCACGGCAAATGGATCGCAGGTCTCGTAGAGCAACTCCACCGGGATACGAAACGACAGCTCCTCGGAAACAAGGAAGCTCATCATGACCTCTGCCTGAACCGTCTCGTCCATCGCGCCCTACCCCGTCACTTGGCCTTCAAGTGGCCAGGAACCAACTCCCTGACACTCATGGCATCTTGCTTAAAGTACACACCAGATCACAAGGAGTGAGTTTTCAGATGCTGATAGAGAAGGCGAGTGTCCTTAGCAGCTTCCCGATCTCACGTTGCAATCTCTCCGCCGCGGGCAGCAGCCGATCCGCCTGACCTGCGGGCACGGAAATGGCGAGAGTCGCCGCGGTGTCACCCGCCAAGATCGGAATCGCCGCACAGACCGTCCCCAACGCGTACTCCTGACGCTCCACCACCGGCCTCATCCGCCCCATCGCGTCGAGCCTGCGCAGAAACGTGCGGTCGTCGCGGACCGAGTAACGCGTGATCGACTGAACCGGATAGCGATCGAGGTGGTCCTGCCGTGCCTCGTCGTCGAGTTGGGAGAGCAGGCACTGCCCGATCGCGTGGGCGTGGCCCGTCTCCCGGAAGTCGGCCCATTCCTCGACCGCCGGGTTGCCCGGCGTGTCGGAGACCGCGACGACCTCGATCTCACCCTCGCGGTAGACGGCGAAGTACACCGGCATCCCGATGACGTCCCGGCAGTGCGCCAGGGCATCACCGATCATGCCGCGACGATTCTGCTGAGCCCCGCTGCTGCTGAGCCGCTCGGCCGCCTCGCCGAGCACGAAAACTCCTTTCTCGCGGCGCAGATAACCCTCGTGGGTCAGCGTGCGCAGCAGGTGGTAAGCGGTGGGCAGAGCGATTCCCGCCTCACGGGCCAGCTGCTTGGCGGGTGCCCCGTCCGCATGTGTGGCGGCGGCTTCCAGCAGCCGCATGGCCCGCTGCACGGAGCCGATCAGGGTGGGGGCAGGTTCGGGCGGTGGGGTGGGGGCGGGGTCGAGCGGTGGGACGTCGCTCGGTGGACGAGTCGTGACGTCGGTCCGTGAGCGAGAGGTGGGGGTCCGTGCAGTGGGGATGACGGCCGGTGAGGTGGGGGCACCGACCGGTGCAGTGGAGTTGTCGACCGCGGCCAAGGTTCACTCCCGAAGCGCGTGGGGGGGGCCGCCCGTGCCCGGAGAAACACGGGAGGGCAATGCGCCCGTCCGCGGGGCACGGCCCCGCGTCGGTTTTCGGACTCTAACCCTTGGCCACCGCTCTTCGGCCGTCTGCGGAGAAACTTCCCCCGGCCGAGGGACTCGTTTCGAAAAGTCACCGCCTGGCAGTAACCGCGCGGCCCGTAACCACTACAGCGACAACCTTAAATGATCCCCACCTGGTAACCATACGAAACAATGGTCACCCATCAGCGGTCACCAATCGGTACGGGACGACGACGCCCCGGATATGAACTTTCGTACGACATAAATGAGTCCACCGACCAAGGCGACGAATAGCAGCACCTTGAAGAGGAGGTTGACCACGAAACCGACAACAGTCAGTATCACGCCGCCGAACACGACCAAGGCGATGACGGGCACGGCCACCCACTTCACCCACCACGGCATTCCCGCAAAGATCCCCTTCGCTGCCATCGTCCTTACCTCTCTCCGCGCACATCACGTCGATGCGGGAGCCTGATTGTCCGCAGGCTCCCGGCTTCTTGCATTCGATGCTAGGGCGCCGAAGCCCTCTGCGGGGGCCGCGCAGCCCTTGTCCTCCCCTGAACCGACCCTGAGAGAACCCCGAGGTCATGACCCTGAACCCGTCGGCCTCCAGAGGGAGATCAGGCCTCCGGAGAGCGGGAGATCAGGCCTCGGGCGGAGAGAAGACGACCAGGACCCGCAGGTCTTCGCTGATGTGGTGGAACTTGTGGGGCACCCCGGCCGGCACGTACACGACACTGCCGCGCGCGACCGCCGTGGTCTCCATGCCGACCGTGATCGAGGCCCGGCCGCTCACGACCATGTACACCTCGTCCTGCCCATGCGGCTGCTGCGGGTCGGACTCCCCCGCGTTGAGCGCGTAGAGGCCGACGGACATGTTCCGCTCCCGCAGAAACTGCAGATACGCCCCGTCGTTCGCGACGCGCTCCGCCTCCAGATCGTCCAGCCGGAATGCCTTCATCGCCCTCGTACGCCCCTCGCTGGTGCTCGCCCCGCGGATATCCCGCCGGTCTCGTGACCCGACCGCTTCCGGTCCATGTCTGCCACGATCAGACACATGAAGAATTTCGTAGTCAAGACGATCGCCAACGCAGCGGCCCTGGCCGTGGCCGTATGGCTGCTCGACAAGATCACGCTGACCGGTGGCAGCACCGGCAAGAAGGTCGGCACCCTGATCGTCGTCGCGCTGCTGTTCGGGCTGGTGAACTTCCTGGTGAAGCCGGTGGTGAAGGTCCTCACCTTCCCGCTGTTCATCCTGACCCTCGGCCTGATCACCCTCGTGGTCAACGCCCTGATGCTGCTGCTCACCTCGTGGCTGGCCGACAAGTTCGACGTCAGCTTCCATGTGGAGGGGTTCTGGACCGCCGTCCTGGGCGGCCTGATCATCTCGATCGTGTCCTGGGCCATGAACATGGTGCTCCCGGACGACAAGGACTGACCGGCATGACGGACTCTTCGGCGATAGGCGGCGGTGCGGACGGCGGGACCGGCGGCCCGGCCGGTCTGGTCGGTCCTCCCGGCAGTGGCCCAGGCGGCACCCCAGGCGGTGGCCCGGACGGCGGCCCAGGCGGTGGCGCGCGCAGTGGCACGGCAGGCATCGGCGACGGCACCCTGGCGGTGCGGGCCGGGCTGCCCGAGCCGGTGCAGCACGAACCCACGCTGCCCGGACCGGTGTTCGCCGCGCACTTCCACCTCTCCGGTGACCCCACCGGCGGCTACGCCTACGCACGCGACGAGAACCCCACCTGGACACTCCTGGAACACGCCATCGGCGAGCTGGAGGCGCCGGGCGCCGGCGAGGACGTCGAGACACTCGTCTTCGCCTCCGGCATGGCCGCGATCTCAGCGGTCCTCTTCTCCCAGCTGCGCGCCGGGGACACGGTGGTCCTGCCGGACGACGGCTACCAAGTCCTGCCCCTCGTCCGCGAGCAGCTCACGGCGTACGGCATCGAAGTGCGCACCGCACCCACCGCTGGCGACACCCAGCTCGACGTCCTGGACGGCGCCAAGCTGCTCTGGATCGAGACGCCGTCCAATCCCGGCCTCGACGTATGCGACGTGCGTCGCCTCTCCGAGGCGGCACGCGCGCGTGGCGTCCTGGTGGCGGTCGACAACACCCTGGCCACACCGCTCGGCCAGCGGCCCCTCGAACTGGGGGCCGACTTCGCGGTGGCCAGCGGCACGAAGATGCTCACCGGTCACGGAGACGTCCTCCTGGGGTACGTCGCCTGCCGTGACGCTGAGCTGATCGCATCCGTGCGGCGCTGGCGCAAGATCGTCGGGGCCATTCCGGGCCCGATGGAGGCCTGGCTCGCGCACCGCTCGCTCGCCACGCTCCAGCTGCGTGCCGACCGGCAGAACGCGAACGCCCTGGCCCTCGCCAAGGCCCTGCGCGGCCGACCCGAGGTGGCGGGGCTGCGCTACCCCGGGCTGCCCGATGACCCCTCGTACGAGATAGCCTCGCGGCAGATGCGGCGTTTCGGGTGTGTGGTCTCCTTCGCGCTGCCCACCCGCGCGCGTGCCGAGCGGTTCCTGGCAGCGCTGCGCCTCGTCGACGACGCGACGAGCTTCGGCGGGGTGCGGTCCACGGCCGAGCGGCGCGGGCGCTGGGGCGGCGACGACGTCCCGGAGGGCTTCATCCGCTTCTCCGCGGGCGCCGAGGACCCGCGTGACCTGGTGGACGACGTGCTCCGCGCGCTGGACGCGTCAGCCGAGTGAGAGCGGTCCCCGCACGCCGGTTCCGCCGCCGGCTCCGGTCCACACCCGGTGCCGGGCTACGCCCAACGAACGGTCCGAGCCTCCCCCCTCGTGGCTCGGACCGTTCCGGTTCCTCGCGCGAAGAACCGCGCGAACAAGGCTAGTTGACTGTGTGTCAGTGTCCAATCACAGTAGCGACAGAGACCTATCGACATATTTATAGTTGGGCGCGCCCTGAGGTCACGCGGGGGAGGGACATTGACATGGATCTGGCCCTGTTACGCACCTTTGTGACGGTGCACCGGGCCGGCTCCTTCACTCGCGCCGCAGCACTGCTCGGTCTCTCGCAGCCCGCCGTCACGTCCCAGATCCGCACCCTGGAGCGGCAGCTGGGCCGTCCCCTCTTCCTTCGCCAGGCCCGCGGCGTGACCCCCACGACCATCGGGGACGAACTCGCCCACAAGGCCGCCCCGCACCTGGACGCCCTCGTGGAGATCGCTGAGACCGGGCTCGACGAGGAGTCGTCGATGCGCACGCTCCACCTGGCGGGCCCGCCCGAGTTCACCGCCGAACGAGCCCTGCCCGCGCTCACCTCCCTGGCCGGACAGGACGGCCACAGCTACGCCCTGCGCGCCTCGTTCGGCACCGCCGACGAGGTTCTGGAGGGGCTCGCCTCCGGACATCACGACCTGGCCATCGCCACGGCCCGGCCGCGTGGCGCGCTCCTCACGGCGACACCGCTCTGCGACGAAGAGCACGTCCTGATCGCGGGGGAGCGCTGGGCCGCCCGGCTCGGGGCCGGCGGGCCGGCCGGTGGTGGGTTGGGACCCGGCGGGCTGGACCGTGGCGGGCTGGACCCCGGCGGGTTGGGCCGTGGGGAAGCGCTGCCGCTGGAGAACCTGCCGGTGGTCGAGGTGCACGAGACGCTGCCTTTTGTCTCCCGCTACTGGGCCGCCGTATTCGATGCCTGCCCCGCCGCTTCCGGCGCCGTCATCGTGCCGGATCTGCGGGCGGTCCTCGCCTGCACGGCCTCGGGCGCCGGTCTCGCCGTGCTGCCCCGCTACCTCTGCGCCGACGCCCTGAAGCGCGGTGATGTCGTCGCCCTCCTCGAACCCCCGGTACCGCCGCTGCGTACGTACTTCCTGGTGGTACGCACCGGGACGCTGGCCATGCCCCACATCGCACGGGCACACGAATGGCTCCTGCGGACCGCCGTCGAGTGGTCGTGAGGGCGGGGCGGCAACCGGGCCTGCTCATGACCCGGAGTGAGGCTTGCTCGTGGTCGTCACTGGGCTCGATGGCGGTTCTGAACGGGCCGCGATGTTTCACGTGGAACAGTCCGGGCCACATTTTCCCCATGACCGTCCGACCCGTGGTCAAGCGCACCGCACGCGCCGTCCTGCTGGACGGAGACGACCTGATCCTGATCAAGCGGACCAAGCCCGGCGTCGATCCGTACTGGGTCACCCCGGGAGGTGGCGTGGAGCCGGAGGACGCCACCGTCGTCGACGCGCTCCACCGCGAGGTGCACGAGGAACTCGGCGCCAAGATCACTGATGTCGTGCCCTGCTTCGTCGACACCGTGGAGCACATCGGCGAGGACGGCGGCGCGACCGGCGTGAAGGTGCAGCACTTCTTCGTCTGCCGTCTGGAGTCCATGGACACCGGCCTGCGGCACGGCCCCGAGGTCGAGGAGCCATGCGGCGAGTACGAGATCGTGCGCGTCCCCTTCACCCGGGTCGGCATCGCCTCGGTCCACCTCGTACCGCTGTCACTGCGGCACTACCTGGATGGCAACATCGAGGGCGTACGCGCAATGCACGCTCCTGACCTGGGCTGATACTGAGCCGCTCGTAGCGATCCCGGGCTGGTTCGCTGTCCTGAGCGCCCGCGTCCGGGCTTCCCTCCGGCTCGGGCGCTCCGACGTCGGTCACTCTCCCGCCAGCACCAGTTCCTCCACGGAGTCGTGGCGGATGCGGCCCTCGGGGACGCCGGCGTCTCGCAGCGCGTCCACGCCGCTGCGGATCATGCCGGGCGGTCCCGAGAGATAGGCGTCGTACTCGTCCCAGGGGCCGTACTCGCGCACGGCGTCCGGCAGCTGGGCTCGCTGGTCCACGATCGGGCGGACGGAGAGCCAGGGGTGGCTCTGTTGCAGCCGCAGCATCGTGTCGATGTCGTACAGATCGTGATCGGTGCGGGCGCCGTAGAACACCTCGACCGGGCGCCGCCTGCCGTGCTCGGCGACATCCTCGACCAAGGCCTTGATCGGCGCGATGCCCGTGCCGCCGCCCAGACAGAGGAGACCGCTGTCGGTGGTGTGGTCGACGGTCATCGAGCCTCCCGGCGGGCCCAGCCGCAGGACGTCACCGGGGCGGGCGTGGTGCACCAGGGCGTTGGAGACCCAGCCGGCCGGGACAGCCTTGACGTGGAAGGACAGCAGCCCGTCGGAACGGGGCGCCGAGGCGAAGGAGTAGTGCCGCCAGATCCGCGGCCACCAGGGGGTCTCCAGGCTGGTGTACTGCCCGGCGAGGAACGGGTACGGCTGGTCCGGGCGGACCGTGACCACGGCTATGTCCGGCGTCCGCAGATCGTGCGACACGACCTCCGCGAACCACCAGGCGGGGGCCCGCAGTTCGTCCTCCGCCGCCGCGTCGATCATGACTTGGGAGATCGTCGTGTACGTACGGACCCAGGCGGCCTCGGTCTGCTCGTCCCAGATCGCGCTCGCGTACCGGCTCAGCGACCCGATCAGGCACTCGCCGACGGCGGGGTAGTGCTCGGGCCGGGTGCCGTACTTGCGGTGCCCGCGTCCGAGGTTCTTGAGGTACGAGACGAGTACGTCGGTGTGGTCGATGTGCTCCGCCGCCGTCAGCAGCGCCTTGAGGAGGCGGTCCCGCTGGGTGTCCATGGCCGCGGGGAACAGCGGGCGCAGGTCGGGGTGACGGGTGAAGAGCAGCGCGTAGAAGTACGAGGTGACCTGGTCGGCGACAGGGCCGATCTCGGCCATCGTGCGCTGTACCAGTGCGGCGTCGGGTGACGCCGAGGGGGACGGCTTCATCGCGGCCTTCGCCACGGGCGGCGGCGCGGACTGGGTCGCCGGGGGCGGCTTCGGCTTGTCCTGGAAGGCGGAGGGCGGCTGCGGCTCCTCTTGGAGGGCGACGGGAGGCTGCGGCTGGGCTGCGGTTTCCGCGGTCGGCTGCGGGGCGGGAGTGGCCCGGGGGCCCGGAGTGGGCTGGGGGGCGGCTGGCTGCGGGGCAGGAGACGGCTGCTGGGAGGTCGGCTGTGTGCTCACCGGCTCCGGCTCGCGCTCCCCCTCTGGGCCTCGCTTCGCGGGAGCATCCGCACGGACCGTCGAAGCGGCGGCGGGTATTCGCCCGCCCGCGGACCCGTTCACCGCCTCTTCCGTCGCGTCGTGCACCGCCTCTTCCGGCAGCTCTTCGCCCCGTTCAGCGACAGCGACAGCCTCCGCCGTGGGCGCCGCGGGGCTCTCAGGCCGACCCAAGGGACGTATGAAAGCGGGCCGGCGCCCCTCGTGGCCCTGGCGCGCGCCGTCGGCGTCGGCCTGCTGCGGCTGACTGTCCTCAGTCGGCCTCGGGGGTCTGCGCGGCGTGAACCAGCCACTCCCGCCGCCGGAAGTGCCGTCGTCCGCCGACGTGGTGGTCGGAGCGTCCATGCTGTGCCTCGCCTCGAACATCTCTCGGTCGGTCTGTGCACTTCCTGACGGAAGTCGCCTGCTTTCCCCGCTCTGCCTCGATGGCCGATCCGGCCACATTGAACCCCGGGTTACCGGACCCTACGGACAAGTAGGTCCGGAATGTGACATTGGCCGCACTCATCTCACGGCAGCATCCCATTCGGCGTGACCACGTGTGCCGCAAAACTGGAAGTACCGGCTCTGGGTCTCTCTACCCCGTTAGGCTTCATTGACCTGCGTGCGTGACCCCCGGGACACGAAGAAGAGCACCCGGCACGAACCGGAGTCGACCATACCGGCAGCCGCCCGACATACAAGTCCCCTGCCCTTCCTCGGTAATTCAACGCATCCGCCTGCGCATTGCCTCTATTAGTCGGCGTGACGCACCAATTCGTACGCCTTACGCAGATCGCGCCCCACATAGGAGTGGGTGGCCAGGCCGACCAGCCGTGGGTCCGCGTTGACCGCGACGGAAACCGGTACGACACCGAAGAGCTCCAGGTCAGAGAGCGAGTCCCCGTACGCGACGCAATCGCTCCGGCGTACCCCGAACTCTTCACAGAGCCGGTTCGCGACCTTCACCTTGGCCGCAGCGTCGAGAATGCCCGCCGGTTCGACGGGCTCGGTGAAGGGCACGGCCGGAAACCGCGACCCATGCGCGGCGTGCGCGCCCCACCCGACGAGCCGTTCCACGAAGAAGGACGGCGAGAGCGACACCACCGCGCAGTAGTCACCGCGTTCGCGGATCTCGGCCCAGGTCTCCCGGATGCCGGAGAGCCACGGTGCCTCCTCGAAGGCGGCGGTCACGTGTGCATCCGTGAGTTCCGCCCACAGGGAGTGCACGCGCGCCGCGTACTCCGGTGAATCGATGCGCCCGGCGACGAAGTCCCGCTCCAGCGCCACGATCTCCGCGTCCAGTCCGAGCTGCCGCGATATCTCGACGGGCGCCGCCGTGCCGTGCAGCAGCGTTCCGTCCAGGTCGAAGATGTGCAGTCGTGCCATGTACGCCGAGGCTAGTACCCACGGTTACTCCCGCTGTCAGACGCCCCGGCACCGCTTTGGTCGGCACTGTGTTTCACGTGAAACTTCGCCGCCCCGCACGTCGGGCCACCCTGGTTGTCCATGTCATCGGCGCAGCCTGCTGGCTCGGGCTCACACTCGGCCTCGTCGCGCTCGCCCTCACCGCGATCACGACGGACTCCTCCGCAGCCGTGGAGGCCGCCGTCCGCTCGATGCAGGTCTTCGCGGACTGGCTGGTGCTTCCGCTCGCCCTGAGCACCCTGGTGAGCGGGCTGGTGCTGTCCTTGGGCACTCAGTGGGGCCTCGCCAGACACCGCTGGGTCTACACGAAGTTCTGGCTCACCCTGGCCACCACCGCCGCATCGGCCTTCGCCCTGCGCCCCGGCGTCGCCGAGTCGGCCGCCATCGTGGCCGCCGGGGACCCGATCACCGACACGGCCGACTTGATCGCCGGCCCACTCGTCTCGCTCGGCGCCTATCTGTTCATGACGGCCCTGTCGGTGCTCAAGCCCTGGGGGCTCACCCGACGTGGCCAGAAGCAACGTGGCCAAAAGGAACGTGCTTCTGCCCACAAACGGGTGGACGCCGAGGACGTGCGTCAGACAGCCTGACCCGAGTGTCGACACCTTCCCTCTCCGCACTGCCCATCCGCCGACTCACCCCCCGCGATCTGACGTCCTGCGCCGATCTCTCCGAGGACCGGGGTTGGCCCCGTGAGGAACACAAGTGGGGCCTCCTGCTGTCGGCCGGAACGGGCTACGGCATCGACGATCCCGACGGCGACGGCCTCATCGGCGCCTACGTAGTGACCCGGTACGGCCCGCACGAGCGGCCCGGCCTCGCGGCGATCGGCATGGTCCTTGTCGCCGAGCGGTACGCCCGCCGCGGTATCGGTCGTCGGCTGATGCGGTACGCCCTGGAGGAGACCGCCACCGTCCCGGTGACGCTCCACGCGACACCGAACGGCCGCCCCCTGTACGAACAGCTCGGCTTCAAGATGATCGGACGGGCCGAGATGGTCCGCGGGCATCTCACCCCGTCCGGGCCGCCCCCCGGCATCGCCACCCGCCCGGCCACCGCGGAAGATCTGACGGCCATCCTCCGGCTCGACACCGAGGTCTTCGGGCACGACCGGACCCATGTGATCACTCGTCTGCCCGCCTTTACCGACCAGCTCCGGGTGGCGGAGGTCAATGGCGAGATCATCGGTTACGCGGGCGCATGGCCGAACATGGAGACCCACGTCGTCGGCCCGCTCATCGCCCGTGACACGGAGACCGCGAAGGCGCTCATCACCTCGCTCGGCGCGCACACCGACCGGCCGCTGCGCACCGACATCGACGTACGGCACGAGGAGTTGCTGAACTGGGTGAAGGAGAGCGGCCTCGAACCGGTCGCCTACAACGCGGTGATGGCTCACGGCATCCCGGAGCTGCCGGGCGACTGGACCCGCCGCTTCGCGCCGCTGACGGTGGCGGCCGGCTGACAGCCGAGGAGCGCGGCGGACGACACCAGCGGCCCCGGCCCACGACGTGAAGAGGCCCGCCCCCAAGTGCCCGGAAAGCTCCGGGGCTTGCGGGCGGGCCTTTCCGCGCGCGGATTACGCGAGGGCCTCCACGGCCGCCGTCGCGAAGCCGTGGTCCTGCTCGGGGGCCCCGCCACCGACGCCGATCGCACCGATCAGGCGGCCGTCGCGGTGGACCGGCAGGCCGCCCGCGATGAAGAGCAGCGGCCGGTCGAGGGCGGTGGGCAGGGTGTGGAAGAGGCCGCCGGGCTGGACGGCGTCGACGAGGTCGGCGGTCGGGGCGTTCAGCTGCAGGGCGGTGTACGCCTTGCGGGTGCTGGTCTCGCCGGAGATCAGCACGGCCCGGTCGTCGCGCCGGAAGGCCAGGAGGTGGCCACCCGCGTCGAGGACGGTGACGCTGACCGTAACGTCGGCCGCCTCGGCGGCGCGGCGGGCCGCGGTGACGAGCGCTTCGGCGTCCTCGATGGTCAGCGGGGCGACGGCAGTGGTGGTGGTGCTCATGCGGTGCTTCTCCTTGTGGTGCGCGGTGCGAGGGGAGGGGAGGAAGAAAGGTCAGTGGTGGACGGGGGTGGCCCGCTCGACGGGGGCCGTTCCGGTCACGACGAGGCTCGGGGCCGCTGTGGAGCGGCGCTCCAGTACGGCCGAGAGGATGGCCAGCACGAGGGCGGACCCGGCGAGGACTGCGCCCACCCAGTTCGGTGCGGTGTAGCCGAGGCCGGCGGCGATGACGATGCCGCCGAGCCAGGCCGAGAGGGCGTTGCCGAGGTTGAAGGCGCCGATATTGACGGCCGAGGCGAGGGTGGGAGCCCCGGATGCCTGGTCGAGGACACGCTTCTGGAGTGGCGGTACGGTCGCGAAGCCCAGCGCGCCGATGAGCGTGATGGTCACAGCTGCGGCGATCTTGTTGTGCGCGGTGAGTGTGAAGAGGGCGAGCACGACGGCCAGGGCGCCCAGCGAGATGTAGAGCAGCGGCATCAGCGCGCGGTCCGCGAACTTCCCGCCGATCAGGTTGCCGGCGACCATGCCGAGGCCGAAGAGGACGAGCAGCCAGGTGACGGAGGAGTCCGCGTAACCGGCGACGTCCGTCATCATCGGCGCCAGGTAGGTGACGGCGGCGAAGACCCCGCCGAAGCCGAGGACGGTCATGGCCATGGCCAGCAGCACCTGTACGTTGCGGAAGGCCGCCAGTTCGTGGCGCAGCCGCACGCCTTCGGGCTTGGGCAGGTCCGGGACGAGCTTGGCGATGCCCGCGAGGCCGATGACGCCGAGCGCCGCGACGAGGCCGAACGTCATGCGCCAGCCGAGCGTCTGCCCGACGAAGGTGCCGAGCGGCACGCCGACCACGTTGGCGACGGTCAGACCCGTGAACATCATGGCGATGGCGCCGGCCTTCTTCTCGGGGGCGACCAGTTCGGCCGCGACGACCGAACCGATGCCGAAGAAGGCGCCGTGGGCGAGCGATGCGACGACACGTCCTGCCAGCATCACGCCGAAGACGGGGGCGGCGGCGGAGAGCAGATTGCCCGCGATGAACAGGCCCATCAGCAGCATCAGCATCCGCTTGCGCGAGATCTTGGTGCCGAGGACGGTCATCAGGGGGGCGCCCAGGACGACGCCCAGGGCATAGCCGGTGACGAGGAAGCCGGCCGTGGGGATGGAGACGCCGAAGTCACCCGCGACCTCGGGGAGCAGCCCCATGATCACGAACTCGGTGGTGCCGATTCCAAAGGCGCCGATCGCGAGGGCCAGTAGCGCGAGAGGCATGGAACTACCTTCCAGACGGTTGCAGGTGCGCTTAACGTGCGTCCACAATAATTGCAGACGCGGGTTAGCTGCAAGAGCTGGCTATTGCACACGTGGACTATCCTGGGTCGTAGCCACTCCGGGACGGAGGAATACAGGAGCCATGACAGCGACGGACCCCGCACTCACCGCACTTGCCCAGGGGTGGTGCGCGCTCTCCCTGCTTCACGGGCAGATCGAGAGCCACATCGAGCGCGCTCTCCAGACCAAGCACGGGCTGAGCGTGCGGGAGTACTCCCTGCTCGACGTCCTCAGCCGCCAGCACGACGGCGAGGGAGGCCACCTGCAGATGAAGCAGGTCGCGGACGCCGTGGTCCTGAGCCAGAGCGCCACCACGCGCCTGGTCACCCGCCTGGAGGACCGCGGGCTGCTCTCCCGCTACCTGTGCCCCACCGACCGGCGCGGCATCTACACGGACGTGAGCGAGGCCGGCATGGCACTGCTCGATGAGGCGCGCCCCACCAATGACGAGGCACTGCGCGAGGCGCTCGACGAGGCCCGCCAGAATCCGGAGCTCGCCCCGCTGGTCAAGGCCGTCGAGACGCTGCGCGTGCCTGCCTAGAGTTGCCCGCCCTCTTCAAGAAAAGCCTCCTCTTGACGCTCCTGGCGAGGACGGCCCGCATAGGCTGCGGCCATGGGAGATCTTGAAATACGCCCGGCCATAGCCGACGACCTGCCCGCCATCGTCGCCATGCTCGCCGACGACCCCCTGGGTGCCACGCGCGAGTCGCCCGACGACCTGACCCCGTACGTCACCGCGTTCCAACGTCTGGCCGATGATCCGAACCAGCGCCTGGTCGTCGCCGTCCGGGAGGGGCGCGTGGTCGGCACGCTTCAGCTCACGATCGTTCCGGGGCTCTCCCGGAAGGGCGCCACGCGCTCGATCATCGAGGGCGTACGCGTGCACGCCGACGAGCGCGGCAGTGGGCTCGGCACCCGGTTCATCGAGTGGGCCATCGACGAATCACGCCGTGAGGGCTGCCAGTTGGTGCAGCTGACCTCCGACGCCACACGCACCGATGCCCACCGGTTCTACGAGCGGCTCGGGTTCACCGCATCGCATCTGGGCTTCAAGCTTCAGCTCTGAGACGTCCCCGACCCCTGCGACGTCTGCGACGCCTGTCGGCCTTCGTGACCCTCGCATCCTGGGAGCCGAGGTACGTCTGTGGTTTCGCCCGGGGGCGTTTCACGTGAGACATGCCTCGCGCGGGGGCCGTGTTTCACGTGAAACATGCCCCCCCTTTTGCCCCGGGCCCTACCTCACATCTGCCCTCAGAAGCCGCGCCAACCCTCCGGGTCCACACCACCCGGAACCGGCGCCCCTTCGTCGTACGGCTTACGGGTGAAGACGAACGAGCCCAGGTCGAGATGGCTCACCGAACCGTCCGTTCGCCGCACCGGTCGCAGCAGCTCTCCCGCGTAGTAGCCGTCAAGCCCCGTCCACGTGCCGTCGCCGTTGGAACGGAATCGTGCCTGGCGCCCTGCACCGGACAGCGGGCCGATCTCGACACCGCCGTCGGCCGACAGGCGGAGCGCGAGCACTTGGGTCCCCCAGTACCAAGGGCCGGTCAGCTCAAGAACCTTCTCGTCGACTTCAGGGAGCGGCCGCCACGGCTCGGGGATGCGCGGCTCCGCCTCGGCCACGACCTTCACCAAGTCCGCTGCCAGCGTCGCCACCAGCGGCCCGGAGGTGCAGTTGGCCAACGCGACCGCGGCCACCCCCTCCTGCTCGCTCACCCACAGGCCGGCGATGAAGCCCGGCAGCGACCCCGTGTGCCCCGCCAGGCTGAGACCCTCCCACCGCAACAGGTCCAGACCCAGGCCGTACGACCTCTCCCAGCTCTCCGGCTGTGACGGTGCCGATGGGGTCCGCATCTCCCGTACGGACTCCGCGCCGAGGACCCGCTCGTCGCCCTGCGCGAGGAAGCAGGCGAAACGCGCCAGATCCGCCGTCGTGGACCACAGCTGACCAGCCGGAGCCATCAACCCCAGATCCTCGACAGGCTCCGGCATCAGCACGTCCGCCCACGGATGCACCGCCCAGCCGCCCGCGTGCGGAGCCTGCGGCTGCGCGCTCGTACGGTTCAGTCCCAGCGGTTCGAGCACCTCGCGGCGCAGCACGTCCTCCCAGGGCGCGCCACGCACCGCCTCCACCAGCGAACCCAGCAACGTATAACCGGGGTTGGAGTAGTGGAAGCGACGGCCGACGGGGTGCCGGAAGGGCTGCTCGCCGAGGACATCGGCGAGTTCCGGGCGCGTCGTCCCGGGCGTGCGCTCCCACCATTCCCCCGGTGTCTCGGCCGCCAGTCCGCCGGTGTGGGCGAGGAGTTCGGCGATCGTGGCCTCCCCCGCACCGGTCCCCGGCAGGTGCTTCTCCAGCGGGTCCCGCAGATCCAGCAGTCCCTCGTCCCGCAGCCGCATCACCAGGACGGCGGTGAACGTCTTGGTGATCGAGCCGATGCGGTACTGGACGTTCTCGTCCGGCGCGTGCCCGTCCACCATGCTTCGGGCGCCGCTCCACACGACCTCACCGTCGCGGGCCACGGCGGCCACCAGAGAGGGGGCCCGGCCGTCCGCCTGCGCGGTGGCGATGCGGTGCAGGAGGGTGCGGCGCGTGGTGGGGAGCAGTTTTTCCTGGGGCGTTGTCATGGGAACAGTTCACCTGGGCGCGACCGGTGCGTCGAGCGTATTCGATCGTCGGTCAGCTCGGGGGAGTCGTTCGCGTATCGGTCAGCCCGGTGGAGTCGCTGGTGACGGAGCCCAGAGCCCAGCCGCCGTCCCGTCGCACAGGTGCTGTTCGTACGTGGTGACCTTGCTGTGGACGATCTCCAGGCAGGCGTTCAGATCGTCGATCTTGGTCCGGATGTCCCGCTCATGCTTTTGAAGCAGTGCCAGACGGTCCCGCGACGCGCACCTCGCCGGCGTCCGCGGGAAGCAGCGTGGACAGGACCCGGACGGTGGTGGTCTTGCCGGCGCCGTTGGGCCCGAGCAAGGCGTAGACGGTGCCCGCGGGGACGGTCAGATCGATGCCGGCGACCACTTCCCGGTCCCCATACGCCTTGCGCAGTCCGGCGACTTTGATCGCGCTTGTTCTCGTAGTCATGCCGACCATGCTGGAAGGTTGCCTCTGGGGCAGGGTCAAGCGTCACGCCGAGAGCCGACCGGGAGCACACCGCCCCCGCCGTTCCACCCACGGAGAAGACCCGCCCGCCCGCGCCCGACGCTCACTACAGTCCAGCCACATGACGACGGTCACCACGCGAACAGTCGAGTATCCCGCCGACGGCCTCACGATGATCGGACACCTCGCGCTCCCCGCCGGGGCCGACCGCCGACCCGCGGTCCTGATCGGGCCCGAGGGTCCGGGCTTGAACGACTTCCAGCGCCGCCGGGCCGACGCCCTGGCCGAACTGGGGTACGTGGCGCTGGCCTTCGACATCAACGGCGGTCGCTGGTTCACCGACCCCCAGGAGATGCTGGCACACACGACCCCGCTGCTCGCCGACCCCGACCGGATGCGGGGCATCGGCCACGCCGCACTCGACGTACTGCGCGCCGAGCTGCGGACCGACCCCGACCGGATCGCCGCCATCGGCTACGGAACCGGAGGCGCCATCGCGCTGGAACTCGGGCGTGACGGCGTCGACTTGCGCGCGATCGGGACGGTCAACGCGCTGACCACAGGCCGACCGGGCGAGGCGGCGCACATTCGCTGCCCGGTGTGGGCCGGCGTCGGGTCCGAGGACCCGATCATGCCGCCCGAACAACGGAACGCCTTCACGGCCGAGATGCAGGCCGCGGGCGTCGACTGGCGCCTGGTGGTCTACGGGGGCGCGCTGCACGCCTTCCACCATCCGCCGGTCGACCAGACCGTGCTGCCCGGCGTGGGCTACCACGAACGGCATGCCCAGCGTGCCTGGGACGACATCGTCGACCTGCTCGCCGAGTGCCTGCCCTGCCCTTGACGGAGCGCGGTCCTCCTCGCCTCAGGTCTGCGCCATGTCCACGAAGCGCGAGTAGTGGCCCTGGAAGGCGACCGTGATCGTCGCCGTCGGACCGTTACGGTGCTTGCCCACGATGATGTCCGCCTCACCCGCGCGGGGCGACTCCTTCTCGTACGCGTCCTCGCGGTGCAGCAGGATCACCATGTCCGCGTCCTGCTCGATCGAGCCGGATTCACGCAGGTCGGAGACCATGGGCTTCTTGTCCGTGCGCTGCTCGGGACCGCGGTTCAGCTGGGAGAGCGCGATCACCGGCAGCTCCAGCTCCTTGGCCAGGAGCTTGAGGTTTCGCGACATGTCCGAGACTTCCTGCTGCCGGCTCTCGGCCCGCTTGGAACCACCGGACTGCATCAGCTGGAGGTAGTCGATGACGACGAGCTTGAGGTCGTTGCGCTGCTTGAGGCGGCGGCACTTGGCGCGGATCTCCATCATCGACAGGTTCGGGGAGTCGTCGATGTAGAGGGGGGCGGCCGAGACGTCCGGCATGCGGCGGGCGAGCCGGGTCCAGTCCTCGTCCGTCATCGTGCCGGACCGCATGTGGTGCAGCGCCACGCGCGCTTCGGCGGAGAGCAGACGCATCGCGATCTCGTTGCGCCCCATTTCGAGCGAGAAGATCACGCTCGGCATGTTGTGTTTGATCGAACAGGCCCGCGCGAAGTCCAGCGCCAGCGTCGACTTACCCATCGCGGGGCGGGCCGCGATGATGATCATCTGGCCGGGGTGCAGGCCGTTGGTGAGCTGGTCGAGGTCGGTGAAGCCGGTCGGCACACCGGTCATCTCGCCGGACCGCGAGCCGATCGCCTCGATCTCGTCGAGTGCGCCTTCCATGATGTCGCCGAGCGGGAGGTAGTCCTCGGTGGTGCGCTGCTCGGTGACCGCGTAGATCTCGGCCTGCGCGCTGTTGACGATCTCGTCGACGTCGCCGTCGGCCGCGTATCCCATCTGGGTGATGCGGGTGCCGGCCTCGACGAGGCGGCGCAGCACCGCGCGCTCGTGGACGATCTCCGCGTAGTACTCGGCGTTCGCCGCGGTCGGGACCGTCTGGACCAGCGTGTGCAGATACGACGCACCGCCGACCTTGGTGATCTCGCCGCGCTTGGTGAGCTCGGCGGCGACCGTGATCGGGTCGGCCGGCTCGCCCTTGGCGTACAGGTCGAGGATCGAGGCGTAGATCGTCTCGTGCGCGGGCCGGTAGAAGTCGTGGCCCTTCAGGACCTCGACGACGTCGGCGATGGCGTCCTTGGAGAGCAGCATGCCGCCGAGCACCGACTGTTCGGCGTCGAGGTCCTGGGGCGGAACGCGTTCGAAGGAGGAGCCTCCGCCGTCCCAACCGCTCTCACGTCCGCGCTCATGCTGCTCGTCGCGGTTCCGGCCTCCGTCGCGGCGCTGGCGGGAGACGGGCAGACGGTCACTGGGACCGCTGTCGGCCCAGGGGTCGTCCAAAGGCTCGGAGATACTCACCGGGCCACCTCCTCCCGTCCGCCGCGCGGACCTCGCCGTGCCCCTTTTTCTACGGCACGACACTGACAAATCAGGGGGCCCAACTCCGGTTCTGACGCGTCGGTTTTCGGGGGTTTCCGAGGTCGTACGACGAGGCGGGCGCCGGACCACGGTAGGCCCGCGGGCACCGTCAGCCAATCTGGTTATCCACAGGCGGTGTGGATGACGGGCCCGATGCTGTGGAGAACCTCGTCAAACCTGTGCACGGCCCGGTGGACAGCCCTGTGAACAAGCCCTCAGCGGCCGTCGGACACTGGCCCTGACCTGCACCTTTCCCATCCACCGGCTGTGCAGAAGAAAAACTTTCCCCAGCGGACCAAGATCACGACAAACGGCGCGCCAAGGAGCGTCCAGCGACCGTCCAAGTAAGGGTCACAATCCAGTTGCATCTCTTACCTGTGGAAGATTAGATTGGTGCCCATGACACAGGCTTCCGCCGCGCCCAAGGCCGACCGTCGAAGGCACGACCGAGAGATCATCGCCCTCGCCGTCCCCGCCTTCGGCGCACTGGTCGCCGAACCCCTTTTCGTCATGGCCGACAGCGCCATCGTGGGTCACCTCGGCACAGCACAGCTGGCCGGCCTCGGCGTCGCCTCGGGCCTCCTCACCACCGCGGTGAGCGTCTTCGTCTTCCTCGCCTACGCCACTACCGCCGCCGTGGCCCGTCGGGTCGGCGCCGACGACCTGTCGGCCGCGATCCGGCAGGGCATGGACGGGATCTGGCTCGCACTGCTGCTCGGCGCCGCCGTCATCGCCGTCGTCCTGCCCACAGCGCCCGCACTGGTGGAGGTCTTCGGAGCCTCGGACGCGGCGGCAGGGTACGCGATCACGTATCTGCGGATCTCCTCGCTCGGCATCCCCGCCATGCTCGTCGTGCTCGCCGCCACCGGTGTACTGCGCGGCCTCCAGGACACCAGGACCCCGCTCTACGTCGCCATCGGCGGCTTCGTCGCCAACGGCGTCCTCAACGTCGGCCTGGTCTACGGCGCCGACCAGGGCATCGCCGGCTCCGCCTGGGGCACCGTCATCGCCCAGTGCGGCATGGCAGCGGTCTACCTCTTCGTCGTCGTACGCGGCGCCAGACGCCACGGAGCCTCGCTACGCCCTGACGCCGCCGGAATCCGGGCCTGCGCCCAAGCGGGCGTCCCGCTCCTGGTCCGCACGCTCTCCCTGCGGGCCATCCTGATGATCGCGACCGCGGTGGCCGCACGGCTGGGTGACGCCGAGGTGGCCGCCCACCAGATCATTCTCTCCCTGTGGAATTTTCTGGCCTTCGCCCTGGACGCCATCGCCATCGCCGGGCAGGCGATCATCGCCCGCTACCTGGGGGCCAATGACGCCGAAGGCGCCCGCGCCGTCTGCCGACGCATGGTGCAGTGGGGCATCGCGGCCGGCGTCGGCCTCGGCCTGCTCGTCGTCCTCGCGCGGCCGCTCTTCATCCCCCTCTTCACCGGCGACGCCCCCGTCCAGGACACTGCGCTGCCCGCTCTAGTGGTCGTGGCGCTCGCGCAGCCGATCTGCGGCATCGTCTTCGTGCTGGACGGTGTCCTGATGGGCGCCGGCGACGGGCGCTATCTCGCCTGGGCGATGCTGCTCACGCTCGCGGCATTCACGCCGGTCGCCCTGCTGGTGCCGTATCTCGGCGGCGGCCTGACCACCCTGTGGGCAGCGATGACCCTCATGATGACGGTACGCATGCTGACCCTCTGGCTGCGCTCCCGCTCCGGCCGCTGGATCGTCACGGGCGCCACGCGCTGACCCGCGCTGCCCCCGCCGCGGTTTCACGTGAAACACCGGCGGGGTTTCACGTGAAACATGGGCACCCACGAGAAAGGGGCCGCACCCCATGGGTACGGCCCCTTCACTCAGTCCAGCCAAGCGCAGTGCTTAGGCAGAGACGACCTCGACGTTGACCTTCGCGGCAACCTCGGGGTGCAGACGCACGGACGTCGCGTGGGCGCCCAGCGTCTTGATCGGCGAACCCAGCTCGACGCGGCGCTTGTCGATCTTCGGGCCACCGGCAGCCTCGATCGCCGAAGCGACGTCAGCCGGGGTGACGGAACCGAAGAGGCGACCGGCCTCGCCGGAGCGGACGGCCAGGCGGACCTTGACGCCCTCGAGCTGCGCCTTGATCTCGTTGGCCTGCTCGATCGTCGCGATCTCGTGGATCTTGCGAGCACGACGGATCTGCTCGACGTCCTTCTCGCCGCCCTTGGTCCAGCGGATCGCGAAGTTCCGCGGGATCAGGTAGTTGCGGGCGTAGCCGTCCTTGACGTCTACGACCTCGCCGGCGGCACCGAGGCCGGAGACCTCGTGGGTGAGGATGATCTTCATTAGTCGGTCACCCTTCCCTTATCGCGCGGTGGACGTGTAGGGCAGCAGCGCCATCTCACGGCTGTTCTTCACGGCCGTGGCGACGTCACGCTGGTGCTGCGTGCAGTTGCCGGTCACGCGGCGGGCACGGATCTTGCCGCGGTCGGAAATGAACTTCCGCAGCATGTTCGTGTCCTTGTAGTCCACGTACGTGACCTTGTCCTTGCAGAAAGCGCAGACCTTCTTCTTAGGCTTGCGCACAGGCGGCTTCGCCATGGTGTATCTCCTGTGTGATCAAGAAGTGGGGGTACGACCCGCCCTCGGCCCGAAGGCCATAAGCCCTGAGGCTCAGAAGGGGGGCTCGTCCGAGTAGCCGCCACCGGAGCCGCCGGAGCTTCCGCCCCAGCCGCCACCGCCGCCGCCCTGCTGCTGGCCGCCGCCGGCCGGGGCACCGGTCGCCCAGGGGTCGTCGGCGGGAGCACCGCCGCCGCCCTGCTGCTGGCCGCCGCCGGAGCCACCGCCCCAGCTGCCGCCCTGCTGGCCGCCGCCACCGCCGCCGTAACCGCCCTGGCCACCGCGACCGGTGGTCTTGGTGACCTTGGCCGTGGCGTTCTTCAGGCTGGCGCCGACTTCCTCGACGTCCAGCTCGTAGACCGTGCGCTTGACGCCCTCACGGTCCTCGTAGGACCGCTGCTTCAGTCGGCCCTGCACGATGACGCGCATGCCTCGCTGGAGCGACTCCGCGACGTTCTCCGCCGCCTGACGCCAGACCGAGCAGGTCAGGAACAGGCTCTCGCCGTCCTTCCACTCATTCGTCTGACGGTCGAAGGTGCGGGGGGTGGACGCGACACGGAACTTCGCGACCGCCGCACCGGAGGGGGTGAAGCGCAGCTCGGGGTCGTCGACAAGATTGCCGACGACCGTGATGACGGTCTCGCCTGCCATGGGGGAACCTCTCGGCGGGTTTGCTGCTGGCTGCTTGTTGCTGCTACTCGATTCCCGGGTGCTGCTGAGCTAGAAAGCTCAGTGCATCTCGGGACGGAGGACCTTGGTCCGGAGGACCGACTCGTTCAGGTTCATCTGTCGGTCGAGCTCCTTGACGACCGCAGGCTCGGCCTGGAGGTCGATGACCGAGTAGATGCCCTCGGGCTTCTTCTTGATCTCGTAGGACAGACGACGACGGCCCCAGGTGTCGACCTTCTCGACCTTTCCGTTGCCCTCACGGACGACGGAGAGGAAGTTCTCGATCAGCGGGGAGACAGCGCGCTCCTCGAGATCGGGGTCGAGGATGACCATCACTTCGTAGTGACGCATGTGGAACCCACCTCCTTTGGACTCAGCGGCCACGGTCGTTCCGTGGCAGGAGGGTCGTGATGCGTACGCAACCGTATCGGCCGCCACTGACAATCGGCTTCCGCGAACGGAAGCTCCTGCCGTGGTCCGGGCAGACACGGGTGCAGACGGTACAGACTACCCGCACCGAGGCTTCCGGTTGAAATCCGGCGAGGTACGGGCAGAATCTGTACACATCGGGTGTGTATGGCGCTACGATGCGCCGCTCTCCGCAGGAGGTGCCTCACATGGCACAGACAATGCGACACAACACCACTACCTCGCTCTTCGCCTCGGACGGCAAGTCCCATCCGCTCCAGGACACGCTCGTCGGCGTGACGCTGGTACTGGGCGCGATCGCCTTCGTGACGGCGATGTTCCACAGCCTCCATCTGCTCAGCTCGTGGACGGGCCTGGTCGGCATCATCACCGGCGCGTACGGCCAGTTCATCTCGGCGACGACCCGTGAGCGCTTCGGTCTGATCCTGGGCATGGGTGCCGCGGCCATCGGCTTCTTCCTCGGCATGGCACACGGCGGACTCTTCGGCGGAATCATCGGCTGACCACCCACGGCACCCCGGTCCCGGGCGGGGCCGGGGGCCAAGGTTGCCTACGGCCAGTCGGGGCGCTCGCAGGGCGCAGTAGGCTTCGGCGCGAGAGCCGGAGCCCCTGAACCCATGGGGACACACCAGCCGAGGAGCGCCCCGAATGAGTCTGACCCTGAGGACCATCAGTCGCGAGCAGCATCTGGCGTATATCCAGACACTGCCGTCGGCGAGTCATTGCCAGGTCCCGGCATGGGCTGACGTGAAGAGCGAATGGCGCTCGGAGAACCTGGGCTGGTTCGACGACCGGACCGGCCAGCTCGTCGGTGCGGGCCTGGTGCTCTACCGGCAGCTGCCCAAGCTGAAGCGGTATCTCGCCTACCTCCCCGAGGGCCCGGTCATCAACTGGTACGCCCCGAACCTGGACGAGTGGCTCCAGCCGATGCTGGCGCACCTCAAGCAGCAGGGGGCCTTCTCCGTGAAGATGGGCCCGCCGGTCGTGATCCGCCGCTGGGACGCTCCGGCGATCAAGGCCGGCATCCAGAACCCGGACGTGAAGCGGCTGCGGGACGTCGAGGCGACGTTCATCGAGCCGCGCGCCTTCGAGGTCTCCGACCGGCTGCGCCGGATGGGCTGGCAGCAGGGCGAGGACGGCGGCGCCGGCTTCGGTGACGTACAGCCCCGGTTCGTCTTCCAGGTGCCGCTGGCCAACCGCTCCCTGGACGAGGTCCAGAAGGGCTTCAACCAGCTGTGGCGGCGCAACATCAAGAAGGCCGAGAAGGCCGGCGTCGAGGTCGTCCAGGGCGGCTACCAGGACCTCGCCGAGTGGCAGCGCCTCTACGAGATCACGGCCATCCGCGACAAGTTCCGCCCGCGGCCGCTCGGCTACTTCCAGCAGATGTGGCAGGCCCTCAACTCCGAGGACCCCAACCGCATGCGGCTGTACTTCGCGCGGCACAACGGCGTGAACCTCTCGGCCGCCACCATGCTCGTCGTCGGCGGGCACGTCTGGTACTCCTACGGTGCCTCGGACAACATCGGGCGTGAGGTCAGGCCCTCGAACGCGATGCAGTGGCGGATGCTCCGCGACGCGTACGCCATGGGGGCGACGGTCTATGACCTGCGCGGCATCTCCGACTCCCTGGACGAGACGGACCACCTCTTCGGTCTGATCCAGTTCAAGGTGGGCACCGGCGGTGAGGCCGCCGAGTACATCGGCGAATGGGACTTCCCGCTCAACAAGCTGCTGCACAAGGCGCTCGACATCTACATGTCGCGCCGCTGATCCCGCACAATTTCCGTCCATAACTCTGATACACCGCAGACACGAGAAAGGTTCCGGGACCAGCCATGGCGCTCACGCTCTATGTCGACACCGCGCGCTGGCGGGCACATCACAAGCACGTGCTGGAGCAGTTCCCGGGCATCGTCCCGGTCTGCAAGGGCAACGGCTACGGCTTCGGTCACGAGCGCCTGGCCGAGGAGGCCACGCGCTTCGGCTCCGACATCCTCGCCGTGGGCACCACCTACGAGGCGGCCCGGATCAAGGACTGGTTCAGCGGTGACCTGCTGGTCCTGACCCCGTTCCGGCGGGGCGAGGAGCCGGTGCCGCTGCCCGACCGCGTGATCCGCTCCGTGTCGTCGCTCGACGGCGTGCACGGCCTGGTGGGCGCCCGCGTCGTCATCGAGGTCATGTCCTCGATGAAGCGCCACGGCATCAGCGAGCAGGAGCTCCCGCAGCTGCACGCCGCCATCGAGGACGTACGGCTCGAAGGCTTCGCGCTCCACCTTCCGCTGGACCGCACCGACGGCTCGGACGCCGTCGAGGAGGTCATCGGCTGGATGGACCGCCTGCGCGCCGCCCGTCTCCCGCTGCACACGATGTTCGTCAGCCACCTCAAGGCCAACGAACTCGCCCGGCTTCAGCAGCAGTTCCCGCAGACCCGCTTCCGGGCGCGCATCGGCACGAACCTCTGGCTGGGCGATCACGAGGCCACCGAGTACCGCGGCGCGATCCTGGACGTCACCGCCGTCGCCAAGGGGGACCGTTTCGGCTACCGCCAGCAGAAGGTCGCCTCCGACGGCTGGCTGGTCGTGGTGGCGGGTGGCACCTCCCACGGCGTCGGCCTGGAGGCCCCGAAGGCGCTGCACGGCATGATGCCGCGGGCCAAGGGCGTGGCCCGCGCGGGGCTCGCGACCGTCAACCGCAACCTCTCGCCGTTCGTCTGGGCAGGCAAGCAGCGCTGGTTCGCGGAGCCGCCGCACATGCAGGTCTCCATCCTCTTCGTGCCTTCCGACGCACAGGAGCCCAGGGTCGGCGAGGAACTGGTGGCCCATCTGCGGCACACCACCACCCAGTTCGACCGCATGGTGGACCGCTGAGGCACCGCCGAAGCCTCCGCACCCCCGCACCACGCTTGAAGGGGCCGGACACGACACACACGTCGTCTCCGGCCCCTTCAGGCGTATGCAAGCTGTGTCCACCACCCGTCGCCGGTGTTCGCTCAGGGCGAACACGGACGCGAACGCCCGACGGCAGGTCCGGGCCCCTCAGCGCGACATATCGGTTGTCGCCGCCCCCCACTTCACCATCGGCCCCTCGGCGGAGTGCGCCACAGGCCGCGCCGGTTGCGCCGCCAGCCCGAGGACGAAGGCGTCCTCCGCACCGTTCAGAACGCCGCCCGAAGGGTCATCGTCGCCGCCCCGGCGCACCACGTCCCGCTCCGGCATCAGGATGTCGCGTACGACCACCGCGCACAGGTAGAGCGTCCCCAACAGATGGACGACGATGGCCACTTGGTAGCCCTCGGTGGGCAGGCCTTTGTGCGCGTCCCCGCTCGTGGTGTACGCCAAGTACAACCAGATCCCGAGGAAGTACGCGACCTCGCACGCCTGCCAGATCAGGAAGTCGCGCCAGCGGGGCCGCGCGAGCGCCGCGAGCGGGATCAGCCACAGGACGTACTGCGGCGAGTAGACCTTGTTGGTCAGGATGAAGGCGGCCACGACCAGGAAGGCGAGCTGCGCGAAGCGCGGCCGGCGCGGGGCGCTCAGCCCGAGTGCTCCTATGGCCAGGCAGGCCAGGAGCATCAGCGCCACCGCCAAGATGTTGACGGTGTCGGTGGACAACGGCGACTCCGTGCGCTGGTTGAGGATCAGCCAGAAAGACCCGAAGTCGACGTCCCGCTCCTGGCTGAAGGTGTAGAACTTCGACCACCCGTCGCCGGCGAGCAGTATCACCGGAAGGTTGACGGCCAGCCAGGTGCCCGCGGCACCGACCAGGCCGGTCCCGAAGGCCCGCCAGCGGCCCGCGCGCCAGCACAGGATCAGCAGCGGCCCGAGCAGCAGCACGGGATAGAGCTTGGCGGCCGTGGCGAGCCCCAGGAGGACGCCGAAGGCGAGGGCACGCGCCCGCGCCCACATCATCATCGCGGCGGCCGTGAGGGCGACGGCCAGCAGATCCCAGTTGATGGTGGCCGTCAGCGCGAGGGCGGGGGCGAGGGCGACGAGCAGGGCGTCCCACGGGCGACGCCGGTGGGTACGCGAGACGCAGACGGCGACGACGGCCGCACAGACCATCAGTATCCCCGCGTTGACCATCCAGTAGATCTTCTCCTGGTGCTGGATGGACCCGCTGCCCGGCGTCACCCAGGAAGCCATCTCCATGAACGCGCCGGTCAGGACCGGGTATTCGAGGTACTCCATCTCGCCGGGCAGTCTGTCGAAGTACGGCACGAGGCCGTCGGCGAAGCCTCGCCCTTCGTAGAGATGCGGGATGTCGGAGTAGCACGCGTGCGTGTACTGCGAGCTCGCTCCCGAGAACCACGCGCCGTTGTAGCACGGCATCTTCTGGACCATGCCCAGCGCGAACATGCCGAGCGCGATGATCGCGATGACGCGGACGGGAGACCACCAGTCCGCCGTGTACAGCGCTCTTCGGCCGGAGGGACCGCCGAGCAACTCGCTGCCGGCCCGGGCGACCTCGTCCTCCACTGTCGGCCGTACCGGCTCCGGCTCCTGCGGGCTCACGGGCTCGTACGCGCTTCCGCTCGGCGTCTCTGCGCCGGGGCGGGCGCTGGGGTCTGCACTGGGCATGCCCGACATCCTGCCGTACGCGGGTGAGAACGCGCCGAGGGCCGCCACACCCGGTCGGTGTGGCGGCCCTCGTTTCACGTGAAACATGCGCGGGGGCGGTCCCGGTCGGCCGTCGGATCACTCCGCACGGACGGGTGGGGCCGGCTCAGCCGAAGATTCCTCCGCCGTTCTGGTTCCCCCGGTCGTCGCCGTCCGGCGGGTCGATCGTGGGAGGTGGTGATTCCCCGCCCGGGTCTCCGTTGGCGCCGCCGTCCTGGGCACCGCCATCGACGCCGCCGTCGTTGTTGCACTCCCAGTCCCACTGGCTGCATGACTCTTCAGGGTCGGGCGACTGCGTCGTGGGCGGCTTGGTCGTCTCCGTCTCCGTCGGCGTCGGAGACGTGGTCTCTTCCTTCTCCGGCTCCTTGGTCGCCGTGGGGCTCGGCGGCGGAGGCGGCGTCTCACCGACGAGCTGACCGATCGGCCCCGGCGGCGGGAAGGACTCCACAGGCTCGCCCTTGAGCGCCTTCGACATGTAGTCCTGCCAGATCTTCGCGGGGAACGAGGCGCCGTGGATCTTCTCCTCGCCACCCGTGCCGAACATCTCCAGGAACTCGCGCTTCTTGTTGGTCTCGTCGTCGTCGAGCCGGTACATGCTGATCGCCGTCGACAACTGCGGGGTGTAACCGACGAACCAGGCGGACTTGTTGCCGTCCGTGGTGCCGGTCTTGCCCGCGACCGGGCGGTTGCCCAGCTGCGCCGAGGTGCCGGTGCCCTTCTCCACGACGGTCCTCAGCACGTCGGTGACGTTGTCGGCGACCTGCGGGGTGAAGGCGCGCTTGGTCTCCTTATTGTGGTGGTAGACCGAGTCGCCCTTGTACTCGACCTCCTTGACCGAGTACGGCTCGTTCTGCTTGCCGCTGGCCGCGAACGTGGCGTAGGCCCCGGCCATCCGGATCGCACTGGGCGACGAGGTGCCGAGCGAGAAGGAGGGGTAATTGGCGCTGGCCATGGAACTGTCGTCCTTGAGGCCGGCGTCGATGGCCGCCTCCTTCACCTTGTCCAGACCGACGTCCATGCCGAGCTGCACATAGGCCGAGTTGACCGACTCCCGCATCGCCTCACGCAGGTCGATCTGGTAGGTCGGAGGGTTGTACGACGCGTCTCCGTCGTTCTTCTGGAGCCACTCCTTGCCCTCACGGTCGGTCCAGACACTGTCGTTGTAATTCTGGATCTTCAGCTCGTTCTTGCCGCTGTACAGGCTCTTCGGACTGACCACAGTGCGCTGGGCCAGGCCCTGCGACGCCGGGCCACCGGGGTCCCGTACGCCGTACTTGAAGGCGGCGGCCAGCACGAACGGCTTGTACGTCGAACCCACCTGGGCGCCGGTCTGGTCGGCGTTGTTGGTGAAGTGCTTCGTCGCGTCCTCGCCGCCGTAGATGGCCTTGATGGCGCCGCTCTTGGGGTCCACGGAGGCCCCGCCGAACTGGACGTGCGTGTCCTTCTCGGGACGCAGCTTCGGCTTGATCTTCTCCTTGCGGACCTTCTTCACCGCGTTCTCGAGTTCCCTGACCTTCTTCCTGTCGAAGGTCGTGTGGATCTCGTAGCCGCCCTGCTGGAGCTGCTCGGCGGTGATGTCCGTGTTGCGGATGACATACGCCTTGGCCAGGTCCACGAGGTAACCGGTCTGGCCGCCCAGCTGGGTGTTCGACCGCGGGTTCTGCAGCTTCGGGAACACCTTGTACTTGTTCCGCTCCTCGGCGGTCAGGTGGCCGTCCTTGACCTCTTCGTCGAGAATCCACTCCCACCGCTTCTTGGCGCGCGCGGTGTTGTCCTTCTGGTTGGCCGCGGGGTCGATCTCGGGGTAGCCGGCCGGGTCGTAGTACGTGG
Organism: Streptomyces huasconensis; assembly: GCF_021028635.1. Classification (NCBI taxonomy): domain Bacteria; kingdom Bacillati; phylum Actinomycetota; class Actinomycetes; order Kitasatosporales; family Streptomycetaceae; genus Streptomyces; species Streptomyces huasconensis. The sequence continues at coordinate 4,040,513 of NZ_CP086119.1, forward strand.
CGCCCTTGAGCACCGTCGCGAGGAGCGCGCACTCGCTCGGGTCCAGGTCCGTCGCTTCCTTGTCGAAGTACGCCCGGGCGGCCGCCTGGATGCCGTAGGCCCCACGACCGTAGTAAGCGGTGTTGAGGTAGCCGGCCATGATGTGTTCCTTGGACTCGGTCCGGCCGACCTTTATGGAGATGAAGAGTTCCTTGAACTTGCGGCTAAACGTCTGCGACTGATCACCGAGACGCGCGTTCTTCACGTACTGCTGGGTGATCGTGGAGCCACCCTGGGTCTGCCCGCCCTTGGCCATATTCACCACGGCGCGCGCGATGCCCATGGGGTCGACGCCCTTGTCGTCCTCGAACGTCTTGTTCTCCGCCGACATGACGGCGAAGCGCATCTCCTTGGGGATGTCGTCGTAGTCGATGATCTGGCGGTTGCGCTCACCACCGGTCGCGACCATCTGCTTGCCGTCGGCCCAGTAGTAGACGTTGTTCTGGGCCTTGGCCGCCTTGTCGACCTCGGGAACCTCCACCAGGGCGTACGAGATGCCCGCGACGGCCATCAGGCCGCCGACGAAGCTCAGGAAGAGACCGGTGACCAGGCGCCACGACGGCACCCAGCGCCGCGCGCCCCGCTTGCCCGCGCGCGGGTAGTCGATGAACCTCTTCTTGCCGGGCTGCTGGGCGCCACGGCCCCTGCCGCGCCCCGGCCCGGACCCGCCGGAACCGCCGGGCCCACCCCCGCCACGGCGTCCGCCACCGCCGGCACGTCCGCCGCCGGAGGCCTCGGCCGCCCTGCGGCGACCGCCTCCCGCGCCGACCGAACCACTGCGCTGCGCGGCGCGCCGGGCCTGCGCCCGGCCTCCGTAGGTCTGGTCCCCCTCGTCCTGAGCCCCGGCTCCCGGTGCCCCATAGGAGGAAGCGGACGGTCCAGTGGCATCTCTCGGCGCCGCACGGCGGCCCGACGGCGCTCCTGGGGCGCCACGCCTGGCCGCGGCGCGTCCGCCGCCCTGCGGCTGCGGCGGTTTGCGACGGTGCTCGCTCATCGAACGATTACTCCTCGGGCAGGCGCAGCTGTCCACGCCTGGAAACGGCGGCTGGTTTCCGGTCCCCCCGACGTACGGATGCGCCCGTTCCGGCGCTCACCCGCACTACACCGGGGACGACGACGCTCCCTGGCGTCACTTGGTTCCCGGCGGCATACATGGCGCACAGACTACGCACCGTCAAAACCCTCGTAGAGCCGAAGTTCACCCCAAATCAGGCAAGTTACTTCCTACGAATCGGTGATGTGACGCCGTTCACCGTGCCCCCTCTTGTCACATGCGGGGCACCGTTCTATCGTCTCGATGTATCGAGTCGATACATCAGCTCGGCATAGAGGCCGTACTGAGGGACCTCGGAAGACGGGAGGCGAAGATGAGCAGGCGCTCCGGCATCCTGGAATTCGCCGTCCTCGGTCTCCTCCGCGAGTCCCCGATGCACGGCTATGAGCTGCGGAAACGTCTCAATACGTCGCTAGGAGTCTTCCGCGCCTTCAGCTACGGGACCCTCTACCCCTGCCTCAAGACGCTGGTCGCCAACGGCTGGTTGATCGAGGAAGCGGGCAGCGCCTCCGAGGACGCCCTCGCGGCTCCGCTCACCGGGCGTCGCGCCAAGATCGTCTATCGGCTGACGGCGGAAGGTAAGGAGCACTTCGAGGAGCTGCTCTCGCAGACCGGCCCCGACGCGTACGAGGACGAGCACTTCGCCGCCCGCTTCGCCTTCTTCGGGCAGACCTCGCGGGATGTGCGCATGCGGGTGCTCGAGGGCCGCCGCAGCCGGCTCGAAGAACGTCTGGAGAAGATGCGCGCCTCCCTGGCCCGAACCCGGGAGCGCCTGGACGACTACACGCTTGAGCTGCAGCGGCACGGCATGGAGTCCGTGGAGCGCGAAGTGCGCTGGCTGAACGAGCTCATCGAGAGCGAGCGCGCGGGGCGGGACCAGCACCGGCCCTCCCGCGAAGGCTCCGCTCAGCAGGACAGCACATCTGGGGAGTCGGCGGACCTGCCCCGGCGGCGGGAGAACGACCCGCCGCCGGACCCGTCCGATGGCCCCACCAAGTGAGACCCAGCGTTCCGCAGGGTTTCATCCGGAATACCGAGATCACACAGGGAGCAACCGGAATGGGTTCGGTTCGCGTAGCCATCGTCGGCGTGGGCAACTGCGCCGCCTCGCTGGTCCAGGGCGTCGAGTACTACAAGGACGCCGACCCGGACGCCAAGGTCCCGGGCCTGATGCACGTCCAGTTCGGCGAGTACCACGTCGGTGACGTGGAGTTCGTCGCCGCCTTCGACGTGGACGCGAAGAAGGTCGGCCTCGACCTCGCGGACGCGATCGGCGCCAGCGAGAACAACACCATCAAGATCTGCGACGTGCCGAACACCGGCGTGCAGGTCCAGCGTGGCCACACCCTCGACGGCCTGGGCCTGTACTACCGCCAGACCATCGAGGAGTCCGCCGAGTCCCCGGTCGACGTCGTCCAGGTCCTCAAGGACCGCAAGGTCGACGTCCTCGTCTGCTACCTGCCCGTCGGTTCCGAGGACGCCGCGAAGTTCTACGCGCAGTGCGCCATCGACGCCAAGGTCGCGTTCGTCAACGCGCTGCCGGTCTTCATCGCCGGTACCAAGGAGTGGGCGGACAAATTCACCGAGGCCGGCGTGCCGATCGTCGGTGACGACATCAAGTCGCAGGTCGGCGCCACCATCACGCACCGCGTCATGGCAAAGCTGTTCGAGGACCGCGGTGTGCGCCTTGAGCGCACGATGCAGCTCAACGTCGGCGGCAACATGGACTTCAAGAACATGCTGGAGCGCGACCGCCTCGAGTCGAAGAAGATCTCGAAGACGCAGGCCGTCACCTCGCAGATTCCCGACCGCGAGCTGGGCGAGAAGAACGTCCACATCGGCCCGTCGGACTACGTCGCGTGGCTCGACGACCGCAAGTGGGCGTACGTCCGCCTTGAGGGCCGCGCCTTCGGCGACGTCCCGCTGAACCTCGAGTACAAGCTCGAGGTCTGGGACTCCCCGAACTCCGCGGGTGTCATCATCGACGCCCTGCGCGCCGCGAAGATCGCCAAGGACCGCGGCATCGGCGGCCCGATCCTCTCCGCGTCGTCGTACTTCATGAAGTCCCCGCCGGTCCAGTACTTCGACGACGAGGCGTACGAGAACGTCGAGAAGTTCATCAAGGGCGAGGTCGAGCGCTAAGCAGCTCTCTCCTTGCCGCTCATCGAGGGTCCCCCGGGCAATGCGCCCGAGGGACCCTCCTCGTATGTGCCGGGGGCCTTCCTCGTATGGGGCCTTCCTCGTATGTGAGGGTGTTCCCCATGGCTGTCGTCGGTGACCTGCGTGTCCTGCTGCGTCTGCGGGATTTCCGGCGCCTGCTCGCCGTACGGCTGATCTCCCAGAGCGCGGACGGCGTCTACCAGGTCGCGCTCGCCACGTACGTGGTCTTCTCACCGGAGAAGCAGGCCTCGGCCGGAGCGATCGCCTCCGCGATGGCGGTGCTGCTCCTTCCGTATTCGCTGGTCGGCCCCTTCGCGGGCGTCCTCCTGGACCGCTGGCGGCGCCGACAGGTCTTCCTCTACGGCAACCTCCTGCGGGCGGTGCTGGCGGCGCTGACCGCCGTGCTGATGCTCAGCGACGTCCCGGACCAGCTCTTCTACGCCTCCGCGCTGTGTGTCACCGCCGTCAACCGGTTCGTGCTCGCCGGACTCTCCGCCGCGCTGCCGCGGGTGGTGGACGCCGACCGCCTGGTCATCGCCAACTCCCTGTCGCCGACCGCGGGGACGCTCGCCGCGACGGTGGGCGGCGGTCTCGCCTTCGTCGTCCGGCTGGCGGGCTCGGATTCGGACGCGGCGGTGGTCCTCCTCGGGGCCGCCCTCTACCTCTGTGCGGCGCTCGCCTCACTCCGCATGGCGCGTGACCTGCTCGGTCCGGACCCCGACCTGGTACGCCCCCACCTCGGGGAAGCGCTGGCCGGCACGGCGCGTGGCCTGGCAGCGGGAGTGCGGCACCTGGCCCGGCGCCCCGCGGCCGCCCGCGCGCTGGCCGCGATGACCGTGCTGCGCTTCTGCTACGGCGCGCTGACGGTCATGGTCCTGATGCTCTGCCGGTACGCCTGGTCGTCCTCGGAGTCCGACGGGCTGGCGCTGCTCGGCCTCGCCGTCGGCATCTCCGGGGCGGGCTTCTTCGTGGCGGCGCTGGTGACCCCGTCGGCGGCGGGCCGACTGGGCCCCGGCGGCTGGATCGCCGCGTGCGCGGCCGTGGCTGCGGTCCTGGAACCGGCCCTCGGCCTCACCTTCGCCCCCGTACCCCTGCTCGTCGCCGCCTTCGTCCTCGGCCTGACGACGCAGGGCGCGAAGATCGCCACGGACACGGTGGTGCAGGCCGCGGTGGACGACGGCTTCCGTGGCCGGATCTTCTCGCTCTACGACGTCCTCTTCAATGTCGCGTTCGTGGGAGCGGCGGCCGTGGCGGCGCTGATGCTGCCGGGTGATGGTCAGTCGGTTCCGCTTGTCGTCATCGTGGCTCTGCTGTACGGAGCAGTTGCGGCGAGTATGGCCCGCTTTGGCATGCAGTAAGTGTCACATCAGTGCCACAGACCTCCTCTGAGCTTCAGAGATGTCACCGCACCCCGATAACTTACGGACGTCTTATCCGCGCCATCGCGCTTTCGTTCGAGGGGGACCCCCAAAAGTGACCACTCCGCCGCCCCAGGGCCAAGCTCCGTACCCGCCCCAAGGTCAGAACCCGTACGGACAGCAGGCCCCGGGCGCGCCGTATCCGCAGCAGGGTGCTCCCTACCCTCCGCAGCAGGGCGCGCCGTACCCCCCTCAGCAGGGCGCGCCGTACCCGCCGCACCAGGGCGGGCCCGTGCCGCCGCCGGCCGCTCCGAGCAGGTTCGGCAAGAAGTTCCTTCTGCGTATCGGCGGGTTCCTCCTCGTCGCCATCATCATTGCCGTCGGCAAGTGGTACCTCGGCAAGAGCGAGGCAGAGTCGGCCGCGGTGGGCGACTGCTTGAAGCCCGCTTCCTCGTCCTCGGACCGCATGGAGGTCGTGGACTGCTCCTCCTCCGAGGCCGAGGCCAAGGTCATCAAGAAGATCGACGGGCACTACACCCAGTTCACCGCGGAAGCCGAGTGCCGCAAGGTTGACGGCGCGACCGGTTTCTACGCGGAGACCGGCAAGGGCAGCGATTTCCTCTTCTGCACGAAGAAGCCCTGATCGGTGAAGCCCTGATCCGGCTCACCGGACATACGCCGAGGGGCGCTGTTTTCACGGTTTCACGTGAAACAGCGCCCCTCGGCACGTTTGGGGTGAGTGGGTGTTTCACGTGAAACACCCACACCGCAGCGTCAGTCCTGCGCCGCCCACCACTCCTTGAGCGCGGCCACCGCCGCGTCCCGCTCCATCGGCCCGTTCTCCAGGCGCAGCTCCAGCAGGAACTTGTACGCCTTGCCGATCACCGGGCCCGGACCCACGTCCAGGACCTGCATGATGTCGTTGCCGTCCAGGTCAGGACGGATCGAGTCCAGCTCCTCCTGCTCCTGGAGGCGGGCGATGCGCTCCTCCAGGCCGTCGTACGCCCGCGACAGGGCGTTCGCCTTGCGCTTGTTGCGCGTCGTGCAGTCGGAGCGGGTCAGCTTGTGCAGGCGCTCCAGGAGCGGGCCGGCGTCGCGTACGTAGCGACGTACGGCCGAGTCCGTCCACTCTCCCGTGCCGTAGCCATGGAAGCGCAGGTGGAGTTCGACGAGGCGCGAGACGTCCTTCACCAGGTCGTTGGAGTACTTCAGCGCGGTCATGCGCTTCTTGACCATCTTGGCCCCGACCACCTCGTGGTGGTGGAAGGAGACCCGGCCGTCGCTCTCGAAGCGACGGGTCTTCGGCTTGCCGATGTCGTGCAGCAACGCGGCGAGCCGCAGCGTCAGGTCCGGCCCTTCCTTCTCCAGCGCCATCGCCTGCTCCAGGACGATCAGCGAGTGGTCGTAGACGTCCTTGTGGCGGTGGTGCTCGTCGCGCTCCAGACGCAGCGCGGGCAGCTCCGGCAGGACGCGCGCGGCGAGCCCCGTGTCGACGAGGAGGGCGAGGCCCTTGCGCGGGTGGGCGGAGAGGATCAGCTTGTTCAGCTCGTCCCGCACCCGCTCCGCGGAGACGATGTCGATGCGCTCGGCCATGGCCGTCATCGCGGCGACGACCTCGGGCGCCACCTCGAAGTCCAGCTGCGCGGCGAACCGCGCGGCCCGCATCATCCGCAGCGGATCGTCCGAGAAGGACTCCTCGGGGGTGCCCGGGGTGCGCAGGACACGCCCGGACAGGTCCTCAAGGCCTCCGTGCGGGTCGATGAACTCCTTCTCGGGGAGCGCCACGGCCATCGCGTTCACGGTGAAGTCACGGCGGACGAGGTCTTCCTCGATGGAGTCGCCGTAGGACACCTCGGGCTTGCGCGAGGTCCTGTCGTACGCCTCGGACCGGTACGTCGTGACCTCGATCTGGTAGCCCTCCTTCTGGCAACCGACGGTCCCGAAGGCGATCCCGACCTCCCACACCGCGTCGGCCCACGGCCGGACGATCTTCAGTACGTCCTCGGGGCGGGCGTCGGTCGTGAAGTCCAGGTCGTTGCCGAGCCGGCCCAGGAGAGCGTCCCTGACCGAGCCACCGACCAGGGCGAGAGAGAACCCGGCCTCCTGGAAACGGCGGGCGAGATCGTCCGCGACAGGGGACACACGCAGCAATTCGCTGACCGCGCGGCGCTGCACCTGGCTCAGGGCGCTGGGATTGTCTTCGTTGGCGTTCGGCACAACAGAAAAGGGTACGTGCCCCGGCCGCCCGGAGCCGACCCGATTCCCGCCGGGCAGCCCGGGGCCCATGCCACCGCCCCGGCCAACTGTTGCGATCATGTGGAGCAGACCGCGGCACTTCGCCACAGCGCGCATCGTTACCATGCGTGGACGCACAACCGACGACCACTGACGACGAGGGACGGGCGAACGCGTGGCCGAGGCGGCAGACTTCCCGGGGACAAGCCCCTCACCTGCCCGCCGGTGGCTGCGGCGCACCGCAGCACTCCTGGTGGGCACCCCCTTGCTGGCCGGCCTCCTGCAGGCCCCGGCAGGCCCCGTGGCGCACGCCACCGCGCCGAGCGCGCCTCCTGCCGTCGGTTCCGGCACCGTGGACGTCTCGCTGGACGCCCTGACCCCGACCGCTCCCGATGAAGGCGACAAGCTCACCGTCTCCGGCACGGTCACCAACCACGGCAAGCAGACGGTGACCGGGGCCCAGGTCGGGCTGCGGGTGGGATCGTCGCCTCTCGGCGGCCGGAGTGAGATCGACAGCGCCGCGAAGCGCACGAGCTACCAGCCGGGGCTCGACGGCACGGAGGTCGGCGGCAAGTACGTCGACAAGTTCGACAGGCTCGTGCCCGGTGTCCGGCAGGACTTCAGCATCTCCGTGCCCGTCAAGGCGCTGCACCTCGGCGCCGACGGCGTCTATCAGCTGAGCGTCGCCCTCACCGGGCAGAGCGCCGCGCGGGGCTATCAGCAGGTGCTCGGCATCGAGCGCACCTTCCTGCCGTGGCAGACCGCCGCCGCCGACACGAAGACGAAGACGACCTACCTCTGGCCGCTCATCGCCGACACGCACCTCACGGCGAAGACCGAGTCCGACGAGCAGCAGACGCCTGTCTTCCGGAACGACGACCTCGCCGACGATCTCGCCCCGGGCGGCCGTCTCCAGCAGCTCTTGGCCCTCGGCAGCGACCTCGACGTCACATGGGTCATCGATCCGGACCTGCTCGCCTCCGTCGAGGCGATGACGAAGGGCTACCGGGTCCAGAACCCCGACGGTCGGTCCAGCAGGGTGGGCAAGCATCAGGCGGTGGCCACCGCCTGGCTCAACGACCTGGAAGCCGCGGTCAAGGGCAAGAAGGTCGTCGCCCTGCCCTTCGCCGACCCCGACCTCGCGTCCCTCGCGCACAACGGCAGGGCCGTGACCGGCTCCCTCAGCCACCTCAAGGACGCCACCGACGCGGGGGTCAGCGCGGTGGAGACGATCCTCCACGTGAAGCCGAGCACGGACTTCGCGTGGCCGGCCGACGGAGCGGTCGACCCGTCCATCGTCGATGTGGCGACCTCCGCGGGCGCCCACACGGTGATCGCCCGCAGCGACAGCTTCCGCGAGACGGACGGTCTGCCGTACTCGCCGACCGCGGCCCGGCCCATCGGCGGCGGCACGACCGCCGTGGTGGCCGACGCGCGCCTGTCCACCGCCTTCCAGGGCGACATGACGGAAGCGGAGAACTCCACGCTCGCCGTCCAGCAGTTCGTCGCCCAGAGCCTGATGATCAACCTCCAGGACCCCGGCAAGCAGCGCAGCATCGTGATCGCGCCACAGCGCATGCCGACGGCCAGCCAGGCCCAGGCCATGGCGAAGGCGCTGTCGACGCTCCAGGACGGGCAGTGGTCGCAGTTCGAGGACCTGACCGCCGCGGCGAAGGCGAAGCCGGACCCGCGGGCCACCACCCGGGTCCCGTCGACCGGGGCCTACCCGGCCGCGCTGCGCAAGCAGGAGCTTCCCCAGCCGGCGTTCGAGTCGATCCGCGACACCCAGGGCATGCTTGAGCGCTTCCAGGTGATCCTCGTCGAGAAGGACCGCGTGGTCACGCCCTTCGGAAGGGCCATAGACCGCGAGATGTCGACGTCCTGGCGCGGCCGCCCGTCGGAGGCGACCGCCTACCAGACCGGCGTCAAGAACTACCTGCGGGAGCTCACCGAACAGGTGGCTCTGATCGACAGGTCGGACGCGAAGCTCTCCGGGCGCAGCGCGACCATCCCCGTATCGGTGCAGAACAACCTGGTGCAGGGGGTCCGCCACCTGAAGCTGCGGTTGTCCTCACAGAACCCCACCCGCCTGAAGATCGGCGACGGTCTGTACGAGGAGATCGACGTCGAGATCGCGGGCGGCCACTCCCAGTCGGTGAAGTTCACCACCACGGCCAACGCCAACGGCCCGGTCCCGGTCTCCGCTCAGCTCTTCACCGAAGACGGGGAACCGTACGGAAAGGCCGTGCACTTCGACGTCAACGTCACCGAGGTCACCCCCGCGGTGATGCTCGTCATCGCCGGCGGCCTCCTGCTGCTTGTCCTGGCCGGTTTCCGGATGTACACCCAGCGCAAGCGCGCGGCGCGGAAGCTGGCCGCCGAGGAGGGCCCGCACGAGGGTCCCGACGGCGAATCCGGTGCCTCGTCCGGCGAAGGCGACCCTGAGCAGCCGAGTGACCCGACACCGGACACCGCCCCGGAAAGCACCGAGCCATCGGACACGGGTGAGAGAGTGGACCGTTGAGCGAAGTCGTGGCCGGTGGGCCCGGGGACGATGAGGTGGGGTAAACCATGAACGCGCCGTACGACGGTGACCGTGGCCAGGGCTCGGGCGGCCCTGCCTCGCCCGAGGGCCCGCCGCAGGGCTCTGCCGACTACGGGCAGCAGGTTCCGCCGCAGCCCGCGCCCGACGCGTACCTCCAGGACGCCTACGAGGAGGACCCCTACCGGGCGCAGGACCTCTCCGCACAGGACCCGGTGACCGAGGCGCTCTACGACCGCGCGGCGCACCCCCCGCCGCCGCCCGGCACCTACCCTCAGCAGCCGCTCTACGGGCGGCCGCCCACCCCCGAGCACGCCCCGGACCCCCGCGTGTGGGCCCAGACGCCGCCTCCGGAGCCGGAGGGTCCGACCCGGCACCTGCCGTACGGCGATGACGCGCGCACGACGCAGTTCGTGGGCGTCGACGACCTGGTGACGCAGGCGGGCGAGGAGCGCCACGAGCCGGACGCCTTCGCGCACCTCTACCGCGACCAGCAGCCCGGCGGCTACGGCAGCCAGCAGGTCAGCTACCAGCAGGGCAACGGCTACCCCCAGGACAACGGCTACCCCCAGGACAACGGCTACCAGCAGGACAACGGCTACCCCCAGGGCGGCGGCTACCAGCAGGACAACGGTCACCAGCAGCACGGCGGCTACCCGCACAGCGGTGGCTACCCCCAGGAGAACAGCTACCCCCAGAGCGCCGGCTACCAGCAGCCGCTCAACGGCGGCTTCCCACCCGCCGACCAGCCGATCGTCCCCGCCACCGCGCCGGCCCCGGCTCCCACCCCCGCGCCGGCACCGGCCGCCCCCAAGTCGGGGGGCCGCGCGTCGAGCCTGCTGAAGTCCAGCGCCGTCATGGCGGCCGGCACGCTCGTCTCACGCCTCACCGGCTTCATCCGCTCCGCACTGATCGTCTCGGCGCTCGGTGTCGGTCTGCTCGGCGACACCTTCCAGGTCGTCTACCAGATCCCGACGATGATCTACATCCTCACCGTCGGCGGCGGCCTCAACTCCGTGTTCGTGCCGCAACTGGTGCGCTCCATGAAGGAGGACGACGACGGCGGCGAGGCGTACGCCAACCGCCTGCTGACCCTCGTCATGGTGGCCCTCGGTCTGCTCACCGCCCTGGGCATCGTCCTCGCCCCGCAGCTGGTGCGCGTGATGTCCGTCCCGGTCGCCAACGACCCGGCGGCGACCGAGGTCGGCACCACGCTGCTGCGCTACTTCCTGCCCTCGATCTTCTTCATGGGCATCCACGTGGTGATGGGCCAGATCCTCAACGCGCGCGGAAAGTTCGGCGCGATGATGTGGACCCCGGTCCTCAACAACATCGTCATCATCGCCACGCTCGGCATGTTCATCTGGGTCTACGGCACCTCGGCGTCGTCCGACATGACCGTCGGGAACATCCCGCCGGAGGCCGAGCGCCTTCTCGGGTTCGGTGTCCTGCTCGGTCTCGTCGTGCAGGCCCTGGCGATGATCCCGTACCTGCGCGAGACCGGGTTCAAGCTGCGTCCGCGCTTCGACTGGAAGGGCCACGGCCTGGGCAAGGCCGCCAAGCTCGCCAAGTGGACGATCCTGTTCGTGCTGGCCAACCAGGCGGGCGCCCTCGTCGTGACCCAGCTGGCCACCGCCGCCACCGTCGACATGCCCTCGACGAGCGGCATCGGCTTCTCCGCCTACGCGAACGCCCAGCTCATCTGGGGGCTCCCGCAGGCGATCATCACGGTCTCCCTGATGGCGGCGTTGCTGCCCCGGCTCGCCCGCTCGGCCCAGGACGGGGACTCCGGCTCCGTCCGCGACGACATCTCCCAGGGCCTGCGCACGACCGCGGTCGCGATCGTGCCGATCTCCTTCGGGTTCGTCGCGCTCGGCATCCCGATGTGCACGCTGATCTTCGGGTCTTCGGGCAGCGCCCAGGCGACGAACATGGGCTACATGCTGATGGCCTTCGGCCTCGGCCTGATCCCGTACTCCGTGCAGTACGTCGTGCTGCGAGCCTTCTACGCCTACGAGGACACGCGGACCCCCTTCTACAACACGGTCATCGTGGCCGCGATGAACGCCGCCGCCTCCGCGGCCTGCTACTTCGTGCTGCCCACCCGCTGGGCGGTCACCGGCATGGCCGCCGCCTACGGCCTCTCCTACGCCATCGGCGTGGGCGTCGCCTGGCAGCGGCTGCGCAAGCGGCTCGGCGGGGACCTGGACGGTTCCCGTGTACTGCGTACGTATGCCAGGCTCGGCATCGCCGCACTGCCCGCGGCACTGCTCGCGGGCGGCGCCGCGTACGCGATCACCAAGAGCCTGGGACAGGGTGTCCTCGGCTCGCTGGCGGCCCTGGTCGCGGGCGGTGCCGTACTACTGGGAGTCTTCTTCATCGCCGCGAAGCGCATGCGGATCGAGGAGCTCAACTCCATGGTCGGCATGGTCCGCGGCCGTCTCGGTCGCTGAGATGAGGAGCACCGCACAACCATCGCCGGCCACCGCGTGTCGTGCATAGCACTGGACTGTGGGCACAATTGGCTTTGGCGTCTGACGAAGCGCAACGGATGGGGAGGCAGGAGCGACGGTGGCGGAACGGAGCACGGCTGCCGTCGACGTGGCAGACAACAGCGGCGACGAGCCGCTGACCGCCAAGGCGGAGCAGCCCACGGCCGACGGGGTGGCCCAGACCCGGGAGCGGGACACGGCAGCAGACGATGACACGGCGGATACAGAGAAGCCCATGAGCCGTGGGGCCTCCTCACCTCCCGAACTACACAGTGGCCACAAGCTCGCCAGGCGCTACCGACTCGAAGAGTGCGTCACCCGTCTGGACGGTTTCAGCAGCTGGCGCGCGGTGGACGAGAAGCTCCGCCGCGCCGTCGGCGTCCACCTGCTGCCCGCAGCCCACCCGCGCGCACGCTCGGTCCTCGCGGCGGCCCGTTCCTCGGCCCTCCTCGGCGACCCGCGGTTCGTACAGGTCCTGGACGCGGTCGAGGAGAACGACCTCGTCTACGTCGTCCACGAGTGGCTCCCGGACGCCACGGAGCTGACCGCCGTCCTCGCGGCGGGCCCTCTGGAAGCACACGACGCGTACCAGCTCGTCAGCCAGGTCTCCCAGGCCATGGCGGCCGCCCACCGCGAAGGGCTGGCCCACCTGCGGCTGACCCCGAGCGCCGTACTGCGCACCTCCTCCGGCCAGTACCGCATCCGAGGCCTCGCGGTGAACGCGGCCCTGCGCGGCATCAGCTCCGACACCCCGCAGCGCACGGACACCGAGGCGATCGGCGCGCTCCTGTACGCCGCACTGACCCAGCGCTGGCCGTACGAGGACGACGCCTACGGCCTCTCCGGGCTGCCCAAGGACATCGGCCTCATCGCACCCGACCAGGTCCGTGCGGGCGTCCACCGCGGCCTCTCCGAACTCGCCATGCGGGCGCTCGTCAACGACGGCGCGACCGCGTCCCGCCAGGAACCGCCGTGTACGACGCCGGACGAGCTGGTCAAGGCCATCGGTGAGATGCCGCGCATCCGGCCGCCGGAGCCGGCCTTCACGGCTCCCCCGGAGTACCAGCGCACCACGTACCAGCAGGGCAGCTACGGCCGCCCCGCGGCTCATCCCGGCCTCACCCAGACCGTGATCACCCCGCCGCCCCCGCTGCAGAGCCGCACCGGCAGGGCCCTCAAGTGGGCCGTGTCCGCGCTGCTCATCGCCGCGCTGGGTCTGGGCAGCTGGCAGCTCGCCGACGCGCTCATGGAGCGCGACAACTCCGGCGACGCCACCGAGACGCAGACCACCAAGGGCGACGACAAGGACCGGCCGAAGCCCAAGAAGCCGATCAGCATCAAGGGCGGCCAGGAGTACGTGCTCAAGGGCTCGCCCCAGGACCCGGGTGACATCCGCAACACATACGATGAGGACCCGGCCTCGCTCTGGCGCACGATGACGTTCAAGGACGGTCCGAGGCTCGCCCCCTACAAGCCCGGAGTCGGCATCGTCTACGACCTCGGCTCGAAGCGGGATGTCTCGGTGGCGTCGATAGCCCTTCAGTACGGCGGGCCCCACACCACGATCTCGCTGTACGCCGTGGATTCGCTCTCGCCGACGACACCGATCGAATCCATGAAGAAGATCGGCACCGTCACCACCTCGGGCACCACCGCGAAGATCGAGGCCAAGAAGCCCGTCAAGTCGCAGTACGTGCTCTTGTGGATGACCGCGGTGCCGAACTCCGGCCAGGACGGCTATTACAGGGCGGGGTACAAGCAGGCCATCACGGACGTGAAGTTGAAGGGCTGAGACAGGCTCGGCGAAGCTCACTGGGGGGAGGGGCCTGACGGTGGACAGTACCGCGCTGGGTGAGATGAGCGACCAGGACCTTCTCGCCTCCCATGTCGCGGGGGACAAGGACGCCTTCGGTGAGCTTGTCCGCCGACACCGGGACCGGTTGTGGGCGGTGGCGCTGCGCACCCTCGGCGACCGCGAGGAAGCGGCCGACGCGGTACAGGACGCTCTGGTCTCCGCCTACCGCGCGGCGCACGGCTTCCGTGGTCAGTCCGCCGTGACGACCTGGCTGCACCGGATCACCGTGAACGCCTGCCTCGACCGGGCCCGCAAGGCGGCCTCGCGCAAGACCTCCCCCATCGACGACACCGAGCGTCTTGAGCAGCTCTTGGAGCCGGAGGAGTCCGCGGCCGCCCCGGTCGAGCGGGACGATCTGCACCGTGAGCTTCTGGAGGCGCTGGACACGCTCCCGTCGGACCAGCGAGCCGCTCTCGTCCTCGTCGACATGCAGGGTTACCCGGTGGCTGAGGCAGCCCGTGTCCTCGACGTCCCCACCGGCACCGTCAAGAGCCGCTGCTCCCGCGGAAGAGCCAGACTGCTGCCGCTGCTCACCCATCTGCGTACGGAATCACGGACGCGGGGCCGGGACAGCGGCGAGGACGACGCCAGGAACCCCGGCCCGGAAAGGAACCGGACGCAGGGGGCATCCGTCCCACCGGCAGCAGGGCCACGGGATGCGGGACCAAGCGATTCAGCTGCTGTGAAGGGCGGAGGTGGACGAGCGTGACAGCCACGACCGACTCGGCCGGGCATCCGGAGGTCACCGAGATCTCCGACCTGACCGAGGGTCTGCTCTCCCCGTCGCGCACGAGCGACGTGCGACGGCATCTGGACGGCTGCGAGCTCTGCGCCGACGTCTACGCCTCGCTGGAAGAGATCCGCGGCATACTCGGTACGCTGCCCGGCCCACCGCGGATGCCCGCCGAGGTCGCGGGCCGCATCGACGCGGCGCTGGCCGCCGAAGCACTGCTGGACGCCACCGCTCCCGACGAGCCCCCATCGGACGCGGCTACCAAGCCCCAACCCGAGCCCCTGCCGGACGTGACGCCCGCGCCCGAGCCCGAGTCCGCCTCCTCCGCTCCCGCACCCTCCTCGGCGTCGCGTGTTTCACGTGAAACATTGCCCGCCGCGCCTGCGGCCCTCCCGGGCCAGGCCGGTGACCGGCCTGCCGGGCGCCCGCGTGCGGCCACCGGACCGGGGCGCGGCGGCTCTCTACGGCGCACACGGCGCCGTACCGCCGTACTCGGCGCCGTCTTCACCGCGGCCGCCCTTGGCCTCGGCACACTGCTGATGCAGACGCTGGGCGGAGATCCGGACAGCCCGCCCGTCAGCCACCGGGACAGCGCCGACTCCTTCTCCGGGGCGAAGCTCAAGGGAAAGGTGGCCGACCTTCTCGCACAGAGCCCCGTCAAGGAGTCACCCGGCGGCAAGTCGGAGGGGTCCAAGCCGTCCTTCGACACGCGCTCCACCCCTCAGTCCCCGACGTCCAACGCCCCTCTGCGCGAGGCGACGGTCCAGGTGCCCGAGTGCATCCAGCGCGGCATCGGCGCCAGAACTCCCCTGGCGGCCGAGGAGGGCTCCTACGAGGGGAAGCGCGCGTACCTCATCGTGGTGCCCCATGACTCCGACGCAGGCCAGGTGTCCGCTTACATCGTCGACGCCACCTGTGTGGGCAAGTCCTCGTCCAGCGCGGGCAAGGTGCTGCTGACGCATTCCTACCCCCAGGGCTGACACGCTGCCGTACACGCGGACACGACGGGGAATGCATGCCCCGTACTATCCGTTGGGTGGGATGAGTACCTGAGACAGGCACCCCACCAGCAGTACGCAGCAGTCCCCAGAGACGAGGAATCAAGCCGTGACCGACGTCCGTAACGTGATCATCATCGGCTCCGGGCCCGCCGGCTACACGGCGGCGCTCTACACCGCGCGCGCGTCGCTGAAGCCGCTGGTGTTCGAGGGCGCCGTCACCGCCGGTGGTGCGCTGATGAACACCACCGAGGTGGAGAACTTCCCCGGCTTCCAGGACGGAGTCATGGGCCCCGAGCTCATGGACAACATGCGCGCCCAGGCCGAGCGCTTCGGTGCCGAGCTCGTCCCGGACGACGTCGTCGCCGTCGACCTCAGCGGCGAGATCAAGACCGTGACGGACACCGCGGGCACCGTGCACCGTGCGAAGGCCGTCATCGTCACGACCGGCTCGCAGCACCGCAAGCTCGGCCTGCCGAACGAGGACGCCCTCTCCGGACGCGGCGTCTCCTGGTGCGCCACCTGCGACGGCTTCTTCTTCAAGGACCAGGACATCGCCGTGATCGGCGGCGGTGACACCGCGATGGAGGAGGCCACCTTCCTCTCGCGGTTCGCCAAGTCCGTGACGATCGTGCACCGCCGCGACAGCCTGCGCGCCTCCAAGGCGATGCAGGAGCGCGCCTTCGCCGACCCGAAGATCAAGTTCATCTGGGACAGCGAGGTCGCCGAGATCAAGGGCGACCAGAAGCTCTCCGGTCTGACGCTGCGCAACCTCAAGACGGGTGAGACGTCCGAGCTGCCGGTCACCGGCCTGTTCATCGCGATCGGCCACGACCCGCGCACGGAGCTCTTCAAGGGGCAGCTGGAGCTGGACGACGAGGGCTACCTGAAGGTCGAGGCGCCCTCGACCCGGACGAACCTGACCGGTGTCTTCGGCGCCGGTGACGTCGTCGACCACACCTACCGCCAGGCGATCACAGCGGCCGGCACCGGCTGCTCCGCCGCCCTCGACGCCGAGCGCTTCCTCGCCGCCCTCGCCGACAGCGAGAACGCTGCGACTGTCACCGTCTGATCCCGACTTCCCTCACCGCACCAAGCTAAGGAGACTGCCGTGGCCGGCACCCTGAAGAACGTGACCGATGCCTCCTTCGAAGAGGACGTCCTCAAGAGCGACAAGCCCGTACTGGTGGACTTCTGGGCCGCCTGGTGCGGCCCGTGCCGCCAGATCGCTCCGTCCCTGGAGGCGATCGCGGCCGAGCACGGCGACAAGATCCAGGTCGTCAAGCTGAACATCGACGAGAACCCGGGCACGGCTGCCAAGTACGGCGTCATGTCCATCCCCACCCTGAACGTGTACCAGGGTGGCGAGGTCGCCAAGACCATCGTCGGTGCCAAGCCGAAGGCTGCACTCGAGCGGGACCTCGCGGACTTCATCGCCGAGTAGTCAGCGGCGTTGTTTCACGTGAAACACGAATGGCCCGGCCCCGAAAGGGCCGGGCCATTCTGCTGTTCGTCAGAGCGGCGCGAAGTCAGAGCGGTCGGAGCGCCGGTTCCTTCTGCACCGCCCCCAGCAGCCGATCGAGTGCCATCTCCACGTCTTCCTTCCAGGAGAGCGTCGTCCGCAGCTCCAGCCTCAGCCGTGGGTAGGCGGGGTGCGGGCGGACTGTCTTGAAGCCCACCGCCAGCAGGTGATCCGCAGGCAGCACGCACGCGGGCTTCTCCCACCGAGCGTCACCGAAGGCCTCGATCGCCTTGAAGCCTCGCCGCAGCAGATCCTTGGCTACCGTCTGTACGATCACTCTGCCGAGCCCCTGACCCTGGTATCCCGGCATGATCCACGCGGTCATCAGTTGCACGGCGTCCGGGGACACGGGGCTTGTGGGGAACGCGGTGGAGCGTGGCACATAGGCAGGTGGCGCGTACAGCACGAAGCCCACCGGCACGTCGTCGACGTACACGACCCGGCCGCAGGACCCCCACTCCAGCAGGACCGCGGAGATCCATGCCTCCTTCTCCAGATCTGGCGTCCCGGCCTTTACCGCGGCCTGGCCGCTGACCGGGTCCAGCTCCCAGAAGACGCACGATCGGCAGCGCTTGGGAAGGTCCGAGAGGTTGTCCAGCGTGAGCGGTACGAGCCGACGCCCCATGAAGGCGATTCCTCCCTTTCTTCGCCCGCCGCACTGCGGGCGGCCGTCAGAGCACCGCGTTCCCGGAGCAGACTGCCGACGAACCCGCCGACCGCTCCCAGCCCCAGGCCCGCGGTCATCAGTCCGGTGCGGCTCATCGTCCGCATGGCCCTCGCCTCCCCAATGAGGTGCCGTCAGATGGATGCGCCCTATCCGATCGCATCGTATCCACGAAGTGATTCCATCGATAGCACAAGACAGCAAAAAGCGGGCCGTATCCGGCACAGACCGAACACGGCCCGCTCTCGCGGTGCCAGCCGTTATGGCTCAGCCCTTGTCGTCCTCGGGGGCGTCTTCCTGGGAGTCCGCGGCCTGACCGTTCTGGAGGACGGGGCCCTCGCCCGGAGCCAGCGTGCTGAGGATGCGCTCCAGATCCTCCAAGGAGGCGAAGTCGACGACGATCTTGCCCTTCTTCTGGCCCAGGTCCACCCGCACCCGGGTTTCGAACCGGTCGGACAGCCGCGTGGCGAGGCTGGTCAGGGCCGGCGAGAGCCGGGTCCCGGCACGCGGCCCCTTGGCCTTGGGAGTGCTCTGCGGCCGGGACCCCATGAGGGTCACGATCTCCTCGACGGCGCGCACCGAGAGGCCCTCTGCCACGATCCGGTGTGCGAGCCGGTCCTGCTCCTCCGAATCGTCCACGGAGAGCAGCGCTCGGGCGTGCCCCGCGGAGAGCACCCCTGCGGCCACCCTCCGCTGCACGGCCGGCGAGAGCTTCAGCAGACGCAGCGTGTTGGAGACCTGCGGGCGGGACCGGCCGATGCGGTCCGCCAATTGGTCGTGCGTGCAGTTGAAGTCCTTGAGCAGCTGGTCGTAGGCGGCGGCCTCTTCCAGCGGGTTCAGCTGAGCACGGTGCAAGTTCTCCAGCAGCGCGTCCAGGAGGAGCTTCTCGTCCTCCGTGGCACGCACGATCGCCGGGATGCGCTCCAGGCCGGCCTCACGGCAGGCCCGCCAGCGCCGCTCGCCCATGATGAGTTCGTAGCGGGCGGGGCCCAGCTGACGTACGACGACCGGCTGGAGGAGCCCGACCTCCTTGATGGAGGTCACCAGCTCCGCGAGGGCGTCTTCGTCGAACACCTCGCGCGGCTGCCGCGGGTTGGGCGAGATGAAGTCCAGCGGCAGTTCGGCGAAGTGCGCACCGGCCACGGGCGCGTACTCCTGTGCCGCCGCGGTCTGCTGAGGCGGCTCCACCGTTTCATGTGAAACAGAACTCTGCGGGAGAGCGGTGACCTTCGCGGCGGCCACCCCTCGCTCAGCGGTGAGCACCGGCACGGCCGTGGGGGAGACCGAAGCTCCCGCCGCGCTCTGCGGGATCTGCTTCTCCGTGGGGGCTGCAGGGATCAAGGCGCCTAGGCCTCGACCCAGTCCTCTCCGTCGCTCGCTCACTGCGTCCCCTCCGTCATGCTGTGCTGTTTGTTCTGAGCGCCCGTGTGGGCGTGCTGGACGTCGTAGCGCACTCCGACTCCCCGCAGCGCGATCTCACGCGCCGCTTCGAAGTACGAGAGGGCACCACTCGATCCGGGATCGTAGGTGAGCACCGTCTGGCCGTAGCTCGGGGCCTCCGAAATACGGACCGATCGCGGGATGCTCGTCCGCAGGACCTCGCTGCCGAAGTGGCTGCGCACCTCGTCGGCCACCTGGGAGGCGAGCCGGGTCCTGCCGTCGTACATGGTGAGCAGAATCGTCGAGACGTGCAGGCTCGGGTTGAGGTGTCCCCGCACCAGGTCGACGTTTCGCAGGAGTTGGCCGAGCCCTTCGAGCGCGTAGTACTCGCACTGGATGGGGATCAGCACTTCCGCGCCGGCCACCAAGGCGTTGACCGTCAGCAGACCGAGCGACGGCGGGCAGTCGATGAGGATGTAGTCCAGCGGCTGCTCGTACGCCTGGATGGCCCGCTGCAGCCGGCTCTCGCGCGCCACCAATGACACCAGCTCGATCTCCGCACCGGCGAGATCGATGGTGGCCGGGGCACAGAAGAGGCCTTCGACGTCCGTCACCGGCTGGACGACATCGGAGAGCGGCTTGCTCTCGACCAGCACGTCGTAGATGGACGGCACTTCGGCGTGATGGTCGATGCCAAGAGCAGTAGAGGCGTTGCCCTGAGGGTCGAGGTCGATCACCAGGACTCGGGCGCCGTGCAGAGCGAGCGAGGCGGCGAGGTTGACGGTCGTCGTCGTCTTACCCACCCCACCCTTCTGGTTGGCGACCACCATGATGCGGGTCTCCTCGGGGCGCGGCAGGCCTTCGCCCGCACGACCGAGTGCTTCCACCGCCAGTTGGGCAGCACGACCGATGGGTGTGTCGTCCACGGGGGACGGCGTTTCACGTGAAACATCCTCCCCCGCCGGTTCGGTACGGGGGCCGGGGACCGGATCGGTCATCGGTCCCGCGATGTTGGCGTCGGACCGCAAGGATTCACTCTCCTCGACATCAGGCTCGCAATGAACAGAGCCTCCCATGCTTTGAGGGTCATGAACCAGCGAGGCCAGGTCTTCTGTGGACGAATCCACCTCTGTGGAAAACTCCGTGCCCCTATTGAGGGAACCGAGAGGGCGGCGGTCGCGAGGTTCCGCAGCGCGGCCGCGATTGATGATGCCATGCAGCAGTGAGCGACGTTTCACGTGAAACACGATGCACGGCAACCGGGGTGCCGCTTGTGCGACACCCCGGTATGCGTACGTTTGGCAGCTTTTGTGGAGTACTGCCCGCCGTCAATCAGCTGCGACGGCGTCGCGCACGGCCAGTACGCGCAGCCTTGGCTCGCTTCGCCGCGAAGCGCACACCGCCCGGGCTCTCCCCCACCTCGACCCGGACGACCGTGGACAGCGGGTCCACGACGCCTTCGCCGACGTGCAGCACAGAGGTGCCGACCGCGCCGAGCTTGCTCAGAGCGGACCCCGCGGCCTTGACCTCTTCCTCGGCGGTATCACCCTTCAGGAGGAGCATCTCCCCGTAGGGGCGCAGCAGCGGGACTCCCCAGGCCGCCAAGCGGTCCAGCGGCGCCACGGCGCGCGCCGTCACCACGTGGACCGGCGGCAGCTTGCCGAGGACTTCCTCGGCGCGTCCCCGCACCACCGTCACATGGTCCAGGCCGAGCAGCTCGACGACCTCGGTGAGGAAGTTCGTGCGCCGCAGCAGAGGCTCAAGGAGCGTGATCTTCAGGTCCGGGCGGACGAGCGCCAGCGGGATGCCGGGCAGTCCGGCACCCGAGCCGACGTCGCACACCGTGACGCCCTCGGGCACGACCTCCGACAGCACCGCACAGTTCAGC
Organism: Streptomyces huasconensis; assembly: GCF_021028635.1. Taxonomy (NCBI): domain Bacteria; kingdom Bacillati; phylum Actinomycetota; class Actinomycetes; order Kitasatosporales; family Streptomycetaceae; genus Streptomyces; species Streptomyces huasconensis. Next base: position 4,061,433 of record NZ_CP086119.1, read on the forward strand.
AGGTGCCGTTCCCAGAGCCGGGGCACCTCCCGGGGACCGATCAGGCCTCGCTGCACTCCCGCATCGGCGAGCAGCTCCGCGTACCGGACCGCGTCCGTGAAGCGCTCGCCGAATACCGTCCGGGCCTCTTCAGGCGCCGGGGGAAGCTCCGCTGCCTCCGTCACGGGGACCGTCCTTCCGTACCGCACTGGGTGGCTGACTATCAGGCTGACAAAGACCGGCCCCGCCTGCGAACAGACGGGGCCGGGAAAACGGGGTACCGCTCAGGCGGGGAGTACGACGACGAAGCGCTGCGGCTCCTCGCCCTCGGACTCACTGCGCAGGCCGGCGGCCTTGATCGCATCATGCACGACCTTGCGCTCGAACGGCGTCATCGGCTGGAGCTTGGTCGGCTCACCGGAGCTCTTGACCTCGGCCGCGGCCTGGGCTCCCAGCTCCGAGAGCTCCTCACGCTTCTTGGCGCGGTAGCCCGCGATGTCCAGCATCAGGCGGCTGCGGTCACCGGTCTCACGGTGCACGGCGAGACGCGTGAGCTCCTGGAGCGCCTCCAGGACCTCGCCGTCACGACCGACCAGCTTCTGGAGGTCGCGGCTGGCCGTGTCGCTGATGATCGAGACAGCGGCGCGATCGGCCTCGACGTCCATGTCAATGTCGCCGTCGAGGTCGGCGATGTCCAGCAGACCCTCGAGGTAGTCCGCCGCGATCTCGCCCTCCTGCTCAAGGCGGGTGAGGGTGTCGCCGGCCTCGACTGCGGCGGAGGTGGTGGTGCCTTCCGTCACGGGATGGACTCCTTCTACTTCTTGGAGGACGGGTGCTTGGGCCGCTGCTGGCCCTTGCGCTGCTGTCCCGACTTGGCTTTGCTGCGGGTACCGGAGCCGGGCTTGTTGCCCGTCGTGTTGCCGCCCGGCTTGGCCTTAAGGGCGGCGTCCTCAGACTGGTCCTGAGCCTTCTCCAGCGACGTCTTGGTGACCTCTTCACCGTCCGGCTTGGCGGCGCCCTGCGCGGTGGCGGACTGGCGCTTGGCCTTGCTCTGGCGCTTGGGCTGCTGGCGCCGCGGGGCACCGGCGGCCGTGGCCCCGTCCTCCGTCTCCACGGCGACGGCGGACTCGCTCTCCACCACGGTGCCGTCGGCCTGGGCCGCGAGGCCCGCCTTGGTCAGACCGTTGATGAACTTCCGCTCGAACTCGTTGCGGTCCCGGCCCTTGGCGACGATCGCCTTGATGACGTTCACGTTGCCACGTCCCCGCACCTTCTTGTGGTGCGTGACCTGCTTCTGCAGGCGCTCCAGGAAGGCGGCCTGCGCCTTGGAGCCCGGCGTCGGGTTCCGGCGGATCACGAACATCTGCTGGCCCATGGTCCACACGTTGGTGGTCAGCCAGTAGACGAGGACACCGACGGGGAAGTTGATGCCGAAGATGGCGAACATAATCGGGAAGACGTACATCAGCATCTTCTGCTGCTGCATGAACGGCGTCTTCACCGTGGTGTCGACGTTCTTCGTCATCAGTTGGCGCTGGGTGAAGAACTGGGAGGCCGACATCAGGATGATCATGACGGCGGTGATGACGCGGACGTCGGTCAGCGTGGCACCGAGCGAGGCGACCTTGTCGGCGCTGTCCAGGAACTTCGCGGCCAGCGGGGCGCCGAAGATATGCGCCTTACGCGCGCTCTCCAGGAGCGGGCCGTCGATGACCCCGATCTCCTTGCCCGTCGCGATGCTGTTGAGCACGTGGTACAGGGCGAAGAAGAACGGCGACTGCGCCAGGATGGGAAGGCACGAGGAGAGCGGGTTGGTGCCCGACTCCTTGTACAGCTTCATCATCTCTTCGGACTGGCGCTGCTTGTCGCTCTTGTAGCGCTCCTGGATCTTCTTCATCTCGGGCTGCAGCGTCTGCATGGCCCGAGTGGCCTTGATCTGCTTCACGAAGAGCGGGATCAGGCAGATACGGATCAGGATCACCAGGGACACGATGGACAGGCCCCAGGCCCAGCCCGTGTCGGGGCCGAAGAGCTTCCCGTACACCGAGTGGAACTGAACGATGACCCACGAAACTGGTGTCGTGATAAAGCTGAAGAGACTGGCAATCGTGTCCACTAATCAAGCTCCTTGAGCATGGGACGGGGTCTCGGTCTCGGCGGCCGTGCTCGGGGGGAGAGCCCCGGTCGGCCCGCCCGCGGCGGAGGGCCCGCCCTTGCGTTCGCGCCAGGCAGCGCGCAGCATCTCGTGCCACCGCGGTCGCTTGCGCGGCGGAACATGGTCGACGCCACCGGGCGACCACGGATTGCACCGCAGGACGCGCCAGGCAGTGAGCGCCGTTCCCTTGATCGCTCCGTGGCGGTCGATGGCCAGGTAGCCGTAGCGGGAACACGACGGGTAGTACTTGCACACCGGACCCAGCAGTGGGCTGATCGTCCACTGGTACAGCTTGATCAGGGCCAGCAGCGGGTACTTCATCGCGCGCCCCCTCCCAGCAACCGCTGCAAGGCGGCGTCCAGGTCTCGGGCCAGCTGTGCATGGTCGGCGTCACCCGCACCGGGCAGCGCTCGTACGACTACCAGGCTACCGGGGGGCACGGCGGCCAGCCGGTCGCGCATGAGGTGGCGAAGTCTGCGCTTCACCGCGTTGCGTACGACAGCTCCGCCCACGGCCTTGCTGACGACGAAACCCGCACGTGTCGGGGGAAGGCTCTCCCCAGGCACGTGCGGGTCCGTTGCACCGCTACGTAGATGGACGACGAGGAGCGGGCGTCCGGCCCGGCGTCCTCGGCGTACCGCGGTCGCGAAGTCTTCGCGCCGCCTCAGCCGATGCTCGGTAGGCAGCACGACGTCATGACCTGACTGAGATCAGGCGGACAGGCTGGCGCGACCCTTGCCACGACGGTTCGCGAGAATCGCGCGGCCGGCACGGGTGCGCATCCGCAGGCGGAAGCCGTGGGTCTTGGCGCGACGACGGTTGTTCGGCTGGAAGGTGCGCTTGCTCACTCGGGGGCTCCAGAAATGATTGTGTGGTGGCGGGACATCGCCTGGCTGTCACCGTGCGCCCACGAGAAGCTCGCGAATACGCACCGAGTGCACCGCTTCACAATCACAGATCGTGATCTTTGCCCATCGGAGGCAGGCGGCAGCAGCCATCGACAACTCGACCTGGTCACGGTACGCGGGGCTACGCCATCCGGTCAAACCGACCGCCGGGAGGGGACACTGTGCACAGCCTGTGGACAACAACTTGAACCGCAGCCGTCGCCCTGACTACCTTGGCTGAACTCCGATTCGTTCCCTTCCCCCTCCCCATCCCGATTTCCGTCCCAAGAACCACACCTTCGTGGGACCCCGTGAGAAAGCGTGCCCTGTGGCTGACGTACCTGCCGATCTTGCCGCAGTGTGGCCACGCGTGCTGGAGCACCTGCTGGGCGAGGGGCGAGGGCAGGGCGTCGAGGCGAAGGACGAGCGGTGGCTCCGGAGCTGCCAGCCCCTGGCGCTCGTCGCCGACACCGCGCTCCTCGCCGTGCCGAACGAATTCGCGAAGGGCGTACTCGAGGGCCGCCTGGCGCCCGTGGTCAGCGAGACCCTGAGCCGTGAGTGCGGCCGTCCGATCCGCATCGCGATCACCGTCGACGACTCCGTCGGTGAGCCCGCGGGCCCGCCGGCACCGCCGATCCAGCACCAGCAGCATCAGCAGTCCCACCAGCAGCGCTACGAAGAACCGGAGCTGCCCTCGGCCTCCGGTCAGGGACGCGAGTCGTACGAGAACTACGGGCGCCGCCCCTCGGACGAGCACCAGTCGGGCTCCCGGTCCGACCAGATGCCGACCGCCCGCCCGGCCTACCCGGACTACCAGCGGCCGGGCCCCGGCGCCTGGCCGCAGCCGCAGGACGACTACGGCTGGCAGCAGCCGCGGCTCGGCTTCCCCGACCGCGATCCGTACGCCGGCCCGGTCCAGCAGCCGCAGCACGACTACCGCTCGCAGCCGCCGCAGGACCGCTCGCCGTACGAGCAGCAGCGTCCCGAGCCGCAGGACCGGCGTGAACGCCATGACATGCAGGACTCGTCCGGAGACCACCGCGACCACCGCGATCCTCGTGATCACCGTGACCCCCGTGATCACCGCGGCAATGCCGGTCACGGTGGCCACGGCGTGCACCGGGGCGGCCCCGTCGGCCCCACCTCGTCGAGCGGCGCCCCCGGACCGCTGGCCGCGCAGCCGGCGCCCGCGACGGGCCCCGGCGAGCCGACCGCACGGCTGAACCCCAAGTACCTCTTCGACACCTTCGTCATCGGCGCGTCCAACCGGTTCGCGCACGCGGCCGCGGTCGCCGTCGCCGAGGCACCGGCGAAGGCGTACAACCCCCTCTTCATCTATGGGGAGTCGGGGCTTGGCAAAACGCATCTTCTGCACGCGATCGGGCACTACGCCCGCAGCCTCTACCCCGGCACGCGCGTGCGGTATGTGAGCTCCGAGGAGTTCACCAACGAGTTCATCAACTCCATCCGCGACGGCAAGGGCGACAGCTTCCGCAAGCGGTACCGCGAGATGGACATCCTGCTGGTCGACGACATCCAGTTCCTCGCGGACAAGGAGTCGACGCAGGAGGAGTTCTTCCACACCTTCAATACGCTCCACAACGCGAACAAGCAGATCGTGCTCTCCAGCGACCGGCCGCCCAAGCAGCTGGTCACCTTGGAAGACCGGCTGCGCAACCGCTTCGAGTGGGGGCTGATCACCGACGTCCAGCCGCCCGAGCTGGAGACGCGTATCGCGATCCTCCGTAAGAAGGCGGTGCAGGAGCAGCTCAACGCCCCTCCGGAGGTGCTCGAGTTCATCGCGTCGCGGATCTCGCGGAACATCCGTGAGCTGGAGGGCGCGCTGATCCGCGTCACGGCGTTCGCGTCGCTGAACCGGCAGCCCGTCGACCTCGGACTGACCGAGATCGTCCTCAAGGACCTGATCCCGGGCGGTGAGGACGCGGCTCCGGAGATCACGGCGCCGGCCATCATGGCCGCGACCGCCGACTACTTCGGGCTGACCGTGGACGACCTCTGCGGCTCGTCGCGCAGCCGTGTCCTGGTGACGGCCCGCCAGATCGCCATGTATCTCTGCCGCGAGCTGACCGATCTCTCCCTGCCGAAGATCGGGGCCCAGTTCGGCGGCCGCGACCACACGACCGTCATGCACGCGGACCGCAAGATCCGCGCGCTGATGGCCGAGCGGCGCTCCATCTACAACCAGGTCACCGAACTCACCAACCGCATCAAGAACGGCTGACGACCGCCCAGACACGTCGCTGAGGGCGCCCCGGGACGACTCCCGGGGCGCCCTTTTCGTCGCCCACGCGCGCGTGGAGCCCGTTTCCGAGGCCTCCGCCGCTGTCTCCGGGGCGGCCCTGGAGCCCGTTTCCCGCCCTCGGAGCACGCGTGGAGGCGGTCGCGACCGCACGGGATCTTCGTACGAGCGGCCCTCGGTGTTCGATTTCCGCTGGTCAGACGGGGGTTCTCCACAGATGTGCGAACTTTCTCGCTTCCACACCCTGGGGACTGGAAAGTTGTCCAGACGCTGTCCACAGGGGACGCTGCTGAGGGATCATCAGGCCAGGTCAACAGGTTGTGGATTCGTGGACGAAGACTCTCCACAGGCTGTGGATGAAATTTTCTTCCACAGGGTGTGCATGACGTTGTCCACCGTCGGCCCACAGGCTGGGGCCGGTTGTCCCCAGCTTTCCGCGGCTTCTCCACACAGCCGTCCACTGTTCGGCAACGCGACGCGCCCCCTCACCGGGTCGAGTGAAAGGCGTCACACCAAGGTGCGTGGTTGGCCTGTGGGGAAGGTGGGTAAAGCTGGGGACAGCGCTGGGGAGAAGTGACCCCTGCCTGTGCATCGGGTGTGCAGAACTTTCCCCCGTCCACAGAAACCCCCGGTTGTCCACGGGTGCCGCCCACAGGCGCAGTGGATAAAAAACCGGGGCTGACCAGCGCTTTCGCGGTTATCCACGGTTTCCACAGCCCCTACTACTACTCCCAACTAGAGAGTCCGGGGAATTCGTTTCGAAGTGGGGCCTGTGCACAACTCGCGCTCCGAGGCTCCGAGGCCGCTCGCCACGACTTGACCCCGACGGGCACCGACTGTCAGTGCCGTGCGTCAGACTGGTCCCCGGTGTCCTTCCCACGGCATGGCTGAGAGACACCGAGTCAGACGACGAGGGCCACAGGCCCAGCGGGCGAGAGCAGCCAGCAACAGCAGGAGGGCGGCTTACGGTGAAGATCCGGGTTGAACGCGACGTACTCGCGGAGGCGGTGGCCTGGGCGGCGCGCAGCCTCCCGGCCCGGCCGCCTGCGCCCGTCCTCGCGGGCCTGCTGCTGAAGGCCGAGGAAGGCGCACTGAGCCTGTCGAGCTTCGACTACGAGGTCTCGGCGCGCGTCTCGGTGGACGCGGAGGTGGACGAGGAAGGCACGGTTCTCGTGTCGGGCCGGCTGCTCGCGGACATCTGCCGCGCGCTCCCCAACCGCCCGGTGGAGATCTCCACAGACGGTGTACGGGCGACGGTGGTCTGCGGCTCCTCGCGATTCACACTCCACACCCTTCCTGTGGAGGAGTACCCCGCGCTGCCGCAGATGCCGACCGCCACGGGCACCGTCCCCGGTGAGGTCTTCGCCTCCGCCGCCTCCCAGGTGGCCATCGCCGCGGGCCGTGACGACACGCTGCCCGTGCTGACCGGCGTACGCATCGAGATCGAGGGCGACACGGTCACCCTGGCCTCCACCGACCGCTACCGCTTCGCGGTCCGCGAGTTCCTGTGGAAGCCGGAGAACCCGGACGCGTCCGCGGTCGCCCTGGTGCCCGCCAAGACGCTCCTGGACACCGCCAAGGCGCTCACGAGCGGCGACACGGTCACCCTGGCCCTGTCCGGCTCGGGTGCGGGCGAAGGCCTCATCGGCTTCGAGGGCGCGGGCCGGCGGACGACCACGCGTCTCCTCGAAGGCGACCTGCCGAAGTACCGCACGCTGTTCCCGACCGAGTTCAACTCCGTCGCCGTGATCGAGACCGCCCCCTTCGTGGAGGCCGTCAAGCGCGTGGCCCTGGTGGCCGAGCGGAACACCCCGGTGCGGCTCAGCTTCGAGCAGGGCGTGCTCATCCTGGAGGCAGGTTCCAGCGACGACGCACAGGCTGTGGAAAGGGTCGACGCCCAGCTGGAGGGCGACGACATCTCCATCGCCTTCAACCCGACGTTCCTGCTGGACGGCCTGAGCGCGATCGACTCGCCGGTCGCCCAGCTCTCCTTCACGACCTCCACGAAGCCCGCCCTGCTGAGCGGCAGGCCCGCCATGGACGCCGAGGCGGACGAGGCCTACAAGTACCTGATCATGCCTGTACGTCTGAGCGGCTGAGCCCACAGGTGTGTGCGTGCGTCCGGGCGTAGGCTCGGACGCAGGTACGAAAGTGCCGTAACGCCACCTCGCTAGTGAAGGAACCTCTGATGGAGCTCGGTCTCGTCGGCCTCGGCAAGATGGGCGGCAACATGCGCGAGCGCATCCGCCGCGCAGGTCACACCGTCATCGGATACGACCGCAACCCGGATCTCGCGGACGTCCCCAGCCTCGAAGAGCTTGTGGGCAAGTTGAAGGGCCCGCGTGTGGTCTGGGTGATGGTCCCGGCCGGGGCCGCGACCCAGTCCACCATCGACGAGCTGTCCGAGCTGCTGCAGCCCGGCGACGTCGTCGTGGACGGCGGCAACTCTCGCTGGACGGACGACGAGAAGCACGCCGAGGAGCTGAAGGCCAAGGGCATCGGCTTCGTCGACTGCGGCGTTTCCGGCGGCGTCTGGGGCCTCCAGAACGGCTACGCCCTGATGTACGGCGGCGACAAGGACGACGTCGCCAAGGTGCAGCCGATCTTCGACGCCCTCAAGCCCGAGGGCGACTTCGGCTCCGTGCACGCGGGCAAGGTCGGCGCCGGCCACTTCGCGAAGATGGTCCACAACGGCATCGAGTACGCGATGATGCAGGCCTACGCCGAGGGCTGGGAGCTGCTGGAGAAGGTCGACTCGGTCACCGACGTCCGAGAGGTCTTCCGCTCCTGGCAGGAGGGCACGGTCATCCGTTCCTGGCTGCTCGACCTCGCGGTCAACGCCCTGGACGACGACGAGCACCTGGAGAAGCTGCGCGGCTTCGCGCAGGACTCCGGAGAGGGCCGCTGGACCGTCGAGGCGGCCATCGACAACGCCGTGCCGCTCCCGGCGATCACGGCCTCGCTCTTCGCGCGGTTCGCCTCGCGTCAGGAGGACTCCCCGCAGATGAAGATGATCGCCGCGCTGCGCAACCAGTTCGGCGGCCACGCGGTCGAGTCCAAGAGCGAGCACTGATCCACAGCCTGTGCATGACCACGGCGGTCGCGCACAGGCCTCAAGCACGTGAAGTAGGCCGGGGGAGGTCGGCGCACACCATGCACGTCACGCATCTCTCGCTGGCCGACTTCCGCTCGTACGCCCGGGTCGAGGTCCCTCTCGATCCGGGCGTCACCGCTTTCGTGGGGCCCAACGGCCAGGGCAAGACCAACCTCGTCGAGGCCGTCGGCTATCTCGCCACGCTCGGCAGCCACCGGGTCTCCTCGGACGCCCCCCTGGTCCGTATGGGCGCCGAGCGGGCCGTCATCCGGGCCAACGTCCGCCAGGGCGAGCGCCAGCAGCTGATCGAGCTGGAACTCAACCCGGGCAAGGCCAACCGCGCCCGCATCAACCGTTCCTCGCAGGTCAGGCCGCGGGACGTGCTGGGCATCGTCCGTACGGTGCTGTTCGCGCCCGAGGACCTCGCGCTGATCAAGGGCGACCCCGGTGAGCGGCGGCGCTTCCTCGACGAGCTGATCACCGCGCGCTCGCCACGCATGGCCGGCGTCCGGTCCGACTACGACCGCGTCCTCAAACAGCGCAACACCCTGCTGAAGTCGGCCGCCCTCGCCCGCCGCCACGGCGGGCGCTCCATGGACCTGTCCACGCTCGACGTCTGGGACCAGCACCTCGCGCGCGCGGGTGCGGAGCTGCTGGCGCAGCGGCTCGACCTGATCTCGGCGCTCCAGCCGCTGACGGACAAGGCGTACGAACAGCTGGCGCCCGGCGGCGGCCCGGTCGCCCTGGAGTACAAACCGTCCGCGCCCGGCGAGGGCCACACGCGTGAGGCGCTGTACGAGCAGCTGACCGCCGCCCTCCAGGAGGCACGCAAGCAGGAGATCGAGCGGGGCGTGACCCTGGTGGGCCCGCACCGCGACGACCTGCTGTTCAAGCTCGGCCAGCTCCCCGCGAAGGGGTACGCGAGCCACGGCGAGTCCTGGTCGTACGCTTTGGCGCTGCGCCTGGCCTCGTACGACCTGCTGAGGGCCGAGGGCAATGAACCGGTGCTCGTGCTCGACGACGTCTTCGCGGAGCTGGACGCGCGCCGCAGGGAGCGGCTCGCGGAGCTGGTGGCCCCGGGCGAGCAGGTGCTGGTGACGGCCGCGGTCGACGATGACGTCCCGGGCGTGCTCTCCGGTACGCGCTACGCGGTGGCGGAAGGCGCGGTGGACCGCGTATGAGCACCGATGAGCCCGCCAAGGGCCCTGCCAATGGGGGCGCCGCAGGGCCGCAGAAGACGCCCGAGCCCTCCGGTGTCGACCTGGCCCGCGTCGCCCTGCGCGCCGCGAAGGAACAGGCACGCGCGCGTGGGGACGCCGCTCAGCAGAAGAAGCAGGCTCGTCGCGGAGGCCTGCGGTCCGGTGCGCGCGCTGACGGCCGTGACCCCCTGCCGCTCGGCTCCGCCATCAACCGGCTGATCACCGAGCGCGGCTGGGAGACGCCGGCCGCGGTCGGCGGGGTGATGGGCCGCTGGCCGCAGATCGTCGGCGACGACCTGGCCAAGCACTGCGTCCCGCAGAAGTACGACGAGGACGAACGCGTCCTCACCGTGCAGTGCGACTCGACGGCCTGGGCGACGCAGCTGCGCCTCATGGCGCCGCAGCTGGTCGCACGCCTGAACGAGGACCTGGGGCACGGCACCGTGCGCCTCATCAAAGTGCTCGGCCCCGGAGGCCCCCGCGCCGCTTCGGCCCCTTGCGCGCACCGGGCAGCACGGGCCCCGGCGACACCTACGGGTGAGACCGCCGGCGACGGTTGCTGGGGGTTGACGGCCCGAAGCGCTGAGTGCCGCTGTGAGCCCTCTGGAGCCCCGTTCCGCATATGGGGAGTCGGCCGAGTCCGGTTCAGGGCGGCACATGAGGACTCAGGTACCGGCAAGCCCCCATCAATGTCAGTGCTACCGGTAGACTGGAAGCTAATCCCGCCCCACTTGTGGGACGCACCGAGCAACGCTGACTAGGGCTTACCGAACAAACACGCCGCAGCCGCTCCGGCCACCGCCGGGAGCTTGGCTTGTGCTGTGCCAGAAAGGGCGCTTCGTGGCCGATTCCGGCAACCCCAACGAGAACATCCCGTCCACCGCCGCAGGCGAGCGCGCAGAGGCCCCAGAGCCCTCGTACGACGCCAGCGCGATCACCGTCCTCGAGGGCCTGGACGCCGTCCGCAAGCGACCCGGCATGTACATCGGCTCGACCGGTGAGCGTGGTCTCCATCACATGGTCCAGGAGGTCGTCGACAACTCCGTCGACGAGGCCCTGGCCGGGCACGCGGACACGATCGACGTGACGATCCTGGCCGACGGCGGCGTCCGGGTCATCGACAACGGACGTGGCATCCCGGTCGGCATCATCCCCTCCGAGGGCAAGCCGGCCGTCGAGGTCGTACTGACCGTCCTGCACGCGGGCGGCAAGTTCGGCGGCGGCGGTTACGCCGTCTCCGGTGGTCTGCACGGCGTGGGTGTCTCCGTCGTGAACGCGCTGTCCACGAAGGTCGCCGTCGAGGTCAAGACGGACGGCCACCGCTGGACGCAGGACTACAAGGCGGGTGTGCCGACCGCGCCGCTGGCCAAGCACGAGGCCACCGATGAGACCGGTACGACGGTCACCTTCTGGGCCGACGGCGACATCTTCGAGACGACCGAGTACTCCTTCGAGACGCTGTCGCGGCGCTTCCAGGAGATGGCCTTCCTCAACAAGGGCCTGACGATCAAGCTCACGGACGAGCGCGAGTCGGCCAAGGCGACCACCGGTGCGGACAACGCCGACGCGGCGGACGACAACGAACCGCGTTCGGTGACGTACCACTACGAAGGCGGCATCGTCGACTTCGTGAAGTACCTCAACTCCCGCAAGGGTGAGGTGATCCACCCGACCGTCATCGACGTCGAGGCCGAGGACAAGGAGCGCATGCTCTCGGTCGAGATCGCGATGCAGTGGAACTCGCAGTACACCGAGGGCGTGTACTCCTTCGCGAACACCATCCACACGCACGAGGGCGGTACGCACGAAGAGGGCTTCCGGGCCGCGCTGACGGGTCTGGTGAACCGCTACGCGCGCGAGAAGAAGCTGCTGCGCGAGAAGGACGACAACCTCACGGGTGAGGACGTTCGCGAGGGTCTGACCGCGATCATCTCGGTGAAGCTGGGCGAGCCCCAGTTCGAGGGCCAGACGAAGACCAAGCTGGGCAACACCGAGGCGAAGACCTTCGTGCAGAAGGTCGTGCACGAGCACCTCACGGACTGGTTCGACCGCAACCCCAACGAGGCCGCGGACATCATCCGCAAGGGCATCCAGGCCTCCACGGCCCGCGTCGCCGCCCGCAAGGCGCGCGACCTGACGCGCCGCAAGGGCCTCCTGGAGACCGCCTCCCTGCCGGGCAAGCTGAGCGACTGCCAGTCGAACGACCCGACGAAGTGCGAGATCTTCATCGTCGAGGGTGACTCCGCCGGTGGTTCGGCGAAGTCCGGCCGCGACCCGATGTACCAGGCGATCCTGCCCATCCGAGGCAAGATCCTGAACGTCGAGAAGGCGCGCGTCGACAAGATCCTGCACAACCAGGAGGTCCAGGCGCTGATCTCGGCGTTCGGCACCGGTGTGCACGAGGACTTCGACATCGAGAAGCTCCGCTATCACAAGATCATCCTGATGGCGGACGCCGACGTCGACGGCCAGCACATCAACACCCTGCTGCTGACGTTCCTCTTCCGCTTCATGCGGCCGCTGGTCGAGCACGGGCACATCTACCTGTCGCGCCCGCCGCTGTTCAAGATCAAGTGGTCGCGGGACGACTTCCAGTACGCGTACTCCGACCGCGAGCGCGACGCCCTGATCGAGCTGGGCCGCCAGGCCGGCAAGCGCATCAGGGACGACTCGGTCCAGCGCTTCAAGGGCCTCGGCGAGATGAACGCCGAGGAGCTGCGCATCACGACGATGGACCAGGAACACCGCGTGCTCGGCCAGGTCACCCTGGACGACGCGGCACAGGCCGACGACCTCTTCTCGGTGCTGATGGGAGAGGACGTGGAGGCACGGCGCTCGTTCATCCAGCGCAATGCCAAGGACGTCCGCTTCCTCGACATCTGAGTCGGCCCGTACAAGCCGCACCTCGAAAGGACTTTGACCAGCAATGGCCGACGAGAACACCCCTGTGATGCCCGAAGAGGAACCCGCCGTCCCTGGTGTGGGCATGCGTGTCGAGCCCGTCGGGCTCGAGACGGAGATGCAGCGCTCCTACCTCGACTACGCGATGTCCGTCATCGTCTCGCGCGCGCTGCCCGACGTACGCGACGGCCTGAAGCCGGTCCACCGCCGCGTCCTGTACGCGATGTACGACGGCGGCTACCGCCCCGAGAAGGGCTTCTACAAGTGCGCCCGCGTCGTCGGCGACGTCATGGGCACGTACCACCCGCACGGTGACTCCTCGATCTACGACGCCCTGGTCCGCCTGGCCCAGCACTGGTCGATGCGGATGCCGCTGGTGGACTCCAACGGCAACTTCGGCTCCCCGGGCAACGACCCGGCGGCCGCCATGCGGTACACCGAGTGCAAGATGGCGCCGCTGGCCATGGAGATGGTCCGTGACATCGACGAGGAGACCGTCGACTTCACGGACAACTACGACGGCCGCAACCAGGAGCCGACGGTCCTGCCGGCCCGCTTCCCGAACCTCCTGATCAACGGCTCGGCGGGCATCGCGGTCGGCATGGCCACCAACATCCCGCCGCACAACCTCCGCGAGGTCGCGGCGGGCGCGCAGTGGGCCCTGGAGCACCCCGACGCCACGCATGAGGAGCTGCTCGACGCCCTCATCGAGCGCATCAAGGGCCCCGACTTCCCGACCGGCGCCCTGGTGGTGGGCCGCAAGGGCATCGAGGAGGCCTACCGCACGGGCCGCGGCTCCATCACGATGCGCGCGGTCGTCGCGGTCGAGGAGATCCAGAACCGCCAGTGCCTGGTGGTCACGGAGCTGCCGTACCAGACCAACCCCGACAACCTCGCGCAGAAGATCGCCGACCTGGTGAAGGACGGCAAGGTCGGCGGCATCGCCGACGTCCGCGACGAGTCCTCCTCGCGCACCGGCCAGCGCCTGGTCATCGTCCTGAAGCGGGACGCGGTCGCCAAGGTCGTTCTGAACAACCTGTACAAGCACACCGACCTCCAGTCGAACTTCAGCGCCAACATGCTGGCCCTGGTCGACGGCGTGCCGCGCACCCTCTCGCTGGACGCGTTCATCCGCCACTGGGTGACGCACCAGATCGAGGTCATCGTCCGCCGTACGAAGTTCCGGCTCCGCAAGGCCGAGGAGCGCGCGCACATCCTGCGCGGCCTGCTCAAGGCCCTGGACGCCATCGACGAGGTCATCGCGCTCATCCGGGGCAGCCAGACCGTCGACATCGCGCGCGAGGGCCTCATGGGCCTGCTCTCGATCGACGAGATCCAGGCCAACGCCATCCTCGAGATGCAGCTGCGCCGGCTCGCCGCCCTGGAGCGCCAGAAGATCGTCGCCGAGCACGACGAGCTCCAGGCGAAGATCAACGAGTACAACTCGATCCTGTCCTCCCCCGAGAAGCAGCGCCAGATCATCAGCCAGGAACTTGCGGCGATCGTCGACAAGTTCGGCGAGGACCGCCGCTCCGCGCTCGTGCCCTTCGACGGCGACATGTCCATCGAGGACCTGATCGCCGAAGAGGACATCGTCGTCACGATCACCCGCGGCGGCTACGTCAAGCGCACCAAGACGGACGACTACCGCTCGCAGAAGCGCGGCGGCAAGGGCGTGCGCGGCGCGAAGCTCAAGGAAGACGACATCGTCGACCACTTCTTCGTGTCGACGACGCACCACTGGCTGCTGTTCTTCACCAACAAGGGCCGCGTCTACCGCGCCAAGGCGTACGAACTCCCCGACGCCGGACGCGACGCCCGCGGCCAGCACGTGGCGAACCTCCTCGCCTTCCAGCCGGACGAGCAGATCGCCGAGATCCTCGCCATCCGCGACTACGAGGCGGCGCCCTACCTGGTGCTCGCCACCAAGGGCGGTCTGGTCAAGAAGACCTCCCTGAAGGACTACGACTCGCCCCGCTCGGGCGGTGTCATCGCCATCAACCTCCGGGAGACGGAGGACGGTTCGGACGACGAGCTGATCGGTGCCGAGCTGGTCTCGGCCGAGGACGACCTGCTGCTCATCAGCAAGAAGGCCCAGTCGATCAGGTTCACCGCAACGGACGACGCGCTGCGCCCGATGGGCCGCGCCACGTCGGGTGTCAAGGGCATGAGTTTCCGCGACGGCGACGAACTGCTCTCGATGAATGTCGTCCGGCCGGGTACTTTCGTCTTCACCGCCACCGACGGTGGGTACGCGAAGCGGACCAACGTCGACGAGTACCGCGTCCAGGGTCGCGGTGGCCTCGGCATCAAGGCCGCCAAGATCGTGGAGGACCGCGGCGAGCTCGTGGGCGCCCTGGTGGTCGAGGAAACCGACGAGATCCTCGCCATCACGCTGGGCGGTGGTGTGATTCGTACGCGAGTCAACGAGGTCAGGGAGACGGGCCGTGACACCATGGGCGTCCAACTGATCAACCTGGGCAAGCGCGATGCCGTCGTCGGCATCGCTCGTAACGCCGAGGCCGGGCGCGAGGCCGAGGAAGTCGACGGGGACATCGTCGTCGACGACTCGGACGGTGCCGAGCCGGCCGCCGGTACGGACGAGGGCATGGACTCCTCGGCCGAGTAGCGCGAGGAGTGAGTCATCGTGAGTGGAGCCACGGGTGCCGGGGCGAAGCAGGCCGGCACTACCGGTAAGGACGGTGCCCGTGGCTCCGCCACTGATGCACAGGACTCCGAGGAGTCCCATGGAGCCCAGGGGGGAACTGTGACGGACACCCGAGACGCCGACGCCGCGGGCGGGGCCCTGCCCGGGGAACGGAAGCCCGAGCCCAAGACATCGCAGCCGTACCACCCGCCGCAGGCGTACGAGCAGGGCGCCAAGGCGGGGGCGGCCGCGGCGCGCATGCCCCGGACGGGGGTCCGCACGATTCCGCGCACGCGGAAGGCGCGGTTGCGGGTGGCCAAGGTCGACCCGTGGTCGGTGATGAAGGTCAGCTTCCTGCTCTCCATCGCGCTCGGCATCTGCACGATCGTCGCGGCCGCCGTCCTGTGGATGGTCATGGACGCGATGGGCGTCTTCTCGACGGTGGGCGGCACGATCTCCGAGGCGACGGGCTCGAACGAGTCCAACGGCTTCGACCTGCAGTCCTTCCTGTCGCTGCCGCGTGTCCTGACGTTCACCTCGATCATCGCGGTCATCGACGTCGTCCTGGCGACGGCGCTGGCGACGCTGGGCGCGTTCATCTACAACCTCTCCGCGGGCTTTGTGGGCGGGGTTGAGCTGACGCTGGCGGAGGATGAGTGAGTTGAGTTGAGTTGCGGCCTCGCCTCGCTCTGAGTGGGTTTTCTGCCGTCGGCTGGGTCTCGGACTTCCGGGGCTTGGTCGGCGGCCTTTTTTGTTTGCGGGTCGGTGTGCCTGTGGCTGGGGGCCCCGGTGGGGACTGGTTGCGGTGGTGGGTTGAGGGGGTTGGCTGAGCGGGTTGGCGGAGGGGCTTGGCTGAGGGGGCGGCTGTGGAGAGCCGGGGCGGAACCGTGCTGGTCAGCCCCTGGTCTGCCGCTGGTGGGACTGTGATGCGCCCCTGGCTCGTCGGCCGCCCGGGTATCGATTTTGGGACTGGCCCGCAGGTGCGCTAATCTTCAGGGGTCAGCGCGCGGGACACCCCGAAGCGCGGCGGGGCTATAGCTCAGTTGGTTAGAGCGCATCCCTGATAAGGATGAGGCCACAGGTTCAAATCCTGTTAGCCCCACATTGATGAGAGGGCGTCTCCCCTGGTGGGAGGCGCCCTCTCGGTGTTTTTGGACCCGGCTCGGTGTTGGTTTGCGTTGGTCCTCGGTGGTGAGCCGCGGAATGGCGGGAGAAGATCGTCTCCCAGATTTCTCCCACGGAGCTGCCCCGGGCGGGATGGCGGGGGAGAGCCCAGCCCGCCCTGGTCCTCAGAAATGCATCATTGAGTGCACCTCTGTGCTTCGTATGCCCATCTCTACAGCAGGGACCTCTTCGCCGGGTTGGACCCAGCCGGCGCTCTCGGCCGCCGAGACAGCGGCCCTCTCCGCCGCGTCCGCTTCGGTGTTCAGGTCGACATTTGTGCCCAGGTGCGGCGCGCTCGCGGCAGTAGCGGCGGCCTGTGAGGCCTTGAGAGCCGCCTGGAAGGCGCGAGAGGAGGGTTCCGCGTCGCCATGGACGAGCTTGGCTGCTTGGGAGGCCTGCGCGGCGGAAGCAGCCGCGTTCCGGGCGCACCGTGAATCCGCGGCGGCTGCGGGGGCGCCCTCCCCGAGCACAGCGAACGCCTGGGCCGCTATGCGGGCTGCGTGGGCGGCCCTGAACTTGGCATCGGCATGCTCGCCTGAGCCGTGCTGCTCGACGAAGCGGCTAAGGGCCGCTGATCGCGCTGCGGCGCTCTCGGCACGGGCGGCGTGGCTTTTCCTCAGGGCTGCTGCGTCCGTCTGTCCCTCACGGTTGCTGTACTCATTCACCGGCATCTCCTTGTCTGCCAGAGCGGGCAGGAAGTCTTAAGCCGTCTCCTGTCACCAACGTTGTCCACAAGCGGTGGACGGCGGTGCAGGGCAGGGTGGCACGTGGATCTTCACCAGGCCACAGGCAGAGCGGTCACTCGACGAGCCCCGTCAGGAAAAGCGCCGGGGAACTGGCCCCATACACCGTCTGGAAAGGGCTCCCTTCGGAGTACCGCCCCCATGACGGTGCGGAAATGGGTACAGATGTCCCGGTACCGGGCTGTCGACCATGGCGATAGTTCGGCGAGCACGCCCAGCGCCGCCCATGATGTTGGGCCTTCGATTGCGCGTCCGCCTATGCATTGCGCTGAGAAGGCGGCAATAGGAGATCGCGTTGCGGATGTCGCTCCCCCGTGACGCTGCCGCTGACGCCGAGGTCCTGGCGTGCGGCCTCGTAGAACTCGGTGAGGGCGCCGAAGACTGCTCGGTTCCGGTCGCGCCACTCCGCCAGGCTGCCGGTTACCTTGCCCATCGCCTGCCAGTCGACTTCGAGTGCTACTTGGTTCAGCTTGTGGGCGGCTTCAACGACGTCGTCACCAGCGAGGAGCAGTACACGCTCGAAGGCGCGGCCTCTGCGGTGAGTGGATTCCCGGATCTCGGAGAGGATCTCGCGCTCGTCCTGATCGCTCTCGCGGAGCCCTTCCTTGACCTCGTAGAGGTGGACCGCGAGGAAGATGCCGGCGCGGACGGTGTCGATGTAGTTCTCGTATGCGGTCAGCTTGCGCTCGTCCCAGCGGACAGAGCGCTCGTGCTTCTTGCGGCTCCGCTCCGTGAGGAAGTTCGTCAGGTGGGTCGTCAGCGCGCCCAGCAGCACCGCGACGACTGTGATGATCTGTTCCCCCGTACCCACCAATCCCCCAGGACAGCAGCACTCCTAAAGATGACTGGACGATCGTACGGGCGGGCGTTGCGGTGAAGGAAGAAGAACGCTGAAACAGTGGGGCGTCACGGCTGGTTACTGCCATCTGCCCCACACCAGAGATGGGCGTGACGCTGTGACCGGTGTGACACTCCCCTGTTTCAGCGTCTTTTCCTGATCACTCACTTTGGGGTCGGGGCCACATAGTCCTGGCACGTCACGCCAGGGTGTGCCCGTTGGCAGGCGGAAGGGTCACTTGGGGTGTGAAGCCTGCTGCGAGGCACAAGTTGGTGATCTGGTCGTACAACGGCAGGCCGCCCTCGCCGGCCAGTCCTTCGCCGGACCACCCGAGATCGAACACGCCACCCGTCTCGCAACATCCCATCTCAATGCCCGAGCCAGACCCTGGATATGGGGAAGACCCGCCCCACCCACTCGACAACTACGGCGCCGATACACGTACACCGTTTGAGGAATCCAGCACTAAGTGTCAGCTCGCCACGGTGGCGTTGGCCGGAGCGAGCATGCCCAACTGGTACGTCAGGATGGCAGCACGCACACGATTGGCTGTGCCGAGTTTGAGGTAGATGGCCCTTGTGTGGTCCTTCACCGTCGCCGCGCTGAGGTGCAGGCGCTGGGCGATCTCCGTGTTGGAGAGGCCCTCCGCCAGCAGGGCGCAGACCTCGATCTCCCTCGGCGTCAGGGTTCCGGCACGCTCGCGGATCGCGGGCGCGATTCCTCCCCGGTTGAGCAGACTGACGACCGTCGGCGACGCCGGGTTTGCCAGCACCTGGCCCCCGGTGGCAGCGACGCGTATGGCACTCACGAGCATCTCTGGGGTGGAGTCCTGCTCAAGAACCCCGGACGCGCCCTTCATCAGGGCGTCCGCTGTGAGGGAATCGTCGAGACGGCTGGCGAGCAGGACGACCTTGGGCGGAGTGCGGATGCTGTGCAGCACGTCGATGGACGACAGGGTCCGGGCGCGTGACGCGCAGTCGCCGAGGACAACGACTTCCGGCCGGTGACGTTCAACCGTCTCGGCCACGTCGGATCTTTGGCACGTCGCCACCACTCTGATGTTGAGTTCGTCCCCAAGAACGTTGCGCAACCCTGCTTGTAGCAGCGCTTGATCATGCGCGATCACCACGTTGATCACAACAGTCCCCCATTCGCGAGAAACACGAGGTCAGCCGTGTCCTCGCCGCTTAGCCTGCCCTTGATCAATCAGCAAATCAAGTTGAGCCAACCTTTTCCCCGAGGGCTGGAATGGTCTATTCCATTCGTGCCATGAATGGGTCAATGGAGCGCCACGGGAGGGCCGGGGGCGTCGCTGCCGTCTCCCGGAGGGGGAGGCCCCCTCCAACCGGAGGGGTTGGTACCAGCCCGGTAGTGGATGCGTGCGCGTTCCCCCAGACCTGATCATGTGTGCCGGAACCCGATTCACAAGGAACATCTGGGGGGAATGCGTGCGTTCCGGACGCGGCGCCTTTGCGCCACTTGAGCTTCGAAGAGTTCCGGAGGTGAATCACCTCCTCACCGGTCTCGGCCTGGGTGAGCTGCGCTCCGAGGGCGTCGATTCCCTTCTCGGGCGCAATGAGAACTGGGCGGGTACCACGTCGGCCGGCTTCGGCGTGTTCGTGAAGCACCTCGACCGCGGTGGCACGGACGCCGTAGAGCGCATCCACCGCTCCAGGGCCTTCGACTCGCTGATCCGTCAGGCCCGACGCGCCGGCCTCAGCACGCCCGAACTCATCGGGTACGACGAGGACGCGCGGATCCTCGTGTTCGACCTGGTCAAGGACGGCCGCACGCTGGCCGAGCACTTCGCGGACGGTGGGGTCGAGGACGAGTGGTCCGGCAGGGCAGGGCACGCCATCGGCACCTTGCACTGTCTCGGTTCTGCCGGCGCGGCCCTTCCGCTGGATACCTCACCGTTCCCGTTTCCCGACCTGCGCCTGCTCCAGGCGCTTCCGCTGCCGTCCTACTTGGGGCTCACGTTCGCCGAGGTGACCCTGTGGAACATCCTGCAAGGAGACGCGGTCCTCGCTGAGGCCCTCGCGGCTCTGCGGAGGAGCGAAGAAGAGGCGCCAAAGGTACCGACCCACTGTGACCTCAGGCTCGATCAGTTCCTCATCGGTGACGGAATGCTGTTCCTGACGGACGGCGAGGAGTTCCGGCTCGCGGACGGGGCCCGGGACGTGGGCGCCATCGCAGGTGAGTGGCTGTACCGGGCCATCACCGGCATGGCCGGCCGCACCGTGGACGAGAGCGGCGACGCCCTGGGGGAGGAACCCGACCACGCCGAGATCGTGGCTCGCGGAGTGCGAGAAGTGGACCGGGTGCGCCCCTTGATCGCCTCGTTCTGGTCCGGCTACCGCTCTGCTCGTGGCCGGGCCGACACCGGCCTCGCGACGCGCGCCACCGCGTACGCCGGCTGGCACATGATCGACCGGGCCATGGCCACGGCCATGCGGGGCAGCAGGCTGCCGGCCGTGTCCCGCGCGGCCATGGGGATCGGCAGGAACGCGCTCCTGCGACCGGAGAAGTTCGTGTCCACGCTCGGACTGGGGGATGAGGCATGAGCAACGTGCTCAGTGACACGCTGAACAGCGCCCTCGACGCGATCCAGATCGAAGAGACCGAAAACGGCCTCTCCGCGCGGATCGGTGAGCGCACCGTCGAGGCCGACACCGCACTCGCCCTCAGGGATCGGCTCACGATGCTGATCTACGAGTGCCTGCATGCCGGTCGGCCCGAGTTGCCGGGAGGCCTGCCCCGTACGCTGCGCGACGCGGACCTCGAGCGGCTGCTGACCCAGGCCACACCGCACCCGACCACCGTGCGCCGTACCCGCCTGCTCGGCAGTGACGCGGGACAGGCGATCGTGGAGCTGGACGGTCTGCGGGTGCGGGTACCGAGGGAGACCTGCACGGAAGCCGGCCCCGAAGGGGCCGTTGACGTGGCCCTTCAGGCGGTACGCCCCGCGCTGTCCCCGGGCTTCTTCCTCGCCGACGGCTCCGCCGGTCGCCCCGAGGGCAAGGAACTGCTCAGGCTGTATGTCCATGTCACGGACAGCTCCTACGCGCCCGATGTCTGGAACACCGTCCTGACGGCGCTCGAAGCCACGGGCGCCCCCTACCGGGCGAAGATCAGCTCCTCACCGTTGCTGTACCCGCGGCGCGATGCCCTGGTCGTCTACCTGGGCAGCGAGGCGCTGCACGTAGCGGACGCCGTCGTCCGGGCAGCTGCCGCGACCCCCGGACTGGGCGGCGCCGTCTCCCCGTTCACGCACGAACTGGCTCCCGGGCTCAGCTGCGCGTGGGAACCGACCGACACTCGTCCGGGCCGGTCACACATGAGCTTCGGTGAGCACCGTTCGGCCGCCGTGGCCGAGGGACTGCTCAACCACGTACACACCCCGACCCGTTGCTCTCGCGCGGAGGCAGTCGCCTCAGCGCTGACACAGGCGGGCATCGACCCCCGGCAGCCCGCGCGTGACCTCGTCTCCCCCGAGCTGCCCGTCCTCGAAGGGGTGTGAGTCATGGCCCGTCCTCCTGCACTTCCGTCCGAGGAAAAGGTGCGCATCGTGGTCTCCGTCCTCTCCAAGGACCGGACCGTCGCCGAGGCGGCCCGGGAGGCCCAGGTGTCCGAGCAGTCCATCTCCAACTGGCGACGGCAGTTCCTCCAGGGCGGCAGCGCGGCCCTGGGGGGAAACCTGATCAGCCACAGCACGACCCAGCGCGAACAGGCCCTCTCCGAAGAGGTCAGGAAGCTGAAGCAGGCGCTCGGCGAGGCGTATGTGGAACTGATGACCTGGCGCAGAACAGGGGACTACCGGCGAGTCCCTTCTGGTACCTCGAGGTAGTTCGGAATGAAACAGGAGTCAGCATCTCGAGGTTCTGCACCATTCTCGGCATACCCCGCCGCACCTACACCCGACGACTCCAGCAGCACAGAGCACAGAGCACCACACAGAAGGGGCAGGAAAATTCGGAATCCGTCTGAGGTGGGCACACCTGCGATATCTGTTGCCGATCTGACCATGCGGTACGGGACCAAGGACATCCTTCGCGGGGTGGATCTCACCGTCAACCACGGAGAGGTCCTCGCTCTGCTGGGCCCCAACGGCGCAGGGAAGACGACCACCGTGGAGGTGCTGGAGGGGTTCCGGCGGCGTACCAGCGGTTCCGTCACAGTCTTGGGACGGGACCCGGACGGCGGCGACGAGGAGTGGCGGGGGCGGCTCGGCATCGTGTGCCAGTCCTGGCGCGATCACTCCCGCTGGCGAGTGGGGGAACTGCTGCACCACTTCGCCTCCTACTACCAAAGTCCCCGTGAGGTGAGCGAGGTTCTGGAGGCCCTCCAGCTCAGTGATCAGGTCGACCAACAGTGCCAGAAGCTGTCGGGAGGCCAACGGCGACGGCTGGACGTCGCCCTCGGCATCATCGGCGACCCGCAGTTGCTGTTCCTCGACGAACCGACGACCGGCTTCGACCCGGTCGTACGGCGCGAGTTCCACGATCTGCTCACGCGTTTGAAGACAGACGGCATGACGATGGTTCTCACCACACATGACCTGCACGAGGCGGAGCGCCTCGCCGACCGCATCGCCATCCTCATCGACGGCCGGATCGCCGCATCCGGAACGTCGGAGGAACTGAGTGAACAGGCCCGTTCCCAGGCCCGGGTGATCTGGTCGGCTGACGGTTGCCGACAGGAGGAACGGACCTCCGACCCTTCCGCGCGCGCCTGGCGGCTGCACAACGAATTCGGTGGGCCCGTACCCGACCTGGAGGTCCACCGGCCCACCCTTGAGGACACCTACCTGCGCATGATCGCGGAGGTGAAGTGACTATGACGCGTGCACTGACCGCCGGAATCGACCGCGGTGTACTGGAGCTCCGGCAACTGCTGCGCAGCCCCCGTGACGTGTTCACCCAGCTGAGCACCCCGCTCATGTTCATCGTCCTGGGATCGGTCCTCGACGGCGACATCCCCGGAAGCACCGTGCCCATGGCCGAACTGATGGTCGCCGGAGGGGTCGCGACCATGGTCATCCAGGCCGGGCTCCTGACGCTGACCCAAGCTCTGGCCGTGGAGCGGGAGGACGGCACCCTGCTGCGCGTGAAGACGCTTCCCGGTGGAATCCGCGCCTACCTCATCGCCAAGACGTTCGTCATGGTCGTGACCGCGCTGGGCGGCGCGGCCCTGATGCTGCTCGGCGGGACAGTGGTGCTCGGCTCCTCGCTGCCGTCGGACGCCACACGCTGGCTCACGCTGGTCTCCGTCCTCGTACTGGGACTCGTCGCCGTCGCACCGATCGGCGCGATCATCGGGTCGCTCCTGCCGAATTCGCGGGAGGCGCTGGGCACGGTGATGATCCCGCTGTTCGCGCTCATGATGTTCTCGGGCATCTACTTCCCGGTCACGGTCCTCCCGGACCTCGCCCAGGACGTAGTGGGGGCATTCCCGCTGAAGTGGATCGCCCAGGGCGTACGCGCCGCGCTGCTGCCGGACTCGGCACTGGCCGCCGAGGCGACCGACAGCTGGGAACTGGACAAGGTGCACCTGGTCATCGCCGTGTGGGCCGTCCTGGGTTTCCTGTTCGCCCCCCGAGTACTGCACCGGATGACCCGCCGGGAGTCCGGCAGCCGACTGAAGAAGAGTGAGTCCGTGCGATGAGCGCCACCATGAACCACATCTCCACCATCTTCCCCATCCAGCCCGACTCGCTCGATCCCATGGTGGAGTTCGGCACCTTCGCCCGTGACCTGGGTGTGCGCCGGATCTGGCTCGGCCAGTCACTGCGCATCGAGACGCACCAGGCGCTCGCGGCCTTCGCGGCGCGTGTGCCGGGAGTTTCTCTGGGCACGAGCGTCGCGCTGACGATGCTGCGTCACCCCTACCAGGCAGCCGTCGAGGCCCGCTCGATCAGCGCGCTGTCGGGCGCCCCGTACGTGGCCGGCTTCGGTCCGGGGGCGCGCGATTTCCAGGCGTCGCTCCTGGGCCGGCCCTATGAGCGCCCGCTGAAGATGGTGGCCGAATACGCCACCCTCGTACGCAAACTGCTGGACAGCGAGGTGCTCTCCCACCAAGGCGATTACTTCACCGCCACCACTGGAATGCTGCACGTGCCGGCACCCGCTGCCGAGGTGGGCCTAGGTGTCCTGCGGCCCGGCATGGCCCGGACCGTGGGGGAGGTCGCCGACGTCGCCATCACCTGGCTCACTCCCCACTGGTACATCGCCGACCAGTTGATCCCGGCGATCGGTGAGGGCGTTCGGCGGGCAGGCCGCACGGGCACCCCGCGTGTTGCCAGCGTCGTGCACGCTGCGGTCACCCGGCCCGGCCGCAACCTGCGACGGATCGTGTTCGCCGCCGCGGGACCGCACCTCACCTCGGAGCACTACACGGACATGCTGCGGCGTGCCGGAGTGGAGGTCAGCGCCTCGGACCCGCTCAAGGGCGCCGAAGAATTGCTGCGCAGGGAGGTCTTCGCCTCCGGCACGGTGGAGGACATCGCAGACGTCGTCCGGGCGCACCGGGCAAGCGGTGTGGACGAAGTGATCATCAACGTCTGTGGCGTTCACCTGACCGAGGGCACCCAGGCCGGCCTGCGGGACCTGCGCGAGATCCTTGAGGCGGTCGCAGACGATGACTGACCCCGGCAACGAGGCCGACAAGGGCGGACCGCCGCCCTTCGGTGGCCGTCGGCTCCTGTATGTGGTGACGGGCGCCCTCAGCGCCGCGCACACCCCGTTTTGGGTGAACTGGCTGAGCATGAGCTACCCGGAGCTGGAAATCAGGATCGCTGTCACGCGCAGCGCCGAACGGTTCGCTACGCGCCAGGCGTTGGCCCCGCTCATCCCTGGGGACGTGTTCACCGACGCGTGGCCTTCGGAGGCAGCCACGGTCGCGCCTCATGTCGAGCTGGCCGAGTGGGCGGACACGGTGGTCGTGAACCCGGCCACCTTGAGCTTTGTCGCGCGGTTGGCCACCGGCCTCGCGGACACTCCCGTCATGCTGGCTCTGCAGTGCACGCGCGCGGCGGTGGCAGTGGCACCCTCGCTGCCGCCCGGCGGGGTGGACTCCGAGGTCTTCGCGAAGCACGCAGCGGCGCTGCGCGCGCGCCGCAATGTGGTGCTGGCACCTCCCGTGATGGGTCTGAGCGTCACCACTGGCCGGAACGATGCCGCGCTGAACGCCCCCTTGCCTGATGTCATCGCGGCGTTGGAGGCGTTGCGGGCCGGCATCGGGAGAGCCGCGTGAGCGCGCACGCCCTCACCCCGGAAACCCCGGAAACCCCGGAAACCCCGGAAACCCCGGAGATGCCGGTGGCGGACTTCGGCACAGGTTTTCTGACCACGCGGATACTCGGGAACGGCGTCGGCTACCAGTGGACCCGCGTCCCTGGTCCCGACCGCGAGGACCCCTTCACCTCGGTACCGGAGTCCGTCCGTGCGGACACGGCCGCGCTCGGCCTCTCGGGTGTCCGGGTGGAGCTGGGCCGGGGCCGTCGGGCAGAGCGCCGGTATCCCGCGCCGCTGCCCTACACGCTCGCCCACGTGCTCACCACCTTGCCGGAGTCCCCCGACAGGTGGGCGGCCATGCCCCGGCTGCTCCACGACGTCGGGGTCACGGTGCGACGGGTGCACGACGAGGTACGAACCGGCCCGGTGGTGCGGCGTCCCAGCGGCGGCCTACGCCTGTCCCGGTGGCTGGCCCGCCGTGGCGGTCCTGGCGGGGCAGCCCGGCTTTTCGAGGCAGCCGGGCACCGGCTGGGTCGGCTACGCACGGACCGCGTTCGCCGCTGGCTGGGCGAGTGGGAGCAGGAGCGTTCCGATGACGTCTTGGTGCTCGGCGGGGTCGGCCTCGGCGCGGTGATCCCCGCGCGTCCGCCTCAGGCCGGCGTCCTGCTGGCGGGCGAAGAGCTGGCGCGCGGCCCTCGCGCTCACGACCTCGGATGGCTGCTGGGCGAGCTGGCCGAGTTCCGGCTGCTGCACTTCGCCGACCCTCGGTACACAGAGGCGGCAGCCCTCTGTGCGGCGGCTGCCCGTGCGGTGCTGCGCGGGTACGGCCCCGAGGCGGCGGACACCGAGGCTGTGGAACGCGCCGCGGTACTTCGCGTGCTCCTCCATGCCCACGACTACGCGGCATACGTCGGCTGGACCGAGCAGCTGCTGGACTACCTGGACCTGCTGGCCGAACTGATCGACACCCCCGCTGTCGCCGGCGCACCCGCCGAAGTCCCTTACGAGCCGACCGACTTGGAGAAGGCATGATCGCGCAGAACGCGCACTACAACGAGAAACTCGCCAGCGTCTACGAACAGATGTATCCGATCGGCTTCGACACCACGGCCGCGGTGGAGTTCCTCGACGGCATGCTCGAACCCGGCGGCAAAGTGCTGGAGCTGGGCATCGGCACCGGACGGATCGCCCTGCCCCTGGCCGAACGGGGACACGAGGTCCACGGCGTGGACGGTTCCGAGGCGATGTTGGCACGACTCCGGGAGAAGGATCCCCACGGAGCGATCACGGCGGTCCTCGGCGATTTCACCCAACCGCTCACGGACTTCGACGAGTCGTACGACATCGTCACGCTGGTACTGAACACGTTCTTCGTCGCTGTCTCCAAGGAGGCGCAGGTGGCTTGCCTGCGCAACGCTCGCGAACGGCTGGCGCCGGGCGGGCGGTTCGTCCTTGAAGCGTTCGACCCGTCGCCCTACCACGTCATGGAGAAGCCGGACTTCTCCATGCGCTACCTCGACGAGAGCACGGTGATGCTCGACACGCTCACCGTGGACAAGACACAGCAGCTCATGGTGGCGACGCACACCATCATCGACGGAGGTCCGCCTTCGACCACGCACCACGTGCTGCGGTACGCGTTCCCCCTCGAGATCGACCTGCTGGCCGAATTGGCCGGTCTGCGCTTGGTGGAGCGCTGGAGCGGGTGGTACCAGGAGCCATACTCCGTGACCAGCCCTCGGCATGTATCGGTGTACGAGCGGACAGACTGAACGGCATTCACTCACCATCGACCCTAGGGAGAGGGAGAAAAATGGACGGTATAACCGTACTCATCGCAGCGGGCGTCACCGGTGCCCTGGGGATTGCCGGGGACCAGGCCGTACGCAAGCGGAAGAAAGCATTCTGGAATCAGTACGGTTCTTATGAGGGATTCCGCAGTCAGGTGGACGAGCAGAGGATTCGCTCCGTGCAGCGTGACCGCGGTGACATCGCGGCCGTAAAGGCGGTGCGCGACAACTACCCGCTGGCTTCGATGGCTATCGCCAAGAAGTATGTGGACGGCCTGTAAGGGGCAGTGATTTCGTGCGGGCGGGGGTGGAGCCGAAGTGCGCCATTCCCGCCCGGTTTCTGCGCGCCCGCTGCTGATCCGGTGCTACCCAAGTTTTGCCCCTGAATATTCTGGGCCAGTAATCTTTCGAACTGGCCGGTTCCCTTCCCGGCGTGTTAGAAATTCGTGCAGGCGGAGCTGTTCGCCGAATTTCGAAGTATTGAGGAGAATGCAATGAACACCACCGACCAGCTGATCTCCGGGTACGCGGCCTACGCGACGGCCGAGGAGGTCGGCGCCGCCCAGACGACCGGCGCTCCGGAGGCCAGCCCGGTGGCCCTGTCCGCCACCGTGGTGATCACCGAGGGCTCCTACGCCCTGAGCGCCGGCATCAGCATGAGCGCCGGTGTGACCTTCGGCAAGGGCTGCTGAGCCTCTGGCCACATGCCGGTACCGGCCTGGCCGGTACCGGTTTGGCGCCCTTTTCCCGCCGACGGCAGTACCAGGCAAGCGGACAGGAATATGCGAAGACTGACTCTGGACAACGGCCTTCGCGTGGTGCTCGATCCTCGCCCCATGGCCCCGGCGGTCGGCATGGCGGTGCACTACGCAGTGGGGTTTCGCAACGAGCCGGAAGGCCGTAGCGGATTCGCCCACCTCTTCGAGCACATGATGTTCCAGGGAAGCCGGAACACGGGCCCGAGTGAGCACTTCCGGCACGTCCAAGCTGTGGGCGGCACCTCGGGCGCCTCCACGCACCAGGATTACACCGACTTCTACCAGGTCTGCCCCACCTCCGCGCTGGAGCGGATGCTCTTCCTCGAAGCAGACAGAATGGCCTCGCTGTGGTTGACGCAGAGGAACCTGCGCACTCAGCTCAGCGTCGTCAAGGAAGAGGTCCGCGCAAATGTGACCAACCGCGCGTACGGCGGTTTCCCCTGGACGGTGCTTCCTGCCGTCCTCTACGGGACCTTCCCCAACGCGCACAACGGCTATGGCCACTTCGGGGACCTCGACCGAGCAACCCTCGACGACTGCCAGGCCTTCCACTACCAGCACTATGCGCCGGGCAACGCCGTGCTCACCATCTCGGGCTCCTTCGCTCCGGACCGGGTCACCGACATGATCGAGCGCCATTTCGGCCGGATCCCCGCCCGGCCCGTACCGTCGCAGCCCTTGTTGTGCGAACCCCCGTTGACCGGGGAACGCCGGGGCACGCACCACGACGCGCACGCCGCACTGCCCGCCGTCGCCCTCGGGTACCGAATGCCCGATCCGGTGATCCGACGCGCCGACTATCTCGCCCATGTCGTGCTCTCGCTCCTCCTGACGGGAGGCGAAAACGCGCGGTTGACTCGAAGGCTCGTACGGGAGGGGGGCGTGGCCGCGTCGGTGCGGACCGGCTGCGGATTCTTCGGCCCCCTTCAAGCGCGCCACCCCGACACCTTCCACCTGGTGGCCGCCCACCCCCCGCACACGGCTGTCGACGACGTCCTGGGCGAGACGGACGCCATACTCGCGGACCTGGCCGCCACCGGACCCGATGAGCCCGAGCTGGCACGGGCCTTGGCCCGATCGTTCACCGCGGCGGCCCGGGGCTACGACAACCTCCTGGTACGCACCCGCCATACGGGTGCGTTCGAGGTACTCCACGGACGGGCCGAACTGGTCGACGAACTCCCTTACCTATTGCGGGCGGTGGACGCCGAGCAGGTGGCCCGGGCGGCGGGAGGACTTGCCGCCGACGCCAGGGGTGTGCTCGCCCTGACGCCCGCGGTCGGAGCGCTGCGATGACACACTCCGCACTGCTGCCCGAGCCGGACGGCGACCAGCACTTCGCCCTCCCTCCCTTTGTCGACACCCGCCTGAGCAACGGGCTGCGAGTGGTCACCGTGCACGCGCCGTCCGTGCCGATGGCGGAACTACGCCTCGCGATCCCCCTGCCCGCCCATACCGTTGACCCTGCGGCGGCTTCCGTGCTCGCCGCCGCGCTTGGCCGGCGCACGGCCCGGCACACCCCCGAGCAGATGGACGACATCCTGGGACGTCGGGGTACGACGCTGGACGTCAGCTGGACCGGCTCCCAACTCACCCTGAGCTGCTCGCTTCCACAGCAGTATCTGACGGACCTGCTCGCGCTGCTCAGCGAGGTCCTGACCGCTCCCGCCTACGGCGGTGCCGCAGGTCACGGGGCAATCCGCAAGGTCGTCGGCCATGTCCGGGCAAGGGCCGCGCAGCCCGCCGCGATGGCGCGCGACGCCCTCCAACGGCACTGCTGGCCCAGTCTGAGCACGAGCGGGCCGCCCGACGAAGCAGC
This sequence comes from Streptomyces huasconensis, assembly GCF_021028635.1. Lineage (NCBI taxonomy): Bacteria > Bacillati > Actinomycetota > Actinomycetes > Kitasatosporales > Streptomycetaceae > Streptomyces > Streptomyces huasconensis. The sequence goes on from NZ_CP086119.1 coordinate 4,090,899, forward strand.
CGTAGCAGCCGTGACGGCCGAGCAGCTCAGCACATTGCACCGCGAGGTGGTGCGGCCCGACGGGGCGTACCTCGTCGTCGTCGGCTCGGCCGACCCGGCCGCCACGGCCGGTGCCGCCGCATCCACGCTGGAGGCGTGGCGCCCGTCCCCGCGATCCTTCCCGCCACCGCCACCGATGACCAGTGCCGGGCTGCATGTGATCGACCGCCACAACGCCACGCAGACCCACATCACCCTCATGGCGCCGGCGGCCGCCCGCGTCGACCCCGTCTTCCCCGCGCTCAGCATCGGCAACTGTGTGCTCGGTGGTTTCTTCTCCTCCCGACTGTTCACCCGGCTGCGCGAAGACACCGGACTCGTCTACCAGGTCGAATCCAGCATCGAAGACGTTCTCGGCAGACAGGTCGGCTTCATCGAATCGGCTACCGCCATCGAATCGGCGCCCAGAGCACTCGGAGAAATAAGTCAAGTGTTGCGCCGTCTCTGCGATGAACCCCCATCGGCCAAGGAGATTCACGCAGCCAGCACCTACATGACCGGAATCACGAGCATAGGTCAGACATCCCAAGCAGGGATGGCGTCCACGCTGGCTGGTGTGATCGGATACAACCTTCCGCTCACGTGGCTGGTCGAGTTCCCTGAACAACTCCGCTCCGTTTCCCCGCAACAGGTGTCTGACGCGGTGCGTCATCACTACCGGCCGGCAGCTTTCTCCGGCGTCCTGGTAGGGCAGCACAGCGCTTTGGGGGACGACGTCCGGGCACTCTGGGACGAAAGCTGGAAGTAGCGACGCCCACGAAGCCGCGCGACCCTAAAGAAACAGTCGCCCTGAGCTGCGCCAATAAAAATTCTTCCGGACGTATGGCCGCAGATGAGGGGGATTCTCCGGAAAGAAATGGGTTGGGCGCCGGCGGCTATATGTGAGAGAAATTCTCCAGTCAGTTCCGAATTACTCACAGGAGCAACAGTGAACACTGCCGACCAGCTGATCTCGGGTTACACCGCCTACACCGACTCGGCCGAGATCGGCGCGGCCTCCTCCGCCGACGCCCCCGCGATCACCCCGACGACCTCGGTCACGGTCGTCTCCGTCGAGAGCATCCTGGCGTCGGCCGGTGGCGCCGCCAGCTTCAGCGCGGGCTTCACGATGGCCAAGGGCTGCTAATCCGGGGCCTGGTCCGGGGCGTCGCCTGCCGACGCCCCGGACCACCGCTCACGCCGCCGCACACCACGTCGATCCGGAAAGGGCCTCCCGTGCCGACAGGACCGAAGCCGTCACCGCAACACCCGAGACGCCTGCGCCTCCTCGGCGAACTGTCCCGCGGCCACATCCTCCAGATCTCGCTCGCGGTGCTGCTGAGCCTGGTGGCGACCGCAGCGACCCTGGCGGTGCCGCTCCTGGTGAGGGAACTCATCGATGCCCTCGCCCGGCGGGAGAGCATCCTGCGGTGGCTCGCCGTCATGGTGCCGCTGGCGCTGACAGGGGCGCTGGCGGCGTCGTTCTCCGGCTACCTCCTGGCCAAGACGGGCGAGCAGTTCATCCTGCGGCTGCGGGGCAGGGTCATGGAGCACACCTTGCGCATGCCGCTCAAGGCGGTGCGCGCGGCCGGAGCCGGAAACCTCGTCGCCCGCATCACCTCCGACGCCGCGCTGCTGCGGTCAGTGATCGACGTCGGCGTCGTCCAGCTGCCCGTCGCCGTCGTGACAGCCCTCGCGACCCTCGTCTTCATGGCCCTGCTGGACTGGATGCTGGTACTTCTGACCCTGGCCGTGTTCGCCGTGGCCGGCAGCGCCATCTGGCTGCTGCTGCGCCGGGTCCGCCAGGGTTTCGAGGGGATCCAGACAGCCACCGGCGCGCTCGCCCAGCGCTTCACCACGGTGCTCTCGTCGCTGGTCACCGTCAAGGCGCACCGCGCCGAGACGTCCACCAGCGCGTCCCTGACCCGTGACGCCGAACACATCACCGACGGCATGATTTCCGCCGCACGACTCCAGTCCGTCGTCATCCCCGTCATGTCGCTCGGGCAGGAAGTCGCCCTCGCCTGCATCGTGATCGCGGGCGGCGCACGGATCTCGCATGGAGATCTCAGCCTCTCCGACTTCATCGCCTTCCTGCTGTATCTGCTGCAGCTCGTCACCCCCATCACCATCATGGTGATGGGCCTGGGGCGTCTGCAAACGGGCCTGGCCGCGAAGGCACGGTTCGAGGACTTGCTCAGCACCCCCGTCGAAGCTGCGGGTGAACCCGGCGCGGCCCGGCCCGACGCCGGCGGTGACGCCGTGGTGTTCGACCGCGTGTCCTTCGGCTACGACGGTGAGCCGGTGCTGCGGGAGGTCTCCCTGCGGGTACCGCGGCGCGGGCTGACCGCTGTCGTCGGACACTCGGGGGCAGGGAAGTCCACCCTGCTCACCCTGATCGAACGGTTCGAGGATGCCTCCAGCGGGTCCATCACGGTGCTGGGGCAAGACGTCCGTGACTGGCCGCTCGACGCACTGCGCTCCCGGATCGGCTACGTCGACCAGTCCTTCACGCTTCTGGAGGGCACCGTCCGCGAGAACCTGCTCCTCGGACACAGGGACTCGAACACCGACGACGCCGCGCTCATGTCAGCGCTCGCCGAGGTGGGCATGGCGGACGTGGTACGCGCCCTCCCGAACAGCCTGGACACCGTGATCGGCCGTGAAGTGGACGTCTCGGGAGGCCAACGGCAGCGCATCGCCCTGGCCCGGGCCCTGCTCCAGTCCTCCGACCTCGTCCTGCTCGACGAGCCCACCTCGCAGTTGGACTCTCTCAACGAGATGCGCCTGCGCGACGTGATCGACACCCTCGCACGAGACCGTTCGGTTCTCGTCGTGGCCCATCGCCTGTCCACGGTGATGCATGCCGACCACGTCATCGTGCTGAAGGACGGCACTGTCGCGGAAACAGGCACCCACTCCGAACTGATGGCCAATAGCTCCCATTACCGCGACCTCGTCGAGGGCCAGCACTGGGCACAGGCCACAGCTGTATGACGGCTTCTCCGAACGGCGCTGTTTGGGGGCCATCCCCGGAACCACAGTCGAAGATCTAGGCCAGGGCCCAGATTGATGTGCGTGTGGTGTCAAGGGGGTTGCCCGACGGGCGGGGCCCTTCGAGCAGGCCATCCAGATCGTCGGAATCCGGTGGTACGTGGATGCCGACCAGCGCCGGTACGCACAGCCGGGGGCGCAGCGGGATGTGCTGCTGAGATCATCCGACCAGGTGGAACCCAGCGACACATCCGCAGCGCGCGCCTGCAGGCTTCAGGAGGAGCAGCGCCCGACCACAGCCTGAGCGGTCCGCCTTCGGTGGCAATCAATCCAAGATCGTTGTCAACGGACGCTGATCACTCACTTTGGGGTCTGGGCCACATAGTCCTGTCCCGTGGGCCGTTGCCACGTTGGCTTCATGGAACCAAATCGCTGTAAGGGCATCGGCAGTTGCACCGGGGTCAAGAGGGCGCGATCGGCTGCGCACCTTGCTGTCGGGTTGGCTCCGCCCTACTCTGCATCTGATGGCCCGTCAGGTGCGCGGTCGACGAACAAGCCGGTAGGTAGGGGGCACACGAGTGGTCAGCACCGAAGTCGGCACCAAGGAACTCCCTCGGATCATCAGCGTCGATGACCACGTGATCGAGCCCGCACACCTCTTCGACCGGTGGCTCCCCAGCAAGTACCGCGATCGAGGCCCGAAGCCCTTCACCGCTGGCATCGGCGAGCTCGCGTACGTCGGCGGGAAGTACAAGTTCACGACGGACCCGGACGGGCAGATCACCGACTGGTGGGAGTACGAGGGCGACCTCTTCCCGTACAAGCGCATCATCGCGGCCGTGGGATTCTCACGGGACGAGATGACGCTCGACGGGATCACGCGGGAGCAGATGCGCCGGGGATGCTGGGACCCGAAAGCGCGCCTGGAGGACATGGACCTCAACCATGTCGAGGCCTCGCTTTGCTTCCCGACCTTCCCCCGCTTCTGTGGTCAGACCTTCGCGGAAGCCAAGGACAAGGACGTCGGACTCGCCTGTGTGCGGGCGTACAACGACTGGATGGTCGAGGAGTGGTGCGGAGACAGTGGTGGGCGGCTGATCCCGCTCTGTCTGATCCCGCTGTGGGACATCGACCTGGCCGTGGCCGAGATTCGGCGCAACGCCGCTCGCGGCGTGCGCGCGGTGACCTTCTCCGAGATTCCGACGTACCTGGGGCTGCCGTCGATCCACTCGGGTTACTGGGACCCGTTCTTCGCTGCCTGCGAGGAGACGGGGACCGTCGTCAACATGCACATCGGGTCGTCGTCGCAGATGCCGGCCGCGTCGCCGGACGCGCCCCCTGCTGTCCAGGCTTCACTCAGCTTCAACAACGCGATGGCCTCGATGATGGACTTCCTGTTCTCCGGGGTCCTCGTGAAGTTCCCACAGCTCAAGCTCGCGTACAGCGAGGGACAAATGGGGTGGATTCCATACGCCCTGGAGCGGGCCGACGACGTATGGGAAGAACACCGAGCTTGGGGAGGCGTCAAGGACCTGATCCCCGAACCGCCGTCGACGTACTACTACCGGCAGATCTTCTGCTGCTTCTTCCGCGACAAGCACGGTATCGAGGCGATCGAAACGGTCGGCGTGAACAACGCGACCTTCGAGACGGACTACCCGCACGTGGACTCCACTTGGCCGCACACGAAGGAAGTGGCGACGGATCACGTAGGGCACCTTCCGGACGACGTCGCGTACAAGCTGCTGCGGGGCAATGCGATCCGGATGCTGGATCTCTCCTTTGATCGGGACCGGCACTGACGCAGTAGCCCGGGTCACCATCCGTTCCTTCCCCAGCACTGGGGGTTCAGGTGCATGGCGCAGGTGCCCCAGCGCTATCGTTCGCCCGTCCCCTGACGAGAGGCGATCGGATGAGCAACCCCGCGGCGGAGGTCCTGGTCACCCTGGCCCGTCGGTACGTACGCGCTGCCCCGGGCTCATGGGGAAAGGCCACGCTCGCTGAGCGGTATCTGAACCCGTGGCTGAGAGACCACCCTCGCCTACGCGCCACGCAGGCCCGGTCCGGTGCCCGGTTCGCTCTGGACACGCAGGACCTTATCCAGCGCTATCTCTACCTCTTCGGTACCTGGGAACCTGACATGACCCACTGGTTGGAGGGACGCCTTCGCCCCGGGGACGTGTTCGTGGATGTCGGTGCGAACATCGGGGTGTTCTCGGTCCTTGGCTCCCGGCTTGTCGGGGACACGGGTCGAGTGATCGCCATCGAGGCGTCGCCGACGTTCCACCGCAGGGTGTTGCAGCACGCCGACCTCAACGGGTGCAAGAACATCCGTGCCGTGAACGTCGCGGTGTCGGACGAGCGCAAGATGCTGAGGTTCATCCTCGCGAGCTCGAACAACATGGGAGCCAACTCCATCGTTCCTTATGACGGGCCGGCGGAGTCCACCTTCGAGATCGAGGCGGTGCCCATGGCGGAGGTCCTGCAGCCGGACGAGGTAGCCAGGGCTCGGGTGATCAAAATCGATGTCGAGGGTGCCGAGGGGAGCGTCGTCCGGGGCTTGGCGCCTTTGCTGGACGAGATGCGGCGGGATGTCGAGATTGCGATAGAGATCACCCCGGATCGTATGGAACAGCTTGGCGATTCGGCAGAGGAGCTGTTGGAGACCATGCGCAAGCACGGGTTCCACATGTACAAGCTGCCCACCGACTACTCAGCCGGCGCCTATCCCCATGCGATTCGGCGGCCTGCGGCTCCCGTCCGCTGGCAGGAGCCGATCACTGGGGAGACGGAACTGGTCTTCTCGCGCATCGACGCCGCAATCCTGTCCTGACCGCCTATGCCCCTCCGGGACTTCTCCGACGCGCAATGGCCCGGTACCTGACCTTCCAGGAACCGGGCCACGCGACGGCGACCGCCATGTCAGCGGTCACCGTCCTCAACAGCGCGGTTGCCGTCGTCGGGCGGTGGGTGGGTCATCAATGCCCGCCGACCCATTCCCTGCGCTGCGAGGCCTTCTGAGCTGCGCTGCAGGTTGGTTCACCAGCGCAGCGGGTAGAGCAGGCCACCCGCACATTCGGGGCAGTGGACGCGCCGACTGTGATGGCAGACCTCGCACCCATCGAAGCCGAAGCACTCCGGACACCAGACCTCCCGATGCCCAGCACAGAGGCCGCATCGCCAGGCCAATTCCTGACTGACTCGCTCCGGGCTCGTCGACGTGGCCATCAGAAGGGCTCCACCGGAAGCGTCGGGTCCTTCTCCTCTGGCTCGTCGCGCGCCTTGCCGCATCGCAGGCCAGGAAGTCGTTCGCCACGGCTCTCAGCTACGAGCAAGACGTCAGCAAGGGCCTCGCTCACACGACTAAGGGCGAACCGGAGAACCTGGGCGTCGGCACGTGGGTCACTGAGAACTTCCTTGGCGGCCTCCAGAAGCTTCTCCGCGGTGGCAGTCTGCGCTTCCTCGATGTCGTTCGCGAGACGTGCCACCGTGCTGTGGGCCTCGTCGTCAGTACTGAGGTAGCAGCGGTTGCCGTTGGGGCCGTGCCATGTCAGGAGACGAAGCTGACCTGCACGGGTCGAGACTTCCTGTTCTTCCTGCAGGGCGCCCGCATCGTCATAGATCATCAGGCCGCCTCCAACTCCCGTGTCCGGGTCGACTCGGTGAAGACCGCCTCTGCGCTGAAGCCCGGTAGGACGATGCGGGCTAGTTCGACAATGCGAGACTCGGCGTCCACGGAGACTCTCTGGATCTCCATGAGTGGAGCTCCGGCCCCGATGGCCAAGGTCTTCGTCTCCTCCTGGTTCGGGAGGCGAGAGACCACGCGCGTCCGCGTTTCGACGACGTGGACGCCGGCCCGCGAGAGAGCCTCTCTGATGTCCTCGCCGGTCGGCGTGGCGCAATGCGTCGGTGCTTCGAGTACGGCAACCGCGTGGGGAACGTAGATCAGGGCCAAGCTGTACGGGTCCGTGAGGTAATGCCCCTGGTAGCGGTACTCGGTCAGGACGCTGCCCACCGGCACACCGAGACTCGCAGCCACATCGTCCTTGGCCTTGGTGGCCCGCTTGCTCACGCTGACCTGCAGCGCGGTATCCATGACCGCGCAGCCGCCCGCCACACGGCTCGCGGTGTCGTAGGTGACGAGGCCCGGCTGGTGCCGCACGAAGTTGCCACGCCCGTGAATACGGATCAGCAGACCTTCGTTCTCGATCTGTGCCAGAGCGATCCGAACCGTCGGTCGGCTGGCTCGGTACTGTTCCATCAATGCGGACTCGGCGGGGATCGGAGTACCGGGTGCGTATGTGCCGCACTTGATGTGTCGGCGCAAGTCGTTCGCGATATGGACGTGACGGTTCTGAGCCACCGCGGTCACCACCTTCTGGCTGTCCGAAAGACGGTCAGCCGCGTCTTGAAGTGCATGTTCAGGACCTCGCCCGTGGTGAAGCGCAACGCTTTTCCCTGGGCGGGCAGCTCTATGAGATTCAGGACCTCGAAGGCCTGGCCGCCGATGTTCAGGACGTCGCCAGGCAGAATCGTTCGGGCCGTCACTTCGACGGTCTGACTGAGTGCCGCATGCTTCGGGTACGTCATGCTGCAACTCCCGCGGCGCGCCGCGACGTTGGGCGTACCCCTCGCTGTCCAGTCAGTGGTGCAGCCCGGTGATTTCCGTTGAACACGCTGATCAGCTCCCTAAAGCTGAAGGCCGTGGCCCCCGACGCCTGTATGCCGCGGGAACCTTTCTGATGGAGGCGTGGGCGATCCGGCTGCCTTTCGTGCTGACGAGCCCCCACTTGCCGCCCCAGCTGGCGACGGACGCGAGCAGCTCGTACAGCTGCTTCCAGTCCTCGGCAGGCAGGAGCCTGGTCACCTCCGTCTCCACGACGACGTACTCGCCGCGGTCGTACCGACGTGGGCTGAACCCAGCGGCCGTGAGGCCGGCCATGAGCTCTTCTGCTCGTACCTCTGCAGAGCACAAGGACGTTCCTCCGGTACTAGGCGGTCCCGCTGACTCATCTAGACGTCCAGGTTGAAGCTGGACGTCTAGATTAGAGGTGGTGGACTAGATTTTCCATATGCGAGAGCAGCCGACTTACCTTCGGATCGCCGATGAGCTACGGCAGCGTGTTGCTGGGCATGACTGGGCACCTGGCGAACAACTCCCGTCTCGCGCGGCGCTCGCGGCGGAGTACGGCGTCAGCGACGCGATCATCCGGAGAGCGCAGGAAGTGCTGATCACCGATGGTGTGCTGGAGGGCCGCGCGGGATCAGGGACTTATGTCGCTGAGCAGCGGAAGCGCCGGCGCATGGTTCGCTTCCACGCGGCGAAGCGGGTGGCAGACCTCGGACTCGGAGGGCCTGACCTGGGAGCGCTCGGTGAGGGCGAGACCTGGGAGGGGCGAAGTGACGTCATGACGCCCGCCCCGGCGAGGATCGCCGCGCGGCTCGGTATCGCCGAGGGGGATTACTGCGTTCGCACGGCCTACGAGCATCTGATGGACGACAAGCCCGTTTACCTGACCACGAGTTGGGAGCCGTACGACGTCACGAAGGGCTCACTCGTCGTGCTGCCCGACGGCGGCCCGCTGGCCGGGGCTGGTGTGGTGCGCCGCATGGCCGAGATCGGCATCACGGTTACCCGAGTCCAGGAGCGGTCCGAGCCCGGACAGACGAACGCCGAGGAGGCGAACCTCCTCGGCGTTCAGCGCGGAGCTCTCTGTACCCGCATCGAGCGGACCTTTTACGGCGACGATGGGCGGGCCGTTGAGACGGCGGACATCGTCGTCCCGTCCACGCTCTGCGAGATTGTGTATGAGTTGCCGGTCGGTCAGTCGCCGACCGGGTAGCGCCACTGGAAGTAGTCGAGGGCGCGGGCCCGCGCCTCCACTACGGCCATGCGCGCATCGCGTTCGGTGGTGTCCACGTGGGCGGCCTGGCCGGTCGCCTGCCCCTCCCACTTGCGGTAGAGGAGTCCGACCTCGGACGAGAACCAGCCGCGGGCAACGGAGTTGAGGGCCAGAAGGAGGCCGGTGTCCTCGGAGGCCGGCAGCGCCATCCATCCGCCGACCGCGAGCAGCAGGTCTCGCCGGACGAAGAGAGTCGCCGGGTGGACTTGGGCGCGATAGCTGTGCGATGCCCAGTAGTCGACGACGGCCTGGCGCTCGATCGGCCCGTGGTCGGGATCACCGGGGAAGCCCACGGTCGATCCGTCCGGCAGGAGATCGAGGACTCGGGAGGTCGCCCAACCAAGGCTCGGGTCGGCTTCGAGCGCCGCCAAGTCGCGAGCGAGAGCGCCAGGAGCGAGCTGGTCGTCCGCGTCCAGGACCTTAACGTACTCTCCGTCGGCGTTGGCGAGCGCCATCATGCGGGCGACGCCGGGGCCGCCGGGGCGCCCTTGGCGGAAGGTGATGCGCTCATCCTCCGGCACGTACGGCCTGACCCCGTCCGTCTGGCCGTCCTCCTGGATCAGCCAGTGCCAGTCCCAGCCGTCCGGCAGTTCCTGATCGCACAGCGACTTGTATGCGTCCGGCAGGAAGTGTGCCGACGGGGCGTGTACGGCCGTGACGATGATGATGCGCCGGCTCACGGCTCACCACCTTTCCAAGTGAGTCGTGAAGAGCATTTCCGTGCGGTCCCCGGGGATCGTGATGTCCGACATCTCGACGACGCGGTCCTCGATGTCGTACTGCGTCTTGCGGAGCACGAGCACTGCTGTGCCAGGCGGCAGGCCGAGTTCTTCGGCTTCCTCGGAAGAAGGCGGGCGGGCGGTGATGCGCTCCTCGATGCGATCGATCTCGATGCCGACCGTGTGGAGCTGGTTCATGGTGCCGCCGGGCCAGGGCTCCTTCGTCTCGTCCAAGAGGTCCGGGTTGGCCTCGACAAGGCTTTTGATCAGGTATGACGTCACCAAGTTGAAGGGGTTGCGCTCAGCGCTGTACCGGGTTCGGTAGGTGCGCTCCACCAGCGGCGTACCCTCGGGGACGCCCATCGCCTCGCCGATGTCCTTGGTGGCCTTGGTCTCCCGGTATGACGCGTGGAAGACGAGGTCGTTGATCTCCAGGCCGGTGTCGTGTTCGGTCGCGCCCGTTTCGAGGCGTTGTTTCTTGGGGGCGCGGGCCCGGTCCTTCTCCCACTGGTGTCGCGCGTTGTGGCGGAGGACACGAGTGCGCGGCTGGCGCACGAACGTGCCGACACCGTGTCGCTTCTCGATGAGTCCCTCGGCCTGGAGGACACGCAGGGCTTGTTGCACGGTGGGCCCGCTCCGCCCGCTGCTCTTGATGAGGTCGGCCTCGGACGGCAGACGATCGCCAGGTGCGTACCGACCTGCGCGAATCTGCTCGCGGAGGTCATCCGCGATCTTCTCGTAGGCCTTTGCCACCTGAGCTCACCGTCCTGTCGTTCGACGTCTTCAGCATACGACTCCTAAAGAGGTCTTGACGAGCGCGGGTGTTCTACCCCATAGTCTTGGCAACTCCTAAAGAGGTGTAGAGGACAAGACCTCTTGAGGGGCTGCGTGCCGACGGAAAACCCGCGAGGGCGAGTACGGAGGGAGCGTTCGAGCCTTCAGAACTCAACAGCGTGACAAGCCAGCGGGGTGCGAGTCCCCGCTCCCCAGGCGGCCGGGGTGAGGGCCGTCGGCGGCCACTTCCCCGCGCATCGGCTCTGGAGAACGCCCCTCGGGATCATCCCTTCATTTCTGGAGGTCAGCCCGTGGGACGCCACCCGATGCGCGCCGCCCTGCTGGCGTCAGAGCAGTGACGATGACGCGCCCGAACCTCCGGCTCGGGGCCGCTTCCACCGTGGCAACGGCGGAACGGAGAAGCCGGACCATCCCCTTCGCCTATAAGGAGGCCTTGATGCGGCTGGCTATCGGTGACGTCGTCCGGGACCGCACGGACATGGCGCTCGGGACCGTCGCACGGATCGACATCAACGTGGACCGGCGCGTGGTCGTGAACATCTCGGGCGGGCTCTCCCGCCCGGTCCCCGCTGATGACCTGGAGATCGTCAGCTGCCACACCCGGCCCGCAACGAATCGGTTTCATGTCGTTGCGATCTCCTTCTTCCTCATCGCGCTGCTCGCCGCGTACATCGCGGGCCACTCCGTCCAGTCGCTGGGTGGCAGCTGGCTGCTGACGCTCATGGCGTCCGTCGGCGCGTACGAGCTCTTCGAGTCCGGCTTCCGGTGCTACCGCCGGTTGACCGGCCCTCGCCGCTTCCGCATCTGAGCACTTCCCACACTTCAGCCAGCCACGGTGGCCGACGGGTCAAATCAGCCCACCGCGCTGGCTCTCCCATCCCGACCAGGACTTGGAGAGATCAATGCGTATGTACATCGGCGACCAGGAGGCCGCTACCGTCGGCGAGCTCATCGAGCTGGCCGGCGGGGTCGACATCGCCATCCCCCGCGAGCTGCATGAGCTGTTCTTCAGCGAGGACACCGAGGACGACTTCCGCGACCTGTTCCTTGGATCGCGCGGCGAGACGGACGAGCAGCGCCGTTCGCGTGAGCTGGTCGCCAGGGAAGTGCTCAGTGAGCTCCTGGAGGCAGGCCGGGACGACGAGATCGAGCGGATGAACGCGGCGTACGCGGCTCAGCTCGTCGTCGTCGCGAACCTGCGGAAGCAGATCAACAGCCCGCGGCTGCGGAAGATGCAGAAGGCGGCGTGATGCACGGCCTGCACCTTCCTTCCCTGAGCCCCGCGACGCAGTACCTCGCCCTCGGTGCGCTCGTCCTCCTCACCTGGCTCACGTGGCTGGGAGCGCGACGGATGCGCCGTATGGCACCGCCGGCGATCTGGGTTGCCGGGCTGGCCGCACTCGGTTGCACCGCGTATTCCTCAGACACGTCGTGGCGATTCGCCGCCCACTACCTGGACATGGGCAGTACGGCCGAGCGCGTCGCGATGTTCGCAGCGGCTGAGCTGGCCCTGTTTGCCAACTCGCTCCTCGCGCGGCAGAACCTGAACGGCCCGAATGGAACGCCGGGCGCTCCTGGCGTCCTCGTCTGGGTGATCACCGGGGTTCAGATCATCCCGGCGTATGCCGAGTCGGGAGTGATCGGCGGCACGGTTCGTGCCTTCGTCGGTCCGGTCATGGCCGCTCTCCTGTGGCACCTGGCCATGGGCATCGATCTCCGGCACCGCAAGCCCGGCGCCGAGTCCAACGGGCTCCTCGCCATGCTCGGTCGTGAAGCACGCGAGCGTCTCCTCTCCCGACTCGGTCTCACTGAACGCGATCGGGACGCTGCCAAGATCACCCGGGACCGAGCGACTGAGCGGGCTGTGAAGCTTGCCGAGCGACTGGCCGCCAAGACGCCAGAGCAACGGGGCAGGCTGTGGGGGCAGCATCTGACCCGCGCCCTCTCCGCCGCCGTTGCTCGCGCCGATGTGGGCGCGAACGGTGAACAACGTCAGAAGCTCCTCGATCAGCTCGCGGCGCGGCGCCATGCTGCCGGGCTCGCGACCGTCGAACTCCCGTCGCCGTGGGGAGAGGGGCTTAGGCCCGACCCCGCGGCATCGGCGCTCGCTACTCAGACGCGAGAGCAGATGGTCAGGGCCAGTGCGAATATCCGCAGCCAGGCCAACCCGCGGCTGCTTTTCGCTGACGTCACCCCAGTTCAGGGGGTGGACAGCGGCGAGCGTTCACCTGAACACCCCGGTGTCGACGAGGTGGACACAGCAGAAGCCGAAGAGGCCTCGAAGCTCAGTGCCGACGAGGCCCGGTCGGCGATCGAAGACGGGTGGGCCAACGGCCTCAGCGTTCGCGATACGGCTCGCCTCGCGACCCGCGCCCCCAGCTACGTACACAGCGTCTTCGTGAAGCTCGACGAGGAACGGGGCCCGCGCCCATCGCGCGGTGAACTCGTCGTCGTGAACGGCCACGGCGCCACCGAGCCCGGGGCCGATGAACCGTCGCCGACCTGACGTCGGCGTTCTCAGCCTTGCTCCTACCACCGACGCCCGGCCACTGCTTTGGCCGGTAGGGCCGGGCGTCGGCAGATCCCTCCCATGCAGGAAGGAAGTGCCAGTGAAGCACGAGGGCGATGAAGAGCCCGAGACGGACGAGCTGTTCGCACGTCTGGAAGCAGAGATGAAGAAACCCTCCGACACCAGCGCGGAGGGGGAGGTGCTGAACTTCGACAAGGCGCGGGCTGCCCGCGCCACAGGGGCCGTGCACGGCACCGCCGACGATCCGTCATGGGGCGGAGAAACGGGTGCGAGGCCGACGATCGTCGATGATCCCGCGCCGGTCGACTCAGGCCCTGGCCTGATCGACCGCATCAAGAACTCCAAGCGCCTGGACATCATCCCGGCATGGGCGAGGTCGGCCCGGGAGTTCAAGGAGGCCATGGGGTGGCTCGCCGGTCATGCCGGGCACACCGTGGCCTTCCACGCGGTACGGGTTCCGTTCCTCTATGTACCCAAGCTGGTGTGGCGGGCGCCCCGAGGGCTCCTCAACACCCTCGGTCGGCTCGGACGCTGGGCGCGCGACGCTGAGGGGGACCCACTCCGCCAGGCCGAGGCCCGCCGCGAGAACACCGAGCTGTACCTGAAGCTCTCGCGTCAGCGTGATCGCCGGGTTCGGCTTCGGACGCTGCTCGTCCTCCTCGGGCTCCCGATCACGGTCGCGGCGGTCCTGTACCTGATCTTCGGTGCGTCATTCACGACCCGACTGGCTGTGGGGGTTCTTGCGGTGTGCTGGTTGGGCTGGAAGGGAGCGCCGGCGGATGCGCCGCTCGCAACCCGTGCGGTCATCAAGGCCGAGGTGCAGAGGCTGACCAGCGACATCGTGGTCAGGGCCATGGCCTCGATCGGCATCAGCCAGATCACGAGCGCGGTGGCCAAGGGAGAGGACGGCATCACGTTTGTCGCCCCCATCACTCGCGAAGGTCCTGGCTGGCGAGCGGACATCGACTTGCCGCTCGGCGTGACGGTGGCCGACGTCGCCGACCGCCGGAGCCGACTCGCCTCAGGCCTGCGCCGCCCGCTGGGATGTGTCTGGCCCGAGGCCGATCCGTCAATCCACGAAGGGCGGCTCGTCCTGTGGGTCGGCGACAGGGATCTCTCGAAGACCGGCTTCGTCAAGTGGCAGCTTGCCAACGCCAAGCGCCACGACATCTTCAAGGGCAACCCGTTCGGTATCGACCCGCGGGGCCGTGGCCAGGTGGTCCCGCTGATCCAGCACAACGTGCTGATCGGTTCCCTGCCCGGCCAGGGCAAGACGGCGTCCGTCCGCGTGATCGCGTGCGGCGCCGCCCTCGACCCGACCGTGGAACTGTGGCTCCACGAGAACAAGGGAACCGGCGACCTGGATGCCCTCAAGTGCGTCTCGCACCGGTTCGTCTCCGGTATCGACGACGAGTCGATCAGGTACGCGGCCGACTCCCTGAAGCTGCTTCGGGAAGAGGTCATGCGCCGAGCGGCGGCGATGAAGAAGCTGCCGCGCGACCTGTGCCCGGACAAGCGGATCACACGCGAGATCGCCAATAAGCGCTCGCTGAAGCTGTGGCCGCTGCTCGCGGTGTTCGACGAGTGCCAGAACCTCTTCGCTCACCCCGAGTACGGCAAGCAGGCCGGAGAAGACGCCGAGTTCGTCATCAAGCTGGGGCGCGCGCTCGGCGTGATCCTGGTCCTCGCCACGCAGCGGCCCGACAAGGACTCGCTCCCGACGGGCGTCAGCGGCAACGTCTCGATCCGGTTCTGTCTGCGGGTGGCAGGCCAGATCGAGAACGACATGATCCTCGGTACCTCCGCGTACAAGAACGGCATCCGCGCCACTGCCTTCCGGCCCGAGGGCGACGCGGGCAACGGCTACCTCGTCGGAGCCACATCAGTACCGACCGTCGTCCGCACCGCATATCTGGACGATCCGGCGACGGAGGCCATCGCTCAGCGGGCGCTCGCGCTGCGCAAGGCCGAACGCAGGCTCTCCGGCATCGCGCTCGGCGAGGAGAGCGAGACGCCGTCGGGACCGTCGTACGACCTGCTCGGCGATGTCGCCGCCGTCGTTCCGGTCTCCGAGGAGCGCGTGTGGAACGAGCGGATCGCCGCTCGGCTCGCCGAACTCCGGCCCGAGGTCTACGGGGGCTGGAAGGGCGAGAACGTGACTCTCGCGCTCAAACCCCACGGCATCAAGACCACTGGCGTCGCCGGGGTCACCGACGAGGGAGAGCGCACCACCCGGCGCGGCATCGTCCGTGCCGACGTCAGCAAGGCAATCGCGGAGCGTGACGGATCAAGGGGCGCCGCTTAGCTGAGAACGGGTGCTACCGGTAGCGGGGTGCCCTGCTACCGGTAGCACCACCGCTAGCACCGTAAGCAGCCCCTCACCAGCTATCTAGCACGTAGCACCTCACCAGCGAAAACCCCTGAAAGCCCACTGGAAGGGCCCCTCATGACCCTCACGTTCCCTGCTATGGCCTGCCTGCTCGTGGTCACTTTCGGTTACGCGCTGATCTGTGCGGCCAGCCCCTTCGCCAACTGCCGCAAGTGCCGCGGCTTCGGTTTCCTGAGGCAGCAGAACCGCAACGGCCGCCTGAAGCGCGGCAAGCAGTGCCGCCGCTGCCACGGCCACGGCAAGCGCATACGAGTCGGACGGTGGCTTTTCAACCGTGCCCACCGCATTTACCGCGAGGGGAGCCAATGACGCGCTCCGTCCTCTACATGGCGCTCTTCGGATTCCTGCTCGCCACTCTCCTCATGTCCTGCCCGGGCGCCGGGCCGGCGCCCACTGGTCCCTCGCCCACTCCGTCCAAGGGAGCCACGACATGGCCGTGACCATCTCGCTCGTCTTCTTCTTCGGCATCCTCCTGGCCGTCCTGCTCCGCAACAGCTCGCTCGGCTACGGCTCCGCCTTCATCGCCGTGATGTTCGGCTTCTTCCTCGCGTCCACCGGGCTCGCGGGCCCCATCAACTCCCTGACCGCCGACGTCATCGAGACCATCCAGCAGCAGATGTGACACGCACAGAAGGGGTTCCTCATGACCGTCCACACCCCATTGGCTTCTCCGCACATCTCCCTCATGGCCTCCGGCGAACTCCGTGATGCCCTCACCGCGATCGAGGAGGGCAAGGGCGCGACGGCGATAGCCGCGCTGATGGCCATCGATGCCGAGTCCTGGCGAGCGATCGAGCACCGCTTGGTCACCGTCATCGGCAGTGACCTCCGGGAACTGCTCCTCGCCGTTGCCGAGCGCGTCGCGGACGAGCCGTTCTCGGCCTGACGTATCTCGGTGCGGTCTCACCCGAGCGCTGGCTGAGGCCGCGCGGAGGGACGGACAGCCCGGCCCGTGTCCATCCGAGGGGGAACCTCATGTCCGACACCACCCGCGCGTGGTTTCACGACCTGACCGAGAGCGTCTTCGCCGTTGGTGCTGGCGCTCGCGAGTACCGCATGGCTCACCAGGCGGCGCAGAGTGCCGCCTGGAGTTTCGAATCCGCTCGCCTCGATTCCGTGGAGGGGGCTGTGAGCGTGGTGGGACGGTATTTCATTCAGCCCCACCACGAGACGCTCAGGAACCTCAAAGAGATCCACGACTCCACGGAGGTGCGGATCAAAGCCCTGTATGAGAACACCTCGCTGGCGTACGCGTACGGCACGGCTCATGCGGTGGCCGACATCGCGAGGGGGCAGCGCCCCCGGCACCTGGAGTTCGCCCGTCGGGACGGCTTCTACGGAATCCCCGCGGCACCGCTGCCGAACCTCGAAGTTGTTCTTGCGCGGTGGCCCGGTGGGCCGAACCTCATCGCGCTCGGCGAGATCCTCACCGAGCACATCCGGGCCCGTGACCTGGCTCGGGACTTCTCCTTCTACGAGGACTTCGCGGACTGCCACAGCCCTGAGTCGGCGGAGGCCTCGAAGTTCGCCGCAGGCCTGGCCGACGCCGCGTATGCATACGGCGAAGTCGCTGAGCGCGCTTTGCACTTCGTCGTTCTCGGCCTTCAGAAGAACCACGTCACCCAGGAGAGCAAGTGACCGACCCGAACCGCCCCTCACCGAACGCGGTCTACGCCGGCGCTCCGACGATCGCGCAGGAGATCTGCCTGATCGCTGAGGCGTCCGGCTCCCACCCCACCGATGTCAGCGCCGACCGCGAGTTCCGCCTCCGCAAGGCCGCGCTCCTCGATCGCCTGGCTCTGCAGGAGCGGGCCCGTAACGGCGTGCTCGCGGCGGCCGACGCAGAGGACGCGGCGAACGTCGCCGCGGAATGGCTCGTCGAATACGACGTGGCGCATGGCGGTCTCAGCCGCAAGGGGCGGGACCTGGTCCTCGCCGAGGACTACCGGGACTACGTCCGCACCGAATACGCGGCCTGGAGTGATGCACAGGCTGCCTGAGATATGCCCGGAGCAGCGGCCGACGGGTCAACGAAGCCCGCTGCTCCGGTCCTCCCATCCCAACCAGGAATCAGGAGGTGCCATCAGGATGCACCACACCAACCCCTGCCCGCTGCCCCGAGCCGTTTTTGACGCGATCACGCGTGGCTGGCACGTTTTTCCGCTCATTCCTGACGCGAAGCGTCCGGCTGTGCGTGCGTGGGAGACCCGCGCCACGGTCGACGTGGGCCGCGTCCGACACTGCTGGGCGTCCGGCTCCTACAACATCGGCATTGCGACGGGCCCCTCCGCTCTCGTGGTCGTCGACCTGGACGTGCCCAAGAACGACGAGGACCGTCCGCCTGCCGGCACCCCGGAGGGCGTAACCGACGGCGCGGACGCTTTGGCCTTGCTCGCTGAGCAGCATGGCCAGGAGTGGCCCGTCGACACGTACACGGTCCGCACGGCGAGCGGTGGCACGCACCTCTACTTCGCCGCGCCTGCGGAGTTGCGGTTGCGCAACACCGCAGGCGCCCTCGGGTGGAAGGTCGACACCCGGGCGAATGGCGGCTACGTGGTCGGTGCGGGCAGCACCGTCGGCGGCGAGGAGTACAGCGTCGTGAACCACGCCGAAGTGGTCCCGCTGCCCGAGTGGCTGACGAAGCTTCTCACCCCGGCACCGCTGCCGAAGCAGCGCCTCGTACGTGTGCCGCTCGTCGCGGCAGGACGTCGGGGCGCCTACCTGACCTTCGCGGTCAATGCCGAGCGGGAGCGTGTCCTTCGGGCCCCCGTGGGCCGCCGCAACAGTGCCCTCTACGAGGCCTCGATCGCGCTGGGGCAGCTCGTCGCGGGAGGCGAGCTCAGCGCTTCGTACGTGAGTGAGCGGCTCACGGAGGCCGCGGTTCATGTCGGTCTCGGCGAGATCGAGATCAACCGGACGATCGCCTCTGGCTTCCGGGCCGGCGCCCGTCGCCCCCGCCGCTTCGAGCAGGGGAGGGCGGCATGAACCTCAGCGTCCTGGACACGTATTTCGGCTGGCGTGAGCCGGCGCACCATACCGACTGCCGCCGCCCCGCGTGGACGGTCGACATCCGTGAGGACGAGGGCTTCCGCCCGTCGTACCAGGGCGCCCTCAGCAACCACGACTGTGCCGATGAGGACTGCAACCACAGCAGCCGCTACACCCGCAAGACGGTGCGCGTCGTCTGCCGATGCTGCCACGCCGCGCGCGTCATCAGCGGCGAAGCGGGGAGCGATTTCCAGACCACCACGAGGACGGTGGGCTTCGGAGAGGAGCCCCGCAAGGTCGCGGGTCTGTTGCTGTGGCCGGGAGAGACCTGGTTCGACGACGAGCCTCATGAGTGGCTCGTGACCGGCCGCGACGTCGAGCGGGTCGAGCGGGCGGACCTGATGGGGCAAATCAGCGAAGGCCGGGGCCCGCGCGGCGGGAAGCAGTACTCGGCCGTGGCGTTGCCGACGCCCGACGGTACGCACGGCTTCGGCAAGTACCGATGGGCCCGCGCGGAGAAGGGCTTGAAGGCCCTCGCCGCAGCGGCGAAGTGGATCGCCGGACAGAACGACCAGGGTGCGGAGAGCAAGTGAACGACAAACCGTACGACGCCGAAATGCCACCTCACCTGTACTCTCCACACCCGGCTCCGGAGCCTCGGCCGCTACAGCCCGCACAACAGCGCATCCGTACGGCCTGGACCGCCGACGAGCTGATGAACACGGAGTTCCCGGAGCCCAAGTGGGCCGTCCCGGGGATCATCTCCGAAGGCGTCAACCTCCTCGCCGGTCCGCCGAAGGTCGGAAAGTCCTGGCTCTCCCTCGGCCTGGCCCTCTCGGTCGCGGCGGGAGGTACGGCGATGGACAGCGTTCCCGTGGACGGCGGCCCCGTGCTGTACCTCGCACTGGAGGACACGCCCCGCCGTCTGCAGACGCGCATGCGGAAGATCCTCGGTGGGGGACCGGCGCCCGCCTCGCTGACGCTGGCGACCTCCTGCCCGCCGCTGCCACAGGGCGGGAACGAAGCCATCGCCCAGTGGTGCGAGCGCAACTCGGAAGCCCGCATGATCGTGATCGACGTGTTCGCGAAGATGCGGGGCACGTCGGCACCGGGGTCTTCCGCCTACGACGCGGACTACGCGGCCGTGGGCCACGCGAAACGGATCGCGGACCACTACGGGATCGCCGTGGTCCTGGTCCACCACGTCCGAAAGGCCGGCTCGGACGACTTCCTCGCTGAGGTCTCCGGCACCAACGGCCTCGCGGGCGCGGCGGACGCCACGCTGGTCCTCAAGCGCTCGCGCGGTCAGGCCGACGGCGTCCTCCACGTCACCGGCCGCGACGTCGACGAGGCCGAGTACGCGCTCCGCTTCTATGCGGAGGCCGGCGCCTGGCAGCTCCTAGAAGGCCCGGCTGCCGATCACACGATCGGCGACAGCCGCGCGACGATCCTGCGCTACGTCCGCGATAACCCCGGAGTCGCGCCGAAGCAGATCGCCGAGGGAACGGGGCTCGCTCCCGACCTCGTACGTCAGACCTGCTCGCGCATGGCCAAGGATGTCCAGCTCATCCGCAAGGACGGGGGCTACGTCGTCCCCGCCGAGAATGGGGGACAGGCTTGACGAGTCACACCAGTCACAGCGTCACCGCAGTCACTGTCACGGGCGGCCCGGCACTGCCATACCTCTACCGACCGGCGGAGATCGCCGAGGCTCTCGGAGTCTCCGAGTGGTGGGTGAAGGAGCAGGCGCGCCGGAAGCGCATCCCCTTCACCCGCCCCGGCGGGACGTACCGGTTCACCGCAGAGCACTTCCAGGAGATCATCCGCCTCTTCGAGGAGCGGCCGACGCGAGGAGGCCGCGAACCGGAGGTAGGACGCCAGAGGTCACGCCGAAGCGAACCGCGTACTTCCGCGGAGTCGAAGCGGGCCCGGCTCGTGCCGCGGGTTCCCCGCCGCATGCGCCTGGCGCAGATCGCTGCCGCCGCGTAAGAAGAGGAGCACTGCCGAGATGGGATACGGAGAGAAGCGCGGCAACTACTTCCGAGGGCGCTACAAGATCGCACAAGGCAAGTACGGCACGCTCAAGGACGAACACGGCAGCGTGATCAAGTTCAAGAGCAAGCCCGCGGCGAAGAAGGCGGCGGATGCCGAAGAGGCCAAGATCCGGGCGAAGATCTGGAAGAACCCGGAACTGGGCTCGGAGACCTTCGGGGAATACGCCGAACGATGGTTCGGTGACCTCGACCTCGCGTCCACGACGATGGACAACTACCGGCGGGACATCGAGGGGCACGTACTCCCAGAGTTCGCGGACAAGCCGCTCAAGGAGATCACCGCGCGCGACGTCAGTGCGTGGGAGAAGAAGATCAAGGCAGCGGGATACGCGAGCGAGAGCGTGTCGACGTACCGTTCCCGTCTCCACCTCGTCCTTGCGGATGCCCTGGAAGAAGGGCTGATCGACGCCAACCCGGCGACCCGTCGGCGCGGCCGCGGCCGCCGCGCCGGCCGTGTCCGTCATCGCGGCCCGGAGAAGGTGACCACTACGCCCCTGGGCATGCTGCTCATCGCCGAGCGGATGGCAGTGCTCTCGGGTCGCGATGACGAGTTCGTCGCCAATATCACCATCGGCTACACCGGCATGCGGTTCGGCGAGTTGGTCGGCCTGGAGACCCCGTACGTACGGGACGAGGCGATCCGCGTGGAACAGCAGCTCGTCGAACTGGACTCTGGCGACATCGAGCTGTGCCCGCCGAAGGACGACAGCTACCGGACGCTCGACGCGAACCGATGGCTCATCGCTCTTCTCCGCGATCACATAACGCGGAAGCATCCGCAGCCCTGCCCCTGCCACGGCAGGAGATTCGTCTTCGACAGCTTCGGCACAGTTCGCCGCTGGGGGCGGGGCGGTGGCCCCACCCTCAAGGACGTGGCGAAGGCCGCGGGTGTCAGCACCGGCACGGTGTCGAACGTGCTCAACCACCCGCAGCTCGTAAGGCCGGAGACCCACCTCCGCGTGATCGAGGTGATTGCCGAACTCGACTACATGAGGGGCCGTACCGCAGACGAGACTGCAGCGCACTGGCGCCGCTCCGCCTTCGGCTCTCGCCTCTTTTATCCGGCCGCGCACGGCAGGTACCGCCCCGAGGAAGGTAAGGAGGGAAAAACGGGGTCGCTCGTACCCATCCAGGCTGACCCGTGGGTGCCGGGCACCTTGGTTCAGGGACGCAAGGCCGAGGCGCGGGCGACGGCCTGTTGGGTACCGATCGCTCCAGGGCTCACGCCGCACGGTGAGCGTCACTCCCACAAGATGCACATGGAGGAGATGGGTACGCACAAGGTCCTCATGGATGAGCGGATGGGCCACATCGATGGCTCCGTCTCGGCGCGTTACTCCCACGTCTCGGACGAGATGCGGCTCCGTCTTCTGGAGGGCCTGGACCACAACTGGTACGCGTCGCTCGATGCCCGGTTGGCCATGAGCCCGCGCTCGTCGGTGGCTGTACTCGACGCGGTCCTGAAGGAGCGTGCGGGGCAGCTCGCGGCCGAGCGTAAGTAACAGACAAGAAGGGGACGCCTCCGAGAGCCTGGGGGCGTCCCCTTCTTTGCTTTCTGGAGCCTTGCTTCCAGGCCCTCTAGAGCTCGTGGCGGGCAGTTTTCTCCCATATTTCTCCCAGACGATCACTCTGAGGTGGGAGAAACCGTCTCTGCCCTGCATGTATGTGTGCAGCAGGTGGCGTCCGACCGTTTCTGATAAGGATGAGGCCACAGGTTCAAATCCTGTTAGCCCCACATTGAGAAGGCCCCCAGTCGATATCGACTGGGGGCCTTCTGCTGTCCACCGCTGTCACCCGGTGACGAGGTTGCCGACCGTCCGCGCGAAGGCCCCCAACCAGTTGGCTGGGGGCCTTCGGAAGTTTCTGGGTGGCGGGCCTGGGGGCGGTCGCCGACCGGATTACGGTTCTGCGGCGAGTCCTGGCTCAGGGGCGGCGCTCGCGGCCTCGGCTTCCGTGTCCGTGGGGGGCAGGTGCCGGCAGCTGGGCGAGGACCCGTGGGCCTCGGCGCGGATGCGCTGCTTCATCGTCGGGGGCAAGGACCGTTCGTACGCGGCCGTCCAGAGGGTCATGAACGGCGCCGACGCGCACTCCGTGGCGTTGCGTGCGTTCGTGGTCTCCTGTACCGCCGTGGCCGCGGTGGCCGTCGTGGTGAGCCCCAGCGCGGTGAAGAGCGCGAGGAAGGCGGTGATGATCGTGGTCCACAGCTTCATGGCCTTGTTGCCGGTCATGACCCCTCAATTCGGGTTGGGCGATTTGCGTACTTTCCTCATGATGTGTATGTGGGGTCGAGAACGAAGTACCGACGCTCGCGCGGCGCCGATGTTCAGATCAACACCACCCGGATGGCCCCAAGGGGCTCGAGAAAGGGGCAAGAGCGGCGAAAATCACAGCGGGGCGGCGGTGAGCGGAGGGTCGGGGTCCGTTTTGATCGCTGTGTGAGGGGCGGGAGTTGGGGGCGCATCCAGGTCACCGATCGATATCGATCGGTGTGTATAGTCGGGCGCCAGAAGTCCCCTACGTCAAGGAAAGACGAGGTCGCGCGGTGAAGAAGCTTCTCCTGGTCGCACTGGCCGCCATCGGCGGGCTCCTCGTGTACCGCCAGATCCAGGCGGATCGCGCCGAGCAGGATCTGTGGACGGAGGCGACTGACTCCGTGCCCACGGGTTCTTGAGTCATCGACACCAGTCACTTCACAAGCCCCGGTTGCTCTCGCGGCCGGGGCTTTGTGCTGTCTGCTTTGGAAGTGGGGGGTTTGCTTACGTTAAGGAATGACTTGCGTAAGCAAATTTAGTTGGGGGGTTGCGGGGCTGCGGGATTGCGGGGTTGCGGGGTTGCGGCTGGGCGTGGGCCCGGCTGCGCTGAGCCGGACAGTGGCCTGTTGGCCCGATTGCGCTCATGGGGGACTCGTGGTGGGGTCCGCGTGGCATGGGCAGGGCAGTCGGGGTGGCTGCGTTCGCTGCGAGGGGGCGCGTGATGTGGTGGCGCGGGATGGGGCGGTGGGGTGGCAGGCGTGGGGGGCGCGGCAGAAGGGCTCCTGGCGGCCTCCATCGAGGTTCGTCGGAGGGTGGCTTCGGCGTCCGCCTCGGCGGCTGGTGGCGGGACGTGAAGGGCTTGTGCCGCCAGGACCTCCGGGCCGTACGAAGCCGGGCCGTACGAATCCGCGCCGCCTCGGCGCTGGTGAGGGGAGCCGTGTGGTGGGGGGCGGGGAGTCGGCTCGGGGCTGTGGTCGTCTGCCGGGGTCTGGTTGTCAGAGCCGTGTCAGTGCCCAGAAGCCGACCGTGAGGCAGACCAGCGCGACGAACAGCATCGGGACCGCCACCTTCGCGGGCGGACCCGGCCGCCGTTGCGGGGCGGGGGCTGCCAGGACAAGGGGCTGGAGAACTGCCGGGTTCGGATGGGGGACCTGAGCGGCGTGAGCGGTGCATGGATGAGTAGAAGTGGG
Source organism: Streptomyces huasconensis (assembly GCF_021028635.1). Lineage (NCBI taxonomy): Bacteria > Bacillati > Actinomycetota > Actinomycetes > Kitasatosporales > Streptomycetaceae > Streptomyces > Streptomyces huasconensis. The sequence goes on from NZ_CP086119.1 coordinate 4,114,731, forward strand.
GGAGGCTGCGCCGCCGTGGACGCCATGGGCTGGGCCGGGGCGTGGACTACGGGGGCGTGCGCCGCGGGGTCGTGGGCCGCGTTGTGGTGAGGGGAGATCACGTGCGTGGGGTCGGGCGCGGGGACGCGCAGGGGCGTGGGCGTAGGTGTAGGCAGGGGCGCGGGTGTGATGGTGGCGGGGGCAGGTGGTAGCTGCCGGTATCCGCGCCAGAGCCGGTGGAGGGGAGTGGAGGTCGCGTGGGCGTCGGGGGCTCTGTGGCGGTGGGCGCGGAGGCAGGATCTCGGGTGGGCCCGGGGAGGACGGGCGGCGGTGGCTGCATGGGGGCGGCGTGGGGGCCCGCATCTGGCTGACTTCCGGGTGAGCACCCTGCGGGCTCGGGGGCGGCAGTGGCGCCGCCGATGGGGGCGTTGGTACGGCGGTCGAGACTTGGCCGGGGCCGGGGCCGGGGCCGGGGCCGCGACCAGGGCCAGGGTCGGGTGCGGAGTCGAAGTCGGTGCCGGGACCACGGCCGCGACCGGGGCCAAGGCCGGGGGCGCGACCGTGACCAGGGCCGGGCTCGGGGCCAGGGCCGGGGTCCAACCCGGAATCAGGGCCAAGGCGGGGGTCGGACCCGGAGTCGGGACCAGGGCCGGCCGGGGCCGGGGCCGGGGCTGGGGTTGGGGTCAAGGCGGCGACCGGAGCCAGAGCCGCAGCCGGGATCAAGACGGCGACCGGAGCCAGAGTCGGAGTCCGGATCAAGGCGGCAGCCGGAGCTGGAGCCGGGGGTGGGATCAAGGCGGCGGCCGGAGCCCCGATCAAGGCGGAGGCCAGAGCTCGAGCCGGAGCCGGGACCACGGTGGCGGCCAGAGCTGGAGCCGGGACCACGGCGGTCAGGGCCGGCGCCGGGACCACGGCGGGCAGAGCTGGAGCTGGAGACGGGCCCATGGCCGGGGTTCGGGCTGTCCGGATGTGGATAAAGGGGTACGTGCGCGGACGCGGGGCCCGGCCGTGGCGCCAGGGCCACGAGGCCGTCTGCGTTGTCGGGGCCACCGGGGGCATCGGGGGCATCGGGGCCGGCAGGCCAAAGACCACGGGCAACGGCGGGAGTTGGTCGAAGATTTCGACGAGCTCGTCGGCAGGGCCCGGATCGGGCAGCATCTCCGCGGCGGAGGCCAGTGCCTTGCGCGCTCCGATGGCGGTGCGGAAGCGCGCCTGGGGGGGTCGGGCTGGAGCAGGGTCGCGATGACCTGCCAGAGCGGTTCCGGTATGCCCTGGGGCGGGCCCGGGGTGCCGTGCTCGGCGAAGTGTTCGATCAACGCCTTGGTATCCGGCTTGGCGCCCTCCAGGAGGTACAGGGCGACCAGGCCGACGGCGAAGAGATCGGCGGGGGAATCCGGCTCGGCGCCCAGCATCTGCTCAGGAGCGACGTAACCCGGCGTGCCCACCACATGGTCGGGCTCGGTCAGCCGGGGCTCGCCCTTGCGCATCGAGATGCCGAATTCGGACAGCCGCAGGTGCGGGCGTGCGGAGCCGGTGGCTTCGAGCAGGATGTTGGCGGGCCTTGATGTCACGGTGGACGACGCCTTCGGCGTGGACCGCCGCGAGGCCCGCGAGGAGCTGGTCGAGGAGCGCGCAGACGAAGCGGGGCGGCAGCGGACCGTAGTCCCCGATGACATGGGCCGGTGAGCCACCGGCGACCAGGTCCATGGTGAACAGGACCTGATCGTCGTCGGCGGCCCAGCTGGCGGGCGCGAGCACACGGGGGTGGTCGATCCGGAGGGCCTGCTCCCGCACGAAGCGCAACAGGGCGTGGGCGTCGGTCTGTTGCTGGACCTTGGCGGCCACATACCGGCGCCGCCGGTGGTCCCAGGCACGCCAGACCGCTCCGACTCCCCCGCGTCCGATCGGGTCGACCAGTCCGTACCGGCCGGCGAAGACCTCGCCCATGGTCGCGCTCCGCTCCCCTTCCGGGCCGCGTGGCGGCCCGGTCGACGGCTCAGCTCTGGTGCGCCTCGTAGTGGGCGACCGCGTCCGCGGTGCGCCCGGCGCCGTACACCCGGAGGAACTCTGCCAGCTCCGGGTGGGTCGGGGCGAGGGAGTCCGCGGCGTCGATGATGTCACCGGCCGCCGCGACGGAACGCAGCAGTGACTGGATCTCGCGTACCACGCGCTTGACCGTCGGTGCGCCCGAACTGGTCGTGGACTGCGCGGTGTTGGTCAGCACCGAGCCGCCCTGGGACTTCTTGATCTCGTCCATGCGGTCGGTCGCCTCGGCGGCGCTCACGCTGCCGTCCGCGACCTGGCCGGCCAGTTCCTGGAGCAGCTGGACACGCTGGACGACCGCGGGGTTGCCGATCTTGGCGCGCTGACCGCTCATCAGCTGGGAAAGCATGGGCGCCGACAGGCCGAGGACCCCGGCCAGGCGCGCCTGGTTCAGGCCCAGATCGTCGATGAGGCGACGGAAGAGCGCCCCCAGCGGCTCCCCGTACCAGTTCCGCTGGAGCTCTCGTGCTCTCGCGGTGGTGTCCTGCTGTGCGGCGTCCATTTGCGTCTCCCCATCGCTTCCCCTAAGACCGCGGTTCGCTGCCGCGAACCACGTCGTGCATCTTACGGAGCGTGGTCGTCGACCGGGACCCCCAATCCTTTTGCGAGATCCGGGGGGAGACCCGGTACTCTGGTCTGCGACGCACGCCGGGAGGTGGTTCTTCCGGTCCGGCGCATCGTTCGGGGCCTTAGCTCAGTTGGTAGAGCGCTGTCTTTGCATGGCAGATGTCAGGGGTTCGACTCCCCTAGGCTCCACCCATGTACACCCCTCTGACCTGCGGAAACGCGGTCAGGGGGGTGTTTTTGTCTCCATTTGCCGTGCTGACGTGTCACCACAGCGGTGGGGGCGGGCTGCGTCACAAAGGCCGAGATTCCAGGGCGGCCGAGAGTTGCGGGTCGGTGCCGCTCTCAACAGCAGCTCACCCGACGGGAGCGACGAGTTTTCGCGCAGCGACGCTACGAAGGCCTTCGGTTGCTCACCGTGGTCGTCCGCCTGGGGCCACCGTCCGCACTTCAGCCTTCACGCTGGATGCACGAGCCGCTCAGGAAGCTTGCGACCTGGTTGACGACGGGTGGTTTCAAGAAGGAGTGGTGATCGCCCTCCACCACGGCGTGCCGTGCCCGGGTGCGGGTCAGCTCCGCCCAGCGGGCCGGGTGATCGGGGATGATCGAGTCGGTCGGGAACAGCAGCCACAGCTCGGCGTCCACCATGCCGCTGGGGCGGTACTGCTCCACCGCGTGGAAGTGTGCGCGGAAGACGGTGAAGCGCCGCTCCAGGTCCTCCCGCGCAAGGTCTACGTACTGGGCCTGCCCGCGACCGAAGGTGGTCGCCAGCCAGCCCAGGGGGTCGGCGTCCGCGGACGCGGGCATGTCCAGGCCGAGGGTGCCGGCGACGTCCTCGGCGAAGTGGGTGCGCAGTTCCGGTGACTCGGTCGGCGTCTCGACGTCCGGCATGGGGCAAGGGTCCTCGAACGGGGCGTCCATCAGGGCGGTGAACTCCACCGCGGCGCCTTGGCGCTCCAGCTCCCGCGTCATCTCGAACGCCACGATTCCGCCCATCGACCAGCCCGCGAGCCGGTACGGTCCCTCGGGCTGCGCGGCGCGCACGGCCGCGGTGTAGCGCTCGACGATCTCCGTCAGCTTGTCGACCGGTTCGCCGTCAGAGATGCCGAACGCCTCGATACCGGTCACGGCATAGGTGCCGGCGAGACCCTTCGCCAGGGCGTTGTAGGCGCGCACGGTCCCGCCGACGGCGTGGACGAGGAAGAGCGGCGGACCATCGGCCTCCCGGCCGCTCAGCGGGACGAGACGTACGGGCGGTGCGGTATTCGGATGGTCGTACAACTGGCGTTTCCCCCTAGGTAGTTGAGACGGATGGACCGGCCCCGGTCCATGAGAGCGGACCACTGTAACGGCCTAGCAGAATTGCCCACCATGCGCGCAACTTGTGTGTATTTTACGGTAGATGGAACTAGGGGCGAGTCTTTGCCTGTGGCGGTGAGCCCCAACCAGCCTAGGAACAGGCGGAGTTGAGCAGTTCACGTCAACCAGCTCTGTACTGGCGCCAGTTGGGGCGCGGCGCGCCCCGGGGTCGAGCGGGTTGCACGGCCCTGGTGCCCGAGGGAGGATCAACTACGCGTGATGCAGGGTGACTTGAGTCCGCACGCGTAAAGCTACGGGGTTGCTGGGTCTCGGTGGACGGGGGTCGGTAGTGCGCGATGGCAAGGTGGGTCCGGCCATGGAAGCCGAGGGGCGGGTCGCCGGAGCCCGTACGGGCGGAGTCTGTACCGTAGGTCCGGGGGGTCGTGGATTACCCGCCAGACTCCCCAACACAAGCGCCCGAGCAGGGCAGTTGGGCTGCCGGGCATCGACGACCCCACCGCCCTCCCCGCGTACCAAGCGCACGGCCCTCTGCCTGTGCGCCCAGCGCACGACGGCGCGCACCGATCGTGCCCGGCACATCAACTCCCCTTCTGTGCAAGGGATTGTCTCTGTGAAGGGGGCCGTCCCTGTGCAGGGGGCCGCCTCCCGATGCGCACCCACAGAGCGAGCACGCGTGACTCCCGTGGACGAACCCACGTGGCCGGGTGCTTCCTCGCGAGCCTCGGTGGATTGCGTCAGGCCCATCCGTGCCCGCAACCCCGCCGACGATGTCACTAGGAGCCCACGATGACCGCTGGCCGCCCGCCCACTCATGCCCCGTATCCCTATCCCCTGTCCCCCGACGCGCTGCGAGAAGCCGTCGCGCAGTACGGTGCCAACCCGGTGTACCAGGACAGCGCGGAATGGTTCAACGAAGACAATCCGTACCGGCGGCAGATGCGGCCGCAGGACCTCGGCCACCTCGATTTCAGCCGGGTTCTGCCGGCGTCGGAAATCCTCGGCAATTCCGCCCTCGCCGCTCAGCGCCTCCTCACGTCCATCTACGAGGCGGACATGATGTACCTGCCGCCGACCGGGTTCGCCGAAAAGCGGGAGGACTTCTCCGCCTTCTACAACGCGTCGAACCGGACGCTCGGCGAGATGATCCGGCCGGCCCTGGAACGGCACGCGTACGGCTTCCTCGACGACGAAGTGCACGTGACGGGTAAATGGACACGCGACAGCTTCCGGTCATATCTGGAGGCCTTCGCCGAGAATCCGCCGAACGGCGATTCGCCGTCGATCCGGGCGGTCGAGAACTCCAGCGACCCGGAACGGGCCGCACGCATGTACCTGCTGCAATTCGCCGCCGATTTCCTGTCGGAAGCCTCGCCGATGGTCCGCAACGCGCTCGGCAACTACGGAAACCCGCAGTCCGAGTGGTTCAAGATCATCATTGACGAGTACGGCTACGGCGTGCACGAGACCAAACACAGTCGGCTCTACGAAAACACCCTGGAATCGGTCGGTCTCCGGTCCGACGTGCACCACTACTGGCAGTTCTATCTGTCCAGCAGTCTCATGATGAACAACTACTTCCACTTCCTGGCGAAGAACCACGAGAACTTCTTCCGGCACCTGGGCGCGCTGTACTACACGGAGACCGCCCTGATCGAGGACTGCCGGTCCCAGTCGAAGATGATGAGGAAGGTGTTCGGCGACTCCGCCGACGTCACGTACTTCGACGAGCATGTGCACATCGACACGCACCACAGCCGGATGGCCATCGACAAGCTGATCTGGCCCATCATCGAGCGGTGCGGTGAGGGGGTGATCCCCGACATCGTGCGGGGCTTCGAGGAACTCCAGGCGATCAACGTGATCGCCGACCGCGACCTCGTCGATCAGATCCGCTGGATGGACGGCGAGCCCGCCGGCAAGGACCTGCACGGGCCCGTCCGGGCCGCCATCGACAGCGGCACGGTCACCGCGCCGGTGACCCGGCTGGTCGAACCTCGCGGCAAGCTGACCAATACGTTCGTGCACGACGAAGACGTCCTGTGCCATGTCGTCTCCGGAACCATGAAGGTGGTCTGCGGCCTCGATTCCCACCACGTTCTGGAAGCCGGCCAGGGCATGGTGATCCCCCGACAGCGGCTGCACGGCGCCAGTATCGAGTCCGAAGAGTGCGTGTACGAGATCCATTCCGTGGGGGACTACCGGAAATGCTTGTCGTAACGTGGGAAACGGACGGCCTAGGAAACTGTGTCGTCCTCGCGGGAAAGCCGTACGTCTACGCCAGGACCACGGCAGGGGAATTCGTTCTCATGGCTCGTTGCTCGCATCGCGGCGGCCCACTGCACCTGGCCTCCTTCAGCCCTGGGACCACGCGGCTGGTGTGCCCCTGGCATTCGCGGGCGACCTCGGTCACCAAGGCACTCCGCGCCGGTATCCCTGCGGTGCGCCGCGGCAAGCGAGTGACCGCGGTGTTCGACGTACCCGCCACCGAGAAGGCGGAGATGGAGTACCGGCCGCTGTCGCCCGACCTGGTTTGTTGAGCCAGTAGTCGGCAGGCGTCTGAAGAATCGAAGGCATCGGACACATCCGGCTGTCGATCCCGTCCCGTGCCCATACCCGGCCCCCCATTCGGTTCGAATCGGAAATAGGGAACTCTGATGTCCGATCGCTGTGTCCATCAGCTCGTCGAAGCACAAGTTCTGGAAACGCCGGATGCCGTGGCGGTCGTCTGGGACGGCGGCACTCTCACCTACCGTGAACTCGACGAGCGGGCAGCCCGGCTCGCCGGTCTGCTGACCGCCGAGGGCGTGCGGCAGGAGACCCTGGTCGGCGTCGCGATGGAACCGTCGCCGTTGCTCCTGGTCTCGCTGCTGGCGGTGTGGAAGGCCGGCGGGACGTACGTGCCCATCGACCCCGCCCTGCCGCGCAGCGTCGCCGAGACGATGATCGCCGACGCCGCGATCGCCGTAGTCATTCTCAACGGGCCTGCCGCAGTGGACACTTCGGGCCTGTCGGTGGTGAACCTGGACGGCCTCGATCTGGGCCGGGCCCGGCCGGGGGGCGGTGACCTGCCCGGTGCACCAGGCCTCGCCTCCACACTCACCAACGACCCGGCACTCACCAACGACCCGGCCAATCTCGCCTACTGCGTCTTCACGTCCGGTTCGACCGGTAAGCCGAAACCCGTCGTCGTGGCGCATGCCAGCCTCGCCGCGCACGCCCGCTCCATCCGTGACGAGCTGGCGCTCGGGCCCATGGACCGGGTCCTGCAATTCACCACCATGGGCATTGACGCCGCGCTGGAAGAGATCGTGCCCGCATGGCTCGCCGGCGCCGCCGTCGTCATGCCCGCCCAGCGCCGGTTCTCCAGCTGGGAACTCACCGACATGATCGTCCGGCTCGCGGTGACGACGGTGAGCCTGCCCAGCGCCTACTGGCACCAGTGGGTGGACGACCTGACCGCCGGGCTGGTCCACCTCCCCGCCGGACTGCGCAGCGTCTACATCGGGGGCGACAAGATCCTCGCCGCCAAGCTCGACGCCTGGTACCGGGTCCCCGGAGCGGAAGCGGTCGACTGGATGGCCGGCTACGGGCCCACGGAGACCACGATCGTCGTGGCGCTGTACCGGCCGGACAGCGCCCACCGGGAGCACCCCACCGATCCGGACAACGCGCTGGTGCCCATCGGCCGCCCACACGCGAACGCCAAGATCGTCATCCTGGACGACGTGCTGCGCCCGGTGCCGGACGACACCCCCGGGGACATCTGGGTGGGCGGTCCGCCGCTGGCCCGCGGCTACCACAACGCGCCCGGCGCGACCGCCGCCCGGTTCCTTCCCGACCCCCAGGGCCCTCCGGGGGCCCGCATGTACCGTACGGGCGACCGCGGCAGCCGTCGCGCCGACGGGACCCTGGTGTTCCTCGGCCGCTCGGACCGGCAGGTCAAGATCCGCGGGCAACGCGTCGAGCCCGGCCAGGTGGAGAGCGCCCTCCACCGCTGCCGCGGGGTCAGGGACGTGGCCGTCGTCACCGCCGACGATCCGCCCTACGGCGCCCGCCTCATCGCGTACGTCGAGGCCGACGTGCCGGAGGCGGCGATCCGCGCCGAAGCCGCCGGGCTGCTGCCCGAGGCCATGGTGCCCCAGACCATCGTGGTCATGGACCAGATCCCGCGCTCGCCGCTGAACGGCAAGGTGGCCCGCGCGCAGCTCCCCGCGGTGCGACCGCCGCGCGTCGACCACCCCGACTCGGCCGCGATGACCGCGTTGGAGCGCGTTGTCGCCTTCCTCGCCTCCGACGTGCTCGACGGCAGGAGCGTCGGGCCTGCGGAGGACCTCATCGCGGCCGGCGGCGACTCGTTGCGGGCCCTGCAACTGCTCAGCCGGGTCTCCGAGGTGACCGGCGTCGCCTTGACCTTCGCTCAGTTCCGGGCCGCGCCGCACGTCGCGGGGATCGCGGCCCTGGTGAAGCAGGGCCGCGGCCAGGACGTGTCCGACGGCACGGTCGTGGCGACGGGTGACCGCGGTGACCGCATTCCTGCCTCCCGCGGGCAGCAGGCCCTGTGGTTCCTCGACCTCGTGCACCGCGGCGCGCCGACCTACGCGATCCCGCTCGGCTATCTCATCCGGGGCCCGCTCGACCTCGACCGCCTCGACACCGCGCTGTCCGCGCTCGTCGCCCGGCACGAGGCCCTGCGCACGGTGTTCGAGCAGCGCGACGGCACGGTCCGGCAGCACATCCGGCCCGCCGGCCCGGTGCGCACCGCACTGACCGTCGTCCCGGACCGGGCCGAGGCCTCCCGCCGGGCCATGGCCGATGCGGCGCTCCCGTTCGATCTGACCGCGGGGCCGTTGCTGCGCTCGACCTGCTTCCGCGTGAGCGCCGAGGAGCACCTGTGGCTGCTCGACGTGCACCACGCGGTGTTCGACGCCTGGTCCGTCGGAGTCTTCTGGCGCGAACTCACCGCGCTGTACGAGGGCGCGCCGCTGCCCGAGCCCACCGTCCAGTACGGTGACGTCGCCGCCTGGCAGCAGCGCTGGCTGCGCGGCGCGGAGGCGGACCAGCAGCGTGCGTACTGGCGTACCCGGCTGGACGGGTACCAGCCGGCCATCGCACCCGGTTCCCCGCGCGGAACCGGCACCAACGGGTTCGCGGTGCCGTTGCCGCCCGGCGCCGTCGCCCCGGCCGACGTGGAGCGCGTCGCCGGGGCGTACGGGACCACCGCCTTCACCGTGCTGCTCGCCGCCTTCATGGCGGCGCTCCACCGCACGGGCGGCGGCGACGACATCGTGGTCGGCGTGGTGATGGCCTGCCGGAACCGACCCGGCACCGAGGACGTGATCGGCTACCTGGCGAACACGGTCCCGGTCCGGGTGCGCTTCGCCGAGGGCATGCGGTTCGGTGAACTGATCTCACGCACCGACGATGCGCTGACCGAGGCCCTGACCCACCAGGAGCTGCCGCTCGCCGACATGGTGGAGAGCCTGGAGCGGCGCGGCGGAGGCGGGCAGAGCCCGCTGTTCCACACGACCTTCTCGCTGCAGTCCACACCGCTGGACGACCAGGCCGGCATCGACGGGCTCGACATCACCGAGCACTTCGTGCACACGGGCACCGCGCGGGTCGCGCTGAGCCTGATGATGCGGCAGGGCAAGGAGGGGCTGGTCGGTGAGATCGAATACGCGGCGGCCAGGTTCGACCAGGCGTCGGCGCGGCAATGGCAGAGCGGCCTGCTGGCGCTCACGGCGGCCGGTCTGGCGGACCCCGATTCACCGGTCGGTCATTTTCCGCTCACGACCGCCGACGGCCCCGAAGAATGATCACCGACCCGCATTGCCGGGACATGTCAATTTCCGGGACGTCACCCAAAGGGGGCGCGACGCGTCGCATGCGCTCGCGCCGGGGCGGGAATTCTCCGGACAGTCACTCCGGCGGGACCCGAACAGCTCCACTGCCTCAACTGCCTTGAATGCAACGCGAGTTGGGCCTTGTTCCGCACGCGGCGGGCTGTATAGCATGATGCGGACTCAGCGGTCTGCCGAATGAGCGGGGGTAGTCGGTCAGCCATGCCGGTGCAAGAGCAGGAAATCTCCCGTATCTGGGCCGAAGTCATCGGCATCCCGGACGCGGATATTCACACCAATTTCTTCGATCTCGGCGGCCACTCATTGCAGCTGATGGCCCTTGCCGACCGTCTCAGCCGGCAATTGGGCATCGAGGCCGACATTGTCGCGTTGATGGAGCATCCGACGGTGGCCGATTTCACGTCGCACGTGAACAGCGTGGAAACGACCGCCGGCGACGCCGACCCCACGCGCCCGCGCCCCTAGCCCGCCCACACCCGTGCACCCCGTGGTAGCGGCTTGTCGTACGGCTGCACCGATGGACGCGAGGCGCACCCCGGCAGGCCCCACGTGAGGATCCGATCATGAGTGATCGCAACGGCTGGACACCGCTGGAGGTCAGGCCGCAGGACGTCGGCGCGGACGCCACGGCGGAGGCACTGGCGGGATATCTCGGCTCCACGGACGTGGGCGACCTGCTGGTACGCGAAAAGGCCGTCGTCTTCCGCGGCTTCCATGTGCCCGAGGACGGCCTGGACCTGGTCCTCGACCGCCTCCTGCCGCACCGCATCGCCTACGTACACGGCAACTCCCCGCGTACGAAGGTCGGTTCCAACGTCTATACGTCGACGGAGTACCCGCCCGCCTACACCATCTCCCTGCACAACGAGATGTCGTACGCCCACGCCTGGCCCACCCGGCTCGCCTTCTACTGCGCGGTCGCCCCCGCGTCGCAGGGCGCGACCCCCGTCGTCGACGGGGCGCTGTGGCTGGAGTCGCTGGACGACGAGGTCTGTGAGGCGTTCGGGCACGGGGTGCTCTACACCCAGAACCTGCACAGCGGCAGCGGACTCGGAAAGAGCTGGCAGGAGACCTTCGAGACGCAGGACCGCGACGAGGTCGAGGCCTTCCTCAAGGGCACGGACGCCCAGTGGAGTTGGGGCCCCGATGACGCTCTGCGCGTCAGTCAGGTGCGCCGGTCGACGCTGCGCCACCCCGTGACGGGCGCCGAGGTCTGGTTCAACCAGGCCGATCAGTGGCACCCCGCCTCACTCGGTGACGACACGGCGAAGGCGCTCGCGCAGATCATGCCGGCGGACGAACTCCCGCAGTCGGTGACCTTCGCCGACGGCAGCCCGATCCCGGACGCCTACGTCCTCCAGATCCGCGACCGGGGCCTGGAGCACGCCGTGGACGTCGACTGGCGCGAAGAGGGTGACCTGCTCCTCATCGACAACGTCCTGGTCGGCCATGGCCGCCGCCCCTTCACCGGACCGCGGAAGATCTTGGTCGCCATGTCGGACTGACTTCCCTCACAGAGCACTCCAGGAGCATCCATGACGTCCGAGTCGGCCACGAGCGGCTCGCCAGTTCGGTCCGCAAGCGCCGCGGCGCCGGGCGGCGGCCTGCCGTGCTTCCCGGGCCAGCACCGCCTGTGGGCCTTGGACCGGACGAACCCGAAGAGCGCCGAGCGGGCGGCCGGCATCCTCCTGCCGATCCCGCCGCGGGCCGACGCCGCCGCGGTACGCCACTGCCTCGACGCCCTGGTCGCGCGGCACGACGCCCTGCGCACCAGGTACGCCGTCGAGGGCGGCGAACCGTGCCAGTACGTCGACGACCCCGCCCCCGTGGAACTCCAGGAGACGGAGGTGACCCGGGAGGGCCTCGCGGACCTGCGCGACGACCTGCTCGGCCAGGGCTTCGACCTGGCCCGCGGGCCGCTGCTGCGAGCCGTGCTCGTGCGCACACGCGACGACGGGCAGCGCGTGCTGGTCCTGGCAGTGCACCGCATCGCCTGCGACCACCTCTCCGCGCAGATCCTCCGGCGGGACTTCCACGAGCTGATCTCGGCCGCCGCCACCGGCCGGACCGCGACCCTGCCTCTGGGCGTGCCCTACGCCGACCACGCCGTCCGGCTGCGCACCCGGCTGACGGACGAGGTGACGGAGCGCGAAACGACCCACTGGCGAGCCGTGCTGGACGGCTCCACCCTGGTGACTCTGCCCACCGACCGGCCGCGCCCCCCGTCCGGCGACGGGAGCGGCAGCGCGGGAGTGTCCTTCACGGTGCCCGCCCCCATCGTCGCGGCGCTGACCGGCATCGGACGCGGACGCGGTGCCACACCCTTCATGACGCTGCTGACCGCCTACGCCACGCTGCTGGCCCGGCACACCGCCCAGTGGGACCTGCCCATCGGCACATCCGTCGCGCGGCGCGGGCGCCCCGAACTCAGCGGCCTCGTAGGCTGTTTCACCGATGACGTCGTGCTGCGCTGCACACTCGACGGCGACGAGACGTTCGCCGCGGCGCTGGACCGGGTGCGGCACATGTGCCAGGAGGCGTTCGCCCACGCCGAGCTTCCGTCGGACCGCCTGGCCGAGAAGCTGGCCACCGAGCGCGACGAGCCCCGCGGCCCGCTGTACCGCGTCGCCTTCGACATGGACGACCAGGAGCAGGAAGGCGGGGACCGGGCCACCGGCCTGACGGACCTGGCAGCCTTCGTCGACGCCGTGCGACAGCCGCACACCGATGTCACGCTCGTGATGCGTCCCGCCGCCGACGGCACCGTGCACGGCACCTTCGCGTACGACACCGCCCTGTTCGAGCATCGCACCCTGGAGTACCTGGCCGCGCAGTTCCGGCGGCTCCTGGAATCCGCCGCGGCGGACCCCGGGGCCCGGCTCGCCGCGCTCGCCGTCGTGCCCCAGGACGAGGCGGCGACCGTGCGGCAGTGGTCGATGGGCGCGGGGCCGGTGGTGGAGCGCCCCGTCGTCGAGATGTTCGAGGAGCAGGCCGCGCGAAGGCCCGATGCGGTGGCCGTGCTGTGCGGTGACATGTCGCTGACGTACCGGGAGCTGGACGAGCGGGCCAATCGACTGGCCCACCATCTGCGGTCGGCCGGCGTGGACGCGGAATCGGTGGTCGGCGTGCTGCTGGAGCGGGGCGTCGAGCTGATGGTGGCCTTGCTGGCGGTGTGGAAGGCCGGTGCCGGTTTCGTACCCCTGGATACGGCGCTGCCGGGGACGCGGGTGGGAGGCATGCTGGGGGACGCCGGGGCCCGCGTACTGATCACGCGCGGCGGTTCCGTGGCGGGGTACGAGGGCACGGTCATCGACGTGGAGGGGGACGCGCCGCTCGTCGCCGTACGGCCCGCACACCGGCCGGACGTCGTGATCCACCCCGACGGGGTGGCCTATGTGGTGTTCACCTCCGGGTCGACGGGCTGGCCGAAGGGCGTGCTGGTCTCGCACCGAAGCCTCGGCAACCACGTGGCCTGGGCTGCGCGGGAGCTGGCCGGCAGGGGCACGGGCGGCGGCGCGGTGTTCTCGTCGGTCGCCTTCGACCTGGTGGTGCCGAATCTGTGGGCCCCTCTGTGCGCCGGACAGCGGGTGGCGTTGTTCGATCCGGACGGCGGACTGGACGAGCTGGGCGACTGGCTCATCGACCAAGGCCCCTTCAGCTTCCTCAAGTTGACCCCCGGGCACCTCGAGGTGCTGTCGAGTCAGCTCACGGCGGACCAGGCCGCGGGGCTGGCGGGCGTGGTCGTCGTCGCCGGGGAAGCGCTGCCCGGGGGGCTGGCTTCCCGCTGGGCGAAGTGGCTGGGCCCGGACCGGTTGATCAACGAGTACGGGCCGACGGAGACGACCGTGGGCACGACGGTCCACCCCGTGCCGGTGGACGTCCCGGCGACGCGGGTGGTCCCGATCGGGCGGCCCTTGCCGGGCATGCGGGTGCACGTGCTGGACGGGCGGCTGCGGCCCGTGCCGGTCGGCGGCCTGGGCGAGCTGTACGTCGGCGGTACCGGAGTGGCCCGTGGATACGTGGGGCGGCCCGGTCCGACGGCGGAGCGGTTCGTACCGGACCCGTTCGGCCCGGCCGGTGCCCGCCTGTACCGCACCGGGGACGTGGTGCGGTGGAACGCCGCGGGGGCGGTGGAATTCCTCGGGCGCGCGGACGACCAGGTGAAGATCCGCGGTTACCGGGTCGAGCCCGCCGAGGTCGCCTCCGTGCTGTCGCGCTGCCCGCTGATCGACGAGGCCGCGGTCGTCGCGCGGACCGACGACGGAGAGGCGCGGCTGGTCGGCTACGTCGTCCCGACGGGCGGCCCCGGCACGGCACCCGCCGACGCGCTCATGGCGTATATGGCGAAGTCACTGCCCGAATACATGCTCCCGTCGGCCTTTGTCGAGCTGGACGCGATACCCCTCAATGCCAATGGCAAGCTGGACCGAAAGGCCTTGCCCGCGCCGGCCGCCGTGCCGGCCGATACCGGGGGGCCCGCCCCGGCCACGCCCACCGAGCGGCGACTCGCGGAGATCTGGAGTCGCGTACTCGGAAAGGAGGGAATCAGGACGACGGACAGTTTCTTCGCGCTGGGCGGGCATTCCATCCTGGTAGTCCAGGTCATCGCCGCCGCCCGCGCGGAAGGGCTGCCGCTCTCCGTGGGCATGCACTACAAAGCCCAGGACCTGGCCGAGCTGGCCCGCACGGTGGACGCGATGGTCGCGTCACAGGTCCGCGACACCGAAGAGCGGGTGAATTGAAGAAGCCATTCCTGATCAAGAAATACGACCGCTCGGGGAACGCGCGAAAGCATGTTCTCCTGACCGCGCGGGGTGCGTGCGCGCAGGTCCGCGCGTCGCCCAACTCCCTTTGCCCGAACGGGTCTTGCGGGGCGGGGAACGGCTTGCGTACTATGACGCGGACTCGATGATCAGCGTAGCGAGGCAGCAGATCGTCCGCCGCGCCGACACACGGGCAGGGAATCTTCCAGCTACGGGTGGGCGTCATGGGAATTCCGGAAGCTCCTGCCGACATCAACTTCTTCGGCCTCGATGGCCATTCGCTGCCACAGACGGCTCCGATTGCCTGCTCTCGGCCCCGAATCAACCAATTGCATATCTCCTGGTAACGCATTGCTGCACGGCTGATGTCAAGCACTGGAGGGGTATATGGGCGTCGGTGAAGTCGAAACAGCTGCGGTTGATCCCGCTGTCGATCCCGCTCTCAATTCCGTTGTCGACGACGTCGAGAATCGGCTCATCGCCATCGTGGGCGACAGGTTGAATGTCCGCTGCACACCTGCGGACAATTTTTTCGCCCTCGGCGGCGGTTCACTCGACGCGCTCCACGTTCTGGCGACCATCCGCGAAGAGTTCGGGGTCAGAATCCGGCTGCGCGCATTCTTCCGGGCCGGGACCATCCGGGACCTCCGTCACCTGATGGGAGACGTGGCGTGACCGTTGACGGAGTCGACCCGACCGCCAAGACGCTGCCGCTCGGCCCGCTCCAGGAGGGCATCTGGCTGTTCTGGCGCCTGAACCCGACGAGCCCCGCCTACAGCATGCTGGAGATCTTCCACTTCGACGGCGCCTTCAGCCTCACCGCGCTGGAGTCCGCGTTCCACGGGCTGCTGCGGCGCCACGAGGCGCTGCGCACGACCTTCCGCGACACGGAGACCGGCGTCGTCCAGGTCGTCTCGCACGACCCGCTGCCGGTCCCGGTCGAGGTGGTGGACCTGCGCGGCCTGGCGCAGGACGCGCGGTCCGAACGCCTGCAGTCGGCCATCGGCACCGCGGCGAACCGGCCGTTCGACCTGCTCACCGAGCCCGGGATCAGGCTCACCGCCATTCAGGTGTCCGACAGCCGCACCACCCTCGTCCTGGTGGCTCACCACATCGTGTGCGACGGACTCTCGATGGGTGTGCTCCTCGACGAGTTCGGCGAGCTGTACCGATCGGCCCGCCGGGGCATCGAGCCCGACCTCGGCCCCGTCCCGCCCGGTTACAGCGCCTTCGTGGAAGGCCAGTTGGCCACGCTCGACGACGGCACCCTGGAGGAGGAGACGGCGTACTGGCGGGAGCAGCTCGCCGGCACCACCGGCAGCGTCCTGCCCGGGGCCGACCGCACCGGCACGCGTACCCCCGTGGCACGCGACACGGCCATGGTCACCGTCACGCTCGACGAAGCGCAGCACGAGTCGCTGTCGTCCTGCGCCCGGAACACCAGGGCGACGCCGTTCGCCGTCCTGCTGTCGGTGATGAAGGTCATGATCGCGGCCGCCACCGGGGAGAGCGTGACGGCGCTGGGGATGGCGACGAGCGGCCGCACACCCGAATTCGACCGCACCGTGGGCGTGTTCGCCAACACCATCGTCGTCCGGTCGCAGATCGACCTGTCCCGGACGTTCACCGACACCCTCAAAGAGGTCTCCCTGGACCTCATGGACGCCATCGACCACCAGGACCTGCCGTTCAGCAGGATGGTCGCCGACGCCGAAGCCGAGCAGCAGCCCGGCGCGGGCATCCTGCAGACGGTGTTCACCGCGGGCGCCGTCGGCAGCCTGAAGCTGGACGAGGGCAAGATGACGGAGGTCTACGCCCGCACCGTGCAGGGACCCTTCGACCTGCACGTGGCCTGCGACATCACCCCCGCGGGGATCGCTCTCGACTGGGAGTACGCGCGGCGCACGTACCCGGACGACGTCGCGCACGGCTACGCCGCCGCGTACCAGGACATCCTGGTGGCGTTGCTGGCACAGCCCGACGCGCCGATGACCTCGCTCGGCCTGCACGACCTTCTCGCCCGCGTCCCCGGACGCGCGGAGGACGGGACGGCCACTGACGGCTCCGCGTCCCCGGCCCAGGGCGAGCCGGACGTGTCCGCCGACCGCGTGTCCGCCGAAGGGGCCCCCGCCTTCACCGACGTCGAGAAGGCCATCGCCGCCATCTGGGCCGACGTGCTCGGCGTCCCCGTGGAGTCGCCGTACGACGACTTCTTCGAGCTGGGCGGGCACTCGCTGCTGGTCGGGCCGATCACCGCCGCGGTGCGCCAGCAGGTCTCGCAGAGCGCGACCCTGCGCCTGCTCTTCGACCACCCGCAGCTGCGCGACTTCGCCTCGCAACTGGATGCCGACACGGTGGCGGCGGGCGGGTGAGGCGCCACCGCTGCGGTGTCGCCGCCGCGACGGCGGTCGCACGCGGCGGCCGTGCGTCCCGGAGCGCGGGTGGGGGACACGACGACGGGCTCAGGTAAGGAGCAGCAGGTGCAAGAGCCGCTGGCCATCGTGGGCATGGCGTGCAGGGTTCCGGGCGCGGCCGACTACCGCTCGCTGTGGGCCGGCGCCGAGGCCGGGGCGACCGGCATGGTGCGGGTCGAGGAGGAGGACCGCCGGCGCGAGGGCATCGGCCTGGACCCCGGCGTACGTAATCGCTACGTCCCCGTGGCCGCCCCGCTGGACGGCTACGACGCGTTCGACGGCGCCGCCTTCGGCATCAGCCCCGGAGAGGCGGACGGGCTCAACCTCAACTACCGCGTCATGATGGAGGTGGCGCTGGAGGCACTGGAGGACGCCGGCCACGACCCGTCCCGCCACCCCGGAGACATCGGGCTGTTCGCGGCCGGCGGCGGCGCCTCACCGATCTCCGTGACGCAGCGCATCGGAGACAGCCGGTACGGGGAGGTGACGCGCCCCCTGAAGCTGTCGGAAGCCATCAACTGGACGACGCTCCTCGACAACGACTACCTCGCCACCCGCATCGCCTACGCGCTGGACCTGCGCGGGCCCTGCCTGACCGTCCAGACCGCCTGCTCCAGCTCCCTCGTCGCCCTGCACCTGGCGACGCGGAGCGTGCTCTCCGGCGAGTGCGACATGGCGCTGGCCGGCGGGGTGAACGTGGAACTCCCCCAGCGGGCGGGCTACTACTACCAGGAGGGCGCCACCTGGTCGGCCGACGGCCAGTGCCGCCCCTTCGACGCCGCCGCCAACGGCATGATCACCGGGAGCGGCGCGGGCGCGGTCGTGATCAAGCGCCTGGAGCGGGCCATCGCCGACGGGGACGCCGTCCACGCCGTCGTCCGCGGCAGCGCGATCAACAACGACGGCAACCGGAAGATGGGCTTCACCGCGCCCAGCGTGCAGCAGCAGAGCCGCGTCATCAGCGCGGCGCTGGCGTCCGCGGGCGTGGCCGGGCGCGACATCGGCTACCTGGAGGCGCACGGCACCGCCACCGCCATCGGTGACGTCGTCGAATGGGCGGCCGTCGAACAGGCCCTGGGGGCGGAGGGCGTGCGGTGCGCCCTCGGCGCGACCAAGGCGAATGTCGGCCACCTGGGTGCCGCCGCGGGCATCCTGGGCGTCATCAAGGCCGCGCTGGTCGTCCACCACGGCCGCATCCCCCCGGTCGCGAACTTCGTGGAGCGCAATCCGCGGATCAAACCGACGAGTGACCGGCTGTTCGTGCCGGACAGCTCCCGCGAATGGGAGGCGAGCGGGACGCCGCGGCGGGCCGGCGTGAGTTCCCTGGGCATCGGCGGCACCAACGCGCATGTCGTACTCGAACAGCCACCGGCCGCCGTCACGCCCGACGAACCGGACGAGCTGGTCGCCGTCCTCCCGGTCTCCGCCGCCACGCGGCGCAGCGCCGAGGCCACCGCCGACCGGGTGGCGGAGTACGCCGCACGGCATCCGGGGCGCCTCCTGGCCCTCGCCCGCACGCTGCGCACCGGACGGCGCCTCCTGCCGCACCGGGAAGCGGTCGTCGTCACCAAGCGGGATGACGAGGTCGCCGTCTGGCGCACCGGAAGCCGGCTCGCGACGCGCAAGCACAGCGGCGTCCTCGTCCTGCCCGGCCAGGGAAGGCCGGCGGGAGACCTCACCTCGGCCGAAGCCGGCATCGACGGCTTCGCGGACCTGCTCTCCGAGGCGCTGCGGGCGCTGCCGGCCGACGACCGCCCTGCGGTGGGGGAGATGCTCTCCGGCGCGTCCGTCCCCGAGCCCGAACCGCGCCTCACCGAACTCGCCCTTCTCGTCCAGTCCGTGACGATCGGGCGGTCGCTGCTCGCCGACGGGCTGCGGCCACCGGCACTGTGCGGATTCAGCCTGGGCGAGCTGGCCGCCGGAGTGCTCGCGGGCGTGTTCGGCCTCGGCGAGGCCGCCGCGGTCCTCTCGGAGCGGGCCCGGCTCCTGCGGGACGCTCCGGCGGGCGGGATGATCCGGGTACGCCTGTCCGAGGAGGCCGTCTCCCCCTATCTCGGCGCCGCCGTGTCGCTGGCCATCGTTCCCGGCGCCAGGGACTGCATGCTCAGCGGCGAGGCGGGCGCCGTCGACCTGGTCGCGACCCGGCTGCGGGGCGACGGGATCGCCGGCGTCCGCGTGCCCGTGGCGCACCCGTACCACAGCGAGGTCCTGCGGGACGTCTTCGAGCAGTACCGGGCGGTGTGGTCCCAGGTCGACCTGCGGCCACCGGATCTCCGCGTGCTGTCGCCGACGACGGGAGACTGGCTGGACGCCGGGACGGCCCGCGATCCCGGCTTCTGGGCGGGGCACCTGGTCCGTACGGTCCGCTTCGGCGACGCGATGAGGAAGCTCCGCGCGGACGGTGTGGAGCTCGCCCACGTCCTGGACTCCGAGGCCGGCGTCACCCCGTTCGTCCGCGAGGTGTTCGGCGCCGATGCGCGGGCCATGACCACCAAGAACCAGCCGGGCTACGACGCGTCGAGCCGGGCGCGGCTGCTGGCCTCCGCCTGGACGGCGGATCAGGACCACGCCGTGGAGACGCTGGGAGAGCGCGAGCGGGAGACCGGCACGGACGGCGCCCCGTCACGTATCCACGCCCCCACCTACGCGTTCGACCACAGTGCCCAGGAGGAACAGCCGCCCATGCAGACCGAGGCACAGCCGACTCCCGACACCGGCCGGACGGACGCGGCACCCGAGGCCCGCGCCGCCGTGGAGGTCCCGCGGCCGCGCGCGGCGCTCTCCCCCGCGCAGGCGGCAGCGGTCGACGCCGGAGTGCGGCGGATCGTCGCGGAACTCGTGGGGGTGCCGCCGCAGGACGTACGGCCGGACGCTTCCTTCATCGAACTCGGATACGACTCCTTCCTGCTCATCCAGCTCGCGGACGCCCTGTCGGCGGAGTACGGGGTCGACCTCGACGTCCAGCCGCTCTTCTTCGACCTGGATTCCTGTGCCGCCATGAGTGAGCACCTCAAGGGCGTGGCGCCGGCGCCGGGCCGTGCGCGGGAGCCCGTACCAAGCCCTGCGGAGAAGCTCGTACGGCAGCCCGCGGCATCCGCGGCTCCCGCCGTGGCCGCCGAGCGGCTGCCCGCCCCCGTCCCGCGGTCCGTCCCCGTTCCGCGGTCCGTCCCCCCGCCGCGTCCGACCGAGCCGTCGGCCGCGGCCGCGGGCGGCGCCGAGCCGTTGCAGGCGGAGGCCGAATGGGCCCGGCGGACCGTGCTGTCGAAGCGCATCACCGAGGAGAACCGGTACGCGCTGGCCGACCAGCGCAACCTGATCTCCCGCAAGAACCGCCGCGAGGTCAGCTACCCGATCGTGGGGGTCCGCGGCGCGGGGGCGCGCTTCACCGACGCCGACGGGCGGGAGTACCTCGACCTCTGCATGGGCTTCGGCGTCAACATGCTCGGTCACGCGTCGGCGCCGCTCACCGCGGCCCTGAACTCCTTCGACCCCTCCGACCTGCTCATCGGGCCGCAGTCGTCCACCGCGGGTGACGTGGCCCGCGGTATCGCCGCCCTCACCGGCGTCGACCGGGTCGCCTTCACCTCCTCGGGCACCGAGGCGGTGATGGGCGCCGTGCGGGCGGCGCGCGCCCGGACCGGCAAGCGGCTCGTGGCGCAGTTCACCGGGTCGTACCACGGCACCTTCGACGGCGTACTGGTCGCGCCACGGGCCGGGGGCGAGCCGGGCGAGGCCACGGCTCTCGGCCGGGGCACACCGCCCTCGATGACCCAGGACGCCCTCATCCTGCCGTACGACGCATCCGCCCTGCCCGTCCTCGAGTCCTACGCCGACCAGCTGGCCGCGGTGCTGGTCGAGCCGGTCCAGAGCCGCCGCCCCGGCTACCAGCCCGTCGAACTGCTGCACCGGCTCCGGGCGCTCACCGGCGCCCACGGCATCGCGCTCGTCTTCGACGAGATCATCACCGGCTTCCGGTGCCACCAGGGCGGTGCGGCCGCGTACTTCGGCATCCGTCCCGACCTGGTGACCTACGGCAAGGTCATCGGCGGCGGCATGCCCCTCGGGGTCATCGCCGGGGACGCGGAATTCATGGCGCCCATCGACGGCGGGCGCTGGCGGGAGGGGGACGTCGGCTTCCCGCAGCGGCCCAGCATGGTCTTCGCGGGCACGTTCAGCAAGCATCCGATGGCCATGGCCGTGGCCCAGCAGATGATCGGGCACCTCAAGAAGGAGTCGCCCCGGCTGCAGAACGCGCTGACCGGCCTGACGGCGTTCCTGGCCGGGCGGATCAACGCGCACGCGGCCGCCCACGGATATCCGGTCGAGGTCGAGCACTTCTCCTCGCTCTTCCGGTTCAACGTCGAGGGCGGCCCGCTGGCGGAGGACATGTTCAGCCTCGGCCTCCTCAACCGCGGCATCTACGTCTGGGAGGGCGGCACCTGCTTCCTCAGCACCGCCCACACCGAAGCGGACTGCGCGCGGATCGTGGAAGCCGTGGCCGAGACCGCCGCGGAGGTCGCCGCGCGCGGCCAGTGGGACACGTCCCGCCCATCGCCCGCGCCGCACACTCCGAACGCACCGCGCGTTCCCACACCCGCTCACGCCCCCACGCCCGCCCCCGAGCCGCCGCCCGCCGTGGTCGGCCAGGCGCCCCTGACGGACGGCCAGAAGCTGCTGTGGCTGGCCACCGAGCTGGGCGGCGAACTCGGCGAGTCCTACCAGGTCTCCGACGTGCTCCGGATCGAGGGCACGGTGGACGTGGAGCGGCTGCGGCACGCCGTCGAGCGGGTCGCGGAGCGGCACGAGGCGATGAGGACCGCGTTCGACGAGGACGGCGACTTCCAGCGCACGCTGACGCGCGCCGTGCCGGGCCTCGCCGTCAGCACGCTGAGCGACGCCTCGCCCGACGACGTGGCGGCGCTGCTGCACCGGTCCGCCCAGAAGCCGGTGGACCTGACGGCGCCCTCCCTCTTCCGCTTCCACCTCGTCCAGACGCAGGACGCCGCGTACCTCCAGGCCACCGCGCCGCACGTGGTGGTCGACAGCTGGTCCCTCGGCGTCATGTGGTCGGAGCTGTCCGCCTGCTACCTGGGTGGAGCGGCGGACGACGGCCTGCGCGAACCGGCCGGCTTCCTGGAGTACGCGCGGTGGAAGCGCGAGGACGAGGACACCCGGTTCGACGCGAACAGCGCCCTGTGGCGGGAGCGGCTCGACGCGGTCTGGGACACGGTCCCGCTCCTGGAGGAGGGGCCCTGGAAGCCGGTCACCCGCACGGACACCCTGCCCGCGCGGAGCCTGACGGAGCTGGGCGAACTCGCCCGGGCCGGCGGGGTCACGAAGCACACCGCGGCCCTCGCGGCGCTCGCGGCCGCCTCGTCGCTGCTCCTCGGCACGGAACAGGCGCTCGTCATGGCCCATCAGACCGGGCAGCCGCGCCACACGGACAAGCCGCTCATGGGCTTCTGCGTGGACCTGCTGCCGGTCGTCGCCGACCTCCCCGGCACCGCCACGGTGACGGACGTGGCGAAGGCCGTCCAGGAGCAGATCCTGAGCGTCTCCAAGAGCACCTCCGGCCTCTACCGGGTCCTGCAGGAGCGGCGTTACCGGCGACAGCCGGAGAGTCTCATCGCGTTCAACTTCGAGGGCCCGCTCCCGCCCGGCATGTTCGGCACCACCGCCACCCCTGTGGTGCGGGCGCGCCAGGCCACGGCACGCCCCGCGACCGTGACCGTCGGGGAGCACGACGGGACACTCGAACTGCTCCTGGAAATCACCGAGGACAGCGCACTGGGCCCGCACACCGACCGACTGGCCACCACGTTCCAGCAGGTGCTCGCCGAGCCATCGGTGCCCCTGGAGGAGCTGCGCAGGCGCTGATCCCGCGCCTGTGCGGCACGAGGCCCATCCGAGCCTCGGCAGGTGCAGAACCAATCGCACAGCATCGAGATCCGATATCACTGTGAAGGGGGGGGCGGGCCGGCCGGACGGCATCCTCGGTCGGCCCACTGCCATGACATCGTCACCACAGCAGGCTCTGCACCGACAACTCGCCGCCGAACTACGGGCGTCGGGGCGCGACCGCCGGCCGGTACCGCCGCTCTCCGCCCGCCACCCCGACCTCACCGTGGCCAATGCCTACGCGATCCAGCGCGAGGTCCGCGCGCTGGACCTCGCGGACGGGGCTCGACTCGCCGGGCACAAGATCGGCATCACCAGCGAGGCCATCCAGCGGATGTTCGGCATCGACCAGCCCGACTTCGGCTATCTGGCCGACCACATGCTGGTCCCCGACGGTGTCTGTCTGCGTCCCGACCGGTTCATCGCCCCGAAGGTCGAGGGCGAACTCGCCTTCCGCATGGGAGAGGACCTCCACGGCGGCTCGGTGACGGCACGCGACGTACTCGACGCCACGGCCGCGGTGCTCCCGGCGCTCGAAGTGCTCGACAGCCGGATCGCGGACTGGAAGATCCAGCTCGTGGACACGGTCGCCGACAACGCCTCCTGCGCCCTGGCCGTGCTCGGCGCGGAGGTCTCCCCCGAGGGCATCGACCTGGCGGCCGAGCAGATGGTGTTCGAGGCGGGCACCACCGTCCACACCGCGCACGGCTCGGCGGTTCTGGGGCATCCGGCGGAGTCCGTGGCCTGCCTGGTGCGGATTCTGCACACCTTCGGCGAGGGGGTCCGTGCGGGCGACATCGTCCTCGCCGGTGCCTGGGCCGCCGCGGTCGACCTGCTGCCGGGGGGCACGGCGAAGGCCTCCTTCGGCGCCCTCGGCTCCGTCTCGCTCAGCATGGAGGGCCAGTCATGAACGACGACGGGCGGCTGTCCGTGGCGGTGCTCGGAGCGGGCCTCATCGGTGTCGATCTGGCGGCCAAGGCGCTGCGTTCCGGCGCGCTCGACCTGCGGCTCATCGTGGGCCGGGACGAGCGCACGCCGGGCCTG
Source organism: Streptomyces huasconensis (assembly GCF_021028635.1). Classification (NCBI taxonomy): domain Bacteria; kingdom Bacillati; phylum Actinomycetota; class Actinomycetes; order Kitasatosporales; family Streptomycetaceae; genus Streptomyces; species Streptomyces huasconensis. The sequence goes on from NZ_CP086119.1 coordinate 4,138,617, forward strand.
CGCCAGGCGGCCAGGCTCGGGGTGCGGACCTCCACGGACGGCATCCGCTCCCTGACGGAGACCGACGAACCCTTCGACATCGTCTTCGACGCCACCAACGCGATGTCGCACGCGCGGCACGCCGAACTCCTGGCCCCGCTCGGCACCACCCTCATCGACCTGACGCCCAGCAGGGTCGGCCGGATGGTGGTGCCGACCGTGAACGGACCGGCGGCCGCGGCCTGCACCGACGTGAACATGGTCAGCTGCGGGGGCCAGGCGTCGATCCCGCTCCTGCACGCCGTCTCGCGCCGGCACCGGCTCGACTACGTGGAGGTCGTCACCACCGCCGCCACCCTCAGCGTCGGCCGCTCCACCCGGCTCAACCTCGACGAGTACGTCGAGACGACGCAGGACGCGGTCCGCGACTTCACCGGGGCCAAGGACGTCAAGTCGATCCTCAACATCAGCCCCGCCCGCCCCCCGGCCACCTTCCGGGTCGCCATGTCCCTGTACGGCGACAACCTCACCCAGGAGTCGGTGAGCGCGCTGGTCGAGAGCGCCGCGGCGGGCGTCCGCGCCTTCGCCGGCGGATACGACGTCACCGCGTGCACCGTGAACGACGGCAGGGCCTTCATCGCCGTCGAGGTCACCGCACGGGGGGACCGCATCCCCAAGTACGCGGGAAACATCGACATCATCAACTCCGCCGCGCTGCACATCGCCGAGCAGTACACGGCGGGCCGCCGCGCGGCCGTCGAGAGGGAGCGGGCATGAGCGGGACAGGTACACACGGCGGGGATGCCATGGGGGCGACCGGCCCGGACGTCACGAGCCCCGCGACGGGCACCGGTCCGGCGGCCGGAAAGCCGGTGCTGATCCACGACCCGACGCTGCGCGACGGTCACCACGCCGTCCGCCATCAGCTCAGCCGCGAGCAGCTGCGGGCGTACGCGGCCGCGGCCGACGCCGCGGCGGTCCCCGTGGTCGAGGTGGGGCACGGCAACGGCCTGGGCGCCTCCTCCCTCCAGGTCGGACAGGCCCGGCTCAGCGACGACGAGATGCTGTCGGTCGTCCGGGAGGCCCTCCAGAAGAGCAGGATGGGCGTCTTCATGCTGCCCGGCTGGGGCACCGTCGCGAACCTGCGGAAGGCCATCGCCCACGAGGCCGACCTGGTGCGGATCGGTACCCACTGCACCGAGGCGGACCTGGCCGAGCGGCACATCGGTTTCCTGCGCGACGCGGGGGTGGACGCCCACGGGGTGCTCCTGATGAGCCACATGGCGAGCCCGCAGCGGCTGGCCGAGGAGTGCGTCCGCCTCGTCGGGTACGGCGCGACCGGCGTGGGCATCCTCGACTCGTCCGGTCACTACCTGCCGACGGACGTCTCCGAGCGCATCGCCGCAATCCGGGAGGCCGTCGACGTACCGGTGATGTTCCACGGCCACAACAACCTCGGCATGGCGGTGGCGAACTCCGTCGCCGCGGCGGAGGCCGGCGCCGACATCCTCGACGCCTGCGCCCGGGGGTTCGGCGCCGGGGCGGGCAACACCCAGCTGGAGGTCTTGGTCCCCGTCCTGGAGCGGCTGGGCTACGCCACCGGCATCGACCTCTACAAGCTCCTGGACGCGGCGGACATCGCCGAGCGGGAGCTGATGGACTCCGCTCCCACCATCGACTCGGTGGCGGTCGTCAGCGGGCTCGCCGGAGTCTTCTCCGGGTTCAAGACCCGGGTGCTCGACATCTCCCGCCGCGAGGGGGTCGACCCCCGTGACGTCTTCTTCGAGCTGGGCAGGCTCCAGGCGGTGGCCGGCCAGGAGGACCTCATCGTGGACGTGGCGCTCACCCTCCGGAAGGCCCGCGGGGAGACGGCCGCCGAAGCGGGGAGCACGCCCGTGACCGGAGATACGTACGAACTGCTCAGGACGGTCCTGATCGACGATCTCCAGTTCCTGGAGGACGACGTCGTCCCGAGCGCCACCCGGACCGAGGTGGGCCTGGACTCCGTGGCCATGACGGAGCTGGCCACGGTGCTCAGCACCCGGCTCGGCTTCGAGATCCACGACTACGAACTGCTGGACGCCACCACCGTCGCGGACGTCGCGCGCCTCCTGGAGGAGCGCCGGCTGGCGGCCGGAGCCGTGTCCCCGCAGTAGCGGTCCACCGTGGCGTCGCACCGGCCGGCCACCCCCGTCGGGCCGCGCCCCTTCCTTCACCCCGGGAGTCCCATGCCAGCCATACGATTCCGTTCGGCACTCGACCGCATCTCCTCCTACCGTCCGACCGAGGTCGCGAACGGCGCGGCGCCCCCGCGACCGCTGTCGGCCAACGAGACTCCGCACGCACCGCTGCCGGGCGTCGTCGAGGCGATCGCCGCCGCGGCCGCCTCCGCGCACCGCTACCCGGACGCCTGGTGCCGGGAGCTGTCCCGCTCCATCGCCCGGGCCCACGGGATCGACACCGACCGGGTGCTGGTGGGCGCGGGCTCCGTCTCACTGCTCCAGGCGCTGTTCCAGGCGTTCGGCGAGCCGGGCGACGAGGTCGTCTACGCCTGGCGGTCGTTCGAGCTGTACGAGGAGCTGGCCGAGCTGGCGGGGCTGCGCTCGATCCGGGTTCCGTTGGCCGACGCCGTGCACGACCTCCCGGCGATGGCGGACCGCGTCACCGACAGGACGCGGCTGGTCGTCGTCTGCAACCCGAACAACCCGACCGGCACGGTGGTCGGCCACGACGCGCTGCGGGCCTTCCTGGCGCGTATCCCCCCGACCTGCCTCGTCGCCTTGGACGAGGCGTACATCGAGTACACCCGCGCACCGGACGCCGCCCGGGGGAGGGAGCTGTGCGAGGAGTACCCCAACCTCGTGGTGCTGCGCACGTTCTCCAAGGCGTACGGCCTCGCGGGGCTGCGCGTCGGATACCTGCTGGGCGCCGCCGACGTGGTCGCGCAGCTGGACAAGACCTGCCTCCCCTACGCGGTGAACACGGTCGCGCAGCGGGCCGCGGAAGCGGCGCTCGGTCTCCAGGCGGAGCTGGCGCACCGGGTCGAGGCCACGGTCGCGGAGCGCACCCGGGTCCGGGACGCACTGCTGGCCCGCGGCTGGCGTGTGCCGGACGCGCAGGGCAACTTCCTGTGGCTCGGCCTCGGGGCGGCTTCGGCGGAGTTCGGCCGCTGGTGCATGTCACGGCGGATCGCCGTGCGGACGTTCGCCGGGGAGGGGGTGCGCGTGACCATCGGCCTCGACCAGGACAACGACGCGTTCCTGAAGGCCGTGGCCGACTGGGGCGACGCACCGGAGTCCGCCGCCCCGGAGCGCGGCGGCGCGGCGGCGGGGGCGGCGAAGCGATGAGCGGGATCGACGCCCTGAACTCCGTACGGATGGTCGACGGCAGTTCCCTCACCCGCCGGGTGACCGTCTCGCCGGGCATGTGCAGCAGCGGATCGCAGATCTTCGGGCGGATCGGCGACTGGACCTGGGAGGCGGTCTCGGCCGCCTGCGGCATGAACGCGCACGCCGCCACCACCGCCGACGGCCGCCCCGCCTACCTGTCCTTCTACTACTACCGGGTACGCGGCGGAAAGACCGTGCACCCGCACGGCCTCACCTTCGGCAACGAACTCCGGGTCTGCTCCCGCGTGTTCCAGATCGGCAGCCAGTCCACGCTCACCCTGCACCGGCTCGCACCCGCCGGCCTCACCGTGCCCGAGGGCCCGTTGGACCCGGAGGAGGTGTACGAGCGACCGCACCCGGACTGCATGTACGCGGAGAACTTCAACCGCTGGATCGCCCGCTCCACCCCGGGCAGCAATCAGCGCCTGTCCGAGGTGACACCCCCGGATTTCGCCTACGCGGACCTGCCGCGCCTGCCCAACCGCCACTCGCCCCGCACACCGGTGGGCCGGGCCCGCGCGGCCGGCAGCTTCTACGCCGGGCCGCCCCAGGGGTTCGTGCCGGCCGGGCCCGCCCACACGACCCCGTACACCCTGGACGTGGTCCGCGACCTCAACGGCGTGGGCCTGGTGTACTTCGCCTCGTACTTCTCCATCTTCGACACCGTGCTGCTGGGCCTGTGGCGCTCGCAGGGCCGCAGCGACGAACAGTTCCTGCGGCGCAAGGTCGCCCAGCAGAAGGTCGGCTACTTCGGCAACGCGGACCCCGGCGCGGCCCTCACCATCTCGGTGCACAGGTGGCGCAGCGAGACGGCCCCTGACCTGGAGATAGCCGACATGGCGATGCACGACGCGGCCACGAACCGCCTGCTCGCGGTGACCGGAATCGAACTGGAAGCCACCCCGGTGCCGTCCCCGAACGCCTGACGGCGGGATCAGCCGACGGCGGCCGGACCGCGCCCTGCGACTGGGCGCGGTCCGGCCGCCGGAGCCGCGGATCAGAAGTAGGAGAGCAGCCCGCCGCGCCGCCGCACATCGACCGTCGCGCAGTGGAAGGAACCGCCGAAGCTGTTGAAGTTCCGGAACGGGCAGGGGATGGCCTCGATCTCCCACTCCTCGGCGAACCGGCGCATCGGCTCGTCCTGCGCCTCCACGACCATCCGGTGCTCGTCGATCATCAGCACGTTCATGTTGATCCACTTGCTGGTCATGTACAGCGGGTGACCGTCGGGAATCACCGGCAGGGGCGCCGTGCGCACCTCCCAGTCCTTGAAGATCCGCGGGACCTCCGGCACCCGGTCCGGATGGATCAGCAGCTTGCCCGGCGCCAGCGGCATCAGGGACGCGTCGATGTGCATGGGGTGGTCGTCGGCGAGGACCAGCTCGTGCACCCGGTACGTGTCGCCCAGGTGCCGGCGCAACCACTCGATGCCCAGGGCGTTGGTGACGTGGCTGCGCTGGGCGAAGATGTCACGGCCGCACCGGATGAAGTCGGCGGCGTCGAAGGTGGGCTCGAACTCGGTGATCACCGAGCGGAACGGCTCGCCGTCCGGCTGGTCGGTCCAGCCGTCGACGTACAGCTCGTCGGAGAGTTCGGGCATGGGCGGCGAGCTCCAGCGGGCCCCCTGCCGGAAGTACTCCTTGAGCAGCGGCCGGAAGGCGGAGGCCGCGTGGTGGCGTGAGCGCCAGGACATCGGGGCCTCGATGATGTCCTCGCCGACGACCAGCAGCGAGTCGCGGGGCATCGCGTCGTAGAGACCCGTGCTCGACCAGTCCCGCCCGGCATAGGACCGGCTGTGGTCCCGCGCCTCGGGCCGGCGGACCTTGACGCCCTCCCCGGCCAGGATCTCGACCAGCTGATCGAGTTCGTCGCGCGCCGCCGCGACCTGGTCGGCGGGGAACGGCCGCCCGGCGTTCTCCCGGAACACCTTCCGCTGCTCCGGTGAGAGCGGTGCGCCGACCGCGACGTGCCACGGCGGGAAGTGGGCGCCGTCCACGGAGCCGACGATCACTTCTTCCAGCGGGTCCCATTCGTTGTAGGCCCTGACGGGGCTCTCGGCCCGGGTCTCTGACTCGGTCACCTTGCGTCCTTTGCTGTCGGTGAGTACTGCAGTTCTGCGCGCACGAGCCGCGGTGGCTCAGCCGGACGCCTGTTCTCCCGGAGCGCCCTTGGCGACGGCGGGCAGGGGTGTACGGCGGACATCCAGGAAACCGACGACCGCCGGAACCGGCGACACGACATGCCCGTCCGCACGGAAGGACGCGCTGTATTCGTCGGCGACCTTGGGCAGCTCGCTCCAGTGCGAGGCCGGGCGCAGGTGGTGTTCCTGGTGGTAGCCGTCATTGAAGGTGAGCCAGTTGTACACGCGGCCGTAGTGGCTGACCGAGTTCGCGTACCGGCTCTCGGGGTGCGCGCCGAAGTGCCGGTAGTAGTTCTGGACGTTGACGAGGGTGAAGGCCACCGCTGTCGCCGGGAGGTAGCACCACAGGAGCCACTGCCACGACACCACGGCGAACAGGACGATCAGCGCGAGGTGCGCGAGCCGGTCCGCCTGGATCTGCCCCAGCTCCGCCTTGCGGCGCTCCGGGTTGCGGGTGGCGAGTTCCAGGAGCAGCGTCTCGTCCTTGCCGACACGGCAGCCCCGCCGCAGCGAGGCGACCGTGCCCAGGAACTCGCGGACCGAGGCGGCGAGGCTGAAGCAGAGGTACCGCCCCAGGGGCGCGTGCCCGTCGTCCTTGCTGAAGCGGAAGGTGGACGTGATGTCGCGCGTCGTCCCCTCGTCGCTCTTGCGGTCGTTGTTGTACCGGTGGTGGTTGCGCACATGGGTCAGCCGGTAGGCCTGGACCGACTGCGCGATGTTGGCCGAGTTGATGAGCGACATGACCGCGTTCAGGCGGGCCGAGACGAACCAGGGCCGGTGCGAGTACAGGTGCGAGACGATGATGACGCTGTACGTCATCATGAACGTCACGAGCGCGAATGATCCGAGCATCGGCCACAGCCCGGTGGGTTCGACCGCGGCGAGCGTGATCATCGACGTGAACTGAGCGAGGCTGATCAGGACCAGAATGGCGTCGGCGGCGCTGTGCCGGAACACGCGGGACTGCCGGGCTTCCATCGGATGGGCACCTCTCCTCGTGATGTGCGCCGCGAGGCGTACGCGTCAGCAGGGTGTTGGTCGTGAAGCACGGGAATGCGCGGCCGAGGAGAGCCGCAGCACGTGGGTCGGGGGCGCGGTGGCCGGGGACGGACGCGTGGCGTCCGGAGGTCCTGGATCTGCGGAGTCCTGGCGGCGACGGCCTGGAGCGGGCACGTGACGTGCGTCCCGGTCGTGGACGCCACTCATCGGCCGCGTCGGCGACGCGGCGCGTGCGGTGCGGTGGCACAAGCGGGCGGCTCTTCGCGCTACGGGCGGAGCCAGGGCCCTGTGCTTCGGGGGGTCGTGCCGAGGTCGGATGGTGCGGTGTCGCGCCCCCGCGAGCGCCCCCTTCCCTCTCCCCCTCCCCTCTCGCCGGCGGTGCCCCAACCGTCGGCCATGATCCGTAACTCCCTTGTTATTCCCCGGAGTTGGCATTCAACATCCGCGGTCTCGACGGGGTCAAGGGGTGCCCGAAGGTCGTCGGGGCGCGGGGCCGGAGCGAGCCCCGGGGCGGCTGCCCCGGGGAGACGCCGCCGTGCCGCACCCGTCCGCCGCACGCCGCACACGGCGGTCGAATCAGGCGGTCCGGGCGACGCGGTGCGCCGTGTCGAGGCCCTGCCGGACGGCCTGGTCCATGTTGATGTAGCTGTACGTCGCGAGCCGCCCGGCGGCCACCAGCGGATTGCGCGTACAGGCGGCCAGCTTCGCCTCGTACGCGGCCTGGAGGGCCTTGTTGCGTCCGGCGCTGTCGGGGACCGGGTAATGCTTGGCCGCCGCGCCGGGGTATTCGCGCAGGACGATGGTCCCGGGCACGTCGTGCAGCTTCTCCAGGGCCCACTTGGTCTCGATCGTCCGCGTCCACGGAACGGCGAGGTCGGGTTCGTTCACCACCATCGACGCCTGGGAGAGTGTGATGCCGGGAAGGAACTGGCTGACGAGCCGGACCCCGCGCCATTCCAGCGGGCCCAGTTCACCGCCGAAGAAGTCGTCGAGTGCCGACGTGACCACGACGGGCTCGCCGGGCCGCGCGATCTCGGCCAGATCGTCGCAGGTGACCGGCTGCCCGAGGTGGATCTCCGCGGAATGGAGCAGATTCTCCACGAGATCGGTGTAACCGCGCTCGGGCCATCCTTGGTGGCGGTCGCGGAAAAGGCCCCGGTAATCGTCGTCGCGGAGTTCGACGCGGTTGACGGCGACCGAGGCCGAAAGCTCCTCGGGGGCTCGCCCCCACTGCTTCATCGTGTAGTTCCGGACGCACAGGTCGTAGAGCGTCCGCCCCATGAGCGACCGGCAGTACGTCGCGAAATTGGTGGTGTCGGGCTCCGGCGGGAGCGAGGCCAGCTCCCGTTCCACCCGCGGCCACTCCTCCAGCCGGGAGAGTTCACTGCGCTGAAGCGGCCAGCTCAGCTGATGGGAGCGGACCCGGATGGTGACGCGATGCTGATACGGCACGAAGTCGGTGTACTTGCTGACGAGATTCCACACCGCGGTGTCATCGGTATGGAAGATGTGCGCCCCGTGCGGCTCGTACGGGATGCCCCGCAGCCATTCGGTCCGCACATGGCCGCCGATCACGTCCGCGCGCTCGTACACGCGGACCCGGAAGCCCTGTCGGGCCAGCTCGCAGGCGGCGGTGGCACCGGTCAGTCCGGCGCCGACAATGACGCAACTCTTGGGGGAGTTCATCCTTTTCCACCCGCCCCGGCGTGCTTTTGAGACGCGCTCCCTGTAGATGCCGTGATGAGTCGCAAGACTCAGTCCTCCCACCCTGTCGCACAAGTGCGCGTTCAACGCGCTGTTGACCGGAGCGGAGCCTACGCGGGGCGCGTACTGGAGGCCCCTGGTCCGGGCCACCGACGTTGTGTGAAAGGCGAACTGACGGACGGTCACGGACGCCCGCGTCCAGGAGAGCGGGTGAACCACGGTGGTAGCCTGACCCACCACATTATCCGTCACTTGAACGGGCCGACGGCCAACGCCGATCGATGGTGGCGTCGGTCGGATTTCTGCGCTGTGCAAGCGAGTTCGAGGGAGTCGACGTCAATGCCCGACAGCGGCACGAGCATTCCTGCCCCGCGACTCCCGAGACAGGCGACACCGAGGCCTGACCGGCGTGCGTTCGTGACCTTCCTGATGTTCAACGACAGCTATCTGCCCGGCTGCCTGATGGCGGCATACGGACTGAAGCGTCAGGGCAGCCGTTCGGATCGCGTCTGCTTGGTTACGAAAGACGTCTCGGACCGCGCGCGCAGCGCCCTTCAGACGCTTTACCACAAGGTCCTTCCGGTCGCCGAGATTCCCATCCCGGGATATCAGGAAGCCGTCTCGTCGGACGGCCCGCGCACCGGATCGGCGCGGGTGCAGAGCGCCGCCCTCACCCGTTTCGCTTCCTTGCGTCTCGGGTCCGACGGCGACTTCGGATGCTCGTACGAGAGAGTCGTCAACATCGACGCCGACCTCCTTCCGCTGCGGGATTTCGAGCAGATCTGGCAGCTCCCCGCGCCCGCCGGAATCATCAACGAGCGCCGTGAGCACATGGCGGACATCGACGACCAGGGGAAGCTGATCCACCGGCCGGACGCGCTCAGGACCGGCAAATGGGTGTGGCACGACGTGTACGACGACATCTGCCCGCCCGGCGCGCCCATCCCCCGGGAGATCACGGACCGGGTGGCCGAGGACGTCGAGAACTACGGTGTCAACGCCTCATTGCTTCTGATCGAACCGTCGATGGCGACCTACCGCGAATTCATGGACTGGCTGGACCGCGGCGAGGTCCACGATCTGGTGCGCAACCGCTGGGCCTGGACCGATCAGCAGGCGGCGACGTACTTCTGGTCCGGTCGGTGGACGAGCCTGGACCCGAGCTACTCGATCTTCTACGGCTACCCCTCCATCGAATTGTCCCGCGGGCTGCACTACGCGGGGATCAAGCCGTGGTCGTGGCGGAAGAAGGGCTTCGCGCGCAGGCTGGAGCACTTCCCCGACTACGCGCTCTGGAGCAGCATGTTCCTGGAGATGCTCGACGAGCTGCCCGCGCTCAGGAACGTCGGGGGGATCAAGCGGCTGGAGCGTGAACTCCGGGCCGTCATGCCGCAGGTGAGCCCCCGCCGCCGCTGAGGCCGTGGCCGGCGCGACGCGCGGCGGCTCACCTCCAAGGGCTCACCTTCGGCGGCTCACACCCGGCTGGACCACAGCCGGGCGTAGGCGCCGTCCCGATCGAGCAGTTCCCGGTGCGATCCCATCTCGGCGATGCGGCCGTCCTCCACGACGATGATGCGGTCGGCGTCGCGGGCCGTGTGGAGCCGGTGCGCGATGGAGATGACGGTGCGCCCTTCCAGTACGGCCGAGAAGGACTGCTCCAGCTCTCGTGCGGAGCCGGGGGAGAGCTGGGAGGTCGCCTCGTCGAGGATCAGCACGCTCGGGTCCGCGACGACGAGCCGGGCCAGCGCGAGCTGCTGGACCTGCGCCTCCGACAGATGCTCCGCGCCGACGCCCACCGTGGTGTCCAGCTTCTCCGGCAGCGCGTTCGCCCAGCCGTCCGCGCCCACGGTCTTCAGGGCCTTCCACAGGACGTCGTCCTCGACCGCGGCCTGTCCGTCCCGCGGGGGGCGGGAGGCGGCCAGCTCCAGGTTCTGCCTCAGGGTGCCGCCGAAGACGTGCTGGTCCTGGCTCACCAGTACGAGGTGCTTGCGCAGCTCGTGGTGGGGCAGCTCGGTCAGGGGGATGCCACCCAGCCGCACCTCGCCGCCCTGCGGCACGTACGTCCCGGTCAGCAGCCGGGCGAGCGTGGACTTGCCGCTGCCGGTCGGGCCGACGACGGCGATCCGCTCACCCCTGCGGACCGTGAGGTCGATGCCGTGCAGGACGTCGGGCCCGTCGTCGTACGCGAACCGGAGATCACGGACGGAGAGGTCCACGGAGTCGATGGTGTGCTGCCCGGCGGTGTCCTTCCCCGGACCGGCGTCCCCCCGCTCCGACGTGACCGCCACCCCCAGCAGCCGGCCCAGTGCCGCGCTGCCCTGCTGGAGTTGCCCCACCCAGTCGAGCAGCGACTCGAACGGGAACATCAGCTGGAGGATGTACAGCGTCGCCGCGGTCACCTGGGCCAGGCTGACCCAGCCCTCGGAGTAGGCGTAGCCGCCGAGGAGCAGGGCGACGCCCAGGGGGAGCGTGTAGAGGAACTCCTCCGTGGAGTACAGGACGGTCCGCAGGCGCAGGGTGTACCGCATCACCCCGTACCAGTTCTCGGTGTCCCGCTCCGCGCGGCGCACGCGGTGCGCCTGCAGGCCGTGGGACTCGACCGTGGCCGCGCCCTGGATGGTCGCGTCCAGCCCGTCGGTGATCCCGGACGAGGCCGCGTTCTCCCGCAGGAAGCCGGTGCGCGCCCGCGCCAGGTACCACCGGTTCACCGCCACCAGCGGAGGCAGGATGATCAGCAGGGCGAGCGAGAGCAGCGGTGACACCAGGACGAGGGCGACGATGCCGAAGGCGATCCACAGCACCGCCTCGGCGACCTGGGGCACCGCCATCTGCATGGTGCGGCGCAGCATCTCCGAGTCCTGGGACGCCCGCGTCACCAGGTCGCCGTCGTCGGCGCTCTCCACGGAGGCGAGCGGAAGTTCGAGGACGTCGTCGACGAACTTCTCGCGGATCTCTCCCTGCACCGTCGCGGCGAGCCGGCCCGCCACACGGAAGGCGGCGCGCGTCAGGAGCGTCTGGAGCACGATGAATCCGGCCAGGACGGCGATGACCGTCGTCACATGGCCGGCCGTCGTGCCGTGCCGCAGGTCCTCGACGAGGGAGCCGAGCAGCCAGGGGCCGACGAGACCGCTGCCGACGGCGAGGCCGTAGAGGGCCAGCACACCGGCCAGTTCCTTGCGGTGCCGTCGTGCCGTCTGCCGGAGGTAGTGGCGGACGAAGCGGGCGTCGGCGACGGGGAGCGTACGGACCTTCATGGCTTCACCGGTGCCTTCTCGTCACTGGCCACCAGCGTCCGGTACGCCGCGTGGCTCTTCAGGAGTTCTTCGTGCGTGCCCGTGGCGACCACCTTTCCGTCCTCCACGTACGCCACCTGGTGCGCCTGTCGGAGGAGGAGAGGACTGAGGGTGAACACCAGGACGCTGCGGCCGTCGGTGTGCGTCCCGCAGAACCGGTCGAGGTTCTCCGCGATGCGGTACTCGGTGTACGCGTCCACGGCGTTGGTCGGCTCCACGAACACGGTGTACTCGGCCCCCGCCAGCAGCGCCCGGGCCAGGCGCAGACGTTGCAGCTGGCCGCCCGAGAAGGTCCTGCCGCGTCCCGCCATGGGGCTGTCGAGGCCGTCCGGCAGGGCGTCGACGACGTCGGTCGCGGACGCGGTCCGCAGGGCGTCCTCGATGTCCGCGGCGGCGGCCTCACCGCCCCGGGTCACCTCCTCGCGCAGTGTCCCGGCGAAGAACCGGTCGCTGTTGAGGCAGAGCAGAATCCGTGACCGCACCACGGGGAGCGGCAGCGAAGCCCACGGGTCGCCCGCCAGTTCGGGCTCACCCGGGGCCTCGAAGCGGGCGAGCCGGCGGGCGAGGAGTCCGGCGTCCGAGGGCTCGGCGCAGGCGACCGCCATGAACGTCGACGGCGGCACGTCCAGCCCCGAGGTGGCGTCGGCCAGGTGCGCCTCGCCGCGGGTCCGCGGGACGTCGGCGGTCGCCTCGGCGGTGGCTTCCGCGGGCACGGGGATGTTCAGCAGGGTCGTCACCCGGCGGGCGGCCACCATGGACCGGGTCACCTGGCTCATGCCCTCCATGAAGTCGGAGAGCGGCATGGTGAGGAAGGTCGCGAAGCCGTACAGCATGATCACTTGGCCGATGGTGAGGCGTTGGTCGAGGGTGAAGAGCGCCGCCGTGTACGTGACGATCACGGTGATGAGCCCGGGCACCAGGACCCGCGCCGCCTCGAAGTCCGCCTCCGCGCGCGCCACGCTCGCGTCCGCCGTCCGCAGCTGTGCCGAGTCGGCGCGGAAGCGAGCGGCGAACTGCCGCTCACCGCCGACTCCGCGCAGCACCCGCAGCCCCGAGGCGATGTCGATGGCGCGTCCGGCCAGCCGGCCCTGGAGCGAGCGGTAGGTGTCCTGCTTGGCGTGCAGGGGGCGCAGGAGGAGCGCGCTCAGTCCGCTGAGCGCGGGGACGATCACGAGGACCAGCGCGCCGAGCGGGAGTGAGACCGTGAGGACGGCCACCGTGACGGCCACCATGGCCGACACGGCCCCCACGAGCCGGCCGGCGAAGAGCAGGCCGAGCCCGATCGTGACGCTGTCCGACGTGCTGGTCGCGATCAGGCTGTCGACGTCCTTCTGCCGGCGGAGCGAGGCGCCGAGCCGTGTGACGTGCCGTGTCACGGTGCGGGTGACGAGCGAGGCCGACACCGTGCGCGTGATGATCGAATGCCGGTAGAACGCGATGCCGGTCGCGGCCCTGACGACGCCGAGCAGCAGTACGGCGGTCGACCACCAGAGCACTCCGCCGCGGTCGCCCTCGGCGATGCCCCGGTCGATCGCGAGGCCGATGGTGACGGGGAGCAGGGCCTGGCTGCCCATCCACACCGCGGACGTGACCGCTCCCCAGAGGGTGGCGGCCTTCTGTTTGCCGACGATGGAGATCAGGAACCGGGCGGCCGACCGGTGGTCGAGTCCGTCATCGTCCAGCGCGGGGATGCGTTGCATGATCGAGCTGTTCCCTTCCGGTCATCGCTGCGCGTCGACGCGCGACAGCTCGGAGACCGCGACGGCGAGATCGGACAGCACGGGGTGCTGCTCGATGAGCGCGGCGTCCACGTCGGTGCCGTGGGCCTGTGTCAGCCCGGTGGCGATGCGCCGGGCGGCGCTCCGACTCCCGCCGAGCGCGTAGAAGTTGGCGTCGGGAGCGGCCGGCCCGCCCAGGTGCCGCTCCCAGAGCGCGGAGAGCGTGTCGAACACGGCGTCGTCCCAGGCCCGGGTCTCCTCCGGGGCCCGCAGAGCCCGGTGGTCGGTCTTTCCGCTGCTCGTCAGGGGGATCTCCGGCACCTCGTAGATCCGGGTGGGCACCATGTAGGCCGGGAGGCGGTCGGCGAGCCGTCGGCGCAGCGCCACGCTGTCGTGGCGGGGGTCGGCGACGAACGCCGCGAGGTACGGACCGACCAGGCGGTGCGTGTCCATCCGTACCGCCACGCGGCCGTGTCCGACCACCTCGCAGAGAGCGGACTCCACTTCGTCCAGCTCGACGCGGTTGCCGCGGATCTTCACCTGCCGGTCCAGCCGTCCGGCGTGCACCAGCAGGCCGTCCGGCCGGCGGCGGACCACGTCCCCGGTGGCGTACCGCGTCCCGCCGGCCACGAACCGCTCCGCGGTCAGGTCCGGCCGTCCCACGTAGCCGAGGGCCAGGCCGGGCCCGCCGATGAGAAGCTCACCCACGACCTCGCCGCCGTCCTCGGCGCCGTCCGTGAGGGGACGGATCTCCGCCGTCGCGCCGTTGACGGGCGACCCGATCGGCAGGTCCGGTTCCGTGTCGTCGGCGGGCAGCGGAAGAGCGGCGTGCGCCGTGGTGTAGATGGTGGCCTCGGTGGGCCCGTAGAGGTTCCACACCTGCCGGACGTGGTCGACCTTGGCGACCAGCGACCGCCGCAGGCGCTCCCCGGCCAGCAGCAGGACGGTCCCCGCGGGCACCTCCAGGCCGGTCTGGAGCAGCTGCTCCAGGACCGTGGGCGTGGTCTGGACGAAGACGTCCCGCCCGGGCACCGTCAGCAGCGCTCCCAGCCGGTTCGACAGGATCTGCAGCTCGGTGGCGACGACCAGCTCGCCGCCCACCGACCACGGGGCGAAGATCTCGAACACCGAGATGTCGAAGGCGAAGGAGGACAGGGCGATGAACGCGCAGTCCCGCTCCATCCCGATCAGCGACGCCACCGACTCGACCAGACTCGCGGCGGCGGCCGACCGGATCTCGACGCCCTTGGGCGTCCCGGTCGAACCAGAGGTGAAGATCACGTAGGCGGCCCCGGGGTGCGGGCGCGGCCGGGGCGCGCACGGCTCGCCGTCCCCCGCCCGCAGGAGTTCGGGCGTCGTCAGGTCCAGCCGCGGCACGTCGTCGGGCGTCTCCTGCTCGGTGTCGACCGCCAGCACCAGCCGCGCCCGGGCGCCCGCCAGCACGTCCGCACGCCGGGAGGCCGGCCATCCCTGGTCGACCGGGACGTACGCCGCCCCGCTCCACAGCGCGGCCAGGATCGCCACGGGCCCGCCGGCCCGGCGCGCCGCCATCACCCCGACCCGGTCGCCCGGCTCCACTCCGGCCGCGACGAGCCGGGCGGCCAGGTGCGCGGCCGCCGCGGCGGTCTCGGCGTAGGTCCACGCGCCGTGCGGGTCCCGGACGGCGACGCGCTCCGGTGCGTCGCGGGCGGACTTCAGGAACAGGGCTACGAGCCGATCGGACTCATCAGGGGTCACTGCGCATTCCTTCCGGGCGCGTGCAGGTCGGGGACCTGTCCTGGAGCAGGCGGACAAGGGGATACGGCTGTCCCGGCCGGTCGGCCGCACGCGCGGGGGAGCGCGTGGCGTGCCTACGAGGCGGGGACTTGCTCGCTGAGTGAGGCCATGTACGAGGGAAGAGCGTTCCAGACCTCGGGCGTGTAGAAGTGCGACCCCGGCAGCTCGGTGTGGCGCACCCCGTTCTTCGCCAGCCTCAGCCACTGCTCCCGTACGTCGGGATCGATGGTCTCGTCGTCGGCGCCGGTGAACAGCTCGACGGGCGCCTGCACCGTGGCGCCTTCGCGGGGCTGGAAGGTGTCGCGCACCCGGATGTCGGCGCGCATCAACTCAACGGCCATGTCCTGGAGTTCGGCGCTGTCGAGCACGTGGTGCGGCAGCAGCCCGAACTGCCGCATCCAGGCGAGGAGCTGTTCGTCGCTGTCGCGGCGCGAGGGAGTGACCTCCTCCACGGCGAGGCTCTCGCTCGGCGCGTTGGCGGAGGACACCACCAGCGCCGCGGGCGCGGGGCCGCCGCGCTCCTCCAGCCGGGAGGCGACGTCGAAGGCGACCCAGCTGCCCATGCTGTGGCCGAAGAGCACATACGGAAGGCCGGCCGCGGAGACCACCGCCTCGATGACGTCGTCGACCAGCTCGTCCCAGTTCTCCGCGAAGTCCTCGACAAAGCGGCCCTCCCGGCCCGGGTAGCAGATCGCGGCGGCCTCCACGCCGGGCGGCATCACATCGGGCCACCTCATGTAGGAGCTGACGCCTCCGCCGCAGTAACCCAGGCAGATGAAGCGCATGACAGCCTTGGGGTCCCGCTTGGGCCGGACGACTACGGTGTCCTTCAAGCCAGTACTCCTTCGTCCGTGAACGGTCCGTACCTGGGGATTCCTCGGCGCCACGCGGCGGACGGGCACTCAGAGCCGGCTGCAGGCCAGGCGGTCGACTTTGCCGTTGGCGTTGAGCGGCAGGGCGTCGACCTGGACGAACCGCGTCGGGAGCATGTGCGCCGGCAGATGCGGGCGGAGCCGGGCGCGCAGCTCGGCGGGCGCGGTCCCGGCCCCGCTGTAGACGGCGAGGAGCCGTGGCTGGCCCCCCGCCGCCTTCGCGACGGTGACCACCACGTCGTCGACCCCTCCCCACTGGCGGATTCCGGCCTCCACGTCGCCCAGTTCGAGCCGCTGACCCATGATCTTGACCTGCTCGTCGAGGCGGCCCATGTGTACGAGTTCCCCGTCCTCGACGGTGACGCGGTCACCGGTCCGGTACCACGCCTGCGGGCTGGGCTCGGGACCCGGATGCGGGACGGGGTCGTGGAAGCGCCCCTCGTTGGCGGCCGGGTCGAGGTAGCCGTCGAACCGCTGCTCGCCGCGCACCTGCAGCTCACCGGTGTCGGGGTCGATCCGGTGTTCGAGGTGCGGGTGGATGCGGCCGATCGGCGTCGTGCCGTTGGAGGTCTTCGGCCATGCGGAGCGGTCGGCAGGAAGCCGGTAGGCCGTCACCGAGATGGCGAGTTCGGTGGGCCCGTACAGATTGTCGACCGTGCTGTTCGGCGCGGCGTCCGACCAGGCCTGCGCCTGCTCCAGGGTCAGCTGCTCGCCGCCGAAGTAGCTGTGGCGCAGGGTCGGCATGCTGCCGGGCGGGAGGGCGCCGGCGTCGCGTACGAGCGAGACGATCGACGGCACGGACATCCAGTGGGTCAGGCCATGGGCGCCGACGAAGCCGACCGGGTCCACCAGCTCGCCTCGTGTGGGCACCACCAGCGTCGCTCCGCCGCCCCAGGCGATGAAGGTGTTGAGGACCGACGGGTCGAACGTCAGGGCGATGTTCTGCGCGACCCGGCAATCGGCGCCGACCTGGAATCGGTCGATGTGGAGGCGGAGGTAGGCGTCGAGGTGGCGGTGCCGGATGGGCACGCCCTTGGGCACCCCGGTGGAGCCCGAGGTGAAGAGGATGTACGCGACCGCGTCCGGGTCCTGCTTGTCGTCCGACGGATCGCCCGGGACGGCAGGAGCGTCCTCCAGGGCGCGCCGCAGCCGGCTCCCGGCGACGGTGATCACCGGTACGTCCGTCCCGTCCAGGAAGGAGGCGTCCCGGCCCTCCTCGGCCAACACCACGTCCAGGGCGGCGAGTTCGACGACCTGGCGGATTCTATCGGCGGGGTGGTCCACGGGGAGCGGGGCCACGATGCCGCCGACGCGCAGTGTGCCGAGATAGCCGGCATAGGCGGTCACACCGGCCGCGGCGAGCAATCCGACTCGGAGGGGCCGCGGTGCCTCCGCCGCCGAAATGCGGATCGCCAATTCCCTGGACAGATAATCGAGTTGGGCGTAACTGACCGTCCGCCCGTCGGCGACCAGCGCTTCCCGGTCAGGGGCTCGGCGGACACTGTCGGTGAACCAGGAGTGCAGGGTCTTCGCGGACAAGGACTCGCCCTCTCCCCGCGGGTCCCCCGCGGAGTCCTGAAGTCGTCAACTCATAGCGTACGCGCGGGCGGTGCGGCTGGTGCGGGAAGTGAGCATACATACCCGATCAACCGGCGCGGCCGGTCCGCGCGCCGCCCCGGACCAGCCGGAACGGCCCTTTTCCCTGGTTCAACGGCCCTTTCCCCTGGCCGCGGACGCACAGAATCGCTTGACAGTACAGTGCCGCGCGGAAAATACTGCGATCACTCCTGTCTTGGATCGGCTGAAGACCCCAACACCCGCCAGGGCAAGGTCAATTGGCCTCTTCTCCCCGGCCGCCGGTGACAACCGCCCCACACGTTTCAGAGTCCACGGGTTCAGATTCTCAGCGGGAGGGACCAGACTGTGGCAAGCCCCGAACGGGCCGAACGGCACAAGTTTTCGCCCGAGATCCTCGCGGCTGTGCGCGCCGCGTCCCGACTGGACAACTGGCACGGCCCCCTCGAAGTGGCGGAGCACGTGCTGTGGGTCGCCGTGTGGTGCGCGGCCTCTGTGCTGGCGTTCGAGAACGCCTCGCTCTGGATCGCCCTTCCCGTGTACGTCGCCGCCGTGTTCTTCATCGGTGGCCGCCAGCGGGCCCTCGCCGGGGTACTGCACATGGCGACCCATCGCGCGTTCATGGCGAACCGCCGCGCCGGCGACGTGATCGGGGCGCTGTTCGGCGGATATCCGGTTTTGCAGAGCTTCACCGGCTACCGCGCCTCGCACCTCGGCGAGCACCACGGCCGCCTCGGCGACCCGGAGCGGGACCCCGACTACAAGCAGTACCAGGACAACGCGCTGTGCGGGGACAACCTCAGCCGGGCCGCGCTGCGGCGGTACATGTGGACCGCCCTGAGCCCGCGCGCCACCGCCTCGTACCTCTATTACCTGCTCCGGCACCGGATGGTGACCAAGGGCGAGAAGGCGTCGGAGCGGTGGCTGCGTGCCACGCTCCTCGCCGCCGTCCTCGCGTGGGCGGTCCTCGGCGGCTGGTGGCCCTGGCTGCTCCTGCTCTGGGTCGTACCGCTGATCACCACGCAGGTGTGGATCGGGGCGGTCGCCGAGCTGATGGAGCACTTCACCCTGATCGAGACCGCGCCACGGGTGGACATCTACATGTCCTGGAACCGGGTGTACGGACTCGCGACGCGTTTCCTGGTCGGAGAGAAGGACGGCGAGGGCTTCCACCTGGTCCACCACCTGTTCCCGCGGACCCCCATGTGGCGGCTGCGCGAGGTGGACGCCATCCTGCAGCGCGACCCGGTCTACGCGCGGCTGCCGCGCCTGCACGGCGTGCTCGGCGGCATGGGGAAGATCTACTGGTCCCTGCCGGCCACCCCTCGCCGCTCCACGGAGCCCGTAGGCGCCACCCCGATGCCCGAGACCTGAGGAGCGGGCGCCGCGCACGAACGTTTGCGAGCCGGCTCACCCGGAGGGATCGACGTCGGGGAGCGCCGCGAAGTCCACCTTGCCGTTGGGCTTGACCGGCATGGAGGCGACGGGAACGAACGCGGCGGGCACCATGTACGCCGGAAGGCGCGCGCCGAGGTGGGTGCGAAGGTCCCGGACCCGCAGTGGCTCACGCGCGCGGGTGGCGTAATAGGCGGCCAGCGCGAGATCCCCGTGGAGCTCGAACGGCTTGACCGCCGCGTCGGTGACCTCGGGGTGCTCCACGAGCGCCTGTTCGATCTCGGCGGGCTCCACCCGGAAGCCCCTGACCTTCAGCTGCCGGTCCGCCCTGCCGGTGACCCGCAGACCCTCCGGCCCCAGGACCCCGAGATCCCCCGTGCGGTACAGGCGCAGCCCGGCCGTCGCGCCGGCGCCGCGCACGAACCGGGACGCGGTCGCCTCCGGGTCGACGTATCCGCGCGCCAGCCCCGGCCCCGACAGGTAGACCTCGCCCTGCTGCCCGGCGGGCACCGGCTCCAGCGACTCGTCCAGCAGGTGGACCCCCGTGCCGGGCAGCGGGTGGCCGACCGGCACGACACCGTGCTCCCGCGACAGGTCGGCCGTGATGTCAACGGTGCAGGAGGTGATGGCGGCCTCGGTCAGACCGTAGGCGTTCACCAGCCGGGAGCCGGGAAGGAGCCGCAACGAGCGCTCGCAGTCCGCGCTGTGCACCGCACTGCCCCCCACGATGGTCAGCCGCACCGGAAGGTCCTGCGGGCCCTGCTCCAGCTCCGCGAGGAACGCCCGCCAGTAGGAGGGCGTGAGGTCCATGACGGTGATGCCGTACCGGTTGACCTCATCGGCCAGTTCGCCCGGCGCCCACCTCCGGTCGGGTAGGACCAGGGTGGCGCCGTTGAGGAGGGAGACCAGCATCTGCTCGACGGAGGTGTCGAAGGTGATGGCGGCGAGCTGGAGCACCCGGTCCTCGGGCGAGATGCCGTACCGCTCGTTGATGTGTGCGAGGAGGTACGCCAAGGAGGCGTGCTCGACCTCGACACCCTTGGGGGTGCCGGTCGATCCGGAGGTGTAGATGACGTATGCGAGGTCCGTGCCCACCGCCGGCGCGGCAGGGGCGGACGCGGCGCGATGCGGTACGAGGTCCTCGGCCGCGGGCGCGGGCTCGTCCAGGCGGACCAGCGGAACGGCCAGATCCGGGAGGCGGTCACCGGCCGAGGCGGTCACGACGGCCGCGCAGTCGGACGCGCGGGCAAGGGCGGCGATCCGGTCGGCGGGAGTTCCCGGCTCGACGGGGAGGTAGGCCGCCCCGGTCATCCAGGTCGCGAGCATGGTGGCGATCAGGTCGGGGGAACGTTCCAGGTGAGCCATGACGACGGCGCCCCGGCCGACGCGGGACGCCCTGAGGAGGCCCGTGATGTGGTGCGCCCGTGCGTCGAGCCCGGCGTAGGTCACGCGGTGACGGCCCTGCACGACCGCGGTGCTCTCGGGCTGCGCCGCGACGCGGTCGGCGAAGCGTTCGTGGGCGAGTCTCATGCCATCAAATCCCTTCGTGCGGCCCGTGGTTCAGCTCCGCGCGCAGCAATGAACGGCATCCTTCCGGGGCATCGATGTCGCCATGAAACCCGGGGCAATTCAATCACGAAGGCGACCGCGGCGCGGTGTGCACGCCCATCGCACGGAGTGTCGACCGAGGCGCAACTGGCGTGCTGCTGACCAGAATTGGCGGGAAGGCCCCATACGCCAAGGGGAGCCCGAGGCCCAACACACAGGCGGTGTTGCCAAGTTGACGACAGAAAGGGAAGAGCGATGACTCTTACGGGACCGATGCCGACGTCGGTCGGGCAGGAGGCTCTGTGGCTCATCGACCAGCTGAACGGCGGGTCGGCACAGTATTCGATGGTGTTCGCCTTCCGTGTCCGCGGGGAGCTGAACGTCCCCGCCCTGGAAGGGGGACTGAACCAGGTCATCGCCCGCCACGGGGCACTGCGCACCACTTTCACGGAAGTGGACGGAAGACCGCGCCAGAAGATCGCCGACGAACTGGTCCTGCACCTGGACGTCGAAGTGGTGTCAGGCGGGGACGAGGCGGTTCGGCGGAGACTGGACCAAGAGGCGGGATGCGGCTTCGATCTGCACGCCGGACCGTTGTTCAGGGCCGGCCTGCTGAAAACGGCGGACCGCGATCACGTGCTGCTGATGGCGGCTCACCACGCGATCTTCGACGGACGCTCACTCGACCTTCTGATGAGTGAGCTGCGGGAGTTCTACACGGCAGCCGTGGAAGGCGGCACCGCGGCGGTGGAGCCGGTAGTGGCGCAGTACGTGGATTTCGCCGGGGCGGAGAGCGACTGGCTGGAGTCTGCCGAAAGCAAGGCGCGACTGGAGTTCTGGCGCCGCACCCTGGACGGGGCCGAACCCTTCCGCCTCCCGGGCAGCCGTCCGCGACCGGCGATCGCGCCTGATGCCGGAGAAACCGTCGAGTTCGAGGTGGCCGCGGAGGACGTCGGCGATCTCAGTGGACTGCTGACGGCGGAGCGGGTGACCCCCTTCATGTTCATGGTGGCGGTGCACCATGTGACGCTCGCCCGCATCTCCGGGCAGCGGGATATCGTCGTGGGCAGCCCCATGTCGAACCGGCGTGAAGTGGCGCTGCTGAGGACCATCGGCTATTTCCTGAACATCGTGGCACTGCGGATCGACTCGACAGACGATCGGACATTCCGGGACCTGCTGCACCGCGTGCGGAATGTTTCGTTGGATGCCTACGAGAACAAGGACTATCCGTTCGAGAAACTTGTCGCGCACCTCGGCCCCCGGCGCGACAGGCGAGCGACCGCCCTGTTCGAAACGGTCTTCTCATTCGACAACGCCTCCGTGGACGTCGACGTCTGGCCCGGTCTCGAAATCGAGCCGGTGGACACCGAAGAGGCCACGGCCAAATCCGATATGGCCTTTTCGGTCCTCTCGACGGAACGGGGCTTCCGGGGATCGATCGCGTGCCGCGCCGCGCTGTTCGACCGGCCGACCATCGAGTCGCTCGCCACGGAGTTCGTGACGACGCTGCGCCGGGTCACGAGAGACCCGGACGCGGAGCTGACGGACTTGCTGACGAACGGTCCGGCGTCCTGAGGCGCCTGAGGTCAGACGGTGCCGCGGACATGCCGCGGGGCGGAAGGCCATCCGGCCTTCCGCCCCGCGGTGTCGTCGGTGCCCTCGGGCGTCAGCTCCGCTTGTCCCCCTCCGGCGCCTCCGCCTCCGCCTCGGCCTGCTTGGCCTGGACCTCGGGGTCGAGGGACGTCTGGTCACTGCCGTCGACCGAGGTCAGCGGCGTGGTGTCCGGGACCTCGGTGGCCGCGGGGGGCTCGACCAGCCAGTCCGGGTTGGCCTGCTTGTCCCACCACTTCCAGGCGGCGAAGGCGCCACCCGCGAGGATGCCGAAGAGGGCGACCCTCTTGAAGACGCGGCCGTTCCTGGCGCGGCGCTCGTGCTTGCGGACCAGGCGCTGGATCTCCTTGGCCGAGACCTGACCGCGCAGCGCGGCGAGGGCCGCGGCACTGCGGGCGGCGGCTTCCTCGCGGACGGGCTGCGCGGCGGCCACCGCGTGCTCGATGCGGGGCTTGGAGTAGTCGGCCGCCTGTCGGGCGGCCTTGCGGGTGCGTGCGGCGGCCTCCTGCGCGGCATGGTCGACCTTCGGCGGCACGTGCGTACGCGCCTGTTCGACGCGGGGGGCGACGTGGGCGCCGTACTGGACACGGGCCTGTTCGGCCGCCTGCGACACCTTGGGCGCCAGTCGTGCACGCGCCTCCTGGGCGTAGTGCGCGGCTCGGTCCTTGGCCGTGTCGGCGTATGGCGCCACCGCGTCCGCGGCGTGCCGCAC
The DNA here is from genome assembly GCF_021028635.1 of Streptomyces huasconensis. NCBI lineage: Bacteria > Bacillati > Actinomycetota > Actinomycetes > Kitasatosporales > Streptomycetaceae > Streptomyces > Streptomyces huasconensis. Next base: position 4,161,331 of record NZ_CP086119.1, read on the forward strand.
GCTGTCCTTGGCCGAGCCGGTCGCGGCGCGCACGCTCTCGATGCGGGTCACGTGATCCTCCTCCTCGGTGGCGTATACCTATGTCACCTTTCCACCCTTTCAAAGATCATGCCTTCTGGATCGCTCCCAGGTATGAGAGGACGGGCATCCGGCTCAGTCGCGTCGACCCGGCCGAGCCTTGATCGGGGGATATCTCCGTGAGAAGACGTCCTCAGACGTCCTCGCCGACGATGCCACGGATCGCCCCGGAGCGCGCCCACTCGGTGGCTACTCGTCCCGATCCGGTCCATGCGAGGATCGGGCTGTCACGGAAGACAACGGAAGGCAGATCGTGGCTGAGCAGCTTTACGCCACCCTGAAGACCAACCACGGCGACATCGAGGTGCGGCTGCTGCCGAATCACGCGCCGAAGACGGTCAAGAACTTTGTGGAGCTCGCCCAGGGCGAGCGCGAGTGGACCCACCCGGCGACCGGCAAGAAGACCAAGGACCGGCTGTACGACGGCACGGTCTTCCACCGGGTGATCAGCGGCTTCATGATCCAGGGCGGTGACCCGCTGGGCAACGGCACCGGCGGCCCGGGCTACGAGTTCGGGGACGAGTTCCACCCCGACCTCGCCTTCAACAAGCCGTACCTGCTGGCCATGGCCAACGCCGGCCCGGGCACCAACGGCTCGCAATTCTTCGTGACGGTGTCGCCCACCGCGTGGCTGACCGGCAAGCACACGATCTTCGGCGAGGTCGCCAACGACGCCAGCAGGAAGGTCGTCGACGCCATCGCGGGCACGCAGACGAACCCGCGCACCGACCGCCCGGTCAAGGACGTGGTCATCGAGTCCGTGGTCATCGAGACCCGCGAGGCCTGATCAGCGCGTACCCGAGCCCATCGGCGCGGGAACCGAACCGCCCCGCTCATCCGTAAGGAAGGGCGGGGCGACGTGTTGCCACCGCGCCATCAGCGACGTAAGTGCCATCGGCGACGCGAGTCCCGTCAGCGACGCAAGTGCCGTCACAGCTTCTTCGTACGGAGATCGAGGGATATCCCATGGACCAGGTGCCAGGCAGCCCGCAGGAGCCGCAGGGAGCGTCGGGCCTGCCCGGTTGCTACCGGCATCCGGACCGAGAGACCGGCATCACCTGCACGCGCTGCGAGCGGCCCATCTGCCCCGAGTGCATGATCAGCGCCTCGGTCGGCTTCCAGTGCCCGGAGTGCGTCCGCGAGGGCTCGGGCACCGGCCACGCGCCCGCGGCCAACCAGCCGCGCACGGTCGCGGGCGGCGCGGTCACCGCGGACCCGCGCCTGGTCACCAAGATCCTGGTGGGGCTGAACGTCGCCCTGTTCCTGGTGCAGCAGGCGGTGGGGGAGCGCTTCACCGCGCAGTACTACATGCTCGGTCAGGCGCTCGTGCCGGAGCTCGGGTCGTTCGAGGGCGTATCCGAGGGGCAGTGGTACCGCCTGGTCACCGCGATGTTCCTGCACAGCGGCCTCATGCACATCGCCTTCAACATGCTGAGCCTGTGGTGGATCGGCGGTCCGCTCGAAGCGGCGCTCGGCCGGGTCCGCTTCATCGCCCTGTACCTGGTGTCGGGCATCGCGGGCAGCGCGCTCACCTACCTGCTCGCCGCGCAGAACCAGCCCTCGCTCGGTGCGTCCGGGGCCATCTTCGGCCTGTTCGGCGCGACCGCCATCCTGATGCGGCGGCTGAACTACGACATGCGGCCGGTGCTCGCCCTGCTGGCGATCAACCTGCTCATCACGGCCTTCTGGCCCAGCATCGCGTGGCAGGCCCACGTCGGCGGCCTCGCCGGCGGTCTCGTCGTCGGGTACGCGATGGTGCACGCGCCCCGCGAGCGCCGGAGCCTCGTCCAGTTCGGCAGCTGCGCGCTGGTTCTCCTCACGGCTGTGGTGATGGTCGTCGTGAGGACCGGGCAGCTCACGTGAGGTGACGGCGTTGTCCACAGCGTGTGCCCGAACCTGTGCACGCTGTGGGGAACAGTCGTGCCCCTCGTCATCGACCTGGGTTTCCCCAGGAATGACAAGGGGCGAGCGGGGGAGAGAGAGTCGGCGGGCCGGTCACACCGGCGTCAACCGGCGGAGAGTTATCCACAGATCTTCAGACCTTTTCCACTCGTGTGGATAGCGCTGTGGATAACTCAGGGCAGGGCTTGCGCGGAGCGGCCCGTAAGAGCTGTCCCGGCCGACCGGAAGATGCTACTTCCACTGCGTCGAGACGCCGAATCCCGCCGCGATGAAGCCGAAGCCGACCACGATGTTCCAGTTGCCGAGCGTATCGATCGGCAGCTTGCCGTCCGTGACGTAGAAGACGACGATCCAGGCGAGCCCGATGAGGAACAGCGCCAGCATCACCGGAGCCACCCAGCTGCGGTTCGTCAGCTTGATGCTCGTCGCCTTCTTCGCGGGCGGCGGGGTGTAGTCGTCAGCCTTCTTGCGGATACGTGACTTCGGCACGAGGGTCTCTCCTGTCGATGCGCTGCGTGGCCGCGCAGGTAACTGTGGTCGGGCCGGGTGGGCGTCATCGGGAGCTGAGCCTCCCCCGGGCGTCCGTTAGCGTAGTGCTTCCGCGGCGCTGAAGGAGATAAGGGTACGTTGAGCAATTCTGCCGACTCCCCCGAAGGTGCCGGGCGCCGTCCCCGGTGGCGTCCGGTTCGCGTGCTTACGGGCGCCGTTTTCGCGCTCGCGGGCCTGATTTTCTTCACCAGTTTCAACACCGCCAAGGGCACCAACATCCGCACCGACGCGTCGCTGCTGAAGCTCTCGGACCTGATCCAGGAGCGCAGTCACAAGAACGGCGCGCTGGAGGAGTCCAACGGCTCCCTGCGTGACGACGTGGAGGCCCTCGCCCAGCGCGACGGCGGCGGCACCAAGGCCGATGACGCCCGCCTGAAGGCCCTGGAGGACAACGCCGGCACCAAGGAGCTGAGCGGCAAGGCGGTCACGGTCACCCTCGCCGACGCCCCGCCCGACGCCACGGCCAAGCTCCCCGGCTACCCCGAGCCCCAGCCGAACGACCTGGTCATCCACCAGCAGGACCTCCAGGCCGTGGTCAACGCCCTGTGGCAGGGCGGCGCCAAGGGCATCAAGGTCATGGACCAGCGGCTGATCTCCACGAGCGCCGTGCGCTGCGTCGGCAACACCCTGATCCTCCAGGGCCGCGTCTACTCGCCGCCCTACAAGGTGACCGCCGTCGGCGACCCCGACAAGCTCAAGGACGCCCTCGCCGCCTCCCCCGAGATCCAGAACTACATGCTGTACGTCAACGCCTACGGCCTCGGCTGGAAAGTGGACGACGACGGGGCGGTGACTCTTCCCGGCTACTCGGGCACAGTGGATCTCCACTACGCGAAGCCTGTGGAATAACCGGAGAACGACGGAGCGAGCCCCGAGGAGGGAGCCTCTGTGTCCGTGCGCGTGCTCGTCAGGACGTTCAGCGAACTGTGCATCACCGTCGGCGCGCTGATCGTGCTCTTTGTCGTGTACGTCCTGTTCTGGACCGGCGTGCAGGCCGACTACGCCATGGACAGCCAGATCGACGCGTTGCGGGACCAGTGGGCGCGGGGCGAGATCGCCGCGGGCGCGGGCGCGGCCGACGAGCCGGCCGGGACCTCACCCGCCGAGCCCGCCCCCTACCAGGACGGCAAGCCCTTCGCCGTCATGTACATCCCGCGGTTCGGTTTCACGTGGAACAAGCCCGTGCTCCAGGGCACCGGCACCGACGTACTGAAGAAGGGCCTCGGCCACTACGGCTCCACCGCCCAGCTCGGCCAGAAGGGCAACTTCTCCGTGGCCGGGCACCGCCGCACCTACGGAGACCCCTTCAAGGACTTCCCGAAGCTGCGCCCCGGTGACCCCGTCGTCCTGACCGACGGCACGACCTGGTTCACGTACCGCGTCGACAAGAGGCCCTACCGGACCCTCCCCGGCGACATCGGCGTCATCGACCCCGTCCCGCGCAAATCCGGCTTCGACGGCCCGGGCCGCTACCTCACCCTGACGACCTGCGAACCGGAGTGGGGCCACAGCCACCGGCTGATCGTCTGGGCGCATCTGGACGCCACTCAGCCCGTGGAGGCCGGGAAACCGGAGGCACTGCGCCGTTAGTCTGTTGCCGTACGGCGAGGAGCCTGCTGCCGTACGCGCGACGGAAGGGACAGCATGTACGGCTGGATCTGGCGGCATCTGCCGGGAAACGCATGGGTAAGGGCGCTGATTTCTCTGGTGCTCGTCTTCGCGGTGGTCTATGTGCTGTTCCAGTACGTCTTCCCGTGGGCCGAGCCGCTGCTCCCCTTCAACGACGTCACCGTGGACGGCCAGTGAGCACCGCCGGCGGCCGCCGCAGCCGCGTCCTGGTCGTGGACAACTACGACAGCTTCGTCTTCAACCTCGTCCAGTACCTGTACCAGCTGGGTGCCGAGTGCGAGGTGCTGCGCAACGACGAGGTGGAGCTCCGGCACGCGCAGGACGGCTTCGACGGCGTCCTGCTCTCGCCGGGCCCCGGCACCCCGGAGCAGGCGGGCGTCTGCGTCGAGATGGTGCGGCACTGCGCCACGACCGGCGTGCCCGTCTTCGGCGTCTGCCTCGGCATGCAGTCGATGGCGGTGGCGTACGGCGGCGTCGTGGACCGCGCCCCGGAGCTGCTGCACGGCAAGACCTCGCTGGTGCGCCACGAGGGCAAGGGGGTCTTCACGGGCCTGCCCTCGCCCTTCACCGCCACCCGCTACCACTCGCTCGCCGCCGAGCCCGCCACGGTCCCCGCCGAGCTGGAGGTCACGGCGCGCACGGAGGACGGCATCATCATGGGGCTGCGCCACCGTGAACTGCCGGTCGAGGGCGTGCAGTTCCATCCGGAGTCCGTACTGACCGAGCACGGTCACCTGATGCTCGCCAACTGGCTGGCGGAGTGCGGCGACACCGGCGCCGTCGCACGATCGAGCGGGCTCGCCCCGGTGGTGGGCAGGGCCACGGCGTGACCGCCTTGCGCCCCGGGCACGACTCCTCCGGAGCCCCGTACGGTGCGAGTGGCGCGCACGGGCACGGGGACGGGGACGGGGCTGCCGGGGGCCTGGACGAGACCGCGGCCCTGGAGGCAGCGGTCGATCACCTGGCCGACCCGCTGACCGATCCGCTGCCGGGCCGGCACCCCTCGCCGTGGTTCCGCAGCGCCTCGGCGGGGCCGCAGCTGCCGCAGCAGCCGCCGAGCCCCGTACAGGAGCGGCAGCAGGCACCGCGGCCTCCCAGGGCCCCTCTGCCGGAGCAGCAGGGGCCGCCGCCGCGGAGAACCCCTCTGCCACCGGAGCAGCCGGGGCCGCCGCCCCAGAGGACCCCGCTGCCACCGGAGCAGCCGCGGCCGCAGAGGCCGCCTGAGCCCACGTACGAACAGCTCTACGGTGGCCATGCCCCCCGGCCGATAACCGACGACGAGACGGTGGGCCTGCGCACCGCCGACACCCGCCGTGCGGTGGAACCCCGTCCCACGGGGGGCAGGGCCGCCCGCCGCAAGGCCGCCAAGAAGGGCGGCACACGGCCCCCACAGGCCCCGCGGCCCCCACAGCCCCGCGCCCGGCCCGACGGAGCCCCGCTCTCCCGCCTGGAGGCCCGCCGCGCCGAGCGCGCCCGCAGGCCCTCGCCCGGCGCCGTGATCAGCCGTGGGCTCGGCGAACTCTTCATCACGGTGGGCGTGTTGATGCTGCTCTTCGTCACCTACCAGCTGTGGTGGACGAACATCCGGGCCCAGCAGCAGGCGGACGGCGCCGCCCACGACCTCCAGGAGGAGTGGGCGAAGGGCAAGGGCAGGCCCGGTGCCTTCGAACCCGGTCAGGGCTTCGCGCTCCTGCACATCCCGAAGCTGGACGTCGTCGTGCCGGTCGCCGAGGGCATCGACAAGCAGCAGGTCCTCGACCGCGGCATGGTCGGCCACTACAACGAGGGCGCGACCAAGACGGCCATGCCGGACGCCAGGACCGGCAACTTCGCGGTGGCGGGCCACCGCAACACCCACGGCGAACCGTTCCGCTACATCAACCGCCTGAAGCCGGGCGATCCCATCGTCGTGGAGACGCGGGACAAGTACTACGTCTACAAGATGGCGAGCATCCTGCCGCAGACGGACCCCGGCAACACCAGCGTCATCGGCCCGGTCCCGCCGGGCTCCGGCTTCACGAAACCCGGCCGCTACATCACACTGACCACCTGCACCCCGGAGTTCACGAGTAAGTACCGAATGATCGTCTGGGGCAAGATGGCGGAGGAACGGCCGCGCAGCAAGGGCAAGCCGAGCGCGCTGGTCAACTAGAAGTGTGAGAACGGGGCAGAACACAGTGGCAGCCACGACCGAGGACGACGAGAAGCAGGCGCGGGCCGAGACGCCCGCCCCGGAGGCGCCCGCACCACGACGCCGGGCGCGAGGCCCCCTCGCCACGGCGGTCAGCGTCTTCGGTGAACTCCTGATCACCGCCGGGATCGTCCTCGGGCTCTTCGTCGTCTACTCCCTGTGGTGGACGAACGTCGTCGCCGACCGCGAGGCGCACAAGCAGAGCGAGAAGGTGCGCGACCGCTGGGCGGGCGGCCCGGGCAGCGTCGACACCCGGGGCGGCATCGGCTTCCTCCACGTACCCGCGATGGGCAACGGCGAGATCCTGGTCAAGCCCGGCACCGACAGCAAGCTCCTCAACGACGGCGTCGCCGGCTACTACAAGAAGCCGGTCAAGTCCGCCCTGCCCCAGGACAAGAAGGGCAACTTCGCGCTGGCCGCCCACCGCGACGGACACGGCGCGAAGTTCCACAAGATCGACAAGATCAAGAAGGGCGACGCGATCGTCTACGAGTCGCGGGACAAGTGGTACGTCTACAAGGTGTACGCGACGCTGCCGTCGACCTCGAAGTACAACGTGAAGGTCCTGGACCCGATCCCCAAGGAGTCGGGCGCGCGGAAGCCGGGCCGCTACATCACGCTGACGACCTGCACGCCCGTCTTCACCTCCACCTACCGCTACGTCGTCTGGGGCAAGCTGGACCGGATCGAGAAGGTCGACCACGACAGGACGCCACCGGCGGAGCTGAAGTGACCTCGCATGACAGAGCCCCGGCACCGCTCAGGTGCCGGGGCTCTCTCATGTGTGCGTGCGGGTCAGTCGTCGTCGCCCCAGCCCCGGTGGTTGTCGCGCTGTGACAGGCCGCCGATGAAGCCGCCGCTGTCGAGCCCGCCGTCGCCGTTGCCACCGCCGTGGCCGTTGCCGTTCCCGCCGCCCGCGGTGGTCAGATTGACCGCCGAGCCGGGGGCGGCCTTCGTGCCCGCGGTGGGATCGGAGAAGACCACGAGCGCGTCGTCGTCCTGCGGCCCCGTGATGCTGCCGACCGACAGGCCCGCGTCCTCGATGGCCTTACGGGCGTCCTTCAGCTTCTGCCCGGTCAGCGGCGGGACGGTGGCCTCCTCGGGCTCCTCGGGGGCCTTGGCGACCTGGACGGTGACCTTGGAACCGGGGTCGGCCGACGTGCCGGCGGTGGGCGTGGTCTGGATGACGCTGCCCTCCTCGACCTCGTCGCTGGCGACGTCCTGACGCTCGGGGACCAGATTGCTGTCCTCGATCTGCTTCTTCGCCTCCGCCCAGGTCTTGCCGACCACGCTGGGCACGACGGTCTGGGCCTTCTTCTTGGCGACGTCCAGCGTGATCGTGCTGCCCTTCTGCACCTCGCTGCCGAAGGTGGGGTCCTGGTCCAGGACCTCGCCCGGAGTCGCGGGGGACTCCACGGGGTTGCGCTTGACGACCAGGCCGTACTTGTCGGCCTCAAGCTTCTTCGTGGCCGCGGCGATGTCCATGCCGATGACGTTCGGGACCGCGACCTTGGGCGCACCGGAGGACACCGTCACGGTGACGGTGTCGCCCTTGTCGATCTTGGTCTTGGCCGCGATGTCCTGAGAGCAGACCTCACCCTTCGGGTAGTCCGCGCAGGGCTTGCGCGCGCCGAGCGCGAGTTCGAGGCCGACGTTCTCGGCCGACTTCTTGGCCGCCTCGTACGACTCGCCCACGAACTTCGGCGTCTCGACCTTCCCGTCTCCGCCACCCTTCCCGCCGAACGTGTACTTCCCGATGAGGATCGCTCCGATCAGGACCAGCACGCCGGCGACGATGAGCAGCCACGTCGAGGTGTTGCTCTTCTTCTGGCGGCGGCCGTGACCGCCCTCCTCCGAGCCGTAACCGCCCTCGGGACCGACCGGCGGCATCATCGTCGTCTGGCCGCCGCCGTTCTGCGGGCGCAGCATCGCGGTCTGCTGCTCGGAGCCGTAGCCGTCGGCCCCGCCGTACCCGACGGCGCCCATGGCGGCGGTGGCCGCGACCGGCTGGCCGTCCAGGCACGCCTCGATGTCGGCGCGCATCTCGTCCGCCGACTGGTAGCGGTAGTCCGGGTCCTTGGTGAGGGCCTTCAGGACGATGGCGTCCATCTCCGGAGTGATCTCTCCGTCGAAGACGCTCGGGGCCTGCGGCTCCTCACGTACGTGCTGGTAGGCGACCGCGACCGGGGAGTCGCCGACGAACGGCGGCCGGACGGTGAGCAGCTCGTAGAGCAGGCAGCCGGTGGAGTAGAGGTCGGAGCGGGCGTCGACCTGCTCGCCCTTGGCCTGCTCGGGCGAGAGGTACTGGGCCGTGCCGATGACCGCCGCCGTCTGCGTCATGGTCATGCCGGACTCGCCCATGGCGCGGGCGATGCCGAAGTCCATCACCTTGACCTGGCCGTTGCGCGTCAGCATGACGTTCGCGGGCTTGATGTCGCGGTGGACGATGCCGTTCCGGTGCGAGTACTCCAGGGCCTGGAGGATGCCGATCGTCATCTCCATGGCCCGCTCCGGCAGCAGCTTGCGGCCGGAGTGCAGCAGTTCACGCAGCGTGGAGCCGTCGACGTACTCCATCACGATGTACGGGATGGAGACCCCGTCGACGTAGTCCTCGCCGGTGTCGTAGACCGCGACGATCGCCGGGTGGTTGAGCGAGGCGGCCGACTGGGCCTCACGGCGGAACCGGGCCTGGAACGACGGGTCGCGGGCGAGATCCACCCGCAGCGTCTTCACCGCCACGGTCCGGCCGAGGCGGGTGTCGTGCGCGAGGTAGACCTCTGCCATCCCACCACGGCCGAGCACCTGGCCCAACTCGTACCGGCCGCCGAGGCGACGCGGCTCTTCCATAGCTAATCCAGCCCTCTCCGTCGGTCCCGACCGCACCTTGTGTGGTCCGGCGGTGTGCTGTCCGGGCATACGGTACCCGGCTCGACTTGCGCGACCTGGACGTGACCGTCAGCCGATACCGGACCGGTACCGCGACGTGCACCGATGGGGAGTGGCCGTGACGGGCGTCACTTCTTGCTCTTGATGACCGCTTCCATGACGTCCCTGGCGATGGGGGCGGCGAGCCCGCCGCCGGAGATGTCACCACGGTCCGCGGCGCTGTCCTCGACGACCACGGCGACGGCGACCGGCGACCCGGAGTCCGTCTTGGCGTACGAGATGAACCAGGCGTACGGGTTCTTGCTGTTCGCGACGCCGTGCTGGGCCGTGCCCGTCTTGCCGCCGACGGTGACGCCGGGGATCTGCGCCCGGGTGCCGGTGCCCGTCTTGACGACCGTCTCCATCATTTCCTGGAGCTTCTGGGCGTTCTCCTTCGAGAGCGGCTCGCTCATCTCCTTGGGCGAGTGCTTCTCGATGACGTCGAGGTTCCGTGCCTGGAGGTCGCTGACCATGTACGGCTCCATGAGCGTGCCGTCGTTGGCGATCGCGGCGGCGACCATGGCCATCTGCAGGGGCGTCGCGGCGGTCTCGAACTGGCCGATGGAGGACAGCGCGGTCTGCGGCTTGTCCATGTCCTCGGGGAAGTTGGAGGCGTTGGAGCGGACCGGCACGAACTGCTGCGAGTTGAACCCGAACTTCTTCGCCGTCTCCAGCATCTTGTCCTTGCCGAGATCGGAACCGATCTTGCCGAACACGGTGTTGCAGGAGACCCGCAGTGCCTCACGCAGCGAGGCGTTCTTGCAGGGCAGGTCGCCCTCGTTCTTCAGCGGGGTGGTGGTGTTCGGCATGACCCACGGCAGGGGCGAGTCCGTCTTGCCGTCGATGTCGTCGTACAGACCGTGCTCCAGCGCGGCCGCCGCCGTGACCACCTTGAAGGTGGAGCCGGGCGGGTAGGTCTCGCGCAGCGCGCGGTTGACCAGCGGCTTGTCCTTGTCCTTGTCCAGCTTGACGAACTTCTCGGCCTCTTTGTCGGTGTTGCCCGCGAAGTCGCCGGGGTCGTACGAAGGGGTGGAGGCCAGGGCCAGGATCGCGCCGGTGGAGGGGTCGATCGCGGCGACGGCACCCTTGCCGCGGCCCTTCAGCCCCTCGTACGCGGCCTTCTGCGCGGCGCCGTTGAGGGTGGTGACGACATTGCCGCCCTCCTTCTTCTCGCCGGTCAGCATGTCGAGCGTGCGGCGGAAGAAGAGCCGGTCGTCGTTGCCGGTGAGGATGCCGTCGTGGATGCTCTCCAGCTGGGTGGCGCCGATGCGCTGTGAGGAGTAGCCGGTGACGGGGGCCCACATGGGGCCGTTCTTCCAGGTGCGCTTGTACTTCAGGTCGGTGTCCGGAGTGGCCTTCGAACCGGTGATGGGCTTGCCGTCGACGATGATGTCACCGCGTGGCTGGGAGTAGCGCTCGATGGTGACGCGCGGGTTGGCATCGTCGGCCTTGAGGTCGCTGGCCTTCACGTACTGGAGCCAGTTGTCGCGGATGAGCAGGGTGAGGACCAGCAGTCCACAAAAGATCGCGATCCGGCGTAGCGGCTTGTTCACGGTCCGAACCTCTTCGACTTGCGATCACCATGGCAGGAGTACAGCCCATGGTTTTACGGGGAGTGAACGGGAAGGGGACGTCCGGCGCGGGCTTCGAGAGGAGGGCGCGTCGCTCGCCGGGGCGGTCCCCCGCCGTTCTGCGGGCAGATGGGGGTGGTCCAGTTCACTCCGGTCGGACTACCTGGGTCATCTCGGCATCGGGGCTGGGCGCGGGAGAAGGAGCGGGCCTTCTGGCGGTATCGCTGATGCGCAACAGAATACCGACCAGGGCCCAGTTGGCGATGACGGAGGAACCGCCGTACGCCAGGAAGGGCATGGTCATACCGGTCAGCGGAATCAACCCCATGACGCCGCCCGCGACGACGAAGACCTGGATGGCGAAGGCGCCGGACAGTCCGGCCGCGAGCAGCTTGCCGAACGGGTCGCGGGCCGCGAGCGCCGTGCGAAGGCCGCGCTCCACGATCAGACCGTAGATCAGCAGGATTGCCATGACCCCGGCCAGCCCGAGCTCCTCACCGAAAGTCGCCAGGACGAAGTCGGAGTTGGCGGCGAACTTGATCAGATCCGAGTGGCCCTGACCGAGTCCCGTACCGAGCACACCACCGGAACCGAATGACCAGAGAGCCTGCATCGCCTGCTCCGAGTGGCCGGACACACCCTGGCGGCTGAGCGTGTACTCGCGCATCGGGTCCAGCCAGGCCTGCACGCGGCTTTCCACATGCGGCTCGAAGCTCGCCACACCGACCGCGCCGACAGCAGACATCAGCAGACCGAAGACGATCCAGCTCGTGCGCTCCGTGGCGACGTACAGCATGACGACGAACATGCCGAAGAACAGCAGCGACGTACCGAGGTCGGTCTCGAAGACGAGGATGAGGATGGACATCGCCCAGACGACGATGATGGGTCCGAGGTCACGGCCACGCGGCAGGTAGAGGCCCATGAAGCGACGTGACGCGAGAGCCAGGGCATCCCGCTTCACCATCAGATAGCCGGCGAAGAAGACCGCGATGACGATCTTCGCGAACTCGCCCGGCTGAATGGAGAAGCCTCCGATGCTGATCCAGATCTTGGCACCGAAGACGTTCATGCCGAGGCCGGGGACCAGCGGAAGCAGCAGCAGGACGAGCGCCCCGACCATGGAGATGTAGGTGTACCGCTGCAGGACCCGATGGTCCTTCATCAGCAGGAGCACGCCGACGAACAGGGCGATTCCGATCGCCGAGTACATCAGTTGGTTCGGGGCCGACGGGCTGAAGGCGCCGTACTGGTCTTTCGCCAGCCGCTGCAGTCGCTCGGACTGGTCGAGCCGCCAGATGATGACGAGACCCAGTCCGTTGAGCAAGGTCGCCAACGGCAACAGCAGCGGGTCCGCGTACGAGGCGAACTTGCGTACGACGATGTGGCCGACGCCTGCGAGCAGGCCGAGCCCCATCCCGTACCCGAGCATGCCGGACGGCAGTTCGCCGTCGAGCGCGAGGCCGACGTTGATGTAGGCGAACAACGGGATGACGACCGCGAAAGCGAGCAGCGCGAGTTCGGTGTTGCGCCGGCTCGGCGCCCCGATCGCGCCGATCGTCGACGTGTGTGTAGTACTGCTCATGGCGTGCAGAGGCCCCCAACGGCTGCTTACTGCTTACCGCACAGCGGGACCAGCTTCTGCTCATCCTCGGAGAGGCTGGGGCCGGGTGTGGGAGTCGGTGCGGTCTTGGACTTGTTCTTGTCGGTCGTGCTGTTCTTGTCGTTCTTGTCGGCCGGGTCCGACGGGTTCGCGGTGGGTTCGTCGACCGGGTCCTTGGTCAGACCGGTCGTGCCGCCCGCCTCGCCCTCGCCGGGCTTGGCCGCGTCCTCGGCGTTCTCGCGGTTCTCGCGCTCCACCTTGCGGCGCTCGGCGTCCTTCCTGCACGCCGAGGCCTGCAGGCCCAGCTCCTCGATCTTGCTCTGGGCCGTGTCGAGGTCGCCCTCGGCGAGGGTGGCCTCGACCTGCTTGCGCTGGTAGGGCGGCAGGTACTTGAGTTCGATCTCGGGGTGGTCCTTCTCCACCTTCGACAGGCTGACCCAGGCCAGGTCCTGGTCGATGCCGCGGTAGAGGGCGATGTGCTCGCCCTTCGTGCCCACGAAGTACTGGGTCTGGGTCCAGCGGTACCCGCCGTAGAGCCCGCCGCCGATGACGGCGAGCGCGAGCGCGGCGTAGAGGGATCTCTTGAGCCACTTGCGGCCGCCGCCGGGCTTCACGAAGTCATCGTCGTCGTACGCCCCGAAGCTGCCCTCGGGGACGTACCCCGTGGTGTCGCCGCTGCCGGGCGGCCCGAAGCCGCCGCCGGAGGGCTGCGGGGGCACGGGACGGCCGAGGCCGGATGCGCGGCCCGCGGGCGTCTGCATCGCGCCGTCGTCCTGCGACTGGAGCTGGTTCTCGGCGACCGCGCCGACCACCACGGGGGTGTCGGACAGCTGACCGGCGAGGGTGTCGCCGCTGTCGATGTCCAGGACGTCGGCGACGATCACCGTGATGTTGTCGGGGCCGCCGCCGCGCAGCGCGAGCTGGATCAGCTCCTGCACGGTCTCCTGCGGGCCCTGGTAGGACGCCAGGGCGTCCTCCATGGTCTGGTGCGAGACGACTCCGGAGAGACCGTCCGAGCAGATCAGGTACCGGTCGCCGGCGCGGACCTCACGGATGGAGAGGTCCGGCTCCACGTGGTCACCGCTGCCCAGCGCGCGCATCAGCAAGGAGCGCTGCGGGTGCGTGGTGGCCTCTTCCTCGGTGATGCGGCCCTCGTCGACGAGGCGCTGCACCCAGGTGTGGTCCTGCGTGATCTGCGTGAGCACACCGTCCCGCAGGAGGTACGCGCGTGAGTCGCCGACGTGTACGAGGCCGAGGCGCTGTCCCGTCCACAGGAGGGCGGTCAGGGTCGTGCCCATGCCCTCCAGCTGCGGGTCCTCCTCGACCATCAGCCGCAGCTGGTCGTTGGCCCGCTGCACGGCCGTGCCGAGCGAGGTCAGGATGTCCGAGCCCGGGACGTCGTCGTCGAGCGTGACGAGCGTCGAGATGACCTCGGAGCTGGCCACCTCGCCCGCCGCCTGGCCCCCCATGCCGTCGGCGATGGCGAGGAGACGGGGGCCGGCGTAACCGGAGTCCTCGTTCCCCTCCCGGATCATGCCTTTGTGCGATCCGGCGGCGAAACGCAAAGACAGACTCATGCGCACCTCGCCCGTTGGCTCCGGGTACATCCGCACGGTGCCCACCCTCCGGTCGGGAGCGCGCCGGCGTCCAGCGCCTGGACAGCCGCCTCGGCTCGCTCGCTCCGCTCGCGCTCATTCATGTAGCACTACTTCCGCAGCTCAATGACGGTCTTGCCGATGCGGATCGGCGCGCCCAGCGGGACGGGCGTCGGGGTGGTGAGTCGGGTCCGGTCGAGATACGTGCCGTTGGTGGACCCGAGATCCTCGACGATCCACTGGCCGTCACGGTCCGGGTAGATCCTGGCATGCCTGCTGGAGGCGTAGTCGTCGTCCAGCACGATCGTCGAATCGTGCGCACGGCCCAGCGTGATGGTCTGGCCCTGCAGCGCGACCGTCGTGCCCGCGAGGATGCCCTCGGACACGACCAGCTTGGTGGGGGCGCCGCGGCGCTGGCGGCCACCGCCACCCTGCTGCTGGCGCTGCTGGGGAGGTGCGGCCTGCTGCTGTCGGGCGGCCTGTTGCGGCCGCTCGCGGCGCGAACCGCGCTGTGTGACGCGCGTTCCGAACAGGTCGCTGCGGATGACCTGGACGGCCACGATCACGAACAGCCACAGAACAGCTAGGAAACCTAGCCGCATGACCGTCAGGGTCAGCTCTGACATTGCCCCCGCTTCACCCTTCGGCTTGCCGGTAAACGATGGTGGTTTGGCCCACGACGATCCGCGAGCCGTCGCGGAGCGTAGCGCGGGTGGTGTGCTGCCCGTCTACCACGATGCCGTTGGTAGACCCGAGATCCTGGATCGTCGAGGGCGTTCCGGTCCGGATCTCACAGTGCCGGCGGGATACGCCGGGGTCGTCGATCCGCACATCGGCGTCGGTGCTGCGTCCCAGCACCAGCGTCGGGCGGGAGATCTGATGGCGATTGCCGTTGATCTCGATCCAGCGCCGCACCTGGGCGCCCGGAAGCGCTCCGGCACCGGGACCCGAGGGTCTGGCCGCTGCCGGGGACTGGCCGCCGGGGCGGCCCGCGCCGGGCGGTGGCGCCGCCGGCATGGGAGGTGCCCCGCCGGGAGCCCCGGAGGGCGGCTGCGGATAGCCGTAGCCGCCGCCCGGTCCTGCCCCTCGGCCGGGGGCCGCGGGGCCACTGGGGCCGGGGCCCGCCGGGGCGCGCTCGGGGGACTGGGAACTGCTGGAGGCGAGTGTGCGGCTGCGGACGCGGTACAGGCCGGTGTCGAGATCCTCGGCCTTCTCCAGGTGGACCTTGATGGGCCCCATGAAGCTGTAGCGCTGCTGCTTGGCGTAGTCGCGCACCATGCCGGAGAGCTCGTCGCCGAGCTGCCCGGAGTAAGGGCTCAGGCGCTCGAAGTCGGGCGCGCTCAGCTCCACGATGAAGTCATTGGGGACGACCGTCCGCTCGCGGTTCCAGATCGTCGCGTTGTTGTCGCACTCGCGCTGGAGGGCGCCGGCGATCTCGACAGGCTGGACCTCGGACTTGAACACCTTGGCGAAGGTGCCGTTGACCAGACCTTCGAGTCGCTGCTCGAACTTCTTCAGGACTCCCATGGGGCACCTCCTCCGTCGTAGTCATCCTGGTACTGCTTACTGATCGTATCCACGCGCCGGGAAATCGGCTGGTTCCCCCTGTCCGCCCGGTCGACGAGTGTCGCCTCTCACAAGGCATGCCCGCACCTGGCGTCGGAGACCCTCCCAGGACCCCTGACGGGGCCCTGACTTCCGGGCCCGGAAACCCTTCCGGGTGGAAGCGTGGAATGCCTGCTCGAGTCTCCTCTTACCAGGGATCGTAGAGGGGCCTCAAAGCCAGTGTCCCGCACCCGGCCGCGGACCCCGGCGGCTCGGCGGGGAGCGGGGTGGCACGGGTGGGGTGTGGGCGGGGGCGTGACCGGGTGTTCGGGGGTGTCTGGGCGGGGGCGATGGTGGTCGGGCCGGGCGGGGTCCGCGTGTGGTGGTGAGGGGGGTGCGGTGTCGGATCTGGTGGTGCGTGCGGTGTTGGCTTTGATGGCTCGTGCGGTGGGGAGTGAACTCCTCGACGGATCCCTTGGCAGGTGCCCGCCGAATACGGATGTGAATCCACCCTCTGCAGCGTGCTAATCTTCTGGATGTCGGCAGGCGCTCGCACCACACAGTGAGAGACCCCAAAGACAACACCCATGCGCGGGTGGCGGAATAGGCAGACGCGCTGGATTCAGGTTCCAGTGCCCGAAAGGGCGTGGGGGTTCAACTCCCCCCTCGCGCACCATGAGGAAGCGGTCCTCCTCCGGATGAAAGTCCGGAAGAGGGCCGCTTCTTTTTGTACGTCCGGGGTATGCGCGGTGGGGGCTCGTCCGCCGGCCAGGGATGTGTCGGTGATGTATGTCACCGAAGTTATCCACAGGCTCTGACGGGCTGGGACGAGCGGCGGTACCTTCGAGGCCTGGTTAGTTGGACGGGCGGGTGCCGGGCGGGGGCGATGGACATGGCGGAGCTGAGTGAGGACGAGGGGTCCGGGGGCGCGGTGCCCGAGCCGCGACGTGGCCAGGGGCGGGACGCGGTGTCGGACGCACGGCTGCCGGAGGTCCCGGGGTTTGCGGCCTGGCCCACGCAGGAGTCTCCCAAGCGTCAGGGCAAGGCGCTGCGGAAGCGAGTCGCTCGCTTCGCGCACGCGCAGTTCGAGGAGGGCACGGGACGCCCCGACCCCGTGGCCGCGGTGGAGGAGACCAACCGCAGCCGGCTCCCGGAGCTCGCGCCGATCCGGGTGGGCCGGATGGCCGCCTCACCCTTCGCCTTCCTGCGGGGCTCCGCCGGACTCATGGCGTACGACCTCGCGCGCGCCCCGCTGACCGGTATCGGCGCGCAGATCTGCGGGGACGCCCACGCGGCGAACTTCGGGCTCTACGGAGACGCGCGTGGGGGCCTCATCATCGACCTCAACGACTTCGACGAGACGGTGCACGGCCCCTGGGAGTGGGACCTCAAGCGCCTGGCCACCTCTCTGGTGCTGGCGGGGCGTGAGGCGGGCGCGGGCGAGGACGTCTGCGCGGCCGCCGCCCGGGACGCCGTGGGGGCCTACCGCCGCACCATGCGGCTGCTCGCGAAGCTGCCGGTGCTGGACGCGTGGAACGCCATCGCGGACGAGGAACTGGTCTCGCACACCGACGCGCGTGACCTCCTCGGCACTCTGGAGCGCGTCTCCGAGAGGGCCCGGCACAACACGAGCGCGCGGTTCGCCGCGAAGTCGACGGAGCGGGTAGAGAGCGGTGACGGCTCCGAGGGGCGCCGGTTCGTCGACGCCCCGCCCGTGCTGCGGCGGGTGCCGGACGCGGAGGCAGCCGCGGTGGCCGCCTCCCTCGGGGAGTATCGGGAGACGCTCGCCGAGGACCGGCTGCCGCTCCTCGGGCGGTACGCGATCCAGGACGTGGCCTTCCGCGTGGTGGGCACGGGCAGCGTGGGCCTGCGGTCGTACGTGGTGCTGCTGCTCGACCACCGAGGTGAGCCGCTGGTGCTCCAGGTCAAGGAGGTGCGGCCGTCCGCTCTGCTGCCGCATCTGCCCGAAGCGGGCTTCAAGGCCCCCGACACCGCGCACGAGGGGCGGCGGGTGGTCTTCGGCCAGAAGCGGATGCAGGTCGTCAGCGACTTCCTCCTCGGGTGGACGACGGTGGACGGCCGGCCCTTCCAGGTACGGCAGTTCAGGAACCGCAAGGGCAGCGTGGACCCGGCGGCGCTGAGCCCCGATCAGCTCGACGACTACGGCCGCATGACCGGCGCCCTGCTGGCCCGCGCCCACGCGCACAGCGCCGACCCGCGCCTCATAGCGGGGTACTGCGGCAAGAATGACGAGCTGGACGAGGCGATGGCACGGTTCGCGACGACATACGCGGACCGTACGGAGGCGGATCACGCGTTGCTGGTGCGGGCGGTCAAGGAGGGACGGATAGCGGCAGAGGAGGGGGTGTGACGGCGGTGCTCGCGGTGTGTTTCCGGGGCGGGGCCCCGGGTGGCCTACGCTGGACGAGTGACGATCCCGGAAGCCGAACCGACCCAGCCCGAGCCCTCTGAGACGCCCGTGTCCTCCGGGGCTTCCTCGTCTTCTGAGACTCCCGCCGGCCAGGGGGCAGGGCGGCCGGGTTCCGAGGGGCGGCTCAAGGACCAGCTGAAGGAGCGGCTCAGGGCGCGCTCCGAAGGCGGACGCGAGGAGCGGGCGGACGGTGTGGGCGATGGCGCGGGGCAAGCGCCTCGCGAGGAGCCGGTCGCGCGGCCCGAGGAGCGGCTCGAAAGGGCCGTGCGCGCCGCCGAGCAGGCGCTGATCGAGTACGAGATCGCGTTGGAGACCTTCCGGGTGGAGGTCGAGAACTTCTCCCGGCTGCACCACCAGAAGCTCGGCCCGATGTACGCGCGCCTCGACGAACTGGACGCGCGGATCGCCGAGGCCACCGCGGCCCGCACCGGCGACCCCGAGGACCTGCGCAAGGCGGGGGAGGCGCGGGCCCGGGTGATGCCGATGCCGGGCGTCGAGGAGCTGTTCCACGGCTGGATGGACGACGAGGGGCTCTACCCCGAGGCCGCCGCGATGCTGACCGACCAGTCGGTGCGGCCACCGCAGCGGGTGCGGCCCGGCGAAGAGGCCCGCAAGCTCTACCGCGAGCTGGCCCGCAAGGCACACCCCGACCTGGCGCAGGAGGAGAGCGAGCGGCAGCGGCGCGAGGAGTTCATCACCCGTGTCAACGCCGCGTACGCCCGCGGTGACGTGGCGCTGCTGCGTGAGCTGTCCGAGGAGTGGGCCGCGGGGCCGGTGCCCGAGGAGCTGCGGCTCACCCGCAGCGAGGAGCTGTACGCGCGGCTCGAATGGCTCGCCCAGCGCAAGGAGCTGCTGTCGGTCCTCGCCAAGGAGCTGGAGGAGAGCGCGATCGGCGGCATGCTCCGCCTGGCGCCCGACGACCCGGACACGCTCCTCGACGAGATCGCCGAGCAACTGCTCGCGCAGGTCGCCGAGCGCGAGGCGGAGCTGGAGCGGTTGACTGCCTGAGCACGGCACCGGGCTCCCGTGTCTCCGGGCCCCCGTGCCTCCCGGCCCCGTGTTTCCGGGCCCCGCGTGTCCGCGTGGCCGTGTCCCCGCTTGTGATCGTGCCGCCGTGTCCTGGGCCCGGTGGCGGTCGGGTAGCGTCGGGGACATGGCTTTCGGAACTCATGTGCCCACGGTCGGTGTGGACGACCTCACGAGCGGCGACTTTCTGCTGGACGTCCGGGAGGACGACGAGTGGCAGGCCGGCCACGCGGAAGGTGCGCTGCACATCCCGATGAGTGAATTCGTCTCGCGGTACGGAGAGTTGACCGAGGCCGCGCCGCAGGACGGCAAGGTCAACGTCATCTGCCGGTCCGGCGGCCGCTCCGCCCAGGTCGCGATGTACCTCGGGCAGCAGGGCATCGACGCGGTGAACGTCGCCGGTGGCATGGAGGCCTGGGCCGCCGCGGGCCGCCCCGTCGTCGACGACAAGGGTGAGCCGGGCGCCGTCATCTGAGCCGCCTCAGCCGAGGGCATGGGCGGCGAGCAGGTCGCCCAGTGCCTCCTCGTGGGCCGCTGCCGGGCCGAGGGAGAGTTCCAGTTGCTTGGCCCAGGCGTGGTAGCGGTGCAGGGGGTAGTCGGTGTCGGCGCCGAAGCCGCCGTGCAGGTGCTGGGCCGTCTGTACGACCCTGCGTACGCCCTCTGACGCCCAGATCTTGGCGACGGACACGTCCCCGGCGGCAGGCAGGGCGCCGTCCGCTCCGGTGCTGACGCGCCAGGCGGCCTGCCAGAGGGTGACCTCCATGGCGCGCAGGTCGATGTACCGGTCGGCGGCCTGCACGGCCACGGCCTGGAACGTGGCCACGGGGTGGCCGAACTGTTCCCGCTTGCCGGTGTACTCGCCGGTCATACGGAGGACGCCCTCGCCGAGGCCCAGCGCGAGCGCGCAGGTGCCGGTGGCGAGCAGGTCACGGAGCCGGTCCCAGGCGCCTTCGGCCTCGATGACGTCGGAGGCGGCGACACGGGCACCGGCCAGGTGCAGCTCGGCGAGACGTTCGCCGCTGGTGGAGTACTGCTCGGCCTGAGTGATGCCCTCGTGGTCGCGCGGCACGATCGCGAGGACGGTGCGCCCGTCGGGGGTGTGGGCGGGGATGACGACCCGGTCGGAGTTCTGCGCCCAGGGGACGGCCGTCTGGAGCCCGTCCAGGAGCCAGGTCTCGCCGTCCCGCTGCGCGGTGACGGCCAGTTCGGCCGGGTCGTGACCGGTTCGGCCGTGGGCGGCGACGGTCAGGACGAGTTCCCCGCGCCCGGCCCGGGGGAGGACCCGCCGCCTCAACTCCTCGCCACCGTACGTCTGTACGGCCCAGGCGGCGGTGCTGTGTTCCAGGAGCGGCACCCGGGCGAGGACCTTCGCGGACTCGCGGAGTGCCAGGCAGAGGGCGATGGCGTCGAGGCCCACGCCGCCGTGTTCGGCGCCGATGAGCAGGCCGAGGAGATCGGCGTCGGCCAGCCGGGACCACAGGGCGCGGTCGAAGTCCTCGGCGACGGCGCCGGACGTGAGGGCCGGGCTCGGCACCCCGTCCGGCACGACGTCGGAGAAGAGCGCCTTGGCCGCCTCGACCACGGCCTGCTGTTCCTCGGTGAAGGTGAAGTCCACTGCCTGTCCTCCCGTGCACCGGCCTCTTCGCACCCGACGGAGCGTCAAGATAGAACAGGTTCTAGAAGAAGGGAACAGGCGGGCGCTCGGTCGGCGGTATCCGGTCGGGGCGGCTCAGCGGTCGAAGTCCAACTCCACCGTGTCCGAGACCGGATGCGACTGGCACGCCAGCACATAGCCGGCCTCCGTCTCCTCCGGTTCCAGTGCGAAGTTGCGGTCCATCCGGACCTCTCCGGAGACCCGGAAGGCGCGGCAGGTCCCGCACACCCCGCCCTTGCAGGCGTAGGGCGCGTCCGCGCGGTTGCGCAGAACCGCCTCCAGCAGCGTCTCGCCGTCCAGGACGGGCCAGGTGCCCGAGCGGCCGTCGAGGGTGGCGGTCACCCTGCTGTTCGAGACCGCGGCTGTGGGGGACGATGCCGGGCCCGCGGTGGCCACCCCGCCGGCCACCCCACCGTCCACGTGGAAGATCTCCTCGTGGATGTGTCTCCGGGGCACGCCCAGCGCGCGCAAGGTCCGCTCCGCGCTCTGCACCAGGCCGAACGGGCCGCACAGGAACCAGCCCTTGATCTCCGCCACCGGAAGCAACGCCGGCAGGAGCCGAGTGAGCCGCTCCTCATCGAGACGCCCGGAGTCGAGGCCCGCCTGCTGCTCCTCACGGGAGAGCACGGTCACCAGCTGGAACCGGTCCGGCCACCGGTCCTTGAGGTCGGCGACCTCCTCCAGGAACATCGTCGAGGCGGCGGTGCGGTCGCTGCGGATGAGGCAGAAGTCCGCCAGCGGCTCGCGCTCCAGAAGCGTCGTGACGATGGACAGCACCGGGGTGATCCCGCTGCCGCCGACCACCGCCGCATAGCGCCCGGGCGCGGGTTCCAGGGTGAAACGGCCGGCCGGGGTCATCACGTCCAGCTCGTCCCCGACGGCAAGCTCCTTGAAGGCGTACGTCGAGAAGGCGCCGTCCTCGACGAGGCGCACCCCCACCCGTAGCGTCCGGGGCTCGTCCGGGGCGTCGGGGCGTGGGGCGGGGGAGCAGATCGAGTACGTACGCCGGATCTCGGTGCCGTCGGCGAAGCGGCGGATGGCGAGGTGCTGGCCCGGGGCGAAGCGGTACTCCTCGCGCAGTTCGCGCGGCACGTCGAAGGTCAGCGTCACGGAGTCGTCGGTGAGCCGGTCGACCGCCGCTACCCGGAGCGGGTGGAAGCGGGCCATCACAACTCCTTGAAGTGGTCGAAGGGTTCACGGCAGGAGACGCAGCGGCGCAGCGCCTTGCAGGCCGTGGAGGAGAAGCGGCTGAGCAGTTCCGTGTCGGTCGAGCCGCAGTGCGGGCAGCGGATCGAGAGGCTCAGGGGGACCGGGCCGTCCGTCGGGTGGGAGCGCGGGGGCGCTATGCCGAACGCGGCGAGCTTGCGACGGCCCTCTGCGCTGATGTCATCCGTCGACCAGGCGGGGGAGAGCACGGTGCGCACCGAGACCTCCGTCATGCCGTGGTCGTGCAACGCCCGCTCTATGTCGGAGGTCATGGCCTCGATCGCCGGACAGCCGGTGTACGTGGGCGTCAGCTCGACGTCGACCTTGCCCGGGGCGAGGACCCGCACGCCGCGCACCACACCGAGGTCGCCCAGGGTGAGCACCGGCAGCTCCGGGTCGGGCACCGAGCCCGCGAGGGCCAGCAGCTCCGCTTCCAGCGCGGTGGGCGCGGTCGTCACCATGACGCCCCCGGGTGGCTGCGATGCAGGTGCTGCATCTCGGCGAGCATGCGTCCGAACGGTTCGGTGTGCAGGCCTTGGCGGCCGGCGCCCGCCGTCCACGCGCCGGTCTGCGGCCCGCCGGGCACGGCCAGGGTGGCGCGCTCGACGACGGAGGTCACCGAGGCGGTCCAACCGGCGCGCAGCTCCTGGCAGTCGATGTCCAGGCCGTCCACCGGCTGGAACATCTCGCCGGTGAAACGCCACAGCGCGTCGAGCCCGCGTTGCATGCGCTCATGGCTCTCGGCCGTCCCGTCGCCGAGGCGCAGTGTCCACTGCTCCGCGTGGTCCTGGTGGTAGGCGACCTCCTTGACGGCCTTCGCCGCCAGGGGCGCGAACTGTCCGCTGCCCGTGGCCAACTGGCCGTACAGCAGGGTCTGGTAGGTGGAGAAGTAGAGCTGGCGGGCGATGGTGTGCGCGAAGTCGTCGTTCGGCTGCTCGACCAGTTGGAGGTTGCGGAAGGCGCGCTCCTCGCGGAGGTACGCCAACTCGTCCTCGTCGCCCACCAGGGAGAGCAGGACGCGGGCCTGGCCGAGCAGGTCGAGGGCGATGTTCGCCAGGGCGACCTCCTCTTCGAGGACGGGGGCGTGTCCGGCCCACTCCCCCAGGCGGTGGGAGAGCACCAGGGCGTCGTCCCCCAGGGCGAGGGCGGGCGAGACCTGCGCCGGGCCCGACGCGGGGCCGCGGAGCGTGGCCTGGGCCGAGGGGGCGGCGGGGACGGGTGCGGCGGGTGCAGGCGTGGCGGAGCCGGGCGTGGCGGTCACAGGTGCTTCACCCCCTCCGGGATTTCGTAGAACGTCGGGTGGCGGTAGGGCTTGTCACCGGCCGGTTCGAAGAAGGAGTCCTTCTCGTCCGGCGAGGAGGCGGTGATCGCGGCGGAGGGCACGACCCAGAGGGAGACGCCTTCGCTCCTACGGGTGTACAAGTCGCGGGCGTTGCGCAGGGCCATCTCCGCGTCGGGCGCGTGCAGGCTGCCGGCGTGGGTGTGGGAGAGCCCGCGGCGGGAGCGGACGAAGACCTCCCACAACGGCCAGTCGGTGGGGCTGCTCATGCTGTCGCCTCTCCGTGCGGTGCGGCGGTGTCCGGTCGTGTGGTGCTGCCGGGCGCGTGCTTCGCGGCGTAGGCCGCTGCGGCCTCTCGGACCCAGGCGCCCTCCTCGTGGGCGCGCCTGCGCTGGGTGATGCGCTGTTCGTTGCAGGGGCCGTTGCCCTTGAGGACGTCCCAGAACTCCGTCCAGTCGATCGGGCCGAAGTTGTAGTGACCCCGCGCCTCGTTCCACACCAGGTCCGGGTCGGGGAGGGTCAGGCCGAGGGACTCGGCCTGGGGGACGCAGATGTCCACGAACCGCTGGCGCAGCTCGTCGTTCGAGTGGCGCTTGATCTTCCATGTCATCGACTGCTCGGAGTGCGAGGACTCGTCGTCGGGCGGCCCGAACATCATCAGCGAGGGCCACCACCAGCGGTTCACCGCGTCCTGGGCCATCTCGTGCTGCGCCTGGGTGCCGCGGCTGAGGGCGAGCAAGGACTCGTAACCCTGGCGCTGGTGGAAGGACTCCTCCTTGCAGACGCGGACCATCGCGCGGGCATAGGGGCCGTACGAACAGCGGCAGAGGGGGACCTGGTTGGTGATCGCGGCGCCGTCCACGAGCCAGCCGATCGCGCCTACGTCGGCCCAGGTCAGCGTGGGGTAGTTGAAGATCGACGAGTACTTCTGGCGGCCCGAGTGCAGTTTGTCGAGCAGCTCGTCGCGGCCGGTGCCGAGCGTCTCGGCGGCGCTGTAGAGATACAGGCCGTGGCCCGCCTCGTCCTGCACCTTGGCCATGAGGATCGCCTTGCGCCGCAGGGAGGGGGCGCGCGTGATCCAGTTCGCCTCCGGCTGCATGCCGATGATCTCGGAGTGCGCGTGCTGCGCGATCTGCCGGACCAGGGAAGCGCGATAGGCGTCCGGCATCCAGTCACGCGGCTCGATGCGCTCGTCGGCCGCCACCGCCGCGTCGAAGGCGGCCTGCTGCTCGGCTGTGTGCGCGGCGGAGGCCGCCGGGGGAGCTGCTTCGCCCGGTTCCGTCCTCGCCGCCTTGTCTGCGGCTGCTGTCGCCATCTCGGTCCCTCTCGACCTGAGCCAACCGACCGACCGATCGTTCGGTTCGTTGGATTCAATGGTGCGGCGCCTCGCCATAAGGTGTCAACCCTGTGGATAACTTCGCGGCCGCTGTGCGCGGCGGGCAGCCCTGAGTACCGTTCCGGCGGCAGGGTTCGAGCGGGATCGGGGAACGGGGCGGAATGGACGGGAACGACAAGGGCCGCGGCGGGGTGCCCGGCGGGCCTGCGGGCCCCGCCCCGGGCGCCTCACGGCCTGCCTCGGGCGCCTCACGGCCTGCCTCGGGTGCTCCACGGTCCGGCTCGGGTGCTCCAAGGCCCGCCCCCGGCGTCCAGCAGCCCACCTCGGACGCCGCGGGCCCGGCCCCGGACACCCCGCAGCCCGCCTTGCAAGCCTCGCAGCCTGTCTCGCCGTCGCCACGGCCCGCGTCGGAGGCTGCCTCGGACGCCGCAGACCCCGCCTCGGACTCTCCGCATCCCGCCTCGGATGCCCCCCAGCCTGCCCCGGGCGTCCAGCAGCCCGTCTCGCAGGCCTCGCAGCCTGTCTCGCCGTCGCCACGGCCCGCCTCGGACGCCGCAGGCCCGGCCCCGGACACCCCGCAGCCCGCCCCGGATGCCCCACGGCCTACCTCGGGCGCTCAGCAGCCCGCCTCGCAAGCCCCGCCGCCCGCCTCGGACGCCCCGCCGCCCGCCTCGGACGCCCCTCAGCTCACCTCGGCCCCTCAGCCCGCCTCGGACACCCCTCAGCCCACCCCGGACGGCCCCCATTCCACCCCCGCACCCCCACCCCCCGGCATAGCCGGCCTGAAGCTCGGTTATCAGATCGCCGCGGCCTGCGCCCTCGTGCTCGTCGCCGTGGCCGCCTGTGTGCACGTCGGGATGCTCTTCCTCCATGTGGCTCCCTCGAACACCCTGACGAAGCAGCACGGCGACGTGGTGGACTTCTGGATCTACCCGGAGTTCGAGCAGAACTGGAAGCTCTTCGCGCCCAACCCGCTCCAGCAGAACATCGCGGTGCAGGCCCGGGCGGAGCTGCGCACGGCTGAAGGAGGGGTGCGGACCACCGACTGGTACGACCTCTCCGCGCAGGACGGCGCCGACATCGACGGCAACCTGCT
This sequence comes from Streptomyces huasconensis, assembly GCF_021028635.1. Classification (NCBI taxonomy): domain Bacteria; kingdom Bacillati; phylum Actinomycetota; class Actinomycetes; order Kitasatosporales; family Streptomycetaceae; genus Streptomyces; species Streptomyces huasconensis. The sequence goes on from NZ_CP086119.1 coordinate 4,186,947, forward strand.
GCCCAGCCACACGCAGCAGAACCAGCTGCGGCGCGCCTGGGACTTCTACGTCGGCTCGCACGACGCGCGGAATCGTCCCGTCGGCCTGCGGGGCCAGCTCTCCGAGCGCTACATCCGCCGCATCGCGTATATGCGGCTCGACCGGGAGCGGCCCGGTGGCAAGGGCGACGAGATCGAACGCGTACAGCTGCGTTCCAGGACCACGAACGTGCAGCCGCCCCGGTGGAGCGAGGAGAAGGTCCCCACGAAGCCGGTCCACCGGCTGCTGCCCTGGTGGTCCGTGACGCTTGACGACCTCCCGCTCGCCTCGGGAAGCGGCGCGCGTCCGAACGCCGGCCCGAACACCGAGGGGACTGCTGCCCGGTGACCCGTATAGAACGCCCGCTGGCGCGGGGGATCGGCAAGGTCACGGGATCGGCTCTCGGCCCGTACCAGACCGCGGTGGTCCGCATAGGGTTCGCCGGCACCTGGCTGTTCTTCCTGCTGCGGGAACTCCCCCACCGCCACGAGATGTACGGGCTGGACGGCCCCTGGGCCTGGGACATGGCCGGCCAGCTCATCGCGGGCAACCACGCCTTCTCGGCCCTGATGTGGTCGGACGGGCAGGTCTGGTTCGAGATCGTCTACGCGCTGGCGATCCTCAGCAGCGCCCTGCTGATGCTCGGTTGGCGGACGCGCACGATGTCCGTGCTGTTCATGATCGGTGTCCTGTCGCTCCAGAACCGCAGCATCTTCATCGGCGACGGCGGCGACAACGTCATCCATCTGATGGCGACGTATCTGGTGCTGACCCGGTGCGGCCAGGTCTGGTCGCTGGACGCGCGGCGTGCGGCACGCGCGCGTGCGCATGTCCAGGAGGCCCGCACGCTCGACGGAGCGTTCGAAGCCCGTCCCGCGCCGCCGGCCGACCGGGTGGGACCCGTGCTGTGGTGGGTGCTCGGCCTCGCGCTCTCCGTCGTGACGTTCATGGGGGAGCTCAGCCGCTGGTGGCTGGTCGTCTTCTGGGGGCTGTGGCTGGTGCACGGCCTGTGGGGGGCGGTCGGCCGACGCGCCCCGCACAGCGAGCTGCGCAAGGCGCTCGACGTCATCGCCAACATCGTCCACAACGCGGGCGTCCTCGTGATCATGGTCGAGGCCTGCCTGATCTATGCCACCGCGGGCTGGTACAAGATCCAGGGCAGCCGCTGGCAGGACGGCACGGCCGTCTACTACCCGCTGCATCTGGACTACTTCTCGCCGTGGCCCGCCCTCTCCGACCTGCTGTCGTCCAACGGCGTGCTGCTCATGCTGGTGACGTACGGGACGGTCGCCGTGCAGGTCGCCTTCCCCTTCACCCTCATCAACCGCCGGGTGAAGAACGTCCTGCTGGCCGCGATGATCTTCGAGCACGCCGTGATCGCCGTCGTCCTCGGACTGCCGTTCTTCTCGCTCGCGATGATCACGGCCGACGCGATCTTCCTGCCGACGGCGTTCCTGCTGCGCCTGGGTGGGTGGGCGGCACGCGCGCGTGGAGCGGTGGTTTCCCGCGTGCCGCTCTCCCGCGTGCCGCTCTCCCGTGGGCCGCTCTCCCGTGGGCCGCTCTCCCGCATGCTGCTCTCCCGTCTGACGCACCGGGGCTCCGGTCCGAAGCGGCCCGCTGCGGACCTGCGGCGGGAGGAAGAGGACGCCGGGCACGCGCGCGTAGGCTTCACCCCATGACCAGGACGGATGCGGTGGACCCCGAATGAGCAGGGCGGATGCGACGGCCCCCGACGACGCCGTACGCGCCTGGCGCGGGCTCGCCGACACCTCCGTGCTGCTCGACGGCTTCCACGCGATCAAGCACGCGCTGCGGTTCGGCGCGCGGGTGCCGGTCGCGCTGACCGGTGACCGGGCGGGCGCGCTGGCCCTCGCGGACGAGCTGGCGCCCGATGTGAGGGACGCGCTGGACACGCTCCTGGTGGAGGTCCCCGAAGAGCGGCTGCGCGCCCTGGTGCCCCGTCTGCACCCCACCGCGACGGCCGCCTTGGCAGTGCGTCCTTCGCGGGCGGCCAACCTCGAAGCGCTGCGGCGCATGCCGAGGCCCGCGCCGGTCGTGGTGCTCGACGATCCCCGCAACCTCGGCAACGCGGGAGCGGTGATCAGGCTCGCCGCCGGGTTCGGCGCGACCGGCGTCGTCACGACCGGGACGCTCGACCCCTGGCACCCGACGGTCGTACGCGGTGGGGCCGGCCTGCACTTCGCGACGGCCGTGGAGCGCATGGAGGTCGTGGAGCTGCCGCCCGGGCCGGTGTTCGCCCTTGACGCGGAGGGTGTGGACATCCGGGGGCTGAAGCTCCCGGACGACGCCGTGCTCGCCTTCGGGTCCGAGCGCAGCGGCCTCTCGGCGGGCCTGCGCGAACGCGCCGACCAACTGGTGTCCCTGCCGATGCGTCCGCAGGTCTCCAGCTACAACTTGGCGACGAGCGTCGGCATGGCGCTCTTCCACTGGTCGGCGGGCAGGCCCCCGGGCCTGGAGACCTGAGCCCGCCGATCCCGGCACGCGCGGGTCACGCGTCCTTGCGGATCTCCACCACACGGAAGCGGTTGGCCACGAACGCGCCGTCGCACAACGCGGCGTTCGCCGCGGGGTTGCCGCCCGAGCCGTGGAAGTCCGAGAACGCCGCCGTCTGGTTCACATAGACACCGCCCGTGAGGTTCAGGGACAATTGGGCGCACTCCTCCAGGCAGGCCTCTTCGACGGCCGCGGAGACCTCTTCCGAGGTGGTGTACGCCCCGACGGTCATCGCTCCCTTGTCGCGCACCGTGCGGCGCAGCAGCTCCACCGCGTCCGCCGCCGAGTCGACCGCGACCGCGAAGGAGACCGGGCCGAAGCACTCGCTGAGGTAGGCCGCCTCGGCGTCCGGCTTCGCGCCGTCCAGCTTGACGATCACCGGGGTGCGCACCACGGCGTCGGGGAACTCGGGGTTGGCGACCTGCCGTGACGGCAGCGCCACTTCGCCGAGCCCGGCGGCTGCCTCCAGGCGGCCCTTCACGTCGGGGTTGACCAGCGCGCCCAGGATGCCGTTTGCCCGGGCGTCGTCGCCGAGCAGGCCGTTCACCGAAGCGGCGAGGTCGGCCACCACCTCGTCGTACGACTTGGCTCCGGCGTCCGTACGGATGCCGTCACGCGGGATGAGGAGGTTCTGCGGGGTGGTGCACATCTGGCCGCTGTAGAGCGAAAGGGAGAAGGCGAGGTTGGCCAGCATGCCCTTGTAGTCGTCCGTCGAGTCGACGACGACGGTGTTGACCCCGGCCTTTTCCGTGTAGACCTGCGCCTGGCGGGCGTTGGCCTCCAGCCAGTCCCCGAAGGACGACGAGCCCGTGTAGTCAATGATCTTGATCTCGGGGCGCACCGCGAGGGTCTTGGCGATGCCCTCTCCGGTCCGCTCGGCGGCCAGACAGACCAGGTTCGGGTCGAAGCCGGCCTCCGCGAGGACCTCGCGGGCGATCCGCACGGTGAGCGCGAGCGGCAGCACCGCGCGCGGGTGGGGCTTGACCAGGACGGGGTTGCCGGTCGCGAGGGAGGCGAACAGGCCCGGGTAGCCGTTCCACGTCGGGAAGGTGTTGCAGCCGATCAGGAGCGAGATGCCGCGCGCCACGGGCGTGAACCGCTTGTTCAGGGTGAGCGGGTCCCGCTTGCCCTGGGGCTTGTGCCACTCGGCGGTGTCGGGGGTGCGGGCCTGTTCGGCATAGGCGTACGCGATCGCTTCCAGGCCGCGGTCCTGGGCATGCGGGCCGCCCGCCTGGAAGGCCATCATGAAGGCCTGCCCGCTGGTGTGCATGACCGCGTGCGCCATCTCGTGCGTGCGGGCGCTGATCCGGGCCAGGATCTCCAGGCTGACCATGGCGCGCGCTTCCGCGCCCGCGTCGCGCCAGGCGCGCATTCCGGCGCGCATGGCGGGCAGCAGGGTGTCGATGTCGGGGTGGGGATAGGCGATCCCCAACTCCGGGCCGTACGGCGAGACTTCACCGCCGACCCAGTCGTCCGTGCCGGGCTGGCCGAGGTCGAAGCGGGTGCCCTGGAGGGCGTCGAAGGCGGCCTTGCCCTCGGGGAGGCTCAGGCTGCCGTTCTCCCCGTACGCCTTCGGGTGCTCGGGGTGCGGTGACCAGTACGCGCGTGTGCGGATCGTCTCCAGCGCCTGGTCAAGGGTGGGCCGGTGCTTGGCGATCAGCTGGTGCGCGGTGAGTTCGGCGGCCATGACAGGACCAACTCCTCGTCGGTCAGCTCTCCATCGAGCTGGCGAGTGGGCGGGAACAGTGGGCAGGGACTGGCTGACAGAGCTAGAGTAACCGAACGATCGGTCGGGACAAGAGGGTCCGCCAAACCTGTGGACAACTTTCCTCGCGGCCACCCACGGGCCCTCCGGGGCCACCCCGAAACCTCCGGCCGACGGACCGTGCGGGAGGATCGCGAACATGACAGCACTCGAGCTCAGCAGCGCCGTTGCCGTCGTCGGCACCGGAACCATGGGGCAGGGCATCGCACAGGTCGCCCTGGTGGCCGGCCACCCCGTGCGGCTGTACGACGCGGCCCCCGGCCGGGCCGAGGCGGCGGCCGAGGCGATCGGTGCCCGCCTGGACCGGCTCGTCGAGAAGGGCAGGCTCGGCGCCGAGGACCGCGCGGCCGCGGCCGGCCGGCTGGCGGCCGCCGAGAGCCTCGCCGAGCTTGCCGACTGCGGCCTCGTCGTCGAGGCGGTGCTGGAGCAACTGGACGTCAAGCAACGGCTCTTCCAGGACCTCGAGGACATCGTCGCCGGGGACTGCCTGCTCGCCACCAACACCTCCTCCCTCTCCGTCACGGCCATCGCGGGCGCCCTGCGCGCCCCGGGCCGCTTCGTGGGCCTGCACTTCTTCAACCCGGCGCCGCTGCTCCCCCTCGTCGAGGTCGTCAGCGGCTTCGCCACCGACGAGACAGCGGCCACGCGCGCGTACGAGACCGCGAAGGCCTGGGGCAAGACACCGGTGCGCTGCGCGGACACCCCGGGCTTCATCGTCAACCGCGTCGCCCGGCCCTTCTACGCCGAGGCGCTGCGCCTGTACGAGGAGCGGGTCGCCGATCCGGCCACGATCGACGCGGTGCTGCGGGAGTGCGGCGGCTTCAAGATGGGCCCCTTCGAGCTGACCGACCTCATCGGCCAGGACGTCAACGAAGCGGTCACGCGCTCCGTGTGGGAGGCGTTCTCCCAGGACCCCAAGTTCACGCCCTCCCTCGCCCAGCGACGGCTCGTCGAGTCACGCCGCCTCGGCCGGAAGTCGGGCCAGGGCTGGTACGCGTACGGGGACGACGCCCCGCGCGCGGAGCCGCACACCGCCGGGCCCGAGCGGCCCCCGGAGTCCGTCACCGTCCACGGGGACCTCGCGTCGGCGGAGGCCCTGCTCGACCTCATGCGAGAGGCCGGTATCCGGGTCGGACGCACCGAGGGCGCCACGAACCACCCCGGGTCCATCGAGCTGCCCAGCGGCGTGCGCCTGGAGCAGGCCGACGGGATGTCCCCCGACGCCGCGGCCGAGCCCACGATCCACTTCGATCTGGCCCTGGACTACCGTGCCGCGACCCGCATCGCCCTCGCCCCCTCCGGCAGGGTGGGCGAACCGGCCCTCAAGGAGGCGGTCGGTCTCTTCCAGGCGCTCGGCAAGAAGGTCAGCGTCATCGGCCCCGCTCCGGGGATGATCGTCGCCCGTACCGTGTGGATGCTCGTCGACTTCGCATGGGACGCCGTGGGGCGTGAGGTGGCGGACGCCGAGGACGTCGACACCGCCATGCGCCTGGGCGTCAACTACCCGCTCGGGCCGGTCGCATGGGGCCGCCGCCTCACCACGTACCGCGTCGTCGAGGCGCTGGACCTCCTGCACGACGAGTACCCCACCGGGCGTTACGCGCCCTCCCAGGCACTGCGGCGAGAGGCCGTGCGAGAGGAATACTCATGACCACCGCCCGGCGGGACACGTACACCCCCGAGACGCTGCTGAGCGTCGCCGTCCGGGTCTTCAACGAGCGCGGCTACGACGGCACCTCCATGGAGCACCTCTCCAAGGCGGCCGGCATCTCCAAGTCGTCGATCTACCACCACGTGACGGGCAAGGAGGAGCTGCTGCGCCGCGCGGTGAGCCGGGCGATCGACGGCCTCTTCGGAATCCTGGCCGAGGAGCACGCGCGCGTGGGCAGCGCCGTCGAGCGCCTGGAGTACGTCACGCGCCGCACGGTGGAGGTCCTGGTCGCCGAGCTGCCCTACGTGACGCTGCTGCTGCGGGTGCGGGGCAACACGGACACCGAGCGGTGGGCCCTGGAGCGGCGCAGGGAGTTCGACCAGCAGGTGGCCGAGCTGCTCAAGGAGGCCGTCGCCGACGGCGACCTGCGCTCCGACGTCGAGCTGCGCCTCGCCACCCGGCTGCTCTTCGGGATGATCAACTCCATCGTGGAGTGGTACCGCCCGGAGAGCCGGGGCGCGGCCAACGGGTCGCAGATCGCCGACGCCGTCGTGCAACTGGCGTTCGCGGGGCTGCGCACCGACCGCTGAGCGGCCGGGTTCAGCGCTCCGGCTCGGCGACGCTCGCAGTGCTCGCCGAGCCCTCCAGGGCATCCTCCTCGAAGACCAGCAACGTACGCGTGCTGAGGACTTCGGGGATGGACTGCAGCCGGGTGAGCACCAGCTCCCGCAGGGCGCGGTTGTCCGGTGTGTGGACCAGGAGCAGCACGTCGAAGTCGCCGCTGACCAGAGCGATGTGAGAGGCGCCGGGCAGTGCGCGCAGTTGGTCGCGCACCGTGCGCCAGCTGTTCTGGACGATCTTGAGCGTGATGTACGCGGACGCGCCCTGCCCGGCGCGCTCGTGGTTGATCCGCGCCCCGAAACCCCGGATGACGCCGTCGTCGATCAGACGGTTGATGCGCGCGTACGCGTTGGCGCGGGAGACATGGACCCGCTCGGCCACGGAACGTATCGAGGCGCGACCGTCCGCATGCAGGATCTGGAGGATGTCGCGGTCGATGGCGTCCAACGGGCGGGGCTCCGGGAGCCGGGGTTCCGGAAACCTGGCTTCCGGTACCCGGGGCCCCGGTCGACTGGGAGCTCCGGGCTCCGACGGGTCGTCGCCCGGCTGGTCGGCCTGCTGGTCGGCCATTCGTTCAGATGCCATGTCCCCCCGCCTCCCTACCATGGACGTACTGCATCCATCCCAGGCTGTGGAGAACCGTTTGTCCACAGCCTGGAGGTGCCTGTAGCCAAAATGTGCCGACGACCGAACAATCGGTAGGTGAGGCGCCTCACATCGCTGCGTCTCTTTTGCCGCTCCCAAGAGGAGTCCGCTTCCCCCAGGAGGTGCCGTGATGACGGTCATGGAGCAGCGGGGCGCCTACCGGCCCGCACCGCCCCCCGCTTGGCAGCCCAGGACCGACCCCGCGCCGCTGCTGCCGGACGCGGAGCCGTACCGCGTCCTCGGCACCGAAACCGCAGGGAAGGCCGACCCGGGACTCCTGCGCCGCCTCTACGCCGAGCTGGTGCGAGGCCGCCGATACAACACGCAGGCGACCGCGCTGACCAAGCAGGGCAGGCTCGCGGTCTACCCCTCCAGCACCGGGCAGGAGGCCTGCGAGGTCGCCGCCGCGCTGGCCCTGAAGGAGCGGGACTGGCTCTTTCCCAGCTACCGCGACACCCTCGCCGTGGTCGCCCGCGGTCTGGACCCCGTGAGCGCCCTGACGCTGCTGCGCGGCGACTGGCACACCGGGTACGACCCGCGGGAGCACCGCATCGCGCCGCTGTGCACCCCGCTGGCCACGCAGCTCCCGCACGCCGTGGGCCTCGCGCACGCCGCCCGGCTCCAGGGCGACGACGTGGTCGCGCTCGCCATGGTCGGGGACGGCGGCACCAGCGAGGGCGACTTCCACGAGGCGCTGAACTTCGCCGCCGTGTGGCAGGCCCCCGTGGTCTTCCTCGTGCAGAACAACGGCTTCGCGATCTCCGTGCCGCTCGCCAAGCAGACCGCGGCCCCTTCCCTCGCCCACAAGGCCGTCGGATACGGCATGCCGGGCCGCCTGGTGGACGGCAACGACGCGGTGGCGATGCACGAGGTCCTCAGCGAAGCGGTCGCCCGCGCGCGTGAGGGCGGCGGTCCGACGCTCGTGGAGGCGGTCACCTACCGCATGGAAGCCCACACCAACGCCGACGACGCCACGCGCTACCGCCCCGACGCCGAGGTCGACGCCTGGCGCGACCACGACCCGATCCTCCTCCTGGAGCGGGAGTTGACGGAGCGCGGACTGCTGGACGACGACATCAGGCGACAAGCGGCCGAGGACGCCGAGACCATGGCCGCCGACCTGCGCGAACGTATGAACCAGGACCCCCTGCTCGACCCCATGGACCTCTTCACGCACGTGTACGCCGAGCAGACCTCGCAACTGCGGGAGCAGGCGGCGCAGTTGCGCGCGGAGCTGGAAGTGGCCTCGGAAGAGGCGGACGCATCGGAGGGCAGGACGCGATGACCACGGTCGCGGCGAAGCCGGCCACCAGACCGGCCACCATGGCGCAGGCGCTCGGACGGGCGCTGCGCGACTCCATGGCGGAAGACCCCTCCGTCCACGTCCTGGGGGAGGACGTCGGAGCGCTCGGCGGTGTCTTCCGGGTCACCGACGGGCTCGCCAGGGAGTTCGGCGAGGACCGCTGCACGGACACGCCGCTGGCCGAGGCGGGCATCCTCGGCACGGCGGTCGGCATGGCGATGTACGGCCTGCGGCCCGTGGTGGAGATGCAGTTCGACGCCTTCGCCTACCCCGCCTTCGAGCAGCTGATCTCGCACGTGGCGCGGATGCGCAACCGCACCAAGGGCGCGATGCCGATGCCCATCACGGTGCGCGTCCCCTACGGCGGCGGGATCGGCGGCGTCGAACACCACAGTGACTCCTCCGAGGCGTACTACATGGCGACTCCGGGGCTCCATGTCGTCACGCCCGCCACGGTCGCCGACGCCTACGGCCTGCTGCGGGCCTCCATCGCCTCCGACGACCCGGTCGTCTTCCTGGAACCGAAGCGGCTGTACTGGTCCAAGGCCGACTGGAACCCGGACGCCCCGCAGTCCGTGGAACCGATCGGACGCGCGGTGGTGCGCCGCTCCGGGCGCAGTGCCACGCTCATCACGTACGGCCCGTCCGTGCCGGTCTGCCTGGAGGCCGCCGAGGCCGCCCGCGCCGAGGGCTGGGACCTCGAAGTGGTCGACCTGCGCTCGCTGGTGCCCTTCGACGACGAGACGGTCGCCGCGTCCGTACGACGCACGGGGCGTGCGGTCGTCGTGCACGAGTCGGGCGGCTTCGCGGGTCCCGGCGGGGAGATAGCGGCGCGGGTCACCGAGCGGTGCTTCCATCACCTGGAGGCGCCGGTGCTGCGGGTCGCCGGGTTCGACATCCCGTATCCGCCGCCGATGCTGGAGAAGCACCACCTGCCGGGCGTGGACCGGATTCTGGACGCGGTCGCGCGGTTGCAGTGGGAGGCGGAGAACTGATGGCGCCTGCTTTTGATGTGAACAGTCTGGAGTTCAAGCTGCCCGACCTCGGTGAAGGACTGACCGAGGCCGAGATCGTCCGCTGGCTCGTCCAGGTCGGGGACGTCGTCGCCGTGGATCAGCCGGTCGTCGAGGTCGAGACGGCCAAGGCGATGGTCGAGGTGCCCTGCCCCTACGGAGGAGTGGTCACCGCCCGCTTCGGCGAGGAGGGCGCCGAACTGCCGGTGGGTTCGCCGCTGTTGACGGTGGCCGTGGGCGCCCCGGCCGAGACGCGCGCCCCTGAGGAGCCCGCCGAGCGCGCCCTCCAGGCAGCGGCGGAGGAGTCTTCCGGCAACGTCCTGGTGGGGTACGGAACCGGGGCCGCCCCCGCCCGCCGCAGGAGGGTACGACCCACGCGGGCCGCCTCGCCGACGCCCGCGGCGGCTTCCGTGAGCCGCGGTCCGCAGAGGCCTCCCACGCGCGGGGACGGACCCGTTCCGGTGATCTCCCCCCTCGTGCGGAAGCTGGCGCGGGAGCACGGGGTGGAGCTGCGCGCGCTGACGGGTTCGGGCCCGGACGGTCTGATCATGCGGGCCGATGTCGAGGCCGCCATCGAAGCGGTGGCCAGAGCAGCGTCCGCGGCGGCCGCTGGGGTGGCCGCCGAAGTGCACGAAGGTGTGCCGCTCAAGGCCGCGGTCCATGAGGCCGACGAGCCGATCCGCGCGGACAGGGCCACAGCGCGCCGCCAGGTCGAGGCGGGGCAGGAACCCACGCGCGCGGGCGCCGAGTCCCGGCACGCGCTTACCGGCATTCGGGGCCTCGTCGCGGACAAGATGGCCCGCAGCCGACGCGAGATACCGGAGGCCACCTGTTGGGTCGACGCCGACGCGACGGAGCTGCTGGCGGTCCGCGCCGCGATGAACGGCGCGACGAACCTGGCGACGACCACCGCGGCCAGCGGCCGGACGACGGAGCGGGACGGCCAGAAGGTGTCGCTGCTCGCGCTGTTCGCGCGCATCACCGTGGCCGCGCTGGACCGGTTCCCTGAACTCAACTCCAGCGTGGACATGGAGGCGCGCGAGGTGCGCCGGTTCGCCGACGTCCACCTCGGGTTCGCCGCGCAGACCGACCGGGGCCTGGTCGTGCCTGTCGTACGGCACGCGCAGGCGAGGACGACCGCGTCGATCAACGCGGAGCTGATCCGGCTCACGGAGGCGGGGCGCTCCGGGACGCTGACCCCCGCCGAGCTGACCGGGGGGACGTTCACGCTGAACAACTACGGCGTGTTCGGGGTGGACGGCTCCACGCCGATCATCAACCACCCCGAGGCGGCCATGCTCGGCGTCGGCCGCATCGTGCCCAAGCCGTGGGTGCACCAGGGGGAGTTGGCGGTGAGGCATGTGGTGCAGCTGTCGCTCACCTTCGACCACCGGGTGTGCGACGGAGGCACGGCGGGCGGCTTCCTGCGGTACGTGGCGGACTGCGTCGAACAGCCGGCGGTGCTGCTGCGGTCGGTGTGAGCGGGGAGAGGGAGCGCCGGGAGTGACGGGAGTGCCGGGAGTGACGTGACGTAACTCCCTTGCCGGAGGGGGCCTTCACAGGGGTGGCAATGATCCTCCGTATGCCCATACTCGGGGGGTGACCGCGAATGAGGGTGTTCCCTACGACGCCGTGGTGCTCGCCGGTGGCGGTGCCGCGCGGCTCGGCGGCGCCGACAAACCCGGCGTGCGCGTGGGCGGCCGGGCGTTGATCGACCGGGTCCTGGCCGCCTGTTCCGGCGCCGGGACCACCGTCGTCGTGGCCGCGCCGAGGCCGACCGCGCGGCCCGTGGTGTGGGCGCGCGAGGAGCCGCCGGGCGGCGGGCCGCTGGCCGCGCTCGACGCGGGGCTGCGGCACACGACCGCGGAGCTGGTGGTGGTGGTCTCCGCCGACCTGCCGTTCCTCGGCGAGCAGACGGTACGTCGCCTGCTCGCCGCTCTGCGGGACAGCGGCGCGGACGGGGCGGTCCTCACGGACCCCGGCGGCCGTGACCAGCCGCTCGTCGCCGCCTACCGGAGCGCTTCACTGCGGCGTGAGATCCGTGCGCTCCACGAGAGCAGCGCGCCCTGCGAGGCCTCGCGGCACGGTTCCGGACTCGCCGGGCGCCCTCTGCGGCTGCTCACCGGACGGCTCGACCTGACCAGGGTCGATGACCCCGTGGCGGCCTTCGACTGCGACACCTGGGACGACATCGCCACCGCAAGGGCGCGCATCAGGGAGCATGGGCACGTGTTGGACGAATGGATTTCCGCAGTCAAGGAAGAACTGGGCATCGAACTCGACGTCGATACCGGCACCCTCCTCGACCTCGCACGCGACGCCGCGCACGGTGTGGCCAGGCCCGCGGCACCGCTGACCACCTTCCTCGTCGGTTACGCGGCGGCGCGGGCCGCCGCACGGGGCGGGGCTGCGGACGGGGCCGAAGCGGTCGCCGAGGCGGCGCGCAAGGCCGCGGCGCTCGCGGCCCGCTGGGCGGACGAGGACCGTCAGGACCCGATGCCGGGCGCGGCACAGGCCGAGGCAGTCACCGGCGCACATCCCCAGCCCGCTTCCGGTGCCGCTCCCGAGGCGCTGCCCCACGCCGCCCCCGGTGCCACTTCCGATGCCACCCCCGACGCCGGACCGGACGCCGGATGAGCGGGCTTCCCGCGCCGGACGCCGAGCTCGACGAGGCCCTGGCCCTGGTGAACGAGTGCCGGGACAGCCACAGCCACAGCCACGGCCCCACCCCGCATACGGCGCCCCCGGCCGCACCGACCCGCAGGCCCGCCCCCACGCCCACCCCCGCTTCGCAGCCCGGACAGCACGCCCTGGCCGCCCGCCCCGCCACCGGCAGGAGCCCCCGCCCCAGCCCGGGCGAGGGCGGACACCGCGAGATCACCCCGTGGCCCGCCGCCCGTGCCCGCGCGGTGCAGGCCGTGCCCCGGAGCGGCGGTGCCCCCGTTTCCGTACCGCTGGACCAGGCTCTCGGCCTGACCCTGGCCGCCCCGCTCACCGCCCTCACCGACCTGCCGTCGTTCGACACCTCCGCCATGGACGGCTGGGCCGTCGCGGGCCCGGGCCCCTGGGCCGTACGGGCCGAAGGGGTCCTCGCCGGACACGACCTCCCCGTGGCGCTCGCGGACGGCGAGGCGGTCGGTATCGCGACGGGGGCCCGCATCCCGCGGGACGCCACGGCGGTGCTGCGCGCCGAGCACGGCCGCATCGACGACAAGGGCAGGCTGCTCGCGCTGCGCGAGGTGGTACCGGGGCAGGACATCCGGCCACGCGGTCAGGAGTGCCGTTCGGGCGACCACCTCCTGCCGGCCGGGTCGCTGGTCACCCCGGCCGTGCTCGGGCTGGCCGCGGCCGCCGGGTACGACACGCTCGGCGTCGTCCGTCGGCCGCGCGCCGAAGTCCTCGTACTGGGTGACGAGTTGCTGGCCGAGGGTCCGCCCCGCGAAGGCCTCATCCGGGACGCGCTCGGGCCGATGCTGCCGCCCTGGCTGCGCGCGCTCGGTGCCGAGGTCACCTCGGTCCGGCGGCTGGGCGACGACGCCGAGGCCCTTCACCAGGCGCTCACGTCCTCCACGGCCGACCTGATCGTCACGACGGGCGGCACGGCGGCGGGCCCGGTCGACCACGTCCACCCCACGCTGCACCGCCTCGGCGCGGAGCTGCTCGTGGACGGCGTCGCCGTGCGCCCGGGACATCCGATGCTGCTGGCCCGCCTCCGTCCCGGTCGGTACCTCGTCGGGCTCCCGGGCAACCCGCTCGCCGCGGTCTCCGGACTGCTCACGCTGGCCGAGCCCCTGCTGCGTACGCTCATCGGGCGCGCGGCGGGCTCCGGTGGCGGCGCGGTGGAGGCGGCGTACACCGCGCCCGTACGCGATGACGTGCAGGGGCACCCGCACGACACCCGTCTGGTGCCCGTCACCCTGCGGGCCGAGCATGCCGTGCCGCTGCGGTTCAACGGCCCGGCGATGCTGCGCGGCATCGCGGCGGCCGACGGGCTCGCGGTCGTACCGCCCGGCGGGGCGCGCAAGGGCCAGGAGCTGGAGATCCTCGACCTGCCGTGGGTCGTGCCCGGGGATCTCGGCGGGGCGGTCGGCGTGGGGCTGGAGCAGGACCGGCCGGGCCAGGGCGGCAGCGGGGAGTGTTTCACGTGAAACTTCCCGGCAACGACGCGATCGCCCGTGACCCCGCGGAGCACCACACGACCCACCGGATCAAGCTGCCCCAGCGGGTGGTGGAACGGCCGCTGCGGCAGGTCACCCGGCGGCTGGTGATGGCGCTGCTGGTGCTCGCCCTGACGACGTTCATAGTCTGGATCGACCGTGGCGGCTACCACGACAACTCCGACGAGAGGGTCGACTTCCTCGACGCGGCGTACTACGCCACGGTGACGCTCTCCACCACCGGTTACGGCGACATCGTGCCGTACAGCGACAGCGCCCGGCTCACCAACATCCTCCTGATCACGCCGCTGCGCGTGCTCTTCCTGATCATCCTGGTCGGCACGACCCTCGAAGTGCTCACGGAACGGACGCGCGAGGAATGGCGTCTGTCCCGCTGGAGGTCCAACTTGCGTGAACACACCGTTGTCGTCGGTTTCGGGACGAAGGGCCGCTCGGCGATCCAGACCGTCTGCGCGACCGGCCTGAAACCGGAGCAGATCGTGGTCGTCGACCCCAGTGAGAAGGTGATCGACGCGGCCACGGCAGAGGGGTACGCGGGTGTCGTCGGCGACGCCACGCGCAGTGACGTGCTGCTGCGTGCGGAGGTGCAGCGCGCCCGCCAGATCATCATCGCGACACAGCGCGACGACACGGCGGTGCTGGTCGCGCTCACCGCGCGGCAGATGAACCGCGGGGCGAAGATCGTGGCGGCGGTGCGCGAGGAGGAGAACGCGCCGTTGCTGCGGCAGTCCGGGGCCGACGCGGTGATCACCAGCGCGAGCGCGGCGGGGCGGCTGCTCGGGTTGTCCGTGCTGAGCCCGAGTGCGGGCATGGTCATGGAGGACCTGATCCAGCAGGGCACGGGTCTGGACCTCGTCGAGCGGCCGGTCATAAAGGCGGAGGTGGGGCGGGGCGTCCGGGAGACGGAAGACCTGGTCGTGAGTGTCGTACGGGGGCATCGGGTGCTGGGGTACGACGATCCGGCCGTCGGGAAGCTGCAGTTGACGGACCGGCTGATCACGATTGTTCGGGCGACGCCGGAGACGGTGGTTGCGCCGGATGTGAGGCCGTTGCCGACGGACTGAGGGCGGTGGGGGCCTGGGCGGGTGCCTGTGCCGCTGGCGGTGCCGGTGTCAGTGCGGGTGCGTTGTGGCTGGGCGCGCAGCTCCCCGTGCCCCTTACGGGGCCGGGCTGAGTTGGGCGCGTCGTTCCTCGCGCCCCTTCTGGGGGCGGGCGAGTAGCCTCGGCCGCATGTATGCGATCACGATTCCTGAACCCGGCGGCCCTGACGCGCTCGTGTGGGCCGAGGTGCCCGATCCCGTGCCCGGTGAGGGCGAGGTGCTGGTCGAGGTGGTGGCCAGTGCCGTGAACCGCGCCGATCTGCTGCAGCGGCAGGGCGCGTACAACCCGCCGCCCGGCGCGTCCCCGTACCCCGGTCTGGAGTGCGCGGGCCGTATCGCCGCGCTCGGCCCCGGCGTCTCCGGCTGGGCCGTCGGCGACGAGGTGTGCGCCCTGCTGTCGGGCGGCGGCTACGCGGAGCAGGTCGTCGTACCGGCCGGCCAGCTGTTCCCCGTACCCGAGGGTGTCGACCTCGTGACGGCGGCCGCGCTGCCCGAGGTGACCTCGACCGTCTGGTCCAACGTTTTCATGATCGCCCACCTGCGGCCCGGCGAGACGCTGCTCGCGCACGGCGGTTCCAGCGGCATCGGCACCATGGCGATCCAGCTCGCCAAGGCGGTCGGCGCGAAGGTCGCCGTCACGGCGGGCAGCAAGGAGAAGCTGGCGTTCTGCCAGGAACTCGGCGCCGACATCCTCATCAACTACCGCGAGCAGGACTTCGTGGAGGAGATCGAGCGGGCCACGGACGGGGCCGGCGCGGACGTCATCCTCGACAACATGGGCGCGAAGTACCTGGAGCGCAACGTACGGGCCCTCGCCGTCAACGGCCGGCTCGCGATCATCGGCATGCAGGGTGGCGTCAAGGGCGAGCTGAACATCGCCACGCTCCTCAACAAGCGCGCCGCCGTCACCGCCACGTCCCTGCGCGGCCGCCCCGCCACCGAGAAGGCGTCGATCGTCGCGGCGGTGCGGGAGCACGTCTGGCCGCTGATCGGGGGCGGCCATGTGCGGCCGATCGTCGACCGGACGGTGCCGATGCGGGACGCGGCGGCGGCGCACCGGGTCCTGGAGGAGAGCAGCCACATCGGAAAGGTGCTGCTCACGCGGTAGCGGCGGCCATGCCCCGGTCGGGCGCGGTCAGCGTGCCGCGGTCGTCGTGCCGTGTGACGCTGTCACTGGCGTGATGTTCCTCTGACCTCGGGTCTCCCGACGGCCCTTCGTGTGCCGACCGATCCTTGGGTCCGACAGCGGGAGGCGACCGGTGCGGTGGCTGTTTCGTGGGTGACTCTCCGTACGCTTCACACTCTTCGTACCCTCCGTACTCTCCGTGCGGTCCTCGTGGCGACGCTGAGCGCGGTCCTGATGGCCTTCGTACCCGCCGTCGTGACGCACGCGGCCGTGACGCACGCGGCGCAGCCCGCCCCCCGGGGGCCCGTCACCACCGTCGACGAGACGCCCCGGGCGGGGACCCGCGCGGGCGAGGGCCGTGCACGGCCGGGGCGCGCCGATGTGCCGCTGCCCGATCCGCCACCGCCCTCGGCGCCACCTCCCCCGGTGCCGCCGAGGGAAGAGGAGCAGGTCCAGGTGACGCAGCGCGACACCGTGGCCGACGCCGGGCAGCCGGCGCCCGCGGAACCGGTGCTCCCGGGGCTGCGGGTCCTGCCGCTCGGCGGCGGGCTGATCCTCATCGGTCTCGGCCTCGGCGTCGGCTTCCTGGGGCTGCGCCTGCGGCGCGGCTGAGGGTGGATCACCGTCTTCCGGGGGCACCACCGATGTGTGATGTACGGGTACGAGAGAATGGCGGCATGGAGATGCCGAGGAGCGAACGGTCACCGGAGAGCCCCCAAGTCCTGGTCGTGGGCCAGGACGGAATGGCTCTCGGTGGTGGCGGAGACGACGAATCCCGCGAGGTTCCGGTGACGGAGATGGTCGAACAGCCGGCCAAGGTCATGCGCATCGGCAGCATGATCAAGCAACTGCTCGAGGAGGTGCGGGCGGCTCCTCTCGACGAGGCGAGCCGGGTGCGCCTCAAGGAGATCCACGCCAGCTCGGTGAAGGAGCTGGAGGACGGCCTCGCCCCTGAACTCGTCGAGGAACTGGAGCGGCTCTCCCTGCCCTTCACGGAGGAGGCGACCCCCAGCGACGCGGAACTGCGCATCGCGCAGGCCCAGTTGGTCGGCTGGCTGGAAGGCCTCTTCCACGGCATCCAGACGACGCTGTTCGCGCAGCAGATGGCGGCGCGGGCGCAGCTGGAGTCCATGCGGCGTGCGCTGCCGCCGGGCATGGGTGGCGGCGATGACGACGACGAGGGCGGCCTTGCGGGCCGTACGGGAGGGCCTTACCTGTAGGACCTTCAGGACCCTCCGTACGACACCTGGCCATCTGTAGGACCCGCGGACGACGAGGGCCCGGTACGCGGAACTGCGCGTACCGGGCCCTCGTCGCAGGAAACCGGAGAACTGGGCCGGGTCAAGAACTAGGCCGGGTTGCCCGTGGAGATGTCCAGCTGGAACTCCGGAGGGTTCTTCGGGTCGATGTCCGAGCCCTCCTTGGGGATCTGCCGCATGACGGTGTCCTCCCCGTAGGCGTTCTCATTGATCCGGCGCGGGTCGTACTGCCACCCGGCTGCCTGGAGACACGTGAGCACCGACTTCCAGTCCTTGAAGGTGAAGTCGGGGACCTTGACCTTGGTCTCGTCGTTGTAGGCGGTCTCCGGCTCCTTGCACTCCTCCACCTCGATCGTCCGGGTGCGATCAGGCCCCTTGTGCCCCGCCACCGGCGTCTTCGACTTCTCCTCGGAGGCTTCCTTGCCGTCGTCCCCGCCCCCGCCGAGGGAGAGCGCGGTGATCAGGCCGCCGATGGCTATGAGCGCGACGACGATCGAGCCGACGATCACCGGCATGTTCCGCCGCTTCCCGCCGCCCGAGCCCGAGGGGCCGACGGGGGACGCCGTCGTGGCCGGCTGCGGGGAGAGGTTGTACGGAGGCGGGGTGTGCGCGCCCTGCTGCTGCGGGTAGCCGTAGCCCTGCTGGGGCGGGTAGCCATAGCCCGGCGTGGGGGTGGGGGCCGGTGTCGACGGGGCGTACGGGCCCGGCTGGTACGGCGTCTGGACGCTGCCGCCCTGCTGCGGGAGCGAGGAGTCGACCGGCGGGAAGACCGCCGAGCTGACGCCCGCGCCGCTCGCCGTCTGCGCGCCCGGCACGATGCTGGGAGCCTGAGAAGGAGCAGCCTGCAAGGACTGGGCGACGCGCAGGCACTCGTCGCGCATGGCCTCGGCGGTGGGGAAGCGCTCGTTCGGGTTCTTCTTCAGCGCGCGGGCGACGATCGCGTCGACCGCCGGCGGCAGCGAACGGTTGATCGAGGACGGAGCGACCGGCTCCTCCTGGACGTGGGCGTACGCGATGGCCAGCGGCGAATCCGCTTCGAACGGCAGCCGCCCGGTGACCAGTTGGAAGAGCATGATGCCGACGGAGTAGAGGTCGGAGCGCGCGTCGACGCCGCGGCCGAGCGCCTGCTCCGGCGAGAGGTACTGCGGGGTGCCGACGACCATGCCGGTCTGCGTCATCGACGTGACGCCGGACTGCATGGCGCGGGCGATGCCGAAGTCCATGACCTTGACGACGTTGCGCTTGGTCATCATGACGTTGCCCGGCTTGATGTCGCGGTGGACCAGGCCCATCTCGTGGCTGATCTCCAGCGCCGCCAGCACATCGGCGGTGATCTTCAACGCCTGGTCGGTCGGCATCGCGCCGAACTGCGTGACGGACGCGTCGAGCACCGAGCCGAGCGGCTTGCCCTCCACGTACTCCATGACGATGTACGGCATCGTCGTGCCGTCCAGCTCGTCCTCGCCGGTGTCGAAGACCGACACGATGTTCGTGTGCGTGAGCTTCGCCACCGACTGGGCCTCGCGGCGGAAGCGCTCGCGGAAGGACTGCTCGCGGCCCAGCTCGGTGTGGAGCGTCTTGATCGCGACTTGGCGATCGAGAACGGTGTCGTACGCGAGGTGGACCGAGGCCATGCCGCCTTCGCCGAGCAGATCGCGCAGTTGGTAGCGGCCACCGGCCAGCGAACGCCCCGCGTACCGCCCCTGTGCGCCGTCCTGGCTGCTCATCTCGTGCGTCCCCCATCGGCGCGGCAACCGGACGGCTCCGCGGCTGGTGATCGATTACCCGCTATTCCTGGCCAAGTCTGCCCCAGGACGATGACGCGTCAAGCTCGGTGCCCGTTCCGTGACCGTACGCGCAAGAAGCGTCTCGGAAGCGTTACAAGTTTGCGCGTGAGGACCCGGGAACGCTTTTATGTCCGGTCCACCTCGAACCGGCAGGTGGCGTGAAGGCTGTAGCGTGGCCCGTCGGAGTGCCCGTACAGCGGCGTACTCAGCACCAAGTACCACGACCAGAAACGACGGCGAGGACTGATGGCACAGACGCAGCGCGCTCAGGGCCCGTCCGACCCCGAGGCGTCTGGCGGCGGAATGTCTGACGCGCCCGAGTTGTGGGGCAACGGCGGGCTCGTCGGCGACGGCCGGTACCGGCTGACCCACAGACTCGGCCGGGGCGGCATGGCGGAGGTGTTCGCCGCCGAGGACGTACGTCTCGGCCGTACCGTCGCGGTCAAGCTGCTCCGCTCCGACCTCGCCGAGGACCCGGTCTCCAAGGCCCGCTTCACGCGCGAGGCCCAGTCGGTCGCGGGCCTCAACCACCACGCCGTGGTCGCGGTGTACGACTCCGGTGAAGACGTCGTCGGGCCGAGCGTCGTCCCGTACATCGTCATGGAGATCGTCGAGGGCCGCACGATCCGCGATCTGCTGCTCAACGCGGAGGCGCCGGGGCCCGAGCAGGCGCTCATCATCGTCTCCGGGGTGCTCGAAGCGCTCGCGTACTCGCACCAGCACGGCATCGTGCACCGCGACATCAAGCCCGCGAACGTGATCATCACCAACACCGGCGCGGTGAAGGTGATGGACTTCGGCATCGCCCGCGCCCTGCACGGCGCGCAGTCGACGATGACCCAGACCGGCATGGTCATGGGCACGCCGCAGTACCTCTCGCCCGAGCAGGCGCTCGGCAAGGCGGTCGACCACCGCTCCGACCTGTACGCGACCGGCTGTCTGCTGTACGAACTGCTGGCCCTGCGGCCTCCGTTCACCGGCGAGACGCCGCTCTCCGTGGTCTACCAGCACGTCCAGGACCAGGCGGTACCGCCCTCGCAGGTCTCGGACCAGGCGCCGCCGGAGCTGGACGGGCTCGTCATGCGCTCCCTGGCCAAGGACCCGGACGACCGGTTCCAGACCGCCGAGGAGATGCGCGGCCTCGTCCAGTACGGCCTCCAGATGCTGCACGAGCAGGGCAGTCACACGGGGACCTGGAACACCGGCCCCGTGGAGATGCACGAGGGCGGTAGCACCGCGGCGATGGGTGTCGCGGGGGCCGGCGCGATGGCGCACCCGGACTCCGGCACCGCGCAGATCCCGGGCCCGATGCTGCGTCCGCCGGGCGACGACGGCGGCTTCGAGGGCGGGCACCACGGCGGCAAGGGCGGCCGCGGCAAGATGTGGATCTTCGCCGTGCTCGCGGTCATCGCGATCGCGGTGGGCGTCGCCATCGCGCTGAGCGCGAGCAGCGGCACGAAGGACAAGGACAAGACTCCGGTCACTCCTTCGACGAAGCAGTCGCAGGAGAAGAAGCCCAGCAAGAGCCCCGACAAGGAACCGACGGACGAGGAGACGGAGCCGGGCGGGGACAACGGGGGCCAGACCGGCTATCCCCCGCAGACGAACCGGCCGACCGGGCCGACGCAGCCCACGGGGCGCCCGACGCAGCCGACGAGCGACCCGACGCAGCCGACGACGGACCCGACGCAGCCCACGAGCGACCCGACCCAGCCCACGACCGAGCCGCCGGAGCCGACGACCGCCCCGCCGGACCCGGACGAGGGCGGCGACCCGGAAGACCCCGCGGGCGGCAGCGTGTCCTGACGCCAGGACCCGGCCGAGAGCCGAAGACCCGGAGCCCCTGTCCCGCCACGGCGGAACGGGGGCTCCGGGCGTTCCCGGTCCATCCGGGCTTACCGGCTCAGCGGACGCGGACCCGCTGAAGCCGCCGGTCATGGCCCGTGTGCAGCGTATGCACCGTGGTCACCTGCGGCTCTATCCGCAGGTACACCGGGTCGAAGAGTTCGCCGTCCGCGAAGTGCGGGGTGGGGCCGAACAGTTCGAGTTCGGCGTTGGTCGGTTCCACGGCCTCGCACAGGCCGACGCACTGCACGGTCCACTGGCCGTCCCGGGCCGATGCCCCGTCGAGGTTGTCCGCGCCGTACGCGACGACGCTCCCGACGCAGGCCTGGTGGTAGCCGTAGCCCTTGTGCATGCGCAGCAGGATCTGCCCGCCGACGACGATGTGCCGGGCCACCGCGAGGAAGGGCAGCGCGCGCATGCTGGCCACCACGCGGCCGTAGTCGGCACGCCGCAGCAGTTCGAAGGCGAGCTGCTGGTCGGCGGAGCTGGTGGGGTCGCTGGACATGCCCCCACCCTCATGCACGGACGGGATGCCGGAAAAGAGGCCCCCGCCCTCACCAAACGGGACGTAAGTCCCTCATCGCCGGGCTCCCGGTGTCCCTGCCGCGCTCTGTCGCCGCGTCCCTCCGGACGCCCCGCCGCGCCCCGTCAGTGCTGCTTCTCCGCCTGCATGCGCGCCACATACGCGGCGGCCTGCGAGCGGCGTTCCATGCCCAGCTTGGAGAGCAGGCTGGAGACGTAGTTCTTGATCGTCTTCTCGGCGAGGTGCAGCCGCTCGCCGATCACGCGGTTCGTGAGGCCCTCGCCGATCAGGTCGAGGATCTTGCGCTCCTGCTCGGTGAGGTTGGCGAGGCGGTCGTCGCCCTTGGCGTTGTTGCCGTCGCGCAGCCGCTCCAGGACGCGGGCCGTGGCCACGGGGTCCAGCAGGGACCTGCCGGCCGCCACGTCGCGGACGGCGGTGAGCAGTTCATTGCCGCGGATCGCCTTGAGGACATAACCGGAGGCGCCGGCCATGATCGCGTCGAAGAGGGCCTCGTCATCGGCGAACGAGGTGAGCATCAGGCATTTGATGTCCTCGTTCTGCGAACGGATCTCGCGGCACACCTCCACTCCGCTGCCGTCGGGCAGACGCACGTCGAGCACGGCCACGTCAGGTCGCGTCGCGGGGATCCTGACCAGGGCATCCGCCGCCGTTCCGGCCTCGCCGACCACCTCGATGTCGGACTCCACGGAGAGCAGCTCATGCACTCCACGCCGGACCACTTCGTGGTCGTCGAGCAGAAATACCGTAATTTTTCCGTCTTCGCGCACGGAGCCAGTCTCACACACGATCTCTTTGAGCGCCCGAGCGGAACCCTTCCCGAGCCCGGGGTGGCCGGGATAACGTGCCCGTGTTCCGGCCCCCTGCCAGGCTGTGATCAGTGCTGTGACCAGGAAGTGTTCCTCCATTTCTCGGTTTACTCGGAAATCCGAGCAGTCGGCGAAGTCGCCGTTTACTTGGAAATCCAAGCAAATTCGCAGGTCAGATGGGGTTTCACAGAATTGCTGAGCACTGGGTAACGTGCATTGTGCAGGGCGTTCGCCGGGGCACCTGTCACGCCTGTTCCCGGCCGAGCCGCACCCACCCCGTGCGCGGGCACGGACCAGGCGAGCCGCACTGGCTTTCCCGGTAACCCCCGGGAGCCGGACCGACGGAGGAGCACACGTGACCGTGGAGAGCACCGCCGCGCGCAAACCGCGCCGCAGCAGCACAGGCGGCGCCAAGCGCGCCGGCGCGAAGAAGGCCGCGCCGCAGAAGAGCACGGAGCCCGAGCTGGTACAGCTGCTGACCCCGGAGGGCAAGCGCGTCGAGAACGCGCAGTACGAGTCGTACGTCGCCGACATCACCCCGCAGGAGCTGCGGGGCCTGTACCGCGACATGGTCCTCACCCGGCGCTTCGACGCCGAGGCCACCTCTCTCCAGCGCCAGGGCGAGCTGGGCCTGTGGGCCTCGCTGCTCGGCCAGGAGGCCGCCCAGATCGGCTCCGGCCGGGCCACCCGCGACGACGACTACGTGTTCCCCACGTACCGCGAACACGGTGTCGCCTGGTGCCGCGGGGTCGACCCCACCAACCTGCTCGGCATGTTCCGCGGCGTGAACAACGGCGGCTGGGACCCGAACAGCAACAACTTCCACCTGTACACGATCGTCATCGGCGCGCAGACCCTGCACGCCGCCGGCTACGCCATGGGCGTGGCCAAGGACGGCGCCGACTCCGCCGTGATCGCGTACTTCGGTGACGGCGCCTCCAGCCAGGGCGACGTGGCCGAATCGTTCACCTTCTCCGCGGTGTACAACGCCCCCGTCGTGTTCTTCTGCCAGAACAACCAGTGGGCGATCTCCGAGCCGACCGAGCGCCAGACCCGGGTGCCGCTCTACCAGCGCGCGCAGGGCTACGGCTTCCCCGGTGTGCGGGTCGACGGCAACGACGTGCTGGCCGTGCTCGCCGTCACCAAGTGGGCCCTGGAGCGGGCCCGCGCGGGCGAGGGCCCGGCGCTGATCGAGGCGTTCACGTACCGCATGGGCGCGCACACCACGTCCGACGACCCGAGCAAGTACCGCAACGACGACGAGCGGGTCGCCTGGGAGGCCAAGGACCCGATCCTGCGGCTGCGGGCCTACCTGGAGTCCGAAGGTCACGCGGATGAGGGATTCTTCGCGGAACTCGACGAGGAGAGCGAAGCGTTGGGCAAGCGAGTGCGAGAGGTGGTGCGGGCGATGCCGGACCCGGATCTGATGGCGATCTTCGAGCATGCCTACGCGGACGGGCACGCGCTCGTGGACGAGGAGCGAGCCCAGTTCGCCGCGTACCAGGCGTCGTTCGCGGACGCCCCCGAGGGCGGGGAGGGCAAGTGACCATGGCCGTCCAGAAACTGCCCATCGCCAAGGCGATCAACGAATCGCTGCGCACGGCGCTGGAGAACGACCCCAAGGTTCTCGTCATGGGCGAGGACGTCGGCAAGCTCGGCGGCGTCTTCCGCGTCACGGACGGGCTGCAGAAGGACTTCGGCGAGGAGCGGGTCATCGACACCCCGCTCGCCGAGTCCGGCATCGTCGGCACCGCCATCGGTCTCGCCCTGCGGGGCTACCGCCCGGTGGTGGAGATCCAGTTCGACGGCTTCGTCTTCCCCGCGTACGACCAGATCGTCACGCAGCTCGCGAAGATGCACGCCCGCGCGCTCGGCAAGATCAAGATGCCGGTCGTCATCCGCATTCCGTACGGCGGCGGCATCGGCGCCGTCGAGCACCACAGCGAGTCGCCCGAGGCGCTCTTCGCGCACGTGGCGGGCCTGAAGGTGGTCTCCCCGTCCAACGCGGGAGACGCCTACTGGATGATGCAGCAGGCCATCCAGAGCGACGACCCGGTCATCTTCTTCGAGCCCAAGCGGCGGTACTGGGACAAGGGCGAGGTCGACAAGGAAGCGATCCCCGGGCCCCTGCACAAGGCCGTCGTGGCCCGCGAGGGCAGCGACCTCACCCTCGCCGCGTACGGCCCGATGGTGAAGGTCTGCCTGGAGGCCGCCGCGGCCGCCGAGGAGGAGGGCAAGTCCCTGGAGGTCCTGGACCTGCGCTCCATGTCGCCGATCGACTTCGACGCCGTGCAGGCCTCGGTGGAGAGGACGCGGCGGCTCGTCGTCGTCCACGAGGCCCCGGTCTTCCTCGGCACGGGCGCGGAGATCGCCGCCCGGATCACCGAGCGGTGCTTCTACCACCTGGAGGCCCCGGTGCTGCGGGTCGGCGGCTATCACGCCCCCTACCCGCCGGCGCGCCTCGAAGAGGAGTACCTGCCGGGTCTCGACCGGGTGCTCGACGCCGTCGACCGCTCGCTGGCGTACTGAGGGAGAGGGTCGTGACGACGATGACAGACGCTGCTCTGAGCGAGTTCAGGATGCCGGACGTGGGCGAGGGGCTCACCGAGGCGGAGATCCTCAAGTGGTACGTGGCGCCCGGTGACACCGTCACCGACGGCCAGGTCGTGTGCGAGGTCGAGACGGCCAAGGCCGCGGTCGAACTCCCCATTCCGTTCAACGGTGTCGTACGGGAGCTGCGCTTCCCCGAGGGCACCACGGTTGACGTCGGCCAGGTGATCATCTCGGTGGACGTCTCGGGCGGCGCCGCCCCGGCCGCCCCCGCCGAGGAGGCCACCGCCCCCGTGGCGCAGGCCGCCGTGCCCGTCCCCGCCAAGGAGGCCCCCGCCGAGGAGGCCGCCCCGGCGGGACGCCAGCCCGTCCTCGTGGGGTACGGGGTCGCCGAGTCCTCGACGAAGCGCCGCGCGCGCAAGGCCGGCGTACAGGACGTGCGGGACGTGCCCGTGGCGGCACCGGACCCGCAGCCCGCGGCGCCGCCGCGCGAGGTGAACGGCCACGGCACCCGGCCGCTGGCCAAGCCCCCGGTGCGCAAGCTCGCCAAGGACCTCGGCGTGGACCTTTCGACGGTCACGCCGTCCGGGCCCGACGGGATCATCACGCGCGAGGACGTGCACGCGGCGGCCGCCCCGGCCCCGCGGCCGCAGGACCGCCCGCAGCCGCAGGACCGCCCGGAGCCGGCCGAGGCCCCCGCGGCCCAGGCCGCCCCCGCAGCCGCGCCCGCGGCAGGTATGGGCGCCCGTGAGACCCGCATCCCCGTCAAGGGCGTCCGCAAGGCCACCGCTCAGGCGATGGTCCAGTCGGCGTTCACCGCACCGCATGTCACGGAGTTCGTGACGGTCGACGTGACGCGGACGATGAAGCTGGTCGAGGAGTTGAAGCAGGACAAGGCGTTCGAGGGGCTGCGGGTCAATCCGCTGCTGCTCATCGCCAAGGCCCTGCTGGTGGCGATCAGGCGCAACCCCGACGTCAACGCCGCCTGGGACGAGGCCAACCAGGAGATCGTCCAGAAGCACTACGTGAACCTCGGCATCGCCGCGGCCACCCCGCGCGGCCTGATCGTGCCGAACATCAAGGACGCGCACGCCAAGACCCTGCCCGAACTGGCCGAGTCCCTCGGTGAGTTGGTCGCCACGGCCCGGGCGGGCAAGACGTCGCCCGCCGCCATGCAGGGCGGCACGGTCACGATCACGAACGTCGGCGTCTTCGGCGTCGACACGGGCACGCCGATCATCAACCCCGGCGAGTCCGCGATCCTCGCGGTCGGTGCGATCAAGCTCCAGCCGTGGGTCCACAAGGGCAAGGTCAAGCCGCGCCAGGTGACCACGCTCGCGCTCTCCTTCGACCACCGCCTGGTCGACGGCGAGCTGGGCTCCAAGGTGCTCGCCGACGTGGCGGCGGTCCTGGAGCGGCCGAAGCGGCTGCTGACCTGGACGTAGCACCGTCCGGGCGGGACGACACGTGAAAAGAGGGAGGGGGCCCGCCGCGACATCCGCGGCGGGCCCCCTTCCTCTCGCGCTGTGCGCCCGGCGTCAGGCGACCTTGAAGCCGTAGTCCAGCAGCTTCTTGGCGTCCGCGGTGCGGTTGGCCACCGAGGAGGAGGTCAGGACCGTGCCGACGACCGTCTTGCCGTTGCGGGTGGCGGCGAAGACGAGGCAGTACTTCGCCTCGGGGCCGGAGCCCGTCTTCACGCCGATGGTGCCGCGGTAGGAGCCGAGGAGGTTGTTCGTGTTCTCCCACGGCATGTAGCGGTAGCCACCGGACTTGGTGGTGACCTTCTGCCGCGTCTCCTTCGTCTTCACGACCGTGCGGAACGTGGAGTACTTCAGCGCGCTGCGCGTGAGCTTCGTCAGGTCGCGCGGCGTCGAGTAGTTATGGCCGTGCCCGATGCCGTCGAACGAGTCGAAGTGGGTGTTGGTCAGGCCGAGGGTCCTCGCCGTGGAGTTCATCTGGCCGATGAAGTTCTGCACGCGGGCCTTGCGGGTCGAGCCCTTGCCGAACTTGTCCGCGAGCGCGTACGCGGCGTCGCAGCCCGAGGGCAGCATCAGGCCGTACAGCAGCTGGCGGACGGTGACCTTGTCGCCGACGATCAGGCGGGCCGAGGAGGCGTAGTTGTTGGCGACGATGTAGTCGCTGTACGCCTTCTGGACCGTGACCTTGGAATCGAGGTTCAGATTCGGCTGGCCGAGCACGACGCGCGCCGTCATGATCTTCGTCGTGGAGCCGGTGGACCGGCGGGTGTCGGCGGACTTGGTGAAGAGGGTCTTGCCCGTGCCGTTGTTCATCACATAGCCGCCCTTGGCGACGATGGACGGCTTCGGCGGTGCGGCCGCGTGGGCCGGGGTGGTGAGGGCGCCGGCGGCCAGTATCGAGCTCGCGGTGATGGTAACGGCCGATACGCGACGTACGCCCTTGATGCCGGTTTTCAAGATCTCTGCTCCAAATGCCCCTGGACTGCGGCCACATGAGGGGGCCGCTATCCCGTTAGACGCACGAGAGGGGGCGATGGATGTACGCGACGGCCCAGAAAGATGCCCGGAGTCCGCGAGTTCCGCCATGCGGACCGGGATTCCCGCGTATACGTGTTGTATCTATGCTGTGCGCATGCCAGCCCCCGCCGCCGTCGCCGCCACTCCCGCAGCCCCCACCCCTGCCACTCCCACCACCACCGCCCTGAAGCGGCCCCCCGCCGCCGAGCGCGTCTACGCGCACGTCAAGCAGGCCGTCCTGGAGCGCCGCTACGAGGGCGGCACGCTCCTCACCGAGGGCGAACTCGCCGATGCCGTGGGCGTCTCGCGCACGCCGGTGCGCGAGGCGCTGCTGAAGCTGGAGGTGGAGGGCCTGCTGCGGCTCTACCCGAAGAAGGGGGCGCTCGTGCTGCCCGTCTCCGCGCAGGAGATCGCGGACGTCGTCGAGACCCGGCTCCTGGTCGAGACCCACGCGGTGCGCAAGGCGGTGCCGGCGCCCGCGAGCCTGCTCACCCGGCTCGGCGAACTCCTGGACCAGCAGCGCGTGCAGGCCGCCGCCGGGGACTTCGCGGCCGCGGCCGTCACCGACCGCTGCTTCCACGCGGAGATCGTGCGCAGCGGCGGCAACGAGATCCTCTCCCGCCTCTACGACCAGCTGCGCGACCGGCAGCTGCGGATGGGCGTCGCCGTGATGCACTCGCACCCGGACCGGATCGCCAAGACGCTCGCGGAGCACGAGGAGATCCTCGCCGCGCTGGTCGCCGGTGACGCCGAGGCGGCGGTGGCCGTCGTCACGCGCCACGTCGGGTGGTTCCAGAACCTGGCGCGGGGTGAGGTGCGGTGAGTTCCTCGTCCGCTCCCGTCCG
The DNA here is from genome assembly GCF_021028635.1 of Streptomyces huasconensis. NCBI lineage: Bacteria > Bacillati > Actinomycetota > Actinomycetes > Kitasatosporales > Streptomycetaceae > Streptomyces > Streptomyces huasconensis. Next base: position 4,215,013 of record NZ_CP086119.1, read on the forward strand.
GCTGCCCGGAGACCCGCCCGGCGGCAGGAAGGCCGTGCTGGTCTGGTCGATCGGCGTCGCCGTCTACTTCGTCGCCGTCATCTTCCGGACCTCGCTCGGCGTCGCAGGGCTCGACGCCGCCGACCGGTTCCACGTCAACGCGTCCGCCCTCTCCACCTTCTCCATACTCCAGCTGCTCGTCTACGCGGGCATGCAGATACCCGTCGGCCTGATGGTCGACCGGCTCGGCACCAAGAAGGTGCTGACCATCGGGGTCGTGCTGTTCACGGTCGGGCAGCTCGGCTTCGCGTTCTCCCCCTCGTACGCGATGGCGCTCGCGTCCCGCGCCCTGCTGGGCTGCGGTGACGCGCTGACCTTCATCAGCGTCCTGCGGCTCGGCACCCGCTGGTTCCCCGCCCGGCGCGGACCGCTCGTCGCCCAGCTGGCGGGTCTCGTCGGCATGGCGGGCAATCTCGTCTCCACCCTCGTCCTGGCCCGGCTGCTGCACTCCGTCGGCTGGACGGCGGCGTTCGCGGGCAGCGCGCTCTGCGGTGTCGTCGTCCTCGTCCTGCTGACGCTGTTCCTGAAGGACCACCCTGAGGGGCACGAGCCGGAGCCGGCCGGACACACCGGAGCGGCGTTCGTGCGCGAGCAGATCGCCCTGTCCTGGCGCGAGCCCGGCACCCGGCTCGGGATGTGGGTGCACTTCACCACGCAGTTCCCAGCGATGGTGTTCCTGCTGCTGTGGGGCCTGCCGTTCCTCGTCGAGGCGCAGGGCCTGTCCCGGGCGGCCGCGGGCGAGCTGCTGACGCTCGTGGTGCTGTCCAACATGGTCATCGGCCTCGTCTACGGCCAGATCGTCGCCCGGCACCACGCGGCGCGCCTCCCGCTGGCGCTCGGCACCATCGGGGCGACGGCCGCGGTGTGGGCGGCCACGCTGGCCCACCCCGGGGACCACACACCGCTGTGGCTGCTGATCGTGCTGTGCGCGGTGCTCGGCGCCTGCGGGCCCGCCTCCATGATCGGCTTCGACTTCGCGCGGCCCGCGAACCCGCCCGAGCGGCAGGGCACGGCGTCGGGCATCACGAACATGGGCGGCTTCGTCGCCTCCATGACGACGCTGCTCGCGATCGGCCTGCTGCTCGACGCGACCGGGGACGACTACCGCGTCGCCTTCTCCGCGGTCTTCGTCCTGGAGGCGGTGGGGCTCAGCCAGATCCTGCGGCTGCGCGGCCGTGCGGTACGGCGGGAGCGGGAGCAGCTCGTCGCCTCCCGGGTGGAGGCGGTGCACGTCCCCGCCTGACGCTACGGCGTCACCGCGAAGTTGCGCAGGATCGCCTCGGACAGGTCGTGGTCGCCCTCGGACTTGACCCGGTCGGCGACGGCGGCGTACGACACGCGGCCGCAGGCGAGCCGGAAGTACGTGTCCCAGTCCGTCGCGATGGTGGCGAGCGGGCCGAGCGAGGGGGCGTTGTCCACCGTGCCGTTGCCCTCGGCGTCCACGCGGACCGTGCGCAGGAACTCCACGGGGCCGCTCACGTCGAAGACGACCGCGCTGTTCGCGGGCGCTCCGGCCTTCTTGGCGACGACCTTCGGCAGTCCTTGCAGGAGGAGGTCGCGGGCGACATACGCGCCGGGGGAGTCGAGGTTGCCCGGCTTCCGCAGCGCCGTGCGGAGGTCCTGCTCGTGCACCCATACGTCGAACGCCCGCAGGCGCATGGACAGTTCGAGGGTCTGCTCGGAGCCGAGGGGGCCGCGGATCTTGGTGCTCGGGTCACGCGACTCGTTCCGCAGCTGCCGGGTGCGGCGGATGATCGTGTACTCCAGTTCGGAGGTCATCTCCGGCGCGGTGTGGTGGCGGCGCACGTCGACCTGCATCTCCATATACCGCTGGCCGTCGGTCTTCACGTGGTACAGGTCGCGGGGCAGGCTGTGGATCGGCCGCGGGTCGCCCAGCATCTCGCAGTCCAGGCCGATGACATGGGAGACGACGTCGCGCACGGACCAGCCGGGGCAGGGAGTGGCCCAGTTCCACTCTCCCTCGGTGAGCGGGGCGACCAACTCGGATATCGCTTCCACTGAGTGGGTCCAGGCGTCGGCGTAGGTTTGCAGGCTGGGATGGAGACTCACGGGACCCCTCGGCGGTCGTACGCGGGCGGTGGGTGACTGGGCGGCGGCGTGGGGGCTCGGGGAGGTCCCCCGCCCCGGAAAATCACAGTACGCTGCCCGCAGTCACCCCGGCAGTGGTTTCGTGTGACGATCGTAGGCTGTGTTTGACGGTGATGACGGATCGAATGCCAGGACGGTGGTAGTGTGCGCGCCTCTCTCATCCAGCTCGCCGTGGACGACGGTGAATCCGTCAAGTCCCGCAGGGAGCGCGTGGCTTCGCTGGTGCGGGAGGTGGCGGCGCGGGAGCGGTCCGGTCTCGTGGTGCTGCCGGAGCTGTGGACGACCGGGGCCTTCGCGTACGAGTCCTTCGCGAGCGAGGCGGAGCCGCTGGAAGGGCCCACGTACGAGGCCATGGCCAAGGCGGCGCGGGACGCGGGCGTCTGGCTGCACGCCGGGTCCATCCCCGAGCGTGACCCGGAGGGCCCCCTGTACAACACCTCCCTCGTCTTCTCCCCGGACGGTGAACTCGCCGCCGCCTACCGGAAGATCCACCGCTTCGGCTTCGACAAGGGCGAGGCGGTGCTGATGGGCGCGGGTTCACGGCTCGTGACGGTACGGACGCCGGCCATCACGCTGGGCCTTGCCACCTGCTACGACCTGCGCTTCCCGGAGCTGTTCCGGGGGCTGGTGGACGCGGGGGCGGAGATGTTCGTGGTGCCGGCGGGGTGGCCGGAGCGGCGGCGTGAGCACTGGTCGCTGTTGGCTCGGGCGCGGGCCGTCGAGGATCAGGTGTACGTCCTGGCGTGCGGGACGGGGGGGACGCATGCGGGGGTGCCGCAGGCGGGGCACAGTGTGGTCGTCGATCCGTGGGGTGAGGTGTTGGCCGAGGCGGGGGACGGTGAGGAGGTCCTCACTGTCGAGGTGGACCCGGCGAGGGTTTTGGCCACGCGGGAGCAGTTTCCGGCGTTGAAGGATCGGCTTCTGGGGATGGGTGTGCCGCGGAAGTGAGGTGACGGGGGGGCTGTCCCGTCCGGTGTGTGGGTGCGGGTGTGTGGGGGTTGCTCGCGCAGTTCCCCGCGCCCCTTACGGGGCACGTTCCGCCGGCGTGTGTGTGCTGGTGTGTGGGAGTTGCTCGCGCAGTTCCCCGCGCCCCTTACGGGGCGCCCCCCCAGTGACCTGTCAGTAGCCCCTGCGTTCCTGCTCCGGGTCGACCACCGTCGTCTGGGCGGTTGGTGGTACCACCGTCCGCCTGCGTCGCGCGATGCTGGTGAACGCGGCTACGCCGATGAGGCCCACCGCCATCATGACGAGACCGGCGACGGTGACGTTGAAGCCCTCCATCTTCCAGTCGGTCGCGAACGTGAGAATGGCGCCCACGGCGATGAGGATGATGCATCCGCCCAGGCCCATATGGACCGCCTCCCTGTGGTCGTGGCTGCGCTGGACCGTGTACCCGGCTCTGCCACCACCACACGGGAAAGCGGACTTCTCCGTCGCGGTCAGCCCGCCAGGAACGCCACGAGCGCGTTGGCCAGCATGTGCGGGTCGTCCGCGCCGCACAGCTCGCGCACGCTGTGCATCGACAGGATCGCCACGCCGATGTCGACCGTCTTGATGCCGTGCCGGGCCGCGGTGATGGGACCGATCGTCGTGCCGCACGGCATCGCGTTGTTGGAGACGAACGACTGGAACGGCACGCCCGCCTTCTCGCACGCGGCGGCGAACACCGAGCGTCCGGCGCCGTCCGTGGCGTAGCGGTTGTTGACGTTGACCTTGAGGATGGGGCCGCCGTTGGCGCGGGGGTGGTGCGTCGGGTCGTGCCGCTCCGCGTAGTTGGGGTGCACCGCGTGGCCGGTGTCGGAGGAGAGGCAGACCGTCCCGGCGAAGGCGCGGGCCCGGTCCTCGTACGAGCCGCCGCGCGCGAACACGGAGCGCTCCAGGACGCCGCCGAGCAGCGGGCCGTCGGCGCCGGTGTCGGACTGCGAGCCGTTCTCCTCGTGGTCGAAGGCGGCCAGGACGGGGATGTACGGCAGGTCGTCACGGGTCGACGCGGCCGCCAGGGCGGCCGTTCCCGCGTGCACGGACAGGAGGTTGTCCATGCGCGGCCCCGCGACCAGCTCGCGGTCGCGGCCGAGGAAGGCGGGGGGCTCCACGGAGTACGTCATGAGGTCCCAGCCGGTGACCTCGCCCTCGGACAGGCCGGTCTCCTCCTCCAGGAAGCGGATGAGGTCGCCCTCGTGGATGTCGTCGCCCAGGCCCCAGACGGGCTGCATGTGCCTCTGCTTGTCCAGCTTCAGCCCGTCGGTGGGGACGGAGCGGTCCATGTGGATGGCCAGCTGGGGCACGCGCAGCAGCGGCCGGTCGACGTTCACGAGCCGCGAGGTGCCGTCGCGCAGCGAGAGGCGGCCGGCGAGGCCGAGGTCGCGGTCGAGCCAGGAGTTGAGCAGCGGGCCGCCGTAGATCTCGACGGCGACCTGGCGCCAGCCGTGGCCACCCGCGTCGGGCCGCGGCTTCACGCGGAGGTTCGGCGAGTCGGTGTGGGCGCCGACGATGCGGAACGGGGTGTGCGGGGCGGCACTCTCCGGGACGTACCAGGCGACGATGGCGCCACCGCGCAGCACGTACTTGCCGCCGGTCGTCCCGTCCCACGCGTCGGTCTCCTCGACCTGCCGGAAGCCGGCCTTCTCCAGCCGCTCGGCGGCGCTCGCCACGGCGTGGTACGGCGTGGGAGCGGCCGCCAGGAAGGACATGAGGTCTTCGGTGTGACCGCGGTCGAAGCGGGGCGCTGTACTCATGGGGTCAGCCTAACGAGGGACGGCCGCGGCCCGGCCCCGTGTCAAACGGGGCGGGCCACGGCCGTATCAGGCGAAACGGACAGCCGGCAAAGGGGCCGAGCGCTCCTAGAACGCGGCCTCGTCCAGCTCCATGAGGTCCAGCTCGACGCCCTCGGCGAGCTTGCGCTCGGTGGCGACGCCCGGCAGGACGTTGGCCGCGAAGAACTTCGCCGCCGCGATCTTGCCCTCGTAGAAGGCCTTGTCCTTGGCGGAGGCCGTCGGCAGCTTCTCGGCGGCGACCGCGGCACCGCGCAGCAGCAGGTAGCCGACGACGACGTCGCCCGAGGCCATCAGCAGGCGCGTGGTGTTCAGGCCGACCTTGTAGATGGACTTCACGTCCTTCTCGGTGGCCGCGAGGTCGGTCAGCATGACGCCGACGATGGCCTCCAGCTCGACCGCGGCCTTGGCCAGCTCCTCGCGGGCGGCGGCCAGCGTCTCGCCGCCCGTGCCGACCGCCAGGAACTTCTTGATCTCCTCGGCGAGGCCGTTCAGCGCGGCGCCCTGGTTGCGGACGATCTTCCGGAAGAAGTAGTCCTGGCCCTGGATCGCGGTGGTGCCCTCGTAGAGCGTGTCGATCTTGGCGTCTCGGATGTACTGCTCGACCGGGTACTCCTGGAGGTACCCGGAGCCGCCGAACGTCTGGAGCGACTGCGCGAGCTGCTCGTAGGACTTCTCCGAGCCGTAGCCCTTCACGATGGGCAGGAGGAGGTCGTTCAGGGCGTTCAGCGCCGTCGCGTCCTCGCCCGCCGCCTCCTTGACCTGGATCTCGTCCTGGACGGCCGCGGTGTGCAGCACGAGCGCGCGCATGCCCTCCGCGTACGCCTTCTGTGTCATCAGCGCGCGGCGCACGTCCGGGTGGTGGGTGATCGTGACCTTGGGCGCCGTCTTGTCCATGAACTGCGCGAGGTCCGGGCCCTGCACGCGCTCCTTGGCGTACTCCAGGGCGTTGAGGTAGCCCGTCGAGAGCGTGGCGATGGCCTTCGTGCCGACCATCATGCGGGCGAACTCGATGATGCGGAACATCTGGCGGATGCCGTCGTGCTTGTCGCCGATGAGCCAGCCCTTGGCGGGGTGGCGGTCGCCGAACGTCATCTCGCAGGTGTTGGAGGCCTTCAGGCCCATCTTGTGCTCGACGTTCGTGGCGTAGACGCCGTTGCGCTCGCCCAGCTCGCCGGTCTCCCAGTCGAACTCGTACTTCGGCACGAGGAAGAGGGAGAGGCCCTTGGTGCCGGGGCCGTGGCCCTCGGGGCGGGCGAGGACGTAGTGGAGGATGTTCTCCGACATGTCGTGCTCGCCGGAGGTGATGAAGCGCTTCACGCCCTCGATGTGCCAGGAGCCGTCCGCCTGCTGGACCGCCTTCGTGCGCCCGGCGCCGACGTCCGAACCGGCGTCCGGCTCGGTCAGCACCATCGTGGAGCCCCACTGCTTCTCGACGGCGATCGAGGCGATCTTCTTCTGCGCCTCGTTGCCCTCCTCGAAGAGGATGCCCGCGAAGGCCGGGCCGGAGGAGTACATCCACACGGCCGGGTTCGAGCCGAGCAGCAGCTCCGCGTAGCCCCAGATGAGGGAGCGGGGCGCGGTGGTGCCGCCGATCTCCTCGGGCAGGCCGAGGCGCCAGTACTCGGAGTCCATGAAGGCCTGGTAGCTCTTCTTGAAGGACGCCGGGACGGGCGCGGTGTTGGTCTCCGGGTCGAAGACCGGGGGGTTGCGGTCGGCGTCCGCGAAGGACTCGGCCAGCTCGTTCTCGGCGAGGCGGCGCAGCTCCTCGAGGATGCTCTTGGCGGTGTCGACGTCCATCTCCGCGAACGGGCCGGTGCCGTACAGCTTGTCGCGGCCGAGCACCTCGAAGAGGTTGAACTCGATGTCGCGGAGATTCGACTTGTAGTGGCCCATGGCGAAGGCTCCGTAAGCAGGAAAAGGGATGGAATACCAGCAAGTAGCTACGATGATGCTACCCGTCGGTAATAAGGCGCAACCCCTAACCGCCGATCTGTGACTCAGTAGGCTTCGCCCCATGTATGGCTACGACCAGAACCCCGGGGCCCAGCAGCAGTACGCCCCGCCGGGCGCGCAGCCGCCGCCGCAGCAGATGCAGGGCATGCCCGGCGGTGGGTACGGCCAGCAGCCCCCGCTCTACCCCGAGCCCTCGCCCCCCTCGCTCGCCGACGCGGTGCGCGCCTTCACCACGGGCTCGATGTCCGCCGAGGACTTCCAGCAGATCTTCGCCACCTCGAAGGTCTACTGCCCGCGCGGCGACAACCCCGGCTTCCTCGCGCTGCACAACACCCAGCAGCCCGTCATCCCGATGTTCACCTCCCTCAAGGAGCTGCGCCGGTACGCGGGCAAGGACTCCAAGTACTTCGTGATCACGGGCGCGGAGGTCATCGACCTGCTCCCGACCGGGTACGGCTTCGTCCTCGACATGGAGGGCGAGCACCGCATGGTCTTCGACGCCAAGGCCGTGGAGCAGATGGTCGACTTCGCGATGCGGCGGATGTACGGCTGACCCCCCGGCCGGCGCCCCCGCTGGCGCTCCCGCCGGCACCCGGCGGCCGGGCGGGGTACGGCAGCTGCCGCCCCGTCAGGTGAACGGCCGCCGGGGCGGGTTCGGGCCGCTCGCGGACGCGGGAAGCTCTCGGCTATGCCCGCGTCCTTGATCTCGCGCCGTGCCGTCGCCGTCCCGGGCGGCCGTCCCGTCACCGCCCTGGCGACCGTCGTCCTGTGCGTGACGCTGCTGTGCGCCGCACCGCCGGCGACGGCGGCGCCGGAAGGGGCCGTGCCTCATGGGGCGCCCGCCGAGACCCCGGCCGACCGGGCCCACCGCGACTTCCTCGACCATGGGCCGAAGGCGGGCGTCATGACCGTCGCCCACCGGGGGCAGTGGCGCAAGGCGCCCGAGAACAGCATCGCCGCGATCCGGGCGGGCTTCGCGGACGGCGCGGGGATCGTCGAGGTCGACGTGCGGCTGACCAGGGACAAGGTCCCCGTCCTGATGCACGACGAGCGGGTGGACCGCACCACGAACGGCACCGGTCGCGTCGCCGACCTCACCCTCGCCCAGCTGCGCGGCCTGCGGCTGCGCGTGGGCCTCGGCGGCCGCCAGGCGGCGGTCACCGGCGAGCGCGTCCCCACCCTCGCCGAGGCGATACTGGCCGCCCGCACGCTCGGCCTGGTCAACCTCGACCGGGCCTGGCAGGACCGCGAGGCCGTCTGGCGGGTCCTTCAGGAGACCGGCACCGTGCGCAACGGCCTCTTCAAGTCCCGGGCGCCGGTGCCCGAGGTGAGGGCGTTCCTCGACGGCCACCGTGACGCGCTCTACATGCACGTGGTGGACGACGCCAACGCCGTGTCCGTCGCGGAGTTCGGGACGGCCCGGCCGCCCGCGTTCGAGGTCGTCTTCGACGACGTCCGCGACAAGGTGGCCGCCCCCGCCTTCCTCCAGGAGCTGCGGGCGACCGGCCGCGTGTGGTTCAACACCATGCGCGAGGGCTACGCGGCCCGGTTCACCGACGAGGCTTCGCTGATCGACCCCGCGCGCGGCTGGGGCGCGCTCATCACCCACTACCGTGCGACGGTCATCCAGACCGACAACGTCGAGGCGCTCCGGTCCTACCTGACCACGGGCGTCGCGGACCCGGTGCCGCCCGGCGCGGTACGCGTCCAGGGCGAGGACTATGCCCCCGGCGGCAGGGGCCGGGCCTACCACGACATCGACCCCGGGAACCGGGGCGACGGGCCGGGGCGGCCGGGCGAGGACGTCGACATCTGCGATCACGACGGCGCGGTGGTGGTCTGCTGGATGCGCGGCTCGGAGTGGCTCACGTACGGAGTGGACGTGCCGAAGGACGGGCGGTACACCCTCAAGGCCCGCGCCTCCTCCCCGTACGCGCCCGCCGGGACCTACCGGCTCGCCTACGACGGCGGCCCGCCCGGCAGGGCCGTGCCCCTCGCCAACACGACGGCCCATCACGCCTTCGTACTTCAGGACAGCCGCGACCCGCGGCAGCTGGCCCGCGGCCATCACCACATCCGGCTGTCCCTGGACGCGGGCGCGTTCCAGAACTGGAACCTGGACTATCTGCAGCTGGAGCCGGTCGGGCCGTAAGCCGCGTTCTTGAGCGGAACAGATCAAGCCACACCGGGGACCCGGAGGGAATGCCCTCCGGGTCCCATTCGTTCAAGGTGGCAGAAAGTTCTACGTTCAACTAATGTGAGCGCACGAGGAGGTACCGACCATGCCTGCAGTGACCGTCGAGAACCCGCTGACCCTGCCCCGAGTGGTGGCACCGGCCGACGCCGTGGCACGCCCCGTGCTCGCCGTGACGACCGCGCCCAGCGGCTTCGAGGGCGAGGGGTTCCCGGTGCGCCGGGCCTTCGCGGGAATCAACTACAAGCACCTCGACCCGTTCATCATGATGGACCAGATGGGTGAGGTGGAGTACGAGGCGGGCGAGCCCAAGGGCACCCCCTGGCACCCGCACCGCGGCTTCGAGACGGTCACCTACCTGATCGACGGCACCTTCGTCCACCAGGACTCCAACGGCGGTGGCGGCACCATCCGCAACGGCGACACCCAGTGGATGACCGCGGGCTCGGGCCTCCTGCACATCGAGGCGCCCCCGGAGGAGCTGGTCATGTCCGGCGGCCTCTTCCACGGCCTCCAGCTGTGGGTGAACCTCCCCGCCAAGGACAAGATGATGGACCCGCGCTACCAGGACATCCGCGGCGGCCAGGTCCAGCTCCTCACCTCCCCCGACGGCGGCGCGCTGCTGCGCGTCATCGCCGGAGAGCTGGACGGCCACCAGGGCCCCGGCATCACCCACACGCCGATCACGATGATCCACGCCACCGTGCGGCCCGGCGCCGAGGTGACGCTGCCCTGGCGCCAGGACTTCAACGGCCTCGCCTACGTCCTCGCCGGACGCGGCACGGCCGGTGCCGAGCGCCGCCCGCTGCACAGCGGGCAGACGGCGGTCTTCGGCGCGGGCTCCTCGCTGACCGTGCGGGCGGACGAGCGGCAGGACGGGCACACCCCCGACCTGGAGGTCGTCCTCCTCGGCGGGCAGCCGATCCGCGAGCCGATGGCGCACTACGGGCCGTTCGTGATGAACACCCGGGCCGAACTCCAGCAGGCCTTCGAGGACTTCCAGAAGGGCCTCCTCGGCAAGGTCCCGGCCGTCCACGGCATGTAGCCGTACGCCCTGCGGGTGGCGCGCACGGCAGCCGGCCGTACGTGACGTGCGCGACCGGGGGGCGCGTGCTCGGGTGGGAGGGTGCAGACCCTTCTCCCCGAGCCCGTCCGGCGCCTGGCCGCCTGGTGCGTGGTCGTGCTGCTCGTCGTCGGCGTGGGCGCCGTCGGCGTCTGGCTGTGCGTCACCTTCAAGACGGCCGTGACACCGGTCCTGCTCGCCCTGCTCGGCACCGCGCTCCTCGGACCGCTCTACCGGCGCCTGCTCCTGATGAAGGTGCAGCGTTCGCTGGCCGCCGGGCTGACCTGCGCGGCCGTCGTCGCGGTCGTCGGCGGCGTCACGTACATCGTGGTGAAGGCCCTGATCGACACCGGCGATCAGATCATCGCCTCCCTGAAGCAGGCCGCGACCGACGTCGCCAAGTACTTCGGGGCGGCGGGCACTTCGCTCGACGACATGGCGTCCAACGCCAAGGAGCTGCTCGGCAAGTTCGGCGGAACCGCCGCCTCCGGGGTGCTCAGCGGGCTCAGCGTCGTCGGCGAGGTCATCGCCATGGCCGTGCTCGCGCTGCTGCTGGTCTTCTTCTTCCTGCGCGACTCCGGGCGCGCGATGGCCGCCCTGCGCTCGCTGTCGCCCGGCGACTCCGCCGACGTCGTGGAGGCCATGGCGCACCGTGCCTTCACCGCCATCGAGGGCTTCATGCGGGGCACGACGATCATCGCGTTCATCGACGCCCTGTGCATCACCGTGGGGCTGCTGATCCTCCGGGTGCCCGGAGCCGTGGGCCTCGGCGCGCTCGTCTTCGTCGGCGCCTACATCCCCTACCTCGGCGCCTTCCTGTCCGGCGCGGTCGCCGTCCTGGTCGCCCTCGCCGACCGCGGCTTCGCCATCGCCCTCTGGGCACTCGGCGTGGTCCTCGCCGTACAGGTCCTGGAGGGCCACATCCTCCAGCCGGTCATCCAGAGCCGTACGGTGCAGATGCACCCGGCGGTGGTGATGCTGGCGATCACCGCGGGCGCGTCCGTCGCCGGCATCATCGGCATGCTCCTGGCGGTCCCCCTGACAGCAGCGGCCTTCGGCATCCTGGCAGAACTACGCTCCCGCTACACGTCCCCCGCCCCCTAAGGGGCGCGGGGAACTGCGCGCTCAACCCCCACGAACCCGCACCCAGTCACGCACCCAGACCCCCCACCCACCCGCCTTTACTCCGCCCCACCGCCGCCCTCGTACAACTCGAACCAAATGCTCTTCCCGTCCCCCCGCGGGTCCACCCCCCACGCATCCGCCAACAACTCCATCAGCACCAGCCCCCGCCCGGAAGACGCCAGCTCCCCAGGATGCCGCTTGTGCGGCAGATCATCGCTGCCGTCCGCGACCTCCGCCCGCAACCGCCGCGCCCCCGGCTCCCCGCTGACCTCGGCGACGAGCAACGCGTCGCCATCGGTGTGCACGAGGACGTTCGTGAGCATCTCCGAGACCATCAGGACCGCCGAGTCGACCTGGTCCTCGTCCGCCCAGTCGTGCAGCAGGTCCCGCAGGTGGCGCCGGGCCCCGCCGATGCGCTCCGGCTCGGCCTGCGCGACCGTCAGGACCGTGCGGCGGGCGTCCGTGCGCTGCTCCGGGCGGCTGGTCCGGCTCAGCAGCAGGACCGCTATGTCGTCCTCGCGCCGGTCGGCGAGCGGGCCGGTGGTGTAGTGCGAGGAGGGCCCGTGCACGGCCTGCACGAGGGAGTCCGCGAGCTGTTCGAGGCCCTCGCCGTGTTCGCCGCCGTCGCCCTCGCCCCCGTACTCCTCCAGGATCGTCCTGATCCGCGTCCAGCCGCTGTCCAGGTCGTGGCCGCCGGTCTCGATGAGGCCGTCGGTGCAGATCAGCATGGTCTCGCCGGGCTCCAGGACGAGGCGGGTCGTGGGGTAGTCGGCGTCCGGGTCGACGCCGAGCGGCAGCCCGCCCGCCGTAGGACGTTGCAGAACCGTTCCGTCACTCAGGCGTATCGCCGGTTCCGGGTGGCCGGCGCGGCCGATCTCCAGGACGCCGGTCGCCGGGTCCGCCTCGACGTACAGGCAGGTCGCGAAGCGCGGGTCGTACACCGTGGTCTCGTCTGCGCCGCTGCCGCTGGAGCCGTACGTGATGGACTCCGTGATGCCCGACAGGAAGCGCGTGGCCCGGGAGAGCACCGCGTCCGGCCGGTGCCCCTCGGAGGCGTACGCGCGCAGGGCGATCCGCAGCTGCCCCATCAGGCCGGCCGCGCGCACGTCGTGGCCCTGGACGTCGCCGATGACGAAGGCGATGCGGCCGCTCGGCAGCGGGATCATGTCGTACCAGTCGCCGCCGACCTGTAGGCCGCCGCCGGTCGGCACATAGCGGGCGGCCACGCTCATCCCGGGGATCTGCGGGCCGAGCATCGGCAGCATCGACCGCTGGAGGCCCTCGGTCAGCTCCCGCTCGGACTCCGCGACCCCGGCCCGCGACAGGGCCTGCGCCAGCATCCGGGCGACCGTCGTCAGGACGGAACGCTCGTCAGGGGTGAAGGACACCGGGTAGGCGAAGGCGGCCATCCACGCGCCCATCGTGCGGCCCGCCACGGTCAGCGGCAGGAACGCCCACGACTGCCGCTCGAAGCGGCGGGCCAGCGGCCAGGCCGCCGGGTAGCGGCGGCGGTAGTCCTCCGGCGAGGAGAGATAGACGGCCCGGCCGGTGCGCACCACCTCGGCCGCCGGATAGTCGGTGTCCAGCGGCATCGCCGAGAAGGGCCCGTCGTCCCCGGGCTGGTGACCGTGGTGGCCGATGATCGAGAGCCGGTCGCCCGCCACCCCGAAGACCGCGAGCCCGTCCGGAGAGAACCCCGGCATGGAGAGCCCCGCGGCGACCCGCAGCACCTCCTCCGTGGAGCGCGCCTCGGCGAGCGCGCGGCCCGCGTCCAGCAGGAACGCCTCGCGGGAGCGGCGCCAGTCACCCGTCACGGGCGTGCGGGCGGCGGTACCGGGCGCGGGCTCGGTCACCTCCTGGAGGGTGCCGATCAGCTCGTACGCCTCGGTCGCGTCGTGCAGCACGGGCTTGGAGCGGCTGCGTACGGTGCGCAGGACGCGCCGCCCCGTGTCGTCCATGATCCGCAGCCGGGCCTCGGCGAGGGTGCCTTCGGCGACGGCCAGCTGGACGGTTCCGTAGATCTCGTTCCAGTCGACCGGGTGGAAGCGCGAGCGCACGGCCGCCTCCGTCAGCGTCTGGGCACGCGCGGGCAGGCCGAGGAGCCGGGCCGCCTCCGCGTCCAGCGTGACGGCCCCGGAGGCGTTGTCCCACCGCCACAGCCCGGTCGCGATGGCGGCCAGGACCTCCCGCACGGGAGGCAGGGGATCGCCCGCCACCTGCGAGAGAGGGTCGTTCCCCACCTGCGAGGGGGGATCGTCGGTGCGCATTGACCCACTTTAGGAAGATGTACGCCCCCGCCGCCACCGAGCGGGGGGCCTCGGGCGTCCGCGCGGGTGCCCCCGGCGGATATCCGGAAACCGATCTTCGCCCGGACGGTAGCCTTGGGAGGGTCTGCTCTCTCCCCTATTCGCGAAGACTGGATGAACGACGATGCATCGGTACAGGTCCCACACCTGCGGCGAGCTCCGCGCCTCTGACGTCGGCACCGACGTCCGGCTGAGCGGCTGGCTGCACAATCGCCGAGACCTGGGCGGCATTCTCTTCATCGATCTCCGCGATCACTACGGCATCACGCAGCTGGTGGCCCGTCCCGGCACCGCCGCCGCCGAGGTCCTGGACAAGCTGTCCAAGGAGACCGTCGTCCGCGTCGACGGCAAGGTCGTCTCGCGCGGCGCCGACAACGTCAACCCGGAGCTGCCCACCGGCGAGATCGAGATCGAGGCCGCCGAGGTCGAGGTGCTCGGCGCCGCGGGCCCGCTGCCCTTCACGATCAACGCCGAGGACGGGGTGAACGAGGAGCGCCGCCTGGAGTACCGCTTCCTCGACCTGCGCCGCGAGCGCATGCACCGCAACATCATGCTGCGCAGCGCGGTCATCGCCGCGATCCGCTCGAAGATGGTGGCCCTCGGCTTCAACGAGATGGCGACGCCGATCCTCACCGCGACCTCCCCCGAGGGCGCCCGTGACTTCGTCGTCCCCTCCCGCCTGAACCCCGGCAAGTTCTACGCCCTGCCGCAGGCCCCGCAGCAGTTCAAGCAGCTGCTGATGATCTCCGGCTTCGACCGGTACTTCCAGATCGCGCCGTGCTTCCGTGACGAGGACGCCCGCGCGGACCGCTCGCCCGGCGAGTTCTACCAGCTCGACGTCGAGATGAGCTTCGTGGAGCAGGAAGACGTCTTCCAGCCCATCGAGAAGCTGATGACGGAGCTGTTCACGGAGTTCGGCGGCGGCCGCGAGGTCACCTCCCCCTTCCCGCGCATCCCGTTCCGCGAGTCGATGCTGAAGTACGGCAACGACAAGCCCGACCTGCGCGCCAAGCTCGAACTGCACGACATCACCGACATCTTCGCGGGCTCCGACTTCAAGGCCTTCGCGGGCAAGCACGTGCGCGCGCTGCCGGTGCCGGACACGGCGTCGCAGTCCCGCAAGTTCTTCGACGGCCTCGGTGACTACGCCGTGGAGCACGGCGCCAAGGGCCTGGCCTGGGTGCGCGTCGCCGAGGACGGTTCGCTGACCGGCCCGATCGCGAAGTTCCTCACCGAGGCGAACGTCGCGGAGCTGACCAAGCGGCTCGGCCTGGAGGCCGGCCACGCGGTCTTCTTCGGCGCGGGCGAGTTCGACGAGGTCTCGAAGATCATGTCGGCGGTGCGCGTCGAGGCCGCCAAGCGCGCGGGCCACTTCGAGGAGGGCGTCTTCCGGTTCTGCTGGATCGTCGACTTCCCGATGTACGAGAAGGACGAGGAGACCGGCAAGATCGACTTCTCCCACAACCCCTTCTCGATGCCCCAGGGCGGCATGAAGGACCTTCAGGAGAAGGACCCGCTGGACATCCTCGCCTGGCAGTACGACATCGTCTGCAACGGCATCGAGCTGTCCTCGGGCGCCATCCGCAACCACGAGCCCGAGGTCATGCTGAAGGCCTTCGAGATCGCGGGTTACGACGCGGAGACCGTGGAGCACGAGTTCGCGGGCATGCTGCGCGCCTTCCGCCTCGGCGCCCCGCCGCACGGCGGCATCGCGCCGGGCGTCGACCGCATCGTGATGCTCCTGGCCGACGAGCCGAACATCCGCGAGACGATCGCCTTCCCGCTCAACGGCAACGCCCAGGACCTGATGATGGGCGCGCCGACGGAGCTGGACGAGTCGCGGCTGCGGGAGCTGAACATCGCGCTGCGTAAGCCTGCGGCGCAGTAGCGGCGTCGGACGTCGAAGAAGGGCCCCGGAACCGCGAGGTTCCGGGGCCCTTCTTTTCGTTCCGCCAGGTGACCTCAAGTCCCCTGTGCGGTGCCGGGGTTGCCGGCACGGGCGCCCGATTCCCTGAGGCCTGAGGCTTCAAGCCTGGGGCTAGGGGCCTTGGGTCGAGGTGGCGAGATGTGGCTGTCTGTACGCGGACCATGGAGGGCCCACGCAACGGTGCGTGTCGTCGCGGGAACCGGTGGTCGTCAGGGAGACGCGGCGGCGCTGGGCAGGTGACGGGTGCCGTGAGGGGCGGTCCCTCAGGCGGCGTGGGTGGGCGAGGCGTCCGCCTCGGCCTCGGCCCACTCGGTGACGAGCTGCTCGTACACCCGACGCTCGTCGGGCCGCAGCCGTCCACCGGCACCCAGCCACAGCGCACGGATCTCCTCGTTGACCTCGTCGGCAGTGCGCCGCCGGGCGGGGGAGGGAGTCGTGGCCATGCAGTGAAGCTTACGTAGGGAAGTGTGAAGACGGCGTCAAATCAAGCCGTCCCCCTGCATGACATAGCTCACCGTGACGTCAACCACGGGTCGCGTCACCGGGGGCTGGCTCGTGGCCATGCCGAGGACGTACGGGATGAAGGCGCTCAGTGCCTGCTCCGTCTCGCCGGCGGGAAAGCCCGCCGCCTCGCGCCACTCGGCGGCGCCGGTCGCGGCGGGCACGGTCGGCTTGCCGTAGACCTCGTCGTCGACCAGTTCGATCAGTTCGTCCTTGTCGGCGCATGCAGGCAGGGGAAGTTGGCGCCCGCGTCGAGACGGGTGCCGAACTTGCGCACGCCGTACGCAAGCTGCGTACGGCGTGCGGCAGTGTGGACGGGCGGGTGGCTATGGCGTTGGGGGCGTGTCCTCGGCGAAGAGTTCGTCGACGCTCTGGACCGTGAAGGCCCGGTCCAGCCAGCGCGCGAGGACGTCGAGGTCGGTGCAGGCGGTGATGCGCTCGCGGGCGTCTTCGGGGAGCGGGACGAGACGCCGGTCGAGGAGACGGACGACAGTACCGGCGGCCATAGCCAGAGCCTCGGCCGCACCCTCGGCCTTGCCCTCTGCCCTGCCTTCGGCCTTGCCCTCTGCCCTGCCTTCGGCCTTTCCGTCGGCCTTGCCCTCGAAGTAGGCCTGCTCGCGAAGCGTGCCCCGGCCCGGGAAGTAGCTGACGAACGTCATGAGTTCTCTCCATTCCGCTCCGGCCGGGGTGTTCCCCAGACCGACGTCCAAAAGGTCGCTGTAGTAGTCGGCGGACTTCTTGTCGGTCGCTCGCAGGGCACGAGCCAGCGCGTCCAGTATGGCGCCGGTGTCCTTGCTCCGGCCATGTGTCAGGGCCGAGAACGCCGCCATCGCCAAGTCCCGTGCCGCCACGGACGGGTCGGTGATGACGGGTACGTTCTCGGGCCCGAGGACGAGAGGATGCGTGCTGAGTGCCGTCCATCCCAGGGCGCCGCAGGTGAACGGCCCCGCCGCCCATCTCGCGGTCGCCCTGTCCTGGCAGATGACGAGGAGCAGTACCGGCAGCTCGTACTTCGCCTGGAGATACGCGACGTAGTACGCCCAGCTCGCCTCTTTGCCCGCGTCGCGCTTCCCCTGGGCCTCGATGGCCAGGAGGAAGCTGTCGCAGCCGTCGGACGGCTCGACGCGGAGCACGCTGTCGATGCGGCGCTCGAGGGGACGGATCTCTGTGGTGTCGGGTGTGAGGACCTCCACGATCGCCTTGGCGGGCGGCGGGACGCCGAGCAGCCCGAAGACGGGGCCGAGGATCTCCGGGCGCTCCTGGAAGATCCGGTGGGAGGCCTCATGGCGTGAGGTGACCATGAGGTGAAGCCAAGCGGGTTCGCGGGGCGGGGGCCGGGTGAATGGGCCTGCGGTCACTCTTTCGAGCGTCGAGGAAACGTTCAGGTGCCTGTTCCCGGGACGGGGGCCGGGGCCGGGAGCGGGGCCGGGGGCGGTGCCCGGCCCGCTGGAGCTGGGCCGGCGTCACCCCTTCTTCATCAGTTCCACCGCCCTGCTGAAGCTGTCCGAGCCGTGGCCCGCCTCCACCACGCGGCGGAAGATGTCGCGCACCGCTTCCGGGAACGCCGTGTCCACGCCCGCGTCCGCCACCGTGTGGACGACGTGGTCCATGCTGGCCAGGCCCATCGAGCTGCGGTCCACGTCGCCCTCGTGGTTGCCCGCGTCGATGCGGGGTGCGTAGAAGTCGATGAAGTGGCCCATCCCCGCGAAGTTCTCCGAGGCGTACGGGGCGATCTCCGCGGCGGTGAGGCCGTGGGCGCCGGCCAGGGCCACGGCCTGCCAGTAGGCGATCATCGACGGCCAGAAGATGGCCATGTTCAGCTGGTACATCAGCGCGGCCAGGCCGGGGTCCTCGCCCCGGTAGTCCGTCTTGCCGGTGATGACTTCGAGGGCGGCGCGATGCGTGTCGTACGCCTCGCGAGGACCGCTGTAGAACGTCGACGCGTCCGGCGTGCCGATCAGCGGCGGCGGGCACAGGACGCCGCCGGTGAGGTGGGTCCCGCCCAGTTCCGTGATCCAGCGGGCGCCCGCCCGTGCCTTCTCGGGGGTGTCGGAGCTGAGGTTGACCAGGGTGCGGCCCGCGACGGCCTCCTTGAAGGGTTCGAGGATGTCGTACATCGCGTCGAAGTGGGTGAGGCTGAGGACCGTCAAGTCCGAGGCGCGCAAAGCCTGTTCGGGGGTGGCGGCCAGGGTCGCGCCGCGCTCCACGAGGGCGTCGGCGCGGGATGCCGTGCGGTTCCAGAGGGTGACGCGGTAGCCGCGGTCGAGAAAGGCGGAGGCCATGGCCTGGCCCATGGGGCCGAGGCCGATGACGGTGACGGTGGGGGAGTTGGTGGTAGCGGGGTGCGAGGTGTCGGACACGGGGGCTCCTTGTTCGTGGCAGCGGTGAAGGCGTAGCTGGACTAGAACGAGCGCTCTATCTAGCGGCTCGGGCAGAAACGTAGCACAGCTCTAGAACGAACGCTCTACTTAATTTTTCGGTAGGGTGCTCCCATGGCCCCCCGCAGCGCCGCGAAGAGCGCGAACCCCAGCACCCGCGACCGGATCGTCACCGTCGCCGCACGGCTCATTCAGCGGCAGGGATACGTGGGCACCGGCATCAAGCAGATCGCCAAGGAGGCCGAGGCCACGCTCGGCTCCGTCTACCACTTCTTCCCCGGCGGCAAGGAAGCCGTGGCGGTGGCCGCATTGACGTACAGCGCCGAGGAGTTCGCGGAGCTGCTGCGCGAAGGGCTGGCCGGTGAGGACGCGCCGGGCCCGGCCATCGAGCGCTGCGCGGCCGTGCTCGCCGTCGGACTCCGGGAGTCGGGGTGGATCGACGGCTGCCCCGTGACGGCGGCGGCCCTGGAGACGCTCGGCACGGACTCCGAGATCCAGCGGGTCTGCGCGGAGGCGCTGCGCGGCTGGGAGCGGATCGTCGAGGAACGGCTCACCGCGTCCGGGATCGCCCCCGAGGACGCCCGGGATCTGGCGACGACCGTGATCAGCGCGCTGGAGGGCGCCGAGGTGACGGCCCAGGTCAACCGGAGCGAAGAGCCACTGCGGGCGGCGGGACGGCAGTTGGCACGGCTGGTGGGCTCGTACGGGTAGAGGCCCCGCCGGCCTCCGCGTCCGCTACGGCGGCGGAGGTCTCCGTATCGGGGCCTGGCACGCCGACCTCACGCCGTCGGTACCCCCCCACGGGCTGTCGACGCCGACAGCGCGGTGATGTCCGCCCAACTGACTGACCGCATCAGGCCTGGTCGACCCCCAGGCGAAGAAAATCTGGAGGGACCTGATGACGACGATCAACTACTTCTTCCGGCATGAGGTCGCCGAAAAGGTGCGGGAAGAGGGCCGTGAAGAGGCGCGGGCCGAGGAGCGGGCCAGAGTCATCCTGCGCACGCTCGACTGGCGCGGTATCGAGCTGTCGGAAGCCGACCGGGAGCGGGTGCGGTCCTGTGGTGACCTCGGCCGCCTCGCGCTGTGGCTCGACCGTTGTTACGAGGTGACCGACGCGGCCGGCCTGTTCGACGGTGACGGTGACGGCGAGGGCGCCTGACGTATGACGAGTCCCGCCGCGCCCCGTCGTGATCCGGGGCGTGGCGGGACTCTTCCGTGGTCCGGTCGCGTGCCGTTCCGTTACGCGGTCGGCTTCTCCTCCAGGCGGGGGAAGAGCACCGCGCCCTTCGTCACCGTCGCGCCGGGGGCGAGGCGGCCCCACGTGGCCGCGTCCTCGATGCGCTGGTCGGCCAGCGCGCCCAGGGAGGCCTCCGCGCCGAGGGAGTCCCAGAGCTTCTGGGACGTCTCCGGCATGACCGGGTTGAGGAGGACCGCCACCGCGCGGAGCGCTTCCGCCGCCGTGTAGAGGATCGTCGCCAGGCGGGCCTTGCCCTCGGGGTTGCCCGCTGCGTCAGCAGCATCAGAGAATGCGGTCTTGGCCACCTTCCACGGCTCCTGCTCCGTGATGTAGCCGTTGACCTGCTTCACGAAGTCGAAGATCGCCAGGATGCCGCCCTGGAAGTCCAGCTCCTCGCCGATCTTCCGGTCGGCCGCCGCGACGGCCTTCGCGAGGCCCTCGTGGATCGCCTGCTCCGCGTCGCCGTCGGCCGTCGCGGCCGGCAGCTCCCCGCCGAAGTACTTGCCGACCATGGCCGCGACGCGCGAGGCGAGGTTGCCGTAGTCGTTGGCCAGCTCGCTGGTGTAGCGCGCGGAGAAGTCCTCCCACGAGAAGGAGCCGTCGCTGCCGAAGGCGATGGCGCGCAGGAAGTACCAGCGGTACGCGTCCACGCCGAAGTGCGAGGTCAGATCCTGCGGCTTGATGCCGGTCAGGTTCGACTTCGACATCTTCTCGCCGCCGACCATCAGCCAGCCGTTCGCCGCGATCCTGCCCGGCACCGGCAGGCCCTGCGCGAGCAGCATCGCGGGCCAGATCACCGCGTGGAAGCGGAGGATGTCCTTGCCCACCAGGTGCACGTTGGCCGGGAAGGTCGAGGCGAACTTCTGCTCGTCCGCGCCGTAGCCGACGGCCGTGGCGTAGTTCAGGAGGGCGTCGACCCAGACGTAGATGACGTGCTTGTCGTCCCAGGGGACCTTCACGCCCCAGTCGAACGTCGAGCGCGAGATGGACAGGTCCTGCAGGCCCTGCTTGACGAAGTTCACGACCTCGTTGCGCGCCGACTCCGGCTGGATGAAGCCGGGGTTGGCCTCATAGAGGGCGAGGAGCTTGTCGCCGTACTCGCTGAGCTTGAAGAAGTAGTTCTCCTCCTTGAGGAGTTCCACCGGCTTCTTGTGGATCGGGCAGAGCTTCTGGCCTTCGAGGGGGCCCTCGCCGTCGATCAGGTCGCCGGGGAGCTTGTACTCCTCGCAGCCCACGCAGTACGGGCCTTCATACCCGCCCTTGTAGATCTCGCCCTTGTCGTAGAGATCCTGGACGAACTCCTGGACGCGGTCGGTGTGACGCTTCTCCGTCGTACGGATGAAGTCGTCGTTCGCGATGTTCAGGTGTTCCCAGAGGGGCTTCCAGGCCTCGGTGACGAGCTTGTCGCACCACTCCTGGGGGGTGACGTCGTTCGCCTCGGCCGTGCGCATGATCTTCTGACCGTGCTCGTCCGTGCCGGTGAGGTACCACACCTTCTCGCCGCGCTGACGGTGCCAGCGCGTGAGCACGTCCCCTGCAACGGTCGTGTAGGCGTGGCCCAGGTGAGGAGCGTCGTTTACGTAGTAGATGGGGGTCGAGACGTAGAACGCCTTCGCGTTCTCGTCCGCTCCCTGCTTCTCGAGTCCAGTGGCCGCCATGGGCGAAATCCTAACGGCCTCGTGAAGATCCACTCACCTCGATATCAGGGGGTGGACCCGGCTGCTCCGGTTGCCGGGTCCACCGTTCGGCCGCCGTTCGGACGCCGTCCGATCGCCGGCCGGCAGCCGTGGGGGCTACGGGCGCCAGGACGCCAGCAGGCCCTCGTACAGCTCCTTGTCCGTCAGCTCGCGGGGCGTGGGGCCCGCGTGGAAGAACGCCGCGTTCTCCGCCTTGAGCTTGCGGAGGTAGTCGAAGCCCTTCGCGTCGTGGTCGCCGAAGGCGATGAACTGGAAGAACAGCGGGTGCGCGGCGGCGTCCGCCAGGGCCTGGGTCGCGGGGCCCTTCGCGTCGGGCGCGCCGTCCGTCTGGAAGATCACCAGGGCGGGGGTGCCGTTCTCCTTGTGCTCCGACTTCTCGTAGTGCGATACGACCTCTTCGATCGCGCGGTGGTAGCTCGTGCGGCCCATGTGGCCCGCGGCGGCGTGCAGCTCGTCGATGCGGCCCTCGTGCTCGGGGAGGGTGAGGGTGCCGGCGCCGTCGATGTCCGTGGAGAAGAAGACGACGTGGACCGTGGCCTCGGGGTCCGGCGTCAGGTGGGCGGCCAGGGCGAGGGTCTGGTCGGCGAGGCTTTGGGCGGAGCCGTCCTTGTAGTACGGGCGCATGGAGCCGGAGCGGTCCAGTACGAGGTAGACGGGGGCGCGGGTTCCTGTGAGGTCGTTCTTCTTCAGGGCGGCGCCGGCGGCCTTGTACGCGGTGGCGAGGGCGGGGGCCTTGGCCTTGACCTTGGCGGCGGAGAGGGCGGGCTTGGGCTTGGGCTCCGCGGGGGGCTCCGCAGGGCTTTGCGGTTCGGGCTTGGCCTTGGGTTCGGCTCGGTTTTCGGGTTCGGCCTTGGCCTTGGGCTCCGCCGGGGGAGGTGTGGCTTCCGGGGTTTCATCGGTACCGGCTGCTTCGGGCTCCGCGGCGGGCGGTGTACTTGCCGGTGCTTCATCGGCCTCGGCGGCTTCGGGCTGTGCCCACCCGTCCCGCCCTGCGGGACGATTGCCCACAGCGGTGGGGACGGTGGTGGACGGCTCAGCCCCCGGCTTCGCCTCCTCCGGCGTATCCCCCGACGTACCCCCCGGCGTCGCGCGGCCCGTCCCCTGGGGCGGGACCGTGACGTTGTCGAAGGCCGCGGCCACCAGGTCGTCGACCGTGGAGGGCGTCGGCTCGGGGCTGGGGGACGGGAGCGTGGCCTTGGGGGCCGGCTCCGGGGTGGGTTCCGGGGCCGATTCCGGGGCCCGGTCTGCGGTGGGTTCCGGGGACGGGGACGGCAGCGTCACGTCCTCCGCGGGGGCCGGTTCCCCGGACGTGGGGGCACGCTCGGGCTCCCGTGCCTCGGGAACGCTCTCCTTGCGTGACCGTCCGAACGCGTTCCGCAGGCGACTCAGAATGCCCATGTGCGCAACCCTTCGCGTGAGTTGATTCCCGAAAACCCCTGGAATCCCTGGCCAGGGCGGACACGTAAGGTTAGCCGCCGCCGTCCGTGATCTTCGGCAGGGTCGCCGCCCGGTCGCCCCACGCGTCAACGCGCGCTCAACTTCCTCCCATGTGTCGCGGATTCACCTCCCGTTCACCCGCAGGCCGCCGCCGTGCCGGAACCCGCACCTAGCCTCACGTCGGAATCAAGCCACGCCATGACGACGGAGGATCAGATCCGTGCCCAAGCTGCTGCCGATCATCACCTCGCATCAGGGGAGCGGCGGCCGTTCCGCCCTGACCTGCCGCTTCCGCTGCGGTGACGCCTGCTTCGGCGAGGTGCCCAACACCAGCGAGAACGAGTACGTCGGTGACGTCATCGCCGGTGCGCTCAGCCGCCGTTCGATGATGCGCGCCGCCGCCGTCGTGACGGTCGCCGCCACCGCGGGCGGCAGCCTCATAGCGGGCCCCGGAGTCGGTGAGGCCGCCGCGGCCGCCCCCGAGGGACGTACGGCCAAGAAGGGCAAGGGGGCCCGTGGCCTGCGGTTCACGCCCGTCGCGCCGAACACCGAGGACGTCGTCACCGTCCCCACGGGCTACGAGCAGAACGTCGTCATCCGCTGGGGCGAGCCCATCCTGCGCGGCGCGCCCCCCTTCGACCCGGACCGGCAGACCGCCAAGGCACAGGCCGGGCAGTTCGGTTACAACAACGACTTCCTCTCCCTGCTGCCGCTCCGCGGGAAGCACGGCGGGCACGGCGGGCACGACCGCCAGGTCCTCGTCGCCAACCACGAGTACACGGACGAGATCCTGATGTTCAAGGGGTACGACCCCGAGAACCCGACCCGTGAGCAGGTCGAGATCGCCTGGGCGGCGCACGGCCTCTCCGTCGTCGTGGTGGAGGGCGAGCGGCGCGGCGGCGCGCTGCGCGCCGTCCCCCGGCACCACCTGAACCGCCGCCTCACCGCCACCAGCCGCTTCCGCCTCTCCGGTCCCGTCGCGGGCAGCGACCTGGTCCGTACGAAGGCCGACCCGCGCGGCACCACGGTCCTCGGCACGCTCAACAACTGCTCCGGCGGCACCACGCCCTGGGGCACCACGCTGCACGGCGAGGAGAACTTCAACCAGTACTTCGCCAACGCGGTGAAGGTGACCGACCCGACGGCCGCCGCCCGCCTCAAGCGCTACGGCGTGTCCGGCGCCGCCTCCGAGCGGAAGTGGGAGCGGTTCGACGACCGCTTCGACCTCGCCAAGGAGCCCAACGAGGCCAACCGTTTCGGCTGGGTCGTCGAACTCGACCCGTACGACCCGGATTCGACGCCCCGCAAGCGCACCGCGCTCGGCCGCTTCAAGCACGAGGCCGCCCAGCCGCGCCTCACCCACGACGGGCGCCCGGTGGTCTACATGGGCGACGACGAGAAGTTCGACTACTTCTACAAGTTCGTCAGCAGCAAGCGGATGGCCAAGGGCACGTCCCGCGCCGCGCACGAGCACAACCTCACGCTGCTCGACGAGGGCACCCTCTACGTCGCCAAGCTGACCGGTGACTCCCCGGCCGCCGACATCGACGGCAAGGGCACCCTGCCGGGCGACGGCGAGTTCGACGGCAGCGGCACCTGGATCCCGCTCGCCACGGCCGGGCCCGGCGGCAAGGCCGTCAGCCACGTCGAGGGCATGACCGCCGAGGAGGTGTACGTCTTCACGCGCCTCGCCGGTGACAAGGTCGGCGCCACGAAGATGGACCGGCCCGAGGACATCGAGCCGTCGCCGCACACCGGCAAGGTGTACGTCGCGCTCACCAACAACTCCGACCGCGGCAAGGCGGGCAAGGCGGGCGCCGACGAGGCCAACCCGCGCAACCTCAACAAGCACGGTCAGGTCCTTGAGCTGACCGAGCGCCGGGGCCGGGCCGAGGCCACCACCTTCGCCTGGTCGCTGTTCCTCGTCGCCGGTGACCCCGACGACCCCTCGACGTACTTCGCGGGCTTCCCCAAGGACCGGGTCTCCCCGATCTCCTGCCCGGACAACGTCGCCTTCGACCCGCACGGCAACCTGTGGCTGTCCACCGACGGCAACCAGCTCGGCTCGCACGACGGCCTGTTCGGCGTCGCCACGCGCGGCGAGCGGCGCGGTGAGCTGAAGCAGTTCCTGACCATGCCGACCGGCGCGGAGACCTGCGGCCCGCTCATCCAGGACCGCCGGGTGCTCGTCTCCGTGCAGCACCCCGGCGAGGTGGACGGCGCGTCCGCAGAGAAGCCCGCGAGCACCTGGCCCGACGGCCCCGGCAAGCTGGTGCGGCCGTCGGTCGTGTCGGTGTGGCGCGAGGACGGCCGCGACATCGGCGTCTGACGAGGAGAGGAAGGGGGCGGGCCGGGCCCGGGCTCAGTCGTCGTGCCTGCGGCGGTGGACCGCGCGGCCGAGCCCGGCCGCGCCCAGGGCGGCCATGCCGCCACCGGCCGCCATCAGGGGCACCTCATCGGGCGCATCGGCGGTGACCCCCGCCGGCTTCGGCCTCTCCGCGGCGGAGGCGGCCGCGGCCGGGACGACGGCGAAAGCAGCGAGGGCCCCCGTGGCGGCGACGGCTCCGGTGGCGACGGCGGCGGTACGGAAGGTACGGCGGGTGACGCGCATGTCGTGGCTCCTTGCTGGGCGGTCCGGATGTCCGTCTCCGCGCCCCTCAGCGGGGGCGACGCCTACGAAGCTACGGGCGCCGTATGTGCGTCATCCGTAGGCAAGGCAACAAGTGGCCACCTGACGTGACCCAGTACCGTAAATCCGCTGAAATCGCAGGTCAGAGCGGTCGGGCCGGACGTCACCCGGTGGCCGGGACCAACGACCCGCCGGCGGCCCCGCGGGCGTCGCCGGAGCGCAGCAGCCACTCCGTGTAGGCGGGGGACTGCCGGGCCGCTTCCCAGTAGGCGGCCTCCAGCTCGCCGTAGACCGCGTTCAGCTCCTCCTCCGTGCGGGCCGCCACCATCAGGCGTACGCCGAGGGGGTCGCCGTGGAGGGGGCGTACGGCCATGTCGGCGCGGGCCCGTGAGGTCGGCTGGCAGAGCGTGACGACCTCGCCGGTGGCGACGAGGGACGCCGCGGTGAGGTAGTCGCCGTGCAGGACAGGGGGGTTGAGCCCGGCCGAGGTCAGGACGCGGCGCAGGCCGTCCCACTCGCCGTCGACGGTGGGGTCGACCATCCAGCGGTCGTCCGCGAGGTCGCAGAGCCGTACGACGGGCCGGTCCGCGGCCGGGTGGTCGGCGGCGAGGGAGACGAACTGCGGCTCCCGGTCGAGGAGGACGCGTCTTCGCAGGGACTCCGGCAGCCGCAGCGGGCTGCCCTCGACCTCGTGCACGAACGCGACGTCGAGCTGGGCCCCGGCCACCATGCGCAGCAGCGCGTTGGCGGAGACGTCCATCTGGAGCGAGATCTCCGTGCCGGGCAGCCGGACCCGCAGCCGGCGCAGCCACCCCGGTATGGCGCGGCTCGCCGTGGAGCCGATGCGCAGCCGGGGGCCCTCGGCGGCGTGGGCGGCGGCCGCCCGGGTCTCGGCGACCAGGGACCGCATCTCCGTGACGAGGGGCCGGGCCCGGCTCAGGACGACCCGGCCGAGCGGGGTCGGCCGGCAGCCGGTGCGCTCGCGGGCGAAGAGCTGGCCGCCGAGCGCGTGCTCGATGCGGCGCAGCTGGGTCGTCAGCGACGGCTGGCTCATGCCGAGCTGACGCGCCGCCTTGTGCAGGCTGCCGGTGTCGGCGATGGCGCACAGCGCGCGGAGGTGCCGGACCTCAAGCTCCATGGCCGTTGAGCGTAGAGGCGGTACGGCTGCCGCACCAGACACCCAAACCCCATGAGAACCAGCCGTTCTGGGCGGTCCGGCCCCCGGTGATAGTCCCGGGCTATCGCGAGTTGCCATCATCCCCACGCGCCTCATGCTCCCCGAGACTCACAGCCACCGAAAAGTTCACCTTTCATCGACCCCCCACGGTCGGTCGAACGAGTAGGGAGCCCCCCACACATGAGCAGCGTCAGCAGCGGCATGCGCAAGCGATACCTGTCCGTCGCGGCCGTCCTCGGCTTCGCCGTCACCGGACTCGGCGCCACATCGGCCACCGCGGCCCCGGTCGCCCCCACGGCCCCGTCCGCCTCGTACGCCCAGTACGACGGTTCGGCCCAGGAGGCCAAGGCCAACAAGGCGTTCTTCGAGGCCGTCGTGAAGGCGGTGGCCGAGAAGCGTGCCGCCAACCCCGGGGCGAAGTCGGTGACGGTCGTCTACGACGCCTCCGGAGCGCCCACCTTCGCCCGCCAGATAGCGGCCTCCACATCCATATGGAACGCGGCGGTCTCCAACGTCAAGCTCCAGCAGGGCACTTCGGGCGCCAGCTTCTCGTACCGCGAGGGCAATGACCGGCGCGGCTCGTACGCGAGCACCGACGGGCACGGCAAGGGCTACATCTTCCTGGACTACGCGCAGAACAAGGAGTACGACTCCACCCGCGTCACCACGCACGAGACCGGGCACGTGCTGGGGCTGCCGGACACCTACGACGGGCCGTGCAGCCAGCTGATGTCGGGCGGCGGCCCCGGCCCGTCCTGCACCAACGCGCAGCCGGACGCGGCGGAGCGCTCGAAGGTCGAGCAGCTCTGGGCCAACGGTCTGGCGAAGGCCCTGCACAAGGTCCGCTAGCGGGTCCGGAGCCGGAGCGCTATGCCGTGGGGGTGGCGATGGCCCGCGCCGCCCCCACTTCCTGGCGCAACGGCTCAAGCACGCTCTCCTTCGGCCCGACGGTGAACTCCGTACGCACCTCTTCGAGCACCGCCGACGCCCGCAGGCCCGCGGCCAGCTCCCGCAGCTCGCGCGCCACTTCGGCCACCTCGTCGGGTGCCGGCGGCGGCGCCCCGTGCCGGATGCGGACCCGCGCGGCGGTCGTCGCGTCCAGGATGCGTTCGACGGCGACGACCAGCGGCCACCAGGCGGCGGCGCGCGTGCCGGTGGGCGGTGGCTCGGTCAGGGCCCGCTGGAACTCGGAGCGGATGACGGACAGGTCGCGGTAGAGGCGGCGGCGCATCCGGGCCCGGGCGGCCGGTTCGACCGAGGCGCCGAACGCGGACTCCACATACCCGGCGGTGTCGGCGACCGCGTCCGCGAGCCGGTCGCCGATCCGGGTGCCCCAGCTCTCGGGCCAGAGCAGATAGCCCGCGACGAGCGCGATGGCGCAGCCGATCAGGCTGTCGACCAGACGCGGCACGACCAGGCCGAGGCCCTGGTGGTTGAGGATGTCGGAGAGCAGCAGGATCACCGGGGTGATCGCGGCCGTCTGGTAGCCGTAGCCGCGTGTGGTGAGGGCCGGGATGAGCGGGGCGAGCAGCATCATCACCGGCACGTCCCACCAGCCGTGCGGCACCTGGACGAGGACGGCGGCGGCGACCACCAGACCGGCGGCCGTGCCGAGCGCGCGCAGGACGGCGCGGGAGAAGACCGAGCCGAAGTCGGGCTTGAGGACGAACGTGACGGTGAGCGCGACCCAGTACGACCTGGGCACGTCGACCAGCGAGACCAGGGCCTGCGCGATGCCGATGCAGAGCGCGAGCCGCAGGCCGTAGCGCCAGGAGGCGCCGGACAGGACGACGTTGCGGGCGGCGCGGCGGACCCGCACGCGCAGCGCGGCGGGGTGGCCGAGGCGGTCGTCGGCCCCGATGACGCCGAGCGGGTCGGCGTCGCCCAGCGTCTCCACCGCGTGCAGCACGGCGTGGTCGAGGGCGCGGGCGGCGTGGTCGCGGGGCTCGGGGAGGCGTTCGGGGTCCGGGGCCCAGGCGGTCGGGGCGCCGCCGCCGTCCTCGACGGCCCGCGCCATGTCGCGGACGACGGCGGGGATCTCCGGCGGCAGGCGTACGCAGGCGTGGCGGGCGCTCAGGTGGGTGGCGGGGGCGGCTTCGACGATCGGCGTGAGGGCGTTCAACCGGGCGACCAGGCGCACCAGTTCCGGGTTGCGGCCGTGGTCGCGGGCGCGGCGGGCGAGGACGAGGTCGTAGCTCTGGTTGAGGGAGGCGGTGACGGCGGCGCGCGCGTCGTCGTACGCGTCCGTGCCCGCGGCGTCGAGGAGCGCGGCCACCGCGCGGTAGGCGTCGGCGACGGCGGCGCGTTCGGGGACACCGGACCGCAGCGGCCAGGCGAGCAGGCCGAGCGCGAGGACGAGGAGGCCGCCGCCGGTCATCAGGGCCGGGGCGAGCCACCACTGGCCCGGCATGGGAAGGCCCGCGCCCACCACGCAGTTGAGCAGCAGGAGCAGCCCGCCGACGGAGGCGACGGCGCCGATCGTCGACATCATCCCGGAGACGAGCGCCACGAACGTGACGGCGCCGACCGCCACCCAGCCGTGCCCGAAGACGAGCGAGCCGAGGGTGACGCCGAGGGCGCCGAAGAGCTGCGGCACGGCGATGTTGAGGACGCGCATGCGGTAGGCGTCGGCGGTGTCGCCGATGACGCCGGACAGGGCGCCCATGGAGGCGAGCGCGCCGTACGTCGGCTGTCCGGCGAGGATGCCGGCGGCGAGCGGCAGGGCCATGGCGACCGAGGCGCGGGCGACGGCCGCCCAGGGGATGGGCGCGGACTGCGGTTTGAGGGACCGGACGAGCCAGTCGGGCGGGGTGAGCGGGCGCCGGGGGCCGCGTGATTCCGGAGGGGCGGCGGGGGTCTCACGGGGCATGTGCCCATTATCGCCGCTTTACGTCACTTGCCCTGGCCGGTGGTTCAACGCTCCGTGTCCGCCCGGTGCAGCGTGAGCGTGACGACGAGCGCCCGGTGGTCGGTGTTCCCGATCTCCAGGAAGCGGGCGTCGCGGGCCGCGAAGTCCGGGGTGGCGAGGACGTGGTCGATCTGCGTGCCGAGCGGCGCGGGCACGGCCGTGGGCCAGCTGGGGGAGCGCGAGGAGCCGTCGAGGCGGGCGGCGTCGCGCAGCCCCTGGTCGAGGACCGAGCGGAACGCGGCGTGGTCCTGCGTGGCGTTGAAGTCCCCGGCGATGATGGTGGACCTGCCGTTCCCGGCGGCGGCGTACTCCCGGAGCTTGCCCATCTCCTCGCGCCACAGGCCGACATCGCCGGGCACCGGCGGCATCGGGTGCGCGAGCAGAATCCGTACCGGATGGCCCTTCACCTCGGCGACGGCACCCGGCATCCCGAGGGTGGCCCGTACGCGGTGCGGGTCCTTCAGCGGCACCTTGGAGAGGATGACGGAGCCCTCGGGGCCGTACGCGGCGACGGCCTGGCGGTGGGGGTAGTCGGCGCGGGGCACCTCCTCGCGCAGCAGGGCGGCGCAGGCGTGGTCGCACTCCGGGACGAACAGCAGATCGGGCCGCTCCTCGCGCACGGCTTTGATCAGTCCCTTCGTGCCGCGCCCGTACTCCACGTTCGACGTCATCACGCGCAGCTCGGCGACGGCGGGGCCGCGCGGCGCGTCGGTGGTGCCGTAGGGCTCCGTGTACCAGGCGACGAGGCCGAGCACGACGACGCCCCACACCATCCCGGCGCGCCACCGGCCGAGCACGGCCAGCGCCAGTCCGGCGACGGCGGGCACGAGCAGCCAGGGCAGGAAGGCGAGCAGCTGCGGTACGGGGGTGAAGCCGTCGGAGTCGGCGACGCGGAAGCCGATGACCCCGCTGACCCCGGCGAACAGCAGCCCGGCCCCCCAGGCGGCGGCCCGTCCCCGGCGCCGGGGCGCGCGTTCCGCCGTGTCCTCTTCGGCGTCGGGGGCGAGCGTCAGGCTGTCCCCGCTGTCCGTCCTGCGCAAGGCGTGGACCTCTCGTCTCGGTGGCTGCCGCGACTGGCTGCCCGCATCCTCCCTCAGAGACGGGGCGGGGCGGACGGCGGTTGCCCGGGCCGGAGGGGCCGGAGGAAGGGGCGGTCGGTGGGGGTGACGGCGTGGTGCGGGCCGGTGGCGGCGAGGACGACGTCGAGGACGCGCTCCGGGTCGGCGGTGTAGCAGTGGGCGTACCAGGCCATGTTGGCCTCGACCACGGCCCACCGGCCCCCGGTCAGCGGCCCGACGTCCAGGACGACGGCGCCGGGCAGCCCCGGCCCCGCCCCGGCACACCGCGCGACCACCCGCTCGGCGAAGGCGCGGGCACCGGAGGCGAGCGGCCCGGGATCGAGCAGCCCGCGCACCGCGTACCGGCCGCCGGTGACCACACGCCCGTCCCGTACGAAGCACCGGTACTCGGCGGCGAACTCGACGACCTCACTCACCAGTACGGTGGCGTCGTCCGTGATCCGGGCCGAGGCGTTGGGCGGCGGCAGCCGCGAGCCGTCCGCGTAGACGGCGGCCGGGAGCGACTTGTCCGACGGCGGCTTGACGAAGGCGGGGCGCCGCAGCGCGCGGGCCTCGCCGAGCGTCGTCGACTGGATGCGGCGGTGGGTGAGTTCGTACGACAGGGCGGCGAGCCAGGTGTCGGCCGGTTCCAGCAGCGCGATGCCGGCGGGGACGGCGACCCGGTCGGCGGCGAGCGGGCCGCCGTACCAGTGCAGGTCCCCGCGTGCGCCCGGCCCCCGCTCCGGCACGCGCTCCAGCACCGGCAGCCCGCGCCGCGCGGCCGCCTCGGCGAGCAGCACGGCGGTGCTGCTCCTCGGGTACGGGATCAGGAGCCCGGCGGTTCGGGCGCTGCCGGGGGCCGGTCCGTCCAAGGCAGTGCCTCTCGCTCCGCGGGTCATGGTGCCTACCGAGGGGAATCCTGCCGCACGCGGATGCGTGCCAGCCCGGCGGCCGGGGCCCCGACAGGGGCGCGGGGAAAGGTGCGAGCGACCCCCGCCGGCCCGCGGTCGGCGAGCGACCGCGAGCTCGCTGTCCTGAGGGGCGCGGGGAACGGCGCGAGCAACCCCCCACCGCCCCGCAGTCGACAAGCGACCGCAAGGCCCCCCTCCTCAGGGGCGCGCGGAACCGCGCAACCGGGGCAGCAGCCACGCCCCCAGGGCCACCAGCAGCCCCACCCCCACGAGGACCCACGCGGCGGTCCGCAGGGACGCCGTCAGCGCGTCGTACACCGCGCCCGCCGCGTCGCGGGAGACGTCGGAGGGCAGGTCGTCGAGGGTGAGGGCGCGGCCGATCGCGACGGCGGCCACCAGGGCCGCGGCGGCGAGGGCCGCGCCGAGTGCCGTGGCGACGACCGCCCGGCGGCGGCGCGTGGCGAGGAGTACGCCCGCGACGGCGAGGAGGGCCGCCGCCACCGCGGGCCACACCCCGGCCACCTGGAGCGCGTGGAAGCACTGCCGCAGCTGCCCGAGGTCCTGGGACTGCAGGATCGTGATCTCGGTGTGCCGTACCGGGATCTTCGAGGCCAACGGCACGCCGTCGTCGGAGAGTTGCCGCTTGATCTGCTCGGTGATGGGGGCGAGGTCGATGACGACCTCGCCGTTAGTGTCGTCGTTCAGCGCCGACTGCACGGCGTCGTGCGCCGCGCGGTTCGCCGCGTCCCAGGCCGTCCTGTAGGCCGCCGTCTCCGTGAACGACCGCACGGCGTCGTGCACGAACGCCTCGACCGTGCCCTGGAGCGGGCCCGCGTCGATCTCCTTCATCACCGCGCCGCTCACCTCCTCCGCCACCGCCGTGCGCACCGCGTCGTCGGAGGCGAGCGGCGCCATCGTGGCGACGTAGCCGTCCCGGTCCCCGATCTCGTGCTTCGCCCAGGTGGAGAGCGCGCCGAGCGGGACCAGGAGGCAGGCCAGGACGAGCAGGGCGGCGGACAGGACGGTTTTCGGCACGCCTACAGGCAAAGCCCCGGCCGCGCGGGATGCGACCGGGGCGACTGCATATGGGGCAATCGGCGTACGGGCCGAGCCGCGCTACTTGCGGTTGTACAGCCGCATCGTCACCGGCCCGAACACCGCCACCAGCAGCAGCGCCCAGCCGAACGTCCACGCCAGCTCCGTCATCGGCGACGTGCCGTCCATCAGGGCGCGGACCGCCGAGGAGACATGGGTGATGGGGTTGTTGTTGACGAAGGCCTGGAGCCAGCCCGGCATCGTCTCCGGCTTCACGAAGATGTCGCTGAGGAAGGTCAGCGGGAAGATCACCATCATGCTGACGCCCATCACCGACTTCTCGGTGCGCAGCAGCAGCCCGAACATCGTCCAGATCCACGAGAACGCGAACGAGAAGACGAGCAGCACCGCGATCCCGGCCACGACGCCCACGAACCCGCCGTCCGGCCGGAAGCCCATGATGAGGCCGACGGT
The DNA here is from genome assembly GCF_021028635.1 of Streptomyces huasconensis. Lineage (NCBI taxonomy): Bacteria > Bacillati > Actinomycetota > Actinomycetes > Kitasatosporales > Streptomycetaceae > Streptomyces > Streptomyces huasconensis. Next base: position 4,247,948 of record NZ_CP086119.1, read on the forward strand.
CAGGATGACCACGGAGGCGATGGCGTACCGCAGGGCGTCGCCGAGGAGGTAGCCGACCATCACCGAGGGCCGCCAGATCGGCAGCGTGCGGAAGCGGTCGAAGACGCCCTTCTCGATGTCGGTGTTGACCGAGACGCCCGTGTACATCGTGATCATGACGACGGACATCACGAGGATGCCCGGCAGCAGGTACTGGATGTACTCGCTCGGCGACCCGGCGAGCGCGCCCCCGAAGAGGTACGTGTACATCAGCACCATCATGATCGGGAACGCCGTGACGTCGAAGAGCTGCTCCGGTACGTGCTTGATCTTGAGCATGGCGCGCCAGCCGAACGTCAGGCTGGCGGAGAGCGCGCTCGGCCGCGGCGGCCGGTCGGTGGAGATCAGCAGCTCGGCGAGGGAGTCCGTGCGGACGGGGGCGAGATCCTGCGTCTCGGCGGGGGCGGCGGTGCTCATGCCCTGGCCTCCTTCTCGAGATCGGTCGCGGGGGCGTGGTGGTGGCCGGTGTCCGAGCCGGTCAGGGCGAGGAAGACCTCGTCCAGGCTGGGCTGCCCCAGCGCGAAGTTGTCGACGGTGATGCCGGCGCGGGCCAGCTCGGCGAGGGCGCGCGAGGCCTGCTCGGCGGCACCCCGCCCGTCGCGCCCGCCGTCCGTGCCGACGCGGGCGGTCAGCGCCACGGGATCGGGCTCCAGCTGGACCTGCGCGTCGAGGACCGCCCCGAGGAGCCGCGCCGCCTCCTCCCGCCGCTCGGCGTCCCGCAGCCGTACGTGGACGGAGCCCGCGCCGACGGATGCCTTCAGCTCGCCCTTGGTGCCCTCGGCGATGACCTTGCCCCGGTCGATGACGGCGATGCGGGCCGCCAACTGGTCGGCCTCGTCGAGGTACTGGGTGGTGAGCAGGACCGTCGTGCCGTGGCCGACAACCGCGCGCACGATGTCCCAGACCTGGTTGCGGCTGCGCGGGTCGAGGCCCGTCGTCGGCTCGTCCAGGAAGAGCAGGTCGGGGGTGTTCAGGATGGACGCGGCGATGTCGATGCGGCGCCGCATGCCGCCGGAGTAGTTCTTCACCTGGCGGCCCGCCGCCTCGGTGAGGCCGAACGCCTCCAGGAGCTGCCCGGCCCGCTCCCGCGCCGCCTTCTTGGCGTGCCCGGTGAGGCGGGCCAGCAGTATCAGGTTCTCCATGCCGGTCAGGTCCTCGTCGACCGACGCGTACTGCCCGGTGAGGCTGACCCGGCTCCGTACGGCATCGGCCTCGCGCACCACGTCGTGGCCGAAGACGTGCGCCTCGCCGCCGTCGGGCCGCAGCAGGGTGGCGAGCATCTTGACGGCGGTGGTCTTGCCCGCGCCGTTCGGTCCGAGGACGCCGTACACCGTGCCGGCCGGGACGGAGAGGTCGATGCCGTCGACCGCGCGGTTGTCGCCGAAGGTCTTCACCAGACCCGCGGTCTCGATGGCCATGCTGCTCATGTCCGCCCGCCTTCTCACAAGAATCTCCGCGAAGGAGTGTCGTCAGGAGGGCAGACCGGGTCCGCCCCGGAAACTCATCGGTCTCCAGTGTGGCGCGGCTTCCGGTGGAGCGCTGGGCCGAACGGGTGTTTCCTGGATGAGGGAACGAGGAGGCCGATCATGAGAATCGCTCTGACCCTCGGGGCCGCCTGCGCGACGGCGCTGCTGACCGCCACGACCGCCGCGACCACAGCCACGGCCACCGCCGCCACCCCCGCCGGCCACGACCGCGGAGTCATCTGGGGCACCGTCGTCTCCGGCCCCGACCTCAAGGTCAGGGACCGGCCGGGCACCGACGGCAGGATCGTCGCGAAGCTCCCGCACGGCAGCCAGGACCGCGTCGAGTGCGCCGTCAAGGGCACGACCGCTGTGCACGGCAACACGGACTGGTACTGGCTCACCGGCGTCCGCGGCTGGGTGAGCGCGGCCTACGTCGACACCCACGGCCGTCACGTGCCGAGCTGCTCGGCCGTCGACCCGTGCCCGCAGTGGCGGGACAAGGACTGCCACCACGACCCGTGCGCGTACCGCGACCGCTGACGCCGCGACCACTGACGTACGACCGGTGCAGGTGACGTCACAGAGAAGGGAACCGTCATGGCACACGCCGCCCCCGCCTTCCACCCCCGCCGCACCCGCCGCTCACGGGCCGCGTCCGGCGCCGCCCGCTGGGCGGGCCTCGCCCTGGCCATGGGCGTCGTCTACGGCCTGTGGGCCGGCCTGATCCGGCGCGACGGCGGCCCGCTCACCGCCGGGAGCGTCCTGTTCGGCGTCGCCGCCGGTCTCGTCTTCGCCGTCCTCATGTACGCCCTGCACCGGGTGGCGCCGTCGCTGCCCCGCGAACTGCGCTCCATGTCCTGGGCGGTGTTCGCGGGGGTCAGCTTCGGCTTCCTGGTCAGCGCGGGCGGGGCGAGCGTGGTCCGGTCGACGGTCCTCGGGCTGCTGGCCGCCGCGAGCGTCTTCGCGATGACGTTCTACCGCTACTACACGACGGAGTGAGCCGGGCCCCGGCCCAGGCAGGCAGCACGGTCAGAGCGACTTCAGGTCGACCGCGCGCGCCATGGCCCGGTACCCCGCGTCGTTCGGGTGCAGCTGGTCGCCGCTGTCGTACGCGGGAGCGATCCGCTCCGGGTCGTCCGGGTCGGCGAGGGCCTTGTCGAAGTCGACGTACGCGTCGTACTCACCGGACGTGCGCACCCACGTGTTGAACGCGTCGCTCACCTTCGCCGAGTGCTCGCCGTAGTGGTCGGAGCCGCCGAGCGGCAGCAGCGTCGCACCGACGATCCGCACGCCCTTGGCGCGGGCCTCGCGGATCAGCGCGCGGTGGCCGTTGATCAGCTGGCGCGCGGTGACCTTCGGGGCGGGCTTGTAGGTGGGGTGGTCGCCTTCGTAGAAGCCGATGTCGTTGACGCCTTCGAGGACGACGACCGTGCCGACGCCGGGCAGGTCGAGGGCGTCCCGCGCGAAGCGGTTGGCGCTCCGCTCGCCGTACCAGGCCGAGTCGTTGAGGACGAGGTTGCCGCCGATGCCGGCGTTGAGGACGGGCCGCTGGTCGCCCGCCTTCGCGAGGCGTTCGGCGAGGGCGTCGGACCAGCGGCGGTTCTCGTCGGTGGTGGAGGCGAAGCCGTCCGTGATGGAGTCGCCGAAGAGCACGACGCCGTCCCGCCGGGCCGGGCGCTCGCCGCCGCTCACGTCCACGCCCGCCAGGTAGTACCAGGATTCGGTCGTCTCGCCGAAGGCCTTGCCGCCGGTGTCCGTGGTGTGGTCGCCGTCCGCGCGGTAGCTGGTGGCGAAGGACTGGGCGTGGAAGGTGGCCGGGCCCGTGGTCCCCGACAGGTGCAGCGTGACGGTCACGGACTCCATGGGGGCGAGTCTCAGCCCGGCGCCGTCGCTGGACAGGTCGGCGCCCGCGGGGATCGTGACGGAGCGCTTCCCGCCGAAGGTGAGCCGCCGCACCGAGTCCGCCTCCACGGCGGCCCCCTTCTCCGCGCCGTCCGCCGTCCGCGCGACGGTGGCGCTCTCGATCCGCAGCGGCGAGGCGCCGTACCGGTTGGAGAGCCGGATGCGGGCGCGGTCGCCGCCCTCGGTGACGCGGACGACCTGGCGCAGGGTCTGGTTGTCGAAACCGGCCTCCGACCAGTTGGGCTTGAAGCCGGTGCTCGGGCGTTGCGGGGCGGCGGCCCAGGCGGCCGACCACCCCGCCTCCGGCTTCTTGGCCGGCGAAGTGGCGGACGAGTCGGCGGGCGCCGTGGTGTGGGCGCCGACGGCGTGGGCGCCGGTCACGACGGCCCCCGCGGTCAGCGCGAGGGCGGTGGCGGTGGCGACGGCGGTCATACGGGCACGCGAAATCATCATGGTCTCCAGGGAGTTGCAGAGGTGCACGGGCCGGATCGGCTCCTCAAAGATCCACCGGCCACCCGGCCCGATCAACGGCGATCCATGAAACGATCCCTGCGCTCACGCTTATCGACGCAGGTCACAGGGGGTATGTGATGGAACGGCAGGAGCTGGAGACCTTCCTGACACTGGCCGAGGAACTGCATTTCGGCCGCACCGCCGAACGCCTCCTCCTCTCCCAGGCCCGCGTCAGCCAGACCGTGAAGAAACTGGAGCGCAAGATCGGCGCCCCCCTCTTCGAACGCACCAGCCGCGTCGTACGCATGTCACCGCTGGGTCGGCAGTTGTACGAGGACGTGGCGCCGCTGCACGCGCAGCTGGAGGCGGCCGTGGCGCGCGCCAAGGACACCGCGCGGGGCGTCGAGGGCGAGCTGAACGTCGGCTTCCTCGGCTCGGGCGCGGGCTCCCTGACCGCTCCGGTCCTCGCGACGTTCCGCGAGCGCTGCCCCGGCAGCGAGGTCACCATGCGTGAGACGCAGTTCCACGACCCGCTGGGCCCCCTGCGCCGCGGCGAGATCGACGTCCTCTTCACCTGCCTGCCCGTGACCGAGCCGGACCTCACCGTCGGCCCCGTCGTCATCAACGAACCGCGCGTCCTCGCCCTGCCGCTCGGCCACCCGCTCGCCGCACGCGCCTCGGTCTCCCTGGAGGAACTGGCGGGCGAGACCTTCTTCGGCGTCACCAACGGCGCGCCCGCCTACTGGTGGGACTTCCACGTGCCGCGCCGCACGCCCAGCGGCCGCGAGATCCGCCGCGGCCAGGCCGTGGCCGGCTTCCAGGAACTGATGACCCTGGTCGCCACCGGCCAGGGGATCTCCCCGATGGTCGCCTCCGTCGAGCGGTACTACGCCCGTCCCGATGTCGTCTTCGTACCGCTGCGGGACGTGCCCTGCGCCGAGGTCGCGCTGATCTGGCGCACGGCGGGCACCAACGCCCGCTCCGAGGCGTTCATCCGCACGGTCTCCGACACCGTCGCGGCCAACGGTGGCCCCGCCGCGTACTAGCTACGGACGCGATGTCTGAAATCCGCCAGCCTGCTCGCGGCCGGCCGGTCGAGAATCCGCTCATGATCGCTGACACGCAGGGAATCCGCATCCGGCATCGCGGGCATGAACCGCAGGTCCATCCCACCGCCTATGTCACCCCGACGGCCACGCTCGTCGGTGATGTCCGCGTGGGGCCGAGGGCGCGGGTGATGTACGGGGCGGTGCTCGATGCCGAGGGGTCTCGGATCGAGGTGGGGGAGGCGGCGGTGATCTGCGAGAACGCGGTGCTGCGCGGGTCCGCGGTCGCCGGCGATCAGCCGGTGCTCGTCGGCGACCACGTCTTCGTGGGGCCGCACGCCACGCTGCTGGGCTGCGAGGCCGGCAGGTGTGTCTATGTGGCGACCGCGGCGACGGTTCTGCAGTGCGCACGGTTGGGGGCCGGCTCGGTTGTCGCTGTCGGCGCGCTCGTTCACGCGCGCACCGTTGTGCCGGACGAGTACTTCGTGCCGCCGCACACGGTGGCGCTTGACGCGCCGGTGCGGCTGATGGCCGCCGGTGATCAGGACTTGGCCGAGGCGGTCGGCCGGGTGGGCTTCGCGCGGGCGGCGTTCGGTGTCGACGCGGAGTGGACCGACCGGATCAGCCGGTACGAGCAGATCGCGGAGGTGCGCGTCGCCGAGTTCGGCACACACGCGGACGATGAGGTCCTGGATGTCGGCTAGCGCCGCGTCAGCGCCCCTCGCGCGGCCACGTGCAGTCCTCTCTCAGGGCCCGGCCACGTCCGAACGGTCCGTGCACAGCGCCCAGATGACGAAGACGCCGAGCGCGATCGAGATGAACGCCCACACCGGCGTGTACGGCAGCCACAGGAACTGCGCCACGACGCCGAGTGCCGCCAGCGCCACGCCGGTCGCCTTCGCCCAGGCCGCGCCCTTGAGGATGCCCCAGCCGGTGACCGCGATGACGAGCCCGAGCACCAGGTGAATCCAGCCCCACGTGGTCAGGTTGAACTTGTACACGTAGTCGCCGACCCGCTCGTACACGTCGTCCTTGGCGATGCCCGCGATCCCCACGAACACGCCGAGGACGCCGTTCACCAGCATCAGCACACCGGCGAACATCGTGCCGCCGGTGGCCCACGGATTCTCCTCCACGGTGTGGTGGTGATGCTGCGGTCCGGTGGGGTGGTGCTGCGGCCCGGTGGAGTGGCCCGGCGTAGGGGGCGTCGCGCTGCTCATGACCGCCTCTTTCCTCTGTCCTCCGTCGGGGAGTCCTGCGTCGCGGACTCACAGCGTGTGACGGAGGGCGGTGCGGCGGCGACCGGGCCTACTCCGAACGGGCGACCTCCGGCCGCCTCCGCGCGTCCTTGTGGGGGCCGCGGCTACCGGAGGTCTGACGCGATGGCCTCGGTGATGGCCGAGGCCATGCGGCGGACACCGGGTGAACGCACCGGGCAGGGCCGGGACTTGGCCGTGGTGGGCGCCAGGCAGAAGTGCAGGTAGTCCTTGTCGCGGTGGAGGGCGGTGAGGTTCCGCCCGGGCTCCGTGCAGTACGCCGGGTGCTTCGTCTCGTACGAAGTGCACGGCAGCTTCTCCGCCCAGGAGTAGCGCGCGGAGGCCGGGGCCACGGCCTTGCCCGCGTCGGCCACGAGGCCGCCGGAGGCGCGGGCCCGCGCCTGGTACAGGGCGTTGACGCGGCGGACGCGGTCGGGCGTGATGGCGTCGGGGCCCTGGAGGACCCACACGACACGCGTACGTCCCGCCCCGGCGGCGGCGTCGATCTGCCGGGTCAGGGCCTGGGCGTCGGCGGCGTACCGGTCGAAGTACTTGCCGGGGGCCTTGTCGTACGTGATGCCGTCCATGCAGGGCGTGTAACCCCAGGCGTTGCCCCAGAACTGGAGTACGACGTAATCCGGCCGTTCGGCGCGGATCAGCGCGGCGGCCTTGTCGGTGTCGGGGACGAGGGAGTCCTTGCCGGTGCCTTCGAGGTAGTCGCAGAGGGTGGTGCCGGAGTAGGGGGCGCTGCGGTAGCGGGCGCCGAGGCGGTCCTTGAGGTGGGCGCCCAGGACGTCCTGGTTCTCCATGGCGAGGGAGTCACCGAGGTAAAGCACCTTGGGGGCCGGCTTGGCGGCGATCCGCTTCCGGGTGGTGGAGGTCGCCGAGGGCGGCGGCGCGGAGGGCGTGCGCTCGGCCCGCTCGGCGCCCGGGGCCTTCGGTAAGCGCTCCGGGACCTCGCCCCCGGCCCCGGGGTCCCCGCACCCGGCGAGGAGCAACGCCCCGGCCAGTACTCCCGCGGCCCACAGCTTACGCACCGGCAACTCCCGCCCCAGACAGCTGAAATGACCCCCCAGGCAAGCACACGCGGGGCGCCGGGCGATAGGCATCGTTCTGCCAAGTGGGCCCGGCGCCCCGCGTCGTGTCTCCGGCGGCTCTAGCGGGCGACGAACTGCGTCAGGATGGCCTGCACCTCGTAGATGTCGACGCCCTTGGTGAACGTCTTCTGGAGCGGCACCTGGTTGCCGGAGATCCAGATCTTCAGCTCGGCGTCGAGGTCGAAGTGCCCGGCCGTCTCCACCGCGAAGTGGGTGATGCTGCGGTAGGGGACCGAGTGGTATTCGACCTTCTTGCCGGTGATGCCCTGCTTGTCGACCATGATCAGGCGGCGGTCGGTGAACAGCATGGTGTCGCGTATCAGGAGGTACGCGGCGTGGACCTGCTCGCCGTGCCCGAGAAGCCGGGCGTACTCGTTCTGCGCCTTGCCCGGATCGATGGTGTGCGCGTTGCCGAAAAGTGCCATGGAAGGCCCCCCACTGTCGTGACCCACTCGGTGGATCGTTCCCCATGCCCCGTGACCCGGATGAACCACGGGATCAGGCCAACCCTAACCGGGCTGACCGGGGTGACCGGGGCGATGGGGGTCGGCGGGGAGCTGCGCGCCGCGTTCGAAGGCCTCGGCGAAGGCGGCCGGGCCGAGGGAGGCGCTCGCCGAGGCGGTGACGCGGTCGACGTCACCGCGCTCGGCGGGCGGCAGCGGGGCGCCGACGCTGCGGCGGGCCGCGTCGGCGGTGCCGAGGAGCAGCGCGGCGTGTTCGGCGTCACCGGCGAGGGCCGCGGCGCCCGCGAGGCCTTCCAGGGAGAGGGCGAGGGCACGGGGCTCGGCCAGCTGCCGGGCGATGGCCAGGCCGCGTCGGTGCTCGGCTTCGGCGCGGGGGGCGTCGCCGCGGAGTTCGGCGATGAAGCCCAGCTCGGCGTGGAGCAGGTGGTCACCGGCGGGGGAGGAGACGTCCGCGTGGCGGTCGCGGATGCGGAACAGGTACGACTCGGCGGCGGCGAGGTCTCCGGAGCGCCGGGCCCCCAGGGCGAGGCCCATCTCGGCGTGGATCTCGCCGTAGCGGTAGCCCTGGGCGGCGGCGCGCCGCCGGGCCTCCTCGTGCAGCTCACGGGCGCGCTCCCAGTCCCGGGCGAGCAGGGCGAGGCGCCCGAGCCCGGAGAGCCGCGCGGCGACCTCGGCCTCCAGCCGCAGCTCACGGGCGATACGGAGCCCTTCGTGCTGCCGGCGGGCGGCCTCGTCGTACTCCCCCTTGATCTCGGCGAGCACGGCGAGCGGGGCGATGCCCTGCAACTCCCCCCACTGATCCCCGAGTTCCCGGAACAACGCCACGGCCCGCGACGCGTCCCGCCCGACGGTGTCCAGATCCCCCCGCATCAAGGCATGCATCCCCCGAAGCGCGAGCCCGGCGGCCGTACTCCACCGATCCCCCCGAGCCGCGGCATCGTGCAGCACGCGCGCGTTGACGCACTCACTCCCCGCAAGATCCCCCACACTGAACAGCCCATACCCCCAAAGCCAGAGGGCCCGCCGCTCGTTCCCCCCAAGCCCGCCCCCGTCAGGGGCGCGGGGAACGGCGCGCTCAGCCCCCTCACACCCGCAGGGACGCACGGGTCGGGCCCCGTCAGGGGCGCGGGGAACGGCGCGCTCAGCCCTCTCGCACCCGCAGGGACGCACGGGTCGGGCCCCGTCAGGGGCGCGGGGAACGGCGCGCTCAGCCCTCTCGCACCCGCAGGGACGCACGGGTCGGGCCCCGTCAGGGGCGCGGGGAACGGCGCGCTCAGCCCTCTCGCACCCGCAGGGACGCACGGGCCGGGCCCCGTCAGGGGCGCGGGGAACTGCGCGACCAGCCCCCTTCCACCCGCAGTCACCCACCCCACAACAACCCACCCCCACCCCCCGCTCCCCCCTCTCCCCGGTCAACAGAGCAAACGCCCCACCGAGCAACCGAAGCTCACCCCACCCCGCCCCCAACTCCCTCAGCTCCGCCACCGCCGCAAACGCCCACCGCCCCTCCGCCAGCCGCCCCCGAAGCACCCACCACCAAGCCAACGCCGAAGCCAACCGCACCGCCTCCCGAGGCCAAGGCGCACCCACCGCCTCCTCCAGAGCCGCACGCAGATTCCCCGCCTCCACATCCAGCCGCCGAAGCCACACCCCCTGCCCGGCCTCCATCCCCCCGGCCCCCGGCACCTCCGCCCCCGACAGTCCAGCCCCCGGCAACCCCGCCCCCGGCAACCCCGCCCCCCGAAGCCCCGCCTCAGCCCTCTCAGCCAACCCCAGATAGTGCCTCAAATGCCGCTCCCGCAGCGCACCGAGATCCTCCCCCTCCCGCAACCGCTCACCGGCATACGCGGCCACGGACTCCAGCAGCCGATACCGGACCCCCGTAACCCCATCCCCCGGCACCATCACCACCAGCGACCGTTCCACGAGCCGCGTCACGAGGTCGAGAACCTCCTCCCGGCCCACCTCACCCCCCGCACACACCGCCTCCGCGGCCTCCAACGTGCACCCACCCCGATGCACGGCGAGCCGGCACAACACGACACGCTCGGCCCGGCCGAGCAACTCCCAGCTCCAGTCGATCACCGCCCGCAACGTCTGCTGCCGCGCCGGCGCCCCCCGCCGCCCCGAGGTCAGCAACCGGAAGCGATCACCGAGCCGTACGGCCAACTCCCGCACCCCGAGGGCACGTACCCGCGTAGCGGCAAGTTCCAGGGCGAGCGGAATACCGTCCAGCCGCCGGCAGATCTCGGCGACGGCCTCCGCGTCACCGGGCTCGGAGGCGACGAACCCGGGCGCCGCGGCGGCGGCACGCGCGGTGAACAACTCGACGGCGTCGGCACCCTGCAAGGGCTCCACCAGGAACACCGCCTCACCCGTGAGCCCCAGCGGCTCCTGACTGGTGGCGAGGACGCGCACCTCGGGCGCCGCACGCAACACCGCGTCGGCGAGCGCGGCGGCCTGCTCCACGACCTGCTCGCAGTTGTCGAGGACGAGAAGCACGCGCCGGTCCCGCAGCGCGGCGACGAGGCGTTCGAGGGGCCCGGCGGCGGGTTCGGCCGTGGCCGGCGCACCTGAGGCCGGCACGTCATCGCGGAGCCCGAGCGCGGCGGCGACGGCCTGGGCGAGATCATCGACGCTGCTCCCGGCCCCGTACTGCCCGGCGAACTCGACGAGCCACAACCCGCCCTCCTCACGGGAGGCCGCTTCGACGGCGAGCCGGGTCTTCCCGACGCCGCCGGGACCGGTGAGCGTGACGAGCCGCGCGGTGGCAAGGAGCCGCTGAACGGCGGTCACGGAGTGCTCGCGGCCGATCAGGGGGGTGAGGGGGACGGGGAGATTGTTGCCGCGGGTGCTGCGGGCAGGCTGCTGGCTCCTACGGGGAGGGAATGACCGCGGGGGTACGGGCGGGTGGGTGGGAGACATCCGCCGCGCAGCGGCGGGCAAGGGAACACCCGGCTCAAGCGAAAGCTCCTGCCGTAGAACCGCATCCCGCAACAAGGTCAACTCGGGCCCGGGCTCAACCCCCAACTCCCGCCCCAGTTGCTCTCGCAGCCCCGCATACGAGGCAAGCGCCTCACTCTGCCGCCCCGCCGCATACAGGGCCCGCATGTGCACCGCCCGCAACCGCTCCCGCAACGGATGCCGGGCCACCAACTCCGCCAGCTCACCGAGCACGGCCACATGTTCACCAAGGGCAAGCCGCGCCTCGGCCCGCTCCTCCAACGCGGACAGCCGCTGCTCGGCCAGGCGCCGCGCGGACGCCCGTACGAACTCCGCATCACCGAAGTCGGCATACGCGGCCCCACGCCACAACTCCAGCGCCGAGGTCAGCAGATCGACCCGTACCCGGGGGTCGGCCTCACCCCCTGCCCCCTCCACCAACTCCCGGAACCGATACGCGTCCACCTCGTCCCCAGCCGCCACATCCACCCGCAGCCGATAACCGGGCGCCTGACGTACGACACGGTCACGCCCGATCGCCCGGCGCAGCTGGGAGACCTTGGCCTGAAGCGCGTTGGCCGAGTTGCCCGGCGGCCGGCCGCCCCACAGATCGTCGATGAGCAGGTCGGCGGAGACGACCCGCCCCTCGTGCACCAGAAGATCGGTGAGCAGCGCCCTGACCTTGACCTCGGGCACGGTCACCGGCTCCCCCTCGCCGTCCCACACCGCCAGTGGACCGAGCACCCCGAACCGCATGCGGATCACCGTACACACCGCCCGGCAGCGGACCGTCAGCGAACCATCAGCGCACCCGAAGCGCCCCCGACCAGAGTCGTCCCGGCCCTACGAACCGCCCCTGAAAGGACCCACCAGTCATGCCCACCACGGACCCGACACCCACGCACCCAAAGAGCACCCACCCGACGACAAGCGGCCCGCACGCACCCCGTACACCCCACACACCCCCACAACAGAAGAAACTCCCGCTCGCGGGCCTCCTCGCCCTGGCCACCGCCGTCTTCATCACCAGCCTCACCGAGACCCTGCCCGCGGGCCTGCTGCCCGCCATGAGTGCGGACCTCGGCGTGAGCGAGTCAGCGACCGGCCAGACCGTCACGATCTACGCCCTCGGCACCGCCCTCACCGCGATCCCGCTGACGGCGGCCACCGCGGGCTGGCGGCGCAAACGGCTGCTCCTGCTGGCGATGGCGGGCTTCGCCGCCGCCAACACCGTCACGGCGGTCTCGGGCGACTACACCCTCACGATGGCCGCCCGTTTCGTGGCGGGCGTGGCCGCGGGCCTGGCCTGGGCGCTCCTCGCCGGATACGCCCGCCGCATGGCACCCGTCCACCTCCAGGGCAGGGCGATCGCCATCGCCATGGCGGGCATCCCGGTGGCACTCTCGCTGGGCGTCCCGGCGGGCACGTACCTCGGCGAACTGCTCAGCTGGCAGGCGGTGTTCCTCGTGATGACCGGCCTCACGGTGGGCCTGCTGGCCTGGATCGCGGCCCTCGTGCCCGACTATCCCGGCCGCCCGCGCGGGGCGACACCGCCGATGCTGCGCACGCTGCGCGTACCCGGCGTGTCACCGGTCCTCTTCGTCACCCTGGTCTTCGTCCTGGCGCACACGGTTCTCTACACGTACATCGCGACGTACCTCACCGACCTCGGCATGGGCGGCTCGACCGACGCCGTCCTCCTGGTCTTCGGTGCCGCGTCCCTGCTCAGCATCTGGGCCGTCGGCGCCCTGATCCACCGCAGGCTGCGCGTACTCACGCTCGCCGCCGTCCTCCTGGTCGGCGTGGCCGCGGCCCTGCTGGCGGTGCTCTCCGACACCCCGGCACTCGTCTACGCCGCGGTGACCCTCTGGGGCCTGGGCTGGGGCGGCGCCCCCACCCTCCTCCAGACCGCCGCCGCCGACGCGGGCGGCGACGCGGCGGACGCGGCCCAGGCCATGCTGGTCACCCTCTGGAACGTGGCCATGGCGGCCGGCGGCGTCATCGGCGGCCTCCTCCTCGACCTCTCCGGCACGTCATCCTTCCCCTGGACGATCCTGCTGCTCCTGACCCCGGTCCTGCTCGTGATCCTCCTCGCCCGCACTCACGGCTTCCCGGCGGTACGGCCCGGTGCGAAGCAGTAAAGCTCTGCCCACAGGTCTGAGATGATCGGAGCCCGTACGAAGGGCTCTACGGAGACCCGCGTCAGGTGGGGTGGGGATGTCGATGATGGTGTTGCTGCTCAGCATGCTGGTGCTGATCGCGGCGGCGGGCCTCGGAGCCGTCGTGTGGGCGGCCCGGGGCGGCCCGCGCTGGGTCCACGGCGTGGCCAAGGCGACGACGGTGGCCGCGGAGTTGGCCGCCGTGGCCGCCTCGGCCACGAAGAAGGGCCGGGGCGGCAGCGGCAACAGCTCCTCCGGGGAGTAGCTCAGCTGCCCGCCGGCCTGTGACAGTTCCCGGTTCACGGCTCAGAAGTCATCGGCACCGTTGCGGAGCTGATACGTCCAATAGCCCGTCGCCCACGTCGCCGGGTCGACGGCGATGCCGCCCTCGCCGGGAGCCTTGACGGCGGTCATGCCGCCGCCGCCCTGAAGGGTGACGGAGAAGTCGGTGACGATCTCGTTCTCCTCGTGGGCGCCGCCGTCCGACAGCTTCACGAGGGCGTAGGCGGGGGCACCGGCCTTGAGGACGACGGGAGCGGAGGGCTTGCTCTTGGCGACAGGCGGCACGTTCTCGCGGTGGCTCTCCAGAAACTGGATCTCCGGGAAGCCGACCATCGTGCAGCTGCGGCCCGAGGTGTTCTTGGCGGTGAGCACGATGTGGATGTACGGCGGCCCGCCGTGGCGGGCGGCGCTGACGGACACGTCCCCGGTGGTGCAGACGGGGGAGGAGGCCTTGCTCCCAGCACTCCCACCACTCCCACTGCCCTGCGCGGCCGACAGCCTGACGGTGGCGGGTTCCTCAACCGCCCCGGAGGACCTGACCCCTGTGCCACTGCCCCCGCAGGCGGTGAGGGAGAGCGCGAGAACGGCGGCGCCGGATGCGGCGAGGACGGTGGTACGACTGCGGAGAGTACGCATGGGAGTTCCCCCGGAAGTAGAGACGAACAAACGCCGGCATGAGCCGCCCGACCGTCTCCGGCCACGGCCGCCCCGCTGACACCCCTGACCCTGCCCCACCCCGCTCACGTCCCCCTGCCACCCGACTCACGTCCCGCTGCCGCCCTCGGCCTGGCAGACCTGACAAAACAAAAAGGCCCAGGTCGATGACCTGGGCCTTGGCTATGGAGCGGGTGACGAGAATCGAACTCGCACTCTCAGCTTGGGAAGCTGATGTTCTACCACTAAACTACACCCGCGAAAACGCACCGCCAGAAGCGGTTGCGTAGCGTCGCACAGTCTACCTCATCATGGGCCCCGGGCGTCCCCGCCGCGGGGCCCGCGTGCTGTCCGGGGCGTGGATGCGCCGTGCGACGGGAGGGAGTTGGGGCGTACCGTAGGGGGACCGCTGAGGGGTCGTGTCGGTGGCCGTGCCGCTTGAAGTGGCGTCCCTTTCATACCGTAATGTGGGCTTTCGTCGTCGGCTCGGAAACGAGTCTCAGGCGTACGAGTTCACACACGGCTTTGGGGAAGGGACTCGAGGACTTGATGGAGCGCACCGTCGTCCGATGTGCCGAAGGGCACGTGTTCAGCACCGCGTCGTTCCCGATGCAGCAGGCCGGCCGGCTCGGGCCCGGCCGGCTCATCCGCTGCCCGCGCTGCGCCCGGCTCCGGCACGCCGTGCCGGTGGCCTTGCAGAAGCAGTAACCACGGGCACGGGTACACCCGGTACAGGCGCGCGGGCGCGTCACCGTCCACGAGATTGTGGCGGGCCCGCGCGCTCTGCGTATCCTCGGTGCGTGCTTCTCTCAGACAAGGACATCCGGGCCGAGATCGACTCCGGACGGGTGCGGATCGATCCGTACGACGAATCCATGGTGCAGCCCTCGAGCATCGATGTGCGGCTGGACCGCTACTTCCGGGTGTTCGAGAACCACCGCTACCCCCACATCGACCCCTCCGTGGAGCAGGCCGACCTGACACGGCTCGTGGAGCCGGAGGGCGACGAACCGTTCATCCTCCACCCCGGGGAGTTCGTCCTCGCGTCCACGTACGAGGTCGTCAGCCTTCCCGATGACCTCGCCAGCCGGCTGGAGGGCAAGTCCAGCCTCGGGCGGCTCGGGCTCGTCACGCACTCCACCGCCGGGTTCATCGACCCCGGGTTCTCGGGGCACGTGACCCTGGAGCTGTCGAACCTGGCGACGCTGCCGATCAAGCTCTGGCCGGGCATGAAGATCGGGCAGCTGTGCCTGTTCCGGCTGACCTCTTCCGCCGAGGAGCCCTACGGCTCACAGCGGTACGGGTCGCGTTACCAGGGGCAGCGCGGGCCGACCGCCTCCCGGTCCTTCCTCAATTTCCATCGGACACAGGTGTGACATCCAGCATGAGTGACGTTCGCGAGAACCTTACGTACGAGAAGTTCGGCGGCGCCGTGCGCGAGCTGGCGCAGGCCATCGCCGACGACGGGTACCGGCCCGACATCATCATCTCCATCGCCCGCGGCGGCGTCTTCGTCGCCGGCGGTCTCGCGTACGCGCTCGACTGCAAGAACATCCACCTGGTGAACGTGGAGTTCTACACAGGTGTGGGCACCACCTTGGAGATGCCCGTCATGCTCGCGCCTGTGCCCAACGCGATCGACTTCACCGACAAGAAGGTGCTCATCGCCGATGACGTCGCCGACACCGGCAAGACGCTGAAGCTGGTGCACGACTTCTGTCTCGACCATGTCGCCGAGGTGCGGTCCGCCGTCATCTACGAGAAGTCGCACTCGCTCGTGAAGTGCGAGTACGTGTGGAAGCGCACCGACGAGTGGATCAACTTCCCGTGGAGCGTCGAGCCGCCCGTCGTGAAGCGGGACGGTCAGGTTCTCGACGCCTGACACGTCGACTGCATGACGAAGGGCCCGGGGCTTCGACGCCCCGGGCCCTTCCTCGTCGCGGTACCGCTAGAACGTGCCCAGCTTGATGATCGACAGGATCGCGAGCAACTGGATCGAGGCCGCGCCGAGCGCCCTCGGCCACGGCAGGTCGTGGGACTTGCTCACCATGGTCGTCAGCAGTGCGCCCGCCGCGAGCCAGGTCGCCCAGCCCAGCAGCTGGACGAAGGACTGGCCGCCGCCGAAGAACATCGCCACGATCACGCGCGGCGCGTCCGTCAGCGACATGATCAGCATGGAGAGGCCGACCGTCGGCTGCCACGCGCCGTCACCGCCGAGCTGGCGGGCCAGGGTGTGCGTGACCACGCCCAGGATGAAGGCGCTGATGGTGATCGCGACGCCGGTGGTGAGGACGTACGGGATCACGGATGACAGCGTGGCGTTGATCGCGTCGGTGCGGGCGTCGTCGAAGCCGAAGATCGCGAGCAGGCCGTAGAGGAACGTGACGACGAGGGCCGGGCCCCACATCGCGTAGTCCCGCATCTGGAGGAAGGTCGGACCCGGGCGCAGCACGATGCCGCGCAGCAGGTCCTTCCAGTGCAGGCGCGGCCCGATCGGCGCCGCGGCGGGCTGGCCCGCGCGGTAGGTGTCGCCCTGGTGGTAGGGGTCCTCGCCGATGGAGAAGGCCTGGGTGTGCCCGGGGTTGTTGGCCGCGTACGGGTCGTACCCGCCCTGGGGGCCGTGGCCCTGGCCGTCCGGACCGCCGAAGTACTCCGGCTCGCCGTGGCCGCCGTCGGCCTGCGGCCACTGCTGACCGCCTCTGCCGGGCTGCGGGCCACCGCCCCCGTACTGAGGTCCGCCGCCCCCGTACTGGGGGCCGCCACCGCCGTACTGCTGCGGGTTCGGGGGCGCGGGCGGGTAGCCGTACGACTGCTGCTGCCCCTGGGGGGACTGCTGCCCGTACGGCTGCTGCCGCGGTTGTTGTTGCGGTCGCGCGGCGCGGTTGTCCCGGCCGCGTCCGATCCTGAATCCAGCCACGAATCGAACGTACCTGGTCTTACGGAGTGCGGTCGTCCCTCCTTGGGAGGAGAGAGGCTTTGCGGCCGACCTGTGACAACCCCTAAGGGGGACCCTGAGGGTTCCCGGGGTCCGCGGCGGAAGCCCGGCGGCCAGGACGGGGAGCGGGGTCAGTCCGCGAAGTTGTGGCCGAAGCTCGGGGTGCCCTTGGCGGAGATGCCCACCGTGGAGGTGTAGACGCCCGCCCCGCCGGACAGCGTGCCGTCCGCCTGGGAGGCCAGGAGGTAGAGGGCGCCGTTCTCGGAGTTCTCCCCGGCGGCGCCCACCGCGAGGTCGCCGCGGCCGTCGTCGTCGAGGTCGTCGATGTGGACGTCCGAGCCGAAGGAGTCGTTCCGCTCGTTGGTGTTGGCGACGCCCGGGGTGTTCTGGCTGAGCAGGACGGCGCCCGCCGTGGAGAGGCCGGAGCCGTCCGCCGCGCCGTAGATGACCGTGACGGAGCCCGCGTCGGAGACACCCTCCAGATTCTCGCCGGGGGTGCCCACGACCAGGTCGAGGTGGCCGTCGCCGTTGATGTCGCC
This sequence comes from Streptomyces huasconensis, assembly GCF_021028635.1. Lineage (NCBI taxonomy): Bacteria > Bacillati > Actinomycetota > Actinomycetes > Kitasatosporales > Streptomycetaceae > Streptomyces > Streptomyces huasconensis. The sequence continues at coordinate 4,265,183 of NZ_CP086119.1, forward strand.
GAGGTCCAGTTCGGTGCCGAACGCGTCGCCGTTCTCGGCGCTGCCGGGCACGCCCTCGGTGTCCTGGGTGATCACCTGGCTGCCGCCGTACGGGCCGGTGGACTTGCCCTTCACGACGTACACCGTGCCGCCCTTGTGCGCGCCGGAGATGCCGTCGTCCCAGGTCAGGCCAATGATGATGTCGCCGTAGCCGTCGCTGTCCGTGTCGCCGACGTCGGTGATGACGCCGCCGGGGAGCCGCTGCACGCCGGCCGTGGTGACGCCGTTCGCGCTGCCGGGCAGCCACAGGTTCGCGTTCTCGCCGCCCGCGACGGAGTAGCCGTCGACGATCAGGTCGTCCTTGCCGTCGCCGTTGACGTCACCGGAGTGCAGGTTGAACGGGCCCGCCTCCTCGCCGTTCATGATGGGCGGCGTGACGGTGTAGTGCTTGCCGGTGCCGCCGGCGCGGGTGAAGCCGCCCTCGTACACGTCGATGGTGGCCGCGCCGGAGCGGGAGCCGATGGCGAGGTCGTCCTTGCCGTCGCCGTCGAAGTCGCCCGTCTGGAGGGGCCCGCCGAAGTAGTCGTGCTTGGTGGGGCGCGGGTCCTCCAGCGTGGTGCCGCCGGACAGGCCGTTCTTCGAGCCCCACAGGATCTGTACGGTGCCGCCGTCGACGTCGGAGCCGACGTCCTCGCCCATCACGGCCACCGCGAGGTCGTCGTACCCGTCGCGGTTGAAGTCGCCGTACGCGGTGTCGTTGCCGAAGCTGTCGTGCTTCTCGGCGGAGCCGGGCACGCCCGGGCTGTTCTGGCTGTACGTGGTGTGGTGCCGCTCGGCGCCGCCGTACGTCACGGTGACCTGGCCGGCTCCGGCCTTGCCCGCCACGTGGGCGCCCGAGGCGGAGGTGGCGAGGTCGGCGGCGCCGTCGCCGTTGAAGTCGGCGTCGGGCTGCGTGGCGGGGGCGGGCGCCGCCGACGCGGTGGCCGCCGTGGCGGCGAGCACCCCGCCGGACATCGCGGCGGCGACGGCGGTGGCCGCCGCGAGGCGTATGCGCCCCCGCCCGGCCTCGGCGGCGGTGGTGCGCTTGTGCTTGGCCATGCGGTTCTCCTGCGGCAGGCGGGGATGCCTGGCGGGCACCCGCGGACAAATGGGCTGCGCGACCGGCGCGTTCACCGGGCTTTGGCCCTGGCGTCACGCCGTGGTCGGCGAAGGGAAGACCTTCGGAGTGGCCCAAGGGTTGTACGGGGCCAGGGAGTTGGGGAACCGCAGAGCCGGGCAGGGCCTACTTCCCCAGCACCGCTCCGTACTGCGTCACACCCGAGAGTCCCAGCTTGCCCGGCGTCACCGAGGTGACCGGCGGGTTCGGGCCGTCCTTCGGGGTGCGGGCGTACCAGACGCCGCCCTTGCCGTCCTCGCCGGGCGCGCCGACCGCGAGGTCCGGGTAGCCGTCGCCGTTGTAGTCACCGGTGCCGACATCCGCGCCGAGGCGGTCGCCGGCCTCGGCCGTGCCCGCCACGTCCGTGGAGTTCTGGTCGAAGGAGGGGCCCACGAGCGGCTTCCCGGTGCCGGCCGAGGCGAGGACCCAGTAGGCGCCCGCGTTCTTCGCGGTGCCGACGGCCTCCGTGTCGGCGCCGACGATCAGCTCGTCGATGCCGTCCTGGTCGACGTTGGCGGACGCCAGGTGGGCGCCGAAGTTGTCGTCGGCCTCCGCGTCTCCGGCGACCGAGGGGCTGCCCTGCGTGGTGCAGGAGTGGCCGCCGTCGCCGAACTTGCCGTCCTTCTTGTTGTAGACGGTGAGGACGGCGCCGCCCAGCCGGTCCTCGCAGGCGGTCCCGTCGGCCTCGGGGTTGGGCTGGACGTTGCCGATGGCGAGGTCGGTGGAGCCGTCGCCGTCGAAGTCGCCGGCGGCGAGGGCGGTGCTGGTGGTGTCACCGGTGCTCCAGAGCGACGTCCACTCGCCGGACGCCCGGCTGAGCACCCTGGTGCCCTTGGTCTCCATGCCGCTGTAGGCCAGGGCGATGTCGTCCCCGCCGTCGCCGTCGAAGTCGCCGCTGGTGACGACGGTCGGGCCGGCGAAGTGCCAGCCCTCGATCCGGGACAGCTCGGCGGACGAGCCCGTGGTGAACGGGCCGGAGCGCATCGCGAGCGAACTGGTCTCGTCGAAGTGGGTGTTGAGGGCGATGTCCTTGTCGCCGTCCTTGTCGAAGTCGCCGGTGGTGAGCAGCGCGCCGTAGTTGCGCGACTCGCCGCCTCCGCTGACCGCGGTGAAGCCGCCCTTGAAACCGCCCGCGGAGCCCCACACGATCGCGACGCTGCCCGCGTCCAGGGCCGTGCCCATGTCCTCGCCGGGGGCGCCGACGACCAGGTCGGCGTAGCCGTCGCCGTTCATGTCGTTCGAGTCGACGGCCTTGCCGAACTTGTCGCCCGCCTCGGCGGTGCCGGGCACGCCCGCGGTGGACTGGCTGACCGTCGTCGAGCCGTGGGCGCCGAGGCCGTTCGCGCCGCCCCAGACGACGTTGACGTAACCGGCCTTGGCCTGGCCGCCGACGGTGGCGCCGGGCACGCCGACGGCGAGGTCCGCGTAGCCGTCGCCGTTGTAGTCGGTCCGCGGCTTGGCGGGGGCGGCGGCCGCGCTGCCCGCCGTCAGGCCGGTCAGCGCGAGGGCGGTGGCGGCGCAGAGCGCGCCCGCCGCGAGGAGTTTGTTGCGCGCGGGCGTGCGTACGTACTGAGTCACTGAGAGGTCTCCAGCTGGTGAGAGGGAAGGTGGGGGAAGAGGGGAACGTCAGCGCAGCGTGCGGCCGAAGTCCGCGGCCACGCCGCCGACGCCGAAGTTCCCGCCGTTGAAGGAGGCGGCGTACGAGGAGGTGAGGCCCGTCGGTGTGCCCCGCAGGACCCAGACGGCGCCGACGTCCCGGGTCGCGCCGATGTCCTCGCCGGTGGCGCCGGTGGCCAGGTCCGCGCGGCCGTTCTTGTTGATGTCCTTGAGGCGTACGGACGTACCGAAGTGGTCGCCCGGCTCGGCGGCGCCGGGCACGCCCGCGGTCGCCTGGTGCCAGGCCTTGCCCGAGGCGAAGGAGCCCCCGGAGCCCTGCAGCAGCGTGACGCTGCCGGCGTCCGCCACCCCGTCGACGTCCTCGCCGGGCGCGCCCACCGCGAGGTCGGGCACGCCGTCGCCGGTCACGTCGCCCGCGGAGACGGACGCGCCGAAGCCGTCGCCGGCCTCGTCGGTGCCGGGTACGCCCGGGCTGTCCTGGTGGTACGTCACAGGGGCGCCGAACGCCCGCTCGCCGCCGAGCCGGACGGTGACGGAACCGCCTTTGTCCGCGCGGGAGTTGCCGGTGATGAGGTCGGTGTGGCCGTCGCCGTTGATGTCGCGGGCGGTGGCCGCGTCGCGCGTGGCGGTCGGGTCGTCGCCCTCGGCGAGGACCTGGGGGCCGGAGCCGTGGTGGTCCGCGTCGCCGCTCAGGTGGGCGGTCCAGGCGCCGCCGTCCGCGCGCTCGCCGAACACGACGACGTCGGGGTCCCGGTGCAGGAAGCCGCCGGCGACCATGCCCTCCAGGCGGACGCCCTCGGGGAAGAAGCCGGCCGCCAGGCCGAACGGCCGGTCGAAGTCGCCGCCGTCGCCGTAGTACCACCAGTTGTCGCCGCTGACCACGGACAGCTGCGCGTACCCGTCGCCGTCGGCGTCGGCCCAGGTGGTGGCCTCGCCGAAGCGGCCCGCGGTGTCGGCGGGGGAGGCCACGACACGGCCCCCGGAGGTGAAGCCGCCCTTGCCGCCCCAGACGATCGTCACCGCGCCGGAGGGTTTGCCCTCGGTCTTCTCGCCCGGGGCGCCGACGATCAGGTCGGCGTAGCCGTCCCGGTTCACGTCCGCGGTGGTGACGTTCTCCCCGAACTCGTCCTCGGCCTCGGTCACGCCGGGCATCCCGGTGGAGTCCTGGGTGAGGGTGGTGGCCGCCGCCGCGTTCACGCCGGAGGCCGAACCGTAGGTGACGCTCACGGAGTTGGTGCGCGGGGAGCCGATCGCGAGGTCGCGGTAGCCGTCGCCGTTGAAGTCGTCCGCCAGGGCGGTGGCGGCGCTCGCCGGACCGGCCAGCGGCAACGTCAGACCTGTGGCGGCGAGGGCCGCGACAGAGACGGTGACCGCCAGGCTTCTTACGCGCACGTGTACTCCCAGAAGTGGTGCGGGCCAGGGCAACCGCGGGCTCGGAGTGAACCTTTGGGCAAGGCTTGGCTTTCCGGGTGTGTGACTCACGAGGCGTACGAAGGGTTGTGCGCCGGAAGCGGCACGGTGGCCGCCGGATGAACGGGCGGCCGACGACGTGAGGGACCGCCTTGCCCGCGGGCGGCCGCCCGGACGTCTGCCCGCCCTCGTCGTCCGTGCCGCCGTGGCCGAAGGCGCCGCTGCCGGTGAGCAGGAGAGCGGTGCGGGCCGTGCCCACCGGCCCGTCGGCCGGCTCGCGGAGAGCTGGGGATGGGGGACTTCTCTGCTCCGTCAACGCGTCAGGCCGGTCCCACCCGAAGGGGCGGAACCGGCCTGAGCGGGGTACTGCGGCGGCTACTTGACCGGCTCGGGCTCCGGCGCGTCCGCCGACTCCTCGTCACCGGCCGGGTCGGCCGGGGTCTTCACCGAGTCCAGCAGCAACTGCGCGACGTCGACGACCTGGAGGGACTCCTTGGCCTGGCCATCGTTCTTCTTGCCGTTGACCGAGTCGGTCAGCATGACCAGGCAGAACGGGCAGGCGGTCGACACGATGTCCGGGTTCAGGGACAGCGCCTCGTCGACCCGCTCCGTGTTGATGCGCTTGCCGATCCGCTCCTCCATCCACATCCGGGCACCACCGGCGCCGCAGCAGAAGCCGCGCTCCTTGTGGCGGTGCATCTCCTGCTGGCGCAGGCCGGGGACGGCGGTCATGATCTCGCGCGGGGGCGTGTAGACCTTGTTGTGACGGCCCAGGTAGCAGGGGTCGTGGTACGTGATCAGACCCTCGACCGGCGTCACCGGGATCAGCTTGCCCTCGTCGATGAGGTGCTGGAGCAGCTGCGTGTGGTGGATGACCTCGAACTCGCCGCCCAGCTGCGGGTATTCGTTGGCGATGGTGTTGAAGCAGTGCGGGCAGGTCGCGACGATCTTCTTCGCCGACTTCGGCTTCTTGGTCTCCGGGTCGTCGTCGTCCTCGCCGTACGCCATGTTCAGCATCGCGACGTTCTCCTGGCCGAGCTGCTGGAACAGCGGCTCGTTGCCCAGGCGGCGGGCGGAGTCACCCGTGCACTTCTCGTCGCCGCCCATGATCGCGAACTTGACGCCCGCGATGTGCAGCAGCTCCGCGAAGGCCTTGGTGGTCTTCTTGGCCCGGTCCTCCAGGGCGCCCGCGCAGCCGACCCAGTAGAGGTAGTCGACCTCGGTGAGGTCCTCGACGTCCTTGCCGACGATCGGGACCTCGAAGTCGACCTCCTTGGTCCACTCCACGCGCTGCTTCTTGGCGAGCCCCCAGGGGTTGCCCTTCTTCTCCAGGTTCTTGAGCATCGTGCCCGCCTCCGACGGGAACGCGCTCTCGATCATCACCTGGTAGCGGCGCATGTCGACGATGTGGTCGATGTGCTCGATGTCGACCGGGCACTGCTCGACGCAGGCGCCGCAGGTGGTGCAGGACCACAGGACGTCCGGGTCGATGACGCCGTTCTCTTCAAGGGTGCCGATCAGCGGCCGCTCGGCCTCCGCGAGGGCGGCGGCGGGCACGTCCTTCAGCTGCTCCTCGGTGGCTTTCTCCTCGCCCTCCATGGACTTGCCGCCACCCGCGAGCAGGTACGGCGCCTTGGCGTGCGCGTGGTCGCGCAGCGACATGATGAGGAGCTTCGGGGAGAGCGGCTTGCCGGTGTTCCAGGCGGGGCACTGCGACTGGCAGCGGCCGCACTCGGTGCAGGTGGAGAAGTCCAGCAGGCCCTTCCAGGAGAACTGCTCGACTTGGGAGACACCGAAGGTGTCGTCCTCGCCCGGGTCCTCCCAGTCGATGGGCTTGCCGCCGCTGGTCATCGGCTGCAGCTCACCGAGGGTGGTGGAGCCGTCCGCGTCCCGCTTGAACCAGATGTTGGGGAAGGCGAGGAAGCGGTGCCAGGCGACGCCCATGTCGGTCTTCAGGGCGACCGTGATCATCCAGATGAACGACGTGGCGATCTTCAGGCCCGCGAAGAAGTACGTGAGGTTCTGGAGCGTGGAGACGTCCAGGCCCTCCAGCGCCGAGACCACGGGGTACGAGATGAAGAACGACGCCTCGTAGCCGTCGACGTGGTGCTGGGCACCCTCCAGGGCGTGCAGCATGAAGATGCAGACGCCCACGATGAGGATGACGGTCTCGACGAAGTACGCCTGGCCGGTGTTCGATCCGGCGAAGCGGGACTTGCGGCCGGGCTTGTCCGGCCGGTTCAGCTGCCGGATGACGATCAGCGTCAGGATGCCGAGGACGGTCATCGTGCCGAGGAACTCGACGAAGACGTTGTACGGCGCCCACTCGCCGATGATCGGCAGCAGCCAGTCGGCCTTGAACAGCTGGCCGATGGCGTTGACGATGGTCAGCAGCAGCGAGAAGAAGCCCACCGCCACGAACCAGTGCGCGACGCCGACGATGCCCCACCTGTTCATGCGGGTGTGACCGAGGAACTCCTTGGCCACGGTGAGGGTGCGCTGTCCGGGGTTGTCGGTCCGGGTACCGGCGGGCACGGACTGGCCGAGCCGCATGAACCGGTAGATCTGCACGATGGCACGGCCGAACAGCGCGACGCCGACCGCGATTAGGACCAGCGACACGATGATCGCGGCGAGTTGCATTTGGGGGCTCCTCGGGCCTGCGAGGCGAACTATTACTAAGCGGTAACTTATGCAGTCCGTCTGAGACTACCCACTTACTCCGCCGCACTGTAGCCAGCAACCCGGTGATCTGCGTCGCTCAGGCAACCCTTGCCGCGCCCGCGCCCCCGAAGGGGCGCGGGGAACTGCGCGCCCAGCCACGACGCGCCCGCAGGTGAAGGCCGACCCGCCCGCCCCGGGTTGCGCGTAAGCCCCGGATAAGAGTTGAGCCCCCCCGACTCACATCTGTTGACGCCGGCGCAGCGTTCCTGCATGCTTGAGCCAGATCCACTCAAGATGTACCTCTGGAGGAACCGAAATGGCACGTGCGGTCGGCATCGACCTGGGCACGACTAACTCCGTCGTCAGCGTTCTGGAAGGCGGCGAGCCCACCGTCATCACCAACGCCGAGGGCGCCAGGACCACGCCGTCCGTCGTCGCCTTCGCGAAGAACGGCGAGGTGCTGGTCGGCGAGGTGGCCAAGCGCCAGGCCGTCACCAACGTCGACAGGACCATCCGGTCGGTCAAGCGCCACATGGGCACCGACTGGAAGGTGGACATCGACGACAAGGGGTTCAACCCCCAGCAGATCTCCGCGTTCATCCTCCAGAAGCTGAAGCGTGACGCCGAGGCGTACCTGGGCGAGAAGGTCGCCGACGCGGTCATCACCGTCCCGGCGTACTTCAACGACTCCGAGCGCCAGGCCACCAAGGAGGCCGGCGAGATCGCGGGCCTGAACGTCCTGCGCATCGTCAACGAGCCCACCGCCGCCGCCCTGGCCTACGGCCTCGACAAGGACGACCAGACCATCCTGGTCTTCGACCTCGGTGGCGGCACCTTCGACGTCTCGCTCCTCGAGATCGGCGACGGCGTCGTCGAGGTGAAGGCCACGAACGGCGACAACCACCTCGGTGGTGACGACTGGGACCAGCGCGTCGTCGACTACCTGGTCAAGCAGTTCAACAACGGCCACGGCGTGGACCTCTCCAAGGACAAGATGGCGCTCCAGCGCCTGCGCGAGGCGGCCGAGAAGGCCAAGATCGAGCTGTCCTCCTCCACGGAGACCACGATCAACCTCCCGTACATCACGGCCTCCGCCGAGGGCCCGCTGCACCTGGACGAGAAGCTCACCCGCGCCCAGTTCCAGCAGCTCACGTCCGACCTCCTGGAGCGCTGCAAGACGCCGTTCCACAATGTCATCAAGGACGCGGGCATCCAGCTCTCCGAGATCGACCACGTCGTTCTCGTCGGTGGCTCCACCCGCATGCCGGCCGTCGCCGAGCTGGTCAAGGAACTGACCGGCGGCAAGGACGCCAACAAGGGCGTGAACCCGGACGAGGTCGTCGCCATCGGTGCCTCGCTCCAGGCCGGTGTCCTCAAGGGTGAGGTCAAGGACGTTCTGCTCCTCGACGTGACCCCGCTGTCCCTCGGCATCGAGACCAAGGGCGGCATCATGACGAAGCTCATCGAGCGGAACACGACCATCCCGACCAAGCGGTCGGAGATCTTCACGACGGCCGAGGACAACCAGCCGTCCGTGCAGATCCAGGTCTACCAGGGCGAGCGCGAGATCGCGGCGTACAACAAGAAGCTCGGCATGTTCGAGCTGACGGGCCTGCCGCCGGCCCCGCGCGGCGTCCCGCAGATCGAGGTCTCCTTCGACATCGACGCCAACGGCATCATGCACGTGACCGCGAAGGACCTCGGCACGGGCAAGGAGCAGAAGATGACCGTCACCGGCGGCTCCTCGCTGCCGAAGGACGAGGTCGACCGCATGCGCCAGGAGGCCGAGCAGTACGCGGACGAGGACCACAAGCGCCGCGAGGCCGCCGAGTCCCGCAACCAGGGCGAGCAGCTCGTCTACCAGACGGAGAAGTTCCTCAAGGACAACGAGGACAAGGTCCCGGGCGAGGTCAAGACCGAGGTCGAGGAAGCCGTCAATGAGCTGAAGGAGAAGCTCAAGGGCGAGGACACGGCCGAGATCCGCACCGCGACCGAGAAGGTCGCCGCCGTCTCGCAGAAGCTGGGCCAGGCCATGTACGCCGACGCCCAGGGCGCGCAGGCGGCCGGTGCCGAGGGCGCGGCCCCCGGCGCCGACCAGGCCAAGGAGGACGACGGAGTTGTCGACGCCGAGATCGTCGACGACGAGAAGGACCAGAAGGGTGGCGCCGCCTGATGACCGAGGAGACCCCGGGCCTCGGTGAGAACGCCGAGAAGCCTGACGTCCCCTCCGGCGCCACCCCTGATGACGCGGCGCCGAAGGCCGCCGAGCCCTCCACCGAGGAGGGTCCGGCGGCCCCGGCCGGGGACACGGACAGCAAGACGTCCGCGCAGGACGCGGGCCTGACCGCCCAGCTGGACCAGGTGCGCACCGCGCTCAACGAGCGCACGGCGGACCTCCAGCGGCTGCAGGCCGAGTACCAGAACTACCGCCGCAGGGTGGAGCGGGACAAGGTGACGGTGAAGGAGATCGCCTCGGCGAACCTCCTCTCCGAGCTGCTCCCGACCCTCGACGACATCGGCCGCGCCCGTGAGCACGGCGAACTGGTCGGCGGCTTCAAGTCGGTCGCCGAGGCGCTGGAGACCGTCGTCGCCAAGATGGGCCTCCAGCAGTTCGGCAAGGAGGGCGAGCCCTTCGACCCGACCATCCACGAGGCCCTGATGCACAGCTACGCACCGGACGTCACCGAGACGACGTGCGTCGCGATCCTGCAGCCGGGGTATCGCATCGGCGAGCGCACCATCCGCCCCGCGCGGGTGGCCGTCGCCGAGCCGCAGCCCGGCGCGCAGACGGTCAAGGGCGACGAGTCCTCGGCCGCGGCCGACTCCTCCTCCGCCGATGAGGCGAAGGACAAGGAGACCGGTGGCCCGGACGAGGGCTGACGTCGGCACCACGTCGGTCGTACGTAGCAAGCGCAGCAAGCGTAGGAAGGAGGGACGTCGGGGATGAGCACCAAGGACTTCATCGAGAAGGACTACTACAAGGTCCTCGGCGTCCCCAAGGACGCCACCGAAGCCGAGATCAAGAAGGCGTACCGGAAACTCGCCCGCGAGAACCACCCGGACGCCAACAAGGGCAACGCCAAGGCGGAGGAGCGCTTCAAGGAGATCTCCGAGGCGAACGACATCCTCGGTGACCCCAAGAAGCGCAAGGAGTACGACGAAGCGCGTGCCCTCTTCGGCAACGGCGGATTCCGGTCGGGCCCCGGAGCCGGCGGCGGATCGTTCAACTTCGACCTGGGCGACCTCTTCGGAGGCGCGGCCGGTGGGGGTGGAGCGGCCGGCGGCGGCTTCGGGGGCGGCCTCGGTGACGTCTTCGGGGGCCTGTTCAACCGCGGCGGCGCGGGTGCCGGTTCCGGCACGCGTACGCAGCCGAGGCGCGGCCAGGACATCGAGTCCGAGGTCACGCTGAGCTTCACGGAGGCGGTGGACGGCGCGACGGTGCCGTTGCGCATGTCCTCCCAGGCCGCCTGCAAGGCCTGTTCCGGCACCGGCGACAAGAACGGCACGCCGCGCGTGTGCCCGACCTGCGTCGGCACGGGCCAGGTCTCGCGGGGTGGCGGTGGCGGCTTCTCGCTGACCGATCCGTGCGTGGACTGCAAGGGCCGGGGCCTGATCGCCCAGGACCCGTGCGACGTCTGCCACGGCTCGGGGCGCGCGAAGTCCTCCCGCACCATGCAGGTGCGGATTCCGGCGGGGGTCAGCGACGGTCAGCGGATCAGGCTCCGCGGCAAGGGCGCCCCCGGCGAGCGGGGTGGCCCGGCCGGTGACCTGTACGTGGTCGTGCACGTCGGCACGCACCCGGTCTTCGGCCGCAAGGGCGACAACCTCACGGTCACGGTGCCGGTGACGTACCCCGAGGCGGTGCTGGGCGGTGAGGTCAAGGTGCCGACCCTGGGCGGTCCGGCCGTCACCCTGAAGCTGCCGCCGGGCACGCCCAACGGCCGCACCATGCGCGCCCGCGGCAAGGGCGCCGTCCGCAAGGACGGCACGCGCGGCGACCTGCTGGTGACGGTGGAGGTGTCGGTCCCGGCATCCCTGTCGGACTCGGCGAAGGAAGCCCTGGAGTCCTACCGCAAGGCGACTGCGGGCGACGACCCGCGGGCAGAACTGTTCCAGGCCGCGAAGGGAGCGTGACCCATGGAGAGGGTCGGCCGTCGTCGCAATCCGTACCAACTCACCGACGACACGCCGGTGTACGTCATCTCGGTGGCCGCCCAGCTGAGCGGCCTCCACCCGCAGACCCTGCGCCAGTACGACCGCTTGGGCCTGGTCTCCCCGGACCGCACCGCGGGCCGGGGCCGGCGCTACTCCGCGCGCGACATCGAACTGCTGCGCACCGTGCAGCAGTTGTCGCAGGAGGAGGGCATCAACCTCGCCGGCATCAAGCGGATCATCGAGCTGGAGAACCAGGTCGCGGCGCTTCAGTCACGGGTCGCGGAACTCTCCGCGGCCGTGGAGGGAGCCGCCGCCGCCATGCAGCAGCGTGAAGCGGCGGTACACGCCTCGTACCGCCGCGACCTCGTCCCGTACCAGGACGTGCAGCAGGCGAGCGCGCTGGTGGTCTGGCGGCCGAAGAGAGCGACGGAGCAGTAGCGGCGCCGCCCACGTGGGTGTCGAAGGGGCCGGGAGGGGAACCTCCCGGCCCCTTCGCGCGTTGCGGTGGTCGACCTGACGTACGTCCTGCGTACGTGCTGACATGTGGTGTTGCGGGGGAAGTGGATTCTCATGGCCATGGTGGGGCTGTTCTGGATCGCCGAGGGCGATGTGTACGTGGGCGCGAAGCCGTCCGGGCTGGCCGCCGGCGTGCGCCTGACCCCGGAGGGCGTGGTGGCCCTCGGCGATCGGCAGACGGGTCTGTGGCCGTGGGAGGACGTGCGGGCCCTGACGGTCGAGAACGCCCCCGTGAAGTCGCTGAAGCGGCAGGTGGGCGCCCTGGTGGACATGGCCCTGACGGTCGGCCTCGGCGGCGGGGACGAGGCGCCGACGATGACCGTACGGATCACCGACGTGCAGGGCGCCGACCACGAACTGACCGTGTACACCGCCGCGGCGACGGGCTACTCCCCGGCGGAACACGACCTCTCGCTCGACCTCCTCGCCCAGCTGACGCGGGGCGCGGGCACGCTCCTGACGACGCTGGCCGCGATGGCGGAGTGGGGGCGCCGCCGGGAGGGGGGCACGCCGCGGGCGGCCGACCGGGAGGCGCTGCTGAGGGAGTGGCTAGGGGCGGACGCCTGACGCGGAGGGGCGGGCGGCCGGACGCTCACGGGTTCCGTTCCAGCAGCCCCGACTGCCCAATGAGGTAGCCCAGTTGGGCGCGGCTCTCGCTGCCGAGGGTGGCGGCGAGCTTGGCGATGTGGACGCGGGCGGTGCGGATGTTCATGCCGAGGCGGTCGGCGATCTCGGCGTCCGTGAGGCCCTCGACGAGCAGGCCCGCGATCGCCCGCTGGCGCGGGGTGACGCCGCCCTCGGAGACCTGCGGGGCGGCCTGCGGCCACATCGGCGTCGCCAGCCGCCACAGCCGCCAGAAGGTGGTGGCGAAGTACTCGACGAGGGCCGGGTGGCGCAGTTCCAGGGCGACGGTGCGGTCCTTGCTCGCCGGGATGAACGCCACGCTCCGGTCGAAGACGAAGAGGCGGTCGGTGACCTCGTCCAGGGTGCGGGCCTCGACGTCGCCCTCCAGCTGCTCGAAGTAGGCGAGCACGGGCAGCGAGTGGCGGGTCGTGTGCTGGTAGAGGGTCCGCATCCGGCAGCCCCGGCCGAGGACCGCCTGGTCGCGCGGGAAGGCCTCGGCCAGGGTCTCGGGCGGGCGGGTGCCGCCGGGCTGGATGGCGAGGAACTCCTCCGTGACGTCGCTCATGGCGCGGTCGATGGCCGCGTTGATGTGTTCGAGGCCGTCCAGGACGGTGATCGCGGGGAGGTCGGCGGCGGCGGACAGCTCCGTGTCGAGCGCGATGAGCGGTGCGAACGCGGCGGTGAGACGCGCCTCGCGCGCACGCTGCCCGGCGATCCGGTCCTCGATGGTGCGCAGGAGGCGGGGCAGGGCCGTGGCGGGGGCGGCGGGCAGCAGCCACCGGGCGTCGGCGGGGTCCGGACGGAGGAGGCCGAAGTCGAGGAGGCAGGGCGCCCGTTCGGAGTCCTCGACGCGGACCCTGCCCTGACGGAGGGCGTGGGCGTAGACGGAGGAGCCTTCCTCGCAGAGTTCCTCCACGGCGTGCGGCGCGTGCTCGCTGCGCATGTGCGCTCCCTCCCGCTCGGTTGAAGCGCGGCGATTCTATGCAGGGGGACCCGGGGGCGAGGGTGTCCCCTTCATTGAAGTGTCTACTTCTGGGCCGCGGTGGTCGCCCCACGCGGGCGGGCCGGGGCGCGGCGGGCGTCTCAGGAGCCCCAGGAGCCGCGGGCGAGGATTCCTGACTGGCCGATGAGGTAGCCGAGCTGGGCGCGGCTTCCGCTGCCGAGGGTGGTGGCGAGCCTGGCGATGTGGTCGCGGGCGGTGCGGATGTTCATGCCGAGGCGGTCGGCGATCTCGGCGTCGGTGAGGCCTTCGACGAGGAGGGTGGCGATGGCGTGCTGGCGCGGCGTGACGCCGCTGCCCGAGGGGATCTTCGCCGACCGCGGGTACATGGGGGTGGCCAGGCGCCAGAGCCGTTCGAAGGTGGTGGCGAAGTAGTCGACGAGGGCGGGGTGGCGCAGCTCCAGGGCGATGTCGCGTTCCTTGTTCGCCGGGATGAAGGCGACGGAGCGGTCGAAGACGAAGAGCCGCTCCGTCAGTTCGTCCAGCGTGCGGACCTCGGCGTCGCCCTGGAGGCGCTCGTAGTACGCGAGGGCGGGCAGGGAGTGGCGGGTGGTGTGCTGGTACAGGGTGCGCAGGCGGCCGCCGCGGGAGAGGAGCCCCTGGGCGCTCGCCAGGGAGCGTGCCAGCACCTCGGGGGGCCGGGTCCCTCCGGGCTGGATGCACAGGGCCTCCTCGGTGGCCGCGTTCAGGGCCCGGTCGACGGCTTCGCCGATGCGGGGCAGCCCGCGCAGGACCGTGAGGGTGGAGGAGACCTCCTGGGGGCGGGCGTCGGGGGTGACCGCCATGAGAGGCGTGAACGTGTCGGCCAGCCGGACCCCGCGGCGCCGCTCGTACGCGATGTCCTGCTCGATGGTGTCGAGCAGCCGGGGCAGCGCGAGCGCCGGGGCGACGGGACGCAGCCACCGGGTGTCCTCGGCGTCCGTCAGCAGTAGCTGGAAGTCGGTGAGGCAGGGCGTCCGCTCGGCGTCCCGCAGGGGGACGCGGCCCTCCCGCAGCGCGCGTGCGTACAGGTGGCTGCCGGCCTCGCACAGGGTGTCGGGGCCGTGCGGCGGATGGGCCGCGGTGGTTGCGGTGGCTGTGCTGACCGGGGTGGCCGGGGCAGTCGGAGTGGCCGGGGTGGCTGAAGTGGCGGGGGCGGCCGGGGTGGTTTCGGCGGTCACTTCGGACGGTCCTGGTCGAGGATTCCCGACTGGGCGATGAGGTACCCGAGCTGGGCACGGCTTCCGCTGCCGAGGGCGGCGGCGATCTTGGCGATGTGGGCGCGGCAGGTGCGGACGTTCATGCCGAGGCGGCGGGCGATGGCCTCGTCGACGTGGCCGTCGATGAGCAGCTTGGCGATCGAGCGCTGGACGCCGGTGATGCCGTCCACGGAAGGGGGGTAGGGCACGTCGTCGATCAGGGGGGTCGCGCGGCTCCACTGCTCTTCGAAGACCTTGGCGAGGTACTCCACCAGGCCCGGGTGTCTGAGTTCCAGGGCGACCTGCTGGTCGGCTCTGGCGGGTATGAGCGCGACGTTCCGGTCGAAGATCATGAGCCGGTCGGTCAGCTCTTCCAGGGTGCGTATCTCCACGTTCCCCTGGGCCATGTAGGCCGCGTAGGCGAGCGTCCCCTGGCTGTGCCTGACCGTGTGCTGGTAGAGCGTGCGCATCGTGATGCCGCGGTCGAGGATGGTCTGGCCGCGTTGCAGCGCCACGGTGAGCGTGTTCTCGCTGCGGCCGCCCCCCGGCTGCACCGTGAGCACCTCGGAACGGCACTCGGCGGTGGCGCGTTCGATGGCCGCGTGGATGCGGGCGTCCCCTTCCAGCACGGTGATCGCGTGGGTCGTGGGCTCTTCCCGGGCGGTGATGGCCATAAATGGCTCGAAGATGTCGGTCAGCTCCACGGCGACCCTGCGCCGCTCCTGGATTTCCCGTTCGAGGGGGTGCAGGCGCTGGGCGAGCGCGGCGGACGGCGGGACCGGCCGGAGCCAGTTCGCGTCGTCCGGATCGGGGTGCAGAAGAGCGAAGTCCATGAGGCAAGGAGTGTTCTCGGCCTCACTGCGCAGAATCCGACCGCTGCTGAGTGCGAGTGCGTACAGCCTGGAGCCCTCGCCGCAAAGAGGGACGGCGGGGTGAGGATGTGTCGGTTTCGCGCTTGTTGTGAGCAAATCTCCACCCCCCAGGGTCCTGAACGTGCAGGAACATGATGCATCGACCCTGTGGCTTTGACGTGCTTGATTGAGACATCGTCTTGTTGAGCCGGGGGAGAGGAACCTACCAAGTGAGGACGAAGCCGACCATGTTTAAGCGCATGCTTCGCTCGGTGCTTGTCACCACCTTCTCCGCAGGGCTGATCCTGGGCACGGTGAGCGCTCTCGATCTCGGCTGGCAGACCCAGCCGGCGAGGACGAACACGCTCGCGTCGCCGCCTCCGGATCTCGGCTGGACGATCGCCCCGAAGGGTGTCGGAGCATGAGCACCCCTCCTGACGACCGCACCTTCCGCCGGGAAATGGCCACCGCCTACCGCTCCGGCTGGCACTTCATCGATCTCGTGACGGCGATCCCCCGCCGCGGCGACTCGCTGATGGTGACCTTGCTCGGTGAGCCGATCGTCGTCACCCGTGACGACGAGGAGGAGATCCGTGCCTACCGGTGCCTTCGGCGGCCGCGCGGCGCGCCGCAGCCCGTGCGGTGTGCCGTTCGGTACGGGATGGTCTTCGTCAATCTCGACCGGCGCGACCACCAGCTTGTCGGAGAGCAGGAACAGCAGGGTCCGGGCGCGATGACGAGCGCCCCGGACAACGTCACAGCCACCCCCCGCAGTGCCTGACGCGATTCCCCCGTCGTTGTAAATCGCGCAGGTACTTCCCCCAGCAGCGGCGCCACCGTGGACCTGAACACGGTGGCGCCGCTGTGGCGTGCGCCGGAAGCCGGCCGCCCGCTCACGCCTTGCCCAGCGCCCGCGTCACCTCGATCTCGATCAGGACCCGGCCCGGGTTCGGCGAGGGCCGCCGCTGGTAGCGCTCCTCGTAGCGCCGCTCCGCGTCCTCGATCGCCGCGGGCTCCGTCCTGATCGTCGCGCGGCCCTCCAGCGTCGCCCAGCGCCGCCCCGCGAACTGGCACACCGCCACCCGCGCCCCGGGCCCGTCCGCCGCGCCCGCCGCCGCCGCTATGTGCGCGACCTTCCGGCTCGTCCCGCGCGCCAGCACGCGGGCCACCCCCGCCTCCGGGTCGTACGTCACCCCGACCGGCACCACGTGGGGGGTTCCGTCGGGCCGCAGCGTGGTCAAGGTGCACAGGTGCCGTTCACGCCAGAAGCTGAGGTAGGGCTCAGGCGGCTGACGCGGGTCGATCCGGGCGGCCGGCAGGTTCGGGCGCTCACCCCGGCCGGGGGTTTCGCCCTGGTCGGGACTCTGGTTCTGGCTCGGGCTCATGGAACGGAACATAGCCGGGCCACCTACCGACTTCCCCCTTGAGTGGAATAGACTCAACTTTGTGTACGTTGAGCTAGTCAGAGTGAGGGGTACCCGACCCCTGGCCGCTGGTTGGACCGCTAAGGAGGTCAAGCGCACGTGGACGCAGAGCTGACGAACAGGAGCCGCGCCGCCATCAACGCGGCCGGCGACCGGGCCCTGAAGGACGGGCACCCCGACCTGACCCCGGCACATCTGCTCCTCGCCCTGCTGGAGGGCGAGGACAACGAGAACATCACCGACCTGCTCGCCGCGGTCGACGCCGATCAGGCGGCCGTGCGCGCGGACACCGAGCGCGTCCTCGGCGCGCTGCCCAGCGTGACCGGGTCGACCGTCGCGCCGCCGCAGCCCAACCGCGAGCTGCTCGCCGTCATCGCCGACGCCGCGCAGCGGGCGAAGGAGCTGGGCGACGAGTACCTCTCCACCGAGCACCTGCTCATCGGCGTCGCCGCCAAGGGCGGCCAGGCCGGGGAGGCCCTCGCCGGGCACGGGGCCACCGCCAAGAAACTGCTGAACGCATTCGAGACGACAAGGGGAGGGCGCCGGGTGACCACACCCGACCCCGAGGGTCAGTACAAGGCGCTGGAGAAGTTCGGCACCGATTTCACCGCCGCGGCCCGCGAGGGACGCCTCGACCCCGTCATCGGACGGGACCAGGAGATCCGCCGGGTGGTGCAGGTGCTGTCCCGGCGTACGAAGAACAACCCCGTGCTCATCGGCGAGCCCGGCGTCGGCAAGACCGCCGTCGTCGAGGGCCTCGCCCAGCGGATCGTGAAGGGCGACGTACCCGAGTCGCTGAAGAACAAGCGGCTGGTCTCCCTGGACCTCGGCGCCATGGTCGCCGGCGCCAAGTACCGCGGCGAGTTCGAGGAGCGGCTCAAGACCGTCCTCTCCGAGATCAAGGAGAGCGACGGGCAGATCATCACCTTCATCGACGAGCTGCACACCGTCGTCGGCGCGGGCGCGGGCGGTGACTCCGCCATGGACGCGGGCAACATGCTCAAGCCGATGCTGGCCCGCGGCGAGCTGCGCATGGTCGGCGCGACGACCCTGGACGAGTACCGCGAGCGGATCGAGAAGGACCCCGCCCTGGAGCGCCGCTTCCAGCAGGTCCTGGTCGCCGAGCCGAGCGTCGAGGACTCCATCGCGATCCTGCGCGGCCTCAAGGGGCGGTACGAGGCCCACCACAAGGTCCAGATCGCCGACAGCGCGCTCGTGGCGGCCGCCACGCTCTCCGACCGGTACATCACCTCCCGCTTCCTGCCCGACAAGGCGATCGACCTCGTCGACGAGGCCGCGTCCCGGCTCCGCATGGAGATCGACTCCTCGCCCGTCGAGATCGACGAGCTGCAGCGTGCCGTCGACCGTCTGAAGATGGAGGAGCTGGCGCTCAGCAAGGAGACCGACCCGGCGAGCAAGCAGCGCCTGGAGAAGCTGCGGCGCGACCTCGCCGACAAGGAGGAGGAGCTGCGCGGCCTCACCGCTCGCTGGGAGAAGGAGAAGCAGTCCCTCAACCGCGTCGGTGAGCTGAAGGAGAAGCTCGACGAGCTGCGCGGCCAGGCCGAGCGCGCCCAGCGCGACGGCGACTTCGACACCGCCTCCAAGCTGCTCTACGGCGAGATCCCGACCCTGGAGCGCGACCTCGAGGCCGCCTCCGAGGCCGAGGAGGAGGCCGTCCAGGCCAAGGACACCATGGTCAAGGAGGAGGTCGGGCCGGACGACATCGCCGACGTCGTCGGCTCCTGGACCGGCATCCCCGCCGGCCGCCTCCTCGAAGGCGAGACGCAGAAGCTGCTGCGCATGGAGGACGAGCTGGGCAAGCGGCTCATCGGCCAGACCGAGGCCGTGCGCGCCGTCTCCGACGCGGTGCGGCGCACCCGCGCGGGGATCGCCGACCCGGACCGCCCCACCGGTTCGTTCCTCTTCCTCGGCCCCACCGGCGTCGGCAAGACCGAGCTGGCCAAGGCCCTCGCGGACTTCCTCTTCGACGACGAGCGGGCCATGGTCCGCATCGACATGAGCGAGTACGGCGAGAAGCACAGCGTCGCGCGGCTGGTCGGCGCCCCGCCCGGGTACGTCGGCTATGAGGAGGGCGGCCAGCTCACCGAGGCGGTGCGGCGGCGCCCGTACAGCGTCGTCCTCCTCGACGAGGTCGAGAAGGCGCACCCCGAGGTCTTCGACGTCCTGCTCCAGGTCCTCGACGACGGCCGCCTCACCGACGGCCAGGGCCGCACGGTGGACTTCCGCAACACCATCCTGGTGCTCACCTCCAACCTCGGCAGCCAGTACCTCGTCGAGCCGCTGACCAGCGAGGAGGAGAAGAAGCAGCAGGTCCTTGAGGTGGTCCGGGCGTCCTTCAAGCCCGAGTTCCTCAACCGGCTGGACGACCTCGTCGTCTTCTCGGCGCTCACCAAGGACGAGCTGGCGCACATCGCCAAGCTCCAGATCGACCGCCTCGCCAAGCGGCTCGCCGAGCGCAGGCTCAGCCTTGACGTCACCCCCGAGGCGCTGGACTGGCTGGCCCTGGAGGGCAACGACCCGGCGTACGGCGCGCGGCCCCTGCGGCGCCTCATCCAGACGGCGATCGGTGACCGTCTCGCCAAGGAGATCCTGGCGGGCGAGGTCAAGGACGGCGACACGGTCCGCGTGGACCGCGCCGGAGACGGCCTCCTGGTGGGCCCTGCGGGCAAGTCGCTGTAGCGGCGCCGCGTCTGCCGGGGGCGGTTGTTCGCGCAGTTCCCCGCGCCCCTAAAGGGGCGACGGCGAGCCCCGTCAGGGGCGCGGGGAACTGCGCGAGGACGGACCACGATCCGCGGTCGGCGGACGACGGAAACCGGGCAGACGCTGTGCCGGGGTTGCGATCGGGGCCCCCTTCTGGGAGAGGATGGCGGAATCCGTACGAAGGGAAATACACGGTGAGCATCGACCCGTCCTCGATTCCGAATTTCGGGGGACAGCCCGAACCGCAGCAGGGCGCAGGACCGGCGGGCCCCGTCGTCCCCGACCAGGACCTGGTGAAGCAGCTCCTGGATCAGATGGAGCTCAAGCACGTCGTCGACGACGAGGGTGACCTCGCGGCGCCGTGGGAGGAGTTCCGCACGTATTTCATGTTCCGTGGCGAGGACGACCAGCAGGTCTTCTCGGTCCGGACGTTCTACGACCGGCCCCACCAGATCGAGCAGAAGCAGCAGCTTCTCGAGTCGATCGACGACTGGAACCGCCGCACCCTGTGGCCGAAGGTCTACAGCCACACGCACGACGACGGCACGGTCCGCCTCATCGGCGAGGCCCAGATGCTGATCGGCACCGGAGTCTCCCTGGAGCACTTCGTGTCGTCGACGGTCAGCTGGGTGCGCGCCGCGATCGAGTTCGACCGCTGGCTCGTCGAGCAGCTCGGCCTGGAGTCCGAGGTCGACTCCGCCGAGGGCGAGAAGCCGGGCGACGACGAGGCCTGAGGGTCCGTACGCACACGAGAGCCCGGCCGGGGCGGCCATCGCCCCGGCCGGGCTCTCGTCATGTCCGCGAAGCCTCAGCCCGCCAGTGACGCGAGGCGCGCCACCGCTTCTTCCAGGACCGGCATCCGCTTGCAGAAGGCGAACCGGACAAAGGGAGCCCCGGCCTCGCGGTGGTCGTAGAAGACCGCGTTCGGGATGGCGACGACGCCGGCCCGCTCGGGGAGCGCGCGGCAGAAGGCGAAGCCGTCGCTCTCGCCCAGGGGGCGGATGTCCGTCGTCACGAAGTACGTGCCGGCCGGGCGGTAGACGTCGAAGCCGGCCGCCGTCAGGCCCGCGCTCAGCAGGTCCCGCTTGGCCCGCATGTCCGCGCGGAAGTCGGCGAAGAAGGAGGCGGGCAGGGCGAGCGCCTCCGCGATCGCGTACTGGAACGGGCCCGAGGCCACATACGTGAGGTACTGCTTCGCCGAGCGGACCGCCGCCACCAGCTCGGGCGTGGAGGTCACCCAGCCGACCTTCCAGCCGGTGAACGAGAACGTCTTGCCCGCGGAGCCGATGCTGATCGTGCGCTCGCGCATGCCGGGGAACGAGGCGAGCGGGATGTGCTCGGCATCGTCGAAGACGAGGTGTTCGTAGACCTCGTCGGTGACGACGAGCAGGTCGCGTTCGACCGCCAGCCGCGCGATCTCCGTCAGCTCGGCGCGGGTGAGGACCGTGCCGGTCGGGTTGTGCGGGGTGTTGAGGAGGAGCAGCCGGGTGCGGGGAGTGACCGCGTCGCGCAGCTCGTCCAGGTCGAGGCGGAAGCGGCCGTCGGAGGGCCGCAGGGTCACCGGGACGCGCGTGCCGCCCGCCATCGCGATCGAGGCGGCGTACGAGTCGTAGTAGGGCTCCAGCGCGATGACCTCGTCACCCGGTTCGACGAGGGCGAGCAGGGACGCCGCGATCGCCTCGGTGGCGCCCGCCGTCACGAGGACCTCGAGGTCGGGGTCGTAGGTGAGGGCGTAGTGGTCGAGCTGGTGCCTGGCGATGGCCGTGCGCAGCTCCGGGACGCCGGGCCCCGGCGGGTACTGGTTGCCGCGGCCGTCGCGCAGCGCCCGCACCGCGGCCTCGCGGACCGGCTCGGGGCCGTCGGTGTCCGGGAAGCCCTGGCCCAGGTTGATCGCTCCCGTGGTGACCGCTAGGGCGGACATCTCGGCGAAAATCGTCGTACCGAACTCGGCGAGGCGGCGGTTGAGCAGCGGGCGCGCGCTCCCGGCAGTGGAGGTCATGGCGGCCATCCTGCGCCGAACCTCTGGACTTCCTCAACTCTGCTTTGGGCCGCCGCGGCCGGGGGCATCCCCCTGTCACGCGAGAAGTGGGGCCCACGGGGGACCGCGCTTCGGGGGAACGGAAGGGGTGTGGTGGCCATGGTCGTGGCCTTCATCTTCGTCGCGGTGCTCGTCTGGGCCGTGGTCGCGGCGGTCCGTTACGGGGGGAGCGGGGGAAGCGGGATGCGCGGCAGGCGCCGCACCCGCTCCTCGTGGCGCTCGGGCACCGCGTCGAGCACGGCGGCCGGCGGCAGTTGGTGGGTCGGCGGCGGTGACAGCGGCGGTGGCGACGGCGGCCACTCCTGCGGTGGCGGCTCCTCGTGCGGGGGAGGCAGCTCCTCGTGCGGGGGTGGCGGGGGCGGATGCGGCGGAGGCAGCTGACACGGGGCAGCTGGTCCACCGATCCAGAGAGCGCCCGGCGGGGCAGGCAACTCCCGCCGGGCGCTTTGATGTTGTCCGGCATGGTTGCGTCATTGAACAGTTGAACTGTGCAGCCCCCAGGGGGATGGAAACCCTACGAAGTTGGGTAAAAACGCTGTGGCACTGTCTTCGACCATGATTCCCTCTTAGCGCCAGTACCGCCCTCGGACGTCCGCCACGGGTTTTCTGGGTTCGGAGCACCGAATCCCGGAGGCCCGGACGGGACGTGCTCGTGGGCACGAGCCGGTATTCCCCACCTCCCGGTGTTCCGATCCGGGTGCGCCGGCCCCACTTCCATTGCGTGTTAGCGGAGCCGACCCATGCTCACGACCTTGAAGACTGTCTACACCGACACGCGCGCCGAGGATCTCGCCTGGGCCCTGGGGCGCGAGCCGTTGCCCGCGCTCGCCACGCTCGACGTGGAACTGGCCGACGCGAAACTGCAGTTGAGACTTCTCGGCGCCTCGCACCAAGTGCTCCTGGAGGAGGAGCAGGGCAGTTGCTCCGAGACGGTGGCCTGCATCCCCGGCAGCAGCACACCGCTCCCGCTCGGTGTGTCCAAGCGGGTGGGTGACTGGGAGTACGAGTTCGCCGCGCGCGTGGAGACGCTCTCCCGGGGCCAATTCGCCGGGCGCGCACAGGAGTTGCTGGCACTCGTCACCGAACACCCGCACGGGCTGGCCGGGGTCTTCCCGGGCAGCCCGCACGCCTTCACGGCGCTGCTGGCGCAGCGGCACGAGGGGTCGGTGATGTGGCGTACGTGGCACGCGTACCCCCAGGACGGCCAGCTGGTCGCCACCCGGTCGAAGGTGGGGGTGCGGGCGGCCCTGCCCGCCCAGCGGTGACCGGGAGTGGTGCCGCGTGGGCCGGGACCGCGGTGGGGCGGCTCCGGTTGCACCCTTTTGGGGGACTTGGCTCGTGAGCGCGGTGACGTAGCGTTCTCGGATGCTCGACGAGTCGACGGTGCGGTTGCCGGTCTCGCCCCGGGCAGGACGGTTCCTCGTTCTGGTCGGCGTGTTCGTCTGCGCTGCCTGCGGACTCGTCTACGAACTCGAACTCGTCGCCGTCGCCGCCTACTTGATCGGCGACTCGGTCACCCAGGCCTCCGTCGTCCTCTCCGTGATGG
Organism: Streptomyces huasconensis; assembly: GCF_021028635.1. NCBI lineage: Bacteria > Bacillati > Actinomycetota > Actinomycetes > Kitasatosporales > Streptomycetaceae > Streptomyces > Streptomyces huasconensis. The sequence goes on from NZ_CP086119.1 coordinate 4,288,062, forward strand.
TCTTCGCCATGGGCATCGGCTCGCTGCTCGCCAAGCGGCTGCGGCGCCGCGCGCCCCTGTGGTTCGGGCTCATCGAGGCGGCACTCGCGCTGGTCGGCGGATGCAGCGCCATGGCGCTGTACGCGGCCTTCGCCTGGACCGGTGACCTCGGCGGGGTCCCGGCGGGCGGCCCGCGCCACCTCCTCGCCGTGTTCTCGCTGGCCATCGGCGTCCTCATCGGCGCCGAGGTGCCGCTCCTGGTGGTGCTCATCCAGCGCATCCGGCGCCAGGACGCGGGCGGCGCCGTCGCCGACGTGTTCGCCGCCGACTACGTGGGCGCGCTGGTCGGCGGGCTCGCCTTCCCGTTCCTGCTGCTCCCGGTCTTCGGCCAGCTCACGGGCGCCCTGTTCACCGGAGCCGTCAACGCGGTCGCGGGCTGCGCGCTCGTCCTCGGCCTGTTCTGGCGGGGCCTGAGCGTGCGCGGGCGCTGGGCGGTGCTCGCGGCGAACGTCCTCGTCCTGGCCGTGCTCGCCTCGGCCGCCGTACTCGTCGGCGACTTCGAGCGGGCCGCGCGGCGGGCGGTGTACGGCGCGGACGCGCGCGTCGCCGTCCGGACCGACGTACAGGAGATCGTCCTCACGGGCGGGCGGAAACGCTCCTTCTACCTCTTCCTGGACGGACGGCTGCGCGTCAGCGGACGCGACGAGCGCCGCTACCACCGGGCGCTCGTCGACCCCGCGATGCGCGGCCCCCACGCGCGCGTGCTCATCCTCGGCGGCGGTGACGGCCTCGCGGCGCGCGAGGTGCTGCGCCACGGCGGGGTGCGCCGCGTCGACATCGTCGAGCTGGACCCGGGCGTCGTCCGCCTGGCGCGCCACGACCCGGCCCTGAGCGAACTGAACGGCCACGCCTACCGCGACCCCCGGCTGCGGGTGGTGCACGCCGAGGCGTTCCGCCGGCTGCGCTCCCTGCGCGCGACGTACGACGTGGTGATCTCCGACCTGCCGGACCCGGGCATCACCGCCGGCACGAAGCTGTACTCCCTGGAGTTCTACGGCCTCGTCACGCGCGTGCTCGCCCCCGGGGGCCGCCTCGCCGTGCACGCGGGGCCCGTTTCGACCCGGCCGCGGACTTTCTGGACGGTGGAGGCGTCGGTGCGCGCGGCGGGGCTGCGGACCGTGCCCTACCGCGTGGGCGGGCGGCGGTCCGGGTTCTCCGCCGGGCCCGACCGCACGTCGGAGGGGACGCCCGGGGCCCGTGACTGGGGCTTCGTCCTGGCCGCGCGGGCGCGGCCGGCGCTGCGGGAGGCCGCCGGCTCCGCGCCGGTGCGTGTCGGGGTGCGCTCGGCCGCGCCGACCCGGGTGGCGGGGCTCCCCGCGTCGACCCTGGTGCATCCGCGTTACGCGAACTGACGTACACGGGCAGCGCAAGCGGCGTACATGAACGCGTGTGCGTGGGTAGGCTCGACTCTCATGGAGCATGAGGTGTTCGTTCCGGTTTCGGCAGAGCGTCTCCGGCAGGTCCTCGCGGACCCCGAGCGGGTGGCCGGGGCGGTCCCCGGGCTTCAGCGCGACGCGGAGGAGGCGGCCGAGCCGCTCTCCGGTCGGCTCAAGGTGCGGGCCGGCGGGCACACCGTCACCTACCGGTGCGCGGCGCGGGCCGAGGGCCGCCCCGACGGGACGTACGTGATCGAGGGCGAGGGCGTGGAGGTGCGCGGCTCCGGCTCCGTGAAGCTCACGCTGACGGTGCGGCTCGCGTCGGCCGCCGGGGGCACCACGGTGGTGTTCGGCGGGACGGCCGCCGCCGAGGGGCGGATCACGGAGAGTTCTCCACAGGCTGTGGAATCTGCTGTGCGCAGACTCCTCGACCGGTTCGCGGAGCAGCTCGCGGAGGCGGCGCCCGCGGACTCCGGCCCGGCCGGCGCGGCCGGGGCCCCCACCGTCTTCGAGACCGAGGTACCGCCACCGTCGCTCGACCGGTTGAGCGGTGCCATCGACGGCGACGACGGCATCGACGGCATCGACGGTGACGGTCTCGACGACGACGATCTGGACGGCATCGAGGTGGACGACGCCGTCAACGTCGAGGACGACGAGGAGCTGCGTGACCTCGACGGCATCGACGACGTCAGCGACCTCGACGTGCCGCCCGCCGAGGCCGCCCACGCCCGCCGCACGATGATCGGCCGCAGCGCCGAGGAGGTCGACCACGCCCCGCCGCGCGGCCGGTACGCCCCGGCGCCCGCCCCCGAGGCGCTCTCCGCGGGGGCCACGCTCCGCTGGGCCGCGCCCGCCGCCGCCCTCGCGCTGGCCTCCGCCGTCGTCGTCGGCCGGGCCCTGCGCCGCCGCCGGTGACCGCGTACGCCGTAGGGTCGGCCCCGTGAGTACCGAAGACGTGATTCTGACCGCGGGTGACGCGGAAGTGACCGTGCGGCCGGGCAACGGCTGCCGCATCGGAAGTCTGCGCATCGGCGGCGCCGAACTGCTGCGGCAGGGGGAGCGGTACGGCGCCTTCCCCATGGTCCCGTGGTGCGGCCGGATCGAGAACGGCCGGTTCCGCGACGGCGCGACCGTGCACCAGATGCCGCTGAACTCCCCGCCGCACGCCATCCACGGCTTCGCCCGCGACGCCGAGTGGCGCACGGCGCGCTCCTCGAAGACCGAGGCCGTCTTCACCTACGACCTCACCGACCCGTGGCCCTACCCGGGGCGCGTCACCCAGATCGTGGAACTCACCGAGGACGCGTTGACGCTGCGGCTCGGCATCGAGACGTACGGCGACTCCTTCCCCGCGCAGGCGGGCTGGCACCCGTGGTTCCACCGCACCCTGGATGGCGGCGGGGACCCCGTACGGATCGACTTCACCCCCGCCTGGCAGGAGGAGCGGGGCGACGATCACCTGCCGACCGGCCGCCGCGTCGACCCGCGGCCCGGCCCCTGGGACGACTGCTTCGGCATGCCCGAGGGCGTCGACGTGACGCTGACCTGGCCCGGACGGCTCGCGCTGAACGTCACCAGCCGCGAGCAGTGGGTCGTCGTCTACGACGAGCAGGACGCCGCCGTCTGCGTGGAGCCGCAGACCGGCCCGCCCAACGGCCTCAACACGGCGCCGCGCCTGGTCACGCCCATCGAGCCGCTGGAGACGGCGACGACCTGGACCTGGACGCGGCTTTAAGCTGAGCGGCATGACTGACGACGTACGTGGCGCGCTGCTCCAGCAGATCAAGGACAAGGCCGTGGTGCACGGCAAGGTGACCCTCTCCTCGGGTCTGGAGGCCGACTACTACATCGACCTGCGCCGCATCACCCTCGACGGCGAGGCCGCCCCCCTGGTCGGCCAGGTGCTGCTCGACCTCACCGCCGACCTCGACTTCGACGCGGTGGGCGGCCTGACCATGGGCGCCGACCCCGTCGCCGGCGCGATGCTGCACGCCTCCGCCGCGCGCGGCAGGCGCCTGGACGCCTTCGTCGTCCGCAAGGCCGCCAAGGCGCACGGCATGCAGCGCCGCGTGGAGGGCCCGGACATCAAGGGCCGCCGCGTGCTCGTCGTCGAGGACACCTCCACCACCGGCGGCTCGCCGCTGACCGCCGTCGAGGCCGTCCGCGAGGCCGGTGCCGAGGTCGTCGGCGTCGCGACCATCGTGGACCGGGCCACCGGCGCGGGCGAGAAGATCACCGAGGGCGCGGGCGTGCCGTACCTCTTCGCGTACTCGAAGGACGACCTCGGCCTGGACTGACGGCAGCGCCCGGACCGGCGGCCACGTCTGGAAAGATGGGGGCGACGATGTCGTCGCCCCCAGGTCAGGGTCAAGCAGCACAGCACCCCTACCCGCACATCACAAGGAGCGGACACATGCCCATCGCAACTCCCGAGGTCTACAACGAGATGCTCGACCGGGCGAAGGCAGGCAAGTTCGCCTACCCGGCCATCAACGTCACCTCCTCGCAGACCCTGCACGCCGCGCTGCGCGGTTTCGCGGAGGCCGAGAGCGACGGCATCATCCAGATCTCCACCGGTGGCGCGGAGTTCCTGGGCGGCCAGTACAGCAAGGACATGGTGACCGGCGCGGTCGCGCTCGCCGAGTTCGCGCACATCGTCGCCGCGAAGTACGACGTGACGATCGCGCTGCACACCGACCACTGCCCGAAGGACAAGCTGGACGGCTATGTCCGCCCGCTGCTCGACGTCTCCGCCGAGCGCGTCAAGGCCGGCCGGAACCCGCTCTTCCAGTCGCACATGTGGGACGGCTCCGCCGAGACCCTCGCCGACAACCTGGCCATCGGCCAGGAGCTGCTCGCGAAGGCCGCCGCCGCCAAGATCATCCTTGAGGTCGAGATCACCCCGACCGGCGGCGAGGAGGACGGCGTCAGCCACGAGATCAACGACGAGCTGTACACGACCGTCGACGACGCGCTGCGCACCGCCGAGGCGCTCGGCCTCGGCGAGAAGGGCCGCTACCTCCTCGCGGCGTCCTTCGGCAACGTCCACGGCGTCTACAAGCCGGGCAACGTCGTCCTCCGTCCCGAACTGCTCAAGGACCTCCAGGAGGGCGTGGGCGCCAAGTACGGCAAAGCCGCCGGATCGCAGCCGTTCGACTTCGTCTTCCACGGCGGCTCCGGATCGACCGCCGAGGAGATCGCCACCGCGCTGGAGAACGGCGTCGTGAAGATGAACCTCGACACCGACACCCAGTACGCCTTCACGCGTCCCGTCGCGGACCACATGTTCAAGAACTACGACGGCGTCCTGAAGGTCGACGGCGAGGTCGGTTCGAAGAAGACGTACGACCCGCGCACCTGGGGCAAGCTGGCCGAGGCCGGCATGGCCAAGCGCGTCACCGAGGCGTGCGCGAACCTGCGTTCGACCGGTACGAAGCTGAAGTAACCCCCCGCCGCACGCGGTGAAGGCCCCGGGTCGGGTGACCCGGGGCCTTCTTGTCGGCGCCATGCAGCAGACTTGCCCCATGGCCATTCACAAGGATCTGCTCGGGGGACCGCCCCCGACCCACCTGCCCGACGACCCGGAGCCGCGCGAGCTGCTGGGCAGCGGCACGGCGCCCGCCGACGTCGCCGCCAAGTACCCCACGTCCTCGCTCGCCTGGGCGCAGCTCGCCGACGAGGCGTTCGAGCGCGGCAGCGTCGTCGAGTCGTACGCGTACGCCCGCACCGGTTACCACCGCGGCCTGGACGCCCTGCGCCGCAGCGGCTGGAAGGGCCACGGCCCGGTGCCGTGGGAGCACGAGCCGAACCGCGGCTTCCTGCGCGCGCTGCACGCCCTGGCGCGGGCGGCGCGGGCGATCGGCGAGCAGGAGGAGTACGAGCGCTGCGCGGGCTTCCTGCGGGACTCGTCGGAGACGGCGGCGAAGACGCTGGGCTGACCTTGAGCGGGCCCCCGCGCCCCGAAGGGGCGCGGGGAACTGCGCGACCAGCCACCGCGCGCCCGCAGGCGAAGAACCGACGAACTAGCGCAGCCGGCCCAACTGCTTCGCGTCGAACGGCTCCGCCTCCGCCAGGCGGCCCGTCACCGCCTTGTTCGCCCACTGCGGGTCGGCGATCAGCGCGCGGCCCACCGCGATCACGTCGAACTCGTCCCGCTCCATGCGGTCCAGGAGCAGGCCGATGCCGGTGGAGGCGGTCTCCTTGGTCCAGCCCGCGCCCAGGAACTCCTTGTCGAGGCCGACCGAGCCCACGGAGAGCGTGGCCTTGCCGGTGAGCTTCTTGACCCAGCCCGCGAGGTTCAGGTCGCTGCCCTCGAACTCGGGCAGCCAGTAGCGGCGCGTGGAGGCGTGGAAGGCGTCGACGCCCGCCGCGGCGAGCGGGGCCAGCAAGGTCTCCAGCTCGGCCGGGTCGGCGGCGAGCTTCGCGTCGTACGCGTTCGCCTTCCACTGCGAGAAGCGGAAGATCACGGGGAACGTCGGCGAGACCGCGGCGCGCACCGCCTCGACGATCTCGCGGGCGAAGCGGGTGCGGGAGGCGAGGTCGCCGCCGTAGCCGTCGGTGCGGCGGTTGGTGGTGCCCCAGAGGAACTGGTCGATCAAGTAGCCGTGGGCGCCGTGCAGTTCGACGCCGTCGAAGCCGGTCCGCTCGGCGGCGGCCGCGCTGTCGGCGAAGGCGGCGATCACCGCGTCGATGTCGGCGCCCGTCATCGCGTGGCCCTTGGCCGCGCCGTCCAGGCCGAGGCCGGAGGGGCCCATCGGGGGCGCGGAGGGGACCGGGCCCTGGCCCTCGTCGCGGGTCGCGCCCACGTGCCAGATCTGCGGGACGATCTTGCCGCCCTCGGCGTGCACGGCCTCGACGACCTGCCGCCAGCCCGCGAGCGCGGCCTCGCCGTAGAAGTGCGGGACGCGGTGGCTGCTGCCGGCCGAGGGGTGGTCGACGTACGTGCCCTCGGTGACGATCAGGCCGACGCCGCCCGCGGCGCGCCGGGCGTAGTACTCCGCGACGTCCGCGCCGGGCACGCCCTCGGGCGAGAACTCGCGGGTCATCGGGGCCATGGCGATGCGGTTGGGGAGGGTGAGGCCGTTGATGTCGAAGGGACGGCCGAGGACGCGCGCGGCGCGCGCGGCGTCCGAATCGCTCGGCTGTGCGGGCTCCGGCGTGGCCGCCGCCTTCTTCTCGGTGGCTTCCGTCGTCGCTTCCATGGCTTCCATGCGGCCCTCCGGGGGCGTTCGGTGCGAGTGGCGTCGTACGTATCTGACAGCACTGTAAGCCGTTTGCCCGTGTCCATGTGCGGGCGGGTACCTTGAGAGGCATGAACTGGCCAGCGACCGAGCGGTACTGCCTGAGTCCCGCGCCCGGCGGCCTCGCCCTCGTCCAGGAGCTCCTGAATACCGCGCCCGCCTGCCGCCCCGGCCCCACCGGCCTGCCCGACCTGCTGGGCGACGGCGCGCTCGGCGCCGCCCAGGAGTGGGCCGACGGGGCGGTGCGCGGCTGGGCCCGGGAGGCGGGGCGGCCCGACGTGCACCTCGTGCTCACCGACGAGGACCTGCCGAAGCTGCGCTGCCTGCGGGACCAGGTGCGGCGGGCGCTCGCCGCGGGGGACCGGGGCGGGGCGGCGGTGCGCTTCACCTCCGCCCCCGTCGTCGTCGGGCTCGCGGGCGACGGCACGCTGACCGTGGAGCCGGAGGGGGCGGGAGCCCGATGGCTGGCCTCCGCCGTGCTCGCGGAGGGGCTGCTCGCCCAGACCTCGGGCGTCTGGCGCCGCCTGAAGATCTGCCGCGACCCGGAGTGCGCCGCCGCGTTCTACGACCGCTCCCGCAACAACAGCGGCGTCTGGCACTCGGTGCGCGGCTGCGGGAACGCCGCGCACCTGCGTGCCTGCCGGGAACGTCGCCGCGTACGGGATGACAGCCCCGATGACAGTGCCGTAGCACCTTAGCTGCTGTCATCGAACAAGCGTGTCTTGCCGTTTCCGTGAAAGTTGCGGAAGATTCCGGTGGGGACCGGGGCCCCCGTGCCGGTACCGGCAGGGGCGGACCGCTACCCGGAGTACGTACGAGGAGACAGCGATGTCCCCAGAGGCGCATGAGACGCCCGTCGAGGCGCACCGGCCGACGACCGAGACCGAGGCCCCGAACCTCGACTTCGCAGGCACCACCCCGTACGAGGACTACGTCCAGGCGGACGTCCTCACCCACCTCCAGCACCTTCGCTCGGACGACCCCGGCGAGATGGTCTTCCTGGTCACCACCCAGGTCATGGAGTTGTGGTTCACCGTGATCGTCCACGAATGGGAGACCGCGGCGAAGGCCCTGCGCCGCGACGACATCCCCGTCGCGGTGGCCGCGCTCAAGCGCAGCATCCGCGAGCTGGAGGCCCTGAACCACTCCTGGAAGCCGCTCGCCGGGCTGACGCCCGCGCAGTTCAACTCCTACCGCGGCGCGCTCGGCGAGGGCTCAGGCTTCCAGTCCGCGATGTACCGCCGCATGGAGTTCCTGCTCGGCGACAAGTCGGCGTCCATGCTGGTCCCGCACCGGGGCGCGCCGCGCGTCCACGCGGAGCTGGAGAAGGCGCTGCACGAGCCGAGCCTGTACGACGAGGTGCTCCGGCTGCTGCACCGCCGCGGGTACGCGATCCCGGCCGCCGTCCTGGAGCGCGACCTCTCCAAGAAGTACGAGCCGTCGCCCCAGGTCGAGGCCGTCTGGACCGAGCTGTACTCCGGTGACGAGAGCGGCGATCTCGCCCGCCTCGGCGAGACGCTGACGGACGTCGCCGAACTGATCTGGCGATGGCGCAACGACCACCTGGTCGCCACCCGCCGTGCGATGGGCGCCAAGACGGGCACGGGCGGCTCGGCCGGCGTGGCCTGGCTGGAGAAGCGCGCGTCGAAAAACGTGTTCCCCGAGCTGTGGACGGCGAGGAGCCATGTCTGACCCGCGCCCTGCCTCTCGCCCTTCCCCGGGCCCCGACCTGCGCATTCAGGCCAAGGAGCTGGACCGCGAGGACGAACTCGCCGTCAAGCGCGCCGAGTTCGTCCTCGACGACACCGTCTACCTGGACGGCAACTCCCTGGGGGCGCTCCCCGCCCACGTGCCGGATCGCGTCGCGGACGTCATCAACCGCCAGTGGGGCCGCCTGCGCATCCGCTCGTGGGGCGAGAGCGAGTGGTGGACCGCGCCCGAGCGCATCGGCGACCGGGTCGCGCCACTGGTCGGTGCCGCTCCCGGGCAGATCGTGGTCGGTGACTCCACCAGCGTGAACGTCTTCAAGGCGCTGGTGGCCGCTGTGCGTCTCGTGCGCGGTGAGGGGGACGGCAGCGGGGGCGGGGGCGAGCCCCACGGCGGACATGACGGACGAGCCGAGCGTGACGAGATCATCGTCGACGCCACGACCTTCCCCACCGACGGGTACATCGCGCAGTCCGCCGCCCGCCTCACCGGCTGCCGCCTGACCCCGCTCACCCCGGCCGAGGTGCCGGCGGCGCTCGGCCCCCGCACGGCCGCCGTCCTGCTCAACCACGCCGACTACCGCACCGGCCGCCTGCACGACCTGCCCGGCCTGACCGCCGCCGTGCACGCGGCGGGCGCCCTCGCCGTCTGGGACCTGTGCCACACGGCGGGTGCCCTGCCCGTCGGCCTGGACGAGCACGGCGTCGACCTCGCGGTGGGCTGCACGTACAAGTACCTGAACGGCGGCCCCGGTTCACCCGCGTACCTCTATGTGCGCCGGGAGCTCCAGGACCGCTTCGACTCGCCGCTGCCCGGCTGGAACTCGCACGCCGAGCCCTTCGGGATGCGGCCCGAGTTCGAGGCGGCCGACGGGGTGCTGCGCGGGCGCGTCGGCACCCCGGACATCCTGTCGATGCTCGCCCTCGAAGCGGCGCTCGACGTCTGGGACGGCGTCTCCATGGACGCGGTGCGGGCCAAGTCGCTCGCCCTGACGGACTTCTTCCTGCGGTGCGTCGCGGCGTACGTGCCAAAGGGGCTGGTGGAGTCGCTCACCCCGGACGCGCACGCCGAACGCGGCAGCCAGGTCGCGCTCCGGTGCGAGGGAGCCGGGGACGTCATGAAGCGGCTCATCGAGCGGGGCGTCGTCGGTGACTTCCGCGCGCCGGACGTGCTGCGCTTCGGGTTCACCCCGCTGTACGTGTCCTTCGCCGACGCCGAACGCGCGGCACGGGTCCTCGCGGAGGTCCTGGAGTCGTGAGGCCGCCGTGCGGCCCGCCGGGTGGGTGATTCCCGCGCGTACGCGAGGCTGGTAGCGTCCGGCGGATCTTGGTCCCGTCCCCTCCGGGTTCCGGAGGGGCGGGGCCGTGCCCGTCAGCCGCACTGCTGTGGAAAGGTTGCCGCATGCCGGACGACGCCGCCGTGGCCCGCGATGCCGCCGAGGAGGCATCGGCCTTCTCGCACCCCGCCGTGGAGCCGGACACCACCGCCGCGTACGGCGCACACCCCGACCAGGTCGTCGACTTCTACGCGCCCCGGGGCGACACGGCCCGTCCGGCGCCGCTGGTCGTCGTCCTGCACGGCGGCGCCTGGCGCGCGCCGTACGACCGGCGGCACGTCACGCCGTTCGCCGACTTCCTCGCACGCCGGGGCTTCGCCGTCGCCAACGTCGAGTACCGGCGCGGCAGCTTCATCCCGGCACAGGGCGGCAGCGGCCCCGTCGCCGGGCGCTGGCCGGAGACGTTCGACGACGTGGCCGCCGCGTTCGACGCGCTCCCCGCGCTCGTACGCAGGGCCCTGCCGGCGGCCGACGCGCGCCGCACGGTCGTCACGGGGCACTCCGCGGGCGGCCACCTCGCGCTGTGGGCGGCGGCGCGGCATCTGCTGCCCGCCGACGCGCCCTGGCGCACCGAACGCCCGGCCCCCCTGCGCGGAGTCGTCGCGCTCGCGCCGATCGCGGACCTCAAGGTCGCGGAGGCGCTGGAGGTCTGTGGCGGGGCATCCGCCCAACTCCTGGGCGGGGAGGCCAAGTTCGAGGAACGGTTGCCCTACGCCGATCCGGCCGCGCTGCTCCCGACGGGCATCGCCACGACCGTGGTGCAGGGCCGCGCCGACATCACCGTGCCGCAGGCCGTGGCGGAGGCGTACGCGGACGCGGCGGCGAAGGCGGGCGAGGTCGTGGGCCTCACGCTCCTTGAGGACGTGGGCCACTTCCCGCTGATCGATCCGGCGGCGGACGCGTGCGCGGTGGTGGCGGAGGAGATCGCGCAGCTGGCGTTCTGAGGGCGGTGTCGGGGCCCTGTTGTGGGGTGTACGTCCACGGGCGAGGTGTACGTCTACGGGCGGGGCGCGGCCCCTGGGGGTGATCCCCAGGGGTACCCGTAATACCTGGGGGCCACTGTGGAGCGGCATACCCCGGCGTGATGTGGACGACGGCACCTGATCCCTAACTTTCCTTCCACGGAAGCGAGTCGGAGCACCGGCCCGCGTGGCGGAAGGAAGCGCACGATGACGATCCGGGCCGGGCGGCTGCGCCGCACCCTGTTGGCGGCCGGTGTCGCCCTGGCCGTGGTGCTCCCGGTGTCGGGCGCCGCGCGCCCCGAGATCCCGGCCCCGGCCCCCGCCTCCCTCGGCCGCGTCACGGCCCCGAAGCTGACCGCCGCGTACGAGGCGAACAGGGCGAACGCCGCCGAGGCCGCCCGCATGGCCGAGCGGTACGGCGCGCGGGGCCGGGCCCACCTCATACGGTTCGGCTTCGGCGGCCCCGCCTGGCTCGGCTGGGTCAACGTAGCGGTGGGCTGGCTCGTGCCCTACACGCTGGGCGCGGCCTGGGCACGCGGCGAGCTGACGCGGCGCTCGGGGTGGGTGCTCCTCATCGGCGGGGCGGCGGGCGCCGCCGGGCTGACCCTGTGGGGCGGCTACCCGGCGTCGATGGTCGGCGTCCCCGGCGAGGCGGTGTCGAACCTCGACCCGCCCATCCTGGCGGCCGTCGCCTTCGGCCTCGCCCAGTGCGGCCTGGCCCTGCTGCTGCGGGAGCCCTTGCGGCGGTGGACGCGGGCGCCCATCGCCTGGGCGGCGGTGGCCCTGGCCAACCTCTCCGCGATGACGATATTCCTCTGGCACCAGACGGCCCTGATGGCGGTCACCGCGCTCGGTCTCCTCGTCGGCACTCCGCTGCCCGGCCTCCACACGGTGCCGGACGGACTCGGCTGGGCAGCGGCCCGACTGGCGTGGCTCCCGGTGTTCGCGGCGGCACTCGCGTTCTGCTGGGCGGCGTTCCGTGCGCATGAGCGGGGGGCAACCGCGGAGCCCGGGCCGCGGCCGCGCGCGACGCCCCGGGCCGTCGAGCAGTACCGGTGACCAGGACCCGCGCCCCGTATCCGCGACCAGCACCTGCACCCAGCACCCGCGCCCAGCACCCGCGACTAGTACCTGCGATGGACATGGTGGAACCCCTCTTGCTGTGGACGACCCGGCCGCCGCGCCCCCGTACCGTCGTAGACGTGACCGATACGACTGAGCAGCTCCAGGCCAGAGGCCCGAAGAGCCCCGAGTTCCACCTCGTGCGGGAGGCCTTCGGCGGCCTGCGCGAGGCGCTGTTCCGCGACCCCTTCGCCTACCGGCTGCTGCCTCCCAGGACGACGGGCGGGCTGATGGCCCGCCTCCTGCCGCGGCGGGTTCGCGGGTACGCCGTCTGGACCCCGCACGCCCTGGTGGTGTCCGCGGCCCTGATCACCGTGTTCATCTCCTACCAGATAGGCCTCGGCGCCAACGACGTCGCGTACCTCCTGACCGGCTTCATCCCGGCGGCCGCCGTCCTGATGACTCTGGTGAGGCCGGTCGGCGCGTTCTGGGTGTCGCTGGTCTCGACCCCGTTCACGGCGGTGCTCGGGCACAGCTCGGACGGCTGGCCGTGGGCTCCGCCCGCCCTGTTCGCGCACATCGTGGTGATGGTGGTGGTCGCGGCCCGCACGGGCCCGCGCACCGCCGTGTGGATGTGGCTCGGGACGGCGGGGTACGCCTTCGTGGTCGAGTTCTTCGCGGGCGTCGGCGGCGGCTCCGACGCCCCGGCGATGCTGTTCTTCTCGGCGCTCGCGCTGCTCGTCACCACCATGGTGCACGTGCGCCGCGAGGCGCAGCGCGAGGTCACCGTGCAGCGCACCGTCACCGCCATCGAGCGCGACAAGCGGACGCTCCTGGAGGAGCGCACCACCATCGCCCGCGAGCTGCACGACGTGGTCGCGCACCACATGTCGGTGGTCGCCATCCAGGCGGAGGCCGCGCCCTACCGCGTGGAGAACCCGCCGCCCGAGCTGGAGCAGGCGTTCGTGACCATCCGCGAGAACGCGGTGTCGGCGCTGACCGAGCTGCGCCGCGTCCTCGGTGTCGTACGGGCGGAGGACTACGAGGCGCCGGACGCGCCCCAGCCCACGCTCGCCGACCTCGACCGGCTCCTGGACAACGTGCGTGACGCGGGCCTCACCGTCGACAAGGTGATCACCGGGGCGGTGCGCGAGCTGCCGCAGGGCGTGGAGCTGTCGGCGTACCGCATCGTGCAGGAGGCGTTGAGCAACACCCTGCGCCACGCGCCCGGCGCCCCGGCCCGCGTCGAGGTCGGCTACGTCCTCGGCGGCCTCGGCCTGCGCGTCGTCAACGGCCCGGCGACCGGCCTCGTCAAGGCCTCCCCGGGCGCGGGCCACGGCATCACCGGCATGCGCGAGCGCGTCACCATGCTGAACGGCGAGATGACGGCGGAACCGACCCCCGAGGGCGGATACGAGGTCACCGTCTTCCTGCCCGTACCGCTCGCCGACCGGACCGACCGGACCGACCGGACCGACCGGACCGACCGGGCGGGGCAGGCGAACCAGGCGGGGCAGGCGAGCCAGGCGGGGGAGGGCCGGGCATGACCATCCGTGTGCTCATCGCCGACGACCAGATGATGGTCCGCGAAGGGTTCTCCGTCCTCCTCAACGCCATGCCCGACATCGAGGTCGTCGGCGAGGCGGTCAACGGCCGGGAGGCCATCGAGCGGGTCCGCGAACTCGTCCCCGATGTCGTCCTGATGGACATCCGCATGCCCGAGCTGAACGGCATCGAGGCGACCCGCGAGATCGTCGCGTCCGACGACGCGTCGAAGGTGCTCGTCCTGACCACCTTCGACCTCGACGAGTACGTGTACCAGGCGCTGCGGGCCGGTGCGTCCGGGTTCCTCCTCAAGGACGCCTCGGCCCGGCAACTGGCGGACGGGGTGCGGGTGGTGGCCTCCGGTGAGGCGCTCCTCGCGCCCACCGTGACGCGCCGCCTGATCACCGAGTTCTCCCGGCTGGCGGAGACCCCAAGGCTCTCGGCGGCGGTCCAGGCGCAGCAGTACGGCGAGCTGACCGAGCGCGAGACGGAGGTCCTGGTGCTCATCGCGCAGGGCCTGTCGAACGCGGAGATCGCCTCCCGCCTGGTGGTCGCCGAGTCCACCATCAAGACGCACGTCAGCCGGGTCCTGGTGAAGCTCGGGCTGCGCGACCGGACGCAGGCGGCGGTCTTCGCGTACGAGGCGAGACTGGTGACGCCGGGGTGAGGAAGCCACGAAGCGCGCCCGCAGGCTGTTCACGACCTTTGCGGACCCCCTAGCGTCCCGCCATGACACCGCCTCCCGCACCCTTCGACCCCTCCGAGGTCTTCACTCCCGCCGCACCGGAGTTCGTGGCCGACCCCTACCCGGCGTACGGCCGGCTCCGTGCGGCGGGCCGCGCCCACTACAACGAGCCCACCGACCAGTGGCTGATCCCGCACCACGCGGACGTCTCCGCCCTGCTGCGGGACCGCCGCCTCGGCCGCACGTACCTCCACCGCTTCACCCACGAGGAGTTCGGCCGCCCGGCCCCGCCGCCCGAGCACGAGCCGTTCCACGTCCTCAACGACAACGGCATGCTCGACCTGGAGCCGCCCGCGCACACCCGCATCCGCCGCCTCGTCGCCAAGGCGTTCACACCGCGTATGGCCGAGCGGCTGCGGGCGTACGTGGAGGAGCTGGCGGACGGGCTGGCGCGGGATCTGGTGGCGGACGGCGGCGGGGACCTCGTGGCGCGCGTCGCCGAACCGCTGCCGGTGGCGGTGATCGCCCAGATGCTGGGCATCCCGGAGAGCGACCGGCCGTTGCTGCGGCCCTGGTCGGCGGCGATCTGCGGGATGTACGAGCTGAAGCCCTCCGAGGAGACGGCGGCCCGGGCGGTCGCCGCGTCGCTGGAATTCTCGGCGTATCTGCGGGAGTTGCTCGCGGCCCGGCGCGACAAGCCGGGGGACGACCTGATCTCGGGCCTGATCGCGGCAACCGATGACGGGCAGTCCACACAGTCCGTGCAGTCCGCGCAGTCCGGGCGGTCGCTCAGCGAGCAGGAGATGATCTCCACCTGCGTGCTGCTCCTGAACGCCGGGCACGAGGCGACCGTCAACGCTACGGTGAACGGCTGGTACGCGCTGCTGCGCCACCCCGACCAACTGGCGGCCCTGCGCGCCGACCCGGAGCGCCTGGTCCCCACGGCCGTCGAGGAGTTGCTGCGCTACGACACGCCGCTCCAGCTCTTCGAACGCTGGGTCCTCGACGACATCGAGATCGACGGCACGGTGATCCCGCGCGGCTCCGAACTGGCGCTGCTCTTCGGTTCCGCCAACCATGACCCGGCGGTGTTCACCCGTCCCGGCGAACTGGACCTCGCCCGCCGCGACAACCCGCACATCTCCTTCGGTGCGGGCATCCACTACTGCATCGGCGCGCCGCTGGCCCGCATCGAACTCGCGGCGTCGATGCGGGCGTTGCTGCGGCGGGCCCCGGCGCTGCGGCTCGCGGCGGAACCGCGGCGCGCGCCGGGCTTCGTGATCCGGGGGTTCCAGGAGCTGCGCGTGGAGGTGTGAGCCCCTCAGCTCATGACATCCCTGCGCCGCAGCCCCGCCAGCCCCACGGCGGTCAGCGCCGTCGCGAGCAGGGGGAGGATGACCAGGGGAGGCCACGTCATCTCCGCGCCCGGCAGCTTCGGCAGGTGGCTGAAGGGCGAGAGGTTCATGACGGCCTGGGGCAGGTCGAGCGCCGGGCCGATCCAGCCGATCGCCAGGCAGGTCCCGACCACGGCCCAGGAAGCCACCGCCGCCTTCGGGTACACCCCCACGAGCAGTACCGCGAGGCCGCCGAGCAGCCAGATCGCGGGCAGCCGCGCCAGGCAGGCGCCCAGCACGGCGCCCGCCGCACCGCCGTCACCGTGGCCGATGGCCATGCCGAGGCCGCAGGCCGCCATCAGGAGCACCGTCCCGCCGAAGGCGATCACCAGGTGCCCGGCCGCCCACCGCAGCCGCCCCACCGCGCCCGCGAGGACCGGCTCGGCGCGCTGCGAGGTCTCCTCGGCGTGCAGCCGCAGCACGGACGCCACGACGTACAGCCCGGCGACCATGCCGAAGAGCCCGGCCAGCGTGGCGAGGAAGGCGTCCGTCAAGCCGGTCTGGCCGCCCATCCGCGCGATGATGTCGCGGGTGTTCTCGTTGTCGCCGACGATGTCGGCGGCGCCGGACGCCATCTGCCCGAAGACGAGACCGGCGGACAGGAACCCCGCCGTCCAGCCGAGCACCGCGCCCCGCTGGAGCCGCAGGGCGAGCGCGCCCGCCGTGGCGAGCCGGCCCCGCGCGGGACCCGGCCGCGTCGGCAGGAAGCTCATCCCGACGTCACGGCGCCCTGCCAGTTCGTACGCGGCCACGCCCTGCGCCACGACCGCGGCCCCGACGAGCGCGAGCACCCACCAGCGCTCGCCCGCGAAGGCCCGCAGGTTCTGCTGCCAGCCGAGCGGCGAGAGCCAGGCCGCCGCGGACGAACCGTCCGCGTCCCCGGCGTCGCCCGCCGCCCGCAGGACGTACGCCGTGCCGAGGACCGCCGCCGTCAGCCCCTTGGCGAGCCGCGCGCTCTCCGTGAGCTGCGCGGCGACGGCCGCCACGGCCGCGAAGACCATGCCGGTGCCCGCGACC
This sequence comes from Streptomyces huasconensis, assembly GCF_021028635.1. Lineage (NCBI taxonomy): Bacteria > Bacillati > Actinomycetota > Actinomycetes > Kitasatosporales > Streptomycetaceae > Streptomyces > Streptomyces huasconensis. The sequence continues at coordinate 4,304,428 of NZ_CP086119.1, forward strand.
CCGAGGCCGAGCGCGAGCGCCCCGGCCGCGCCCCGCCCGGCCAGGCCGAGGGTGATGAGCAGCCCGGCCCCGGCGTTGGCGACGAGCGCGGCGAGCAGGGCCGCGGTGAGCGGCGCCCGCCGCCCCACCACGGAGGCGGAGAGCATCTCCTGACGCCCCGTCTCCTCCTCCTCACGCGTGTGCCGTACGACGATGACGAGGCTCATGACGGCGGCCAGAACCCCCGCGTAGCAGCCGATGCGCCAGGCGGTGAGGGCACCCACGGAGTCGCCGAAGACGGGACCGTACATGGCCCGCATCGAGGAGTTGGCGTTCATCGTCGCCATGGCGTCGGAGCGCTCGGCGGCTGTCGCGTACACGTTCTCCAGGGAGCCCGGCATCGCCAGGACCAGCCCGGCGACGACCATGACCCAGACGGGCATCATGACGCGGTCACGGCGCAGCGCGAGCCTCAGCAGGGCGCCCGTACCGGCGAGTTGGCGCGGCGGGCGTGGTCCGCCGGTCCTGCGGGCGGCGGCGGAGGAGGTGCCGAGAACGGCGGTCATCGCGCCACCGACCCTTCCCGTACGCCGTCCGCGTCGTCGGCCGCACCCTCTTGGTAGTGCCGCATGAACAGCTCCTCCAACGTGGGCGGGGTGCTGGTCAGCGAGCGGATGCCCGAAGCGGTGAGCGACGTGAGCACGGCGTCGAGCTTGTCCGTCTCCACGTTCAGTTCGACCCGGTGGCCGCGGCCGCCCTCGACCTCCCGCTGGGCGAGGTCGTGGACGCCCGGCAGCTCCGCCAGACCGCTCGGCGGGTGCACGAGTTCGGCGTGGACGCTGGTCCGCGTCAGATGGCGCAGTTCGGCGAGGGAACCGCTCTCGACGGTCTGTCCCTTCCTGATGATGCTGACGCGGTCGCAGAGCGTCTCGACCTCGCTGAGGATGTGCGAGGAGAGCAGGACGGTCCGCCCCCGCGCCCGTTCCTCGGCGACGCAGCGCTGGAAGACGCCCTCCATCAGCGGGTCGAGGCCCGAGGTCGGCTCGTCGAGGATCAGCAGGTCGACGTCGGACGCGAAGGCGGCGACGAGGGCGACCTTCTGCCGGTTGCCCTTGGAGTACGTGCGGCCCTTCTTGGTGGGGTCGAGTTCGAACCGCTCGACGAGGTCGTCGCGCCGGGCCCGGTCGAGGCCGCCCCGCAGCTTCCCGTAGAGGTCGATGACCTCGCCCCCGGAGAGGTTGCGCCACAGGGTGACGTCGCCGGGGACGTACGCGACGCGGCGGTGCAGGTCGACGGCGTCGTGCCAGGGATCGCGGCCGAGCAGCTGCGCGGCGCCGGAGTCGGCGCGGAGCAGGCCGAGCAGGACGCGGATGGTCGTGGACTTCCCGGAGCCGTTGGGTCCGAGGAAGCCGTGCACCTCGCCGGTCTCGACCTCCAGGTCGAGACCATCCAGGGCGTGGGTCCTGCCGAACGACTTGTGGAGCCCCGAGACGGTGATTGCCTTCGTCATGTTTCTGAAAGTACGCGAGGTTCACAAAGTTGTGAAGTTAAGGAAGCGTATAAAGTCGGAGGCCGAGGAGCGGGGCCGGTGTGACCACGGGAGATGATCGGCAGATGACGAACGAGGACGACGGGCGGGGACAGGCGCAGGTGCGGGGAGGCGGGCGGGCTGACGGGAGCCCTGACGCGAGCGCTGAAGTGAGCACTGACGGGAGCCCTGACGCGAGCGCTGGCGTGAGCGCTGCGGGGCGGGTCGGCGCGGAGGCCGTCTCCCGGTTCGTCGAGCAGTTCGCCGCGCAGCTCGTCGAGGCGGGCATGCCGCGTATGCCCGCCCGCGTCTTCGCCGCCCTGCTCGCCTCCGACTCGGGCGCGCTCACCGCCGCCGAGCTGGGCGAGCAGCTGCGGGTCAGCCCCGCCGCCGTCTCGGGTGCCGTGCGCTACCTCGCGCAGCAGCACATGATCTCCCGCGAGCGCGAGCCCGGCACCCGGCGCGACCTCTTCCGGGTCCACGGCAACCAGTGGTACGAGGCGATCGGCAACCGTGACGCGGTCATCAAGCGCTGGGAGAACGCCCTTCGGGAGGGCGTGGCAGGCCTCGGCGCGGACACCCCGGCCGGCCGGCGGCTCGCGGAGACGCTGGCGTTCTTCGAGTTCATCGAGGTCGAACTGGCCGCGATGATGGAACGCTGGCGGGCCCGCCGCGAGGACCTGTTCGGCCGCGACTGAGGGACGGGCGCGTCCCCCGGGGAGCAGCCCTCAGCCCGGCAGGGTCAGCCCCCACGCCCCCGGATGAACCGTCCAGGTCCGCGTACGGACCGGCCCCGCCACCACCGCGTCGGCGCGGTAGCGGAAGTCGGCCCCCGAGACCGTCACGGACCGTGCCCGCACCCGCAGCGGCGCCGCCTCCGCGCCCACCGAGGCAGGCCGCACCTCCACCTGCGCGAGGCCGCCGTGTCCCGCGGTGACGCGCACGGCCTCCACCGGCTGGTCCAGGTCGACCAGCGTGACGCCGTCCGCCTCGATCCGCAGCCGCGACGGCCCCGCGGCCGGTGCCGCGACCCGTGACGGCCGCGTGGCGAGGGTGCGGACGAACGACTGGCAGCTCCGCAGCCACGGGTGCCCCTCGGCGGCGGAGGCGCGGGAGAGACGGGCGGCGCGGGCGGAGGCGGCGGAGGCGACGGCCGGACCGGACGACGAGCCGGACGACGGACCGGCCCCCACACCAGATGACGGACCGGGCACCGAGCCGGGCGCCGAGCCGGGTGACGAGGGGTACGGCGGGCCGCCGCCCACCGGCGGAATCCGCAGATCGCCGAGGACCACCCCGTCGCTCTCGTCCACCAGCAGATCGAGCCGCCGCTCGGTCCCTTCGAGCACCGCCCGCGCCGCCGCGACCGCCCCGGCGGGCACGCCGAGGGAGCGCGCGAGCGACTGCGCGGGCCCCACGGGGACGAGCGCGAGCGCGGGACCGGACAGCCCCCGCTCCCGGTGCAGCGCCTGCACGGCCCGCAGCAGCGCACGGTCGTCACCGATCACCACGAGGCGGCGAGCACCCCGCCTGGCCAGCGCTTTCGTGAACTCCTCGGGCCCGTCGGGCAGACAGAAGCGCACCGCCGCGCCCGCGCCGAGCACGTCCCTCGCGATCCGTACCGACTCACCGTCCGCACGCCGGGCGACCGGGTCGATGACGACAAGGAGCTGGTCGCGAGCCGACACCGCGCGCCCTTTCTTTTAGCCGTTCTTTGAGACCTCGGGTAGCATCTTTGTGCAAGAGCCCCTTGCGCTATTGCGCCAGGGGCTTCGTCTATTCCGGGGCAGCATCCAAGGCACACCCATACGGCGGCTACGGCCCCTGACCTTGGACATGCCCCGCCCGGAAGGGGTGTACGCCTGTGCCCGCACTTGTGCTGCTCGGTGCTCAGTGGGGTGACGAAGGCAAGGGAAAGGCCACTGACCTGCTCGGTGGCTCCGTGGACTATGTAGTGCGTTACCAGGGCGGCAACAACGCCGGCCACACCGTCGTCGTAGGCGACCAGAAGTACGCGCTGCATCTCCTCCCTTCCGGGATTCTCTCCCCGGACTGCGTCCCGGTCATCGGCAACGGAGTCGTCATCGACCCGTCGGTCCTGCTCTCCGAGCTGAGCGGTCTGAACGAGCGCGGCGTCGACACGTCCAAGCTGCTGATCAGCGGTAACGCTCACATCATCACGCCGTACAACGTCACGGTCGACAAGGTCACCGAGCGCTTCCTCGGCAAGCGCAAGATCGGTACGACCGGCCGCGGCATCGGCCCGACCTACGCCGACAAGATCAACCGCACCGGCATCCGCGTACAGGACCTCTACGACGAGTCGATCCTTCAGCAGAAGGTCGAAGCGGCGCTGGAGATCAAGAACCAGCTCCTCACGAAGCTGTACAACCGCCGCGCGATCGAGGCGGAGCAGATCGTCGAGCAGCTCCTGGAGCACGGCGAGAACATCAAGCAGTACGTCGCCGACACCACCCTGATCCTCAACGACGCGCTCGACGAGGACAAGGTCGTCCTCTTCGAGGGCGGCCAGGGCACGCTCCTGGACGTCGACCACGGCACGTACCCCTTCGTCACCTCCTCGAACCCGACCGCGGGCGGCGCCTGCACGGGCACGGGCGTGGGCCCGACGAAGATCAGCCGGGTCATCGGCATCCTGAAGGCGTACACGACCCGCGTCGGCGCCGGCCCGTTCCCGACCGAGCTGTTCGACCAGGACGGCGAGGACCTGCGCCGCATCGGCGGCGAGCGCGGCGTGACCACCGGTCGTGACCGCCGCTGCGGCTGGTTCGACGCCCCGATCGCCCGCTACGCGACCCGCGTGAACGGCCTGACGGACTTCTTCCTCACCAAGCTGGACGTCCTCACGGGCTGGGAGCAGATCCCGGTCTGCGTCGCGTACGAGATCGACGGCAAGCGCGTGGAGGAGCTCCCCTACTCGCAGACCGACTTCCACCACGCGAAGCCGATCTACGAGATGCTGCCGGGCTGGTCCGAGGACATCACCAAGGCCCAGACCTTCTCCGACCTGCCGAAGAACGCGCAGGGCTACGTGAAGGCACTGGAGGAGATGTCCGGCGCCCCGATCTCCGCGATCGGCGTGGGCCCGGGCCGCACGGAGACGATCGAGATCAACTCGTTCGTCTGAGCCGCCCGGCCCCGGGACCGGGGCTCGGCTCACTCAGCTCACTCAAAGGGGTGGGTCGCGCTGGAGGCGACCCACCCCTTCGGCGTCTCCGGAAGACTGCCGGACATGACAGCGACCGGCGTTACCGTGGGAGGGCATCTCCGTCATGCCCGAGCGAGGAGTAGGCCGATGAGTGCGCAGCCGGTGGAGCCGAGCAGGCCGACGGTCACGTATCAGCAGCTCGGCGAGTATGCCGAGGAGATCGTGGCCATCGCGGAGAGCCGCGGCGACCTGGTGCGGGCCGACATTGCGAACCAGGAGATCACCGTCCACATGATGTCCCCTTCAAACGCACATTGTGAGATTGTGCTGGAAATCGGCTTCCAGGTCCGGAACCAGGACCGTGACGCGGTCGGTCGACCGGAGGGCCGCGTGCACCGTCCCGACCTCGGTCTCTGCCGGACGGCGGATCTGCTCCTCCTGACGCGTGAGGTCCGCGACCGAGAGATTGAGGAGTTCGCCACTCTGGGCCCCGACGTCTCCGTGGCGGTCGAGGTCGTCTCCCCCTCGAATCCGGGCAACGACCACATCACCAAGCTCCGCGACTACCCCCGCATGGGCATCCCCATCTACGTGATCGTCGACCCCCGGGACGGCACGATCACGGTGCATTCCGGCCCGGACACCTCCGCCGGGGAGCCCCGTTACGCGGACACTCCGCGCCGCTACAAGTTCGGCGACACCGTCCAGCTGGGTCCGTGGTCGGTGGAGACAGGTGACTTCCGCCGGTACCGCGATTGACCATGCCGATGGCGGGGCCTACCGCCGACGCCGGTGGTACGCCACCGTGAGGACCAGCAGCAGCGGCCCCCACAGCGTCATCAGCCCGCTCACCGTCATCGCGAGGACGTTCCAGCCGTCGGCGTAGGGCCAGCCACCAGGGCCCTGGGTGAGGGCCGTGACCAGCCAGGCGACGCCCAGGGCGGTGAAGAGCAGCCCGCCGAGTCCCGCCGGGACGATCACGGCGGCGGGCGGGATGCGACGGCCGCCGATGCGGGGCACCCAGGCCGGAACGACCTCGCCCCAGCCGCGTACGAGGCCGAAGCTCAGCAGCGCGGCGATCTCCGAGAGCACGCTGAGCCCGAAGACGTACGGGATGTTGAACCACGCCGGGTCCAAGGTCTCCCCACCCATCCCGTACCCGAAGGCGATCGGCAGCCGCCAGACGCAGACCGGCAGCGCCACCAGGGGGATGGCGTGCGCGACCCGGACGGTCCAGGTGGGGGCGGTGGTGGGAGGAGTCGGGGCGGGGGCGACGTGCACGGCTGTCGTGGTCATGGCTCCAGCCTCGCCGCGACCCCGGCGCGGCGGATCACCTCCGGGGCCGGTCCGCCTCCACCGCGCGGGGGAGCCCTACTCGGCCCAGGAGAGGAACGCGGTCCAGGCGTCCGCCGAGACGGCGAGGGCGGGGCCGTCGGGGTTCTTGGAGTCGCGGATGTGGGTGGTGGAGCCGACGGCTTGGGGGCAGGGGGCGATCTCGACGCAGTTGCCACCACCGCCGTCGCTGTAGCTGGACTTCCGCCAGTCATAGGCGACTTCGACGCAGTTGCCGCCACCGTCATCGCTGTAACTCGACTTGAACCACCGCAGGGTGCTGCTCATCGCTGTTTCTCTCCTGCCAACTGCTCGATGAGGCTCAGCGAGTCGTCGGGACTCAGGGCCTGTGCGCGGATCTTCGCATAGCGGTGGGCGAGTTGGGAGACTTCCGCCGGATCGCTGACCAGGATGCCCTGGTCCTCGATCTCCAGGAAGACGACGTGCTCGTGGTCCTTGGTCTCGATCAGCTTCATGGGACCACGATCACCCGCGTACGTCCCCCGCAGCCCGCGCGTCAACGGCAGTACCTGCACCGTGACGTTGGGCCGTTGGGCGTCCTCGGCGAGCGAGCGCAACTGGCCGCGCAGAATCTCCCAGCTCCCGAACGGCCTCCGCAGCACGGACTCCTCCAGGATCAGCTCGATCATCGGGACAGGGACCCGGTCCAGCAGCGCCCTGCGTGCCAACCGCGCCTCGACCAACTCCTCGCACGCCTCCTCGGAGACGGACGGATAACTACCGGCGATCAGCGCCCGCGCGTACTCCTCCGTCTGGAAGACGCCGTCGACGACCAGGGTCTCGTACGAGAAGAGGGTGAGCGCCGCCGCCTCCATCGCGGAGAAGCCCCGGAACCGAGCCGGATACTTCTCCATCAGCATGTACTGGCGGGCCTTCTCGAACACCCCCAGCCCCGCCCCGATCGTCTCCTCCAGCTTGACCAGCATCTGGTCGCTGGCCGGCTGCGCGCATGTCTCCATGGCGCTGATCGCGGACCCCGTGTACCCCGTCATGGCGCCCACCTCGTTCTGGGAGAGCCGCTGCTGTTCCCGCAGGGCCCTGGCCAGCGCGGCGACGAGATGCGTGACCCCGCCCGCCTCGTCCTTGTTCGCGGACCGCGCCATCGCGGTCACCTCCGAAAGTATTCCGAACTCACCGGATCTCAACCGATCTCAACCGGCCACAACCACATACGGCCCGTATCCGACCGTGCGCGGTAGTCGACTCAGAGTCATGGAAAAGCTACCGCGACGCCGCTTGGCTGAACCCATGAACACGTACAACGCGCAGGCCGACTGGCTCCCTCGCACCGGTCTCCAACTCCGCAAGGCGGGCGTGCAGTTCGACGCCGTACGGGTCGACGGCGACCCCGGCCGCGCCGTCGCCGACGAGCTGGCGTGGCTCACAGGCGGCGACCCGGGGCCGATCGTCCAGGAGGAGAACGGGCGCCGCGCGGTGTACTTCCTCGTGGCGGTCGGCAGCACGTCCCACCGGTCGTGGCCGGACGGGGTCACCCGCCTGACGGCCGGGCAGGGGCACGTCTCGTACGTACCGGTGCCCGCGCTGGAGGGCCATACCTGGCCGCTCAGCTGGCGCTACCGTCCCACTGGCCCGGACCGCCGCGTCCACACCCTGCTGCTGCGCGCCGCGCTTAACTCGCACGAGTGAAGATGATGAACGCGACCTGCTGAAACGGCAGTTCAGACTTGCGGGCGCCGCTTTGCGTGGGCATAGAGTCACCGCCAGCAGCGCGGCCGCTCGGCAGCGCAAGAAATTGCCCCCACGGTGCTGGAACACCTGGGGGCTCGACACCCGGAGCGAACACCTCCAGATGCGTATCCATCGTACGACGCCCACGCGCGCGTTCTCCAGCTTCGCCAACTCTCTTCTCCGCGACAGGTCCATCTCCTGGTGCGCGGCAGGCGTACTGATGTACCTCCTCAGCCTTCCCAACGGCGCCCGTGCCACGGTCCGTTCGCTCGCCGAACAGCGCAAGGAGGGGCGGATGCGGGTCGCCGCCGCCCTGCGTGAGCTGGAGGAATCCCGGTACCTGAAGCGAGTCGTCCGCAAGGACCCGGAGACGAAGCAACTCTTCACCGTCTACGAGGTCTTCGATACTCCGTACGACGAGACGCCCCCAGAGGGTGACGGTGAAAAAGTTCAAAACCTGGCCCCCGGCGTGTCGCCCTCCGCGGCGGCGGGCCCTCTCCCTTCGGGAGAAAAGACCAGGGAAGAAAAACCTCCCTCCCCGGAGCCGCGGCCGGAGCCGCAGCCGGAGCCGCAGCCGCGTGACGCGGAACCGCCGGGGCACGCGGCCCAGTTGCTGGCTTCCCTCGGGAGGCGCGAACCCCGGCTCGCGATCGGCGCCGCCGAGGCCGTCCGCCTCGCGCCGCTCGTCGAGGAGTGGTGGGCGGTCGGCGCGAGTGACGCGGCGGTGCGGGCGGCGCTGACGCAGGGGTTGCCGCCGCGCGTGTACTCGGCCGCCGCGCTGCTCAAGGACCGGCTGCGACGGAAGCTGCCGGCTCCGCCGCCCCCGCCGCGAGCGCCCCGCGCGGGCGAGGAGAGGCGGGCTCCGGGTCAGCCGGGCTTCGTCGCGGCCGCGCTGCGCGGCGGGGCGGCGGCGAGAGCGGCGCTCCGGGGCCGCGCCGTGCCGTTGCCCGCCTGACGCCCAGGCATCAGACTCCCGGCCCGCACCCGCGAGACCGGGTCCCTCGAAAGAAACGGAGTGCCATGACCATCGCACTGGAACGCCCGGAGACGGTATACCGCCGGTATACTGTGGTCATGGCTGACACCACGATCAAGGTCGACCCCGCCGTCCGTGACCGCCTCATGGAGCTGGCCCGCGAGCGCGGGATGACCATGCGTGATCTGGTCGCGCAGCTGGCCGGCGCCACGCCCACCAAGGAGGAGCAGCGGCGGCGGTACGAGGAGACGAAGGCGTACGTCGAGGAGCACTTCCTCGGCGGGCCCTACACCGAAGAGGACGAGAAGGCGGGCGAGCAGCTCTGGGCCGACCTTGAGGCCGGTCGCATCGGGGAGGTCCAGTGAAGAAGGACAAGTACCCGCTGCCGCGTGCCGTCATCTTCGACGACACCGCCGCGCTGGCGCTCGGAGCGGGCAACAGGATGGCGTCCCGGCTCGTGGTCGAGGCTGAGAAGGACCCCGCCCTCAGGGTCTACGTGCCCGCCCTGGCGCTCGCGGCCGCCGAGCGTGACCGCGCCGGGGTCGCCGAGCACGTCGGCTCGCTGCCGTCCGTCGACATCACGGAGCTGGACTTCGCGGGCGCCGCGGCGGTCGGCAAACGGCTGCGGATCGACGCCGAGGCGGACTGGGGCGGGGCGCACGCACTGCATCTCGCGCTGCCGTCAGCCGAGTGGCCGCGTGGCCGCCCGGTGCTGACAAGGGCGCCGCACCGCTACCGGGGTACGGGCATCCGGACCCTCCGGATCGAGGGCTGACGCGCGGCGGGGCGGGCCCAAGCCGAGGGCCCGCCCCGCTCAGTCCGCAGCCCCGGCCTCGTCCCCGCAGATCCGCAGCCCCTCCGGCATGGGCGGTGACGGTAGGCGGCCCGCGCGAGCCGGGGGGCGGCTTCGCCGGACGGTCGGGCGTTGTTCGCCGCGGGTTCAGGCGGGCGGGCCGAGGCGTCCGGTCAGCCGGCCTTGTCGTACGTCAACTCGCCCTTGCCGTCGGTGTTCGCGCGGCGCAGCTTGCCGTTGCCGAGGATCGTCACGACGCTGGGCTCGCCGGGGGTGCAGGCCGACATGGGCTCGCCGACCGTGATCCTGGTGGGGCCGATGTGCAGCCGCTCGTCGGACGCGGACTCCAGCTCGCCCTCGAAGACGCAGCGGTAGGTCCCGCCGCTCTCCAGCGGGCCCTCCGCCGTCAGGGACAGGGTCGTGTCGCCGGTCTCGCCCTGCTGGAGGGTGAGGCGGCGCGTATGGTGGCCGTGCTTGTTGTCGAGGCCGCCGGACCACGTGCCCAGGAACTTGTCCGGCACGTCGCCCTCCTCGTCGTCCTCCGTGGAGGGCGACGGGTCCGGGCTGCTCCGGTCCGGTGACGGCGAGGTGGGGTCCGGGCCCTGGTCCTGGTTCCGGTCCGACGGGTCGCTGCTCGCGGAGTTGTTGGAGCCGTCCCGCTTGTCGCCGCTGTCGCTGTTCATGACGGCGTAGACCGTGCCGCCCGCGCCTATGGCCACTATCAGCGCGACGGCGACCAGCGCGGCGGTCGACCGTCCGCTGCGGCGCGGCGGCGGTTCGGGCGCCGGCGTGGGCAGGGGGGTGTAGCCGCCGGGGCCGTAGGGCGGTGTGGGGCCGTAGCCGGGCGGCGGCTGCTGAGGGTAGCCGTAGGCGGCGGGCTGGGGGTGCGGGTGCGGTGGATGCTGCGGGTGCTGCTGGGCGTGCTGGGGATAGCCGTACGAGGGGGCGCCCGGCGGCGGCGAGGGCGGCGGGGCCTGGCCGGCGACCATGGTGGGCAGGTGGTCGAGGGGCGCGGCGCCGGGTGCTCCCGGAGGCGGTGGCGTGGGCGCGGCGTCCGGGGCCGCGGGGTTCGCCTCGCCGGGGCCGGGCCGCGGGGCGCCGTCCTGAGAGGCGCGGTTGTCCTCGTGGCCACCCGGGGCGGAACCGGCGGCGGCAGCAGCGGCCCCGGCGACGGCTCCGGCCCCCTTGGCCACGCCCTCGCCCGAGGCGGGCGACTCTGCGGCGGCCGGCCCCGAGACCCCCGCCTCGTCCGGGTCCTCCGCGTCCAGCAACTGCACGGCATGGCGTCCCAGTTGCGCGACGAGCGCCCCCGGCAGCCACGGGTCCAGCGTGCGGCCGCCCTCGCTCAGGGTGTCCTGCGCACCCGTCCGCTCCAGAAGGTCGTCGAGGGTGGGCCGGGACGCGGGGTCCTTGCGCAGGCAGAGGGCTATCAGCTCGGCCAGGTTCTCGGGGAGCCCGGACAGGTCCGGCTCCTCCTGCGCGATGCGGAACATCAGGGCGTGCACCCCGCTGTTGGCCGTACCGAACGGCAGCGCGCCCGACGCCGCGTACGCCAGCACGGAGCCGAGGCAGAACACGTCGCAGGCCGGCGTGATGCGGTCGCCGCGCACCTGCTCGGGTGCCATGAAGCCGGGTGAGCCGACCAGCGCCCCCGTGCGGGTCAGGCCCCCGTCGGTGACCGTCTCCAGGGCGCGGGCGATGCCGAAGTCGATGACGCGCGGACCGTCGATCGTCACCAGGACGTTCGACGGCTTCAGGTCACGGTGGACGATGCCCGCCGCGTGGATGTCCTTCAGGGCGTTGGCGAGCCCGGCCGCGAGGATGCTCACGGACCGTTCGGGCAGCGGGCCGTGGTCGCGCGAGACGACGCTCTGGAGCGAGGGCCCGGCGACGTACCCCGTGGCGACCCAGGGGATCGCCGCCTCCGTGTCCGCGTCGAGGACCGGCGCCGTCCAGGCACCGCCGACCCGCCGCGCGGCCCGCACTTCCTGCCGGAAGCGGTTCCTGAACTCGTCCTGTTCGGCCAGCTCCTCGCGGACCAGCTTGACCGCGACCGTGCGGCCCCTGCCGGACCGCGCGAGATAGACCTGACCCATGCCGCCGGCGCCGAGCCGCGCCAGCAGCCGATAGGCGCCGATCCGCTGCGGATCACCGGGCCCGAGTTTTTCCATCGCCGCACCGACCTCCCCCATTGGTGTGCAACAGGGTGAGGATAATGCGGCCCTACGACAGAGGGAGCCGCCCCGCCCTCTACGGTTCCGTAACGGGTTCCGTAATGGGTTCCGGATCGGGCCCCGGATTGCGTTCCGCGACGACGGCCGCGACGGTTGCGGCGTCCGGTTCCGCGTGCGCCGGGTCGATCTCCGCCACCGCCGCCCTGCCGCTCCGCGTCGGGTGCGGCAGGTTGGCTCGGTCGGTGCCCGGCAGGGTGCCTCCCGGCGGTTCGTTAACGTCCGCCAGGGGCGGCCTTAACCCGCCGCTCCCTACCGTCCCGGTCATGGACAGCACACTGACCCTCAGCGCTCACCTGGGACTCGACCTCGCCGCCGTCGCGCTGCTGACCTTCGGCGTCTTCTATCCGCGGCACCGCAGGCGCGAGCTGGTCCCGGCGTATCTCGCCCTGAACGTCGCCCTGTTCGCGGTCGTCGCGGGGCTCGGCACGGTCGGCGGCGACGGCGGACTCGCCCTCGGCTTCGGGCTCTTCGGGGTGCTCTCGATCGTGCGGCTGCGCTCCGACGCGTTGCAGCACCAGGAAGTCGCGTACTACTTCATCACCCTGGTGCTCGGCCTGCTCTGCGGCCTGCCCGCGCTGAGCCTGCCGGTCGCCGCCGGGCTCTCGGCCGTGCTGCTCGTGGTCATGTACGGCGCCGACCACCCCCGCCTCTTCGCGTACGACCGACGGGCCGTCGTCACGCTGGACGCGGTGCACCGCGAGGAGACCGCCCTGCGCGCGGAGCTGGCGCGGCGCCTCGGGGAGCCGCTCGGCTGGACGGTGCGGGAGATCGACTACGTACGCGATCTGATGGTCCTGGAAGTCTGCTTCCGTCAGCCGGAACCTTCGGTACGGTCGGGGGAGTTCCCGGGGAGGAAGGCCCGACGCTCCGACGAGGAACCGCGCCGCCACCGCACGACCCGGTCCCGCACGATCGCCCCCAGCCACCCGAAGGAGACCGTGTGAACCCCGCCGTACGCGCCATCGGCCGCGCCGCGCTCGCCGCGCACCCCATCGCGCTGGACGAGGTGAACGCCCGGGCGCAGCTGCTCGCCCGCTTCGACAACAGCTATCTGGTCCCCGTCGAGATCTTCGCGGACTTCGCCTCCCTGCTCACCGACCCCCGGCGGGCCGGCGGCCCCTTCCGGGCGCTCAGCATCGGCGGGAAGCGCTGGTTCCGGTACCACTCGACGTACTACGACACCCCCGGCCTCGGCACCTTCCACGACCACCGGCAGGGCAGGCGGCTGCGCTACCGCATACGCGAGCGGGTCTACCAGGACAGCGGCGAGCGGCAGTTCGAGATCAAGCTGAAGAGCGGGCGCGGCGAGACCGTCAAGCACCGCCAGCGGCTCGAGGCCGGGGACCACGCCCTGGACGAGACGCGCCAGGGGTTCCTTGCCGGGGTGCTGAGGGGTTCGTACGGGATAGCGGCCCCGGAAGGGCTCACCCCCTCGCTCGTCACCGACTACCAGCGGGCCACGTTCGTCGCCGACGGGCAGCGCATCACGTGCGACGCCGGTCTCGTCGTACGGGACACGATGACGGGACGCACGGCCGCCGCCGACAGCGGACTCGTCCTCGTGGAGACCAAGACCAAGGGGCATCTGACCGACGCCGACCGGGTGCTGCACCGCTTCGGGGTGCGGGCGGCGGAGTTCACCAAGTACTGCGGGGGGTACGCGGCGGTCCGGCCCGAGCTGGGGATCAACAAGTGGGCGCGGGCGGTGCGGACGGCGTTCCCCCGCCCGGCGTCCCCGCCTCCGGTGCGGGAGGGAACGTCAGCGTGACCCGGGCGCCGGCCGCCGTACTCACCGCCTGGAAACGGCCGTTCGCCTCCTGAGCCGTCCGGCGGGCGATGTCCAGGCCGAGGCCCGTGGAGCCCGCGCCGCTGGTGCCCCGGGCGGGGGAGGTTGGGCCGGGAAAGCCAGGCCCCTCGTCGGCGACGGTCAGCTCCGCCTCGCCGGCGGCGGTGCGGCGGACCGTGACGGTGAAGGGCGTGCCGTGGGGTGTGTGGTCGAGGACGTTGCCGATCAACGCGTCCAGGGCGGCGGCCAGTTCGTCGGCGGGGACCGGCACCGGGACCGCGTGGTCGGGCGTCGTGGTGCCGGTCGCGCGGCTCTGGTCCTCCGCCAACGGCGCCCAGAACGCCGCCCGTTCGCGTGCCACCGCCGCCAGGTCCGCGCGCGGCGCCTCGCGCAGGGGGCGCCGCGCCTTGCGGATCACCTCGTCGACGCTGTGCTCCAGCGCGGCGACGTCCGCCGCGATGCGGTGCGCCTCGTCCGGGTCGCGCAGCGTCTCGGCGTCCAGGCGCAGCGCGGCGACCGGGGTGCGCAGGCGGTGGGCGAGGTCGGCGGCGTTCTCCCGCTCGGCGGCGAGCAGCTCGTCGATGCGGGCCGCCAGGCGGTTCAGCTCGCCCGCGATCAGGCGCAGTTCGGGCGGGCCCTCCGGGGTGGCCCGCGCCGTCAGGTCACCGGCGGCGAGCCGGTCCGCCGTACCGGCGAGGCGGCGGGTGGCGCCCACCAGCCGGGCGCCGAGCCGGTCGGCCAGCAGCAGCCCGAGGAGTACGAGGCCCACGCCGATGCCCGCCAGGACGAGCCAGGAGGCGAGCGTGCCCGCGTACAGCTGGTGCTCGGTCAGCGTCACCTGGACGACGGCCGTGCCGCCCTTCGCGCCCTGCACGGGGACCAGGACCAGGCGGCCGCCGGACGCGGGTTCGTAGGTGAAGGCGCGGCCGGTGCGGGCGAGGCGGACCGGGGCGGTGGTGGCGGCGCCCTTCTCGACGCGCGGCCCGAGGACCGTGTCGTCCGCCAGGATCAGCGACGTGCGCGGCAGGTCCTTGCCGTTGACGCTCTCCACCGTCTGCTCGGCGGTCTCGCGTTCACCGGCGGTGGCCAGCGCCGGGCCCAGGGCGTGGGCCACCCACTGGGCTCGTGCGGTGGCCTCGGCCGTGGCGCGGTCGGCGGCGTGGGTGCGGGTCAGGAGGGTGAGGGGGACGAGGAGGGCGGTGAGGACCAGCGCCGTGGTCGCTGCCGTCAGGAGGAGGAGGCTGCGGCGCATCAGCCGGTGCCCAGGGGCTCGTCCGGCGGCGTGAGCTTCACGCCCACCGTGCGGACCGTGTGCAGATAGCGCGGGCGCTGCGCCGTCTCGCCCAGCTTGCGGCGGAGCCAGGAGAGGTGGACGTCCACCGTCTTGTCGGCGCCGCCCAGCGGCTGCTGCCAGACCTCGGCGAGCAGTTCGCGGCGGGAGACGACCTGGCCGGGGCGGCGGGCCAGATGGGCCAGGAGGTCGAACTCGCGGGGTGTCAGGTCGATTGGCGCGCCGTCCAGGGTGACGTCGCGGGACGCCGGGTCGACGCGCAGACCGCCGACGCACAGCGGCTCCTCGGTCCCGCTCACGCCGAGGCGCCGCAGGACCGCCCTGACGCGGGCGTCCAGTTGGGCGGCGCCGAAGGGCTTGACGATGTAGTCGTCGGCGCCCTGCTCCAGGACGGCGACCATCTCCGGTTCGTCGTCGCGGGCGGTCGCCACGATGACGGGGACGTCGCTGACCGCGCGCAGCATCCGCAGGACCTGCGCCCCGTCGACGTCGGGCAGGCCGAGGTCCAGGACGACCAGGTCGGGCCTGTTGGTGACGGCGGCATCGAGGCCCGCCATGCCGCTGGGCGCGGTGGCCACCGCGTGCCCCTTGTCGCGCAGGGCCCGCACCAGCGCGCCGCGGAGCTGGGGGTCGTCCTCGACGACGAGAAGATGCGCCATGCGATCACCGTAATCAGGGGCGGGGCAGGGGCGTTGGCGGGGGCGTTGGCGGGGGCTTAACCGGGCGTTAGGAAACGATGCGGCACAGTGGCGGGATGAGGAAGTGGCGGAGCGCCGTCGTCACGGCGGCGTGGGTGGCCGTGGGCACGGCGGCGGGAGCGCTGGGCGCCTGGCAGCTGGCGGGCGCGGACAGCCGGGGTGACGCGGCGCACAGCCGCCCGCTGGACGAGGCGGCGGTACGCAGGGCCCTGGCGAAGGCGTCGGAGGGACCGGAGCCGGGCGACGACACCACCTCCGCCACTCCCACCGCACCCCCTCCCTCACGAAAGCCCACGCGGAAGCCGCCCGGCGCCGCCCCCGAGCGTTCCACCGTCCGCTTCACCGGCGGCGCGGCGACCGCGGAGTGCCGCGCGGACGGCACCGTCTTCCTCGTCTCCTGGAGCCCCGCCGACGGATTCCACATCGACGACGACGTGGAGCGGGGCCCCGCGGCCGTCGCCCGCCTGGAGGCGGAGCCGGGCGACGACGACGAGCGGGAGGACCTGCCCTACGAGATCCGCTGCACGCCGAACGGCACGCCGCACGCCAAGGTGACAGCAGCCGGGGACGACGACTGAGCCCTCACCGCCGACGCCCTGGTCGCTCCCCACCACCGACACCTGGCCGTCCCCCCACCACCGACACCATGCGACACAGTGTCGGGTTCCACCCCGCACGTCAGACAGGACGCCCATGTCGTGTCCACTGGGCGGACACTTACCCTCGGCCCCATGACCCCTCAGCCGAACCCGCAGGTCGGCGCCGCCGTGAAGGCCGCGGACCGCGCACACGTCTTTCACTCATGGTCCGCCCAGGAGCTCATCGACCCGCCGGCCGTCGCCGGCGCCGAGGGCTCGTACTTCTGGGACTACGACGGGAACCGCTACCTCGACTTCACCAGCGGCCTCGTCTTCACCAACATCGGGTACCAGCACCCGAAGGTCGTCGCCGCGATCCAGGAGCAGGCGGCGACGATGACGACGTTCGCGCCCGCCTTCGCCGTCGAGGCCCGCTCCGAGGCCGCACGCCTCATCGCCGGGCGGACCCCCGGCGACCTGGACAAGATCTTCTTCACCAACGGCGGCGCCGACGCCGTCGAGCACGCCGTCCGCATGGCCCGTCTGCACACGGGCCGCGCGAAGGTCCTCTCCGCCTACCGCTCCTACCACGGCGGCACCCACCAGGCCATCAACATCACCGGCGACCCCCGGCGCTGGGCCTCCGACACGGGCGCTGCGGGCGTGGTCCGCTTCTGGGCGCCGTTCCTCTACCGCTCCCGCTTCTACGCGGAGAACGAGCGGCAGGAGTGCGAGCGTGCCCTCCAGCACCTGGAGGACACCCTCACCTTCGAGGGCCCGCAGACCGTCGCCGCGATCATCCTGGAGACGGTCCCCGGCACCGCGGGCATCATGACGCCGCCGCCCGGCTACCTCGCGGGCGTCCGCGAGATCTGCGACCGGTACGGCATCGTCTTCATCCTCGACGAGGTCATGGCGGGCTTCGGACGCACCGGCAAGTGGTTCGCCGTGGACCACTTCGAGGGCGTCGTACCGGACCTGATGACCTTCGCCAAGGGCGTCAACTCCGGCTACGTCCCGCTCGGCGGCGTCGCCATCTCCGGCGCGATCGCCGAGACCTTCGCCCGCCGCCCCTACCCGGGCGGTCTCACCTACTCCGGCCACCCGCTGGCCTGCGCCGCCGCCGTCGCCACGATCAACGTCATGGAGGACGAGGGCGTCGTCGAGAACGCGGCCCGCCTGGGCGCGGAGGTGATCGGCCCCGGTCTCGCCGACCTCGCCGAGCGGCACCCGAGCGTCGGCGAGGTGCGCGGCCTCGGCATGTTCTGGGCGCTTGAGCTGGTGAAGAACAGGGAGACCCGGGAGCCGCTGGTGCCCTACAACGCCACGGGCGAGGCGAACGCCCCCATGGCGGCGTTCGGCGCCGCCGCCAAGAAGAACGGCCTGTGGCCGTTCATCAACATGAACCGCACCCACGTGGTCCCCCCATGCACCATCACGGAGTCCGAGGCCAAGGAGGGCCTCGCGGCACTGGACGCGGCCCTGACCGCCGCGGACGAACACGTGGCGTAGAGCCGCCCGCCTCGGGGGACCCGCCCCCACCCCCGAGAACCGCCACAGCCGAGCCGAAACCCTCACCGCGTAGTCTGACGTGCTCACAAGCGAGCACGAAGCGACCATGAAGCGACCAGGTCGGATAAGCGACCACGTCAGACTCCGCGGGGGAGGCCCACCACCATGCCCGGACCCGACGGCCCCGCCGTCATCCGCAGCACGCTGCGCCAGCAGATCGCCGACGCCCTCCGCGACGAGGTCCTGGCCGGCCGTCTGGAGCCGGGCCAGGAGTTCACGGTCAAGGAGATAGCCGAGCAGTACGGCGTCTCCGCGACACCGGTCCGCGAGGCCCTGGTGAACCTCACGGCACAGGGCCTCCTCGACGCCGACCAGCACCGCGGCTTCCGCGTCCACGAGCACACCCTCGCCGACTACCGCGGCATGCTGGCGGCCCGCAGCCTGGTGGCCGACGGCATGTTCCGCGAACTGACGGCGGAGGTCGCCAGGGGCGAGCTGCGCGACGCGCCCGACGCCCTGCTCTCCGTACGCCGCCGCGGCGAGGAGGCCGCCCGTGCCGCCTGCGCGGGCGACCTGAACGTCCTCATCGGCTACGACCTGCGCTTCTGGCGTGAGCTGAGCGCCCTCTTCGGCAACCCCCACCTCTCCGACTTCCTGCACCGCCTGCGCGTGAAGTCCTGGGTCTGCGCCGTCACCCACCTGCGCCGCTGGAGCGAGGGCGGCGGCGGCGACTTGCGCGGCACGCTCTGGTCCCGGCACACCGAACTGGTCGACGCCCTGGTGCGCCGCGACCCGGCGGGCGCCCACGCGATCGTCGCCGAGTACAACGCGCACTCCCTGTCCCTCATCGAGCGGCTGGCCACCGCATGAGCATGGAGAGCCGAGTGGGCGCGCAGCCGGCGGTGGGCCTGGGCACGGACCTGACGGTCGTCATCCCCGCGTACAACGAGGAGGGGCGCCTCGGCCCCACCCTGGACGCGATCCGCGCGCACCTGGACGCCTCCGACCAGGGCGAGTGGGAGCTGATCGTCGTCGACGACGGCTCCACCGACCGCACCGCGGAGATCGCCGCCGAGGCCGCCGCCGCCGACCCCCGCGTCCAGCTCATCCGCGGCGAACGCAACCGCGGCAAGGGCCACGCCCTGCGCAGCGGCGTCCTCGCCTCCCGCGGCCGCCGCGTCCTGGTCACCGACGCCGACCTCGCCGCGCCCATCGAGGAACTCGACCACCTCGACAAGGCGCTCGCCGAGGGCCCCACCGCGGCGATCGGCTCCCGCGCCCGCCCCGGCGCGACCATCGGCGCCCACCAGCACCGCCTGCGCGAGCTGCTCGGCCGCACCGGGAACTTCCTCATACGCTCGGTCGCCGTGCCCGGCATCCGCGACACCCAGTGCGGCTTCAAGCTCTTCGACGGCGACCGCGCCCGCGAGGCCTTCGCCGCGTCCCGGCTGCGGGGCTGGGGCATCGACGTCGAGATCCTCCAGTACTTCCGCCGGGCGGGCTGGCCGGTCGCCGAGGTGCCCGTGCGCTGGTCCCACCAGGAGGGCTCCAAGGTCCGCCCCCTGGACTACGTACGGGTCCTCGCCGAACTGACCGCCCTCAAGGCCCGCGCGGTCCGCCGCGCCGACCTGCTCGCCACGCTCTGCTTCCTGGCCCTGTCGTTCGTCCTGTACTCGGGGCGCTGGACGTCGCCGGACCACCGCTACCTCATCGACTCCATGCAGGACCAGAACCAGTGGGAGTGGTTCTTCGCGGTCACGGCCGAGAACGTCCGCCACCTCGACAACCCGCTGTTCACCACCCTCCAGAACTTCCCCGACGGCGTGAACCTCATGGCCAACACGGTCATGCTCGGCCTCTCCGTCCCCCTCGCCCCCCTGACCTGGCTCTTCGGCCCGGCCCTCGCCCTGAACGTGGCGATGACCGGCGGCCTCGCCGCCACCGCCGTCAGCTGGTACCGGCTCATCGCCAAGCGGCTGGTGCCGCACCGGGGCGCCGCCGCCGTCGGCGCGGGCCTCGCCGCGTTCGCGCCCCCGATGATCAGCCACGCCAACGCCCACCCGAACTTCATCGTCCTGTTCATGATCCCGCTGATCATCGAAAGGGCGCTGCGGCTGTGCGAGGGCACGCGGGTCGTCCGCGACGGCGTGATCCTCGGCCTCTACACGACGTACCAGATCTTCCTGGGCGAGGAGCCGCTGCTCCTTGCCGTGCTCGGCATGCTGCTCTTCGCCGCCGCCTACGCCCTCGCACGCCGGGACGTGGCGCGGGCCTCCTGGCGCCCGCTCGCGCGCGGCCTCGGCATCGCCCTCGCGGTCGCCCTCCCGCTGATCGCCTTCCCCCTGTACTGGCAGTTCTTCGGCCCGCAGAGCTACAAGAGCGTGCTCCACGGTGACCACGCGAACAACAGCCCCCTGGCCTTCCTCGCCTTCGCGGAACGCTCGCTGGCGGGCAGCAAGGACACCGCCGACGCCCTCGCGATGAACCCCACCGAGCAGAACGCCTTCTACGGCTGGCCGCTCGCCGCCCTCGCCTTCGCGATCGTCGTACGGCTGTGGGAGCGCCCGGTGGTCAAGGCGCTCACCGTCACGGTGCTCGGCGCGGCGCTGCTCTCGCTCGGCCAGAAGTTCCGCGTCCCGCTCACGGACGTCGTCCTGCCCGGCCCGTGGGCGCTGCTCGCCGACCGGCCGCTCTTCGAGTCCGTCATCGAGGCGCGCGTGGGCATGGTGTGCGCCCCCGCGCTCGGCATGCTGCTCGCCCTGGCCCTCGCACGCCTGCTGACACCCCGGCCCACCCCCGCCCATGGGTACGCGGGCCTGGCGGCCGTCGCCGTCGCCCTGCTGCCGATCGTGCCGGCGCCGCTGACGGCCGTGGACCGCGTGGAGGTGCCGCCGTACATCGCCGAGGGCACCTGGCGCGACCACCTGGGCGAGGACGAGACCCTCGTACCGATCCCCGTGCCGGACGCCGCCCACGCCGAGGCCCTGCACTGGCAGACCACCGCCGACCTGGGCTTCCGCCTGCCCGGCGGCTACTTCAACGGCCCCTGGGGCCCGGACCGCGTCGGCATCTACGGCCCCTCCCCCCGCCACACCTCGAACCTCCTGCGCCAGGTCAGCGAGACGGGCCGCATCCCGCGGGTCACCCCGGCCTGGCGGGCGGCGGCCCGCGAGGACCTGAAGTTCTGGCGGGCGGGCGTCCTCGTCCTGCCCCCGCAGCCGAACGAGGGCCAGCTGCGTACGACCGTCGACGCACTCGTCGGCCGCCCGGGGCAGTGGGTGAACGGCGTGTGGGTATGGGACCTGCACAGGGGCAGCTAGCGGAGCCGGAGCACGACTACGCTGCCTGCACGCGAGGCAACGCGACGCAATGCAAAGCAATGCGGTGGACCGCACCGCACCGCACGGCTGCGCACGACGCACGTACCGTCCGACCTGACCCGAGGAGTCCTTCTTGGCCTGCGACCTGTGGCTGGTCCCGCTCGTCGACGTGTTGTGCCACAGTCCCGACAACCCCTTCGCGGAAGAGATCGCCGCCTACGACAAGGCGCTGCACGCGGCCGGTTTCCCGTCGGTCCCCGTCTTCTCCTACATGCCGGGCCTGTCCGGCGAGGTCGCCCCGGTCGCGGGCTTCGACTACGACGCGCTGCACTTCCTGCGCCGCGCCTACCTCCTGCGCATCTGCGGCCTGGAGGTCACGCCGGTGGACGAACTCGGCGGTGACTACGAGCAGTTGCTGGAGATGTTCGACGCCACGGCCCAGCAGTCGCACCTGGTCTGGCACTACGACCACGCGGGCGCGTACGTCCCCGTGGACTTCCCGGCGCCGCTGTCCAACGACGAACTCCTCGCGGGCGGCGGCCCCTTGGGCTCCTCCCAGGCGCTCCTGCGGGAGCTGGAGTTCGTCGCCCCGTCCATCGGCATCGACCCGGCGAACCCCCCGCTGGCCCCGGCGCCCCCGGCGGCCCCCACCTCCCTGGAGGAGCGGGCGGCCCCGATCCCGCCGGACGCGAGCCCCTACGCGCGGGAGCGCCACGTCTGGCTTGGCCTGCACGCGGCGACCACGCGGAGCCTGGCGCAGGGCTCGATGATCATCTACAGCTGAGGGCCCTCATCCGCAGCCGAGGGCGGTCGTCCACCGCTGGGGACGACCCTGCATGGCTGAGGGGCGGCACCCCGCTACCTCGGCTCCGGCGGCCGCTGCCTCGGCATGTTCGGCCGCGCCCCCGGCGGCAGCGGGAACCGCCCGGGGACGGCATGCGCCTCCCGGGGCGGGCTGCCGGGGGCCACCATCGCCTGCATGACCAGCGGCACCGGCCCCGCCCGGAACTCCACCATCCAGTCCGACGTCTCGGCCCGCACCAGCTCCGTCACGTCCTCGGAGAACTTCCGCAGCACCCCCAGACACCGCTCGGCCGCCTCCCCGGCGGTGCCCTCCGCGGGCCCGAGCACCTCCCGCACGCTCTCGGACGCCCAGTCGAACTGGAGTGCCTGAAGCCGCCGCTGCACGGCCTGCGCCGTCGCCACGTCCCGCATCCACCCCGACGTCAGCCCGAAGAACCGGTCGCACCCCACACACGCCGCCCCGGCGAGCAGCGAGACGAACCCCCACGTGGCCACGCCGCTCACGGCCCCGGCCAGATCGAGCAGCGGCAGCACCCCCGTGCCCACGGCGCCCAGCGCGGCGCCCGCCCGCAGCAGCCGCGCCCCGCGCCGCTTCCACCCGCGGTCGGTGAGATACCACTCGGCGGTCTCCAGCGCGCCCCGCTCCACCCACCGGTACAGCTCGTCGAGCCGCTCGGCGGGCTCGCCCCAGTCGCCGAGCGGGAAGGCCCGCCCGGTCAGGTCCCCCAGCCGCCGCCCGCCCGCGCCCGGACCGGCCCCCGCACCCTGCCCTTCGTGGGGCACCCCCTCGGGCTGCATCTCCGGCTGGCTCACCCGGCACTCCTCTACGAGCTCTACGAGATCCTGACGGTTCCCTGCGGCGGCGCGACATCCCGTGCCGATGGGGTGGCACAAGTCCTACCGCCCAATGGGTGGGCGTGAGCCCGGTTTCACGGCTTTTCCGCCCGGAAGAGTCGCTTGATCAGGTATAGGAAGACGGCATCTCTCACTCGAAAGAGTGCTGGGGCGACGGCACCCCCGACCACGTAGGCTCGTTTCAGGCGGATACCCCGCCTGTTGTACCCGCTCATCGCACCCGTGAGAAACCAGGAGCTGATCGTGATCCCCGGTGGTGGCCAGCCCGACATGCAGCAGTTGCTCCAGCAGGCCCAGAAGATGCAGCAGGATCTCGCGACCGCGCAGGAGGAGCTGGCGCGCACCGAGGTCGACGGCCAGGCGGGCGGTGGCCTCGTCAAGGCGACGGTCACCGGCTCCGGCGAGCTGCGCGCCCTGGTGATCGACCCGAAGGCGGTCGACCCGGAGGACACCGAGACGCTGGCCGACCTCGTGGTCGCGGCGGTCCAGGCGGCCAATGAGAACGCGCACACCCTCCAGCAGCAGAAGCTCGGCCCGCTGGCCCAGGGCCTCGGCGGCGGAGGCATCCCGGGCCTTCCCTTCTAAGAAACCCCTCGGCCATCTACCGTACGTAGAGACTCGGCACCGTCCTTCAAGGACCTCAGGAAAGGCGTTCCGTTGTACGAAGGCGTGGTTCAGGACCTCATCGACGAGTTGGGCAGGCTGCCCGGCGTCGGTCCCAAGAGCGCGCAGCGGATCGCCTTCCACATCCTCCAGACGGAGCCCACGGACGTGCGCCGCCTGGCGCACGCCCTCCTTGAGGTGAAGGACAAGGTCCGCTTCTGCGCGACCTGCGGAAACGTCGCGCAGGAAGAGTTCTGCAACATCTGCCGCGACCCGCGCCGCGACCTCTCGGTCATCTGCGTGGTGGAGGAACCGAAGGATGTCGTGGCGATCGAGCGGACCCGCGAGTTCCGCGGGAAGTACCACGTCCTCGGCGGGGCGATCAGCCCCATCGAGGGCGTGGGCCCGGACGACCTGCGCATACGGGAACTCCTGGCGAGGCTCGCGGACGGCACGGTCACGGAGCTGATCCTGGCCACCGACCCGAACCTGGAGGGCGAGGCGACGGCGACGTACCTCGCCCGCATGATCAAGCCCATGGGCCTGAAGGTCACCCGCCTGGCCAGCGGGCTCCCTGTCGGGGGAGATCTGGAATACGCGGACGAGGTCACCCTGGGCCGCGCCTTCGAGGGGAGACGACTCCTAGATGTCTGACGCCACGCTGAACACCGTGACCGACAACCCGGACGATTTCGCGGTCCAGATCTCCGACCAGATCGAGAGCTTCATCGTCTCGGTCCGCGAGGTCGCGCGGGGCGCCGAGCCGGACTCGGCGATCCCCTTCCTGCTCCTCGAGGTCTCCCAGCTGCTCCTGGCGGGCGGCCGCCTCGGCGCGCACGAGGACATCGTCCCCGAGGAGCGGTACGAACCGGATCTCGGCCCCGAGCAGGACGTGGACGACCTCCGCGAGCGCCTCGCGGAGCTGCTGGCCCCCATCGACGTCTACTCCGAGGTCTTCGACCCGTACGAGCCCCGCAAGGCGCCCGTGCCCGCCCGGATCTCGGACGACCTCGCGGACGTCGTCGCGGACCTCTGCCACGGCCTGGCCCACTACCGCGCGGGCCGGACGACCGAGGCCCTGTGGTGGTGGCAGTTCTCGTACTTCTCGAACTGGGGAGGCACGGCCTCCGCCGCGCTGCGCGCGCTCCAGTCCCTGGTGGCCCACGTCCGCCTGAACCAGCCCCTGGAGGACCTCGACGGCCTGGACACGGACGAGGACCTCATGGAGGACTCGCTCGCCGAGGAGGCGGGCAAGGTGATGGCGGAGGAGATCGCGGGGCCGCTGGGCCTGCGCACGGTCAAATAGCGCGGGCGCGCACGGCGCTCCCGGACGCTCGCGGCACCCGGCGGGGGTATGTGACCCGCCCCACTTTCGGAGTGCTGCGCTCCGCAGCGGGCATGTGCCCAGCCGAGCGGCCGGAACGTACGCCCCGACGAGCGGGAACGTATGCCTGTGGTGATCAACTCGTGAGCGGGACATCTCACGATGTGATATCCGCGAGGCGAATTTCGGTCGCTCGTTAAACTGAGCCGACCGCACAACGGATTGAGCGAGGAGCGCACGTGGGCCTTGTCGTGCAGAAGTACGGAGGCTCCTCCGTAGCCGATGCCGAGGGCATCAAGCGGGTCGCCAAGAGAATCGTCGACGCCAAGAAGAACGGCCATCAGGTCGTCGTCGTGGTGTCCGCGATGGGTGACACGACGGATGAGTTGATCGATCTTGCCGGGCAGGTATCCCCGATCCCTGCCGGGCGTGAATTCGACATGCTGCTGACCGCGGGTGAGCGGATCTCCATGGCGCTGCTCGCCATGGCGATCAAAAACCTGGGTCACGAGGCCCAGTCGTTCACCGGCAGCCAGGCCGGCGTCATCACCGACTCCGTCCACAACAAGGCGCGGATCATCGATGTCACCCCCGGGCGCATCAGGACCTCGATCGACGAGGGCAACATCGCCATCGTCGCCGGGTTCCAGGGCGTCAGCCAGGAGGGCAAGAACATCACCACGCTGGGCCGCGGCGGGTCGGACACGACCGCCGTCGCCCTCGCCGCCGCCCTCGACGCCGAGGTCTGCGAGATCTACACGGACGTCGACGGTGTCTTCACCGCCGACCCGCGGGTGGTCAAGAAGGCGCGGAAGATCGACTGGATCTCGTTCGAGGACATGCTGGAGCTGGCCAGCTCCGGCTCCAAGGTGCTCCTCCACCGCTGCGTGGAGTACGCGCGCCGCTACAACATCCCGATCCACGTCCGCTCGTCCTTCAGCGGCCTCCAGGGCACGTGGGTCAGCAACAGCAACGAAGCACACTCCGAGCAAGGGGACCGCAAGGTGGAGCAGGCCATCATCTCCGGTGTCGCGCACGACACCTCCGAGGCCAAGATCACGGTCGTCGGCGTGCCGGACAAGCCGGGCGAGGCCGCCGCCATCTTCCGCGCGATCGCGGACGCCGAGGTCAACATCGACATGGTCGTGCAGAACGTGTCGGCCGCCTCGACGGGTCTGACCGACATCTCCTTCACCCTCCCCAAGGCCGAGGGCCGCAAGGCCATCGACGCCCTGGAGAAGACCCGCTCGGCCATCGGCTTCGACTCCCTGCGCTACGACGACCAGATCGCGAAGATCTCCCTGGTCGGCGCCGGCATGAAGACCAACCCGGGTGTCACGGCGACCTTCTTCGAGGCGCTCAGCGACGCGGGCGTCAACATCGAGCTGATCTCGACCTCCGAGATCCGCATCTCGGTCGTCACCCGCGCCGATGACGTGAACGAGGCCGTGCGCGCCGTCCACACCGCCTTCGGCCTGGACTCCGACACGGACGAGGCCGTGGTCTATGGAGGCACCGGCCGATGAGCCGTAAGCCGACGCTCGCGGTCGTCGGAGCGACCGGGGCCGTCGGCACGGTCATGCTCCAGATCCTGTCGCAGCACGCCGACATCTGGGGCGAGATCCGACTCGTCGCCTCGCCGCGCTCGGCCGGCCGCAAGCTGGCCGTGCGCGGCGAGGAGATCGAGGTCCTGGCCCTGTCCGAGGACGTCTTCGACGGGGTCGACGTCGCCATGTTCGACGTCCCCGACGAGGTGGCCGCGCAGTGGGCCCCCGTCGCCGCCGCCAAGGGCGTCGTCGTGGTGGACAATTCCGCGGCGTTCCGGCTGGACCCGGACGTCCCGCTCGTCGTGCCGGAGGTCAATCCGCACGCCGCGCGCGTACGGCCGCGCGGCATCGTCGCCAACCCCAACTGCACGACGCTGTCCATGATCGTGGCCATCGGCGCGCTGCACGCCGAGTTCGGCCTCCGCGAGCTGGTCGTCTCCTCGTACCAGGCCGTGAGCGGGGCCGGGCGCGAGGGCGTGGAGACGCTGCGGCGCCAGCTGAAGCTCGTGACCGGCACCGAGCTGGGCACCAGCCCGGGGGACGTGCGCCGGGCCGTCGGGGACGACACGGGGCCCTTCCCGGAGCCCGTGGCGCTGAACGTCGTGCCGTGGGCCGGGTCGCTGCGGGAGGACGGCTGGTCCTCCGAGGAGATGAAGGTCCGGGACGAGTCCCGCAAGATCCTCGGGCTGCCGGGCCTGCGCGTCGCCGCCACCTGCGTACGCGTCCCCGTCATCACGACGCACTCCCTGACCGTCCACGCCCGCTTCGAGGACGAGGTCACGGTCGACCGTGCGCGCGAGATCCTCGCCACCGCGCCCGGGGTCGTGCTGTTCGACAACCCGGCCGCCGGGGAGTTCCCGACGCCCGCCGACGTGGTGGGGACCGACCCGACCTGGGTGGGCCGGGTGCGGCGCTCGTTGGACGACCCGACCGCCCTGGAACTCTTCGTGTGCGGGGACAACCTGCGCAAGGGGGCCGCCTTGAACACCGCGCAGATCGCGGAACTGGTGGCGGGGGAGTTCACGGCCCGCTGAGCATCGGGCGGTGGCCAACCTGGTCGTATGCCCCACGAACCGAACGGTATGCCGCCCCAGGGCCGAGATCTCTGTGAGGTCTGTGTAAGTTCTGTGTCCAACTCGGTGGCCCAGGGCGGTTGATCTGGATCATCTCCGCGTTCGATGATTTCGCGTCCGATCACTGCAACCGGCAGCGGGGCGGGGGCGTCTTTAGCGGTCACCCTTCGGGGGTGGCCTGAACGCCGCAAAACTGGGGCATAGGGGAAGAGCTGGTACGCATGGGGGCATTTGATGCATCGTCACGAGCGGTGCCCGCGCGACTCGCCGCAAACGCGATGCCGGACGCGTACAACCCTGACGGGGGGAAGCGTGTCCAACAGGCGTGGCAGAGGTACTCGACTTCACAGCGGTACAGGCGAGAGGCGCGGCAGCGCTGCGTCCTCCTCGTCGTACCCGCGCGACCGGCGGCATGCCGGTGATCGCGCCCATGCCCGCAGCGCGGCCCGCCATCCCGGCGCAGCGCGAGGGCGCTGACGACACGATGACCGCGGGCACCACAGTCGACCATCTCACCGAGACCTACCGCGCCCACTACCGTTCGCTGCTCGGCCTCGCCGCGCTGCTCCTGGACGACACGGCCTCGTGCGAGGACGTCGTGCAGGAGGCGTTCATCCGGGTCCACTCCGCGCGCAAGCGCGTGCGGGAGCCGGAGAAGACGCTCGCCTACCTGCGGCAGACCGTGGTGAACCTCTCGCGGTCGGCCCTGCGGCGGCGCATCCTCGGGCTCAAGCTGCTCTCCAAGCCGATGCCCGACATGGCGAGCGCCGAGGAGGGGGCCTACGACCTCCTGGAGCGCGACGAGCTGATCAAGGCGATGCGGGGCCTCCAGCGGCGCCAGCGCGAGGTCCTCGTGCTGCGCTACTTCGCCGACATGACCGAGGCGCAGGTCGCCGAGACCCTCGGGATATCCCTGGGTTCGGTGAAGGCGTACGGCTCGCGCGGCATCGCGGCCCTCAGGGTCGCGATGGAGGCGCCGGCATGAGTGAGCGCGAGCGTGACGAGCAGGGCGGATCTGAGCACCATGGCGGGAACGGAAACGTGAATCACGGCCCCGAAGACGGCTCCGACGGGCCGCGCCCCGCGGGTGGCACCGGGTCGGCGGACAGCACCGGGCCGGCGGACGGCCCGGGCTCCGACGAGCCGGGCCCGCACGAAGGCGGCCCGAACGAACGCGACCCCCATGAACTCGGCCCGGACGAACTCGCGCTGCGGCGGATGATGCGGGAGGCCGTGCGGGAGCTGGAGCCGAGCGAGCGCTCCCTCGACCATCTGCGGCACGCGGTCCCCGCCCGCAGGGCCCGCAAGCGCCAGGCCGTCGTCGGCCTCGCCGCCGCGGCGCTCTTCATCGGCACCGCCGTCCCGGCCCTGGTGCACGTCACCAACTCCCGGGGCGGCTCGGACGACCGGCCCTCCATCGCGGGCAACAGCCAGGAGGCGCAGGGCGGCTCCAGCCAGGGCAAGGACCCCGAGAAGGGCCGGCAGGACGCCGGCAAGAAGCCCGGCAAGTCCAAGGAGAAGGACAAGAAGGGCAAGAAGGACAAGAAGGAAGGCAAGGGCAAGGGCGGCACGGGCGGCGGCGGTACGGGATCGCCCGACCCCGACACCTCCGAGGCGGCCACCTCGCCCGTCTGCGCCGCGGCCCAGCTCGGCGCCACCGGCAGCGCGGGCCCCGCCGAGGCCGACAACAAGGTCTACGGCAGCTTCCGCGTCACCAACATCTCCGGCAGCAGCTGCACCGTCCAGGCCGCGGGCGTCGTCAGCGCGACGGCGCAGGGCGCGGCGGACCCCGCCAAGATCGGCGTCGCCTCGCACATGGCGGGCGACGGCGCGGCGGCCCTGCCCGACCCCTCGCTGGAAGCGGGCACACTCGTCCTCCAGCCCGGCGCGGCGTACGAGGTGCGCTTCGCCTGGGTGCCGTCCGAGGCCTGTCCGACGACCGGCGGCGAGCCCACGCCCGACCCGACACCCACCGAAGGCACCACGCCGGAGAGCGGCTCGGAGGGCATGGAGGCCCAGCTGGGCCGGACGGACGGCACGGTCGCCGACGGCAGTGTCGTGGTCACCCTGACCCCGGAGGCGGGCTCGCCCTCGGCGGGAGCGACCGTCCCCAACGCGTGCGCCGGGACGGTCTACCGCACCGGCATCCTGCCCGCGTCCTGAGCCGCGTCCTCAGCCGCCGCCCGGTGCCCGGTCAGGGCTTCGGGGCGGCTTCCGGCGCGGCGGGCAGCAGGCCGAGCCGGGCGTCGCGGGCGACCTCCGCCTCGCGCCGGAAGAGGCGGAACCACATGAAGAGGACGAAGCCGGCGAAGACGAACCACTCGCCGGTGTAGCCGAGGTTCTGGAAGGCCTTCAGGTCCAGGCCGGTGTTGCTGGGCGCGGTCGCCGGGACCGCCTTCATCCCCGAGTCGGCCTTGGTGAGTGTGACCCACGCGTCGTACACGTCGTCGCGGACGAGGTTGACGAGCGACGCCGAGCTGATCGCGCCCAGCTGGCCCCTGGGCAGGCCGCCGGCGGCACTGACCCCGTTGGAGCCGGGGCTCTCGGAGGCCTGGAGCGCGCCCGTCACCGTGACCTTGCCCTTGGGGGCGGCCGGGGCCTTGGCGGCGTCCGCGTCACCGGGGAGCCAGCCGCGGACCACGGGCAGCGACCTGCCGCCGTCCGTGCGCAGCAGGGTCAGGACGTAGAAGCCGCGCTTGTCGTCCAACTCCCGGTCGGGGACGAGGAGTTGCTCGCCGTACCGGCCGGTGGCCGTGGCCTGCTCGCCGGAGGTCTCCTGATCGACGGGCAGCAGCGCGTCGAGGGGCCTGGCCTTGGTCTGCCGGCCGCCCGCGCTCTGCTCCTGGGCCTGCGCCTTGGCGGACTCATGGTCCTGTACGCGGTCCTCGAAGCGGCCGAGCTGCCAGGAACCCATGAAGACGCAGAACGGGATGGCCAGCACGACGAAGACGTTGATCCCCCACCAGCGGGGCGTCAGCAGAAACCGGTACACACCCCCACGGTACGGGGGCCCCGCGGCGGGCCGAGCCGTGGGGGTGGGCCTGGGGGAGGGCCACGGCGGAGGCGCCCGCCGTGGCCCCGGCGGTGTCAGGCCGCCCGCTGCCCCGGCAGGTGCCGCGCCGCGAAGTCCAGCTCCAGGGCCACCTGCTTGATCCGTTCGTCCACGACGAGTGAGCCGTGGCCCGCGTCGTACCGGTATACCTCGTGCACCGCGCCCCGGGCGGCCAGCCGGTCCACGTAGTTGTCGATCTGGCGGATCGGGCAGCGGGGGTCGTTGACCCCCGCCGAGATGTACACCGGGGCCTTGACCTGGTCCACGTACGTCAGGGGGGACGAGGCGGCGTAGCGCTCCGGGACCTCCTCCGGGGTGCCGCCGAGCAGCGTGCGGTCCATGGCCTTCAGGGCCTCCATCTCGTCGTGGTACGCCGTCACGTAGTCCGCGACGGGCACCGCGGCCAGGCCCACCGCCCACGCCTCGGGCTGCGTGCCGAGGCCGAGCAGGGTGAGATAGCCGCCCCAGGAGCCGCCCGAGAGGACAAGGCGGTCGGGGTCGGCGAGGCCCGAGGACACCGCCCACTCCCGCACCGCCGCGATGTCCTCCAGCTCGATGAGGCCCACGCGGTGTTTCAGGGCGTCCGTCCACTCGCGGCCGTACCCCGTGGAGCCGCGGTAGTTGACCCGCACCACCGCGTACCCGTGGTCGACCCAGGCGGCCGGGCCCGCCGCGAAGGAGTCGCTGTCGTGCCAGGTGGGCCCGCCGTGCACCTCGAAGACGGTGGGGAGCGGACCGGAGGACCCGGCGGGTCGCTGGACGAGGGCGTGGACGCGGCCGCCCGGCCCCTCCACCCAGACGTCCTCCACCGGGACGGACCCCGGCGCCTTCATGCCGGGCGGATCGAGGACGACACCGCCCGACGTCGACCGCACGACCGGCGGCTCGGCGGCCGACGACCACATGTACTCCACGGTGCCGTCCGGGCGGGCCGTCGCGCCCGACACCGAGCCCGCGGGCGTCTCGATGCGCTCCAGCTCCCGGGAGGCCAGGTCGTACCGGAACAGCTCGCCCCGGGCCTCGAAGCCGTGCGCGACGAGCAGCGCGGAGCCGTCCGGATACCACTCGGCGCTCACATCGCCCGGCAGGCCGAGGTCGAGGTCGCTCTCCTCGCCCGACGCGACGTCCCACACCATCGGCTCCCAGCGGCCGCGCCGCTGATGCCCGACGAGCAGGCGCGTGTCCCCGGCGACCGGCGCGAAGCCGAGCACCTCGAGGCCCAGCTCGACCGTGCCGCCCTTGGTGTCGTCCAGCTCGGCGACCGTGGCACCGTCCGGCCTGATCACGCGCAGCGCCGAGTGCATCGCGTCGCCGTGCTCCGTGTGCTCCACGGCGATCAGCGTGCCGTCGTACGAGAGGTCGCCCACGCCCGCCGACTCCCGGTGGCGGTACACCTCGACGGGCTCCGCGTCCTGACCGCCCGCGCCCCGCGGACGTACGACACGGATCGTCGTGCCGTCCTCGTCCGTGGAGCGGCCGACGACCACCGGCCCGCCGTCCCTGCCGAGGGCCAGGCCCGCGGGGTACGAGGCGTCGAGACCCGGCACGGCGGGCTCGTCCGGGCCGCCGGCGAAGGGCTGGCGCATCCACACGCCGAACTCGTCCCCGTCCTTGTCGTTGAACCACCAGATCCACTCGCCGTCGGGCGACAGGACGCCGTCCGTCGTGCCGTTCGCCCGGTCGGTCACCTGGCGCTGGGTGCCGGTCTCCCTGTCCCACGCGTACAACTCATACGTCCCCGTCGCGTTCGACACGAACAGGGCGCGCTGCGGGGCGTCCTCCGCCCAGTCCGGCAGCGACACCCGTGGTGCCCTGAACCGCTTCTCCCAGTCCGGCATGGACTCCGTCCCCGTGGCCTTCTCGGCACCCGTCTCGCTCATGCCCCCATAGTGCCTGGCCCCGCCCACAATTCGCTGGCGAGGTTCCCCAGCCTGTGGATAACTTTTCCGACCATGTACTCCCCGATGCCCGCCGACTGGCGCGAGACCAACCGCAGGCGCTGGGACGAGCGCGTCCCGCTGCACCTCGCGAGCGACTTCTACGACGTGGACGCCTTCCGCGCCGGACAGAGCGCCCTGCGCGACTTCGAGCGCGCCGAGGTGGGCGACGTGCACGGCAAGTCCCTGCTGCACCTCCAGTGCCACATCGGCATGGACACGCTCTCCTGGGCCCGGCACGGGGCGTCGCGTGTCGTCGGGCTCGACTTCTCCGGGCGGGCCGTCGAAGCGGCGCGTGACCTCGCCGCCGAACTGGGCCTCGGCCCCGAGCGGGCGTCCTTCGTCGCCGCCGACGTGTACGACGCCGTGGAAGCGGTGCCCGACCCCTCGTACGACATCGTCTACACCGGAGTGGGCGCGCTCTGCTGGCTCCCCGACATCCGGCGCTGGGCCGAGACCGCGGCCGCGCTCGTCGCCCCCGGCGGCTTCCTCTACCTCGCCGAGTTCCACCCGCTGACCGACATCCTGGACGACGCGACGGGCTCCCGCGTCGAGCACGACTACTTCGCGCGTGACGCCTGGGTCGAGGACGACCCCACCGGTTACACGGACCTGGACGCGGGCGACGCGGCCACGGGCACGGCCCCGCCCACCGTCCACAACCGCAGCGTCGAGTGGCAGCACCCTCTCGGTGACGTCGTCTCCGCGCTCGCCGCGGCGGGGCTGCGCGTCGAGTTCCTGCGCGAGCACGACACGACGCTCTTCGCCCGCTTCGGCGCGCTCGAAGGCCGCGACGGCATCTACCGCTTCCCGGCCGGCCGGCCCCGTATCCCCCTCATGTACTCCCTCAAGGCGACCAAGGAGGCCTAGGCGAGGCAGGGCAGCGGGGGCGAGCCGAGGAGGCGGGGGCGAGCCGAGGAGGTCTGGGCGAGCGGGGTGGGCGGCCGGGCTCAGGGCAGCGGTGTGGGCGGCCGCACCCACCCCTCCCGGTCGGGGTCGAAGTCGCCCATCTTCGTCAAGTCCCAGGCCCGCAGCACCTCCCGCCCCTGGGCGTCGCCGCGGCGGATGACGGCGACGACGGCATCGGCGGTGTGCCGGGACAGCAGCAGCGTCCACAGGCGGGTGGCGACCCCCGCCCCGCGCCGGGCGGGCGCCACCATCAGCTCGCCGAGCAGGAACACCCGCCCCGAAGCGGTCCGCTCCTCGATGCCCGCCGGCAGGATGCCGCGGAAGCCTTCCCACCACTCGCCGGTGGGCGCCGCGCGGTAGCCGTAGAGGCAGCCGACCAGCCCCCCGGCGTCGGCGACGACCATGTCGAAGTCGGGCTGCTGCACGTCGTGTTCGAAGCGCCGCAGGAACCCCTGCCGGTCGCTGTACTCGGCGCCGGCCGCCCCCCGATAGGCCTCGACGTAGAGGTTGGCGACGGACTCGCGCTGCTGCTCCGCCTGCCAACGGCTCAGTCGCCGCAAGAACACCTCGGTCATGTACGCCTCCCGCCCCGCCCCGAAAGGGCCCCTGAGGGGAACGACTCCCCCTGTACACCGGCCTCCGCATGGTGACACCACCGAAGGGCCGGCGGAACGGGGCGTCGCGGATCGCCCATCGTACGGATGCCGTGGCACGCGCGGGAATGAGCGGAGGCCGGCCGAGGGGGCTGTTTCATTCGCGATGCCGAAAGGAACAGAGATCTCAATGGAGCCGCCCTCTCAATGAGTCGAACGAGGAATCATGGCTGACCGCACAGACCCCTGGAAGCGGCAAGGCGTCATCCCCGCGAGCAGACGGCCCCCGGAAAACCGCACCGATTACCGTACTGATCCGCTCTATGCTGATCCGCTCTATCATTCCGTCCTCCGGAGCTGGTGCGAGCAGGGCAGGACAATCCCCGGCCGACCCGATCCCGAGTGGCGCCGGCTGATCGAGCGCGACCCCTGGCCCCGCGGCTGACCATTCCGCGGCAGCCGGCCACATTCACGTGGCATTCGGGTGAACTTCCCCGGGACGTCAACGGGTCGGTTTCCTCTCCTCCCTTCACTCGTTAAGCAGAGCTCAGGTCACGGTGCGGGAAAGGAAATCCCCGCCCGGCCGCAGCCGCCGTTTAGGCGTGACCCGAAAGAAGGGAAATGCTGTGAAGCTGAAGAAGAGCGCAACGATCGTCGCCGGTGCCGTCGCGGCCCTGAGCATGGGCGCTCCGGCTTTCGCGGACGCCGGGGCGCAGGGCAAGGCCGTCGGCTCCGAGGGCGTGGTCTCCGGCAACGTCACCCAGGTCCCCGTCCACGTGCCGGTGAACGTCTGTGGCAACTCCATCAACGTCGTCGGGCTCTTCAACCCGGCCATGGGCAACAAGTGCGTCAACGACTGACGTAGGGCCCGGCTGTCCCAGTCGTGTCCCGGCCGCCCCCTGCGGCACCCGGCCGTGGGGCCGGCTCCCATCGCACAGAGAAAGACCACTCAATTGCGACAGGCTCTCAGTAAAGGAATGCTCTCCGCCGCGGCTGCCACGAGCATCCTGTCCCTGTCCGGCACCGCCGCGTTCGCGGACGCCGAAGCGGACGGTAAGGCCGTGGGCTCGTCCGGCATTCTGTCGGGCAACAACGTGCAGGCACCCGTCCACGTGCCGGTCAACGCCTGCGGCAACACCGTGAACGGCGTCGGTGTCGCCAACCCGGCCATGGGCAACAAGTGCGCCAACGTCTCGAAGCCGGCGCCCGCGAAGCACCACTCCCACCCTTCGCACGGGGACCGGGGCGAGCACCGCTCCTCCTCCGGCGGCGGTGCCACCGCACACGGTGTGGCGGCCAAGTCGTCCGGCATTCTGTCGGGCAACAACGTGCAGGCACCCGTCCACGTCCCGGTCAACGCCTGCGGCAACACCGCGGGCGTCGTGTCCGTCGCCAACCCGGTCATGGGCAACAAGTGCGCCAACGTCTCCTCGCGGCACGACGACGGCCCGCCGCCCGAGGCCGGCAAGCCGGACCCGAAGCCGGACCCGAAGCCGAAGCCGAAGCCCGGGCCCCGGACCGAGCCCGGCCCCAAGGCGCCCTCCAAGGTGGTGCCGCCGCGGAACCCGGAGCACGAGCCGCACCTGCCCCGGCCCGACCGTCCGGAGCGGGCGGCCGCCCCTGAGGGCGTGCTGGCCGAGACGGGCACCGACCAGGCGCTCCTGGGCGCGGCGGCCGCCGCGAGTGCCGGGCTGCTGGTCGGCGGCGCGATCCTCTACCGGCGCCGTGGAGCCGCGGCGGCGGCCCGGAACTAGCCCGCACCACCCCTGGGGGGCGGGCCGACCGCACGCCCCCCTCGTACGAGAGAGCCCCGTCACCTGCCAGGTGACGGGGCTCTTGGCTGTGTGTCGGGGGGGAGGGGGCCGGAAGTGGCAGCCGCCGACGGGGAAGTCTGGACGCGATCGCTTCCCCGTCGGCGCGGGAGGTGGGGCGGCCGGCCTGTCGGGGGATGTCGCTCGCCCACGGCATGGCTGCCGACGGCTGGCGGGGCTGCGACCCGTCCGTCCCATGAAGCACCTTCAGTGCACCACCTGACGGGCCGTGCGGCCGTCGGGCTTCACCCGTTCGCCCACCACGTCACTCAGAAGAGCGGCCGGGGCCTTGGTGGCCCGGCCGCCGTGGACCATCGCATGCACGGCGGCCGGGCCCGGTGCCGTCTCCGCGTCACCTGAGGCGACAGTAGGGGGACCGGCCCGCGCG
This sequence comes from Streptomyces huasconensis, assembly GCF_021028635.1. Classification (NCBI taxonomy): domain Bacteria; kingdom Bacillati; phylum Actinomycetota; class Actinomycetes; order Kitasatosporales; family Streptomycetaceae; genus Streptomyces; species Streptomyces huasconensis. The sequence goes on from NZ_CP086119.1 coordinate 4,340,230, forward strand.
GGGGCGTGCCACGCCTGGCGGCGGCCGCGGTTCCACCCGATCAGCGCGGACGTCTCCCCACGGGCGGCGGCACGGCAGCACGGGGTCACGCGTCGGTGGCGGCCCGCTCCCGGGTCGACTGGCCGGGCACGAGCGCGGGGGCGTGCCCGCCGGGGCCGGTCCTGCGGGAGAGGACCGCCGACACCCTGCGCGCCAGCCGGGCCGCGCCGTCACGCAGCCGCCGCGCCACATGGCGCAGCCACAGGCGGCGCAGGGCCGCCCCGGGGGCCGGGTCATCGCCCGCGTGCCAGGCGAGTTCACCGGGCGGGGACGGTGCGCGCCCGCCGAACCGGGGCCGGGGCAGGGTGCGCAGCGCGGTCAGCGGGGCGTAGTTCTCCACCACGAAGGTGCGGCCCTCAAGGGGGTGCGGGGCGGGCACGGGCCGGTACGTGAGGTCCAGGTGCAGGGCGCGCACCACGTCCGTGCCCGCGCCGTCGGCGAAGAGGCGGAACTGCGCTCCGGGGCGCGGGTTGAAGTCGATGAGGTGGTAGGCCCCGGTCGCGGTGTCCCTGCGGAAGTCCAGGTCGAACACGCCCCGGTAGTCCAGGGCCGCGATCAACTGCTGCGCGGCCGACCACAGCTCGGGGTTGCGGGTCCACTCGCCAATGACCGTCAGGCCTGCCGAGCGCGGCCAGGAGCGGTGCTTGCGGCCGGTGCCGCCGCCGCGTACGACGCCGTCCCGGCCGGCGTACCCGTGGACGAACCAGTCGGCGTCCCGGGCGCCGGGCACGAAGGCCTGGAGCAGCAGCCGGCTGCCGGCCTCGGCAGCGCGCTCGAACAGGGCCGCCGCCTCGTGCGGGGAGCCGATCAGGGTGGTGCTGCGCAGCCCCGCGTCCCGGGGAAGCAGCCACGGGCGGCTCCACTTCGCCACAGTCGGGACCCCGAGCCGGGCCACGGCGCCCACGGCGTCGGCGGCGGACTCCGGCGCCAGCGTCGTCGGGTGCGCCACACCGGCCCGCGCGCACACCCGCGCCAGACTCTCCTTGTCGGCGACGCGCTCGGCGGTCTCGCCCGACGCGCGGGGCAGCAGGAAGCGGCCGCTCAGCTCGGCGTGCAGGGCGCCGACTGCGAGGGCGCTGGCGTCGTCCAGGGGGATCAGCACGGCGGGCGCCGCGAAGTGGCGTGCGACCCGGCGGAGCGTGGCGGCCACCTCGGCGAGCGGGGCGCCCGGCGCGGGCGGCGGGTGCATCCGGTGCAGATGCCGGGAGCGGCGTACGGGACCGGCGTGGTCGTCGGCCACCAGGTGCACCTGCACCCCCGCGCGCCCCAGGGAGCGTACGGCGCCCAGCGTCCCGTGATGGAAGGGATTGCGGTCGATCCTCAGGAGGACCGCGGGAATTCGTGTGTCGAGGGGAGTCACATTCGACCTCGTTGCTCGATCGTCCATACGGGCGATGTGGCGGAACGCGGGATTAGAAACTCGATTGGCGTAATAGGAATAAGTATGACGGAGTGTCAGTGCGGGGTGGCTGAGAAAGAGGAGCGGTTATGAATCCAGGGATTCGGCGGCGCGGTGCACGGCTTTCCCTTCTCGTGGCCGGGACCGTCTCGGCGGCGGCCCTCGCCGCCGTGCCATCGGCCCGTGCGACGGACGTCCTGCCGTCGCCCCCGGTGGCCTCCGTGGGCCCGGTGCTCCCCGCGGCCCCCGGGGCTCCGGGGGCCCCCGCGCCGCCCGCCGCCAAAACCCCCGCCTTCGGCGCGTATCTCCACTACGGGCCACGCGGTGTCGAGCGCATGAGCGAGCTGAGCGAGTGGCTGGGCGGGGCCGAGCTGCGGGTCGGTCACACGTACCTCCCCGGCGACCGCTGGAGCAACATCGAGGGCGCCCCGCGCTTCCTGGAGGCCTGGGCCGACTGGCGCAAGGAGAAGGCCGACCGGCTCTTCGTCCTCAACGTCCCGATGCTCGAACGCAACGAGGAGGGGGTGAGCGACCGCGAGGTCGCCCGGCTGCTGCGGCAGGGCGCCGCGGGCCGCTTCGACCACCACTTCCGGGTGCTCGCCGAACGCCTGGTGGGCCTCGGCGTGCCCGACACGGTGCTCGTGCCGGGCTGGGAGATGAACGGCACGACCTACACCCATCGCTGCGGTCCGGACCCGGAGTCCTGGAAGAAGTACTGGAACAGGATCGTCACCACGATGCGCTCGGTGGCCGGACAGGAGTTTCGGTTCGACTTCACGCCCAGCAGAGGGCGGGACGCCGTTCCCTGGACGCAGTGCTATCCCGGTGACGACGTGGTCGACATCATCGGCATGGACTCGTACGACCAGCCGCGCGGCATGTCATTCGACGAACAGGTGACGGAGCCTTTCGGACTCCAGGACCATGTCGACTTCGCGGCGGCGCACAAGAAACCCATCTCTTATCCCGAATGGGGGCTGTTCCGCAACGGCGACAACGAAGAATATATGCGCCGCATGCTGCGGTGGATGGACGAGAAGAAGCCCTTGTACAACACCCTCACCGACTACTGCCCGCACGGCGTGTGGCAGTGCAAGGAGAACCCCGGGGCCTCGGCGGTCTACCGCGATCTGCTCTCCGGGCGCGACGGCACACCGGCCGTACCGACCGTCCCGACGGCACCGACCGAGCCGGCCGATCCGGTGCGGCCGCCCGAGTGTTCACCGCTGGACCTCGGCGACTGGGTCGATTACTGGCTCGGCGGGAAGCTGTGCGTGCGGCTCGACTGGTGGCAGGGGGAGCGGCGCGGCTGAGGCGGCGACGGCGGCGCGGGCCCTCACGGGGCGCCCCCGCCGCCACGGCCCGCCTCCCGCTTGTCCTTTGCCTCCCGCGCGCCCTTCGCCTGACCCTTGCCCTTGCCCTTGCCCTTGCCCTTGGCCGTGGGTTCGCCCTTCCCCTCCCGCTCCCGCATCCGTTCCTTGGCCCACCGCCGCGCCGACGCGTCCCCGAGTGCCGCGGCCAGCAGCGGCGCCGTCCGCCTGCGGGCCAGCAGGAAGCGCTGGTTGGTGACCGGCTCGGGCCGCCAGTGGTGCTTGTAGGGCTCGTCGCCGCGCAACAGGCTCAGCGCGCGCCGCTGTTCGCCGCTGGTGTGGCGCGTGCACGCGTTCAGGAGCATCGTCGCCACGTCCACCTTGCGCTCCCGCAGGCCCGGGTGCGCCCCGTACAGATAGCCGCCGGCCAGCGTGCCGGAGAGCAGGGTCAGGTCGGCGGCCATCACCTCGCCGTCCAGGCGGAACTCGGTCAGCACGGCCTCGCCGGCCGCGACCATGGGCCGCATCGCGCGCAGCAGATGCTCGCGGAACCGCGGCTGAAGGTGCTCGGAGGTCACCTTGCGGCCCTGCCACTGCAACTCGTGCAGGTGCAGCAGGGTCCGCACCGACGCCTCCACCTCCTCCACCGGCACGGTGCGCGCCTGCACGCCCAGCGCCGTCAGCTTGCGCATCTTGGCCCGGGTGCGCTGGGCCCGCGGCGTCGGCAGCCGCTGGAGCAGCTCCTCCATGGGCAGCGGGGGCAGCTCCAGGCAGGGCGAGTCGGCCAGCGCCCGCTTCGGCCCGGGCCACCGCGCGTGGACCGCCTCGACACAGGCGCCCGGGCGGACCTCCCCGAAGTCGATCAGCGCGGTCGAGGCCGGCACGCGCAACCCCGCCACCAGCGCCTCCGTCCCCGCCTCGCGCAGGGCGCCGTCCACCAGGACGTCCGAGAAGTCGGAGATCGCGCCGCCGAGCGGCTTCAGCGCCGGCAGCGGACGGTTCACCCGCATCATCGGGGCGGCGGCGACCAGCCGGTCGCCCTCGTGGACCAGGAGCACCCGCAGCCGTCCGCGCCGCCCGTACGACCGCCACCAGGAGGAGAGCCACGCGTGGCTCTGGAACGGCGTGGCCGCCGCGCAGGACCGGTGCAGCCGCGCCCACTGGCCGGCCAGCGCCTCGAACTCCTCCTCGTCCTCGCACATCCGGGTGACGAGGAGACCCGCGTCCGTGGCCTTGCCCGCGGCCCTGCCCGTGCCCGTGGCCGTGCTCGTCGTCGCCGTGCTCACGTGCCGCTCCTCGCCAGGGCGGACGCCGGCCCCGGGACCGAGGCGGCGGGGGGTGCCTCCGTACGGCCCCGAGGGCGTACGAGGAGGGCGAGGCCGCCCAGCAGGCCGCCCGCGCAGCCGCCGACCAGCGTCGTCACCCCGGTGGAGAGCGAGGACGGCTCGGTGGGCTCCAGGGCCCGGGAGAACGTCAGCAGCTTGACCTGGGTGCTGTCCTTGGCGTGGTTGGCGTTCGTGGCGAGCGACCTGGCGACCGCGTTCGCGGTCAGGGCGGCGGCCGCGGGCCGGTCCGACCGGGCGGAGATCGAGATCATCGGCGCGTCGGGGGAGGTCGCCACCTGGACGCTGTCCCGCAGCTGCGCGGGCGTCATGCCCGCCTCCACCTGCGCGTCGCCCAGCACGGCCACTTGGGCGGCCACGCGCCCGTACGCCTGGGCGAACCCGAGTGCCGTGGCCGGGTCCGCCTTCGCCTGCGGCACGGCGACGACGTAACTGGTGGCGGTGTACTGCGGCGTCTGGAACACGCCGAACCCGCCGCCCACCAGGACGCCGGCCGCCGCGCAGGCGGGCAGGGGCCACCAGCGGGGCAGCCGGGCCAGGCGGGCGCGCAGGGCGTCGGCACGCGACCGCTCGTTCTCGGAGTCGCTCATCGAGGGTTCACCTCCAGGTTCTGGCCGGGCACAACCGACGCGTAGACGCGCATCAGCTGGTCGGCGCTGCGGGTGATGCTGTAGTGGCCCACCGAGGCGGGCGCGGAGCGGCTCGGGGGGCGGGCGTCGCGCAGGCCGTAGAGGGCCTGCGCGAAGGAGTCCGGGTCGCTCGGGCGGTACGAGGCGTTGGTCCGTGCGTCGGCGGGCAGGTCGTCCAGGGCCGGGCACGAGGCGTAGAGCACGGGGAGCCCGGTGGCCAGGCCCTCCACCAGCGCGAGCCCGAAGGCCTCCTCGGGGGAGGGGGAGGCGAGGGTGTCCATGGCGGACAGGAGCGAGGGCAGGGCCGGGGCGCCGCCCTCCTCCTCGCTCTCCTCGTGGGCGGCCTCCCCGGCGAACCGCACCCGGCCGGCGAGGCCGAGCCGGTGGGCCAGCCGCCGCAGCTCGTCTTCCTGGGGCCCGGCCCCGACCAGCAGGACGGCGACGTCCTCGGGCAGTTGGGCCGCCGCGTGCAGGAGTACGTCGAACCGCTTGCCGCCGGTGAGGCGGCCCACGCCCCCGACGACGTACGCGGTGTCGGGCAGGCCGAGGCGCCGCCGGGTGCGGACGCGGGCCGCCGGGTCGAAGCGGAAGCGGTCCACGTCGATGCCGTTCGGCACCACCCGGATGCGCTTGCGGGGCACGCCCCAGCGGTGCAGCCGCCGTCCGACGGCGGGGGAGACGGCGACCGTCATCCGCCCCAGCCGCTCCCCGGCGAGGTACAGCGCGCGCACGCCCGTGGTCAGCGCCCGCCCCTCCATCTGCGAGTCGCCGAGGGAGTGTTCGGTGGCCACCACCGCGCGCACCCCGGCCAGGCGGGCCGCGATGCGCCCGTACAGGCAGGCGCGGTAGAGGTGGGTGTGGACCGCGTCGTACCGGCCGGAGCGGATGAGGCGGGCCAGCCGGGGGAGCACCGTCACGTCCTGGTTCCCGGCCATGCCGAGGTCGGTCACGCGCGTGCCGTCGGCGACGATCCCGTGTGCCACGGCGCCCGCGTCGGTCAGCGTCGCCACGTCGCACTCCACCGGCAAGTGGCGCAGCAGCAGCCGCAGTTGCTGCTCCGCACCGCCGACGCCGAGGCCGGTGATGATGTGCAGGACCCTCATCCGGTGACCGCCGAGCGGTCCAGGGCGCGGCGCCGGAGCCGGTTCGTCCACATCTTCAGGCGCAGCCGCGCGGCCGTGTCGCTCTGGCCGATGTGGACGCGGGGCAGCGCGTACGGCCCGGCGAGGGAGCCGGGCGCGATGGCGCAGGCGTAGCGGTATCCGGCGCCGCGTACGGCGGTGATCACCCGCTCGTCGACACGGCCGTACGGGTAGCAGAACCCCCGCACCTCGGTGCCGGTCAGGGCGGTCAGCGCCGCCCGGCTGCCGCTGACCTCGCGGTGCAGGGTCTCCTCGTCGGCGGTGGTCAGGTCGACGTGGGTCAGCCCGTGCGAGGCGACCTCGACGCCGCTCGCGGCGGCCCGCCGGATGCCGTCGGCGCCCAGGAGCGGCTTGCGGGGGCCGAGCGGGTCCCAGGCGTTGTCGCCGTCAAGGCGGCCCGGCAGCACGAACAGGGTGGCCGTGCAGCCGTGGTGGCGCAGCAGCGGCAGGGCGTGGTCGGCGAAGTCGCGGTAGCCGTCGTCGAAGGTGAGCCCGACCAGACCGCGTTCCTCACCGCGCGCGCACGCGTCCAGCAGGTGGCGCATCGACACCCCGCGCAGGCCCTGGTGGCGCAGCCGGCGCAGCTGTTCGTCGAGGCGATCGGGCGAGACGGTGATGCGGTACGGGTCGTCGGAGGGGTCGGCGACGGAGTGGTACATCGCGATCCACGCGCAGGAGCGGGGCGGACTGGTCCGCAGGAAGGGATCGTCGGCGGTGGGGGCGGCGGACGGGTTCAGCTCAACGGGCATGACGCAGCTTTCCTGTGACGTGACGGAGGGCGGACGGCCAGGGCTGGGCGCGCAGGAGCAGGCCGAGCAGCACGAAGGAGACGGTGACCACCGCGCCGGACGCCAGGACGGCGAGGGCGGGCTGCCCCACCCGCTCCTCGCACAGGGCGCCCAGCGCGGTGGCGCCCCCGGCGGCGGCCACGAGGCGGCCCAGCTGCCCGGCGAGCCTGCGCGTCCTGATGGGCACGGTGTCCGGGCCCATGCCGCGCAGCAGGAGCAGCGCGCTGACGCAGATGCCGGTGGCGTTGGCCGCGGCGATGCCGTGGACGCCCCAGGTGCCGACGGTGAGGAAGCCGATGCCCGCGGTGGTGACGATGCCGGTGAACATGGTGCAGCAGGGAATCCAGGTGGTCCTGGCCAGCGAGAAGTGGGCGCGGGCGAGCGCGCCGACCAGGGTGTGGCCGAGCAGCCCGAGGGCGTAGACGCGCATGACGGACGCGGTGGTGGTGGTGTCCCGCGCGGTGAACGCGCCGCGCTGGAAGAGCAGTTCGATCAGGGCGGGCGCGGAGGCGATGACGGCGGCCGTGCCGAGCAGCACCACGCACCCCGCGAGGACGACGTCGCGCTCGACGCGGTCGCGGGCCCGCTCGGTCTCCCCGGCCGCCAGCGCGCGGGCGACCACCGGGAAGGTGACGGTGCACAGCATCAGGGAGAGGACCATCGGCATCTGCGCGACCTTCTGCGCGTAGTTCAGGTGCGAGATGGCCCCGGCGGGCAGCGACGAGGCGAGGAAGCGTTCGATGAGGACCTGCGACTGACGGCAGAGCGCGAAGAGCAGGACCGTCCAGATGATCGCCGTCTGGAGTGTCGCGGCGGCCACCGGCCCCGCGGCGGCCGGGACGGCGGTGGGCCCGCGCCCGCGCCGCAACTCCCGCCACAGGGAAGGCGCTTGTGCGACCACCATCAGCGCGCCGCCCACCGCGACCCCCGCCGCCGCGGCCCGCACGCCCCAGGGCGCCGCGAGGACGAACAGCGCGGTGATGATCGCCGCGTTGTAGGCGACGTACACCGTGGCGGGGGCGACGAACCGCTGGTGCGCCCGCAGCGCCGCGCTGCAGTAGCCGGTGAGCCCGAAGGTGAAGGCGCAGGTGGCCGTCAGCCGCGTGCAGTCCACGGCGGCCTGCCGGTCGGGCAGCCCCGGCGCCAGCAGCGCCACCACGTACGGCGCCGCCGCCATGAGCACCAGCGACGCGGCGGCGAACCACAGCGACATGCGCGGCAGCGACGCCCGCACGAGCGCCCGCACCGGGTCCCCGGCGGCGTCGTCCGCGCGGCGGGCGAGGGCCAGGCTGAACGCCGGTACGAGGAAGAAGGCGAGGCCGTCCTCGATGAGCAGCGTCGCCGCCAGCTCCGGGATGGTCCACGCCACGAGGAAGGCGTCGGTGTCGGTCCCGGCGCCGAAGAAGTGCGCCAGCGCCTGGTCCCGTACGAGCCCGAGGAGCGAACCGGCCACCGACAGCGCGGCGGTGACCAGCCAGGCCTTGGCGAGGAACGATCCGCCGCTCTTCGCGGCGGGTTTCCCCACGCCGGGCGGCGCCTGCTCCGTGGCCACCGCGGGCGGCACGGTCGTCATCGCGCGCCCGCCCCCTTTGGCACCCCGCGCGAGCCGACCGCCCACCACGCCGCGACGCCGAAGGCGACGGCCGTCAGCACGGTGGAGGGCCCGCCGATGTCGGCGTACACGAAGTCGACGAGCTGCCAGACCAGCAGCCCGCAGGCCAGCAGCGCGCAGTCCAGCTCCGGACCGCCGGGCCCGTCCGGCCGGGCGCACCGGCGCTGCCACCGCCGCAGCCCGCACACGAGCAGCGCCGCCCAGCCGCCGGCCAGCGTGAGCAGGCCGAGCAGCCCCTGTTCGCCGAGCACCAGCAGGTACATGTTGTGCGGCGACAGGAGCGGCTGGCGTACGAAACCGCTGCCCGCCCCCGCCGTGTCGCTGCCGGAGGACAGGGCCAGCGAGGCGTGGCTGTCGCGGTGGTCGGGGAAGCCCTTGAGGCCCACGCCGGTCACCGGGCGCTCGCGCCACATGTCCGCCGACGCCGCCCACATCGTGTACCGGTCGGTGACCGACTGGTCGGGTGTCCCGGTGACCTGGGTGATGCTGCTGAGCCGCTGCTGGAGCATGGCCGAGCCCACGCCGAGCCCCGCGACCAGGACCACGGCCGCCGCGCCCCCGGCAAGCAGCACCCGGCCCGCGCGGCGCGCCCCCGCGAGCAGCAGCACGGCCAGGCAGGCCGCCGCCGTGGCGATCCACGCCCCGCGGCTGAAGGACAGGGCGAGCGGCACGGTCAGCAGGGCCGCGCACACCGTGGCCGTCCACCGCTGGCGCGGCGCGTGCGGGCGGAAGGCCAGCGCGAGGGCGCAGACGATCCCGTACGAGACGACGGTGGCCATCCCCATGACGTCCGTGGAGCCGAACGTCCCGACGGCGCGAATGTCCTCGCCCATGTACGAGGCCCCGGTGCCGGTCAGGTTCTGCTGCACGCCCAGTGCGCCCTGCCACAGGGCCAGCGCCACGAACGCCCAGGCGATGACCCGGAAGTGGCGCGCGTCGCGGATCAGGATGAGCACGGCCGCGGGCACCAGCACGAAGATCTGCAGGTAGCGCGCGGCCCCGGCGACACCGGTCGCGGCGGAGGCGGCCCCGCAGGCGGCTACGGTGATGCCGACGACCGGAAGTCCGAGGAGCACGGCGGCTGTCCGGCTCAGCGGGCGCCGCCGGGTGCGGACGAGATGGACGGCGCACAGGCCGACGAGGAGTGCCGAGGCCGCGTCGGCCACCGTCCCGGTCCCGCCGCCGCCCGACGCCGCACCACCGCCGGCTTCCGGCACGGGCAGCGCGAGCAGCGCGATCACCAGGACCACCGGCAGGACCGGGGCGCTGCGCCTCAGCTCACGCAGGGCGACGTCGCGTGGGGTCACCGCGCTCAGCTCCCCGTGCGGCGGACGAGACAGCCGAGGGTGCGCAGCAGGATGCACAGGTCCTGCCAGAAGGACCAGCTGTCGATGTAGGCGTTGTCGAAGCGGCACCGGTCCTCGATGGAGGTGTCTCCGCGCAGCCCGTGGATCTGGGCGAGCCCGGTGATGCCGGTCGGCATCCGGTGCCGCCGCGCGTAGCCCGGGTAGGTCTGGCTGAACTGCGCGACGAAGAAGGGGCGTTCGGGGCGCGGGCCGACCAGGCTCATGTCGCCGCGCAGCACGTTCCACAGCTGCGGCAGCTCGTCCAGCGAGGTGCTGCGCAGGAAGCGGCAGAAGGCGCTCATGTGGTGTTCGTCCGCGACGCTCCACCGGGTGGCCGCCTCCTGGGAGTCGGCGGGCCGGTGGGTGCGGAACTTCAGCAGCGTGAACAGCCGTCCGTCCTTGCCGACACGTTCCTGCCGGAAGATGACGCCCGGCCCTTCCACGGTCCGCAGCACCAGCGCGCAGGTCACCAGCACGGGGGCGGCCGCGAGCAGCAGCACCCCCGCCACCGTGATGTCCAGCAGCCGCTTGCCGAGGCTCGTCCCGCGCCGCCCGGCGAACGCCAGCGGGCGGCAGGCGAACCCGGCCACGCGCTGCCGGGCGTCATGGCGCGGCGGGGCGGCTTCCGCGGGGCGGGCGTCGACCTCCCACAGGTCGCAGCCGAGACCGCCGAGCACCGGCACCATGCCCGCGAGCGCCGGGCCGCGGTCCGCGAGCAGCAGCACGGTCCGTACGTCGTTCTGGATGACGGCCCGGTGGAGTTCGTCCTCGGTGCCGAGCACGGGCAGTTCGGGGGCGGACCCCTCGGCCGGCTCGGCGTCACCCGCCGCCGGCTCCCCCGCCTCCTGCCCGGCCTCGCTCACCACGCCCACCGGCCGCATCCCGCAGCGGGGGCGCCGCAGCAGCGCGGCCGCCACGGCCCGCGCCTCACCGCACGGCCCGAGCACCAGCACCGGCCGGGGTCTTCGCGCGGCGCTCGCCCGCCGCCACCAGTGCACCAGGGCCCGCCCGGCGACGGCGAGCAGACACTGGGCCGCGCCGAGCGTGGCCAGCGTGGACAGCGGGAGCGGCGGCACCGGGGCGGGCAGGGCCGGGGCGATGACGGCGGTGAGGGCCCAGCCGAGCGCGATCCGCCCGGCGAGCGAAGGCACCTCGTCGAGCGTGGCGGGCAGCGCGGTGTACGCGTACAGCCGCCCCTGCGCGTTCAGGACGAGGACGACGGCGAGCAGCAGCGGCGCCAGCGTCGCGTACGCCCGCGGATCGTCGAGGAGGAGCGGGGCGAGCAGCGCCGCGGCGCAGTCGGCGCCCAGCAGGGCGGCCACCGGGCGCCGGCGGCGGGACGGGGGCCGCGGGCGGGCGTCGGGGCGCGTGCCCCCCGCCCCGCGCGGCGCGACGACGAAGGTGCCGGGCGGGGCCTGGGTGTCCTGCCGGGACTGACCTGAGGAGGAGGCGACGGTTCGTTCCGCGGTCACGGGGTGGTGCACTCCCTGTACTCGGCGGCCTTGGCTGCGTTGGCGGCGTTGGTGGGCGCCGCGCCCAGAAGCTCGCGGTAGACCACGCCGATCGCGGCAGCGGCGTGCCGCGCGTCGTGGCGGTCCAGGACGTGCCGGCGTCCGCGCCGGCCGAGCGCGTCGCGCAGCGCCTGGTCCCGCAGCAGGGCGGCCAGGGCGCGGGCCAGCGCGGCGGGGTCCTCCGGCGGTACGAGCGCGTGCGCGCGGCCGTCCCCCGGCAGGCTCTCCCGGGCGCCGTCCACGTCGGTGACGACGACCGGCCGGGCGCAGGCCATGGCCTCCAGCGGGGCCAGCGCCATCCCCTCCCACCGGGAGGGCAGCACCACCACGTCGGCCGCCCGGTACCAGTCGGCGGCGTCCGGCGCCGCCCCGGCGAACACCACGGAGGGGTCCGCCGCCGCGCGCAGCCGGGCGGCGTCCGGCCCGTCCCCCACCAGCACCAGGCGGGCGCCGGGCACCCGCTCGGTCACCGACGGCCAGGCGCGCAGCAGGACGTCCTGCCCCTTCTGCCGGCACAGCCTGCCGACGCACACCACGAGGGGGGCGCGGACGAAGGGCGCGGGCAGCAGCCGTTCGCGGGCCTCGTGCGGCGCGCCGGGCCGGAAGCGGTCGACGTCCACGCCGTTGGGGACCACCGTGAAGGCGCCCTCGACGCCCGCCCGGCGGCCGGTGGCCCGTTCGGCCTCGCTGACGCAGACGATGCGCGCCGCCCAGCGGGCCGCGTGGCGCTCCCAGCGCCGGGCCAGGAGCGCGGTGCCCCCGCCGACCGCCTCGAAGGACCAGGCGTGCGGCTGGAAGACGGTCGGGACGCGGCCGCGCAGGACGAGCCGGGCGGCGAGTCCGGCCTTGGCGCTGTGGGCGTGGACGAGCGTCGGACGTACGGCGTCGATGACGCGGCCCAGTGCCCGCACCTCGGCCCGCAGGCCGGTACCGGGGGAGCGCGACGCGGGCCAGGAGTGGTGGTGCACCCCGCCCCCGGCGCCCCGCAGCGCCCGTGGCAGGAGGCCTTCGTCCGGGCAGGCCACATGGACGTCCAGGCCCGCCGCCGCCTGGGCGCGGGCCAGCTCGGCGACGACCTGGGCCACACCGCCGTCCACGGGCTGGCTGATGTGCAGGACCCGTGGCGAGAGGGGTGCTGACGGCAGAGGCATGCGCAACTCCCTGGAGTCGGTGCGGAGCAGTGCGCGCTAGCGCCGGGCGTCGACGGCGGCGTGTGCGGCGAGCGGATTCACATTGAATGCGCTGTTCTTACCTATATGACTGAAATGACCGTATAGCGGGGGCAACTGTAACGGCTGCGCGGAGCCGGTCCGTCAACCCGCGTACGTGTGTCGGACGCGTGCGGCGCGGGGCTCACCGGCGACGAGGGGCGCGACACGCGGCTCCGGTGAGCTGGCGCGGCCCTCTGACGGCGCGTCAACCAGCGTTGCCGTCGCGGCAATCAGAGCCGTCGCACATCACTCTTCCGGGCGCACAACTCGCCGTACCGATCGGCAGTTGATCCCACGTACGGGCACACGGCCCGTATGGCTCACCCTCACAAGGAGCAGTACTTCATGTCGCGTACCACCAAGGCCCTTGCCCTGTCCGCCGTCGCCGCCGCCGCCGTGGCCGCGGGCGCGGGTGTCGCCACCGCCGACGCCGGGGCGCAGGGCGCCGCCGCCAACTCCCCCGGCGTCGTCTCGGGCAACGTCGTCCAGGTGCCGGTCCACGTCCCCGTGAACGTCTGCGGCAACACCGTCGACGTCATCGGTGTGCTGAACCCGACGTTCGGCAACGCCTGCGTCAACCACTGACGCTCATCCGACGAACGGCCGCCCCCGCGCAGGCGGGGGCGGCCGTTCGGCGTGTCGGGACGGCGGCGGCACGCGTCCCGGTGCCCCGAATGGCGGCCGCCGCGCGAGCGGCCGACGGACCGTCACTTTCCGTCCCGGACCTGCGCGGATGTGCCTTCGCCGGGGAGCCGCCCGGCACCTGCCGGAGTCGTTCGGTTGCGGCCGGCGCGCACCGCTTCCACGGTGATCACAAGATCCGACGCGGCACCGAAAGGGACCCCTCCATGCGCGCTCTGTCCACCCGGCGTATCGCGACCTCCGCGCTGTGCGTGACGCTGCTCCTCGGCACGGCCGGCACCGCCTTCGCCTTCGCCGCCGACGACGCCCCCCGCGACGAGACCCGGAACGCGCACCGCGCGCCCGCCCCGGCCCCGGAGACGTTGCTGGCCCAGGCCGAGCAGCTCCGCGACGCCGCCGGGGTCATCACCCCCGCGTCGGATCTGCTCACCGCGGTGCTCAAGGCCCCGGGCAACAAGCTCTCCCCCGCGGAGATCAAGAAGCACAGGGAGGCCATGCGGCGGGCGGTCGACGCCGCGGGCGCCACGACCACCGTGCCCGAGTCCCCGGCCGCCCCCGTCGCCCAGCCGCCCCAGACGCCCGAGCGGCCCGTGGGGGCCGCCGCCCGCGACATCAAGGCGCCGGCCGACCCCAGGGCGAGCGCCCTGACCGCGCTCCACCAGGCGGACGCCAAGCTGCTCAGGGCCGCCGCGGCCGGTGACGCCGCGGCCGTGCGGGCGCAGGCCCCCGCCGTCGTCACCGGCATGGTCAACGTGGCCGCCGCCACCCTGCTCGCCGGCGGCCTGCCCGCACCCACCCTGCCGGGCCTGCCGCCGCCCACGGCGCCCGCCACGCCTGCTCCCCAGGGCCTGCCGACCGGAACGCTGCCGCAGACCCCGGCCGTACCCGAGACCGCCGCGCCCTGACCCGGCCGGGCAGGTGTCGCCGGGCGCGGAGGAGGGGAGCGCCGAACCCCCTTCGTATGGTGGTCGGTTGATATGAGGATGGGACGCGTTCTTCATTCGAGTGGGCTCGGGCGAAGTTTGTGGACCCGAGGGTTTCCGTACCCGCCCGTGCTCGTTGGGCCCGGTGAAGTGAGACGCCAGGCAATCCGTGCCTGAACGGTGCCCCACAGGCGACACGCGTTGCCGAAGAAAGGAACATGATGAAGGCCCTGAAGGCCGCTGCCGTCCTTGCCGGTTCGATCGCCATCGCCGGTTCCGCCGCGCCCGCGTTCGCCGGCGGTCTGACACCCACCAGCCTGACCACCGAAGTCGAGTCCCTCGCCACCCAGCCCCTCTTGGACCGCCAGCCGGGAGACGGGAACCTGATCGACGCCCAGAAGGGCGCCTCCGTCGTCAACACCGTCTCGGACGCCGCGGACCGCGTCAACACCCGGGGCGGTCCGACGAAGCTCATCGGCGGCCTTCGCCCGGGCCAGTAACGCGCGGGCCGCCCCCTTTCCCCGGCGTACCGCCCCGGCCGGGAAAGGGCGAGCGATCCGCACGCCATCGTCCGGCCTCCGCGGCCCGGACGACGCAAGGGCCGGTCACCTCTTCCACAGGCCGGCCCTTGCGCGTGCCCCCGGCCCCGCGCCGCACCCGTACGCCGACACGGCACACCGACACGGCACGCCCCGCGCGAAGACCAGTTCGACCAGCGGGGCGCCTGCGGCCCGCACCGCGTGACCCCATCGTGTGATGCCGGTTCCGGCATGGACCACATGGGTGACAACGGCGCCGGACCCGCCCCCGGGCGTCTATACGGTTCCCCCCATGACCTCAGCAGCCGGCGAACAGCGCCCCTCCCCAGCGACCGGCCCCGGAACGGACCCGCGCCGATGAGCACCACCGATCTGCCGCGCCGCGTACCGCGCCAGGGCGCCGGGACGCCCCGCGCGGACGGCACGGCACCCGCGGAAGGCACCCACCGGCGCGAGGGGGACCGGTGGTTCGGCCTGCTCCTGGTGGCCACCGGCGCGGCGGGACTCCTGGCCTCGTGGGTCATCACGCTCGACAAGCTCAAGCTCCTGAAGGACCCGCACTACACGCCGGGGTGCAGCCTCAACCCGGTGGTGGCGTGCGGCAACATCATGAAGAGCGCCCAGGCGTCGGCGTTCGGCTTCCCCAACCCCCTGCTCGGCCTGGTCGCCTACGCCGTCGTGATCGGCGTCGGGGTGAGCGTGCTGGCGGGCGCCCGCTTCCCGCGCCGGTACTGGCTGACGTTCAACGCGGGCACGCTCTTCGGCGTCGCGTTCTGCACGTGGCTGCAGTTCCAGTCGCTGTACCGCATCAACTCGCTCTGCCTGTGGTGCTGCCTCGCCTGGGCCGCCACCACCCTCCTGTTCTGGTACGTGACGGCACACAACGTGCGACGCGGCTTCCTGCCCGCCCCGCGCGCGGCCCGCGCCTTCCTGCACGAGTTCACGTGGGCCCTGCCCACCCTGCACCTGGGCGCCGTCGGCATGCTCGTCCTGACGCGCTGGTGGGACTTCTGGACCTCCTGAACCTCCGCGACGGCCCGACCGTGTGCGCGCACCGGTCGTTGCGGGGCGGTCAGAGCAGCGGGGCCCCTCGTCGGGCCAGGTAGCGGACCGGGTCGATGTCGGAGCCGTAGCGGCGGCGCGACCGGATCTCCAGGTGGAGATGGGGCCCGGTGGCCCGCCCCGTCGCCCCGCTGCTCCCGATGCGCGCCCCGGCGCGGACGGTGGCCCCCGGGCGGACCTTGATGCGGGACAGATGCGCGAAGACGGCGTAGTGGCCGTCCCGCATCCGCACCGTCACCGCCTTGCCGTACGCCCCCGACCGGCGCGCCAGTATGACGACACCGGAGGCCACGGCGTACACCGGCGTCCCGGTCGGCACCGCCAGGTCGATGCCGGTGTGGTGCCCGGCCAGCCAGTCGCCGCGGACGCCGTAGCGCGCGGAGACCCGGAAGCCGCGGCGCAGCGGGAGGGTGTACCGGCCGGGCGGCCGCTCAGGGGCGCCGGCCCGGTCCCACTCGGCCTGGAACTGGGCCGCCGCCTCGGCGAGGGCCGTCTCGAACTCGACGTCGTACCCACCGGTGCAGACGTCGCCGTCATGGGAGTGCGCGAGGGCCCGGGGCGCGGTCAGCGGGACGGCTCCGACGGCCAGGAGTCCGGCGGCGACCCGCAGGGCGTCGCGCCGCGTGGGAGGCGCGTCAGGCGCCTTCGCTATGTGGTGGTCCATGCCCGCCACCTCACTAGCGGCGGGCCCGGCACGCATCCCGTGGCCGCTTCGACTACGCCAGGCGGTGGAATCGGCCAGGTCTCCCACGTGCCGCGGCGCGGCCCGTCACATGAAGGACATGCCGCCGCCCACGACGCAGGACCTGCCGTACTTCCAGTCGCACTCGACCTGGTGGACGACGGAGTCGGGAAAGCCGGCCGGGCCCGTGGGCGCGGCGGCGGCGGGGCTGAACGCCAGCAGGGGGACGAGCGCCAGGGCCAGCGACAGCAGGAGCCTGAGGTGAACCGACACGTCCGTTCTCCTCGTGATCGTCGAATCCCGAGACGGAACGATCCTGCCCAGATGTCACCCATGATCGCTATTCCGTCGCGGAGGGTGACGACGGCGGCCGCTCACCTGAGTGGGGGAGACCTGCGGCGGCCTGGGGCGACACAGCGCCGCTGTTCAGCTGTAATGCGGCGGGCGGCGCCTACGTTGGTCGGCGTGAAGATCCATTGCGTCGGCGGAGGCCCCGCCTCCCTGTACCTGGCCATCCTCGCCAAGTTGCGCGAGCCGGGCCACGAGATCACCGTCCACGAGCGGCACGCGGCCGGCGCCAGCCACGGCTGGGGCGTCACGTTCTGGCCCGATCTCCTGGAGGAGCTGCGCCGCCACGACCCCGTGTCCGCGCGCGCCATCGCCGAGCACTCCGTGAGCTGGCGCGGCGGCTTCGCGTACGTGGGCGACAGGACCACCGCCCACGACGGCGACGTGGGCCACGCCATCGGCCGCCACCGCCTGCGGACCATCCTCGCGGACCGCGCCCGGGAGCTGGGCGTCCGCCTGGAGTACGGCGTCGAGATCGGCGGCCGCGAGGACCTGCCGGACGCGGACCTCGTCGTCGCGGGGGACGGCGCGCACAGCAGGCTCCGCACGCAGAGCGCCGGCCACTTCGGGACGCGCGTGACGACCGGTGCCAACCGCTTCATCTGGCTCGGCACGACCCGCGTCTTCACGGCGTTCACCTTCGCCTTCGTGGAGACCGATCACGGCTGGATCTGGTGCTACGCCTACGGCTACAGCGACGAGCACAGCACCTGCGTGGTGGAGTGCTCCGAGGCCACCTGGACCGGCCTCGGCCTCGACCGGCTCGGCCACGGCGACGCCCTGCGCCTGCTGGAGAAGCTCTTCGCGACGATGCTCGACGGCCATCCGCTCCTCGGCCGCACCGACATCGAGAGCCACGCCCTGTGGCAGGCCTTCCCGACCGTCACCAACGAATCCTGGTCCCACGGCGGCCTCGCCCTGATCGGCGACGCCGCGCACACCACGCACTACTCGATCGGCGCCGGCACGAGCCTCGCCCTGCGGGACGCCGTGTGCCTGGCCCGGCAGTTGGGGAGCACCGACACGGCCGGGCTCCCCGCCGCCCTCGCGCGCTACGAACGCGAGCGCAAGCAGGCCCTGCTGTCGGTGCAGAGCGCGGCCCGGCACAGCGCGCAGTGGTACGAGAACCTGACCCGGTACATCGGCCTGGAACCCCGCCAGATGTTCGCGCTGCTCGGCCAGCGCCACTCCCCGCTGCTGCCGTACGTGCCGCCCCAGCTCTACTACCACCTGGACCAGACCGTCGGCCGTCTGCCGTCCCTGCGCCGCCTCAAGCAGAGCCTCGGGCCCCGCCTGGCGCGCGCCCTCCAGAGCCGGCGGCCTCCGGCCTGAGCGGTCACCGGGGTGTGTGCAGGGGCCACGCGTTCACCCGAATGGACCTATCGGGGCCGTGGCGGACGCGGGCGGTCCGGCCGCCGTCGGCCCCGGCACGACGAAGCCCTCGCGGCCGTCCCCCGTACGCTGCGTAATTCTTCGCCTTGCGGGGCGGGCCTCGGCGGCGCGCGATGGACATGAAAGCGTGCGTCGTCCCGTGGCGGAATGGTTTCTGCCCGTCGCATGCTCCAAGGGAGTGATCACCCATGACGCAGGGCGAGGCCTTCACCAACCCCGACGCGCTCAAGGGCCTGACAGCCTACGACCGGACCGGCGAGAAGATCGGCAGCATCGAACGGGTCTACCTCGACGACCGCACCGGCCGCCCCGAGTGGGTGACCGTCAAGACCGGCCTGTTCGGCATGAAGGAGAGCTTCGTGCCGCTGGCGGGGGCGCGTCTGCGGGGAGACGACCTGCACGTCACGGCCACCAAGGAGGCCGTGAAGGAAGCCCCGCGGGTGGATGCCGACCAGCACCTCGACCCTGGCCAGGAGCATGAGCTCTACGCCCACTACGGGCTCGCCCGGCCCGGCGCCGCCCCCGGCCCGGCGCCGACCGGCACCGGCACCGCGGGCACGCAGGAGCACCCGCTCACCGGAGCGGCCGCCGGTACCGGCGTGGGGGCCGGCGCGGGCAAGCGGGAGTTCGCCACCCGCGCCGGGATGGGCAAGGACGAGAAGGCGCGGGAAGAACTCGTGCGGTCCGAGGAGCGGCTGCGGATCGGCACGGAGGAGGAAGAGGTCGGACACGCCCGGCTGCGCAAGACGGTCGTGAGCGAGAACGTCACGACGTCCGTCCCCCTCTCCCACGAGGAGGTCCGTGTCGTACGGGAGCCGATCCGTGAGGGCGAACGGGTGCGCGGCAACATCGGCGAGGCCGAGACCGAGGTGACCCTGCACGCCGAGCGGGCCGTGGTCAGCAAGGAGACCGTGCCCGTCGAACGTGTGCACCTGGAGACGGAGAAGGTCACCGAGACCCGCGAGGTCTCCGACACCGTCCGCAAGGAGCAGATCGAGTACGACGACGACGTCAAGGGCGTCAAGGGCGAGCGCGGCGGCATGCAGGGCGAGTCGTGGCGCGACCGGAAGCAGGGCCCGCGCCACTGACGGCCACGGGTCGGTTCATGAGCGGAGGGAGGCACCCCCGGGCGCTTCCCTCCGCTCATGTCCCTGCGCTGCTCGCGTCCCTGAACTCTGCACCCCTGCGCTGGCTGTCCCTGTGAACAGCGGCACCCGCTCCCGCGTCCCTGTCTGTCACCGGGCCGGACCACGGCTCTCCGGGCCGAACCGAACGGATGATGCCTTGCCGACCCCTGTCCGGGGACGAGGCGTAGCCAGGGGCGCGGGCCGTCGTTGGGCAAGGCATGAGCGACGTAAGAAGAAACGTTCTTCTGGCTGGGCAGGGCCGCACGGCCACCGTCCCGCCCGTGGACGCGTCGTCGACCGTCTCGCCGACGCCCATCTACGACGCCCTCGTACAGCTAGTGGCACGCCCAGCGCCGGGAGGTCCCGCGCCCGCCGCTGACGTGTCCGGGCCTGCTGCGGGTGGACCCGCAGGACCTGTTCCGACGCGGCTGACCTCGGCTTTTTCGCCCGCTCTGGGCGGGGCCCGGCCCCGGGGAGGAGCCGTCGAGCGGGTGTCAGACCAGCGTGACGGCCAGGAAGCCCGACAGGAGCGCGGCGGTCGCGGCGGACAGCAGGACGACCCGCCCGCGCCCGCGCCACAGACCGCCCCACGCCAGCCGGGCGGGCCACGGGGGCCATGCGGGCAAGGAATCGTTTCTCCTCGCCGCTTCCACGCGTACGGACAACTCGGCGAGGCCGTCCGCCTGCCGCAACTGCGCACACCACTGGCAGTAGTCGAGGCTTGCGTCGGGGTCGACCGGCCAGCGCGTCGCGCCGAAGAGATCGTCGTCAAAAACTGCCATGCCGGACTCAACGACGTACAAACACATCTCGGAACGACCCGGTCAGCCCCCGGGGCCGCGTTTCACTCGCCTGCTGCCGGTGCTGCTTCTCGAACGGGGGAATCAGGGCCCGGGAGGGCTTCGGGGTGCGAATGGGGGGAAGAGGGACTGTTTGCGCGGAGGGCTGAGTTCACACTTCCCTGAATTAACGCTTACCTGAATTCATAGATATGTGTACTCTCGGCGCCATGCTGACCGCTGATGCCGCCGCTGCCGTCGCCGCCGTCCCCGACATCGAGGTGCTCGCCCGTTTCGGCCGTGCCCTCGCGGACCCCATCCGCTGCCGGATTCTCCTCGAACTCCGTACGGCGCCCGCGCATCCGGCCGACCTCGCGGACCGGCTCGGCGTCTCGCGCACCCGGCTCTCCAACCACCTGGCCTGCCTGCGTGACTGCGGGCTCGTCGTGGCGGTGCCGGTCGGGCGGCGCACCCGCTACGAACTCGCCGATCAGCGGCTCGGACGCGCCCTGGACGACCTGCGGGCCGCGGTGGTGGCCGTGGAGGCGGACCGCACCTGCCCGGACGCGGATGAGCAGGGCTGCTGCTGATGGCGTCGACGCCGTGGGTCACCAAGTCCCATGACCGCGGCTGCACTTCGGGCCAAGCCTCCGGTCCTGACCCGGCTCGGCGGGAGGTGCTGGCGCGTCGCATACGGCTGCTGGTCGCCGCCACGATCGCGTACAACGTCGTCGAGGCGGTCGTCGCGATCACCGCCGGTTCCGTCGCCTCCTCCACCGCGCTGGTCGGCTTCGGCCTCGACTCGGTGATCGAGGTGTCCTCCGCCGCGGCCGTGGCCTGGCAGTTCTCCGCCACGGAGCATGCCGTGCGCGAGGCGAGGGAGAGGAGGGCGCTGCGGATCATCGCGCTCTCGTTCTTCGCGCTCGCCGCGTACGTCACCGTCGACGCGGTCCGTACGCTGGCGGGGCCCGGGGGGGCTGAGCACTCCCCGGCCGGGATCGTGCTCGCCGCGCTCTCCTTGGCGGTCATGCCGTTCCTGTCCGCCGCCCAGCGCGGGGCCGGGCGCGAACTGGGCTCCGCCTCCGCCGTCGCCGACTCCAAGCAGACCCTGCTGTGCACGTATCTCTCGGGGGTGCTGCTGGTGGGCCTCCTGGCCAACAGCCTCTTCGGGCTGGCGTGGGCCGACCCGGTCGTGGCCCTGGTCATCGCGGGGGTCGCGGTCAAGGAGGGGCGGGACGCGTGGCGGGGGGACGGCTGTTGCGGCTGCTGAGGCGGGGCGGATCGGCCGTTCCTGTCCGCGCTGCCGCAAGTCGCGGGCGCGTGCGCTGTCGGCGGCACGTCGAGGGGCCCGGGTGCCGTATCGGCACCCGGGCCCCGAGCTTTCAACACCATCTACCGGCTGAACGCGCCGGCCTTCATGTTCCGCGGGCCCGCCTGGGAGCGTGAGGCCGCGGGGATCGCGGTTGCGTGACCGGGGACCACCTTCCAATCCGGGGCCTGCGGTACCCGGGCGGTCCTGCTCACCCGGGCGATCCTGATGGCGTCGGCTCCTCCTCATTGCTGTTGCTGCGTTACTGCTCTTACAGCGGTACTGCTCTGTACTGCGGGTACTGCTCTGGTACTGCGTACTGCTGATCCTGCGGGTACTGCGTGCGGCCCCTGGGGCCGGCTCGGCCCGGCGACCAGTGGCGGGGCCCACTGCTCTGCGGCCCCGCCACTCCGTTGCCGTTCCGTCTTCTCTGCGCGGCAGTTCGTCTCTGCCGCGCCTTCTGTGACTCGTTGAGACTGAGAAAACACTAACCCCGTCACTGAGAAATGTCTACCTTCGCTGTGACAGATTTCCTGCATGGATCATGGAGGAAGTTCTGTCGCCGGGAGATGCCCGTCGGCCCGCGCCTGCGTCAGGAGAGCGAGCGGCCCGTGGGCCTCAGCCGAAGGCGCTGGGCCTCCGTCATCTGCGCTCGCTCGATGCCCGGCAGGACCTCGGCGCGGGCGAGCGGATGAGCCGCGACCTCGGCGAGGTGTCGCCGGTGCGCGTCCTCGTCGGCGTACGAGGTGAAGATCGTGACCACGTTCTCACCGGCGCGGACCGGGAGCCTGGGGAACGTGTTGTGCGCGTGCTCGGTGGCGAGGAGGGCGAAGGGCTCGGGGCCCGTTTCCCGGAGTACGGGCAGGAGGCCGTCCCGGATCAGCGCGACGCCCTCCTGCCCCGGCGGAAAGAACCAGACGGTCGCGGCCACGAAGCGGTCCGGCGGCGGGGTGCCGACCGGGGGCCGCCCGGAGGAGGGGGCGAAGAAGCCGCTTCCGGCAGGTTCGGGACGGAGGACCGGTTCGGGACGGAGGAGGAGTACGTCGTCGGAGTCGAGCATGGTGGCGTTCGCCCGGGGGCCGTGCTCGGACCACGCGGGGCCGCCGTAGAACTCCGTGAGCGCGTGATGGCGTGCCGTCATGTCCGGGAAGCCGCGCAGCCAGACGAAGCGGTCCGGGTCGTCGAGGTCCCGGAACTGACCGAGTACGGCCATCCCGGCCTCTTCCTGCGGTTCGACGAGCTCCCGGTCGAACAGCTCGATCAGCTCGTCGCGCAGGCCGGGACGCAGCGTGTACTGGCGCAGCTCGATCACGGCGGGCGGGGCGGTGCGGTGGGCGGCCCGGGTGGGGCCGACGGGGCCGGGGAGTGGCACGACAAGACTCCTGTTCGACGCTTTCCAGGCGGGGCGGCCGCTGGGGGTCGACGGTAGGAGAGTCCTGTGACAGGTGCTGTCAGGGTTTCCGGGGAAAATGCGCGCATGCCTGCCAGTCGACTTCTCTCGGTGCTGCTGTTGCTGCAGGCGCGGGGCCGCGTCTCCGCGCGGGCGATCGCCGACGAGCTGCACGTCTCCGTACGCACCGCCTACCGCGACCTGGCACGTCTCCAGGCCGCCGGGGTCCCCGTCTGCGCCGAGCCGGGCCCCGGTGGCGGATACCGGCTGCTCGACGGCTACCGCACGCGCCTCACCGGGATGAGCGAGGGCGAGGCGCGGGCACTGTTCTTCGCCGGACTCCCTGGCGCCGCCGCCGACTTGGGGTTCGCGGACGAGGTGACGGCGGTGCGGCTGAAGCTGCTGGCCGCCCTGCCGGCAGGACTGCGCGAGGAGGCCGCACGCTTCTCCGGGGTGTTCCACCTGGACGCCCCGGGCTGGTACCGGGACCCGGAGCCGGCACCGCATCTGCCGTTGCTGGCCGACGCGTTGCTGGCCCGACGCGCGGTGGACGTGCGGTACCGCCGCTGGCGCGCCCCGCAAGAGGTCGACCGGCGGCTCCGCCCGTACGGCCTGGTGCTCAAGTCAGGTACCTGGTACCTGGTGGCCGCCACGGAGAAGGGCACCGCGACCTACCGCGTCACCCAGATCCTCGACGCGTCGCCGACCGACGAACTGTTCGACAGGCCCGCGGAATTCGACCTGGGCGCGTACTGGGCCTCCTATCTCGCCGACTTCCAGGAGCGCCGCTACACCGGTACGGCGACCATCCGGCTGTCCCCCCGTGGCCGCCACCGGCTGCCCGACAACGCCCCGCCCGAAGTGGTCCGGGCCGTCGACGCCAGCGCGGCCCCCGTCGGCGCCGACGGGTGGGTGGAGGCGACCATCCCGATCGAGAGCGTCGAGCACGCCTGCGGCGAACTGCTGCGGCTCGGCGCGGAGGTGGAGGCCCTGGCGCCGCCCGAACTCCGCGAGAGCATGGCGGCCACAGTCGGGGAGCTTGCCCGGGCCTATGCGTCCGAGGTTCGTTGACGCAGCCCTCGCACGGTGATCAGGCGGAGGCGGGAATGGGAGCGGGGACGGGGGCCGTGCGGCAGGTGAAGCCGAGCTGGGCCATGGAACGCAGTACCTCGCCCGCGCTGAAGTCGCGGCGGTCCTGGCGGGTGATGACCGCGCCGACCTGCTTGACGGGGTAGTGGCGCCGCCCGATGATCACGGACTGCCCGGTGACGGGCTCGGGCTTGACGCCCTTCATCGTTTCGAGCACGCCGCTCTTGGTCAGGTCGAACGGGAAGCGGGCGATGACACAGCGCATGAGACCTCGCAAGAAGGAGAGGGGGCGGTCGAGGGGAGACGACCGCGAAGGGTGGACCTAGCTGAGGTCGCTGAGGTCACTGATGCCGCTGAGGTCGCGCAGGCGGACCCGGTCCGTGTACCCGGCGCCGTCCCGGACCGCGATGAGCCCGGCCCGGGAGACCCGGCCGGTGGGCCCGCCGTCCTCGTCGCAGACGAGCAGGTGCGTGACGCGAGCGCCCGCCATGACGCTCAGGGCGACCTCGACGGTCATGTCGGTCCAGACCCGCGGCCCGGATTCGCCGGTGGTGCCGTCCACGGCCGTGACCGGAGTCATCTGATGCAACGTCAAAGAGTGCCTCCTACAGACGTACAGACCTACAGGCCAAGAGACCTGCAGACCTACAGCCCTGCAGACCTACGGTCCACAGGGCCGCAGGCCTGCAGGGATGGTTCAGCTTCTGATCAGGCGGGCTCTAGGCGGCCGAGTCGACGGCGGCCTGTCGCGGTACGGACGCACGCCGTGCCGCGCCGACGGGACGGCGCCGGCCGCGTGAGGTGCCGCCGCGCTTGGGGCGTTCGGTCACCGGCGCGGTGATGACGACCGGAATCCCGGAGGGCGTCTGGGCGCCGGTGATCCGGCTGAGCGCCTCCTCGCCGGAACGGACCTGCGTGACCTGCGGGCTGATCCCGGCGTCCGACATGAGGCGGACCATGCCGCGGCGCTGGTTGGGGGTGACCAGCGTGACGACGCTCCCGGACTCACCGGCGCGCGCGGTACGGCCGCCGCGGTGGAGGTAGTCCTTGTGGTCGGTCGGCGGATCGACGTTGACGACGAGGTCGAGGTTGTCCACGTGGATGCCGCGGGCGGCGACGTTCGTGGCGACGAGCACGGTGACGTGCCCGGACTTGAACTGCGTCAGGGTGCGGGTGCGCTGCGGCTGCGACTTGCCGCCGTGCAGCGCGGCG
Source organism: Streptomyces huasconensis (assembly GCF_021028635.1). Classification (NCBI taxonomy): domain Bacteria; kingdom Bacillati; phylum Actinomycetota; class Actinomycetes; order Kitasatosporales; family Streptomycetaceae; genus Streptomyces; species Streptomyces huasconensis. The sequence continues at coordinate 4,365,054 of NZ_CP086119.1, forward strand.
GCCCGTACGCCGCTGCCTAGCAGGTCCTGGGTCAGCCGGTCGACGGCGTGCTTGGTGTCCAGGAACATGATCACGCGGCCGTCGCGAGCGGCGATCTCCGTGGTGGCCGCTTGCTTGTCGGCGCCCTGGACGTGCAGGACGTGGTGCTCCATCGTCGTGACCGCGCCGGCCGACGGGTCGACGGAGTGGACGACGGGGTCCGTCAGGTAGCGGCGCACCAGCAGGTCGACGTTGCGGTCCAGCGTGGCGGAGAAGAGCATCCGCTGGCCCTCGGGACGTACCTGGTCGAGCAGCGCGGTGACCTGCGGCATGAACCCCATGTCCGCCATCTGGTCGGCCTCGTCCAGCACGGTGATGCCCACCTGGTTGAGGCGGCAGTCGCCCCGGTCGATGAGGTCCTTGAGCCGGCCGGGGGTCGCGACGACGACTTCGGCCCCGCCGCGCAGCGCGTTGGCCTGCCTGCCGATCGACATCCCGCCCACGACCGTGGTCAGACGAAGGCGCACCGAACGGGCGTACGGGGTGAGCGCGTCGGTCACCTGCTGCGCCAGTTCCCGGGTGGGTACGAGGATGAGCCCGAGCGGCTGGCGGGGCTCGGCGCGCTGCCCTGCCGTCCGGGAGAGCAGGGCGAGGCCGAAGGCGAGCGTCTTGCCGGAGCCGGTACGCCCGCGGCCGAGGACGTCACGGCCCGCGAGGGAGTTCGGCAGCGTCGCGCCCTGGATCGGGAAGGGGACGGCCACGCCCTGCCTGCCCAGCTCGGCCAGGAGCGGTGCCGGCATGTCGAGGTCGCCGAAGGCCTCCACGGCGGGCAGCGCCGGGGTGACGGTCTTGGGGAGAGCGAACTCACCCTGCGGTGCGGCGGACCGACGGCCGTAGCCACCGGAGTTCGCGGAGCTTCCGGAGCGGCGCGGGGCCGATGAGCCGAAGCGGCTGCGGCCGTTTCCGGCTTCGGCACCGCCGTTACGGGTGCGGGCGAAACGGTCGTTCGTACGTGTGCGGTTCATGCGGGAACCTTCCTCGATGCGGCGCATATCAAGGAATTCCCGCAACAAAGAACAGCGCAGAGAATCACAAGAATGGACCGATGGTAAAAGCGAAAGCGAATCCGGCCGCCCGGCGAAATATTTACGCGGAACAGGCGGGCGCGGACGGCGCCGAGACGATGGGACGCGGCAAGGGTGTGGAACCCGGGGCGTCGGCAGGTGTGACCGCGGAAATCGTCCGGGTCACGGGATCACTGGCCGCAGGCGAAATCACTGCGGAAAAAGCATGCAGCTGGGGCCCGCACCCCGAAGGATGCGGGCCCCAGCTGCAAGTGTGCGTAAGCGTCAGGCGGGAACGATGTTCTCGGCCGTCGGGCCCTTCTGGCCCTGCGCGATGTCGAAGGACACCTTCTGGCCTTCGAGCAGCTCACGGAAGCCCTGGGCGGCGATGTTCGAGTAGTGGGCGAACACGTCCGCGCCGCCACCGTCCTGCTCGATGAAGCCGAAGCCCTTTTCCGCGTTGAACCACTTCACGGTACCAGTAGCCATGTCTATCTCCTTTGGGGCAGTACATCGGTATCCGCACTGTGCGGAAACCGTGTCGCCGCGATGATTACCCCGCCCGGAAATGACCGGTCATACAAAAGCGCTCCGGACGCAGTAGGCGACCAGGAGCACTTGAAGTTTCGGGAACCACAACTGCAACTAAGACGACAGTAGCACGCCATGAGGGTCTGTGCCGGTCCATAATTCCGCCCCACTCGGCGCGCGAAAAAACCCTTCTCGCGTGGTTCCCTAAACTCTCATGCGGCGAACACAGACATTGCCTGCCGAACTGCGGAACTACCGAACAGCATCAGTCTCGGTCGGAGGAGGGCGTGGTGCGGGTCATGTTGAAGGTGAGGGACGAGAAGTCCCGGCCTTGGAGCACCGGGCCGTTCTGAGTGCCGCCGCTGATGCTGTTGTGCACATTGCCGCCCCCGGAGCCGGCCTGCGCCCGCTGCCACCACTCCTCCAGATGCCCGCGGAACTCTCCGTCCAGGGCGGCCCGCACACCGAGGGCGGTGGCCAGTGCCTGCGCGCGCACCGGATCGCCGGGGTTCTCCGCGAGCGCGGCGACTTCCAGTTCGCCGGAGCCGACCTGGGGCGCCCCGCCGTCTTCCGTCCCCTCTGCCGCGGCTCGCCCGAACGGGCGCCGCACCAGCGCGGTGAGTCCTTGCCATGCCTGGCGGCCGGCTTCGCCGCCGAGACCGCCGGCCAGCGCGGCGAGGGCCGCTGCGGTGATCGGGTCCATGCTGGGGCTCCCTCAGTCGGTGACGGGGCCTCCACCTTAGGTCGGCCACCGACGGGGACACACCGTCACGACGCGGACCGGCCAACGGTGTTGGCCGGCCATACCGAACTCTGGACACCTCCTTCCCCTCCCTGGGTCCAGTACGGTCACCACGGGTGGCGAAGATCCCGGAAGGCGAGGGCAGGAGGCGCCGCAGGGCCAGCACCCCGACCATGTCCCGCGACCTGGCCATCGTGGTGGCGCCCCGAGGAACCCGAGCCGCGCAGGCACACGTAGACCGCTGCCGCGGCCGTACTGGGGTGGCGGTGCATGCGCCAGATCAGGGCGCGGGCTGGGTAGCGGTGGCGAGGGTGTCCCAGGAGAGGTCCAAGAAGGGGTCCAAGAAGGTGCGGTCTGCGTGCTCGGGGACGGCTTGCTGAAGGTGGCGGGCGTAGCGCTGCTTGGTCTGGATGCCGGGGCGTCTCTGGTGCGTGTGCTCGACGGTCCCCTGCACTCACGTCGATGAGACCGGGCCCGGACTCGTGCTCTGCCGTCGGGAGGCGGCCGGAGCAGTTCCGAGGGCTACTCGGTTCGCCGTTGAGCAGCCCTCGGCGCTCTCTCCGCTACGTCCACGAGATCGTCTGTTCCTCCGAGAACGACGTGTCCGACTCCGTCCATCGGTGCACGATGGTTCCTTGCCGGGCGACTCCCGAGTGGAGCAAGATGGGGAAGTTCACCGACGACTTGGGCGGAATGCGCGGAGCTGTGAGCTCTCCCAGCGCGGTGGGGTTGGTTCCCTCGCCCACGGGGCTCATCTCCAGCTCGACGTTTTCCGCTGCGACCTCTCCGAGGTTCTCCACGAGGAGCCGTTGTCTTGTACGCCGCATCTTGATCCGACCGCGGCTGTCTTGCTTGGGTTCGTTTTCCCACGTGTAACTGGAGCGAAGGACAGCTCCTGGCCGCGAGCGGTCCATCTCATCGCCGCCGATGTTGCCGACCTTGTACGCGTCGTGCTCCAGGCATGTCCTGACCTTGGCCTTCAGGTCGTCGGCAGAGGCGTAGTTGCCTGTCAGACCATGCTCCTGGACCTCCTTGCGGAACGAGTTCAGTGCGGCGAGTTGCTCTGGGTCGTGGTCGCGCGGGATAGGCGCCTCGGAGAAGAAGACATGCACAGCCGCGCCGCGATCGCGGGCTCGGAGGATCTCTTCGGCCGTACCGGAGACGGCGCGTTGCGTTGCCTGACCGAGGCGGCTATTGAAGACCGCGATGACGATGTCCGCCTCGTCAGCGAACTGCGCGTTGATCACTTCCTGGGCGTCGCCCTGGCCGACCAGCGGCACGGCTCCCAGCTCCCAGCGAAGAGGCAGCAGGTGGATCTTGCGCCGCATGGTGTGATCGCTGTTCCAACTGCGGATCGCATCCTCCACGACATCGCGATCAGAGGCGGTGTCGCCCGGGGACGCAATCAGGACGCTCAGCGTGAGGGTCTGGATGGCCATGACGGCAGGTTAGCCACTGGCACCGACAGTTCCGGCAGAGCGCACGGCCCCCCAAGAGCCTGCGAGCCAGATCATGAAGTCGGCTCCCAAACGGCTCCCAGGATGCCCCGGAAACCACTCAGGGGCCTGATTCGATCTCTCGAATCAGGCCCCTGACCTGGTGTTCCAGCTGTCGGGGTGGCGGGATTTGAACTCACGACCTCTTCGTCCCGAATGGGGTTCGGGTGCTGATGCTGCCTGCGTGGATGACGTTTGCCCTGGTCAGGAGCATGGCCTCGATGGGTCTCGGGTCGCTTGGAAGTGGATACGGGAGCAAGTCGGCTCCCCAAATGGCTCGTAGGCTGCCGCCGTCTTGGAGTGATCATGACGGGCATGGCTGCGAAAGGTCCGTCGACGGCGTACCCGCACCACAGAAGGGCCCCACGATCGAATGCCCCTTCGAGGGCCGATGCCAGGAGGGGGAATGACCTCTGAGGAGCGGCCTGCAGAATCGCCTCAGCGTTCGGTTGCGCCTTGCGGATTTCCGGAAGGCCTGGCTGGATTCCGAGTGCTGCCGTGATGACATACTCCGCGCCGGACTCGCGAGCCCCTCCCGGCGCACGCAAGGTGATGCTGAGGTTCAGCCCCTGATTGAGAGCGGGAAGCGGGGCTTGTCGCTTACCTCCGTCCTGTAGCCAGTCGCTCCTGAATTCAAATGCCGACGTCAGTATTCGCCAGAGTGCGTCGCGGGCATCCATCATCTCAACGCCCGTCACCAAAGCCGTCCGTCACTCGCGATACCCGAGAACTCTGTGTCCCAGGGGCGAGGAACCCGATGGTTTGCCGTTGCTTACGATAGTCGAAGCGATAGGACTTGGCACCGGGGCCGTCTGGTGGCTGCGCATCGCTTGCTCACACTTCTTCCGAGGCGCAGGACGGCGGCCTCGGCTACCACGGAAGTAGGATTGGGATCAAAAGCCATAGGTCGTCGATGGAAGCCTGGAGTCCACACTCCTCAGAGGCTTACCGGGGTTGTATTACCTCCCTCGCCGCACGGAGGATGCCTCTCGGATGCGCAATGTGAATACCCAGTATTCACGGAGTGCGGTCTTGTGAGGCGATCCGTCACTTGACCCCTCGAAGAGGGCCAAAATGCGATGGCGCATCGAGCCATTCATAATCTTCATGCCATTTGCAGTCTCCGGCGTAAATCTTCCCGATTCCGCCGTTGATCAGGAAAAGCTTGCATGGAACGCCGTACTCGATGGAAGCGCCTGCAGGTAGGTCCTTCTCTGAGGCCGGGAGCTCGTCAATGGTGAGCTCAGTCAACTCATGCGGGAGCTCCATGTGGCGAACTCTCGAAAACAGCACGTCGATGCGCTTGTCCATGTCATCTCGCTGCCCGCTTCGCAGCAAAAGCTGCGCATAGCTGAACGTAAAGTGCCAAACCTGAAAGTTGCGTTCCCAGCTAGCGATCTGCATTCGTGATGCTCCGTATTCATTCGTGCGCGCTCATTCACGTGCCGCACGGCGTTCGGTGCCCTAAACTATACCTGCGGCGCGACGCAGTGCGGCAAAGTCTGGCTGAGTCAGATGGACCCGCTCACCATTCTGCCAGAAGGTTATGGAGCTCCAGTCCCTGTCGCCGCGTCGCACAGCTTCTCCCAGGATGTTCATCTCACGTTGTGTCGTGATCCAATTCCCGCCGACTCGCCCAGCCTTATAGAAGTCCTCAAATAGCTCCTGCGGCGCCCCCTTCTTGCCGTTCTCCATCATGAATCCGTCCAGTCGTACGTGAATATTTCGGCTCGGCTGCTCGTGCGCGATATGCCGCACCACGGCCAGTACATCGTTTCTGTCAGGAATATGCATGAGATTCCTGAATCCATGCTCATCCGCGAATCGCGCCAGCTCCCCCTTGTTGCTCAGCCCCAGGGCGAGGCAAGGGGCTAGGCCCATGGGGTCCGCCCATGCCATGGGGTTGCGCACGTACGTAACGGCATTGGGGGCTGGGATAAGGCCGAGCGGGTCGGGTGTGAGATAGCGGGCGGTGGCAGGGTCGTAGTAGCGGTGAACGTTGTAGTGATGGCCAGTTTCCCGGTCGAAGTATTGCCCCGGGAAACGCAAGGGGGTGTATGCGGAGCTCAGTCGAGACCATGTAGTAGTGCCCCACAGGCTGGTGCGCGTGTGCCACGCTATGTTGCCGTCGGTGCCGATGAGCTCAGTCGGGGTGCCGACGAGGTCTGTGGCTATCGCGAAGAATCGGGCGTCGATCTCTTCCTGCGTGATCGCATCCAGACGGCGTTCTGTCTGCCCGACCGGGTGCAGGCCATCGTGGTCCCAAGTGAGGGCGACCGAGCCCTGCCATTGTTCCGGAGCGGTGGTGATTTCCTCGATGAGGACCGAGCCGGCCCAGGTGAACGTGGTCTGCTCGACGGTCGAATCGCCATTCTCAGCGAGACGTAGCTTCGCCGTTCGCCGCCCGAGCGGGTCGTAGGTATAGCGCCAGCGAGTTCCGTCAGGTGTGGTGACCTCCGTAAGTTGGTTGTCGGAGTTCCAGACGTAGTGCCAGGCGTCGGGCTTGCGGGAGAGGCGAGTCTTCTGCCGCAGCGTAAGGCGGCCGGCGGCATCGTATTCGTAGCGGATACTCCCCGCAGTGATGAGACGGGTGCCGTTGTAGTTCCGCTCGCCGCAGGCGTTGTCGTCTGGGCGGGTATCCGGCCAGGCAGCCGAGATTTGGTTGCCGACAGCGTCGTAGGCGTAGGTCTCGGACCACTTGCGTGCGCTCACACCCGTGACCCGGCCGAGCGGGTCGAGGTCGTAGCGGCTGGGGCCGCTGCGGCTGTCCTCCAGGAGCGCGAGGTAGCCATCGGCTCGGTAGCTGTAGTCGCGGGTGTGTGAGGCGCCCGTCCCACCGACCAGGCGTCGCTGGGTCAGGCGGCCGGTGGGGTCCCAGGACTGCGCAATGGTCAGGGTGCCATCGTCCAGGGTGCGCAGGAGTTCCTGCCCGGCGAGGTCGTGGCTGGAGCTGAGGGCATGACCGGTGGGAGTGACCAGTTCGGTGCGGTTACCTGCCGCGTCGTACGCGTAGCTGGTCGTGGCACCCGTCGGCGTCGTGCGGCGCACGGGGCGCCCCACGGCGTCATAGGTGTGCCGGACGGTACGCCCGTCGGTCGACTCCGCGATGAGGCGGCCTGCGGAGTCGTACGTAAGAGCCAGCTCGTGGTCCGTGTTGGCGGCTGCCAGCATTCGCCCGGCCGGATCGTAGCTGTACCGAGTGAGGAGTCCGGCGGCGTCCTTCTCTGTGAGCCGACCGAGCGCGTCGTAGGTGTAGCTGACGACGTCGCCGAGGGGAGTGGTGCGTGCGGTGGTGCGGCCTGCGGCGTCGTGGGTGTAGGTGATGGTGCGGTCGTCGAAGTCGGTCTCGGCCGTCAGGCGACCAGCCGGGTCGTAGGTGTAATCCCAGTTCAGGCCCTGGGGGTTGGTGACCTGGGTCAGGCGTAGCTCGAGGTCGTGGGTGAAGGTGTAGCGGCTGCCGTCGGGATCGACGCGGGCAGTCAGAAGGTCGAAGGCGGTGTATTCGAATGTGGTTGTCTGGCCGAGCGCGTCGGTGCGGGTCAGGCAGTTGCCTTCGCCGTCGTACGTCCACAGCTGCACCGCGCCGTCCGGATCCTGCTGGCGGGCGAGCTTGCCCTCGGGTGTCCACTCCAGGCGGGTTATCGAACCGAGCGGGTCCGTGATGGAGGTCGGGCGGCCGAAGGCATCGCGGGTGTACCTGGTCACCGCGCCCAGAGGGTCGATGACCTTCCGCGGCAGGCCCGCCCTGTCGCACTCGATACGAGTGGTATTGCCAAGTGCGTCAATGACGGTGCTGAGGTGGCCTTCGGGCGTGTGGGTGCAGCGGATTGCGGCGCCGGTGGGGTCGGTCACCGCCGTCAGGTTGCCGCGGGTGTCGTACTCGCGGCGCCAGGTGGCGCCGTCGGCGTTGACAGCCTCGACGGGCAAGCCGAGATCGTTGCGGGTGACCGTGATCGTGTGGCCGTCGGGGCGGATGACGCCGGTCGGATGACCGCGGTCGTCGTAGGTGTATCTGGTGGTGTGGCCGAGTGGGTCGGTGATCGCGATCCGCCGATGATCCTCGTCCCAGTCCTGGTGTGTGGTGTTGCCCAGGGGGTCGGTCTCGCGGATCAGGCGGTAGGCGGCGTTGTGCTCGTAGCAAGTCGTGTGGCCGAGCCCGTTGGTGACGCGCGTCGTGTGCGCTGCGTCGTCGTAGGACAAAGTGCCGGAGAGGAATCCGTCGCTGCCCTCAGTGCGGACAACGCGGCCCCGCTCGTCGTAGGTGTACGTGTAGGTGGTGTCGTTGCGGTCGGTCCACGAGGTGATGCGGCCCTCGGCGTCGTAGGTGAACCGAAGCGGCAGGCCGGAGGAGTTGGTGACCTCGGTCAGGTCCCCCTGGGCGTCGTAGCCGTACGAGACGAGGGTCGTGCCGCGGCCGTCGGGTTGTTCCGGATCGAGCAGGCGTAGGGCGCTGATGCGGGGCAGGTCGCTGTGGTGGTCGAGAGCGATGCGGTAGCCGCCGCTGTGAGCGACCTCCACCGGGGTGCCGTCGGCGGTGTAGTGCACGGTGATGCGTTGGCCGTTGCGGTCCACGATGGCCTGCAGGGGCAGATCGACCGCCTGTCCGTCATCAGCGGGGCACGGGGAGTGGAAGACGTAGGCGAGGCCGGTGTCGAGATCGGTGAGGCGCAGGGCGCCCTCGACCTCGGTGTCCCAGGTCAGGGGTGCTCGAGGGCCGAGCTCGGGGTGGACGGGAGCCTCTCCGTCGGGCGCGGGGAGCGGGTAGCTCAGCCGGGCACCGTCGGGCGCGGCGTAGGTGATCCCGTCCTCGTCGACCTGGAGGCGCTGGTCGAGGGTGGAGGCCCAGCTGGGGCCGAACCAGCCGCCCCAGCGGTACGACGAGAGGTGCGTGCGTTCCAGCACCAGGGGCAGGGTGCCCGGCAGCTGGACGTCGGTCTGGGGCAGCAGCATGTCGCCGGTGGCGACGTCGATCGGGTCCAGGGCGCACTTCTTGAGGACTGCCTTGATGGAGGCGGGCAGCTTCTCCCATTCCGATGGGCGCAGCTTGAGTCGGGACAGACCAGAGCCGTCGAGCCCCAAAGTCTTGCCGAGTTTCGCGAGCTCGCTGGGCTTGAGTTTGCCCAGGCCCTTGCTGAGGAGCTTGCCCAGACCGCCCGCACCGACTCCGAAAGCGGCTCCCAGGGCCAGGGTCTCCGCGAGCTTGTCCGGATCCTTGAACGTCCCCGGTTCCTGCAACAACGCGTCGAAGGCGGAGAACTTCATGCCCTCACCTGCGAGTTTGCCGACCCTGGCGATCGTCTTGATCTCCCCGAGGGCCTTCAGTGCCCGCTCCAGGCCGCGGATGGCCTCCATGACGGTGCGGATGACCCGGGCCATACGGCTGCCGGACTTCTCGATCCGCGCGATCAGCGCCACGACCTTCGCAGCCCGTGCCCCGGCCGCAAGGCTGCCGGCTATTGCGGAGAGGCCACCGGTCAGTACCGACAGGGCCAGGCCGGCGATCTCGAACTCCGCGATTTCGGCGAGGATGACGCCGATCTCGGTCAGCAGGTCGTGGGCCTCGTCGGCGAAGTCGTCCAGTGCCTTGGCGCCCTTGCGCAGGGAGTCCGCCATGTCGGTGGCCTGCGTGCGACTGGCTTTGGCCCGCTTGTGCAGAGCTTTGGCGGCCTTGCCCTCCCACTCCAGGTCCTTGAGTGCCGTCTCGGCGTCACGGGCGGCGGCATCGAGGCCCTTGGCCAGGGCTCGCCATTTTTTGGCTATCTCCCGGATGCCGTCCGGGTCGACGGCGGGGTCGGTGATGCCCAGGAACTCCAGATTGCTGGCGAGGGTGCTGCCGAAGGCGTGGTTGGCCTTGTTGATCCAGTGCAGGGGGTTGAGGTCCCCGGCGTCAATTTCGAACTCGGCGTCGCCGGGGATGATGTCGAAGCCCATGTACGGCTCAGCCCTTCTTGGCGCGGGCCGCGGCGGACAGCAGGACGTCCAGCAGGTCGAAGGCGTCGGAGACGTCGTCCATGAACTTTGCCTCGGCCTCCCACTCCTTGTGCAGGTCCTTGGTGAGCTTGGCGATGGTGTCCATGCCGTCCTGGATGTCGTCCTTGGCGCTCATCAGGGTGCCCAGCACGCCGAAGGCGGACAGGTCGTGCGAGGCGGCCTTGAAGTCGTGCAGCGGCTTGCTGGTGTGGTGGTCGACCTTGCCCAGCGCGGAGGCCGCCTTGTGCAGGGCTTCCGCGTCCTTCTTCAAGTCCGCCATGCGTTGTGCCCGCCCCCGTGGGTTGAGATGGTCCCGAGTGTGTCGCGTTGTGCGTTGTGTGCTCGTCGGCCGCCACCGTGGTCAGCGGTTGACGGACTGGACTTCCTGGACGTTCATGTCCTGGGTCGTCTCGAAGGTGCCGTTGGGCAGGTCGCCCTTCGCGCCGCCGGTGCCCTCCCAGGAGATTTCCCAGGTGATCGATGCCTTGAGTTGATACGGCTTCCCGTCGGCGGCCCGCAGATACGTGATGCCGCATGGCGGGACTTCACCAGAGGCGCCCTTGGTGTACGGGGCGCCGATCGAGCCGTTGTCGTTGATCTCGCAGTCACCGGAGGCGGGGTGGGTTTCCGCATCGTCGGTACCGGGCTCCAGATGCAGGGCGACCGGCTTTGCTGTGGTCTCCGCCCACAGACCGGTGCCCGGCAGGTCGGCGCGGACTGTGACGTCCTTGAAGGTTCCCTTGTCCAGCCACGCCCAAGTGGGCAAGTTCACCGTCGACTTGGCCTGCGGCTTCAGCTCGACCTCGGTGTCCGGGACCTTGATCTTGTCGTAGGCGAACGCGGCGAGCGTCTCTGGGGTTGGGGCGTGCTTGTCCTTGGGGATGGTGCCGGCATCCTGCCAGAACATGATGCGGCCGCACTCCCACGCTGCGGAATCCTGGTAGCGCCCTTCTCGGACCACGCTGCGCCAGAACATGCCCTTCTTGCCGAGGTTGTAGTCCTTGTAGCCGTCGGCGCTGGTGTCCTCGGGCAGAGTCAGGTCGAAGTTGCTGTCTGGCTTCCCCTTCTCGTAGTGGTCCACCCAGAGGCCGTTGCTCCACCAGACGTGCGCGTTGACCAGACCGCCCTCACCGGCGGCAACCGCATCCTTGAGCTCCTCCGGTGAGAAAGCAGGCTCGTACCAGCACGCCGGTGGCTCCCAGTTGGGGTCCACCGAGGTGAGCTCGCCCACGGAAGCCTTCGCTGTTCGGCCGCCGGGGTACGTGAGCGTTATCTTCGAGTTGGACACCGAGGCCATGAGCGATTTGCCGGAGGCGTCGCCACTGGGGCCTGAGGGTTTGCTCGGCTGCTTGGACTTGTCGTCCTCGCCGAACGCGTGGGCCGTGCCGGGCACCGCGACGACGACGAGCGCTGAGGCAAGTAGCAGGCTCGCTGTCCTATAGGGGCGCGCCATGCTCAGCAGCCTCCCCGGTCGGTCTCCGAGTAGCGCGTCTTCCACACACCCTGTGGCGTCTTGTCGAGCCGGTTGCGGTACTGGACGCGCGCTTTGGAGTTCTGGGGTGTGTGCTCGACCTTGCCGGTCTTGGTGTTCTTGGTGGAGCCCTTGCTCTCGTCGACGCAGTAGAACAACACGCCACTGCCGTCATCGGCGATGCTCACCTGTGGCTTCGACACCGTGGCGCGGCCGATCAGAACCAGGTCGTCGTCGACGAAGCCCTTGATCCATTTGCGGGCTGACTGGCTGGCCGCCTCGTCGGTGTAGAAGGTCAGTGCCTTGGAGTCCGGGTTTCCCTCGATGATCGCGGAGTACTCGGCCAGCAGTTCCTGTTTGCCGTCATTCAAGATCGCCTGCTTCTTGGGGTCCGAGTTCGTCCACCCTTGGAAGTCGGCCTGGAAGCTCTTGGGGAGCGTGATCTTTGGGCGGCCTGCTGCCGTGTCGGAGGGCGTAGCGGAGGTCGACGGGCTGGCACTTGATTCCGTGTCCGCCCCGGCGATCTTCTTGTTGTCCTTGTCGTCGTCCGAGCCGCCGCAGGCGGTCAGCAGCAGGGCCGCGGATGCGGTGAGCGCGGCCGCGACGAGCAGGGTCGAGCGAGTCACTGTTGTCTCCGGTGAGGTGAGGGTTAACCCGAGCGAAGCAACGCTATCCGTGACCATCCGGTGACCATGAGAGCGGGTCGGGCTTTGGCTGAGACGTAGCTGTGCTGAACCGCACCGGTTCAGGTGGAGAGTGCGGTGGCTCCGCTACGCACGCCCCTTCTCCAGATTCCCCAGCACCTGTCCAGCCACCTTGCGCACCTGGCTGTTGAGGTCCTTCCCGGTCACCACGTGGGCGGGCGAGTACCTCTCGACGTAGAGGGACTGACCTGCTCCGATGTCCACCGTGAGCGACGACCGCCAGGTGTCGCCGTACATGACCTGCCGCGCAGCGTTACGGCCCTTGAGGACCACGGGGAGCAGGTCGGTGCCGTGAACGAGGGCGATCCTGGGGTGGGCCGGCAGGGCCCAGATCAGGGCGGGCGTGGCGCCGAACGTGAGGTGTTGCAGGTGCAGTACGCCGATCTCTGCTGGATCGATCGCGGTAACCAAGGCTTGGCGCAGAGCTGCGACGTAGCGACCGAAGACGGCGCCCTCCAGGCACTTTCGGGCCACCGTCAGCAGGTTGAGCCGGGTGGTAGTTGGGGTCTGGGCATGGCGGGGGCCAGCATGAAGGCTCGTGCGGGGATGAGGGGTTTGTCGCCGGTGTAGCGGCCGGGGAAAAGTTCGACGCCGCCGCCGGGGCTTCCGGCCGGGAGGTCGAGGAAGGTGGCGGGCGCGCTAGTTGAAGCGAGGTAAAGCCAGACGTCTGCGTCGTCAGGCGCCTGCTTGTTCCTGAGGCGGGGCCGACTGTCAGTGGTGGACGCCAGACTGTCTGTCGTGGAGAGACTCATCTCGTGGATGTTGTTGGCGGCACTGGTATCTGCGCCGGTGATCTATTCATATCCCCCGCTCCGCAGGCGGGCGATCCACGCATGGACGAGTGCCGTACGCACAGTGAGACGTGGACGGCTCGCTCTCGCGGCTCGTCATGCGCAACCGCTATTCGACGAGGCCCGGGAGGTGCTCCCGGCCGCAGTTGCGGACAGAGTTCCAGCTGGGCAGGGTCTGACCCCTGATTGGATCTTGCGATGGTGGCATGCGGCGCAGGTGGCGATACCTAGCGTTGCGGCGATGTTTGCTGGATGCGGCTACTTGGTCTGGAATACCGCATCATTCTTCGCTGCGTACAGTGCTGATCGGCATGATGCCCCAGAACCGCCGCCCGGACCCTGGCACATGGTGCCTGCAGTGAGGGACTGGATCGTCTCCCTTCCCGATGAGGTCCGTTCCTGGCAGGGGCCGATCGACGTATTTGAGTCGCTGCGGGGCATCGTAATCGTCCTTGTGGCCGTACGCATGCTCCCCTTACTCGCGCGAATCCTTCACGTGACTGCGCAGTGGCCGGAACGCCGAGCGGCGACAGAACGGCAGCGGAAACAGCAGCAGCGTTGGTCTGACGGCTATTGGCGCTGTTGGCCGGTTGTCGTGCTGGTACTGACTGCTGTCGAGTGCGGGCGGGCGCGCAAGAAGTGGCAAGAGGCCAGGCCCGGGGAGGATGGCCCACGTGTCTCGCTGGGAACCGTCGAGCGAGTGTTGTGGAGGGCGCCGCGCACTCGGAGGGGACAGGCTCGGGATCATCAGGAACGTAAGACCAAGGCGCATATCGCACGCGTGGTGGGGCCTTACGAGCAGTCGAGGCAAGGCAGGACATGCACCCCAAGGAAGCGTTGGAAGACCTTACGGTCATGCTGTTGACGATCGCCGAACGGTATGCCGAAGGCCGGGTCGGTGAACTCCTTGACGAAGAGCAGATCGGTGACGCGACACCAGTCGTGCATCGGGAGCACCTGCGTCAGGCAGGAGTAGGCGTCACCGTGGTCCTCGTCATGGTGGGAGCCTCGCTCGTCGGGGTGCCGGAGGGCGCGCTCACTGCGCTCCTGCCAGTCGTCGTCCTTGCATTGGTCGTCCTCGTCTATCGAGACAGGGGACCCACACCTTCGCAGCTGACCGACTTGATCATTCCTCGGTAGGACTGGATCGCCGAGTCGCTAGTGGAGCCAGGAGGCTACGGAAGCGCGGATGTATGAGCAAGGTCGTCGTGCGATTCCGAGGGCGAGGCTGCTCTTCTCAGCGCCGGAGGGCAGCTACGAATGCTGGGGGCGCTTCTGGGGCGACCGGCCCTGTTCTGGGAGCCGCATCTCGAAGTCGGCTCCCAGATGGCTCCCAAAATGGCCCCCCAACGCAAATCAGGCCCGGCACTGATCTCTCAGTACCGAGCCTGACCTGCTATTTCAGCTGTCGGGGTGGCGGGATTTGAACCCACGACCTCTTCGTCCCGAATGAGGGTCGGCGAAGATCGACACCAGGACTGATGAGTATCTGTGCTGCTCAGGGGCTTGGAACGGGTTGGTCTCGGGTGGCCTTGATGGGCTTCCGGACGAAGATCATCTCCCAGATTTCTCCCACACCGCGAGGCAGCTGATGGACCCTGGGATCAAGCAGCAGGCACGGTTGGCCATTGCCTTCGCACATTTGCGGTGAGACCGCAGTCGGCACCTGGCGCTTCCGGCGCTTCGTCGATGGGCGGCACAACTGTCAGCGCCTGCGCCTTTCCGAGCCGATACGGGGTTGCAGGCCGTATCGGACCTTCGCCGGTCCCTCGCGCTCACTCCATAGACGTGACTCGGACCTCATCAGTGTCCAGCCGCTGTCCTCGTAAGGCATGAGTTCTCCGACGCTGAGCTGCCCCAAGAGGTGGGTCAGCTCCTTGGCCATCCGGAGATCATGCTCACGCTCCCGCGCGTCGGCATTCGTGTAGCCGTCGGCGCGAGCGCTGAACTCCTGGTAGGTCATCTCGCCGAGACGGCGTCGATGGGCGACCAGCGCCTCAGCATCGACGTATGCATCGGAGTATTCCTTGCCAAACTGGCGACCGTATCGGCGTATTCGCTCGCGTTCCCCCTCCAGCATCTCAGGGCTGATCTGCCGCTGACGGAAGGTGGCGATCTCGTCGGCACGCGATAGGAGCCAAGTCAGCGGGGAGGGGCACAGGAACACTCCCAGCCTGCCGTAGCCCTTCCATTGGCACTGCGTATATCCGACTGCCTGCGCCACCCAGCTGTAGCGCTCGCCGGTGCTGGTGTTCGGGGCGAGATTCTTGAACTCCACGCCGAAGGCCGGCTCTTGGTCGTGCCAGCCGTCCGGTTCCCGGGGTCTTAGCGCGGCGTCTATTCGAGTCTCTTCGCCAGTCCAGGAGCGGCCGGGGACCTGCTCCTCGATGTGGAACCACCGGTTCAATTTGCCGAGGACGAAGGTGGCAAGAGCCTTCTCGTTGGCGAACGTTCCGGGTTCCGGGAGTAACGCCCTCTGTCCGTATCGCACCCGGTGACTGTACGACGCAAGCTGACCATCCGGAAGGTGGCCTAGCTGCCGACAACCGCCGACGCCACGGCGCTGTCAGTCTGCGCCGGTCGACCGGCGACGGACCGGTGTTGGCACCCCCTTTCGGGCGGACGTGGGAACCGTCCGCACAGGCACGCGACCAGTCAATCCCACCGGCCGCGCTCAGTTCGGCGAGCAGGATGCGGCGGAGCTGGTCGAAGACGTCGGCCCGCTGCCTCCGCTCCAGGCGACGCCGGAGGTCTGTCCCGAACTGAACCCACCGAAACCCAGCTCGAACGGCAGAAGTTGCCGGGCTATGTCGCTGTAGAGGACGTACAGGATGCCTTACAGGCGCAGCCGGTCCTCTATCGGGCGCGACCCCGGCGCTCGGTCGGGCCAAGGCGGCAGCAGCGGCTTGATCAGCAACCACAAGTCGTCGTTCACGATCCACGTGCATGCTTCAGCGCTTCGCCAAGCTCACCTGTCAGTGGCGCCTCGTAACATCCATCTGACGGCAGCAACCTGGGAGGGGCAAGTGGCGGAGTCAGCCGAGCACGCTTTTCTTTCTGACGCAGTTCTGCAAATTCTCGAAGATGCGTCAACATCCCGCCTTTATGCATACAAAGAGGCTGATCGAAAACGCTTTGATTTTGCTTGTGATATCGCCACTAACTGGAAGAGGGCCGTTTCGGGGCAGACGCTCTGGAAGCATAGCGAGGGGATCGACAAAGATATTAGGATGCTCCTCTCTGAGTCGGAATCGGATGCCCTTGTTTATGTTGCCCGCACTACGATGAAAAATAAGTCGGTGCTGCACGAGGCTATCGCCGACTACAAAAGAGCCGGATTGACGGATAGGCTTGACCGGCTGCGCGTATTCTGGGTTCCAGAAGACTTTGATGCCGATTCCGAGAGTCACAGGAGCCTAGTCTATTCAGACCTGGAAAACTCGCTGTCCCGTGATCTCTTGCTTGCCGTTGTTCTTGGTGGCATCACTGAACGAGATGTCGCATCCTTTGCGACATGGAGTGGAATTTGTGGGCTCAGTCTGGCTGTCTTGGCTCAGGTGGAAGCCTCTGGTTTCGGTAACTACACAAGGCTCGGCAAGCAGATAGGTGTCGGGGTAAACCCTGTGAAGGAGCGGATTATTCGGTTGAATCTCACGGGGTTTATTGTGCACAGTCCAGACCCTCGAAAATCTGGAACCATTTACGAGGTGTCACCTAAGGGGTACGCTCTTATGGATCTCTGTGGGAGGCTTGCTGCCGAGCGCGATAAGGGAGGAAACGTGGATTCTGGGTTGAGGCACGTGTGCTCGCTGCTGGGTATCGATCTGAGGAAAGTTGATCTCTGGCCTTTCATTCCTGAATATGATGCACAGATTGATGGCGGTTCGAATCCTCACCTTCGCCGCGATACCTCTTCAAGGCTAGCCAGGGAGATTAACTACGCGCTTGCAAGATGGGGTGTGGTGCTTCCAGATCCGCACTACGAAATCCCGCGCCTGGACATTTCTTGAGGTCGGCGGCGGATTTGGTCTGAAGCTGCTTTGGGGTGAGTGACAATGGCCCATAAAGCTGATGGCGAATCGAGCAGCCTGTGGACCTGCTCGTTTATTGCTCGTACGCCCAGGCCCTGCCGGTCTGCCGGTACTCCTCCACAGGGATCGGCTTGACCCCTGTGCGCATGCGGGCGGTGTAGAGCAGGCCGTCGAGGTGGTCGATCTCGTGGTGGATGAGGCGGGCGAGGCCGCGTTCGTACATGGTGGTGACGGTCTCGCCGGTCAGGGTCGTGGTCTCGACGGTGATCTTCAGGGGGCGGGGGACGAGTCCGCGGACGTCGAAGAAGCTCAGGCAGCCTTCGTACTGCTCGTCCAGTTCGTCGGAGCGGTCGGTGATCTGCGGGTTGAGCAGGATGATGGCGGGCGCGTCGCCGGGCGGCTGGACGACGGCTGCGGAGCGGCCGATGCCGATCTGCGGGGCGGCGATGCCCATGCCCTTGGCGAAGGGGTGGACCTGGCCGATCCGTTCCATGGCGGCGAAAAGCTCGTCGGTGATGCGCTCGGCTTCGTCGCGCTCGTCGGGCAGCGTGAAGGCGCGGGCCGCTTCGGCCAGGATGCCGGCGCCGTGCTGGACGACCCCGAGGTCTCGCATCTGCTGGCTGGGCCGCACATCAATCACCTGAAGTCCCCTTGCTCCGTGTCGTGTTCGGGCCGTGCCCGGAACCTCCACTCAAGACGGTACCGAGCATGGAGGGCGGGCGTGGTCGTGATCCAGGTGAATTGCCTCAGTTCACCGTCGTCGCTGCGGACGGGCGGGGTCCGCAGAGGCGACGCTTCGGCGGTCATGGAGGTCTCGGTGCCCCACACGACGGGGTCGAGGGCGGCGGGGAAGGCGAGCTGGACTTCGAGTTGCTCGGTGGGCAGGCGCACGGCCCGCTGGAACCAGTTGCCCCATTTGTCGTCGCCGACGGTGTAGGCGTATTCGATCCATACGGATTCGCCGGGGTAGAGCGGGAAGCGGCCGTGTTCGTTGTCGAACAGCAGCCAGACTTCCTTGAAGGCGTCGCGGTCATGCTTGGCCTGCCAGCGCATTGTCTCGCCGCGGCAGGTGGCGGTGAGATCGAGTTCGTCCCAGGTCAGCGGGTGGGCTCGGTAGTGGGCGTTGGACTGCTCGGGGTCGCCGGGATAGCGGTCGACGGAGATGCGGATCAGGTAGCGGGTGACCGGTTCGTCGCCGGTGTTCCTCAGTAACCGCCTCATGGTGAGCCGGTAGGAGTGGCCGTCGTACTGGAGGCGGGCAGCGTCGTGTTCGACGACAAGCGCGGATCCGGTGGCGTACGGCTGCTCATGCCTGCGCTGGGCCGGTGGGGCCGTAGGTTGGCGCCGGGACTTCGTCCGGGCCTGCTCGTAGTCGCACCAGCGCCGCCAGATCGCCTTCCCGGCGTTCAGGTGCTCGTCGGCGAGCCTGGCGAACTCCTCGGTGGGCTTGTGGCGGCCGGACTCGACGTGGCTGACGTAGGACGGGTCGAAGCCCATGGCCAGCGCTAATGCCCGCTTGGACATGCCGCGTACTTCCCGCCATCTGGCTACCTCGGCCGCGAAGCCCTCGGCCGCCTGCTCGACGGTGATCTCCTCGCTGTGCGCGTCCATCGAAGCCCCGCTCCGCGTCACTTGGTGAGCATGAATGAACCGTGAGTGATCCAAGTTCATCATCCCGTCACGGCATGCGTCGCCGTTTTCCTTCTCTCAGCGGCCCGGATCGACCCCCGGGCGGATGAGGGAGGCGACGCAACCATGCGCGTGCTGTATCTGCTGAACATCTCCAACCCCGACCGGCTGTCTGCGGATTCGGGTTGGATCTTCGCGGATCTGCTGGCCCCGGCCCTGGTCGACGCTGGGGCGGAAGTGACTGTTGCGGCCCCGGCGGCGGCCGGGGATGCCCGCTGCGGATTCCACCGGACGAAGGTACCGGGAACGAAGTACCGGGCCCGGTTCTCGGCGGACATCGACGAGTTGGTGGCCTTGATCGGCTCGGAGAAGCCGGACGTCGTGGTGGCCAACCAGATCGAGGAGGCCCCGGCTGTCCGCACGGCTCTGCTGGAGGGCGGGTCGGATGCGCTGCTGGCCGGGTACTGCCACTACCTGCCGTTTTCGTTCGCGGGCGGCGGGCAGATGCTGCTCGACCCGTCGCTGGATGATGCGGGGCTCGGGAGGCCGGTCCTGCTGGCGTTCGCCGCGGGCCTGGCCGCGTGCGACCGGGTGATGGTCCACTCCTCCACGGCCGCCTCGTGGGTGTCGGCCGCCGCCGCCCGGATGACGGTGGACCTGGGCGACCGGCTGCGGGTCGTGCCCGCGCCGCGTGACGAGCGTCTGGTCCGCGACCCCGCCACGGTCCAACCCACGACCGGCACGGCGATCGGTATCTACAACCACCGCCTGTACGCGCACTACGGCACCGAGCAGTTCGTGGGCCTGGCCCGCCAGCTCAGCGACTCCGGCACCGTGCGACTGCGGGTCTTGGACCTGTTCGGCCAGCGCCGTCCCGAGCGCAAGGGCCTGGACGCCAGCCCCGAGAAGATGCGTGACCAGCTTGCCGCGCTGCCGCACGTGCAGGTCGTCTCCGACCGTGGCGACCGCGTCCGCTACAAGAACCTGCTGGCCGGCGCCCGCTTCGGCATCGCCCCGTTCCGGCCCGGCTGCCCCTGGTCGATGAGTGTCATCGACTGCCAGGGCATGGGCCTGCCGGTCATCTCGCCCCGACGGGGCTGGCTCGCCGAACACATCGACCCTGAGCTGTGCTTCACCACCCCGGCCGAAGCCGCCGCCCTAGCCGAACGCCTTGCCACGGACGACGAGTTCCACGCCGTCCACGCCAAGCGGGCGCACGCCTCCACCGTCGACTTCGCCCCCGCCCTGGTCGCCGCCCGCTACCTGGAGGCGATCTCGTGACCGGTTTCGACGCCGTGTTCCTCTCCTACGACGAGCCGATGGCCAACTCCCTGCATTCCCGGCTCCAGCGGACGCTCGGCGGCACGGTCAAGCGCCTGCACGGGGTCCACGGGATGCGCCGGGCCTACCGGCTGTGCGCCGAGGTCGTCGAGCGCGAGCAGTTCTTCCTCGCCGACGGAGACTTCGCCATCGACACCGACTTCGACCCCGCCACCGTCGAACCACTGGAGGAAGGCGTCTCCATGCGGGTGTGGCGGGCGGTCAACCCGGTCAACGGCCTGACCTACGGCTACGGCGGCCTGAAGCTGATCCGCCGCAGTGCTCTGCGGGAGATGGGCGACGCCGTGGACGTGCTTGCCGCTCTGCCCGGACGGATCGAATTCGCCCAGCACACCGCCGGGATCACGCGGTTCAACCAGAGCCCCTTCCACGCCTGGAAGGCGGGATTCCGCGAGTGTGCGATGCTCGCCCGCGGCAGCGAGTACGGCATGGCCGACGACGACGCCCACCAGCGCGTCGATGCCTGGATGCGCAGCCGCAGCGGCGAGTTCGCCACCTACGCCGCTGCCGGGGCCAGGGAGGGCGTCTCCTTCGCACGCCATGCCGCACGTGACCCGCAGCAGTTCGACCGCCTCAACGACCCCACCTGGCTGCGGGAGAGGTTCACCGCTGCCCATGGGGACCAGGCGGTGTCCGGATGAGGGGCAGACTCGTGCTCATCGAGCCGTACGCGAACCGCCTGGGCGGGCATCACCAGCGCACACTGGTGGCCCTCGCCCAAGCTCGGCCCGGCAGCCTCGTCATCGCCCCGCACGGGATCGCCTCCGAATCGGTACGTGCCTTGCACGAGGCGGACGCCCGCCTGGTGACCGCACCGGCCGGGTCGGCGGCAACCGTGCTGCTGGCCGTCTCCCGGGTGGTGGCGGGGCTCTCCGCGGCCGGACAGCGTGTGTTCCGCTCGCGCCGCTGGCCCCGCCGTCTGCGGAGGGTGCCGCACCAGATCACTCTCCTCGCCCGCTGCCTGACCGAGGCGTCCGCCCTGCGGTCCTCGCGCCGGTTAGTGTCCGACGCCGACGCGGTGGTGATCCTGACCGCGAGCGAGGCCCTGCACGGGGCCGCCGCCCTGCTCGGCGGGCAGCCGCACCTTCGGTTCGTCCACGAGGCGGTCACGGCCGAGGACGCCGTCGTGCGGCTACTGGGCCGACTCGCCCGCCGGGGCGAACAACGGGTGATCGCCGTGTACCCGACCCAAGCCGTCGGCGATCAGTTCGCAGCGGCCTTCGCCGACCTGCCCGCGGTGGTGGGCGCCTTCGCGGTCGACGACGGCCGCCGCCTGAGCGACGCCGAACGCGACGGAGGCCGGGCCGCGTTCAACATCCCCGCCGCCGAGGTGGTGGTCTGCCTGGTCGGCGGTTGGTGGCCCTACAAGGACATCACCGTCGTCGATGCCGCCCTGGCCCGGCTCAAGGAGCCCCTGCACCTGGTGGTCACCGGCTCCCCGCTCGACGAAGCCTTCCTGCAGCGGTGGCGGTGCCTGCCCGGTCTGCGGGTGCACACCGTGCCCGGCCCCGTCAGCGACTCCGTGCTGCGGCTCGTGTACGCCGCCGCCGACGCCGCCCTCGTCACCCGCCGCTCCGGAACCGGCAAGGAATCCGGACTCATCATGGACGCCGCCCGCCTCGGCGTCCCCCTGATCATCTCCGAACACGACGGAGCCCTCACCACCCGCCTGCACGGCCAGCCCTGGGCCCTGATGTTCCCCGCAGGCGACCCGGACGCCCTCGCAGATGCCCTGCACACAGTCATCCGTCAGCCGCCCCCGCTGCCCGGACCGGAGGCCCCGGTTCTGCTCGGGATGCGGTCCGCCGCGGAGCAGGCCGACTTCCTCACCCGCACTTTCGCCCCCTTGCGCACGAAGGAGTCCTGAATGCCGAGCACGCCTCCCGCGCTGATCGCCGTCGTCGGCCCCGTTGAGCCGCCGCTGCTGGCCGCCTGGGCCCGCCACTACCGGTGGCTGGGCGTCGAGCGGTTCCTGATCGCCTTCCACTTCCCCGACCACGTCCCCGACCGGCAACGACACGAACTCCAGGCCGCGTGCCGGGAGCTGGGCATCATCCCCACAGGCACCAGCACCGGCCCCTGGCACGAGCACACCAACACTCAGCTCCGCGACGCCCTGCGGCACCGGGCCGGTCCCGGCTGGCACCTGTTTGCCGACGCCGACGAGTTCCAGCAATACCCCGCCCCGCTGAACGAGGTGATCGCCCAGGCCGAGAAGTCCGGAAACCCTGTGGTGGGCGGTCTGATGCTCGACCGCGTCGCCGCGAGCGGACGCCTGACCGGCTGGCGGCCCGAAGGCGGACTCGAACTCGCCTATCCTCTCGGCGGCCACCTCACCCACCGGCTCCTGCACGGCGACCCGAGGAAGATCGTCCTCGCCCGCCACGACGTCACCGTCTCCTCCGGCAACCACCGCGCTCCGGGCCACCGGCCGGACGCGGACCGCATCTGCGCGGTTCACCATTTCAAGTGGCGCTCGGGCGTCCTGGACGACCTGCGCCGCCGGGTCCAGCACTTCGCCTCCGGCACCTGGCAGGAACACACCCCCGCCGTCCGCGACGAGGCAGGCCGCCTGCTGGCCCACGTCGGCCAGCACGGCGGCGTGATCAACACCAGCGATCCGCGGCTCGCCTTCCGGCGGGTAAGCCTGGACCGGATGCCCTTCAGCTGGCCCTCCGAGGCCCGCAACATCTTCACCACCTGGCGCCCGCACGCCCACAGCGGCCAGGATTGACAGCGAGACTCTCACTCGCGGACACCACGTCGCGGAAGGATGACCACGTGCCCCTCGCCGTACTCCTGGCCGGCCTCACCGGCTCCGGGAAGACCACCGTCGCCCAGGCCCTGGCCGACCGCGGCTACCTCCGGCTGTCCGTGGACGAAGAGGTCCACCGTCTCCACGGCCGGTACGGCGTGGACTACCCCGAACACACCTACTTCGAGCGCGAACGGCCTGTGGTCGAAGCGACCCGGGACCGGTTCATCAAGGAGATCGAGGCTGGCAACGACGTCATCCTGGACCACGGGCTGTGGCGCCGCGCCGAGCGCGACGCCTGGCGGCAGGCCGCCCGCGAAGCAGGCGGCCTGCCCGTTGTCGTCTACCTCCCCGCCGACCGCGACGAACTGCTGCGGCGCCTGACCGAGCGCAACGCACGCGAGGACGCCAACGCGCTGACCGTCACCCCCGAAGCCCTGGACGACTTCTTCGCCCGCTTCGACCCCCCGGCCGACGACGAAGACATGATCGTCTACACCGGTGACCTGGACGTACTGGTGGCGGCACTCACCGAAGCCCGGGGGCGGTAAGGCCGCCAGGGTCTTGGTCCGGAGGCCGTCAGCAGCACGACCCGTACGAGGCCGTGCCGCTGCGAGCGGCGGGCAGGCGGCGGACGTGCCCGGCGCCTCACGTGGAGTCGAAGCCGCATAGCGCCGACTCATCGTGAGGTTCGCGGTGGGTGTGTCAGCGTCGCCGCGCCTGGGGCGACTGTGGTTGAGCGGCCGGAGCAGCCGGTGGAGATTGCACCAGCGTGCTCGACCGCCGTGCCGCACTCTGCGCCTGTGCCGCACGTGCGTGGGCGCTGGGCGCCGACCTCGTACTGAGGCGTTCGACGCGCCACGTCAGCACCCGCGCGGGTCGGCGGGCATCATCGAGCGCACGCTGGTCGGCGGCCTGTTGCAGGAGCTGCTTCGGGTCGTGCCCGGCTTTCTCTGCGTCCGCGAGCACGGCAGCGAGCGCGTCGAAGGCCGGATCCTCCAATACCTGTTCCGCGTGATCGGGCATTGTCTGCCGGATGAGGAGCATGTGCCGCTCCACTACCTGAGTGGGTGGCCTGCGCTGGGCGAGCACGGTCAGTGGCGCGATGGCAGTTTGTTCGTAGGCGGCCTGGAGGTGGGCCAGGGCCTGGTGGGCTGCGACCACCTGTTGGTCGTGGTGGCGGAGCTGGTGCCAGCGGGCGGCGGCGGTGACGGCGAGGATCGCGGCGTCGAGGAACATCGCCAACAGGGTGCCGTCCTTGGGGGTGGGCTCGCGGACCATGGCTCGCACGGCACCGCGCAGGGCGCGGGCGTGCCGGTGCTCGGCCTGGATGCGGGAGCGAGTGGCGCGCTCGAACGCCTCAGATGCCTGCCGGAGTTGGTTCTGAATTGCCTGGGGTGCGCGAAGGGGCAGGGCGTCGAGGGCTTCACCCAAAGCGGCAAGGTGGGCTTGGGCCGCTGGGCCTTCACCGTGCTCAAGGCGATGGGGGATGCGCTCCACGGCGGCGGTGGCCTGATGCCACGAGTTGGTCTTGCGTGGGCCTTGTCGCGGTTCGGTGGCGTCGAGGCGCTTGCGGATCTTGGGAAATGACAGGTCAGGAGAGAGCTCGGAGCCTGAGTACCAGACCGGCTCCTGCACGGCGTTGACGTCGCCTTCGAGGGCGACGGTGTAGCCGCGTACGTCTCCGGACGGGAAGTGCTTGACGTCCACGAGGATGCCGTCGGTGTGCTCCAGCAGGTAGATGAACTCTTCGGTGCTGGTGGCGGCGGCCACGGCGGTACGCACCGTGGTGCGCAGGCGTTCGCGTGCGGTGCGGGCCTGGCCGGCGCGCTTGGTCTTTTCCTGCTCGGCACGCGTGGGACGTTTGGCGGCGGTGCGGTCCCCACGCGCGACCTGGTGCAGGCCGTACTCCTTCTCGATGGCGGCGAGTTCGCGGTCGGCAGTGAGGTAGTCGTTCCAGTGACGGGCGGTACGCAGATCGGCTCGGACCTTGGTCGCGGCGATGTGGATGTGGTCCGGCGCATGCCGTACGGCGACCCATCGGCAGCTGTCCGGATCACCGGTGGGCGCGATGCCGGTGGCGGCGACGACGCGGCGGGCGATGTCGGCCCATTCCTCGTCGCTGAGGTGCCGGTCGGTCTCGGCGGCACGGATCGAGCAGTGCCACACGTGCTTCTCGGGGGCGCGGCCGAGCCGCTCGGCCTGCTTGACGTGCAGGTCGAGGTCGGCGACGAGGAAGTTCTTGGTGGCGGCGAAGTCGTCGGAGCGGCCGGGGTCGGGGGCGAAGCCGTCCCAGGAGGCGACCAGGTGGGGGTCGGTGTGGTCCTTGGCTTTCTTGGTGTCGTACAGGTAGCGGATCAGGCCGGCGGTGGTCTTTCCGCTGCTGATCTTCGCGATCACCGGGGCGCCTTGTGGCTGACAGCCTGGTTGGCGGCTGCCGCGATGTGGCGCACGGCCGTACCGACAGCGTCCAGGGTGCGGTCGGTCTGGGCCAGCAGGGCGCTGTCCCCAGGGTGTGGATGGCCGCCGGAGTTGAGCTTCTTGGCGATCCGGTTGACGTTGTGGCCGATGGCGGCGACCTCGCGGCGCAGGGCGTTGAGTTCGTCGATGTAGTCGTCGACCGGGGTGCGCTGGCCGGGCACGGTGAGGTCGCCGTGGACGTGGGCGAGGGTGACGACCGCAACGTAGTGGGCGCCGCTGACGTTCAGCGACCTGGCCTTGGCGAGGATGGCGGCCTTCTCCTCGACGCTGTAGCGGGCATCGACCCGCTTCTTGCGCTGGCCGTTCACGTCGGGCTTGCGACGTCGGGCGACACGGTGCAGGGCGGCGACGTCGGCAGCACGTGGCAACGGCGCGTCGGCAGCAGCGGCGGGATCGGTGTTCGTCGGCTGTTCCTCCTCGGGCACCCCCTGGTGCCCGAGTGCCTTCGCCACCCCCGGGGCGGAGGCTTCCCCGTGAGACCGGCCTGTGGACGGTCCAGCGGGATACCTTGCTGACTCGGTCGTGGGTGCTGTGGCCTTGGCTATGTCCTGGTGTGCGGTGGACAGTTCGTGCTGTGGTGCGGGCATCGTGACCTACTCGGTGGTGGTGTGGCCTGGGGAGTGCGGTGATGTCGGGTCGACTCGTCGCGGAAGGGAGACTCGTCCCCGCGCTGACGTGCGCGGGGACGAGAGATGCGGGATGCGGTTGGCAGCGGCCTGTGGTCAGGAGGCGATCGCTGCTGGCGCGGTCTCGCTCGGTTCGGCTGCGGCGGCTCCGTCGAGTTCGGCCTGGAGCGCGTCCTTGACGCGTTCCGCCTCGTCCTTGCCGATCGAGCGGCCGGTGCCGCGGACCGTGTCCTCGATGTGGCGGCGCGAGGCTTTGCCTCCGCGCCCACGAGGCGCACGGCGGGCGAGCGCGAGCAGCTCGGGGTCGACGGCGTCCGCCTCATCTTCGGCGGGTGCAGGGGAAGAGGCGGAAGAATCCGCCACATCGTCAGCCTCTTCCGCCACGCCTGCCGAGCCGCCCGCCACCTTGAGGCGCGTAGGCAGGTGGACGTCGGAGGTGGCGCCGCTGGCGACGTGCTCGGCGCCCTCCTGCTCAGCGGACAGCGCGAGGTCACGCTGGATGATCTGGTAGAAGTGCACCGCGCCGGCCAGGGCAAGCGGCGGGAGCGCAGAGAGCACGGCTACGGTCCAGTCGCTGAGCTGTAGACCGCCGTCCAGGGCTTGCTGGTTGAGGCGTACGGCGTGCAGCGCGTTGGCCCAGATGCTCAGCGTGGTGGCCAGGATGACGAGGATCCACACGTACAGGCGGGCGGCCGTGGAGGCGGTGCGCACCAGGAGCAGGGTGCCGATGCCGATGGCGATGAACCCGTCGATGACGAGGGGGAAGCCGATGGCGAAGAGCGGGCGGATGTGGGCGGAGACGGCCATCTGCCGCAGGGCGTCATAGGACAGGACGAAGCCGATGGTGCCGAGCAGGGCGATGCCGAAGCGGATGGCGCCGGTCTTGGGCGCAGAGGATCCGGATGCGTGCGGGGGCAGGGGAGACCTCCGGTGGGTGGGGGCACCTGTGAGCAGGCAAGGCAGCGGGGCAGGGCGCTGTGGCTGCGAGGTGCTGGGACTCGTACCACTCGTCGCGTGCCTGGTCAGCACAGGTACGAGTGGCGTGGTGATGTCGAGACGACTCGTTGCGGGATGCTCACTCGTCCCCGCGATGACCTGCGCGGGGACGAGTGATGCGAGTGGAGTCGAGTCAGGCTGCGGTGCCGGGCAGGAGCCCGTCGGCTGACGAGGCGGGCGTGTCCGCCGCCTTGGGCTCGGGGCAGTAGCGGGCCCAGGTGTCGAGGAATTGGTTGCGCGCGAACCCCTTGGCCTGAGCGCCGTCGGGGAAGCGGCGGTTGGCCGAGCTGATGCCGTACGGCTTGAGCAGCAGCTGCAGGCCGCGCGGGGTCAGGCCGTTGGCGCCGTACTCCGCCCACGGTGCTTCCTTGTCCGCGTTGAGCGCCTCCAGCAGGTGCTTCGTGCTCAGCACGGCCGGGTCACCGACGGCGGCGAAGGCCCGGCGGATGCCGACCAGGAGGCGGGTGCGCAGACCGCCCTCCTCGTCCTGGCCAGCCTCATAGTCGGTCATGGCGCGGCATGCGGTACGGGCCAACGCGGGCCAGTTGCCTCCGGCGAGGTCGGCGATGATGACCAGCGGTTCCCAGGTGTCTGCCGCGCGGTCCTCGACCGGCATGGGCGGCTCCATCTCCATGGCCAGCTCGTACAGCGGCTGCAGCCAGGCGTGGAGGCGGTCGCGGATCGCGTTCAGGGCGGGCGTATCCCGGCCCGTGCGGAAGGACGCAACCTTCTCGCCCGCCGCACGGCGTCGCATCCGGATGACCACCGCGCGGTCCATGATCGTGTCGGGCAGGTCGCCGATCCCCGCCAGCGCG
Organism: Streptomyces huasconensis; assembly: GCF_021028635.1. NCBI lineage: Bacteria > Bacillati > Actinomycetota > Actinomycetes > Kitasatosporales > Streptomycetaceae > Streptomyces > Streptomyces huasconensis. The sequence continues at coordinate 4,392,476 of NZ_CP086119.1, forward strand.
GCCATGGCGAAGGTCGGGAACTCCTGCACCTGGTGCTCCGGCCCCGACACCCGCAGGGTGGGTCGGCCGCGCTGGTGCCCGGCATTGATCAGGCCGCGGACCTCCTCGTTTTTCTCCGCGGCCTTGGTGGTGCTGAACATGGCGTCGGCCTCGTCGACCAGGAGGGTCGGCGGGTCGTCCCCGTCGATCGACCGGAAGATCGCCGCCGCGCTGGCGTTGACCGTGATCAGGCGCTTGTGCACGGTCTCGGTCACCACGTCCAACAGCCGCGACTTACCGCACCGCTTTTCCGGAGCGACGATCGCCAGCCGTGGGGCGTGCTGCCACGCGCGCTGTAGGTGCGTCGCCGCGATCCACAGCGCCACCGCCGTCACGGCCTCCTCGCTCGGCATCGCCACGTACCGCTTGATCTGCGTACGCAGGTCGTCCAGGATCTTCGCTCCCTCGGGCAGGGGCACAGTCCTGGAGGCGTCGTCAAGGTCCTCGTCCGCGGGAGATGCGGTGGAGTCGGCCGGTCGGCCAGGCACAGCAACTGGGGGCCATGACGTGGCGGCGGCGTCGGGAAGGGATGGCGTACTCGGCTGGGGATCGGTCATACTGGGCATCAGCTCCTCTGCTTGCGGGCCATATGGGACGGCAATCCCGGTCTCCGCAGGTTGATCGCTAGGGATGGCGGTTGAGAGGTTTGCGCTTGAGCCCCCGGCATCGCCGGGGGCTTCTTTCATGTGACGTGCGGTCGTGCGGGGCTCCTCGGGTTGGTCGGGTGGGACCATCACTATGCCACACGAATTGCAGATCGCAGAAGTGTTCTGCATTTCGCAGTACGCATGTTACTGTTAGGGGGTCCCTGCAAATGGCAGGGGAGTGCTACGTACGGAAGGGGGTGGCCATGGCGGATGAAGACCCGCCGCAGGGCGTGCTGCTCAGCGGCGAGGGCAACGTCGCGGTGCGCATCAAGCTGGAACGCGAGGCGCGCGGCTGGAGCACCAACGCCCTGTCCGACCGCATGAACGAGGCCGGCTTCGAGATGAACCCGTCCGCGGTCTGGAGGATCGAAAACGGCAAGCGCCGCATCAACCTCGACGAGACCATCGGCTTCGCCGAGGTCTTCGGCCTCGACCTGCGCAACCTCGTCGGCCCCCCGCAGCTGGCCGCCAAGGCCCGCGCCATGGAGCTCATCGACGAGATCGTTGACGCGTTCCGTGCCACCCAGCGCGCCAACATGGCCTTCACCGAGGCGCGCGACGCCCTCGACGCCTACCTTGCCGAGCACCCCGATATCCGGGAGGAAGCCGACGTCATGGTCTCCAACGCCATTGCGGAGGAGGCCAGCAAGACCATGCTGAAGATGCACGGCCCTCCGGCTGGTGGTGGAGCGGCCGACTCCGCCAGTGAGGCATAGCTCCCGGCTCCCGCCCCGGCCTGGGCCCGCAAACCCCCAGGTCAGGCATCTCGCCCTCATCCCTAGTTATCGACCGGCGGGCGGCGTTGCCGCGCCCTATGCCCGCCAGAAGAGGATCCATCCCTTGCGCCAACCCGCGATAACCCCTGCCTCCGCACCGACTCCGCACGCCGAGGCCGGCTTGCCGCGCCTCTATGCCCCCGAGGAAGTCGCCGCCGTACTCGGCTGCTCGGCCTGGTGGGTCAAGGACCGCGCCCGCCGACGGCTTATCCCGTTCACCCGCGTCGGCCGCGCTTATCGCTTCTCGGACGAGCACCTGACCGAGATCATCCGCATGCACGAAGAGCGTCCGGCGCAGAATGCGCAACGCCCTGCCGCTGTCTCTGCATCCGCTCGCAAGCCTCCCGCTCGGAAGCGACCTGAGACGGCTGTGCCCACGGTCCGTCTCAAGGCTCGGCCGCCACGCAGGATGGTCAACTCCCAGTACGGAACCGCCGCTTAACGCACCCCACATGACAGAAGGGAGGGAAATCCGTGGGGTACGCAGAAAAGCGCGGCGGCTACTGGCGTGGCCGCTACAAGATCGAGGACGGCAAGTACGGCACCGTCGCCGATTCCATGGGCGCCGTGGTCAAGTTCGCCACCAAGCGCGAGGCCAAGCAGGCCGCAGACGCGGAAGAGGTGACCGTTCGGCGCGGTCAGTGGCGCGACCCGGGCCTCGGGCAGGAGACGTTCGGCGAGTACGCGAGCCGCTGGTACGCCGCCCAGGACCTGGCCGCCTCGACCATGCAGAACTACAAGCGCCACATTGAGGAGCACCTGCTCCCGGACTTCGAGGACAAGGCGCTCGCGGGCATCCTGCGCACGGACGTCGAGCTGTGGGAGAAGAAGGAGCGGGCCGCGTACGCGGCTTCCAGCGTCAGGACCTGGCGTTCGACGCTCCACCTGATCTTCGAGGACGCGATCGACGAGGGTCTGCTCACGTCCAACCCGGCGGCCCGTCGGCGTGGGCGAGGCAAGCGCGCCGGACGTTCCCGTGACCGAGGCCCGGAGAAGGTCGTCACCGACGCGCTCGGCATCCTGCTGACCGCCGAGCGGGCAGCCCTGCTCTCCGGTCGCGATGACGAGTTCGTCGCGACGGTCCTCAAGGGGTACACCGGCAAGCGCTGGGGCGAAATCGTCGGCCTGGAAACGGAGTTCGTCCGGCCCAACGCCTTCCGCGTCGAGTGGCAGCTGTACGAACTCGACACCGGCGAGCTGGTGCGCTGCCCGCCCAAGGACGACAGCTACCGCGACATCGACTCGACGGACTGGCTGTCGGCCCTGGTCTTCAACCACATCGCCCGCACGAAGCCGACGCCCTGCCCCTGCCACGGCAGGACATACGTCTTCCGCGGCCAGGGCGTGGCGCGCACCGGCGGCCACCAGGGTGCCAAGCTCGTCGACGTCGCACGCCGCGCCGGAGTCTCCACAGGCACGGTCTCCAACGTCCTAAACCATCCCGACCGCGTACGCGAGGACACCCGCGTACGCGTCGAACTCGCCATCGCTGAGCTCGGGTTCGTACGCGGAGGCGCCACGTCGGAGCACGCCGCTCACTGGCGCCGCAACGGCTTCGCCACCTGGCTGTTCACCCCGGCGGCCTCGGGCTGGTACCCGAAGAAGGCTCCACAGGAGGCCCGCCCGGTGCCGATCCTCGGTGAGCCGTGGCCCGGCATCCCGGCCCGAGGCCGAGGCGCCGCTACTCGGGCGGACGCCTGCTGGCTCCCGATAGCGAAGGGCCTCACGCCGCACGGCCTGCGCCACACCCACCGGACGATGATGGAGGACCTCGGCACCGAGAAGGTCCTCATGGACGAACGGATGGGCCATATCGACGGCTCGGTCTCCGCGCGCTACGCCCACGTCACGCCCGGCATGCGCCGGCGCCTCATGCTCGGCTTGACCGAGCAGTGGGAGGCCGCTCTCGACGCCCGGCTGGCCATCAGTCGCCGGTCCCCGGTCGCTGTGCTGGATGCGCTGCTGCGGCAGAGGCAGCTGGCGGCGGCCTAGCCACCCCGGATGGATGTCCGACGGGCCCTCCAGGTCAGGTAGCCCCGAGCGCAGCCTCGGGGCGCTCCGGAAACTGGCTGGATGACTCGTGAGGGGCTGAGTCTGAGGCCCAGGTCGTTGCGCTCACGGACAACCCTGCTGGGTCATTCATTCACGGCCCTGGACTTCCCTGTTCGCACGGACGACGGTCTGTAGCTGAAAGGTTGACCAGCCGTGTTTCTTGATTTCCTCCCTCATATGAGGGAGGATTTCCGGAAGTCGGGCTGGTGAGTCGAGAGGCTGGGCATGTCTGTCGTGCACGTGGAAAACCCTCGGGTTCGTGATCGGCTCGCTGAGCTGGGCCTGTCGGCCGAGGAGATCGAGAACGCTCTGCGCCGAGCTGAAGCGGAGCGCAGTTTCTGCACACCGCTGGACCCGCTCTCGCTGCCCGGCAACATCTTCTGGGGCCGCACGGTCCGCTTCCTGCGGGAGACCTACGTCCGGAAGGGATGGGCCAGCGCGAGCCCCAGCAATGTTCCGCTCCTCGTCGCACCGTCCGGTGACTTCGCGATCACAGCCTCCAGCGGCAGTGCGGAGACCGGGTACGCGGCTCTGACGCCCTCCACGCGTTATGCGAAGGGCAACGCGGTGATGAAGAGGGTGGAGACCAACCGGCAACTGCTGCTCTTCGGCGAGCGCGATCCGGAGGCCGAGCAACAGGACGTCGGTGACGGGATCCCCACCTGGTTTTTGCTCTATCACCATGCAAAGACCGACCAGGGGACACGGCTTCACGCCGAGCTCTCGCTTCCGAACGAGCCGGGCAGTCGTGGCAAGATCAGCAGCTGGTACGAGAGGATCATCCTTCCCTGGATCGACTTCGAAGGCTTCACTCCGTTCGTTGACGATGTCGACGACGGCCAGGGTGGTATCGACATCCCGATCGAGCGCCTGTCCTGACCATCCAGCACGACCACAACACTTGGCTCCTCCCATGACCACCGCATCTCGGCTAATCCTGGCGCGCAAGCGTCGGGGGCTGACCGTTACCCGCCTCGCCCAAATGGCCGGTCTGACCCCACGCAGGCTGTCCGATTTCGAGAACGGACGGGCAACCCCCAGTCCACAGTCCTTGGAATCCATCGCAGCGGCCTTGGAGTTCCCGCAGTCCTTCTTCAGCGCCGAGGAGGTCGCCGAGCTGACGGTGGACTCGGTGAGCTTCCGCGCCCTGAGCAAGATGACTGCCTCCCAACGGGACATCGCCCTCAGTTCGGGGCGGCTGGCGCGGGTGCTACAAGACTGGATCAGCGGACACTTCCGTCTGCCCGCCCCCGATATCCCCTCACTCACGTCCTTCAGCCGCCTCGGGCCCGGCGAGGAGCAGATTCCTCATCCAGGCGAAGCGGCGGGCGAAAACGTTGCTGCAGAGGAAGCCGCCATGCTGGTGCGGGCCCGCTGGGGCCTCGGTAACGCGCCGATTCTGAACGCCGTGCATCTCCTGGAGGCGCACGGAGTGCGAGTCTTCTCGCTCTCCCGCGACTGTCCCGAGGTTGATGCGTTCTCCTTCTGGGATCGTGGGATTCCGTTCGTGCTGCTAAGCACTGAGAAGACCGCCGAACGGGGGCGTTTCGACGCGGCCCACGAACTGGGGCACCTCGTCCTCCACGGCGAAGAGCAAATGCCACACGGTCCGCAGGCTGAGGCCGAGGCCCATCGGTTCGCAGCCGCGCTTCTTATGCCGCGAGCAGATGTGCTCGCGCATGCCCCGCACGGTGCGAGCACCACCTGGATTCTCCAGGCCAAGCACCGCTGGAAGGTCGCCGCCATGGCCCTCGCCCACCGGCTGCACGAACTGGGTCTGACCACCGAGTGGCAGTACCGAACTCACTGCGTGGAACTCAGCCGCCTCGGCTATCGCAAGTCAGAGCCCCGCAGCGGCGTGGTCCGTGAAACATCGCAGGTCTTGGGCAAGGTGTTCACGGCCTTGCGGAGCGAAGGAACGCGACTTACGGATATTGCCCGTGAGCTGCACCTACAGCCTGCCGACCTTAATGACCTCGTTTTCGGGCTGGTTGTCACTTCGCAGGAGGGCGACGGCCGAGGTCACGTCGGCAAGGCCAACCGATCGCATCTGTCCGTCGTCCGATGAACTCCTGAAGGCTCCAGACCGCAGCTGCGGCATCGAGCCCAGCCCCCTCTAAGAGATGATCTCAATTGGCGTTGTGCGGCGGCCGCGGCGCCAGGCTGGGGCCACTGGATGAGTCCGGTGGCCCCAGCCTGATGTGGTCAGCGAGGGTCGTTCAGGCGGCTGCTGATCTGTTCGTGGAGTTCGTGCGGCAGGTGGATGGTCCAGCGGTCGGCGGCCTCGGCGGCCAGGTCGCGGCTCCAGCGCCAGCTGTTGCGTGCCGCCGTGCGCACGTCCTGGTCGCGAGCGGTAGCCGTTGTGGATGCGTAGCGATGGCGGTCAGTGTCGGGCAGGTCCTGTTCGAGCGCGCGGCTGGGGGTGAGCCAGTGGGCTGTGCTGTTGCGCAACAGGCGGCAGAGCTGAAGTTGCTGGGGTGCGATGACGGTGTGCAGCAGGGCGTGGGCTCGGGCGGTCTCGCCGCGGGCCAGGACGTGGGCGAGCATGAGCGTCCAGTTGGTCAGCTCGTCGGTGAGCTGCTGGGCGGTGGTCACCGGCTCGGGCGGCTGGAAGGTGGCCAGCTGCCGGGCGGCCTGGGTGAGCCGGCCGGTGCGGTCGAGTAGGACGGCGTCGTCGGGGCGGGGTAGGTGCACCGTCCCTTGCCAGGTGGGGACTTCGTCGATGCCGGGACCGGCGGGGGTGAGGTGGAACTCGCCGCGCATCAGGTCGTCGAAGACGACGGCGAGGATGCCGTACATGTTGGTGTAGGAGAGCTTGAGCGGGGCGAGCTGTGCCAGGAAGGCGGGGCCGTCGAAGTCGGCGAGGTGGTCTTCCTGGATGTAGAGGTATGCCTCGATGTCGGAATGGGCGTCGGCCTCGCCCACGGTCCACGAGCCGTAGAGCAGTACGCCCTCCAGCCGGGTGTCGGCGTGGGCGAGCTGTCGCAGGCGTGCGATGCGGTCGTCCAGGGTGGAATGGGCAGAGTGAACGGACATGGTGTGGTCGTGTCTCCTGAGGTGAGCGTGCGGGCACGCTGACGGGGCCCGGCACCTGCCGGGCGGATGTCTGTGGACCGTCGCGGTCCGCTCAGGAGAAGTTGCCCATGATCGAGATCATAGGGGACGGCTCAGCCGCCGAGTCGGCGGCAGCAGATCAGGGTGGCCGCGATACCGGCGAAGGCCAGGAAATGCTCGGCCTTGCGCTCGTAACGGCGGTGCAGGCGGCGGCACCCAGACAGCCACGCCACCGTTCGCTCCACGGTCCACCGGTGGCGGCCCAGCTTCTGGGAGGACTCGATGTTTCTGCGGGCGAGGCGCGGGGTGATGTTTCGCGAGCGGAGCCATTTCCGCGGGTGGTCGTAGTCGTAGCCCTTGTCTCCATGGAGCTTGGCGGGCCGCCGTCGGCGTGGCCCGCGCCGGGAACGGATGGGAGGTATGCCCCGTACCAGGGGTTCAAGTCCCTGGCTGTCGTGCGTATTCGCGGCGGAGATACCGATCGAGAGGGGCAGACCGGTCCGCTCGGTGATCAAGTGGATCTTTGAACCCTTCTTGCCGCGATCTACGGGATTCGGACCTGTCAGGTCCCCCCTTTCATCGCGCGCATGTTCACCGAGTCGATGGCGCACCGCGACCAGTCCAGCTCGCCTCTGGCGCCGAGCTCGTCCAAGACCAGGCGGTGGAGTTTGCCCCACACACGAGCCTGGCTCCACTCGGCGAAGCGGCGGTGTGCGGTCGGCCCGGACGGACCGAAGCCCGGCGGCAGCTGCCGCCATGTACAGCCTGTCGTGGCCACGAACACTATGGCCGCCAGCACCTGCCGGTCCCCGTACCGACGGCGGCCCCCGCCCTGCGGTCTCACCGGAGCGGCCGGCACCACCCGCTGGAACAACTCCCACAACGCGTCCGGCACCAGACGCTCCACCATCGCCATCACGGCAACCAACATAACGATCACGCCAGTTGAGACGACCTCTAAGCGGGCTGGGTTTCGCCAGGCCCCCAGGTGTCTCCCTTGCGGATGTTGCAGATCCAGTGGGCTGCCTGCAGATTCTCGGCCGTGTGTGCCCCGCCCTCAGCAACAGGCTTGACGTGGTCAAGGGTGGAGGACCACAGGTCGGGCCACTCAACGGCGGGGTTCATCGGGCGCTGGCACAACTGACAGACCCATTGGTCGCGTTCGTAGATGTCGAACGGGTCCACTTGGTCGGCGCCTGCGTTGAGTGTGCCGTAGCCGCGCATGCGGGCCTGGTAGCTGTTACGGGCCCGAGTGGAGCGCCGCTGCTTCTCTGAGCGGGCGGTGTACGCCGGGGTCCAGAGGGTGGGCGTTGGCTCGGCGACGCAGACCCGGGCTTCCCAGTCGTAGGTCTCCCCACTCTCATCCACGTCACGGAAGATCTCGTTCTGCCAGTGCCACTGCCGCCCGTCGTCCCCTATGAAGGATGTCTGCTGGGCGAGGGGATGCTCTTGACCAGGCACCTTGGTCCACCACAGGACACGGCCCGTGTAGGCGAGGAGCGCGCCGGTCTGCTGGTGGATCGCGACCATCGGCTCTGCGTCGGGTTCGGAGTTGGCCCGCACCAGTGCGACGAGGTTGTCGGCGCCCAGGGAGGTGGCGGTGGCGTACGTCGTGACGGAGCCGTGCCGCTCGATGACATCGCCCTCGATGGGGCTCAGCCCGTAGAACTCATAGGGGAAGTCACCATCGGCATTTTTGGTGCAGAAGACCCGCGGCTCCCGTACGGCTCCGAACCGAGCGCGCTGCTCGGCATTGGCGGAGGATCGGGCGCCGTGATCCGGGATGGTGGCCAAGTCGACCTCACCCCTCTCGATCCGCGCCTTCGTACGCCGCTTGAGCGTGGTGTTGCATCGACCCGAGCAGACGTGTCGGTCGCGGTGCTCCCAGTGCGCGCTCCTTGGCACGGGCTCGCCGCAGATCCGGCAAGGCTCGTCGCCGGTGGCACGTTCGGCAGCCGCGAGGATCGGGTTCCAGTAAGGATCACCCCGAACCTCGCGGGTCCTGGCGAGGTCGGGCACCGGCGGTGTCCCCGGCGTGAGCGTCTGCTTCGGGCGCCGCACCTTCGGCGCGTCCTTCGGACGTTCAGCCCGCTGCTTCTTGCCGGCCGAGGTGCGGCAGGGATCGGAGCAGTATTTCTGGCTGCGCGGGCGCCACGACTCCATCACTGTGCCGCAGACTGCGCATGGGCGGCCTGCTTGCTCGGAGGCGCTGTTGTCGGCGTCGTTGGTGCTGCCGAAGCCGTAGTCCACACGCTGTCCTCTGGTCGAGTGGGTGACTGGAGTTCGCGAACGCGCAGGTACGAGCCAATGCCTGGGTGGTGTGCCGCCACCTACCGGGCGATCACCTGCTGGGAGAAGCCGATCAAGATCTTCTCCCAGATTTCTCCCAAACGATCACCGGAGACGCAGAAAGGGCCTGACCCGTTTCCGGATCAGGCCCTTGACCTGCTGTTTCACTGTCGGGGTGGCGGGATTTGAACCCACGACCTCTTCGTCCCGAACGAAGCGCGCTGCCAAGCTGCGCTACACCCCGATGTCGTTGCTCCACCGTCCCGCATTGCTGCAGGCCGTGGCGACATCGATTACTTTAGCGGACCGGCGGCCTGAGACGAAATCCGGTTTTCGGGGCCCCGTGGTTCGGGGCGGGTGCGGTCCACGGCGATGATCAGGAGAGCCAGGGCGTAGATGGCCACGCCGAAGGTGAGCGCGTTGCCCAGGACGCCTGGGTAGCCGTGGGCGTCGACGTCCAGGAACGGGTAGGGGTAGCGGGCGGGGGAGGCCGGGGGCAGCAGGGCGCCGCGGGTGAGGGTGAAGGCCAGGTAAGCGGCGGGGTAGAGCACCCAGAGGGCGGCGTGGCGCGGGTGGAGGCCGCCCGGCCTGGTCAGGAGCAGCCAGTCGAGGGTCACGCCGACCGGCGTCACGGTGTGCAGGAGCTGGTTGGCGTACGAGTGCCAGCCGGCCATGGACGTCGCGTCTCCGGTCATCGAGAAGCCGCCGGGGCCGTTCGCCAGGACCAGGTGGTAGACGAGGCCGGTCGTCGCGATGCAGAGGAGCGTGCCGCCGGTCACCCACGGCGGCAGCGGCCGGTGGCCCCGCCAGGCCCGGCGTGCGGAGAGGCCGAGGACCACCGCCACCAGCAGGTTGCTCTGGATGGTGAAGTAGCTGAGGACGCGGAGCGGGCTGCCGGTGATCAGGTCGATCGTGATTCCGGTCACCGCGGCGAGGGCGATCAGCGCGCGCAGGGTGGCCACGACGGGACGGCGGACGGGCGGCACGACCGCCTCCGCCGGGACGCCCGAGGCGCTGGATATGCCCGAGATTGTCGGATCGATCATGCTTTCCACGGTAGGGGCACGGCCGTCAGAACCGTCGCCCCCGGCCTCCGGCCCCCAGCCCTGGCCCCCGGGGGGACGCCTCCGCGGTCCGGCCCCAGCCCTAGCCCCGCCCGCAGCTCAACCGCCCCTCACCCCGACCCCGTACCCGAGCGAACCGCCCTACGACACCCGCCCCGGCACCAACGTCAGCAACGTCGCCTCCGGCGGGCACGCGAACCGCATCGGGGTGTAGCGGTTCGCTCCGCAGCCCGCCGATACGTGCATGTACGCCGTGTTCCCCTCCGCCTGGTGGGTCGAGAGGCCCTTCACGCGGTCCGTGTCCAGATCGCAGTTGGTGACCAGCGCCCCGTAGAAGGGGATGCAGAGCTGCCCGCCGTGGGTGTGGCCGGCCAGGATCAGGGGGTAGCCGTCCGCCGTGAACGCGTCCAGGGAGCGCAGGTACGGCGCGTGCACGATGCCCATCGAGAAGTCGGCGGCGGCGTCCGGACCGCCCGCCACGCGCGCGTACCGGTCGCGTTTGATGTGCGGGTCGTCCACGCCCGTGAGCCCGATCTCGTAACCGTCGATCTTCAGCGAGCCCCGCGTGTTCGTGAGGTTCACCCAGCCCGCGGCGTCGAAGCCGTCGCGCAGGTCCTCCCAGGGGTTGTGGATGACGCCGACCGCGGGGGCGTTGCCGTTCAGGCCGTGCTTGCCCTGGACCTTCTCGACGAGGTAGCGGGCGGGGTTGCGCGGCTTCGGGCCGTAGTAGTCGTTCGAGCCGAAGACGTACGCCCCGGGGAACTCCATCAGCGGGCCGAGCGCGTCCAGCGTCTCCGGTACGCCCTCGGGATCGGAGAGGTTGTCGCCCGTGTTGATCACGAAGTCGGGGCGCAGGCCCGCGAGCGACTGCAGCCACCGCTGCTTCTTGCGCTGGCCGGACACCATGTGGATGTCGGAGACCTGGAGGACCCGCAAGGGGCGCATCCCCTGCGGCAGTACGGGCACCGTGACCCGCCTCAGCCGGAAGAAACGGGCCTCGAAGCCCACCGAGTAGGCGAGGCCGGCTGCGGCCGTCGCCGTGATGCCCAGGGGTACTGCGTATCGCGCGCGCATCCTCCCATCGTGTCAGACGCGGACAGGTGCCGAGCGCGAGGGCGGTCACGGGCAACCGGCCCGCACCCGGGGGAAATCGGCGGGCGGGAAACCGTCCGCACCTGCCACAATCGACCCATGACCACGCTCAAGTCGAAGCTTCAGGAAGACCTCACGGCCGCGATCCGGGGGCGTGACGAGCTGCGCTCCTCGACGCTCCGGCTGACCCTCACCGCCATCACGAAGGAGGAGGTCGCGGGCACGCAGGCGCGCGAGCTCTCCGACGACGACGTGCGGAAGGTGATCGCCCGCGAGGCGAAGAAGCGCCGCGAGGCCGCCGAGGCCTTCGGGCAGGCCGGGCGCACCGAGCAGGCGGAGCGGGAGAAGGCGGAGGGCGAGATCCTCGCCGAGTACCTGCCGAAGCAGCTCTCCGACGACGAGCTCCAGGCGATCGTCGCCCAGGCCGTCGAGGAGGCCAGGGCCGCCGGCGCCGAGGGCCCGCGCGCCATGGGCCAGGTCATGAAGATCGTGAACCCGAAGGTCGCGGGCCTGGCCGAGGGCGGCCGCGTCGCCGCCGCGGTCAAGAAGCACCTCGCGGGCTGAGAGCGAGCACCGCTCCGGGGCACGCAGGGCCCTGCCGCGCCAGGGCCTGCCTGCCGCCCACACCACAACTCGACGCGTCACCCGCCTACGACGATGAGGGCGCCCCCAGCCACCGGGGGCGCCCTCATCGTCGTATCTCCGCGGAAGCCATCCCCCCGCGGCAGCGAAGCCACCTACCTACCGAGCTACCTACCTACCTACTGAAGCCAGCCCCTACCGAAGCCAGCCCCCGCCCCCATTGCCACGACCCCAGCCATGCCCACCACCGATGCCACCACCATTGCCGCCACCGCCCAGAATGTCCGGCGGAATGGTGATCCCATTCCACGGGCTGTCGCCACCCCCACCGGAGCTGCCGCCGCGGTCATCGCCACCACCGCCACCGTTACCCCCACCCGGCTTGTTGTCATGGTGGTCACCGCCACCCCCGCCGCCGTCACGACCCTTGCCCTTGTCCCCGCCAGGAAGGTGCACCGAGGTGAAGCCGGGCGCCGGCTTGCCCTCCAGGGCGCCGCTCATCGCGTCGCGCCAGATCGGGCCCGGCACCTCGCCACCGTAGACCTTGCCGTACGGGACGCCGCCGATGGTGATGCCGACCATCCGCCGCTTGTGCTGCGGGTCGCCGACCCAGACCGCGCCCGACATGTTCGGGGTGTAGCCCACGAACCAGGCGGCGTACCGGTAGTCGGTCGTACCCGTCTTGCCCGCGCTCGGCCGCGAGCCGAGACCGGCCTGCTTGCCCGTGCCGTCCTCGACCACGCCCCGCAGCAGGGTGTTCATCGTGTCCGCGGTCTTCTCCGACATCGCCCGCGAGCACGTCGACTTCGGCACCTGCAACGACTTGCCGCCGAGCGTCGTGATCGACTCGATGGCGATCGGCGAGCAGTACGTGCCGCGCGAGGCGAACGTGGCGTACGCCGACGCCATCGTCAGCGGCGACATCTCCTGGGTGCCCAGCGCGATCGACGGTGCCTGGGCCAGCTCCCCGCCGTCGGCCCGCCGCACGCCCATCTTGGCGGCCAGCTTCGTCACCGGGCAGATGCCGACGTCGCCGATCAGCTGCACGTAGTAGGTGTTGACCGACTTGGCGGTCGCTTCCTTCATGCCGTACGGGCCGACCTCGGACTCGTTCTCATTGGTGAGCGTCTCGTTGTTGACGTTCACCCAGTCCTTGCCGCCACAGGTCGACACGCGCTGCGGATACGGCATCTCGTACGGGGACGAGTACGTCTGCCCCGGCGACTTGCCGCCCTCCAGGGCCGCCGCCGCGACGATCGGCTTGAACGTCGAGCCCGGCTGGTAGCCCGCCCCGCCGCCCATGTCGTCGTCCACGGAGAGGTTGATCGTGGTCTCGTTCTTCTGGAAGCCGTAGGGCCGCGACTGCCCCATGCCGAGGATCTTGCCCGTGCCCGGCTCGACGATGGTGGCGGCGGTCGCCACCTCGTCGCCCTTGTTCACGTGGTCCTTGATCGACGCCTGCACCGACTCCTGCGTCTGCGGGTCGAGTGTCGTACGGATCTTCAGGCCGCCGCGGTTCCAGATCTTGGCCCGCTGCTCCTTCGTCTTGCCGAAGACCGGGTCGTTGAGGAAGACCTCGCGTACGTAGTCGCAGAAGAACCCGGCGCCGCTGACCGCGGTGATGCAGCCGTTCTTGGGGCGGCTCACCTTCAGGCCGAGGTCCGACTTCTTGGCCTTGTCGGCCTCCTGCTGCGAGATGTCGTGCGTGTCGGCCATGCGCTGCAGCACGACGTTGCGCCGCTGGGTGGCCTCCGTCGCGTCGTTGACCGGATCGTACCGGCTGGGCGACTGCACGATGCCGGCGAGGAGCGCGGCCTCCTCGAGCTTCAGGTCCTTGGCGGGCTTGGAGAAGTAGCGCTGGGACGCGGCCTCGACGCCGTACGCCTGCTGACCGAAGTAGGTGATGTTCAGGTAGTTCCTGAGGATGCGCTTCTTGCCGAGCTTGTCCTCGACCTGGATCGCGTACTTCAGCTCGCGGATCTTGCGGCCCAGCGTCTGCTGCGTGGCCTGGGCGACCTTCGTCGGGTCGTCGCCCGCCTCCTCGACGAAGACGTTCTTCACGTACTGCTGAGTCAGCGTCGACGCGCCCTGCGAGACGCCGCCGCTCTGCGCGTTCTGGTTGAGGGCGCGCAGGATGCCCTTGAGGTCGATCGCGCCGTGTTCGTAGAAGCGGGAGTCCTCGATCGCGACGATCGCCTTCTGCATGTACGGCGAGATGTCCTTCAGGGGCACCACCGTGCGGTCACGCGAGTAGACCGTGGCGATGTGGCCGCCCTTGTTGTCCAGGATGCTGGTGCGCTGGCTGAGCGGCGGCTGCTTGAGGTGTGCGGGGATCTCGTCGAATCCCTCGACGGAACCCTTGGCCGCCAGGCCCAGCGCGCCGGCCGCGGGCAGGGCGATCCCGGCCAGCACCGCACCCGCCAGCACGCTGACACCGAGAAACTTCGCGGCCTGTTGAATAGGTGACAGACCACCGCCCGAGCGCTTCTTTCCCATGGGGGCACCCTAATCCGTAGGCAAGGGCGTTTTGAGGGACCGAGTGATCATCGGAATGTTCGAGTGTCGGATCGTGACATTCGGGGCCGCGAGCGGTGCGCCGGGGGCCGGCGTTCTGAATCTCCGGACAGGCCGCAATGCCTTGGCCTAAGCTGTTGTCAACTGTCACAGCAGTGCGGTGCGGCGACAAGCCCCCCGTCGCTTCCGGGCCCGACGAATTTATATCGACCTGATGTCCGACTTCGCCCTGTGTGCGCCGCGTATCCGTTGTGACGCAACTGAACTGCCCTGCTTTGCCGGGTACCTCACATATGTCGCTGGCTCACTCCGTCGGGTGATCTGCCGCTTACGCATAGTCCGTTCGGGCCATTCAAGATTGGGCCCGAAGGGGGTGTTGCGCTGTGCCCACCTTCCGTAACGTCCTCAACTGGCGGCGGTGAATATGCCGCTGCCGCCGTGGGGGAGCCTCGATTCGGGAGAGGACGGCGCCGGTATGGGCTGGGTAACCGACTGGAGTGCGCAGGCGGCCTGCCGCACTACCGATCCAGATGAACTGTTCGTTCAAGGAGCAGCGCAGAACAGGGCCAAGGCGGTGTGCACCGGATGCCCGGTGCGGACCGAGTGCCTGGCCGACGCGCTCGACAACCGCGTCGAGTTCGGCGTGTGGGGTGGCATGACGGAGCGTGAGCGCCGGGCGTTGCTGCGCAGGCGCCCCACCGTCACCTCATGGCGCAGGCTCCTGGAGACGGCGCGCTCCGAGTACGAGCGCGGGGCGGGACTGCTGCCCGTGGACTTGGAGGACGAGGAGACGTACGAGAGTTACGCCGCGGTGGGTTGATCTCCCGGCTCGCTCGCGCAGCGACCCGGGCGAGCAGGTGCGACCCGGTGTGGACCCGGTACGCCTGCGTGGTCCGGCAGCCGGCCCGCGTGGTGCCCCGGCTCCGCCCGCTTGTGCGGTGGTCAGCCCGCCAGCCGGTCTCCGATGGCACGGAGTCCGGCCAGGTCGTGCACATCGCCCGGCAGCGCGGCCACTTCCGCCACCGCCACCTCGGGGTGGAGCGCGGTGAAGCGGTCACGCGTGCGCTGTTCACGCGCCAGCAGCCGCATGCGTTCGGCGTGCAGGCGCAGTAGTCCCGCGGTCAACTGCTCGACGGACGCGTCGGACGCATCGGACGTATCTGTTGTGTCTGTTGTGTCGGCCGCGTCAGCCGCGTCGGACGTCGTGGTCTCGTGGGGGGCCTCGGAGGGCATTGCAGTCTCCGAAGGCTGCGAAGTCTCCGCCGGCTGCGAAGCTTCCGAAGGCTGCGATGGTTCCGAACTCAGAAGATTATCGGGAGAGTTACGATCTCCAACCTTCCCGTCCCCCTGATCCACAATGCGGCTCTCCTCAAGATTTTCTGCGGCGGCGAGCGCCCGCTCCGCCGACAGGTGGGCGGCACCGCTGCCGTGCACACGGTTCAGCACCAGACCGGCCAGCGGCATGTCATCGGCCGCCAGACGCTCCACGAAGTAGGCGGCCTCCCGCAGCGCGTCCCGCTCCGGCGAGGCCACCACGAGGAACGCCGTCCCCGGCGCCTGCAACAGCCGGTACGTGGCGTCCGCCCGCGTACGGAATCCGCCGAACATCGTGTCCATCGCCGCCACGAACGTCTGTACGTCACGCAGCAGCGGCCCGCCGAGCAGCTTGCCCAGCGCTCCCGTCATCATCGACATGCCGACGTTCAGGAACTTCATCCCGGCCCGGCCGCCCACCTTCGCCGGCGCCATGAGCAGCCGGATCAGCTTGCCGTCCAGGAAGGAGCCGAGGCGCTTGGGCGCGTCGAGGAAGTCCAGCGCCGAACGCGAGGGCGGTGTGTCGACGACGATCAGGTCCCACTCGTCCCGCGACCGCAGCTGCCCCAGCTTCTCCATCGCCATGTACTCCTGCGTGCCCGCGAAGCCCGCCGAGAGCGACTGGTAAAAGGGGTTGGCGAGGATCGCGGCCGCCCGCTCCTTGTCCGCGTGCGCCTCGACGATCTCGTCGAAGGTCCGCTTCATGTCGAGCATCATGGCGTGCAGCTCGCCGTCGCCGTCGCCCTCGACGTCCTTGACCCGCCGCGGCACGTTGTCGAGCCGGTCGATGCCCATGGAC
Organism: Streptomyces huasconensis; assembly: GCF_021028635.1. Classification (NCBI taxonomy): domain Bacteria; kingdom Bacillati; phylum Actinomycetota; class Actinomycetes; order Kitasatosporales; family Streptomycetaceae; genus Streptomyces; species Streptomyces huasconensis. Next base: position 4,408,698 of record NZ_CP086119.1, read on the forward strand.
TGGGCGAGCCTGCGCGCCGGGTCGATGGTGAGCACGACGACCTTGCGGCCCCGCTCGGCCGCGCGCAGGCCTATGGCGGCCGCCGTGGTCGTCTTGCCCACGCCTCCCGAGCCGCAGCACACCACGATGCGGGTCTTCGGGTCGTCGATCAGGGCGTCGACGTCCAGCGCGCGGGCGGGGTCGAGAGGCCGGGCGGCGCCCGAGGCGGCCGCCGAGTCCGAGGTCCGTGCCGGTTCCGGGGTCATGCGATCCCTTGCTTCCGCAGTGCCGTGGCGAGCTCGTACAGGCCCGCGAGGTCCATCCCGCCCGCCAGCAGCGGGAGTTCGTGCAGCGGCCGGCCGAACTCCCTCAGCACGTCCCGCTGGCCGCGCTCCAGGGCGTACCGCTCGGCGTACTCCGCGGCCTGCTCCAGGAGCGGGTCCACCAGCCGCTCGGCGCTCCCGCCCCGCCGGGCCCCGCCGAGCCCCGCGGCCGACAGCGACCTGGCGATGGCCGTACGAGGCGTCCGCTCCAGGCCCAGCTCCAGCTCGGCCTCGTCGAGCAGGGCCGGACGCACCATGTTCACGATGACCCGCCCCACCGGAAGCCGCGCGGACCGCAGCTCGGCGATGCCGTCCGCGGTCTCCTGGACCGGCATCTCCTCCAGCAGGGTCACCAAGTGCACGGCCGTCTCCGGTGACTTGAGGACCCGCATCACGGCCTGCGCCTGGTTGTGTATGGGCCCGATCTTCGCGAGCCCGGCGACCTCGTCGTTGACGTTCAGGAAGCGGGTGATGCGCCCTGTCGGCGGGGCGTCCATGACGACGCAGTCGTACGCGTACCGCCCGCTCTTGTCCTTTCTGCGCACCGCCTCGCAGGCCTTGCCGGTCAGCAGGACGTCCCGCAGACCGGGCGCGATGGTGGTCGCGAAGTCGATGGCGCCGAGCTTCTTCAGCGCCCGGCCGGCGCCCCCCAGTTTGTAGAACATCTGGAGGTAGTCGAGCAGTGCCAGCTCGGGGTCGATGGCGAGGGCGTACACCTCCCCACCCCCGGGAGCGACGGCGATCTTCCGCTCCTCATAAGGCAGCGTCTCCGTCTCGAAGAGCTGCGCGATGCCCTGCCTGCCCTCGACCTCGACGAGGAGGGTGCGCTTGCCCTCCGTCGCGAGGGCGAGCGCGAGGGCGGCGGCCACCGTGGTCTTGCCGGTACCGCCCTTGCCACTGACGACCTGGAGCCTGCTCACACTTGTGAGCCTAACCAGTCGCCGCCCGGCCTACGCAGGAGCCCACCCTGAGCGTTCCCTGAACCCGACCCCGAGCGATCCCTGACCCCCACCCCGAGCCTTCCCCGATGCCCGGCCCGGGCGCATCCCGACGCCTGACCGGAGCACCCCCGGGCACCGACTACAGTCGGCCACATGACCAAGTGGGAATACGCAACCGTGCCTCTGCTCGTCCACGCCACGAAGCAGATTCTGGACACCTGGGGCGAGGACGGCTGGGAGCTGGTCCAGGTCGTGCCCGGGCCGAACAACCCCGAGCAGCTCGTGGCCTACCTGAAGCGCGAGAAGCAGGCATGAGCGGGGCCGTCGAGGCGCGCCTCGCCGAGCTGGGCCTGACGCTGCCGGCGGTCGTGCCGCCGCTGGCCTCGTACCAGCCGGCCGTCCAGTCCGGCGTGTACGTCTACACCGCGGGGCAGCTCCCCATGGTGGACGGCAAGCTCGCCGTGACCGGGAAGGTCGGCGGTGAGGTCACCCCGGAGGAGGCCAAGGAGCTGGCCCGCACCTGCGCGCTGAACGGCCTGGCCGCGGTGAAGTCCGTCGCCGGTGACCTCGACCGCATCGCGCGCGTCGTGAAGGTCGTCGGCTTCGTGGCCTCCGCCCCGGACTTCACGGGCCAGCCCGGCGTGATCAACGGCGCGAGCGAGCTGCTCGGCGAGGTGCTCGGCGACAAGGGCGTGCACGCCCGCAGCGCCGTGGGTGTCGCCGTGCTGCCGCTGGACGCGCCGGTCGAGGTCGAATTCCAGGTGGAACTGACCGAGGCGTGAGCCCGGGCCGGGCCCCCGCGGGGCCCGACTGCCGCCTCTCGAACATCAGCCCGCCAAGGGATAGCCTCCGCCCATGGCAAATGGGCAGTGGTACCCCCCGGAGTGGCCCGACCGCATCCGCGCCCTCGCGAGCGGCGAGCTGACTCCCGCGACCCCGCGCCGCGCCGCCACCGTCATGCTGCTCAGGGACGGTGACAGCGGACCGGAAGTACACATGCTGCGCAGACGCGCCTCCATGGCCTTCGCCGGAGGCGCGTACGCGTATCCGGGCGGCGGCGTCGACCCGCGCGACGACGACCACCTGGTGCGCTGGGCGGGGCCCACGCGCGCGTGGTGGGCCGCCCGGCTCGGCGTCGACGACGAGGCCGAGGCCCAGGCGATCGTCTGCGCGGCGGTCCGCGAGACGTACGAGGAGGCCGGCGTGCTGCTCGCCGGGCCCACTCCGGAGACCGTCGTCGGCGACACCACCGGCGAGGACTGGGAGGCGGACCGCGAGGCCCTGGTGGCCCGTGACCTCTCCTTCGCGGAGTTCCTCGACCGCCGGGGCCTGTTCCTGCGCAGCGACCTGCTCGCCGCCTGGGCGCGGTGGATCACCCCGGAGTTCGAACCCAAGCGCTACGACACGTTCTTCTTCGTGGCGGCGCTTCCGGCGGGGCAGCGTACGCGCAACGCCTCGACGGAGGCGGACCGGACCGTGTGGACCCGCCCGGCGGAGGCGGCAGCCCGCTACGACAAGGGCGAGCTGCTGATGATGCCGCCGACGATCGCGACGCTGCGGGCGCTGAGCGCGTACGTGACGCCTTCCGAGGCGTTCGGTGCGGCCGGGGCCCAGGACATGACTCCGGTGCTCGCTCAGGCACGGCTGGAGGACGGCGAGCTGGTGCTGTCCTGGCCGGGCCACGGCGAGTTCACCAAGCGGATCGCCCCGGACGGCGCGAGGTGACCCCGGGCCACGCCCGCGCGTCCTCTCCCACGCCTCCCGCGCATTCCCCGCACACCCCGATCCCGACGGGAGTCACCCCCGCATGACAGAAGCCGCCGCCCTCCCGGGACAGCCCCGGGGCGGAGTCCTCAGCGGTCCCGCCACCGCCCGTGCGGTCAACGTCCTCGCGCCGAACCCCTCCGCCATGACGCTGGACGGCACCAACACGTGGATCGTCTCGGAGCCGGACTCACCCCTCGCCGTGGTCGTCGACCCGGGCCCGCTCGACGACGCCCACCTCAGCCGCGTCGTCGAGACGGCCGCGAAGATGGGCAAGCGCGTGGCCCTGACCCTCCTGACCCACGGCCACCCCGACCACGCGGAGGGCGCCGCCCGCTTCGCCGAGCTGACCCGGACTCACGTACGCGCCCTCGACCCCGCCCTGCGGCTGGGCGAGGAGGGGCTCGCGGCCGGTGACGTGATCACCACCGGTGGCCTGGAGATGCGCGTGGTGGCCACCCCGGGCCACACCGCGGACTCGCTCTGCTTCCACCTCCCCGCCGACCGGGCGGTCCTGACGGGCGACACGATCCTCGGGCGCGGCACGACGGTCGTGGCGCACCCCGACGGTCGCCTGGGCGACTATCTCGACTCCCTGCGCCGCCTGCGCTCCCTGGCCGTCGACGACGGCGTGCACACGGTCCTGCCGGGCCATGGCCCGGTCCTGGAGGACGCCCAGGGCGCCGTCGAGTTCTATCTGGCCCACCGGGCCAACCGACTCGCCCAGGTCGAGACAGCCGTGGAGAACGGCCACACGGAGGCCGCCGATGTCGTCGCACATGTGTACGCGGACGTGGACCGCTCCTTGTGGCCGGCCGCGGAACTGTCGGTCCGGGCGCAGCTGGACTACCTGCGGGAGCACGGTCTGATCTGACCGGGGACGCGGGCGCCGATGCCGCGTCCCCCACCCGCACGAGAGACGCGACGGGCCCCGCCTCCGAAGAGGCGGGGCCCGTCCACGTACGGACTCGGCGTCAGCGCGACCGCTTGGCGAGGCGCTCGACGTCCAGCAGGATCACCGCGCGCGCCTCCAGGCGCAGCCAGCCGCGGCCCGCGAAGTCCGCCAGGGCCTTGTTGACCGTCTCGCGGGAGGCGCCGACCAGCTGGGCCAGCTCTTCCTGCGTGAGGTCGTGCACGACGTGGATGCCCTCCTCGGACTGCACGCCGAAGCGGCGCGACAGGTCGAGCAGCGCGCGGGCCACACGGCCCGGCACGTCGGAGAAGACCAGGTCGGACATCTGGTCGTTGGTCTTGCGAAGGCGCCGGGCGACGGCGCGCAGCAGCGCTGCGGCCACCTCGGGCCGGGCGTTCAGCCAGGGCTGGAGGTCGCCGTGGCCGAGGCCGAGCAGCTTCACCTCGGTGAGGGCCGAGGCCGTGGCCGTCCGCGGGCCCGGGTCGAAGAGCGACAGCTCACCGATCAGCTCACCGGGGCCGAGCACCGCGAGCATGTTCTCCCGGCCGTCGGGCGAGGTGCGGTGGAGCTTCACCTTGCCCTCGGTGACCACGTACAGGCGGTCTCCGGGGTCGCCCTCATGGAAAAGCGCATCCCCGCGCGCGAGCGTCACCTCACTCATGGAGGCGCGGAGCTCCGCGGCCTGCTCGTCATCGAGCGCCGCGAAGAGCGGGGCGCGCCGCAGAACGTCGTCCACGAGTTCTCTCCTTGTCGACCTGCATCAGGGGACCGTGTTCCCCATTTTGCCGGACGGTCCAAACAGTGTGATCAGTCACAAGTCTGCCGCACCGGCGTGGCGTGCTGTGTGGGAGGGGGCCAATTGGGGGCCGATCTTCGGGGTCAGGGACGGATGTCAGTGGGGGGCCCTAGGCTGGCCGGGTGTCCAAAAAGCCGGTGACTGCACAGGCAGAGGGGGCTGAGAAGGTGGCCGCACCCCGCGATTCCGCTGTGGGCGAACAGGCAGCCGAAGGGTCGGACAATCCGACAAATCGGGCGGGTGTGGTGCGTTCGAAGGACACACCGCCATCGGCGGCAGCCGCAAAGGCGCCGACGAAGGGCGCACGGTCGTCGGAGAAGGGGGTAGAGGCGAGGAGAGAACCGCCCCCCTCGTCCCCACCGACCCCTGAGAAGCGAACGGCACCTGAGAAGCGAACGGCTCCCGCGCGGCGAGCGACCTCCCCGAAGAAGGCACCTGCAGTGACAAAGAAGACGCCGACCGCGGCCACCTCCGCGAAGGAGACGGCGCCTGCGAAGAAGGCCGCGCCCGCGAAGAAGGCCGCGCCTGCCAAGACAGCCGCCAAGACGGCTGCCAAGGCGCCCGCCAAGCCGGCTGCCAAGAAGGCCGCGCCCGAGTCCCGTACCGCCCTGGTGCGCCGTGCCCGGCGGATCAACCGCGAACTCGCCGAGGTGTATGCGTACGCCCACCCCGAGCTGGACTTCGAGAACCCCTTCGAGCTGCTGGTCGCCACGGTTCTCTCCGCGCAGACCACGGACCTGCGCGTGAACCAGACGACTCCGCGTCTGTTCGCCAAGTACCCGACTCCGGAGGACCTGGCCGCCGCCGTCCCCGAGGAGGTCGAGGAGCTGATCAGGCCCACCGGGTTCTTCCGCGCCAAGACGAAGTCGATCATGGGTCTGGCGAAGGCCCTGCGGGACGACTTCGGGGGTGAGGTGCCGGGGCGCCTCGACGACCTGGTCAAGCTGCCCGGTGTGGGCCGCAAGACCGCGTTCGTGGTGTTGGGCAACGCTTTCGGTGTCCCGGGACTCACTGTGGACACCCACTTCGGCCGGCTCGTACGCCGTTGGAAGTGGACCGAGGAGACGGACCCGGTGAAGGTCGAGGCCGCCGTGGCCTCGCTCTTCCCGAAGAGCGAGTGGACGATGCTCTCGCACCGCGTCATCTTCCACGGCCGCCGCATCTGCCACTCCCGCAAGCCCGCCTGCGGCGCTTGCCCGATCGCCCCGCTCTGTCCCTCGTACGGAGAGGGCGAGACCGACCCGGAGAAGGCGAAGAAGCTCCTGAAGTACGAGATGGGCGGCTTCCCGGGCCAGCGGCTCAAGCCCCCGGCGGACTACCCCGGAAAGCCCGCGCCGCCCCTGGCCGCGGGGTGAAGGAGCGGCGGGGCGGAACGAACCAGGGGGCGAAGACCGTTGGGGAGAGAGGGACGGGGGTGCCGATGACGCACACGAGCGAGACGACGAACGCCACGGACAGCGACAGCGTTTTCACGGCGGCGGGCAAGTACGACGCCGATGTCGACAGCAACGGCAACGGCACCGGTGCCGGCCACGGCCATGCCGCCGGCAACGGCGACGGCAATAGCGCCGGCACCAGCGACCGTGGCCACGACCTCCTCAGCACCGACTCCCTGCCCTCCTGGCTGACCCCCGTCGCCCGAGCCGCCCAGACCGTCCAGCCGCTCCAGCTGAGCCGCTTCCTGCCCCCGGAGAGCGGAGCCGGCCGGCAGTCCGCCGTCCTCGTCCTCTTCGGAGAGGGGGAGCGCGGCCCCGAACTGCTCCTGATGGAGCGCGCCGGCTCCCTCCGCTCCCACGCGGGGCAGCCCTCCTTCCCCGGTGGCTCCCTCGACCCGGAGGACGGCGACCCGCTCACCGACGGCCCCCTCCACGCCGCCCTGCGCGAGGCGGAGGAGGAGACGGGCCTCGACCCCCGGGGCGTCCAGCTCTTCGCCGTACTGCCGCGCCTGTTCATCCCCGTGAGCGATTTCGTCGTCACGCCCGTGCTCGGCTGGTGGCGCGAACCGAGCCCGGTCGGCGTCGTCGATCCGAACGAGACCGCCCGCGTCTTCACGGTGCCCGTGGCCGATCTCACGGACCCGGCGAACCGCGTGACGGCGATCCACCCGAGCGGCCACCGCGGCCCCGCGTTCCTCGTCGAGTCCGCTCTGGTCTGGGGTTTCACCGCCGGAGTGATCGATAGAATTCTGCACTTCGCGGGCTGGGAGCGCCCCTGGGACCGCAGTAAGCAGGTCCCGCTCGACTGGCGCGCATGACAAGGTTGCAGCGAAGTGGCGACCGCGACGCGAGGCGAGGATTGAATCGGTGAACGTGCTGGACATCCTGCTGCTGCTCGCCGCCGTGTGGTTCGCGATCGTCGGCTATCGCCAGGGCTTCGTCGTCGGCATCCTCTCGGTGATCGGCTTCCTCGGCGGCGGTCTCGTCGCCGTTTATCTGCTGCCGGTCATCTGGGACGCGCTGACGGACGACGAAGCGGCGGAGGTGAGTACGACCGCGGCGGTGGTCGCCGTCGTCATCGTGATCGTCTGCGCCTCGATCGGCCAGGCCTTCACCACCCACCTCGGCAACAAGCTGCGCAGATACATCACCTGGCAGCCCGCCCGCGCCCTGGACGCGACGGGCGGCGCGCTGGTGAACGTGGTGGCGATGCTGCTCGTCGCCTGGATGATCGGCTCCCTCCTCGCGGGCACGACGATGCCGACGGTCGGCAAGGAAGTACGCAACTCCAAGGTGCTCCTCGGGGTCTCGCGCGCGCTGCCCGCCCAGGCCGACACGTGGTTCAACGACTTCTCCTCGGTCCTCGCGCAGAACGGCTTCCCGCAGGTCTTCAGCCCCTTCTCGAACGAGCCGATCACGGAGGTCCAGCCGCCCGACCCCAAGCTGGCCAAGAGCGAGGTCGCCACGACCGCCAAGCGCTCCATCGTGAAGGTCCGGGGCGAGGCCCGCAGCTGCGGCAAGGTCCTGGAGGGCACCGGCTTCGTCTTCGCCGACCGCCGCGTGATGACGAACGCCCACGTGGTCGGCGGCGTGGACGAGCCGACCATCCAGATAGGCGATCAGACCCAGGTGTACGACGCCAAGGTCGTCCTCTACGACTGGGAGCGGGACATCGCCGTACTGGACGTGCCCACGCTGAAGGCGCCGCCGCTCCGGTTCGCGTCCAAGGACCCGGCCAGTGGCGACAGCGCCATCGTCGCGGGCTTCCCCGAGGACGGGCCCTATGACGTCCGCCCCGCGCGCGTGCGCGGCCGCATCTCCGCCAAGGGTCCGGACATCTACCACCGGGGCACCGTGCGCCGCGACGTCTACTCGCTCTACGCGACGGTCCGCCAGGGCAACTCCGGCGGCCCGCTGCTCACACCCGACGGCAAGGTCTACGGCGTGGTCTTCGCCAAGTCCCTCGACGACCCCGACACCGGTTACGCCCTGACGGTCGACGAGGTGCGCGAGGACATCGAGCGCGGCCGCACCGCCAACCAAGAGGTCGACAGCCAGGGCTGCGCGCTCTAGGCCATACCGGAAGCCGGGGGGAGTGGGCGGGCCGAGGTCAGGCGCGCGTATGCCGGAGCCGCGCGGAGACCCAGCGGGCCCTGCGGCGGAGGATGCGGGGAATGCCCATGCCCTGCGGGGGGCCGTGATGCCCCTCGTCCCGCGGCCCGCCCCTCTCGCGGCTGTTCAGCGCTGTGGCCGAGCGGCGGTTGCGTGCTGCGTCACTGTAGTCGTGCGTCCAGCCCATACCCCGACGTCTGCCCGGGCCTCATGGTCGGTAACCGTGTGCGGGGAACTCAATTGGCCTATGCGCCGGGCAAGTGGCGTTCGTAGGACAGATGTTCGGCCCAGAAGTTCGGCCCCGGAAGCGGGTCCGGTGGTCGCAGTTGTTCCGGTGGTTCCGGCCGTCAAGGCCGTCCCGTCAGCGGTCGGGCTCCGGGTCCTTCAGCCAGTTCACCAGCTCCGTGGAGAACGCCACCGGGTCCTCCTCGTGCGGAAAGTGCCCGAGCCCGTCGAACAGCCGCCAGCGGTAGGGGGCTTCGACGTACTCACCGGACCCCGCCGCGCTCCTCGTACGCATCACCGGATCGAGCGAGCCGTGCAGGTGCAGCGTCGGCACGCGCACCGGCCGCTTCATCCGGCGGTTGAACTGGATGCCGTCGGGCCGTGCCATCGACCGCACCATCCAGCGGTACGGCTCGATCGAACAGTGCGCCGTCGACGGGATGCACATGGCGCGCTGGTACGTCTCCACCGCCTCGTCCTCCGGCAGCCGGGGCCCCGACCAGTCCCGGACGAGACGCCCCACCAGGGCGGCGTCGTCGGCGACGAGTTGACGCTCCGGCAGCCACGGCCGCTGGAAGCCCCACACATAGGACCCCGCGGCGGTCTGCTTCCTGTCGGAGAGCATCGCCGAGCGCCAGCGGCGCGGATGCGGCATCGAGGAGACCGCGAGGCGGCGCACCAGCTTGGGGCGCATCACGGCCGCCGTCCACGCGAGGTACCCGCCGAGGTCGTGGCCGACGAGCGCGGCGTCCGGCTCACCCAGCGAGCGCACGACACCGGTGATGTCGAGCGCGAGGTTGGCCGGGTCGTAGCCGCGCGGGGTGCGGTCGCTGCCGCCCACGCCCCGCAGGTCCATCGCGACGGCCCGGAAGCCCGCGTCGGCGAGCGCCACCATCTGGTGCCGCCACGCCCACCAGAACTGGGGGAAGCCGTGCAGGAGCAGGACCAGCGGCCCGTCACCCATCTCGGCGATGTGGAACCGCGCGCCGTTGGCGGCCACGTCCCGGTGGGTCCAGGGCCCCTCGATGCGTACGGCCGAGGCCGGCTGCGCCGAATGGGCGGTGGCGCCGAGCGTGGGGCCGAGCCGCGTGGCACCGGCTCGGGCGGGGTCCTGAGGGGCGTGGTCGTGGTGGGCGGGGTCCGTCATGAGGACGAGCGTGCCACAGTGGCCCCCGTCTCACCGACTCGGACGTCCACGGTGGCGGCCGGGCTCACCGCACGGGGGTGCGGTTTGACGTTCCCCAGTACGGCTGCCGTCTCTTTGGCCGAAGCGGCGACCTTCTGCGGGCCCTTGCCCTTCTTGGCCTTCTTGGCGAAGACGACGCCGATCAGCGCGAGCGCCCCGGCCACCAGCACGTTGGCGGCGAAGGACAGCAGGAAGCAGACCGCGAGGTTCCAGCCGCTCCACGTACGGATGCCGTACGCGAGGGCGAAGCTCAGCATCGGCAGCGAGAAGATGAGGACCGTGCCGGCCGCGGCGAACGCGCCACCGCCGATCGCGCCGCGCTTGACGTCCTGTCGCAGCTGGGCCTTGGCCAGCGCGATCTCATCGTGCACCAGCGCGGACATCTCACCGGTCGCCGTGGCGACCAGCTGGCCGAGGCTCCGCTCGGCGCCGACGTGACCGTCGGGTGAGCTCATCGCGTTCTCCCCTTGTTCTGTGGCTTGTGCTGTGGCTGGTTTTTTCTCTTCTGATCTCTTCTGCGGCATATCTGCCCAGAGTTCTCAGATATGTCTGCTCAGATCATGCCGGACCGTTGCCATCCTTGCGTTCCCCACCCGCCACTTCGGCAAGCCTGCGGTGTTCCGCGGCCTTCTTCTCGTAGATGGCGGCCATGCGGAGGTGGTACTCCGGGTCCTCCAGCTCGTAGATGTCCGGTACGCCGCTGAGGTCCTCGTCGCGCTCCTCGTCCTCCCACAGCTTGCGGTACTTGGCGTTCCGCAGCTTCAGCAGGACCCCGGAGACCACGGCGGCGATGAGCGAGCCGGCCAGGACGGCGGCCTTGATCTCGTCGGTGAGCAGGGGGTCTTCGGTGAAGGCCAGTTCGCCGATCAGCAGCGACACCGTGAAGCCGATGCCGGCCAGCGAGGCGACCGCGAACACGTCGGGCCAGGCCAGGTCGTCGTTGAGCTCCGCCTTGGTGAAGCGGGCCGCGAGCCAGGTGCCGCCGAAGATGCCGACCGCCTTGCCGACCACGAGACCGAGGACCACGCCGAGCGTCTCGGGCTGGGTGAATACGTCGCCGAGCGCGCCGCCCGAGACGGAGACACCCGCGCTGAACAGGGCGAACAGGGGCACGGCCAGGCCTGCGGAGAGGGGGCGTACGAGATGTTCGATGTGCTCGCCGGGGGAGTGCTGCTCGCTCGCGTCCTCCTTGTGGCAGCGCAGCATCAGGCCCATGGCGACGCCCGCGATGGTGGCGTGTATGCCGCTGTTGTACATCAGACCCCAGATGGCGAGCGCCAGCGGCACGTAGATGTACCAGCCGCGCACCCGCTTCCTGAGCAGCAGCCAGAAGACGACGAGGCCGAGGACGGCGCCGCCGAGCGCGGGGAAGTTGAGGTCGCTGGTGAAGAAGACGGCGATGATCAGGATCGCGAAGAGGTCGTCGACGACCGCGAGCGTGAGCAGGAAGGCCCGCAGCGCGGACGGCAGCGACGTACCGATGACGGCGAGGACCGCGAGCGCGAAGGCGATGTCGGTGGCGGTCGGCACGGCCCAACCGTCCATCGAACCGCCGCCGAGCGTGTTGGTCAGGACGTAGACGAGCGCGGGCGCCGCCATGCCACAGAGCGCCGCGACGACGGGCAGCGCCGCGGCCCGGGGGTCGCGCAGGTCACCGGCGACCAGCTCGCGCTTGAGTTCGATGCCCGCCACGAAGAAGAAGACCGCGAGCAGCCCGTCGGCCGCCCAGTGCTGGATGGAGAGGTCGAGTCCGAGCGAGGCGGGCCCGAGGTGGAAGCCGCGCACCGACTCGTACGAGCCCCCGGCCGCGTTCGCCCAGATGAGGGCGGTGACGGCGGCGACGAGCAGCAGCACTCCGCCGACCGTCTCGGCGCGCAGGGCGTTGGCGACGAAGTTCCGCTCGGGCAGCGAGAGCCGGCCGAGAACCTTGCGGCGGGGCTGGGGGACGGGCGCGGTCATGTGGGTCGACCTCCGGTCGGTGGGCAGGGCTGAGCACATGCCGACCAGACTTCCCGGCGCACCTGGGTACTTCTCTTCACGATGTCGCGCCGTCGAGGCGTACTTCTTGTCGCGACGTTGACGCGGTTTTTAGCCTACCTAACGTACGCGCGGACGCATCTGGTGATCTTTCCCCCACGCGCGAGGAGGGCACCCGGCGCGTCCGCCGGGTGCCCTCCTCGTGTGCGTGCGTCAGTCGTCCGCTGCCTCAGTCCTCGCTCGGCGCGGCCGGGAGCCGGGACTGGATCAGCTCCATCACGGAGGAGTCCGTGAGCGTGGTGACGTCACCCAGCTCGCGGTTCTCCGCGACGTCCCGCAGCAGCCGCCGCATGATCTTGCCCGAACGCGTCTTCGGCAGCTCCGCCACCGGCAGCACCCGCTTCGGCTTGGCGATCGGGCCGAGGGTGGCGCCCACGTGGTTGCGCAGGTCCGCCACCAGGTTCTCGTCGTCGGCGTTCGCCGTGCCGCGCAGGATCACGAAGGCGACGATGGCCTGGCCGGTCGTCTCGTCCGCCGCGCCCACGACCGCCGCCTCGGCGACCGAGGGGTGCGAGACGAGCGCGGACTCGACCTCGGTGGTGGAGATGTTGTGCCCGGACACGAGCATCACGTCGTCCACGCGGCCCAGCAGCCAGATGTCGCCGTCCTCGTCCTTCTTCGCGCCGTCACCGGCGAAGTACCGGCCCTCGAAGCGCGACCAGTACGTGTCCAGGAACCGCTGGTCGTCGCCCCAGATGGTGCGCAGCATCGACGGCCACGGCTCGGTCAGGACGAGGTAGCCACCGCCGCCGTCGGGCACTTCGTTCGCCTCGTCGTCGACGACGGTGGCGCTGATGCCCGGCAGCGCGCGCTGGGCGCTTCCCGGCTTCGTCTCGGTCACGCCCGGCAGCGGCGAGATCATCATCGCGCCGGTCTCGGTCTGCCACCAGGTGTCCACGATGGGGCAGGTGTCGCCGCCGATGTTCTTCCGGTACCACATCCAGGCCTCGGGGTTGATCGGCTCGCCGACCGAACCGAGCACCCGCAGGCTGCTGAGGTCGAACTTCGCGGGGATGTCGTCGCCCCACTTCATGAACGTACGAATCGCCGTGGGGGCGGTGTAGAGGATCGTGACCCCGTACTTCTGGACGATCTCCCAGAAGCGGCCCTGGTGCGGGGTGTCGGGGGTGCCCTCGTACATCACCTGCGTCGCGCCGTTCGCCAGCGGGCCGTACGTGATGTACGAGTGGCCGGTGACCCAGCCGATATCTGCCGTGCACCAGTAGACGTCGGTCTCCGGCTTGAGGTCGAAGACCGCGTGGTGGGTGTAGGCCGTCTGGGTGAGATAGCCGCCGGAGGTGTGCAGGATGCCCTTCGGCTTACCCGTGGTGCCCGAGGTGTAGAGGATGAAGAGGGGGTGCTCGGCGTCGAACGCCTCGGGGATGTGCTCGGCGGACTGCTTCCCCGTGACCTCGTGCCACCACACGTCCCGGCCCTCGGTCCAGTCCACGTCCTGCTTGGTGCGCTGGACGACCAGGACCCTCTGGACGCCCTCCACGCGGCCCACGGCCTCGTCCACGGCGGGCTTGAGCGCGGAGGGCTTGCCCCTGCGGTAGCCGCCGTCGGCCGTGATGACGAGCTTGGCGTCCGCGTCCTGAATGCGGGCGGCGATGGCGTCCGCCGAGAAGCCGCCGAAGACCACCGAGTGCGTGGCGCCGATGCGGGCGCAGGCCAGCATCGCGATGACCGCCTCGGGGATCATCGGCAGATAGACGGCGACGCGGTCGCCCTTCTGGACCCCCAGCTCGGTCAGGGCGTTGGCCGCCCGGCTGACCTCGTCCTTCAGCTCGGCGTAGGTGATGGCCCGGCTGTCGCCGGGCTCACCCTCGAAGTGGATCGCGACGCGGTCGCCGTGGCCCGCCTCGACGTGGCGGTCGACGCAGTTGTACGCGACGTTGAGCTTCCCGTCGGCGAACCATTTGGCGAACGGCGGATTCGACCAGTCGAGCGTCTCGGTCGGTTCCGTGGCCCAGGTCAGCCGGCGGGCCTGCTCGGCCCAGAAGCCGAGCCGGTCAGCCTTGGCCTGTTCGTACGCCGCCGCGGTGACGTTGGCGGCGGCCGCCAGCTCCGCCGGCGGCGCGAAGCGACGCTCCTCCTTCAGAAGGTTGGCCAGGCTTTCATTGCTCACGACATCTCCCTTGCGCTGCTTTGCCGGGGGCGACCGTTGTGTCCGAAGCCACAGCTCATCAGAGACATCCCGTGGTGACAAGGGCCTGCCGAAAATTGGTTTAGACCTTATCCCTGACGTCGGCCTCCCGTGCGGTCTCGGACTCCCGGCCTTCAACCAGCGCGGTGGGCACCACCTGGTCGAAGACCTCGTCGGGGAGGTGCTCGGTGTCGCCGCACTCCGTCAGCAGATACGACTGCGCCTCGCCGACATGGAAGTACATGCCGTGCAGTTCGAGGTCACCCTCGGCCAGACGGCGCGCCACCGCCTCGTGCGCCTTCAGGTGCTCCAACTGCTGGACGACGTTGGTGAGGCAGAGCTGCTCGACCGCGTCGGCGGGTGCCCGTCCCGACAGCCTCGCCCACGCCTTGTCCTGCGCGCCCATCCGCTCCAGGCTCGGCAGTCCGTGCCGCAGCCACCGGCGCAGCGGCGTCTGGGCGCCTCCGGGCGGCGTGTTGAGCAGCGCCTGCATGGCACCGCACCCGGAGTGCCCGCAGACGGTGATGGACCGCACCTTGAGCACCTCGACCGCGTACTCGATCGCGGCCGCCACCGAGTCGTCCCCGCTCTCCGCACCCGGCAGCGGCACCAGGTTGCCCACGTTGCGTACGACGAACAGGTCGCCGGGACCACTGGAGGTGATCATCGACGTGACGACCCGGGAGTCCGCACATGTGAGGAACAGCTGTGCGGGTTGCTGGCCCTCACGCGCCAGCCTGGCCAGCTCCTCCCGCACATGCGGCGCCGTGTTCCGCTGGAACGCGCTGATTCCGCTGGCCAGTTGGTAGTTGCTGGGGCGGCCCGTCTCCTGCTGTTCCTGCGGCCGGTCGCAGTGGTGGTTGCGCCAGGCCGTCCACGGTCGGCAGCAGGAGTGCGAGGCGCTCGCGGGCTCGGCGATGCGGGTCCCGGCCCGCCCGGTGATCTCGACGCGGGCGCCGTGCGCGGTGTGCTCGTCCTGCCAGCACTGGAGTGTTTCGTACGCCGCGTGGTCCATGAAGGAGCCGTCCAGCTCCACGATGACATCCTCGCCGTGGGGCACGAGGTGCAGCGTCCTGCTGAGCCGCGGGACCGCGAGGAACGTCAACTGGCCCCTCGCACGCACGTGGTGGACGCCGTCCCGCACCTCGTGCGTGATGCGGGTGCGGGCGAGGCGGTGCAGGGAGACGGCCACGGCGACGGCGATGCCGAGCGCGACGCCCTGGAGGACGTTGAGGAAGACGACGCCGAGGGTGGTCACGGCGTAGACGAGGATCTCGCGGTGGCGGGTGATCGTACGGATGTGGTTCAGGCTGACCATCTGGATGCCGACGGCCATGACGAGTGCGGCGAGGGCCGCGAGCGGGATCAGCTCAAGGGCGGGGACCAGGAGCAGCGCGGCCACTACTACCCAAACGCCGTGCAGCATCGTGGAGTTCCGGCTGACGGCGCCAGCCCGCACATTGGCCACGGTGCGCACGGCGACGCCGGCGACGGGCAGGCCGCCGAGCGCGCCGGAGACGATGTTGGCGCTGCCCTGGCCGAGCAGTTCGCGGTTGAGGTCGGAGCGGCGCACACCGGCGTGCAGCTCGGGCTGCTTGGCGACCAGCTTGTCGACGGCCACGGCGCCGAGCAGCGACTGCACGCTGCACACCAGCGTGATGGTGAGCACGGCGGCGACGAGCCCGAGCGCGGGTCCTTCAGGGAGTCCCACCAGGGCGTGGCTGCGCCAGGAAGGCAGCTCGACCCGGTCGAGCCGCAGCCCGGCGCCGGACGCCACGCACGTCGCGAGGGCCACCGACACGAGGGCGGCGGGCACGACCCGGGCGATGCGTCCGGCACGGCCGGGAATCCGGGGCCAGAGCATCAGGACGGCCAGGGTGAGCAGGCTGATCGACAGTGCGGCGGGATGCAGGTCGGCCAATTGGGCGGGCAGCGCCCGGAGATTGGCGAGCACTTCGCTCTGCGGGGTGCCTCCGAGCACGATGTGCAGCTGGGCCACGGCGATGGTGACGCCGATGCCGGCCAGCATGCCGTGCACCACGGCGGGGCTGACGGCGAGCGCGCTGCGGGCCACGCGCAGGCAGCCGAGGCCCAGTTGGGCCAGGCCCGCGAGGACGGTGATGGCGCAGGTGGTCCGCCAGCCGTACCGCTGGATGAGGTCGGCTGTGACCACCGTGAGCCCGGCGGCGGGGCCGCTGACCTGGAGCGGTGACCCGCCGATCCGCCCGGCGACGATGCCGCCGACGGCGGCTGCGACGAGGCCCGCCTGGAGGGGCGCTCCGGTGGCGAGGGCGATGCCGAGGGAGAGCGGCAGGGCGATCAGGAAGACGGCGATCGAAGCGGACAGGTCGGCGCCGTCGATGCGGAACTTCTTGCGGCCCGGCGGCGCGTGAGGCTCCTGGGCGCCTGAGGTGGGGGCCGAGTCGGTGGTGCGAGTGGGGACGCAGGCAGACATTTTTCCCGTCTCCTCCGGGGCAGCGCGGTCGCGGAACAGGGGGTCCTCCGGATGCCTCCGGAGGGCAGGTCGCGGCCGTGGGTCACGGCGTTGCAGCGGCGGGATATCTCAACTCTCGGTAAACGAACAGTAATCCAGAGTAAAGGCTTTGGCTGGACAATCAGTGCAAATGGGTCAATCGATCACCCTGATGAGTGAATAAAAACTTTTGTCGGCTTGTCGTACTAGTTCATTCCGACACCCGTGCGAAGTTGCTGACCGTTCTGTCCCGACTTGCACGGAAAGAGGTGGGCGGAAGATGGCCGCCACCCGGAGAACCACCGTGGGCCTCACCGCCCTCGTGGCCTGCGCGGCAACACTGGCCGGCTGCGCGGGAGGCGACACCGGCGCCGGTACGAAGGAAGGCGCGCACGGCCCGAAGAAGGCGGCCGGGGCCCAGGCGCCGAAGAGCCCGGTCCGCTTGATCGGGGACGGCTCCACGGCCTTCACCGGCAAGCAGCCGAACCTGCCGCGCCCGACCCGCCTGAAGCCCGGCCAGAAGCCTCCGCAGTTCGTCGTCTTCTCCTGGGACGGCGCGGGCGAGGACAGCCAGCAGCTGTTCTCCCACTTCCGCAAGGTGGCCAAGCGGAACGACGCCACGATGACGTACTTCCTCAGCGGCGTGTACATGCTCCCCGAGGAGAAGCGCAGGCTTTACAAGCCGCCGCAACATCTGGCCGGCAGCTCGGACATCGGCTTCAACGACCGCAAGGGCATCAGGAACACCGTCGAGCAGCTCCGGGCCGCATGGCTGGAGGGCAACGAGATCGGCACCCACTTCAACGGCCACTTCTGCGGCAAGGGGCGGGGGGTCGGCGAGTGGTCCGTGGCCGACTGGAAGAGCGAGATCAAGCAGGCCAAGTCGTTCGTGAAGGCATGGAAGACGAACACGGGCCTGAAGAAGGCGAAGCCCCTGCCCTTTGACTACGACAAGGAGCTGATCGGGGCCCGGACCCCTTGCCTGGAGGGGCAGAAGAACTTCATGCGGGCGGCGCGGGAGCTGGGCTTCCGTTACGACACCAGCGGCGTGAACGACCAGGTCTGGCCCAAGAAGAAGGAAGGCCTCTGGGACCTGTCGATGCAGCTCGTCCCGGTGCCCGGCCGCAACTTCGAGACGCTCACCATGGACTACAACTTCATGGTCAACCAGTCCGGGACCACCTCGCAGGGCGACCCTTCCAAGCACGAGTACTGGGGCGACCAGATGCGCGACGGGCTGCTCGAAGGCTTCCAGCGCGCGTACAAGGGCAACCGCGCGCCGCTGATCATCGGCAACCACTTCGAGTCGTGGAACGGCGGCACGTACATGCGCGCCATCGAGGAGACCATCGAGGCGGTCTGCACCAAACCCCAGGTGCGCTGTGTCTCTTTCCGGCAGCTGGCGGACTGGCTCGACGCGCAGGACCCGAAGGTGCTCGCGAAGCTCGCCAAGCTGCGGGTCGGCAAGGCGCCGAAGGACGGCTGGGCGGCGTACCTCTCCGCCCAGCCCGCTCCGGCCCCGAAGGGTGTGCCGGGTGCTCCGGCGGTCAAGCCGTAACGCCTGACGCCCTGTTCAGGCAGGGGTGACCGTCTGCTCGCACAGAACGAAGTCGGGGTCGACCTGGGCCGCCAGGTCGGCCCCCGTGCGTTCGTTGCCCCAGCTCTGCGCGTTTTTCAGGTGGAAGTGGACCATCTGACGGGTGTAGCGCTCCCAGTCCCGTCGCTCGTACGAGGCGTCGACGGTGTCCTGAAGCGTTTGCAGGGAGCGGCGGTTGGGCTCCTCCAGCTGCGCGAAGTGGGGCGGGTGGCCCTTCTCCATGGCACGTACCCAGTCCGAGTGCCCGACGGTCACCAGGAGGTCGTCACCGACCTGCTCGCGCAGGAAATCGATGTCGTCCTGGCCCTGCACCTTGTTGCCCACGACCTTGAGGTCGACGCCGAAGTCGCGGGCGTACTCCTTGTACTGGCGATAGACGGAGACCCCCTTTCTCGTCGGCTCGGCGACCAGGAACGTCATGTCGAAGCGGGTGAACATGCCGGAGGCGAAGGAGTCCGAGCCGGCGGTCATGTCCACGACCGCGTACTCGTCGCGGCCGTCGACGAGGTGGTTCAGGCACAGCTCCACCGCTCCGGTCTTGGAGTGGTAGCAGGCCACACCGAGGTCGGCTTCGGTGAACGGCCCGGTGACCATCAAACGCACGGTGGCGCCGTCGAGTTCCAGGGGGCGGGCGCACGCGTCGTACACGGGGTTGTCCTCGCGCACCCGCAGCAGCCGCGAGCCCTCACCCGGGGGTGTCGTCTTGATCATCGTGTCGGCGGAGGTGATCCGCGGGTTGGAGCCGCGCAGATAGTCCTTGATGAGGGGCAGGTGGGCCCCGAGGGCGGGCAGCCTCGAAGCCTCCGCGTCGTCGAGGCCCAGTGCCGGGCCCAGGTGCTGGTTGATGTCGGCGTCCACCGCGATGACGGGGGCGCCGGTGGCGGCGAGGTGACGGATGAAGAGCGAGGACAGCGTCGTCTTGCCGCTGCCGCCCTTGCCCACGAAAGCGATTTTCATAACCACTAAGAGTAGTGGTTCGCGCACGGGACGTGTGGGGCGCGCGTGAAGAAGACCACTCCTTCGTGGGGGTGGGGGCTGGAGTACGTAGTGTCGTACTCATGAGTACGACACCCGATCCGATCGCGGCCCTGGCAACCCTGCCCGGCGTGGCCGACTCCGTGGACTCCGTGCGCAAGGCCGTGGACCGGGTCTACGGACACCGGATCATGCGGCGCCGCAGCAACGAGATCACCTCCGAGGCGGCACTGCGCGGTGCCCGGGGTTCCGCCGCGCTCTCCGGGGCCGAATGGGCTCTTGAGGAAGTGCGCCGGCGCAGTGACTTCAGTGGTGACGACGAGGCGCGCACCGTCGGCGGGGCGCTGCGTCTGACGGCCGAGGCGGGACAACTCCTGTCGATCTGGCGGCAGTCGCCGCTGCGGGTCCTGGCGCGGCTGCACCTGGTCGCCGCCGCGGACTCCGCCGAGGCCGCGGGGCGGCCGCGCCTCGCGGGCGAGACCGTCGAGGAGCCGCTGATCGAGCTGCCCCTGCCGGACGCCGACGAGGTGGCGGGGCGTCTGGAGGGGCTGTCGCAGCTGATCATCGCGGGGAGTTCCGCGCCGGCCCTGGTGATGGCCGCCGTGGTCCACGGCGAGCTGCTCTCCCTGCGGCCCTTCGGCTCCCACAACGGCCTGGTCGCGCGGGCCGCCGAGCGCATCGTCCTGGTGGGCAGCGGCCTCGACCCCAAGTCGATCTGCCCCGCCGAGGCGGGCCACGCCGAGCTGGGCCGAGCAGCCTATCTGGCGGCGCTGGACGGCTACGCCTCCGGTACGCCGGACGGCATGGCGGCCTGGATCGCCCACTGCGGCAAGGCCGTTGAACTCGGCGTCAGGGAATCCACGGCGGTCTGCGAGGCCCTCCAGCGCGGAGCGGCATAGGGCGGCTGCCGAAGGCGGCCACAGAGGCCCGAAAAGGGTTGCGGCGGTACGGATATCCGTACCGCCGCTGGCATGTTCACCGGGTTACCAAGCGTCCTCGAAGGTTGCCCATCAGGTCGGGAACTTCGCCCGTCACCTGGTGCGGCTGGCCCGTAATCGACGGGTCGACGTCGCGTGGGTGCCCGGTGTTCATGCTTCGGTCCGTGGGGCCGTGGTTGCGTTAGAAGGTAATCCTCTCGGATGTCCTTGGTCTCGCGGGCCGTTGACTCCTTTGTACTCCAGTCATGGGGAGAGCGGTAGTCCTGGCCGCACTTCTTTACTTTTGCGTTCAAACAGGTGCGAATCGGGCGCGGGGTGCGGCGGCGACCGATGCGGCTTGGCGCGGCGGATTTCGGCCGTCGCCGACCCTGGGGGCCGCCCTGTCAGCTCGTCGTCACGCGGCGACGGCTGGCGAGCCAGACGAGACCCGCTGTGGCCGCCGCAGCGCCTACGGCGGCCGCCGCGACGAGCGCCGGCCGGGGTGGGGCGGGCAGGCGCTGCTTGAGCGGCACGGGGCGGTGGAAGTCGAGGATCGGCCACTCCCGCGCGAGGGCCTCGCGGCGCAGCGCCCGGTCGGGGTTGACGGCGTGGGGGTGCCCGACGGATTGGAGCATCGGCAGGTCGGTCACCGAGTCGCTGTAGGCGTAGCAGCGGTCGATGTCGTACCCCTCCGAGCGGGCCAGTTCCTTGATCGCCTCCGCTTTGGTGGGGCCGTACGCGTAGTACTCCACCTCTCCGGTGAAGCAGCCGTCGTCGCCGACCACCATGCGCGTGGCCACGACTCGGTCCGCGCCGAGGAGTTCCCCGATCGGCTCGACGACCTCGGCGCCCGAGGTGGAGACGATGACGACGTCGCGGCCCGCGGTGTGGTGCTCCTCGATGAGGGACGCGGCTTCGTCGTAGATGATCGGGTCGATCAGATCGTGCAGGGTCTCGGCGACGATCTCCTGGACCTGGCGGACGTTCCAGCCCCGGCAGAGCGCGGAGAGGTACTCGCGCATCCGCTCCATCTGGTCATGGTCGGCGCCGCCTGCCAGGAAGACGAACTGCGCGTACGCGGTGCGCAGCACAGCCCTGCGGTTGATCAGGCCGCCTTGGTAGAACGACTTGCTGAAGGTGAGCGTGCTCGACTTCGCAATGACCGTCTTGTCCAGGTCAAAGAAGGCGGCGGTGCGGGGCAAGGAGTGGTTTTCCACGAGGCCGAGCATAGGCGCCCACCATTCGGCGTAAGCTGAGGCGCGTGGGTTTGCCTGAGAAGGCTCTCGGGTACACCATGGAAGTCACGGATCGTTCGCGACCGTGCTAACCCGGTCTGGCTCCTCCCCCCCCCGAGTCGGACCGTGGGGACGACCCCCGCTCTCCCCCCCGGCGGGGGTCGTCGCATGTCCGGATGGGTTTTTGAACCCTCCGTCGATCATCTTCCGGCCTTCTGGATCTTCTCTCCGTCTTCACGGCGGATCTGAGCCCTGCCCAAGGTTCGTAACTGTGTGTAGCCGTTGGGATGCGCTGCGGAAGTCGGTGGAAGCCGGCGGGAACTCGTCGGGGAAGCCAGTGGGAAGTGGGCGTGAAGCAGGCGCTAAGTCGCCGCCGTGTCACTGGTTCGGGTGATGGAGATATTCACAGCCATCGCCTTGTCCACAGTTATTGACCAAGATCCACACGATTTGCCGGACCGCTGCACGCTGATTCCGCTCGTTCCGCTCGCGAAGTTCATGGCCGGATTCCTTTGCCGGTTCTTCGCTCCTGCGGGGCGCGGCATTCACAGGAGCTTGCGTGAGAGGGGGATGGAGATCGTGGGTGGAGTCATTTCACGAGGCGGTTCACGGGACGGTTCACCGGGCGGGCCGACGCCGTCACAGGCGCACCGGGGCGGGCCGCTGATCGTCACGGAGGACGTGGAACTCCTGGATGACCTGCTGCGGCTGTGCGCGGCGGCGGGGGCGCGTCCCGAGGTGCACCACGGAGGACCCGAGCGTGGAGAGGGCTGGGACGCGGCCCCGCTCGTCCTGGTCGGGGACGACGCGGCGCACCGCGTGCGCGGGGCGAGGCGACGGCGTGGGGTCGTGCTGGTTGGGCGGGATCAGGACGATTCCGGGGTCTGGCGGCGGGCCGTGGAGATCGGTGCCGATCACGTGCTGGTCCTGCCCGACGGCGAGCAGTGGCTGGTGGACCGCATCGCCGACGTGGCCGAGGGCGTGGGACGGCCCGCGCTCACCGTCGGGGTCATCGGAGGGCGGGGCGGGGCCGGTGCCTCCACCCTCGCCTGCGCCCTCGCGGTCACGGCCGCCCGCGCCGGGCGCCGCACGATGCTCGTCGACGCGGACCCGCTCGGCGGCGGCCTGGACGTCCTCCTCGGGGGCGAGACGGCCGAAGGGCTGCGCTGGCCGGCCTTCGCCGCGTCCCGGGGCAGGGTCAGCGGCGAGGCGCTGGAGGAGTCCCTGCCGGAACTGCACGCGCTGCGGGTCCTGAGCTGGGACCGGGGCGAGGCGGTGGCGGTCGCCCCGGAAGCGGTGCGGGCCGTCGTCTCCGCGGCGCGCAGGCGCGGCGGGGTGGTCGTCGTGGACCTGCCGCGCCGGGTGGACGAGACGGTCGCGGAGGCGCTGGAGCAGCTGGACCTGTGCCTCCTGCTGGTGCCGCCTGAGCTGCGCGCGGTGGCGGGGGCCAGGCGGGTGGCGTCGGCCGCGGGACTGGTGCTGAGGGACCTGCGGGTGGTGGTCCCCGCGGGTGCGCGGCCCCAAGGCCTCGGCGGGTTGGACGCGGAGGAGGTGGCGGGGCTGCTTGGCCTGCCGCTGGCCGGAGAGGTGCCCTGGGAAGCGGAGCTGGTGGCGGCGCAGACAGCCGGTGTGCCGCCTGGGGGAGCGGCGCGGGGCCCGCTGGCGAGGTTCTGCGCCGCCTTCTGGGAGCGGGTGCCGGTCGACGCCCCCGGAGGAGGCGTATGAGCGCCGTCGTCGGGGCGCGGATGCTGGACGGGGTGCGCCAGTGGCTCGCGGAGAACGGCACGGAGCCCACTCCCGCGCGGGTCGCCGAGGCGCTGCGGGCCCAGGGCCGGGTCCTCGGGGACACCGAAGTGCTCGGCGCCGCCGCGCAGTTGCGCTCGGAGCTGGTCGGCGCGGGACCTCTGGAGCCCCTGCTCGCGGACTCCTCGGTGACGGACGTACTGGTCTCCGCGCCCGACCGGGTGTGGGTCGACCGGGGCGGCGGCCTTGAACTGACCGCGGTGCGGTTCCGGGATGCGGCGGCGGTGCGCCGCCTCGCCCAGCGCCTGGCCGCCGTGGCGGGGCGGCGCCTGGACGACGCGCGGCCCTGGGTGGACGCCCGTCTGCCCGACGGCACCCGGCTGCATGCCGTGCTGCCACCGGTCGCGGTGGGCTCCACCTGCCTCTCCCTGCGGGTCGTGCGGCCCAAGGCCTTCACGCTCACGGAGCTGGTCGCGGCGGGGACGGTGCCGCCCGGCGGTGACCGGGTGCTGCGGGCGCTGCTCGACGCACGGCTGTCCTTCTTGATCAGCGGGGGCACGGGCAGCGGCAAGACGACCTTGCTGAGCGCACTGCTCGGGCTCGTCGGGCCCAAGGAGCGGATCGTGCTGGCCGAGGACTCCGCGGAACTGAAGCCGGAGCATCCGCATGTGGTGCGCCTGGAATCCCGTCCGGCGAACCAGGAAGGGGCCGGTCTCGTCGGCCTCGACGACCTGGTGCGCCAGGCCCTGCGGATGCGGCCAGACCGGCTGGTCGTCGGAGAGGTGCGGGGTGCGGAGGTGGTGCACCTGCTGGCCGCGCTCAACACCGGTCATGAGGGCGGCTGCGGCACGGTGCATGCCAACGCCGCGGGGGACGTGCCGGCCCGCCTGGAGGCCCTGGGGACGGCCGCGGGGCTCGACCGTGCCGCCCTGCACAGCCAGCTGGCGGCAGCACTGTCGGTGGTCGTCCATCTCGTGCGCGATGCGGTGGGCCGCCGCCGCATCGCCGAGGTACACGTCCTGGAACGTGCCGCGTCGGGGCTGGTGCAGACCGTGCCCGCCCTGCGATGGGGCGAGAAGGCGTTCATCGAAGGCCCCGGTTGGGAGCGGCTGGACTCGCTCCTCCTGGGCGGGGCGCGGGGTGGTCCGGCGTGAGTACGGCGATGTGGGCGGCGGCGGTGTGCGCGGGGAGCGCGGCGTGGCTGATGGAGGGTCGTGACCGTACGGCTCGGCGGGTCCGGGCCGTGCTCGTGGCCGGGGCGGCGGAGGAGGCGGACGGGTGGTCCTGGCGGCGGGCCGTCGCCGCCGGACGCGGCCGGGTCCGGCCCGAGTGGTGGTGCCTGGCGGCCGGGGCCGTGGTGGGGCTCCTCGGGGAATCGCTGCTGCCGCTGGCCGCGGGAGCGGCGGGCGTGCCGGTGGCGGCGCGGGTGCGGCGGGCCAGGCACGCGTGTCGGGAGCGGGAACGGCGTGGTGACGCGGTGATCGCGTTGTGCGGGGCGCTCGCGGGTGAGGTGCGGGCGGGGCGGCAGCCGGGGGAGGCGTTGCGGGTGGTTTTGGGGGAGGGGGGCTTTGGGTCTGGGGGGTTTGGCTGTTCTGAGGGGCCTGGGGGGCCAGGAGGTTCTGGAGGGGGTGCTGTTGAGGTCGGAGTTTCGGGAGCGGGGCTTTCGGTGGTCGGACCGGAGGTGACCGTCCCCGGGGGGCCGGGCGAGCCGGACGGTGCGGGGCGTAGTGCGGTGCTGGCTGCGGCGCGGTTCGGCGGGGATGTGCCGGGGGCCTTGGTGGAGGCGGCGCGTGTGCCGGGGGCGGAGGGCTTGTTGGGGCTCGCGGCCTGCTGGCGTGTGGCCGTGGACCGAGGAGCGGGGCTCGCGGCGGGGCTTGAGCGGCTGGAAGGCGTGCTTCGTGTTGAGCGGGACCAACGGGCTGACCTGAGGGCCCAGTTGGCCGGCGCGCGGTCGACCGCCGTGATGCTCGCGGGCCTGCCGGTGCTGGGGCTGCTGATGGGCAGCGCGCTGGGAGCGGACCCGCTGCGGGTGTTGCTGCACACAGGAGCGGGGCTCGGCTGTCTGGTGACGGGCGGGGTGTTGGAGGGCGCCGGGGTGTGGTGGGCGCTGCG
Source organism: Streptomyces huasconensis (assembly GCF_021028635.1). Classification (NCBI taxonomy): domain Bacteria; kingdom Bacillati; phylum Actinomycetota; class Actinomycetes; order Kitasatosporales; family Streptomycetaceae; genus Streptomyces; species Streptomyces huasconensis. The sequence goes on from NZ_CP086119.1 coordinate 4,433,608, forward strand.
GATCGTACGGGGAGCGGAGGGGCGATGAGTTCTGTGAGTTCTATGAGTTTCTTGGGCTCGGTGGGCTCTGTCGGCTCGGTGGGGCCTGGGGGGTCTGCGAGTTCTGTCCACAGGCTGGGGGTGGTGGTGTGGAGTGTCGCGGCTGTGCTCTGGCTGGTGCTGACGGTGTGGGCCGCCCGGCGCGAGAGGGCGGAGCGGTGGCGGGCCGCGGAGGCGCTGGGCGTGGAGAGGCCCGCTGTCCGGTGCCGGAGTCGGTGGCCGGGTCTGCGCGGCAAGGCGCGCGCCTGGTTCGTGGTGGGCGGGACGGCGAGCCTGGCCTACGCCTTGGTGGGCGGGGCCTGGGGGCTCGCGGCAGGAGCGGTTGCCGGCTGCTGCGTGTGGCGTCAGCAGCGCGCCCGGGCGTCGTCTTACGGGTCCACCGGTGCTGAGGACTGCTCGGCGGAGGCGATGGCGGAGGCGGAGCGGCAACTGCCGCTCGCGGCAGACCTGTTGGCGGCTTGTGTCGCTGCTGGGGCGAGCCCTGTGGCGGCCGCCCGAGCGGTCGGGGAGTCGCTGCGGGGCCCGGTCGGAGAGCGGCTCGCGCGTGGGGCGGCGGAAGTGCGGCTGGGCGGTGAACCAGCGCACGCGTGGCGGCAGTTGGCCGAGATACCGGGCGCCGCGCCGCTGGCCCGACTCCTGGAGCGAGCGGGCGAGTCGGGGGCGCCGGCCGCGGAGCCGGTGGCCCGTCTCGCCGCGGACGCCCGAGCAGCGCGGGGCCGGGCGGCGACGGCCAAGGCGCGCAGAGCCGGGGTTCTGATGACGGCGCCCGTAGGCCTGTGCTTCCTGCCGGCGTTCGTCGCGGTCGGAGTGGTGCCGGTGGTGATCGGGCTTGCGGAGGGCCTGCTGCGCACGGGATGAGCACAGAGGCGAACGCAGGGGCGAATACAGACACGAACACCGAGATGAACGCAGAGACGAAGACAGAGATGAAGACAGAAGCGATGGCTTCCCGAGCTTGCAGGTGTGGGCCCGAGACAACGCAAGGAAACGCGACGGGGGTTGAAATGCGGATGCACAACGGTGCGCGGATGCTGCTTCGGCGGACTCGCGCGGTGGGCAAGGACGCGGGGATGGTCACGTCCGAATACGCGATGGGGCTGATCGCGGCGGTGGGGTTTGCCGGGCTGCTCTACAAGGTGGTGACGAGCGGGCAGGTCAGGGCCGCTCTGCATGCCGTGGTGGAGAAGGCACTCCATGCGTCGTTCTGAGCGTGGCCGGAGGCGACGTGCAAGGGAAGGTCGGAACGGGGACGGGGGGTTCGTGACGGCGGAGGCGGCCGTGGTGCTGCCGACGCTGGTGCTGTTCGCCATGGCGCTGGTCTGGACGTTGCTGGCCGCGTGCGCGCAGATCCAGTGCGTGGACGCGGCCAGGGCGGGAGCTCGCGCCGCCGCGCGGCAGGACCCGGAGGCGGTGGCCGTGGCGGCGGCGAGACAGGCGGCGCCACGCGGAGCGCGTGTGTCCGTGCGGCGCGACGGCGACCTGGTGCGGGTCGAGGTCGTCGCGGACGCGCCGGGCCCTGGAGTGCTGGGCCTCGGCCTGCGGCTGCGATCGGAGGCGGTGGCTCTGGCGGAGGAGACGGTGGCTTCGGTGGGTCGGACGGCGGTTTCGGCGGAGGAGACGGTGGCCTCGGCGGAAGAGGCCACGGTGGCGGCGGTGGAAGGTACGGCGGGGGTGGACTCATGAGGGGCGAGGTGGCGTGGCGCGGCCCAGGGCGGGATCGAGGGGGCGCCACAGTCTGGTCGGCCGTGGTGATGGCGGTGCTCTGTGTGGTCTGCGGGGCGCTGCTCGCGATGGGGCAGGCCGTCGTGGCCCGGCATCGTGCGGGCGGCGCGGCTGACCTGGCGGCCCTGGCGGCGGCTGACCACTGGGCGGCGGGGGCATCGAAGGCGTGCGCGGGGGCGAAGAGGGTGGCGGCGGCTCAGGGCGCGAGGCTCGTACGTTGCACGGTGCGGGGCGAGATCTCCGAGGTCACGGCCTCGGCCTCTGCGGGCCCCTTCTCGGTACGAGTCAACTCCCGTGCCGGGCCGGCGGACGCCACGGCGGGGCCGAGCGATGTGCCGTTGCTCGCGGACCCGTGGCGTCCCGACCGGCCGGTGGGAGAGGCCTCGGGGGCCGGGCCGTCAGGCGTCCTGCGGGTACCAGCGCAGTTCCACGGTGTTGCCGTCCGGGTCCTGCACGTACAGCGAGAGCGCGGTGCCTCGGGCGCCGAAGCGCTCGCCAGGGCCGTCCAGCACCGTGAAGACGCCGGAGTCGATGACCTGCTGCCAGTCGAGAGGCTCCACCACCAGGCAGATGTGGTCCACGTTGGGGCCCTTGGGCTGCCCGTCGGAAGCCTTGACGAGGTCGATGATGGTGGTGGGGCTCACCCGCACGGACGGGAAGGGCACCGTGCCTTCCCGCCACTCGTCCACCCGCACCGGGTCCAGCCCCAACGGGCCCGTGTAGAAAGCGAGCGAGCGCTCGATGTCGGTGACGTTCAGGACGAGGTGGTCGAAGGCGATCACGCGCATGAGGGTCTCCGTGGAGTCGGGGGCGCGGGCGGGCGCCGATGGTGGGTGTGTGCGGGGCCGGGGCCGCAAAGGCTCCGGCAGCGGATGCCGAGCGCCGACTGGCCCGGCCCGCTGCTGACTTCAGCATCGTCGAACGCGAATCCATCGGTCCAACGCATGTTTGTCATTCGATCGATCGTGTTTCACGATGCGTCGAATGGACCTCCAGCAGATGCGTTACGTCCTCGCGGTGGCGGAGACGGAGAACTTCACCCGTGCCGCCGAGCGGTGCCACGTCGTTCAGTCGGCGCTCAGCCACCAAGTGGCGCGGTTGGAAAAGGAGTTGGGAGCGCGGCTGTTCGAGCGGACCAGTCGCAAGGTGCGGTTGACCGCTGCCGGGGAGGCGTTCCTGCCCGCTGCCCGGCAGGCACTGGAAGCGGCCGAGCGGGCCAAGGCGGAGGTGGCGGCGGCCACCGGGGAGATACGGGGCAAGTTGGCCGTCGGGTCGATCCCGACCGTGGCGGCCGTCGACCTCCCGGCGGTGCTGCGGCGCTACCGCCTGCGCTACCCCCAGGTGGGCATCAGTCTGCGGATCGGCTCCAGCGAGCAGCTCGTGGAGCAGGTGAGGGACGGCGCGCTGGACGTGGTGTTCCTCGGCGTACCGCCCGGATTCCGGCCGCGGGGCGTGCCTGAACGGGAGCTGGCCCATGGGCAGCACGTCGCCGTGGTCGCCCCTGACCACCCGCTGGCCACGGAGACCGAGGTGGACCTCAGCCGTCTGGTCGAAGAGACGTTCGTGGACTTCGCCGAGGGGAGCGCGGCCCGGGCGCAGTCGGACGAGGCGTTCGCGGCGGCGGGACTGCGGCGCGAGGTCGCGTTCGAGGTGTCCGGCGTCGACTTCATGGGCCGGATGGTCCGCCACGGACTGGGCATCGCGCTGCTTCCCTCGACGTTCGCCGCCGAACTGCCCGGCGTGCGGGCCGTGCCGGTCAGCAACGGGCCCGTGCGGGTGGAACGCCTCGTCTGGAGCCGCTTCACGCCGTCGCCCGCGGCCGCCGCCTTCCTGACCCTGCTGGACACCGACACGCGGCCTCCGGCGGAGTGACGGCACCGCCGCGCCACGGGCCGACCGCCGCCGCCCGGCCGACCGCCGCCACCCCCAGCCGACCGCCACCGCCCCTCGGCAGCCCCCCTAGGCGCCCACCCCCGCATCCCTCAGCAACACGGAAAGCAGCCGTACCGCCCCCCGTTTGTGCAGCGGCTCGTTGCCGTTGCCGCACTTGGGGGACTGGATGCAGGAGGGGCAACCCGCCTCGCACTCGCAGGAGGCGATCGCCTGGCGGGTGGCCGTCAGCCACTCCCGTGCCGTGTGGAAGGCCCGCTCGGCGAAGCCCGCCCCGCCCGGATGACCGTCGTACACGAAGACCGTGGGAAGGAGCGTGTCCGGATGCAGCGGTACGGAGACACCGCCGATGTCCCAGCGGTCACACGTGGCGAACAGCGGCAGCATGCCGATGGACGCGTGTTCGGCGGCGTGCAGGGCGCCGCCGAGGATCTCGGGGTCAACGCGCGCGGCGTCCAGCTGGTCCTCGGTGACCGTCCACCAGACGGCGCGCGTACGCAGCGTACGAGGAGGCAGCTCCAGCTTCGTCTCGCCCAGGACCTCGCCCGTGATCAGCTTTCTGCGCAGGAAGGAGACGACCTGATTGGTCACCTCGACGGAGCCGTAGCAGAGGCGTCCCTCGCCCCAGGGGACCTCCACGTCCGTCTCCAGGATGGAGATCGCCGTGGTGTCGCGCGCGGTCGTGGAGTACGGCGGCACGGCCTCCTCGACCAGCGCCACCGAGTCCTCCAGGTCGAGGTGGCGCACGAGATACGTACGGCCCTGGTGGAGGTGGACCGCGCCCTCGTGCACGGTCGTGTGCGCGGCGGACGCGTCGACGGTGCCGAGGAGCCGGCCCGTGCCTTCCTCGACGATCTGGACGGGGGTGCCGCCCTCGCCGCGGATGTCCGTGAGGTCGGCGGCCCGCTCCCGGCGGGTCCAGTGCCAGGCTCTCGTGCGCCGCCGCAGCAGTTTCGCGGCCTCCAGCTGCGGGAGCAGCTCCTCGGCGGCCGGACCGAAGAGCGCGAGGTCTTCGTCGGTCAGCGGCAGTTCCGCGGCGGCCGCGCACAGGTGGGGCGCGAGGACGTACGGGTTGTCGGGGTCGAGGACGGTGGACTCCACCGGCTGCCGGAACAGCGCCTCCGGGTGGTGGACGAGGTAGGTGTCCAGCGGATCGTCACGCGCGACCAGCACCGCCAGGGCGCCCTGCCCCGAACGACCCGCCCGGCCCGCCTGCTGCCAGAGCGAGGCCCGCGTACCGGGATAGCCCGCGATGATGACGGCGTCCAGACCCGAGACGTCCACGCCGAGTTCCAGGGCGGTGGTCGCGGCGAGGCCGAGCAGTTCCCCGGAGTGCAGCGCGCGCTCCAGGGCGCGGCGCTCCTCGGGGAGGTAGCCGCCGCGGTAAGCGGCGACACGGCGGGCGAGGGAGCGGTCGACCTCGGAGAGGCGTTCCTGGGCGATCACCGAGATCAGCTCGGCGCCACGCCGAGAGCGTACGAAGGCGACCGAGCGGACGCCCTGGACGGTCAGGTCGGTGAGCAGGTCCGCCGTCTCGGCGGTGGCGGTGCGGCGCACAGGCGCGCCCTTCTCGCCGTGCAGCTCGGTGAGCGGAGGCTCCCAGAGGGCGAAGACGAGGTCGCCCCGGGGAGAGGCGTCGTCGGCCACCTCCCGCACGGGCAGCCCCGTCAGGCGCTGCGCTGAGAGCGCGGGCTCGGCGGAGGTGGCCGAGGCCAGCAGGAAGACCGGATCGGAGCCGTAGCGGGCGCACAGGCGGCGCAGACGGCGCAGGACCTGGGCGACGTGGGAGCCGAAGACGCCGCGGTAGGTGTGGCACTCGTCGATGACCACATAGCGCAGGGCGCGCAGGAAGGAGGACCAGCGCGGGTGGGAGGGAAGGATGCCGCGGTGCAGCATGTCGGGGTTGGTCAGCACGTAATTGGCGTACTGACGCACCCATTCGCGTTCTTCCACCGGGGTGTCGCCGTCGTACACGGCGGCTCGTACGGAGTTGCCGAGCGGGGCCGCAAGCTCGCGGACGGCACGCCGCTGGTCGGCCGCCAGGGCCTTCGTGGGGGCCAGGTACAGGGCGGTGGCGCCACGCCCGTTGGGTGCCTCGGAGCCGTCGAGGAGGGCCGAGAGGACGGGTGTGAGGTAGGCCAGGGACTTTCCGGAGGCCGTGCCGGTCGCGACGACCACGGACTCGCCGTCCAGCGCGTGCTCGGCCGCCTGCGCCTGGTGGACCCAGGGGTGCTCGATGCCCGCCGCCCGGACGGCGGATATGACCTCCGGGCGGATGCGGTCGGGCCAGACTGCATACCGGGCCGCACGTGGGGGCAAGTGCTCCGTATGAGTGACGCGCGACGCACGGCTCGGGCCCGCGGTGAGCCGGTCGAGAACGGCCTGCGGGGACGTCTGTGCCGGGGCACCCGTAGAGGGTCCTCCGGTCGGAGAATTTTTGGCCATCGGCGTCGAGTGTGTCACTGGCGGGATGGACAATGGTCCGAAGGCGTCGTGCACGCCCGCCGGTAAGTGATTGAATGCCATCGCGGCTGGCGATCCGTCCTGGGGGCTCTGCCGAGGTGTCCCGAGGGATGACCGCTCGATAGCAAGGTGCTGGAGGATCCGTGGACCTGTCCCTGTCGACCCGTACCGTCGGCGATCGTACGGTCGTCGAGGTCGGTGGCGAAATCGATGTATATACCGCGCCCAAGCTGCGCGAGCAGTTGGTCGAGTTGGTGAACGACGGCAGTTTCCATCTGGTCGTCGACATGGAGGGCGTGGACTTCCTCGACTCCACCGGACTCGGCGTGCTGGTCGGCGGCCTGAAGCGGGTGCGTGCCCACGAGGGCTCGCTGCGCCTGGTCTGCAACCAGGAGCGCATTCTCAAGATCTTCCGCATCACCGGCCTGACCAAGGTGTTCCCCATTCACACCTCGGTCGATGAAGCAGTGGCCGCCACGGACTGAGGCCCGTGTCGGCAGTACAGCAGGGGGCCGGGCCCGCGGCCCGGCCCCCTGACAGCACGCGCGTACGTTCGAGGGGGATGCATGGCCACCGTTGAACTCCGCTTCAGCGCGCTGCCCGAGCACGTCAGGACCGCCCGTCTCGTGGCGGCCGCCGTCGCGCGCAGGGCCGGAGTGGACGAGGCCGTTCTCGACGAGGTCAGGCTCGCGGTCGGCGAGGCCTGCACGCGTGCCGTCGGACTGCATCAGAGCAACGGCGTCTCGGCGCCCGTGAGGGTCGCGCTGACCGAGGACGAGAAGCAGTTCTCCATCGAGGTCGGTGACGAGGCCCCCCGTTCGGCGCCCGGTGACCGGGCGCCCGGCGCGCGCGGCGGCGAAGGCGACGAGCCGGAGGCCGAGAGCGAGGACGAGATGGGTCTCGCCGTCATCAGCGGTCTCGTGGACGACGTCGAGGTCACCGCCGGCGAGTCCGGCGGCCTGATCCGGATGACCTGGCCGACGACGCCCGCGCCGCTCGTGCCCTGACTCTCGGGCCGCCCGTGCCCTGTGCCGCGCGCCGCTCGCGTCCTGACCCGCGCAGACGCAGGCCCTGTTCACCACCACGGTGAACAGGGCCTTTTTCCTTGCGATCATTTATTACGTAGATCAGAAACACGGACCGGCGATCTTTCGTCAACGGTTTTGAGGCATTACCGCTTTCGGTGCCATTCCCTGGCCTCGATCATTTGCTGAGAAGCGATCTCAGGTCAATCGCGTTAGTGGTGCTCTGTTTTGATCAGGTTCCGCTCCCTACAATCCGTCCACATCTTGAGCTCAGCCCAAGCGTCAAGGAGGACGAATGGCGGGGCTTTCTACCCCTCATCAGATCGACCACCCCTCAACCTTCGCAGCCGCAGTCCTGACAGATGACAATCGCCTCATCGTGATGGTCATCGCGGCCGTCGCGCTCGCGGCGCTCGTCGTGGCCGGGGTCCTGGTCCGCCAGGTACTCGCGGCAGGCGAGGGCACCGACAGCATGAAGAAGATCGCCACGGCGATCCAGGAAGGTGCGAACGCCTATCTCGGCCGGCAGCTGCGCACACTCGGCGTATTCGCCGTCGTCGTGTTCTTCCTGCTCATGCTGTTGCCCGCCGACGACTGGAATCAGCGCGCCGGACGTTCGATCTTCTTCTTGATCGGCGCGGCGTTCTCGGCGACCACCGGCTATATCGGAATGTGGCTCGCCGTGCGCAGCAATGTGCGCGTGGCCGCCGCCGCCCGAGAGGCCACCCCGGCGCCCGGTGAGCCGGAAAAGGATCTCACCGCCGTCTCGCACAAAGCCATGAAGATCGCTTTCCGCACGGGCGGCGTCGTCGGCATGTTCACGGTGGGGCTCGGTCTGCTGGGCGCCTCCTGTGTGGTGCTCGTCTACGCGGCCGACGCGCCGAAGGTGCTCGAAGGATTCGGACTCGGCGCCGCCCTGATCGCGATGTTCATGCGTGTCGGCGGCGGCATCTTCACCAAGGCCGCCGACGTCGGCGCCGACCTGGTCGGCAAGGTCGAGCAGGGCATTCCGGAGGACGATCCGCGCAATGCCGCGACCATCGCCGACAACGTGGGCGACAACGTCGGCGACTGCGCCGGTATGGCCGCCGACCTCTTCGAGTCCTACGCCGTCACGCTCGTCGCCGCGCTGATCCTCGGCAAGGTGGCGTTCGGCGACTCCGGACTCGCCTTCCCGCTGATCGTCCCGGCCATCGGCGTCGTGACGGCCATGATCGGCATCTTCGCGGTGGCGCCCCGCCGCGCCGACCGCAGCGGCATGACCGCCATCAACCGCGGCTTCTTCATCTCCGCGGTCATCTCGCTGGTGCTCGTGGCCGCCGCCGTCTTCGCCTACCTGCCGTCCTCGTACGCGAAGCTGGACGGCGTCACGGATGCGGCGATCAAGGCGCACGACGGTGACCCGCGGGTCCTCGCGCTCACCGCCGTCGCCATCGGCATCGTGCTGGCCGCCCTCATCCAGCAGCTCACCGGCTACTTCACCGAGACCAACCGGCGTCCCGTCAGGGACATCGGCAAGACCTCGCTGACGGGCCCGGCGACCGTCGTCCTGGCCGGCATCTCGATCGGCCTCGAATCGGCCGTCTACACCGCGCTGCTGATCGGGCTCGGCGTGTACGGGGCGTTCCTGCTCGGCGGTACGTCGATCATGCTCGCCCTCTTCGCGGTCGCCCTCGCCGGTACGGGGCTGCTGACCACCGTCGGCGTCATCGTCGCCATGGACACCTTCGGACCCGTCTCCGACAACGCGCAGGGCATCGCCGAGATGTCCGGTGACGTCGAGGGAGCGGGCGCGCAGGTGCTCACCGACCTGGACGCCGTCGGCAACACCACCAAGGCCATCACCAAGGGCATCGCCATCGCCACCGCGGTCCTCGCGGCGGCGGCGCTCTTCGGGTCGTACCGCGACGCCATCGCGACCGCGGCCAAGGACGTCGGCGAGAAACTCGGCGACGGCGCTCCGATGAACCTGGTCATGGACATCTCGCAGCCCAACAACCTCGTCGGCCTGATCCTCGGCGCCGCGGTCGTCTTCCTCTTCTCGGGGCTGGCGATCAACGCGGTGTCGCGGTCGGCCGGGGCCGTGGTCTACGAAGTGCGGCGGCAGTTCCGCGAGCACCCCGGGATCATGGACTACACCGAGAAGCCGGAGTACGGACGCGTCGTCGACATCTGCACCAAGGACGCGCTGCGTGAGCTGGCCACACCTGGTCTGATCGCCGTGCTCACGCCGATCGCGGTCGGTTTCACGCTCGGTGTCGGCGCGCTCGGTTCGTTCCTGGCGGGCGCGATCGGCACGGGCACGCTCATGGCGGTCTTCCTCGCCAACTCCGGCGGCGCCTGGGACAACGCGAAGAAGCTCGTGGAGGACGGCCATCACGGCGGCAAGGGCAGCGAGGCCCACGCCGCGGTCGTCATCGGCGACACGGTGGGCGACCCGTTCAAGGACACCGCGGGTCCGGCGATCAATCCCCTGCTGAAGGTGATGAACCTGGTGGCGCTGCTCATCGCACCCGCCGTCATCAACTTCAGCTACGGGGACAACGCCAGCGTCGGCATGCGGGTCCTGATCGCGGCGCTCTCCATCGCGGTCATCGTCGGCGCGGTCTACGTCTCCAAGCGGCGGGGCATCGCCGTCGGGGACGAGGGCAACACCGAGCGGACGGCCAAGTCGGCCGACCCGGCGGTCGTCTCGTAACGGCCTTCGGATCACCGTCCAACACGCGGGCGGACGGCGCTTCTTGATGCGCCGTCCGCCCGCTGCCGTACGGGGCGCCCCTCGGCCGTTCGGCGTACGCGGGGAGTCGTGAGCCTTCTCTCGCGCTCCCTGCCCGCCCTCCCTTGGTGCAAATGGCTGCAATAGCGGTTGTAACGGACCCCCGGCATGCGATTGTCGCTCGTTTGGCGTGTAAGTTCCGGGGCCGAGAGCCATGGAAGGGACCAATCCGGTGAACAAGAAGCTTGCAGCCGCACTGTCCGGCGGTGCGGTACTGGTACTCGCTCTGTCCGGGTGCAGCAGCGACGACGACGGTGACAAGAAGCTGGACGACTGGGCCAAGAAGGTCTGTGACTCCGTCCAGCCGCAGTCGAAGAAGATCGCGGACGCCAACGCCGCGATCCAGAAGGAGACCTCCGACAACAGCTCGCCGGCCGACGTCCAGAAGACCGACTCCAAGGCGTTCCAGGACATGTCCGACGCCTACAAGGCGATGGGCGCCTCCGTGAAGCGCGCGGGCGCGCCGCCGGTGGACGACGGGCAGAAGAAGACGGACGACGCCGTCAAGGAACTCAACGCCATCTCCAAGTCGTACGAGAACCTCAAGAAGCAGGTCGACGGCCTGGACACCAAGAACCAGGCGGACTTCGCGGACGGCCTCAAGGACGTCGCGGGCGAGCTGGACAAGCTGAGCAAGAGCGGCAACGAAGCGCTGGAGAAGCTGCAGGAAGGGGACGTCGGCAAGGCGATGGCCAAGCAGGACAGCTGCAAGAGCGCGTCCGGCACGCCGTCCACCAAGAGCTGACGGCCTGCCGCCAAGAGCTGACGGCCAGCGCCAAGAACTGACGGCCTGCCGCCAAGCACTGACGGCCTGCCGCCTTCTGGCCGTACGTTCTTCCCTCCGCGGACCCAGTCGCCCCCGGCGCCCATGGCGGCGCCGGGGGCGTCGGCATGCGTCGCGGGCCACAATGGGGGGCGTGAGTAACGCCAGCCTTCCCCTGCCCTCATCCGACCGCGCCGACGTGGCGGCCGCCCTGCGCCGGGCCCTGCTCGACGCCGACTTCACCGCCGACGGGCTCCTCGAACTGCTCGGCGCCTCCGCGTACGCCGCGCTCGCCCGCAGCGAGACGGTGCCCGCGCTACGGGCCACCCGGGGGGACGGCGCCCTCGCGGCTCTCGTACGGCTGTTCCTGCTCCAGGAAACCGTGCCGCACGCGCGCGTGGCGGACGTTCTGCCTCTCGACGCCCTCTTGAAGAGCGGTTGGCTGGTCGAGGGGGACGGGGAGCTGCGGGCCACCGTGGACGTGCGGCCGTACGGCGGGCCGGGCGGCGAGGACTGGTTCATCGTCTCCGACCTGGGCTGCGCGGTCGGCGGTGCCGGCGGCATCGGCAGCCACGACGAGGGCGTCGTCCTCGGAGTCGGCGGCGCCTCCACGACGCTCGCCGGGATCACCGTGCGCACGCCCGTCGACAGCGCGCTCGACCTCGGCACCGGCTCGGGCATCCAGGCCCTGCACGCGGCGCAGCACGCCACGCGCGTGACCGCCACCGATCTCAACCCGCGCGCCCTGGAGTTCACCCGGCTCACGCTGGCCCTGTCCGGGGCACCGGAGGCGGACCTGCGCGAGGGCTCGCTCTTCGAGCCGGTGGGCGAGGAGACGTACGACCTGATCGTGTCGAACCCGCCCTTCGTGATCTCCCCGGGGGCGCGGCTCACCTACCGGGACGGCGGGATGGGCGGGGACGATCTGTGCCGGACGCTCGTTCAAGAGGCGGGGGCACGGCTGAACGAAGGGGGGTACGCGCACTTTCTGGCCAACTGGCAGCACGTGGACGGCGAGGAGTGGCAGGACCGGCTGCGCTCCTGGGTGCCGCGCGGCTGCGACGCCTGGATCGTGCAGCGCGAGGTGCAGGACATCACGCAGTACGCGGAACTGTGGCTGCGCGACGCGGGGGACCACCGCGAGGACCCCGAGCGGTACGCGGCGCGGTACGAGGCGTGGCTGGACGAGTTCGAGGCGCGCGGGACGCGGGCCGTCGGGTTCGGCTGGATCGCGCTGCGCAAGACCCGGGCCGCCGAGCCGAGCGTGACCGTCGAGGAGTGGCCGCACCCCGTCGAGCAGCCCCTCGGCGAGACGGTGCGGGAGTTCTTCGACCGCCAGGAGTACCTGCGTACGCACGATGACGCGGCGCTGCTCGCCGCGCACTTCAAGCTCGCCGACGAGGTCGTGCAGGAGCAGGTCGGGCTGCCGGGCGCCGAGGACCCCGAGCACGTGGTGCTGCGCCAGCACCGGGGGATGCGGCGGGCCACCAAGGTGGACACGGTCGGCGCCGGGTTCGCGGGCGTGTGCGACGGGTCGCTGAGCGCCGGGCGCATTCTGGACGCCATCGCACAACTGGTGGGGGAGGACCCGGTGTTGCTGCGGGACCGGACACCCGCGCAGATCAGGCTGCTGGTGGAGCAGGGCTTCCTGGTGCCCGTCCAGGCGTAGGGCCCGGCCCGCCGCCCCGCGCGGGGAGCGAGAAAACCGGCCAACATCCCGTACGGGCCCGGCACTTCGGGCCGGGGCCGGAGAGAGGCCGGGCAAGGGCCGGGCAGGGACCGGTGGGCGAGTGGGCCGCCCGCCGTTCACCCCGATTTCGCGCTCTCGCTTCCCTCGCGTGTCAGCCTCCAGGCCAAGGCCGCGCGGGGAGCGCCGGGCGGAGCGCCGTACGGGGAGGCAAGGGCCATGGAGAGCGCACCAGCGATATTCGCGGGGACGGTGTTCGCGCTGTTCGGCGCCGCACTGCTGCTGTGGACCGGGACGCGGGTCGCCCACCGCGAGCCGGTCGCCCAGGGTGTGAGTCCCGTCGCATCGGCGACGCTCGCCGCGCTCGCCGGTTCCGGGGCGCTGCTGCTCGGTGTGTGGTGTTTCACGCGGCTGTGAAGCGAGCGCGCCGCGACGGCGCACCGCCTCCTTCCAGCGGGGCTCCCGGGGGGCTCCTGTAGGGCTTCGCCGAGTACTGGAGCGTCGCGCTCCGGTAAAGGGGAGGCCGTACCGCGGTGAGCCATCGGGCCGTATGCGCGTTGGCGCGAGAGGCCATACCCAGGTAGTGCCGGACGTCGTACCGAAGTAGTACGAGAAGGGGCGCCGAGGCCTGCGGGACGTCGTGCCGAGGGGTCGGTCCGCAGTGGTCGCGGTGCTCGCTCCGGCGCTGCCCCGGGGCCCGCCGCCGTGATCACCCCGGTCCGGCGAGGCCGTGTCCCATGCCGTGCGCCGAAACGGCAGGTCGCCACTCCGGGCGGCAGGAATGGCGGTAGTCGGGTTACCGTTCGAGTGGCCGTTGCGGGCTTTTCCCGTTTGACACGGGGGCGGGATGTACCGTCACACTCCGCAGCGACAGCGCAACGCAAGCCATGCGAGCACTGCCACCGCACGGCCCAGAGCACTGCCACGAGCAATGCCATCGCGCACTGCCACCGAGCGTCGACCGGAGAGAAGAGCGAAGTTGTCCCCGACCAGCGAGACCGCACAGGGCGGCCGCCGACTCGTCATCGTCGAGTCGCCTGCCAAGGCGAAGACGATCAAGAGCTACCTCGGCCCCGGTTACGTAGTCGAGGCCAGCGTCGGGCACATCCGCGACCTCCCCAACGGCGCCGCGGAGGTGCCCGAGAAGTACACCGGTGAGGTGCGCCGCCTCGGCGTGGACGTCGAGCATGACTTCCAGCCCGTCTATGTCGTCAACGCCGACAAGAAGGCGCAGGTCAAGAAGCTCAAGGACCTCCTGAAGGACTCCGACGAACTCTTCCTCGCCACCGATGAGGACCGCGAGGGCGAAGCCATCGCGTGGCACCTCCTGGAGGTCCTGAAGCCCAAGGTCCCCGTCCACCGGATGGTCTTCCACGAGATCACCAAGGACGCGATCCGCAGCGCCGTCGCCAACCCGCGCGAGCTGAACCAGCGCATGGTCGACGCGCAGGAGACCCGCCGTATCCTCGACCGCCTCTACGGCTACGAGGTCTCGCCGGTCCTGTGGAAGAAGGTCATGCCGCGCCTGTCGGCGGGCCGCGTGCAGTCCGTGGCCACCCGCCTCGTCGTCGAACGGGAGCGCGAGCGCATCGCCTTCCGCTCCGCCGAGTACTGGGACCTGACCGGCACCTTCGGCACCGGCCGCGCCGGTGACGCCTCCGACCCCTCGCAGCTGGTCGCCCGCCTCACCACGGTCGATGGCAAGCGCGTCGCGCAGGGCCGCGACTTCAACTCCGTCGGGCAGCTCAAGGCGGGCAGCGCGGGCACCCTGCATCTGGACGAGGCGAACGCCCGCGCGCTGGCCGCGGCGCTCCAGGACACGAGCTTCTCCGTACGCTCCGTCGAGTCCAAGCCCTACCGCCGCTCGCCGTACGCCCCCTTCCGTACGACGACGATGCAGCAGGAGGCGAGCCGCAAGCTCGGCTTCGGCGCGAAGGCGACCATGCAGGTGGCCCAGAAGCTGTACGAGAACGGCTTCATCACCTACATGCGTACGGACTCCACGACCCTGTCCGACACGGCCGTGGCCGCCGCTCGCGCGCAGGTCACGCAGCTCTACGGCAGCGACTACCTCCCGGACAAGCCGCGCACGTACGCGGGCAAGGTCAAGAACGCCCAGGAGGCGCACGAGGCGATCCGTCCCTCGGGCGACCGTTTCCGTACGCCCGCCGAGACCGGTCTGACCGGTGACCAGTTCCGGCTCTACGAACTGATCTGGAAGCGGACCGTCGCCTCCCAGATGAAGGACGCGACCGGGAACTCCGTCACCGTCAAGATCGGCGGCCGGGCGAGCGACGGCCGGGACGCCGAGTTCAGCGCGTCCGGCAAGACCATCACCTTCCACGGCTTCCTGAAGGCCTACGTAGAGGGCGCCGACGACCCGAACGCCGAGCTGGACGACCGCGAGCGCAGGCTCCCGCAGGTCAGTGAGGGCGACGCGCTCTCCGCCGACGAGATGTCGGTGGACGGCCACGCCACCAAGCCGCCCGCCCGCTACACCGAGGCCTCGCTGGTCAAGGAGCTGGAAGAGCGGGAGATCGGCCGCCCCTCCACGTACGCGTCGATTCTCGGCACCATCCTCGACCGCGGATACGTCTTCAAGAAGGGGACGGCACTCGTGCCCTCCTTCTTGTCGTTCGCCGTCGTCAACCTGCTCGAGAAGCACTTCGGGCGGCTCGTCGACTACGACTTCACCGCCAAGATGGAGGACGACCTCGACCGCATCGCGCGCGGCGAGGCACAGGCCGTGCCGTGGCTGCGGCGCTTCTACTTCGGTGAGGGCGAGCCCTCCGGAGGCGCCGCCGACGCGGGCAACGGCGACGGCGACCACCTCGGCGGCCTCAAGGAACTCGTCACCGACCTCGGCGCCATCGACGCCCGCGAGGTGTCGTCCTTCCCCGTGGGCGACGGCATCATGCTGCGCGTCGGCCGCTACGGCCCCTACATCGAGCGCGGCGAGCGCGACTCCGAGGAGCACCAGCGGGCCGACGTGCCCGAGGACCTGGCGCCGGACGAGCTGACCGTCGCGTACGCGGAGGAGCTGCTCGCCAAGCCGAGCGGCGACTTCGAGCTGGGCACCGACCCGATCTCGGGCAACCAGATCGTCGCCAAGGACGGCCGCTACGGCCCGTACGTCACCGAGATCCTCCCCGAGGGCACCCCGAAGACCGGCAAGAACGCGGTCAAGCCGCGCACGGCCTCGCTCTTCAAGTCCATGTCGCTCGACACGGTCACCCTTGAGGACGCGCTCAAGCTGATGTCGCTGCCGCGCGTCGTCGGCACCGACGCCGAGGGCGTCGAGATCACCGCGCAGAACGGCCGGTACGGCCCGTATCTGAAGAAGGGCACCGACTCGCGCTCCATCGAGAGCGAGGAGCAGCTCTTCACGATCACGCTGGAAGAGGCCCTGGAGATCTACTCCAAGCCGAAGCAGCGGGGCCGCGCGGCCGCCAAGCCGCCGCTGAAGGAGCTCGGCGAGGACCCGGTCAGCGGGAAGCCGGTCGTCGTCAAGGACGGCCGCTTCGGGGCGTACGTCACGGACGGCGAGACGAACGCGACGCTGCGGGCGGCGGACTCGGTCGAGGACATCACTCCGGAGCGGGGCTACGAACTGCTCGCGGAGAAGCGGGCCAAGGGGCCGGCGAAGAAGACCGCCAAGAAGGCGGCGAAGAAGGCACCCGCCAAGAAGGCACCCGCCAAGAAGGCACCCGCAAAGAAGGCGCCTGCCAAGAAGACCGCCGCTAAGAAGACGGCTGCTACGAAGACGGCCGCCAAGGCCACCGCCAAGAAGACGGCTGCCAAGACCACCGCCACGAAGACGGCTGCCAAGAAGACGACTGCCAAGAAGGCGGCCGCTTCCAGTAAGGCCGCTGCTGCGGAGGACTGATGTCTCGCGTGGCGGGCCTCTGACGGAGCGCGCACCGGGTGCCTGGATCGACCGGCGCCCGGTGCGGTCGTTTGTTCGGGTGGGAGGAGTGGGAGGTGGCCCGTCCGGATAGGCTGGACGGATGACGCGTGCCGAGCAGCCAACGGCCGGAAACCCGGCCCCCGACGAAGCCCTGGTCGCAGATTCCCGAGAGCGTGCCGTCCGCGCCTTGCTGCGCGTACCGCAGTTGAAGCGGCTGTGGAGCGCACAGCTCGTCGGCAGTGTGGGCGACGCGCTCGCCCTGCTCGTCCTGGTGATTCTCGTCCTCCAGTCCGCCATCGTGGAAGGCGCCTTCGGAGGCGGCTACCGAGGCGTGGCCTTCGCCATCACCGCCGTCTTCGGAGCGCGCGTCCTCGCGACGCTGCTCTTCGGAGCGGTACTGCTGGGACCGCTGACCTCCCTCACGTCACCGGGGGGCCCGCTCGACCGGCGCTGGACCATGATCGGCGCCGACGGCGTGCGCGCCGCCCTGCTGGTCGTCGCTCCGCTGTGGATCGACTGGACCCCGGACAACGCCCTCGCGGTGCTCCTGGTGACCTCCTTCGTGGCCGGCGTCGCCGAGCGGTTCTGGACGGTCTCACGGGAGAGCGCCGCGCCCGCCCTGCTGCCCGCCCCGCCCCCGGAGGGCGCGACGGTGCGGCCGCTGCCGGACCACCTGGACGCGCTGCGGCGCCTGTCCCTGCGTACGGGATTCGTGGCGCTGCCCCTCGCCGCCGCCGTGCTCGTCGCGATCACGCTCGTCGGCAACCTTCTGGGCGCCGGACTCGACTGGTTCGCGGAACACCAGGCGGGACTCGCCTCGTTCCTCGCCGCCGGGCTCTTCGCCGGGTCGATCTCCATCGTGTACTTCCTGCGGCTCCCCGGTACGCCGACGCCACGCGCGCGTAGCCCCCTCGAAGGCCTGCGCCGGCCCCGCACCGGCACCGGCACCGACAAGGGCCGTACCGGCGCCATCCCGCTGTTCGTCACGGCGTGCGCCGCCGTCGCCGCCGCCATCGCCGCGGCCGTCGCCGTCGCCGTGCTGCACGCCAAGGACCTCGGCGGCGGGCCCGTCACGTACGGCCTGATCGTCCTCGCCCTGACCGGCGGCACCGTCGTCGGCATCCGTACCGCGCCGTCCCTGCTGACCTCGCTCTCCCGCCGTCGGCTCCTCGCGCTCGCCATCGCCCTCACCGGCGTCGCGCTGCTCGCCGCGGGCCTCGTGCCCGACGTGACGACCGTCCTGCTGCTCCTGGCCCTCGCCGGTGTCGCCGCGGGCGTCGCCGCGAACATCGGGCACGCGCTGCTCGACCAGGAGGTCGAGGACTACCGCAGGGCCCGCACCACGGCGCACCTCCAGGCCGTCGTACGCCTCGTCGTCGCGCTCAGCGTGCTGGTGGCCCCCGTGGTCGCCGCCCTGATCGGGCCGCACCGCATGGTCAACGGCAAGTTCGTCTTCGACCACGGAGGCGCCGCCTTCACGCTCATGCTGGTCGGCGCGCTGCTGCTGCCGGTGGCCGCGCTGGTCCTCGCCAAGGCCGACGACCGGCAGGGCGTACCCCTGCGGCACGACCTGCGGGACGCGCTGCGCGGCGACGACCCGGTGCAGGCGGCCTCCACCACCGGATTCTTCATCGCCCTGGAGGGCGGTGACGGCGCCGGGAAGTCCACCCAGGCCGAGGCGCTCGCCGAGTGGATTCGCGCCAAGGGCCACGAGGTCGTCGTCACGCGCGAGCCGGGCGCGACGCCCGTCGGCAAGCGGCTGCGGTCGATCCTCCTCGACGTCTCGTCGGCCGGCCTCTCGCACCGCGCGGAGGCGCTGCTGTACGCCGCCGACCGCGCCGAGCACGTCGACACGGTCGTACGGCCCGCCCTGGAGCGCGGTGCCGTCGTCATCTCCGACCGGTACATCGACTCGTCCGTCGCCTACCAGGGCGCCGGCCGCGACCTGTCGCCCACCGAGGTCGCCCGCATCAACCGCTGGGCGACCGGTGGCCTGGTGCCGAACCTGACGTGCCTGCTCGACGTGTCGCCCGAGGCGGCCCGCGAGCGGTTCACCGAGGCGCCCGACCGGCTGGAGTCGGAGCCCGCGGAGTTCCACGCGCGCGTGCGGTCCGGTTTCCTCACGCTCGCCGCCGCCGACCCGGGCCGCTACCTCGTCGTCGACGCCTCGCAGGAGCCGGAAGCGGTCACGACCGTGATCCGGCACCGGCTCGACCTGGTGCTGCCGCTCTCCGAGGCCGAGGTGAAGGCCCGGGAAGAGGCCCGCAAGGCCGCCGAGGAGGCGGCGCGGCGCAAGGCCGAGGAAGAGGCCGCGCGCAAGGCCGAGGAGGAGCGCCTGGAGCGCGAGCGCCAGGCGCAGCTCGCCAAGCTCCGGGCCGAGGAGGAGGAGCGCAAGCGGCGCGAGCTGGAGGAGGCCCAGCGCCGCGAGGCCGAGCGGCAGGCCGAGGAGGCCAGGAAGCGTGCCGAGGAGGCGCGCCGCAAGGCCGAGGAGGAGAAGGCCAGGCTGCTCGCCGAGGAGAAGCTCAGGGCGGCCGAGGAGGAGCGGCGCCGCCGGGAGGCCGAGGAAGAGGCGCGGCGGCGGGCCGAGGCGGAGCAGCGCCGCCTGGAGAAGCAGCGGAAGGCCGAGGAGGCGTTGCTCCGGGCGGAGGAGGCGCGGAGGATGGCCGCGGCGGCTGCGGAGGCGGCTGCGGCGCCGGTTGCGCCTGTTGTCTCCGCGGCGCCTGTTGTGCCTGCGGCGCCTGTGGCGTCGGGTAAGCGGGCTGGGGCTTCCGGGGCAGCTGGAGGGGCTGGGCCTGCCGGGTCGGCTGGGGCGGCTGCGGGCTCTGGGGCTTCCCAGGGCGTCGGGCTGTCGAAGGCTTCGGGGAGGTCCGCAGGGGCCGAGTCCGCCGAAGCCGCGGGGTCCGCCGAGGCTGCGGGGTCCACGGGGGCCACTGGGTCCGTGCCGCCCGTGCCGGACAACGAGACCACCGTGCCCACGCCGGTCGTGGCGCCGCCGCCCTCCGGAGCGGCCGACGAGACCGCTGTGCTGCCGCAGGTGCGGCCCGACGGCCCCGGGCCGGAGGACACCGCGGTGCTGCCGCAGCCGACCGTTCCGGGAGCCACGGACGACACCGCCGTGCTGCCGTCCGTCCGCGAGGGCCGCGCCGACCTCGACGACAAGGTGCCGCCGGGCTACTTCCGGGACGAGCGCCCGGCGACCCCCGAGGGCGCCAATGAGCGCACCCGGGAGCTGCCCCAGATCAACGAGCAGGGCGTACCGGTGCGGCCCCGGCCCGAGTGGGCCGAGGAGACGCCGCAGGACGACATGCCGACTCTGGCGGACGAACTGCTGGGCTCGCACGACGAGGACGACGTAGACGCAGCCGCAGAGGCCGAAGCCGGCCAGGGTGAGGGCGATGGCCGACGCGGGCGTCGGGGAGGCCGCAGGCGTTGACCGTGAACGCCGGAGCCGGTCGTCGGCGCCGGATCGTCGTGCCGGATTGTCAGTGCCGTGTCCCACAATGGGCAGTCCGGCGAGAGCGGTGCAGAACAGCGCCGCGCAATGCAGAGCAGTGCCGTGCGGAGCGGTGCGGCAGCGTAAGGCGGTGACCCCATGAGCGTGTGGGACGACTTGGTGGGCCAGGAGCGGGTGAGCGAGCAGCTGAGCGCCGCCGCTCGGGACGCCGACGCGCTGGTGACGGCGGTCGCCGCCGACACGCCCGTGCCCGACTCGTCGAAGATGACGCACGCCTGGCTCTTCACGGGCCCGCCCGGCTCCGGACGGTCCACGGCCGCGCGCGCCTTCGCCGCCGCACTCCAGTGCACGAGCCCGGACCGCGCGCTCGGCGGCGCCCCCGGCTGCGGCTTCTGCGACGGCTGCCACACCAGCCTCATCGGTACGCACGCCGACGTCGAAGTGGTGCGCACGGACCTGCTCTCCATCGGCGTCAAGGAGACCCGTGACCTGGTCCGGCGCGCCCAGCTCTCGCCCGCGGTCGGCCGCTGGCAGGTCATCGTCCTGGAGGACGCCGACCGCCTCACGGAAGGCGCGGGGAACGTCCTGCTTAAGGCCGTCGAGGAGCCCGCCCCCCGCACCGTGTGGCTGCTCTGCGCGCCCTCCCTTGAGGACGTGCTGCCGACCATCCGCTCCCGCTGCCGGCACCTGACTCTGCGTACGCCTCCGGTGGACGCCGTGGCCGACGTGCTCGTACGCAGGGACGGCATCGAGCCGGAAGTCGCCGCCGCGGTGGCGCGCGCCACGCAGGGGCACATCGGCCGCGCCCGGCGGCTCGCCACCGACCCACGCGCGCGTGAGCGCAGGGCGGCCGTCCTGAAGCTGCCCCTGCGCGTGCAGGAGATCGGCGGCTGCCTCAAGGCCGCGCAGGAGCTGATCGACACGGCGTCCGACGACGCGAAGCAGGTCGCCGAGGACGTCGACACCAAGGAGACCGAGGACCTGAAGGCGGCGCTCGGTGCGGCGCAGGGCGGCCGGATGCCGCGCGGCACAGCCGGTGCGATGAAGGAGCTGGAGGACCGCCAGAAGCGCCGCAGAACTCGTACGCAGCGCGACAGCCTGGACCTGGCGCTCATCGACCTGACCGGGGTCTACCGCGACGTCCTCGCCCTCCAGCTCGGCTCCCGCGTGGCCATCGCCAACACCGAGGTGCAGGACATGCTGGAGCGCATGGCCCTCGGCACCTCGCCGGAGTCCACGCTGCGCCGCATCGAGGCGATCGGCGCCTGCCGCACGGCCCTCGACCGCAACGTGGCACCGCTGCTCGCGGTGGAGGCGATGACGGTGGCGCTGCGGGCGGGGTGACGGCGTCCGGCTGCGCGTAGCCGCACACGCACCATCACCCGTACGAGTACCCGTGGTGCACACGCTGTTACGCATCCTGTGCCCACAGTTACTCTCGCGTGATGGACATCAGTCGTGACAGCCGTCGCCACCGCCGCCTCTCCCTCCGCACGTGCGGCACGCTGCTCGTGGCCACCGGCCTGCTCGTCTCGGGCTGCTCCTTGGGAGCCTCGACGACGGACGTCTCCATGGCCGCCCTGCCCCGCTCGACCCCCGCGGAGCTGGGCCCGTACTACGACCAGAAGCTGAGCTGGCGCGACTGCGGTGTCGCCGGCTTCCAGTGCGCCTCCATGAAGGCCCCGCGCGACTACGACAAACCCGCGGCGGGCGACATCAAACTGGCGGTGGCCCGCAAGCACGCCACCAAGCCGAAGGCGCGGCTCGGTTCGCTCCTGGTCAACCCGGGCGGCCCCGGCGGCTCGGCGATCGGCTACCTCCAGTCGTACGCGGCGCTCGGTTACCCCGAAGAGGTCCGCGCCCGCTACGACATGGTCGCCGTCGACCCGCGCGGAGTGGCCCGCAGCGAGCCCGTCACCTGCCTCGAGGGCAAGGAGATGGACGCGTACACGCAGACCGACGTCACCCCTGACGACCAGCGCGAGACCGACGGACTGCGGGCCTCCTTCGAGGGCTTCGCGGCCGGCTGCGAGAAGCGGTCGGGGGCGATCCTGCCGCATGTCTCCACGGTCGAGGCGGCGCGGGACATGGACATCCTGCGGGCGGCACTGGGCGACGAGAAGCTGTCGTACGTCGGCGCTTCGTACGGGACGTTCCTGGGGGCGACGTACGCCGGGCTCTTCCCGAAGCGCGTGGGCCGTCTCGTGCTGGACGGCGCGATGGACCCCTCCCTGCCCGCGCGGCGCATGAACCGGGACCAGACCGCCGGCTTCGAGACGGCGTTCCAGGCGTTCGCGAAGGACTGCGTGGCGCTCGGCCGCGAGTGCCCGCTCGGCTCCCGGAGCCCCCACGAGGCGGGCAAGCGGCTGAAGCGCTTCTTCGACGAACTGGACCGCGCGCCGCTGCCGACCGGGGACGCCTCGGGCCGCAAGCTCGGCGAGGCGCTCGCCACGACGGGCGTGCTCGCCGCGATGTACGACGAGAGCGCCTGGCCGCAGCTCCGGGACGCGCTCACCTCGGCGATGCGGAACAGGGACGGCTCGGCGCTGCTGGGCCTCTCCGACAGCTACTACGAGCGGGACAGCGACGGCACGTACGCGAACCTGATGTTCGCCAACGCCGCCGTGAACTGCCTGGACCTGCCGCCCGCCTTCAGCACGCCGGAGGAGGTGAAGGAGGCGGTGCCCGACTTCGAGAAGGCCTCCCCGGTCTTCGGCGAGGGCCTCGCGTGGTCCTCGCTGAACTGCGCCTACTGGCCGGTGAAGGCCACGGGTGAGCCGCACCGCATCGAGGCGCGGGGGGCGGACCCCATCGTGGTCGTCGGCACGACCCGCGACCCCGCGACGCCCTACCACTGGGCGCAGGCCCTGGCCTCCCAGCTTTCCTCCGGCCACCTCCTCACCTACGAAGGCGACGGCCACACGGCGTACGGCAGGGGCAGCGCGTGCGTCGACTCGGCGATCAACGGCTACCTCCTGGAGGGCACGGCACCGGCGGACGGAAAGCGCTGCTCGTAGCGGTTCCGCGGGGGCGGGGGCCCGCTCCGGGAGGGGTGTGCGGAGCACCCCCGGAAACTGTGTAGACTTGGCCGCGTTGCTGATCGCACGATGGTGTGGACGGCGCGCCGCCTTAGCTCAGATGGCCAGAGCAACGCACTCGTAATGCGTAGGTCTCGGGTTCGAATCCCGAAGGCGGCTCAGCGATGAAACGGCAGGTCAGGCCGTTCGCGCACTGCCCGTTCGGGGAAGTCCCCGGGCGGGCAGTACGCGTTTTGTCGGAGCAATTGGCCGTAGATGTTCAGTGTCATGGACGCGTCCTTGTGCCCGAGCATCGTCTGTACGACCTTTACGTCGGCGCCGCCTTCACTGCCGGGTCGAACGTCCGGGAGCGGAAGTAGCGGAGCGGGCCGCACTCGGGCGCGGTCAAGAGTAGGGCGTCCGCCTTCCGGTCCTTGCTCAGGCCGCCCAGTTCCTCGGCGAACGAGGGGGGGCACGGACCGCTTCTCGGGGGTCCTCGCGGGGCGAGGCGCGGTAGCTCGTGGTTGTGGCAGGGGCCCACGGACACACGCTTCTGGCCCTGAATCGTCGGATACCGCAGCGGCGACATGCTGCGGCCCCATGACGATGCGTCTCGACCGTCGACTTCCCCAGTGCCGGTGATCTCGGCGGCTCCTCGGGCGTCATGAGGCAACAGGAGCGGCAGAGGGCTCACGTCCAGCGTCACGGCGAGCGCCGCGTCGTCAATGTCGACACGACGAACACCGCGCTCCTGCGTGCCGTCAGTGACCGCCCGTGTGCGTAGCTCGCGCCGTGCGCCGCGCTGGACCCAGCCGCCGAGACCGTCTGCGGCGAGTGGTCGCAGACATACGCCGGCAGAGCCGACGGGCACGCGCCCTTCGGTGGCCGGGCAGGTGAAGTCGATGGGCTGCGGCACGAGTTGGCCTGCCCTCGGACTGGCGGTGAACGAGGTCGCCACGGGGAAGCCGGTTCATCGGTGGCGAGTTGGGGTCACGGTCCGCTCCGGTGGGACTGCACCGGTGTGGGCAGTTCGCACGTTCTTGCGGTGTTCGGCTGGCCTTCAATTGCGGCCACCTGCGCATTTCCCCGGTCAGCGCCGAAGAGTTGGCGTGGGTCGCCCGCGGCCCGCCAACTTGATGAGTTGATCAATGAACGCCACGATGAGTGAATTGTCGAATCCTGGGAGGCATTGTGAACTTTGGGACCGTAGCCATCACCGGGGCGGCGGGCACGATCGGCTCGGCTGTGCGGGCAGCGCTTCGAGACGACGCGGAGCGCCTGGTCCTCATCGACTGCGTGCCGGTAGACCAAGAGGCCGAGAACGAGGACACTCGCACCGTGGACCTGCGCGACGCCGCCGCCGTGGAGGCGGCCATGGCAGGAGTCGATCGGGTGCTCCACCTCGGGGGAGTACCCGACGAGGCGCCTCTGCCCGACCTGCTCGAAGCCAACGTGCTCGGTACGCACCACGTCCTGGAGGCGGCTCGGCGCAGGGGGATCGAGCGAGTGGTGCTGGCCAGCAGCAACCGCGTGACCGGCTTCTACCCCACGGGCCACCTCACCGCGGTCCACGAGCCCGTACGACCTGACGGCCTCTACGGGGTGAGCAAGGCGGCCGTGGAGGCCCTCGGGCGCCTCTACGCCGACAAGTTCGGCCTCTCGGTGATCTGTCTGCGCATCGGCAGCTTCGAAAGCGCGCCCACCGAGCAGCGCCACCTGGCGACCTGGCTCAGTCCGCGCGACGCCGTCGGCTACGTCCGCGCGGCACTGACGGCTCCGCCCTCCACCCGCTTCGCCGTCACGTACGCAGTTTCAGCCAACACTCGCCGATTTTGGGATGTTCCGGAGCAGGCGGACTGGGCCTACAATCCTGTCGACGACGCCGAACTCCACGCCGGGACGATCCCCGGCTCGGATGTGCCGGCCGACTCCGCGGCGCCGCAGGGCGGACCGTACACCCTCCCCGCGGCGACCCTCAAACACCTGTGGCCCTGACGTGAACGTCCGGCGAACCGCTACCGGATAGGTGGTTGCGCAAGGGGTCCGCCGCATACGTCCGCGTCCACAAGACGCAGGTTGAGTGCGGGGGCTCCTGCCCAACACCTTCAGAGGGGCATGGTGTCGCACTGCCGCAGCAGGTCGCAGCAGGTTCAAGCATGTTGAGCCGCACGCCCGTCAATTGCTCGCCCCAAGCCGACGGTCGCCACTAGCGCCGTGGCCTGGCACCGCAACCTCGCAACTCGTCATCGCAAACCCGTCTGGTGAGATCGACCAGCGAGTACCCGGTCGGCGCCACCACTAACGCGTCCTTCGCAACACTGGTCCCGCCCCCCGGCGTTGCTGCTCAAGCGCGCCACATGCTCAAAAGATCAAGGTTGGGACGCTGTCAACTCGCCCCGCCCGCCGATCAGTCGGCACCGGACCGGCTCAGAGCGCGCCTGTCGTCGCGCCCCGCGTCCACGACTGCACGTCGGTCGGCCGGTCTTCGCGACCGACCGTGCGCTTCACGCCATCATCGCTAAGCGGAACGTGCGGCTTACTCCTTTCATGAGCACTATGTCCCCCTGGGCTGCGCGCCATTTCAGCCAGGGCCCATCGGCGAGATGCCGTCCGTCGCCCGGAACCCCCTTGAACCCGAACACGCGATCATGTTTGACTCGTTGGGTCGAAAACGACTCCAACGGGGGAGCGAATTCCAACATGAATCCGCATATTTCTGCGGGCTGCGCCATTCGTCGCAGCCGATCCCCTCTTATCGACTCTCATGGCGATTTCTACATGAACTGACGGGCCCTCTCAGGCCGGTCTCCTCATGTCTCGAACGTGCTGTGGCGCTTCATGCTGCGCCGAGGCGGATATTCCATTCTTCTGGGAGAGGGATTCACCTTGTCTGCTCAGCGAGTAATAAATCAGCGGAGTGAGAAGGGAGAGCTCGGCAAGGAAGAGATCAGCGGGGAAGCGGCCGTTGAGGCGACGATCGGCAAGGAAGCGCAAGCCGGCGACCTGGACCTCGACTTCAGCAAGCTCGACCGCGGAGTCCGCAAGCGCCTCAAAGAGCTCTGTGTGCTGGACAACTACCATGCCCCACTGGCATTGGTATTCGACTACGCGCTGGTGGCCGCATCGGTCTACCTGTGCGTAGGGATCTCGTACTGGTTCTATCCGATCTCCCTCATCTTGATCGGATCGACGCAGCGGGCGTTCGTCAACCTCCTGCACGAGTCCTCACACAAGGTCCTCGCCAAGAACGGACGTCTCAACGTCATATTGGGGACGTTCTTCTCCGGTTACACGGTGCTTCACCTGTACAACCCCTACCGGAACTCCCACATCGGGTTCCACCACCGTTACCTGGGTGATCCCGACAAGGACCCCGACTACGAGTTCCACGTCGGCGTCGGAATCTATGACCACCAGGTATCCGACAAGAAGTTCTTCCTCAAGAACATCGCCCTCGCGGTGTGCGGCATGAGGACCCTCGAATACGTCTCCTACGTCGTCCGGGACCGTATTCTCTTCAACCCGAAGAACGTCGCGGTCTCCATGCCGGTCCGCCTGTCCACCGAGCGCGTCGTCCTGCTCCTGCAGTGGGCCGGCATCATCGGCGTCTGCGCCTGGCAGGGCTGGCTGCTCGAACTGGCGCTGTTCTGGTTCGTCCCGCTCTTCACCACGGCGATCGCCATCGGCTGGCTCTCGGAACTCGCCGAGCACTACCCGCTGCCGGAGAGCGAGAACAAGCAGATCCTCATGACCCGCAACCGCCACGGCTGGGCCATCGAGCGCTTCCTGCTGGGCCGGCACCACGACAACTACCACCTGGTGCACCACCTCAACACGGGCGTGCCCTTCTGGAACATGAAGCGGGCCCACCACGTCCTCCTCGAGGACCACGCCTACGCCCGCTGGGACGGTCTGTGGGCGGGCATCCTGACCCGTACCAAGGGCCGTGAGAACCAGGAGACCCTGATCAGCTACGCCTCGAAGTACCGCGCCTGGCGCCGAGACGGCGGGGACCCGGCCGCGGTCGACGGCAACGGAACCTTCGCCGAGGCGGCAGCTCTCGCCCGGAGCGTCACCACTGCCTGAACCGACCGAGGGGCTTGAGGGGCTTGACGGGCCCGAGGGGCCGAAGCCGCCCGAGCCCCCCGGGCCAGGCCCCCGCCGAAGCCCGCCCCGCCCACCGCTTCACGTGAGAGGACCCGCAATGAACCACGTCGTGGACGCCCAGGCCGCGGCCGCTCTGGACCCGGCCCTGCTTCACCTCGCCACCAGAGGTCTCAAGCAGCTCGCCGCCGACACCCGCTGCCGTTCCGCCTTCGTCGACGACCCGCTCCTCGCCTCCCTGCTCGCCCCCGCCGCCCGCCGCTACATCGTCGCGGCGGACCGGGCGGAGCTGTTCACCCGCCTCCCGGTCCTGGAGGCCAAGGGCTACACGACCGGCGTGGAGTTCGTGGGCGAGGAAGCGCGCGACGCGGGCGAGGTCCGCGAGGTGATGGACGAGTACGCCGCGCTGATCGACGACCACCTCGGCGCCGGCCTGAAGCACCCCACCCAGCTGGGCTTCGACCTCTCCAACGTCGGCTCCCTCATCTCCCCCCAGACCGCCGCCGACAACACCGCCGCCCTGCTGCGACAAGCCGCCCCGCAGGGCATCGGCATCCTCATCAGCATGGAGCGGTCCTCCCTCGTGGACGACATCCTCACCGTGTTCAAGGGGCTGGCCGAGGACCACGAGAACGTCGCCCTGACCATGCAGGCCCATCTGCACCGCACCGAGGCCGACCTCGCCACCGTTCTGCCCCTGGGGCGCAAGCTTCGCCTGGTGAAGGGCGTCTACAACGAGTCGCCGGACGTCGCCCTGCCCCGCGGCCCCGAACTGAACGATCGCTACGCTCAGCTCCTGGAGCGCGTCCTGACGCACGGCAACCCCGTCGCCGTCGCCACCCACGACGCCACGCTCCTCGAACTCCTCGATGAGCGTGGCCTGTTGGAGCGCGTCACGGAAATCGAGATGCTGCACGGGTGTCGGCCGCCGCTGCTGAAGTCGTACCGTGAGCGTGGCATACCCTGTCGGGTCGCCACGGTCTACGGGCAGAACTGGTGGCTGCACTTCTTGCACCGCCTCGCCGAATACCCGCCCGCCGTCATGACCGCCCTGGCCGATCTGTACGAGCCGGAGCGGGTCCGCTTCGGAACCGAGTACTGACCCGCGCCGCATCCCGACCCGCGCACGTCGCAACATCGCGAAAGAAGGTAGCTCCTTGTCGTCCACTCCGCCCGTAGCGGCCATCGTCGACGGTTACTCGACCGGCAACTTCCTGCCCGCCGCCTTCACCAGGCTCGGGGCCCAGGTGGTCCACGTCCGCAGCACCCCGGAGTGGATGACGTCCATGCTGCTGCCCGACATGGACTCCTACGTCGGTGATCTCGTCTTTCACGACGAGGAGCAGATCGTCAAGGAGCTCGGCCCGTACAACGTCAGCGCCGTGCTCGCCGGACAGGAGCCCGGGGTGCCCCTGTCCGACCGGCTCAGCGAGCTCGTCGGCACGGTCGGCAACGGCTCCCGGCTCTCCGCTGCCCGCCGCGACAAGTACCAGATGATCGAGGTGCTGCGCGAGGCCGGCCTGCGCTGCGCCGACCAGTTGAAGAGCTCCGACCCGCAGGCCCTGGTCGACTGGGCCGAGGAGCGCGGCGAATACCCCGTAGTGATCAAGCCGCTCAGCTCCGCCTCCACCGACGGCGTCTTCATCTGTGGCTCGGCCCAGGAGGTGCGCTCGGCCGCCGAGGAGGTCCTCGCCTCGCGCGACATCTTCGACCTGCCCAACCGGGAAGTGCTCATCCAGTCCTACCTGGACGGCGAGGAGTACATCGTCGACACCGTCAGCCACGACGGCCACCGCTTCGTCTGCGGCGTGTGGAAGTACGAGAAGACCCTCACCAACGGCAAGAACGTCTACGACAAGGACGTCCTGATGCCGGCCGACGCTTCGCCGGTGCCTGAGCTCATCGCGTACGTCGACGAAGTCCTCAAGGCCATGAACATCCGGTTCGGGCCCACCCACACCGAGGTCAAGATGACCTCCGACGGCCCCGCCCTGGTGGAGATCGGCGCCCGCCTCAACGGCAACATGCACCCCGACTTCCACCAGATCTGCCTCGGCCACAACCAGGCCGACCTGATCGCGCTGTCCTACCTGCGGCCCGAGGAGTTCCTCCGCCGCTACGGCGACGGCGTCTACACGCGACGCCAGCCCGCGGTCGTCTACAACGCCCCCAGCGTGCAGGAGGGCGAGGTCCGCGCGATCGATGAGGACGTCGTGCGCGAGATCGCGGCCCTGCCCACCGTGTTCCTGCCGAGCGTGAAGGTGAAGCCGGGCGGCCGGGTGCGCCGCACGGTGGACCTCCTCACCAGCCCCCTGCGGATCTTCATGACCGGGGTCACCGATGAGGCCGTCCTCACGGACTACCGGAAGATCCAGGAACTGAAGGACAAGGTGTACCTGCTCTGATGCTGCGCACCACTCTGCGCGCCGTTCGCGGGCTGGCTCCCGAATTGCGCACGCTGTTCATCACCACGCTGCTCTTCAGGTCCGGGACGATGGCGTTCCCGTTCCTGGCCGCGTACCTGGTGGCACGGGACGACTACTCCGCAGGACAGGTGGGTTCCATCGTCGGGGCGTACGGCCTCGGCGCCCTGGCCGCCGACCTGGCGGCCGGGCCCGTCCTGCGCTTCGTGTCGGCGCGCACGGTGATGATCGTCGGGCTGGTCGGCAACGCGGTGCTGGTGGCGCTCCTGCCGTTCACCCACAGCGCCGTGATGCTGATCGTCGGCAGCCTCGTCTGGGGATTCTTCTACGAGGCGTTCACGCCGGCGGCGTACGCGGAGACGGTGCGCCACTCCCGGGAGGAGGACCGCAAGGTCGCCTTCTCCTGCAACCGCCTCGCCATCAACGTGGGCATGGGGATCGGGCCGGCGCTGGGCGGACTCGTGTTCGCCTGGCGCCCGATGGGGCTGTTCTTCATCAACGCCTGCGTCGTCCTGGCGACCGCGGTCTACCTCACCCTCAGGACGACCTCCGGAGGGGAGGCCGCCGACGAGGGGAAGACGGTGCGCGGACGTCTCGTGGCACCCACGGTGAAGGGCGAGACGCGGTTCTGGTCGATCTTCCTGCTGGCGCTGCCCATCCACCTGGCGTACGCGCTGCCGCCGACCTTCCTCAGCGCGTACGTGATCCACGAGCGGGGCCTGCCCAGCTACTGGGCGGGCACCATCTTCTTCGTCAACGCGGTGGCCATCGTGTTGTTCGAGGTGCCGCTGAACACGGCGATGCGGCACATGAGCCACTTCGTCTCGCTGCTGGCCGGTTACGCGCTCGCGGCCTCGGGCTTCGCGCTGATGGGCCTGTCGACGTCGGGTCCCGCGCTCATCGGGGCGACGCTGCTCTGGACCGCCGCCGAGATGATCGTCTTCCCGGCGCTGCTCCACTACGTCAGCGAGGTGTCCGACCCCTCCGTCACCGGCCGCAACATGGGCCTGTACTCGGCGGGCGTCAATGTGGGCCTGATCGCCATGCCCCAGCTGAGCCTGATGCTCACCGACGGCGGAGGCCCGGCCGCGAGCCCGTGGTACCTGGTCGGTGCCGCCCTCGGAGTCGCACTCGTACTGATCGTCGCCGTACGCCGCAGTTCGTACCTCTGGCTCACCGAACCCGAGGCGAAGACCGCAGACATCTCCTGACCAAGGGGTCCACGCATGCCTGTCCACTTCAACAACGCGGGCGCCGGCCTGATGCCCGCGGCGGTCACGCGGGTCGTCACCGACTACCTCGCCGAGGAGACCGACAGGGGATCCTACGAGACCGAACAGCGCCACGCGGACACCCTCGAACGCGAGGTGTACGCAGCGCTCGGACGCGTGATCGACGCGCCGGACGACGACATCGCCCTCTTCGACAGCGCCACGCGCGCCTGGTCCTCGGTGGTTCCCCACATCCCCTTCGCGGCCGGCGACCGCGTCTGGGTGACCCCCTACGAGTACGCGGGGAACCTCATCCTCTGGACGGAGCTGCGCCGCCGCCTGGGCCTGCGCGTCGAGGTCGTGCCGGTCCTGCCCGACGGCGACCTGGACCTGGACTGGATGAGCACGCGTATCGGCGACGACGTGGCCTTCGTCTCCGTACCGCACGTGCCGTCCGGCTGCGGGATCGTCACCCCGGTGGAGGAGATCGGCAAGATCCTCGCCCCCTGGCGGTGCTACTACGGCGTCGACGGCTGCCAGTCCGTCGGCCAACTTCCGGTATCGGCGCAGGAGATCGGCTGTGACCTGCTGGTCGGCGCGGGGCGCAAGTTCCTGCGGGGGCCGCGTGGCACGGGTTTCGCCGCCGTCAGCCCCCGGCTGCGCGAGGCCGTCGCCCTGCCCTTCCACGACCTTCACATCGCGGACATGACCGGCGCCGACACCTACGAGGTGCGCACCACCAGCGCCCGGCGGCTGGAGTACGCCGAACGCTCCACCGCCGGCATCATGGGCCTCGAAGCGGCGGCCCGCCACCACCTGTCCCGTACGGACGACGGTCCCGGCCCGGTCAGCGAAGCGGTGCGCGAGGCGATCGCCGGGCTGCCGGGGACCCGGCTCCTCGACCCGGGCACCCGGCACGCCTCGATCGTCACCTTCGTGCACGACCGGGTGCCCGCGAGGGACGTCCGGGCCGCACTCCACACCGCGGGGGTCAACGTGTGGGTCGCCCAGGGCAGTCACACGCCCCTGTACATGGACGCGGCCGGCGTCGAGGAAGCCGTGCGTGTCTCGCCGCACTACTACAACTCCATGGTCGAGGTGGAGACATTCGCCCGAGTCCTGCGGGACGTGCTGCGCTGACCGCGCGAAGGTTCCACCGTCTCCGTCATGGAGACGCCACGACAGACCAGACCATCGAAGCGAGGAGACCCAGTCATGCCCGCCGAGGTTCGGGAAGCAGAGGAACGGCAGCGAGTCCTCGAGTTCGTCACCCACGTCATCGAAGACGTCGTCGGCATGGAGGACGTCGGCGAGATCAATCTCGACACGTCCGTCGGACCGGAGGGGCTCGGACTCGAGTCCATCGGCGCCCTGGAGGTGGCCGTCCAGCTCGAAAGGGAGTACGACATCGAATTCCCCGATGAAATGCTCCAGTTGCTGCTCGTCGGAACGCTCGGGGAGTTCATCGACGAGGTCATCAAGAAGCGCTCCACCGCCGGCGCGGAGAGCAGTGGCCCCCGATGATCACGACCCAGGACATCCGGAGGATCCTCGTGGACAGCCGCACGCTGGCCGGCGTCGAAGCCGTCGCGGACGACACCGAGATCACGGTGGACTCCTTCTCCCTCGCCTGGCTCAGCCACAGCCTGAAGGACGAGTTCGGCATCGAACTGGACCTGCGGGAAGCCCGCGCCGAGGCCTTCTCCAGCATCAACCGCATCACGGCCCACGTGAACGAGCTGACCGCGAAGGCCGCCGCTTCCGGGGAGACACGATGACCGCGTCGCGACGCGTCGTCGTCACCGGCTTCGGGGTCTTCACCGCCTTCGGCTTCGGCGAACAGGCCCTGCTCGACGGCGCGTTCGCGGGCCGTCACGCCTTCCGCGACGTCAAGCGCTTCGACACCGCGTCGTTCCGGTGCGCCTCCGCCGCCGTGTACGAGGGGGACGGCCCGCCGGTCCCGGGGGTCGACTTCACCGACGACGCGCCACCGCGCCAGCACGACGTGCTCCTGGCCTGCTCCCGCGCCGCGATCGGGATGGCGGGCATCGCCCCGGCAAGGATCTCCGGCGCGCTCGTCGGCAGCCAGGGCGACTACCGCCCGATCTCCCGGTACTGGCGCTCGGTGGTAGGCGCCGCCGAGACGCCCGAGACGTCCTTCCTCCCGGACAGCGTGCCGGGCCAGCTCGCCCACGGCCTCGCCGGCGCACTGGGCCTGGGCCCTCTGCGCCTGACCTTCACCAACGCCTGCGTCGCGTCCGCCGACACCGTCGTCCACGCGAGCCGCCTCATCAGCCGGGGCCGGGCCGACGCGCTGCTGTGCGGCGGCTCCTACCTGGTGGAACGCGAGCTGTTCGCGAAGTTCGACTCGGCGCGCGCGTTCGCCAAGGACGGCCACGTACGTCCCTTCTCCAAGGACCGTACGGGCCTGCTGCTCGGCGACGGAGTGGCGTGCCTGGTGCTGGAGTCCGAGGAGAGCGCCCTCGCCCGGGGGGCCGAGGTGCTGGCCCGCGTCGCGGGCTGGGGCATCGCCTCCGACGCCTACCACGCGAGCCGTCCGCACCCCGAGGGCCGCGGCACCGCCCAGGCCATGGAGACCGCACTGCGGGTCGCCGACCTCGGCCCGGAGGCGGTGGACTACGTCAACGTGCACGGCACGGGCACCCCGTCCAACGACACCTCCGAAACCGCCGCGCTGCGCCGGGTGTTCGGCGAGCGGGCCACCCACGTGCCCGTGAGCTCCACCAAGTCGACGACGGGGCATACCCTCGAAGGGGCCGGAGCGGTCGAATCCGTGATCACCCTGCTCGCGCTGAGGCACCAACTGCTGCCCCCCACGGCGAACTTCTCACTGCCCGACCCCGAGTGCGACCTGGACTACGTGACCGAAGGGGCCCGCGCAGCGGACATCGGACGCGCCTTGACCACGAACTCCGCCTTCGGCGGCGTCAACACGGCACTCCTGTGGGAGCGAGCATGATCGACACGCGGACGGAACACCTCCTGGTGGCGGAGGCACTCGTCGTCCCTTCCGGCATCGAGGCGGGCCCTCTGGCCGTCGAGCCGTCCGGGACACGCCGGGTGCCCGGCTTCGTCGAGTCCGCCTTCAGCCCCTTGGTCAAGGCAGCGGTCGACCGTTGCCTGGCGGACGTCGTGGACGGCGACACTCTGGGCGAGCCGGGCGCCCGCATGGGCCTGGTCCTGGTGACGTTCCTCGGCGACACCACCACCTCCGACCTCGGCAGCAGACTCCTGGAATCCGGCCAGGTGGCCAACCCCCTGCTGTTCTACCAATCGGTGCCCACCACGATCCTCGGCGTCATCGCCCGCGACTACGCCATCACCGGACCGACGACCTGCGTCGCCCTGCGGGGCGACGTGCGCTCCGAGGCCCTGGACCTGGTGGACACGGTCCTCGACGACGGCATGGACCAGGTGCTGCTGATCGCCGTCGAACTGGAGACGGCCGAGGGGCGCCCACTGGCCGCCCACGCCCGGCTGGCACGGGACGGCGAGCCGCTGGCCGCACCGTCCCGTACCGACGCGGCCGTGGCGTTCCTCTTCCGGCGTGCGGACACCACCCCGGAAGGGACGGGGACCGCGGTCCCCGTCTCCGGTCCGGACCCCGCCGCCGACCTCTCGGTCTTCGGCAGCCTCGCCGGTCTCGTCCAGCTGTACGCCACCGTGCGCGCCGCACGTGCGCAGGACAGCACGGACGCCGTCGACGTCGACATCGAATCCGCCCTCGGCGCAAGGCAGTTGCGCGTACGGCTGGAGGAGGCCCGGTGACCGGCTCGACCGGGCCCGGCGGCGCGCGAGGGCGCCTGGACGGCCTGCTGACCCGCGCCGCGCTGACCCACCCGGAGCGCCCCGCCCTGGTGGACGGCGACCGTGCGTGGACGTACGCGGAACTCGACGCCGCGGTAGGCGACCTGGCCGACGGGCTCGCCGCCCACGGGGTCGAGCCCGGCGACCGGGTCGGCGTTTTCATCCCCAAGTCGGCCGACGCGGTGCTCGCGATCCACGCGGCCCTGCGTGCCGGGGCGGTCGTGGCACCGCTGGACACCCGCAACCCGGCGGCCCGCACCCGCCGCATGATGCGCCAGGCCGGCCTGACGGCGCTGCTCGCCACCGACGCCTCCCGGCCCGGGGCCGTCGAGGCCGCGTCCGACACGGCGGAGCCGCGTACCGAGGTTCTCGCGGGGGGCGTCGAACTGCTGCGCGTACGGGACGCGCCACCCGCCGGGCCGCTGCCGGAGGCCGCGTGCGAGGGCGGGTACGTCCTGTTCACCTCGGGCAGCACGGGTACGCCCAAGGGCGTGCTGCTGTCCCACGGGAACGTCACGCACTTCGCCGAGTGGGCCGCGGCGGAGACGGGGCTGCGGCCCACGGACCGGATCGGCTCCCAGGCCGCCCTGACCTTCGACCTGAGCACCTTCGACCTGTTCTCCGCCGCCGCCGCGGGCGCCTGCACGGTCCTGATGCCCGAGCGGCTCAAGGCGTTCCCCGCCGACGTGGTCGACTGGCTCGGCACCCGGCGGATCAGCGTGCTGTACGCGGTGCCCTCGCTCTACGTCGGCCTGCTGGAACGCGGCGGCATCGCCGAGGCGTCCCTGGCCGCGCTCCGCGTCCTGCTGTACGCGGGGGAGCCCTTCCCGCCCGCGGCCCTGGAGCGCTACCTGCGGCTCGCCGGCGACCGGCCGGTCTACAACCTCTACGGCCCGACCGAGACGAACGTCTGCACCTACCTCCGCGTCCCCGGGACGTGGACGGCCGCGCAGCCGGCGACGGTCGGGCGCGCGGTCCCCGGTGACACCGTGGAGGTGTTCGACGAACACGGCCGCCCCACTTCCGGCCAGGGCGAGATCCACGTCGCCGGCGCCACCGTCTTCCTCGGGTATCTACAGGACGGCGCCCTCGTCGACCCGGCCCGGCAGGTCCGTTTCCGTGACGGCGTGGTGCGCCGCGCCTACCCCACAGGGGACCTCGGCCGGTGCACCGACGACGGCGAGTTCGTCCTGCTGGGCCGCAAGGACGTACAGGTCAAGCGGCACGGATACCGCATCGACCCGGGCGAGATCGAGAGCGTGCTGTGCGACGCGCCTGGAGTGAAGGCGGCGGCGGTCGTCGCCAAGGGCGGTGCGCACGAGGGCGAGCTCTGGGCGTACGTACAGGGCACGCTCCCCGAGCGGGAGGCCCTCATGCTGCTGCGCACCGAGCTGCCCCTGTACATGGTGCCGGACCGGGTGGTCACCGTCGCGGCCCTCCCGCTCAACGACCGCGGGAAGACCGACCGCCCGGCGCTCGCTGCACGGTCCTGGACCGACCTCCCGCAACCGGCGCCGGACTCCCCGGCACTCAAGGAGACAGGGTGACCCTCCCCGACGACTTCGACGAGATACTGGACCGCGCGCACGAGGTGGGCCGCAAGATCGCGGCCCTCGCCGCCGACGTGGATGACCGCGCGGGCGACCCGCGGGGGCCCTACCGGCTGCTCGCCGAGGCGGGCTTCCTCAGCCTGCTCGTCCCCCGCAGGGCGGGTGGGGCCGGGCTGGGGTTCGCCGACTACTGGCGGGTGCTGTCCGTCATCGGGTTCCACAACGGCGCGGCGGCGCTCGGCCTGAACATGCACAACGCCGTCATCGGGCCGCTGTGCGAAACGGCGGACCACCCACTGCCCCCGCCGGCGGAGGAGTTCCGCGCCTGGCTCTTCGCCGAGGTGGCGGAGGGCGGCAGGATGTTCGCCTCAGCTGCCTCCGAACCGGCCAGCGGCGCCAAGCTGCGCGGACTGCGCACGCGCTACCGGCGGCAGACGGACGGTACGGGATTCGTGATCACGGGCCGCAAGTCCTTCGTCTCCCTGGCCGGCATCGCCGACTACTACGCGGTCCCCGCCCGCCCGGAGGAATCCGAGGACCCGGGACGCGTCTCGCACCTGCTGGTGGCCCGCGACGACCCGGGCGTCACCTTCGGCGAGGTCCACCACCTCACGGCGATGTACGGGACCAGCACGGCCGACATGGCCCTGGACTCCGTCGCCGTTCCCGCGTCCCGGTTGGTCCTCGGGATCGAGGGCCTGTCCCTGACCAAGGTGATCCGCGAGCCGCACTGGATGGTCGCCGGCTACACCGGCGCCTACCTCGGGATCGCCGAGGCCGTGCGCCAGGCCGTCGTGGACCACGCCACGGCCTCGCCTGCCCGGGCGCGCTCCGCCACCGTCCAGCGCGACCTGGGGCTGCTCACCGCCCGACTGCACGCCACCCGCGCCTTGGTGGAGCGGGCGGGAGAGGCCGTAGACCGCGAACGCGGCGGCACCACTGCCAACACCCTCGTCCACGCCGCCAAGTACGCGGTCGCCGACCTCGGCCACGAGGCCGCGCGGATCGCCGTCTCGGTCTGCGGATCGGCCGCAGTCAGCAGGTCCCGGCCCATCGAACGGCTCCTGCGGGAGCTGCAGTACGGAGCGGTGATGCCGGCCAAGCCGGAGGAGTGCCTGGAGTACCTGGGCAAGGCCGCGCTCGGGGTGGACCTCCGCGACGAGGAAGCGTTCTCGTGGTGAGGCGGCACCCGTCCGCAGCCGCGTCCCCACCGACCCGTACACGAACGAAGGCACAGAGGTCATGACTCATGAGTGACGACGAGCAGGTGTTCGCGCACCCGATCCAGCCGCGGTTCTTCGAGATCGACCGCCAAGGCGTCATGTTCAACATGTGGTACCTCGCGCACGTCGACGAGGCCGTGGACGGCTTCTTCCTCGCGCGGGGGCTGCCGTACGACAGCTGGTCCGAGATGGGCGTCGACGTGCACGTCGCCCACGTGGAGATCGACTGGCAGGCGGGCATCGGGTACGGCGACCGGCCCGAGGTCCTCGTCAGCACCGCGCGGATCGGCAAGAAGAGCTTCACCCTCGACTTCGCCTTCCGCAAGGAGGGTTCCACCACCGCGACCGGCCGCATCGTCTACGTCGCCGTGGCCGCCGACGGCTCGGGCAGCACCCTGGTGCCCGAGCGCCTGGTGGCGGCCCTGGGCGACGTCGCGCCGCTGAACATCCCTGCCAAGGAGGGCTCGTGACACGGTCGGCACTGGTGACGGGCGGCAACCGCGGGATCGGCAGGGCCATCGCCGTGGAACTGGCCGCCGCCGGGGACACGGTGGCCGTGACCCATCGCTCGGGGCAGGCCCCGGATGGCCTGTTCGGCGTGCGGTGCGACGTGACGAGCAGCGAGGACGTGGATGCCGCCTTCACCGCCGTGGAGGAGCGGCAGGGCCCCGTCGAGGTGCTGGTGTCCAACGCGGGCATCACCCGGGACAAGCTCTTGGCGATGATGCGCGAGGAGGACTTCGAGGCGGTCCTCGACGCCAATCTGACCGGCGCCTACCGTGTCGCCAAGCGTGCGGCGCGCGGCATGATGAGGGCCCGCACGGGCCGGCTCGTGTTCGTCTCGTCCGTCGTCGCGTTCCAGGGGCAGAGCGGCCAGTCCAACTACGCCGCGTCCAAAGCGGGCCTGATCGGCCTCGCCCGGTCGCTCGCCCGGGAACTCGCCCCCTGGAACATCACCGCCAACGTCGTCGCCCCTGGCTTCGTCGACACGGACATGACGGCGGCGCTCAGCGACAAGGTCAAGGACGAGGCCAGGGAACGCATACCGCTCGGGCGCACGGCCGCGCCCGAGGAGATCGCGAAGGCCGTGCGGTTCCTGGCGGGACCGGACGCGGCGTACGTCACCGGGGCGGTACTCCCGGTGGACGGCGGCCTGGCGATGGGGTGGTGAGGGGAGCGGCCATGGGAATCCTCGAAGGCAGGAACATCCTCATCACCGGGGTGCTCACGCAGCACTCCATCGCGTTCCACATCGCGCGGATCGCCCTGGAACAGGGCGCGCACGTCCTGCTCACCGCCTACCCCCGGCGCAGCCTGACCGAGCGCGTCGCCAAGCGGCTGCCCTCCGGGGAGCACGGCCCGCTCCCCGTCATCGACCTCGACGTCACGGACGCGGCGCAGCTGGCGGCGCTGCCGGACTGCGTACGGGAACACGTGCCGGAGCTGCATGGCGTGGTGCACGCGATCGGCGCCGCGCCGCAGTCCGCCCTCGGCGGCAACTTCCTGCACACGTCCTGGGAGGACGTGGCCGCGGCCGTGCACGCCTCGACGTACTCCCTGAAGTCCCTGTCGGTGGCGTGCCTGCCCCTGATGGAGGACGGCGGCTCGATCGTCGGCCTGGACTTCGACGCCTCCCAGGCCTGGCCGCTGTACGACTGGATGGGCGTCGCCAAGGCGGGCCTCGAATCCTGCTCCCGCTACCTCGCCCGTTACCTCGGACCCCAGGGGGTCCGCGTCAACCTGGTGGCCGCGGGCCCGCTGGACACGCCCGCCGCCCAGGGCATCCCCGGATTCGGGGACATGGCCGGCGTCTGGGCGGACCGCGCCCCGCTGGGCTGGGACAGCGCCCACCACGTCCCCGCCGCCAAGGCGTGCGTGGCCCTCCTGTCCGACTGGTTCCCCGCGACCACCGGCGAGATCGTCCACGTGGACGGCGGCGTCCACGTCGTGGGCGCCTGACCAACTGCTACGCCCCGAGACTGAGGAGACCGACATGGTGGAGATCACGCCCGACCTGCGGGACCGCGTCAAGAAGATCGTCTGCGACATCCTGGAGGTCGAGCCCGGCGAACTCACGGAGACGACGCACTTCTACGAGGAGCTCGGCGTCGACTCCCTGGCCGTCATCGAGATCATGACGGCCATCGAGGACAGCCTGGGCATCACCATCGAACAGGACAAGGCCAAGCGCATGGTGAGCCTGGCCGCGATCCACGACGTCCTGGCCGAAGCATGACCGGCGGGTGCGAACGCGTCGTGGTGACGGGCCGCGGGCCGGTGTCGAGCATCGGCACCGGCACGGCGGAGTTCACCGAAGGGCTGCGGTCCGGACGCAACGAGGTCGCGCCGCTCACCGCGTTCGACACCACCGGATTCACCACCTCCCTGGGGTGCGAGGTCACCGGCTTCGACCCCGCCGGCTGGATCACGCGCACCCCGGTGGACACGCTCGGCCGCGCGAGTTCCTTCGCCGTCGCCGCCGCCGCGATGGCCCTCGCCGAGGCCGGGCTGACCGGCGACGACCTCAGGCACCGCCCGGGCCACATCGCCGTGGGCACCGCCGACGGCGAGTCGCAGGAACTCGACGCGCTGGCCGAGCAGACCCTGCTGCGCGGAGCCGACCGGATGGACCAGGCGCTCGTCGACCGCGCCTGGACCCACCGGCTCTCCGCCGCCATCGCCTGGGAGTTCGGGCTCCAGGACGTGTCCCCGATGACGTTCCCGACCGCCTGCTCGGCCGGCAACTACGCCATCGGGGACGGGCTCGACGCCATCCGGCTCGGCGACGCCGACTACGCGTTGGTGGGCGGCGTCGACGCCGTCTGCCGCCGCTCCTTCGCCTCGTTCCACCGGCTCGGCATCATGTCGCCCGACCGCTGCCGCCCCTTCGACGCCGACCGCCAGGGCATCCTCAGCGGCGAAGGGGCGGGCATCCTCCTCCTGGAGAGCCTGACCGCGGCACGCGCCCGCGGCGCGACGATCCTCGCGGAGGTCCTGGGGTACGGGATCAACTGCGACGCCCACCACGCCTTCGCCCCCGAGGAGAAGAGCATCCAGGCGTGCATGGAGTCCGCCCTGCGCGACGCCCGGGTGACCCCCGGCGACGTGGACCTGATCTCGGCCCACGGCACCGGCACCCCCTCCAACGACGTGACGGAGGTACGGGCCGTCAAGGCCGTGTACGGCGAGAGTCCGCCCCCCGTCGTCTCGCTGAAGTCCATGCTCGGCCACTCGATGGGCGCTTCCAGCGCCCTCGGCGCCATCGCCTCGACGATCGCGATCAACGAAGGCTTCCTGCCGCCGACCGTCAACCACCGCACCACGGACCCGGAGTGCGCCATCGACTGCGTGCCCAACCACTCCGTGCCCGCCGAGGTGTCGATCGTCCAGAACAACGGCTTCGCGTTCAACGGCAACAACGCGATCACCTTGATCGGCCGCTACGAGGAGACGTCGTGATCATCACCGCATGGTCGGCCCTGTCCCCGTACGGAACGGACGACCGGGACCTCGCCGACGCGGCCCGCCCGCTGCCCGACGCGCCCCGGCCGGTACCCGGCTTCGAGCCGCGCGAGTACCTCGGCCGTCAGGGCACCCGCACCATGGGCCGCGCCACCGCCCTCACCGTCGCGGCGGCCTCCCGGCTGCTCACGAAGGACGAGGACCTCACCCGCACCGGCCTGATCCTGGGCACGACGAACGGCAGCGCCCAGAGCATCCTGGAGGTGAACCGCGCCTCGCGGGAAGCCAAGAGCCCGCATCACATACCCCCCTCGTCCATCCAGAACGCGGCCATGAACAGCATCGCGGGGCAGACCGCCATCTGGCACGGACTCAAGGGCCCCAACACCACCCTCGCCGGCGGCACGACGACCGGGCTGCTCGCCCTCGGCTACTGCCGACGGCTGCTGCTGACGGGCCGCGCGGACGTGCTGCTCACCGGGGCCGTCGAGGAGCTGAGCGAAGCGCGCTCCTGGGTCCGCGGTGGCACCGCCCCGCTGGCGGAGGGCTGCGCCCTGGTCCGCCTGGAGGCCGACGCCACCGGTGGCCTGGCCGAGGTCCTCGCCGTCACCTCACTGGTGACCACGGACGGCGACGCCGGCACGGCCGTCCGCAGGGTGGCGCAGCGGGTCCTCGACCGCGCTTCGCCCGGTGAGGTGTGGGCCACGATCGGCTCGGGGACGTGGGAGGACGCGGAGTCCAAGGCACTGACGGCCGTGTGCCCCAGTGCGACCCAGCTCCCGCCGGTGACGGAGGCGGTGGGGCAGCTGCACTCCGCAACGGGTGCCTTCCAGCTGGTGAGCGCCCTGACCCGGGCGGCGGCCTCCGGCCCCGGCGACCGGGTCGTGCTGTTGACCTCGGCTGAACCTCAGGGGATCGCGGCCGCCGCCGTGGTCCGTATCAAGGGAGAGAGTCTTGTCGCTTGAAACGGCGTTCGCCGTCACACCGTCCGGCTCCGGTTTCCAGGGCGTCGTCGGCGAGGAGTGGCTCTTCGCCGACCGGGTCTTCGGCGGCTGCGTGGCGGCGTTCGCGAGCCAGGTGGCCCGGGCCGCGGCACCGCGCCTCGTCCTGGGCGGCATCCAGGGCGCCTACCCCAAGGCGGCGGCACCCGGACCCATCGAGGGCCGGGTCGAGACCGTCCGCAAGGGCGGGAGCAGCGAACTGCTCCGCATCGACCTGCTCCAGGACGGCGAACGGGTCTTCACCGCCGACGCCTGGATGCTCGACCCCCGCCTGGTCGCGGACGACACGCCCGCGGGCGACACCGCACCGCCGGACTCCGCTCCGGAGGTGACCTGGCTGGCCGACGAGGTCGCGTTCTTCAAGCATCTGGACGTACGGGCCGTGGACTACCCGCTCAGCCCGGCCGGGCTGGGGGACGGCAAGGCGCTCTGCGACGTCTGGGTCCGGGGCCGTCCCGAGCTCATCGGCGGTGCCACGCACGGGGCCGCCGTGGACCTGCTGCTCTTCGACAGCTTCCTGCTGGAGTGCGTGTTCCGCAGCGAGGGACTCGGCACCGTACAGCCGGTCACCCTCGACCTGGGCGTCCGCTGGAGCCGCCACGTCCCCGTCAACGCCTGGCGCCGCCTCACCACGACGGCGACCCTGACCGAAGCCGTCGCCCTCGCCGAGGGCGTCACCGCCGCAGCCGACGGCACGGTCCTGGCGAAGGCCACGACCCTGGGGCGGCTGCTGCGGGCCCGGGCATGAGGCGACCACCCCTGCCACGCGGTACGGGGGACGAAGCGCCGGCGGCATCCGAAGCCCGGGTGCCGCGGTGAAGGTCCGCATCGGGGTGGGCGGCGTGCCCGAGCGCGCCGCGCGCCCGGACCGCCCCGACCCGGGCGCCCTGGTGGCGGACGTGGAGGCGTACGGCATCGACTCGGTGTGGTTCTCGGACCTGGCCTCGGCCCCCGACGCGCTGGACCCGCTCGTCGCCGTCGCCCACGCGGCCGGTGTCACCACGCGGCTCAAGCTCGGCATGAGCGTGCTGGTCCTGCCCGGACGCAACCCGGCCCTGGTCGCGGCACAGCTGGCCAGCCTGGCGGCGCTCGCCCCGGGCCGCGTCCTGCCCGTCTTCGGGGTCCGCCCGGCCCGGCACTCCGACCGGACGATGTACCCCGTGCCGGACGGGCAGCGGGCCGCGGTGTTCGAAGAGGCGCTGGAGGTGGTGCGGGCGCTGCTGACCGAGCCCGCCGTCACCCGAAACGGCCGCTTCTTCCCGCTGGAGGAGGCGTCCGTCGCCCCCCGGCCCGCCAGAGCGCTCGACTTGTGGCTGAGCGGCCGGGTACCCCCGGCCCTGGACCGGGTCGGCCGCCTCGGTGACGGCTGGCTCGGCAGCAACGTCCTCCCGGCGGAGGCCGAAGCATGCCGCGCTCGCATCGCCCGCGCAGCCGACCGCGCGCACCGGACGATCGACGACGACCACTACGGTACGTACCTGACGGTCGTCCGGCCCGACACCGACGGCCCCGCCCTGGACGCCCTGCTGACCCGCCTGCGCCAGGACCGCCCCGACGTGCCCGACCCCCGCACCCTGCTGTGCTGGGACTGGTCCGACGCCCGGGACCAGCTGCGCCGTCACGTCGACGCGGGCCTGTCGAAGTTCGTGGTCCGCCCCGCCGGGCCGGTGACCTCGCGCCGGGCGTTCCTGGAGGAGTTCACCGCGACGCTGAAGCCCCTCGAGTCCGACGCGTGATCCGGGACATCGTCCCGAGCCGGGTCGCGGCGGTCGACTCGTTCGGCTTCCCGCCGCCGGCACGAGCCCTGTACCCGCAGGAGAGCGCCCTGATGGCACACGCGACGGAGCTGCGCCGCGACGAGTTCGGGGCGGTGCGGGACTGCGCACGGCTGGCCATGGCGGAGCTGGGGAGGCCCGCCGCGCCCGTGCT
The DNA here is from genome assembly GCF_021028635.1 of Streptomyces huasconensis. Taxonomy (NCBI): domain Bacteria; kingdom Bacillati; phylum Actinomycetota; class Actinomycetes; order Kitasatosporales; family Streptomycetaceae; genus Streptomyces; species Streptomyces huasconensis. The sequence goes on from NZ_CP086119.1 coordinate 4,477,082, forward strand.
GCGCGGCCCGGCGGGCGAGCCCCTGTGGCCCGCCGGGCTGGTGGGGAGCATGGCCCACTGCTCCGGCTACCAGGTGGCTGTCCTCGCCCGCGCGGACGAGTTCGCGGCCGTCGGCGTCGACGCGGAGCCCGAGGCCCCCTTGCCCGCGTGGGGAATGCTGGAGACGATCGCGGGCCCCGACGAGCGTGCCATGGTCGCGGGCCTGGCACGGGAGCACAGCGGGGTGAGCTGGGGCCGCCTGCTCTTCAGCGCCAAGGAGTGCGTCTACAAGGCGTGGTTCCCGTGGACGCGAAAGTGGCTGGGATTCAGGGACGTTGACGTACGCATCGACCCCATCACCCGCACCTTCTCGGCGCGGCTCCCTCCACCCGGGCTCGTGGTGGAGGGCACCGGCCTGAGCATGCTGACGGGCCGCTGGACCACGGGACGCGGCATCCTCCTGACCGCCATCACCGTGCCGGTACCGCCGAGCGGCGAGGGGCGGCGGGAAGACATCGGCCTCAGGGTGGGGGATTAACGCTGGGGGCCGTTGGTGTATTGGGTGTTGCTGGGATCGCTCACGCGGGCGTCACCTGGACCACTGTTGGGACGCCTTGCCCGGCTCGCACGTGGTGGCCGATACTCCGCCGCCGTAGGACAGGTCCAGGCAGCCGCCGTTTGCGGTGCTTTTCAGGGTGCCGGTCTTGCCCCAGCGCCAGAGGCGGGCCGAGCCCTGGGTGCAGTCGCCTACGAAGACCGCCTGGCCGAGCATGTTCGCTACCAGGCAGGAGCCCGACTGTTTGTTGACCACCTTGAAGCTGTTGTTCTCCGCGCTCACCGTCTTCCATGTGGCGCTGGGGTCGCCGCACTCGCCGTCGTCCGCGGCGCCGTAGACCTGCGTCAGGCAGGCCTCGTTGTCGGCGTTCTTCAGGCGGAAGGGGCCTGAGGTGGGGGTGGTGGGGGTGTCGCCGTTCCTGCCGTTGCCGCCGGTGTCTGTGTCCGTGTCGGGGGAGTCGGCGTCAGGGGTCGAGCGTGAAGGGCTTTTCGCGTCGTCGGTCTTGCTCGGGGGCGAGTCGTCGGGCCGTGCTTCGTCGGCTTTTGGCTTGTCGTTCTGCTTCTTCTTGGCTTTGGGCTCGTCTTCGTCTTTTTGTTCTCGGTCCTTCTTTTTTCGCCTTTCCGCAGGCTTCTCCGAGGTTTCCTGACCGGGTGGCGGGGCCGTTGCCGTCGCGGAGGGGGTCGAGCCTGCCGCGCGGTCCGGGGAGTTGACGTACGGGAGGTTCTGGAGGGCCAGAGTCGTGCCCGTGGCGATCACCACCGGGACCAGGGCCAGCAGGACGCGGGTGCGGCGGCGGCGTTCCGGGCGGGGTGGGGGAGTGGGGGCGGCGTCCGGGGTGGTTTCTTCGAGGGGGCGCTCCGTCGGCTCCGGTGGGGTCCTCGCCGCGAAGGCCGCGCGGCCCGCCAGGCGGTCGGTGACCGGGGCCGGCCAGGTGGGCGGGGCGGTGGGGCCGTGCTGTGCGGCCAGGGCGACCAGTTCCGCTGCCGTCGGGCGGCCCTCGGGGTCCTTGTCCAGGCAGGTGTTGATGACTTCGGCCAGGTGCGGGTCCAGCGCGCGCAGTGGGGTCAGGTCAGGGCTGTCGTGGACGATGCGGTACAGCGGGCTGCCCTCGGCGCCGTCCTTGAACGGCCAGCGGCCGCACGCCGCGTAGGCGACCAGCAGGCCCAGCGTGAAGATGTCGGACGTGCCGGTCAACCGCCGTTTGCCCGAGGCCTGTTCGGGCGACATGTACGCCGGCGTGCCGACGATCAGGCCGGTCTGGGTCAGCTGGCTCTGCTCGGCGGCGCGGGCGATGCCGAAGTCGATGAGGGTGACGCCGTCGAGGGTCAGCATGACGTTCGACGGCTTGAGGTCCCGGTGCACCATGTCCAGGGCGTGGACCGACTCCAGGCCCGCGGCCACCTCCCGCAGGAGCCGCCACAGGGCGCCGGCCGGTAACGGCGCCCCGTGCGGTTCGATGGCCTCGGCCAGGGTGATCCCGGGGACGTACGCGGTGGCGAACCACGGGGGTTCGGCGGTGCGGTCGCTCGCGAGGAGCGGGGCGGTGGCCTCGGCCGGCAGGCGCGCGAGGTTGTCCATCTCCTGCCCGAAGCGGCGCAGGAACCCCTCGTCCTCGGCGACGACGGACGCCAGCATCTGCTTGACGGCGGCGTACCGCCCGTCGACGACGCCGAGGTACACCCGCCCCATGCCGCCGACTCCGAGCCGCCCCACCAGCGGGATCGAGCCGATCTGCCGCGGATCGCGCTCGCGCAGCGGTTCGGCGCCGCTGCCCGTGAGGTCGAACCCGTTCTGTGCGCCTGCCCCGTCCACCGTCTCCCCGTTCACCGGCCGTCGGCCGGACCCGTGCCGTTCCCGTGCGCACCCCCGTCCGCACGGACGGACACCGGCCCGGGCCGCGGACCGGTGACCAGTGTGGACCATCGGTCCTCCTGGGTGGAAGATCTTTCTAGAAAACCTTTCCACTTCCCGTACGCCCCCTTCCCCTCCCCGAGAGCGGAGGCGCGCGGTCCGCCCTCGTGGTTCCGGGGTCTACGCTGGTGAGCACCATGAGCCCCAAGCAACGACGTGGCGTGGAGACCGCCGAGCGCCTCCTGGACGCCGCCCTCCAGGTGTACGCCGACGCGGGGGAGCAGGGCGTCACCGTCGGCGCCCTCACCCGGGCCAGCGGGGTCAGCCTCGGCAGTCTCTACCACCACTTCGGCAGCGTCGACGGCCTGATGAACGCCCTGCTGCTGCGCTGGCTCGAACGTCTCCTCGGTGAACTGGCCGCGGGCGTCGCGCGTTCGCGTACGGCGCGGGGCGGTGTCCGCGCGCTCGTACAGACGTATCTGACGTTCGTCCAGGAGCATCCGGACGCCTCCCGGCTGCTGCACTCCTCCTATGCCGACCGGGTCGGCATGGCCCACGCCAAGCAGCTCCGCGACGCCCAGGAGGCCCGGCTGTCGCCGCTGACCGAGTGGGTGCGCCGGCACGTGGAGTCGGGGGAGATCGCCCCGTTGGACGTGCCCGTGGTCGAGGCGCTCGTCATGGGGCCGATCGTCGCGACCGCGCGCCGTCGGCTCTCCGGCCTGGACGACGTCGACCTCGGGCAGGCCGCGCGCGTCCTGCCGGATCGGATCTGGCGGTCCCTCACGCCCTGAGGCGGGCGTGCAGGAGGCTTCTGTGGGGTGCATGAGACGCGCCGCTGCCGGGGACCTCTTCGTCCATGGTGGAAAAGGTGGACGTGGTGGAAAAGGGCGAGCAGGACGAGCAGGCCGAGCGGGTCGAGACAGCTGACGAGGTCGCCGCGCGGTACGGGTTGCGGCCTCTGCCGGTCGAGGGCGGGCGGTTCCGCCAGACCTGGGCCGGGCCGCCCGACGCCACGGGCCGCCCCGTCGGCACGGCGATCCTCGTGCTCCTGACCACCGCCCGTGGGGACTTCTCCGCCCTGCACCGCCTGCCCACCGACGAGGTCTGGCACTTCTACGAGGGCGACGCCCTGGAACTGCTGCTCCTGGCACCCGACGGCACGGACCGCCTGGCCGTGCTGGGGCGGGCCGGATGCGTACAGCTCGTCGTTCCCGCGGGGACCTGGATGGGGGCGCGCGTGGCACCCGGCCCGGCCGACGGCCGACGGCGGGGGTACGGATGGTCGCTGTTCGGTACGACGATGGCGCCGGGGTTCCTGCCCCAGGACTACGAAGGCGGGGACCCGGAGGAGTTGGCCGCGCGGTATCCGGGGCGGGCACGGGTCATCCGGGAGCTGTGCAGGCCGGGGGAGCCGGTGCGGATGGGAAGGAAAGGGGCGGAGGGTGTCTTCGGTGCGTGACGGGGTGGAGGGGCGGGGCGAGGCGGTGCGTGACGGGGTGGCGGCGCGGGGCGCGGTGGAGGGGCGCGGCGAGGCGGGCCTTCGGGGCCCGGAGCGTGCGTGTGAGCGTGAGGCGTGGCGGGACGCCAGTTTGCCGCGGCTCGACGGGCGCGTCGCTCTCGTCACCGGGGCCAGCGGCGGGATCGGCGCCGGGATCGCCCGGCGGTTCGCGCAGGCCGGGGCCGCGGTCGTGGTGCACTTCCGGCGGGGCGAGGCGCGGGCCCGGGAACTGGTCGAGCGGATCGAGGCGGCGGGCGGTGCCGCCGTCGCCCTGTCGGCGGACCTGACCCGGGAGGAGGAGTGCCACCGCCTCGTCGAGGCCGCGTACGCCTGGCGGGGCCGGCTGGACGCGCTGGTCAACAACGCCGGTATCCAGCCCCTGCGGGACCTCGCGGACATGACGGCCGACGAGTGGCGCCGCCTCTCCGAGGCCAACGTGACCAGCGCCTTCTGTTGCACCCAGGCCGCCGCGGACCTCATGGCCCGGCAGGGCGGCGGCACGGTCACGCACATCGCGTCCATCGAGGGCTCGCACCCCGCTCCCGGCCACGCGCATTACAGCGCCTCCAAGGCCGCCCTGATCATGTTCGCCCGCTCGGCGGCCCTGGAGTACGGACCGCGCGGCATCCGCGTCAACAGCGTCTCGCCCGGCCTCGTCGACCGGCCGGGCCTCGCCGAGGAGTGGCCGCAGGGCGTGGAGCGGTGGGGCCGGGCGGCACCGCTCGGGCGGCTCGGACGGCCCGAGGACATCGGCAACGCCTGCGTGTTCCTCGCCTCGGACGCCGCGTCCTGGATCACGGGTACGGACCTGGTGGTGGACGGCGGGGTGGGGGCGCGCCCCACCTGGTGACGCCGCCCATCCGGCGAAGCCCTGCAGCTGATGAAGCCGTTCGCCTGGTGACGTCGACTGCCTGGTGGAGCCGTCCGCCTGGTGAGGCCGTCCGCCTGGTGAACCCGTTCACCTGGTGACGCCGTCCGTTTGGTGGAGCCGTCCATCTGGGAACCCGTCCACCTCATAAACCCCGCCCCGCCGGTCTCAGCGGTCCAGATAGGCCAGGACCGCGAGCACCCGGCGGTTGTCCGTGTCCGAGGGCGGCAGCCCGAGCTTCGGGAAGATGTTGCCGATGTGCTTGGCGACGGCCTTCTCCGAGATGAACAGCGTCTCCGCGATGCCCGCGTTGGAGCGGCCCTGCGCCAGGCACTCCAGGACCTCCCGTTCGCGTGCCGTGAGGGTCGCCATGGCGGTGTCCCGGGCCTTGCGGACCAGGAGCTGGGAGACCACCTCGGGGTCCATGGCCGTGCCGCCCGCGGCGACCCGCTCGATGGTCGCGATGAACTGGGCGCCGTTGGAGACCCGGTCCTTGAGCGCGTAGCCGACCCCTTCGGAGCCGGTGGCCAGCAGCTCATGGGCGTAGAGCGGTTCCACGTACTGGGAGAGCAGCAGTACCGGCAGGCCGGGCTGCCGGGTGCGCGCCTCGACCGCGGCGCGCAGGCCCTCGTCGCTGAAGCCGGGCGGGAGCCGGACGTCGACGACCGCGACGTCCGGCCGCAGGTCCGTGAGCGCGGTGAGCAGCTCCGGGCCGTTGTCGACGGCTGCGGCGACCTCGTGGCCGAAGGCGGTCAGGAGGCGGACCAGGCCGTCCCTCAGGAGGAAGTGGTCTTCGGCGAGGACAACGCGCACGGCACCTCCATCGTCACCATCGTCGGACCGCCGGGCGGGCTGCTCACGGCGAGGACGCCGTCGAAGGTCGCCAGGCGCTGTTCGATGCCGCGCAGCCCCGAGCCGCGCGCCGGGTCGGCGCCGCCGCGGCCGTCGTCCGTGACGGTGACGCGCAGCGCCCCGTCACCGCTTCCGGGGCCGCCGTTCTCGTACCGGATGTCGATCCAGGCACGTTCGGCCGCCGCGTGCTTGACGGCGTTGGCCAGGGCCTCCGAGACCGCGAAGTACACGGCGGACTCCACCGGAGCCTCGGGCCGCGCGGGCAGCTCGGTGGTGACCTCGGTCCTGAGCGGGCTGATCAGCGCCAACGACCTTACGGCGTCCGCGAGTCCGCGGTCGGCGAGGATCGGCGGGTGGATGCCGCGGACCAGGTCGCGCAGTTCCTGCAGGGCCTTCGCGGAGTTCTCGCGGGCCTCGGCGAGCAGGGCGCGGACGGCGGCGGGGTTCGACTCCAGGAGATGTTCGGCGGCGTCGAGCGTCATGCCCATCGCCACCAGCCGGACCTGCGCGCCGTCGTGCAGGTCGCGTTCGATGCGCCGGATCTCGGACATCTGCGTGTCGACGGCGGCGGAACGGGTCGTGGTGAGGTGGTCGATGCGGTCGGCCATCTCGGCCATCTCCGCGCGCAGTTCGCTGTCGCTCGGGGTGAGCATCGCCCGTAGGCAGCGCTCGTGGAGCCGGACGGCGCGCGGCGCGGCCCAGAAGTACGCGAGCGGGAACTGGAGGACGCCGAGGAGCCCGGCGAGGGCGGCCGTCGGCCAGTTCTGGACCGGGACGAACAGGTACCAGACGCTGCCCCACTCCTGGGAGAGCCGCACCCCGTACACCGCCGTGACCAGGCCCCATATGCCGCTGAGTACGAGGGCGAGGGGCCCGAAGGCGATCATCCCGCCGACGTACGGGTCGAGGCCCGCCCACCGCCAGTCCCGCCAGACCTGCCCCTCCTTGCCCGCCAACTGGGCGCGCAGGGCCAGCCCTTGTCCGGTCGCGGGCAGTTCGCGGTACGGGGCGGGGAACTCCCTGCCCGACCACTCCTCGGCCAGGCGGCGCTGCCGGTCGGCGAGCTTCCGTACGCTCCGCACGGGGCCCGGCAGCAGCCTGGCGTTCGGGCCGCCCGCGACGAAGACGTGGGCGTGGGCCATCCAGAGGGAGAGCGCGAACGCCCGCAGGGACAGGCCCCACAGGAGCAGGGAGCGGGTGAAGGCGTCGCGGTTGCCGTGCGGGCCGCTTCGCGCGGTCCGCCGTTCTGTGGGCATGGTCGTCACGGTTGTCCCCCTACGTCTGTGAACTGCGGGTTTCATGCGGTCCGCGGGTTCATTATGGGGCGGCGACCGGCCGGGAGTCGGTGGAGAAAACTCCCCTATTCCGGAGGTACGGGGGTGGGGGCGGGGCCAGGCGTGGGCACGGGCGTCGGGAGGCGGTTCAGCCAGGTGCGGACCGCGGCGTTGAACTCGGTGGGGCGTTCCAGGTTCGGCAGGTGCGCGGCGCCCTCGACGACGCACAGCGCGGAGTCCGGGAGCGCGGCGTGCATGGCCTCGGCGTCGGAGACCGGCGTGTACGTGTCGTCGCGGCCCACGACCACGAGGGACGGCACGGCGACGCGGGTCAGCATCGCGCGGTAGTCGGGGCGTTCGGCCCGGCCGCGCAGGGCGGCGGCGGCTCCCTCGGGCGGGGCGGCCAGCATCATGCGGTGGACGTACGCGGACGCCTCCGTGTTGTACGGGGCCACCATCTTGTCCCGCACCTCGTCCGCGTATCCCTGCATGCCCTCGCTGAGGAGCCGGTCCGCCTGGGCGTTGCGGGTGGCCTTGCCCTCCGGGGTCTCGGCCGCGGGGAAGGTGTCGGCGAGGAGGAGGCCCGTGAGGCGCTCCGGGAACAGGCGGTGGCACTCCATGACGAGCTGCCCGCCCATCGAGAGGCCGCCGAGTGCGAACTCCCCTACGTCCAGGTGGTCCAGGAGCGCGGCGACGTCCTCGGCGAAGGTGGCGAAGTCCGTGGTGCCGGGGGCGACGGTCGAGTCGCCGTAGCCGCGGAGGTCCGGGGTGATGACGCGGTGCGTCCCGGCGAACGCCTCGCGCTGCGGGGCCCACATGGAGCGGTCGAAGGGGTGGCCGTGGAGGAGGACGAGGGCGGGGCGCGGGCCGGTGTAGGGGGCGGCTGAGGGGCCGGCCTCGCCGTCGCCCGTGTCGTCGTAACCGATGGTGACGCCGTTGAGCTGTGCGGTTGCCATGGGGGGAGGCTAGGCGCCCCCAACTGCCCGGTGCAATAAGCTCTTTGCTCTCGGTGCAAAGTCGATGCCACTGCCGATGTCGATGCCGATGTCCATGGCGGTGGGACGGGATGGGGTGGGCGGCGGGTGGCGGAGCTGGGGAAGCGGAAGCGGAAAGACTTCCGGGAGGTGGCCGATGAGGTGGCCCGGGAGATCGAGGCGGGGAGGCTGCGGGGCGGCGAGCGGCTGCCGACGCAGCGGGCCTTCGCGCGGCGGCGGGGGATCGCCGGCTCCACGGCCATCCGTGTGTACGGGGAGCTGGCGCGGCGGGGTCTGGTCGTCGGGGAGGTGGGGCGCGGCACGTTCGTCAGGGCCGCGGCGCCGCATCCCGGTGGGGCGGCGCTGACGGAGGGGGCGCCGCCCCGGCCGTCGGGCTTCGGGCCGCCGGGCCACCGGGCACCGGATGCCGGGCAGGGGGCGGCCGTGGTCAACCTCGAACTCAACTACCCGGTGGCGGAAGGCCAGTCGGCGCTCATGGCTCGCGCCCTCGGGCCCCTCGCCCGGCCCGATGTACTCCTGGAGGCCACCCGGACCGCCGCGCCGGACGGCACCCCCGAGGCGCGCGAAGCCGCCGCCACGGTGCTCGCACGCGGCGGATGGCGCCCGGACCCCGGGCAGCTGCTCTTCGCCGGGAACAGCCGGCAGGCCATCGCCGCCGCCCTCTCCTCGCTCGTCCGCCCCGGGGGCCGCGTGGGCGTCGAGGAAGTCACGTATCCGCTGGTGAGAGCCATCGCCGAGCAGCTCGGCGTGCGGCTCGTGCCCATCGCCGTCGACGAGCAGGGCATGCTGCCGGACGCGCTCGCCGCCGCGCACCGGAGCGCCTCGCTCGCCGCCGTCTACGTACAGCCGACGCTGCAGAATCCGCTGTCGGTCACGGCGGGTGCGGAGCGGCGTGCTCAACTGGCCACCGTCATAGGGAACATGGGGTGCCATGTCGTCGAGGACGGTACGTGGGGCTTCCTCGCGGAGGACGCGCCGGCGCCGCTCGCCGCGCTGCTGCCCGAGCGGGTCGTCTTCGTCGACAGCCTGTCCAAGCGGGTCGCCCCCGGTCTCACCCTCGGCATGCTCGCCGCCCCGCCCGGCCACCTGGACGCCCTCGCGCGCGGCCTGCGGTCGGGGGGCTGGACGGCGGGGGGTTTCGCCCTGGAGGCGGCCGTGCGGTGGGTCGGTGACGGAACCGTGGAGACGTTGGTCGCCGCCAAGCGGGCCGACGTGCGGGTGCGGCACGAGATCGTGCGGGAGCGGTTGATCGGGGCGGTGGTGGGGGCGGGCGCAGGGCCGGGAGCAGGGTTGGGGGTGAAGGGGAGGTTCCGTACCGATCCGCGCTCGTATTACTGCTGGTGGGAGCTGCCGCCGCCCTGGCGTGCGGAGACGTTCGTGGCGGCGGCCGCCGCGCGAGGCATCGCCGTGACACCTGGCCCGGCCTTCGCGGCCGATGGGCGGCGCGCGGGGCAGGCGGTACGGATCGGGCTCGCGTCCCCGTCGACGGAGGTGCTCGCGTGGGCGCTGGACACGCTGGTCGATGTTGCGGTGGCGCGGGGCGGCTAGGTGCCGGGGGCGGGGCGGGGGTGAGGCCGGGGCCGGGGCCGGGGTGGGGCGGGGGCCGGGAAAGCGTAGAGGCCACTTATCAGGATTCTGTGAGGCAGTTGTCCGGATGCGGTTTCCCTCGCCTGAAGACGGCAGGGCGTGCCTATCCTCGACGCCATGTGCGCTTTTGTCCTGGTCGCGGAGGACGACGAGAAACAGGCCGAGTTGGTCCGCCGCTACCTGGAGCGCGAGGGCCACGCGGTCGCCGTCGTCCACGACGGGTCCGCCGCCCTCCGCGAGGTCCGGCGCAGGCCCCCGGACCTGCTGATTCTCGACGTGATGATGCCGGGGGCCGACGGCCTGGAGGTCACGCGGCTGCTGCGGGACGCGGACGGGCCGGCGGAACTCGTCCGGCTGCCGATCCTGATGCTGACGGCGCGCTCCACCGAGGACGACCTCCTCGCGGGTCTCGACCTGGGCGCCGACGACTACCTCACCAAGCCGTACAGCCCCCGCGAGCTGATGGCCCGCGTACGGACGCTGCTGCGGCGCGCGGGCGGCATCCACGCGCCGCTGCCGGACGCGGGGCGGGGGGTCCTGCGGGTGGGCGGTCTGGTGGTCGATCCGGTGCGGCACGAGGTGACGGTCGACGGGCGGCAAATCGACTGCACGCCGGGCGAGTTCGACCTCCTCACGGCGCTCGCCGAGGAGCCGGACCGGGTCTTCACCCGGCCGCAGCTCCTCGACCGGGTCCACGGCTCGTCGGGTTACATATCGGTGCGGACGGTGGACGTGCACGTGCTCAACCTGCGCAAGAAGATCGAGACGGAGCCGCGGCGGCCGAGGCGGTTGGTGACGGTATTCGGGGTGGGGTACAAGCTGACGGCTGGGGGTGGGGTGGGGGTGGCTGGGGCTGGAGCGGGGTCGGCTGAGCCTGGCCCTGGCGCTGAGGCGGGGACTGGAGCGGCTGGGGCTGAGGCTGGACCGGCTGGTCCTGGCCCTGGCGTCAGGGCCGGGACTGGACCGGCTGCGGCTGGCCTTGGGGTTGGGAGCGGGTCGGCTGGGACTGGAGCGGAATCGGATCGGGCTCAGGCTGGATCGGCTGCGGCTGGCCCCGGGGCGGCCCGGCCTGGGACCGGGGCGGACGGGGCTGAAACCGGGGCCCCGGCCGACACGGTGGCGGCCCATGGCTCGTGATGTTCCGCTTCGCAAGAGCCTGTTGGCGAGGCTGCTCGTCGTGTCCGTGCTCGTCTCCATAGGGTCCGTCGCCGCGACCGCCTGGCTCGCCGCGCAGACCACCTCCGGTGCGCTGCGGCAGGAGCAGGGGCAGGTGCTCGCCGATGACGCCCGTATCTACGACCGGCTCCTCGGCGTCGGCGCGGCCGCTCCCGCCTGGCGGGGCGCCGGCCAGGCCGTCCGGGAACTGGCCCGGAGCACCGGCCGCCGCGTCGCCCTCACCACGCAGGACCGCAAGGTCATCGCGGACTCCGCGGCCCCCTCCAAGCACACCCCCCTGCCCCCGAACGCCTCCGCCGTCCTCGACCCGCTCGCCGTGGACACGACGCTGTCCGCCGGGCGGGGCGACGAGGAGGCCGGAGCCGACCGCGTCGACCCGCGCGTGGTCGGCCCGTACCGCCTGACGCGGCGCGAACGCAAGCAGCTGCGGGCCGCCGCCGACCGCGGGGCGGCCTGTCTGTCCGAGTTCGGCGTCGCCTCCGACATCGTCGTCGGCCCCGGCGGACGCCCCTCCCTGCGCATCGACAATGACCCCGGTGGCCTCTTCAAGACCCGCTGCCACACTCCCTTGCTCGACGTACCCACCGCGACCGAGTTCAAGGCCCTGGAGAAGCTCGGCTCCCTCACCGACGCGTGCATGAGGCGGCGCGGCCTCTCTCCCGTCGAGGTCCGGCTCGACGTGGCCGGGCGCTCCGGTCCGAAGCCGGTCGGCGCGGTCCCGACGTACGTACCCGCCGTACCCGCCCCACCCGCCGCGGATGACCGCGCCTCCGCCGCCGTCGGCCCCGGCGAGTTCCGCCAGTCGCCGCCAACCCCCGGCCCGGACCCCAGCGGCCCCGGAGCCACCGCCGCCGCCGAAGCCGGCGCCGCCGCCACGGCCTGCGTCGACAGCGCCCGCCGCGAACAGCTCGCCCCCTACGTCTCCTCGCCCGCGCTGCTCTTCATCACCAGCCCCGACGGCTCCCGCAGCACCCCCGGCTTCAGTCTCTCGGGGGCCAACACCGCCCGCCTCGCGGGGCTCGCCGCGGCCGTCCTCGCCGTCACCGTCGCCGTCACCGCGCTCGCCGCGGCCAGGCTGACCCGGCCGCTGCGGGCGCTGACCGCCGCGACCCGGCGCATGAAGACGGGCGAGGCGGGCGAACCGGTGCCCGCGAAGGTCAGCCGTTCGGCCGGCGAGATCAGCCAACTGGCCGCCGCCTTCAACGACATGGCCGCCCACCGCAAGGCTTTGGAGGAACAGCGCAAGGCCATGGTGAGCGACGTCGCGCACGAGCTGCGCACCCCGCTCTCCAACATCCGCGGCTGGCTGGAGGCGGCCGAGGACGGCGTGGTCGAGACCGACCCGGCGCTGGTCACCTCGCTCCTCGAAGAAGCCCTGCTGCTCCAGCACATCGTCGACGACCTCCAGGACCTCGCGGCCGCCGACGCCGGCACGCTGCGCCTGCGCCGCGAGCCGGTACGCGCCGCCGAGATCGCCGAGCAGGTGGCGGCGGCGCACCAGGCGCGGGCGGACGCCGCCGGGGTGAGACTCAGGGCGACGGTGCTCGGCGACCCCCGGGTCATGGCCGACCCGCTGCGGCTGCGCCAGGCGATCGGCAACCTCGTCTCCAACGCGATCCGGCACACCCCGGAGGGCGGCAGCGTACGGATCACCTGCCGCGGTACGGGGGACGAGGTGCTGATCGAGGTCGCCGACACCGGGACGGGGATCGCGGCCGCCGAACTGCCGCACGTCTTCGACCGCTTCTGGCGCGCGGACAAGTCGCGTACGAGGGCGACGGGAGGCAGTGGCCTCGGCCTGTCCATCGTGCGGAAGCTGGCGGAGGCGCACGAGGGCGCGGTGACGGCGGAGAGCGTGCTGGGGAAGGGGTCGCTGTTCACGGTGCGGTTGCCGAGCGCGTGCGGTACCCGTAAGGCCGCGGACGGCGTGCAGCGTCCGTAAGGAACGCCGTAAGCCACAGGCGAGTTGCCGGTGGAGCGCGGGCAGGACACCGGTGGAGCGTGGGCAGGACAAGAGCCCCGGTCGATCACCTCTGCCGACCGAGGCTCTCTCTCTGCCCCCGGACCCGACGCGGCGGCGACACTCCCCCGAGCTACGCGCTGTGCGCGAGTACCGGCGGGCCAGGTCCGATGTAGTGATCACATCAGGCCCCGCCAACAGATCGCTAACATGTGGCCAACGGTCGGCCGACAAGCGACGGACGGCCCGGGGAGACGGCGTGAGTGGAACGGCGTGATGAAGCGGCGTAAGTGAAACAGTGTGAGTGAAACAGCGTGAGTGAACGGGAGGAACCGCGGTCCGGTCTGCGGTTCGGGCTGCTCGGCGCGCCCGCCGTGTACGACGCCACGGGGGAACCGCGCCCCGTGCGCAGCGCCAAGGGGCGTGCCCTGCTGGCCGCGCTCCTCCTGGAACCGGACAGGGTCGTCCCGCTCGACACCCTCAAGGACGCGCTGTGGGGCGGCGCCCCGCCCGCCTCGGCGCGGGCCTCCCTCCAGAACCACGTGACGCGGCTGCGCCGCCTCCTCGACGACCCGGAACGGCTGCTCGCGGTGCCCCCCGGCTACCGGCTGCGGGTCGACGACGGCGAACTGGACGTCCGCGTGTTCGAACGCCGGGTGGCGCGGGCGCGGGCCGCGCGCGCCGAGCGGGACTGGGCGCGGGTCCTCACGTGCGCCTCGGACGCGCTGGCGCTGTGGCGCGGGAGGCCGTTGAGCGGCCTTGCGGAACCGCTGACGGACCACTCTCTCGTACCGCGTCTGGAAGAGGCACGGCTGCTCGCGCTGGAGTGGCGGTACGACGCCGAACTGGCGCTCGGCACCGGTCTCGCCGCCCTCGCCCCCGAGTTGGCCGAACTGGTCGCCGAGCACCCGCTCCGCGAGGCCTTCCACCGTCAGCTGATGCTCGTGCTGCACCGCACGGGCCGCCAGGCGGAGGCCCTCGCCGTCCACCGCGAACTGCGCCACAGGCTGGTCGAGGAGCTGGGCGTGGAGCCGGGAGCGGCGGTCGGGGAGGCGCATCAGGAGGTGCTGCGGGGGCACCCCGAGGCGACGGCCGAAGCGGCGGCAGGGCGCGGCGGCCCAGGTGTGCCCGCGGCAGCCGCGCGGGAGGCCGGGGCCGAGCCGGAAGCGGCGGCCTGTGCGCGGGAGACGGCGGAGGGCTGTGCGCCGGAGGCGGCGGAGGCCTGTGCGCCGGAGGCGGCGGAGGCCTGTGCGCGGGAGACGGCGGAGGCCTGTGTGCCGGCAACGGCGGGCGGCAGGACCGCCACGCCCGCCCAACTCCCGCCGGGACCCGCCCACTTCACGGGCCGGCAGGACACCGTCCGGGCCCTGCGGGAGGCGCTCGCCGCTGAGTCCCGCGGCGCCGTCGCCGTCGTCTCCGGCATGGCCGGGGTCGGCAAGAGCGCCCTCGCCGTCCACGCGGCGCACGGGCTGCGGGAGGAGTTCCCCGACGGGCAGCTCTACGTCAACCTGCACGGCGCGACGCCCGGCATGACCCCCCTCACCCCCGGCCAGGCCCTCACCTCGCTCCTGCGCGACCTCGGCGCCGAGCCGCGCCGCACCCCGGAGGGCTGCGTGGACCCGGGCGCGGCGTCGGCGCTGCTGCGTTCCCTGCTCGCGCCCACACGCACGCTCATGGTGCTGGACGACGCCGCGACCGCCGCGCAGGTACGGCCGCTGCTGCCGGCGGGGCCCGGCTGCGCGGTCATCGTCACCAGCCGGTCGCCGCTGACGACACTCGACGGCGCGGCACGCTTCCCGCTGGAGCCCCTCTCGGACGGGGAGAGCGCCGCGCTGCTGCGGGCGGTGTCGGGGCGCGACGGGCTCGACGCCGGGCACCCCCTGGTCGAACTGGCGGGCCGTCTCCCGCTGGCCCTGCGCATCATCGCCGCCCGCCTCGCCGCGCGCCGCGCCCTCACGCCGGACGCCCTGGCCGAGCTCCTCACCGTCAGCGGGGGCCGCCTGCACCACCTGGAGTACGACGACCTGAGCGTGCGCCGCTCCCTCGCCGTGGCCCTCGACGCCCTGCGCACGTCGGAACGCCGGGCCGACCGCGACGCCGCCCTCGCCCTCGCCCGCATCGGCGCGCTCGACCTGCCCACGTACGGAGTGCCGCTGCTGGCCCGTCTGCTGGGCGTCGACGAGCTGCGGGCGGGCGCGGCCCTCGACCGCCTGGTCGACGTCGCCCTCCTCGACGAGACGGCGTACGGCCGCTACGCCCCGCACGACCTCGTCCGCGACTTCGCGCGGGAGACGGCGGCCGTCGGCCCCGGCGCGGAGGACGTCGTCGACCAGGCGCTGCTCTGGTACGCGGAGTCGGCCCGCCGCACCCTGTCGGCGATCATGCCGGACGGCCTGGACAAGACGGACCGCCTGCGCGGCGTGGAGCCCCGGCTCGCCCGCCGCAGGAAGCGGTGCGAGCGGCAGCCGGTCCCGCCGCACACCCCTGGCACGTCAGGTGACGGCGACCCCGACCCGCCGCCCCTCTCCCCGGAAGAGGCCTTCGCCTGGGGCGACACCGAGCTGGCGAACATCGTCACCCTCGCGGAGCGGCACCGCGGGGACTCCGAGCTGCTGCCCGTCCTGGTGCGCTGCCTCTTCCCCTACCTGCAACGCCGGGGCCGCCTCCTGGAGCTGGCCACCCTCGGCACGCTCGCCCTGGACGCGGCACGCCGCGAGGGCGACAGCGCGGCCGAGGCGCAGGCCCTCACCGACCTCGCCGGGATGCACTTCATGTCGGGCCGCAACGGCGAGGCCCTCGCCCTCAACGACCAGGCCCTCGCCCTCTGGCGCGTCCTCGGCCTGGTCTCCTGCGTACGCCGCGGCCTCAACAACCGCGGCCTCCTCCTCGAAGGCCTCGGCCGCCACGACGAGTCCGCCGAGTCGCTGCGGCAGAGCCTCGCGCTCGCCAAGGAACTCGCGGACCCGCTCAGCGAGGCGATCACCCTCAGCCACCTCGGCAACCTCTACGAGCACACGGACGCCCGCGCCGCCATCGACCACCACGAGCGCAGCCTCGCGATCGGCGAGGCCCTCGGGCACGCCGTCGTCCGCCAGTCCGGCCACTGCAACATCGGCTACGCCCACCTCACCCTCGGTGAACCCGCCGCCGCCCTCACGCACTTCGAGGAGAGCCTGCGCATCCACGGCGAGTACGAGGACTGGCACGGCGAGTCCCAGGCCCGGCTCGGGCTGGTCCGCGCGCTGCGGGGCCTCGCCCGCACCGGGGACGCGACACGGGAGTGCGCCGCCCTCCTCGACCGCGCCGAGCAGCGGGGCGACGCCCACATGACGGGCCTGGCCCGCCACCAGCGCGGGCTGCTCCTGCGGACGGAGGGGCACTCGGAGGAGGCGTACGAGCAGTGGCGGTCGGCGCTGCGGGCGCTGGACGGCACGGACAGCAAGGTGGTCGACGAACTGCGTGACCTGCTGGCGGAGCCGTGACCCGGGGGCGGTCCCCGGAGGGGCGCCGGAGTCGCCCACCGGCTCACTTCGCGTCGGCGTAACACTCCACGACGGCCGTCGTGAACGGGAAGCGGACGGGCGTCTCCCCGAAGGCGATCCGGCCCGCGAGGTCACCCGCCTCCCGCACGGCGAGCGCGACGGCCTGTGCCTCCTCGGCGGGGCAGTGCACGATGACCTCGTCGTGCTGGAAGAAGACCAGCTCGGCCCGCATGTCGGCCTCCGCGATCGTCCGCCGCAGCGCGGCCAGCATCAGCAGGGCCCAGTCGGCGGCGCTGCCCTGCACCACGAAGTTGCGCGTGAACCGGCCGCGCGCGCGGGCGTTCGTCGAGGCGTACCCGGGAGTGAACTCGCCGTCCGCCGGGGCGGTCCGGTCCGGGGCGGTGGGGTCCTCCTGGGGGATGCCCGCCTCGTCGTCCTCCCCGGCCCCGGCCGCCGGCGGGCTCGTCCGCCCCAGCCAGGTCCGCACGAGCCGCCCCTCCTCACCGGCCCGCGCCGCGTCGTCGACGTACGCGACGGCCAGCGGGAAGCGGCGGCGCAGCGCGGCCAGGTTCTTCAGGCCGTCACCCGACGTCTGGCCGTAGACCGCGCCGAGCAGTGCGATCTTCGCGTGGTCGCGGTCGCCGGAGAACGCGCGGTCCGACAGCCGGGTGTAGAGGTCCTCCTCGCTCCCGGCCACCTCCATCAGGCCCCGGTCGCGGGAGATCGCGGCGAGCACCCTCGGCTCCATCTGGTCGGCGTCGGCGACGACGAGCCGCCAGCCGGGGTCGGCGACCACGGCCCGCCGGATCACCTTCGGGATCTGGAGCGCACCGCCGCCGTTGGTCGTCCAGCGGCCGCTGACCGAACCACCGGGCGTGTACTCGGGGCGGAAGCGGCCGTCGTGGACCCAGTCCTGGAGCCAGCTCCAGCCGTGGGCGGTCCAGATCCGGTACAGCTTCTTGTACTCGATGAGGGGCCGCACCGCCGGGTGGTCGATCCCCTCCAGCTCCCAGCGCCGCGTCGACTTCACCTTGATGCCGGCCTGCGCGAAGGCCTTCACCACGTCGGCGGCGAGGTCCGGGCGCACGCGGCGGCCGAACGCGGCGGACACCTCGTCGGCCAGCTCGGCGAGGCGGAGGGGTTCGCCGCCGCCCGCGTACCGCTCGCCGAGCAGTTCGGTCAGCAGCGCGCGGTGGACGTCGGCGCGCCAGGGCAGACCGACGGCGTGCATCTCGGCGGCCACGAGCATGCCCGCCGACTCGGAGGCGGTGAGCAGGCGCATCCGGCCGGGGTGGGCGGCGGCGTCGTGTCTTCGCTGCTGCGCGGCGTAGACCTCGACCAGCTCGGCCAGTGTGACGGGGGTGCCGCCGGGGCGGGGCTCGAAGAGGGAGTCCTGGGAGCCGGGCTCGGCGGCGCGGGGCGGGGGGTCGGGGGGTACGGGGGCGTTGCGGAGGCGGGCGAGGGCGGCGGCCGCGGAGCGGGGCTCGCCGAGGCGGCCCTCGTGACCGAGGAGGAGCAGCTCGGCGGCCTCCACGTCATAGCAGCGCTCGACGCGGGCGCCCGCGGCGAGCAGCCGGGGGTACACGGCGGGGGTCGACCGCCACACCCACCGGCCCACTTCGGGCCGCGTCCGCACGGCCTCGACGAGGTCGGTCTCCCGTACGACCGGTCCCGCGGGCAGCCCGGCGGTGTCGAGGGGCACCAGCTCCGCGCCGGCTCCCTCGACCGCGGCGATGGCCCACCGGTCGCTCATGCCGCGAGTGTCGCATCCGGCACTGACAGGGGGGCTGCGGTGCGGGTGTGGGTGCCGTCGTCGCCTTGGGGTGTCTGTGGGTGCGGGGCCGCGGGGGTATGTCCGTGCTCGCCATCTTGGCCTTGGGCCCTTGGTGCTTATCGGCTGGCGATACACCGCCACTGTGCTGCGCGCGCACATACCCTCACGTCCCCTCCCGTGCGTTCGCGGGTGCGGGTGCGATGCGCCTTGGGGCGTCTTTGGGTGCGGGGCCGCGGGGGTATGTCCGTGCTCGCCATCTTGGCCTTGGACCCTTGGTGCTTATCGGCTGGGGGCACACCGCCACTGTGCTGCGCGCGCACATACCCCCACGTCCCCTTCGGCGCGTTCGCGGGTGCGGGTCGTCTCGCGTTTCGGTGTGGGTGGCTCGGTGCGTTCGCGGGTGCGGGTTTGTGAGTGTGGGTGTTTGGGCTGAGGTCGGTCATACGTGGTGGTCTGGCTAGGGTGGGAGGCATGCGGATACGCGGGATCGATCCTCGGGACACCTCCTGGGAGCAGGACCACGCCACCTACCGGGTTTACTTCTGGGACCGCTCGGACCAGAGTGCCGACGAGTACGAGGTCTCCGGTGCGGCCGATGTCGAGGAAGTCCTGGCGTGGGCCAAGGAGCACGCGGCGGAGCATGGATGCGCGTACACCGTCCATGTCGTGACCACGGACGACGGCCGGCGCGGCCTCATCCGGCTCGCCGGAGTCCTCGGGGACCCGTTCGACGACCAGTGAGGCTCAGGCGGCCGCGTGGAACCGTGCGGCGGCCTCGCCCCGCGAGCCCACCCCCAGCTTCGCCAGGATGTTCGCCACGTGGAACTTCACCGTGGACTCGCTGATGTGCAGCCGTTCCGCGATGTCCCGGTTCCGGCGCCCCCGGGCCAGCTCTCCGAGAACCTCCAGTTCGCGCGCCCCCAGCGGGGCAAGGGGATCGGCGGCCCCGGCGGACTCCTTCGTGCCGAGGGGCAGTGACACCGTCACCGTCGTCCCCCACCCCTCCACCGCGTCGACGTCGAGCCGCCCGCCCAGCGCCTCGACCCGCTCGGTGACCCGGCGGCGCCCGAGTGAGCAGTACGAGAGGGCGCCGGGACCGTCGTCCCGTACCGACACCCGCAAGGTCGTGTCATCCAGACGCCAGCCGACATGGACGCGGTCCACCCCGTCCTGCTCCAGGACGGCGAGGAGCAGCCCCCGCCCGATCGCCCGCCCGGCGTGCGCCACGTCGGCGGGCAGGCGCCGCGCGGTGCCCGGAGGGGCGAGCGCGAGCCGTACCTCGCTGTGCCGCAGGAGCGGCCGCAGCGACTCTTCGAGGCGGGTGAACGCCTGGTCGGCCGGTTCCTCCGCCACCGACTGATCCCGCTCCGCCTCGGCGCGCAGGTCGAGCAGCGCGGAGACGGCGAGTTCGGTCGCCGCGGCCCGCGCGGCCCCGTCGTCGAGGCCGCGGCTGCGCAGTACGCCGAGGAGTCCCGTCAGTACGGCGGTGTGCGCCTCGCCCGCCTCCGCGATGGCCCGCGCCCGCGCCCCGGCGGCCGCCCGCGACTGGGCCAGCGTGCCGGGCACGGCCTCGGCGGCGAGCCGGTCGAGGTGGCTGGTGACCAGGTCCCACAGGGCGCGCGCGGTGTCGATCGCGGCCGTGTCGAGCGGCCCGGCCTGCTCGCGCACCAGGACGAGCAGCGCGCCGCGCGTGGTCCGGTCGCTGTGCAGGGCGAGTACGGGGTGCTCCGCGCCGCCGATCGTGGCCGTGCCCTGCCAGGTCCGTCCGACGCCCACGACGGGGCCGAGCCGGTCGAGTTCGGCCGCGGTTATCCGCTCCGCGAGCGCTGCCTCGCCGGCCGTCTTGAAGGGGGAGTGCGCGCACTCCGTGGCCAGCTCGGCGGCGGCGCGGTGCGGGATCACACCGGCCAGGGCCCCGGAGAGCCGGGGCAGGAGCTCGTCGAGCGGGGCACGCAGGATGTCGCCCGCGGCGTCGAGAACGGAGACGGAGTCCCAGGTCGAGTCCATGACCTCAGCGTACGGCGGGGGCACCCGGAAGGGGCTGGCCTTTCGGACAGGTGGAACCGGCCGAAAGGCTGGCCGTCCCCGCCCGCCGACGGCAGGAGAGTGGAGCCCGTCACCCCACCGGATCAGGGAAAAGGAGCCGTCATGGCAGTCACCGGAACCACCGCGGAGACCATGGAAGCCGTCGTCTTCGAGGAGTTCGGCGGGCCCGAGGTCCTCGGCCTGCGGAAGATCGCGAGGCCCCGGCCCGGCGCGGGCCAGATCCGCGTCGAGGTCAGGGCCGCCGGGGTCAACCCGATCGACTACAAGATCCGCCGCGGCTGGATGGAGGAGCTGTTCCCGACCACGCTGCCGGCCGTGCCGGGGCGGGAGTTCGCGGGCGTCGTCGACGCGCTGGGCGAGGGGGTCACCGGGGTCGCGGTCGGCGACGAGGTCTTGGGCTGGGGCGACACGGGTTCCGGTACGTACGCCGAGTACGCGCTGTCACGTCAGTACGTCCGTAAGCCCGCCGCCCTCTCGTGGGAGTCGGCGGCCGCGCTGCCCGTCGCCACGGAGACCGCGCAACGGGTGCTCGACCTGCTCGGCGTGGCCGAGGACGAGACGCTCCTGCTGCATGGCGCGGCGGGCGCCGTCGGCACGGTCGCGGCACAGCTGGCGGTGGCGCGCGGCGCGACGGTCATCGGGACGGCGTCGCCCGTCCACCACGAGCGGCTGCGGGAGCTGGGCGTGCGGCCGGTGGCGTACGGGGACGGGCTGGCGGAACGCGTCACCGAGCTGACGAGCGAACGCCCCGACGGTTCCCGTGTCGACGCGGTCTTCGACGCCGCGGGGCGGGGTGCCCTGCCGCTCTCCATCGAGTTGCGCGGCGGCACGACGGACCGTGTCGTCACCATCGCGGACCCGGACGCCGCGTCCCACGGCGTCCCCTTCTCGGCCTCCGCCGTCAGCGACCCCCTCCCGGCCCTGACCGACCACGCCCACCTCGCCGCGGAGGGCCGCCTCCGCCTCCCGATCGCCGAGACCTTCCCCCTCACGGAAGCCACCAAGGCCCAGTCCCTCAGCGAGTCGGGCCACGCGGGCGGCAAACTCATCCTGCTTCCCCGTGCGTGAACCATCTCCACATTGCGAGCGGTACAGCCGCACACCCCGGAACACCCGCAGCCGCGAGGGCACGGGACGGGGACGTGGGCCCCGCGACCGATACGGCCGCACCCCCAGCGCCCCGCACCCGCGAGCGCACCGAAGGGGACGTGGGGGTATGTGCGCGCGGAGCACAGTGGTGGTGTGTCCCCGGCCGATGAGCACCCGGGGTCCAAGGCCAAGATGGCGAGCACGGACATACCCCCGCGGCCCCGCCCCCAAAGACGCCCCAAGGCGGCCCGGGAGCACCACCGCCCAGACCTCACCCCCGAGCCCCAACCCCGGCCACCCCCACCGCAACCACCACGCAAACCCCCACCACACCCCCCACCACACCCCAGGGCACCACCACCCCCACCGGCACCGACACCCGCGCCAGCCCCGCCGCCAGCCCCCCGAGATGGACCACCGTCACGGCCAGCCCGAGCACCGCGCCCGCCCCCACCGCCACCACCGCCTCCCCGGCGACCACCCCCCGCACCTGCCACCGCGTCGCCCCCGCCAACCGCAGCGCCCGCAGCTCAGCCCCCCGCACCGACGCCGCCATCAGCAACGTGCTCGCCAGGGAGATCCCCGTATAGACGAGGGAGATGCCGAGCAGCATCAGCAGCCCGAGCCGCGTCTGTGCCTTGACGGCGGGATACGTGGCGGCCAGCCACGCCTCCGCCGACCGCACCTCACCCCCACCCCCGCCCCGCTCCGCCAGCACCGCGGCGACCCGGCCCCGGTCCGCACCCGCCGCCAGCCGCACGTCGACCCGGTCCACCGGAGCCGCGGCCCCGCCCCGCCCCACGGAGGCATTGGCCGAGGTCACATACGCACCGTTGTCACCGCCGCCCCGCGCGAGAACCGCCACGATCCGCAGTCGCGCGGGCCGCCCGTCGCCCAGCCAGACGTCGACGTGGTCACCGACCTCCCGCCGCGCCCACTCCTCGTTGACGACGATCGACCGGTCGTCGAGGTCACGTACGTCACCGGCGACCACCGGCAGCCGCGACGTGGCCGCCAGCGCGGCGGGGTCACGTACGGCACGCGCCTCGGACCGGACGAGCGCGCTGCCCTCCTCGCGGACGTAGACGGCGGTGGAGGCGGACGCGGAGACGGCGGCGGCGCCAGGTATGTCCCGGCGGGACACGGGCTCCAGGTCGCGCCCGGTGACGACCAGGTCGGAGGCGGTCCGCTGCCGCGCCTCCGCCGCCTTCGCCCCGCTCACGGTCTGCGCGGAGCCCAGCAGGCTTCCGGCGAGGGCGACGGTGACCAGGACGGGCGCGGCGACGGCGGCGGTGCGGCGCACGGAGGCGGCGCAGTTCTCGCGGACGAGGAGTCCGACGGCGCCCGGCAGCCGGACGGCGCGGACGACGGGCCGGACGAGCAGCGGTGCGAGCGCGGCGGCCGCGGTGATGAGGATCATCGGCTGCACGGTGTACGTCTTGCGTTTCAGCAGCGAGGACGGGTCCGTGACCAGCGTCCAAAGAAGCAGCCCGAGCCCGCAGGCGAGCAGGGCGGCGCCGATGAGCCGGCGGCTCCACGGCATGACGCCGCTGTCCACGGACGCGTCGCGCAGCGCCTCGGCGGGGGTGATGCGCCCGGCCCGCCGGGACGCGGCCCAGGCACCGGTGAGGGCGACGAGTAGCCCGGTCCAGAAGGCGAGTTGGAAGGGCCAGGACAGGGGCGCGGAGGTCAGGAGGGACGCTCCGGAGACGGTGAACCACGGCGGCGCGATACCGGCGTCCACCAGCGCCGCCCCGAGTCGAGGCCCGCCCCACGCCCCGAGCACGCACCCGGCGACGGACGCCGTGACGCCCACCGCGAGCGCCTCGCCGAGGAGTTGGCGGCGCACCTGCCCGGGCGTCGCGCCCGCCATCCGCAGCAGCCCGAACTCACGCCGCCGCAGCGCGACGACGAAGGCGAACGTCGACGCCGTGACGAACACCGACACGAAGGCGGCGACTCCGCCCGCCGTGCCGAGGAAGGAGTCGACGGCCACCATCGCCGCGGCGTCGCGCGCGGTGCCGGGATCGGCCTGACGCCGGTCGTCGCCGGTGAGGACGCGGGCCCGTGCGCCGACGGCATCGCGTACCGCCCGGGCGGGGGCGTCGACGCCGACCGCGTCCCGCTTGCCGCCGTCCAGCCGTACGGGCCCGAGCCGCCGGAGGTCGCGCAGCAGTGCGGCGTCCACAGGGTGTGGATGAGCGAGCGGCTTCGATACGAGGGTGGTGTCCGGGCCGCGCCGCACCGGCACCGTCAGCCGGTCCTGCCCCAGGACGACGACAGGTGACCCGGCGAACCGCACGACCGGCCGGTCCGGCCCGGCGAGGCTCGCGTCGAGCCCGAGCCCCATGGCGGCAATGAGCCCGACGCCGAGGGCGACGGCCACGAAGGCCCCCAGGAGACTGGTCCACCGGGCGCGGAGGGAGGCAAGAAAGATGATCACAGCCCGCCCCTCCCATCCGCACAGCCACGGCCCCCACGAGCACCGGCCCTCACGAACTCACCGGCTTCCGCCCCCACCGCGCCCACAGCCCCCACACCGCCCCCGTCCAGCGCAGCCATCCGCTCCGCCACACCCCCCGCGTCCGGCGACCGCAGCTCCCCCGCCACCCGCCCGTCCACGAGGAACACCACGCGGTCCGCGTACGCCGCGGCGACCGGGTCATGGGTGACCATCACCGTCGTCTGCCCCTCTCCGTCCACCAGTCCCCGCAGCAGCCCCAGCACCTGCCGCCCGGTGCCCGTGTCCAGCGCCCCGGTCGGCTCGTCGCCGAAGAGCACGGCGGGGCGGGTGACCAGGGCCCGCGCGAGGGCGACCCGCTGCTGCTGGCCGCCGGACAGCCCCCCGGGCCGGTGCCGGGCCCGGTCGGCGAGGCCCACCCGGCCGAGCGCGTCGCGGATCTCCGTACGGGAGGGGCGGCGGCCCGCGAGACGCAGCGGGAGGGCGACGTTCTGGGCGGCGCTCAGCGACGGGATGAGGTTGAAGGCCTGGAAGACGAAGCCGACGCGTTCCCTGCGCAGCAGCGTGAGCCGCCGCTCGCTCAGCCCCGTCAGCGGGGTCCCGCCCACCTCGACCGTCCCGGACGTCGGCCGGTCGAGCCCGGCGGCGCACTGCAGGAGCGTGGACTTGCCGGAGCCGGAGGGTCCCATGACCGCGACGAAGGTCCCGGAGGCCACCTCCAGGTCGACGCCGTCGAGGGCGGCGACGTCACCATGGAGGCGGCGGACGGCGGTGAGACGTACGGCAGTTGAGGCGGTCGCTGAGGCGGCGGTCGAGGCGGTCTCGTTCATGTCCGCAAGCCAACCGCCGGGCGCGCCCGCGCACACGACCACTGAGGGGCGTCCCTGGGGTAGGGCTGACCTACCCCCACGCACCGCTCAGGGGTACCCCCACCTCATACCCTTGCCCCATGGGCTCCACGGATTCGGTGATCGACGACGCGTTCGCGGCGGCGCTGTACGGCGACGGCGACGAGGGCCTGGACACCGGGGCCTCCCTCCTCGCGGCGGCCCCGGGCTCGGACGCCGAGCTGCGCCGCCGGGGCGAGGAGTACCTGAGCCGGGCGTGGCGGGGCGGCTGGCAGCCCGCCGACGTCGTACGCCTGGTCCGGCGTGACCTGGAGGAGCCCCACGTACGCCTGGCCGCCGACCTGATCCGGACCGAGACGCGCGCCTACGCGCACCTGCCGCCCCGCTGGCCGGACCAGCTCGCCGGCCTCGACCGCGGCCTCGGCCCCGAGGCCGCCCGGCCCCGCGACCGCTTCTCGTACGCCACCACCCACCTCCAGCTCTACCGCCTGCTGCTGCGCCTGCCCCCGATCGAGCCGGTCGGCCCGCCGCCCGGCGAGTCGGTGCCGGGTCCCGTCGAGGGCGAGCCCCGCATGCTCACCCGTGTCCGCGCGCTGCTCGCCAAGGCCGAGGCGACCGGCTACCCGGAGGAGGCGGAGGCGCTCACCGCGAAGGCGCAGGAGCTGATGGCGCGCCACTCCCTCGACGAGGCGCTGCTCGCCGCCCGTACGCACGCGAAAGACGTCCCGGGGGCGTGCCGCGTCGGTGTGGACGCCCCGTACGAGACGGCGAAGGCGATCCTCCTCGACTCCGTGGCCGCCGCGAACCACTGCCGGGCGGTGTGGAACGAGGCGTTCGGTTTCTCGACCGTCGTCGGCTTCGAGCCCGACCTGGAGGCCGTGGAGCTGCTCTACACCTCCCTGCTCGTGCAGGGCACGGCGGCGATGACGAAGGCGGAGGCGGGCCAGCGGGCGGCGGGCCGCAAGCGTACGAAGACGTTCCGGCAGACCTTCCTGCTGGCGTACGCGCACCGCATCGGCGCCCGGCTGGCGCGGGCGGGCGAGCACGCGGTCAAGGAAGCGGCCGAGGCGGCCGAGGCAGCCGGGGCGGCCGGGGGGAGCGCCGCCTCGCCGCTGCCCGTGCTCGCGGCGCGCGACGTCGCGGTGAGCGGCCGCGCGGAGCGGATGTTCCCCGAGACGACCACGACGCGCGTGCGCGGCGCGACGGACGGCGAGGGCTGGGCCCACGGCACGGCGGCGGCCGACCGCGCCCACGTCACGCCGCGCGGCCGGGGCCCCGCCCTGCCCTGACCCCCGGCCGCCCCGGCACCGCGCGCTACGTCAAGAAGTCCGAGCACACGTGCGGTCCCAGCTCTCCGCCGCCCGCCGCGAACACCACCGTCACCCGTACGTCGTCGGGCCGTGTCCGCCCGCTCCGGTCGAGGACGGACCGCGCCCGCGCGAGGCTGCACACCAGCTGCCCGGCGAGGTTGCGGTGCTGGACGGAGGCGGGATCCAGCTCCCAGTCGGGGACCCGCACCGAGAGCCGGTCGCCCTCGCCGGTGACGTCGTACGGCCCGCCCGAGACCAGCGTGGTGAGCCCGGAACGCTTCTCGGACTCGGAGGGGCCCATCAGCAGCTTGATGACGTCGGCCGGCTCGCGGATCTCCTGGCCCGGCCGGGGCACCCCCTCCAGACGGCCCGCCTCGGAGACGAAGTACAGCCGCAGCCCCTTGGTGAGCCCGCTCGCCGGCGCCCCCGCGTCCACGACTCCGGTGGGCCGCACACCGCACCCGGCGAGGACGAGCGCCAGCAGCACGAACCCCACGTGACGCATGTGACCCATGTGTCCCCTCATGCCTCGCCCGCCTCCCCGGACCGCCGCCACGGCATCCGCAGCGTGAACACCGCCCCGCCCCCGTCCCTGTTCGCCACCTCGACGGTCCCGCCGTGCAGCCGCGCGTTCTCCAGCGCGATGGCCGTGCCCAGGCCGCTGCCCTCCGACCGGGTCCGGGCGCTGTCCGCCTTGTAGAAGCGGTCGAAGACGCGGGGGAGCACCTCGGGCGGCAGGCCGGCTCCCCGGTCGGCGACCTCCACGGTCACCTGGCCGCCGGCCGCCCGCGCCGTGAGGGAGACGGGCGGCGCGCCATGCCGCAGCGCGTTGCCGACGAGGTTGGCGACCACCACGTCGACGCGCCGGGCGTCGACCACCGCCCGTACGCCGTCCGGCAGCCGGGCGTCGACCCGCTCCGTCCAGCCGCGCAGCGCGAGGGTGCCCCGGAGGGTCTCCGCGAGGTCGACCTCGCGGAGGTTGAGGCGGGCCGCGCCCGAGTCGAAGCGGGACATCTCCATCAGGTCGTCGACGAGCCGGGCCAGGCGTGCCGTCTCGGCGCCGACCGTGCGGGCGGCCCGAGCCGCGTCCGGCGGCAGCCGCTCGGCGTCCTCGTCGAGGACGGTGGCGACCATCGTCATCGCGGCGAGCGGCGTACGCAGCTCGTGCGAGACGTCGGCGACGAAGCGCCGCGCCCGCGCCTCCTGTTCGCGCAGCTCGGTGACGGACGTTTCGAGAGCCTGTGCCGTGGCGTTGAAGTCCCTTGCCAGCCGGGCGAGTTCGTCGCGCCCCCGGGGTGTCTCCACCCGGGAGGCGAGGTCCCCGGCGGCGTGTCTGCGGGTGGCGCGCCCCAGTTCCCGTACGGGCCGCAGCACGGTGCGCGCGGCGAGCAGCGCGAGCACGGCGGCGAGCAGCACCACGGGCAGCAGCCCGTCCCGTACGGAGTCCAGGATCGCGGCGGTGTCGTCCTGTTCGGCCCGCAGCGACGTGACGGCGAAGACGTCGAGCCCCGACGGCGGCCCGGAGGCGAAGGTGACGGGCGTGCCGACCGCGAGGTAGGGGCTGCCGTGCCGCTCGACCCGCTGGAGGCTCATGCGGTTGTGCTCGCGTACGGCGGCCCGCAGGGAGGGGGTGATGAGCGAGCGGTCGGCGGAGGCGTCGGAGGACGCCGTCAGGGAGCGGTACCGGGCGACGACGACCGCGTCACCGAGGCCGTCGGCGACGGTGGTGGCGAAGCGGGTGAGGGAGACCTCGTCGGGCGGCATGGAGAGGTCGGCGGCGACCTGCTCGACACGGTCCTTGAAGCCGGTGCGCACGGCGTCCTGTTTGCGTTCCAGGACGGCGGTTCGGGACTCCCGGTAGGCGAGCGCGGTGGCGGTGACCGCGCTGATCAGGGCGACGAGGACGAAGGCGACGACGAGCCGCACACGCAGCCCGCCCCACATGCGCGGCGGCCTGCTTCGGGGGAGCCTCATACCGGGCCGAACCGGTACCCGAAGCCCCGCACGGTCTGTATGTACACCGGCTTGGCGGGCACGTCCTCGATCTTGGCGCGCAGCCGTCCGACGGCCGCGTCGACCAGCCGCGAGTCCCCGAGGAAGTCGTGCTCCCACACCGACCGCAGCAGCTGTTCGCGGCTGAACACCTGGCCGGGGGAGGCGGAGAGTTCGAGCAGCACCCGCAGCTCGGTGGGCGGCAGCGCGAGGAGGGTGCCCCGCTTGGTGACGGTGAGCCCGGCGCGGTCGATGACGAGTCCGGCGTACGTGTCCTCGCCGGGCCGCCTGCGCACCGGCTCGGCCCGCCGCAGCGCCGCCCGGATGCGCGCCTCCAGGACGGGCGCGGTCACGGGTTTGACCACATAGTCGTCGGCGCCCGCCTCCAGGCCCCGCACGATGTCGCTGTCGTTGCCGCGCGCGGTCAGCATGATGACGGGAACGGCCGACCCGGTCGCGCGGATGCGCCGGCAGACCTCGAAGCCGTCCATGCCGGGCAGCATCAGGTCGAGCACGGCCAGTTCGACGCTGTGGCCCGCCGGTCCGGCGAGCAGGGCGAGAGCGGCCTCACCCGTGGCGGCGGTGTCGACCGCGTACCCGTGGCGGCGCAGGACCAGCTCCATGCCGTCGCGCACGGACGCGTCGTCCTCGATCAGCAGCACATGGGGCACTCGGGGCATGGCGACGATTATGGGCGAGAATCCGCACGGTCCAGGGCGGGTGCGGGCGCCGGACGGGCGGACCCGGCGCATTGTTACGTTCTCATCATGTGGCCATGGACCGGCCACCACATGGGCGCCCGACGGTGGGGGCCATGAGCATCCACACCACACCGCGCGGCACGGCCCGCCTGCGGATCGCCGCGCTCGTCGCCGCCCCGGTCCTCGCCCTCTCCGTCGCCTGCCAGGGCGGCGACGACGGCGCGCAGGGCTCCGACGAGGTCGCGTCGGCCCCCGGGGACAAGGGCGGCGAGGGCGGCTCGCGCGGCAAGGAGAAGCCCGCGGCCACCGGCAAGAGCGCCTTCTTCGACGCGCAGATGAAGTACGTCCGCTGCATGCGGGCCAAGGCCGGTCTCAAGGACTACCCGGACCCGAAGCTCAGCGGCTACCTCGACTGGTCGAAGATCGACGCCCTCGTGGACCCCAAGGGCAAGGGCGAGGAGTACAAGGGCGGCAAGGACGGCGTCTGCGCCCCCGAGCTGCGCGCCGCGATGAACCTGGAGCCCGAGCGCGACGCGCAGAAGGACTACGAGTCGATGCTCGCGCACGCCAAGTGCATGCGGGAGAACGGCGTCTCGGAGTTCGCCAACCCCACGATGTCCGGGGGCAACGTCCTGCCCGGCGGTGAGGCGAACCCCACCGACCCGTCGATGGACCGCGACTCTCCCGCGTACAGGAAGGCCCGCGAGGCCTGCGCGGACAAGCTGCTCGAAGGCCTGGACGGGATGCAGTGATGAAACGCCGCACGCGACTCATGTCGGGCGCGGCCGTGGTGACCGTCGCGGCGCTCGGGGCCGGCGCGTACGCCCTCCGCGGCGGTGACCCCGGCGCCGGGCGCGTGGCGGACGGCCTGCCGCCCGCCACCGCCACCGTCGTCCGCACCGACCTGGTGCGGTCCAAGACGGTGGACGGCAAGGTCGACTTCGCGGGGCGCCGCCCGGTGAGGTCGGCGGTGGAGGGCACGGTCACGGTCGCCGCGCGCGAGGGCGCCACGGTGACGCGCGGCCAGGCGCTGTACGAACGGGACGACAAGCCGGTGACGCTGCTGTACGGCCCGGTCCCCGCCTTCCGTGAGATGCGGCTCGGTTGCCGGGGCAGCGATGTCCTCCAGCTCGAACGCAACCTCCTCGCCCTCGGGTACGGCGCCGGCCTGTACGTGGACCCGCGCTTCGACCGGGTGACCGAGGCCGCCGTCAAGCGGTGGCAGAAGTCCCTCAACCGCACGCCGACGGGTCGGGTCGGCAAGGGAGACGTCGTCTTCCAGCCCGACCAGGTCAAGGTCGCCTCGGCGGACGCGGCGCTCGCCGACCAGGTCGGCCCGGCCGACCCGGTCCTCACGGTCGCCTCCACGCGGCCCGTCGTCCGCGCCGAGCTGGACCAGGGCGACGTGTCGCTCACCGCGAAGGGCACGCGGGCCGAGGTCGAACTGCCCAGCGGCAGGAAGGAGCCGGGCCGGGTCACCGGCACGGCGGCTCCGGAAGCCTCCGGGGAGGCGGAGGACGGCGGCCCCGGCGACACCGTCACCGTCGAAGTCACCCTGGACGGCGGCCGGTCGGTGGCCGCGGGCGAGGACAGCAGGGCGACGGCGAGCGTGACGTTCGTCAGCGAGGCCCGCGAGGACGTCCTCGCGGTCCCGGTGGAGGCGGTGGTGGCCCTGCGCGGCGCACACGGCGGCTACGGCCTCCAGGTCGTACGCGGCGGCACCTCCCGCATGGTGCGGGTCAGGACCGGCATGACGGCCGACGGCAGGATCGAGGTCAGCGGCTCGGGGATCACGGAAGGCACGAAGGTGGGGGTGGCGACCCCATGACACCCGAGCCCGCCCTTTCGCCGTCCGTCGTCGTCGAGCTGCGGGACGTCACCAAGTCGTACGCGGGTGGGGTGCACGCCCTGCGCGGGGTGTCCCTCGCCGTCCGCGCGGGCGAACTCCTCGCCATCGTCGGACCGTCGGGCTCCGGCAAGTCGACGATGCTGAACGTCATCGGCACGCTGGACAAGCCCACCTCGGGCACGGTCCGTGTCGCGGGGCACGACGTCGGCGCCCTGTCGGACGCCCGGCTCTCCGCCCTGCGCGCCCGCCACATCGGCTTCGTCTTCCAGCACTTCCACCTGGCGGCGGGCCGCGACGCCGTCGACAACGTCGCGGACGGGCTGCTCTACGCGGGCGTCGGCCCGAAGGCCCGCCGTGCCCGGGCCCGCGAGGCGCTGGAGCGGGTCCGTCTCGGGCACCGCCTCGGCCACCGGCCGAGCGAGCTGTCCGGCGGCGAGAAGCAGCGCGTGGCGATCGCCCGCGCGCTGGTGGGGGAGCCGTCCGTCCTCCTCGCGGACGAGCCGACGGGCGCCCTGGACACGGCGTCGGGGGAGATCGTCATGGACCTGCTGCACGAGCTGAACGGGACGGGCACGACCATCTGCGTGATCACGCACGACCACGACATCGCCGCTTCGCTGCCGCGCCGCGTCCGCTTCCGCGACGGCGAGATCATCGCCGACAGCGGCCCCCGGTGTCGTACGGCAGGTGAGGCGGGATGAGCGCGGCCCCCGATTTGAAGCCGTCCCGGCTCTGTCTCGCGGACACCCTCCGCGTCGGCGCCGTCGGCCTGCGCGCCCGCCGCGCGCGGGTCGTCCTGTCCGCCCTCGGCATCGCGATCGGCATCGCCACGATGGTCGCCGTCGTCGGCCTCTCCCAGTCCAGCAAGTCGGACCTGATGGCGAAGCTCGACCGGCTCGGCACGAACCTCCTCACCGCCGAGGCCGGCAAGGACCCCCTGGGCCAGGAGGTCCGGCTCCCCAAGGAGGCGGTGGCGATGGTGGAGCGCATCGGGCCGGTCCGGCACGCCACCGCGACGGCGGACGTCGACGCCCGCGTCCGCCGCAGCGACGTGGTCCCCGAGGAACGGACGGCAGGCGTGACGGCCCAGGCCGCCCGCACCGACCTCCTGGAGGCCCTGAACGCGGGCGTGACCCAAGGGAGTTGGCTCACCGAGGCCACTGAACGGCTGCCCGTGACCGTCCTCGGTGCCGTCGCGGCGGACCGCCTCGGGGTCACGGCTCCGGGCGAGAAGATCATGATGAACGACGAATACGTGGTCGTCGTGGGCATCCTGGAGCCCGTCGAACTGGTCCCGAACCTCGACCGCGTCGCCCTGGTCGGCTTCCCGGCGGCCGAGAAGTACTTCCGCTTCGACGGCCACCCCTCGACCGTCTTCGAGCGCTCCGCCGACGCCGCCGTGGACGACGTACGCGAGGTCCTGGCCCGCACGGTCAGTCCCGGCGCCGAGGGTTCCGTGAAGGTCTCCCGCCCCTCGGACGCGCTGGCCGCGAGCGCGGCGGCCGACGAGGGACTGACCACCCTGATGCTGGGCCTCGGCGCGGTGGCGCTCCTGGTCGGCGGCGTCGGGGTCGCCAACACGATGGTGATCTCGGTCCTGGAACGCCGCGCGGAGATCGGCCTGCGGCGCGCGCTGGGCGCCACCAGGAACGCGATCCGCCTCCAGTTCCTGACGGAGTCCCTGCTCCTGTCGGCGCTCGGCGGCGCGGCGGGCGCGGTGCTCGGCACGGCGGTGACGTACGGCTTCTCGCTGGCCCAGGGGTGGACGCCGGTGGTGCCGCCGTGGGCCCTGACGGCGGGCTTCGGCGCGACGCTGTTCATCGGCGTGACCGCGGGCCTCTACCCGGCGGTACGGGCCTCCCGCCTGCACCCCACGGTGGCACTGAGCACTCCGTGAATTCCGTATGGGATGCCGGGTATGCCGGGTGTCACTCGTATCATCTATGCCGGATATCACCCGTATCATCACAGAGTGACCTGGCTCCGAGCGCTGAAAGTGACAGCCCGCTCAGGCCTGACGGTCGAGCGCAAACGCCTCGAACCCCTCGTGGCCGCCCGTGGCGCGGCCGGCCTCGCCATCGTCATCGGCGTCAGCCTCGCCGTCTTCGGCCCGGCGGTGGCCGCCAGCTCCGCCTTCGGCGCCTTCCAGGCGGCCATCGCCACCTTCCAGCGCAGCTGGCGGCCCCGCCCGGAGCTGGCGCTCGCCTCCGGCACGAGCCTCGCCGTCTCCACCTTCCTCGGCTACCTCACCGGGTCCCACCTGCTGCTCTTCCTGGCCCTGCTCTCCCTGTGGACGTTCCTTTCGGGGCTGAGCTGGGCCGCGGGCCCGACGGTCGGCATCATCGCCTCCTCCAACGTCGCGATCATGCTGGTGACGGTCACCATCCCGACCTCGGTCACCGGCGCGGCCGTCCACGCGGCGATGATGGTGGCCGGCGGCTGCGTCCAGGCGGCCCTGGTGATCCTCTTCCCGGTCCGCAGATGGGGCGCACACCGTGACGCCCTCGCCGACGCCCTGGCCGCCGAGGCGGACTACGCCCGCAGGCTCCGCCACGACCCCGTGGCCGCCTTCGACCCCGAGCCCCTGATGGCGGCCCGCGACGCGGCGACGATCACCCCGCGCCAGGCCCGCCGCCGCCCCCGCGAACTGCACGGCGCCCGGGGCATCGCCGAACGCATCCGCCCGGTCCTCGCCTCCCTCGCCGACCCGGCGGTCGGCGTCCCGCACGAGGGCGAGGAACGCGACCGGGTGCGGGAGATCCTCGCGGCGGCGGGCGCGGTCCTGGACGCCGCGGCCCGCGCGATCCGCCACGGCGAGCCGGTGCGCGTCCCCCCGGCGGCCATGGCCACCCTCAAGACCCCCGACACCGGTGCGATCCTGACCGGCCCGGCGCACCGCGCGGCGACCCGCCTGGGCGCGCTCCTGCGCGACGTACTGGAGACGGCGGGCAGCACCCAGAACACCCCGGCTCACGACAAGGCCACCCCGCAGGCCCCGCAGAGCCCGCTGCTGCGGCCCTCCCTCCTCGCCCTCGTCCCCTCCGCCCTGCGCGCCATGCGGGCCGCCCTGCGCCACGAGTCCCCCATCGCCCGGCACGCGACCCGGGTCACGGCGGTGGCCGCCGCCGGGTATCTGCTGGGCACCTGGCTGCCGTTCGGGCACGGCTACTGGGCGCCCATGGCGGCGGTCATGATCATGCGGCCGGACTTCTCCCAGACGTACTCCCGCGCCGTGGCCCGCTTCGGCGGCACCCTCGTCGGCGTCGCCCTCGCCACGGCCCTGGTCCAGCTCGCCCACCCGGGCACCGGGCTCTCCGCCGCGCTCGCCGTGCTCTGCGCGGGGCTGATGTACCTGCTCATGCGCACCGGCCAGGTCGCGGCACAGGCCTGCGTGTCGGCGTACGTCGTGTTCCTGCTCGGCATGAGCGGCCAGCAGTGGACGCAGACCGTCCCCGAACGCGTCGTCCTCACCCTCCTCGGCGGCGTCCTCGCGATGATCGCGTACGCGCTGTACCCCGCCTGGGAGACCCCGCGCCTGCGCACCCGCCTCGCGGACTGGCTGACCGCCGACGGCCGTTACGCCGCCGCCGTCGTCGACCACTACGCCCACCCGGCGGGCAAGGCCTGCCCCGACGTCCGCCAGGCCCTGCTCGCGGCGCGCGACGCCCGCGTCGCCTGGCAGGAGGCCGTGGACCGCGCCAAGAACGAGCCGGTGCGCCACCGCGGCCTGTCCCGCGCCGCGGCCGCCGACGCGGAGCGGGCCCTCGCCCAACTGGGCCGCGTGGCCATGCTGATGGAGGCACACCTCCCGGAGCGCGACGCCACCCCCGTCCCCGCGGCGGCCCGCCTGGCCGAGGCGCTGCGCACGTCGACGGACCAGGGCGCGAAGGCACTGCGCGAACGCCGCCTCCCGCGCTGGGACGCGGTCCGCACGGCCCTGGACGAGTGGGACGGCGAGGGCGTCCCCGACCGCGTCGTCCGCAAGGGCGCGGGCCTGCTCCTCGACACGCTCGAAGAACTCACCGACGCCCTCGACACCACTCCACCCCCGATGCTCGTGGACGGCACCCAGCCCTCCGGGCCAGGGAATGGCCCGGGCGACGGGAAAGGCCCTACGGCCCGCTGACGGCTGGGGGAGCGCTGTGGCGTCAGGGTTGTGGCGTGCCGGCGGACCCAGCTCGCGGACGGCACCCAAGCCTCCGGGACGCCGAACGGGCCGGGCGACCTGGAAGGCCCCCCGGCCCGCTGCACGAGCGGTGCGCCGTCAGGACTGCGGCATGTCCGTGGACAAACCGCTGGGCAAACCGCTGGGCAGATCGGTCGGCAGGTCCGTGGGCAGTCCCTTGGGCGGCTTGCCGCCCTCCGTCTTCAGGAACTCGTCCTGGCCGGCGCCCTCCCAGGAGACCTTCAGCGTCTTGGCGTCCACGGACTCGACCTGCCCCTTGGTGCGGTCGCCGTTGCCCTGCGGGCACTTGAGAGTGATCGTCCCGCCGCCCGCGGTGCCGCTGCACATCACGTCCTCGCCCACGAGCGACGCCGCCTTCTCGTGGATCACGAGAGCCAGCGGCTTGCCCCCGGTCGTCGTGATCCACGAGCCCTCCAGGCTGCCCTCACCGGAGCCACCGGAGCCCTCGGAGCCGCCGCCGTCCGAGCCACCGGACCCGGCGGCCGAACCGCGGTCCTTCTTGCCGCCCTCGTCATCGCCGCCGTCACTGCCGCACCCGGCCACGGCGAGCGCCGCGACCAGCCCGACCACGACGGCCCCTGCCCGGACATGACCGGCACGACGAGCATTACGGACGTACGTACGCACGTGAAGTCCCCCTGTAGAGCCTGGTGTCGCACGCCGGAGATCCCGGCGAAATCGCGCGCCAAGCTACCAGGAAGACTTGCGCACCCCGGGGAGAAATCCGGCGTGTGCTTGTTCACGCAACTTCACCCTCGACAGGCCGAACGCACCCACGTAACCGCGCGGACGCCCGTCGACACTGTCGCGGTTGCGCACCCGCGTGGCGCTCGCGTCGCGCGGCTGGCGCGCCAACTCCCGCTGCGCGGCCAGCCGTTCGGCATCCCCGGTGCCAGGCCTGCGGATGAGCTCCTTCAGCTCGGCCCGCCGCGCGGCGTACCGCGCGACGATCTCACGGCGCTTCTCGTTCTTCGCGATCTTGCTCTTCTTCGCCATCGGTCAGACCTTCCCGCCCCGCGCGCGGATGCGGGCGACGGCCGCCTCGACGCCGATGGAGTCGACGGTCCTGATCCCCTTCGTGCTGAGCCGCAGCCGCACGTACCGCCCCTCGCTCGGCAGCCAGTACCGCTTGCGCTGGACGTTGGGGTCGAAGCGGCGGGAGGTCCGCCGATGGGAGTGGGAGATGTGGTTGCCGAAGCCGGGCTTCGCGCCGGTCAGCTGGCAGTGGGCGGACAAGGTGACGCACCTCTCTGTCGGTCGAAGGAACCCGCTATTGAAAACGGGAGTCGTTTTCATATACTACCCACATGGCCCGCAACGAACTCCGCCCCGTCATCAAGCTCCGGTCCACGGCGGGAACCGGCTACACCTACGTCACCCGCAAGAACCGCCGTAACGACCCCGACCGCCTCACGCTGCGCAAGTACGACCCGGTGGCCGGCCGCCACGTCGACTTCCGAGAGGAGCGCTGACCGCCATGCGCAAGGACATCCACCCGCCGTACGCCCCCGTCGTCTTCCGCGACAAGGCCGCGGGCTTCGCCTTCCTCACCCGCTCCACCGCCACCAGCGCGAAGACGGTCGAGTGGGAGGACGGGCGGACGTACCCGGTCATCGACGTCGAGGTCTCGTCCGCGAGCCACCCCTTCTACACGGGGACGGCGCGCGTCCTGGACACCGCGGGCCGCGTCGAGCGCTTCGAACGCCGCTTCGGTAAGCGCTGATGGACCACCGGCACGACAAGCACGCCGAGCACGGCGGGCCCGAGGATCACACCGCCCGCCCCATGGACACCGTGATCGTCGGCGGCCTCCACGCGGACGCCCGCAAGGCGGCCGTCGACCAGCTCCTCGCCACCGTCCCCGACAGCGTCGCCCTCCACCACGACCTGTCGACCGCGGTGCGGGGCACGGTCGTACGCACCGTGCGCGAGACCACCGGCATCCTCTCCACGGGCGACGCCCCCCTCGTCAACGACTGCGCGTGCTGCGCGCTCCGCGAGGACCTCGTGCCCGAGCTGGAGCGCCTCGCGGACGCGGGCCTGACCCGGCTCGCGGTCGTCGAGCTGTGGGACTCCGTCGAGCCCAAGGCCATGGCCGAGGTCATCGCCGCGCACAGCGGCGAGGCCCTCAGGCTCAGCGGCGTGGTCACGGCGGTCGACCCCGCCCTGCTCCTGCCCTGCCTCGGCAACGGCGACGACCTCATGGCGGCCGGGCTCGCCGCCGCCCCCACCGACCAGCGCACCGTCGCCGACACCTGGGCGCGCCAGCTGGAGTACGCCCCCGTGCTCGCCGTCGCCGACTCCCCCGAGGCCGACGACGAGGACCGCGCGCTGCTCGCCCAGCTCCACCCGACGGCCCGGCAGGTCCTGATCGGCCACGGTGACCTGCCGGGCGCCGTCCTCGCCGGCTTCGACGTCGAGGCGGCCGCGGCCGCGCAGCACCCGTCCTGCGCGCTGCTGCCGGTCGAGGCCGACGCGTCGGGCGTCTCCACCTTCGTATGGCGCCGGGAGCGGCCGTTCCACCCGGAGCGGCTGTACGAGGCGCTGGAGGACCTGACCTGCGCCGCCGCCCGCAGCCGGGGCCGGTTCTGGCTCGCCGACCATCCGGACACGCTGCTCGGCTGGGACGCGGCGGGCGGCGCGCTCTGCGTGGAGTCCGCCGGGCCCTGGCTGGCCTCGCTGCCGGACGCCGCGTGGGAGATGGTGCCGCCGGTGCGCCGCGCGGCGGCGGCGCTCGACTGGCATCCGGAGCACGGCGACCGGTGCAACCACCTGGTGTTCACCTCGCCCGGCCTGGACCGCGACAACCTCGAAGAGCTGCTGGAGTCCTGCCTGCTGACCGACGAGGAGTACGCCGCCGGGCGCGACGCCTGGAAGAACCTGCCGCCCGCCTTCGACACCCTCCTGGAGGTCTGACCTTGTCCCCCCGCAAGTCCCCCGCCCGCCCGCAGAAGCCGCGCCCCAACCCCCTGGACCAGGCCGGCGTCACGTACATCGACTACAAGGACACGGACCTGCTCCGGAAGTTCATCTCGGACCGGGGCAAGATCCGCAGCCGCCGCGTGACACGTGTGACCGCACAGCAGCAGCGGCAGATCGCCGCGGCGATCAAGAACGCCCGCGAAATGGCACTCCTGCCGTACGGCACTCCGCGCTGAGCCGCGGCCGCACCGCCGGTTTTCCCTCCCCCTCCGCACACCGCGCCCCTGTTTTCCGTCCCCGGACGGAACACATCCGGCGCGGTGTGCGTCTGTCTTCTGAAGAGCCGCGATCGGAACTGTGATCAGAACCGTGATCGGAGTCGTGATGGGGCGGCGGTCAGACCGCGCTCAGCAGCTGTAATCAAGGCACCACCGCGCGTGCACGTGCATCTGCCCATGCATCGGCATGTGAACACAGCTATGATCCGGGACAGTTGACCATTGCATCTAGAGCCACTACAGGCACTGCACCACCGGGGAGCGATCTGTGCACCACGCGTTTAACGGCATGGCGGCCACGGAGCTCCACGGGGTGGTCTGGCAGAAGAGCAGACACAGCAATTCGCAGGGCTCGTGCGTGGAGTTCGCGAAACTGCCCGGCGGCGATGTCGCCGTACGCAACTCGCGTTTTCCGGACGGCCCGGCGCTCGTCTACACGCGCGCCGAGATAGAGGCGATGCTGTTGGGGATGAAGGACGGGGAGTTCGACCACCTGATAGCCGGTTAACCCGTCGGACTCCCGTCGGACTCCGTCGGCCCCCGCCGGTGACGCTCAGCGCAGCTGGAACAGCGCCCAGACCACCTTGCCGCGCACCGCGCCGGCGAGCGGGTGCCAGCCCCAGCCGTCGCTGAAGGACTCCACCAGGAACAGGCCGCGGCCCGACTCCGCGGAGAAGTCGTCGTCGGTCTCGCGCGCGACCGGGCTCTCGTCGCTGGGGTCGCGCACCGCGCACACCAGACGCGACGCCCAGCACATCAGATGGAGCCGCACGGGAGGCTCCGGCTGCTCGCGCGGGGTGTCGGCGGGCAGGGCGTGCCGCAGGGCGTTGGTGACGAGTTCCGAGACGACCAGCGCTATGTCGTCGAAGCGCTCCTCCAGGTCCCACTGCCCGAGCGTCGCGCGGGTGAACTTCCGTGCGCTGCCCACCGCTTCATAGCGGGCCGGGAGGGCGACGGACGCGGCGCTGGAGACCGCCGAGGGGTCGAGTGGAGGAAGGCCCTGCCTCAACGGCTCGAGCACGGTCGATCCATTCGTCCCCATGCGAGGCACTCCCCGGTTTCGCGGTACGTAGCGATGGAGCGGTGGCGCGGTCGGTCGCCGATGGTGCGGGTGGTACGCGGTCGGTACAGCAGTGGCGCGCGGACCATGGTTCCGAATGCGCACAGCAGATGCAAGGGCAGATGCACGTGCACGCGCCGGACTTGGTGGCACCCGTGCCCTTTCTTGTGCATTTCTTCCCCGGACTTCTTCTGGTCAGCTTTCGGAGGCTTTCCCTTTCTGTAACCGGACGTGTACGGCCCGAAGCGTTTAATGGCAGACTGCTGGCTTCCAGTCGATGGGGAGGATTGAGCGAAGTGACCGCAGCGGAGTCGAGTGGCTCGGTGGTACGGCGCATCCTGCTGGGCTCACAGCTGAGGCGCCTGAGGGAGTCCCGGGGCATCACCCGCGAAGCGGCCGGCTACTCGATCCGCGCCTCCGAGTCGAAGATCAGCCGCATGGAGTTGGGACGGGTGAGCTTCAAGTCCAGGGACATAGAGGACCTCCTCACGCTGTACGGCGTCACGGACGAGGCCGAGCGCGGCGCACTCCTCTCGCTCGCCAAGGAAGCCAACCTCACGGGCTGGTGGCACAGTTACTCCGACGTCCTGCCGGGCTGGTTCCAGACGTACATCGGTCTGGAGGGCGCGGCCTCGCTCATCCGCGTCTATGAAGTCCAGTTCGTCAACGGCCTGTTGCAGACCGAGGCGTACGCCCACGCGGTGGTCGCGCGCGGCATGCAGGGCGCGAGCAAGGCGGAGATCGACCGCCGCGTCGCGCTGCGCCTGGAGCGCCAGAAGCTCCTCGCCTCCGAACACGCGCCCCGCTTCCACTGCGTCCTGGACGAGGCGGCGCTCCGACGCCCGTACGGCGACCGGGATGTGATGCGCGGTCAGATCCAACACCTGATCGACATCTCCGAGCGGCCGAACGTCACGCTCCAGGTGATGCCGTTCAGCTTCGGCGGCCACGCGGGCGAGAGCGGCGCCTTCACGATGCTGAGCTTCCCGGAGTCCGACCTCTCCGACGTCGTGTACGTGGAGCAGCTCACCGGCGCGCTCTACCTCGACAAGGCGGAAGAGGTGGCCCAGTACGAGCGGGTCGCGGCGCAACTGCACAAGGACAGCCCGGGCGCGGCCGACAGCCGCGACCTTCTGCGCGGACTTCTCCAGCTCACCTGAGCCTTTACGGCCAACTTGCGTGGAACATAAGTACTATGACGTGACCTCAGGTGTCTGCCACCGGTTCGGATGCCTGCTTCCGTCCGCTGTCACGGCAAGGGGTCCCTCTCATGTCTTCCTTCTTCACTGATCTGGCTCACCAGTACATCGACGGGGAGTGGAAGACCGGATCGGGCTCCTGGGACATCATCGACTTCAACCCGTACAACGGCGAGAAGCTGGCGTCCATCACCGTCGCCACCGCCGACGAGGTCGACCAGGCCTACCGCGCCGCCGAGCGCGCCCAGCGGGAGTGGGCCGAGACCAACCCCTACACCCGGCGCGGCGTCTTCGAGCGCGCCCTGCGGATCATCGAGGACCGCGAGGAGGAGATCTCCGAGGCGATCGTCGCCGAGCTGGGCGGCACCCGGCTCAAGGCCGCCTTCGAGCTGCACCTCACCAAGGAGTTCCTGCGCGAGGCCGTGCACCTCGCGCTGCGGGCCGAGGGCCGCATCCTGCCCTCGCCGGAGGACGGCAAGGAGAACCGTGTGTACCGCGTCCCGGTGGGCGTGGTCGGCGTCATCAGCCCCTTCAACTTCCCCTTCCTGCTGTCGATCAAGTCCGTCGCCCCGGCCCTCGCCCTCGGCAACGCGGTCGTCCTCAAGCCCCACCAGAACGCGCCGGTGCTCGGCGGCAGCCTCGTCGCCAAGGTGTTCAAGGACGCCGGACTGCCGGCCGGTCTGCTCAACGTCGTCATCACCGACATAGCGGAGATAGGCGACGCCCTGATCGAGCACCCGGTGCCGAGCCTCATCTCCTTCACCGGCTCCGACCGCGTGGGCCGGCACGTCGCCACCGTCTGCGCCTCGCACTTCAAGCGCTCGATCCTGGAACTGGGCGGCAACAGCGCGCTGATCGTCCTGGACGACGCCGACATCGACTACGCCGTGGACGCGGCGGTCTTCAGCCGCTTCGTGCACCAGGGCCAGGTGTGCATGGCCGCCAACCGCATCCTCGTGGACCGGTCCGTCGAGGCGGAGTTCACCGAGAAGTTCGTCGCCAAGGCCGCCTCGCTCAAGGCCGGTGACCCGGCCGAGCCCGGCACCCACATCGGCCCGCTCATCAACTCCTCGCAGGCGGACGCCGTTTCGGCCGTCGTCGAGCAGGCCGTCGCCGCGGGCGCGACCGCCCTCCTGCACGGCCGCGCCGAGGGCAACGTGGTCACGCCCTCCGTCCTGACGGGCCTGCCCGCCGACTCCCCGGTCCTCGGCCAGGAGATCTTCGGCCCCGTGGCCCTGCTCCTGCCCTTCGACGGCGAGGACGAGGCGGTACGGATCGCCAACAATACCCCGTACGGCCTGAGCGGCGCGGTGCACACGGCCGACATCGAGCGCGGCGTGCGCGTCGCCAAGCGCGTGCGGACCGGCATGATCCACGTGAACGACGGCACCGTCCACGACGAGGCGATCGTGCCGTTCGGCGGCGAGAAGAGCTCCGGACTCGGCCGCCTGAACGGTGAGGCGACGGTGGACGTCTTCACCACCCAGAAGTGGATCTCGGTGCAGCACGGCCGCTCCCGCTTCCCGTTCTGACGCCCTTCGCCCCCGCCGTGGCTTCCCGGGAACCCGCAGGCCCTCGCCGACCCTTGCGGACAGAAGCTGACCGCAAGGGTCCCTAGCGTGTGAGGTGTCGGGAGGGAAGCCGGAGTCCCCGGCGGACCTCACCCCTTGGGAAGGCGGACATCATGGTCACCCACGTCAGTTCAGAAGCCCGCGGCGACGAGCGCGGCGCCCTCATCGCCTTCGTGGCGGCCCAGCGCGGCGGCCTGCGCCGCGCGGTGCTCGGCCTCACCGACGAGCAGGCCGCCCGGCGCCCCAGCGCCAGCGAGCTGTCCCTGTCCGGCCTCGTGAAGCACGTCGCCGAGACGGAGCTGAACTGGCTGCGCATGGCGCAGCGGAAGCCGAACGAGAGGCAGCGCACCCAGGAGACCTGGGGCGACAGCTTCCGCCTCGTGGAGGACGAGACGCTCGCCGAGACCCTGGCCTTCTGGGACCGGGTCGCCCACGAGACCGAGGAGTTCATCCGCGGGGTGCCGAGCCTCGACGACACCTTCCCGCTGCCCGAGGCGCCCTGGTTCCCCAAGGACGGGGCCGTCTCGATGCGCTGGCTGATGCTGCACCTCGTGGAGGAGATCGCGCGGCACGCGGGCCACGCCGACATCATCCGGGAGTCCCTGGACGGGAAGACGGCCTTCGAGCTGGTGGCGCTGGAACAGGGATACCCTAGTCAAAGTTGATGACTGGGGGGCTAGCGGAAGGGCGCGGTACATGTCAGCGATCCGGCTACTGGTTCTCGGGGCCGTGCGCCAGCACGGCCGCGCCCACGGCTACCAGGTCCGCAACGACCTGGAGTACTGGGGTGCCCACGAGTGGTCCAACGCCAAGCCCGGTTCGATCTACCACGCCCTGAAACAGCTGGCCAAGCAGGGCCACCTGCTCGCCCACGAGACGGCGCCCTCCACCGTGGGCGGCCCGCCGCGCACCGAGTACGAGATCACGGACCAGGGCACCGCGGAGTTCTTCACGCTGCTCCGCGAGTCCCTCGCCACGTACGACCAGCGGCCCGACATGCTCACGTCCGCGCTGGGCTTCATCGTGGACCTGCCGCGCGACGAGGCGGTCGCGCTGCTCAAGGAGCGGGTGCGGGCGATGGAGGAGTGGCGCACGTCCGTCACGGAGTACTACACGCCCGAGGAAGGCCCCGGGCAGCTCGGCCACATCGGCGAGATCATGAACTACTGGGTGCACACCGCCGACGGCGGCATGGAGTGGGCGCGGGGCCTCATCGAACGGATCGAGGGCGGCGCCTACACCTTCGCGGGCGAGGGCGAGCCGTTCATCGGCGTACTGGCGGACGGCCAGGAGAACCCCTACGCGGCCGGCCCGCCGGAGACGGACGCCCACTCCGGCTGAGCGGCCCGCGCGGCCCGGACTTGCACCTCACGCGACGTGAGGACACAGGCTGATCCGCGTACCGAGAAGGAGGGCGGAGGCCATGGACTACTCCGTGGGACAGGTCGCCGGTTTCGCCGGTGTGACGGTGCGCACGCTGCACCACTACGACGAGATCGGCCTGCTCGTGCCCAGCGGGCGCAGCCACGCGGGTCACCGGCGCTACAGCGACACCGACCTGGACCGGCTGCAGC
Organism: Streptomyces huasconensis; assembly: GCF_021028635.1. Classification (NCBI taxonomy): domain Bacteria; kingdom Bacillati; phylum Actinomycetota; class Actinomycetes; order Kitasatosporales; family Streptomycetaceae; genus Streptomyces; species Streptomyces huasconensis. The sequence goes on from NZ_CP086119.1 coordinate 4,520,020, forward strand.
AGGTCCTGTTCTACCGGGAACTCGGCTTCCCCCTCGACGAGGTGGCGTCCCTCCTGGACGACCCGGACACGAACCCGCAGGAGCACCTGCGGCGCCAGCACGAGCTGCTGACGGCCCGCATCCACAAGCTCCAGGAGATGGCCGCCGCCGTCGAGACCGCGATGGAGGCGAAGAAGATGGGCATCAACCTCACCCCCGAGGAGAAGTTCGAGGTCTTCGGGGACCAGGACCCCGAGCAGTACGCGGAGGAGGTCGAGCGGCGCTGGGGCGACACGGACGCCTACCGCGAGGCGCAGCGCAGGGCCGCGTCGTACACCAAGGACGACTGGAAGCGGATCAACGACGAGCTGGACGCGGTCCACGCGCACATGGGCGACCTGCTCGACCGGGGGTTCGCGGCCGACTCCGCCGAGGCGATGGACGGCGCCGAGGAACACCGCAGGTTCATCACGCGGCACCACTACGAGTGCTCGCACGAGCTGCACAGCTGCCTCGGTGAGATGTACGTCTCCGACGAGCGGTTCACCGCGTTCTACGAGGCCATCCGCCCCGGGCTCGCGGTGTTCATGCGGGACGCGATCCTCGCGAACGCGGCGCGCAGCAGCTGATCGCCCCCGTCGGCGCAGGGCCGGTACGGGGCTGGTAAGGGGCGTTCTCAATGGAGGGCGCCCCTTACTATGCTGCCTAGTTGGACCGTGGAACCTGGCCGTGCCGCCCCACGTTGATAACTTTGGGCGGCTGCACCTGCCGCCGCACCGCCCCCTCACCCTCAGGAGCCCGGAACCGTGACGACGCTTGCGCTCGGACCAAGCTGGCTGGATCCGGATTACCTGCTCAACCAGTTCGGTCTCTGGGGCCTGCTGGTGATCGTCTTCGCCGAGTCGGGCCTGCTGATCGGCTTCTTCCTGCCCGGTGACTCGCTGCTGTTCACCACGGGCCTGCTGATCACCACGCACAAGCTGGACACCCCGCTGTGGCTGGCCTGCGTCCTGATCTGCCTCGCCGCGATCCTCGGCGACCAGGCGGGCTACCTCTTCGGCAAGAAGGTCGGCCCGGCGCTGTTCAACCGCCCGGACTCCAAGCTGTTCAAGCAGGAGAACGTGGTCAAGGCCCACGACTTCTTCGAGAAGTACGGCCCCAAGTCCCTGGTCCTGGCCCGCTTCGTGCCGATCGTGCGGACGTTCACGCCGATCATCGCCGGTGTCTCCGGGATGCGGTACCGCTCGTTCATCACGTTCAACATCATCGGCGGCGTCCTGTGGGGCGCGGGCGTCACGCTGCTCGGCGCCTGGCTCGGCAACATCGACTTCGTCCACAAGAACATCGAGGCGATCCTCATCCTGATCGTCCTCATCTCGGTGGTGCCGATCGCCATCGAGTTCCTGCGGGCACGCGGCAAGTCCAAGAAGGCGGCGGTGGCCGAGGGCGCGCCCCCGGCCCAGCGCGGCCGCCACGCCAAGCGCTAGCCCTCAGGGCCAGGGGCGACCGGTCAGAAGCCCCTGGTCCGCTTCGCCGCCCGCCGGTTCGCCGCCGAGGCGGCGCCCGGCACCTTCATGATCAGCCGGGAGACCTCGCTCCCCAGGTTCACGCCGATCGCGATGGCCAGCGCCGTGGCGACGGCCTTGGTGAGCGAGTTGATGCCCGTGTTGAGGTCGTTCTGCGCCAGGGCCAGCAGCCCGAAGTACGTCGCGCTGCCGGGCAGCAGCGGCCCGATCGCCGCCGTCACGTACGGCAGTGAGGACGCGAACCGGTAGCGCGAGAAGAGCTGCCCGAACAGGCCCACCAGCCCGGCCGCCACGGCCGTCGCGGCGACGGGCGACAGCTCAAGCGGGGTGTGCGCCAGGGCGCCGAACATCACCCAGGCGATGCCGCCGTTGAGCGTCACTATCAGGACCGTGTTGCGCTCCTGCTGGAGCAGTATCGCGAAGGCGAGACTCAGCGCCATCGACGCCAGGATCTGGATGACCGGCCGCGTCGACGACACCCCGAACTCCGTCTCCGGCGTCAGGTTCGTCGCGTCCAGCATCACGCCGAGCGAGAGCACCAGCAGCACACCGCAGACGATGCCCACGATCAGGTACATCACTTCGAGCAGGCGCGCCGCCGCAGTGATGTAGTAGCCGGTCAGGCCGTCCTGCACGCCCGCCACCAGGGCCCGTCCCGGGATCAGCGCGAAGAGCCCACCGGTGATGACCGCGGACGCCATGGTCGCCTCGGTGTGCGCGAAGCTCAGCGCGACACCCATCGCGGCGGGCGGCATCGCGGCCCCCACGAACTGGTAGAACTCCGGCAGCCCGCGCCCCGCGCACAGCCACGCGAGCCGGTCGCCGAGCATCGCGCCGACGGCGGCCACCACGAACACCAGCGCGCCACCGCCGACCAGGACGGACGCGGAGCCCGCGAGCAACCCGCTGGCCGCCGTGAGGGCCCACCCCGGGTAGGGGTGCCGGTTGCGCCGGATGCCCGCGAGACGGCGGTAGGCCTCCTCCAGGGAGACCTCGATCTCCGGGTCGCTGATGTCGTCCACCAGGTGGAAGACCGCGGCGAGCCGGGTGTAGTCGGTGCCCCGGCGGCGTACCGTCCGGGAGGCCGTCACGGGGTCGTCCACCAGGGACGGCTGGTGCGAGATCGACAGCAGCGTGAACGTCACGTTCGGCTCGCAGCGGTCGAGGCCGTACGAGCGGCAGACGGCGAACATCGCCGCCTCGACGTCCTCGGCGCCCTCACCGCCCGCGAGCAGCAGCTCGCCGATACGCAGCGTCAGGTCGAGCACGCGCGGCACGGCGGGTCCGGCCTCGTCCTCGTGCTTCTGCGCGGGCTCCGTCGAGGGCCGCTCGGTGACCGGCATCCGCAGCATCGTGCGCATCTGGTCCTGCCAGGGCGCCTCCTTGGTGAGCTTCACCAGGGGGACGCCGTGCGCGGGCGTGAAGGCCTGCGGGGCGTTGCGGGCGCTGTAGGTGTGCGGCGTGGAGAACGCCGACTTCTCGGGCTCCTGTGCCGTCGGAGGTGCCGGGGCGGCGAGACCGTCGGGGATCGCGAACTCGGAAGTGGTCTGCGACTCGTCCTCGGGAGCCGCCGGCTGCGGCGCCACCCCGCTGGGCTGCGCGAACGCGCTGCGGGCCTCGTCCGACTGAGGCTTCCGGTCCTCGGCCTCATCCTCGGCCACTGATGCCCTCACTTCTCATACGACTCGTACGCACCCTCCGTATGGCCAGTATGGGCACAAATACACGAACGGGCCGCGCGGCCCGGGGCTCCCGGATCGCGCGGCCCGTACGGGGCGGGAGGCTCAGTGGCCGCCCTGCGCCTCGAAGCGCTTGTACGACTTCTCGATCTCCGCCTCGGCGTCCGCGCGGCCGACCCAGTCGGCGCCCTCGACGGACTTGCCGGGCTCCAGGTCCTTGTAGACCTCGAAGAAGTGCTGGATCTCCAGGCGGTCGAACTCGGAGACGTGGTGGATGTCACGCAGGTGCTCCACACGCGGGTCCGAGGCCGGGACGCAGAGCAGCTTGTCGTCGCCGCCCGCCTCGTCGGTCATGCGGAACATGCCGATGGCGCGGCACTTGATGAGGCAGCCGGGGAAGGTCGGCTCGTCCAGGATGACCAGGGCGTCCAGCGGGTCACCGTCCTCGCCGAGGGTGTTCTCGACGAAGCCGTAGTCCGCGGGGTAGCTGGTCGAAGTGAAGAGGCGACGGTCCAGACGAATCCGACCGGTCTCGTGGTCCACCTCGTACTTGTTCCGCGAACCCTTCGGAATCTCGATGGTGACGTCGAACTCCACGGGTGGCTCCTCCATGATCAGCACATACTTCGGGTGATTAAGTGTCCCTCACGCACATGTGTGATCGCGAAAGGGGCTGGTCGTCGTGCCGGAGCTCAGACCTTGGCAGCGGCCTCGACAGCTGATGCGACAGCTGGCGAAGCCCTCCGCCTTCCAGCGACCCCGGTTCTCGGGGACGCTCAAGACCTGGCAGCTCACAGCGGGTGCCGCCGCCTTCGGCCTGGTGGTCTCGGCCGGGGCGGTGGCCGCGGCCGGCCCTTGGGACTCCTCCGGTCAGCGTACGGCCGAGCAGGAGTGGGCCGCCGCTCAGGAGGCCGGGGGTGGCGCAGATCACGAAGGTCGTACGTCGGGACAGGGCCCCGAGGCGGCTCCGAGCGCCCCCGCGGTGCTCGCCGGGCTCGGCGCGCCCGCGGGGACGGCGCCGAAGCCGACGGACCGCGCCCTCGCCGACGTACTCGACCCGCTCCTGAAGGACCCGGCGCTCGGTCCGAAGCGCTCGGCGGTCGTGCTGGACGCGGTCTCCGGCAAGCGGGTCTACGACAAGGGGGCGGGGGAGGAGCTGACACCCGCGTCGACCATAAAGATCGCGACGGCGGTCGCGGCGCTCTCCGCGGTCGGCCCGGACCACCGCCTCACGACCAGGACGGTCGTGGAACCGGACTCGAAGGACCTCGTCCTGATCGGCGGCGGCGACCCCACGCTGACCGCCCGCAAGGACGGCCGCTACACCGACACCGCCGCGAACCTGCGCACGCTGGCCGAGCGCACCGCCCGCGCGCTGAAGACCCGCGACATCGACGAGGTGCGGCTCTCCTACGACACCTCGCTGTACTCCGGGCCGCCGCAGCACCCCATCGGCCCGAACGAGAACATCACCCCCGTCAGCGCCCTCATGGCCGACGAGGGCCGCCTCGACGACTCCACCAGCGGGCCGGCGCCGCGCTCGGGCGACCCGGCGGGCGACGCGGCGAAGAAGTTCGCGGGCTTCCTGAAGGACCACGGCATCGCGACACAGGCGGAGCCCGGCCCGACCAAGGCCTCCGAGCGCGCCGAATCCCTCGCCCATGTCTCGTCGCCACCCCTGTCGGCCCTGGTCGAGCGGATGCTGACCCACAGCGACAACGACATCGCCGAGGCCCTGGCCCGCCAGACGGCCCTCGCGGCGAAGGAACCCGCCAGCTTCGACGGCGCGGGCGACGCGGTCCGCGCCGAGCTGGCCGGGCTGAAGCTGCCGGTCTCGGACGCCGAGATCGCCGACGGCAGCGGCCTGGACCGCGCCGACCGGATCTCCGCCGAGCTGCTCGCCGCGCTCCTGGACCGCGCCGCCGACCCGGGCCGCCCCGAGCTGCGCCCCGTGCTGACGGGCCTGCCCGTCGCGGGCTTCACCGGCACGCTCGTCGACCGCTACCCGAAGGAGTCCCCGGGCACCGGCGTCGTCCGCGCCAAGACCGGCACGCTCACGGGCGTGAACACCCTCGCCGGCACGGTGGTCGACGCCGACGGCCGCCTCCTCCTCTTCGCCTTCATGACGACAGGCACCACAGACCCCCGAGCGGCCCAGTCGGCCCTGGACCACATGGCCTCCACCCTGGCCAACTGCGGCTGCCGCTGACCACCCCCGCTGCCGCGAGCGCCCCGAAAGGGGCGCGGGGAACTGCGCGAGCAACCCCATAGGACCCGCACCCACAAGACACCGGTCACGCCCCGAAAGGGGCGCGGGGAACTGCGCGAGCAACCCCCACACACCCGCACCATGACCGCCGAGGCGCCCGCCCCCTAGGGGCCACCCCAGGGCAACCTGGGGGGCCAACCCCCTCCACCGGAGGTGCCAAGCACGTACCGTTGACGCATGACGAGCTTCGGTGGTGCGGAGATGGTCGACTGGAACCTCGCGGTGGCAACCGCGACCCGCCTCGTGCGGCCGGGCCCAGAAGTGAGCAAGGACGAGGCCCGCGCAGTCGTCGCGGAGCTGCGTCGGCACGCCAAGTCCTCGGAGGAACACGTCCGTTCCTTCACGGGAATGGGCACGGAGGACACCCACGACACCCCCGTCCTCGTCGTCGACAGGGCAGGCTGGATCAGGGCGAACGTGGCCGGCTTCCGGGAGATCCTCAAGCCCCTCCTGGAGAAGATGCAGGACAAGCGCGGCGGCGGCCCCGGCGGCGCGGTCCTCGGCGCGGTCGGCGGCAAGGTCACCGGCGTCGAGCTGGGCATGCTCCTGTCGTTCCTGGCCTCCCGCGTCCTCGGCCAGTACGAGACCTTCGCCCCGGCCACCCGCGCCCTCCCCGCGGGGGCGAACGGCGGCGGCAGGCTCCTCCTCGTCGCCCCGAACATCGTGCACGTCGAGCGTGAGCTGGACGTCGACCCCCACGACTTCCGCCTCTGGGTCTGCCTCCACGAGGAGACGCACCGCACCCAGTTCACCGCCGTGCCCTGGCTGCGCGACCACCTCGAAGGCGAGATCCAGTCGTTCCTCGGCGAGACCGACGTCGACCCGATGACGGTCCTGGAGCGCATCCGGGAGGCCGCCCAGTCGTTCGCGGGCGGCCGGCCCGAGGGCGAGGAGGGCGAGGACGGCGCCGCCGACGGGGGCCGCTCCATCGTCGAGCTGGTGCAGACCCCCGCCCAGCGCGAGATCCTGGCCCGCCTCACCGCCGTGATGTCCCTCCTGGAAGGCCACGCGGACTTCGTGATGGACGGCGTCGGCCCCGACGTCGTGCCGTCCGTCGAGGAGATCCGCGAGAAGTTCAAGGAGCGCAGGGCCCGCGGCGCGAGCCGCCTCGACCAGGCGCTGCGCAAGCTCCTCGGCCTCGACGCGAAATTGCGCCAATATCGGGACGGCGAGCGCTTCGTGCGCGCGGTCGTCCAGGAGGTCGGGATGGACGGCTTCAACCGCGTGTGGACCTCGCCGAACACCCTGCCCACCAAGGCGGAGATCGCCAAACCGGCGGACTGGGTCGCGCGGGTGCACCGTAAGGGAGACTGAGGGACCGGATGCGGCCGATGGCAGGAGAACGCCCCAGCAATCACCCGTCCGAGGGACCGTGGGCGATGGGTAGGCGTGCGATGCTCGGGGAACGGCTCGGTTCTGTCACCATCGACACACTCTGAGTGACTGATCGCTCGGGTGACCGAGGCCTGGTCCGCGCGGCCAGGCCCCGCCTCCCCAGTGGGTCCTGAGTGATTGATCCGAGGCTCACCCCCGAACTTCATGAAGGGAACCGGACATGGGTCCCCATCCTGCGGTCGCGGCGATACGCCTGGCGGTCCGCCGCGTACTCCACGACGTACTGACCGACGTACAGCGCACCTCCGAGAACGCCCCCTCACCCCTCCCGCACCCCGCACATCCCCCGCACCCCGCACATCCTCCGCACGGGCAGCCCCCGCAGCCCCTCGTGCTGGTCGCCTGCTCCGGCGGCGCCGACTCCATGGCGCTCGCCTCCGCCCTCGCCTTCGAAGCGCCCAAGCTCGGCATCCGCGCCGGCGGCATCACCGTGGACCACGGACTGCAGCCCGGCTCCGACCTGCGTGCCGCCGAGGTCGTCGTCCGCCTGACCGCCCTCGGCCTCGACCCCGTCGAGTCCGTCACCGTCCAGGTCGGCCGGTCCGGCGGCCCGGAGGCCGCCGCCCGCGACGCTCGCTACGCAGCCCTGGACGCCGCCGCCGAACGGCACGCGGCGGCCGCCGTCCTGCTCGGCCACACCCGCGACGACCAGGCGGAAACCGTCCTGCTCGGCCTCGCCCGCGGCTCGGGAATCCGTTCCCTGTCCGGCATGGCCGCGACCTCGGGGGTCGCCGGCCGTTACCGCCGTCCGTTCCTGCACATCGACCGCCAGACCGCCCGCAAGGCGTGCATGGTCCAGTCACTGCCCGTCTGGGACGACCCGCACAACGCCGACCCCGCCTACACCCGATCCCGGCTGCGCCACGAGGGCCTGCCCGCCCTGGAGAAAGCCCTCGGCAAGGGCGTCGTCGAAGCCCTCGCCCGTACGGCCCAGCTCTCCCGCGACGACGCCGACGCCCTCGACACCTGGGCCGCCGAGGCCGAGGCGACCGTCCGGGACGCCTCGGGCCTCTTGGAGTGCGCCAAGCTCTACGCCCTGCCGCCCGCCGTGCGCCGCCGCATCGTGCGCAGGGCCCTCATCGAGGCCGGGGCGCCCGCCGGTTCGCTCTTCGCCCGGCACATCGAAGAGGTCGACCGTCTGATCACCGGCTGGCGCGGCCAGGGAGCCATCAATCTCCCCGGCAAAGTCGTGGCCCGGCGCCAGGGTGGCAGACTGGTGATCCGGCAAGGCTGACCAGAGGCCCGTGCTCCTCGCGGGCCGGTCGGCCGGTGGGACGACCGAAAGTGATGCGGGTGGACGCGAAAGACATGGGCACCGACCTCAAGTCGGTGCTCATCACCAAGGAAGAGATCGACGCGAAGCTGGCCGAGCTGGCAGCGAAGGTCGACGCGGAGTACGCGGGCAAGGACCTGCTGATCGTCGGTGTCCTCAAGGGCGCCGTGATGGTCATGGCGGACCTGGCGCGGGCGCTGTCCACCCCCGTCACGATGGACTGGATGGCCGTGTCGTCGTACGGCGCGGGCACCCAGTCCTCCGGCGTGGTCCGCATCCTCAAGGACCTGGACACCGACATCAAGGGCAAGCACGTCCTGATCGTCGAGGACATCATCGACTCCGGGCTGACGCTGTCCTGGCTGCTGTCCAACCTCGGCTCCCGCGAGCCCGCCTCCCTCGAGGTGTGCACGCTGCTGCGCAAGCCCGAGGCGGCGAAGGTCGCGATCGACGTGAAGTGGATCGGCTTCGACATCCCCAACGAGTTCGTCGTGGGCTACGGCCTGGACTTCGCGGAGAAGTACCGCAACCTCCCCTTCGTCGGAACGTTGGCCCCGCACGTCTACGGCGGCTGACGCCCAAAAGGCCTGACGCCGCCCGACTGCGTGCGGCGGCGGGGAACCCTCACCCGTTTCCCGCCGTTGAACCCTGCGAAGACGGGTTTGCCAGCCGTCCCGTGCGGCTTCGGGTCACAATGCTGGGGTACCGTCCGAAGAACAGTCTTTATCAAACTCACTATGGCAGGAGGGACGGGGCGTCATCGCTCCGTATGGATGGACGTGAAGCGATACTTCCGTGGGCCAGTCATGTGGATCGTGCTGGCCGTCCTTGCCGTGGTCGTGTTGATGCAGGTCGTCGGCTCGTCCGGTGGCTACAAGACGGTTGACACCGGTCAGGTCGTTCAGGCGATCAACGACGACAAGGTCGAGTCCGCCAAGCTCACCACCGGTGACGAGCAGATCATCAAGGTCGAGCTCAAGGACGGCCAGAAGGTCAAGGGCAGCAGCAAGATCCAGGCGAGTTACATCGGCGACCAGGGCGTCGCCCTCGCCAATTCGCTGCAGACCAAGTACGAGAGCAAGGACATCCCGGACGGTTACACCGTCTCCCCGTCGAAGCAGAACCCCTTCGTCGGCATCCTGCTCTCCCTCCTCCCCTTCGTCCTCATCGTCGTCGTCTTCCTGTTCCTGATGAACCAGATGCAGGGCGGCGGCTCCCGGGTCATGAACTTCGGGAAGTCCAAGGCCAAGCTCATCACCAAGGACACCCCGAAGACGACCTTCTCCGATGTGGCGGGTTCGGACGAAGCCGTCGAGGAGCTCCACGAGATCAAGGAGTTCCTCCAGGAGCCGGCGAAGTTCCAGGCCGTCGGCGCCAAGATCCCCAAGGGCGTCCTCCTCTACGGCCCGCCCGGTACCGGCAAGACGCTCCTCGCGCGCGCCGTCGCCGGTGAGGCCGGGGTGCCGTTCTACTCGATCTCCGGTTCCGACTTCGTCGAGATGTTCGTCGGTGTCGGTGCCTCCCGTGTGCGCGACCTCTTCGAGCAGGCCAAGGCGAACGCCCCGGCGATCGTCTTCGTCGACGAGATCGACGCGGTCGGCCGCCACCGCGGCGCCGGCCTCGGCGGTGGCCACGACGAGCGCGAGCAGACGCTGAACCAGCTGCTCGTCGAGATGGACGGCTTCGACGTGAAGGGCGGCGTCATCCTGATCGCCGCCACGAACCGGCCCGACATCCTCGACCCGGCGCTCCTGCGCCCGGGCCGCTTCGACCGGCAGATCGCCGTCGACCGCCCCGACATGCAGGGCCGTCTGGAGATCCTCAAGGTCCACCAGAAGGGCAAGCCGGTCGCCCCGGACGTCGACCTGGGCGCGGTGGCCCGCCGGACCCCCGGCTTCACCGGCGCCGACCTGTCGAACGTGCTGAACGAAGCGGCGCTCCTGACGGCGCGCGGCGACAAGAAGCTCATCGACAACCACGCGCTGGACGAGGCGATCGACCGTGTCGTGGCGGGCCCGCAGAAGCGGACCCGGATCATGTCCGACAAGGAGAAGAAGATCACCGCGTACCACGAGGGCGGACACGCCCTGGTCGCGGCGGCCTCACCGAACTCCGACCCGGTCCACAAGATCACGATCCTGTCCCGCGGCCGGGCCCTGGGTTACACCATGGTCCTGCCCGAAGAGGACAAGTACTCCACGACGCGCAACGAAATGCTCGACCAGCTCGCGTACATGCTGGGCGGCCGCGCGGCCGAGGAGCTGGTCTTCCACGACCCGACGACGGGCGCGGCGAACGACATCGAGAAGGCCACGGCCACCGCCCGCGCGATGGTCACGCAGTACGGCATGACCGAGCGTCTCGGCGCGATCAAGTTCGGCGGCGACAACACCGAGCCGTTCCTCGGGCGCGAGATGGCGCACCAGCGGGACTACTCGGAAGAGGTCGCCGCGCTGGTCGACGAAGAGGTCAAGAAGCTCATCGAGACCGCGCACAACGAAGCGTGGGAGATCCTCGTCGAGAACCGCGACATCCTCGACAACCTGGTGCTCCAGCTCCTGGAGAAGGAGACCCTCGGCAAGGAGCAGATCGCCGAGATCTTCGCCGGAATCGTGAAGCGCCCGGCCCGCCCGGCGTGGACCGGCTCCTCGCGCCGCACCCCCTCGACCCGCCCGCCGGTGCTCTCCCCCAAGGAGCTGTCGCTGACGAACGGGGCGAACGGCACCACCCCCGCGGTGACCGCCGGCGGCACGGAGCAGCCCATCGAGGTGGCCCCGGAGGACCGCCCCGAGAGCTGATCCCGCGCGCCCTCGACAGGCCCGGAATGATTGCCGCGCCCCCCTGGTTTTAGCCTGGGGGCGCGGCACTTTCGTACGCCCGCGTGAGACGCACAGGAACGAGGCACAACATGACCGACCCGGTGACCCTGGACGGCGAGGGCTCGATCGGCGAGTTCGACGAGAAGCGGGCCGAGAACGCCGTGCGTGAACTGCTGATCGCCGTGGGCGAGGACCCCGACCGGGAGGGCCTCCTGGAGACCCCGGCGCGCGTGGCGCGGGCGTACCGGGAGATATTCTCCGGGCTGCGGCAGCGGGCGGAGGACGTCCTGACGACGACGTTCGACCTCGGACACGACGAGATGGTCCTGGTGAAGGACATCGAGGTCATGAGTTCCTGTGAACATCACCTGGTCCCGTTCGTCGGCGTCGCCCACGTCGGGTACATCCCGTCCACCGACGGCAAGATCACCGGTCTGTCGAAGCTGGCCAGGCTCGTGGACGTGTACGCGCGCCGGCCGCAGGTGCAGGAGCGGCTGACCACGCAGATCGCCGACTCCCTGATGCAGATACTGGAGCCGCGCGGTGTGATCGTGGTCGTCGAGTGCGAGCACATGTGCATGACGATGCGCGGGGTGCGCAAGCCCGGCGCCAAGACGATCACCTCCGCGGTCCGCGGCCAGCTCAGGGACCCCGCCACCCGCAATGAGGCGATGAGTCTGATCATGGCCCGCTGAGCCGGCCGGGATTCGGCTGATCCTCTCAACTTCCCCCGGACGGCCAGGGGTTGTCGGGCGTTCCCCGGACGCCCGTCGGCTCTTGCCGAAAGACTGTGCGCATGACGCATACGAACACACAGTCGCCCACCGGTGAGCCGTCGCCGTCTGCCCTGCCCACCCGCAGCCTCGGCGGGCTCGAGGTCTCGGCGCTCGGTTACGGCGCCATGGTGCTCTCCCCGGGGGTGTACGGCGAGGTCGACGACGAGCGCGGCGAGCGGGCGTTGCGCGCGGCCGTCGACGCGGGCGCCACCATCATCGACACCTCCGACGGCTACGGCGCCGACGGGCACAACGAACGTCTCATCGGCCGGGCCCTGAGAGGCCGCCGCGAGCAGGTCGCGATAGCCACCAAGTTCGGTTTCCGGCTGCCCGAGGGCGTCGAACCGCATCCCTTCCCGACCGGGTACGCCTTCGGGGAGCTGGCGGTCAACGGCGACCCCAGGCATGTGCGCGGCTACGCCGAGGCGAGCCTGCGCGGCCTGGAGACCGACTACATCGACCTGTACTACCCGCACTTCCCGGACCCGCAGGTGCCCTTCGAGGAGACCGTGGGGGCGGTCGCCGAGCTGATCGAGGCGGGGCTCGTGCGCCACCTCGGGCTCTCCAACGTGACGGCGGACCAGCTGCGGGCCGCGCACGCCGTGCACCCGGTGGCCGCGGTGCAGATCGAGTGGTCGATGTGGAAGCCCGCCGACCCGCAGATGCTCGCGACGGCGCGCGAGCTGGGGGTCGGGCTGGTGCCGTGGTCGCCGCTGGGCGCCGGGTTCCTGACGGGCACGGTGGGCCAGGTCGGGGAGGGTGACTTCCGGCAGAACGCGCCGCGCTTCGACGCGGCGAACCTGAAGGCGAACAACGACCGCTTCGCGCCGGTGCGGGGCATCGCGCGGGAGCTGGGGATCACCCCGGCGCAGCTGGCCCTGGCCTGGCTGCTGCACCAGGACCCGCACGTGGTGCCGATCCCCGGCAGCCGCACGCCGAAGCACATCGAGGAGAACCTCGCGGCGGCGCACGTGAAGCTCGACGCCGACGTGCTGGCGCGTCTGGAACGAATCCTCGGCGAGACCGAGGTGGAGGGCGGCACGCTGCTGTAGGGGGCGGCACGCCACCCGGAGACGGCATACCACCCGTGGGCGGCCCGCCGTCCGTGGCCAGGGCTCAGATCGCCGGGGCCGCCTGGCCGTCCTCGTCGTCGTCCTCGGGGAGCTTGCAGACGCGCTCCAGGAACAGGGCCGCCGCTATCACCGCGATGCCCGTCAGGACGGAGAGCCCGGCGTAGATCGCCTGGTCGCGGCGGGGCGGGATGTCGAGGAACTCCAGCAGGAACACGCCCACGCCGCCGTACATCCCCGCGACGAGCGCCGCGACCAGGGCGCTGGCCTGGCCGAAGACGACGGCGCGGGCGGCCATCAGCGGCTCGACGCCCTTCGCGCCCGGCCGGCGCTCCCGCTGCGCGCGCAGACGCGAGCGCAGCGAGAGCGCCGTCGACAGGAGGACCACGGCGATCACCGCGAGCACGATGGGCGCGGCCAGCGGGACCCGGGGCAAGGTGCCGACGGAGTCCCACAGCCGGGCGCCCGACCAGGACAGCACCGCGGCCACGACGAAGAGGCCGGCGAGCGTCCTGATGCGCAGCTGCTTCACGAGTGCCCCTTCGTCGCCTTCATCGTCCCATCGCCTTCGTCGTCGTACGGATCTTGTAGAGCCTAACGACTATTCGGGCAGCCGGAGTTCCAGATCGGCGCGGGGCGCGACGCCCTCACGGGTGACGGCGGCGAGCAGCTCGGCCACCGCGCCGCGGCCGGTCAGCTGGGCCTCGGGGTCGATGTCGTGCCAGGGGGCGAGGACGAACGCGCGTTCGTGCGCGCGGGGGTGGGGCAGCGTGAGCGCCGGGTCGTCGGAGACCACGTCGGCGTAGGCCACGATGTCGACGTCGAGGGTGCGCGGGCCCCAGCGCTCGTCGCGGACGCGGTGGAAGGCCTCCTCGACCGCCTGCGCGCGCTCCAGGAGCGAGGCGGGCGGCAGGGTGGTCTTCACCACGACGACGGCGTTGAAGTACGAGGGCTGGGTGCCGGGGTCGACGCCCCAGGGCTCCGTCTCGTACACCGGAGAGACCGCCTTGACCCGCAGGCCCGGCGTGTCCTCCAGGGCGTCGACGGCGCCCTGGAGGGTCTCCAGGCGGTTGCCGAGGTTGCTGCCGAGGGAGATCACGGCACGCTTGGGGTTGGACAGGGTGCTGTCCGCGGCGTCCACCTGCTCGACCACGGAGGTGGGCACCGGCTGGACGGTCGGGTCGCTCTGACCCGCTTTGAAGGGCGCAGTCATACTCGGCTCCGGGTGATGGTGACGGTCACGTCGTCGAAGGGCACGGTGATCGGGGCGTCCGGCTTGTGCACGCACACCTCCACCTCCAGGACTCCTTCGTGCTTCAGACACGTCTGGGCGATGCGCTCGGCGAGGGTCTCGATCAGGTCGACCGGATCGCCCTCGACGACGGCCACGACTTCTTCGGCCACGACGCCGTAGTGCACGGTCTTCGCCAGGTCGTCGTCGGCCGCGGCCGCTCGCGTGTCCAGGCCGAGGACCAGGTCCACGATGAAGGTCTGGCCCTCTTCGCGCTCCCGCGGATAGACACCGTGGTGCCCGCGGGCCTTGAGGCCGCGCAGCGCGACACGATCCACGCGAATCACTCCTGCAATCGTCGGTATCGGCAGGCCTGCACCGAGTGCGGTCGGCGCACCAGCCTCGATCGAATCTACCTGCGAGCACCGACAGTGCTCGCCCGCGGGGCCTTCCGAGGGGGCCGGAAGGCGCCGCGGTCCCGCTTGATCCCGCTCTTCTTCGGGCCCCTACCCACTCAGGAGGGAGTCTCGTCACCCTCGTCGTCGTCGGTTTCGGCCAGGACGGGCGAGGCGTGGTGGGACCACAGCTTCCAGCCCTCGGGTGTGCGGCGGAACACATTCGTGGCGACCACGAGCTGGCCCACGAGCGGGCCCAGCTCCCCGCCGCCCTCGGGGGGCGGCCCGCCGCTGAGGATGTTCTCGGTGCACGTCACCAGGGCGGTGTCCCCGGCCACACCGACCTTCACGTCGGTCAGGAAGAACTGGATGTACTCCGTGTTCGCCATGATCAGCGCGTACGACCTGAGGACCTCGCCGCGGCCGGTCAGGACGGGCCAGCCGGGGTGGACGCAGGAGATCGCGTCCCCGTCGGCGGTCCCGTCGACGCTCTCGTCCGTGCGGTCGTCGTCGTCACCGGTGACCTCGTCGGCCTCGGAGTCCAGCCACAGCTCGGAGACCTTGTCGAAGTCGCCGCGCTCCAGTGCTTCGTAGAAGGCCGTGTTGGCCAGGGCCACCTGCTCGACGTCGGTACGGGCGGCCCCGGTCACCGGTGGCCGCCCGCGGCGTCCGTCACGGCCTGGGCGACGCGCACGGCGTCGGCCGTGGCCCGCACCTCGTGCACGCGGACCGCCCAGGCGCCCTGGTGGGCGGCGATGGCGGAGACCGCGGCGGTGGCGGCGTCGCGCTCGCGGGCCGGCGGTGGGGCCCCCTCGGGGCCCGCGAGGACGCGGCCGAGGAACCGCTTGCGGGAGGCGGCGACCAGCACGGGGTGGCCCAGTTCGCGCAGCCGGTCCAGGCGGGCCAGGAGCGCCAGGTCGTGCTCGGCCTCCTTGGAGAAGCCGAGGCCGGGGTCGACGACGATGCGCTCGGGGGCGATGCCCCCCTCGATGGCGGCCTGCACGCGCGCGTGCAGCTCGGCGACGACTTCGCAGACCACGTCCTCGTAGACGGGCTTGGCGTGGATGTCGGTGAGGAAGCCCCGCCAGTGCATGACGACGAAGGGGGCGCCGGCGGCGGCGACGGCGGGGACCATGCGCGGGTCGGCGAGGCCGCCGCTGACGTCGTTGACGAGGACGGCGCCCGCGGCGAGCGCCTGTTCGGCGACGGTGGCGCGCATGGTGTCCACGGAGACGGTGACGCCCTCGGCGGCCAGGCCCCGCACCACGGGGACGACGCGCTTGAGCTCCTCGTCCTCGTCCACGCGCGTGGCGCCGGGGCGGGTCGACTCGCCGCCGACGTCCACCAGGTCGGCGCCCTGGGCGACCAGGTCGATGCCGTGCTTCACGGCGGCCGTGGTGTCGAACCAGCGGCCGCCGTCGGAGAAGGAGTCGGGCGTGACGTTCACGACACCCATCACCGCGCAGCGGTCCCACTCCGGCAGCCCCTGGACCGATCCCCGCCCGCTCAACGTACTCATGGCTCCAGCGTAGGCCCGTACGGGGGAGGGTTACGCCGCCTGCATCTCGCGTTCCGCGCTCTGGTGCGGGCAGGGGCGGCGCTGCGGGGTGCTCCGGCGCAGGAAGCGGGGCAGCGCGAAGGTCACGAAGCCCTCGGCCTGCATGGCGGCGAAGCCGATGCGGGGCAGGTCCTTGCTGGAGCGGTAGACGACGAAGCGGGGCTCCCAGCGGGGGCGGAACTTCGCGTTGAACTTGTACAGCGACTCGATCTGGAACCAGCGGGAGAGGAAGACCAGCAGACCCCGCCAGGCGCGCAGGACCGGGCCCGCGCCGAGCTTCTCGCCGCGCGCGAGGGCCGCGCGGAACATCGCGAAGTTCAGGGACATGCGCGTGATGCCGAGCTTCGGGGCGGCCTGGAGGGCGGCGACGATGAGCAGTTCGTTCATGCCGGGGTCGGCGGCGCGGTCGCGGCGCATGAGGTCCAGGGAGACGCCGTCCTTGCCCCACGGCACGAAGTGGAGGACTGCCTTGAGGTCTCCGTAGGGGCCCGCTTCCTCGTCGGCCTTGTGGGCGGTGGCGATCAGGCAGTCGCCGTCGTTCGGGTCGCCGATGCGGCCGAGCGCCATGGAGAAGCCGCGCTCGGTGTCGGTGCCGCGCCAGTCGTCGGCGGCACGCTGGATCTTGGCGAGTTCCTGCTCCCCGAGGTCACGGATGCGCCGTACGCGCGTCTCGTAGCCATTGCGCTCGATCCGCTTGACCATCTGGCGTACGTTGCGCATCGCACGCCCGGACAGGGAGAAATCCGCGACGTCCACCACCGCCTCGTCGCCCAGTTCGAGGGCGTCCAGGCCGGTCTCGCGGGTCCACACCTCGCCGCCCGTCTCGGAGCAGCCCATGACGGCGGGCGTCCAGGAGTGGGCCTTCGCCTCGTCCATGAAGCGCTCGATGGCGCCGGGCCAGGCCTCGACGTCGCCGATCGGGTCACCGCTGGCGAGCATCACTCCGGAGACGACGCGGTAGGTGACGGCGGCCTTGCCGCTGGGGGAGAAGACGACGCCCTTGTCGCGGCGGAGCGCGAAGTGGCCGAGCGAGTCGCGGCCGCCGTGCTTGTCGAGCAGCGCCCGCAGCCGCGTCTCGTCGTCCTCGGTGAGCCGCGCGGCCGGGTGCTCGGGGCGGAAGGCGAGGTAGATGGTGGTGAGGGCGGTGAGCATGCCGAGGGCGCCGAGGGAGAAGCCGACGGTCCAGGACGTGTTCCCGGAGTAGGCGACGGGGCCCTCGAAGCCGAACAGGCCGTAGAGGACGTGCTCCAGGCGCTCCGTGATGCTGGGGTCCCCGATGACCTTGCCGGGGTGGACGCTGACGATCACCAGGCCCAGCAGAATCGATCCGGCACCGAGGAGGACGAAGTTGGCCAGCGCCCGCCAGCGGCTGCGCGGATCGGGCAGGGCCGTGAACTCACTACGATGACGCAGCAGCAGCGCGAGGAGCGCGAGCGAGATCAGGACACCGATCACCGAGTGACGGTACGCGAACTGCGCCACGGCGCCCGCGGGCAGCAGGACCACGGCGGCCCGCCAGGCACGCCGCTTGTGGCGCCGCAGACCGTGCGCGAGCAGGAGCAGGAGGATGCCGGAGCTGAGCGCGAGCGCGGCCGCGAAGGGGCCGAGCGCGCCGGGCAGCACCTCGGCGATGGCGTGCATGCGGCTGTACCGGAAGCGGGGGAAGACACCCGCCGCGACGTTCAGCAGACCTACGAGCGTGCAGGCTCTGGCGACGAGGACCGGCACGGCCTCGGGGCGCGGGCCGCGCAGTATCCGGCGGAGGCGGCTGTCGCGGTGGCGCTCCTCACTCCCCGGAACCCCACCCGACATTTCCCCATCTATCCTGACAGACATCGCATCCCGTAGTTCTGCGAGAGAGCTTGAATCCGGTGCCAAAGCGGCATCCGGCACCATTGCGCCCTCTAGGACGGTCCTTCGGGGAAACGGGTTCATTCCCGAACGGAAACCACTGAAAAGCGCAGGCAAGGCTTTCGGCAAGGGCCCGGCAGGGCCAGAGCCCTGATCCGGTCCCGCCGCGGCAAGCCCGAGACAACGGTAGTAGAAAGCGCAGGCAGGAAAACCCCATGGGTCTCACGAGCAACAAGGTCCTCGCCCTTGCGGTCTTGCTGGCCGTACTGCTCTTCTTCGGCACCATCTGGCTCTGGCCGCGGCTGGCCCGCCGCTCCTGGAAGGCGATCACGGGCCGCGTCGGCCTGCTCCTCGCCACTCAGGTGACGATCTTCGCATCCGTGGGACTCGCGGCCAACCAGGCCTTCGGCTTCTACGCCACCTGGGCCGATCTCTTCGGCCAGGAGACGACGCCCGGCATCGTGGTGGACCACGATCCGGCCAAAGGAGCAGGGCCCGTCAAGGTCCTCGACACCAAGTCCGTGAACGTGCCCGGTGGCGGGCGGCCCGCCACCGGCGGCCAGATCCAGAAGATCGAGATCGGCGGGAAGGAGTCCCGGATAGGCTCCCCCGCCTACGTCTACCTGCCGCCCGAGTACTTCCAGTCGTTCTACCGCAACCGCACCTTCCCGGCGGCCGTGGTCCTCACCGGCTACCCGGGCACCGCCGAGGCGCTCATCAAAGGGCTGCACTACCCGCAGACCGCCCACCGGCTCTCCGCCGAGGGCAAGATGCAGCCGATGATCCTGATCATGCTGCGGCCCACCGTGGCGCCGCCGCGCGACACCGAGTGCGTGGACATCCCCGACGGCCCGCAGACGGAGACGTTCTTCGCCAAGGACCTGCCCGACGCCATCGCGCAGCAGTACAGGGTGGGCACCAAGGCCCGGAACTGGGGCGTCATCGGCGACTCCACGGGCGGTTACTGCGCCCTGAAGTTCGCCCTGCACCACCCCGGCCAGTACGGTGCCGCGGCGGGCCTGTCGGCGTACTACAAGGCGCCCATCGACGTCACCACCGGCGACCTCTTCCACGGCGACGAGCAGCTGGAGCGGGACGCGGACCTGATGTGGTACCTCGACCACAGGCCGGCTCCCAAGACCTCGCTCCTGGTCACCACCAGCAAGAAGGGCGAGGACAACTACCGGGACACCCTGAAGTTCATCGACAAGGTGAAGGAGCCCACGCGCGTGTCGTCGATCACACTCGAAAGCGGCGGGCACAACTTCAACACCTGGCGCAGGGAGATCCCCGCCACCCTTCAGTGGATGAGCGGGCGGCTCGACGACAACTGAGCCGCTCTTTTTTTGGGCCGCTCTTTTTTCGGCGGATTTGGCCGGTGGTCAGTCCGTTCTTCGGCGGATTCGGCCGGTCATCAGTCCGAGCCGATGGCCGCGATCGTCTCCAGTTCGACCTCCTCCCGCGCGATGTCCCGCGCGTCCGCCGCCGTCGAGCGGCGCAGCGCCTCGTGCAGCCGGGCCGGTGTCAGCACCCCCAGGAAGCGCCCTTCGCTGTCCTTGTCGATGACCGCGATCCAGCCCGCGTCGTGCTGGAGCATCGTCGCGAACGCCTGCTTCAGGCTCGCCCCGACCGGGAGCCAGGCCTCCATCCGGCGGGCGTGTTCGCGGACCGTGCCGCCGCCCACGCGCGCGTGCTCTGCGGAGATCCAGCCGTGCAGGTTGTTCTCGCCGTCCAGGACGACGGCCCAGCGGGCGTCGAGCTCCCTGGGAAGCGGGTCGTCGAGGTGCACCACGGGCGGCTGTTCGAGGTCGCCCTCCTCGATCGGGGTCACCGAGAGCCGCTTCAGGCCGCGGTCCGCGCCGACGAAGTCGGCCACGTACGCGTTCGCGGGGGCGCCGAGGACCGTCGAGGGGGTGTCGAACTGCTCGATGCGGCCCTGGCCGTAGACGGCGATGCGGTCGCCCAGGCGGACCGCCTCCTCGATGTCGTGCGTGACGAAGAGCACGGTCTTGCGCACGGCCTGCTGGAGGCGCAGGAACTCGTTCTGGAGGTGCTCGCGCACCACGGGGTCGACCGCGCCGAACGGCTCGTCCATGAGGAGCACCGGCGGATCGGCCGCCAGGGCGCGAGCCACGCCGACCCGCTGGCGCTGGCCTCCCGAGAGCTGCTCGGGGTAGCGGTCGCCGAAGACGGACGGGTCGAGGCCGACCAGGTCGAGGAGTTCGGCGGCGCGCTCACGGGCCTTGCCGCGCTTGACGCCGAGGAGGTGCGGGACGGTCGCCGTGTTCTCCAGGACGGTCTTGTGCGGGAAGAGGCCGACTTGCTGGATGACGTAGCCGATGCGGCGCCGCAGTTGGACCGGGTCGATGGCGGATATGTCGTCGCCGTCCACGAAGATCCGGCCCTCGCTCGGCTCGATGAGCCGGTTCACCATCTTCATCGTGGTCGTCTTGCCGCATCCCGAAGGGCCGACGAGGGTGACCAGTTCACCCTCGGCGACCTCGAAGGACAGGTCGTCGACGGCCGTGGTGCCGTCCGCGTAGCGCTTGGTGACGTGCTCGAACCGGATCATGCTTCCCCATTGTGACGGATGCCGGCGGGCCGCGGCGCGCTGCGGTGGGCTGCGGCGGGCGGCGCGTGAAGGCCGTGTTGCGGCCGCGCGACGGCTCTCGGCGATTGTCGGTGCCGCGCGTTAGGGTCGCCAGACACGGGGGGACGTGTGTGCGGCATACGTCCGTGATTTCGGGGGAGGTGTGGGCGCGTGGCCGAGCAGAACTGTCTGGTGACGAACGACTGGATCTGCGGGGAGTACCTCCGCACCCGCAGCCAGGAGTTGACCGACGCGACCTTCCAGCACATCGGGATCACCCTCGCCTCGGTGGCGATCGGTCTCGCCGTCTCCCTGCCGCTGGCGCTCCTCGCGCGGCGGTGGCGCTTCCTGGCGGGACCGATCCTCGGCGTGACGACCGTGCTGTACTCGGTCCCCTCGCTCGCGATGTTCTCGCTGCTCCTGCCCTTCTTCGGGCTCTCCGCCTCCCTGGTCGTCACCGGCCTGGTGCTGTACTCCCTCACGGTCCTCGTGCGGAACATCCTGGCCGGCCTCCAGGCCGTCCCCGAAGAGGCCCGGGACGCCGCCAGGGGGATGGGGTACGGCCCGATGAGGCTCCTGTGGGAGGTGGAACTGCCGCTCGCGCTGCCCGCGTTGCTGGCCGGCGTCCGCATCACCACGGTCTCCACGGTCGCCTTGACGACGGTCGGCGCCATCGTGGACTACGGCGGCCTCGGCACCCTGATCCTCGACGGCCTCGACACGACCTTCAAGGCCCAGGTGCTCACGGCATCCGCGCTGTGCGTCCTGCTCGCCGTCGTCGCCGACCTGCTGCTGCTCGCCCTCCAGCGGTGGCTGACGCCCTGGACGCGCGTGCATCGAATACGGACGAGCCGCGACGCGCGCAAGGCGACCGTGTCCAAGGTGGCTGAACCGGCATGAACGCGATCACTGGTGCGTACGACTGGCTGACCACCGGCGCCAACTGGCAGGGCGAGAAGGGGGTGTGGCACCGCCTCGCCGAGCACCTGTACTTCAGCGGGGTCTGCCTCGCCGTCGCCTGCCTGATCGCGCTGCCTCTCGCGCTCTGGCTCGGCCACATCGGCAAGGGCGGCGCGCTCGCGGTCAACATCTCCAACGTCGGCCGGGCGGTGCCCACGCTGGCCCTGCTCATCCTGCTCACGCTCACCCCGCTCGGTGAGCACGGCGACGCCCCGACGCTGATCGCGCTGGTCCTCTTCGCCGTGCCGCCGCTGCTGACCAACGCCTACCTCGGGATGCGCGAGGTGGACCGGGCGGTGGTGGAGGCCGCGCGCGGGATGGGCATGAACGGCGGCCAGGTGTTCGCGCGGGTCGAGCTGCCCCTCGCGTACCCGCTGATCATGACCGGCGTCCGGTCCGCCGGGGTGCAGGTCGTCGCGACGGCCACGCTCGCCGCGATGGCGGGTGAGGGCGGTCTGGGCCGGATCATCACCGCCGGGTTCAACCTCCAGAACACCCCGCAGGTGGTGGCGGGCGCCGTCCTGGTGGCGCTGCTCGCCCTGCTGGTGGAGGGGGTCCTGGTGGTGGCGGGGCGCGTCTTCGATCCGATGCGGCGGTCGGGCGGGGCGGCGCGGTGAGTCCTGGTGGCGGGTCAGGCGTGCCGCCGGGCCAGTGAGTTGTTTTCTCCTTCCCTTTCGAAATGGTGGTTCACCGAATGAACAGCACAACGCGTCGCGCGCGACGGATGGCAGGGGCGGCCGCGGCCGTCGTGGCGCTGACCGCGGGACTCGCCGCGTGCGGCGGGGAGAGCCTGGAGGACGAGGGCAAGGGCTCGAACCAGGTGGGCGACGGCAAGAAGGGCTCGCTCGTGGTGGGTTCGGCGCGCTTCACCGAGCAGAAGGTCCTCGCCGAGCTCTACGCGGGCGTCCTTGCGGAAGCCGGATATGACACGCAGGTCAAGACCGTGCAGAACCGCGAGATCTACAAGCCGGAACTGAAGAAGGGCTCGATCGACGTCGCGCCCGAATACGCCGCGACCCTCGCCGAATTCCTCAACCTGGAGAAGAACGGCCCGAAGGCCGAGGCCGTCGCCTCCAGTGATCTCGACGCGACGGTGAGCGCCCTGGAGAAGCTCGCGAAGCCGCAGGGCCTGAAGGTGCTTCCGGCGGGGGAGGCGGTCGACCAGAACGCGTTCGCGGTCTCCAAGGAATACGCCGAGAAGCACAAGCTCAAGACGCTCTCGGATCTCGGCAGGTCGGGCGAGAAGGTCAGGATCGCGGCGGGCGACGAATGCGAGTCGCGGCCCTTCTGCGCCCCCGGTCTGAAGAAGAAGTACGGGATCGATGTCGCCGGAATCGATCCCAAGGGCGTCGGCACCACGCAGTCCAAGCAGGCCGTGAAGAACGGCACGGACCAGCTGGTGCTGACCACGACGACCGACGCGACGCTGAAGAACTACGACCTCGTGATCCTGGAGGACGACAAGAAGCTCCAGAACGCGGACAACATCCTTCCGGTGGTCAACGCCGAGGAGGCGGGCGGCAAGGAGATAGCCGACGCGCTCGCGAAGCTGACCAAGACGCTCACCACGGAAGACCTCATCGAACTCAACCGGAAGGTCGATGAGGAGCGTCAGAAGGAAGCGGATGTCGCGAAGGACTATCTGAAGTCCAAGGGCCTCATCGAAAGTTGATCAAGGAATCGGCCGTGCTGCTCCTGGGCTGAAGCGGAAGCGGACCGCAGGAGCAAAGCGGAGGAGAGAGCGGAGTTGGGCGGGGAGTTGTGGTGAGTTACCGATGTGGCACCTGCTTTTTGGCGGGCCGGGCAGCATACTTCGCCTACGCGCGGTAAGTTTCTGGCCATGCCACGTGGACGTCACCGCCATTCCCCACCCCTGCACAGGCTGCTTCCTCCTTCGACGGTCGCAGGCGTCTCCGTTCTCTGCGCCGGCGGCGCCTGGATGTTCGCGGAACCGGTCGTGCTCCGCGGGCTCGTCGCGGCCGCGGCCGCCGCTGCCGTCGTCGGTTCGGTCGTCATGCGCCGCTGGGACCAGGCGGCGGGCAAGCGCGTCGCCGAACTCACGCGCGCGCGAGCGAGCGACGAGTGGCGTCACGAGGAACGGATAGCCGAGGCGGAGTCCGACCTCGAGGAGTCCCGCGAGCTGCGGGCCAAGCTGGAGAACAAACTCCGCGCCAAGCGGGCCGAGCTGGCGGCGCTGCGCAACGAACACGCGGCGCTCCTGCGGCGGTACGCGAACGCCGAGACGGAGCGGGCCAGCGCCCTGGAGGGGCAGCGGCTGCTGGCTATAGAGACGTCGTCCACGGCGCCGGTGCCGGCGCTGCGGGCCTCGGAGACGGGTGCTGGTGCTGGTTCGGGTGGCGGTAGTGGCGCCGCGGATCTGGTGCCCGCCGTGCGGGCGGGTGCGCCAGTGCGGGCGGGAGGTCCTGCCGGGGGTGGAGCTGCCGCTTCGGGGACGAGTGCCGGTGCGGCTGCCGGTGTGAGTACGGGTGCGGCTTCGGCGGGCGTGGTTGCTACGCCGTCGCTCTTCGCCCTGGCCAACGCGGCGCTCGACCGCATGGTGTCCCGCACGGCGCCCGAGGCTCAGGCGGAGGCGGCCCGGAAAGCGGCCCCGAAGGCCGCGCCGGACGCGGAGGACGAGTCGCGGGGGAAGCCCGGGGCGGCCGACGGACTCGGCGGGCACGAGCGCGCGGTCGCCGTCGCGCCGCCCGCGCAGACCCGGCGCCAGGCGCCCCAGGGCGGTTTCGACTTCTTCGGCACGAAGGGCGCGGCTCCCGCCGCGCTGGAGTCCGTGCAGAACGAGGACCTCGCCGATGTGGTGGGCGAGGAGGCCCTCGCGGTCCACAAGGCGGAGACCGAGGCGGAGTTCAAGGACGCGCCCGAGGGGGACGCGGCGGGCGCGGGCCAGGTCATCGACCTGACGGCGCATGACGAGACGGAGCAGATCGACGTGGGGGTGCTGCGGACTGCCCTCCGGGCGTAGCGCTCCGCGGGTTGGGCGGGGTGGTCTGCGGGGCGGTGGCCGTGGCTGGGCGGTGGGTGGGGTTTCGGCTGCGGGTCGGTGGTGGCTGGTCGCGCAGTTCCCCGCGCCCCTGAGGGGGTGGGGTGCTGGGTGGTTTGTCGGCTGCGGGTCTGTGGTGACCGGTCGCGCAGTTCCCCGCGCCCCTTACGGGCGCAGGTCTCCGCGCCATTAACAGGTACGGGTTCCCGCGCCCCTTGCGGGGGCGCTGCCTCGGTGGCGGTGGGGTTACTTGGTCATCCAGCGGTCCGGGCGGGCCTCTCTGCGGCCCGTGCGGGAGCGGTCCGCCTGGGACTGGAGGAGGGCCGCCGCCTCCGCCGCCGGCCGCAGCCGGGCTGTCACCGTCTTGTTGGCGCCCGTGTCCACCCGTACGTCGGCCACGCCCTTGTACCGCTCCCACGGCCCCTGCGAGAGCCGTACGCTCTGCACCTTGGCGTGCGGCACCAGCGACAGGCGGCGCTTGAACAGGCCGTGCCGCGCCGCGAAGACCGCGTCGGTCACCGCGAGGCCGTAGCCCTTCCACCAGAGCGGCACGCACCACGCCGCGCGCGCGGGAGGCCGCGCCAGCTCCGCGGCGTCCGGCACGCGCGTGCCCGGCAGCACCCGGCCGATCACCGCCTCGGCGAGTTCCCGCGGTGCGACCGGCACCAGCACGCTGTTGGCCGAGCCCGCCACGTCCAGCTCGACCCGGACCCAGCCCCGCCGCCGCCACAGCAGCGGCTGCACGACGTGCACGGTCTGCACGCGCCCCGGCGGTACCGTCTCGTGCGCCTTGTCGAGCAGGCCGTGGTCGATGCGCAGGCCGTCCGGGGACTCGCCCACCGTCCAGTCGTACTCCTTGATGAACCGGCCGCCACTGCTCGCGAACGCGCCGCCCAGCATGGGCAGGCCGGTGGCGAGGACCGTCCACAGGTTGTGCGTGGCGAACCACAGGAAGGCGGGCACGACGACCGCGGCGACGAGCATCGCCCAGGGCGCGCCCGTCAGCAGCAGGGAGACGGCGAGCATGCGCGGCTGCACGTGCAGCAGGCCGCGCACCGGTGCCTCGCCGACCTCACGCGCCTCGTCCGGGGCGAAACCAGCCGCCCGCGCGAGGAGTTCCGCCCGCAGCTCGGCGGCGTCGCGCTCACCCAGGTAGGCCAGTTCGTCCTTCTTGTCCGCGCCGACGACGTCCAGCTTCAGCTTGGCCACCCCCGCGACGCGGGCGAGCAGCGGACGCGTCACGTCGACGGCCTGGAGCCGGTCGAGCCGGATGTGGGCGGTGCGCCGGAAGAACAGGCCGGTGCGGATGCGCAGTTCGGTGTCGGTGACCGCGAAGTGGGTGAACCACCAGCTCAGAAGGCCGTACGCGGCGCCTCCGAGGACCACGGCCGCGCAGCCCAGGAGCAGGGTGGTGGCCGTCAGTTCGGACAGGCGCTGCTGGGTGCCGTTCGGGTCGTGGACGGCCCAGCCCACCAGGATCGCGAAGGGCGCCCAGGCCCGGCGCAGCGGTGTCACGGGGTGCAGCCGCCGCTCGGTCACGACCTTGTCCGAAGCCTCTTGTACGCCGCTCACAGCCCCGCCGATCTGGCCTCGCCCAGCTCCGTCAGGCGGTCGCGCAGCCGCTCGGCCTCCTCGGGGAGCAGCCCCGGGATGCGCGCGTCGGTGGCGGCGGCAGCGGTGTGCAGCTGCACGCTCGCCAGGCCGAAGTGCCGCTCCACGGGCCCGGACGTCACCTCGACGAGCTGCATCCGGCCGTACGGCACCACGGTCTCCTCGCGCCACAGCACGCCCCTGCTGATGAGCAGGTCGTCGTCGCGCTCTGCGTACCGCCACGAGCGCCAGTTGCGCCCCAGCATCGGCCAGCCCCACGCCACGACGGCCAGCGGCAGCAGCGCGAAGGCCGCCCACGCCGGGCCCGCGAAGAGGGCGAGCAGCACGCCGGTGGCCGCCGCGAGCGGCACCAGCCAGGCCACCAGCAGGAGCCGCCGCATCTTCAGCAGACCTCGTGGCAGGCCCGTCCACACCTGCTCGACCCGTGCCCCCGCCGGTCCAGCGGCCCCTGCCGTCCCCGTTTCCATGCCCCCAGCGTACGTACGCCCTCTGACAGCCGCGTGGGCCCCGACGGCCCGCAGAGGCCCGATGGTCGGGCACGCGCGGGGAGGGTGTGCGAGAGACTGTGCCCATGAGTCCCACGACGGAGACCACCACGCAGACCACGCTCGGCATCGGCGGCGCGGCCGAGAGCACCGACATGGTGCTCAACATCGGCCCGCAGCACCCGTCCACGCACGGTGTGCTCCGCCTGCGCCTCGTCCTGGACGGCGAGCGCATCCAGCACGCGGAGCCGGTCATCGGCTACATGCACCGCGGCGCGGAGAAGCTCTTCGAGGCGCGGGACTACCGGCAGATCGTGATGCTGGCCAACCGCCACGACTGGCTGTCGGCGTTCTCGAACGAGCTGGGCGTGGTGCTGGCCGTCGAGCGGATGCTCGGCATGGAGGTCCCCGAGCGCGCGGTGTGGACGCGCACGCTGCTCGCCGAGCTGAACCGGGTGCTCAACCACCTGATGTTCCTCGGGTCGTACCCCCTCGAACTGGGCGGGATCACCCCGGTGTTCCACGCGTTCCGCGAGCGCGAAGAACTCCAGAACGTCATGGAGGAGATCTCCGGCGGCCGCATGCACTACATGTTCAACCGTGTGGGCGGCCTCAAGGAGGACCTGCCCGCCGGATGGACCTCCCGCGCGCGGGAGGCCGTCGCGTCGGTGCGCTCGCGCATGGACGTGTACGACCGCCTGGTGCTCGGCAACGAGATCTTCCGGGGGCGCACGCGCGGTGTCGGCGTCCTCAGCCCCGAGGCGGCGCACGCCTATGGGGTGAGCGGTCCCATCGCCCGCGCCTCCGGGGTCGACTTCGACCTGCGCCGCGACGAGCCCTACCTCGCGTACGCCGAGCTCCAGGACACCCTGAAGGTCGTCACGCGCCAGGAGGGCGACTGCCTGGCCCGCTTCGAGTGCCTCCTGGAGCAGACCCACAACGCCCTGGACCTCGCCGACGCCTGCCTGGACCGGATCGCGGAACTCCCGCAGGGGCCGAT
Source organism: Streptomyces huasconensis (assembly GCF_021028635.1). Classification (NCBI taxonomy): domain Bacteria; kingdom Bacillati; phylum Actinomycetota; class Actinomycetes; order Kitasatosporales; family Streptomycetaceae; genus Streptomyces; species Streptomyces huasconensis. The sequence continues at coordinate 4,547,485 of NZ_CP086119.1, forward strand.
CAACCAGCGCCTCCCGAAGGTCCTCAAGGCCCCCGAGGGCCACACGTACGCGTGGACCGAGAACCCGCTCGGGATCAACGGCTACTACCTGGTCTCCAAGGGCGAGAAGACCCCGTACCGCCTGAAGCTGCGCTCGGCCTCGTACAACAACATCCAGGCCCTGGCCGAGCTGCTTCCGGGGCAGCTGGTCGCGGACATGGTGGCGATCCTCGGGTCACTCTTCTTCGTGGTCGGCGACATCGACAAGTAGGGCGGCGCTTGCGGGGATGCCGACGGGCTGGAGCAGCCACCGGAAGTCCCCGAGGCCACCGGGCGCGGTCAGCTCCGCGGCCTCTCCCGCGCGCGTGAGGGCGCGTACGTACGCGGCCGGGTCCTCGGAGGCCAGGGTCAGCGGGGGACGGCCGCCGCTCACCCCGAGCACGCCGAGCGCCGCCCGCTGGGTGAGCAGCGCGGCGCCCGCACCCGCGCAGGCGTCCAGTGCCACATGCGCGGTGATGTCACAGCTGCCGTCCGGCACGGGCGCCGTCTCCCGGCCCGCCCTGAAGCCCGTGAGCGTCCCGAAGGGCGGGCGGGCCTCCCGGCCGTGCGCGTAGTCGACGGCGACCGCGAGGCCGCGCTCCAGGGACGCCACGGCCGCCGCCCACGCCTCGTCCCGGGGGCGGCCGATCTCCGCGCGCACCCCGGGCTCGGCGTCCAGCGGCCACCAGCGCGCCAGCCACGCGGCGTCCGGGCCCTCCACGGGGCCGCCCAGCACCTCGGTGCCGTCATCACGTACGAGGACGTGGCGTGCCGTTCCGTCGGCGTCGACCTCGGCGACGTCCACGGGGACGTTGTCCAGCCACTCGTTGGCGAAGAGCAGCCCCGTCACGCCGGCCGGCGGCGCGGGCAGCCACGTGACGCGGGGATCGAGACCGGCGGGACGCTCCGCTCGCTCGACCGCGTACGCACGCACGCGTGCCGCCACGTCGGCGGGCAGGGCCGTCAGGACGGCCGTCGTCAGCTCGCCGCGGCCCGCGCCCATGTCGACGAAGGCGATCTCTTCCGGGTGGCCGAGCGCCTCGTCCACCCGGCACAGGAGGCGGGCCACGGCGGCGGCGTAGAGGGGTGAGGCGTGCACGGACGTGCGGAAGTGTCCGGCAGGTCCCTCGGGGCTGCGGTAGAAGCCCTCAGGGCCGTACAGGGCGGCCTCCATGGCCTCGCGCCAGCCGCGGGGGGCGCCGGGCCCGCCTCTGTTGTCGTCGTTCGTCACAGACCGCAGGCTAGGCGTCCCTCCACCTTGGGGAGTACAAGCGATCGATACGGATCGCACCTCCGGTTGACCCCCGGGTGCCGTGCGGCTGCCTACGCTGGGTTACGTGCAGCGCCTCTATGCCTTTCTCCGCAGACACCCGACATGGGTCGACGGTTTCTGGGCCTTCGTCCTGCTCGGGATCTCCGGGCTGGGTCTGGTGTCGATGTCCGACGTGAACGGACGCGAGCCGACCCTCCTGGCGATCCCGGCGGCCCTCGGGCTCTGCCTGGCGGTCGCGCTGCGCCGGCGGGCGACCGAGCAGATGCTGGTCCTCGTCGCCGTCATCGGCCTCTTCCAGCTCGTCTTCGACGTGGAGACGATGCCCGCGAACTTCGCCATGCTGGTGATCATCTACACCGCGGCGGCCGACGGGGCGCCGTGGGCATCGCGGTTCGCGCTGGTGGGCGGCTTGTGCGCGGCGCCGCTCTCGATGATGCGCTGGCCCGAGGAGAACGCCTCCGTCGTCGGCAGCGTCCTCTTCACGATCTTCCAGATCGTCCCCTTCGCGCTCGCCTGGGTCCTCGGCGACTCCATCCGCACCCGCCGCGCGTACCTCGCACAGCTGGAGGAGCGCGCCGACCGGCTGGAGAAGGAACGCGAGGCGCAGTCGAAGGTCGCGGTGGCGGCCGAACGGGCCCGCATCGCGCGCGAGCTGCACGACGTCGTCGCGCACAACGTCTCGGTGATGGTGGTCCAGGCCGATGGCGCCGCGTACGTCCTGGACACCGCGCCCGACCAGGCCAAGAAGGCCCTGGAGACCATCTCGGGGACCGGCCGCCAGGCGCTCGCCGAGATGCGCCGCCTGCTCGGCGTGCTGCGCACCGGGGAGCCCGAGGAGGGCTCCGAGTACGTCCCGCAGCCCGACGTCGAGCAGCTCGACGAACTCATCGAGCAGGTGCGCACGGCCGGGCTGCCCGTCGACTTCAAGGTGGAGGGCACCCCGCGCCCGCTGCCCAGCGGCGTGGAGCTCACCGCGTACCGCATCGTGCAGGAGGCGCTGACGAACACGCGCAAGCACGGCGGCGAGAACGCCGGGGCGAGCGTGCGCCTGGTCTACTTCGACGACGGCCTCGGGCTGCTCGTCGAGGACGACGGCAAGGGCGCCCCGCACGAGCTGTACGAGGAGGGCGGCGCCGACGGCAGGGGGCACGGTCTGATCGGCATGCGGGAGCGCGTCGGTATGGTCGGCGGCACGCTGGACGCGGGGCCGCGCCCTGGTGGCGGCTTCCGGATCAGCGCCCTGCTGCCCCTCAAGCCAGCACACTGAACTCGTTTTTTTCATGTCCGTCGATGACACCTGTCACCGGTGCTGTACTCCCGTATTGACCCCCGAAGGGACTCCCAGATGTCGATCCGAGTGATGCTCGTCGACGACCAGGCGCTGCTGCGCACCGGCTTCCGGATGGTGCTCGCCGCGCAGCCGGACATGGAGGTCGTCGCGGAGGCGGGGGACGGTGTCGAGGCCCTTCAGGTGCTGCGCTCGACCAAGGTGGACGTCGTGCTGATGGACGTACGCATGCCGAAACTGGACGGCGTCGAGGCGACCCGGCGCATCTGCCAGGACGCGAACCCGCCGAAGGTGCTGATCCTGACCACCTTCGACCTCGACGAGTACGCCTTCTCCGGGCTGAAGGCGGGCGCCTCCGGGTTCATGCTCAAGGACGTGCCCCCGGGAGAGCTGCTGGCCGCGATCCGCGCCGTGCACAGCGGTGACGCGGTGGTCGCGCCGTCCACCACGCGGCGCCTGCTCGACCGCTTCGCGCCGATGCTGCCGAACGCGGGCGGGCCGCCGCAGCATCAGGAGCTGGAGCGCCTCACGAGCCGTGAGCGCGAGGTGATGGTGCTCGTCGCGCAGGGCCTGTCGAACGGCGAGATCGCGGCCCGGCTCGTGCTCTCGGAGGCCACCGTGAAGACCCACGTCGGCCGCATCCTGACCAAGCTGGGCCTGCGGGACCGGGTGCAGGTCGTGGTCCTCGCGTACGAGACGGGACTGGTGCGGGCCGGGGGCGCCAACTAGCGCCGCCGTGCATGTCTTCCGGCGTCCGCGCCGCACGCCTCCCGGCAGCCGCCGCGCGGACGCGGCGGCTAACGCAGCACGCCCTCGATGAAGTCGCTGCCGAGGCGGGACACCACGCTGATGTCCAGCTGATGCTGGACATACCGTCCGCGACGGCGCGTGCTGACCAGGCCCGCCTTCTTCAGGACGGTGAGGTGCCGGGATATCTCGGGGGCGGTCATGCCGTGCGCGTCCGCCAGCTCGCCGGTGGTGTACGACCCGCGCGCGAGGTGCCGGCAGAGCCGCATCCGCACCGGGTGGGCGAGCGCCGACATGCGGCGGGTCAGCTGCTCCACGGTCGGCGGGGCGGTGAGCCCGGAGCTGCTGGTCGGGTAGGTGATCGAGGCCTGCCAGCCCTTGCGGTGCAGCACCATGAGGTGCGGCCAGCCGAGACTCGTCGGCACGAGCACCAGGCCGCCCGAGCCGGTGGCCGTCCGTCCTTGGCTGATCTTGTCGACGGTGATGAGCCGGGCGTCCTCGTCCAGGGAGACCGCCCCTGAGATCGCCTTCAGGGCCTCCGCGAGGCCCTTGCGCCGCAGCAGCTCCGTCTTGTGCCGGGCGTCGGCGGCCAGTTGGTGGCTCAGCCGGGCCCAGGTGTCGGCGAAGAACGCCTCGTCGCAGTCCTCCAGGAGCCCGCGGAGCCAGGCGCGGACGGCCGGCGGGTCGTCCAGCAGGTGTTTGGTGAAGCGCACCTGGTGGGGGCCGCGCGCGGCGGCCAGGTCCAGCGCGCGCTGCTGCACGGCGGGATCGGCCAGGAGGTTGCGGTCCGGGTCCGAGTACGTCGACTGGCAGGTGAACTCCAGGGCGGCGTCGACGAACTGCTCGTCCGTCAGCTCGTCCAGCTGGTCGAGTTCCTCGGCGAGCGTGGCCCCCGGCAGCGCCCTCAGTCCCGGGATGCCGGCGAACGGCGCGAACACGTCCGAGAACGTCGAGCGCCACAGGAAGTCGGCCTCGCACAGACGGTCCGCCAGGCACGGCTCCAGGCGCGCCGAGACGGCCGTCGCCCAGCCCTGGAGCCCCGGGTGGTGGCCCGGCTCCGACAGCGCGTGCAGCGCCATGCCCAGCTCGGCCAGGGGCGAGGGCACGACATGGATTCGCTCCTGCGACAGGCCGCTGATGTCGATGCTCACGCTCATGACCCCCATGGTGCACCGCGTCACTGACAGCGCGGCCGTCGATTGACGAGCGCCGTCAATCGACGCGACGGCGGCGGGCCGGCGGGAGCAGTCTGTGGTCATCACCGGAGCCGCCGAGGTCTCCGGGCCCCTCCCTTCCGCTGTCGCACGGCACCTGGGGTCTCCCGGCCGCGTGATGCCCGATAAGTAACATTCATCCCGAGAGGTGAGACGTCATGAGCGTCACCCAGCAGTACTTGCTCGACACCTACCGCGCCGCCCAGCACAGCGCACCGACGCCACCCGCCCCCGGCCGCGACGACTGGCAGGCCGTCCGCGAGGTGCGCGAGTACGGCCGCTTCCGCGCCGTCGTGGCGGAACGCCCCGCCCGCGGCAGGCTCCGCGCCGCCCTGGCCCGGTTCGCCCGCGGCGGGCGCCTCAGCGGGGGAGCCGTCGCACGAACTCCGCGACCGCTTCCCTGACGTCGCCCGCCGTCCAGTTAAGGCCCTCCTCGGTCACGGTGATCTCCGTGACCGAGAGGCCGGGCGGCCCGTCCGCGAACCAGCGGCCGAACAGCAGGGTCCCCGTCTCCTCGGCCTGCCCGAGGGAGGCCTCGTCCAGCACGTCCGGCGCGTACGGCAGCCACACCTGGAACTGGTGCGTGTGCGGCCGCTCCGGGTGTACGCGCGACCAAGGAACCCCGGCGGCCGTGAACCCTTCGCGCAGCGCCTCGGCGACCACGCGCGCGTGGGCGACGTAAGCAGGCAGGCGCGGCAGGACGTGCTTGAGGCCCAGCAGGGCGGAGACGGCGGCCGGGAACTGCTGGAACAGCTTTCCTCCGTACCGATGGCGCCACACCCCGGCCTCCTCGACGAGCGTGCGCGGCCCGGCCAGCGCGGCGCCGCTCAGTCCTTCGAGGGACTTGTAGAACGACACGTACACGGTGTCCGCCAGGCCCGCGATCTCCGGGAGGGAGCGGCCGAAGTGCGGCGTGCACTCCCATAGCCGGGCCCCGTCGACATGCACGACGGCGTCCCGTTCGCGCGCCGCCTCCACCACCGCTTCGAGCTCCTCCCAGGTCGGCAGGACGAAACCGGCGTCCCGGAGCGGCAGTTCGAGCATCAGCGTCCCGAAGGGTTCGGGCAGCTCCCGCACTTCGTCGGCCGTGGGCAGGCGCGGCTCGTCCGTCGGGTGCACCGTGCGCAGCCCGCTGACGGCGGAGAGGGCGCCCGCCTCGTGGACCTCCGGGTGCGCCTTGGGGTGCAGCGCCACGGTGGCGTTCCCGGTGCGGCCCGCCCAGCAGCGCAGGGCGACCTGCTGGGCCATCGTGCCGGTCGGGAAGAAGACGGCCGCCTCCTTGCCGAGCAGCCGGGCGACCTCCTCCTCCAGTACGGCGACGACACCGTCTCCGTAGATGTCTGTGGCGTCGTCCGCGCCGACGACCTGGGGGGCGGCCGCCGCCAGCGCCGAGAAGCGTTCGGCGAGGGGCACGTGGAGAGGGGAGCGGTGCAGGGTGCGGGCGGCGCCGCGGGCCGCCGCCACGCGCCTGGCTCGGCTGTCGGGCTCTCCGTCCACCGGCTGGTCGTCGGGGTGGGGCCGTTCCGCGTCGTTGACAGTCATCCCCCGAGGATGACCCGCCCACCGCCACCGGTCATATGAATAGCCACAGCCTGTGGACAGCGGAAGACGCGGCGCAGGACAATCGCGTTAGCATGACGAGAAATCGTCCGGTACCCCGAGCGGACTGGAACGGAAGGCGTCATCGCGTGAACGCATCGCAACAGCCGGACCCGCGGGAGCGCCCCGCGAGGCTCACGGTGGGAGTCGTGGGAGCGGGCCGCGTCGGCCCCGCGCTCGCCGCGTCGCTCCAGCTCGCCGGGCACCGCCCGGTGGCCGCCTCGGGGGTGTCCGACACCTCCGTGCGCCGGGCCGCCCTCATGCTGCCCGACGTCCCCCTCGTCCCCGTGGCCGAGGTCCTCGAACGCGCCGACCTGGTGCTCCTGACCGTGCCCGACGACGCCCTGCCGGGCCTGGTCGAAGGCCTCGCGGAGACCGGCGCGGTGCGCCCGGGACAGCTCCTCGTGCACACCTCCGGGCGGTACGGCACCAAGGTCCTGGAGCCCGCCCTGCGCGCCGGCGCCCTGCCGCTGGCGCTGCACCCCGCCATGACGTTCACCGGCACCCCTGTGGACGTGCAGCGCCTGGCCGGGTGCTCGTTCGGCGTGACCGCGCCCGAGGAGCTGCGGCTCGCCGCCGAGGCCCTGGTCATCGAGATGGGCGGCGAGCCCGAGTGGATCGCCGAGGAGAACCGCCCGCTCTACCACGCGGCGCTCGCCCTCGGCGCGAACCACCTGGTCACCCTGGTCGCCGAGTCCATGGACCTGCTGCGCGACGCGGGCGTGACGGCCCCCGACCGCATGCTCGGCCCGCTGCTCGGCGCCGCCCTGGACAACGCCCTGCGCTCGGGCGACGCGGCGCTCACCGGCCCCGTCGCGCGCGGCGACGCGGGCACGGTCGCCGCGCACGTCGCCGAGTTGCGCAAGCACGCCCCGCAGACCGTCGCCGGCTACCTCGCGATGGCCCGCGCCACCGCCGACCGCGCCCTCGCCCACGGTCTGCTGAAGCCGGAGCTGGCCGAGGACCTCCTCGGCGTCCTGGCCAACGGCGCGGGCGGCGCCGGCGGCGGCGTCAGCGGCACCGAGGGAGGCACCCGATGACCACCACCCTCCTGCACACCGCCGAGGCCCTGCGCACCCGCACGCGTGCAGGCCGCCGAGCCGTCGTCATGACCATGGGCGCCCTGCACGACGGACACGCCTCGCTGATCCGCGCCGCCCGCCGCATCGCGGGCCCCGACGGCGAGGTCGTCGTCACGGTCTTCGTGAACCCCCTCCAGTTCGGGGCGGGCGAGGATCTCGACCGCTACCCCCGCACCCTCGACGCCGACGTCAAGATCGCCGAGCAGGCGGGCGCGGACGCCGTCTTCGCCCCCGCCGTGGACGAGGTCTACCGGGGCGGCGAGCCCCAGGTCCGCGTCAGCGCGGGCCCCATGGGCACGGTCCTCGAAGGCGCGACCCGCCCCGGGCACTTCGACGGCATGCTCACCGTCGTCGCCAAGCTGCTGCACCTCACCGGGCCGGACGTGGCGCTGTTCGGCCAGAAGGACGCCCAGCAGCTCGCGCTGATCCGCCGCATGGTCCGCGACCTCGACTTCCCCGTGGAGATCGTCGGCGTCCCCACCGTCCGCGAGGACGACGGCCTGGCCCTCTCCAGCCGCAACCGCTACCTCGCGCCGGACGAGCGGCGCACCGCCCTCGCCCTCTCCCGGGCCCTCTTCGCGGGCCGCGACCGGCATGCCGCGCAGGAGGCGCTCCGCGCGCGTGCCGCCAGCGCACCCGCCACACGTGCGCGTGCCGAAGCCCTCAGCGCGATCGGCGAGTCCCGTGCCGCGGCCGACGCCCACGCCGTGGCGCAGTCCGCGGCGCCCTCGACGCCCGTCGGGCCCGCCGCCGTCCTCGCCGCGGCCCGGCAGGTCCTCGACGAGGCCGCGCGCCTGCGGCCCCCGCTGGAGCTGGACTACGTGGCGCTGGTGGACCCCGCCGACTTCACCGAGGTCCGCCCCGGCCACACCGGCGAAGCCGTCCTCGCCGTGGCCGCCAAGGTCGGCTCGACACGGCTGATCGACAACATCCCGCTCACCTTCGGAGCCGCCATATGAGTGCCACCGGAATACGGCTGCACGCCCCCGCGCCCGGCTGGTCCCTGGACGCCGATGTCGTGGTCGTCGGCTCCGGAGTGGCCGGACTGACCGCGGCCCTGCGCTGCTCCGCCGCCGGTCTGCGGACGGTCGTGGTGACCAAGGCCCGCCTGGACGACGGCTCCACCCGCTGGGCGCAGGGCGGCATCGCCGCGGCGCTCGGCGAGGGCGACTCCCCCGGACAGCACCTGGACGACACCCTCGTGGCGGGCGTGGGCCTCTGCGACGAGGAGGCCGTGCGCACCCTCGTCACCGAGGGTCCCGGCGCCGTGCGCCGCCTCATCGAGACCGGCGCCCACTTCGACACCGGGGCCGAGGGCGCCATCGAGCTGACCCGCGAGGGTGGCCACCACCGCCGCCGCATCGTCCACGCGGGCGGCGACGCGACCGGCGCGGAGGTCTCCCGCGCCCTCGTCGAGGCGGTACGCGCGCGTGACATCCCGACCGTGGAGAACGCCCTGGTCCTCGACCTCCTCACCGACGCCGAGGGCCGCACCGCCGGTGTCTCCCTGCACGTCATGGGAGAGGGCCAGCACGACGGCGTGGGGGCCGTCCACGCCCCCGCGGTGGTCCTCGCCACCGGCGGCATGGGCCAGGTCTTCTCCGCGACCACCAACCCGTCCGTGTCCACGGGCGACGGCGTCGCGCTCGCCCTGCGCGCGGGCGCCGAGGTCTCCGACCTCGAGTTCGTGCAGTTCCACCCCACCGTGCTCTTCCTCGGCGCCGACGCCGAGGGCCAGCAGCCGCTGGTCTCCGAGGCGGTGCGGGGCGAGGGCGCGCATCTGGTGGACGCCGACGGCGTGCGCTTCATGGTCGGCCAGCACGAGCTGGCCGAGCTGGCGCCCCGCGACATCGTCGCCAAGGGCATCACGCGCCGCATGCAGGAGCGGGGCACCGATCACATGTACCTCGACGCCCGGCACTTCGGCGCGCACATGTGGGAGAACCGCTTCCCGACGATCCTGGCCGCCTGCCGCGCCCACGGCATCGACCCGGTCACCGAGCCCATCCCCGTCGCCCCGGCCGCGCACTACGCCTCCGGAGGCGTCCGCACCGACTCGTACGGCCGCACCACCGTCCCCGGCCTGTACGCCTGCGGAGAGGTGGCCTGCACCGGCGTGCACGGCGCCAACCGCCTGGCCTCCAACTCCCTCCTCGAAGGCCTGGTCTACGCCGAGCGCATCGCCGCAGACATCACGGCCCAGCACGCGCGGAACACCCTCCACGCGCGCGTGCCGCACCCCGTCGCGCATCCGGAGATCCCTTCGCACCCCCTGCTGCCGTCCGAGGCACGCTTCGCCATCCAGCGCGTGATGACCGAGGGCGCCGGAGTCCTCCGCTCCGCCGAGTCCCTCGCCGAGGCGGCGGCCGCCCTCGCCCGCATCCACGCCGAAGCCGCGGGCGCGCTCGCCGAGCACGGCAAGACGGCCGAGCCCGGCGTCGACACCTGGGAGACCACCAACCTCCTGTGCGTCGCCCGCGTCCTGGTGGCCGCCGCCCAGCGCCGCGAGGAGACCCGCGGCTGCCACTGGCGCGAGGACCACGCCGACCGCGACGACGAGGCCTGGCGACGCCACCTCGTCGTACGCCTCAACCCGGACAGGACACTGGCGGCACACACCACCGAGAGCCCCGACTTCCCTCCGACGACCCCTCCCAGTCCCCAGGAGCAGTGACCGTGAGCACCCCCGAAGACCTTCCCCTCGCCCCGTCCGGCGGCGGCTGCGGCGACGCCTGCGGCTGCGGCGGGGACGACGCCTTCGACCCCCTGGAGTGCGGTCTCGACCCCGCTCTGGCCCGCCTCCTGGCCGAGGCGGGCCTCGATCCCCTCCAGGTCGAGGACATCGCGCACATGGCCATCGAGGAGGATCTGGCGGGCGGCGTGGACGTCACCACGGTCGCCACCATCCCCGAGGACGCCGTCGCCACCGCCGACTTCGTCGCGCGCGAGGCGGGCACGGTCGCGGGCCTGCGCGTGGCCGAAGCCGTGGTCTCCGTGGTGTGCGAAGAGGAGTTCGAGGTCGAGCGGCACGTCGAGGACGGCGACCGCGTCGAGGCGGGCGACGTGCTGCTCAGCGTCACCACCCGCACCCGCGACCTGCTCACCGCCGAGCGCAGCGCCCTGAACCTCCTGTGCCGCCTCTCCGGCATCGCGACGGCCACGCGCGCGTGGGCGGACGTGCTGGACGGCACCAGGGCGAAGGTCCGCGACACCCGCAAGACGACGCCCGGCTACCGCGCCCTGGAGAAGTACGCCGTACGCATGGGCGGCGGCGTCAACCACCGCATGTCGCTCTCCGACGCGGCCCTGGTCAAGGACAACCACGTGGTGGCCGCGGGCGGCGTCGCGGAGGCCTTCAAGGCCGTGCGCGAGCAGTTCCCGGAGGTACCGATCGAGGTCGAGGTCGACACGCTCCACCAGCTCCGCGAGGTCGTCGACGCGGGCGCCGACCTGATCCTCCTGGACAACTTCACGCCGGGCGAGACCGAGGAGGCCGTCGCCCTCGTGGCCGGCCGCGCGTTCCTGGAGTCCTCGGGCCGCCTCACCCTGGAGAACGCCCGCGCGTACGCCATCACGGGCGTCGACTACCTGGCGGTCGGCGCCCTGACCCACTCCTCCCCGATCCTCGACATCGGCCTGGACCTGCGGGAAGCGGTGCGCGACTGATGCTGCTGACGATCGACGTAGGGAACACCCACACCGTCCTCGGCCTCTTCGACGGCGAGGAGATCGTCGAGCACTGGCGCATCTCCACCGACGCCCGCCGCACGGCCGACGAACTCGCCGTGCTGCTCAACGGCCTGATGGGCATGCACCCGCTGCTCGGCGAGGAGCTGGGCGACGGCATCGACGGCATCGCGATCTGCTCGACGGTCCCCTCCGTCCTGCACGAGCTGCGCGAGGTCACCCGCCGCTACTACGGAGACGTCCCCGCCGTCCTCGTCGAACCCGGCATCAAGACCGGCGTCCCGATCCTGATGGACAACCCCAAGGAGGTCGGCGCCGACCGCATCATCAACGCGGTCGCGGCGGTGGAGCTGTACGGCGGCCCGGCGATCGTCGTCGACTTCGGCACCGCCACCACCTTCGACGCCGTCTCCGCGCGCGGGGAGTACGCGGGTGGCGTCATCGCCCCCGGCATCGAGATCTCCGTGGAGGCTCTGGGCGTACGAGGCGCGCAGCTCCGCAAGATCGAGCTGGCCCGCCCGCGGAGCGTCATCGGCAAGAACACCGTGGAGGCCATGCAGGCCGGCATCCTGTACGGCTTCGCGGGCCAGGTCGACGGCGTCGTGAACCGCATGGCGCGCGAACTGGTGGGCGCGGGCGGCGACCCCGACGACGTGACGGTGATCGCGACGGGCGGCTTGGCCCCGATGGTGCTCGGCGAGGCGTCGGTCATCGACGAACACGAGCCGTGGCTGACACTGATCGGCCTCCGCCTGGTCTACGAACGCAACGTCTCCCGCCCCTGACCCTGCGCCCGGCGGCCGCACACCCGGCGGTATCCCCTACCCCGCCGCTCCGCGCCGGACGTCTCCCACCCACCCGCCCGTTACGCGGCAGTGAGTTGTCCGGGTAGGAGCGGGCGGGGTGGCCGTCACTCGGCGGCGAGAGGTCCAGGTAGGGGCGGGTCGCCCACATACCCGGCGGCGCGGTGAGGGTCGTAGGGCAGGCAGCGACGACCCGCAGCCGCTCGCTCACCCGCAGGGACATGGGCGACGACGGCCGCAGTCGCGAGCGCACCGGAGGGGACGCTGGGGGTATGTGCGCGCGGAGCACAGTGGTGGTGTGTCCTCAGCCGATGAGCACCCGGGGTTCAAGGCCAAGATGGCGAGCACGGACATACCCCCGCGGCCCCGCCCCACAGCCGAACCCCAGGCGACCACCAGCCGTAGCCCCCCACCCCGCCGCGCCACACATTGGCGTTAAGCCGATTTTGTCCGTTTGGCACGTATCGTCAGCTCATGCCCACGCCATACGGATCTCGCGGCGGCATGGCCTTCAGCGCGGAGGAGCTGCGTGTGCTCCGTCGCGCCCTGGCCCTCGCCCTGAACCCCAGCCCTGTCCCCGACGAGGACGTCCAGGACTGTCTCCGCCTCGCCGAATCGGTGGACGAGGCCATGCGGGAGAGCGCGAGGCTCCGCGCCTTCCTCGTGGCCGACCTGTCCCGCTACCGGGCCGCGCTGCCCGGCACCGCGGCCGGCTATCTCGCCCTCCTGGACGACGTGCTCGGCGCCGGTTACCAGCCGGGCCCCGACGACCTCGCCGCCCTGCGCGCCCTGCGCGGCAACACGCTCGCCGCCGCCCTGCTCGACCGCTGCCGGACGCTCGCCGAGCGGTCCGTCCGCGCCCGCCTGGCAGGCCGCTCCCTCCGCGCCCAGGAACGCCCCACCGTGCCCGCGTCCCGCACCCCCCTGCGCTCCCTCCCGGGCGGCCGCGGCGCCGTCGGCCAGGACCCGCCGCAGGACCCGGCCCGCCCGGTCCCCACCCCGGCCGAGGTCTTCCCCCCGAGGCGCCGCCCGGCACCCTCCACGGAACCGCCCACGCCCCCCACGCCCCCGGCGACACCCGATCCCGCCCCCACCCCCGCTCCTTCCCCCACCCCCGCGGGCCCCTCGCACCAGCTCGCCGCGGGCTAGCTACGCTGGGGGGCATGGACTACGTTTCCGCGCTCGTGCCCCCCGTAGTGATGGCCGTGTTCTTCAGTGGTCTCATCGTGACGATCGTGAAGACCCAGGGCGGTGCCAACAAGGCCAAGGAGGACGCGGCGGCGGACGCCGCGATCCGGGCCGAGGCCCTCCAGCAGTCCCCCAAGGCGGGCGGCGCCTGACCCGCCTGCTGCCCCCGAGCGGCACCGGAGCCGCAGGTCACACCTATAGCCCCCCCCGACGCACCCCTGCACATCAGGGCGTACGACTCACCTCTTACGAGTCGTACGCCCTTTTTGTCGCGTTCAATCAGGCTTGCACCACCTGACCACGCGCACCACCTACGCCACGTCCCTCCCACATCACGCACATCACGCCAATAGTGACGTCTCCCACTATTGTTCTGCTGTGCCTCGTCCATTGGGAGAACTCGAAGACGCCGTCATGACACGGGTGTGGAAGTGGAACCGCCCCGTGACCGTTCGAGAAGTCCTGGAAGACCTTCAGCAGGAACGCTCCATCGCCTACACGACCGTGATGACCGTTTTGGACAATCTCCATCAGAAGGGCTGGGTGCGCCGCGAAGCGGAAGGCCGCGCCTATCGATATGAGGCGGTCTCCACTCGCGCCGCCTACGCAGCCGCACTGATGAACGAAGCCTGGTCACGGAGCGACAACCCCGCCGCCGCTCTCGTCGCCTTCTTCGGGATGATGTCGGCGGAACAGCGCGAAGCGCTGAGCGATGCCATGCGTATCGTCCAAGGCCCGGAGAACCCCGGCTCCGCGGAGCCGGGCACAGAGCGATAGCGTCCGCTCATGGCAGCAGAGGGTCCCGAACTCAGCGAACTCAGCGCAAAAGCGGTCTCGGTCCGCAGGGCGCGAACCTCCGATGTGCCGGCCGTGCGCCGGCTCCTCGACTCGTACGTCCGTGAGCGCATCCTCCTGGACAAAGCGACGGTGACGCTTTACGAGGACATCCAGGAGTTCTGGGTCGCGGAACGGGACGACAACGCCGAGTTGCTCGGCTGCGGGGCCCTGCACGTGATGTGGGAAGACCTCGCGGAAGTACGCACTCTCGCGGTGAATCCGGAGGTCAAGGGGGCGGGGGTGGGGCACCAACTGCTCGGGAAGTTGCTGCAGACCGCCCGCTGGCTCGGCGTCCGGAAGGTTTTCTGTCTCACCTTCGAAGTCGACTTCTTCGCGAAGCACGGCTTCGTGGAGATCGGCGAGACTCCGGTCGACGGAGATGTCTACAGCGAGCTCCTGCGTTCCTATGACGAGGGCGTCGCCGAGTTCCTCGGCCTCGAACGAGTGAAACCGAACACCTTGGGCAACAGTCGGATGCTTCTGCATCTGTGATCGCCTCTGTGGTATTCCGATCCGACCACCTGCCCCGGTCGCCTATGTCCGAAACGCGCATGTTTCCAGGCTTCTAGGGGCCCCCGGTCTCTCCCAGGGGTTTGTGTTTTCCCGGCAAAAGCGGTTTGCTTTCCGACGTACTGCAGTACTGCATATAACAGGGGCCGGTGAATCGGCGGCGTACGCCGTGCGGGCCGGCCTCGAAGTTATCGATGAAAGGAAATCCGGTGGCACAGAAGGTTCAGGTCCTTCTTGTCGATGACCTCGACGGCGGCGAGGCAGACGAGACCGTGACGTTTGCGTTGGACGGCAAGTCCTACGAGATCGACCTCACCACGGCCAACGCGGACAAGCTCCGTGGCGCCCTGGAGGACTTCGTCAAGGCCGGTCGGCGTACCGGCGGCCGGAGTTCGGGCGGCCGCGGCAAGGCGCGTTCGGCGTCGACGAGCGGCAGTCAGGACACCGCCGCGATCCGCGCCTGGGCGAAGGAGAACGGTTTCGAGGTCAATGACCGCGGCCGTGTTCCCGCGTCGATTCGTGAGGCCTACGAGAAGGCCAACGGCTGACGGTTGCGTCGTCGCAACCGGACCCGGTGGCACTGCGTCGCCGCCGTGTCCACCAGTCGTACGAGACCGGAGCCCACGGCGGGGTCGCTGTGGTGCGCGGTCCCGCCACCCCCCACCGCGGGCAGGGACACCAGCGTCGGCAGCGTCGGCTCCACCTCGCACCCGGGCTCCGGGGGCCGCAGCCACACGGCGGCCTCCCGCGAGCCGGACCACCCCGGAGGCGTGGGCGCGTCGACGTGCCCGCCCGCCCCGATGGCGGTGAGGTCGAGGGGGATGTCCCCCCACTCCAGCCAGTCGAGCAGCCCCGGCAGCTCGTCCGCGCTTCCCGCGCCCACCAAGAGGTGCATCGTTTCCCCGCGCAGCGCCACCGGAGCCTTCGGCCCGAGGTGGCGCAGCGTCGCGAAGCCCGCCTCCGCGGGCAGCTCCAGGACGTCGAAGCGCAGCCCCGTCACCAGACGCACCGGGCCGGGGCCGGGCACGATCGCCCAGCCGAGTTCGTTCTCGTACCACTGCCGCACCGGGTCGCTCTGCTCGACCGGGGTCCGGGGCTGAGGAACTGTGGGGGCCATGTCCCAGCAACAGCCCGGGGGCTCCGCTGGTTACGCAGGGTCTCACGCCAGATGCGAACCGTGTCCGAAAAGGGGGCGTACGGGAGTGTTCGGGGGTGCAAGAGTGTTCGCCCGTAGCGGAGGGAACCGGTGCGCGCCGCATGGACTGTCAGTCGTTACGGGTAAGACATCCCTAGTGGGGAGGGGCGACACGCGGTTCCGGGCGTCTCACGTTCGCCATCGGCGTAGTGGTGGTGGGGGTAACTGCCTGGCCTGCGGGAACATCGTCTCGCACCATCGGGTTGAGGCAGTTGTCGGCGTTCGGGGTCAGGAGTTCCTCCGAGAGGAGGGCCGGGTGTCGGCAGTTGGAATGAGCGGTCCCCGCTTGCGGGACTAAGCTGCGGAAGGACAGGGAGGGGACCGACCCCTTACTGCCTGACCGCTCTGAGGAGCGATTAACGATGTTCGAGAGGTTCACCGACCGCGCGCGGCGGGTTGTCGTCCTGGCTCAGGAAGAAGCCCGGATGCTCAACCACAACTACATCGGCACCGAGCACATCCTCCTGGGCTTGATCCACGAGGGCGAGGGTGTCGCCGCTAAGGCCCTGGAGAGCCTCGGGATTTCGCTCGAGGCGGTCCGCCAGCAGGTGGAGGAGATCATCGGGCAGGGCCAGCAGGCCCCGTCCGGGCACATCCCCTTCACCCCCCGTGCCAAGAAGGTCCTGGAGCTGTCGCTCCGCGAGGCCCTTCAGCTGGGCCACAACTACATCGGCACGGAGCACATCCTGCTCGGCCTGATCCGCGAGGGCGAGGGCGTCGCCGCCCAGGTCCTGGTCAAGCTGGGCGCCGATCTCAACCGGGTGCGTCAGCAGGTCATCCAGCTGCTCTCCGGTTACCAGGGCAAGGAGACCGCCACCGCCGGCGGTCCTGCCGAGGGCACGCCCTCCACGTCCCTGGTGCTCGACCAGTTCGGCCGGAATCTGACCCAGGCCGCTCGTGAGTCCAAGCTCGACCCGGTCATCGGGCGCGAGAAGGAGATCGAGCGGGTCATGCAGGTCCTGTCCCGCCGTACGAAGAACAACCCGGTCCTGATCGGTGAGCCCGGCGTCGGCAAGACCGCCGTCGTCGAGGGCCTCGCGCAGGCCATCGTCAAGGGCGAGGTGCCCGAGACCCTCAAGGACAAGCACCTCTACACCCTCGACCTCGGCGCGCTGGTCGCCGGTTCCCGCTACCGCGGTGACTTCGAGGAGCGCCTGAAGAAGGTCCTCAAGGAGATCCGCACCCGCGGCGACATCATCCTGTTCATCGACGAGCTGCACACGCTGGTCGGTGCGGGTGCCGCCGAGGGCGCCATCGACGCCGCTTCGATCCTGAAGCCGATGCTGGCCCGCGGTGAGCTGCAGACCATCGGTGCCACCACGCTCGACGAGTACCGCAAGCACCTGGAGAAGGACGCCGCGCTGGAGCGCCGCTTCCAGCCCATCCAGGTCGCGGAGCCGTCGCTGCCGCACACGATCGAGATCCTCAAGGGCCTGCGCGACCGGTACGAGGCGCACCACCGCGTCTCGATCACCGACGAGGCGCTGGTCCAGGCCGCGACCCTGGCCGACCGGTACATCTCGGACCGCTTCCTGCCGGACAAGGCGATCGACCTGATCGACGAGGCCGGTTCCCGGATGCGCATCCGCCGGATGACCGCGCCGCCGGACCTCCGCGAGTTCGACGAGAAGATCGCGGGCGTCCGTCGCGACAAGGAGTCGGCCATCGACTCCCAGGACTTCGAGAAGGCGGCCTCTCTCCGCGACAAGGAGAAGCAGCTGCTCGCCGCGAAGGCCAAGCGCGAGAAGGAGTGGAAGGCCGGCGACATGGACGTCGTCGCCGAGGTCGACGGCGAGCTGATCGCCGAGGTCCTGGCCACGGCCACCGGCATCCCGGTGTTCAAGCTCACGGAGGAGGAGTCCTCCCGCCTGCTGCGCATGGAGGACGAGCTCCACAAGCGCGTCATCGGCCAGAAGGACGCCGTCAAGGCGCTCTCGAAGGCGATCCGGCGCACGCGTGCGGGGCTGAAGGACCCGAAGCGTCCGGGTGGCTCGTTCATCTTCGCCGGTCCGTCCGGTGTCGGTAAGACCGAGCTGTCCAAGGCGCTCGCCGAGTTCCTCTTCGGTGACGAGGACGCGCTGATCTCCCTCGACATGTCGGAGTTCAGCGAGAAGCACACGGTCTCGCGTCTCTTCGGTTCGCCCCCCGGCTACGTGGGGTACGAAGAGGGCGGTCAGCTGACCGAGAAGGTCCGCCGCAAGCCGTTCTCGGTCGTCCTCTTCGACGAGGTCGAGAAGGCCCACCCGGACATCTTCAACTCGCTCCTGCAGATCCTGGAGGACGGTCGTCTGACCGACTCCCAGGGCCGCGTCGTGGACTTCAAGAACACGGTCATCATCATGACGACCAACCTTGGAACGCGTGACATCTCCAAGGGCTTCAACCTGGGCTTCGCGGCCCAGGGCGACACGAAGTCCAACTACGAGCGGATGAAGAACAAGGTCAGCGACGAGCTGAAGCAGCACTTCCGCCCGGAGTTCCTGAACCGCGTGGACGACGTCGTCGTCTTCCCGCAGCTCAGCCAGGACGACATCCTCCAGATCGTCGACCTGATGATCACCAAGGTGGACGAGCGCCTCAAGGACCGGGACATGGGCCTGGAGCTCTCCCAGTCCGCGAAGGAACTGCTCGCGAAGAAGGGCTACGACCCGGTGCTCGGCGCGCGTCCGCTGCGGCGCACGATCCAGCGCGAGGTCGAGGACACCCTCTCCGAGAAGATCCTCTTCGGCGAGCTGCGTCCCGGCCACATCGTGGTCGTCGACACCGAGGGCGAGGGCGAGACCAAGACCTTCACCTTCCGCGGCGAGGAGAAGGCGGCGCTGCCCGACGTGCCGCCGATCGAGTCGGCCGCCGGTGGCGGCGCGGGCCCGAACCTGAGCAAGGACGCGTAACCGCAGGGCACGTTCGAAGGGGCTGCCCCGGACCGTTTCGTACGGTTCCGGGGCAGCCCCTTCCGCGTGCCCGCACGCATGTGTGCGTGCAGGCACGCGGCGGCTCAGTCGTCGGCGAGCAGGGCGTACGCATCGACCTTGATGTGTACGGGGAAGGTCTCGTAACCGAACGCCTGGACGGCCGGGAGGCTCACCAGGGCCAGGTCGGGCAGGAGTGCGGGCAGCGGGGTGATGTCGATCGGTTCCCGGTCGGGGAGCACGGCGAGGCGAAGGCGCCGCACACCGGGGAAGAGTTCGCCGAGCCGGGGCTGTGCGGCCTCCCAGCCGCTCTCGATGTTGAGGGTCAGCTCCGTGACGCCGGGCAGGCGGACGCCGGGTGGCGCCTCGGCCAGACAGCCGGAGGGGAGCGTCATCATCGTGAGGCGGGGCAGCCGCGTGAAGGTGTCCCACGGCAGTCCGTCGAGCGCCGCGCTCTCGTGGGCGATCATCAGGCCCGCCAGGCACGGCCACCGGTCCACGTGGCGCAGGTCGCCCAGGTGCCGGTCGGGGTCGAGGACGCCGAGAGTGCGCAGCGGGGCCCCCGCGGGCAGCGGGGCAAGCGTGTAGGGCTCGCGGATGTTCCACAGCCGCAGCTCCGTCATGCCGCGCACGGCCATGAGTGCCTCGTCGGTGAGGCGGGCGGGGGAGAGGCCGAGCGAGAGGTACGTGGGGGGTGCGGCGGCCAGCAGGCGGGACGCTGCCTCGGGGGAGACCGTCTCGCGGATGTCCAGGTGCCTGGGGCGCAGTCCCAGGCGCTCCAGCTCCGCCACCTGCTCGTCGTCGCGGATGGAGAAGTGGGTCGTGCCGTCGTCCAGCCGCGCGATGACCTGTTCCGCGTAGGCCCGGCGTTCGAAGCGGCCCCATCCCCACATGAGCTGGCTGCGTACGGCGAGGGCCGGATGGCGGGCGAAGCGCGCGAGGTGGGGGATCGCGGTGTCCGAGCGGATGTGCGTCAGGGCGATCGCCACGTCCCGGGCGTCCTCGTCGTCGAGGCCGTCCGGACCCGGCAGCAGGTCGAGCACCATCGGGCCGACCGCACCCAGCTCGCGCGCCTCGCGGCGGCTCTGCGGCGGAATCAGCTGGGCGGTGCGCCGCTCCACCTCCGCCCGCACCTCCGGAGCCAGTTCCACCGCGTGTTCGAGGCAGGCGGCCGCCAGGAGGTGGATGCGCTTACGGGCGCGGGCATCGGGGTGCTGGTCGCCGTACGAGAGCAACTCCCGCAGCAGCTCGGCCCGTTCCCGCGGTCTCGCCTGGGCCACCGCCATGCGGATGACGTCCTCCCACTGGTCGTCCGTCGCGTGGCGGGCGAGTACGCCGAAGTCGCCCTCCTCGACGGCCGCGCGGGCGCCCAGGAAGTCCTGGAAGGTGCGGTGGACGAAGTCGACGGTGCCGGGGCCCGGTTCGCGCAGCAAACCGCTGCGGTGCAGGAAGTGGGTGTAGACGGCCTTGGCGTCGCCGAGCGCGGCCAGCTCCGGGACGGCCGGCAGGGCGTCGGCGATGATCGACTCCGCGCGTGAACGGTCCATCACCGTACGGCCGTTGCGGATCAGCCAGTACGCGAGGCGTTGGAGGAGCTGGAGCTGTGGCTCCTCGCGCAGGTCGGGGACGGCCATGTGGCGTTCCCGGTCCCTGCGGAGCAGGAGCATGGAGAGGGCGGCGGTGTAGAGGTCCTTGCGGCCGAGCGGCAGGAAGCCCCTGCGGTCCCGGTGCAGGGCGCAGATCAGGCCGCACATCAGCGGGTTGGTGGCCAACAGGCCGAGGTCCGGCTTCGACTTCACCGCCGCCAGGAGCTGACGCTCGTACGCCGTGAGGGCCGCGTCCTCCTCGGCGTTGCCGGTGGCCGCCGCCGCGTGCCAGCGTTCGATGAAGGCGGTCACCTCCTTGTCGTTCATCGGGGAGAGCGTCAGTTCCGTGAAGCCCTCCTCGGCGAGCCAGTCGGCGCGGACCGCCGAGGGGCGCGAGGTGACCAGCCAGTGGTTGCCGGGATAGGCGTCGATGAGATCGGTGAGCCACGCGCGCGTGCGGGCGCGTTCGGCGTCCGGGATCTCGTCGATGCCGTCGACCAGGACCAGGGCGCGGCCCGCCGCCAGGACGCGCGCCTCCCAGCCCGACGGCTGCGTGCCGGCGAGTGGGCAGCCGACGGCGGTGAGGAAGTCGGCGGGGGCGGGCAGCCGCTCGCCGTGGCGGGTGAGGTCGCGCAGGGGCAGGACGTAGGGGACGCGGTCGAAGAGGTACGTGAGAGGGCCCTCGGTCAGCTCCTGGCGGGCGGCGCTCACCGCGAGCCACTGCACGAGGGTCGTCTTGCCGGAGCCGGCCTCGCCGCGCAGCAGGACGCGGTCGTGCGCGGCGAGGGCCTGGTCGGCGGGGAGCGGGGCGGTGTGGTCGACGAGCTCCACCTCCTCCGCGTGGTACTCCGCGCCGGACAGGAAGCGGGCCGTCGTCACACGCCCCGGGGCCGTCGCCTCCAGCGACATGTAGGCCGCGTCCAGCGGCCACTTGCCCGGGGTGTCCGTCAGGTCGATCCCGAAGATCGTCAGCTTGCCGTGCTTCTTCGCCACGTACGCGAGGTAGCGGCGTTCGAAGGCGGTGTCCAGCGCTTCCGGGCGGGAGTGGCGGGCGATCAGTTCGTCGACCTTGGCGATCAGCTCGTCCTGGCCGCGGCTCTGCGCGACCAGTGTCGCCGCCACGAACGTGGAGCGCTGCGTGAAGAAGTGCAGGACGTGCAGGCAGGCCCATTCGGTGACGGAGGCGAGATAGGAGGCGGCGTCCGCGGACAGTTCCGCGGTGAGCGGGGCACCGGTCGCCGAGGCGCTGTGCGTGAGCGCGCGGGCCAGCTTGCGGTGGCCGAGGCGGACGGCCTGGACGTCGTCCATGTCGAGGTCGCCGAGCGCGAGGAGCACGCGGGTCAGGGCGTCGGTGACCGCGATGGCCTCGTCCGGCGGGAAGGGGGCCTCACCGGGAGAGGCCAGGGACCGGTCCACGAGCCGCTGGGCGAGGCGGCGCACGTCCGGCTCGGTCAGGGTGCGCTTCTCCCCCCGGAAGGCGACGAGCGCGGAGAGCCGCACGGGCCGCTCCACGAGGCCCGCCCCCGGCCCCGCCGGGACGAACAGTTTCTTGATCAGCGGGCCGATGACGCTCGATGCCAGGCGGGTGCCGATGACCGCGGGTTCCATGGGCGTGAGCGTAGTCGGCGTCACATCCGCGGCGGGGTGGATCTTGCCGTCCGGTGACATGCCGCACAGGGGTTTTGCGCGGTACTAGGCGGAATAGTGGGATCGGGCGGGCCGGGACGCGGGACCTTCGGCCCGCAACCGCCGGGACCTTTGCCGCGTCGCCCGGCTCCGGGCGGGGGCCGGGCGCGGATACGGGCGGAGGGCCCGTCCTACGTGCGTTTAAACCTCTCCGGTGGCCGAGAATCACATGATCGACGATCAGGTGAATTGTCCGGATTTGATGGTGTCAAGAGGTCGAAATCCTGACGGTCGGCTACGGCTTTCGGTAGTAGATGGGGGGTTTGGGCGTGGGCCGAGGGCGGGTTACCAAGGGATGGCCGACCCGGCGAAGCGTGCTCAGCGGGACCTCCCCCGCTCCCGTCCGCCGGTTCTCTCACGCCTGTCTCGTCACCAAGCTCCGAAGGACGTCCTCATGTCGAAGCGCACCAAGTCCCACCATCCCCGTCCGTCCCTCACCCGTGCGCGGGCGGCCGTCGTCGCCGCGGGCCTCGGGATGTCGGCGGTTCTCGGGGCCGGGGTCTCGGTCGCTGCGGACAGCGCCCAGAGCGGCGGCGCGCTGCCCCGCGTCACGGTGAACTCCGTCCACGCGCAGGCCGCCGCCCAGGCCAAGGCCGCCCAGAAGGTCAAGGCCGCCGCGGTCAAGAAGGCCGCCCCCAAGGCTCCGAAGGCCGCCGCCTGGGTCCACCCGGTCCAGCGCTACACGCTCTCCGCCAGCTTCGGTCTCGGCGGCAGCATGTGGTCCCACAAGCACTCCGGCCAGGACTTCGCCGTCTCGGTCGGCACCCCGGTCCACGCCGTGCACGGCGGTACGGTCGTCAAGGCCGGCCCCAACGGCGCCGGTGACGGTCCCGCGTACGGCAACGCCGTCGTGATCAAGCACAGCAACGGCACGTACTCCCAGTACGCGCACCTCTCGCAGGTCGACGTCCGCGTGGGCCAGAACGTGGGCACCGGCCAGCGCGTCGCCCTCTCCGGCAACACCGGCAACTCCAGCGGCCCTCACCTGCACTTCGAGATCCGCACGACCCCCAACTACGGCACGGCCGTGGACCCGGTCGCCTTCCTGCGCTCGGTGGGCGTGAAGGTCTGACCCGTCCGACCCCCTTGCCGCGGTGCCCCGGGCTCAGTCGCCCGAGTGAGCCTGCGTGACCAGATCGATGGCGACTTCGAGGATGGCCTTCCGCTTCTCCTCGGGGTCGCCTTCGAGGTCTTTCAGCACGAACATCCCGGCATGCATGGTGAACAGCGCGCTGAAGCACCGCACCTGGTCGGCCATCGGCGCGTCCGGGTCCTTGAGGATCTCGTGGAGCCCGAACATGCGCTCCTTGAAACTCTCGCCCGCCTTCAGATCGCGCATCGTGGCCTGGTTCTCCTGCATGAAGCGGAAGAGCGGCGCCGCGTGGACCAGGATCTCGCTGTAGCGGCGCAGGACCTGCTGCCGGACCTCGAGCGAGGGCGGCTGCGGCTGCTGGTGACCCCACTCGATCAGCTCGTCGATGGGCCGGGTGAGGTCCTCGAAGATGCTGGTGAGGATGGCCTCCTTGGTCTTGAAGTGGTAGTAAAGCGCCGCCTTCGTGACCTGAAGGTGCTCCGCGATCTCGCGCAGTGACGTCTTCTCGTACCCCTGCGCGGCGAAGAGTTCGAGGGCCACGTCCTGGATGCGCTGGCGGGTGTCGCCGCGGCGCTGCTGATTGCCTGTGCCCGTGCCCATCGGGTGCTCCTCGACTCCATTAACTTACTTGACGCCCGGCTAGTTGGGGGTCTACCTTCCCTCAGTGTAGTCAACTAGCCGGGCGGCAAGTAAGGCGTCGGGCGGGTGCAGCGGGGCGTCAGGGGCGTCCTGGAAGTCGCGGGAGTGGGGAACATGGCGAACACCAGCACGGCGCAAGCCGGACCGCAGCAGGGAACCGAGCCGCAAGGGCCGATAGGAAAGGCCGGACCGCAGCCGCGCAGCGTGCGCGTCGTGCTCATGGCACTGATGATCGCGATGCTGCTCGCGATGCTCGACAACATGATCGTGAGCCCCGCGATGCCGACCATCGTCGGCGACCTCGGCGACCTCGGCGGCCTCGAACACCTGTCGTGGGTCGTGACCGGTTACACCCTCGCGACCGCCGCTTCGACCCCCATCTGGGGCAAGGTCGGCGACATGTACGGCCGCAAGGGCGCCTTCCTCACCGCGATCGTCATCTTCCTGGTCGGCTCCGCGCTGAGCGGCATGGCCCAGGACATGGGGCAGCTCATCGGCTTCCGTGCCATCCAGGGCCTCGGCGCGGGCGGCCTCATGGTGGGCGTCATGGCGATCATCGGCGACCTCGTGCCGCCGCGTGAGCGCGGCAAGTACATGGGCATGATGACGGGCGTCATGGCGGTCGCGATGATCGGCGGCCCGCTCGTCGGCGGCACCATCACCGACCACCTCGGCTGGCGCTGGGCCTTCTACATCAACCTGCCGCTCGGCGCCGTGGCGCTCGCCATGGTGACCGCCGTCCTGCACCTGCCCAAGAAGAAGGCCGAGGGGCGCATCGACTACCTCGGCGCGGCCCTGCTCACGGTCGGCATCAGCGCGCTCGTCCTCGTCACCACCTGGGGCGGCACGGAGTACGCCTGGGGCTCCGCCGTGATCATGGAGCTGATCGCCATCGGCGTCGTCTCGCTCATCGGCTTCCTCCTCGTACAGACGAAGGCCGCCGAGCCGATCATGCCGCTGCACATCTTCCGCAGCCGCAACTTCTCGCTGATGGCCGTCATCGGCTTCATCACCGGCTTCGTGATGTTCGGCGCGATGCTCTTCCTGCCGCTCTACCAGCAGTCCGTGCAGGGTGCCTCGGCGACCAACTCCGGGCTGCTGCTGCTCCCGCTGCTGCTGTCGATGATGGCCGTCTCGATGTTCGCCGGGCGGTTCACCACGGCCACCGGCAAGTACAAGGCCTTCCCGATCGTCGGCACCGTACTGATGATCGTCGGCTTCTTCCTGCTGGCGCAGATGGACACCGGGACCTCGCGGCTCACCTCGGGCCTCTACATGGCGGTGCTCGGCGCCGGCATGGGCTTCCTGATGCAGATCACCATGCTCGTCGCCCAGAACAGCGTCGAGATGAAGGACATGGGCGTCGCCTCGTCCTCGGCCACGCTCTTCCGTACGCTCGGCTCCTCCTTCGGCGTCGCGATCATGGGCGCGCTCTTCAACGACCGCGTCCAGCGGGTGATGGCCGAGCGCGCGGGCGAGCTGGGCGGCAAGGTCACCGAGAAGTCGGCGCAGCTCGACGCGGCGAGCCTCGCGAAACTGCCGGAGCAGGTCAGCGACGCGTACAAGTTCGCGGTCTCCTCCGGTACGCACGCGGCGTTCCTGCTCGGCGCCGCCATCGGCGTGGCCGCGCTGCTCGCCTCGCTCTTCGTGAAGGAGACCCCGCTGCGGGGCGCGGGCCCCGCCGACAGCGAGCCCGTGGGCGAGGGGCCGGTGTCAGTGCCGCGTGCCAACATCGACGTATGACCGGATGACGGCGGCACGGCTGTCGGGAGGCACGTCATGATCAAGGGACTCGCCATCTCCACCGTCTGGGTCCTCGACCAGGACCGGGCCAAGGAGTTCTACACCGAGAAGCTGGGCCTGGAGGTCCGCACGGACATGACGATGGGCGACGGCGGCATGCGCTGGCTCACCGTCGGTGCCAAGGACCAGCCGGACGTGGAGCTGACGCTGATGGTGCCGGGCCCGCCGTCCCTGGACGACGAGTCGGCCGAGGCCATGAAGAAGCTGGTCGCCAAGGGCGTCCTCGGCGCGGGCGTCCTCGTCACCGACGACGTCCACGGGGACTACGAGAAGCTGAAGGCGCGCGGCGTGGAGTTCCTCCAGGAGCCGCAGGAGCGTCCGTACGGCACCGAGGCGCTCTTCCGCGACGACTCCGGGAACTGGTTCTCGTTCACGCAGCGCCGCGAGGGCGGCCTCGACCTCGACAAGGACTGGTCCTGCTGACCCCTGCGGCGGCCGGCCGTCAGAGGGTGTCCGGCAGCTGCAGGACCGGGTAGCTCCCCGTGTTCGTGGGCGCGTGCTCCGGCAGCCACAGCACGGCGACCGCGCCCTCCGAGGGCTCCTCGGGCGCCGCCCCCGCCGGGCGTACGTTGCGGAAGGTCAGCCGCGCCCCGAGCACCCGCGCCTGGCCCGCCGCGATCGTGAGACCGAGGCCGTGGCCGTGCCCCGCCCGGTCGGTGCTGCCCGTGCGGAAGCGGCTCGGGCCCTCGTCGAGGAGGGCCTCGGGGAAGCCGGGCCCGTGGTCGCGCACCCGGACCACGCGGCCCTCGACGCTGACCTCGATGGGCGGCTTGCCGTGCTTGGCGGCGTTGGCGACGAGGTTGCCGAGGATGCGCTCCAGGCGGCGCGGGTCGGTGGTGACCTCCGACTCGTGCACCACCGTCACGCTCACGTCCGCCGTCAGGGACGCCATCCGCCGCGTCACGAACTCGCCGAGGGTGATGTCCTGCAACTCGGCCCGCTCGGCCGCGGAGTCCAGGCGCGCCACTTCGAGGACGTCCTCGACGAGGGTGCGCATCGCCTGGGCGCGGTCCTTGACCAGCTCGCTCGGGCGGCCCGGCGGCAGCAGCTCGGCCGCCGTGAGCAGCCCGGTCACCGGGGTGCGCAGCTCGTGCGCGATGTCGGCGGTCACCCGGCGCTCGGCCTCCAGACGCTGCTTGAGGGCGTCGGCCATCGCGTCCACGGCGCTCGCCAGATCGTCGGTCTCGTCCTTGACGACACCGCCGATCGCCTCGCGGACGCTGACGTCCGTCTGCCCCTGGGCGACCTCGCTCGCCGCCGTCGCCGCCTTGCGCAGGCGCCGCGACAGCTGCCCGCCGATCAGCACGCCCAGCGCGCAGCCGCCGAAGACGACCGCGATCGAACCGATGACCAGGGCCTGGTCGAGGTCCTTCATGACGGTGGCGCTGCGGTCGGTGAAGCGGGAGTGCAGCGACAGGACGTGCCCGTCGGCGAGCGGCACGGCGGCCCAGATGTCCGGGACCCCGTCCGGCTTGTCCTCGACGTAGGTGGCGCGGCGGCCCGTGAGGACCTTCTCCCGCAGCTCCGTGGGGAGTTCCGGGTCGTCGACCTTCGTGCCGAACTGGAGGGTCTGGCGCTGCGAGGCGGAGTACAGCCGCAGCGCGAACTGGATGCGCTCGTCCTGCACGTCGCGCGCGTTGTCCAGCATCGAGACGCGCGCGGCGTTGTGCACGACCAGGCTCAGCGCCACCGCGACCAGCGCGCCGACCAGCGCGATCGCCGCGCTGATCTTCCACCGCACGCCGGTGCGCAGACCGGTGCCCACACCGGTCCGGAGCGCCTCGCGGACGCGCCGGACCGCCCTGCCGCCCCCGTTCATGTACGTCCCCCGAGTCCGCGGCCCCGGGGCCGCCGCCGTGCGCCGTTCGTCACGCGTCCGCTCACGCCTTGAGCTTGTAGCCGAAGCCGCGGACCGTCTCGATGCGGTCCTGGCCCACCTTCGTGCGCAGCCGCTGCACATGGACGTCGACGACGCGGGTGTCGCCGCCCCAGCCGTAGTCCCACACGCGCTCCAGGAGCTTGTCGCGGGACAGGACCGTGCCGGGCGCGGACGAGAACTCCAGGAGCAGCCGCATCTCGGTCGGCGTCAGCCCGACCGGGGTGCCGCCCCTGCGGACCTCCATGCCCTCCGTGTCGATCTCCAGATCGCCGAAGTGCAGCACGCCGCCGTCGGCCGAGGAGCGCTCGTCCGCCGCGGACGGCGTCGAGCCCGGACCGCTGGCGTGCCCGAAGCGCCGCAGGACGGCACGGATACGGGCGACCAGGACGGCCCCGTCGAACGGCTTGGTCACGTAGTCGTCGGCGCCCGCCTCCAGGCCCAGCACGACGTCGATGGAGTCGGCCCGCGCCGACAGCATGATCACGGGCACGGTCGACTCGTCACGGATGCGGCGGCACAGCGAGACGCCGTCCAGGCCGGGCACCATGACGTCGAGCAGCGCGATGTCCGGCTGGTTCGCGCGGAACGCCTCAAGGCCCGCCAGCCCGTCGGGCATCGCCGTCACCGCGAAGCCGTCGCGCTCCAGGGCGAGCTGCGTGGCCTCACGGATGACGTCGTCGTCCTCGACGAACAGGACATGGGTCTGCTCTGCCATCGGATGCTCTCAGTCCTTCTCGGTGCTCTGCTCTGTACGGTCTCTGCGGATCTCTGCGGATTCTGCGGATCTCCGCGGCTCTACGAGGGTCTCGGCGCCGGCCGTCACTCCGCCTCCGGCGCGGGCGTCTCGCCGCCCACCGCGTCGCTGAAGTCGCTGCGCGTGCGGTCCGCCTCGGTGAAGTGGTGCGCCGACCAGCGGTAGGTGATCACTTCCTCGCCGGAGGGATACGCCACCGAGTCGCCCTTCTCGTACAGCTGCTTCGTCACGACGAGGTCGCCCCGGTCGATCTCGGCGTAGACGGACGCGGGCTCCTCGGCCGTGAAGACATTCTTGTACCCGCCGCCCTCGGCGCGGTACACGTAGCTGCCGATGCCGACGGCGTCCGCGCAGGTCAGGACGTTCACCACGACATCGGCGGCGGAGCCTCCGGTGAGGTCGCCGTACGACACGTCGATCGGGTACGTCTTGCCCGCGCACGGCTTCAGGTCCCGCTTGACCGCCGGGCTGACCTTCGGGTCGTTCTTGACGAGCCGCA
This sequence comes from Streptomyces huasconensis, assembly GCF_021028635.1. Classification (NCBI taxonomy): domain Bacteria; kingdom Bacillati; phylum Actinomycetota; class Actinomycetes; order Kitasatosporales; family Streptomycetaceae; genus Streptomyces; species Streptomyces huasconensis. The sequence continues at coordinate 4,575,774 of NZ_CP086119.1, forward strand.
CCGCGTCGACCTTCTCCGACGGCACGGAGACCGACGGCGACGCCGACGGCGCGGCGGACATCACCGGCTCGCTGCGGGCCGGGCCCTCGTCGCGCGCGCCGGAACCACCGGTCGAGCAGGCGGACAGGGAAAGGCCGACGGCGGCGAGCCCGGCCACCGCCGTACTCACCGCCTTCACACCTGACGTGGCCGCAGGGCCTAGGCCGCGCAACGCTCCCGCTCCTCACGTCCGAGCGCGCCTGCAACCAGTTCCTCGCGGTCCCGGCTCTCCAGCTCCTGGCGGAGCCGGGCGAGCGCCCGGTGCAGCGTGCTCTTGACCGTTCCGGCCGACATGCCGAGTGCGGCGGCCGTCTCCTCTGTGGACATCTGCTCCCAGTGTCGCAGCACGACGACGCTGCGCTGCTTGGGTGCGAGCACCTTCATGATGTCCATGAGCAGAGCGCGGTCCGCGTGCTGTTCGGTGGAGTCTTCCACGCGCGCGTCGGGCAGCTGCTCGGTGGGCACCTCTTCGAGCTTGCGCGCCCGCCACCACTCGGTCCGCGTGTTGATCATGACGCGGCGCAGATAGGCGTCGGCGAGCCGCTTGTCGGCTATGCCCTCCCAGCGGCCGTACGTCCGTACGAGCGCGGTCTGCAGCAGGTCCTGCGCGTCGACGGGGTCAGGGACCAGGCGCCGGGCACTGCGCAGCAGGGCGTCCTGCCGAGTGCGGACGTACTCTTCGAACTCGAGCACCTCGCCGTGCGCCATATCAAACCGCCTCCGTTCCGTCCCCATGTCGACCGCGGTCCTTGCCTGTGCGGTACAGGTAAGAAGCTACGGAGGCCGTGTCACGGGGTTGTGCGGAGCAGCCAGCGGCGGACGCACGGCTGTGCGTAGGTTGTGTAACAGAAGTAGGACGCGCGTAAACACCTGCCCGCGCACGGCGTGCCAAGGGCCCCGGGCGCCACCGCCGTCAGGTCAGGGGCAGCCGGTAGAGGCCGTCGGGCAGCGGCTCGACGAGACCGTCCGCGACCAGGCCGTCCAGCGCGCGGGCCCGCTGCACCGGCTCGTCCCACACCTGGTCGAGCACCGCCTGCGGCACCGGCGTCAGCGCCTCGCGGAGCACCGCGAGCAGCTTGCCGCGCACCTGGCGGTCCGTGCCCGCGTACGTCTGGCCGCGGCGGGCCGGGCCGTCGTGCGCGGGCTTGCCCGCCGCGCGCCAGGCGCACTGCGCGGCGATCGGGCACCGCGCGCAGTTCTCGTTCTTGGCGGTGCACACCAGCGCCCCCAGCTCCATCGAGGCGGCGGCCCAGCGCGAGGCGGTGCGCTCGTCCTCGGGCAGCAGGGCGCGGGCGAGCCTGCGCTCAGCGGCCGTCGTCGCGTTCGGCGGGTACTGCACCCCGGTCACCGCCCGCGCGAAGACCCGGCGCACGTTGGTGTCCAGGACGGCGTGCCGCTGCCCGTACGCGAAGGACGCCACGGCGGCCGCGGTGTACTCCCCGATGCCGGGCAGCGCGAGCAGCTGGGCGTGGTGCGTGGGTACGTCGCCGCCGTGCCGCTCCGTTATGGCGACGGCCGCGCCGTGCAGCCGCAGGGCGCGGCGCGGGTAACCGAGCCGCCCCCAGGCGCGCACGGCCTCACCGGGCGCCTCCTTGGCGAGGTCGGCGGGGCGGGGCCAGCGGGCCAGCCACTGCTCGTACACGGGCAGCACCCGGCTGACGGGCGTCTGCTGGAGCATGAACTCGCTGACCATCACGCCCCACGGCCCGGCGTCCTCGCGCCGCCACGGAAGATCACGGGCGTGCGCGTCGAACCAGGCGATGACGGGAGTGTGGAGGGCGTCCCCGGTGGGCTCGGGGGAGTTCCCCGGGGCCGGGCTGTTCGGCATGGGCTTCGTGGGAGCAGTCATGGCACCACCGATCCTGCCACGGCCGCGTCGGGTTCCACGGGTCCACGGGTTCCGCGGGGCGGGGCGTGTTCCTGGGGGGCCGCCGCCGCGCCGGGCGGCGCACACCTGACGATCGGCAGGGGTGGCGGGTGCCACCGGACACGTAGCGTCGGGCGAGTGGAGAGACGTACGAGGAGCGTGCTGCTGTGGGCGGCGCTCACCGTCCCCGTGGTGTCGGTGGACCGGCTCGGCATGAACGAACCCCGGCCGGCGTGGCAGCAGGCCGCCTCGCTCGCCGTCCTCGCGGGCGCCGTCGCCGTCCGCCGGACCGGGCCGCTGCCCGCCTTCCTCGCGGCGGCCGCCCTCGGGCTCGCCACCGGCTCCTCCCTCTTCACGCTCTCCTACGGACCCGCCCTCGCCGTCTTCGCCCTGCTCCTCGGCCGCCGCGCCGACCGCGCCCGCCCCGCGCTGCTCGCCTTCGGCGCCGTCGCCCTCGCCGGCACGGTCAAGATCGCCGTGCGCGACGTCGACCCCGTGGTCGAGTGGCTGGTCCTCATGGGCACGCTCGTCTTCGGCACGGTCTTCCCGTGGCTCACCGGCCGCTACTGGCGCCAGGGCCGTGAACTGGCCGCCGCCGGCTGGGCGCGCGCCGACCAGCTGGAGCGTGAGCAGCGCATCGTCGCCGACCGCGCCCGGCTGCGGGAACGGGCGCGCATCGCCCAGGACATGCACGACTCCCTGGGCCACGAACTGAGCCTGATCGCCGTCCGCGCCGGCGCCCTCCAGGTCGCCCCCGACCTGCCGGACCGGCACCGCGCGGCCGCCGCCGACCTCCGCGCGGCGGCCTCACAGGCCACGGACCGGCTGCACGCGATCATCGGCCTGCTCCGCGAGGACGACGACGAGCGGGCCCCGCTCGCACCCGCCGGGGAGAGCGTCGCGGAACTCGTCGCCCGCGCCGCGGAGTCGGGACTTGAGATCGCGTACGAGGACGAGGCGGACGCCCACGCATCCGTGCCTCCGTCGGCCGAGGCGGCGCCCGCCGAGCGCACCGTCCACCGCGTTGTCCAGGAAGCCCTCACCAACGCCGCCCGGCACGCGCCCGGCGCCCACGTCACCGTCACCGTGGCGCGCGGCCGGGACGCGACGACGGTCACCGTCACCAACGGCCGCCCCCGGGAGCCGGGTTCGCCCTCCGAGGGCGGCAGCGGGCTGCGCGGCCTGCGGGCCCGGGTCACCGACCTGGGCGGCACCTTCGACGCGGGGCCGCACGGCGACGGCTTCCGGGTCACCGCGCGCGTGCCCGCCGAGCGAGCCGCCCCCGCGCCCCCGCCCCCCTTCGGTGCCCGCCTCGCGTACGCGCGCCGCCGCACCGTCCTCGCCTTCGGCGCCGCCGTGGCCACGGGCGCGCTGCTCGTCGGCGGGACCTTCGCCTGGTACGCGTACTCGCGCACCCACCAGGTCCTCGACCCCGCCGACTACGCACGGCTGCGCCTCGGCGTCCCGCGCGCCGAGGTGGCGCACCTGCTGCCGGACCAGGCGGCCACCGACCCGCCCGTGGAGCGCGCGCCGACCCCGCCACCGGAGGGCGCCGACTGCGCGTACTACCGCGCGAGCGGCGAACTCTTCACGGCCGTCCCCTACTTCAGGCTCTGCTTCGGCGGCGACAGCGGCGACAGCGAGGGCGACCGGGACCGCCTCGTGGACAAGGCCGTGATCCCCACGGCAGGTGAGATGCACAAGGAGCGTGTGCGGTGAACAGGGAGCGTGTGCGGTGAACCAGACGATGGCCATCCGGGTCCTGCTGGCCGACGACGAGGCCATGATCCGCGCGGGTGTGCACGCCATCCTCGCCGCGGGCGGCGACATCGAGGTCGTCGCCGAGGCCGCCGACGGACGCGAGGCCGTCCTCCTCGCGCAGGCCCACCGGCCCGACGTGGCGCTGCTCGACATCCGCATGCCGCGCCTGGACGGCCTCGCCGCCGGTGAGGAGATCGTCCGTACCGTGCCGGGGACCGCGGTCGCCATGCTGACGACGTTCTCCGAGGACGCGTACGTGGCCCGGGCGCTGGGCGGCGGCGCCACCGGTTTCCTGCTGAAGTCCGGCGACCCGCATGAACTCATCGCCGGTGTACGGGCGGTGGCGGGCGGCGCCGCCTTCCTCTCGCCGAAGGTGGCCCGGCACGTCATCGACGGCTTCGGCGCCCGGCGCATGGGCCGCGGCGCCGAGGCCCGCGCCCGCGTCTCGGCCCTCACCCCGCGCGAACGCGAGGTCCTCGGCCTGGTCGGCGCGGGCCTGTCCAACCCGGAGATCGCCGCCCGGCTGCACCTCGTCGAAGGCACGGTCAAGGCGTATGTGAGCGCGGTCCTCGAGCGGCTCGACGTCAGGAACCGCGTCCAGGCGGCGATCGTCGCGTACGAGGCGGGGCTCGTCCCGGAAGCGGACTGAGCCCCGCGGCGCGGCACCGTGTCCGCGTCAGTGGCGGCGCGAGTCGTGGTGCTGCGGGTCGTGGTGCTGCGAGTCGTGGCGGTAAGGGTCGTGGCCGGGGTGCTGGTGAGCGTCGTAGCGGCGGAACGACATCGTCGGCGAGTCGTACGCCGCCGGGTCCGTCGCGGGGGACGGCGCGAGGGCGGGGCCCGGGCCCGCGAACCACTTCACAAGACCGTTCGAGGAGCCCCGCATCGCCTGACCGACGCGCGCCACGGGCCGCGTGGTGATCCGTACCACCACGAACGCCAGGATCGCGCCGAGGACGAGACCGACCGCCACGTCGTGCGGGTAGTGCACGCCGACGAAGACCCGCGAGAACGCCATCAGCACGGCCATCGGGACCGTCAGCGCGGCGATGCGCGGCCAGGCGAGCGCGAGGCCGACGGCGGCGGCGCCCGCGATCGTCGAGTGGTTGCTCGGGAAGGACCAGTCGCCGTAGGCGGGGCACTCGACGAGCGGCTTCAGCGCGCCGGACACCGCCCGGCAGGGGCGCTCCTCGTCGATCACGGACTTGAGCAACTCGCTGCACACGTACGCCACCGCGGTGGCGAGCGGGGCGAGCACCGCGATGGCGAGGGCGCGGGGATCACCGCGCCGGGCCCGCCACCAGGCGACGATGAAGAGCACGCCGAAGAGAAGCAGGCCGAGCTCCGTCCACACCTCGGCGAGGTGCTGGAACCACGACGGAGTGTCGTGGGCGAAGTCGGTGATGTCGCGGTAGAGATCGTCGTCCATGGTGTCCATGATTACGGACGGTACGGAGTGCGGCCGAATCGTCACATCCGGCGATCGATACGGGGGCTCCCCCGACGATCGACAGGGCCGGAAGGCCGTTCCGGGATGATGATCTACAAACTTTGTTGCCCAGGACGGCGGGTGGGGCAGGACACGCGGCGGATCTCTCGTAAGGTTTGGGCGTGGGATCTCTGCGCAATCCGGTCGGGCCGCTTCCCTCCACCATCTACTGGCGTCGGAGGGCCGTCCTGCTGTCCGTGTTCGCCCTGCTGGTGCTACTCGCCGTCTGGGTCGCCACCTCCGGGGGCGGCGGCGGAAACAACGGCGCCGACGGGCCGGGCGGCAACGGCCCCGCCACGTCGATCACCCCGGGGCCCTCCAGCTCCGGGCCCGCGATCAGCCAACACCCGGGCGGACGGGACGAGTCGAGCGAAGGCTCCGGTTCCGGTTCCGGGTCGGGCGGCTCCGGGGGCTCGGGTTCCGGGGACTCCGGTGGCGCGGATGCCTCCGTCGGCGGCGGTTCGGACGACGCCAAGGGCGGCGGCGGCTCCGGCGACCGGCTCCCGGCCGGCACGAAGCTGCCCAACTGCACCGGCAGCGCGGTCAAGTTGAAGGTGCGCAGCGTCCAGAACGCGTACGGGATCGACGAGAAGCCGAAGTTCGAGCTGATCGCCGAGAACACCGGCGGCAAGGCCTGCAAGGTCGATCTGGGCGGCCGGACAACGGTCTTGACGATCACCCAGGCCGACGGCGACGACGCGTTCTGGTCCTCCGACGACTGCCCCGCCGGAAGCGGCAGCCTGCTGCTGCGCGTCCCGGCCGACGGCCGCATCACGCACACCGTGCAGTGGGACCGCCGCGCCAGCGCCCCCAAGTGCGCGACGCCCGCGCCGGGCGCGGCGCCCGCCGGCACCTACCTCGTCGAGGCGAAGACCCCTGGCCTCGCGACCGCCCGGGCGTCGTTCGTCCTGGAGAAGGACTAGAAGCCAGGGCCTGAGAGAGCCCCTGAGGGAGCCGGGGCGGCGAGGGGCCGGAGGCTAGACGTACCGCTCAAGGATCGACGACTCCGCGAGGCGCGAGAGGCCCTCGCGGACGCTGCGGGCGCGGGCCTCGCCCACGCCGTCCACCGTCTGGAGGTCGTCCACGCTGGCGGCGAGCAGCTTCTGGAGGCCGCCGAAGTGCTCGACGAGGCGGTCGATGATGGCGCCGGGAAGACGGGGCACCTTGGCGAGGAGGCGGAAGCCGCGCGGGGAGACGGCGGAGTCCAGGGCCTCCGGGGAGCCGGTGTACCCCAGGGCCCGCGCCACGGTGGGCAGTTCGAGCAGCTCCGCGTGGGTGAGGGCGTCCAGCTCGGACAGCGCCTCGTCGACCGTGCGGGAGCGCTTGGCCGTCGGCTCGGGCACGTAGTCCCTGACGACCAGCTCGCGCTCGGGCTCCACGCCCGCGATCAACTCGTCGAGCTGGAGGGCGAGGAGACGGCCGTCCGTGCCCAGCTCCACCACGTACTCGGCGATCTCGGTGGCGATGCGGCGCACCATCTCCAGGCGCTGGGCGACCGCCGTGACGTCCCGGACCGTCACCAGGTCCTCGATCTCCAGGGCGGAGAGCGTGCCCGCGACCTCGTCGAGGCGGAGCTTGTACCGCTCCAGGGTCGCGAGGGCCTGGTTGGCGCGGGAGAGGATCGCCGCCGAGTCCTCCAGGACGCGGCGCTGCCCGTCCACGTACAGCGCGATCAGGCGCATGGACTGGGAGACGGAGACGACCGGGAAACCGACCTGCTTGGAGACGCGGTCCGCGGTGCGGTGCCGGGTGCCCGTCTCCTCGGTGGGGATCTTCGGGTCCGGCACCAGCTGCACGCCGGCGCGCAGGATCTTGGTGATGTCCTTGTCGAGGACGATGCCGCCGTCGAGCTTGCACAGCTCGCGCAGGCGCGTCGCCGTGAACTCGACGTCCAGGCTGAAGCCGCCCGTGCACATCGACTCGACGGTCTTGTCCCAGCCGAGGACGATGAGGCCTCCGGTGTTGCCGCGCAGGATGCGTTCGAGGCCGTCGCGCAGGGCCGTGCCGGGCGCGACGGCGCTCAGAGAGGCGCGCATCAGCACATCGGCGGCCGAGCTTCCGCCGGACTTGCCGGGGTTCGCTGCCCGGTCGTTGGCTGCCACTGCACTCCCTCGGTCGCAGGTTGTCCAAGCCTCTTGCGTACGTCTGACTTCGTACGGATGGGCGAGACCAGGGCAAAGTCTACCGGCGCTCTTCCTCCGCCCGTGGGGCCTCTCGGCGACGGGATCGCGGAAGGACGCGCAGCGCGTCACCCATGTCGGCGACTTCGATGACCTTCATACCGGCGGGAATCCGGCCGGGATCGGTCGGCACGAGGGCGTGGGTGAAGCCGAGGCGGTGGGCCTCGGCCAGCCTGCGCTGGACGCCCGTGACCCGTCTGACCTCGCCCGCCAGGCCCACCTCGCCGATCGCCACGAGGTTCTTCGGGAGCGGGGTGTCGCTCGCCGCGCTGGCCAGGGCGAGGGCGACGGCGAGGTCCGCGGCGGGCTCGGAGAGCTTCACGCCGCCGACCGTCGCGCTGTAGATGTCCCGCTTGCCGAGGGCCGTGATCCGGCCGCGCTGCTCCAGGACGGCCAGCATCATCGAGACCCGGGAGGTCTCCAGCCCGGAGGTGGTGCGCCGGGGGCTCGGGATCTGCGAGTCGACGGTGAGCGCCTGGACCTCGGCGACCAGGGGGCGGCGGCCCTCCAGGGTGACGGTGAGGCAGGTGCCGGGGACGGGCTCGGCGCGGCGGGTCAGGAAGAGGCCGCTGGGATCGGCGAGGCCGGTGATGCCCTCGTCGTGCAGCTCGAAGCAGCCGACCTCGTCCGTCGTGCCGTACCGGTTCTTGACGCCGCGGACCAGGCGCAGGCGCGCGTGCCGGTCGCCCTCGAACTGGAGCACCACGTCGACCAGGTGCTCCAGGAGGCGGGGGCCTGCGATCGCGCCGTCCTTGGTGACGTGGCCCACCAGGAGGGTGGACATGCCGCGCTCCTTGGAGGCGCGGATCAGGGCGCCCGCGACCTCGCGGACCTGCGCCATGCCACCGGGCGCGCCGTCGATCTCGGGCGAGGCGACCGTCTGCACCGAGTCCAGGACCAGGAGCGAGGGCTTGACCGCGTCCAAGTGGCCGAGGACGGCGGAAAGATCGGTCTCCGCGGCCAGATAGAGGTGGTCGTCGATGGCGCCGATGCGGTCGGCGCGCAGCCGGACCTGGCTCGCCGACTCCTCGCCGGTCACATAGAGGGTGCGGTGCTCCTCGCTGGCCGCCTTCGCCGAGACGTCGAGCAGGAGGGTCGACTTGCCGACGCCGGGCTCGCCCGCGAGCAGCACCACGGCGCCGGGGACCAGGCCGCCGCCGAGGACCCGGTCCAGCTCGGGCACGCCGGTGGAGCGCGCGGTGGCCTGCCGGCCGTCGACCTCGCCGATCGGGACGGCGGAGGAGGTGACCCGGCCGGGGGCGGTGGTGCGGACCGCGGGCGCGCCGTACTCCTCGACCGTCCCCCAGGCCTGGCACTCTGGGCAGCGGCCGAGCCACTTGGCCGTCTGCCAGCCGCACTCGGTGCAGCGGTAGGACGGCCTGTCCTTGGAGGTCTTCGTACGGGCAGCCATGCTCGGAACCGTAGCCGAGGCCACTGACAACGGGTTCCGCGGCGACGGGTCCCGCGCGCAAGTCAAGACTGCGGAATGGTGGGTTCCTGTCCCCTTTCGAGGGATCTGTTCACCCGTAAGGATTAAATGTGTGCGAGGGGGAGGAAGCGGCCTGCATCATCCGCCTAACTTCGCACGGGTGATGAGCAGCAGGCCGGAAACTCCCGCGAACGCAACCGGCGCACACCGGGCGCACCGTGACGCGCGCAAGCGCCCGGTGTCCCGCCCGGCGCCCCGGACGACCCCGCCCGCGATGCCGCCCGCGCGCTACGAACCGTGCCTGGACGGGCTGTTCACGTACTGCCTGTCCGTCCTGTGCGATCACGACGCGGCGACCGCGGCGCTGGGAGACGTGCTCCACCTCGCCGAGCGGCGGGGCTCCCGCGGCCCCCACGGCGACCGCGAGCTGCGCGCCTGGCTCTACGCCCTCGCCCGCTGGGTCTGCTTGCGCCGTCTGGCCGAAGCCAAGCGCGAGCGCCAGGGCGCGCACGCCGCCCGGGGCACCGGCGCCTCCCACGCCACGAAGACCGCCCCGCGCGCCTCGGACGCCACCGCGCGGGCCCCGGAGGAGACCGAGCAGCGCCGCCACCGCGAACTGGCCCGGCTGGCCTGGCCCGAAGCCGCCGGCACGACCCCCGAGCAGCGGGAGGCCCTGGAGCTGGCCGTGCGCCACCAGCTCGCTCCCGCCGAGATCGCCGCCGTCCTCGGCATGGACCTCGCCAAGGCCCGCGGCCTGCTCGCCTCCGCCGCCTGCGAGGTGGAGCGCACCCGCGCCGCGCTCGCCGTCGTGGAGACCGGCAGCTGCCCCATCGTCGCCCGCCTCACCGGCGACAACCAGGTGCTGCTCGGCACGGCCCTGCGCCGCGAACTCGTCCGGCACGTCGACGACTGCCCGCGCTGCCGCGACACCGCCGAGCGCGCCGGGGCGGGCGCCTGGCCCGGCACGGCCGTCAGCCCGGCCACCCTCCCCGTCATCGAGGCCCCGCGGGACGCCCTGCCCACGGTGATGGCACACCTCCCGCGCGCGCGGGGCGCCCATCCCCGCTACGACCGGCGGGGTTTCCCGATCGACCCCAAGGACCACGCCGCACGCCGCGACCGGCTCCGCGCGCGTGCCGTCACGACGACCGTCGTCGCCACCGTGGTGGCCGCCCCGGTGCTCGCCCTGTGGGCCGCCTACCGGGGAGCGCCGCTCACCGGAGAGGGCCACGACGGCGGCGCGGTCACCGCGAGCGACGGCGAGGGCCGGGGCGGCCTCGGCAGCGACCGCGTACGCGGCTATGAGAACGCGGGCAACGCCCGCAAGAAGGGCGGCCCCGGCTTCGGCGCGGACGGCCGCTCGCCCGATGTCTCCGTGGAGGTCGTCAGCACCGGGTCCTCGCCCGGCTCGGCCACGGGCCCCGGGCGCCTGACCGTCGACGCGCAGCCGAGCGGCGACACGACGCTCATCACGCTCACGGCGTCCGGCGGCTCACCGGTCCGCTGGTCGGCGAGCGAGCAGGCGTCCTGGCTCTACCTCAGCCGCTCGTCGGGCACGCTCGCGCCGGGGGAGTCCGTCACGATCCAGGTCTACGTGGACCGCAACCGCGAGCCGTCCGGCCCCTGGCGCGCACAGGTCGCCATCGCCCCCTCGGGCGCGGTCATCGCCATCGACGGATACGGCGACGGCCGCCCGCCGACGCCACCGGGTCCGGGACCGCGGCCCGACCCCCGGCCCTCCGACCCCGGCCCCTCGGACCCGGGACCCTCCGACCCCGGCCCCTCGAATCCCGGGCCCACCGAACCCGACCCCAAGCCGACCCCGACCGACCCGGACCCCACGCCGTCGGACCCGGGGGACTCCTCGCCGCCGCCGGGTGAGGGCGGGGGCACGCCCGGCCAGGGGTGAGCCCTCCGAGCCTCGCGCGACGTCCACCGGGCGGCGTCCACCGGGCGGCGCCTACCGGGCGGGGTCCGCCGGGTGCGGTGCCAGCAGGGGCAGTTGCGAGGCGAGGCGCTCCTCGCACAGCTCCACCAGGCGGTCGTAGCCCTCCTTGCCCATCATCTCGATCAGCTCGGGGCGGTAGGAGACGTACACCGGGTCGCCCGCGCCGTGCGCCGAGGTCGCCGACGTGCACCACCAGTGCAGGTCGTGGCCGCCGGGGCCCCAGCCGCGCCGGTCGTACTCACCGATCGAGACCTGGAGGACGCGCGTGTCGTCGGGCCGGTCGATCCACTCGTACGTCCTGCGCACCGGCAGCTGCCAGCAGACGTCCGGCTTCGTCTCCAGGGGCTCGCGGCCCTCCCGCAGCGCCAGGATGTGCAGCGAGCAGCCGGCGCCGCCCGCGAAGCCCGGGCGGTTCTGGAAGATGCACGAGCCGTTGAACGGGCGGGTCTGGCGGTCGCCGTCCTCGTCCGTGGCGACCCAGCCGGTCTCCCGGCCCACGTCGTGGTGCTGCCAGATGTCGGGCGTGAGGCGCTCCACGTACGTGGCGACGCGCTTCTCGTCGTCCTCGTCGGAGAAGTGCGCGCCCAGCGTGCAGCAGCCGTCGTCGGCGCGGCCCGCCTGGATGCCCTGGCAGCCGCTGCCGAAGATGCAGTTCCAGCGGGAGGTCAGCCAGGTCAGGTCGCAGCGGAAGACCTGCTCCTCGTCGGCGGGGTCGGGGAATTCCACCCAGGCCCGGGCGAAGTCCAGGCCCTTCTCGTCCGGTTCGCCCCGGCCGGTCCGGGCCGGCTTGCCGGACTTCCCGATCTCCTCGGCCTTCTCGGGCCGGCCGATCGGAGCGGCCTTTCCGGGCTCTCCGGCCTTCCCGGACTGTACGGGCTGCACGGGCTTCAGGGTCTGCTCCGACTCCCCGGCTTTCCGGCCAGACTTGTGCGCCTTGCCCGTCTTGCCCGCACTGTCTGCCTTGCCGGACTTGTCACCCTTACCGGCCTTGCTCGGCTTACCCGACTTCCCCGGCTTCTCGGCCTTGCCCGGAATTCCCACCTTCTCCAGCTCCCCTTGAATCGTCGGCTCCTGGGACCCGGGCGGCTTGGGCGACGACTTCCCCGACGTCGATTTGTCGGCCTTCGTCTTTTTCGTCTTTGGCACAACTCCAGGGTATGCGTGCGGTGAGCCGCCCGGGGCCAGCCGGGCGCCCCACTCGGCGTAGCGTTCCGTGCATGAGACTCGGTGTCCTCGACGTGGGGTCGAACACGGTGCATCTGCTCGTGGTCGACGCCCATCCCGGCGCGCGCCCCCTGCCCGCGCACTCCCACAAGGCCGACCTGCGCCTGGCCCAACTCCTCGACCCCGCGGGGGCGATCGGGCCCGACGGCGTCGACCGCCTGGTCGCCACCGTGCGGGACGCCGTGGAGGCCGCGGAGGACAAGGGCGTGGAGGAAGTGCTGCCGTTCGCCACCTCCGCCGTGCGCGAGGCGACCAACGCGGACGACGTCCTGGCCCGGGTCAGGCAGGAGACCGGCGTCGACCTGAAGGTGCTCTCCGGCGAGGAGGAGGCCAAGCTCACGTTCCTGGCCGCCCGGCGCTGGTTCGGCTGGTCGGCGGGCAAGCTGTTCCTCCTGGACATCGGCGGCGGCTCGCTGGAGGTCGCGTACGGCATGGACGAGGAGCCGGACTGCGCGGTCAGCCTGCCGCTCGGCGCCGGCCGGCTCACCGCGGCCTGGCTGCCGACGGACCCGCCGGACCCCTCCGACGTGAAGGCGCTGCGACGGCACGTGCGCGCCCAGATCGCCCGCACGGTGGGGGAGTTCGCCCGCTTCGGCGCCCCCGACCACATCGTGGCCACGTCGAAGACGTTCAAGCAGCTCGCCCGCCTCGCGGGAGCCGCACGCTCCGCCGACGGTCTCTACGTACAGCGCGAACTGAAGCGGAAGTCCCTGGAGGACTGGGTGCCGCAGCTCGCCGCGATGACCACGCGGGAGCGCGCGGAGCTGCCCGGCGTCTCCGAGGGGCGGGCCGGGCAGCTGCTCGCCGGGGCGCTCGTCGCGGAGGGCGCGATGGACCTCTTCGGGATCGAGTCCGTGGAGATCTGCCCGTGGGCGCTGCGCGAGGGCGTGATCCTGCGGCGGCTCGACCACCTTCCGGGAGTGTGAGCGGGACGGCATGAGGCCACCTCCCCGGCGTCCGGACGCGGCCCGTACCCTGTCTTCCGTGGCAGAACCAGTGGTGCGCATCCCGGATGCGAAGGTCGCCCTGTCGACGGCCTCGGTCTATCCGGAGTCGACGGCGACGGCCTTCGAGATCGCCGCGCGCCTCGGCTACGACGGCGTCGAGGTCATGGTCTGGACCGACCCCGTCAGCCAGGACATCGAGGCGCTGCGCAGGCTCAGCGACTACCACCAGATCCCGATCCTCGCCGTCCACGCCCCGTGCCTGCTGATCACGCAGCGCGTCTGGTCCACCGACCCGTGGGTCAAGCTCCAGCGCGCGAAGGCCGCCGCCGAGAAGCTCGACGCGTCCACGGTCGTGGTGCACCCGCCCTTCCGTTGGCAGCGCAACTACGCGCGCGACTTCGTCGCCGGAATCTGGCGGATGGCCGAAGAGACCGACGTGCGCTTCGCCGTCGAGAACATGTACCCCTGGCGCTACCGCGACCGCGAGATGCTCGCGTACGCCCCCGACTGGGACGTCACCAAGGACGACTACCGCCACTTCACGGTCGACCTCTCCCACACCGCGACCGCCCGCACGGACGCCATGGACATGATCGGCCGGATGGGCGACCGCCTCGGCCACGTCCACCTCGCCGACGGCAAGGGCTCCGCCAAGGACGAGCACCTCGTCCCCGGCCGCGGCACCCAGCCGTGCGCCGAGCTGCTGGAGCGCCTGGCGACCACCGGCTTCGACGGGCACGTCGTCATCGAGGTCAACACCCGGCGCGCGATGTCCAGTGCCGAGCGCGAGGCCGACCTCGCCGAAGCGCTCGCCTTCACGCGGCTGCACCTGGCGTCGGCGGTCCGGGTGCCCCGCTCGTGACCTCCGCGACGCGCCGTAAGTTCTCCGAATCAAACAGGGATACGAGAAGCCGTCCGTGCGCGGCATCGCCCTGCGGCGGTACGTGATCACGGCCGAGCCGCCGGCCTCGGCGGACGGGGGCAGGGCATGGCTCTGGCCTCGGCGGACGGGCGCAGGGCGCGGCCCGGGCCCGTACAACCGAACCCCGCTCGCCCGCCGAGATGCCCGTCCCGCCATCCGGACACCCTGTCCAGATCCTGGAGCCGCGGCGTACGCTCGACAGCAGCCCCATCTCTACGAAGGAGCGAGCGACGATGCCCGAGCTCAGGTCCCGCACAGTCACCCACGGCCGCAACATGGCGGGCGCCCGCGCCCTTATGCGCGCCTCCGGTGTACCCGGGGCCGACATCGGGCGGAAGCCGATCATCGCCGTCGCCAACTCCTTCACGGAGTTCGTGCCCGGCCACACCCACCTCCAGCCGGTCGGCCGCATCGTCTCCGAGGCGATCCGCGAGGCCGGCGGCATCCCGCGCGAGTTCAACACGATCGCCGTGGACGACGGCATCGCGATGGGCCACGGCGGCATGCTGTACTCCCTGCCCTCGCGCGACCTGATCGCCGACTCCGTGGAGTACATGGTCGAGGCCCACTGCGCCGACGCCCTGATCTGCATCTCCAACTGCGACAAGATCACCCCCGGCATGCTGATGGCCGCCCTGCGCCTCAACATCCCGACGGTCTTCGTCTCCGGCGGCCCCATGGAGGCCGGCCAGGCCACCCTCGTCGACGGCACGGTCCGCAAGCTGGACCTGGTCAACGCGATCAGCGACGCCGTGGACGAGAGCATCTCCGACGAGGACATGCTCCGCATCGAGGAGAACGCCTGCCCGACCTGCGGCTCCTGTTCCGGCATGTTCACCGCCAACTCGATGAACTGCCTCACCGAGGCCATCGGCCTCTCCCTGCCGGGCAACGGCACGGTCCTCGCCACCCACACCGCCCGCAAGGAGCTGTACGAGAAGGCAGGCCGGACGGTCGTCGAGATCACCGAGCGGTACTACGGCGGTGACGACGCCTCCGTCCTGCCGCGTAGCATCGCCACCCACGCCGCCTTCGAGAACGCCATGGCCCTCGACATCGCCATGGGCGGCTCCACGAACACGATCCTGCACCTGCTCGCCGCCGCCCGCGAGGCCGAGGTCGACTACGACCTGACCGACATCGACGCCGTCTCGCGCCGCGTCCCCTGCCTGGCCAAGGTCGCCCCGAACGCGGCGCCCACGACCACGTACTACATGGAGGACGTGCACCGCGCGGGCGGCATCCCCGCGATCCTCGGCGAGCTGTACCGCGGCGGCCTCCTCAACGAGGACGTGCACACCGTCCACGCGCCCTCCATCAAGGAGTGGCTGGACACCTGGGACGTCCGCTCCGGCTCCGCCTCCGAGGAGGCCGTCGAGCTGTGGCACGCGGCCCCCGGCTGCAAGCGCTCCGCCGAGGCCTTCTCGCAGTCCGAGCGGTGGGACACCCTCGACACGGACGCCGCCAACGGCTGCATCCGCGACGTCGCCCACGCCTACTCCAAGGACGGCGGCCTCGGCGTCCTCAAGGGCAACATCGCCGTGGACGGCTGCGTCGTGAAGACCGCGGGCGTCGACGAGTCGATCTGGACCTTCGAGGGCCCCGCGGTCGTCTGCGACTCGCAGGAAGAGGCCGTCGAGAAGATCCTCAACAAGGCCGTCAAGGAAGGCGACGTCGTCGTCATCCGCTACGAAGGCCCCAAGGGCGGCCCCGGCATGCAGGAGATGCTCTACCCGACCTCCTTCCTGAAGGGCCGCGGCCTCGGCAAGACCTGCGCCCTGGTCACCGACGGCCGCTTCTCCGGCGGCACCTCGGGCCTGTCGATCGGCCACGCCTCGCCCGAGGCGGCGTCCGGCGGCACCATCGCACTCGTCGAGGACGGCGACCGCATCCGCATCGACATCCCCGGCCGCTCGATCGAACTCCTCGTCCCCGACGAGGAACTGGCCGCCCGCCGCGAGGCCCTGGGCGGTGTGTACGAGCCCAAGAGCCGCGAGCGGAAGGTCTCCGCCGCCCTGCGCGCGTACGCGGCGATGGCGACCAGCGCCGACAAGGGCGCGGTGCGGGACGTGTCGAAGCTCGGCTGAACCGGCGACCGACCGGCAACCCCGGAAACCTTTCGCGGCGCGGGCGCGTCCTTGGTGTGAGGAACACGCCAAGGGCGGCCCGCGCCGCCGGTTACGGGGGAACACAGTGAGCGAGAACGTCATCACACCGGAGACGACCGACCGCGCCACGGCCGAAGCCGCGGTCGAAGCCGCGGTCGAAGCCATGGTCGAGGCGACGGCTGCCACGGCCGCCACGACGTACGCCATCGCTGCGGCCGCCAACGTCCGCTCCGGGCCCGGCACGTCGTACTCCAAGGTCGGCCGGCTGAGCGCCGGCACCCGCGTCACCATCCAGTGCCAGAAGCCGGGCGAGACGGTCACCGGCCCGACGGGCACCTCGAACCTCTGGGACCGCATCGGCAGCGGCCGCTACGTCTCGGACACGTACGTCCGCACGGGCAGCGACGGGTACGTGGCGCCGCGCTGCTGAGCACCCGCCGCCACTCGGCAGCGGGTGGCTCACCCGGCCGCCGAAGCCCGGCCTCTCAGCCGGACTTCGGCGGCTTCGTCACGTCGAAGGCGAAAACGGTGTTCTTGGCGGCCGCCACGACGACCAGGCGGCCCGCGACCACCACACGCGGCTCGGCGTTCGTCTCGCCCGCCACGCCGTCGGCCCGCGGCCCCGTCGCCAGCAGGGGCTCGCCCTTGTGCGGGGAGAGCACGGCGACCCGGCCACTGGCCGAGCTGAAGTACAGCGCCTTGTCGTCGCCCTGGACCGGCCCCGACGCGCCCTCCACGGCCGTCTGCCGGGCCCACTTCTTCCTGCCGGTCGCCGGGTCCAACGCCGTGACGAGGCCCGTCCGCCCACTGAGGAAGACGGTGCCGCCGGCCATGCCGGGCGTCCCCTCGTACACCTTCGGCAGCCGTGCGTACGTGACGTCGTGCGAGGCCCGGTCCACCCGCACGACCTGGTCGTAGCCGAGCATCGCCGGGCCGTCGTGCCGCTGGTGGAGGAGTACGAGGCTGTCGTCGGCGGTGCCGACGGGCTGGACGGGGCCCTTGAGCGGGATGGCCTGGCCCAGGCTTCCCGAGGCGAGGTCGGTGACGTGCAGGACGGGGTGGCGCACCGCGCCCGCGGACAGTTCGGCCTCCCGCGCGCACATCGCGTACAGCCGCTTGCCCGCAGGGACGGGGGCGCACTGCTCGCCCACGGGGAACGGCCGGCGCCAGAGCACCTTCCCGGTGTGCGCCCGCCGGGCCTCGAACCGCGCGTTGGACGCGTCGACCGTCACCACGGTGGAGCCCAGCACCACGGCGTCCTGCGTACGGCCCGTGACGGCCGTCGACTGCGCGCCGGACGGAGTGGACCACAGCTCGGTGCCCTTGTCCGCGTCGACGGCCACCACCTCGGTCTGCGGATCGCCCGGCGCGTCCTCGGCCGCGAAGCGGTAACCGAGCACCGTGTCGTCGGTGACGCCCACCAGGTGCATGCCCTGCACGGGGACGCCGGGGCTCTTCTCCGTCCAGACGCGGGAACCGTCGGAGGCCCTGATGCGGGTCGCGACGACACCGCCGCCCCCGCAGAACAGGGCGTCGCCGCGCGCCGCGCAGCGCAGCTCGTCCGGGATGTCCGCGCGGCCGCCGGGCACGGTCTTGCGCCACGGCTTGAAGCCGTCCGGGAGGGGCGCCCCGGTGGCCGCGACGTTGCGGCCACCCTCGCCCCCCTTGCCGGGGCCGCCGCCCGCTTCGCCGGAGACGTCGGAGTTCATCAGCGCGACACCGCCGCCGATCGCGACGACGGCGACGGCGGCGGCGAGCACCTGGCGGAGGCGGCGGGGCCGACGGCGGGTGTGGTCGTCGGCGGCCTCGCTCTTGTGGCCGGGTGAGATGTCTGCGGGGGAGGGGGCGGGGTGCGCGGGTGTCCCGGGAGCGGCGTCCGGGGGCGCGGAGGTGCTCGGCGGTGGGGTGTCCGGCCCGGCCAGATGATGCTGCGTGTCCGTCTCACGCGTGCACCGCGCGCCGCCCGCGGCCGCCGCAGCGCCGCCGAGATCGGTGGGCAGATCCCGCAGCCGTACGAGCAGTTCGTCCGCCGAGGGCCGGTCCTTCGCGTCCTTGGCCAGGCACGGTTCGACCACCGCCCGCAGCGCGGCGGGGACCGAGCCCAGCGACGGCGGCTCGTGCACGACCTGGTACGCCGTCATGTAGGGGCTGTCCGCGTCGAAGGGCCCCTGCCCCGTCGCCGCGTAGACCAGCAGCGTGCCGAGCGAGAACACGTCCGAACGCGGCCCGACGCCACGCGGCGCCTGCAACTGCTCCGGCGACATGAACGGCGGCGTGCCGATCACCCGCCCGGTCATCGTCAGCGTCTGCTGGTCCGCCGCGCGCGAGATGCCGAAGTCGATCACGCGCGGCCCCTCGGGGGAGAGGACCACGTTGGACGGCTTGAGGTCCCGGTGCACGACCCCCACGCGGTGGATGTCGCGCAGCGCCTCGGTGAGACCGATGGACAGGGCGCGCAGCTCGGCACCGCCGATCGGGCCCTCCTTGGCGATGCGCTGGGCGAGCGTGTCGCCCTCGATGTACGTGGTCGCCATCCACGGATGCGCGGCCTCGGGGTCGGCGTCGATGACAGCCGCGGTGAAGGCGCCGCTCACCCGGCGGGCGGCGGCGATCTCCTGCCGGAAGCGGATGCGGAACTCCTCGTCGTCCGCGAACTGCCGGTGGATCAGCTTGATCGCCACGGGGCGCCCCGAAGCGGTGCGCGCCAGGAAGACCGTGCCCATGCCGCCCGAGCCGAGCCGCGCCTCCAGCGGATAACCGCCGATCTCCTCCGGATCCCCTTCACGGAGTGACACTGTCCCGACCTCCCCCGCGATCCCCCGTTACGTCTTACGCCGCCCAAACTAGCCGCCGGGTGGCGGGGGAGGGCAAGGAGGGGGACGAATAGGGCGTGCCGCCTCGTGTCGTCCGTACCGCCTCTTGTCCTCCCGGGCGGGCGTCCGGTCAGGCACGGCGTCCCGCGGGCGATAATCAAACGGTGAGCGAAGAACCCACCACCCCCGGCCCGCAGCCCGAGCCCATCCGCTTCTTCGGGACGACATGGCTCACCCACGACGGCGGCTACGGCGCCCGCCGCGCCGCCGTCGCCGTGGGCTCGCTCCTGGCGGCGGCCGCGGGCTGCTTCGTACTGCGCTTCGCCTACGAGGGCCTGGCCATCGCCGACGTCGGCACCTTCGTCAACCTCCTCGTCGTCGTGATGTTCGCGATCTGCAGCGCGCTCGCCTTCCGCCGCACATGGGAAGGGTTCAGCAAGCGCCACGACCCGGCGTCCCAGGCCTCCATGCGGGGCCTGCTGACCATCGGCTTCGTCGGCGTCCTCCTCGCCCACTTCTTCCGCTCCCTGACGGAGGCCCCGGGCGAACAGCTCCACCGCGAGGAGTACGAGAGGGCCCGCGAGCAGTACGCGAAGCGCGCCTCGCGCCGGACGGGCAACCCGTCGCGGAAGAAGCGCAAGGCCTGACCAAGCCCCCGGTGTGCGCCACACCGCCGACCGTACGAGCGAGCAGACGACGGAAGTGGACTTCCGCCATGACCGCCTCCGCCCCGACGGGATCGTGGAAGAGGCATACGTGGTGAACCTGCTGGTGGCACCGCGTCCGTAACCCGCACGCCCGCAATCCGCGCTCTCGTCATGACTGCTCTGGCGGAAGCGGAGGCGGAAGCGGGGGCGGCCTCGCCGGGATGACGGCAACATGTGCCCTGCGCCGCCGCACGGTGTGCACGGAGGTCCGCCCACCGGACAACCCCGTTGCCCGCGACCCCCCAGTGCGAGGATGGCACCCGGACGACGCAACCCCGGAGGCCCCCGTACATGAGCAGCAACACGAGCCAGAAAGTCGCAGTCCTCGGCACCGGAAAGATCGGTGAAGCCCTGCTCAGCGGCATGATCCGCGGCGGCTGGGCCCCGGCCGACCTCCTCGTCACCACCCGCCGTCAGGAACGCGCCGACGAACTCCGCGCCCGCTACGGCGTCACCCCGGTCAGCAACGCCGACGCCGCCAAGCAGGCCGACACCCTCATCCTCGCCTGCAAGCCGCAGGACATGGCGAGCCTGCTCGACGAACTCGCCCCGCACGTCACCGCCGACCGCCTCGTCATCAGCGCCGCCGCGGGCATCACCACCTCCTTCATCGAAGAGCGCCTGGCCGAGCGGACCCCCGTCGTCCGCGTCATGCCGAACACGCCCGTCCTCGTCGACGAGGGCATGTCCGTCATCTCGGCAGGCAGCCACGCCACCGCGGACGCGCTCGCCCACGCCGAGGCGATCTTCGGCGCCGTCGGCAAGACGCTCCGCGTCCCCGAGGCCCAGCAGGACGCCTGCACCGCGCTGTCCGGCTCGGGGCCGGCGTACTTCTACTTCCTCGTCGAGGCCATGACCGACGCCGGCATCCTCCTCGGCCTGCCCCGCGACAAGGCGCACGACCTGATCGTCCAGGCGGCGGTCGGCGCGTCCGTCATGCTCCGCGACAGCGGTGAACACCCGGTGAAGCTCCGCGAGAACGTCACCTCCCCCGCCGGTACGACGATCAACGCCATCCGTGAACTGGAGAACCACGGCGTGCGGGCGGCGCTCATCGCCGCGCTGGAGGCCGCCCGCGACCGCAGCCGTGAACTGGCCTCCGGCAACAACAACTGACTGACCCCACCGCGAAGCGTGAGCGCCTGGGGTCCGGCTGTGGGGCGGGGCCGCGGGGGTATGTCCGTGCTCGCCATCTTGGCGCCGGCGCCTGGGTGCTGATCGGCTCCGTCACGGGGTTCCCCTGTGCTCCGCGCGCACATACCCCCACGTCCCCTCGGCCCGTCGGGCGACCACGGGCCGTCACGGCCTGATCCCTTCACACGGTCCTGACCACCAGCACCCGCTCCTGCCGCGCGTCGCCGTTCGTCGGCGGGAGCAGACCGATCGCCCGATAGGCGCCGTCCACCGTCGGCTTGGCCATCGCCCTGGCCCGCTCCGCTCCACGCCGCAACACCTCCTCTACATACGCGGGCTCCGCCATCAGTTCCTTGTGCCGCTCCTGTACGGGCCTGAGCAGCTCCACCACGGCATCGGCGGTGTCGGATTTCAGTGCGCCGTACGACTCGTACGCACCGCTCAGGGCTTCCGGCTTCCCACCTCGGCAGGCCGCGAGGATCTCCAGCAGGTTCGAGACCCCGGGCTTGGCAGCCCGGTCGTACACGACCTCGCTCCCGCTGTCGGTGACCGCCCGCATGATCTTCTTCCGTACGACCTCCGGCTCGTCCAGCAGATAGACGATGCCGCCGCCCGCCTCGTGGGACTTGCCCATCTTCGACGTCGGGTCCTGGAGGTCCATGACCCGCGCCGCCACCTTGGGCGGAGTGGCACGGGGCACGACGAACGTCTGTCCGTACCGCTGGTTGAACCGCACCGCCAGACCTCGCGTGAGTTCGACGTGCTGCGTCTGGTCGTCCCCGACCGGCACCTCATCGGCTCCGTACGCCAGGATGTCCGCCGCCATCAGCGCGGGATAGGTGAGCAGCGACAGCCGCACGCTGCCACCGCGCGCCCGCTCGCGGGCGGACTTCTCCTTGTACTGGATCATGCGCCGCATCTCGCCGTCCGTGGCGACGCACTCCAACAGATACGAGAGCCGGGCGTGCTCGTCCACGTGACTCTGTACGAAGACGGTGGCCAGCCCGGGGTCGATCCCCGACGCGAGCAGCAGCGTCGCCGCCTGCCTGCTGAGCCTGCGCACCCGGCCGGGATCGTGGTCCACGGTCAGCGCGTGCAGATCGACGATGCTGAACAGCGACTCCGCGCGGTGCTGGTCGACCTCGGCCCACTGCCGGATGGCTCCCAGGTAGTTCCCCAGGGTCAGGTGCCCCGTCGGCTTGATCCCACTGAAGATCCTCGTCATCTCTCCGCCTCCTGCTCGGGACCGCCGGCCCGACGACCGGGCTCCGGGTCCTCCAGGGGGAGAAACAAGAACGGCCGCCTGGGCGGCGGCCGTTGGGTACATGCGTATGTACGGCCGCCTTCAGGCGGCCCACCACAGCTGGGTGCACGCATGCGTTGTCATGCCGCTGAGGGTACTCCTCGAGGGACCCCCTGGCAGGGAGTTGACACACCTGGTGGCCGTACGTAGTGTTCTCCGAGTTGCCCGACGTGAGCGTCGACCACCTGGTCGGTCCCCGGGCAGCCATTCCGCAAGAACCATCAAGCGATCGACGTCGTGTGCCCGCACGGGACCCGCCTTCGATTCGTTTTCATGCGTATTTGCGAAATGAGGAATCCGCGTTCGAAAGGGCGCCCCCGATTAGGTCGGGAGCCAGGATTCCGCTAAAGTCTCACTCGTCGGAACGGCCCAACAGCCGCGAAGACAAGCCCCGCTGACTGGGAATCAGGCCCGAAAGGATCTGATAGAGTCGGAACCGCCGGAAAGGGAAACGCGAAAGCCGAAAGGCCGGAGCGGGAACCGGAAAGGCGCCGAGGAAGTCGGACACGAAAGAGTCTGATAGAGTCGGAAACGCAAGAACAAAAGAAACACCGAAGGGAAGCGCCCGGAGGAAAGCCCGCAAGGGTGAGTACAAAGGAAGCGTCCGTTCCTTGAGAACTCAACAGCGTGCCAAAAGTCAACGCCAGATATGTTGATACCCCGACCTGATCGGTTCCGATCGGGTTGAGGTTCCTTTGAAAAAGTCCTGTACGGCATATGTTCGTGCAGGCGACACAGCGAGGACGCTGTGAACCGGGAGATTATTCCTCTCCTTGGTTCCGCTCTCGTGGTGTTCATCCCGATTACGGGAAAACATTCACGGAGAGTTTGATCCTGGCTCAGGACGAACGCTGGCGGCGTGCTTAACACATGCAAGTCGAACGATGAACCACTTCGGTGGGGATTAGTGGCGAACGGGTGAGTAACACGTGGGCAATCTGCCCTGCACTCTGGGACAAGCCCTGGAAACGGGGTCTAATACCGGATAACACCCGCTCAGGCATCTGAGTGGGTTAAAAGCTCCGGCGGTGCAGGATGAGCCCGCGGCCTATCAGCTTGTTGGTGAGGTAGAAGCTCACCAAGGCGACGACGGGTAGCCGGCCTGAGAGGGCGACCGGCCACACTGGGACTGAGACACGGCCCAGACTCCTACGGGAGGCAGCAGTGGGGAATATTGCACAATGGGCGAAAGCCTGATGCAGCGACGCCGCGTGAGGGATGACGGCCTTCGGGTTGTAAACCTCTTTCAGCAGGGAAGAAGCGAAAGTGACGGTACCTGCAGAAGAAGCGCCGGCTAACTACGTGCCAGCAGCCGCGGTAATACGTAGGGCGCAAGCGTTGTCCGGAATTATTGGGCGTAAAGAGCTCGTAGGCGGCTTGTCACGTCGGTTGTGAAAGCCCGGGGCTTAACCCCGGGTCTGCAGTCGATACGGGCAGGCTAGAGTTCGGTAGGGGAGATCGGAATTCCTGGTGTAGCGGTGAAATGCGCAGATATCAGGAGGAACACCGGTGGCGAAGGCGGATCTCTGGGCCGATACTGACGCTGAGGAGCGAAAGCGTGGGGAGCGAACAGGATTAGATACCCTGGTAGTCCACGCCGTAAACGGTGGGAACTAGGTGTGGGCGACATTCCACGTCGTCCGTGCCGCAGCTAACGCATTAAGTTCCCCGCCTGGGGAGTACGGCCGCAAGGCTAAAACTCAAAGGAATTGACGGGGGCCCGCACAAGCGGCGGAGCATGTGGCTTAATTCGACGCAACGCGAAGAACCTTACCAAGGCTTGACATACACCGGAAAGCATCAGAGATGGTGCCCCCCTTGTGGTCGGTGTACAGGTGGTGCATGGCTGTCGTCAGCTCGTGTCGTGAGATGTTGGGTTAAGTCCCGCAACGAGCGCAACCCTTGT
Organism: Streptomyces huasconensis; assembly: GCF_021028635.1. Lineage (NCBI taxonomy): Bacteria > Bacillati > Actinomycetota > Actinomycetes > Kitasatosporales > Streptomycetaceae > Streptomyces > Streptomyces huasconensis. The sequence goes on from NZ_CP086119.1 coordinate 4,599,548, forward strand.
CCCGTGTTGCCAGCAAGCCCTTCGGGGTGTTGGGGACTCACGGGAGACCGCCGGGGTCAACTCGGAGGAAGGTGGGGACGACGTCAAGTCATCATGCCCCTTATGTCTTGGGCTGCACACGTGCTACAATGGCCGGTACAATGAGCTGCGATACCGCGAGGTGGAGCGAATCTCAAAAAGCCGGTCTCAGTTCGGATTGGGGTCTGCAACTCGACCCCATGAAGTCGGAGTCGCTAGTAATCGCAGATCAGCATTGCTGCGGTGAATACGTTCCCGGGCCTTGTACACACCGCCCGTCACGTCACGAAAGTCGGTAACACCCGAAGCCGGTGGCCCAACCCCTTGTGGGAGGGAGCTGTCGAAGGTGGGACTGGCGATTGGGACGAAGTCGTAACAAGGTAGCCGTACCGGAAGGTGCGGCTGGATCACCTCCTTTCTAAGGAGCACTTCTCAACCAAGCTTGCTTGGTTCAGAGGCCAGTACATCGGCGAATGTCTGATGCTGGTTGCTCATGGGTGGAACGTTGACTACTCGGCCGGTTCACGGGCCGGAGGCTGCAAGTACTGCTCGTAAGAGTGTGGAAAGCACGATCTCCGGACGGATGCTGGTCGGGCACGCTGTTGGGTATCTGAGGGTACGGGCTTGTTCCTGACCTCAATGCCGACCCCAGTGAAGGTTCGTTTCGGCGGGCTGTGATGGGTGGTTGGTCGTTGTTTGAGAACTGCACAGTGGACGCGAGCATCTGTGGCCAAGTTTTTAAGGGCGCACGGTGGATGCCTTGGCACCAGGAACCGATGAAGGACGTGGGAGGCCACGATAGTCCCCGGGGAGTCGTCAACCAGGCTTTGATCCGGGGGTTTCCGAATGGGGAAACCCGGCAGTCGTCATGGGCTGTCACCCGCTGCTGAACACATAGGCAGTGTGGAGGGAACGCGGGGAAGTGAAACATCTCAGTACCCGCAGGAAGAGAAAACAACCGTGATTCCGGGAGTAGTGGCGAGCGAAACCGGATGAGGCCAAACCGTATACGTGTGAGACCCGGCAGGGGTTGCGTATACGGGGTTGTGGGATCTCTCTTTCACAGTCTGCCGGCTGTGAGACGAGTCAGAAACCGTTGATGTAGGCGAAGGACATGCGAAAGGTCCGGCGTAGAGGGTAAGACCCCCGTAGTCGAAACATCAGCGGCTCGTTTGAGAGACACCCAAGTAGCACGGGGCCCGAGAAATCCCGTGTGAATCTGGCGGGACCACCCGTTAAGCCTAAATATTCCCTGGTGACCGATAGCGGATAGTACCGTGAGGGAATGGTGAAAAGTACCGCGGGAGCGGAGTGAAATAGTACCTGAAACCGTGTGCCTACAAGCCGTGGGAGCGTCGGACATCAAGCTTGCTTGGTGTCTCGTGACTGCGTGCCTTTTGAAGAATGAGCCTGCGAGTTTGCGGTGTGTTGCGAGGTTAACCCGTGTGGGGAAGCCGTAGCGAAAGCGAGTCCGAATAGGGCGATATAGTAGCGCGCTCAAGACCCGAAGCGGAGTGATCTAGCCATGGGCAGGTTGAAGCGGCTGTAAGAGGTCGTGGAGGACCGAACCCACCAGGGTTGAAAACCTGGGGGATGACCTGTGGTTAGGGGTGAAAGGCCAATCAAACTCCGTGATAGCTGGTTCTCCCCGAAATGCATTTAGGTGCAGCGTCGTGTGTTTCTTGCCGGAGGTAGAGCACTGGATAGGCGATGGGCCCTACCGGGTTACTGACCTTAGCCAAACTCCGAATGCCGGTAAGTGAGAGCGCGGCAGTGAGACTGTGGGGGATAAGCTCCATGGTCGAGAGGGAAACAGCCCAGAGCATCGACTAAGGCCCCTAAGCGTACGCTAAGTGGGAAAGGATGTGGAGTCGCACAGACAACCAGGAGGTTGGCTTAGAAGCAGCCACCCTTGAAAGAGTGCGTAATAGCTCACTGGTCTAGTGATTCCGCGCCGACAATGTAGCGGGGCTCAAGCGTACCGCCGAAGTCGTGTCATTCCAGCATATACCCCCAACGGGGGCTGGGATGGGTAGGGGAGCGTCGTGTGCCGGGTGAAGCTGCGCCGGAAGGCAGTGGTGGACGGTTCACGAGTGAGAATGCAGGCATGAGTAGCGATACATACGTGAGAAACGTGTGCGCCGATTGACTAAGGGTTCCTGGGTCAAGCTGATCTGCCCAGGGTAAGTCGGGACCTAAGGCGAGGCCGACAGGCGTAGTCGATGGATAACCGGTTGATATTCCGGTACCCGCTGTGAAGCGTCAAACATCGAATCAGGCGATGCTAAGTCCGTGAAGCCGCCCCGATCTCTTCGGAGTTGAGGGGAGTGGTGGAGCCGACGGACCAGACTTGTAGTAGGTGAGTGATGGGGTGACGCAGGAAGGTAGTCCAGCCCGGGCGGTGGTTGTCCCGGGGTAAGGGTGTAGGCCGTGCGGTAGGTAAATCCGTCGCACATAAGGCTGAGACCTGATGCCGAGCCGATTGTGGTGAAGTGGATGATCCTATGCTGTCGAGAAAAGCCTCTAGCGAGTTTCATGGCGGCCCGTACCCTAAACCGACTCAGGTGGTCAGGTAGAGAATACCGAGGCGTTCGGGAGAACTATGGTTAAGGAACTCGGCAAAATGCCCCCGTAACTTCGGGAGAAGGGGGGCCATCACCGGTGATGACATTTACTGTCTGAGCTGGGGGTGGCCGCAGAGACCAGCGAGAAGCGACTGTTTACTAAAAACACAGGTCCGTGCGAAGCCGTAAGGCGATGTATACGGACTGACGCCTGCCCGGTGCTGGAACGTTAAGGGGACCGGTTAGTGCACTTTCGGGTGTGCGAAGCTGAGAACTTAAGCGCCAGTAAACGGCGGTGGTAACTATAACCATCCTAAGGTAGCGAAATTCCTTGTCGGGTAAGTTCCGACCTGCACGAATGGCGTAACGACTTCTCGACTGTCTCAACCATAGGCCCGGTGAAATTGCACTACGAGTAAAGATGCTCGTTTCGCGCAGAAGGACGGAAAGACCCCGGGACCTTTACTACAGTTTGATATTGGTGTTCGGTTCGGCTTGTGTAGGATAGGTGGGAGACTGTGAAGCATGCACGCCAGTGTGTGTGGAGTCGCCGTTGAAATACCACTCTGGTCGTGCTGGATGTCTAACCTCGGTCCGTGATCCGGATCAGGGACAGTGTCTGATGGGTAGTTTAACTGGGGCGGTTGCCTCCCAAAGAGTAACGGAGGCGCCCAAAGGTTCCCTCAGCCTGGTTGGTAATCAGGTGTTGAGTGTAAGTGCACAAGGGAGCTTGACTGTGAGACCGACGGGTCGAGCAGGGACGAAAGTCGGGACTAGTGATCCGGCGGTGGCTTGTGGAAGCGCCGTCGCTCAACGGATAAAAGGTACCCCGGGGATAACAGGCTGATCTTCCCCAAGAGTCCATATCGACGGGATGGTTTGGCACCTCGATGTCGGCTCGTCGCATCCTGGGGCTGGAGTCGGTCCCAAGGGTTGGGCTGTTCGCCCATTAAAGCGGTACGCGAGCTGGGTTTAGAACGTCGTGAGACAGTTCGGTCCCTATCCTCTGTGCGCGTAGGAATATTGAGAAGGGCTGTCCCTAGTACGAGAGGACCGGGACGGACGAACCTCTGGTGTGCCAGTTGTCCTGCCAAGGGCATGGCTGGTTGGCTACGTTCGGAAAGGATAACCGCTGAAAGCATCTAAGCGGGAAGCCTGCTTCGAGATGAGTATTCCCACCCCCTTTGAGGGGTTAAGGCTCCCAGTAGACGACTGGGTTGATAGGCCAGATCTGGAAGCCCGGTAACGGGTGGAGGTGACTGGTACTAATAGGCCGAGGGCTTGTCCTCAGTTGCTCGCGTCCACTGTGTTGGTTCTGAAACCACGAACAACCCCATGCAAGGTCACGCATGGTGCGGTTGACAGTTTCATAGCGTTTCGGTGGTCATAGCGTGAGGGAAACGCCCGGTTACATTCCGAACCCGGAAGCTAAGCCTCACAGCGCCGATGGTACTGCAGGGGGGACCCTGTGGGAGAGTAGGACGCCGCCGAACTAATTTTGAATGGGAAACCCCCGCACCTTATGGTGCGGGGGTTTTCTGCGTTCCGGAGGGAAGCGGAGATGGGGAACACTTGGGGATATGCGATACGACCTGGTCATCTTCGACAATGACGGCGTCCTCGTGGACAGTGAGCCGATCTCCAACAAGCTCCTCGCCGGCTATCTGACCGAGCTCGGGCACCCCACCTCGTACGAGGACTCGCTGCGCGATTACATGGGCGGCGCCCTCCATCGCGTACACGATCTGGTGTGGGAGCGGAGTGGGCAGCGGCTCCCCGTGGACTTCGACGAGGTCTTTCACGCGCGGGTGTTCTCCGCCTTCGAGCGTGAGCTGAAGCCTGTCACGGGAGCCGCCGAGGTGCTTGAGGAACTCGCGGCGGACGGGGTTGCGTACTGTCTCGCCTCTTCCGGGAGTCATGAGCGGATTCGGGTCGGGCATCGCGCGGCGGGGCTCGACAAATGGTTCGACGAGAAGCGGGTCTTCAGCTCGCAGGATGTGGGGCGGGGGAAGCCGGCGCCCGATCTCTTTCTCCACGCGGCAAAGCGGATGGGTGTGGCGCCCGGGAGGTGTGTGGTCGTGGAGGACAGTCCGCTCGGGGTGCAGGCCGCTGTGGCGGCGGGAATGGACGTCTACGGGTTCACCGCGATGACGCCCGCCGAACGGCTTTCGGGGGCCACCCAACTCTTCGGGGACCTGAAGGAGTTGCCGTCCTTGTTGGCGTGACCGGGGGCGGTCACCGGGGCTGACATCTGTCACGGTCAGGTCCGGACAATCGTTTCTGTCGGTGTACGGGGGCCGGCGGCGAAGCTGTGGGTGTCGCGAGAGCACGGGACGTACGCAGCTTCGACGGAGGAACCCGACCCGGCTCGCGGCCTGGGAGCGGCTGAGTGCCGGGCGCGGGCGGTTCGCGCGGCTGGAGCGGAAGTATTCGGTGATGTGGGGCGGGGCGCTGTTCGCGGAGGCGATGCTGAGGGTCGTGGGGGCGTACACGCTGTCGGTGGACACCATGGTGTGGGCGGGTGGGGTGATCGCGACCGTCACCTTCACGCTCACGATCTTCGTCAGCGGGGCGCTGGTCATCGGGCCCATGGAGAAGATGGTCGGGGCGACCTTGTCGTACGCCCGTTCCTTCGCCCCGGGAGCGGACCGATACGGTGACGGGCATGAGCGGCCGCGCACAGTTGATGTGGGACGAGGCAGTCACGGGCTATGACTTCGGCCCGGGGCACCCCATGGACCCGGTCAGGCTCGCGCTGACCCGAAGTCTCGTCGGTGCCTTCGGGCTCGACGAGGAGCTGGACGTGGTGGCGGCCAAGCGCGCAGGGGACTCGACGCTGCGGCTCGTGCACCGCGAGGACTACGTGGCGGCGGTCAAGGCGGCCTCCCTCGATCCGGCGTCCGCGCGAGGGGAGTACGGCCTCGGCACCGAGGACGACCCGGCGTTCGCGGGGATGCACGAGGTGTCGGCGCTGATCGCCGGGCAGTCCGTGGGGGCCGCCGAGGCGGTGTGGCGCGGTGAGGCCCTGCACGCGGTGAACTTCTCGGGCGGGCTGCACCATGCCATGCCCGGCGGCGCCTCCGGGTTCTGCGTCTACAACGACGCGGCGCTGGCGATCGCGCGGCTCCTGGAGCTGGGCGCCGAGCGCGTCGCGTATGTGGACGTCGACGTGCATCACGGGGACGGGGTGCAGGCCGCGTTCTGGGAGGACCCGCGGGTTCTCACGATCTCGCTGCACGAACACCCGCGGACGCTCTTCCCGCAGACCGGGTGGCCCGAGGAGACCGGCGCGGCGGGCGCGGCCGAGGGGTCCGCCGCCAATGTGGCGCTGCCGGCCGGGACGGGTGACGCGGGGTGGCTGCGGGCCTTCCACGCCGTGGTGCCCGAACTGCTCGCCCAGTTCCGGCCGCAGGTGCTCGTGACGCAGCACGGGGCCGACACGCACTTCGAGGACCCCCTCGCGCATCTCGCGGTCTCGCTGGACGCGCAGCGGGCGGTGCAGGTCGCCTGCCACGAGCTGGCGCACGAGTACGCCGACGGGCGGTGGGTCGCTCTGGGGGGCGGGGGATACGCCGTCGTGGACGTGGTGCCGCGGTCCTGGACGCATCTGGTCGCCATCGCCGCGGGGCGGCCCGTGGAGCCGGCGGCGGTGGTCCCGGAGGCCTGGCGGCAGGAAGTGTTCGCCCGTACGCGGCAGTTGGCGCCCGGGCGGATGACGGACGGGCGGTGGCCCGTGGACTGGCGGGAGTGGGAGGCGGGGTACGACCCGGCCGACCGGCTCGACCAGGCGGTGCTCGCGGCCCGGCGGGCGGCTTTCCCGCTGCGCGGGCTGCTGCCCTGACCTCGGGCATGCCCTGACCTCGGCTCACCTGGCTCCGGAGGATACGAGCAGTTAGGCCAACTGTGCGTTGTTTTTCGGGTTTTCGGGGAGGCCGCGGATGAAATGCGCCACGATCGCCCTGTGTTGACCACCGGCGCTCTGCGTGCCCACCTGTTGGCGGCTCGGCTGGCCGGGCCCGTGGCCACGTCCAGGGAGAGCAGCCTGCGCAGTTATCGGCTCTTCGCGGCCCGGGACCCCCGGATGCTGCTGGGGCTCGACCCCGAGTGGAGCTGGGGCCCCGCGGACCTGTTGCGGCTGATGGCCGACAAGTGCGGGGTGTCCGCCGACCCCCGGCACACCACGGGGACCGACGTCATCGATCCGGAGCGGACGCTGAGGGCGCTCGACGCGTTCGCGGCGCGGCTCGCGGAGGCGGCGCGGAGGCGGCTTCCCGTACTCTTCGGGACCGGCCACCCGCACCGACTGCTGGGGTTCTACGCCGCGTTGGCGGACGCCTTGTCGGCGGCCGGATGCACCGTCCTCACCCCCGCGCAGGGTCGCAGTGTCGACATAACGACCCGGTTCGGCCTACGCACGTACAACCTTGACTACGTACAAGGAGTCGCGCTGGTGCGCGAACCCGGCGTGCGTTCCACCGGGAGTGAGACCGGCGCACACACCCACTCGCCGCTCCCCGTTCGGGCCGTCCTGGGGGCCGCGGCACAGGCCGGCGGGCCCCTTCCCGAACTCGTCGTCGGGGACCACGGATGGGTCTGCGGAGCAGGTCAGCTGGGGTTCGAGGCCATCGGTCTGGCGGATACGGACGATCCCGCGCTGTTCGTCGGAGAAGCCGAGGGACGGGTGTCCGTCGTCGTTCCGCTTGATGACGCCGTGCGGTCTGATTACTACCGGCCGCTTACTCGCTATGTACTCAATCGAGCGTGTCTGTCACAGTAGGCGGCCGATGGCTGCTCCTCTTCCCCACTCGCATCATCCGCCCCTAGTCTGGGGAGTGAGCGCGCAGCGACGAAGAGTCACCGGAAGGGGAAGCCGGTGCCCGTCATGTGCGGAAGGTTCAGGTGGGGTGTCATGGCTGATAACCAGAGGCCGCTGAACGAGGTTCAGTTCCTGACCGTGGCGGAAGTCGCCTCGGTGATGCGAGTGTCCAAGATGACCGTGTACCGCTTGGTGCACAGCGGTCATCTGCCCGCCATTCGGGTCGGAAGGTCCTTCCGGGTGCCCGAGCAGGCGGTTCACGAGTACCTCCGCGAGTCCTATGTGGGGGTCGAGGCAGGCTGAGCGACGGACTCGCGGGCCCCTCGCCGCAGGGGTCCCGCGAGATCCTTTGGCCCTCGATTACGTCCCTCACGCGGAGGCGGGTAGGCTAGGCCGACGTAGGTCGTGTGGGCCCAGTCTGCTGCCCCGCACCGAGTGAAGAGAAGTGAGCGAGGGTAGTCGTGGGCTCTGTTATCAAGAAGCGTCGTAAGCGGATGGCCAAGAAGAAGCACCGCAAGCTGCTGAAGCGCACTCGCGTTCAGCGTCGCAACAAGAAGTAGGCGATCGCTGCACAGCGGGTTTCGAAGCCCTCCCACCACCGGTGGGAGGGCTTCGGCATGTTCGGGGGCTCCTCCGCGCGGTACTTGAGACACGGGCGGTTGGTCCGTACGTAGCCCTGTGTCCGTCGTCACTTCACGCAGCGCGCGGTCCTCACAGCGCGACACCGACCCGCTAGCGTGGGCCGGGACACAGTCCACGTGTGCGGCGAGGTTGGGGAAAGGCAGGCGCTGATCTTGGGCAAGGTCGTGCTCGTGACCGGAGTGGCCCGGCAGCTGGGCGGACGGTTCGTCCGGCGGATTCAGCGCGACCCCGAAGTCGAACGGGTGATCGCCGTCGACGCGGTCCCGCCCGAGCACCATCTGGGCGGCGCCGACTTCGTCCAGGCCGACATCCGGCAGCCCGCGATCGCCAAGGTGCTCGCCGAGTTCGATGTGGACACGGTCGTCCACATGGACGTCACGGCCACCGCGCTCGGCCGGGGCGGCAGGGGCTCGGTCAAGGAGACCAACGTCATCGGGACCATGCAGCTGCTCGGTGCCTGCCAGAAGTCGCCGACGGTCAAGCGGCTCGTGGTGAAGTCCAGTACGAGCGTGTACGGCTCCGCGCCCAAGGACCCGGCGGTCTTCACCGAGACGACGCCGCCCAAGTCCCTGCCCAGCGGCGGCTTCGCCAAGGACATCGTCGAGGTCGAGGGCTATGTGCGGGGCTTCGCGCGGCGCCGGCCCGACGTCGCGGTCTGCGTGCTGCGCTTCGCGAACATCCTGGGGCCCGACGCGGAGTCGCCGCTCGCCGAGTATTTCTCGCTGCCGGTCCTGCCGACCGTCTTCGGCTATGACCCGCGCCTGCAGTTCGTCCACGAGGACGACGCCGTCGAGGTGCTGCGCCTGGGCTCGCACGAACCGCGGCGCGGCACGCTCAACAGCGGCACGTTCAACATCGCGGGCGACGGCCAGCTGCTGCTCTCGCAGTGCTCGCGGCGGCTCGGCCGGCCGACCGTGCCGGTGCTCCTGCCGGCCGTCACCTGGGTCGGGTCGGCGCTGCGCACGCTCGGCGCGACGGACTTCTCGCCGGAGCAGATCCGCCTGCTCACGCACGGCAGGGTCGTGGCCACCCGGCAGATGCGCGAGACTCTGGGGTTCAGGCCGAAGTACACGACCGCGGAGACCTTCGCGGACTTCGTACGCAGCCGTGGTCCCGGACTGCTGCCGCCCGCTGCCCTCGCCGGGGCAGTCGACCGGATCGCCGCGCTGCCCTTCGCGGGCGGCAACCGATGCGCCAACTGAGGAGAGCGTCAACGATGGCGGACGCCAAGGTCATTCCGTTCGACGACGACCGTTCACGCGGGGGTGCGCAGCGCACGCCGCGCCGCAGGGCCGCGCCGCGGCGCCCGGGCGATCCCGTGGCCGTGACGGAGGTCAAGACGCTCCCGGCCCAGCAGGCCGCCGAGGAGCCGCCGCCCCCGCGCCCGGAACCCGAGGACCGGGCGCGGGAGGCGCGTGGCGGCGGCTGGGACCGGCGCATCGCGGGCGGCCTCGCCTTCCTGCGGCGCCGGCTCACCGGTGAGTACGAGGTCGACGACTTCGGCTACGACGAGGAACTCACCGACCAGGTCCTGATGTCGCTGCTCCGCCCGTTCTACGAGAAGTACTTCCGGGTGGAGGTGAAGGGCGTCGAGAACATCCCCGCCGAGGGCGGTGCGCTGATCGTCGCCAACCACTCCGGGACGCTGCCGCTGGACGGCCTGATGATGCAGGTGGCGGTGCACGACCACCACCCGCGGGGCCGGCACCTGCGCCTGCTCGCCGCCGACCTCGTCTTCATGCTGCCGGTCATCAACGAACTGGCCCGCAAGGCCGGGCACACGCTCGCGTGCGCGGAGGACGCGGAGCGGCTCCTGGAGCGGGGCGAGCTGGTCGGGGTGATGCCGGAGGGCTTCAAGGGCATCGGCAAGCCGTTCAGCGAGCGCTACAAGCTCCAGCGGTTCGGCCGCGGCGGCTTCGTCTCGACGGCGCTGCGCACGGGCACCCCGATCGTGCCGTGCTCGATCGTCGGGGCGGAGGAGATCTACCCGATGATCGGCAACGCCAAGACGCTGGCGCGGGTGCTGGGGTTCCCGTACTTCCCGATCACACCCACATTCCCGTGGCTGGGCCCGCTGGGCGCGGTGCCGTTGCCGACGAAGTGGACGATCCAGTTCGGCGAGCCGATCCCGACGGACGGCTACCCGCCGGAGGCGGCGGAGGACCCGATGCTGATGTTCAACCTGACGGACCAGGTGCGCGAGCAGATCCAGCACACGCTGTACAAGCTGCTGGTCCAGCGGCGGTCGGTGTTCTTCTGAGCGCCGGTTCCGCCGGTTCCTTTCCGTAGGCGCATACGCGCGTACGTGATCGGGGGCGCCCCCCTGGGTGGAGGGCGCCCCCGATCACGTACTGGCGAGGGCTACTTCGCGTCCTCCTCCTCGATGCCGAGTTCCGGCAGCAGGCCGGGCAGGATCGGGGGCAGGGTGACGTCCGGCTTGGCCGAGGGGCTGTCCTTGCCGGGCTTGCTCCTGCCGTCCGACGGGGCCGGTGACGTCTTCTTGTCGTCCGGCGGGTCGAGGAGACCGCCCACGCTGCCGCCGAGCACGTCGTCGTCCGTCTCGTGCGGCGAGGAGGGCCTCGGCTTGCTGTCGCCGCGGCGGGGGTCGCCGTCGTGGCCGCCTCCGCTGCCCGAGGGGGTGGAGGAGCGCCCGTCCGTGCCCTGGGAGCCGGTGGGGCCCTCGGGGGCCCGGCCGGGCTTGCCGTCCTTCTCGGGGGCGCGGGGCAGCAGCGAGCGGAGCGGCTCGACCTCGTCGTCTATGGCGTCGAAGACGGAGTCCACCTGCTTGCCCACATCGCCCAACTGGACCGGCAGGCGGCCCTGGAGCTCGCTCCAACTCTGGCGGTGCGAGCGGGAGAACGCGGACAGTGCCTGGATGGGGCCGAGCGCCCCGTCGCGTTCGTACGCCTCGAGGAGCAGGCGGTGGCCCTCGGTGGCGTCGTGCCGCATGCCGGAGAGGGCCCGCCTGATCTCGCCGACGGACTCGTGGTCCAGGGAGCCGGCGCGGTCGCGCTCCATGAGCCTGCGGGCTTCGTTCAGCCGGGTCGAGGCCTGGTCGAGGTAGATCTGGCCCCGGTCGACGTCGCCGTCGGCCATGCCCAGCTTGAGGTCCTCCATGCCGCGCTTGAGGCCGTACAGCGAATCGCCCGGCAGGGCGTCGGAGCTGGCGGCGGCGACACCGCCGAAGGCACCCGCGGCGACGCCGACGGTGAGACCGCCGGCGGCGATGCCTTTGGACAGCCGGGAACGGGGCCGCAGCTTGTGCAGCGGACCCGCGCGGTGGGCGCCCTTGCGGGAGCGCTGTTCGGGCACCGCGGCACTGCCGCCGCCCTCGAGGAGCATGGCTTCCATCGCGGCCACGAGCTGCGCGCGCTGGACGACCTTGACCTCGGGGTCGAGGGCGGGTTTCGGCAGCGCGTCGAGACCGTCCGCCAGGGCCAGCATGCGGCTCTGCTCGGTCGGCTCGGCGCGGGCCGCGGTGGTTTCGGGGGACTCCACGGACGCGGCCGCGGGCGCGGTGGACGCGGAGTCCTCGGACTGCTCGGCCGCCGGGTCCTGGTCGGAATGCTCCTCCAGGGCCTGGGCGAAGGCGTTCGCCCGCCGGTGGGCCGATACGTTCGCGATCACTGGCGGCACCTCCTCTCGTCAAGACGGTCGACTCCCCAGGGGGTCCTGAGGGTTGCATGGCCTGACCACGTCCACACGATCGGGTGAGCGAGTGAGGTGTCCTCCGCTCGGGGCGAGAAGGAGGAACGTCAGGTTGCGACCACAGGGAGCCTGCATCCCGCACAACGAGCGGCGCGGCACTTGGGTTACGGACGGCGGATGATCCGACCGCCAGGAATCGGCGAAGGGCCGTGGCGGCCATCTGGCCGCCACGGACGGTGATTTGGGCGCCACGGAGCGTGCGTGGCGCCGGCGCGTCAGCGCGCGTCGTCCGGGAGGAGGCGGGCGAGGGTGCGCACCGCGCGGTACTGGAGGGTCTTGATCGCGCCCTCGTTCTTGCCCATGACGCGCGCGGTCTCGGCGACGGAGAGGCCCTGGAGGAAGCGCAGGGTCACGCATTCCTGCTGCTGGGGGTTGAGGCGGCGGACGGCTTCGAGCAGTGCCGCGTTCGAGAGGGACTCCAGGACGGAGTCCTCGGGGCTGCGCTCGACCTCGTTGGCGTCGAGCATTTCGCCGGTGGTCACTTCGAGGCGGAATCTGCTCGATTTGAAGTGGTCGGCGACGAGATTGCGGGCGATGGTGACGAGCCAGGCGCCGAAGTCGCGGCCCTGCCAGGTGAAGGTGCCGATACGGCGCAGGGCGCGCAGAAAGGTCTCACTGGTGAGGTCCTCGGCGGTCGCCTTGCCGCCGACGCGGTAGTAGATGTAGCGGTAGACCGTGTCGCTGTACTGGTCGTAGAGGCGGCCGAAGGCGTCGGACTCGCCGGCCTGGGCGCGTTCGACGAGGTCCATCATGCGGGCGCTGTCGCTGTCCGCGGCGGGACGGCGGTGGGTGGGCGTGGAGGTGGCGGCAGCGGCGCCGGAACGGGCCCGTCTGCTGACTGCCCGCCCGTCTCCCGACCCCCGCCCCGCAAGGACGGCACTCCGTGCCGGCACCTCCTCAAGGCCGTCAGCCAGGGCATAGCACGGCCCGGCGGGTGCCGGGACGGCGAAGGCGGGGACGGCGGGGACGGCGTACGCGGTGGGGACGAAGCCGCGCAAGCGGTCGAGGACCGTTGCGCGCAGCGTAGCCAGGCCCGAGGCGTCAACCCCGACGTGTGGGTACACGGGACTCCCAGAGGCAGAGCTTCCATCACGTGCAGTACGGAACCTTTCACTCGTCGTAGCGACGTGTGGGGTCCGATATGCGTCTGAGGAGAATAACGCTTCGTACAGGCAGCGCTACACCCAGTTGCTAAAATCACCGATTACGACGCTTCTGTAACTGAACGGAGTCGGATCAAGTGCCGGAGAGTGAGCGGATGTTGATCGGAACGGTTCACATTCCGTCGCCACGCGGGGCGTGTTGTGGCCGAGTTCAACCACCGCGACTGGCCGCGCGCGGGGCGGGGTAGGACCGGGGAATGCGTGCTGACCGGCCGTCTTCGAGGGGGGTGGGTCAGCGGCGGCGGCGGCGGCGGTGCAGGGCGATGGCCGCGGCCGTGCCGCCCGCGAGCGCGCCGACGCCGGCTGCGGCGGGGATGCCGACCTTCGCGGCCTTGCGGCCGGTGCGGTAGTCGCGCAGCCGCCAGTCCCGCTCGCGGGCGTGCTTGCGCAGCTTGGCGTCGGGGTTGATCGCGTAAGGATGGCCGACGAGCGAAAGCATCGGGATGTCGTTGTGCGAGTCGCTGTACGCGGCGCAGCGGGCCAGGTCCAGGCCCTCGGCGGCGGCCAGCGCGCGCACGGCCTCGGCCTTGGCGGGGCCGTGCAGGGGTTCGCCGACGAGCTTGCCGGTGTAGACGCCGTCGACGGACTCGGCGACGGTGCCGAGGGCGCCGGTCAGGCCGAGGCGGCGGGCGATGACCGTGGCGATCTCCACCGGGGCGGCGGTGACCAGCCAGACCTTCTGCCCGGCGTCGAGGTGGGCCTGGGCCAGGGCGCGGGTGCCGGGCCAGATGCGCTCGGCCATGTACTCGTCGTAGATCTCCTCGCCGATGGTCATCAGCTCGGTGACGCGGTGGCCCTGGACGATGGACAGGGCGCTGTCGCGGGCGTCCTGCATGTGCTCGGGGTCCTCGACGCCGGCGAGCCGGAACCACGCCTGCTGCCAGGCGAAGCGGAACAGCTCCTGGCGCTCGAAGAACTTGCGCTTGTAGAGCCCGCGGCCGAAGTGGAAGATCGCGGCGCCCTGCATCACGGTGTTGTCGAGGTCGAAGAAGGCGGCGGCCTCCACGTCGCCGACGACGGGGAACTCCGGCTCGCCCGGGCCCGCCGCGGGCGCGGCCTGTCCGGCGAGCGCCTCCAGCTCCTGGGAGGTCTTGCGGGCGGCCTCGGCGGAGGCCTCGCCTGCCAACACGCTCCGCGCCGTGGCGGAGCGCCTACGGGGGGTGAGCCATCCGAGAGCGGCCATGTCGTGAGCATAGCCAGTTCGTTCGGTGGTTCCGGAGTCGGACGGATGTCGGGGAACGTGAGGCCTTGTGAACTCTTCGCGGCCGGCCCGTGGAAGGGCCTTCGCCGGGTTCTCCGCCGGGCGCGTCGGCGGGGCGAGAATAGGGGCATGAGCCCGATTTTTCGTCGTACGGAGAAGAAGAAGCCCGCGGATCGCACGGTCACCCTGATCGGGAAGCCGGGCTGTCATCTGTGTGATGACGCACAGCTGGTGATCGAGAAGGTCTGCGCGGAGGTGGGCGCCGCCTGGGAGAAGAAGGACATCACGCAGGACGAGGAGTTGCACCGGGCCTACTGGGAGCAGATCCCGGTGGTCCTGGTCGACGGGGAGCAGCACACCTTCTGGCGCGTGGACGAGGCGCGGCTGCGGCGTGAGCTGGCCGGCTGACGCGCCGAAGCTACTGACCGGGTAGTCCAAAGTCGCCGCGAAGTCGTTTACGCTTTGGGGCGGTTTTGGTCTCGGGGGCGATGATCGTGAGGAGAGTGTGCGGTTTTGCCCCCATCCAGTGAACAACGGCGCCGCCCGCGCTCCGGTTCCACGAACGTGCGCCGGGGGCGCGTGACCCCGGTCACGTTGGCCGGGCAAAACGGACACAATCTTTGTGCACGCGTTCACAAAGACATAGCCTGCATTCGACGGGGCGGTCTGGGGACGTGTGACCGCCTACAGCCCCGCTCTACCCGCAGGAGCACCGTGGCAACTGGCCGAACTCACCGACCGGCGACCCGCAGCCGAGGGATTCCCGAGGCCACCGTCGCCAGGCTTCCGCTGTACCTCCGAGCCCTCACGGCGCTGTCGGAGCGCTCGGTGCCCACGGTCTCCTCCGAGGAGCTCGCGGCCGCCGCGGGGGTCAATTCCGCGAAGCTGCGCAAGGACTTCTCGTACCTCGGTTCGTACGGGACGCGAGGCGTCGGCTATGACGTCGAGTATCTCGTCTACCAGATCTCCCGTGAACTGGGTCTGACCCAGGACTGGCCGGTTGTCATCGTCGGCATCGGCAACCTCGGGGCCGCGCTGGCCAACTACGGCGGGTTCGCCTCGCGTGGTTTCCGGGTCGCGGCGCTCATCGACGCCGATCCGGCAATGGCCGGAAAGCCTGTCGCCGGGATGCCGGTGCAGCACACCGACGACCTCGAGCGGATCATCGAGGACAACGGCGTCTCCATCGGCGTCATCGCCACCCCGGCCGGTGCCGCGCAGCAGGTCTGCGAGCGGCTCGTCGCCGCCGGTGTGACCTCCATCCTGAACTTCGCGCCGACCGTGCTTTCCGTGCCGGACGGCGTCGACGTGCGCAAGGTCGACCTCTCCATCGAGCTGCAGATCCTCGCCTTCCACGAGCAGCGCAAGGCCGGCGAGGAGGCCGCCGCCGACGGCGTCGTGCCGCCCGTCGCCGCCAAGCAGCAGCGCAAGGGACCCGACGGGGACGTCCCCGCCGTGATGCCGGCATGAGTCTCCTGGTCGTAGGGCTGAGCCATCGCAGCGCTCCGGTGAGCGTCCTGGAGCGGGCCGCGCTGCCCGTGGACGCGCAGGCCAAGCTGCTGCACGACAGCGTCGCCGCCGAGCCCGCCGCCGAGGCGGCCGTGCTCGCCACGTGCAACCGCATCGAGCTGTACGCCGACGTCGACAAGTTCCACGCCGGTGTCGCCGAGCTGTCGACGCTGCTCGCGCAGCACAGCGGCGTGGGCCTGGAGGAGCTGACCCCCTACCTGTACGTGCACTACGAGGACCGTGCCGTCCACCACCTCTTCTCGGTGGCGTGCGGGCTGGACTCGATGGTGGTCGGCGAGGGGCAGATCCTCGGGCAGATCAAGGACGCCCTCGCGCGCGCCCAGGAGCTGCACACCGCGGGCCGCCTCCTCAACGACCTCTTCCAGCAGGCCCTGCGGGTCGGCAAGCGCGCCCACTCCGAGACCGGCATCGACCGGGCCGGGCAGTCGCTGGTCACCTTCGGCCTCGAACAGCTCGCCGTCCGCACGTCCGTCGAGACCTGGGCCAAGGGCAAGCGCGCGCTGGTGATAGGCGCGGGCTCCATGTCCTCGCTCGCCGCGGCGACGCTCGCACGGGCCGGGGTCGAGGAGGTCGTGGTCGCCAACCGCACGCTGGAGCGCGCCGAGCGGCTGGCGGAGATCCTGGGCGAGCAGGGCGGCACGGGCGTGAGCGCGCGTGCCGTGCCGATGGACCAGGTGGCCCACGAACTGACACGTGCCGATGTGGCGGTGTCCTGCACCGGCGCGACCGGTCTCGTACTGACGGCGGACGCCGTGGTGGCGGCCGTCGAGGGGCGCGTCCCCGCGGACAGCCGCCCCGGCGACGTACCGGCGCAGACCAGGAGCGGGTCCGCCGGCCAGGCCGCGCACTCCACCGTCGCCGACGACGGCTGCCCCGTCGACCTCACCGCCCCGCGTGGCTTCTCCGTCGCGGGCGAGGCGGCCGTCGCCGGCATGGACGCCGCCTCCCTGGAGCAGCACGCCGCGTGGGTGGACAACGCCCCGGCCGAGCGGCGCGAGGTCCACCACAAGCCGGTCGATCCGCAGGCCGAGGCGGACGCCATCGCCGCGCTGGTGGCCGCCGCGCGGGTCACGGGACGTCTGCCGGAGCGGCGCAAGCCCGTGTCCTCGGCGGGTGCCGCCCGCCCGGCCGTGCTCGCGCTGCTCGACCTGGCCATGCCCCGTGACATCGACGCCGCCGTGCACCGCGTGCCCGGCGTACGGCTGGTCGACATCGAGTCGCTGGCCGAGGCCTCGGCCGACGCCCCCATGGCCGCCGACGTCGAGCAGGTGCGCGGCATCGTCGCCGACGAGGTCGCCGCCTTCGGCGCCGCGCAGCGTGCCGCGCACATCACGCCGACCGTGGTCGCCCTGCGCACCATGGCCGCCGATGTGGTGGCGAGCGAGATCGCGCGGCTCGACGGACGGCTGCCCGGCCTTGAGGACAAGCAACGCGCGGAGATCACGCAGACCGTGCGCCGCGTCGTGGACAAGCTGCTGCACGCGCCGACGGTGCGGGTCAAGCAGCTGGCCGGCGAGCCGGGCGGCGCCGGGTACGCCGACGCGCTGCGCACGCTCTTCGACCTCGACCCGCAGACGGTCGCGTCGGTCAGCCGTGCCGACCACTTGAACAGCGCGAACAGCGTGATTGACGCGAACGACACGAACCACGAGAACAACGAGAACCACGACCCGAATAGAGGCCGGGCATGACCGAGAGGGCTCTGAGGCTCGGGACCAGGCGCAGCAAGCTGGCCATGGCCCAGTCGGGCCAAGTTGCTGATGCGGTACGGCAGTTGACCGGCCGCCCCGTCGAGCTCGTGGAGATCACGACGTACGGCGACACCTCGCGCGAGCACCTGGCGCAGATCGGCGGCACCGGCGTCTTCGTCGCCGCCCTGCGCGAGGCGCTGGTCCGTGACGAGGTGGACTTCGCCGTGCACTCGCTCAAGGACCTGCCCACGGCGCAGCCCGAGGAGCTGGTGCTCGCCGCGGTGCCCAAGCGCGAGGACCCCCGCGACGTGCTGATCGCGCGTGACGGACTGACCTTCGCCGAGCTTCCCGAGGGCGCCCGCGTCGGCACCGGTTCGCCGCGCCGCATGGCGCAGCTGAACGCCTACGCGCGCAGCCACGGCATGACCATCCAGACCGTGCCGATCCGCGGGAACATCGACACCCGCATCGGATACGTACACAAGGGGGAGCTCGACGCCGTCGTGCTCGCCGCCGCCGGACTGAGCCGCATCGGCCGGACCGACGAGGTGACCGACTTCCTGTCGGTCGACACCGTTCTGCCCGCCCCCGGCCAGGGGGCACTGGCGATCGAGTGCGCCGCGCACAACGCGTCACTCGCCGCCGCGCTCGCCGAGCTCGACGACCCGTACACCCGGGTCGCCGTCACCGCCGAGCGGTCCCTGCTCGCCGCCCTGGAAGCCGGTTGCAGCGCGCCCGTGGGCGCCCTGGCCGACCTTCCCCCACTCTCGGCTTCGCTCGAGCGGGGGGACCCCCATGCCGACGAACAGATTGTCAAGGAAATGCGCCTGCGCGGTGTCGTCGGTACGCCCGACGGCTCGACGCTGGTGCAGCTGTCCACCACCGGTCCCGTGCCCGAGACGGAGACCCGAGCCATGGCGCTGGGCCGCGAACTCGCGGTCGAGATGCTCGCCAAGGGCGCGGCCGGTCTGATGGGGGAGCGAGCACTTTGAGCCCCACCTCGAACCTTCCCGGCACTCCCGCACACGGGCACGTCACCTTTCTCGGTGCCGGACCCGGAGATCCGGGACTGCTGACCCTGCGCGCCGTCGAGGCGCTGGCCCGAGCGGATGTGCTGATCGCCGAGCCGGATGTTCTCGATGTCGTCCGTGTGCATGCCAGGGGAGGTGTGGACACACCTGGGCCGACGGTCGCTGACGACGCGTCAACGACCGCGGACACGGCGACGTTCCGAGTCGCCACCAATCTTGTCATGGAGGCCGCGAGGGGTGGCAGGCGGGTCGTGCGCGCGGTCAGCGGCGACCCCGGCCTCGACACCCACGCGGCGGAGGAGATGCTCGCCTGCGCCGCCGAGGGGATCTCCTTCGAGGTCGTGCCGGGCGTCGCGGCCGCGGTCGGTGTGCCCGCGTACGCCGGTGTGCCGCTGCGTGACGCGCAGGGCGCGGACGTCCGTTTCATCGACGCCCGCACCGCCTCGGACCGCTGCTGGAGCGAGGTCGGCGCGTCCGACGGCACCGCGGTGGTCTCCACGTCGCTTGACTCCGTCGCGGCCACCGCGGGCGAGCTGGTGGCCGCGGGCCGCAAGCCGGACACCCCGATGACGGTGACCGTCGGTGGTACGACGACGCGCCAGCGCACCTGGAACGCGACGCTCGGCACCATCGCGCAGGTCCTCAAGCAGGCGAAGGTGCTGCCCTCGCCCGAGGGCGGCCGGCCCGTCATAGCCGTGGTCGGCGAGCGTTCCGCCGCCGCCCAGCGCGACCAGCTGTCGTGGTTCGAGTCGAAGCCCCTCTTCGGCTGGCGTGTGCTCGTACCGCGTACGAAGGAGCAGGCGGCCTCGCTCTCCGACCAGCTGCGGTCCTACGGCGCGGTGCCGCACGAGGTGCCGACCATCGCCGTCGAGCCGCCGCGCACGCCCCAGCAGATGGAGCGCGCGGTCAAGGGCCTGGTCACCGGGCGGTACGAGTGGATCGCCTTCACCTCCGTCAACGCCGTCAAGGCGGTGCGGGAGAAGTTCGAGGAGTACGGGCTCGACGCGCGTGCCTTCGCCGGGATCAAGGTCGCGGCCGTCGGTGAGCAGACCGCCGCCGCGCTGATCGCCTTCGGCGTGAAGCCGGACCTGGTGCCGAGCGGCGAGCAGTCGGCCGCGGGGCTCCTGGCGGACTGGCCGCCGTACGACCCGGTCTTCGACCCGATCGACCGGGTGTTCCTGCCGCGGGCCGACATCGCCACCGAGACGCTGGTCGCGGGGCTGATCGATCTGGGCTGGGAGGTCGACGACGTCACCGCCTACCGGACCGTGCGCGCCTCGCCGCCGCCGGCCGAGACGCGGGAGGCGATCAAGGGCGGCGGCTTCGACGCCGTGCTCTTCACGTCGTCCTCCACCGTGCGCAACCTCGTCGGCATCGCCGGCAAGCCGCACAACGTGACCGTGATCGCCTGCATCGGTCCCGCCACCGCGAAGACCGCGGAGGAGCACGGGCTGCGGGTGGACGTCATGGCCCCCGAGCCGTCGGTGCACAAGCTGGCCCAGGCGCTGGCGGACTTCGGTGCGCGGCGGCGGGACGCGGCGCTGGACGCCGGGGACCCCGTGACACGGCCGAGTGAGCGACGGCCCGGTTCGCGCCGGCGACGCACCGCGCCGTAGGTTCTTGTGGGCGGGCCTTCGGGCCCGCCCACAACGACATCAGCAGCACGCAGCACGAATCCAGGTGACGTCAGTGACGAAGTACGGATCTTTCCCCGGAACGCGGCCGCGGCGGCTGCGCACGACGCCGGCCATGCGGCGCATGGTCGCCGAGACGCGGCTGCACTCGGCCGATCTGATCCTGCCCGCGTTCGTGCGCGAGGGGATCAGCGCCCCGGTGGAGATCGGGGCCATGCCCGGCGTCGTCCAGCACACCCGCGACACCCTGAAGAAGGCGGCTGTCGAGGCGCTGGAGGCCGGGGTCTCCGGGATCATGCTCTTCGGTGTGCCGGAGGAGTCGAAGAAGGACGCCGTGGGCACGCCGGGCACCGACCCGGACGGGATTCTCCAGCTGGCGATCCGCGATGTGCGGGCCGAGGTCGGTGACGAGCTGATCGTCATGTCGGACCTGTGCCTGGACGAGACGACCGACCACGGGCACTGCGGTGTGCTGGACGCCGAGGGCCGCGTCGACAACGACGCGACGCTTGAGCGGTACGCCGAGATGGCGCAGGTGCAGGCCGACGCGGGCGCCCATGTGGTGGGCCCGAGCGGCATGATGGACGGTCAGATCGGGGTCATCCGCGACGCGTTGGACCAGGTCGGCCACGAGGACGTGTCGATCCTCGCGTACTCGGTGAAGTACTCGTCGGCCTTCTTCGGGCCGTTCCGGGAGGCCGTGGGCTCGTCCCTCAAGGGCGACCGCAAGACGTACCAGCAGGACCCGGCCAACGCGCGGGAGGCCATGCGGGAGCTGGCGCTCGACCTGGAGGAGGGCGCCGACATGGTGATGGTCAAGCCGGCCGGGCCCTACCTCGACATCCTCGCGAAGGTCGCCGACGCGGTGGACGTGCCGGTGGCTGCGTACCAGATCAGCGGCGAGTACGCGATGATCGAGGCCGCCGCCGAGCGGGGCTGGATCGACCGGGACAAGGCGATCATGGAGTCGCTCACGGGCATCAAGCGCGCGGGCGCGAACATGATCCTCACGTACTGGGCGACCGAGGTGGCGCGGCAGCTGTGACCCCGCGCCGGACGCCCCTTGACCTGAAGTTCGGTTGAGGTCGCAGGGTGGTGTGCACAGGGCCCGAGGGGGCCCGTCCGAGGAGGACGAGATGCGCGCCGTTGTTCTGCACGAGATCGGGCCCGCCGAGAACCTGCGGTACGAGACCTGGCCGGACCCCGTCGCGGGGCCCGGCCAGGTCCGCGTCGTCGTGCGGGCGGCCGGGGCGCACTTCGTCGAGACGGTGATGCGGGCGGGGCGGGCCTCCGACAAGGCGCCGCCGCTGCCCGAGCTGCCGGCGGTCCTCGGCGGTGAGGTCGCGGGCGTCGTCGACGCGGTCGGCCCCGGCGTCGACGCCTCCTGGCTCGGCCGGCCCGTCGTGACCGCGCACGGTGCGCCCGGCGGGTACGCCGAGCTGGCGGTCGCCGCCGTCGACGCACTGCACGCCGTGCCGGACGGGCTCGGCTTCGAGGACGCCGTGACCATGGTGATGACGGGCGCCACGACCCTGGGACTGCTCGGCACCGCGCGACTGCGCCCGGACGACGTGGTGGTGGTGACGTCCGCGGCCGGGGGCGTGGGACGGCTCGTCGTGCAGTACGCACACGCCCTGGGCGCCACGGTCGTCGGGGCGGCGGGCGGCCCCGGCAAGGTCGAGGCGGTGCGGGCGCTGGGCGCGGACGTCGCCGTGGACTACAACGTGCCCGGGTGGGCCGGCTCGGTCCGCGAACAGCTCGGCGGGCGCGCGGTCACCGCCGTGCTGGACGGTGTCGGGGGCGAGAAGGCCGCCGCCGCCTTCGAGTTGATCGGTGAGGGCGGGCGGTACGTCGTCATCGGCTGGTCCTCGCAGGAGGCGTTCGAACCGGCGCCGCGGGTTCTCGCCGGGCGCGGCATCGCGTACGTCAACGCCCTGATGGAGCTGATCGGGCACCCCGAGGAGGGGCCCGCGCGGGAGCGTGCCGCTCTGGAGGCCGCCGCCAAGGGGGAGTTGGTGCCGTCCTGGCAGGCGTTCCCGCTGGCGCGGGCGGCCGAGGCGCACGCGGCGATGGAGCGGCGGGAGACCACGGGCAAGGTGGTGCTCGTCCCCTAGGCCGTGCCGGAAGACGGGCCCGGCGGGCCGTGTCAGAAGGCGGGCCCGGCGTCTTCGAGGCGGCGCGTGCGGTAGCTGTCGGCTTCCAGGGTGATGACGTCCGCGTGGTGGGCCAGCCGGTCCACCGTGGCGGACGCCGTCGCGCTGTCGCCGAGGACCTCGTGCCAGCGGTCCAGGGGGAGGCTGCCGGTGACGATCAGGGAGGCGCGTTCGTAGCGGTGCGAGACGAGCTGGAAGAGGAGGTGGGCGACCTCGGGGTCGAAGGGCACGTAGCCCACCTCGTCCACGACGAGCACCGGGTACGCGTCGAGCCGGGCCAGTTCCTGGCGCAGCCGCCCCGCGGCCTTGGCATCCGCCAGCCGGGTGCCCCACTCGGCGGCGGTCGCGAACAGCACCTGGTGACCGGCCTGGCAGGCCCGTACGCCCAGGGCGACCGCCAGGTGCGTCTTGCCGGTGCCGGGGCCGCCGAGCAGGACGACGTTCGCCTTGCGGGTGACGAAGTCGGCCTTACCGAGCCGGTTGATCACCTGCGGCTCGGGTGCCCGCAGCCGCCCCTCGTCGAACATCTCCAGGAGCTTGCGGGACGGGAACCCGGCGGCCTCGATGCGCTCCTCGGCACCGCTCGCCCCCGGCTGCGGCGCCCCGGCCTCCCCGGGTCCCCGCTGGGCGGGGATGACCACGGCCGCCCGCGACTCCTCCTTCGCGGTGCGCGCCCGGGCCTCGTGCGCCGCCATGGGCCCGGACATGTACGCGAGGATCGCCGCGGAGGCGATGAACGCCATGTGGATGACCGTCCCCCACAGCAGGTCGTGCCGGGGCGTGTGGTGCACGTCGACGAACATCTGGAGCAGGTGCACCGACGAGATGCCCACGATGGCGGTGGCCAGCTTGACCTTCAGCACGTTCGAATTGACGTGGGACAGCCACTCGGGCTGGTCCCGGTGGCCCTGGAGGCCGATCCGCGAGACGAAGGTCTCGTACCCCCCGACGATCACCATGATCAGCAGATTGGCGATCATCACCACGTCGACGAGCTTGAGCACGGCGAGCATGACGTGCGTCTCGTCCGCCTGGCCGCTGATGACGTGGTGGATGAGGTGCCACAACTCGTTGAAGAACTTGTAGACGTACACGCCCTGGGCGGCCACCAGGCCGAAGTACAGGGGCGCTTGGAGCCAGCGGGTGGCGAAGAGCGCGCACCCCAGCGTGGTCATGTTCGAGGGGGGTGTGACGGAGCGGGACACGAGACCTCCAACGGCCGTGAGGCTCGCCATTGTTGTGGACCGGCGCCGACTATCTGAATTCGTGCCACCCGTTGGGGTTAATAGAAATCCAGTCGGACCGGTCCCCCTCGGCAGTACCCGCGCCCTCGGTGGTCCTCAGTCCTTCTTGATCAGGGTGACGAGGCGGGAGAGGCCGTCGGCGGCGTGGCCCTCGTCGATCGAGCGGTCCAGGAGGGCCTGGAGCGGCTCGAACAGGTCGGTGCGCAGGCCCTGCTGGGCGAAGGTCGTCAGGAAGTTGGGCAGCGCGGCCTGGTTGACCGCCAGCGACGACACGTCCGTGAGGTGCTGCCCGGAGTCCAGCGCCTCGGCCATGCCGGGCACGAGTCCGTCCGTCATCGCGTTCACCCAGTCCTTCAACAGCGGCGCGAAGTCGCGGGCGGGGACGCCTCCGCTGCCGATCAGCGCGTAGGCCTGGGCGACGCCCATCACCATGCCGTACATGCCGGTGAGCAGGGAGAGGTCGTACAGCGCGGCGGCGCCGGGGTCCTTGCCGACCCACTTGGTGTCCGCGAGGGCCGCCAGGGTGGGGCGGTGCGTCTCGTACGCGTCCTCGTCGGTGCCGCTGTAGAGGATGTACGCGGCGGGCGTGGCGATCATCTGCGGGACGGCCATGATGCCGCCGTCGATGTACGTGATGCCGCGGCCGGCCGCCCACTCCGCCAACTCCCTTGCCTGGGCCGGAGTTCCGTTGGTGAGGTTCACGACCGTGCGGCCGGCGAGCGCGTCGGCCTCGGCCTCCAGCAGGCCGCGTACGTTGTCGTTGGTCGTGAGGCAGACGATCACAAGAGGGCTGGCCGCGATGGCCTCGGCCGCCGTGTCGGCCGGGGTCGCGCCCTGGGCGGCCAGGGGGCCCGTCTTGGAGGCGGTGCGGTTCCACACGGTCGTGTCGTGGCCCGCCTTGAGCAGGGCGGCGGCGAGGGCGGTGCCCATCAGGCCGAGGCCGAGGACGGTCACGGAGGCGCGGTGTTCGGTGCTGCTGGGCACGGGGGCTCCTTCAGAGGCGTTGTTCCGGGGATGTCTCTGATCTTCGCGGGGCCCTAGGGAGCGGACAAGTACGGACTAATTAGTGCGGTACTTACCTACTGGTGTGTGTGCTGGTCAGGGAGGTGGGCCGGGTGTCCGGGGTGAGGGTCGGGACGGGTCCGGTGGGTCGGCCCTGGAGCGTCACCGCTCTCCCGCGGTTCGGAGACCGGCCGGATTCCGGCCGGGGTCGCCGTGCCCTCGTCGCGCAGGCCGATGCCGTCGCTGCTCGCGCACGCCGTCACGGACAGGGTCGCGACCACGACGGCGGTGGCGGCGAGGAGGCGGGCGGCGAGATCCGAACGGGGTTCATCGGTTCGGGGCATGGCTCGGGTCCTAGGTGTCGTGCGGGCAGGGGCGTGTCCGCCTGGACGGTCGGCGGGAGCGGCGTGCTTGGATGGCCACAGCTTGTGCGGCCGGGTGTCCCGGCCGCCAGAGGCGGCGGGGAACGGGGGACGCTGGAACACCCGCGCCTGCTTTGACCTGGGGGGATGGCCTCCTCCTGGAACGCGGTACTGGAATGGGGAGGACGGCACATGGGTTCGCTCGCGGAGCTGCTGCGGGAGCTCAAGGGGCGGTCGGGGCTCAGCTACGGGGTGTTGGCGAAGCGGCTGCACATGAGTACGTCGACGCTGCACCGGTACTGCAACGGCGACGCGGTGCCGGTGGAGTTCGCGCCCGTGGAGCGGTTCGCCCGGCTCTGCAAGGCCTCGCCCGATGAGCTGGTGGAGGTCCACCGGCGGTGGATTCTGGCGGATGCCGCGCGCGGGCGTAAGGCGGAGCCCGCCGAGGGGCGGGCGGGTGCGGAGGCGGAGCCGCCGAGGCCCCAACAGCCGCAGCCGGAAAAGGAGTCGGAGCCCGAGCCGCACCCCGAGCCCGAGCCCCAGTCCGAGCCGCAGCCCGAGTCCGACTCCACGTC
This sequence comes from Streptomyces huasconensis, assembly GCF_021028635.1. Classification (NCBI taxonomy): domain Bacteria; kingdom Bacillati; phylum Actinomycetota; class Actinomycetes; order Kitasatosporales; family Streptomycetaceae; genus Streptomyces; species Streptomyces huasconensis. The sequence continues at coordinate 4,624,882 of NZ_CP086119.1, forward strand.
CGCGATCCGGCCCGAGCCGATGCCGGGGCGCGCCAAGCGGCGCCGTGCCGTCGCCATCGGCGCCGCCGTCGCCCTGGTCGTCGGGGCCGGCTCCCTCGCTCTCGTGCTGAACGGTGCCGACGACGGCGGTGGCGGGCGCGAGCGCGCCACGGGCGTCTCGTCGTCGGTCGCTCCCCACGACTCCCCGGGGGACCTGTCCGGCAAGGGCGGACGCGAGGACAGCGCCGACGGGCGCGGGAAGAAGGGCGAGCCCGCCTCCTCGCCCTCGGACAAGGACGCCAAGGGCGGCAAGGGCAAGGAGGGCCCCGCGCGCCCCGACACCTCCCAGGACACCGGCAAGGGACCCGCGGCCGCGGGCGAGGGCAGGAGCGATGACCTCGGCGCGCCGATCACCGCCCGCACCAGGCCGTACGTCTACGAAAGCCCCTGCAGCCAGCGCTTCCTGGTCAACCGGAAGCCGAACCAGGTGCCCCAGCCGCCGGCCGTCGAGCAGGACGCCCCCGGCTGGGCCGCCGACCTCGGCGCAGTGTCGGCGGGCGAGCAGCTCGTCGAGGTCACCGTGCAGGGCCTGGGCAAGGACACCGTCGTACTCCAAGGCATGCACGTCCGCGTGCAGAGCACCAGTTCGCCGCTGGCCTGGAACGACTTCCAGATGGGTGTCGGCTGCGGCGGCAACGTCTCCACCAAGTCGTTCGCCGTCGACCTCGACGACGGGACACCGACCCTCACGCCCAAGGCGGGGCAGCGCGACTTCCCGTACAAGGTGAGCGAGAGCGACCCCGAGGTCTTCTACGTCAAGGCCAGTACCGAGGCGCACGACGTCCGCTGGTACCTGGAGCTGGAGTGGTCGAGCGGCCGACGGCACAACGTGCTCCGCATCGACGACCAGGGCAAGCCGTTCCGCACCAGCGGCAACGAAGGGCGCCCCACGTACGGCTGGCCACTCGGCGGCTCCAAGTGGGAGGCCCCGCTGGCCAGTTGAGGCCCGGGCGGAGGCGCCGCGTCCGTATCGCGGAACGGCGTGTGTAGGCGGCAGGCACATGCTTAGGGTGCGGGCAGAGCCAGCCGTCCCAGCCGAAGGAGCCGCCGCCGTGACCGTCACCGAGCCCGCCCGCACCGCCGCCCCCCTGCCGCCGCCGGCCGCGCGCGCCGCCGCGGTCGGGGGCTCGCCGGTACGGGACATCCTCGCGGTCACCGCGCGGCCCGAGGTCATCAACTTCGCGGGCGGCCTGCCCGCCCCCGGCCTCTTCGACAGTGCGGGCATAGCGGCCGCGTTCCGCGCGGTGCTCGAAGAGACGCCCGAGCGGGCACTCCAGTACTCGACGACCGAGGGCGAACCCGCGCTGCGCGCCGCCGTCGCCGCGCGCACCGCCGCGCGGGGCCTCGCGACCGACGCCGACGACGTGCTGATCACCACCGGGTCGCAGCAGGCGCTGTCGCTCCTCGCGACCGTGCTGATCGAGCCCGGTGACACCGTCCTCGTCGAGAACCCCTGCTATCTCGCGGCGCTCCAGGCCTTCGCCTTCGCGGGCGCGCGCGTGGTGCCCGTGCCGTGCGACGAGGCCGGTATCGACCCCGCCGCCCTGGACGAGCTGGTCGCCCTGCACCGGCCGAAGCTGCTCTACACCGTCCCCACCTTCCAGAACCCGACCGGCCGGACCCTGCCCGCGGCTCGGCGCGCCGCGGTCGCCGAGGTCGCCGAGCGGCGCGGGGTGTGGATCGTGGAGGACGACCCGTACGGGGAGCTGCGGTTCGAGGGCGAGCGGGTGCCGTGGATCGCCACGTACCCGGGGGCCGAGGACCGCACGGTCCTGCTCGGCAGCTTCTCCAAGGTCATGGCGCCGGGCCTGCGGCTGGGCTGGCTGCGGGGGCCCGCGGCGCTGCTGCGGGCCTGCGTCGTCGCCAAGCAGGCGGCCGACCTGCACACGCCGACCGTCAACCAGCTGGCGGCGGCGCGGTACCTCGCGGACGCGGACCTGGACGCCCATGTCGCCCGCGTGGCGGGGGTCTACCGCGAGCGGCGGGACGCGATGCTGCTCGGCCTCGCGGAGGCGTTGCCGGAAGGGTCGCGCTGGGTCCGGCCCGAGGGCGGCATGTTCGTCTGGGCGAAGCTGCCCGAGGGGTACGACACGGGGGAGTTGCTGCGCGGTGTCGTCGCGCACGACGTGGCGTACGTCCCCGGGGCGCCGTTCTTCGCGGGGGAGCCGGACGTGTCCACCCTGCGGCTGTGCTTCGTGACGCAGTCCCCCGACGAGATCGCCGAGGGACTGCGGAGGCTCAGGGGCGCGCTGGTGGCGTGACGGGCTTCGTCAGAGGCGCTCGGGCATCAGAGGCGCTCAGGGGTCCTGATGCCCAGCAGCGCCATGCCCTGGTGCAGCGTGCGGGCCGTGATGTCGCACAGGAACAGGCGGTTCTCGACCTGCGCCGGAGTGTCCGCCTTCAGGACCGGGCACTTGTCGTAGAACGAGGTGTACAGCGACGCCAGCTGGTAGAGGTACGCGGCCAGCTTGTGCGGCGCGTACTCCCCGGCGGCCTCGGTGACCGTCGCGCCGAACGCGTCCAGGTGCAGGCCGAGCGCCCGCTCCGCCGCGTCGAGCGCCAGCTCCGGGTGGGCCGCCGGGCGGACCTCGCCCGCCTTGCGCAGGATCGACTGGATACGGGCGTACGCGTACTGGAGGTAGACCGACGTGTCGCCGTTCAGGGAGACCATCTGGTCGAGGTCGAACTTGTAGTCGCGGTTGGCCGACGTCGACAGGTCCGCGTACTTCACGGCGCCGATGCCGACCTGGAAGGCCCGCTCCTGGATCTCCTCCTCCGTGAGGTCCCGCGCCTTCTCGCGCACGACCTCCGCGGCGCGCTGCACCGCCTCGTCGAGGAGGTCCTCCAGGCGCACCGTCTCGCCCTCACGCGTCTTGAACGGCTTGCCGTCCGCGCCGAGCACCGTGCCGTACCCCATGTTGTGGGCGGTGACCTCGTCGTTCAGCCAGCCCATCCGGCGGGCCGCCTCGAAGACCATCTTGAAGTGCAGCGACTGCCGGACGTCCACCACGTACAGCAGGGTGGTGGCGTGCAGGTCGACGACCCTGTCGCGGATCGCCGAGAGGTCGGAGGCCGCGTACCCGAAGCCGCCGTCCGCCTTCTGGACGATCAGCGGGACCGGCTTGTCGTCCTTGCCCTTGATGTCGTCGAAGAACACGACGAGCGCGCCCTCGGAGCGCACCGCGACACCCGACTCCTCCAGGAGCCGCGCCGTCTCGGCCATCATGTCGTTGTACGCGGACTCGCCGACGATCTCCTCGTCGCGGACCTCCATGTCCAGCTTCTCGAAGACGGAGAAGAAGTAGACCTTCGACTCGTCCACGAACCGCTGCCAGAGGTCGAGCGTCTCCTTGTCGCCGGACTGGAGGGCGACCACCCGCTTGCGGGCCCGCTCCTTGAACTCCTCGTCGGCGTCGAAGACCGCGCGCGAGGCCTTGTAGACGCGGTTGAGGTTGCTCATCGCCTGCTCGCCGTCGACCTCGTCGGCCGGGGCCAGCCGGCCGGGGTTCTCGATCAGGTACTGGATGAGCATGCCGAACTGCGTGCCCCAGTCGCCGATGTGGTGGCGGCCGATCGTCTTCTCGCCGGTGAAGTCCAGCATGTGGCGCAGGGCGTCGCCGATGACGGCGGACCGCAGGTGGCCGACGTGCATCTCCTTGGCCACGTTCGGCTGGGCGTAGTCGATCACCGTCGTGCCCCGGTTCTCGGCGAACGGCACGCCGAGCCGCTCGCCGTCCGCCGCACGCGCCGCGAGGTTCCTGGTGATCGCCTCGTCGGTGACCGTGATGTTCAGGAAGCCGGGCCCGGAGACCTCGATGTCCTTGATCAGCTCGGGGGCGGTGATGCCGGAGACGACCTGCGCGGCCAGCTCCCGCGGGTTGCCCTTGAGCTTCTTGGCGAGCGCCAGGATGCCGTTGGCCTGGAAGTCGGCCCGGTCGCTGCGTCGCAGCAGCGGGTCCGCGGCACCGGCTTCCGGCAGGGCTGCCGAAAGGGCGTCCGCGAGGCGCTGGTGGACGGAGGCGGTGAGGGACGTGACCGGGGCCATGAAAGGGTGCCGTTCTGCTCGGGTGCCTGGACGTGCCGTAGCTGTGAAAACCGAGTATCCCACGCGGTGAAAAGCGGTTTTCGCGGTTACGGGGCGACCTGGGAGAATGGCTGGGTCAAGCGGTACTCACGCAAGAACGTGAGAAGTCGTAGGAAGCAGAAAGGCGTGCCGATCGTGGCTCAGAGCACCGATACCACCGACTGGGTCTCCCGCTACGCGGACGAGGTCATCGCCGAGTCGGAGCGTCGTGCCCCGGGCAAACCCGTCACGGTCGCCTCGGGTCTCTCCCCGTCCGGCCCGATCCACCTCGGCAACCTCCGCGAGGTCATGACCCCGCACCTCGTCGCCGACGAGATCCGCCGCCGCGGGCACGAGGTCCGCCACCTGATCTCCTGGGACGACTACGACCGCTACCGCAAGGTCCCGGCCGGCGTCCCCGGCGTCGACGAGTCCTGGGCCGAGCACATCGGCAAGCCGCTCACCTCGGTGCCCGCCCCGGCCGGGTCGGCGTACCCGAACTGGGCCGAGCACTTCAAGGCCGCCATGGCCGAGGCCCTGGCCGAGCTGGGCGTGGAGTACGACGGCATCAGCCAGACCGAGCAGTACACCTCGGGCGCCTACCGCGCGCAGATCCTGCACGCGATGAAGCACCGCGGCGACATCGACGCCATCCTCGACCAGTACCGCACGAAGAAGGACCCCGCCAAGGCGGCCAAGGGCGGCGCCAAGCAGCAGAAGCCGGTCGACGAGGCCGAGCTGGAGGCCGCCGAGGGCTCCGGCGCCGCCTCCGAGGACGACGGCAGCGGCGGCAGCGGCGGGTACTACCCGTACAAGCCCTACTGCGGGCAGTGCGAGAAGGACCTGACGACCGTCGTCTCGTACGACGACGACTCCACCGAGCTGGTGTACACCTGCACGGCGTGCGGCTTCGGCGAGACCGTGAAGCTGAGCGAGTTCAACCGCGGCAAGCTGGTCTGGAAGGTCGATTGGCCCATGCGCTGGGCGTACGAGGGCGTCATCTTCGAGCCGAGCGGCGTGGACCACTCCTCGCCCGGCTCGTCGTTCGTCGTCGGCGGGCAGATCGTGCGGCAGATCTTCGACGGCGTGCAGCCGATCGGTCCGATGTACGCCTTCGTGGGGATCTCGGGGATGGCGAAGATGTCGTCCTCGAAGGGCGGCGTGCCCACCCCGGCCGACGCCCTGAAGATCATGGAAGCGCCGCTGCTCCGCTGGCTGTACGCGCGCCGCAAGCCCAACCAGTCCTTCAAGATCGCCTTCGACCAGGAGATCCAGCGGCTCTACGACGAGTGGGACAAGCTGGAGGCCAAGGTCGCCGACGGCTCCGCGCTGCCCGCCGACGCCGCCGCGCACTCCCGCGCGGTGCGCACCGCCGCCGGTGAGCTGCCGCGCACCCCGCGCCCGATGCCGTACCGCACGCTGGCGTCCGTCGCGGACATCACCGCCGGTGCCGAGGACCAGACGCTGCGCATCCTCAGCGACCTCGACCCGTCGGTGCCGCTGGCCTCGCTCGACGAGGTGCGCCCGCGCCTGGACCGCGCCGAGAACTGGATCACCACCCAGGTCCCGGCCGAGGCCCGCACCATCGTGCGCGCCGAGCCCGACACCGAGCTGCTGTCGTCGCTGGACGAGGAGAGCCGCGAGTCGCTGCGGCTGCTCCTGGAGGGCCTCGACTCGCACTGGTCCCTGGACGGCCTCACCCACCTCGTGTACGGCGTGCCGAAGGTGCGGGCCGGGTTCTCGGCGGACGCGACGGCCAAGGAGCTGCCGCCGGAGATCAAGGTGGCGCAGCGGACGTTCTTCGCGCTGCTCTACCGGCTGCTCGTGACCCGGGAGACCGGGCCGCGCCTGCCCACGCTGCTGCTGGCCGTGGGCGCGGACCGGGTGCGCAAGCTGCTCGGGGCGTAATGTCCGCAGGCCGGCCGGGCGGGCGGGGACCGTGGTCTCCCGCCCGCCCGACCGTGTCTCTGCATCCTTTGGACTACCGGGAGTTCGGCCCGGGGCAGGACGCGCGGGCCCGTCGCCCCCGTGATCATGGACGCATGAAGGAAATCATCGCCATCGTCGGATGGGTCGTCGGAATCCAGGGCGGCCTCGGTGCCGCGGGCCGCCTCTTCGGGGACGGCCCCTGGGGGCTGCTGCACAAGTGGTGGGACGTGCCCACTCCCTTGTACGTGGCCCTCTTCGCCGTCGGTGCCGTGCTCGCCGTCTACGGAGAGCTGGGCAAGAAGCGGGCGTCGGCCACCTGAGCGCCCGGCCGCCTACGGGTGGCGGTGGCGGCGTACGGCGAAGAAGACCAGCGCGGCCAGTACGGCGAGCGAACCGCCGGCGATGGTGAGCGTCACCGGCGTCCAGCCGTCGGGCCGGGACTCGGGGCCGGCCTGGGCGGCACAGTCGGCGCCGGGGGCCGCGCCGCCCGCCTCGACCCGCACCGTGCCGTTGGTCCGCGCCTCGTCGGGCGGGACCGGCTCGGCGAAACGCAGGGCGTGGTCGCCGGGCTTCGCGTCGCAGCGGATCAGGGCCCGGCCCTTCCAGGAGACCTTTCCCGAAGGGGCCAGTTTCACCGGCCCCGCGAACGCGTCGGAACGGACGGTGACGCGGTGGGCGTCGTCCATCTGGTCCATCAGCTCCGGATTCAGCACGGACAGCGTGACGCGTTCACCGGGCCGCACCGAGCCGGGAGCGACGGTGAGTCCGCCCTCTGGGCCCGCCTGCGCGGCGGCGCTCGTCATGCCTGCCAGGGAAAGGGCGAGGGCGACCGCTCCGACCGTCGCGGCGGTTTTGTGTGGCATAAGGTGATCTTATCCGGATCTTATGCAGGGGGAGTCTGGACGCCTGCTCGACCTCGGGCGCCCAGCGGGAAGGCAGTTGTGCGTATTTCACGATGGGCCCGGGCCGTGGCCATGGGGGCGGGCGGCGGTTTCCTCGCCGTTTCGGCCACCACGGCCGCCGGCGCGGTGACACCCGCCGAAGACAGCAGGACGGTTCCGCTGAAGAGCGACGCGGGGTGGGGAGTCGCGGCGGCGGAGCGGTTCTGGACCGCCGACCGCATGGAATCGGCGACGCCGGTGACGGGGCGGGGGAAGGCGCAGGCGCCGGCTCCGGCTCGGGTGGACGTGGCCCGGCGCGGGCCGGTGACGTCCGCGGCGGCGGCGAGGGCCCAGACGGATCGCGAGGGTTCCAAGACCATCGGCGTCCTCTACTTCGTCGGCAAGGACATGTCCACGCACAACTGCACGGCCAGCGTGGTCCACAGCCCCAAGGGCAACCTCATCCTCACCGCCGCGCACTGCGGCAACGGCGACAAGTACGCCTTCGTGCCCCAGTACCGCACCGGCAGGACCCCGGCGCAGCAGCCCAACGGCATCTGGGCGGTCGACCGCGTCTTCAAGGACCCGCGGCGCACCGACTACGGCCCCGGCTCGGACCTCGACTTCGCCTTCGCGACCGTCAAGCCCGACCAGCGCGGCCGCCAGGTCGAGGAGATCACCGGCGCCAACACCCTGACCCGCACGCCGGGTTACCAGGTGCAGGTCACCGTCATCGGCTACCCGTCGGCCAGGCACGCGCCGAAGGACCAGGCGATCAAGTGCCGCACGAAGACCACCCGCCTCTCCGGCTACAAGCAGCTGCGCATGGAGTGCGGCGGCTTCTACGGCGGCACCTCGGGCAGCCCGTGGCTGATGGACTTCGACGAGCGGACCAAGACGGGCAAGGTCGTCGGCAACCTCGGCGGCGCGGGAGGCGGCGGAGCCACCGACTCCGTCTCCTACGCGCCCTTCTACGACGACGAGGTGTTCAAGCTCTACGACGACGCCGTGCGCAACGCCGCCGTCGTCGAGCGGCCCCCGCTGCCGACCGCCCTCGGCACCGGCGAGACCTGGCAGCACGCCAAGCAGCTGGCCACCGGCGACTACACCGGGGACGGCACGTCCGACCTCCTCGTGGTCTGGGCCGACGGCGAGGTAACCCTCCACCCGGGCAACGGCAAGGGCGGCTTCACCCGCGAGCGCCGCCTCCAGAAGCCCAACGCCACGTGGAAGCACGCCGTGGCCGTCACCGGCGGCGACTTCGCCGGCGGGAACCTCTCCGACCTCATGGTGCGCTGGTCCGACGGCGAGGTCACCCTCTACCAGGACGTGTCCGCCTCGGGGCTCGGCAAGGAGACCAGGCTCGCCGCCGCCGGGTCCATCTGGAAGAAGGCCGCCCAGATCACCGCGGGCCGCTTCGGCGGAGGCGGCGACAGGACCGACGACGTCCTCGTGCGCCGGACCGACGGCGAGGTCATCCTGTACAGCGACGTGGACGCCCGCGGCTTCAAGAAGAAGACCACGCTCCACAAGCCCAACGCCACGTGGAAGCGGACCACCCTGCTCACCGGCGGCGACTTCACCGGCACCGGCCTGTGGGACCTCGTGGTCCGCTGGAGCGACGGCGAACGCACCGTCCACAAGGACGTGAGCCCGGCCGGTTCCGGCACGAGGACACGCATGGGCGCGCCCGGCGCCCTGTGGACCCACGCCAAGGCGATGACGGCCGGCAACTACACCGCGGGCGGCCGGTCCGACGACCTCATCGTGCGCTGGAGCGACGGCGAGGTCAGCCTCTACGCCGACACGACGACGAAGCTCGGCCGCGAGGTCACCCTCGTACCGCCGAAGGTCTCCTGACGCGCCGACGGGCCGGGATCACGCGATGCGTTCCGCGTCCAGATCCTGCTGGTAGCGGGAGCGGAAGTCGCGCAGGTACGGGCGGAGGGTGCTCTCCGTGAGCGGCCCGCCCGCCTGGCCCGTCACGCCGTACAGGTCCATCAGGTACAGGCTGAACTGCCGGGCGTTGGGGTAGTCCCCGATCTCGCTGACGTACTTGCGGAACGCCGTGAAGTAGGCCTCCATGCGGGAGATGTCGTCGGGGAGCCCGGGGATGTCGGGCTCGGCCTCGGGCGCGGCGTCGGCCTCGGGCACGGGCTGCTCGTGAGCGGCGGGAGCGTCGTGGGCGTCGTGAGCCTCATCGCCGTACTGCTGCTCATCGCCGTACTGCTGCTCATCGCCATACTGCTGCCCGTTGCCGTACTGCTCGTTGTCGTGTGGTCCGTTGTCGTACGGGGCCTGCTCCTCGTACCACTGGTCGTACGGCTCCTCGGGGGCGTACGAAGCGGGGTGCTTCGCGAACCACGGACTCTCGTGCGGCAGGACCTCCGGCTGGGGTTCCGGCCGGGGCTCCGGGGCCGCAGCCGGTTCCGGTTCTGGTTCGGTTGCCGGTTCCGCCTCCGACCGGCGCGGGGCCGGCAGCTCCGGCTGCTGGGAGGACGTGGTCTGCGCGGCGGCCGGGACGGGGGGCAGCAGGGCGGGTTCGATGCCGGCGGCGGCGAGGCCCGCGGGGGCGGTCTCCGCCAGCGGAACGCCGTAGCGGGCGAGGCGCAGCGGCATCAGGGACTCGACGGGGGCCTTGCGGCGCCAGGCACGGCCGAAGCGGGAGCGCAGCCGGGCCTGGTAGACGAGGCGCTCCTGTTCGAGCTTGATCACCTGGTCGTAGGAGCGCAGCTCCCACAGCTTCATCCGGCGCCACAGCAGGAACGTCGGCACCGGCGACAGCAGCCACCGGGTGAGCCGTACGCCCTCCATGTGCTTGTCGGCGGTGATGTCCGCGATCCGCCCGATCGCGTGCCGCGCCGCCTCGACCGCGACGACGAAGAGCACCGGGATCACCGCGTGCATGCCGGTGCCGAGCGGGTCGGGCCAGGCCGCCGCGCCGTTGAAGGCGATCGTCGCGGCCGTCAGCAGCCACGCGGTCTGCCGCAGCAGCGGGAAGGGGATGCGTATCCAGGTCAGCAGGAGGTCGAGGGCCAGCAGGACGCAGATGCCCGCGTCGATGCCGATCGGGAAGACCACCGAGAAGCCGCCGAAGCCCTTCTGCTCGGCGAGTTCGCGCACGGCCGCGTACGACCCCGCGAAGCCGATCCCGGCGATGACGACCGCACCGGCGACGACCACCCCGATGAGTATCCGGTGCGTGCGTGTCAGCTGCATCGCGGCCACCCGCGAACCCCTCCCTGTTCAGCCTGGATCGGCTTCTTGCGAGCGATAGCCTGGCACACGTGTACGGACGGGGCGCGCGCCGGTACGCCCGGAGCCCGGCCCCAGGGGGACCGGGCTCCGTCAAGCGGCGTGGCGGCCGGGGGAGTTGAGCCCCGCGGCCGGGTGTGCGGGGCGGGCGCGTTCCGGCCCCGGCTTCGCCTCAGGACTTGCTGTGGCTGGTCTTGCCGGTCTTGGAGTCATCCGACTTCGTGGTGTCGTCGGCCTTCTCGGCGTCCGCGCCCTGCTTCGAACCGTCGGACTTCTTGGAGTCGTCGTCCTTCTTGGAGTCCTCGTCCTTCTTCGACTCGCCGTCCTTCTTCGAGTCGTCGGACTTCGGCTTCTCGCTGGAGCCGGAGGACGGCTTGCCGCCGCCCTCGTTGGCGGAGACGACCGCGGCCGCGGCCTCCTTCGCCGCCTTCTGCGCGTCCTTCGACAGCTCACCGGCGTCGGGGGTCTTGTCGCCCGCGAGGCCCGCGCCGTTGTAGTCGACGGTGATGACCGCGTTCTCCACGCGCGTCACGAACGTCTGCTGCTTGAAGGTGTCCTTGTCCTTCTTCAGGTCGTACCGCACGAGCGTCGCCTGCTCGCCGACGCCCTGCACCGGCTCCGCCTTGACGCCCTTCGCGTCCTTGGTCGCCTGGGCGTCCGCGACCTGCTTGGCGAAGTTGTCCTGCGCCCGCTTCGCGCCGCTGCCGAGCGAGGCGTCCGAGTCGAAGCGCATCAGCGAGACGCGCAGCCAGCGGAACTGGGAACCGTCCACGCCGTTGTTGTCGAGGCTGTCCCACGAGCAGCTGCCGCGCAGCGCCGTGTCCGTGGACGTACCGGCCTTGCCCTTGTCCTTGGCCTCCGGCACCAGCTCCTGGAGCGTCTTCTTCGACAGGACGTCGCAGGGCTCGGGAAGCTTGCCGTACGCGGCCTTCTCCACGGCCGGCGTCTCCTCCCCCGCCTTCTTCGGGGCCGACGCCTTGGCGCCCGCCTCCTTCTTGGCCCCGTCGGAGCCGGAGCCGGAGTCGGAGGAGCAGCCGGAGGCGACGAGGATCACCGGTACGGCGGCCGCGCTGACGAGGATGCGGCTCAGACGCTGGCGCTGTCGCTGTGCAGGTCGGTGCATGGTTCCTTCACTCAGTTCGTCTCGTGACGTCCGGTTCGTCTCGTGACGTCGTCGGGTCCGAGGGGCCACGGTACGCGTATGGGGCGGCGGGTGGCTCCGCTTCAGGGAGGCGGGACCACGGCCCGCGCGGCCTTCGCGCGGCGGTTAATCGTCGAACTCCCCGGCGAGCCCGTCGGCCAGGTCCACCGCCTTGTCCTGCATTTCCTTGCTGTCGGGCACGTCCGTGCGGCGGCCGGGCTGCTCGTCGTACTCGATGGTCACGATGACGTTCGACGTGCGGAACACCACAGTCACGGTGCGGTGTCGGGTCGCCGAGCCGGTGGTGGTGAGGGCGTCGTTCAAGAACGCCTCGTCGCCGAGGTCGTCGAGGGAGCGGGGCTCCAGGCCGGCCGGCGGGGTGGCGGGCGCGGTCGTGGAGGTGGCGTCGTCGTCGCCGTGGTCGCTCCGGTCCTTCTTGCCGCCCTGGGCCTTGTCGCCCTCCTCGGCGTCCGCGTCCGAGGCCGGGGACTCGCTGTCGGAGGCGGCGGGCACCGGGAGGTCGGCCGCCCGCAGCTTCTTGGCGTAGACCTCGGCGGCGCGGTCGTCGTCGCTGACCGTGCCGTCGTAGGAGACGACCCGCTCGAAGTCGACGAGGAGGTGGTGGGAGGCGCCGGACGACTCGACCTTCCAGCGGCAGCCCACGCGCCGGTCCGTGTCGTACGTGACCGTGGGCGTCCCCTCGTACGCCTTCTCCCGCTGCTCGCCGTCCTCCATCTCCTTGAGGCCGGGCAGCATCGCGTCGAGGGTGCCGGGTTCGACTTCGCCGCAGGGCTCCGGGAGCGTGCGGTACTTGCCGGGCTCGGCGGGGGCGGCCGCGCTGCCGGCGTCCCCCGGCTTGGAGTCCTCGGACCCGGCGCCGCCGTCGGAGCCCGAGGAGCAGCCGACGAGCAGCGCCGCGAGGAGCGCGGCGACACCGGGTGCGTAGACCTTCCGCTGCACCGTGATGGCTCCTCTCATGGGGGGTACGTGGGGTTATTCGGTTGCCGTCGGCGGGCGGCCGATGGACACAATGTGTATCGCACACGCCACCGTGGATGCCGGTCCGATGCCCTTTTCGTTGACCTTGGCTCCGGTATTTGCGCTTCTAGACTTGTAGTGGGTTACGGGGGAATGAGGACGATATGTCGTACGTAGAGGTTCCCGGCGCGCAGGTGCCGATACGGATGTGGGCCGACCCGGCGTCGGTCGAGGACGTCGCGATGCGACAGCTGCAGAACGTGGCGACGCTGCCGTGGATCAAGGGTCTGGCGGTCATGCCGGACGTCCACTTCGGCAAGGGCGCGACGGTCGGCTCCGTGATCGCCATGCAGGGCGCGGTCTGCCCGGCGGCGGTCGGCGTCGACATCGGCTGCGGCATGTCGGCGGTGAAGACCTCCCTGACGGCCAACGACCTCCCGGGCGATCTGTCGCGTCTGCGGTCGCGGATCGAGGCGGTGATCCCGGTGGGGCGGGGCATGCATGACGACCCCGTCGAGCCGGGGCGCTTCCATGGGATGGCGACGGCGGGGTGGGACGAGTTCTGGGCGCGGTTCGACGGGGTCGCCGAGGCGGTGAAGTTCCGGGAGGAGCGGGCCGTCAAGCAGATGGGGACGCTTGGCTCGGGCAACCACTTCGTCGAATTCTGTCTCGACGAGGCGGGTTCGGTGTGGCTGATGCTGCACTCCGGCTCCCGGAACATCGGCAAGGAACTGGCCGACCACCACATCGGCGTGGCCCAGGGCCTTCCGCACAACCAGGGGCTCGTCGACCGCGACCTGGCCGTCTTCGTCGCGGACACCCCGCAGATGGCCGCGTATCGGAACGACCTGTACTGGGCGCAGGAGTACGCGAAGTACAACCGCGCGATCATGATGGCGCTCTTCAAGGACGTGATCCGCAAGGAGTTCAAGAAGGCGAAGCCGACGTTCGAGCAGGAGATCTCCTGCCACCACAACTACGTCAGCGAGGAGCGGTACGACGGGATGGACCTGCTGGTCACCCGGAAGGGCGCGATCCGTGCGGGCAGCGGTGACTTCGGGATCATCCCGGGCTCGATGGGCACGGGCTCGTACATCGTCAAGGGCCTCGGCAACGACGCGTCCTTCAACTCCGCCTCGCACGGCGCCGGCCGCCGCATGAGCCGGAACGCGGCGAAGCGGCGCTTCTCGGCGCAGGACCTGGCGGAGCAGACGCAGGGCGTCGAGTGCCGCAAGGATTCCGGTGTGGTGGACGAGATCCCGGCGGCGTACAAGCCGATCGAGCAGGTCATGGACCAGCAGCGGGACCTCGTCCAGGTGGTGGCGAAGCTCAAGCAGGTCGTCTGTGTGAAGGGCTGAGGCGGCGCGTTCCGGGTGTGGGCGCGCCGCGTCTACTTCGCGTGCTCGACGGCGAAGATCATGACGAAGGCGACCAGGTGGATGCCGAAGAGGAAGTACGCGAGGTACCACCACACCATCCGCTCGTTCTTCTTCTCCTCGGCGAGGCGACGGGTCTCGTGCTCGTGGGTGAGGCGTTCGAGCGGGTCGGGGGAGTCCGCGGAGTAGGCCGGCCTGCCGGGGTCGTCACCGGGGAGGGGCATCGTCATGACTCCCGGTGGACCTTGGTGTTGGAGGCCTGGGCGCGCGGGCGGACCACCAGGAGGTCGACGTTGACGTGGGGCGGGCGGGTGACCGCCCAGGTGATCGTGTCCGCCACGTCCTCGGCCGTCAGCGGCTCCGCCACGCCCGCGTAGACCTTCGCGGCCTTCTCGGAGTCGCCGCCGAAGCGGGTCAGCGCGAACTCGTCGGTCTTGACCATGCCGGGCGCGATCTCGATGACGCGGACCGGGGTGCCGACGATCTCCAGGCGCAGGGTCTCGGCGAGGACGTGCTCGGCGTGCTTGGCGGCGACGTAGCCGCCGCCTCCCTCGTACGTGCCGTGCCCGGCGGTCGAGGAGAGGACGACCACCGTGCCGTCGCCGCTCGCGGTGAGCGCGGGGAGCAGGGCCTGGGTGACGTTGAGCGTGCCGAGGACGTTCGTCTCGTACATCTGGCGCCAGTCGGCCGGGTCGCTGGTGGCGACGGGGTCCGCGCCGAGCGCGCCGCCCGCGTTGTTCACCAGGACCGCGATCTTCTTGAACGCCGTCGCGAAGGTGTCGACCGCCGCGCGGTCGGTGACGTCGAGCGCGTACGCCATCGCGTCGTGCCCCGCCTCGGTCAGCTCCGCGGCGAGCGCCTCGATGCGGTCCTTGCGGCGCGCGGTGAGGACGACGCGGTAGCCGGCGGCGGCCAGACCGCGCGCGGTGGCGGCGCCGATGCCGCTGCTGGCGCCGGTGACGATGGCGATGCGCTGGGCGGCGGCGACGGTCATGGGGCGCTCCTCGGGGTTCGGGGTGGGGGCCGGATGGCTCTGGGTGGCGGTTGTCCGTGGTGCGTGGTGCGTGGTGCGTGGTGCGTGGTCAGGATATGTGGGTCGTTCAGCGGGTCCGGGGCGCATACATGATCACGGCCATCCCCACGAGGCAGATGAGGGCGCCGGTCACGTCCCAGCGGTCCGGGCGGTAGCCGTCCGCGGCCATGCCCCAGGCGATCGAGCCCGCGACGAAGACCCCGCCGTACGCGGCGAGGATGCGGCCGAACTCGGCGTCGGGCTGGAGCGTGGCCACGAAGCCGTAGGCGCCGAGGGCGATGACGCCCGCGCCGATCCAGGCCCAGCCGCGGTGCTCGCGCACGCCCTGCCAGACGAGCCAGGCGCCGCCGATCTCGAAGAGCGCGGCGAGGAGGAACAGGGCGGCGGAGCGGGCGATGAGCATGGACGACAGGGTGGCACGGCGGTGTGGCGTGGTGGTGTGATGTGGAGGGCGGGGTGCGTGATGTGTGCGTCGTACGATTGCTGTTTCGCGCAGCTGTCTCGGCGGGGTCGTCCCGTTCTCGGAGGAGTGGTTCGTCATGGCTCAGGGTGGTGGACGGCGTGGGCTGTTGCTGGGGGAGCTGGCCGTCGAGTCGCGGCGTTACATGGCCTCGTACGCCCTCTTCAACCAGGCCGTCGCCGATCATCTGAAGCTGCATCCCACCGACGTCCAGTGCCTGAATCTGCTCAGCCTGGAGCGCGAGCCGGTCACCACCGGCCGTGTCGCCGAACTGACCGGGCTGACCACCGGCTCCGCGACGCGGCTCGTCGACCGTCTGGAGCGCGCGGGCTACGTCGTGCGGGAGCGGGACGCCGCGGATCGGCGGCGGGTGCTCGTCGCCACCGTGCCCGAGAAGGTCGCGGAGTTCGGGCGGATGTGGGGGAAGCTCAGCGGCGGCTGGTTCGCGCTGTTCGAAGGGTGCGATGACGACGAACTGGCGTCGCTCCTCGCCCACATGCGCCGCACCGTGGAGTTCAGTGCGGCGCAGGTGGAACGGTTGCGGAGCGGGGAGTTGGGCGGCTGAGCGGGGCGGAGAGCTTGGGGGCGCTGTTGCTGGGTTGTCCCCCTCCCGTGTTCAGTGTTGCTGGGTTGTCCCCCCTCGGCGCCCCTCGCGTTCAGTGGTGTTCCGACGGTCGTGCCTTGCGGGGAAGCAGGCGTACGAGGGGGCAGCACAGGAGTGTCACCACCGCGACCGCGGTGAGGCTCACCGTCATGGCGTGGGCCTGCCCGGCGTGCGCCGTCTTGAAGAACACCGTGGTGACCACCGCCGTGCCGGTCGCGTTGGCCAGTTGCTGCACCGCGCTGAGTGAGCCGCTCGCGCTGCCCGCCTCCTCCTGCGCGATGTCACCGATGGTGACGTCGTACACGGTGCCGAAGCAGGTGCCCATGCCGAGGCCGATGACGAACAGCGGCGCCGGCAGGGCCCAACCGCTCGTCCCTGTCCCCGAGACCGCCGTCACGGCCAGCAGGCCGCCGGTGCCCGCGAGCGTGATCAGCAGACCCGCGAGGACGAGCGTGCGGCCGTACCTGCCGATGAGGCCGTAGCAGGCGATCGACGCGATCACGATGCCGGCGGTCACGGGGAGCAGGCCGAGCGCGGTGCCGGAGGGCGAGCGGCCGAGGCCCTGTTGCAGGAAGAGCGAGATGACGTAGAGCAGGCCGGAGACGGCGGCGAAGAAGACGATGCCGAGGATCAGGCCCGAGGTGAAGCCGCGGTTGCGCAGCAGGGAGGGCTGGATGAGCGGGCTCGGGGCGGTGCGCTGGCGGTGGCAGAAGAGGGCGAAGGCCGCGAGTCCGGCGGCGGTCAGGAGGACGGGCCTGGTCGTCCAACCGTTCGCGGAACCGTCGATGAGGCCGGAGAGCAGGCCGAGCATGGTCGCGGCGAGCAGGGCGGAGCCGCGGGCGTCGATGGAGGTGGTGGGGTCGCCGCTGTCCTTCGGGAGGAGGCGGGCGGCGGCGAGGAGTGCGGCGCCGCCGAGGACGAGGTTGATCAGGAACATGGGGCGCCAGCCGAGGCCGCCGAGGTCGGCGTCGATGAGGAGCCCGGCGAGGATCGGGCCGCCGACCGCGGAGAGGCCCATCGCCGGGCCGAAGAGGCTGAAGGCCTTGCCGATGTGTTCGCGGGGCCAGGTGGCGCCGAGGATGCCGAAGCCCTGCGGGATGACCAGGGCGCCGAACGCGCCCTGGGCCAGGCGGCCGGCGACGAGGGTGGTGGGGGTGGGGGCGAGGCCGCAGAGGAGCGAGGCGAGGGTGAAGCCGGCGAGGCCGAGGAGGAAGAGGCGGCGCCTGCCGTACTTGTCGCCGAGGCGGCCGCCGAGGACGAGCAGGACGCCGAGGGCCAGGGCGTAGGAGGTGCCGAGCCACTGCACGAGGGCGGGGCCGCCGTGGAGGTCGGCGGTGATGGTGGGAGCGGCGATGTTGGTGATGGTGGCGTCGACCAGGTCGAGGATGTCGGCGGCCAGGACGACGGCGAGGACGGCCCAGCGTTTACGGGCGGGGAGGGGTGGTGGGGGTGTCGTGGTCTTTGGGTCGGTTGCCGGGAGCACAGGGGAGTCCTTTGGTGTTACTGCGTGACGCAGAGATTGTGTGGCGCAGGTAAATGTGCGGGAGGGGGCGAGGTGGTGTCAAGACGGTTCCTGGGGCGGGGGTGGGGTGGGTGTCGCCTTGAGGTCGTCTGTGGGGCGGCGTGGGGTGGGTGTCGCCTTGGGTTCGTCTGCGGGGCGGGGCCGCCGGGTGCGCTGTGCCCCCGCGGCCCCCTACCCCCCGGTCAAGGCATAACGCCAGTCACCGCACGGGTGCCAGTTGCCCTTGGGGTATTCGATCAGGGCCTCGCCCCGCAGGGTGAAGCCCGCCTTGCGGCACACCGCGTTGGACGCTCCGTGGCCCGTCGCCGGGAACGCGTGGAGCGCTCCGTGGCGGCCCGCCGCCCTCGCCTCGGCGATGATCAGCCGCGCCGCGCCCGCCGCGACGCCGCGGCCCTGGAACGCGGGCAGGACGCCCCAGCCGGTCTCCCAGACCGTCTCGCCCTGCCAGGTCGTCTCCCAGTACCCGATCGAGCCCGCCGTCTCGCCGTCCAGCGTGATGCGGAACATCCGGCCCCTGTCGGCCAGGCCCAGGTAGCGGCGGTGCCGGTCCGCGAGCTGCTCGGGGGTCTCGGGGCCGCCCAAGTGTTCCGTCATCTCGGGCGTGTTCAGGAGCGCGAGGAGTGCCGGGCCCTCCTCGTCCGTCCAGGGGTGAAGGTGGATGTCCGGCTGCTGTGGTCGCTGCATCCGGTCACCGTAAGGGGAGGGTCCGACAATCGCTGCGGGGTGCGGAATCCACGGGGAATAGGTGCGCCGGCCGCTCCGTTCACAGGTATAGTTGAATCATAAACAACCTGGGAGTCGGTCATGCAGTTCGGGATCTTCAGTGTCGGCGACGTGACGGTCGACCCGACGACGGGGCGTGCCCCGAGTGAGTACGAGCGGATCAAGGCGATGGTGGCGATCGCGCTGAAGGCGGAGGAGGTGGGGCTCGACGTCTTCGCGACGGGTGAGCACCACAACCCGCCGTTCGTGCCGTCGTCGCCGACGACGATGCTCGGCTACATCGCGGCCCGTACCGAGCGTCTGGTGCTGTCCACGTCCACGACGCTGATCACCACGAACGATCCGGTGAAGATCGCCGAGGACTTCGCGATGCTCCAGCACCTGGCGGACGGCCGGGTGGACGTGATGCTGGGGCGCGGCAACACCGGGCCGGTGTATCCGTGGTTCGGCAAGGACATCCGCGACGGCATCGACCTGGCGGTCGAGAACTACGCGCTGCTGCGCCGCCTGTGGGACGAGGACGTGGTGACGTGGAAGGGCAAGTTCCGTACGCCGCTGCAGTCCTTCACCGCCACGCCGCGTCCACTGGAGGGCGTCGCGCCGTTCGTGTGGCACGGCTCGATCCGCTCCCCGGAGATCGCCGAGCAGGCCGCCTACTACGGGGACGGCTTCTTCCACAACAACATCTTCTGGCCGGCCGAGCACACCCGGAAGATGGTCGAGCTGTACCGCCGCCGCTACGCCCACTACGGGCACGGCACCCCGGAGCAGGCCATCGTGGGGCTGGGCGGGCAGGTGTTCATGCGCAAGAACTCCCAGGACGCGGTGCGGGAGTTCCGGCCCTACTTCGACAACGCGCCGGTGTACGGGCACGGGCCTTCGCTGGAGGAGTTCACCGAGCAGACGCCGCTGACGGTGGGCTCGCCGCAGCAGGTCGTCGAGCGCACCCTGTCCTTCCGGGACACCGTCGGTGACTACCAGCGCCAGCTGTTCCTGATGGACCACGCCGGGCTGCCGCTGAAGACGGTGCTGGAGCAGCTGGACATCCTGGGCGAGGAAGTGGTGCCGGTGCTGCGGGAGGAGTTCGCCAAGCGGCGTCCCGCCACCGTGCCGGACGCTCCCACTCACGCCACCCGCGTGGCCGAGGGCCGCAAGGACGGTCAGAAGGAGGTGTCGGCGTGAAGCTCGTCGTCGTTACCGCGGGGCTGAGCAGTCCCTCCGCCACCCGGCTGCTCGCCGACCGGCTCACGGCCGCCACTCTGGAGCATGCCCGCGCCGAGGCGGAGGTCGTCGAAGTGCGGGAGCTGGCCACGGAGATCGCCCAGCACCTCGTCACCGGCTTCCCGTCCACCCGGCTGGCCGCCGCGCTCGACGCGGTGGCCGCGGCCGACGGGCTGATCGCGGTGACGCCGGTGTTCGCGGGCTCCTACAGCGGGCTGTTCAAGTCCTTCTTCGACCTCATCGACAAGGACGCCCTGACCGGGAAGCCGGTGCTGATCGGCGCGACCGGCGGGACCGCGCGGCACTCCCTGGTCACCGAGCACGCGATGCGTCCGCTCTTCGCCCATCTGCGTGCGCTGGTGGTGCCGACGGCTGTCTACGCGGCCGCGGAGGACTGGGGCGAGGACGGCCTCGCGGCCCGCATCGCCCGCGCCGGGCGGGAGTTGGCCCGCTTCATGGCACCCGGCGGGCAGGGCGCCGAACCCGCGGGAACACCCGACACCGACACCGCCGCGGCGATCGCGCCCCGCTCACTGATCGGCGCGATCACCTCCGTCGACCCGGACGGCGGCTTCGACGTCGTACCGTTCGCGCAAAAGCTCGCCGCGCTGCGGGTCGAGTGACGGGACGTCAGGGCCACACCAGGCAGTAGGCCTGGTGGCCCGCGTCGTGCAGGCGGTGGCTGAAATCCTGCCACTCGTGCAGGAGTTGGTAGACGTTGAAGGCGTCGCGCGGGCCGCCACGGTCGGGCACCGTGGACCAGATGAAGGCCGCGGCGCCCACCGACTCCTCGCCGACGCCCCGCAGCGGGTCGACGACGGTCATGGGGAGTTTCACCACGGCGTAGTCGGGGTGCAGGACGACCAGTTCGAGCGGGGGCACCTTGTGCAGGGGTATGCCCTCGATGCCGGTCAGGACCATCGCGGCCATCGTCTCCGGCTTGATCTTCGTGAACATGCCGCCCATGCCCAGTTCGTCGCCGCCGAGTTCCTCGGGCCGCATCGAGATGGGCACGCGGGCGGCGGTCGCACCGTCCGGGGCACCGAAGTACTTGTACGTCACCCCCACCCCGCCACTCCTGCTGCTCACCCGGTCCTGCCGGGATTCGACGGACTCGGCCCGTGCCTGGTCGGGCGTCCCCTGCGCGGGCTGCGCCGCCGCCTCGCGCCGGTGCTTGCCCCGCCGGGCACGCCGGGGGCCCAGGCCGTCGGTCCCCTCGCCCAGTCCGCCACCGCGATGCATATCTCCACCCGACTGCTTTTCCAGGGCGGCACGGCCCTGTCTTTTCTAGGCCTCGCGGCCCCCGCCACGCAACCCGATCATCGTGTCAGTGACCTCCCCCACGGTCACCCGCTAAAACGTGGAGTGAAACACCTGTCCGCAGGAAGTCCGGACCCTCTGACACCATGGCTCGTGTGAGCTTCCCGTATAGCGCCCCAGTTTCGCAGACTCTTTTCGACCGTGCGGCGGCCGTGACGCCCGGCGGTGTGAACTCTCCCGTGCGCGCGTTCCGCGCTGTGGGTGGTACGCCCCGTTTCATGGTGTCCGGTACCGGTCCGTACCTGACTGACGCCGACGGCCGCGAGTACGTCGACCTCGTGTGTTCGTGGGGTCCGATGATCCTCGGGCACGCCCACCCCGAGGTGACCGCCGCCGTCCAGGAGGCCGTCGCCCGCGGCACCTCCTTCGGTACGCCCGGCGAGGGCGAGGTCGCCCTCGCCGAGGAGATCGTGGCCCGCATCGCCCCCGTGGAGCAGGTGCGGCTCGTCTCCAGCGGCACCGAGGCCACCATGTCCGCCATCCGGCTGGCCCGCGGCTTCACCGGCCGCGCCAAGGTCCTCAAGTTCGCCGGCTGCTACCACGGGCACGTCGACGCCCTGCTGGCCGCCGCCGGTTCGGGCGTGGCGACCCTCGGCCTGCCCGACACCCCGGGTGTCACCGGTGCGCAGGCCGGCGACACCATCGTCGTCCCCTACAACGACCTGGACGCCGTGCGGACCGCCTTCGCCGCGCACGAGGGCCAGATCGCCTGCGTCATCACCGAGGCCTCGCCCGGCAACATGGGCGTCGTACCGCCCCGTGAGGGCTTCAACCAGGGGCTCGCCGACCTCTGCCGCCAGAACGGCGCGCTGTACATCTCCGACGAGGTGATGACCGGCTTCCGTACGTCGAAGGCGGGCTGGTTCGGCGTCGACGGCGTGCGCCCCGACCTGATGACCTTCGGCAAGGTCATGGGCGGCGGCTTCCCCGCCGCGGCCTTCGGCGGGCGCGCCGACGTCATGGCGCACCTCGCCCCGGCCGGCCCCGTCTACCAGGCGGGCACCCTCTCCGGGAACCCGGTCGCCACGGCCGCGGGCCTCGCGCAGCTGCGACTTCTGGACGACGCGGCGTACGACAAGGTCGACGCGGTCTCGGAGCAGCTGCGGGGCCTGGTGAGCGAGGCGCTGGCCAAGGAGGGCGTCGCGCACACCGTGCAGAACGCCTCCAACATGTTCTCCGTCTTCTTCACCGCCGACGAGGTGAAGAACTACGACGACGCCAAGGCGCAGGAGTCCTTCCGCTTCACCGCCTTCTTCCACTCGATGCTGTCGCAGGGCGTCTACCTGCCGCCCTCCGCCTTCGAGTCCTGGTTCGTGTCCACCGCCCACGACGAGCGGGCCATCGAGCGGATCGCCGCCGCCCTGCCGGGTGCCGCGCGCGCGGCCGCGGAAGCCACGGAGGTGACCGCATGAGCGGCACGGCGGCAAACGACGAGCTGACCGTCGTCCATGTGATGCGCCACGGCGAGGTGCACAACCCCGACGGCATCCTGTACGGGCGGCTGCCCGACTACCACCTCTCGGAGCTGGGCCGGCGGATGGCCGACCGCGTCGCCGAGCACCTCGCCCAGCGCGACGTCACGCACGTCGTCGCCTCGCCGCTCGACCGCGCCCAGGAGACGGCCGCGCCGATCGCCAAGGTGCACGGCCTGGACCTGGCGACGGACGCCCGGCTCATCGAGGCGGAGAACGTCTTCCAGGGCAAGACCTTCGGGGTCGGCGACGGCGCGCTGAAGAACCCGGAGAACTGGCGGCACCTGGTCAACCCCTTCAAGCCGTCCTGGGGCGAGCCGTACATCGAGCAGGTCGTGCGGATGATGGGCGCCCTGGACGCGGCGAAGGACGCGGCCCGCGGCCACGAGGCGGTCTGCGTCAGCCACCAGCTGCCGATCTGGATCGTGCGCAGCTTCGTGGAGAAGCGGCGGCTGTGGCACGACCCGCGCAAGCGGCAGTGCACCCTGGCGTCGCTGACGACGTTCACCTACCGCGGCGACCGCATCGTCTCCGTGGGGTATTCGGAGCCCGCCCGGGATCTCGTCCCGGCGCATCTCCTCGCCGGCGCCAAGCCGG
Source organism: Streptomyces huasconensis (assembly GCF_021028635.1). NCBI lineage: Bacteria > Bacillati > Actinomycetota > Actinomycetes > Kitasatosporales > Streptomycetaceae > Streptomyces > Streptomyces huasconensis. The sequence goes on from NZ_CP086119.1 coordinate 4,647,496, forward strand.
CGAAGGGCAAGGGCAAGGCTTTCGGCGCCTGACCCGAATTCCCGCCCGCGGGCTCCGCTTTATGTACGTCACGTGATCGCGTCGCGACTGTACGTCCCTTTTGGGTAAAGCGCGGCAAATAACCGCGATGCGCAGGAACCACGCTGTTCGTCGCGCCCTCTAACAGGTCGTCCCTCTTGCAAACCGGATACGGGCAGGAGGCGGACCCAAGGGCGCGACGAATGGGGATGTGGAATGCGCGACATCAGCCGCAGGGGAATGCTCGGACTGGGAGCAGGTGCCGCGGCCGCTGTCGGACTGGCGGCATGCGGCTCCGGGGGCGACGGGGATTCCTCGGGGCCCGCGGAGAAGGCCAAGGAGGGCCAGGCGGGCGGCAAGGCGCCGGCCAAGCCGATCGGTGACGGGTCGACCGCCTACACCGGCAAGCAGCCCCACCAGCCCGGCAAGCCCGTACCGCTGGAGCCGGGCGAGACGCCGCCGCAGTTCGTCATCTTCTCCTGGGACGGCGCGGGCGAGGTCGGCAACGGACTCTTCCCGCGCTTTCTGAAGCTCGCCGAGGACCACAACGCGCACATGACGTTCTTCCTCTCCGGGCTTTATCTGCTCCCGGAATCGAAGAAGCGCATGTACCGCCCGCCGAACAACCCGGTCGGCGCCTCCGACATCGGTTATCTCACCGACGGTCACATCAAGGACACGCTGAAGTACGTGCGCCAGGCATGGCTTGAGGGCCATGAAATCGGCACCCACTTCAACGGGCACTTCTGCGGGGGTTCCGGTTCGGTCGCCAACTGGACGTCCGCGCAATGGCAGGACGAGATCGACCAGGCCAAGTCCTTCGTGAAGAAGTGGCGTACGAACACCGGCTGGAGCGATCTGCCGCCGCTGCCCTTCGACTACGACAAGGAACTCGTCGGCGGCCGCACGCCCTGTCTGCTCGGCCAGGACAACCTGCTGCCGACCGCCAAGAAGCTCGGCTGGCGCTACGACGCCTCCTCGCCCGGCGGCCGCCAGCGCTGGCCCCAGAAGAAGATGGGCGTCTGGGACCTGCCGCTCCAGGGAATCCCCTTCCCCGGCCACTCCTTCGAGGTCCTGTCGATGGACTACAACATCCTCGCCAACCAGTCGCAGAACTCCACGAAGGCTCCGCCCCACAACTACCCGGGCTGGCGCAAGCAGGCCACGGACGCCTACATAGCCGGCTTCAAGCGGGCCTATGAGACCAACCGCGCGCCGTTCTTCATCGGCAACCACTTCGAGGAGTGGAACGGCGGCATCTACATGGACGCCGTCGAAGAGGCCCTGAAGCACATCGCCGGCAAGAAGGACGTACGCCTCGTCTCCTTCCGGCAGTTCGTCGACTGGCTCGACGTGCAGGACCCGAAGGTCCTGGGGCAGCTCCAGGGCCTTGAGGTCGGCCAGGCGCCCGCAGGCGGTTGGAAGGGGCTCGGAAAGGCCGCCTGAAATGGGACTTTCCGCAACCGCGGGGGGTGCGGAAGATCCCCGAAACAGACATGCGAAACTTTTCACATGAGTGCCGCCTGCCGCGCCCCCCACAGCACGAACCGCAGCCGTAGCCGCCGCCGAGCCGGTCGAGGCCGAGCCGCCCTGCTGGCCGCGGGGGCCGCGGTCGGAGCGCTGACGCTCGCGGCGTGCGGCTCCGGCGGCACCTCGGGCGGCGGCGGCAACACCAACTTCGTCGCCGGGACCGACGGCATCGCCACCGCCGCGAAGGCGGACCGCAAGCCGCTCCCCGAGCTGGACGGCGAGACCCTCGACGGCAAGGACCTGAACCTCACCAAGGCGTACAAGGGCAAGGTCCTCGTCATCAACGTCTGGGGCTCCTGGTGCGCGCCGTGCCGGGCCGAGGCGCCGAACTTCGTGAAGGTCGCCAAGGAGACGAAGGCCAAGGGCGTCGAGTTCGTCGGCATCAACACCAGGGACCCCCAGCGCGGCCCGGCGATCGCCTTCGAGAAGGCGCACGAGGTGCCCTACCCGAGCGTGTACGACCCGACGGGCAAGCTGATGCTGCGCTTCCCCCAGGGCTCGCTCAACCCGAACGCCATCCCCTCCACTCTCGTCGTCGACCGCGACGGGAAGATCGCGGCCCGCACCCAGCAGCCCCTCAATGAGGCGCGGCTGCGGAAGATGATCGACCCCGTGGTGGCGGAGAAATGATGCTCACCCTCGCGGCCGTCACCGGCACGAACCAGACCGTCATGAGCGGGGCGCTGCTGCTCGCGATCCCGATCGCCGTGCTCGGCGGGCTCGTCTCCTTCTTCTCGCCGTGCGTCCTGCCGCTCGTCCCCGGTTATCTGTCGTACGTCACCGGCGTCAGCGGCCAGGATCTCGGCGAGGCGCGGCGCGGCCGGATGGCGGCCGGCGCCTCGCTCTTCGTGGCCGGCTTCACCGTGGTCTTCGTCTCCGTCACCGTCTTCTTCGGGGCGGTGGGACACACGCTCAAGACACACCAGAGCACCATCAACACCGTGCTCGGCGTGGTGATGATCGCGCTCGGGCTCTTCTTCATGGGACTCATGCCCTGGCTCACCCAGCGCGAGTTCCGCTTCCACAAGCGCCCGGCCGTCGGACTCGCCGGCGCCCCCATCGTCGGCGCGCTCTTCGCCGTCGGCTGGACGCCGTGCGTCGGCCCGACCCTCGCCTCCGTCATAACGCTCTCGGCCGACAGCGGCAACCCGCAGCGCGGCGCGCTCCTGGGCGTCGCGTACAGCCTCGGGCTCGGCATCCCGTTCATCCTCGCGGCCGTCGCCTTCCGCAAGGCACTCGGCGCCTTCGGCTGGGTGAAGCGGCACTACGCGTGGGTGATGCGCATCGGCGGCATCATGATGATCGCGACCGGCCTGCTGCTCGTCACCGGAGTGTGGGACAGCATGGTGCAGCAGATGCAGGTCTGGACAAGCAGTTACTCCGTGGGGATCTGATCCATGAGCAAGACCGAAGCCCCCGAGCAGCGAGACGACCTCGGTGCCGCGGGCGAGCAGCTTTCGACGGCCCCCCAGGAGGACGCGCCGAACCTCCCCTCCCTCGGCGTCATCGGCTGGCTGCGCTGGTTCTGGCGGCAGCTCACCTCGATGCGGGTCGCGCTGATCCTGCTCCTGCTGCTCTCGCTCGGCGCGATCCCGGGCTCGCTGATCCCGCAGAGCAATGTGGACGAGCTGAAGGTCCAGGACTTCATGGACCGGCACACCACGCTCGGGCCGCTCTACGACAAGCTCCAGCTCTTCGACGTCTACAGCTCGGTGTGGTTCTCCGCGATCTACATCCTGCTGTTCGTCTCCCTCATCGGCTGCATCGTGCCCCGCACCTGGCAGTTCGTCGGCCAGCTGCGCGGCCGCCCGCCGGGCGCCCCCAGGAAGCTGACGCGGCTGCCCGCCTACACGACGTGGCGCACCGCCGCCGAGCCCGAGCAGGTCCACGAGGCCGCGCTCGCGCTGCTCAAGCGGCGCCGCTTCCGCGCGCACACCGCCGCCGGTTCGGTCGCCGCCGAGAAGGGCTATCTGCGCGAGGCCGGGAACCTGATCTTCCACATCGCGCTGATCGTGATGCTGATCGCCTTCGCCGCCGGACAGCTCCTCAAGTCCGAGGGCGGCAAGCTGGTCATGGAGGGCGACGGCTTCTCCAACACGCTCTCCCAGTACGACGACTTCAAGTCCGGCAGCCTCTTCGACACCGACGACCTGGCGCCGTTCCACTTCACGCTCGACGACTTCAAGGGCACGTACGAGAAGAGCGGCCCCAACCGCGGCACGCCCCGCACCTACCGGGCGGACGTCACCTACACCGAGGGCGCCGACGGCCCCGAGAAGAAGAAGTCCATCGAGGTCAACAAGCCGCTGGAGGTCGACGGCTCGAAGGTCTACCTCATCGGCCACGGCTACGCCCCCAAGGTCACCGTCCGCGACCCCAGGGGCAAGGTGATCTACGAGGCCGCCGTGCCGCTGCTGCCCATCGACCAGAACGGCACCGCGACCGGCGCCATCAAGGTCCTGGACGGCTACAAGAACAAGAGCGGCGTGAAGGAGCAGCTGGGCTTCAACGCCTTCTTCGTGCCGACCTTCGCGGGCGAGGGCAAGGGGCAGATGTTCTCGCAGTTCCCCGCCCCCGACTTCCCGGTGCTCGCGCTCTCCGCGTACCACGGCAGCCTGGGCGTCGACTCCGGTGTCCCGCAGAACGTGTACCAGCTCGACACCCGGAAGATGAAGAAGTTCAAGGACTCCCAGGGCGAGCTGTTCAAGAAGCGGCTGCTGCCCGGTGAGACCATGAAGCTGCCGAACGGCGCGGGTTCGATCACCTTCGAGAAGGACCTCAAGGAGTGGGCGACCTTCCAGATCTCGCAGGAGCCCGGCTCCGTGTGGGCGCTGGCCGGGGCTCTCGCCGCGATCGCGGGCCTCGCCGGCTCGCTGTTCATCCAGCGCCGCCGCGTGTGGGTGCGGGCGGTCCGGGGCGCCGACGGCGTCACGGTCGTGGAGATGGCAGGGCTCGGCCGCAGCGAGTCCGCGAAGCTCCCCGAGGAACTGTCCGACCTCGCCGCCCACCTGCACGAGAAGGCGCCGAGTGCGCCCGACCCCGACCCGGACGCCCACGCCGTCTCCGCCTCCGCGTCCGACTCCGAGCCCGACGCCGTACCTGCCGAAGGGGCTGAGAAGTGAATCTCGCCACCACCCTGGCCGCCGAACCCAACGAGGACCTCGCGCACATCAGCAATGTGCTGATCTACTCCGCGATGGCCGTCTACCTCCTGGCCTTCTTCGCGCACATGGCGGAGTGGCTCTTCGGCAGCCGCAGCAAGGTCGCCCGCACCGCCGCCGCGCTCACCGCGGGCACGGCCGAGGCCGCTGCGCCCGCCGTGACCGCCCGGGCCAAGGGCGGCACCGCCACCCTGGAGCGCCCGAAGGTCGTCACGCGGTCCGTCACCGGCGCCCGGGACGTGCCCGACGGGCCCGGCGCGGCGGCCGGGGACGAGAAGGGCGACCTGTACGGCCGCATCGCGGTCTCCCTCACCGTGCTGGCGTTCCTGCTGGAGTTCGGCGGTGTCCTCACCCGCGCTCTGTCGGTGCAGCGGGCGCCGTGGGGCAACATGTACGAGTTCAGCATCACCTTCTCCACCGTCGCCGTCGGCGTGTACCTGGTGCTGATGGCGCTGAAGAAGAACATCGCCTGGCTCGGCCTGCCCCTGGTGACGACGATCCTGCTCGACCTCGGGCTCGCCGTCACCGTCCTGTACACCTCCAGCGACCAGCTGGTCCCGGCCCTGCACTCGTACTGGCTGTGGATCCACGTCTCCACGGCGATCTTCTGCGGCGCGGTCTTCTACGTCGGCTTCGTCGCGACGATGCTCTACCTCTTCCGCGACAGCTACGAGACGAAGCTCCAGAACGGCGGGAAGCCCGGCAGGTTCGCCACGTCCGTGATGGAGCGGCTGCCCGCCGCCGCCTCTCTGGACAAGTTCTCGTACCGCCTGAACGCCGCGATCTTCCCGCTGTGGACGTTCACGATCATCGCGGGCGCGATCTGGGCGGGCGACGCCTGGGGCCGCTACTGGGGCTGGGACCCCAAGGAGGTCTGGTCCTTCATCACCTGGGTCGCCTACGCCGGCTACCTCCACGCCCGCGCGACGGCCGGCTGGAAGGGCCGCAAGGCCGCCTACCTCGCGCTGATCGCCTTCGGCTGCTGGCTGTTCAACTACTACGGCGTCAACATCTTCGTCACCGGCAAGCACTCGTACGCCGGGGTCTGACCCCGCCGTACGCGCCGCCAAGGGTGCGGAACGACCCGTCGCGCGCCAGGCTGGTGTCATGACCGAGACGATCGGGCAGGGCACCAGCCGGACCGAGGGCACCACCCAGCACCTCCATTACGAGCTGCGCCTTCCCCACCCTGTGGACAACGTCTGGGCGGCGGTCGCCACCCCCGAGGGACTGCCGGGGTGGTTGGCCGCCGCCGACGTGTTCGAGCCCCGGCTCGGCGGAGCCGTCACGCTGCGCTGGCTCAACGGCGAGCCGGACGCCGTGCACTCCGGGCACATCACCGCCTGGGACCCGGACGTCGTCGCCGAGTACACCATCGACCTGCACGGCCGCTGCCGCTTCCACCTCGAACCGGGGGCCGGACACTCGGGCACCACGCTGCGCTTCACCAACGAGTTCGACGGCGACGACGCGCTGCGGCTCGACTGCCTCGCCGGGTGGCACCAGCACTTCGAGTTCCTGGTGGAGGCGCTCGCCGGCCGCCCCAAGGACTGGTCGACGTGGAACCTCGACCGCTGGCGGCAGTTGCGCGAGACCTACGCCGCCACGGACTGACTCCGGGGCTCACTCATCCCCGGCCCACACCGCGATCGCGTTCAGCCGGCGCCTCCCATCGTGCCCATCCGGGGCGGTGGTCAGGCCTTCCGCCGCCTGTCGTCGTCGGGGCCCTCGTCGGGGTCCTCGTCCCTGAGGGACTTCAGGAACTCCGGGTTGTCGTCGGGCGCCACCCAGTGCGTCCGGCCCCGGCCTCCGCCGCCGGAGGCCCCGGGCGCGCGGCGCACCTTGCCGGTGGCGAACCAGGCGATCGGGCCGAGCAGCACCTCGCCGAAGAGGAGCACGATGATGACCCACACCACCTTGGGCAGGTGCTTGACGTCCTTCTCCGGAGTGTTCAGGACATCGATGAAGGCGTAGATCCACACCGCCAGGACCAGCAGGAACGGCAGATACCTGAGCATGGTGGCGCGATCCCCCAAGAGGCGACGGCGAGAGGCGTGCGAGCCCCCCGGTGACGGGGCCAGGGTAACCGGTGCCGGATACTGGAACGCATGGCTTACGACGATCTTCGCTCCCTGCTCCGCGCACTGGAGCGCGAGGGCGATCTCAAGCGCATCAAGGCCGAGGTCGACCCGTACCTGGAGGTCGGTGAGATCGTCGACCGGGTGCAGAAGGCCGGCGGCCCCGCGCTCCTCTTCGAGAACGTCAAGGGCTCGGCGATGCCCCTGGCGATGAACGTTTACGGGACGGACCGCCGCCTGCTGAAGGCGCTCGGCCTGAAGTCGTACGGCGAGATCAGCGAGAAGATCGGCGGCCTCCTCAAGCCGGAGCTGCCGCACGGCTTCGTCGGGGTGCGCGAGGCGTTCGGCAAGCTCGGCGCGATGACGCACGTACCGCCGAAGAAGGTCAAGGAGGCCCCCGTCCAGGAGACCGTCCTCACCGGCGACGACGTGGACCTGGAGCGGCTGCCCGCGCTCTTCACCTGGCCCGAGGACGGCGGCTCGTTCTTCAACCTCGGCCTGACCCACACCAAGGACCCGGACACCGGGGTGCGCAACCTCGGCCTGTACCGCCTCCAGCGCCACGACAAGCGCACCATCGGCATGCACTGGCAGATCCACAAGGACAGCCGCAACCACTACCAGGTGGCCGCCCGCCGGGGCGAGAAGCTGCCCGTCGCGATCGCCTTCGGCTGCCCGCCGGCCGTCACGTACGCCTCGACGGCGCCGCTCCCCGGTGACATGGACGAGTACATGCTGGCCGGGTTCATCCAGGGCCGGCGCGTGGAGATGGTCGACTGCAAGACGGTCCCGCTCCAGGTGCCCGCGCACGCCGAGGTCGTCATCGAGGGCTGGCTGGAGCCCGGCGAGATGCTGCCCGAGGGCCCCTTCGGCGACCACACCGGCTTCTACACGCCGCAGGAACCGTTCCCCGCACTGACGATCGACTGCGTGACGATGCGCAGGCGTCCGCTGCTCCAGTCAATCGTGGTCGGCCGCCCGCCGACGGAGGACGGCCCGCTCGGCCGCGCCACCGAGCGCTTCTTCCTGCCGCTGCTCAAGGTGATCGTCCCGGACATCGTCGACTACCACCTGCCGGAGTCGGGCGGCTTCCACAACTGCGCGATCGTCTCGATCGACAAGAAGTACCCGAAGCACGCGCAGAAGGTCATGCACGCCATCTGGGGCGCGCACATGATGTCGCTGACGAAGCTGATCGTGGTCGTGGACAAGGACTGCGACGTCCACGATTTGCACGAGGTGTCCTGGCGGGCCCTCGGCAACACCGACTACGCCCGCGACCTCACCGTCGTCGAAGGCCCCGTCGACCACCTCGACCACGCGTCCTATCAGCAGTTCTGGGGCGGCAAGGCGGGCATCGACGCCACGCGCAAGCTGCCCGAGGAGGGGTACACGCGCGACGGCGGCTGGCCGGAGATGGTCGTCTCCGACCCGGAGACCGCCTCGAAGGTGGACCGTCGCTGGAAGGAGTACGGACTGTGACCTCGGCCTCCGCCGCGCTCCCGCGGCAGCCGGGCAGGACCAAGGCGTTCCTGCGGCTCGTCATGATCGAGCACTCGGTCTTCGCGCTGCCCTTCGCCTACATCGCCGCGCTGACCGCGATGTTCCAGGTCGACGAGAACATCCACTGGGTGCGGCTGCTCCTGGTCACCGTCTGCATGGTGGGCCTGCGGACCTTCGCCATGGCGGCGAACCGGATCATCGACCGCGAGATCGACGCCCGCAACCCGCGCACCGCCCACCGCGAACTGGTCACCGGCGTCGTGTCGGTGAAGTCCGCGTGGACGGGCGCGCTGATCGCGCTCGCCGTCTTCCTCGGCGCCGCCGCCCTGCTGAACCCGCTCTGTCTGGCGCTCGCGCCCGTCGCGGTGATCCCCATGGTGGTCTATCCCTACGGCAAGCGGTTCACGAACTTCCCGCAGGCCATCCTCGGCCTCGCCCAGGCGATGGGGCCGGTCGGCGCGTGGATCGCCGTCACCGGCGAGTGGTCCTGGCAGGCCGTCATCCTCGGGCTCGCGGTCGGCGTCTGGATCGGCGGCTTCGACCTGATCTACGCCTGCCAGGACGTGGAGACGGACCGCGAGGTCGGCGTGAAGTCGGTGCCCGCGCGGTTCGGCATCCCGGCCGCCATTTGGGGCGCGCGCGGCTGCCACCTGGTGACCACGGCGCTCCTGGTCTGGTACGCCGCCGACACCGGGGCGGGGATCTTCTTCTGGCTCGGCCTCGCGGTCGTGGCGGGCGCTTTCGTGTACGAGCACTCGATCGTGAGGCCGCGTGACCTGTCCCGCCTGAACCGGGCCTTCTTCCAGGTGAACGGCTTCATCGGGATCGCCCTGTTCGCGTGCGCGCTGCTCGATCTGCTGGTACGCGGGCTCACCGTGTGAAATCCCCATGGGTAGGCTTCGCAGCGTGAACCCAGGAGATACGGAGCGTAGGCCTTGGATCGTGGGGGTGTCGGGTGCCTCCGGGACCCCCTACGCCGCCGCCGTGCTGCGCGCGCTGCTCGCGGCCGGACAGAGCGTGGACCTCGTCGTCTCGCGGGCCTCGCGGCTGACGCTGCTCGACGAGACGGGCATCTCGTTCCGGGACGCGCACTGGCAGGAGGATCTGCGGCAGTGGCTCGCGCGGGGCGCGGACGGCAAGCCGGACACCTTCGACGTGCCGCCACAGGCCCTGGCCGACGTGCGGTACTGGGCGGCCGGTGATCTGGCGGCGGGCCCGTCCTCGGGGTCGTACGCGTCGCGGGGCATGCTGATCGTGCCGGCGTCGACGGCGTGTGTGGCGGGGGTGGCGCTCGGTCTCTCGAAGGACCTGCTCCAGCGGTCGGCGAGCGTGACGCTCAAGGAGGGCCGCCGGCTGGTGGTCTGCGTACGCGAGACGCCGCTGAACGGCCAGACGCTGAAGCACCTGGTGAGCCTGGACGAGGCGGGCGCGATCGTGCTGCCCGCCTCTCCGGCGTTCTACGCGGGGGCGACGCACATCCAGGATCTGGTGGACTTCGTCGCCGGGCGGGTGCTGGACGCGGCGGATGTGCCGCACAGCCTGTACCGCCGGTGGAAAGGGGAGCTGGGGGGCGCTTCCGGTGGCCGGTGAGCGCCCCGAAGGGGCGCGGGGAACGGCGCGAGCAACCAAGACGAACCCGCAGTCGGCACCGATCCCCACCCCCGCGGCGGGACTACCGCTTCTTGGCGCCCCGCAGCTTCCGGGTCACCTTCCGCGGCGCCGCGACATGCGCACGCGAGCGGTTGGCCAGGTCCTGAAGCTCGCGCATACGGGCGTAGGCCATCTCGATCGAGTACACGGGTGACTCACTCCTGAAGGATCGTCGTTGATCTGCTGAGATTGAGAAAGATTCGCAGGGTGTAAGCCCTGTTGCGCCTTAGATTCTACACATAGACTCGCGGTATCGCTGAATAATGAAAGGCATCGCACCTATGGACGCCGTGGACAGGCAGCTCATCCAGGCCCTGCGGGAGAACGGACGCGCCTCGTACGCCGAACTGGGGCGGCTCGTCGGCCTCTCCGGGCCCAGCGTCACGGACCGGATCAACCGCCTGGAGGCGGCCGGTGTCATCACGGGGTACCGCGCCACGGTCGACTCGGCCTCGCTCGGCCTCGGCGTCACCGCCCTCATCGGCATCTCGCTCTCCGACGCCGCCGACCACGAGGACGTGGCACGGCGCCTGAAGGACCTGCACGAGATCGAGGACTGCTGGTTCATCGCGGGCGACGACTCGTACATGCTCAAGGTCAGGGCGAGCGACGTGGACGGCCTGGAGAAGACGATCCGCAGGCTGAGCGGCACCCGGGGGGTCTCCCGGACGCGTACGACGATCGTGCTCTCCACCAAGTGGGAGAACCGGGTCGGGGAGCTGCCCGAGGAGGAGTGAGGTCCGGGGCGTACCGTTGGCGCAGGTTTGTCGTAGGTCGTAGGTCGCTGGAGAGGTAAGGGCGAGGGCATGGACGCAGGTCTCAAGCGCGAGCTGGAGCAGAAGGTCCGGGACGGCGAGCGGCTGTCCCGCGAGGACGGCATCGCGCTCTACGAGTCGGACGACCTCGCCTGGCTCGGCGGCCTGGCCCACGAGGTGCGCACCCGCAAGAACGGCGACGTCGTGCACTTCAACGTCAACCGCCACCTCAACATGACGAACGTGTGCACCGCCTCGTGCGCGTACTGCTCCTTCCAGCGCAAGCCGGGCGAGAAGGACGCGTACACGATGCGCATCGAGGAGGCCGTCCGCCTCGCCAAGGCGATGGAGGGCGAGAACCTCACCGAGCTGCACATCGTCAACGGCCTGCATCCGAACCTGCCGTGGCGCTACTACCCGCGTTCGCTGAGCGAGCTGAAGAAGGCGCTCCCGAACGTCTCCCTGAAGGCTTTCACCGCCACGGAGATCCACCACTTCGAGACGATCTCGGGTCTCTCGGCCTCGGAGATCCTCGACGAGCTGATCGAGGCCGGTCTGGAGTCGCTGACCGGCGGCGGCGCGGAGATCTTCGACTGGGAGGTGCGGCAGCACATCGTCGACCACCGCACCCACTGGGAGGACTGGTCGCGCATCCACCGCCTCGCGCACGAGAAGGGTCTGAAGACCCCGTGCACGATGCTGTACGGCCACATCGAGGAGCCGCGCCACCGCGTGGACCACGTGCTTCGCCTGCGCGAGCTGCAGGACGAGACGAACGGCTTCCAGGTCTTCATCCCGCTGCGCTACCAGCACGACTTCGTGGACATGAAGGACGGCAAGGTCAGGAACCGCCTCCAGGCGCGCACCACCATGGCGTCCGGCGCCGAGGCCCTGAAGACCTTCGCGGTCTCGCGCCTCCTCTTCGACAACGTCCCGCACGTCAAGGTCTTCTGGGTCATGCACGGCCTGCACACCACGCAGCTCGCGCTCCAGCACGGCGCCGACGACATGGACGGTTCCGTCGTCGAGTACAAGATCACGCACGACGCCGACAACTTCGGCACGCCGAACAAGCTGACCCGCGAGGACCTGCTCGAACTGATCCGCGAGGCCGGCTTCCGCCCGGTCGAGCGGAACACGCGCTACGAGGCGATCCGCGAGTACGAGGGCCCCGACCCGCTGCTGCGCGAGACGCCCCAGGCGATGCGGCTCTGACGACGCCCCGCCCGTCCTCCGTCGTGAGCGTCGAGCCCCGGCCCATCAGGGCCGGGGCTCGATCGCGTTCTCCCTGGCGGCGAGGGGTGCGTAATGGCTAACCTCGCCCAATGACTCTTACCTTCACGCTGGACCCGGAGATCGATCCCGCCCTGCGCGACGGGGTGCTCGCCCTGTGGGCCGACGTCACCAACGCCGGCGGAGCCGTCGGCTTCCTGCCGCCCGTGACCGCCGACGACATACGCCCCGAGTGGCTGGGGCGCCTGACCGAGCTGAGCGAGGGCCGCACCCGGCTCCTGGTCGGCCACGACGAGGACGGCGCCGTCGCCGCGACCGCCTTCCTCACCCACAACCGGCACCGCCTCATGAAGCACTGGATCTGGCTGTACGTGGTGATGGTCCACCCCCGCCACCAGGGCAAGGGGTACGGACGCGACCTGCTGGCCGCCGCCGAGGCCGCCGCCCGCACCTTCGAGGGCGTCGAGGCGATCCGGCTCACCTGCCGGGGCGGCACCGGCGTCGACCGCTTCTACGCCTCCTGCGGATACAAGGAGGTCGGGCGGGTCCCCGACGCGATCCGGGTCGCGCCCGGCGACGACCGGGAGGAGATCGTGATGCTGCTGCCGCTGCATTAACCCCCTCCGGAGCGGCACCCCCTTGCCGGTCACGGCCCCTTCCATGCTTCACTGGAGAGGCTCGTCCAGCTCGGGCCCATTTCGGAACGGAAGAGTGGATTGACATGCTCCGCTACACGCTGATGCGCCTCGGAATCTTCGTGGGCTGCTTCCTGGTCGTCTGGGGCCTCGTCTACTCCGGGATGCTGCCGCGCGGCCTCGGTGACTCCAACCTGCTGTGGGTCCTGCTGCTCGCGCTGGTCGTCTCGGCGCCCATCAGCTTCGTCGTGCTGCGCAAGGAGCGCGACCGCGCCTCGGCGGACGTCGTCGCGCGCGTGGACCGCGCCAAGGCCAGCCTGGACGCCAACCGCACCCAGGAGGACACCGCGGACGACCTGGCGCGTGCCCAGCGGTCGTAACCTCCGTCACACTCTCCTCGGACCCCGGTCCGGAGCGGCACGCTCCGGACCGGGGTTCCGTGCGTTCCGGGGGCTCGGACGGCGCCGCGGTCCGGCCCTTACCTCAAACAAGACCTTTGATGTTCTCAAAGCGCGAGTGTTAACGTGTTCGACATGAAGACAGCAGCAGCGCACCACCACGCCATGAGCGTCCCGCTCGTGGCGCGCCTGCATGTCGACCTCTGCCGCTGCATGTCCGCGGCCTGTCACGTCTGAACCGTGACCCCCGATGCAGTGGCGCCACCGGCGCAAGCACCGGCTCCACTGGAGCTGCGCACTCCTTGCTGTCGCGGTCGCCGCTCCCGTATGTCCCCTCCCTGACTTTCCCCTGCTTTTCCCCACCGGAGTGTGTCCGTGTCCGCGAATTCCGCGACGCCCGCCGAGAAGGCCGGCCAGACCGAGAAGCCCGATTCGGGCTCCCGGATACCCAATTTCCTCAAGATCCCCTTCTGGGCGCAGATCCTCATCGGTCTGGTCCTCGGTGTCGTACTCGGCTGGATCGCCCGCAGTTACGACGTCTCCTGGCTCGTCACCACCCTGGACAAGGTGGGCGGCACCTTCGTCGGGCTGCTGAAGCTGGCGGTGGCCCCGCTCGTCTTCTTCGCGATCCTGGTGTCGATCACCAACCTGCGGAAGGTCAACAACGCCGCCCGCCTGGCCACCCGCACCCTGATGTGGTTCATGATCACCTCGCTGATCGCGGTGGCCATCGGCCTCACCATCGGCCTGCTGACCAACCCGGGCTCCGGCACCGGCCTCACCCCCAAGGACGGCAAGGTCCCCGAGCACGCGGGCTCCTGGCTCGACTTCCTCACCGGGATCATCCCGACGGACGTCATCACGCCGTTCACCGATCTCAACGTCCTCCAGATCGTCTTCATGGCCGCCGTCGCCGGTGTCGCCGTACTGAAGATCGGTGACAAGGCCCAGCCGATCCTGGAGCTGAGCGAGTCCGTCCTCGCGCTCCTCCAGAAGGCCCTGTGGTGGGTCATCAAGCTCTCCCCGATCGGCACCGTCGGCCTCATCGGCTTCGCCATCGCGGACTACGGCTGGAACCTCATCAGCAAGTACGCGACGTTCACCGCGGACATCTACATCGGCTGCGCCCTGGTGCTGTTCGGCGTCTACCCGCTGCTGCTGGCCCTCGTCGCCAAGGTCAACCCCGTCCAGTTCTTCAAGGGCGCCTGGCCCGCGATCCAGCTGGCCTTCGTCTCCCGCTCCTCCGTCGGCACCATGCCGGTCACCCAGAAGGTCACCGAGCGGCTCGGCGTCCCGAAGGAGTACGCGTCCTTCGCGGTGCCCTTCGGCGCCACGACGAAGATGGACGGCTGCGCCGCGATCTACCCGGCGATCGCCGCGATCTTCGTCGCGCAGATCTTCGACGTGCAGCTCGGCGTCAAGGAGTACCTGCTCATCGCCTTCGTCTCGGTGGTGGGTTCGGCGGCGACGGCCGGTCTGACCGGCGCGACCGTCATGCTGACGCTGACCCTGTCGACGCTGGGGCTGCCGATGGAGGGTGTCGGCCTGCTGATGGCCATCGACCCCATCGTCGACATGATGCGCACCGCCACCAACGTGGCCGGGCAGGCGCTGGTGCCGGTGATCGTCGCCGCCCGCGAGAAGATCCTCGACCGGGAGGCGTACGAGAATGCCTCGGCGTCGCCGCTCGATGACTTCGACGCCGTCGAGGACACGGTGCCGGGGCGGTCCACGGTGCCCGCGGCCGCCTGAGCGGCGCGGGCGCGACCGCGCCGCCAACGAGAGATCCCTGACCCGGAGTTGATCCGGGGCAGGGATTTTCCGTGTCCGGGGTCCGGTGTCCTGGAGCGGCCGGTGGTCCGGTAATCGTGGGGTCCTCTCCGGTGACCGTACGCTGACCCGTGAACGGGCGGCGAGCGGGAGAAGGCGGGGGCCGGGGTGGGCGAGAAGCGGCGGCAGAAGCGGATGCCGCGGGCCGTGCGCGAGCAGCAGATGCTGGACGCGGCGGTGCGGATCTTCGGGCAGCGGGGGTACCGGGCCGCGTCCATGGACGACATCGCGGAGCTGGCGGGGGTCTCGAAGCCGCTGGTGTATTTGTATCTGAACTCCAAGGAGGAGTTGTTCGGCGCGTGCATCCGGCGGGAGGCCGCCGCGCTCGTCGACGCCGTGCGGGACGGGGTGGGCGCGGCCGGGGGAGACTCCGCCGACCGGCAGCTGTGGGCCGGGCTGCGGGCGTTCTTCGGGCACACCGCGGAGCGGCCCGACGGGTGGGCGGTGCTGCACGGGCAGGCGCGTACGCAGGGGGAGCCGTTCGCGGCGGAGGTCGCCGCGATGCGGGCGGAGGTCGTGGCCTTCGTGACGTCGCTGGTCGTGGCGGCGGCGCGGGAGGCCCATGGGGACCCTTCGCTGCCGGAGCGGGAGGTGGCGGGGCTCGCGCAGGCGTTGGTGGGGGCGGCGGAGTCGATGGCGGACTGGGCCAATGCCGATGCGTCGGTGTCCGCCAAGGAGGCGGCCGCCACGTTGATGAACTTCGCCTGGGTGGGGCTTGGGGGGATGCTGGAGGGGCGGGGGTGGGGCTCGGCTTAGGCCTGTCCCCCGGCCCGACCTGGCCTGGCCCGGTCCGTGCCCGCCGTTTCGTACGGGCGCCTCGGGTTCGCTGTGGGGCGGGGCCCCGGGGGTATGTCCGTGCTCGCCATCTTGGCCTTGGACCCTGGGTGCTCATCGGCTGGGGATGCACCACCACTGTGCTCCGCGCGCACATACCCCCGTGTCCCCTCGCGTGCCGGTGCGGCTGCGGGTGGGTGGGGCTTGTGTCCCCTCCTCGCGTGCGATTGCGGCTGCGGGTGGGGGGTGTGTCCTCTTGGGTGTGATTGCGGCTGTGGGGGGGCGTGAGAGGCGGAGGGGCGGGAGGGACCTTAGGGTGGGGCGAGGGGGAGACCCCTGGGAGGTTGGTTGCCGTGCGGGGAAAAGTCGCCGGTATAGCCGTGCTGGCCGTTGTGGGAGCGGGTGTGCCGGGCCTGGTGTCCGGTGCCGCCGGTGACCGGAGCGGGTCGCCCGACCTGTCGCGCTACTACACGCAGAAGATCAAATGGGCCGCCTGCGAGGGCGAGACCGAGGCCCTGGCGGAAGCCACCGGACACGCCAAGGACGTGCGGTGCGGGAAGGTGCGCGTACCCATCGACTACGCCGACCCCCGTGGCGGCGATGTCGAGGTCGCCATGATCCGGATGAAGTCCAGTGCGAGCGGTGAGCCGCGCGGGTCGTTGCTGTTGAACTTCGGCGGGCCCGGTGGGCCCGGTGTCTCCGCGCTCGCCGGGTCGCAGAAGGAGTTCGGATTCCTCAGCAAGGGCTACGACATCGTCTCCTTCGACCCGCGCGGGGTGGGCCAGTCCGACCCCGTCAGCTGCGGCGACCTGGGCACCGACCCCCTGGACAGCGGTCTCGGCGACCAGTCCCCGGGTGCCGTGCTCACCGAGCTGCGCAAGGCCGCCAAGGTCTGTGAGGACAAGTCCGGGCCCGTCCTGCCCCACATGGGGACCGTGAACGTCTCGCGCGACCTGGACGTCATGCGCCAGGCCCTCGGGGACAAGAAGCTCAACTACCTGGGGTTCTCGTACGGCACGCGCCTCGGCGCCGTCTACGCCGCCCAGTTCCCCAAGAAGGTCGGCCGGATGGTCTTCGACGGCGTCGACACGCTCACCGAGCCCGTCGCCGAGCAGTCCCTCGTGACCGCCGAAGGGCGTCAGACGGCCCTCGACAACTTCCTGGAGTGGTGCACGGGCAACCCCGGTTGTGTCTTCGGCACCGACGCGCGGGCCGCGCGGGACGGCATGGTGAAGCTCATCCACGACATGGACGAGATGCCGCTGAGGTCCATGGAGGGCGAGGAGTTCACCGGACAGGACGTCGTCGGCGTCCTCAGTCAGGCCCTCTACAGCAGGCAGGCCTGGCCCGCGCTGTCGCAGGCCCTCGGCGCGCTGCTCGCGGACGGGGACCCGCGGGCGCTGATCCGGATGAGCGGCGGGCTCATGGGGGGCGCGGACGGGCTGCGTGTGGATGTTCCCATGGACAACATGTCCGCCGCCCTCATGGCTGTGAACTGCGCCGATGACCCCGACCGGCCCGACGCCGCGCGCATAGAGAAGGAAGTGGGCAAGCTCCGCGAGGAGTTCGAGGAGGCGTCGCCCGTCTTCGGCAAGTCGATGCTGATGCCGGTGCTGCTGTGCTTCGGGCGTCCCGCGGGGACCGACTTCATCCGTGAGCGGGTACGGGACGTGAAGACGCCGAAGCTGCTGCTCGTCGGCACGCGCGGCGACCCCGCGACGCCTTACCGCTGGACGGAGGAGACCGCGCGGCGCCTCGGCTCCCAGGCCGTCGTCCTGGACAACAAGGGTGACGGGCACACCGGTTACCTGGGGTCCGTTTGTGTGCACGACAAGGTGAACGGTTTCCTGCTGTACGGGGAGACGCCGAAGAGCGGCAGTTCGTGTCCGGTCGACACGCGGGCCCAGGAGTGATCAGGCCGTGGCGGTTTCGTCGGCCGGCGTGAGCGCGAGCATGGCCTTCTCGTCCGGGGAGCCCGGCTTGGCCTGGTAGACCACCATGCGCTGGCCGCCCGTCCTCGCGAGCTTCATCACCTCGTACGTGAGGGTCATCGCGCCGACCCGCGGATGGGCGAAGGACTTGGTGCCGCCGCCGCGTTCGCGTACCTCGTAGCGCTCCCAGATGCGAGCGAACTCCGGGGATTTGAGGAGGAGTTCGCCGACCAGGTTCGTCAGGCGGGGCGAGTCCGGGTCCGTGCCGCCGACCGCGCGCAGGTGGGCGACCGACGTGGCGACCGTCTCCTCCCACGGCTGGTAGAGCGTGCGGCCCACCGGGTGCAGGAAGAGGTAGCGGGTGAGGTTGCGCTGTTCGGCGGGCCACTCCCACAGGCCGGGCAGCAGCGCCTTGGCGGGGGCGTTGGCGGCCAGCATGTAGCTGTGCCGGTTGGTGATGTACGCGGGCAGCGGGGCCAGGGCGTCCAGCATGCGGAGCGTGGACTCGTGGACCGTGTCGTCGGCCGTGGGGTGCGGTTCCGTCAGGCGGCCCGAGGCCAGCTCGGCCAGTTCGTGCAGGCGCTCGTGGGCGTCGTCCGTCAGCCGCAGGGCACGGGCCAGCGCGTCGATGACGGCGGGGGAGGGGTTCGTCTCCCGGCCGCGCTCCAGGCGCGTGTAGTAGTCGACGCTCACTCCGGCGAGGGTCGCCAGTTCCTCGCGGCGCAGGCCGGGCGTGCGGCGCAGCCCGGTGCCCGCCGGGAGGCCCGCTTCGGCGGGGGTGACGCGGGCGCGGCGCGCGCGGAGGTATCTGCCGAGTTCGGTGCCCGTGCCCGTGCCGGTGCCGGTGGCCGCGGCTGTGGCGTGCGGTGTGCTGTCCGTCATCCGTCCATTGTCCTCGGCGGGCCGCGGCCGTGGGGGGCCGTGTCAGGGCCAGGAACACGGCGGTCTGCCGCGTCGGCCGTGCCGGGCGCAGAGTGAGGGGTGTCGCGGGCGGCACGGCCACCGGGGCCCAGGGGGCGCGTCGTCGCCGGGCCGCGGTCCCGGTGGCCGTCCCCGCCCGCGCTCACGTCACCTCCCTGTCCGCCCCGCAGTGGGCCCCACCGTAGGAGCACGATGTCCGTCACGCTCACGCCCGTCCCGGGTCCGATACGTACGGAGGCCGGCCCCTCCGTCGCTTCTCGCCGCTCGGGGTCGCCCGCCGCCCTGCTCGCGTCCCTGCTCGGCTTCAGCGTCATCACCATCGACGTCACCGCCGTGAACATCGCGCTGCCCGACATCCGCGCCTCCCTGCACGGCGGCATGGCCGGCCTCCAGTGGGTCGTGGACGCGTACACGCTCATGTTCGCCGCGCTGATGCTCTCCGCGGGGGCGCTCGCCGACCGGGCCGGGGCGCGGCGGGCGTACGCCTGGGGTGTCGGGCTGTTCACCGCCGCCTCGCTGGCCTGCGCCCTCGCGCCCGGCATCGGCTCGCTCATCGCCGCCCGCGTCGCGCAGGGCGGGGCCGCCGCGATCGTGATGCCCGCCTCGCTCGCCCTGATCCGCCAGGCGTACGACGATCCGCGCCGCCGGGCCCGGGCCATCGCGCTGTGGACGGTGGGCGGCTCGGCGGCCGTCGCGGTCGGGCCGGTGCTCGGCGGCATCCTGACGGAGACCGCCGGGTGGCGCGCCGTCTTCCTCCTCAACCTGCCGGTCGGCGCGGTGATCCTGGCGCTCCTGGCCCGCACCGCCCGCTCGCCCCGCCGCCCGGCGCCGCTCGACCTCGCGGGGCAGGTGAGTGCCGTACTGGCCCTCGCCGGGCTCGCGTTCGCCGTCATCGAGGGCGGGCACCTGGGGTGGACGCACCCGTCCGTCCTCACCGCGGCCGCCGTGGCGGTCGGCTCCGCGTACGCCTTCCACGCCGCCGAGAAGCGGCACCGCGCGCCCATGGTTCCGCCGGGGCTGCTGCGGCAGCGGCAGGTGTCGGTGGCCCTCGCGGTCGGGTTCGCGGTCAACGCCGGGTTCTACGGCGTGACGTTCCTCCTCGGCCTCTACTACCAGCAGCTGCGCGGCATGTCGGGCGTCACGGCGGGCCTGATGTTCGTGCCGATGGCCGCCTTCGTCACCGGCACGAACCTCGTCTCGCCGCGCCTCGCCGAGCGCATCGGCCGCCGCCGGGTCGTCGTCATCGGCCAGGCGGTGCTGGCCGTGGCCATGTTCGCCCTGCTGCCGCTGACAGCGCACACTCCGCTGTGGCTCATCCTGGCGCTGCTCGTCCCGACCGGCATCGGCGGCGCGCTCGCCGTCCCCGCGCTCACCGCGCAGCTCATCGACAGCGTGCCCGGCGAGCGCGCGGGCACGGCCTCCGGGCTCCTCAACTCGTTGCGTCAGACGGGCGACGCGCTGTCCGTCGCCCTCTTCGGCGCCCTCCTCGCGGGCGCGGACGGCACGTTCTCCCTGCCGGGCATGCGGGTCGGGCTCCTGGTCGCGGGGCTCACCCTGTGCGCCACCACCGCCCTCGCCGCGTGGCTGCTGCCCAGGGACTGACCCGGCCTCCGTCAGCTGTCCGCGACCACCCGGCGCAGCGCCGCCCGGCCCGCATGACCCCACGTGGTCTTGCCGCCGGGCAGGCCGCGTTCGCCGGCGCGGCCGATGCCGATCAGGGCGAGGCTGTGCAGGATCGCCCGCCCCCGGGCACGGCGGATCGCCGCGTCGTCCGCGTACGCGTACGCCGCGAAGAAACGGGACGCCTGGCCGTCCGGCAGCAGCATCCACGCCGCCGCGAGGTCGACGGCCGGGTCGCCCGCGCACAGCTCGCCGAAGTCCAGCACCCCGGCGAGGGTGTCGTTCGTGACGACGACGTTGGCCGGGTGCAGGTCGCAGTGGAGCCACACGGGCGGCCCCTGCGGGCCCGGCGCCGCCACCGCGTCCGCCCACACGGCCCACACGCCGGGCGGTACGTCCTCGGCGACCTCCCGCGCCTGTTGCTCGAACGCCTCGGTGAGCGTGTCGAGCGGCGCGGTGCGGTACGGGTTCGACGGCGCGTCGGCGGGCGCCGGCTCGTGCAGCTCCCGCAGGAAGGCCGCGAGGGTGTCGGCCGCGTGGCCGCCGTACGCGGGGCTGAGCGGCGTACGGTCCGCCGGTACGCCCTTGAGCCACTTCACGATGGTCCACGGCTGCGGGAAGAGGACCGAGGGCTCACCGAGGCGCAGGGGCGTCGGCACGGGCAGCGGCAACCGCATGGCCAGCTCCGGCAGCCACCGGTGCTCTTTGCGGATGAGGGTGGGGGCACGTTCCGTACGGGGTAGCCGCAGCGCCAATTCACCACCGAGCCGCCAGAGTTCGTTGTCCCAGCCTCGGATGGGCGGGTGGATGTCCAGGTCCGCGAGGTCGGGGTGCTGGTCCTTGAGCAGGGCGTGGATCAGGGAGGCGTCGGGGGTGCGGTCGCTGTGCATGTCAGAGGGTGGGTGTGGTGGCGGTGGCGGCACTGGCGGTGGCGTAGGCGAGGAAGTGGGTCCAGGGGGTGGGGGTGACGGTGAGGAGGGGACCGTCGTCCTCGGGCTTGTGCTTGGAGTCGCGGATGTGGATGGCGTGAGGGCAGGGGGCTACCTCGACGCATTCGCCGCCGGCGCCGCCGCTGTGGCTCGACTTCCGCCAGGTGTAAGCGACTTGGAGACAGGTGCCGCCTTCGCCGCCGCTGTAGCTGCTCTTGAACCAGGTGGGCTCGGTGTCGTTCATCGTTCCCCCAGCATCGGTGTCATGCGGTGGTGGCGTAGGCGAGGAAGTGGGTCCAGGGGGTGGGCGTGACGGTGAGTATGGGGCCGGTGCCGTCGTGCTGTTTGGAGTCGCGGATGTGGATGGCGTGAGGGCAGGAGGCTACCTCCACGCATTCGCCGCCGCCTCCGCTGCTGTGGCTCGATGTCCGCCAGCTATAAGCGACTTCGAGGCACGAGCCGCCTTCCCCGCCGCTGTAGCTGCTCTTGAACCAGTCGAACTTGGCGTCGTTCACAGTTCCCCCAGCATCTTCTCAATCAGGGCCAAGGACTCTTGGGCGTTGAGTGCCTGCGAGCGAAGGATGCCATAACGAGCTGCGATCAGCCTGACCTCCTCCACGTCAGTGATCAGCCGGGGATAACCCTGAACCTCCGTATACGCGATGGACGCTCGCGCCCCGCTGGCTCATCCCCGTGTGCTCGCGCAGCACCTTGATCTGCTTGCCCAGGGCGCTGAAAAGGTGCGCCGTGCCGTCTGCCTGGGAAGGCCGCTCCGGGCGTACCTCGTGGTCCCTCATCGCCATGCCCCGTACCGCCTTCGCGTGGTCACGGTCGACGCCTCGTACAGCCAAGCCCTCGTGCTCATACACGTACCCGGCGTCGAGGTGTCGTACCTGGTCAGCGTAGAACCGACCCACCACGCTCAGTGACATGAATCAGCGAATCTCCACCCCCACGGGAGAGTTCACCGCGTTCCGGCAGCTGCTCAGCGCCACCCCCAGAGGCGCCCGCCTCGCCCGGCGGCTGGCCCTGCACCAGTTGGACGCCTGGGGGTTCCCCCACGGCGGCGACGTGTCCGACGCGGCCGCGCTCATCGTGGCCGAGCTGGCGGCGAACGCCATCACGCACGGCCGGGTCGCCGGGCGGGACTTCGAGCTGCGGCTGACCCGGCGGGAGCCGAACACGCTGCGTATCGAGGTCGCCGACGCGCGCGGGGACCGGCTGCCCCGCTGCCGGCCCGGCGAAGCGGAGGACGACGCGGGGCGCGGGCTGCGCCTCGTCGCCGCGCTGGCCACCGCCTGGGGTGTCACCGAGCGGAAGGTCGGCAAGGCGGTCTGGGCCGAGCTGACGGTGTGACCGGCTGCCGCGCGGAACTTTCGTCCAAGACACGGGCGCGGGAGTGGGCGATGGTGAGGGTGACCGTCCAACGCCCCAGCAGGCGACAAGACATGGAGGGCAGCTGCCCGTGGTGAACGTCGAGACAGACATGGCCGACCGTGACCTCATCGTCCGCATCGCGTTCGGAAGCATGGCCGCGCAGACCCTGCGCGCGGCGATCAGCCTGAGGGTCGTCGAGCTGATCGGCGACGGGCGGCGCGCGGCGGCCGACGTCGCCGCCGACGCGAGAGCCGAGCCGCAGTCCATGACGCGGCTGCTGCGGGCCCTGGCCGGCCTGGGCCTGGTGCGGGAGCACGCGCCCGGGACCTTCTCCGTGACGCGCGCGGGGACGCTGCTCGACCCCGGCCGGGCCGACTCGCTCACGTCGTTCGTACGGATGTTCACCGATCCGGCGCTGACACGGGCCTGGGAGCACCTGGACGGCAGCGTCCGTACCGGGAAGACCGCCTTCGACGGCGTCTTCGGCACGGACTTCTTCGGCCACCTGGCCCGGCACCCGGAGCTGTCGGCGGAGTTCAACGCGGCGATGAGCCAGGCCGCGGGGGAGGCCGCCGCCGCGCTGCCCCGCGCGTACGACTTCGGCCGGTTCACGGCGGTCGCCGACGTGGGCGGCGGTGACGGCACGCTGCTGGCGGGGGTGCTCGCCGCGTACCCGGCGCTGCGCGGTGTCCTGTACGACACGGAGGAGGGGCTCGCCCAGGCTCCGCAGACGCTGGCGCGGCATGGGCTGACCGGCCGCTGTTCCGTGGTCGCCGGGGACTTCTTCCGCTCGGTGCCGAAGGGCGTGGACGCCTACCTGGTGAAGAGCATCCTGCACGACTGGACCGACGACCAGGCGGTCACGATCCTCGGCCACTGCCGCGAGGCGCTGCCGCCCGGCGGCCGCGTCCTGATCCTGGAGCCCGTGCTCCCCGAGGTCGCGGACCCGGGGCCCGAACCCGGCCTGACCGAGGCCGCGCTCACCCACCTGAGCGACCTCAACATGCTGGTGAACGTCGGCGGCCGCGAACGCACCCGCCGCGACTTCGAGGACGTCTGCGCCCGCGCTGGCCTGCGCGTCACCTCCGTCACGCCACTGAGGGAGGCGGCGCCGTTCTCCGTCATAGAGACCGAGCCCGTGTCCCCCGTACCCGCTGAGGGCCGGGAACGCTACGAGGAGTCCCGGTCGGAGGCCGGCCAGAGGTAGGGCAGGTCGTCGGGGACTTCGGGGAAGAGCGGGGCGTAGATCTCCGGCGCCTTGCGTTTCAGCGCGGACTGGTGGCTGCGGTGGAAGGCGGGGTCTCCTAGCCAGGGAGGGAGTTCGCCGGCGTCGGCCAGTTCGCGCTGGGCGCGCACCGCGGCGCCCGGACGGTGCCGGGTGAAGTCGGTGACGAGCGTGGCGGCACATGTGTCGGCGCGCCCCTCCCGCACCCACACCGCGCACACGTCGAGGCCGTAGCGGACCAGGGCCTCCTCATACCCGGTCCACATGCGTACCGCGGGGTGGTGGCGCCATCCGTAGCCCGGCACGGTCAGGCCGCGCAGCACCTGGAGGGCCTCGACCCGCTGCTTGCCGAGGCGCCCCCGGTCCAGGACCGCGGCGGACCGCGTGAAGTCGGAGTAAGGGAGAAAGGTCTGCACGCTGAAGGCCTACCGCGGCAGGCCCGTCCCCATACCCCAGGCCCTCCGCCCCACTACCCCCTGATCGTGAACGCCACCTCATGGACGCAGTTCCGCGCCTCCGGCGGCGGCTGCACGCGCCCCGCCGCGTCCCGGGCCCGGGAGCGGACCGTGTGCGGGCCCGGCGCCAGCGAGCGGCGCAGGGAGAAGCCCTGCCAGGTCGGGTCGGCGCCCAGGGCGTCCAGGGTGGCGGGCTCCCAGGGGCCGCCGTCCACGGAAAGGTCGACGCGCACGACCTCCGTGGTGCTCCAGGCGCGGCCCCGGAAAGCCACCGACGGGTGCGGCAGGCGCGCGCCCGGTGCCGGTGTCAGCAGCTTGCTGTTGACGTCGACCTCGCGCACCGGCTGCGGCGTGTCGGTGCCGGGCGGCGTTCGGGTGTAGAAGGTCGTCGTGAACATGTGCTCCGGGCGTTCGTCCGTCAGGACGATCCGCGTCAGCCACTTCACGGAGTTCGTGCCGAACATGCGGGGCACCACGGCGCGCAACGGGAAGCCGTGCCGGGCGCGCAGCGGGTCGCCGTTCATGCGGTGGGCCAGGAACACCTGTCGGTGCGCGGTCTCCAGCGGGAGGTCCTTGACGTACGACAGGCCGTCCACCCCGTCGAAGGAGCCGGTGTCCGCGCCTTCGAAGACCACGTGCCGGGCGGCGGGCAGCGGGACCGCGCGGTCCAGGAGCGCGGAGAGAGGAAGGCCCGTCCACTCGATGTTCGCCACCGCGCGCGTCGGCACGTCGGGCCGCAGCGGGCTGCCGAAGCACTCGTGGACGGCCGTGAGCTGCCGGGCGGGCAGCGCCAGGACGGCGGGCAGGTCAAGGCGCAGGGGCCGTCCGACCAGGCCCTCGACGGTCAGCGTCCAGGCGGCGGCGTCGATCCGCGGGATGCCCAGGTGCTTGCGTACGAAGACGTGGTCGACCGGCGTGACGAAGTCGGGGCCGGGTGCGGGGTCGGCGTGCGAGGGGTCCTCGGGCGGGGGTGCCGGCGGCGCGGTCACCGGGCGGAGTCCTCCGCCAGGCGGCCCCCGTCGGACGCCTTCATCGCCAGGAGGAACAGGAGCGGCAGGGCCAGGGTCAGTGCGGTGGGTGCCAGGAGCACGATGAGAATTCCCCCCCCGGGTTCTCGTAGTCCTGCGGACGAACCTCCCGATCCTACGAGGGGCGGGGCGGAGCCGCCCACTTCTTTTTCGGTGCGGGTGCGGGGCGGCCCCCGGGGTTGCAGGGCCGCCCCAACTCGCCTGTGTCGGCTAGCAGTTGGCTCGTGACGGCCTTCCCTCGAAGCGGTCCGCCAGCCACCGTGTCGCCAGCGGCGACTGTGTGATGACGCCGCTGACGTGCTCGCCGAGGGGAATCGTGTGCCACTCCACGTCCGCGCCCCGCGCGCACCAGTCCTTGCGGACCTGCTTGCCCACGCCGTACGGGATCAGCTCGTCGGCGAGCGCGTGGTAGAGGTAGACGGGCGCGGCCGGCTTGTGCGCGCCGACCCGTGACTCCCGCAGCCGCTGCCGCCAGTCGGGCTCGTCCAGCGGGTTCTTCGTGGTCATCGAGTCGATCGTCTTGAAGGCGCCGAGCACCGCGCCGTCCGCCACGCAGCTGTTCCGCATGGCGCCGAGGAGCGCCTTGCCGGCCGGGTTCAGGTAGGAGTCGAGCCGTAGCTCGGGGAAGGCCGCGTTCTGGCCGATCGCCGCCATGAAGATCAGACCCGAGCCGTACGAACCGTCGTTGAACTCCGCCACCTCCATCAGGTCGCCGGGGACACCGCCGGTCGCCGTGCCCTTGACGTCGAGTTCCGGGGCGTACGAACCGTGCAGCTCGGCCGCCCACGAGGAGGCCTGGCCGCCCTGCGAGTAGCCCATGATGCCGACCGGGGTGTGCTCCCCGAGGCCCGCCTCCGGGAGGCGGATCGCGGCGCGGGCCGCGTCCAGCATCGCCTGACCGGCCGAGCGGCCCACCGTGTAGGTGTGGTCGCCGGGGGTGCCGAGACCCTCGTAATCCGTGACGGCCACCGCCCAGCCGCGCAGGGTGAGCTGCTGGATGAGGTTGGCCTCCAGTGCGGTCCCCTTCGGGAAGTTGGCGCTGGGCGCGCAGTGGTCGCCGACACCGACCGTCCCCACCGCGTACGTGATCAGGGGGCGCGGGCCCTGCCTGCCGTCCTGCGGCACGATGACCGTGCCGGACACGGTGGTGGGGGCGCCCGTGGCCGAGGTCGAGCGGTAGTGGACCTTCCAGGCCCTCGTGTTGGTCGGCTGCCCGGGCAGGGGGTGGAAGGCGCTCGGCTCGGAGCGCACGATGTCGCCGGGGGCGGCCGGGGCGCGCTCCTCGGCGTGGGCGGTGCCGAGCGGGACGACGGCCGACAGGCCGAGCGCGGCCACCACGGCCCACGCCCGGCAGCTGGTGCGTATGTGCATGCGGCTCTCCCAACGGTACGCGGAGATCGGGGATTTGGGGGTCTTGGGTGTACGACGGTAGTGACCGGTGAGTAAGGAGAGGGCTGACCGGGACGCTCAGCTTCGTTGACCCCGGCTCGCAGGCGCGGTTCCACCCCGGTACGCCCCCGGCGTCGTCCCCGTCCAGCGGCGGAATGCCCGGTGGAAGGCCGTGTCCTCGGAGAAGCCGAGCCGCGCCGCCAGTTCCGCGATCGGCTCGCCGCCCTCCGCGAGGCCCGCGATCGCCGCGTCCCGCCGCACCGCGTCCTTCAGCCGCTGGTACGACGTGGCCTCCTCGGCGAGGCGGCGGCGCAGCGTCGCCGGGCTCACCGCGAGCCGCGCCGCGATTTCACCGAGCGAGGGCAGGTGCGGCGAGGAACGCAGGGACCGCGCGAGGGCACGGCCCACCTGTTCGGCGACCGTCGTGCCGTACTCGCGGCGGCTGAGCAGCTCGAAGGGGGCGCGGCGCAGCATCTCGTCGAGCGCCGCCTCGTCCCTGACCAGCGGCGCGTCCAGCCAGTGCGCGGGGAACCCGGCGCCGGTGCGCTCCGCCCCGAACCGCACGGGGCAGCCGAACAGCACCTCGTACTCGTCCTGGTGCGGGGGCGGCGGATGCCGGAACTCCGCCCAGCGCAGCGGGATGCGGCGGCCGACGAGCCAGCTGCACAGGCGGTGCCAGATGATGACCAGGCACTCGGCGAGGAAGTAGTCCTCTTCGTGGTCGCTGCGGACACCGAACACGGCCTCCCCGTCCCGGCTCTCCAGGACGAGGTCGGGACCGCCGGGGAACAGCCCGTAGAACGTGACGCCGCGCCGCACCGCCGCCCCGAGGTCCCGGCAGCCCAGCGAGGCGTGGCACATCATGGCGAAGGTGCCGGGCCTGCTGACGGCGGAGCCGAGGCCGAGGAACTCGTCCTGCGTGGCGCGGTACAGCCCCCGGAAGAGCCGCGCGAACTGCGGGGCCGTGACGCGGGCCCGGTCGTCGCCGAGGAGCAGCGGCGGGATCTGGGCCTCCCGCAGCAGCGGCACGGTGTCCAGGCCGTGCCGTTCGGCGCCGCGCAGCACGGCCCGCACATGGTGCACGGTGATCGTCCGCCTGGCCATGTACACGACGGTAGCGCCCGCCGCGCTGAGCGCCCAGGCCAGCGCCGCTGACGTTTCGGGTCATCCCGCGCGCGGGCCGCGCTCCCTAGCGTCGTACGCATGGAGCGGACTCGGAACCACCCGCACAACCCCGTGACGCCGTCCGAACTGCCGTCGACACTGGCGCTGGTGGCGGAGTGGGCGGCCGAACGGTACGGCACGCTGCCCGCCCTGCGGTACCGGCGCGAGGGGGAGTGGACCACGCTCTCCTACACCGGTCTGCGGGACGCCGCGCGCCGCGTGGGCCGCGCCCTGATCGCACTCGGCGTCGGCCCCGGCGACCGCGTGGCGATCCTCTCGGAGACCCGCCAGGAGTGGACGTGCGCCCACTTCGGCGCGTTCGCGGCGGGCGCCGTCGTCGTGCCGGTCTATCCGACGGCGGGCGACGACGAGGCCGCGTGGGTCCTGGACGACTCGGGCGCGGCGGTGGTGCTCTGCGAGGACGAGGCGCAGACGGCGAAGGTCGAACGGCTGCGGGGCCAGGGGCGGCTGCCCGGCGTGCGGCGGGTGGTGCCGCTGACGGAACCGGGCCAGGAACTCGCCCCGCCCACGGCCCTGTCGGAGCGCGCCCGGGAGCGGTCGGCCGCGGACCCGGCCACCATCATCTACACCTCCGGCACCACCGGTCTCCCCAAGGGCTGCGTGCTCACGCACGGCAACCTGCTCGCCGTGCAGCGCGCCACCGTGCCGGTCGTCGACGGCGGCCCCGGCGACTCCACGTACCTCTATCTCCCGCTCGCCCACCTCCTCGCCCAGCTCATCGAGTTCACGACGCTCCTCCAGGGCGCCGAACTGACCTTCTTCGGCGGGCGCGTCGAGGACGTCGTGGCCGAACTCGCCGAGGC
Organism: Streptomyces huasconensis; assembly: GCF_021028635.1. NCBI lineage: Bacteria > Bacillati > Actinomycetota > Actinomycetes > Kitasatosporales > Streptomycetaceae > Streptomyces > Streptomyces huasconensis. The sequence continues at coordinate 4,675,924 of NZ_CP086119.1, forward strand.
GCGGCCCACCCATCTGCCGTCCGTGCCCCGCCTCTTCGAGAAGGTGCGCTCGGTCGTGCTGACCCTCGCCGAGGCGCGCCAGGGCGGGCGCGAACGGTTCGAGGAGGCCGTCCGCATCGGGGTCCTGGCCGCCGAGGGCAGCTTGCCACCCGAGCTGCGGGACGCGTACGAGGAAGCCGACAAGGCCCTCTACAGCCTGGTCCGGCAGGCGCTCGGCGGCCGGGTCAGGCGGGCGCTGACCGGCGGCGCGCCCATCGCGCCGGACACCATCGCCTTCCTGCGGGCCTGCGGCGTCCCCGTCTTCGAGGGATACGGCATGACCGAGTCGGCCGGGGCCCTCACCCTCAACGTGCCGGGAGCCGTGCGGTACGGAACCGTCGGCCGGCCCGTGGACGGCGCCGAGATCCGCATCGCCGAGGACGGCGAGGTCCTGGCCCGCGGCCCCATGGTCTTCCCCGGCTACCACAACGACCCCGAGGCCACGCGCGCCGCCCTGGACGACGACGGCTGGCTGCACACCGGCGACCTGGGGGAGCTGGACGCGGACGGCTACCTCACGATCACCGGCCGCAAGAAGGACCTCATCATCACCTCGGCGGGCAAGAACCTCACGCCGTCGCTGAGCGAACTCGCCGTCCAGAACTCGCGGTTCGTCTCCCGCGCCGTGATGGTCGGCGACCGCCGCCCGCATCCGGTGGCGCTGATCACGCTGGACACGGAGGAGGTCACCGGCTGGGCCGCGCGCGAGGGCATCACCCTGACTGAGCCGCTCTCCCGCGACCCCCGGGTCCGCGCCCTCGTCCAGGAAGCCGTGGATGCCGCCAACGCCACGGTCTCGCGCCCGGCCCGGCTGCGCGCGTTCGCCGTCCTCGACGAGGACTTCACGGTGGAGGACGGCTTGCTCACGCCGAGCCTGAAGGTGCGCAGACGGGCGGTGACGGAGCGGTACGCGGAGGTGGTGGAGGGGCTGTACGGCGGCGCGGGCACCGACACCGGGGCGCCGGTTTCAAGCTAGGCCACCCCGGCCAGCCGCAGCAGGCCCGTCGCCGCCGCCGCGCCCACCACGACCACCGCGAAAGGCGCCCGGCGCCAGGCGAGGAGGCCGCCGACCACGACACCGGCGGGCCGCGCCCAGCCCGCGAACTCCTGGCCCTGCGTGAGCGCCCCCGTAACGAGCAGCGCGACGAGCAGGACCGTGGCGCCGACGGTCAGCAACTCCTGGACACGCGCGGGAAGTTCCACGCGGCCGTGCAGCACGGGACCGGCCAGCCGGAAGGCGTACGTCCCCGCGGCGAGCACGAGGACACAGGCGAGCGTGGCGTTCACGAGGTGCTCCCGGGGGTGGGCGTGCGGGGGCGGCGGGGTCCGCGCCGCGCCGCGAGGAGACCGAGCAGGGCGAGCAGCACCGGCACCCCGGCGGGCAGCAGCGGGGCCGCCGCCACGGCGATCACGGCGCCCGCGGCCGAGGCGCGCCGGGCCGCGCTGTCGCCGCGCAGCGCGGGCAGCACCAGGGCGAGCAGCACGGCGGGGAACGCGGCGTCGAGCCCGAAGCGGTCCGTGTCGCCGAGCGCGGTCCCGGCGAGGGCGCCCGCGAGGACGCTGAGGTTCCAGGCGACGAAGAGGCCGATGCCGGATATCCAGAAGGCGGCCCTGCGCTGCCGGCGGCCCCGCTGGGCAAGGACGAAGGCGGCCGTCTCGTCGGTGATGAGGTGCGCGCCGATCAGCCGCGCCGCCCAGGAGCGGCCGAGATCCTCGGCGAGGGCCAGACTGAACGCCGCCGTCCGGGAGTTGAGCAGCAGCCCGGTCGCCGCCGCGGCCACCGGCCCGCCGCCCGCGGTGAGCAGGCCGACCGCGCTGAACTGGGCGGAGCCCGCGTACACGAGCAGCGACATGAGGACCGGCACCCACAGCGGAAGGCCGCCCCCGACGGCGATCGCGCCGAAGGAGACGCCGACGACGGCGTCGGCGAGCCAGACGAGGGCGATGTCGCGCAGGACGCCCGGCGGGAGGTCGGAGAGACGGACGAGACCGGCGGCCTCCGAGCCGTCGTCCGTTCGGTCTGGCGATTGATCTGTTCGGTGTGGCGAACGCATACGTCGTAGGATGGAGGTGGCGGATGCCGTTCGTCAAGGCGAACGATCGGTCCGCTGTAGCGAACGATGGCGGGATCGAACGAATGATCGCGGGACTGAACGGTCGCGGGATCGAACGACCGGGCCGGGAGAGACAGGAGCCGATGACGTGACGACCGAAGGGGCGCGCCTGCCGCGCGAGTGGGTCGCCGCCGCCCTGCGCCGCGAGCGCGCGAAGGCGGGGATCTCCCTCTCCGAGCTGGCCAAGCGCGCCGGGATCGCGAAGTCCACGCTCTCCCAGCTGGAGGCGGCCACCGGCAACCCCGGCATCGAGACGCTCTGGGCGCTGGCCGTGGCGCTCGGCGTGCCGTTCAGCGTGCTCGTGGAGTCGCCCGCCCCGGCGGTGACCGTGATCCGCGCGGGCGAGGGGCCGTCCATGCGGGCCGAGGACGCGCCGTACGTGGGCACGCTGTTCTCGGCGGGACCGGCCGGCGTGCGGCGCGACATCTACCACGGGGCGATGGAGCCGGGGCCGGCGCGCGAGTCCGACCCGCACATCCCGGGCTCGGTGGAACACCTCGTCATCAGCACGGGCCGCCTGCTCGCGGGCCCGCGCGACGAGACGGTGGAGCTGGCCCCCGGGGACTACATGTCGTACCGGGGCGATGTGCCGCACCTCTACCGGGCGCTGGAGCCCGGCACGACGTTCGTGCTGATCATGCAGCACGTCTGACGGCGGGCAAAAGGCAGGAGCCCCGCTTCCTCCGCTCGCGCGGAGGAGCAGGGCTCCTTGGGTACTGCATCCATGTCCGGATCAAGTCACCGGAGCATCACACGCCTCACTCACGTGAGGCGTCCGATTACTGCGGGGTGACGTTCTCCGCCTGCGGGCCCTTCGGGCCCTGCGTCACGTCGAAGCTGACGGCCTGGTTCTCCTCGAGGGAGCGGAAGCCGTTCGCGTTGATCGCGGAGTAGTGGACGAAGACGTCCGGGCCGCCGCCTTCCTGGGCGATGAATCCAAAGCCCTTTTCAGCGTTGAACCACTTCACGGTTCCGGTAGCCATAAGCCCTCCTTGGGCCAAAGGGTTGCCCTGCTCCAGAACCAGCGATTGTTAAAACAACTGCATAAGTCTGAAAAAGACGAGAGCCTACGGGGTCACATGCTCCGCAGGCTCTGTACTGCAAGGGAAACCAAACTGCAACTTGCGGCGAGCTTAGCACGCAGCCAGGGGAATGCAATAGGGGGCAAAGATCACGTCACCCGGAGGTTTGAAGGGGCTCCCGAGGGGGTTGACAGGACGCGGGAGGGCCCCGGCGCCCGCACCGTACCGCATGGGGGCTAGCCTCCCCGATGTGGACAATTCTCCCCTGAGCGCCTTCGCGGGGGCAGGCGCCGAACAGCTGCCCGACTCCCGTCGCACTCCTCGGCCGCGCGTCGGCCACATCCAGTTCCTGAACTGCATGCCCCTGTACTGGGGGCTCGCGCGGACCGGGACGCTCCTCGACTTCGAGCTGACCAAGGACACCCCCGAGAAGCTCAGCGAGCAGCTCGTGCGGGGCGAGCTGGACATCGCCCCGGTCACCCTCGTCGAGTTCCTCAGGAACGCGGACGACCTTGTCGCCTTCCCCGACCTCGCGGTCGGCTGCGACGGTCCCGTGATGTCCTGCGTGATCGTCTCGCAGGTGCCGCTGGACCGGCTGGACGGGGCGCGCGTCGCGCTCGGCTCGACCTCGCGCACGTCCGTGCGGCTCGCCCAGCTGCTGCTCGCCGAGCGGTACGGCGTACGGCCCGAGTACTACTCCTGCCCGCCCGACCTGGGCCTGATGATGCGGGAGGCGGACGCCGCCGTTCTCATCGGCGACGCCGCGCTGCGCGCCAACCTGATCGACGCGCCCCGGCTCGGCCTCGACGTGTACGACCTGGGCCAGATGTGGAAGGAGTGGACGGGCCTGCCGTTCGTCTTCGCCGTCTGGGCCGCCCGGCGCGACTACGCGGCGTGCGAGCCGGAGGTGGTGCGCCAGGTGCACCAGGCCTTCCTCTCCTCCCGTGACCTCTCCCTGGAGGAGGTCACGAAGGTCGCCGAGCAGGCCGCCCGCTGGGAGTCCTTCGACGCCGAGGTGCTGGAGCGGTACTTCACGACACTGGACTTCCGCTTCGGCGCCGCGCAGCTGGAGGGCGTCGCGGAGTTCGCCCGCCGGGTCGGCCCGACGACGGGGTTCCCCGCGGACGTCGAGGTACGGCTGCTGGGGGCCTGATCCGGCGAACCGGTGGCTCGGTGGCCCGGGGGCCCGGCGGTCCGCTCCAGTGCCGTTCGGGTGGCCGGTGCCGGGGTCGCCGCGAGCGCGGGAAGCCGCCTTCCCGGAATCGGGGCGACCGTCCTTCGGCCATTGGCTGGATTCGTTCGCCGGTGATATCACCGGCGCCGCAGCCCTAATAGCCGGGGCCGACGATAGCTCTCGATAGTTCTCGATACTTCTCGAAACCTCCCGATAGTTCTGGGCGCCCGGGATAGTTCTCCGCGTCCGGATTGCGCGCCGCTATCGCTCCCGGGGAACCGCGGGCGGCAATTGCCGGCGGGCCCGGCGTCGCCCGGCCCGTGGTTATCGGCGGGAATGCGTGCGGGGGGCCGCTTCCCGTGCCGGTCCCGCACTACGCTGATCCGCAGTGGTAGAGGGGGAGGCCAACGCCATGCGTCCGCTCGAAGCCGGCGAACCCACCGTGATCGGTCCCTACCGGCTGCTCGGCCGGCTCGGTTCGGGCGGCATGGGCCGGGTCTATCTGGGCCGCAGCGGGGGCGGCCGCACCGTCGCGGTCAAGATCGTGCACCCGCACTTCGCCCTCGACGAGGAGTTCCGCGCCCGCTTCCGGCGCGAGGTCGAGGCCGCCCGGCGGGTCGGCGGCGCATGGACCGCCCCCGTCCTGGACGCCGACCCGGACGCCCCCGTGCCGTGGGTCGCCACGGGATACGCGGCCGGGCCCTCGCTCACCGAGGCGGTCCGCGAGGGCGCTCCGCTGCCCGCGCACTCCGTACGCGTCCTCGGCGCGGGCCTCGCCGAGGCGCTGGCCCACGTCCACGGCCTCGGGCTCGTGCACCGCGACGTGAAGCCCTCGAACGTCCTGCTCACCCTCGACGGGCCGCGCCTGATCGACTTCGGCATCGCCCGCGCCACCGACGGCACGGCCTCGCTCACCGCCACCGGCGCCTCCGTCGGCTCGCCCGGCTACATGGCGCCCGAGCAGATCCTCGGCAAGGCCGTCACGGGCGCCGCGGACGTCTTCTCCCTGGGGGCCGTCCTGGTCTACGCGGCGACGGGGCAGCCGCCCTTCCCCGGCGACTCGTCGGCCGCGCTGCTCTACAAGGTCGTCCACGAGGAACCGGAGCTGGGCGCGCTCGACGGTGACGTACGGGAACTCGCCGCCGCCTGCCTCGCCAAGGACCCGGCCGCACGCCCCGCCCCCGGTGACCTGGCCCGCCGCCTCGCCCCGGGCGGCGCCGCCCCGCTCGTGGCGGCCGGATGGCTGCCGGGGCCGGTGGTGGAGCGGGTGAGCCGCGGCGCGGTGCGGCTCCTGGACCTGGACACGGGGGCGGGGGAGGCCCCCTCGGGCCCCGTGGCGTTCGACTCCCCGTCCGGCCAGGGGGCGTTCGGGCCGCCGGACCCCTCGTACGCGCTGCCTCCCGCGCCCGCCGACGAAGCCACCGCCGCGCCCGGCCGGCTCTCCGTCTCCGTGGCCGCCACCTCCGTACCCGAAGGGCCGGACGGGCGTGGTCGGAGGGTGAGTTGCACGGTGGCGCTCGCCGTGGCCGGGGCGCTGGCCGCCGTCACGGTGGGCACGGTCTTCGTCCTCGGGGCGCTGCGGAACGACGACGACGCGATGAGCGGCGGGGACGGGGCGGCGCAGCCCCCGGCGGCGACGGACGCCGGCCGGGTCCCCGAGGCCTATCTCGGCAGGTGGAGCGGCAAGGCCGCGGCGAACGGCGGCACGATCCCCCTCGGCACCTTCGAGGTCACCTTGCGTCAGGCGAAGCCGGGGCAACGGGTCGGCACGGTCGTCCAGCACGACCTGATCGGCAACACCTGCACGGACGTCCTGACCCTGAAGTCCGCCACGAAGGAAGTCCTCGTGGCGACGGGCAAGGGAGCCGGGACCAACGGCGGTCAGTGCGCGCAGACGAGCCACACGGTCCGCCTGCGCCCCGACGGCAGGGCCCTCGGCTACACCTCGGACGATCCGGACGCGGGGGACCCGAGGGCCCGGCTGACCCGGAGGGAGTGAACGCGCGCCCCGGGGGTCACAGAGGGGTGGTCACCGTCTGCACCTCGCCGGTGCCCAGGTGCAGCATCCCCTTGCCGGGAGCGACCGGGCCGCCGACCATGCTGCGCGAGATCCGCAGGCCGATGAGGTCACCGCTGGAGCTGTCCTGCGGGGAGAGCAGGATGCCGCGGCGGCCCTTCTTCGCCTCGACCTGCCATCCACTGAAGCCGCTGCACACGTCATCCTCGTCCCCCGCGAGGACCATCGCGAGGCCCTGGTCGGTGCCGCGCTGGATGATCCGCTTGAACTGGCTCGCCGCGTCCGCGTCCTCCAGCATCTCGGCGTCGTCGATCAGGACGACCACCGGGTCCTCCCGGGACGCGTCCGCCTCCTCGATCAGCTCCTCGAACTCGTCCTCGTCGATGTCGTCCCCGGTGAAGACCTTCAGCACGCCCTCCGTGCCCTCCAGTTCCCGCAGCGGCGACTGGCGCGGTGCGGCGACGACAAGGCGTACGCCCTGGGTGCGGAAGGAGCGCGCCATGTTCATCAGGACCGTGGAGCGGCCCGACTTGGCCGGGCCCGCGATGACGAACGCGGGCACACCCTGCGACAGGTCGGGGCCCCACCCCATGACCTCGTCGCCGCCGATGCCCACCAGCGCCCACAGCTTGGAGCGCGAGGCCTCCGGGTCGCGCAGCTCCCACGCCTCCTCGAAGGAGATACGGCTCGGCAGCGTGTCGACGCGGAACGGGCGGCGGTGGCGCGGCACGTCGGCGTCGCGGGCCGCGGCCCGCTCACCGATCGCGGCGAGCGCGGCGGCCTGGCCCTGACCCGTGGAGTCCTCGGAGAGCAGCGCGAACTGCGTCTCCGTGCCGCTCTCGTTGCGGAAGGCGCGGCCCGGCGCGATCTCCTCGGGCACCTTGCGGGCCGGGATGCCGAGCATCGAGAAGTCGGAGCGGTCCGCGAGCCGCAGGCCGTACTTGTCCTCGGTGAGGGAGGAGATGCGGCCCACCAGGATCTGCCGGTCACCCGTCATCACCATGTGGATGCCGACGCTCGCGCCCTCGCGCATGATCGTCGTGATCTCGTCGGTGAGCGAGCCGTGGTCGATCTCGCCGAGCGTGGGCAGCCAGCCCTCCCACCGGTCGAGGAGGACGACGAGGTGCGGCAGGCGCTCGTCCCCGGCGGCGTCGGCCCGCTGCTCGCCGATGTCCGCGTACCCCTTGTCGGCGAGCAGGTCCTGGCGGCGGCTGAGTTCGCCCTTGAGGCGGTTGATGAGGCGGACGACCCGCTCGGTCTGGTTGCGGCCCACGACGGCGCCGCAGTGCGGCAGCCGGGTCAGCGCGTTGAGCGCGCCGTTGCCGCAGTCGATGCCGTACAGGTGGACGTCGGCGCTGGAGTGCGTACGCGCCAGCGAGCCCGCGATCGTACGGAGCACCTGCGAGCGGCCGGAGCGCGGGGCGCCGCCGATCATCAGGTGGCCGAAGGTCGCGAAGTCCACGACGACCGGGCGGCGCGCCTGGTCGGCGGGCAGGTCCTCGACGCCGTACGGGGCGGGCGTGAGCGCCCCGGGAGCCGTCCGCGGCGCGGGCGCGGGGATCTCGTCGAGCAGGATGGTCTCGCCGAGCGCGGGCAGCCACGGGCTGTGCTGGGCGGGGATGTTGAGGGTCCGGTTGGCCTCGATGATCTCGTCGACCAGGACCTTCAGGTCGGTGATCTCCTCCTCCTCGCGGGCCGCGGCCTTCGGTTTCACGAGCGAGGCGCGGCCGAGCGCCGACCAGTCCAGGGAGTCGGCCCAGGGCGCGAGTGCCGTCGGGTCGGCGGCGCCGGGCCTGCGGCCACCGACGCGGCCCGACTGGAAGGGCACGAGCGAGGCGTGCCCGAGCCGCACGTAGGCCCGGCCGGGGGTGTTCTTGCTGATGTGCCCGGCCTCGGGGGAGTCGATGACGTCGGTGGACTCGCCGCCGTCGGTGACGCGCAGCGCGATGCGGAGGTTGGTGTTGGCGCGGATCTCGGGGGAGACGACACCGGAGGGCCGCTGCGTGGCGAGGAGCAGGTGGATGCCGAGCGAACGGCCCCGCTGCGCGATGTTGACGAGGCCCGTCACGAAGTCCGGCAGGTCACGCACCATCGACGCGAACTCGTCGATGACGATGAGGAGTCGGGGGACGGGCGCGTGCGACGGATCGCGCCGCACGAGGTCCTGGTAGTCCTCGATGTCCTTCGCGTCGGCGTCGGCGAGGATGTGCTCGCGCCGCTTCAGCTCGGCGCCCAGCGATTCGAGGGCGCGCTCGACGAGGTGCGCGTCGAGGTCGGTGACCATGCCGACGGTGTGCGGCAGCTTCACACAGTCCTTGAACGCGGACCCGCCCTTGTAGTCGACGAGGACGAACGTCATGTTCTCGGGGGTGTTGGCCACGGCGAGCGCGGCGACGATCGTCTGGAGCAGCTCCGACTTACCGGAACCGGTCGTACCGGCGATCAGACCGTGCGGGCCGTCCTTGCGCATGTCGATGCCGAACGGCCCGTCGTACGACTCACCGATGACCGCCATCGTCGACTGGCCGCCCGCCTGCCAGCGGGCCGTGATCGCCCCCGCGGTCGGCGGCTCCAACTGCAGCACGTCGAGCAGCCGGCTGGCACCCGGCAGCGCGGAGTCCTCGGTCTCCCCGCTGATGTCGCGCAGCGGTGAGAGGGACCGCGCGAGGCGCAGACACCAGGAGGGGGAGACGAAGTCGGGGCGTACGTCCGTCAGGCGCTCGGCGCCCGCCATCTCCACGCGCAGCCGCAGCTCGCGCGGCGCGTCGGCCTGGCCCGGGTCGCCCTCGGCGCTGTGCCACGCCTGGAAGGACGGGAAGGACGGGAAGCCGCCACCGGCGGGCGGCCGGGGGACGCCGCCCTGCTGTGCCTGCTGCACCTGCTGACCTGGCGGCATCTGCGGTGGGGCGACGAGGGCGCGCCCCGGGGCGGCCGGGGCCCCGGTGAGCTCCCGGGGCTTCGGCTCGGCGACGACGAAGGCCAGACACTCACCCGGCAGAAACCGTTCCTCGGTGTCGAGGCAGAGCGCGTACATGCCCACGGAAGGGCCCTCGCGCAGCAACCGCACCACACCGGGCAGGGAGCGCAGCCGCCGCGCCCCGTCCCACACCACGACGATGTCGGGGTCGGCGAAGTTCGCGCCCTGGCCCTTGTTCTCCTCCAGGGCCTTCAGCCGCGCGTCGAGGATCTGCGTCAGCTCACCGACGCGGGCGCCGACGGTCTCGGCGTCCGTGCCGATGAGTACGTTGATGTCCTGCCCGCCCGACGGCCGCGCGTGCGGCAGCCAGCGCACCCAGTCCCAGCTCTCCCGGGCGGAGTTCTCCGTCAGGACGTAGAACTGCACGTCCATCGGGCTGTGCAGCGTCGCGGCCTGCGCGACCGCCCAGCGGCCGAGCGCCGGCGCCGCGTCGTCGGGGCCCGCGATGCCGATGACGCCGAGCCCCTTCAGCGGCAGCGCGACGGGCGCGTCGTCGATGTGCCACGTCACCTGGCGCCGGTGGTCGTCCTTCTCCGGGTCGTCGAGCACGACCTCGGAGGGCAGCCGGCCGGTCCCGAACCGCAGCAGCAGGTGATCGGCGTCGGTCCGCCGCCGCTCCCACAACCGGGTCCGGGGCCCGGTGCTCAGCGCGAGCACGGCGGCCGGATCGGGCACGGCGTGGCGCCGGTCGAGCCGCTCGGCGACCAGCGCGTCCCGGGCGTCCTTCTCGATCCGCGCCTTGGTCTCCTTGTACTCCTTGACCTGCTTCGCATGGGACTTGCGCCCGTGCTTCTTGTCCATGAAGTAGTTGCCGAAGAGCATGATCGGGCTGAGCCCCGCCATGATCAGGTAGTACCAGCGATCGAAGATCATCGCGGCGACGACGGCACCGACCAGCGGGAAGAGCGCCATCAGCCACGGCAGCGGCCGCGCCTCGAACTCACGGGGCGGCGACGGCAGCCGGAAGGTGGTCTGCCGCTCGGGCGGGCGCAGCCGGGGCGGCCGGTTGTAGTCGAGCCCGGCGCCGTCCTCGGACCACTTGAGGGCGGCGTTCGGAGGCGTGTACCGGACGAGTTCGAGGAGGGTGTTGCCGAGGGCTATCTGGGCGCCGAGGGGCCACGGAACCGTGTCGAGCCGCCCCTTCGCCCGAGCCTTCGCCCGGGCTTCCTTGCGCTCCTTCCACTCCTTGCGCTCCTGCTTCTCCCGCTTCTCCCGCGCCTTCCGGTCCTTCTTGGACTCCCCCTCGGGCGGGGTCGCCCCGGCCGGCTCGGGCTCTTCCTTCTCCACGCCGAAGGGCTCGCCGTCGAGGGTCACGCCCTCCTTGTCCTTCTCCTGTCCGTGCAGGGTGACGTGGCAGGTGCCATCGGTTGCAACTGACAACGTCAGGGCGCGCGGAGCCATCTCGGGGTCGTCGATCCGTACGTACGAGGCGGGCCCGCTCCCGATGTCGTACCGCCCGATGCCGAGCCGGTGCACGGAGCCGGCGCCGGGACCGCCGGCGACGCGCAGCTCGACCAGGCCGGCGGGCTCACCCGGCAGGCAGCCCGCCGGGTCGTCGAGACTGACGACGGCGCCCTCGCGCAGCGGCGAGGTGACGACGGTGGCCGTGGGATCGACGGCGTACCCGTCCACATAGATCATCGGGGCGCCGCCCGCGGGCGTCTGCCGGCCGTGCCCGATGGGGATGACCTGCGCGCCGCTGTGGCCGACCTGCCGGGCCAGCTCCACCGCGATGTCCCGCACGGTGGACTCGGGATCGGCGTCGAGGACCACGTCGGAGGAGCCCCCGCCGAACGGATCGACGACGGTCAGAGTCAGGCGCACGACGGTCCTCCCCGGAGCTGAGCGATCGCTGTGACGATAGCCGCTCCGCCCTTCCCACTGGCAACGCCCTGGGCACGGGCTCCCACCGGAACCGGGCACGCCGTCACAGCAGACCTGTGACGCAACCGGGCTGCGTTCGCATCCGCCCCACCCGTAAGCTGCTGGCGCGAGAACGGACGATCACATCATCCGTTCTCCCGTCCGTCTTACGGGAGCCACGGGGGTTGGCCCTGCGGCGAGTTGATTGGGAGAGAGCCTCATGGCCAAGGACCTTGATGTCACATATCAGGACATGCGCGACGCGGCCAAGCACGTGGTCAAGGAGAAGGACAAGCTCAACGAGAAGCTGGACGGCCTGAAGAAGTACATCAAGAACCTCGTCGAGACGGGCTTCGTCACGAAGAGCGCCTCGAAGGCGTTCGACGAGAACTTCGACGACTTCGTCGAGGGCGCGAAGAAAACCCTCGAGGGCCTGGACGGCATGGGCGACTACCTGACCAACGCGGCCGACAAGTACGAGCAGATCGACGACGAGCTGGGTCGGGCGGCGCGGAAGTAGCGGAAGCGGTCAGCCGTTCGAGAGGGGCGACGGAGGTCATTCCGTCGCCCCTCCACCGTGCCGACGTCAACCGAGCTGTCCGGACAGCCCCGGTTCACGTGGCGCCCTTCCGGGCAGGGCGCACCCACCGCAACGAGTGCGCGATGGCCTCGCACAGCTCACCCATGGGACTCTCGACGCCGCTCACGGGCACGGAGAACGCCAGCAGCAGGTACCCGGCTCCGCCGGGCATCTGGACATACAGGTCCAGCGTCGTCGTCGAACTGACACGGACCGTCTTCCCGGCGGGGAGATCCACCAGGGTGACCTCCGCGCCGCTGCCCTTGCGGGCGGCGAGTGAGTCCCCCAGCTCCGAAGGCTCGGTGTGCGGGGCTCCGGACAACGGGAGCAGGGAAACCAGGAGAGTGGCCGGTGTCGCCACGTCAGTGGTGGCCTCCGACCGGAGGAAGACCTCCAGCGCACCGTGAGCCGCACCGCTCTCCGCGGTGTTGCGCAGGGCGGTCCACAGGCCCTGCCTGGCCTCCTCGGACATGCGGCGGCGCGCGGCCTGCTGATCGACGAACTTCTTCAGCTGTGGGCGCCAGCGGTCGAGCGTGAGATCGATGCGGAACCAGTCCCGGGGGACGAGCAACTGGTAGTCCTCGGGAGGTTCTTCCAGGCACGCGGACTCATGGGGGGCGCGTGGCGAGCCAGTCACCCGCCGGCCTCCAGAGGAGTGCCCCTGGTGTCGATCAGCGTGCCGTCGGCGTCGAACAGGCGCAGGCTCTTCGCCACCCCCGCGAACATCGAGGAGAAGACGTCCCAGCCCTCCTGAGTGGGTGTGCTCATCTCCAGTACGACGGCTGTGCCGTTGCGGAGCGGTACTTGCAGGTTGATGAAGGAGCTCCAGAAGGGTTCCTGCTCCCCGGACGGGGTCAGCGCGGCGTCAATGGCCGCTTGCCGTGTACCGATCCACGAGACGGCCGGCCCGCAGGGGAGGGAGACCTCGGAGACGTCACCGTGCCCCAGCCCGCGCAGGGCCTCCGCCGTCCTGGAGACCGGACTGATCAGCGCCTCCTCCGCGATGTCGACGAGCGAGACGTTCACCGTGGCGGTGCAGCGTGCGCCGTCCACCTCGGTGATGACGAACCCGGAGTACTGGACCCCGGCGTCGACCAACTCGTCGTAGGTCGAGGCGCACAGGGCGGCCCACCGGTACTGCATGTCCGGGGTGCCCTTGGGCATGATCTTCTTTGCCAGCTCGATGAGCTGATCGGCGAGGTCGTCGTGGGACTCCGCCTCGGTCGGCAGCTCGAAGAAGCCTTCGGGCATGACCCACCGGACGTGGACCACTTCCCCGTTGGCCGCGGAGGTGACCGCGGGGGTCGCCGTGCCGGTCGTCACCGACGTCATCAGAACTTATTCCTCTCGGGCAGCTCCAGCTCGTCCGCGTCGGGGTGGAAGTTGGCCGCGAACGTATAGGGACCGTAATGCGGATAGAAGGCCGGGACCTCGGCCCCGCCTTCCGCGGCGATGTGCGCGATCTTCCGGTAGGCAGCCGCCCTGGCCCGGACCTTCTGACGTGCGCGGTTGCCCCATTGGCGGATCAGCGTCACGACGAAGTGCAGGACGAAGAGCCCGACGACGGCTCCTGCCCCCGCGTAGAAGAGCTTCTGGTTCTCAGTGGACTCCCAGTGCTGTACGTAGCCGCCCCAGTAGACGAAGAGGCCCATGAGCACGAGGGCCAAGGGGTAGCCGGCCTTCTTTCCCGCACTGGTCAGCTGCGCCTCGTCGATGTGGCGCAGGCGCAGCATCTTGAGGACGGCCTCGTCGTCCAGGAAGTCGAACCGCAGCCTGCGACCCTCGGCCTCGGCGGCCTGACGAGCCGCCGGGACCGCCACGAGGACCTCGCCGGGGATCATCTTCCTGACGATTCCCCCGCGCGCTCTGTACTCCCACGCCCCGGGTTCGTGTGCGGTCTCGTCAGCCATGTCAATCGTCTCCTTCGCTGGGGCGGTGGCGTGCGTCAGTGGGCCAGCGCGGTGTGGAACGGCGCCGGAGAAGGGGTCGGGGACGGTTGCGGAGAAGGCCGCGGAGTGGGAGGTGTGGTGCCCTTGGGGCGCGGTGCGGGGTCGCCGGGGTCACCGGTGCTGGCCCCATCCTTGCCGGTGAAGATCTTGTAGACCGCGCTGGCGAAACCACCGGTCTTGATGCCCGCGGTCAGACGCTCGCCCGCGATGACCGGTTTCCCCGCCTTCGTCAGAACTCCGTTCACCACCTTCACGGCGATTCCGTTGAAGAACTTGTCCGTGACGCCGCCCGCCGCGCCCGACCCGCTGAAGCGGATGCCCCGGAGCCTGGAAAGCCCCTTGAGCCCCTTCAGCGCACTGAACCCTCTGAGCGCACCCACTCCGGGCATGACGCCCAATACGTCGAGGCCCAGCTTCATCAGGTTCAGTTTGCCGCCGCGCGCTGTCATGTCGTACGCGTGTCCCGCCAGGGCGGCCGCGCTGGTGATCACCGCGAGGGCGGTGAACACGGGGAGGAGCACCTGCAGCGGTGGGACGAACGCGCAGATGACCGCGAGAATGGAGAAGACCGCCGAGAGATTGGCGAATCTGTCGGCCCAGTCCGCCAGGAAGTTCATGATTCCACCGGGGTCACGCACCCCGTCGTGATGGATGATGTTCTTGATGTGTTTCGCGGCGGCGTCGGCCGCGTCGTCGCGGATTTCCTTCGCGCGGTCGATCTCGCGTCGGCAGTCACCCAGAGTGCTCAACGCGGCGGAACGCTTCTTGGCGAGACGTTCGCGTTCCGTGTCAGACATGTCCGACGAGGGCTTGCCCCCGGACGGTTTGAGCGGGGTGTCCGTGTCCCCGAGGTCGCCCTCCACCGCCCGGAAGTCCTTCAGGGCCTTGTCGGCGATCTTCTGAGCCCGGTGGAGTTCGCTCGCGTACTCCTTCGACTCGCCGCCATCGACGACTTTGGTGCCCAGGGCCTTGGCGGCCTCGTCGTAGCGCTCGAACGAACGCTTCAGACGACCGGCGGTACCGTCAGCGATCTCGTGGAACCCACGGCCGGCGTCGCTGTCCCAACTCTCCACGGACGAAAGGGCCTTGATGTTGCGCGCCTGCTTGTCTATCTCCTCGGCCATGCCGCGCAGCTTCTTGCCGAGACGCGCCACTTCGTAGGGATCGCCGGGGACGGGGTCACCGTCGTGCAGCGGCTCCCAATCGGTCGGTCGCGTACTCACTTCTTCCCCTTGGCTTCCTTGCGGGCCTTGCGAAGGGCCTCGGCCAGTTCGTGATCCACCTTGTCGTAGGTGTCAGCCGCGGTATCAGTGAACTTGGCCAACTGTTCTATGTCCTTCATGAGCTTCTTGCGCGTCTTCTTCCACGTCTCCGAGAAGTCGTCGAAAATGTCCCGGAGCTTTTCGCTGCCGAGAGCATTGCCGTAATCGTCCGCAGGGTTGCTGTTGTCCTTGAATTCGCGGTGAATTCTGAACAGCGACTCCGAGCACTCCCTGATCATGTCAAGATCGGCTCTCGTGCGCTCGCTCATCTGAGCCCCCGTGTGCTGTATGGATCGATGTGCTTGACCTGGCAAGGTGCCGGCTCTGTACGGAGCGGTGCTCCGGTCAACTGCTCGTGACGCATCTGTTCCGGTGGTGGTGGTCTGCGAGTCGCGAAGGTGACGATCGCATGCCGCCTGTCGCGATTCGCGGGGTTCATCGGTTGATGGACTGCACTTCCTCGACCGCGATCTCCTGGATGACCTCGATCGTGCCGTCGGGCATGCCGACCGCAGTGTCCTGGCCCGTCCCCGTCCAGCTGATCTCCCACGTCAGGGCGGCCCTGAGGGGGAAGGTGGCGCCCTTGGACGAGCGGTTGTAGATGATGCCGCAGGGCGGGGTCTCCTTGGACTTGCCCTTCGCGTACGGCGCGCCGATCTTGCCCTCGTCGGTGATGGGGCACTCGCCGCCAGCGGGGATCAATGTGGCGTCGCCCGTGCCCGGGTCGAGCGTGAGCGACCTGGGCTTGGCGGTCGTCGTCGCCTGGATCTCGAAGCCGGGGACATCGATGGCCGCCCTGGCCTGGACCTCGTCGAAGGCGGCCTTGTCGAGCCAAGCCCAGGTCGGCAGGTTCACCTTCGTCGTGCCATCGGGGGCGAGGGAGACCTTCGTCTCGGGCAGCTGCATGCGCTGGTAGGCGAGAGCCGCCAGCATCTCCGGCTTGATGGCTTCCTCGTACCGGGGAGGCGGGGCCTCGCCGTTGTCGACCCAGAAGGGGATGTCGCTGCACGAGCTGCGCTTGAGGATGTCCGGCTCGTCGGGGTTCTCGACCGCGGCCCAGAACATTCCCTTGCCGTCCTTCTCGACGTTGTAGTCCTTGTAACCGGGGGTGTCGGTCCAGCCGTAGTCGTCCTCGTAATGGCGCTGCATCTGGTCGAGCGCCTGGCCGGCGTGGCCTGCCATGCCGGGGGCGGCCATGGCGTCCTTCAGCTCCTTGGACATCTTCTTCTTGAAGTCCTTGGCGCCGAGGTAGGGGGCGTACCAGCAGGGGGGCGGGGCCCAGGTCACGTCGGATGAAGTGACGTTTCCCTTGCCGCCGCCCTTGGCGACGGCGCCGGTGTAGCGGATCTGGGCTGCGGCGTAGATGCCGGTCGCGTCGCTGCCGCCCTCCGTTTTCTGGTCACCGCCCTTGCCGTAATCCACCGGCTCCGCGGCCGCGTTGGGCGCCGCAAGAGCCAGCAGACCCATGGCGGTGGCCAACGCGATGGTGCCGGTGCTGCGCGCCGTACGACGCGGTCTGTTCACTGGCACTTCTCCGCCCCCGTTTCGACGAACACCTTGGACGCCTGCCACAGGCCCTTGCCTGTAGGGAACTTGGACATGACGATCTTGTAGTAGCCGAAGTCCTTACGGCTGGGCTTGGTCTTGAGGACCTTCCCGGTCTTGACCTCTTTGCCGTAGAACTTCCCGGTGTCCGCGCAGAACGCGACCTCCACGGAGTTGCCGTTCGGGGCGGACCGGGTAGTGGCCTGAAAGTGGCGGCGCGTGCCGGTCGCCGTCCACCCGCCCTTGATCCACTCGTTGATCTGCACTTTCGCGTAGTGCAGCCCATCACCGGTGGAGTACGCCGTCACGGCCGCGTCCTTGGTGGTGCGCTCGGCCACGCCCCGATAGATCGCCCGCATGAAGTTCGCGGCGTCGTCCATCGCCGCCGCTTCATCCTTGTCGTTCGGCTTGGTCCAGTCGAAGATCAGCTGCACGTCCTTGGGCAGGGACAGGTCCACGCCGTCCGGCTTGTCCTCCGCGGGGCCCACCGGCTTCGTCGACTTCTTCGGCTTCGCCGTGCCCTGATCGGCGCCCGCGATCTTGTTCTCGTCCTTCGCGCTGTCGTCGCCCCCGCTGCCACAACCCGTCAGAAGCAGGGCGGCGGTCGCGGTGAGCGCGATGGCGGCAGGCGTGGTGCGGCAGTTCACGGTCGGCTCCCGGTGGGGCGAGGGGGATCTCGAATGGGCCGACGCTATCCAGGGGGCCTCCGGTTCGGCCAGGGTGGATAACGGGGCAAGCCGCCGCATCCCGGTGGACTGTCATCGGGTTGTGACGCGGACAGCGGCAAGCGGAGGAGGGCGGGATTGTTCGGTCCGACGGGTCTTCTCGATGAGCCATCGCGTGCCCCTCGGTGATTCTGTTCGCCCTTTTATGGCGGTGGCATTCCCGTAGCGGACGCAGGGCGGCAGATGAGGGAGTCCTCCGCTCTCCGGTGCCGGGGCGAGATGCCCGGCCCCGCATCACGCAGATGGGCCGTCCACGCGACCGCCGCCCCCTACCCCAGCTTCCCGTTCTGCGCGGCCATCACAGCCGTCGCGAGCTTCGCGTTGCCGGGCCGGGACTGGGTGAAGGCCATCGCGTCCACGGCGTAGTAGACGGCGACCTTGTCGCCGTAGCGAACCGCCTGGGTGCGCAAGGTGTGGGTGACGCCCTGATGCTTGATCGTCGTCCGGAACGCCACGGATTCGTCGGCGCCCTTCGGGGACGGGGCGGGCTCGGCGGTGACGGAGGAGTGCGGGGAGGAGGTCTTGCCCGACGTGGCCGTGAAGCCGTTGCCGCAGGAGGCGATCGCCTTGGAGAGTCCGGCCAGCGCGGTCTTCGCCTTGCCGTCCGCGTATGTGGCGAGCGTGATGTACGTGAAGGTGGCCGACCCTGCCACCTCGGCGGCGACGCGGGTCACGTGGGCCCGCGGGCTGCCGAGGGGGAGTTGGTTCGTCGCGTAGGAGATCGGGGCGCAGACGGGCTTGTCGAGCTTGACCTTGTCCTGGGACGCGGCGAACACGTACCCCTTCGCGGGCTCTCTGACCGTGAACCCCTTGACCTCACTCTTGGAGAGGACGAAGCGGTCGAGTTCGGCGGCCGCGTCCGCTGTCCTCTCCGGTGCGGCGGATGCCTTGGGCTTGTCCTTGGCGTCATCGGCGGTTTTCGAACCCGGGCTCGCGTCGCTCCCGGAGCCTCCGGAGCCTCCGCAGGCACTCAACGTCAGCGCGGTGGCGAGGGCAAGTATGGGCGCGGCCAGGACGGTGCGGGTCCGCTTCATGAGGGCTCCTGTCTGTGGGCCCTGCCTGCTCCCGGTCAGTGTGGGCCGGCAGGAGTGACTGCGGGACGGGTGGGGTTGATGTGTCCGCGGCACCCTACTGTGCCGAACAGACCACAGCAGAACAGGCCTGGCCTGGCCCGGTCGGCTCGCCCCCAGCCCGCCGAATTCCGCGTGCGCGCCCACCCGACTGATCGGCATGATGAGACGATGCCCGACCACACCCCCGCCACCGCGCCCCAGCCGTCACCCACGCCCCGCCCGCCCCACCGCACAGAACCCCCGCGAGCCGCGGCCGGCGAACGCGCGTCGCTCACCGCCTTCCTCCAGTACCAGCGCGAGACCCTCGCGATGAAGTGCGCCGGGCTGACCGCCGAGCAGCTCAAGGAGCGGGCCGTGCCGCCCTCGGACATGTCGCTGCTCGGCCTCGTCCGGCACCTCGCCGAGGTCGAGCGGAGCTGGTTCAGGAACGTACTCAACGGTGAGGCGCAGCAAGCGAACTGGTCGGGGCGCGTGCCCGGCGAGCATGCCGACTTCGACGTGGCGGACGCCGACCCGGACGAGGCCTTCGAGGTCTGGCACGCGGAGTGCGCCCGCTCCCGCGCCGTCGTGGACGCCCTGGACTCGCTCGACACCACCGTCGACTTCCGCGGCGACACGTACTCGCTCCGCTACGTCCTCACGCACATGATCGAGGAGTACGCGCGCCACAACGGCCACGCGGATCTGCTGAGGGAGCGGATCGACGGCGTCACGGGGGAGTAGCGGGCGGCGCCCCTCCGGCGCGCGGCGCCTCGTAGGCTGGCCCGGACCGGTCAGCAGCCGGCACGGCGCACGCCGACGAAGGGGACGAGAACAGCCATGGCCCGCTACACAGCTCCGCAGACCATCGCGCGCGGCGGATTCAGCATCAAGGTGCCGGAGACGTGGTGGGAGTTCGACGTACGCCCCGAGTCACGCGACGCCGCCATCCGCCAGATGATCAACGACCGGGTGCGTGCGCGCCCCGAGCTGGCCCCGCACCGCGAGACGTTCGAGGCGTTCCTGCGCAAGGCCTCGAAGGACGCCTGGCAGTCCGGCGCGCTGTACTGCGGTTGCATGGCGGAGAGCTTCGGCGGCGATACGCCGGTCACCGCCTCGGTCACGGTCTCCCTGGTCGGCGCCCGCACACCCAGCGGCGACATCCTGCCGACCGACCCGGAGCGCATCGTGGCCCAGCTCGGCGTACGCGAGGCCAAGCGGGAGGGCGACGCGTGGCGGAAGGTCACGACGGTCGACATCCCGGGCGTCGGCCTCGCGGCGCGGACGTACGGCCTCGAGGACATCTCCGTGCAGGGCGACGACCGCACGATCCGTGTCGTCCTGATGCAGACGTTCATTCCGGTGCCCGGGCAGGAGGGCAAGGTCGCCCTCGTCTCGGGAAGCAGCCAGATCCTGGAACTGGCGGACTCCTTCTTCGACATCTTCGACGCGGTGACTTCTACGTTCCGCTTCGCGGAGTAGGGGAGTAGGGGAGTAGGGGCGGCCGCCCCAAGGCGCCTTCCGCCACCGACACCTCGGCTAGTAAATTCGTACCTCTGTACGGTGGCTGCTGTAGCCGTAGCTGCAGGTGTGACGGGGGATGACGCATGGGGGGCCACCGGCCTAAGGACTGGCATGTGCTGGACCTGGAGAAGGACCCGACGCCGGGAGATCCCGACCGGGTGCGCAAGCTGGCCAAGGACTTGCACGACTTCTCCGACGACGTCGGCAGGGTCCTGCGCGACATCAAGGGGATGGCGGGCGAGGACGCGATCCTGCAATGGGCGGGCAAGACGGCCGACGCCTTCACGGAGAAGTTCGAGAAGGCGCCCGAGAAGCTGAAGAAGCTCAAGAAGTCCTACGGGATGGCCGGCGACGCCCTCGCCGCGTACTGGCCGGAGCTGGAGCGCGCCCAGGCCCTGGCCGACAAGGCCCTGGTCAAGGGCCGGGAGGCCCAGGCGGACCTGAGCAGCGCCAAGTCCCGTCTCTCCTCCGCCGATTCCTGGGTGGAGAAGGCGGGCAAGGAGGCCGACAAGTACAAGGACGGCGGCTCCAAGGGCAAGGACGTGCCCAAGCCGGACGAGGACAAGGTCCGCGCCGCCACCCGTAACGCCGCCTCCGCGGAGAAGGCCCAGAAGTCCGCGCAGGGTGATGTCGACGCCGCCAAGAGCGCGCTGGAGGCGGCCAAGAAGATGGCCGCCGATGCCCGCAAGATGCGGGAAGAGGCCGCGGGCACCGCGAAGCGTAAGATCGACGAGGCCTCGGACGCGGGCATCAGGAACCGCAAGTGGTGGGAGGAGATAGGCGACTGGGTCTCCGACAACTGGGACACCATCGTCGAGATCTGCAAGGTCGTCGTCGCCGTCGTCGGCATCATCGCGATGATCGTCGGCGGGCCCATCCTCGCCGCGATCGTCATCGTCGCCGGCGCCATCGTCCTCGCGGACACCTTGAGCAAATACGCGAAAGGCCAAGCCACGCTCATGGACGTGGCGTTCTCCGCCCTCGACTGCATACCCGGCGCCAAGGGCATCACCACCGCGGCCAAACTCGCCAAGGGAGCCAAGGGCGGCCTCAAGGCCATGGCCAAGGGGCTGGGCAAGGGCGGGCTGCGCAGGGGTGCCGACGACGCGGCGGGTGCGGGCAAGAAGGCCGCCTCGCGGTGCAAGAACGGTGACCCGATCGACATGGTCTCCGGCGAGATGCTCATGGAGCAGACCGACGTCGACCTCCCGGGGCTGATGCCCCTGGTCCTTCGGCGCACCCACCTGTCGACGTACGGATGGGGCCGGTGGTTCGGTCCGTCGTGGGCCTCGACGCTCGACGAGCGGCTCGAACTGGACGCCGAAGGAGTGGTGTTCGCCGCCGAGGACGGCATGATTCTCCTGTATCCGGTGCCCCGGCCCGGCGCCTCGGTCATGCCCCTCGAAGGTCCGCGCTGGCCGCTGGACTGGGACGGCTCGCCGGGCGCCCCCATCCGCATCTCCGATCCGCAGGCGGGCACGGTCCGGCACTTCGCGCCTATGAGTGCGCCCGGCCCGGACGACACCGCGTTCGTGATGCCTCTGGCGGCGATCTCGGACTCCACCGGAAGGCGCGTCGACTTCGACCGCGACGAGATCGGGACGCCGACGGCCGTACGGGACTCCGCCGGGCGGCACCTGCGCGTCGACACGGACGGAGGCCGCGTCACCCGGCTCCGCCTGGACGACGCGGAGGCGGGGCCCGAAGGCCTCACCCTGCTGTCCTACGGCTACAGCGACGACGGCCGGGGCAACCTCACCGAGGTCCGCGACTCCGGTGGCGCGCTGAAACTCACGTACGACGGCCGCAACCGCATCACGTCCTGGACCGACCGCAACGGCGGCTGGTACCGCTTCACGTACGACGACCTCGACCGCTGTGTCCGGGGTGAGGGAACCGACGGCCGGCTCTCCTGCACCGTCGCGTACGACACCGAGAACCGCGAGACGCGCTACACGGACTCCCTCGGCCGCACCACCACCTACCGGCACAACGAGCTGCGCCAGCTCGTGTCCGAGACGAACCCGCTCGGACAGACCACGTACTTGGAATGGGACCGCTACGACCGGTTGCTCTCGCGCACCGATCCGCTCGGCCGGACGACCCGATACCGCTACGACGAGCACGGCTTTCCGACGCATGTCCTGCGGCCGGACGGCGGGCAGAGCGTCGCCGAACTCGACGAGCGCGGCAAGCCCGTGACGGTGACCGAGCCGGACGGTGCCGTGTGGCGCATGGAGTACGACTCCGTAGGCCGTCTCACGGCGGAGACCGACCCGACCGGCGCCCGCCTCTCCTACGGGTACGACGAGGCCGGTGGGATATCCACGATCACCGACGCCACGGGGCGGTCGACCCGGGTGGAGACCGACGCGGCGGGGCTCCCCGTCGCGACGACCGACGCCGAAGGCGCGACGACGCGCTACGAACGGGACGCCTTCGGAAGGCTCGTCGCGCAGACCGGCCCGGACGGGTCGCGCACCGCCTACACCTGGACGCCGGAAGGCAGACTCGCCCTGCGCACCCTGCCCGACGGCAGCACGGAGCGGCGCGCCTACGACGGTGAGGGCAACCTCGTCGAATACGTGGACTCCCTCGGCCGCCTGACGCGTTTCGAGTACGGCGCGTTCGACCTGCTGGAGAAGCGGGTCGAGCCGGACGGGTCATGCCTGCGCTTCACCTACGACGGTGAGCTCAGGGTGACCTCGGTGACCAACCAGCTCGGCGCCACCTGGAGCTACACCTACGACGACGCCGGCCGGTTGATCCATGAGCGGGACTTCGAGGGTCGTACGCGCAGCTACCGCCACGACGCGGCCGGACAGCTCATCGAGCAGACGAACGGCGCCGGAGAGACCACCGAGTACGTGCGTGACCTGCTCGGCAAGGTCCTGGAACAGCGGACGCCCGAGGGGGTCACGAGCTACGAGTACGACCCGGTGGGCAACCTCCGCGTGGTGCGCAGCGAGCATGCGGAGGTCGCCTACGAACGCGACGCACTCGGCCGGATTCTGGCCGAGACCTGCAACGGCGCGACCGTGCGCTCCGCCTACGACGAGCTGGGCAGGCGCACACGCCGGGTGACGCCGTCGAACGCCGAGAGCCTCTGGGAGTACGACGGCCGTGACCGGCCCGTACTGCTCCGGACGGCGGGCCGTGCGGTCAGCTTCGGCTACGACGACGCCGGCCGCGAGATCGAGCGCCGCGCGGGAGCGGTGGTGCTCACCCAGGGCTGGGACTCGGACGGCAGGCTGAGTTCGCAGGCGGTGACTGCCGACGCCTCGCCGACCAGGCCCGAACCGCGCAGGGTGCAGGAGCGGACGTACCGCTACCGGTCGGACGGCACGGTCCACACGATCGACGACCTGGTCAACGGCCACCGCACCATCGACGTCGACCCCGCCGGACGGGTCACCGCGGTGCGGGCGGACACCTGGTCGGAGCGGTACGCCTACGACGCGGCCGGCAATGTGGCGTCGGCCGAGCGGCAGGGGGCCACGGCGGCCGCGGCCTCCGGAAGCGTCGGTGGCGGTTCGGGCAGGCCCGGGGGCGTGCGCTACTCCTTCGACGCCCAGGGCCGCGTGGTGCGGCGGCGCAGAAAGCGGCTCTCCCGGAAGGCCGACGTGTGGCACTACACGTGGGACAGCCAGGACCGCCTGGTCGGTGTGGTCACGCCCGACGGGACGAAGTGGGCGTATCTGTACGACTCGTTCGGGCGCCGCATCGCGAAACGGTGCTTGGCCGCGGACGGTGAAACCGTCGTGGAGGAGGTGCGGTTCGTCTGGGACGGCTTCGTGCTCGCGGAGCAGGTCAGACGGTCCGGCGACGAGCCGCTCAGGTGTACGACGTGGGACTGGGAGAGGGACCGCTTCAGTCCGGTCACGCAGGTGGAGCGCGTCGCCGGGTCCTGGGGCCACCAGGACGCGGAGCAGGAGTGGATCGACGAGGAGTTCTACTCGATCGTCACCGACGTGGTCGGCACCCCCACGGAGCTGTGCGACGCGGAGGGCGAGCTGGCATGGTGCTCCCGGACCACGGTCTGGGGCGCGCCGGTGGACGAGGAGGCGTCCGGTGACCGCGCGTACTGCCCTCTCCGGTTCCCCGGCCAGTACCACGACCCCGAGTCGGGGCTGCACTACAACTATCAGCGCCACTACGACCCGGAGACCGGCCAGTACGTCTCCCTGGACCCCCTCGATCTCGCCCCGGGCCCGAACCCCCGCGCCTACGCGGCGAACCCCTTCACCGGGGTCGACCCGCTAGGCCTGGCGCCGGACTGCGAGCGCGCCTTGCAGGCCGCACGCGACCGCGCCGATCTCGAACAGGCCCGGCCGGGCGCCAGCAAGCAGACCAGGCCGACGAGCGCGGCGGGTCTCACAGTGCCCGGGCATCCGCAGACGTACAGCGGCGCGAGCATCAAGGGCGGCGGCGACCACAACCTGCACCCGGATGTCCAGGCCGCCTACGACAGGGTCCCGATGGAGCTGCGTCCGACGGGGAACCAGCACGGACGGTGCGGCGAGGCGGAAGCACTCTCCAACGCCATGAACGCAGGACACGATCCGCGGGGCGGCGTGAGCGCCGCGGTGGACGTGCGGGCGGCGGGCAACCCCAAGCACGGTGTGCCCAAGGCTCCCTGTTCGTCATGTCAGCATGTGCTCGACCAATTCGGAATCACGGCGGTGACCTAGAGATGACTGAAGAATCCCCCGGGCGTTGGTCCGCGGAGTCCGACCGCGTACTGCGGGCGGCCGGCTGGCACCCCGGGCGAACCGTGCCCACGGCCGAGTGGGAGAGAGTCCTGCGCGAACACGGCGGCTTCGAGATCCACGAGGCGGCACGGCTCTTCCTCGCCGAATTCGGCGGCCTGGCGTGCGAGGAGCGGGGCCCGGGCAGGACGATGGCCCGCATGGGCTTCCGGCTCGACCCTCTCGCGGCCGAATGGGACGACGAGATCTTCGACGTGCTCAGCGAGGAGGCGGGCGCGTATCTGTATCCCGTCGGCGAAGCCGACCGCCGCAACAGCTACCTGGGAATCGCGCCGGACGGCAAGGTCTATATCGGCATGGACAGTGCCACGCTGCTCGCGGACACCGGTGACGAGGCACTGGAGAAACTCATCGAGGGCATCCGCTGATTCGGGCTCTCACCGGGCTTTCAGGGAAGGGCGGCCCGGGACTCGATTGTCCGCCCCGGGCCGCCCGCCCGCATCAACCGGCCGTCAGCGCCGGTTCATCGCCCGCTTGATCTTCTTCCCCGACGGCGACTCGTCCAGCGTCTTCCACAGCTTCGACGAGCTGAGTGACGTGTAGACACCGGGGGCGCCCTGCGCGCCGCAGCCGTCGCCGTAGGAGACGACGCCGATCAGGATGGGGGCCTGGCGGCCGGGGACCTTGCGGAAGATGGGGCCGCCGCTGTCGCCCTGGCAGGAGTCCTTGGTCTCGACGCCCGCGCAGAAGTTGACCTTGGCGTCGTACCCCTCGTAGCTCGTCCCGCACTCCGCGTGGGAGAGGATCGGGACCCGCACCTGGCGCAGGCGGTCGGGCGTGTGGGGAAGCTCCGTGTCCGTGTTGCCCCAGCCCGCGACCGTCGCCTTCTGGCCCGGGCGGATCAGCGCGTCCGTGCCCTGCGTGGGCAGCGCGACCGGGGAGATGCCCCGCACCGGCTTCTTCAGCTGGAGGAACGCCACGTCGTAGGCCTCCTGGCCCTTGAGGTAGCGCGGGTGCACGACGACGCCGCCCTTGGCGATGTCACGGACCTGGCCCTGCCGGGAGGACAGGACCGTGCGGCCCACCGCCACCTGGAGCGTCTTCGGCTTCACCGGCTTGCCCTCGTCGTCGACCAGGCAGTGCGCCGCCGTGACGACCGTGTCCGGCGTGACCAGGCTCGCGCCGCAGAACTGGCGGTCGAGCGCGCTGCCCGGGCCCTTGTCCAGGACGGCCGTCATGAAGGGGTAGGCGTCGTTGGGGACTTCGGTGCCGCCGATGATCGCGTGCGCGGCCGGGGCGGACGTGGCGACCATCGCCAGGGCGGCGCCGGTGGCGGCGAGGCCGGCGGCTATGGAGGTCTTGCGCGTGGGGATTCTCGTGGAATTCATGGGGGGTTGTTTCTCTTTCGTACGGCAGGAATAGCGGAATGCGGTGCGGTGTGCGGTCACCGGCGCCGCACTGCTCTGCGCGCGAAAGGTCCGGACCAGGCTGGCCTGGGCGGCTTTGCTCAACGCTTCAACAACCCCGCCGGACGCCGGACCTTCGCGCCGGAAAGAGAGAGGGAAATTCCCCGGGGCAGGTTCATTCCGGCGTCATGCCGTCTTCATTCCGCGGCTCGTTCGGTCTCCTCGACGGGTAACATCCGCAACACAGGCGACAATTCCGGCGCCCGTGCTCCCGTCGCCTGCGCCGCCGCGAGCGCCCGTACGTACGCCACCGCCTGCTCGCGCAGCCGCTGCCTCTCCCTGCCCCGGCGGGCGTCCGCCGGCCACGTCACGATCGCCAACGGGACCAGCGCGCCCGCCAGGTAGCCGGCCGGGACATCCTGCGTCACGCCGTAGGCCACGTCGATTCCTTCCCGTCGTATGTGGTGGGGCACGTGAGGCCGCGGTCGGGAACCGGTACGGCACCCGTCGGCGTCGTCCTTGGCGTCGTCCCCCGCGTCGACGGACCATGGCACGGCCGTGCCGCGCCCGGTCCGGGACGTGTGGGAACCGTGTGGAAGCCGCCGCCGGCCCGGTGCGAGCGCGTACGGAACGCCCGTTGGGCAAAGTTCACGCCTTCGCGTACGCACATGTCGGCCGCGTCCCACAAGCCAGGAACCGCATCGCGGGCAACCCGCCGGGATTGCGCGTGGATAACGATGAGAGGTGTGAGCTTCGCGATCTTTGGCGCGCCTTGAGGGGCTTATGTGCTGCTGATACGGTGCCATGACTTGACACTGAGCCTGGGGCTGAATAGCCCGCCCGAGGTGGGGCGAGAGAGACGCGAGTGTCACAAATGACGGAAATTGACCGAATCTTCTTGGGCGTGCGGGGAGCAGTTGCGTGAAGATCCAGGAGCGTATGGGGGCGGGCAACAGCCGTTCCTCCGCACCGGTTCAGCCGGCGGTCGGTGAGCGCCTTCCCGCGCCGCCTCGCGAGCGCAAACCGGCACTGGCCGCACTGGCCGTTCTGCTGATCCTGGTCGGTGCGCTCGGTGCCACGATCCTCGTGTTGCAGGCCGGCGACCGCGTCGAGGTCGTCAAAGTCACGGAGGAGATCCCGGCGGGCGAGGCGCCCGTCAAGAACAAGAACATCACCAGCGTGATGGTCGCCGAGGACAAGTCCATCAACTACGTCCCGTGGGCCCAGGTCGACGCCCTCGCCAAGCTGAAGGCGAAGAGCACCATCCCCCGCGGGGCCGTCGTCGTCGGTGAGATGTTCGGTGCCTCGGAGAGCGTGCCCGCCGGCAAGGCTTCCGTCGGCCTCGCCCTCAAGGAGGGCCAGTACCCCGCGGACCTGAAGTCCGGCGACACCGTCGCCGCCTACCCCGTGGTCTCCGGCACCTCCACCGGCAAGGGCTCCACGGGAAGCAGCGGCTCCGCCTCCGGCTCGGGCGGCCCGCTGGTCGCCGCCGCCAAGGTGAGCAAGGTCAGCAGCAAGAGCGACGCCACGGTGAGCACCGGCAACCAGAGCATCACCCTCCTCGTCCCGCAGGAAGAGGTCGCGGCGCTGGCGAGCGCCGCCTCCGAGGGCAAGGTCGTCGTCGTACGCGTCACCGGCAACAGCAACTAGAGGCGAGTAGAAGAGACATGGCGCTCATCGCTCTCGCCGCCGACAAAGGGTCGCCCGGCGTCACCACCGCCGCCGTCGCGCTCGCCGCGGTCTGGCCGCGCCGCGTGCTGGTCGCGGAGACCGACCCGGCCGGCGGCGACCTGGTCTACCGCAGCGCCGCCGCGCACGGCGGCCCGCTCAACCCCAACACCGGCATGCTGTCCATCGCGGCGACGGCGCGCCGGGGCCTCGTACCGGACCAACTGTGGGACCACGTGCAGCCGTTGAGCGGCGGCCTCGAAGTGCTCGTCGGGATCGGGGTCGCCGAGCAGGCGGCCGGCCTCGCCGGGCTCTGGCCGACCCTCGGCCGCGCCTTCTCCCAGCTCGCCGACTCGCCGCACGCGCCCGCCGACGTCATCGCGGACTGCGGGCGCGTCAGCGGCGACACCCCGGCCGTCGAGCTGTTCCCGCAGGCCGCCCTCGTCCTGCTCGTCTCGCGCACCGAGCCCGAGTCGCTGGCCCGCGTGCGCGACCGCGCCGCGGCCCTCGCCGCCAAGCTGCACGGCGGCTCGCGCGGCGCCGCCTCGCTGGCGACGCCGCTCATCGGCGTCCTGCTGATCACGGACCCGTCGGCCTCGGCCAAGCTCGTCCACCAGGTGAACGACATGCTGATGGCCGCGCAGACCGGCGCCCGCGTCGTCGGCACCCTCGCCGACGACCCCTCGGGAGCCGACCAGTTGGCCGGGCGCAAGCGCGGACGGCTCGACAAGTCGCTGCTCATCCGCTCCGCCCGCAAGGTGACCGCCGACCTGTACCAGCAGTACGGGGCTGCCTGGACCAACCCCGTCGCGCAGCAGCCAGGACACGTCGCGCGGCAGCCCGGAGCGGGCCGATGAGCGCGCCCGTCGACCATCAGCTGGTGAAGCGGTTCCGGCAGGAAGCCGGCGACCGCATCGCCGAGCAGCGCCGCCTGGACCAGATATCCGGCGTCACCCCGATGTCGGGCGAGGACGAGCGGCACTACGCGCGCGCCGTCATCGCCCAGATCCTGGAGGAGTACGCCCGCGCGGAGATCAACGCCGGGCGCACCCCGCTCGACGCGGAGACCGAGGAGCAGTACGCGGCCGCCGTGCACGCCGCGCTCTTCGGCGTCGGCCGGCTCCAGCCGCTGCTCGACGACCCCGAGGTCGAGAACATCGACATCAACGGCTGCGACCAGGTCTTCGTCGGATACGCCGACGGCCGCGAGGTCAAGGCCGACCCGGTCGCCGAGACCGACGAGGAACTCGTCGAGCTGATCCAGGTCCTCGGCGCGTACTCGGGTCTGTCCTCGCGCCCCTTCGACTCCGCGAACCCGCAGCTCGACCTGCGGCTGCCCGACGGCTCGCGTCTGTCGGCGGTCATGGACGTCACGCGCCGCCCCGCCCTCTCCATCCGCCGCGCCCGCATGGGCAAGGTCTTCATGTCGGACCTGGTCGGCAACGGCACGCTCACCCCGGAGATCGGCCACTTCCTCGCCTGCGCGGTCCGGGCCCGCAAGAACATCATGATCGCGGGCGCGACCAACGCCGGCAAGACCACGCTCCTGCGCGCCCTCGCCAACGAGATCCCGCCGCACGAGCGCCTGGTGACCGTCGAACGCGCCCTGGAGCTGGGCCTCGACCAGTTCGCCGACCTGCACCCGAACGTCGTCGCGTTCGAGGAGCGGCTGCCCAACTCCGAGGGCCAGGGCGAGATCTCGATGGCGGAGCTGGTGCGCCGCTCGCTGCGCATGAACCCCTCGCGCGTCATCGTCGGCGAGGTCCTCGGCGACGAGATCGTGACGATGCTCAACGCGATGTCGCAGGGCAACGACGGCTCGCTCTCCACGATCCACGCCAACAGCTCCAGCGAGGTCTTCAACCGTATCTCCACCTACGCGCTCCAGGCGTCCGAGCGGCTGCCCATCGAGGCGAGCCAGATGCTCGTCGCGGGAGCGGTCAACTTCGTCGTCTTCATCCAGCGGCGCAACAACTACCAGTCCGGCGGCAAGCTCCAGCGCATGGTGACCTCGATCCGCGAGGTCAACGGCGTCGACGGCCGCGTCCTGTCCAGCGAGGTCTTCGCGGAGGCCCCCGACGGGAGGGTCGTCGCGCACGCGCCGATAGCCTGCATGGACGACCTGGCGGCGTTCGGCTACCGCCCCGCCGGGCAATGGGGGTGAGCACGACATGAACACGCTGGGCTCCATGGGCGGCCTCTTCTCGCTGCCCGTCCTGTACGCGCTGGGCTGCGGCGTCGCCGCGGGCGGCGGCATCGCGCTCCTCGTGATCGCCCTCCGCGGCCTGCCCGCCAAGCCCGCCCACGAGAAGCAGAAGGCGAGCGAGCGCGCGAGCGAACTGCTGCGCTTCGCGGGGCAGCGCGGCTCCCTGGCCGCCGGTGTCGGCCTCGTCGTCCTGCTGCTGACCCGCTGGGCGGTGGCGGGCATCGCCGCCGGCATCCTCGTCTTCTTCTGGGACAAGCTCTTCGGCGGCGCCGCGGAGGAGCGGGCGCAGATGAAGCGCGTCGAGGCCCTCGCGGCCTGGACGGAGTCGCTGCGCGACACCATCGCGGGCGCGGTCGGCCTGGAGCAGGCCATCCCCGCCTCCGCCCGCGCGGCGGCACCGGTGCTCCGCCCGCACCTGGACGCCCTGGTGGACCGGCTGCGCGCCCGCACGCCGCTCCCCGAGGCCCTCCAGATCCTCGCCGACGAGATCGACGACGCCTCGGCCGACATCATCGTCGCGGCGCTCATCCTCAACGCCAAGCTGCGCGGCCCCGGCCTGCGCCAGGTCCTCGGCGCGCTCGCCAAGTCGGCGCGCGAGGAGGTCGACATGCGCCAGCGCGTCATGGCGCAGCGCGCGTCGACGCGCCGCTCGGTGCAGATCGTGGTGGCCGTCTCGGTCGCCTTCGTCCTCGGCCTGTCCATCTTCAACCGCGAGTTCGTCGAGCCGTACGGCACGCCCGTCGGACAGCTCGTGCTCGCCATGGTGTGCGCGCTGTTCGCGCTCGGCTTCTGGTGGCTGCGGAAGCTGTCGACGGTGGAGACGCCGGACCGCTTCCTGGTCAGGGACGAGCCGGGCGTGCAGTTCGTCCGCCCGAGGGGCCCGGCCGCCACCGCGGACCAGCCGCAGCAGCCGTCCCAGCAGGGCCTGCCGGGTTATGCCAACTCTCCCGAGGGGGTACGTCGATGAGCCTGACGACGCCGATAGTGATCGGCGCGATCCTCGGCCTCGGCATCTTCACCCTCGTACGCGCCCTCATGCCGTCCAAGCGCAGCGCGGTCGCCACGGTGGCCCGCATCGACGCGATGCGGGCGCGCGGCGCGGCGTACGAGTCGCACCGGGCCACCTCGGACACCGAGAAGCCGGGCCGCATCGGGTCGATGCGGACCCGCGTCGGCCTGCGCGTCGCGGACTTCTACCTCCAGCAGGGGTGGGAGCAGCGGTCGCTGCGGGCCGACCTCGCGGTCCTCGACCGCAGCTGGGAGAAGTTCCTCGCGACGAAGGTGCTCCTTGCCGCGGCCGGTGTCTTCTTCGGCCCGTTCCTCTTCGCCGTCGTCTACACGCTCGGCGTGGGCCGCAGCCCGATCATCCCGGTCTGGCTCGCGCTGATGTTCGGCGTGCTCTTCTTCTTCCTGCCCGATCTGGAGGTACGCAGGGACGCGGCGGACAAGCGGCGCGACCTGCGCCGCGTCATCGGCGCCTATCTGGACCTGGTGTCGATGAGCCTCGCGGGCGGCCGCGGCCTCCCCGAGGCGCTCATGGCGGCGGCGGAGGTCTCCGACGGCTGGGCGACGCAGCGCATCCGCAGCGCGCTGGCCGACGCCCGCATCACCGGCGTCAGCCAGTGGCAGGCCCTCGGCTCGCTCGGCGAGGAACTGGGCGTGGAGGAGCTGAAGGACCTGTCGGCGTCCCTGGCGCTGGTGGCGGACGACGGCGCGAAGGTGCGCGAGTCCCTCGCCTCCCGCGCGGAGACGATGCGCCACCGCGAGCTGGCCGAGATCGAGGGCAGCGCGGGCGAGAAGTCCCAGTCGATGCTGGTCGCGCAGCTGCTGCTGTGCGCGGGGTTCCTGGTCTTCCTCATCTTCCCGGCGGCGATGCGCGTGTTCCAGGTCTAGGGCCCGGCAGCTCCAGGGCCCTGCGAGACGACGGCGCCGGACGAAACGGGGCCCGGCGCCCCTTCCCCCCACCACTTCTGAGAGGACAACTCATCATGAACGGACGGAACTTCAGTCACCCGGCTGTCGACTTCCTCGTGACCTTCCTGAAGGGCCGCGTCCAGCGTGCCCGCTCCGGCGAGCTGGACCGCGGCGCGTCCGCGGTCGAGTGGGTCATCATCTCGGCGGTCGTCGTGGCGATCGTGGGCGTGGTGGCCGCGGTCATCAACGCCGCGCTGAAGGGCGGCGCCGACAAGGTGAGCGACTGCATCAAGGGCGCGGACGCCGGCAGCACCTGCTGACGCGGCGGTGAACGGGGACAGGGGGCGGACACGCGTGCACGAACGTGCGAGACGATGGGTACGCCGCAGGGTGGAGGCCGCCTCCGCCCGCGGCGAATCCGGCCTGACCGCGATCGAGTTCGTGCTGCTCACCCCGGTGCTGTTCTTCATGATCTTCGCGACGGTGCAGTTCGCGCTGTACTTCTTCGCCGACCACGTCGCCCAGGCCGCGGCCCAGGCGGGCGCCCGCAAGGCGCGCGCCACGGCCGACCAGAACCCCGGCGGCTGGCGGGGCGAGGCGCGTGACGTGGCCGACGCGTACATCAGCCAGCTCGGCCCGGAGCTGGTGCTCGGCCCGGACGTGAAGACCATCCAGCCGGAGCAGACCACCGTCGGCGTGGAGATCACGGCCCGGATTCCCACGGTCTTCCCGGGCCTGGACCTGACGGTGCACGCGCGGTCCGCGGGGCCGGTGGAGCGGTTCGTGGAGGAGACCGACTGATGCGGGGCGTACGGGACGCGTGGACCGGGGCGCGGGCGGCGGTGCGCGCCGGCATCCGTCGGGACGACCGGGGCCTGTCGACCGTCGAAGTGGTGATCCTCGCCCCGGTGATGATCCTCTTCATCCTGGTCCTGGTCGCCTTCGGCCAGCTCGTCGAGGGCCGGGGGGCCATCGACGGTGCGGCGCGCGACGCCGCCCGCGCCGGGTCGATCCAGAAGGAGCACGGAACGGCGATGGCGGAGGCGCGCAAGGCCGCGCGGGCCGACCTCGCCGACGTCTGCTCGGGCCCCGTCTCGGTGGTCCAGAAGAGCACCGGCTTCGACGAGAAGGTCGACCCGTTCTTCACCGTCGAGGTCAGCTGCGAGGTCAAGGGCCTGGCCATGCTGGGCCTGGACATCCCGACGACGCTGGAGGCCACCTTCAGCTCGCCGCTCGACCCGTACCGGAGGTCGGCGTGACGCGCCGTCCCGTCGTACGCGACTGGCTCGCGTCCCGCCACGCGCGCCTCGACGACCGGGGCTCGGGGGCCGGCGCGGTCATCGTCTTCGCCATCGTCTTCCTCACCCTGTCGGCGTTCGTCATCGACGGCGGCCTCTCCATCTCCAAACGGGAGCGCGCCGCCGACATCGCGGAACAGGCCGCGCGCTACGCCGCGCAGGACCTCGAACTCGAGGACATCTACGAGGGCGTGAAGGGCGCGCCCATCAACTACGAGAACTGCGAGGCGCGGGTCAGGGCCTTCGTGGAGGAGGCGGGCCTCAAGGGCGCCGACGTGGCCAACACGCACTGCGTCACGGCGAACCCGCAGCAGGTCGAGGTCGAGGTCCAGATGACCTACAGCCCGGTGTTCACGGGCATGTTCTACGGCGGGGACGTGACGGTGAAGGGCAGGGCGGTGGCGGAGAACGAGGTGGGCTGAGGCCGCCGCGGCTACTTGGCGCCGCCCCCGCCCTTCCCGTCTCCCTTGCCCCCCTTGCCGTCGCCCTTGCCGCCCTTGCCCTCCTTCACCTTCACCGCGTCGTTGACGGCCTTCGTCAGGTCGTCCTCCAGCTTCTTGAACTCGCGTACGACCGCGTCCGACAGGTCCGCGAGCTGGTCCAACTGCTGGCCGATGTCCTCGCGGCCGTCCTCCCAGTTGGACTCGAAGTCGTCGAGGGAGTCGCAGACACCGCCGTCCCCTATGTCGTCGCGGTAGGAGTCGAAGATCTTCTTCGTGCGGTTCATGCGGTCCTTGATGGAGCGGAGCCGGCTGCCGTAGTCCTCCAGATCCGTGAGCGGGATCGAGAGGTCGCTCTTGCCCTTGCCGCCCATGTTCCGTATTCCCCCTGAGTGATGCGCCGTGCCGATGGCCGTCGTGTCGTAGGCCGTCATGATGCTTTACGTCATGACGGCGGCGGTAGCTCGTCGGTTCGCTCCCGGTGGCATGTTCAGTGCCACTCGGCCGGGTCCAGTTCGGCCGCCACGAAGCGGTCGCCCGCCGTGACGACCAGGTCGGGCTGCCGGGGTTTCCCGTCACATCCAAGCCGGTCATTCCGGCCATTTCCGCATCACCCCCGTGCATCGTCGCACCGTCGGACACGGGCCCGTCCGATCCGTACCGGAACTGTGACGGGCGCCCTCGATCACGACGAGGCACCTTCCGTACCATCACTCAGTAGTCTCACCCGACCCCTCTCCCCTCCACTCCTCCCCACCGGACACCAGGACACCCGCCATGGCGCGCACCACTTCACGCTCGACGAGCCCGCCTGACCCGCAGCCGCCGCGGAACCGGACGCCGCAGCCCCTGCCGAGGCGCGGGCGCACCGCCGGGGACTTCGTCAAGGCCTTCCTCGCCTTCGTCGCGCTGGCCGTGCTCCTGGTCGGCGTGCCCGGGGCGCTCGTGATGTTCGTGGGGTGGCCGCTGCCGAGCGGGGCGCCCTCGCTCAGCTGGCTGCAGCAGGAGATCACCGTCAGTACGTTCATCAACGTACTGACCGTCGTCGTCTGGTTCGCCTGGGCGCAGTTCACCGCCTGCGTGCTCGTCGAGATAAAGGCCGCGCTGTCCGGGGTGGGCATCCCGAGCCGGGTGCCGGGCGCCGGCGGCAGCCAGATGCTCGCGCGGCAGCTCGTCGCCGCCCTGCTGCTCGTCGGGGCCACCGCCGCCAGCTTCGCGCCCGGGCTCTCGCAGTTCGGGCAGTCGCCGGAGGGGAACCAGAAGCCCGCGTCCGCCGCGAGCGCCCAGCAGACCCCCGGCCTCTTCGCACCGGGGCAGCAGGCCGCCGCGTCCGCCGCCGACGCCCTCGCCGCGCAGGCCGAACAGGCCGCCGCGCACGCGGAGGGCGGCGCGAAGGAGGGGGACACGAAGTACTACCGGATTCAGCCGCCCGAGGGCCGCCACCACGACTCCCTGTGGGAGATCGCCGAGCGGCACCTGGGCGACGGCCGCCGGTACAAGGAGATCTACCAGCTCAACAAGGACCGCGAGCAGCCCGACGGTTCGAAGCTCTCCGAGGCCAGCCTCATCCGGCCCGGCTGGATCATGGAGATGCCCGCGGACGCGCACGGCGGCGAACTCGTCGAGATGCCCGACGAGGCCCCCAAGGTCTCCAAGGACGTCAAGGAGCAGATCTCCGACTACGCCAAGACCGGCGACCAGCGGCAGGGCGGCGGCCAGGAACAAGGTGGCGGCCAGGAGCAGGGCGGCGGCCGGGAGCAGGGCGGCGGCAGCTCCGTCGACCGCGACACCGCGCACATCGTCCTGCCCGAACAGCGGCCCTCCGCGCCGGAGAAGCCCGCGATGCCGCAGGCCCCGGCCACTCCCGAGACACCCGCCGCCGAAGCTCCCGACGCTTCCGGGGCCACCGGCGGCAGGACGTCCGACGGCTCCGGCTTCGGCCTGCCGGAAGCGCTCCTCGGCGCGCCCCTCCTCGCCGCCGGCCTGCTCGGCGCCCTCGGCCGCCGTCGCCGCCACGCCCTGTGGCAGTCGGCGATGAGCGCGGTCGGCGGACACCGCGGCATGCATCCGCGGACCCCGACCGGGGACGCCGCCGACGCGCAGGACGCGCTGCTCGTGGGCGCCGACCCCGAGGGCGTACGCCTGCTCGACCTGTCGCTGCGCGGCCTCGCCGCCTCGCTCGCCGAGGAGAACCGCGAGCTGCCGACCGTGTACGCGGCCTGGCTGACCAACGGCGACCTGCACCTCCAGCTCGCCCAGCCCGCCGGACGGCCGCCCGCGCCCTGGCAGTTGGGGCAGGACCAGACGTTCTGGGTGCTGGCCCGCACCGACGCCGAGCGGTACGAGGACGTGGACACCGCCGCGCCCTACCCGGGGCTCGTCAGCCTCGGCACCCTCGGCGGCCCCGAGGAATCCCGGCTGCTCCTCAACCTGGAGTCCGTGCCCGGCATCGTCTCGCTGAGCGGCGCCGAGAGCGACCGCGCCGCCGTCTTCGCCTCGGTCGCCGCCGAACTCGCCACCAACGGCTGGTCGGACCGCATGACCATCACCGTCGTCGGCTTCGGGCAGGACCTCACCCCGCTCGCCCCGAACCGGCTGCGGCACCTGGAAGACGTCGAGGCGCTCCTGGAGACCATGGAGGCCGAGACGCGGCAGCGGCGCGGCGCGCTCGGCGCCGCCGGGCACGACTCCGTGCTCACCGGCCGCACCGGGCCCGCCCAGCACACCCGCTGGGCCCCGCACCTCGTCTTGCTCGCCGCCGAGCCGACCGGCGAGGACGCCGTCAAGCTCGCCGAACTCGCCGCCGACGCCGCCCGCCTCGGCATCGGCTACCTCGTCGGCACGGAGTCCGGGGACCTGCCCGGCGCCGCCTGGGAGATGGAGATCACCCGCGCGGGCAAGCTCCTCGCGCCCCTGCTCGGCCTCGAACTCCAGGCGCAGACGCTGCCCGAGGCCCAGCAGCGGGCCATCGTCCGCCTCTTCACCGAGGCGGACCCGGAGAGCGACTCCGGTCCCACCGGCCCCGACGACGGGCCCACGGGCGCCGCGCCGCCGTTCCTCGTCGACGTCACCGAGCAGGGGCGGCCCGCGGTCTACGCCCGCCTCGTCGGCACGTACGAGATCATCGGCCTCGACACGCCGGACGGCGAGCGCAGCGCGCTGATGCACGAGGCCCTCGCCCTGCTGCTCATGCACCGCGAAGGAGTGCACCCCCGGGTGCTCGCCTCCGCGCTGTGGCCGCGCGGTGTCACCGACGACGTGCGCGACGCGCTGGTCGAGCGGCTGCGCGAGTGGCTCGGCACCGACCCCGACGGCTCGCCCCGGCTGCGGGCCGACGGCAACGGACGGCTCACGCTCGCCAAGTCCGTCGTCTCGGACCTGGACGTGCTGCGCTCGCTCTACCACGAGGCCACGCAGGGGCGCGGCGCCGGGAACCGCGCCGTGCGCGGGCGGATGCTCACCGACGCCCTGGTGCTCGTCCGCGGACCGCTGCTCGCCGACCGGCCGCAGGGCCGCTACGCGTGGCTCACACACGAGATCATCGACGCGCAGCTGCCGCTGCTCGTCGCCGACATCGGGCTCGCCCTCTGTGAGTTCCACCTGGAGAAGGGGCGGGCCCAGAAGGCGATCGAGGCGTTGAACGCCGCGCTCGGCTCCGCGCCGCGCGACGAGCGGCTCTGGAACGAGCTGCTGCGGGCCACGGCCGCCACCCAGGACCCGGCCCGGCTCCGGCAGGTGGCGGCGGATCTGCTCGCCCGGAGCGGGGCGCGCGGGCTGCCGCCCCGCACCGAGGCCTTGCTGGACGAGCTGCTTCCCGCGTGGCGCAGTGGGGTCACGGCGGCGGGGTGAACCTCGTGCTCGTGCTCCTCGCCTGCGGCGGCGCGCTCTGGGGCGCCCTCACCGGACTCCTCGTCCCCCGCGCCGCCTACCGGCTCTCCGTCCCGCCGGACGGCACCTGGCGCGGAGAGTGCCCCGAGGGGCACCCCCTCGGCGGCTGGGTCGGGCTCGCGCGCTGCGGGCACGGGGACCGCTACGGCCCCCGCGCCGCCCTGGCCGCCGCCGCCACCGCGGCCGTCTGCGCCGCCCTCGCCGGCGCCACCGGCCCCCGCCCCGAACTCGCCGCGTGGCTGCTGCTCGCCCCGGTCGCCGTCCTGCTGACCGTGGTCGACTTCGGGGTGCACCGGCTGCCGGACGTCGTCACGCTGCCGCTGGCCGGGGCCGCGCTCGCGCTGCTCGGGGGCGCCGCGCTGCTGCCCGGGCACGGCGGCTCGTGGACCGGGGCGCTGTACGGGGCGCTGGCGCTGGCCGGGGCGTACTTCGTGCTCTTCCTGATCAACCCCAACGGCATGGGCTTCGGTGACGTCAAGCTCGCCCTCGCGCTCGGGGCGGTGCTCGGCTGGTACGGCTGGGGCGTGCTGCTGCTGGGCACCTTCGCCGGGTTCCTGCTCGCCTCGCTGTACGGCGTCGCGCTCGTCGCCGCCCGCCGTGCCGGCCGCAAGACGGCGATCCCGTTCGGCCCCTTCCTGCTCGGCGGTGCCTTCGTGGGCGTGCTGCTCGGGGCCTGCGCCGCCTGACGTCGGGGCCCCGGAAGGGCTGGCGTACGCTGGCTTGGTCTGTCCACAACCCTTACGAAAGGGACGTCCCGGTGACCGAGAAGGCCGACCTCACGTCGTTTGATGTCCCCGCCGTCCTCGACCGTGCCGCCGCAGGTGGGCGGATCACCCCCGAGGAAGCGCTCGTCCTCTACCGGGACGCCCCGCTGCACGCGCTCGGCGCCACCGCCGACGCCCTCCGCCGCCGGCGCTACGCCGGTACGGAGCACATCGCGACGTACATCATCGAGCGGAACATCAACTACACGAACGTCTGTGTGACGGCGTGCAAGTTCTGCGCCTTCTACGCCGCGCCCAAGGACACGAAGAAGGGCTGGAGCCGCGACCTCGACGACATCCTGCGCCGCTGCGCGGAGACCGTCGAGCTGGGCGGCACCCAGATCATGTTCCAGGGCGGCCACCACCCGGACTACGGCGTCGAGTACTACGAGAAGCACTTCTCCGCGATCAAGAAGGAGTTCCCGCAGCTGGTCATCCACTCCCTCGGCGCGTCCGAGGTCGAGCACATGGCCCGCATCTCCAAGGTGTCGGTGGAGGAGGCCATCCAGCGCATCAACGCCGCCGGCCTCGACTCCTTCGCCGGCGCGGGCGCCGAGCTGCTGCCCGCCCGCCCGCGCAAGGCCATCGCCCCGCTCAAGGAGAGCGGCGAGCGCTGGCTGGAGATCATGGAGACGGCGCACAACCTCGGGGTGGAGTCCACGTCCACCATGCTCATGGGTACGGGCGAGACCAACGCCGAGCGCATCGAGCACCTGCGGATGATCCGCGACGTACAGGACCGGACCGGAGGCTTCCGGGCCTTCATCCCGTACACGTACCAGCCCGAGAACAACCACCTCAAGGGCCGCACGCAGGCCACGATCTTCGAGTACATCCGCATGATCGCGATCGCGCGGATCTTCCTCGACAACGTCGCGCACATCCAGGGCTCCTGGCTCACCACCGGCAAGGAGGCGGGCCAGCTGACGCTGCACTACGGCGCGGACGACCTCGGCTCGGTGATGCTGGAGGAGAACGTCGTCTCCTCGGCCGGTGCCAAGCACCGCTCGAACCTCCGCGAGATGATCGACATGATCCGTACGGCGGACCGCGTGCCGGCCCAGCGCGCCACGACGTACGAGCACCTCGTCGTCCACGATGACCCGGCGAACGACCCGGTCGACGACCGCGTCGCCTCGCACATCTCGTCCACCGCGATCGAGGGCGGCACGGCACACCCGGAGCTGAAGCTCCTCGCCACCAACTGAGGCCGTCTTGCTCACCCTGCACGTCGCCGAAGACTCTCCGGAGACGGCGGTCCTGGTCGACGGGGCGGTCGTCGCGGCCGTCGGCCCGTACGAGGAGCTGGCGGCGGCCCACCCCTCGGCCCGCGTCCGCCGCTGGCCCGGCATCCTGACCCCCGGTCTGCTCAACCCGTACGGCCCCGAGCTGCTGGAAGCCACCTACCACCCCGACCCTCGCGAGGCCGACCGCCTCGGCACGGCGCCGATCGGCGGGGAGCGCGCCCGGGCGATCTTCCGCGCGGACCCGTCCCGCGTCGGCGCCAGCGCGCGGCGCGGGGTGCAGCGGCTGCTGGCCCACGGCACGGTGGCCATCGCGGGCGAACTCCGCGCCCGCCCGGTCCTCGACGCGGTACGCGGAGCGGGCCTCGCGGTGGGCCAACGCCCACCCCGCCTCCCGGGCCCCGCGTCCCTCTCCCCGACCCCCCTGATCCTGCTTCCGCCCCCGACCCCCGGCGCCCCCGCCCGCTTCGCCGTCTTCGACGTACCCGACCGCACGGAGCTGGTGCGCCGGGGCGCGCAGACGTGCGTGGCAACAGTGCTGGCCGGCCGCCTCCTCTACCGCGCCCGCTAGCCCCTGACGGGGCGCCGGAGGCGCTTTCAAGGGGCGCGGGGAACTGCGCGACAAGCCACAACCGACCCGCGCCCGCCAGACCCCCGAACCCGGCAGACGCCCCGCGCATCAGCCCGCCGCAGGCGAAACACCCCCACCCCCGGCACCCAAGGCCCCCGCCACAAGAGAAGACCGGCCTGACACAATGGGCCGGGTGACCCGCGCATCCTTGGACAAGCAGCCGCACGAAGTCGCCACGATGTTCGACGACGTCGCGGAACGATACGACCTCACCAACGACGTGCTCTCCCTCGGCCAGGCCCGCCTCTGGCGCAAGGAGGTCGCCAAGGCCGTCGACGCGCGCCCCGCGCAGAAGATCCTGGACCTCGCCGCCGGCACCGCCACCTCCTCCCAGCCCTTCGCGCAGGCCGGCGCGTACGTCGTACCCTGCGACTTCTCGCTCGGCATGCTCCGGGTCGGCAAGGAGCGCCACCCCTGGATGCCGTTCACGGCGGGCGACGGGACGAAGCTGCCGTTCAAGGACGACACCTTCGACGCCGTCACCATCTCCTTCGGGCTGCGCAACATCCAGGACACCGACGCCGCCCTGCGCGAGCTGTACCGCGTGACGAAGCCCGGCGGCCGGGTCGTGATCTGCGAGTTCTCCAGCCCTACGTGGGAGCCGTTCAGGACCGTCTACACCGAGTACCTGATGCGGGCCCTGCCGCCGGTCGCCCGCGCCGTGTCCTCCAACCCCGACGCGTACGTCTACCTCGCCGAGTCGATCCGCTCCTGGCCCGACCAGCCCGCGCTGGCCGCACGGCTGAAGGACGCGGGCTGGTCGAAGGTGGCCTGGCGGAACCTCACGGGCGGCGTCGTGGCGCTGCACCGCGGCTTCAAGCAGGGCTGAACCGCGACGGGTTCGGCGGGCCGGGAACCGGCCGCCGGGCAAGACGTGTCCGTTCATACGACCCTCGGCAGAACTTATGCGGTTCTTATAGGGTCGGTCCCTCCCGCTCGTGGGGATCTCCTGGACTGTGACGGAGCGTTAGATGGCGTCGTACTGCCCGCACTGTGGGGCACCAGCCCCCGATGAGGCCCGCTTCTGCATGAAGTGCGGGAAGGAACGCCTCCCGGACCCGCCCGCCCCCGACGCACCACCGGTTCCGGACACACCGCCCGCCCCGGCGGAGGCCCCCGCCTCACCGCCTCCGCCCGCCTACACCCCTGCCCCGGCCTCCGCCCCGGCCCCCACCGCCCCCTCTCCCGTCGGCGCCTTCCTCGGCCGTGCGTTCCGCGGCGACTGGGCCGGGTCCGCGCAGGCCGCGCTCTGGCCCTTCGCGCTGCTCCTGCTCGGGGGCCTCTCCCTCGCCATCCCGTCGTACGGCCAGGGCGACGAGACGGTCATCGGCTTCACCGACCGCCTGCGGATCGCCCTCGCGCTGCTCCTCCAGTCGGTGGGCGGCGGCTTCCATCTGACGGGCCATGAGCAGCGGCCGACCCTCGGCGGGTCGGACGGACTCGACACGGGTTCGGACGGCTTGACCTCGGGCGGCCTGGGCTCAGGCGGCCTGGGCTCGGACGGTCTGGGTTCGGGTGGCCTGGGCTCGGACTCCTCGGACGCCGTGCTCGAAGGCACGGCCTCCCTGCACTTCGTCCCGCTCACCGTGACCGCGCTGTGGATCGTGGCACTCCTCATCGGCGTACGCGTCCTGCGCACCCGCCTCCTCGCACGCGGGTACGGACAGCAGGGCGGTGGCACGGCCGGTCTCGAAGCGACCGTGCGGGTCTCGCTGCTGGCGTGCGTCGGCGTCCTCGTACTGGCGCTCTTCGCGCAGCCGGAGATCGAGGGCGTCGAACTGTCGTCCTCCCCGCTGCTCGCGGCGCTCGGCGCACTCGGCATCGCGCTCGTCGTCTCCTGCGGAGTGCTGCACCGCGTCGACCCGCTCCAGGCCGCCGCACGCCCCGGCGTCCAGGCCGCCCTCCGGGCCGCGGGGACCGCGCTGCGGGCCCTGGTCGTCGTCCTGGTGCTCTGCTCCGTCGTCGCCTTCATCAGCCTGGCCCAGGCCGACGACCTGGGCGAGCTGTCCGACCTCGACGACGACGGCGTCTCGCCGCTCCTGGTCGCGCTGCTCATCCTGCCGAACCTCGCGGTCGCGGCCCTCGGCATCGGCTGGGGCGCGGGCGCCGAGTTCTCCGTGAGCGGCAGCAGTTCGCTGTACGGCGGCGGGTACCGGAGCAAGTCCTTCGGCCTCTCCGAACTGGGCGACGCCACCAACGACTGGGCGGTCGTCGGCGCGTTGGCGCTCGGCCTCGTCTGCGCGCTGACGCTCGGTGTCCTCGCCGCCCGGCGCTGCGCGAGCCGGGGCGAGCAACTCCTGGCCGCGGCCGTCTTCTTCGGGCTCGTCCTGTTGCTCGCCGCGGTCGGCGGCCTCGGCCTTGAGGCGTCCGGCGCGGTCACCGGCGACTCGGGGCTGGGCGGGGCCGGCGGCAAGGGCGGCGTGGAGATCGGGCTCAGTGTCCCGGAGGTCCTGCTGTTCGGGCTGCTGTGGGTCTTCCCCGCCGCGCTGCTCGGGCCGTACCTGCTGCGGATGGCGGGGCAGAGCGGCGCTCCGGCCGCGCCCGCGTACGCACCGGCGGTGCCGCCGGTCCCGGGGGCCGCCCCGGCCGGGCCGTCCGCCGCCGAAACCGCCGCGCTCGTCACCCAGTCGGCACCCCCCGGCCCCACCGGCCCCGCCACCCCTTCCGCCCCCGGCACGCCCGTCCACACGTACGGCCCGCACGCCGTGCAGCTCGTCCCGCAGTCCCCCGCCGCCGCCAAGCCGCGCGGCCGGGCCGGGGTGTGGGCGGCCACGCTCGCCGGGGCCTTCCTCATCGGCGGTGGCGCGACGGCCGGCGTCCTTATCTGGCAGGACAACAACGACGACAAGGCGGGTGACGCGGGCAAGGACGACAAGCCCGCCGTCAGCCGGTCCGAAGCGCCGAGCACGGAGCCGAGCCAGGAACCGGGTCCGTCCGCCCCGCCGACCACGCCGAGCCAGGAACCGAGCGACAGCGCGGACTCCGAAGCCGTCGACGAGGCCGAGGTGCCCGAGGGCTCCGAGCGGGTGACGGACCCCGAGAAGTTCTCCTTCGCGGTCCCCGAAGGGTGGACGCGGCAGTCCGTGAACCCGGAGCGGCCCGGACAGATCACCTATGCCGGGTCGACCGGGCGGGAGGAGTTCCTCGTCGGCGTCGTGAAGGACGCGCCCTACACCTCGTACGAGAACTTCACGGACATCGAGAAGCACACCAAGACCGCCTCGGACAAGTCGGACTACCGGCGGATTCGGCTGGAGCGGAACACCTTCCAGGGGCAGGACGGCGCCATCTGGGAGTACACGTACACGGACGAGGCGGACCGCACGATCCACGCCATCAACCAGAGCTACGTCGCCGAGAACGGCACCGAGTACGCCATCCAGCTCTCCTGGCGCGAGGACTTCTGGCCCGCGGGCGAGGGCGCGAAGACGCACCGGACCGCCCTGAAGACCTGGCGGCTCACGGACTGACCCTCCCCCGAGCGAGTCGCGCGCCTCGACCAAAGCTCATACATGTCCTACAGCGTGAGCCGGAAGCAGTGCGCCAGGCGCCGCTCCGCGCCCGTCCCCGGCCTGGTGAACGTCTCGCTCAGCACCATGCCGAGCCGCCGCGCCACCGCGGCGGAGCGCTCGTTGCCGGCGTCGACCACCGCCGTCACGGCGGGCACGCGCGCCGCCCGCAGCCGCTCCAGCGTGGCGTGGGCGGCCGCGGTCGCGTACCCCTTGCCCCAGGCCGCGCGGGCCAGCCGCCAGCCGATCTCTATCTCCCCGGTCGGGCCCCAGTCGCGGGGCCAGGGCTGGGCGCCCGCGAAGCCGATCG
This sequence comes from Streptomyces huasconensis, assembly GCF_021028635.1. Taxonomy (NCBI): domain Bacteria; kingdom Bacillati; phylum Actinomycetota; class Actinomycetes; order Kitasatosporales; family Streptomycetaceae; genus Streptomyces; species Streptomyces huasconensis. The sequence goes on from NZ_CP086119.1 coordinate 4,719,754, forward strand.
GCTCACCCGCCTCGTCCAGCAACGTCCACAGGCAGAAGCCCAGTTCGGCGTCGTGTCTGCGCTGCCGGGCGGTCAGCTCCTCGTACATGGAGAGTTCCGCGGGCGCGCCGCCGAGGAACTCCATGACCTCGCGGTCGCGGAAGAGCCGGTGCCAGGCGAAGGCGTCCTCGTGGGTGGGGACGCGCAGCCGCACCACGGGGAGGTGCGGGGCGGGCAGGGTCTCGGTCTGCTCGGTCACGTGTGGCCCTTCGGCTGGCTGGTCGGTACCGCCTCATAGACTGCCCATATCCCGTGCCGGTCGGCACATAGATTTCGAGCCTGGGGAGAACCCGCCGTGACCGAGCCCCTCTCCGAACACACAGCGGACGTCATCGTCGTCGGAGCCGGGCCCGCGGGTTCGACGACGGCGTACTACCTGGCGAAGGCCGGGCTCGACGTCCTCCTCCTGGAGAAGACCGCGTTCCCGCGCGAGAAGGTCTGTGGTGACGGGCTCACCCCGCGCGCCACCAAGCAGCTCGTCTCCATGGGCATCGACATCTCCGAAGAGGCGGGCTGGCTGCGCAACAAGGGCCTGCGCATCATCGGCGGCGGTGTGCGGCTCCAGCTGGACTGGCCCGAGCTGGCCTCGTACCCCGACTACGGCCTCGTACGCAAGCGCGACGACTTCGACGAGCAGCTCGCCCGGCAGGCACAGAAGGCGGGCGCCCGGCTGTACGAGCGGTGCAACGTGGGGGAGCCGGTCATCGACGACCGCACCGGCCGCATCACCGGCGTGCACGCCAAGCTCGGCGAGGAGAAGACCCCGGTCACCTTCCACGCCCCGCTGGTCGTCGCGGCCGACGGCAACTCCTCGCGCATCTCGCTGGCCATGGGGCTGCACCGGCGCGAGGACCGCCCGATGGGCGTCGCCGTGCGGACGTACTTCACCTCGCCCCGCCACGACGACGACTACCTGGAGTCCTGGCTGGAGCTGTGGGACCGCCGCGGGCCCGGCGAGGACCGGCTCCTGCCCGGCTACGGCTGGATCTTCGGCATGGGCGACGGCACCTCCAACGTCGGCCTCGGCATCCTCAACTCCTCCAAAGCCTTCCGCGAGCTGGACTGGCGCGAGGTCCTCAAGGCGTGGTGCGCCTCGATGCCGGAGGACTGGGGGTACACCCCGGAGAACATGACGATGCCGATCCGCGGCGCGGCCCTGCCGATGGCCTTCAACCGCCAGCCGCACTACACCAAGGGCCTGCTCCTGGTGGGCGACGCGGGCGGCCTGGTCAACCCGTTCAACGGCGAGGGCATCGCGTACGCCATGGAGTCCGGCCAGATCGCGGCCGACGTCATCGTGCAGGCACACGCGCGTGCCACCCCGGCCCAGCGCGAACTGGCCCTCCAGAACTACCCGCAGACGCTCAAGGAGACCTACGGCGGCTACTACACGCTGGGCCGCGCCTTCGTGAAGCTCATCGGCAACCCGAAGGTCATGAAGATCGCCACGCAGCGCGGTCTGACGCACCCCGTCCTGATGAAGTTCACGCTGAAGATGCTGGCCAACCTCACCGACCCGACGGGCGGCGACGCCATGGACCGCATCATCAACGGCCTGAGCAAGGTGGCACCGAAGGCGTGAGCGACGGGCGTCTCGCCCCAGGTCAGACCCTCATCGCCCGATTTGCCCACCCGTCGGAGGCAAGGCAGGCTGACGTCATGATTTTCATCGCCGTCAAGTTCACCGTCCGCCCCGAGCACGCCGACACCTGGCTGGAGCGGACCGCCGAATTCACCCGGGCCACGCGCGCCGAGCCCGGCAACCTCTTCTACGAGTGGTCGCGCAGCGTCGACGACCCCAACCAGTTCGTGCTCCTGGAGGCCTTCGCCTCGCCCGAGGCGGGCGCCGCGCACGTGAACTCCGACCACTTCAAGGCCGGCATGGAGACGATGTCCGAGGCGATCGCGGAGGTCCCGCAGATCATCAACACGGAGATCGAGGGCGACGACTGGTCGCGGATGGCGGAGCTGTCGCCGAAGAACAGCTAGCAGTTCCCCTCTGGAACGGCTGTACGGCCGTCTGAGGGCACGCCAAGGGCCGGAACCCCACCCGGGGGTTCCGGCCCTTGGTACATCGCTCTAAGGGGCCGTCAGAGGACGCGCACGGCGCCCGAGGCCGGGTAACCCGACAGGTCCTGGATGACAACGCCCTTGCTGGGGTTGGCGGCGTCCAGGTACTGGCCGTTGCCGATGTACACACCGACGTGGTACGCGGAGCCGGCGCCACCCCAGTAAAGGATGTCGCCCACCTGGATGTTGGAGAGCGCGACCGGCGTACCGGCGACCGACTGGTCCTGCGAGACGCGCGGAAGGTCCACGCCCGCCTGCTTGAACGCGGCCTGCACGAGGCTGGAGCAGTCCCAGGCGTTCGGACCCGAGGCACCCATCACATACGCGTCGCCGAGCTGCGCCTTGAGGAAGCTGATGACCGTGCCGACGCTGCCGCTGGCCGGGGCGACCGAGTCGGAGGCGGTGGCGGCGGAGGCGCCGGAGCCGGAGGTCGACTGGGTGGAGAGCGTGGTGCGCTCGGTGTCGCGGGAGGCGCGCTCCGCCTCGGCCTTCTTCTTCGCGGCGGCCTCGGCCTTGCGCTTGGCCTCGGCCTTCTTCTCGGCCTGCGCCTGGTCTTCCTTGGCCTGCTTGGCGGCCTTGGCGGCGGCGGCGTCCTGCTCGGCGCGCGACTCGTAGGTGTCGGCGGCCTGCTGGGTGGCGTCCGCCGACTGCGCGATCTGGGCGGTCAGATCGGCGGTCAGGGTGGGCATCTCGATGGTCTCGGACACCGGCTCGGCCGCGTTCGCCGTACCGGCCGCCGCGGCCACTGCCAGGGTGCTGAGGACGCCACCGGCAACTCCGGCCCGCAGGGCCATCTTGGAGGCGCTGCGACGGGGCTTCCGGTGGCTGGGTATGTGAGCGGTGTGGGACATGGGAACAACCGCTATCAGGGACACACGGTTCCCTTCAAGAAACGTGTGGTGCGCCACAGTTGCCGTTTCGGGCCCTGAATCCCGGGCGTGTCGCTCCTTATTGACGCCGTAACGGGCAATGCGGACACGGCCGATCACGCCTGTGATCAAGGGTTTTCTGAGATACGCCCGAATTGCTCCCGGACTACCACCGGTTGAGGCAGATGGCCAAGCCCGGTTGATTGGGGGGTGGGGGAGGTGTGGCGCAGGTCACACGCGTCCCTTGCGGGAAGCTCTCGGGGGTCTCCCCGAGAGCTCGCCGAGACCTCCCTGAGATCTCCCGTACTTTTCGGCTGCCCGTCAGGTGGCTCCCGAACCCTCTCCGTCTCCGGTCCGACAGGGGCGCGCGCTCGTGAATCGGTGCACGCGTCCACATCTGTCCACATCTCTGCCGCCAAAGTGTGAACGCGGCGCCTTTATCAAGTGATCACGTCCAGCGCCAATTTGCGTGCCATGGCCACCTCTTGATAGAGCGACACCCCTTCGACCAGCGATGACGCGCCAAGATGTCACCTCTGGTGATCACTCAGGTGCTTCGCGTACGAAGATCACCGCTCATCCGACTTCATGATCCTTCGTCAGGTGGTGGAGATCACAAAGCCGTTGTCGCGCCCCGTGTCGCAGATCACAGACCGCCGGGCATAAGATGCGGGGCAGTTGGGCTTGTGACCTGCTTCACATGTAAGCGATCTTCAGTGGGAGCCGGGGCCCGGTCCGACGTAACCGCCAACAGTCAGTGCCGACTGAGAGGAGCGAGGAGCGTGAACGCCTATGCGCCCATCCTCGTGCTGGGAGCCCTCGGGGCAGGCTTTGCGATCTTCTCCGTGGTCATGGCCACGCTTATCGGTCCAAAGCGGTACAACCGCGCGAAGCTAGAGGCCTACGAGTGCGGTATCGAGCCGACGCCGACGCCGGCCGGCGGTGGGCGATTCCCCATCAAGTACTACCTGACGGCGATGCTCTTCATCGTCTTCGACATCGAGATCGTCTTCCTCTACCCCTGGGCCGTCACCTTCGACGCGCTGGGGATTTTCGGGCTCGTGGAGATGCTGCTCTTCGTGCTCACCGTCTTCGTCGCGTACGCGTACGTATGGCGGCGTGGCGGCCTGGAATGGGACTAAAGGTCTGAGGGGCCAAAGAGCATGGGACTCGAAGAGAAACTGCCGAGCGGTTTTCTGCTGACCACCGTCGAACAAGCCGCGGGCTGGGTGCGCAAGTCATCCGTCTTCCCCGCCACGTTCGGCCTCGCGTGCTGCGCCATCGAGATGATGACGACGGGTGCGGGGCGGTACGACCTGGCGCGCTTCGGCATGGAGGTCTTCCGCGGCTCACCGCGCCAGGCGGACCTGATGATCGTGGCCGGCCGGGTCAGCCAGAAGATGGCGCCGGTGCTGCGACAGGTCTACGACCAGATGCCCAACCCCAAGTGGGTGATCTCCATGGGAGTGTGCGCCTCGTCGGGTGGGATGTTCAACAATTACGCGATTGTGCAGGGTGTGGACCATGTCGTCCCCGTTGACATCTATTTGCCCGGATGCCCGCCGCGGCCCGAGATGCTGATGGACGCGATTCTCAAGCTCCACCAGAAGATCCAGGGCGGCAAGCTCGGCGTGAACGCGGAAGAAGCGGCCCGCGAGGCGGAGGAGGCGGCCCTCAAGGCGCTCCCCACCATCGAGATGAAGGGGCTGCTGCGGTGAGCGACGCGCACGACAAGCGCCCGAACGACAAGCGCCCGAACGACAAGGGCCCGAACGACAAGGGCCCGAACGACAAGGGTGCCGACAAGAACCTGAACGGCAACGGCCTGCCCGCCCCGCGCGACGCGGCCGGCGAGGTCATCCGCGTACGCAAGGGCATGTTCGGCGCCGAGAACGGCGGCGACACCACCGGCTACGGCGGCCTCGTCCGGACCATCGCGCTGCCCGGCGCCTCCGCGCGCCCCTACGGCGGCTGGTTCGACGAGGTCGCGGACGAACTGGAAGGGGCCCTGGAGGAACAGGGCCTCCTCCCGGAGAACGCGATCGAGAAGACGGTCGTCGACCGCGGCGAGCTGACCTTCCACATCGCGCGCGAGCACCTCGTCCGCGTCGCCCGGACGCTGCGCGACGACCCGGCCCTGCGCTTCGAACTGTGCACGGGCGTCTCCGGCGTGCACTTCCTGGAGGACAAGGGCCGCGAGCTGCACGCCGTCTACCACCTGCGCTCGATCACCCACAACCGGCTGATCCGGCTCGAGGTCAGCGCCCCCGACGCCGATCCGCACGTCCCCTCGCTGGTCTCCGTCTACCCGACGAACGACTGGCACGAGCGCGAGACGTACGACTTCTTCGGGCTGATCTTCGACGGTCACCCGGCCCTGACGCGGATCATGATGCCGGACGACTGGCAGGGCTTCCCGCAGCGCAAGGACTACCCCCTCGGCGGCATCCCCGTCGAGTACAAGGGCGCCCAGATCCCGGCTCCGGACCAGCGGAGGTCGTACAGCTGATGTCTGCTTCTCACGCTTCCGCTCGGGAGACGACCGAGGGGACCGTATATACGGTCACCGGCGGCGACTGGGACGAAGTCGTCCAGTCCGCCGCGAAGGCCGACGACGAGCGCATCATCGTCAACATGGGGCCCCAGCACCCCTCCACCCACGGCGTGCTCCGCCTGATCCTGGAGATCGAGGGCGAGACCGTCTCCGAGGCCCGCTGCGGCATCGGCTATCTGCACACGGGCATCGAGAAGAACCTCGAGTACCGCACGTGGACGCAGGGCACGACGTTCGTCACGCGCATGGACTATCTGACGCCGTTCTTCAACGAGACGGCGTACTGCCTCGGCGTCGAGAAGCTCCTCGGCATCGAGGACCAGATCCCCGACCGCGCCTCGGTCATCCGCGTGCTCCTCATGGAGCTCAACCGCCTCTCCTCGCACCTGGTGTGCATCGCCACCGGCGGCATGGAGCTGGGCGCGACCACGATCATGATCTACGGCTTCCGAGATCGTGAACTGATTCTCGACATCTACGAGTTGATCACCGGCCTGCGGATGAACCACGCGTACATCCGGCCCGGCGGACTCGCCCAGGACCTGCCGCCCGGCGCGGTGGACCAGATCCGCGAGTTCGTGAAGAAGATGAAGAAGAACCTCCCCGAGTACGACAAGCTCGCCACCGGGAACCCCATCTTCAAGGCCCGCATGCAGGACGTCGGCTATCTCGACCTCGCCGGCTGCATGGCGCTCGGCGCCACGGGCCCGGTCCTGCGCTCGGCGGGCCTGCCGCACGACCTGCGCAAGGCCCAGCCCTACTGCGGCTACGAGAACTACGACTTCGAGGTCCCGACCGCGGACACCTGCGACTCCTACGGCCGCTTCCTGATCCGCCTCGAAGAGATGCGCCAGTCGCTGCGCATCATCGAGCAGTGCCTGGACCGGCTCGCCCCGGGCCCGGTGATGGTCGCCGACAAGAAGATCGCCTGGCCCGCACAGCTGGCCCTCGGCCCGGACGGACTCGGCAACTCCCTCGACCACATCAAGAAGATCATGGGCACCTCCATGGAGGCCCTGATCCACCACTTCAAGCTGGTGACCGAGGGCTTCAGGGTGCCGGCCGGACAGGCGTACACCGCGGTCGAGTCGCCCAAGGGCGAACTCGGCGTGCACGTCGTCTCCGACGGCGGCACCCGCCCCTACCGGGTCCACTTCCGCGACCCGTCCTTCACCAACCTCCAGGCCATGGCGGCGATGTGCGAGGGCGGCCAGGTCGCCGACGTCATCGTCGCCGTCGCGTCCATCGACCCCGTGATGGGAGGCGTCGACCGGTGACCACCACTCCGTCAGAGAAGGCCGCGGGCGTCAGCCTGGGCATGCCCCAACTCCCCGCCCCCGACTACCCGGCCGACGTACGGGCCCGGCTCGAGGCGGACGCCAAGGAGATCATCGCCCGCTACCCCGGATCGCGGTCCGCGCTCCTGCCGCTGCTGCACCTGGTGCAGTCCGAGGAAGGCCACGTCACCCGCACCGGCATGCAGTTCTGCGCCGACGTGCTCGGCCTGACCACGGCCGAGGTCACCGCCGTCGCGACCTTCTACACCATGTACCGGCGCAAGCCCTCCGGTGACTACCAGGTCGGGGTGTGCACCAACACGCTCTGCGCGGTCATGGGCGGCGACGCGATCTTCGACGAACTCAAGCAGCACCTCGGCGTCGGCAACGACGAGACCACCGAGGACGGCAAGATCACGCTCGAACACATCGAGTGCAACGCGGCCTGCGACTTCGCCCCCGTGGTGATGGTCAACTGGGAGTTCTTCGACAACCAGACCCCCGAGTCCGCCAAGCAACTCGTCGACGACCTGCGCGCGGGCGTGCCGGTCGAGCCCACCCGCGGCGCGCCCCTGTGCACGTACAAGGAGACCGCCCGCATCCTCGCCGGCTTCCCCGACGAGCGGCCCGGCGCCGTGGAGGCGAGCGGCGGCGCGGGCCCCGCCTCCCTGATCGGACTGCGCCTGGCCAAGGGCGAGGCGCCGCAGCGACGCGTGGTCCACCCGCGCGCGGGAGGGCCGCAGGACGAAGGCCCCCACACGGGCACACAGGACGCCGCCGAGCACCTCAGCTCGCACGACGCACCGCAGCAGACCTCGGCATCCGACCCGGCCCACCCGGCCGGACCGACCGCCGAGGAGGGGGAGTGATGACCTTGGCAGCCGAGATCGACCACGAGACGAGCCCGGAGAAGCTGCTCGCGCCGGTTCTCTCCGCCTTCTGGGACGAGGAGAAGCCCTGGACGCTGGAGACCTACCGGCGCCACGACGGGTACGAAGGCCTGCGCAAGGCGCTCGCCATGGCGCCGGACGACCTCATCGCGTACGTGAAGGACTCGGGCCTGCGGGGCCGGGGCGGCGCCGGATTCCCCACCGGGATGAAGTGGCAGTTCATCCCGCAGGGAGACGGCAAACCGCACTATCTAGTTGTCAACGCCGACGAGTCGGAGCCGGGGACCTGCAAGGACATCCCGCTCCTCTTCGCGAACCCGCATTCCCTCATCGAGGGGATCGTGATCGCGTGCTACGCGATCCGGTCGTCGCATGCCTTCATCTATCTGCGGGGCGAGGTCGTCCCCGTGCTGCGCAGGCTGCACGAGGCCGTCCGCGAGGCCTATGCGGCGGGCTACCTCGGCAAGGACATCCTGGGCAGCGGACTCGATCTGGAACTCACCGTGCACGCGGGCGCGGGCGCGTACATCTGCGGTGAGGAGACCGCGCTGCTCGACTCGCTCGAAGGCCGCCGGGGCCAACCGCGACTGCGTCCCCCCTTCCCGGCCGTCGCGGGCCTTTACGCATGCCCCACTGTGGTGAACAACGTCGAGTCCATCGCGTCGGTTCCCGCGATCCTCCACCGCGGAAAAGACTGGTTCAAATCGATGGGCAGCGAGAAGTCCCCGGGCTTCACGCTCTACTCGCTCAGCGGCCACGTCACCAACCCCGGCCAGTACGAGGCCCCGCTCGGCATCACGCTGCGCCAGCTGCTCGACATGAGCGGCGGCATGCGGGCCGGGCACCGGCTCAAGTTCTGGACGCCCGGCGGCTCCTCGACGCCGATGTTCACCGACGAGCACCTCGACGTGCCCCTCGACTACGAGGGCGTGGGCGCCGCCGGTTCGATGCTCGGCACGAAGGCCCTCCAGTGCTTCGACGAGACGACGTGCGTCGTGCGCGCCGTGACGCGCTGGACCGAGTTCTACGCCCACGAGTCCTGCGGCAAGTGCACGCCCTGCCGTGAAGGGACGTACTGGTTGGTGCAGTTGCTCCGCGACATCGAGGCCGGCAAGGGCGTCATGGCCGACCTCGACAAGCTGAACGACATCGCCGACAACATCAACGGCAAGTCCTTCTGCGCCCTGGGCGACGGAGCGGCCTCACCGATCTTCTCCTCGCTGAAGTACTTCCGGGAGGAGTACGAGCAGCACATCACCGGCGGGGGCTGCCCCTTCGACCCGGCCAAGTCGACTCTCTGGGCCGACCGGCCCGCTGGAAACGCGCAGGTGAACGCATGACAGTGACCACGAACAGCGCTCCCTCCGGGGGCGGGGAGGCGGCCGTCCCGCCGGAGGACCTCGTCTCGCTGACGATCGACGGCATCGAGATCAGCGTCCCCAAGGGCACGCTGGTGATCCGCGCCGCCGAACTCCTCGGCATCGAGATCCCCCGGTTCTGCGACCACCCGCTGCTCGACCCGGCGGGTGCCTGCCGCCAGTGCATCGTGGAGGTGGAGGGCCAGCGCAAGCCGATGGCGTCCTGCACCATCACCTGCACCGACGGCATGGTCGTGAAGTCGCAGCTGAGCTCGCCGGTCGCCGAGAAGGCGCAGCGCGGCGTGATGGAGCTGCTGCTCATCAACCACCCGCTGGACTGCCCGGTGTGCGACAAGGGCGGCGAATGCCCCCTGCAGAACCAGGCGATGCAGGTCGGTGACCCGGACTCCCGCTTCGACGGCAAGAAGCGGACGTTCGAGAAGCCGGTGCCGATCTCCACGCAGGTGCTGCTGGACCGTGAGCGGTGCGTGCTGTGCGCGCGCTGCACCCGCTTCAGCAACCAGATCGCCGGCGACCCGATGATCGAACTCATCGAGCGCGGCGCCCTCCAGCAAGTCGGCACAGGCGAGGGCGACCCCTTCGAGTCGTACTTCTCCGGGAACACCATCCAGATCTGCCCGGTCGGCGCGCTGACCTCGGCGGCGTACCGATTCCGCTCCCGCCCCTTCGACCTGGTGTCGTCGCCGTCGGTGTGCGAACACTGCTCGGGCGGCTGCGCGAGCCGCACCGACCACCGCCGCGGCAAGGTCATGCGGCGCCTCGCGCAGGAGGACCCCGAGGTCAACGAAGAGTGGATGTGCGACAAGGGACGCTTCGCCTTCCGCTACGCCCAGCGGCCCGACCGGCTCACCAACCCCCTGGTGCGCAACGCCGCGGGTGACCTGGAGCCCGCCAGCTGGCCCGAGGCCCTGGCGGTCGCGGCCCGTGGTCTGGCCGCCGCGCGCGGCCGGGCGGGCGTGCTGACCGGCGGCCGGCTCACCGTGGAGGACGCCTACGCGTACAGCAAGTACGCGCGCGTGGCGCTCGACACGAACGACATCGACTTCCGCGCGCGCGTGCACAGCAGCGAGGAGGCCGACTTCCTCGCCGCACGGGTGGCCGGGCGGGGCCGGGACCTCGACGGGAGCGGCGTCACGTACACCGCCCTGGAGAAGGCGCCCGCCGTCCTGCTCGCGGGGTTCGAGTCCGAGGAGGAGGCGCCCGGCGTCTTCCTGCGGCTGCGCAAGGCCTGGCGCAAGCACGGCCAGCGCACCTTCTCCCTGGCGACGCACATGACCCGCGGCCTGGAGAAGGCGGGCGGCACGCTGCTGCCCGCGGCTCCCGGCACCGAGACGGAGTGGCTGGACGCGCTCGCCGCCGGGGTGGGGCTCGCGGACGACGCGGCCAGGGCCGCCGAGGCGCTGCGTACGCCTGGCGCGGTCATCGTCGTAGGGGAGCGGCTCGCGGCCGTGGCCGGCGGGCTCACCGCCGCTGTCCGCGCCGCCACCGCGACCGGCGCCCAGCTGGTGTGGATTCCGCGCAGGGCGGGGGAGCGGGCCGCCGTCGAGGTGGGCGCGCTGCCGTCGCTGCTGCCCGGCGGGCGTCCGGCCACCGACCCGCGCGCGCGGGACGAGGTCGCGGCCGCCTGGGGCGTCGCCGAACTCCCGCACCGCTACGGCCGCGACACCGGCCAGATCATCGAGGCCGCGGCGACCGGCGAGCTGGGCGCGCTGCTCGTCGCGGGCGTCGAGGTCGCCGACCTGCCCGACCCGGCACGCGCGCGTGAGGCGCTCGAAGCGGTCGGCTTCCTGGTCTCGCTGGAGCTGCGGCCCAGCGAGGTGACGGAGCGGGCGGACGTCGTCCTCCCGGTGGCCGCGGTCGCGGAGAAGCCGGGCACTTTCCTCAACTGGGAGGGACGTGCACGGATGTTCGACGCCGCGCTGAAGCCGGACCAGATGACCCGCAGGCTGGCGCCCACCGACGCGCGCGTGCTGCACATGCTGGCCGACGCCGGGGACGTCCACCTCGGCCTGCCCGACCTGGTGACCCTCCGCCGCGAGCTGGACCGGCTCGGCGGCTGGGACGGGCCGTACGCGGACGGGCCCCGCGAGACGGCGGCACAGCCGCCGCGGCCCGCCTCCGGTGAGGCCGTGCTCGCCGGGCACCGGCTGCTGCTCGACCAGGGCCGCCTCCAGGACGGCGACGAAGCGCTGGCCGGTACCCGGCACGCCGCCCACGCGCGCGTGTCGGCCGCCACGGCCGCCGAGGCGGGCGTCAAGGACGGCGACCTCCTCGCGGTCACCGGCCCGGCCGGGTCGACCGCGCTGCCGCTCCAGGTCACGCCGATGCCGGACCGCGTGGTCTGGCTGCCGCTGAACTCGACCGGGGGAGGCGTCACTTCGGACACCGGCGCACGCCCCGGCGACCTCGTCCGTATCGGCCCGGCGGTCCCGCCGGAGTCCACTGAGGCCCCGGAGGTGACGTCGTGACGCACACCGTGGTGCCGCTTGCGGCGGAAGACCTGTCCATGTTCGGCCGCGACCCCTGGTGGCTGATCGCCCTCAAGGCGGTCTTCTGCTTCGCGTTCCTGATGCTGACGGTCCTGTTCTCCATCGTGTGGGAGCGCAAGGTCGTCGCGTGGATGCAGCTGCGCATCGGCCCCAACCGGCACGGCCCCTGGGGCATGCTCCAGTCCCTCGCGGACGGCATCAAGCTGATGCTCAAGGAAGACGTGATCGTCAAGCGCGCGGACAAGGTGGTCTACGTCCTCGCCCCCGTCGTCGCGGCGATCCCGGCCTTCATGGCGATCGCGGTGATCCCCTTCGGGCCCGCGGGCAACGAAATCTCGATCTTCGGCCAGCGCACCACGATGCAACTCACCGACCTGCCGATCGCGATGCTCTACATCCTCGCGGTCGCCTCCGTCGGCATCTACGGCATCGTGCTGGCGGGGTGGAGTTCCGGCTCCACCTATCCGCTCCTCGGCGGCCTGCGCTCCTGCGCGCAGATGATCTCGTACGAGATCGCGATGGGCGCGGCCTTCGCCTCCGTCTTCCTCTACTCCGGGTCGATGTCGACCTCGGCGATCGTGGAGGCGCAGGCGGACCGCTGGTACGTGCTCCTGCTGCCGGTCTCGTTCCTGATCTACATCGTGACGATGATCGGTGAGACCAACCGCGCGCCGTTCGACATGCCGGAGTCCGAGGGCGACCTCGTCGGCGGCTTCAACACCGAGTACTCCTCCATCAAGTTCGCGCTGTTCATGCTCGCCGAGTACGTCAACATGGTCACCGTCTCGGCGGTCTCGGTCACGCTCTTCCTGGGCGGCTGGCGGGCCCCGTACCCGGTCAGTGCCTTCTGGGAGGGCGCGAACCACGGCTGGTGGCCGATGCTCTGGTTCGTGATCAAGGTCCAGCTGCTGCTGTTCTTCTTCATCTGGCTGCGCGGCACGCTGCCCCGCGTGCGCTACGACCAGCTGATGAAGCTCGGCTGGAAGGTCCTCATCCCGGTCTCGGTCCTCTGGCTGATGCTCGTCGCCACGGTCAGGGCGATGCGGAACGAGAACTACGACTTCACCTCGATCGCGCTCTATGTGGGCGGCGGGGTCATCGCGCTGCTGTTGCTCTCCGTGGTCGTCGACATCTTCCGCGACAAGCGGGAGAAGGAGGCCGCCGCCGAGGAGAAGCCGGTCGCCTTCGACCCGATGGCGGGCGGATTCCCCGTACCACCGCTGCCCGGCCAGAGCCTGCCGCCCGTTCCGCGCCGGCGGTCGCGCCGGGAGCGGGAGCTGATTGTCAGTGGTGGACCGGATACTCAAAGTGACGGAACTCGAAGTGGCGGAACCCGAAGTGACGGAAAGGAGGCGTCCGATGGCTGAGTCGAACAACGAATCACCGGCAGCACCGGCAGCACCGGGATCACCGGGATCGCCGGGGTCACCCCACGAGTCGAACCAATCGAAGCAGGGGTTCCAGAACCCCGTCGCGGGCTTCGGCGTGACCTTCAAGGCCATGTTCAAGAAGCGGCTCACCGAGCAGTATCCGGAGCAGCAGAAGATCACCGCTCCCCGCTTCCACGGCAGGCACCAGCTGAACCGCCATCCGGACGGCCTGGAGAAGTGCGTCGGCTGTGAGCTCTGCGCCTGGGCCTGTCCCGCGGACGCCATCTATGTGGAGGGCGCGGACAACACCGAAGAGGAGCGTTACTCCCCCGGCGAGCGGTACGGCCGCGTCTACCAGATCAACTACGCCCGCTGCATCCTGTGCGGCCTGTGCATCGAGGCGTGCCCCACGCGCGCGTTGACGATGACGAACGAGTTCGAGCTGGCCGACAGCAGCCGCGAGAGCCTCATCTACACCAAGGAGCAGCTGCTCGCCGGGCTCGAAGAGGGCATGGTCGACACTCCGCACTCGATCTTCCCCGGCATGGACGAGCAGGACTACTACCGGGGTCTGGTGACCGAGGCCGCTCCGGGGACGGTTCCGCAGGTGGCCCGCTCCAAGGGGGAGACGCCTCAGGAGGCGGCCTCCGACTTCGGGCCCGGCGAACCGGCGTCCGGGAAGGTGGTCGCCGGACCGGCCACCGGGAGAGCGGCCGGCGAATCGGCCACGGGGGAAGCGTCGGTCGACCCGGCCTCCGGGAAGACGGCCAAGGACCCGGCTTCCGGAAAGGGGGTCGGCCGATGACGCAACTCGCCGCCTACACCACCTCCACCGGCGAGGCCGTCCAGTTCTGGGTGCTCGGCACGGTCGCCGTGATCGGCGCCCTGTGCACGATCCTCATGAAGAAGGCCGTGCACAGCGCGCTCTGCCTCGCCGGGACCATGATCGTCCTCGCGGTGTTCTACCTCGCCAACGGCGCGTACTTCCTCGGCATCGTCCAGATCGTCGTCTACACCGGCGCGATCATGATGCTGTTCCTCTTCGTGGTCATGCTCGTCGGCGTCACCGCCGCCGACTCCCTGAAGGAGACCATCAAGGGCCAGCGCTGGCTGGCACTGCTGTGCGGACTCGGCTTCGCGGTGCTGCTCTTCGCAGGCATCGGGAACGCCTCGGTGACGCAGTTCAACGGCCTCGGCAAGGCGAACGCCGGCGGCAACGTCGAGGGTCTCGCGGCCCTCATCTTCACCAAGTACGTCTTCGCCTTCGAGATCACCGGCGCCCTGCTCATCACCGCCACGGTCGGCGCGATGGTGCTCACCCACCGCGAGCGCACGGAGCGCGCCAAGACCCAGCGCGAGCGGTCCGAGGAGCGCGTGCGCGCGGGCAAGCACCTGCCGCCCCTGCCCGCCCCCGGTGTCTACGCCCGGCACAACGCCGTGGACATCGCGGGCCTGTTGCCCGACGGCACCCCGTCGGAGCTGACGGTCAACAAGACGCTGCGCGAGCGCGGCCAGATCCGTGACGTGTCGGCCGAGGCCCTGGACGACCTGCGGGCGCTGGAGCAGCGCTCCGCCGACCGTTTGGAGCGGCCGGACCTGCGCGGCACCGACATCGGGCGGACCGAGGAGGCGTCGAAGTGAACCCCGTCAACTACCTCTATCTCGCCGCCCTGTTGTTCGCGATCGGCGCGACCGGCGTGCTCATCAGGCGCAACGCGATCGTGGTGTTCATGTGCATCGAGCTGATGCTCAACGCCTGCAACCTCGCGTTCGTCGCCTTCTCCCGGATGCACGGCAACCTCGACGGCCAGATCATCGCCTTCTTCACGATGGTCGTCGCCGCCGCGGAGGTCGTGGTCGGGCTGGCGATCATCGTGTCGCTGTTCCGTTCCCGCCACTCGGCCTCGGTCGACGACGCCAGCCTGATGAAGCTGTGAGGGGCTGAAAGTGGAGAACCTGATCGCGCTGCTCGTCGCGGCGCCTGTGCTCGGAGCGGCCGTACTTCTGTGCGGCGGGCGGGCGTTGGACCGCGCGGGCCACTGGCTCGGCACGCTGCTCGCGGCCGCCTCCTTCGTCATCGCCGTGGTGCTCTTCACGGACATGCTGGGCAAGGGCGCCGAGGAGCGCGCCCTGTCGCAGCACCTGTTCAGCTGGATTCCCGTGGAGGGCTTCCAGGCGGACGTCGCCTTCCAGCTCGACCAGCTGTCGATGACGTTCGTCCTGCTGATCTCCGGTGTCGGCACCCTGATCCACGTCTACTCCATCGGCTACATGGAGCACGACGAGCGGCGCCGCCGCTTCTTCGGCTACCTGAACCTCTTCCTCGCGGCGATGCTCCTGCTCGTCCTCGCCGACAACTACCTCCTGCTGTACGTCGGCTGGGAGGGTGTCGGCCTCGCCTCGTACCTCCTGATCGGCTTCTGGCAGCACAAGCCCAGCGCGGCGACCGCCGCGAAGAAGGCCTTCCTGGTCAACCGGGTCGGCGACGTGGGCCTCTCGATCGCGATCATGCTGATGTTCACCACCTTCGGGACGTTCGCCTTCGGGCCCGTCCTGGAGGCGACGGGACAGACCAGCGAGGGCAAGCTCACCGCCATCGGCCTGATGCTGCTGCTCGCCGCGTGCGGCAAGTCCGCACAGGTGCCGCTCCAGTCCTGGCTCGGCGACGCGATGGAGGGCCCGACACCGGTCTCGGCCCTGATCCACGCCGCCACGATGGTGACCGCCGGCGTCTACTTGATCGTCCGCTCCGGAGCGATCTTCAACGGCGCGCCGGACGCCCAGCTCGTCGTCACGATCGTCGGAGCGGTCACGCTGCTGTTCGGTGCGATCGTCGGTTGCGCGAAGGACGACATCAAGAAGGCCCTCGCCGGGTCGACCATGTCCCAGATCGGCTACATGATCCTGGCCGCGGGCCTCGGCCCCATCGGTTACGTCTTCGCGATCATGCACCTGGTGACGCACGGCTTCTTCAAGGCCGGGCTCTTCCTGGGGGCCGGTTCGGTCATGCACGGCATGAACGACGAGGTCGACATGAGGAAGTACGGCGGCCTCAGGAAGTACATGCCGGTCACCTTCGTGACGTTCGGCCTCGGTTACTTGGCCATCATCGGCTTCCCCGGCCTGTCCGGCTTCTTCTCCAAGGACAAGATCATTGAGGCGGCCTTCGCCAAGGGCGGCACGGAGGGCTGGCTCCTCGGCTCGGTGGCGCTCCTGGGCGCGGCCATCACCGCGTACTACATGACGCGCGTGATGATCATGACGTTCTTCGGGGACAAGCGCTGGCAGCCGGATGCCGACGGACACGCACCGCACCCCCACGAGTCCCCGAAGTCCATGACGATCCCGATGATCGTGCTCGCCTTCGGGTCGGTCTTCGCGGGCGGCTTCTTCAGCATCGGTGATCGCTTCATGCACTGGCTGGAGCCGGTCACCCGTCACGACCACGGGAACTCCCCGCTCAGCGCCGCGACGGTCACGGGCGCCACCATGGTGGTTCTCGTCATCGGCGTCGCCCTGGCCTACGTCCAGTACGGGCGCCGGCCGGTGCCGGTCACCGCTCCGCGCGGCTCGCTGCTCACGCGGGCCGCCCGCCGCGACCTCCTCCAGGACGACTTCAACCACGTCGTCCTGGTGCGCGGCGGCGAGCACCTCACGCGCTCCCTGGTCTACGTCGACCACAGCCTGGTCGACGGCGTCGTCAACGGCACGGCGGCCTCCATGGGCGGCCTCTCCGGCCGCCTGCGCAAACTGCAGAACGGCTACGCCCGCTCCTACGCGGTCTCGATGTTCGGCGGCGCTGCGGTGCTCATCGCCGCGACCCTGCTGATGAGGGCGGTCTGATACCGATGTCCTTTCCTCTCCTGACAGCGACGGCGGCCCTGCCCGCGGTCGGCGCGATCGTCACGGCGGCCGTCCCGGCCGCCCGGCGGACCGCCGCCAAGTGGCTCGCGCTGCTCGTCTCGCTCGCCACCCTCGCGCTGGCCGTGACCGTGCTCGTGCGGTTCGACCCGGACGGCGACCGCTACCAACTGACCGAGTCCCGCGCGTGGATCGCCGACTTCGGGGTGCGGTACGAACTGGGGGTCGACGGCATCGGCGTCGCCCTCATCGGACTGACCGCGCTGCTGATCCCCTTCATCATCCTGGCGGGCTGGCACGACGCCGACCCTTCCCCAAGCTCTCAACTTCGTTCGAGCAGGGGAGGCCCCCATGAGACGAAAGCCCCCTACAAATGGCGGCCGACCCAGGGCTTCTTCGCCCTGATCCTGGCCGTCGAGGCGATGGTGATCATCTCCTTCGAGGCCACCGACGTCTTCCTCTTCTACATCTTCTTCGAAGCCATGCTCATCCCGATGTACTTCCTCATC
Source organism: Streptomyces huasconensis (assembly GCF_021028635.1). NCBI lineage: Bacteria > Bacillati > Actinomycetota > Actinomycetes > Kitasatosporales > Streptomycetaceae > Streptomyces > Streptomyces huasconensis. The sequence goes on from NZ_CP086119.1 coordinate 4,737,061, forward strand.
GGCGGCTTCGGGGACCGTGCCCACGCGGGCAGCGACGAGAACGCCTCGGCGCAGCGCAGCTACGCGGCGGTGAAGTTCCTCCTCTACAACCTCGTCGGCGGCCTCATCATGCTGGCCGCGGTCATCGGGCTCTACGTGGTCGCGGGGAACTTCTCCCTCCAGGAGATCGCCGAGGCCCGGGCCAACGGCACACTGGACATGGCGACCAACACCGAGCGGCTGCTCTTCCTCGGCTTCTTCTTCGCCTTCGCGGTGAAGGCGCCGCTGTGGCCGCTGCACACCTGGCTGCCGAACGCGATGGGGGAGGCCACGGCCCCGGTCGCGGTGCTGATCACGGCCGTGGTCGACAAGGTCGGTACGTTCGCGATGCTGCGGTTCTGCCTCGGGCTCTTCCCCGAGGCGAGCAAGTGGGCGACGCCGGTCATCCTCGTACTGGCACTGATCAGCATCATCTACGGCGCGCTGCTCGCGGTCGGCCAGCGTGACATCAAGCGCCTGGTGGCGTACGCGTCGATCTCCCACTTCGGGTTCATCATCCTCGGCATCTTCGTGATGACCTCGCAGGGCCAGTCCGGCGCCACGCTCTACATGGTCAACCACGGCATCTCGACCGCCGCGCTGATGCTGGTGGCCGGCTTCCTGATCTCGCGGCGCGGCTCACGTCTGATCGCCGACTACGGAGGGGTGCAGAAAGTCGCCCCGGTGCTCGCGGGCACCTTCCTGATCGGTGGTCTGGCGACGCTCTCGCTGCCCGGGCTCGCGCCCTTCGTGAGTGAGTTCCTGGTCCTGGTCGGCGCGTTCGCGCGCTACCCGGTGGTCGGGATCATCGCGACGGTCGGCATCGTGCTCGCGGCGCTCTACATCCTCGTCCTCTACCAGCGGACGATGACGGGTCCTGTGAAGCCCGAGGTGTCGGCCATGCCGGACCTGCGGGTGCGGGAACTGGTCGTCGTGGCCCCGTTGATCGCCCTCCTGATCGGCCTCGGGGTCTACCCCAAGCCGCTCACCGAGCTGGTGAACCCGGCGGTCGAGCACACCATGTCCGACGTCCAGAAGAAGGACCCCGAGCCCGAGGTGGAGGCGGCCAAGTGAGCGCATCAGCCGTCCACAGCCTGTGGACAATGGCGGCGGACCCGGTCGACAAGATCGGCGCCCCCAAGATCGAGTATGGGCAGCTGTCGCCGACGTTGATCGTCATCGGCGCCGCCGTCGTCGGAGTGCTCATCGAAGCCTTCGTCCCGCGCAAGTCCCGTTACTACATCCAGCTCTTCGTCTCCGTCGTCGCCCTCGCCGCCGCCTTCGCCGCGGTGGTCGGGCTCGCGGCCCGCGGCTTCGGCACGACGAAGGCACAGATCGCGGCGATGGGCGCGATCGCCGTCGACGGACCGGCGCTCTTCCTCCAGGGCACCATCCTGCTGGCCGGGCTCGTCGCCGTCTTCACCTTCGCCGAGCGGCGGCTCGACCCCGTGGCGCACGGCAACCGCGTCGACTCGTTCGTCGCCCAGGCCGGGTCCGTGCCCGGCAGTGAGGGCGAACAGGACGCCACGAAGGCCGGGTTCACCACCACCGAGGTGTTCCCGCTGGCGCTCTTCGCCATCGGCGGCATGCTCGTCTTCCCCGCGGCCAACGACCTCCTGACGCTCTTCATCGCCCTGGAAGTCTTCTCCCTGCCGCTGTACCTGCTGTGCGCGCTCGCCCGCCGCAAGCGCCTGATGTCGCAGGAAGCCGCCGTCAAGTACTTCCTGCTCGGCGCGTTCGCCTCCGCGTTCACGCTCTTCGGCATCGCCCTCCTGTACGGGTACGCGGGCTCCGTGTCGTACGCGACGATCGCGAACGTCGTCGAGGGCAAGGTCGCGACCGTGGACCCGGCACTGGCCGACACCATGGGCAACGACGCGCTGCTGCTGATCGGCGTCGCGATGGTGGTGATGGGGCTGCTCTTCAAGGTGGGCGCGGTGCCGTTCCACATGTGGACCCCGGACGTGTACCAGGGTGCTCCGACGCCGGTCACCGGCTTCATGGCGGCCGCGACGAAGGTGGCCGCGTTCGGCGCCCTCCTGCGTCTGCTGTACGTGGTCCTGCCGGGCCTGCGCTGGGACTGGCGGCCGGTCATGTGGGGCATCGCGATCATCACGATGCTGGGCGGCGCGATCGTCGCGATCACCCAGACCGACATCAAGCGGCTCCTGGCGTACTCGTCCATCGCACACGCGGGCTTCATCCTCGCCGGTGTGATCGCCACCACCCCGGACGGTGTCTCCTCGGTCCTCTTCTACCTCGCCGCCTACTCCTTCGTGACGATCGGTGCCTTCGCCGTCGTCACGCTGGTCAGGGACGCGGGGGGCGAGGCCACGCACCTGTCGAAGTGGGCGGGGCTCGGGCGCAGGTCCCCGCTGGTCGCGGCCGTCTTCGCGGTCTTCCTGCTGGCCTTCGCGGGCATTCCGCTGACCTCTGGGTTCACCGGCAAGTTCGCGGTGTTCAAGGCGGCGGCGGAAGGTGGCGCGGGCGCGCTGGTGGTCGTCGGTGTGCTGTCGTCGGCGATCGCCGCGTTCTTCTACATCCGGGTGATCGTGCTGATGTTCTTCAGCGAGCCGAAGGCGGACGGCCCCACGGTCGCCGTGCCCTCGCCGCTGACGATGACGGCGATCGGTGTGGGCGTCGCGGTGACGCTGGTGCTCGGTGTGGCCCCGCAGTACTTCCTGGATCTCGCGGGACAGGCGGGGGTCTTCGTCCGGTAGACCGGCCTCCCTGGCGCCGCCTTCCCCGGCCTCGAACGTGTGTCGCCGCCCGGCACCCCGATCTGGGGGTGCCGGGCGGTGGCCTGTGGATAACTTCTCGGGCTGTCGGTGCGGGGCCCTATCGTGGAGGCAGTGGTCGGGGGAGTGACCGGAGCGGTGACCGAGGCAGGACGTACGGCGGGGGACAGAGCGATGGACGGGAACAGCGGTATGAGCGAGGTGACGGAGAGCGACGCGCTGCGGACGCTCCATCGCGTCTTCGGGTACGACGCCTTCCGAGGTGAGCAGGAGGCGATCATCGATCATGTGGTCGCCGGCGGGGACGCCGTCGTCCTCATGCCCACCGGCGGCGGAAAGTCCCTCTGCTATCAGATCCCCGCCCTGGTCAGACCGGGCACGGGCATCGTGGTCTCGCCGCTGATCGCGCTCATGCAGGACCAGGTGGACGCGTTGCGGGCGCTCGGCGTGCGCGCCGGCTTCATCAACTCCACGCAGGACTTCGACGAGCGGCGCGTGATGGAGGCGGAGTTCCTCGCGGGGGAGCTGGACGTGCTCTATCTCGCCCCGGAGCGGCTGCGCCTGGACGCCACCCTGGACCTCCTGTCGCGGGGCAAGATCTCCGTCTTCGCCATCGACGAGGCGCACTGCGTGGCGCAGTGGGGCCACGACTTCCGGCCCGACTACCTCACGCTCTCCGTGCTCGGGCAGCGCTGGCCGGACGTGCCCCGCATCGCCCTGACGGCGACGGCCACGCACGCAACGCACCGGGAGATCACCGAGCGGCTCGGCATGCCGGACGCCAAGCACTTCGTGGCGAGCTTCGACCGGCCCAACATCCAATACCGCATCGTGCCCAAGGCCGAACCGAAGAAGCAGCTGCTGGCCTTCTTGAAGGAGGAGCACGCGGGCGACGCGGGCATCGTCTACTGCCTCTCGCGGAACTCCGTCGAGAAGACCGCCGAGTTCCTCTGCCGGAACGGCATCGAGGCCGTCCCGTACCACGCGGGTCTCGACGGCGGCACGCGCGCGGCGCACCAGTCCCGCTTCCTGCGCGAGGAGGGACTCGTCGTCTGCGCCACGATCGCGTTCGGCATGGGCATCGACAAGCCGGACGTCCGCTTCGTCGCCCACCTCGACCTGCCCAAGTCGGTCGAGGGGTACTACCAGGAGACGGGCCGCGCGGGCCGTGACGGCCTGCCCTCGACGGCCTGGATGGCGTACGGCCTCCAGGACGTCGTCCAGCAGCGGAAGATGATCCAGGGCAGTGAGGGCGACGAGGCGTTCCGGCGCCGCGCCGCCTCGCACCTGGACTCGATGCTGGCGCTCTGCGAGACCGCGCAGTGCCGCCGCGCCCAGCTCCTCACCTACTTCGGCCAGGAAGCGACGGCGCAGTCGTGCGGCAACTGCGACACGTGCCTGACCCCGCCCGAGACCTGGGACGGCACGGTCGCCGCTCAGAAGGTGCTCTCCGCGGTGGTGCGGCTCCAGCGGGAGCGCGGCCAGAAGTTCGGCGCGGGGCAGATCATCGACATCCTGCTCGGCAAGAAGACCGCGAAGGTCATCCAGTTCGACCACGACCAGCTCTCCGTCTTCGGCATCGGAGAGGAGCTGGCGGAGGCTGAGTGGCGGGGCGTCATACGCCAGTTGCTGGCACAGGGCCTGCTCGCGGTCGAGGGGGAGTACGGCACGCTGGTGCTCACCGAGACGAGCGGGTCCGTGCTGGGCCGGGAGCGCGAGGTGCGGCTGCGCAAGGAGCCGAAGCGGGTCCCGGCGGCGCGGGCCGCCAGGGGTGAGCGCAAGGCGAAGTCGGCGGCGGCCGTCGCCGACCTGCCTCAGGAGGCCGTGCCGCTCTTCGAGGCGCTGCGCGCCTGGCGCGGCGCTCAGGCCAAGGAGCAGGGCGTCCCGGCGTATGTGATCTTCCATGACGCCACGCTGCGCGAGATCGCCACGCTGCGGCCGACGTCCGTGGCGGACCTCGCGGGCATCAGCGGCGTGGGCGAGAAGAAGCGGGCGACGTACGGCGAGGGCGTGGTCGGGGTCGTCGCGGAGTTCGCGGGTGGGGACGCCCCGGAGGGCGGGGCTTCCGGTGACTCGGCGGCGGGCCCGGCGGCTGCGGCGCGGGCAGCCGAGCCGCAGCTCAGTGACGACGTGGAGCCGGACTGGGGGGACGAGATGGAGCCGGACTGGACGTCGTGACGATCAGCTTGGCTGCGGGGTGCGGCTGAGGGAACGGCCGCCTCACGTGGTGGCCAGGCGCGGCTGAAGGCACGGTCTTGCCGGCTGCGGGGCGCGGCCTACTGCCTCACCCGGCGGCCGGGCGCGGCTGAGGACCCCCGGCTGCCGGGCGCGGCTGAGGGCACCCGGCTGTGGGCGCCGCCTCGCCCGGCCGCGGGGTTCCACCCGAGGGCACTGCCCCGTCCGGGAGGTTCAGGCCCCGCCTCACACAGGCCCGCCGTATAGGCGCCCCGCAGCCCGGCACTGCCTACCGCGCCGCCACGATCCGTCCCGTCACCTCGCCGAGGCCCACCCTGGTGTGCCCCGGGCCGGGGGCCCAGGCGGAGAGCGTGACCTCGTCGCCGTCCTCCAGGAACGTCCGCTTGCCGTCGGGGAGTTCGATGGGGTCGCGGCCGTTCCAGGTGATCTCGATCAGGGAGCCGTACTGGCCGGCCGAGGGGCCGCTGACCGTGCCGGATCCGTACAGGTCGCCGGTGCGCAGGGAGGCGCCGTTGACCGTCATGTGCGCGAGCTGCTGCGCCGCCGTCCAGTACACGGTGGAGAACGGCGGCTCGGAGATGACCTGGCCGTTGAGCGTGACGGTCATGCGCAGGTCGTAGCCGCCCGGTTCGTCGGCCGCGGACTCGGCGGAGTCGTCCAGGTAGGGCAGGAGCTGGTGCGTGCGCTCCGGGGGTGTGACCCGGGCCGCGTCCAGCGCTTCGAGGGGGGTGATCCACGCCGACACCGACGTGGCGAAGGACTTGCCGAGGAAGGGGCCGAGCGGGACGTACTCCCAGGCCTGGATGTCGCGCGCCGACCAGTCATTGAGGAGGGTGAGGCCGAAGACGTGCTCGCGGAAGTCGGCGAGCGGGACGGGCGTACCGTGCGTCGAGGGCGCGCCGACCACGAAGCCGACCTCCGCCTCGATGTCCAGGCGGGCCGAGGGGCCGAAGACGGGGGCCGTGTCGGTGGGTGCCTTGCGCTGGCCGCAGGGGCGCACCACGTCCGTCCCGGAGACCACGACGGTGCCGGACCGGCCGTGGTAACCGATGGGCAGGTGCTTCCAGTTGGGGGTCAGCGGGGTCGGCGAGTCCGGGCGGAACATCTTGCCCAGGTGCGTCGCGTGGTGCTCCGAGGCATAGAAGTCGACGTAGTCCGCGACCTCGAACGGCAGGTGCAGGGTGACGTCGGAGAGGGGGTGGAGCAGGGGGCGTACGGATTCCCGGTACGACGGGACCGTCACCCACGCGGTCAGGGCGCGCCGCACGTCGGACCAGGCGGTGCGGCCCGCGGAGAGCAGCGGGTTCAGCGTGGGCCGGGCGAGCAGCGAGACGTAGGGGGAGCCGAGCGCGGCGGCCGCGGCGCCCGCGTCCAGGACGTATGAGCCGAGCCGTACGCCGACCCTGCGCTGGTCGTCCCGCTCGCCGGGCAGGGAGAAGACGCCGTAGGGGAGGTTGTGCGGTCCGAAGGGGTCGCCCTCGGGCAGGCCGAAGGGGTCTCCGTCGGACGCGCCGAGGGGGTCGCCCCCGGGCCGGCCGAAGGAGTCGCTTCCGGGGAGGCCGGAGGAGTCACCGGCGGCCGGGTCGAGCGGGGTCTGCTCGGACATGCGTACCTGCCTCGCTTTCCATGGGGGTGTGCCACAGGGTGTGCCACACGTTACGTGTGGTGGACCTCGTTACGGCAGTGCCCACAGAGCTTCGGCCGCATGACAGAACCACTGGGCGCCATGCCCAGACGGGGCCCTGGTTGCGGACGGGGCGCGGACGCGCGGAAAGGGCCTTCAGGGCCGTTGTGTTGGAACGTCAACTTCCACTTTCTGATGAACTGCATGCGGCTCCGCCGCCTCCCGCCCGCACCGGCCTTGCGAAGCCGCTTCCCGCATCGCTCAGGGTCCGTATTCTCTGGATCATGGCCGATCCCCTCGCATATGCCCTCATCGCCACTGACCTGGACGGGACGCTGCTGCGCGGCGACGACACGGTGTCCGACCGGTCCCGGAGGGCGTTGGCCGCCGTGAGCGGGGCGGGAGGGCGGCACCTGGTGGTGACAGGGCGGCCCGCGCCCCGGGTGCGGCCCCTCTTCGACGACCTCGGGTACGACGGGCTCGCCGTCTGCGGGCAGGGCGCCCAGCTCTACGACGCCGGGGCGCACCGCATGGTGTGGTCCGTGACCCTCGACCGGGAGCTGGCCGAGGCCGCCCTCGGGAAGGTCGAGGCCGAGGTCGGGCAGGTCTTCGCGGCCGTCGACCAGGACGGCGTGGACGGCCTCACGCTCATCGAGCCGGGGTACGAGATGCCGCACCCCACGCTGCCCGCGATGCGCGTCCCCGAGCGCGACGTGCTGTGGGAGGCCCCCATCAGCAAGGTGCTGCTGCGCCATCCGACGCTGGCTGATGACGAGTTGGCCGCGGTGGCGCGCGGCGTCGTGGGGTCGCTCGCGACGGTGACGATGTCCGGGCCGGGCACCGTGGAGCTTCAGCCGTGCGGGGTGACCAAGGCGACCGGGCTCGCGCTCGCCGCCGAGCGGCTCGGCCTGACGGCCGCCGACACGGTGGCCTTCGGGGACATGCCCAACGACATCCCGATGTTTCTGTGGGCGGCCCACGGAGTGGCCATGGCCAACGCGCACGAGGAACTCAAGGCGGTGGCCGACGCGTTGACCCTTTCGAACGAGGACGATGGGATCGCCCTGGTCCTCGAACGGATGATGGCGGGCGGGGTGGCTCCCGACCCGCGGCGGGAACCCCTCACCCCGCCGTCCGCCTGATCCGCCGTTGCCAGGTGCGGTGGAAGACGACCTCGTCGCCGTGGCGGCAGATCACCTCGTCGGAGGTGTGGAAGTCCGCCGCGTCGCAGGTGATCTCCGAGTGCGTCTCCACCGACACGTCCCAGCCGAGTTCGGGGCGGTGCAGGCGGATCGTCCAGTCGGAGCGGGTGCGGGCGCTCAGCGGGTCCTTCTCGCGGATCGTGTACGTCTCCAGGGCGTCCTCGGTGAACTCCAGGCCGTCGGGGTAGACGCGCGTGCCGCCGTGGCGCGGGTCGACCTCCAGGCGCCACTCGCCCTTGGCGACATCGCGTACGACCAGACGTTCGGGGCGTTCCTCGTCGAGGGTCGCCGGGCAGGCCACGCCGAGCGGCTCGGAGTGCTCCGGGGGCTCGAAGGTGATCGCCGGGTCCAAGCCGCCCGCCCGTACCGGAAGCTCCAGCGAGCTGCCGAGCGGCTCCAGGGTGAAGCCCGCCGTGTCCGCCTGCGGCCAGATCCACGGCCAGTACGCGGAGGAGATCGCGAGGCGGATGCGGTGGCCCGGCGGGAAGGTGTGCCCGATGCCGTTGAGTTCGAAGGTCACGTCCTCGGTGACGCCGAGCGGCCAGGCATCCGCGCGGTCCCCGCCGTGCCGGGCGGAGAGGTTCAGCACGCCGCGCGTGACCAGCGTCGACGAGCCGTCGGGCGCGATGTCGCACAGGCGTGCGATGGCCTGGCCGAAGGGCACGTCCATCCGCAGCCGCAGCGTCACCTTGGGGCGCCCGAGAATCCGTACCTCCGAAGGCACCTCGAACTCGAAGCACGCCGACTTCGCGTCCTCGTCCCGCTGGTCGGGCGGCAGGTCGGCGTCGTTGCCGAACGGGCAGGAGCGGCCCGCGTCCAGGCCGGTCTGCTGCGGGGAGTTGACCAGCAGCGGGGTGCCCTGGAGGGCGTAGGTCGTCGGGGTGACGTTCGGGGACGGCCAGGTGGGGTCGCCGACCCAGCCGCCGCGCAGCTCGGGGTGGACCGTGGCCGGCGGGTGCGAGTCGCTGATCCAGGAGCGGAGCTTCGGCTCGGCCATGATGCCCGTGTCGACGCCCTTGAGATGGTGGTCCCACCAGCGCAGCGTCTCCTGGAGGAAGCCGATCGCCGGGCCCGGCGCCAGGCCCTGGTCCGGGTACTGGTGCGACCACGGGCCGATCAGACCCCGCACCTGGTCGTCGGGGAGATGTTCGACCAGGCGCAGGACCGTGTCGCGGTACGGGTCGTGCCACCCGCCCACCGCGAGGACCGCGGCGCCGATCGCGGAGTAGTCCTCGCGGACGCTGCCGTGCCGCCAGTAGTCGTCGCGCGTCTGATGGTCCAGCCAGGTGTGGATGAAGGGCTCGACGGCTTCCAGGCGCGTCAGCCACATGGCGCGCCACGCGTCGCCCACGTAGTGCGGGTCCGGTGGGCGCGAGACGAAGGCGAGCATCGTCGCCGCCCACGCGTGCATGTCCACCGCGAGGACGGAACCACCCATGTAGTGCGCGTCGTTGTCATAACGGTCGTCCGTGGAGCAGACCGTGACGACCGCCTTGAGCGGCTCGGGCGCGAGGGCCGCGATCTGGAGGGAGTTGCAGCCACCCCAGGAGATGCCGAACATGCCGACCTTCCCGGTCGACCAGTCCTGCGCGGCCAGCCAGTTCACCACCTCGACGCCGTCGGCCAGCTCCTGCGCCGAGTACTCGTCCGTGGGCAGGCCCTCGCTGTTGCCGTGGCCCCGGACATCGACGCGTACGGAGGCGTAGCCGTGACCGGCGTACCAGGGGTGGCGCTGCCGGTCGCGGGGCGCCGTCCAGTCGCTGAGGCGGCAGGGGAGGTATTCGAGGAGCACGGGCACGGGCTCCTCGGTGACGGGACGCCACACGCGTGCGGAGAGCTTGGTGCCGTCGGCGAGGGGTACGCGGATGTCCTCGTGCGTCGTCTCGTACGGGAAGTCGGTCCGGATCTTCGGGTGCGTCGTCTTCGAGTGCGTCGTTCTTGGATGCGTCGTTTCTGGGTGCGTCGTCTTCGGGTCTGTCGTCTTCCGGTCTGTCGTCATGGGAGGAACCTCGTGGGCGGCGCGGCTTCACGACAGGGAGGACCCGGACGAGCACCCGGACCCAGTTCCAGCACCGGTTCCGGCGCCGGGGCCGCAGGTGGCTCGTACTCGTCAGTAGTACGGGACAAAGTGTCGGCTCCCGGTCTTTGCTCGCATTCTGGTGCAGGGCGGTCTTGTCGGTCGTATGGGCTGATCACGAACATACCGGTGGTGATCGCGGACCGCCCGGTCGCCTCTGCACGGGCAGGTGCTCGCTGTGATCGAAAGGCGACCGGATACGCTGACTTGAGTGATGGCAGCGACACATCGACAAACCGTGTCATCGACCGAGATCCAATGATCGACCGAGTTCGCCATGTGATCGTCAGCAGACAGGAGAACCTCTCGTGACCGTCGTCGGGCCTTTTGGGCTGAGCGTGCGGGACCAGGCTCTCGAAGCCGATGTCCAGGCAGGGTTGGCGGCTGTCGAGGAGGGCCTTCTCGAGGCCACCAAGAGCGAGGTCCCGTTCATCACCGAGGCCGCCCAGCACCTCGTCCGGGCCGGGGGGAAGCGTTTCCGCCCGCTGCTCGTGATGCTCGCCTCCCAGTTCGGCGACCCCTACGCGCCGGGTGTCGTGCCCTCCGCCGTGGTCGTCGAGCTCACGCACCTCGCGACGCTCTACCACGACGACGTGATGGACGAGGCGGACGTGCGCCGCGGCGTCCCCAGCGCCAACCAGCGCTGGGGCAACTCCGTGGCCGTGCTCACCGGCGATTTCCTCTTCGCCCGCGCCTCGTACATCCTCGCCGACCTCGGCCCGGAGGCCGTCCGCATCCAGGCGGAGGCCTTCGAACGCCTGGTCACCGGCCAGATCCTGGAGACCGCGGGGCCCAGCGAGGGCCGTGACCCGGTCGACCACTATCTCGACGTGCTCGGCGGCAAGACCGGTTCGCTGGTCGCCGTGGCGTGCCGGTTCGGCGCGATGATGTCGGGCGCCGACGAGACCGTCGTGGACGTCCTCACGCAGTACGGCGAGCGGCTGGGCGTCGCGTTCCAGCTCGCCGACGACGTGCTCGACATCGCCTCCGACTCGCACGAGTCCGGCAAGACCCCGGGCACCGACCTGCGCGAGGGCATCCCGACGCTGCCGGTCCTGCGTCTGCGTGAACGCGTCGAGCGGCTCGGCCTGCCCGAGGACATCGCCCTGAGCGAACTGCTCGACTCCGACCTCACCGATGACGCCCGCCACAGGGAGGCGCTCACCGGGCTGCGCGCCCACCCCGCCCTGGAGCAGGCCCGCCGGGACACGGTGCGGTACGCCGAGGAGGCGCGGGCCGCGCTGGCGCCGCTGCCGGAGTGCGACGCGAAGACCTCGCTGGTCGAACTCTGCGACCTGGTGGTGCACCGGGCGGGCTGAGGGCCGGTACGCGGTACTTCGGTACGCGGCAGTCCCATACGCGGTACTTCGGTACGTCGTACTCCGGTACGCGTTACTGAGCATCGGCGGCGTCACCCCCTACGGGTCGGGGGAGGCGCCGCCGCTTTTTGTCATCCCGTGGCAGTACGTCGAGTTGCACCCGGGGTCTGACGCTTCTGCGCGGCGGATTTGGTCGGATGGACCTCAGTAAGGACACCACCACTCCTGACCAATTCGGGTGAGAATGGCGGCGCGGGGTGGACGCAGGCACGTACGCATGCATGGACGTAGGGCACGTACACACAGCACTACAGCTGGATACACGCACGCACAGCACGTACAGGCACGTACAGGAGAGCCGCCGCCGACCACGGAGGTAGGGCACACAATGGCACCGTACGAACCGGAACAGGACACCAGCGAAGTCGGGGAACTGCGCGTCGGGCGCCGCAAGGCGGTCCGTTACGTCGTCCCGGTCGCGGTGGCGGGGGTGGCGGCGGCGACCATCGGGCTCGTCCCGGCGCTCGCCACCTCGGGCGACCCGGACCTGCCGAAGGTCACCGCTCAGGAACTCATCGAGAAGATCGCCGCATCGGACACGCAGCGGCTCTCCGGCAACGTGAAGATCAGCACGGATCTGGGCCTGCCGTCGATGGGCGGCATGGCGGGCGGCTTCGCGGGCGCCGGCGGTGGCGCCGACCGCGGCGACGGCGAGGACGGCGGAGGCTCGGCCGCCGACCCCAAGAGCAAGCTGATGGAGCTGGCGTCCGGCACGCACACGCTGCGCGTCGCGGCCGACGGCCCCGACAAGCAGAAGGTGTCCGTCCTGGAGGACGCCGCCGAGTACAGCCTGATCCACAACGGCGACGAGGTGTGGGCGTACGACAGCGCGTCGAACGAGGCGTACCACGCGAAGGGCTTCCAGGTCTCGGGAGACAAGGGCCAGGCGGAGCCGCCGAAGGGCGTGCCCGCGACGCCCAAGGACTTCGCCGAGCAGGCGCTGAAGGCCGTCGACGACACGACGTCCGTGAAGGTCGACGGGACCGCGCAGGTCGCGGGACGCGACGCGTACCGCCTGGTCGTCGAGCCGAAGCAGTCCGGTTCGACGGTCGGCCGGATCACGGTCGCCGTGGACGCGAAGACGGGTACGCCGCTCAAGTTCACGCTGACCCCGGCCTCCGGTGGCGCGGCGGTGATCGACGCGGGCTTCACGAAGGTCGACTTCGGCAAGCCGTCCGCGAGCACGTTCGACTTCGCGCCGCCCAAGGGCGCGAAGGTCACCGAGGCCGACGAGCACGCGGCGGAGGGCCGTGACTTCAGGGACAAGGCGAAGGACGGCAAGGAGTTCAGGGACGAGGACCTGAACGACCTGAAGGTCATCGGCGAGGGCTGGACCGCCATAGCCGAGCTGCGGCTGCCGGGCGGCCAGGGCCTGCCGACGGCTGGTTCGGGTGACGTCCCGCCGGAGGCGCAGAAGCTGCTCGACTCGCTGGGCGACCAGGTCAACGGCAAGTTCGGCTCGGGCACGGTCTTCTCGACCCGCCTGATCAACGCCCTCATCACCGCCGACGGCAAGGTCTACGCGGGCGCCGTCACGAAGGACGCCCTGGTGAAGGCGGCGAACGCGGCGCATTAGGCGCGGGACCGGAGCGGTGGGCCACGGCGGCGGCACCGTGGCCCGCGGCGACGGGCCGTTCCCGGCACCGCCGAACCGTGCACGTGCCGCAGCGGCGCGGGCCGGGCGGGCGAGAGGAGGAGACGGTGGGCGGAGAGGAGACGGTGAGCCGGGACGGGAAGGTGAGCCGGGACGGGAAGGTGGGCGGCCAGGAGACGGTGGGTGGCCAGGAGAGGGTGGGCGGCGAGGGGAAAGTGGGCGGCGAGGAGAAGGCGGGTGGCGAGGAGGCGGTGGGCGGGCGTGGGCGGTCGGGCGGTGACTCACCGTCCCCGTACGTGATCGAGACGCGCGGGCTCACCAAGCGCTATGGCCGGCATCTCGCCGTCGACCGGCTGGACCTGACCGTCCCCGAAGGCAGCGTCTTCGGGTTCCTCGGGCCGAACGGCTCGGGCAAGACGACCACCATCCGCATGCTGATGGGCCTCATCGAGCCGACCTCGGGCACCGCGCGCGTCCTCGGCAGCCCCATGCCGCGGGCCACGCGCACCGTCCTGCCGCACGTGGGCGCGCTGATCGAGGGCCCTGCCCTCTACGGCTTCCTGTCGGGCCGCGACAACCTCCTGCGGTACGACTCCGCCGACCCGGCCGCCGATCCCCGTACCCGGCGCAGACGCGCCGAGGCCGCCCTGGACCGGGTGGGCCTGACCGCCGCCGCGGGCAAGAAGGCGAAGGCGTACTCACTCGGCATGAAACAGCGGCTCGGCCTCGCGGCCGCGCTGCTCCAGCCCCGCAGGCTGCTGGTCCTGGACGAACCGACGAACGGCCTCGACCCGCAGGGCATGCGCGAGATCCGCACGCTCGTGCGGGAGCTGGCGCAGGAGGGCACGACCGTCTTCCTCTCCTCGCACCTCCTCGACGAGATCGAGCAGGTCTGCACCCACGCGGCCGTGATGACCCGGGGCCGCCTGATCACCCAGGGCCCGGTCGCCGAACTGGCGGCGGGCGCGCGCGGCAGGCTGGTCGTGACGACACCGGACCCGGGCGACGCGGCCCGCGTCCTGAAGGAGTGGGGCGTGGCGGACCTCGTCGTGACGCAGGACCGCGTGACGGGCGAGCCGCCGGGCAAGGACGCGTCCGGCCAGGACACGGAACTCGCCGATCTGAACGCCGCGCTGGTCAAGGCGGGCGTACGCGTCCGCGGCTTCGGTCTGGAACGGGCCTCGCTGGAGGACGCGTTCGTGGCGCTGACGGGGGAGGGCTTCGATGTCGCGGGCTGAGCCGTGGGACGTACCAGGGGCGGACGTGACCAGGGCGGACGTACCCAAGGGGGACCTGAACAAGCGGGCCGTACCCAAGGCAGACGTAGGGAGGGAGCCGCGGCTGAGCTGGACTCTTGGGCTCTTCCGCAGCGAGCTCGCGATCACCTTCCGCCGTTGGCGGACCCTCGCGCTGCTCGGCGTGCTCGCCGCCGTGCCGGTTCTCGTCGGTGTCGCCGTCAGGATCGAGACCGGCGACGGTTCGACGATCGGCGGAGGCGGCGAGGGCGGCGGCCCCGCTTTCATCGCGCAGATCACCAACAACGGCCTGTTTCTGGTCTTCACCGCGCTCGCCGCGACGCTGCCGTTCTTCCTGCCGATGGCGGTCGGCGTCGTCGCCGGTGACGCCATCGCGGGTGAGGCGAGCGCGGGCACGCTGCGCTATCTGCTGGTGGCGCCCGCCGGCCGCACCCGCCTGCTCCTCGTCAAGTACGCGACCACACTGACGTTCTGCCTGGTCGCGACCCTGGTCGTCGCCGTATCCGCGCTCGCGACGGGCGCGCTGCTCTTTCCGCTCGGCGAGGTCACCACGATCTCCGGCACCCGCATCGGCTTCGGCGAAGGACTGCTGCGGGCCCTGCTCATCGCGCTCGTGGTGGCCGCGTCACTGATCGGCGTGGCGGCACTCGGCCTGTTCGTCTCGACACTCACCAGCAGCGGCATCGCCGCGATGGCGACCACCGTCGGCCTGCTGATCACCGTGCAGATCCTCGACCAGATCCCGCAACTGGACGCCCTCCACCCGTACTTCTTCTCCCACTACTGGCTGTCCTTCGCCGACCTGATGCGCGAGCCCGTCCAGTGGGACGACCTCATCAAGAACTTCCAGATGCAGGGGCTCTACGCGGCTGTCTTCGGCTCGGCGGCGTGGGCGCGGTTCGGGGCGAAGGACGTCATGGCGTAGCCCGGAGCGCCGCCCTCAGCCCTTACCGTCCCGGGCCCCTGCCGCCTCAGCCCTTGTCGTCCTCAGTCCTTGTCGTCCTCAGTCCTTGTCGTACGGGTAGCGGGCGAGCGGCGGCTCCTGGGCGAAGAACGTCTTGGCGCGTGCCAGGGCCTCGGAGTCCTCCAGGACGTGGCCGGGCCGGGTGCCGTTGCCGAGCAGGACGCCGCCGAAGCGCATCGGGAAGAAGGCGGCGGTGTGGTTCAACGTGCCGACCAGCGGGGCCGCGACCTCCTCCTCGCGGTGCGCGAGCGCCGTCACGCCCCACAGCGTGCGGCCCTTGAGGCTGTCCTTGAAGTCGATCTCCGGCGTCTCCAGCCACGCGTCCCAGTAGTCGAGGTACCGCTTGACGGTGGCCGACACCGAGTACCAGTACAGCGGCGACACGATGACGATGTCGGTGGCGTCGAGCGTGGCGTCCAGGAGCAGCGCCTCGTTGTTCCCCTCGGGGCGCGGGAGGGCGCGGGGGCGGGTGTCGTCGTGACGCAGGTCCTGGAAGTCGGGCAGTGGGTGATCGTCGAGGTGAATCCAGCGCTGTTCGACGTCCGGGGGCAACTGCTCGGCGGCCTTGCGGGCCAGGAGTTCGGTGTTGCCCTCGCGGCGGGCGCTGCCGACGACGAAGAGGAACTTGCGGGTCATAAGAGTCTCCCCCTGGAGGTGGCCCGGCGCGTGAGGCAGGGGCGCCGGGCTGACTGATCGCTGCCACAACTGCGTGCGCGTGCACTATATGCATGTGCATTCAGTTCCGTCCAGGGTTTATGGGGTCACCGGCCGCGCAGCGCCCGGGGCGCCTGGCTTCAGGGGTGGGTGCCGCGTCAGAGGTGCGCGCCCCGCTTCAGGGACGTACGTGGATGGCCCATCCGCGCATATACGTGTCGGGCACCGTGTGGCGCGGCCAGTCGCGGGCCCACTCCGGGGGTGCTGCCCTGCGCATCACGAGGGCAGTGGGGCGGCGCGGATCGTCGAGTCCGCCGCCGGGGGCGCAGCCGGCGGTGTGGGCCAGGGGGATGACGGAGGTGTTGCCGTTCAGGAGGCAGGGCGCGGCGGTGCCGGGGCTCGTGCCGTTGCCGACGCCGTGCTGCTCCAGCGTCTCAGCGATCCGCGCCCAGTCGCGGCGGGCGTCCCCCTGGATCTTGGCGTTGCCGTGGGCGAGGGCGGCCTGGACGGTGAGATGGCCGCCGAGTACGAGCGCGGGTACGACGACGCCGACCCACCGGGGCCGGACCGCGCGCGCGAGGCGGAGCAGGGCGAGGAGTCCGATGGCCGCGGTGGGGGCGAACAGGGCGTGGGTCGGGAGCAGGAACCGCGGGGTCGCGTAGGGGACGAGGACGAAGTACGGGAGGGCGATGGCCAGGCCCGTGACGAGAGCGAGGACGGCGTCGCGGAACGGGGTTGGCGGGGCTGGGGCGACGGGTGGCGGTGGCGGCGCGGCAGATCTGGTTGAGGCTGTGGCGGATGGTGGTGGCGGCGAGGCAGGCCCGGCCGGGGCTGTGGCGGATGCGGGTGGCGGGGCGGCAGGCCCGGCCGGGTGGGGCGTGGGCCGGGCCTCCTCGCGGCCCCCCGCGCGGCGCAGGGCCCACAGGCCGGCCGCCACCAGGAGCGCCAGCAGCACCCACCACTCCGCCGCCACCGGCCGCACGCTGTCGTTGTCGCAGGGGCGGCAGAGCAGCGGCCCGTCGATGACCGTGAGGTGGTGGACGAACGAGAGCAGCGGACGCAGATCGCCCTGCACCTCGCTCGCCTCCTTCAGCCGTTCGAGGACCCCGCCGAAACGGACGTACGCCTCCACGGCCCAGGGCAGGGCGCCCGCCCCGAGCCCGACGAGCACCGCGAGGACGCGGCGTCGTCCGCGCCAGGCGGGGAACAGCAGGGCGGCGATGAGGAGCGGCAGCCCTATGGCGAAGCCGTCGTTGGGCCGCATCAGCGTGGCGAGGGCGATACCGGCGGCGATACCGGTGCAGGTCAGGAGGGACTGCCGTGGCCACAGGAAGAGCCCGACCGCGCCGACGGCGCCCATGGCCGTGTAGTGGTTGGGCATGGCCTCGTTCGCGTAGAAGAGCGTGATCCACAGGCTGCCGTACAGCGCGGCGGCGACGGGCGCCGCCCAGGGCCGGCGGGCCGCGCGCAACCAGGGGCGGAACCCCAGGTAGAGGGCGGCGGTCGCCAGCAGCGTCAGCCACACCCTGAGCAGCACGACGGAGTCGCTCCAGGTGGCCACGGGAGCGATGAGGAACGGCACGCCGCGGGTCCGGGGTGCGCTGAACGGCGTGGCGGGCGCGTAGGGCGAGTACCGGCTGGCGTAGACCAGCTCGTCCCAGCCGAGGGGCAGCGTGAGCGGCACGAGGACGCAGGACAGCAGGGCGAAGGCGCAGCAGACGGCGAGGAGGAGGCGGTGGGCGAGGCGCTCGCGGTCGGGTCCGGGGCTGGGGGCGGGACCGGGCTCGGGGGAGCTGGGCGTGGCGCTGGGGGTGGAGTCGGGGTTGGGGGTGCGGGCGGGGCCGGGGGCGCCGCGTGCGGGGTCGGCGTGGCGGGCGTGGGCGTGGTGGGCGCCGTATCGGCGGGCCGAGTCCGCAGAGGCTCCGCCGGGCGCGGTGGCGGAGCCGCCTGGCCGGTCGGAGCCGTCGACCGCGGAGCCGCCGCCGACCATGGCCTCACCGGCCGTGACTCGGTCAGCCGCGGCTTCGCCAACCGCGTCGTCGCCGCCCGCCTCGTCGTCGGGCGGGTGGCCCACCGGAGCCGTGTCGGGAAGGTCCCCGGAGGCTTTGCCGGACGCGGAGAGTGCGGGTGGTGGCGTCGGACCGCCGGCGTTCGTGGTGGCCTGGTGGCGTGCGACTCCTCGCTCGCTCACCGTGTCTTCGCCGCCGCGCTCAGCCCCTCCACCGGCCTGTCCCCGATCTCCGTAAGCCCTGGTCGGGCGTACGCGGCGCCCGGAAGCAGCGAGTACCGAGGGGCGTGGCCGGCCGCGTGCGCGGTGGGGCGGGGGAACCTCAGGGTCATACCGGGCAGGACCATAAGGAACGGCCTCCTCGACGCTGGCAGCAAGTGGGGCAGGCAGGCTGGCAGGACCGTCCCCCTGCGGCCCGAGGGGCCAGGGAGACGTCACGGCCAGCTTGCCACCGCCGGGCCGCCGCCCCTAGTGGACACAGAACTCGTTCCCCTCCGGGTCGGTCATGATCACCCACTCGCCGCCCGCTTCCTTGACGTGCCGGGTCACGGAGGCGCCCAGCGCCTCCAGACGGGTGACCTCCTCGTCGCGGCGCCCGGCCTCGGAGTGCACATCGAGGTGCAGCCGGTTCTTGCCGGTCTTGGCCTCGGGCACGCGCTGGAAGAGAATCCGGCGGCCCAGGCCCACGCCGGTCTCCTCCTCGTACGGGTCGTCGGGGTGCCGTACGGCGATGAGGTCGCGCCAGGCGCGGCGGCCGCGGAACTCGACGGTCGCCTCCTCCGGTACCGCGCCGAGGTCGAGGAGGCGGCCGATCAGCGCGCTGTTGTCCTCGATCTCGTACCCCAGCGTTGCGCCCCAGAAGGTGGCCTGCGCGTGCGGGTCGGTGGCGTCGACGACGAGCTTCCAGTGCAGAGTGGTCATGTAACCAGTTATATCGGTTACAGGGAGGGTCAGTTACTAAGAGTGGAGATGCCGCTTTGCCCGGCCGCGTGCGAACTCGCGTCACCTAGGGGGAGGTTGGGGGTCGGCTCGGGGTGTTCCCGGATCGCGGGGAGGCGCCCGGGTCGTCATGCTGGAGGGGTCACGGAGAACCTCGCGTGGTCATGGAAGGCCGTGGAGTCGTCACAGGCGATTCGGTCCTGAAGTGATCAGGGGGCAAGGGACCAAGGGCATGGGGCAAGGGTCAAGGGGAGGGGGAGGGCACGTTGAAACCGCGCAGCCGCCGCACGTTCGTGCACGCCACGGACGCCGCCGTCTACGTCAACGCCTTCGCGCTGACCGGCGCCGGCACGGTCCTCGCCACCCGCGCCTTCCTGGCGATGGCCGGTTATCCGAAGCTCGGTGGGAGCGGTGACAGCCGGCTGCACATCGCCCACATGCTCTGGGGCGGGCTCCTGATGATGGCGGCGATCCTGCTCGCGCTCGGCTTCCTCGGCCGCGCGGCCCGGCTCGCGGGCGCCGTCGTGGGCGGCGTCGGCTTCGGGCTCTTCATCGACGAGGTCGGCAAGCAGATCACGGACGAACCGGGGTACTTCTACCGACCAGCCGCCGGAATCATCTACGCGAGCTTCGCCTTGCTCCTCCTGCTCACCTACCTCATACGCGGCCGCGCGGCAGATCCCTCGGCCCTGGACGCCCGGCAGCGCACCGCGAACGCCGCCGACCACGCCCTCACGGGGGTCACCACGGGCCTCACGGCCGAGCAGCGCCGGGCGGCGATACGCCTCGTCGAGGGCTCGGACCGCGAGGTGGACGCGGCGCTGGTCCGGCTGCTCACCGTCGTTCCCGAGCGCCCGCCGGCCATTCCCGCGCGGTGGCGGACCTGGGCGGACGGGGCGGGGCGGGCGCTGCGGTGGCTGGCGCGTACCCGGGTGGTGCTGGGGGCGGCCGTGCTCTGCCTGCTGACGGAGGCGTTGCTGTTCGCCGTCTGGATGTCCATGGACCTCTTCGGCGGGCAGCTGGCGCGGGAGCCGCAGCCGGGCGCCCACCTCGCCGTCGCGCTCACCGAGGTGGCCTCGGCCGCGTTGGGCCTCGCCGGACTGATACGTCTGCGCGGTGACCGGAGGGCGTCCTTGCGGCTCTTCCAGGCGGCGCTGCTCGTGGACATCCTGGTGGGTCAGATATTCAAGTTCACGGCGGACCAGTTCGCCGCGGTGATCGAGCTGGGCATCGATCTGGGGCTGCTCTGGGTGGTCTCCGCGTTCCTCGCGGCTCAGCCCGCCACGCGGAGCGCCGGACCGGAGGCCGCGTTGCCCGAGGCCGGCGAGGCGCCCGCGGTGTCCGCCGTCCGCGAGGCACCCGTCTTGCCCGTGGTCAGCGAGGCACGGTAGGCGCTCGGTGCGATGCCCCTGATGCGCTTGAAGGCGTCGCTGAAGCCGAACCCGTCGGCATAGCCCACCTGCCCGGCCACGGAGGCGACCGTCGCGCCGGGCTCGGCGAGCAGCTCCGCGGCGAGCGTCATGCGCCACTCGGTGAGGTACGCCATCGGGGGCCTGCCGACCAGGTCGGTGAAGTTCCTGGCGAACACCGCGCGGGAGACCTGGGCCCGCGCGGCGAGCGCCGCCACCGTCCAAGGGCGCGCGGGTTCGTCGTGCATGGCGTGCAGGGCGGGGCCGACGACATCGTCGCCGAGCGCGCGGTACCAGGCGGGAGGGCAGGCTTCGGGCAGGTCGAACCACTCGCGCAGGGTGCAGGCCAGCATCCAGTCGAGCATCCGGTCCATCACGTACTGGCGCCCGGGACGGTCGGCGGCGATCTCGGCGGCGATGAGTTCCACGATGGGCATGCACTCCTCTCCGGAGGGGACGGCCAGCAGAGGAGGGAGCGTACTGATCAGACGTCGTCCGACGGAGCTGTCCAACTGGTAGGAGCAGCTGACCAGTTCGCACTCGTTCCCGGCGGCGGCCAGGGTGAACGGCGCCTTCGTGCACACGATCGCGGCGCCGCCCTCACGCAGGGTTCGCGTCTCGTCCGGCGCCACGGAGACGCGGACCGAGCCGCGTACCACCGTGATCAGTTCGAGTGCGGCTCCCTCGGCGCGGCGCGTCTCCCAAGGCCGCGTCAGCACCGTCCGGTTGAACAGCGCGCCGTCCGCGCGCACCCCTCGCAACAGATCCCCCAGAGCGTCCATGTCCCAACGGTAGACGGACGCCCATCCCTTCGAGACGGATGCCCATGCTCCCTGACTCGCCAAGGAGGTTGGCTGAACCCATGACCAGCAACGAGCAGACGAATCACCAGGCCCAGCAGACCCACCAGACCGAGCAGCAGCCCTCGGAGGGCCGGCGGCCCGCACAGCAGCAGCAATCCGCCACCGCACAGGGCCAGACGCCTACCGATGGTGCTCCGATCCTCGTCCTCGGCGCCACCGGCAAGACCGGCCGCCGTGTCGTCGCCCGGCTCCGCGCGGCCGGGCACACCGTGCGGGCCGCCTCCAGGACCGCGGAGACGCCGTTCGACTGGTCCGACCGGGCCACGTGGGGTCCCGCCCTGGAGGGTGTGGGCGCGCTCTACCTGGTCGGTCCGCCCGACCCCGAGCCGATCGCCGACTTCGTCGCCCGGGCCCAGGCGGCGGGAGTGCGCCGCTTCGTGGTCCTGTCCGGCAGAGGCATCGAGGTCTACGGCGACTCCTTCGAGCCGTCCATGGCGGAGGCCGAGCGTGTGGTCCGCGAGGCGGGCGTGGACTGGACGGTGATCCGTCCGAACAACTTCTCGCAGAACTTCGACGAGGACGTCTTCCACGAGCCCCTGCTCGAAGGGCGTCTGGCACTGCCCGTCGGCGACGTGCCGGAGCCGTTCATCGACGTGGAGGACATCGCGGAGGTGGCCGCCGTCCTGCTCACCGAGGACGGCCACTCGGGCCGTACGTACGAACTCTCCGGGCCCCGCTCGCTGACGTTCGCCCAGGCGGTGGCGGAGATGGCGAAGGCGTCGGGGCGGCCGATGCGGTTCGAGCACGTCACGGAGGAGGCGTACGTGGCGGAGCTGATAGGGCGGGGCGCGCCCGAGGAGGCCGCCCGCTCGCTGGCGGCCGTGCTCACGTTCCTCGCCGGGGGCCACAACTGCGCGCCGGTCTCCGGGGTCCGTGAGGTCCTCGGCCGGGAGGCCCGTGACTTCACGGAGTACGCGAAGAGGGCCGCGGAGTCGGGCGCCTGGGGATAGGCAGGGAAAGAGAGATGGAAAGAGAGATGGAAAGAGATGAGGGGGGCGGGGCCGGCGCCGGGTGTCAGACCGCGGGCTCCCGTTCGCCCTGGACGGCGGGCGGGCCGGCCGTCGCGGCCTGGCGGGCGGCGGCCAGCCGGACCGCGTTGCGGCGGGCCGTCCGCAGCGCGTCCCACGTCAGCAGCGAGAGCGCCAGCCACACGAGACCGAAGCCCGCCCACCGCTCGGGCGGCATCGCCTCATGGAAGTACAGGATGCCGAGGAGGAACTGGAAGACGGGCGCGAGGTACTGGAGCAGCCCCAGCGTGGAGAGCGGCACCCGGATCGCCGCCGCTCCGAAGCAGACCAGCGGAGCGGCGGTCACCACCCCGGTGGCGGCCAGCAGCGCCGCGTGGCCGACGCCCTCCGTGCCGAACGTGGCCTCGCCCTGCGCGCCGAGCCACACCAGGTAGCCGACGGCGGGCAGGAACTGCACGGCGGTCTCGGCGGCGAGCGACTCCAGTCCGCTGAGGTTGACCTTCTTCTTCACCAGGCCGTACGTGGCGAAGGAGAAGGCGAGGCAGAGCGAGATCCACGGCGGCTGCCCATAGCCGAAGGCGAGGACGAGGACCGCGGCGAGCCCGACGGCGACCGCCGTCCACTGGACGGGTCGCAGCCGTTCGCCGAGCAGCAGGACGCCCATCGCGATGGTGACCAGGGGGTTGATGAAGTACCCGAGCGAGGCTTCGACGACATGGCCGGTGTTCACGGACCAGATGTAGACGCCCCAGTTGAGGGTGATGACGGCCGCGGCGACCGCCACCAGACCCAGCCTCCGCGGCTGGCGGATCAACTCGCGCGCCCAACCCCAGCGCCGTACGAAGAGCAGCGCGATGCCCACGACGACCAGGGACCACGCCATGCGGTGGGCGAGGATCTCGGCAGCCCCGGACGGCTTGAGGAGCGGCCAGAACAGGGGGACGAGCCCCCACATCCCGTAGGCCGCGAAGCCGTTCAGCAACCCGATGCGCTGCTCGCTCCTCGACTGCCCGGCTGCTCCGCTGTCCACGGCCCCTCCTCCTTGCGCGGCAGTCCGACACTGCCAGACCGAAGGTAGCGCCGAAAGGCCTCGGCTGTCATGCCCGTATGCCAGGAACACTCATGACAGCCCGGCGCGTCTGCCGCAGGCCGCCCCGCTGACCCCGGCGCCCCCCGCCGCGCGTCGCCGACGCCGGCCCCGGCCTCAGCCCCGAAGCGCCGCGGACACCGCGTCGGCGAGAGGCGTGGTCGGGCGGCCGATCAGTCGTGCCAGGTCACCGCTGGTGCCTGCGAGGCGGCCGCGCGCGATCGCCGCGTCCACGTCCACGAGGATCGCGGCCATCGGCTCGGGCACGCCGGCGCCGGTCAGGATCGCCAGGTGCTGCTCGGCGGGGACGTTCGTGTGGGCAATGTCCTTGCCGCTCTGCCGGGCGACCTCGGCGGCGTACTCGGTCATGGACCAGGCGACGTCGCCGCTCAGCTCGTACGCCTTGCCCTCGTGGCCCTCGCCGGTCAGCACGGCGACCGCGGCCGCGGCGTAGTCGGCGCGCGCGGCGGAGGCGACGCGGCCCTCGCCCGCGGAGGCGACGACGGCGCCGTGTGCGAGGACCGGGGCGAGGTGCTCCGTGTAGTTCTCGTGGTACCAGCCGTTGCGCAGGAAGGTGTACGGCAGGCCCGAGTCGAGGATCAGCCGCTCGGTCACCTTGTGCTCGGCCGCGAGGTCGAAGTCGGCGTCGGGCCCGCCGAGGATGCCCGTGTAGGCGAGGAGCGCGACGCCCGCCTCGCGCGCGGCGTCGATCACCGCGCGGTGCTGCGGCACGCGCTGCCCGACCTCGCTGCCGGAGATGAGCAGGACCCGGTCGCCCGCCGCGAAGGCGCCCCGCAGGGTCTCGGGGGCGCTGTAGTCGGCGATCCGCAGCTCGACGCCGCGCTCCGCGAGATCGGCGGCCTTGTCCTTGTCGCGGACCACCGCGGCGACCTCCGCGGCGGGGACGCCGACGGCGAGGAGGCCCTCGATGACGAGGCGGCCGAGGTGTCCGGTGGCTCCGGTGACGACGATGCTCATGCTGAATGCTCCTGATGTGGCTGGTTGAGCGTTGGTGCGGCGATTCAGCCGCCCTCATGCGGTACGCCCCCATGTGGTACGCCCTCATGTGGTATGCCACTCACCCTAGACCCGGCACTAACTATCCGTAAGTACCCACTTTGAAGTAAGGTACTGGTATGGCCGTAAGTAAGGAAAAGCCCGGTGACGAGGACATGTGCCCGTACCGGCTGGTCCTGGAGCACGTCACCAGCCGGTGGGGTGTCCTCGTTCTGATCGCCCTCGAAGAGCGCTCCTACCGCTTCAGCGAGCTGCGCCGCGCCATCGGCCGCGTCAGCGAGAAGATGCTGACCCAGACCCTCCAGACCCTGGAGCGGGACGGCCTGGTGCACCGCGACGCCAAGCCGGTCATCCCGCCCCGCGTCGACTACTCCCTCACGGACCTCGGTCGCGAGGCCGCCGCGCAGGTCAGGGGCCTCGCGACCTGGACGGAGCGGCGCATGGCCGACGTGCAGAAGGCGCGCACGGCATACGACGAGGCCCGGTCCTGAGGGGTTCAGGACCGGGCCCCGGGAGAAGGCCGGCGGCTGCGGGGCCGGGCTAGCCGACGACCGTCCAGGTGTCGCCGCCCGCGAGCAGGGCGGCGAGATCGCCCTTGCCGTCCCTTTCGACGGCGGTGTCGAGCTGGTCGGCCATGAGCGTGTCGTAGACCGGCCGCTCGATGTCGCGGAAGACGCCGATCGGCGTGTGGTGCAGGGTGTCGGGGTCGGCGAGGCGGGAGAGGGCGAACGCGGTCGTCGGGGACGCGGAGTGCGCGTCGTGGACGAGGATGTCGCGTTCGTTCTCCGGGGTGACGGCGACGACCGCCAGGTCGCCGGTCAGCGCGTCGCGGACGACGCCCTTCGACTGGTCGGCGCCGAAGCGGATCGGCTGCCCGTGCTCCAGGCGGATCACCGCCTCCTCGGCCTGCTGCTTGTCCTTGAGGACCTCGAAGGCGCCGTCGTTGAAGATGTTGCAGTTCTGGTAGATCTCGACCAGGGCGGTGCCGGGATGGTCGGCGGCCTGGCGCAGCACCGACGTGAGGTGCTTGCGGTCGGAGTCCACCGTCCGCGCCACGAAGGACGCCTCCGCGCCGATCGCCAGCGAGACCGGGTTGAAGGGCGCGTCGAGCGAGCCCATCGGCGTCGACTTGGTGATCTTGCCGACCTCCGATGTGGGGCTGTACTGCCCCTTGGTGAGGCCGTAGATCCGGTTGTTGAAGAGCAGGATCTTCAGGTTGACGTTGCGGCGCAGCGCGTGGATGAGGTGGTTGCCGCCGATGGAGAGCGCATCGCCGTCACCGGTGACCACCCACACGCTCAGGTCGCGCCGCGAGGAGGCGAGACCGGTGGCGATGGCCGGGGCGCGGCCGTGGATGGAGTGCATCCCGTACGTGTTCATGTAGTACGGGAAGCGGGAGGAGCAGCCGATGCCGGAGACGAAGACGATGTTCTCCTTCGCCAGGCCGAGGTCCGGCATGAAGCCCTGCACGGCGGCCAGTACGGCGTAGTCCCCGCAGCCCGGGCACCAGCGCACTTCCTGGTCGGACTTGAAGTCCTTCATGGACTGCTTGGCCTCGGCCTTGGGCACCAGCTTCAGCAGTGCGTTGCCGGCGTCAGTCATCGATGGCCTCCTTGAGAGCCGTGGCGAGCTGCTCGGCCTTGAACGGCATGCCGTTGACCTGGTTGTACGAGACCGCGTCCACCAGGTACCTCGCCCTGATGAGGGTGGCGAGCTGACCGAGGTTCATCTCGGGGATCACCACCTTGTCGTAACGTCCGAGCACCTCGCCGAGGTTCCGCGGGAACGGGTTCAGGTGGCGCAGATGGGCCTGCGCGATGGGGACCCCGGCCGCGCGCAGCCGGCGGACCGCCGCGGTGATCGGCCCGTACGTCGAGCCCCAGCCGAGCACCAGCGTGCGGGCCTCGCCGCTCGGGTCCTCGGCCGCCAGGTCGGGTACGTCGATGCCGTCGACCTTGGCCTGGCGGGTGCGGACCATGAAGTCGTGGTTGGCCGGGTCGTAGGAGATGTTGCCTGTGCCGTCCTGCTTCTCGATGCCGCCGATCCGGTGCTCCAGGCCGGGCGTGCCCGGGATCGCCCAGGGGCGGGCCAGGGTCTGCGGGTCGCGCTTGTAGGGCCAGAACACCTCGGTGCCGTCGTCCTCGGTGTGGTTGGTCCCCGAGGCGAACTGCACGCGCAGGTCCGGCAGTTCGTCCACGTCCGGGATGCGCCAGGGCTCGCTGCCGTTGGCGAGGTAGCCGTCGCTCAGCAGGAAGACCGGCGTGCGGTAGGTGACCGCGATCCGGGCCGCCTCCAGGGCGGCGTCGAAGCAGTCCGCCGGAGTTCTGGGCGCCACGATCGGCACGGGGGCCTCGCCGTTGCGGCCGTACATTGCCTGGAGCAGGTCGGCCTGCTCGGTCTTGGTCGGCAGGCCGGTGGAAGGGCCGCCGCGCTGGATGTCCACGATCAGCAGCGGCAGTTCGAGCGAGACGGCGAGCCCGATGGTCTCCGACTTGAGCGCCACACCGGGCCCCGAGGTCGTCGTCACCGCCAGCGAACCGCCGAACGCCGCGCCGAGCGCCGCGCCGATCCCCGCGATCTCGTCCTCCGCCTGGAACGTGCGTACGCCGAAGTTCTTGTGCTTGGACAGCTCGTGGAGGATGTCCGAGGCCGGCGTGATGGGGTACGAGCCGAGATACAGCGGCAGATCCGCCTGCCGGCCCGCCGCGATCAGCCCGTACGAAAGGGCCAGGTTCCCCGAGATGTTGCGGTACGTGCCGGTGGGGAAGGCCGTGGCGGCCGGGGCGACCTCGTAGGAGACCGCGAAGTCCTCGGTCGTCTCACCGAAGTTCCAGCCCGCCCGGAACGCCGCGATGTTCGCCTCGGCGATCTCGGGCTTCTTCGCGAACTTGGTCCGCAGGAACTTCTCGGTGCCCTCGGTCGGCCGGTGGTACATCCACGACAGCAGGCCCAGCGCGAACATGTTCTTGGACCGGCCCGCGTCCTTGCGCGAGAGGTCGAAGTCCTTCAGGGCCTCCACCGTCAGCGTGGTCAGCGGCACCGGGTGCACGCTGTAGCCGTCCAGGGAGCCGTCCTCCAGCGGCGAGACGTCGTAACCGACCTTCTGCATCGCGCGCTTGGAGAACTCGTCGGTGTTGACGATGATCTCCGCGCCGCGCGGCACGTCGCCGATGTTCGCCTTCAGGGCCGCCGGGTTCATCGCCACCAGGACGTTCGGGGCGTCGCCCGGGGTCAGGATGTCGTGGTCGGCGAAGTGGAGCTGGAAGGAGGAGACACCCGGCAGGGTCCCGGCGGGCGCCCTGATCTCGGCCGGGAAGTTCGGCAGCGTCGACAGGTCGTTGCCGAAGGACGCGGTCTCCGAAGTGAAGCGGTCGCCCGTGAGCTGCATGCCGTCACCGGAGTCACCCGCGAAGCGGATGATCACCCGGTCCAGGCGTCGTACGTCTTTCCCACCCGCGGGCTTGCGTTGCTCTCCGACGACTGCCCCGTCGGCCTGCTCGGCTTCGCTACTGACCTGGCTGGTCACTGAACTGGACCTCCCTCAAGGCGGCTGAGGGCAAACGCCGGGACGCCCGGCGCTCCCAAGGCCCACCCTACGTCTGTAAGGGGTGCCTTCCTCGGGTAGCTCGTCATGTGGACGCCATTTTGAGACGCCTTGTTGTCCTGGTTTGCCATGGTTCGCCTATTCCCCCGGCCCTTGGTAGATGATGCTCCCCGCTCATCCTTTGGTTCTAGGACTCCTACGGGTTGTCTCTGACCGATCCCTGACCCGGACCTGACACGATCTTGTGTTTCCGGCCCGTCCGGTCCGGTCCCTTCGGTGTGGTCCGACCCGTCTGACCTGCCCGGACCGGCCTGTCCGGCCCGCCTGGCCCGTCCGGCCTCCGGCGGGTCGCGGCCCGGTCATGAATTGAGGTACGTGAGGACGGCGAGCACCCTGCGGTGGTCTCCGTCGCTGGGGGACAGGCCGAGCTTCAGGAAGATGTTGCTCACGTGCTTCTCGACGGCGCCGTCGCTCACGACGAGCTGCCGGGCGATCGCCGAGTTCGTCCGGCCCTCCGCCATCAGCCCGAGCACCTCGCGCTCACGCGGCGTGAGCCCCGCCAGGACGTCCTGCTTGCGGCTGCGGCCGAGCAGCTGCGCCACGACCTCCGGGTCGAGCGCCGTACCGCCCTCGGCCACCCGCACCACCGCGTCCACGAACTCGCGCACCTCGGCGACGCGGTCCTTGAGCAGGTAACCCACGCCCCGGCTCGACCCGGCGAGCAGCTCGGTGGCGTACTGCTCCTCGACGTACTGCGAAAGGACCAGCACTCCGAGCCCCGGGTGCCGGTGCCGCAGCTGCACCGCGGCCCGCACCCCCTCGTCGGTGTGCGTCGGCGGCATCCGTACGTCGGCGACGACCACGTCCGGCAGGGCGTCCTGCGCCGCGAGGTCGGTGATGGTCTTGATCAGCGCCTCGGCGTCGCCCACCCCGGCGACCACGTCGTGCCCGCGGTCGGTCAGCAACCGGGTCAGGCCCTCCCTGAGCAGCACTGAATCCTCGGCGATGACCACCCGCACTGTGTCCTCCACTGTTCTTGGCCCCCCGGCCCGCTCGGCCGATGTCACCGCCGTCGGTCCGACAGGTCCGCCATGTTCGCCATGGGGAATGTCGGCCGAGCGTCCGGCACCTCAGTATCGCGCGATCCGGGGCCGTCCACCGGTGCTGTTGCCAGACTGGTTCATCCGTCACCCGCCGCGGCGCCCCCGGTCCGGCGTACGGGGCGGGGGCGGCGTGCTTGGTGGGGGTGGCTGCCGACGCGGGTGGGGCGGGCCTCCGGGGGGGGCAATTCGGGCGTGACGCCGTGTCGGCTCGGGCGTGACGTGCCGCCAACTCGGGTGTGACGACCTGGCAACTCGCGTGTGGGGCCCGGTCGGCTCGGGTGGGCGGCTCGGTTGGCTTGCGCGGGAGGGCTCGGTTGGGCGGGGCGGGATGTCCTGACGGCTCGCGTACGAGGTCCTGACGGGTCACGCGCGACGGCCGGTCACTTCGCGTGCGGCGCCCTGACGGCTTACGTGCGACGGCCTGGCGGCTCACGCGCAACGAACGGTCAACTCGCGCGCGACGACTGGTCGACTCGCGTCCGACGGCCGGTCGACTTGCGTGTGGCGTCCAGGCGGCTCACGTGCGACGGCCGGGCAACTCGCTCGCGGCGACTGGTCACTGCACGCGCGGCGGTCGGTCGCTTCGCGTGCGACGGCTGGTCACTTCGCGTACAGCGCCGGGCCAACTCGCGTGTGTCAACCGGTCAGTACGCGTGTGTCGACCGGTCAGTACGCGTCCGACGGCCGGTCACTACGCGTCCGACGACCGCTCACTACACGTGCGGTGACCGGTCAACTCACCTGCGATGACCGGCCACTTCGCACGCGGCCGCCGGGCAACTCACGCCTGTCGCCACGGAAGTTCCGCCGTGACCGTCGTCGGTCCGCCCTGCGGTGAGTCGACCACCAGGATGCCGTCGACCGCGTCCAGCCGCTCCGCGAGGCCCGCGAGACCGGAGCCCGCCGTCACGTCGGCGCCGCCCGCGCCGTTGTCCGTGACCTGGAGCATCAGCCGGTTCTCGGACCGCCACACGTCCACCGAGGCCTGGCTCGCCCCGCTGTGCTTGCTGATGTTCTGCAGCAGCTCGGAGACGGTGAAGTACGCGATGCCCTCGATGGCGGCGGCCGGACGGCTCGCCAGCTCCACCTCCACCTGGACCGGCACCGTGCAGCGCGCGGCCAGCGCGGAGAGCGCGGCGTTCAGGCCGCGGTCGGTGAGGACCGCCGGGTGGATGCCGCGTGCCAGGTCGCGCAGCTCCTGGAGGGCGACCTTCACCTCGCCGTGCGCCTCGTCCACCATGCGGGCCGCGGCCTCGGGGTCGTCGGCCAGCTTCTCCTTGGCGAGGCCGAGGTCCATGGCGAGGGCGACCAGCCGGGCCTGCGCGCCGTCGTGCAGGTCGCGCTCGATGCGGCGCAGGTCGGCGGCGGCGGTGTCCACGACCACGCCCCGGTCCGACTCCAGCTCGACGACGCGGGTCGCGAGCCGCGAGGGGCCGAGCAGCCCGTGCACCATCAGCCGGTCCACGGTCGTCAGGGCCCGCACGATCCACGGCGTGGCCAGCGTGATCAGCAGGCCGGTCGCCGCCGTGGCGCCGATCTCGAAGGGGTTGTCGAGGTAGATGCGGTGGTTCTCGTCGCCGTAGAGCTGGATGCCTGCCTGGCCGCCGTACATCGGGAAGAGCCAGAACCACAGCGGGTACGTGAGCATCAGCCAGCCGTACGACCAGAAGACGACCGCCACGACGAACGAGAAGATCGACCAGGGCATCAGCAGCACGGAGTAGAGCAGGTGCCGCCAGGACGCGCCGCTTTTGAGGACGGCCCCGACGAGCGCCATCGCGCCGCCGCCCTTGGGCCGCAGCGGTTCCGGGGGAGCGACCTCCAGGCCGAGCAGACCGCGGGCCCGCGTCCGCTCCAGGGCGCCGATGCCGCGGCAGCCGGCCAGGGCGCCGGCGAGGACCGGGACCCCGATGAAGGTGACCAGCAGCCCCGCGCCGAGCGAGAGCATCGTGACCGCGAAGACGAAGGACGCGATACCGATGGGCAGGCTGAGCAGGGTGTAGCCGAACTCCTTCCAGGTACGGGCCTCGATCGGGGCGCGCAGCCCCGCGGGGAGGCGGTGGCGCCGCTCTCCGACGCCGGTCGCCCGGAAGTCCGGCCGGTCCATCTGCGCGTACCCCTGTCCGTACTCCGTGGCCATCGCCGCCATCCGTTTCTGCGTGAGTCGTGAGTGGTGAGTCGTCGGTCGTGAGTCGTGAGCCGTCAGTCATGGGCCGTGAGCCGTGCTGACGCCGTCCCTTTCTCCGTCCTCCCAGCCTCGCGGTCGCGCCGCCGCCGGGCCATGGAGCGCGTCGGCGTCTTGGGACGGGGGTTTTCCCTACCTCCGGGAGGCGCGGGCGAGGCCATCGGCAGGAGGGCCGGACGGCGTCACGCCCTGCGCGCCCCGGAGGGCCGGTCCGCCGCCGTGCGGTCGCGCCACGGCAGCTCCGCCGTGATCGTCGTCGGCCCGCCCTGCGGCGAGTCGATCACGAAGAGGCCGTCGACCGCGCCGAGCCGGTCCGCGAGCCCCGCCATGCCGGTGCCGCCGTCCAGCCGGGCCCCGCCCCGCCCGTCGTCCCACACCTGGATGAGCAGCCGGTCGTCCGCGCGCCACACCTCGACGCTCGCGTTCCGCGCCCCGCTGTGCTTGCTGATGTTCTGCAGCAGCTCGGAGACGGTGAAGTACGCGATGCCCTCGATGGCCGCCGCCGGACGCGCCGGCAGGTCGGCGGTCACCTTCACCGGCACCGTGCAGCGTGACGCGACGGAGGACAGCGCGGCGTTCAGGCCGCGGTCGGTGAGGACCGCCGGGTGGATGCCGCGTGCCAGGTCGCGCAACTCCTGGAGGGCCAGCTTCACCTCGCCGTGCGCCTCGTCCACCATCAGGGCCGCGGCGTCGGGGTCCTCCAGCAGCTTCTCCTTGGCGAGACCGAGCCCCATCGCGAGGGCGACCAGGCGGGCCTGCGCGCCGTCGTGCAGGTCGCGCTCGATGCGGCGCAGGTCGGCGGCGGCGGTGTCCACGACCACGCCGCGGTCGGACTCCAGTTCGGCGATGCGTCGCTCCAGCTCGTCGGAGGGGCAGAGCAGCCCCCGCACCATCGCCCGGTCGGCGTTGGTCAGGCCACGGGCGATGAAGGGCAGCACCGGCCAGAGCACGATGAGCCCGACGAGCGTCACGGTGAAGGTGACCACGCCCCACGGCAACCGGATGACCGCGTACAGCATCGTGCGCCAGCCCACCGGGTCCTTCAGGGTCGACCAGAGCCGGCCGAAGAAGCCGCCCCCGTAGGGCACCCGCATCGGGCTCGGCTCCTCCACCCGTACGCCGAGCAGCTTCCTCGCCCGCACCCGCTCGGCCCGGCCCAGCGCACGCGCACCGAGCAGCCCCAACGCCAGCAACGGCAGGCCGACGACCGTCACCGTCAGCCCGGCGCCGAGCGACAGCGTGCACACCGCGTAGACGAAGCCGGCGATGCCCACCGGCAGGTTCACCAGAAGGTGGGTGATCTCCTGCCACGTGCGCGTGTCGTACGCGAAGCGCGCGGGCGGCAGCGGTTCGGCGTCGAGGGGGAGTGTGGTGCTGCGTACGGTCATACGCGCCAGAGTGCCGGGCGCGCCGCCGTAACGCCATGAGGAACCCCGCCAGGCCGCCCGGGGGATAACCCCACCTCGCCTCACCGGCGGGTGACGCGCACGTCGACCGAGGAGTGACGCTCTGCTTACCGATCCTTTAGCAGGCCCTAGACTCCCGTGCGTACAGATCGTCGAACAGGCTCAGGCACAGGCCAAGGCGCAGGTACGGAATCAGGATCAAGGCGGTCGAGGAGTGAAGGGGCTGACGTGCACGTGACGAACGTCGCGGCGAGCTACTACCAGTCGTACTCCGTCGTGGGGCTGCTCGCGCTCATCGGCGTGCTGTTCGTCGCCGTCGCCTTCGGCGCGGGACGGCTGCTGCGCCCGGTGGTGCCCACCCCCGAGAAACTCCTGACGTACGAGTGCGGCGTCGACCCCGTCGGCGAGGGCTGGGCCCACACCCAGGTCCGCTACTACGTCTACGCCTTCCTCTACGTGATCTTCGCCGTCGACTCGATCTTCCTCTTCCCCTGGGCGACGGTCTTCGCCGCGCCCGGCTACGGCGCGACGACGCTCGTGGAGATGTTCATCTTCCTCGGCTTCCTCGCCGTGGGCCTGCTGTACGCATACAAGAAGGGCGTCCTCACATGGACGTGAGCCCCGTGACCCCCGCCCCCGTAGACCTTCCGGAGCCGAAGCGGCTGGGCGTGCTCTCCCGCCTCGCCCCCGAGCCCATGAAGGTGGTCCTCAACTGGGGCCGCCGCTACTCCCTGTGGGTCTTCAACTTCGGCCTCGCCTGCTGCGCGATCGAGTTCATCGCCGCCTCGATGGCGCGCCACGACTTCATCCGGCTCGGCGTCATCCCGTTCGCACCCGGCCCGCGCCAGGCCGACCTGATGGTCGTGTCCGGCACGGTCACCGACAAGATGGCGCCCGCCGTGAAGCGTCTGTACGAACAGATGCCCGAACCGAAGTACGTCATCTCCTTCGGCGCCTGCTCCAACTGCGGCGGACCGTACTGGGACTCGTACTCCGTCACCAAGGGCGTCGACCAGATCATCCCCGTCGACGTGTACGTTCCCGGCTGCCCGCCCCGGCCCGAGGCGCTGCTCCAGGGCATCCTCAAGCTCCAGGAGAAGATCGCCCGCGAGTCGCTCGGTGAGCGGTACGGCGGCGGAACGCGGCCTTCCGCGGCGGCGCTGCGCAGCGGCCTCGTCCAGGGACCCGCGTCCGCGCCCGAGGCCCGGGAGGGCGACCGGTGACCGGCTGGCTGCCGAGCCCCGTCGAGGAGCTCTTCGGCGCGGAGGCGACGGCCGAGGAGTCGTACGACGTACTGACTGTCGACGTCCCCCCGGCCCAGTGGACGACCGCCCTGGAAACCGCCCGCACCACGCTCTCCTGCACCTACTTCGACTGGCTGAGCGCGGTCGACGAACCCGGCACGGGCTTCCGGATCTGCGCCCACGTGGTCGCACTCGCGCCCGTACGCCGCCTCCTCCTGCGTACGACGGTCCCGCACGACGCCCCGGTGCTCGCCTCCGCGGTCGGCGTCTACGCGGGCGCCGCCTGGCATGAGCGCGAGACCCACGAGATGTTCGGCGTGACGTTCGAGGGCCACCCCGGGCTGACCCCGCTGCTGCTGCCCGAGAACTTCGAGGGCCACCCGCTGCGCAAGGACTTTGTCCTCGCGGCGCGCGTCGCGAAGGCCTGGCCGGGCGCCAAGGAGCCGGGGGAGTCGGAACACGGCGGCCCCAAGCGACGCCAGATGCTGCCGCCCGGCGTCCCCGACCCCAACGAGTGGGGCCCCCTGAAGGGCCAGCTCCCCGCGGCCCCGACCCGCCCGGCCCGAGGCGCGGGCCGCGCGGCGACCGGTGACCGCCCGGTACGGCGAACCCGCTCGGCGAGCGAGGGCTCGGCGAGCCAGCCGGCCACCTCCCAGCAACCGGAAGCCCCGTCCCGCCCCCCGCGCCGCTCCCGCAGCGTCACCCAGGGCTCGGCCTCCCAGCGACCGACGGATACGCCTACGCCTACGCCCACGCCGACTGAGGCAGAGGCGGTGCGCGAACCGGTGTCCGAGCCGGAGCCCGCGGGCGGAACTGCGGCCAAGGCCGACCCGCCGACCAACCGCCCCTCGCCACCCCGCAGTTCCGACGCCCCCTGGCACCACGCCCGCCCGACGTTCGACGCCCCACCCCACCCGACCACTCCGGAACCTGAGAGTCCGGAGCCGGAGGCAGAGCGCCCGGCAGACAAGCCGACGCGTCCCGAGCCAAAGCCCGCCCGGGCGGCAGCGGAGCCCACGCAGCCCGCAGCAGCACCCGTACGCCCCGAGCCGCAGACCAACCAGTCGGCAGCCGAGCCCGATCCCCAGGCGGACCGGCCCGCTGCGGCGCCCGCGCGCCCTGAGCCCGAGGCGGACCGGCCCGTGGCGGAGTCCATGCGGCCCGAGCCGCAGACCAACCAGTCGGCAGCCGAGCCCGAGCCCCAGGCGGACCGGCCCGCTGCGGCGCCCGCGCGCCCCGAGCCCGAGACGGACCGGCCCGCGACCGAGCCCACACACCCCGAGCCCCAGGCCAACCAGTCGGCAGCCGAGCCCAAGGCCGACCGGCCCGCTGCGGCGCCCGCGCGCGCTGAGCCCGAGGCGGACGGGCCTGTGGCCGAGCCCGCACACCCCGAGCCGCAGGCCAACCAGTCGGCAGCCGAGCGCGAGCCCGAGCCCAAGGCCGACCGGCCCGCTGCGGCGCCCGCGCGCCCCGAGCCGCAACCCAACCAGCCCGCAGCCGCCCCCAAGCCCGACCCCGCACCGGGCCCGGCAGCCAACCCCACCTCACCCACCACCCCGTCCCCCGCAAACGACGACCGCACCGGAGGCACCGAGTGAACGACGCCCTCGACGTCGCCCTGCGCCTCGTCATCGTCTTCGCGGTGTTCCTGGTCCTGCCCCTCGTCATCGGTCAGACCGAACACAAGGTGATGGCCCACATGCAGGGCCGCCTCGGCCCCATGTACGCCGGCGGCTTCCACGGCTGGGCGCAACTCGTCGCGGACGGCGTCAAGTTCGCGCAGAAGGAAGACATCGTCCCGGCCGACGCCGACCGCCGCGTCTTCCAGCTCGCCCCCGCCATCGCCCTGCTGCCCTACCTCCTCGTACTCGTCGCCATCCCGATCGGCCCCGGCGAGGGCGCCGTCGGCGAGGTCGTCGACGCGGGCATCTTCTTCGTCCTCGCGATCATGGGCATCAGCGTCCTCGGCTCGCTCATGGCGGGCTGGGCCAGCGCCAACAAGTTCTCCCTCCTCGGCGGCCTGCGCACCGCCGCCCAGCTCCTCGCCTACGAACTGCCGATGCTGCTCGCCGCCGCCTCGGTCGCGATGGCGGCGGGCACGGTCTCCCTGCCCGGCATCGTCGACGAGTTCGAGTGGTGGTGGCTGCCCTGGCAGATCGTCGGCGCCCTCGTGTTCTTCGTCGCCGGCCTCGCCGAACTCCAGCGCCCGCCCTTCGACATGCCGGTCGCCGACTCCGAGATCATCTTCGGTGCCTACACCGAGTACACGGGCCTGCGCTTCGCCCTCTTCCTCCTCGCCGAGTACGCCGGAATCGTCGTCCTGTGCGGCCTGACCACCGTCCTCTTCCTGGGCGGCTGGCACGGCCCATGGGGCGCCGACGGCCTGGGCTGGGTCTGGACCCTGCTCAAGACGGCCGTCCTCGCGTTCGTCGTGATCTGGCTGCGCGTGTCCTACCCCCGTCTCCGTGAGGACCAGCTCCAGAAGCTGGCCTGGACCACCCTCGTCCCCCTCGCCCTCGCGCAGATCGCGCTCACCGGAATCGTGAAGGTGGCGATCAACTGATGCCCCCGATCCCAGGGTCCGGCCTCGCCAAGGGCCTCGCCGTCACCCTCCGCACGATGACGAAGAAGACCGTCACCGAGCAGTACCCCGACGCCCAGCCCGAACTGCCGCCCCGCACCCGCGGCGTCATCGGCCTGTTCGAGGAGAACTGCACGGTCTGCATGCTGTGCGCCCGCGAGTGCCCGGACTGGTGCATCTACATCGACTCCCACAAGGAGACGGTGCCGCCCGCCGCCCCCGGTGGCCGCGAGCGCAGCCGCAACGTCCTCGACCGCTTCGCCATCGACTTCTCCCTCTGCATGTACTGCGGCATCTGCATCGAGGTCTGCCCCTTCGACGCCCTCTTCTGGTCCCCGGAGTTCGAGTACGCCGAGACCGACATCCACGAACTCACCCACGAGCGCGACAAGCTCCGCGAGTGGATGTGGACGGTCCCGGCCCCGCCCGCCCTCGACCCCGGCGCCGAGGAGCCGAAGGAGCTCGCCGCCGCCCGCAAGGCAGCGGAGAAACTCGCCGCAGCC
Organism: Streptomyces huasconensis; assembly: GCF_021028635.1. Classification (NCBI taxonomy): domain Bacteria; kingdom Bacillati; phylum Actinomycetota; class Actinomycetes; order Kitasatosporales; family Streptomycetaceae; genus Streptomyces; species Streptomyces huasconensis. The sequence continues at coordinate 4,773,620 of NZ_CP086119.1, forward strand.
CAAGAACCCGAGCCCGAGCCGCGGGAAGGGGAGTCGTGACCTCCGCAGCAGCCACCGCGGCGACGGCGGCCGCGGCCGCCGAGAACCACGGTTTCCTCTCACCGACCGGCGTCGAGATCGCCTTCCTCCTCGTCGGCCTCGTCACGCTCGGCGCGGCGGTCATCACCGTCACGACCCGCCAACTGGTGCACGCCGCCCTGTGGCTGGTCGTGGCGCTCGGGGGCCTCGCCGTCGAGTACCTCCTGCTGACCGCGGAGTTCATCGCCTGGGTGCAGGTCCTCATCTACGTCGGTTCCGTCGTGGTCCTCCTCCTCTTCGGTCTGATGCTCACCCGGGCGCCCATCGGCCGCTCCCCGGACGCCGATTCGGGCAACCGCCCGCTCGCGCTCGCCGTGGCCCTCGCCGCTGCCGCCGCCCTGGTCTGGGTCGTCGTGGACGCGTTCCGCACCACGGTGATCGACCTGGACGGCGCCGCCCAGGGCTCCACCGGCGTGACCGGCTCGGTCCTCTTCCGGCACTGGGTGCTCCCCTTCGAAGCGCTCTCCGTCCTCCTCCTCGCCGCCCTCGTCGGCGCGATCGTCCTGTCCCGCAAGACGGCCAAGGGCACACCCGCCCCGGAGGGAGACCGCTGATGCACCTCCACCTCGCCTATCCCGCCGTCCTCGCCGCCCTCCTCTTCTGCGTCGGCCTGTACGGCGTACTCGCCCGGCGCAACGCGATCCTGGTCCTGATGTCCGTCGAGCTGATGCTCAACGCCGTCAACCTCAACCTCGTCGCCTTCGACGTCTGGCTCCGCGACTCCCTCCACGCCGGCCAGGCCCTGACCCTCTTCGTCATCGCCATCGCCGCCGCCGAGATCGGCATCGGCCTCGCGATCGTCCTCGCGGTCTACCGCAACCGCGGCACCTCCGCCGTCGACGCCCTCCGCGACACCGCCGAGCCCACCACGGAGCACGAGGCGCGGGCACAGGAGGAACAGATGCAGGCCGAGCAGGCACAGATGCAGGCCGAGCAGGCACAGGCGTCGCGCGCGCCCCAGCCGTCACCGCAGTCGCAGAAGACCGAGGCCACCGCGTGACCACCACCACCCTCGCCACTCTCGTCCCCCTCCTCCCGTTCCTGGGCGCGGCCGCGGGCCTGCTGCTCGGCCGCCGGAGCCCCGGACTCGTACGCCCCCTCGCGGTGCTGCCCACGCTGACGGCACTCGTCCTGGCCGTCCTCGTCGCCGCCCGCCAAGGCGGCGGCCGGGCCGTCGACGCCGCGACCGAGCTGACCCCGACCGGCTCGGTCCCCATTGAGCTGGCCCTGCACATCGATGGCTTCGCCGCCCTCGTCGCCGTCCTGGTCGGCGTCGTCGCCTCCTGCGTGCAGATCTACTCGACGGGCTACCTCCGCGAGGACCCGCGCTACCCCTCGTACGCCGCTCTCGTCTCCCTCTTCACCTCCGCGATGCTGCTCGTCGTCTACTCCGGCGACCTGATGGTGCTGCTGGTCGGCTGGGAGATCATGGGCATCTGCTCGTACTTCCTCGTCGGCCACTACTGGGAGACGCCCGAGGCGCGCGCCGCCTCCCTGAAGGCCTTCCTGGTCACCAAGCTCGGCGACGTCCCCTTCCTGATCGGCCTGTTCGCCCTCGCCGTCGACGCGGGCTCCTTCCGGATCACGACGATCCTCGCGGCGGTCGGCGACGGCGGGCTCGACCACCCGACGCTGATCGCCCTGCTGCTCCTCGCGGGCGTGGCGGGCAAGTCGGCGCAGTTCCCGCTGCACACCTGGCTGCCCGACGCGATGGCGGGCCCCACGCCCGTCTCGGCGCTAATCCACGCCGCGACGATGGTCGCCGCCGGTGTCTACTTCGTGGCCCGGCTCCTCCCCGTCTTCGCCGCCTCCGGGGCGGCCCTGGTCGTCCTCGCCGTCATGGCCGCCGCCACGATGGCCGGTTCGGCCCTCGCCGCGCTCGCCCAGGACGACATCAAGCGCGTCCTCGCGTACTCGACGATCGGTCAGCTCGGGTACATGACCGGCGCCCTCGCCGTCGGCGACCGCGGTGCCGCCGTCTTCCACCTCCTGTCCCACGGCGCCTTCAAGGCGCTGCTGTTCCTGGCGGCAGGCATGGTCATCCACGCCGCCGGCACGAACTCCCTGGCCGCCATGTCCCGCATGCGGGGCCTGCCCGACCGCATCCCGGACGCCTACTGGACGATGACCGTGGCACTCCTCGCGCTCGCCGCGATCCCGCCGTTCAGCGGCTTCTTCTCCAAGGAGGCCGTGCTCGGTGCCGCCGAGCACACCGCCACGGGCCACGCCGACTCCGTGCCCACCGCAGCCGGCTGGATCGTCCTCGTCGCCGGACTGCTCACCGCCCTCCTCACCGCCGCCTACGCGACGCGTCTGTGGCTGCTCGCCTTCCACGGCAGGGGAGCGGAAGCCCCCGACCACGGGAAGCAGCCCGTGGCCATGACCGCCGTGCTCTGGGTGCTCGCGGTCCCCTCCCTCGCCTTCGGACTCACCGTCGGTGTCCTGCCGGACTGGTTCGACGGGCACTCACTCACCCCGACGCTGACGACCTCCGTGCTCGGCACGGGCCTCGCCCTCGCCGGCGGCCTTGTCACGTACGGCGCGTGGCGGCACACCACCGCGCTCGCCGCCCGTGTCCCGATGGGCGCGGTCGCGGTGAGCCCGGGCGGCGACGGAGGACAGGTCGAGGCGCAGGCCATCGCCTCGCACACCCCCGCCTACGGGAACGTGGCCTCGGCCCACGACCCGGCCGACCCCGGCCGCCTCCTGCTCGGCCCCCTGCACCGCCAAGCCGCCGGCGGCTTCCGCCTCGACGCCGTCTACACCGCCCTGTTCGTCCGCCCGGTCCAGGCCGCCGCGCGTCTCGTCCGCTTCCTCGACCGCGAGGTCGTCGAGACGTACGTGCGCGGCGCGGGCACCGCACCCCGCTGGCTCGGCGCGGCCGTCCGGCGCGCGCAGACCGGCAACGTGCAGACCTATCTGAGCGCGCTGCTCGCAGGCACGGTCGTCCTGGCCGTCGCCGCCGTCCTCGTCGCCACCGCCGGAGCGTGAGCAGCCGTGATCGGTATCAGTGAGTCCGTGATGCAGTTTCTTCTGGCGTTGATTGTCGTCGGCCCGCTCATCGGCGCCGTGGCCGCTCTCCTGCCGGCCCCGCCCGGGCTGAAGGGAGAGTCACCCGACCAGGCAGTGCTCCGCCACGGCGTGATCGTGACCGGCGCCGTCCTGCTCGCCGCGCTCGTCCTCGCGCTCGGCTTCGACCACGACCACCCGTCGAAGATGCAGGCGACGACCGACATCAGCTGGATTCCCGCACTCGACGTGCGCATCCACCTCGGCATCGACGGCATTTCGCTCCCCCTCCTGGTCCTGACCGCGCTGCTGACCTTCCTCTGCGCGCTCTACAGCTACTTCAAGATGCCCAAGGGCCCGTCCCCCAAGGCATTCGTCGCACTGATCCTCGTCCTCGAGTCCGGCACCCTCGCGACCTTCGCCGTCCTCGATCTGCTGCTGTTCTTCCTGGCGTTCGAGATGGTGCTCATCCCGATGTACTTCCTCATCGCCCGCTGGGGCGGCGAGCAACGAACCCAGGCCGCCTGGAAGTTCATCCTCTACACCCTGCTCGGGTCCGTCGTGATGCTGCTGGGCCTGCTCCTCATCGGGCTCAAGTCCGGCACATTCGACATGGTGGCACTCGCCACTGACAACGGCCGCGGACTGAGTACGTCGGTGCAGGTCATCGCCGTTCTGGCGATCGGGATCGGGCTCGCGGTCAAGACGCCGATGTGGCCGCTGCACAGCTGGCTGCCCGACGCCCACACCGCCGCGCCCACCGTCGGCTCGGTCCTGCTCGCCGGCGTGCTGCTGAAGATGGGTACGTACGGGTTCGTCCGCATTCTCCTGCCCATCGCCCCCGACGGCATGCGGGAGTTCGCGCCCTACCTCGCGGCCTTCGCGGTCGTCGGGATCATCTACGGCTCCCTCGCCTGCCTCGCCCTCGCCAAGCGGGGCGCGAAGGGTGACCTCAAGCGGCTCATCGCGTACTCGTCTGTCGGCCACATGGGCTTCGTACTGCTCGGCATCGCGACGATGAGCCCGACCGGCGTGAACGGCGCGCTGTTCGCCAACATCGCCCACGGCCTCATCACCGGCCTGCTCTTCTTCCTCGTCGGCGCGCTCAAGGACCGCACCGGCACCACCGACCTCGACTCGCTCGCACAGGAGTCCGGCGCCGCGCTCTACGGCAAGGCCCCCCGCCTCGGCGGCCTGCTCGCGTTCGGCGCGGTCGCCTCCCTCGGCCTGCCGGGCCTCGCCGGGTTCTGGGGCGAGATGCTCGCGCTGTTCGGTGCCTTCAAGCCCGCCGACGGCCTGAGCCGTCCCGCCTTCCTCACCTTCATGGCGATCGCCGCCTTCGGCACGCTGCTCACCGCCGCGTACATGCTCATCGTCGTACGGCGTGTCTGCATGGGCCCGATGCCGCAGCCCGCGGCCGAGCCCGCGCCCCCGGTGCTCGCCGACGTCCACGGCTACGAACTCGCCGCCTGGACCCCGCTCGTCGCCCTCACCGTCCTCGCCGGACTCTGGCCCGCGGCTCTCCTCGGCCTGACCGACCCGGCCGTGCAGAAGCTCCTCACTGGAGGCAAGTCGTGACCGTGGCCGCCGAAAGCGCCGCAAGCCTCGTCCAGTCCGTCGACTGGCTCGCGATCGCGCCGCCGACCATCGCCGCGGTGGCCGGCCTCGTCGTCCTCGTGGCGGACCTCTTCGTGGGCGACGGCAAGAAGGCCGTCCTCGGCTGGGTCTCCGTGGCGGGCCTGGCCGCGGCCGCGCTCGCCCTGCTGCCCCTCCTGGACGACGACCGCTCGACCTTCTGCCTGACCGGTGGCGGCACGCACGCGTGCAGCTACACCGCCGACCGCTTCACTCTGGTCATCCAGCTCCTCGTCCTCGGCGGCGCCCTGCTGGCCGCCCTGCTCTCCATGAGCACCCTCAAGGACTCCCGAGGCGACCTGCCGGCGGGGGAGTACTGGTTCCTCCTGCTGTCCTCCGCGGCGGGCGCCGCCCTGCTGCCCGCCTCACGCGACCTCGCGACGCTCATCGTCGCCCTGGAGGTCGCCTCCCTGCCCGCCTTCGCCCTCGTCGGCCTCCGGCACGGCGACAAGCGCTCCTCCGAAGCGGCCCTGAAGTTCTTCCTCTCCTCGGTCACCGCCACCGCCGTGAGCCTGATGGGCGTCAGCTTCGTGTACGCGGCCACCGGCACCCTGCACCTCACCGAGATCGCCACCAAGCTTCAGGAGGTCGACGGACAGCTGGACACGCTCGCCCGCACAGGTGTTGCCCTCACCCTCGTCGGCTTCGCCTTCAAGGTGGCGGCCGTGCCCTTCCACTTCTGGGTACCGGACACCTACGTAGGCGCGCCCCTGCCGGTCGCCGCGTACCTCTCCGTCGTCGGGAAGGCCGTCGGCTTCACCGGCCTCATCCTCGTCACCGTCGTCGCCTTCCCCTCGTACGCCGACGTCTGGGGCCCGGTGCTCGCCGTCCTCGCCGCGCTCACCATGACCGCGGGCAACGTCGCCGCCCTGCGGCAGCAGTCCACGCGCGCGTACAGCGCGGTCCGCCTCCTCGCCTGGTCCTCGGTCGGCCAGGCCGGCTACCTTCTGGTGCCGATCGCCGCCGCCGGGTACGCCGACAACGAAGCCGCCGCGGAGAAGGCCGTCGGCTCCACCGTCGCGTACGCCCTGATGTACGCGGCCGTGAACCTCGGAGCCTTCGCCGTCGCCGCGCTCGTCGGCCGCACCCAGCGCCTGAACCGCGTCAGCGACTACCGGGGCCTGTACGCGCGCAGCCCCCTGGCCGCCCTCGTCCTGGCCTTCTTCCTGCTCTGCCTCGCGGGCCTGCCGCCCGGCATCATCGGCCTCTTCGCCAAGGTCACGGTCTTCTCGGCGGCGGTCGACGCGGGCCTCGGCTGGCTCGCCGTCGTGATGGCCGTGAACGTCGTGATCGCGCTCTACTACTACCTCCAGTGGACCGCGCTCCTGTTCCGCGCCCCTGAGGGCGAGCCGGTCGCCCACCGTGCCCCGGCCCCTCTCACCGCGGCCATCGCTCTGACCGCGGTCCTCGGGATCGCCCTCTCCGGAGCGCCCCAGCTGGTCCTGAGGTTCGCGGACACCGGCCTCTTCTGACGCGGGCGCGGGCCGTCACCCGCGTGGCCCAAGCCGCTCCTGGGCGCACAAGGGAACTAGTGCTCCCCGCCTGGCGTTGACCAGTACGGGAGGGTCCACTGAACAGTGGAAGCACCAGTCAGCAGAGGGTTCCCCCACGCACCACCAGGAGGGCGTACCGTGCACCGCCGGCACAACGGGTTGAAGACCGCCGTACTCCTCGGGGGACTGTCCGCGCTCATCCTTGTCGTCGGCAGCTTCTTCGGGCGTACCGGCCTGTTCGTCGCGCTCTTGGTGGCGCTCGGCACCAATGCGTACGCCTACTGGAACAGCGACAAGCTGGCCCTGCGCGCCATGCGCGCGCGTCCGGTGAGCGAATTCGAGGCCCCCACGCTGTACCGCATGGTCCGCGAGCTCTCCACGCAGGCCCGCCAGCCCATGCCCCGGCTGTACATCTCACCCACGGAGGCCCCCAACGCCTTCGCGACCGGCCGCAACCCGCGCAACGCCGCGGTGTGCTGCACCGACGGCATCCTGCGCCTCCTCGACGAGCGCGAGCTGCGCGGCGTCATCGGCCACGAGCTGAGCCACGTCTACAACCGCGACATCCTGATCTCCTCGGTCGCGGGTGCCCTCGCCTCCGTGATCATGTTCCTGGTCAACTTCGCCTGGCTCATCCCCGTCGGCCGGTCGAACGACAACGAAGGCCCCGGCATCTTCGGGATGCTCCTGATCATGCTGCTCGGCCCCCTGGCGGCCTCGATCATCCAACTGGCCATCAGCCGCTCCAGGGAGTACGAGGCCGACGCCTCCGGCGCGCAACTGACCGGCGACCCCCTCGCTCTCGCGAGCGCCCTGCGCAAACTCGAAGCCGGTACCAAGCAGTTGCCGCTGCCGCCCGAGCCCCGTCTTGAGACGGCCAGCCACATGATGATCGCGAACCCGTTCCGTCCGGGGCAGGGCATGTCCAAGATGTTCTCCACGCACCCGCCGATGGCGGAGCGCATCGCCCGACTCGAGCAGATGGCAGGTCGTCACCAGTGAAGACAATCCTCAACGTCATATGGCTCGTCCTCTGCGGCTTCTGGATGTTCCTGGCCTACCTGCTGGCGGGCGTGCTGCTCTGCGTCACGGTCATCGGCATCCCGTTCGGCCTGGCCAGCTTCCGCATCGGCCGCTATGCCCTGTGGCCCTTCGGCTACACCGCGGTCGAGCGCCGCGACGCGGGCGCCCCCTCGTGCGTGGGCAACGTCCTGTGGCTGGTCCTCGCGGGCTGGTGGCTCGCCCTCGGTCACGTCGTCACGGGCCTCCTCCTGTGCGTCACGATCATCGGCATCCCCCTCGGCGTCGCCAACTTCAAGCTGATCCCGGTCTCGCTGCTGCCGCTCGGACGCGAAATCGTCCGCACGGACCAGCCGTTCACCGCGCGCTACTAGAACCGGCACTTCTCCTCCGGCCACGCGGCACGGAAGGCCGGGACGCAACCGCACCCCCGGTAGAGGCGTCCTTACAGGACAAGAGCGCACAAAAAGCTCACCGCGCGAGAAGGGCCGGGTCACTGCATGGGCATCATCAGCTGGATCGTTCTGGGGCTGCTCGCGGGGGCCGTCGCCAAACTGCTCCTGCCCGGCCGAGACCCGGGCGGCTTCATCGGCACGACCGTCATCGGCATCGCGGGCGCCTTCACCGGCGGCTGGATATCCGCCCGCTACCTCGACCGCCCGATCGCCAACCACTTCTACGACGGGGCCACCTGGGCCGCGGCCATCGGCGGCTCGCTCGTCCTGCTCGTCGCCTACCGCATCCTCTTCGGCCACTCACGCCGCTGAGAGCCGTACGCAGGGGGACGCGGCAGCGCCGTCATCTGAGAGGGGCGGGGCGGCCGGATTCGAACCGGCGTCCTCCTCCATGCTGTGTAGGCGCACTACCTCTGTGCTACGACCCCGCCTTGCCATGATCATAAACCAGCGGCCCGTCCAGAGGAACGGGCCGCCGGGGCTTGCGACTGCTCACCGGCGACGCACGCGCGTACCGGCCACAGTCTGCGCGTCTACCGGTAGTTGACGAACTGCAGGGCGAAGTCGAAGTCCTGGCCCTTGAGCAGCGCCTGTACGGCCTGGAGGTCGTCCCGGCTCTTCGAGCTGACCCGCAGCTCGTCGCCCTGGACCTGCGCCTTGACGCCCTTCGGGCCCTCATCGCGGATGATCTTGGCGACCTTCTTCGCGTTCTCCTGGGAGATGCCCTCCTCGATCGAGGCGAAGATCTTGTACTCCTTGCCGGACAGCTGCGGCTCGCCCGCGTCCAGCGCCTTCAGCGAGATGCCGCGCTTGACCAGCTTGGACTGGAAGACATCGAGGATCGCCTTGACCCGCTCCTCGCCGCTCGCCTCCATCAGGATCTTCTCCCCGGACCACGAGATCGAGGCGTCCGTGCCCCGGAAGTCGTAGCGCTGCGAGATCTCCTTGGCGGTCTGGTTGAGGGCGTTGTCGACCTCCTGCCGCTCGACCTTCGAGACGATGTCGAAACTGGAGTCGGCCATGTCCTGTGGCTCCTTGTATCGGGGTCTGCGTACTCAGCGGATACACGGCCGCCTGACGCTGGCCGCATCCGCAAAGCCTAGCCACCGCCCCCGCGCGGGGTGCCGATCAATCGGGTGGCGAAGCACCCCTGTGCATCAGGTATCGTTTACGTCGTTGCCACGGAGCGCCGCGAAAGCGGGGCGAGGCAGCAAACCCGGCGGTGTGCCCGAGCGGCCAAAGGGAGCAGACTGTAAATCTGCCGGCTCAGCCTTCCCAGGTTCGAATCCTGGCGCCGCCACACGAAGGAGACCCTCTCCGAATTGCGGAAACGCAAATCGGAGAGGGTCTTTTCGCGCGTCCGGAGGGCGGGGCGCGCGGGCTCCACCACGAGGCGCACGGGGGCTCAGAATGGGCTCATGTCGTCCCGCCGCAGAAACTGCCCGGAGTGCCGCCGCGAGATCGCCGTCGTCGGCGGACGGTTCGCCCGCCACGACCCGCCGGGCCCGCGTGCCACCGGCGACCTGGTCTCCTGCCCGGGGTCCCGCCGCCAGGCCCAGCTGGGGGCCGTGCAGCCCGCTCTGGACGGTTACACGGTGCCGGACCTGCCGGGCCAGCTCCCGCTGTTCTGAACGCGCCTGAGGGGCCCTCAGGGCCTCGGGGGACCGGAAGGCCGGACTCAGTTCCCCGCGACGGACTTGACGGCCACCGAGACCGGCATCGAGCCGCTCACCAGCTCCAGCGTCAGCCCGGCCGTCGCGGACGTCTCCAGCAGCTCCGCGAGCACCGCGGCGACGTCATCGCGCGGGATCGGCCCGCGCCCGGTCGACGCCTCCAGGCGTACGAGGCCGGTGCCCGCGTCGTCCGTCAGCATGCCGGGACGCAGGATCGTCCAGTCCAGGGCGGCACGCGCGCGTACGTTCGCGTCCGCCTCGCCCTTGGCCCGCAGATAGGCGTCGAAGATCTCGTCGCCCTGGTGGGCCGGATCGGCGCCCATCGACGACACGACGATGTACCGCCGCACGCCGGCCCGCTCCGCCGCGTCAGCGAAGAGCACGGCCGCGTCCCGGTCCACGGTGTTCTTCCGGTCGGCGCCGCTGCCCGGACCCGCGCCCGCCGCGAAGACGGCCGCGTCGGCCCCGCGCAGCTTCTCGGCGACCTCATCGAGCGTGGCCGACTCCAGGTCGCACAGCACCGGTTCGGCGCCGGCCGCACGCAGGTCGTCTCCCTGATCGGCGTTGCGGATCAGCCCCGCGACCTCGTCACCACGCGCGGCGAGCAGGCGCTCCAGCCGCAGCGCGATCTGACCATGACCTCCAGCGATGACAATGCGCATGCTTTCGACCGTACGGCAGCGCGGACGCGTTCGCCGCACGCGCAGCGAGCGGGGCTCCTGGACCACGCGGAGATCACGCGTATGCCTCGGACACCGGACACCGATGCGGCCCCCCGTCCGCCCTCCTCACGGGCGCGCTGACCCCTCGGCCGCAGGTCGCCGTGCGCACCGCCGTGCCATCAGGCTCTGCACTCCTGGACGCCCTCAAAGCTCCTCAGGAAGCCGCCTCCCCGCCCCCGGGCCGCCCGGACTCGTTCCCCTGGGCGCGGCCCTGGCGCGGCAGATCCAGGGCCACGGCCGCCGCCGAGTCGCAGTACTCGCGCACCGCGCTGGTCCGCGCCACCACGCGCCCCCGGTGCACCACGATCCGGCTGTAGGCGAGCGACAACGCCCCCGCGAGCCGGTCACCACGTACGGCCAGAAGCTCGGCGGGGAAGCCCGCCTCGACCCGCACCTCGGGCAGGCCCATGGCGTCCCGCGCCGCCCCGCTCACCGCGGCGTAGGCGTCCTCGGGGCGCAGGCCGCACCGTGAGGCCAGCAGGTACGCGGCCTCCAGCGGATCGCCGCGCCCCACCGGGTTCGACACGTCCCGCATGGACCCGCTGCCCGCGGCCACCCGGACGCCCGCCGACCGCAGCAGCCGCACCGGCGCCACCCCGCGCCGCTCCGCGCTTCCGCATCCGCCCTGCGGCAGGCAGACCACGGTCACCCCGGCCGCCGCCAGTTGCTCGGCCGCGCGCGCGGCCACACTCCTCGGCAGCCGGCCGAGCCCGCCGCACGGGCCGACCGTGACCCCCGCCCGCAGCCCGGCCGCCATCGCCGCGAGCCGCCCGAGCCGGGCCGGATCGTCACCGTCCGTGTGCAGATCGACGGGGCAGCCATGCTCGGCGGCAAGCTCCAGAACCGCCTCCGTGTACCCCGCGGGATCGGGGTCGAGATCCGGGCAGCCGCCCACTACGGAGGCGCCCATCTTCACCGCGTCCCGCAGCATCGCGAGACCGTCGGCGCCCGCGACGCCGGTCAGCAGCCGCGGCACGGCGACCGTCGTCAGGTCCACCAGGCCCCGCAGCGAACGCCGCGCTTGGAGCACGGCCTCCATCGGGTCGAGCCCCTGGACATCGCCGATCCGTACGTGTGACCGCAGGGCCGTCGCGCCGTGCCCGAGCTGGAGCAGAGCCGCCTCTGTCACTCTGCGTTGCACATCAGGGATGTCGTACGACACAGGGCCCGGCGCCTCCGCCGACAGGGCCGTGTCGCCGTGCGCGTGCGGTTCGGCGGCGGCCGGCAGCAGCAGGTAGCCGGCCAGGTCCACGCGCGTGGCGTGCGCGGGCAGGCTGCCGGTCGTGCCGACCGCCTCGATGCGCCCACCGCCGAGCCGGACGTCCACCGTCCTGCCGTCGGTGAGCCGGGCACCGCAGAGCAGCAGGGAACCGGATTCCGCCGTGGGGTCGGGGCCGGAGGAGCCGGAGGAGTGGGGCTGCTGCGGCTGGCTGTCGGGCATCGCGCTCCTGGGGTTCGGGGGCGGCTGCTGTCGTTCGAGGCGTCAAGATCACGCAGCGTGTGCCGAGCCTAGGACGGCGACAGGTCCGCTTCGAGGAGGAGCGAAATAGTCGTACCGGTGTGGTGCGACCTGTGCTGTGACTGTCCTGACGAGGGGTGCGGATGAGGTGCTCGGCGACGCCTGAGGCGCTGTTCCCGATGCCCTCGGACGGCCCGCGCGAAACGGATTTGGGCGATCGGCGACCAACCGTGTAATGTCTTCATCGCTCGCCCCAATAGCTCAGTCGGTAGAGCGTCTCCATGGTAAGGAGAAGGTCTGCGGTTCGATTCCGCATTGGGGCTCTGATGTCGAGTGATCCTCGCCTTCGGGCGGGGAGATCCGGCATCGCAGCGGTGTAGCTCAGTCGGTAGAGCAAGCGGCTCATAATCGCTGTGTCACCGGTTCAAGTCCGGTCACCGCTACTCCTGGTAGCCGATTGTGGGGTCGGTCCTTCGATCGGCTACTCTTTTATGCGTTCATCCGTCCATCGTCCGTCCAAGGAGCACTCACGTGGCTGCCACCGACGTCCGCCCGAAGATCACGCTGGCCTGCGTGGAGTGCAAGGAGCGGAACTACATCACCAAGAAGAACCGGCGTAACGACCCGGACCGTCTTGAGATGAAGAAGCACTGTCCGCGCTGCAACGCGCACACTGCGCACCGCGAAACGCGCTGACACACAGGCTCGTACCCGAGGCCGTCCCCTTTTGTGGGGGGCGGCCTCGCGTCGTTTGCACACGAAATTCTTATGTAATCACCAACCACAGGAGGTACCGAGTCCATGGCGCTCGACCAGTCCTTCGTGGGGCGGTCCTATCCGCCCACCGATCCTTATGAGGTCGGCCGGGAGAAGATCCGCGAGTTCGCGGAAGCGGTGGGGGATGCCAATCCCGCGTACGCCGACACGGAAGCCGCCAAGGCGCTCGGCCACCCCGATGTGATCGCCCCGCCGACTTTTGTGTTCGCGATCACTTTCAAGGCCGCGGGTCAGGTGATCCAGGACCCGCAACTCGGGCTCGATTACAGCCGCGTCGTGCACGGCGACCAGAAGTTCGCCTACACACGCCCGGTGCGCGCGGGTGACCGGCTCACGGTCACCTCGACCATCGAGGCCATCAAGTCGCTCGCCGGCAACGACATCATCGACATCCGCGGTGAGGTCCACGACGAGGCCGGAGAGCATGTCGTGACCGCCTGGACGAAGCTCGTCGCGCGTGCGGCGCAGCCCGCGGGAGAGGGAGTCTGAGGCGATGACGGCGAAGATCTCTTACGACGACGTCGAGGTCGGCACCGAGCTGCCGCCCCAGACCTTTCCGGTGACACGCGCCACACTCGTGCAGTACGCGGGTGCCTCGGGGGACTTCAACCCGATCCACTGGAACGAGAAGTTCGCGGTGGAGGTCGGTCTCCCCGACGTCATCGCGCACGGCATGTTCACCATGGCCGAGGCGATCCGTGTCGTGACCGACTGGGTGAGCGACCCGGGGGCGGTCGTCGAGTACGGCGTCCGCTTCACCAAACCCGTCGTCGTGCCCAACGACGACAAGGGCGCCACCATCGACGTCAGCGCCAAGGTCGCGGCCAAGTTGGACGACAACCGTGTCCGGGTCGACCTGGTCGCCAAGAGCGCGGACCAGAAGGTGCTCGGCATGTCGCGTGCGGTCGTGCAGCTGGCCTGACGGTCGCGTCCCCTGACGTCCGCGTCCGCGGTCGCGGCCGTCTCCGTAGATGTAGGCAGTAGATGTAGGTAAGGGGCGCACTCCAGGCGGTGTGCCCCTTACGCATGCGACCGTGCCCCTTACCTCCGTACCTCCCTACCTCTTGACTCATTAGTGATTGGCCACTAACTTTCCCTCCATGGTCAGGATGAGCGCAGAAGAGCGGCGCGAGAGCGTCATTCGCGCGGCAGTGGTCGAGTTCGCACGCGGCGGCTACAAGGGCACCTCCACCGAGGTCATCGCCAAGCGCGTGGGCGTCTCGCAGCCGTATCTCTTCCGGCTCTTCCCGAGTAAGCAAGCCATCTTCCTCGCCGCGTCCCTGCGGTGCTGTCAGGGCGTCACCGAAGTCTTCAGGCGGGCGTCCGAGGGGCTTGAGGCGGAGGAGGCCGTGCAGGCCATGGGGCAGGCCTATCAGGCGCTCATCGCCGACGATCCGGACCTGCTGCTCATGCAGATGCAGATGTACGTCGCGGTGGCCTCCGCGGAGGCCGACGGGGACCAGGAGTTCGGCGAGGCGTTGCGGGCCGCCTGGATGGAGATGTACGACACGGTCGTGCTCGCGGTGGGGGCGGAGATCGGTGAGGCCACGCAGTTCCTCGCGTACGGGATGCTCATCAACGTCCTCGTGTCGATGGGTTTCCGGCCCGAGCACCGGGTGTGGAGCGGGTTCGACGACCCGACGCAGCCCCAGGGGTGATCGGGCGCTCGCGGCGCGGGGCTCCGTCCGCGCTTTCCGCGCTTTTTCATGACCACAGAAGTTAGTCATCAATAACTAACCCACAACCGCAGGGGGAAGCGATGTCACAGAAGACCGCACGGGCCGGAGGGACGGGCATGGCCTGGGCCCTCGTCATCACCGGCGTGGCCGGGTTCATGGCGGCGCTGGACAACCTCGTCGTCACCACCGCTCTGCCGTCCATCCGCGAAGACCTCGGGGGAGGGCTGCACGACCTGGAGTGGACGGTCAGCGCCTACACCCTCACGTTCGCCGTGCTCCTGATGTTCGGCGCGGCCCTGGGTGACCGCTTCGGCCGCCGCAGGCTCTTCATCGTCGGCCTGGCCGTCTTCACCGGAGCCTCCGCCGCCGCGGCCCTCGCCCCCGGTCTCGACGCCCTCATCGCCGCCCGGGCCGTGCAGGGCGTCGGCGCCGCGATCATGATGCCGATCACACTGACCCTGCTGACCGCGGCCGTGCCCGAGGCGAAACGCGGGATGGCGTACGGGATATGGGGCGCTGTCAACGGCCTGGCGGTCGCCGGCGGACCGCTCATCGGCGGCAGCCTCACCGAGCACGTCTCCTGGCAGTGGATCTTCTGGCTGAACGTCCCGCTCGGCCTGGCCCTGCTGCCGCTCGCCCGTCTGCGCCTCGCCGAGTCGTACGGCTCCGGAGCGCGCCTCGACATCCTGGGCACCCTGCTCGCCAGCGGCGGCCTCTTCGGGATCGTGTACGGCCTGGTCCGCGGGCCCATCGACGGGTGGGCGAGCGCCACCGTGCTCGGCGGTCTCATCGCGGGCACGGCACTGCTCGGCGGATTCGTCCGCCACGGGATGCGCGCCAAGGCGCCGATGCTGCCGATGCGTCTCTTCCGTAGTCGCGCGTTCTCCGGCATCAACGCGGCGAGCCTGCTGATGTTCCTCGGCATGTTCGGCTCGATCTTCCTGCTCAGCCAGTACATGCAGATCGTCCTCGGCTACTCGCCCACCGAGGCCGGGCTGCGGATGCTGCCCTGGACCGGCATGCCGATGCTCGTCTCACCCCTCGCGGGCTACCTCTCCGACCGGATCGGCGGTCGCTCGGTCGTGGCCGCGGGCCTCTTCCTCCAGGCGACGGGACTGGCCTGGTACGCGTGCGTGGCAGCGGCCGACGCCACCTACACCACCCAGCTGCCCGCGCTGGTCCTCAGCGGCATCGGGATGTCCCTGTACTTCGCCCCGGCCGCCAGCCTGGTCATGGCCGGCGTCCGGCCGCACGAACAGGGCATCGCGTCCGGCGCGAACAACGCGCTGCGCGAGGTCGGCGGCGCCCTCGGCATCGCCGTGATGTCCTCCATCTTCTCGGCCCGGGGCGGCTACGCGTCCCCGCAGCACTTCGTCGACGGCCTGCGCCCCGCGCTGTGGGCGGGCGCCGCGGTGGTGGCCCTCGCGGCGGTGGCCGCGCTGTCCATCCCCGGCCGCCGGGAAGCCGGTACACGTGGCCAGGGAGCGCCCGCGGAGCGTGCGGAAGCGCTGACCACGGCCTGACCGGTACCCCTGCGGGAACGGCCCCACCAGACCGGTGGGGCCGTTCTCGTACTCTTGGGCACGTGCAGGAACTCATCGACGCCCCCCTCGCCCCGCTGACCACCTTCCGTCTCGGTGGCCCCGCGACCCGCCTGATCACCGCCACGACCGACGCCGAGGTGATCGCCGCCGTCCGCGAGGCCGACGACTCCGGGACCCCGCTGCTGCTCATCGGCGGCGGCTCCAACCTGGTCATCGGCGACAAGGGCTTCGACGGGACCGCCCTGCGCATCGCCACCCAGGGCTTCGTCCTCGACGGCACCGAGCTGGAACTGGCGGCCGGCGAGGTCTGGACGGACGCGGTCGCCCGCACCGTCGAGGCGGGCCTCGCGGGCATCGAGTGCCTCGCCGGAATCCCCGGCTCCGCGGGCGCGACGCCGATCCAGAACGTGGGCGCGTACGGCCAGGAGGTCTCCTCGACGATCACCGAGGTGGTCGCGTACGACCGGCGGACCCGCGAGACGGTCGTGATCCCGAACGCCGAGTGCGACTTCTCGTACCGCCACAGCCGCTTCAAGGCCGAGCCCGAGCGTTTCGTGGTCCTGCGGGTCCGCTTCGCGCTGGAGGACGCGCAGGGGATGAGTGCCCCGCTCAAGTACCCCGAGACGGCACGCACGCTCGGTGTCGAGGCCGGCGAGCGGGTTCCGGCCTCGGTCGCGCGGGAGACCGTCCTCAAGCTCCGCGCGGGCAAGGGCATGGTGCTCGACCCCGAGGACCATGACAGCTGGTCGGCCGGGTCCTTCTTCACCAACCCGATCCTCACCGAGGACGAGTTCGCCGCCTTCCACGCGCGCGTGGCGGACCGGCTCGGCCCGGACATCGACCCGCCCGGCTTCCCCACGGGCGACGGCCGTGTGAAGACGTCCGCCGCCTGGCTCATCGACAAGGCGGGCTTCACGAAGGGCTACGGAGAGGGCCGGGCCCGCATCTCCACCAAGCACACCCTCGCCCTCACCAACCGGGGCGGCGCGACCACCGAGGACCTGCTGGCCCTCGCCCGTGAGGTCGTCGCCGGGGTACGGGACGCCTTCGGGATCACGCTGGTCAACGAGCCGGTGATGGTCGGCGTCAGTCTGTAGGACGACTGCGGCTGAACGGCTGCCGCCGACCGGCAGCCCGCCGCAGCCCTACTAGGCCACGCCCTGCTTCACCGCCGACGGGCCGTCGATCATCGCCGGCATCGCGTGCGCCACGTCGGCGCCCCCGATGCGGCGTACGCTGCGCGGAGTGCCTCCGACGGCCGCCCTGTAGACCCCCGCCACCGGCTTGTCCCGGAGCCTCGGCGGGCGCACCGACCTGCGGGCCCCCAGCCAGCCGTTCCGTTCGTCAAGGCGGGTTGGACGGCATGGGGATCAGCCGCTGAGCCAGGCGTCGATTCCGGCCAGCAGCTTCTCCCGTACGTCCGCGGGAGCGGCCGAGCCGCGGACCGACTGGCGCGCCAGCTCGGCCAGTTCGGCGTCGTCGAAGCCGTGGTGCTCGCGCGCGATCTCGTACTGGGCGGCCAGACGCGAGCCGAAGAGCAGCGGGTCGTCGGCGCCGAGGGCCATCGGCACCCCTGCGTCGAAGAGGGTCCGCAGCGGCACGTCCTCGGGCTTCTCGTAGACCCCGAGGGCGACGTTGGAGGCCGGGCACACCTCGCACGTCACGCCGCGGTCCGCGAGCCGCTTCAGGAGCCGCGGGTCCTCGGCGGCCCGCACCCCGTGCCCGATCCGTGCCGCGCCCAGGTCGTCCAGGCAGTCCCGGACCGAGGCGGGGCCGGTCAGCTCACCGCCGTGCGGCGCCGCGAGGAGCCCGCCGTCGCGCGCGATCGCGAAGGCCCGGTCGAAGTCCCGTGCCATGCCCCGCCGCTCGTCGTTGGAGAGCCCGAAGCCGACGATGCCCCGGTCCGCGTAGCGCACCGCGAGGCGCGCCAGCGTGCGGGCGTCCAGCGGGTGCTTCATGCGGTTCGCGGCGACCAGCACGCGCATCCCGAGGCCGGTCTCCCGCGAGGCGCCGTCGACCGCGTCCAGGATGACCTCCATGGCCGGGATCAGCCCGCCGAGCCGCGGCGCGTACGAGGTCGGGTCGACCTGGATCTCCAGCCACCCCGAACCGTCCCGCAGATCCTCCTCGGCGGCCTCCCGCACCAGCCGCTGGATGTCCTCGGGCTCACGCAGACAGGAGCGCGCCGCGTCGTAGAGCCGCTGGAAGCGGAACCAGCCGCGCTCGTCGGTGGCGCGCAGCTTCGGCGGTTCGGCACCGGTCAGCGCGTCCGGCAGCCGCACCCCGTACTTGTCGGCCAGCTCCAGCAGGGTGGAGGGCCGCATCGACCCGGTGAAGTGCAGGTGCAGATGGGCCTTGGGCAGCTCACTTATGTCTCGTACACGCGCCATTCCAGGATCTTGCCGTACGCACCTGGCGTCCCGGTAGCGCCTTTCCCCCTTCGGGTCTGCCCCGAACGAAGAAACGGGCCGCCCCTCCAGTGGAAAGCCAGTGGAAAGGCGGCCCGCACGCGCGCGTGGAGCGCGGTTTTCTTTAGGGAACCTCAGTCGCGGGCCTCCGCAAGCAGCTTCTGGAGCCGCGAGACGCCCTCGACGAGGTCCTCGTCCCCGAGCGCGTACGAAAGGCGCAGGTAACCCGGCGTCCCGAAGGCCTCGCCCGGGACCACCGCGACCTCGGCCTCCTCCAGGATCAGCGCGGCCAGCTCGACGGAGTTCTGCGGGCGCTTGCCGCGGATCTCCTTGCCGATGAGCCCCTTGACCGACGGGTAGGCGTAGAAGGCGCCCTCGGGCTCGGGGCAGAAGACGCCCTCGATGTCGTTGAGCATCCGCACGATGGTCTTGCGGCGCCGGTCGAAGGCCTCGCGCATCTTCTCGACGGCGACCAGGTCACCGGAGACGGCCGCGAGCGCGGCGGCCTGCGCGACGTTGGAGACGTTGGACGTGGCGTGCGACTGGAGGTTCGTCGCGGCCTTCACGACGTCCCGCGGGCCGATGATCCAGCCGACGCGCCAGCCGGTCATCGCATACGTCTTGGCGACGCCGTTGACCACGATGCACTTGTCGCGCAGCTCGGGGAGGATCGCGGGGAGCGAGGTGAACCTCGCGTCTCCGTAGACGAGGTGTTCGTAGATCTCGTCGGTCATCACCCACAGGCCGTGCTCGACGGCCCAGCGGCCGATCGCCTCGGCGTCGGCCTCGCTGTAGACGGCGCCCGTGGGGTTCGACGGCGAGACGAAGAGCACGACCTTCGTGCGCTCCGTGCGCGCGGCCTCCAGCTGCTCGACGGAGACGCGGTAGCCGGTGGTCTCGTCGGCGACGACCTCGACCGGGACACCGCCGGCCAGCCGGATCGACTCCGGGTACGTCGTCCAGTAGGGAGCCGGGACGATGACCTCGTCACCCGGGTCGAGGATGGCGGCGAACGCTTCGTAGATGGCCTGCTTGCCGCCGTTGGTCACCAGGATCTGCGAGGCGTCCACCTCGTACCCGGAGTCGCGCAGCGTCTTCGTGGCGATCGCGGCCTTCAGCTCGGGGAGGCCGCCCGCCGGCGTGTAGCGGTGGAACTTCGGGTTCTTGCAGGCCTCGACGGCCGCCTCGACGATGTAGTCCGGAGTCGGGAAGTCGGGCTCGCCCGCGCCGAAGCCGATCACCGGGCGCCCGGCGGCCTTCAGGGCCTTGGCCTTGGCGTCGACGGCGAGGGTCGCGGACTCGGAGATCGCGCCGATGCGCGCGGACACCCGGCGCTCGGTCGGAGAAGTTTCAGCGCTCATGGCCCCATCGTTCCAGACCCCAAAGGCCTCCGGTGCGGGGGTTTCCCGCCGGGCCGGAACCCAATCTGTTCGACGGCGGGCCGCGGACCACGTACACTCACTGCTCGTTGGCCCTCACCGGCCGCGCCCTCTCGCCGCACTCCGTGCACCTGAGCGGATGCGGTAGGTTGGGGGAAATCAAAGGGTCGTAGCTCAATTGGTAGAGCACTGGTCTCCAAAACCAGCGGTTGGGGGTTCAAGTCCCTCCGGCCCTGCTACACACTCCTTCGCCAGGATGTGTGCGCATGTACGTACTGCAATGCACCGCCGTGCGGCTCAACCGGGCGCGGCACGGCCACGACCCGGAATCAGGTGAGGACGAGTGACGGACGCCGTGGGCTCCATCGACATGCCTGATGCCCAGGACGAGGCGCCGGAGTCCAAGAAGAAGGCCCGCAAGGGCGGCAAGCGCGGCAAGAAGGGCCCCTTCGGCCGTCTCGCGCTCTTCTACCGCCAGATCATCGCGGAGCTTCGCAAGGTCGTCTGGCCGACTCGCAGCCAGCTCACGACCTACACCACAGTGGTGATTGTCTTCGTCGTCATCATGATCGGCCTCGTGACCGTGATTGACTATGGCTTCAGCAACGCTGTCAAGTACATCTTCGGCTGAGCCGAGAGCGAAGGGCGCCGTACTCGGCGCCCCTATTCGCGTGTTCCACCCCTTGTATCCAGGAAGAAGCAGCCACCGTGTCTGACCCGAACCTGAACGACGCCGTCGCGCCTCGCGGAGAGGACGCGGAGTCCGTGGAGGACCAGCTCGACATCGTCGAGGCGGCGGACGCCGAGGAGCCGGATCAGGCCGAGGCCGCCGACGCCGCCGCGGGCGAGCCCGCCGAAGAGGCCGCCGTCCACCTGGAGGGCGACGCCGAGGCTGCCGCCGAGTCCGAAGAGGACGAGGCCGCGGACGATGACGTCGAAGCCGACGCCGACGCCGACATCGAGGACGCCGAGGCCGAGGCCGCCGATGAAGACGGCGCCGAGGACGAGGAGGCCGTCGAGGAGGAGCCCGAGCCGGTCGACCCGATCGCCGCCCTGCGCGAGGAGCTGCGCACCCTCCCCGGCGAGTGGTACGTCATCCACACCTACGCCGGTTACGAGAACCGCGTGAAGACCAACCTCGAGCAGCGCGCCGTCTCGCTGAACGTCGAGGACTTCATCTTCCAGGCCGAGGTGCCGCAGGAAGAGGTCGCCCAGATCAAGAACGGCGAGCGCAAGACCATCCGTCAGAACAAGCTCCCCGGCTACGTGCTGGTGCGCATGGACCTGACGAACGAGTCGTGGGGCGTCGTCCGCAACACCCCCGGCGTCACCGGCTTCGTGGGCAACGCCTACGACCCCTACCCGCTGACCCTGGACGAGATCGTCAAGATGCTCGCCCCCGAGGCCGAGGAGAAGGCCGCCCGCGAGGCCGCCGAGGCCGAGGGCAAGCCGGCTCCCGCCCGCAAGGTCGAGGTCCAGGTCCTGGACTTCGAGGTCGGCGACTCGGTCACCGTCACCGACGGCCCGTTCGCGACGCTGCAGGCGACGATCAACGAGATCAACGCCGACTCGAAGAAGGTCAAGGGCCTCGTCGAGATCTTCGGCCGCGAGACCCCGGTCGAGCTGAGCTTCGACCAGATCCAGAAGAACTAGCCCGCGGCCCTCGCGGCTGCCACGGCTTCCTCTGGAACACACGCCTCCGAACAGGTCAGACGGGCTGCCAAAGCCGGTCTGACCTGCTCGGTTTTTAGCCGCGCGACTATACCCGTTATCGTTGTGCGGTATGCCTCCATCCGGATGACCGGATGGCCGGCTGAAAACTCTCACTAGGACCCGGAGAGAGCAATGCCTCCCAAGAAGAAGAAGGTCACGGGGCTTATCAAGCTCCAGATCCAGGCTGGTGCCGCCAACCCGGCCCCGCCGGTCGGCCCCGCGCTGGGCCAGCACGGCGTCAACATCATGGAGTTCTGCAAGGCCTACAACGCCGCGACCGAGTCGCAGCGTGGCTGGGTGATCCCGGTGGAGATCACGGTCTACGAAGACCGTTCCTTCACCTTCATCACCAAGACGCCGCCGGCCGCCAAGATGATCCTGAAGGCCGCTGGTGTCGAGAAGGGCTCCGGCGAGCCCCACAAGACCAAGGTCGCCAAGGTCACCGAGGCGCAGATCCGCGAGATCGCGCAGACCAAGATGGAAGACCTCAACGCCAACGACCTGGACGCCGCGTCGAAGATCATCGCCGGCACCGCCCGTTCCATGGGCATCACGGTCGAGGGCTGAGACTCCTCCCCCGTCTGACCTTTCTCCAGTGGTAGGGCCAAGCGCTGGCCCGCACCACGACTCCATACCTGAAAACACCAGGAGCAGAAGTGAAGCGCAGCAAGACTCTCCGCGCTGCGGACGCCAAGATCGACCGGGAGAAGCTGTACGCCCCGCTCGAGGCCGTCCGTCTCGCCAAGGAGACCTCCGCGACCAAGTTCGACGGCACCGTCGAGGTCGCCATGCGTCTGGGCGTCGACCCGCGCAAGGCCGACCAGATGGTCCGTGGCACCGTGAACCTCCCGCACGGCACCGGCAAGACCGCCCGGGTCCTGGTCTTCGCGACCGGTGACCGTGCTGCGGCCGCGGAAGCCGCTGGGGCCGACATCGTCGGCGCCGACGAGCTGATCGACGAGGTCGCGAAGGGCCGCCTGGACTTCGACGCCGTCGTCGCCACCCCGGACCTCATGGGCAAGGTCGGCCGCCTCGGCCGCGTGCTCGGTCCGCGTGGTCTGATGCCGAACCCGAAGACTGGCACCGTGACCCCCGATGTCGTCAAGGCTGTCAACGACATCAAGGGCGGCAAGATCGAGTTCCGCGTCGACAAGCACTCGAACCTGCACTTCATCATCGGCAAGGTGTCCTTCGACGACACGAAGCTGGTGGAGAACTACGCCGCGGCCCTGGAGGAGATCCTCCGTCTGAAGCCGTCGGCCGCCAAGGGTCGCTACATCAAGAAGGCCGCCATCACCACCACGATGGGCCCCGGCATCCCGCTGGACTCGAACCGCACCCGCAACCTCCTCGTCGAGGAGGACCCGGCCGCCGTCTGAAACTGACGGCAGCCGCGTCGCGTACGCGTTCTGTGGACGGGCCCCGCAACCTTTCGAGGTGCGGGGCCCGTCCTGTTTCTGTACAAGCCTTTCGGATACGACTGTCAAAGGCCCCGCGGCACGGACGCGGCGCCTCCACGAAGCCAAGGGGTGGGACGAGATGAACAGCACGACCATGCGGCGTACGGGGCTCTCGATCGCGGTGGCGGCCGCGCTGACGGGCCTGGCGGCCTGCGGTTCGGGTGACTCGGGGGGCTCCTCCGACAAGGCCGGGGACGGGAAGGACAGCGGCGGGATCAAGCTCAGCCCCATAGCCGCCCTGCGCTCGGTCCAGAAGTCGACCGACCAGGCGGACACCGCCCGGATCGACGGCAAGACCTCCATGGGCTCGCAGGTGTCCATGGACATGAAGGGCGTCATGGGCTGGTCCGACGGCATCACGGGCAACGTGACCGTGACGTTCACGGGCGGCGCCCAGGCCCAGCAGATGGAGCAGCTGGGTCAGACGAAGATCGACTACCGGTACCTGAAGAACGGCTTCTACGCGAACATGGGGGACACGTTCGCGTCCCAGGCGGGCGGCGGTCGGCACTGGCTGGAGTACGACTACGACACGCTGGCGGAGATGAGCGGCGCCGCGGGCGAGGCGTTCCAGGACCAGATGCAGAACAGCACGCCGAACCAGTCGGTGAAGATGCTGCTGGCTTCGGGCGACGTGAAGCGCGTCGGCGAGGAGGAGGTCCGCGGGACGAAGGCCACCCACTACTCGGGCAAGGTCGACATCGCCGATTTCACCGCCAAGAGCGCCGATCTGGACGAGGAGCAGCTGAGCGAGCTGAAGAAGCAGTTCGAGCAGGCCGGCATGAGCACCGAGACGATCGACATCTGGGTCAACGACGACGATCTGCTCGTCAAGAAGATCGAGAAGGCCGACACGAAGAACGGCGCCTTCGAGCAGACCGCCTACTACAGCGACTACGGCACGCCGCTCTCCGTCGAGAAGCCCCCGGCCTCGGACACCGTGGGCTTCAAGGAACTCATGAACAAGCAGCGGCCCGCGGTGTAGGCGCGAGGGGTCCCACGGCCCGCTCCACCCCTCTCCGACCGGCCCCGTCGGCGGATAACCCGGAGGAAAGCGCCGCTTTCCTTCGGGTAATCTCAGCCCACCTTGATAAGTCGATCAAATGTTCCTAGATCAAATGTTCCTAGGGGTGGGGCCATGAGTATGTCTGTGCGTACGGGACGCAAGAAGATCGCGGGGGCGGCGCTGGCGGCCGTGCTGCTCGCCGGTGGCGCGGTCAGCTGCGGATCGGAGAAGTCCGACAAGGCGGCGGGGGAGGGCATGGCCCCGGTGGCGGCCGTGCAGAAGGCCGCGAAGAAGACCGAGGACCTGACCTCGTTCACCTTCCGCATGAAGGGGACCGTCCCGGGCGACGGGAAGGTCCGGGCCGACGCGGCGATGAGCACCAAGCCGCTCGCCATGAGCATGAAGGTCTCCGCGCCCGACCAGGGCCCGCAGAAGATGGAGCTGCGGTACGTCGACGGCGCCGTCTACCTCGGCGGCGGCAAGGAGGCCGCCAAGGAGATGGACGGCAAGAGCTGGATCAAGTTCGACGCCGCGGCCATGGGCAAGGCCGGCGGCAAGCCCGCCGCCACCTCGGTGGCCGGGCAGGCCGAGAACAACCCGGCCGACCAGTCCACGCTCCTGACCAACTCCAAGGACCTCAAGAAGGTCGGCAGCGAGTCGGTCGAAGGCGTCGAGACCACCCACTACACCGGCACGGTCACGCTGGACCGGATTCGCGAGCTGTCCAAGGGCAAGGACGCGGCCGCCCGCAAGCGTGACGAGAAGGCCATCCGGCAGTACGAGGACCTGGGCGTCGAGAAGCTGACGATGGACCTGTGGGTCGACGGCGAGGACCACACCAAGCAGTTCCGCGCCCGCGGCAAGGCCGACAAGGGCGCTCTCGACATGACCATCACCTTCCTCGACTACAACAAGCCGGTGAACGTCACGGCTCCGCCGAAGAACGAGGTCATGGATCTCGCCCAGGAGATGAAGGGCATGGAGAACTGACCGGATTTGCCTGACGCGGACCCGTTCGCGTAGTCTTCCCCAGAAGCCAAAGACCGCTGGTCGTTGCTGTGTTCTCAACTCAGAGGGTGCAGTGGCCGAAGGATCCGCTGAAACTGCGGACGACCCGCGCAGGTGACATGTGGAAGTGCTCCCGGACGGGATTCTGTTCGGTTGAGCTCACGCCCCGTGCGCCTGCGCCGGGGCGTCTCGTTTTTCCCAGCCCCTTCTGAGCGGTCCTCATCACCCGGAAGGAGGCCGACGCTCTATGCCGACGCCCGACAAGGCTGCCGCGGTAGCCGAGCTCACGGACAAGTTCCGCAGCTCGAACGCCGCCGTGCTGACCGAGTACCGGGGTCTCACCGTGGCCCAGCTCAAGCAGCTGCGCCGTTCCCTCGGTGCGAACTCCGAGTACGCCGTGGTGAAGAACACGCTGACCAAGATCGCGGCCAACGAGGCCGGGATCAACACGCTCGACGACCTGTTCACGGGTCCGACGGCGGTCGCCTTCGTCACCGGTGACCCGGTGGAGTCGGCGAAGGGTCTTCGTGACTTCGCCAAGGAGAACCCGAACCTCGTCATCAAGGGCGGTGTCCTTGACGGCAAGGCGCTGTCCGCCGACGAGATCAAGAAGCTTGCGGACCTCGAGTCCCGCGAGGTTCTGCTCGCCAAGCTGGCGGGCGCCATGAAGGGCAAGCAGTCCCAGGCTGCCGCGCTCTTCCAGGCGCTTCCCTCGAAGTTCGTCCGCACCGCGGAGGCGCTTCGTGCCAAGAAGGCCGAGCAGGGCGGTGCCGAGTAATTCGGCTCGCACATTGACCGCCGCCTGAGGCGACGGTCACCGCGGGCCCAACGTACGCCCGCCTCCATATACACCCGGCACCCGCCGAATTAGTGGAAGGACGCCACCATGGCGAAGCTGTCCCAGGACGACCTGCTCGCGCAGTTCGAAGAGATGACCCTCATCGAGCTCTCCGAGTTCGTGAAGGCCTTCGAGGAGAAGTTCGACGTCACCGCCGCCGCTCCGGTCGCCGTTGCCGCTGGTGGCGCCGCTGCCGCCCCGGCCGAGGCCGAGGCCGAGCAGGACGAGTTCGACGTCATCCTCACCGGCGCCGGCGAGAAGAAGATCCAGGTCATCAAGGTCGTGCGTGAGCTGACCTCGCTGGGCCTGAAGGAGGCCAAGGACCTCGTCGACGGCACCCCGAAGCCGGTCCTCGAGAAGGTCGCCAAGGACGCCGCGGAGAAGGCTGCCGAGTCCCTCAAGGCTGCCGGCGCCTCCGTCGAGGTCAAGTGACTTCACGAGTCGTCTGACTCTTCTCACCGCACGTACGGCGGAAACGCTGTAACGCGCGGGACGCCAAGGGCGATCACCCATGTGGGTGGTCGCCTTTCGGCGTTCCCGGGACCTGCGCGAGGCCTGCCTTGCGATGTCGGTCCCGGCGAGTATGGTGATCTTCGTTGTGCCTCGGGACAGCCCGTGACGGTGAGTGTCTCAGGGCGACGTCTGGGCAGGGGGGCCTTGACGAACCGCACGCAGCGCGCAATTCTCAGGACGCGTCGTCACAACGATCCGCATCCGAGGCATGGATCGGCGGCGAAGAGGGCAGTATCGATGTGCATCGAGGGCGTGGCTTGCAGCAGGGGTTGAGAACAACGAGGGTCTCCCAGAACCCGCACTGGACATCAGTGGGCCAACTGGCTACACTGACCCTTTGCGCTGCCTGTTAGCTGCCTCCTGCCCGTCACCAGGGGCATGACCACGCTTGAGCACAGTGGACCGGAACTTCCCTGACCTGGGATTTCTGCCCCTGTGTCCCGCCTGGGACCGGTACGCGCGTAGTGAGTCCGAGCCCTCGGAAGGACCCCCTCTTGGCCGCCTCGCGCACTGCCTCGACCGCGAATACGAACAACGGCGCCAGCACCGCCCCGCTGCGCATTTCCTTTGCAAAGATCAAGGAGCCCCTCGAGGTTCCGAACCTTCTTGCGCTGCAGACCGAGAGCTTTGACTGGCTGCTCGGCAACGACGCGTGGAAGGCTCGTGTCGAGGCGGCTCTTGAAAGCGGACAGGACGTCCCCACCAAGTCCGGTCTGGAGGAGATCTTCGAGGAGATCTCCCCGATCGAGGACTTCTCCGGGTCGATGTCCCTGACGTTCCGCGACCACCGTTTCGAGCCTCCGAAGAACTCGATCGACGAGTGCAAGGAGCGCGACTTCACGTTCGCGGCCCCGCTCTTCGTCACCGCCGAGTTCACCAACAACGAGACCGGCGAGATCAAGTCCCAGACGGTCTTCATGGGCGACTTCCCGCTCATGACCAACAAGGGCACCTTCGTCATCAACGGCACCGAGCGTGTCGTCGTGTCGCAGCTGGTCCGTTCGCCGGGCGTCTACTTCGATTCCTCGATCGACAAGACGTCCGACAAGGACATCTTCTCCGCCAAGATCATCCCGTCCCGGGGTGCCTGGCTGGAGATGGAGATCGACAAGCGCGACATGGTCGGTGTCCGCATCGACCGCAAGCGCAAGCAGTCGGTCACCGTTCTGCTCAAGGCTCTCGGTTGGACGACCGAGCAGATCCTGGAGGAGTTCGGCGAGTACGAGTCCATGCGCGCCACCCTGGAGAAGGACCACACCCAGGGCCAGGACGACGCGCTGCTCGACATCTACCGCAAGCTCCGTCCGGGCGAGCCGCCGACCCGTGAGGCCGCCCAGACGCTGCTGGAGAACCTCTACTTCAACCCCAAGCGCTACGACCTCGCGAAGGTCGGCCGCTACAAGGTCAACAAGAAGCTGGGTGCGGACGCTCCGCTCGACGCGGGCATCCTCACGGTCGAGGACATCATCGCCACGATCAAGTACCTGGTGAAGCTGCACGCCGGTGAGACCGAGACCGTCGGTGACAGCGGCACGTCGATCGTCGTCGAGACCGACGACATCGACCACTTCGGCAACCGCCGTCTGCGCAACGTGGGCGAGCTCATCCAGAACCAGGTCCGCACGGGTCTGGCTCGTATGGAGCGCGTCGTCCGCGAGCGCATGACGACCCAGGACGTCGAGGCGATCACGCCGCAGACCCTGATCAACATCCGGCCGGTCGTCGCCTCCATCAAGGAGTTCTTCGGCACCAGCCAGCTGTCGCAGTTCATGGACCAGAACAACCCGCTGTCGGGTCTCACCCACAAGCGCCGTCTGTCGGCGCTTGGCCCGGGTGGTCTCTCCCGCGAGCGGGCCGGCTTCGAGGTCCGTGACGTGCACCCGTCTCACTACGGCCGCATGTGCCCCATTGAGACGCCCGAAGGCCCGAACATCGGTCTGATCGGTTCGCTCGCCTCCTACGGCCGCGTCAACGCGTTCGGCTTCGTCGAGACGCCGTACCGCAAGGTCGTCGACGGCCAGGTCACCGACGACGTCGACTACCTGACGGCCGACGAGGAGGACCGCTTCGTCATCGCGCAGGCCAACGCGCCGCTGACGGACGACCTCCACTTCGCCGAGGCCCGCGTCCTGATCCGCCGCCGCGGCGGCGAGATCGACTACGTGCCCGGCACGGATGTCGACTACATGGACGTCTCGCCGCGCCAGATGGTGTCCGTCGCGACCGCGATGATCCCCTTTCTGGAGCACGACGACGCCAACCGTGCCCTCATGGGCGCGAACATGATGCGTCAGGCCGTGCCGCTGATCACCGCCGAGGCCCCCCTCGTCGGCACCGGCATGGAGTACCGCTGCGCGGTCGACGCCGGTGACGTGATCAAGGCCGAGAAGGCGGGTGTGGTCCAGGAGGTCTCCGCGGACTACGTCACTGTCACCAACGACGACGGCACGTACACCACGTACCGCATCGCCAAGTTCTCCCGGTCGAACCAGGGCACCTCCGTCAACCAGAAGGTTGTCGTCGACGAGGGCGCCCGCGTGATCGAGGGCCAGGTTCTGGCCGACGGTCCCGCGACCGAAGAGGGCGAGATGGCCCTCGGCAAGAACCTGCTCGTGGCGTTCATGCCGTGGGAGGGTCACAACTACGAGGACGCGATCATCCTGTCGCAGCGCCTCGTGCAGGACGACGTCCTCTCCTCGATCCACATCGAGGAGCACGAGGTCGACGCCCGTGACACCAAGCTCGGCCCCGAGGAGATCACCCGGGACATCCCGAACGTCTCCGAGGAGGTCCTCGCCGACCTCGACGAGCGCGGCATCATCCGTATCGGTGCCGAGGTCGTCGCCGGTGACATCCTCGTCGGCAAGGTCACGCCCAAGGGTGAGACCGAGCTGACGCCCGAGGAGCGCCTGCTCCGCGCGATCTTCGGTGAGAAGGCGCGCGAGGTGCGCGACACCTCGCTGAAGGTGCCGCACGGTGAGATCGGCAAGGTCATCGGCGTCCGCGTCTTCGACCGCGAAGAGGGCGACGAGCTGCCGCCGGGCGTGAACCAGCTCGTCCGTGTCTACGTGGCGCAGAAGCGCAAGATCACCGACGGTGACAAGCTCGCCGGCCGTCACGGCAACAAGGGCGTCATCTCGAAGATCCTGCCGATCGAGGACATGCCCTTCCTGGAGGACGGCACCCCGGTCGACATCATCCTCAACCCGCTGGGTGTCCCGTCCCGAATGAACCCGGGTCAGGTCCTGGAGATCCACCTCGGCTGGCTCGCCAGCCGCGGCTGGGACGTCTCCGGCCTCGCGGACGAGTGGGCGCAGCGCCTCCAGGCCATCGGTGCCGACAAGGTCGACCCCGGGACGAACGTCGCCACCCCCGTCTTCGACGGTGCGCGTGAGGACGAGCTGGCCGGTCTGCTCCAGCACACCATCCCGAACCGCGACGGCGAGCGCATGGTGCTCCCGTCCGGCAAGGCACAGCTGTTCGACGGCCGCTCCGGCGAGCCGTTCCCGGACCCGATCTCGGTCGGGTACATGTACATCCTCAAGCTGCACCACCTGGTCGACGACAAGCTCCACGCCCGTTCGACCGGCCCGTACTCGATGATCACGCAGCAGCCGCTGGGTGGTAAGGCGCAGTTCGGTGGTCAGCGCTTCGGTGAGATGGAGGTGTGGGCGCTTGAGGCTTATGGCGCCGCGTACGCCCTTCAGGAGCTCCTGACGATCAAGTCCGACGACGTGACCGGCCGCGTGAAGGTCTACGAGGCCATCGTCAAGGGCGAGAACATCCCCGAGCCCGGCATCCCTGAGTCCTTCAAGGTGCTCATCAAGGAAATGCAGTCGCTCTGCCTCAACGTGGAGGTGCTGTCCTCGGACGGCATGTCCATCGAGATGCGCGACACCGACGAGGACGTCTTCCGCGCGGCGGAGGAGCTCGGCATCGACCTGTCCCGGCGCGAGCCGAGCAGCGTCGAAGAGGTCTGACGGGTCTGGTCGGGGCCTCCTCGTGAGGCCCCGGCCCTGCCCCGGACCCGTACAGACCATGATTGAGACTCGACCCCGAAAGAGGGATTGACGACAAAGTGCTCGACGTCAACTTCTTCGACGAGCTGCGGATCGGCCTTGCCACCGCGGACGACATCCGACAGTGGTCCCACGGCGAGGTCAAGAAGCCGGAGACCATCAACTACCGCACGCTCAAGCCCGAGAAGGACGGACTCTTCTGCGAGAAGATCTTCGGTCCGACCCGGGACTGGGAGTGCTACTGCGGCAAGTACAAGCGTGTCCGCTTCAAGGGCATCATCTGTGAGCGCTGTGGCGTAGAGGTCACGCGCGCCAAGGTGCGCCGCGAGCGGATGGGCCACATCGAACTGGCCGCTCCCGTCACCCACATCTGGTACTTCAAGGGCGTCCCGTCGCGCCTCGGATACCTCCTCGACCTCGCCCCGAAGGACCTCGAGAAGGTCATCTACTTCGCGGCGTACATGATCACGTTCGTGGACGAGGAGCGTCGTACCCGCGACCTGCCGTCCCTGGAGGCGCACGTCTCCGTCGAGCGTCAGCAGATCGAGAACCGTCGCGACTCCGACCTGGAGGCCCGCGCCAAGAAGCTCGAGACCGACCTGGCCGAGCTCGAGGCCGAGGGCGCCAAGGCCGACGTGCGCCGCAAGGTGCGCGAAGGCGCCGAGCGCGAGATGAAGCAGCTCCGTGACCGCGCCCAGCGCGAGATCGACCGTCTCGACGAGGTGTGGAACCGCTTCAAGAACCTCAAGGTCCAGGACCTTGAGGGCGACGAGCTGCTCTACCGCGAGCTGCGTGACCGCTTCGGCACGTACTTCGACGGCTCCATGGGTGCCGCTGCCCTGCAGAAGCGCCTGGAGTCCTTCGACCTCGACGAGGAGGCCGAGCGCCTCCGCGAGATCATCCGTACCGGCAAGGGCCAGAAGAAGACCCGTGCGCTCAAGCGCCTCAAGGTCGTCTCCGCGTTCCTGCAGACCAGCAACAGCCCCAAGGGCATGGTGCTCGACTGCGTGCCGGTTATCCCGCCGGACCTGCGTCCGATGGTGCAGCTGGACGGTGGCCGCTTCGCGACCTCCGACCTGAACGACCTGTACCGCCGCGTGATCAACCGCAACAACCGCCTGAAGCGGCTTCTCGACCTCGGCGCGCCCGAGATCATCGTGAACAACGAGAAGCGCATGCTCCAGGAGGCCGTCGACGCGCTCTTCGACAACGGCCGTCGTGGTCGCCCGGTCACGGGTCCCGGCAACCGTCCGCTGAAGTCGCTGTCCGACATGCTCAAGGGCAAGCAGGGCCGCTTCCGTCAGAACCTCCTCGGCAAGCGTGTGGACTACTCCGCGCGTTCGGTGATCGTCGTCGGTCCGCAGCTGAAGCTGCACCAGTGCGGTCTGCCGAAGGCCATGGCGCTGGAGCTCTTCAAGCCGTTCGTGATGAAGCGCCTGGTCGACCTGAACCACGCGCAGAACATCAAGAGCGCCAAGCGGATGGTCGAGCGCGGCCGCACGGTCGTGTACGACGTCCTCGAAGAGGTCATCGCCGAGCACCCGGTTCTGCTGAACCGTGCGCCCACGCTGCACCGCCTCGGCATCCAGGCCTTCGAGCCGCAGCTGGTCGAGGGCAAGGCCATCCAGATCCACCCGCTCGTCTGCACCGCGTTCAACGCGGACTTCGACGGTGACCAGATGGCCGTCCACCTGCCGCTCTCCGCGGAGGCGCAGGCCGAGGCCCGCATCCTGATGCTGTCCTCGAACAACATCCTGAAGCCGGCCGACGGCCGTCCCGTCACCATGCCGACCCAGGACATGGTGCTGGGCCTGTTCTTCCTCACCACCGACGAGGAAGAGCGCAAGGTCATCGGCGAGGGCCGGTCCTTCGGCTCCACGGCCGAGGCGATCATGGCGTTCGACGCCCGCGAGCTGTCGCTCCAGGCGAAGGTCGACATCCGCTTCCCGGTGGGCACCATCCCGCCGCGCGGCTGGACCCCGCCGGTCAGCGCCGAGGGCGACGACTTCGGTGACGAGCGTGCCTACCAGCAGGGCGACAGCTTCCGGCTGCGTACGACGCTGGGCCGCGCGCTCTTCAACGAGCTGCTGCCCGAGGACTACCCCTTCGTCGACTACTCCGTCGGCAAGAAGCAGCTCTCCGAGATCGTCAACGACCTCGCCGAGCGCTACCCCAAGGTCATCGTGGCGGCGACGCTCGACAACCTGAAGGCGGCGGGCTTCTACTGGGCGACCCGTTCCGGCGTCACCGTGGCCATCTCCGACGTCGTCGTGCCCGAGGCCAAGAAGGCCATCGTCAAGGGCTACGAGGAGCAGGACGAGAAGGTCCAGAAGCAGTACGAGCGCGGTCTGATCACCAAGGACGAGCGCACGCAGGAGCTCATCGCGATCTGGACCAAGGCGACCAACGAGGTCGCCGAGGCGATGAACGCGAACTTCCCCAAGACCAACCCCATCTTCATGATGGTTGACTCGGGTGCCCGAGGAAACATGATGCAGATGCGGCAGATCGCCGGTATGCGTGGTCTGGTGTCGAACGCGAAGAACGAGACCATCCCGCGTCCGATCAAGGCCTCGTTCCGTGAGGGCCTCTCCGTCCTCGAGTACTTCATCTCCACGCACGGTGCCCGTAAGGGTCTGGCGGACACGGCTCTGCGTACCGCCGACTCCGGTTACCTCACCCGTCGTCTGGTCGACGTCTCCCAGGACGTCATCATTCGCGAGGAGGACTGTGGCACCGAGCGCGGTCTGAAGCTCAAGATCGCGGTCAAGGGCGAGGACGGCGTGCTCCGCAAGACGGAGAACGTCGAGACCTCGGTGTACGCCCGCATGCTGGCCGAGGACGTCGTCATCGACGGCAAGGTCATCGCGCCGGCCAACGTCGACCTCGGTGACGTGCTCATCGACGCCCTGGTCGCCAACGGCGTCGAGGAGGTCAAGACCCGCTCGGTCCTGACCTGTGAGTCGGCGGTCGGCACCTGTGCCTTCTGCTACGGCCGCTCGCTCGCCACCGGCAAGCTGGTCGACATCGGTGAGGCGGTCGGCATCATCGCCGCCCAGTCCATCGGTGAGCCCGGTACCCAGCTGACGATGCGTACCTTCCACACCGGTGGTGTGGCCGGTGACGACATCACCCAGGGTCTGCCCCGTGTCGTCGAGCTCTTCGAGGCTCGTACGCCGAAGGGTGTCGCCCCGATCTCCGAGGCCGCGGGCCGTGTCCGCATCGAGGAGACCGAGAAGACCAAGAAGATCGTCGTCACCCCGGACGACGGCAGCGACGAGACGGCGTTCCCGATCTCGAAGCGTGCCAAGGTCCTGGTGCGCGAGGGTGACCACGTCGAGGTGGGCCAGCCGCTCACCTTCGGTGCCACCAACCCGCACGACGTGCTGCGCATCCTCGGTCAGCGCGCGGTCCAGGTCCACCTGGTCGGCGAAGTCCAGAAGGTCTACAACTCGCAGGGCGTGTCGATCCACGACAAGCACATCGAGATCATCATCCGGCAGATGCTGCGCCGCGTGACGATCATCGAGTCCGGCGACGCGGAGCTGCTGCCGGGCGAGCTGGTCGAGCGTTCGAAGTTCGAGACCGAGAACCGTCGTGTGGTCACCGAGGGCGGTCACCCCGCCTCCGGCCGTCCGCAGCTGATGGGTATCACCAAGGCCTCGCTGGCGACGGAGTCGTGGCTGTCCGCGGCCTCCTTCCAGGAGACGACCAGGGTCCTGACGGACGCGGCGATCAACGCCAAGTCCGACTCCCTGATCGGCCTCAAGGAGAACGTCATCATCGGTAAGCTCATCCCGGCCGGTACGGGCCTGTCCCGCTACCGCAACATCCGGGTGGAGCCGACCGAGGAGGCCAAGGCAGCGATGTACTCGGCCGTCGGTTACGACGACATCGACTACTCGCCGTTCGGCACGGGCTCCGGTCAGGCCGTTCCGCTGGAGGACTACGACTACGGGCCGTACAACCAGTAGGACCCAGGTCTGTTGAAGGGCGGTCACCTTTTGGGGTGGCCGCCCTTTGGCGTTGCCGGGCGCCAACTGTCTAGGATGCGGGTGGTTCGGGCCGCCGAAGTGCCGTGCGGCGCAGGGGAGTTGGAGGGTCGGTACGTGGAGACGGCGCGGCTCTCTTTCGGTCTGGCGGCCGCGGTGCTGATCCCGCTGGGACTCGCGTGGCACGGGCCGCGCCCCTGGCGGATGGTCCTCTTCACGGCCCTCTACGGGGCATACGCGGTCCTCCCGTACGCCGATGAGGGCAAGCCGTGGATCGCGCTCTGCGTGGCCGCTCTGCTGTCCCTGGGCCTCGTCCTGTGGAAGCACCCGGTCGGCCTGCCCGGCCTCGGCTTCTCGGTCACGCTGCCCCTGATGATGGGGCGAGTGGCGCGCAACCGCTGGGTGAGCGCCGTGGCCCTCCTGGGCGCCGTCGCCCTGGCGGCCTGGTCCGCCGGGCCCACGGCGGGGCCGCTCATGCGGGAGCTGGTGCTGAGCGACGAGGTGGCGGTGTTCCTCTCGGCGGCGCTCATTTCCGTGTTCGGGGGCGGAGCCCTGGCCAAGAGCGCGACGGGCCCGGTGCGCCGGGAGATCCTGGCCCTGCCGGACAGCCCGGAGCGGCGGGCCGCGGTCGAGTTCATGAGCGCGGGACGGGTGATCGGCCTGCTGGAGCGGGGGCTCCTCTTCGCCTTCCTCGCCGCGGGCCAGCCGGAGGCCGCGGCGCTGGTGCTCGCCGCCAAATCGCTGGCCCGGGTGCCGACGAGCGAACACGGCAAGCACGCGTCCGAGTACTTCCTCATCGGTACGCTGGCCAGTGTCATCGCCTCGCTGGCGATGAGCATGGCTGCTCGCTCAGCGGTCGGGCTGCCCATCCTCTAGGAGGCGCCGCCTTGGAGCTGCGAAGGCATCCCCTGGTCGTGAAGCTGCTGTCCCTGCACCTGCCGGCCACGGACTATGTGGTGGCCGGGAGCGGGCCGCTGCTGGCGCACGGCATCCGGGACCGGATCGGTGACCTGGACATCGTCGCTCGCGGGGCCGCCTGGAAGACCGCCGAGGCGTTGGCCGATCCGGTGGCGGCACCGTCCTGGCACGGCCACATGGTGCTGCTCTTCGGGGGCGACATCGAGGTCTTCGACCGGTGGCTGCCGGGTACGCCGGAGCCGGACGAGCTGATCGAGGGAGCGGAGTGGATCTCCGGCATCCCCTTCTGCCCTCTCTCCCAGATCCTGCTGTGGAAAGAGCGGTCGATCCGGCCCAAGGACCAGGCGGACGTCAAACTGATCAAGGACTTTCTGTGGCGCTCCTGATTCGCCCGGATGTCCGGCGTGTCGCCCCCCACCGCATTTGTTTTGACCAGACTCGATGAGGTAGGTACGCTCAGACCTTGTGCCTGGGGTGTGCCTGGGCTCGTGCGCGTGTCTTCAACCGCAGCGCGGGTCCGTCGACAAGGCCACCGCAATCTGCGCCCCTTTCCGCCTCGCGGCGGGAGTCTGCAGCATTCGACACACCCGACCGCGTGGGTCGGGGACGTTCCAGGTTAGCTTTACTATTCGGCACACAGAAACCGGAGAAGTAGTGCCTACGATCCAGCAGCTGGTCCGTAAGGGCCGGCAGGACAAGGTCGAGAAGAACAAGACGCCCGCACTTGAGGGTTCGCCCCAGCGCCGTGGCGTCTGCACGCGTGTGTTCACGACCACCCCGAAGAAGCCGAACTCGGCCCTCCGTAAGGTCGCGCGTGTGCGTCTGACCTCCGGGATCGAGGTCACGGCCTACATTCCGGGTGAGGGACACAACCTGCAGGAGCACTCCATCGTGCTCGTGCGTGGTGGCCGTGTGAAGGACCTGCCTGGTGTTCGCTACAAGATCATCCGCGGTTCCCTCGACACCCAGGGTGTCAAGAACCGCAAGCAGGCCCGCAGCCGCTACGGCGCCAAGAAGGAGAAGTAAGAATGCCTCGTAAGGGCCCCGCCCCGAAGCGCCCGGTCATCATCGACCCGGTCTACGGTTCTCCTCTGGTGACCTCCCTCATCAACAAGGTGCTGCTGAACGGCAAGCGCTCCACCGCCGAGCGCATCGTGTACGGCGCCATGGAGGGCCTGCGCGAGAAGACCGGCAACGACCCGGTCATCACGCTCAAGCGCGCGCTCGAGAACATCAAGCCGACCCTCGAGGTCAAGTCCCGCCGTGTCGGTGGCGCGACCTACCAGGTCCCGATCGAGGTCAAGCCGGGTCGTGCGAACACGCTCGCCCTGCGCTGGCTGGTCGGTTACTCCCGCGCCCGTCGCGAGAAGACCATGACCGAGCGTCTGCTCAACGAGCTCCTCGACGCCTCCAACGGCCTCGGTGCCGCTGTGAAGAAGCGCGAGGACACCCACAAGATGGCCGAGTCCAACAAGGCCTTCGCGCACTACCGCTGGTAGTCGCTACCCCCATCGAGACCGAGAGAAGACTGAGCCGACATGGCTACCACTTCACTTGACCTGGCCAAGGTGCGCAACATCGGCATCATGGCTCACATCGACGCGGGCAAGACGACGACCACCGAGCGGATTCTGTTCTACACCGGTGTCTCGTACAAGATCGGTGAGGTCCACGACGGTGCCGCGACGATGGACTGGATGGAGCAGGAGCAGGAGCGTGGCATCACGATCACCTCTGCTGCCACCACCTGTCACTGGCCGCTGAACGACGTCGACCACACCATCAACATCATCGACACCCCGGGCCACGTCGACTTCACCGTCGAGGTGGAGCGTTCGCTCCGCGTGCTCGACGGTGCCGTGACGGTGTTCGACGGCGTCGCCGGCGTTGAGCCCCAGTCCGAGACCGTGTGGCGTCAGGCGGACCGCTACGGCGTCCCGCGCATCTGCTTCGTCAACAAGCTCGACCGCACCGGTGCCGAGTTCCACCGCTGTGTCGACATGATCGTCGACCGCCTCGGTGCGACCCCCCTGGTCATGCAGCTGCCCATCGGCGCAGAGGCTGACTTCAAGGGCGTCGTCGACCTCGTCACCATGAAGGCCTTCGTCTGGTCCGCCGAGACCAAGATGGGCGAGGCCTACGACATCGTCGACATCCCCGACACGCACACCGAGGCTGCCGAGGAGTACCGCGGCAAGCTCCTCGAGGCCGTCGCGGAGAACGACGAAGAGATGATGGAGCTGTACCTGGAGGGCCAGGAGCCCACCGTGGAGCAGCTGTACGCGGCGATCCGCCGCATCACCATCGCCTCCGGCAAGGGCGGCGACACCACCGTCACCCCCGTCTTCTGCGGTACCGCGTTCAAGAACAAGGGCGTCCAGCCCCTGCTCGACGCGGTCGTGCGCTACCTGCCGTCCCCCCTGGACGTCGAGGCCATCGAGGGCCACGACGTGAAGGACCCGGAGACGGTCATCAAGCGCAAGCCGTCCGACGACGAGCCGCTGTCGGCCCTCGCGTTCAAGATCGCGAGCGACCCGCACCTCGGCAAGCTCACCTTCGTCCGGATCTACTCCGGTCGCCTGGACGCCGGCACCGCGGTGCTGAACTCCGTCAAGGGCAAGAAGGAGCGCATCGGCAAGATCTACCGCATGCACGCGAACAAGCGTGAGGAGATCGACTCGGTGGGCGCCGGTGACATCGTGGCCGTCATGGGCCTGAAGCAGACCACCACGGGTGAGACGCTCTCCGATGACAAGAACCCGGTGATCCTGGAGTCCATGGACTTCCCGGCGCCGGTCATCGAGGTCGCCATCGAGCCGAAGTCCAAGGGTGACCAGGAGAAGCTGGGTGTCGCCATCCAGCGTCTCTCGGAGGAGGACCCCTCCTTCCGCGTTCACTCGGACGAGGAGACCGGCCAGACCATCATCGGTGGTATGGGCGAGCTTCACCTCGAGGTGCTCGTCGACCGCATGAAGCGCGAATTCCGCGTCGAGGCGAACGTCGGCAAGCCGCAGGTGGCCTACCGCGAGACGATCCGCAAGGCCGTCGAGCGCGTGGACTTCACCCACAAGAAGCAGACCGGTGGTACCGGTCAGTTCGCGAAGGTGCAGATCGCGATCGAGCCCATCGAGGGCGGCGACGCGTCGTACGAGTTCGTGAACAAGGTCACGGGTGGCCGCATCCCCAAGGAGTACATCCCCTCGGTGGACGCGGGTGCTCAGGAGGCCATGCAGTTCGGCATCCTGGCGGGCTACGAGATGACGGGCGTCCGCGTCACGCTCATCGACGGCGCCTACCACGAGGTCGACTCCTCCGAGCTCGCCTTCAAGATCGCCGGTTCGCAGGCCTTCAAGGAGGCCGCGCGCAAGGCGTCCCCCGTGCTCCTCGAGCCGATGATGGCCGTCGAGGTCACCACGCCCGAGGACTACATGGGCGATGTCATCGGTGACATCAACTCCCGCCGTGGCCAGATCCAGGCCATGGAGGAGCGCAGCGGCGCTCGCGTCGTGAAGGGCCTCGTGCCCCTCTCGGAGATGTTCGGCTACGTCGGAGACCTCCGCAGCAAGACGTCGGGTCGCGCAAGCTACTCAATGCAGTTC
Organism: Streptomyces huasconensis; assembly: GCF_021028635.1. Classification (NCBI taxonomy): domain Bacteria; kingdom Bacillati; phylum Actinomycetota; class Actinomycetes; order Kitasatosporales; family Streptomycetaceae; genus Streptomyces; species Streptomyces huasconensis. Next base: position 4,812,017 of record NZ_CP086119.1, read on the forward strand.
GACTCCTACGCCGAGGTTCCGCGGAACGTCGCCGAGGAGATCATCGCGAAGGCCAAGGGCGAGTAACTCACCCCAGTTAACGCTTTAGGCTTGACACCATCCGCCGGGGTTCGACCCCGTAAGGCAAGAACCCCGGCGGCTGGCTTCCCAGCAAAGATCACCTGGCGCCGATGAAGCAAGGCGTACAGAACCACTCCCAGGAGGACCCAGTGGCGAAGGCGAAGTTCGAGCGGACTAAGCCGCACGTCAACATCGGCACCATCGGTCACATTGACCACGGTAAGACGACCCTCACGGCCGCCATTACCAAGGTGCTGCACGACGCGTACCCCGACCTGAACGAGGCCTCGGCCTTCGACCAGATCGACAAGGCTCCCGAGGAGCGCCAGCGCGGTATCACGATCTCCATCGCGCACGTCGAGTACCAGACGGAGACGCGTCACTACGCCCACGTCGACTGCCCCGGTCACGCGGACTACATCAAGAACATGATCACGGGTGCGGCGCAGATGGACGGCGCCATCCTCGTGGTCGCCGCCACCGACGGCCCGATGCCGCAGACCAAGGAGCACGTGCTCCTGGCCCGCCAGGTCGGCGTTCCGTACATCGTCGTCGCCCTGAACAAGGCCGACATGGTGGACGACGAGGAGATCCTGGAGCTCGTCGAGCTCGAGGTCCGTGAGCTCCTCTCCGAGTACGAGTTCCCGGGCGACGACCTGCCGGTCGTCAAGGTCTCGGCGCTCAAGGCGCTCGAGGGCGACAAGGAGTGGGGTGAGTCCGTCCTCAACCTGATGAAGGCTGTCGACGAGTCGATCCCGGAGCCCGAGCGCGACGTCGACAAGCCGTTCCTGATGCCGATCGAGGACGTCTTCACGATCACCGGTCGTGGCACCGTCGTCACCGGTCGTATCGAGCGTGGTGTCCTCAAGGTCAACGAGACCGTCGACATCATCGGCATCAAGACCGAGAAGACCACCACCACGGTCACCGGCATCGAGATGTTCCGCAAGCTGCTCGACGAGGGCCAGGCCGGTGAGAACGTCGGTCTGCTCCTCCGTGGCATCAAGCGCGAGGACGTCGAGCGCGGCCAGGTCATCATCAAGCCCGGTTCGGTCACGCCGCACACCGAGTTCGAGGCCCAGGCCTACATCCTGTCGAAGGACGAGGGTGGCCGTCACACCCCGTTCTTCAACAACTACCGCCCGCAGTTCTACTTCCGTACGACGGACGTGACCGGCGTCGTGACCCTCCCCGAGGGCACCGAGATGGTCATGCCGGGTGACAACACCGAGATGAAGGTGGAGCTCATCCAGCCCGTCGCCATGGAAGAGGGCCTGAAGTTCGCCATCCGTGAGGGTGGCCGGACCGTCGGCGCCGGCCAGGTCACCAAGATCAACAAGTAAGCTTCCCGCTTGCTTGAAGATCGGGGAGACCCGGTCGCTCTGAACTGAGCGCATCGCAGTACACGCAGTAAGGGAAGGGCCCGTACGACTTCGGTCGTGCGGGCCCTTTCTGGTTCCCTCCGGACGTACGAGGTCTGCCGTGCGGGCGCTCTGGCGACCTTCAGGATCGGCAGTCACGGCAGTGGCCCGGGGCCGGGGCGCGGAAGGCGCGGTCGCAGGAGTCGCAGTTGTGCAGGGGATGGAGTGTGGGCGGCGGGGCCGCGGCCGGGGGCCTGAAGGGCGGTGGTGGCGGCAGCAGGGCCGTGAGGCGGTGGGCGAGCAGGGCGGCGGGGCGGCGGAGGCCCTCGGGTGGCAGGTCGCGGGTGAGGGCGCGGCGTACGGCGGTGGGCTCGACGTCGCGTTCCAGCCAGGCAGCCACGCCGGGGGCGAGGTGGGCCGTGTCGTGGGCGGAGAGGAGTAGGCGGGCGTCGTGGTGGCGCAGCTCCGCCAGGAGGTCGGCGGTCTGCTGGAGGAGCGCCGGGGCCGGATACGCGGGGTGTGGCACGGCCGGGAGGGGGCGTGGCTGCTTACGCGGCGGCGGGCGGGGTACCGGGTGCTCGACGGCCTCTGGAGGCCCGGTCCGCGTCGCAGCGGGGGAGGGCGGCTGCTGTCGGGCCGCGCCCGGCTGGTTGCAGGAGATCGTGCGGGTGACGATGCGGCCGGCGGGAGTGCGTTCGCGCTCGCGGCGCAGATGGCCGGAGGCGGCGCCGAGCTGAAGTGGCGCAAGAGCAGCTACAGCGGCAACGGCAGCGAAACCGACTGCGTCGGGGTCGCGCCCGCCACGGACGCGTGGCGCACGCTGCCGGGATCTGACCCTGGGCAGGAGCTACGGGCGGGCGGACCGCCACGGCGGGTTTGACCTTCGTCACTCACGGGGTAGTCTTCTGGGCTCGATTGGCCCCGAGGGTGCCCCATGTGGCAGACTGTCGGGGTTGCTCGGTTGAGTGCCGATGCTGCGCGCCTCCCGCCGGGAGGACCGGAAGCGAGTCCCACAGTACTCGTCGCCTTATCTGCCGCCTGCGGCAGCGCTGGGGCGGACGTACGGGAATCTTTCGGGAAGTGTCAGCGGGGGGCTCGACCAGGCACCTGGTGGGTTTCTTCCCCCAGACCTTGCGGCTTTGGGCCGCAGACCCTTGGCAGGGAATCCGTACGGATATTTCTGTCAGCGGGACTGCGACACGCCCGACCGCGTGGGTCGGAGGAAGAGTGAAACAGGGCCCACAGGTTCCAGAGCGTTACGAGAGACAGGACTACTAAGTAGCCATGGCGGGACAGAAGATCCGCATCCGGCTCAAGGCCTACGACCACGAGGTCATCGACTCTTCGGCGAAGAAGATCGTCGAGACGGTGACTCGCACTGGTGCGTCGGTCGCGGGCCCGGTGCCGCTGCCCACTGAGAAGAACGTGTACTGCGTCATCAAGTCGCCGCACAAGTACAAGGACTCGCGCGAGCACTTCGAGATGCGCACGCACAAGCGCCTGATCGACATCCTCGACCCGACGCCCAAGACCGTTGACTCGCTGATGCGCCTGGACCTTCCGGCCGGCGTTGACATCGAGATCAAGCTCTGAAGGGCGCGAAGAAGATGACCAAGCAGATCAAGGGCATCCTGGGCGAGAAGCTCGGCATGACCCAGGTCTGGGACGAGAACAACCGTGTCGTCCCGGTGACCGTGGTCAAGGCCGGGCCCTGCGTCGTTACCCAGGTCCGTACGAATGACAGCGACGGCTACGAGTCGGTCCAGATCGCCTTCGGCGAGATCGACCCGCGCAAGGTGAACAAGCCCCTCAAGGGCCACTTCGCCAAGGCCGACGTGACCCCCCGTCGCCACCTCGTCGAGATCCGTACCGCTGGTGCCAGCGAGTACACCCTCGGCCAGGAGCTGACCGCCGAGACGTTCGAGGCCGGTATCAAGGTCGACGTCACCGGCAAGAGCAAGGGCAAGGGCTTCGCCGGTGTGATGAAGCGTCACAACTTCCACGGCGGCAAGGCCTCCCACGGTGCCCACCGCGTGCACCGCAAGCCCGGTTCCATCGGTGGCTGTGCCACCCCCGGCCGTGTCTTCAAGGGCATGCGCATGGCGGGCCGCATGGGCAACGAGCGGGTCACCACCCAGAACCTGACCGTCCACGCCGTTGACGCGGAGAAGGGTCTGCTGCTCATCAAGGGCGCGGTCCCCGGTCCGAACGGCGGCCTCGTCCTGGTCCGTACCGCGGCCAAGGGGGCCTGAGGTAACCCATGAGCACCATTGACATCCTTTCGCCGGCAGGCGACAAGACCGGGACGGTCGAGCTCCCCGCGGAGATCTTCGACGTCGAGAAGATCAGCATCCCGCTGATCCACCAGGTCGTCGTCGCGCAGCTGGCCGCGGCCCGTCAGGGCACGCACAAGACCAAGACCCGCGGTGAAGTCCGTGGTGGCGGCAAGAAGCCGTACCGCCAGAAGGGCACCGGCCGCGCGCGCCAGGGTTCGACCCGTGCGCCGCAGTTCGCCGGCGGTGGCGTCGTCCACGGCCCCGTGCCGCGTGACTACTCCCAGCGCACCCCCAAGAAGATGAAGGCTGCCGCCCTGCGTCACGCCCTCACCGACCGGGCGCGCAACTCCCGCATCCACGTCGTCACCGGCGTGGTCGAGGGCGAGATCTCCACGAAGGCCGCCAAGAGCCTGCTCGGCAAGGTCAGTGAGCGCAAGAACGTGCTCCTGGTCATCGAGCGCTCGGACGAGGCCTCGCTGCTCTCCGCCCGCAACCTGCCCCAGGTGCACATCCTGGAGCCGGGCCAGCTGAACACGTACGACGTGCTCGTCTCGGACGACGTGGTCTTCACCAAGGCCGCCTTCGAGTCCTTCGTGTCTGGCCCCAAGGCCAATGAGACCGAAGGGAGCGAAGCCTGATGGCTATTCGTCACCAGAGCATCGCGTCCAAGGCTGCGAAGGCCGCCAAGGCCGCGCGCGTCGCCAAGGCGAAGCGCATCGCGACCGAGGGCAAGATCGCTGTTGAGCCCACCCCGCTGAGCAAGTCCTTCTCGGACCCGCGCGACGTCCTCGTCAAGCCGGTCGTCTCCGAGAAGTCGTACGCGCTGCTCGACGAGGGCAAGTACACGTTCATCGTGGCCCCCGGCTCCAACAAGACCCAGATCAAGCAGGCCGTCGAGGCGGTCTTCTCGGTCAAGGTCACCGGAGTCAACACGATCAACCGTCAGGGCAAGCGCAAGCGCACGAAGTCTGGTTTCGGCAAGCGTGCCGACACCAAGCGCGCGATTGTGACCCTTGCTGAGGGCGACCGTATCGACATCTTCGGCCAGGCCTCCTAACGGAGCGCCCTGGTCCGAATATCGGACGAGGACTGAGAAATGGGAATCCGCAAGTACAAGCCGACTACGCCGGGCCGCCGTGGCTCCTCCGTAGCCGACTTCGTCGAGGTAACGCGGTCCACGCCGGAGAAGTCGCTGGTTCGCCCGCTGCACAGCAAGGGCGGCCGTAACAACGCCGGTCGGATCACCGTTCGCCACCAGGGTGGCGGACACAAGCGCGCCTACCGCGTCATCGACTTCCGTCGCCACGACAAGGACGGCGTGCCGGCCAAGGTCGCGCACATCGAGTACGACCCCAACCGCACCGCGCGCATCGCGCTGCTGCACTACGCGGACGGCGAGAAGCGCTACATCCTCGCCCCGCGCGGCACGCAGCAGGGTGACCGGATCGAGAGCGGCCCCGGCGCCGACATCAAGCCCGGCAACAACCTGGCGCTGCGCAACATCCCGGTCGGTACGACCATCCACGCCATCGAGCTGCGGCCCGGCGGCGGCGCGAAGTTCGCCCGCTCCGCGGGTGCCTCCGTGCAGCTGCTCGCGAAGGAAGGCGCCATGGCGCACCTTCGTATGCCGTCCGGTGAGATCCGTCTGGTCGACGTCCGCTGCCGCGCCACCATCGGCGAGGTCGGCAACGCCGAGCAGTCGAACATCAACTGGGGCAAGGCCGGCCGCATGCGCTGGAAGGGCGTCCGCCCGACCGTGCGTGGTGTCGTGATGAACCCGGTCGACCACCCGCACGGTGGTGGTGAAGGCAAGACCTCCGGTGGTCGTCACCCGGTCTCGCCGTGGGGCAAGAAGGAGGGTCGTACTCGTGATCGCAACAAGGCGAGCAACAAGTACATCGTCCGCCGCCGCAAGTCGAACAAGAAGCGCTAGGAGCGGGTTTAGATGCCGCGCAGTCTCAAGAAGGGGCCCTTCGTCGACGACCACCTCGTAAAGAAGGTGGACGCCCAGAACGAAGCCGGCACCAAGAACGTCATCAAGACCTGGTCCCGTCGCTCGATGATCATCCCCAGCATGCTGGGCCACACGATCGCGGTGCACAACGGCAAGACCCACATCCCGGTGTTCGTCACCGAGTCGATGGTCGGCCACAAGCTCGGCGAGTTCTCGCCGACGCGCACCTTCCGGGGTCACGTCAAGGACGACCGGAAGTCGAAGCGCCGCTAAGGCGGGGTGGAATCGACTATGACTAACACCGAAGGGACAACCATGGAAGCCAGGGCCCAGGCGCGGTACATCCGCGTCACGCCCATGAAGGCCCGCCGCGTGGTGGACCTCATCCGTGGCATGGATGCCACGGAGGCTCAGGCGGTCCTGCGTTTCGCCCCGCAGGCCGCGAGCGTGCCGGTCGGCAAGGTGCTGGACAGCGCCATTGCCAACGCCGCGCACAACTACGACCACACCGACGCCTCTTCGCTGGTCATCAGCGAGGCGTACGTGGATGAGGGCCCGACCCTGAAGCGGTTCCGTCCGCGTGCTCAGGGCCGTGCCTACCGGATCCGTAAGCGGACCAGCCACATCACCGTGGTCGTCAGCAGCAAGGAAGGAACCCGGTAATGGGCCAGAAGGTAAACCCGCACGGGTTCCGGCTCGGTGTCACGACCGACTTCAAGTCGCGTTGGTACGCCGACAAGCTGTACAAGGACTACGTCAAGGAAGACGTCGCCATCCGTCGGATGATGACGTCCGGCATGGAGCGCGCCGGCATCTCGAAGGTGGAGATCGAGCGCACCCGTGACCGCGTGCGTGTGGACATCCACACCGCTCGTCCCGGCATCGTCATCGGCCGCCGTGGCGCCGAGGCCGACCGCATCCGCGGCGACCTCGAGAAGCTCACGGGCAAGCAGGTCCAGCTGAACATCCTCGAGGTCAAGAACCCCGAGGTCGACGCTCAGCTCGTGGCCCAGGCCGTGGCGGAGCAGCTGTCCTCCCGCGTCTCCTTCCGTCGTGCCATGCGCAAGAGCATGCAGTCGGCGATGAAGGCGGGCGCCAAGGGCATCAAGATCCAGTGTGGTGGCCGTCTCGGCGGCGCCGAGATGTCGCGCTCGGAGTTCTACCGCGAGGGCCGCGTGCCCCTGCACACGCTCCGCGCCAACGTCGACTACGGCTTCTTCGAGGCCAAGACGACCTTCGGCCGCATCGGCGTGAAGGTCTGGATCTACAAGGGCGACGTCAAGAACATCGCCGAGGTCCGCGCCGAGAACGCCGCTGCCCGCGCCGGCAACCGCCCGGCCCGTGGCGGCAACGACCGCCCGGCCCGTGGTGGCCGCGGTGGCGAGCGTGGCGGTCGCGGTCGCAAGCCGCAGCAGTCGGCTCCGGCCGCCGAGGCCCCCAAGGCCGAGGCGTCCGCCGCTGCTCCGGCTGCTGAGAGCACCGGAACGGAGGCCTGACCGAAATGCTGATCCCCCGTAGGGTCAAGCACCGCAAGCAGCACCACCCGAAGCGCAGCGGTATGTCCAAGGGTGGTACGCAGGTTGCGTTCGGCGAGTACGGCATTCAGGCCCTCACTCCGGCGTACGTGACCAACCGCCAGATCGAGGCGGCTCGTATCGCGATGACCCGCCACATCAAGCGTGGCGGCAAGGTCTGGATCAACATCTACCCGGACCGTCCGCTCACCAAGAAGCCCGCCGAGACCCGCATGGGTTCCGGTAAGGGTTCTCCCGAGTGGTGGATCGCGAACGTCAAGCCCGGTCGGGTGATGTTCGAGCTGTCCTACCCGAACGAGAAGATTGCTCGTGAGGCGCTCACCCGCGCTGCTCACAAGCTTCCGATGAAGTGCCGCATCGTCCGGCGCGAGGCAGGTGAGTCGTGATGTCGGCCGGTACCAAGGCTTCCGAGCTGCGCGAGCTGGGCGACGAGGAGCTTGTCAACAAGCTTCGCGAAGCCAAGGAAGAGCTGTTCAACCTCCGCTTCCAGGCGGCGACGGGTCAGCTCGAGAACCACGGTCGGCTCAAGGCCGTCCGAAAGGACATCGCGCGGATCTACACCCTGATGCGTGAGCGCGAGCTGGGCATCGAGACGGTGGAGAGCGCCTGATGAGCGAGAGCAACGTGACTGAGAACACCGAGACCCGCGGCTTCCGCAAGACCCGTGAGGGTCTGGTCGTCAGCGACAAGATGGACAAGACCGTCGTCGTCGCCGTCGAGGACCGCGTCAAGCACGCGCTGTACGGCAAGGTCATCCGCCGTACGAACAAGCTCAAGGCGCACGACGAGCAGAACGCTGCCGGCGTCGGCGACCGCGTCCTCCTGATGGAGACGCGTCCGCTGTCGGCGACCAAGCGCTGGCGCATCGTCGAGATCCTCGAGAAGGCCAAGTAATTCTCTGAGGCATCCCTCAGAGTTCGTTCCGCCAGGCTCGGCAGGGGCCCACTCGTAGGAGCGAGGCCCCTGCCGGGAACCGGCAGACAATCAGGAGATAGACGTGATCCAGCAGGAGTCGCGACTGCGCGTCGCCGACAACACGGGTGCGAAGGAAATTCTCACCATCCGTGTTCTCGGTGGCTCGGGTCGCCGCTACGCGGGCATCGGTGACGTCATTGTCGCCACCGTGAAGGACGCGATCCCCGGTGGCAACGTGAAGAAGGGTGACGTCGTCAAGGCGGTCATCGTTCGCACCGTCAAGGAGCGCCGCCGTCCGGACGGCTCGTACATCCGCTTCGACGAGAACGCCGCCGTCATTCTGAAGAACGACGGCGACCCTCGCGGCACCCGTATCTTCGGCCCCGTCGGCCGTGAGCTGCGCGAGAAGAAGTTCATGAAGATCATCTCGCTCGCGCCGGAGGTGCTGTAAGCATGAAGATCAAGAAGGGCGACCTGGTCCAGGTCATCACCGGTAAGGACAAGGGCAAGCAGGGCAAGGTCATTGCCGCTTACCCGCGCGAGGAGCGCGTCCTGGTCGAGGGTGTCAACCGGGTCAAGAAGCACACGAAGGCCGGCCCGACCGCCAGCGGCTCGCAGGCCGGCGGCATCGTGACCACCGAGGCCCCCGTCCACGTCTCCAACGTCCAGCTGGTCGTGGAGAAGGACGGCAACAAGGTCGTCACGCGCGTCGGTTACCGCTTCGACGACGAGGGCAACAAGATCCGCGTTGCCAAGCGGACGGGTGAGGACATCTGATGACGACCACCACCACTCCGCGTCTCAAGACGAAGTACCGCGAGGAGATCGCGGGCAAGCTGCGTGAGGAGTTCTCGTACGAGAACGTCATGCAGATCCCCGGCCTCGTCAAGATCGTGGTCAACATGGGTGTCGGCGACGCCGCCCGTGACTCGAAGCTGATCGACGGTGCCATCCGCGACCTCACCACGATCACCGGCCAGAAGCCGGCCGTGACGAAGGCCCGGAAGTCCATCGCGCAGTTCAAGCTGCGCGAGGGTCAGCCGATCGGCTGCCACGTCACGCTCCGTGGCGACCGCATGTGGGAGTTCCTGGACCGCACCCTGTCGCTCGCGCTGCCGCGCATCCGCGACTTCCGTGGCCTGTCCCCCAAGCAGTTCGACGGCCGTGGCAACTACACCTTCGGTCTCACGGAGCAGGTCATGTTCCACGAGATCGACCAGGACAAGATCGACCGCGTCCGGGGTATGGACATCACCGTGGTCACCACGGCGACCAACGACGCTGAGGGCCGCGCGCTCCTTCGTCACCTCGGCTTCCCGTTCAAGGAGGCGTAAGCGAGATGGCGAAGAAGGCTCTCATTGCCAAGGCTGCTCGTAAGCCCAAGTTCGGTGTGCGTGCGTACACCCGCTGCCAGCGCTGCGGCCGTCCGCACTCCGTCTACCGCAAGTTCGGCCTCTGCCGCGTGTGCCTTCGTGAGATGGCTCACCGCGGCGAGCTCCCGGGCGTGACCAAGAGCTCCTGGTAGTCCTGCCCTTCAAGGGTTTTAGGACTCCTGGATCTCTCGGTAAGTAAAGGGTCGGCAGAGGCCCCGCTCTCCATGGCTTAGGCTAGGAGGGTTGGGCGTCTGCCGCCCTGACCGACTTACTACGCCGTAGGTCCCCGCGCCGCACCCGTCCCGCCTCTGAGTGGGGAGAGGGATGGCGCAGATAGGAAACCCCGGCGAGAGAGGCCGAAGGCCAATTCATGACCATGACTGATCCGATCGCGGACATGCTGACTCGTCTGCGTAACGCGAACTCGGCGTACCACGACACCGTGGCGATGCCGCACAGCAAGATCAAGTCTCACATCGCGGAGATCCTCCAGCAGGAGGGCTTCATCACGGGCTGGAAGGTCGAGGACGCCGAGGTTGGCAAGAACCTCGTTCTCGAGCTGAAGTTCGGCCCGAACCGTGAGCGCTCCATCGCGGGCATCAAGCGGATCTCCAAGCCCGGTCTCCGGGTTTACGCGAAGTCCACCAACCTGCCGAAGGTCCTCGGCGGCCTGGGCGTGGCGATCATCTCCACGTCGCACGGTCTCCTGACCGGCCAGCAGGCAGGCAAGAAGGGCGTAGGTGGGGAAGTCCTCGCCTACGTCTGGTAGTCGGGAACGGAGGAATAGCTAATGTCGCGTATTGGCAAGCTCCCCATCACGGTTCCCGCCGGCGTGGACGTCACCATCGACGGCCAGACGGTCGCGGTCAAGGGTCCCAAGGGCACCCTGAGCCACACCATCGTCGCGCCGATCGAGATCGCTAAGGGTGAGGACGGCGTTCTGAACGTCACCCGCCCGAACGACGAGCGTCAGAACAAGGCCCTCCACGGCCTGTCCCGCACGCTGGTGGCGAACATGATCACCGGCGTGACCCAGGGTTACGTGAAGAAGCTCGAAATCAGCGGTGTCGGTTACCGCGTCCTGGCGAAGGGCTCCAACCTGGAGTTCTCGCTCGGCTACAGCCACCCGATCCTGATCGAGGCGCCCGAGGGCATCTCCTTCAAGGTCGAATCGGCGACCAAGTTCTCGGTCGAGGGCATCGACAAGCAGAAGGTCGGCGAGGTTGCGGCCAACATCCGCAAGCTGCGCAAGCCCGACCCGTACAAGGCCAAGGGCGTCAAGTACGAAGGCGAAGTCATCCGCCGCAAGGTCGGAAAGGCGGGTAAGTAAGCCATGGCATACGGTGTCAAGATTGCTAAGGGCGACGCTTACAAGCGTGCTGCCATCAAGCGTCGTCACATCCGCATCCGTAAGCACATCTCGGGTACGGCTGAGCGTCCGCGCCTGGTCGTGACGCGCTCCAACCGCCACATCGTGGCCCAGGTCATCGACGACATCAAGGGTCACACCCTGGCGTCGGCGTCGACCCTGGACTCCACGATCCGCGGTGCCGAGGGCGACAAGTCCGCGGCCGCCAAGTCGGTCGGCGCCCTGGTCGCCGAGCGCGCCAAGGCCGCCGGTGTCGAGACTGTCGTGTTCGACCGTGGTGGTAACCAGTACGCCGGGCGCATCGCCGCCCTGGCGGACGCCGCCCGCGAAGCCGGACTCAAGTTCTGAGTCGGTTCCGTAGCTAGCGGAAACAGAGAGAGGTAATTCCAATGGCTGGACCCCAGCGCCGCGGTGGCGGTGCCGGTGGCGGCGAGCGGCGGGACCGGAAGGGTCGCGACGGTGGCAACGCCGCCGCCGAGAAGACCGCGTACGTTGAGCGCGTTGTCGCGATCAACCGCGTCGCCAAGGTTGTGAAGGGTGGTCGTCGCTTCAGCTTCACCGCGCTGGTCGTGGTGGGCGACGGTGACGGCACCGTGGGTGTCGGTTACGGCAAGGCCAAGGAGGTGCCGGCCGCCATCGCCAAGGGTGTTGAGGAGGCCAAGAAGCACTTCTTCAAGGTCCCCCGTATCCAGGGCACCATCCCGCACCCGATCACGGGCGAGAAGGCCGCGGGCGTCGTCCTGCTCAAGCCTGCTTCCCCCGGTACCGGTGTTATCGCCGGTGGCCCGGTGCGTGCCGTGCTCGAGTGCGCCGGCGTTCACGACATCCTGTCGAAGTCGCTCGGTTCGTCGAACGCGATCAACATCGTGCACGCGACCGTGGCGGCCCTCAAGGGTCTGCAGCGTCCCGAGGAGATCGCGGCTCGCCGTGGTCTGCCCCTCGAGGACGTCGCCCCCGCGGCTCTGCTGCGGGCGCGTGCCGGGGCTGGTGCTGCGTAATGGCACAGCTCAAGATCACGCAGACGAAGTCGTACATCGGCAGCAAGCAGAACCACCGCGACACCCTGCGTTCCCTTGGTCTCAAGGGCATCAACACGCAGGTCGTCAAGGAGGACCGTCCCGAGTTCCGCGGCATGGTGCACACCGTCCGCCACCTCGTGACGGTTGAGGAGGTCGACTGACATGGCGGAGCAGAACCCGCTGAAGGTCCACAACCTCCGGCCCGCCCCGGGCGCCAAGACCGCCAAGACCCGTGTGGGTCGTGGTGAGGCGTCCAAGGGTAAGACCGCTGGTCGTGGTACCAAGGGCACCAAGGCCCGTTACCAGGTTCCGGAGCGCTTCGAGGGTGGCCAGATGCCCCTCCACATGCGTCTCCCGAAGCTCAAGGGCTTCAAGAACCCGTTCAAGACCGAGTTCCAGGTCGTGAACCTCGACAAGCTGAGCGCGCTGTACCCGGAGGGTGGCGAGGTCACCGTCGAGGGTCTCGTCGCCAAGGGTGCCGTTCGCAAGAACAGCCTCGTCAAGGTCCTCGGCCAGGGTGAGCTCACCGTGGCGCTGCAGGTGACGGTCGACGCCGTCTCCGGCTCCGCCAAGGAGAAGATCACCGCCGCGGGCGGTACTGTCACCGAGCTCGTCTGACTTCCTCAGACGTGTCGATGACATGAGCGATTCCCAGCCGGGGATGCCCCACAAAAGGGGCATCCCCGGTTGGTCGTTCCAAGGGGGGCACGGTCGCCGGTAAGGTGGCGTGCACTGTCTAAGCTCCGTGCGGTCTGCCCGCACGGTTTTGTTGACTGATACGTATTCGTCGAACCTCAAGACCACCACCTCTGACGCACGCGCGCGGGGGTCGCAGGAGGCACCGTGCTCACCGCGTTCGCCCGGGCGTTCAAGACGCCCGACCTGCGCAAGAAGCTGCTCTTCACGCTCGGCATCATCGTGATCTACCGGGTGGGCACGCATGTGCCGATCCCCGGTGTCAGCTACAAGAACGTCCAGGCCTGCATCGACAACCAGAGTCAGACCCAGGGCCTGTTCGGTCTCGTCAACATGTTCAGCGGTGGCGCGCTGCTGCAGATCACGATCTTCGCGCTCGGCATCATGCCGTACATCACGGCGAGCATCATTCTGCAGCTGCTGACCGTGGTGATCCCGCGACTCGAAGCCCTCAAGAAGGAGGGCCAGGCCGGCACGGCGAAGATCACGCAGTACACGCGCTATCTGACCATCGCGCTCGCGATCCTGCAGGGCACGGGCCTGGTGGCCACGGCCCGCACCGGCACCCTGTTCAGCGGTTGCCCCGTCGCCAGCGAGATCGTTCCTGACCAGTCGATCTTCGTCACCATCACGATGGTCATCACGATGACCGCCGGCACGGCCTGCGTGATGTGGCTCGGTGAGCTGATCACCGACCGCGGCATCGGCAACGGCATGTCGATCCTGATGTTCATCTCGATCGCCGCGACCTTCCCGAGCGCCCTGTGGGCCATCAAGGAGCAGGGCTCGCTGGCGGACGGCTGGATCGAGTTCGGCACCGTGATCGCGGTGGGTCTCGTCATGGTCGGCCTGGTGGTCTTCGTCGAGCAGGCGCAGCGGCGCATCCCGGTCCAGTACGCGAAGCGCATGATCGGCCGCCGGTCCTACGGCGGGACGTCGACGTACATCCCGCTGAAGGTGAACCAGGCGGGCATCATCCCTGTGATCTTCGCCTCTTCACTGCTCTACATTCCGGCGCTGGTCGCCCAGTTCGCGGGCGGCAACGCGGGATGGAAGCTGTGGATCGAGGCGAACCTGACCAAGGGTGACCACCCGATCTACATCGCCACGTACTTCATCCTGATCGTCTTCTTCGCCTTCTTCTACGTCGCGATCTCCTTCAACCCCGAGGAAGTCGCCGACAACATGAAGAAGTATGGTGGCTTCATCCCGGGCATCCGGGCTGGCCGTCCGACCGCTGAGTACCTGAGCTACGTACTCAACCGGATCACCTGGCCGGGTTCGCTGTATCTGGGTCTGATCGCTCTTGTGCCGACGATGGCGTTGGTGGGCTTCGGGGCCAACCAGAACTTCCCCTTCGGCGGGACGAGCATCCTCATCATCGTGGGTGTGGGTCTGGAAACCGTGAAGCAGATCGAGAGCCAGCTCCAGCAGCGCAATTACGAAGGGTTCCTCCGCTGATGCGAATCGTCCTCGTCGGGCCGCCCGGTGCGGGCAAGGGAACGCAGGCCGCGTACCTCGCCAAGAACCTGTCGATCCCGCACATCTCCACGGGCGACCTCTTCCGTGCCCACATGAGCCAGGGCACGGAGCTGGGCAAGCGGGCGAAGGAGTACATCCACGCCGGCAACCTCGTGCCCGACGAAGTGACGATCGGCATGGCCAAGGAGCGCATGGCGCAGCCGGACGCCGTGAACGGCTTCCTGCTCGACGGGTTCCCGCGCAACGTGTCGCAGGCGGAGGCGCTGGACGTGGCGCTGAAGGCCGATGACGTGAAGCTCGACGCCGTCCTGGACCTGGAGGTCCCCGAGGACGAGGTCGTCAAGCGGATCGCCGGCCGTCGCGTCTGCCGCAAGGAGTCCAGTCACGTCTTCCACGTGACGTACTCGCCGCCGAAGCAGGAGGGCGTCTGCGACGTCTGCGGCGGTGAGCTGTACCAGCGCCCGGACGACAGCGAGGACACCGTCCGCAAGCGGCTTGAGGTCTACCACACGCAGACCGAGCCGATCATCGACTACTACCGGACCCAGGGCCTGGTCGTGACGATCTCGGCGCTCGGCAAGGTGGACGAGGTCACCGCGCGCGCGATGGACGCCCTCACGGGCGACAAGTAGTCAGTACGCTGTTTCGGCCGCGGTGCCCTGTCGGGGGACCGCGGCCGTACTGTTGTCTACGTACCCGGTTCGTGGGTGCGTAGCCGGTTTGTCGACGGATGACGGAGAGCGGAAGCCCCATGGTGCAGATCAAGACCCCCGAGCAGATCGCGAAGATGCGTGAGGCGGGCCTTGTCGTCGCCGCGATTCACGCCGCCACCCGTGAGGCCGCGGTGCCCGGCGCCACCACCAAGGACCTGGACGAGGTCGCCCGCAAGGTGATCGCCGAGCACGGCGCGAAGTCGAACTTCCTCGGGTACGGCGGCTTCCCCGCGACGATCTGCACCTCCGTCAACGAGGTCGTCGTCCACGGCATCCCCGACGAGAAGACCGTCCTGAAGGACGGCGACATCATCTCCATCGACGCCGGCGCGATCATCGACGGCTGGCACGGCGACGCGGCGTACACCGCGTTCGTCGGCACCGGTCACGCCCCGGAGCTGATCGAGCTCTCCCGGGTGACCGAGGAGTCGATGTGGGCCGGGCTCGCGGCCATGAAGCAGGGCAACCGGCTCGTCGACATCTCCCGCGCCATCGAGACGTACATCCGCCGCCAGCCGAAGCCGGGCGGCGGCAAATACGGGATCATCGAGGACTACGGCGGGCACGGCATCGGCACCGAGATGCACATGGACCCGCACCTCCTGAACTACGTCGAGCGCCGCCGCGGCAAGGGCCCCAAGCTGGTCCCCGGCTTCTGCCTCGCGATCGAGCCGATGGTCTCCCTCGGCACCCCGCGCACGGAGGTCCTGGAGGACGACTGGACCGTCATCACGACGGACGGCACCTGGTCCTCGCACTGGGAGCACTCGGTGGCGCTGACGGAGGAGGGCCCGCTGGTACTCACGGCCCCGGACTGCGGCCGGGCGAAGCTGGCGGAGTACGGGGTGACGGCGGCGCCGGACCCGCTGGACCGAGGCTGACCCCCTCTGCTTAAGGATCTTGGTGGTGGGGCAGACTTTCTCGATTCGTCTTTCGGAGTGCGCTGACGTAGACTGACGCGTCGGCTCTCGTGCATCCGTGTGTCTCCATCCGGAGGCGCGCCAGTGCGGGGCCGATCAAGGTAGTCGATTCGAAGGGCGAAGCGTGGCCAAGAAGCAAGGTGCCATCGAGATCGAAGGCACTGTCGTCGAGTCTCTTCCGAACGCCATGTTCAAGGTGGAGCTCCAGAACGGCCACCAGGTCCTGGCACACATCAGCGGCAAGATGCGCATGCACTACATCCGCATCCTCCCTGACGACCGGGTCGTGGTGGAGCTGTCTCCGTACGACCTGACGCGTGGCCGGATCGTCTACCGGTACAAGTAGATCTTGCCCGCACTCCGCCGCGGCGGGGTGGTGGCACTGACCCGGAGAACCTCACCCAATGAAGGTCAAGCCGAGCGTCAAGAAGATCTGCGACAAGTGCAGGGTGATCCGCCGTCACGGCCGGGTCATGATCATCTGCGACAACCCGCGCCACAAGCAGCGCCAGGGCTGACGCACGACTGCAGTTCGCAGATTTTCGCGCGACGCACGTAAAGCACATATGCAGGACCCGTCCCTCTTCAGTTCCATCCGGTAATGGAGGGCGACACCCCCGGTCGGAGGCCGGGGACCCAGTCCGTACCAACTCTTCTCGAGTCAGAAGAGGACGGCGGCTGGGAGTGGTTCTGCTGAAGACCTCCGAAGAATCAACAGGAGCCATGAATGGCACGCGTTGAAGGCGTTGACCTCCCGCGCGACAAGCGCATCGAGGTTGCCCTCACCTACGTGTTCGGCATCGGCCGCACGCTGGCCCAGCAGACGCTGGACGCCACCGAGGTGGACCGCAACACCCGCGTCCGCGACCTGACCGAGGAAGACCTCGTCAAGATCCGCGAGTACGTGGACGCCAACATCAAGACCGAGGGTGACCTCCGTCGCGAGATCCAGGCCGACATCCGCCGCAAGGTCGAGATCGGCTGCTACCAGGGTCTGCGTCACCGTCGTGGCCTGCCCGTCCGCGGTCAGCGCACCAGCACCAACGCCCGCACCCGCAAGGGCCCGCGTCGCGCCATCGCCGGTAAGAAGAAGCCGGGCAAGAAGTAGTCCTCGCTCAGCGGTCTATCGACAGCTGACGCTGCAGGACCGACCACCTCCCGTAGGAGTTATAGATGCCCCCCAAGGGTCGTCAGGGCGCTGCCAAGAAGGTGCGCCGCAAGGAAAAGAAGAACGTTGCCCACGGGCACGCTCACATCAAGAGCACGTTCAACAACACGATCGTGTCCATCACGGACCCGACCGGCAACGTGATCTCGTGGGCCTCCGCCGGCCACGTCGGTTTCAAGGGCTCGCGCAAGTCCACGCCGTTCGCCGCGCAGATGGCCGCCGAGTCGGCTGCCCGTCGCGCGCAGGAGCACGGCATGCGCAAGGTCGACGTCTTCGTCAAGGGCCCGGGTTCCGGTCGCGAGACCGCCATCCGTTCGCTCCAGGCCACCGGCCTCGAGGTCGGCTCGATCCAGGACGTGACGCCCACGCCGCACAATGGCTGCCGTCCGCCCAAGCGCCGCCGCGTCTGACGCACGGCAGTTCTTGAGGTTCCGGGCGGTACGGCTCTTCGGAGGCGTGCCGCCCGTACCCTTGTAGTGAATTCAGGGCATCAAATAGTGGGTGCCCCTGACTGAAGGATCGCAACATGCTGATTGCTCAGCGTCCCTCGTTGACCGAAGAGGTCGTCGACGAATTCCGCTCCCGGTTCGTGATCGAGCCGCTGGAGCCGGGCTTCGGCTACACCCTCGGCAACTCCCTGCGTCGTACGCTCCTCTCCTCGATCCCGGGTGCGGCCGTCACGTCCATCCGCATCGACGGTGTCCTGCACGAGTTCACCACCGTGCCGGGCGTCAAGGAAGACGTCACCGACCTCATCCTCAACATCAAGCAGCTGGTCGTCAGCAGCGAGCACGACGAGCCCGTCGTGATGTACCTGCGCAAGCAGGGTCCGGGCCTGGTGACCGCCGCCGACATCGCCCCGCCGGCCGGTGTCGAGGTGCACAACCCCGACCTCGTCCTCGCCACGCTCAACGGCAAGGGCAAGCTGGAGATGGAGCTGACCGTCGAGCGCGGCCGCGGCTACGTCTCCGCCGTCCAGAACAAGCAGGTCGGTCAGGAGATCGGGCGCATCCCGGTCGACTCGATCTACTCGCCGGTCCTGAAGGTCACGTACAAGGTCGAGGCCACGCGTGTCGAGCAGCGCACCGACTTCGACAAGCTGATCGTCGACGTCGAGACCAAGCAGGCCATGCGTCCGCGTGACGCCATGGCGTCGGCCGGCAAGACCCTGGTCGAGCTGTTCGGTCTCGCCCGCGAGCTGAACATCGACGCCGAGGGCATCGACATGGGCCCGTCGCCGACGGACGCCGCCCTGGCCGCCGACCTGGCGCTGCCGATCGAGGAGCTGGAGCTCACCGTTCGGTCGTACAACTGCCTCAAGCGCGAGGGCATCCACTCGGTGGGCGAGCTTGTCGCCCGCTCCGAGGCCGACCTGCTCGACATCCGCAACTTCGGTGCGAAGTCGATCGACGAGGTCAAGATGAAGCTCAACGGGATGGGCCTGGCCCTCAAGGACTCGCCTCCCGGCTTCGACCCGACCGCCGCCGCGGACGCCTTTGGTGCGGACGATGACGCGGACGCCGGGTTCGTCGAGACCGAGCAGTACTAAGAGCTCGGGACTGACGGTTTGATTTTGGCTGCGCGTGCGTCGTGGTTGCTCGCGCAGTTCCCCGCGCCCCTATCGGGGCGCGGCCGCTGACCCCGGTACCTGATACGGCCGGGGCAGATCATGAGGAGAAACACCATGCCGAAGCCCGCCAAGGGTGCCCGTCTGGGCGGCAGCGCCGCGCACGAGAAGCTTCTGCTGGCGAACCTCGCCAAGCAGCTCTTCGAGTACGGCCGCATCACCACCACCGAGGCGAAGGCCCGTCGCCTGCGTCCGTACGCGGAGCGTCTGGTCACCAAGGCGAAGAAGGGTGACCTTCACAACCGCCGCCAGGTGCTGTCCGTCATCACCGACAAGAGCATCGTGCACACGCTCTTCACGGAGATCGGCCCGCGCTACGAGAACCGCCCGGGTGGCTACACCCGTATCACCAAGATCGGTAACCGTCGTGGCGACAACGCGCCCATGGCGGTCATCGAGCTGGTGGAGGCCCTGACCGTGGCCCAGGAGGCCACCGGTGAGGCCGAGGCCGCCACGAAGCGCGCGGTCAAGGAAGACAGCCTGAAGAAGGACGAGGCCGTCGAGGCCAAGTCCGACGAGGCTGCCGAGGCCCCGGCCGAGGAGTCGAAGGACGCGTAAGCGTTCTGCCGGGGGCTGCGCGTCTTCGGCGGCGGGCTCGTCGTGGCTGGTCGCGCAGTTCCCCGCGCCCCTTCGGGGGCGATGCGGGTCCGTCCCTTGCCAGGGGCGGGCCCGCTTTTTGTTGCCTGAGAGGATTTGATCCACGAGTGAGTGACGAAGTAGAGCCCGGGTTCGTGCGGGTGCGGCTTGACCTGTCGTACGACGGCAAGGGCTTCTCCGGGTGGGCCAAGCAGCGGGACGGGCAGCGGACCGTCCAGGGGGAGATCGAGGCCGCGCTGCGGACCGTGACGCGCTCCCAGGAGACGTACGAGCTGACCGTCGCGGGGCGGACCGACAGCGGGGTGCACGCGCGGGGGCAGGTCGCCCACGTCGACCTGCCCGAGGGCGTGTGGGAGGAGCACCGCGAAAAGCTGCTGCGGCGGCTCGCGGGGCGGCTGCCGCACGACGTGCGGGTGTGGAAGGTGGCCGAGGCGCCCGCCGGGTTCAACGCGCGGTTCTCCGCGGTGTGGCGGCGGTACGCCTACCGCGTCACCGACCACCCCGGCGGTGTCGACCCGCTGCTGCGCGGTCATGTGCTGTGGCACGACTGGGAGTTGGACCTCGACGCCATGAACGCCGCCGCCGAGCACCTGATCGGCGAGCACGACTTCGCCGCCTACTGCAAGCGGCGTGAGGGGGCCACCACCATCCGTACGCTCCAGGAGCTGCGGTGGGAGCGGCGCCCCGACGGCATCCTTGAGGCGACCGTCCGCGCCGACGCCTTCTGCCACAACATGGTGCGCTCGCTCGTCGGCGCCATGCTGTTCGTGGGGGACGGGCACCGGCCCGTGGAGTGGCCCGGGAAGGTGCTTCAGGCGCGCGTGCGGGACTCGGCGGTGCACGTCGTGCGGCCGCACGGCCTCACGCTGGAGGAGGTCGGCTACCCCGCCGACGAGCTGCTCGCCGCGCGCAGCAAGGAAGCGCGCAACAAGCGGACGCTGCCCGGCGCCGGCTGCTGCTGAACAGGCCGTCGCCCTACTGCGGGGCGGCGGCCGCGGCCGACGCCTGGGCCTCGCCCCGCTGGTTGATCCGCTGGAAGGCGAAGCGGGCGAGGGTGTCACCGGCGGCGTAGGCCTTGCTGTCGCCCGTCGTGACGTCCTTGCCGTTGGTGTAGCCGGTGGTGGTGAAGTACGCGTAGCGGCCGTACGCGTTGTACGTGCCGCGGCACACCCCGGTCCGGCAGAAGCCGGGCACGCCCTTGCCGGGCAACGCGGTGACCAGGCCCTTCTCCACCTCGTCCTTGACCTTCTTGGCCTCGGCCGAGGTGTCGAAGACGGCGACGCCGATGGTGACCGCGATGCCGCCCTTGAGGTAGCTGGCGCGGATCAGGCGTGTGCAGTCGTGCCGGGCGAGGATCGCGCCGAGGGCGGGCTGGGTGACGGACGCGCAGCTCTTGGTGCTGTCCGTCGCGCCCTTCTTGTAGACCGTCTCGCCCGAGGTGAACGTCCTGCCGGGGAAGAGGCCCTCCGGGGTGAGGGGCGCCTTGTCCTTCTTGGCGCTGGAGATGAAGTCCTTGGGGTCCGGCGGGGGCGGCGGCGTGGTCTCCTTGAAGGTCGGGCCCGGCTCGTCGCTCTCCCCGGGGATGTCCGCCGTCGCCGGCAGCTCACTGGCCGGCTTGTTCGAGGCGGTGGCGTCGCCGCTGTTCGCGGAGACGACGGTGATCGCCACGGCCGCCGCGATGCCGATCGTGGCGAACGCTCCGCCGCCGATCATCAGCCACTTGCGGCGCCGTGCGCGCGCCTCGGAGGCTTCGGCGAGCGCCGCCCAGTCGGGCGTGGGCCCGCCGCCGGGGCCGCCCGTTCCCCCCGGACCCCACTGAGGTCCCCCTTGCCCAAAGCTCATGGGGCGCATCTTAGACGGGGAGTTGGGGATGTTGAGCGGGGGTCGCGCGGGGTTCCCGGCCTAGCCTGAACCGTATGAACACGGGCAAATCGGCGGTAAGTGGATGGTTGTTGCAGCCTTCCGGGTGGCATGTCCGGGCCGTGCTCGGTCTCGTGCTGCTCGCCGGGGCCGTCCGGGTGGGGCTGCGGGCACCCGACGGCGGCATGGACAACGCCATCGTGGTGCGGGCCGCCGAGGCCTGGCTGCACGGGCGCTCGCCCTACGCCGACCGGCACTTCCTCTACCTGCCCGCGGCCGTCCTCGCGGCGGTGCCGCAGGCCCTGCTCCCCGCCGGGGTGGTGCGCTTCCTGGTGCCCGCGGGTGTCACCGCGGGGCTCGTCGCGGGCTGGCTGTGCGCGCTGCGGCTGTACGGGGTCCCGTGGCGCAGCCGGTTCGCCGCGTACGGCCTGCTGGGGCTCGCGCTCGGCTTCACGCCCTTCGGGCACCTCGTCCGGCTCGGCAACTGGACGGTGGCCTCCGCCGCGGCGCTGCCCTTCGCCCTGCTGCTGGTGTGCCGCGGGCGGTGGACCGCGGCCGGGCTCGTCATCGGCGCCGCCGTGGCCGTGAAGCCGCTGCTCGTGCCCGTCGCGCTCCTCTTCGTCTTCGCGGGGCGGTGGCGGGCGCTCGGGATGGTGGTCGCGGTCCCCGCGGTCGCCTCGCTGGGGGCGGCGCTGGTGATGCCGGACCCCGCCGGGTTCTTCACGCGGACGCTGCCCTTCCTGCTGCGCGGCGACGACGCCTTCGTACGGCTCTACGAGGCGTCGCCTTCGGCGGTGCTCGCGCGGGTCGGGGTGCCGCAGTCGGCGGCGACGCTGCTCGCGGGGTGTGCTGCCGCGGCCGGGGTGTGGTGTGCCTGGCGGCGGTGGGGGAGGGGGGACGAGGGGCCGTCCAGGGTGGTGGAGTGCGCCACGATGCTGATGCTCTCGGCCTTCCTCGTCTCGCGGCCCTCGTACGACCACTACCTCCTGGTCGTGCTGCCGCTGCTGCTCGCGGGGGCGCTGACGGCGGGGGCTCCGGCGCGCGGCCCGTGGTTCTGGGTGGCGCTGGTGCCGCAGGTGCCCGGCTTCGCCTGGCCCTGGCTGGAGCCGATGACGCGGCGGGCCTTCAAGGACGCGGCGACGCTGTGTCTGCTGGCGGGCACGGTCGGGTGGGCGTGTGCGGCGGGGGCGCTGCGCGGGCGGTGCGGGGTGGAGCGGGTGGGCCCTTACCCTGACGAGTGCAGTCCTGTCCGTGGTGCATGAGTCGCCGGTTCCGGTCTCCGGGGCCGCGTTTTGACCGGTACGGGGCGGCGCGGGTACTCTCGGGGATTGATACGTATTGGTGTCCTCGATCTCACGCGAAAGGGCCTTTACGTAGGTTCCCTGGAGCAGTTACCAGTGGCTCGCATACGGGCAGCGTCCCCGGCATTGTGGGCCTCAGCTGCATGATCGCTTCCTGGGTGCCGTGTGTCTGGACCCCATCCACTGAAGAAGCGAAGGCTACTAAGTGCGTACGTACAGCCCCAAGCCCGGCGATGTGACCCGCCAGTGGCACGTCATCGACGCCCGGGACATCGTCCTGGGCCGTCTGGCGACCACCGCCGCCACCCTCCTGCGTGGCAAGCACAAGCCGATCTACGCCCCCCACGTCGACACCGGTGACTTCGTCATCATCATCAACGCGGACAAGGTGCACCTCTCCGGCAACAAGAAGACCCAGAAGATGGCGTACCGCCACTCCGGTTACCCGGGTGGTCTGCGGTCCGTCCGTTACGACGAGCTGCTCGACAAGAACCCCGAGAAGGCCGTCGAGAAGGCCGTCAAGGGCATGCTCCCCAAGAACACCCTGGGCCGTCAGATGCTCTCGAAGCTGAAGGTCTACGCGGGCGACCAGCACCCGCACGGCGCTCAGCAGCCGGTCCCGTTCGAGATCACCCAGGTCGCGCAGTAGTTCCGGCCACCCCCAAAGACGTAAAGAAATCTGAGGAGAATCGTGGCCGAGACCACCGTTGAGCAGCCGGTCGAAGAGACCGAGATCGCTGACGTCGAGCAGTACACCACCGAGTCCGAGGCCCCCCTTGAGGGCGAGTACACCTCGGAGTCGAACCCCGCGCGCTTCGGCGACCCGCAGCCGGCCGCCGGCCTGGGCCGTCGCAAGAACGCCATCGCCCGCGTCCGGATCGTCCCGGGCACCGGCAAGTGGAAGATCAACGGGCGTACGCTCGAGGACTACTTCCCGAACAAGGTCCACCAGCAGGAAGTCAACGAGCCCTTCAAGGTGCTCGAGCTCGACGACCGCTACGACGTCATCGCCCGCATCGCGGGTGGCGGCGTCTCCGGCCAGGCCGGTGCGCTCCGTCTCGGTGTCGCCCGCGCCCTGAACGAGGCCGACGTCGAGAACAACCGCGGCGCCCTCAAGAAGGCCGGCTTCCTCAAGCGCGACGACCGTGCGGTCGAGCGCAAGAAGGCCGGTCTCAAGAAGGCCCGCAAGGCCCCGCAGTACAGCAAGCGCTAATCGCTGCCTGCTTGGCCTGCTTGTACTTTTCGTTCGCCCCGGCGGCACATCCTGTGCTCGCCGGGGCGTTCGTCTATCAAGAACGAACGTTCGGAGGACAGCAGTGGGACGACTCTTCGGCACGGACGGCGTGCGTGGTGTCGCCAACGCGGATCTGACGGCCGAGCTGGCGCTCGGACTCTCCGTGGCGGCGGCGCACGTACTGGCCGAGGTGGGCACCTTTGAAGGCCATCGCCCGGTGGCGGTGGTCGGGCGGGACCCGCGCGCGTCCGGGGAGTTCCTGGAAGCCGCGGTGGTCGCCGGTCTGGCGAGCGCGGGCGTGGACGTCCTGCGCGTCGGTGTGCTGCCCACCCCCGCGGTGGCCCATCTCACCGGTGCGCTGGGCGCCGACCTCGGCGTGATGCTCTCCGCCAGTCACAACGCCATGCCCGACAACGGCATCAAGTTCTTCGCGCGCGGCGGCCACAAACTCGCCGACGAGCTGGAGGACCGCATCGAGGCCGAGTACGACGAGCAGTTCGTGCACCGCACCGCCGCCCCGTGGCAGCGGCCCACGGGCGCGGGCGTCGGCCGCGTGAAGTCGTACGACCAGGGGCTCGACCAGTACATCGCGCATCTGCTCGGTGTCCTCCCCAACCGCCTCGACGGACTGAAGATCGTCCTCGACGAGGCGCACGGCGCCGCCGCCCGTGTCTCGCCCGAGGCGTTCACGCGCGCCGGTGCCGAGATCATCACCATCGGCGCCCAGCCCGACGGCCTGAACATCAACGACGGCTGCGGCTCCACCCACCTGGACCTGCTCAAGGCCGCCGTCGTCGAGCACGGCGCCGACCTCGGCATCGCGCACGACGGGGACGCGGACCGCTGCCTGGCCGTGGACCACACCGGCGCGGAGGTCGACGGCGACCAGATCCTCGCCGTCCTTGCCCTCGCCATGCGCGAGCACGGCACGCTGCGTCACGACACCGTTGTCGCCACCGTCATGTCGAACCTCGGCTTCAAACTCGCCATGGAGGCCCAGGGCCTCTCCCTGGTGCAGACCGCCGTCGGCGACCGGTACGTCCTGGAGTCGATGAAGGAGCACGGCTTCGCCCTCGGCGGCGAGCAGTCCGGGCACGTCATCGTCCTCGACCACGCGACCACCGGTGACGGCACGCTGACCGGGCTGCTGCTCGCGGCGCGGGTCGCCGAGACCGGGCGTACGCTGGCCGACCTCGCGGGCGTCATGGAGCGGCTGCCGCAGGTCCTCATCAACGTCCCCGACGTCGACAAGTCGCGCGTCAAGACCTCCGCCGACCTGGCCACCGCCGTCGCCGACGCCGAGCGCGAGCTGGGCTCCACGGGGCGGGTGCTGCTGCGGCCCTCCGGGACCGAGCCGCTGGTGCGGGTCATGGTCGAGGCCGCCGACATCGAGCAGGCGCGGTCCGTGGCCGAGCGGCTGGCGGACTCGGTGAAGTCCGCGCTGGGCTAGGCGCGCCGCGGCTTGGCGGTACGGTCGCGCTGCGTGGCCCAGAGAGCCTTCTGGGCCAGCAGCGTGAGCGTGCCGGCGAGGACGATGCCGAGCAGGTTCAGCAGGAGCTGTTCGGTGGAGCCCCACGCCTGCTTGTACTCGCTGTAGCTGAAGGCGACCGCGGCGTTCGCCGCCGCCGGGACCGTCGTCACGGAGATCGCCACGCCCACCAGGGCGCCGGACTTCGCCGAGGTCAGGGAGAGCGTGCCCGCCGCGCCCGCGAGGACCGCGACGACGAACGAGAACCAGTCGGGGTTGTAGATGAAGTTCGTGTTCGGCCGCTCCGCCCGCAGGGCCTCGTCGCTGAACAGCTCCGTGGCGTCCATGAAGTAGCTGAACCCGACCGTCACCGCCATCGCCACCAGGAAGCCCACCAGCAGCGCGATCAGTGAGCGCAGGGCCAGCCGGGGCGCGCGCCGCACCAGGGCCGTGCAGAAGCCGGCGAGCGGGCCGAACTCCGGGCCGACCGCCATCGCGCCCACGATCAGGATCGCGTTGTCGAGCACGACACCGCAGGCCGCGATCATCGTGGCGAGCGTGATGAACGCGACGTACGTGACCGAGAGCGTCGACTCCTCGTGCGTCGCGTCGGAGAGCTGCTCCCACAGGACCGCGTCCGCCGCCTCGCCCGGAGCGTCGTGTTCCGCCTGGTCGGCGCGGTCGGAGAGGGAGAGATCGATGTTCTCCACCGCGATCGAGCCGCACTTGTCGAGGTCCAGCGCGCGCAGGCCGCCGATCAGCTCGTCGCCCGCCTCGCGCGCGACGTCGCACATGATGACGTCGCCCGTGGGGTTGCGGGCGGCGCCGGGCACCACGGCCAGGTGCGTGGTACCCGTCGTCCCCTCGATCAGGCGCAGCACGTCGTCGGTCTTGTCCGCGGGGGAGATCAGGCGTAGGTGGAGCATGTGCGCAGGGTAGTCGGGTGGGGGAGGGGGCGGCGCCTCAGAGTTTGCGCAGGCTCAGGCGCTGCACCTTGTGGTCCGGGCCCTTGCGGACCACCAGGGCGGCGCGGCCCCGGGTGGGCGCCACGTTCTCCAGCAGGTTCGGCTTGTTGATCGTGCGCCAGGTCGTGCGGGCGTAGTCCAGGGCCTTCTCCTCCGACACCTGCGTGTACTTGCGGAAGTACGAGGACGGGTCCTGGAACGCCGTGTCGCGCAGCTTCTTGAAGCGGTTCAGGTACCAGCGCTCGATGTCCTCGGTGCGGGCGTCGACGTACACGCTGAAGTCGAAGTAGTCCGCGAGGCCCACGCGGGTGCGGCCGTCCTTGCCGGGCAGGGCGGGCTGCAGGACGTTCAGGCCCTCGACGATGAGGATGTCGGGGCGGCGGACGGTCAGGCGCCGGCCCGGCACGATGTCGTAGATCAGGTGGGAGTAGACCGGCGCCGTCACCTCCTTCTTCCCCGCCTTGATGTCCGCCACGAAACGGGTCAGGGCGCGGCGGTCGTACGACTCGGGGAAGCCCTTGCGGGACATCAGGCCGCGGGCTTCCAGCTCCTTGGTGGGCAGCAGGAAGCCGTCGGTCGTGACCAGCTCCACGCGGGGGTGTTCCGGCCAGCGGGAGAGGAGGGCCTGGAGGAGGCGGGCGACGGTCGACTTGCCGACGGCCACGGAGCCGGCGACCCCTATGACGAAGGGGGTGCCGGACTGGGATCTCTTCTCGCCCAGGAAGGTGTTGAGGGCGCCGCGCAGGCCGTCCGTCGCTCCTACGTAGAGGTTCAGCAGGCGGGAGAGCGGCAGGTAGATGTCGCGGACCTCGTCCAGGTCGATGACGTCCCCGAGGCCGCGCAGCTTCTCCACCTCCTCCGCCGTCAGGGGCAGGGGCGTCTTCTCCCGCAGAGCGCTCCACTCGGCGCGGGTGAGGTCGAGGTAGGGAGTCGCCTCCGGCTTGTGCCGGTGGGCGCTCCGCGGCGCCTTGTCTGGCGCGGAGACCGAAGAGATCACAGTCCATTGTTACGGCTGTTTGAACGGCCATGGGGTGGCGTGTGTGGTGGGGTGTGTCACGCTGACCCGGTATTTTCGGGCGATTTCTGGGGTGAGTGAGCCGGTGATTATCGGGGTCGGCATCGACGTGGCCGAGATCGAGCGGTTCGGGGCGGCGTTGGCGCGGACGCCGGGGATGGCCGAACGGCTGTTCTTGGAGAGCGAGTTGCTGCTGCGGAGCGGGGAGCGGCGGGGGGTGGCCTCACTGGCGGCGCGGTTCGCGGCGAAGGAGGCCCTGGCGAAGGCGTTGGGGGCGCCGGGGGGGCTTCGGTGGACCGATGCGGAGGTGTATGTGGAGGGGAGTGGGCAGCCTCGGGTCCGGGTGCGGGGGACTGTGGCGGCTCGGGCTGCGGAGTTGGGGGTTCGGGCGTGGCATGTGTCGCTCAGCCATGATGCGGGGGTTGCTTCTGCGGTGGTGATCGCTGAGGGGTAGGGCGGGTGCGGGTGTGGGTGCCGGGTGCGCTCGCGGGTCCGGGGTGTGGGTGCGGGCTGTGGGGGTGCGGGCGCCTGAGGTTGGTTTTTGGGGCGGGGCCCCGGGGTTAGTCCGTGCTCGCCATCTTGGTGTGGGCGTCTCGATGCTTCGGGGCCCTCATGACCACCACTGTGCTCCGCGCGCACATACCCCCGTGTCCCCTCCGGCGCGCTCGCGGGTGCGGCATTTCGTCGGGTTCGCGTCCCGCTGGTGGGGGACACTCACGGGCATGCGTGATGCGTACGGTGTGGAGACTGTCAGGGCGGCGGAGCTTGAGCTCATGGCGCGGGGGCCCGCCGGGGCCTTGATGCAGCGGGCCGCGGCGGGGCTTGCCGCCGAGTGCGCGCAGCTGCTCGGCAAGGTGTACGGCTCCCGGGTCGCGCTGCTGGTGGGCAGCGGGGACAACGGCGGCGACACCCTGTACGCCGGGGCCCGGCTCGCCCGGCGGGGCGCGGGCGTCAGCGCGGTGCTGCTGGCTCCGGAGCGGACCCATGCCGGAGGGCTCGCCGCGCTGCGGGCCGCCGGGGGTGTGGTCGTGGACGGTGCTGCCGACCGGGCGGAGGACGTGGTCGGCCGGGCCCGGCTGGTCGTGGACGGCATCGTGGGCATCGGGGGGCGGGGCGGGCTCCGGGAGCGGGCGGCCGGGCTCGTCGCCGCCGCGCGGGACGCGTTGGTCGTCGCCGTGGACCTGCCGAGCGGCGTCGACGCGGACACCGGCGAGGTGCGCGGCGAGGCGGTGCGGGCCGATGTGACGGTGACGTTCGGGGCGTACAAGCCGGGGCTGCTGATCGATCCCGGGCGGGAGTACGCGGGCGCCGTGCGGCTCGTCGGCCTCGGTCTGGAACTGGCGGAGCGGGAGCGGGCGTTGGAGGCCCTTCAGTACGTCGATGTCGCGGGGATGCTGCCGCTGCCGGGCGGGGAGAGCGACAAGTACCGGCGCGGGGTCGTCGGTGTCGTCGCCGGGTCCGCGCGGTATCCCGGGGCCGCCGTGCTCTGCGTGGCCGGGGCGCTGCGCGGGGGCGCGGGCGCCGTGCGGTACGTGGGGCCCGCCGCGGACGCCGTCATCGCGCGGTTCCCCGAGGCGCTGGTCTCCGCCGGGCCGCCGTCGAAGGCGGGGCGGGTGCAGGCCTGGGTCGTGGGGCCCGGCCTCGGGGACGACGAGGAGCGGCTGCGGGACGTGGTCGGCGCGGAGGTGCCGGTGCTGATCGACGCCGACGGGCTGCGGCTGGTGGCGGAGCGGGCGGTACGGGAGCGCCGCGCGCCCACGCTGCTCACCCCGCACGCGGGGGAGGCCGCCGCCCTTCTCGGTGTCGCCCGGGAGGAGGTGGAGGCGGCCCGGCTCTCGGCGGTGCGGGAGCTGGCGGGGCGGTTCGGCGCGACCGTGCTGCTGAAGGGCTCCACCACCCTGGTCGGCACGGCCGAGGGCGCCGTGCGCGTCAACGCCACCGGCACGCCCTGGCTCGCCACGGCCGGCAGCGGCGACGTGCTGTCCGGTCTCGCGGGCTCCCTGCTCGCGGCGGGCCTCGGCGCGCGGGACGCGGGGTCCGTCGGCGCGTACCTGCACGGCCTCGCCGCCCGGCATGCCGCGGACGGGGCACCCGTGGCCGCGCAGGATGTGGCCGATGCGGTCCCTGCCGCTTGGCGGGATGTGCGGCGGGGCGGTTGAGCCGAGCGGCAGTCGGGCACGCGGGTGGGGCTGTCCGTGCGCTCTGAGACACTGGTCCGCGATGAACGAGACAGCCCCTTTCCGTGTCCGCGCCGAGATCGACCTCGCCGCCCTGCGTGCCAACGTGCGCGCGCTGCGTGCCCACGCGTCGGGCGCCGCGCTCATGGCCGTGGTGAAGGCCGACGGGTACGGCCATGGAGCGGTGCCCTGCGCCAGGGCCGCTGTCGAGGCGGGGGCCACCTGGCTCGGTGCCGCCACCCCGGAGGAGGCCCTCGCCCTGCGTGCCGCGGGTCTGCCGGGGCGGATCATGTGCTGGCTGTGGACGCCGGGCGGCCCTTGGCGCGAGGGTGTCGAGGCCGGTCTCGACATGGCGGTGAGCGCGCTGTGGGCGCTGCGCGAGGTGACGGCGGCGGCCCGCGCGGCGGGGCGCACCGCGCGTATCCAGCTCAAGGCCGACACCGGCCTCGGGCGCAACGGCTGCATGCCCGCCGACTGGCCCGAGCTGATCGCCGAGTCCCTGCGCGCCGAGGCCGAGGGGCTGGTCAAGGTCACCGGGCTCTGGTCGCACTTCGCGTGCGCCGACGAGCCGGGGCACCCCTCGATCGCCGCCCAGCTCACCGTCTTCCGCGAGATGGTCACGTACGCCGAGGACCAGGGGATACGCCCCGAGGTGCGGCACATCGCCAACTCCCCGGCGACGCTGACGCTTCCGGAGGCCCACTTCGACCTCGTACGGCCGGGCATCGCGGTGTACGGCGTCTCGCCGAGCCCCGAGGTGGGCGCCCCCGAGGACTTCGGGCTGCGGCCCGTCATGACGCTCACCGCCTCGCTCGCCCACGTGAAGCACGCCCCCGCGGGTCACGGCGTCAGCTACGGACATCACTACGTCACCCCGGGGGAGACGACCCTCGGCCTCATCCCCGCCGGGTACGGCGACGGCATCCCGCGCCACGCCTCCGGCACGGCCCCGGTGCTCGTCGGCGGCAAGCTGCGGACGGCCGCGGGCCGCGTGGCGATGGACCAGTTCGTGGTGGACCTCGGCGGGGACGAGCCCGAAGTGGGCGCCGAGGCCGTGCTGTTCGGGCCGGGCGACCGCGGGGAGCCGACCGCCGAGGACTGGGCGCAGGCGGCGGGCACCATCGCGTACGAGATCGTCACCCGCATCGGATCGCGTGTCCCGCGCGTGTACGTGAATGAGCGGCCCGGCACCGGAGAGATGTGAACGAACAGTCCGACCACTGACGAGGAGCGGCACGTGAGCGAGAGCAGCACGGGGGCTGCCGCGGCGGAAGCGGTGACGGAAGTCGTGACGGAGGCCGCCGCCGCGGCGGGGAGCTGGCGCCGGGCCGGGGTGGCCGGCGCGGCGCTGGGGGTCATCGCCGCGGGCGCGGCCGCGGGCGTCGCCATCGAGCGGCTCACCGTCGGCCGGGGCATGCGCAAGAAGGCCCGCCTCGCCCTGGACGCGGCGGGGCCCTACGGCTCGCTGCGCGGCATGCCCGGCACGGCGTACGCGGACGACGGCACGGAGCTCGCCTACGAGATCGAAGAGGTCGAGGGCGCCCCGGACGGCGCGGTCACCGTCGTCTTCAGCCACGGCTACTGCCTGAACCAGGACTCCTGGCACTTCCAGCGGGCCGCCCTGCGCGGCGCGGTCCGCGCGGTCTACTGGGACCAGCGCAGCCACGCCCGCTCCGGCCGGGGCGTCGAGCAGGCGCAGCGCGACGTGCCGGTCTCCATCGACCAGCTGGGGCGCGACCTGAAGGCCGTCATCGACGCGGCCGCGCCCAAGGGGCCGCTCGTCCTCGTCGGGCACTCCATGGGCGGCATGACGACGATGGCCCTGGCCGAGCAGTTCCCGGAGCTGATCCGCGAGCGCGTGGTGGGCGTCGCCCTCGTGGGTACGTCGTCGGGGCAGCTCGGTCAGGTGAATTTCGGGCTGCCGGTGGCGGGGATGAACGCGGTGCGGCGGGTGCTGCCCGGCGTGCTGCGGGCGCTGGGCTCGCAGGCCGAGCTGGTGGAGCGCGGGCGGCAGGCCACCGCCGACCTCTTCGCCGGGGTCATCAAGCGGTACTCGTTCTCGCGCAAGGACGTCGACCCGGCCATCGCGCGGTTCGCGGAGCGGATGATCGAGTCGACGCCGATCGACGTCGTCGCGGAGTTCTACCCGGCCTTCGCCGAGCACGACAAGGCGGCGGCCCTCGCGCACTTCGCGGGGCTGCCGGTGCTGGTCCTCGCCGGCGAGAAGGACCTGGTCACGCCGAGCGAGCACAGCGAGGCGATCGCCGCGCTGCTGCCGGACGCCGAGCTGGTCCTGGTCCCGGACGCCGGGCACCTGGTCATGCTGGAGCACCCCGACGTGGTCACGGACCGCCTCGCCGACCTGCTCTCCAGGGCGGGCGCCGGTGGCCGGGCGGCAGCCGACGCGGAGTCCTCCAGCGGCTAACGTGGGCGGTATGGAAGCACCGCACCACCAGGCCCCCGCCAACGTACTCAAGATCACCGTCAACTCCCCCGAACAAATGGGCGAGTTGGGCCGCCGCCTGGCCAAACTCCTGCGCCCCGGCGACCTCGTCATGCTCAACGGCGAGCTGGGCGCCGGCAAGACGACGCTGACCCGCGGCCTCGGCGAGGGGCTCGGCGTGCGCGGCGCCGTCACCTCGCCGACCTTCGTCATCGCCCGCGTCCACCCGCCGCTCGGCGCGGGTCCCGCGCTGGTGCACGTCGACGCGTACCGCCTGGGTGGCGGGCTCGACGAGATGGAGGACCTGGACCTCGACGTCTCGCTCCCCGAGTCGGTCGTCGTCGTGGAGTGGGGCGAGGGCAAGGTCGAGGAGCTGACGGACGACCGGCTGCACGTCGTCATCCACCGGGCCGTCGGGGACACGACGGACGAGGTGCGTGAGGTCACGCTGACCGGGCTCGGCGAGCGGTGGGCCGACGCGGACCTGGCGTCGCTCGCGGCCTAGGCCCGGCCCGGGCTTGGTACGTTCACCCGAAGGTTCCGACAACTCGTCGGCAAGATGTTGCGCTGCGTGCGTCGCGCGTGGTCACATGGAGACCGGTCTTGGTTAGGTTTACCTAACCACGTCTGCCCCCGGGAGCCCAGGAGGCATCCATGTCGGCTTCAGAACGTGACGCACAGCCGCAGCCGTACGGGCTGCCGGGACCTCTGGCCGTGTCCGGCCCCGCGCGCCCGCACCTGTCGATGAGTGACCTGCTGGCGTCGTGCGCCGCCGCGACCGCCGTCTCCACGCCGCCGAGGGGCCCGGCACCCGCCGGGCACCGGCCTGAGGCACCTAGGGAACGACGACGACCTTCTTGCTGATCGTCGCGAACTCCCACATGGCGTTGCCGTGCGCGCGCGACTCGCGGATGCCGCCGGTCTTCTTCGACGGGTCCGGCTTCGGCGTGGAGTTGTCGACCGCGGCGCTGAACCCGATCGCGATGCCGTCGACGCTCGTGAACCGCACGACGTGCTCGATCGGCACGCCGTCCGTACCGGTGACGGAGCCGGAGCGGGAGGTCACCACGTACGCACCGGGGGCCGGGTCGACCGAGCCCGGCGTCACCTTGAAGGTGATCCGCGGCTTGCCCGAGGCCTCCACCAGCCACACGCGGTCCTCGGCCAGGGAGTACACGACCCGCTCACCGACGCCGGACCGCGCCGGCACCGCCGTGGGGTCCGCCTTCTCCTCGGGACTGCGCGGGGCGGAGGCGCCGGGCGACTTCTCGGGGCGCTTGCCCAGGTCCTCCGGCACGCTGGCCGAGGCCTGATAGGCGAGGAAGCCGATCGCGGCGACCGCGGCGGCGGTCAGCCCGGCCACAAATCCCGAGCTGCTCCTTGACACCTTGCGCCACCCACCTTTTCGTACTGCGACGGCTATGAACTGAAGGTAGCAGGAGACACCGCCCATCCCGGGGCGGCCGTGCGGCGGGCCCCGGAGCCGTAGGCTGTTCGCGTGCTCTTGCTCGCTCTTGATACCGCAACGCCCGCCGTCACCGTCGCCCTCCACGACGGCTCCTCCGTCGTGGCCCAGTCGAGCCAGGTGGACGCCCGTCGGCACGGAGAGCTGCTGCTCCCGGCCGTCGACCGTGTCCTCGCCGACGCGGGGCTGAGACTCGACGCCGTCACCGCCGTCGTCGCCGGGGTGGGCCCCGGCCCCTACACCGGACTGCGTGTCGGCCTGATGACCGCCGAGACGTTCGGCCTCGCGCTCGGCGTCCCCGTGCACGGCGTGTGCACGCTGGACGGCCTCGCGTACGCCTCCGGCATCGAGACCGGCCCGTTCGTGGTCGCCACCGACGCCCGGCGCAAGGAGGTCTACTGGGCGCGTTACGACGACCCGCGCACGCGCGTGACCGACGCCGCCGTCGACCGGCCCGCGGAGATCGCCGCCGAGGTCGCGGGCTTGCCCGCAGTCGGCGCGGGCGCGCTGCTCTACCCCGAGGTCTTCCCGGACGCCCGCGCCCCCGAGCACGTCTCGGCGGCCGCCCTCGCCTCCCTCGCCGCCGAGCGGCTCGCCGCGGGCGAGGAACTCCTGGAGCCGAGGCCGCTGTACCTGCGCCGCCCCGACGCCCAGGTGCCGAAGAACTACAAGGTGGTCACCCCCAAGTGACCGGAGCGAACGCGGCCGTCGAGCTGCGCGAGATGCGCTGGTGGGACATCGACGCGGTGTTCACCCTGGAGAAGGAACTCTTCCCCGACGACGCCTGGTCGCGCGGCATGTTCTGGTCCGAACTCGCTCACGCGCGCGGGCCGCTGGCCAGCCGCCGCTACGTGGTGGCCATGGCCGGCGACCGCCTCGTCGGGTACGCGGGCCTCGCCGCCTCGGGCGACCTCGCGGACGTCCAGACCATCGCCGTCGCCCGCGACCACTGGGGCACCGGGCTCGGCGCCCGGCTCCTCACCGACCTGCTCCAGGCCGCCACCGCCTTCGAGTGCGCCGAGGTCATGCTGGAGGTGCGGGTCGACAACACCCGCGCGCAGAAGCTGTACGAGCGCTTCGGCTTCGAGCCCATCGGCTTCCGGCGCGGCTACTACCAACCCGGCAACGTGGACGCCCTGGTCATGCGTCGCACCGATCCCTCCACCCCCGTATCTGGCGTACAAGGAACCGAGATTCATGGCTGACTCGCGCGACGAACCCCTCGTCCTCGGCATCGAGACCTCCTGCGACGAAACCGGCGTCGGCATCGTCCGCGGCACCACCCTGCTCGCCGACGCCGTCGCCTCCAGCGTCGACGAGCACGCCCGCTTCGGCGGTGTCGTCCCCGAGGTCGCCTCCCGCGCACACCTGGAGGCGATGGTGCCGACCATCGACCGCGCCCTGAAGGAAGCCGGGGTGAGCGCGAAGGACCTCGACGGCATCGCGGTGACCGCCGGGCCCGGCCTCGCGGGCGCGCTGCTCGTCGGCGTCTCGGCGGCCAAGGCGTACGCGTACGCGCTCGACAAGCCGCTGTACGGCGTGAACCACCTCGCCTCGCACATCTGTGTGGACCAGCTGGAGCACGGGCCGCTGCCCGAGCCGACCATGGCGCTCCTGGTCTCCGGCGGCCACTCCTCGCTGCTGCTCTCCACCGACATCACCTCGGACGTGCGGCCGCTCGGCTCGACCATCGACGACGCGGCGGGCGAGGCCTTCGACAAGATCGCGCGGGTGCTGAACCTCGGCTTCCCGGGCGGCCCCGTCATCGACCGGTACGCGCGCGAGGGCGACCCGGAGGCGATCGCCTTCCCGCGCGGGCTCACCGGGCCGCGCGACCCCGCGTACGACTTCTCCTTCTCCGGCCTCAAGACGTCCGTCGCCCGCTGGATCGAGGCGAAGCGGGCCGCGGGCGAGGACGTGCCGGTGCGGGACGTGTCGGCGTCCTTCCAGGAGGCCGTCGTCGACGTGCTGACCCGCAAGGCCGTGCGGGCCTGCAAGGACGAGGGCGTCGACCACCTGATGATCGGCGGTGGCGTGGCCGCCAACTCGCGGCTGCGCGCGCTCGCCGAGGAGCGGTGCGAGAAGGCCGGAATCCGGCTGCGCGTGCCGCGCCCGAAGCTGTGCACGGACAACGGCGCGATGGTCGCCGCCCTCGGCGCGGAGATGGTGGCGCGCAACCGCTCGGCGTCGTCCTGGGACCTGTCGGCGGACTCGTCGCTGCCGGTGACGGAGCCGCACGTGCCGGGCCACGGTCACGGGCACGGCCACACGCACGACCACGACCACGTGCACGAGGTCAGCAAGGAGAACCTCTACTCGTGACCGTCGCGCTGATGTGGGAGGCCCGGGCCGCCGAGGGGCGGGGCGGGGAGCTGCTCGCGTGGGCGCGCGAACAGCGGTTCGCTGCCGCGCCACTGCGCCGGGAGTATTTCCGCGCGCCGGGGGACCGGGTCCTCGTCATCACCTGGTGGGACGCCGCGTACGACGCCGAGTTGCCGGAACTGCCCGACCCGGCGCCGGAGTTGGTGACGCGCGCGGTGCACCGCTGGCGGTTCGAGTCGGTCGACGCGGGCTGAGACTCAGGCGTTGCGGTACGTCAGCAGGTAGCGCCAGAACAGCAGCTGCCGCACGCTGCTGCCGGGCAGGAGGCGGGCCGCCTCGGCGCGGATCTCGGGGAGCGCCATGTCCGGCTGCCGTACCGGGGCCTTGAGCGGTGGCGTGGACCTGCCGCGCAGGCGTTCGCCCGTGTGCACCGCCAGCCGCGCCACGGCGTTGGCGGGCACCGCCGCGAGGTCCCACCACGTCGTCCCCGAGTGGCAGCCGAGGACGAGCAGCGTGCCGCCGGGGGCGAGCGCCGCGCGCAGCCGTGTGACGGTGGCGAACGGCATGTGGTGCAGGCTCGCCAGGCAGGTGATCACGTCGTAGCGGCTCTCGGGGAGGTCCTGCGCGGTCACGTCCGCCCGTCGGTAGCGGGGGCCGCCGCCGGCCGCCTCGGCCTCGGCGATGACCTCCGGGGAGGGGTCGAGCGCGTCGACCTCGTAGCCGCGCGCCGCGAGAGCGCGGGCGAAGCGGCCGGTGCCGCAGCCGACGTCGAGGGCGGTGCGGCCGTGCGGCGGCAGGTGCCGCAGGAGCAGCGGGTGGTAGTGGTCGTTGTGGTCGAAGGGCATGGCGGCGAGCCTGGCAGACGGCTCAGTCGGCCCGCTCCCGCCCGGTTCCGTCCGCCCGCCCCGCCCGGCCCAGCAGCCCGTCGATCACCGCGCTCAGCTGGCCGCTCACGTCGTAGTCCTCGGTCAGCTCGCTCCACTGGTCCGCGAGCGCCACGAGGTGGGGGAGTTCGGCCGCGTCCGCGTCCGTGAGCATGCCGGGGAAGTAGCGCTTGCGGTCCGGGTCCTCGGCGCGGCGCTCCATCGCGCGGCGGAACACCAGGTCGCCGTAGACGCAGTGCCACAGGGTCCGGTACGCGCGGACCGCCTCGGCCGGGGTGAGGCCGCACGCGACGCCGGCGCCGACGATCTCCTCGACCATCCACAGGGCGCCCTTGTCGGTGAGGTCGCCGAGGCTGAGCACCTCCACCACCCAGGGCATCCGCGCCAGCGTGCCGTGCATGTGCAGGGTGACGGCGAGGAGGCGCTCGCGGGGGTCGGACGGCAGCTCGGGGCGGGGGACCGTGGCGGCGGTACCGGAGAGCGTGAGCATCAGGA
The DNA here is from genome assembly GCF_021028635.1 of Streptomyces huasconensis. NCBI lineage: Bacteria > Bacillati > Actinomycetota > Actinomycetes > Kitasatosporales > Streptomycetaceae > Streptomyces > Streptomyces huasconensis. The sequence continues at coordinate 4,848,711 of NZ_CP086119.1, forward strand.
GGTCGTCCTTGTCGCGCACGTGGTGGTACAGGGCCATCGGTGTCGTGCCGACCTCCTTGGCGACCCGGCGCATGCTCAGGGCCGCCACGCCCTCCTCCTGAAGGATGCGGCGGGCGGTCGCGACGATCGTCTCCGGTTCGAGCCGGCGGGGGCGCCCCGCGCGGCGCTTCTTCGGCTCCCCGACCGGCTCTCCGGCTGTCTCGCCGATTGCCTCTCCGGCTGTCCCTGGGTCTTTCTCTGCTGCCACCCGCCCATTGTCGTGCCTTGCCCGCGTGCTCAGCCCTTGCGGAATTTCTATACGCGTATAGTAATGTGCCGCGCATGGTGAACAAGGTGAACTCGCGTGCCCCGCAAGGACGGTTGCTGCCGGTGCTGCTCACCGTGCAGTTCCTCGTCTCCCTCGACATGTCCGTCGTCAACATCGCCCTGCCCGACATGGGCGACGACCTCGGCTTCACCCCCGACTCGCTCCTCTGGGTCGTCAACGCCTACGCCCTCGCCTTCGGCGGCCTGCTCATGCTCGGCGGGCGCCTCGCCGACCTCGCCGGACGGCGGCGCACCCTCCTGTGGGGCTTCGCCGTCTTCGGCGCGGCCGGCCTGGCGGGCGGGCTCGCCCTGACGCCGGGGCAGCTCGTGGCGGCGCGCGCGGTGCAGGGCGCGGGCGCGGCCGCGCTCGCCCCCGTCGCGCTCACGCTGATCACCGTCAACTACGCGGCGGGGCCCGCGCGTTCACGGGCGCTCGGTCTGTGGGGGGTCTCGGGTGCGCTCGGCGGCGCGGTCGGGATCATGGCGGGCGGGCTGCTCACCGACTGGGTGGGCTGGCGCTCGGTGATGCTCGTCAACGTCCCCGTGGTGGCCGCCGCCCTCCTCGCCTCGCGCCGCGCGGTGCCCGTCGACCGCCGCACCGGGCCCGCGCCCCGCCTCGACGTCTCCGGCGCGCTGCTCGTCACGGCCGGGACGGCGGTGCTCGTCCTCGGTCTCGTGCGCACGGAGACGTACGCCTGGGGCTCCGGCACCACGCTGGGCACGCTCGGCGTCGCGGCCGTGCTGCTCGGGGCCTTCGTCGCCGTCGAGGCCCGCAAGCGGGAACCACTGCTACGGCTCGGCCTGCTGGGGACCGCCCACCGGCCCGTGCTCTCGGCGAACGTCTTCTCGCTGCTGATGTCTTCGGGACAGTTCGCCGCCTTCTACTTCACCTCGCTCTACCTCCAGGACGTGATGGGGTACGGGGCGACGGCGGCCGGTGCGGCCTTCCTGCCGTTCTGCGCGGGCGTCGTGGCCGGGTCGACGGTCGCGACCCGGCTGATCGGCAGGGCCGGTGAGCGGGCGTTGCTGGTGGCGGGCGGGCTGCTGGGGGCGGCCGGATTCGGGTGGTTCGCGCTGGCGGTCGAGGCGGGCGGCACGTTCCTGGGCTCCATCCTCGGGCCCTCCCTGGTCGCGAGCGTCGGCATCGGCCTGTGCTTCGTCCCGCTGGGCACGGCGGCGACCAGCGGTGTGGCGCCCGAGGAGACCGGCATGGCCTCCGGGCTGCTCAACAGCTCACGCCAGCTCGGCGGCTCACTCGGCCTGGCCGTCCTGGTCACGGTCGCGGCGAACGCCACGGGCACGGGCACGGACCGGGCCTCTCTCGCCGCAGGGCACGCGGCGGCCTTCGCGGTCTCCGCAGGGCTCCTCGTGGCGGCCGCGCTGGCGACGGCGCTGGTGCACGGCCGCCGCCCGTCATCGCCCGTACCGCCGCCCAGGGGCCCCGCCCCGAACCCGGCTGCCCGCGCCGGCGGCTCCCGCGTCGAAGCCCCGCCCCGGACCCCGCTCCTCAAGCGCAGGCGGGGCTGACCCTGCCCATCTCAAGCCACCGGGTGCCCGATCAGCATCGCCGGGGCCCCCGCCACGCGCGTGAGGAACACCGTCGCCGCGTTCTTGCCCTGCGGCTTCACCTTCCGGCGCAGCTCCTCCGGCTCCACCGCCGAGCCGCGCTTCTTCACCGTCAGGACCCCGACCTCCCGCTCCCGCAGCAGCGCCTTCAGCTTCTTCACGCCGAAGGGCAGCTGATCGGTGATCTCGTACGCGGTGGCGTACGGCGTCGCGTGCAGGTCGTCGGAGGTCACGTACGCGATGGTCTCGTCGATCAGTCCACCGCCGACCCGGGCCGCGACCTCGGCGACCAGGTGCGCGCGGATGACGGCGCCGTCCGGCTCGTACAGGTACCGCCCCACGGGGCGCACCCCGGGGTCGGGCAGCATCGTGGCGAGCGGGCTGTGCAGGGAGGCGCCGCCGGGCAGGAGCGTGGCGCGGTGCGAGGCGGGGGAGCCCGTGCCGAACCACAGCACGGCCTCCTTCACGTCGCCGCCGTCCGAGATCCACTCGGCCTCGGCCTCGGCGGGGACCGCCTCGTGCGGGATGCCGGGGGCGATCTTCAGCGCGGCGCGCGGGGCCGCGCGGGCCGCCTCGACCGCCCAGGACAGCGGCGGGGAGTAGGACTCCGGGTCGAAGATGCGGCCCCGCTTGGCGGAGCGGCGCGCCGGGTCCACGAACACCGCGTCGTACGCCGAGGTGTCCACGTCGGTGACATCGGCCTCACGCACCTCGATCAGGTCGGCGAGGCCGAGCGCCTCCGCGTTGGCGCGGGCGGCCGCGCAGGTCAACGGGTCACGGTCGACGGCGAGTACGGAGATCCCGGCCCGCGCCAGGGCGATCGCGTCGCCGCCGATGCCGCAGCACAGGTCCGCGAGGGAACGCACCCCGAGGTCCTTGAAGCGCGCGGCCCGGTGCGCGGCCACGGAGGCCCGGGTGGACTGCTCGACGCCGTTCGGCGTGAAGAACATCCGGGCCGCGTCCTTCGCGCCGAACTTGGCGGCGGCCCGCGTGCGCAGCCGCGCCTGGGCGAGGGCGGCGGAGACCAGCGGCGCCGGATAGGAGCGGCGCAGCCGGGTGGCGGCGGCGAGTTCCCCCGCGGGTTCGACGTCCCGCACCTCGTCGAGCAGGGCCTGGCCCGTGCCGGTGCGCAGGGCGGCGAAGGCGGCGAGGGGGTCACCGGGGCCGGGATCAGCGGGACCGGGATCAGCGGGGCCGGCGTCGCCGGTGACGTGGTCGGCGGCGGGGCGGCTCGGCGTGTTCGGGGCGTTCACCTGCCCCATTGTGGGCCAGTCGGTGGATGGTGTGCGGCGGGCGGCGGTGTCGGCCCCGGGGCCCGGCGGTGGGCTGCGAAGATTCGGCGCCATGCAACTCGTACGACAAAACGAAGAATCCGCTGTAAGACGGAAGAATCAGACGCGGGCCGTGGTGGCCGTCCTGACCGTCGCGGCGATCGCCTCGGGCTGCGTCTCCGAGGGCGGTTCCGACGGCGTGGAGCCCGCCCATGGCCAGCAGCCGCTCCAGGCCCCGCCCGCCCGGGCCCTCGACTCCTACGCCCGCCAGCTCGGCGCCGCCCAGGCCGCGCGGGCCGCCGCCGCCAAGCGCTGGGGCCTCGCCAGGACGCCGCTGCCCGCGCCCGCGCCGCCCGCGAAGAAGCCGCGGCTGACCACCCGCAAGGGCTTCGAGGTCAGGGGCCAGGCGAAGCTGCCGCCGGTCTTCACGACGATCCCGACGAAGAAGAAGGTCGTCTTCCTGACCATCGACGACGGCGCCGAGAAGGACCGGGCGCTGCTGCGGATGATGAGCGACCTGAAGATCCCCTACACCGCCTTCCTCAGCGACTACCTGGTCAAGGAGGACTACGGCTACTTCCGGAAGATGCAGGACCGCGGCGTCGTCCTGAACAACCACACCCTCAACCACCCCTACATGCCCAAACTGTCGTACGAGCGCCAGCGCCGCGAGATCTGCGGCATGCAGAAGGTCATCGAGAAGCGCTACGGCAAGCGGCCCGAACTCTTCCGGCCGCCCTACGGCAACTACAACCGGGACACGCTGCGCGCCGCCAAGTCCTGCGGCATCAAGGCGGTGCCGCTGTGGAACGCGGAGGCCTTCGCGCATCGCATGGACTACCGCGAGTGGGACCGGGACCTGCACCCCGGCGACATCATCCTCACCCACTTCCGGGGCCGCGAGGACTGGAAGGGCACCATGCCCGACATGGTCCGCCGGGTCATGAAGACGGTCACCGACAAGGGCTACGCGGTGGCCAGGCTGGAGGACTACCTGTGACCCGGCGGGTGCGGGCACGCCGCCGCCTCCTCGCGGGGGCCCTGCTGTGCGGAGTACTCGCGCCCGCGCCGCTGACGTCCTGCGCGGACTCGGTGGAGCCGATCGAGCGGCTGGGCCGCAAGGCCGCGGAGAAGCTGCCCTCGCGCAAGCCGGGCTCGGACACGCCCGTCCCGCCCGCCTGCGGACACGCCACGCCGGCGCCCACGAAGGAACCCCGCCCCCGCCTCGGTCGTTGTCCGGACAAGGCCACGCCTGCGCCCGCCCGGCCGCGGGGCGCCCCGCCCCCGTGAGGCCCGACGCCGCCCCGTTGGCACTCCGCTTGACCGAGTGCTAATCGCCGTCCTAGTCTCGCTTCTGGCACTCCCCGTTGGAGAGTGCCAACAGCGACGGGCAGGTCCGGCACCCGCGACGACGGATCGACCTGGTCGCCACACCTCAGACTTGACCCCGTGAGATCTCCGAAGGGGGAGACCGGATCGTGACGACCACCAGCTCCAAGGTTGCCATCAAGCCGCTTGAGGACCGCATCGTGGTCCAGCCGCTCGATGCCGAGCAGACCACGGCCTCCGGCCTGGTCATTCCGGACACCGCCAAGGAGAAGCCCCAGGAGGGCGTCGTCCTGGCCGTGGGCCCGGGCCGCTTCGAGAACGGCGAGCGCCTGCCGCTCGACGTGAAGACCGGCGACATCGTGCTGTACAGCAAGTACGGCGGCACCGAGGTGAAGTACAACGGCGAGGAGTACCTCGTCCTCTCGGCTCGCGACGTGCTCGCGATCGTCGAGAAGTAGTTCACCCGAAGCAGAAGCATTGCTTTTGAGCTGCGCCCCTGGTCACCCCGCTGATTGCCGGGCGGCGAGGGGCGCGGTTCGTTCACCCGAGTTTTCGAGAGGGCTGAATCGCTCCCATGGCGAAGATCCTGAAGTTCGACGAGGACGCCCGTCGCGCCCTTGAGCGCGGCGTCAACAAGCTTGCCGACACGGTCAAGGTGACGATCGGCCCCCGCGGCCGCAACGTCGTCATCGACAAGAAGTTCGGCGCCCCCACCATCACCAACGACGGCGTCACCATCGCCCGTGAGGTCGAGGTCGAGGACCCGTACGAGAACCTCGGCGCCCAGCTGGTGAAGGAGGTGGCGACCAAGACCAACGACATCGCGGGTGACGGCACCACCACCGCCACCGTGCTCGCCCAGGCCCTCGTCAAGGAAGGCCTGCGCAACGTCGCCGCCGGCGCCTCCCCGGCCGCCCTGAAGAAGGGCATCGACGCCGCCGTCAAGGCCGTCTCCGAGGAGCTGCTCGCCACCGCCCGCCCGATCGACGACAAGGCCGACATCGCGGCCGTCGCCGGTCTGTCCGCCCAGGACCCGCAGGTCGGCGAGCTCATCGCCGAGGCGATGGACAAGGTCGGCAAGGACGGTGTCATCACCGTCGAGGAGTCCAACACCTTCGGGCTCGAGCTGGACTTCACCGAGGGCATGGCCTTCGACAAGGGCTACCTCTCGCCGTACATGGTCTCCGACCAGGAGCGTATGGAGGCCGTCCTCGACGACCCGTACATCCTGATCCACCAGGGCAAGATCTCCTCCATCCAGGACCTCCTGCCGCTGCTCGAGAAGGTCATCCAGGCCAACTCCTCGAAGCCGCTGCTGATCATCGCCGAGGACGTCGAGGGCGAGGCCCTGTCGACCCTGGTCGTGAACAAGATCCGCGGCACCTTCAACGCCGTCGCGGTGAAGGCCCCCGGCTTCGGCGACCGCCGCAAGGCGATGCTCGGCGACATGGCCACCCTCACCGGTGCCACCGTCATCGCCGAAGAGGTCGGCCTCAAGCTCGACCAGGTCGGCCTGGACGTGCTCGGCACCGCCCGCCGCGTCACCATCACCAAGGACGACACCACGATCGTCGACGGCGGCGGCAACAAGGCCGACGTCGAGGGCCGCGTCGCCCAGATCAAGGCCGAGATCGAGTCCACGGACTCCGACTGGGACCGCGAGAAGCTCCAGGAGCGCCTCGCGAAGCTGGCCGGCGGCGTGTGCGTCATCAAGGTCGGCGCCGCCACCGAGGTGGAGCTGAAGGAGAAGAAGCACCGTCTGGAGGACGCCATCTCCGCGACCCGCGCCGCGGTCGAGGAGGGCATCGTCTCCGGTGGTGGCTCTTCCCTGGTCCACGCCGTCAAGGTGCTCGAGGGCAACCTCGGCAAGGAGGGCGACGAGGCCACCGGTGTCGCCGTCGTCCGCCGCGCCGCCGTCGAGCCGCTGCGCTGGATCGCCGAGAACGCCGGCCTGGAGGGTTACGTCATCACCTCCAAGGTCGCCGAGCTGGACAAGGGCTTCGGCTTCAACGCCGCGACCGGCGAGTACGGCGACCTGGTCAAGGCCGGCGTCATCGACCCGGTCAAGGTCACGCGCTCCGCGCTGGAGAACGCCGCGTCGATCGCCTCGCTGCTGCTGACGACCGAGACGCTGGTCGTCGAGAAGCCGGCGGAGGACGAGGGCGACGCGGGCCACGGGCACGGGCACGGTCACTCCCACTGATCGCTGCCGCTCCGGCTGAACGGTGTACCGAGGCCCGGCTTCCCCTTGCGGGGGGCCGGGCCTCGGCCTTTTCCGGGGCTGCGTCTGCCGGGTTGTCGTGGCGTTGCCGGGTGCGGGTTGTTCTCGGCTGGTCGCGCAGTGCCCCGCGTCCCTTCAGGGGCGCGACCGCATCTCCGGGGCCAGGGCTACTGAGGGCCGTATTTCCGCCCCGTACGCGACGTGACCCCGCCCAGCAGGTTCCTCGGGGTCAGCTTCGCCACGCCCATCAGCGCCTTGTAGCGGGGGTCCGGGATCGAGACGGTGCGGCCTCGCGCCAAGTCGGCCAGCGCCGCCGCCACCAGCTTGTCCGCGTCCAGCCACATCCAGTTGGGGATGTTGGACGTGCCCATCCCGGCCCGCTCGTGGAACTCCGTCCGTACGAAGCCGGGGCACAGCGCCATCAGCCGCACCCCGGAACCGGCCAGGTCCTTCGCCGCGCCCTGCGTGAACTGCACGACCCAGGCCTTGGAGGCCCCGTACGTCCCGCGCGGCAGGAACGCCGCGACCGACGCGACGTTCACCACGCCGCCCCGGCCCCGCTCCCGCATCGACTCCACGGCCGCCGACGTCAGCCTCAGCACCGCCTCGCAGTGCACCTTGAGCATGGTCAGCTCGTCGGCCATCGGGACTTCCAGATACCGCCCCTTGTTGCCGAACCCCGCGTTGTTGATCAGCAGGTCGACCGCGTCCCTGCGGTTGGAGAGCCGCTTCTCGACGGCTTCGATGCCCGCGTCCGTCGAGAGGTCGGCGGTGAGCACCTCCGCCTCGATGCCGTGCCGGTCGTGCAGTTCGGTCGCCTGCTCCCGCAGCCGCGTGGTGTCGCGCGCCACCAGGACGAGGTTGTGGCCGTCACCGGCGAGGCGTCGCGCGAAGGCGGCGCCGATGCCGGCGGTTGATCCCGTAATCAGAGCCGTAGTCATGGCCCAAGGCTAGTGAGGTCCGGCGGCGGCCATGTCGCGCGGACGCCGAGCCTCCGGGTCACGAGACCTCGACGCCGGAGCGCGCCACGTACTTGCGCGCCCGCTGGGCCTCCTCGGGGTGCAGCGCATCGCCCGCGGCGAGCAGCAGCGGCAGCAGCGTCTCCTCCGTCGTGACGGCGCGGAACTGGAGGGCGACGGTGACCTCGTGCGCCGGCCGGTGCAGGATCTCGACGGGGTCGCCGGCCTTGATCTCACCCGGCTCGATCACCCGGAAATAGGCGCCGGGAACGCCTTCCTGGGTGAACCGCTTCACCCACCTCCGCTCACCGAGGTGGCTCTGGAACGTACGGCAGGGGATGCGGCCGCTGGTCACTTCGAGCACCAGATCGGCACCGATCCGCCAGCGCTCTCCTATCTTCGCGCCGCTCACGTCGAGCCCGGACGTCGTCAGATTCTCTCCGAAGGAGCCGTCGGGCAGGGGCCGCCCGAGCTTTCGCTCCCAGGCGTCGAGGTCCTCCCGGGCGTAGGCATACACCGCCTGGTCGTTGCCCCCGTGGTGGCGCAGGTCGCTGATCGCGTCGCCGGCCAGGCCGCTGCCGCCGACGCCCTTGGGACCCGGCGCGCTCACCAGGACCGGCTCGGACGTGGGGCGCTTGGCGATGCCGGTGCGGCCATAGGGGGCGTCGGTGTACGGGACGGCTTCGGAACGGCCCAGGTTCACGGAGAGAAGCTTCATGTCCCGCAGAGTAGGCGCCCCGGCCCCAAAGGCGCGACCTAATATTTCGCATCATGTACAAGCATCGCTTATGCTCGAAAGCATGATCGAGGCCCGTCATCTCCGTGTCCTGCGCGCCGTGGCCGCCACCGGCTCCTTCTCGGCGGCGGCCCGCGAACTCGGCTGCACCCAGCCCGCCGTGAGCCAGCAGATGAAGGCCCTCGAAGCCTCGACCGGCACGCCGCTGCTGATCCGCACCGGCCGCGAGATGCGCCTGACGCAGGCGGGCGAGGCCCTGGTCCGGCACGCCACGGGCATCCTCGCCGGGCTCACCGCCGCGGAGGAGGAGATCGCCGCCATCGCGGGTCTGCGCGCGGGCCGGGTCCGCCTCGTCTCCTTCCCGAGCGGCAGCTCGACCCTGGTCCCCGGCGCCCTCGCGGCGCTCCGCGCGGCCCACCCCGGCACACGCGTGTCCCTCGTGGAGGCGGAGCCGCCGCGCTCGGTGGAGATGCTCCGCGAGGGCGACTGCGACGTGGCGCTGGCCTTCCGGTACGAGGGGCGGCGCGAAGCACCTCAGGGCAGGGGCGGCGGCGCGTCCGCCGCCGAGGAGTGGGACGACCTCGTCGTGCGGCCGCTGCTCGCGGACCGGCTCGTCGGGCTCGTGCCCGAGGGGCACCGGCTCGCGGGGGCCGACGCGGTCACCATCGGGGAGTTCGCCGACGAGCCGTGGATCGCGGGCTGCCCGCGCTGCCGACGGCAGCTGGTGGAGGTCTGCGAGGGGGCGGGTTTCGTGCCCCGGATCGACTTCGCGACCGACGACTATCCGGCGGTGATCGGGCTGGTCGGCGCGGGTCTGGGAGTGGCGGTGCTGCCAGAACTGGCGATCGAGTCGGTGCGCCCCAGGGGTGCCCGGACGGTGACGGTGGAGCCTGCCGTGCGGCGGGAGATCGTCGCGCTCACGCTGCCGGACCTGGCGCAGGTGCCGGCCGTCGCCGCCACACTGGACCACCTCGCGCGGGCCGCGGCCCGCTGAGCGGGCGCCGGGCCCCGTCCGGAGAGGCCCGTGGAGAAACGTTCCTTCAGGGGTGTGACGCGGTTCTGTCCGCCGCCGCGGACGCCGTGACCAGGCGGTTGCGGGCCCGCCCCATGAGTTCCTCGCGCTCGTCCTCGGTCAGCCCGCCCCACACGCCGTACGGCTCGCGCACCGCGAGCGCGTGAGCGGCGCACTCCGCACGTACCGGGCACCGCATGCAGACCTCCTTGGCGGAGTTCTCTCGTGCGCTGCGCGCCGCGCCCCGCTCGCCCTCGGGGTGGAAGAAGAGCGAGCTGTCGACCCCGCGGCAGGCCGCGAGGAGCTGCCAGTCCCAGAGATCTGCGTTCGGTCCGGGAAGGCGGGAGAAATCTGCCATTGCTGGTCCCCTTGAAGCCGTTCTGACGCGGATACGGTGCCCATGACCGTGCCATGACCGTACATCTACTGTCTAAGGAGATGAAAATATGACTCATTGCGAATCTAGCCACAGACACCGGTAAATGGGAAGAAAAGGCGCTAAATGGGGCATAGCTTGTGATGAAACGTTGAGGGTCTCCCGCGCGCTCTGCTCTGTGTCCGGGCCCTCACGTAGAGTGCCGAAGATGACTGGCAGCCCCGTAACTCTTTCGGGTGACCGTCGTTGAGAGGGCGGAGGCGGTTGAGAGAAGAAGCGCTCGGGCAGGTGTCCGAGAGCGTCAACCGCACAGGTGACGAATAAGTACCAGCCTGGAGGCTCAAGGTGACGCGCAGCAGCTGTGAGAGCCGCGGAGGACAGTCATGACATCCGTCCTCGTCTGCGACGACTCCCCGCTTGCCCGAGAGGCGCTCCGCCGGGCGGTCGCGACCGTGCCCGGCGTCGAGCGTGTGACGACGGCGGCCAACGGCGAGGAAGTCCTCCGCCGCTGGGGCGCCGACCGCTCGGACCTGATTCTGATGGACGTACGCATGCCCGGTCTGGGCGGCGTGGAGACCGTCCGGCGGCTGCTGTCCGCCGACCCCGGTGCGCGCATCATCATGCTCACCGTCGCCGAGGACCTCGACGGGGTCGCGCTCGCTGTCGCCGCCGGCGCCCGCGGCTATCTGCACAAGGACGCCTCACGCGCCGAACTGCGGGCGACGGTCACGCAGGCCCTCGCCGACCCCACGTGGCGGCTCGCGCCGCGCAGACTGCGCTCGGCCGAGATGGGCGCCGCGCCCACGCTCACCGCGCGGGAGATCCAGGTGCTCGAAGGCATGAGCCACGGCCGGTCGAACGCGGAGATCGGACGCGAGCTGTTCCTCTCCGAGGACACGGTGAAGACGCACGCCAGGCGGCTCTTCAAGAAGCTCGGCGCCTCGGACCGGGCACACGCGGTGGCGCTCGGTTTCCGCTGGGGTCTGGTCCGCTGAGTGCGCCGCAGCGGGGGCGCGGTGCTCCCCGCCCGCCGCTCGGCGGGCGGGGCGACGGACGCCCGCTTTCCACCTTTTCGGGAGCGGTTGCCGTCGCTTCGCCGCCGATGCCGCATCCTTGAGGTGTGGAGTTCCTCGGGGACGAGTCGATCGAGCGGGAGGGGAGGGCGCAGGAGATGAGTTCCGGCGCACCTGCTCATAACGCTTCAGTGCACAACTACGGACGCGGTGCCACGGATCAGTCGCCACCAAGGCACCATGGACCGATGCGCGATGACAAGACGACGGTGATCGGTGCCCTCGTCCTTCGCGCCGTCGAAGGCGACGAACAGGCCACGCACGACCTGCTGGCGCACGTGCACCCGCTGGCCCTGCGGTACTGCCGCACCCGGCTGTCCCGGCTGCCGGGTGACGCGCGGCACTTCGTGGAGGACCTGGCGCAGGAGGTCTGCGTCGCGGTGCTCCTCGCCCTGCCGCGCTACAAGGACACGGGGCGGCCCTTCGAGGCGTTCGTCTTCGCGATCGCCGCGCACAAGGTGGCCGACCTCCAGCGCGCGGCGATGCGCCATCCCGGTTCCACCGCCGTGCCCTCCGACGAGATGCCCGAGCGGCCCGACGACTCGCTCGGCCCGGAGGAGCGCGCCCTGCTCAGCAGTGACGCGGAGTGGGCCAAGAAGCTCCTCGCCAACCTTCCGGAGAACCAGCGCGAACTGCTCCTGCTGCGGATCGCCGTCGGGCTCACCGCCGAGGAGACCGGACAGATGCTGGGCATGTCGCCCGGCGCGGTGCGGGTGGCCCAGCACCGGGCGCTGAGCCGCCTCAGGGCGCTCGCTGAGCAGTGAGCACCTGCCCACGGGTCGACGTACGAACGTACAAAGAGTGCTGATGATCTTGATCGTGGAATGAGACACCCTCCGTTCCCGTTAGCATGGACATCCGCACCGATCAAGGCCATTTGGGGAAGGTGTCATGACTGCAAACGGCGGTTCTTCGACTGGGGTGCCCGAGAAATTCGCGACACTCGGGCTGACCTACGACGACGTGCTGCTGCTGCCGGGCGCGTCGGACATGGCGCCCGACCAGATCGACACCTCCTCGTACATCTCGAAGAACGTACGGGTGAACGTCCCGCTGCTGTCGGCCGCGATGGACAAGGTCACCGAGTCCCGCATGGCGATCGCCATGGCGCGCCAGGGCGGCGTCGGCGTGCTGCACCGCAACCTCTCCATCGCCGACCAGGCCAACCAGGTCGACCTGGTGAAGCGCTCCGAGTCCGGCATGGTCACCGACCCGATCACGGTGCACCCGGACGCGACGCTCGGCGAGGCCGACGCGATCTGCGCGAAGTTCCGCATCAGCGGTGTCCCGGTGACCGACGCTGCGGGCAAGCTGCTCGGCATCGTCACCAACCGCGACATGGCCTTCGAGAACGACCGCGGCCGTCAGGTCCGCGAGGTCATGACGCCGATGCCGCTGGTCACCGGCAAGGTCGGCATCTCCGGCGTGGACGCCATGGAGCTGCTGCGCCGCCACAAGATCGAGAAGCTGCCGCTGGTCGACGACGCGGGCATCCTCAAGGGCCTCATCACGGTCAAGGACTTCGTGAAGGCCGAGAAGTACCCGCACGCCGCCAAGGACGGCGAGGGCCGCCTCCTGGTCGGCGCCGCCGTCGGTGTCGCGGGTGACGCCTTCGAGCGCGCCCAGGCGCTGGTCGCCGCGGGCGTCGACTTCATCGTCGTCGACACCGCGCACGGCCACTCCCGCCTGGTCGGCGACATGGTCGCCAAGATCAAGTCCGACGCCCCGGGCGTCGACGTCATCGGCGGCAACATCGCCACGCGCGAGGGCGCCCAGGCGCTCATCGACGCCGGTGTCGACGGCATCAAGGTCGGCGTCGGCCCCGGCTCCATCTGCACCACCCGTGTCGTCGCCGGCATCGGCGTCCCGCAGGTGACGGCCATCTACGAAGCCTCGCTCGCCGCCAAGGAGGCCGGTGTCCCGGTCATCGGCGACGGCGGCCTGCAGTACTCCGGAGACATCGCCAAGGCGCTCGTCGCCGGCGCGGACACGGTCATGCTGGGCTCGCTGCTCGCCGGGTGCGAGGAGTCCCCCGGTGAGCTGATGTTCATCAACGGCAAGCAGTTCAAGTCCTACCGCGGCATGGGCTCGCTCGGCGCCATGCAGTCCCGCGGCGACCAGCGCTCCTTCTCCAAGGACCGCTACTTCCAGGAGGGCGTCGCCTCCGACGAGAAGCTGGTGCCCGAGGGCATCGAGGGCCAGGTGCCCTACCGCGGCCCGCTCTCCGCGGTCGTCCACCAGCTGGTCGGCGGTCTGCGCCAGTCGATGTTCTACGTGGGCGGGCGCACCGTCCCCGAGCTCCAGGCCAACGGCCGCTTCGTCCGCATCACGTCCGCGGGACTCAAGGAGAGCCACCCGCACGACATCCAGATGACGGTCGAAGCGCCGAACTACAGCCGTACGAAGTAGTCTCCTGCGCTCCACGCGCGCGTGGAGGGGCGGCCCCGGCTCACCGGGGCCGCCCCTTCCGTGTGTGTCGGGGATACTGGACAGGCAGACCAAGAGGGAAAGGCCCCACAACGTGACTGAGATCGAGATCGGGCGCGGCAAGCGCGGCCGCCGCGCGTACGCCTTCGACGACATCGCCGTCGTACCGAGCCGGCGCACCCGCGACCCGAAGGAGGTCTCGATCGCGTGGCAGATCGACGCCTACCGCTTTGAGCTGCCTTTCCTGGCCGCTCCCATGGACTCGGTGGTCTCCCCGCAGACCGCCATCCGCATCGGCGAGCTGGGCGGCCTCGGCGTCCTGAACCTCGAAGGGCTCTGGACGCGGTACGAGGACCCGCAGCCGCTGCTCGACGAGATCGCCGAGCTGGACTCGGAGACCGCCACCCGGCGCCTCCAGGAGATCTACTCCGCGCCGATCAAGGCCGACCTCATCGGGCAGCGCATCAAGGAGGTGCGCGACTCCGGTGTGGTCACCGCCGCCGCGCTCTCCCCGCAGCGCACCGCCGAGTTCTCCAAGGCCGTCGTGGACGCCGGGGTCGACATCTTCGTGATCCGCGGCACCACCGTCTCCGCCGAGCACGTCTCCGGCGCCGCCGAGCCGCTGAACCTCAAGCAGTTCATCTACGAGCTGGACGTGCCGGTCATCGTGGGCGGCTGCGCCACCTACACCGCCGCCCTGCACCTGATGCGCACCGGCGCCGCGGGTGTCCTCGTCGGCTTCGGCGGCGGCGCCGCGCACACCACGCGCAACGTCCTGGGCATCCAGGTGCCGATGGCCACCGCCGTCGCCGACGTCGCGGCCGCCCGCCGTGACTACATGGACGAGTCCGGCGGCCGGTACGTCCACGTGATCGCCGACGGCGGCGTGGGCTGGTCCGGCGACCTGCCCAAGGCCATCGCGTGCGGCGCCGACGCCGTGATGGTGGGCTCCCCGCTGGCCCGCGCCACGGACGCGCCCGGCAAGGGCCACCACTGGGGCATGGAGGCCGTCCACGAGGACGTGCCGCGCGGCAAGAAGGTCGACCTCGGCACGGTCGGCACGACCGAGGAGATCCTCTCCGGTCCCTCGCACATCCCGGACGGTTCGATGAACTTCTTCGGGGCGCTGCGCCGCGCGATGGCCACCACGGGCTACAGCGAGCTGAAGGAGTTCCAGCGCGTCGAGGTGACGGTCGCGGACTCGCAGCACAAGCGCTGACGGACCGTTCGTGGAAGGGCCCCGGTACTTCGTACCGGGGCCCTTTCCGTCGTCACAGGCGGTGCGCCGCGCCCGCCGGGGTCGCGCCGCGCGTGTCGAGCAGCAGCTGTGCCTTCACGGCCAGCCCCTGGAGGTCGTACGTGCGGTGGTGCTGGAGCAGGATCGTGAGGTCGGCGTCGGCCGCCGCCTCGTAGAGGGAGTCCGCGCGCGGGACGGGGCGGCCGAGGATGCTCCAGTTGGGGACGTAGGGGTCGTGGTAGCTGACGGCCGCGCCCAGCTCCATCAGACGGGTCGCCACCTCCTGTGCCGGGGCGCCCTGCTGGTCGGCGAGGTCGGGCTTGTAGGTGACGCCGAGGAGCAGGACGCGGGCGCCGCGGACGGACTTGCCGTGTTCGTTGAGCAGCGTGGCCGAGCGCTGGATGACGTACTGGGGCATGCGGTCGTTGACCTGCTGGGCCAGTTCGACCATGCGCAGGGGGCGGGCGCCGCGGGACGGGTTGGGGATGTCCAGGGGGACGCCGTGGCCGCCGACGCCGGGGCCGGGGCGGAAGGCCTGGAAGCCGAAGGGCTTGGTCTCGGCGCAGCGGATGACGTCCCACAGGTCGATGCCGAGGTCGTGGCAGAGCACCGCCATCTCGTTGACCAGGGCCATGTTGACGTGCCGGTAGTTGGTCTCCAGGAGGTGCACGGTCTCGGCCTCGCGGGGCCCCCGCGCGCGTACGACCTTGTCGGTGAGGCGGCCGTAGAAGGCGGCCGCCGACTCGGTGCAGGCCGGGGTGAGGCCGCCGATGACCTTGGGGGTGCACGCGTAGCCGTGCGAGCGGTTGCCGGGGTCGAGGCGGCCGGTGGAGTAGGCGAGGTGGAAGTCGCGGCCGGCGCGCAGGCCCGAACCGGATTCGAGGATCGGGCGGACGAAATCCTCGGTGGTCCCCGGGTACGCGGGAGATTCGAGGATCACGGTGGTGTGCGGGCGCAGCCGTGCGGCCAGGGCCCGGGCGGCGTCGGCGACCTGGCTCAGGTCGAGCGAGCGGTCGGCGGCGGGCGGGGTGGGCGCGCAGATGACGGCGGTGCGCACTCTGCCGAGCGGGGCCGGGTCGGTGGTCGGCCGGAAGCCCCCCGAGAGCATCCGGCGGACGTCGGCGGCGGTGAGGGTGCCCTCGGCGCCGTCGCAGGGCAGGCGGCCGCCTGCCAGGTCGGTGGCGCGGGCCGGGTCGTAGCCGATGGTGGCGATGCCGCGTGCGACGGCGGCCTGGGCGAGGGGCAGGCCGAGGTGGCCGAGACCGATGACGGCGAGATCTGCGGGCATGGCGGGTGGGCCGTCCTCCCAATAGCCGGAGCGTGACGAGCGCGCAAGCCCTGTGGACAAGGGGGGACCAGCGCAATGTCAGACTAGGAGTAAATATGACCGTTTTGTGGCATTGCGCTCCCCTGTCGGTCCGGAGTGTTGTCCACAGGCTGCGGTCGAGATCGGCGGGCGCGGGGGAAATCTGGGCATGATGTGAGTCCGACCACACCCGATCACAGCGGGAGGCAGCGGTGAGGACAGCGACACTGGGGCCGGCGGAGCGTGCCGAGTCACTTGCGGGAATGGCCGACAGGGAGCTGGACATCCTGGTGGTGGGCGCGGGGGTGGTCGGCGCCGGAACCGCCCTCGACGCGGTGACCCGCGGCCTGTCCACCGGCCTCGTCGAAGCGCGCGACTGGGCCTCGGGCACGTCGAGCCGGTCGAGCAAACTGATCCACGGCGGGCTGCGCTATCTGGAGATGCTGGACTTCGCGCTCGTCCGCGAAGCGCTGAAGGAGCGCGGCCTGCTCCTGGAGCGGCTCGCCCCGCACCTCGTGAAGCCGGTGCCGTTCCTCTACCCCTTGCGGCACAAGGGGTGGGAGAGGTTGTACGCCGGATCGGGCGTCGCGCTGTACGACGCCATGTCGATGTCACGCGGACACGGCCGCGGTCTGCCCCTGCACCGCCACCTGACGCGCCGCCACGCCCTGCGCGTCGCCCCGTGCCTGAAGAAGGACGCCCTGGTCGGCGCCATGCAGTACTACGACGCCCAGATGGACGACGCCCGCTATGTCGCCACCCTCGTGCGCACCGCGGCGGCGTACGGCGCCAAGGTCGCCAACCGCGCGCGTGTCACCGGCTTCCTGCGCGAGGGCGAGCGCGTGGTCGGCGCCCGCGTGCAGGACGTGGAGGGCGGCGGGGAGTACGAGGTCCGCGCCAAGCAGATCGTGAACGCCACCGGTGTGTGGACGGACGACACCCAGGCCATGGTCGGGGAGCGCGGGCAGTTCCACGTCAGGGCCTCCAAGGGCATCCACCTGGTCGTCCCCAAGGACCGGATCAGCTCCACGACCGGCCTGATCCTGCGGACCGAGAAGAGCGTCCTGTTCGTCATCCCCTGGGGACGGCACTGGATCGTGGGCACCACCGACACGGACTGGGACCTCGACAAGGCCCACCCGGCCGCGTCCAGCGCCGACATCGACTATCTGCTCGAACACGTGAACTCCGTGCTCGCGGTGCCGCTCTCCCGCGACGACGTCCAGGGGGTCTACGCCGGCCTGCGGCCGCTGCTCGCCGGAGAGTCGGACGCCACGAGCAAGCTGTCGCGCGAGCACACCGTCGCGCACCCGGCGCCCGGCCTGGTGGTCATCGCGGGCGGCAAGTACACGACGTACCGCGTCATGGCCAAGGACGCCGTCGACGAGGCCGTGCACGGCCTGGACCAGCGGGTCGCCGACTGCGTGACCGAGGACATCCCGCTGGTGGGGGCGGAAGGGTACAAAGCGCTGTGGAACGCCCGCGCGAGGATCGCCGCGCGGACGGGTCTTCATGTCGTGCGCGTGGAACACCTGTTGAACCGGTACGGCTCGCTGGCCGAAGAGGTGCTCGAACTCATCACCAGCGACCCGAAGCTGGGCGAACCCCTCCCGGGGGCCGATGACTACCTGCGGGCCGAAGTCGTCTACGCCGCGTCGCACGAGGGCGCCCGGCACCTCGACGACGTTCTGACGCGGCGCACCCGCATCTCCATCGAGACGTTCGACCGGGGCACCCGCAGCGCCCGGGAGTGCGCCGAGTTGATGGCGCCGGTCCTCGGCTGGGACAAGGACCAGATCGAGCGGGAGGTGCAGCACTACGAGAAGCGGGTGGAGGCCGAGCGGGAGTCGCAGCGCCAGCCGGACGACCTGACGGCGGACGCGGCGCGGCTGGGAGCGCCGGACATCGTGCCGCTCGGCTGACCGGGCGGACGCCGTGTGCCGACCTCGGCAACCGGTGTGTGCCCGCCCTCGGGTGCCGGCGTGCCGGGACGTACCGGCCTTGTCCCATGGGGTTGTTGAGTCTCCGTGAGGCAGAGCAGGCCGCAGAGACAGAGGGGAAGTGGAGGTGGTGCGGACCGCTCCCGGGCCACGAGGGTCGTGGTCAGGGCCTTGCCTGGACCGCTGAGCAGCGGAAGAGTGTCGCCCGTGGTCGGCGTGGCGCTTCCTCCCCGCGCGCGGGCCATGATGAGGGTCGATGGACCCTGGGCGCCGGCCGGTCCCCGAGTAAGGGACAATGAAGGCTCTGTCAGGGCGGGTTGCTCGGGTAGCAGCGGTAGCAGCAGAGGGGACGCATGTCGGACGCGGAGCAGACGGGTGAGGCCCGTCGGGACAGGAGCGAACGTCTCCTCGCCGGCCGGTACCGGCTGGGAGAGGTGCTCGGCCGCGGCGGCATGGGCACTGTGTGGCGCGCCAAGGACGAGACGCTGGGCCGTACGGTCGCGGTGAAGGAGCTGCGGTTCCCGTCGAGCATCGACGAGGACGAGAAGCGGCGGCTCATCACGCGGACGCTGCGCGAGGCCAAGGCGATCGCGCGGATTCGCAACACCAGCGCCGTGACGGTCTACGACGTCGTCGACGAGGACGACCGGCCGTGGATCGTGATGGAGCTGGTCGAGGGCAAGTCCCTCGCGGAGGCGATCCGTGAGGACGGCGTGCTCACGCCGAGGCGGGCCGCCGAGGTCGGCCTCGCCATCCTCGACGTGCTGCGCTCCGCGCACCGCGAGGGCATCCTGCACCGCGACGTGAAGCCGTCGAACGTGCTGATCGCCGAGGACGGCCGGGTCGTGCTCACCGACTTCGGCATCGCCCAGGTCGAGGGCGACCCGTCGATCACGTCGACCGGCATGCTCGTCGGCGCGCCCTCGTACATCTCCCCGGAGCGGGCGCGCGGGCACAAGCCGGGCCCCGCGGCCGACCTGTGGTCGCTCGGCGGCCTGCTGTACGCGGCGGTGGAGGGCGTGCCTCCGTATGACAAGGGGTCGGCCATCGCGACCCTCACCGCGGTGATGACCGAGGACGTCGACAAGCCCGTGAACGCGGGGCCGTTGGAGCCGGTCATCTACGGCCTGCTCGCCAAGGACCCCCAGCAGCGGCTGGACGACGCCGGGGCGCGCGCGCTGCTGATGGACGTCCTTCGCGCGCCGGAGGCGAAGGCGCAAGCGGAGCCGGAACCGGTCGAGGCGACCAAGGTCGTGCCGCTGCCGCCGGTTCCGCCGCAGACCAGGCTGACGAAGAAGGCGGGTGCGGGTGCCGCTGCCGCCGGTGCCTCCGGGTCCGTCGCGGGGCGCAAGGGCGAGGAGGCCGCGGATCGGCTGAAGGGGGCGCTGCGGTCGGTCCGCAAGGCCGCCGGGTCGGTGACGGGTGCGGGTGCCAGTACGGGTGCCGGTGCCGGTGCGGGTGTTGCGGCCGGTTCGGGGACGGGCCCAGGGGCTGGTTCCGGTTCGGCCGGTTCCGGTGCGGCCGGGGCCAGGAGTGGGGCCGCTGTGCCGTCGGCGCCGAGCGCGCCGCCGCGGGTGGCGCCCCGGGTGCCGCCCAAGGCGTCGCTCACCGACGTGGTGCCGCGCCGGACGCTGGTCATCGTGTCCGTGGTGGCTGTGCTCGCCGTGCTCGGCACGGTGCTCGCCTTCGCGCTGTCGAACGGTGAGGACGGCGGTTCCGGCCGGGACAGCAAGGGCGGCGACAAGGCCGCGTCCAGCGGGGCGACCGCGGGCGGCGAGGGCGGCAAGGACGCGGGCAAGGAGACGGACGGCGGCTCCGGTCCCGCCGACGACAAGGAACAGGGCCAGGGTCAGGGCAAGGAGCAGGGCAAGGACGACGAGCCGGGGTCGGACGAGGGCAAGGGGCACGACCCGAGCCAGGACGACGGCAAGAAGCCGGGTGACGGCGCCGCGTCCACGTACGAGCACGACCAGGGGTTCAAGATCGGGCTGCCCAAGGGGTGGAAGTACCAGTCCACGGGCAGGGCGGGCGCGCGGTTCACCGGGCCCGATGGCCAGAAGCTGCTGCTCGGTTGGACGACCACGCCCAAGGACAACCCGGTGAGCGACTGGAAGAACCAGGAGAACTACATGGTCCGGTCGCAGTACGACCGGATCAGGATCGAGAAGGTGGACTTCCGCGGGTGGAACACCGCCGACTGGGAGTTCACCTACGTGGAGGGCGGCACGAAGTACCGTTCCGTCGACCGCGGCTTCGTCGTCAACGGCGGGCTCGGCTACGGAATGATGTACACGGCCAAGGCCGACGACTGGAAGAGCGAGGAGCGGCGGGCCACGTGGCGGACCTTCACGAGGACGTTCGAGCCGAAGTCCTGAGCTGAGATCTCGTATCCCCTCATTGCGGTTCGCCCACGGCACGTATCGTGAAGGCTTGCGGGCACAGAATGCCGCAGCGAGCCACAACAAGCCGTAAGTCGATCGGAATTGACCACCGGGCGGACGGGGGAGGCATCGTGGACGACTATGCGGGACGGGTGCTCGCCGACCGCTACCGCCTGCCGCTGCCTCCCTCGGACGAGTACGAGCTGGCCGAATCCCGGGCCTTCGACACCTACAGCGGGCAGGAAGTCCTGGTCAGGCAGGTGCCGTTGCCCGAGGTCGTCGAGGCGGAGGTGCTCGACGAGGACGACCTGCCCGAGGGGTTCGTGCCCCGGGAGGGGGCGCGTCCGGGCGGCGCCGGGGTGCGGCGCGCCTCCGCGCGTACGACGCGCAGGCCCACGGACCCGGCCGTGCGGCGCGCGATGGAGGCGGCGCAGACGGCCGCGCAGATACCGGACCACCCCCGGCTCGACCAGGTCTTCGACGTGTTCGCCGAGGGCGGTTCGCTGTGGATCGTCAGCGAACTGGTGGCGGCGAGGCCGCTGGCGGCACTCCTCGCGGACCAGCCGCTGAGCCCCTACCGCGCCGCCGAGGTCGCGGCGGACGTCCTGGCGGCGCTGCGGGTGCTGCACGCGCACGGCTGGGTGCACCGGAACATCACCGCGCGCACGGTGCTGATCTGCGACGACGGCCGCGTGATGCTGACGGGTCTCGCGGCCGGCGCGGCCGAGGAGGCCCTGTGCGGGTACGACCCCCGGCCCGTCGAGGCGGGGGAGGCCGCTGGCTCGGCGGGGTCGGTCGGGAACGTGGCCGCGTATGAGGAGGGCGCCTTCGAGGGCGCCCACGAGGGTGCTGGGGGTGGCTCTGCGGGCCTTTATGGGGGTGCCTCGCAGGCTGGGTACGAAAGTGCTTCCCAGGCCGGTTACGAGGACCGGGGGATGCCGCTCGAGCCCGCACCCGAGGCGTACGACGAGGTCGAGTGGGGCGGGGAGCCGGGTCAGCCCGGGGGCTCCGCTCGGGGCGGGACGCGGGGCGCGCGCGGCGGGTCCGTCGCGGCGTATCGCCCGGGCGCCGCACGGGCCTCGGCACGGGCGGCCTCGGCGCGCGTCGAGGAGGAGCCGCAGCCCGGGAGGGCCACGGGTGTTCCCGGCCCACGAGGCGGCGACGCGGAGTCCGGGACGGCCGGGCGGATCTCGGACCCCTACGGAGTCGGCGGTACGAAGCCCTGGCACGGGGCGGTTCCGCGCGGCGGCGGCCAGAAGGACTTTGCGGCGCGGGACACAGACCGCGGCGGCCAAGGCGGCGGCCGGGGCGGCGACGGAGCCCGAGGCCCCGGGCAGGCGGGCCGGGGGGAGAACGGGGCCCGAGTAGTGGCCCCGCGCGAGTACGGCGGCGGCCTGGCGGACCGGGGACAGGGCGGCGCCGCCCACCCGCCTCACACCCCCGGCACCCCACGCGACACCCGAGGAGCATGGGACGGACCCGGCGGTGAGACCGGAGCCCCCCGCGGGCCCGCCACCGCTCTGGCCGCCGAGCGGGCCCGGCACGCGCGCATGGTGGTCGTCGGGGCCGTCACCGAGCGGTGGGCCCCCGAGCAGGCCGGTCCCGTACACGAGAACTGGCAGCTCGCCGCGCCGATCGGCCCCGCCACCGATCTGTGGGCCCTGGGCGCGCTGCTCTTCCGCGCCGTGCAGGGACACGCGCCCTACCCCGAGGACAGCACCGCCGAACTGGTGCAGGTGGTGTGCGCCGAGCCGCCCGCCTTCGCCGAGGAGTGCGGGCCGCTGCGGCCCGTGGTCGAGTCCCTGTTGCGTCAGGACCCCACCGACCGGCTGGACTTCGAGGAGCTGAGCGGATGGCTCCGCTCCCTGGTGCGCTCGGCTCCGGAGCCGGAGGCCGGGGCGCATGTCGTGCCGGTGCCGCCGTACGACGCCGGACGGCTGCCCGTCGTACGCCGTCGTGGTGAGGTCGTGCGCAGGCGCCGCGCCGCCGCGCCCGTGGCTGCCGGGGGGCACGGCCGCCACAAGCGGGGCAGGGGCAAGGAGACGCGGGCCGTCAAGGCCGCGCGCGTTCCCCGTGAGCCGCGGCGGCTCCGTGCGGCCCCGCCGCGTGAGGCCGAGCCGGTCCGTGAGGCCGCGCCGCAGCGGGTGCCGCAGGTTCGGGGCTCGGCGAGGCCCCGTTCGCTCGGGCGGCTGCTGCTCCTGGCCATCCTCATCGGGCTCGCCGCGGCGGTCGCGTACGCCATGTTGTTCCTGCCCAAGGCCGACGAGAAGGGGTCGGGCGACCGCGCCGGAGCCGTGGGCGAGGCGAGCGCGGACCCCGGCCACGAGGACGAGGGCGACGGCAAGAGCGACGGCAAGAGCGGCGACAAGGGTGAGGGCGAGGGCGAGGGCAAGGCCGGCAACAGCCCCAGTTCGCAGGAGGCGCGGACCAGCGGGCCCGAGGTGCCGCAAGGCTTCACCCTGCGCAAGGACACGGAAGGCTTCCGCGTCGCCGTGGCGCGCGGCTGGGACCGGCAGCCCAAGAACGGGCGCGGCCAGGTCCGTTACACCCACGGCGACTTCGAACTGCTCGTGGTGCCGGGGCGCGACACCACGGACAGCTACGGCAGCGACCCCATGAAGTACCAGCGGGAACACGAGCGCGAGCTTCAGCCGTTCCGCGACTCCTCCTGGGCCACCTCCAGCGGTATGCGCCGCATCGACGTGGGCGGGCGGGCCATGGCGGAGGGGCAGTTCACCTGGCAGGACGGACAGGGCCGTGAGGTCTTCGTACGCAACCTCGCGATGGTCGCGGGCGGGAAGTACCACGTGGTGCAGGTGCGGGGACCCGAGGCCGAACGGGACGAGGTGACGCGGCTGTTCGAGCAGGCGTCCAAGACGTACCAGGTCACCGATTAGCCCCTGGCACCGCGAGGACCGCCGACCCGCCCACCCCGGTACATCCACGGCATGCGTCACATAGAGGTCTCCGTGGGCCCCCTGCGGTTCCGTGCGCGCCGCTCTCTCCCTACCCTGACCCTGTCAAGACCATTGCGGGGGAACGTGAATCAGAGCCAGGGCCTGCTCCTCGCGGGCCGCTACCGACTCGGGGAGTCCATCGGCCGCGGTGGCATGGGCCGCGTCTGGCGCGCCCACGACGAGGTGCTGCACCGTGCCGTCGCCGTCAAGGAACTGACGGCCGCGCAGTACGTGCAGGAGGCCGACCGGACGGTCCTCCTGGCGCGGACGCACGCCGAGGCGCGGGCCGCCGCGCGGATCAACCATCCCGCCGTGGTCACCGTCCATGACGTCCTGGAGTACGACGACCGGCCCTGGATCGTGATGGAGCTGGTCGAAGGCCGCTCGCTGGCGGACGCGGTCAGGGAGGAGGGCCGCGTCGACGCCGTCGAGGCCGCCCGCATCGGCCTGTGGACGCTCAAGGCCCTGCGCGCCGCGCACGCCGCCGGGGTGCTGCACCGCGACGTCAAGCCCGGCAACGTCCTGCTGGCGCGGGACCGGCGGATTCTGCTCACCGACTTCGGCATCGCGGCGATCGAGGGGGACTCGACGATCACGCGCACCGGGGAAGTCGTCGGTTCCGTCGACTATCTGGCGCCCGAGCGGGTCAGCGGCGCCAACCCCGGCCCCGCCTCCGACCTGTGGGCGCTCGGCGCGACGCTGTACACGGCGGTCGAGGGCACCTCCCCGTTCCGGCGCGCCTCGCCGATCGGCACCATGCAGGCCGTGGTCACCGAGGAGCCCGCGCCGCCCGCGCACGCCGGCGTCCTCGCACCCGTCATCAGCGCCCTCCTGCGCAAGGACCCGGCGGCCAGGCCCACCGCCGCGGAGGCCGAACACATGCTCGCCGAGGCCGCGGAGGGCCGGCGGCCGAACACCGCGCAGGCGTACGTACCGACGCAGGCGCACGCCACGGGCCGGCGCCCGGCCACCACGGCACGGCGCGAGGCGGCCACCGCCGCCGAGGAGGCGCGGGGCGGGCCCCACACGGTGATCGAGGGCCACGCCTCCGCCCCGGCCCGCCCGGTGGGGAGGCGTCGGCGCGGGCTGGCCGTCGCCGCGCTGACCGTCGCGGCGGCGCTGCTCGGCGGCGCCGGTGTCTTCGGCTATCTGCAGGTCACGGGGGGCGGCGGCCAGGAGCGGTCCACGGCGGAGACCGCCGGTGAGACCGTGGGCGGCATCCCCGCCGACTGGCGGCGGGTGAAGGACCCGGAGGGCTTCAGCCTCATGCTGCCCCCGGGCTGGAAGCGCCAGACGGACGGGAACCAGATCGACTACACCCCCGACGGCGGCCGCCGCTTCCTGCGCATCGGTGTCGACAGGAAACCGCAGTACGAGACCGCGTACCTGCACCTGTTGGCACTGGAGAAGACCTTGCGGCTCCCCGAGTACCGGCGGCTGCACCTCAACTCCAACACGTTCCGCGACCAGCCGGGCGCCCTGTGGGAGTTCAGCTGGCAGGCCGGGGCGAACGACACCACCAGGGGCCCGCGCCGCGCCATCGAACAGACCTATCTCAGCCGTGACGGCGTGGAGTACGCCATCTACATGTCGGCCCCCGCCGACAACTGGGACGCCACCCGCGAGCAGTTCGACGCGATGCTGCGGGGTTGGCGCGAGGGCTGAGCGCCCCGCGCCCGCCCCTGGGGCGCGTGGTGCGCCCCCCGGCGCTCCCGGCGCGCCCGTCCCGTGCGGCCGGAACCCACCAGCCGCTCGGTGAGACGCATTCCGTTCGCACACGTGTGGGGCATGATGGCCGCATGGGGAGCCTGGGAGACCACGCAGGTGGGGGCAGCGCCCGTGTGATCGCGGGCCGTTACCGCCTGGAGGCGCGGCTCGGCAGGGGCGGCATGGGCGTCGTGTGGCGGGCCACCGATCTGCTGCTCGCGCGCCAGGTCGCCGTCAAGGAGCTGGAGCGGGACGAGTCGCTCTCCGACACCGAGGCCACGCAGGCGCGCGAGCGGACCCTGCGCGAGGCTCGGGCGGTGGCGCAGCTGCGGCACCCGCACATCGTCGTCGTCCACGACGTCGTCGTGCAGGACGAACAGCCCTACATAGTGATGGAGTTGATCGAGGGCGGCTCCCTCGCGGGCCAGATCGCGCGGCACGGTCCGCTGGACGCGCAGGCGGTCGCGCGCATGGGCATCAACCTCCTCGGCGCCCTGAGCACGGCCCACGAGGCGGGCATCCTGCACCGCGACCTCAAGCCCGCCAACGTCCTCGTGGAGCGGGCCACCGGCCGCGTCGTCCTCACCGACTTCGGGATCGCGCAGGTCAGCGGGGCGACGACGCTCACGGAGGTGGGGTCGTTCGTGGGCTCGCCCGAGTACACCGCGCCCGAGCGCATCGCGGGGGAGCGGACCGGACCGGAGTCGGACCTGTGGTCGCTCGGCGCGCTGCTCGTCACCGCGCTGTCCGGCGAGTCGCCCTTCCGCAGGGACTCCATCGGCGGGGTCCTGCACGCCGTCGTCTACGAGGAGATACGGCCGCCGGACAGCGCGGCACCGCTCCTCCCGGCCGTCCTCGGCCTCCTGGAGCGCGACCCGCGACGGCGCCTCGGCGCGGCGGAGGCGGAACAACTGCTGCGGGCGTACCTCGACACCGGTCACATGCCCGCGCGCTCGGGCCACGGCAGAACGGGCGCCGGCCTCCCGGAGCCCGGCGCGGCGCGCGTCCGCCAGGGGCGGGTCATGCTGATCGCCGGGGCGCTGGCGGCGGCCATGGCCGGGGCCGGGGTCTCGGCCGCCGCGCTGCTGCTCGGCAGGGACGGGGAGGGCGGCGCGCCGGCGAACACGGCCTCGCCGTCCACCTCCGTCAGCGGCCCGACGCCCACTGTGACGGTCACGCAGCACACCCGTACGCCCCAGCCGACCACGCCCCAGCCGTCCACGCCGCAACCGCCGGACGGGTACCGCCTGGCGAAGGACCCGGAGGGCTTCACGATCGCCGTGCCGAAGGGCTTCGCGCGCCGGACCGAGGGGCCCCGCGTCTTCTACGTCTCGCCGGGTGGCACCTACCGCGTCGGCATCAAGGAGTCCGACCGGAAGCCGGGCGGCCCGCTCGCCGCGCAGCGCCGCGCGGACACCGAGGGGCCGCGGACCCACCCCGGTTACCGCGACGGCGAGGTCACCGAGACCACGCGCAACGGCCGCCCGGCCGCCCTCCTGGAGTTCACGTGGGACGGCTTCCAGGAGCCGGCCGGTGCGCGGCGCACGTACGACCTGTGCTGGGAGGAGGGCGGCAGGATGTACGCCGTGTGGGTCTCGGGACCGGTGGCGGAGGCGGAGCAGGTGCGCAAGTACTTCGACACGGTGGTCGACACGTTCGTACGCCGGTGAGGCCCCGCGCATACGCCGGCGAGGCCCCGCGCCGTGGCGTGCATCGCCCAGGTCACAACTGGGGGGCCCGGCTGGAAACGGAGGCGCGCCGCAGGGTAGTCATGGGGGCATGAGTAATGACGGGGGAGCCTCCTACGGTCCGTACGAGCCCACGAGTTTCAATTTGCAACCGCCGCGCCGGCCCGGTGTTCCGGGGCAGCCCGCCGCCCCGGGCGCGCCTGCTCCGGGGCGCGCCGGGCAGAGCGGCGGCGCGCACCCGGGCAACCCGTACGCGCAGCAGGCCGCCGTGCCCGAGCCGGACCCCGGTGCCGGGCGGCTGATCGCGGGCCGCTACCGGCTGCTGGCCAAGCTCGGCCACGGCGGCATGGGCACGGTGTGGCGCGCCAAGGACGAGACGGTGGACCGCGAGGTCGCCGTGAAGGAGCCGCGGCTGCCCGACCACCTGCCCGAGCGCGAGCGTGCCAACGCCTTCGAACGGATGCGCCGTGAGGCCCGCGCCGCCGCCCGCCTCGACCACCCCGCGGTCGTCAACGTCCACGACGTGGCGGTCGAGGACGGGCAGCCGTGGATCGTCATGGAGCTGGTGCAGGGCCGCTCGCTCGGCGCCGCGCTCCAGGAAGGCACGTTGGGCGCGCGCGACGCCGCGCGCATCGGCCTGGAGGTCCTCAACGCCCTGGACGCCGCGCACCAGGCGGGCATCCTGCACCGTGACGTGAAGCCGGACAACGTCATGCTCGGCAGGCACGACCGGGTGGTCCTCACCGACTTCGGCATCGCCCAGATCGAGGGCGAGACCAACCTGACCGACACCGGCGGTTTCGTCGGCTCGCCCGAATTCATCGCGCCGGAGCGGGTGTTGGGCCAGCGTCCGGGACCGGCGTCCGACCTCTGGTCGCTGGGCGTCGTGCTGTACGCCGCGACCGAGGGAGTCTCGCCCTTCCGCCGCAACAACACCCCGGCGACACTCCAGTCGGTCCTCAACGCGACGCCCGCCGCGCCCGCCTCCGCCTCGGGACCGCTCGCCCGGGCCATCAACGGCCTGCTGGCCAAGGACCCCGCCCAGCGCCCGAACGCCGCGCAGGTCCGCGCCCTCCTGGAGGAGGCCGCGAAGCCGCCGCTGCCCGCGCCGACGCAGGTCGTCACGGTCGCGGGCGGCGGCACCGGACGCGACGGCAAGGGCGTCTTCCTGAGCCGCAAGGTGCTGGCCGTCATGGCCGGGGTGGTCGTCGCGGCGGTGGCGGCGGGCGTGCTGGTGGCGGTGAACCCGTTCGGCGGTGCAGACGCGGCGGAAGGCTGGAAGAAGCACAAGGCGACAGCGGTCGCCGCCACCGTCTTCGCGCCGGAGCAGTACGCGGAGAGCAAGCCGGAGGCGAGCGCCACGGACAAGACCTGGGTGCGGTACACCGACCCCAGCGGCGCCGTCTTCATCACGCTCGACCTCGCGGAGAAGGGCGACACCCTCCAGGACATCGCCGGGACGTCGGCAGCCCAGGCGTACGCCGACATGGAGAAGTTCAAGGAGAGCGGCGAGTCGTCGATCAGCAGGATGGGCAGTGACCCCGCGCCGGAGGGGAAGACCAAGGAGACCACCTACAAGGACCGGGCCTCCGCCGAGAACACGGTCACGTACACCGACTCGCAGACCGCGCTGCCGCACGAGGCCAAGATCTTCTACTACCGCACCAAGTCGGGGGACATGTACCGGCTGTGGATCGACTACCCGGGCAAGGGCGACTTCACGGCCCGCGGCCGCGAGGTGGCGAGGACCGCGATCGCGAAGCTGGAGCTCGACAAGCTCTGAGGCGGGTGTCGCGAGGGGCGCGGCGGGCGTCAACGCCCTGATCAGCGGCTTTGTCGCCAGCAATCACTGGCGCCGTGTGAGTGGCCCGTGAAGCCCGTTACCGATGGGTACCCAAAACCCTGACGTGGGCCTACGCTCACGGGCATGACGGACTCGCAGGCCACCGCAGCGCCCCTCGGAACCAACCCGACCGCCCCGGCCCCCGCAGGCGCGCGTACCGCCGCCGACGTGGTCACGCCCGAGCTGATCGCCCAGCTCACGCGTGACGTCATCGGGTCGGGGCGCACGGCCAACCACACGCCGTTCACCGGCGAGAAGCTGGCCGACCTGCCCGAGTCCACCCCCGAGGACGTGGTCACCGCGTTCCAGCGCGCCCGCACCGCCCAGATCGCCTGGGCCCGCACCCCGGTGCGGCAGCGAGCGGCCGTCCTGCTCCGCTTCCACGACCTGGTGCTCCAGCGCCAGGCCGAGGTGCTCGACCTGATCCAGCTGGAGACCGGCAAGGCCCGCCTCCACGCCCACGAGGAGATCCAGGCCGTCGCGGTCGCCGCCCGGCACTACGGCCGCAAGGCCCCCTCGTACCTGAGCCCCAAGCGGCACACCGGCGTCGTCCCGGCCCTCACCAAGGTCACCGAGAACCGCCAGCCGCGCGGCGTCGTCGGGCAGATCGCCCCCTGGAACTACCCGCTCGAACTCTCCATCGGCGACGCGCTGCCCGCCCTGGTCGCGGGCAACGCGCTGGTGATGAAGCCCGACACGGAGACCTGTCTCACCGCCCTGTGGGCCCGTGACCTGATCATCGAGGCGGGCCTGCCGTCCGAGGTCTTCCAGGTCGTCCTCGGCGAGGGTCCGGTCGTCGGCCCCGAGGTCGTCAAGCACGCCGACTACGTCTCCTTCACCGGCTCCACCCGCACCGGCCGCGAGGTCGCGCGGGGCGCCGCGGCCCGTCTGGTCGGCGTCTCGCTCGAACTCGGCGGCAAGAACGCCATGCTGGTCCTGCACGACGCCGACGTCGACAAGGCCGCGGCAGGCGCGGTGCGCGCCTGCTTCTCCTCCGCGGGCCAGCTGTGCATCTCCATCGAACGGCTGTACGTCCACGAGTCCATCGCCGACCGCTTCGTGGAGCGCTTCGCCGAGCGGACCAGGGCGATGCGGCTCGGCACGTCCCTCGCGTACGGCGCCGACATGGGCTCGCTCGTCGGCGAGCGGCAGCTGGAGACCGTGTCCCGGCACGTCGAGGAGGCCGTCGCCAAGGGTGCCACGGTGGTCGCGGGCGGCGTCGCGCGCCCCGACATCGGCCCCTACTTCTTCGAGCCGACCATCCTGGACGGCGTCGAGGCCCCCATGGCGGTCTGCGCCGAGGAGACCTTCGGCCCGGTCGTCTCGATCTACCGTTTCACGGACGAGAACGAAGCGGTCGAGCTGGCCAACTCCACGTCGTCCGGCCTCAACTCCTCGGTCTGGACGAAGGACGGCCGCCGCGGCCGCGAGATCGCCGCCCGCCTGCGCACCGGCACCGTCAACATCAACGAGGGCTACGCGCCCGCCTACGGCAGCGTGCAGTCCCCGATGGGCGGCATGAAGGACTCGGGCCTCGGCCGCCGGCACGGCTCCGAGGGCATCCTCAAGTTCACCGAGGCGCAGACCGTCGCCCAGCAGCGGCTCGTGCCGATGGCGCCCTCCTTCGGCCTCGACGACGAGAAGTACGCGGCGTTCATGAGCACGAGCCTGAAGGTCATGAAGGCGCTTCGCCTGCGCTAGCGCCCCGAAGAGGCGCGGGGAACCGCGCGCCCGTTCTCAACGAGGAGAGTCGATGTCACAGGACAGCTCTGTCCGGAACCAGGCGGGTGACGAGGCGTCGTACGACTACGACGTCATCGTCGTGGGCAGCGGCTTCGGCGGGGCGGTGTCCGCGCTGCGCCTGACCGAGAAGGGGTACCGCGTCGGGGTACTGGAAGCCGGACGGCGCTTCACGCGCGCGACGCTGCCCAAGAACTCCTGGGACCTCAAGAACTACCTCTGGGCCCCCGCCCTCGGCCTCTTCGGCATCCAGCGCATCCACCTGCTCGGCGACGTCATGGTCCTCGCGGGCGCCGGAGTCGGCGGCGGCTCACTGAACTACGCCAACACGCTCTACGTACCGCCCGCGCCGTTCTTCGAGGACCCGCAGTGGAAGGACATCACGGACTGGCAGGACGAGCTGCGCCCCTACTACGAGCAGGCCAAGCGCATGCTCGGCGTGCGGCTCAACCCGACGACGACGCCCTCCGACGTCCACCTGAAGGCGACCGCCGAGGCGATGGGTGTCGGGGACAGTTTCCACATGGCCCCCGTCGGCGTCTTCTTCGGCGACAAGGAGGACGCGGACGGTACGTCGACGACACGGCCCGGCGGCGAGGTACCGGACCCCTACTTCGGCGGCGCGGGTCCTTCGCGGCGGGCGTGCACCGAGTGCGGCGAGTGCATGACCGGCTGCCGGCACGGCGCGAAGAACACCCTCAACGAGAACTACCTCTACCTGGCCGAGAAGGCCGGGGCGGTCATCCACCCGATGACGTCGGTCGTCGCCGTCACCGAGGACTCGCGGGGCGGCTACGCGGTGGCCACCCTGCCCACCGACGACAAGCGCAAGGGCAAGGGGCGGGTCTTCAAGGCCCGCAAGGTCGTCCTGGCCGCCGGCACGTACGGCACGCAGACGCTCCTGCACCGCATGAAGGACACCGGTCTGCTCCCGCGCATCTCCCCGCGCCTCGGCACGCTGACGCGCACCAACTCCGAGGCCCTGGTGGGCGCCCAGACGACCGACCGCCGCTACCGCAAGCGGCACGGCCAGAAGCGGGTGGACTTCACCAAGGGCGTCGCCATCACCTCGTCGATCCACCCGAACGCGACCACGCACATCGAGCCCGTCCGCTACGGCAGGAAGTCCAACGCCATGGGCAGTCTGACGGTGCTTCAGGTCCCGTACAGCGTGAAGGGCGGCAAGGCGCGGGTCGCCGGTTGGCTCGGCAACGTCGCCCGCCACCCCTCGCTCCTGATCCGTTCGCTCTCCAACCGGCGCTGGTCGGAGCGGACCATCATCGGCCTGGTCATGCAGTCGCTCGACAACTCCCTGACCACGTACCGCAAGGAGAAGGGCCTCGGGAAGGGCCTGCTCACCGCCCGCCAGGGCCACGGAGCCCCGAACCCCGACCAGATTCCCGAGGCCACGCGCGCGGCGACGCTCCTGGCCCAGGAGATCAACGGCTTCGCGGGGTCGAACATCGGCGAGTTGATGGGCACGCCGCTGACCGCCCACTTCCTCGGCGGCTGCCCCATCGGCGACTCCGCGCGGACCGGCGTCATCGACCCCTACCACCGGCTCTACGGCCACCCGGGGATCTCGGTGGTCGACGGCGCCGCGGTCTCCGCGAACCTCGGCGTGAACCCGTCCCTGACGATCACCGCGCAGGCCGAGCGGGCCATGTCGTTCTGGCCCAACAAGGGCGGCGAGGACCCGCGTCCGGCGCAGGGCCGGCCGTACGAACGGCTCACGGCCGTGGAACCGAAGACCCCGGTGGTCCCGGCGGACGCCTTCGGCGCGCTGAGGCTGCCGTTCCTGGGGATGCCGGCGGTGCCGCCCAAGAAGTGAGCGGGGCCGGAGATACACGTAAGGACCTGCGCCCCCCTCCGAGCGCAGGTCCTTCCGCGTGATCAGGTGCCGCTGTGCCTTACGCGGCGGTGTCGCTCTTGCGGCGACGTACGACGAAGACCGCGCCCGCGCCGACGACCACCGCGGCGCCGCCGACGAGGCCGATGGCCGGCAGTGCCGAGCTGGAGCCGGTCTCGGCGAGGCTGCCGTCCACCGGCCCGTCGGCGGTGCCCTGCGGCGCGGGGGTCGAGGTCGCGGACGGCGTCGCCGAGGGCTGCGCGGTCGGCGTCAGGGTCGGCTTCGGCTTCGGCGTACCCGGGTGCTCGCTCTGGTCGGCGGCCTTGCTGATCGTCAGCGGCTCGTACGAGCCGGATTCGCGCGTGCAGTCCAGCTCGGAGTCCACATAGTCACCGAGGCCGAAGGCGTAGCCCTTGCCGGCCGGGGCCTTGACGTTGACGTTGAGCCGCAGCTCGATGTCGGCCATCTCCTCGGCGCCGAGGTCGATGACGCCGTGGGCGACGCCGCCCTTCTCACTCTTGACCGACTTCCAGGTGTCGGTCTCGGGGTCGAGGTACTGAAGGGTGGCGTACTTCCGCAGCCAGCTCTGCTTGTCGGCCGTCTTCGACTTGTTCTTCAGGAACACGGACCACTCGACCTCGCCGAGCGGCTCGTCGGTGGGGTTGGTGGCGGACAGCTCGAACGGGTGCCAGCCGCTGCCCGCGACGATCTTCTCGGGCAGGCCGGAGAACTCGATCTCCAGCACGGAGTCGGGGTCGACGCCGCCGCCCTTGACCTTGCACTTGCCCGGCTTCTTCTCGTCCTCGTCCTCCGCGGTCCCGCCGGGCTCGCCCGTCTTGGACGGCTTGGTGGGCTTGGTCGGCTTCTCGGTCGGAAGCTGCGGCTTCGGCAGGGGAGTCTTCTTGGTGGGCTTGTGCGTCGGGTCCTGCGTGGTGTCCTGCGCCGGGTCCGGGGTCTGCTTGGGCCCGTCGGTGGTCGTGCTCGTGGGGGCAGGGGTCTTGTCCTGCCCGGACGACGCGGCCGTCGAGGAGACAGATCCCTCGGCCGCGAACGCGGCCGGTGCGGACAGGAGCGCCAGCGGCGCTACGACAGCCGTGGCGGCCGCTGCTGCCATGGCACGGCGAAGCTTCATGAGACCTCATAAAGTCCGGCGCGCCACCTGGTCGGCAGCGCGGAAAGGGAAGTTCCCGCGGTGGGCCGCGGATGTGGCTGTTGTTACTGCATGCATGACCTGCGATCCCGGTAAATGGTTGTCCTCGCCTTCGCCGAAATCTTGTGTGGCCTGCATCACAGACCTTGTGTCGTCGAGACGGGGTGCCGTAGAACTGCCCCCGCCCGAGGGGGCGATGGGGGAACGAGAGAGCAGGGGAGGGAAGAGCGTTGGCCATACCCGACGAGGTGTGGGAGCAGTTCGAGAGGGACAGCGAGCGGGACATCCGCTCGACGGCGCCGAAGGAACCGTCCGCGCGTGCCCGCATGGTGGCCGAGAGGCTGCGGCGGCTCGACGAGGAGGCCGCGCGCCAAGAGGCCGAGCGCAAGGGGCGGTTGCGCCGCCGGCGCGCCAGGCGTGATGACGCCGAGCCCGTGCGCTGGCGGCCCGACGACTGGCGTGCGGCGCCCACGGGTCCGCGCCGCGACCCGCGTTCCGAGCGCGGCCGCCGGGTGTTGAGCGTGGTGATCGTGATCGGTGGCATGGCCTTGGCGATCGCGCTGCTCAGCCCGTTCCGGTTCTGGATCTGGGGCTGGTGAGTGGGTCTCAGGTGATCGGTGGTCCCGCGTGCTCGGTGGGTCTCACGTGATCGGCGGCTCCGGCGCCCGGAACGGAACCGGACGCGATCTTCCTCCGTCGTAGAAGGGGTGCGAGTGACCGCGGCCGGGCCAGGGACAAACGGCCGGGCCGGGAACAATCTGAGGGAATGATCGTG
Source organism: Streptomyces huasconensis (assembly GCF_021028635.1). Lineage (NCBI taxonomy): Bacteria > Bacillati > Actinomycetota > Actinomycetes > Kitasatosporales > Streptomycetaceae > Streptomyces > Streptomyces huasconensis. The sequence continues at coordinate 4,882,560 of NZ_CP086119.1, forward strand.
AAGTCAGCTGTGTCGCGTGTCGTGGTGGCCGTGTCGATCGTGGCTGCTCTCGGGGCGGCATCGGCCTGCGGAGGAAGCGGCGGCGACGACGGCGGGAAGTCGAGGAAGCCGGGCGCGGGTTCCGCGAAGGGCGGCGCCGCGGCCGCCCGGCTGGAGAAGGCGGCTCTCGCGACGGGTGACGTCAAGGGCTACGAGGTGGAGAAGCCGAAGGGCGCCGGGAATCCCGGGAAGGCGGGGAATCCCGGGCAGGTAGGGAACCCTGGGAAGGCGGGGAAGGCCGACCCTGCCGGGTGTGTCCCGCTTGCCGACATCCTCGGCACCGGCACCTCACCGAGGCCGGAGGCATACGTCAGCCGCACCCTGACCCGTACCGACGACAAGGACTCCACGACGACCCGCGTCGGACTGTCCGCCTATGCCGAGGCCGACGCGGAGCGCCTCATGGCGGACCTGCGGGCGGCGTCGAAGGCGAAGAAGTGCGCCACCTTCCACGTCGGCGGCCACCGCTACTTCGGGGTCAGGCCGACTGAGGCGACCGGGGCGGCTGGGGCGGCTGGGGCGAACAAGCCGAACGTCGGCGGTGACGAGGCGGTCTCGTACAAGCTGGCCCACCCCATGGGTGAGTACGTGGCGCGGCAGACGATCACAGTCGTACGCGACGGCGGCACGCTCGCGGTCTTCGACGCGTCGAACCTGTACGACCCCGAGGGCGTCCAGCACGACCGGGAGGCCGAGCGGAACGGCATGGAGAGTGTCGGCACGCCCAAGGCGGACGAGGACCCGAAGGTGGCGGCCGCGATCGTCGACGCGCAGCTCGGCAGACTCTGATTCCCCGCACGACCCGTACAACCTTTTCGGCGGTTTCTGATCGTTATGCAAATCGCTGGCAAAGTCGGCGAGTTTGCGGCTTTCATTTCGCCTCGGCGCGGGTGTGTCACCTGCGCCGCGTGAAGGAAAGTAGGAAACGTGAAGTCATCTGTGTCTCGGGCCCTCGTGGCCGCGTCCGTCACGGCCGCGCTGGGTCTGACCGCAGCGTGCGGCAGCGACGACGGCGGCAAGAAGCCGTCGGAACCGGCCAAGTCCGCGCAGGACCCGAAGCCGTCCGCCACGAAGCCGGCCGTGCTGTCCGCCGCCGACCTCGAGAAGGCGGTGCTCGCCAAGGGCGACCTCAAGGGCTACAAGACCGAGAAGCTGTCGGCGGCGGACATGCCCGCGCAGACCGTGGCCGCCGAACCGGCCACCTGCCAGCCGCTCGCGGACATGTTCATGTTCGCCACCGACCCGGCGTCGAAGGCCCGCGTCGGCCGCACCGTGACCGGCCCCGACGAACTGGACGCCACGATCACCACCCTCGCGCTGCTCGCCCACGAGCAGGACGACGCGGAGAAGGTCATGGCCGGTCTCCGTACGGCCACGCAGAAGTGCAAGGCGTACGAGCACGTCGGCTCCAAGTACCGCGACGTCGCCCCCCTGACCGCCCCGAAGGTGGGCGACGAGGCGGTCTCGTACAAGCTCGTGGGTTTCATCGAGGGTCAGAAGACGCCGATGAGCTTCACCGTGGTGCGCACCGGTTCGACGCTCGCGGCCTTTTACTCGATCAACCTCCTCAAGCCGAAGGAGTTCGGCGTCTCGGAGAAGATCGTGGACGCGCAGATCGCCAAGGTCGAGAAACTGTAGAGCAGCTTTCTCGGGGGTGGCCGGTTGCCGCTCGGCCGCCCGCCCGACTGATCGAAGGGCCCCGCGGGACAGACCCGCGGGGCCCTTCGCTTTCGGCACCGACGTCAGGGCGGCGTCGGTGCCTGGGGCGGCGCCCGGGGGGAGTGCGCCGCTGCCTGTGCGCCGGTGACCGACCCGGCGCACCGAGGGCGCGCGCGTGGTATCGACCAATGGCGATGAGCTGGTGGACGGAAGCCTGCTGGCCCTGTCTTGATAGGCATCGTGCTCGATGGGCTGTCGGGGACGCAACCATTTCGACCACATCTGTTTCGACCCGTCCATAGCCGCATCTATGCGGAAAACGTCCGGGGCGGCCAAGACGGTCGAGAGGCGGATTCCGGCCAGGGCGGGCGGGGACCTCGGCGGGGCGGGCGTGGCCTGTGGAACGCGAGCTGATCTGGGCCGATCTGGGCAGATTTGGGTTGATCTCGGGGGAGGCGAGCTGACCCGGCGGTGTGCGAGCTGATCGGGAGGTATGCGAGCGATCCGGAGAGAGATCAGTCGACTCGGGCGGGGGCGAAGGCCAGTCGATTGCGGGCGGAGGGCAGGCGATGCCGGCGGAGGCCGGTGGTTCCGACCGGTTCGGGACGGAGGCCGGTCGGCCCCGGGCGTCCCCGGAGCCGACCGTTCTCTTGGGTGACCGGGCTGCTGTCCCCTGCCGTCCGGTCACATCGCTGGAGCGAGGTCCCACGGCGTACGACATGATCCGTACGGACCCGTACGCCTCATCGCTCCAGCGGAGCCACGCGTGGTTCTTGCGGGCCCGCCCCTGGCTGGCACGGACATCCGGACCAACGAAGCCTGCCCGGAACCGGTCACGCGCCGTACGGGTGAGAAGCGACCCGAACTCAGGTCCGCAGCCGCCTGTCGCCTCGTACCCAGCCGCCCGACCGCCCAGCCGCCCGGCCGCGAGGCTCAGACGCGGCCCCGGCTCAGCTCCAGGAGCGTCATGGCGAGCGTCGTACCGGGCTTGCCGAGCGCGTCCCTGTAGTGGGCGAGGATCTCCATCTCGCGGGAGAGGTTCACTCGGCGTCCGCCCGAGGTGATCCGGGCCTCCTGGATCACGGCCGAGACGGCCATCCGTTCCTGGACGAGGCCGATGATGCGGTCGTCGAGCGCGTCGATCCGCTCCCGGGCGTTCTCGATCACCCCGACGGCTTCGGGGGTACGGGCGCCGGTCTTCTCGGCGGGGGTGACGGCGGGGGCCCCGGCGGAGGCGGCGGGCGCAGCCGGGGCGGGGACGGTAGCGGTGGTGGCGGTGGCGTTCATGCGGGGCTCCTCATGGTTCGGCGGAGGTGCCCCGGAGCGACAAGGCCCGGAAATGACAGAACGCCCCGGGCCTTGTCGGCCCGGGGCGCCTGGGAAGTCGCTTGTCAGTGGATCAAGCAGCTCGACCATGGCAGCCGGCGGGCCGGTTGCCATAGGTAAAGAGGAAGCCGAGGTGCTTGTTCACGGGGCCAGTATGCCCCCACGTGCGCGGGCCCGGTCAATCCGGTCCGGCGAGCGGCTCGGATGCTGAGACGGCTGTCCAGACCGCGTTCGCCTGGGGCAAGGTCTGTCGGATGCGACGAGGGCGGCCCCGCCGAGCCCGGTAGAATCGACAAAACAGACCCCCTGCACACGCACTGAGCCTCTCGCTCAACGCTCAACGCCGGAAGGCCGCCGCCGTGCCATCAGCGCCCCACGCTGCCGCCGCTCCCGACACCGTTCTGGTCGTCGACTTCGGAGCGCAGTACGCCCAGCTCATCGCCCGTCGCGTCCGTGAGGCACGGGTCTACAGCGAGATCGTGCCGAGCACGATGCCCGTCTCCGAGATGCTCGCCAAGCAGCCCGCGGCGATCATCCTCTCCGGTGGCCCCTCGTCGGTGTACGCGGAGCACGCGCCCACCCTCGACCGCTCCCTCTTCGAGGCGGGCGTCCCCGTCTTCGGCATGTGCTACGGCTTCCAGTTGATGGCGGCGACCCTCGGCGGTACCGTCGACAACACCGGCGCCCGCGAGTACGGCCGTACGCCGCTCGCCGTCTCCAAGGCCGGCTCCACCCTCTTCGAGGGCACCCCCACCGAGCAGTCCGTCTGGATGTCGCACGGCGACGCGTGCAGCGCGGCGCCCGAGGGCTTCACCGTCACCGCCTCCACGGACGTCGTGCCGGTCGCCGCCTTCGAGGACGACGAGAAGAAGCTGTACGGCGTGCAGTACCACCCCGAGGTGATGCACTCCACGCACGGCCAGCAGGTCCTGGAGCACTTCCTCTACCGCGGCGCCGGCCTCAAGCCGGACTGGACGACCGGCAACGTCATCGAGGAGCAGGTCGCCGCGATCCGCGAGCAGGTCAGCACCAAGCGCGCCATCTGCGGGCTCTCCGGAGGCGTGGACTCCGCCGTCGCCGCCGCCCTCGTACAGAAGGCCATCGGCTCGCAGCTCACCTGCGTGTACGTGGACCACGGTCTGATGCGCAAGGACGAGACCGAGCAGGTCGAGAAGGACTTCGTCGCCGCGACCGGTGTGCAGCTGAAGGTCGTCGACGCCCAGGAGCGGTTCCTGAACGCCCTCGCCGGGGTCTCCGACCCCGAAGAGAAGCGGAAGATCATCGGCCGCGAGTTCATCCGCGTCTTCGAGCAGGCCCAGGCGGAGATCGTCGCCGAGGCCCCCGGCGACCAGCCCGTCGAGTTCCTGGTCCAGGGCACGCTCTACCCCGACGTGGTCGAGTCCGGCGGCGGCACCGGCACGGCCAACATCAAGTCCCACCACAACGTGGGCGGCCTCCCCGAGGACCTCGAGTTCAAGCTCATCGAGCCGCTGCGCAAGCTGTTCAAGGACGAGGTCCGGATGGTCGGCGCCGAGCTGGGCCTGCCGGACGAGATCGTCCAGCGCCAGCCGTTCCCCGGCCCCGGCCTCGGCATCCGCATCGTCGGCGAGGTCACCAAGGAACGCCTCGACCTGCTCCGCGAAGCCGACGCCATCGCCCGCGAGGAGCTGACGAAGGCCGGCCTCGACCGCGACATCTGGCAGTGCCCGGTCGTGCTGCTCGCGGACGTCCGCAGCGTCGGCGTCCAGGGCGACGGCCGCACTTACGGCCACCCGATCGTGCTGCGCCCCGTCTCGTCCGAGGACGCCATGACGGCCGACTGGACGCGCATGCCGTACGACGTCCTCGCCAAGATCTCGACCCGCATCACGAACGAGGTCGCCGATGTGAACCGCGTGGTCCTCGACGTCACGTCGAAGCCGCCGGGGACCATCGAGTGGGAGTGACCTCCCGCACCCCCTGAACGGCGCCGTCCGCCCCCGTGGCAGACGGCGCCGTCCGCTGTGTGGGGGCGGCGGGACTCTGCTCGGCGCGCGGCCCCGCAGACGACCCGGCCCACGGTCGAGCGCGCGGCCGGGCGCCCGGCGTGACGTCGCGTGTGGTGCCATGCGGTGCGATGCCGGGTGCGGCGCCGGTCGACGCGTGAGCCGCCGGGTGGGCCACCGGTTGGGCCGTGGGCTGGGCCGTCGAGTCACGTCCGACGCGTCGTCCGCAGGGGTGCGCCGGGCTTCCACAGCTGTACCGCCAGGTACGTCCCGTCCTCGATGTACGTGCGGACCACCTCCGTCAGTTCGGTGCGGAAGAGATGGAAAGCCGCGGGGTCCGGCGGATTGACCGCGTCCGCATAACGCGCGACGACCTGAGGGTCCCGCACCTCCACGGCCCGTCCCGCGATACGGACGTCGCCGCCCGCCATGTCGGAACCGGACCCCGGATTCGCCTGGAGCGCGAACCGCGGGTCCCGGCGCAGGTCGAGCGCCTTGAGAGAGCCCGGCATCATGCCCAGCCACAACTCCCCGGACAGGAACCGGACCTCGAGCCCGGTGGTACGCGGCGCTCCGTCCTTGCGCAGCGTGGCGAGGACATGGTGGGTGAACGCGCCGAAGCGCTTCTCGACGATCTCGGCGAGGCCGGGCTCCGCCGCGACGAAGGCTTCCCAGTTGTACGACATGCCTTGAGTGTGTCGCCGATACCCGACATCTCCTGTCGCCTTTGCGCACCCCGTCCCCGGACCTCTCCGACCTTCCTCGCTTCCGCCTCTCCCGGGCGGCGGCGCCCCCCTGTTCTCCTGTACGTGCCACCGGTACCTTCCGCCTCGTACGGCCAGGGATGGAGGACACATGCAGGCGCCCACACCGATCCCCGTCGAACGTTTGCAGTTCACGCTGCCGCCCGTGCACGACTCGGCGGCGGACGAACGCCGGCATCGGAAGGAACGCCTCGCCGGGGCACTGCGGATCTTCGGACGGCTCGGGTACGAGGACGGGGTCTCCGGGCACATCACCGCGCGGGACCCGGAACACACGGACTGCTTCTGGGTGAACCCCTTCGGAATGCCCTTCAAGCACATCACCGTCAGCGATCTCGTCCTCGCCAACGCCGACGGCCAGGTGGTCGAAGGGCGTCACCACGTCAACCAGGCCGCCTTCACCGTGCACGCCCAGGCGCACCTGGCCAGGCCCGAAGTCGTCGCTGTCGCCCACTGCCATTCGCTGCACGGCCGCGCCCTCTCCACGCTCGGCGAACTCCTGGACCCGATCACCCAGGAGGCCTGCGCCTTCTACGAGAGCCACGCGCTGTACGACGGCTACACCGGCGTCGTCGTGGACACCGAGGAGGGGCGCAGGATCGCGACCGCGCTCGGCGGCCACAAGGCGGTGATCCTGCGCAACCACGGCCTGCTCACCGTGGGGGACTCCGTCGACGCCGCGGCCTGGTGGTTCCTCTCCATGGAGCGCTCCTGCCAGGTCCAGCTGAGCGCACGCGCCGCGGGTCGCCCGGTGCTGATCGGCCACAAGCAGGCGGTGCAGACCCGTGAGCAACTCGGCAGCGATCTCGTCGCGTGGATCAACTACCAGCCCCTGTGGCAGGACATCAGCCGCAGCGAACCGGACCTGCTGGCCTGAGGCAGCGGCCGGCCCCCGCGGCCGCTCCGTCAACGCGCGCGTGGCCCATTCACCCCCGCTGACCTGACCCGTGGGATTCGCTCGCCTTTCAGTGCGGCACAATTCCCTTTCTCTGCTAGGCAGTTCACAACAGGCCTCAAAGGCTCCGAGGGTGGGGAAGGCGGCGTACGCGGTGGCGGTGCAGGAGGCGAGACAGGGCGCGCACGGGGGCGGCTGCACGTGCGGCGGCTGCCCGCACGGCGCGCGCGAGGGGCACCGGCGCGCCGTGGCCGCGTTCCTCACCAAGCGCGATGAACTGGCGGCCGGGCAAGGGCTGCCCGCCGCCGTCGCGCACTCGGCGGGCGCGTCGCGCCAGTGGGTGTCGGACGAGCTGACGCAGTCCGCGCGAACCGTCGCGGAGCGCGGCAGGGCAGAGGGCGAGGCCTGGCTACGGCGCCTGTGGACGCGCACGCTCGGCGTCGTCTGGGGTTCCTTCGGCGTCCTCCTCCTCGTCCAGGCGCTCACCGCGATCGGCACCGGCTGGTCGGCGGCGCGCACGGCGGGCCTGCTCGCCGGGCTGGTGGTGGGCGGTCTGCTGACCGGCGCGGCATACGTCCACCGCGAGCGCGGCGGCGTCCTCGCACCGGTGATCGGCGAGGACAACCGGCTCTCCACCTCACGTGCGGTCGCCGCCTGCTGGGTGCTCCTCGTCGTCTTCGCGGTGCTGGTCCTCGCCGGGCAGTTGGCTGCGGCATCGGGGCGTGGGCAGCGCGACGAGCTGATCGCAGGGCTGGAGCTCGGCCGTGCCGCGGGGGTCGTGACCGTCCTCGCCGTGGTGTGCGGGGTCGCCGTCCTCGTCCGCAGGGTGGTGGGCCTGCGCGTCCTGGGCCAGCGGTTGCAGAAGGTGCGGGCGGACCGACCCCGGGCCGCCGACACGCTCACCGACGACGCGGGTCGCGGCAGCTTCACCGACGCGCAGTATGTCCTGGTCAGCGCCGTCGCCGTGGTCTTCGCCGCCGTGCGCCTCGCGCGGCGGCCCGAGCAGCTGCCCGATCTGCCGTGGGGGCTCGCCGTACTGGTCCTGGTGTCGGCCGCGACGTACCTCGCGGGGAAGTACTCCGAAGGCGGCCGCCCCGTGATCCTCTCCGTGGTCCGCGCCCGGGAGGCCGGTGATCTCGACGCCCCGATCCGCACGGGCGACGACATCGAGATCCGCGGTGCGGGCTTCGTGCCACCCGGTGCCGGCGACGCGGACCGGCTTGCCCGCATGGTCGTCAGGATTGGCGCCGTGCACGTCCACGTGCCGCTCGTGCCGGTGCCCGGCGGCTTCAGCAATCCGGCCGACGCGACGCTGACCGTGCCCGTGCCGGTCGACGTCGAGCCGGGCCGGGTCGACGTGCAGGTCGTCACCGCCGCGGGCGTGGAGACGAACCGCGTCACGATCGACGTCACGGACTGAGCCAACGGACCCAGCCACCGGCTGCACAGGCCAGGCCATCGGCCGACCCACCTCGGCTGACGCATCAGAGCCTCCCCCTGGGGCTTCGTTTCCGGTGTCGTGCATCCCTGTCGCACGGTGGTGAACAGCAGTTCCCTCCCGTACGTAAGGTCAGAAGACAGGGCCTACGGGAGAGGCGGCACAGCCATGGCTCACGGCATCCGGACCGACAGCCACACCAGACACCCCCGGCGGGACGACTGGCGGCAGTCCGCCACCCGCTACGCCCTGCTCCCTCTGCGGATCTTCCTCGGCGTCACCTTCATCTACGCCGGCCTGGACAAACTCACGGACAACTCCTTCATGCGCGCGGACGGAACCGGCTCGATCGACGAGATGATGGAGGGCGTCCGCGACATCTCCGCGATCCCGGCTCTGGTCGACCTCTCCCTCAAGAACCCCGTCGGCTTCGGCTATGCCATTGCCCTCGGTGAACTCGCCGTCGGCATCGGCACCCTGCTCGGCCTGTTCGCTCGGATCGCCGCGCTCGGTGGTGCGCTGATCTCGCTCAGCCTGTGGCTCACGGTCAGTTGGTCCACCGAGCCCTACTACTACGGCAACGACCTGGTGTATCTGATGGCCTGGTTGCCGCTGGTGCTCGCCGGGGCCTCCGTCCTCTCCCTGGATGCCCTGCTCGCCGCCCGCCGCAGGAACTCCTGGGGCTCCGCCAGGCACTCAGCCTCTGAGCACTGAGCCTCTGGCGGGGGGGCGTCCGGGAGCTACTCCCGCGGCTCTTCGAGGTCTCGGGCGTGACCGCGGCGACGGGCCGCGCCGCGCGGGCGTATCCCATGGAGCGCCGCCGCGACGCCCGCGAGCAACAGGCCGACCATCACCAGCGGGAGGGCCACGAACCACGGCGCTTCCCACGCGCCGCCGGCATCGCCCGCGTACACGACGGCGACCGCCAGCAGGAAGAGGCCTGCCACCAGCTTGCCGGGGTGGAGTTCATGACGTAGCACGGGTCACCTTCGCTTGTCCGACGCCCACTTCGAGCCGCAGATCGATCGTGCCGCCGTCCTCGCCGCCGGAGGGCGGCTTCAGCGTCACCTTCTTCTCCCGGCCCGGCGCGATGTCCAGGTCCTTGCCCTTGTCGTCCGGCAACACGATGTCGCCGACGCCCACTTCCGCGTGCAGCCGCACGGTGGCGTCCTTCGGCACGATCACTCTGAGGCCACCCGCGCCGGCCTCGGCGCCGGTCTTCAGCGTCCGGCCCTTGCCGACGTCGATCTTGCTGAGGTCGAGGGTGCCCGTGCCGAGACCCAGCTCGTACTGGGAACGGACGTCCGCTGCCGTCGCCGGTATCCAGTCCGTGTGCGTGTAGTGCGTCGTGATGTTCTTCGGCAGGGCGGCCGTGGCGGCGAGGAGTCCGGCGGTCAGCACCGCGAGCACGATCGAACCGGCCCCCGTGCGCCCAAGGAAGGCACTGACCGCGATGCCGAGACCGAAGACCGCGAGGGCGCAGGCGAGGCCGGTCTGCAGTGTCGTGCCGAGCGGCTGGCTCTCCCAGGTCAGGCCGGTGCCGAGGCCACCCGCGACCAACGCGAGCAGGAACACCCAGCCGCCGATCCGGCGCGGCTGGGGCGGCGGGGCGGCCGCGGCCTTGGCGCGGGGCACGCCTCGGTGGCCCGTCGGCTGATAGGCGATGTCGAGGCCCTCGGGCCCCCAGAAGTAACCGGAGAGCCCGTCGTGTGTGCCGTCCTTCACGAGGGGATCACGCCACCAGGAAGGGCTCCCGGCGACCGGTGGCGCCTTCGCCTCGGGCGGGGCGTCCGCCGCGGCCTGAGCGGCGACCGGGTCCGAGTCCGGGGCCCCGCGCTGCTGCGACCAGTACCCCGCACCCGCGAGGAGAAGGGTCAGGACGGCGGCGAAGGTGAGCGCCCCGCCGTTGTTCAACAAGGTGAGGAAGACGCCGCAGCCGACGAGCGCGAAGAGCACGGCCGTCAGCGCCTGACCGTCGACCCGGCCGGAGAGGAGCCTGCGCGCCTCGTTCTCCTCCTCGTCCTCGTACGGCACGCAGAGCCAGGCGAAGCCGTAGAAGACCAGGCCGAGGCCGCTCGTGATGGCGAGGACCGCGACACCGATTCGGAAGATCACCGGGTCCATGTCGCAGTGCCGCCCGAGCCCCGCGCACACACCACCGAGCCTTCGGTGCCGGCGGTCGCGGCGGAACTTCCGCTCCTCCGCGGGCAGGCCCGGGTCGTGCGCGCCCGCGGGACCTTCCGGCGCGCCATACGCGTCGCGCAGGGCGCCGCGGATGGCGGCCTCGGTCTCCGTCTCGGCGGGCTGCTGATCTGTCATGTGTCCATGGTGACCGCCGCGGGCCCGCCGCGGCAGTCGGGAAAACCCTGGCCCGACCCTGATATCGCCCCTGAGACTCCTCGGGCCTCGGCCCTGACAGGGACGAGCCAGGGGTCGAGATCAGGGAAGTCTCGGGGCTCGACCCTGATGTCCGTGCCCGCGCCCCCGTGTGAACATCGAGGCATGCCGGAAGCCGCTGCCCCTCCCCTCGACGACGTCCGACCGCTGCGCAAGCTCTACCGCAGCGGTGACGGACGTTGGCTCGGCGGTGTCGCACGCGGCCTCGCGGGACATCTCGGGTTGCCGGTGATCTGGGTCCGCCTCATCTTCGTCGGCCTGTTCACGGCGGACGGCCTCGGCGCCTTGCTGTACGCGGCGTTCTGGTTCTTCGTCCCGCTCGGCGTCGGCGGCGTCGACTCCGAGCGGCCGCCTTCGCCCATGACCGAGACTTCGGCGGACGGCCGCCGCAGACTCGTGGCCCGCAAGCCGGACAAGGGGCAGATCGTCGCGCTCCTCGCGATGGTCGTCGTCTCCATGGTCTTCGTCGGCAATGTGGACCTGGACGGCTCGACGAAGGCGTATGTCGTCCCGACCCTGCTCGTCGCCGCGGGTGTCGCCCTGGTCTGGCGGCAGGCCGACAACGCCCGCCGGGCCCGCTGGGTGGCCGTGGGGCGGCGCAGACGCACCCTGACGCTCGCCCGGTCGGCCGCCGGCGTCCTCCTGGTCGGCGCCGGCGTGTCCGGGATCTTCGTGCTCCAGGGTTCGGCCGCCCACCTGGGCGCGGTGCTCCAGGCCGCCCTCGCCGTGCTCGTCGGCGTCGCGCTCCTCGCGGGTCCCTACCTCGTCCGGATGGCGCAGGATCTCTCCGAGGAGCGGCTGATGCGCATCCGCGCCCAGGAGAGAGCCGAGGTCGCCGCCCATGTGCACGACTCGGTGCTGCACACCCTCACCCTGATCCAGCGCAACGCGGAGAGCCCGAGTGAGGTGCGCCGTCTCGCCCGGGCCCAGGAGCGCGACCTGCGGGCCTGGCTCTACAGACCCGAGGGCAACGGCAAGGACGAGGACGAGGAGCCCGAGACCCTCGCCGAAGCGGTCCGCCAGAGCGCGGCGGAGGTGGAGGACAAGCACGGTGTCCCGATCGAGGTCGTCGTGGTCGGTGACTGCCCGCTCGACGAGCGGCTCACCGCGCAGATGCAGGCCGCGAGGGAAGCCATGGTGAATGCCGCCAAGTACGGTGGCGAGGGCGGCGCGGTGCAGGTCTTCGCAGAAGTCGAGGGAGAGACGGTGTTCGTCTCCGTCCGGGACCGCGGCCCCGGATTCGACCTGGATTCGGTGCCCGACGACCGCATGGGCGTACGAGAATCGATCATCGGCCGCATGCAGCGCAATGGCGGCACGGCGCGGTTGCGCGCGGTGCCCGGCGGCGGCACGGAAGTCGAGCTGGAGATGGAGAGGACGGCGACGACATGAGCGACGCGACCGAGGCGGGCGAACCCGCGGAGCCGACCGGGTCGGACGAGGGCGGTGCGGGTGGGCGTCGTGTGCGGGTCGTCCTCGTCGACGACCACCGGATGTTCCGCACCGGGGTGCAGGCGGAGATCGGCCGGACGGACATCACGGGCGTGGAGGTGGTCGGCGAGGCCGCCGACGTCGACCAGGCGGTCACGGTCATCACGGCCGCGCGCCCCGAAGTCGTCCTGCTGGACGTGCACCTCCCCGGGGGCGGTGGCGTGGAAGTGCTGCGCCGCTGCGCTCCGTTGATGTCCGACGCGGAGAACCCGGTGCGCTTTCTGGCGCTCTCGGTGTCGGACGCCGCCGAGGACGTCATCGGGGTCATCCGGGGCGGTGCCCGCGGCTATGTCACCAAGACCATCACCGGTACGGACCTGGTGGACTCCATCTTCCGCGTGCAGGACGGCGACGCGGTGTTCTCGCCGCGGCTGGCGGGCTTCGTCCTGGACGCCTTCGCCTCCACCGACGCGCCTCCGATCGACGAGGACCTGGACCGGCTCACGCAGCGGGAGCGGGAAGTCCTGCGGCTCATCGCGCGCGGGTACGCGTACAAGGAGATCGCCAAGCAGCTCTACATCTCCGTGAAGACGGTCGAGTCGCATGTCTCGGCGGTCCTGAGGAAGCTCCAGTTGTCCAACCGCCACGAGCTGACACGGTGGGCGACGGCGCGACGGCTGGTCTGAGGGGCAGGGCCTGTGCCTGTGTTTGTCGGGGCTTGACGGATCGGTCGGAGCGGGAAGAACCCACGACATCCAGGGAGGCCCCGCGAGCTGGGACCTACGGCACGCGCTGAGGGCTGGCGGACCTACGGAATGCGCCGAGGCTAAGGGACCTGTGCGGCCGTTGCCGCAGTCGAGGGGCTCAGCATCCGCAGTGCCCAGCGGTAGTGGTTGAGGGCCTTGGCGGCGCCCAGGAGGCCCGTCAGCCACAGGATCAGACCGACGCCCATGCCGAGGGCGACGTCGGCGTAGGTCTGGTGGCCGGGTTCGGCGTACGCGGCCGACGCGAAGGACGCCCATAGGCCGAGGGCGGAGACGGCGAGGGAGGACAGGAGCCAGAGGAGGCTGAGGCCGGGGGCGCGCAGCCGGGCGTCGGAGGCGGGGTGGCGGTCCAATGCGAGCCAGGCGTCGGCGAGTTCCCGTATCCGTCGGTCGCGGCGGGTGCTGAAGACGACGCCGACCACGGCGGGGGCCAGCGCCGCGAGGCCGAGGATCGCGAGGACCGGGCCGAGGATGATGCCTGTGGGGTCCTTCTCCTCGATGAGCTTGACCGGCTGCATCAGCAGCGCCCAGCCGATGACGGCGGCGGCTCCGCACAGCCACAGGAAGAGAAGCCGGTGTACCCCCAGGTGCCGCCTGAGCAGTTCCTGCAGGGCCAGGCCGCGGTCGGTGAGCAGGGCTTGCCGGTCCGGCCAGGTCCGCAGATACGGGGGAGGGGGAGGCGGCGGCAACGTACGGCTGGGCATGGGCCCGACAGTACTGGGGGCGGGCGGGCCGGTTCACACCACCCGGGTGGCACCGGCGAACGGCATCTCGTCGATCGGAGCGATCCGCACCGGGGCGCCCGGGTTGGGGGCGTGGATCATCCGGCCGTTGCCCACATACATGCCGACGTGACTGATGCCGGAGTAGTAGAACACCAGGTCACCGGGGCGCAGCGCGGAGCGCGGGATGCGCTGGCCCGCTGCGATCTGGGCGTAGGTGGTGCGCGGCAGTGAGACGCCGGCCGAGCGGTACGCGGCCTGGATCAGCCCTGAGCAGTCGAAGGCGCTCGGACCCGTCGCGCCCCACACGTAGGGGCTGCCGATGGCTCGGTACGCGTAGGCAACGGCGGCGGCCGCGCGGGTGTTGGGGGCCTGGGTGGTACCGCTGCCGGTGCCGCTGAGCGGAGTGTGGCGGGTGTCCGAACGGGCGGCTCGGCCGCTGTCACGACCCTGATTCCCGTCCGCGAGCCGCGCGTACTCCACGCGCTGTTCCTCGGTGAGCCGGGCCAGCAGCCGCTTGGCCTCGGCAAGCTTGCCGGTGACGGTCTTCTTGTGTTTCCGCAGGTCCGTCTGGCGCGCGCGGAGGGTGGCGAGGCGGCCATCGGCCTCGGCGCGCAGCTGGGCGACCTGCTGGAGCCTCTTGCGTACACCGTTGAGGGCCGCGGCCTGGCGGCTGCCCGCCCGGTCGGCGAGGGAGGCGCGGTCCAGGAACTGATCGGGGTCGGAGGAGAGCGCGAGTTGCATGGAAGGGGTGATGCCGCCCGCGCGGTACTGCGCTGTGGCGTAGGAACCCAGGTCGTTGCGGGCGGCGTTGAGTTTCTCCGCCTTGCGGGCCGCCTCGTCGCGCAGTGCGTCGAGCGACTTCTCGGCTTTCTCGGCCTTCTCCTTCGCGCCGTTGTACTTCTCGGTGGCGATCTCCGCCTCGCGGTAGAGGGCGTCGACCTTGACCTTCACTTCGGCGGGGCTGAGCCGGGGGTCCGCGTGTCCCGAGCCGTCGAACGCGGCCACCGAGGCGGCTCCCGCGAGAGCGAGGGTGGCGGCGGTGCGGGCCGCGGGGCCGCTGAGCGAGCGCTGTTTGGGCTTGCGGTGCGCTGCCACGAAGGTGCTCCTTAGCTGGCCGGTGGCGGCCCGCACAGGGGGACGGGCCGCCACCGGGTTTCTCGGCGGGGGTGTCCGACTGCCGCCCTGAGCGGGGGCGGCGATGGGGAGCCGGTCACCTGGTGAAGGACGCTAAACCTGGGCGTCACGGCCCGGAGGAGGATTGTGCGCAACTGCCGGAGAAGGTCGGAATCGTGACCGCGCCTGTCCGCGGTACTGACGGGTCGAGGGCGGCTTCGTGGACAGCTGTGACCAATGGGGCGGTTTGTGCCCTGCCTGCCCGGCAGAGGGTGGTATGGGCCTGGGGGTGCGCCCACCCCTACGCCCACCCCTACGCCCGCCCCTGGGCCCCGCCCCGGAGCCCGCCTGTGAGGGGCGGTGCGGGGCCCGGCTAGGCTCCGGCCTCATGGACGTACTCATCCATCTCTTCGTCGGCCTGCACATCATCGGCATCGCCTCGCTCCTGGGCGGCTTCCTGACCCAGATGAAGCAGATGGGCCAGGGCACCGCCCGCTTCAGTCCCGCGATGCTGCACGGCGCGCTGACCATGCTCGTCACCGGCGTGGCCCTCGTGGGCCTCAACCAGGCGGACGACAACGCGGTCAACAACGTCAAGATCGGCATCAAGATGGCCGTCCTGATCTTGATCCTCGCGCTGGTCTACGTGAAGCGGGACGAGGAGAAGATCGACAAGGGCGTGTTCGGCGCGGTGGGGCTGCTGACCACGGCGAACATCTTCATCGCCGTGCTGTGGACCTGATCCTGCGAACGACCCTCTACGCGCGCGTGGCCCGCACTTCTCCGGAAGTGCGGGCCACGCGCGCGTAGAGGGTGTTTTTCCGCGGTGACGCCGGGGCGCGGTTACGCCGGGCGCACCATGCTGTGGATCGGCATGGAGAAGATCGACTCGACGCGGACCTTCGCACCCGGCTTCGGGGCGTGGATCATCTTGCCGCCACCGATGTAGATCCCTAGGTGGCTGATGTCGTCGTAGAAGAAGACCAGGTCACCGGGTTCGGCGTCGGCGGTCTTCACGGTGGTACCGGCCTTCACCTGGTCCCACGTCGTGCGCGGCAGCGTGATCCCCGCGGCCTTCCACGCGTCCTGGGTGAGCCCGGAGCAGTCGTAGGAGTCGGGCCCGGTCGCGCCCCAGACGTACGGCTTGCCGATCTGCGCCTCCGCGAAGGCGATGACCTTCGCGGCCTTGGTGGCGTAACCGCCGTCGGCGCTTCCGGAGCCGGAACCAGCGCCGGAGTCGGGGCCAGAACCGGAGCCGGAACCGGAACCGGTGTCCGAGCCGGGACCGGAGCCTGAACCTGTGCCCTGGCCCTTCCCTCCCCCCTCTCCCTGCTCCTTCCGCTCCTTCTGGGCCGCCTCCTGCGCCTTGCGCTTGCGCTCCGCCTCGGCCGCCTCCTTGCGGGCCAGTTCCTCGGCCTTGCGCTTGGCCTCCCGTTCCTTCTGCCGCTCGATCACGGCGAGCCGGGCCTTCTCCTCGGCGGTCAGCTCCGAGAGAAGCTCACGTGCCTCGCCCAGCTTCTTCTGGACGGTCCGCTTGCTCGTCCTGAGGCTGTCCCGTGAGTCGCTCAGCGTCTCCAGGCTCCGCGCGGCCTTCGTACGCTGCTTCGTCGCCGACGCCTGCTGCGTCTGGTAGTCGTCGACGGCCTTCTTCTGCCGCTTGGTGAGCCGGTCCGCCAGGTGGTTCTGGTCGAAGTAGCCCTGCGGGTCCTCGGCGAGCATCATCGTGGCGGTGTGGGAGACGGCCCCGGTGCGGTACTGGGCGGCGGCGAAGGAGCCGAGTTCCTGGCGCGCCTCGTTCAGCTTGTCCGCGCGCTCGGCGACATGGTCGAGCAGCCGGCCGACCTTCTTGCGCTGCTTCTCGGTCTTCTCCTTGGCCGCGTTGTACCTCTGGGTGGCCACGCCCGCCTGGTGGTACAGGTCGTCGACCTTCTTCCGCACCTCTTCGAGACTGGGCTTACCCGGCGTGGAGGGGGCCGCCTGCGCGCTCTGTGACAGGAGCGCCACGGAGGTGAGGGCGGCCGTCGTGATGCCGACGGCGGGAGCGGTGCGTATTCCGGGGATTCCGGCGAGTCCGGTCATTCCGACCGTCCGGGTCCGCGGCTTGCGGTGCGACGCCAAGGGAGGCGACTCCTTCCGTAGACCGCCTACCGGGTTAGCTGTCGGGTTCGGGCGGCTGATCCGGAAGGTTGCCCTACGGTCCCGTACTTCGTACGGGACCGATTCACCCCAAGTTTTCGGTGGGTCCCCGGCTCCGAACACGTCGGACTCGGCGGAGGCGGCCCGCTCCCGGCGTGTTCGCCGGTGGGGGACGGGCGGCCCGCGGAGCACGCTAGCCAACTCGTGTGGCGCGTGTGAAGGTTGATGTTCGATATGCCCGATACTTTTCCGTTACTTCGCGGGACCCCTGGGACGGTTCGGCTCGTGGGTGGCGGAGCGTGACCGGGCGCGGGCGGGGCGTAGGTGAGGCGGGTCGGGGAGGAAGGTGGCCGGAACCCGGGGCGGGTTGTCAGTGGGGCCGCCTAGACTCGGGAGGCGATGAGCAGCCTCTTTGATGACAGCTTCCTGGCGGACCTGCAGCCTTCCCGGGCCGCGGACGAAGAGCCCCCGCCGCCGCCCGAGGACAGCGCTCCGGAACCGGTTCCGGACGACTTGTTCAGCGGGAAATTCGACGTGCCCATGACCCGGGACACGCACTACCGCGACGGCGCCCCGCGCCCGGTCATCGACCCGGCGACGCTCCTGGAGGGGCTGAACGAGAACCAGCGCGCGGCGGTCGTGCACGCCGGCTCCCCGCTGCTCATCGTCGCCGGTGCCGGTTCCGGCAAGACCCGCGTGCTGACCCACCGCATCGCGTACCTCCTCGCGCAGCGCGGTGTGCACCCCGGGCAGATCCTCGCGATCACCTTCACGAACAAGGCCGCGGGCGAGATGAAGGAGCGCGTCGAGCAGCTCGTGGGCCCCCGGGCCAACGCGATGTGGGTCTCGACCTTCCACAGCGCCTGTGTCCGCATCCTGCGCCGCGAGTACAAGAAGCTCGGCTTCACGTCCTCCTTCTCGATCTACGACGCCGCGGACTCCAAGCGTCTGATGGCCCTGGTCTGCCGCGACCTGGACCTCGACCCGAAGAAGTTCCCGCCGAAGTCCTTCAGCGCCAAGATCTCCAACCTGAAGAACGAGCTGATCGACGAGGAGGACTTCGCCGCCCAGGCCGCCGACGGCTTCGAGAAGACCCTCGCCCAGGCCTACGCCATGTACCAGTCGCGCCTGCGCGAGGCGAACGCGCTGGACTTCGACGACCTGATCATGACGACGGTGCACCTCCTGCGCGCCTTCCCGGACGTCGCCGAGCACTACCGCCGCCGCTTCCGGCACGTCATGGTCGACGAGTACCAGGACACGAACCACGCGCAGTACGCCCTGGTGCGCGAGCTGGTCGGCCCCTCCGGAGGCGAGGGCGACGATCCGGCCGAGCTGTGCGTGGTGGGTGACGCCGACCAGTCGATCTACGCCTTCCGCGGCGCCACCATCCGCAACATCCTCCAGTTCGAGGAGGACTACACCGACGCCACCACGATCCTCCTGGAGCAGAACTACCGCTCCACGCAGACGATCCTGAGCGCCGCGAACGCGGTCATCGAGCGGAACGAGAGCCGCCGCCCGAAGAACCTCTGGACCAACCAGGGCGCGGGCGCCCGTATCACCGGCTATGTGGCCGACACCGAGCACGACGAGGCGCAGTTCGTCGCCGACGAGATCGACCGGCTCACGGACGCGGGCGAGGCGAAGGCCGGCGACGTCGCGATCTTCTACCGCACGAACGCCCAGTCCCGCGTCTTCGAAGAGATCTTCATCCGCGTCGGCCTGCCCTACAAGGTCGTCGGCGGCGTCCGCTTCTACGAGCGCAAGGAGGTCCGCGATGTGCTGGCCTACCTGCGCGTTCTCGCCAACCCCGAGGACGCGGTCCCGCTGCGCCGCATCCTGAACGTCCCCAAGAGGGGCATCGGCGACCGCGCCGAGGCGATGATCGACGCGCTGGCGCAGCGCGAGAAGATCTCCTTCCCGCAGGCGCTGCGCCGCGTCGACGAGGCGTACGGAATGGCGGCCCGTTCGACCAACGCCGTCAGGCGGTTCAACACGCTCATGGAGGAGCTGCGGACCATCGTCGAGTCCGGCGCGGGCCCGGCCGTCGTCCTGGAGGCCGTGCTCGAACGGACCGGCTACCTCGCGGAGTTGCAGGCCTCGACGGACCCGCAGGACGAGACCCGCATCGAGAACCTCCAGGAACTCGCCGCGGTCGCGCTGGAGTTCGAGCAGGAGAACGCCCAGGCGGCCGGTGCCCAGGAGGACGGCCAGGCGGAAGCCGACGAGGGGGCCGTCGCTCCGGCCGGCACGCTCTCCGACTTCCTGGAGCGCGTCGCGCTCGTCGCCGACTCCGACCAGATTCCGGATGAGGAGGACGACGGCTCCGGAGTCATCACCCTCATGACGCTGCACACCGCGAAGGGCCTTGAGTTCCCGGTGGTGTTCCTGACCGGCATGGAGGACGGCGTCTTCCCGCACATGCGCGCTCTCGGGCAGGTCAAGGAGCTGGAGGAGGAGCGCCGCCTGGCCTACGTGGGCATCACCCGCGCGCGCGAGCGGCTCTACCTCACGCGGTCCTCGATGCGCAGCGCCTGGGGCCAGCCCTCGTACAACCCGCCGTCGCGCTTCCTGGAAGAGATTCCGGATACGTATCTGGACTGGAAGCGGAAGGGCTCCGTCGGCGCCCTCGCGTCGTCGGGTCCCGCCGCGGGCATCGCCTCGTCGCTGTCCTCCTCGCGCTCGCGCACGGGCGGGGCGCAGGGCTTCGCCACCCGCCGCGCCTCGGAGAAGCCGGTGGTCTCACTGGCGATCGGGGACCGGGTCACGCACGACCAGTTCGGTCTCGGGACCGTGGTCGGGGTGAAGGGCACGGGTGCGAACGCCGAGGCGACGGTGGACTTCGGCGAGCCCAAGCCGAAGCGGCTCCTGCTGCGGTACGCGCCGGTCGAGAAGCTGTAACGGCAACGCCGGGAGCGGCGACGGGAGTTACAGCGGGTCGAGGCCGTGGCTGCGCAGCCACGGCAGCGGGTCGATCGCCGAGCCGCCGCTGGGCCGCACCTCGAAGTGCAGGTGCGGTCCCGTGGAGTTCCCGGAGTTCCCGGAGAAGGCGATCGTCTCGCCCGCCTTCACGGGGCCGCTGGAGATCTTGTGCGAGGAGAGGTGGCAGTACCACGTCTCCGTGCCGTCCTTGGCGGTCACGATCGCCATGTTGCCGTAGGCGCTGTTCCACTTCGTGGTCACGGTGCCGTCGGTCGCGGCGTAGACCTCCGTGCCGTACGACACGGGGAAGTCGATGCCGGAGTGCGCCGACATCCAGTTGACGCCGGCCTGGCCGTACTGCGCGCTCAGGCCGTGCTGCTTCACCGGCAGCGCGAACTTCGGGCGGAGCCGCTCCTTGCGTGCCGCTTCCGCGGCCGCCTTCTTCTGGGCGGCGACCTTCTCGGCCTTCAGGTCGATACGTTCCTGCGTACGGCTCGCGCGGTCCGCGAAGTCGCCCGCGTCCGCGGAGAGATTCGCCAGCTGGGTGTCCAGCTTGCTGTTGGCGGTGGAGGGCTTCACCGGGGCGGAGTCCGGGGCCGAGGCCGTCGTCTCCTTGCCCTCGTCGCCGCCGAAGCTGCCCACGGAGGCGGCGGCCACTCCGGCGACGCCCATCACGCAGGCCGAGGGCACGGCGACGGTGAATAGGGCGGAGCGCTTGGCGGGGGTGCGGCGTCGGGTCCGTGAGCGGCCCGCACCGGAGCCGCCGGTCTTGCCTCGGGCGGCGGCACGCGACCCGGGGGCCGGGCCATCGAGCGCCGGTTCGGGCTCCGCGGCCGTGTACGGGGCGTCGGCGGCGATCTCGTACTGCTCGGTGAGTTCGTACGGCTGCGCATCCTCGGATTCCGCGGGCTCGTACGAAAGGGGCGCGTCGTGCGGCTCGTGCGACGAGTTGTGCGCCCCCTGGTTCTCGTGCGCTTCGTTTGCCTCGCGGCCCTCGTGTTCCTCGCGCGCCCCGGGCGTCCGGTCGGGGGAGTTCCACGCGGCGGCGTCGAATGAACCCGTGTCGAACGAGCCTGTTTCCGTGCCGAAGGCGTCCGTCTCAAAGGTCTGCGTCTCGGCGGCCTGCGTCTCCCACTGGCCGGTCGAGGGGCCCTCGTTCCAGGCGGTGGCGTCCCACTGGCCCGAGTTGTCCGGGCCCGGCTGGGCGGGGATGTCGGCGAGATGCGGGTAACCGCCGGTCGGCCAGGCGGAGGTGGTGTCGTAGCTGCCGGTGTCGTACGCGGCGGCGTGGTGCTGACCTGCGTACGTGTCGTAGGCGGCCGGCTGCTCCTGGGTGGCCGTGGTGGTCGCCCACTGGCCCGTGTCGTACTCGGTGCCGGGCATGTCGCCGAAGAGCGGGTCGGCGGCGAAGGTGCCGGTGTCGAAACCGGCGGTGGAGTAGGCCTCGTAACCGTGGCCGCCGTGCTGGACGCTCGGCGGTTCGTACGTCGCGTAGGACGCGTGGTCGGCGCCGGGTGCCGAGGGCTGGGGAGTCGAGCTCCCCGACGGGTGACGGTCGTTCACCAACTTCTCTTTCGCCTCGGCAGCAGGGGCAGAGCGGTGCGGCGACTGTACCCGGCGGTACGCGGGCGCGACAATCTTCGGCAGGTTTCACCCTCCCAAGAAACGGGCATTCGGCCGTCTTTCGGGGGACTGTGGGCACAGGCTTGGCCCTGCGTTCGAGTTGCGTTCGACGCCTGAGGGTGTGGATCGGGTCCGTGGCCGATGCCCGTTCGTGGTCAGGCGACCGTGAGCCCACCCGGTTTTTCCCTTGCGTCGGCTCCCGGGTTCATCAGGTCGAGTGCCTGGCGTATGCCGTTCGCGACCGCCGGGTGCACCGGCAATGCGAGATGGCCGATTCCGGTTACCTGGATGTTCTGCGCGAGCAGGTCGGGATGGTCGACGCACGCCGTTTCCCGCGGGTCCATGATCCGGTCCAGATCGCTCCAGAAGCACACGAATTGGGTGCGGCAGTCCGGTGCCGGTTCCTTCAGCTCCTCGATCACGGCGGAGCCGGGGCGCATCTGCCGCACGATCGGGTGCGCGTCCGCGAGAGGTGCCACCCGGGTGCCCGCGTGCGGGGTGCCGAGCGTGACGAGTGTGCGTACGCGTACGTCCCCGCCGAGGCGCTGCGCGTAGTAGCGGGCGATCAGGCCACCGAGGCTGTGGCCGACGATGTCCACGCGGCGGTGGCCCGTGCGCTCGCAGAGTTCCTCGACGTGGCGGCCGAGCAGTTCGGCGGCGGTCCGGATGTCGCAGGTCAACGGGGAGTAGTTGAGCGACTCCACGCGGCGTCCGCCGTCCTGGGACAGGGCGCGGCGGAGCAGGACGAAGACGGAGCGGTTGTCTATGAACCCGTGCAGGAGAAGAACCGGAGGCCTGCCGTCCCGGGGGAGGCGCGGGGCGTCCGGGGGCGGCTGGAGGGGGGCCGTGCGGCGCTCCTGGATGACGCCCGAGGGGTAGAGGGCGAGGTGGCCCGCGAAAAGCGCCACCTCCAGGGCGGTCGACTTCAGGAGGGCCAGGGAGACGCGGCCCGCCGCTTTCGCGTGCAGGGCGGCCAGGGAAGGCAGCGCGGGCGCAGCGGGCAGGGCCGGCGACGGCAGAGGCAGCAGCGCGGTCAATTTTGGCAGCGGCAAGCTGCGGAAGCGAAAGGGGCGGGCCCCCGTGATCGGCATCGTCGACCTCCCGACGGCGCACGGGAAGGCGTCTTCCTCCCCCGTGTGCCCTAGGGGGAGTCATGGGCGACAAGTCGGTTCCGCGATGGCGTGGCGTGCGCCGCCCTGATGAGGCTGCTCCATGGCCCCGTGATGTCGCCGGTGCACCGGACCACCACGCCGTGCGGCTGACGGCATGGTGGCGCGGCGATCTCGTCGCGGCTCCCCTCGCGCTTGGTCCGGTGCGGAGCGTGAACCCCGGGTCGGTGGACGGCGCGCAGCGAACGTGTCCCATCGTGTGATTTCCCCCTCCCTCCCCACCGCGAAACTGCCGCTTGCGGGATGCTGTGGATAACGTTCGTTCACTTCCCCGGCCGGTGCGGTGCGGGGTATCTGTGCTCGAACAGATGGTTGTGGGTACGGATTCGGTACGGACATCGGTACATGGAGGCAGTGATGGGTGTGGCAGCCGGGCCGATCCGCGTGGTGGTCGCCAAGCCGGGGCTCGACGGGCACGACCGCGGGGCCAAGGTGATCGCGCGGGCGTTGCGTGACGCCGGTATGGAGGTCATCTACACCGGGCTGCACCAGACGCCCGAGCAGGTGGTGGACACCGCGATCCAGGAGGACGCCGACGCGATCGGCCTCTCCATCCTGTCCGGGGCGCACAACACGTTGTTCGCGCGGGTGCTGGAGCTGCTGAGGGAGCGGGACGCGCAGGACATCCTGGTGTTCGGCGGCGGCATCATCCCGGAGGCGGACATCGCGCCGCTGAAGGAGAAGGGCGTCGCGGAGATCTTCACCCCCGGGGCCACCACGACCTCGATCGTGGAGTGGGTGCGGGCCAACGTGCGGCAGCCGGCGGGGGCCTGACCGCGAGCTGTACGCCGGGCTTGGCCCCCAAGCCGGTACGCCGGGCCTGACCACGCAGGGACGTACGCGGGGGCGGGCCTGGCCGCAAGGCTGGTACGGCGTAGGCGTGGGCCCAGGGGCGACGAGGCGGTGCCGAGGTGGTCCCAGGTGGCGACGTGGTCCCGGTCGGCTACCCCGGGTCGGTGGTCCCGGTCGGCTACCCCGGGTCGGTGGCCCCGGGTCGGCCCTCCCGGGTCGGTGGCCCCACGGTGGCGGTCCCGCGGAGGGGGCCCGGGGGCCTCGGCCGCGGGGCCGCCGCCTCTCACGCCTGCCCGTCCTCCGTGCCGGGCCCCGGCAGTGGCGCCGACCCGGGTACGGGAACTGGCACTTGCCCTGGCACCGGCGGAAGCTCGTCACGTATCGCCGCGCGCAGGCGCAGTGTGGTGACCAGGCGTTGGAACGCCTCCGACCAGTAGCTCCCGGCGCCCGGTGACGCGTCCTCCGGTTCGTCCGGGATCGCGGTGAGCGCCTCCAGGCGGACCGCCTCGGCAGGGTCCAGGCAGCGTTCCGCGAGGCCCATGACGCCGCTGAAGCTCCAGGGGTAGCTGCCCGCGTCCCGCGCGATGTTCAACGCGTCCACGACCGCGCGGCCCAGCGGTCCGGCCCAGGGCACCGCGCACACGCCGAGCAGCTGGAACGCCTCCGACAGGCCGTGCGCGGCGATGAAACCGGCGACCCACTCCGCCCGCTCCGCCGCGGGCAGCGCGGCCAGGAGCTTGGCGCGCTCGGCGAGCGACACGGCTCCGGGGCCCGCGGCGTCCGGGGAGGCGGGTGTGCCGAGCAGCGCCCGGGACCAGGTCGCGTCCTGCTGCCGCACGGCCGCGCGGCACCACGCGGCGTGCAGCTCGCCGCGCCAGTCGTCGGCCACCGGGAGGGCCACGATCTCGGCCGGTGTGCGGTTGCCGAGCCGGGTCCGCCAGGTGGCGAGCGGGGCGGCCTCCACCAGCTGGCCCAGCCACCAGGAACGCTCGCCCCGGCCGGCCGGGGGCTTGGCGACGACGCCGTCCCGCTCCATGCCCGCGTCGCACTCGTGCGGGGCCTCGACCGTCAGCGTCGGTGTGCTCGACACGTGGTCGACGGCCACGCAGGACGCCGCCCGGGCCGCCATCCGCCCGGCCAGCGCCGAGTCGGGCAGCGCGGAGAGCAGCTCCGCCGCGGTCGATCGGACGTTGCGGCTGCGGTCGGTGAGGGCCTGTTCTAGGAACGGCTCGTCCGCGGCGGACAGGCCTGTGCGGAGCGAGTCGAGGAACATCAGGCGGTCTTCCGCGCGCTCCGTCGGCCAGGTCGTGGCGAGCAGCTCCCGCGCGGCGTGGGCGTCGTGCGCGCGGAGGGTGGTCAGGAGGGCGACCCGTTCGGCGAACAGGCCCTCCTCCCACAGCTGCCGGACCTTTGGTGCGTCGTCCGTGGCGGGAAGGGCCACGCCGCCTCCCGGAGTGGCGCGGAGCGCGAACTTCCAGTCCGGGTTCATGCGGGCCAGCCACAGGGCCCTGGGGCCGGCGAAGGTCAGCGCCTGGGGGCGCAGGTCCGTACGGCCGCGTGCCGCGTTCAGGAGGGCGGGCAGCAGTTCGGGTGGCGCGCCGTACCCCCGGGCGTTGGCCAGGGCCAGCCACTGGGGGAGCAGCTCCATCAGGTCCGGTGTCGCGCCCCGCCTGCCGCCGCTTCCGAGGCCCGGCTGGTCGGTGAGGAGCGTGGCGAGTCTGCGCCGGGCCGCGGGCGGCAGAGGTGGCCTGGGGTCGCGCGCCGCGGGCTCGGGCGGGGCGGCGGCCGGTGCCGGGCGCAGTCCGGCCCTGCGGCGGACCGTCTGCACCGCCGCTTCGTCGAGGAGGGCGAGCGGTGGCTCCTTGCCGGGCCTGTGGAGAGGGGCCGGCAGGGCGCGGCGGTCGGTGCCGAGCAGCGCGGCCGTGACCAGGTCCTCCCAGGCCACCTGCGGGGGCGTGGAGGCGGCCTCGGGCGCCGGGGCCGTTACGGACGCCGTGGCTTGGGCAGGCACCGTGGCTGGGGCGGGCGCCGTCGGTGTGGCGGGCATGGTGGGCATCTGCTCCTCCTGGCGGTCGTTCGTCAGCACAGCGGCACCGTCCCTCCCGCGTCCCCGGGCCAGGCGGCCAAGGGGGTGAAGCCCTGGTGGCCGCACTCGCCGAACACCGTCAGCGGTGCCCCTCCGGACAAGGCGACCAGCCGCCACAGGCCCCTGTCCGACGCGGCGGTGGGCGCCAGGGGCAGCGCCGACCCGCCGTCGGCGTCGGCCAGTTGCCACGCGCCGTCGGCCTGGGCCGGTATGACCTCGGAGAGTGTCACCGGCCAGGACTCCAGCCAGGGGTCGTGGCGGAGCGCCTCGCCGTAGCGCGCGGCGGCCTCGGCTGTCCGTACGCCTGGTGGCCGCTCCGCGGTGGGGGCCGGGGCCGCGAACTGTTCGCCCAGCTCGGCCCGGAGCTGCCGTGCGCCCCGGTATCCCGTCAGCTCCGCGTCGAGCGCGAGGCCCACCGGCAGGGCGAGCGCGGGGGTGCGGCCCGCCGCCCCGTACGAGAGGAGGAGGGCGGTGCGGCCGGAGTCCGTGCCGTACAGCCAGACGCGGCGCGTGGTGAGCTTGCTGTCGGCGGTGTCGTACTGCGCGAGGACCAGCCAGCGGTCGCGCAGCGGCGGGCCCTCCGGCTGGGCGGGCAGGCCGACGCGGGAGCGGACCGCGGCGGCCAGGCCGGGCGGCAGCGCGTCGCGGTGGAGCCAGCCCTGGTCGAGGAGGTGCAGCAGGGCGCACTCCTCCAGCAGGCGCACCGGCCAGCCGGGCCCGGAGGAAGGTATGGCTCCCAACACCCGGACGCGCGCCGCCAGTCCTGGTGCCTGCGCGTCCACCATGCGGGCCGCCGTCTCCTCCCACAGGCCGTACCCCGCCTGTTCGGCGGAGGCCGTGCCGGAGCGCATCAGGTCGGACAGGCGCTGCTCCAGCTCTGTCGCCCCCGCCGTGATGCGCGCTGCCCGCTTCTCCGCTCTTCCGCGCGCCGCCTCAGGGTCGGCTGGGGCGGCGGGCGATGTGGTCGAACTCCTCCTGCCCTCGACTCCTTTGCGGCGGGAAGCCAGCCACTCCTCCGCCCACGTCGGCGGCTCGCCGTCCGGCACGGTGCCGTCCGCGCCCGCCCAGACCAGCAGCAGCCCCAGCGCGTGCTTGCACGGGAACTTGCGGCTCGGACAACTGCATTTGTACGCCGGGCCCGCCGCGTCCGCGCCGCCCGTGATGTCGATGACCGTCTGATACGGCTTGCTGCCACTGCCCTTGCACAGCCCCCACACCGCCCCCTCGCCAGAACTGCCCGTCTCCGACCACGGTCCGGCCACGCCGAGTCTGCTTCCCGCCTTGCGTGACGGAGCGTCAGGCGCCAGTGCCAGCACCTGGTCCGCCGTCCAGCGCACCCCCTGCTGAGTCATGTCTCGAAGGTAGGTCCCCCCACTGACAATCGACCCGGGAGCGTGCGTCTTCCCAGGTCAGAGCCGTGCCCGGGTCGATTGTCAGTGGCGTGGTGCACCGTGGAGACACATCCGGGCCAGACGTGCCCGGGCGAGCTGGAGGGGGATCGCGCCATGACCGTTTCCGTCGACTCGACGACGTCCGCGACCACGCATCAGGACGCGGTCCTGAGGCCGCACGCGGAGCACGCCTTCGCCGCCGAACTGGCCGCGCTCGCCGCGCAGGACGACCGGCCGAGGCCGCAGCGGTGGCAGCTCTCCCCGTGGGCCGTGGCGACGTATTTGCTCGGCGGCACGCTGCCCGACGGCACCGTGATCACACCGAAGTACGTGGGGCCGCGCCGCATCGTCGAGGTCGCCGTCACCACGCTCGCCACCGACCGCGCCCTGCTGCTGCTCGGGGTGCCCGGCACCGCCAAGACATGGGTGTCCGAGCATCTCGCGGCGGCGGTCAGCGGGGACTCGACGCTGCTCGTGCAGGGCACGGCAGGCACCCCGGAAGAGGCCATCCGGTACGGGTGGAACTACGCCCAGCTGCTCGCGCACGGCCCGAGCCGTGACGCGCTCGTGCCCAGCCCCGTCATGCGGGCGATGGCCGACGGGATGACAGCACGCGTCGAGGAGCTGACCCGCATCCCCGCCGACGTACAGGACTCGCTCATCACGATCCTGTCGGAGAAGACCCTGCCCATCCCCGAGTTGGGCCAGGAGGTGCAGGCCGTGCGGGGCTTCAACCTCATCGCCACCGCCAATGACCGCGACCGCGGGGTCAACGACCTGTCGAGCGCTCTGCGCCGCCGCTTCAACACCGTCGTCCTGCCCCTGCCGGAGAGTGCCGACGCCGAGGTCGACATCGTCGCGCGCCGGGTCGACCAGATCGGCCGCTCGCTCGATCTGCCCGCGGGCCCCGAGGGCATCGACGAGATACGCCGCGTCGTCACCGTCTTCCGCGAACTGCGCGACGGCGTCACGGCCGACGGGCGGACGAAGGTGAAGTCGCCCAGCGGCACCCTCTCGACGGCCGAGGCGATCTCCGTCGTCACCAACGGCCTGGCCCTGGCGACCCACTTCGGAGACGGTGTCCTGCGGCCCGGTGACGTCGCGGCCGGCATCCTCGGGGCCGTGGTGCGCGACCCGGCGGCGGACCGCGTGATCTGGCAGGAGTACCTGGAGACGGTCGTGCGCGAGCGGGACGGCTGGAAGGACTTCTACCGCGCGTGCCGCGAGGTGAGCGCATGACCCGGGCGGGAGCCGAGACGCGCGCGGCGGCGGGCACCGGCGGGGCCCTGCTGCTCGGGGTGCGGCACCACGGGCCCGGGTCGGCCCGCGCGGTGCGGGCCGCGCTCGACGAGGCACGGCCCGACGCCGTCCTCGTCGAGGGGCCGCCGGAGGCCGACCCCCTGGTGCACCTGGCCGCCGACGAGGGCATGCGGCCGCCGGTGGCACTGCTCGCGCACGTGGTGGACGAACCGGGCCGCTCAGCGTTCTGGCCGCTCGCCGAGTTCTCTCCGGAGTGGGTCGCCATCCGGTGGGCCGTGGAGCGGGGCGTGCCGGTCCGTTTCATCGACCTCCCGGCGGCACACTCGCTGGCGCGGGCGGACGAGGCGGACGGGGCGGCCGAGAAGCCCGGGGAGCGCGAAGAGTCCGAAGGGCCCGGGGAACGTGAGGAGCGCGAGGAGGCCGTCGCAGGGTGCGCAGGGGAGGACGCCGTACGGATCGACCCCATCGCCGTGCTGGCCGAGACCGCCGGGTACGACGACCCCGAGCGCTGGTGGGAGGACGTCGTCGAGCACCGGGAGGCGGGCGGCGACGCGTTCGCGCCGTTCGAAGCGGTGAGCGACGCGATGGAGGCGCTGCGCGAGGCCTACGGAGACGGCGGGCACGGTCGCGACCTGGTCCGCGAGGCCCACATGCGGCTCCAATTGCGGGCTGCCCAGAAGGAGTTCGGCCCCGACCGCGTGGCGGTGGTCTGCGGCGCGTGGCACGTGCCCGCGCTGCGGCGCAAGGCCACTGTGGCCGCCGACCGGGCGCTGCTCAAGGGGCTCCCCAAGGTGAAGGCCGAGATGACGTGGGTCCCCTGGACCCACCGCCGGCTCTCCCGCGCCAGTGGGTACGGCGCGGGGATCGCCTCCCCCGGCTGGTACGGCCACCTGTTCGCCGCCGCCGACCGGCCCGTCGAGCGGTGGATGACGAAGGTCGCGGGGCTGCTGCGCGACGAGGACCGGCTCGTCTCGTCCGCGCACGTCATCGAGGCGGTCCGGCTCGCCGACACGCTGGCCGCGATGCGGGGGCGGCCGCTGGCCGGGCTCAGCGAGACGACCGACGCCGTGCGGGCGGTGATGTGCGAGGGCTCGGACGTGCCGCTCGCCCTCGTCCACGACAAGCTCGTCGTCGGGGACGTACTGGGGGAGGTCCCCGAGTCGGCGCCCGCCGTGCCGCTCCAGCGCGACCTCACGCGCGCGCAGCGCAGACTACGGCTCAAACCGGAGGCGTTGGAGCGGGAGGTCGAGCTCGACCTCCGCAGGGAGACGGACGCCGCCCGCAGCACCCTGCTGCACCGCCTGCGGCTCCTCGGTGTCGACTGGGGTCGGCCGGCGCGCTCCCGGGGGAGCACGGGGACGTTCCGGGAGACCTGGCGGCTGCGGTGGGAGCCGGAGCTGTCCGTGCGGGTCGCGGAGGCCGGGGTGTGGGGTACGACGGTCCTCGGCGCGGCCACGGGGAAGGCGTCGGCCGACGCGGTCGGGGCGTCGGGCCTCTCCGACGTCACCGCGCTCGCCGAGCGGTGTCTGCTGGCGGAGCTGCCGGAGGCGCTGCCCGTGGTGATGCGGGTCCTCGCCGACCGGGCGGCGCTGGACGCGGACGTCGGGCATCTCGCGCAGGCCCTGCCCGCGCTCGTGCGCTCGCTCCGTTACGGGGACGTGCGGGGGACGGACACCGGAGCCCTCGGGGAGGTCGCCCTCGGGCTCGCGGAGCGGGTCTTCGTGGGGCTGCCGGGTGCCTGTGTGGGGCTCGACACGGACGCCGCCCTGGAGATGCGGGGGCACGTGGACGCGGTGCACCAGGCGGTGGGGCTGCTCGGGGAGTTCCAGTTCCGCGCGGGACCGGCCGAGGAACCCCCGGCCGACCCCGGCGGGGACGGCACGCGCGGGATACGTGCGCGATGGTCCTCCGTCCTGCGGGTGCTCGCGCAGCGGGAGGCGGTCGCCGGGGTCGTGCGAGGGCGGTGTGCGCGGCTGCTGCTGGACGGAGGGGAGTTGGCGGACGGAGAGGCAGCCCGGCTCATGGGGCTCGCCCTGTCCCGGGGGAGCGAACCGGCCGATGGCGCCGCATGGATCGAGGGCTTCGTCGGAGGCGGGTCCGGGGGCGGCATGCTCCTCGTGCACGACGAGCGGCTGCTCGGGCTGGTCGACGACTGGCTGAGCGGGGTGTCGGACGACGCGTTCATCGACGTACTGCCGTTGCTGCGGCGCACGTTCTCGGCGTACGAGCCAGGGGTGCGGCGGACGTTGGGGGAGCTGGTGCGGCGCGGGACGCGGGGGGCCGGGCCCGTGGCGGGCGGGGGCGGCGTGCCCGGCTTCGCCGAGCAGATCGACGCCGCACGCGCGGACGCGGTTGTACCGACCGTGCGGCTGCTGCTCGGTATGGCGCAACCGCAACCGCAGCCACAGCCGCCACCACAACCGCAGCCACCGGCCCAGCCACGGGGGCACGGGCACCAACAGCCTGAGGCGGATACGGGCACGGATACGGAGAACGGCGACCTGGTGGGGGTGGCGGGATGAACGGGGCAACCGGCAGGGCGGGGGAGCAACTCGTGGTGGACGAGCGGTTGCGGCGGTGGCGTCTCGTGCTCGGTGGGGAGAGCGCCGAGGGGACGGGGTGCGCGTTGACGGGGCAGGACGCGGCGATGGACGGCGCGCTCGCCGCCCTGTACGGAGCGGGGGGCGAGAAGGTGGGCCGGGGGCGGGAGCGTTCGGCGGGGCTCGGCGGGTCCGCGCCGTCCGTCGCGCGCTGGCTCGGCGACATCCGGACGTACTTCCCCTCCTCCGTCGTGCAGGTCATGCAGCGCGACGCCATCGACCGGCTCGGGCTCTCCGCGCTGCTTCTGGAGCCCGAGATGCTGGAGGCGGTAGAGGCGGACGTGCACCTCGTCGGCACGCTGCTGTCCCTCAACAAAGCCATGCCGGAGACGACAAAGGAGACCGCGCGGGCCGTCGTGCGCAAGGTCGTCGAGGACTTGGAGAAGCGGCTCGCGACGCGGACCCGGTCCACCCTCACCGGAGCGCTCGACCGCAGCGCGCGGGTGAGCAGGCCCCGCCACCACGACATCGACTGGAACCGCACCATCGCGGTCAACCTCAAGAACTACCTGCCGGAGCACCGGACGATCGTCCCCGAACGGCTCATCGGGTACGGGCGGGCGTCGCAGTCCGTGAAGAAGGAGATCATCCTCTGCATCGACCAGTCGGGCTCGATGGCGGCGTCCGTGGTCTACGCCTCGGTGTTCGGCGCGGTCCTCGGCTCGATGCGTTCGCTCAAGACACGGCTCGTCGTCTTCGACACCAACGTCGTCGACCTCACCGAGCAGCTCGACGACCCGGTGGACGTCCTGTTCGGCACGCAGCTGGGCGGCGGCACGGACATCAACCGGGCTCTGGCGTACTGCCAGTCGCAGATCACCCGGCCCGCCGACACGGTCGTCGTCCTCATCAGCGACCTCTACGAAGGGGGCATACGCGACGAGATGCTGAAGCGGGTCGCGGCGATGAAGGCCTCCGGGGTCCAGTTCGTGACGCTGCTCGCGCTCTCCGACGAGGGGACGCCCGCGTACGACCGGGAGCACGCGGCGGCGCTCGCCGCGCTGGACGCGCCGGCCTTCGCCTGTACGCCGGACCTCTTCCCGGAGGTGATGGCCGCGGCGATCGAGCGGCGCCCGCTTCCCATACCGGACAGTGGGGCAGGCAACCGGGCATGACGGGCCATCGGCGGCAGGGGGCTTGCGCGACGGCGGGCGTCCCGTGCGAGGAGCGACGCGCCTCACCCGCGGAGCGATGCGTTCCGCCGTGCCGTGAGACGGACCTTCCCCTCAGCAGCAGCCTTCCCTTCAGCGTGCAGGGCGTCGGCGGCAGCGTGGACGCCCTCGCGCACGGTGTGACGGGTGACGTGCGGCCCTTCGCGGGTGGCGTCGTCGCGCGGGTCCAGCCGTTCGCGCAGGACCTGGCCGGGGACACGGTCGCCCCGCATGCGCAGGCCCTCGCGGGCAACGCCGTCACCGGCGCCCAGGACGTGGCCGACGACGTGACGCCGAGCTACGTACCCACGTACACCTCGGACGCGCCGTAGACCTCGTACACGTCGTACGCCTCACACCCCTCCCAGGCGTCGCACACCTCGCACACCTCGTACTCCTCGTACCCCTCCCACGCCGGCTGATCGCTGGAGCAACGGAAGCAAACGGGCGGCCCCTGACGCGGCGCGGGCCGCCCTCCGTGCCCGGCGGCGCCCCTTCGCGGCAGCGACCTGTGACCGTCATCACCGCCCAAATGTGATCTGCGATTTAGGGACCCACGGTCCACGGCGATAACCTGCGAGACGGACATGCCGCGTATTGGACTCCGTCCTACGCCTCCCTTGTGACAGCGCAGTCACGTTGCCCTCCGCGGCACGCCCACGCAGACAGCTGACACCAAAGCAGCGAGATCGCAGCGAGATCACGGATTAGGGACGGACGCGCGTGGACCTGTTCGAGTACCAGGCGAGGGACCTCTTCGCCAAGCACGGTGTACCGGTGCTGGCCGGTGAAGTCATCGACACGCCTGAGGCGGCGCGCGAGGCCACCGAGCGGCTTGGCGGCAAGTCGGTCGTCAAGGCGCAGGTGAAGGTCGGTGGCCGCGGCAAGGCCGGCGGCGTGAAGCTGGCGGCGAACCCGGACGAGGCCGTCGCTCGCGCGACGGACATCCTCGGCATGGACATCAAGGGCCACACGGTCCACAAGGTGATGATCGCCGAGCTGTCTCCGGAGATCGAGGCCGAGTACTACGTCTCGTACCTCCTCGACCGCACCAACCGCACCTTCCTGGCGATGGCCTCGGTGCAGGGCGGCATGGACATCGAGGAGGTCGCGGAGAAGACCCCCGAGGCCCTCGCGAAGGTCCCGGTCAACGCCGTCGAGGGCGTGGACATCGAGAAGGCCCGCGAAATCGTGGCGCAGGCGAAGTTCCCGGCCGACGTGGCCGAGAAGGTCGCCGAGGCCATGGTGACCCTGTGGGACACCTTCGTCGCCGAGGACGCGCTCCTCGTCGAGGTCAACCCGCTGGTGAAGACCAAGGACGGCCGCATCCTGGCCCTGGACGGCAAGGTGTCCCTGGACGCCAACGCCGACTTCCGCCAGCCGGAGCACGAGGCGCTCGAGGACAAGGACGCAGCCAACCCGCTCGAGGCTGCTGCCAAGGCCAAGGGCCTCAACTACGTGAAGCTCGACGGCGAGGTCGGCATCATCGGCAACGGCGCGGGTCTCGTGATGAGCACCCTCGACGTCGTCGCGTACGCCGGTGAGGCGCACGGCGGCGTGAAGCCCGCCAACTTCCTCGACATCGGTGGCGGCGCCTCCGCCGAGGTCATGGCGAACGGCCTGGAGATCATCCTCGGCGACGCGGACGTCAAGTCCGTCTTCGTCAACGTCTTCGGTGGCATCACCGCGTGCGACGAGGTCGCCAACGGCATCGTGCAGGCCCTGGAGCTGCTTGCCTCCAAGGGCGAGAAGGTCGAGAAGCCGCTGGTCGTGCGCCTCGACGGCAACAACGCGGAGCTGGGTCGCAAGATCCTGAGCGACGCCAACCACCCGCTCGTGCAGCGTGTGGACACCATGGACGGCGCGGCCGACAAGGCCGCCGAGCTCGCGGCCGCGAAGTAAGGGACGAGGGACAGAACAGCCATGGCTATCTTCCTCAACAAGGACAGCAAGGTCATCGTCCAGGGCATGACCGGTGCCACGGGCATGAAGCACACCAAGCTGATGCTCGGTGACGGCACCAACATCGTCGGCGGCGTGAACCCGCGCAAGGCCGGCACGTCCGTCGACTTCGACGTCCCCCAAGGCCCTAATGGCCAGGGAGGGGCCCCCATCGAGGTCCCGGTCTTCGGCACGGTCAAGGAGGCCATGGAGAAGACGGGCGCCAACGTCTCCGTCCTCTTCGTGCCGCCGGCCTTCTCCAAGGCCGCCGTCGTCGAGGCGATCGACGCCGAGATCCCCCTCGCCGTCGTCATCACCGAGGGCATCGCCGTCCACGACTCCGCCGCCTTCTGGGCGTACGCGAAGTCGAAGGGCAACAAGACCCGCATCATCGGCCCGAACTGCCCCGGTCTCATCACCCCGGGCCAGTCGAACGCCGGCATCATCCCGGGCGACATCACGAAGCCGGGCCGCATCGGCCTGGTCTCGAAGTCCGGCACGCTGACGTACCAGATGATGTACGAGCTGCGCGACATCGGCTTCTCGTCGGCCGTCGGCATCGGTGGCGACCCGGT
Organism: Streptomyces huasconensis; assembly: GCF_021028635.1. NCBI lineage: Bacteria > Bacillati > Actinomycetota > Actinomycetes > Kitasatosporales > Streptomycetaceae > Streptomyces > Streptomyces huasconensis. Next base: position 4,916,745 of record NZ_CP086119.1, read on the forward strand.
CATCGGCACGACGCACATCGACGCCCTGGAGGCGTTCGAGGCCGACCCCGACACCGACCTGATCGTCATGATCGGTGAGATCGGCGGCGACGCCGAGGAGCGCGCGGCGGACTACATCAAGGCCAACGTGACCAAGCCGGTCGTCGGCTACGTCGCGGGCTTCACGGCGCCCGAGGGCAAGACGATGGGCCACGCCGGCGCCATCGTCTCCGGCTCCTCCGGCACCGCGCAGGCCAAGAAGGAGGCCCTTGAGGCCGCCGGCGTCAAGGTCGGCAAGACGCCGACCGAGACGGCGAAGCTGGCGCGGGCCATCCTGGCGGGCTGACTCCGGCCGTCGTGGAAGCGGGCCCGCATCTCTGCCGAGGTGCGGGCCCGCATCTGTGTTCGCGTGTGGGTGCGAGTCGGTGAGGGCTTGGCGCGCAGTTCCCCGCGCCCCTTTCAGGCGCTACTTCGGCTGCGGGGTCAGGCGGTGCGGGCCCGTCGTCAGTTCCGCGCGGAGCTTCTCGCGCAGCTCCGTGTCCTCGTGCGTGAGGGGGCCCGGGCCCATCCGGGCCGGTACGCCGCTGATGGCCTTGCCCGGGGCCTGCGGCGGCTCGTAGCGGGTGGGGGCCGTGCGCAGGGTCAGTGCCGTGGCCCCGACGATCAAGGTGGTGAGCGCGATGGCCGCGCGGGTCCAGAGGCGGGCGCGGCGCTCACCGGTGACCCGTACGCGCTCCGGGTTCGGCACCCCGAGCTTCTCCGCGGCGCCCAGTTCGCCGAGGCGGCGGTGGAGGGTCTCGGGGTCGGCCAGGTCGGGCAACCGCTCGGCGATCAGCTCGCGCGCGTACAGCAGGCGGTTGGCGGTGGCGGGCGTGCTCGCCTCGGTCTCGGCGGCCGTGTCGGGCAGGTCGAGGCCGATGCCGTCGTAGAGCAGCAGCGCACGGCGCTGGGCGGGCGACAGGCTCAGGAGTACGCCGAACAGGACGCGGTCGGCGGGTTCGGCGGGCGGGGCGTCCGGAAAGTGCAGCCCCGGCCGGAAGCGGTGCCACGGTGACACCGCGTACTCGTGCGCGGCGGCGCGCACCCACCCCGCGGGGTCGCGGTCCACGGCCACCTCGGGCCAGCGCTGCCAGGCCTGCTGGAAGGCGCGTTCGACGGCTTCCTGGGCGAGGGTGCGGCGCCCGGTGAGCAGGTAGGTCTGGCGGACCAGGGTGGGGGCGGTCTCCTGGCAGAGGGCGTCGAATGCTTGTGCGGGCGTGAGGTCCGTCCGGCGCGCGGGAGCCGGTCGGCGGTGCGGGTGGCCGGTCACCGCGGCCGGGGCGGCGGTCACGGCGGTCGGCGTCTGCGGCTTGGCCGCGCGCTTGGCCGGCTGCTCGGGCCGCGTCGTCGACCTGGCGCCCTCGGTCGGCTGCGTACGCGGGTTGCGGCGGGCGGGTGAAGCCGGTGGGGCGGGTGAGGCGGAAGCGGGTGTGGTCTTGGGGCCGGGTGCGGGGGCGGGTGAGGGTGCGGTCTTCCCGGTCTGCTCCTCGGCGGCCGTGGTCAGAAAACGCGCGTACGCCTCATGGGTGCGGCCCCGAGGATTCGTGCGGCCCCGTTCCCAGGAGCGGACCGTTTCGCGCGAGACGCCCAGCCGCGCGGCGAGGGCGGCCTGGCTCAGCGACTTCGCCTCGCGCAGCCTGCGGCGTTCCTTGGGGGACGGCAGAGACGTGGCAGGGCTCTGGGGCATGTCGGACTCTCCGCACCGTGGGCCGACGCGCGGCGGACGGCCGGGCGCAGCCGAGCCGCCGAACGAAAAAGTACATAAACGTATATTGGGCGACACATCCGGTATTCGCCTGTTACGAGGAGAAAGCGCGTGTCGTTGGGAGCATGGCCGGGTGACCCAGACGACCGATCACAGTGCCTCGCCGCCCCTCGTGCAGCTGTTGAGCGAACGGTCCCGTGACCGTTCCCCCGGACTGGCCACCTGCCTGGCGGGCGGCGCCGTCGCGGCGGGCCTCGGTCTCGGCTCGCTCGCCGTCCTGGTGATCGCCCTGTGGATCAGCTCGCCGTACCCGGACAGCGGCCCCGACGGGGCGCTGCACATCGCGGCGAGCCTGTGGCTGCTCGCGCACGGCACGGAGCTGATCAGGGCGGACACCCTCTCGGGGGCGCCCGCGCCGGTCGGCGTGACGCCCCTGCTCCTCGCCGCGCTGCCGGGCTGGCTCGTGTACCGGGCCGCGCGGGACGCGACCGACCCCGAGGACCACGGCCACTCGGTGGGCACGGCGTGGTGCGGGGTGGTGAGCGGCTATCTGCTGGTGGGCACCGCCGCGGCGCTGTACGCGTCCGGCGGCGAGCTGCGGCCCGACCTCCTCGACGCGGCGCTGCAGCTGCCGGTGTTCGCGGCGGGCGCGGCGGCCTGCGGGGTGTGGGCGGCGCACGGCTGCCCGCGCGGCCCGCTCCCGGCACCCCTGCGGCCCGCGCTCGCCGTACTGCCCCGGGTGCTGCGCGCCCATCTCCTGCAGGGGTTCTTCGTACGCGGCAGGACGCTGGCCGTGCTGCGGGCCGGGGCGGCGGGGGCGGTGGCGCTCGTCGGCGGCGGCGCGTTCCTCGTCACGGTGGCGCTGCTGTTCCGCGCGGGGGCGGTGACGGAGGCGTTCGCGCAGGTCACGGATGTGCGGTCGGGGCAGTTCGCGGTGCTGCTGCTGGCCCTCGCGCTGGTGCCGAACGCGGCGGTGTGGGGGGCGGCGTACGGCCTCGGCCCCGGCTTCGTGCTCGGCGCGGGGAGCGTCGTGACGCCCCTGGCCGTCGACGCGGGCCCGGCGCTGCCACGGTTCCCGCTGCTGGAGGCGGTGCCCGCGGCGGGGCTCGGGGTGCCGCTCGGGTGGGCGACGGGGGCGGTGCCGGTGGTGGCGGGCTTCGTGGTGGCGTGGTGCACGGTTCAGTCGGCGGCGCCCGCCTTCGGGGAGCGCGACGAGGCCTGGTCGCTGGGGCGCACGGCCCTGGGCGCGACGGGTGCGGCGGTGGTGTGCGGAGTGGCCACGGCGGTGCTCGCGGCCCTGGCGGGCGGACCGATGGGCGTGGCGGTGCTCGCGGAGTTCGGCCCGGTGTGGTGGCGGACGGGCGCGGCGGCCGTGGCCTGGACCTTGCCGATCGCGCTGCCGACGGCGCTGCTCCTGCGCGCGTGGCGGCTCCGGAAGGGCAGGGACACCACCGGGGGCGGGGCCGAGGCGGCGGGGTCGGAGGTGGCGTCCGGTGGCGACGAGCGGCGTCGGAAGGGGACGGGCGGGCCACCGAAGCCCGCTCCGGACGCCTCCCCGGCCCCTTGCGCCGCGGCGGCGGCCGATGACGGGGAGGCCTCCGGCGCCGGACGTCGGGCATGGACGCCGCGCTTCGCGCTGCCGTCCCCGCGCGGCTTGCGGCTTCCGCGGCCCCGGCTGCCGCGCTGGGGGCGGCCCGGCCTCGGTCTCGCCCACGCAGGGCTCTCCCGCGTCACGCTTCCGTGGCGGACGAGCGGGCCCCCGGCCGAAGCGACGACTCCCACTCCGACCCCTGCTCCGACTCCCGCTCCGGCCTCCGCCCCGCCCCAGGCCTCGGCGCCGGACTCGCCCCCGGGCCCCGCTGCCGGCCGTACGCCGGAAGTCCCGGGCGACACGTGAGACCAGAAGAGGGCGGGGGCGTCAGTCTTCCTGCTCGCCCAGGAGCGGACGCAGCCGCTCGGGCAGGAGGTCCTCGCAGGACTGCTTCGACGTGGTGGTGAGCGCGTCGTCCACGCACGTGTAGTAGTCGCGGTAGACCAGCTGCGCCGTGAACGTCCCCGCCACCATGACCAGCGCCAGCGCGCCCGTCACCAGACCGCTGATCGCCGCCGTCGTCTGCGGACGCGTGGACGGCGGCCCGCCCTGCGCCCCGCCGCCGGGGGCGCCGGCACCGGCCGCGGGCCGCGTCTGGTCCGGCGTACGCGGCTTCGCCCGCAGCGACTGGACGGCCCACATCACCGCGAAGGCGCCGAGCGCCAGCGCGACGTACCGCCAGCCGAACAGCGCGAAGAAGAAGGACCACATGCCCGAGAGCAGGGCGTAGCGCGCGCGGCGCTGGGCGGGGTCCGTCGGGTCCCATCGCAGGCCACCGCCACCGGGACCGGAGGGCCCCTCCTTGCCGGGGCCGCCCTGCGGGCCGGGCCGCTCGCCGAAGCCGCCCGGCGAGCGGCCGGGCTGGCGGTCGCTCCACTGGCTGCCCCAGGGGGAGCCGTGGCCGCCGTCACCGGAGCCGTCGGGCGAGGAGCCGTCGGCGCCGTCAGCGGGGCGGCGCGGCTGCCACGGCCGGTCCGGGGTCCCCTCCGGCGGCGGCGCGAAGGGGTTGTCGTCGTCCTTGCCCGTTCCCTGCGGGCCCGAGCCCCGGGACTCCGGTCCCTGGGAGTCGGAGTCCTGCGGTGGAGACGAAGGGCGGCTACGGTCCGGCATCAGGTGTGCGTCTTCCCCTTGGTAGAGCCGTGGTGGAGAGCCGTGGAGCCCGCATGCGGCACCGCGTGCGGCTCGGCCACCCGGCGATCGTCGGTATTGGCGCCTTTTCCCCAGACGCTACCTTCCGCGCGCGCCCCCGTCCCGTGAGGGGCGGTTCCGGGTGCCGGTATCGTTGCTGACGGTCGGCCGCTTCGTAGAGTTCCCCGTATCGCGGGGCTCGAAGCCTTCGTACGACCGCACAAAGACGCACCTTCCGAGAAAGGGCCCCGCTGTGGCCGAACGCGCCGTGGCCGAGAGCGCCGAGGGCGAGAGCGCTGTGGACCCGCGTCCCAAGCGACTCGTCGTGCTGGTCTCCGGATCGGGCACGAACCTCCAGGCCCTGATCGACGCCGTCCACGCCCGGGGCGCGCGGGCCTACGGCGCCGAGATCGTCGCCGTCGGCGCGGACCGCGACGGCATCGCGGGCCTGGAGCGCGCCGAGCGCGCCGGCATCCCGACCTTCGTCTGCCGCGTGAAGGACCACGCGTCCCGCGACGCGTGGGACCTGGCCCTGGCCGAGGCGACGGCCGCGCACGGACCGGACCTGGTGGTCTCCGCCGGGTTCATGAAGATCGTGGGGAAGGAGTTCCTCGCGCGCTTCGGCGGGCGGTTCGTGAACACCCACCCCGCCCTGCTGCCCAGTTTTCCGGGGGCCCACGGCGCGCGCGACGCACTCGCGTACGGCGTGAAGGTCACCGGCTGCACCGTCCACTTCGTCGACGACGGCGTCGACACCGGCCCGATCATCGCCCAGGGCGTGGTCGAGGTCCGGGACGAGGACGACGAGAGCGCTCTGCACGAGCGCATCAAGGAAGTCGAGCGCACGCTGCTCGTCGATGTCGTGGGGCGTCTGGCCCGGCACGGCTACCGCATTGAGGGACGAAAGGTTCTTATCCCGTGACCGCCGAAGCTACGAACGCGAACGCCGCGCAGCGCCCCATCAAGCGCGCGCTCGTCAGCGTCTACGACAAGACCGGCCTCGAAGACCTCGCGCGCGGGCTGCACGAGGCGGGTGTCGAGCTGGTCTCCACCGGCTCCACCGCCGCGCGGATCGCCGCCGCCGGGGTGCCCGTCACCAAGGTCGAGGAGCTGACCGGCTTCCCCGAGTGCCTGGACGGCCGGGTCAAGACCCTGCACCCCAAGGTCCACGCGGGCATCCTCGCCGACCTGCGCCTGGAGGACCACCGCAACCAGCTCGCCGAGCTGGGCGTCGAGCCCTTCCAGCTCGTCGTCGTGAACCTCTACCCCTTCAAGGAGACCGTCGCCTCGGGCGCCACTCCCGACGAGTGCGTGGAGCAGATCGACATCGGCGGCCCCTCGATGGTCCGCGCCGCCGCCAAGAACCACCCCTCCGTCGCGGTCGTCACCGACCCGAAGCGGTACGCGGACGTCCTCGCGGCGGTCAAGGCGGGCGGCTTCGACCTGGCCGCGCGCAAGCGGCTCGCGGGAGAAGCGTTCCAGCACACGGCGGCGTACGACGTCGCGGTCGCCGGCTGGTTCGCCGACGGGTACGCCGCCGCGGACGATTCGGGCCACCCCGGGTTCCTCGGCGCGACGTACGAGCGCAAGAACGTCCTGCGCTACGGCGAGAACCCGCATCAGGGCGCGGCCCTCTACGTCGACGGCACGGGCGGCCTCGCCGAGGCCGAGCAGCTGCACGGCAAGGAGATGTCGTACAACAACTACACGGACACGGACGCCGCGCGCCGTGCCGCGTACGACCACGACGAGCCCTGCGTCGCGATCATCAAGCACGCCAACCCGTGCGGCATCGCGATCGGCGCGGACGTCGCCGAGGCGCACCGCAAGGCGCACGCCTGCGACCCGCTCTCGGCGTTCGGCGGCGTCATCGCCGTCAACCGTCCGGTGAGCAAGGCGATGGCGGAGCAGGTCGCCGACATCTTCACCGAGGTCATCGTGGCGCCCGGGTACGAGGACGGTGCCCTCGACGTCCTCACCAAGAAGAAGAACATCCGCGTGCTGCGCGCCGAGCAGGCGCCGGCCAACCCCGTCGAGGTCAAGCAGATCGACGGCGGCGCGCTGCTCCAGGTCACCGACCGCCTCCAGGCCGACGGCGACGACCCCGCCAACTGGACGCTGGCCACGGGCGAGGCCCTGGACGCGGGCGAGCTGGCCGAGCTGGCGTTCGCCTGGAAGGCGTGCCGCGCGGTCAAGTCCAACGCGATCCTGCTCGCCAAGGACGGCGCCTCGGTCGGCGTCGGCATGGGCCAGGTCAACCGCGTCGACTCCGCGAAGCTCGCCGTCGAGCGGGCGGGCGAGGAGCGGGCGCGCGGCTCGTACGCGGCCTCCGACGCGTTCTTCCCCTTCCCCGACGGCCTGGAGATCCTGACCGCCGCGGGCGTCAAGGCCGTGGTCCAGCCGGGCGGTTCGGTCCGCGACGAGCTGGTCGTGGAGGCGGCGAAGAAGGCGGGCGTCACGATGTACTTCACGGGGACGCGGCACTTCTTCCACTGAGCCGCACCTGACGTCCGTACGTAGGTGTGGACGTGCGTGCGCGTGTGAGTACGACGGTGGCCGCGTCCTTCCTCCGGGGAGGGACGCGGCCACCGTCGGTGCCCCGTACGCCTACGGGGTCAAGTCGCTCAGTAGCGGGGGCGGTTGAACCAGGCCGTGCCGCTGGGGACGACCGGGGCCATCGTGATGATGACGGCGAAGACGACCCAGATGAGCGGGCCGATGATCGCGCTCGCGAAGCCGGTGTCCAGGCCGACGAAGAGCATGATCAGGCCGACGACTCCGCCGAGCGCGCCGTAGACGACCGTGGTGATCCGGACGCCCTGACCACCCCGGCTGAACTTCACGCCGAGCGTGATGGAGAGGGCCGCGAGCCCGGCCGCGACCAGGGCGGCGACGATCGCGATCCCGGCCACCGCGTCCCCGGCCTCGCCCATGCCGGAGAGGCCCAGGTCCTCGCCGCTGTCACCGGCGTCACTGGCGATCGCGCCCGCGTAGAGGTAGATGATGGCGAAGAGGATCTGCACCGCCGAGATCAGGAACAGGAAGACGCGCGCGGTGACCAGGAGGCCCGGCATCGACTGCTGCATCATGTTGCCGCCCGGGTAGCCGGGGTAGGCCGGCTGCTGCGGGTAGCCGTAGCCCTGCTGCGGCGGGACGCCGGGCGGGGGCTGCTGGGGGTAGCCGTATCCGGGAGCGGCCGGGGGCTGCTGGGGCGGCTGCCCGTAGGGGTTGTTCGGGTCGCCGTAACTCATGGCGGTCTTCCTCCGTCGGGTGGTGCGGGGACGACGCGGCACATCACGGAGGTAGGTATTACAGATGCGGTCCGTCCCCCCGACACTGCCCGCGGCACTGTGCCGCTTATCGTTCTTTAGGCGTGGCTTATTTGTCCAGCCGCATTCCGTATGTGTTGTGCAAGTGCAACCTCGCTGATCAGCTGTTGGGGCGCCGGGAGGCCGGGGGAGCGCCCTGATTGGTACCGGGCGGGCCTCATCCGGGAAGATGGGGTCATGACCGCCCAGATTCTCGATGGCAAGGCCACCGCAGCCGCGATCAAGTCCGAACTGACCGCCCGCGTGGCGGCCCTGAAGGAGAAGGGCATCACGCCCGGACTCGGTACCGTCCTGGTCGGCGACGACCCGGGCAGCCAGAAGTACGTCGCGGGCAAGCACCGCGACTGCGCGCAGGTCGGTATCGCCTCCATCCAGCGCGAACTGCCCGCCACCGCCTCGCAGGAGGAGATCGAGGCGGTCGTCCGCGAGCTGAACGACGACCCCGCCTGCACCGGCTACATCGTCCAGCTCCCGCTGCCCAAGGGCATCGACGAGAACCGCGTCCTGGAGCTGATGGACCCGGACAAGGACGCCGACGGCCTGCACCCGATGAACCTCGGCCGCCTCGTTCTGAACGAGCCGGCGCCGCTGCCCTGCACCCCGTACGGCATCATCCGGCTGCTGCGGCAGCATGACGTCGAGATCAAGGGCGCCGAGGTCGTGGTCGTGGGCCGCGGTGTGACCATCGGCCGGCCGATGCCGCTCCTGCTCACCCGCAAGTCCGAGAACGCGACGGTCACGCAGTGCCACACCGGTACGCGTGATCTGGCGGCGCACCTGAAGCGGGCCGACATCATCGTGGCCGCGGCGGGCGTCCCGCACCTCATCAAGCCCGAGGACGTGAAGCCGGGCGCGGCCGTCCTGGACGTCGGCGTCTCGCGCGACGAGAGCGGCAAGATCGTCGGCGACGTCCACCCGGGCGTCGCGGAGGTCGCCGGCTGGATCTCCCCGAACCCGGGCGGCGTCGGCCCGATGACCCGCGCCCAGCTCTTGGTGAACGTCGTCGAGGCCGCCGAACGAATCGCTGCCGCGAGCTGACCCGGGAGAGGGACGAGCTCATGAACGCAGAATCCGAGCGGGGGGGTCGGCGGATGTCGGGGGGGCGGGCGGCTTCGGGGGGCCGGAGGGCCTCGAAGGGGCGGTCGGCTTCGGAGGTGGCGTCGGTTTCGGAGGGGGCTTCGGCCTCGGAGGCGGGGTCGGCTCCGGAAGGTCGGTCTACCTCGGAGGTCGGTTCGGCTTCGGAGGTCGGGTCGAGTCCGGGCGTGAGGTCGGCTCCGGAGGCCCGATCGGCTTCGGATGGTGTGCCAGCCTCTGAGGGGGCATCGGCCTCAGAGGGTGCGCCAACCTCGGATGGTGCTTCGGCCTCCGAGGGCGCGCTGGCCCCCGAGGGTGCGTCGGCCCACAAGGGCGAGCAGACCCCGGAGACGCGGGAGGCGCTCGGCGCATCGGCGGCTTCCGCGTCAGCGGAGGCCCCAGCGACAACCGCGGGGCCCGCGGGGACGGCGGGGGCCCCCGAGCCCGCCGAGATCTCCGCGCCAGCCGAGGCCCCGGCAACCGCCGAGGCTTCGGAGACCCCCAAGGGTCCCGAGACCCCCGAGACCGTGGAGGCCAAGGGCGCGGTCAGTGCGCCCGGGCCGGATGGGCAGCCGCGGAAGGCCTCGCGGCGGTTTCCGCTGTTCACGCGGGACACCGCGCGGCCCGAGGGCGGCGGTCGCGCGGCCTCCGGTGACGCGCCCGCCCCCGCCCGCCAGTGGCCGCTGCTCGGCGTCTGTGCCGTGGTGGGGCTCGGGCTGCTGCTCACCGCGCTCGACGTGTTCCGCGTCGGCACCATGCTGGTCGGCCTCGCGCTCGTCGGCGGCGCCGTGCTGCGGTGGGCGGTGCCGGACGTCGGCATGCTGGCGGTGCGCTCGCGGTTCACCGACATGGTCACGTACGGGGCGCTCGGCACCGCCATCGTGCTGCTCGCGATGATGGCGCAGCCCGAGCCGTGGCTGGAGATCCCGTTCCTGGACGACACGCTGCACTTCACGATCGACAGCTGACGATCGACAGCAGGCGCGGCGCACAGGGCGGAACGGCGGCCCGTCCTCCCCCCAAGAGACGGGCCGCCGTGGCTCACCAGGCGCGCAGCTTCGCCCAGGTCTTCTTGCCGACGATGCCGTCCCACTCACTGGGCTTGTTCGGGAACTTCTTCTTCTGGAACGAGTAGACGGCCTTGTGGGTCTTGTTGCCGTAGAGGCCGTCGGCCTTGAGGCTGGAGTAGCCGTGGAAGAGCTTCAGCAGGCACTGAACCTCCGCCACCTGCTTCTTCGGGCTCCCGGCCTTTGTGATGGCGGTGCCCGAGTACAGCTCGTTGGCGCAGTTGTACTCAGCGGCGGCACGCGCGGGCGCTGCCTGCGGGGCGGTGGCGAAGGCGCCGGCCGCGGGGCCGAGGGCGAGGCCGCTGCCGAGGGCCACGGTGGCCGTGGCGAGGGCTAGACGCTTACGAGTGATCATGACTTCCTTTCCGTGGCCGCGGGCCGGGTCCCCCCGTTGGGTCCCCCGACGGCCCGCGGTGCGAACCGGTGGCGCCGGTGGTCGGCCGGTGCCGTTGGTGCCGGACAAGAAGTTACGGATTCGCCGGGCGGGGGTCGTCCCGCACTCGGTTGACATTCGGGTGCCCCCGGCGTCGTAGCCGCGCGGTTCCTGCAACTTGCGCGGTACCGCGCATAGTTGACGTCGCCCGCCCGCACCGGGGTTACGCTGCGGCGATGCGGACCCGCCCCCTCGCCGTCGACGCGCTCATCGCGGTCGCCCTGACCACGGTGGCCGTGCTGCTCGGCCAGGAGTCCGTACGACAGGGCTGGCCCCCGCTCGACACCACCGGCTACGCGTTGGTGGTCCTGGCCAACGCTCCGGCGGTCCTGCGCGGCAAGGCGCCGGTCGCCGTGCTCCTCTTCATCCACGCGGTGTGGATCGGCTACGTACTGGCCGGCTACTGGCCCGTCCTGAACACCTTCGCGCCCATGCTCGCCGTCTACACGGTCGCGTCGGTGCGGCCCACCCGCGTCTCCCTGCCCTGCGCGGCCCTGATGGGCGCCGTGTGGATCTTCGCCGGGGTGGTGGCCGGCGGCGCGGGGATGGCTTCCGTCGTCGCCCAGGCCGTCGGCTTCCCGCTGGTCATCTGGCGCTTCGGGCACGCCGCCCGCCACACCGCCGAACTGGCCCGGCAGCTGAAGCTGGAGCAGGACGAGCGGGCCCGGCGCGAGGTCGCCCAGGAGCGGGGCCGGATCGCCCGCGAACTGCACGACGTGGTCGCCCACCACATGTCGGTGATCTCCGTGCAGGCGGGCCTCGCCACGTTCGTCTTCGGCTCGGACCCGGCCACGGCGCGCGCCGCGCTCGGCACCATCTCCGGGACCAGCGGTGAGGCCCTCGAAGAGCTGCGCCGCATGCTGCGGGTGCTGCGCGCCGGGGACGGCGAGCCGGGCGGCGGCGACGCGGCGCCCGAGGCGCCGATGCCGGGGCTCGCCCGCCTGGACGACATGGTCGAGCGGGTCCGCGCCGGAGGCGTCCCCGTCGCTCTGCGCGTCACCGGGACGCCGCGGCCGGTGGCCCCCGGCGTCGAACTGTGTGCGTACCGCGTGGTGCAGGAGGCCCTGACCAACGTCATGAAACACGCCCGTGGGGCGGCCGCGACCGTCGAACTCGCCTATCGCGACCGGCACATAGAGGTTTCGGTCATCGACGACGGGAAGGGGGTGATTCAGGACAGAGTGCGAACCGGCAGCGGACACGGCTTGATTGGGATGCGGGAGCGGGCCAAGCTCTACGGCGGGACGATCAGCATCGGCCCGCTGAGCGAGGGGGGATTCGCCGTGCGGCTCACCCTGCCGACCTCGGCGCAGGCCGCGGCTCGGGGGGACGACGGGGCGGAATGACCGGATGACCGGCTCCATCAGGGTACTTGTCGTCGACGACCAGTTCCTCATCCGCGCGGGGCTGGTCGGTCTGCTGCGCGCCGCGCCCGGCATCGAGGTCGTCGGCGAGGCGGGCGACGGCGACGAAGCCGTCGAACTCGCCGCGCGGACCCGGCCCGACGTCGTCCTCATGGACATCCGGATGCCGGGCACGAACGGCATCGCGGCCACCGAGAAGATCCTCGCCCAGGCGGCCGACCCCGCGCCGCGCGTCCTGGTGCTGACCACCTTCGACCTGGACGAGTACGTGTACGGGGCGCTGCGCGCGGGCGCCTCCGGGTTCCTGCTGAAGGACTCCGGCCCCGAGCGGCTGCTGGCCGCGGTCGCCGCGGTCGGCTGCGGTGACGCGCTCTTCGCGCCGAGCGTGACACGGCGGCTCGTCGAGGCGTTCGCGCGGCAGGCCGCGGGACCAGGCGGCGACGAGGTCCGGCCGCCGCCGGACCTCGCGGCGCTGACCTCGCGCGAGGTCGAGGTCCTGAAGCTGATCGCGCGCGGCCTGACCAACGCGGACATCGCCGAGCGGCTCTACATCAGCGAGGCCACCGTCAAGACGCACCTCAACCGCACGATGAGCAAACTCGGCCTGGACAGCCGGGCGCAGGCGGTCGTGGTGGCGTACGAGACGGGGCTCGTCACGCCCGGGGCGGGCGGGACGGGCGGCTGATCAGCAGGTCACGACCTTGCCGTAGGAGCCGCGGCCCCAGGTCCACTCCCACTGCTGCTTGTGCTGGTAGGTGAGGCACCGCGAGTCGGGGCCCCAGTCGATGACGACCTTCAGGTGCATGGCTCGGCCGCAGAGGTTGGTCACCTTCACGTACTTGCGGTGCTTGACGACGTCCCGCTTGACGCAGGCCGGGGCCGTTCCGCGGAGGGCGGGTGCGGACGCCGTCGTCGCCGATGTGGTGGGAGCCGCCGTGGCCGTGGGGGAGGCGGCGAGGGCGGTGCCGAGGAGGGCGGCCGCGGTGATGAGGCCGCCACTGAGACGTTTGAGGTACTGCATGTGTGCGGGGTTCCCTTCGTGAGGAAGCGCGGTCCGCTGCTGCGGGTGCCGCCTCACAGACTCTGCCGACCCGTTCCGGCCCGGTGCCACGAACTCGGCCGAAGTACGTCCTTTCGGGTATATCGCCGCCGTAGGGGTGGCGTGGAAGAGCCGTAGGGGTGGCGCGGGAAAAGAGACGGCGCCCGTCCTCTCCCCCGTGGGAGGACGGGCGCCGCCGGTCAGGGAGGTGTGCTTCCTGCTGGAATCTCCCGATGTAAGCGGTGCGTTCCGCTCGAGATCCAGAGTCATGGACGCGCCAATCCCGTTCAAGGGGTGGCCGGTCCCTGTGGCACGGAGGTGACCATTCCGCAACGGTGTCCTCGGCCTGCAACGAGCTTGATCCGATGTCTGTGCGAACCAGTGGCCCATAACGAACCCATGCGGCCGCGCCACGGGAACTGTCATCCTGGCTCTGCGCATCCCTGAGGGCAGGTACGCACTCGGGGGAAGAGGGGGAGCCATGCCTCGCTGGAAGGCGCTGCCGGATGAACTCGACCCGGAAGTACGGGAGTTCGCCGACCGGCTGCGCGCGCTCGTCGACCACAGTGGTCTGAGCGTCGCGGCGGTCTCGGACCGGACCGGCTACAGCAAGACGTCGTGGGAGCGTTATCTGAACGGGCGGCTGCTCGCGCCGAAGGGCGCGGTCGTGGCGCTGGCCGAGGTCACGGGGACGCAGCCGGTGCATCTCATCACCCTGTGGGAGCTGGCGGAGCGGGCCTGGAGCCGTTCCGAGATGCGGCACGACATGACCATGCAGGCGATACGGATCTCGCAGGCTCGGGCCGCCTTGGGGGAGTTGGGGGGTGCCTCGGGTGCGGGGTCGTCTGCGGGTTCATCTGCGGGTGCGGGTGCGGGTGTGGCGGGGCGTGGTGAGAAAGGTGGGCCGCCTGCGGGGAGCGGCTCCGCGGGCTTCGGGGCGCTGACCGGGGTCGCGGGACCGGCGGGTGTCTCGCCCACCGTGCCGCCGCCGGTGTCGTCCTCTTCGTACGGTGATGCCTCCGCGTCGCCCTTCGGCGCGGCGGGCACGGCGGACGTGGGGAGTGGCGGGGGGCCTTCCGCCGACGGGCAGCGGTGGCGGCGGAAGGTGACGATGTTCCTCGCGGGCGTGGTCGGCGCGCTCGTCGTCATCGCGGTCGTCGTCTTCCTCCCCGGGCTCCGGGACGACGGCAAGGGCGGCGGCGATGAGGCCAGGCAGTCGGTGACGCCGAGCGGTACGGGGGAGGCGAAGCTGCCGGACGGGGTGGAGTGCCGCGGGGCGGACTGCGTGGGCAAGGACCCGGAGGGCATGGGCTGCGGCGGGGAGTTGGCGAAGACGGCCTCGCGGGCCACGGTGGGCAGGGCGCTGATCGAGGTGCGCTACAGCAAGGCGTGCGGGGCGGCGTGGGCGCGGATCACCCGGGCGTTGCCCGGGGACGAGGTCACGGTCACGGGGGCGGGCGGGGGTGCGGCCGCCGAGCAGAAGAGCACGGTGGACGAGGACTTCGACGCGTATACGCCGATGGTGGCGGTCAAGGCGGGGAGCGAGGCGAAGGCCTGTGCGGTGTTGGCGTCCGGAAGGACCGGCTGTACGGAGTAGGTGGGGTGGGGGCGGTGTCTGCCGGGGGTGCCGTCGTCGCCTTGGGGCGTCTGTGGGTGCGGGGCCGCGGGGGTATGTCCGTGCTCGCCATCTTGGCCTTGGGCCCTGGGTGCTTATCGGCTGGGGGGACACCGCCACTGTGCTGCGCGCGCACATACCCCCGCGTCCCCTTCGGTGCGTTCGCGGCTGCGGGTCGGCCCGCCTTTCGCCGTGGTGTCTGCCGGGGGTGCCGTCGTCGCCTTGGGGCGTCTGTGGGTGCGGGGCCGCGGGGGTATGTCCGTGCTCGCCATCTTGGCCTTGGGCCCTGGGTGCTTATCGGCTCGGGGCACACCACCACTGTGCTCCGCGCGCACATACCCCCACGTCCCCTCCCGCGCGTTCGCGGGTGCGGGTGGGGGTTTCTCGCCTTTTGTGCTCGGGTGGTTGGGGAGCGGAAAGAAAGTTGGGGCACTCGTGCATGAGATCGAGGGGCGGGGGCAGGCGGACCGTACCCCCACGGGAGTGGTCAACACCCCCACGGCGGCCGCCACGCTCCCTCCCCCGAGGTGGCGGCCGCCCCCCCTTGGGGGATCTGTGTGCGGGGCCACACGGGCCCGGGGGTCAGGGGTGGTCGGGGCGCGATAGCCTGACGGCGGATCTCTCTTGATGCCAAGAGATCGATCATCGAGAGGCGATCGAGGACTCGAAGCGGCGTCGGCGGGGAGATCCAGGAAATAGAGGACCCCGGTACGTCTGTACGAGGGATCAGGGACCCCACCGCCAGCTGTCTTACGGAGATCGCCATGACCCGCACTCCCGTGAATGTCACCGTCACCGGCGCGGCCGGCCAGATCGGCTACGCGCTGCTCTTCCGCATCGCCTCCGGCCACCTGCTCGGCGCTGACGTGCCGGTCAACCTGCGCCTTCTTGAGATCACGCCGGCGCTGAAGGCCGCCGAGGGCACCGCCATGGAGCTCGACGACTGTGCCTTCCCGCTGCTGAACTCCATCGAGATCAGCGATGACCCGAACGCCGCCTTCGACGGCGCCAACGTCGCGCTGCTCGTCGGCGCCCGCCCCCGCACCAAGGGCATGGAGCGCGGTGACCTCCTGGAGGCCAACGGCGGCATCTTCAAGCCGCAGGGCAAGGCCATCAACGACAACGCCGCCGACGACATCAAGGTGCTCGTCGTCGGCAACCCGGCCAACACCAACGCGCTCATCGCGCAGGCCGCCGCCCCGGACGTACCGGCCGAGCGCTTCACCGCGATGACGCGGCTCGACCACAACCGCGCGCTGTCGCAGCTCGCGAAGAAGACCGGCGCGTCGGTCGCCGACATCAAGCGGCTCACCATCTGGGGCAACCACTCCGCCACCCAGTACCCCGACATCTTCCACGCGGAGATCGCCGGCAAGAACGCCGCCGAGGTCGTGAACGACCAGGCGTGGCTCGCCGACGACTTCATCCCGACCGTCGCCAAGCGCGGCGCCGCGATCATCGAGGCCCGTGGTGCCTCGTCGGCCGCCTCCGCCGCCAACGCCGCCATCGACCACGTCCACACCTGGGTCAACGGCACCGCCGAGGGCGACTGGACCTCCATGGGCATCCCGTCCGACGGTTCGTACGGCGTTCCGGAGGGTCTCATCTCCTCCTTCCCCGTGACGGTGAAGGACGGCACGTACTCGATCGTCCAGGGCCTGGAGATCAACGAGTTCTCGCGTGCGCGCATCGACGCGTCCGTCAAGGAGCTGGCCGAGGAGCGCGAGGCCGTCCGCGGTCTCGGCCTCATCTGACGACACCCTGCGGGGTGCTCCGCCCCCGGCAGCCGTTCACCGGCCGCCGGGGGCGTTTTCATTCGAACACAATGACGGTCTACGACTTCTGCCCCGCACCTGGTCCGGACGGGCCGAAGCCCGCCGTGACCACCGCCGCCGCGGCGACCACCACCAGCGCCACCACGCGCAGCGCCGCCGCCATGCCGTCCGCGAAGCCGCCCGAGGTGTGCGCGGCCAGCGTCGTCCCGGTGACCGCGACGCCGAGCGCGGCGCCGGCCTCCCGGGCCGAGGTGCTCAGGCCGGAGCCGAGGCCCGCCTGGCGCGCCGGGAGCGAGCCGACGACGCTGAGCGTCAGCGCGGGCATGCACAGCCCGGTGCCCGCCGAGATGACCAGCAGCCAGCAGGCGTACACCGCGTAGGGGGTCGACGCCCCCGCGGTGGACGCGCCGAGCAGGCCGAGGCCGATCAGGAGCAGCCCGCCCCCCACCACGGGCCGCGGCCGGTGGGACCAGCGGGCCGCGAGCCGCGGGACCAGGGCCATGCCGATCGTGAGGGGGACGATGGCGAGGCCCGCGCGGGCGGCGCCGTACCCCTTCACGTACTGCAGGTACTGCGAGTTGACGTAGAAGAGCGAGAAGAGGCCGAAGAAACACGCGGCCGTGCCGAGCGACGCCGCGCGCAGCCGCCGGGAGCGGAAGACCCGCGGGTCGAAGAGCGGGGTGCGCGAGCGCAGGGCGTGGAGCGCGAACAGGGCGACGAGGGCGGCGCCCACCGCGAAGGCGGCCAGGATGCGGGCGGAGGTCCAGCCGTACAGCGGGCTCTCGATGATGCCGAAGAGGAGGGCGAACAGGCCGCCGGTCAGCAGGAGCGTGCCCACGGGGTCCGGCCGGGGCGCCGCGGTGTCCTTGTCCGTGCGCGGTGTGGTGCGGGCCGCCGTCAGGGCGAGCAGGGCGGCGAGCGGCACCACCGCCCAGAACAGCGCGCGCCAGGACAGGTACTGGCCGGCCAGGCCGCCGCCGACGTTCCCGGCGAGGCCGCCGAGCCCCGCGGCGAGCGTCCAGGCGGCGAGGGCGCGCGGCCGGTGCTCGGGCGGGGCGACGCGCAGCAGGATCGACAGCGTCGCGGGCATGATCAGCGCGGCCCCCGCGCCGGACACACCGCGTCCGGCGACGAGCACCGCCGGGGTGGTGGCGAGCGCGCTGAGCGCGGCCCCGGCCGCGAACAGCCCGAGCCCGCAGAGCAGCGCGCCCTTGCGGCCGTACCGGTCGCCGAGCGCGCCGGCCGGGATGAGGAGCCCCGCGAAGACGATGACGTACGCGTCGACGGTCCACAGCAGATCGCTGGACGACGGGTGCAGGGCGGACGAAGTCAGCTGCGGGACGAGGAGGTTGACGGCGGCGACCATGCCCTGGGCGACGAGGACGCAGGCGCAGAGGGTGAGCAGGGTCGAGCGCCGCAGCGGGGACGCGGGCGGGGAGGCGGCTGGGGGTGCGGGCGGCCGGGGCGTGGTGCGGGCAGGCGAAAGCAAGGCTCCTCCTGAGGAGCGTCGTGACGTGGGATGTGCCGCCACCGTAGGCTCGGCCCCGACTTGCTTTCCAGTGCAACCTTTGCAAGGGATGAATGCGCGTGACGCAATCCAGCGGTGGACCAGGGGCGAGCGGGGCGGGGCTCGACCTCAATCTGCTCCTCGCCCTCGACGTCCTCCTCGACGAGCAGAGCGTGTCGGGTGCCGCCCGCCGCCTGCACCTCTCGGAGCCCGCGATGAGCCGCACGCTCGGCCGCATCCGCAAGGCGCTCGGCGACCCCGTCCTCGTGCGGGCGGGACGGCGGATGGTGCCGACGCCGCACGCGCTCGCGGTGCAGGCCGAGGTCGCCGCCGTGGTGGAACGGGCCCGCGCGCTCTTCGCCGGGCCCGGCGCGGTCGACCTGCGCACGGTCTCCCGCACGCTGACGATCCTCAGCAACGACGCCCTCGCCGCCGCCTACGGCCCCGCGCTCCTGGCCCGCGCCGCGAAGGAGGCGCCGGGCGTGCGGCTGCGGTTCCTCGGCGAGAGCCACGAGGACGCGCCCCTGCTGCGCCAGGGCACCGCCGACCTGGAGCTGGGCGTGATCGGCGCGACCGCGCCCGAGGTGCGGGTGGAGCACTTCCGCGACGACCGGATGCTCGGTGTCGTACGTCCTGAACATCCCCTGCTCGACGGGACGCTGACGGCGCGTCGGTTCGCCGCCGCCGACCATCTGAC
This sequence comes from Streptomyces huasconensis, assembly GCF_021028635.1. Lineage (NCBI taxonomy): Bacteria > Bacillati > Actinomycetota > Actinomycetes > Kitasatosporales > Streptomycetaceae > Streptomyces > Streptomyces huasconensis. The sequence goes on from NZ_CP086119.1 coordinate 4,935,087, forward strand.
CGTCTCGCGCCGGGGGCGCCTGTCCGGGCCACTGGACGCCGCCCTCGCCGAACTCGGGCTCAGCAGAAAGGTGGTGGGCAGCGTGGGGACGTTCGCCGCGTCCGCCTTCATGCTGCTGCGCACGGACCTGGTCGGCCTGGTCACGTCGTGGGCCCGCCCCCTGACGGACACCCTGGGCCTCGTCACCTTCGAGATCCCCCTCGACCTGCCGCCGCTGCCGCTCGGCATGGCCTGGCACCCCCGGCACGACGCGGACCCGGCGCACGCGTGGCTGCGGGGGTGCGCGCGGGAGCTGCTCACCTGAGGCGGCGCGGGGGCTGCTCACCCGAGGCGGGTGGTGAGGGCGGTGGTGAGCCAGTCGGCGGTGCGCGGCAGCCAGTCGGCGCGGGCGTTGCCCAGGAGGTGGTCGCCGTGCGGGACGAGGAGGTACTCACCGCGCGGCGCCTCGGCGGCGAGCGGCGCGCCGTTCACGACGCCCGGGATGACGTCCTCGCCGCCGTCGACCACGAGCAGCGGGCAGGCGATGCGGGCGGCGGTGCCGCGCAGGTCGACACGGCGTACGAACTCCCGTGCCGCGTCCGGCGATCCGGCCCGCTGGGCGAGCGTCGCGCGGACGAACGGCACCGTGTCGTCCCACCCCGTGAGGCGGTACGGCCCGCTGACCGTGGCCGCCGCGCGGACGCGGGGCTCGTGCGCGGCGCCCATGGCGGCGAAGTACCCGCCGAGGCTGAGCCCGAGCACGCCCACCGGTACGGGGCCGAGCCGCTCCTCCACGGCGTCGACGACGCGTGACAGGACCCGCTGGTACTCCGCCTCGAAGACGGTCGTGGCGGCGCGCACCCCCTGGCCGGGTCCGTCCATCGTGAAGACGGCACTGCCGCGCCGCAGCAGGGCCTCGGTCACGTCATGGAACTCCTCCTTGGACGAGTCGAGCCCCGGGACGACGATCACCAGGGCGGCCGGGGTGCCTCCGCCGCCGTCCGGTGTGCGCAGCCATCCGGCGTACGACTCTTCCTCGACCCGCAGATGCCCGGGGTCGAGCAGCGCCAGGGCGCGCCCCATCGCCGCGTCGGCCTCGGCGGCGGCCCGTGCGGTCAGGGCGCGGTCGGGGTGGGGCAGCAGCACCGCGTAGTGGAACCAGCGGGCGGCGGCCTTGAGGGCCTCGCCCGCCGAGACACCGGTGCCGCCCTCCGCGTACGCCTCGGCGGCGGCCACCAGCCGCTGCCCCTGCGCGCGGAAGGCGGCGGGCCACTCCAGCAGCTCGCGCAGCCCGCCGGTGACCCGCTCGTACGCGAAGGGGTCGAGCCCGGCTCCGAAGGCCCGGGAGCGGTTCTGCGCGATGAAGTCGGGAAGGAGGCCCGGGGTGGTGAGGAGGTGGTCGGCGGGAGCGCTGGCGTGCTGCGGGTCGGTCATCCGGACAGCACATCGCGGGCGGTCCGGAGAGGTCCAACAACCGTTCCCGCAGGTCGACAACCGCTGGTTGTCGGCGCAGGTGGAAGGCGGCACCCACTACGCTGCGGGCCATGGAAGCAGCGCCGGAGGGCCCCGACCTCGACCTCGCCCAGGTCCGCGCCTTCGTCGAGGCGGCGGCCGGGGCCGAGCCGCACTTCGGGCGGGCGGCGCGGCGGCTGGGCCTCACCCAGCAGGCACTCTCCAAGCGCGTGGCCCGCCTCGAAACCGCCCTGGGCGTACGCCTCTTCACCCGCACCGGCCGCGGCGTCACCCTCACCGCCGAGGGGCACCGCTTCCTGGCACCGGCCCGCCAGGCCCTGACCGCCGGACGCGCGGCGGCCGACGCGGCACGGGCGAGCGCGCACCGGCCCCTGCGGATCGACACGTGGGGGCACCTGTACGAGCCGATGCGGACCCTCGCGACGGTCGTCGAGGCCGCCGCCACGCGACCGGGCTGCCTCGCCCCGGAGCCGGGCGCGGCCCGGGACTTCGCCGCCGTGGCCGAGGCGTTGCGGCGCGGTGAGGCGGACGCGGGCTTCGGACGTCGCCCCGTGCCGGCGCCCGGCGAAGCCCAGGACCTGACGCACCGCCCGGTCCGCCTGGAGCCGGTCGACGTGGTTCTGGGCGACGCGCACCCCCTCGCCACCGCCTCCGCGCTGCGCCCGGCCGACCTGCGGGACAGTGTCCTGCGCTACCCGGCGGACGCGGGACGCCTGGACTTCCTCACGCGCTTCGCCGACCACTTCGGCGTGGCGCGGCGCGCGAGCGGCCCGAACCTCGGTCTCGTACCGCTCCTGGTCCACCTCGCCGCGACGTCCACCCACTTCACGCTCCTCCCGGCAGACCTGCCGCTGCCCGCCGTGCCGGGCGTCCGCGTGGTGCCGCTGGTGGACCCGACTCCCCTTTACGTCTGGTCACTTGTCTGGCCGAAGGAGCGGGTTCCGACGGGGCTGACAGAACTTCTGTCCGTATGCGCGGAGTTGGCCGAGAAGCATCGCTGGCTGGAGTACGAACCCTCCCGGGACTGGCTTCCCTCCTGAAGGCATCCGACGTCGATCACTCTTGCTGACCTGCTCAAGAATGTAGTACTTCTTATACATGAGCGAGCAAGTGCACAACAGATTGGCGATGGTGCGCGCCGAGCGGAAGGTGTCGCGCCAGCGCCTGGCCGAGGCAGTGGGAGCCCACTACCAGACCATCGGCTACATCGAGCGGGGGCAGTACAACCCGAGCCTCGACCTCGCGCTGAGGATCGCGAACTTCTTCGAGCTGCCGGTCGAGGCCCTGTTCTCCCTCGAACCGTTTCGCCCGCTCACGGATCAGGTTTACGGGAGGAACCAGTGATGACGACCAGCGACCACCGCCCTCTGACCGACTACGACCGGCGGATGTACCGGCTGATGAACCGGCGGGAGGCGGCGCGCTTCCACGCCACGGCGGCCCGCAGGCGCGCCTGGGTCGTCACGCACATCCTCCTGACCGTCGCGAGCGAGGCGGCCTGGCTCTGCGCCGTCGTCTGGGAACAGCGCTGGGCCACCTGGACCATGCTCGGACTCCTGCTGCCCTGGTGCTTCGCGACCGGCGTCATCAACAGCTCGACGCGCGGCCTGCTCGAACTGCGCGTGCGCGCGCTGGACGAGCGTCAGCGCGCCGAGCGGCTCCGGGTGGCGGCCCTCGCCCAGCGCGTGATGATGTGGGTGCTCCTTGCCGCGACCGTCGGGGCGGGCGTCGCCGCACTGGCCGGGGTAGAGGTCGAGGGTCTCGTCTTCCCCGTCCTGTTCAGCGTCTTCGTCGTGCACTGGATCATGCCGCTCTGGATGGCCGGCCTCACCGCACGCGACGAGCCGGACCTCGACGACGACGAGGACATCGCCGTCGAGGCAGCCGGAGCCGCGTGAGCCCCCGGGACAGGGCCACCGGGTGCGTCACGCCTTCCGCAGGCGCTCCTTCAGCTTCGCCACGTCCACCGACTCCTCCGGCGACGGCGTCTTGGACGGCACCGGTTCGCCGTAGTCGGTGAAGCCCGTCGTCGTCCGCTCGCCGCCGTCGTCCCGCTCCACCGACTTGACCAGGTACGGCTTGCCCTCCGTGGCGATGTACATGGTGTTCTTCTTGCCGTCATCCATGCCGGTCAGCGGGATGACGTCGACGCCGTCGACCGTCGTGGGCTCGCCCTTGTGCAACGACTTCGCGTCGTCGGTGTCGTCGGAGTCCTGGATCTCCCGCTGCAATTCCTTGAGGTCACAGACTTCGGCGACGTCCTTCAGCATCGGGTCGCCCGTCGTGCCGTGGAGGTAGCGGCCCTTGAAGAGTTCGGCGGCGGCCTTGCCGTCGCCGCCGGGGACCTGGGTCTTCCAGAAGGTCTCGTCCGGCTTCATCCACACCTTGTCGCCGCGTTTGACCAGCTCCAGCGAGGCGCCCCCGGCCTCCTTCATCGTGCCGGCGCAGTTGCCGTCGCGGTCGAGGGTCAGTTCGAGGGACGTCGGGTCGTCCGTGCCGGCGTCGGTGTCGGCGTCAGCGTCGGCGCCCGCGTCACGGTCGTCGCCGCCCTTCGCGGTGGTGTCCCCGCCCGTCCGCTTCATCGAGAGATGCACCGACCGCGCGTCCAGCAGCTCCTGCTTCGCCTTGTCGGAGATCTTCCGGGCGCTCATGCCCGCGAGACCGTTCCCGCCCCCGCCGCCTGCCTTGTCGCCGCCCCCGCCGCCCCCGCCGTCCGACGAACACGCGGGTACGGTCAGCAGCGCGACCGCACAGCACAGCGCACCACTCCAGACGCGCTTCCGGGACATTCGGCTCATTGCGTCACCTCCGGTGACAGAACGTGTATCGACCGTGCGTTTCGCCCCGAGTGCCCACCCGCGCAGTGACACAGCGCACTTTCGGCCACCGGATGCGCATGGTTTCTCCGCCCCTGGGCAGGGGCTCCCGGCTACCGCGTGTAACGGGCGGTGCAGATGACCAGGAACGGAAGGCATACGGGACGTGTCCGCACAACAGACCATTCATGTGGGCGGAGAGTGGCTTAGTGCCGCCTCCGGAGCCACCCGCGAGATCCTCGACCCGGCCGATGCCAAGCCGTTCGCGCTGATCGCCGAGGGCGGGACCGAGGACGCCGACGCCGCGATAGCCGCCGCGCGCAAGGCCTTCGACGAGGGGCCGTGGCCCGCCACGCCCGTCGCCGAGCGGGCCGCGCTGCTGCGCCGGGTCGCCGACCTCCTCGTACGCGACCGGGAGAAGATCGGGCTCCTGGAGAGCCGCGACGCGGGCAAGACGCTCGAAGAGGGCCGCGTCGACGTGGACTGCGTCGCCGACGCCTTCCGCTACTTCGCCGATCTGGTCATCGGTGAAGGCGCCGGGCGCGTGGTCGACGCGGGCAGCGACGACATCCACAGCGTCGTCGTGCACGAGCCCGTCGGCGTCTGCTCGATGATCACGCCCTGGAACTACCCGCTCCTCCAGGCCAGCTGGAAGATCGCCCCGGCGCTCGCCGCGGGCAACACCTTCGTCATCAAGCCCAGTGAGATCACCCCGCTGACGACGGTCGCCCTCATCGACCTCCTCGTCGAGGCCGGGCTGCCCGCCGGGGTCGCCAACATCGTGACCGGCCCGGGCCACACCGTCGGCGCCCGCCTCGCCGACCACCCCGACGTCGACCTGGTCTCCTTCACCGGCGGCCTCGTCTCCGGCACCAAGGTCGCCCAGGCCGCCGCGCTCGGCGTGAAGAAGGTCGCCCTGGAACTCGGCGGCAAGAACCCCAACGTCGTCTTCGCCGACGCCTGCGCCACCGAAGAGGGCTTCGACACCGCCGTCGACCAGGCGCTCAACGCCGCCTTCATCCACAGCGGTCAGGTCTGCTCCGCCGGTGGCCGCCTCATCATCGAGGAGTCCGTCCGCGAGCGCTTCGTCACCGAACTCACCCGCAGGGCCGAGAAGATCAAGCTCGGCCGCGGCACCGAGGACGGCGTCGAGTGCGGCCCCCTCGTCTCGCAGCAGCAGCGCGAGAAGACCGAGATGTACGTCGCCTCCGCCCTGGAGGAGGGCGCGGTGCTGCGCTGCGGCGGCAAGCGCCCCGAGCCGAGCGACGTCCGGCCAGCCACCGGCTACTTCTACGAGCCGACCGTGCTCGACCAGTGCCACCGCGAGATGAAGGTCGTACGCGAGGAGGTCTTCGGGCCCGTCCTGACCGTCGAGACCTTCCGCACCGAGGACGAGGCCGTCGCGCTCGCCAACGACACCGAGTACGGCCTCGCGGGCGCCGTGTGGACCGCCGACTCCGGCCGCGCCCGCCGCATGGCCCGCCGGATGCGCCACGGCACCATCTGGATCAACGACTTCCACCCCTACCTGCCGCAGGCGGAGTGGGGCGGCTTCGGCAAGAGCGGCGTCGGGCGCGAGCTCGGCCCCGCCGGACTCGCCGAGTACCGCGAGTCCAAGCACATCTACCAGAACCTGGCCCCGCGCCCCGTCCGCTGGTTCGCGGGCTGAGGCCACCCACCCCATTACGCGCAAGCACCTTGCACGACCTCGCAGGAAGAGGAGTAGCCACCCCATGGCTGAAACCCCCCAGTCCGCAACCGAGTTCGATTACGTCATCGTCGGCGGCGGCACCGCGGGATCGGTGATCGCCTCCCGCCTCACCGAGAACCCGGACGTCACCGTCGCCGTCATCGAGGGCGGCCCCAGCGACATCGACCGTGAGGACGTCCTCACGCTCCGCCGCTGGCTCGGCCTGCTCGGCGGCGACCTCGACTACGGCTACACCACCACGGAGCAGCCGCGGGGCAACTCCCACATCCTGCACAGCCGTGCCAAGGTGCTCGGCGGCTGCTCGTCGCACAACACCCTGATCTCCTTCAAGCCGCTGCCGTCCGACTGGGACGAGTGGGAGGAGGCCGGGGCCACCGGCTGGAACGCCAAGGCCATGGACCCCTACTTCGGCAAGCTGCGCAACAACATCGTGCGCGTCGCCAAGAAGGACCAGAACCAGATCGCCACCGACTGGGTCGAGGCCACCAAGACCGCCCTCGGCGTCCCCGAGGTCGTCGGCTTCAACGACGAGCCCTTCGACGAGGGCGTCGGCTTCTTCGACCTCGCGTACCACCCGGAGAACAACAAGCGCTCCTCCGCCTCGGTCGCCTACCTCCACCCCCACATGGAGGCCGGCGACCGCCCGAACCTCCACCTGTTCCTGGAGACCTGGGCGACCAGGCTGGAGCTGGAGGGCAAGACCGCGCGCGGCGTCCACGTGCGGATGAAGGACGGAGCGGAGGCTCTGCTCACCGCCCGCCGCGAGGTGCTCGTCTGCGCCGGCGCCGTCGACACCCCGCGTCTGCTCATGCACTCCGGCATCGGCCCGAAGAAGGACCTCGAAGCCCTCGGCATCCCGGTCGTGCACGACCTGCCGGGCGTCGGCGAGAACCTCATCGACCACCCGGAGTCGGTCATCGTCTGGGAGACCAACGGGCCGATCCCCGGCAACTCCGCGATGGACTCGGACGCCGGTCTGTTCGTGAAGCGGGACCCGGACCACAAGGGCCCGGACCTGATGTTCCACTTCTACCAGATCCCCTTCACGGACAACCCGGAGCGCCTCGGGTACGAACGCCCGGAGCACGGCGTCTCCATGACGCCGAACATCCCCAAGTCCCGCGCCCGCGGCCGCCTCTACCTGACGTCGGCGGACCCCGAGGTCAAGCCCGCCCTCGACTTCAAGTACTTCGAGGACGAAGGCGACTACGACGGGCAGACCCTCGTCGACGGCATCAAGCTGGCGCGCAAGGTCGCGCAGGCCGAGCCGTTCAAGAAGTGGCTCAAGCGCGAGGTCTTCCCCGGCCCCGACGTCACCGACGACGCCGAGATCAGCGAACTGGTGCGCAAGGCCGCGCACACCGTCTACCACCCGGCGGGCACCTGCCGAATGGGTGCTTCCGGTGATGAACTCGCCGTGGTGGACCCGGAGCTGAAGATCCGGGGCCTGGCAGGAATCCGTATCGCGGACGCATCCGTCTTCCCGACGATGCCCGCCGTGAACCCGATGATCGGAGTGCTCATGGTCGGGGAGAAATGTGCCGAGATGCTGGCTGGTGACGGCCGATGAGCGAGGCCACCGCGGTGATCGCGGAGACGGCGAAGGTGCCCGCCGAGCGGCCCGTCTTCGCCGTGCAGAACCTCTGGAAGGTCTTCGGCCCCAGGGCCGAGCGGATACCCGGCGACACGGAGCTGCACGGCCTGAGCCCCGCCGAGCTGCGGGAGCGGACCGGCTGCACCGCCGCCGTGCGCGATGTGTCCTTCGAGGTCAACAAGGGCGAGGTCTTCGTCGTCATGGGCCTGTCGGGCTCCGGCAAGTCCACCCTCGTACGCTGCCTGACCCGGCTCATCGAGCCCACCTCCGGCGAGCTGTCCATCGACGGCGAGGACGTCCTCGCCATGGACAAGGCCCGGCTGCGCGAACTGCGCCGCCACCGCGCCGCCATGGTCTTCCAGCACTTCGGCCTGCTGCCGCACCGCTCGGTCCTCGACAACGTCGCGTACGGCCTGGAGATCCAGGGCGTCGGCAAGGCCGAGCGGCGGGCCAAGGCCCTCGAAGTCGTCGAGAAGGTCGGCCTCCAGGGGCTCGAACAGCGCAGGCCCGGCCAGCTCTCCGGCGGCCAGCAGCAGCGCGTGGGCCTGGCCCGCGCCCTCGCCGTCGACCCCGAAGTCCTCCTGTTCGACGAGCCGTTCAGCGCCCTCGACCCGCTGATCCGCCGCGACATGCAGGAGGAGGTCGTCCGCCTGCACCGTGAAGAGGGCCGCACGATGGTCTTCATCACCCACGACCTCAGCGAGGCCCTCAAGCTCGGCGACCGCATCGCCCTGATGCGCGACGGCCGCGTCGTCCAGTGCGGCACCCCCGAGGAGATCGTCGGCTCCCCGGCCGACGACTACGTCCGCGACTTCGTGCGCGACGTGGTGCGCGCCGACGTGATGAGCGTCCGCAGCGCCATGCGTCCCGCCGAGGCCGCCGAAGAGACCACGGGCGCCGCCCTCGCGCCCGACGCCAAGGTCACCGAGGCCATCGAGGCCGTCGCCCGCACCGGCTCCCCGGTGCGCGTCATGGACGGCAAGCGCTGCCTCGGCGTGGTGGACCACGCCGGGCTGCTCGCCGTGGTCGCGGGTACCACCCCGGCCCCTGCGCCAAACGTCCCCGGCCAGGGCGGGGTGGTCGCCTGATGGCCACCGCCACCGCCTCCGGTCCCGTGCGCGACACGGGAATCGGCGCCCTGCTCCGCCACCGCGCCGTCGGCAAGGTCCTGCTCCTCGCCGTCGCCGCGGCCGTGATCGTGCCGATCCTCAACGCCAAGTGGGCCTCCGGCGCCTGGCCCGACGCCCTCACCGTCGACCTGACCGAGCCGCTGGGCAGGACCACCGACTGGATCATCGACAACCGCGACAGCCACCCGCTGTTCACCTACTTCTTCGGGCACGTCAGCAACGCCATCGTGCTCTCCGTGCGCGGCGTCTACCTGCTGCTGCTCGGCGCCGGCTGGGCCGGCGTGACCGTCGCCGCCGGGCTCATCGCCTGGCGCGTGGCGGGCGTCGGGCTCGCCGTCATGGCGTCCGTGTCGTTCGCCGTGTGCGGGCTGCTCGGCATGTGGGTGCCGACCATGCAGACCCTCGCCCTGATGATCGTGGCGGTCCTCGCCTCGGTCGTGGTCGGCCTGCTCCTCGGCCTCGCGGGCGGGCTCAGCGACCGCGTCTTCCGCATCCTGCGGCCGGTCCTCGACACCATGCAGGTGCTGCCCGCGTACGCCTACCTGCTGCCGTTCGCCCTCGTCTTCGGCATGGGCGTCCCGGCGGCCATCCTCGCGACGGTCGTCTACTCGGCCCCGCCCATGGCCCGGCTCACCGCGCTCGGCCTGCGGGGCGCCGACAGCGGTGTCATGGAGGCGGTCACCTCGCTCGGCGCGACCGGGCGCCAGCGCCTGTTCTCCGCGCGCCTGCCGCTGGCCCTCAAGGAACTTCTCCTCGGCGTCAACCAGACGATCATGATGGCGCTCTCCATGGCCGTCATCGCCTCGGTGATCGGCGCGGGCGGCCTCGGCGACCGCGTCTACCAGGCGCTCTCCACCGTCGACGTCGGCCAGGCGCTCGCCGCCGGCATCCCGATCGTGCTGCTCGCCGTGGTCCTGGACCGGGTGACCGGAGCCGCCGGTGAGCGGATGGGCACGCAGACCGCCGAGGCCGACGGTTCGCCGCTGCGCGGCTGGCGCGGCTGGTCCCTCGCGGCCGCCGTGACGCTGGCCGCCGCGCTCGCCGCCCGCTTCTTGGACCGCGTGGACTGGCCGACCGGCTGGGTCGTCAACATCGCCCCCTCGGTCAACACCGCCAAGGACTGGATGGTCGACCACCTCTACACCGACGTGCCCGTCGTCGGCGGCACCGCGGACTGGGCGGCCCACTTCACCACCTGGGTGCTCAACCCCGTCCGCGACGGCCTCCAGGGCCTGCCCTGGTGGTCGGTCCTGCTGATCGTCGCCGCGCTGGCCTGGCTGATCGGCACCTGGCAGACGGCGCTCACCGCCGTCGCCGCGATGGCCGCGATCGGCGTGCTCGGCGTCTGGAACAAGTCCCTCGACACGCTCTCGCAGGTCCTCGCCGGTGTCGCCGTGACGCTGGTCCTCGGCTTCGCGATCGGCGTCCTCGCCTCCCGCAGCCGGCGGTTCGAACGCCTGCTCCGCCCGGTGCTCGACGTCTTCCAGACGATGCCGCAGTTCGTCTACCTCATCCCGGTCGTCGCCCTCTTCGGCATCGGCCGCGCCCCCGCGGTCGCCGCCGCCGTGGTCTACGCGCTGCCCGCCGTCGCCCGCATCACCACCCAGGGCCTGAGCCAGGTCGACGCCGCCGCGATGGAGTCCTCGCGCTCGCTCGGCGCGACCAGCTGGCAGCAGCTGCGCAAGGTCCAGCTGCCGCTGGCCCGCCCTGCGCTCCTGCTCGCCCTCAACCAGGGCGTCGTCCTGGTCCTCGCCGTCGTCGTCATCGGCGGCCTGGTCGGCGGTGGCGCGCTCGGCTACGACGTGGTGTTCGGCATCGCCCAGGGCGACCTGGCGACCGGCCTGGTGGCCGGTGCCGCGATCGTCTGCCTCGGCCTGATGCTCGACCGGGTCACGCAGCCCACCGAGCGCCGCGTGAAGAAGGGAGCGTGACATGCGGGTCCGTACACATGTGAGGCGTACGCGTGTCCTGGGCGCCGTCACGGCAGGCGGCGCGCTGCTCGCGCTCTCCGGCTGCGGCGCCGCCGACATGACCAAGCAGGCGTCGCCGTACGCGAACGCCGCCGGAGCCAAGACGGTGACCCTCTCGGTCCAGTCCTGGGTCGGCGCGCAGGCGGACGTCGCCGTCGCCGAGTACCTGCTCAAGAACGAGCTGGGCTACCGCGTCGACAAGGTCCAGATCGACGAGGTCCCCGCCTGGGACGCCCTCAGCCAGGGCCGCGTCGACGCGATCATGGAGGACTGGGGCCACCCCGAGCAGGAACAGCGCTACGTCAAGGAGAAGAAGACGATCGTCTCCGGCGGCGACGTCGGCGTGACGGGCCACATCGGCTGGTACGTCCCCACGTACTTCGCCAAGAAGCACCCGGACGTCACGGACTGGAAGAACCTCAACAAGTACGCCGACCAGTTCCGCACGTCCGAGAGCGGCGACAAGGGCCAGCTCATGGACGGCTCCCCGTCGTACGTGACGAACGACAAGGCCCTCGTCAAGAACCTCGGCCTGGACTACGAGGTCGTCTTCGCGGGCTCCGAGGCGGCGCAGATCACCCAGATCGAGCAATTCGCCAAGCAGCGGAAGCCGTTCCTGACCTACTGGTACAAACCGCAGTGGCTGTTCGAGAAGGTGCCGATGACGGAGGTGAAGCTGCCCGAGTACAAGGAGGGCTGCGACGCCGACCCGGCCAAGATCAAGTGCGCGTATCCGCACACGCCGCTCCAGAAGTACTTCAACGCGGACTTCGCCAAGAAGGGCGGCGACGCCGCGAAGTTCCTGAAGAACTTCACGTGGTCGGAGGAGGACCAGAACGAGGTCTCCCTGATGATCGCGGACCAGAAGATGTCGCCGGACGCGGCGGCGAAGAAGTGGGTGGAGAAGAACGAGGCGAAGTGGCGGGCGTGGATTCCTGAGTAGGCGTCCGCGTAGAACGTCCCCGCTGTGCCGGGCGCTTGTCGGACAAGGCGCCCGGCACAGTTGTGCTCCGGGCCGGTCCGTCGGCTCAGGGGCGGGCCAGCTCGTCCGCGATGTCCCGCAGCGCCGTCAGGCTCCGGTGCAGCAGGCCGGGCCCGAACGTGACCCGCGTGGCACCCAGTTCGCCCAGCTTCCGCGGGGACGGGCCGACCGGCTCCGCCACCATGTTGAGGGGGCCCTCGATGCCCGCCCGCAGCGCGGGGATCGTCTCGGCGGGGGCCAGGATCGGGTACACGCAGTCCGCGCCGACGGCCACGTACAGGCGGGCCCGCTCGATCGCCGCCGCAGGGTCCGGGACGCCCCTGAGGAACGTGTCCACGCGCGCGTTGACGAAGAGCCGGTCGCCCGCGGCGGCCCGGACCTCCGCGAGGAAGTCGGCGTGCTCGGCGGGGTCCTTGAGCGTGCTCGTCCCGTCCTCCCCCTTGACGGAGTCCTCCAGGTTGCAGCCGACCGCCCCGGTCGCGAGGAGCCGCTCCACCAGTTCCTTCGGGGGCAGGCCGTAGCCGCCCTCGATGTCCGCGCTCACGGGTACGGAGACGGACCGTACGACCCGGGCGATGGCCGCGAACATCTCGCCGGGCGGCACCTGCCCGTCCTCGTACCCGAGGGAGAGCGCGATCCCCGCGCTGGGCGTGGCGAGCGCGGGGCTGCCGGCCTCCTCGAAGACCCGGGCGCTCGCGGCGTCCCACGGACCGGGCAGGATCAGCGGGTCGCCGGGCGCACGGTCGTGGTGCAGGGCGCGCAGCGTGTCGACAGCGCTCATGAGAAGGTCCCCCCGGGTTCGATGCGGCGGCTGACCATCAGCCGGTTCCAGCTGTTGATGACGGTGATCAGGCCGATGAGATGGGCGAGTCCGGCCTCGTCGAAGTGCGCGGCGGCCCGCTCGTACACCTCGTCCGGCACGAAGCCCTCGGTGAGGACGGTGACGGCCTCGGTCAGGGCGAGGGCGGCGCGCTCCCGCTCGCCGAACAGCTCACCGGCTTCCTCCCAGGCGTTGAGGAGGGCGATGCGCTTCGGGCTCTCGCCGTTCTTGAGGGCGATCTCCGCGTGCATGTCGAGGCAGAACGCGCAGGCGTTGATCTGCGACGCCCGCGTCATCACCAGCTCGGCGAGGGCCGGGTCACCGAGTCCCTGCTTGGCGGCGGCGCTCAGCGCGCTTATGGCGGAGACGACGCCCTTGTCCAAGTACGTGGTACGGGCCGTCACTTGATGTCGCCCGGCTTGTAGTGGCCCGGCACCTGGCGCGTCGAGACACCGAAGCGGTTCCACGCGTTGATGACGGTGATCGCGGCGATCAGCTGGGTCAGCTCCGCCTCGTCGAAGTGCGCGGCGGCCCGCTCGTACACCTCGTCCGGCACGAAGCCGTCGGTGAGGACGGTGACCGCCTCGGTCAGCTCGATCGCGGCGACCTCCTTGGCCGTGTAGAAGTGCCGCGACTCCTCCCACGCGCTGAGCTGGACGATCCGCTCGACGCTCTCGCCCGCCGCGAGGGCGTCCTTGGTGTGCATGTCCAGGCAGAGCGCGCAGCGGTTGATCTGTGACGCGCGGATCTTGACGAGTTCGTAGATCACCGGGTCGAGCCCCTTACGGGCCGCCGCGTCGAGCTTGATCATGGCCTTGAAGACCTCGGGGGCGTGCTGGGCCCAGGCCAGCCGGGGGGTGTGCTCGTGGACGTACTCCGTCGTGTCCTCGGTGGCGGGGGTGTGCTCGTTCGTCGTCGTCATGGCCACGACCCTACGGGCGCGGTAGCCCACCGGTATGGTCCATTTCCATGGGAGAATCGTGGGCCACTCTGGGCGTCGACCTGCACCTGGAAACGGGCGGCGACACCGCGCACGGCGGCGTGCGCAAGGGTCTGACCGACGCCCTGCGCGAGGCGGTGCGCGGCGGCCGCCTCGCCCCCGGCACCCGGCTGCCCTCGTCCCGCTCCCTCGCCGTCGACCTCGGCATCGCCCGCAACACCGTCGCCGACGCCTACGCCGACCTGGTCGCCGAGGGCTGGCTCACCGCCCGCCAGGGCTCGGGGACACGCGTCGCCGAGCGCCCGGTCGCGCCGCCGGTGCGGCCCGCGCCGGCCCGCAGGCCCGCCGGGGCGCCGACGTACGACCTGCACCCCGGCACCCCCGACCTCTCCTCCTTCCCGCGCGCGGAGTGGCTCAAGGCGGCCCGCCGCGCGCTGGCGGCGGCGCCCAACGCCGCCCTCGGCTACGGCGATCCACGCGGCCGCGTCGAACTGCGCGAGGCCCTCGCCGGCTACCTCGCGCGGGCCCGGGGCGTCTCGGCGGACCCCGACCGGATCGTGATCACCTCCGGGTTCGTGCACGGCCTGTCCATCCTCGGCCGGGTCCTGCGGGCGCGCGGGCTGCGGGAGGCGGCCGTGGAGTCGTACGGCCTGGACATCCACTGGAACCTGCTGCACCGCGCGGGCCTGCGCACGGCGCCGCTCGCCCTCGACGGCCTCGGCACGGACGTCGCGGGGCTGGCGGGCGGGACGGCGAAGGCGGTGCTGCTCACCCCCGCACACCAGTTCCCGATCGGCTCGCCGCTGCACCCCGACCGCCGCGCGGCGGTCGTGGACTGGGCGCGGCGCGAGGGCGGGGTGATCCTGGAGGACGACTACGACGGCGAGTTCCGTTACGACCGCCAGCCCGTCGGCGCGCTCCAGGGCCTCGACCCCGAGCACGTGGTCTACCTCGGCACGGCCAGCAAGTCCCTCGCCCCCGGTCTGCGCCTGGGCTGGATGGTGCTGCCCTCGGGGCTGCGCGACGAGGTCGTCGGCGAGAAGGACGCCGCCGGGTGGTCGGGCAGCGCACTCGACCAGCTGACCCTCGCGGAGTTCCTCACCTCGGGTGCGTACGACCGTCACGTCCGCGGCGCCCGGCTGCGCTACCGGCGCCGCCGCGACCAGCTCGTGGCCGCCCTCGCCGAACGGTCTCCCGAGACCCGCGCCACGGGCATCGCGGCGGGCCTGCACGCGGTCCTCGAACTGCCGCCGGGCACCGAACAGTCCGTCGTCCAGGCCGCCAACTGGGAGCGCCTCGCGGTCCAGGGGCTCTCCCGCTTCCGCCACCCGCTGGCGGCGGTGCGGCGGCAGGACGCGCTGGTCGTGGGGTATGGGACGCCCGCGGAGCACGCGTGGGCGGGGGCGTTGGAGGCGCTGTGCCGGGTGCTGCCGTGAGGCCGGGGGCGGGTGCGGCCTCGGCCCGCGGACCCGAGCCCAAAGCCCTAGTACCCCTCGGCCCTGCGGCCGATACCGCCCCTGAGGCGCCCAACTAGCGTTCCCGGCATGCGGAAACGGGCTCCCGGCCCGCCGCCGGAGAAGGGGGACAGCATGTCGGAGCAGGGGGACACCATGACGAAGGCGACGTCCATGTCAGCGGCGGAAGGTGCGGGGCAGGTCACCGTGCTCGGGCTCGGCGACATGGGGTCAGCGATCGCCAGGACCTTCCTGGAGCGCGGCTTCCGCACCACGGTCTGGAACCGGACCGCCGCCAAGGCCGCACCCCTGGCCGACGCCGGGGCCACGGCCGCGGCGACGGCGGCGGAAGCGGTGGCGGCGAGCCCGCTCGTCGTGGTCTGCCTGCTCGACGGCGCGGCGGTCGACGAGGTGCTGGCCTCCGTGGACACGGCGGTCGCGGGCAAGGTCCTGGTGAACGTCACGAGCGGCTCTCCCGCCCAGGCGCGGGCGCACGAGCGCTGGGCGGTCGAGCGCGGCGCCCAGTACATCGACGGCAAGGTCATGGGCGACCCGCCGGACGTGGGCAAGCCGCACGTCGTCTTCCCGTTCAGCGGCTCCCGCGCCGCCTACGAGGCCCACGAGCCGACGCTTCAGGTCCTGGGCGGCATCGCGTACCACGGCGAGGACGCCGGCGCGGCCGCCGTGGAGTTCATGGCCCAGGTCGGGATGGGCTTCGACCTGCTCCTCGGCTTCCTGCACACGCTCAAACTGGTCCAGCGGGAGGGCGTCGACGTGGCCGCGTTCACCGACCGCCTCGCGGCGTCGGTCGCCGCCTACCCGCCCCTGCTGACGTCCATGGCCCAGGCGGTCAAGAGCGGCGAGTACGGCCCCGACCTCGGCTCACTCGACGTCCAGGCCGCACTGATGGACGACCTGATCAGCCACCGCGAGTCCGTGGGCGTGGAGGCGGGCCGCATGCGGGAGGTCAAGACCCTGATGGACCACCGCATCGCCACCGGCCACGGCGCCCAGGGCTTCTCCAGCCTGTTCGAACTGCTGGGGAAGTGAGGGCGGAACATCCTCGGCCGTGCGGAGAGGAGCGCCCCTTCAGGGGCGCGGGGAACGGCGCGCTCAACCCCGACGCACCCGCAGCCGACGAACACCCCGCACCTCCACCCGCTCCCCGGCCCCCGCCACTGCAACCGGCGCCTCCCCAAACCGCGCCAACGCCAACGCCCCCGAGACCGCCACCACAAACCCCAACACCGCCAGCCACCCCAGCCCCTCCCGAGTCCGGTCACCCAGCCACACCACCCCCACCACCGCGGGCCCGATCGTCTCCCCGATCACCATCCCCGCGGTGGCGACCGTCACCGACCCCCGCTGCAGCGCCGAGGTCAGCAGCAGAAACGCCGCCCCTCCACCCACAAGCAGCGCGTACGCCGCCGGATTCGCCAGCAGCGCCTTCGGCGTGACCGAGTCGACGAGTCGTACGGTCACCTCGACCACCCCGAACCCGCACCCCGCGCCGAGGCCCAGCGCCAGCGCCCTCGCGCGGCCCGGCAGCCGGCCGGCCACCGCCCCGAGCCCCAGCACGGCCACCGCGACGCCCAGCATCACGAACCGCAGGGCCGTGGACCCGCCGCGGTGCCCTTCGTCGCCCGAGGCGAGCCCCAGCATCGCGAGCCCCGCGCAGACAACGGCCACGGCACCCCACTCGACGCCGCTGAGCCGCACCCGCAGCAGCCGGGCGGCGACCACGGCGGTGACGGCGAGGCTCGCGGCGAGCGCCGCCCCCACGGCGTAGATGGGGAGGGAGCGCAACGCCACGACCTGCAACAGGAAGCCCAGCCCGTCGAAGGCGAGCCCCGCGAGATAGCGCCACTGACGCAGGGCCCGGAGCAGCAGCGCCGGATCGACACCGGAGCCGGTGCCCGGCGCGGTGGCGCGCGCGGCGACCGCCTGGAGAACCGAGGCCGTGCCGAAGCAGACCGCTGAACCGAGCGCGCAAATCATCCCAAGAGACACGAAGTGACTGTAGAGGACAGTGAGTCAAGGGAGGCCAAAGAGTCCGCTGAGGCACCGGCCACTACGCTGACCATCGATCGCACGCACAAATGTTCACGGGGGAGTGGCAGAGCGGATGACCCAGCAGCGTACGGCGACCGAACAGGAACCGGCCGACCGGCAGCGGAAGCCGCGGCGCCTGCGCTCCAGCACGGTCGCGCTCGGCGGCATGGGCGTCCTCGCGGCGGCCCTGACCTCCTGCGGCTCGGAACCGGACCGGCGCTGCGTGGACCGCGACAGTTACGAAGGCTTCCTCGGTTACAAGATCGTCAGCGACAAGTACTGCAAGTCGACCACCGGCTCCTCCACGGGCAAGGGCCGCAAGGCGGGCGGCAAGGGCACCGGCTCCTACGGCACGGGCTCCTACGGCACCGGTTCGCGGGGCACCGGAAAAACCTCGGGCCGCACCGACCCCGCCTGGTACTACGACGCCGAGGTCGACGGCCGCTACGCCGACGACGGCACCTTCAGCCGCAGCGAGGCCGTGGACCGCGACGGCTTCGGCTGCTCGGGCGACGGCGGCGGAAGCGGCGGCAGCGGCCGCAGCGGCGGCTGACCGGCAGGGACCCCCACACCGCGAAACGCACACCATGGAACGCCGCACCATCGAACCCCGCCCCGGCTGGCAGCAGACCGTCGAGGACCAGGGCCTCATCTACCCCCTCACCCGCTACCCCGACGACACCCTGCGCCCCTACTGGGACGAGAGCGCCTACTACGTCTTCTCCCTCCCCGAGGTCGAGGCGCTGGAGGAGGTCGTCGAGGAACTCCACGCGATGTGCCTGGCCGCCGCCGCGCACATCGTCGACCACGACCGCCTCGCCGACCTCGGCATCACGGACCCGAGCGTGGCCGACGCCGTCACCGAGGCCTGGCACCGCCGCGCCGAACTCCCCTCCCTCTACGGCCGCTTCGACCTTCGCTACGACGGCACGGGCCCCGCCAAGATGCTGGAGTACAACGCCGACACCCCCACCTCCCTCCTCGAGGCCGCGAGCCCCCAGTGGTTCTGGATGGAGGAGCGCTTCCCCGGCGCCGACCAGTGGAACTCCCTCCACGAACGCCTCGTCGACGCCTGGCGGAACCAGGCCGCCCTGCTGCCGCCCGGCAGCCCCCTCTACTTCGCGCACTCCGCCGCCGACGAACTCGGCGAGGACCTGATGACCGTCGCCTACCTGCGCGAGACGGCGCAACAGGCCGGCCTCGCCACCGCCTCCATCTCCATGGAGGACATCGGCTGGGACCGCCTCTCGCGCCGCTTCGTCGACAAGAAGCTCCGCTTCATGCGCTCCTGCTTCAAGCTCTACCCGTGGGAGTGGCTGACCACGGACCGCTTCGCGCCGCACGTCCTGGAGACCCTCGACAACGGCGGCGGCACCGGCTCCACCCTGTGGATCGAACCCGCCTGGAAAATGCTCCTCTCCAACAAGGCGCTCCTCGCCATCCTCTGGGACCTGTACCCCGGCCACCCCAACCTGCTCCCCGCCTACCTGGACGGCCCCCGCGAACTGGCCACCACGCGTGGCTACGTCGCCAAACCCCTCCTCGGCCGCGAGGGCGCCGGCGTCACGGTCCACGAGCCGGGCACCACCGCCGCCCCGCGCGAAGAGCCGTGCTGTTACCAGGAGTTGGCTCCTCTCCCCGACTTCGACGGCAACCGTGTCGTCCTCGGCGCCTGGGTCGTGGAGAACGAGGCGGCGGGCCTCGGCATCCGGGAGTCCAGCGGCCTGATCACGGACGAGTACGCGCGTTTCCTCCCCCATGTGATTCTCTGAACCCACCGCGCCAACTCCCGCCGCTAAGCTGCCTCTTGCCCTACGCGCCTTCGCGTGCGCCGTGCCGCCCCCACCCCAGGAGCCCCACCGTGCCCGTGCCTGAGCCCACATCTGTGTCCACCTCGACCTCCACCTCCGCCCCGACGTCGGGGAACAGCAGGGTCGACACCTCCCGGCCCCACACGGCCCGTATCTGGAACTACTGGCTCGGCGGCAAGGACAACTACGAGGTGGACCAGGAGGCGGGCGACCGCATCCGCGAACTCCACCCCGGCATCGGCGAATACGCTCGCGCCGACCGCCTCTTCCTGGGCCGCGCCGTCCGTCACCTGGTGGCGGACGAAGGCATCCGGCAGTTCCTCGACATCGGCACCGGCCTGCCCACCGCCGACAACACCCACGAGGTGGCCCAGGCCCTCGCCCCCGAATCCCGCATCGTCTACGTCGACAACGACCCGCTGGTGCTCGCCCACGCCCGCGCCCTGCTCACCAGCGCTCCCGAGGGCCGCACCGACTACCTCGACGCGGACATGCGCGACGTCGACGCCATCCTCGAACACGCCGCCCGTACCCTCGACTTCCGCGAGCCGATCGCCCTGATGCTGCTCGGCGTCGTCATCTTCATCGACGACGACACCGAGGCGTATGACATAGTGCGGCGCCTCCTCGACGGCCTGCCGCCCGGCAGCCACCTGGTGCTCAGCCACACCGTCACCAGCCCGGCGATGCCCGACGTGGACGCGGCGGTGGCCTTCTGGAACGAACACGGAACCCCGAAGCTCACCCAGCGCACCCCGTCCCAGGTCGCCCGCTTCTTCGACGGCCTGGACCTCCTCGAACCAGGCGTGGTCTCCTGCAACCGCTGGCGCCCAAACCCATCCGAGACCCAGGCCCCGGACGAAGTAGCAATGTTCGCCGGGGTGGCCCGCAAGCGAGGCAACGCCTGAGGCCACACCACGCGGGCCCGTCACCGGGCCCCGGAGGCGATCCCCGGCACGGACCAACGGACCCGCCTCGGCGCACCACCGGTCCCGCCCGGGGTTGGCGCGGGACCCGAGCGCCGGCTGGCGGAAGGCCGGGCCCGCAGGCCGGCGTCACCCGTAGCCGGGCGGCAACCCGAGCTCGGGGGCCGCCCCAGCCCTCAGCCACAGCCGGGCGGCACCCCAGCCCAGCAGCGGCAACCCGAGCCCCGTAGCCGCCCCCTAGCTCAGCACCGCCCGCAGCTGATCCAGCCCCCAGTCCAGGTCCTCCTTGCTGATCACCAGTGGGGGAGCGATACGGATCGTCGCGCCGTGCGTGTCCTTGACCAGCACCCCGCGCTCCATCAGCTTCTCGGACACCTCCCGGCCCGTGCCGTGCGCCGGGGCGATGTCGACGCCCGCCCACAGCCCGCGCCCGCGCACCTCCGTCACCTTGCCGCTCCCGGTCAGCAGGCCCAGTTCGGCGTGCAGGTGATCGCCCAGCTCCGTGGCCCGCTCCTGGAACTCACCCGTCGAGAGCATGTCGACCACCTCGAGACCCACGGCACAGGCGAGGGGGTTGCCGCCGAACGTCGACCCGTGCTCTCCCGGCTTGAACACCCCGAGGACATCGGCGTCCGCGACCACCGCCGACACCGGCACGACCCCGCCCCCGAGCGCCTTGCCCAGCAGGTACACGTCCGGCACCACGCCCTCGTGCTCGCACGCGAACGTCCGCCCCGTCCGGCCGAGCCCCGACTGGATCTCGTCCGCGATGAAGAGCACCCGGCGCTCACGGGTCAGCTCCCTGACCCCCGCCAGGTAGCCGGGAGGCGGCACCAGCACCCCTGCCTCGCCCTGGATCGGCTCCAGCAGTACCGCCACCGTCTCGTCGGTGACCGCGGCCCGCAGCGCCGCCAGGTCGCCGTACGGCACGATCTCGAACCCCGGCGTGTACGGACCGAAGTCCGCCCGGGCCTCCTCGTCCGTGGAGAAGCTGACGATGGTCGTCGTCCGGCCGTGGAAGTTCCCGGCCGCGACGACGATCTTGGCCCGCCCGTCCGGCACGCCCTTGACCTGGTACCCCCACTTCCGCGCGGTCTTCACGGCCGTCTCCACGGCCTCCGCGCCCGTGTTCATCGGCAGCACCATCTCCTTGCCGCACAGCTCGGCCAGGCGCGTACAGAACTCGGCGAAACGGTCGTGGTGGAAGGCCCGCGACGTCAGCGTCACGCGCTCCAGCTGCGCCTTGGCCGCCTCGATCAGGCGGCGGTTGCAGTGCCCGAAGTTGAGTGCGGAGTACCCGGCGAGCATGTCGAGGTAGCGGCGCCCCTCGACATCGGTCATCCACGCGCCCTCGGCCGAGGCGACCACGATGGGCAGCGGATGGTAGTTGTGCGCGCTGTGCGCCTCGGCCGACGCGATGAACTTCTCGGTGGCCGGACCGCCGACCGCCCCCGACGACGGTGACGACGCAGGTGACGCAGCGGGCACAGATGACGCGAAGGGGGTTGGCATAGTCGACACGGGGTCTCCGTTCGTCCTGCGGCGTGGCGCGATGATGGCGGCCGGTTGGTCCAATGGTCTACCGAGTGGTGCGTGTTCTCCCGGGTGCTGCGCGTACTGCCGGGCGGTGCGGGTACTGCGGCCGGGCCGAGTACCGGCTCCTGTCGTTTCTACCGTCTCTATCGTCGCTCGCATCGCGGACGGGGAAACCTTCCGCAATGGCGTGCCCGTTATGGTGGTTCCAACAGCACGGCGACTGGCGCACGGGGAATGAACCCCGAGGAAGCCGTGCGCGGCAGAACCTTCGAGGTGCCGCCCGCCTGGGCACCCCGGGACCACGACCGGACACTCACCGCTCGCCCCGGAGGACGCCATGACTCCCCCTTCCTCTTCCGCCCAGCACCACCCCGCCCTGGCCGCCGAGGACCCGGAACTCGCCGCCCTCGTCGACGCCGAGGAGCAGCTCCAGGCCGACACGCTGCGGCTCATCCCCAGCGAGAACTACGTCTCGTCCGCCGTTCTCGAAGCCTCCGGCACCGTCCTGCAGAACAAGTACAGCGAGGGCTACCCGGGCCGCCGCTACTACGAGGGCCAGCAGAACATCGACCCCGTGGAGCTGTTGGCCGTCGCCCGCGCCAAGGCCGTCTTCGGCGTGGAGCACGCCAACGTCCAGCCCTACTCCGGCTCCCCGGCCAACCTCGCCGTCTACCTCGCCTTCGCCGAGCCCGGCGACACCGTGATGGGCATGGCCCTGCCCATGGGTGGCCACCTGACCCACGGCTGGGGCGTCTCCGCCACCGGCAAGTGGTTCCGCGGCGTGCAGTACGGCGTACGCCAGGACACCGGGCTCGTCGACCTCGACGAGGTCCGCGACCTCGCCCTGAAGGAACGTCCCAAGCTGATCTTCTGCGGCGGCACCGCCCTGCCCCGCACCATCGACTTCGCGGCCTTCGCCGAGATCGCCCGCGAGGCCGGGTCCGTCCTGGTCGCCGACATCGCGCACATCGCCGGCCTCATCGCGGGCGGCGCCCACCCGTCACCGGTGCCGCACGCCGACGTCATCTCGACGACCACCCACAAGACCCTGCGCGGCCCGCGCGGCGCCATGCTCATGTCCCGCGAGGAGCACGCCAAGGCCATCGACAAGGCGGTCTTCCCCGGCCTCCAGGGCGGCCCGCACAACCAGACCACCGCGGCCATCGCGGTCGCCCTCCACGAGGCGTCCCGGCCCTCCTTCCGCGACTACGCCCACGCGGTCGTCGACAACGCCAAGGCCCTCGCCGAGGCCCTGCTCGCCCGCGGCTTCGACCTCGTCTCCGGCGGCACCGACAACCACCTGATCCTGATGGACCTCACCCCCAAGGACGTCCCGGGCAAGGTCGCCGCCAAGGCCCTCGACCGGGCCGGGATCGTCGTGAACTACAACACCGTGCCGTTCGACCCGCGGAAGCCGTTCGACCCCTCGGGCGTCCGCATCGGCACCCCGTCCCTCACCTCCCGCGGCCTGGGCACCGAGCACATGGCGACCGTCGCCGACTGGATCGACCGGGGTGTCTCCGCCGCGGGCACCGGTGACGAGGCCGCCCTGGCGAAGATCAGGGCCGAGGTCGCCGACCTGATGTCCGCCCACCCGGCTCCCGGCCTGCCGACGGACTGACGCCCCCCCCCGCACTCACGGCGCCAGGAGACCTCCTGGACGCCCACGACCTCCTGCCAGGGGCCCGGACCCGCTGCCCAGCCAGCGCGGCGCGGCCGGGTCCTCGGCCCTGTGCCAGGTGACGGCCAAGCGGTGATCTGCCGGACGGCCGAACGCACTGTGTTCCTCGTCTCATCGGCCACGATCGCCAGCAGCCACGGCTTGACCACCGAGCCCCCCGAAGGCGCCTCCGCGGCCGGTCCCGCGCCGAGTGCCGTCACCGCCCTGAGCGCGCTGCCGGTGAAAGTGCTGGCCACACTCTTGGTACACCGGACGGGTGTGATCGGCTCCCACCCGTCCCCAGCCTGTTTCCGAGCTGGGAGCGTCACCTGAGAGAATGGGCCCCATGGCCTCTGAACGACCTCGTGTGCTCTCCGGTATCCAGCCCACCGCCGGATCGTTCCACCTCGGCAACTACCTCGGCGCCGTCCGCCAGTGGGTGGCGTTGCAGGAGACCCACGACGCCTTCTACATGGTGGTCGACCTGCACGCGATCACCGTCCCGCAGGACCCCGCCGAGCTGCGCGCCAACACCCGGCTCGCCGCCGCCCAGCTGCTCGCCGCGGGTCTCGACCCGGAGCGCTGCACGCTCTTCGTCCAGAGCCACGTGCCGGAGCACGCCCAGCTGGCCTGGGTCATGAACTGCCTCACCGGCTTCGGCGAGGCCTCGCGCATGACGCAGTTCAAGGACAAGTCCGCCAAGCAGGGTGCCGACCGCGCCTCGGTCGGCCTGTTCACGTACCCCGTCCTCCAGGTCGCGGACATCCTGCTGTACCAGGCCCACGAGGTCCCGGTCGGCGAGGACCAGCGCCAGCACATCGAGCTCACCCGTGACCTCGCCGAGCGTTTCAACGGCCGCTTCGGGGAGACGTTCACGGTGCCGTCGGCGTACATCCTCAAGGAGACGGCGAAGATCTACGACCTTCAGGACCCGTCGATCAAGATGAGCAAGTCGGCGTCCACACCGAAGGGGCTCATCAACCTCCTCGACGAGCCGAAGACGACCGCCAAGAAGGTCAGGAGCGCCGTCACCGACACGGACACGGTCATCCGCTACGACGTGGCCGAGAAGCCCGGCGTCAGCAACCTCCTCAGCATCTACTCCACGCTCACCGGCACCGGTATCGCGGAACTGGAGCAGAAATACACCGGCAAGGGCTACGGTGCGCTGAAGACCGACCTCGCCGAGGTCATGGTCGAGTTCGTGACCCCGTTCCGGGACCGCACCCAGCAGTACCTGGACGACCCGGAGACGCTCGACTCGATCCTGGCCAAGGGCGCGGAGAAGGCGCGTGCCGTCGCCGCCGAGACCCTCGCGCAGGCGTACGAGAAGGTGGGCTTCCTGCCCGCCAAGCACTGAGCTTCACCGAACCGAGCACGACGAGTACGACCAGCACGACCAGCACACCGCGCTGCCCGGCAGGCTGCGCACCCTGCCCATCGACACGACGACAGGAGTACGACGTGGGGACCGTAACGATCGGCGTCTCGATCGCGGTCCCGGAGCCACACGGCAGCCTGCTCCAGGAGCGCCGTGCGGGCTTCGGGGACCCCGCGGCGCACGGCATCCCCACCCACGTGACCCTGCTGCCCCCCACCGAGGTGGCGGCCTCCGCGCTGCCCGCGGTCGAGGCGCATCTGCTCTCGGTCGCGGCGGCCGGCCGTTCGTTCCCGATGCGCCTGTCGGGGACGGGCACCTTCCGCCCGCTGTCCCCGGTCGTCTTCGTACAGGTGGTGTCCGGCGCGGCGGCCTGCTCGTGGCTGCAGGAGCAGGTGCGGGACGCGTCGGGCCCGATGGCGCGCGAACTGCAGTTCCCCTACCACCCGCACGTCACGGTGGCGCACGGCATCTCCGAAGAGGCCATGGACCGGGCGTACGAGGAGCTCTCCGAGTACGAGGCCGAGTGGTCCTGCACCGGCTTCGCTCTGTACGAGCAGGGCTCCGACGGCGTCTGGCGCAAGCTGCGCGACTTCGCCTTCGGCGGCGGCCCGGTGGTGCCCCCGCAGGCCCCCTCCCCGGCCGCCCGGGGCACGCTGCCCGCCCACTGACGCGGGCACCGCGCCCTGAAGCGGCAGGGCCGTCAGAGCGGCAGCCGCCGGAACACCTGCCGCGGCGCGTGCCGCAGCGCCGACATGACCACCCGCAGCGCTCCGGGCACCCACACCGTCTCCGAGCGGCGCCGCAGGCCGGTCTCGATGGCCTCTGCCACCGCCTCCGGAGTGGTCGCCATGGGGGCCTCCTCCAGGCCCGCCGTCATCTTCGAGCGGACGAAGCCGGGGCGGACGACCATCACGTGCACCCCGGTGCCGTACAGCGCGTCGCCGAGGCCCTGGGAGAAGGCGTCCAGGCCGGCCTTGCTGGAGCCGTAGATGAAGTTCGAACGGCGTGCCCGCTCGCCCGCGACCGAGGAGAGCACCACCAGGGAGCCGTGCCCCTGGGACTGGAGCGCCCGCGCGCAGACCAGGCCCGCGGAGACCGCCCCGGTGTAGTTGGTCTGGGCGACGCGGACCGCGGCGAGGGGGTCGTCCTCGTCGCGCGCCTGGTCGCCGAGGATGCCGAAGGCGAGCAGCACCATGTCGATGTCGCCCTCGGCGAAGATCTTGCCGAGGCTCTCCTCGTGGGCCTCGGGGTCGAGCGCGTCGAAGGCGACGGTGCGTACGTCCGCGCCCATGTCGCGCAGCCCGGAGGCGGCCTCCTCCAGGGCGGGGGAGGGCCGTCCGGCCAGCCACACCGTGCGGGTGCGGCGGGCGACGAGGCGGCGGGCGGTGGCGAGTCCGATCTCGGAGGTGCCGCCGAGGACGAGCAGGGACTGGGGGGTGCCGAAGGCGTCTTTCATGAGGTCCGGTCTCCTAGAGGGCGAGGCGGCGCGAGAGGTCCGAGCGGAACACGCCGCGCGGATCGAGATCGGCCCGCAGCGCGCGGAAGTCGGCGAGCCGCGGGTACATGGCGGCGAGCATCTCCGGCCGCAGCCGGGAGTCCTTGGCGAGGTAGACGCGCCCGTCGGCGGCGGCCACCTCCTCGTCGAGTTCGTCGAGGAAGGCGCTGAGCCCCGGCAGGTTGGCCGGGATGTCCAGGGCCAGCGTCCAGCCGGGCATCGGGAACGACAGCCAGCCCGGATCGCCCTCTCCGAAGCGCTTCAGCACGGCGAGGAAGGACGGGCAGCCGCGCTCGGAGATGCGGCGTACGACGCGGCGCAGGGCCTCTTCCTTGCCGTACCCGACGACGAACTGGTACTGCACGAAGCCGCTGCGGCCGTAGACGCGGTTCCAGTGCGGGACGCCGTCCAGAGGGTGGAAGAAGGTGGAGATCTTCTGGAGTTCGCCGGTGCGTGAACGGGGCGCTCTGCGGTACCACAACTCGTTGAAGAGGCCCACCGAGGTCTTGCCGAGCAGTCCCTCCGGCACGAAGGAGGGCGGGGCGGGGAGCTGCCCGGGGCGGAACGCGAGGGGGGCTCTACGCGCGCGTGCCCGTGCCGGAAGCGCGTCCAGGGGGGCGTGGTCACCGCGGGTCAGGACCGAGCGGCCCATGGACGTCCCGCGCGCGAGGAGGTCGATCCAGGCCACGGAGTAGCGATAGCGGTGGTCGGTGGCGGTCAGGCGGGCCATCAAGTCGTCGAGGTCCGTGGCGCGTTCCGTGTCGACGCTCATCAAGGACGTCTCGACCGGTTGCAGTTGGACCGTCGCCGACAGGATGACGCCGGTCAGGCCCATGCCGCCCGCCGTGGCGTCGAACAGCGGGGTGCCGGGGGTGACGGTGCGGACCGTGCCGTCCGCGGTCAGCAGGTCCATCGCGAGCACATGGCGGGCGAAGGACCCCGAGACGTGGTGGTTCTTGCCGTGGATGTCGGCGCCGATGGCCCCGCCGACCGTCACATAGCGGGTCCCGGGGGTCACCGGCACGAACCAGCCGAGGGGGAGCAGGACTTCCATCAGGCGGTGCAGGGAGACGCCCGCGTCGCAGACGACCACGCCCGCCTCGGCGTCGATGGTGCGCACCCGGTCCATGCCCGTCATGTCGAAGACGGCGCCGCCCGCGTTCTGCGCCGCGTCGCCGTACGCCCGGCCGAGGCCTCTGGCGATGCCGCCGCGCTCGCCGCAGTCGCGCACGGCTGCCGCGGCCTCCTCCGGGGTGCGGGGCCGCACCAGAAGGGCGGTGGTCGGGGCGGTGCGGCCCCAGCCGGAGACGGACACGGCTTCGGCCGGGGGCGGGGCGGGGGTGTCGACAGGCATGGCAAAGACCGTAACGCCCCTGGAAGGGCGGTTAGGCATAAATCATCCGTACTCTCACCGAAATGGGTGATTGAGGGAGTGTCATTCAACATTGCCGGAATTATTGGCAGGTTGGCAGGTTGGCTAGACGGGTCGAGGTGCCCAGCTCTCGAACGTCGAACGTCTTCGAATGTCTTCGAAAAAGAGGCCACATGTACGACATGGACCACAGGTTGCTGTCGGCCCTGCGCGACTGCGGCACCGACCCGCGCGTGGCGACCGCCGCACGCGCCCTCTCCTGGAGCGGTGAACACGGCGCTCTGTGGATCGCCGCGGGGCTCGTGGGCGCCGCCGCCGACCGCGAGCGGCGCGGCGCCTGGCTGCGCGGCACCGCGCTGACCGCCGCCGCCCACCTGGCCAGCATGGGCGTCAAGCGGATCGTCCGCCGCCCGCGCCCCGGCAGCGCGGAACCGCTCGTACGGACCGTGGGGCGGCACTCCTTCCCCAGCTCGCACGCCACTTCGGCCGCCGCCGCCACCGTCGCGTACGGCGCGCTGCGCCCGGCCGGGGCCCGCCTCGTGCCGCCGCTGGCCGCCGCGATGTGCGTCTCCCGGATGGTCGTCGGCGTCCACTACCCCTCGGACGTCGCCGCGGGCGCGGCACTCGGCGCGCTCACCGCGCGCGCGGGAACCGCCTGGATGATGGGGGGCCGCGTCGATGCCTGAACGTATCTCCACCGTCCTGGAGCGGCCCCGTCCGCCCCGGTCGTCACGTCCGGGCGCCATCGGTCTGCCGCTCGGCCTCCTGAAGACGGCGCGCCCGCGCCAGTGGGTGAAGAACGTCCTGGTCGTCGCCGCCCCCGCGGCGGCGGGCGAACTGTTCTCGCGCCACGCCGCCGTGCAACTCGCGCTCGTCTTCGCGCTGTTCACGGCCGCCGCCTCCGCCGTCTACCTGATCAACGACGCGCGCGACGCGGACGCCGACCGCGCCCACCCCACCAAGTGCCGCAGACCGGTGGCGGCCGGGCAGGTGCCGGTGCCCGTCGCCTATGCCGTGGGAGGCCTCCTCGCGGTCCTCGCGCCCGCGGCCGCGGCGGTCCTGTGCACGCCGCTCACGGCCGCGCTCCTGGCCGCGTACGTCTGCATGCAACTCGCCTACTGCGTCAGCCTCAAGCACGTCCTCGTCGTCGACCTCACGATCGTCACGACCGGCTTCCTGATGCGCGCCATGATCGGCGGCATCGCGCTCGACATTCCGCTCTCCCGCTGGTTCCTGATCACCACCGGCTTCGGCGCGCTCTTCATGGTCTCCGCCAAGCGGTACTCCGAAGCCGTCCAGATGTCCGCCGGTTCCGGGAAGCTGGGCGCCACGCGCGCGTTGCTCACCGAATACACCACCGGCTACCTCCGCTTCGTATGGCAGCTGGCCGCCGGGGTCGCGGTCCTCGCGTACTGCCTGTGGGCCATGGAAGCGGGCGGCAGCACGACCAGCGGCAGCCTCCTGCCGTGGCGCCAGCTCTCCATGACGGCCTTCATCCTCGCGATCCTGCGCTACGCCGTCTTCGCCGACCGGGGCACCGCCGGCGAGCCCGAGGACGTCGTCCTGCGCGACAGGGCACTCGCCGTGATCGGTCTGGTGTGGCTGGCCATGTACGGACTCGCGGTCGCGAACTGGTGAGTTGGATTTCCCTACGCGCGCGTCTGCGGTCGCTCGGCCCCGAACTGCTCGGCTTCGCCGCCGCCGGGATCTGCGCGTACGCCGTCGACCTCGGCCTCTTCATCTGGCTGCGCGGGCCGGTGGGGCTCGACCCATTGACCGCCAAGTCGCTCTCCTTCGTGGCGGGCTGCTCCGTGGCGTACGCGGGCAACGCGCTCGGCACCTACCGGCGCAAGGCGGCAGGGGTCTCACGGCTGCGCCAGTACGCGGTGTTCTTCGCCGTCAACGTCGCCGGCGCCCTCGTCCAGCTGCTGTGCATCGCCGTGTCGCACTACGGGCTCGGTCTCACCTCGCAGCGCGCGGACACCGTGTCGGGCGCCGGGGTCGGCATGGCTCTCGCCACCGTTCTACGGTTCTGGGGAACCCGGACCCTCGTATTCCGCGTGTCGGGCCGGACTGCGGGCACGTCTTCGGACAGGACGGCAGGCAGGGAGGCGACGGAGGCGACATGGACTGGCTGAAGAAACTGCCCGGGATCGGACCGCTGGTCGAGAAGGGGATGCGCACGCACGCGTGGCGCGCGTACGAACGGCTCGACCATGTCCACTGGACGCGCCTCGCGGCCGCGATGACCTTCATCAGCTTCCTGGCGCTCTTCCCGCTGATCACCGTCGCCGCGGCGGTCGCGGCGGCGACGCTCTCCCAGAAGCAGCAGAACACGCTGGAGGACAAGCTCGCCGAGCAGGTCCCGGGCATCTCCGACCAGCTGGACCTGGACACCCTCGTCGCCAACGCGGGCACCGTCGGCCTCGTCGCGGGCGCCCTGCTGCTCTTCACCGGCATCGGCTGGGTCGGCTCCATGAGGGAGTGCCTGCGGTGCGTCTGGGAGCTGGACGACGAGGAGGGCAACCCCGTCCTGGGCAAGGTCAAGGACGCCGGGGTGCTCATCGGTCTCGGCGGCGCGGGCCTCGCCTCGTTCACCGCCTCCGCGCTCGCCTCGACCGCCGTCGGCTGGACCGCCGACCTCCTCGGCATCGCCGAGACGGGCTGGGGCGCGGCCCTGCTCCAGGCGGTCGCCTTCGCGATCGCCGTCCTCGCCGACTTCCTGCTGCTGCTCTACGTCCTCACCCTGCTGCCCGGCGTCCAGCCGCACCGCCGCGACCTGATCACCGCGGGACTGATCGGCGCGGCCGGCTTCGAGCTGCTGAAGCTGCTGCTCGGCGGCTACATGAAGGGCGTCGCCGCGAAGAGCATGTACGGCGCCTTCGGCGTGCCCGTCGCGCTGCTCCTGTGGATCAACTTCACCGCGAAGCTGCTGCTGTTCTGCGCCGCCTGGACGGCGACGCGGAAGGCGTCACGGGCGGCGGACCGCCCCGACGCCGGCCAGGACGCTCAGGACGTCAGTCCTGCCGCGGACGGCGGCCGGCCTGACCGGGCAGCGGCATCCGGCGCCTGACGAGGAAGACGCCCGCGGCGAGCACCACGACCACGCCGCCCGTGACCGCCAGCGCGGTGCCCATGCCGCCCGATCCGCCGTCGGAGGAGTGCGTCATGTTCGCGGCGGCGCCGTTCTTGCCGTCGCCGCCCGGGGCGCCCTTGCCGGCGCCCGTGGCACCCTTCGGCGCGACCAGCTCACCCACCGGGTCGACCTTCCCCGCCGCCTTGAAGCCCCAGTCGAACAGCCGCTCGGTCTCCTTGTAGACCGCGTGCGCCTCTCCGGAGGAGGGGTTCATGACGGTGACGAGGAGGACCTTGCCGTCGCGCTCGGCGACCCCGGTGAACGTGTTCCCCGCGTGCGAGGTGTAGCCGTTCTTGACACCGGCGATGCCCTTGTAGGGGCTGATGCCGAGGGCACCGGTGAGCAGCTTGTTGGTGTTCTGGATCTCGAAGGACCCGCGCTTCGTCTGGCCCTTGTCCTTGCCCTTCTTGATCTTCTTGGTCTCGCCGGGGAACTGGGCGACGGCCGTGGCGCAGTACTCCCGGAAGTCCTTCTTCTGCAGCCCGGAGCGGGCGATCAGCGACAGGTCGTACGCCGAGGACACCTGCCCCTTGGCGTCGTACCCGTCCGGCGAGACCACGTGCGTGTCCAGGGCCTGGAGCTCCTCGGCGTGCTCCTGCATGTCCTTGACGGTGTTCGCGACGCCGTCGTTCATCGCGGACAGGACGTGCACCGCGTCGTTGCCGGACTTCAGGAAGACGCCGAGCCACAGGTCGTGGACGGAGTACGTCTCGTTCTCCTTGATGCCGACCATGCTGCTGCCCGCGCCGATGCCCTGCAGTTCGGAGGGGGCGACCTTGTGCTGCTGCGACTTGGGGAACTTCGGCAGGACCGTGTCGGCGAAGAGCATCTTGAGGGTGCTCGCGGGAGGCAGCCGCCAGTGCGCGTTGTGCGCGGCGAGGACATCGCCGGTCTCCGCGTCCGAGACGATCCAGGAGCGTGCCGTGAGGTCCTTGGGCAGCACCGGGGCGCCCGGCTTGAGCTGCGCCTGGGTGCCCGGTTTGCCGAGCAGGGCGCCGCCGACGGTCGACATCGCAGCGGGCGGCTTCGGCTGGTCGTCGTCGCCCGGCTTGCCGTCCGCGAACGCGGGAGCGGTGGCCGACAGGGTCAGCATGGTCGCGGAGGCGAGCAGCAACGCGGCTGTTCTGGTGGCAGGCACGGACGAGAACGTACAGGGCGGCGTCGTGGCACCCGCCGCCGAGGTGCGCTGGGCGCCGGCGGCCCCACCCCGGCGGCGGCCCGCAAGAAGCCCTCGCGATACTGAACCCATGAAGCTCAGCCGCCCAGTCTCCTGGTTCCTGCTCGCCTTCGGGGTGTGGAGCTGGGTCATCTGGATCACTTTCGTCAAAAATCTGTGGAAGGACGGCAGCGGGCTCGCCTTCGACGACGCGGGCGACCCGACCGGGTACTTCTGGGTGCACCTGACGCTCGCCGTTGTCTCCTTTGTCTTGGGGACGGTGGTGGGCACCATCGGGTTCCGTGGAATCCGCGCTCTGCGCCGTACGTCATAGCCGTGGCCGTTCTCGGGGTCCTCGTGGGCCTGGCCGTGCTCGCGGCCTTCGCCGCCCTCCACTGGTACGCGTGGCGCCGCCTCGTGCGCGACACGACGGCCGGACCCGGGCCTGCCCGGCGTGCCGGCACGGTCCTCTTCGTGGCCGGACCACTGCTGGTGCTCGCCGCGCTCGTGGCCGGACGCGCCGGCGCGCCCTTCCCGCTCCAGCGGATCGTCGCCTGGCCCGGCTACTTGTGGCTGGCCCTCTCGCTCTACCTGCTGCTGGCGCTGCTGGTGGGGGAGTTGGTGCGGCCTCTGCTGGGGTGGTGGGTCGGACGGAGGGGGTCCGGCGGGGAAGCGGCGCACTCCGTAGAGGGTGACGTGGGTGAGCGCGCCCCTTCCATAGAGGCTGCTCCCGCAGAGCGCGGCTCCATAGAGAGCGTGGAGAGCACACCCGCCGCTACAACCCCCTCTCCCTCTCCCCCTCCCACGCGCGCCCCCTCCCGCCGTCTCTTCGTGTCCCGGATCGTCGGGGGTGGCGTCGCCGCCGCCGCCGTGGGGACCGTCGGGTACGGGGCCTACGGTGTGCTCAGGGGGCCCCGGGTGAAGCGGGTCACCGTGCCGCTCGCCAAACTGCCGCGTGGGGCGCACGGGTTCCGGATAGCCGTCGTCAGCGACGTCCACCTCGGGCCGATCCTCGGGCGCGGCTTCACACAGCGCGTGGTCGACACCGTCAACGCCACGCAGCCCGATCTGATCGCCGTGGTCGGCGACTTGGTGGACGGCAGCGTCGAGGACCTCGGCCCGGCCGCCGCCCCGCTCGCCGGGCTGCGGTCACGGCACGGCGCGTACTTCGTCACCGGCAACCACGAGTACTTCTCCGGGGCCGAGCAGTGGGTCGACCACGTACGCGAACTCGGTCTGCGCCCGCTGCGGAACGCCCGTACGGAACTGCCGGGCTTCGACCTCGCCGGTGTCGACGACGTGGCGGGCGAGGACGAGGGCGAGGGCCCCGACTTCGCCAAGGCCCTCGGTGACCGGGACCGCTCACGGGCCTCGGTCCTCCTCGCGCACCAGCCCGTCGTCATCCACGACGCCGTCGA
The DNA here is from genome assembly GCF_021028635.1 of Streptomyces huasconensis. NCBI lineage: Bacteria > Bacillati > Actinomycetota > Actinomycetes > Kitasatosporales > Streptomycetaceae > Streptomyces > Streptomyces huasconensis. The sequence goes on from NZ_CP086119.1 coordinate 4,967,899, forward strand.
GCACGGCGTCGACCTGCAACTCTCCGGCCACACCCACGGCGGCCAGCTGTGGCCCGGCAACCTCGTGGCGGACCTGGCCAACCCCACGCTCGCGGGCCTGGAGCGGTACGGCGACACGCAGTTGTACGTGAGCCGGGGCGCGGGGGCGTGGGGGCCGCCCGTGCGGGTCGGGGCGCCGTCGGACATCACGGTCGTGGAACTGGCGTCACGACAGGCCTGAGCGGCGACGGGACGGTGACGTTCGTCGAGGAGACGACTGCGGGGGAGCGCCGCCCCCGCGGGGGCTCAAGAACTGCGGGCCAGCTCCGGGCGCTTGAGGTAGTCCGTGAAGCCGATGACGTTGCCCCAGGGGTCGGCGATCTCCACGGTCCACCCCGTGGCGACGGAGAACGGCTCGGCGAGCAGCACGACCCCCGCGTCGGCGAGGGCCCGGCCCTTGGCGCGGGCGTCCGGGACCTCCAGCCACAGGCGGGGCGAGGGCCAGGGAGGCGTACGGGGCATGATGCCGTCCTCCACCCGCAGCAGGATGCCCGGGGTCTCCTTGCCCACCTTCAGGATGGCGAGCCCGATCTCGTCGAGCCGGAAGGCGACGGGGAACCCGGCCCGCTCGTAGAAGCCGACGGCCTCGCCCAGGTCGCCGACGGGGAACAGGGCGTTGTCGAAGCCGAGAAGCTCTGCGGACTGGTCAGCGGACAGGCCGACCGACTGGTTGTCTGACATTCCGTCAGGGTAGGTCAGGGGTGGCCGCCGCACCGGCGCAGGCGCGCATGAACCGCCCCACGGAGCGCGTGCCCCTTCGGCCGTGTGGTCGTACGGATGGTCCGGGCCGTCAGGGGCATCCGGTGAGGAATTCCCTCACCGCACTGATGTCCGTATGCCATTCGGAAATCTGATGGCCGTCCTCATCGACCGTACTGCGCGGCTCCCCACGGAGATCCTGCCGACGGCACCGACGCCGTACGCCGCGTCCTGCGCCGTATGTGCCGACTCTCTGCCCCCTTGCTGTGTTCGGGTTCAGGCGTTGTAGCCGCCGTGGGCGTCCAGCACCGCGCCCGTGATGTACGACGCGGAGGGGCTCGCCAGGAAGGCGATGGCCGCGGCGATTTCGTCGGGGTGCCCCATGCGTTGCAGGGACAGCGAGCTGAGCATCGCCTTGAGGGTGTCGGGGTTTGGCGGTTGCATGCCGCTGTCCATCAGCCCGGCTTCCACGACGTTGGCCGTGATGTCGCGGGGCCCGAGGTCCCGTGCGACCCCCATGGTGTACCGCTCGATGCCCGACTTGGTCGCCGAGTAGTCGGCAACGCCCGGGACGCCGACCCGGGAGCCCAGTCCGGAACTCACCGTGATGATGCGGCCGCCCGTGCGCAGCACTCGGGAGGCGGCCCGGATGACGGCGATCACGCCGAGGTAGTTGGTGGCGTGCATCCGGTCCAGTGCGGCGGTGTCGGCGTCCGGGTCGTCCACCGTGCGGCCCTGCTCCACCGAGATCGCCGCGTTGTTGACGAGGATGTCCAGGCCGCCGAAGTGCGCGACCACGTCGTCGATCAGCGCCGGCGCCCGGCTCGTGTCCGCCTGGTCGGACTGGAAGGCGACGGCCTTGGCTCCCTTGCCGAGCACCTCGTCGACGACGGCCTGCGCCTGCTTCTCGGAGCTGACATAGGTGAAGGCGACGTCGGCGCCCTGCTGGGCCAGCAGCCGTACGGTCGCGGCTCCCAGCCCGCGCGACCCCCCGGTGACCAGGGCGACCTTGCCCGTGAGCGGCTTGTCCATTCTTCCCACCTCGTTGGTTGATCCTTCGCGGCAGTCGCAACATTAATTGTTACGACAGTCGGTTGCAACCTTTCCTGTTACGACTGCCGTATCATGAAGCGTTGTGGCCGAGAGGAGGAGCCCATGAGCGCCAACAGCAGGCTGACCATCGCCGCCCACGCGCTGGCCTGGATCGGCCTCTATCAGCGCCAGGGCCACGAGGTCGCCACCTCCGAGCAGATCGCGACCAGCGCGAACACCAACCCCGTGGTGATCAGGCGGCTGCTCGGCGAGCTGCGCAGGGCCGGGCTCGTGGAGTCCCGGCGGGGCGTGGGCGCGGGCTGGTCGCTGGCACGCGAGCTGGAGTCGATGACCCTGCTCGACGTGTACGAGGCGGTGGAACCCGGCCCGCTGTTCGCAATGCACCGCACCACTCCGGACCAGGGGTGTGTGGTGGGTCACGGCATCCAGCCGGCAATGCGGAGCGTCTACGCGGGCATCGAGGAGACCGTGAGACGCGAGCTGGCCCGCGTCACGCTCGCGAACGTACTCCGGGACGTACTCGCATCTCGCTAGCCTCTCCGTTACGGCCTGACATCTCCAAGATCCCCACCCAGGTCCAGGCCGGTGCACGGCCGGAGAAGCCGCCGGACCCACACCTCCGCGCCCTACGCGACCGGGCCCCGCTCCAGGAAGGAGCGGGGCCCGGTCGGATCAGACAAACGACGCGAGATCAGAAGCGGCGCGTGATCAGCGCGCGCTTGACCTCCTGGATCGCCTTCGTGACCTCGATGCCGCGCGGGCACGCGTCCGTGCAGTTGAACGTCGTGCGGCAACGCCACACGCCGTCCTTGTCGTTGAGGATCTCCAGGCGCTGCTCGCCCGCCTCGTCACGCGAGTCGAAGATGAAGCGGTGCGCGTTGACGATCGCGGCCGGGCCGAAGTACTGGCCGTCGTTCCAGAACACCGGGCACGAGGACGTGCACGCGGCGCACAGGATGCACTTGGTCGTGTCGTCGAAGCGCTCGCGGTCCTCGGCGGACTGCAGACGCTCACGCGTCGGCTCGTTGCCCTTCGTCACCAGGAACGGCATGACGTCGCGGTACGCCTGGAAGAACGGGTCCATGTCGACGACCAGGTCCTTCAGGACCGTCAGACCCTTGATGGGCTCGACCGTGATCGGCTTGCCCGGGTTGATGTCCTTGATCAGGGTCTTGCAGGCGAGGCGGTTCTTGCCGTTGATCCGCATGGCGTCCGAGCCGCAGATGCCGTGTGCGCAGGAGCGACGGAACGTCAGCGTGCCGTCCATGTCCCACTTGACCTTGTGGAGGGCGTCGAGGACACGCTCCTTGGGGTCGATCTCCAGCTCGAAGTCCTCCCACGTGGCGTCCGCCGAGACCTCGGGGTTGAAGCGGCGCACACGCAGGGTGATCGTGATGTAGGGGGAGTCGGCGAAGCCCGCCTCGGGCTTGGCGTCTTCCTTCTCGAGGGTCGGGGTAGCCATCAGTACTTACGCTCCATCGGCTGGTAGCGGGTCTGGACGACCGGCTTGTAGTCGAGACGGATCGTCTCCGTGCCGTCGTCGCCGACCTCGCGGTACGCCATGGTGTGGCGCATGAAGTTGACGTCGTCGCGGTTCGGGTAGTCCTCGCGGTAGTGACCGCCGCGCGACTCCTTGCGGGCCAGCGCGGACTGCGCCATCACCTCGGCCAGGTCGAGCAGGTTGCCCAGCTCGATGGCCTCCAGGAGGTCGGTGTTGAACCGCTTGCCCTTGTCCTGGATCGAGACGTTGAGGTAGCGCTCGCGGAGTTCCGCGATCTTCTCCACCGCCGTCTTGATGGTCTGCTCCGTGCGGAACACCATGACGTTGGCGTCCATGGTCTCCTGGAGCTCCTTGCGCAGCTCGGCGACCCGCTCGCTGCCCGTGGCGTCGCGCAGGCGCTCGACCTGGGAGACGACCAGCTCCTCCGCGTTCTCCGGAAGCTCGACGAAGTCGTTCTTCGCGGCGTACTCGGCGGCGGCGATGCCCGCGCGCTTGCCGAAGACGTTGATGTCCAGGAGCGAATTGGTGCCGAGGCGGTTGGCGCCGTGCACGGACACGCAGGCCACCTCGCCGGCCGCGTACAGACCCGGGACGACCGTGGTGTTGTCGGCCAGGACCTCACCCTCGACGTTCGTCGGGATGCCGCCCATGGCGTAGTGCGCGGTCGGCTGGATCGGGATCGGGTCCGTGTAGGGCTCGATGCCGAGGTACGTACGCGCGAACTCGGTGATGTCCGGCAGCTTGGCGTCGAGCTGCTCCGGCGGCAGGTGCGTGAGGTCGAGGTAGACGTGGTCGCCCTCGGGACCGCAGCCGCGGCCCTCACGGATCTCCGTGTAGATGGAGCGGGACACGACGTCACGGGACGCGAGGTCCTTCATGACCGGCGCGTACTTCTCCATGAAGCGCTCGCCGTCCTTGTTGCGCAGGATGCCGCCCTCACCGCGGGCGCCCTCCGTCAGCAGGATGCCCATGCGCCAGATGCCGGTCGGGTGGAACTGGAAGAACTCCATGTCCTCCAGCGGGATACCGCGCCGGTAGCAGGCCGCCTGGCCGTCGCCGGTGAGCGTGTGCGCGTTCGAGGTCACCTTGAAGAACTTGCCGGTGCCGCCCGAGGCGTAGATCACCGACTTCGCCTGGAAGATGTGGATCTCGCCGGTGGCCAGCTCGTACGCGACGACGCCCGCGCTCTTCTTGACCCCGTCCACCTCGACGATGATCTGGTCGAGGACGTAGAACTCGTTGAAGAACTCCACACCCTCCTTGACGCAGTTCTGGTAGAGGGTCTGGAGGATCATGTGGCCGGTGCGGTCGGCGGCGTAGCAGGACCGGCGCACGGCGGCCTCGCCGTGGTTGCGGGTGTGACCGCCGAAGCGCCGCTGGTCGATGGTGCCGTCCGGGGTGCGGTTGAACGGCAGGCCCATCTTCTCCAGGTCGAGGACCGCGTCGATGGCCTCCTTCGCCAGGATCTCGGCGGCGTCCTGGTCGACCAGGTAGTCGCCGCCCTTGACCGTGTCGAAGGTGTGCCACTCCCAGTTGTCCTCCTCCACGTTGGCGAGCGCGGCGGCCATGCCGCCCTGCGCGGCGCCCGTGTGGGAGCGGGTGGGGTACAGCTTGGTGAGCACGGCGGTGCGGCTGCGCTTCGTCGCCTCGATGGCGGCGCGCATGCCGGCGCCGCCCGCGCCGACGATGACGGTGTCGTACTTGTGAATCTTCACTGGGGTCGCCTCGGCTTTAGCGGATGTTCGGGTCGAAGGTGAAGATCACCAGCGTGCCCAGAAGGATGGTGAACACCGTGGCGGTGTACAGCAGGCCCTTGAGCCACAGACGCGTGTTCGGGCGCTCGGCGTAGTCGTTGATGACCGTGCGCAGGCCGTTGGCGCCGTGCAGCATGGCGAGCCACAGCATCAGCAGGTCCCAGACCTGCCAGAACGGCGAGGCCCAGCGGCCCGCGACGAACGCGAAACCGATCTTCGACACGCCGCCGTCGAGCACCAGCTGGATCAGCAGGTGGCCGAGGACGAGGACGACGAGGACGACTCCGGAGAGGCGCATGAAGAGCCATGCGGCCATCTCGAAGTTGCCGCGGGTCGAGCGCGGGGTCTTGGAGGTGCGCTTGCGCGGCGCCTCGATGAGGGGGGCCGGGTGGTCCACGTCGTAGAGCGAGGCACCCTCGACGGGGCCCACTCCGGACGTACCGGACGTTCCGGACTTGTCGAGCGTGGTGTCAGCAGACATGTCTGGCGTCAGCTCCCGAAGACTTCGCGGACGGCGTGGCCGAGGACGGGGTAGAGCGCCCCGATCATCAGGACGACCCAGATGCCGACGACGGTCCAGAGCATCTGCTTCTGGTAGCGGGGTCCCTTCGACCAGAAGTCGACGGCGATGACGCGCAGGCCGTTGAGCGCGTGGAAGAGGATGGCGGCGACCAGGCCGTACTCGAGGAGTGCGACGAGGGGCGTCTTGTAGGTGCTGACGACGTCGTCGTACGCCTCCGGGGAGACGCGGACGAGAGCGGTGTCCAGCACATGCACGAACAGGAAGAAGAAGATGAGGACGCCGGTGACTCGATGAGCCACCCAGGACCACATTCCTTCCCGGCCGCGGTACAGCGTTCCAGCCGGCACGGAAGTTCCTCCGGGAGCGGGGGTTGGGGCCGGCCGGCTTCGGTGTCGGACGAGCCCGGCCGGGTACGGTCCACCGGCCGCCCGTCATCGTATCGACGAGTTGTCGGTGGGCCTGCCCCGGGTCCTCAGGTGTGATCAAACAGGCAGTCAAACAGGCACGTACGGGCTATCGGGGTACGAGGCCGGACGGCGGGGCCCGGTGGCGTCGTCAGCGGCGTTTTCGGCGGCGTGGCGCAGGGTGAGGCGGGTCAGACGGCCGCGGGCCAGGCGCCGAAGTTCGTCGGCGGCGACGGCGCGTTCCTCCTCCGGATCGTTGCCGAGGCGTGACCGAAGACCGGAGAGCAGATGGTCCAGGGCCTCCTCCGGGGCGACTTCGTCGAGGCAGATCACGAACGTGTGACCGAAGCGGCTCTCGTACGCGGCGTGCGCGGCGCGCAGGGCGGTGTGCGCCGCGCTGTACGTGACCCGGGGTGCCTCCGCGCGGCTGACCGGGGGGTCGAGGGGTTCGCGGGCCAGAGCCTCGGCGAGGTCGGCGGGCGAGAGGTCGTACGCCGCCTCGTCACAGGCGGCGAGCAGTGCGTCGAGGTCCGGGTACGGGCGGTGGGCGGCGACGCGGCGGGCCCAGCGCAGGCTTCCGCAGCAGGTCAACAGGGCGGCTTCGGCCGCGCCCGGCGTGGCGGAGTTCAGCCGTTCCGGCGTGGCGACGGGGGCGGCGGCGTGGGCGCCGGCGCCGGGGAGTCGGGTGGAACGGTGCGGGGACAGCGGGCGCTCCTGGGCAGGGGGCGGCTGGGACGGGCGGGAGCAGTGGGGGAGGGCGGTGCTGGTGGCGCCGGTGGGACGCGGCGCCGGTGGTACAGGTGGTGCCAGTGTGGGACGCAACGGTAGCGAGGCGGGGGAAGGGGCGTCCGATGGATGAGCGAATTTCATCCGGACGGGAGAGGTGCGCCCCGTGGTGTGGGCGGATGCAGGCCGGGGCCCCGTCGTAGCGTGGCGGCATGGCTCTGACTTCCGGTGCTGCTCGTGTTTCCGGTGTTTCTGGTGCTGCCGGTGTTCCTGTCACTTCCGGTGCTTCCGGTGCTTCTGATGTGGCGCGGGAGCGGCCCGCCGCGCGGCCGGGCGGTGATCCCGCGAGGACGCGGGGGGCGCCCGGCGTCCGGGGGCGGCGGTGAGGCGCGCGCCCGTCCTCGCGGCGGGCGGTGCCGTCGTCGCGGGAGCCGTCGCGCTGACCGTCGCGCTGTGGCCAGGCGGTGACGGGCGCGGCCCCGCGGACCCGCCCTCGCCCCCGTCGGACCGGAATTCGGCCGCCGCCTCGCGCGCGCCGAGCCCGAGCAGGAGCTACCCCCTGTCGAAGGCCCCGCGGACCATCCCGGCCGTGCGGGAGCACACCGCCGCCCGCGGGCCCGGCTGGCGCCCCGCCGAGGGCAAGGGCCGCGTGGTCGTCCGCGACGAGGGCCTGGCCGACGAGGCCCGCCTCCTCGCCGGTGAGCTGAAGCTGCGGTACGGCGGGGACGGGCGCGCCCGCGCGGGTGACGTCGAACTGGCGCTCGCGTCCGGGGCGGCAGGCGGCCCGGAGTCGTACACCCTGTCCGTGCAGGCGGGAACGGTGCGGATCACCGCGCCCGACGAGGCCGGGGTGTTCTACGGGACCCGCACGCTCAAGCAGGAGGTGGCGGCCGGCCGGACGGCCCCCGAGGGCGTCGTGCGGGACCGGCCCGCCAAGCCGCAGCGGGGCTTCATGCTGGACATCGCCCGCAAGCACTTCGACGCCGAGTGGATCGAGGACCGCGTCCGTGAGCTGGGCGACCTGAAGTTCAACCAGCTCGGCCTGCACTTCTCCGACGACCAGGCCTTCCGCATCGAGTCCGACTCGCACCCCGAGATCGTCTCCGCCGACCACCTCACCAAGGACCGGGTCCGCCGCATCCTGAAGCTCGCCGCGAGCCGGCACATCACCGTCGTGCCGGAGATCGACTCGCCGGGGCACCTCGGCGCCGTCATCCGCGCGCACCCCTCGCTCCAGCTCCGGAACGCCCGGGGCGCCGTCGCGCGCGGCGCGGTCGACATCTCCGAGCCGACGGCCGCGCGGATCGTCGACGACCTCCTGAAGGAGTACGCCGAGCTGTTCCCCGGCCGCCACTGGCACCTCGGCGCCGACGAGTACAGCGCCCTGACGGTCGAGAACCCCGAGGCGTCCTTCCCGCGGCTGGCCGCCGCCGCCCGCGAACGGTACGGACCGGACGGCCGGGTGCAGGACCTGGCGACGGGGTGGCTCAACGACCGGGCCGACACCGTGCGCCCGTACAAGAAGAAGCTCAGGGCGTGGAACGACGGCTTCTTCCGGGGCGGGCGGGCCGAGGCCGCCGAGGACCTGGAGGTCGCGTACTGGACGGGCAAGGAGATCGGCGCCCGGGACCCCGAGGAGTACCTGAAGGCCGGGCGCGAGCTGGTCAACTACAACGACGAGTACCTCTACTACGTCCTCGGCGAGCCCCAGACGTTCCGCTACCCCACCGGGCAGCGGATCTACGAGAGCTGGACCCCGCGTGTGATCCGCGGCACGCGGCCGGTGAGCGCGGAGTACGACGACCAGATCCTCGGCGGGTCCTTCGCCGTCTGGTGCGACCTGGCCCGCTCCCAGACGCAGGAGCAGGTCGCGCGGGGCATCCGCATGCCCCTGCGGGCCACCGTCCAGAAGCTGTGGGACCCGCGCACGCCCACGCTTTCCTGGAGCGAATTCGTGAAACTCGCTGATACGGTCCGTTAGCCGCCGCCCGGCGCCCTGGGGAGGGACACGGGCGGGCGGCTTCTGGTCACGTCCTACACGTCCGTGAATCCCGTGGGGGGTCGCTCAGCGATGCTGTGCAAGGCATGTCAGTTCAATACGGCGGTGACGGCGCAGGGGTACTGCGGCGTCTGCGTCCAGGCCGCCGCCGCGGCCGCGCCGCCGCCCGGCCCCGCCATGGTCGACGGGCGCGCCGCCTGGCTGCGCTCGCCCGTCGGGCTCGGCCGGGCCACCGCGGTCCTGCTCGGCCTCGTCATCGCCACCGACGTGTACTCGCTGTGGGCCGGCACCGTCATGCAGGACGTGCTGGGAAAGCTGGTCGGCGGGGCGTACGGGGCGGACATCGAGCGGGAGGCGGACCACGCCGACACGCTGTACGCGAACACCGGCATCGCGCAGACGGTCGCCCTGCTCGCCACCTGCGTCGTCTTCCTCGTCTGGTTCCACCGGGTGCGCGTGAACGCCGAGGTGTTCGACCCGCACATCCACCGCAAGAAGCGCGGCTGGACGGTGTGGGGCTGGTTCGTGCCGGTCGTGAACCTCTGGTTCCCGCGGCGGATCGCCGTCGACATCTGGGACGCGAGCGGCACCCGGAGCGCGACGCCCGACGGCATGCCGCCCCTGGACCCGGCGGCGGAGCGCGGCCCGCACGGGCTCGTCAACGTCTGGTGGACGCTGTGGGTGGCGAACCTCTTCGCCGGGCGGTGGGCGACCCAGTCGTACATGAAGGCCGAGGAGGCCGACGAGATCAAGGCGGCGGTCGCCAACATGATGTTCACGGACGCCCTCGACATCGCGGCCGCTGTCCTCGCCATCGTCTTCGTGCTGCGGCTCACGCGCATGCAGGACACCAAGGCCCGCCTGGGCCCGGCCCCCGCGCCGCAGCCGGTGGCCTTCCCCGCCACCCCGTGATCTCCCTGATCCGGTGACTCCGGTGGCGGACTCGCCCGCCTCCGTGGTGTATCCGGCCGAGGCCGGGCAGAACGGTCACATGAGCCGCCACGGCCGGCGGCTCGACCGTGCCACGGAGTACGACGGGGGACGCGCCATGGGCTACTGGGGGTATTACGTCGTGGGCAGGAGCGAGCGGCCGCTCGCCCGGTTCCCGGCGGTCGAGGGCGTACGGGACGACCTGTCCCTGCTCGAACGGCGGGCCGACGGCTGGCAGGTGTGGGAGGTGCCGGGCGGCGACGGCACGCGCGACATCGGGAACATGAACACGCTCGCCCTGCAGACGGGCGCGCCCGCGCTCTTCGGATACGTGATGGACAGCGCGTGCGTGGCCGTCGAGGCGGCGGCGCCCGAGAGCGGGGCGTGGACGACCTGCCTGGCCCGGCGCGCGATGGCCGACTGCCTCGGTGACGGCGGCCTGACCGTGGAGGACTACTTCCTGGAGCCGTCCGATGCCGCCGCGCGCGCGGTCGCCTGGGCCGCCGAGGCGGGCCGGACCGTGCGGGCGGCGGCGCTCCTCGACGTGCTGAACGCCGACGCCGAGCCCTCGGCGGAGCAGCTCTTCTTCCGCTTCCTCGACCGGCTCGGTGTCGTGCCGCAGTGACGGCAGTGACGTTCCCGGCGCGGCGCACGCAGTACAGGTGAAGCGCAGGGTCCGTGACGGGAGACGTACAGCATGAGCCTGGTGGAGCTGATCGCACAGGCCGACGACCGGGGTCTCGCGGCCAGTGGGCTTGCCTGCCTCGACCGCTGCGTGCCGGTGCTCGGCGGCGACGACGACCTGTTGCGGCCCCTGTGGGCGCGGCTGGCGGAGGGCGGTGACTGGGGCGCGGCGCTGGCCGGCGCCCGGTCGGCGCTCACGCCCCCGGCGGACGACGGCGGTTCGCCGGACGAGGCCACCGTGCTGGCCCGGCGCATGCTGGACGCCGTCCCCGCCGCGCACACGGGCCCCGCGGTGCGCGAGTGGGCGGACGGCTGCTCCGTCGCGGCCCTCCAGGTCCACCGGCTTCTGGAGACCGCGCCATGGGAGGGGGCCCGCCCGGTGTCGGCGCGCCGCGAGGGCCGTACGGACGGCATGACGCCGCTGGTCGAGGCCGAACTGCGGCGCCAGATCCGCATCCTGGAACTCCTGTCCAACAAGGGCGCGGGCCCGGCGGGCGGCCTGCGGCAGGCGCTGGACGTCTCCCTGGAGGGGCGGCGGGTGCTGCGGGCGGTGGTGTCGCGGCGGGCGCGGAGGTGTGGCTGACGGGGGCTGCCTGTACGGGCTGCCGGTGGGGCCGCCTGGAGGGTGTCTGTGTCGCTGCCCCTTCAGCTTCGTCTCGTCAGTGCCGCCGCGCGGACGGTTCGCCGTGGACGGCGTCCGCGTCGGTGACGGGGGCGGTGACGGCGGTGGGGGCCGAGCGGCTCTTCCCCTCGTCGCCGCCGAGGAAGCCGTACGCGATGAAGCCGGCGCAGATGCCGATCAGCACCGCGCCGGCGGCCAGCACGCGGCGGTCCGAGACCTCGCCGACGACGGTCGGATCGTCGGGGTCCTCGGGAACGACGACTTCCCCGAGGCCGGGTTCTCCTCGGCCGACTGCTTCGGGGGCGGCTGCTCCGAGGTCGGCTGCTCCGGGGCCGGCTTCTCCGATTCCGGCCGCTCCCCTCCCGGCCGCTCCCCTCCCGGTCGCTCCCCTCCCGGTCTCTCCGGTCCCGGCTTCTCCGATCCCCGCCTCTTCCAGGCGCCTGATGCCCGCTTCTTCCAGGTGCCTGATGCCCGCCGCGTTCCCCTTCTTCGTCATCCCCGCCCCCTGAGCGATCCCCCGCAACCGGCGATCCGCGAATCCGGCCGGTTATACAACACCTTCTCCTCCGTCCACCAGCGCCAGGACCAACACCGTCCGCCGCGCGTCCGCACAGGCGGCGTCATTCGGCCCAACTGCGCGGGCTTCGCCGTTCTCGCTCCAAAACCCTTGGCCCTTGGTTAACCTGACGAGCCATCACCGGCGACCCGGCCGCCTCAGCGGCCACGGAGGAGCCCGTGCGTGAGGAACTCGGATTCGACGAGCTGCTGGACGACGGCGGCTTGATCGCCCGGCTGCTCGGCAGGACCGCGGCGGGGCGCAAGAGAGAGCCGCTCTACGGGCCCGATCTGCCCGTGGTGCTGCTCGTCGGCGGGCCCGGCATGGGCAAAGGGCGCCTCCTGCGGTGCGTCCGGGACCGCTTCGGGCCGCGCGTGCCCGTCGCGTACCTCGACTGCGCCCTGAGCGACTGCCGGGAGCAGGCCGAACAGCGGCCCGGCAGCCGGTCGGACGTGACGGAGGCACTGCGCCTGATCGCCCTGCAGTACGGGGACTGGGCGGGGGACGGCGGCAAGATCGCCGTACCACGGCTGTACGCCGGTCTCGCGGCCGTGGCGGCGAGCGACCGGCTCGCCCACGTGGCGCCGCTGGTGGACGAGGTGGGCCGCCTGGAGAGTCTGCTGCCGCCCAAGTCCTTCTGGCGCGGCGTGCTGATGGGGGCGGCCAACAACTACCTCGGCTTCCTGGGCGGCCTGGTCACCACGCCACTGGCGGGGCCGTTCATCAACGCCCTCCTCGACGGACTGTTCGCCCGCCTCTCCCCGGAGGGCAGGTCCGCCCTCACGGAGGGGTACGGCGACTACCCCGGCGCGGGCGGCAATCCCCAGGCCGGGCTGCGGTCCCTGGGCGGCGACTTCCAGCAGGGCGGCGAGGCGCGCCGGATCGCCGAGGGCTTCCTGTTCCGGGCCCTGCGGCAGGACATCGACGCCGCCTACAGCTCCGTACGGGGACGGCTGTCGCGGGTGGGGCGGCCCGCCCTGCTCCTCGACCACGCGGACAACTCCCTGGGCAGGCGGCTGCTGAAGCCGGCCCTGGAGGACCGGGAGCGCGGCCACCACGACCGCCTGGTCGTCTTCGCGACCGCCCGGCGCGAGGACGGCGGACGCTTCCTCCACCGCGCGGGCGGCCCCGCGGCGGAGACGGCCAGGTGGGAGCCGTTCACCGGAGCGCTGCCCGACTGGAGTCGCCCGCCGGGCGGTGTGCCCGATCACGCGCCGCTGTGGCGCGGCGTCCTCCTCGTCCGCATGCCCGTGCTCACCCGTGATCAGCAGAAGGCCGAGCTGAGCCGGTTGCGGGGCGGCCAGGAACAGCCGGACACCGCCGTCCGGCTGCGTATCCACAGCGGTGTGCACCGGCTGAGCGGCGGCCGCCCGCTGTTCGTGACCCGGCTCGGGGAGGCCGCCGCTGCCTTGCGGTTCTCCGCACCGGAGGACTGCACCGACTGGACGCTCCTCGACGTCCGGGTGCCCGCGGGGGACGACGACGAGGGGCGCCGCGTGGCCGACCGCCCCGTGGCCGACGTACTCATCGACGAACTCGTCGCCCGTCAGCGGCCCGAGGAGCTGCCTCCGGAACACCGCGCCCACTGGCTCGACCTGCTCACCCATCTGTCGGTGGCGCACGACGTGGAGTGCGCCCAGACCCTGATGCGCGCGGTGCAGGAGGGGCGGGACGACCAGCTGTCCGCCTACCTCATCGCCGACCTCATGGAGGACAGCGGCTGGCCGCGCTGCCCCCGGCACTTCATCGGCGACCTCGGCCTGCGCCGTCTGCTGACGCGGCGGCTGCACCTCCTGCGGCCGGGCGGCGCCGCCTGGCACACGGATCACGCGCTGCTCCAGGGCCACTACCGCGACCTGGGGAACGACCACCCCGACCCGCTGTTCAGGACCGCGGGCGCGCACCGGATGCACCACCTGCTCGCCTCCGACGGCGCGGACCTCGTCACGCGGTATCTGGCCGGAACCTTCCTCACCCGCCCGCTCACCGACTGGTGCGAGGAGCTGCTCTCCATCGCCGACGCCGCGCTCATCGGGGTGGCCGACGACCGGTACGCCCACGCCCTCGGCGAGATCCACGTCCACGGCGACACCCGGCGGCGGCTGATCGACCGCCTGCTGCACGCGGTGTGGCTCACGGAGGACCGCACGCAGCCGCTCGACGAGACCGTGCCGGGCGCGCTGCGCGGTCCGCTCCGCGGCCTCAGCGAGGAACTGGCGCGGATCGCCGACGAGGCGGTGCGCGACCAGGGGCCGGAAGGGGCGGATGTGGCCAGGGCGGCGGAGGGGGCCGCGCTCCTCGTCCGCATGGCCCGGGAGTGGGGCGACCGGGCGGAGGACAAGCAGCCGCTCCAGCGGTGCGGGTGTACGGAGCACATCGGGTTCGGGTGACCAGGCGGTACGTGGCGGTACGTGGCTTCACCGGCAGAGGGAGAGCAGCGTTGAGACGGTTCGGGAACTGGCTGTACAACACGTTGTGGGCCAACTGGACGCGCAGGATCGCCACGCTGCTCGGCCTCGCGGTCGTGGGCACGCTGGTCTACGTGCTCCTGCCCCCGCCCGATGAGCCCGCCGGACCGGAGACCTGCGCCACCGGCGTCGTCCGGCGCGGCGGCGAATGCATCGGGGTCAACGGCACCGGCTACGACTTCGGCACCCCGGAGATCGGCAAGGTGGCCCGCGCCATCGCCGAGGAGAACAGGAAGGCCGGCGGCAAGCCACACGTCACCATCGCGATGATGCTGCCGCTCCAGCCCGACATCCCCGCCGAGCGACGGCAGCTCCGCAGCGAGATCCAGGGCGCCTATCTCGCCCAGTACCGGGCGAACCGCGGGGAGAACGTCCCGCTCATCCGGCTTGTCCTCGCCAACCCCGGTGACGGCTACGCCCAACAGGCCAAGGTGGTGCGCCAGTTGGGGTCCATGGCGAAGGACAAGCGGCACAACCTCCGCGCCGTCACCGGCTTCAACCTGAGCCTGCGGACCACCGAGAAGGCCATCGGGCAGCTGACCAGGAAGCATGGCATTCCCGTCCTCGCCAGCCGCATCAGCGCCGACGGCCTCGCCAACCCGGAGGACGAAAACAAGGGCGTCCCTTTCCCCGGCCTCGCCCGGATCATCCCGACCAACAGCCAGCAGGCCAGGGCTCTGGCGAGCTTCCACGGCGGTCTCGACGACGCGGAGACCGTCCTGATCAAGGACACCCGGCCGAACGACATCTACGTCGAGTCGCTCGCCGAGGCGTTCGGCCGCGACGAGCCGGGCCCGCCGGGGCCGAAGGACCAGCCGTACAGATCCCCGGGGATCACCGAGGTCGGCACCACGGGCAACGACTTCGAGCAGATCAGTCTGAACATCTGCGAGTCCAAGGCGCGGTACGTCTACTTCGCCGGCCGCCCCGTCCATCTCAGGCTCTTCGCGCTCAAGCTGGCGGAGACGTCGTGCCACGGCAAGAAGTACACGATCGTCAGCGGCTCGGGAGCCGCCGCCCTGAACCGCTACATGAAGGGCGGCGACTGGGAGACACTGCGCGGCGGCAGGGACGCCGAGGAGCCCACCGTCACCGTTCAGTACGCGGCTCCGGCACACCCCAAGGCGTGGGAGGGCGCGCTGCGCGCATGGGACAAGGAGCACGACGACCCGAAGTCCCGCCCCGGCTACCTCACCGATCCCCAGCGGGAACTGCGCGAGCTGGAAGACCTGGCGTGGAAGGGCACCGCGGGCGACATCGGTGACGTCCGCCTGGAGGACTCCCGCACCATGCTGGTCCACGACGGCGTCCGCACCATCGCCCGGGCCGTGGTCCTCGCCACCTCCCAGGCGCGGGGCGGGGTGCCGCCCCTGGAACGGGTCGCATCGGAGTGGCCGCGCCTGGAGTCCAAGTACCGCGTGAACGGCACCAGCGGCTGGATCTGCCTGACCAACGCGGGCAACGCCTACAACAAACCGGTCGCCGTCGTCGAACTCGACCCGCGCACGAAGAAGGTGGACTTCGTGGGCATCGGCTGGCCCGAGAACGGCCGGGCGCAGCCGGACAACTGCATCGTGCCCAGCAAGACGGAGTGACGGGCCGCGCCGCCGGTCGCGGAGCGGCGCGGCCCGTGGTTCAGGGCGTCAGCGCCTGGCCCAGCCGGGCCCCCGCCGGGGTGCCCAGCAGCGTCCGCGTGTAGTACACGCCGCTCGCGCCGGGTACGCCCGAACTGCCGCTGTCCAGCTGGAGGATCGTACCGTCGCCCGCGTCCTCTCCCTCGGCGCCGATGGCCAGGTCCGCCCGGCCCGAGCCGGACAGGTCGGCCAGCGTGACCGAGGAGCCGAGGCGGTCGCCGCTCTCCGTGGCGCCGGGGACGTCGGGCTCGTCCTGCGAGAAGGGCAGCGCGCCCGTGCCGGTGAGGCCGGCCGCGGACCCCTTCAGGAGCAGGGAGGTGCCGGCGTCCTTGCGGTTGGCGCCGGCGCGGGTGATGTCCTCGCCCGGGGCGCCGGTGAGGACGTCCGCGTAACCGTCGAGGTCGTAGTCGCCCGACGCGACCGACCAGCCCATCGCGTCACCCGACTCGGCGGCGCCGACCACGCCGCCGGTCGCCTGGTGGACCGTCGTCAGGCCCGTCGTGGCGAACCCCGTCGAGGCGCCCGGGACGACCGTGACCTGGCCGCCCGTGTGCGCGCCGGACTCGGAGGTGTACGGCTGGCCGATGACCAGGTCGTCGTAGCCGTTGCCGTTGACGTCACCCACGGCGACCGAACGGCCGCCCGGCACGGACAGCACGCCCACCCGGTTCAGCCCCGAGCGGCCGCCCCGGAACCACGCGACCTTGCCCTTGCCCGCCTGGTCGCGGTAGGTGAGGGCCACATCCGCGTAGCCGTCGCGGTTGAAGTCGCCGGACGCGGCGTCGGCGTACGCGATGGCGGTGTCGCCCGGGGTGAGGCTGCCGCCCGACTCCCGGTCGGCGTCCAGCCGCGCGGCCCACGAGCCGCCCGTGCCGGTCGCCGCCGCGAAGACGTCGGCCTTGCCGTCGGCGTTGAAGTCGCCGACGGCGACCGCCGAACCGAAGCGGGCCTTCGCGTAGTTGAAGTCGTCCGAGAGCTGCATGTCCGTGCCGGACGTGAAGGACGGGCCGTACAGCATGGTGACCGCGCCGCGGTCGGTGTGGCCCGAGGAGTCGTCCTCGCCGGGGGCGCCGACGACGAGGTCCGCGTACCCGTCGCCGTTCAGGTCGCCCCACGCCGTGGCGGCTCCCCACTCGTCGCCCGCCTCGGAGACGCCGGGGACGCCGGTGCTGGTCTGCGTCAGGGAGATCTTCCGCCCGCCCGCCGGACCGCCGGGGCCGCCGGGCACGACCGTCACCCGGCCGCGGTCGCCCGACGCCTTCGGGGTGCCCGCGACCAGGTCGGCGGCGCCGTCACGGTCGAAGTCGGCCGTCGGAACCGCCGAGCTGCGGCCCGCGCTCGCCGCGAAGCGGCGGATCTCGCCCAGCTCGGCGTGGAGGTTCTTGCCCGGGCAGGGGGTCGTGGCGGCGTCGCGGTGGCCGGAGACCGTGTGCAGCGAGGCCTGCTCGCCCTTCTGCCACACGCCCGTGTCGGCGGAGGCGGTCAGCGTGACCTTGCCGGCCGGGTCGCCGTCGTACTGGCCGAGCTTCCAGGCCGCCACGCGCGCCACCGATTCCAGGGCGGCGCGCGTCGGCCTGCCCGCGCTCCTGCCGGTCGCCGGGTCGCCCTCGAAGTCGCCGAGGACGGCGATGCCCGTCGACTCGCCGTCGAAGCCGTCGGTGTGCGCGCCGAGCACGGGTACGTCGACGCCGCCCGCACGGCCCTCGAAGACGCGGCCGCACTTGTCCACGAGGAAGTTGAAGCCGAGGTCGTTCCTGCCCTCGGTCCGCACCTGGTACGTCATGAGGGCGCGGATCAGCGCGGGGGACTCGGCGCAGCGGTAGTCGTTGGTGCCCGCCGTGTGGTGGACGAAGACCGCCTTGACCTTCTCCCCGTACTCCGCCGGGTCCTTCACGAGCGACTCGTCGGCGCCCCAGGCGGCGCGGCCGATGATCGGCGGCCGCTTGACCGTCGACGGCGGCGGCGTCGGCTTGGTGGGGGTCGGCTTCGGGGTCGGCGAGGGGGAGTCCGAAGCGGGGCCGGTGGGGGCGCCGGTGGCGGGACCGGTGGGAGCGCCGGTGGCGGGGCCGGTGGGGGACGGGGAGTCGCCCGGGGCCGTCGGTTCGCCCGAGGCCGAGGGGGGCGCGGTCGGTGAGGGGGGCGCGTCCGTCGGCTCGCCGGGGTCCGTCGGGGCCGGGCTGGTCTCCTCGGGCGGTGTGGGCGGCACGGTCTCGTCGGATGGTGTGGGCGGCACGGTGTCGTCGGGCGCCGGGCTCTTCGCCTCCGCGGACGTCACCCCCGGGTCCACGAGGCTGACCTCAAGGCCCTTGGGCAGCTCGCGCCGTGCCGACCCGTCGGCCGCGGCGACACGGACCTCCACACCGTCCGAGGGGCCGACCCAGAGCGGCTCGGAGGCGCCCCGCGCACCCGCCTCCGTCTGTTCCGTCTGCTCCGTCTTCAGGGCGCGCCAGCCGCTCCACTTCCCGGAGCCGAGGGCGCGCGTGCGGACCTGCGCGGTGCCCGCGAGCTCCTGCGTGGCGTCGCTCCACGAGACCCCGAGGAGCGAGAACGGCCCGGTCGACGTGCGCGGCAACTCCCGCGCGGCGCCGTCGGCCCGCAGCGCGAGATCGCGTACGCCGGCCGGCCGCTCGGCACGGGGGTCCGCGCCCGGCACCCCGGAGTTCGGACCGGCCACGGCGTACGTCACCGCCCCCGCGCCGCCCAGCACGACGGCACCGATCGTCAGCCACGCCCGGCGCCTTGGACTCAGCGGCCGGTACGCATGCGTGGTACGCGGCTTTTCACGCGGTTTGCCCGGGCTCAAGTGCCCCACCCCTTAGCGAATTTCAGGCGAATCAAGCGAGTTCGTACGACATTCTGATGGATCAAAGGGTTGTACGCGGGCGGTTGTTCGGCGGCGTGATGTTCCCCGCACGCCCGGGGCGTGACGGCACGGCGCCCGAATGCGCTGGGCCATGTGACAGTTGTGTCGGTCGTGTCAGTTGTGACGTGGTGGAACGGGCGGGGACTCCGGTGGATGAACAGGCGGCACATCGCGTGAACGGCCGGTCGACGCAGCGCAGTCGGTGGCTGCGGGCGGCCGCGCTCTGCCTCGCCACGGGCACGGCCGTGGGCGCGCTCACCTCCTGCGGCTCCGACGGAGAAGTGACGTACGCCGGCGGCACCATCGAAGAGGCGGACCGCGCCGGAACCGCGGCCGACGGCGGCGACAAGCCCGCTTCCGGCGACGAGGGGCGCGGCAGGAAGCTCGCCCTGAAGGGCATGGAACTGCTCAGGACGGCCGACACGGTACGCATCGGCATCGCCCTGCGGACCCAGAAGGGCCACCAGAAGGTCTCGCTGCACATGGACCGCAAGAGCAACTGCACGGGCACGTTCGACTCGGGCCCGACACAGCGCGGCGACTTCATCATGATCGCGGACGGTTCGAGGTACGTGCGGTTCACCGACGGCGCGCTGGACGAGATCGACGAACTGGCGGCCCGGCGCGGCCCCGAGATCGCCGACCGCGTCCGGGAGCGGACGGCGCTGGCGCGCGGCAAGTACCTGAAGGTGCCGAAGGGCACCTCCCCCAGCGGGCCCGCGGCGCCGACGAACAACTGCGACCTCGACAAGCTCACCGGCGAGATCGGCAGCCCGGAGCTGGACGAGGTCATCACCGCCCGCCCCACCACCCGCCGGTACGGCACCGACGTCACCCCGCTCGCCGAGAAGAAGGACGGCGAGGAGACCACGGTGTACGTGGCGGCGACCGGGGACCCGTACATCCTCGGTGTCGAGGTGAAGAAGAGCGGCGGCATGTTCGCGGACGACCAGACCATGTCCATGCGGATGTCCGACTACGACGAGCCGGTCGCCGCGGTGGCCCCGGCCCCGGGCCTCACCGTCGACATCTCCCGGCTACGGCCCGGGAGTCCGGACGGGTCGTTGTTCGAGGTCTGAGGCTTCGCGGGTCGAGGCGGTGAGCCGCCCGATGGCCGGGATCGCCGGGCGCGCGGGGCCAGGTACCCGTACGCTCTCGCACTGTGACATTTCCGCACCCCGCGACGCTGGGGGGTGGTGGGGGGCATCGGCACGTCGGACCGTGCCGCGTTCGGCCGGATGGGAGAGCGTTGGGCCAGGGTGGGGAGGCTCGTCGCGCGACGGCGCACGACGAGGAGCTGGGCAGGGCCGTCGCGGCCGCCCAGGACGGCGACGAGGCGGCCTTCGCGGTCGTGTACCGGATCATCCAGCCGGGGCTCGTCGGCTACGTGCGCGGCCTCGTCGGCACGGACGGCGAGACCGCCGAGGACGTCACCGCCGAGGCATGGCTGGAGATAGCCAGGGACCTCGGGCGGTTCCGGGGGGACGGGGCGGGCTTCCGCGGCTGGACCGCGACGATCGCCCGGCACCGGGCCTTCGACCATCTGCGCCGCCAGAAGGCGCGGCCGCGGCCCGCCGTGCTGGAACAGGACCTGCTCGAACTGCCCGGCCCGCACAACACGTCGGCGGCGGCCATGGAAGCGGTCACGACCGAGCGGGTGCTCGCCCTCGTCGCGACCCTGCCGCGCGATCAGGCGGAGGCGGTGCTGCTGCGCGTGGTCGTCGGTCTCGACGGCCCCGCTGCGGCGCGGGTCCTCGGCAAGCGGCCGGGTGCCGTGCGCACGGCCGCGTACCGGGGATTGAAGAAGCTGGGCGAGCGGCTGGGCCTCGACGGTGTGATGGATGACGGTCCCGGCACGCTGGGAGAGTCGACATGAACGCAGACAAGCCCAAGGGCCCCGAGGGCACGCCGGACCGCCCTTCACTGCTCGACCTCCTCGCCGAGGCCGTACGGGCCGACGCGGCGGGCGCGGCCGAAGCGGTGGACCCGGACGCGCAGCGCGAGGCGGTCGCGGCGTTCCGCGCGGCGCGTGATGCGGGCGCGCACCGGGCGCGGACCCGCCGCCGCGACGACTGGCGGCCCCGGGAGCGCCGTTCCGCCCGGATCTCGCTGAAGGCGGCCGGCGGCGTGGTCCTGGCCGGCGGCCTGCTCGGCGGTGCGGCGCTGGCGGCGGTGGGCACGGTGACCGACGACCCGCCCCCGCCGGAACGCCCCCGCCCGGCCCCGACGTCCCCCCGGACCTCGGGAAGCCCGAGCACGGCCCCGGGCCACACCATGTCCGCGCCCCCCGCCCCGGAGAGAGGCAAGGACGGCGTGCCTCCGAGCCGCTCCCAGGACAAACCGAAGCCCCCGAAGCCCCCCGAGAAGCCGAAGCCGACGGAGAAGCCGAACCGTCCGGGACAGGGTCAGGGGCAGGGCCAGGGGCAGGGCAAGCCGAAGCACCCCGGCAAGCCGGACAAGCCCAGTAAGGCGAATAAGCCCGGTAGGCATGCCAAGCCCGGTAAACCGGATAAGCCTGGTAAACCGGCCAAGCCCGGTAAGCCTGATAGGCCTGGCAAGGCGGATAAGCCGGAGAAGGTGCAGGGCAAGCCTTCGAACAAGCCGCAGAAACCCCAGCCTCACAAGCCTCCGAAGCCGAAGAACCAGGGCGGCCACAAGAACCAGACGGCTGCCAGAGGCAAGGGCGCCCACGAGGGCGGCAACAGCGGAGCGCCGCAGGGAAAGCCCACGAAGGAACACCCCCACCACGGGGAACGCGCCCGTGACCATCGGCAGCACTGACGGCGCTGCCGATGTGGGCGGCGCCGACGCGACCTGCGGGACCGGTCCGGGAAAGACCCGCGACCGGGACCGCCATCGCCGCCCCGGCATGCCGTCAAAGGCTGCCAGGCAGCGCCTGGGAGAGCGGTGCGGTGAACTTAAAGAGGCACCGCGTGTACGTCCCCGCGGGAGTCCGTGGCGTACACAACACCATCGTCGACCGCGGGCGATCCTTGACGGTCCTGACTCACCAGAAGGTCATGGGAGCGGACCTTTCGACCTGCCGGGAGATTCCATCTGATTAGTTTCGCGGCACGGTCGGCCGTGAAGAGCGTGTCACCCACCACGCACGGCCGGGTGAGGAGTCGGCCCTCAGTCTTTTTCTCCGGGGTCCAGCGAGGGGCACCGGTCTTGGTGTCGAGAGCCACAAGCCGGTGGTCCGCATCCCCGAAAAGCAGTGCCTCGCCCGCCACGACCGGAGCCGAGGCGAGGTGCGCCTTCGTATCGAACGACCAAAGAACATGCCCGTTCTCAGGGTTCAGCGCCACAATGCGTTGGCAGGAGGGGCCCTGCGGCTGCAATGCGATGTATACCCCATGGTCCGTGACCACCCAATCCGGCGACAGCGGGGCCTCGGCTTTGTAAGACCAGACCTCACGTCCCTCGGAGACGGCCACCACGCGATCCGCGCCATAGCCTGCCGCGTCATCCGGTGCAGAGGATTCCCCGGCGGTGAACAGTACGTATCCGGCGGCTTCCTGGGGAGCGGAGGCGACAGTCAGTCCATTTCCGGGCAGTGTCCAGAGGGGTTTGAGTGCCGGGGCGGCGAAGGCGTACAAGCCGCCGTCCTGAGTGGGCGCGTACAGCACGTCGTTCGACATGCCCAGCAAACCATTGCGGACCCGTACCGGATGTGACGCCCGGGGCTTACCAGTTCGCAGGTCGATCACCTGCAGGTGGCCGCCTTTGCCGGGGAGATAAGCAGCGTCCTCATAAAGGGCGGGGCTACCGGGATACCACATCTGGATCAGCGGCAACCGCCGCCGCGACGCGAGGTCGATGGCGTGCAGCCTGTACGTCTCGTGCACCACCAGTACGCCCCCGGACAGGACGGGCTGTCTGGCAGGACCGGAGGCGGCACGTGTCTGCCATGGCTGGGGCTTGAGCTGCTTTCGGGGCCCCGCGGAGCTACGGCCCCGGGTGCCCGCACTGGCTGTCCGCGAGGAACGCTGCTTCCGCTTCTTCCGCACCTTGGCCAGCGCGATGTCGTATTGCATTTCGCCACCCATGCGGGGGGTTTGTGCGGCCCCCTCTTGGTGCAGACGCTCGCAGGCATACCGGTAGAGCTCTTGGAGGGTGACAACACCGTCGCCGTTGAGATCGGCGGCACCGCTGGACATGCCTTCGATGAGCATCCCGGTGAAGAGGGACGGCGCGGACGTCTCGACGTCGAGGTGTTGCCCTTCCCAGGCTCTCTGTGACCTGGTACCAGCAGTGATGACCACGCGGCCGTGGCCGGACAGCGCCTCCTCGAAGCGCGCCGATTCGTCGCCCTTGGCCCCCGGGAGGAAAAGACCGCTGTAGCAGCAGTCGAGGATGACGACGATGCTCCGAGCCCGGCATTCATCCATGACATCGTGAAGGAAACCCGCCGATATCGCTGTATAGGAAGGCCGGTCGGGATCGGTCTGGCGAATGGCGAAATGCAGCTTGTCGCTGCGACTCACGATCCCGTGACAAGAGAGGTACAGGAGACGCACGTCGTCGCCCCAGGCATCGAGGAAGAACTCACCGATTGCCCGCTCCAAAGTGGCACGGTCGGCATCGATGAGTGTCTGTACCTCGAAGCCGCCGATCTGTGGGTCTCGCAGGATGGTGTCCAGGCGAGTGCAGTCCACTTCGGGTGAGCGCAGCGCCGGCAGTTCCGGGTTGTCGTATGTCCCTGTACCGATGAGCAGTGCCCCACGGTTTCCGTTGCCGAACGGCTGGGAGGTCATCGTGTCAGGGACGCTCGACGGAACGCTCTTCGCGCTGGGGCTCGGCCGAGGGCTCAGCCGGGGGCTCCCGGTGAGCGAGGAACTCATCGATCAAGAGTGTCCGCTCAACAGCCGTGGCATCGCTCAACTCGATCACGCGGCCTTCCAACTCGACCTTGATCCCGCGAACGGGCCGGTTCTGCAACCAGGTCTGGGTGAGGAGGAGAACCTGACGCAGGGCAAGAGACGCGGCCGTGACGACGACCGACCCGGCGGCGATCAACTCGCCGCTTTTGGCGCCCTTCGAGATTCCGCCGGTGGAGCGCCCGGACCGTACGTCCACCACGTTCAGCTCCTCGAGAGCACGGCGCAGCTGGCCGCCCAGACGCAGCAACTCGTCATCGTCCGTATCGGCAAGCCCGAGAATTTCCAGCCGTACGATCCGGTGCATGATCCCACCCCCGCTGTCCGTGCTCTATGCGCACGACACAGTCTAGGGAGGGAGCTGGTCCCACTGAGACGCATACGGGGGCCCGGGCAGACCGTCCCTACATAGCCGCGGTGCTAGACCGAGCGGTATACCAAGGCGACGGCCGGAGCCGCCACCCCCCACAGGAGAGGCTCCGGCCGACGCACGGTACGAACCGCGTGCGGCCCGTACTTCCTTCAGCGCCGTGCGTGCGTTTTCTGTCACACCGCGCTGTGTCACCCGTTAGTTGCACGTTGTACAAACATGGACGTAGGCCCGGACAAGGCCGTAGCGTGCTGGTTCGCGCCGGGGCCGGGCGCAGATCTCCGAGTGGCAGGATTGAGAGAGTGCTGGGGGACGACGCGGAGCTGACCGCCGCGGTGCTTGCGGCGCAGGACGGGGACGAGACCGCGTTCCGGACTGTGTACCGCGCTGTGCACCCGCGCCTGTTGGGATACATACGCACGCTGGTCGCCGACCCGGACGCGGAGGACGTCGCCTCCGAGGCCTGGCTCCAGATAGCGCGCGACCTGGACCGGTTCAGTGGTGACGCGGACCGGTTCCGGGGCTGGGCGGCGCGCATCGCGCGCAACCGCGCCCTCGACCACATACGCATGCGGGGGCGCCGCCCCGCGATAGGCGGCGACGAGTCGGAGCTGACCGGGAAGCCGGCCGAGGCCGACACCGCGGGCGAGGCGATGGAGTCCCTCGCCACCGGTGAGGCGATGGCGCTGATAGCCAAGCTCCCGCAGGACCAGGCCGAGGCCGTGGTGCTCAGAGTCGTGGTGGGTCTCGACGCCAAGAGTGCCGCCGAGACCCTCGGCAAGCGTCCCGGAGCCGTCCGCACGGCGGCCCACCGCGGCCTGAAGCGGCTCGCCGAACTGCTCGGCGCGGACGCCGCCGACCCCGCGGAGGCGCTCGGCGCCGTACCCCCTCAGAGAGAGCCGCGCGGCCGCGCGGTGACGTCCGCCGGTGTGACGCAAACGCGTACGCGGACGCAGAAGGACATGTGATGGCGGACGAGCAGGACAAGTGGCTGGACCGCGACGCGGCGGAGCGTCTGCTGCGCGGGGAGCCTCTCGAAGACGTCGACCCTCACGCACGCGCGGCGGCCGACCGGCTCGCCCGGGCGCTCGGCGCGCTGGCCGCCGGGGACGGCTCGGCGACGCGCGCGCAGACGGAGGCGGCTCCCGGCGTGACCTCCGGTGCCGCCCCCGGTGAACTCCCCGGCGAGGCCGCCGCGTTGGCCGCTTTCCGGGCCGCCAAGGCCGCCAAGGCCACGAGGGCCGCCTCCCCGCAGCCCGGCCCCCGCTCGGCCGCCTACGCGTCGCCCGCGCACGAGGCCGCCGCCGTCGAGAGCGTACGCATGAGCCGGGCCGGCGCGCGGCCGCAGCCGAGCCGCTGGGGTCGCCCGGTGCGCTTCGGGCTCGCCGCGGCGCTCGCGGGCTGCATGGTCGGCGGCGTCGCCGTGGCCGCGGGGTCGGGCGTACTGCCCTCGCCGTTCGGCCGGCACGACGAGCCGAGGCCGGCCGCGTCCGCGTCGCCCGTCGACGCCACGGAGGCGCCGTCGGTGTCCCCGTCGGACGGGACGGGCGAGCCGGGTGAGTCTTCGGAAGGGGCGGAGAACTCGGAGGGCTCTGTCGGCTCGCCGCCGCAGGAGGGCACGGAGCCCGGCGACGAGCACCCGCACGATCCCGAGGACGGTACGCCCCCCGAGGAGGCATCCGGCGGCGACCACACCGACGACGCGACGCGGCGGCCCGCCGACGACGGCGGCCCGCGCCGCGACGGCGGCAAAGGTTTGCGCCGCAAGGTGATCGCCGCCTGCCGCGACTACCGCAGCGGTGAACTGAGGGGCGACCGCCGCCGCCACCTCGAAGAGGCCGCCAAGGGTTCCGCCCGCCTGGAGGAGTTCTGCGGCCGGGTCCTCGGCGGCAGGGACGGCGGCCGGGGCGGCGGCAACGGTCAGGGCAACGGCGACGGCCAGGGCGGCGGCAAGAGCGGCGACGGCGGCGGGGGCGGGAACCACGGCGACGGAGGCGAGGAGAGCGGCGGCTCGGGCGGCGGCGACACGGGCGGTGGCACGGGCGGCGGCGATACCGGCGGCGCCCCTGCCCCCGCCCCGCCCCCGGCCCTGCCCGAACCGGTCCCCGCCGGCTCCTACAGCGCTCTGCCCCATCTGCCGTGACGCGGCCCGGCCGCCAGGTGTGACGTTTTTCGAGGGCGCGACGCAGTAAGAAGTGAGCCGACTGGTCATCGGCCCGCGCACGAGCCGGGGTTCCCCCCGTACCTACGGCTCCGTGCCACCGGCGTGGGCGGGATACGTTCCCCGATCCCGCCCACGCCGCTTTTCGTCTCCCGAGGGAAGACGTCACATGTCCCGGGGACACGTCACTTGTAGATGACGACCCGGTCGCCCATCCGCACCTGCGCGAAGAGGTTCGCGATCTTCTGCACGTCCCGGACGTTCACACAGCCGTGCGAGCCACCGGCGTAACCCCGGACGGCGAAGTCCGCGGAGTAGTGCACCGCCTGGCCGCCGCTGAAGAACATCGCGTACGGCATCGCGGTGTCGTACAGCGTCGAGACGTGATGGCGGGACTTCCAGTAGACCGTGAACGTGCCCTCGCGCGTCGGCGTGTACTGCGAGCCGAACCGCACGTCCATCGTCGACACGACCCTGCCGTCGATCATCCACGTGAGCGTCCGGCTGCTCTTGGCGAGGCACAGCACCCGACCCGTCATGCACCGCTTGTCCGGCGCGGCTGGCGGCATCCCGCCGCCCGCGTACAGCTCTTCCCGCGTCGGGACGCGCGTCATGCCCAGCAGCCGCTGCCAGGTGACGGCGTCCGCCGCGCCGGTGGGCGGCAGGCCGCGCCTGACCTGGAAGCCCTTGACCGCGTTGACGGTCAGTGGGCCGTACAGCCCTGAGGGGTTCGCCGCCAGCCAGCCGATCTGCCGGAGCCTCGCCTGGAGCGCCCGCACCTGGTCGTTGCGGTCACCCTGCCGCATCAAGACCTTCGGGGCGGGCGTGCCGCGGGGCGCCGGGGCGGGCGGGGGAGGAGTCCGCGCCGTCGGAGAGGCCTGCCCCGCGGGGGCCTGCCCGGCCGCGGGAGTCCGCGCCGGCGGCGCGCCCGGCGCAAGGCCCGCGCTCCTCGGTTCCCGCTCGCCCGGCCGCGCCCCGTCGCTGCCGACCTCCACCGTCTTGCACCCCGCGACCAGTGCCAGCACCGTCACGGCCCCCACCGACATCACGCCCTTGCCCATCACACCTCTCCGAGCCTGTGGACAACACTTCTGGAAGTGTTTCCCGGTTCGGCGCGCGTGACGCCTCGGTGAGCCGGGCGCAAGCTGAAGGTATGACACACGAGTCGGAATCCGGACTGCCCATCGAGCCCGTGTACGGCCCCGAGTCCCTGGCGGAGTGGGACCCGGACGAGAAGCTCGGCGCCCCCGGCGCGTACCCCTTCACGCGCGGCGTCTACCCGTCGATGTACACGGGCCGCCCCTGGACGATGCGCCAGTACGCGGGCTTCGGCACGGCCGTCGAGTCCAACGCCCGCTACCGGCAGCTGATCGCGCACGGCACGACCGGCCTGTCGGTCGCCTTCGATCTGCCGACGCAGATGGGCCATGACTCCGACGCGCCCCTCGCGCACGGGGAGGTCGGCAAGGTGGGGGTGGCGATCGACTCGATCGAGGACATGCGGGTGCTGTTCGATGGCATCCCGCTGGACGAGGTCTCCACGTCGATGACGATCAACGCGCCCGCCGCGGTATTGCTCCTTCTGTACCAACTGGTGGCCGAGGAGCAGGGCGTCGCCGCGGACCGGCTGACCGGCACGATCCAGAACGACGTCCTGAAGGAGTACATCGCGCGCGGCACGTACATCTTCCCGCCCCAGCCCTCCCTGCGGCTGACGGCGGACATCTTCCAGTACTGCAAGGCGCACATCCCGCGGTGGAACACCATTTCGATCTCCGGCTACCACATGGCGGAGGCGGGCGCCTCGCCCGCGCAGGAGATCGCCTTCACCCTCGCGGACGGCATCGAGTACGTCCGTACGGCGGTCGCGGCGGGCATGGACGTGGACGACTTCGCCCCGCGCCTGTCCTTCTTCTTCGTGGCGCGTACGACGATCCTGGAGGAGGTCGCGAAGTTCCGTGCCGCGCGGCGCGTCTGGGCCCGCGTCATGCGGGAGGAGTTCGGCGCGCGGAACCCGAAGTCCCTGATGCTCCGCTTCCACACGCAGACGGCCGGGGTGCAGCTCACCGCGCAGCAGCCGGAGGTGAACCTCGTGAGGGTCGCCGTCCAGGGCCTGGGCGCGGTGTTCGGCGGCACGCAGTCGCTGCACACCAACTCCTTCGACGAGGCGATCGCGCTCCCCACCGCCACCTCGGCCCGCTTGGCCCTGCGCACGCAGCAGGTCCTCGCGTACGAGACCGACGTGACCGCCACCGTCGACCCCTTCGCGGGTTCGTACGTCATCGAGAGCATGACGGACGACGTGGAGGCGGCGGCCCTGCGGCTCATGGAGCGCGTCGAGGACCTGGGCGGCGCGGTGCACGCAATCGAACGGGGGTTCCAGAAGGGGGAGATCGAGCGCAACGCCTACCGCATCGCCCGCGAGACGGACAGCGGCGAGCGCGTGGTCGTCGGCGTCAACCGCTTCCAGCTCGACGAGGAGGAGGCCTACGAGCCGCTGCGCGTCGACCCCGCCATCGAGGCCCAGCAGACCGCCCGCCTCGCCCGCCTGCGCGCGACCCGCGACCAGCAGGCGGTGGACACGGCCCTCGGCGCGCTGAAGGAGGCGGCCAAGGGGGAGACCAATGTCCTCCCCCCGATGAAGGACGCCCTGCGGGCCCGGGCCACCGTGGGGGAGGTGTGCGGCGCGCTGCGGGAGGTGTGGGGGACGTACGTCCCGGTGGACGCCTTCTAGGAACGGCCCGCGAGGCGGCTGGTCGGAAACGGCCCGCGAGGGGGCTTCCAGGGACGGCCCGCGAGACGGCGCGTACGCCGTGCGGCGTAAGGCCGTCCGTTACCCGGACATACTCCCCCGGGGCCGCACGCCTGTGCGACACTCCGCCCATGCTGGGTGTCACCGATCTGCCGACCTATCTCGCGGGCCTCGTCCTGATCATTCTGCTGCCGGGCCCGAACTCGCTGTACGTGCTCTCCGTGGCCGCGCGCCGGGGCGTGCGCACCGGATACACCGCCGCCGCGGGCGTCTGGTGCGGCGACGCCGTGCTGATGACGCTGTCGGCGGCCGGCGTGGCGTCGCTGCTCCAGGCCAACGCGCTGCTCTTCGGGATCGTGAAGTACGCCGGCGCCGGGTATCTGAGCTGGCTCGCGTTCGGGATGCTGCGGGCCGCCGTCGCGATGTGGCGGACGCGGCACGAGCGGGCGGCGCAGGGCGGCCAGGAGGGCGGCGAGGGCGAGGGCGCCGGGGAGCGGCCGTTCCGCAGGGCGCTCGTGATCAGCCTGCTCAATCCGAAGGCGATCCTCTTCTTCATCGCCTTCTTCGTGCAGTTCGTCGACCCCGGCTACGCCTACCCGGCCCTCTCCTTCGTCGTGCTCGGCGCCCTCGCGCAGGCCGCGAGCTTCCTCTACCTCACCGCCCTGATCTTCGGCGGCACCAGGCTCGCGGCCGCCTTCCGGCGCCGCAAGCGGCTCTCGGCGGGGGCCACTTCGGCGGCGGGCGCGCTCTTCCTCGGCTTCGCGGTGAAGCTGTCGCTCAGCAGCGTCTGAGCCCGGCGGGACGCGAGGGCGGGGTCCCGCTCAGTGGTGCCAGGCCGTGCCGCCCACGTTGTGGATCATCCGCTGGAGGACCTTCAGCGTGAGGACGTACTCCTCGTCCGTGATGCCCTCACGGATCTCCGCGAGGACGTCCCGCTGCCGCCCGGCCACACGCTCGCGCAGGTCACGGCCGGTTTTGGTGAGGGCGATGCGGCCCGCCGCGTCCTCGGTGACCAGGCCGCGGTCGTGCAGCGCGCCGATGTTGTGCCGCAGGGCGCTCTCGCCGGTGTCGAGGTAGCCCCGCAGGACGGCCACGACCTCGTCGCGGTCACGGCCCTCCGGCGGCGCGTCCACAAGCTGGTTGAGGACCCACCACTGGGGCTGGGTGAGGCCGAGTTCGGCGAGGGCGGTGCGGATGTGGTGGACCACGGCCGCCCCCGCGGCCGAACCCCAGTAGCCGATGGGCTGGTTGAGCAGGTCTTCGTCGCTGTGTGAGTACGTGAAGGTCGTCATGGAGGCGAAGGTAGAACCTCAACTCCGCTTGAGGTCAAGTGATCCCGACGTGAAGGCGCCCGCCCTGTACTGGCACTTCAAGGACAAACAGGCGCTGCTCGACGAGATGGCGACGGAGATGATGCGGCGCATGGCGGAGGACTTCCCCGCCACGCCGGCCGCCGGCTGGCGCGAGGTCGTCACCGGCGCGATGCGGGCGCTCCGCGGTCATCTGCTGTGCTTACCGCGACGGCGCCAAGGTGTTCAGCGGCACCCACTACACGGACCTGTCGTACGCGGCCCCCTGGAGGCCTTCCTGCGCACGCTCGTCGAGGCGGCTTCACGCCGGGCGCCGAGCGCCTCGCCGCGTACCCGCTGGCCGCGGCGGCGGGCGAGGAGATGTTCGCCGGCCCACGACCGCGGCTTCGAGGCGGGGCTCGCCGCGGTCGTGGCGGGCGTCGGGGCGACGCTCGTCACCGCCGGGGAGTGAGGCTCCGGCCGAGTCCGGTGCGGATCACCGGGGTCAGCCACGCCTCCACGTACCGGTTCAGGAGCCACGCCAGCGCCAGCATCGCGGCGATGGTCAGGCCGAACGTCGCGTACGACGGCAGGCCGAGGCCCTGGTGCAGCGCCCGGACGGTCACCCAGCCCAGATGCTCGTGCACCAGGTAGAAGGGGTATGTCAGGGCGCCGGCGACGGTCAGCCAGCGCCAGTTCACCCGGTGGAGGCGGCCGAGCGCGATCAGCAGCACCGCCGCGAAGCCCGCCGTGACGACCGCGATGACCACGAGCGAGGAGCGGTACGAGAAGGAGTCGGGGGTCGGCGCGTGCCACAGCCCGGAGACCGCGTAGTGCTGGCCGATCAGCCAGCTGACGCCGGTGATGCCCCATGCCGTGAGGTCGCGCCGGTCGCGGTGGATGAGGTAGACGCCGATGCCGCCGATGAAGAAGGGGGCGTACTCCGGCATGAGGACCACGTCGAGCAGCGGCTCGTCCGCCGCCCGCGCCATCGCCGCGGCCAGCGTCCACACCGCGCAGAACAGCACCACGCGCGCGCGGGTCGCGCCGGGCAGCACCACGCAGAGGGCGAACAGCGCGTAGAAGCGCAGCTCGGCCCAGAGGGTCCAGCACACGCCGAGCACCCGGTCCGCGCCCAGCGGCTGCTGGAGCATGGTGAGGTTCACCAGCGCGTCGCTGGGGGAGACCGCCTCGTACGCCACGACCGGCAGCGCGAAGACCGCCGTCACCAGGATGACCGCCGCCCAGTAGGAGGGCAGCAGGCGCGAGGCCCGGGAGGCGAAGAAGGAGCGCAGGGGCCTGCCCCAGCCGCTCATGCAGATGACGAAGCCGCTGATCACGAAGAAGGTCTGGACGCCGAGGCAGCCGTAGGCGAACCATTCGTGCGCGGTGGGGAACTGGGCCTTGGGCGAGCTGCCCCAGGCCTCGCTTATCTCGCCGTCACGGCCGCCGTAGTGGTAGGCGGCGACCATGAGCGCGGCGATCAGCCGCAGTCCGTCCAGGGCGCGCAGCCGGGGCTTCGCGCGCGCGGGGACGATGGTGGCAGGGGGCGTGCCGGTGCCCGCCCCCGGAATTATGTCCGGGAGCGTCGGTGCGGGGGCCGTCATCCGAGAGCGGTCCGCTTGATCGAGCGCTGCACCGAGCGGGCCCGCCGCGCCACGCGCCGCACCGCCGCGTTGCGCGGGATGAAGGCGAGCTGCGCGGGCAGCGCGCCGGGCAGGGCGAGCGCGGTCAGGCGGCGCCGCTTGAAGTACCGCCAGGTGCCGGGGCCGAGGTTGCGGGCGAGGTAGCGCTCGGCGTCGGCGCGCAGGCCCGGGTAGATCTGCGGCTGCATCGCGAAGCCGACGGCCTTGAGGAGGTGCGTCAGCTCACCGGTGGCCAGGGCCGGGCGCCGCTCGGTGACCGCCGTGCGGTCGCTCAGGTCGGGCAGCAGCGCGTCGACGATCGTGACGGGGACGCGGTTGCTGTTCTGGTAGGGCGCGAGGCGCTCCAGGAGGAGTTCCGTGCCGGTGCGGGCGACGGGCAGGTCGTAGAGCGCGGACGCGGTGAGCAGGGCGGTGGAGAAGCAGCCGATGACCAGCGCGGGCCGCATCCGCTGGTACAGCACCTCGGCGAGCACCGGCGTGTCGAGCACGGTCAGCTCGACGCCGATCGCCCCGGCCTCCTTCTCCAGGGCGCGCGACCAGCGGGCGGGTGCCGTGGGGTGCGGCTTGAACACCACGTGGGTGTGGCCGAGAGCGGCGGCGCCGCGCACCATGCGGATGTGCAGCTCCTCCTCTTCCTCGGCGGTGAGGATGTTCAGGGCGGAGAGGTACTGGCCGAGGACGAGGGCGGGGGAGTGCCCGGCGGGCAGCTCCGCGTCCGTCAGACCGGCGTCTCCTTGGGCCAGACCGGCGTCTCCTTCGGCCAGTTCCGCCAGCACCTTCACGAACGCGTCCGTCGGCACGATCTCCGGCGCGACACCGAACTCGGTGAGCAGCAGCGGCGTGAGCCCCGGCACCAGGTCCAGGTGGAGCAGGCGGCGCACGCGCGTGCCGACCAGGGGGTCGATCTTGTTGCGGGTGGGGCCGTAGCTCATCAGGCCGTCGGCGTAGACGTCCACGGGGGCGCCGGTGAAGATCTGCGCGAGCGCCAGCGCCGGGTTGACCTGGATCGACTCGACGGCCAGCTCGATGTCGTCGTCGCCGAGGTCCCAGAGCAGCCGCACGTACCGCTCCCACAGCACGACGTCGTCGCCGCGCGGGGCCCAGCCGCCGGGGTGGAAGGGGTGGACGGCCTCGTTCCAGGAGCGTACGTCGTCGAAGCGGCCGCGCAGCCGGTCGAAGCCCGGCATCGCGTCGAGCGCGGTCGTGGTCTCCGGTGTCGCCGCGTTGTTGCTGACGAGCAGGATGCGGCGGTCGGCGGGGCCGAAGCGGTCGGCGTCCAGGGCGGCGGCGAGGGTCGCGGCGCCGTAGAGCGTGGACGCCAGGAAGATCTGCGTGCGGCCGGCTCCGGGGGAAGTCGTCGCCATCACGCGGCCACCTCCGCCGAGACGGGCCGGCGGCGCAGCCTGCGCAGGCGGGTCGCCCGCTGGAGGTCCATGGAGTCGAGCGCTTCATCGAGCACGCCCTGCGGCATGCGCTTCAGCGCGGCCGCACTCATCGACTTCAATTTGCGCGCCACGGCTGGCTCGAACCTTTCGATGCTTCCCAGATGATGGGAGATGATCGCGCAGTAAGTGCGCACGGCTTTCGGCAGGAGTTCGTCCGCGTCCCGGTCGGCCGCCGTTTCCCGTATCACCTGGTCGAATGCCTTGATGAAATCGAGCTGGCGTACGTCGCCGATCTGGGTGAGCGACGATGCGACCCCGCGGCGGTAGAACACCCCGAGAAGACTGACCGCGGCGAAGGATTCCGCCTCGCGGTGCAGCCGCCAGATCCACGGCCGGTCCTCCGCGGTGCGCAGGCCGTCCGTGAAGTGCAGTAGGCCCGCGTCGGCGAGCCGCCGGTGGTACATGCCCGCCCAGGCGAACGCGTAGTCGACGGAGGTCGACCGGTCGGCGGGGAGGATCACCTCGCGCGGGTTCATCACGACACCGCGCCTGCCGTGCGGGACACGGTGGACCGAGCGGGCCCGCGCGGTGCACTGCACATGGTCGGTGCGGACGAAGTCACATCCCAACTTCTCGATCTGCGAGAGGAGTTGTTCGTAGTAGCCGGGCGCGAGCCAGTCGTCACCGTCCAGGAAGGTGAGGTACTCGCCACGCGCCGCGTCGAGGCCCGTGTTGCGGGCGGTCGCGAGCCCGCCGTTCTTCTCATGTCTGAGGTGGACGGCGCCGGGAAGCTCGCGCGCCGCACGCTCCAGAATGTCCGGGGTCTCGTCGCGCGAACAGTCGTCGACGAGAATGAATTCGAAGTCGTCGCGCGCGTTCGCACGCAGACTCTTCAAGGTGTCGGGCGCGTATTGCTGCACGTTGTAGAACGGCACGATGACGGAGAGCTTAACCACGTGGGTGACGTTAGGTGTCGGCCCGTCATTCGTGTCGACCCGCAGAGGTATGCCAGGTGAACGACGCGTGGCGGAACGGTTAACCGGGCTGCCGAGAAGGCATTTCGCGGGGCGATTCGCCGTTCGTCGGCGTGCTGTTAACCGTTTGTTGCACCCGAGTTGGGCCGCGAATCGAAATGGCTTCCTAGCGTCTGGGATGTGCCAGCAAGTAACCGAGACCCGCTGCGGGTGGCCGTACTCGCCGATTCCGACACGCGATGGAAATGGGGCGCTCTCACCGCGAACCGCATCGTATCGGACAGTCGGCCCGAGTCCGACGGCCACCGCCTCGGCGGGTACCTGCTCCGCGGCCGGGCCACACCCACGCCCCGGCAGCTCGAAGAGGTGGGGGTGCGCGCGGAGAGCCTGCGCGAGGTCACCGCCGTCGAGTTCCTGCGCGAGATGGAGCGGGACGCGCCCGACGTGATCGTGCTCGCCCTGGTGGGCGGCGCGGTCCAGGCGGTGCTGCACGGACTCGCCCGCGTCACCGAGGACGCCCGCCTCACGGGCACCGCGAAGAAGCGCCCCGTCGTCGTCACCGGCTACGTCGGCGTCGTCTACGAGAAGCTCGCCGACGGCCTCCTCCTGCGGCACGGCGCGGACGTCGTCCTCGCCAACTCCCGCCAGGACGCGGAACGTTTCCGCGCGGTGTACGAAGGAGTGGGCGCCGACGCCTCATCGGTCACCGAGGCCGCGCTGCCCTTCCTCGGCGGCGCGCCCTACCGGAAGCACGACCCGTACACGGTCGTCTTCGCCGCCCAGCCCTCCGTCCCGGAGAGCGCCGCACACCGCACCTACCTGCTGCGCCGCCTCACCGAGCACGCCCGGCTGCACCCCGACCGCGAGGTCCTGCTCAAGCTGCGCAGCAAGCCCGGCGAGCACACCACGCACATCGAGGAGCTGCCCTACCAGAAGCTGTCGCAGCGGCTCGACGGCGGCCTGCCGCCCAACTTCCGCCTCGTCTACGGCCACATGGGCGAGGTCCTTGACCGCACCGACCTGCTGGTCACCGTCAGCTCCACGGCCGCCCTGGAGTCCCTGCACCGCCGCATTCCGACCGCGGTCCTCACCGACCTCGGGGTGCGCGAGGCGCTCGGCAACCACCACTTCACCGGCTCCGGCTGCCTCGCCTCCTTCGACCAGCTCGACGCGGGCCACCTGCCTGTGCCCGACGAGCGGTGGCTGGCCCGGCAGGGCGTCGCCGCCGACGGGGCGTACGAACGGGCCTTCGACGAGGCGCAGCGGAAGGTCACCGGCCTCCTCGCCGACGCCGAGGCCGGCCGCATCGCGCCCCTGAAGCCCTACTACAGCCTCACCACCGCCCGCGGCTACCTCCCCGGCATCCTCGCCCGCCACCACCTGGCCCCCGACGGCTCCCCGCTGCCGGGCGCCCCCGCGGCCGACAAGGACCCCGGCCCCGTACGCCAGATCGTGCGCCGCGCCGCCCGCGGGGCCTACCGCCACGGGGTGCAGCGCGTGGCCCCCGTCATCCGCCGGATGGGCGAGCTGTGACCCGCCCCGACCGCCACCGGGCGGAGGAACCCGCGGCGGCCTCCCCCGACCCTCTCCCTCTCCCAGGAGTCCCCATGTCCCACCCCGGCCCAGCGAGTACGCAGGCCCGCCGCGTCCTCGCCGTCATCCCCGCCCGCGGCGGCTCCAAGGGGGTGCCCGCCAAGAACCTCGCCCCGGTCGGCGGCGTGCCGCTGGTGGTCAGGGCCGTCCGCGCGTGCCTGGCCGCGCGGCTCGTCACGGACGTCGTGGTCTCCACCGACGACCACGTGATCGGCGAGACCGCCCGCGCCGCCGGCGCCGAGGTGGTCCTGCGCCCCGCCGCGATCGCCGGGGACACCGCGACCAGCGAGGCCGCCGTCCTGCACGCGATGGACGCCCACGAGGCCCTGCACGGCACCCGTGTCGGCATCGACGTCGTACTGCTCGTGCAGTGCACCAGCCCCTTTCTCACCCCCGAGGACGTCGACGGGGTGGCCGCGGCCGTCGTCGAGAAGGGCGCGGACACGGCCGTCACGGTCGCCCCCTTCCACGGCTTCATCTGGCGCGACGCCGCCGACGACGCCACGGACGGCACCCCGGACGTGCCCGCGCAGCGCACCGACTCCCTGGGCGGCACCGCGACGCTGGCCAACTCCACCCGCACCCGAGGCGGTTACGGCGTCAACCACGACAAGTCCTTCCGCCCGCGCCGCCAGGACCGCCCCCAGGACCTCCTGGAGACCGGCGCCGCCTACGCGATGGACGCGGCAGGCTTCCGTGCCCAGAAGCACCGCTTCTTCGGCCACACCGAACCGGTCCGCACCGACCCCGCCCGCGTCCTGGAGGTCGACGATCCGCACGACCTCGCGCGGGCCCGCGCGCTGGCCCCCCTCTTCGACACGGGCCGCGCGCAAGCCCTGCCCACCGCCGCCGACATCGACGCGG
The DNA here is from genome assembly GCF_021028635.1 of Streptomyces huasconensis. NCBI lineage: Bacteria > Bacillati > Actinomycetota > Actinomycetes > Kitasatosporales > Streptomycetaceae > Streptomyces > Streptomyces huasconensis. The sequence continues at coordinate 5,004,268 of NZ_CP086119.1, forward strand.
TGGTCCTCGACTTCGACGGCACCCAGACCGACGACAGGGTGCTGATCGACTCCGACGGAAGGGAGTTCGTCTCCGTGCACCGCGGAGACGGCCTCGGCATCGCGGCCCTCCGCAAGAGCGGCCTGCGCATGCTGATCCTCTCCACGGAGCAGAACCCGGTCGTCGCCGCGCGCGCCAGGAAGCTCAAGCTCCCCGTGCTGCACGGCATCGACCGGAAAGACCTCGCACTGAAGCAGTGGTGCGAGGAACAGGGCATCGCGCCCGAGCGCGTGCTCTACGTCGGCAACGACGTCAACGACCTCCCGTGCTTCGCCCTCGTGGGCTGGCCCGTGGCGGTCGCCAGTGCCCACGACGTCGTACGCGGCGCGGCCCGCGCGGTCACCACCGTGCCCGGCGGTGAAGGCGCGATCCGAGAGATCGCCAGCTGGGTCCTCGGCCCCTCTCTCGACTCCCTCCACAATTAAGGAAAGTTCCTGCCATGAGCACCCTCTCCCCCGTCACCTCCATCGGCGCCACCTCCCGTCTGCGCCGGTTCGGCTCGAAGACGGCCGGCCCCGGTCAGCCCGTGTACATCACCGGCGAGATCGGCATCAACCACAACGGTGACCTGGAGAACGCGTTCAAGCTGATCGACGCGGCCGCCGAGGCGGGCTGTGACGCGGTCAAGTTCCAGAAGCGCACCCCCGAGATCTGCACCCCGCGCGACCAGTGGGACATCGAGCGCGACACCCCCTGGGGCCGCATGACGTACATCGACTACCGCCACCGCGTGGAGTTCGGCGAGGACGAGTACCGCCAGATCGACGAGTACTGCAAGACCAAGAACATCGACTGGTTCGCCTCCCCGTGGGACACCGAGGCCGTCGCCTTCCTGGAGAAGTTCGACGTGCCCGCCCACAAGGTGGCCTCCGCCTCCCTCACCGACGACGAGCTGCTGCGCGCCCTGCGCGCCACCGGCCGCACGGTCATCCTCTCCACCGGCATGTCGACGCCGAAGCAGATCCGCCACGCCGTCGAGGTACTCGGCAGCGACAACATCCTGATGTGCCACGCCACGTCGACGTACCCGGCGCAGGCCGAGGAGCTGAACCTCCGCGTCATCAACACCCTCCAGCAGGAGTACCCGAACGTCCCGATCGGCTACTCCGGCCACGAGACCGGCCTCCAGACCACCCTGGCCGCGGTCGCCCTCGGCGCCACCTTCGTCGAGCGCCACATCACCCTCGACCGCGCCATGTGGGGCTCCGACCAGGCCGCCTCCGTCGAGCCGCAGGGCCTGACCCGCCTGGTCCGCGACATCCGCACCATCGAGGCGTCCCTCGGCGACGGCGTCAAGAAGGTCTACGAGTCGGAGCTCGGCCCCATGAAGAAGCTCCGCCGTGTCGCGGGCGTCGTCGCCGAGGCCGAGTCGTCGACGGACGGGTCCGCGGACGCCGGCGCCGAGCAGGTCGCGGTCTGAGCGCCCACCGGTTACGGGATACGGACGCAACGACGATGAGCCCCCGAGCCGGCCGAGCCGCCGCCGACGCCACCGCCCCCTCCACGCTCGCCTTCGTGGAGAGCCCTGTTCAGCTGCTGAACGTCCTGGAGTGGGCGCACGCCGCGGCCGCGACCGGCCCGGCCGGGGGCCTCACCGTCGTCGTCCTGTCGCCCAACGACCCGATGACCCGCGGCCAGTTGCGCCGCATGGCGCAGCTCGTGCGGGACGAAAGCGTCGAGGTCCGTTGGGAGGAGGCGCGCGGCGGCGCGACGGCTCCGTTCCAGACGATAGGGGGCCTCGCGGGAGCGCTGCGCAAGGCCGACCGGATCGTCATAGGCGACCCGTTCTCCCGTTACGTACAGCTGCTGCTGACGATCACCCGGGCCCGCTCCCTGGTGGTGGTGGACGACGGCACGGCGACCATGGAGTTCATCGCCCAGCTGGCCCGCGGCGAGCGCCTGGTGCGCTGGCACCGCAAGGGCGGCCGCCCCGGCCCCCGCGACCTGCTCTTCGCCCCGGTCTCCGCCTCGGCGCGGCGGCGCCTGACGCCCGGCGGGGCGCGCACGGTGGAGGTCTTCTCCTCGATGCCGATCGACCAGGCGCCGCCCGGCATCGACGTCACGGTCAACGCCTTCGCCTGGACCAGGGAGCGCTTCGGCCCGCCCCGCATCACCCGCGGCGCGGACCTGGTCGGCACCTCCCTCGTGGAGACCGGCGTCGTGGACCCCGACCGCTATGTGGAGGCGGTCCGCGCCCTCGCCATGACCCACGGGGCGACGCGGTATTTCGCGCACCGCCGCGAGAGTTCCGAGAAGCTGCACCGCCTGGCGGTGGAGACGGGCCTCCAGGTGGTCCGCCCCGACCTGCCGCTGGAGCTGATCGCCCGCCGCGGCCCGGTCGGCCGCACGATCCTCAGCTTCCCCTCCACGGTCGTCCACACGCTGCCCCTGGCCCTGGCGGGCACGGAAGTACAGGTGGCGGTCTGCGACATCGAACCGGCCTGGCTGACGGAGAACGCCTCGCCGCGCGCCCAGGGCTTCCTGTCCGGCGTGACGGGGACGGCCAGGGACGTGACCCGGCTGACGTCGGTGCAGCACACGGCACCGGCGTAACGGCACCGGGGCGACGGCATAGGGCGCCGACTACGGGGCGAAGCGCCGGACGTACCGGCGCTGCCAGGGCGTCTCCACCGCGTGCCGGTCGTAGTGCGCCCGTACGAAGGCGACGGCCTCCTCGGCAGGCACCCCGTCCAGGACGGCGATACAGGCGAGGGCGGTCCCGGTCCGCCCGCGCCCGCCCCCGCAGGCCACCTCCACACGCTCCTCGGCGGCCCGCTCCCACGCCTCGCGCAGCACCCCCCGCGCCAGCGCGCGATCACTCGGCAGCCGGAAGTCGGGCCAGGCCAACCACCGCGCTTCCCAGGGGACTTCGGGCGGCCGCTTGCCGAGGAGGTAGACGCCGAGATCGGGCACGTCACCGTCGGGAAGGGGGCGCCGAAGCCCCCGGCCCCGCACGAGCCGTCCGGAGGGCAACCGCAGGACTCCGGCGCCGCCGGCCTGCCACGTACCCGTCTTCGCGTCACCGGTCATGCCCGCAAGGCTAGGCGCAACCACCGGCCCGGGCAGCGCACTTCGCCGTTGCTCGTTCAGGGGGCGCCGTGAGCGGGCGACATCGTCGCAGCCGACGTCATCGCGTCCAGGAGGGCCTTCGCGCGGGCCGGACTGACCTCGGTGCGGGCGATGACGGTCGGGACGGCGATGCCCGGCATCATCAGGCGCCACATGCGGATGACGCGGTCGACCAGGTCCGCGCGGTCCTCGCTGACGACGGCCGAGTACGTCTGCATGCCCGTACACGCCTCGACGACGAACTCGGCCAGTTCCACGGGGTCGATGCCCGCCTGGAGTTCGCCCTTCTCGACGGCGACCCGCAGGCAGTCGGCCATGATGCGGCTCCAGTCCTGGTACGGGGCGAAGTCGCGGACGCCGAAGGCACCCTGCTCACGGACGTCACGGCCGCGGCCCGGGAGACCGCGGGGCAGGGGGCGACGCAGAACTAGAAGACGCAGAACTACAAGGGGTATGGGGCAGGCCACGGGAGTCCCCCGGGCCCATCGGCCGCCTGCCCCGACCGGAGGAGTGCTCCCTCCCCCGCCCGGCGGAGCCCCGCCCCACCACTCGCGCCTCCGTGACGACGTGCCCGCCGCCGCCCCCGCGACAGCATCACCCCATGCTGAGAATCACCGCCCTGCCCGACGTCCCCCGCTGGGCCGTCCTCGCTGCCCACGCCGTGCCCTGGATCACCCTGCCCTCCGGACTCTGGCGGGTGGCCCTGGTGGCCGGGCTGCCCGTGGCCGCGCAGGAGCAGCGCGGCACCGGCGAGGCCGTGTACATCCTGCTGCTCAGCCTGGTGTCCGAGGGGCTGGCGTTGCTCACGCTCGGTCTGGTGCGCGGGTGGGGTGAGGTCGTGCCCGGGTGGGTACCCGTGATCGGCGGGCGGCCGGTGCCGACGATGGCGGCGGTCGCACCCGCCCTGCTCGGGGCCGCCGGTCTGTTCGGCCTGCTGGGCTGGGCCTGCTACGCACAGATCGCCGGATTGGGGGCCGAATCGGGTGTGACGGACAGTACAGCGCAAAGCGCATTGCTCGTGCTTTGCTATATACCGCTGATCGCCTGGCCGCCCCTGCTGACGGCGGTCGCCCTCGCCTACTACAGGCGCCGGACGGCCTGCGCAGCCCCCGAGGCGGCGTGAAAGTTTACCCACCCCGATCAGCGGCCATGCGCCACGAGGCCACTATTTCTTCCCCTATCGGGCTGAACTTTTGTTGATCGTGGGTTAGTTGGCCGTTGCATCGCCCTACCCTTCAGAGGGTGAACCAACTGATGTCCTGTGCGACCGAAGAGGTGTCCGCCGACGTGTTCGGAACGGAGTCCGCGCCCGCGGAAAGCCTTCCCGGCGCGCTGCCCCCAGCGCTCCGTGCCGAGCTCGTCGCTTTCCGTCGCGACCTGCACATGCACCCGGAGCTCGGCAACCAGGAGTTCCGCACCACCGCCGCCATCAAGGCGCGCCTGGAGGAGGCGGGCCTCGCGCCCCGTGTGCTCGCCGGCGGCACCGGCCTCGTCTGCGACATCGGTGTGCCGGACGCGACGCGCCCCATGCTCGCCCTGCGCGCCGACATCGACGCACTGCCCATCCCGGACACCAAGCTCGGCGTGGCCTACCGCTCCACGGTGCCCGACCGGGCCCACGCCTGCGGGCACGACGTGCACACCACCGTCGTCCTCGGTGCCGGCCTGGTCTTCGCCGACCTGGCGCGCAAGGGGCAGCTGCCCGCCCCGGTGCGGCTGATCTTCCAGCCCGCCGAGGAGGTCCTGCCGGGCGGTGCCGCCGACGCCATCAAGGACGGCGTGCTCGACGGCGTCGGGAAGATCATTGCCGTGCACTGCGACCCCCGCGTCGACGCGGGCCGCATCGGGCTGCGGCACGGCCCCATCACCTCCGCCTGCGACCGCCTGGAGGTCTCGCTCGACGGGCCCGGCGGCCACACCGCGCGCCCGCACCTCACCACCGACCTCGTCACGGCCGTCGCCAAGGTCGCCACCGAGGTGCCGGCCCTGGTCTCCCGCCGCGCCGACGCCCGCTCGGGCCTCTCGCTGACCTGGGGCCGCATCGAGTGCGGCCACGCCCCGAACGTCATCCCGCAGCACGCCGAGCTGTCCGGGACCGTGCGCTGCCTCGACCTCAGGGCCTGGCGGCAGGCTCCCGACCTGGTGCACGGCGCCATCCAGGAGATCGCCGACCTGTACCGCGCCAAGTCCGAGATCACCTACGTCCGCGGCGTCCCGCCCGTCGTCAACGACGGGACCGTCGCCGACCTGTTGCGCGACGCCATGGTCGAGCGGCGCGGCCTGCACTCGGTCGAGGACACCGAGCAGAGCCTCGGCGGCGAGGACTTCTCCTGGTACCTGGAGCACGTGCCCGGCGCCATGGCCCGGCTCGGCGTCCGCAGGCCGGGGGAGCGCACCGTGCGCGACCTCCACCAGGGCGACTTCGACGCGGACGAGTCGGCCATCACGGTCGGCGTCGAACTCTTCACCGCCGCGGCCCTGTTGGACGCGGCGCGCGACTGAGCCGAGTGACCCAAGAGGGCCGGTCGGGTGAGAGGGAGCCGAGAGGGCGCCCTTTCACCCGACCGGCCCCTCGCGCATGACCGGCGCCCGGCACGAATGGGTAACGGCCGCGCGGAAACCCGTTCCCTTCCTTTCTACGCGCGTTAATGTGCGCCGAAATCAGCGCCGTCAACGGTGCGTTGGGGAACGTGAGGAGTACGTCCTGTGCGTCGTGTATCAAGACTTTCCCAAGTGGCCGTGGCCGTGGCATCGCTCGCCCTCGCCGCCTCGGCGTGCGGCAAGACCAGCAGCGAGGCCTCCAAAGAAGAGGGCGGCAAGGAGAAGGACTCCGGCACCTCCTCGTCGTACGAGGGCAAAGGCATCGGTCTGGCCTACGACATCGGCGGGCAGGGCGACCAGTCCTTCAACGACGCCGCCTACGCGGGCTACAGCAAGGCCCGCGAGGAGTTCAAGATCGGCGGCGTCGACATGGAGCCGGGTGACGGCGAGTCCAGCGCCGACAAGGTCCAGCGCCTCGAACAGCTCGCCAAGCAGGGGTACGACCCGGTGATCGGCGTCGGTTTCGTCTACGCGCCCGCGGTGGCGGCCGCCGCGAAGAAGTTCCCGGACACCACCTTCGGGATCATCGACGACAACACCGTGAAGGCGGACAACGTCGCCGGCCTGGTCTTCCACGAGGAACAGGGCTCCTATCTGGCGGGGGTCGCCGCGGCGAAAGCGAGCAAGGCCGAGCACATCGGATTCGTGGGCGGCGTGGACATTCCGCTGATCCACAAATTCGAGGCCGGATACGTGCAGGGCGCGAAGTCGGTCAATCCGAAGATCAAAATCGAGAAGCGCTATCTGACGGAAAAGCCCGAGGAGGGCGGCTTCAGCAGCCCCGACAAGGGGCAGAACGCCGCGAGCGGGCAGATCGAGGCCGGCGCGGACGTGATCTACCACGCGGCCGGGCTCTCCGGTCAGGGCGTCATCCAGGAGGTCGGCTCGCAGAAGAAGTGGGCGATCGGCGTCGACTCCGACCAGTACAAGCAGAAGGCCCTCGCCAAGTACAAGCAGTACATCCTGGGCTCGGCACTCAAGGACGTCGGCGGCGCGGTGTACGACCTGGCGAAGTCGGTCGTCGAGGGCAAGCCGATGAAGGGCGAGCAGCGCTACGACCTCGGGTCGGGCCGTGTCGGCTTCTCCGACTCCAACCCGAGGTACACGGCGATGAAGGACGTCGTCGCCGCCGTGGAGAAGGCCAAGAAGGACATCGTCAGCGGCAAGGTGAAGGTCAAGACCGTGCCGTAGGACGGCCCGGGGACGTTGTACGTAGCACCCCGCCCGCACCTCTCCCGCCGTTGTACGTAGTACGTCCTGCGGCGACTGGGCGCCCCCCATCAAGGGGGCGCCCACCGCGTGTTCGCCCGCCGGACGCCCCGTGGCCACAGGTCGATAACGGACCGGACAGAAGGGTTCTTATGTCAGGTCTACGCGCGTTACGCTGCGGCGAAATCAGCGCCGGGGTAAGGCGCGTACGTGCTTGTGCTTGCTTGACTCAAGGAGTTCGTCTCTATGCGCCGGGTGTCTCGAATAGCTGTCGCGGGCGCCGCGACCGCAGCCCTCGCCGTCTCCGTCTCCGCCTGTGGTGGTACGTCCAGTGACGCCGCCGCGAGCAAGGACGACAAGAACAAGGGCGTCGCCATCGCCTACGACGTCGGCGGTGCCGGCGACCAGTCCTTCAACGACGCCGCGACCGTGGGCATGAAGAAGGCCGCCAAGGAGTTCAAGGTCGGCGAGAAGGCCGTCGAGCCCGTCGACGGCGAGTCGGACGCCGACAAGGCGCAGCGCCTGACGCAGCTCGCCAAGCAGGGCTACAACCCGGTCATCGGCGTCGGCTACGCCTACGCCCCGGCCATCAAGGAGGTCTCGGCGAAGTTCCCGAAGGTCACCTTCGGCATCGTCGACGACGAGACCGTCAAGGCCGACAACGTCGCCGACCTCGTCTTCAGCGAGCAGGAGGCGTCCTACCTCGCGGGCGTCGCCGCCGCCAAGACCACCAAGTCCAAGACCGTCGGCTTCGTCGGCGGCGTGGACGTCCCCCTCATCCACAAGTTCGAGGCGGGCTTCGCGCAGGGCGTCAAGGACACGAACCCCAAGGTCAAGGTCGTCAAGCAGTACCTGACGGAGAAGGCCGAGGACGGCGGCTTCACCAGCCCCGACAAGGGCAAGACCGCCGCGCAGGGCCAGATCGAGAAGGGCGCCGACGTGGTCTACCACGCCGCGGGCCTCTCCGGTCAGGGCGTCATCGAGGCCGCCGCCGCCAAGAAGATCTGGGCGATCGGCGTCGACTCCGACCAGTACAAGCAGGACGCGCTCGCCAAGTACAAGAAGTACATCCTGACCTCGGCGACCAAGGACGTCGCGGCCTCCGTCTACAACCTGGCGAAGGCCGTCGAGGACGGCACGGCCAAGGGCGGCGTCGTCCGCGCCGACCTCAAGTCGGGCGGTGTCGCGCTCGCCGACTCCAACCCCGAGTTCCAGAAGATGAAGGATGTCCAGGCGGCCCTGAAGAAGGCCGAAGAGGGCATCAAGAGCGGCAAGATCAAGGTCAAGACCACGCCGTGACGGCGTGACCGCCTGACCGGTCGCCGTGACGGCGGCGTGATGCTCGTACGACGGGGTGTGGGGGACGATGTTTCCCCCGCGCCCCGTTCGCGCGGACCACACACCCACCACTGAGCAGTTTTTCAGCAGCAGGGGCGCTGCGCGCGTAGGCGGCCCCTTTCCTTCAGGCCCCTTCAGGCCCTCTGGCCCCCGAGGAGAGTGCGCCATCGACGCGTCCACCAGCCCTCCGCCCGTCGCCGTCGAACTCGCCGGCATCACCAAGCGCTTCCCCGGAGTCGTGGCCAACCACGACATCCACCTCACCGTCCGCAAGGGCACCGTCCACGCCCTCGTCGGCGAGAACGGCGCCGGCAAGTCGACGCTGATGAAGATCCTCTACGGCATGCAGAAGCCGGACGAGGGCACCATCACCGTCGACGGTGAGCAGGTCTCCTTCGCCGGTCCCGCCGACGCCATCGCGCGCGGCATCGGCATGGTGCACCAGCACTTCATGCTGGCCGACCAGCTGACGGTCCTGGAGAACATCGTCCTCGGCAGCGAGAAGCTGCACGGCATCGGCGGCGCGGCCCGCCGCAAGATCGTCGAGCTGTCCGACCGGTACGGCCTCGGGGTGCGCCCCGACGCGTACGTGGAGGACCTCGGCGTCGCCGACCGCCAGCGCGTGGAGATCCTCAAGGTCCTCTACCGCGGCGCCACCACGCTGATCCTCGACGAGCCCACCGCCGTCCTCGTGCCGCAGGAGGTCGACGCGCTCTTCGAGAACCTCCGCGGGCTCAAGTCCGAGGGCCTGTCGGTCATCTTCATCTCCCACAAGCTGGGCGAGGTGCTGTCCGTCGCCGACGACATCACCGTCATCCGGCGCGGTACGACGGTCGGCACGGCGGTCCCCGCCGAGACGACACCGCGTCAGCTCGCCGAGCTGATGGTGGGCAGCGAACTGCCCACCCCCGAGACGGCGGAGTCGACGGTCACCGACCGCCCGATGATCCAGGTCGAGAGCCTGAAGCTGCTCGCCGCCGGCGACTCGGGCCGCGCCCTGCTCGACGACATCTCCTTCACGATCCACGAGGGAGAGGTCCTCGGCATCGCGGGCGTCGAGGGCAACGGCCAGACCGAGCTGATCGACGCGCTCATCGGCCTCAAGCACGCCGACTCCGGTGTGATCCGCATGGCGGGCGAGGACATCACCGCCGTACCGACGCGCAAGCGCCGCGAGGACGGCATCGGGTACATCCCCGAGGACCGCCACCGCCACGGCCTCCTCCTGGAGTCCCCGCTGTGGGAGAACCGCATCCTCGGCCACGTCACCGAGAAGCCGAACGCGCGCGGATTCTGGCTGGACATCAAGGGCGCCCAGGCCGACACCCGCCGCATCGTCGAGGAGTACGACGTCCGTACCCCCGGCATCGACGTGACGGCCGCCTCGCTCTCCGGCGGCAACCAGCAGAAGCTGATCGTCGGCCGCGAGATGAGCCACAAGCCGCGCTTCCTGATCGCCGCCCACCCCACCCGCGGCGTGGACGTCGGCGCGCAGGCGCAGATCTGGGACCAGATCCGCGAGGCCCGCCGCGAGGGCCTCGCCGTGCTGCTGATCTCCGCCGACCTGGACGAGCTGATCGGCCTCTCCGACACCCTGCGCGTCATCTACCGCGGGCGGCTCGTCGCGGACGCCGACCCGGCCACCATCACACCCGAGGAGCTGGGGTCGGCGATGACAGGTGCCGCCGCCGGTCACCTGGAACACGTCGAGTCCGGTGACGGCTCCGAGGAGGACGAGACCCGATGAAGAAGTTCGACAAGGAGCGCCTGCTCCTCGGCGTGGCCGGACCGGTCATCGCCCTGATCGTGGCCGTGGTGCTGACCTCGGGCGTGCTGCTCGCCTCGGGCAAGAGCCCGATCGAGCCGTACAGCCTGATGTTCGAGCAGGCCACCTACTCCGACGTCCAGGTACTGATCATCAACCAGGCCGGGATGTACTACCTGGCCGCCCTCGCGGTGGCCATCGGCTTCCGGATGAACCTGTTCAACATCGGGGTCGACGGCCAGTACCGCCTCGCCGCGATGATCACCGCGGTCGTCGGCGCGCACGTCGCGCTGCCCGCCGCGCTCCAGATCCCGCTGCTGATCGCGGTCGCCATGCTCACCGGCGCGTTCTGGGCCGGCATCGCGGGTCTGCTGAAGACCACCCGCGGCGTCAGCGAGGTCGTCGCGACGATCATGCTCAACTCCATCGCGACGAGCGTCATCGGCTACCTCACGCTCACCAAGAACTTCGGCGTGCCGGTCGGCAACAACCAGACCACCGGCGTGATGAAGGAGTCGGGCTGGTTCCCCGGCATCAAGCTGGCGGGCGGCGAGGTCTACGGCTTCGTCTTCGTCGCCGTCCTCGCGGGCGTCCTGTACTGGCTGGTCCTCAACCGCACCCGCTTCGGCTTCGACCTGCGCGCCACCGGCGCCTCCGAGTCGGCCGCCGCGGCCAGCGGGGTCAACGCCAAGCGCATGGCGCTCACCGCCATGCTGATCTCCGGCGCGGTCGCGGGCCTGTCCGGCATGCCGATCCTGCTCGGCGACACCCACACCTACAGCCTCAGCTTCCCCTCGGGGCTCGGCTTCATCGGCATCGGCATCGCGCTGCTCGGCCGCAACAACCCGGTCGGCATCGCGCTCGCCGCCCTGCTCTGGGCCTTCCTCGACAAGGCGTCGCCCGCTCTCGACTACGCCCAGCCGGAGCCGTACGACAAGGAGATCGCGGTGATCATGCAGGGCATCATCGTGATCGCGGTCGTCGTCTCCTACGAGGCCGTACGCCGCTGGGGCCTCAACCGCCAGCAGCAGCGCGTGGGCGAGGAACTGGCCGCCGCCGCACGGGCCAACGCCGACAACGGCAGCAACGGCACCAACGACACCGTGAAGGAGGCGACTGCCCGATGAGCACGGCATCCGTGGTCAAGCCCCCGGCCAAGCAGCCCGCGCCGGGCCGCCGCCGCATCTCGCTCCCCGTCCTCCTGCTGATCATCGCGGGCGTCCTGGTGCTGACCTCCGTGGTCCGCATGATCACCGGCGCCGACGGCATCACGTCCACCGGCCAGATGTCGACGGCCCTGCAACTCGCCGTCCCGATCGGTCTCGCGGGCCTCGGCGGCCTGTGGGCCGAGCGCGCGGGCGTGGTCAACATCGGCCTCGAAGGCATGCTGATCCTCGGCACCTGGTTCGGCGCCTGGGCCGGCTTCCAGTGGGGCCCGTGGGTCGGTGTCCTGTTCGGCATCGCGGGCGGCGCCCTCGGCGGCCTGCTGCACGCCATCGTGACGGTCACCTTCAACGTCAACCACATCGTCTCCGGTGTGGCCCTGAACATCCTGGCCCTCGGCGCCACGCGCTACCTCGCCACCTTCGCCTTCGAGGGCGAGGAGGGCGGTACGTCCAAGCAGTCGCCGCCCGTCGAATCGCTCGGCAGCTTCTCCGTGCCGGGGCTCTCCGACTGGCTGGCCGACCTCAACGGCAAGCACTGGTTCCTGGTCTCCGACCTCGCGGGCCTGTTCGGCGGCCTGTTCACCAATCTGTCGCCGCTCACCGTCGTCGCCGTGGCGATGGTGCCGCTGAGCTGGTGGGTGCTGTGGCGCACCTCGTTCGGCCTGCGGCTGCGCTCCTGCGGCGAGAACCCGATCGCCGCCGAGTCGCTCGGCGTGAACGTCTACAAGTACAAGTACCTGGCCGTCGTCATCTCCGGTGGTTTCGCGGGCCTCGGCGGCGCGTTCCTCTCACTGGTCGCCTCCAACATCTACCTGGAGGGCCAGACCGGCGGCCGCGGCTACATCGGCCTCGCCGCGATGATCTTCGGCAACTGGATGCCGGGCGGACTGGCGCTCGGCGCGGGCCTGTTCGGTTACACCGACAGCCTCAAGCTCCGGGGCGGCGGCACCAACGTCCACGCGCTGCTGCTGCTCCTCGCGATCCTCCTGATCATCGGCGCGGCCTACCTCGTATGGCGCAAGCGGTACGTCCCCGCGGTGCTCACCGCGGCCGTCTCCGCGCTCATGTTCCTGTGGTACGGCTTGACCGACGAGGTGCCCAACCAGGTCGTCACCGCCACTCCGTACGTGGTGACCCTGCTGGTCCTCTCGCTCTCCGCCCAGCGGCTGCGCATGCCGAAGGCGGACGGAATGCCGTACCGGAAGGGGCAAGGAAAGTGACGTCAGCCGCCGCGGACACCGACCGGACCGACTGGGACGCCCTGCGGGAGGCCGCGCGCGAGGCCATGTCCCGTGCGTACGCGCCCTATTCCGGGTTCCCGGTCGGGGCGGCGGCCCTGGTCGACGACGGCAGGACGGTCTCCGGCTGCAACGTGGAGAACGCCTCCTACGGCCTCGGCCTGTGCGCCGAATGCGGCCTGGTCTCCCAGCTCCAGCTGACCGGCGGCGGCCGCCTCACGCACTTCACGTGCGTGGACGGCAAGGGCGAGATCCTGATGCCGTGCGGCCGCTGCCGCCAGCTGCTGTACGAGTTCGGCGGTCCGGAGCTGCTCCTGGAGACGGCCTCGGGGGTGCGGACGCTGGCGGACATGCTGCCGGACGCGTTCGGGCCCCAGCGGCTCAACTGAACGCGGGCCCCCGCCTGTTGGCGGGGGCTTCTTCACGCCCTGACTCTATGCGCGTAGAGTCACGGAGGTATGGGACACGTACTCCCGTACGTACGCCGTTGTACTGCTGGAAGGACATGCCATGGACGTCATCTCCGTCATCCGCACCAAGCGTGACCGGGGCGAGCTGAGCGACGAGCAGATCGACTGGGTCATCGACGCGTACACGCGCGGCGCGGTCGCCGACGAGCAGATGTCGGCCCTGGCGATGGCGATCCTCCTGAACGGCATGAACCGCAAGGAGATCGCCCGCTGGACCGCCGCGATGATCGCGTCCGGCGAGCGCATGGACTTCTCCTCGCTCTCCCGCCCGACGTCCGACAAGCACTCCACGGGCGGCGTCGGCGACAAGATCACGCTGCCGCTCGCCCCGCTGGTCGCCGCGTGCGGCGCGGCCGTCCCGCAGCTGTCGGGCCGCGGCCTCGGCCACACCGGCGGCACCCTCGACAAGCTGGAGGCCATCCCCGGCTGGCGGGCGCTGCTCTCCAACGAGGAGATGCTGAACGTCCTGGACGGCGTCGGCTCGGTGATCTGCGCGGCGGGCGACGGCCTGGCGCCGGCCGACAAGAAGCTGTACGCGCTGCGCGACGTGACCGGCACGGTGGAGGCGATCCCGCTGATCGCCTCGTCCATCATGTCGAAGAAGATCGCCGAGGGGACGGGTTCGCTGGTCCTGGACGTGAAGGTCGGCACCGGCGCCTTCATGAAGAACCTCGACGACGCGCGCGAACTCGCCTCCACGATGGTGGAGTTGGGCACGGACAGCGGCGTCCGCACGGTGGCCCTCCTTACGGACATGTCGACGCCGTTGGGCCTGACCGCGGGCAACGCCCTGGAGGTCCGCGAGTCGGTCGAGGTCCTGGCGGGCGGCGGCCCGGCGGACGTGGTCGAACTGACCCTGGCGCTGGCCCGCGAGATGCTCGACGCGGCGGGCCTGAAGGACGCCGACCCGGCGAAGGCGCTGGCCGACGGCTCGGCGATGGACGTATGGCGCCGCATGATCGCGGCGCAGGGCGGCGACCCGGACGCGAAGCTGCCGGTGGCCCGCGAGCAGCACGTGGTGACGGCACCGTCGTCCGGCGTCCTGACCCGGCTCGACGCGTACGACATCGGCGTCGCCGCCTGGCGCCTGGGCGCGGGCCGCGCCCGCAAGGAGGACGTGGTCCAGGCGGGCGCGGGTGTCGAACTCCACGCGAAGCCGGGCGACACGGTCGAGGCGGGCGCCCCGCTGCTGACCCTGCACACGGACACGCCGGAGCGGTTCGCGTACGCGCTGGAGTCGGTGGCGGGCTCGTACGACATCGCTCCCGCGGGGACGGCGTTCTCGGCGACGCCGATCGTGCTGGACCGGATCGGCTAGGGGGTCGGGCCCTTGGCCAGGGGGCTGCGGGAGCGCCTCTGGCCAGGACTTACTCGTACGGGTGAACGGGATCGGTGGACCGCCGCCGGTCCCGTTCGGCATGCTGGGATCGGTGACGCACCGAAAGAGGAGACCGCCATGAGCGCACTCACCGTAGGCCACGAACCCGGCCAGGACTGGGACGACCTCGTCCGGCTCTGGGAGGAGATGGAGTGGCCCGAGGGCAGCAAGGTGGAGATCATCGAAGGGGTCATCACCGTGTCGCCGAGCCCGGCCAATCGCCACAACCTCGTCGCGGAGAAAGTGCACCGCCTGTTGTACTCCGTGCTTCCGGATGACTGGGGCGTCTTTCAGACCCTGTCCGTCGCCGTGCCCTCGAAGCTCGGCATGTTCATCCCCGACCTCGTCGTTATCCCCCTCGCGGAAGTGGAAGCTCCGGGGACGTATGTTCCGGCCGCCGCCGCCGAACTCGTCGTCGAGGTGACCTCCCCCTCCAACGCCCGTCACGACCGCGTCAGCAAGCCCGCTGCCTACGCCGCCGCAGGCATCCCCCTCTACCTCCTCATCGACCGCTGGGCCCCCGGTGGCCCCACCATCACTCTGTACGGCGAGCCCGCAGGTGATGTCTACCGGGTCCTCCAGGCCTGCAAGTTCGGTGACACCGTGCGCCTCCCCGAGCCCTTCGGCCTGGACCTCGACACGAGCGCCTTCCCCCAGGACTGACAGGCACGGCGCCCCGAGCCTCCCGTGATCCGACTTGACCCGTCCCCCGAGGGACGGGTTTAGCGTTCTGGGCGAACGAGGAGGTGCCCATGCGTGCGGGTGAGGCGGCCGCGGCTGCCGGTGTGACGATCAAAGCGTTGCGATACTACGAGGAATGCGGGCTGCTCAGTCCGGGCCGTGCCGCCAACGGATACCGCGACTACAGCGCGGAGGACGTCCGGCTGGCGGAGGAGATCCGCGGCCTCGGGGCGCTCGGCCTCACGCCCTCGGAGACGCGGCCGTTCCTGGCCTGCCTGCGCGCCGGTCACGAGACGGGCGATCACTGCGCGGAGTCCCTGGCCGCCTACCAGCAGAAGATCGAGGCCCTCGACCTCCTCATCGACCGGCTGACCGCCGGCCGGGACCGGCTGATCCGCCGCCGGGACGCGGCGGCCCGGCGTGGTTTCCCCCCTGTCACCCAGAACCTGATGAAGGAGCCCGACGAGATGCTGCCCCGCACCGATTCCCTCCCGCAGGCCGACCCGCTGCCCTCCGGCCTGCCCGCCCCCGTGGACGACGGCGGCGCCGCCCACCTGCCCGGCCGTACGCTCCCCCCGCTGCCGTTCACCGGCACGGACGGCGGCGACATCCGCCTGGACACCGTCTCCGAAGGCCGCTGGGTGCTGTTCTGCTATCCGCTGACCGGAGACCCGGCGGCCGACATCCCCGAGGGCTGGAACGAGATACCCGGCGCCCGCGGCTGCAGTCAGGAGGCGTGCAGCTTCCGCGACAACCTGGCCGCGCTGCGGGCCGAGGGCGTCGACCGGGTCCTCGCCCTGTCCTCGGACCGGGCCGACTACCAGCAGGCGCTCGTGGACCGGCTGCACCTGCCCTACCCGATGCTCTCCGACCCCGGGCTCACACTCGCGGACGCGCTGCGGCTCCCGACGTTCGAAGCCGACGGGCAGCGGCTCTACCGGCGCCTGACCCTCGTCCTGCGCGGCGCCACCATCGAGCACGTCTTCTACCCCGTCTTCCCGCCGGACACCCACGCCGACGAGGTGGCGCAGTGGTTCCGCGACCACCGGGACCACCGCGACGCCTGACCGGCGAAGGAGGGGGAGCGCGGGGGAGCGCCGGGCCGGTTCTGCCCGCGCGGTCGGGGCTTTCTGCCCTTCCGTACCTGGACCCGCCGCCCCGTGGCCCGTATGCAGGAGGGGAGTCGCATTCTGCGCGGGGAGAGGTCACCTTGCACCAGCACGACCACACCGGAACGACCGGAGCCGAGAAGGGCCGCGGCCCGGCCCGCAGGCCCGCGGCCGGGGGCACGACGCCGCCCGCGGGCCTGCTCGCCCTCCAGCGCGGCGCGGGGAACGCGGCCGTCGTCCAGATGCTGCGCCAGGCCGGCCACCCGTGGACCCAGGAGGCGCACCGGCACGGCACCGGATGCGGCCACGGCACCCAGCAGCCACAGGTGCAGCGCTCCGCCGTCCACGACGTCCTGCGCGGCACGGGGAAACCGCTGGACGACGTGACCCGTACCGACATGGAGTCCCGGCTCGGCGCCGACTTCTCCGACGTACGGGTGCACGACGACGCCGCGGCCAGGGCCTCCGCGGCCGAGGTGGGCGCCCGTGCCTACACCTCCGGCAGCCATGTCGTCATCGGAGCCGGCGGCGGCGACAAGCACACTCTGGCCCACGAGTTGACGCACGTCATCCAGCAGCGGCAGGGACCGGTCGCGGGCACCGACAACGGCGCGGGCCTGAAGGTCTCCGACCCCTCCGACCGCTTCGAACGCGAGGCGGAGGCCAACGCCCGCCGCGCCATGGCGGGCGGCGCCGCGGGCTCCCGGGCGGAGCAGGCCCCGGCCCCGGCGCCGGACGCCCCGAGCACCGGCATCCAGCGGTACGTGTCGGGGCACGTCAAGAGCCTGGCCAGCGAAGAGAGCGACGAGCCCTACTTCCAGTCGCAGTCACCGCAGGGCGTCCTCGTCCCGGACCCCGAACGGCTCTCCAAGCACTCGGTTGACCACGTCGGAGCCCAGACGCACGACCCGTTCCGGCAGGACCTGCCCAAGGAACAGCAGCAGGAGCTGGACCAGCGCGACGGGCCCAAGGGACTGCCGCTGAGAGTCGCGGGCGACGGCACCCTGGCGGTGCACGACACCGAGCGCGAACCCAAGGAGTTCTACGCGACCGAGGCGGTCCTCGCCGCGAGCAACACCGCACTGGAAGACGTCAACAGCACCTACCGCCTGGTGGGGCGCGGACAGAAGATCACCGTGCAGAACCCGGCGGACCCGGGTGCCTCGGTCAAGCTCGAACGCATCCAGCCGGTCCCGGTCGAGACCCCCCAGG
Organism: Streptomyces huasconensis; assembly: GCF_021028635.1. Classification (NCBI taxonomy): domain Bacteria; kingdom Bacillati; phylum Actinomycetota; class Actinomycetes; order Kitasatosporales; family Streptomycetaceae; genus Streptomyces; species Streptomyces huasconensis. Next base: position 5,021,543 of record NZ_CP086119.1, read on the forward strand.
CCGCCGCCTCGGGCTTCGCGAACCTGCTGAAGCACGAGTGCATCGACGTGGCCAGGGAACTGATGGGCGGAGGGAAGCAGACGGAGGTCGTCCTCGAAGGCCGGGAGCCCCTGCCCTGGCAGGACAGCACGGTCGACTCCGTGGCCCACGGCCTCGCCGACCAGGTCGGCGCGCCTCAGGGGCCGACCCCGCAGAGGTACGGCGGCGCCCTGCGCGAACACCCCGCGGAGATGGACGCGGCAGCCGGGGCACTCGGCGTGAACAAGGCGGCCGCCCCCGTGGTCGGCGAGGGCTATACGACCGTCTCGCTGGGGCAGAGCGACAAGCTCGACTACGCCGACTCCGCCACCCCCGAGGCGAGGCCCCAGGACATCTGGGGCTTCCACTTCGCGGGCGTGGCCGCGCTGAGTGCCGACGGCCAGGACCGCGTCACCCTGGAGAACTACACGCGGACCGCGAATTCGGGCGACGCGCTCAGGGAACTGCTCCCCAAGCTCGTGGAAGAGTTCAAGAAGAAGACCGCCATCCCCCTGCTCCGGCCCGGCGGCAGGACCCCGCCCGCTTCTCCCTTCGAGATGGACCGGCTGAACAAACTGCTGCGTGAGCTGTCCGGAAGCGCCGCGAAGGCCACAGAGGAGTTCAAGCGGCTCTCGGAGGCGAAGAACGAGTGGAACAGCAAGTGGTTCTTCCGCATGTACGGCTCCGGGGCGGGCCAGACCTTCCACGAGCAGCAGTACAACAACGGGCGGGGCGACTTCGTGAACCCCCTGACCCTGCGGGTGCGCAAGCCGCGGCCGCAGGAGGCCGCCTCCTGAACCGATGAGTTCCGCCCGCTCCGCGAGTCAACCTTGCGTGGCTGACTCCGAAGCGAACCTCATCCTCATCGAGGGCCCCCTGCGCGCGGGCGACGTCCCGCAGCTGTGCGCGCGGGTCGCGGCCGCCCGCCACGGGCCGGGCCAGGACGTGATCTGTGACGTCGGCGCCGTCACCACCGCCGACCTCACGACCGTCGACACCGTCGCCCGGCTGCATCTCGCCGCCCGCAGGGCCGGGGGGCGCATCCGGCTGAGGAATCCCACCCCCGCCCTGCTGGCGCTGCTCGGCCTCGTCGGCCTGACCGAACTCCTCGGTCTAGTCGTCGAGATGGAGGGGCACCCCGAACAGCGGGAACCACCGCTGGGTGTCGAGGAAGCAGTGGAAGCCGGCGATGCGCCCCTGTGAGATCTCGATGACCTGGATCGACCAGGGCATGAAGCCGCCGTTGTCGGGATCGGGCTTGTACTGGGCGAAGCCCGGCGTGCCGTTCACATCCACCGGCAGGAGGCGGCCGTTGGCGCAGGCCGCGCCCATCGTGGACATGAAGCCCGTGATGTCCGCCGTGCCGCGCAGCCACAGGTCGAACGGCGGCATCGTCATGACGGCGTCCTCGGCGAGCAGCGCCGTGAGCGCGGCCATGTCATACCCCTCGAAGGCGGCGACATAGCGCTCCAGCAGCTTCTGCTGCTCCTCGTCGAGCGGATCGGAGACGGCCGTGTCGTCCTCCGGGCGCTCGGCGAGGGTGGCGCGGGCCCGCTGGAGCGCGCTGTTCACCGAGGCCACCGAGGTGTCGATCAGCTCGGCGACCTCACTGGCCTTCCAGGCGAGCACCTCGCGCAGGATCAGCACCGCACGCTGCTTGGGCGGCAGGCTCTGCAGGGCGGCGACGAACGCCAGGCGCACCGACTCCTTGGCGACGGCGGCCTCCGCGGGGTCGCTCGGGGAGGGCAGCACGCGGGCGTCCGGCATCGGCTCCAGCCAGGTGTTGTCCGGGCGGGGGGTCAGCGCCGCCTGCGCCAGCGGGGCGGCGGCGGTCAGGTCCATGGGGCGGGCGCGGCGGTTGCCGGCGTTCAGCATGTCCAGGCAGACGTTCGTCGCGATGCGGTAGAGCCAGGAGCGGACGCTGGAGCGGCCCTCGAACTTGTCGAAGCTGCGCCAGGCCCGCACCATCGTGTCCTGCACGGCGTCCTCGGCCTCGAAGGCCGAACCCAGCATCCGATAGCAGTACCCGGTCAGCTCGACCCGGTGCTTCTCCAGCGTGACGTCCAGATCGGTCGTCGTCCCTGCGATATCGCTCATCCCCACCCACCCCTGCGGCTTCCGAGAAGGGCCCGACAGTGAGGCCCGACACATCGGAAGCTACCGCAGCCCACTGACAACGGCCCCCGGAGTGGGGGAACCCGCAGGTGAAATCGGTCGGGGCCCGCTGCGGGTCAGCAGGAGCGGGCCACGAGCCCGCGCCGCCGCTCCGCCCGCGCCGCGTGCGAACCCCACACCGTGACCGACACGACGCCGAGCACCGCGAGGAGCCCGAGTCCCACCGTCCCGGCCCAGCCGCCCGCGTGGAAGGCGACCGCGCCGAGCGTGCCGCCCGCGCTGGAGCCCAGGTAGTACGCCGACTGGTAGAGGGCCGAGGCCTGCGCCCGCCCGGTCGTGGCCGTCCGGCTCACCGACGACGACGCCACCGCGTGCCCCGCGAAGAACCCGGCGGTGATCAGCACCAGCCCCAGCAGGACCAGGGCCAGCGAGGCCGCCAGGGACAGGAGCAGCCCGCCCGCCGTCGTGCCCACCGCCAGGTACAGCGCCCCGCGCCGCCCGAGCCGGGCCACCAGCTTCCCGGCCGCCGCCGAGGAGACCGTACCGACGAGGTAGACGAGGAAGATCGAGCCGATGACGCCCTGGGGCAGCGAGAACGGGGCCTCGGTGAGCCGGTAGCCGATCACTGTGTAGACCGCGCCGAAGACGGTCATGAACAGCGCGCCGATCGCGTACAGCCGGCACAGCAGCGGGTCCGACAGGTGCGTACGGACCGTCCGCGCAAGCGCCCTGGGGTTCAGCGAACCCGGCGTGAAGTGCCGGGGCGCGGGCAGCAGCGCGCGGAAGGCGACCGCGCACAGCACCGCGACCACACCCACGACGGCCAGCGCCGCGCGCCAGCCCCAGGCCTGCGCGACCCAGCCCGTGATGATGCGGCCGCTCATGCCGCCGATGGAGTTGCCCGCCACGAACATGCCGATCGCGGCGACCAGGGCCTTGGGCCGCACCTCCTCGGCGAGGAACGCCATCGCGGACGCCGGGAGCCCCGCGAGGGCCGCGCCCTGCACGGCGCGCAGCGCGATGAGGACCTCCACCGAGGGCGCGAACGGCACGAGGAGCCCGACCGCCACCGCGACACCCAGGGACGCCGTCATCATCGCGCGCCGCCCGAAGCGCTCGCTGAGCGCGCTCAGCGGAAGGACGAAGAGAGCCAGTGCGCCCGTGGCCGCCGAGACCGTCCAGCTCGCCGTGCTCGCGCTCGCGCCGAAGTCGGCGGAGACCAGCGGCAGCAGGGCCTGCGTGGAGTAGAGGAGGGCGAAGGTGGCGACGCCCGCGAGGAAGAGCGCGAAGCTCGTCCTGCGGTAGCCGGGACCGCCCGGGGTCAGCCGGGAATCGGCGGCAGGGGACGACGAGGAGAGGGCGGCCGCGTGGGTGGCGGACGCCCCGCTACTGGCAGGAGGCATGCCACGAACGTACGGCCGGTTTTTTGATGCGTCCAATGCATGGAAACGCCATAATCGTTCCCATGCAGCATCAGCAGAGGTCACAGCCGCGCCTGTCACACCACAGTGACGTGGAGGACATCGTGACGCTGCTCGCGCCTCGCCTCGCGTACTTCGCGGGAGTCGCCCGCACCGAGCACGTCACGCGCGCCGCCCAGGAGATGCAGGTCCCGCAGTCGACGCTCTCCCGCGCACTCGTACGGCTCGAACGGGACCTCGGCGTCGACCTCTTCGCCCGCCGCGGCCGCACCGTCTCGCTCACCCCGGCCGGCCGCACCTTCCTCGCCTCGGTCGAGCGGGCGCTCGGCGAGGTGGAGCGCGCCGCCGAGTCCGTGCGCGCCGACGCCGACCCGGCATCCGGCAAGGTCGCCTTCGGCTTCCTGCACACCATGGGCTCCGAGACCGTGCCCGGCCTGATCCGCGCCTTCCGCGCCGACCACCCCCGGGTGCGCTTCAGCCTCGTACAGAACTACGGCGAGGCGATGCTGGAGCGCCTGCGCGCGGGGGAGCTGGACCTCTGCCTCACCTCACCCGTGCCGGACGCCCCCGACCTGGTCGCCCGCCGCCTCGACGAACAGCGTCTGCGCCTGGTCGTCCCCGACGACCACCGCCTCGCCACCCGCAAACGCGTCCGCCTCGCCGAGGCCGCCGACGAGGCCTTCGTGACCCTGGAGCCCGGCTACGGCCTGCGCCGCATCACCGACGACCTCTGCCAGGAGGCGGGCTTCAAGCCCCGCGTGGCCTTCGAGGGCGAGGAGGCGGAGACCCTGCGCGGCCTCGTCGCGGCGGGCCTGGGCGTGGCCCTCCTGCCGCCGCCCGCCGTGCCCCGCCCGGGCGTCGTGGAGCTGACGGTCACGGGCCAGCGGGCGGTCCGGGAGATCGGCGTGGCCTGGCTGGCGGAGCGGCCTGACACCCCGCCGGTGGCCGCGTTCAAGGAGTTCCTGCTGAGCAGGAAGGGAAAGCTGCTGCAGCAGTCGACGTGAGACGGACCGGCCACCCTCACCGGCCACCCTCACCGGCGGACCCACCGGCACGACCTCACCGGCGCAGCGACCGCCCGAAACCGGAGGCGAGCGGCATGCGCAGCCCCAGCGGCGGCGGCGCCGCCAGCGCGTCCTCCAGGGGCCGGGCGAAGTCCGTCCCGAAGAGCGTGCCCCGCACGAAGTCCGAGGCCAGCGCCTGCACTTCGGCCTGGTGCTGGTGGAGCCGGTGGCCGTCGGAGTGCACCTCGAACCGGCACACGTCACGGTTGGCCTTCTTCGCGCGCTCCGCGAAGCGGAACGACAGCTCCGGGTCGGTCCGCTCGTCGTTCGTGCCGTGCACGATCAGGACCCGGCGCCCCACGAGCTGCTTCACCGGCTCGGGCGGCGCCGCCACGTCCTCCTCGGGCAGCCAGGGGGCGATCGCGAGGACGGAGTCGACGGCCGGGTGCCCGCCCGCGCGCAGCGCCGCCCGGCCGCCCATGTCCACGCCGGCCAGGCAGACCGGGACGTCACCGTAGAGACGTACGACCTCGTCCACCGCCCAGACCGTGTCCTCGGCCAGCTGCGCCTGCGCGCCGTTCCAGCCCCGGCAGCGGTAGCGCACGACGTGTGTGGCGAGGCCCGCCGCGTGTCCGTCCCGGGCCAGCCGGCGCCCGAGCGCCCGCACGGCACCTGCCGCCAGCGGCGACGGCCTGCGGGTGGATGTCTCGCAGCCGCCGGGCAGCAGCAGGACCACGCCGCCCACCGCCGACGGTGCCGTGCCGATCACGCGCCCGAGCCCAGGGCCTGTCGTCCCTTGCTGTGCCATGACAGAACAGTGTCAGAAGCGTCGGTGTACGCCACCCGTCCGCAGGGTCACTGTTACGTATCGACCAGTGAGTTCTACGCGCGTAGGCGTTAGAGTGCCGCAATGACGAGCCAGATCAGCACGGGCGGCCACACGGACCGCGACACGCCCAGCGCCGAACAGATCCGCCGCGCCCCCAAGGTGCTCCTCCACGACCACCTCGACGGCGGCCTGCGCCCCGGCACGGTCGTCGACCTCGCCCGCGAGTGCGGCTACGAAGGCCTGCCCGAGACCGACGCCGACAAGCTCGGCATCTGGTTCCGCGAGGCGGCCGACTCCGGCTCCCTGGAGCGCTACCTGGAGACCTTCGCCCACACCTGCGCGGTGATGCAGACGAAGGATGCCCTCAAGCGCGTCGCCGCCGAGTGCGCCGAGGACCTCGCCGAGGACGGCGTCGTCTACGCCGAGATCCGCTACGCCCCCGAGCAGCACCTGGAGGCCGGACTCACCCTCGAAGAGGTCGTCGAGGCGGTCAACGACGGCTTCCGCGAGGGCGAGCGCCGCGCGAAGGCGAACGGCCACCGCATCCGCGTCGGCGCCCTGCTCACCGCCATGCGGCACGCCGCCCGCGCCCTGGAGATCGCCGAACTCGCCAACCGCTACCGCGATCACGGCGTCGTCGGCTTCGACATCGCGGGCGCAGAGGCGGGCTTCCCTCCCACCCGCCACCTCGACGCCTTCGAGTTCCTCAAGCGCGAGAACAACCACTTCACGATCCACGCGGGCGAGGCCTTCGGCCTGCCGTCGATCTGGCAGGCCCTCCAGTGGTGCGGCGCCGACCGCCTCGGCCACGGCGTGCGGATCATCGACGACATCGAGATCGCCGAGGACGGCAGCGTCACCCTGGGCCGCCTCGCGTCGTACGTACGCGACAAGCGCATCCCGCTGGAGATGTGCCCCAGCTCCAACCTCCAGACGGGCGCGGCCACCTCCTACGCCGAGCACCCGATCGGGCTGCTGCGCAAGCTGCACTTCCGCGCCACCGTGAACACCGACAACCGTCTGATGTCGGGCACCAGCATGAGCCGGGAGTTCGAGCACCTGGTCGGCACGTTCGGCTACACGCTCGACGACATGCAGTGGTTCACAGTCAATGCGATGAAATCAGCGTTCATTCCTTTCGATGAACGCCTCGCCATGATCAACGACGTCATCAAGCCCGGCTACGCCGAGCTGAAGTCCGAGTGGCTGTTCCGCCAGACCGTCTCCACCAGCGCTTCCGCCGGCAACTGACGGGCGACACCGCGTCTTCGTACGACGCCTCGGCGGCCGGGATCTCGTCACCCCGGCCGCTTTTCGCCGTCCGGTGCCCGTGATTTGTGGTCCGCGCGGTCGTTGGACCGCGCAGATCCCCGTCATCGAACTCGCAAGGACGCCTTGAAGATGAAGCAGTCTGCCGCCAAGACCCTCGGAGTCGCCGCCCTCGGTGCCGCCTTCGCCGCCGCCGGTGCCGGTTCCGCGAACGCCGCCCCCGGGGTCCCGGACGCGGCCGCGGTCCTCGGTCAGGTCACCTCGGCCCTTCCCCTGGAGCAGGCCGCCAAGACGCTGCCCGCGGGCAGCCCCGAGGCCGTGGCCGCCGGAAAGAGCGTCCTCGCCGGCGGCCTGAAGGCCGCGGGGAACGCCGACAGGGCGGCCGCCGCGGCCCAGGCGGACGACGGCAGGGACGACCGCAAGGGCGGCAGGGACGACGGCAGGAGCGCCGGCAAGCCCAAGCCCGCCTCGCCGCTCCCCAACCTGCTCGGTGGCGTGCCCCTCGGGGGCACCGGCCTCAACGGCCTGCCGCTCGGCTGACCCTTCTCGCGTACGTGCCGATGGGGCGCCCCTCCGCCCGGAGGGGCGCCCCATCGTGCGTGCTCACCAGGCCCGGCGGACCTTGTCCTCGGAGGGCAGCAGCACCCACAGGGCTATGTAGAGCAGGAACTGAGGGCCGGGGAGCAGGCAGGACGCCACGAAGATCACGCGCATCTTGGTCGCGGAGGTGCCGAAGCGCTGGGCCAGGGAGGCACATACTCCGCCGATCATCCGGCCGTGGGTGGGGCGGGCAAGAGCGGTCATGTCGGGCTCCTTCGAACCGTAGGGAGAGGCCACTCCGTGTGCCTCGATGTCTCCACGTTACGGTCATCAAGTACCCCAAAGCGTCGCTCTATGGTGCGATCCCGACCCTGGGAATCGTCGGGGTCGACCCCTGAGGGGCCTCCTCCCGCAGACGGGCCGTGACACGCCGCGGCTCATCACGGCGGCGGAGCCTCGCCCTGGCCGCGGGCACCACGGCGACATGGGCGAGCGCCACCCCGAGGGTGTTCAGGAGCAGCGAGTCGATGTCGACGACCTGCCCGGGCACCCCGGTCTGCAGCAGCTCGATGCCGAGCGAGAGCAGCGCCCCGGCGGCGACCGTACGCACCAGGGAGCCCCACGGCGAGACGACGAGCCGGCCGCCCGCCAGGGGGAGCAGCACGCCGAGCGGGGCGAGCAGCAGCAGGGCCTCGCCGATGCGGCGGGTCGCCTGGAGGCCGCCGAGTGCCAGATCCGCCTTGATCCCGGCGAGCGGCTGCAGATTCGCGGCGCTCACCCAGGGGACGTCCAGCGGACGCAGCGTGATCCATCCGACGAGCAGAAGGTGCGCGGCGAGGAGGAGTCCTCCCACCGCACGGAAGCGGATGGCGGCAACGCGGCCGCCCGAGCCTTGACGCACGCCCCACAAGACGTCAGAGGCGGCAGGATCGGTTCCGCGTACCGCCGGTGGTTACGTCCCGGACTTGACGGCCTCGGCGGGCGGCGCCACCGTGCCGGGCCGGGAGCGGACCTCCGTGGTGCAGGCGTAGCGCCGCAGGGAATCGTCCGCGGGGCCGCCCAGGACGACGGTGTGGTCCTTCGAGGCCGCCGCGCTGTCGGCGAGCGTGCACACGATCTGGGCGAGCGCGAACGCGGACAGCTCCTGCGGCGGCGTACTGAAGCGCAGCGCGTCCTTGGGGTCGCCCTGGGCGGGACCGGAGACCGTGGTGCCGCCGCGTACGTCCGTGGCGAAGCCCGCGTCCTTCTCGGGCTCCGACGGCGGCGCGGCCAGCTCGTCGAGGAGGGCCTGAGCGATCCGCGCGCGGTCGCTCGCCCCCTTCTCGGGAACCCGCACCGTCCGGTCGACGGTCACCAGCTGGGCCGCGCAGACCAGGAAGACCTGCGCCGACACCTCACTGTCCGACTGCGCGGCGATGCCGGGGCCCGACATCACGCACGGCACCCGCGACGGCGCGGGCCCGAAATCCGTGGGCACCTCCGTCGACCTGATCCCGCAGCCGGTGAGCGCGGCCGCAAACAGCGTCGTGGCCACCGCGGCACGCGTCCGTCGCCCGTTCACGCCTGGCCTCCCTCGGTGCAGCCGACGGTGTCCTCGCTGTCGCGGCCCCCGTCGCCGTCACCGTCGCCCTCGCACGGCAGCCACAGGGTGAAGACGGCGCCGCCCTCGGGGCAGTTGGCCGCGGAGATGTCGCCGCCGTGGATGTGCGCGTTCTCCAGGGCGATGGACAGACCGAGCCCGCTGCCCTCGGACCGCGGCCGGGACGCGCTCGCCTTGTAGAAGCGGTCGAAGACGTGCGGCAGGACGTCTTCGGGGATGCCGGGCCCGTGATCGCGTACGGAGATGAGGAGTTTGGCGTCCGCCAGGCGTACGGAGACCTTGACCGGGGAGCCGCCGTGCTTGAGGGCGTTGCCGATGAGGTTGGCCAGGATGACGTCGAGGCGGCGCGGGTCGAGGCGGGCGGTGATGCCGCGCTCGGCGTCCAGCTCGACCGCGTCCAGCCAGGCCCGCGCGTCGATGCACGCGGTGATCTGGTCGGCGATGTCCACGTCGTCCAGGACGAGGCGCGCGGTGCCCGCGTCGAAGCGGGTGACCTCCATGAGGTTCTCCACGAGGTCGTTCAGGCGCCGCGTCTCGCTCACCACGAGCCGCACGGCCGGCTCGATCATCGGGTCGACGGAGCCGGTCTCCGCGTCCAGCTCCTCCTCCAGGACCTCGGTCACCGCGGTGATCGCGGTCAGCGGCGTCCGCAGCTCGTGCGACATGTCGGCGACGAAGCGGCGGGACGCCTCGTCGCGGGCGCTCATGTCGGCGACCTTCTTCTCCAGGTTCTCGGCGGTCCTGTTGAACGTCCGGGACAGATCGGCCAGTTCGTCGGTGCCGGAGACGCGCAGCCGGGTGTCGAGCTTGCCCTCGCCGAGCCTGCGCGCGGCGACGCCGAGGCGGTGCACGGGTTTGAGCACGGTCGTGGCCGCGGCCTGCGCGAGCAGCGCGGAGCCGATCAGCGCCAGCGCCGTGGCGATCGCCAGCGACCAGCCGAGCGAGCTGAGGTCCTTGGCCTCGGGCTCCAGCGACTTGAGCATGTAGCCGGTCGGGCCGCCGCCGATCACCGTGGCACCGCCGACCAGATAGGGCGTGCCGTCCGCCACGGTCCGCTGCCAGTACAGGTGGTGGCTGGCGTCGTTGCCGGAGGTGAGCGGCTGCTTCTTGGCCACGGCCTCCTGGAGCGAGTCCGGCACCTCGGCGAGCGTGAACGCGTCCAGGTCGGAGTAGCCGACGATCCGGCCGCCGTCCTTCTTCGCGGCGACCAGGAGCACGCTGTAGCGCTGACTGCTGTTGGCCATCTGCCCGGCGGCCGCCTGCAGTTCCTCCTGCGAGGGGTGGGGCGGCAGCGCGCCCACACGGGTCTGCATCTGCTGGCGGAAGTCCTTGAGCGCCGCCTCCTGGGCGCGCGTCAGCACGGCCTCGCGGTTGAGCCAGTACGCGATGCCGGACGCGGAGACGGCGGCGGTGAGCGCCACCAGGCCGAACACCACGACGAGCCGCAGCCGCAGGCTCGTGAAGCGCAGCCCGGCCAGGACCGCCCTGCGTGCCGCGGGCAGGCCGCGGAGCTTGTCGTGCGCTGTGGTCACTGAGGGGTGTCCAGCCGGTATCCGACCCCGCGCACCGTGCGGATCAGCGTCGGCGACGACGGGACGTCCTCGACCTTCGCGCGCAGCCGCTGCACGCAGGCGTCGACGAGCCGCGAGTCACCGAGGTAGTCGTGCTCCCACACCAGCCGCAGCAACTGCTGCCGGGACAGGGCCTGGCCGGGCCTGCGGCTCAGCTCCAGGAGCAGCCGCAGCTCGGTCGGGGTGAGCTGGAGGTCCTCGCCGTTCTTCGTCACGGTCATCGCGGCGCGGTCGATGACGAGCGAACCGAACGTCGCCGCGTCATTGGCCTCCCGCTCCCCGCGCCGCAGCACGGCCCGGATACGGGCGTCGAGGACCCGCCCCTGCACGGGCTTGACCACATAGTCGTCGGCGCCGGACTCCAGGCCCACCACCACGTCGATGTCGTCGCTCCGCGCGGTGAGCAGGATGATCGGCAGCTGGTCGGTGCGCCGGATGCGACGGCACACCTCGAACCCGTCGATGCCCGGCAGCATCACGTCCAGCACGATCAGGTCCGGCCGCTGCTCACCGAGCAGTTTCAGGCCGTCCTCGCCGGTGGCAGCAGTGGCCACCCGGTGCCCTTGGCGCGTCAGCGAAAGCTCCAGGGCCGTCCGGATGGCGTCGTCGTCCTCGATCAGCAACAGGGAAGGCACGGACGTCATTGTGTCCCATGCAACGGCCCCAGTTCGACTGTCGGCCCGCTCCCACACCCGACCCTCACGCGCGGAAGGGACGCCGCGCCCCTGTGACAGGCCTGTGACAGTCGGGGGACACCGTCATGAAATGGGTCCGGCAGAGTTCTGGTCACACGCAAGAAGCACGGAAGCACGACGGAACAAGCCGGACTCCACCGACGGGGGGCGCAAGATGAACACGCTGCACAGCACCAGCTCAAGCGCAGTTGTCACGCGTCTCCACGACGTCGGGCGGGGTTGCGAGAAGTCCGGTGCCGTGAGCGGGCGGGGGTGCGCTCGCGGCGCCGGGCGTCAGCACACCGCGTACATGACGGTGGTTGACGCGCCGTACGGGGGAAGCGCGTACAGGGAGGGCTCGGGGGAGCGGAAGACCTTGTCGGAGGCGGAATTCACCGCCTACGTCCAGGAACGCCGCGCCTCCCTGTACGCAACGGCCTACCACCTGACCGGGGACCGCTTCGAGGCGGAGGACCTGCTGCAGAGCGCACTCTTCTCGACGTACCGCGCCTGGGACAGGATCAGCGACAAGGCCGCGGTCGGGGGCTACCTCCGCCGCACCATGACCAACCTGCACATCAGCGCGTGGCGCCGCCGCAAGCTGAACGAGTACCCGACCGAGGAACTGCCGGAGACGGTGGGCGACACGGACGCGATGCGCGGCACGGAGCTGCGCGCTGTCCTGTGGCAGGCCCTGGCCCGGCTGCCCGAACTCCAGCGCACGATGCTGGTCCTCCGTTACTACGAGGGCCGCACCGACCCGGAGATCGCGGACATCCTCGACATCAGCGTGGGCACGGTGAAGTCCAGCATCTGGCGGTCGCTCCGCCGGCTGCGCGAGGACGAGGTCCTCAGCTTCGGCCGTGACCAGGAGGAGTCCTTCGGCGAGTTGGTCGCCTGAGGATCGGGGGGAACGGGGGCCGTCGCTTCGGGGGAGGCGGCGGGAGTACGGGGGGGAAGCACGGGGGAACACGGGGGAAACAAGTAGCGGGACCGGGAGGCCGGGGGGGCCTTTCCGGTCCCTCTGCTTTACCGGTCCTGCTGCTGTTACTGGTCCTGCTGTTGTTACTGGGGGGCGAGCGGGCGGGTGGGCGGCAGAGGGTCCGCCGCGAGGCCGCGCTCCGGGACGCGCCGTCCGGCCGCGGCGGAGACGACCCGCCCCATCGCCTCCTCGGCCCCGCAGGGATACGCCCCCAGTCCCACCTGCCGCGCGACGATCGCCCGCTCGGCCCGCATGAGCCGCCACCCTCTGCGCAGCAGGAACGGCACGGACTTGCGTCCCTCGCGCAGATCCCGGAGCAGCCGCCGCCGGAACGTCGTGGCAGGCCGCCCCCGCAGGCAGATCGCGTCGGCGAGCACGCCGATCTCCCGGCACCGCTCCACGATGTCCGCGGCGAAGATCCCCTCCGCGATGAACAGGGGCGTGCGCCGGATGTCGAGTGCCTCGTGCCCGACGCGGGCGCTGGTCGCGATGTCGTAGACCGGGACGCGCGTACGCCCCGTGCGGCACAGCTCCTCGATGGCGGCGACCGCGACGTCGGCGTCCCACGACGCGGGGGAGTCCCAGTCGATGTCCGAACTGCCCGGAACCTGCGGCAGCGTGGGGTCGTCGCCTTCCTTGTAGAAGTCGTCCAGACAGAGCACGGGCAGCCCGGAGCGGGTGGCGAAGGACGACTTGCCCGAGCCTGAGGGGCCGCAGAGCAGCACGACGCGGGTCGGTATCGAGGGATGAGAGCTCACGAGAGAACAGTGTGCGGCATCCCCGCGCGCGGGCGCTCCGCCCGGGGCATCCTTGCAAGCCACGTCACACGTCTCTAGTCCGCCGGGTCCGCCTTCGGGGCCGGTCCGGCGTGGGAGCGCAGGGGTGTTTCGCGGATCAGCCAGGCCGCCGCCGAGGCGAGCGCGCACAGGGCGGCCGTGCCGGTCATGACGCCGTGCAGGCCGCCGGTGACCGCGGCGCGGTAGGCGTCCCGGGCCGGGGCGGACAGGCCGTCGAGGACGGTGGGGGTCAGTTCGTGGCCGCCGTCCGCGAGGCGTTCGCCGTCCTCGCCGAGCCGGTCCGTGAGGGTGCCGGTCAGCCGGCTCGTGTAGACGGAGCCGAGCACGGCGACGCCGAGGGTGCCGCCGATGGTGCGCAGCAGCGTGTTGGTGCCGCTGGCGGCGCCCATGTCGCGCGGTTCCGCGCTGTTCATGGTGATGAGCAGCGCGGGTTGCAGCAGGCAGCCGAGGCCCGTGCCGAGCACGAACGTCAGGGCGGAGGCCAGATACGTGGCGGTGTCCACGCCGAGCGTGCACAGGGCCAGGGCGCCCGCCGAGGCGACCGCGCCGCCGACGAGCGGGTAGGCGCGGTATCCGCCGCCGTTGCCCACCGCGCGGCCGATGTACAGCTGCGCGCTCATCATGCCGAGCATCAGCGGGAGCAGCAGCAGTCCGCTCTGCGTCGAGGACATGTCGCGTACGAACTGCATGTACTGCGGCAGGTAGCTCGCCGCCGCCAGCATCGCGGCGCCCGCGAGGAAGGTGAGGACCTGGGCGAGCGTGAAGTTGCGGTCGCGGAACAGCCGCGGCGGGATGACCGGTTCCGGCGCGTGCCGCTCCACGCGGACGAAGGCGGCGAGCGCGGCCGCCGCTAGCAGCGCGAGCCCCGCGATCCGCGGCGAGAGCCAGTCGTACGTCGCTCCGGCCCACGTCCCGAGCAGGGTGAGCGCCAAGATGCCCGCCGTGAGGAGGCCCGCGCCCGCGTAGTCGACGCGGGCCGTGCCGCGCTCCCCGCGCTGCGGGACGAGGAAGCCGACGATCAGCAGTGCCGCCGCGCCGACGGGGACGTTGACGTAGAAGACCCAGCGCCAGTTCAGCTGGTCGGTGAGGAGGCCGCCGAGCAGCGGGCCGCCGATCATGGCGGCGGGCAGCATCACGCCGATCAGCGACTGCGAGCGCCCGGCCTGCGCGGGCGGGAGCAGCGTGCCGATCAGGGAGAGCGCGCCCACGAAGAGGCCGCCCGCGCCGATGCCCTGGAGCGCGCGGAAGGCGATCAACTGCCTCATGTCCTGGGCGAGTCCGCAGAGCACGGACCCGATGAGGAAGACCACGATGGAGGCCAGGTAGCCGCCCTTGCGGCCGTACAGGTCGCCGAGCTTGCCCCAGATCGGCGTGGCGACGGCGGTGGTGAGCAGGTAGGCCGTCACCACCCAGGAGAAGTGGCCGAGGCCGCCGAGGTCGCCGACGATCGTGGGCAGGGCGGTGCCGACGATCGTGCCGTCGAGGGTCGCCAGGATGATGCCGAGCAGTAACCCGAGGACGGCGAGGGGCGAGGGCGGGGGTGGTTCGGTGGCCGTTCCGGCGTCCGGCGCGGGGGGCGGGGTGGTTTCTTCCGTTCGCTGCTTCATGGGTTCCCAGACTTGGTGAGGTGAGCGCCGGGCGCGCACGAGGGCTGCGTACGGCGTACACACGGGCGATGTGTACAACGTACGCGGCAATGTGTACGGCGTCCACTAGGGATACGCTGTACGCATGGCCACACAGAAGAAGGGCGAGCCCGAGGTCACCCTCTGGGAGCGCATGGAGCGACCCGCCGCACCCCGTGCCGCCCTGACGCCGCAGCGCATCGCCGCCGTCGCGGTCCAGGTCGCCGACGCCGAGGGGCTCGCCGCCGTCACCATGCGCCGCCTCGCCGCCGAACTCGGCGTCGCCCCCATGGCCGCGTACCGCCATGTCTCGGGGAAGGAGGACCTGCTGGCGCTGATGGTCGACCTGGCCTCGGCCGAGCTGGCCCCGCCCGCCGAGGTGACCGGCTGGCGCGAGGTGCTGCGGGAGGCGGGGTGCGCGACCCGCGAAATGACGCTGCGCCATCCATGGATGGCCGAACTGCCCACCCCGCTGCACGCGTTGACCCCCAATCGGCTCGCCGTCGCGGAGCGTCAGCTCGCCGCGCTCGACGGGCACGGCCTCGACGTGGACACGATGATGGCCGCCTTCCGCACCGTCACCGCCTACGTGGGCGGCATGGTCCGCTCCGAGGTGGCGCTGGGCGCGTACCTGCGCGAGCGGGAGTGGGACAGCGTGGAGGAGGCGCGCAAGGGCCTGGCGCCCCAGATGGCCTACCTGATGCAGACGGGCCGCTACCCGGCCTACCGGCGCTACATCCGCGAGGCGACACGCAGGGACGACCCGGCCTGGGAGTTCGAGACGGGGCTCGACTGTGTGCTCGACGGGATCGCGGCGCGTCTCGGGCTGTGAGCGGGCGGGCGCAGGACGAAGCCCCGGCCTCCTGGACGGAGGAGGCCGGGGCTTCGCGTCGCGTGGAACCGGAAGCGGTCAGTAGGCCGAGCCGGAGGCGCCCAGGGAGCCCGTGGGGTGCCAGACCGTCTTGGTCTCCAGGAACGCCGTCAGGCGGCGCGTGCCGGGGTCGGCGGTCCAGTCCGCGGCCGGGCCCGCCTCCGTGTCCACAGGCTGTGGACGCAGGACGCGCTTGAGGTTGTCCGCGGCCGCGATCTCCAGGTCGCGCGCGAGGTCCGCGTCCGCGCCCGTCAGGTCGATGGCGTTGACGTCCTGGTGCGCGGCGAGCGGGGCCGCGATCTCGGCCGTCTTGCCGGTGAGGATGTTGACCACGCCGCCGGGCACGTCGGAGGTCGCAAGCACCTCGCCCAGCGACAGCGCCGGGAGCGGGGCCTTGTCGGAGGCGATCACGACGGCCGTGTTGCCCGTCGCGATGACCGGGGCGAGCACCGAGACCAGGCCGAGGAACGACGACTCCTGCGGCGCGAGCACCGCGACGACGCCCGTCGGCTCAGGGGCCGAGAGGTTGAAGTACGGGCCCGTGACCGGGTTCGCCCCGCCCACGACCTGGCCGATCTTGTCGGTCCAGCCCGCGTACCAGACCCAGCGGTCGATCGCCGCGTCCACGACCGCGGCGGCCTTGGACTTCGACAGGCCCTCGGCGTCCGCGACCTCGCGCGCGAACTGGTCGCGGCGGCCCTCCAGCATCTCGGCGATGCGGTAGAGGATCTGCCCGCGGTTGTACGCGGTCGCGCCCGACCAGCCGCCGAACGCCTTGCGCGCCGCCACGACGGCGTCACGGGCGTCCTTGCGGGACGACAGCGGCGCGTTCGCCAGCCACTTGCCCTTTGCGTCGGTCACTTCGTACACCCGGCCGCTCTCGGAACGCGGGAACTTCCCGCCGACGTACAGCTTGTAGGTCTTCAGGACCGTGAGTCGGTCAGACATCGAGGTACGCCTCCAGTCCGTGCCGGCCGCCCTCGCGGCCGTAACCCGACTCCTTGTAGCCGCCGAACGGCGAGGTCGGGTCGAACTTGTTGAATGTGTTGGCCCAGACGACGCCCGCCCGGAGCTTGTTCGCGACCGCGAGGATGCGCGAGCCCTTCTCCGTCCAGATGCCGGCGGAGAGCCCGTACTGCGTGTTGTTGGCCTTGGCCACGGCCTCGTCCGGCGTGCGGAAGGACAGGACCGAGAGCACCGGGCCGAAGATCTCGTCGCGGGCGATGGTGTGCGCCTGCGTGACGTTCGTGAAGAGCGTCGGCGCGAACCAGTAGCCCGTGGACGGCAGTTCGCACGACGGCGACCAGCGCTCGGCGCCCTCCGCCTCGCCGGTGTCGGCGAGCGCGGTGATGCGGGCGAGCTGCTCGGCGGAGTTGATGGCGCCGATGTCGGTGTTCTTGTCCAGCGGGTCGCCGAGGCGCAGGGTCGACAGGCGCCGCTTCAGCGAGTCGAGCAGCTCCTCCTGGATCGACTCCTGTACGAGGAGGCGCGACCCGGCGCAGCAGACCTGGCCCTGGTTGAAGAAGATGCCGGTGACGACGCCCTCGACGGCCTGGTCGATGGGGGCGTCGTCGAAGACGATGTTCGCGCCCTTGCCGCCCAGTTCGAGGGTGACCTTCTTGTCCGTGCCCGCGACCTGGCGTGCGATCGCCTTGCCGACGGCCGTGGAGCCCGTGAAGGCGACCTTGTTCACGTCGGGGTGGGCGGTCAGGGCCGCGCCCGCGTCGCCGTACCCGGGAAGGATGTTGACGACGCCCCTGGGCAGGCCCGCCTGGCGGCAGATGTCCGCGAAGAAGAGCGCGGACAGCGGGGTCGTCTCGGCGGGCTTCAGGACGACCGTGTTGCCGGTCGCGAGCGCCGGGGCGATCTTCCAGGCCAGCATCAGGAGCGGGAGGTTCCAGGGGATGACCTGGCCCGCGACACCGAGCGGCGCCGGGTTCGGGCCGTAGCCCGCGTGGTCGAGCTTGTCGGCCCAGCCCGCGTAGTAGAAGAAGTGCGCGGCGACCAGGGGGAGGTCGGCGTCGCGGGTCTCCTTGATGGGCTTGCCGTTGTCCAGCGTCTCCAGGACGGCCAGCTCGCGGCTGCGCTCCTGGATGATGCGGGCCATGCGGAAGAGGTACTTGGCGCGCTCGGCGCCCGGCAGCGCCGACCACTTCTCGAAGGCCTTGCGGGCGGCCTTCACGGCGCGGTCGACGTCCTCGGCACCGGCCTGCGCGACCTCGGAGAGGACCTCCTCGGTGGACGGGGAGACCGTCTTGAAGACCTTGCCGTCGGCGGCGTCCACGAACTCGCCGTCGATGAACAGGCCGTACGACGGGGCGATGTCGACGACGGAGCGGGACTCCGGCGCGGGGGCGTACTCGAAGGGAGTGGAGGTCATGGGTCAGTCCACCGTCACGTAGTCGGGGCCGGAGTAGCGGCCGGTGGCCAGCTTCTGGCGCTGCATCAGCAGGTCGTTCAGGAGCGACGAGGCGCCGAAGCGGAACCAGTGGTTGTCGAGCCAGTCCGGGCCCGCGGTCTCGTTCACCAGGACGAGGAACTTGACCGCGTCCTTGGTCGAGCGGATGCCGCCCGCGGGCTTCACGCCGATCTGGACGCCGGTCTGCGCGCGGAAGTCGCGGACGGCCTCCAGCATCAGGAGGGTGTTGGCCGGAGTGGCGTTGACGCCGACCTTGCCGGTCGAGGTCTTGATGAAGTCGGCGCCCGCGATCATGCCGATCCAGCTGGCGCGCTTGATGTTGTCGTACGTCGACAGCTCACCGGTCTCGAAGATGACCTTCAGGCGGGCGGTGCCGCAGGCCTCCTTCACGGCGCGGATCTGCTCGAAGACGGTCATGTAGTCGCCGGAGAGGAAGGCTCCGCGGTCGATGACCATGTCGATCTCGTCGGCGCCGGCGGCCACGGCCTCGCGCACGTCACCGAGCTTCACCTCGATCGCGGCGCGGCCCGCGGGGAAGGCGGTCGCGACGGACGCGACCTTGACGCCGCTGCCCGCGACGGCCTCCTTGGCGGTGGCGACCATGTCCGGATAGACGCAGACGGCCGCGGTGCGCGGCGTCCCGCGGTCCGTCGGGTCGGGGTTGACGGCCTTCGCACCGAGCGCCCGGACCTTGCCCGGGGTGTCGGCGCCCTCCAGCGTGGTCAGGTCGATCATCGAGATGGCCAGGTCGATGGCGTACGCCTTCGCCGTGGTCTTGATCGAACGGGTTCCGAGCGAGGCGGCACGCGCCTCCAGGCCGACCGCGTCGACGCCGGGCAGCCCGTGGAGGAAGCGGCGGAGCGTGCTGTCGGACGCGGTCACGTCAGCGAATGCAGTGGGCATGGTCACGAGGGGAGCATATCTACGCGCGTAGCTGCTGTACAGGGGTGGCTTGTCGGTGGGGCTGGGCGTAAGGCGGGGGGGGCGTAACGGGGGTGGGGGCGTGGCGGGTGGCGCGCTGGGCGGGAGGTGTGGTTCGTGGGCCGTGGCCCGTGGGCGGCCCCTTGGCTCGGCGGAGGCCCTCGGCGGGTGCGTGTGGCGGCGGGCAGTTGGCGAGGGCGAGGCGTGGCGGGTGGCGAGTTGGGCGGAGGCGTGGTTCGTGGGCCGGGGGAGGCCCTTGGCGGGTGCGTGTGGGGGCTGGTGCCTGGCAGGCGCGGCGCGTGGCGTGCGGTGCGATGGGCGGGTGGTGACCTCTGGCACGGGGTAGGCCCTCGGCGAGTGCCCGGGGACGGCGGCACGTGGCGTGCGGTGCGATGGGCGGGTGGTGACCTCTGGCATGCGGGCAGGCCCTCGGCGAGTGCCCGGCGAGGGCGGCACATGGCGTGCGGCCTGCTGGGCGGGTGGCGACCCCTGGCCGGGCGCAGGCCCTCGGCGAGCGCCCGGTGACGGCGGTGCGTGGCGTGCGGCGAGCTGGACGGGAGGTGACCCCCGGCCGGGCGCAGTCCCTCGGTAAGCGCCCGGCGACGGCGGCGCGTGGCGTCCGATGCGATGGACGGGTGGCGACCCCTGGCACGGCGCAGGTGCCCGGCGACGGCGGCGCGTGGCCTGCGGCGTGCTGGGCGGAATGTGGGCCCGGGGGCCGAGCGCGGTCCTCGGCGCCAGCCCTCGGCCCGCGCGCGTGAGGGCCACGTCCTCGGCCGCACGGCCCGGGAAGTCCGCCGTCCGCGCCCGCTTCCGCCCTTCCGAGCCACCCCGTGCGGGCCGCGCGACGGAGCCTCCGGGCCCCGCGCGCCGGTCCCGTCGGCCCCCTTTCCGTGGCGCCGCCGCCCCCTTCCCGCGCAGCCCGCCGCCGAAGCCCCGGGGCCCCGGTGGACCGCCGCGGTGGCCCCCCGCGCGCGTCAGGCAGAATCAACGTATGAGCGACCCTCAGAACCCCGTGGCGGAGTCCGCATACAAGGACCGTGTCTTCCGGTCCCCCGCCGGTATCGCCGGCGGTGTCCTGCTGCTCGCCCTGGGCGCCTGGCTCGGTGTCGACGCCGTCGTCCGCGGCGAGGGCCGCACCCCGTGGCTGGCGCTGGCCGGGCTGCTGCTCGCGGTGCCGCTGGTCGTCGCGTACACCGTGCGGCCCGCCGTGTACGCCAACGAGGACCGGCTGCGCGTGCGCAACCCCTTCCGGACCATCACCCTGCCCTGGGCGTCCGTCGCGACGCTCCGCTCCGGGTACTCCAACGAGGTCCTCACCCGCGGCGGCGCCAAGTACCAGCTCTGGGCCATCCCCGTCTCGCTGCGCGGCCGCAAGAAGGCGGCGCGCAGGCAGTCGCAGGCCGCCGCCTCCGGGGACCCGATGGGCGGCCGCCCCTACCTCGACCCCCACACCCCGCCCTCCCGCTCCGCCGGCGACCAGGTCATGGAAGAGCTGCGCGGCCTCGCGGAGCGGCAGGAGGCCGCCGAGAGCGCGCAGGGCGAGCCCCTGGTGCGCTGGGCCTACGAGATCCTCGCGCCGGCCGCCGCGGGAGCGGTGCTCCTCGCCGTGCTCCTCGCGGTGACCTGACCAGGGCGACCTGACCCGGGGAACCACAGGGCTTACGGCGGGCCGTGCCACCCCAGGAGCATGTGGCCGCCGAACACGGCCGACCCGAACGCCGCCGCCGTCAGCACCGTCACCGCCACCGTCGGCCTCGCGCGCGCCAGGGCCGCCGCCAGCGGCAGCAGCAGCGGGAAGCCGGGCATCAGGAAGCGGGCCCGGGGAAAGTAGACGCCGCTGCTGCCGACCACGATCAGCAGGAGCAGGCCGGTGAAGAGCAGCAGGGGCAGCGGCTGGCGGTCGGCCGCCGAGAGCACGTAGAGCACGACCGAGCCCAGCAGCACCGCCGTCACCATCGCGTAGAACAGCGCTGGCCGCTCGGTGACGAACAGCGCCTGCATCCTGCGCACCGTCTCGACGCCGCCGTCCCACTGGTTGCGCCACAGCTTCTGTACGGCGAAATAGCCGTCCCAGCGGCCGAGCCGCAGGCCCACCCAGGCGACGTACGAGAGCCAGCCGAGGGGGGCAAGCAGGGCGCCCAGAAGCGGGCGTACGGAGAAGCCGTCGCGGCGCAGCGCGAGCAGGGCCGTCACGGAGACCGCCGCCGCCAGGGCCGCCCCCGTGGGGCGGGTGAGCCCGGCCAGCGCCGCCAGGGAGCCCGCCCACAGCCAGCGGCCGCTCAGCACCGCGTACAGCGACCACGCGGTGAGCGCCGTGAAGAGGGACTCGGTGTAGCCCATCCACTGCACGAGCGCCACCGGCAGGCTGCCCCAGAGCACAGCCAGGAAGACCCCCGCCCGGCGGCCGTACAGCCGGTCGCCCACCGTGAAGATCCCCCACGCGGCCAGGAACGAACAGAGCAGCGAGATGCCCAGACCCGCCGCGCCGCGCGGCAGGCCGGGCGCGAGGGCGTCACCGGCCCGGACGAGCAGCGGGTACAGCGGGAAGAACGCCAGGTTGTTGGCGTCGTACGCGGTGCCCAGGGTGTCCGCGTAGCCGTGCCGGGCGATCTTCAGGTACCAGTCGCAGTCCCATGACGCCATCAGCAGATGCCGGACGCTGCGGCGCTCGCCGTGCGCCCAGGGGATGAAGACCAGCAGGCCGAGCACGCGCACGGCCCCGTACGCGAGCAGCGCGGGGGCGGCGTGGCGCAGCGCGCGGGCGGCGCGGCGGCGGAGGCCGGGGCGCGGCGGGGCGGCGGTGAGGGGGCGCCGGGACGCCGGGACCCTGGAAGGCGCGGCGGTGGAGGGAATCGGTCCGTACGGCACTGAGGCAGCTCCCCGAACGTGAACGTGCGCTACCGGTCGTCCCTTCCTGGGGGACCGGCAGCGCACCGTTCCGCTGCGGCAACTGCGGGAGTCAAATCACCCGGACGGGTGGGTTACCGCTGGGGATGTCCGGGCGGTGGGGCGTCAGATGCCCGCCGCCGCCGACAGGTCCCGCTTGATCGCGGCGAGCAGGTCCGTCGCCCGCGCGCGGGCCGCAGGGAGGTCGGCCCGCGCCGCCACCGGGACCACCACTTCGAGGTAGCACTTGAGCTTGGGCTCGGTGCCGCTCGGGCGCACGATGACGCGGGCGCCGTCGAGCGTGTAACGCAGGCCGTCGGTGGGCGGCAGCGTGTCCGTGCCCCGGGTCAGGTCCTCGGCCTTCGTCACGGGCAGGCCCGCCAGCTCCGTCGGCGGCTGCTCGCGCAGGCGGCGCATCGCGTCCGCGATCAGGGACAGGTCCTCCACGCGGACCGACAGCTGGTCGGTGGCGTGCAGGCCGTGTTCCAGGGCGAGGTCGTCGAGGAGGTCGAGGAAGGTGCGGCCCTGCTCCTTCAGCTCGGACGCCAGCTCGGTGAGGAGCAGCGCGGCGGTGATGCCGTCCTTGTCGCGTACGCCCTCGGGGTCCACGCAGTAGCCGAGCGCCTCTTCGTAGCCGTAGCGCAGGCCGTCGACGCGGGCGATCCACTTGAAGCCGGTCAGCGTCTCCTCGTAGGGCAGGCCCGCCTTCTCGGCGATCCGGCCGAGGAGGGAGGAGGAGACGATCGACTCGGCGAACGTGCCGCGCGCGCCGCGCTGCACGAGGTGCGCGGCGAGCAGGGCGCCCACCTCGTCGCCCCGGAGCATCCGCCAGTCGTCGTCGCCGGGGCCGACCTTGACGGCGGCCGCGCAGCGGTCCGCGTCCGGGTCGTTGGCGATGATCAGGTCGGGGGCCGGGGTGGTACGGGCCGCCGTCGCGAAGGCCAGGTCCATCGCGCCCGGCTCCTCCGGGTTCGGGAACGCGACCGTCGGGAAGTCCGGGTCCGGATCCGCCTGCTCGGCGACGAGGACCGGCGCCGGGAAGCCGGCGCGGTCGAAGGCGGCGAGGAGGGTCTCCTTGCCGACGCCGTGCATCGCCGTGTAGACGACGCGGGCGGTGCGGGGGGACTCCGGGGCCAGGACGGCGTCCGTGCGGGCCAGGTAGGCCTCCAGGACGTCCTCGCCGAGGATCTCCCAGCCGGACTCGGGGCGCGGCACGTCGTGCAGGCTCGCGACCGCGGCGATCTCGGCGGCGATCTCCGCGTCGGCGGGCGGCACGATCTGGGAGCCGTCGCCGAGGTAGACCTTGTAGCCGTTGTCGCGCGGCGGGTTGTGGCTGGCGGTGACCTCCACGCCCGCGACCGCGCCGAGGTGCCTTATGGCGAAGGCGAGGACGGGGGTCGGCAGCGGCCGGGGCAGGACGGCCGCCCGCAGGCCCGCGCCGGTCATCACGGCCGCGGTGTCACGGGCGAAGTCGGCGGACTTGTGGCGGGCGTCGTAGCCGACGACGACGAGGCCGTCGGTCTGCCCCTTGGCCTTGAGGTACGCGGCGAGGCCCGCGGCGGCGCGGATGACCACGGAGCGGTTCATGCGCATGGGGCCCGCGCCCAGCTCGCCGCGGAGGCCGGCGGTGCCGAACTGGAGGGTGCCGGCGAAACGTGCGGTCAGCTCGGCGGTGTCCTCGGCGTCGATGAGCTTGGCCAGCTCCTCGCGGGTCTCGGGGTCCGGGTCCTCGGCCAGCCAGGCCTGGGCCCGCGCGATGAGTTCGGAGTTGTCCTGCACGTGTCGTCAGCCTCTCGTTGCGGCGTCGCTGTAGCGGTGCGGAGGGGGAGTGGGGCTCGGGTATGCCTACCCGGTTGTTCCTGGGGCGGCAGGCCACGTGCTCCGGGCGGACAGACCGGCACGTCCCCTCGCGTCTCGGTCCGGGGTGCGGGTGAGGCGGGGCCGAGCCGGGAGCGGGTGCGGGGCGCCGGGGAGGGCGCCCCGCGGAAGCCTCAGATCCGGTTGAGGACCTTACCCAGGAGCTCGCCCATGCGGGTGGCGCTGTCGCGGCCCGCCTGGAGGACCTCCTCGTGGTTCAGCGGCTCGCCCGTCATGCCCGCGGCGAGGTTGGTGACCAGGGAGATGCCGAGGACCTCCGCGCCGGCCTCGCGCGCGGCGATGGCCTCCAGCACGGTGGACATGCCGACCAGGTCCGCGCCGATCGTGCGGGCCATGCGGATCTCGGCGGGCGTCTCGTAGTGCGGGCCGGGGAACTGCGCGTAGACGCCCTCCTCCAGGGAGGGGTCGATCTCCTTGCACAGGGCGCGCAGGCGCGGCGAGTACAGGTCCGTGAGGTCCACGAAGTTCGCGCCGACGATCGGCGACGTGGCCGTGAGGTTGAGGTGGTCGCTGATCAGCACCGGCTGACCGGGGCGCATGCCCTCGCGCAGACCGCCGCAGCCGTTGGTCAGCACGATGGTCTTGCAGCCGGCGGCCACGGCGGTGCGCACACCGTGCGAGACGGCGGCCACGCCACGGCCCTCGTAGTAGTGGGTGCGGCCCAGGAAGACCAGGGCGCGCTTGTCGCCGATCTGGAAGGAGCGGATGCGTCCGCCGTGCCCCTCGACCGCGGGCGGCGGGAAGCCCGGCAGCTCGGTGACGGCGAAGTCCGCCTCGGGCTCGCCCAGCGCGTCGACGGCCGGCGCCCAGCCGGAGCCCATCACGAGGGCGACGTCGTGGGTCTCGGCGCCCGTCAGCTCACGCAGGCGCGCGGCGGCGGCGTCGGCGGCGGCGTACGGGTCGCCCTGGATGTCGTCCGGAATAACTGAAGCGTTCACGCCGACGAGGGTAGCGGGTCACGGCCTACGCGCGTAGATGACGATGCTCACGGGATTCCGATCGTTGTCTTGTCGTTTCCGACGAAGGCCGGCAGACCGACCGGGCGACGGCGCGCCGGCCGGGCCCGCGGGGAGGGTCAGCAGGGCCTTTTACGCAGCTCCATCACGTAGTCGTGCGGGGCTCCCGCCGACTCCGCGGCGTCCGCCAGCTCGCCCAGATAGCGCGCCGAGGGGAGGCCGCCCTCGTAGCCGTTGAGGACGTACACCCAGGCCGGCTCCTTGCCCTCCAGGGTGTCCACGCGGACCCGCATGCGCCGGTAGATGTCCAGGCCCACGCCTTCCCACCGGTCCAGGGACTCCTCGTCCATGGGCGCGATGTCGTAGAGGGTCACGAACACCTGCGAGCGGGGGGCCTCGACGATCGTCGCCAGGGCGCCCTCCCATCCCATGTGCTCCCCGCCGAAGGTGAGCCGCCAGCCGGTCAGCCAGCCGGTCGCGCGCAGCGGTGAGTGAGGGGCGCGGCGTGACATGAGCCGCGGGTCCAGATTGCCGGCGTACGCGGCGTAGAGCGACATGACGTCGAGGGTACGGCAGCAATCAAGGACGCAGGTCCCGTGGCGGAAGGATGGTCCGGACGACGGCGTTCGCACGGACGGAGGGCCCCGGCGCGTCCGCACCTTGAAGCGTGCGGGACAATGGAGTACGTGACTCGGATCGTGATCATTGGTGGCGGACCCGGCGGATATGAGGCGGCTCTCGTGGCCGCCCAGCTCGGCGCGGAGGTGACCGTCGTCGACTGCGACGGTCTGGGCGGGGCGTCGGTGCTCACCGACTGCGTGCCGTCGAAGACTCTGATCGCGACGGCCGAGGTGATGACCACCTTCGACTCGTCGTACGAAGAACTCGGGATCATCGTCGCCGACGACACCCCGCACGTCGACACCCCCGCGCGCGTGGTCGGCGTGGACCTGGGGAAGGTCAACCGCCGCGTGAAGCGGCTCGCGCTCGCGCAGTCCCACGACATCACCGCGTCCGTCACGCGTGCGGGCGCGCGCGTGCTGCGCGGCCGGGGCCGTCTGGAGGGCCAGCAGGACAGCGACGGCTCGCGCAAGGTCGTCGTCCGGGCCGTCGACGGCACCGAGGAGACCCTGACCGCCGACGCCGTGCTCATCGCCACCGGTGGTCACCCGCGCGAGGTCCCGGACGCCCAGCCCGACGGCGAGCGCATCCTGAACTGGACCCAGGTGTACGACCTCGACGAGCTGCCCGAGGAGCTCATCGTCGTCGGTTCCGGTGTGACCGGTGCCGAGTTCGCCGGCGCCTACCAGGCGCTCGGGTCGAACGTCACCCTCGTGTCGAGCCGCGACCGCGTCCTGCCGGGCGAGGACCCGGACGCCGCCGCCGTCCTGGAGGACGTCTTCCGGCGCCGCGGCATGAACGTCATGTCCCGCTCCCGCGCCGCCTCCGCCAAGCGCGTGGGCGACCGCGTCGAGGTCACGCTGGCCGACGGCCGCGTCATCTCCGGCAGCCACTGCCTGATGGCCGTCGGCGCCATCCCCAACAGCAGCGGCATGGGCCTGGAGGAGGCCGGGGTCAAGCTGAAGGACTCCGGGCACATCTGGACCGACAAGGTCTCCCGGACCTCCGCCCCGGGGGTGTACGCCGCCGGTGACGTCACCGGTGTCTTCGCGCTCGCCTCCGTCGCCGCCATGCAGGGGCGCATCGCGATGTACCACTTCCTGGGGGACGCGGTGACGCCGCTGAACCTGAAGACCGTCTCCTCGAACGTCTTCACGGATCCCGAGATCGCGACCGTCGGCTACACCCAGGCGGACGTCGACGCGGGCAAGATCGACGCCCGCGTCGTCAAGCTGCCGCTGCTGCGCAACCCGCGCGCGAAGATGCAGGGCATCCGCGACGGCTTCGTCAAGATCTTCTGCCGTCCGGGCACGGGCATCGTGGTCGGCGGTGTGGTCGTCGCGCCGCGCGCCTCGGAACTGATCCACCCCATCTCGATCGCGGTCGACAACAATCTGACGGTCGAGCAGATCGCGAATGCGTTCACCGTGTACCCGTCGCTTTCGGGGTCGATCGCCGAAGTGGCGCGTCAGCTGCACACCCGGAAGACGGCCGGAGAGGGCTGACCAGGCCGGAGACGGCCGGAAGGACGGCTATACCACTTTCCGTCCCGCCGTGCGAACAACTTCTGTAATTCGGCGCATACTGCTGAAAGCAGACGGTCGTTGGGGTTACTGTCAGTTTCGTGTTCGCTGCAGAACGTCGCCAATTGATCCTCGAAATGGTGCGGGCCAACGGAGCGGTATCGCTCCGTGAGCTCGCCCGCGTCGTCCAGACCTCCGAAGTGACCGTACGGCGGGACGTGCGCGCGCTGGAGGCAGAAGGACTCCTCGACCGCAGACATGGCGGTGCGGTATTGCCGGGCGGATTCACGCGGGAGTCCGGCTTTCCGCAGAAATCACATCTCGCGACCGCCGAGAAGACGGCCATCGCCGATC
Organism: Streptomyces huasconensis; assembly: GCF_021028635.1. Taxonomy (NCBI): domain Bacteria; kingdom Bacillati; phylum Actinomycetota; class Actinomycetes; order Kitasatosporales; family Streptomycetaceae; genus Streptomyces; species Streptomyces huasconensis. The sequence continues at coordinate 5,048,420 of NZ_CP086119.1, forward strand.
TCGCGGCGAGCCTCGTCGAAGAGGGCGAGGCCATCGTCGTCGGGGCCGGTACGACCACGCAGGAGCTGGCCCGACGGCTCGCCCGGGTCCCCGGCCTGACCGTCGTCACCAACTCCCTGCTGGTGGCACAGGCCTTGGCCCACGCCAACCGCGTCGAAGTCGTCATGACCGGCGGCACCCTGCGCGGTTCCAACTACGCCCTCGTGGGCAGCGGCGCCGAGCAGTCCCTCCAAGGGCTGCGCGTGTCCCGCGCGTTCCTGTCCGGCAGCGGTCTGACCGCCGAGCGCGGCCTGTCCACGTCCAACATGCTCTCCGCGAGCGTGGACCGCGCCCTGGTCCAGGCCGCGGCCGAGGTCGTGGTCCTCGCCGACCACACCAAGCTCGGCACCGACACCATGTTCCAGACGGTGCCCACGGACCTCATCACCCGCCTCGTCACGGACGAGCCCCCGGCGCACGACGACCGGGCCGGCACGGAACTCCAGGCCCTGGCCGACCAGGGCGTGCAGATCGCGGTGACGGGCGGCTCCGGCGCCTCGGACGCCGGACCCGGCGTCGACTCCGTCCCCCAGGGGCGCCAGCAGCGCCGGGACGTGCCCCTGCCGGGCCAGCGGCGCAACCACGGGGCGGGGCCGGGGCAGCAACTGCGCAACGCGCTCCTCGGGGAGCAGCCGGGGGACCGGGCCGCGCGCGTCGCGGACATGCGCCGCCGCTGAGAGCCGGGCGGGGCCCGGGGCGGTGGGGGCGGCGGAATTCCTTCAGGGGTTCTTACGCCGCCGCGCACCCGTCGGCCTTCAGGCCCCGCAGGGTCAGCGTGAGCAGGCGGTCGGCCAACTCCGGATCGTCCGGGGTCTCTTCGGCCGCCAGCGAGATCGCGTTGGTCAGTTGCAGCAGGTCGGCGATGGAGACGTCGGGCCGCACGGCCCCCGCCTCCTGGGCGCGCGCGAGCAGGGCCGCGCCGGCCTCGCGCATGGGCTTGCTGCAGCGCGCCAGGGCCGAAGTGTCGTCGTGCGACGCCGACATGAGGGCGCTGGAGAGACCGCGGTACTCACCCGCATGAGTGACGATGGCGCGCAGCCACGTCACCAGCGCCGAACAGGGCTGCGGGGCGTCGAGCAGGGCGCGGGAGCGCGCGAGCAGATCGCGTACGGCGTCCTCCCAGACCGCGCTCATCAGCGCGTGCCGGTTGGGGAAGTGCCGGTAGAGGGTGCCGATGCCGACGCCCGCGCGGCGCGCCACGTCCTCCAGGGAGGTGCCGGTGCCGTGCTCGGCGAAGGCGGCGCGGGCCTCCGCGAGCAGCCGGTCGTAGTTCCGGCGCGCGTCGGCACGCATGGCCCGCGCGGACTGCTGCGCCGCTGTCGCCTGCTGGTCCATGCCGGTCGTCATCCCCGCACCCTTCGTGAACGTACGCGTCCTTCAAGGATGCCACTGCCGACGGGCCGTGATCAGTGGCGGTCAGGCCTTCTCGCGGCCGAAGAAGGCCTCCAGCTCCGCCCGCGCCCTGCGTTCGCGCCGGTGCGGCGGCAGCCTGCCCCCGCACACCTCGCGGACCAGCCACAACACCAGCGGGTACGTGACGCAGACGCCGACGAACAGCCCGCTCAGCACACCGGCGACCAGCTCTTCCATGATCATCGACTCACCTTCGCGCCGAGCTTCCCGGCACCGTCGGCGCGGGGACCGCGGCTCCTGGGCGGGGCGCGGAAGCCGTCCTGGGCCGCGGCGATCATCGCGGCGCCACTGTCTGCGACCACCGCGCCGTAGCCGAGCAGCCGCCAGCGCGGGTCGACGGCGTCGCTCTCGTGGTACGGCACGGGGCCTGCCGCCGAGGGCACCAGGAGCGGCGCGGGCTCCCGGGCGCAGCCATGGCAGACGGCGACCTCCTCGGCGGCGCCCGCGAGCGCGGTGCCCGCGTGCACGGTGCCCGCGAGGACGGCGCGCGCCTGCCCGCGCTCGTGCAGCGGGTTGAAGTAGCAGGGTGGATCGGCCACCGGCGGCTGCCCCGTCACCAGGGCCTCCAGCGCCCGCAGCCCGATGCGGCTGAACTCGACCGCCGCGACCAGCTCCCCGAGGGCGTACGCGGTGTCGTACGCGGGATCGGGGCCGAGCGGCCCGTCGCCCGCGGGGTGGAGCACGCAGTTGCCGGCCTGGATCGACGCCGTGGTCGCGAACGCGGTCAGCTCCTCGCGGAGTCCGGGCTCCAGCGCACAGCTGTGGCGCAGGGCACCGCCGAGCGCGGCCGCGTCGCTCAGCAGCCGCGCCCGCAGTTCGGCGTGGGGGCGCAGGGCGTCGGGGTCGCCGTGCGGGTCGGGCGGCGGGGCGCGCCAGTCGGGGGCGGGCAGCGGCAGGGTGAAGGTGTAGGGGCGGCGGCGCCCCAGCGGCAGCCGGGTGAAACGGCGCAACAGCGCCACGGAGAGGCCCGCCACCAGCCCCAGGACGAGCCCCGCCTCGTACCGCTGCCCGGCATCGGCGGCTGCCGCGAGCCAGGCGGCGCCGGCGATGACGCCCGCGGCGGCCCCCAGCGCCAGTAAGTCCCCTGTGCGTGTCACTGAAGCCCCCCGTGGTCTTCGGCTCTACGCGGGGAAGGACGCGGGCCGGGGGCCAGGTGGTTGCGGTGTGCCCCGCATCATGGCCCGCCCTGTCACCGGCTCCGCCGAGTTCGTCCTCACACGCCGGACGGGCTTGGTATACCCGGGGGGTTGGGGGCGGTATGCCTGCCGGGAGGGGCAGCGGCGCGCAGACGGCCACGGCCCTTAGCAGGTCGACCGGGTGCAGGTGGACCGTGGCTGGTCGCGCGGTGCCCCGCGCCCCTGACGGGGCGCGGGGCACATGCGGCACCTTCGTGCGTCAGTCCTTGATCTCGCAGATCACCGCGCCGGAGGTCAGGCTCGCGCCGACCTCCGCCGTGAGGCCCTTGATCGTGCCCGACCTGTGGGCGTTCAGGGGCTGTTCCATCTTCATGGCCTCCAGGACGACGACGAGGTCGCCCTCCTTGACCTCCTGGCCCTCCTCGACCGCGATCTTGACGATCGTGCCCTGCATGGGCGAGGCGAGGGTGTCGCCGGAAGCGGTCGGGCCGGACTTCTTGGCGGCGCGGCGCTTGGGGCGAGCGCCGCCCGCCGCCGCGGTGCGCGCGATCGTCATGCCGAGGGAGGAGGGGAGCGAGACCTCCAGGCGCTTGCCGCCGACCTCGACGACCACCGTCTCGCGGCCCGGCTCCTCGTCGGACTCGGCGTCCGTGGCGGGGGCGTTGAAGGGCGGGATCTCGTTGACGAACTCGGTCTCGATCCACCGGGTGTGGACCGTGAACGGGTCGCTGGAGCCGGTCAGTTCGGGCGCGAACGCCGGGTCCTGGACGACGGCGCGGTGGAACGGGATGGCGGTGGCCATGCCCTCCACGTTGAACTCCGCGAGCGCGCGGGCGGCACGCTGGAGCGCCTGCTCGCGCGTCGCGCCGGACACGATCAGCTTGGCCAGGAGCGAGTCCCAGGCCGGGCCGATGACCGAGCCGGACTCGACGCCCGCGTCCAGGCGGACACCGGGGCCGGAGGGGGCCTCGAACTTCGTCACCGTGCCGGGCGCGGGCAGGAAGTTGCGGCCCGGGTCCTCGCCGTTGATGCGGAACTCGAAGGAGTGGCCGCGCAGTTCGGGGTCGCCGTAACCCAGCTCCTCGCCGTCGGCAATGCGGAACATCTCGCGGACCAGGTCGATGCCGGCGACCTCCTCGGTGACCGGGTGCTCCACCTGGAGACGGGTGTTGACCTCCAGGAAGGAGATCGTGCCGTCCATGCCGACGAGGAACTCGACGGTGCCCGCGCCGACGTAGCCGGCTTCCTTGAGGATCGCCTTGGACGAGGCGTACAACTCCGCGACCTGCGCCTCGGAGAGGAACGGCGCCGGGGCCTCCTCGACCAGCTTCTGGTGGCGGCGCTGGAGCGAGCAGTCACGGGTGGAGACGACGACGACGTTGCCGTGCTTGTCGGCCAGGCACTGGGTCTCCACGTGCCGCGGCTTGTCGAGGTAGCGCTCCACGAAGCACTCGCCGCGGCCGAAGGCCGCCACGGCCTCGCGCACCGCCGAGTCGTACAGCTCCGGGACCTCTTCGAGGGTGCGGGCGACCTTCAGGCCGCGCCCGCCACCGCCGAACGCGGCCTTGATCGCGATGGGCAGCCCGTGCTCCTCCGCGAAGGCGACGACCTCGTCGGCGCCGGAGACCGGGTCGGGGGTGCCCGCGACGAGCGGGGCACCGGCGCGCTGCGCGATGTGCCGCGCGGCGACCTTGTCGCCCAGGTCGCGGATGGCCTGCGGCGGCGGGCCGATCCAGTTCAGGCCCGCGTCGATGACGGCCTGCGCGAAGTCGGCGTTCTCCGAAAGGAAGCCGTAACCGGGGTGGATCGCGTCCGCCCCCGAGTCCTTGGCCGCCGCCAGCACCTTGGAGATGTCCAGGTAGCTGGTGGCCGGAGTGTCACCGCCCAGCGCGAACGCCTCATCGGCCGCCCGGACGTGCAGAGCGTCCCGGTCGGGGTCTGCGTAGACGGCTACGCTCGCGATCCCTGCATCCCGGCATGCCCGAGCAACGCGGACAGCGATTTCGCCACGGTTGGCGATGAGCACCTTGCGCACGATGGCTCCCTCCTTGAAACAAGCCGAGTTTAGGGACTGCCGACACGGCCTTACGACCCGTCCCCACGGGTGAGCTTGCCCACACGGAGTGTGATGCGAGGTCCCCTCGTCCCGCGAAAACCCTTGTCGTACCACGGTACGCAGGGTTCCTTCGAGGCAGCCTAGTCCTCCGGTGTGGTCAAGGTCTCTGTGAAGCCGCGCTGCGGCACGCCCGCTTTCTTTGTGGAGTCCCTACGAATGGCCCAATGATTCTTTGCCTGCGACCGGACCCTTGTCCCCCGCTTTACCGGTGAGTAGCGTGCCCGTCGGCTCGACGTACCAGCGGTAACGCACGAAGCGGGAAGAGGGTGGGGCGCCGTGGCGCGCAGACCGGTGGCCTGGGTGGGCGCGATCGTTCTCCTCGCGGAGGCGGTCGGCATCGCGCTGCTCAACTGGTTCCTCGGCCTGGTCGTCGACAAGCAGCGCATGTCCCTGGCCGGCCTCGATCCGCACGCGATGACCGTCTCCACGTGGATCGGCGGGGCCCTCTTCGGCGGCTACTTCCTGCTGTGCGGCCTCGTCCTGGCCTCCACCGGCGCCCGGGACCGCGCCCCCGGCCGCTTCGGGCGCCTGCTGCTGATCAGCTGCGCCGTCGTGCACGGCGTCCTCGGCGCCTTCTGCGTCGGCCCGGTGGGCTGGCCCGCCTTCGCCTTCATGATGGCCGTCCTCGGCCTGATCGTCCTCACGCTCGTGGCGTACGAGAAGCGGGGGCGCGAGGGCGGCGTTCCGGCAGCCGCCGCCGGGCCTACGCCCACAACTCCGTGATGCCGACGCCCAGTTGCCCCAGCAGGCGGCGCAGCAGCGGCAGGGAGAGGCCGATGACGTTGCCGTGGTCGCCCTCGATGCCGTCGATGAACGGCGCCGAGCGGCCGTCCAGCGTGAAGGCGCCCGCCACGTGCAGCGGTTCACCGCTCGCGACGTACGCGGCGATCTCCTCGTCGGAGGGCTCACCGAACCGGACGACCGTCGAGGCCGTCCCCGACGCGTACCTCCCGGAGGCGGTGTCGTAGACGCAGTGCCCCGTCTGGAGGACGCCCGCGCGGCCCCGCATGTCCTGCCAGCGGGCGGTCGCCTCCTCGGCGTCGGCGGGCTTGCCGAGCGCCCGGCCGTCCAGCTCCAGGACCGAGTCGCAGCCGATGACCAGGGCGCCCTTGACCTCGGGCCGCGCGGCGACGACGGAGGCCTTCGCCTCGGCCAGGGCGAGGGCGAGTTCGGCGGGGGTCGGCGCGGAGACCTTGTCCTCGTCGACGCCGCTGACGATCACCTCGGGGGCGAGGCCCGCCTGCCGGAGCAGGCCGAGGCGTGCGGGGGACTGCGAGGCGAGCACGAGACGGCGGCGTTGCTGATCACTCATGCCGGTCAGCGTAGCGAGCGCCCGCGCGCCGCGGGCGCGGCGCTCGGCGGAGGCTCAGTGGAGGCCCAGCACGAACATCGCGATCACCATGGCGAGGGCGAGGACGAAGCCCGCACGGCGCATCTTCGCCTGCATGTCCCGCATGTCCTTGGGCGGGTTGTTCTCCGGGTCCGACCACAGCATGGCTTCGATACTGCGGCCGGGCGGGCCGGGGGCGCCTGAGTACGCGTACTCAACTTCCCCGGCCCGAACCGCCTAGCCGGGCCAGTACGTGCGGCCCCACGCCGTGGGGCCGGGCGCGGGCAGCCGGTGGCGGGCCACCCGGGCGGGGTCGGCCCACGCGGCGGGGGGCGCGGGCGCGCCGGACGGTGTGCCCGCCACCGCCGCGGCGCGCGCTTGGACCACCGCCAGTGCGGCGGCCAGCTCCTCCGGGGTCGGGTTGCCCCGTACGACCTTGATCACGAGGGCTCCTCCTTAGGGGAGTGCGGGGAACTACAGGGGGATGTTGCCGTGCTTCTTCGGGGGCAGGGACTCCCGCTTCGTACGCAGCTGCCGCAGGCCCCGCACGAGGTGCGAGCGGGTCTCCGACGGCATGATCACCGCGTCGATGTAGCCGCGCTCCGCCGCGGTGTACGGGTTGAGCAGCGCGTCCTCGTACTCCTGGATGAGCTGCGCCCGCCGCTCCTCCTGGGCCGCCTCGTCGCCGGCCGCGGCGATGGTGCGGCGGTGCAGGACGTTCACCGCGCCCTGCGCGCCCATCACCGCGATCTGCGCGGTCGGCCAGGCGAGGTTCAGGTCGGCGCCCAGGTGCTTGGAGCCCATGACGTCGTACGCGCCGCCGAACGCCTTGCGCGTGATGATCGTGATGAGCGGGACGGTGGCCTCGGCGTAGGCGTAGATGAGCTTCGCGCCGCGGCGGATGATGCCCGTGTGCTCCTGCTCGACCCCCGGCAGGAAGCCCGGTACGTCCACGAAGGTCAGCACCGGCACGTTGAAGGCGTCACAGGTGCGCACGAACCGCGCCGCCTTCTCTGAGGCGTCGATGTCCAGGCAGCCCGCGAACTGCATCGGCTGGTTGGCGACGATGCCCACCGGGTGGCCCTCGACGCGGCCGAAGCCGGTGAGGATGTTCGGCGCGAACAGCGGCTGGGTCTCGAAGAACTCGTTGTCGTCCAGGACGTGTTCGATCACGGCGTGCATGTCGTACGGCTGGTTCGCGCTGTCCGGGATCAGCGTGTCGAGGGCGCGGTCCTCGTCCGTGGGCGCGAGGTCCGCCTCCTCGGGGAAGGCGGGCGGCTCGCTGAGGTTGTTCGAGGGCAGGTAGGACAGCAGCGACTTGACGTACTCGATGGCGTCCTTCTCGTCGCCCGCCATGTGGTGCGCCACGCCCGACGTGGCGTTGTGCGTGCGGGCGCCGCCCAGCTCCTCGAAACCGACGTCCTCGCCGGTGACCGTCTTGATGACGTCGGGGCCGGTGATGAACATGTGCGAGGTCTGGTCGACCATCACCGTGAAGTCGGTGATCGCGGGGGAGTAGACCGCGCCGCCCGCGCAGGGCCCGACGACCAGGCTGATCTGCGGGATGACACCGGAGGCGTGCGTGTTCCGGCGGAAGATCTCCCCGTACATGCCGAGGGCCATGACGCCCTCCTGGATGCGGGCGCCACCGGAGTCGTTGATGCCGATGACCGGGCAGCCCGTCTTCAGCGCGAAGTCCATGACCTTCACGATCTTCTGCCCGAAGACCTCGCCGAGCGCGCCGCCGAAGACCGTGAAGTCCTGCGAGAAGACGGCGACGGGGCGGCCGTCGACGGTGCCGTAACCGGTCACCACGCCGTCGCCGTAGGGGCGGTTGTTCTCCAGGCCGAAGCTGGTCGAGCGGTGCTGCGCGAATTCGTCGAACTCCACGAAGGAGCCCTCGTCGAGAAGCAGTTCGATCCGCTCACGCGCCGTCAGCTTGCCCTTGGCGTGCTGCTTCTCGACCGCGCGGGCCGACCCCGCGTGCTTCGCCTCCTCGATGCGGCGCTGGAGGTCCGCGAGCTTGCCGGCGGTCGTGTGGATGTCGGTCTCGGACATAGGGATGCGGCTCCCTGCCTGCTCAAAGGTGCGTATGCGGCTTACGGCTGGCTACTGACCCGTAGCGTATCGGCGCGGATACGGTTCGGCAGTGCGGCGTTTACCACACCTAGGGTGGCTTGCATGACGCCGTCACATGCTGAAGACAACCGCTGGTCCGACCTCGACCGCCCGCCCCTGAACGCCGCCTCTCTGCGGCGGACGCTGCTGCGGGAGGGCGGGCTGTGGTCCTCCCTGGACGTGGTGCCCCGCACCGGGTCCACCAACACCGACCTCGTGGCGCGGGCGGACGGCCTCGCCGAGGGCGCCGTGCTCGTCGCCGAGGAGCAGAGCGCGGCGCGCGGACGCCTGGACCGGCGGTGGTCGGCGCCCGCCCGCTCGGGGCTCTTCTTCTCGGTCCTGCTCAAGCCCGCCGAGGTGCCCGTCGAGCGGTGGGGGTGGCTGCCGCTGCTCACCGGCGTCGCCGTCGCGACGGGGCTCTCGCGGGTGGCCGGCGTGGACACGGCACTCAAGTGGCCCAACGACCTCCTGGTGACCGTGGGTGACCAGGAGCGCAAGGCGGGCGGCATCCTCGCGGAGTGTGCGGGGGCGGCCGGGGGCTCAGGCGGTGGCGTGGTCATCGGCATCGGCCTCAACGTCACGCTCCGCGAGGACGAGCTGCCGGTGCCGACGGCGGGTTCGCTGGCGCTCGCCGGGGCGACCACGACGGACCGCGATCCGCTGCTGCGGGCGGTGCTGCGCTCGCTGGAGCAGTGGTACGGCGTGTGGCGCGGGGCAGGCGGCGACCCGGCCGCCTCCCGCCTCCAGGAGGCGTACGCGGCGGGCTGCGCGACGCTGGGCCGCCGCGTACGGGCAGAACTCCCGGGCGACCGGGCGATCGTAGGAGAGGCGGTAGCGGTGGACGGCGACGGCCGCCTGGTCCTCGCGACGGAGACGGGCGTACAGGAGCCGGTAGGGGCAGGCGACATCGTGCACCTGAGGCCGGCGAACTGACCGCCCGCAGCCATGCACGACCCCGTAAGGGGCGCGGGGAACGGCGCGAGCAACCACGAACGACCCGCAGCCGCCAACGGGCCCCGTAAGGGGCGCGGGGAACTGCGCGAGCAACCCCCACGCACCCGCAGCCGACAACCGGCCCCATAAGGGGCGCGGGGAATTGCGCGAGCAACCCCCACGCACCCGCAGCCGACGGACAACCGCCCCACCCCCCCGCAGCCCACCAGAAGGACGGGCCCGGGGCCCCGCCCCGGGGTCACGGGGAGTCGGGAGTGAGCTGCGGCACACCTGCCGTAAAGTTGGCGCCGGTCGATACCTGACCGCGGCAGATCGGAAGGGCAGCAGGCGTGACCGTCGACGACACGGGCTCCGGCGCGGGTGCACAGCGCGGCCCCGACGGCGGACCCGCCCACCCCGCAGGCCCGGCCGGACCCGACGCCTCAGCGATCCCCGACGTGGACGACGAGAAGGGGGACGGCGAGTCCGCGAAGAACCCCCTCGCCCTCCAGCTCGAACAGCTCATCCTCGGCGCCGACCGCCGCTACACCCCCTTCCAGGCGGCGCGCAGCGCAGGCGTCTCGATGGAGCTGGCCTCCCGCTTCTGGCGTGCCATGGGCTTCCCCGACATCGGCCAGGCCAAGGCCCTGACCGAGGCCGACGTCCTCGCGCTGCGGCGCCTGGCCGGCCTGGTCGAGGCCGGACTGCTCAGCGAGGCCATGGCGGTCCAGGTGGCCCGCTCCACCGGGCAGACCACCGCACGGCTCGCCGAGTGGCAGATCGACTCGTTCCTGGAGGGGCTGACCGAACCGCCCGAGCCGGGCATGACCCGTACCGAGGTCACGTACCCGCTCATCGAGCTGCTCCTGCCCGAGCTGGAGGAGTTCCTCGTCTACGTCTGGCGCCGCCAGCTCGCCGCCGCCACGGGCCGCGTCGTACAGGCCGCCGACGACGAGGAGATGGTCGACCGCAGGCTGGCCGTCGGCTTCGCCGACCTCGTCGGCTTCACGCGGCTGACCCGCCGCATGGAGGAGGAGGAGCTCGGCGAGCTGGTCGAGGCCTTCGAGACCACCGCCGCGGACCTGGTGGCCGCGCACGGCGGGCGGCTCATCAAGACCCTCGGCGACGAGGTCCTGTACGCCGCCGACGACGCGGGCGTCGCCGCCGAGATCGCGTTGCGGCTCATCGAGACCATGGCCAACGACGAGACCATGCCGGAGCTGCGCGTCGGCATCGCGTTCGGGACGGTGACGACCCGCATGGGTGACGTCTTCGGCACCACCGTGAACCTCGCGAGCCGCCTCACCTCGATAGCGCCCCGGGACGCGGTGCTCGTGGACGGCGCCTTCGCGGAGGAGCTGACGCGGACCGGGGACGCCCCCGCCTCCGAGGCACAGGCGGCGGAGGCGGCGGCCGCCGCGGAGAAGGAGGGCGAGGAGCCGCCCTCGTACCGCTTCGCGCTCCAGCCGATGTGGCAGCGGCCCGTGCGCGGCCTCGGCATCGTCGAGCCGTGGCTGCTGGCCCGCCGTACGTGAGCCCGCCGTCTCCCGAAGACCCGGGCCCTTTTCCGAAGACCCGGGCCCCTTCCCGGTGCCGGGCCCGGCTGACATGATCGCCGGGTAACGGTCGTTAACCGGCAGGAGGTATCGGTCATGGGTGACGAGCAGCGGTACGGGGAGTACGTGGTGGTCAGGCGGCACGGCCATGTCGCCGAACTCGTCCTGGACCGCCCGAAGGCGATGAACGCGGTCTCCTCGGAGATGGCCCGCTCCGTCGCCGCCGCCTGCGCCGCCCTGTCCGAGGACCGTGCCGCCCGCGTCGTCGTGGTGACCTCCACCCACGACCGCGCCTTCTGCGTCGGCGCCGACCTGAAGGAGCGCAACTCCCTCAGCGACGCCGAGCTGCTGCGCCAGCGCCCCACCTCACGGGCCTGCTACACGGGCGTACTGGAGCTGCCCATGCCGACGATCGCGGCCGTGCGCGGGTTCGCCCTGGGCGGCGGCTTCGAACTGGCGCTCTCCTGTGACGTCATCGTCGCCGACCCGACCGCGGTCGTCGGGCTCCCCGAGGTCTCCGTCGGCGTCATCCCCGGCGGCGGCGGCACGCAGCTCCTGCCGCGCCGCGTCGGCGCCGCCCGCGCCGCCGAGCTGATCTTTTCGGCGCGGCGCGTGGAGGCGGCCGAGGCGCGGGAGTTGGGCCTGGTCGACCTGCTGGTGGGGGAGGGGGAAGCCCGTACGGAGGCGCTCGCGCTCGGCGCCCGCATGGCCGCCAACTCGCCCGTCGGCCTGCGCGCCGCCAAGCGCGCCCTGCGCCTCGGGCACGGCCTCGACCTGCGGGCGGGCCTGGAGGTGGAGGACGCGGCGTGGCGCGCGGTGGCTTTCTCGGGCGACCGCGCGGAGGGTGTCGCGGCGTTCAACGAGAAGCGGCAGCCGGAGTGGCCCGGCGAGTAGCCGATCCTGCCTGGACCTGCCTGGCCCCCGCCTGATTCCGCCGGGCCCCGCCAGGCCTTGTCCCTGCCAGGCGCCCTGCCCCTTATGCCCCCGAAGTTCCAAATTGCCGTAAACCTCTTAGCCTGGAGGGATGGGTGAGGACGTCCGGCTGCGGGCCGTGGTGGAGTTGGCGCAGGCCATGGCCGCCGCGCAGACCCCGCGTGAGTCCTGGCAGGCGGCGGCCCTCGGCGCCTGCCGCGCGCTGAGCGGCAGCTTCGCGGCGCTGTCGGTGTGGGAGCGCGACCTGGGCCGGCTACGGGTCCTCGTGAACGCGGGCGAACGCGCCGAGGACGAGGAGGAGTTCCCGGAACGGGAGGCGTACCCCGTCCACCAGTTCCCGGAGATCACCGAGTTCCTGCACGAACGCTGGGCCGGCGGCGGCGAGCCGAACGCCTGGGTCGAGACGGCCGAGGGGCCCAGCGGCGGCCACTTCGCCGGCTACTGCCACCAGCGCGTCTCGGCGTTGCGCCGGCGCGGCCGCGGCTGCTGCGTGGTCGCGCCGATCGTGCTGCACGGCCGCGCGTGGGGTGAGCTGTACGTGGCCCGGCCGGTGGGCGCGCCCGTCTTCGGCCGCTCCGACGCCGACTTCGCGACCGTCCTCGCCGCGGTGGCCGCCGCCGGGATCGCGCAGACCGAGCGGCTCGAGGAGGTGCGCCGCCTGGCCTTCACGGACGCGCTGACCGGGCTCGCCAACCGCCGCGCGGTGGATCTGCGGCTCGACGAGGCGGTGGAGCGCCACCGCGTGGACGGCGCCGTGGTGAGCCTGGCCGTCTGTGACGTCAACGGACTCAAGCGGGTCAACGACACCCGGGGCCATGCGACCGGCGACCGGCTCCTGGAGCGCTTCGGCTCCATCCTCTCGCTCTGCGGCGCGATGCTGCCGGGGACGCTGGCCGCGCGGCTCGGCGGCGACGAGTTCTGCCTCCTGTCGGTCGGGCCGAGCGCCGACGAGGTGGTGCGCGTCGCCGACGAACTCTGCGTACGGGCCTCCGAGTTGGAGCTGGGGGACGGGGTCGCCTGCGGAGTCGCGTCCACCGGGGACCCGATCGGTCCGGTGCGCTCGGCCCGGCGTCTGTTCCGCCTCGCCGACGCGGCGCAGTACCGCGCGAAGGCGGCGCGCGCGGCGAAGCCGGTGGTGGCCGGGCGTGAGGGCGGTGCGGGCGGCGAAGGCGGCGACGACCCGGTGGTGCGGCTCGCCGACTCGCCTCCGCGGGTGGCCGAGCCGGGGGAGCGCCGCAGGTTCCGGGGCCGGGGCGGCCCGCCCGCCGGGTGACGGACCCCGGAGGGTCCGGGCAGCGTGGGGTAAGTGGCGCGGGCGAACTCCACCCGTGACATACCCACCCGTGACACCCGGCGATTCAATCCGTACGCTGCTGAATATGGATATGCACAGCGTGGGCACCGTGGCCCTTGGGACGTCCGGGACGACCGCGGCGGACGTCATCGCCGTCGCGCGCGGAAACGCGCGGATCGAACTGACCGACGAGGCGCGGGCCGCCCTGGCCGCCGCCCGCGAGATCGTCGACGCCCTCGCGGCCAAGCCCGACCCCGTCTACGGCGTCTCGACCGGCTTCGGCGCCCTGGCCAGCCGCCACATCGGCCCCGACCTCCGCGCCCAGCTCCAGCGCAACATCGTCCGCTCGCACGCGGCGGGCATGGGCCCGCGGGTGGAGCGCGAGGTCGTCCGCGCGCTGATGTTCCTGCGCCTGAAGACGGTCTGCTCGGGCCACACCGGCGTACGCCCCGAGGTCGCGCAGACCATGGCGGACGTCCTGAACGCGGGGATCACGCCGGTCGTCCACGAGTACGGCTCGCTGGGCTGCTCCGGCGACCTCGCCCCGCTCAGCCACTGCGCGCTGACGCTGATGGGCGAGGGCGACGCCGAAGGCCCCGACGGTGAACTGAAGCCCGCGGGCGAACTGCTCGCCGCGCACGGCATCACCCCCGTCGAGCTGCGCGAGAAGGAGGGCCTGGCGCTCCTCAACGGCACCGACGGCATGCTCGGCATGCTGGTCATGGCCCTCGCCGACCTGGAGACCCTCTACAAGTCGGCCGACGTCACCGCCGCCCTCACCCTCGAAGCGCTGCTCGGCACGGACAAGGTCCTCGCCCCCGAGCTGCACGCCATCCGTCCGCACCCGGGTCAGGCGGCCTCCGCCGCCAACATGCTGGCGGTGCTCGCCGGTTCGGGCCTCACCGGCCACCACCAGGACGACGCGCCGCGCGTGCAGGACGCCTACTCGGTGCGCTGTGCCCCGCAGGTCGCGGGCGCCGGCCGCGACACCATGGCGCACGCCCGCACGGTCGCCGAGCGCGAGCTGGCGGCCGCCGTCGACAATCCGGTCGTGCTCCCCGACGGGCGCGTCGAGTCCAACGGCAACTTCCACGGCGCCCCGGTCGCCTACGTCCTGGACTTCCTCGCCATCGCCGCCGCCGACCTCGCCTCGATCACCGAGCGCCGCACCGACCGGCTCCTGGACAAGAACCGCTCGCACGGCCTGCCGCCGTTCCTCGCGGACGACGCGGGCGTCGACTCCGGCCTGATGATCGCCCAGTACACCCAGGCCGCCCTGGTCAGCGAGATGAAGCGGCTCGCGGTCCCCGCCTCGGCCGACTCCATCCCGTCCTCCGCCATGCAGGAGGACCACGTCTCCATGGGCTGGTCGGCGGCGCGCAAACTGCGTACCGCAGTCGACAACCTGACCCGCGTCGTGGCCATCGAGCTGTACGCCGCCACCCGCGCCGTCGAGCTGCGCGAGGGCCTCACCCCGGCCCCCGCCACCCGGGCGGTCATCGAGGCGATCCGCGAGGCGGGCGTCGAGGGCCCGGGCCCGGACCGCTTCCTCGCCCCCGACCTGGCGGCGGCGGACACGTTCGTCCGCTCGGGCGCGCTGCTGGCGGCGGTGGAGCCGGTGACGGGGGCGCTGGCCTAGGCCGCGTCGCCGCCGAAGGCCGAACGCCTGGCCGACGGGCCGGGCGCGGCGATCGCCGGTGGGCTCGCGCTGCTTCCGCACCGGACAGCGCGCGCCCGGTCATCATCAGTTCCTTGGCGCGGGCCGGGCCGATGAGCCGCGAAGCCGCTGTGTTCCTCCGGCGCCGGGCATGATGCCGAGCAGCTCCTCGGGGAGCCCCATCCGTGCGCCTCTGCCGCAGATGCGGTAGTCCGCGCAGAGCGCCGGGCCGTTGACAGCGGCGATCACCGGTTTGGGGATGTCGGCCACCGCGTTGAAGGCCGCTTGGAGCAGCGGGGCGTGGTGCTCCATCTCGGCATGGGACATGGCAGCCATCTCGCGGATGTCCGCCCCGGCGGAGAAGGCGTGGCTGCCACCGTGGAGAACGACGGTGCGTACCGCCGGTTCCAGGGCAGCCGCCGTGGCGGCCTCGTGCCGCTGGCGCTGGGTGCCGCGGTCCAGGATGTTGAGCGGAGGGCGGCTGTCCGGCAGCGGTCACCACATCCCGCGCTGCTGTGGAATCCGGTGCCGCCGGCCACTCCGGACCTGGAGGAGCCCTCAGGTCCCGCGAGAGCCGCCAAGGGGTCGACGCGGTCGTCCATGCGTGTCCCGCGTCGGTGCCGCTCCGGACCGGTGCGGGGCCGTTGCACCTCAGGGGTACGGCGGCTGTGGCCGCGGCGGCGAGGGACCAAGTCCGCCGTGAGCACCTCCACGGGGTCCCGGCCCGCACCCCGGCATCCACGAGAACGAGCCTGTGCCCTGCCCGGCGTCCCCCGCGAGCGCGACACGGTCGGCCGGGGAGGAGGCCGTGCTCGCTCGCGGGGGACTGTTGTTGCGGCCGCACTTCGTACACGGCACCGGCGACCGCTGGTTCGGCCCGGCACTCGCTCCCGCTGCTCCCGCGTGCGGGCACGGAGAGTGGAGGGCAGAGGGGCGCGTCTGTCCGCCGGTGACGTCGAGGCGCTCGCCCGACCGTTCCCTGGGCTCGCCCTGTTCGCCCGGCCGTGTGCGCGACCTGATCGGTGCCGTCGCAGAGGGATGGGGCAGGCGCAGCCGAGCGGAGAGGTGTCTCGGCGGTGAGCCACCGACGTGTTCCTCCCGCCTCGGCCGTCTGAGCGGCGGGCGTCGGTCCTCGCCGATGATCACTCGCACAGGAGTGCTCGTGTGGCAGGGGGCATCTGTGCCGCCGAGGGCCTGCGATCGGGGAGGCGTTCACGCGGCTGCCGCCTGTTACCGCTGCACTCGCCCCGCGCCGCGAGCCCGAAGAGTTCGGTAGTCCTGCGGCTGGCGCGAGCCCGGAGAGTTCGGTGGCCTGCGGCCCGCGCGAGCCCGGTGGCCGCGCGTGACCGCCGCCAGGTGTGGCCGGTCAGGTGGCTTGCGCGGTCTCGGTCTTACGGGGCCGGGTGCGCAGGGCCAGCACGGTTCCGGCAAGGGCCACCAGGACGACCCCGGCCCCGATCCAGGCGAGTACGGTGACATCCGTGCCGGCGTCCAGGAACCGGGAGCCGGACCAGGAGCCGAGGGCGTTGCCGAGGTTGAACGCCGAGGTGTTGGCGGCCAGGGCCAGCGCGGAACCGCCCCCTGCCGCTCCGAGCACCCAGGCTTGCAGGGGCGGGACGAGCGCGCCCGAGGCGAGACCGATCAGGAAGACGGCCGCCGGCACGATCATTTTCGATTCTGCGGTGAATCCGAGAAGTGTGAGCGCGCCGGCGAGTACCAGCAGCATGGTGGACAGTGTGCCGCGCAGGGAGCGGTCCGCGAGTTTCCCGGCGAGCGCGTTGCCGATGAAGCCGCCGGCTCCGAAGACGAACAGGAGCACGGTCGCCGCCGTCGGCCCGAAACCGGTCACGTGCTGGAGCAGCGGTGAGATGTAGCTGTACAGCAGGAACCAGCCGCCTTGGGCGACGGCGGTGACGGCGAGGGCGCACAGCACCTGTGGCCGCCGCAGAACGCCCAGCTCGTCGCGCATGGACTCGCTCTCGCCACGCCCCAGGTTCCTGGGGATCAGGCGGGCGAGCGCGACGAAGCCCAGCACGGCCGCGCCGGCCACGGACCAGAACGTGGCACGCCAGCCCCACTGTTCACCGATCGCGGTGCCGATCGGGCCGCCCAGCACGGTCGCCAGTCCGAGTCCGCCCGCCACCCAGGCGATGGCTGAGGCCTGGCGCCCGGGAGGGGAGAGACGTACGGCGATCAGGATGCACACGGCCGCGAAGGTGCTGTGCGTCAGGGCGCCCAGAGTGCGCGCGGCCATGAGGGTGCCGAAGGTGGGGGCCAGTGCCCCCAGCACGTTCGCGACGACGAAGACGAGCAGCAGGGCCAGGGCCAGGTGCTTGGGCGCGACACGGGCCGTCAGCACCGTCACCACCGGGCCTCCTACGGCCACCGCCAGGGCGTAGGCGCTGAGCAGCTGCCCGGTGGACGCCACCGAGACATGTAGGTCGCTGGAGACATTGAGCAAGAGACCGATCAGAGCGAACTCGGCCGAGCACAGGGCGAACACCGACAGCGACAGCGCCGCCAGGGCTGCCACGGGAAATGTTGCCGGGGCATCGGGTAACCCGCCGGACGGGGGCATCTCGGTATCGGTCGACAGAGATGAGGCAGGCACAGCTGTTCCTCCTTGCCCGTGTCGCGGACGGTCCGCACGCGGGATGTCGGGCTCCGTGAATCAGTAAGTCGAAACGCCATGTGTCGTATCGACCTATGCCGGAATCTAGCACTATGCTGTCTGTCCATGTCAAGCATGTTGGACCTCGCTGTCCTGGGATTCCTCTACGAAGAGCCACTGCACGGTTACGAACTGCGCGTGCGCATCGCCCGGTTGACCGGGCATGTCAAAACCATCAGCCACGGCACGCTCTACCCGGCGATCAAGCGCATGGAGGTCGCCGGGGTGCTGACCCGGGAGTCGCAGCCCGGGGCCGCCGCCGCCCCACGGCACATGCTCAGCCTCACCGACGAGGGCAGGGCCGCCTTCCTGGACCACCTGCGCAAGCCCGCGGAGCCGTTCATCACCGACGAGAACCGCTGGTTCACGCTGCTGACCTTCCTCCGGCACCTGCCCGACCCGGCCGCCCAGGCGGACGTGCTGCGACGCCGTCTCGACTTCCTGCGCGAACCCAGCAGCTTCTTCTACGAAGGAGACCGCCCCCTGAGCGCGAACGACGTCGACGACCCCTTCCGCCGCGGGGTCCTGCGCATCGCCCGCGCCACCTCCCAGGAGGAACTGGCCTGGCTGGAGGAAACGCTCGGCCAACTCCCTCCCCGTACCTGAGCCGACCCCGACAGGAGGACAGAGAGCATGCGGCCCATGAGCGAGACCGAATGGCGCACCTTCACCCTGACCGGCACCCGCACCGGCAAACTGGCCACCACGCGCGCGAACGGGCGGCCACACGTGACACCGGTGTGGTTCCTCCTCGACGAAACCGGTGAGCCCCACCCCAGGATCGTGTTCACCACCTGGCACCAGTCACTCAAGTACAAGGCGCTGCGGCGGAACCCCCAGTTCTCCGTGTGCGTAGACGACCAGGAACCGCCCTACAGCTACGTCATGCTGGAATGCACCGCCGAGTTCACCGACGACCCGCATGAACTGCGCAGGTGGGCGAGGCGGATCGGCAGGCGTTACATGGGAGTCGAGCAGGCCGATGCCTATGGCGCGCGCAACTCCGTGGACGGCGAGTACCTGGTGCGCGCCGTCGTGGACCGGGTCATCGCTTCCCGAGCCATCGCCGAGTGACAGCACCCCGCGGCGAGCCGGCGGGAAGTACGCGGCGGTGGAGCCGGTGACAGGGCCGCCGGCCTAGGCCGCGTCCGTACGGCCCTGGCCCAGAGCCTGCCGGACGCGGGCCGTCAGCGTGGACCAAGGGCGTGCCTCGACCACCGGCAGCCCGTGCGAGGCCGCCTGCCCGGCGAGCCGGCGGGAGTACGCGGCGCTGATCCCCGCGCGCTCCGTCTGATCCCCCTCGTCCGGCTCCCGGCAGGCGTAGTTGGCGGCGATCTGCCCGGGATCGCCCTCGTGCAGGAAGACGGCCCGCACCACGCGGCCCGCCGCGGCGCCCTCGTGTACGGCGATCGCCGCGGCGGCCGGGGTGAGGTAGTCGCCTTCGACGACGGCGGGCACGTCGACGGTCAGGCGGTTGCGCACGACGCCGAGGAGCGCGGGGTCCAGGGCCCGCGCCGTGGCGATCTGGAGCTCCAGGACCCGCGCGGGGGCGAGCCGCGAGACATCGCCGTCGAAGTGGTGGAGCCCCGGATGACCCCGCGCCGTGGTGACCGCCCGGACCGCCGCGACGACGTCGTCGAACCCGACGACGAACGCCTTCGCCTCCTCGGCCAGTTGAGCGGCGGCCCGGCTCTTGCCGACCCCGGACGCGCCGCCGACCAGCAGGACGTCCCAGGGCGCCGTACGCGCGCGGGCCCCGCTCAGAAGGCCGCGCCGCGCGCCTGGCCCGTGCGCTCTCTGCGTACGGAGTAGGCGACGAAGCCCGCTCCGAGACCGAGGAACGCCGTGCCGCCGACGACATAGGGGGTCGTGTCGAAGCTGCCGGTGTCGGCGAGGCGGCCGGAGGACGCGGTCGTCTCATGGTGGGGGGCCGAGGCCGAGGTCGTGGGCCGGTCGTCCCGGAGGGTGTCGTGCGAACCGGTGGAGGTCGCGTTCGCGGAGGGGACGAACCACAGGGCCCCGAGGAGGGCTCCGGCGGCGGTGGCGGTCAGCATGGAACGACGTGCGGACACGGAATCGGATACCCCTTGTGGCGCTGGCGAATTGGCCGTGTGGGGCGATGGTAGTGAAAGGCGCGGGTCGCGGGAAAGTCGCGGGGGGAGCGGGCCTTACGCTCCCTCGTATGACTGGAGACGAGACATCACGGTTTGTGCGACTGCGGGTTGAAATGGTGGTGGAGGTCGAGGACGCCGAACAGCTGACCGGCGCCGCGCTGGCCCGCGTCGCGGAGGACGAGCGGATGCCCGCCGGGGAGCGCGCGCACGCCGAGGCCGCCGTCAAGGAGGACGGCGCGGAGGCACTCGCCTATTTGGTGGACCCGTTTGACCTGGTCAGCGAGGTGCCCGGGATCGACCTCACCCAGGCCTCGTGGAGCAGCGAGGTGATCGACTACGACCCCGACGCGCCGGACTGGGACCCGGACGAGGATGATGACGACGACGGCGAGAGCGACGGGGACGACGAGCACGACGCGGAGTACGGCCACGAGGCGATGTACGGCCGCGACGACAGGCTCGCGTAGCCGGCGGCGCGACCGGGGTTCGTGACTCGGGCCCACGGCTCGGGTCCGCGAGTTGGGTTCGTGACTCGGGTCCGCGGCTCGGGCTCGTGACGAGAGT
Organism: Streptomyces huasconensis; assembly: GCF_021028635.1. Taxonomy (NCBI): domain Bacteria; kingdom Bacillati; phylum Actinomycetota; class Actinomycetes; order Kitasatosporales; family Streptomycetaceae; genus Streptomyces; species Streptomyces huasconensis. The sequence goes on from NZ_CP086119.1 coordinate 5,068,294, forward strand.
TCGCGACTCGGATTCATGATCCGGATTAGGGAATCCGGAATCGGGGACCCCGGACAGCAACCGCTGTCCGGGGTCCCGTCGTCTCCTCTCCGCGCGGTGATCGGTTTTCCCCGCGGCGGTCCCATGCCGCACAGTGGTGGCGGCGACCGGCGCCAGCACCGCGGACGTGGTGTTCCCCACACTCCGCGTGGCACTGGAACGGGACGAACCGGGCAGGACGTTATGCGGGATGACGAGGGACGATCGGCGCCGGTCAGGCTGGTTCGGGGATTCGGCAACTATGGAGATGCGTGTGATGACGGACAGTAGGCGTCGCAAGCCGGGACGTGGACGCAAGGGCCTGGCGGCCGTGTCCGCGCTCGTCGGCGGCGTGCTCGTGCTCTCGGCGTGCAATGGCGACGACGGCGACAAGGCCTCCGGTGGCAAGGAGTCGCAGCACCAGGTCGACGAGGCGGCGGCGAAGAAGACCTCCGTCGCGCAGATCGCGATCGCCCCGGAGAACGGCTCCGACAACGCCAGCATCAACAGCGCGGCGAAGGTCACGGTCAAGGACGGCACGCTCACCGCCGTGACGATGAAGACGGCGGACGGGCAGGCCGTGGCCGGGCAGATATCGCCCGACAAGAAGAGCTGGAAGCCCGGCACCCAGCTCGAACGCGCCACGAAGTACAAGATCTCGGCCACCGCCGAGGACTCCGAGGGCCGCAAGGCCCACGAGAACTCGACGTTCACGACCGTCTCGAAGGCCAACAGCTTCATCGGGAACTTCACGCCCGAGAACGGCTCCACGGTCGGCGTCGGCATGCCCGTGTCGATCAACTTCGACAAGGGCATCACGAACAAGAAGGACGTCCAGTCCGCGATCAAGGTGTCGTCCACCAGCGGCCAGGAAGTCGTTGGCCACTGGTTCGGCAACAACCGTCTGGACTTCCGCCCCGAGGAGTACTGGAAGGGCAACTCCACGGTCACGCTGAAGATGAACCTCGACGGCGTCGAGGGTGCCGACGGGGTCTACGGCGTCCAGCAGAAGACCGTCCAGTTCAAGATCGGCCGTAACCAGGTCTCCATCGTCGACGCCAAGACCAAGACGATGAAGGTCACGCGCGACGGCAAGGTCATCAAGACCATCCCGATCTCCGCGGGCTCGCCCGAGAACAAGACGTACAACGGCAAGATGGTGATCTCCGAGATGTTCAAGGAGACCCGCATGGACGGCGCGACCGTCGGCTTCAAGGACAACGACGGCAAGGGCGAGTACGACATCAAGGACGTGCCGCACGCCATGCGGCTGTCCTCCTCGGGCACCTTCATCCACGGCAACTACTGGGGCTCGCCGTCGATCTTCGGCAACGCCAACACCAGCCACGGCTGCATCGGCCTGGAGGACGCCAAGGGCGCGGGCGACAAGAGCAAGCCCGGTGCCTGGTTCTTCGACAACACCATCACCGGTGACGTCGTCGACGTCCGCAACACCGGCGACAAGGTCATCGCCCCGGACAACGGCCTCAACGGCTGGAACATGGACTGGGCGCAGTGGAAGGCCGGCTCCGCCGTCTGATCCACCCCGCACAGCCGTACGACACAGCGGTGGCCCGCACCCGGCGAGGGTGCGGGCCACCGCCATGTCCGGGCGAAAACCCACCAGCACCAACTACCCGTTTTCTCCCCACTATTGAGCAGATGTTCGACTCTCGGCATACTTCGGGGTCCGAGGGGCGGCAGCCCCTTCAACTCCAGGGGGAGACTTGCACAGACAAGTGAAGAGAGCGGGCGGGGCCACCGTCGCCGTGGCCGTCGCCGTGGCGCTCGCGGCGGGCATGACCGGCCCGGCAGCCGCGGACCCGGCGGCGCGGCCGGCCGGCGCGCACGAGGTGACGGGCAGGACCGCCGGCGCCGGCCACGTCACGCTGATCACCGGCGACCGGGCCGTCCTCGACGCCAAGGGCCGCGTGATCAGGCTCGACCGGGCCAAGGGGCGGGAGCACATCCCGGTGCAGGTGCGGCGCAAGGGCGGCCACACGCTGCTGATACCCGCCGACGCGGTGCGCCTGATAGCCGACGGCAAGGTGGACCAGCGGCTGTTCGACGTCACCGAGCTGAACAACAAGCGCAACCGCGCGGCCCAGAAGAAGGGCCTGAAGGTCATCGTCGGCTACAAGGGAGCCGCGACCGCCGCCAAGGCGGAGGTCCGCTCGGCCGGTGACACCACCGTCCGCAGGACCCTGAAGTCGCTGAACGCCGACGCGGTCACCACACCCAAGCGCGACGCCGCCGACCTGTGGGCCGCGCTCACCAGCGGCAAGGGCGACGCCCGCACCGCGGCGTCCGGCATCGGCCACGTGTGGCTGGACGGCGTCCGCAAGGCGAGCCTCGACAAGAGCGTCAAGCAGATCGGCGCCGACAAGGCGTGGGCCGCCGGGTACGACGGCAAGGGCGTGAAGATCGCCGTCCTGGACACCGGTGTCGCCGCCGGCCACGCGGACCTCAAGGGCCAGGTCGTCGCCGAGAAGAACTTCACGCCCGGCACACCCGCCGAGGACGCCGCGGACCGCTACGGCCACGGCACGCACGTCGCCTCCACGGTGGCCGGTACGGGAGCCACGTCGGGCGGCAAGTTCAAGGGCGTCGCACCCGGCGCCAAGCTCCTGAACGGCAAGGTCCTCGACGACACCGGCTACGGCGAGGACTCCGGCATCATCGCCGCCATGGACTGGGCGGCCGGCCAGGGCGCCGACATCGTCAACCTCAGCCTCGGCGGCGGCGACACCCCCGGTGTCGACCCCCTTGAGGCGCAGGTGGACAAGCTCTCCGCGGAGAAGGGCATCCTCTTCGCCATCTCGGCGGGCAACGACGGCGAGCCCGGCTCCGTCGGCTCCCCGGGCAGCGCGGACTCCGCGCTCACCGTCGGCGCGGTCGACGACAACGACAAGCTGGCGGACTTCTCCAGCCAGGGGCCGAGGATCGGCGACGGCGCGATCAAGCCCGACGTGACGGCGCCCGGCGTCGACATCACGGCGGCCTCCGCGCCGAACAGTGTCCTCGCCCAGCAGGTCGGCGAGAGCCCCGCGGGCTACCTGACGATCTCCGGTACGTCGATGGCCGCCCCGCACGTCGCGGGCGCCGCCGCGCTGCTGAAGCAGCAGCACCCCGACTGGAAGTACTCCGAGCTGAAGGGCGCCCTGACGGCGTCCACGAAGGGCGGCGCCTACACGCCGTTCCAGCAGGGCTCGGGCCGTATCGCCGTCGACAGGGCCATCAAGCAGACGGTCTTCGCCGAGCCGGTCTCGGTGAACTTCGGCACGCAGCAGTGGCCGCACACCGACGACAAGCCGGTCACCAAGAAGGTGACGTACCGCAACACCGGCAAGACCGATGTCACCCTCGACGTGACGGTCAGCGGCACCGACCCGAAGGGCCGCCCGGCCCCGGCCGGGTTCTTCGCCCTCGGCGCGCAGAAGGTGACCGTCCCCGCGGGCGGCACCGCCTCCGTCGACCTGACCGCCGACTCCCAGCGGGGCGCGGCCGTGGACGGCGCGTACTCCGCGTACGTGGTGGCGACCGGCGGCGGGCAGACCGTGCGGACGGCGGCCGCCGTGGTGAACGAGGTCGAGTCGTACGACGTGACGCTGAAGTTCATCGGACGGGACGGCGCCCCGGCGACGTACTACGACGGTGACCTGGAAGGCATCAGCGGCCTCGCCGCCCAGCAGTCCTTCAACCCGTACGACGAGTCCGGCACCGTCACGGTCCGGGTGCCCAAGGGCGGCTACCTCCTGAACGCCGGGATCTACGTCGACCCGAAGGACTTCACCAAGGGCGCCGACTGGATCGCGCAGCCGAAGCTGAACGTCACCAAGGACACCACGGTGACGCTGGACGCGCGGACGACGAAGCCGGTGGACATCACGGTGCCGGAAACCGGCCTCAAGGCGGGCTACGCGGCTCCGGACTACACGGTCGACACCCCGCAGATGAGCTTCACCTTCGGCTGGCAGCTCGATTCGTACGCCAACTTCCGTACGAAGCACCAGGGCGCGCAGGTCACCGACGGCTCGCTGTTCCAGCAGTGGGGCGGGCACTGGACCAAGGGTGACGACACCGAGTACGACATCGTCACCGGTGGCAAGGTCAAGGAGGTCGCGACCGGGTACACCAAGCACTTCAAGGCGGCCGAGCTGGCCAAGGTGAAGGTGAACGTCGGCGCGTCGTCCTCGGGCAAGAAGGGCGTCCTGAGCGCCATGGGTATCCTCCCGGGCAGCTCCAGCGGCTCCTCGGCCGGCATTCCGCGCCCGCTGCCCACCACCCGGACGCTGTACCTGTCCGCCGTGGACAAGGCGGAGTGGAGCCTCGATCTGGAGCAGCACGGGACCGACACCCAGGGGCGGCCGACCGTCGACGCCGGTTACACGCTCGGCGCCGCGCAGATCTTCAAGGGCGGCCAGAGCTACGAGAAGACCTTCAACACGGCCGTGTTCGGACCGCGTCTCGGAAGCGACTTCGGTGTCCACCGCGAGGGCAACAACATCGTGGGCGACCTGCCGCTGTTCGCCGACGGCAAGGGCCACCTGGGCTCCTCGCTCTACACCTCGGTGAAGACCACGCTGTACCGCAACGGCACCAAGGTCGGCGAGAACGAGGACCCGCTGGCCGGCGGGGCGTCGTTCAAGGTGCCGTCGGGTGATGCCGCGTACGAGCTGAAGACGTCCGTGAAGCGCAGCGTGAAGGTGGCCGCCGCCAGCACCCGCATCGACGCGGGCTTCAAGTTCCGCTCCAAGAGGGCGGAGAGCGCGAAGCTCCCCGTCTCCACGGCGCGGTTCGCCCCGGCGGTCGACCTGCGCAGCAGGGCGGAGGCCGGCAGGACCCAGTCGGTGCCGGTGACGGTCCAGGGGTCGGCGGCCGGCGCGAACCTCAAGTCGCTGTACGTCTACGTCTCGTACGACTACGGCCAGACCTGGAAGCAGGTCAAGGTGGTCAACGGGAAGATCTCGGTGAAGAACCCCGAGAAGGACAAGGGGATCTCCTTCCACGCCAAGATCACGGACAAGAAGGGGAACAAGTCGACGCTGTCGATCCACAACGCGTACTACGGCAAGTGACCTTGCCTCACTAGCGCGTTGACCCCGGCGCGGCGCCGAAGGGACGGCCGATCACGTATCGCCCGTACCCGTCGGCGCCGCGTCGTGCCGTGTCCGGGGCCATTACTGTGCTCCCATGACCACGTCACCCCACGACACCCCGGGCGCCCACGCCTCGCTCCCCAAGGCGGAGTTCGCCTTCCCCGGGCCGCTGCGCGACCAGCTCGTGGCGGCGATCCTGGACGGCTCCAAGACCTCGACGACGGGCCTCCTCGCGGAGTACGAGCAGGACGGCGCCCCCCTTCCGGCGCCCGGCGAACGCTCGGTCGTCGTCGACTCCGGCGACCGGCCCGTGGCCGTCATCGAGACGACAGAGGTGCGGGTCGTGCCGCTGGCCGACGTGGACCTCGCCCACGCCGTGGACGAGGGCGAGGGATACACGAGCGTCGCCGCGTGGCGCGCGGGGCACGAGAGCTTCTGGCACAGTGCGGAGCTGCGCGCCGCGCTCGGTGACGAGACGTTCACCGTCGACGACGGCACCGAACTCGTCCTGGAGCGCTTCCGCCTCGTCGCCGACCTGCGGGCGGAGTGACCGGCGGTGCCCTTCGCCGAGGCGGCCGACGGCGCCGCGATCCACTACCGGGTGCACGGTACGGGTGAACCGCTGCTGCTGCTCGCCGGGCAGTCCAATGACCACCACTGGTGGGACTGCGTACGGGACGACTTCGCCGCGCGCTTCACCACCGTCGTACTCGACCACCGCGGCACCGGCGAGAGCGACCGCCCGACACCGACACGTACAGCACCCCCGGCTTCGCCCGTGACGCCGTCGCGGTCCTCGACCACGCGGGCATCGACCGCGCCCACGTGTACGGCACCTCCATGGGCGGCCGCATCGCACAGTGGCTCGCCGCCGACCATCCCGACCGCGTCGGCCGTCTCGTCCTCGGCTGTACGTCGCCGGGGGCCCCGCACGGCGTCGAGCGCGGCCCCGAGGTCCGGGCCGCCCTGAGCCAGGCCGATCCGGACGCCGCGCGCCGCGCCCTGCTGGAGCTGATGTACACCCCGGCCTGGCTCGCCGAGCAGGAACGGGCCCACCCGGGACGGGAGTTCCACACCCTCGGCGATCCGACCATGCCCGCCCACGCCCGCCGCCGCCATCTGCGGGCCAGCGCCCGCCACGACGCGTGGGAGGCGCTGCCCCGCATCACGGCGCCGACCCTGGTCGTGCACGGCACGGACGACGTGTTCAACCCGGCCGCCAACGCCCCGCTGCTCGCCGCCCGCATCCCGGACGCCGGGACCTTCCTCGTCCCGGGCGCCCGGCACGCGTACTTCGAGGAGTTCGCGGACGTGGCGACTCCCGCGGTGCTCGCGTTCCTGGCCGGGAGCGCCGTGCCTCAGGCGCCGCTGCCGTAGGGGCGGGTGAGGATCTCCAGCTTGTGCCCGTCGGGGTCGTCCCAGTAGACGCCCCGGCCGCCGTCGTGCGTGTTGATCTCGCCCGCGCGGTGGTGGTACGGGTCGGCCCAGTAGGTCAGTCCCCGCTCCTTGATGCGGCCGAAGATCGCGTCGAACTCGTCCTCGGAGACCAGGAAGGCGTAGTGCTGCGAGGTGATCGGGCCGTCACCGCCGTCGTAGAAGTCGAGGGTGACGCCGTTGGGGATCTCCACGGGGGCGAAGGGGCCGTACTGCGGGCCCACTTCGAGCCCCAGGATGTCGGCGAGGAACTGCGCCGACGCCTTCTTGTCCGTGGCCGCGACGATCGTGTGGTTCAACTCGATGGCCATCGTGTGACCTCCCTGTCTGCCGGAGTCTCGCCGGAATCTTTCCCGAACCCCCGTGGTCCTGCGCTGACAGGAGCCACGCTAGGCCGGGGCACACGGCGCCCGGATCGGTCACGGGTCCCGGTCCCGCCGCGTCCTGCGGACCAGGCCCCGCGACCGAGGCGTTTTCCGGCCACGCGGGGCCGGTCCAGGCCCGAACAGGGCCGCGCGGGGCGCGTTTTCGCGGCGGATCTCGTGGGGGATTTCGCGGCGGATTTCGCGGGCGGCGGAACGTTCCGCGCTGCCCCGCGGCCCGGTTCACTCCTAGGCTGAGGGGGTGAGCAGCCAAGAGCGGCAGATGCCGAACCACGCCCGCGTCATCCCTCTGCGCCCGGCCAAGGAGCCGCTGTGGCGTGACGTCGTCGGGGAGGTCCTGCGCGGTGAGCGCCTCGCGCAGGAGCGCACGCTCAAGGACGTGGCCGACGCCGCCCGCATCTCCATGCCCTACCTCTCCGAGCTGGAGCGCGGCCGCAAGGAGGCCTCGTCCGAGGTCCTCGCGGCCGCGGCCCACGCGCTCGGCCTGAGCCTGACGGACGTGCTGTCGCTGGCGCAGGGACGCCTGGCCGGCCTCCACCCCCGTGTGAGGCCGGCCAGGGCGTCGTACCAGGGGGACGTACGCCTGGCGGCATGAGGCCCGGGCCGGTCAGGGCTCAGGCGGCCGCGGGCACGACCCGCCTGCTGAGCACCTGATCGGCGAGCCCGTACGCGACCGCCTCCTGCGCGGTGAACACCTTGTCGCGGTCCATGTCCGCGCGCAGGGTGGCGATGTCGTGGCGGGTGTGCCGGGACAGCACCTCCTCCACCTGGGAGCGGATGCGCAGCATCTCCTGCGCCTCCAGGGCGAGATCGGACACCGTCCCCTGCCGGCCGCGGCTCGCGGGCTGCCCGAGCAGCACGCGCGCGTGGTCGAGGATGAACCGCCGCCCGGGGTCGCCCCCCGCGAGCAGCACGGCGGCGGTGGAGGCGGCCTGTCCCACGCAGAAGGTGGAGATGGGCGCGGTGATGAAGCTCATGGTGTCGTAGATGGCCATGAGCGAGGTGAAGGAGCCGCCGGGCGAGTTGATGTAGAGGGACACCTCGCGCTCCGGGGCGGACGACTCCAGGTGGAGCAGTTGGGCGATGACGACGTTGGCCACCCCGTCGTCGATCTCCGTGCCGAGGAAGATGATGCGCTCGGAGAGCAGCCGGCTGTAGATGTCGTAGGCGCGCTCGCCCTGCGGGGTGCGCTCGACGACGGTGGGAATCGTGTACTGGCTCATGACGTCCGCCCCTCTCTCAGATCCCGAGCCCGATACGCCGCTTCGACCCGGCGGGCCGCACGTCCTCCAGGGACTCGACGACGTGGTCGACCATTCCGTACTCCTTGGCCTGCTCGGCGGTGAACCACCGGTCGCGGTCGCCGTCGCGCGAGATCGTCTCCTCGCTCTGTCCGGTGTGCTCGGCGGTGATCCGCTCGACGGCCTTCTTGGTGAACGCCAGGTTCTCGGCCTGGATGGCGATGTCGGCGGTGGTGCCGCCGATGCCCGCCGACGGCTGGTGCATCATGATGCGCGCGTTGGGCAGCGCGAACCGCTTGCCGTGCGTGCCCACGCTCAGCAGGAACTGCCCCATGCTGGCGGCGAACCCCATGGCGAGGGTGGAGACGTCGTTCGGGATGAGCCGCATGGTGTCGTAGATGGCCAGCCCCGCGGTGACGGACCCGCCGGGGCTGTTGATGTACAGGCTGATGTCGGTCTTCGGGTCCTCGGCCGACAGCAGCAGCATCTGCGCGCAGACGCGGTTGGCGGACACCTCGTCGACCTGTGTCCCGAGCAACACGATGCGCTGGTTGAGCAATTGGGCGGCGAGATGGTCGTCGAACCGCGACGGGACACTCTCCCCGTCCGCCGCCCGCACTTCCGTCTCCCAGCCACTGCCGAGTACTGACATCGGACCTCCCTCAAGTACCGCGGCTCCAACACCGCGCCGTGCCAGCACTGTTGCCCGCCACGAGCACGGCTGCCCGGTTTATCGGCTGGGGGCAGATTCGCTGAGGGCAGAGGGGGTGGGGGCGGGCCGTTAGGGTCGGGTGCTCGTGGAGTGGATATCGCCGGTGAGTACGTTGCTGGGAGCGGGAATCGGTGTCGGGGCGACGCTGCTGGCCGACCGGATTCGGTGGCGGCGCGAGCGCGAGGACCGCGAGACGGCGGCGCGGAGGCAGCTGTACGCGGAGTACACGGCGGCGCTCTCACGCGTCCGCACGGCGCTCCACGAGTCCGCGCAGGGGACGGACCGCGCCGCCCCCGGCACCGAGGAACACGCCCGCGAGGTGCGCGAGCGGTTCCTGGCGCCCGGGGCCTACGAGATCCGCCACCAGCTGGCGATCACCGCCCCGGCGGACGTCGTGGAGGCGGCCCGGTCCGCGTTCCTCGCGCTGCGGACGACACGGGACCGCGTCCTCGAGGGAGTGACGGCCGACAGCGCGGCCTACGCGGAGCTGGAGGCCGACACCGACGCGGCCATCGCCGAACTGCGCCGCGTGATGCGCCGGGACCTCGGCGTCGAGTGACACGACCGCAAGCCGGCCACGTCGGCGCTCACTTCGCCGCTACCAGCCGTAGACGTACCGATTGGCCGACCGGTCGAACCGCACTTCTACTGGGCGTGGCGGAAGACCGAACTCCGCCTCGGTCCAGGCGAGGACCGCGGCCGCGAGCCCTTCCGGCTGGTAGTCGGTCTCGGGGAACCGGACGCGGTGGACGGTGATCGTGGTGTGCCGTGGGGCGGTGAGAGCCTCGACGGCAGGCGCCGCCAGCGCCACGCCGTGCCGCAGCCACACCACCTCCTCCGGAGTGATCCGGCAGCCGGTGCGGTCGGCGGGCGGGTGACTGAGGACGGGGGAGGCGTCCAGCCACACGCGGTCACTGACCCGCTCGGCGCACCCGGGCGGTGCGGCGCCGAGCGTCGCCTCGGCGGTCAGGTCGACGGCGATGCCCCAGACCCCCTTGATCACGCGGTAGGCCGTCGTCCGCATCCCTTGGCCCGGCTCAGCCACGGGTGCCCCGTGCTCGTGCGTGCAGCTCGCGCACCACGTCCAGGAAGGCGGCGCGCACCTGGTGCCGGCTCCTGCCACGGGTCTTGACGGCGTGGCAGTTCGGGCAGAGGGCGATCATCTGGCTCGGGTGGTCGCGGCCGTCGCCGGTGATCTCCACGACGTGATCCACCTCGAGGATCGGGTCGCCGGAGTCCGTCACGTCGTCCGGCTGTCCGCCGCAGGCCGCGTTCTCGCACCGCCCCGCGCTGCGGAGCAGTACCGCCCGCCGGGCCGTCGACGAACGGATGGGGTCCCGGGAGACGCTCTCGCGCCGCCGGCCGCGCCGCGACGCCTCCCGGCGCTCCACCAGGCCGCACAGCCGTTCGTACTGAGCGGCCAGGGAGACAGGATCGGCAGGCTCCGCCCGGACGGCGGGTACGGGGCTGCTTTCCGGGGCGCGGGGCAGGTCATCGGCCACCGACTCGTCGTAGAGGCCGACCGCACGCAGCAGCGGGATCTCGTCGAGGTCCGCGAAGAAGCGGTCCGTGAGCGTCTGGATGACCTCGACGCGGGCTTGGCCGGAGGTGCGCATGAGGTCGTGGAAGGGCCGCACCGGGCCGCCGGTCGGCTGCTGGGCGGCGAACCAGCGATGGGGTACGGAGGCAGCCCCGTGGGCGGGCGGAACGGGCCCCTCGTGGCCCTGGAGCGTCCACAGCCCGGCGTGGTGGAGCGCGAGCACCGGATAGCCGGGTCGGACGCGCTCGCCCCGGAGGCCGAACTCCTCCAGCAGCCCGCTCAGGGCCGCGCTCGTCTCCTCCCAGGGCAGCATGCGCGGTTCACCCCGCACGGCGCGCCCGATCGCCCACAGGAGGGTGATCGGCTGGTAGAGGAGGGGGCCGGTCCGCGTGTGGGCGACGCGCAGGCGCGCGATGCGGCCGACGAGGTCGTCGGGTGCGGCTTCGGGAGCGACGGCTTCCTGGCACACCACCTGGAAGCCCAACTCGTCCAGCCGCTTCACCGCATGACCGCGGCCACCGGAGAACTCCGAAGCGGCCAGCGGCCGCTGCCCCCGCACATATCCATGGGCGGCGCCGACCACCGCCTTCGAGTCGTAGTACCGCCCGTCGAGCGACAGCAGATAGGTGCGGGACGCCTGGAAGCCGTATCGGTGGAGAAACGCGCTCCGGCCGAGGCGGTCGAACTCCTCGACGGCTCGCAGGACTTCCGGTCTGCCTATGTCACTCAGCGCCATGGCGCCAAGATACGGCGGCCCGGGCGGTCGGTCAGGCGGTCGGTCGGTTCGCGCCGGGGGCGGGCGCGATGCCCGTCGGGCAGGCGCGGCCCCAGTTCGTCTCCGAGGGGGTGTCCAGGAGGGCGCCCGTGCCACCGATGCCGCAGTAGCCGTCGGGGTTCTTGTCCAGGTACTGCTGGTGGTACGGCTCCGCCGGCCAGAAGGGCCTGCCCTCGGCCGGGAGGACCGTCGTCGTGATCGTGCCGTGCCCGGCGGCCGTCAGGACCTGCTGGTAGGCCTCCAGGGACGCCTTCGCGCCGGCCTCCTGCTCGGGAGAGTGCGTGTAGATCGCCGAGCGGTACTGCGTGCCGACGTCGTTGCCCTGGCGGAAGCCCTGCGTGGGGTTGTGGGACTCCCAGAAGAGCTTCAGGAGCGAGGCGTACGAGACGCGCGAGGGGTCGAAGACGAAACGGACCGCCTCCGTGTGGCCGGTCAGGCCCGAGCAGACCTCTTCGTAGGAGGGGTTCTCGGTGTAACCGCCCTGGTAGCCGACGTACGTCGTCCAGACGCCCTCGGTCTGCCAGAACTTGCGCTCCGCGCCCCAGAAGCAGCCCAGTGCGAAGTCCGCGACCTCCAGGCCCTCGGGGTAGGGGCCGAGCAGCGGGTTGCCGAGGACCGTGTGGCGCGCGGGGACCTCGAATTCCGGGGTCGCCCGGCCCTTCAGGGCCTGCTCGGGGGTGGGGAGCTCGGGCGTGCGGCCGAAAATCATGGGGTCTCTCCTCGTGCGGGGCCTGACAAGGGCGTCATCAAGGGAACGTGCGGGCAGGGTCCGGCATTCCGGTCGGCGGCGGCTCAGTGCGGCAGCGTCGCCGGGCTGCCGCCGTTCGCCTCGTACCCCGCGACGGCCAGCGCGCGGTACAGCGCGTAGCTCTCGGCCGGGTCGGGGGTCAGGGTCCAGGGCAGGGCCCCGACGTGGCCGTCCACGTGCACCAGCTGGTTCATGGCCTCCGCCCAGCGCTCGCAGCGCACCAGGAAGAAGACCAGCAGGTGGCGGACGTGCGCCAGCATTGGGTCGTCCGGGCGGGCGGCGTGCACCGCGAAGAGGGCGCCCTCGACGGCCTTGGTGACGACCTCGCTCTCGTAGAACCCGCGGACGAGGTTCACCTCGGGCATGTGTTCGTACACGGCGAAGAGCGGGAGCGCCGCGAGGAGGGAGGCGCGGGGCGCGCGCGCCGCCGCCGCCTCCGCGAAGCCGTACGCCAGGTCGCGCGAGCCGTGCCATTTCTCGCACCAGTAGTGCAGCGCCGCCAGGTGGGCGCCCATGTGCGCGGGCGCGCGGTCCAGGATCTTCAGCCACAGCTGCTCGAACTCCTCGCGGGGGTACGCGAGGCCGCGGGCGATCGACAGCTCGATGATGTACGGAATCGGGTCGCCCGGGGCCAGCAGCGCCGCCTGCGCGCACGCCTCCTTGGCCTCCTCCAGGATGATCCGGAACTCGTCCGTCCCCTGGGCGGCGGTCCGCCACGCCTGCTGCACCAGGAACTCCGCGTGCACCGCCGCGCCGCCCGCGTCCTTGGGCGCCTCGGCCCGCCACACCCGCAGCCACTGCCCGCCGGGGCTGCCGCTCACGCCACCGGGCCGCTGCTGCAGCTCCAGCGAGGCCGCGCCCGCGAAGGCCTGCACGCGCTGCCAGCGCAGCTCGCCATGGGTCTCGGTGCCCGCGAGGAGCTGCGAGGCGGCCCGCCACTCCTGCGTGCGCTGCACGAGGTCGAGCACTTCGAGGAGATCGGCGTCCGCCCCCGGCATGCGGATGTCCAGCTCCTCCTGGCGCAGGAAGCCGTAGTCCGCCGGGTCCGCGGCGTCCGGCGAACCGGGGGCCACCTGCCGGATTCCGCCGCGCCTGCGCAGCAGCACGGGCCCGAGGACCGCACCGATCATGACCACCGCGAACAGGAACCAGAGAATCTCCATGACACAAGCGAACCAGACGGGTCCGACAATTGGCCAACCTGCGGGGACGTACCCGGACCGACCCGGCGCAACGGCCGCCGCGCGCACTACGCTCGCCGCATGAGTGACTCGCACACCACGCCCAGCACGCAGAGCTTCGAGACCGTGGCGATCCACGCCGGGAACACGGCCGACCCGCTCACCGGCGCCGTCGTCCCGCCCATCTACCAGGTCTCGACCTACAAGCAGGACGGCGTCGGCGGCCTGCGCGGCGGCTACGAGTACAGCCGCAGCGCCAACCCGACCCGTACCGCCCTGGAGGAGAACCTCGCCGCCCTGGAAGGCGGCCGCCGCGGCCTCGCCTTCGCGTCCGGCCTCGCCGCCGAGGACTGCCTCCTGCGCGCCCTGCTCGCCCCCGGCGACCACGTGGTCATCCCGAACGACGCGTACGGCGGCACGTTCCGCCTCTTCGCCAAGGTCGTCTCGCGGTGGGGCGTGGAGTGGTCGGTGGCCGACACCTCCGACCCGGACGCGGTCCGCGCCGCCGTGACCGACCGGACGAAGGCGATCTGGGTGGAGACGCCCTCCAACCCGCTGCTCGGCATCACCGACATCGCGTCGGTCGCGCAGATCGCCCGCGAGAGCGGGGCCCGCCTCGTCGTCGACAACACCTTCGCCAGCCCCTACCTCCAGCAGCCGCTCGCCCTCGGCGCCGACATCGTCGTGCACTCCATGACGAAGTACATGGGCGGCCACTCGGACGTCGTCGGCGGCGCGCTCGTCGTCAGCGACGAGGCGCTCGGCGAGGAGCTGGCCTACCACCAGAACGCCATGGGCGCCGTCGCCGGGCCCTTCGACGCCTGGCTGGTGCTGCGCGGCATCAAGACCCTCGCGGTGCGCATGGACCGGCACAGCGAGAACGCCGCCAAGGTCACCGACATGCTGACCCGCCACGCGCGTGTGACGCAGGTCCTCTACCCGGGCCTTCCGGAGCACCCCGGCCACGAGATCGCCGCCAAGCAGATGAAGTCCTTCGGCGGCATGGTCTCCTTCCGCGTCCAGGGCGGCGAGGAGGCGGCCGTCGAGGTCTGCAACCGCGCCAGGCTCTTCACCCTCGGCGAGTCCCTGGGCGGCGTGGAGTCCCTCATCGAGCACCCCGGCCGCATGACGCACGCCTCGGTGGCCGGCTCGGCCCTGGAGGTCCCCGCGGACCTCGTACGCCTCTCCGTGGGCATCGAGGCGGCCGACGACCTGCTCGCCGACCTCCAGCAGGCGCTGGGCTAGACCGCTCGTAAGCAGCCCGTCACCAGCGCGTCAGGGGTGGAGTCGTGTCCGACGGCGGCTCCACCCAGGGCCGGGCGGCGCACGCCCACACCGTGAACGCCACCGCGGCGGCCAGCAGCACCAGCCACAGGAGCCGCCGCAGCGCCCTGCGCCGCCGCAACGACCGCCCGCCCCGCCGCACCGCCTCCTCGTAGAGGTCCGGCGGGACGGCGGCGGGCTGCGCCTCCTCCAGGAGCCGCCGCACGGCGCTCTCCTTGCGCTCGTACTGACTCACGACGGCACCGCCCCGCTCACCGGCCCGACCAGCGCCGGGCCGCGCGGCGGGTGCAGGACCAGCGCCGTCGCGCGGGCGCAGATCGCCCCGACCCGCTCGACGGGCAGCCCGAGGAGCGCCGCCGTCTGCTCCTCGGCGACCCCCTCGTACATCCGGAGCACCACGATCAGCCGCTGCTGCGGACTGAGCCGTGCCAGGACCCCGCCGTGGCCGCGGTGACGGCGCCACGCGCCGTGCGCGAAACGCAGGACGACCTGCCGGCGGGCGCGGTCGTAGGGGTCCTCGCCGCGCAGCCGGTCCCACATCGCGTACGTGTGCGCGAGGGCGGCGGTCAGCAGGGCACGCGCGCGGGGGTTGTCCCGGGGGTGCTCCGCGGTGAGCAGCGTCGCGGCATGCAGGAGCCTGCCTGCCGCGCCCGCGACGAACGCCTCGAACTCCCGGGCACGGCGGGCGTCCTGGAACCCCTGCCGTTCTCGCACCGCGCCTCCCGGTCTCATCTGAGGCCAGGGGCGGGCCCGGGGTCAAGACTCCGGAGTGGCCGGAACCTCACCGCCGGGCGCCGTGTGGGACGTCTGGCGCGCCGAGAGGGCGGAGTTGAAGCGCGTGAGGAGCGTGCAGAAGCTCTCGCGCTCCTCCGGCGCCCAGTCCTGCGTCAGCTCGGCCATCAGCTCGCGGCGCGATGACCGCACCTCGTCGAGCCTGGCCTGGCCGCGCGGCGACAGCTGGAGCACCACGGCACGGCCGTCCTCCGGGTGCGAGGTGCGCTTGACGAGACCGGTGTCGACCAGCGGGGCGACCTGCCGGGTGACCGTCGACGAGTCGATGCCCATGCTCGCGGCGAGCGCCTTGACGCCCATCGGGCCTTCCTTGTCGAGGCGGTTGAGCAGCAGGTACGCGGCGCGGTCCATGGAGTTGCGGACCTGGCCTACGCCGCCGAGACGGGTCTGCTCCGCGCGGCGGGCGAAGACCGCCACCTGGTGCTGCAGGCTGTCGAGGAGGCCGGGATCACTGGCGGTCGTCATGTCCGGAGTTGTGGGCATGGCCGGGGGCTCACTTCATGCGAGGGCGGTGGGTTGGGGGACAGGGTACGCGGCCACGGCGCGGACCGTACCTGCGCTGCGCAAACCTACGCGCATAACAGTCTCGTCCCTTGGTCACCTCGGGAGCGCCCGGGCCCGGGCTGCAAGACTTGGGACATGAACCACCGCACGTCCCGCTCCCTGCCGACGGTCACCCTCGACGACGTCCGCGGCGCGCGGAAGATGCTCTCCGGAGTGGCGCGGATGACGGCGATCGAGGGCAGCAGGCACCTGTCACGGCTGGTCGGCGCCCCCGTGCACCTCAAGTGCGAGAACCTCCAGCGCACCGGCTCGTTCAAGCTGCGCGGGGCGTACGTACGGATCGCGGGCCTGCTGCCGGAGGAGCGCGCCGCCGGCGTCGTCGCCGCCAGCGCGGGCAACCACGCGCAGGGCGTGGCCCTCGCGTCCTCGCTGCTCGGCGTGCGGTCCACGGTGTTCATGCCGGCCGGCGCGCCGCTGCCCAAGGTCGCGGCGACCAGGGAGTACGGCGCCGAGGTGCGGCTCCACGGCCAGGTCGTCGACGAGACGCTGGCCGCCGCGCAGGAGTACGCGCGCGAGACGGGCGCGGTGTTCATCCACCCGTTCGACCACCCCGACATCGTCGCGGGGCAGGGCACGGTCGGCCTGGAGGTCCTGGAGCAGTGCCCCGAGGTGCGCACCCTCGTCGTCGGCGTCGGGGGCGGCGGCCTCCTGGCGGGCATCGCGGTGGCGGTCAAGGCGCTGCGCCCGGACGTGCGCCTGGTCGGCGTGCAGGCGGCGGGGTCGGCGGCCTACCCGCCCTCGCTGGCCGCCGGGCACCCGGTGTCGATCGACAACCCCGCGACCATGGCCGACGGCATCAAGGTCGGACGCCCCGGCGACGTACCGTTTCAGCTGATCGACGATCTGGTCGACGACATCGTAACGGTCTCCGAGGACGAGCTGTCCAGCGCCCTGCTGCTCTGCCTGGAGCGCGCCAAGATGGTCGTCGAACCGGCGGGCGCCAGCCCCGTCGCGGCCCTGCTGAGCAAGCCCGAGGCGTTCGAGGGCCCGGTGGTCGCCCTGCTCTCGGGCGGCAACGTCGACCCGCTCCTGATGCAGCGCATCCTGCGCCACGGCATGGCGGCGGCGGGCCGCTACCTCTCGCTGCGGCTGCGCCTGACGGACCGCCCCGGCGCCCTCGCCACGCTCCTCGGCGAGCTGACCGTGGTCGACGCCAACGTCCTCGACATCAGCCACGTACGCACCGACCCGCGCCTCGGGCTCACGGAGGCGGAGGTGGAGCTGCACCTGGAGACGAAGGGGCCCGAGCACTGCGCCGAGGTGGCCGGGGCGCTGCACGACGCCGGGTACACCGTCATCGGCTGACCCCGGACCCCGCACGCGACGGGCCCCCGGCACCGCAGGGGTGCCGGGGGCCCGTCGTGGCCGCGATGGCGAGAGCCGAAGCGGCGGAAGGGGCTAGCCCTGGTACGGCTTGGCTTCCAGGATCTTGACGGAGGCGAACTTGCCGTTCGGCAGCTCGTACTGCGCGTCCTCGCCGATCCGCTTGCCGTTCACGCCCGTGCCGAGGGGGGACTGGGGGGAGTACGTCTCGATCTCCTCGCTCGCGTACTCGCGGGAGGCGAGCAGGAACGTCAGGGTGTCGTCCTCGTCGCCGTCGAAGGCGATGGTCACGACCATCCCCGGCGCCACCACGCCGTCGGCGGCCGGCGCCTCACCGACCTTGGCGGTCTCCAGGAGCTGGGTCAGCTGGCGGATACGGAGCTCCTGCTTGCCCTGCTCCTCCTTCGCCGCGTGGTACCCGCCGTTCTCGCGCAGGTCCCCCTCCTCGCGTGCTGCCGCGATCTTGGCCGCGATCTCGGTGCGCGCGGGACCAGACAGGTGCTCCAGCTCGGCCCTGAGCTGGTTGTACGCCTCCTGGGTCAGCCAGGTGACGTTCTCGCTGGTCTGGGTCACAGGTGCTCCTCGTAGGTACTGGGAATACAAAGCATCGCCCTACCCAGAAGGATGTTCCCTCACGGGTGGGCGAAACCACGAGCCTAACAATTCAGGTGCGCCAGGGGGAGGACATAAGCCGTCAGATTTACGTCGGCGCAGGTGAGGGCGGTGAAGAGGTGCCGCGGCGCCCGACGTGTCAGTCGGAGTGGCAGCCGAGCAGCTCGACGCTGGTCGCCTGCGACGTCGTACGGAGCGTGACGACCTGGTCGATGCGGTCCTCGCGCTGGTCGAAGCGGAAGTCCGCGCGGCCGACCTCGGCGCCGGACTCGGCCTGCGAGCGCAGGGTGCAGTAGCCCTTGGCGGCGGCGTCCTTGCGCACCTCGAGATGGGCCTTGACGGTGTCGGCCGAGACGACGTCGAACTTGATGACCTCGGCGCTGAGCTTCGTACCGTTGATGTAGTCGTAGCCGAACCAGCCGACGACGCCGAGCAGGGCGACACCGAGCACCGAGCCGACGATCTTCAGCTTGCGGTCGGCGGCCTCGTCGGCCGTGCGGGAGCGGCCGTACCGCCCCTCGGGAAGCCCTTCGGAAACCCCTTCCGAAGGCTTCGAACCCACCGCCGCCATGATCGTCCTCCAGGAACAGGGGATGCCGGAATTTTCCGCCCCCCGGTTCCGTCACTATAGAAGCCGCGTGTTGCGCCGCATCACCGAGGGCGCCCGATTACTTGAGGATCGAGTCTTGACTGAGCAGCTTCGACTGATGGCCGTGCACGCCCACCCCGACGACGAGTCGAGCAAGGGCGCGGCCACCATGGCCAAGTACGTGTCCGAGGGGGTGGACGTACTCGTCGTGACCTGCACGGGCGGGGAGCGCGGCGACATCCTCAACCCGAAGCTCCAGGGTGACACCTACATCCAGGAGCACATCCACGAGGTGCGCAAGAAGGAGATGGACGAGGCCCGCGAGATCCTCGGCGTCAAGCAGGAGTGGCTGGGCTTCGTCGACTCGGGGCTGCCCGAGGGCGACCCGCTGCCGCCGCTGCCCGAGGGCTGCTTCGCCCTGGAGGACGTCGACAAGGCCGCCGGTGAGCTGGTGCGCCAGATCCGTTCCTTCCGTCCGCAGGTCATCACGACGTACGACGAGAACGGCGGCTATCCGCACCCCGACCACATCATGACCCACAAGATCACGATGGTGGCCTTCGAGGGCGCGGCGGACGCCGAGAAGTACCCGGAGAGCGAGTTCGGCCCGGTCTTCCAGCCGCAGAAGCTCTACTACAACCAGGGCTTCAACCGTCCGCGCACCGAGGCGCTGCACCAGGCGATGCTCGACCGCGGCCTGGAGTCGCCGTACGGGGACTGGCTCAAGCGGTGGGACGAGTTCGAGCGGGTCGAGCGCACCCTGACCACGCACGTGCCGTGCGCCGACTTCTTCGAGATCCGCGACAAGGCCCTGATCGCCCACGCCACGCAGATCGATCCCGACGGCGGCTGGTTCCGCGTCCCGATGGAGCTCCAGCGGGAGGTATGGCCCACGGAGGAGTACGAGCTGGCGAAGTCGCTCGTGGATACGTCCCTCCCCGAGGACGACCTCTTTGCGGGCATCCGCGACAATGCCTAGCGTGAACGCACATCTGGCAATGACGCATCTCGTCCCTCTTGCCAAGGAGGTCGACGACGACAAGGTGACCCCCGGCGTCCTCGGGTTCATCGTCTTCGCGGTGATGGCCCTGGCCGTGTGGGGCCTCATGAAGTCGATGAGCCGGCACATGGGCAAGGTCGACTTCAAGGAGCCGGAGACCGACGGCGAGCGGGAGGCCGGGGACGGGCCGGTCGGCGCGGCGACCGGTGAGAACGCGGCTTCGGGAGCGAAGCGCACCGGCACCGGGAAGTAGCCGCCGACCCGCCCCGGCTCGTCCCGTGTGAAACAGGGGCCGGCCGGGGAGAAGAAGCCGCATGAGCGATGTCGTGGACTCCGACGAGTTGTTGCGCAGGATTCGCAGGGCCCGCGACTGGGCCCATCAGGAGGAGACGCGCTACAGGGCGCGGTCGGCCGGCGGGGAGACCGAGGCCCCGGACGGCCCGCCCGGCGCGGACGTCCTCGCCTCCGTGTACGAGGCGGTGCGCAAGGTCCTGGACGAGGTGGTCGACCCGGGGACGAACACCTTCGACTGACTTGGGCCCCGCCCCTGGGTGGAGGCGGTGCGGGCTCGGTGCAGGTCGGCTCCGTCTGCCGTGACGCACGGCGTTCGATGGGTGGCGTCGGCGGTGGAGTTCGGCCGTCGGCGGCTGCGGGCCCGGCCGGAGGGGCGGCGGCGAGATCCGGCTGCGGGGCCTATGGGCCCCCGCTCCCGGGTGAAGGCAGCGCGGAGAGCAGGCGGTAGCGGGCCCGGCGTCGACCGGCTCCGTCTGCCGTGACGCGCCCGCGTCCGGCGGGTGGCGTCGGCGGTGGAGTTCGGGCGTCGGCGGCTGCGGGCCCGGCCGGAGTGACGGCGCCGAAATCCCGGCCGGGGCCCATGGGCCCCGCCCCTGGGTGGAGGCGGTGCAGGCTCGGCGCAGGTCGGCTCCGCCTGCCGTGACGCACCAAGTGTGGCCGTTGGCGGCTGCAGCACGGCCGGAGGAGCGGCGGCGGCGAGATCCTGGCCGACGGCCCACGTGCCCCGCGCCTCACCGCTCCCGCGGCACGTCCACGCCCATCACCTCCCGCGCGTGCCGGTTCGGCACCATGCCGAGGCGCCACGCCTGCCAGCCCGCCTCCAGGTCGGCGCCGCGTTCCAGGAGCAGGCCGTACGCCTCCACGTACTCGGCCAGCTTGCCGTCGCGGGTCGGGTGGGCGGCGCGGGCCAGTTGGCTCAGCTCCTCCTGGGCGACCGCCGTGCCGATCTCCCAGCCGCCCGGCGAGGCGTACGGCAGCAGGGTGCAGCGCAGGAAGCGGGCCCAGTCGCCGCCGCGCCGGTCGCCGTACGAGGCGAAGAGGTCCACGGCCTCGTCGCACAGGGCCAGCGCCTGCTGGGTGCGGTTGTTGCCCGCGTCCACGACCGCCAGCTCCAGACACGTCCAGGCCTCGCCGTGCGCGACGCCGATCCGCTGGAAGTCGGCGCGGGCGTCCACCAGGAGCTGGCGGGCGAAACCGGAGTTGCGCAGCGAGCCGGTCTGGGCGGCGCGCTGGTCGCGGGTGACGCGCGCGGAGTGGTGGCGGGCGCACGCCAGGCCGTACACGTCCCGCATCCGGGAGAACATCGTGCGCGCCCGCTCCAGGTCCCGCACCGCCATGTCGAGGCTGCCGGTCTCCTCCAGGGCCTGGCCGAGGTAGTACAGCGACCAGGCCTCGCCCCGCGCGTCCTCGTTGTCGCGGTGCCGGGAGACCGCCTGGCGCAGGCCGTCGACCGCGGGCGAGGGGTCGCCGTCCACCAGCCGGGCCCGCGCCAGCTGCGTCATCGCCCACGCCTCGCCGCGCTGGTCGCGCGTACGTCCGTACAGGTCGAGGGCGTCGCGCAACGCGGTCTCGGCGCCCGGTACGTCGCCCATGCGCAGCCGGAGCTGGCCCAGCTGGAAGTGCGTCCACGCCTCGCCGTGCACGGAACCGCTGCGGCGGTGCAGGGTCAGCGCCTGGCCGAGCATGCCGAGGGCGTGCGCGAGGTGGGCGCGGTCCCGCTCGACCGCCGCGAGCGCGTGCAGCGTCCAGGCGCGGTCGCCCGCCAGCTCGTCGGCGGCCTGGAGCTCCAGCGCCTCCGTGAGCCGGGCCGCGGCCTCCGTCAGATTGCCCTGGTGGTGCAGCGTGATGCCGAGCGAACCGAGCGCGCGGGCGGCGGCGGCGTCCTGGTGGGCCTCGAAGTAGAGGTCGACCACGGAGTTCAACGTCGTACGCGACTGATCCAGCTCGCCGAGCTGGCGGGCCGCGATGCCGGTGCGCCACTGCACGCTGCGGCCGAGCAGCCCCTGGTCGATGGCCTGCGTCAGTTCGTTGATCTCACCGAGGCGGTAGAGGTCGCCGCGCAGCAGGCAGTAGTCGCACAGGGCGCCCAGCAGATTGAGCACGGCCCGCTGGTCGACGCCCTCCGCGTGCCGCAGGGCCGCCGTGATGAACGTCGACTCGTCGTCCAGCCAGCGCAGCGCCGCGTCGAGGGAGGCGAAGCCGTGCTGCCCGAACTGGTCGGCCCTGGTGGACGTCTTGCCGTCGACCAGGCGGATCACCGTGTCGGCCAGCTCGCCGTAGCTGGCGATGAGCCGCTCCTGCGCGGCGGTGCGCTCGGCGGGCTCCTCCTCGTCCAGGAGGCGGGAGCGCGCGAAGGAGCGTACGAGGTCGTGCAGGCGGTAGCGGCCGCCCCGGAGCCGCTCGACCAGCCCCGCGCGGGAGAGCGCGGTGAGCTGCCTGCCCGCCTCCTGCTCGTCCGTGGCGAGCAGCGCCGCCGCGGCGGCCGGGCCCAGCGAGGCGCGCCCGGCGAGCGCGAGGCGCCGCAGCAGCCGCCGGGCGGTCCCGGGCTGGTCGGTGTAGCGCAGCCACAGGACGCGCTCGACGGGCCCGGCCTTCTCCAGGGGGCCGTACGCGGCGAGATCATGGGCCAGTTGGCGCGGTGAGCGCGGGCCCAGCGAGGAACCGGCGGCGCGCAGCGCGAGCGGCAGGCCGCCGCACCACTCCCGCACCGCGTCGGCCGATGCGGCGTCGTAGGGCCCGGAGAGGTCCTCGGCGGACTCCCGGAGCAGCTCCTCGGCGCCCGCCGCGTCCAGTGCCTCGACGGGGAGGCGGTGCACCCAGGCCGACAGGTCCGCGGGGAGCGCGAGGGGCTCGCGGGCGGTGACGAGGACGAGGCTGTCGGAGCGCTCGGGGATCAGGGCGCGGACCTGCTCGGCGTCGCTGGCGTCGTCGAGGACGATCGTCACCGCGATGCCCGTCAGATACTGGTGGTACAGCTCGCTGAGCCGCTTGACCTGCTGCTCCTTCGAGGACCGCTCCCGGAAGAGCAGCTGCTCGCGCGGTGCGCCCAAGCGGTTCAGGAGGTGCAGCAGGGCGTCCCGCGTGGACAGCGGCGCCTCCTGCGGGGCGTCGCCGCGCAGGTCCACCACGCACGCACCACGGAACTGGTCCCGCAGGTCGAGCGCGGCCCGCACCGCCAGCGACGACCTGCCCGAGCCGGGCGCGCCGTGCAGCATGACCACCGTGGGCCGGGTCTCGGTGCTCGCGCGCGCCGCGTGCACCCACTGGGCGATCCGCGCCAGCTCGACCCTGCGCCCCGCGAACGGCCCGTCGAGTTCGGGCAGTTGGGCGAAGGACTGCTCCAGTACGGAACGCCTGCGCGCCGCCGCGCTCTTGTCCGTGCCGCGCAGCCGCGGCGCCGCCTTCTTCGCGGCCGTGCCGGTCGACGCGGCGAGGACCCGCTGCTGGTCGAGGAAGGGCCGGATGCCCCGCACCTCCAGCGCCGTCAGCCACTGGAGCCGCAGTTGCTCGGGCCCGCCCGGCTGGCTGAGCGCCCCCGCGCGGCGGCTGGCCGCCGGCACGTGGGAGGCCGTCACCTTCGCCACGGTCGCCGCCGCGCCCGCCACGGCCACGACCACGCCGGTGGCCAGGGCCGTGCCGGTGCTCGTGCCGAACGACAGGTCGGACACCCCGGCGGCGACGGCGGCAACCGCGGCTACCAGCAGAGGAGTTCCGGCGCCCTCGCGCGCGTACCGCTGCCCGAAGGTGAGCTGCCCCGCGCCCGCCTCGTCGAGGGCCCGGGTGTACGCCTCGTACTCCTCGGCGGCCGTCCGCGCCATGGCGTCGAGGGACCCGCGCGCCCGCGCGAGCAGCACGCCTCCGTCGACGCGGCCGCCCGACCGCCGCACCTCCTCCTCCACGGCCCGTGCCAACAGCCGCTCGGCCTCGGCCCGATGGCTGTCCCGCATATGGGTTCCCCCTCCGAGAGCGACAGGTGTCTCTGCGGCCACAAGTGTGCGGGGTGGGGGGCGTCGGCGCGAGGGAGCGGGCGGATCAGGTGCGGCCGGGGAGCGGCGTGCGGCGGGTTCGGAGCGTCTTCCCGGCCCGGAGCGCGTCGGCACCCACAGGGTCCACGCGCAGACCCCTGGGCTACGCTCGCGGAGATCCGGCCGAGGGTATGGATCGCGGGGGCTGGAGGTGGCGGACGTCAACGGATCGTATGCGGGGGAAGGGTGCTTGGCGTGTTTCCGGGAGACGCCGGTCGTCCTGGAGCGGCCGTGAGCGACGTGCCCGCGATCGAGGCGCGGGATGCCACGGTCGTCCTGGACGGGACCACACTGCTGGCGCCGACGACGTTCGCGGTGCTGCCGGGCGAGTTCCGGTGTCTCACCGGCGGCAACGGCTCAGGGAAGACGACCCTGCTGCGGGCCTTCCTGGGGAGCCGGAGGCTGACGGGCGGCGCCGTGCGCGTGCGGGGCGAGGCCATCGACCTGGCCCGGCCCCGGCACCGGCGCCTCATCGCCTCGCTCGTCGAACCGGTGCCCGTCGCACGCGATATGACGCTGCGTGAGCAGGTGGCCCTGGTCGCCGCCTCCTGGCACGGCAACACCACGGCGACCGCGGAGCGCGCCGCCGAGGTCATCGGGCGACTGGGCCTGACCGCGCTCGGCGAACGGTTCCCCGCGCAGCTCTCCTCCGGCCAGTTGCAGCTCTTCAGCCTCGCGCTGACCCTGGTCCGCCCGGCCGACGTCGTCCTGCTCGACGAGCCCGAGAGGCATCTCGACGCCGACCGCGTCGGCCTCGTCGCCACCCTGCTCGCCGAACGCGCGCGGCAGGGCACGTCGTTGCTGGTCGCCACCCATGAGACCGCCCTGGTGGACGCCTGCGACGGCGTCACGGAGCTGGGATGACGACGGACAGCGTCACGGCGGCGCAGGAGGCGGACCCCAGAGCCCGCGTCCACGCCGTGCGGCACCGGTACGCCCGCCGCGGCGGCCGCGCCACCGTGCACGACTGGGCGTACACCGGCTACCTCACCGCCATCCTCGTCCTCGTCTACGTGGCGCCGGTCGTCCACCTGGTGCGCACCTCGCGGGCGCTCGTCCCGCTGGACTCCTCCCGGGCCGCCGCACCCGTGGCGGGCCTCGCCGCGGCCGTGGTGGTGTGGGGCGCCCAGCTCGCCGGCCGGTTCTGGGGACCGCTGGTGCTCAAGCCGTTCCTGCTGCACGTGTTCAGCTCCACCGACCTCTCCCCGACGCACTACCTCGGCCCCATCGCCCGCCGCCGCCTGGCGTACGCGGGACTGGGCTCGCTGTCGGCGGTGTGCACGGCGGCGTTCCTCGTGACCGACCTGTTCGACCGCCCGGGGGCCACACTTCTGCCGCAGGGCGTGGCCGTCGCGGTGGGCATCGCCGCCGTCGCCCCCGTGGCGTGGCTGTGGGGGGCAGATCCGGACGGTGCGCGACAACGTCCTGCTCGCCGCCGCCGTGGCCGCCGCGGCCGCGGCCCTCGCGCTGCTCGGCCGCTCCGCCCTCCTGGGCGGGGGCGGCCTGTGGCCCGTCGCCGGTGTCGCGGCGGCCACGGCGGCCGTGCTCGGCCGGGCCGCGTTCCGGTCCCTCCGCACGGTCGACCTCGCCCGGCTCGCCCGCGAATCGGCGCGGGCCGCCGAGGCCCAGACCTTCGCGTGGACCGGCACGCTCCACCACGCGCTCGACCTGTACCGCCCGCAGCCGCGCGGCCTCACCTCAGCCCTGGTGCGCCCGGACGGGCGGCTGCGCGGCCACCTCGCGCAGGGGGCGGTCCGCGCGCTCCGTACCCCGGGCCGGGCGCTCGCGGCCGCGGGATTCCTGCTGACCGGCGGCGCCCTGCTGGCGCTCGGCGTCGCGGAGCCGGGCACGGGGGCGGCCACGCCGTCCTGGGTGGCCGGCTCGCTCGCCGTGTACTGGGGGTCCGGGTGGGTCGGCGAGACCTGGCGCGCACTGCGCGACGAGCTGACGCGGGCTCCGCTCCATGGGGAGCGGTGGGGCGGGACCCTTGCCCGCACCCTGGCCTGGCCGGTCGTCGCGGTGACGGCCACGGCGGGCCTCGCGGGCGGTGTCGCGGCCGTGACCCGGTGGCCGCCGCGGGCCGACGCGCTGCTGCTCGCCGCCGGGTCGGTGGTGCTCGTGCTCGGCGCCAGGTTCCTGCGCGAGATGAAGACGGACCTGCCGATCGCACTGCTGCTGCCCGTCATCACCCCCCTGGGCGACCTCTCCGGGCTCCGCGTCTTCCTCTGGCAGTTCGACGGACTCGTCGTCGTACTGATCGGCGTCCTCGGCATGGCGCACATGCCGTCCGCGCCCGGCGCGGCCCTGCTCGCGCTGGGCGTCACCGCCTGGTGCCTGTGGGCGGGCCTGCGCCGCACCGGGTGGACTCCCCGCGCCCTGCTGACCCGCCTCGGCCGCGTGTAGCACCGCCTGGCACCCGGTGGCCCTCGGTGGCAACCCGGCGCGGCCGGGTTCCCGCGCGAGGCCGCCGCGCAGGGCAGGATGGAGGTATGCCGAACCGACTGGCCCATGAGACGTCCCCCTACCTCCTCCAGCACGCCGACAACCCCGTCGACTGGTGGCCCTGGTCGGCCGAAGCCTTCGCCGAGGCACGCGAACGCGGGGTGCCGGTGCTGCTCAGCGTCGGGTACAGCAGCTGTCACTGGTGCCAGTGAACTCGCGAACACAGTAGTCGGCGGCGTTCACACCTCTCTGATGATCACGCGGCTCCCACAGAGCTTCGACCAGTCGTCGCGGTCGGAAGTCAGGACAATCACGGGCGCCGGGAGGCGGAGCGCGAGCGCGGCGACGAGGGCGTCGATCGCGTACTTGTGCCCGTGCAGCCCGCCTGCGTCCTGAAGCAGCTCCACTGCGGTCAGGGAGTCCTCTTGGCTGACCGGCTCCACTCGCAGTCGGGAGAGCACCCACTTCAAGCGCGCCAGATCGGTCTTCCCGTGTACGGCTTCGACGATGGTCAGCGCGGACACGAGGACGGGAACCCCAGCCTGCCGGGATGCCTCGATGCGAGCCGCCATAGCGCGGTCGTTGCGCAGCAGCAGGGAGAGGGCCTCGGAGTCGAGCACCAGCGAGCGGGCCGGCTGCTCCTTCACGCGGCGCCCCGCTCGACATCCTCGGCGTTCACGTCTCCGAAGAGCTCGCGACGAGCGGCTTCGACCTCCTGCTCAGTGAGCGCGCCGTGTTCCTCCTCGTGGGCCGCGACGATCTCGGCGAGCCCATCCATGGCGAGCTGATGTCTGACAGCCTCGGTGATGTAGCTGGACAGTCCCCGGCGGCCAGTTCGAGAGCGGAGCTCGCCGACCAGCTCGGTGGGCATGGATACGGAGATGTTCTCGGTGGTCCCGGCTCGGGTCGGCTTCATGCTCAGAGTGTAGGACAAGCTCTATTACATGGAGAGGGCTTTGCTGCTTCCCCATGAACTGGTCGACGGCCAGGTCCGCGCGCCACCTGGATGGTTTCCCCGGTTTGAGGTGAACGCCCACCGAGGGGCGAGTCGACTCCCCCATCCACCGCCGCTTGGCAGGGCCCATCGGCCGAGGCGTTCGAGGAGGCCCGGCGGCGTGACGTCCCGGTGCTGGTCAGCGTCGGCTACAGCTCGTGCCACTGGTGTCAGTCAGCTCCTACGCGCGGCGCCCGCTCGATGTCTTCGTCTCCGGGGGCGGCGATGAACGACTCGGCTGGGCCGCAGTCTCGTTCGTCGACGGCACGTGCTCCGGCCCGGTCGGTCAGGGGTGCCTCGCGGGCCTGGCCGAGGAGCCATGGCCTGCCCGCGCGCCGGAGAGCCGCGGCCCTCGTAGAGTGACCTGCATCACACCCACCCCTCTCTCGATGCCCTGAAGCTGCGATTCGGTCCGGCGGGCTA
The DNA here is from genome assembly GCF_021028635.1 of Streptomyces huasconensis. NCBI lineage: Bacteria > Bacillati > Actinomycetota > Actinomycetes > Kitasatosporales > Streptomycetaceae > Streptomyces > Streptomyces huasconensis. Next base: position 5,095,767 of record NZ_CP086119.1, read on the forward strand.
GCGGCCGGAGCTGCGGCTTACTCGAGAGACTCGTGCGCAGTCAGGCTGCGCAGTGAGGTGGGTCGGTCTTTCCTCGACGCGTGCCGCTTCGTGGTGCAGGGGTGATGTGCCACTAATCTAAGGGTCACGCGGAGTCCTTGAGTGTCGAGGTCGACGAGTGCGAAACGGAAATGCACTGCGCAGCGGTGCTGCGCATGAAGTTCTGGCGAGCCTGAAGTCGCGAGGACGTCGAACTGCCCGGTAAGGGCGACGGAGCACGGGGCGACATGGCGGTGGTGCCAACTGATCGCGGCCACCGCTGGGGCCTACTTCATCAACCGGGTGAAGTGGAACGAAGGACTTGGAGGAGGGGTGCTCGATGATCGAAGAAGCGGAAGACCCGGCAGCAGAGGTCGCCGACCGGCTGTGGCGGGCGTACGCGCCCTACCGGCGCGGCCGGGGTACGGCCGGCGACCTCGACACGATGCTGGCGATCCTGATGCTCGCCGCCTTTGCGGAGGAGAAAGGCCAAGCCGAGGGCGATTTCGTGAAGCGGTGGAAGCGTGCCTCGGCGGAGGCCGCCGCTGGTTTTCCCCCGGTGGCCGAGCTGCGGGGGGCTCTGCAGGAGGCGGCCCGGCATCCGGGTTTTCCGCTGCCGTGGCCGACTGACCTCGACGTGGGGAGCGGGCCGGACGACGCACCCTGGACGACGGCTTTCGTCGCGGCGCTGGATCGGAGCCCCGGCCTCGGAGAGGTCGCGGTGGCTGACGTCTGCGAGCTGTTGCTCCAGCGGCATGCGGAAGAAGGGGCATTGCCGGGAGGGGAGTTCTATACACCGAGCGGGGTCGCTGATCTGCTCGCGGGCCTGGCCGGTCCCCGTGCGGGAGACCGAATCATGGACCCGGCCTGTGGAACCGGAAGCGTGCTCGCGGCTGCCGCTCGGTACCTGGCCGAGAGGGGGTCGGTCGGTGACAACTCGTTCGAGGCGTACGCGGTGGATCGGGCCAACGTGCGCCCGGCCATGCTGAACCTGGCCCTGCACAGGGTGAGCGCGCCGCAGGTGGGGCTGGCGGACCCGGCGATGCTGATGCGGGGCCGGAATCTGGGCCGTGTGGACCGGGTGTTGAGTAATCCGCCGTTCAACCAGCGGATCGACGGGTGGGAACGGCGGCAATTCGTCGCGCCGCCGGAGTCGAGCGCCAACTTCGCCTGGTTGCAGCTCGCTTGCTCCCAACTGAAGGAAGGCGGGATCGCGGCGGTCGTGATGCCTGCGCGGGCGGCCTGGGCGGGAGGGTCGGAGGCGGTGATCCGTCGGGAGATGGTGGCCCGGGGAGCGGTTCTCGCGGTCATCGCCTTGCCGGCGTACCTTTTTGCGGGAACCAACATCGCCGTGCACATCTGGGTACTCGGCCGAGGCCGCCGGGCCTGTCCGGAGCACCGATCTGATTCCGTCATCCTCGTCGATGCGCGCGGCGCGGGAGGGCGGTCGTCGGAGCGGCCCCGCGTGCTGGCGAGCGAGGACGTCGGCCGGATCGCCGAACGCTTTCGACTCTGGTTCGAAACCTCGGAGGAGGTGGACGAGCCGGGCTTCTCCCGATCGGTTACGTACGCCGAACTCATCGAGAACGCCGGCAACCTCGACCCGCGGACCTACCTCAGGACGGACAGCGAGCCGGGCGGGGGCACGGATCTGAGCGCCGTGCTGGCCGATTTTGAGAGGCGTAACCGCGAGACGTCGGAGCTCGGGGCGGAACTGGCACAGATCGCCGGCGCACAGGATCAGCTGGCGCAGAACGGCATCCGATGTCAGACCCTCTCACTGAAGGACGTGGTGGGCGGGGGGAAGACGGCCGATGGCCATCCCGTGCGGCTGCTCGCGGGGCCTTCGGGGAGCCTGATCCGAGCCCAGGACTATGTGGAGGCTCCTGGGGTCCCTGTGGTGATGCCGAAGGACATCTCGGACATCGGTTTCCTCGTGGGCGACGTCAAGCGCATTTCCGAGCAGCATGCCGAACGGCTTAACCGCTTTCGGTTGAACCCGGGCGATGTCGTGATCGCCCGCCGGGGTGATCTCGGACGGTGTGCCGTAGTCGGGGAAGAGCAGCAAGGCTGGGTCTGCGGCACCGGCTGTTTCGTGATCAGCCCTCCCGGCACCGTCGACTCCCACTACTTGGCGGCATTCCTGCGCAGCTCCGAAGCCCGGGAGTGGCTCGATGCGCATTCGACCGGAAGCCTGGCACTGCGGACCATCTCACTCGATGTGCTCGGGAGGCTGCCCATCGCCCTTCCCGATCTCGACACCCAGCGGTCCATCGGTGCGGCCATGGCGTGCTTCGATGCGCACGAGCGGCGATTGGTGGACCAGTTGGCGGCGATGCGGGACATGCGTAGCAAGGCGCTGAGCAGCTTCCTGGCGAGATGAGGCGGCCGGGCCCCCATCCGCAGGTGAAGCGGTCGGCATCCGGAGCCCTTGCCCGCGAGTTCTCCTTAATTACTGAAACAAGGAGTTAATCCGAGCTGCTCGTGCTGCTTGCAATCGAAGAAAAGTCAAGGAATCCCGTCAGGGGAGGCCGTCTACGTCAGGAGCCCGCATGGCCACGCTGAGCATCCAATTCGACCCCGCTGTCATCGCCCGACTCGTGAGCGCGAGCGGTGACGACACCATCCACGTCACCCTGTCCCTCGGGGAAGGGGCCGCCTCGGCGCAGGCCGCTCCGGTGATCCCCCAGGGGCCTCTGGCCGGGCTGATGCGCGCCGGCCTGCTGGAACCGGGGGCGGAGCTCACGTTCCGTCAGCGCCGCGCCAACAGGTCGGGCCGTGCCGTCGTCACTGCCGACGGCCAGCTCGTCGTTGACGGACACCCCTCCCCCTTCCCCTCGCCGTCGAAGGCCGCGGAGGCGGTGACCGGCAACGTCATCAACGGCTGGACCCTGTGGCGGACACCCGAGGGTTACACGCTGGATCAGCTGCGGCAGAAGCTGGATGCCGAGTAGCCGGCCCAGGCGCCCCCCTCCGGGCGGGGGCGTCGAACCCGTCCTTGAACCGGACCGTTTACCTGCATCCGCCGCCGAGGCATCTCGTTCCGGCAGCGGGCTTCGAACACGGGGGACTCCTTGTACGTAACCTTTGATCTGATCACCGTCCTTGTCGTTTCCGGGGCCGTCGCAGCCGGGGTGCTTGTCTACCGCCGGACCGTGCCACCGGCGGGTGCGACCGGTCAGTCGAGAGGAGAGCGGCTGGCGGTCGCACTCGGTGCGGCGGCGACCGTCATCGTGATCGGCAGCTACCTCGGGGGCGGGTTCCGAGGTATCGAGCACGCCGCGGACGCACGGCCGGTGGAACCCGCGAAGTCCGAGGGCAGTCGGTAGGCGGTGCCCTGGCCGGAGGGGTCCCGGGCAGAAGGGCGCCTTGGGCGCCTCCGACGTTCGGGATGCCACCATCTCGGCGAACATGGTGTACCTCCTTCGAGGAGCCTCGCAGTTCCAGCGCTGCTGCGCCCAGCCTGGTGTTCCGAGGTGTCGGGCTGCCCTCCTGGCGGGGACGAGGACGTCCGGCACGTCATGGCGCACCCATACTGTTTCGGCCAAGCGGGGCGGGCTCGCCAGCGCTTCACCGGTCGCGCCAGGCGCTGTGAGAGGCTGGGTCGTATGAACCGGTTGGCTGGTACGACCTCGCCTTATCTGCTTCAGCACGCCGACAACCCGGTCGACTGGTGGCCGTGGGGACAGGAGGCGTTCGACGAAGCCAAACGGCGCAATGTACCCGTTTTGCTGTCGGTCGGGTACTCAGCGTGCCACTGGTGCCACGTCATGGCCCACGAGTCCTTCGAGGACGAGGCGACCGCCGCGCTCATGAACGAGAAGTTCGTGAACATCAAGGTCGACCGCGAGGAGCGGCCCGACGTCGACGCCGTGTACATGGAGGCCGTGCAGGCCGCGACCGGTCAGGGCGGCTGGCCCATGACCGTCTTCCTCACGCCGGACGCCGAGCCCTTCTACTTCGGTACGTACTTCCCGCCCGAGCCGCGGCACGGCATGCCCTCCTTCGCGCAGGTGCTCGACGGTGTGCACCGGGCGTGGACGGACCGGCGCGGCGAGGTCGACGAGGTCGCGGGCAAGATCGTGCGCGAGCTGGGGGAGCGGCAGCTCACCCACGGCACCGGCGAGAAACCCGGCGAGGACGAGCTGGCCCAGGCGCTGCTCGGCCTGACCCGCGACTACGACGCGGCGCACGGCGGCTTCGGCGGCGCGCCCAAGTTCCCGCCGTCCATGGTCATCGAGTTCCTGCTGCGGCACTACGCCCGCACCGGCTCCGAGGGCGCCCTCCAGATGGCCGCCGAGACCTGCGAGCGGATGGCGCGCGGCGGCATCTACGACCAGCTCGGCGGCGGCTTCGCGCGCTACTCCGTGGACCGCGAGTGGGTCGTGCCGCATTTCGAGAAGATGCTGTACGACAACGCCCTGCTCTGCCGCGCGTACGCCCATCTGTGGCGCGCCACCGGCTCCGATCTCGCCCGGCGTGTCGCCCTGGAGACCGCGGAGTTCATGGTCCGCGAACTGCGCACGAACGAGGGCGGGTTCGCCTCCGCGCTCGACGCCGACAGCGAGGACCCGGCCACGGGCAAGCACGTCGAGGGCGCGTACTACGTATGGACGCCGGGGCAGTTGCGTGAGGTGCTGGGCGAGGCCGACGCGGAGCTGGCCATGGCCTGCTACGGCGTGACGGAGGAGGGCACCTTCGAGGAGGGCGCCTCCGTACTCCAACTGCCCGCCCTGGACGGCCCGGTGGCGGACGCCTCCCGGCTCGCGTCGATCCGTGAGCGGCTCTTCGCCGCCCGCGCCGAGCGGCCCGCGCCCGGCCGTGACGACAAGGTCGTCGCCGCCTGGAACGGCCTCGCGATCGCCGCGCTGGCCGAGACCGGGGCGTACTTCGACCGGCCGGACCTCGTCGCGGCGGCCGTGGGCGCGGGAGACCTTCTCGTACGCCTCCACATGGACGCCCGCGCGCGGCTCGCCCGCACCTCGAAGGACGGGCAGGCCGGTGCCAACGCGGGGGTGCTGGAGGACTACGCCGACGTGGCCGAGGGCTTCCTCGCGCTGGCCTCGGTGACCGGCGAGGGGGTGTGGCTGGAGTTCGCGGGCTTCCTGCTCGACCACGTCCTCGCGCAGTTCGTGGACGAGGAGAGCGGGGCGCTGTACGACACGGCCGCCGACGCCGAGCGGCTCATCCGCCGGCCGCAGGACCCCACGGACAACGCGGCGCCTTCCGGGTGGACGGCGGCCGCGGGCGCACTCCTCACGTACGCCGCGCACACGGGCGCCTCACCGCACCGCACCGCGGCCGAGCGGTCCCTCGGCGTCGTCAAGGCCCTCGGGCCCCGCGTGCCGCGCTTCATCGGGCACGGCCTCGCGGTCGCCGAGGCGGCGCTGGACGGGCCGCGCGAGGTGGCGGTCGTCGGGGAGATCCTCGGCGACCTGCACCGCACGGCGCTGCTCGGCGCGGCGCCGGGCGCGGCGGTCGCGGCGGGCCGGCCCGGCTCCGGCGAACTGCCGCTGCTGGCCGACCGCCCCTTGGTCGACGGCCGCTCCGCCGCCTACGTCTGCCGCGGCTTCGTCTGCGACGCCCCCACTACGGACCCGGCCGAACTGGCACGGCTGTTGTCCTGAGTCTCCCGCCCGAGGCCTCAGCACTCGGGCGGGCACCCTTGCCCACCTGCTCTCCTAGCTCCCCGACCCGAGGCCTCAGCGTTCGGGCGGGTCACCCCCGCCCGCCTGCTCTCCTGAGTCTCCCGCCCGAGGCCTCAGCTCTCGGGCGGGCACCCCTGCCCACCTGCTCTCCTAGCTCCCCGACCCGAGGCCTCAGCACTCGGGCGGGTCACCCCCGCCCGCCTGCTGCCCGAACCCTCGGCGCACGGGCCACGTCACCCCCGCCGCCCCTCTGCCCCGGGTCCCCCGCCCGAGGCCTCGGCGCTAGGCCGCGCCACCCCCGCCCCACGCCGCAACCCCACCGCCGCGAGGACGGCGCCCGCCGCGCACAGCACGCCCGTGACGAGGGCCGCCGTGTGGACGCCGTTGATGAACGCCTGGCCGCTGCCCTCGGTCACCGCTGCCCTCAGGGACACCGGCATGTCACCGGAGGCGGGGGAGATCCCCATCGCGACGGCGTCCTTGGCCTCGCCGAGACCCCGGGCCATGGGCCCCGGTACACCCGCCGAGGTCAGCTCACCGGTCAGCGTGGCGCCGACCCGGCTGCTGATCAGGGAGACGAGGACGGAGGTGCCGAGCGCGCCGCCGACCTGGAGCGCGGTGGCCTGGAGACCGCCCGCGACCCCCGCGTCCTCGACGGGCGCGTTGCCGACGATCGCGTCGGAAGAGGCGGCCATCACCATGCCGACGCCGAGGCCGAGCGCGATGAACGGCGGCCACATCGCGCCGTACGAGGAGTGCACGCCCCAGCCGAGCACCCCGAAGGAGGCCGCGGCCTGGAGCGCCATGCCGAGCGGCATCGACAGCCGGGCGCCGAACCGCTCGGTGAGCGCGGCACCCAGCGGCGAGGCGACGACGGAGGCGAGGCTCAGCGGCAAAGTGCGCACCCCGGCCTCGACGGGCGTGTAGCCGCGTACGTTCTGCAGGTACAGCATCACGAAGAAGATCACGCCGAGCAGCACGAAGAAGTTGACGGCGGTGATGATCGTGCCGATGGTCAGCGCCGGGTTGCGGAACAACCGCATCGGCAGGAGGGGGTGGCCCCTGTCCGCGCCGGACCGGGCGTTCGGAGAGGGGCGGCCGAGGCGCGCCTCGTACCACCCGAAGGCCAGCAGGACGACGATCCCGGCCGCGAGCGTGCCCAGCGTCGCGCCCGAACCCCAGCCCCACGTCTCGCCCTTGACGACTCCGAAGACGACCACGAGCAGGCCGAGGGCGAGCAGGACGACGCCGGGGACGTCGAAGCGCTGCGGGCCGGACGCGTTCTTGCTCTGCGGCAGCACCAGCGCGCTGAAGACGAGCGCGAGGACGCCGATGGGGGCGTTGATGTAGAAGACGGACTCCCAGTTGACGTGCTCGACGAGCAGCCCGCCGACGATGGGGCCGAGCGCCGTGGACACGGACGACACCATCGCCCAGATGCCCACCGCCATGCCGAACTTCTTCGGCGGGAACACCGCCCGCAGCAGGCCGAGCGTGTTCGGCATCAGCAGCGCGCCGAAGAAGCCCTGGACGGCACGGAAGGCGATGACGCCCTCGATCGAGCCCGCCAGGCCGATGGCGACCGAGGCGAGCGTGAAGCCGGCGACGCCGACCAGATAGAACGTGCGCCGTCCGAAGCGGTCGCCGAGCTTGCCGCCGAGGATCAGCGCGGCGGCGAGCGCCAGCAGATAGGCGTTGGTGACCCATTGCAGGTCGGAGGTGGAGGCGTGCAGGTCCCGGCCGATCTCCGGGTTGGCGATCGAGACGACCGAGCCGTCCAGACCGACCATGAACAGGCCGAAGGCGACGGCGACGAGCGTCAGCCATGGCCGCCCGCGGCGCCCCGCGGGAACGTCCGGCGGGCCGGCTGCGGGCAGGGGTGAGTGATCCACGAAAGTGGCGGGCATGGAGGTGCCTTGCTTCCTAGAAAGAGGGGGATGCGCGAGGGCGTACGGCCACATGGCCGCACGTGCGGCGGTGGTTACCGGTGCGGGTACGCCGCAGCCGTCAGGAGGCGGCCGGGTGGATGTGCCGGGCGAGGCCCCTGAGGGCGCCGAGGGCCGAGCCGATGGCGTCGAGGTCCCCGTCGGTGAGGGCGTGCAGCGCCTCGATGAGGTAGCCGTCCATGAGGTGCGCGGCCTGGTCGAGCCTGCGCCGCGCCTCGGCGGTCAGACGCAGCCGCGCGATCCGCTTGTCGGCGGGGTCCTGCCCGCGCTCCAGGAGCCCTTGCCCGGCCAGCTGGGTGACCAGGGCGCTCACGTTGTTCGGCTTCATCAGCAGCGCGTCGGCCGCCGCCCGTACGGTGATGCCGTCCCGCTCCCCGACGAGCCGCAGCAGCGCCAGCTGGCCCTCGGGCAGCCGGGGGTAGGGGAAGTCCAGGGCGAAGCGCCGCTCCAGGGCCCGGTGCAGCGCGGGCAAGACGGAGGACATCGCTGACGCGATGTCCTTGATGTCCCGCTCGGGCGCGCTGGAGGTGGGCATGCCGGCAGGGTAAGTATGGCGAGATACCTATGTCAACATACCTGTGAGGGGTCCTGCTGCTGGTCAGACCATGAGCGGCACCGGGTGGACCTCGTCCGCCGCGTGGCCCGCCCGCTCGTGGACGCGCTGGACGGCGTCCGCGGACGGCGCCTCGGACAGGCAGAAGACGTCCCCGGACACCGGGTCGGCCCACGCGTGCTCGAAGGTGACACCTTCCTGGTCCTGATGGGCCAGGTCAGCGGCGTGCGCCTCCTTGAGCTGGTCGGCGGTGATGTCCTTCATGCCGTGATGGACGTCCATGAACTTGGCCATCGCACTCACTCCTCGGCGGGCGGACGTGCCCCTCTTCCATGGTGCTCCCGGGGGCGCGCCGCCTCCACTCGGCTCACACCTGCGCCCCGACCGGCCCGCCGAACTCCGCCACCGCCCCTGCCACGATCGCCTCCAGCCGGTCGTGGTGGGCGCCGCGCCAGTACACACGGGCGCAGTCGGCGCACTGGGCGAAGACGTCGTACGAACCGCGGGTGCCGCCCTCCAGGAGGTCCGCGACCTCTTCCTTGGTGGCCGTGCGGAGGGTGCCGTTGCAGGCGGTGCAGCGCGTCCACGGGGCGAGGCGCGGGGCGAAGCGGCCGAGGACGTCACGGAGCTGCTCATCGGGGCGGTCGCTGTAGACGTAGGCCCCCGCCCACAGTTCGCGGCGGCGCAGCAGCCCCCGGTCGCGGCTCAGCAGGACGCGCCGTTCGGCCGCCGAACGGGCGGCGAGGGCGGGGTCGCCGATGTCCGTGCTCTCGTACGCCGCGTCGACGCCGAGGAGGCGCAGCCGCCGGGCCAGCGTGCCGAGGTGGACGTCCAGGAGGAAGCGCAGGGGAGCGCCCGGCACGGGCTGCGGGCGGCTGACCGCGCGTACGGAGATGGTCTCGCCCTGGGCCGGGACGTGCCCGGCGGCGACCTCGCGGCCGTCCACCACCAGCGCGCCGACCTCCGTCAGGGGCACCCCGAGGGACTCGACCACGTGCCCTAGCGTGGACGCGCCGTCCGTAACGGCCTTGGTGGGTCCGTCCCTTCGCTCCTGCGGGACGAAGGTGCCGAGCGCGGGGTCGAAACTGACGAGGATCTCCGGACCGTTCATGCGGTCAGGATGGCATGCCGGTGGCGTCCCGGTCCCGGCCCGTCGGGTCGCGCCCGGTGCGCTCGGCGGACCAGCCGGTAGGGGGCACCTTCTCGGATCGCGACGGGGGTCCCGGCGCGCGGCCCACGGCCGAAAGCAAAGGTGGCCGCGGCTCAAGAGCTGCGGCCACCCGCACACCGGAAGGGGGAGATGGCGGATCACCCGTGCCGGTAGGCCACCAGGGAGATGCCGATGTAGTGCACGGCGAAGGCCGCCAGGGTCAGGGAGTGGAAGACCTCGTGGAAGCCGAAGAAGCGGGGGGAGGGGTTCGGGCGCTTGATGCCGTAGATGACGCCGCCCGCGCTGTAGAGCAGCCCGCCGACGATGACCAGGACGAGGACGGCGACGCCGCCCGTGCGCATGAAGTCCGGCAGGAAGAAGACGGCGGCCCAGCCCATCGCGATGTAACACGGCGTGTAGAGCCAGCGCGGCGCGCCGACCCAGAAGACGCGGAAAACGATGCCCGCGACGGCCGCGCCCCAGATGCCCCAGAGCAGCCACTGTCCCTTCGCGCCGGGGAGCAGCAGCATCGTCAGCGGTGTGTACGTGCCCGCGATGATCAGGAAGATGTTCGAGTGGTCGAGTCTGCGCAGCACGCGGTCGGCCCGCGGGCTCCAGTCGCCCCGGTGGTAGAGCGCGCTCACCCCGAAGAGGAGGCAGGCGGTCAGGGCGAAGATGCCGCAGGCGATCCGGCCGCGGGTGGTGTCGGCGAGCGCGGTCAGCACCAGGCCGGCCACGACCACCGCGGGGAACATTCCGGCGTGCAGCCAGCCGCGCATCTTGGGCTTGACGGGGAGCGGCATGTCCTGCGGGGACGGGACGAGGGAGGGGGCGCCCTCGGGTTCCTCGATCGCTTCGGAGACGGAGGCGGTCATGTTCGGCATCGTACCTACGGGTCCGTAAGTCGGTCATCAGTCGGCTGTGGGGTGCGGGCCACCTGGTACCCGGACCGCCGTCGCCAAAACGGGCGGAAACCCGCCCTCGTCACCCGAAGGCGTACAAGTGGCGATCCTCACGCCGCTCAGGTGTGAGGTCCTCTGGACAGATGCGCGGCGGCGTCGGATGATCAAATGAGTGCGGTCGGCACCGGATGAGCGCCAAGGGAAAATCACACGTGAAGCGTCCGGGTCGCAGCCCCCACGGGGCATACATCCCAAAAACCCCTCGATTAGGAGCAATCGTGGCGCGCGATATCGCGGCTCCCAGCACCGTCCCGACCAACGCCGTCCCCACCCGTCACAAGGAGCTGGTCTCCTGGGTCGACGAGATCGCCGAACTGACGCAGCCGGACAGGGTGGTCTGGTGCGACGGCTCCGAGGCGGAGTACGAGCGCCTGTGCGAGGAGCTCGTCGCCAAGGGCACCTTCAAGAAGCTCGACCCGGTCAAGCGCCCGAACTCGTACTACGCGGCCTCCGACCCGACCGACGTCGCGCGCGTGGAGGACCGCACCTTCATCTGCTCCGAGAAGGAGGAGGACGCGGGCCCGACCAACCACTGGAAGGCCCCCGCCGAGATGCGGGAGATCTTCCGGGGCACCGACGGCAAGGGCGGCGTCTTCCGCGGCTCGATGAAGGGCCGCACGATGTACGTCGTGCCCTTCTGCATGGGCCCCGTCGGCTCGCCGCTCTCCGCGATCGGCGTCGAGATCACCGACTCGGCGTACGTCGCCGTCTCCATGCGCACCATGACCCGCATGGGCCAGGCGGTCCTGGACGAGCTGGGCGAGGACGGCTTCTTCGTCAAGGCCGTCCACACGCTCGGCGCCCCCCTCGCCGACGGCGAGCAGGACGTCCCGTGGCCGTGCAACTCCACGAAGTACATCTCGCACTTCCCCGAGGACCGCGAGATCTGGTCCTACGGCTCGGGCTACGGCGGCAACGCCCTGCTCGGCAAGAAGTGCTACGCCCTGCGGATCGCCTCCGTCATGGCCCGCGACGAGGGCTGGCTCGCCGAGCACATGCTGATCCTCAAGCTGACGCCGCCGCACGGCGAGTCGAAGTACGTCGCCGCGGCCTTCCCGTCCGCCTGCGGCAAGACCAACCTCGCCATGCTGGAGCCCACGATCTCCGGCTGGACCGTGGAGACCATCGGCGACGACATCGCCTGGATGCGCTTCGGCGAGGACGGCCGCCTCTACGCGATCAACCCCGAGGCCGGCTTCTTCGGCGTCGCGCCCGGCACCGGCGAGCACACCAACGCCAACGCCATGAAGACGCTGTGGGGCAACTCCGTCTTCACCAACGTCGCGCTCACCGACGACGGCGATGTCTGGTGGGAGGGCATGACGGAGGAAACCCCGGCCCACCTGACGGACTGGAAGGGCAACGACTGGACGCCCCGGTCCGGCACCCCCGCCGCGCACCCCAACGCCCGCTTCACCACCCCGGCCGCCCAGTGCCCGATCATCGCTCCTGAGTGGGAGGACCCCAAGGGCGTGCCGATCTCGGCGATCCTCTTCGGCGGCCGCCGCGCGAGCGCCGTCCCGCTGGTGACCGAGTCCTTCGACTGGCAGCACGGCGTCTTCCTCGGCGCGAACGTCGCCTCCGAGAAGACCGCCGCCGCCGAGGGCAAGGTCGGCGAACTGCGCCGCGACCCGTTCGCCATGCTGCCCTTCTGCGGCTACAACATGGGCGACTACATGGCGCACTGGATCGACGTGGCCAAGGACAAGGACCAGTCCAAGCTGCCGAAGATCTACTACGTGAACTGGTTCCGCAAGGACGAGAAGGGCCGCTTTGTATGGCCCGGCTTCGGCGAGAACTCCCGCGTCCTGAAGTGGATCGTGGAGCGCCTCGACGGCAAGGCCGAGGGCGTCGAGACCCCCATCGGCATCCTGCCGACGGTCGACGCGCTCGACACCGAGGGCCTCGAACTGTCCGACGCCGACCTGAAGTTCCTGCTCACGGTCGACAAGGAGGTCTGGCGCGACGAGGCCTCCCTGGTCCCCGACCACCTCAACACCTTCGGCGACCACACGCCCAAGGAGCTGTGGGACGAGTACCGCGCGCTGGTGGAGCGCCTGGGCTAGCACCGCGCCCGTCATCCCGGAGGGGCCCCGCACAACGGCGTGCGGGGCCCCTCCGCGTGTACGAAACGGGGGGCCGCTCCTCGTACGTACGCACATACCGCACAGCCTTGTCACAGGGTTCTCACATGTTTCAATGGCCCCACACGGCGGCCGTTGATCGAAGCGAGCCGCCAAGAGAGCCTGTGGGGGGCCACGTTGAAGCACTCTCAGCGGTTACGGCGCATGACGGGCATCGCCCTCGCGGCGGCGCTCGGCTCGGCGGGCCTGGTGGCCGCCGGGACGCCCGCCGCGTACGCCGCCACGCCGTCGGACGAGGCGGTCAAGCTGCCGTTCTCGTCGTTCGGGGCCATGGTGGTCGACTCGGCGCACGAGCGCGTCTACGTCACCGACGGCCGCAAGAGCGGCAGCGGACCGAGCACGGTCCTGATCTACGACTTTCAGGGCCACAAGGTGGGTTCGCTCGCCACCGACCAGCCGGCGTCCGGCATGGCGCTCAGCGCGGACGGCGCGACGCTGCACGTGTCGCAGGCCGACGGCATTCTGAAGTTCGACACGTCGACGCAGGCCAGGAACGGCATCTCGTACACGCCGTACAACGTCATGTGCGGCCGCGACGTGGCCGTGGCGGGCGGCAGGACGTGGTTCACGGAGACGCCGTACAACGACCCGTCCTGCGACCGGCCGGACAACTGGGCGCTCCTGTACGGGGTCGATGACACCACCGCCGCCCCCACCGGCTGGGAGAGCCGGGGGCGGCTGAAGCTGGAGGCGGGCCCCGAGGCGCCGGACCGGCTCGTCATGGGCCAGGCGGGCGCGGGCGCGGAGGCCGACGCGTTCCTCACCACGTTCGACGCGAGCGGCGAGAACCTGGTGCGCGGCCCCTCGCGGCGGTTCGCGGACGCCGAGGGCAAGGGCGCGCTCGACCTGAAGGACATCGCCCAGAGCGCCGACGGCAAGCGGATCGCCGTCGCCGACGCGGCGTACGGCACGCGCCTGCTCGCGGCCGACGACCTGACCGACGCCCCGGCCGGCTACCAGCCGCTGCCGGAGGGCGCGAAGGCCTCGGCGGTGGCCTTCAGCGGCGACGGCACCTACGTGGCGCGGGGCGCCGCGGCCGCCGGCAGCACGCCGGACCTGCTGATCCAGCCCGCCGACCCGGCGAACGGCACCACGGCCATGGAGTTCGCCTTCGAGGGGGAGCTCGACGGCGCGCGGGTCGTGCCGCAGGGCCTCGCCTGGGCCAAGGACGGCTCACGGCTCTTCGCGGTGACCGCGGACAGCAGGGGCGGCCACTGGCTGCACGTCATCCAGCCGCCCGCCAAGCAGTACGACTCCCGCTTCACGGGCGGGCTCACCACCACGCCCACCAAGGCCGTCGTCGGTGAACCGCTCGGCATCCGCGGCAGGCTGGAGCTGGACGGGCCCGCGCCCGCCGAGCCCGTGAAGGTCACCGCGGTCCGCAAGGACGCCGACGGCACGCAGGAGACGGCGGCCGCCAAGGTCGCGGCCGACGGCAGCTTCACCGTCCTCGACGTACCGGACCGGACGGGCGAGGCCACGTACACCCTGCGTTTCCTCGGTGATGTCACGCACCGCCCGGCCGAGGACGTCACCGTCACCGTCGACGTGGCGAAGGCGCCGACGTCGATCGCGCTGACGGCGCCCGCGGAGGCCACCCGCGCGGGCGGCGTGGAGATCACCGGCAAGCTGACCGGGCAGGGGCGTGCGCTGCCCTCCGGAATCAGCCTGAAGGTGACGCGGACCGACCGGTTCGGCACGACGGGCGAGCTGACGTCGGCGACGGTCGCGGCCGACGGCACGTTCCGGATCAAGGACCTGCCGAGCAAGCGGGGCAGGACGCTCTACGCGGTGAGCTACGAGGGCGACGCCCTGCACGAGGGCTCCTCCGCCCAGGCCACGGTGAGGATCACCGGTTAGGCACGGAGCGGGCGCCCCGGTCCGCGGCCTCGCTGGCCGCGGATCGAGCCCGCTCAGGCGGGCGGCGTCCGCGCGTCCTGCCGGGCAGGGTTCTTCCGGCGCGACCTGTGCGGGCGAGCCCGGCACGGCGGTTCGTCCGCCCGGGCCCGCGGTGAGGATCACTGGCCGATCAGCAGACGCCGACCGGGCGCGTGACGTCCGCGTCCTGCCGGGCAGCCGGGCAGGGCTTTTCACGGCGTGAGTTGTGAGTACGAGGCCCGGCACGGCGGTTCGTCCGCCCGGGTCACGGTGCGGATCATCGGTCAGGCGCCGTACGGGTGGCACCCGGGCCGCGGCCTCACCGGCCGCGGACCGGGGCCGATCAGGAGGCGCCGACCAGGCGCGTGGCGTCCGCGTGGGCGTCCATGCGCTCGGCGGCCAGGATGGCCGCCGCGGTGTCGGCGCGGGAGGCCGCCACGACCAGGGCGCGGCCCGCGAGGGCGTGCGCGCGCTGGTGCAGGGCGGTCAGGTGCGGTAGGGGGTACCTCCCACGCGTCGAGCTGTGGGGGCGGATCGCGGTGGCGACCGACGAGCGCGCCGGCTGGGCGCCGCCGCGCAGCCGCGCCACCTCGGACGCCAGCCGCTCGGCGGCGGTGTCCAGCTCGGCGGCGGGGGCGAGGGCGCGCAGCTCGTCGGTGACGGCGAGGAGCGCCGCGAGGTGCCCGGCGAGCTGGATGTCCAGCTCCTCCTCGCGGGAGCGGTGCGGGAAGTCCGCGGCGTCGGCCATCGAGTGGACCGACTTGGTGCGGATCGGTTCGTACATGGGTGGCCTCCAAGCGGTATGGGGACCATCCTATCTTAGATTCCGTCTAAAGTTGAGCGGTGTCCGGGAGGTCGCCGGGCGTCGGTGTCAGGGCTGGCTGTAGCCGTCCAGGAAGGTCCCGATCCGCCTGACCGCCTCCGCGAGATCGGTCGCCGTGGGCAGCGTCACGACCCGGAAGTGGTCCGGCTCCGGCCAGTTGAAGCCCGTACCGTGCACCACCATGATCTTCTCGGCGCGCAGCAGATCGAGGACCATCTGCCGGTCGTCCTTGATCTTGAAGACCTTGGGATCGAGCCGCGGGAAGAGGTACAGCGACCCCTTCGGCTTCACACAGCTCACCCCGGGGATCTGCGTCAGCAGGTCGTACGCGGTGTCGCGCTGCTCCAGGAGCCGTCCGCCCGGCAGCACCAGGTCGTTGATCGTCTGCCGTCCGCTCAGCGCGGCGACGACGCCGTGCTGGCCCGGCATGTTGGCGCACAGCCGCATGTTCGCGAGGATCGTCAGCCCCTCGATGTACGAGGACGCGTGCGCCTTCGGGCCCGAGACCGCCATCCAGCCGACGCGGTAGCCCGCCACGCGGTATGCCTTCGACATGCCGTTGAAGGTGAGGGTGAGCAGGTCGGGCGCGATGGCGGCGGTCGGGGTGTGCGTCACGCCGTCGTAGAGGATCTTGTCGTAGATCTCGTCCGAGCAGACAAGGAGATTGTGGCGGCGCGCGATGTCGGTCAGGCCGCGCAGCATCTCGTCGCTGTAGACCGCGCCGGTCGGGTTGTTCGGGTTGATGATGACGATCGCCTTGGTGCGGTCGGTCACCTTGCGCTCGATGTCGGCGAGGTCCGGCATCCAGTCGGCCTGCTCGTCGCAGCGGTAGTGCACGGCGGTGCCGCCGGACAGGGAGACGGCCGCGGTCCACAGCGGGTAGTCGGGCGCCGGTACGAGGACCTCGTCGCCGTCGTCGAGCAGGGCCTGCATGGCCATGACGATCAGCTCGGAGACGCCGTTGCCGATGAAGACGTGCTCGACGTCGGTCTCGATGCCGAGGGTCTGGTTGTGCATGACCACGGCGCGGCGGGCGGCGAGCAGGCCCTTCGCGTCGCCGTAGCCGTGCGCGGAGCCGACGTTGCGGAGGATGTCCTCCAGGATCTCCGGGGGGCACTCGAAGCCGAAGGCGGCCGGGTTGCCGGTGTTGAGTTTGAGGATGCGGTGGCCGGCCGCTTCCAGCCGCATCGCCTCCTCAAGGACGGGGCCCCGGATCTCGTAACAGACGTTGGCGAGCTTCGTCGACTGGATGACCTGCATGGCGGCGAGCTTACGGGGTGTCGCGGCGGTGGCCGGGCGAATATCCCCGAGCGCCTGGCGCGGGGCGCGCTCTTGTCCCCGGCGCCGGGGGACCCAACAATGCGCATGACAAAACCGAAGGACTTTCGGTCATCCAGTCATCCAGAGGGGACCCCCACATGAACAAGCCTCTCGTCGGCGCGGGCCTCGCCGTCCTGCTCTGCGCGGCGACGGCCGCGCCCGCGACGGCCGCCGGTGCCGAACGGGCCGCGCGGTCCTCGGTCAAGGCGGTCGCCCTCGCCGGGACCGTGGCGCTCGACAACTGTTCCGGCTCCGTCGTACGGGTCCCCGGCTCGCAGCCCGGCGACCCGGCCCTCGTCCTGTCCAACGGCCACTGCCTGGAGAGCGGCTTCCCCGCCCCCGGCGAGGTCGTCGTCGACAAGCCCTCGACGCGCCGCTTCACGCTCCTCAACGCCTCCGGCGGCAGCCTCGCCACGCTCCGGGCGAGCAAGATCGCGTACGCGACCATGACCGACACGGACATGTCGGTCTACGAACTCACCACCACCTACCGCGACATCGAGACCAAGTACGGGATCAAGGCGCTGGAACTGAACACGGCCCGGCCCGCGCAGGGCCGGGCGGTCACGGTCGCCTCCGGGTTCTGGAAGAAGCTGTACAAGTGCGGCATCGACGGCTTCGCGTACCGCCTCAAGGAGGGGAGCTGGACCTGGAAGGACTCGGTCCGCTACACCTCGGCCTGCAAGACGATCGGCGGCACCTCGGGCGCCCCGGTGATCGACGACGCGACCGGCAAGGTCGTCGCCGTCAACAACACCGGCAACGAGCGCGGCGGCCGCTGCACGGACAACAACCCCTGCGAGATCGACGAGAGCGGCAGGGTCACCGTGCGCGAAGGCATCAACTACGGCCAGCAGACCTACACCCTCGTGCCGTGCGTGGGCACCGGCAACAAGATCGACCTCGGCCGGGCGGGCTGCACCCTGCCGAAGCCGGCCCGCGCCCGGTAAGCGGCCGACGCCGCCGCGGGTGCCGTCCCCGCACCTCGGCCCGAGATCCGGGGACGGCACCCGCGCGGCCCGCCTCAGGCCGCCTGCGCCAGTTCGGCCCTGCCGAACAACAGGGCGTACCCCGGCGGCAACAGGCCCAGCAGGCGGTCCACGAGCTGTCCGTCGACCGCCTGTGCCAGGGCGGTGAGGACGGAGCTGACGTCCCATCGAGCGGTGGCCGGCGTGGCACCGTCCAGGCACAGCGCCACGCTCTCGACGAACTCGGCGGCCGTGAGCTGCCGCGCCACGGGCACCTGGTCCGCGATCAGCCTCGCCGCCTCGACCGGCAGCTTGGCCGCCAGTTCGACGCGTTCGTCCCCGACGACATGGCCGCCGAGGGCGGACAGGACGGTGCGCGTCACGCGCTCCGCCTCCGCGGTGGTGGCGTACTGGCCGAATTCCTTGACCGCCTCGATGAGTTCGCTCCATCTCATCGTGCGTTTTCCTCCGTCTTCTCTTGTCGATCTTCTCTTGTCGACCGGCGGCGCTCCCCGCGCCGCGGCCCGCGCGCCGGCCGGGTCAGCCGCTGATCTGCCGGCGCCCGCTGTCGCCGCCGCTGATCTGGATCTTGCGCGGCTTGGCCTGCTCGGCCACCGGAATCCGCAGCGTCAGGACACCCGCTTCGTACGAGGCCTCGATCCGCTCGGTGTCCAGGGTGTCGCCCAGGAACAGCTGGCGGGAGAAGGTGCCGGTGGGGCGCTCGCCCGCGATCAGTTCCACGCCCTCGGGGGCGGGGGAGCGGCGCTCGGCACGGACGTTCAGCACGTGGCGTTCCACGTCCAGGTCGATCGACTCGGGGTCGACGCCCGGCAGATCGAAGTGGACGACGAACTCGTCGCCCTGGCGGTAGGCGTCCATCTGCATGCCGGCCGGACGGGCGCTGTTGAAGACCTGCTGGGCGAGGCGGTCGACCTCACGGAACGGGTCGGTACGCATGAGCATCACGGGTCACTCCCTTCGTCAGGTACTGGGTGCGATGCCCTACGGTTTTCTATATAGCTCGGAGGAGGAAAATTGACAAGGCCGGACTCAGGTCTGGTTCCGGGCCGGGGCGCGGAACCGGTCCTGAGCCCGGCGCGGGTCAGTTGTCGGAGTAGCTGAGGTCGCCCACGCTCCAGGCGCTCACGTCCTGGAGGGCGATGCGGTACATCCCGCCCGTCTCCGGCAGGCCCAGGGAGCCCTGGAGGATGCGGGCCAGGTGGAAGTGGAGGTGGGTGGGCGCGGTCTCCCGCGGCGGGTCGTCGGGCGCCTCGTCGGTCTCGAAGACGGCGGCGAACGGACTCAGCTGGGCGGAGTCCTTGAGGACTTCGGCGACACGCCGTCGCCACAGGGCTTCGGGGGCCAGTCGTCCGGTGATGACGGCACCGGCCACGACCACGGTGAGGGACATCTGATTGCTGTGCTCGGACTCCACCAGGGCGGCGATGTCGACGAGCAGTTCGTCAGGCTTCGACATGACTGGTCAGCCTACCGATGGGAGGGGGTTGCGTGGGTCCTCGGATACCTCCTCCTCCGCTCCCGAAAATCTATCGCGACGGGAGTAGACATGCGTAACCGCCGTTGTTAGAGTTCTTGATGTAGTCGCAGACATTGCAAGAAAGTGCAGGAAGGGAGTGGACGCCATCAGGATCGCCCGGACGAGGCATGACATCGCCCGGGTACCGCAGACCCCGGATTGGAAGGTGGTCCCCGGTCACGCAGTCACGATCCCCGCACCCCCGCCCCGCGAGGCGGCCGTGCGGACACAGAGAGCCGGCGCACAGGGCCGGTAGATGGTGTTGAAACCCCTCGGGGCCTGGTGCCGAACGGCACCAGGCCCCTCGACGCGTTCCAGAAAAGGTGCAAATGCCTCCAGAGACCCTCACGCAGGGCCCCGACCGGTTCGATGACGACGACTATCCCGCGTACACCATGGGCCGCGCCGCCGAGATGATCGGCGCCACGCCCGGCTTCCTGCGGGCCGTCGGCGAGGCCCGGCTGATCACCCCGCTGCGCTCCGAGGGCGGCCACCGCCGCTACTCGCGCTACCAGCTGCGCATCGCCGCGCGCGCCCGCGAACTCGTCGACCAGGGCACGCCGATCGAGGCCGCCTGCCGCATCGTCATCCTGGAGGACCAGCTCGAGGAGGCCCAGCGCATCAACGAGCAGCTGCGCGCCGCCAAGGCCGAGGGGGCGCCGTCGTCCTGAGGGCGCCGTCACCGGATATCTGTGACGGCAAATGCAGAATTTCGAACGATGCGCCATGAGGGTTTATCCGCCGACCGGTGGAACGCCAAGGAAAGCCCTGCGCCGTCGGCGAGGGCGTGCTACTGTCGATATCAGTTGCAGTTGTGGTTCCCAGAGACTTCAAGTGCTCAGTCGGCGTTATGTGTCGGCGGGGCACTTTGTATTGCCGGGTCATTCCGGACGGGGTAATCATCGCGGCGACGCGGAGTTCGCACAGTGTGGATTCCACGGGCACTGCCCCGAAGGAGATATGACATGGCTACTGGCACCGTGAAGTGGTTCAACGCGGAAAAGGGCTTCGGCTTCATCGAGCAGGAGGGCGGCGGCGCCGACGTCTTCGCTCACTACTCGAACATCGCCACCCAGGGCTTCCGTGAGCTCCAGGAAGGCCAGAAGGTGACCTTCGACGTCACGCAGGGCCAGAAGGGCCCGCAGGCCGAGAACATCGTTCCCGCCTGACGCTGACGCGCACTTCGTAGCTGGGGCCCGCACCTTGGGTGCGGGCCCCAGCTCGTTCTGTTTCCGGGGGGCGAACGCAATTCCCCCGAATGTCCGACACGTGACGACACGTGGCGACACATGACGACGACGGAAGTCCGGTGAATCCACCCGGAGCCCGTCCGCCTCTCTCTTGACCGGCCGGTCACGGAATATTCCGGCGGCCGGAATTTTGTTTCATTTTTCCCCGGCCGTTCCTGCAATTCTGGGCACTGAGTTCAGTGCTGCCAAGAATTCCTCGATACGCGCCGCATCGAGGAAGGTTCTCCATGAACCGCGCAACACGTACGAACGGCCGACACGCGGGTGGCCCCCGCTCCTCCGGCGGCTTCCGCGCCGCGGAGGGCTCCCGCTCCGGCGGCGGCCCGCGCTCCGGTGGCGCCCGCTCCTACTCCAAGGGGCCCTCGCGCCGCCCCGCCGCGCTCCAGGGCGAGTTCGCCCTCCCGGTCACCGTCACCCCGGCCCTGCCGCCCGTCGAGGACTTCGCCGCGCTCGGCCTGCCGGACGGCGTGGTGCAGACCCTGACCCGCCTCGGCGTCACCGCGCCCTTCCCGATCCAGGCGGCCACGCTGCCCAACTCCCTCGCGGGCCGGGATGTCCTCGGCCGCGGGCGCACCGGCTCCGGCAAGACCCTCGCCTTCGGCCTCGCCGTGCTCGCCCGCACCGCCGGGCAGCGCGCCGAGCCCCGCAGCCCCCTCGCCCTGATCCTCGTCCCCACCCGCGAGCTGGCCCAGCAGGTGACCGACGCCCTCACCCCGTACGCCAAGGCGGTCCGGCTGCGGATGGCCACGGTCGTCGGCGGCATGTCGATCGGCCGGCAGGCCGGTGCGCTGCGTTCCGGCGCCGAGGTCGTCGTCGCGACACCCGGACGGCTCAAGGACCTCATCGAGCGGCGCGACTGCCGGCTCGACCAGGTCGCCGTCACCGTCCTCGACGAGGCCGACCAGATGGCCGACATGGGCTTCCTGCCGCAGGTCACCGAACTTCTCGACCAGGTGCGGGCCGGCGGCCAGCGGATGCTGTTCTCCGCCACCCTGGACCGCAACGTCGACCTCCTCGTCCGGCGCTACCTCAGCGACCCGGTCGTCCACTCGGTCGACCCCTCGGCCGGCGCGGTCACCACGATGGAGCACCACGTGCTCCACATCCATGGCGGCGACAAGTACGCCACCACGACGGAGATCGCCGCTCGCGACGGACGCGTGATCCTCTTCCTGGACACCAAGCACGCGGTCGACAAGCTCACCACGCACCTGCTCCAGAGCGGGGTGCGGGCCGCCGCCCTGCACGGGGGCAAGTCGCAGCCCCAACGCACGCGTACGCTCGCCCAGTTCAAGTCCGGGCAGGTCACGGCGCTCGTCGCCACGAACGTCGCGGCGCGCGGCATCCACGTCGACGACCTCGACCTCGTCGTCAACGTCGACCCGCCCGCCGACCACAAGGACTACCTCCACCGCGGCGGCCGCACCGCCCGCGCCGGTGGCTCCGGCAGCGTCGTCACCCTCGTCACCTCCGCGCAGCGCCGCGACATGAGCCGCCTGATGGCCGCCGCCGGGATCACACCGCAGACCGCGCAGGTGCGGTCCGGCGAGGCGGAGCTGACACGCATCACCGGGGCCAAGGCCCCCTCCGGCGTGCCGGTGACCATCGCCGCCCCGCCGAAGGAAAGCTCCCGCCGCGGCGCGCCCGCCCGCGCGCGACGCCCCCGTGACGGCCGCGCCCGCCGTGCGTACGCGGCGCGTGCGCAGGGTGGCGAGGGGCAGGGGACGGCAGCGTGAGGGGGGCGGGCCTGGCCTGGCCCGCTTCCTTGCGCTGTGCCGGGCCTGGACCCGGTGTCGGTTCCGGCCGCTGTGCAGGGCCCGGGCCCGGGCTCGCTTTCGGCCGTCGTGCAGGACCCCGACTTGGACTAGCTTCCAGTCACCGTGCCGGGCCCCGACTTGGACTCGTTTCCGGCTGTCGTGCAGGGCCCGGGCCCGGACTTGCGTCCGGCCGTCGTGCAGGGCCCGGACTTGCGTCCGGCCGCCGTGCGGGGCCCGGGCCCGGACTTGGGCTCGGACACGCTTACGGTCGGCGGTCTCTTGTCTTTCCCTCTCGTTCTTTCCCGCTCCCGCTCCCTCCCCGCTCCCTGTGAGGCACCATGCGCTGCGTCATCGCCCGCTTCCCCTTCGACCTGTTCAAGAACGAGGTCGAGCAGGCCATGAAGGGCATCAAGCCCGAACCCGTCACCGGTGGGTCCGTGATCATCGGCCGCCGCCACTACCCCGTCAAGCAGGTCGGGGAAGTCATCACGCGCCAGGACCGCCGCGACTTCTCGGCGCAGGAGGTGACCCGGGCGCTCTCCGGCCTCGGCTTCACCTGCCGCGCCGCGCCCGCGCCCGAACCCGCGCCCGCCGCCGAGCAGGCCGTACCGCAGGCCTGGCCGACGACCCTCGTCTGACCCGGGGCAGGACCGTCACGGCGTCCGGCGTATGGCGCGTCCCGCGAGGACGTCCGTGCGCCGGCCGTCCCGCATCACGAACCGCCCGTCGATCAGGACGTGCGGAATACCGACGGGAAGCGTGCGCGGCGCCTCGAACGTGGCACCCGCCGCGACGGTCTCCGGGTCGAACAGGACCAGATCGGCGCGGTAGCCCTCGCGTACGAGTCCCCGGTCGGGGAGTCGGAGGCGGGCGACGGGGCGCGACGTGAGGTGGGCGACGGTCTCCTCCAGGGACAGCACGCCCAACTCCCGCGCATAGCGCCCGAGATACTGCGGGAACGTGCCGTACGCGCGCGGATGCGGCTTGAAGCCCTGCAGGATGCCGTCGCTGCCGCCCGTGTGCACGCGGTGGCGCATGATCGCCCGGACGTTCTCCTCGTGGCCCACGTGCTGGAGGATCGTCGAGCCGAGCCTGTCGTCGACGAGCAGGCGTCGGGCGGTGACCCACGGCTCCTCGCCGCGCTGGGCCGCGGAACGGGCGATCGTCTTGCCCACGTACGAGACCAGCCCCGGGTCGCTCACCCCGGAGATCTCGATGGTGTCCCACTCGATGGGTACGCCGTGACAGCCGTCGGCGCCGATGACCTCCATGTGGTGGCGGATCTTCTCCGCGGTCGCGTCGTCCCTCAGGCGCGCGAGGATCGCGTCCGGCCCCCCTTCACTCGCCCAACTCGGCAGCATCGCCACGAGCGTGGTGCAGCCCGGGGTGTACGGATACGTGTCCAGGGTGATGTCCGCGCCTCCCGCGAGAGCGTCGTCGAGGAGAGCCAGCAGGTCCGGGGCCTTGCCCTTGTTGACGCCGAAGTTCATCGTGGCGTGGGCGAGGTGGAGGGGGCAGTCCGCGGAACGCGTGAGGCGCACCATCTCCTCGTACGCCTGGAGCGCGCCGGCGCCGTAACTGCGGTGGTGCGGGCAGTAGTAGCCGCCGTGCGCGGCGACGACCCTGCACAGCTCGGTCAGTTCGGAGTCGTCGGCGTACATGCCGGGGGTGTAGGTGAGGCCCGACGACATGCCGACGGCGCCCTCCCGCATCCCGTCCGCCACGAGCTGCCGCATGCGGTCCAGCTCTGCGGGGGTCGCGGGGCGGTCGTCCCAGCCCATCGCGTACATGCGGACGGTGCCCTGGGGGATGAGGTACGCGGCGTTCACGGCGATGCCGTGGCCGCCGTGCGAACGGTCCAGGCGGTCCAGGTACTCGCCGACCGTGCGCCAGTCGAAGTCGATGTCGCCGCCGTCGCCGTTCCAGCCGGTGATGGCCTGGCGGACCTGGGCGAGGGTGCGGTCGTCCACCGGGGCGTAGCTCAGGCCGTCCTGGCCGATGACCTCCAGGGTGACGCCCTGGGCCGCCTTCGCGGTGTGCTCGGGGTCGCGGAGCAGGGCGAGGTCGCTGTGCGCGTGCATGTCGATGAAGCCGGGGGCGAGGGCGAGGCCCTCGGCGTCCAGGGTTGTCTTGGCGGTGGGGCGGGGGGTGTGGGCGTGCCCGGGCCCGTGCCGGCGGTGGATCTCGGTGATCCGGCCGTTGTGTACGGCGATGTCGGCGCGGTAGGAGGCACCTCCGGTGCCGTCGATGACGCGGGCGTCTCGGATCACCAGGTCCATGGGGGCCTCTCTTGGGGGGCGGGGTGTGGGCCGGGGGTTCTTCCTGGCCTTCGGCCGGATGGGGTCCCCACCCGCCCGCCCGTGCGGCTTCGTGGTCGGGTGCGGGTGGCCCCCGAGGGGGCGGAGGGCTGTTGGCGGGTGCGGGTCGCGGGTTCTTCCCGGCCTTCGGCCGGTGGTCCCCACCCGCCCGCCCGTGCGGCTTCGTGGTCGGGTGCAGGTGGCACCCGTGGGGGTGGGGGTTGTTCGGCGGGTGCGGGTCGTGGGTTTTTCCGGCCTTCGGCCGGTTGGTCCCCACCCGCCCGCCCGTGCGGGTTTCGTAGTCGGGTGCAGGTGGCCCCCGAGGGGGCTGAGGGTTGTTGGCGGGTGCGGGTCGCGGGTTCTTCCCGGCCTTCGGCCGGTGGTCCCCACCCGCCCGCCCGTGCGGGTTTCGTGGTCAGGTGCGGGTGGCCCCCCGAGGCCGGCCGGGCGCCGTCGGCGGCTGTCGGCGTCCGGTCGCCCGGCGCGGAGCGGTGGTGAAGGGGATGGCTGCCGAGTTTCGGGCGGGTGGGTGGGAGATGTCCGGCGCGGAGCGGCGGGTTAGGGGGTGGCCGCCGAGTTTCGGGCGGGTGGGTGAGAGATGTCCGGCGCGGAGCGGCGGGGTGGGAGATGGCCGCCGGGAGCCGTCGTCCGCCGGGGTCAGAAAAACGTACGGACGTACTCCGTCACCGTTCCGTCCGCCTCCACCAGCGGAATCAGCTGCCACTTGTCGAACACCGTGCACGGATGCGAAAGCCCCATCCCCAGCCAGTCCCCCACCGCCAGCTCCGCCTCCGGCTCCGTCCGCAGCCACCCGTGCTGATCGGACAGCCCCGTCACCGTGATCCCGGTCGCGGGCCGCTCCACCCCGTCGCGCCGCACGACCTGCGCCTCGGGCAGGTGCAGGTCGTACGCCGCGTCCCGCTTCCCCGCGTTGGTGAACGCCTGCGTGGCGGACGGCCGCGACACCACCTGCGCCCAGAGCCGGAACGC
The DNA here is from genome assembly GCF_021028635.1 of Streptomyces huasconensis. Taxonomy (NCBI): domain Bacteria; kingdom Bacillati; phylum Actinomycetota; class Actinomycetes; order Kitasatosporales; family Streptomycetaceae; genus Streptomyces; species Streptomyces huasconensis. The sequence continues at coordinate 5,121,008 of NZ_CP086119.1, forward strand.
CGGTTCGAGCGCGCCCTCCTGCGGGACGCGGTTGAAGGGCGTGAGGTTCCGGTAGTGGCCGTCGTCATGGGAGACGTACGCACCCGAGCGCAGCAACTTCAGTACGGGCACGGAGAGTTCGGGCAGCTCGGCGAAGACCGACGCCACCGCGTCGAACCACGCGCTGCCGCCCGCGCTGACCACGACCTCCGGCAGGTCCGCGAACCGCCCCGCCTTGTCGAGTTCGACGGCGAACGCGGTCAGCCGCCGCAGCCACGCCGTGACCTTCTCCGTGGTGGCCTGCGGGACCTCGCCCTCGTACCCGGCGACGCCCACGAGCCGCAGCGTGTCCGCGCCCGCGACGGCGTCGGCGATCTCGAAGCACTCGGCCTCGGTCCGCACCCCGGTCCGCGCCTCGTCCCCGGCGGCCAGCTCCAGCACGACGTCGACGGGACGGTTCGCACCCGCCTCGCTGAGCGCCGCGTGCATCAGCTCGACGCCGCGTACGGAGTCGACGTAACAGATGAAGCGGAAGGACGGGTCGGCGTCCAGCTCGGCGGCGACCATGCGCAGCGCCGCCGCGTCGACCAGTTCGTTCGCCAGGAAGATCCGCGAGGTGCCGAAGGCCCGTGCCACGCGCACCTGGTGGGGCACCGCCAGCGTGATGCCCCACGCCCCGCGCTCCACCTGCCGGGCGAAGAGCTGCGGCGCCATCGACGTCTTGCCGTGCGGCGCGAAGGCCAGGCCGTGCCGCTCGGCGTACGTCTCCATCAGCGCGAGGTTGTGCTCCAGGCGCTCGGCGGAGAGCGCGAGGACGGGGGTGGTGAAGCCGCCGGTGAAGAGGTTCCTGCGCTGGGCCGCGAGCTGGCCGACCGTCAGGCCGTCGGCGTCCGGAGGGAGGCCCTTGAAGCGGTGGTCGATCCGCTCGTCCGCGAGCGCGGCCAGCGCGTCCGGCACAGCCTGCGCGTCCGGCACGCCCAGCGCCCCCTCGGGCTGCTCTGCGGCGTTGGCGGCGGGGTTGGCGGCGGGGTTGTCGGCGGCCATGGGCGCCTCCTCCAGAGGTGCGTTGCAGCATCTGCAACAGTCATTGCGTATGTCGCTGACAGCTGTCTAACATCCGAGCCAACCCCGGGTCAACGGATCCGGAGAGACGGTTGAGGGGCTGGAGATCGTGACCGGACAGACAGCCACGGAGGCGGCCACAGGGGCCGTCCCGGAGGCCGCCGGGCAGGCGGCAGTGGACGTCGTGGCCCTCGGCGAGTCCATGGTCACGTTCCGCCCCGCGCACCCCGGCCGCCTCGCCGACGTGTCCTCGTTCGACCGCGGCATCGGCGGCGCCGAGTCGAACGTCCTGTGCGCCCTCGCCGCCGCCGGGCACACCACCCGCTGGGTCAGCCGCGTCGGCGCCGACGGCTTCGGCGACCACCTCGTCGAGACGATCGCCCGCTACGGCGTCGACACCTCCGCCGTCGGCCGCGACCCGCACCGCCCCACCGGCATCTACTTCCGCACCGCCGACGACCGCGACACCGACGCCCACGAGGTCGTCTACTACCGCGCGGGCTCCGCCGCCTCCGCCATGGCGCGCGGCTCCGTCGACGAGGACGCGCTCGGCTCGGGCCGCGTCCTGCACCTGTCGGGCATCACCCCCGCCCTCTCCGCCGACTGCCTCGACCTCGTACGCCACCTCTGCGCCCGGCGCCCGGACCGCGCCTCCCGCGGCCCCCTGATCTCCTTCGACGTCAACCACCGCCCCGCCCTCTGGCAGGACGCCGCCGGCCCCGACGTCCTGCTGCACCTCGCGCGCGGCGCCGACCTCGTCTTCGTCGGCGAGGACGAGGCCGCGGCCGCCTGGGGCGTGACGGGCGGCCCCGACGCCCTGCGCGCCGCGCTGCCCGAACCCGCCACCCTCGTCGTCAAGCAGGGCGGCCGCGGCGCCACCGTCTTCCACCACGGCGAGGACCCCGTCTTCCAGCCCGCCCTGCACGTCGACGTCGTCGCGCCAGTCGGCGCCGGGGACGCCTTCGCCGCCGGGTTCCTCTCCGCCACCCTGCGCGGCCTGAGCGCCGCCCACCGGCTGCGCCACGGCCACCTCATGGCCGCCGCCGCCCTCACCGTCCCGGGCGACCTCGCCCGTCCCCCCGCCCGCGCCCACGCCGACCGCCTCGCCGACCTGGACGACACCGCCTGGGAGACACTTCGTCTCGGCCCCGGCTGGACGGCGAACGCCCCGGAGACAACCGGGGCCGAGGAGGAGGTCCGTACCCCATGAGCCAGACCGTCGACCGCGCGCTCTCGATCCTGCCGCTGCTCGCCGAGGGCCCCGCCGACCTCGGCCAGGTCGCCGACCGGCTCGGCGTCCACAAGTCCACCGCGCTGCGGCTCCTGCGCACCCTGCACGAACACGGCCTGGTCTTCCGTCAGTCCGACCAGCGCTACCGCCTCGGCGCACGCCTGTTCGCGCTCGCCCAGGAGGCCGTGGAGAACCTCGACGTGCGCGAGATCGCCCACCCCCACCTCCTCGCCCTCAACGAGAAGTGCGGCCACACGGTCCACCTCGCCGTCCACGAGGACGGGGAAGTCCTCTACATCGACAAGGTCGAGAGCCGCTATCCGGTGCGCATGTACTCCCGCATCGGCAAGCCGGTGGCGATCACCGTCGCCGCCGTCGCCAAGCTCCTCCTCGCCGACTTCCCGGAAGCCGAGCGCCGCGCCCTCGCGGAGAAGCTCGACTATCCGGCCTACACGTCCCGTTCGACGCCCAACGCCGCAGCGTTCCTGCGGGAGCTGGACAAGGTGCGCGAACAGGGCTGGGCCACCGACCTCGGTGGCCACGAGGAGTCCATCAACTGCGTCGGGGCCCCCATCCGCGGCGCGGACGGACGCGTCGTCGCCGCCATGTCGGTCTCCGCGCCGAACGTCGTCGTCACCGCCGAGGAACTCCTCGCACTGCTCCCGCTCGTACGCCGTACGGCGGAGGCCATCAGCCGGGAGTACTCCGGCCACGCCCCCGTGAAAGATCCGAAAGAAGCCTGAAGGGCACCCCCATGACCCAGAACGCCGAGCACGCCGAGAACGCCGAGAACGCCGAGCACGCCGAGAACACCGTGAAGACCGCTCTCACCCCGGCCACCCACACCACCCCGCCCGCGAAGTTCTCCCACGGCGTCAGGAAGGGCAACATCCTTCAGGTCGCCGGGCAGGTCGGCTTCCTCCCGGCCGAGGAGGGCAAGGCCCCCACCCCGGCCGGCCCCACCCTGCGCGAGCAGACCCTCCAGACCTTCGCCAACGTCAAGGCGATCCTCGAAGAGGGCGGCGCCACCTGGGACGACGTGATGATGATGCGCGTCTACCTCACGGACGTGGACCATTTCGCCGAGATGAACCAGATCTACAACGAGTACTTCGAGGAGCAGGGCCTCAAGGCCCCGGCCGCCGCCCGCACCACCGTCTACGTGGGCCTGCCCAAGGGCCTGCTCATCGAGATCGACGCGCTCGCCGTCCTCGGCTGAGACCGATCAACTTCCCGCAAGCCGTACGTCGTCACGGCACGGCACCCCGCATGTCCGGGGCGCCGTGCCGCGATCCCCCCTGCCCCGGCCGCGTCTTCTGGGGGAGGCCCCAAGACCCCCCCATGCACTTACGAGGTCAACGATGTCCCCGTCCTCCATGGCCACCGCCGTGCTCGCGGCCGCCCCCGCCGCCGAGCCGCCACCGCATACCGGTGGCCTCCTCGCCCTGATCGACGGCACGGCGGGCCTGCTGACCGTCGCCGCGCTCGGCATCGTCCTGCTGCTCTTCCTGATCATCAAGGTCCGGCTCCAGCCCTTCGTGGCGCTGCTCGCGGTCTCCATAGCCGTCGGCCTCGCGGCCGGCCTCTCCGTCACCGAACTCTTCGGCACGGTCCAGAGGTCCGACGCCGTCTCCGTCATCGAGTCGGGCATGGGCGGCATCCTCGGCCACGTGGCGATCATCATCGGCCTCGGCACGATGCTCGGCGCGATCCTGGAGGTCTCGGGAGGGGCGGAGGTACTGGCATCGCGCCTGCTGGGCCTCTTCGGCGAGCGGCGCGCCCCGCTCGCGATGGGCCTCACCGGCCTGATCTTCGGCGTCCCGGTCTTCTTCGACGTCGGCATCTTCGTCCTCGCGCCGATCGTGTACGCCGCCGCCAAGCGCAGCGGCAAATCGATCCTGCTGTACTGCCTGCCGCTCCTCGCGGGGCTGTCGATGACCCACGCGTTCCTGCCCCCGCACCCGGGCCCGGTGGCGGCGGCCGGACTGCTCGAGGTCGACCTCGGCTGGGTCATCCTGATGGGCGTCGTCTGCGGCATCCCGGCGGTGCTCGCCGCCTGGGGGTACTCCGCGTGGATCGGCAAACGCATCTTCGTACCCGTACCGCAGGACATGGTCGAGGCCGCCGAGGAGGCGAAGGCGGCGGTCGTCGCCGAGCAGCGGGAGGCGGGGGTCACGCCGCAGGAGAAGCCGGTGCCGCTGAGCGTCGTCTTCACGATCATCGGCACGCCCCTGTTCCTGATCCTCCTCGCCACCTTCTCCTCGATCGCCTTCGACCCCTCGACCCTGCGCTCGGTCATCGAGTTCTTCGGCAGCCCCTTCGTCGCCCTGACGATCGCGCTCCTGATGGCGTACTACCTGCTGGGCCTCCGGCGCGGCTGGTCCCGCAAGTCCCTCGAACGCGTGTCGACCTCGTCCCTCAAGCCGGTCGGCAACATCCTGCTGGTCGTCGGCGCGGGCGGCGTCTTCGGCGCGGTCCTGAAGGCGAGCGGCGTGGCCGCGGCCCTCTCGGACACCTTCCAGGACGTGGGCCTGCCGATCATCGTCCTCGCCTACCTGCTCTCCCTGGTGCTGCGCGTCGCCCAGGGCTCGGCGACGGTCGCGATCGTCACCACGGCGGGCATCGTCGCCCCGCTCCTCGCCGAGGGCGACTACTCCCAGGCCTTCGTGGCCCTGGTCATCATGGCCATCTCGGCGGGCTCCATCTTCGCCTCGCACGTCAACGACGGCGGGTTCTGGATGGTGGCGAAGTACTTCGGCATCAGCGAACGGGACACGCTCAAGACGTGGACGGTCCTGGAATCGGTCCTGTCGGTGGCGGGCTTCGCGGTGGCGGCGGCGGTGAGCTTGTTCGTGTGACGCGGAGCGGCGCCCGGCGGCACGGCCGGGCGCCCCGTTGCCGCGCGCCGGGCGCTAGAGGAGGTGGTCGGCTTTGCCGGCCTTGATGTCGTGGATGAGGGTGCGGAGGGCTTCGCGGCTGTCCGTGAGGTAGTGGCCCTCCTGGCCCGCGACAGCGATGTAGGCATTGCCGTCGGAGTCCGTGCCTATGCGGAAGCAGTTGGCTCCTTCAGAGCAGAAGGGGTCTTCCCAGGTGATGTCAGGCATGTGGCGGTCCTTAGAAGTGGTGTGCGATGTCGCGAATGAAGTCGCGCGACTCGTCGGCGGCGAGTGAGGCGCCCTCCATCCAGTCCAAGTGAGCCCGATACTTGTCCAACTGGGCCTGGGCATGTGTGAACTCCGGGCCATGCGCGGAGTCGAGTTCCACGGTGTCGAGTTGCGGCACGACGCCCTCCGCGTAAATTACCGATTGCCCGGCACCCGGGAATGCGCCCGCCTTGAACGGGATGACACGTACATCAATGTTGTCGTGCTCGGACAGGTCACAGAGGTGGTCGAGCTGGGCTCGCATAATTTTCGTACCACCGAATTCGATACGCAGCGCTGCCTCATGGACGTATCCGGCGTACGGGAGGGGAGTCTCCCGGTGAAGAACCTGCTGGCGCTGCATGCGTAGGGCCACACGCAGCTCGACTTCCATCGGGGCGAGCGGCGGAAGCGCGGCAGCGAAGAGAGTGCGCGCGTAACCGTCGGTCTGCAACAGCCCCGGCACGTGGACTGCCAGGCCCGCTTGCAACGCCTTGGCGTGCCACTCCAGTTCCGCGATGTCCAACAATCCGGCGGGGAGCTGGCCCCGGTAGGCCTCCCACCATCCGGGCGTGCGATCACCCGCCAGGGAGCAGAGGGCCTCCACGTACTGTTCGTCGTGGCAGTTGTAGTTGCAGGCGAGGGTGCGTAGCCGCTCCGGCGTGATGGTTCGGACCCCGGCTTCGATGTTGGACACCTTTGTGCGGTCGACGCCAAGAAGTCCGGCTGCGTACTCCGTGCTCTTCTCTGCAGCGAGGCGCATTTTGCGCAGCTCGGCGCCCAGTCGCTTCTGGCGTTCCGTGGGTGTGGCCCTCGGCGGCATGTGTCCTTCCTCCCTTCAACGTGGGCGCCAGTCTGCCCGCAGGCGTCCTGATGGTCCACCACGAGAGTGGCAATTACCGCGAAGAGGTGGCACGTTGCCACCCCATTCCCATACGTTGAGTAACGCACAAGCTACTCAAGGCAGTCGGCAGTGCATCGCGCGAGCCTGCCCGCATCCTCCTGCCCTGGGAGGGGCGCGCTCCGCGTCAGGGAGACGAGCCACCGACGGCCGGGTCAACGCCCACTCGAGCACCGGGAGTTCCCATGCCCATGCCAGATCTCACCGCCTGCCCCGCGCGGACCGATGTCACCGCCCCCACCCCCGACACCCTCACCTACAGCTTGACCCTGCCCTCCGCCCTCACGTCCCCGGCGATCGCCCGTGCCCTCACCCGCGCCGCGCTCACCGCGCACGGCCTGGCCGCGCTGGTGGACCCGGCGACCCAGGTCGTGGGCGAACTGACCGGCGCCGCCTGCACGTTCAGCGCCACCCCCGAGATGTACCTCTCCCTCCGCTTCCGCGAGGGGGTCCTCCGCGTCATCGCCTACGACAGCCACCCCCGCCACACGCACCCCCGCCTCGCCGCGGCCTGCGACGCCCGTCGCCGCACGGCGCTACGGCTGCTGGCGTGCGTGGCGCGAGCGTGCGAGGGCGACTGGGGCTTCGGGGAGGCGCGGGAGCCGGGCGGGGGCACCCGCATGTGGGCGACGGTGCCGTACGGCGGGGGAGCGGCATACGGGCACCGCTGACCGCACCGCGTACTCCGTACTACGCACCCCGCACCGCGGCCCCGGGCCCCCTCCAAGGGAACCCGGGGCCGCGGTTCGGCCGGAAAGGGACGTCAACTCGTGCAGTACTGCTGCTCCTTGCCGATGGAGCGGTACATGCAGTCCGCGTTCTCCATCAGCTGCAGCACCGCGTCACGGTTGCGCGACGTCTCGCGCTCGATCACCTCGTCGGGCGGGTAGAAGCCGCCGCCGCCCGCGGACGACGGGTACATCTCGAAGGTGTAGCTGAAGATCTTCTGGGCGCCCCACAGCCAGTCGCCGATCGAGCCGTCCGTGATGTAGAGGTCACTGGACTGCTCGGGCGTGTAGCCGTTGCTCGCGGCCATCTTCCGCCCGACGGCGGCGTGGGCGTCGCGGTCGTCCTGGGTGAGGCCGGGGCCCGTGTCCGCGTACGTGTAGCCGTACGGCCACAGGACCAGCTCGCTGTACGTGTGGAAGTCCACGGAGGCCTTGATCTGCTGCTTGCCGCCGACGACGCGGCTGCGCACGAAGTCCGCGACGACCTTGACCTCGGGCGCCGACTCGGCGGCGGTGCCGCGGTAGGTGTCCGAACCCGTGGAGCCGGAAGAGCCGCCGCAGCAGCCCCACTTGTAGGCCCAGTTGCGGTTCAGGTCCGTGCCGACGCTCGTCGAGCCGCTGTTGGGCTGGCGGTTCTTGCGCCAGCTGCGGTAGGAACCGGTCGCGATGTCGTACTCGCCGCCGTCCGGGTTCATGTCCGGCACGATCCAGATCTCGCGCGAGTCGACCATCTTCTTGATCCGGGCGTCCGTGGCGTAGTCCTCGCCCAGCTCGCGCAGCAGGTACAGCGCCATCTCCACCGTCAGGTGCTCGCGGGCGTGCTGGTGGTGGGTGAAGAGGATCTCCGGCTCGGCCTCGTCGGCGGCGACGTTGTCGCTGATCTTGACGGCGACGATGTCCCGGCCCGCGTAGGACCTGCCGATCACCCGCTTGCTCATCAGGTTCGGGTGGGCCGCGATGCGCTGGTCGATCTCGGCCGTCATCTCGGCGTAGTTGTGGTACTTCGCGTCGGCGGGCGGGAAGTCCCTCGGCTCCACCGCCTGCCCGTTCGTACGCTTCGGGGGGCCGGCCAGGGCCTTCAGCTCATAGCCCGCCGCTCTGAGCCGGGCGGCCTCCCGGCCGTCGGCGGAGACGACCACCGCCCGGGCGTGGGCCTCGTCGATGGTGACGCCGGTGCGCGCGAGCGCGGTGCGCGCGGCGCGGTCGTCGGTCAGGGGGATCTCGTACTGCCGTGTCGTGTCGCTGTCGTCCGTCACGGCGGCGCCGCGGGAGTCCGGGGCGGCCGAGGAGGGTGAGGCGTTGGCCGTGAGCGGTGCCGCCACGGCGAGGGCGAGCAGGGCCGCGAGGGCGGCGGATCTCCTGCCGCGTATGCGGAGTCGCATGAAGTCTCCTCAGGGGTGGGGGGGTGGTTCAGTGCGACGCGTGGGGGGTGCGGGATGCGGGGTGCGGGGGTGTGCCCCCCGGGGCGCGGGACGCGGGGTTCTTGGTGCCCGGTACGCCGCCTCATCGTCGGTGCGTGGCATGCTCCCGTCAACGGCCGTCTTCGGCCAACCCCCTTGTGCCGAAGGCCGCGATGCGCTTTCTTGATCGGCATGGCTGAAACCACAGGCAGTGGCACCACCGCCGACGCGCCGGCTTCCCAGCCGCGCAAGTCGAGCTGGAAGTACATCGGCCCCGGCATCGTCGTCGCCGCGACCGGCGTCGGCGCGGGCGACCTCGTCGCGACGCTCATCGCGGGCAGCAACTTCGGCTACACGCTGCTGTGGGCGGCCGTCATCGGCTGCGTCGTGAAGATCTCGCTCGCCGAGGCCGCCGGGCGCTGGCACCTGGCCACCGGACGCACCCTCTTCGACGGCTGGGCGAGCCTCGGCCGCTGGACGACGTGGTTCTTCGTCGTCTACGTCGTGATCTGGGGGTACGTCTACGGCGCCGCCGCCATGTCGTCGTCCGGCCTGCCCCTCCAGGCGCTCTTCCCCGACGTCATGGAACTCAAGTGGTGGGCGATCCTGACCGGCCTCGTCGGCCTCGTCTTCGTCTGGTTCAACAAGTACGCCGTCTTCGAGAAGGTCATGACGGTGCTCGTCGGCATCATGTTCGTCGTCACCGTCTACCTCGCGATCCGCGTCACCCCGCACCTCGGCGACGCCTTCGCGGGACTGCTGCCCGTCCTGTCCGACGAGAAGGACTCCATCCTCAACACGCTCGGCCTGATCGGCGGCGTCGGCGGCACCATCACCCTCGCCGCGTACGGGTACTGGGTCAACGCCAAGGGGTGGACCAACACCGGCTGGATGAAGGTGATGCGGCTCGACAACCGCGTCGCGTACATCACCACGGGCGTCTTCGTCGTCGCCATGCTCTTCGTCGGCGCGGAACTGCTGCACTCCGCGAACGTCGCCATCGCCAGCGGCGACAAGGGCCTCGTCCAGCTCTCCGGCATCCTGGAGAAGGAGTACGGCGACGCCACCGCCAAGCTCTTCCTCGTCGGCTTCTTCGCCACGTCGTTCACCTCGCTGATCGGCGTGTGGCACGGCGTGAGCCTGATGTTCGCGGACTTCGTCGAGCGCTACCGCAAGGAGCGGGCGGGCGCCGACACCACCGCGCTGAGCGGCGAGGAGGTGGCCTCCGGCGCCCGCGAGAAGTCGGTGCCGTTCCGCGCGTACCTGCTGTGGCTGACGTTCCCGCCGATGATCCTGCTCTTCCAGGGGCAGCCGTTCCGCCTCATCATCATCTACGGCGTCCTCGGCGCGGCCTTCATGCCCTTCCTCGCGCTCACCCTGGTCTGGCTGCTCAACTCCTCGCGCACACCCCGGGAGTGGCGCAACGGCTGGCTCAGCAACGGCATGCTGACGGTCGCGGGCCTGCTGTTCCTGGTGCTGTGCGTCAAGCAGATCTCGGACCAGGACTGGGGCAGCTTCTTCTGACCGGGAAGGCAGCGCCGCCGGGGGAGCGGCGGCGCTGCGGATATCTGCCATGGCCTGCGCGGCGCCTACGGCAGGCCGTGGACGTGTGCGCCCACCGACCTGGACCAGGCGCTGCCCGCCGTGGCGTCCCAGTTCGTGGACCACGTCATCGCGCCCCGGATGTCCGGGTACGTCCTGGACGGCTTGAAGGTGCCGCAGCCCGTGCCCTTCGCCAGGCAGTCCAGGGCCCGGTTCACGACGTCCGGGGCGACGTGGCCGCCGCCGGCCGCGCGGGGCGAGGCGGGGACGCCGATGCCGACCTGGGAGGGCGCGAGGCCGTTCTCCAGCTGGACGCAGGCCAGGGCGGTGAGGAAGTCGACGGTGCCCTGGCTGTAGACCTTGCCGTCGCAGCCCAGCATCGAACCGCTGTTGTAGTACTGCATGTTGACCACCGTGAGGATGTCCTTCACGGCCAGCGCGGTCTTGAAGTACGCGTTCGACGGTGACTGCATGTCGATGGTCTGCGGCGCCATCGTCAGCACCAGGCCCGGCCCGGCCTTGGCGGCGAGGGACTTGAGCGCCCGCGTCATGTACGTCGCGTTGAGGCCGTTCTCCAGGTCGATGTCGACGCCGTCGAAGCCGTACTCCCGCATGAGCGCGTACACCGAGTCCGCGAAGGCGACCGCCGACGCCGCGTCGTTGACCGTCACGGCGCCCTTCTCGCCGCCGACCGAGATGATCACGGACTTCCCGGCCGCCTGCTTGGCCTTGATGTCGGCCTTGAACTGCTCGACGGTGTAGCCGCCGAGCCCCGCCGAGTCGAGGGTGAAGGTGATCTTGCCCGGCGTCGCGGTGGCGTCGGCGAAGGCCACGGCGATGATGTCGTACTCGTTCTGCACGGCGCCCAGCTTCTGCACCCGGGCACCGTTGTTGAAGTTCTGCCAGTAGCCGGTCACCGCGTGCCTGGGCACGGCGCGCGTCCCGGCTTCGACGGCCCCGGCTTCGGCGGCCCCGGCCTCGGCGGTCGTGGCGCCGCAGGTGAGCAGGCCCGTGACGGCGAGGGCGAGTGCGGTGAGCGCGCCGGTGACGGCGCCCCTCCTTGTCCTGCGGGATGTGCGGTCCACTGCTGCCTCCGGTGGGGGGAGAGGTGCTTCGGAACGGTGGCCACCGCCGCGTGCTGGTCCTACAAGCTGGTCCAGACCAATCGAGTTGTCAAGGCCTCAAACACCGCGCGACGCGTGAGCCGCTGCCGGGGGGCGGTCGCCCACCGGATTACCCACCTCCGCATGAACACAAGGAAGTTGGGTGTTGAGGCACCCATGACGTGGATATGGTGCTGAGGCAGGAGTGCACGAGGACCGGGGGTGTACGCGTTGCCGACCGCCATAGCCGTCACCGGACCCGATCTCGTGCTGCCCTCGCCCGACCGGCACACCCCCTCGGCCGCCGTCCTCCAGTCCGCCGTGCGGTCCCCGCGGACGTACTCACTGGACCAGGCGCTCACCGAGATGGACACCCTCATCGAGCACCACGGTTACGTGATCGTCCTGTGCCCCGCCTCGGCCCCCGCGGCCGTCGCCCACCGGCTGCACGCCGTCCGCTCGGTCCTGGAGAGCGACCGCGTCGCCGTGGTCCGCTCCGACCTGCCGCCGCTCGGGCTCGCCGTACTCGCCCTCCAGTTACGGCAGTTGTCGGTCTGCGACTTCAGCCCCGGCGTCCTCGCCTCCGCCGCCCGGCTCCTCTCCCACTACATCTACGCGGGCGCCCTGCTCGGCTCCGTCGCCCGCCTCGACCGCGTCCCCGTCACCCTCCAGTCGCACGCCAAGTCCTGGCTGCCGGGCGCCCAGTTCGCGGTCCTTGCCACGCCCCGGCCCGAGCTGGCGAAGGTCACGGGCGGCGGCGAGGCGCACCTGCCCGGCCCGGGATTCGGTACGAAGATGCTGTACGCGCCCGGCCGGCTGGCACCCGGCTGGGTCACCGGGACCCTTGCCCCCGCCTGGCACGTCCAGGGCGTCGCCGAGGCACGGCTGCCCGCCGAGTCGGCGCGCTGGTGGGCGACCGGCAGGATCGTCGAGTTCGCCGCCGCCATCCCCGACATCTCCGTCCTCTACCAGCTGGTGTCCTCCGTCCGCCGCGACGACTGCCGCTGGTGCGGACTCGAACTCATCGGCGACCGCTGCGCGTTCTGCGCGGCGCCGCTGCCGCCGCCCGAGGACCGCCCCGAACCGCCCGCCCACGCCCTCGACCGGCGCGGCGCGACCGCCCTGCCCCGAGGCATGACCTAGCCCGCACCCCCGCCGCCCGCGACCGACGACCGATCATGCGCCACTTCGCTCACTGTCCGTAGCCAACCGCACTCGATCGAGGTAGTCCGGCCCATGAACTCACGCCAGCGCCGCGGTGTCATCCTGCTGGTCCTGTCGGTCCTGTGCGCCTTCGGCGCCTTCGCGGGCGTCCTCTCGGTGATCCGTGACGTGAACTCGAAGGTGGGCCCCGAGGTCGCCGCGTACAAGCTCAAGGGGGACATCGCGCCCTACAAGGAGCTGACCGCGGAACAGTTCCAGAAGGTCGAGATGCCCGAGCGGTGGCTGTCCGAGAACGCCGTCACCGACCTCGGCGAGATCCGCGGCAAGATCGCCGTCACCCAGCTGCGCAAGGGCTCGCTGCTCCAGTCCGACATGATCGTCAAGCGACCCGAACTGGGTCCGGGCCAGCAGGAGATCGCCATCATGATCGACGCGGCGACGGGGGTGGCGGGCAAGATCACGCCGGGCGCGACGGTCAACATCTACGCCACCTTCAAGGGCGAGGCCGACAAGGCCGAGGACCAGTCGAAGGTCATCGTGGAGGGCGCCAAGGTGCTCGACGTCGGCAAGCTGACCCCGCTCGAACCCGACCAGGACGACCGCGCGCGCCGCAGGGCGAGCGAGGCCGTGCCGATCACGTTCGCCCTCGGCACGGCGGACGCCCAGCGCGTCGCCTACGCCGAGTCGTTCGCCACGCACGTCCGGCTCGCCCTCATCGGCGCGGGCGGCGAACCGACGGTGCCGCCGCGGGACCGTACGTACACCCTCGACGAGGACAAGTAGGAGGTCGCGCATGGCCACGTGGAGCTTGTTCGCCGTCGGGCGTGTCGGGACGGGCCCGGTGCCGGGCGTGCCGCCCCCACCGGAGAAGGCCGTGCCATGGCGGGAACACGCGTACTCCCTCGACGAGGTCAAGGACAAGTAGGAGGTCCCGCATGGCCACTCGCATCCTGCCCGCCGTCGGGGACATCGAGGCCGCCCGCGCGCTGTCCACCCTCACCGGACAGCTGCCCGACGCCGAACCGGCCCCGCCCGTCGGCGACTCCACCGCGCTGCTCGACACCCTCGCGCGGCTCGCCGCCGAGTCGGTCGACGAGCTTCCGGAGGTCGTCCTCGTCCACGAGCGGATCGGCCCCGTCCCGGCACTCGACCTCATCCGCGACCTCGTCCTGCGCTTCCCCGCCGTCGGCGTCGTCCTGATCACCGCCGACACCGGCCCCGCCCTCCTCACCGCCGCCATGGACTCCGGCGCGCGCGGCATCGTCGGCTTCCCCCTCGCCTACGACGCCCTCGCCGAGCGCGTCCAGGCCGCCGCCGCCTGGTCCTCCGGGATGCGGCGCCACCTCGGCAGCGGCGGAGGGCTCGAGCTGTACGGCGGCACGGGCGGGCCCGGGGCGCCCGGCAGCATGGGCACGATCGTCACCGTCAGCGGGGCGAAAGGCGGCGTCGGGGCCACCCTGGCCGCCGCCCAACTCGCCCTCGCCGCCCAGGCGTCGGGGCGTACCGTCGCACTCCTGGACCTCGACCTCCAGTCCGGGGACCTCGCCTCGTACCTGGATGTGCAGTTCCGCCGCTCGGTCGCCGACCTCGCCGCCATCTCCGACATCACCCCGCGCGTCCTGCAGGACGCCGTCTACACCCACGAGACCGGCGTCGCCATGCTCCTCGCCCCCGCCGAGGGCGAGCGCGGCGAGGAGGTCACCGACCGGGTCGCCCGCCAGATCCTCGGCGCCCTGCGCACCCGCTACGACGTCGTGGTCGTCGACTGCGGCGCTTACGTCACCGCCGCGAGCGCCGCCGCCGTGGAACTGGCCGACCACGCCCTGCTGCTCCTCACCCCCGACGTGGTGGCGGTACGGGCCGCCAAGCGGATGGTGCGCCTGTGGGACCGCCTCCAGATCCGCAAGGCCGAGGAGACCCTCACCGTCGTCAACCGCCACGGCAAGGGCGCCGAGATCCAGCCCTCCCTGGTCGAACGCGTCACCGGCACCCGGGTGGCCCGCACCACCGTGCCCGCCGCCTTCAAGGAACTCCAGGCCGCCGTCGACGCGGGCCGCGTGCAGGACCTCGACAGCCGCTCCTCGGTGAAGCAGGCCCTGTGGGCGCTCGCGGGCGAACTCGGCCTCGTCGACGCCGCGGCCGCGGGCGCGGCGAAGCGGGGCGGTCTGAGTCTGCGCAGGAGGGCGGTGTCGGGCGACCGGGGCGCCGTCACGCTCGAATTCGCCGGGATGTTCCCGCTGCTGCTCGCGGTCGTGGCGATCCTGTGGCAGTGCGCGCTGTACGGCTACACGTACTCCCTCGCGGGCAACGCGGCGGACGAGGCGGCACGGGCGGCCACGGCCGCGTACGCGGTGGGGGAGGACGGCGCCGGGGCCTGCTCCGAGGCGGCCCAGGAGCACCTGCCGGCCGCCTGGCAGGACGCGGAGGTGTCCTGCACGGACGGGGGCCTGGTGTGGAAGGCCCGCGTATCGGTGGACGTGCCGGTGTTCTTCCCGGGCTTCGACGCGGGGTGGCGTGTCGACGGTGCGGCGGGGGCGGCGAAGGAGGGGGAGGAGGGATGAGGCGACCGAGCGGGCATGGTGACCGCGGGGGGCTTCGCTGGTGGGGCGGCCGTGGTGGTGATCGCCGACGAGCGCGCCGCGGCGACGGCTGTGGTGATGACCGCCGGGAGCTTCGCCGCTGCGACGGACGCGGTGCTGACCGCTGGGGGCTTCGCCGCCGGGACCGCCGTGGTGCCGGCCGCGGCCGGCTTCGCCGCTGGGACGACCGTGGTGTCTCGATCCTCGAATTCGCCGGGTTCCTGCCGGTCCTGCTGCTCGTCGGGCTCGCCGCCATCCAGCTGGGCCTGGTCGGATACGCCGCCAACCAGGCCGGCTCCGGCGCCCGCGCGGCGGCCCGCGCGGCCTCGCAGGGCGACTCGGGGCAGGCGGCGGGCGCGGCGGCCATGGACGGCGGGCTCAGTTCCTCCATCGGGATCGGCGGCGGCGGGGACACCACGACCGCCACCGTGACGGTCGACGTACCGCTCCTGCTCCCCTTCGTGGGCAGCGGCTGGAGCGTCACCAAGGAGGCGACGATGCCCAACGACGAGGACCCCGCCGCGTACTGAAACCCCGTACCCGAGAAGGAGGTTGACGGACGTCATGAGCCTGCGCGACCGCGTGGCCCCCACCCACCAGACCGAGCCGAGCCGCGACGACGGCCTCGTCGCCGTCTACCGCTCCAAGCTCCTGGAGGAGATCGACCTCGCCGAGATGTCGTCGCTGACCGCCGCGGACCGCCGCGTCCGCCTGGAGCGCGTCCTCGGCCACATCATCAGCCGCGAGGGCCCCGTCCTCTCCACCTCCGAGCGCGCCCAGCTGATCCGCCGCGTCGTGGACGAGGCCCTCGGCCTCGGCGTCCTGGAACCGCTGCTCGCCGATGCCTCCATCACGGAGATCATGGTCAACGGCCCCGACTCGGTCTTCGTCGAGCGCGGCGGACGCGTGGAACAGCTCCCGCTCCGCTTCGCCTCCAACGACCAGCTGATGCAGACCATCGAACGCATCGTCTCCACGGTCAACCGCCGCGTCGACGAGTCCAACCCCATGGTCGACGCCCGGCTGCCCACCGGCGAGCGCGTCAACGTCATCATCCCGCCGCTCGCCCTGACCGGCGCCACCCTCACCATCCGCCGCTTCCCGCGCGCGTACACGCTGCCCGAACTGATCGGCCTCGGCTCGCTCGACGAGCACATGCTGATGCTGCTCGCGGCGTTCGTGCGGGCCCGCTTCAACCTCATCGTCAGCGGCGGCACCGGCAGCGGCAAGACGACGCTCCTCAACGCGCTCTCCGGCCTGATCCCCGCCCACGAACGCATCATCACCATCGAGGACTCGGCGGAACTGCAACTCCAGCAGGACCACGTGATCCGCCTCGAATCACGGCCCGCCAACGTGGAGGGCAAGGGCCAGATCACCATCCGCGACCTCGTCCGCAACAGCCTGCGCATGCGCCCCGACCGCATCATCGTCGGCGAGGTCCGCGGCGGCGAGACCCTCGACATGCTCCAGGCGATGTCGACGGGCCACGACGGCTCGCTGGCGACCGTCCACGCGAACACCGCGGAGGACGCGCTGATGCGCCTGCAGACCCTCGGCTCCATGTCGGAGGTGAACATCCCCTTCGAGGCGCTGAAGGACCAGATCAACTCGGCCGTCGACGTCGTCGTCCAGCTCGCCCGGCACAGCGACGGCTCCCGCAAGGTCTCCGAGATCGTGCTGCTCGTCTCACACGGGCGCCAGCAGTTCCGCATCGCCCCGGTCACCCGCTTCGTACCGCATCCGATCGGCGCCGACCGCGTCGTACGCGGCTCCTTCGAACACCTGCCGCTGCCGCGCGAGATCGCCGACAAGCTGTACGGCGCGGGAGAGCCGGTGCCGCCGGCGTACGGAGTGTCGGAGGCCGTCGACGTACTGAACACGAGGGAAGCGATCGGATGACCACACGGACGACGACGAGGGGAGCGGGCCGATGAACGACCCCGCGCTGCTCGCCCTGGGCGCCACGATCCTGACCGGCACGCTGGCCGTCGCGGGCGTCCACACGTACGCCTCCGGGCGCGCCCAGCGCCAGGCCCTCGTCGACCGGCTGGCGCTCGGGCCGGGCACGGGTGACGGCGGCCCGCCCGGCCGCTCGCGCCGCTTCGCCGCGGTGGACCGCCGCCTGCGCCGCACCCGCCTGGGCCGGGCCATCCACCTGCGGCTGTCCTCGACGGGCCTGGACCTCACCGCGGGTGAGTTCTTCACGTACGTCGTCGCCGTCGTCGCCGCGCTCTGGCTGCTGGCGGCGGCGGCACTCGCGCCCTTCTTCGGGCCGATCGCGGGGGTGGTGGCGGTGTGGGGCGCGGTCGCCTTCCTCAACTGGCAGCGCCAGAAGCGCATCGAGGCGTTCATCAACCAGCTCCCCGACGTGGCCCGCATCCTGGCCAACGCGACGGCGGCGGGCCTGGCCCTGCGCACGTCCCTGGCGATGGCGGCGGAGGAACTGGAAGCGCCGGCCGGTGAGGAACTGTCGCTGGTGGCCGACCAGCTGACGCTCGGCCGCTCCATCGACGACACCCTCGGCGAACTGGCCGAACGCCTCCCGTCCCGGGAGCTGATCGTCCTCGTCACGACCCTCGTCCTGTCCAACAAGGCGGGCGGCACGGTGGTCAACTCCCTGCGGAACCTCACCCAGACCCTGGAGGACCGCAAGGAGACGCGGCGCGAGGTCCGCACGATGCTCTCGGAGGTCCACGCGACGGCGTTCACGGTTCCGCTGCTGGGCCTCGGCTCGCTGCTCCTCATCAACTCCTCCAACGACGGCGCGCTGGAGCGGGTGACCGGCTCCCCGGTGGGCCAGACGCTGATCCTGATCTCCCTGGGGCTGTACGGGGTCGGCTTCTTCGTGATCAGGCGCCTCGGCAGGATCGAGGTCTAGGAATGGCGGATATCGCTGTGCGGGGAGGCGAGTTACGTTGCCGGGCTTGCTGCTAGCGGTGGTGATGGGCCTCGCCGTGGCCGGGGCCTGCCAGGGCGTGCGCATGTACCGCGCGGAGGCGAAGCTGCCCTCCGACCTGGCCATCGCCCTGGAGGTCGGCGCCACCCGCGTCTCGGCGGCGGGCTCGGCGGTGGACCGGCTCGGCATGCGCTTCGCGCCCCTCGTGCTGCGCCTGATGGGCCGGCGGCGCGTCGACGCCAAGCGCCGCCGCATCGACATGGCGGGCAACCCCGGGGGCCTGACCATCGACCGTTACGCGGCCCGGCGTGCGGTCTACGGCATCTTCGGAGTCGTCCTCGGCCTGGTGTTCCTCGTCAACGGCTCCCCGCTCTTCGGCCTGCTCACCCTCGCCTTCGGGGCGACGGCGGCGGACGCGCTGATCTGGCAGGCGGTCCGCGAACGCCGCGAGGTCATCGACCGCACGCTCCCCGACTTCCTGGACGTCCTCGCCGTCGTCGTCTCGGCGGGCCTCGGCTTCCGCCAGGCGCTGGACCGGGTGGCGGAGCGGTACGAGGGGCCGTGGGCGGACGAACTGCGCATCACGCTGCGCCAGATGGACATGGGCGTCAGCCGCCGCCAGGCCTTCGACGAACTGCGCCGCCGCAACGCGTCGGAGCAGGTCGGCCAGTTCGTCTCGGCGCTCCAGCAGGGCGAGGAGCTGGGCTCGCCGATCGCGGAGACACTCATTCAGCTGGCCACGGACATGCGGCGCACGGACGCGCAGAATTCGCGGCGCAGGGCCGCGAAGACCATTCCCAAGGCGACGATGGTGACGCTGGTCTTCATGCTCCCGGCCACGATGATTTTGATCGCGGCGGGCATGTTCCTCGGCTCGGGGTCGGACTTCGGTTCGATTTTGGGGCGCTGAGATGCGGCGTTCAGCAACTGTGCGAAATGGCTTCGCGGGTGCAATGCGGTGTGGGACAGTCGGAGTCGAGCGCACGGTTCGCGGGAGGGGACTTCGTGCATGGTGATCTCATCGAGAGGGAAGAGAATCCGCCAACTTCCGGACAGCGGGGTTCCGTCGCGCCGCCGCGCGCGCAGAGTTGCTGTCGGCAGTCGTCGAATCGGGTGGGAGAGAAGGGGCCGTCGTGCTGAAGGAACGCGTGCTCGGAGTCTGGGTCGACTGGACGGTGACTGTCGCTTCGCGGGTGCGGGGGAGGGGGCGGGATGCGGGGGCGGGGTTCGTGGAGTATGCGGGGCTCATGATTCTTATTGCGGGGATCTTCGTCCTGATCGACGGCTTGGGGCTGGACGGCCAGATCTCCGGAGCGATCCAGGATGCCGTGTCCGACGTGATCGGCGGCTGAGGCGCCTTTTAGACAGCGACAGCGGGCAGACTCTCCCTCTTTACATTTGGCTGACAGGCATTCTGCTCTTTATCGCGTTCGCCTTCTTCGCGTTCGCGCAAGCCGCGTCGGCTCGGAACGGTGCCCAGTCAGCCGCAGACGCGGCCGCCTTGGCGGCGGCGCAGGACGCCAGAGATGAACTCATGGATGGACTCGAACTGGCCATCGGTGAAGGTGGCGACTGGATCGACTGGTTGGCCGGGGACGAGTACACCGGTGGAGGGGCCCGTGGCGCGGCGGACGCACTCGCCGCGGAGAACGATTCCACGGTCATCGGTTTCGGGCCGACCGAAGTCAATGGTTATCCGGGTTTCCGCGCGGAGATCGAGACGACGTATACCGTCGGTGATTCGATCATCCCGGGCACGGAGAACCAGCACGCCAAGGCCGAGGCCACGGCCATCGTCAAACCGCGCTGTGACGTCGCTCCGTCGGTCGACCCGAAGAAGGCCGTGCAATTCGACTGTGACGGCGGAGAGTCCTTCGAGATCGACCCGGACGACTACCAACCAGGTGATCTACCGGATGCGTCCGTCCTCTTCTCTGTCCACTTGGCCGACTGATCGGCGATCGAGGAAAGAAGGAAGCCGTAGCGATGAGCATTCGACGATCCATGACGACGCGCAGGGCAATGACCGCTGTGGCGATCACGACTGGGTTGGTCCTCACGGTCGTCGGCTGCGGTGGTGGAGACGGAGGTGACGACAAGCCTGACGAGAAGTCGTCGCCCACATCATCCGGAAAGCGTGGCGAAAGCCCTGCCGAACAGGATCAGGACGGCCAAGGAGCAACGGACAAGGTGCTTGCCGAGGTGAAGGGAGAGGAGAACATCACCCTGACGGTCACCTCTGCGGTCCGCGACGCGGGCGGCTTTGTGACCGTCTCGGGCAAGGTGACCAACAACGGCGGAAAGTTCTGGGCCGCCGCCAACTGGCGTGGTGAGGAACGGGAGCTGAACAAGAACGGTTCCTCCGTGGCGGGCGCCAACCTGATCGACAACGAGGGCAAGAAGAAGTACCTCGTCCTCCGGGATACCGAGGGCCGGTGTCTGTGCACCAAATTCACCGGAGGCGTCAAGCCGAGCCAGACCGCCGACTGGTACGCGCAGTTCCCCGCACCCCCGGAAGACACCACCAAGGTCGACTTCCAAGTGGGTGCCATGCCCCCCGCCCCCATAGAACTCTCCGAGGGTGAGTAACCCATGACCCGCCCCCGCTCCCGCCCCTCCACGGCAACCGCCACCCTCACCGCCCTGCTCCTCCTCCTCGGCCCCGCCCCCGCCCTGGCCGACGACGAAGACCCCACCGCGCCCCCCGGCAGCACCACCACCTCCCCGCCCCCCGAAGTCGACTCCAACAGCCCGGGGCTGAAGCTGGCCGACGGGGCCACGCTCGCGCCCGCCAAGGTGCTGGACATCAAGTCCGTCGTCGAGGACCTCGGCGGTGAGGAGCGCCGCGAGGACACCAACACGGACGTCAAGTTCGCGCTGCAGGCGGAGGTCCTCTTCCCCAAGGACAGCGCGAAGCTGAACCCGGAGGCGAACGCCCGTATCAAGGCCATCGCCGAGGAGGCCAAGGCGCAGAAGGCGACGGACGTAAGGGTGTTCGGCTTCACGGACAACCTCGGCTCCTACGGCCACGGCAAGAAACTCTCCCGGCAGCGCGCCGAAGCGGTGCACGACGAACTAGCGGGGCACCTCGGCCCCGAGGTCACCTTCTCCGTACGCGGCTACAGCGAGGACTACCCGATCGCGGACAACGGCTCCGAAGAGGGCCGGAAGAAGAACCGCCGCGTGGAGGTCTCCTTCCCGCGCGGGACAACCGGCAACAGCAACGACACCAGCACCGGCACCAGTAACGGCAACAGCGTCAGCGACAGCGCGGCCACCAGCCCCGCCCTCTGACACTCCTCCCCGCCGCCGCCCCACCAAACCCGCCGTGCCGACCCGCAACCCGCGTGAACAAGAACCGCACCAATGCCACGATTGCCCCATGAACAACAGCCCCAGCCACCCCACAGAGCCCTCCGGCGGCGACCGCACCCCCTCACCCCGCACCTTCGACGACCTCGTCGCCGAAGCCGAGGCCGCGCCCACCGCCGGCTGGGACTTCTCCTGGTTCGAGGGCCGGGCCACCGAAGCGCGGCCCTCATGGCGCTACTCCGAGGCGATGGCGGAGCGCCTCGCGGCGGCGAAGGCCTCGCTCGACATCCAGACCGGCGGCGGCGAAGTGCTGGCCTCCGCGGCCACCCTGCCCCCGCTGGCCGTCGCCACGGAGGGCTGGCCCGCGAACGTCGCCAAGGCCACCGCCCTGCTGCACCCGCGAGGCGTGGCCGTGGTCGCCTCGCCCGAGGACGCCCCGCTGCCGTTCGCCGACGGCGCCTTCGACCTCGTCACCAGCCGCCACCCGGTCCAGGCCCGCTTCGCCGAGATCGCCCGCGTGCTACGCCCCGGCGGCACGTACTTCGCGCAGCACGTCGGGCCCGCCAGCGTCTTCGAACTCGTCGAGTACTTCCTCGGGCCGCAGTCGGCGGAGGTGCGGAACAGCCGCCACCCCGACTTGGAGCGCGCCGAGGCCGAGGCGGCGGGCCTGGAGGTCGCCGATCTGCGGGCCGAGCGGCTGCGGATGGAGTTCTTCGACATCGGAGCCGTCGTCCACTTCCTGCGCAAGGTGGTGTGGATGGTGCCCGACTTCAGCGTGAAGAAATACCGCCCGAGGCTGCGCGAGCTGCACGAGCGCATTCAGGCCGAAGGCCCCTTCGTGGCGCACAGCTCGCGCCACCTCTTCGACCTCCGCAAGCCCGCCCGGCCCATCTGACGCCCGCCGCCCCAAGGCCTCCATCCACTCCATCCATCCGTACGTCGAGAAGTAACGTGGTCCGCCACAGGAGTTGGTCGGTCGCAAGGAGACGGGCCGCGTACGCCTGCGGGCGCGACCCGCGATGGACGTCACCGGCCCCGGCACCGGCCCGGCACCGACAAGACCGCCCCGGCGAACAAGGCGAACAACGCGAACGAGGCGAACAGGACGGAGAACACCGCCTGATGGGGTGATCCGGGCAAAGTCCGCCTCCGTGCCGCACCGCCTCGCAAGCCCCAGACCGCCCCTCAAGCCCCAGAATCGAAGCCTTGATTCCGCATCGTTATCAATACTGGCTCGATCTGCCCCTAAGCGTCACGTAAGTTCAGACCAAGGCTAATTCACGTGAGCAAAGCCACGCGTGCGGTGCCGCGCGGTGGAGGGGGCCGCGCGGCGCCGCGAGCCGTCATTCCGGGCCGTGTACGGCGAGCCGTGTGCCCCGGCGCACGCCCCACCCGGCCAGCGACCCGGCCGCCGCCTCGATCACGTGCCGGGCCCGGGGGCGCGGCAGCCCGATCCGCCCCGGGCGCATCGTCCGAACGGACAGCACGCGCCACTCGCGGTCCAGATAGGCCACATCAACCGCGAACCGCATCCCCACGGTGTGCACGCACCACGCCGGCGTCAGCAGCAGCACCCCCGTGATGCCCCTGCGGCCTAGCAGTCCCCGCCGCCGGGCCCGCGCCGAGTCCGCGATCTCCACCGGAAGCTCCAGAGGGGCCGCCGCGGAGATCCCCGAGCCCTCCGCGGAGATCTCCCCGTCGGGCCCCGGAGGCGGGCCGAAGACCCTCAACGTCGCCATCCGGCGAAGTTACCGGCGCGCACACCCGGCGCGTCAAGCACGCGCCCCGCCGCCGGGTCCCCCATGTGGAGTACCGCCGCGCGCGGCCGAAACCCGCCGCAGAACCCCGGATTCCGCCCGGAGAACGGGCTCTCGGAGTCGTCGCGCGGTCTCGGAGAGTAGTTGTGGCACGCCGATGCACGCCAAATCCCTCACGAAGGGTTATGGTGGAAACCCCCCCTCGGGCCGGTCCGTCTCCCCCCCACGGACCGGCCCGTTTTTTTGTGCCCGCGTTCAAGCCGGGGCCGGGGGGCGGCAGGGCAAGATCCACTCCCCCGTTATGGTCAGGTGCATGTCTGACCACTTCCCCCCACCGCCCGGCGCCCCGAACACCCCGCAGCCGGGCCTGCCCGCGTACCCGGGCCCCGCGCAGGACCCCGGCCACGCCTACGGGCAGTACGGCTTCGCCCCCGGCCCGCAGGTGCCGCAGCGGATGCCCGGCGTCGTCCGCGCCGCGCAGATCGTCACCTGGGTCCTCGCCGGGCTCACCGTCCTCGGCTCGGCCATGCTGATCGCCGTGGTCAACCCCGAGACGGCGGGCGCCGCGCTCGGGGTGAACCTCTGCCTCCTGGTGACGGCCGGCATGGCCTTCCGCTTCGGAAGCGTCGGCAACGGCATCCGCGTCACCTGCATCGTCCTGATGAGCGTGCAGATAGCGATGGGCCTCGGCGGAGCGGCCAACGGCAACCCGGTGGGACTCCTGCCCCTGCTCGGCGCCGTCGCCGTCGTCGTCCTGCTCTCCCAGGGCGCCGCGGGCGCGTGGTTCAAGCGCCCACGCGCCCACAGCTGACCCGCGCGCCCACAACCGCTCCGACGCGCCTCAGCCCGCCCCCGAGCGCCCAAGCCCGACCCCGCGGCGCACACGTACACCGCATACGCCACGTACGCCGCCTCAGCCGCGCCCCGCCCAAATGTTCGTGCCCGGCGTCGACACCGCGAAGGTGTCGATAGCCGCCAGCTCCTCGTCCGTGAGCTTCGGCCCGGCCAGCGCCGCCACGTTCTCCTCCAGCTGCGTGACGCTCGACGCGCCGATCAGCGCCGACGTCATCCGCTCGTCGCGCAGCACCCAGTTGAGGGCGAGCTGGGCGAGCGACTGACCGCGGCCCGCCGCGATGTCGTTGAGGCCGTTCAGCCGGCGCACGACCTCATCGCTCAGCAGGTCCGGGTCGAGGGACTTGCCCTGCGTGGCGCGCGAACCCTCCGGGATGCCCTTCAGGTACTTGTTCGTCAGCAGGCCCTGGGCGAGCGGCACGAAGGAGATGCAGCCCATGCCCGCCTCCTCCAGCGTGTCGAGCAGCCCGTCCTCCTCCGTCCAGCGGTTGATCATCGAGTACGACGGCTGGTGGATGAGGGCAGGGACGCCCATCTCCCGCAGCAGGCGCGCCGCTTCGGCGGTCTGCTCGCTGTTGTACGAGGAGACGCCCACGTACAGCGCCTTGCCCTGCTGGACCGCGGACGCGAGCGCGCCCATCGTCTCCTCCAGCGGGGTCTCCGGGTCGAAGCGGTGGGAGTAGAAGATGTCGACGTGGTCGAGACCCATCCGCTTCAGCGAGGCGTCCAGCGACGACAGCAGGTACTTGCGGCTGCCCCACTCGCCGTACGGGCCGGGGTGCATGAGGTAGCCGGCCTTGGTGGAGATGACCAGTTCGTCGCGGTACGCGGTGAAGTCCTGCGCGAAGATCTTGCCGAAGTTCAGCTCCGCGGAACCGGGCGGCGGACCGTAGTTGTTCGCCAGGTCGAAGTGGGTGACGCCCAGGTCGAAGGCGCGGCGCAGGATCGCGCGCTGCGTGTCCAGGGCCTTGTCGTCACCGAAGTTGTGCCACAGGCCGAGGGAGACCGCGGGCAGCTTCAGGCCGCTGCGGCCCGTGCGCCGGTACTCCATCGAGTCGTAACGGCCCGGGGCCGCGCGGTACGAAGACGTGTCGTTCATGAGGAGAAGCTACTTCAGCGACCTGCGCGGAGACCGTCGGCGGCCGGGAACCGACCGCGTCACCCGGGCCCGACTTCGGCGGGCGGGCCCCGCAGCGGTAGGGTGTCGCCCTCGGGGACTGCCCTACGCACACCCCTTGAGACCACCATCTGCTGGAGGGGCTGACAGACGTGAACCTGCGCGACCTGGTGTACGGACTTTACGCACGCCGGGTGGAAGGCCGTCTCGACCACGCCCAGGTGCCCAAGCACATCGGGGTCATCCTCGACGGCAACCGCCGCTGGGCCAAGGCGTCCGGGGGGACCACCGCACAGGGCCACCAGGCCGGCGCGTACAAGATCGAGGAGTTCCTCGGCTGGTGCGCCGAGACCGACGTCGAGGTCGTCACGCTGTGGATGCTCTCCACCGACAACTTCGACCGGCCCGAGGAGGAGCTGACCCCGCTCCTCGGCATCATCGAGGCCACGGTCCGCTCGCTCGTCGCCGACGGCCGCTGGCGCGTGCACCACGTCGGCGCCCTCGACCTGCTGCCCGCCCGCACCCAGGCGGTCATGAAGGAAGCCGAGCAGGCCACCCACGACAACACCGGGATACTGGTCAACGTCGCCGTGGGGTACGGCGGCCGCCAGGAGATCGCCGACGCGGTCCGCTCGCTGCTCCTGGAGCACGCGGACAAGGGCACCAGCCTGGAAGAGGTCGCGGAGAGCGTCGACATCGACCTCATCTCCAAGCACCTCTACACCAGCGGCCAGCCCGACCCCGACCTGGTGATCCGCACCAGCGGCGAGCAGCGCCTGTCGGGCTTCATGCTCTGGCAGTCCGCCCACTCCGAGTACTACTTCTGCGAAGTCTTCTGGCCGGCGTTCCGCAAGGTCGACTTCCTGCGCGCGCTGCGCGACTACGCGGCCCGCCACCGCCGCTACGGCGGCTGACCCGCGTACCGCCCCTGAGGTCCGGGTCACCGGGAGTTAACCAACGCGTCGTCATATGCCCTGGCATGGCCGCGCTGGTTGAAGGGAATAAAGCCTCCAGGTCGACGTCCGAGCAGTGTCCGAAAGGGACGTCGTATCTCAGCGGGCGGCATGGGCCGTCCGCCCGGGAGGCCCTTTGCACCAGGACGACCGTGTGCTCCACGCGGGCGACGTGGAGGGCCGGCGCTCGGCCCGCGCATCGCGGCCGCGTCCGGTCCGGTTCACACCCGCCGGCCCGCCCGGCATCCCTCCCGTCGCTCAGCGACCTCATCCGAGGGGGTACGTCCTTCCGTGGTGACCAGCACAAAGCGCCGCATGCCCGACAGGCGCACCTATGTTCTCGACACCAGCGTCCTGCTGGCCGACCCGAAAGCCCCGACCCGCTTCGACGAGCACGAAGTCGTGCTGCCCGTCGTCGTGGTGACGGAGCTGGAGGCCAAGCGGCACCATCCGGAGCTCGGTTACTTCGCCCGGCAGGCCCTGCGCCTGCTGGACGACTTCCGCGTCCGGCACGGCCGCCTGGACGCCCCCATCCCGATCGGGGACCTGGGCGGCTCGCTGCGCGTCGAGCTGAACCACTCCGATCCCGGCGTGCTCCCGGCCGGTTACCAGCTGGGGGACAACGACTCCCGCATCCTCGCCGTGGCCCGCAACCTCCAGGCGGAGGGGTACGACGTCACGGTCGTCTCCAAGGACCTGCCGCTGAGGATCAAGGCGTCCTCGGTCGGGCTGCTCGCCGAGGAGTACCGCGCCGAACTCGCCGTCACGGACTCCGGCTGGACCGGCATGTCCGAGCTGGCCCTCTCCGGCGAACAGGTGGACCTCCTCTTCGAAGAGGACCAGTTGTACGTCCCCGAGGCGGCCGACCTGCCCGTGCACACCGGACTCACCATCCAGTCCGCGAAGGGCAAGGCGCTCGGCCGCGTCACCGCGGAGGGCAACGTCCGCCTCGTACGCGGCGACCGGGAGGCCTTCGGCATCAAGGGGAGGAGCGCGGAGCAGCGGATCGCGCTGGACCTCCTCCTCGACCCGGACATCGGCATCGTCTCGATGGGCGGGCGCGCCGGCACCGGCAAGTCGGCGCTCGCGCTCTGCGCGGGCCTGGAGGCCGTCCTGGAGCGCCGCCAGCACCAGAAGGTGATGGTCTTCCGCCCGCTGTACGCGGTCGGCGGGCAGGAACTGGGCTATCTGCCCGGCACCGAGGCGGAGAAGATGGGCCCGTGGGCGCAGGCGGTCTTCGACACGCTCGGCTCGGTGGCGGGCAAAGAGGTCATCGAGGAGATCAGCGCGCGCGGGATGCTGGAGGTGCTGCCCCTCACCCACATCCGCGGCCGCTCGCTGCACGACGCGTTCGTCATCGTGGACGAGGCCCAGTCCCTGGAGCGGAACGTCCTGCTGACCGTGCTCTCCAGGATCGGGGCGAACTCCCGTGTCGTACTGACCCATGACGTCGCCCAGCGCGACAACCTCCGCGTGGGGCGGTACGACGGAGTGGTCGCCGTCGTCGAGAAACTGAAGGGTCATCCGCTCTTCGCGCACGTCACCCTCACGCGCTCCGAGCGTTCGCAGATCGCGGCCCTGGTGACCGAAATGCTGGAGGACGGCCACATCTGAGGCAGTTCACGGCAAACGTACGGAAGTTGACGCCGTCCGGCGAAGCGAAGGAGCCTAGCCGGGCGGCGTCGGCGTGCGCGGCACTTTCCGCAAAACAGCTGGGGCAAACGGGGTGTGAGCTTTCCCACGCAACGGAGAATTGCCTTGCGGTGTCCGGCTGCGGCAGAGTCTCAGTCCTGTCAGGCCCCGCATGCGACACACCTGTACCCCCAGCGGTACCGAACCCCAGAACTTCATAGTGGCCGTCGCATGCCGCCCGAAGCACCACGCGGCGCTCCCCTCACGGGAGTTGCCCACCGGGTCCGTGCCTCCCGTGACCGATCGCAAGCGGAGGCCAGCGCCAGGGGCACGATTGCGTCCGCGAGGTCACCTATGCGGGCGATGCTGGAAGGAAACCGTGTGAGCCGGATTTCGGTCCGGGGATTCGCCGTGGCGTCAGCCACCGCGGTCACCACCGTCGGAGCTGTCGTGGGTGTCGCCTCGGGCAACACCCAGCCCTCGAACACGAACGACTTCGAGGCAGCGGCCAGCGACGCGACGCTCCTCGCAGAGATCCCCGCGGGTCAGCAGGCCCAGGTCCAGACCGCGTCCCTGACGCAGCAGGCCGACGCGCAGGCCATGGCCGCCGACACCGCCGCGAAGAAGACCGCCGCGGAGGAGGCCCGCAAGCAGGCCGCCGCATCGGCGATCGAGAAGCAGCGGGCCGCGGAGAAGGCGGAGGCCGCCGAGAAGGCGCAGAAGGCCGCCGACAAGAAGGAGCGCGAGGACAAGGCCGAGACCAAGGCCAGCCGTTCCTCGGCCCGCGACGCCTCCAGCTTCACCCCCCAGAGCTCCTACACGGTCGCTCAGGTTCAGGCGATGGCACGGCAGATGGTCCCCGGCGACCAGTTCCAGTGCTTCAGCAACATCGTCAACCACGAGTCCACGTGGAACTACAAGGCCGTCAACGCCTCCTCGGGCGCCTACGGCCTCGTCCAGGCGCTGCCCGGTTCCAAGATGGCCTCGGCGGGCGCCGACTGGCAGACCAACCCGGCCACGCAGATCAAGTGGGGCCTGAACTACATGAACGACCGCTACGGCAGCCCCTGCGGCGCCTGGGACTTCTGGCAGAACAACAACTGGTACTAGTCCGCACCCCGGTTCTGTCGCGCTCAACCCCGGGAGACCCCCCACCGTCCTACGGTGGGGGGTTTCTCCCGTGTACGGTCGGTGCGGACGGCTCCAGGGAGGAGTGGTGGGGAAAGACGGGGGTAGAGGACGGATCATGTCGCGAGTGCCAGGGTGGCTCGGCCGGATCGGTGCCGGACTGAGTGAGATGGGCGAGCGGTTGAACGAGAAGCGGGCCAAGGACGACGAGCCGGACGCCCACGAGCCGGACGACCTCGCGGGCGAGGAACTCGACCACGTGCCCCCGCCGCCGACGTACGCGCCGGCCGTCGCCGCCAGACCCGACCCCGCCGCCGCCGTGCCGTGGGGCATGCGGGTCGCCGCCGAGGCCGGGTGGCGGCTGCTCGTCCTCGCGGGCACGCTCTGGGTCCTGATGAAGGTCATCAGCGCGGTGCAGCTGGTGGTGCTCGCCTTCGTGGCCGCGCTGCTGATCACCGCGCTGCTCCAGCCCACCGTGGCCCGGCTCAGAAGGGTCGGCCTGCCGCGGGGCCTGGCGACCGCCGTCACCGCGATCCTCGGCTTCGTCATCATGGGGCTGGTCGGCTGGTTCGTGGTCTGGCAGGTCATGGAGAACGCCGACGAGCTGTCCGGTCAGGTCCAGGACGGCATCGAGGATCTGCGCAAGTGGCTGCTCAACAGCCCCTTCCACGTGACCGAGGACCAGATCAACGACATCGCGACGAGTCTGCGCGACGCGGTCGGCGCCAACACCGAGGAGCTGACCTCCGCGGGCCTCGAAGGCGTCACCGTCATCGTCGAGGCGCTGACCGGCATCCTGCTCGCGATGTTCTCCACGCTCTTCCTGCTGTACGACGGCAGGCGCATCTGGCAGTGGTTCCTGAAGCTGGTGCCCGCCCAGGCGCGGCCCGGCATCGCGGGGGCGGGGCCGCGCGCCTGGCGCACGCTCACCGCCTATGTGCGCGGCACGGTGATAGTGGCCATGATCGACGCCATCTTCATCGGCCTCGGCATCTACTTCCTCGGGGTGCCGATGGCGGTGCCGCTGGCCGTCATCATCTTCCTGGCCTCGTTCGTGCCGCTGGTGGGTGCCGTGGTCTCCGGGGCGCTCGCGGTGGTCGTCGCGCTGGTCACCCAGGGCGTGTTCACGGCGGTGATGGCGCTGGCGGTGGTCCTCGCGGTCCAGCAGATCGAGGGGCACATCCTGCAGCCGTTCATCCTCGGCCGCGCGGTGCGCGTGCATCCGCTGGCGGTGATCCTGTCGGTCGCCGCGGGCGGCATGGTCGCCGGGATCGGCGGGGCGGTCGTGGCAGTGCCGCTGGTCGCCGTGACGAACACGGTGGTCGGCTACCTGCGGGCGTACTCCCGCGAGGCCGCGCTGAAGGCGGCGCCCAAGCCGCAGCCGCAGGGGGCGACGGACGCGGACGTCGCGCCGCCGGCGGAGCCGCAGCAGCAGCAGTAGTAAGCGGTCGTACGGCACGCTCGGCGCACGCGGCGTGCCAGGCATATGAGAAGGGGCCCGGAACCATTGGTTCCGGGCCCCTTCTCATATGACCTAGGCGAGGTGCGCCTCGGAGTCCAGCGTGACGCCCACGGCCTGGATGACCGCGGCGATCTTGAACGCCTCCTGGATGACCTCACGGTCGACGCCGGCCTTGCGCAGGACCTGCTCGTGCGAGTCCAGGCACTGGCCGCAGCCGTTGATCGCGGAGACCGCGAGGGACCACAGCTCGAAGTCGACCTTCTCGACGCCGGGATTGCCGATGACGTTCATCCGCAGACCGGCGCGCATCGTCCCGTACTCCGGGTCGGAGAGCAGGTGACGCGTGCGGTAGAAGACGTTGTTCATCGCCATGATGGCGGCGGCCGACTTGGCGGCGGTGTACGCCTCGGGGGAGAGGTTCGCCTTCGCCTCGGGCTCCAGCTCGCGCAGCACCTTCGGGGAGCGGGACGCGATGGCGCAGGCCAGCACGGTGCCCCACAGCTGCTGCTGCGGCAGGTCGCTGTTGCCGATGACCGAGCCGAGGTTCAGCTTCAGGTCCTTGGCGTAGTCCGGTACGGCGGACTTCAGTTCGTCGAGTGCCATGTCAGTAGCTTCCGTTCACTCGCCCGAGAGCAGCGCGACCGGGTCGAGGGTCTCGTCGCCCTTGGTCCAGTTGCAGGGGCACAGCTCGTCCGTCTGCAGGGCGTCGAGGACCCGGAGGACCTCCTTGGGGTTACGGCCCACGGAACCGGCGGTCACCATCGTGAACTGGATCTCGTTGTTCTGGTCGACGATGAAGACGGCGCGCTGCGCGAAGCCGTCCTCGCCCTCGATGCCGAGCGCGCGCATCAGCTCGTGCTTGGAGTCGGCCAGCATCGGGAAGGGCAGGTCGGTCAGGTCCGGGTGGTCCTTGCGCCAGGCGTGGTGCACGAACTCGGAGTCACCGGAGAAGCCGAGGATCTGGGCGTCACGGTCGGCGAACTCGTCGTTCAGCTTGCCGAAGGCCGCGATCTCGGTCGGGCACACGAAGGTGAAGTCCTTGGGCCACGCGAAGACGATCTTCCACTTGCCCTCGTAGGTCTTGTGGTTGATCTGCTCGAACTCCGCGCCCTTCTCCAGGGAGACACAGGCGGTCAGGTCGAACTCGGGGAACTTGTCACCGACAGTGAGCACACGTACTCCTTGCGACGAGGTAAATCCCTTTTGGGGACTTTCCTGCGGGTTGGACGGATCTCGATGGTGGCACAGGGTGCATTGATTAGGGAAATAGCTAGACTGGGTCATGTTGATCGGAGGTTGCTATCAGTGCGAGCCATAAATAGGGGCAAGCAGAGCAACGGCAAACAGCCCAGCCTGGCGCAGCTGCGTGCCTTCGCCGCGGTGGCGGAACATCTGCACTTCAGGGACGCGGCCGCGGCGATCGGGATGAGCCAGCCCGCCCTGTCCGGCGCCGTCGCGGCCCTGGAGGAGGCACTGGGTGTCCAGCTCCTGGAGCGCACCACCCGCAAGGTGCTGCTCTCCCCGGCCGGGGAACGCCTCGCCGTGCGCGTCCGGGCCGTCCTCGGCGAGGTCGAGGCGCTCATGGAGGAGGCCGACGCCGTGAAGGCGCCGTTCACCGGGGCGCTGCGGCTCGGTGTGATCCCCACCGTGGCGCCGTACCTGCTGCCGACGGTGATCACGCTGGTCCACGAGAAGTACCCGGACCTGGACCTCCAGGTGCACGAGGAGCAGACCTCCTCGCTCCTCGAAGGGCTCGCGGCCGGGCGGCTCGACCTGCTGCTGCTCGCGGTGCCGCTCGGCATGCCGGGCATCACCGAACTGCCGCTCTTCGACGAGGACTTCGTGCTCGTCACCCCGCTGGACCACTGGCTCGGCGGCCGCGAGGGCATCCCGCGCGAGGCGCTGAAGGAGCTGCACCTGCTCCTGCTCGACGAGGGGCACTGCCTGCGCGACCAGGCCCTGGACATCTGCCGCGAGGCGGGCCGCGCCGACGCCCCGGTGACCACGACCGCCGCCGGGCTCTCCACCCTCGTCCAGCTGGTGGCCGGCGGGCTCGGCGTGACGCTGCTGCCACGCACCGCCCTGCGGGTGGAGACCAGCCGCAGCAACCAGCTGCTCACCGGGTACTTCGCCGACCCGGCGCCGACCCGGCGGATCGCGCTCGCGATGCGGACGGGGGCGGCGCGCGCGGCGGAGTACGAGCAGCTGGCCGAGGCGCTCAGGGGTGCGGTACGGCCGCTGCCGGTGCGGGTGGTGTGACACCCCGCACCGGCGACGGACGTACCGCTTCAGGAGCTACTCCGAGCGCAGGCCCTCCGGCCGCATCATGCGCCACAGCGGTGGCAGGCTGAGCAGCGTCACGGCCGCGACGAGGACGGCGCCCGCGCCGGTCAGGGGCACGAACTTCCACCAGTCGGTGACCGACTTGTCGATCATGCGGACCATGACCCAGCCGAGGCCGAGGCCGCCCGCGACGGCGAGCGCCAGGCCGACCGCGACCGGGATCGCCGTCTGCCACAGGACCGACCACGCCATCGAGCCGCGGCGGGTGCCGAAGGCCGTGAGCACCGCGAGGAGCCGCTTGCGCTCGCGCAGTTGTTCCAGCATCGACACCAGCATGGAGGCCGCGATCAGCGTCATCGTCGCCAGGGCGCCGACCTGGAGGCCGGTCTGGACGGTCGCGTACTGCTGGTCGCGTTCGACCGCGCGCAGGGTCCGCACGTCCAGGAACGGGTCGAGGCGGGCCGCGGTGTTGCGGACGTACTCCTCGGCGTCCGGGGTGTCCGGATCGACCTGGATCATGGCGCTCGTCGAGGCGTCGACCAGCTTGGACTTGTCGACGGCGCCGGGGGTGGCGTAGACGCCGTCGTGCAGGTCGCCGCCCGGGTCGGGGCGGGCGGTGACCTTGCGGGCGTCGGCGGGCAGGGTCCACAGGACGTGCTTGTGGCCGGGCTCGTCCCAGCTGATGGGGTTCAGGTCGAGCGGCTTGCCGGGGCGGGCCGACTCGTCGACCCAGCTGTTCATCTCCTTGTCCTTGGTGTGGACGACGAAGGTGTCGCCGTCCTCGCACCTGCCGATGCGGGCCAGTTCGCGCAGGTTGGCGCAGGTGCCGACCGTCAGCTGCGTGGTGGGACGGAGGTCCTCGGACTTCTTCAGCCGGCCTGGTCTGACGGCGTACGTGGAGACCGTGGCGATGACCCGCTTGACGCCCTTGGTGGCGCGGAAACCGTCGATCATCTTGTCGGCGAGCGCGGCGTCACCGACGTCGGCGCGCACCGAGATCTTGGCGCGGGCGGTGTCCGCCCCCGTCATCCGGTTGAAGTCGTCGTGCATCGCGCCGAACAGCATCTGCAGGGCGACCGCGCCGGCCACCGCCACCGTGATGCCGCTCACCGCGCGGGCCGCCGTACCGCTGCTCAACTGGAGTCTGCGGGTGGCCAGTTGCCAGGGCGCGGGGCCGCCGCGCAGCCGGGACACGCTCGCCTCGACGAGCCAGGGCAGCAGCGCGGCCAGACCCACCAGGGTGAGCGTGGCGCCCGCGCCGATGGCGTACACCGGCGGCCCGTAGTCACCGCCGACGCGGCCCGCGGCCAGCAGGATGCCGAAGCCCGCGAGCGGCATCAGGACACGCCACCACAGCCGCCGCTTGCGGACCTTGGCGCTGCGCATGACGCCCAGCGGTTCGATGGACACGGCCCGCAGCGAGATCAGCGTCACGACGACGGCCGTGACCGGGACGGCCACCAGGACCAGCGCGGCGAGGGAGGCCACCGGCGTCAGGTCGGCGGGGAAGGCGCTGATCTGCCACATGTCGATGGTGCCGATCAGCTGACGCAGCCCCAGGAAGAGGGCGCCGCCGACCGCGAGGCCGAGCAGCGCGCCGCACAGCGCCTCGCCCGCCGCGATCCGGCGCACCGCGCGGGCGTCCGCGCCGACCAGGCGCAGCGCGGCGAGACGGCGGTCGCGCCGGTCGCCGCCGAAGCGGACGGCCGTGCCGATGAAGATGACGACCGGTGTCAGCAGGACCACGCACATCAGGACGACGAGCACGACCAGCAGCGGATCGAAGGGTTCCGCGGGCGTCTCGTAGCCGAACTCCGACACGCGGTGGCCGCCCTTGGCCGGGGTAAGGGCGTCGGAGCCCGCGTAGAAGTAGCGCTCCTGGGGGTGGACCAGGCCCGCGTCGCCGATGGTGCCGACGATCCGGTAGCCGCTGAACCGGTCCTTCAGCAGGGCGCCGTCGGAGCTGTTCAGGAGGTCGCGCAGGGCGGGCGAGACGACCATCTCGCCGTCCGCCGGGATCTTCTCCAGGCCGGGCGGCAGCACCGGGCGGTCGCCCTCGGCGCGCAGGACGCGGCCGCCGATCGTGGAGTCGCGGAAGTCGGTCGGGGCGTCGCGCTGCAGGACGGTCGACTCGCTCCGCTTGACGCGCTTGCCGGAGAAGTCGTCGCCCGAGCGGGCCGCCGTGTGGTTCTCGCGGCTCTGGAGCAGGTGGGGCACGGAGGAGGCGCCGAGCAGCAGCGCCACGCCGAGCCCCACGCCGACGGCGGTCAGCAGCGTGCGGGTCCAGCCCTCACGGCCGCCGCCGACGGCGAAGCGCAGGCCCATGCCGAGGTCGCGGACCCAGGCGCGGACGCCGGTGGGCGCGGTGTGCCCGGCCTCCGGCGGCCCGGGCCGGGTGGCGGCCCTGGCGCGGGTGTCGAGGCTCATACGACGCGCTCCATGTCGCGGGACCTGCCGTCGCGCACGACGATCTCGCGGTCGGAGTAGGCGGCCACCCGCGTCTCGTGGGTGACGAGGACGACGGCGGCGTTGGTGGAGCGGGCGGCGTCGGTCAGCAGCTCCATCACGCGCTCGCCGTTGAGCGAGTCCAGGGCGCCGGTCGGCTCGTCGGCGAAGACCACGCGCGGGCCGGTGGCGAGCGCGCGGGCGACGGCGACGCGCTGGCCCTGGCCGCCGGAGACCTCGCCGGGCCGCTTGGCGGCGACGTCGTCGACCTCCAGGCGCTCCATCCAGGTACGGGCGGTGACCTCGGCGTCCTTGCGCCTGGCGCCGTTCAGCCGCAGCGGAAGGGCGACGTTCTCGACGCAGGTCAGTTCCGGCACGAGCTGCCCGAACTGGAAGACGAACCCGAACTCGCTGCGCCGCAGGGCGCTCAGCGCGGAGTCCGGCAGACCGGTCAGCTCACGGCCGTTGTACGTGATGGAGCCCTCGTCGGGCCGGACGATCCCGGCGAGGCAGTGCAGCAGGGTCGACTTGCCCGAGCCCGAGGGGCCCATGACGGCGACGACCTCGCCGGGGTGGATGGAGAACTCCGCGCCGTCGAGCGCGGTGGTCGGACCGTAGGCCTTGCGCAGTCCTCGGGCCGTGAGGAGGGAACCGGCGGGGGTCATGCGGGGCGCACCTCCTGGGCGAGTTTGCCGAGGCGCGCGGCGGCCAGCTCCAGCCAGCGCAGATCGGCTTCGAGATGGAAGAGCGCGTGGTCGCAGATGAGCTGGTCGGCGAGGTCGCCCTTGCGCTTGCGGTCGGTGAGGATGCGCATCAGGCGCAGGTGCTCGGCGCGCTGCACGTCGAGGAGTTCGGCGGCGTCGCGGCCGGTGAGGAGGGCGAGGACGACCTTGGTGTACAGGGTCGACTGGAGGTACGGCTCGGGCTTCTCCGGGGTGGCGAGCCACCGCTGGACATCCGTGACGCCGGCCTCGGTGATCGCGTACCGCTTGCGTTCCGGACCGCCGCCCGCCTCGATGCCGTCGACCTCGACGAGGCCGTTCTTCAGCAGCCGGGACATGGTCGAGTAGACCTGTCCGTAGTGCAGGGGCTTGTCGTGCCCGAACTTCTCGTCGAAGGCGCGCTTGAGGTCGTAACCGTGCCGCGGGCCGGACTCCAGGAGACCCAGAAGGGTGTGGCCAATGGACATGCCGAGCACTCTACACGGTGTGTATACCCGCGATGTATACGCAGGGTGCAGAGATCATGAGTTCGAGAAAGCGGGCAACCTTCCGGGCGTCGAGACAGTCGGTTCCTAAGGGGCAGGTGCTCATTCTCACGTCCGGAAAAGACCGGATCGGATGACCTTTGTCCCCAGGTGCGGTGTTAGCTTCATGAGCTGACTTAGCGACCAGCTGACTTGCCAGTGAGAAGACGAGGCGTACGAGAAGTACGAGTCGTACGAGACGGAAGCGGAGCACTCTCAGTCATGGGCCGAGCCGAAGCACGACAAGCGCGGCAGCGCGGTGCCCGCCGGGCTGCGCGGGAGCGCCCGTCCGGCGGCAAGCGCACCGGCATACGCCGCTTCTTCACCTGGAAGAAGCTCCTCGGGACGTTCTTCGGGCTCTGCCTGCTCGGCATGCTCGGTTTCGTGATCCTGTACATGGTCGTGGACATCCCCGAGGGGAACGCCGCGGCCAAGAAGCAGAGCAACGTCTACAAGTACAGCAACGGCGAGATCATCGCCCGGACCGGCGACGTGAACCGCGAGATCGTCGACCTGGACAAGGTCCCCGAGAAGGTGCAGAAGACCTTCGTCGCCGCCGAGAACAAGTCCTTCTACAAGGACGAGGGCATCGACTTCAAGGGCACCGCCCGAGGCGTGCTCAACACGGTGACCGGCAAGGGCAAGCAGGGCGGCTCGACGATCACCCAGCAGTACGTGAAGAACTACTACCTCAGCCAGGAACAGACCGTCAGCCGCAAGCTGAAGGAACTGGTGATCTCGCTGAAGGTGGACCGCGAGAAGAGCAAGGACGACATCCTCGCGGGCTACATCAACACCAGCTACTACGGCCGCGACGCCTACGGCATCCAGGCCGCCGCCCGCGCCTACTACGACGTCGACGCCAAGAAGCTCAACGTCGCCCAGGGCGCCTACCTCGCCGCCCTGCTCCAGGCCCCGAGCCAGTACGACTGGGCGGTGGCGACGCCGACCAGCAAGAAGCTCGTCAAGCAGCGCTGGAACTACGTCCTCGACAACATGGTCGAGGAGGGCTGGCTGGACTCCGCCAAGCGCGACGCGATGACGTTCCCCGAGCCGAAGGACCCCAAGGCGCCGCCCGGCCTCGAGGGCCAGACCGGCTACCTCGTGGATGAGGCCAAGCGGGAGGTCCTGCGCAACAGCGGCCTCAGCGACGCCGAGTTCGCGGCCGGCGGTTACACGATCACCTTGAACATCGACCCCAAGAAGCAGAAGCAGCTCGAGAAGGCCGTCGACAGGAAGCTGAACGACCGGCTCGACCGCAAGAAGAACAAGGCGGACGCCCGGGTCCAGGCGGGCGCGGCCTCCGTCGACCCGAAGACCGGCAAGGTCCTCGCCATGTACGGCGGCGAGAACTTCGTGAAGCACTACACGAACAACGCCACGCGCCGCGACTACCAGTCCGCCTCCACCTTCAAGCCGCTGATCCTCGCCGCGGCCCTGGAGCACGGCGCGACGACCCAGGACGGCAAGCCGATCACGGCGGGCACGATCTACGACGGCACCAGCGGACGCCCGGTCAAGGGAGGCGATGTCGCCTTCGCGCCGCCGAACGAGGACCACGTCGACTACGGCCCCGTCACCGTCCAGAAGGCGATGAACAAGTCCGTCAACTCCGTCTTCGCGCAGATGGGCGTGGACGTCGGGATGCCCCGCGTCATGGAGATGGCGAGCACGCTCGGCATGGACGTCAAGGGCCTGCCCGCGGTGCCCGCACAGACCCTCGGCTCCATGGGCGCGAGCCCGCTGGAGATGGCGGGGGTGTACGCGACGCTCGACAACCACGGCAAGAAGGTCACCCCGGCCCTCGTCCGGTCCGTGGAGCACAAGGACCGCACCGTCGACCTGCCCGACCCGATCGGCGAGCAGGTCGTCAAGCGCAGCACCGCCGACTCGCTGACCTCCGTCCTGACCGGCGTGGTCGACGACGGCACGGGCCACGCGGTACGCCACCCCGTGCAGGACGTGGCCGGCAAGACCGGTACCTCCGACGACAACAAGTCGGCCTGGTTCACCGGCTACACGCCGAAGCTGGTCACCTCCGTGGGCCTCTTCGGCGAGGGAGCGCCCGGCACCAAGGAACAGGGCCAGCAGGTGTCGATGAAGGGCGCCGGCGGCCGGCCGCGCGTCGACGGCGGCAGCTTCCCCGCCGAGATCTGGGCGGCGTACACCTTCGACGCGATGGGCGCGCCGAGCAGATTCGACCTGGAGACGGACATGGGCGCGGCCGTCGCGCCGCCCCCGGAGCCGACGCTGTCGAAGGAGCCCAAGGCGCCGTCGAGCACGCCGTCGAAGCCGGAGAAGGACCCGACGTCGAAGCCGCCGTCGCAGTCCCCGTCGCAGTCGCCGTCGTCGTCCCCGCCGACCTCGTCGCCGTCGCAGTCCCCGACGTCGAAGCCGCCGACCCAGGAGCCGGAACCCACGCACACGATCGAGATCCCCGAGGACCCCGACGACCGCGTGCCCGGCCGGGACTGAGGTCTCGTCCAAACGGCGGAGGGCGCCCGGAACCCCTGGGTTCCGGGCGCCCTCCGCCGTTGTCGGGCGCTCAGCTCCGGTTCAGCTCGAACCAGACCACCTTGCCGGTGCTCAGCCGCGTGGCGCCCCACCGCCGGGCCATCTTGTTGACGAGGTACAGCCCGCGGCCGCCCTCGTCCGTGGCGCGTGCCTGGCGCAGGCGCGGCAGCTGCGGGACGTCGTCGCCGACCTCGCAGCGCAGGACGTCGGTGCGCAGCAGCCGCAGCGTGATCGGCCGCGACGCGTACCGCACGGCGTTGGTGACGACCTCGCTGACCAGTAGCTCCACCGAGTCGGTCAGCTCCTCCAGGCCCCAGCGGGCCAGCGCGCTGCGGGCCAGGCGGCGGGCGCGGGACGGTGTCGCGCTCTCCGGCTCCAGGAACCAGTAGGCGACGTCGCTCGGCGCGATGCCGTCGAAGCGGGCGGCGAGCAGCGCGATGTCGTCGTCCCGGTCGCCCGGGCCGAGCATGTCCAGCACCTCGTCGCAGAGGGCCTCCAGCGGCGGCGGATGGTCCGGCCCCGTCAACTGGGCGGTGGCGGCGAGACGTTCCCGCAGCTGCTCTATGCCGGTCCACACGTCCCGCAGCCGGGACTCGACGAGCCCGTCCGTGTACAGCAGCAGCGTGGCGCCCGCCGGGGCGTCCAGCTCCACGGCCTCGAAGTCCACGCCGCCGACGCCGATGGGGGCGCCCGGCGGCACGCGCAGCACCTCGGCACGGCCGCCCAGGTGCAGCAGGACGGGCGGCGGATGCCCGGCGTTGGCGATGGTGATGCGGTGCGATACCGGGTCGTAGACCGCGTACAGGCAGGTCGCCATGCGGTCGGAGCCGAGCCGCTGGGCCTGCTCGTCCAGGTGGTGCAGGACCTCCTGGGGCGGCAGGTCGAGCCCGGCGAGGGTCTGCGCGGTCGTCCGCAGCTGGCCCATGATGGCGGCCGAGGTCATGGAGTGCCCCATGACGTCGCCGACGACCAGCGCGACGCGGCTGCCCGGCAGCGGGATCGCGTCGTACCAGTCGCCGCCGACCCGCGCCGTCTCGGCGGCCGGCAGATAGCGCGAGGCGAGCCGCACCCCGGTCGGGCGCGGCAGCGTCTCGGGGAGCATCGTGCGCTGGAGTTCGTCGGCGATGTACGCCTCGCGGCCGTACAGGACGGCCTTGTCGATGCCGAGCGCGCTGTGCGTGGCCAGCTGGGCGGCGACCAGCAGGTCGTCCGCCTCGAACGCGGCGCGGTCGGGGCGGCGCAGGAAGACGGCCGCGCCGATCACGCGGCGCCGGCCCCGCAGCGGGGCGAGGATCGCCCGTCGGCCGGTCGGCACGGTCCGCCCCGCGCCCAGCAGTTCGGGCAGGGCGGCCCGGGCCGCCGCCGAGTCCGCGAAGACCGGGCGCACCCCGCGCAGCACCTCGGCGAGCGCGCCGCCGTGCCGCACCTCGCACAGCTCGGCGGTGCCCATCACGTCGGTGATGTCCGGCTGCACCACCTGGAGCGAGGGCAGGGTGCCGCCTGCGGTGTCCGGTTCCTCGGCGCCCTCCTCGATGGAGCGCAGCCGGTCGGTGCGGCGCAGGCGCAGCACCAGCGGGCCGGCCGGCCGCTCGTCGCCGACGGGCAGCGGGTCGCGCAGATAGACAAGGATCGCGTCGGAGAACGTCGGGACCGTCGCCCGGCACAGCCCCATCACGATCTCGTCGAGGTCGATGCCGCGCGCGATCCGCCGGGTCGCGGCGCCCACGAACCGCAGCCGGTCCCCGTCGCGCCGCATCGCCACGGGACCCGCCCCCGGCGGCCGCGGCCTCCCGGTGCGCCGCTCCTCGCCGTCGGGCGGACCCGAGGGGCCGGGCTGCGCCGGTACGCCGTCGGGCGCGGGACGCGGCCTGCCGGGGTCCGGCTCGGAGGCGGACGGCTGGGAATGTTCACTGGTCGGCGGCACCGAAGCTCCCGGGGAAGTGTCACGCGCGCCCTGTGGCGTCTGAGGGGAACGCAGCAGCGCCCCGCGGGGCTCCGCGGGGGCGGTCGGCCGGGCAGCTGGTGCCTTGCGACCCTCGTGGGGGGTGAGGTGCTCCGTCACGCGTTTCGAATCCGTCCGTCCGGGGCCGCGCGCCGTGCGCGCCGTCCAGCGTTGCACGTCGCTCAGCCGCGTCGGCAGTGCAGAAAGACCTGATGCTCGGGTGGTACATCGCTGCTGGCGGGGGCGTACGCGTACGTGTCCTCGCCGGTGATCTCGAAGCCCGCGTCCCGCACGACCTGGCGCAGCTCGTCCCGCAGGTAACCCGATACCCGGATTGTGTGCCCCAGGAACGGGATCGTCGCGTCGTCGAGGTCGGCCTCGACCATGGACAGCTCCATCAGGCCGCCCGGCCGCAGCAGTCCGTGCAGTCGCCGCAGCGCCTGCGGGATCTCGGGGCGCGGCAGCATCAGCAGGGCGAAGAAGCAGGCGATGCCGTCGAACCGGCCGATCCCGTCCGGGCCGTCGGCCGTCAGGTCCGCGATGTCGATGAGCCGGAACTCCGCGGCCGGGACGTTCTTTTCGGCCAGTTCGAGCATGCCCGACGAGATGTCCGTGCCGAGGACGGTGTGGCCCTTCTCGGCCAGTTGCAGAGCGGTGGGCAGTCCGGTGCCGCAGCCCACGTCCAGGATGCGGGAGCCGGGCGCCAGCGCGTCGGCCAGGTGGCGCCCGGCGGCGAGCTGGCCCTCCTTGTGCGGGAAGGCGTCGTCGTAGTGCCGCCCGATGGCGTCAAAGGCCTCGGCCTGGCCCCTGCGGTCCTCGCTCACGTTCTGCCGCCCCTCGATGACTTCCTGTCAGACAGCGCGCAGACCCACGGAGTTGCTGCTGTGCGCCCTTGCGGAGGACGATCCTACGTTTGAACCACGGGGGCGCATCAAGGGTCTCATGAGGACACGCGCGCGGGCGTACGGTCCCAGTCATCCGGAAGGGCGGGTACGACCCAGGACGGATCGGGACGCCAGTGCTGCCAGCCGTCCGAAAACGGTGCACCCCAGGCCTCGATCACGTCAAGGGCGGCCCGGCCGGCGGCGCGTACGTCAGCGGCCTTCCCGGCGTCCATCAGACCCACCCGCAGGGCCTGGGCGAACTCGTCCTCGTCGTGCCACCGCCAGCTGCCGTCGGGGCGCACGGAGATGTCCAGAAAGTGATCCTCGGAATCCATCCCGCCCGCCCAGCGGGTCCGGGGCTCCTCCAGGTTCACGTACCAGTTCTTGAACCGCCAGCCCGGCTCCCAGAACAGCCACACGGACCACGGGTCGCCGGGGCGGGCGAGCTTCAGGACGCCCGTGCCGAACCAGTGGTCCCTGCGGACCGTGCGCGGTTTGGTGTAGCGGGTGGCGAGCGGCTCCTGGTGCAGCGGGGTCCCGTCGGCCAGCACCGGCCTCACGCACTCGGTGCCGGGCGCCATCCACACGGCGAGCAGCTCGTCGCTGTCCTGGACGACGGTGACGGGACGGCAGATGTGGACGTGCTTCCCGGCGTTCTCCCGGTAGCGCCACAGGATGTGGTCGCCGGGGGCCCACCGGCCCGCTGAGCCGCCTGCCGTCGCCGTCTTCCCGTCGAGGTCTGTCATGCACAGATATTAGACGCCCGTCCCGTGGCGCATGGGGCGGTCGCTAGGGATGCGTCATGCGCAACACGTCGAGCGCCTCGTCCAGTTGTTCCAGGGAGAGGTCGCCCCGGTCGACGTAGCCGGCCTCCAGGACGACCTCGCGGATTGTCTTGCGTTCGGCCAGCGACCTCTTGGCGACCTTCGCCGCCTCCTCGTAGCCGATGTACTTGTTCAGCGGCGTCACGACGGAGGGCGAGGACTCGGCGTACTCGCGGGCCCGATCCCGGTTGGCGGTGATGCCGTCGACCGTCCGGTCGGCGAGCAGGCGCGCGACGTTGGCGAGCAGCCGGATCGACTCCAGGACGTTCTTGGCGATGACCGGCAGCATCACGTTTAGCTCGAAGTTGCCCGCGGCACCCGCCGCGGCGACCGTGGCGTCGTTGCCGGTGACCTGCGCGGCGACCATCAGCGCCGCCTCGGGGATGACCGGGTTCACCTTGCCCGGCATGATCGAGGAACCGGGCTGGAGGTCGGGGA
Organism: Streptomyces huasconensis; assembly: GCF_021028635.1. Classification (NCBI taxonomy): domain Bacteria; kingdom Bacillati; phylum Actinomycetota; class Actinomycetes; order Kitasatosporales; family Streptomycetaceae; genus Streptomyces; species Streptomyces huasconensis. The sequence goes on from NZ_CP086119.1 coordinate 5,163,528, forward strand.
GGTTGATCTCGGCGAGGCCGGTGCGCGGGCCCGAGGCCATCCACCGCAGGTCGTTGGCGATCTTCGTCAGGCCCACGCCGATGGTCCGCAGCTGCCCGCTGGTCTCGACGATGCCGTCCCGCGCGCCCTGCGCCTCGAAGTGGTCGCGGGCCTCGGTCAGCGGCAGCCCCGTGGCCCGCGCGACCTCGGCGATGACGGCGGCGGAGAAGCCGGGCGGGGTGTTGATGCCGGTGCCCACGGCCGTGCCGCCGAGCGGCAGTTCGGCCAGGCGCGGCAGCGAGGCCTCCAGGCGCTCGATGCCGTACCGCACCTGGGCCGCGTACCCGCCGAACTCCTGGCCGAGGGTGACCGGTGTGGCGTCCATGAGGTGCGTGCGCCCGGACTTCACGACGTCCGCGAACTCCTCCGCCTTGCGCTCCAGGGCGGCGGCGAGGTGGTCCAGGGCGGGGATGAGGTCCTTGGTGACCGCGCCCGTGGCCGCGATGTGGATCGAGGACGGGAAGACGTCGTTCGAGGACTGCGAGGCGTTCACGTGGTCGTTGGGGTGGACGGGGCGTCCGAGGCGCTCGGTGGCGAGCGTGGCGAGGACCTCGTTGGTGTTCATGTTGGACGAGGTGCCGGAGCCGGTCTGGAAGACGTCGACGGGGAAGTGCGCGTCCCAGCGCCCTTCGGCGACCTCGGCCGCCGCGTCGGCGATGGCGTCGGCGATGTCCTTGTCGAGTACCCCGAGCCCCGCGTTGACCTTGGCGGCGGCCGCCTTGATCCGCGCGAGGGCGGCGATGTGGGCGCGCTCCAGGCGCTGGCCCGAGATGGGGAAGTTCTCCACCGCGCGCTGGGTCTGCGCACGCCACTTGGCGTCGGCGGGGACCCGTACCTCGCCCATGGAGTCGTGCTCGATGCGGTACTCGCCGGTGTGCCCGGTCCGGTCGTCGCCGGTGTGGTTGCCGGTCGCGTCGCTGGCGTCGCTGGTCATGCTCTCGAACCTACCTCTCCGTCCACAGCCCTGGAAAAGTTGAGCACTTGTCTTGTCCGGGGTATTCCCAAGCGTGCTACCCACCAGTAAAAACCCTGGGTAACACCACACCGGGGAGGCGCAATGAAGCGCATCAGACGCAGTGGCCGGGCCGCGCTGCGCAGTTCGTTCGCGGCGGCCGTCGCCATGGCGGCCGTACTCGGCACGGCGGCGATGCCCGCCCAGGCGGCGGAGGGGGGCGGGTCCCGGGTCTCCGAAGCGGTCCCCCTCCCGCCCGAGCTGGAGAAGATCCGGGCGGCCGAGGCGACCAGGCTCTACGGCAGCCCGGCCGAACGCCCCATGGCCGAGCGCAAGACCGGCCTGATCTCGCTCGGCGACAGCGAGATCTCCGGCGAGGGCGTCGGCACGTACGAACCGGGCACCGACGGCCCCGACAACTGGTGCCACCGCTCACCGGACGCCGCGATCCACCGCACCGGCATCCCCGCCGACGTGACGTACAACGTCGCCTGCTCCGGCGCCCAGACGGTCAACATCAGGATCGGCGGCCAGAAGCAGTACGCCGACGAGCTGGTGCAGAGCGACAACCTCGCCGTCAAGGCGCGCAACACGCGGATCAAGACGATCCTGCTCGTCATCGGCGCCAACGACGACCTCCAGTTCGCCCCGGTGATGACGGACTGCGTGACGCGCTATCTGCTCAGCCAGGGCGCCTGCGCGGGCAAGTACCACGACGGCTGGCAGGCACGCGTCGACGCGCTCGTGCCCAAGGTCGAACAGTCCATCCGCGACCTGAAGACCGTCATGAAGGACGCGGGCTACCTGGAGGGCGACTACCGGCTCGTCGCCATGGGCTACCCGAGCCCGATCGGCCCCGACTTCCGCGACAACCCGAAGTTCCCCGGCAAACTCGCCTGCGGCGGGCTCGGCTACGACTCCGACACCGAGTGGGGCCGCAACTACGCGGTGCCGACGTTCGAGAAGGGCATGCGCAAGGCCGCCAGGAACGCGGGCGCGACCTACCTCGACAACTCCCGCCTCTTCCACGGCCACGAGGTCTGCATGGAGGACACCTGGGCGCGCGGCCTCTACGTGAACGTGTCCAACCCCTTCCCGCCGGACTCCAACTCCGTACGCCAGTCCTTCCACCCCAACGCCCGCGGCCACGCCGCCTTCGCGTCCTGCCTGACGCAGCTGCACGCGTCGGGCTACCGCGAGGCCAGTTGCGCCGACCCGGCGAGCACGGGCAGCCCGAAGCTGTACGAGGGCGCCTGGGACGACGCGTTCAAACCCCTGAAGAACGAGGGCACCGGTACGTGCGTCGACGTCGACGCCTCGAAGAGCCGCAACGGCACCAAGGTCCAGGGCTGGGAGTGCACGGGCAATCGCAACCAGACCTGGTGGTACGACGAGGCGCGAGGGTCCCTGCACACCGGGCTGACCCAGGACCGGTGCCTGGACGTGCCCGACGGCGCCTACGAGGAAGGCGCGGCCGTCGTGCTGTGGAACTGCCACGGGGGCGCGAACCAGAAGTTCGTCCGGGAGGGCGGGACGGTGCGGGCCGCTGCCGCGAGTGGGCTGTGTCTGACCCTTGCGGGGGGCACGGAGCCGGTGCGGCTTCAGAAGTGTGCCGGGACCACGAATCAGCGGTTCGCCTGAGGTTGACCTTCTGCGGGTGCGTCCTGGCTGGTCGCGCAGTTCCCCGCGCCCCTGGCGGGGCGCACCCGCACCGGTGTTTACGCCAGGCCCGGGCCCCGCACCGGGATGTGCGTGAACGTCGGCTCGGGGGCCGGGTTCTGGAAGAAGTCGTTGCCCTTGTCGTCGACGACGATGAAGGCCGGGAAGTCCTCGACCTCGATCCTCCAGACCGCCTCCATGCCCAGCTCCTCGTACTCGACGACCTCGACCTTCTTGATGCAGTCCTGGGCGAGGCGCGCGGCGGGGCCGCCGATGGAGCCGAGGTAGAAGCCGCCGTGCGTGCCGCACGCGTCGGTGACCTGCTTGCTGCGGTTGCCCTTGGCGAGCATCACCTTGGAGCCGCCGGCGGCCTGGAACTGCTCCACGTAGGAGTCCATGCGGCCGGCCGTGGTCGGGCCGAAGGAGCCGGAGGCGTAGCCCTCGGGGGTCTTGGCGGGACCGGCGTAGTAGACCGGGTGGTCCTTCAGGTACTGCGGCATCTCCTCGCCCGCGTCGAGCCGCTCCTTGATCTTGGCGTGCGCGATGTCGCGGGCGACGACCAGCGGGCCGGTGAGCGACAGGCGGGTCTTGACCGGGTACTTGGTCAGCTCGGCGAGGATCGCGTCCATCGGCTGGTTGAGGTCGATCTTCACGACGTCGCCCTCTTCGGAGAGGTGCTCGTCCGTCGTGTCGGGAAGGAAGCGCGCCGGGTCCGTCTCCAGCTGTTCCAGGAAGACGCCCTCGGCGGTGATCTTCGCGGTCGCCTGGCGGTCGGCCGAGCAGGAGACGGCGATGGCGACGGGCAGCGAGGCGCCGTGCCGGGGCAGCCGGACGACGCGCACGTCGTGGCAGAAGTACTTGCCGCCGAACTGCGCGCCGATCCCGATCTTCTGGGTCAGCTCGAACACCTTCTCCTCCAGCTCCTTGTCCCGGAAGCCGTGCCCGGTCGGCGAACCCTCAGCCGGCAGCTCGTCCAGGTAGTGCGCGGAGGCGTACTTCGCGGTCTTCAGGGCGAACTCGGCGCTGGTTCCGCCGACGACGATCGCCAGGTGGTACGGCGGGCAGGCGGCCGTGCCCAGGGAGCGGATCTTCTCCTCCAGGAACTTCATCATGGAGGCCTCGTTCAGGACGGCCTTCGTCTCCTGGTAGAGGAACGACTTGTTGGCGGAGCCGCCGCCCTTGGCCATGAAGAGGAACTTGTAGGCGCCGCCGTCGGTCGCGTACAGCTCGATCTGGGCCGGGAGGTTGGAGCCGGTGTTCTTCTCCTCCCACATGGTCAGCGGGGCCATCTGCGAGTAGCGGAGGTTCAGCTTCGTGTACGCGTCGAAGATGCCCCGGGAGAGCGCCTTCTCGTCCTCGCCTTCGGTGAGGACGTTCTGGCCGCGCTTGCCCATGACGATCGCGGTGCCGGTGTCCTGGCACATGGGGAGCACGCCGGCGGCCGCGATGTTCGCGTTCTTCAGCAGGTCCAGCGCCACGAACTTGTCGTTGGACGACGCCTCGGGGTCGTCGATGATGCGCCGCAGCTGCGCCAGGTGCGCGGGGCGCAGGTAGTGCTGGATGTCGTGGATCGCCTCGGCGGCGAGCTTGCGCAGCACCTCCGGCTCGACCTTGAGGAACGTCCGCCCGTCGGCCTCGAAGGTGGAGACGCCCTCGGAGGTCACCAGCCGGTACGGGGTGGTGTCCTCTCCCAGGGGGAGCAGATCGGAGTACTCGAACTCTGGCATTGCGGCCATTCCTCACTCGGCAGACGGCGGCGCGGCCTCCATTGGCGACGCGCCAACCAGCGTAGAACGCGCGACGCGGGCCCGGTCTGTGAGGTAAGGCTCAGTAGGCCGCTGCCGCCGCGACACCAAGGGTCGTCCGGGTTGGTCGGTTGTTCACAGGAGCTAGTCGCGATCTATCGCGATTGGGTACGCTGCTGCCGTGGACCTCGAAAAGCGCCTCCCGCAGCCCGCTCCCGCCACAGCCGAGAAGTCGGGGTCGCTCCGCGCCTCCGACGCCGACCGGGACCGCATCGCGGACATCCTCCGCGAGGCCGTGGCCGAGGGCCGCCTCACCGCCGAGGAGCACGCCGAGCGCGTCGAGGGGGTGTACCGCGCCAAGACCGTGGGCGAGCTGGAGCCGCTGATCGCGGACCTCCCCGCCGCCCACGACCGAACCGGTGGCCCCTCGTCGGGGTACGTGTCGGCGCCCGCGCCCGGCAGGCCCTCACCCGGCGCGGTGCCCGCCGTCGCCGACGAGAACCTGGTCGCGGTCCTCAGCGGCTCCGTCCGCAAGGGCCGCTGGCGTGTGGCCCGCCGCACCCATGCGTACGCGGTCTTCGGCAGCGTCGAGATCGACCTGAGCGAGGCGATCTTCGAGCAGCGCCAGGTGGTCATCAAGGCCGTCGCGATCTTCGGCTCGGTTGAGATCCGCGTCCCGGAGAACGTCTCGCTGCGCGGCAGCGGCGCCGGCGTACTCGGCAATTTCGAGGTCGACACACTCGACTCCGCCGAGCAGGACGCCCCGGTCGTCTTCGTGGACGGCACGGCGATCTTCGGCAATGTCGAGGCGCGCCCGAAGCGCGGCAAGCTCATCCGTGACCTGCACCGCAAGATGCGCGGGCACCTCGGGCACTGACGGCCTGGGCCCACCGGGGGGCGCGCGAACCGCCACGCGTCGGAACTCAGTGCATAGGCGCGCACACAGCGGGTAGAGCTGCTCCATCGTCTCTCGCTCGCGAAGCCGTCGTCAGGAGTAGACCGTGCAGCAACCGTCGCGTCAGTCCCTGCAGGTCGCCGCTGTTCCGGCTCAGCGGGGGGCAGTGCGGGATCGGACCGATGACGCCCCCTGGCACACGGAGGCCGTGTGCCGCCGCGACGAGGCCGGGCTGTTCTTCGCCCCCTCCAAGGAGCCGACCGCGGCCCGGCTCTCGCGCGAGGAGGCGGCCAAGCGCGTCTGTGCCCGCTGTCCCGTGATGGTCGAGTGCCGCGAGCACGCCCTGCTCCAGCCCGAGCCGTACGGCGTGTGGGGCGGCCTCACCGCCGCCGAGCGCCGCGTGGTCCTGGCCCGCCGCCGCCGGCGCGACGTGGAGCTGCAGAAGGCGGCTCACGCGACGGGCATCGCCGCCGCGGGGTAGGTGTCGGATGTACGACGAAGGGGGCGTCCCCCGCACGGGACGCCCCCTTCGTCGTACGAACCCGTATGGGACCGTATGAACCGTCTGCTCCTACTTGGCGCGGTCGAAGTCGATCGCGCTGTAGGCACGCAGCTTCGAGAGCCGGTGGTCGGAGTCGATCTTGCGGATCGTGCCCGACTTGGAGCGCATGACCAGCGAGGACGTCGAGGCGGTGGCCGCGCGGTAGCGCACGCCCTGGAGCAGCTCGCCGTCGGTGATGCCGGTCGCGACGAAGAAGACGTTGTCGCCCTTGACCAGGTCGTCCGTGGAGAGCGTGCGGTCCAGGTCGTGGCCGGCGTCGAGGGCGCGCTGGCGCTCGGCGTCGTCCTTGGGCCACAGCTTGCCCTGGATGACACCGCCCAGGCACTTGATCGCACAGGCCGAGATGATGCCCTCGGGGGTGCCGCCGATGCCCATGAGCAGGTCGACGCCGGTGCCTTCGCGCACGGCCATGACCGAGCCGGCCACATCGCCGTCGGAGATGAACTTGATGCGGGCGCCGGTCTCGCGGATCTCCTTGACGATGCCCTCGTGGCGGGGGCGGTCCAGGATCATGACCGTGACGTCCTCGGGCGAGGAGTTCTTGGCCTTGGCGACGCGGCGGATGTTGACCGACGCGGGCGCGTTGATGTCCACGTAGTCCGCGGCCTCGGGGCCGGTGACCAGCTTGTCCATGTAGAAGACGGCGGACGGGTCGAACATGGCACCGCGGTCGGCGGCGGCGAGCACGGCGATCGCGTTGGGCATGCCCTTCGCGGTCAGCGTCGTGCCGTCGATCGGGTCGACGGCGATGTCGACCTCGGCACCGGTGCCGTCACCGATGCGCTCTCCGTTGAAGAGCATCGGGGCTTCGTCCTTCTCGCCCTCGCCGATGACGACGACGCCGTTCATCGAGACGGTGTGGACGAGGGTCCGCATGGCCCTGACCGCGGCGCCGTCCGCGCCGTTCTTGTCGCCGCGGCCGACCCAGCGGCCGGCGGCCATGGCGGCCGCCTCGGTGACCCGGACGAGCTCCAGGGCGAGGTTGCGGTCGGGGGCCTCGGGAGAGACCTCCAGCTCGGACGGAAGGTGATGCTCGGTCATCGGGACGCACCTCTCTGCTGATACGACGACGGCCGGATGAGGGATTGCGCATGACTCTATCCGTAGGCCGACAAAATGAGCAGCGGGCCCCACGCATGAGCGGCTCGGGTGGCGGGATGCGGCCGGAGGAGACACCGGGGAACGGCGCGTGTCCGCCGCCTGAGACGATGGGGACGTGGCAGGCAGACAAGGCAACCAGACCGTCAAGAACATGCTGTGGTCGTTGGTGGTGATCGCCCTGGTCGCGGGCGTCATCTACCTCTTCATCCCGCATGACGAGTCCAAGACCCCCGTCAAGCGGGTGGACTACCGCGTGGAGCTCCTGACGGCCCGGCGGGCCGCCGCGTACCCCGTGGCGGCGCCCGAGGGCCTGTCCAAGGAGTGGAAGCCCACGTCCGTGCGGTACAACGGCGCCGATCACGACAAGTGGCACCTGGGCTTCCTCGACCCGGACGGCGAGTACGTGGTGATCAAGCAGTCCACCGAGAAGCCGGCCCGCTTCATCGACGACGCCACCCGGGAAGCGGTGCGGACCGACACCGTGGAGAAGGTCGGCGGCCGCGACTGGCGCCGCTACAAGGGGACGACGTACGACGCCCTGGTGAGCACGGAGAAGGGCGCCACGACGGTCGTCGCGGGCACGGCCTCGTTCGGGCAGCTCACGAAGATGGTCGAGGCGCTGAAGACGTCCTGAGCGCGGCGTGCTCGCGTCACCGCGAGTGCGCTCTGGCGCGTACGAGAAGGGCCCCCGGCGGGTGTGCCGGGGGCCCTTCGCGCAGGTGCGGTCGGCGCTGTGCGTCATGCGCTGTGCGTCATGCGCTGTGCGGCATGCGCCGTGCGGCGCGCGCTGTGCGTCGTCGCTCAGATGGTGGTGACGACGTCCTCGTAGGCGAGGCGCGGGGAGCGCGGGAACCAGGCGTCGTCGCCCGGCTTGCCGATGTTGACGATCATCAGCGGGGTGTGGTCGTCGTCCAGGAACTCCTTCTGGACGCCCGCGAAGTCGAAGCCGGTCATCGGGCCCGCGGCGAGGCCGGCGGCGCGCACGCCCACGATGAAGTAGCCGGCCTGGAGCGTGGCGTTCACCAGCGCGGCCTGCTCACGGGCCGGGCGCTCGGCGAAGAAGACGTCCTTGGCCTGCGGGAAGTGCGGGAAGAGCGCCGGCAGCTCCTCGTGGAACTCGTTGTCGGCGGAGAGGATCGCGACCAGCGGGGCGGACGCGGTCTTCAGGCGGTTGCCCTCGGCCATGTGCGGGATCAGGCGCTCGCGGGCCTCGGGGGAGCGGACCAGGGTGACGCGCAGCGGCGACTGGTTGAAGGCGGTCGGGCCGTACTTGACCAGGTCGTAGATCGCCTGGACCTGCTCCTCGGTGACCGGCTCGTCGGTGAAGGTGTTCGCGGTGCGGGCCTCGCGGAAGAGCAGGTCCTGGGCGGCGGGGTCAAGGGCGAGAGACATGGATCAACCTTCTCGATACGTGCTGTGGATCAGCTGGCACGTCCGACCCTACGACAGGCGACGTTTAAGATTCAACAAAAGTCGCCCCGTCGTGATCCGCTTCACAGGTTTCATGGAGCTTTACGGGGCTTTACGGGGCTTCGCCCGTTTGATTCGCTCAGTCCGCCCAGTCTGTCTAGTCCGTTGTGTCTGCTCTCTCCGTCGCCGCGCGGTCCGAGGCGACGGAGACATCGTCACCGGCGCTCTCACCCGCGAGGGCCGCGTCCAGGCGGGCGCGCGCGCCGTCCAGCCAGCGGCGGCACACCTTCGCCAGCTCCTCGCCCCGCTCCCACAGGGCGAGCGACTCCTCCAGCGTCGTGCCGCCGGTTTCGAGGCGGCGTACGACCTCGATCAGCTCGTCCCGCGCCTGCTCGTACCCGAGGGCGTCCGCCGGGCCCGTGGCCTCGTCCGTCTTGCTGGTCATGCGCCCACCCTAAATGTCGACTCGTACGGTGAATTCGCCCTCGGCGACCCGCGCCCGCAGCTCCTCGCCGGCGCTCGCGTCCCCGGGGGCCCGGACGACCGCGCCGTCCGGCTTCTGCAGCACCGCGTACCCCCGCTGGAGGGTCGCCGCGGGGGAGAGGGCCACCACGCGCGCGTGCGTGTGGGTCAGCTCCGAGGCCGCCCGGTCCAGCAGGTGCCCCACCGTGCGGCGGGCGCGGTCGGTGAGCGCCGCGACCTGCTCCTCGCGCTCCTCCACCATGCGGTGCGGATGCTCCATGGAGGGGCGGCCCAGGGCGTGCGCGAGGCCGCGCTCCTCACGGTCCAGGTAGGCGTCCACACACCGCCGGGCACGGTCGCGCAGCCAGCGCACGCGCTCGTACTCCTCGCCGACGTCCGGTACGACCTTCTTGGCGGCGTCCGTGGGCGTGGAGGCCCGCAGATCCGCCACGAGGTCGAGCAGCGGGCTGTCCGGCTCGTGCCCGATCGCGGAGACCACCGGCGTACGGCACGACGCGACCGCCCTGATCAGCTGCTCGTCCGAGAACGGCAGCAGGTCCTCCACGCTGCCGCCGCCCCGCGCCACGATGATCACGTCGACGTCGTCGAGCGCGTCCAGCTCCTTGACGGCCTGGACGACCTGCGGCACCGCGTGCACGCCCTGGACGGGGACGTTGCGCACCTCGAAGCGGACGGCGGGCCAGCGGTGCCGGGCGTTCTCCAGGACGTCGCGCTCGGCGGCCGACGCGCGGCCGGTGACCAGGCCGATGAGCTGCGGCAGGAACGGCAGCGCCTTCTTGCGCTCCGGGGCGAAGAGGCCCTCCCCGGCGAGGCTCTTCTTCAGCTGCTCGATCCGCGCCAGCAGCTCACCGACGCCGACCGGCCTTATCTCGGCGGCCCGCAGGGACAGCTGCCCCCGCGGCGCGTACCACTCCGGCTTGGCGTGGACGACGACGCGGGCGCCCTCCGAGACGACGTCCGCCACGGCGTCGAACACCTGGCGGTAGCACGTGACGCTCACCGAGATGTCGTGCGACGGGTCGCGCAGCGTCAGGAAGACGACGCCGGCGCCGGGTCTGCGGGACAGCTGGGTGATCTGCCCCTCCACCCACACGGCACCGAGGCGGTCGATCCAGCCACCGATGAGCCGCGACACCTGCCCCACGGGGAGCGGGGCGTCCGCGGACGTGTTGAGAGCCATGCGGCGAGCGTAGCGGGAGGGTGTGACAGCGCCTCGCGCCGTATGCGTAAGGAGGTGTGCCGTCTATGTCCGGGGGTCTGCCGTGTACGTACGGAAGTCCGCGTGTACGTACGGAGATCTACAGATCCGTCCGCCGCGCCCGCTGCGCGAAGAGCACCACGAGCCCGACCGCCAGCCACACCGCCCCCACCACCTGCGCCGACCCCGACGCCTCCCAGATGACGGCCACCACGATCGCCGCCCCGAGCACGGGCACCAGCAGATGCCGCCACCAGCTGAACCCGTCCTCCCGGTGCCGCACCGCGAACCACCCCACCACGCTCGCGTGCAGCAGCAGGAACGCGGTGAGCGCCCCGATGTCCACCACCGAGACCAGGTGGTCCATGCCGTCGTCGCGCCGTGCCGCCCAGACCGCGGCGACCAGCGTCACCACGGCCGCGCACAGCAGCGCGATCCGCGGCGTACCGGAGTCCGTCCGGGACAACGCCTTCGGCAGCCGCCGCTCCCGCGCCATCGCGAACAGCAGCCGCCCCGCCGCGGCCTGCCCCGCCAGCGCCGCGAACGCCGCGCCGATCGCCTTGCTGACGGCCACCAGGTCGTGCAGCCACGCGCCCGCCGCCGAGTTCACGGCATCGTAGAAAGCGGTCCCTTGCTTGCCGGGCTCGGCGGCCAGTTCGGCCGACGACACCGGCTCCAGGAGCGCCACCAGGTACGTCTGGGCGATGAACAGCACGCCCGCCAGCGCCAGACAGAACAGCACCGCCCGCGCGACCTTCGCCGAGCCGCCCGTCACCTCCTCCGCGAAGGAGGCGATCGCGTCGAAGCCCAGGTAGGACAGGACGGCGATCGACACCGCGCCCACCACCGCCGAGAGCGCGAACGCGCCCTGCGAACCGTCGCCCGTGAGCGGCGAGAGCCAGTCCCGCTGCGCCCCGTCCCGGACCAGGACGACCACGGCCGCGACGACGAAGACCAGCAGGACCACGATCTCCATGGCGAGCACCGCGAAGCCGACCCGCGCCGCCGTGCGCACGCCCCACAGGTTGAGGGCGGTCGTGATGAGCACCGCGAGCGCCGTCCACACCCACCGCGACACCGAGGGGACCAGCGAGTTCATGGCGATGCCGGAGAACAGGTAGGCGACGGCCGGGATCAGCAGATAGTCCAACATCGCCATCCACCCGGCGATGAACCCCGGGCCCTTGCCGAGCCCCACGCGCGCGTACGCGAAGACGGACCCCGCCTGGGGGACCACCCGCACCATCTGGGCGTAACTGAACGCGGTGAAGGCCATCGCGACGGTGGCGATCAGATAGACGAGGGCGACGGCCCCGTGCGACTTCGCGTCGAGCGTCCCGAAGACACCGACCGGGGCCATCGGGGCGATGAAGAGAAGGCCGTAGACGACGAGGTCCCGGAAGCCGAGACTGCGCCGCAGCTCTGTGCCCCCGGCAGGCTCATGGCCCCCGGAGTGGACTCCCTTGCCGGAGGGCTGGGCTCCCTGGCCGGCGGACTGATCGGACATCGTGCCTCCGTAGATCAACGCATGAGATCAACGCGGGAGATCAACGCAGCCTCCAGTCTCCCCAACCGGGCGATCCTTGACGCGCTGGACGCGGCCTTACGATGCCCGGACGCGGCCTTACGATGGTGGGCATGACTGCAACGCCTGGCTCCCGCCGTGTCCTGCTCGCCGCTCCCCGTGGCTACTGCGCGGGCGTGGACCGTGCCGTGATCGCCGTCGAGAAGGCCCTGGAGCAGTACGGGGCCCCGATCTACGTACGCCACGAGATCGTCCACAACAAGTACGTGGTGCAGACGCTGGAGAAGAAGGGCGCCATCTTCGTCGACGAGACGGCGGAGGTCCCCGAGGGCTCCATCGTCATGTTCTCCGCGCACGGCGTGGCCCCGACCGTCCACGCGGAGGCCGCCGAGCGCAAGCTGGCGACGATCGACGCGACGTGCCCTCTGGTCACCAAGGTCCACAAGGAAGCCGTGCGGTTCGCCAAGGAGGACTTCGACATCCTCCTGATCGGCCACGAGGGTCACGAGGAAGTCATCGGCACGTCCGGTGAGGCGCCCGACCACATCACGCTCGTGGACGGCCCCGAGGACGTGGCGAACGTCGAGGTGCGCGACCCCGACAAGGTCGTCTGGCTCTCCCAGACGACGCTCTCCGTCGACGAGACGATGGAGACGGTCGACGCCCTGAAGAACAAGTTCCCGAACCTCCTCTCGCCGCCCAGCGACGACATCTGCTACGCCACGCAGAACCGCCAGATCGCGGTCAAGAAGCTCGCGGAGGACGCCGACCTCGTCATCGTCGTCGGCTCCAAGAACTCCTCCAACTCGATCCGCATGGTCGAGGTCGCCCTCGACGCCGGCGCCCCCGCCTCCCATCTGGTGGACAACGCCGGCGAGATCGACGAGGCCTGGCTGGAGGGCGTGACCACGGTCGGCCTGACCTCGGGCGCCTCCGTGCCGGACGTCCTGGTCGACGGCGTCATCGAGTGGCTCGCCGAGCGGGGTTATGGCGACGTGGAGACGGTGAAGACCGCCGAGGAGTCGATCACCTTCTCGCTGCCGAAGGAGCTGCGCAGGGACCTGCGCGCGGAGGCGGCGGAGCTGTCACAGCGCTGACCCTGCCCGTAACGTGGGGGCCATGCAGATCTTCGGTGTGGACATCGGCGGTTCCGGGATCAAGGGTGCGCCCGTAGACCTGGACCGCGGAGACCTGGCGCAAGAGCGGCACAAGGTGCTGACCCCGCATCCGGCGACGCCGGACGCGGTGGTCGAGGGTGTGTGCGAGGTGGTGGAGCACTTCGGCTGGACGGGGCCCGTAGGGGCCACGTTCCCCGGCGTGATCACCGACGGCACGGCCCGCACGGCCGCCAACGTCGACAAGAGCTGGATCGGTACGGACATCCGCAAGCTGGTCTCGGACCGGCTCGGCGGCGCCCCCGTGACCGTCCTGAACGACGCGGACGCGGCGGGCGTCGCGGAGATGCACTTCGGCGCGGGCCAGGGGCGCACGGGCACGGTCCTGATGCTCACCCTGGGCACGGGCATCGGCAGCGCCCTGTTCACCGGCGGCCGCCTGGTGCCCAACACCGAGCTGGGCCACCTCGAACTGCACGGCCACGACGCGGAGAAGAAGGCCTCCTCCAAGGCGCGTGAGGACGAGGACCTGAGCTGGGAGCACTGGGCGCGGCGCGTCCAGAAGTACCTCGCGCACGTGGAGATGCTGTTCTCGCCCGAGCTGTTCATCATCGGCGGCGGCGTGAGCCGCAAGGCGCACAAGTTCCTGCCGCTGATCGAGGGCATCCGGGCGGAGATCGTCCCCGCCCAGCTCCAGAACAACGCGGGGATCGTGGGGGCGGCGATGGCGGCGGCGGGAGAGGCGTAAGGGCTTGCGCCTCCCCGTTTCGAGGCGGGCGGGTGCTCCGATGGTCACGCGGCGGGAACGCGTTTCTCGTCCGGCCGTCGGGGCGCCGGCCGCGGGGTCCTGCGGCGTTCGGTCATCAGCCGGATCTTGCGTACGGTCACGATGAGCCCGGCGACGAGCGTGCCTCCGTAGAGCCATCCCGCGTGCAGCGCCAGCGCGGTCACGAGCCCCATGACGTGCCCGCCGATGCCGCCGGAGCCCCCCGAGATCGGCATGATCCCGGCGGCGAAGGCGATCGGCACGGCCACCGGCGCGGCGACCAGGTCCGCCGGCCGCACCCACAGCGCGGTGACCGCGGCCACCGGCACGAACAGCACGCCGTACGCGACGAGGGAACCGTCGAACAGCAGCCACAGCAGGCAGGCGAGCAGGAACATCACGGCCGCGCAGAACAGCCCGCTGCCGAGCCCCGTCAGGCGTGGGTTCGGCATCCCCCGCAGCCGGCGGTAGAGCGGGGAGCGGCGCAGCGCCCGTACGAACGGCGGGACGGGACGGCGAGGACGGGCCGCGGCCCGGTACACCGGGCCGGGCTCGGCGGCTCTGCCCTGCGGGGGCAGCGGTGCGGTCCGGCGGGGCCGGGCCGCCGCGGCGGCCTTCGGGTCGGGCTGAGGGGGACGCGTCCTGTGTTGCTCCACTGGACCAACCTAGGTCGGCCGCCGCGCGGAATCAGGCACGGGACACGCCCTTTGAGTGACCTTGGCCATGCGTTCGACAGGGCGGAGCCCGGCGGACGGCCGACCGGAGGAGCCGGTTGCGGCACGCCGTAGACTGGTGGATCGGCCCACGTACGAAGCGCACGCACCAAGCGCGGGTACGAAGGGACCGCCCCACCCAGCCCTGACGTACGGGAAGTCGCAACGTGTCGCTCACGATCGGAATCGTCGGTCTGCCCAATGTCGGCAAGTCGACCCTGTTCAACGCCCTGACCAAGAACGACGTGCTGGCGGCCAACTACCCGTTCGCCACGATCGAGCCGAACGTCGGCGTGGTCGGCGTCCCCGACCCCCGCCTGACGAAGCTCGCGGAACTCTTCTCCTCGCAGAAGGTCCTCCCGGCGACGGTCGACTTCGTCGACATCGCGGGCATCGTGCGCGGCGCGAGCGAGGGTGAGGGCCTCGGCAACAAGTTCCTCGCGAACATCCGCGAGTCGGACGCGATCTGCCAGGTCATCCGGGCCTTCAAGGACGAGAACGTCGTGCACGTCGACGGCAAGGTCTCGCCCAAGGACGACATCGAGACGATCAACACCGAGCTGATCCTCGCCGACCTCCAGACCATCGAGAAGGTCCTGCCGCGCCTCCAGAAGGAGTCGCGCATCAAGAAGGACATCGCGCCGAAGGTCAAGGCGGTCGAGGAGGCCAAGGAGATCCTGGAGCGCGGCGACACGCTGTTCTCCCAGGGCATCGTCCAGGGCTCGGGCAACGAAGAGCTCCTCCACGACCTGCACCTCCTCACCACGAAGCCGTTCCTGTACGTCTTCAACGTCGACGAGGACGAGCTGACGGACGACGACTTCAAGGCCGAGCAGCGCGCGCTGGTCGCCCCTGCGGAGGCGATCTTCCTCAACGCCAAGCTGGAGGCGGACCTCGCCGAGCTGGACGACGAGGAGGCGCTGGAACTCCTCCAGTCGGTGGGCCAGGAGGAGCCGGGCCTCGCCACCCTCGCCCACGTCGGCTTCCGCACGCTGGGCCTGCAGACGTACCTGACGGCGGGCCCCAAGGAGTCCCGCGCCTGGACGATCAAGAAGGGCGCGACGGCCCCCGAGGCGGCGGGCGTCATCCACACGGACTTCCAGAAGGGCTTCATCAAGGCCGAGGTCATCTCTTTCGCGGACCTGGTCGAGACGGGGTCGGTGGCGGAGGCTCGGGCGGCGGGGAAGGCGCGTATGGAGGGCAAGGAGTACGTCATGCAGGACGGCGACGTGGTGGAGTTCCGGTTCAACGTGTGAGCGGATGAGATAACACCACGTTGACGGCCGGGCAACGCGCAGGTCAAAAGGGGTCGGCTCTTTCGAGGGTCGGCCCCTTGCTGTTTCCCGTGCTGGGATGGCGGCTAGGAGTGGTACGTTATTTGGTACCACTTGATGTAGGGAGTCAGCCCATGTCGATAACTGCGAGCGAAGCCCGCAAGGCTCTCTTTCCGCTGATCAAGAAGGTCAACGACGATCACGAGGCCATCGAGATCGTCTCCAAGCATGGCAACGCTGTGCTTGTCTCGGCCGAGGACTACGCGGCGTTGCGCGAGGGGTCGTATCTGCTGCGCTCGCCTGCAAACGCACGGCGGCTGCTCAGGGCATACGAGAACGCTCTGGGCGACAGCAACGTCTCGGAGCGCGAGCTGATCGATCCCGACTCGGCGGATGTCGCGGGCGAGGGTGCTGCGTGAGGCTTGTGTTCGAGGACCAGGGCTGGGAGGACTACACATCCTGGCTCAAGGACGACCGCAAGATGCTCGCTCGGATCAACAAGCTGATCGAGGACGTCAAGCGTGACCCCTTCACGGGGATCGGCAAGCCCGAGCCGCTCAAGTACCACTTGCCCGGGGCGTGGTCGCGGCGGATCGACGACGAACACCGCCTCGTCTACCTGGTCACGGACAAGGAGATCGTGATCCTCGCTGCCCGCTATCACTACTGACCGCCGGGCTGTCCGTGCTGGGTCGCCGCTCTCGTGCCGGAATGATACTGGGAGCGATCGAAGCGGATGTTTCCGCGGGGAAAGGCCAGGACCCGACAGGCGGCGCTCCAGGTACTCCGACATGGGCCGTACCTGCAACATGGCGCATGCGCTACTGGGTTTCCTCGCCTCAGGCGCTGACCCACCGCGCCATGCCTTCAAAGGCGTCGAGCGTGCGGCTGTGTCCCGGACCGAACCAGGCGCTGCAGTCCCGACCGAGCCGGTCGTACAGTGCGGCGGCTCCGCGCACGTCACCGCTGTGCCCAGTGAGGTCGGCAAGTTCCATGCGCGCTGTGATGACCAGAGCATGGTCTTGGCCGTGCTTCCGGATGAGCCGCCGTACGGTGAGTTCAGCAGCGCTCAGTTGATCCGCGAAGCCGCTGTCGGACACGGATGCGCCCGGGCCCGGTGCGGGGCCGTCAGCACGCCGCTCTGCTCCGGACGCATCGAGGTCTCGTTCGACCTCCTTGATCGCGTGGACGACCGCGCGCGCGTTGCGGGGCCGATGCTGGGGATCCTTGGCCAGGAGGGTCATGATCAGTTTTTCGAGGGTCGGCGGCACTCCTTCCACCTGCGCCCGCGGCGGTGTGGGTGCCTTGTTCTGGTGGGCTTGGGCGAGAGCGACGGGATCGGCGCGGGTGTCACCGAAGGGTGGCCATCCGGTGACCATTTCGTACATCACGCAGCCGAGTGAGTACAGGTCGCTGCGTTCGTCGCCCGGCTCGGCGCGGCACCGCTCCGGTGACATGTACAGCGGTGTGCCGGCCGCGCTGCGCGTCTCGGTGGCGTCGACGAAACGGGACAGACCGAAGTCGACGATGCGTACGTCGCTGTCGGCCTCCCTAACGAGCACATTGCCGGGTTTGATGTCACGATGGACGACGCTCTGGTCGTGAGCGGCGGCGAGACCCTGGGCAATCTGACTGCTCCAACGACAGGTCCGTGCCAGTGGCAGAGGGGTGATGCCCACATGGGCGTTCAGCGGCTCACCGTCCACGTACTCCATGACGAGGAATGGCGTTTCGTCGCCCATGTCGCAGTCGTAAATCCTGGCGACATACGGGCTGTCGACCTTGGCGGCGATCAGGCTCTCGCGCGCGAACCGGTCGCGTATTTGCGGGACGCGCTCTGGGGTCGGACGCGGCCCGGCCAGCCGGTCCAAGGCAAGGAACTTCAGGGCCACCTCGCGGCCGAGCATCCCGTCGCGGGCACGCCACACGTCTCCGAATCCGCCGCTACCGATGTGGTCGACCAGTTCGAAGCGGCCGCCCGGGCCGACGAAGCGGCGGTGGTCGCGCAGACCTGTCATCACTCGTTCTCCCTCTTGTCTCCGCTTGCGCCCCGAGGGTCTCCTTCGAGTGCGCCCGCCTCGCTGCGCCACGCCTGGTTCGCCCAAGTTGCCAGCTGGGGAGAGACATCGAGGTTCTCGTGCCATGCCGTGAAGAACGTGACGCGCTGGGTCAACGCCCGGTTCAGGACGGCGGTGGCGGTCTGGGCGCTGTCCTGGCCTTCGCGGCTGAGTTCCTGCTTGCGTGCCGGGACTCGCCGCCATTCGGTGATCACCAGAACGACGGCAGCGGTCGCGAGGGTGGCGGCGATGACCCGCGGTGCCCCTTGTGGTAGGAGGAACGCCATGATT
This sequence comes from Streptomyces huasconensis, assembly GCF_021028635.1. Classification (NCBI taxonomy): domain Bacteria; kingdom Bacillati; phylum Actinomycetota; class Actinomycetes; order Kitasatosporales; family Streptomycetaceae; genus Streptomyces; species Streptomyces huasconensis. Next base: position 5,181,313 of record NZ_CP086119.1, read on the forward strand.
GTGCTCACCACGGTCACCACGGCGGCGCCGAGAAACCGGAACCGGTTGAGCTGGACGGATTCGACCTCTTGATGGGTGCGCTCCGCTATCAGCTCCCGCACTTCGTCAACCAGCTGCTGTGTTGGCACGGCCACGGTTGGGTCTGCGGGAAGAGGGCGACTCCACTCACCCCAGCTGACGTCGATCTGCCGGGGGAGCAGTGACCGGGAGCGTTGCGCATAGGCCTCGGACGAGTTCAGCACGTGAGGCCACACCGCACGGAGTGCCAACAAGCGTGCCTCTTCTCCCAGACGCACGGCTTCCGGCATGAAGACGGCGTTCACCAGCAGTGTCCGGAGGTTCACCGGCCTTGCGGCGTTCCGCTGTGCCGTGTGCTCCTGTCGTGCTGTCTCCTCGTCACCGCCGTGCTCGACGACGAGTTCGAGATAGCGGATGCGCGACGCGAGCTGTGCCTCGTCGGCGTCATGACGGTCGATGAGCGCGTCGAGAGCGCTGTCGGCGTGTCCTGCCGGAGCGTCGTCGAGGTCACCGGGGAAGGCGCGGCGCAGATGGGCGAGCGTGGCCTTCGGGACGGTTGCCCACTCCCAGCCGCTGCGCAGGACGCCCCAGTTATCGGCGCACAAGTTGCTTAGTTCCTGGTATCGCTGCTTTGGTAGAACCTTTCCCAAGTCACCCATGTGACGGGCCACTTGAGTCTCAAGCGTGGTCGCCTGGGTCAGATCGAGACGGCTGAGCCACTGCCGCATCGCCTGCCGGGTGTATGCATGCGCTTGTGCTCCCAGCTCGTTGCAAGCGACGGCGTCGAGTACGACGTGGAAGTCCTCGTCCAAGGCGTAGGGGTCAAGTGACTGCAGATAGCGGTCCATCCAGCGGGCGGCTTCGCCCAGTTCGCCCAGGCGGGTGCAGGTCAAGGTGAAGAAGAGGTTGGCACGCGCCTGGTCGATGGAGTACGCCTGAGCCCGGGCCCGGTGCATCTGCGGTTCTTTGTCGAGATGGCGGGCCGCGAGAGCCACCACGGCCGGACCGAGCCAGAAGCCGCGGTCCATGAGCATGCGTTCCTGGGCACATGCGGCCACCAGATCTTTGTCCACCATCCCTTTCTCCAGAGCGTCTTTCGTCAGCGCGTGGACGAGTCCGTGAGCCAGGGCGCGGGTCTGTCGGCGCTGTTCGAACCGTGCATGCCACTCGGTCGTCAGCCGGGTCAACTCCGCCTCGGCGCGTGCCCGAGCCTGATCTTTGGCGTATCGATCCCTGAACTCGTCCAACGTCCGGCCGAGTTGGCCAACAGAGCTCTCGACCCGGCCGATGGTGTGTGAGACGTCACCGAGTTCAGCGGCCATGGCCCGAAACTCGCCTCGCAGAGCTGTGACGTCGCCCTGCACTGCTGCGACCTGCGTTCCCAAGACGTCGACATCGCCGTCCAACCGCTGCAACGCTCCCACGACTTCACTGAATGGCGCCTCTTCGTCTCCGTACTCTCCCACTTCGTCCCCCGAAATTGGCTGACGCCTCCATCGACGAGGCTTCTCACTCGGCACACAAATGACTCGGGCCTGTCTTGCTCATTATGTGTACGCCTCCGTCATCCGGCTTCTGAACGGGCTAATCTGACCAGGCTGTTGACGCGGATCCGTACCGCAGGGCCTGCCGAGGCGCCCATCAAGGAGTTACCGACTCAGGAGGAGTCGCGGACATCGTGGACCAGCCGCACCAGACGGTACGTGATCTCTTCTTCGGGCGTGATGACGCCGAGCACGACTTCGCCGACGGCCTGCTGAGGCAGGGCTTCCAGCGGACCCTCGCCTACGAAGCGGCACTCCATGGGCGCAAATCACTGGTTATCGGCCGAAAAGGCTCGGGCAAGAGCGCCATCTGTGCTCAACTCGCCCACGGAGGGCTGTATCCCGGTCCCACGGCTGAGATCATGCCGGACAGCGCTGCGGGCGATGAGATCCGCCGGTTCGACCTGCAGGGCATCACGTCGGACACCGCCAAGTCGCTGATTTGGCGCTATCTGTTCGCCGTGCAGGTCGCCCGTTACGTGGTTGGGCATGCGCGCGCCCGGCACAGCCGGTCGCTACGGCAACCCGCGCCTGTCCGTGCGCTGCGCGAATTTCTGCGGATCAACGGCGAGGAGCACGAGGCACGCCTCACGGACAGACTCAGGCGTGGCACGAGTCGCCTGCAGTCGGCGACGCTGTCCCTGAAGATGTTCGGGATCGAGGCCAGTGTGGAGACTGGCGACGGCACTGTCGGGCTCGGCTCCGAAGGTGCCCGCGCGATGCGTCAGCTCGACGCGCTCGAAGCCGGCGTTCGGGCGGCTCAAGGGGCGCTGGACTGCGCCACCGGCGGGCACCCGCCTCTGCTCGTCCTTGTCGACCAGCTGGAACTGGTGTGGGAGGCGGACCCTGACAGCCATGCCCTGGTCACGGGGCTGCTTCTGGCATCCAAGCACCTCGCAAGGACTTATGGCACATCGGTGCGCTGCGTGCTGTTCATCCGCTCCGACATCTACGACACCCTCAACTTCGCGGACGGTGACAAGTTCCGCAGTGAGGAGATGCAGATCACCTGGACCCCGGAGGCCCTGCGTGACTTGGCGCTCGCCCGAGCGTCCGTTTCCTTGAGGCGACAGCTCACCCACGAGCAGTTGTGGGGCGATGTCTTCCCCAGCACCGTCTGCGGCGAACCGACGGCCGACTATCTCGAACGCCACTGCCTGCCTCGCCCGCGCGACGCCATCCAGTTCCTCACCCTCTGCCGTGACGTCGCATGGGAACGGGGGCACGGCACGGTGCGCGAGTCCGATGTCCTCGCCGCGACCAAGCGCTTCTCCCAGTGGAAGCTGGAGGACCTTGCCAGGGAGTACAACGTCGGATTTCCGTTTCTGCGCCAAGTCTTCGCTCTGTTCGAGAACGGCGACCACCGGGTCTCCCGGGACGAGTTCGGCGAACGTTTCTCCGCCATCCATGCAGACCTGCACGAGGCGTACTCCGCATACACCGAACACCTCACCGCACAAGCCGTGGTGGCGGCCCTCTTCGCCGTCGGTTTCCTGGGTGTGAGGCGGGGAGACAGCGTCGCGTACGCGGGTTCGACGTCGCTGCCTGTCCAGGTGTACGAGGATGATCTGTACGTCCATCCCTGTTTCCGCCAAGCACTGAACTGCACGGAGGGCGCGATGACACGATCGACGGCGGCTGACCTGGCCCTGCAGGCCCCCCTACCGAGCGGCACACACACCAGTTTCCTGCGTAACATCACCGTGACGGACGCAGGGTTCACCGTTGACCGCGACGTGCGTCTCCTCGAGGAGGTCGATCGTGTGGTGCAGCGCCTGCTGCACCACCTCGGGCGATCGGGACTGCCGGTGAATGTACGCGAAGACACGAGACTCGCCCTGTCAGCAATGCGCAGGCAGGACCACACACTCGCAGGGGAGGGCGAAAGCGTCGAGGCGCGGGTGCGCTACGCCATCACCTCCCTGGGGACACTCGCCGACCATCTCGCCCGTGAGGGGTACGACAGTGAGGCCGTCACTCTGCGCTTGGCCGACGAGGCACGCAGGCTTGAGCGTGTGCTGGGTGGGTCGGTCGGCGGCCGAGACTCCGACTCCTCTGGATGACGCAGGCCCCGGGGAGTCGGTCTGAGGAGCCCGGTCCATCTCTACAAGGCTCGGACAGTCGAAGCCTCCTGGATGAGAGCCAGGGGCGCGGGCACCGCTTCGCAACCCAGCCCCGGAGGAGGCAGCCGGAGGCTGTGCGCAAGCGGTGTAGTGGCTCACATGGCACCACGTTGCTGATCTGGCAAATGTGCAGGTCACAGAGGGTCCGGCTCTTCGGGGTCGGGCCCTTGGTCTTTTCCCGTGCTGGGATGGTGCTGGGATGCGAGTGGGCTGCCCGTGCTGGCATTGAGCCTGGGGAACGTTCCGGAGTGGGATTTCGATGGCGAGGCGGCGGACCAAGCCCTGGTAAGGGTCGGGCAGATCGCGTCGATGCTGGAGGAGGGTTGGGAACAGCAGCTGCTCGGTGCTGGGAGGTTACCTGCCCTGCCCTGATCGCCCCCTCTGTCTGCGCTCTCTTCGCGCGACAGTTCAGGGAGGCCCCTCGGGACACTCAGCTTCCCGATGTCGTTTTTAAGGCTAAATTGATATCGTTGATGGTCGTCGGGCTGTGGAGGGATAACTGATGGCCAGGACTGTGATCGATCTGGACGAGGAGATCGTCGAGCAGGCGATGCGGGTGTACGGAGTGAAGACGAAGGCCGCCGCAGTGCGGGCGGCCATGGAGGAGGGGGTGAGGCTGCGGCTGCGCCGGGAGCTGTTCGATGCCATTGACGAGGGTGAGTTCGAGGACGTGTTCGCGGAGATCCGGTCGCAGACGGGGCCGCGGAATCCGGACGGTTCGCTGAAGCGCGAAGGCGGGGATTCGGCGGCGTGAAGGGGCGCTACCTCATCGACAAGTCCGCGCTGGCCCGCCGGAGCAAGCCGGCGGTGCGGGCGCGGCTGGACGCGCTGGACCGTGACGGGCTCCTAGCGGTGTGCGCCCCGACCGAGTACGAGGTTCTGTACTCGGCGCGCGGAAAGCCCGAGGCGCTGCGCCTGCGTACTCTGCTCCGTGGTTTCGACTACATGCCCTGCAATGACGAGGAGTTCGAGCGGGCACTCGCGATCCAGGCACTGGCGCTGAACGCTGGTTTTCACCGGGCGCTGTCGCTGGCCGACGTCCTCATAGCGGCAACCGCCGAACGGCACCGGGCCACGGTCCTGCACTACGACGGCGACTTCGACATGATCGCCTCGGTGAGCGGGCTGCGAGCCGAGTGGGTCGTGGAACCCGGCACCGCGGACTGAGCCGCGAACGCGGTCAGAGCTTCGGGCATCCGTACACCGGCGCCCGCATGTGCCAGGTAGCTTTCTGGGCGTCGTGTTGTCCCCGGCCTGCCGGGCCGCCCGGACGGTGACTCCACGAGCCGTTCAAGGCGATGCGGCAGGAGAGCGTCACCTTCGAGACGGTTGGTCTCAGCACAGCGGCACATCCGCCGGTGCCTCTTGTCAGCGGCAGAGTTCCTCGACCAGCTGTCCGAGCCGGTCGCCATCGAGGGGGGCGCGGTGGGCGAGGCGGTTGCGGGCCTCGCGCAGGATGCGCAGCCGGCGACGCTCGGCGGGGACGAGGGCGATCACGCCGTCGCAGTGCGCGCTCCACATCGCACCCAGTTCCATCATGGAGACGGCGGATGCGGCCGGTTCCGAGGCCGTGCCGGATTCGCGGCGTGGGCCGTAGTCCTGTGCGAGCCGGACCAGCGGGACCCGGGCACGTGCCCGGACGGTGGTGGTGAACTGGTCCCGGGCGTCGTCCAGCAGCGGCAGCAGCACGTGGTTCTGCGCCAGCCAAATCCGTGCGGCCACCGCCCGTTCGTGCGCGAGGTCACACCCGGGGTGGCGGCGCAGCCGGCCGTCCCAGCTGTCGACCGTGCCCGCGTTCCAGGCAGCGAGCAGTCTGTCGTCAGGGCGGCGGCCGGGATGCCTGGTGCCTTCGGTCCGCTGCGGAGGGACGACCGCTGGTCCGGGGAGGTCCGCGAGCACGTCGTGGAGGGCCGACGCCAGGGTCTCGGGGCGTCCGTCGTCCCAGCGACTGGCCAGAGCGGCGGCGATGTCGAGAAACGGGCCGCACACTTCGGTGATCGTGGCCTGGATGACCGCTTCGTGCAGGTGCCCGCGCTCCGTGGCGGAAACCAGCGGTGGACGTGCCAGCGCGACGACCGTGGCGGTGTCCAGGCGTCCGGTGGCGCCCCACCACCAGTGAACCGCGATGGCTTCCCGGGCCAGCTGAGCGGGCAGGTCCGCCGGCAGGTCGTCGGTGGTGGCGACGACGAGGGCTCTGGGGCGCCGATCCGGGGGGAGGCCTGCCTCCTTGGCCGTGGCCACCAGGCGGCGCAGGAGATCAGCGGCAGCGGACGGCACCGACTCACGCCAGGCCCGCACGACCACCGGACGGGTCTCGGCCGTGCCGCTGCCGTGACCGGTGAGTCGGGCCAGCACATCGCCGGTCGGGTCCGAGCCGGCGGTGTCCGCGCCGCTGCTGAAGCTCAGTTCCTTGCCGAGGCGTTCCAGCAGGCCCGCCAGTGCCTCGGCCGGGGTGGGAGGCGTCGGCGGCTCCGGTGCGAGAGGCGCCAGGCTCCTTGGCGTGGGCAGCTCCGGCAACCCGTCGTCGAAGTCGGGCACCGGGGCCAAGCCTGACCACCGGCCGCTCGCCGCAGGTCTGGCCGTGGCCGGAGAGCGGGCGGAAGCCGAGGCGGCGAATTCGTCCGAAGGCAGCAGAACGAATTCGCCGAGTTCGTATAGCACTTCGTCGATCAGCCGGTCGGCCCGGTCGCCTGCCTCCTTGAGCACACTCCGGGGCAGCAGCCACAGGCAGCTGCGCCCGCCGCGCAGATCGGCCAGCAGACGCCCGAGCCACACTCTCATTCCTGGCAGAGAAGCAGCGTCGACGGCGGCACCGCCGATCACGATTCCTTCCCCAGCGTGGTGAGCGCGCGGAAGGTGACCAGGTCCAGTGCGTACCCGTCCTCACCGTCGTCCAGTACGCCATGGTCGGCGAGCCGGTCGGTGAAGGAGCGGACCTCGGTCAGGTCGAGGCCGGTCACGGCGGCGATGTCGCCGTGGTTGCACCCCTCGCCGGGCTCGACGTACTGCACCCATTCGGCCAGCAGATCTCGCGTGTCCGAGGGGAGCTCGGTCCGGCTGAGGTGACTGCGGGCGGCCGCTTCCTGGGCGCACTGGTCCTGGATTCTCTCCAAGGCCGCCTCCAGGGTGTACCCGCCTCGGGTGGCGGCGTCCACGGTGCGCTCCACGAGGTTGGGCCAGCCTCCTGTGGCTTCGATCAGCCGCCGCCGCTTGTCCGGGGTGTCGAACGGGCTCTCGGGCCAGGCCCGCAGGCTGTCGGCGTTCCACCGCTCCGGCCGTAGCACCCGGGTGACTCGCTCGTCCTTGAGGACGTCCCGCGCCAGCGGATCGACCAGGACGATCCCCGCCCGTGGCGGTGCCGTCTTGCCGCGGACCGTGTGCTGATGCAGCCGGGTCAGCGTCTGGCCGAGAGTCTCCAGACCGCAGTAACGCAGATCAGCCAGGAGCACACTGGGGTCCTTGCTGCGTGTGTCCTGCGTGAGCACGTCCACCAGCGTGTCCGGGGCGGCGGTGTGTACGGTCAGGCCTCGCGCGTCGGCGTAGGAGCGGATCGCGTGCTCCATCAGCTCAGGTCCGTGGGCCGTCGTCAGGCAGACCAGGGTCAAGCCCGGACTGGTCGCCTCGAACAACTGTTGCTCGGTGAGCGGGCTGTACCGGTTCGCTTGGGTGCCCCCGACCGACCCGAGAAGCCGACGGGAGAACCGCGGGTTGTAGTCGTAGGGCAGGCTGAACTCCGTCTGGCGCAGCTCCAGTTCGAGGTCTTCGCGGGTGCCGAGCATATGCACCACGTTGGGGCTGCGCACCGCGTAGCGCCGGCGGTCGGGCTGCTGGACCAGCAGCCCGAGACCCACCATCTCCTCCAGGTAGAGCTTCACGTCACTGGCGGTCAGCCGGCTGAAGCCCTCCGGCCAGTTCCGCTTGGCCTCGTGGAGCAGTTCGTCGGCGTCGTAGCCGTGCCGGAAGCCGTCGGCCTGGCTGCGCAGAGCTATCACCAGGGTGAGCACCCGGTACCGGTCTTCCAGGTTGATGGTCAGCCGCAGCCTCTCGGCGATGTGCCGGTGCACCTCCGGCGAACCGGTCACGGCCCGCACGTCCTCCTCGGTGACGGTGATCGGCCACTGCGTCGAACCGAGCGGCTTCTCGCGAAGAGCGGTGACCAGGCGCTCGCAGAAGATCTGCACCAGACACGCCTGGTAGTTCGTCGCGGCCAGCACCCGCCAGACCAGTTCCGGGCGTTCGAACCGGTAACCGAAGGCCCCCATCGGCTCGATCACCAGGCGCTGTGCCTCCGCCGGCTTGAGCGGGCCGATCAGCTCCTCACCGCCGTGCGCCAGGGGCACGTTGGACAGTCGACTGAACCGCTGCACCTGGTGCAGACCGGCGAAGACCACCTTGAAACGCCGGTCGGTGCTGTCCATCAGCCCCTTGAGCCGAGCCACGTTGGCGAACGTGCCCTCGCCACCGCTGCCACGCACCGCCTTGGAATCGGCGGTCAGGAAGGCGTCCGCCTCGTCGGCGAGGACCAGGATGCGCCGCTCACGGTTCTCGTCGAGCCAGCGGTGCACCTGTTCCAGCAGATCGCCGGGCGGGATGGCCGTGGAGACCTTGGGCCCCAACACCCCCACGCGCTTGAGCTCCGTGGCCAGCACCGGCCATATCCGGTCGGCGGGCTCCGCCTCACCCACCCCGCGCGCCTTCAGATCCAGGTAGATGGCCTTGCGGTCGGGGGTCGAGGGGAAGTCGGCCTCCACCTTCCGCAGCAGCGCGGACTTGCCCAACTGGCGTCCTCCGTAAAGGAAGAGAGCGCCCAGCGGGTCCTTGACCGCGGCGATCTCCCGGGCACGGCCGTAGAAGACCTCCGGCGGCACGAGCCCGGCCACGAACGGCGTGTACGGGTTGAAGCCGGTCCAAGGCAGCGTCACGCGCTGCAGGGCCCGGAAAGACCGTGGCGAACGCGCCGCGACCCATCCGAAGACGGCCGGGTCGACCACCAGGGCTTCCTGTGCGGAGGTCCGCGCCCGCAGCGCCATGGCCCTGCGGCCGCTCAGGCCCAGCGGGTACAGGTACAGGATGATGCAGGGCCCGGAGTCGCTGCGGTCGAGCAGTTCCAGGGGACTCCGTCCGCGCTGCTCGTCCGACACCAGCAGGATCGTGTACATGGTGGCCGCGGAGCCGAGTTCGGCGACGTAACCCGGCGCGCTCCCGCTCGCCCGGACCTTCGCGGTCAACCGGAGCGTGCCGCGAAGCTGTCGGTGGTCGTCGCGGGCCGGGGGCCTGCCCTCGAGGCCGAGCAGACGCAGCACCGTCGGCACGTGCTTCTGCCACTCCGCGCTGCGGGTGGACGGCTTGCTGAGCGCGTCCCAGGAGGCGAGCCCGGCCAACGCGGCCTCGGTCAGGGGCTGTCCGTCCGCGTAGTACTCGGCCCATGGCACCGCCGAGAAACCCTGCTGGCCCGCCTTGACCGGCGTGACGGATTCCAGACCCGCCACGAACTGCTCCAGGTCCTCGCTGCGGTCCGTGCCGCTCCACTCCGGCAGGGCGTCACCCTTACGCAGCAGTGCCAGACACTCCTCCGCCGTGACCGTGTCGCCGGCTTCCAGCAGCGCGGACAGCCGCTTGCGGTCCGCCTCGGTGAGCGTCAGCGCCTCCAACTGCTCGCGCAACCACTGGACATATGCCTGAATCCGGTCCCGCAGCGCCTCCTCCAACCGGCCGATGGCCTCCACGGTGGGCCGGAAAGCGCCGTCCGGCGTCGGACGCTCCAACTGCTCCAGGCGCCCCACCAGTTCTCGCTCGGTCACCAGGTCGAGGTTGTGGGTGCGCAACTCGGCGAGCAGGCCGGCGGCGATCCGGTGGGTCTCCGCCCGCACGTTCGCCCAGCGGGCCCACTGTGCGTCCCGGCGGATACGCCAGTCGGAGGGCAGTGCCTCGGGGCCGGCGGTGGCAGCGGGCACGAGCCCCTGCTCCAATGCCTCGACCAAGGCGTCCGCAAGGTGGAGATCACCTCGCTCGGCGTAGGTTGCCGCCACGGCGGCCACATCCAGCGGCTCCAGGAGTGACAGCACCGCCCGGGCGAATCCCGGAGCCTGTGTGTCGGGCACGCCCGCCGATGTGCGGGGCAGTTCCGCGGCGGCCAGGAGGGCCTCCGTGGTGGGGACGAAGCCGCTGTCCGGGGCTGCTTGCGCCTGGTCGTCGGCGAGGACGGGCGCTCGCCGGGAGGCCGGAGAGCGGCCGTCCCCGCTCAGCCAGCGCTGCAAGCACAGCAGTGCTGCCCCCTCGACACCCGGCAGGGGCGGCAGGTTCCGCACCTGGGCGAGCGCGTGGCCCAGTGCGGTGGCGGCGTCGCTCCGTTCCTCGATGCCGGGCGCGGCGAGCGCACGGGTCCGGGAGAGCAGTGTGGCGACCTGCTCGATCCGGTTGAGCAGGGAGCGCTTGGCCTTGGCCTCGATGGGCTCCTTGGCCTGCTTGGGAGTACGGATCGCCGCGTCGGCCTCCTCGATGATGCGTTCCGCGGAGTCCCGCTTGCGGAAGACCTCCCAGGCATCGTCCAGCACGGACGTCTCCGCGCTGCCGGAGGCCCAGGCCTGGACTGCTTCCAGCGCACGCCCCAGCGGCTGGTCCGGGCGCATCAGCAGGTTCTGTACCTGAGTCGCTCGCGCGTAGCCGATCTTGCGCTTGGGCAGGTCGACCCGGAGCCGCTCGGCCTCGTCGGCGAGCCCGGAACGCGTCAGGGTCGGGCCCGTATCCATGCCGGAGTGCAGAGTGGCCGGGTCCACCCGCTGGTAGTGCCGCAGTACGTCGATGGTGCAGCCCAGCAGCCGGCCCCACGGGCCGGAGAGAGAGGAGCAGGGGTCCGTCTGCAACAGCAGGTCGTTGGGCCAGCCCACGACCAGTCCGGCACGGACGGAGGCGACCGCCGCCATGACGAGCGCCGGCCGGTCGCCCTGCACGCTCTCCAGGTCCGGGGCGAACCGGGTCATCACCGGTGTCGCCTCCTCCGGCGTGTGGCAGGAGAAGGCGGCGTCCGCGAAGGCCAGGCACTCGGCGCGGTGCGCTGCCTCGGCGGACGCAACGGTCAGCCAGTACGCCTCCTGGAAGCGGCCCGCGCTCACGAACCGCTCGACGGGGGAGGCGGTGGCTACGGCCGAGGTTCCGCCCTCGACGGCGGGTGTCTGCCAGGGCAGCGCGGGTTCCTCGGGCGCCTCGGATGCCGCGGGCGCCTCGACCTGTGCGGGTGGAGCGGCGGGGGCTTCGCATTGCGCGGCTCGCGGCTCTCCGTCCTGTGCGGCAGGCAGGGTGTGCGCGGCTTCTGCGGGCTCTTCCGCTTCCGTGGCCTTCGCTTCCGCGGTCTCCAAGGCCTGCGGGCCGCCCCCGTGCCATGCGAGATCCGCGGGATCAGCAGGGTCTGTGGCGTCCGCAGGGCCTGTGGCGTCCGCAGGCTCTGTGGTGGCCGCAGGCTCAGCGGGGCCTGCTGCGGGTGGGGGAGGCGCGGCCTCCGTGGGGCCGGCGGCTTCCGTGGCGTCGACGGTCGCAGCGGTGTCCGTCGGCTCCACGGTGTCAGCGGCGGCGTCGGACCGCGCCGTTTCACCGTGACCCGCGGCAGACAGGTCTCTCCCGGCCTCGGCCGCTATGGGTTCTCCCGTTCCGTCTGCGGGGTCGCTGCCGCTGTCCGCGCCCCGAGGCGCCGGTACCTCTGGGCTGTCGAGTCCGTGCCGGGCGGCTGTGGCCAGCTCGGCGATTTCCGCCTCGAGAGCCTGCAGCGTCGCTCGCAGGTGGGCCAGATAGGCGCCACCACCGCTCTTCTCGGCCTGGTCCAGCAGCGGCTGCAAGGCCTGGCGCTGCTCGTTCAGTGCGGCGAGTTGTCTGGTGCGAGCGGCTTCCCGCTCCTGTTCCTTCTGGAGCGCGTCCACGGCCGCCTGGAGTTCACCGAAACCATCGTCGGCGGCCCAGTCGTGTCCCGCCTCCCGGCACAGACGGGCCACCGCCTCACGCTGACACGCCCAGGCGGCGGCCTCCTCCTCCAGCGCCACGGACAGGGAATGCCCGCGGGACACCCGGTCCGCGGCGAGACGTAACGCATCCGCGAACTTCGCGGCTCGGTCCCTCAGCATGTCCACGGCCGCGGCGAGATCGACGGGGCCGCTCACATCGCCTGGCGCGCCCACCGCCGCCCGGGCCGCTGCACCGGGGGTGGTCTCCGTCCCCGTGGCCTGCTCGTTCGTCACAGCGCCTCCCGTGTCGCCCGCCGTCTGACGTGGTAAAGCGTTCAGGTCACCGTCGTCGGTGATGTCCTCGTCGGAGCCGTCGTCATGGGGCTCGGTCTCCGCACCCCAGTCGGTGGCGGCCCGGTCCGAGGCGTCGAGCAGTCGGTCCCAGCACTGCTCGGCCAGTTTCTGCCGTGGGGTGCCGTCCTCCAACAGCAGGGAGTACAGGGCCAGCCGGGCAAGCACCGGAGGCAGGGCCTCCGCCATCGCCTCAAGGGCGTCGATGTCAGACTGGACACGGTCGACCGGGCGTCCCTCGGCGTGCCGGGACCAGAGGTGGTCCGCAAAGTCGGCGGCTGCGTCGGCGATTCGCTTCAAGTCGCGCGCGGGCGCCCGAGTGAGCCATGCACGGGCCGCCAGCAGTTCGCGACGGCCTACGCGCGGGCGTGGACCACGGAAAGGGATCTTCGCCCAATAGGGCAAGGGCCCCGGCGTCAGTATCAGTTCACGAAGCTGTACATCGTCGAGCCCGGTCAGCCAGGCCCTCAGGTCCCCACCCGCTCTTGCCATGACGAGATCCTGCCAGACCGGCCCGCGAAGGGCCAACTAGCGTTCCCGCAGGGGGTCGTGAGGAAACCGATGCACCGAGCCGGCCCTCCGGCCCCACATCCCCGCAGAGGAAGTACGCGCCGGCGGCGCCGCAGCCAGCTCTGGAGTCCGATGGCATGCCTCTCCACCGCCACGGTTGACCCGACCCCGCTGCATGTTAATGTAATGGTCTGCATGTTTATCGATCCAGTGAGCGTCGGTGCTGGTCAGACTTCGGAGGTAGTGCCGTGACGATTTCGAGCCTCAAGGGGCGCAGCCTGCTGTCCCTGCGCGAGCTCAGCGGCGACGAGATCCGGGAGCTTCTCGGCAAGGCGGCCGACCTCAAGGAGCGGACGGCTCTGGGGCAGGACGTGCCCGCTCTGGCCGGCAAGAACATCGCTCTGATCTTCCTGAAGCCCTCCACCCGTACGCGCGTCTCCTTCGTCGTCGCCTCGACGCAGTCCGGCGCGCACCCGGAGGTCTTCAGCCGCGAGGACATCCGGTTCGGCGTCAAGGAGTCCGTGCGGGACATCGCGCGGGTCTTCGGCCGCGTCTACGACGGCATCATGTTCCGCGGCTACGAGCACGCCACTGTCGCCGAGTTCGCCCAGTACGCGGGCGTCCCCGTGTGGAACGGTCTGTGCGACAGCTACCACCCCACCCAGGTCCTCGCCGACCTGCTCACCCTCCGGGAGAACTTCGGCGACGACCTGGAGGGGCTGCCGCTGACGTACGTCGGTGACGGGCGCAACAACATGGCCGTCACCCTCGCCGTCGCCGCCGCCAAGCTCGGGCTCGATCTGCGCATCCTCGCCCCGAAGGCCCTTCAGCCGGCCCCCGAGCTGATCACGGAGCTGCTCGACGAGCGGGAGTCGGAGCAGGCCCGCGTGCTCGTCACGGACTCGGCCGAGGAGGCGTTGCGCGGCTCGGCCTGCGTCTACGGCGACGTATGGGTCTCCATGGGCGAGGAGGACCAGACGCAGGAGCGGATCGAACTGCTGCGCCACCTGAAGGTGACGAGCGACCTCATGGCCCTGACCGGCCGGGAGGACAGCATCTACCTGCACTGCCTGCCAGCCTTCCACAACCTCGCCACGGAGACGGCCCGCGCCAACCCCGACATCTGTGAAGTGGACGACGACGTCTTCGAAGGGGAGCGCAGCCGGGTCTTCGACCAGTCGGAGAACCGTATGCACACCGCCAAGGCCCTGATGCAGCTCACCATCGCGGGCTGATCCGGCATGACAGTGGCGCGCCCCCTGAGGGGGCGCGCCACTCTGCGGTGCCGGTCGCCTCGGTTCAGCCCTGCCAGCTGTGCGGGGCCAGGAAGTTGTCGCGGCGCCAGGCCGTCGTGGACGCCGGGGTGCCGGTGGCCGCCCCGGGCGGGGGCGCGGTACGCGAGAGCAGCAGTACTGTGACGGCCGCCAGCTCGTCGTCGGTGACCTCGCCCTTCTCGATGCGGATGTCGGCGGGGCCGTCGGCTGTCGTGTCTGTCGCGGTGTCGGCTGCGGGCATGGGGCCTCCCATCGTGTGGGGCCTTACTGCGGAGGGTTGCCGTGCTTGCGGGCGGGGCGGTCGGCGTGCTTGTTGGCGAGCATCGCCAGGGAGTCGATGAGGACCTCGCGCGTGTGTACGGGGTCGATGACGTCGTCCACCAGACCGCGTTCGGCGGCGTAGTACGGGTGCATCAGTTCGGCCTTGTACTCCTTGACCATGCGGGTGCGCATGGCCTCCGGATCCTCGGCCGCGGCGATCTGCCGGCGGAAGATCACGTTGGCGGCGCCCTCGGCACCCATCACCGCGATCTCGTTCGTCGGCCAGGCGTACGTCAGGTCCGCGCCGATCGACTGCGAGTCCATGACGATGTACGCCCCGCCGTACGCCTTGCGCAGGATCAGGGAGATGCGGGGGACGGTGGCGTTGCAGTACGCGTAGAGCAGTTTCGCGCCGTGGCGGATGATGCCGCCGTGTTCCTGGTCGACTCCCGGGAGGAAGCCCGGGACGTCCAGGAGGGTGACGATCGGGATGTTGAAGGCGTCGCACATCTGGACGAAGCGGGCGGCTTTCTCCGATGCCTCGATGTCCAGGACGCCTGCCAGGGCCTGCGGCTGGTTGGCGACGATGCCCACCACCTTGCCGTCCAGCCGGGCCAGGGCGCAGATGATGTTCCGCGCCCAGCGCTCGTGGACTTCCAGGTAGTCGCCGTCGTCGACCAGTTCCTCCATCACCCGGTGCATGTCGTACGGGCGGTTGCCGTCCACCGGGACCAGGTCCAGGAGCGGTTCGCACGTACGCGTCGGCGGGTCGTCGGTGGCCGCCGCCGGGGGGTTCTCCCGGTTGTTGGACGGCAGCATCGACAGCAGATAGCGCACTTCTTCGAGGCAGGTCTCCTCGTCGTCGTACGCGAAGTGCGCGACGCCCGACGTACCGGCGTGCACGTCCGCGCCGCCCAGGCCGTTCTGCGTGATCTCCTCGCCGGTCACCGCGCGGACCACGTCGGGCCCGGTGATGAACATCTGGGACGTCTCGCGGACCATGAAGACGAAGTCCGTGAGCGCCGGCGAGTAGGCGGCGCCTCCCGCGCACGGGCCGAGCATCACGCTGATCTGCGGGATCACGCCCGATGCCCTGGTGTTGCGCTGGAAGATGCCGCCGTACCCGGCGAGCGCCGTGACGCCCTCCTGGATACGGGCGCCCGCGCCGTCGTTCAGCGAGACCAGCGGGGCACCGGCCGCGATGGCCATGTCCATGATCTTGTGGATCTTCGTGGCGTGCGCCTCGCCCAGCGCGCCGCCGAAGATGCGGAAGTCGTGCGCGTAGACGAAGACCGTCCGGCCCTCGACCGTGCCCCAGCCGGTGACCACACCGTCGGTGTACGGCCGCTTGGCCTCCAGACCGAAGCCGGTCGCCCGGTGCCGGCGCAGGGGTTCGACTTCGCGGAACGAGCCCTCGTCCAGGAGCAGTTCGATCCGCTCCCGCACGGTGAGCTTGCCCTTGGCCTTCTGAGCGGCGGTGGCCTGTTCGCCGGGTCCTGCGTGCACCCGCTCCTTGATGGCCGCCAGCTCCGCGACGTGCAGTCTCATCTCTCCCCTTACCGGTCGCCGTCACCGGGGACGTGGACGTGGACCTGGATCTGAACCTGGGTCTGGACCTGGACGCTGCGTGTGGTCAGCTGGTGAGCTTGCGCAGGCCGTTGATCTGGAGGACGGCGAACGCGCCCACGACGAGGGCCTGCATCGGAATCCACACCGTGCCGATCGTGTTCGGGTCGAACCAGCCGAACAGCGCGGTGGCGATGCTGGCGACGGCCCACAGCAGGTTGGCCTCGATGACGATCTTCGTGGCGGCCGCGGACGGCACCTGCTGGGCGGCGAGGACGCCGACGAGCACGCCGTAGACGGTGAGGAAGACGCCGATGCCGCGCAGCAGGCCGGCGTCCATGTCGAGCAGGTCGCCGACGGGGCCCGCGGCGATCAGGTAGATCAGGCCGTTGCCGGCCGTCACGGCGGCGTCGAGGCCGAGGAAGAGACGCAGCGGGCGCGCGGCGGCGGACGAGCTGGTGGCCGCGGTTCCAAGCGTTGCGGAGGTCTGGCTCGTGGTCATGGAATCTCCTGGTGGATACGGTGGTCGGGGTTCATGCGCGCCGCGCGGGGCGCGTACGAGGGGGCCGCGTGGAGGGCGGGCGCCCGCTTGTTTCTGTACCGATGGTGGCAACCGGCGCTGACCGGGCGCTGACGCGTGCCCTCCGGGGAGGTCGAGCGGGTGGGTGGTGCGCCGGCGGCGGCTCGGTGCGGGCCGCGGGCGCGGCGTCACCGGGCCGCCGCCGGCGCGACGCCGTGCCCGAAGCCGAAGCCGAGCCCGAAGCCGACCCGAAGCCGTGCGTGCGGGGCGCACCGGGCTGACGTGCGGGGCTCAACGGGCTCAGGCGGGCTGGAGCAGCGCGGCGCGGGCGACCGTGCCGGTACCCGTGCCGGCCAGGGCCGGGTCGTGCGCGAGGATCGCGTGCTCCACGTGGCGCAGCGCGGGGGACGGGTCGATGCCCAGCTCGTCCGAGAGGTGCCGGCGCATGGTGCGGTAGACGTTGAGGGCGTCCGCCTGGCGTCCGGAGCGGTAGAGGGCGACCATCAGCTGTTCGCAGAAGCGTTCCCTCAGCGGGTGGTTGCTGTGCGCCTCGTGGAGTTCGGCGAGCATCGCCGCGTGGTGGCCGAGGCGCAGCTCCGCCTCGAAGCGGAGTTCCATGGCCCGCATGCGGTACTCCTCGTAACGGGCGCAGGCCAGTTGGCAGATCGTGCCGCCGGGAAAGTCGCCGAATACGGGGCCGCGCCACATGGCGAGCGCCTGGCCGAGCAGTTGTGCCGTGGCGGCGGCGTCCGCGGGGCCCGCGGCCTCGGCCTGCCGGACCGCCTTGGTGAACTCCGCGGCGTCGAATTCGCCCTCGTGGATGGTGAGCCGGTATCCGGAAGGGTGGATCGTCACGCGGGAAACCGTGAGTTCGGGCTCCAGGCTCTTCAATTTGCGACGGAGCCGGCTGATGTGTGCCTGCAGAGCGTTGGCCTGCTTGTCGGGGACGGACTCGCCCCACATCTCCTCCACGAGGCTCTCGCCCGATATCGGGCGGCCCTCGCTGACGAGCAGGGTCTGGATGAGGTTGCGCTGGAGATCTCCGGAGATCTCCGCGAATCCTAATGCGGTGCGGATCTGCAGTGCTCCGAGAATCGAAAAGCTCAGCATGCCGTTTCCCCCTTGGCTTTCGTTGCTGCAACGTCGGGGCGGTTCACCTTCCGGGTCGCCAGGGCCATCGGTGCTGCGGCGTGGGGGACCGCGGGTGGAGGTCGGCGTGGCGATCTCTGGCTGTCCCCGACCGGAGGGAGCCCGAGGGTGCGCCCTCTGGCTCCCTTCCAGCGAAGACCCTCTCACGGTATCATTCCTTTGGGAAGGTATTTTTTTGAACGGGTCTCGTCAGATCGAGGGGAAGGGTGCTGATCTGCCGGTTGACCTGCTGGTTCTCCCGGGGGAAGTGAGACACGCCCGGGGCACGCAGGCCCGCCCCGGCAGGCCGAGCCGCTCTCGCGGGGCGCCGGGGCGGTCGCTTCGCCGAGGCGGGGGAGGCCCGGCGAAGTGGATGTGGAAGTCGTGGTTCCGTTGGCGGAGAGGGCAGGATTCGAACCTGCGTGGGCCGCGTACGACCCGACCTTGGGCTTGCGCCCGAGGTCCCCGTTGAGCCGCTCCGGGCACCTCTCCTGGTGGTGCGGGCACAAGGGTTCTGTGCCGGCGGAGAGGGCAGGATTCGAACCTGCGTGGGCCGCGTACGACCCGACCATGGGCTTGCGCCCGAGGTCCCCGTTGAGCCGCTCCGGGCACCTCTCCTGGTGGTGCGGGCACAAGTGTTCTGTGCCGGCGGAGAGGGCAGGATTCGAACCTGCGTGGGCCGTGAACGACCCGACCATGGGCTTGCGCCCGAGGTCCCCGTTAAGCCGCTCCGGGCACCTCTCCTGGTGGTGCGGGCACAAGTGTTCTGTGCCGGCGGAGAGGGCAGGATTCGAACCTGCGTGGGCCGCGTACGACCCGACCTTGGACTGACGCCCGAGATCCCCGATAAACCACTCCGGGCACCTCTCCTTGTTCCCGGCCCGGTTTCCCGTGCCGTTCACGAGAACAACATTGCCAGCGCCTTCTGACGGATCGCTGACGTTTCTCTGACATGCCCTTCCGTGCCTGCCGCGTGAGCTTTCCGCCCTTCCCATCAAAGGGGCGGCGGTGCTCTACTCTCAACGACCGCAACGGCTTCCGAAAGGGATACGGATCATGACCGTGACCGTAGTGGAAAATCCGATTCTCAAGGCTGTGCGCAGTTATACGCGGGCCGAGAACCCCAGCGCGTTCCTCGCGCTCAACAGCGGCAACAGCTCCTTCACGCTGCCGGGAACGGACGGCGTCGTCGTCTACCGCAGGACCGGCCGGTTCGCCGTCCAGTTCGGCGGGCCGTTCGCCGCCCCCGAGGAGTACGACACCCTCCTCGACGGCTTCCGGCGCCACGTGAAGGAGCAGGGGCTCACGCACGTCGGCGTCCAGCTTCAGCGCGACGACGCCGAGCGGTACGCGCGCCAGGGGTTCACCGTCAACCAGATCGGCGCCTCCTGGGCCGTGAGCCTCGCGGAGTTCACCCTCCGCGGCACCCGCTTCATGCAGCTGCGCAACAAGATCTCCCGCGCCCACCGCAACGGCCTCCAGATCCAGGAGGTCGAGGCCGACGCCTGCCAGGGCGCGCTGGAGGCCATCGACGGCGCCTGGCTCTCCAGCAAGGGCGCCGCCCGCCCCCTGGAGTTCCTGGTCGGCGAGATCGGCGGCGAGGCCCAGCAGCACCGGCGGCTGTTCGTCGGCACGATCAACGACGCCCCGGTGGCGTACATCTCGTACTCCCCGGTCTTCGGCTCCCGCGCCGGCTGGATGCACGACCTGAGCCGGCGCGTCCCGGACGGGTCGCCGGGCCTGATGGAGGCGATCAACGCGCACGCCATCGAGGTGTTCCGCGGCGAAGGCGTCCCGTGGCTGCACTTCGGGTTCACGCCCTTCACCGGCCTGGACGCGGAACACGAACTGGACGGCCACAGCCCGGCGTTCCAGTGGCTGATGCACGCCCTGTGGGCCGAGGGCGCCGCGCTCTACCCGGCCCAGACGCAGCTGTCGTACAAGCACAAGTGGGCGCCCGACGCGACCATCCCGGAGTACGTCGCCTTCGACGGACCCGCGTCGCTGGCCTCCTTCGCCCACATCTTCCGGGCCTGCAACGCCTTCTGATGTGCCATCAGCAACAGCCGTCAGACCCCCGTACACCGCATCCGACCCACAGGAGTGAACGACGATGAGTGGCAACGCGGAGACCATCGACACGCTCAAACACGCCATGGTGGAACAGCTCATGGCCGTCATCGCCGCCCCGGACGACGAGGACGTGGCCCGCGCCGCGGACACCGTGGTCCACGATCTGGACGCCCTGCTGCGGGCCGAGCCCGGCCCCGCGGCCTGAGCGGGCGCGCGGCGGCACCGAGCGGCGCCGGTCAGTCCAGCATCAGTGCCACATCAGCGCCGCACGGAACGCTGCACACACGTTCGCCCGGCGTCCGTCCGGTGGGATGACCCGTGCGCCGGGCGGGCGCCGCCGCCCGGTTCGGGCACTTCTTCCGAGGAGAGCTTCGTATGCAGCGTCCGCACGTCCAAGAGACCGGTGTCGCCGTGGCCCCGCAGCGCACCGACGTCCCGCAGCGCACCGGGGCATCCGCAACCTTCTCCGAGCTGCTCAAACGCGTGAAGGCGGAGGGGCTGCTCGACCTCGACCCGCGGTACTACATAGGGCGCCTCGTCCGGAACACCACGCTGCTGGTGGCCGGGCTCACCGCGTTCTTCCTGCTGGGCGACACGTGGTGGCAGCTCGTCGTGGCGGTGTGGATGGGCCTGTGCGGTGGCCAGTCGTCCTTCATGTGGCACGACGCGGGCCACAAGGCGATGTTCCGCGACAAGCGGGCCGCGTCCGCCGTCGGCTACTTCCACGCCAACTTCGTCAACGGCGTCAGCTTCGGCTGGTGGGTCAACCACCACAACCGCCACCACAGCAACCCCAACCACCTCGACATGGACCCGGACATCGGGCGGCGCACCGCGATCTTCGACATCAAGCAGTACGCGACCCGCACCCCCCGGCAGCGCTTCATCGTGCGCTACCAGAGCGTGCTCTTCTTCGTGCTGCTCGTCCTCGAGTCGTTCAAGATGCACAAGACGGCCGTGAAGTCGATCGCGCAGGGCCTCACCAAGCGTCCCGTCCTGGAGTCCACTCTCCTCCTGGCGCGCGCCGCGATCTATCTGACCTGCGTCTTCACCGTCCTGTCGCCGCTCCTCGCGGTCACCTTCATCCTCGTCCAGCAGGCCACCCTCGGCGTCTACTTCGGCATGATCTTCGCCCCGAACCACAAGGGCATGGACGTCCGTGACGGCGACGAGGAGACCCTGGACTGGCTGGAGCGGCAGGTCCTCACCTCCCGCAACATCCGCCCGTCCTGGTTCATCGACTTCCTGTACGGCGGCCTCAACTACCAGGTCGAGCACCACCTGTTCCCGGCCATGCCGCAGAAGAACCTGGGCCGGGCCCGCGAACTGACCCGTGAGTACTGCGCCGAGCGCGGGGTTCCCTACCACGAGGTCGGCTTCTGGGCGTCCTACCGCGAGGTGGCCTCCTACCTGCACGAGGTCAGCGCACCGGTCCGCCGGGGCGAGGTCGACGCGCACATCGAACGGGCCGCCTGATGGTCCACACGGTCACCAGACCGGCGGCCGGTGGCGCGGCCGCCGCTCCCGTCGCGCCCGGCGCGCCCTCCTCCATAGGCGCCCGGCTCGACCGCATGCCGATCACGCCGACCCACCGCAGCGTCACCGCGGTCATCGGCGTCGGGCTGCTGTTCGACACCTTCGAGAACAACCTCTCCGGCACCATCGCCAAGGTGCTCCAGGACGACTTCGCGTTCGGTGCCACCGAGCTGAAGCTCGTTCTTGCCTCGGCCTTCATCGGCCAGTTCATCGGCTCGCTCGTGCTCGGCAAGGTCGCCGACCGGTACGGGCGGCGCCGGGCGTTCCTCATCAACCTCGCGATCTACTCCGGGTTCTCGCTGCTCGGGGCCTTCTCGCCGAACGCGGTCTGGCTGATCGCCACCCGGTTCCTCGCCGGCGTCGGCATCGGCGCCGAACAGTCGCTCTCCGACTGCTACTTGTCGGACGTCCTGCCCGCCAAGAAGCGCGGCAGGTTCATCGCCTGGGCCTACACCCTGGCCTTCTGCGGGGTGCCCGCCGTGGGGTTCGCCGCCCTGTGGCTCGTTCCGCTGACCCCGCTCGGCATCGACGGCTGGCGCTGGCTCTTCGTGATCGGCGCGCTCGGTTCGGCCGTGGTGTGGGTGCTGCGCAGGCGGCTGATCGAGTCGCCGCGCTGGCTGGCCGCGGTCGGCCGCGAGGAGGAGGCGGACGCGCTGGTCTCGCGCATGGAGGCCGAGGTGCCGGGCGGAGCCGCTCCGGCGCCCGCCCTCGATGCGGCGGCCGGGACGGAGTCCGCCGCGGCGGGCCCCGCGACCCGCCTGCGCGACATCTTCCAGCCCCACCTGCGCCGCCGCACCGTCATGCTCTGGATCTTCTGCTCCCTCTCGACGGTCGGCTACTACGGATTCGGCACGCTGGCGCCGCAGATCCTGTCCGCCAAGGGGTACGGGATCGTCGCCGGGATCGGCTTCACCGCGGTGTGCTTCCTCGGCTACCCCGTCGGCTCCGCGCTCACGGTGCCGATCATCGACCGCTTCGAACGCAAGAAACTCGTGGCCGCCTCGGCCGCCTCGATGGTCGTCGCCGGGCTCGGCTTCTCCTTCGCGGGCTCACCGGCGCTCATCATGGTCTTCGGCTTCGTCTACACCGTGTGCAGCAACATCTTCTCCAACGTCTCGCACGTCTACCTCGCCGAGCAGTACCCGACCGCCATCCGCGCGGCCGCGTCCGGCGCCGCGTACTCGCTCTCCAAACTCAGCGCCGCGGCCCTGCCGTTCGTGCTGCTCCCGGTCCTCCAGTCGTACGGGCCCGGCGCGCTGTTCGCCGTCATCGCCGCCGTGATGGCCGCGCTCGCCGCGACGGTCCTCTCCCTGGGGGAGCGCACCACCGGCGCCTCGGTCGACCGCGCGCCCGCCGGCTGACCCGACCGTCCCCGTACCGCCGACCCCGATGAGGAACCCCTCATGGCCTATGTCATCGCTCAGCCCTGCGCCGACGTGAAGGACAAGTCCTGCGTCGACGAATGCCCCGTGGACTGCATCTACGAAGGCGGCCGCGCCCTCTACATCCACCCCGAGGAGTGCGTGGACTGCGGCGCCTGCGAGCCCGTCTGCCCCGTGGAGGCCATCTACTTCGAGGACGACGTGCCCGCCGGGTGGGGCGACCACCGCGGCTCCAACGCCGCCTTCTTCGACACGATCGGCTCGCCCGGCGGCGCCGCCGCGCTCGGCCCGCAGCCGCACGACTCCGCCCTGGTCGCCTCCCTGCCGCAGGCGGTGGCGTCATGAGCGGGCTGCTCGCGGGCAAGCGCGTCCTGGTGACCGGCGTCCTCACCGAGGCGTCCATCGCCTTCCACGCGGCGCGCATCGCCCAACTGGAGGGCGCCGAGGTCGTGCTGACCGGCTTCGGGCGGCTCTCGCTCATCGAGCGCACCGCCGCGCTGCTGCCGAAGCCCGCCCCCGTCGTCGAGCTGGACGTCACCGACCCGGCACACCTGGACGGGCTCGCGGACCGCGTGCGGGAGGCCTTCGGGGGCCCCGGCGGCCTCGACGGCGTCGTGCACTCCATCGCCTACGGCCCGCCCGGCGCCTTCCACTTCCTCGACGGCGCCTGGGAGGACGTGTCGACCGCCGTGCACGTCTCCGCGTACTCCCTGAAATCCCTCACCACCGCCTGCCTTCCGCTCATGGAACCGCGCGGCGGCTCCGTGGTGGGCGTCACCTTCGACGCCACCGTGGCCTGGCCGAAGTACGACTGGATGGGGGTCGCGAAGGCGGCCCTGGAGTCCACCAGCCGCTACCTCGCCCGTGACCTCGGGCCCCGCGGCGTCCGCTGCAACCTCGTCGCCGCGGGCCCGCTGCGCTCCATGGCCGCCAAGTCCATCCCGGGCTTCTCCGAGCTGGCCGACGACTGGCACACCCGCGCCCCGGCCGGCTGGGACCTCACCGACCCGGAGCCCGCGGCCCGCGGCATCGTCGCGCTGCTCTCGGACTTCTTCCCCCGCACGACGGGCGAGATCGTCCACGTCGACGGCGGCGCCCACATGATGGGCGCGTGACCCGGCGCCTGCCCGTGGGGACACGGCGATGGGGGGAGTTCAGGTGATCACCTGAACTCCCCCCAAGCCGTTGGTCACGCGGTCGTGCCGTCCGGCAGGATGCGGCCGAATCCCGTGTACGGGACGAGCGCCTCCGGCAGCTCCACCGAACCGTCCGGCCGGGCCCCCTGCTCCAGGAGCGCGGCCACCGTCCGGCCGACCGGCAGCGCCGAGCCGTTCAGCGTCGCCGCGGGCTCCTTGCGGCCGTCCGCGGCGCGGTGGCGAATGCCGGCGCGGCGGGCCTGGAAGGTCCCGCAGTCGGAGACCGAGGAGATCTCGCGGTACGAGCCGCTGCCCGGCAGCCACACCTCGATGTCGTACGTCATCCGGGCCGAGAACCCGAGGTCGCCCGCGGGCAGCAGCACGACCCGGTAGGAGAGTTCCAGGCGCCGCAGGCACTCCTCGGCGTGGCCCAGCATCAGCTCCAGCTGCGCCTGGGCGTCCTCGGGGGCGCAGACGCGCACCAGCTCCACCTTCTCGAACTGGTGCAGCCGCAGGATGCCGCGGGTGTCCCTGCCGTACGCCCCCGCCTCCGCGCGGAAGCACGGGGTGCGGGCCGTGAACGCGTACGGCAGCTCGCGCGCCTCCAGCGTCTGCTGGGCGAGCAGGTTGGTCAGCGGGACCTCGGCGGTGGGGATCAGGAACAACTCCCGGTCGCCGACCCGCGTGGCGAACAGGTCCTCCTCGAACTTGGGGAGCTGGCCGGTGCCCGTCATGGTGTCGCGGTTGACGAGGAACGGCACCGAGTGCTCGGTGTAGCCGTGCTCGGCGGTGTGTAGATCGAGGAAGAAGTCGGCGAGCGCCCGCTCCAGGCGCGCCCCGGGGCCCCGGCTCACGGTGAAGCGGGCACCGGAGAGCCGGGCCGCCGCCTTGCCGTCGAAGAGGCCGAGCCGCTCCCCGATGTCGGCGTGGTGCCGGTCGTCGGCCGCCGCGCACGGGGGCGGGCCGCCGCGGCGCACCTCCACCGCCTCCTTCTCGGAGTCGCCGTCCGGGACGGTGTCGAGCGGGATGTTGGGGATGGCGAGGACGAGGTCGGCGAGCCGCTTGCCGGCCTCCTTGGCGGTCGCCTCGGCCCGCTGGACCTCGGCGCGCAGCGCGCGGGCCGCCTCCTTCTCCTCCTCGGAGGGCGGCCCCGCCCCGCGCTCGCGGGCGGCGCGGTTCATCTCGGTGCGCAGCCGGGTCACCTCGGCCTGGGCGTCGGCCCGGCCGCGGTGGGCCGCGTCGAGCGCGGCGACGTCGAGGTCGTGGCGGCGGCGGGCCAGGCGCCGCACCGCCTCGGGCCCGGACGCGATCAGTTCGCGCGGATCGTGCATGGCTTCTCCTGGGTCTGCGGTGCGGGACGGGGGAGATGCGCCGAGCCGCCCCCCTGGCGGAGGGGCGGCTGCGGCTCCTGCCGGGGCAGGGCGGGGGATGGGGGCGGGGATGGGAGCGGGTCCGCTCCGGTGCTCACGCGGGGGCGAGGGCCAGGACGGTGTTCTGGCCGCCGAACCCGCAGGAATTGCTGAGCGCCAGGTCGATGGGCATGGAGGTCGCCGAGTACGCCAGCTTGATGTCGACCTCCGCGTCCGGCATGACGAGGTTGGCGACGGGCGGCACCAGTTCGTGCTCGATGCTCAGCAGCGTGAACGCCGCCTCCACCGCGCCCGCCGCGCCCAGCAGATGCCCGGTCACGCCCTTGGTGGAGGTGACCAGCGGGTCCCCCTGGAGGGTCCTTCTGATCATCCGCGCCTCGGCGACGTCGTTGAGCGGCGTCGAGGTGCCGTGGGCGTTCACATGCTGTACGTCGTCCGGATCGGCGCCGGCGTCGGCGAGGGCCGCGCGGACCGCCGCCTCCACCCCCGCGCCGTCCGGATGCGGCGACGTCATGTGATGGGCGTCCGCTGTGGCGCCGTAGCCGATGATCCGGCCGTGCTGGTGCGCCCCGCGGGCCCGGGCGTCCTCGACGCGTTCCATGACGAGGATGCCGGCGCCCTCACCCGCGACGAAACCGTCCCGCTCCGCGTCGAAGGGACGCGAGGCGAGGGTCGGATCGTCCTCACGCCGGGACAAGGCGCCCATCTGCGCGAACCCGGCCATCACCAGCGGCGTGATCATGGCCTCGCTGCCGCCCGCGAGGACGACGTCGCAGCGGCCGAGGGCGAGCAGGTCCCGGGCCGTGCCGATGGCCGTCGCCCCGGAGGCGCAGGCGGTGGCCACCACCAGGTTGGGTCCCGTCGCCCCGAACTCGATGGCCGTCTGACCGGCCAGCATGTTCGGCAGCTGCATGGGCAGCAGCAGCGGCGACACCCGGTCGGCGCCCTTCTCGCGCAGGACGCTGTGCTGTTCCTCGACGGTGCCGGGGCCGCCGTCCGCGCAGCCGAGCACCACCCCGACCCGGGCACCGTCCCAGGTCAGCGGGTCGAGCCCGGCATCCGCGATGGCCTCGCGTGCCGCGACCAGCGCGAACTGCACGAACCGGTCCAGGCGGTGGGCCCGGCGGGCGGACAACAGCGCTTCGGGGTCGAAGCCGGGCACACGGCAGGAGATCCGTACCGGATTGTCCGCCAGTACGGGATCGAACGCCGCGCCCGACCGGCCCTCACAGACCGCCGCCCAGCTCGGCCCGACCCCGATACCGCCGGGGGTGACGAGACCGAGCCCGGTGACGGCGATGTCGATGCCGGCCATCAGACCTTCGCGCTCCTCGTCTCCATGAGTTCCACCATGTCGGCCACGGTCTCGGCCTCCAGGAGGTCGTCGTCGCTGACGTCGATGTCCAGTTCGGACTTGAGCAGCAGCGACAGCTCCACCACGGCCAGCGAGTCCAGCTCGATGTCGTCCCTGGTGGCCTCCGGAGTGATGGCCTCGGGGGACACCTTGAGCTTGTTGGACAGGATTTCCTTGAGCTGCTCCAGCATCATGACGATCCCTTTCGGAAGGCGTACGCGCGGTGCGGCGTACGGGTCTTGAGGAGGTACCGCCCGGCGCCGGTGGGCGTCAGACGGACTGTGTTTCGGGCCAGACGAGCGTCGTGGCCCCCCAGGAGAGCCCGCCGCCGAACGCGGTGAGCAGCACCCGGTGCCCGGGCGTGAGCCGGCCGTCGGCCGCGGACTGGGAGAGGAGCAGCGGGAGCGAGGCGGCCCCGGTGTTGCCGACCTGCTCGATGTTGCTGAGCTGCCGCTCGGCGGGGACGCCGAGGCGTTCCGCGACCGAGTCGAGGATGCGGGCGTTCGCCTGGTGGGCGGCGAACCGGTCCACGTCGTCGAGGCGCCAGCCGGCCCGCTGAGCCGCCTCCTTGGAGGTGGCGGTCATCCGCTCCACCGCGTGCCGGTAGGTGTCGCGGCCCAGCATCCGGAAGTACTGGTCGCCCGGTTCGGGCGCGGTGCCCGCCGAGCGCTGCCGTGAGCCGCCGGCCGGCACCTCGATGAGATGGCTCAGCTCGCCGTCGCTGCCGAGCACCAGCGGCCCCACCGCGCCCGGCTCACCGGCGTCCCCGGCCCGCAGGACCACGGCCCCCGCGCCGTCCGCGAAGATCACCGCGGTGGTGCGGTCCTCGGGGTCGACGATGGTGGTGAACGCGTCGGCCGCCACCAGGAGCACCCGCTCGGCCATGCCCGAGGCGATGAGCCCCGAGGCGGTGGCGAGCCCGTAGAGGAACCCGGAGCAGACGGCGGCGACGTCGAACGCCGCGACGTGGCCGAGGCCGAGCCGGGCGGCGACCGCCGGGGCGGTCGCCGGGCACGGCTGGTCGGGGGTGGTGGTGGCGAGGACGACGGCGTCGACCTGCTCGGTGCTCGCCGACTTCAGCGCGCGCTGGCCGGCCTCGACCGCCAGGTCGGAGGTGGCCGTGCCCGGCGAGACCACGTAGCGCTCGGCGATCCCGGTGCGGGAGCGTATCCACGCGTCGGAGGTGTCCAGGCGCCGCGAGAGGTCGTCGTTGGTCACCTTGTTCGGCGGCACGTACGAGCCGATGCCGCAGACCACCGCCGAGCGGCCCGGCGGCGGGGCCGCCCCGCTCATGCGCCCGGCTCCGCGCTGCTGAGGACCTCCACGGGCAGCCCCATGTAGGCCATGCGGGACTCGGCCATCTCGTCGGTCCACTGCTCGGCCATGTCGTAGCGCTGCTCGGGGGTGGTGTCGAGCATCCGGACGCCCGGCCAGATCTCGTAGTCGCCGATCTTGTCCGCGTGGTCGGCCATGCCCTTCTGGAACAGCTCCTCGCGGTGGATGACGAACTCCCGGTCGGGGATCTCGTCCCACAGCTTCACCCCGGCCCGCAGGATCTCCATCAGGCGCGGCCGGTACTCGGGGTGGGCCACGACGTGGTCGCGCAGGATGGTGCTGGCCACGGTGAGGTGGCGGATCTCGTCGATGGCGGTGCCGCGCGAGATCTCCCCGGTGGCCGGGGAGAGCGGCGTCCACTTGCGCTCGCTCAGCTCGGCGGCCGGGGCGAGCACGCCCTCGATGACGATGGCGAAGACGGCGACGCCGCCGGCGAAGTCGGCCTGGTCGCGGACGATGTCGAGGGTGAAGTCGACGACCGGGTCCAGGACCCGCTTGCGGTAGTCCGCGGCCATCTCGTCGATGTCCTTGAGGAGCGTGTCCGCGGGGTGGCCCAGCTCCACCAGGTGGTTGCGGAAGACGCGGGCGTGCCGGGCCTCGTCGATGAGCTGGGTGGCGTAGAACTCCATCTCGGGCACGCCGGGCGCCAGCGAGACGTAGTGGCCGAGGAGGCGCGTGGCGATCTCCTCGGACAGGCCGCGGAAGCCGAACTCCAGGACCAGCGCGTCGCGCAGCGGCCCGGGAGCCTTCAGGAAGTCGGGGACGGTCGCGTTCTCGTGGTGTCCGGTCTCGCCGCGGTCGCGCAGGGTGCCCTGGGCGACGGAGGTGAACCAGTAGGCGAGGTCGCAGTCGTCGGGCCCGAGGGTGAGTTCCTTCGCGCCGTCGAGTAAGCCGGGGGCCTTGTCCCAGTCGGCCTCGGGGGCCACAGAACCGGTCATGATGCCGAAGTCTCCTTCGTGGTGCGGGCGGGATGCAGGGCGCCGGCGACCAGGCCGCCCGCGTAGCTGAACAGCGGCGGGCCGCTGACGGCGGTGGCGCGCACGACGTAGCCGAGCAGCACCTCGCCGTCGCCCGCGCGGTGCGAGGAGTGCAGGCGGCACGTGTAGTGGGCGAGGGCTCCGGCGAGGCGTGGGGCGCCCGCGTAGGAGTCGGCCGTCCAGGGGATGCCGTCGAACTGCGCGCTGCCGTCGGGCCGCGAGCTGTCCGCGAACCAGCGCGCCAGGTCGCCCTGCTGGCCGTCCAGTACGTTGACGACGAAGCGGCCCTCGGCCGCGGCGAGCCGCGCGAACGACGAGCCGGGCCGCAGCGCGACGCCGATCAGCAGCGGCTCGCGCGAGACCAGGGTGACCGTGCTCGCGGTGGTGCCGTGCGCCTGCCCGGCGTGGTCGACGGTGAGCACCGACACCGGGGAGGCCAGGTGGTACAGCGCCCGGCGGCGCTCCGCCGGGTCCTGGCGCACCGGGCGGCGCAGTGGGGTGAGCGTGCTCATCGCAGTGCCTCCTCGCGGGGCCGGGCCGCGGGCTGCGGCAGCTTGACGATGTGGCCGACCGGCACCGGGTCCTGGGCGTGGCCGGCCGGCTTCGGGTGGGCGATGCCGAGGTCGTCCAGGAGCCGCAGGTAGCCGCTCTGGCGCACCGGCTCGAAGGGCAGCGCGAAGGACTTCATGAAGTTGCCGAACAGGCCCCGGTCGCCGAAGAGGTGGAAGGGCAGCACCAGCAGCGCCCACTCGGGACCGATCAGCCAGCACCACAGCGCGGCCACCGCGGCCTGGGTGATGAGGCTGTGCATCACGTTGTAGAGGACGTAGTACACCTTGGAGATCGGCTTGCCGCCGCTGCGCTTGAAGGCGATCGCGCCGGGGATGTAGCCGATCAGGTCGATGTAGAGGAAGAGCGCGACCGCCGGGAGCCAGCGGATCTCGCCGAGGTGCGCGATGAGCAGCCCGGTGGTGACCGCGAAGGCCACCAGGTACTCGGCGCGGTGCAGGGAGAACGTCTTCGGTGTCTCGAAGGGATTGGCCTGGTCCATGGTCAGCTCCTGGCAGAGGTCTCAGGCGCCGACGGCGGCGGGCTCGGAGAGCTCGATGCCGCCCGCTATGCGCGTGCCGGGGAACAGGCCGGTGAGCGACCAGGCGACGGTCTCCTTGATGACCCGCTCGGCGATCGGGTCGAGGATGCCCTCCAGGCTCGGGATGCCGAAGTCGAAGTCGGCGTCGAAGCGCACCGCGACGTCGTCCCCGGCCTGCGTGAGCGCCCAGGTGCCGGTGAAGGAGTCGAAGTCGCCGTCGGACTGCTCGAAGCGGATCTCGCCCTCCTCCGGCAGGAAGACGTCGTCCTCGGTCCAGCGCAGCAGGCCGCTGCGGAAGTGCAGCTCCCAGCTGGAACTGCACTTGGCCTCGGGGAGGGTGGCGTGCACCGTGGTGGAGTTCACGTGGGGCGCGAGGTCGGGGTACTTCTCCCAGCGCATCACCGCGTCGAAGACCGTGGAGACCTGCTCCGCGGGGACCACTGCTTCCAGTTCTACGTGCCGCACGATCAGTTACCGCCTTCCGGCATGGTGGCCGCACCGCTGACGAGGTCGCGGGTGGCCAGGTCGAAGGAGTTGAGGAGGAACTCCACATCGGTGTCGCTGAGCACGGCGGGCGGTGTGAACCGCACCACCGAGCTGCCGTTCATGGAGTGGTTGGCGACCACGCCGTGGTTGAAGAGCTCGATCAGCAGCTCGCCGGCGAGGCCCGCCTCGACCAGCTCCACACCGATGAGCAGCCCCTGGCCGCGTACGTCGACGACGAGTTCGGGGATGTTGCGGTACGCGATCTCGGCGATCCGCGGCAGCAGCGCGGCGCCCAGGTCGGTGGCCCGGGTGACCAGGCGGTCCTCCTTCATGGCCCGCACCGCGCCCTGCACCGCGGCCATCAGGACGGGCTGTCCCGAGAAGGTGGCGGTGTGGATGTAGGGGTCCTTGTCGAAGGGGCGGAACGCCTTGCGGGTGGCGACGGCCGCGGAGACCGGGAGCACGCCGCCGCCGAGCGCCTTGCCGGCGAGCAGGACGTCGGGGCGTACGTCCTCGAAGTCGGCGCCCCACCACTCGCCGAGGCGGCCGAAGCCGGACTGGATCTCGTCCAGGATCAGGAAGCCGTCGTGCTCGCGGACCAGTTCCTCGACGCGCTTGAGGTAGCCCTTGGGCGGGATGATGACGCCGCCCTCGCCCTGGACGGGCTCCAGGATGACGCAGACCTCGCCGGGGTGGGCGGCCAGCTCCGCCTCCAGCGCGTCGGCGTCACCGAACGGCAGGTGGTGGAAGTCGGGGAGCAGCGGCCGGAACGGCTTCTGGTAGACCTCCTTCGCGGTGGCGGAGAGGGCGCCCAGGGTCTTGCCGTGGTAGCCGCCGCTCATGGAGACGGTCCGCTTGAAGCCGCCGGCGCGGGCCAGCTTCAGGCCGGTCTCCACGGCCTCGGCGCCCGAGAGGCCGAAGTGCACGCGGTCCAGGCCCTGCGGCATGACGGAGACCAGGGCCTCGGCGGCGCGGGCCACCGTCGGTTCGAGGAGGATGCGGGTGGCGGTGGGGTGCGTGCGGAGCTGGCGCTCCACCTCCTCCATCACGATGGGGTGGCGGGCGCCCATGATGAAGACGCCGTAGCCGCCCGCGTTGAGGAAGCGCTCCCCGTCGCTGGTGGTGAGCCAGGCGCCTTCGGAGGCCACCTCCATGTGGCTGCCGAAGAGTTCGGCGAGGGTGGCCCGGCCCTTGCTGAGGTGGGCGCGGTACAGGCCGAGGACCTCCGCCTCGGTGTCGGCCGCGGCGGCCGTGCCTGCCGCGGCGGCCGGGTTTTCCTGGATTACGGTCACGGATTACTCACTCCAAAGAAGCGGTGCGGGCGGGGCGGCGGTCAGGCGAGGACGAGCGGGCCCCCGTCGAAGTAGCGCAGCAGCGGTTCGGCGGCGGCGCCCCGGCCCGGCGGGTGGAAGGCGAGCGCGGTGGACGCGGCCGCCGCCTGGGCGTGGCCGGAGGAGCGGATGAAGTCCAGGCCGCCGAGGAGCTCCAGGGAGCGGGCGGTGATACGGGGCAGCGCGTTCTGCACGGCGTAGCGGGCGACGAGCACCCGGGCCACCGACGCCTCGTCGCCCGGCTCGGAGCCGACCGCGCGGGCCACGCCTTCGAGCAGCGCGAGGGCGGCCTCCAGTTCGACCGCGAGGGCGGCCCGCTCCTGGACGCTGCCGCGCTCGCGCTCCTGGACCTGCTCGACCAGGGCCGCGGCACCGCCCAGGTATCCGGCGGTGATGAGCATCTCGAACCAGACGAACCCGGCGGTCTGCAGGTCGTCCAGGCGGCGCGGATCGTCGGCGCCGGCGCGGACGACCATGTCCTTGGGGACGAAGACGTCCTCCAGGCGCACCTCGTCGCTCTCGGCGCCCGCCAGCAGTTCGTTGCCCCAGAAGGGGTGGACGCTCAGGCCCGGCGCGTCGGCGGGCACCAGGGCGAGCGCCAGTTCGGGGTCGCCCTCCAGGCCGTGGATGGCGATGCTCGCGGTGAGCATGCTCATCGACGCGGAGAGGCTGCACGGCTTCTTCGAACCGGAGAGGAGGTAGCCGCCCTCGACCGGGCGGGCGGTCACCGAGGGGGTGAGGATGTTCTGTTCGGTGCGGCCCTCGGCCCAGCCGGAGGCCATCACCAGCTGGTCCGGGACGGTCCGGCGCAGCAGGTCGTTCTGGGCGTCGGTGAGCCGGCCCTCGGCGACGGCCAGCGAGTACAGCATGGCGACGGTGAAGTGGTGCATGGACACGGCCGCGACGAGGGACGGTGAGAGGGAGCCGAGGGCCAGCTGGGTGTGGAGCGCGTCCAGCGGGCCGGCGCCGTGGCCGCCGTACTCCTCGGGTATCAGCAGGCCGACGCCGCCGTGGATGCGGAAGAGGTCGATGATCGGGCCGCCGGGTTTCTCCCGCTCGGCGTAGGGGATCTGCTCCAGTTCCTTGAGCAGGCCGGGGTGGTAGCGCTCGCAGACGGCCCGAGCGGCATCGAGGGAACGCACGTCACAACCTCCGTGGGTCGGATGGGATGGGTGCCGTCAGTCGTCGAACGCGCCGAAGACCGCCTGGTAGGGGCTGACGTCACGCGCGATGCTGACGCCCTGCACGTGCGAGGTCTTGAGCATCGGGTAGTTGGCCTCGCCGAAGGCGCCGCCGGTGCGGCCGGTACCGCCGTGGCTCGGCAGGTACGGCAGGAACCCGATGTGGGAGTCGTTGACCTTCAGCAGGCCGCCGTTGACGACGCGGCGCACGAAGGTGTCGATGACGTGGTCGGAGCGCGACCAGAGGGAGTTGCGCAAGCCGTACTCGTTGGAGTTGACGAACCGCAGGAAGTCCTCCAGGAGGGCGTCGTCGTTGTCCGCCTCCGGCACGATGACCGGGATCAGCGGGAAGAACGTCTCCTCGCGTACGACGTCGTAGGTGCGGGCCCGGTCCAGGCCGTCGACGCGGACGACGGTGGGCTGGAGGAAGACACCCGTCTCCGACGGTGTGCCGTCCAGCTCGGTGCGGTTGCCGCCGGTCACCAGTTCGGCGCCGTTGTCCAGGGCCTGGCGCAGCAGCCGGAAGAAGCGCTCGCTGCGGCGCACCGGGGAGAGCAGGACGTCCTCCTCCTCGGGGAAGCCCGGCTTGATGGCCTTGACCTGCTCCTTGACCTCCGCGATGAGCTGGTCGGCGACGGCCGGGTGCACCAGGACGTAGTTGGGCACCATGCAGATCTGGCCGGAGCCGAAGAACGACTCGGTGATGGCCTCGGCCGCCCACTTCACGTCGGCGTCCTTCCACACCACGATGCCGTCGTTACCGGCCAGTTCGAGGATGGGCTTCTTGCCGTTGGCGACGCAGGCCTGCTCGAAGCGCAGGCCCTCCTGGCTGCCGCCGATGTAGAAGATGTCGTTGATCAGCGGGTCGGCGACCCAGCGGTCCAGGGTCTGCTTGGGGTTGGAGCACACCGCGTTCAGGACGCCGGGCGGGGCGTCGAACTCCTCCAGGAGCGGGGCCACGATGTCCCGCAGCAGCCACATGGTGGACAGCGCGATGCTGCGCGGTGCCCGCACCACGACGGCGTTGCCGGCCATCAGGGCGAGGACGGAGAGCGCGGCGCTCGGCAGCGGCGCGTTCTGCGGCGGGTTGAAGGCCACCACGCCGTCCGGCTGGCGCTGGAGGATCAGCTTGCGGCCGCCGTACTCCTTCTCGACGCGCATCTGCTTCGTGTACCAGCGCAGGGAGCCGGGGGCGTAGATCTGGAGCAGGCAGCTCAGCTCCCAGCGGGCCAGCTTCACCGGGTGCGACTCGGCGACCAGCATGTCCAGGAACTCGTCCTGGTGCTTGATCAGCTCCTCGCGGAACCGGGTGCCCAGACGCATCCGCCGCTCCTGCGGGACGGCCGCCCAGTCCGGGGCCGCCGCCGCCGCGGCCTGCGTGGCCAGGTCGATGGCGGAGTCGTCGGCGATCGCGCAACGCCCCACCACATACGGGTGGTTCGCCGCGTCGGATTCGGGGTCCTGTTCCAGCGTGCGCTTGAGGCTCACGCTGGTGAAGACGTCTTCCAGCAGGGAGCGCCCGCTGACGGTGTAGACCCACCCGTCACCCGCGACGTCCTTGCCCGCGATGTAGAGGTCATAGCTCTTGAGTCCGGAACGTGCCGGAGCACTTTCCTCCTGTATGGCGCCGCGCAGCATTATCAGCCTTTCGGGGTGGGGTTCTCCGAGTGGATTCCGATCTGGTGAGCTCTTGTTTCGAAGCATCTCGATCGTGGCAGCAGGATCTGACCTGCCGCTGACGCCGTACTGATTGCCGCTTCCGCGTTGTTTGAGCCAACCCTGTGGCGAGTGCGCCGAAGAAAGACTGAGTGGCGTGCGCATGGGGTACGCGCGCGACGTCAGTGAGGCGTCAGCAGTCATTGATTTCATTGCTCCATGTCTCCCCAACACATGACACTTCAGCAATTCCGGGAACTGCCCCGGACGGAACTCGCGGAGGAAATGGAGCAGCTCCTCGTCAGCCAGTTCAGGGCGAGTCTGCTCATGGACGAGACCGAGGAACTCCCGCTGGACATCAGCTACTTCGACCTCGGCCTCACCTCGCTGAAGCTCACGCAGATGAGGCAGACCCTCGAAGGAATCCTGGAACTCTCCATCAACGCCAACGTGCTCTTCAACGAGCCCACGGTCGGCCGACTCCTCGACTATCTCGTCGACGCCGTGTCCGATCCGTCCCGCGCCGCCACCGGCGCGATACCAGGCAGCAACTGACCCGACAGGGACCGGACGAGAAGGAGACGCTCCATGCCGCACGAGGAATCAGAGAACAACAAGGTGTCCGGCCGGGCGCCCGAACCGATCGCCATCGTCGGCGTCGGCCTGCGTTTCCCCGGCGGCAGCAATTCGCTCGACGAATTCGACGCCTTCCTGCGCGAGGGGCGCTCCGGTATCGGGCCCATTCCGGGCGACCGGTGGGACGTCGACGCCTTCACGCCGCAGAGCCCGGACGACAAGGGAAAGATCCACACCACGTCCGGCGGATTCCTCGACCGCATCGACCGTTTCGACGCGGCCTTCTTCAACATCTCCCCGAAGGAAGCGCAGTACATGGACCCCCAGCAGCGCATGCTGCTGGAGACCGCCTGGCAGGCCCTGGAGCACGCCAACATCGACCCCGCGCCGCTGCGCCGCGGCAACGGCGGCGTCTACATCGGCGCCAGCTCCATCGACTACGCCCTGGAGCTGGACTCCCTGCCCTACGAGGAACTGGACGGCCTGCTCGCCTCCGGCATCACCATGTTCCCGCTGTCGGGCCGCCTCTCGTACTTCCTCGGCTGGCGCGGCCCGAGCATGAGCATCGACACCGCCTGCTCGTCGTCGCTGGCCGCCCTGCACGTCGCCGTCCAGGGGCTGCGCGCCGGCGAGACCGACATCGCGCTCTGCGGCGGCGTCAACGCCCTGCACCACCCCCGCATCCCCGTCATGTTCTCCAACGCGCAGATGCTCTCCCCCGACGGCCAGTGCAAGACCTTCGACGAGTCCGCCGACGGCTACGCCCGCGCCGAGGGCTGCGGCGTCCTCGTACTGAAGCGCCTGGCGGACGCCACCCGCGACGGCGACACCGTCCTCGCCCTGGTCAAGGGCACCGCCGTCGGCCAGGACGGCGACAGCGCGGGCCTGACCGTGCCGAACGGCCCCGCCCAGGAGAAGGTCATCCGCAGCGCGCTCGCCGCCGCCGCGCTCGCCCCCGAGGACATCCAGTACGTGGAGGCCCACGGCACCGGCACCCCGCTCGGCGACCCCATCGAGTTCGGCGCCATCGGCGACACCTTCGCCGACTCGCACACCACGGACGATCCGCTGCTCGTCGGCTCCGTGAAGACCAACCTCGGCCACATGGAGCCCGCCTCCGGCATCGTCGGCGTCATCAAGGCGGTCCTCCAGATCAGATCCGCCACGATCTACCCGCACCTCAACCTCGACACCCCCTCCGGCCGCATCCCCTGGGACCTGTACCCGGTGCGCGTGCCCACCGCGTGCGAGCCGTGGAAGGCACCGGTGCGGCGCGCGGTCGTCAACAGCTTCGGCTTCGCGGGCACGATCGGCGCGGTCGTCCTGGAGCAGCCCCCGGCGCCGGTGACCGACACCGCCGCGTCCGGCGAGGCGCCCGCGACCCCGCTGTTCACGCTCTCCGCCAAGACGGCGGCCGCCCTGAGCGAACACGTCGCGAACTACCGCCGGTTGCTCGACACCGACCCCGCCCTGCCGGTCGACGCGCTCTGCTACACCGGCAACGTCGCCCGCACCCACCACCCGTACCGCCTCGCCGGTCCGGTCGCCGACCGCGCCGCCCTCACCAAGCTCCTGGACAAGGCCGCGGACCGCGACCACCAGGGCCCCGCGGGCATCCGCAAGGTCGCCTTCATGTTCAGCGGGCAGGGCTCGCAGTACGCGGGCATGGGCGCCCACCTGTACGAGGGCTTCCCGGTCTTCCGCCGGCACGTCGACGCGTGCGACCGCCTCTTCGCCGCCGCACTCGGCCGCTCCATACGCGACCTGGTCATCGGCACGGCCGATGACCCCGAGGCGATCGACCGCACCGAGTACACCCAGCCCGCCCTGTTCACCCTGGAGTACGCGCTCGCCCAGCTGTGGATGTCCTGGGGCGTGCGCCCGAACGTGCTCATCGGGCACAGCATCGGCGAGGCCGCGGCCGCCGCCGTCGCCGGGCTCTTCAGCCTCCCCGACGCCGTCACGCTGGTGGCCGCCCGTGCCCGCCTCATGCAGGCCGTGCGCGCGAAGGGCGGCATGGCCGCGGTCACCGCCCCCGCCGAAGACGTCCTGCCGCTCCTCGAAGCCCACCCGGACCTGGCGCTCGCCGCGGCCAACGCCCCCGACCAGTGCGTGATCTCGGGCGGTACCGAGGCGCTCGCCCAGGTCACCGCCGAGCTGACGGGCCAAGGCCTGCGCGTCGAACAGCTGGCCGTCTCGCACGCCTTCCACTCGCCGCTCATGGCCGAGGTGTACGACGACTTCCGCACCGCCCTGGACGCCGTCACCTTCCACGAGCCGGCCATCAGCCTGATCTCCAACGTCACCGGCAAGCTCGCGCGGTTCGCCGAGATCGGCACCCCCGAGTACTGGGTGCGGCACATCGGTGAACCGGTGCAGTTCCTCGCGGGCATCCGCGCGGTCGCCAAGCGCGGCCGCCACGCTCTCGTCGAGATCGGCCCCTCCACCGCGCTCACCGCCCTCGCCCGGCGCTCACTGCCCGTCGAGGACCACCTGTGGCTGGCCAGCCTGCGCCGCCGCGACCGGGGCGGCGACACCACGCTGCGGGCGCTCGCCGAGTACTACACCGCCGGTCTGCCGGTCTCCTGGTCCGGCTACCACGAGGGGCGCGCCGTCCCCGCCAAGGTGGCGCTGCCCACCTACGCCTTCCAGCGCAAGCGCTACTGGCTGCCCTCCGTCACCCCGCGCAGGGGCGCCACCCGGGGCGGGGCGGCGCACCACCCGCTGCTCGGCACGGAGGTCGCGTGCGAGGGCGCCGCGCGCGAGTTCACCGCGGAGTTCACCGTCGAGGAGCTGGGCGCCCTCGCCGACTTCGCCGACGGCGAGCGTACGACGCTGCCCGTCGGCGCCTACGCCGACCTGCTGCTCGCGCTCCAGGACGCCGTGCACGGCCACACCCGCGCCGCCGTCCGCGAGCTGCGCATCGGCGAACCCCTCACCCTGCAGGCCGAGACGCCCCGCACGCTGACCACCCGGCTGCGGCCGCGCCCGGACGGCGGCGCCGACGTGACCGTCCTGACCGTCGCGGAGCAGACCGGCGAGGACGAGCCGCGGGAGCTGGTGCACGCGAGCGCCGTGCTCACCGCGGGGCAGGACCAGCGGGAGCCGGAACTCACCGGGCTCGTGGCGGGCCCCGCCACCCTGGAGAGCGACGCCGAGGACCTCTACACCGACCTCGCCTCGGTGGGCCGCCCGTACGGCCCGCGCGCCCGCGCCCTGGCCACGGCGGCACGCCACCAAGACGGCGTCTTCACCGCCGAGTTGGAGTGCCGCGGCACCACCGCCGTCGAGCAGGTGCCCGCCGAGCTGATCGAGGCCGCGCTGGCGGCCGCCGTCGTCCTCGACCCCGAGGGCCCGGTCTTCCTGCCCCGGGAGATCACGTCCGTACGCCACTTCAAGAAGCCCCGCGGCGCCCGGCTGAACGTCGTCGCCCGCGTCACCACGGAACAGGACCGGCGCCTCGCCGACATCCTCGTCCTGGAGAACGGCAGCCCCGTCCTCGAACTCGGCGGAGTCACCCTGGCCCGCCCCGAAGGCCCCGCCGGGCAGCGGCAGTTCCTGCACCGCTCCGAATGGGTGCGCCGCGCCCTGCCCGCCCTCGCCGCGGACACCGCCCCCCGGCACGTCCTGCTCCTGGGCCGCGCCGAGGCCCCCGGCACCCCCGGCGCCCCCGGCGGAAACGGGTTGCGTGTCACGCCCGTCGCGGACGCCGCCGCGCTCAAGACCGCCCTGGAGGACACCTCCGTCACCGACATCTGCTGGAGCTGGCAGCCGCTGCCCGGCGCCATGTCCGCCGCGCTGTACCGCGCCGAGTGCGAGCACAACTACCGCGACCTGCTCGGCCTGCTCACGGTCCTGGACGCCGCGGCCCAGCAGCGCCCGCCCCGGCTGTGGCTGGTCACCGAGGGCGCCCAGAAGCTGCCCGGCGACCGGCCCGGCGACGGCGCCCACCTCGGCGCCGCCACCCTGTGGGGCTTCGGCCGGGTCCTGCTCACCGAGTCCCCGCAGTACCGCGCGACCCTGGTCGACATCGAGCCGGGCGGCGACCTGACGGCGCTGTTCGACGAGGTCCGCGCCGAGGCCCCCGGCGAGTTCCAGGTCGCGCACCGCACCGGCGCCCGCCACGTCCGCAGGCTGCTGCCCGGCGACGCCGCCCGCACCTGGCCCGGTGGCTTCGCACTGCGCACACCCGGCTCCGGGGACCTCTCCGACCTCTCCCTCGCGCCCGTCGACGACCGCGCGCCCGCCGCCGGTGAGGTCCAGGTGCGCGTCGCCTCGGTCGCCCTCACCGCCGAGGACGCCCGCGCCGCCCTGGACGGCGAACAGTCCGGCGAGGCCGGCCCCGTGCTCGGCTCACTGGCCGCGGGCACGGTCGTCGCGGCCGGCGCCGAGGCCGCGTTCACCGCGGGCGACGAGGTCTACGTACGCCATGACGGCGCACTGCGCGCCACCCTCACCGTCCCCGCGACCGCCGTGGCACTCGCCCCCGGCGCGACGCGCGGCACGGTACGGGGCGGCTCCCCGGCCTTCCGCCTGGAGGAAATCGGCGAGGCCCTGCGCACCGCCGCCTGCGGCTCCCGCGCCGAGGTGTGGGTGGACGTGCCCGGCGGCCCGGAGACGGCGCCCGCACCGGCCCGCGTCCGCCCGGACCGCACCTACCTCGTCACCGGTGGCCTCGGCGGCCTCGGCCTGGTCACCGCCCGCAAGCTCGTGGAACTGGGCGCACGGCACCTGACCCTGGTCAGCCGGAGCGGCCGGGCCACCGAAGAGGCGGCGCCGGTCCTCGCGGAGCTGTCCGAGCGGGCGGAGGTCTCCCTCGTACGCGCCGATGTGAGCGACGCCGGGGACGTGCGGCGCCTGGCCGCAGGCCTCGCGGCGGGGCCCCATCCGGTGGGCGGCCTCGTGCACGCGGCCGGTTCCTTCGACAAGAAGCTGATCGCGGAGCTGACCTGGGAGTCCATCGACGCCCAGCTGGCCCCGAAGGCGTACGGCGCCTGGCTGCTGCACGAGGCCGCCGAGGAACACTTCCCCGAGCTGGAGTTCTTCGTGACGTACTCCTCGATCGCCGCCGTCCTCGGCGGCGCGACGCAGGGGCACTACGCCGCCGCCAGCGCGGGACTCGACGGCCTCGCCGAGTGGCGCGGCCTGCACGGCCTGCCCGGAGTCTCCGCCAACTGGGGCGCCTGGGCCAGGGTCGGCATGTCCGCCCGGCTCGACGAGCAGCTGGCCCAGGAGATCGACCGCAGCGGCGTCCGCTTCTTCTCGCCCACCAGGGCGCTGGACACCCTGGCCGGGCTCTGGCACCGGGCCGGCAGCCGCCGGGTGGTCGGCGAGTTCGACTGGGCGCGCTATGTGGCGGGCTCAGTCGTGGACGACGCCTTCTACGACCGGCTCGCCCGGC
Organism: Streptomyces huasconensis; assembly: GCF_021028635.1. Lineage (NCBI taxonomy): Bacteria > Bacillati > Actinomycetota > Actinomycetes > Kitasatosporales > Streptomycetaceae > Streptomyces > Streptomyces huasconensis. The sequence continues at coordinate 5,221,423 of NZ_CP086119.1, forward strand.
AGGACCAGGGCGACGACGGCGGCACCGGCCTCGACCTCGCCGCGCTGAGCGCCCTGCCGAAGCCGGAACGCACGGCCCTGATCGCCTCGGCCGTGCGCGAACAGGTCGCCGCCGCCCTGCACATGGAGGCCGAGGACGACCTCGACCCGAACGCCGAGTTCGTCTCGCTCGGCCTGGACTCGCTGATGGCGCAGACCGTCAAGGGCGGCCTGGAGTCGCTGTTCCGGCTGCCGCTGCCCGCCTCGCTGACCTTCGACCACCCGACGGTCCGCCGGCTCACGGAGTTCCTCGACGGACGCCTGGCCCCGGCCACCCAGCAGCACCCCTGACCGTCCCCGTACGACAGCAGCCACCCCCCACGGCATCCACTCACCTCACGACACCCACCGAGATGTCCCACGCAGCGGGGAGACCACAGTGAGAGACCACACCACCAGCGGCTGGACGCTGACCCGGAGCTCCAGAGTCCACGCGGGCGCCCGGCCGGAACACGCGGCGATCATCTGCGAGGACCGCACCACGACGTACGGGAAGCTGCACCGGGACAGCAACCGCGCCGCCCACGCCCTGCGCGACGCGGGGCTCGGCCGCGGTGACCGCGTCGCCTACCTGGGCCGCGAGTCGGAGAACTACTACCTCACCATCCTCGCCTGCGCGAAGGCGGGCGCCGTCCTGGTCCCGGTCAACTGGCGCCTGACGAGGGACGAGGTGGACCACATCCTTCGGGACTCGGGCGCCGTACTCCTCTTCGTCGACGACGAGTTCTGGGAGACGGCGGACCGCGTCAAGCCGCAGCTCCCGCGGCTGCGCACCGTCGTACGGGTCGACGGCACCGACGGCGAGGGCGAACCGGCGCGCGGCACCGGGCTGCCCGCCTGGTACGCCAACCACCCCGACACCGACCTGGAGCCGGGCACCGGACCCGACGACGCCGTCGTGCAGATCTACACCAGCGGCACCACCGGCCTGCCCAAGGGCGCGGTCCTCGCCCACCGCAGCTTCTTCACGCTGCCCGCCGCGATGCGCGCGCACGGCGCGGAGTGGCTCGACTGGCGGCCGGACGACGTCAGCCTGATCTCGCTGCCGGGCTTCGGCATCGCGGGCATCGGCTGGTTCATGCACACCTTCAACGCGGGCGGCACCAGCGTGGTGATGCCGCAGTTCATCCCGCAGGAGGCGGTGCGGCTGATCCGGGAGCACGGGGTCACGATCACCTTCGCGGCGCCCGCCATGCTCCAGATGATGACGGCCGAACGCGGCGCGGGCCCCGCCGCGTTCACCTCGATGCGCAAGATCGCCTACGGGGCGGCGCCGATGTCCCCGACGCTGCTCGAACGCTGCCTGGAGGTGTTCGGCTGCGAGTTCGCCCAGATCTACGCCAGCACGGAGACCGGCAGCGTCGCGGTGTGCCTGCCGCCCGAGGCGCACCGCCCCGGCACGCGCCTCCTCACCTCGGTCGGCAGGCCCTGCCCCGGCAACGAGGTGAAGGTCATCGGCCCGGACGGCGAGACACTGCCGCCCGGCGAGACCGGCCAGATATGCGTGCGCACCCCGTCACGCATGCTCGGCTACTGGAACCTCCCCGAGGCCACCGCGCGGACCCTGGTGGGGGAGTGGCTGCACATGGGCGACGCCGGCTACCTCGACGAGGACGGCTACGTCCACCTGCGGGACCGCATGAACGACACGATCATCGTGGCCGGGCAGAACATCTACCCCGCCGAGGTCGAGAAGGCGCTCGCCGCGCACCCGGCCGTCGCCGACGCCGCCGTGGTCGGACTGCCCGACCCGCACTGGGGCGAGGCGGTGCACGCCGTCGTCGTCCGGCGGCCCGGCGCCACCGTCAAGCCCCGCGAACTGCTCGTCGCGCTCCGCGGCCACCTCGCCGACTACAAGATCCCGAGCGACTTCCACTTCGCCGACGACCTGCCGCGCAACCCCACGGGCAAGATCCTGCGCCGCGCCGTGCGGGAACGGCTGGCCGCCGAGGCACCCGCGCCGGCCGAGCGGCTCACGCTTCCCCTCCAGCGCCGCACCTCGGCGCGGGCGGCGTCCCTGCCGCCGCAGAGGCAGCCCATCTGACGTGCCGGCACCGCCGGCGCACCGCAACCTCCGCCACACGAAACGGAGTACCCCATGCAGTCCTCAGCCGGGCCCCTTCGCATCGGCATCCTGCTGCCCACCCGGGAGCAGGCCATCAACGGCACCTACGCGGCCGCCCCGCTGCTCGACTTCGCCCGGCAGGCCGAGGCGCTCGGCTTCGACTCGCTGTGGGCGGGCGACTCGCTGACCGCCCGGCCGCGCCTCGACCCCCTCGTCGTGCTCTCGGCGGCCGCCGCGGCCACCGAGCGGATCACCGTCGGCACGGCCGCGTTCACCCCCGCCCTGCGCCACCCGCTGATCGGCTCCCACATGATCGCGAGCCTCGACCACGTGGCCGCCGGCCGGCTGGTCCTCGGGCTCGGCTCCGGCTTCCCGATGCCCGAGACCGAGGAGGAATTCGCCTCCGTCGGGGCCTCCTTCGCCGGACGGGTGGGGCGGCTCGACGAGATCGCCGCGCTGTGGCGCACCGCCTGGCACTCCGGCGAGGAGGGCAGCTCCTGCGACTTCGACGGCAGGTTCTGGCAGGCCGAACGTCTTGAGCGGCTGCCGAAGCCGGCCACGCCCGGCGGCCCGCCGCTCTGGCTGGCCGGCAGTGACACCCCCAAGGTGCTCGCCCGCGTCGCCGAGAAGTACGACGGCTGGCTGCCGTTCCTGCCCGACGCCGAGGCGTACGGCAGGGCCCGCGCCCGCATCGCCGAACTCGCCGAGGCGGCGGGCCGCACGCCGGACGCGGTCACCCCCGCGCTGTACGCGACGGTCACCGTCGACCGCGACGAGGCGGCGGCCAAGGCCGAGCTGGAGCACTACATCGAGCACTACTACGGGCGCTCCCTGGAGCAGATGTCGGCCATCCAGGCCTACGGCTGGGGCAGCGCCGAGAGCTGCGCCGAGTGGCTGGGCGCCTATGTGCGGGCCGGCGCCCGCCACCTGGTCATCCGGATCGGATCGCTCGACCCGGAGCCGCAGCTGAAGGAGATCGCCGAGGTGCTGCTGCCCGCGCTGCGCGCCATCGGGGAGCAGACAACCGTTGGGAGAACACAGTCGTGACCACCGCCACCACCGCCACCGCCCTGGGCCAGGACATGTCCGCCGCGGGGGAGTGGTTCCACCCCGCCGAGCCGTCCGAGGACGCCTCCGTACGCCTGTTCATGCTGCCGCACGCGGGCAGCGGCGCCATCATCTACCGCGACTGGGAGCGGCTGCTGCCCGCCGACATCGCCCCGCAGGCGGTGACCCTGCCCGGCCGCCACAACCGGCGCGAGGAGACCTCGTACGCCGACTGGGACCCGCTGCTCGACGCGCTGCACGAGGCCCTGCTCGACGACCTGGACGAGCGGCCCTTCGCGTTCTTCGGGCACTGCCTCGGTGCCCAGCTGGCGTTCCGGCTCACCATTCGCATGGAGGCGGAGAGCGGCCCCGCGCCGGTCCTCGTCGGCATGTCCGGCTGGTCGCCCGAGGGCTTCTTCCAGCCGACGGAGGAGCAGAGCCGGATGCCCGACCCCGAACTGGTCGAGTGGATCAAGAAGTTGGGCTCCTTCCCCGCCGAGATCTACGACAACCCGGAGATGCTCGCCCTCGTCGTCCCCGCGCTCCGCGCCGACCTGCGGGTCGCCGCCCAGTACGTCGACGACGGCGCGGGCACCGCCTGCCCGCTGGTCTCCTACGGCGGCGCCTCCGACCCGCTGATGGAGAGCCCGGACGCCATGACGCACTGGGCCGGGCGCAGCCCCCACTACCTGGGCCACAGCGAGTACCCCGGCGGCCACTTCTACATCGACAGCCACGCCGAGGCCGTCACCACGCATTTCGCCCAGCGGCTGCGGCGGCTCGTCGCCGCCGCCCGCTGAGCCAACGACTCAGGAAGGTCGGTCATGACCACCGAAGCGGAAATCAAGAGCGCGGCACCACCGCTCGCGCCGGCGGCCGCGCCACCGGACGAGGCCGCGGCGGCCAAGCCGTCCTACGGGGCGCTCCTGGTCGTCCTGGCCGGCCTCTTCGTCACCAACCTCGACTTCTTCATCGTCAACGTGGCGATCCCCTCGCTCCAGACGAACATGCACGCCACGGCGGCGGACATCCAGCTCATCGCCGTCACCTTCACCATCGGCCTGTCCGCGCTGCTGATCACCGGCGGCCGGCTCGGCGACATCTACGGGCGGCGCAAGGTCTACTCGATCGGCGTGGCGGTCTTCACGCTCGCCTCGCTGGCCTGCGGCATCGCGCAGAACATGGCCGAGCTGATCGTCGCCCGCGGCATCCAGGGCGCGGCCGCCGCCCTGGTCATCCCGCAGGTGCTCGGCATCCTGACCACCACGTACTCGGGCAAGCACCGGGCCGTCGCGTTCAACGCGTACGGTGTGGCGCTCGGCGCGGCGGCGGTCTTCGGGCAGCTGATCGGCGGCCTGCTCATCAAGGCCGACGTCTTCGGCTGGGACTGGCGGACCATCTTCCTGATCAACGTGCCGATCGGCGTCCTCGTCCTCGTGCTCACCCCGAAGCTGGTGCCGGAGTCGAGGTCGGAGGGCCGCACCGGGCTCGACCTGACCGGCGTCCTGCTGGTCACCGCCGGGCTCACCGCCGTCGTGCTGCCGCTGGTCATCGGCCGTGAGGAGGGGTGGCCCGCCTGGACGTGGCTGTGCATGGCGGCCGCGGTGCCGCTGCTCGCCGCCTTCTGGGCCACTCAGCGGCGGCTCGCGGCGCGCGGCAGGTCGCCGCTGGTGAGCCCGTCCCTCTTCCGGGACCGCGCGTTCGGCGTCGGGTCCGTCACCATCCTCGTCTACTTCTCGGTGATGGCCTCCTTCTTCCTGGTCCTCGCGCTCTACCTCCAGCAGGGCCACGGCACGTCGGCCCTGAAGTCGGGGCTGCTCTTCGTGCCGCTGGGGCTCGGCTTCTTCGTGGCCTCGGCGATGGCGCCCAAGTTCGCCGCGCGGCTGGGACGCCAGGCGCTCGCGCTCGGCGCCCTGGTGGTGGCCGCGGGCGACATCGCCTTCGCGCAGACCGCCGAGCGGCTCGGCACCACGGGCTCGGTCGGCTGGTGCATCCCCGCGATGGTGGTCTGCGGCTTCGGGATGGGCCTGGTGGTCGCCCCGCTCACCTCCCTGGTCCTGGAGGGTGTGGCGCCCACCCACGCCGCGGCGGCCTCCGGAGTCTTCTCCACCGGCCAGGAGATGGGCAACGCGCTGGGCATCGCGGTCATCGGCGTGGTCTTCTTCGACCAGGTCGGGGAGCATCCGTCCGCGCAGGGCTACACCGACGGGTTCGGCTACAGCCTGTACGTCCAGGCCGGCATCTGCGTCCTGGTGGCGGTCCTGGTGCAGTTCCTGCCGCGCAAGGCCGAGAAGGCCGTGTAGCCGGCCGGAGAAGGCCTGAGGGGACGCCCGGCGACGGGGGTCCGACAAGGCGGGTGTCCCGGAGTCTCCGCTCCGGGACACCCGCCTTTCGCATGTCCGGCGGCAAGGACGCTCCGTGTGTTACAGCCATGTTTCGTGCGCTGGTCAGAAGCAGTGCGACAGGCTCCGCGAGGGTCAGCCGGGCGTCAGGGGAGCATCAGAGGTTTCGGCCAGCATGACGGAAAGGAATCAGCCACAACTGAGGGGGGAATCTCATGACGGCAACTCCTGTCATGCCGGTCACCGAGGCGCGTCTCGCCGCCTGGCCCATGCCGCGCACCTGCCCGTACGCGCCACCGGAGGCCTACGCCGAGCTGCGCAAGGGCACGCCCGTGAAGGTAAGGATCAGGACAGGTGAGGCGTGGCTTGTCACCCGCTATGCCGATGTCCGCGCGATCCTCGTCGATCCGCGCTTCAGCTCGGACGACACGCTGCCCGGCTTCCCGGTCCGCATCCAACTGCCGCCCACGCCACGGGTGATGTCCTTCACGCGCATGGACGGACCCGAGCACGGGCGGCTGCGCCGCATGGCCATGACCGAGTTCACCGCCCGCCGCACCCGCGCGCTGCGCCCCTCGGTGGAGCTGCTGGTGGACCGGCTCGCCGACGAGCTGGAGCACGGGCCCCGGCCCGCCGACCTCGTGGCCCGCTTCACCGTGCGGCTGCCGTCCCTGGTGATCGCCCGCATGCTCGGCGTACCGGAGGAGGACGAGTGCGACTTCACCGAGCTGAGCCAGGCCGTCCTCTCGCAGGACGCCACGCCCGCGGAGATCTACGGCTCCTTCATCGAGATGACGGCGTACCTGGACGGGCTGATCAGGCGCAAGGCCGAGGAGCCGCGGGACGACCTGCTCAGCCGCCTGGTCACGCGGTACGTCGCGAAGGGCGAGCTGGCCCATGACGACCTGGTGGCGATGGCCCGGCTCTTCCTGGTGGCCGGCCACGAGACCACCGCGCACCAGCTCGGCCTCAGTGTGCTCAGCCTGCTGCGCGAACCGGGGCTGTGGGACCGGCTGCGCCGCGAACCGGACCTGTTCGCCCCGGCCGTCGAGGAACTGCTGCGCTACTGGTCCATCACCCAGGACAACCAGGTCCGCGTCGCCGTCGACGACGCGGAGATCGGCGGCGCCCGCATCGAGAAGGGCGACGGCGTGATCCTCGCCTACCCCAGCGCCAACCACGACGAGAGCGTCTTCCCCGGCGGCGACCGCGTCGACCTGGACCGGGACGCGAGCCGGCACATCGCCTTCGGGTACGGCCCGCACCTGTGCCCGGGCACCTCGCTGGCCCGCATGGAGCTGGAGGTCGCCCTGCGGGCCCTGGTGGGCCGCTTCCCCGGGCTGCGTCTGGCGGACGTGCCCGAGGCGGTCTCGTTCCGGGAGAACACCATCAACTACGGGCTGAACTCCCTCTTCGTGACCTGGTAGCAGCCGGCCGTGACCTGGTGACCGACGCGTCCCGCCGCCCCGCACGCCGTCAGCAGGGCGTCAGATGCGTGTCAGCGCCCGGTGGAAGAGTCGTTCGCAGGTGCTTCCAGACCAAGGAGTTTGCCCGACATGGCCGACAGCAGCGACGCCGCGGGCCCCACCAGGGCCCTGGTCATAGCCAATCCCGCATCCGGCAGCCACAGCCCCGAACTGGTGCGCGAAGTCAAGGAGTTGTGCTCCGCCCACCTGCGCCACACCGAGCTCCACCTCACCACCGCCCAAGGGGACGCGACCGGCTTCGTGCGCCGCGCCCTGGAGCGCTCCGAGGGTGCACCGGACCTCGTGGTGGCCATCGGGGGCGACGGCACCGTGCGCGAGGTGGTGCAGGGCCTCGTCGGGGCCACCGGACGGGCCGCACTCATGGTGGTCCCCGGCGGCACCGGGAACTCCGGGTACAAGATGCTCTGGGGGGAACGGCCCTGGACCGAGTCGCTCAAGGCGGTGCTCGCCGACTCCGGTGCGGGCGGCAGCGCCCGGCTGCGCCACCTCGACCTGGCCCGGCTCGCCGAGACCCGCAACCACGTCTACCTCGGTGCCTGCAGCGGGGTGATCGCCGACGCGCTCATCACCGCGAAGGACATCCCGCTGCGCGGCCGCGAGCGCTACGCCCGCGCGTTCGCCGAGACCGCCGAGCGCTACGTCCCGTACCCGGGCCGGGTCGTCGTCGACGGGCGGGTGGTGCACGAGGGCCCGACCGTCCTCGCCAACGTCGGGGGCGGCCGGCACCGGGGCGGCCGGTTCCTGGTGCTGCCCGACTCGCTGCTGGACGACGGACTGCTCGACGTCTGTGTCATCGGTGACGGCGTGGCCGCCGCCGAGGTGCCCGGACTGACCCTGGAAGCCGCGCACATGGCCCACCCGGCGACCGTGTACGCACGCGGCCGCACGATCACCGTCGAACGCACCGACGGCGAGCGGCTGCCCCTGGAGCACGACGGCGAGTACCAGCACACCATCGGCGCCTCGGCCACCTTCGAGGTGCTCCCCGGAGCGCTCGCCGCCTGGGCGCCGACGGACCCCGCCTGACCTCGACCGACTCCGGCTCCGCCCGACCCCGCACGGCCTTCTCGACACACGTTTTTCGATACACGTTCTTCGATACACGTTTTCGATACAAGGAGACATCATGAGCGACCTCACCACCACCGTCACCCGTTACCTCGCCATCTGGAACGAGGCGGACGCCGACAAGCGCGCCGCGGCCATCGCCGAGCTGTTCACCGCCGACGCCCCCTACATCGACCCGCTCGCCGCGGTCGAGGGCCACGAGGGTGTCGCCGCGGTCATCGCGGGCGCCCGCGACCAGTTCAAGGGCCTCAGCTTCGAGCTGCTCGGCACGGTGGACACCCACCACAACCTCGCCCGCTTCCAGTGGGGCCTGGTGACCGAGCCCGGCGCCGAGCCGATCGCCATCGGCTTCGACGTCGCGGTCACCGCCGAGGACGGCCGCATCAAGGGTGTCTACGGCTTCCTCGACAAGGTCCCCGCGGCCTGATCCGCCCCGGGGCGGCCGTGCGCCACCGGCGTACCGCCGCCCCGGACCACACCGGCCCGGCAGCCGACACCGCCGGGACCCGCACACGAGAGGCAGGGTGCGTCACATGTCGGGTGTTCTCGCCGAGCGGGTGGCCCGGACGCTGTGCGAGCAGTGGGAGCCGCCGCGGGCCGCGTCGTCCCGCGCCACCACGGACACCCCGCTGCGCGAACTGTCCCGGTGGGCGGCTCGGCTGCGCCCCCAGGACGTGCCCTGCCGGGTGCTGAAGCTCGCCGCCAGCCAGGTGCTCTCGCAGATCGCCTCCATCAGGGCGGGCCTCGCCCACCCGCTGGGCCGCAAGCTCGTCGCCGCCTTCGGCCACCCCATGCAGCGCGACCCGCGGGCCGCCGCCGGGGTCTTCGCCGCCCTCGGCTCCTGGCTCAACCTCGACGACACCGCGTACGCCGGTCATCTGTCGAACTCCACCGTCGCGGTGCCCCTCGCCTTCGCGTACGCCCGCAAGCTCGACGGGCTCTCGCTGCTCACCGCCGTAGTCGCGGCCAACGAGTGCGCGGCCCGCATCACCGCCTCCGCCACGCTCGGCCCCCTGCGCGGCCAGAGCGCGGTGCACACCCACCTCGCGGGCGCGGTCGCCGGCCGGCTGCACTGCGACCGGGCCCCGGCCTCGCAGTGGGAGAACTCCTTCGGCCTGGCCTTCGCCATGCCCAACTGGCCGCTGATGCGCGCCTTCCTGGCCAGCGACGCCCGGCTGTTCAACACCTTCACGCCCGTACGCACCGCCATGGACGCCTGCGACGCGGCGGCCGCCGGGCTGCGCGGCGCCCCCGACATCATCGAGCACCAGGACGGCTTCCTGGCCCGCTTCGCGACCGTCCCGCTCCCGCAGGCGGTGGCCAAGGGCCTCGGCCGCCGCTGGCACACCGACACCCTCTCCTTCAAGATGCACCCGGGCGGCCCGGGCATCGACGCGGCGGTGGACTGCGCCGCGGAGATCCACCGGGAGCTGGGCCCGGTCAGCCCGCGGGACGTGGCGGAGATCGTCGTGGAGGCGTCGCTCTACACGCTCTTCGCGGGGGAGCGCGCCGCCCAGTACGTCAACGGCCCGGGCTCTCCGCTCGGCGCCCTCGTCCTCGACGTGCCCTACCCGGTCGCCACCACGCTGCTGACCGGGGAGTTCTCGGTGGACGACTTCTCCTCGCCGCGGCTGGACGACCCGGACCGCTGGGAGCTGGCCGACCGGGTGCGCCTGGAGCACGACACGGCCATGACCCGCGAACTCTTCCTGTCCGACGCGCCGTTCGGCGAGGCGGTGCGCGAGGCGGGCCCGCTGGCCGCGCCCTGGCTGCGCGGCTTCGGCGGCGACGAACTGGTGGACCTCATCGGCGACCTCGGCACGGCTGGCCAGGACTTCTCCCGGTCGACGAAGGCGACCGGCGCCCGGGTCACCGTACGGCTGAAGGACGGTCGTACGGTCACGCGCGGCCGTCTCATCCCGGTCGGCGCGGCCGGCCCCGACACGCGTGCGCGGCACTCGGAGATGGTCCGCGAGAAGTTCCTCGCGGTCGGGGGGGCGCACCAGGTGGCCGACACCGTGGGGGCCCTGCACCGCATGCGGCCGCGCGGGGTGCGCCGCTGGATCGAGGCGGCCTTCCTCGACTGAGCGCCGCGCGCTCGTCGTCCGTCCGTCAGTGCACCGTCTCGTACGTCGTCAGGAAGACGTCGATGATCTCCTGTACGCGCTCGACGACGTCCTGGCGGTTGGCCTGCACCCAGGAGATGTGCTGCGCGCCGAAGAGCGCGGCCCGCAGGACGCGCGCCAGCGACGCGGGGTCGGTGGCCCGCAGCGTCCCCGCCTTGTGGCAGTTCTCCAGGAGTTCGGTGAGCAGGTCGGTGAAGCCCACGTAGGGCACCGGCATGTCGCCCTTGATGTACGGGCGTTCGATCTGGAGGCGGGAGCCCGCCTTGATGTAGTCGTCGTCGCGGAAGCCGCGGGCCACCGCCTTCAGGACGTCGACCACCGTCTGCGGGGATGCCGGGTCGCCGTCCTGCAGGACGGGGGCGATGATCTCGTTCAGCCGCCGGTAGAACTCGTCCGCCACGGCGACGGCGATCGCCTCCTTGTTGGCGAAGTGGAAGTACACGGCCCCCTTGGTCAGCTCCGCCTTGTCGGCGACGTCCTTGATCGTGACGGCGGGGAAGCCGGTCTCGGCGAAGACCGAGGCCGCCGCGTCGAGGATCGTCCTGCGGGTGTGGATGGCCCGCTCCTGCTTGAGGTGCGAGGTGTCGTTGGCGGAGGTGGCGATCGGCAGAGGGGGCAGCGGTGCCCTGCGTTCGTTGCTCATGGCTTCCATATCGTGCTCTACGCCAACTCTTGGCTGGGCAGGGCGAGTTGGTGGCAATGGAACGTGGTTTCGACCCTTGAAATATACCTTCCCGCAGGTATATTAATTCCCGCGCAGCAAGGCTTCACACGTCTGTTCTCTGGCAAGAGTTCGTCCTGTTTTGGGGGAAGCGTTGTCTCAGCAGTCGGTCGTACTCATCGATGATTCCAGAAACGTGGATGCCGCATCAATGGCTCTCGCGGCACCCGTTCTCACCTTCCTCAGACCCGTCCCGCGCGAGCTGGTGCACCGCAGCTCGATCGCGGAGGTCTTCGTCACGGACGGCTGTCGCACAAGCGGCAGCCGTTTCTCCGTCGCGGCCCAGTGGCCGCGCGACCACGCGCTCTACCACCCCGACGAGCAGGGTCTGAGCGATCCGATGCTCTTCGCGGAGACCATCCGCCAGGCCATGCTCTACATCGCCCACGAGTACTGCGAGGTGCCGCTCGGGCACCGGTTCGTCGGGCGCGACCTCTCCTTCGACATCACCGACCCCGCCGCGCTACGGGTCACCGGCGTCCCCGTCCCGGTGGTCATGGAGGCCGAGTGGACCTGGGAGGAGGGCCGGCCGCGGGGGGCCAGGCTCGACGTACGGCTCCTCGTGGCCGGCACGCCCTGCGGCACCGGCACGATCCGGGTGTTCGTGATGGACGACCGGCGGTACGGCCTGCTGCGCCGGATGGCGTGGGGCGGCGACGCCCCGCCGGTCCTGGCCGTGGACGTGGCGGCCGCCGCGCCGCTCGTGCCGCCGCGCAGGGTGGGGAGGCTGCGCTGGAAGGACTGCGTCCTGGAGCGCTGCTGGCCGGACGGCGACTGGCGGCTGCGGCTCGACCGCGACCACGCGGTGCTCTTCGACCACCCCACGGACCATGTGCCGCTGATGGTCCTGATGGAGGGCTTCCGCCAGCTCGGCCACCTGTGCGTGCACGAACAGGTCGGGGAGACGCCCGACGACCAGGCGTACGCGCTGGTCGCCACCCAGGTGGAGTGCGCGGCCTTCGCCGAACTGGACGCGCCGATCCGGCTGCTGGTCGAGCAGAGCGTGCCGGGCGCCACCGCGGCGGACGTCTTCCGGCTGCGCGTCGCGGCCCTTCAGGGCGACACCCTGCTGGCCAGGGCTGACATGACCTGGGCGGGCGTGGGCCCGCGCGAGAGCGGGGAGGGGACGGGCCGGCGGCCCGAGTTCGCCTCACTGACCGGCGGCCTTGCCCCGTAGGGCGTGGGCCAGGACGTTCCACATCGCGGCCACCCGGCCGCCCGACTCCGTGCGCTCGGCGGCGGAGCCCATCCAGAAGACACCGAAGAACGCGGCCACGAGCAGGTCGGTCACGGCCTTGGCGGACGCCGAGGCATCCCAGCGCCCCTCCTGCTGCACCTCGCCCACCAGTCGGAGCACCACCGCGTGGGTCTCCTCCAGCAAGGCCGCCGTGACCCCTGACGCCTGAGCGGTCTCCAGCGTCAGCCGGAGCGCGGCACGGGCCCGCACATCGCCCTGGAACAGCTCCCCGAGGGTGAGCATGAGGGTCCGCAGCCGGTCGAACGCCGGATCGGTGGAGGCCTTCGCCTCGCCCAGGGGGAGTTCGACCGCGGCGGCCAGATGGGCGGAGAGGACGGCGGCCAGCTCCTCCTTGTTGGAGAAGTGGCCGTAGAGAGCGCCCTTCGTCAGGCCGATCTGGTCGGCGATCTTCTGCAAGTTGGTGTTCGCGTACCCATAGCGCGCGAACTCGTAGGCGGCGGCGTCCAGGACGGCGTCGTAAGTGCGCAAGGCCCGTGCTTGCTTCGGCAAGGTGCACACCTCCTTCACTGGGAATCGAGCGGCGAGGGATTGACGGCGCTAAAGATACGTTCGGGAACGAATTCTAATCTGCTTCAGGGGTGTATGCCACAGATGATTCGGTCACAGAGTTCACCAGCAGGACACCGGCGAGTCGGCGGACCTGCGCTCCTGCCGCCCGCCGCGGTCGCCAGCGCCGCCCGCTCGGCGGCCGTCCACACCACCGCCGCCGAGCGCGAACGCCGCCTGGACGACCGGACCGTGGGGCTGCTGACCCGCGCCGGCTTCGCCCGGCACTTCGTGCCCCGCGCCTGGGGCGGCGCCGAAGGCACCTTCGGCGCCCTCGTCGACGCGGCCTCGGCGGTCGGCGCCGGCTGCGCGTCCGCCGCGTGGTGCGGCGTGCTGTGGGCCGCGCACGGCAGATTCGCCGCCTACCTGCCCCCCGACGGGCAACGCGACCTCTGGGCGGCCTCGCCCGACACGCGCATCACCGCCGTGATGGGCCCCTCGGGCGAGGCCACACCCACCTCGGACGGATGGCTGCTCAGCGGCACCTGGGCGTACGCGAGCGGGGTGGCGTTCGCGGACTGGCTGCTGCTCACCTCCACCGAGCCGGCCGAACAGGGCGGCCGCTGCCGGGTGTTCGCCCTCCCGCGCGCCCAGGTGGACGTCCTCGACACCTGGCGCGCCGACGGGATGCGCGCCACCGGAAGCCACACCGTCGTCGTCGACTCCGTCGCCGTGCCCCGGCACCGCACCTTCCTCATGGCCGACCTGACCGCCGGCACCCCCGGCCCCGGGCGGGCCAGGTGCCACACCGTCCCGGCCCAGCTGGGCGGCGGGCTCCTCTTCTGCGCCCCGGCCCTCGGCGCCGCGCGCCACGCGCTGGAGGCCTGGTCGCGGTGGGCGGCACGCCACGCGCCCGACCTCCCCGACGCCGAGGTGCTGCGGCTGCACCGGGTCCTCGCCCTCGCGGCGGACGAGATCGAGGCGGCCCAGCTTCTGCTGCGGGACGCCGCGCAGCGCGCCGACGCCGAGACCTGGACCGAGCGGGACGTGGCGCGCAACCGGCGCGTCGCGGCCTCCGTCATCGGGCTCCTCGCCCGCGGGGTCGAGCGGCTGCACCGCGCAGGCGCCCGCTCCGGCGCGGCGGGACCGGACGTCGTCGAGCGGTGCCGCCGCGACGTACGCACCGTGGCGAGCCACCGCATGCTGCGCAGGGAGCAGGCGGCGGTCGACTACGCGCGCAGCGTCTTCTCCGAAGTGTCCGAACCCGACGAAACCCCTGCCGCGGCAGACCAGTTGGCCCTGGAGGTCCCCCATGCCGATGTCTGACCGCCCCCGCCTGGTCTTCACCGACGTCGACCAGACGCTGATCACCTGCAAGAGCCTCTTCGAGTTCCTCGACTACTACGCGGCGGGCCGGTACGGCGCCGAGGGGGCGCGCCGCGCGGCCGCCGTCCGCGAGGACCTCTGCGCGAGGACGGCCGCGGGCCTGCCGAGGGAGGAGGCCAACCGCGTCTACTACCGGGCGTGGCGGCGCGAGCCGGTGGCGGCGGTCGAGGAGTGGGCCCGCCGCTGGTTCGCCGAACGCAGCGCCGACAAGGGCTTCTACGTACGCCGCGTCGCCGAGGAGCTGCGCGCCCACCGGTCACAGGGCGCGAGCATCGCCCTGGTCTCCGGGTCGTTCCGCCCGCTCCTGGAGCCCCTCGCCGAGGCGGTGGGCGCCGCACACGTGCTGTGCGCGCGCCTGGAGCGGTGCGGCCGGGTCTACACCGGCGCGCTCCTCGGCGCCCCGGTCATCGGCGACGAGAAGCGGCGCCTGGTGCGGGAGTTGCTCGCCCGCTACGCCCACATCGACCCGGCGGACTGCTACGGCTACGGGGACGACGCGTCCGACCTGCCGATGCTCGGCGAAGTGGGGCATGCCGTCCGGGTGGGGGCGCTCGCCGGAGGCTAGCGGCGGCGCGGTCGCCGGTGGCGGCCCCTCACACCCCCGAACCGCCCGCCACCCCCGTCTTCGCCCCCGCCCCGCACAGCGGCACCACCGCCGTCCGGCCGTCGAGAGCACCGTCCCGCACCGCCGCCCAGCAGGCCACCCCGGTGGACTCGACGTACAGGCCGCGCGCCGCCAGGTCGAGTTGGGCCGCCGCGATCTGCTCGTCCGTCACCGTGAGGAAGCCGCCGCCGAACTCCCGTACGGCGGACAGGATCTGCCGGGCGCGCGGCGGACGGGGGATCGCGATGCCCTCCGCCGAGGTCACCGCCGCCTGGGGCGCCGCCTCCGTCGTCTCGCCGAGCAGGTCGTCGGCGCCGGCCCGCCACGCCGCGGCCAGCGGGGCGACCGCCGCGGCCTGCACCGCGTACAGCGCGGGCGCCTTCGCGATCAGGCCCGCCGCGTGCAGCTCACGCACGGCGAGGGCCGCGCCGAGCAGCAGCGTGCCGTTGCCGACGGGGACCACCAAGGCGTCGGGCAGCCGACCGCCCAGGTCCTCCCACACCTCGTGGACGTAGGTCTTGGTGCCCTGGAGGAAGTAGGGGTTGTGGACGTGGGAGGCGTAGAACGTGCCGGGCGCGTCGGCGGCGGCGCGGGCCGCGCGGGCCGCCGACTCCCGTCCCCCGGCCACCACTTCGAGCCGCGCTCCGTGCGCGCCGATCTGCTCCAGCTTCTTCGGCGAGGTCCCCGCGGGGACGTACACCGTGCAGGGCAGCCCGGCCCGCGCGCAGTACGCGGCGACCGCCGTGCCCGCGTTGCCGCTGCTGTCGGCGATGACGCGGTCCGGGCCGAGGTGCCCCGCCAGGGCGGCGAGCACGACCGCGCCCCGGTCCTTGAAGGAGAGCGTCGGCATCAGGAAGTCCAGCTTCGCGCGGACCGTCCCCGTCAGCTCCACCAGCGGCGTACGGCCCTCGCCGAGGGAGATCGCGGGGGCGGGCAGCGGCAGGCACTCCGCGTACCGCCACAGGGAGTGGACCCGCCCGGTGAGGGACGTGAGCGGTGCCGGGGTGGGGGAGAAGTCGAGGTCGAGGGGGCCGCGGCAGAGCGGGCAGGCCCACTCCCGGGACGTCGCGGGGACACGGGTCCCGTCGGCGGGGCAGAAACAGTCCGGCAGCGCGGCCAGGGCGGTCCGGCGGGTCTCGGCGGTCATGCGCGCAGGCTAGCGCCGCGGCCGGTGACACCGAGTCCCTGGCCGGTGCCCATGGCATCGCCGTCCGGGCCAAGCGACCGCGCGGTCCCGACTGCAGCCGGTGGCTGACGATGCGTCATGTTGCCCGAGGGGCCGCTGAGGCCCCTGGGGCGCGCGGCGCCCGCGGCGGCCGCGTTCCGTCCGGTCCGGACCCTTGTGGGATTCCTATGGATCAGCCAATCTTTCGTCCCGACGGAGGCCGATCCCGAGCCGCGCCGGACGTGACGGATCAGATTGTCATGCTCCTGCCGCACAGGGCGCGCCTCCGCGTGTGTGGGCACCACAGGCACCAATCCCCCACCAACGCACCACCTATTGAGGAGGACCCCTCAGATGGCAGTGATGCGTCATAACCGCCGAAGAGTGGCCGGGATCAGCGCGACCGCGGTCGCGGCCCTCGCCCTCGGCGTCGTCTCCGCCTTCCCGGCCACCGCCGAGCCGCGGCAGGCGGAAGGCAGGATCGAGAACGCCGGCGCCCCCGGCACGATCAAGAACAGCTACATCGTGAGCCTCGACAAGAACGGTCCGAAGGCCCGCTCCGCCGAGGGCAGGGCCCTCGCCAAGGAGTACGGCGCCAAGATCGAGCGGACCTACGACAAGGCCCTCAACGGCTACGCGGTCGAGCTCACCGAGGCCGAGGCGGAGAAGTTCGCCGCCGACCCGGCCGTAGACGCGATCGTCCAGAACCGGACGTTCACTGCCAGCGCCACCCAGACCAACCCGCCCTCGTGGGGCCTGGACCGGATCGACCAGAAGACCCTTCCGCTGGACCAGAAGTACACCTATCCGGACTCCGCCGGCGAGGGCGTCACCGCGTACGTCATCGACACCGGCGTCCGCATCAGCCACAGCGACTTCGGCGGCCGGGCCTCCTACGGCTACGACGCCATCGACAACGACAACACCGCGCAGGACGGCCACGGCCACGGCACGCACGTCGCGGGCACGGTCGGCGGAACCCTGCACGGCGTCGCGAAGAAGGCCAAGATCGTCGGCGTCCGCGTCCTGAACAACCAGGGCTCGGGCACCACCGCCCAGGTCGTCGCGGGCATCGACTGGGTGACGAAGAACGCCGTCAAGCCCGCCGTCGCCAACATGTCCCTCGGCGGCGGCGCCGACACCGCGCTCGACACGGCCGTGCGCAACTCCATCGCCTCCGGCATCACGTACGCCGTCGCGGCGGGCAACGAGTCGACCGACGCGTCGACCAAGTCGCCCGCGCGCGTGGCGGAGGCCATCACCGTCGGCGCCACGACCAGCACCGACGCCCGGGCCAGCTACTCCAACTACGGCAGCATCCTGGACATCTTCGCGCCGGGCTCCTCGATCACCTCGGCGTGGAACACCAGCGACTCGGCGACCAACTCCATCTCCGGTACGTCGATGGCGTCCCCGCACGTCGCGGGCGCCGCCGCCATCTACGTGGGCCAGAACCCGTCGGCGACCCCGGCGCAGGTCTCCTCGGCCCTGGTGAGCGCCTCCTCGACCGGCGTCGTCACCAACCCCGGCACCGGCTCGCCCAACCGCCTGCTGAACGTGACGGGCGGCTCCACGAACCCGCCGGGCAAGAAGTTCACCAACGACACGGACTACGCGATCCAGGACAACGCCACGGCCGAGTCCCCGGTGACCGTGACCGAGGTGCCGGGCAACGCGCCCGCCGCCCTGAGCGTGCCGGTGACCATCCAGCACACGTACATCGGCGACCTCCAGGTCCAGCTGATCGCCCCCGACGGCACGGCCTACACCCTCAAGGCCTACGGCACCGGCGGCAGCACGGACAACATCAACACCACGTACACGGTGAACGCCTCCTCGGAGACGGCCAACGGCACGTGGAAGCTGCGGGTCAGCGACAACGCGGCGCAGGACACCGGGAAGATCGACTCCTGGAGCCTGCAGTTCTGAGGCTCTGATCGAGTGAACCTCGCCCTCGCGGGACGGAACCGGACGGCGGTCCGGTCCGCCGCGAGGGCGAGCGCTTGTCCGAGACGTGTGGGTATCCGCAAGCTTCTATCCGAGAGCTTGTATCCGAAAGCTTGTATCCGAAAGAGCGGCCCCACGGGAAGACCCGGCCGGGCAGAAATCATCACTTCGAGTGATTCCTTGGCCTTGGGTTGCAGGCAACAACCGACGGTTGCCAGGCTGTAGCTGTCTGTCAACCTGATGGGAGTGGCCAGTGACTTTCGGTGAGCAGCCGGCGTATCTGCGCGTCGCGGGCGATCTGCGCAAGAAGATCGTCGACGGATCGCTGCCGCCGCACACCCGGCTCCCCTCGCAGGCCAGGATTCGCGAGGAGTACGGGGTCTCGGACACCGTCGCCCTGGAGGCGCGCAAGGTCCTGATGGCCGAAGGCCTGGTCGAGGGCCGCTCCGGTTCCGGCACGTACGTGCGCGAGCGCCCCGTCCCCCGCAAGATCGCCCGCACCGGCTACCGCGCGGTGAACGGCGGCTCGACCCCCTTCCGCCAGGAGCAGGCCGCCGAGGGCGCGCGCGGCACCTGGGAGTCGCGCAGCGAGCAGGTCGAGGCGGGGGCCAAGATCGCCGAGCGGCTCGGCATCCACCCGGGTGACCGCGTGATGTGCACCAAGTACGTCTTCCGGGACGCGGGGGAGGCCATGATGCTCTCCACCTCCTGGGAGCCCCTCGCCCTCACGGGCCGCACCCCGGTGATGCTCCCCGAGGAAGGCCCCCTGGGCGGCTGCGGAGTGGTGGAGCGCATGGCGGCCATCGACGTCGTCGTGGACAACGTCGCGGAGGAGGTGGGCGCGCGGCCCGGCCTCGCCGAGGAGCTGACGGCGCTCGGCGGTGTCCCCGGTCATGTGGTCCTCGTCGTCCAGCGGACGTACTACGCCTCGGGCCGCCCGGTGGAGACGGCCGACGTCGTCGTGCCCGCCGACCGCTACCGCATCGCCTACCACCTCCCCGTGAAGTGACCCCGCATCAGGGCATGCCTCCGTCCGTGGACCCGGTGGGGCGGCGGCCCGCCTCGTCCACGGCCGCGTGCCGCAGCTCGGCCGAGCTGGACAGCAGCGTCCCCGCCGCGCCGTACGGCATGTCCTTGGTCAGCCGGCTGCGCGAGCCGAGGAAGGAGTAGTCCTCCTTGTCGAAGACCCACTCCGTGTGGACGCCGTGGCGGGTGTCCTCCCGGGCGATGCCGAGCCCCCGGCGGCCGATCGCGTCGCGGGCCCCCGGGGCCTCGGTGACGCCGGGGATCTTGGCCGCGGCCCGGTAGAGGGCGGCGGCCGTGCGGGGCGGCGTCATCCCGCCGAGCAGGGAGCCGATCTGCTCGAACACCGCCTGGTCGCGTTCGCGGCCCCGCGCCGCCGGGGTCTGGGCGTACAGCTGGTCCAGGAGTTCGTCCGGGTCGGTGGGCAAGGACGCGAGCCACCGGTAGGTGGGGCGGGACATGCCCGCCGGTGTGCCCTCGGTGTCGCCCAGCTCGGCGTTGATGGGGAGGGTCTCGCCGTCACCGCTGCGCATCAGGCCGAGTTTGCGTAGCGGGCCCGGCTCCTGCGAGACCCACGTCTCGTACTCCTTCAGCGGGCTGACGACGGCCTTGCCGCTGGTCAGATCCGCCTCGCGGACCTTCTTCCGGGTGTAGACGAACTGGTCGTCCCGCACGGCCGGGGAGTGCTGTTTCCCGGCGGCGTCGGAGATCCGGCCCAGCAGGGCCGCGGCGGGCCGCATGTCGGTGGCCGCGCGGTGCGAGGCGGTGCCCGCGGCCTTGTCGTCGCCGCTCAGGGCGATCCCCGCCGTCAGCGCGCCGGCCAGGGCGAGCGCGCTCACCGGCGCCAGCAGCGCGGGCCGCAGCAGCCGGCGGCCCACGGGCCGGGTCCGGGTGGTCCGGTCATGGTCGATCTGGTGCATCAGCAGGTCCTTTCCCCGCGCGTGCCGATCGGGCGGAAGGTCCCATGAGGGCGGGGCGGGCAGCAGGCGGGCGATCGCCTTGCGGTCGTCACCGTCGCCGCCGGCGCCCTGGCGCTCCGGGACAGCGGAGGCGTTCCTGTCGTTCATGTGGGCTCCTCCCGCACGGTCAGGGCCGCGATCGCGGCCGCACTGGTCATCTCTCCGCGGGCATCCGGCAGTTCCCGTTCTTCTTCCGCGAGTCGGGCGAGCTTCTTGCGGGCCCGCGAGAGGCGGGAGCGCACGGTGCCGACCGCGATGCCGAGGGCCTCGGCGGTCTGCCGGTAGTCGAGCCCCGCCCACACGCACAGGGTCAGGACCTCGCGCTCCTGACGGCGCAGCCGGCCGAGCGCGGCCTGCACGGCGCGCAGGCGCCGCGCGTCGTCGATGCGGCCCACCGTGCGGGGCGCGAAGTCCTCCTCGACGCGCGGCCGCGGCTGCCGGGCCAGGAAGAGGTTCCGTCTGCGCAGGCCGCGGCGGGCGTTGTCCGCCTTGTGGGTGGCGATGCCGAGCAGCCACGGCAGGAGGGAACCGCCGTCCTCCAGCACCCGGGCGCGCGTTCGCCACGCGACCAGGAACGTCTCGGACATGATCTCCTCGGCCGTCGACCAGTCGCCGGTCAGCCGCAGAGCGTGCCGGTACACGGCGGGGGCGAACTCCTCGTAGAGCCGGGCGAACACCTCGGGGTCGCCCTCGCGCACCTGGCGGCGCACTTCGTTGTCTGAGTCCTTCACACCCACTCCTCTCCGTGAGAGGGGGTCGGTTCCCCGTACATTGCTGTGGTCCGCGTCACGCGGCCGACCGGCTCTCCGCCCGGGGGCGCACTGTGCGCGTGCGCCCCCCGCGCATCACCGTACGGATGGCCGATTGCCTACGCCCGGCGCCGCCTGCCGCGTATCTCTTTGTGCAAACGCGTATCCGCACAGTAAAGGTCGGGCGTAGGCTCGGGCATATGCGGAGTGCGGTTTCCTTAGCGATCGAGGCGTGGCGCGCGTCCGGGGCGGCGAGCGGAGAAGCGCGATGAACGACGAGACGGTCCTGCTGCCCTGGCTCGTCATCAGAGAGGACGACAACGGCAACCGCTATCGCGTGGGCAGGTTCGCCACGAAGGCCGAGGCCCAGAAGATCGCGGACAGCCTCGACGACCGCGGGCACAAGCAGCTGTACTGGATCGAGGAGCTGAACCAGAACGGCGGCGGGCGCTGACCGAGCCGCCCCCTGCCCCGGCGCCCGGCAGCGGGCCCCAGGGCCCTAGGCTCCGGCGCATGAACGAACGCATCGTGGTGGGCGCCGCCCTGTACGACGACGGACGCCTGCTCGCCGCGCGCCGCAGTGCGCCCCCCGAACTCGCGGGCGGCTGGGAACTGCCCGGCGGCAAGGTCGAGCCCGGTGAGCGGTGCGAGGACGCGCTGGTGCGCGAGCTGCGCGAGGAACTGGGCGTCGAGGCGGAGGTCGCGGAGCGGGTGCCCGGACAGTGGCCGCTCGCCAAGGGGTACGTCCTGCGGGTCTGGACGGCCCGGCTCCGCTCGGGCGACCCCGAGCCCCTCCAGGACCATGACGAACTGCGCTGGCTCACCCCTGACCAGGTGTGGTCGGTGGAGTGGCTGGCCGCGGACGTCCCGGCCGTGACGGCGGCACTCGCGGTGGCGCGCGCCGCGCGTTGATCTCTCCCGCGCCGTTCCTACGCCGTTCGTGCCACAGTGCGCCCCCTGGCGCGGTAAAGCCACGTCAATATCGGGTATGTGGGCATTAACCGCCCGAAACCGGACAGGTTCCGCTTCTGGTCTGGAAGTGATCGGCGTGATCGACATCGAAGGCGACTGCGCCGAGTGGGACTTCCCCGCGGACCCCGGTGCCGTCCGTACCGCCCGCCATGTCGTCCGCGAGCAGCTCGGCGACTGGGACCTCGGCTCGCTCGGTGACATCACCGCGCTGCTCGTGAGCGAGCTGGTCACCAACTCGCTGCGGCACGCCTCGGGGCCCATCGGCGTACGCCTCGTACGCCCCGCCGACCCGCTCGGCACCCTGCTCGTGGAGGTGTCCGACCCGCTGCCCGACCCGCCGCTGGCACGCGCCGCCGCCCCCGACGACGAGGGCGGACGCGGCCTCCAGCTCGTCGCCCGCTCCGCGCGGCGCTGGGGCACACGGCAGGGCCGCACGGGCAGGACGGGGAAGACGGTGTGGTTCGAGCTGGCGCTGCCGGGTTAGAAGACTTGCAGTGTGCGAAGGGCGTCGGACACAAGACCGGCACGGGCCAAAAAGCGTCGAGACCGTGCTGTGATCGTGAACGCCGTGTGGCGCTGCACCGTAGTGCTGGATACTGCGGTCAGCCGTACGCGGTGACCGGTGCCGGACGCGGTGAGCTGGAGGGGACGGTTCGCGTGAGCGAGATACCAGCGAAGGCGACGGAGCAGGACGGGCCGTCGGGCGACGCGCAGACCGAGCGGCCGCCGGGCGATCCGGCGACCGGCGGACCGACCGGCGACATGCCGGGCGAGGCCCCTGGCGGCGTGCCGGGCGACGTGCCGGCGGACGAGATGTGGCACAGCAGCCCGCCCGGTTCCCTCTACGACTACATCAAGGCCGCCTCGTTCTCGATCGGGCCCGACGGCCTCGTCGACCAGTGGAGCACACGCGCCGAACAGCTGTTCGGCGTGGCCGCGCGGGACGCCGTCGGCAAGGACCCCATCGAGGCCTTCGTCCCCTCCGAGCTGCGCGCCGACGGCTACCGCAAGATGGCGGAGATCCTCGACGGACGGGAGTGGACGGGCGTCGTCCCCTTCCGTGTCCCCGACGGGGACGGCGCCGCCGACCCCGGCCTGGAAGGCGTCGCCGAGGTCTACGTCATGCCGACCCGCACGGAGGACGGCGAGCGGGCCGCGGTCTGCATCGTCGTCGACGTCCGCGCGCTCCGGCAGATCGAGACGGACCTCGCCTCCTCGCAGGCCATTTTCGGCCAATCTCCCTTCGGCTTCCTGCTCTTCGGCACGGACCTCAAGGTCCGGCGCGCCAACCGCCGCTTCGCCGACGTCTTCGGCGGCGGCGCCGAGGACCACCGCGGCCGCACCGTCCATGACTACCTGCCGCGCCACGAGGCCGACCGCATGGCCGCGGCCATGAAGCGGGTCCTGCAGACCGGCGACCCCGTCACGGACATGCAGATCGTGGGCCCCGCCCCCGGCAGCAACGACCGCAGGCACTGGTCGATCAACCTCTACCGCGTGCACAGCGGCTCCGGCCGCCCCATCGGCGTCGCCGGCCTCGGCACCGACGTCACCCGGCGGCACGCCGCCGCCCGCGAGGCCGCCCACGCCCGGCGCAACCTCGCCCTCCTGAACGAGGCGGGCGCCCGCATAGGGAACTCCCTCGACCTGGAGACCACCGCCAGGGAACTCCTGGACGTCGCGGTCCCCGGCTTCTGCGACCTCGCCTCCGTCGACCTGTACCAAGGCCTGCTCGCCGGTGACGAGACCCCGCCCGGCCTCGCCGACGGCAGCGCGGAGCTGCGCCGCGTGGCCTTCGCGAGCGCCGTCGCCGACGCCCCGTTCCCGGAAGGGGGCGCCCCCGTCGAGGTCGGCGCCGTGCACCGCTTCCCCTTCACCTCGCCCTGCGCCGACGCCCTGCGCGCGGCCCGGCCCCGGCTGACCACAGCGGAGGACGACGGCTCCGCGAGCCGCCTCACCGGCGGCCTCATCCAGTCGACGCTCGCCGTGCCGATGGTCGCCCACGACACCGTGGTCGGCCTCGCCCAGTTCTCCCGCACCAAGGGCAGCGAACCCTTCGGCGAGCGCGACCGGGCGCTCGCCGTGGAACTGGCCGCCCGCGCCGCCGTCTGCATCGACAACGCCCGCCTCTACCGCCGCGAGCACGAACGCGCGCTGATACTGCAACGCTCCCTGCTGCCGCCCGGCGACCCCGAGGCGTCCGGCCTGGACATCGCCTGCCGCTACCTGCCGGGCAACGCCGCCAACGAGGTGGGCGGCGACTGGTTCGACGTCATCGAGCTGCCGGGCCACCGCACCGCCCTGGTCGTCGGCGATGTCATGGGCCGCGGCCTGCGCGCCGCCGTCGCCATGGGCGAGCTGCGCACCGCCGTGCGCACGCTGGCCCTGCTCGACCTGGAGCCCGCCGAGGTCCTCTCCGCCCTCGACGAGATCGCCCGCGGCCTCGGCAACCCGGCCGGGCCCCAGCAGAATACCCGCGCGGCCCGCAAGGCCGCGGACGCCGACCTCAGCGAGGTGTACCTCGCCACCTGCGTGTACGCGGTCTACGACGCCGTCACCCGCCGCTGCACCTTCGCCAACGCGGGACACCTGCCGCCCGTCCTCGTCGAGCCCGGGGACTCCGGCCAGCTCGCGCTCATGCTCGACGTGCCGCCGGGGCTGCCGCTCGGCGTCGGCGGCGAACCCTTCGAGGACGTGGAGATCGAACTCCCCGAGGGCGCCCTCCTCGCCCTCTACACCGACGGCCTCGTCGAGTCACGCGACCACCCGCTGGAGGAGGGGCTGAACGCGTTCGTACGCGCCCTCGGCGACGCCCCGCCCGCCCTGGAGGACGTCTGCGACCACGTCCTGAACACCCTCGACACCCACCACGGCGAGGACGACATCGCCCTCCTGATGGCCCGCGTCGAAGGACTGCCGGCCGAACACGTCGGCGACTGGAAGCTGCCGCGCGACCCCAAGTCGGTGGGCCGGGCCCGTGAACTGGCCTGCGACAAGCTGCGCGCCTGGGACCTGGACCCGCTCTGCGACACGGCGGAACTGCTGGTCAGCGAACTCGTCACCAACGCCCTGCGGTACGGCGAGGGCGAGATCCGGCTGCGGCTCCTGCTCGACCGAACCCTGGTCTGCGAGGTCTGGGACGGCAGCTTCGTCCAGCCGCGCCGCCGCCGGGCCCGCGACACCGACGAGGGCGGGCGCGGCCTCCAGCTGGTCGGCCTGCTCAGCGCCGCGTGGGGCTCGCGCCGGACCCCGCGGGGCAAGACGGTCTGGTTCGAACTCGCGCTGCCCGACGGGGAGACGGAGCCGATGGACGCGGCGGAGGCCCTGCTCAGCCTCTTCTGACCCTGCGGCGGCCCCTGCTCACCGGAGGCCTCTGGGGGTCGCCTTGAGGGCGGCGAGGCGGGCCTCCACCTCCGCCGCGTCGCCCACCCCGTCCAACTCCTCGAACTGCGCGTCGAGCGAGGACGCGGCGAGCTCCTGCTTGCCGAGCGCCCGCGCCTCCTCGCGCCGCACCTTCTCCTCGAAGCGGCTCAGCTCGCTGCTCGGGTCCAGCACGTCGATGGTCCGGGCGGTGTCCATCATCCGGTTCTGGTCCTGCGCCGTCCTGGCCCGCCCGCGCCGCGGCCCCGGCCACCGCCGGGCGTCGTACGCGTGGCGGCCCGCTTCTTGCGCCGCCGGTACGCGAGGAACGCGGCGACCCCGGCCGCGCCCGCCGCCGCCACCGGCAGCACGAGGTCACCGGCCACGGAGTCGTCCCGCCCACCGGAGTCGTCCCGCCCACCGGGGTCGGCCGGGCCAGGGGTGATCGACGGGGTGGGCACGGGACGGCCCGTGAGGACGGCGCGGTAGCCGTCCGCCGCGCCGATGGCGGCTCCGGCCCAGTCGTTCTGTCGCAGGGCGGGCCGGATGGCGGTGGTGGCCACCTCCTGGAGCTGGGCGTCACCGAGCCGGGAGTCCTCGTCCACGGAGTAGGCGAACTGCCGGTCGTGGGTGGCCACGGCGAGCAGCACGTCGTCCAGGCCCAGGCCGTTGCGCTCGGCGGTGGCGTCCGCCCAGCTCTGCGCGGTACGGCCGGAGAAGTCGCGTACGTAGACGACGAAGAGCTGCACGCCCCGGTCGTCGTAGAGCCGGTCGAGGGCCTCCTCCGCGGTGTCCGCGCGCTCCCCGAGGGCGGCTGTCTTGTCGGTGATCTGGCCGGTGCGGGAGAGCGTGACGGGGTCCTCGGCGAAGGCCGGCGCGGGACACAGCAGCGGGACCCAGGCGAGCAGCGCGGCCACGGCGACCGGGACTGCCCGCGCGGGCAGCCGCGGGGACGGCGTCACAGGCGTCACATGGTCGAGCGTAGGGCGGCCCCCGGGGCGCCGCGACCGGACGGGGCCCCGGCGCAGACCGCCGCCGGACGGGGCCCCGGCGCAGACCGCCGCCGCCCCGCGGCCCCCGCACGCCGGACGCGTACGGTGATCCGGTGCGGCACGCGTCGGGAGGCGGCCGGGAGCGGGAGGGGCGCCGGTGGGAGGGGCTCAGGTGGGGGGCGTCTGGACCGGGGTGCGGGAGCGAGTGCTCGCCCTGCGCTCCGCGCCGAACCGCAAGGCGGTGTTCGGCGCCGAGTTCCATGGCCACGGGCATGGCTTCGCGCTGCTCCCCGTGCTGACGGACGAGCAGGTGACCGCCGTCGAACGGCACCGCGGCGTGACGTTCCCGACGGAGTACCGCGGCTTCCTGCTGGAGGTCGGCGCGGGCGGCGCCGGACCCGACTACGGCCTGTTCCCCGTGCGCCCGGTCGGGCCGGACACGCCGCCCGCGCCACCCCACCTCGCCCGTCCCTTCCGCCCCGAGCGCACCCGGCAGCTCGCCGCCCACCAGGACACGGAGCCGCTGCGCGACGCGTACGGCGACACGCCCGAGGAAGAGGCGCGGTTCCGCCGCGAACATCACGTCTGGGACCGGCGCGAGGACGAGTTGCTTGAGACCCTGGCCGAGGGCACGCTCTGCGTGAGCGAGCAGGGCTGCGGTTACTACACGCTGCTGGCCCTCACCGGCCCGAGCGCGGCACCATGTGGCACGACGCGCGAGCGGCGGCCGAGGGCGCGCTCCCCGTCGAGTTCGTGGGCAGGCCCGGCCGGGTCACCTTCGCCGCCTGGTACCTCCACTGGCTGAACCGCGCGGAACGCCAGGCGATGCGCCCCCCGGAGACCACACACGCCACGCCTTGGCCGTCCGTGTAAACCTCCCACCCACGCCGTCATCGATCTCTCCCCCCCCGCGACTCTCCAC
Organism: Streptomyces huasconensis; assembly: GCF_021028635.1. Classification (NCBI taxonomy): domain Bacteria; kingdom Bacillati; phylum Actinomycetota; class Actinomycetes; order Kitasatosporales; family Streptomycetaceae; genus Streptomyces; species Streptomyces huasconensis. Next base: position 5,248,140 of record NZ_CP086119.1, read on the forward strand.
CCGAGACTCACGTCCCGTCAGCCCGCGAACTCGGCCTCCGGATAGCGTCCCGAAGGCCGCTCCAGGAGGCCGTCGTCCTCCCCCTTCAGCCACCGGTCGAAGAACGACGCCACGTAGGCACGCTGAACCGCCACCGTCCGTGCCGGGTCGACCGTGCCGATGTGCTCCTCGATGGTCGCGCGGTCCACCCCGGCCGCGGGCAGCAGCGTCGCCAGGTCGGTGTACGTCTGGTGCCGGGAGTCCCGCAGCGTCACGTTCCGCTTCCAGCCGGTGCTGTGGGCCCAGAAGGACCGCCACGACGGCTCGGTCGTACGGTCGCTGCCCTCGCGGCCCATCAGCAGGAACGGGCGGTCCAGGCCGTGCCGCGCGACCGGCAGCAAGTTCGTGCCGTTCGGCTCGGGGTTGAACTCCAGCGTGCCGTCCAGGTCGACGCCCGCCGTGACCCTGCGGTCCTCGTACATCGTCTGGGCGGCGCAGACCCCGCCCGCGGACTGCCCGACCATGCCGACGCGGCCCCGGTCGACGATCGCGGACAGCCCGTGCGGAAGCGAGCCGAGGCGGTCGAGGACGAACCTGGCGTCGGCGACCCGGACCCCGAGGACCTTCTTGAGCAGGGCGGACATGGTGCCCTCGCGCTCCGCCTCGGCGAGCGCCGCGAGCAGCGGTCCGTTGTCCTTGACCGAGCCGTCGGGGAACTGCACGCCGGGGCTCTCGTAAGTGTGGTCGACGGTCACCACGACATGACCGCGGCTCGCCAGCTCCTCGACCAGCGTGGTGCCCCACGTGCGGGGGTCTCCCGCGCCCGCCGCGTACACCAGGACGGGACGCCGTCCGCCGCGGGTCTCGGGAGGCGCGGCCTGCCGGGCGTGCGTGCGCAGGGCGGCGAAGTCGAGGGCGCCCCGCGGGATGCCGTGCGGTGAGCCGGCGTCCCAGCGGGCGGCGGCGCCCGGTGCCATGTAGGGAGCGAGGCGGTGCCCTCCGCCCGGGCGGCCGGGCGCGGCCGGATACCAGACGTCGACCATCAGCTCGCGGTACGGCAGCGCGGGCACCCACGGGTCGGGCCGCGACCGGTCGACGAGCCGGGCGGACACCACCCCGATCGCGCACGGCCCGGTGGGCGCGGGCAGCCGGACCCGCGCACCGCTGCGGGACGCGGCGGCTGCCGCGGGCGTCGGCAGCAGGCCCGCGGCGAGCCCCGCGGCCGCGAGCCCGGCGAACGAACGACGGGTCAGAGAAGCACGAGAAGTCATGCCTCCATGCTGATCGTCACCGGCCGTCGCGACCATGGGGGAAAGCACGGAATTCCCGCCTGGGGGATCACCCCCACGACCCTGAGAACAGAACCCTGAGAACCCAACCCCGCCAACAGAAAGCAGGACCTGAGAACAGAACCCGGAGAACGGGCCCCGGCGTTACTCCCCCCGCCGCCGGATCTTGTTGCCGAGCCACACCAGCGGATCGTACTTACGATCGACCGCCCGTTCCTTCAAGGGAATCAGCGCGTTGTCCGTGATCTTGATGCCCTCCGGGCACACCTCCGTACAGCACTTGGTGATGTTGCAGTAGCCGAGCCCGTGCTCCTCCTGTGCCGTCCGCTTGCGGTCGAGGCCGGACTCCGCCGCCGCGTCCAGCGGGTGCATGTCCAGCTCGGCGACCCGCATCAAGAAGCGAGGCCCGGCGAAGGCGGCCTTGTTCTCCTCGTGGTCGCGCACCACATGGCACGTGTCCTGGCACAGGAAGCACTCGATGCACTTGCGGAACTCCTGCGAGCGGTCGACATCGGCCTGCTGCATGCGGTACTCGCCCGGCCCGAGCCCCTCGGGCGGCACGAACGCCGGCACCTCCCGAGCCTTGGTGTAGTTGAACCCGACGTCCGTCACCAGGTCCCGCACCACCGGGAAGGCCCGCAGCGGCGTGACCGTGATGACCTCGTCCCGCTCGAAGACCGACATGCGCGTCATGCACATCAGCCGCGGCCGGCCGTTGATCTCCGCCGAGCACGAACCGCACTTGCCCGCCTTGCAGTTCCACCGCACCGCGAGGTCGGGCGCCTGCGTGGCCTGGAGGCGGTGGATGATGTCGAGGACGACCTCGCCCTCGTTGACCTCGACCTTGAAGTCCTCCAGGCCCCCGCCGTCCACATCCCCGCGCCAGACCTTGAACCGCGCGTCGTACGAACTCGTCGAGCTCATTCGTACAGCTCCTCTTCAGCCAGGTACTTGACCAGCTCTTCCTTCTCGAAGAGGGCGAGCAGGTCGGGGCGGATGGGCTCGGTGGTGACGCGGACGAGGTCGATCTGGCCGCGCACCGGGTCGGTCGCCGCCAGTCCACCGCTGGGATCGGTCAGTTGACAGAGCAGGTTGGCGCGGCGCCACTCGCGGCTCATCGACGGATGGTCCTCGCGGGTGTGGCCGCCGCGGCTCTCCGTGCGCTCCAGGGCCGCGCGGGCGACGCACTCGCTGACCAGCAGCATGTTGCGCAGGTCGAGCGCGAGGTGCCAGCCGGGGTTGAACTGGCGGTGCCCCTCGACCCCCGCACGCCGCGCCCGTGCCCGCAGTTCGGCGAGCTTCTCCAGGGCCTGTTCCATCTCGGCCTCGCGGCGGATGATGCCGACCAGGTCGTTCATGGTCTGCTGAAGTTCCTGATGCAGGGTGTACGGGTTCTCCGGCGTCGCCCCGTCCTCCAGGCCCTCCGCGCTGAACGGCCGCAGCGCCTCGGCCGCCGCGGCGTCCACCTGCGCCTCGTCGACCACGGGCCGCGCGGCGAGACCGGCCGCGTACCGCGCCGCGTGCAGCCCCGCGCGCCGGCCGAAGACGAGCAGGTCGGACAGGGAGTTGCCGCCGAGCCGGTTGGAGCCGTGCATGCCGCCCGCGACCTCACCCGCCGCGTACAGCCCCGGCACGCGGCGCGCCGCCGCGGAGTCGGAGTCCACCGCGACGCCGCCCATCACGTAGTGGCAGGTCGGCCCGACCTCCATCGCCTCCGCCGTGATGTCGACGTCCGCCAGCTCCTTGAACTGGTGGTACATCGACGGCAGCCGCCGCTTGATGACCTCGGCGGGCATGCGTGTCGACACGTCCAGGAAGACGCCGCCGTGCGGTGAGCCGCGGCCCGCCTTGACCTCGGCGTTGATGGCGCGCGCGACCTCGTCGCGGGGGAGCAGCTCGGGCGGGCGGCGGTTGTGGTCCGGGTCGTCGTACCAGCGGTCGCCCTCCTCCTCCGACTGCGCGTACTTCTCCTTGAAGACGTCGGGGATGTAGTCGAACATGAACCGCTTGCCCTCGGAGTTCCTGAGGACCCCGCCGTCGCCGCGGACCGACTCGGTGACGAGGATGCCCTTGACCGACGGCGGCCAGACCATGCCCGTCGGATGGAACTGCACGAACTCCATGTTGAGCAGTGGCGCCCCGGCGAGCAGCGCCAGGGCGTGCCCGTCGCCCGTGTACTCCCACGAGTTCGACGTCACCTTGAAGGACTTGCCGATGCCGCCGGTCGCGAGGACGACGCTCGGTGCCTCCAGGACGAAGAAGCGGCCCGACTCGCGGTCGTAGCAGAAGGCCCCGCCGACCCGGTCGTCCTCCTTGAGCACGCGGGTGACCGTGCACTCCTGGAAGACCTTCAGCCGCGCCTCGTGGTCGCCCAGCTCCCGGAAGTCCTCCTGCTGGAGCGCGACGATCTTCTGCTGGAGGGTGCGGATCAGTTCGAGTCCGGTGCGGTCGCCGACATGGGCGAGGCGCGGGTACTCGTGCCCGCCGAAGTTGCGCTGGGAGATCCGCCCGTCCGGCGTACGGTCGAACAGGGCGCCCCACGTCTCCAGCTCCCACACCCGGTCCGGTGCTTCACGCGCGTGCAGCTCGGCCATCCGCCACTGGTTCAGGAACTTGCCGCCCCGCAGGGTGTCGCGGAAGTGCACCTGCCAGTTGTCGCCGGAGTTCACGTTGCCCATGGAGGCCGCGATGCCGCCCTCGGCCATCACCGTATGGGCCTTGCCGAACAGCGACTTGCAGATCACGGCCGTACGGGCGCCCTGCTCGCGCGCCTCGATCGCGGCCCGCAGACCGGCGCCCCCGGCACCCACCACGACAACGTCCCACTGCTGCCGCTCCACTTGAGACATCAGAACAACCTCGGATCGTCGAAGGCGCCGGACGCGATCAGGTACACGTAGAAGTCGGCGAGCGCGACGCTCAGCAACGACGCCCACGCGAGCTGCATGTGGCGTGCGTTCAGTTTTCCGACCCACTGCCACAGGCGGTACCGGACCGGGTGCTTGGAGAAGTGCTTGAGCTTGCCCCCGACGATGTGCCGGCACGAGTGGCAGGAGAGGGTGTACGCCCAGATCAGCGTGATGTTGAGCAGGAAGACGAGCGTGCCGAGGCCCATGTGGCCCCACGCGTAGTGCTCGTCGCGGAACGTCAGCACGGTGTCGTACGTGAGGATGCCCGCGACCGGCACCGCCGCGTAGAAGAAGTACCGGTGGATGTTCTGGAGCACCAGGGGGAAGCGGGTCTCACCCGTGTACTTCTTGTGCGGCTCGGCGACCGCGCAGGCGGGCGGTGACGCCCAGAAGCCGCGGTAGTAGGCCTTGCGGTAGTAGTAGCAGGTCAGCCGGAAACCGAGCGGAAAGATCAGGATCAGCAGCGCGGGCGACAGGCCCCACCAGCTGCCGAAGATCTCCCAGTTGGGGCCGGAGCGCATCGGCTCGCAGTTGTCGGCCAGGCACGGGGAGTAGAACGGCGAGACGTAGGGCGCCTGGTAGTAGTCCGCGTTCGCGAACGCCCGCCAGGTCGAGTAGACGACGAAGGCGAGCAGCCCGGCGGCGGTCGCCGCGGGCGCCAGCCACCAGCGGTCGGTCCGCAGGTGGGCAGCGGCGATCGCGGCGCGCGTGCCGTCGCGCACACCGCCGCCGGGGGCCGTTCCGCTCTTCGGTTGAGGTTCCGTGCCGGTGGCCAACGAGGCTCCACTCCTTCGTCCTCGGGTACCGCGATGTCAGGCGTACGGGTGTACTCGCGTACGGGCATGCGGACGTACTGGCATACGGACGTACGGGAATGCGGGTGTACGGATGTACGGGGGAGGGCTCGGCGGGGCGGATGTCAGGGGGCGCGGCGGTCGCGGGCTCCCAGGCCCTCGTCGTCGCAGTCCCCGGCGTTCGTCCACAGCGAGCGGTCGTACGGCGTGTCGGAGATGGTCACGAGGTCGGTGCGCAGCGGCCGCCCGCGCGGCGCGGGGGGCGCGGTGGCGGAGCGCAGCAGGGCGACACTCTCGCTCAGCCGGTCGGTGTCCGTGCGCACCCGGCGTATGTCGACCCCCGCCAGCTGGTCGCCGGCCTGGCGCTCCAGCCTGCCGACGGTGCGGACCAACTCGTCGACGCAGCGCTGTACGGCCGTCAGTTCATCGTGCAGAGCCATGACTTGCCCTCACTTCTGGGGGGTGCGGTGGCAATGCTCATGCGCCTGCGAGTGTCGCGCGTCACATCCCGGCTTGTGAAGAGATCTGCGCCGATTGCCGGATCGAGCGGGGTGAACGCGCCGGATCACGCCCCCTCGCCGCGCCGATCCCGCCGCACCGGCACTCCGGCGCGTTGGGCCGCACGAGTGGCATCCGGGCGCCGCCGCGCCGTGTCTGCGCCGTACGGCCCGCACGGTCACCTTCAGTGGGGCCATAGATGTGATCAGCTCCATATACCGCCAAACGTGATCAATCCCGGCCCGGTCCTGGTAGCGGGGGGCCGGGCGAGCCCCGGACCCCGGAGGTACCAGCCATGTCCCACGACCGCGTCGGAGTCAGATCTGTCGTGTTCCTCGCGACGGGGGTGCTGGTTCTGCCCGCCCTCGCCGGATGCAGCTCGCACGACGAGGCCGGCAAGCCGGCCGCCGGCCAGGACATCGCTCCCGCCGCCCGGGGCATGGTCGCCGACGGAGGGACCATGAACTGGGCACTCGACGCGCTGCCCGAGACCCTCAACACCTTCCAGTCCGACGCCGACGCGGGCACCTCGCGGATCGCGGGCGCGGTCCTGCCCTCCCTGTTCCGCCTCGACGCGCAGGGCAGGCCGCAGCGCAACGCCGACTTCCTGGAGTCGGCGGAGGTCGTGGAGCGCGAACCCCGGCAGGTCGTCCTGTACAAGCTCAACCAGCAGGCGGTCTGGAGCGACGGCCGGGAGATCGGCGCCGACGACTTCGCGGCCCAGTGGCGGGCCCTGTCCGGCAAGGACACCGCGTACTGGACCGCGCGGAACGCCGGATACGACCGCATCGAGAAGATCGAACGCGGCGCGAACAACCTGGAGGTGCGCGTCACCTTCAACAAGCCGTACGCGGACTGGCGCTCCCTGTTCTCCCCGCTCTACCCCAAGCAGGTCATGGGCAGCCCCGACTCCTTCAACGACGGCGCCCGCCGCAGACTGAAGGCGACCGCGGGCCCCTTCGCGCTCACCGGGATCGACCGGAAGGCCGGCGAGGTGACCCTGGGGCGCAACCCGCGCTGGTGGGGGCGGCCGGCCAAGCTCGACAAGCTGGTGCTGCGCGAGGTGTCCCGCAACGAGCGCGCCGAGGCGCTTGCCAAGGGCAAGGTCGACCTCGCCGAGATCGACTCCGCGGAGGCCGGGCGGATCTCGCTCGCCGCCGGCGGCAAGGCGGGCGAAGGCGCGCCCGCCCACGGCCCCGGCGCGCAGCTGACGCCCGCCAAGGCCCTGCGCTCCTGGGCCATCGTCAACGGCTCCGACGAGGAGGCCGCGCAGGCCGAGTACGAGGCCCGCGAGAAGACCCGCAGGGCGGTCAAGAGGTACGCGACCGAGCAGGCGGGCCTGAGCGGCTACGTGGTCCGCAAGTCCCTCGAACCGGCCTACACCCAGCTCGCCCTCAACGGCTCCGCGGGCCCGCTCGCGGACGACCGGGTGCGCCGCGCGGTGGCCCGGGCCCTGGACCGCGAGGAACTCGCCGAGGCGGTGCTCAAGCCGCTCGGCCTGCCCGCCGAGCCGGTCGGCAGCCACCTCGCCCTCGCCGGACAGGAGGCGTACGCGGACAACAGCGGGGCCCTCGGCGAGCAGGACACCGCCGAGGCGCGGGCGCTGCTGGCGGACGCGGGCTGGGTGCCGGGCGGACCGGTCAAGAACGAACTGAAGGACAAGAAGAAGACGAAGACGGCGGGCGGCGAGTCCTCCGCCGAGCCGACCGACACGGAGTCCGGCTCCGGCTCCGGCTCCGAGGCCGGGTCCGACGACGGCACGTACATCGTCGGCGAGGAGGACGGGAAGCCCGGTGACAGCGGCGCCTCCGTGTTCGCGCCCGCCGCGGCCCATCAGAAGGCCGCGCTGACCCGCCAGGCGGACATCCTGCGGCCGCCGGCCGAGGCCGAGACGGAGCAGCGGAGGAAGGCCGAACGGAAGGCGGCGAAGAAGGCGGAGAAGGCGAAGAAGGCGGACAAGAAGAGGTCCGCCAAGAGAGCCGCCAAGAAGGCCGCCGAAAGGGCCGAAATGCGGGCTGAGAAGCGGGCCGAGAAGCGGCGCGAACACAGTTCCGAGAGCAGGTCGGGACACCGGTCCGAGAACAGGCTGGAGAACAGGTTCGAGAACAGCCGGTCCGAGAAGAAGGACGCCGCCGACCGCACCGGGCAGCAGGCCGACCGGCAGTCCGCGGCCAGGACCCACTCCCGGGACCAGGCCAAGGGCGGTGCCCCCGGCGCGTACGCCCCCAAGGGCACCCCCGCACCCGCCGCCGGCGCACCGCTCGCCAAGGACGGCAAGCCCCTCACCCTCCGCTTCGTGCTGCCCTCCGGCGACGGGTCGGAGCCGCTGCGGGCGGTGGCCGACCGCATCTCGCGCATGCTGGAGAAGATCGGCGTGCGCACGGAGACGGCGAAGGTCTCCGACAGCAGCTACTTCAAGGACCACATCGCCTCGGGCCAGTACGACCTGGCCCTGTACTCGTGGCCCGCGTCGGCCTTCCCCGCCACCGACGCCCGCCCGATCTACGCCAAGCCGGTCCCGGCCGCGGACGGCTCGCTGAACGTCGAGCAGAACTACACGCGCGTCGGCACCGACCACATCGACCAGCTCTTCGACCAGGCGATCAGCGAACTCGACGAAGAAACGTCACGCTCCTTGGTGAAGAAGGCCGATGCCCGCATCTGGGCCGAGGCGGGCTCCATCCCGCTCTACCAGCGGCCCCAGCTGACGGCGGCCCGCCCGAACCTCGCCAACGCCGGTGCCTTCGGCTTCCAGGCCCCGAACTACGAGGACATCGGCTTCCTGAAGCCGGGTGCGAAGCCGTCCGGCGCGCCCTCGGCGAAGTGACGCACAGAAGTCACGCACAGAAGTGAGGCACGAGTGGTGACGCACGTCGCGTCCAAGTGACGTACACCATCTCTTCACGGGACCGACGCTCAGATTCCGCTCAACTCCCTTGCCCGCCGACCACCTCGGCGGGCAAGGTCGTATCAACCCATTGACCTGCGGTTTCACCCCTGACGCCCCTGTTCCGGGCAGCCGCTCGCGGCTGCCCGGAAACCCCCCGCGGAGGCCGCCTCCGCGCGAGCCACGTAGACTGGGGTAAGGCCGTGGCGTGTTGTCTGCCCGGCAGGGCCGCGTACCGGACCGTACGCGCCGCCGACCACTCTTCCCGGGAGAAGCGCAGCTGTATGCCCACGCGCCACGACATTCGTAACGTCGCCATCGTCGCCCACGTCGACCACGGCAAGACGACCATCGTCGATGCCATGCTCAAGCAGGCCGGAGCCTTCGCCGCCCACGCCGCGGAGTCGCTCGACGACCGCATGATGGACTCGAACGACCTGGAGCGTGAGAAGGGCATCACGATCCTGGCCAAGAACACGGCCGTGAAGTACCACCCCAAGGATGGTGGCGAGCCGATCACCATCAACATCATCGACACCCCCGGCCACGCCGACTTCGGTGGCGAGGTCGAGCGCGGCCTGTCGATGGTGGACGCGGTCGTCCTGCTCGTGGACGCCTCCGAGGGCCCGCTGCCGCAGACCCGCTTCGTGCTCCGCAAGGCCCTCCAGGCCCGGATGCCGGTCATCCTGTGCATCAACAAGACCGACCGCCCGGACTCCCGGATCGACGAGGTCGTCAACGAGACGTACGACCTCTTCCTCGACCTGGACGCCGACGAGGACCAGATCGAGTTCCCGATCGTCTACGCCTGCGGCCGTGACGGCATCGCCTCGCTGACCAAGCCGGAGGACGGCACCGTCCCGGCCGACAGCGACAGCCTGGAGCCGTTCTTCACGACGATCCTGGAGCACGTCCCCGCTCCGGAGTACGACGAGTCGGCCCCCCTCCAGGCCCACGTCACCAACCTGGACGCGGACAACTTCCTCGGCCGTATCGCGCTCTGCCGCGTCGAGCAGGGCGAGCTGCGCAAGGGCCAGACGGTCACGTGGATCAAGCGCGACGGCACCCAGCAGAACGTCCGCATCACCGAGCTGATGATGACCGAGGCGCTCACCCGCAAGCCCGCCGAGAAGGCCGGCCCCGGTGACATCTGCGCCATCGCCGGCATCTCGGACATCATGATCGGCGAGACCCTGGCCGACCCCGAGAACCCGATCGCGCTGCCGCTGATCACGGTCGACGAGCCGGCGATCTCCATGACCATCGGTACGAACACCTCGCCGCTGGTCGGCAAGGGCGGCAAGGGCCACAAGGTCACCGCCCGTCAGGTGAAGGACCGCCTGGACAAGGAGCTGATCGGCAACGTCTCGCTCCGCGTCCTGGACACCGAGCGCCCCGACGCCTGGGAGGTGCAGGGCCGCGGTGAGCTGGCGCTGGCCATCCTCGTCGAGACCATGCGCCGGGAAGGCTTCGAGCTGACCGTCGGCAAGCCCGAGGTGGTCACCAAGGAGATCAACGGCAAGGTCCACGAGCCGATCGAGCGCATGACGATCGACTCGCCCGAGGAGCACCTCGGCGCCATCACGCAGCTGATGGCCGCCCGCAAGGGCCGCATGGAGACCATGACGAACCACGGTTCGGGCTGGATTCGCATGGAGTGGATCGTCCCGTCCCGCGGCCTCATCGGCTTCCGTACGGAGTTCCTCACCCAGACCCGCGGCACCGGCATCGCGCACTCCATCTTCGAGGGCCACGAGCCGTGGTTCGGCGAGCTGAAGACCCGTAACAACGGCTCCCTGGTCGCCGACCGCGCGGGCAAGGTCACGCCGTTCGCGATGATCAACCTCCAGGAGCGCGGTGTCATCTTCACCGAGCCCGGCACCGAGGTGTACGAGGGCATGATCATCGGCGAGAACTCGCGCGCCGATGACATGGACGTGAACATCACCAAGGAGAAGAAGCTCACCAACATGCGCGCCGCGTCGGCCGACTCCACGGAGAACGTGGTCCCGCCGCGCAAGCTGTCGCTCGAGCAGTCCCTGGAGTTCTGCCGTGACGACGAGTGCATCGAGGTGACCCCGGAGACCGTGCGCATCCGCAAGGTCGTCCTGGACCAGAAGGAGCGCGGCCGCGCCGCGTCGCGCGCCAAGCACAGCTGACGCCTGACACGCGGCAGCCCCCGTCAGGGCTGACCCACGTCAAAGGGCCGGTCTCCCCGCAGAGTTCTGCGGGGAGACCGGCCCTTCGGCTTTGCCCGCGCCACACCCTGTGATGTGACCGACGCCGGGCCCGGCGTCGTCCGAGGCCATGGCCGCCCGGCGCGGCGATCACGGCCTGTGACGATTTCGCCGTGTTTGGCGGGCCGGGGCCGGCCCGCCAAGCAGCGGAAACGCCCTCCGCGCAACCGGATTCTCTCCGCCAGACGTCCGCTGAGCGGACACACGTGGTCGATACATGGGCAACGAGTCCGTTTCGCAACCATCTATCTCAGATCGATATGTCCGGATTTTGGAAGTTGTACGGGCCAGGTGTGATTGAACCGAGACCAAAAGGGTGTGGTCGACCGGTACCTCATGGCTAATAGTTGACCGCGTATAGCTCGGGTCAATGGGTCACGCGCTGTGGGGAGCGCCGACTCACGAGCACACTGGGGTACTCGATCTTCGTCGTCAGGGGTGTCGACGAGGTCACTTGTACCCCCTCTCGCAGTGAACAAGTGGACTCATGAGGAGGAACCCCATGCGTGGTGCCAAGAGCGCCAAGTGGGTCGCCATAGCCGGTGTCGTGGCGCTGACCGCGACCGCCTGCGGCGGCAGTGACAGCGATGGCGACAAGTCGGCGGGCAAGCCCAAGGGCTATGTGTCGATCGACGTCGGCGAGCCGCAGAAGCCGCTGATCCCGTCGGACACCAACGAGACCCTGGGCTCGTACGTCATCCAAGCGCTCTTCACCGGCCTCGCCGAGTTCGACGCCGACAGCAAGCTCGTCATGACGGGTGCCGAGTCGGTCAAGCCGTCGAGCGACAACAAGACGTGGACCATCAAGCTCAAGCCGGGCTGGACGTTCCACAACGGCGAGAAGGTCACCGCGCAGTCCTACGTCGACGCGTGGAACTGGTACGCGAACGTCGACAACAAGCAGCAGAACGCCTTCTGGTTCCAGGACATCGCGGGTTACGAGGACGTCCACCCGGCCAAGGAGGGCGCCAAGCCCACCAAGGACAAGATGTCCGGCCTTAAGGTCGTCGACGAGAACACCTTCACGGTCTCGCTGACCAACGGCGTCCCGTACTGGGACTACAAGCTGGGCTACTACACCTTCGCGCCGCTCCCGAAGGCCTTCTACAAGGACCCCAAGGCGTTCGGCCAGAAGCCGATCGGCAACGGCCCGTACAAGTTCCAGAAGTGGCAGCACAAGAAGCTGATCCAGGTCGCCGCCTACGACGGCTACAAGGGTCCGAACAAGGCCAAGAACAAGGGCATTCAGTTCAAGAACTACACGACCGTCGAGGCGGCCTACCAGGACCTGCTCTCGGGCAACCTGGACATGATCCGCCAGGTCGGTCCGAAGGACCTGCCCAAGCTGAAGTCGGACCTCGGCGACCGCGCGATCGAGCAGCCCTACGCCGCTGTCCAGTCGATCGTCCCGGCGTTCTACAGCAAGACGTTCAAGGACATCGACCCCAAGGTCCTCCAGGGCCTGTCCATGGCGATCGACCGCAAGACCATCACGGCCAAGACGCTGCACAACTCGCGCGTGCCGGCCGAGGGCTTCGCGCCGCAGAACGTCCAGGGCGGCCAGAAGCTCGACACGGACGTCTTCACGTACAACCCGAAGAAGGCCAAGTCCCTCATCAAGCAGGGCGGCGGCGTCCCGGGCAACAAGCTCTGGATTCAGTTCAACGCCGACGGCGGCCACAAGGAGTGGGTGACCGCGGTCTGCGAGTCCATCCGCAACGCCACCGGAGTCGAGTGCGTCCCGGACGCCAAGCCGGACTTCCAGACGGACCTCGACGCCCGTGACAACCGACAGGTCAAGAGCTTCTACCGCGGTGGCTGGGTGGCGGACTACCCGCTGAACATCAACTTCATGCACGACCTCTACGGGTCCACGGCCGAGGCCAACAACGGCCAGTTCAAGGACAAGGAAGTCGACGAGCTCTTCAAGAAGGGCGACCACTCCAAGACCCTGGAAGGCTCCATCAAGGCCTACCAGGAGGCGGAGAAGGTCCTCGTCGAGAAGATGCCCGCCATCCCGCTGTGGTACTACGCGATCAACGGCGGTCACGGCAAGAACGTCGACAACGTCAAGATCGACTACCGCGGTGACTTCATCCTGACGGACGTCACCGTCAAGTAACGGGTGCCTTCGGGTCCCATCCCCTCTCGGCCGTAGCCCGGTGGTGGCGCGGACAACGCACCACCACACGGGCACCCCGGACGGGCCGCCCTCCCCGAACCGGAGGAGGGCGGCCCTTCCGGGTGCAACCCCCTCACGGAGGCGCTCATGGGGCGATATGTCGTTCGGCGACTGCTCCAGATGATCCCGGTCTTCATCGGGTCAACCTTCCTCGTCTTCTCCATGATGTTCGCGCTGCCCGGTGATCCCGTGCGCGCGCTCTTCGGGGAGCAGACCATCGACCCAACCCAGATCGCGCGCATCAAGCACGACCTGGGTCTCGACAAGCCATTCCTCGCCCAGTACTGGGACTACCTGACCGGTATCTTCCAGGGCGACTTCGGCACGCAGATCGCGAGCCAGCGGCCCGTCGCGGACGTGATCTCGGAAGCGTTCCCGACCACGGTCAGGCTCGCGCTCTTCGCGTTCGTGTTCCTGGTGGTCGTCGGCATCACGCTCGGCGTCATCGGCGGCCTGCGGCCCAACACGCTCACGGACCGCACCCTGCTCGTGCTCGCCCTGCTGCTGATCTCCGCGCCGTCGTTCGTGCTCGGCTACCTCTTCCAGTACTTCTTCGCCTTCGTCCTCAACTGGACCGAGCCGAATGTCCAGGACGCGACCGACTACGGACAGTTGCTGCTGCCGGCCATCGTCCTGTCCGCGCTCTCCCTCGCGTACGTCACCCGACTGACCCGCACGTCGGTCGCGGAGAACCTGCGCGCCGACTATGTGCGCACGGCCATCGCCAAGGGCCTGCCGCGCCGTCGTGTCATCGGCGTCCACCTGGTGCGCAACTCGATGATCCCCGTCGTCACCTTCCTCGGCATCGAGATCGGCACCCTGATGGGTGGGGCCATCGTCACCGAGGGCATCTTCAACGTCCGCGGTGTGGGCTTCGAGATCTTCGAGGCGCTCTCCCGCCGCGAGGGATCGACGGTCGTCGGCATCGTCACGCTGATCGTGGTGGTGTACCTCGCCGCCAGCCTTCTCGTCGACCTGCTCTACGCGGTCCTGGACCCGAGGATCCGTTATGCCTGAGACGCTCACCGTCAAGGACACCACCGTGCCGGGTGCCCCCGAGGTCGCCCCCGAGAAGGCCGACAAGGCGCGCAGCCTGTGGACGGACGCCTGGTACGACCTCAGGCGCAACCCGCTCTTCGTCATCTCCGCGGTGCTCATCGTGCTGCTTCTCGCCATGGCGGTCGCTCCGGGCCTGTTCACCGGCACCGACCCGCGCAAGGCGGACCTCGCCAACCGGTACCTGCAAAAGCCCCACTTCGGCAACGTCTTCCAGGCCGACTGGCTCGGCTATGACGTGCAGGGCCGCTCGGTGTGGGCCCGCATGGTCTACGGCACCCGCAACTCGCTCTCCGTGGGCATCTGCGTGACCCTGCTCGTCACGTTCTTCGGCAGTCTCGTCGGCACCCTCGCCGGTTACTTCGGCGGCTGGGTGGACGCGATCCTCTCCCGGCTCACGGACATCTTCTTCGGCGTCCCCTTCCTGCTGGGCGCCATGGTCATCCTGACCTCGTTCGCCGAGCGCAAGCTGTACGTCGTCATCCTGTCCCTGGCCTTCCTCGGCTGGACCCAGATCGCCCGTGTCTCGCGTGGTGCCGTGATCTCCGTCAAGGAGGCCGACTACGTGACGGCGGCCCGCGCCCTGGGCGCCTCCACCAGCCGGATCCTGCTGCGGCACATCCTGCCCAACGCCGCGGCCCCCGTGATCGTCGTCGCCACGATCGCCCTCGGCGGCTACATCGCGGCCGAGGCCACCCTGTCGTACCTGGGACTCGGCATCGCCGAGCCGACGGTCTCCTGGGGCATGGACGTGTCCGCCGCCAAGGACCAGCTGCGCACGGCTCCGCACACCCTGCTGATGCCGTCCATCCTGGTGTCGATCACTGTCCTGGCGTTCCTGATGTTCGGCGATGCTGTACGCAACGCCCTCGACCCGAAGATGCGCTAGGAGGGCGTACGTTGACCATCATCGACAAGACCGCGTTCGTCCCAGAGCCGCGCAGCGGGGGCGACGACAGCACCACTCTGCTCGAAGTCCGCGACCTGCACGTCGAATTCCACACCCGTGACGGTGTGGTCAAGGCCGTGAACGGCGTCAACTACAGCGTGGCGGCGGGCGAGACGCTCGCCGTCCTCGGTGAGTCGGGGTCCGGCAAGTCCGTGACCGCGCAGGCCGTCATGGGCATCCTCGACATGCCGCCCGGCAAGATCCCGCAGGGCGAGATCCTCTTCCGCGGCCAGGACATGCTGAAGATGTCCGGCGAGGAGCGCAGGAAGATCCGCGGCCGGAAGGTCGCCATGATCTTCCAGGACGCGCTGTCCTCCCTCAACCCCGTCCTCTCGGTGGGCTACCAGCTCGCCGAGATGTTCCGGGTGCACGAGGGGATGGGCCGCAAGCAGGCCAAGGCCAAGGCCATCGAGCTGATGGACAAGGTCAAGATCCCGGCCGCCAAGGAGCGGGTGAACGACTACCCGCACCAGTTCTCCGGCGGTATGCGCCAGCGCATCATGATCGCGATGGCGCTCGCCCTGGAGCCGGACCTGATCATCGCGGACGAGCCCACCACGGCGCTCGACGTGACCGTCCAGGCCCAGGTCATGGACCTGCTCGCGGAGCTCCAGCGCGAGTACAACATGGGCCTGATCCTGATCACCCACGACCTCGGCGTCGTCGCCGACGTCGCGGACAAGATCGCGGTGATGTACGCGGGCCGGATCGTCGAGACGGCACCCGTCCACGAGCTGTACAAGCGCCCCGCGCACCCGTACACCCGTGGCCTGCTCGACTCGATCCCGCGCCTGGACCAGAAGGGCCAGGAGCTGTACGCGATCAAGGGTTTGCCGCCCAACCTGCTCAAGATCCCCGGCGGTTGCGCGTTCAACCCGCGCTGCCCCAAGGCGCAGGACATCTGCCGCACGGAGATCCCGGCCCTGGTGCCGGTCACCGAGCAGGACGGCGCGGAGCTGCCGGGCCGCGGCAGCGCGTGCCACTTCTGGAAGGAGACGATCCATGGCTGAGCCCACGAAGGACTCGAAGGCCTCGAAGGCCGCGGAGTTCTCGAAGGCCGAGGAGCCGCTGGTCGCCACCCCGAACGTCTCCGAGGTGGAGACGGTCGACGCCGCCACCGAGACCGAGGCCGTGGCCGCCATCGAGGCCCCGGTCGAGCGCGGCGAGCCGATCCTCCAGGTCCGCAACCTGGTCAAGCACTTCCCGCTCACCCAGGGCATCCTGATCAAGAAGCAGGTCGGCGCGGTCAAGGCGGTCGACGGCATCTCCTTCGACCTGTACCAGGGCGAGACCCTGGGCATCGTGGGCGAGTCCGGCTGCGGCAAGTCCACGGTCGCCAAGCTCCTGATGACCCTGGAGCGGGCCACCGCGGGCGAGGTCTTCTACAAGGGCCAGGACATCACCAAGCTGTCCGGGCGCGCGCTGAAGGCGGTCCGCCGCAACATCCAGATGGTGTTCCAGGACCCGTACACCTCGCTGAACCCCCGTATGACGGTGGGCGACATCATCGGGGAGCCCTTCGAGATCCACCCCGAGGTGGCCCCCAAGGGTTCGCGCCGGCAGAAGGTCCAGGAACTCCTGGACGTGGTGGGCCTCAACCCCGAGTACATCAACCGCTACCCGCACCAGTTCTCCGGCGGTCAGCGCCAGCGCATCGGCATCGCCCGCGGCCTGGCCCTCAACCCCGAGATCATCATCTGCGACGAGCCGGTCTCGGCCCTGGACGTCTCCGTCCAGGCCCAGGTCATCAACCTGATGGGGAAGCTCCAGGACGAGTTCAACCTCTCCTACCTCTTCATCGCGCACGACCTGTCGATCGTCCGGCACATCTCGGACCGCGTGGGCGTGATGTACCTCGGCAAGATGGCGGAGATCGGCTCGGACGAGCAGATCTACGACCACCCGACGCACCCGTACACGCAGGCGCTGCTGTCGGCGGTGCCGGTGCCGGACCCGGAGGCGCGTGAGGGCCGCGAGCGGATCATCCTGACCGGCGATGTGCCCTCGCCCGCGAACCCGCCCTCGGGCTGCCGCTTCCGCACGCGGTGCTGGAAGGCGGAGGACAAGTGCGCGCAGGAGGTGCCGCTGCTGGCGGTCCCGGAGCGCTTCGTCGGCCAGGACACCCCGGCGGCGCATGAGTCGGCGTGCCACTTCGCCGAGGAGAAGGACGTCGTGCACGCGGCGTGACCAAGGACTGGCCTCTGGCCGGTACGAGACCGAAGGCGCCCCCGGCCGAGAAGGCCGGGGGCGCCTTCGTGCGTGACGGCCGTCGCCTTGGTGTGAGTCGACCCGTGGCCTTCGTGTGCAACACCTCTGAGTCACCGGACCGGGGACCTGGCGGAGCTGGAGGTGGCGGCGGATGAAACACCGGTGGGAGGCTGGGACCGTGACCGACGTGACCCTGCGTCCCTGGCGGGACGAGGACGCCGCCGCCGTCCTGGCGGCCTTCGCCACCCCGGAGATGGCCCGCCAGGCCGACCGGCCCGTCGAGTCCCTCGACGCGGCGGCCAGTTGGATCAGCCGCCGCACCGCCGAGCGGGCCGCCGGGTCGGCGTATGCCTTCGCGGTGGTGGACGGTGCCGGGACGGTGCTGGGCCACGCCGCGGTGGGAGCGGTGAACCACGTCCACGGCATCGGCTGGGTGTCCTACTGGACGACACCACACGAGCAGGGCAAGGGCGTCGCCACCTACGCATGCCAGGCGGTGTCGCGGTGGGCCTTCGACGACCTGGGCCTGTTCCGCCTGGAGTTGGGCCACCGCACCAACAACCTCGCCTCGTGCCGCGTGGCCGAGGCGGCCGGCTTCACGGTGGAGGGCCTGCAACGCCAGAAGCTGGCGTACGACGGCGTCCGCTACGACGTGGAGCTGCACGCGCGGTTGGTCACGGACCCGGGGTGAGGGAGGTGCCTGCCACGGCGTGCGCCGCCACGGAGCGGCCGCCGGAAGCGGATGCCCCGGGGACGCCGGTGTGGCCGCCGGTGCCGCCACCGGGGCGCGACCACCGAAGAGGTGCCGTCTGCGCCGGAACCGGCCGCGCCCCGCTCGGGTCAAGGGGGAGGGGCGGGCCGGTTCCGGCAGTGGGGCCCGGCCCGGAGGGGTGGGCGGGGCCCCGGTCCGACCGCTGGGCGCGGGTCAGAGGGACGTGCGTGCGGCGGGGACGGTCAGCGCCGTGGTGTCCTCGGGGTAGTGGCACGCCGTCAGGTGCCCCTCCCGGTTGCCGTCGATCCGGACCAGCGGCGGGTCGTCCGACGCGCACTTGTCCGTCGCCTTCCAGCAGCGCGTACGGAAGCGGCAGCCCGAGGGCGGGTTGACCGGTGACGGCACGTCGCCGGTCAGCAGGATGCGTTCGCGGCGGGGGACGTCGTCCGCGGTCGCCTCGGGGACGGCCGACAGGAGCGCCTTGGTGTAGGGGTGGCGCGGATTGCCGTACAGGTCCTCGCGGTCGGCGATCTCCACGATCCGGCCCAGGTACATCACCGCGACCCGCTGCGAGAAGTGCCGGACCACGGCGAGGTCGTGCGCGATGAACAGGAAGGCGATGTCCAGCTCCTTCTGGAGCTTCTGGAGGAGGTTCACCACCTGCGCCTGGATCGACACGTCCAGCGCCGACACCGGCTCGTCCGCCACGATCAGCTTCGGCTCCAGGGCCAGGGCGCGGGCGACGCCGATGCGCTGCCGCTGGCCGCCCGAGAACTCGTGCGGGAAGCGGTTGTAGTGCTCCGGGTTGAGGCCGACGGTCTCCAGGAGTTCCCGGACGCGCGCCTCGCGGCCCCCCGCCGGGTTGATGCCGTTGACCTCCATCGGGCCCGAGATGATCTTGCCGACCGTCTGGCGCGGGTTCAGCGACGCGTACGGGTCCTGGAAGATCATCTGGATCTCCGAGCGGACCGGCGCCAGCTGCTTGCGCGAGGCGTGCGTGATGTCCTTGCCCCGGTAGGAGATCGTGCCGCCGGTCGGTTCGAGCAGGCGCGTGATCAGGCGGCCCGTCGTCGACTTGCCGCAGCCGGACTCGCCGACCAGGCCGAGGCTCTCGCCCTCGGCGACGGTGAAGTCCAGGCCGTCCACCGCCTGCACGGCACCGACCTTCCGCTTGAACGGGAAGCCGCCCATGATCGGAAAGTGTTTGGTCAGCCCGCTGACATCCAGGAGAGGAGTGGGAGTGGTGCTGCTCATCGTCGTGAAGTCCCGTCTCTTGTACGTCAGTCGCGTCGGTCGGCGGTGTGCGCGCCGCGCCCGGCATCGCCCGTGGAACCTGCGGAGCCCACCGAGCCCGGGGAACCCGCCGAGCCGGCGATGTCCGCGAAGAACGCCGACCGCTGCTCGGAGGTGAGGTGGCAGGCGGCGCCCCGGCCCCCGGTCAGTTCGAGGAGCGGCTGCTCGCTCGAACAGCGCCCGCCCCCGACCTGCTCGGTGAACGTGCACCGCGGGTGGAAGCGGCAGCCGGACGGCGGGTTCAGGAGGCTCGGAGGGGAGCCGGGGATGGGCGACAGCGGCACGTCCACCGGGCCGTCCAGCGACGGCATGGAGCCCAGCAGGCCCCACGTGTAGGGGTGCTGCGGCGAGCGCAGCACCTCCTTCTTCGTGCCGCGCTCCACGCACCGGCCGCCGTACATCACGAGGACGTCGTCGGCGATGTCCGCGATCACGCCGAGGTCATGGGTGATGAAGATGATCGACGTGCCGAACTCCTGCTGGAGGTCCTTGAGGAGGTCCATGATCTGTGCCTGGACCGTCACGTCGAGGGCGGTGGTCGGCTCGTCGGCGATCAGCAGCGTCGGGTCGCAGACCAGCGCCATCGCGATCATCGCGCGCTGGCGCATGCCGCCGGAGAACTGGTGCGGGTAGTCGTCCACGCGCAGGTCCGGCTGCGGGATGCCGACCTTCGTCAGCATCTCGATCGACCGTGCCCGCGCCTCCTTCTTGGAGGCCCCGGTGTGCTTGCGGTACGTCTCGCCGATCTGCCGGCCGATGGTGTGGTACGGCGACAGGGAGGCGAGGGCGTCCTGGAAGATCATCGCCATCTTGTTGCCGCGCAGCCGCTCCAGCTCCCGCTCGGTGGCGGTGAGAAGCTCCTGGCCGTCGAGCAGGATCTCGCCGCCGATCGCCGTGCTGTCCTTGTGGTGCAGGCCGAGGATGGCGAGGTTGGTGACGGACTTTCCGGAGCCGGACTCGCCGACGATGCCGAGGGTCTTGCCCTGCTCCAGGTCGAAGTCGAGGCCGTCCACGGCCTTGACCACGCCGTCCTCGGTGGAGAAGTGGACGCGCAGGTCGCGTACGGAGAGGAAGGGGGTGCTCATGGGTTCCGGCTCCTAGGCGAGGCGCACGCGCGGGTCGATCAACGCGTACAGGGCGTCGACGATGATGTTGAAGATGACGATCGCGGCGGCCGCCACGAGGACCACCCCGAGGAGCAGTGGAAGGTCGCTGGTGTCCACCGCCTTGACCGACAGTTCGCCGATGCCGTGCAGAGCGAACGTCTTCTCGGTGATGATCGCGCCGCCGAGGAGTACGCCGACATCAAGGCCGAAGATCGTGACGATCGGGCCCATCGCGCCGCGCCAGGCGAAGCGGAAGAAGACCGTGCGCTGTGAGAGTCCCTTGGCCCGGGCGGTACGGACGTAGTCCTCGTTCATGGTCTCGACCAACTGTGAACGGGACATGCGCGTGTAGTTCGCGGTGAAGATGAGCGCGAGGACGAGCCAGGGGATCAGCAACCCGGAGAACCACTTGGCAGGGTTCTCGGAGAGAGGTGTGTACGAGGGCCGCTCCAGCAGATGCATCTGGTCGGTGAGCAGGTACACGGCGAAGACGCCGACGACGTAGATCTGCATCGAGGACGCGATGAGGGACGCGGACGACGCGATCTTGTCGAGGGCTTTGCCCTGCTTGAGGGCGGCCAGCATGCCGGCACCCACGCCGAAGACGACGAACACGACCGCGGCACCCAGCGAGAGGGAAACGGTCGTCGGGAAGCGGTCGAGGATGGTGGCGAGGACGGGCTCACGGTTGCGGAACGAGTAGCCGAGGCAGGGCGCGTCACAGAAGCCGTATGTGTCGTAGTCACGGCCGACGAACAGACCTTCGAACCAGTGCCAGTACTGCATGGGCAGCGGATCGGCGATCCCCAGGTTCTGCTTCACCAGTGCCAGCGTGTCGGGCGGGCAGACCTTGCCGCAGGCCAGACGGGCGGGATCGCGCGGAGCGGCGTAGAAGAGGAGGAAGACGATCGCACTGATGATCAGCAGGATCACCGCGCCGCCGATGATGCGGCGAATGAGGAAGCGGAGCATGGGAGTTGGGGTTCCTGACGGATGCCGTGAGAGGAGGTGGGGCCGGGGCGGGCACCCGTGTGGGAACCCGCCCCGAAGGCCGGTCGTCAGGCCTTGACGTACGTCTTGTGGAGCAGCGTCGCGGCGAACTGCGGGTCGTGGATGGCGCCGCCGACCTTGGAGCCGTGCAGGTACCAGCGGCGCTGGTACGTCTCCGGAATGATCGGCACGACTTCCTTCATGATTCGCCTGTCGAGCGCGGCCCAGGCCTTGCCGGCTTCCTTCGGGTCCGAGATGACGGCGTTCTTCTTGATCGCCTCGTTGATCCAGGGGACGTCGCACTGTGAGACGTTGTTCTGGCCGTCACCGATGGCCGAGCCGTCGAGCATCGGCTGGATCATGGTGTACGCGGTGGGCCAGTCCGGGGACCAGCCGAACCACATCACGTCGAACTTGTTGTCCAGCCGCTGCGCCTGGTCGTAGAAGTCCGTCGAGTTGAGCGGCTTGATGACCGGCTCGAAGCCGGCGGCCTTCAGGTTCTTCTCGATGACAATCTTGGTCTTGTCATAGGTGGGGCGCCGGGGGAAGGCGTACACGATCTTCGTGCCGAGCTTTCCGGCCGCCTTCAGGATCTCGCGAGCCTTCTTGACGTCTCCCTCCGGCTTGTCCAGCTTGCCGTAGAGGTCGAACTTCTCGCGGCCGACGATGTCGGGGCTGAGGATCGTCGTCGCGTAGTCGCCCGCGGTCGTACCGCCGTAGATCTTGCGGCTCTGCTCCAGCGGCCAGGCGACGAGGAGGGCCTTGCGGACCTCGACGTCGGTGACGCGCTTCATGTTGATGGCGAAGTAGTAGGTGCCCGACGACAGGCCGTTGAAGCTGCGCTCCTTGATCTCGGGCGTGGTGAGCACCTTCTGCATGCGCTCGGCCGGGATCGGCTCGTAGATGGCGACCATCTGCTGGTCCTTGCCCTGGTCCGCGATGAAGCGGTCGCAGGACTCGGGGCCGGTCGGTCCGAACTCGAACTCGAAGCTGTCCGGGTAGGCGTTGCGGATCGGGTCGGTCTTCGCGTCCCAGTGCTTGTTGCGCGTCAGCGTCATCGACTTGTCGATGGTGCGGTGCTTGACGATGTACGGGCCGCAGGAGAAGGGGGCCTTGTCGTACTTCTCCTTGGTGTCGTGCTTCACGGGCGTGGCGGCGTACGAGTGCATCGCCAGCGTGAAGTTGAACTCCGGGCGGGCTTCCTTGAGGTGGAACGTGATGGTCTTCTTCGCCTTGTCGGTGACGATCGAGTCCAGGTGCTTGCCCTTGTAGGGACCCTCGTAGGCGTCACGCCACTTGGCACCCTTGCCCGTCAGCGCCTGCTGGACGTAGATGGCGCCTTCGGTGACGAACGGGGCCCAGGCGCGCTCGAAGCCGTGCCGGACGTCGTCGACGGTCAGTTCGCTGCCGTCCTGCCACTTCAGACCGTCCTTCAGCGTGAAGGTCCAGGTCTTGTTGCCGTTGGAGGCCGTGCCCGTGTCGGTCGCGAGGTCGCCGACGAGTATCTGGCGGCCCTTCATGTCGGTCTGGTAACCGGTGAGGCAGCGCGCGAAGAGGTTGGCGATGGAGGAGTTGTACGCGAAGTAGATGCGCTGCGGGTCCATGTGGGACACGTCGTCCTCGGCGACGCCGTAGATCGTGCCGCCCTTCCTGGCACCGGGAACCTTGGGTGCGGGGCCGGTCGAGTCCTCCTTGGTGCCCACCTTCACGTCCGCGTTCGTGTACTCCGTGGCACCGCCGTGCGAACCGCCGCTCCCGCCCGAGTCACCGCTGCTGCACGCGGACAGGACGAGCGAACCGCCCGCCGCCACGGATGTCGAGATGAGGAGGTTCCTGCGTGAGATTGCCATGTGGGCACCAACCCTGTGTGAAGGAGAAGAGCGGAGAGCGGACCGGCGACGCCCCGTCGCGTGCGCCGGTCCCGGGGAGTGTCAGCGTTTGGTCTTCGGGTCGAGCGCGTCGCGCGCCGAGTCGCCGAGGAGGTTGAAGGCGACCACGAAGATCACCATGGCGAGGCCCGGGAACACCATGAACGTGATGTCGTCCTGGTAGTACTTCGAGCCGTTCTGGATCATCACGCCCCAGTCCGGGGTGGGCTCCTCAAGTCCCACGCCGAGGAAGGCGAGTCCGGCCTCGGCGGTGACGAACATCGGGAGCAGGAGCGTCGCCTGAATCAGGATGGGTGTCCACAGATTCGGGAGCAGTTCCTTGAAGATGATGCGCGCCGGAGAGGCACCGGTGACCTTGGCGGCCTCGACGAACTCCCGCTCGCGCAGGGCGAGTACCTCGCCGCGCAGCAGGCGGGCCATGGGGGCCCAGCCGAAGGCGGTCATGACGGTGATGAGGCTGGTGACGGTCAGCCACTGCGGGATCTTGTCCTCGGGGCTGACCAGGATCGAGATCATCACCGGGAAGAAGGCGATGTAGAAGAGCGTGGAGGGGAAGGCCAGCAGGATGTCGATGACCCGGCCGATGAGGTAGTCCGTCTTGCCGCCCACGTATCCGGCGGTGATGCCGACGGCGATCCCCAGCAGGGTCACCAGGACCGTCGTCGCGGTCGCGATCAGCAGGGAGTTGCGGATGCCGTAGAGGAGGAACGTGAAGACGTCCCGACCGAGTACGGGCTCGATGCCGAACCAGAACTCCCCGTCGATGCCGCCGTTCGGCTTGACCGGGTAGTTGAAGTCGTTGAGCAGACCAGGCTGGTCGAGTCCGTAAGTGTCGTACGGGTTCTTCCCGTAGACCTTGGCGATCAGTGGCGCGCAGAGGGCGACGACGAAGAAGAACACCACGACACACGCCGCGATCACGCCTGACCTGTCCCTCTTGAACCGAGTCCAGGCAAGCCGCCCCGGCGAACGGCCCTCGCTGCCCTGCTTCGTGGGCGCGGAGGGGGTGCCGTCGGTTTTGCCCGTCACGTCAAGCGTGGCGGCAGCGGCGGGAGTTGGCGAGGTCATGGCGCTCCAGGCCCGGAGGGGTCATCAGGATTCCGCAGGACAATCAGGCACCTACGGGCTAGGCGCGACTTTCGCAAGGCGTTTCCCGCGCGGTCAATGAATGTTGGTCCGCCTTGAGGTGCTCTTGGTTTCCTTGACCGTGTCTTTGCTCAATCCATACCGGGGCATTGCTTGCGTGTAATCATGCGTGATGGACAAAAGGAGGTCATTCATGACATACACGGCAATGAGTCCGATATACGGGCGCCAGCGTCTCGGAATGCGTACATCCGGATGGGCCCGGCCGGGGCGGGTCGGCCTCGTACGGGTGGAGTAAATGTGCGGTTCGTTCTCCTCGCGGTGATATTGGGCGATACGTGACCGGTTCGATCAGGTGACAGCCCGGAACCCGGAACAGGAGATCTCCATGCGTGGAGCCACGCACGCCAGGTGGGCCGCATGCGCGGTGACCGTCGCCCTCGTGGCGACGGCCTGCGGCGGCGGGGGGAGCGGCGGCGTCGGCGGCGCGGACGGGATCGTGACCTCCTCCTGGGGCGACCCGCAGAACCCGCTCGAACCCGCGAACACCAACGAGGTCCAGGGCGGCAAGATCCTCGCCATGATCTTCCGGGGTCTCAAGCGGTACGACCCGAAGACCGGCGAGGCCAAGAACATGGTCGCCGAGTCGATCGAGACGAAGGACGCGCAGAACTTCACCGTCAAGATCAAGAAGGGGTGGACGTTCAGCAACGGCGAGAAGATCACCGCCAGGTCCTTCGTGGACGCCTGGAACTACGGCGCGCACCTGGAGAACAACCAGAAGAACGCGTACTTCTTCGGCTACATCGACGGATACGACAAGGTCCACCCGGAGAAGGGCGAGCCGAGCGCCAAGACCCTCTCCGGGCTGAAGGTCGTCGACGACACCACCTTCACCGTCAAGCTCACCCAGAAGTTCTCCACCTGGCCCGACACCCTCGGCTACCCCACCTTCGCCCCGCTGCCCAAGGCGTTCTTCGACGACCACGACGCCTGGTTGTCCAAGCCCGTGGGCAACGGCCCGTACGCCGTCGACTCGTACACCAAGGGCTCGCAGATGTCCCTGCGCCGGTGGGACGCGTACCCCGGTGAGGACAAGGCGCGCAACGGCGGGGTGGACATGCAGGTCTACACCGACAACAACACCGCCTACACCAACCTGATGGCCGGCAACCTCGACCTCGTCGACGACGTGCCCGCCGCGCAGCTCAGGAACGCCGGGAGCGACCTCGGCGACCGGTACATCAACACTCCCGCGGGCATCATCCAGACCCTCGCCTTCCCCTTCTACGACAGCGAGTGGAGCAAGCCGGGCCGCGAGAAGGTCCGCCGGGGGCTGTCCATGGCGATCAACCGGGAACAGATCACCGAGACGATCTTCCAGAAGACGCGCACCCCCGCCACCGACTGGACCTCCCCGGTGCTCGGCAAGGACGGCGGCTACAAGGCGGGGCTCTGCGGCGACGCCTGCGCGTACGACGCCGCGCGGGCCAAGCGGCTGGTCGAGGAGGGCGGCGGCATCCCCGGCGGCCGGCTGAGGATCACGTACAACGCGGACACCGGCTCGCACAAGGAGTGGGTCGACGCCGTCTGCAACTCCATCAACAAGGCGCTGGGGAAGGACAAGGCCTGCGTCGGCAACCCCGTCGGCACCTTCGCCGACTTCCGCAGCCAGGCGTCCCAGCAGCAGCTCGACGGGCCCTGGCGCGCGGGCTGGCAGATGGACTACCCGCTGATCCAGAACTTCCTGGAGCCGAACTACTTCACGGACGCCTCGTCCAACGACGGAAAGTTCTCCGACGAGAAGTTCGACAGGCTCGTCAACGAGGCCAACGCGGAGACGGACGACGCCAAGGCCGTCACCAGATTCCAGGAGGCCGAGAAGATCCTCGCCGAGAAGATGCCGGCCATCCCGCTCTGGTACCAGAACGGCAGCGCGGGCCACTCGGAGCGGATCTCCGACGTCGCGCTGAACCAGTTCAGCGTGCCGGTGTACGAGCAGATCAAGGTCGACTGACCGCTGAGACGCCGGGAGCGGCCCCCTCGCACCTCGTGCCGGGCCGCGCCCCCCGACCCCGGAGCCGCTCATGGGACGTTATGTGATCCGGCGTCTGCTGCAGATGATCCCGGTCTTCTTCGGCGCCACCCTGCTGATCTTCCTGATGGTGCACGTGATGGGCGACCCCGTCGCGGGCCTGTGCGGCGACCGCAGATGCGACCCCGCCACGGCCACCCGGCTCAAGGAGGAGTTCGGCCTCGACAAGCCGGTGGGGCAGCAATACCTGACCTACATGGGCAACGTCTTCGTCGGCGACTTCGGCACCGCCTTCAACGGCCAGAAGGTCACCGAGCTGATGGCGGCCGCCTTCCCCGTCACCATCCGGCTGACCCTCGTCGCCGTCGTCTTCGAGATCGTCATCGGCATCTCCCTCGGCGTCCTCACCGGACTGCGGCGCGGACGGCCCATCGACACCGGCGTACTGCTGCTCACCCTCGTGGTGATCTCCGTGCCGACCTTCGTCACCGGGCTCGTGCTCCAGCTGCTGCTCGGCGTCCGGTGGGGCGTCATCAGACCCTCCGTGTCAGCCGAGGCGCCCCTCGACGAACTGCTGATCCCCGGACTCGTCCTCGCCTCGGTCTCCCTCGCGTACGTCACCCGCCTCACCCGCACCTCCATCGCGGAGAACCGGCGCGCCGACTACGTCCGCACCGCCGTCGCCAAGGGACTGCCCCGGCGCCGCGTCATCACCCGCCACCTGCTGCGCAACTCCCTCATCCCCGTCGTCACCTTCATCGGCACGGACGTGGGCGCGCTGATGGGCGGCGCGATCGTCACCGAGCGGATCTTCAACATCCACGGCGTCGGCTTCCAGCTCTACCAGGGCATCCTGCGTCAGAGCACCCAGACCGTCGTGGGCTTCGTGACCGTACTCGTCCTGGTCTTCCTGCTGGCCAACCTCATCGTCGACCTCCTGTACGCCGTACTCGACCCGAGGATTCGCTATGCCTGAACCCCACCAGCCGGAGCGCGCGATCGCGGCGACCGGTGCGGGCGGCGCCATGGATCTCGCCGCGAGCGAGGCGACCTCGCTGGAGAAGACGCCCACCGGCCCCGACGGCACCGGCCCCGCCCGCAGCCTCTGGTCCGACGCCTGGCGCGACCTGCGGCGCAACCCCGTCTTCATCGTCTCGGGCCTGATCATCGTCTTCCTCGTCGTCATCTCCCTGTGGCCCTCGCTCATCGCCACCGGCAACCCGCTGGACTGCGACCTCGCCCGCGCGCAGAAAGGTTCCGCCCCCGGCCACCCCTTCGGCTTCAACGAACAGGGCTGCGACGTCTACACCCGGGTCGTCTACGGCA
Source organism: Streptomyces huasconensis (assembly GCF_021028635.1). NCBI lineage: Bacteria > Bacillati > Actinomycetota > Actinomycetes > Kitasatosporales > Streptomycetaceae > Streptomyces > Streptomyces huasconensis. Next base: position 5,275,565 of record NZ_CP086119.1, read on the forward strand.
CCCGGGTCTCCGTCACCGTCGGCGTCTGCGCCACCCTCGGCGTCGCCCTCCTCGGCAGCGTCCTCGGCGGCCTTGCCGGGTTCTTCGGCGGGGCGGGAGACGCGATCCTCTCCCGGATCACCGACGTCTTCTTCGCCATCCCCGTCGTCCTCGGCGGCCTCGTCCTGCTGTCCGTGGTGACCAGCTCCACCGTCTGGCCCGTGGTCGGCTTCATGGTGCTGCTCGGCTGGCCGCAGATCTCCCGCATCGCGCGCGGCTCGGTCATCACCGCCAAGCAGAACGACTACGTCCAGGCGGCGCGGGCGCTCGGCGCCTCCCACTCCCGGCTGCTCCTGCGCCACATCGCGCCGAACGCCGTCGCCCCCGTCATCGTCGTCGCGACCATCGCGCTCGGCACGTTCATCGCGCTCGAAGCCACGCTCTCCTACCTCGGCGTCGGACTGAAGCCGCCGACGGTGAGCTGGGGCATCGACATCTCGGCCGCCTCCCTCTACATCCGCAACGCCCCGCACATGCTGCTCTGGCCGGCCGGCGCGCTGGCCGTCACCGTGCTCGCGTTCATCATGCTCGGCGACGCGGTACGCGACGCCCTCGACCCGAAGCTGAGGTAGGCGCCATGGCAACCGCTTCCGAGGCGTTGACCGAAGCGCCGACCACGCTCCTCGAAGTACGCGACCTGCACGTCGAGTTCCGGACCCGCGACGGCGTCGCCAAGGCCGTCAACGGCGTCGACTACGCCGTCGCCGCGGGCGAGACGCTCGCCGTGCTCGGCGAGTCCGGCTCGGGCAAGTCCGTGACCGCCCAGGCCGTCATGGGCATCCTCGACACACCGCCGGGGAAGATCACCGCGGGCGAGGTCCTCTTCCAGGGCCGCGACCTGCTGCAGCTCAAGGAGGATGAGCGGCGCAAGGTCCGCGGCGCCGGCATGGCGATGATCTTCCAGGACGCGCTGTCGTCCCTGAACCCGGTGCTCAGCGTCGGCGACCAGCTCGCCGAGATGTACGTCGTCCACCGGGGCATGTCCAAGAAGGACGCCAGGGCCAAGGCCGTCGAACTGATGGACCGGGTGCGCATCCCGGCCGCCCGCGAACGCGTCGGCCAGTACCCCCACCAGTTCAGCGGCGGCATGCGCCAGCGCATCATGATCGCCATGGCGATGGCCCTGGAACCGTCGCTCATCATCGCCGACGAGCCGACCACCGCCCTCGACGTCACCGTCCAGGCACAGGTCATGGACCTCCTGGCGGAACTCCAGCGCGAGCTGCACATGGGCCTGATCCTCATCACCCACGACCTCGGGGTCGTCGCCGACGTCGCCGACACCATCGCCGTCATGTACGCGGGCCGCATCGTCGAGCGGGCCCCCGTCCACGAGATCTACCGGGCGCCCGCACACCCGTACACCCGAGGCCTGCTCGCGTCCATCCCGCGCCTGGACCAGAAGGGCCAGGACCTCTACGCGATCAAGGGCCTGCCGCCGAACCTCACTCGCATCCCGCCCGGCTGCGCCTTCCACCCCCGCTGCCCCATGGCCCAGGACGTCTGCGTCACCGAGGAACCGCCGCTCGCGCACGTGACGTACGAGGGCCTCGTCGCGGAACGCAGGAGCGCCTGCCACTTCTGGAAGGAGACGCTCGATGCCTCACGGTGAGCCCGGGCGCGAACCCGTCCTCCAGGTGCGCGGCCTGGTCAAGCACTACCCGCTGACCCAGGGCGTCGTCGTCCGCAAGCAGGTCGGCGCCGTCAAGGCCGTGGACGGCGTCGACTTCGACCTCTACCAGGGCGAGACGCTCGGCATCGTGGGGGAGTCGGGCTGCGGCAAGTCGACGGTCGCCAAGATGCTGGTCAACCTGGAGCGGCCGACGGCCGGTGAGATCCGCTACAAGGGCGAGGACATCACACGGCTCTCGGGCCGGGCCCTGAAGGCGGTCCGCCGCAACATCCAGATGGTCTTCCAGGACCCCTACACCTCGCTGAACCCGCGCATGACCGTCGGCGACATCATCGGGGAGCCCTTCGAGATCCACCCCGAGGTGGCCCCCAAGGGCTCACGCCGGCAGAAGGTCCAGGAACTCCTGGACGTGGTGGGCCTCAACCCCGAGTACATCAACCGCTACCCGCACCAGTTCTCCGGCGGCCAGCGCCAGCGCATCGGCATCGCCCGCGGCCTCGCGCTCAGACCCGAGGTCATCGTCGCCGACGAGCCGGTCTCCGCGCTCGACGTCTCCGTGCAGGCCCAGGTCATCAACCTCCTGGACCAGCTCCAGAGCCAGTTCGACCTCAGCTACGTCTTCATCGCCCACGACCTGTCGATCGTGCGGCACATCTCCGACCGGGTCGGGGTGATGTACCTCGGCCGGATCGTCGAGACCGGCACGGACGCCGAGATCTACGAACACCCCACGCACCCCTACACACAGGCGCTGCTCTCCGCCGTGCCCGTCCCCGACCCCGAGGCGCGCGAGCACCGGGAGCGGATCATCCTCAGCGGCGACGTGCCCTCGCCCGCGAACCCGCCCTCGGGCTGCCGCTTCCGCACCCGCTGCTGGAAGGCGCGGGAGCGGTGCGCCCTGGAGGTGCCCGCGCTCGCGGTGCCCGCCGAGTTCCGGTACACGGAAGGCCCCGCGGCGCACGACTCGGCCTGCCACTTCGCCGAGGAGAAGCAGGTCGTGCCGTAGCGCCCGCGCGGCCCCTACGCGAGCCCCAGCGACCGCTTCAGGAACCGCACCTGATGCAGCAACAGGTTCTCCGCGACGTCCTCCCGCCCCATCATGTGCGTCACCCCGGGCAGCGGCAGGACCTCGTGCGGGCGGCCCTCGGCGAGCAGCGCGGAGGACAGCCGCAGCGAGTGCGCCACCACCACGTTGTCGTCGGCGAGGCCGTGCACGATCAGCATCGGGCGGTGCGGCTCGGCCGCCTCCACCAGACCGTCGTCCCAGACCAGGGAGTTGTGGCGGTACGTCTGCGGGGTCCGGGTCGGGTCGCCGAGGTACCGCTCCTCGTAGTGGGTGTCGTACAGCCGCAGATCCGTCACGGGGGCGCCGACCACCGCCGCGTGGAAGACGTCGGGGCGGCGCAGCGCGGCCATCCCGGCGAGGTAGCCGCCGTAGGACCAGCCGCGGATCGCGACCCGGTCCAGGTCCAGGGGGTACGCCCCGGTCGCCGCGAGGGCGTGCAGGGCCTCGACCTGGTCGTCGAGGGTGAGCGTGAGGTCGTTCCTGATCGACTTCTCCCAGGCGGGGGAGCGGCCCGGGGTGCCGCGGCCGTCCGCGACGACCACCGCGAAGCCCTGATCGGCGAACCACTGCGAGGTGAGGAAGACGTGCTGCGCCCGCTGGACGCGCTGCCCGTGCGGCCCGCCATACGGATCGAGCAGGACCGGAAGCGGCCCGTCCGCCGCCTTGTAATCGGTGGGGAGCAGGACGGCGCACGGAATCCGCCGCGTGCCCCCTTCGGTCAGCGTCACGCGCGGCGTGAGCCCCGGACGCTGCGCGTGTGAGGCGACGGTGGCGATCCGCTTGCCGCCGCGCAGCACCTGGACCGACGCGCCGGGCCGCTCCAGGGAGGCCGAGACGAGTACGGTGACGCCGCCCGCGCGGACCGCCGAGTGCACGCCGGGCTCCCGCGAGAGGCGCTCCACGCCCAGCTCGTTGACCCGGTGGACGTGGATCTCACCGATCTCCGGATCGGCCGCCGCCTCGCCCGCCGACGCCGAGACGAGGATGTCCTCCTCGGTCACGTCGAGCACCGCGCGGACGTGCAACTGCGCTCCCGTCAAAGGCCGTTCGCCCCAGGCCAGGACCCGCGCGCCGCCCTCGTCGACGATCCGCACCAGCTTGCCGCTCGGTGACCAGCACGGCACCCCGGGGAACAGTTCCAGCCAGTCGGCGTCCTCCTCGGCATGCACCATTCGGGTCGTTCCGTCCCCGGGGTTCACCGCGAGGTACAACTGGCTCCGCTGGTCGCGGGACTGCACGAGCAGCAGCGGGGCACCGTCCGCCGACCAGTGCACCCGACCCAGATAGGGGAAGCGGACGCGGTCCCACACCACCTCCGTGCGCGACCCGTCCAGCCCGAGGATGAACAGCCGTACGTCCGCGTTGGCCGTGCCCGCGGCGGGATACGCGACCTTCGCGGGCTCGCGGTCCGGGTGCGCCGGGTCCGCGATCCACCACCGCTGGACGGGACTGTCGTCGACCCGCGCGACGAGCAGCCGCGTCGAGTCCGGCGACCACCAGAAGCCGCGGTGCCGCGCCATCGACTCGGCCGCGACATGCTCCGCGAGACCGTACGTGACCGTTCCCGTGTGGCCGGATTCCGGCTCCGCGAGCGCCCGGTCGCCCACGCCGTCGGCACCGGTCACCCGCAGGGCGCCCCCGGCGACGTACGCCACGTGCAGACCGTCCGGCGAGGGGCGCGGGTCGATCACCGGGCCCCGGGCGGGCAGTTCGCGCGCCGTGCCCGCGCGCAGCTCCGCCGTGAAGAGCCGGCCCGACAGCGCGAACGCCGCCAGCTCCACCGCCGCGTCCGTCGCGTACCCCACGATGCCCGCGCCGCCCTCCCGGCTGCGCTCGCGCCGCGTCCGCTCCCGCGCGGAGAGCCGCTCGGGCGCACCGCCCAGCAGCAGGCCCGGATCGGCCGCCAACCGCTCGCCCATGCCGTCCGCCAGGTCGAGGACCCAGAGCTGGTGCGTCCGGTCGGTCTCGGACGGCGAGCGCAGGAACACCACTCGGGAGCCGTCGGGCGCCACCGTGAACGCACGGGGCGCGCCCAGGGTGAACCGCTGCGTGCGGGCGCTCTGACGCGGGAAGGAGAGCCGTGGTGCCGGGCTCTCGTCGGGCCTGCGGATTCCGGGGTTCTCGGTGGTCATCCCCAGAGCCTAGGCCGCATGCGCCCCCCTGTGCTGCCGTGCTCCGAGTCATGCGTCCGCACGGATAGTTATGATCCGTAGCGCTTGGTGGGTATGAACCTGCTGGCGTCCGCACTGGGTTACGGCAACGACTTGGAGGTGACCGCCGTGGCACTCTCGATTTCGGCGGTGGTGCTGCTGGCGATCATCGTCTTCTTGCTGGTCAAGAAGTCAGGGCTGAAAGCGGGGCACGCTGTCGTCTGTACGCTGCTCGGCTTCTACCTGGCGAGTTCGTCCATCGCGCCGACGATCAGCGAGCTGACGACGAACGTCGCGGGGATGATCGGCGACATCAAGTTCTGACCCGGCCCCGGTCCTCGTGGGAGGGGCCGCCCCCCTCCTCGTAGGGTGGTCCCATGACGGAACCGCCCGCCCGGCGCCTGCTGCTCGTGCACGCGCACCCCGACGACGAGTCGATCAACAATGGCGCGACCATGGCCAAGTACGCGGCCGAGGGCGCCCATGTCACGTTGGTCACCTGCACGCTGGGCGAGGAGGGCGAGGTCATCCCGGACGGGCTCGCCCACCTCGCCGCCGACCGCGAGGACTCCCTGGGGCCCTGGCGCGTCGGCGAGCTGGCCGCCGCCATGAAGGAGCTGGGGGTCACCGACCACCGCTTCCTCGGCGGCCCCGGCCGCTACCGCGACTCCGGGATGATGGGCACCGAGCAGAACCACCGGCCCGGCGCCTTCTGGTCGGCCGACCTCGACGAGGCGGCCGCCCACCTCGTCGAGGTGATCCGCGAGGTGCGCCCGCAGGTCCTGATCACCTACGACCCCGACGGGGGTTACGGCCACCCGGACCACATCCAGGCGCACCGCGTCGCCATGCGCGCCGCCGACCTCGCGGCCGAGCCGGCCTTCCGCCGCGACCTCGGTCAGGCGCACGCCATCGCGAAGATCTACTGGAACCGCGTCCCGCGGTCCGTGGTCGAGGAGCGGTTCCGCCACATGGCGCGGGAACTGCCCCACTCGCCGTTCACGACCCCCGCCGCCGTCACGGACGTCCCCGGCGTCACCGACGACGAGCGGATCACCACGGAGATCGACGGCAGGCCCTTCACGGCGGCGAAAGCGGCGGCGATGCGCGCCCACGCCACGCAGATCACGGTGGCCGAGCCGCTCTTCGTCCTCTCCAACGACCTCGCGCAGCCACTCTTCGAGGTGGAGTACTACGAGTTGGCACGGGGAGAAACCTCGCCGGAAGGCGCTCGTGGACCAAGCGCGGTCCGCGAGCACGATCTCTTCTCGGGGCTCGAAAGGGTGACGGATGTGGCTGAGGTGACCGCGCTGTGAGTACGCGATCTCGAGCGTCGGCGGGCGCCGGTTCCGGGCCCGACAAGACTCCCGGAAGCTCGGGTTCCGCCTCCACGGCGGCCCCGACGGCCGCCGCGGCGCCCGCGGGCAGCTTCCTCGCACAGCCCCTGAGGGCGGGGCGGCTCGCCGCGTACGCCGGGCTGTTCGTGCTCGGCGCCGTCGTCGGTGCCGCGGGCGCGCTCGTCCAAGGGGGCTTCTTCCCGGCCGGGTTGCTGCTCGCGCTCCTCGGCGCCGCCGGCGCCTTTTACGGCGGGGCGCGCGCCCTCGGCAACACGGCGGGGGCCGTCGCGACCGCCGCCGGCTGGCTGGTCGCCGTCATGCTGCTCACCGCCACCAGACCCGAGGGGGACTTCCTCTTCGGCGCGGGCCTCGGATCGTACGGCTTCCTGTTCGGGGGCATGGCGGTGGCTGTGATGTGTGCCACGCTCGGTCAGCGGCCGCAACCGGGCCCGTCCGCCGCCCGACTTGGCAAGTGACGTACCACTTCAGCCCGTGTCGCGCACGGGTTTGACGCCGGTCACAGGATCAGCGCCGACGGCGGCCAGTATGGTGGTGCGGCCGCCGAGCCTCCCCAACCTCCGGCCGGGGGGACCCCGGACGAGGTCGAGACGGGCGGCGGAGTCAACCAGGAGAACCTGCCTTGAGTCGTGAAACTGACAGTTCGTCCTCCGGGCCCCAGGGGCGCGGTGGAGCCGCTTACCCCTCGGGGACGCCGCCGTACGGCTCCCCGGCGCAGGGCGCTGCCGCGGACGGCGGCGCGGACGGCGGGCGGCCCGGCGAACCCGAGACCCAGACCACGCTGACCACCCGCATCCGGATCAACATCCCCGGCTCGCGGCCCATCCCGCCGGTCGTCATGCGGACGCCCGTCGGCGACGAGGGCGGCTCCCGGGGCGACGCCTCGCGGGCGGACGACGAGAGCCGCCGTGACGGCGCGCCAGGGGCCCCTGGCGCGGCGGACGCGGGCGGAGCGGGCCTGGGCGGCGCCCCGGCCGCGTCCCACGCGAGCGGCGGCTCCGGCTCCCAGGGCTCCGGCTCCGGTTCCGGCAGCGATGCCGGGCCGGCCTCCGGTGCGGGCGGCGCGGGCGGTACCGGCGGTTCCGGTGGCCCTGCTGGCTCCAGCGGCTCCGGTGGCTCCGAGGAGAAGACCAGCGACTGGTTCGCGCCGCGCAGGCCCGCGCGGAGCGAGAGCGGCGGCGCGCCCGCGGCGAACGGTGCGGGCGGCGCGGGCGGCTCCGGCACCCCGGGCGGCTCCGGCACCCCGGGCGGCTCCGGCACCCCGGGCGGCTCCGGTTCCGGCTCCTTCGACGTGTCCGGCGCCGTGGCGTCGGGCCCCCTCGGCTCGGGCCCCCCGCAGGGCGGCGACCTGCCGTACTTCTCGCACGGCCCTGGCGCCGGTTCCGCGGGCTCCCAGGCCCCGCAGGACGCAAGGGGCCCCGCTGGCCCCACAGGCGGCCCTGTGACGGGCGACAGCCCGATGGCCGCGCCCGGCGCCCGCCCCTCGGGCCCCGGCGGCGGTTCCGGCAACCCCGCGGGAGGCCCGCCGCGTTCGGGTGCCATGAGCGACGACACCGCCATCCTGACCCCGCAGAAGGCCGGGCCCGGCTCGCCGCCCCCCGGTGGCCCCCGTCCGCCCGCGGGCGGCCCCGGCTCCCTGCCCGGCGGCCCCGGCGCCCCGACGCCCGGCACCAACGTCTCCGGGGACACGCTGACCAGCGGTATCCCCGTCGTGCCGCCCACGCAGGACAACTCGCCCTTCCCCGTCGGGCCGCAGAGTGACGGCGCGATGGCGCACACCCCGCCGAAGCTGCCGGACCCGGTGCGCTCCGACGTGCCGCCCGCCGCGCCCGCGAAGAAAAAGAAGGGCCGCAACAAACTGGTCCTCCTCGCGGTCGCCGCGGTCGTCGTGGCCTGCGGGGCGTACGGCGCAGGGCTGTTGATGAACCACGCGGACGTGCCGAAGGGCACCACGGTGCTCGGCGTCGACATCGGCGGCGGCACCCGTGACGAGGCCGTCAAAAAGCTCGACGACGCCCTCGGCGCGCGCGTCACCAAGCCGCTGAAGCTGTCGGTGGACGGCGAAACGGTCACGCTCAAGCCCGACCAGGCCGGCCTGACCCTGGACAGCCAGGCCACCGTCCGCGCGGCCGCGGGCAGCGACTACAACCCCGTCACCGTGATCGGCTCGCTCCTCGGCAACCAGCGCGTCGTCGAGCCGGTCATGCCCGTCGACGAGGAGAAGCTGGCGGCCGCCCTGGAGCGCGCCGCGGGCGGCTCGGGCTCGGCGCAGGACGGCACCGTCAAGTTCCTGCCCGGCAAGGCCGTTCCCGTCTACGGCAAGGTCGGCAAGGGCATCGACGCCGACGCCTCGACGACCGCCGTCGCCCAGGCGTACAAGAAGCAGGTCGAGACGGGCGGCGCGGGCGCCGTCCAGGTGCCGGTCACCACTCGCAAGCCGACGGTCTCCAAGGCCGAGGTCGACAAGTTCATGACCCGCTTCGCGAAGCCGGCGATGTCCGCCAACGTCACCATCAAGGCGGGCGGCCGGGAGATCCCGTTCGGCCCGGCGAGGTCCCTGCCGAAGATCCTGGAGGCGAGGGCCACCGACCACGGCACCCTCCAGCCGTACTACAACCTCGAAGAGCTCAAGAAGCTGTACGGCAACGTCTTCGACGGCGTCCTGATCCAGCGCGGCACCGGCGACAAGACGCCCGTCCAGCCCACGGACGTGGCCGGCGCCATGAACAAGGCGCTGGTCGGCAAGACGCCCGCCGAGCGCGTCGGGGTGATCGAGACCAACGCCGACTGACCCTCGTACGTCAGTGCGTCGCGCAGAGGCCGGACGGCCCGCCCGGGTGACCGGGCGAACCGTCCGGCCTCCCGCATGACATCTGTCATCCCGGAGACATCACTCCCGGCACTGCCACCCCCACCTGCGCTTTTGCCACGATGGTCGACATGACGACGACCTCAGCACCCACCGTGGCCACCAGCGCGGTCAGCTTCGAGCGGGTGACCAAGTCCTACGGCGACGTCCGCGCCGTGGACGGCCTCACGCTCGACCTGCGCCCCGGCGAGACGGTGGCGCTCCTCGGCCCCAACGGCGCGGGCAAGTCCTCCACCCTCGATTTGCTGCTCGGCCTGCGGCGCCCGGACAGCGGCACCGTCCGCGTCTTCGGGACGAGCCCGCGCGAGGCGATCGCCGAGGGCCGGGTCGGCGCCATGCTCCAGAGCGGCGGCCTGATGGGCGAGGTCACGGTGCGCGAGCTGGTCGAGCTGGCCTGCGCCCTGCACCCGAGGCGCCACCGCGTGAGCGACGTGCTCGCCCGCGCGGGGATCACCGAGATCGCTGGCCGCAAGGTCGACAAGCTCTCCGGCGGCCAGGAGCAGCGGGTGCGCTTCGCGCTCGCCACGGCCGGCGCGAACGACCTCATCGTCCTGGACGAGCCGACCACCGGCATGGACGTCACCGCCCGCCAGGCCTTCTGGGCCACCATGCGGGAGCAGGCGGACCAGGGCCGCGCGGTCCTGTTCGCCACGCACTACCTGGAGGAGGCCGACGCGATCGCCGACCGCGTCCTCGTCCTGCACCGCGGCCGCCTCCTCGCCGACGGCACCGCCGCCGAGATCAAGGCGAAGGCGGGCGCCCGCAAGGTCTCCTTCGACCTCGCGGAGATCGACGCCGACCTGGCCGCCCGGCTCCGGGAACTGCCGTTCCTGACCTCGCTGGACGTCGCCGGGCGCACGGTCCGCCTCCAGTCCACCGACGCCGACGCGACCGTGCACGCGCTGTACGGGCTCGGCGTCTACCCCTACAACCTCGAAGTCGCCGGTCTGGGCCTGGAGCAGGCCTTCGTGGCGATCACCGCGGCCGAGGAGGCCGCGTCGCAATGCTGAACACCTTGACGTCGTGGGCCCTGGTCCGGCTGGAGATCACCCGCGCCCTGCGCAACCGCAAATTCCTCTTCTTCTCCGTCATCTATCCCTCGCTGCTGTTCCTGATCATCGCGGGCAGCCAGAGCGGCTCGGACCAGGTCGACGACGGCTCGGGTCTGTCCCTGCCCGCGTATCTGATGGTCTCGATGGCGTCCTTCGGCGCCCTCACCGCCGTACTGATGGGCAACAGCGAGCGCATCGCCAAGGAGCGGGAGAGCGGCTGGGTGCGGCAGCTGCGCCTGACGACGCTGCCCGGCCGCGGCTACGTCCTCGCCAAGACGGCGAGCGCGGCCGTGGTCAGCCTGCCGTCCATCGTCGTGGTCTTCGTCGTCGCCGCGGTCTTCAAGGACGTCCGCTTCGAGGCCTGGCAGTGGCTGGCGCTGACCGCCGCCATCTGGGCGGGCAGCCTCTGCTTCGCGGCGCTCGGCGTGGCCATCGGCTATCTCGCCACCGGTGACGCGGTCCGTCCGATCACGATGATCGTCTACTTCGGGCTCTCGCTCCTCGGCGGCCTGTGGATGCCCACGACGACCTTCCCGCAGTGGCTGCGGGAGGTCGCGTCCTGGCTGCCGACCCGCGCGTACGCCGCCCTCGGACAGGCCATCGAGGCGGGCGGCGCCCCGCACGCGAAGGACGTCGCCCTGCTGGTCGCCTACTTCCTCCTCTTCGCGGGCGGCGCGGCGTGGCTGTACCGGAAGGACACACTGAAGGCGTGAGCGAGACCCCCCGCGCCGAGAACACGCGCGCCATCGACCGCCTCGAAGAGGCCCACCCGCTGTACACCTTCGGCCAGCCCGTCCGGGACCGCCGCCAGATCCTCGCCAAGTCCCTGTGGATCGGCATCTGGCTGGTCTTCCTGGCGAGCCCCGTGCGGGACCTGCTGACGGCGGAGCGCGGCGCCGCGGCCACGGCGCTGGGCTCGCTGGGCCTGACGGTCTTCGTGGTCTGCTACCTCTCGCTCGTCTTCCGGTACACCTCACGGGTGCTCGACTGGGGCCGGGTGCACGGCTGGCTGGCGGCGCAGTTCGCCCTCGCGGTGGTCCTCGCGTTCAGCTTCGGCACCAACTGGCTGGGCCTCTTCGTCTACGTCTCCGTGGCCGCGGGCGCGGTGCTGCCGGTGCGCCAGGCGGCCTGGACCATCCTCGCGGTCACCGCCGCGCTGATCGGGGTGGGCCTGCGCACCGACAACCTCCAGGACCTCCTCGGCAACCTCGCGGTGCTCAACGTCCTCATCGGCTTCGCGATGAGCGGCGTACGGCAGTTGGTGCGTACGGCGATCCAGCTCCGCCAGGCACGGGCCACCGTCGCCCAGCTCGCCGCCAACGAGGAGCGGCTGCGGCTGGCCCGGGACCTGCACGACCTGCTCGGCCACTCGCTCTCCCTGATCACGCTCAAGAGCGAACTGGCCGGGCGGATGCTCCCCGACCACCCCGACAAGGCCGCCCAGCAGGTCGCCGACATCGAACAGGTCAGCCGCCAGGCCCTGGTGGACGTGCGCGAGGCCGTCTCCGGATACCGCAGGCGCACCCTGGCCGGCGAGCTGGCGGGGGCCCGCACCGCGCTGACCGCCGCGGGCATCGAGGCGGACGTCCCGCTCCAGGTCCCCGCCGAACTGCCCGGCGAGGACGGCGAGGCGGCGCTCGCCTGGGCGCTGCGGGAGGCCGTGACCAACGTCGTGCGGCACAGCGGCGCCGGACGCTGCACGGTGGCGTTCACGGCCCGTCAGACCCTCACGGGGCCGCTCCTGGAACTTTCTGTGGAGGACGACGGCGTGGGCGGCTCGGGCGCGGCCGCGGGCAACGGCCTGACGGGCCTGGCGGAGCGGGTGCAGGCGGTCGGCGGCGCCCTGGAGACGGGTCCGGCGGGCCGCCGGGGCTTCCGCCTCGCGGCCCGCGTCCCGCTGGCCGGGGCGACCGTAGGATCGCCCTCATGACCAGCGAGGACGGCCACGCGGTGGCAGGGGACGGGAGCGCGACGATCAGGGTGCTCCTCGCCGAGGACCAGTCGATGGTCCGCGAGGCCCTCGCGGCGCTGCTCGGCCTGGAGCCGGACATCGAGGTGGTCGCCCAGGCGGCCCGCGGCGACGAGGTGCTCGCGGCGGCCCGCGCCCACGACGTGGACGTGGCGCTGCTCGACATCGAGATGCCCGGCTGCACGGGCATCGAGGCGGCGGCCCAACTGCACGCCGCCTGCCCCGAGGTGAAGATCGTGATCCTCACGACGTTCGGCCGCCCCGGCTACCTGCGCAGCGCCATGGAGTCCGGCGCCGACGCTTTCCTGGTCAAGGACGCCCCGGCCGCCCAGCTCGCGGCGGCGGTGCGCAAGGTCCTCGCGGGGGAGCGGGTCATCGACCCGACGCTGGCGGCGGCCGCCCTCGCGGAGGGCGCGAACCCCCTCACCGACCGCGAGCGCGAGGTGCTGCGGGCCGCGGCCGGCGGGGCCACCAACGCCGAGCTGGCCGCCGCCCTGCACCTCTCCCAGGGCACGGTCCGCAACTACCTCTCGACCGCCATACAGAAGCTCGCCGTCCGCAACCGCGCGGAGGCGGTCAGGACAGCCCGCGACAAGGGCTGGCTCTGACGGAAGGCGGCCCGGTCCAGTCCGGTCAGTTCAGCATGGCCCTTGCCGCCCGCGCCTGCTGGCGGACGCGCTCCGCCGTGGTCGGCTCCACGGCCGTCACCACGTCCGCGTACTCGTCCAGCTCGGCCGCGCCGCCCAGGAAGTCGCCCCGCTGGACGAGGAGTTGGGCGCGTTCGTAACGCAGCCGCGCCGGGTGCGCGGGCAGCAGCAGGGAGAGGTCGAGGGCCCACAGCGCGACCTCCGAGCGCTCGGGGCGCGCGGCCGCCCAGGCGCGGATGTTGTTCAGGATGCGCTGCACGATGTTCAGCGGGTCGGCGGGCGTCAGCATCGACGGCTGGATGCCGGTGCCCGCGGTCCCCGCCACCAGCAGCTCCGCGTCCTGCCCGGTCAGCAGCCGCCCGCCGTCGAAGGGGTCGGCGAGCACCTGGTCGTCGCGCGGCCCGAAGCCGACCACGAAGTGGCCCGGCAGCGCCACCCCGTACACCGGGGCGCCCGCGCGCCGCGCCACCTCCATCCACACCACGGAGAGCAGGATCGGCAGCCCCCTGCGGCGCCGCAGCACCTGGTGCAGCAGGGACGACTCCAGCCGCTGGTAGTCGCCCGGCCGCCCCTCGAACCCGCGCCGCTCGCCGAGGAGTTCGGCCATCGCGAGGGCCCACGCGCGCGGGCCGCCGGGCCGGAAGGGCAGCAGCCCCGCGAGCCGGTCCAGCTCGATCTCGGCGGCGTCGATGCCCGCCTCGTCCAGGGCGGGGTCGGCCTCCGCGCCGATCAGCAGGCACAGCAGGGCGAGTCCGGGCCGTTCGGACCGTGCCTCTTCGGCGAACCGCCGCCGCCATTCGCCGGACTCCGCGTGCATACGTGCCTCGTGTCTCATGCCCTCGCCGGGCTGCTTTCCGTGCCGTGCCGTTCTGCCGCCGGACCGTCCCGCTCCCTCGGGTCCCGCGTCGCGCCGGACCGTCCCGCTCAGGCCCCGCCGTGCCGGTAGTGGTGATAGGCGTGATGTGCCGCGAAGCCCATCCGGCCGTACAGCGACCGCGCGCCGTCGTTGCCGTCCTCGACCTGGAGCCAGGCCGCCGACGCGCCGTCGGACAGGGCCTGTCGGGCCAGCGCGGTCATCACCGCGGTGGCGAGCCCCTGCCGCCGGTGCTCCGGGTCCACCTCCACCGCCATGAACCCGGCCCAGCGCCCGTCCACCACGCACCGCCCGATCGCGGCCGTGGAGTCACCGCTCCCGGGCACGGAAGCGAACCACACCGAGGGCCCGCTCGCCAGCACCTTGGCCACATGAGGCGCCAACTCCCCTGCCCGCCCGTACCGTCGGAGCCACGCCTGATCGCAGGACCGGGACAGGTCTACGCGCGACACGTCCACGTCCAGATCGGCGACCGGCGCGAGGGCCCCGATGTGCAGCTCGGCGCTCACCTCGCGCTCCCACCCGCGCGCCTCCAACTCGGCGCACAGCAGCTTCTGCGTGCCCTCGGCGCCGGTCGCGGTCTGGACGTAGGGGGGCAGGTGGCGCGCCGCGTACCACTGGCGTACGTACGTCAGGGCCTCGTCCAGCGACCGTCCCGGATCGCCCAGCGGCAGCACCGAGTTGGCGCGCCGCGTGAAGCCGGAGGCGGCCCGCAGCTCCCAGTCGCCGAGCCGCTCGCTCTCCACCGGCCGCCAGGCCCGCGCGGTGACCCGGGCCAGCTCCGCGTACGAGGCGGCGGGCCCCCGGCGGCGCGCCGGCGCGGACGGCACCACCTTGCCCGCGACCAGCGAGCGTTCCGGAATGCGGACGCTCGCACCGTCCCGTCGTGTGATGAGCACCACACCATCGGTCCACGATGTGAGAACACCAACCGTGTCGGTGTACTTACCGCCAGGTGATGACGTCTCACTCAGGCGTCGGACGGAGACGCGTTTTCCCACGTCAGCAGGGGTGATGCGGACCTCAAGCCGTCCGCCCGCAGTGAATTCCACAGCTCTGTACGCCCCTCCTGTTCGGATCATGCCCGGGAACGGAGATACTAGGGGCGGGCATCGACGACGCCGCGCTCCCGCGCGCCAGGCGAGCGGAGCCTGAGGACGGCCCGCCAACGCCCGTATCGAGGAGGAACGACAGCGTGACCTACGTCATCGCGCAGCCTTGTGTCGACGTCAAGGACAAGGCGTGCATCGAGGAGTGCCCGGTCGACTGCATTTACGAGGGCTCCCGGTCCTTGTACATCCACCCGGACGAATGCGTCGACTGTGGTGCCTGCGAACCGGTCTGCCCGGTCGAGGCGATCTTCTACGAGGACGACACTCCCGAGGAGTGGAAGGACTACTACAAGGCGAACGTCGAGTTCTTCGACGAGCTGGGTTCGCCCGGTGGCGCGAGCAAGCTCGGCCTGATCGAGCGCGACCACGCCTTCATCGCCGCACTGCCGCCGCAGAACCAGTAACGGCAGCCTGAGCACCGCCCCGGTCCCGTACGGCACGTCCCGCGTACGGGACCGAGGTGTTTCCGCGGGGGCGCGCGAGCCGCCCCCGACGTAACAAGCGCACCACGGGAGTGAGCACGTGTCCGCAGTCTCCGATCGGCTTCCCGCCTTCCCCTGGGACAAGCTGGAGCCCTACAAGGCCACGGCGGCCGCGCACCCGGGCGGCATCGTCGACCTGTCCGTCGGCACGCCGGTCGACCCGGTCCCCGAGCTGATCCAGAAGGCTCTGGTCGCCGCCGCCGACTCGCCGGGCTATCCGACGGTGTGGGGCACCGCGGAACTGCGTGACGCGATCACCGGCTGGTGCGAGCGGCGCCTGGGCGCGCGGGGCATCACGCACCGCGAGGTCCTGCCGGTCGTCGGCTCCAAGGAGCTGGTGGCGTGGCTCCCGACGCAGCTGGGCCTCGGCCCCGGTGACGTCGTCGCCCACCCCCGCCTCGCCTACCCCACGTACGAGGTGGGCGCCCGGCTCGCCCGCGCCGACCATGTGGTCTACGACGAACCGACGGACCTCGACCCCACCCGCCTCAAGCTCCTGTGGCTCAACTCGCCCTCGAACCCGACCGGCCGGGTCCTCACGCGCGAGGAGCTGACCCGCACCGTCGCCTGGGCGCGCGAGCACGGCGTGCTGCTGGTCAGCGACGAGTGCTACCTGGAACTGGGCTGGGAGGCCGACCCGGTCTCGGTGCTGCACCCGGACGTCTGCGGCGGCTCGTACGAGGGCATCGTCGCCGTCCACTCGCTCTCCAAGCGGTCGAACCTCGCGGGGTACCGCGCCGCGTTCATCGCCGGTGACGCGGCTGTCCTCGGCGACCTGCTGCAGATCCGCAAGCACGGCGGGATGATGACCTCCGCGCCGACCCAGGCCGCCGTCGTCGCGGCGCTCGGGGACGACGAGCACGTGCGCGAGCAGCGTGAGCGGTACGCGGCCCGGCGCGCCGCCCTGCGCGACGCCCTCCTGAAGCACGGCTTCCGCATCGAGCACAGCGAGGCGAGCCTGTATCTGTGGGCGACGCGCGAGGAGTCCTGCTGGGACACCGTCGGCCACCTCGCCGAGCGCGGCATCCTGGTGGCCCCCGGCGACTTCTACGGCCCGGCGGGCGACCGCTTCGTGCGCGTGGCGCTGACGGCGACGGACGAGCGGGTGGCCGCGGCGGTCGAGCGCCTGGGCTGAGATCCCCTCGGGTGGTCGCACATCCGGACATGACGCGGGGCCCGGAGCCGATGGCTCCGGGCCCCGCGTCAGGACGGCCGGGTGATCAGCCGAGCGGCAGGCCCTGGGTCGGCAGGCCGCCCTTGGCCACCGCGTCGGTGGGCAGGCCGGCGCCGGTGGCCGTGCCCGCCGTCTCGCCGATCACCTCGCCGGCGCTGCCCGCGACCTCACCGGCGGCCTTCTGCGCGGCGGGGGTGGCGGTCTTGGCGCTCTTGCCGACGACCTTGCCCGCGGTCGGGACGCCCTTCTTCACGGCCTTGCTTCCGGTGTCACCGGCGACCTTGGTGGTCTTCTGGGCGGCGCTGTCGACGGTGTTGCCGAGGCCGGCACCGTCCATCGCGGTCAGCCCGCCCAGGTCGGGGGCGGCAGGCAGGCCAACGGCGCTCGCGGAGCCGGCCGCACCGACCACGGAAGCTGCGCCTGCTGCGCTGAGCAGCGCGGCGCGGGCGATCCGGCGGGTCAGGGGGAGGGACATGATGCTCCTTCAGACGGGGAGAGAACGTTGGGGTGTCCGGCCGGATCGGCTCCGGTCTCCCACCGGATGGCTTCCGGCGATCGGACACAGTGACTACCGCTCGAAGTCCGCGAAGGTTGCGGTGGGCCGACGTAAAGAGTTGGCAATGCGTCGCATTATCGGCTCTGGATAAAAACGGGCAAAAAGCTCGCGCTGCCGAAGTGCTGCCGAAACCTTCATCCCCTTGGCCCGCAAGGACTGTGCGAATGCCGTGACAGGATTCCGGGACATCCGGGCCGCGCGTCGCCCCGCCGTGATCGCCACCCCCCGAACGGGTGACCGGCCGCACTACTGCCCAGTGACGATTCGGACCTCGTCCGCGGCGCCGCCGGGCCCCGCGGCCCCTTCCCGGCGCACCGTGCGCCACGTCCCGGAGTCCGTGGCGCGCCACTCCCGGCCGCCGTACACGACGCGTTCGACCCGCAGCGCCGAGGCCTGCGCCACCGCCCAGTGCGCCAGCTCCCAGCCGCGCTGGGGCGCCCTGCCGTCGGCGGCGGCCGTCGCGGGCACCGGGACCGTCACCGTGCGCCCCCGGGCGTCGGGCCGCACCTCGCGGCCGAAGTCGCGCACGAGCGCGGCCCGCACCGCCGCCGGGCCACCGGGGTCCGTGCCCGGCCGGCCCTCGCAGGTGAACGTGGCGGGCGCGCGGCCGGTCAGCGCGGCGGCGAGCAGCACGGCGTCCGGCTCGTGCTTGGCGTAGGCCTGCGGGTAACCGCTGCGCTGCACGCGCTGCGCGGCGACCGTCAGCGGCAGCCGCGAATACCCCGGGACCTCGGCGAGGTGCTCGTAGAAACGCCCCGCCGAGTACGCCGGGTCCATGATCTGGCGCTCATCGCCCCAGCCCTGCGTGGGCCGCTGCTGGAAGAGGCCGAGCGAATCCCGGTCGCCGTGCCGGATGTTGCGCAGCCCCGACTCCTGGAGGGCGGTCGCCAGGGCGATGGTCACGGCGCGCTCGGGCATGCCGCGCGAGGTGCCGACGGCGGCGACCGTCGCCGCGTTCCGCGCCTGCTCCGCCGAGAACTCGTACGAGGCGCCGTCGTCGTTCGCCGACACCACCGTGCACCGGGGGGCGGGCTTGCCCCCGTACACGAACTGCACCGCCACATAGGCCGCCACGGCGAGCAGCACGAGGACCGCGACCGTGCGGCGGGGGAGGCGGCCGCGCCGGAGGAGGAGGGTGGGGGGCTCAGGCACGCGTCCAAGGTACTGGAGCCCGCCGACAGGCCGACGCGCCGGGGAGTCCGGCTGGCGCTAGGGTTTTCCGCATGCCTCACACCCCGCTTGACCTCACGCTGGACGCCGCCGAGCTGACCGCCCGGCTCGTCGACTTCCCGTCCCCGAGCGGCTCGGAGAAGGACCTCGCCGACGCCATCGAGACGGCGCTGCGCGGCCTTTCGCACCTCACGGTCGACCGGTACGGCAACAACGTGGTGGCCCGCACGAACCTCGGCCGCGCGGAGCGGGTCGTCCTCGCCGGGCACATCGACACGGTGCCGATCGCCGACAACCCTCCCAATGTGCCGTCCCGGCTCGACGAGGACGGCGTCCTGTGGGGCTGCGGCACCTGTGACATGAAGTCGGGCGTCGCCGTCCAGTTGCGCATCGCCCAGACGGTGACCGAGCCCAACCGCGACCTCACCTTCGTCTTCTACGACAACGAGGAAGTGGCCGCCCACCTCAACGGCCTCGGGCACGTCGCCGAGGCCCATCCCGACTGGCTGGCGAGCGACTTCGCGGTCCTCCTGGAGCCCACCGACGGCCAGGTCGAGGGCGGCTGCCAGGGCACCCTGCGGGTCCTGCTGAAGACCAGGGGCGTACGGGCGCACTCCGCGCGCGCGTGGATGGGCGCCAACGCCATCCACGCGGCCGGCCCGATCCTGGCGAAGCTCGCCGCGTACGAACCGCGCAAGCCGGTCGTCGAGGGCCTGGAGTTCCACGAGGGCCTCAACGCCGTCCGCATCGAGGGCGGCGTCGCCACCAACGTCATCCCCGACGAGTGCACCGTCACCGTCAACTTCCGCTACGCGCCCGACCGCACCGAGGAGGAGGCCGTCGCCTTCGTACGGGACTACTTCGCGGACTGCGGCGTCGACGAGTTCATCGTCGACGACCACACCGGCCCGGCCCGCCCGGGTCTCACCCACCCGGCGGCCGCCGCGTTCATGGCGGCCGTCGGCGGCGAGGCCCGCCCCAAGTTCGGCTGGACGGACGTGTCCCGCTTCAGCGCGCTCGGGGTGCCCGCCGTCAACTTCAGCCCCGGTGACCCGCTGCTCGCCCACAAGATCGACGAGCGTGTGAAGGCCTCGCTGATCCCCGAGGCGGAGGAGCGGCTCCGGAACTGGCTGACGTCGTAGGCGGCTCCCGGGCTCCTTCGAAGCGGCTGCCGGGCGGCCTCGGGGCCGGTCGTCCCGTCGTCCCTCGGGCGTAACCCGCGTGGATCTACGCTGTGAGTCACGCACGCATGGAGGGAGCAGACGATGACAAGTCCCGACAACGGTGGTGCCCCCGCTGCCAGGAAGCGTCCCGAGGAGCAGCGGCTCGGCCCGGTGCTGCGCCGGCGCGACAAGGTCCAGGCAGGCACCACCGATCAGCGTCTCCTCGACTCCGCCGGCCCGTCCGAGTGGGTGCACACCGACCCCTGGCGGGTCCTGCGCATCCAGTCGGAGTTCATCGAAGGTTTCGGCACCCTCGCCGAACTCCCGCCCGCCATCAGCGTCTTCGGCTCGGCGCGCACACCGGTGGACTCACCGGAGTACACGGCGGGGGTCGAGATCGGCAGGGCACTCGTGGAGGCCGGCTTCGCCGTCATCACGGGCGGCGGTCCCGGCGCCATGCAGGCCGCCAACCAGGGCGCGGTCGAGGCGAAGGGCACCTCGGTCGGCCTCGGCATCGAGCTGCCCTTCGAGCAGGGCCTGAACCCCTATGTCGACATCGGCGTGAACTTCCGCTACTTCTTCGTCCGCAAGACGATGTTCGTGAAGTACGCACAGGGGTTCGTGGTGCTGCCCGGCGGCCTCGGCACCCTCGACGAGCTGTTCGAGGCGCTCACCCTCGTCCAGACCCGCAAGGTGACGCGCTTCCCGATCGTCCTCTTCGGCTCGCAGTACTGGAACGGCCTGATCGACTGGCTGAAGAACACGGTCATCGCCCAGGGCAAGGCCTCGGAGGCGGATTTGCTGCTCTTCCACGTCACGGATGACGTGGAGGAGGCGATCTCCTTGGTGACGAAGGAAGTCGGGAAGTAGCCGCCCGCAGGGAAGTTCGGAGCCGGCCCCCGGTGGTTTAGCCCTGGCCCCCGGCAGTTCAGCCTTGGCCTCCGGCGGTTCAGCCCTGGCCTCCGGTGGTTCAGTCCGGGCCCCGGCGGTTCAGCGCCGGGGCCCGGGGTGGTTCTTCAGGCGGGGGCTCGTGGGCCGTTGCCGGGGGCCGGGGCGGTTCTTCAGGCCGGGGCTCGCCGGGCCGCTTCCGGGGGCCGGGGCGGCGGTTCCTGGGGCCAGGGCTCGCGGGCGGCTGCCGGGGGCTAGGCGCGGTTCTTCAGGCCGGGCCTCGCCGGGCCACCGCCGAAGGCTGGTGGCCAGTGGCCCGCCGTCGCCACCATGAGCCGTTCCTTCATGCCGCGCTCGCCCCACTCTGCGTCGGGGTGCCTGCGGGCTTCGCGTGGCTGTGCCGGGCCGTCCGACCGGTCGGGGCCGGGGCGGTTCCTCGGGCCGGGCCGCGCGGGCCGCTGCCGGGGCTGGGGCGGTTTCTGCGCCCAGGCCTCGCCTGGCCACCGCCCGGGGGTCGGTGGCCCGCGATCGTCGCCACCATGACCCGCTCTTCGGGCCGTCCTCGCACCACTCGGTGCCGGGGCTGCGGGGTTCGCGCGGCTGTGCCGGGCCGTCCAGGCCGGTCGGGGCCGGGGCGGGCCGTCAGGCTGGGCCTGCCGGTCCGCCGTCGGGGGTCCTCAGGCCAGGCCGCGCCTGGCCACCGCCGGGGGCCGGTGGCCCGCGATCGTTGCCACCATGTCGAGCACCTGCTTCGTCTCCGCGACCTCGTGCACGCGGTAGACCTGCGCGCCCAGCCAGGCCGAGACCGCCGTCGTCGCCAGGGTGCCGAGCACGCGTTCCTTGACGGGCTTGTCCAGGGTCTCGCCCACGAAGTCCTTGTTGGACAGGGAGACCAGCACCGGCCAGCCCGTCTCCACCATCTCGCCGAGTCTGCGGGTGGCTTCGAGGCTGTGCCGGGTGTTCTTGCCGAAGTCGTGCCCGGGGTCGATCAGCACCGACTCGCGCGGGACGCCCAGCTCGACCGCCCGCTCGGCGAGGCCCACCGTCACGCGCAGGATGTCGGCCATCACATCGTCGTACGTGACGCGGTGCGGCCTCGTGCGCGGCTCGGCGCCGCCCGCGTGCGTGCACACCAGCCCGGCCCCGTACCGCGCGGCGACCTCCGCGAGCCGGGGGTCGACACCGCCCCAGGCGTCGTTGAGCAGGTCGGCGCCCGCCTCGCAGACCGCCTCGCCGACGTCGTGCCGCCAGGTGTCGACGCTGATCACCACATCGGGGAACCGCCTGCGCACCTCGGCGACGAAGCCGACCGTGCGACGCGCCTCCTCCTCGGCCGTCACCTCCTCGCCGGGGCCCGCCTTGACCCCGCCGATGTCGATGACGGCGGCGCCCTCGGCCACCGCCTGCTCCACCCGGGCGAGCGCGGGCTCGTCGCGGAACGTGGCGCCCTGGTCGTAGAAGGAGTCCGGGGTCCGGTTGACGATCGCCATGATCACCGGCTCGTGCGCGTCGAACTCGCGCCTGCCAAGCCTGAGCATCCCCTGTGGCCCTCCTGGGTCCTCGTCACGTTCGGCCGCCTGCGACCTTAACTGTCACTGCCGCATGGCACGATCGGACCCTGACAGTTTCAGCACGGGCAGTCGAGCGTGGGGGCCTGACGACATGGTCTTGTTCTTGTTCCTGGTCATCGCCCTCGTGGTGGTGGTCGGTGCGGTGACCCTCGCCGTGGTCGGGGGCGGCGAGAGCGCGGCCCTGCCCGAAGCCGCGCCCGAGCGGTTCACCGACCCGCTGCCCGTCGACCGGCCGCTGCGCCGGGCCGACGTCGACGCGGTCCGCTTCCCGACGACCCTGCGCGGCTATCACATGGGCGAGGTGGACGACGTGCTCGGCCGCGTCGGCGCCGAGCTGGCCGAGCGGGACGCCCGCATCGCCGAGCTGGAGGCGGCCCTCGCCGGCGCCCAGGCCAAGGCGGTCGCGGGCCCCGCCCTCCTCGAGGGGTACGACCGGGGCCCGCGCGAGGCGGCCGCCGGCGACAAGGCCGAGGGCACCGCCCAGGCGCAGCACCAGAAGGGCGACGACGGCCGGTGAGCACCGAGATCGAAAGCGGCGCGGTCCCGGGCCCGGACGGCGCCCTGCGCTGCCCCTGGGGCCTGTCCACCGAGGACTACATCGCGTACCACGACGACGAGTGGGGCCGCCCGGTCCACGGCGACGACGCGCTCTACGAACGGCTCTGCCTGGAGGCCTTCCAGTCCGGCCTCTCCTGGATCACGATCCTGCGCCGCCGCGAGGGCTTCCGGGCCGCCTTCGCCGACTTCAAGATCGCTTCGGTCGCGGAGTTCACCGACGAGGACCGCGAGCGGCTCCTCGCCGACCCGGGGATCATCCGCAACCGTGCCAAGATCGACGCGACCCTCGCCAACGCGCGCGTGCTCGCCGACTGGCCCGAGGGCGAACTGGACGCCCTGATCTGGTCGTTCGCGCCGGACCCCGCCTCGCGTCCGGCCCCCAGGGCGCTGTCCGACGTGCCGGCGATCACACCGGAGTCCACCGCGCTGTCCAAGGCCCTCAAGAAGCGCGGCATCCGCTTCGTCGGCCCCACCACGGCGTACGCCCTCATGCAGGCCTGCGGTCTGGTCGACGACCACCTCGCGGACTGCGTGGCCCGCGAGGCGTCGCGCGGGACCTCCGCGGGCTAACGGCCCAGGTACTTCGGCTTCTCCTTGGCGATGAAGGCCTGGACGGCGATCGTGTGGTCCTGCGACGCGCCCGCCCGGCCCTGGAGTTCGTCCTCCTTGTCCAGCGCCTCGTCCAGGGAGTGGGAGGCGGCGTAGGCGAGGGACTCCTTGAGCGCCGCGTAGGCGAGGGTCGGACCCTCGGCCAGGGCGCGGGCCACCTTCGCGGCCTCGGCGGCCAGCTCGTCGGCGGGCACGACCTTGTTGGCGATGCCCAGGTCGTACGCCTCTTGGGCGCTGATGTTGCGCGGGAAGAGCAGCAGGTCGGCGGCGCGGCCGGGGCCGATCACGCGCGGCAGCGTCCAGGAGACGCCCGAGTCGGCGGTCAGGGCGACCCCGGCGAAGGAGGTGTTGAACGCGGCGGTGTCCGCGACCACGCGGTAGTCGGCGGCGAGCGCGAAGCCGAGGCCCGCGCCGGCGGCGACGCCGTTCACCCCGGCCACGACCGGCTTCGGCATGCCCGTCAGCGCCCGCACGATGGGGTTGTAGTGCTCCCTGACCGTGCTCATGGTCTGCCCGGTGCCCGCCTCACGGTCCGCCGCGAGGGAGCCGATGTGCTCCTTGAGGTCCTGCCCGACGCAGAAGGCGCGCCCGGTCGCGGTGAGCAGAACGGCGCGCACGGCGGCGTCCCCGGCGGCCGACCGCGCGGCCTCCCGCAGGGCGACCTTGGCCTCCGCGTTCATGGCGTTCATCGCCTCGGGACGGTTGATCGTGATCGTCGCGAGTCCGTCGCTCACCTCGTAGAGCACGCTGTCGGCCATGGTGTTCCCCTCCGTCGGTCCAATACGTGGACTTCAGCATGACGGAGATCATCGGGCTCCGGCATGAGGCCGGATATGTGACCTGCGTCAAAGAATTTCGGGTCTGTGAGGCGTATGGGGCGGCGAAGTATCGCAGCCACATCGGCGAATTGGGTGGTTTTGCGGGCGCGCGTTGCGCAAGCGATGCCGACCGATGTTGGTCATCGGGTCCCGCCATGCGGGATAATGACCTGGAAGCAATGTGTTCGATGCCGGTGACACCTGGGTTGTCGGCTGCGATGAGCTGGTTTCAGGAAGGGGAACGAGCATGGCGGCCATGAAGCCGCGGACGGGCGACGGCCCGCTCGAGGTGACCAAGGAGGGGCGGGGCATCGTCATGCGCGTTCCGCTCGAAGGCGGCGGACGACTTGTCGTCGAACTGACTCCGGACGAGGCCGACGCACTCGGCGACGCTCTGAAGAAGGTCGTCGGCTGACGCGCAAGCGCCACACTTTTTCACTGCCCCGGACCGGCCACGCCGACCCGGGGCAGTGCTGCGTCCGGCCCCAAAAGAAGCCGGCAGCCCCGAAAGCGTCGCGGGGAACTGCGCGCCGAGCCATGGACGGGCCCCGAAAGGGGCGCGGGGAACTGCGCGACCAGCCACAACCCACCCGCACCCGACAAACCACAGAAGCCACCCCCGGCGCCCCCGACCAGGCAGCACAGCCAACCGCCCAAGGCCAGCGCAGCGCTACCGCTTGACGGCGCAGAGCAGCCCGTCCCCCACCGGCAACAGCGAAGTAACCAGCTCCGGACTCTCCCGCACCGTCCGCAAAAGCTCCCGCAGATGCAGCACCTCGACCGGCTGCGGCCCGGAATCCACGGTCCTGCCGTCCGCGAAGGCACCCTCGAAACACACGAGACCGCCCGGCCTCAGCAGACGCAACGATTCAGCGAGGTACTCCAGGGACTCCACGCGGTCGCCGTCGCAGAACACGAGGTCGTAACCGCCGTCGGCGAGGCGCGGCAGGACATCCAGGGCCCGCCCCGGAATGAAGCGCGCGCGGTTGCCCGCGAACCCGGCGGCGCGGAAGGCCTGACGGGCGAACTGCTGGCGGTCCGGCTCCGGGTCGACCGTGGTCAGCACACCATCGGGCCGCATGCCGTGCAGCAGGTGAATCCCCGAGACTCCCGTGCCGGTGCCGATCTCGGCCACCGCTTTCGCGTCAACCGTGGCGGCGAGCATCCGCAGCGCGGCGCCGGTGCCGGGGGACACCGAGGGCAGCCCTGCCTCCCGGGCCCGGTCCCGGGCCCAGCGCACCGCCTCGTCCTCGGCGACAAACGCGTCGGCGAACGCCCAGCTCGTCTGCCGGTTGCCGGTAATGGCCCTCTCCTGTCCCCGTGGTTGCCTGGCCGTGACTGTATCCGTTGGGGCCGGGAACCCGCAGATGGGACCGCGCGTTTACAGGGGGTGGGAAGACAGCGGGGGGCACGGATGGACCGGGACCGGAAGCGGGCGCGTCGAAGCGGCAGGACAGCCGCGGCGAAGCCCGTACCAAATTCACGTAAAAACGCTTATCCGGAGCTAACGGGCGAGGTGGTTATGGTAGGGGCTCCACTGGACACCACCAGAGCCGACAGGGGAGGTGCGGCTGCGTCCGCAGATCGGGGAGGAGCGCTCCGGCGTTTTCTCGGATGGGCGGGTGAGCCGAAATCCGTGACCGACACCGCTGACCGCATCCGTGCCAACGACTCCGCTCAGACCGCGACCTTTGCCGCTGACGCGGAATCGCAGGCGTGGACTCCGCCCACCTGGGAGGAGATCGTCAGCACGCACAGCGGCCGCGTATACCGCCTGGCGTATCGCCTGACCGGCAATCAGCACGACGCCGAGGACCTCACCCAAGAAGTCTTCGTCCGTGTCTTCCGGTCCCTCTCGACCTACACCCCCGGCACGTTCGAGGGCTGGCTGCACCGCATCACCACGAACCTCTTCCTGGACATGGTGCGCCGCAAGCAGCGCATCCGCTTCGACGCCCTCGGGGACGACGCCGCGGAGCGCCTGCCGAGCCGCGAGCCGTCGCCCCAGCAGGTGTTCAACGACACGCACTTCGACGCGGACGTCCAGCAGGCGCTCGACACCCTCGCGCCCGAGTTCCGCGCCGCCGTGGTCCTCTGCGACATCGAGGGCCTTTCGTACGAGGAGATCGCCGCCACCCTCGGCGTGAAGCTCGGCACCGTCCGCAGCCGTATCCACCGGGGCCGTTCGCAGCTGCGCAAGGCCCTCCAGCACCGCTCTCCCGAGGCCCGCGCCGAGCGTCGTTCGCTCGCGGTCACGGGGGCTCTGGCGCTGGGAGGAGGGGGCGCGACCGCGTGAGTGGATCACGGTCGAATCCTGCCGAGCGGCATCTGGCCGAGGCCGAGCAGCATCTGGGGGACCGACTTGCCGCCCTGGTGGACGGCGAGTTGGGCCATGACGCGCGCGAGCGCGTCCTCGCACATCTGGCCACGTGTCCGATGTGCAAGACCGAGGCCGACGCCCAGCGTCGCCTGAAGAGCGTCTTCGCGCAGGCGGCGCCGCCGCCGCCGTCCGAGAGTTTCCTCGCCCGCCTCCAAGGCCTTCCGGCGGGCGGCACGGAGCCACCCGAGGACCCCGGACGGCCCGGTGAGGGGGGCGGCTTCGCCACCGGGTCCACCGGTTCAGCCGGCCTGCCGAGGACCGGCCTCTTCGGCATGCCCACCGAGCCCTTCATGAGGTACGCCCCTTCCGGCGCCCACGCCGCGGTGCTGCCCGGCACGGGCCGCGGTTTCCGCATCCACGACGTCACCCGGCATGACGGTGACCGCTCGCTCTGGCGCGGACGGCGCTTCGCGTTCGCCGCGGCGGGCGCGGTGTCGCTGGCCGCCATCGCGCTCGGCGGGGTCACCGCGGGCGTCCCCACCGACACGGGCGACCCGAGGGCCGGCGGTGCCAAGGCCAACAGCAATGTGACGCCCCAGCGGGCCCAGGGCTCAGGGGTCGCCGCGACCCCCGACTCCCTCCGGCGCCGCGGCGCGGGCAACCCGCTGTCGGCCCAGGGCCAGCGTCCCGGCGCCCTCTCCGCCCCGGTCGCCCCGACCGAGGCGACGGGCCCCCTGCTGCCCGGGACCGCGCGACCGCCCCGCACCCACGACGCGGTGTACGGACTGACGGCGCCGATGCTGGCGGGCGCCGCCACGATCTCCCCGCTGATACGCCCGCCGCAGCCGGACCACCGGCCCCTGGCTGCGCCCGGCCTCGCCCGGCCGCCCGCGGTGGGGCCCGTCGGCACGGCTGCGGACCCGCTGGAGACCACCGCCACCACCGACTCCGCCACGGCCGCCACGCCCCCGGGCTCGGGGCCTCTGCTGGGCGCCTCGCGGGGTTACTGAAGCGGCGGCCGAAGGGACGGTGCCCTGCGCTTCGGTGGGGGAACCTGGTTGAATCTCGGTGGGCCGTGCTTGCCGGGGGACTTGGCGGGCGCGGGATTCGAGCATCTAATCGGCGTCCGCCGCGGGCCAGTTGTGGGGAGAGCATGGACGAGGGCAGGCCCACGAAGGCCAAGTGGTGGAGCCGCCCCCGGCAGGAGTCGCCGGGGACCACGCAGCAGCCGCCCTCGGCGGAGGCGGAGCAGCCCGCCGCCGGGCACACCGGAGCCTTCGCGCAGGGCCCGGCCCCGCAGCAGACGGCCGCCCCGCAACCAAGCGGGCCCCAGGCCGAGCAGCGCCCCGCCGTTCCCGCGCAGAGCACCCCCGCCACAGGCACGGCACTGCCCGCCGAAGCCGCCCCGCCCCCGCAGGCCGAGCGGCCCCGCCCCCTGCACGACCCCGACCCGTACAGCACCCCGCCGTACGGCGAACCGGGCCCGTGGGCCCCCGCGCCCCCGGTCCAGCACCCGGCCGCGACCCCGGCCCACGGCACCACGCTCCCGGCGACCTCCCCGACCGGCACGCCCCCGCACGGCACGCCCGGCCAGCCCCCGATGCAGGCCGGTACGCCTCCGCACGGCACGCCCGGCCAGCCCCCGATGCAGGCCGGTACGCCTCCGCACGGCACGCCCGGCCACGCCTCGACGCAGAGCGGCACGCCCGCCCCGGCACCGACGTATGGCGGCACGCCTCCGCACGGCACCCCGGGCCAAGCCCCGATGCCGGGCGGCACCCCCGCTCCAGCGCCGACGTACGGCGGCACGCCCCCGCACGGCACCCCAGCCCCCGCTCCGATGCACGGGACCACGCCGCCCCCGCCCGGCGGAACCACCCCCGCCCCCTACGGAAGCGCCCCGCGCGCCCAGGCCCCGCAGCACGCCGAAGCCCCCGCGCCGCCCCACGCCCAGGCCCCGCAGCACCCCCAGGCGCCCACCCCGCACGGCCAGGCCCCGGCCCCGCACGCCCAAGCCCTCGCCGCGTCCCACGCTCCGCAGCCCCAGATCGCTCACGGAGTGCCCCGGCAGGCGTACGACCCCTGGAATCAGCCGCTCCAGCAGATCGGCTCGCTGCCTCCGGAGACGCGGGAGGGGCAGCGCAGGCGAGGCAGGCGGCTCCTCGTCCTCGGCGTCGCCCTCATCGCGCTGGTGTCCGGCCTCATCGGCGGTGCTCTCGGCTCGTACCTGGAGCGCAACGGCGTCGACGAGGTCGAACTCCCGCAGACCGGCGCGGAGTCCGCCGACCGCCCCAAGGGCAGCGTGGCCGGTATCGCCGCCGCGGCCCTGCCCGGCGTCGTGACCCTGCACGTCAGCGGCGACTCGGCGCAGGGCACCGGCACCGGATTCGTCCTCGACCGCAAGGGCCACATCCTCACCAACAACCACGTCGTCGAGCCCGCGGGCACCGGCGGCGAGATATCGGTGACCTTCAGCGGCGGCGACACCGCCGAGGCCAAGGTGATCGGCCGCGACTCCGGTTACGACCTCGCGGTCGTCAAGGTCTCCAACGTGCGGGGGCTGAAGCCCCTGCCCCTCGGCAACTCCGAGAACGTCCAGGTCGGCGACCCCGTCGTGGCGATCGGCGCCCCCTTCGACCTGGCGAACACGGTGACCTCCGGGATCATCAGCGCCAAGGAGCGGCCCATCACCGCGGGCGGCGAGAAGGGCGACGGCAGCGACGTCAGTTACGTCGACGCGCTCCAGACGGACGCCCCCATCAACCCGGGCAATTCGGGTGGCCCGCTGGTCGACGCCAAGGCGCGCGTCATCGGCATCAACAGCGCCATCCGCTCGGCCGGCGACGGCTCGGACATGAAGGGCGGCCAGGCCGGCTCCATCGGCCTGGGCTTCGCCATCCCCATCAACCAGGGCAAGCGCGTCGCCGAAGAGCTGATCAACTTCGGCAAGGCGACGCACCCCGTGATCGGCGTCACGCTCGACACCCGGTTCACCGGCGACGGCGCCCGTATCGCCGACAAGGGGAAGGACGGCGGCCCCGCGGTCAACGCCGGCGGCCCCGGCGACAAGGCGGGCCTCAAGCCGGGCGACGTCATCACCGAGGTGGACGGCGCCCCGGTGCACTCCAGCGACGAACTGATCGTCAAGGTCCGCGCCCACCGACCCAAGGACCGCCTGGACCTGACCATCGAGCGCGGCGGCCAGGACCGCGAGGTCACCCTGGTGCTCGGCTCGGCGGACGGCGACTGAGCGCAGCGGCCGGGCCGCTGGGCCGAGGTCCGGCCGCACGGGTCCGGCCATGTCCGCCCCGGGTTGTGGCGCAGCGGCTACCGGACAGACATGAGCGGCGGGTACCGTGGTCACGGTCCAGACCTCGGACGACGACCTGTTGCGGGCTGAGGACATCGCAAGGAGCTCTAGGTGTTCAATGACATTGGCGCACTCGAGATAGTGACGCTGGTCGTCCTCGCCGTGCTCATCTTCGGCCCCGACAAGCTGCCGAAGGTCATCCAGGACATCTCCCGCACGATCCGCAAGATCCGCGAGTTCTCGGACAGCGCGAAGGCGGACATCCGCGAGGAGCTGGGCCCGGAGTTCAAGGACTTCGAGTTCGAGGACCTGAACCCCAAGAAGTTCATCCGCAAACAGCTCGACAACGACGAGCTGGGGCTCAAGGAGATCCGCAACGGCTTCGACCTGAAGAAGGAGATGAACGAGGTCGCGGACGCCGTCCACGGCCGCGACAGCGACTTCTCCGACACCTCTTCGGGAGCCGCCGCCACCTCCTCGGCAGGGGCCCGCGTGGACATGCGGAAGAAGTCCCCCGAGCCCCGGACGCTCGACTCCGCCGACCGTCCGCCGTTCGACGCGGACGCCACCTAAGGGATCGCCTGAACCGCCGCCGCCGACCGGTGTGGCTATCCTGCCTTGTTGTCCGGCGTGAGGACGCCCGAGGGGGGCGGGCCGCTCCGGGCAGACGAGAGCGAGGAGGCGGCCGGGTACATGGAGACGACAAGTCGCGTAGGCGCGCAGGCGCCGGCCGCGGACGGCACCGCACAAGCGGTGCCCTCCGCCCGGCGCACGGTCGACGGCTACCTGCTGGCGCCCTTCCCCTGGTACGGCCTGGACGAGGCCTTCACGGGGCAGCGCTGGCTGATGCAGGTCGGCGCGACGGCGGACGGTTCCGTGGAGCACGGGTCGATCGGCCACGGCGACGAGCCGTCGGTCCGCGCCGAGGGCAGCCTCGGCAACAGCGACAAGGAGCGCTTCGCGGTGGTGGTGACCGTCGCGGCCAACCCCGTGCGGCGCAGCGCGGACGGCACCGGCCTGCTGGAGGCCACCTCGGTCTCCTCGGCGGCCTGGCTCGCCGGCGTCGGCCTGCTGTCCTACACCTGGCCGGGCCAGATGGACCACAGCCTGCGCGACGACTGGCTGGACCAGCAGACGGAGACGGCGTGGGTCCTCGCGGACGACCTGGAGGGCTCCGACTGGTCGACGCTCTCGCTGCCGGTGGACGGGGTGCCGACGCGCTTCCACTACCGCGAGTCGGAGTACGGGTGGGTCCTCGCCGGCTCCACGGAGCAGGGCGTCCACCTGGGGGCGTACGGGCGCGGCATGAGCGCGTACGGACTCGGCTTCGCCGTCATCCAGGACATCGGGGCGTACGCCTGACGCCCCGCGGGGCGCGTGGTCGGCTGCGCGCCGGTCGTGGCTGGTCGCGCAGTTCCCCGCGCCCCTGACGGGGGGCGCCCCTACGGGAGCGGGCTCAGAACTTGTTGCGGGGGGTGATCCCCAGCGACATGCCCGACAGGCCGCGCTGGCGGCCGCCCAGCTTGCCCGCGATGGTGCGCAGCGCCGAACCGGCGGGGGACTCCGGGTCCGTC
Organism: Streptomyces huasconensis; assembly: GCF_021028635.1. Classification (NCBI taxonomy): domain Bacteria; kingdom Bacillati; phylum Actinomycetota; class Actinomycetes; order Kitasatosporales; family Streptomycetaceae; genus Streptomyces; species Streptomyces huasconensis. Next base: position 5,306,524 of record NZ_CP086119.1, read on the forward strand.
AGGACGACCGGCTTGCCCTCGTCGCCGCCCTCGCGCAGGCGGACGTCGATCGGGATGGAGCCGAGGACCGGCACCGTGGCGCCCGTCGTCTTCGTGAGGCCCTCGGCGACCTTCTGGCCGCCGCCCGTGCCGAACACGTCGACCATCTCGTCGCAGTGCGGGCAGGGCAGCCCCGACATGTTCTCGACGACGCCCACGATCTTCTGGTGGGTCTGTACGGCGATGGAACCGGCTCGCTCGGCGACCTCGGCCGCCGCCTGCTGAGGCGTCGTCACGACGAGGATCTCGGCGTTCGGCACCAGCTGCGCCACGGAGATCGCGATGTCGCCGGTGCCCGGCGGCAGGTCGAGGAGCAGCACGTCGAGGTCGCCCCAGAAGACGTCCGCGAGGAACTGCTGGAGGGCGCGGTGCAGCATCGGGCCGCGCCACACCACCGGGGCGTTGCCCGGCGTGAACATGCCGATGGAGATGACCTTCACGCCATGTGCCGACGGCGGCATGATCATGTTCTCGACCTGGGTGGGCTTGCCGTCGGCGCCCAGCATGCGCGGCACGGAGTGGCCGTAGATGTCCGCGTCCACGACGCCGACCTTCAGGCCGTCCGCCGCCATCGCGGCCGCGAGGTTCACCGTCACCGAGGACTTGCCGACGCCGCCCTTGCCGGACGCGACCGCGTAGACGCGGGTGAGGGAGCCCGGCTTGGCGAAGGGCACCTCGCGCTCGGCCGTGGTGCCGCGCAGCGCGGCGGCCAGCTCCTTGCGCTGCTCGTCGCTCATCACGTCGAGGGTGACGTCGACGCGCGTGACGCCCTCGACGGCGCCGACCGCGTCGGTGACGTTCTCGATGATCGTCTCGCGCATCGGGCAGCCGGAGACCGTCAGGTACACGGTGACCGCCACCGTCCCGTCGGCGCCGATGTCCACCGATTTGACCATCCCCAACTCGGTGATGGGTCGCTGGATCTCGGGGTCGTTCACCGTCGCCAGTGCTTCACGCACCGCGTCTTCCGTAGCCATAGACCCGATAGTACGGCGCGGTAACCCCGCCCGGGGAAGGGCCGTCAGCGGTCGCCTGCGTCACGCTGCCCGTGCCGCTGCTCCTCCAGCTCCTTGACCAGGTCCTGGAGCTCGGAGCGCATCCAGTCGCGGGTGGCCACCTCGCCGAGGCCCATGCGCAGCGAGGCGATCTCCCGGGTGAGGTATTCGGTGTCCGCGATCGACCGCTCGTTCTGTTTGCGGTCCTGTTCGAGGTTGACGCGGTCGCGGTCGTCCTGGCGGTTCTGCGCGAGGAGGATCAGCGGAGCGGCGTACGACGCCTGGAGGGAGAGCATCAGCGTGAGGAAGATGAACGGGTACTCGTCGAAGCGCAGGTGGGCCGGGGCCGAGACGTTCCACACCACCCACAGGATGATGACGACCGTCATCCAGACGATGAACCTGCCGGTGCCCAGGAACCGCGCGATCCGCTCCGAGAGCCGTCCGAACGCCTCCGGGTCGTAGTCGGGCAGCAGTTTGGGCCGCGGGGTGCGCGGCTGGTCGAGGCGGAACCGGTGGCTCCGGGGCTCGGCGCGGTTCTCGCGCTCCCGGTCAGCCGCCGCCATGGTCCGCTCCCTCCTCCTCCAGATGGAACTCCGTCTCCCGCCAGTCGTCGGGCAGCATGTGGTCCAGTACGTCGTCCACGGTGACCGCGCCGAGCAGCGCGCCGCCCTCGTCGACGACGGGCGCGGCCACCATGTCGTACGCCGCGAAGAACCCGGCGACGGTGGGCAGCGTGGCGCCCGGGGCGAGGGGTTGCAGGTCATCGTCGAGGATCGAGCCGACGAGCGTGTACGGCGGGTCGCGCAGCAGCCGCTGGAAGTGCACGGTGCCCAGGTACTTGCCGGTCGGTGTCTCGTCGGGCGGCCGGCACACGTACACCTGGGCGGCGAGCGCGGGGGAGAGGTCCTCCTTGCGGACGCGGGCGAGGGCGTCGGCGACCGTCGCGTCGGGGCGCAGCACGATCGGCTCGGTCGTCATCAGACCGCCGGCCGTGCGCTCCTCGTAGGCCATCAGGCGCCGCACGTCGGCCGCGTCGGCCGGCTGCATCAGGGTGAGCAGGCGCTCCTTGTCGTCCTCGGGCAGCTCGGCGAGGAGGTCGGCGGCGTCGTCGGGGTCCATGGCCTCCAGGACGTCGGCGGCGCGTTCCTCCTTGAGCTTGCCGAGGATCTCGATCTGGTCGTCCTCGGGCAGCTCTTCGAGGACGTCGGCGAGCCGGTCGTCGTCGAGGGCGGCGGCCACCTCGGCCCGCCGCTTGGGCGACAGGTGGTGCAGCACGTTGGCGAGGTCGGCGGGGCGCAGCTGTTCGAAGGTGGCCAGCAGGTTCTCCGCGCCCTGCCCGTGCTCCTCCAGGGAGAAGCCGTCGACGGCGGACCAGTCGACGGTGAGCGTCTCGCCCTTGCGCCGGAACGTGCCGCCCTTCCCCTTGCGGACGAAGACCCGGTCGATCTCCCAGTCGCGGCGGGCCGGCAGCTGCCGCACCGACACGTCGAGGACGGTGACCTCCTCGCCGGTCTCCACCAGGTGGACCCGGCGGTCGAGCATCTCGCCGAGGACCAGCCGCTCGGTGGGCCGCTGTTCGAAGCGCCGTACGTTCAGCACGCCGGTGGTGATGACCTGGCCCGACTCGATGCCGGTGACGCGGGTCATGGGCAGGAAGATGCGGCGCCGGGTGGCCAGCTCGACGACGAGGCCGAGCAGCCGCGGGGGCTTGCGGCCGACGCGCAGTATCGTCACCAGGTCGCGCACCCGCCCGACCTGGTCACCGTTCGGGTCGAAGACGGGGATGCCGGAGAGGTGCGAGACGAAGACCCGGGGGGCGCCTGCCGCCATGCGCGCGCCTCCTTCTCGCTAGGTGATTCCTGCCGTTCTGTCCGGCAATACGGGCTTCAGGCTAGCCCGTCCCGGTCGGATACGCCCCGGCGGAGGGTCCGGACGGACTGGCTCCGCTCCGCCGCGCCGGCCCGGGTACGCTGCCGTACTGCCGAAGCCGTGAGGTCGTCCGTACGAGAGGCAGCGCCACCTGTGACCGTACTTCCCCTGGCCAGCCGCGCCCGTAGGGCAGCGTTCGTGAGTGCGATGTGCGTGGGTGTGGTCGCGGCGGTCACGGGCCTGACCGGCTGCGGCGGCGGCGCCGCCGAGGACCCGGACGCGGGCACGAACGGCGTCGGGAAGCTCTCCGCGCCGAAGATCCAGCGCAAGTCGACCGCGGTGGCGGAGGCGGCGTCGGCGGTGCGGCTCTCCGGCACGGTGGTGAGCAAGGGGCACACCTACACCCTCGACATGCGCCTCAAGGGGGAGGGCGGCACCGGTTCCGTCACGTCCAAGGGGCAGACGTTCCAGCTGCTGCGGGTGGGCGAACAGCTGTTCCTGAAGGCCGACTCGCGGTTCTGGACCCATGACAGCGGCAAGGACGGCGGGGCACCCCGGAAGGCGGACGAGGCGGCGGCGGCCAAGCTCGACGGCAAGTACGTGAAGGTCCCCGCGGGCGACCCCGCCTACGAGCAGCTCAGCGGCTTCACGGACAAGGACGTGCTCCTGGACGGCATGCTCACCCTCCACGGCGCACTGGCCAAGGGCGAGCGGGGCAAGGCGGGCGGCGTACGCACCATCAAGATCACCGGCGACGAGGGCGCGGGCGGCACGCTGAGCGTCTCCCTGGACGGGAAGCCGTACCCCCTGCGCCTGGACCGCGGCGGCCACGCGGGCACGCTCGAACTCACCGACTGGAACAAGGACTTCCCCCTCCAGGAACCGGAGAAGACCGAGATGGTCGACTACGGCAAGCAGCTCCCGACGTCGTAGCCGGAAGCGGACCCCGGAGGGGGTCAGTTTCAGCGCCGCTTGCGTTTGAACAGCAGCCGGGGAAGCCCCGCGGGCACCGCCTGCCGCGTGGTGGCCTCCGTGGGCAGCGGAACCGCCGCGAGGGACCCCGAGGGCAGCTCCGTCACCGCCTCACGCGGAGCGAGCCGCACGACTCGGCACTCCGAGGCCCACCGCTCGGCCATCCGCTCGGCGTCGACCGCGTTGAGCCGTTTCCCCTTCAGCTCGGCGACCGCCGCCTCCCAGGCCTCGGAGCGGGCCGCCAGCTCCCGCACCTGCGCCGTCCAGGCGATGACCCGGCCGCCCTTGTCCTTGCTCCGTACGGTCACCTCGGCGAGCCCGCCGTCGACGAGCCCCGGCAGCGGCTGCTCGCCGGGCCCGTCCCCGACGAGGCAGGCGGCGCCCTCGTGCCAGACGTGCCAGAGCGCCCGCTCGGGCGATCCCTGGCCGCGCACCCAGATGAGGCCGGACTTCTTGGTGGCCTCCTCGACGAGGGCACGGCCGAGCAGCGGGTCAGCAGTCATGGCGGCAGCCTATCGGTGGGCGCTCACAGCCAGCCGTTGCGCTTGAGCGTCCGGTGGATCGCGAAGCAGACGCCGCCGATGAGAGCGAGCACCATCGGGTAGCCGAACCGCCAGTGCAGCTCGGGCATGTGGTCGAAGTTCATGCCGTAGACCCCGCAGACCGCCGTCGGTACGGCGATGATCGCCGCCCACGAGGTGATCTTGCGCATGTCCTCGTTCTGGGCGACGGCGGCCTGCGCGAGGTTGGCCTGGAGAATCGAGTTGAGCAGCTCGTCGAAGCCGACGACCTGCTCCTGGACGCGCGTCAGGTGGTCGGCGACGTCACGGAAGTACTTCTGGATGTCGGGGTCGATGAGCCGCATGGGCCGCTCACTGAGCAGCTGCATCGGGCGCAGTAGCGGCGCGACGGCCCGCTTGAACTCCAGGACCTCGCGCTTGAGCTGGTAGATGCGCCCGGCGTCGACACCGCGCGCGGTCCCCTTGCCCTTGCTCGGGGCGGAGAACACCTCGGTCTCGACCTCGTCGATGTCGTCCTGCATCGCGTCGGCGACCGCGAGGTAGCCGTCGACGACGTGGTCGGCGATGGTGTGCAGGACGGCGGAGGGGCCCTTGGCGAGCAGCTCCGGGTCCTCCTGGAGGCGGCGGCGCAGCGCGCGCAGCGAGCCGTGGCCGCCGTGCCGGACGGTGATGAAGAAGTCCCGGCCGGTGAAGCACATCACCTCGCCGGTCTCCACGACCTCGCTGGTGGCGGTGAGTTCCTCGTGCTCGACGTAGTGGATGGTCTTGAAGACGGTGAACAGCGTGTCGTCGTAGCGCTCCAGCTTGGGCCGCTGGTGCGCGTGGACGGCGTCCTCCACGGCGAGCGGGTGCAGCCCGAACTCGGCGGCGATACCGGCGAATTCGGCCTCGGTCGGCTCGTGCAGGCCGATCCAGGCGAAGCCGCCCTGGCGGCGGACCTCCAGCATCGCCTCGTGCGGGGTGAGGGTGTCGGCGCAGGTCACGCGCCGCCCGTCCTGGTAGACGGCGCAGTCGACGACGGCGGAGGCGGCCTCACGGGTCGCGTCGTAGGCGTACGCGGACGATGACGACGCCGTGGCGGAGTAGGGGGAGGCGCCGTCCTTGCGCAGGGAGGGGCGGACGGCGGCACGAAGGTCGCGGATCATCGACATGGGCAGGCTCCTTCGAGGGAGGCGGCCTACGACGGGTGGAACTGCCCGGAATGGGGACGTCCTGCTGCGGAATGTTTGGCACGTCCACAAAGCGGGGAGCACCGCACCGTCGCGGTGGCAGCTTCGCTACTGACACAGATCAGGGAACTCAGACAGATCAGGTGGAAACGAAGTGCTCTTCCGTCGCACCCGGCACGACGAGCGCATGCGGTGCATGCGGCGCGCGCCTGTGCTTGTGCAGCTACCGAGCTGCGTGATTCACCGGGCGGAAGAGCGGGTGGTACTGCACGGTCGACTTCGGTCCATTGCAGCCCCACCTCCTCCGGCCGGTCCCCCGTAAGGGAAGTCCCATGCGCCCTCTGCGCCCGTGGCGCAAAGTCAGTGTCTGTCCGCAGGGCTTGAAAGCGACGCTTCTGCGTGCTGCCCTGGGCCAGCGGCCAACACTATCAGCCGACCGCAGTGTCAAGTCCCCGCTTTGCCTTTCACTGACGAGTTCTATGCTCTCGTCGGCGAGTTCTATGCTCACGTCATGGCTGATCTTCTTGCGCTGGTCGAGGCCCGTCTCCGCACTGGCCTCGGAGAACCGGACGCGCGTGCCGCGGTGACCTTCCTCGGCACCGACCGGATCGAAGTGCTGCGGTTCACGGACGGCGACGTCGTGCGCTACGCCACACTCGGCATGTCCGGCCAGCCGATGACCGACCCGACGGCCGCTCTCGCCGACCCCGTCAAGGGTCCACGGGCCGAACTGGTGCTCTCCGTACGGGCGGGACTCGCCGACACGGACAAGGTGCTGCGGCCCTTGGCGGTGCTGGCGGCCTCGCCACAGGTCGAGGGTCTGGTCGTGGCGCCCGGCGCCTCGCTGGACGTGGGTGAGCCGCTGTGGCCGGGGGCGCCGTTCACCTCGGTCCTGGTCGCCGAGCCCGGCGGCCTCGTGGAGGACCTGGACCTGGACGCCCCGATGGACCCCGTACGGTTCCTGCCGCTGCTGCCGATGACGCCGAACGAGGCGGCCTGGAAGCGGGTGCACGGCGCCGCGGCCCTCCAGGAGCGCTGGCTGAACGGCGGGACGGACCTGCGCGATCCCCTGCGCACGTCCGTCTCCCTGGCCTGAACGACCGCACGCGCGGCCTCAGTCGGCGAAGACGCCGACGCCGTCCTCCGCGGCGTGCTTCGGCTCCAGCTCCTCGGCCTCGTGGGTGAGGGAGGCGCGGCGCACCAAGACCACGACCGCGCCGAGCACCGCGGTGACGGCCGCGACGACGAACGGGACATGGATGTCGCTCCACTCCTCGATCTTCGGCGCGAAGAAGGGCGCGGCGGCCGCGGCGAACCACCGGACGAAGTTGTAGCCGGCGCTGGCCACCGGTCGCGGCGCGTCGGAGACGCCGAGGGCCAGCTCGGTGTAGACGGTGTTGTTCACGCCGATGAAGGCGCCGGACAGGATCGTGCAGACGATGGCCGTGGTGTGGTTGCCGTACCCGAGCACCAGCACGTCCGCGGCGAGCAGCACCAGCGAGCCGCCGAGCACCTTCAGGGACCCGAACCGTTCCTGGAGCCGGGGCGCGACGAGCACCGAGAAGACCGCGAGCAGCACACCCCAGGCGAAGAAGACGGCGCCCGACTTGTACGGGGTCATGTCCAGCACGAACGGCGTGAACGCCAGCACGGTGAAGAACGTGTAGTTGTAGAAGAAGGCCGAGGCCGCCGCCGAGGCGAGCCCGCCGTGGCCGAGGGCCCTGAGCGGGTCGAGCAGCGACGTCTTCCGGGCGGGCTTCGGCTGTTCCTTCAGGAACGCGGTGATGCAGAGGAAGCCGATCGCCATCAGCACGGCGGTGCCGAAGAACGGGTAGCGCCAGCTGGCGTCGCCGAGCAGCGCGCCGACCAGGGGGCCGCAGGCCATGCCGAGGCCGAGCGCCGATTCGTACAGCAGGATCGCGGCCGCGCTGCCCCCGGCCGCCGCGCCGACGATGACGGCGAGGGCGGTCGAGACGAAGAGGGCGTTGCCGAGGCCCCAGCCCGCGCGGAACCCGACGAGTTCACCGACCGACCCAGACGTGCCGGACAGGCCCGCGAAGACCACGACGACCGCGAGGCCCAGGAGCAGTGTCTTCTTGCCGCCGATGCGGCTGGAGACGAAGCCGGTCACCAGCATGGCGAGGGCCGTGATCAGGAAGTACGAGGTGAAGAGGAGGGAGACCTGGCCCGCGCTCGCGTCCAGGCCCTCGGCGATGGAGGGCAGGATCGGGTCGACGAGCCCGATGCCCATGAAGGCGACGACGGAGGCGCCGGCCGTGGCCCACACCGCCTTCGGTTGCCGCAGGATGCCACCCGCCCCGGCGTCGAACGGGTCCCCTTCGGCGGGCCCTCCCGCGGGGCCTCCTGTCCTGCTGTCGTTCATGCGGCCGCTCCTTCGCAGACTTCGCTGGTGTATGCATATATTAAGTTAGAGAGGCTAAAGAGTGCAAGCTACATCTAAATTCCCCGGGTGATGGGGCCACCGGACGGGTGATCGTCCTTGACGGGGCGGCGACCGAAGAGGACCGTTGGTCGTTATGAGGGGCGAACCCAGTTGCCCGAAGTGTGGTGGCCGGGTCAGGGCTCCCGGTCTCTTTGCCGACTCCTGGCAGTGCGATGTGCACGGCACCGTGCATCCGCTGCAGCCCGTGATCCCGCCCAGCGTCGAGGCCCTCCAGGTCGTGGTGCACCGCGCGCAGGTCCCGGTGTGGATGCCGTGGCCCCTGCCGGTCGGCTGGCTGTTCACGGGTGTGGCGTGCGCGGGCGACGACAGGAGCGGCGGTCGCGCGACCGCGGTGGCCTGTTCGGGCCCCGCACCGCTCGGCGGCGTCGGCGAACTGGTCCTGGTCGCCGAAGAGCTGGGCGTAGGCCTCGGCGCGCGGTACGCGGGCATCGACGGCCCCGACCCCGGCCCCTACATGAGCGTGGATCAGCCGGCGCACGCCAAGGTCCACGCCGCCGGGCGGCCCACGCCGCTGTGGCACGTCTCGGGGACGCCGGACGACCGCGCCGTCTTCGCGGGCGAGGCGCGGGGTCTGTGGCTGTGGGCCATCGCGTGGCCCGAGCAGTCGGGACTGCTGATGTACGACGAACTGGTGCTCACCGACCTTCGGGACGCGGGCGCCGAGGTGGACCTGCTGCCGTGCGGGGCGCTCTCGCCGCGGCTGCTCACGCCGTGAGCGACGCCTCCTCCGGGCGGGCGGGGGGCTGTTCGATTCCCGTTATCCTTGAGCGTCCCCTTCGTCATCCGTGAGCGTCCCTTCGTCCGCCCCGTTCAGAGCCTGGAGTCAGCCGCGTGCGCATCGATCTGCACACTCACTCCACCGCCTCCGACGGCACGGACACCCCGGCCGAGCTGGTGCGGAACGCGTCGGCCGCCGGTCTCGACGTCGTCGCGCTGACCGACCACGACACGACACGCGGGTACGCCGAAGCGATCGCCGCGCTCCCCTCCGGACTGACGCTCGTCACGGGCGCCGAACTCTCCTGCCGCCTCGACGGCGTGGGGCTGCACATGCTGGCGTACCTCTTCGACCCCGAGGAGCCCGAGCTGGCCCGCGAGCGCGAGCTGGTGCGCGACGACCGGGTGCCGCGCGCCAAGACGATGATCGGCAAGCTCCAGGGGCTCGGCGTGGACGTGACCTGGGAGCAGGTCGCGCGGATCGCCGGGGACGGCTCGGTCGGCCGCCCGCACATCGCCGAGGCGCTCGTCGAGCTGGGTGTCGTGCCCACCGTCTCCGACGCCTTCACGCCCGAGTGGCTCGCCGACGGCGGCCGCGCGTACGCCGAGAAGCACGAGCTGGACCCCTTCGACGCGATCCGCCTGGTCAAGGCGGCCGGCGGCGTCACCGTCTTCGCGCACCCCGCCGCCGCCAAGCGCGGCCGGCTGGTGCCCGAGAACGCGATGGCGGAGCTCGCCGCCGCCGGGCTCGACGGCATCGAGGCCGACCACATGGACCACGCGCCCGAGACGCGCGCCCGGCTGCACGGTCTCGCCGCGGACCTCGGCCTGCTGGTCACCGGCTCCAGCGACTACCACGGCAGCCGCAAGACCTGCGTGCTCGGCGAGTTCACCACCGACCCCGAGATCTACGGGGAGATCACGCGCCGGGCCACCGGGGCGTTCCCCGTGCCCGGGGCGGGCGGAAGCGGCAGCGCGAGCCCGGCCGCGTAACGCCCTCGCGCCGACGCGCACCCCTTCCTCGCCTTTCGCTCCACTGTTCCCTCGTTCCGGGCCGGTGGCGGCCGTGCCCTGCGCGCGGTGGCCGCCGGTGCGGCTCCTTCGTACGACTCTCTGCAAGGCCATCACTGTGTTCGACGTCGCCGTCTTCGGCTCCCTCTTCCTCACCCTCTTCGTGATCATGGACCCGCCCGGGATCACGCCGATCTTCCTCGGTCTCACCGCGGGCCGGCCCGCCAAGGTGCAGCAGCGGATGGCCTTCCAGGCCGTCTGCGTCGCCTTCGGCGTGATCGCCGTCTTCGGTCTCGTGGGCCATCAGATCCTCGACTACCTCCACGTGTCCGTCCCCGCGCTGATGATCGCGGGCGGCCTTCTGCTGCTGCTCATCGCGCTCGACCTGCTCACCGGCAAGACGGACGAGCCGAAGCAGACCAAGGACGTCAACGTCGCGCTGGTCCCGCTCGGCATGCCGCTGCTGGCCGGGCCCGGCGCGATCGTCTCGGTGATCCTCGCCGTCCAGGACGCCGACAGCGTCGGCACGCAGATCTCCGTGTGGTCGGCGATCGTGGCGATGCACGTGGTGCTGTGGCTGGTGATGCGGTACTCGCTGCTGATCATCCGCGTCATCAAGGACGGCGGCGTGGTGCTCGTGACGCGGCTCGCGGGCATGATGCTCTCCGCGATCGCGGTCCAGCAGATCATCAACGGCGTGCTGCAGGTGATCGAGGGGGCCTGAGGTCCCCGGGTTCCCGCACTTCCGGGTGCGGTGCCGCGCGCGGACGCACGAAGGGCCCCGTACGGCTTTCGTACGGGGCCCTGCGACGTCTGCGCTATGAGGCCGAGGAGTCGGCCGGTCGGATGTAGATGCGCTGGCCTATCGCTGCGGCCTGCTGCACGATCCGATTGACGGAGGCGGCGTCCACGACGGTGCTGTCCACGGCGTTGCCGTCGACGTCATCGAGTCGCATGATTTCGAAGCGCATGAGGCTTCTCCCTTCGTCTGGTCATCCTCCTGAAGGAGAACTACTGAAGATGGCCAGGCTGTTTCCCGGCCATGAAGTGTCGGTTGCGTGGCTCCTGTGCCCCGCGTTCCTGATGGGTACAACGAGTTGCCCCCTGCAAACATTCCCTACGCTAAGGAAATTTTTCGAGTACCTAATTACTGGGCGGTAGCGGCACCGGTTGTGTTCGCTGTGTGACCAGCGGGAGACTGGGACCCCTATGAACAACGCCGACGAAGACGGCGCCGCCGACCACGGTGTCGCCGCCCACATCAGCGCTCAGCTGGAGCGCGCCAACGGGCTGCTGGAGCGCGTGCTCGCGGAGGTGGCGAAGACCCCGTCCACCCACGCGATCTTCGTCGACGCCGGGTACCTGTACGCGGCCGCGGGACGGCTCGCCGCGGGCACCGAGGACCGGCGGTCCTTCGACCTCGACGCCGAGGGCCTCATCGAGGCGCTCATCGACAAGGCCCGCACGATCTTCGCGGACAGCCGGCTGCTGCGCGTCTACTGGTACGACGGGGCCAGGCGCCGCATCCACACCACCGAGCAGCAGTCGATCGCCGAGCTGCCCGACGTGAAGGTCAGGCTCGGCAACCTCAACGCCAACAACCAGCAGAAGGGTGTCGACTCCCTCATCCGCAGCGACCTGGAGTCACTGGCCCGGCACCGCGCCATCAGCGACGCGGCGCTCATCGGCGGCGACGAGGACCTGGTCTCGGCGGTCGAGGCGGCGCAGGGGTACGGCGCGCGGGTGCACCTGTGGGGCATCGAGGCACCCGACGGCCGCAACCAGGCGGAGCCGCTGCTGTGGGAGGTCGACAGCCAGCGCACCTTCGACCTCGACTTCTTCAAGCCGTACGTGTCCCGGCGCGCCGCCACCACGGCGTACGAGGCGGGGCCCGACGCGCAGCGCCCCACCCGCGAGGACGTCCGCTTCGTCGGCGCCCAGATCGCCGCGAAGTGGCTCGCGGCGCGGGGGCGGGAGGCGCTGGTGGGGCTGCTGCCCGGGCACCCCTACCTGCCCGGGTCGGTGGACCAGGAACTGCTGGTGGAGGCCGAGCGGATGCTCCAGTACTCGCTGCGGGGCCAGTCCGATCTGCGCAGGGCGCTGCGGGACGGCTTCTGGGACCACCTGCGGACGCAGTACTGAACCTCAGCCGTCCCGGCGTCCGCCGAGACCGTCCCAGAAGCCGGCCAGGGCGGCGGCCGTCTCCTTCGGGCGGTCCGTGTTGGGGGAGTGCTCGGCGCCGTCGATCACCGTGCGGTGGGCGCGCAGGCGGCGTGCCATGTCGTCCAGGAGCGGCACCGGCCAGGTGTCGTCGCGCTCGCCCGAGACGACGTGCTTGGGCAGCGCGGTGGCGGCGAGTTCCGCCACGCGGTCCGGCTCCGCGGAGAGCTGCCCGCCGGTCGCGATGAGCTGAGCGGGGTTGTGCCGCAGCCAGCGGGTGCGCAGGGCCGCGCTGTCGTCGCCGCCGTCCGCGCGGGCGCCGCCGGTGTCGGTGTCTTCCGGGGGCGGCGGCTCCATGGCCTGCATGGCCTGCCACACCTCCTCCATCGACAGCACCGCGAGGGCGTCCGCCAGCATCTTGGCGCGGGCCTGCTGGGACGGGGTGATGGCGGCGGGGCCCGAGGACATCAGCGTGAGCGAGGCGAAGGCCGCGGGGTCCAGGAGCACGGCGGCGCGGGCGATCTGGCCGCCGAGGGAGTGGCCGACGAGGTGCGGCAGTGCCGGCTCCGCCAGGGCCGCCGTCTGCGCCAGTACGTCGCGGGCCAACTCCGCCTGGGCGTACGCCGCTTGGTCGTCCGGGCCCGGCGACTCGTACTGGCCCCTGCCGTCCACGGCCACGGCGCGGTAGCCGGCGGTGGCCAGGGGTTCCAGGAGGGCGATGAAGTCCTCCTTGCTGCCGGTGAAGCCGGGGAGCAGGAGGGCGGTTCCGCGGACCCGGGTGCCCTCGGGCGGCAGCGCGTCGAGTACGGCGAAGTCGCCGCGGGCGGTGTGGAGCACGCGGGCGGTCGCGCACGGGGGCGGCGTGAAGGTGGGAGGCCTGCTCATGAGGCGAGGCTAACGGGTTCTGGCCGGTGGGCCTTGCGCGGGTTCTCGGGCCCGGTTCGGCGGTGCCCGGGGTCTCGGTGGCCGTTTCCGCCGCCGCGCGGCGGGCTGCCCCACCGACCCGCCCGGCGCCCCGGAGGGGATGAGTGGGCGTGGCCCTGTTCTGCTTAGCGGCCGGATGGCCGTGCGGGCGGGTGCTCGGACACGCGCGAAGGCCCGCCCCTGGCGCGGGGCGGGCCTTCAGTGGTGCGGGAAGGGCGGAGGGTCAGCTCTCCGTGGCCTGCGCGGGCTCCGCCTTCTTGCGCGTACGGCGGCGCGGGGCCGCGACAGGCGCCTCGGCCTCGGCCACGTCCGCGACCGGCGCGGCGGCGGCCTTGCGCGTACGGCGCTTCGGCTCCTCCGTCGACTGCGCGGGGATCTCGGCCTCGGCGGTCTTGCGGGTGCGGCGCTTGGGCTTTTCCTCGGCGGGGGCTTCGGCGTCGGCCACGGGCTCGGCAGCCTTGCGGGTGCGGCGCTTGGGCTTCACCTCGGCCGGGGCTTCGGCGTCGGCCACGGGCTCGGCGGCCTTGCGGGCGCGGCGCTTGGGCTTCTCCTCGACCGGGGCTTCGGCGTCGGTCACCGGCTCGGCGGCCTTGCGCGTGCGGCGCTTGGGCTTCTCCTCGGCGGGGGCTTCGGCGTCGGCCACGGGCTCGGCGGCCTTGCGGGTACGTCGCTTCGGCTTTTCCTCGGCGGGGGCCTCAGTGGCGGCGTCGGTCACCGGTTCGGCGGCCTTGCGCGTACGCCGCTTCGGCTTTTCCTCGGCGGGGGCCTCAGTGGCGGCGTCGGTCACCGGTTCGGCGGCCTTGCGGGTACGCCGCTTCGGCTTTTCCTCGGCGGGGGCCTCAGCGGCGGCTTCGGTCACCGGTTCGGCAGCCTTGCGCGTACGCCGCTTCGGCTTCTCCTCGGCGGGGGCCTCAGCGGCAGCTTCGGTCACCGTCTCCGCGGCCTTGCGCGTACGCCGCTTCGGCTTCTCGGCGGCGGGCGCTTCGGCGGCGGCCACCGGTTCCGCGGCCGGGGCCTGCGGTTCCGTGGCCGTCGGCTCGGTGGCGGTCACCGCTTCGGCGGTGGCGCCACCACGCGTGCGGCGGCGGCGACGCGGGGTGCGCGCCTCCGTCGGCTCGGCGGTCACCGGCGCGGTCTCCTCGACCACCGGCGCAGTGGCCGTGGCCACCGATGCCTGGGCCGCGGTGTCCAGGGGGGAACCGGCACGCGTGCGGCGACGGCGTCGCGGCGTACGCGCGGGGCGCTCCTGCTCGGCCGGTGCGGAGTCCGGACCCGAAGCGGAACGGGACCGGTCGCGGTCACGGCCACGATTGCGGTCGCCGTCACGCTCCTGCGAGCGGCCGCCGCGGCCGCCACGGCCACGCCCGCCGGTCTCGCCGAGGTCCTCGATCTCCTCCGCGCCCAGACCCGCACGGGTCCGCTCGGCACGCGGCAGCACACCCTTGGTGCCCGCCGGGATGTTCAGCTCCTCGTACAGGTGCGGGGAGCTGGAGTACGTCTCGACCGGGTCGTTGAAGCCCAGGTCCAGCGCCTTGTTGATCAGCTGCCAGCGCGGGATGTCGTCCCAGTCGACCAACGTGATCGCGATGCCCTTGGCGCCCGCGCGGCCGGTGCGGCCGATGCGGTGCAGGTACGTCTTCTCGTCCTCGGGCGACTGGTAGTTGATGACGTGTGTGACGCCACCGACGTCGATGCCGCGCGCGGCGACGTCCGTGCAGACGAGCACGTCCACCTTGCCGTTGCGGAACGCGCGCAGGGCCTGCTCGCGGGCGCCCTGGCCGAGGTCACCGTGGACGGCGCCCGAGGCGAACCCGCGCTTCTCCAGCTGCTCGGCGATGTCGGCGGCGGTCCGCTTCGTACGGCAGAAGATCATCGCGAGTCCGCGGCCCTCGGCCTGCAGGATGCGCGAGACCATCTCGGGCTTGTCCATGTTGTGCGCGCGGTACACGAACTGCTTCGTGTTGGCGACGGTCTGGCCCTCGTCGTCCGGCGCGGTGGCGCGGATGTGCGTGGGCTGCGACATGTAGCGGCGGGCGAGGCCGATGACCGCGCCCGGCATGGTCGCCGAGAACAGCATGGTCTGGCGCTTGGCCGGCAGCATGTTGATGATCTTCTCGACGTCGGGCAGGAAGCCCAGGTCGAGCATCTCGTCGGCCTCGTCGAGGACCAGGCACTTGACGTGCTTGAGGTCGAGCTTGCGCTGGCCCGCCAGGTCGAGCAGCCGGCCGGGGGTGCCGACGACGATGTCGATGCCCTTCTTGAGGGCCTCGACCTGCGGTTCGTAGGCACGGCCGCCGTATATGGCGAGGACGCGGACATTGCGCGCCTTACCGGCGGTCAGGAGGTCGTTCGTCACCTGCTGGCACAGCTCACGCGTGGGAACCACGATGAGGGCCTGCGGTGCCTCGGTCAGCTGCTCGGGCTTCGCGCGGCCCGCCTCGACGTCGGCGGGGACGATCACGCGCTCCAGGAGCGGGAGTCCGAAACCGAGCGTCTTGCCGGTGCCGGTCTTCGCCTGGCCGATGACGTCCTTGCCCGAAAGGGCGACGGGGAGCGTCATCTCCTGGATGGGGAAGGGGGTGATGATGCCGACGGCTTCAAGGGCTTCGGCTGTCTCGGGAAGAATCCCGAGCTCTCGGAAAGTCGTAGTCAGGGCTATGCCTCTTCTGTGAGACGCGGCGTGAGGCGAACGCTGGGGGTCGTGACCGTGCCACTACCGCCGGCTGCTGGGGGGCGGGCCGGGGGCGCGGGACCACTGCCTGCGCTCGAGCGCTCTTACCGCTGAGGTTCCCTCCTCATGCCGCACGCATCTGCGCGTACCGCCCGGAGGGCTGTCGGGTCGGAGCCGATCGGGCCACCGACCGGGCATCCTCATTCGTACGGCCCGTCGAATATTCGGCAGGCGCTTTACCACTGTACCCCGGAATCGCGCATGCGTGTCCGGCGAATTCGTCACATGGATGTTGTCACACTGACTGACCAGGGCCTTACGGCTTACGGCAGGCGGGCTATTGTGCGCTTCATGGAGACGCCTGACACCCCCGCCGAATCCGCCCCCGAGTCCCCCGCCGAAGTCACCGGAGTCGCCGCCCAGGACTGGGCGAAGGCTTCCGCCGAGCCCCACTACCGCGCCGCGGTCGTCGACCTGCTCGGCGCGCTCGCCTACGGGGAGCTGGCGGCGTTCGAGAGGCTCGCGGAGGACGCGAAGCTGGCGCCGACCCTCGGCGACAAGGCGGAGCTGGCGAAGATGGCGTCGGCGGAGTTCCACCATTTCGAGCAGTTGCGGGACCGGCTCTCGGCGATCGGCGCGGAGCCGACCGAGGCCATGGAGCCCTTTGTGGCGGCGCTGGACGGTTTCCACCGGCAGACCGCGCCATCCGACTGGCTGGAGGGCCTCGTCAAGGCGTACGTCGGGGACTCCATCGCCAGTGACTTCTACCGCGAGGTGGCGGCCCGGCTCGACGCCGACACGCGCGAGCTGGTCCTCGCCGTCCTCGACGACACCGGGCACGCGAGCTTCGCCGTGGAGAAGGTACGGGCGGCGATCGAGGCGGACCCGCGCGTCGGCGGCCGGCTCGCGCTGTGGGCACGGCGGCTGATGGGCGAGGCGCTCTCGCAGTCGCAGCGGGTGGTCGCGGACCGGGACGCGCTGTCGACCATGCTGGTCGGGGGTGTGGCCGACGGGTTCGACCTGGCCGAGGTCGGGCGGATGTTCTCCCGGATCACCGAGGCGCACACCAAGCGGATGGCCGCGTTGGGGCTGGCGGCCTGAGGCGCCATGCCGGGCAGTACCCCGCACTCCGTGCGGGGCGCTGCCGCGCGCTCCGGTCACGCCGTCGCTGAGCGGCGCATTCCGGATCGGGTCGGGCGCAGCAGCAGGGACAGCAGGGCCACCGAGACGGTGACCGCTCCCAGCATCACCGCGGGGGCATAGCCGGGGCCCAGTGCCATGTGAGTGATGAAGGCGCCGATGAGGGCGCCGGCGGGGCCCGTCGACAGGACGAGGCTGCGCGTGGGCAGCCGGTGTGCCAGCCGGTGGGCCGCGGCCCAGGCCAGCGCGAGGCCCAGCAAGGTGGAGCCGAGTGCTTCCAGAATCACGGTGGTGCCCTCCTTCGCGGCCAGGTGCAAATCGGTCGTAGCCGGTCTACCCCCGGCAGCCGGAACGCAACCCTCCATGATCCGGCGGCCCCGCTGTCACCCCCGCGCCACGCCCCTCCGTGGAGCACGCCAACGCACAAGTACGGCCCGGTGGTTGCGAGAACCACCGGGCCGTATCCGTATGCGCGTCATTCGTACGCGCGTCCTGAGCGGCGCGTACTACAGGGCGCTGAAGCCCACCTTGCGCGCCGTGGGCTCGCCGAGCTCCACGTAC
The DNA here is from genome assembly GCF_021028635.1 of Streptomyces huasconensis. NCBI lineage: Bacteria > Bacillati > Actinomycetota > Actinomycetes > Kitasatosporales > Streptomycetaceae > Streptomyces > Streptomyces huasconensis. Next base: position 5,323,740 of record NZ_CP086119.1, read on the forward strand.
GCCAGGCGGTCGGCCGGAACCAGGACCTTGCGGCCGTGGTCGTCCACGAGGCTCAGCAGCGGCGACTTGCCGGTCAGCGCCTCGGACACCGCGTGCTCGATTTCCTCGGCGCTCTGGCCGCTCTCCAGCACGATCTCGCGGGGCGCGTACTGCACGCCGATCTTGACCTCCACGGCTTTGTCCCTCCGACGGTCAGTCTGTGCGCGGCCGTCCGCGCCGTACCCAGCACACATTAGCCCGGTGAGGGGACACGGACGGCCGCCGCCGTGCACGCCGGTAGCGAACACGGAACGGGAACAAAGGGACGAGAGGTCGGTCAGTGGCCCTCGGTGCCGTGCAGCGGGAAACCCGCGATGCCGCGCCAGGCGAGCGAGGTGAGCAGTTCCACCGCCTTGTCGCGCGGGACCGTGCTGCCGCTGGCCAGCCAGTAGCGGGCGACCACCTGTGAGTACCCGCCGAGACCCACGGCCAGCAGCATCGCCTCGTCGCGCGGCAGGCCGGTGTCCTCGGCGATGACCTCGCAGATCGCCTCCGCGCACTGGAGGGTGACGCGGTCCACGCGCTCGCGGACCGCGGCCTCGTTCGTCAGGTCCGACTCGAAGACCAGCCGGAAGGCGCCGCCCTCGTTCTCCACGTACGCGAAGTAGGCGTCCATCGTGGCCGCGACGCGCAGCTTGTTGTCCGTGGTGGACGCGAGAGCGGTACGCACCGACTGGAGCAGCGACTCGCAGTGCTGGTCGAGCAGGGCCAGGTAGAGGTCGAGCTTGCCGGGGAAGTGCTGGTAGAGCACCGGCTTGCTGACCCCGGCGCGCTCGGCGATGTCGTCCATCGCTGCCGCGTGGTAACCCTGTGCGACGAAAACTTCCTGGGCCGCGCCGAGAAGTTGATTGCGTCGGGCACGACGCGGCAGGCGTGTGCCCCGCGGGCGTGCCGCCTCTGTCTGCTCGATGGCTGTCACGCCGCCTCCCAAATCGTCCGATGTGCGGTGAGCGCCGCGCCGCCATCGTACTTTTCGGTAACAGCGATGTGTGCGGTGCGGGCGCAGAATTTCACGGACCGGACGCCGCGAAACCGCTTCGCGGCGGTGTGTAGCGGAGCAAACACGGTCAGGTCGTGCCCGGCCGTCGCTCCCGGGACGGCTCAGCGGTAGTCGTCCTCGTCGAGATCGACCACACGGGCCTGTTCGGCGAGGTCCGCCTCGCTGGCGGCGTTGGGATCGGCGTCCCGCAGTGAGTCGTCCCTGCTCGGGGTGAGATCGGCCTGCTGCTCGGCGGCGTCGGCCTCCGGGGCCTCCACGTCCGTCTCGGCCGTGCTCACGTCCTCGTCCGGCTCGAAGGTCTCGGGGTCGGTCGGGTCGACACTCATGTGTGGCTCTCTCTTCCCTTGCGGTACTGACGGCACTTCGTGGTGCGAGTGCCCTCTTCGCCCGCTTTCTATGAGCGTAGGAGAGTCCCGGATGTGGCGCTACGCGATCCGGGCGCGGCCCGCGGGCCATCTGTGACGGCGAACACGCGAGCCTGCGCGTGATCGTCTCGTAACATTGCCGCATGTCTTCGACCGAGCTGCCGAACCTGCTGGCCGCCACCGCCGCGCCCAAGCCCGGTGCCGTCGCGGTCGCGGAGGGTGAGCGGCTCGGCTCGGTCGGCCTGCCGGGGCTCACGCTGACCGTGCGCTCGCGGCCCTCGGTCCGCGCCGGACTCCCGCCCGCGCTGTTCGTGCACGGGCTCGGCGGCTCCTCCCAGAACTGGTCGGCCCTCATGCCGCTGCTCGAGGACGTCGTCGACTGCGAGGCCATCGACCTGCCGGGGTTCGGCGACTCGCCGCCACCGGACGACGGGAACTACTCGATCACCGGGCACGCCCGCGCGGTCATCCGCTACCTCGACGCCCGGGCCCGGGGCCCCGTCCACCTCGTCGGGAACTCGCTGGGCGGCGCCATCACCACGCGCGTCGCCGCGGTGCGGCCCGACCTCGTCCGCACGCTGACGCTGGTCTCGCCCGCCCTGCCCGAGCTGCGGGTGCAGCGCACGGCGGTGCCGACCGGACTGCTCGCGGTGCCGGGGGTCGCCGCGCTCTTCACGCGGCTCACCAGGGACTGGACCGCCGAGCAGCGGGTGCGGGGCGTCATGGGGCTCTGTTACGGCGACCCGGCCAAGGTCACGCCGGAAGGTTTCAGCGCGGCGGTCCGCGAGATGGAGCGCCGGCTTCAGCTCCCCTACTTCTGGGACGCGATGGCACGCTCGGCGCGCGGGGTCGTGGACGCGTACACACTGGGCGGACAGCACGGGCTCTGGCGGCAGGCCGAGCGGGTGCTCGCGCCGACCCTCCTGGTCTACGGCGCGCGCGACCTCCTCGTCTCGTACCGCATGGCGCACAAGGCGGCCGCGGCGTTCCGCGACTCGCGGCTGCTCACCCTGACCGAGGTGGGGCACGTGGCGATGATGGAGGACCCGCACAGCGTGGCCACGGCCTTCCGCGAACTGCTCCACGACGTGGGGGAGCTGGACGGGGTCCGGAGTGCCCGGGGGAGCCGCACCGCCGAGGCTGATGGTGCCTCCGGGGATGCCGGTGACACGCGTGACGCCCGTACGAGTGACGCCCGTACGGGTTCGGGGAGCTGAGGCGGCGCGTGGGACGACACAGCCGCCGAGGCCCGGCAGCCAACTCTGAGGACACGAACATCGCGGGTACTCCGCAGGCGCGGGGCGCCGAGGCGGGTGCGGGCGGTGCGCCCGGCGCGCAGCCGGGTGCTCGGTCCAGCGCGCAGTCGGGTGCTCGGTCCAACGCGCAGCCCGGCCCGGGCACAGGGCGTCGCAGGCGGCTGTCCCCGGGTGACGGCACTCCCGCTCACGGCACCCCGCAATCGGCGGAGTCCCCCGCCGACGCCCAGGTGCGCGGTGGGCACCCTGAGCAGCGCGAGCCCGGCGGTGGCTGGGGCGAGGCCGTCGCTGGCGGCGCGGGCTCGGGCGCCGGTGCCGGTCAGGGCGGGTTGCCGCGGCCGCCCCGCCGTCGGCGGGCGCGGTCAGGGCCCCGCCAGGACTACGTGGAGGCCTTCCCCGAGGGCGACCCGAAGGCTGCTGCCCCAGAGGCTGCCGACCCGAAGGCCGCCGCCCCGGAGCCTGCCGACCCCGAGGCTGCCGGGCCGGACGCTGCCGGTTCGAGCGCGCCGCTGCCGCCGTCCCCCGACCCGTACGCCTCGGTCACCGCATGGAACGACACCCCCGCGCCCCGGGCCGACGCCGCGGCCGACAGCGACAGCGGCGCCGAGCGAGATGCCGGGAAGGGCCGGCGGGCCCGCACGCTCACCGGCGTCGCGGCCGCCGCCGTGACCGTCGTGCTCGCGGTCGTCGTGGCGGGCCAGGTCACCGGCACCTCCGACGGCTCCGACGCCCGCCCCCAGGCCGCCCCCGGCGGTGGCGCGCGCGACACCGAGGACCCCGCCTCGCGCTCCGACGAGCGGCCGCCGCCGCCCAAGGGGCCCGTCAAGGGACCGGAAGCGGCCCCGGTGACGTACGAGCAGAAAATGGCCAGGAAATACCCGCTGGACGCCGAACTCACGGCATCCGGCGACTTCGAGGTCGTTCCCGGATTCGACAAGGCGCCCGGAAAGGGGCAGCTCTACCGTTATCGCGTCGACGTCGAGAGGGGGCTCGGTCTGGACGGCTCCCTCTTCGCGCAGGCCGTGCAGAAAACCCTGAACGACGACCGGAGTTGGGCCCACGACGGGGGCCGCGCCTTCGAGCGGATCTCGTCGGGAAAGCCCGATTTCGTCATCACGCTGGCGAGTCCCGGGACCACCGCGGCATGGTGCGCGAAATCCGGCCTCGACACGACCGAGGACAATGTCTCGTGCGATTCCGCCGCGACGGAACGCGTGATGATCAATGCTTTCCGGTGGGCGCAGGGCGCCAAGACCTATGGCGACGCGGTCAAGAAGAAGTACGGCAGCGCCATTTTCCCCTACCGCCAGATGCTGATCAACCACGAGGTCGGGCACCGGCTCGGTTTCAATCACACGGACTGCACGGAGGACGGCCAGCTCGCGCCGGTCATGCAGCAGCAGACCAAGTTCCTCAATCATGACGGGATCAAGTGCAAGGCCAACCCCTGGGCGTATCCCGAGGGTTGAGACATGGCGGGCGGGCCGGGGGCCGGTGACCGGTGAAGCGGCCGCTTTGACATCTGTCGGAAGTTCGTTCATATTTCTGCGCATGTCGAACCGTCACGCCCCTTCGAGCGCCGCCATCGAGCTGGCGCTTCTCGGCGTGACCGCGCTCTGCGTGGCCGACATCCACTGTTGCTGACGCCCGCCCCGGCGAGTGCGTCGCTTTTTCCCGCGGCTCCGTCGCGCTGAAGCGGTTCCCGCGGTCTCTTCCGCTCTGGTTCCGTCGCACGGCTCTGTGCCGCTTTTCTCTCCGCACCCTCCCCGGGGTCAGCTCTGCACCCTTCCCGCTGATCCGCCGCGTTCCCGCGGTGTTCCCCCGAGAGGTTCTCCCCGATGCGTCAAGCGTCCGCCATAGCCCGCCGCGTGGCAGCGGCATCCGTCAGCCTGGTCCTGGCCTCGGGCGCCGCCGCCTGCGCCGGCCCCAAGGGCAACGGCGCCGGGAGCGGCGGCGACGACGGCGAGCCGGTGAAGGGCGGCACGCTCACCGTCCTCAACCGCGACCCGCAGACCGACTTCGACCCCGCGCGGCTCTACACCTCCGGCGGCGGCAACATCCCCTCGCTCGTCTTCCGCACGCTGACCACCCGCAACCGCGAGGACGGGGCCAAGGGCGCCGAGGTCGTGCCGGACCTCGCCACCGACCTGGGCAGACCCAGCAAGAACGCCACGGTGTGGACGTACACCCTGAAGAAGGGGCTCAAGTACGAGGACGGCTCGCCGATCACCTCCACCGACGTGAAGTACGGCATCGAGCGCTCGTTCGCCGCCGAACTCAGCGGCGGCGCGCCCTACTTGCGGGACTGGCTGATCGGCGGGGACAAGTACCAGGGCCCCTACAAGGACAAGAGCGGCAAGGGGCTCACGTCCATCGAGACGCCGGACGAGCGGACCATCGTCTTCCATCTGAACAAGCCGGAGGGCGAGTTCCCCTACCTCGCCACCCAGACGCAGTTCACGCCCGTCCCCAAGAGCAAGGACAAGGGCACGAAATACGAGGAGCACCCGCTCTCCTCCGGGCCCTACAAGGTCGTGGCGAACGAGAACGACGGGGAACGGCTGCGGCTGGAGCGCAACCCGCACTGGTCCGCCGCCACCGACGCGGAGCGCAAGGCCTACCCGGACACCATCGACGTACGCTCCGGCCTCGACTCGTCCGTCATCAACCAGCGGCTCGCCGCGAGCCAGGGCGCCGACGCCGCCGCCGTCACCACCGACACCAACCTCGGCCCGGCCGAACTCGCCAAGGTCACCGGCGACAAGGAACTGGCCTCGCACGTCGGCACCGGCCACTTCGGGTACACGAACTACCTCGCCTTCAACCCCAAGGTGAAGCCCTTCGACGATCCCAAGGTGCGGCAGGCCATCTCGTACGCCGTGGACCGCTCCTCGGTGATCAACGCCGCCGGCGGCTCCTCGCTCGCCGAGCCCGCCACCACCTACCTGCCGAACCAGAAGTCCTTCGGCCACACGAAGTACGACCACTTCCCGGCGGGCCCGAACGGCAACCCGAAGAAGGCCCGCGAGCTGCTGAAGGAGGCCGGTCACCAGGACGGGCTGACCATCACGCTCACCCACTCCAACGCCAAGGACTTCGAGACGAGCCCCGAGATCGCGACCGCGATCCAGGACGCCCTGAAGAAGGCCGGCATCACCGTCAAGCTGGAGGGCCTGGAGGAGAACGACTACGCCGACAAGATCCACAGCGTCGAGGACGAGCCCGGCCTCTTCCTCTCCCACTGGGGCGCCGACTGGCCCTCCGGCGGACCCTTCCTCGCCCCGATCTTCGACGGCCGCCAGATCGTGGAGGACGGCGCCAACTTCAACACCGGCTTCCTCGACGACAAGGCCGTCAACGACGAGATCGACGAGATCAACAAGCTGACGGATCTCGACGCGGCCGCCGAGCGCTGGGGCGCCCTCGACAAGAAGATCGGCGAGAAGGCGCTGACCGTCCCGCTCTTCCACCCGGTCTACAAGCGGCTGTACGGCAAGGACGTCCGCAACATCGTCATCAGCGACTGGACCGGTGTCCTCGACGTCTCCCAGGTCGCGGTGAAGCAGTCGTGACGCTGTTCCGGCGGCGGTTGCGCGAGCAGCGCGCCGCCCTCGTCGCGGCGGGCGTCGTCGCGCTGCTCGTCCTCGTGGCGCTCGCCGCGCCGCTGCTCACGGCCCTGGAGGGGCAGGACCCCACCACGTACCACCCGGATCTGATCGACTCGGCGCGCGGTGGCGTGCCGGTCGGTCCGTTCGGCGGGATCAGCGGCGAGCACTGGCTCGGCGTCGAACCGCAGACCGGGCGGGATCTCTTCGCCCGTCTCGTGTACGGGGCGCGGGTCTCGCTCGGCGTCGCCCTCGCGGCGACCGTCGTCCAGGTGTTCATCGGAGTCGTGGTCGGCGTCGCGGCCGGCTTCGGCAACCGCTGGGTGGACCAGGTGCTCAGCCGCGCCACCGACGTCATCGTGGCGCTGCCGCTGATGGTCCTGGCGCTCGCGCTGATGGCCGTCGTGCCGAGCGGGTTCCCGCGGCCGGTGCTCGTCGCCCTGGTCATCGGGCTCGTCGCCTGGGGCAATGTGGCCAAGATCGTCCGCGCCCAGACGGTCACGCTCAAGGAACTCGACCATGTGGCCGCGGCACGGCTCAGCGGCTGGGGCTCCGTGCGGATCGCCCGCCGGGAACTGCTGCCCGCGCTCGCCGCGCCCGTCATCACCTACGCCGCGCTGCTCGTCCCCGCGAACATCACGGTCGAGGCCGCGCTCTCCTTCCTCGGCGTCGGCGTGAAGCCGCCGACGCCGTCGTGGGGGCAGATGCTCACCTCGGCGGACGTCTGGTACCAGGCGGCGCCGCAGTACCTGCTGTATCCGGCGGGCGCGCTGTTCGTGACCGTCCTCGCGCTCACCGTCCTCGGCGACGGGGTGCGTACGGCCCTCGACCCGCGGGCCGCCTCCCGGCTGCGGATCGGGACCGGGCGCGGACGGGAGGCCCACTCATGACGGGCCTCACAGGTCTCACGGGTCTCAGAGGCCTCAAGGGTCTCCCAGGGCTCACGGGTTTCCCGGGTCTCTCCGGCTTCCTGCTGCGGCGGCTCCTCGGCGCCCTCGTCACGCTCCTCGCCCTCTCCGTGATCATCTATGGGGTGTTCTACGCCGCCCCCGGCGACGTCGCCCAGATCACCTGCGGCCCGCGCTGCCCACCCGCCCAGGTCCAGCAGGTCGCCGGGCAACTGCGCCTCGACGACCCGCTGTACGTGCGCTACTGGGACTTCCTCCAGGGCCTCTTCGTCGGCCACGACTACTCCACCGGCACGGGCACCGAGCACTGCGCCGCACCCTGCCTCGGCCTCTCGTACCAGAGCGACCAGCAGGTCACCGCGCTGATCTGGGCGAAGCTGCCGGTCACGGCGTCGCTGGCGCTGGGTGCCATGGTGATGTGGCTGATCCTCGGCGTGGGCACCGGCGTGCTCTCCGCCTGGCGGCGCGGCCGGGTCAGCGAGCGCGTCCTGACCGCCCTCACCCTCGCGGGCACCGCCACACCCGTCTTCGTGATCGGCCTGCTGCTGATGATCCTGGTCTGCGGCACGCTCCAGTGGCTGCCCTTCCCGCAGTACGTGGCCTTCGGCGACGACCCGACGCAGTGGGCGTGGAACCTCCTGCTGCCCTGGCTCTCGCTCGCGCTCATCGAAGCCGCGAAGTACGCGCGGCTCACCCGCTCCTCGATGCTGGAGACCCTCGCCGACGACCATGTGCGGACCTTCCGCGCGTACGGCGTGGGGGAGCGGTCGATCATCGGCAGGCACGCGCTGCGGGGGGCCGTCGCGCCGGTCATCGCGCTGACCGCCAACGACGTCGGGTCGATGTTCGGCGGCGCCCTGCTCACCGAGACCCTGTTCGGCCTGCCCGGCGTCGGACGGGAACTCGTGCACGCGGTCAAGACCGTCGACCTGCCGGTGGTGGTCGGGATGGTCCTGGTCACCGGCTTCTTCGTGGTGCTCGCCAACGCCGTCGCGGACGTGCTGTACGCGGTGGCCGACCGAAGGGTGGTGCTGTCGTGAGTCTCGTCGACGTACGGGATCTGAGCGTGGAGTTCGCCTCCGGCGTCCGCGCCGTCGACGGGCTCTCCTTCACCCTGGAGGCGGGCGGCGCCCTCGCCCTCGTCGGTGAGTCGGGGTCCGGCAAGTCGACCGTGGCATCCGCGCTGCTCGGGCTCCACCGGGGCACCGGAGCGCGCGTCACCGGGTCCGTGCGGGTCGACGGCATCGACGTACAAGAGGCGTCCGAGGCCGAACTGCGGCGGCTACGGGGCGGGAAGGCCGCGATGGTCTTCCAGGACCCGCTCTCCTCCCTCGATCCGTACTACGCCGTGGGCGACCAGATCGCCGAGGTGTACCGCGTGCACACCGGGGCGTCCCGGCGGGCGGCACGCGCGCGTGCCGTGGACGTGCTCGACCGGGTGGGCATCCCCGACGCCGTACGCCGCTCGCGCTCGCGCCCGCACGAGTTCAGCGGCGGCATGCGCCAGCGGACGCTCATCGCCATGGCCCTGGCGTGCGAACCCGCGCTCCTGATCGCCGACGAGCCGACCACCGCGCTCGACGTCACCGTCCAGGCCCAGATCCTCGACCTGCTGCACACGCTGCGGGAGGAGACCGGCATGGCGCTGCTCCTGGTCACCCACGACGTGGGCGTCGCGGCGGAGAGCGCCGAGGAGGTCCTCGTCATGCGGGGCGGGCGCGCGGTGGAGCGGGGCGAGGTGCGGGACGTCCTCGCGGCGCCCCGGGAGGCGTACACGCGTGAACTCCTGGGCGCCGTGCCGCGGATCGACGCGCCGCTCCTGCCGCCCGCCAAGGAGGAGGCGGGGGAGGCCGATGTCGTGCTCGAAGCGGTCGGTCTGCGCCGGGAGTTCGGGCGCGGGAAGCGCGCCGTCACCGCCGTCGACGACGTCTCGCTCGCCGTCCGCCGCGGCGAGACCCTCGGCGTCGTGGGCGAGAGCGGCAGCGGCAAGACCACCCTGGGGCGCATGCTCGTGGGCCTGCTGGAGCCGAGCGCCGGACGGCTGCTGCACGAGGGCGCCGAGCGGCCCGGCGGCCGGGTGGACCCGAAGGTGCAGATGGTCTTCCAGGACCCCGTCTCCTCCCTCAACCCGCGCCGCTCGGTCGGCGAGTCGATCGCCGACCCGCTGCGCGCGCGGGGCGAGAGCGACACCTTCGTCCGCGGGCGTGTGCGCGAACTCCTGGGGCGCGTGGGGCTCGAACCGGCGCACTACGACCGCTATCCGCACGAGTTCAGCGGCGGACAGCGGCAGCGCGTCGGCATCGCGCGTGCGCTGGCCGCCGAGCCGCGGATCATCGTGTGCGACGAACCCGTGTCCGCGCTCGACGTGACGACACAGGCCCAAGTGATGGCGCTGCTCGCCGCGTTGCAGCGGGAGCTGGGCCTCACGCTCGTCTTCATCGCGCACGATCTCGCGGTCGTACGCCAGGTCAGTGACCGGGTCGCGGTGATGAGGCGGGGGCGGCTCGTCGAGTACGGAAGCGTGGACGAGGTCTACGGCTCGCCGCGCGCCCCGTACACGAGGCAGCTGCTGGCGGCCGTGCCGTCACTCGATCCGGCGGTGGCCGCGCGGCGCCGCACGGTCGCCGGGGAGCCCGCTGCGGTCTGACTCTCCGTAGCGGAAGAGGGGCCGTTGGACCCCATAGCGCGACGGAACGCCGCCGAAGCGAGAAAGTTACGGCCGTTCACCCCTTTTGGTGGCGCGATGGACAACCGTCCGTCGCGCCACCTGCATGACCGCATACGTTCGTCCCGCTGCGAGCCGCCGACCCAACGGCGGCTCCCCAAACGGGAGATCGGGGGTGCACTCGTGCGCGTTGCACTGCTTACGGAGGGTGGCTATCCGTATGTGAGGGGTGAGGGACGGCTCTGGTGCGACCGGCTCGTGCGCGGGCTCGGGCAGCACGAGTTCGACGTCTACGCGCTCAGCCGCGACCAGCGGCAGGAGGCCTTCGGCCGGCTCGACGTCCCGCCTCACGTCACGCGGGTGCGCACGGCCCCGCTGTGGCACGCCGACGACGCGGCGCTCTCGCACGCCGGACCGCGCGGAGGGCGCGGGCGCCGGGCCCGACGGCGGTTCGCTGAGTGCTTCGGTGAGCTGGCCGATGTCGTCTGCCGGGGTGGCGTCACTGGGCTCGGCAGCTCTTCGCGGTCCGGCGCGGCGGCCCTTCCGCGAAGCCTCGGCACCGGCCCGCAGGACCGCTCCGACGATGTGGCGGACCGTTTCGCCAACGCGCTGTACGGGCTCGCCGAACTCGCCCGCGACGAAGGCGGTCTGGCCGGCGCGCTGCGCTCCGAGACCGCCGTGCGCATCCTGGAGAGCGCCTGCCGCGCGCCGGGCGCGCAGCGGGCCGCCCACGGCGCGCGGGTGGCAGACCTGCTCGTCGCCGCGGGCCAGATGGAGCGGGCGCTGCGGCCGCTCTCCCTCGACTGGTACGACGACGACGGGCTCGGCGCGGTCGACCTGTGCCACGCCACCTCCGGGGGGCCCGCGGCGCTGACGGGGCTGCTCGCCGGGCACTTCGCGGGAGTGCCGCTCCTCGTGACCGAGTACGGCGTACACCTGCGCGCGCACCACCTCGCCGCGGGGGACAGGGAGCTGAGTGCGCCGGCGCGGGCGCTGCTCGCCTCCTTCCACGGCCGCCTCGCCGCCGAGGTGTACCACCGGGCCGCGCTGATCACCCCCGGCAACACCCACGCCCGCCGCTGGCAGGAGCGGTGCGGCGCCGACCGGGCCAAGCTGCGCACGGTCCACCCCGGCATGGACTCCGACCGCTTCGCGCGGATCGGCGAGAGGGGTTACGACGACGTGGCCCCCGACACGCTCCTGTGGGTGGGCCGCGTCGAGCCCGCCAAGGACCTGATCTCACTGCTCCACGCCTTCGCCGAGGTACGGGAGAAGCGGCCGGGGGCTCGCCTGCGGATCGTCGGGGCACCGGCGGAGGGGCGCGCGGCCGACGAGTACCTCGCGCAGTGCCGGGCGCTCGCCGCGCGGCTCTTCCCGGATGAGGCGCCGGGGGCGCACGCCGTCGGCGACAGCCCCGCCTCGGTGGGGGACAGCCCCGTCTCCTTCGAGGAGATCGGCGGACCCGAGGTGCCCGGGGTCGCCGAGGCGTACGCCGCGGGCGCAGTGGTGGTGCTCTCCAGCGTCGTCGAGGGCTTCCCGGTCAGCCTGGTGGAGGCCATGTTCTGCGGGCGGGCGACCGTCTCGACGGACGTCGGCGCGGTGGTGGAGGTCATCGGCGGCACGGGCCTCGTCGTGCCGCCGGGCAACCCGCGGGCGCTCGCGGAGGCGTGCGTGGCGCTGCTGCGCGACCCCGAGCGGTGCGCGCGCCTGGGCGCGGCGGCGCGGGCGCGGGCCCTCGAACTCTTCACCGTCGAGCAGAACATCGCGGCATTTCGCGGCATTTACCTGGAGATCGTCTCGCACTGCCCGGTGCGGCGGGAGGCGCTGGACGAGGCGGGCGAGCCAATGCCGTTCGCGCACCCGGCCGAGGCATACGTGCCGGGCCGGTGGGCGGCGGCGGGACAGGCGTCGACCACGGAGAGCGCGGGGGCGCCCAGCTGGGCCGCCCAGGAGCCGGAGGAGCGCGAGCAGTTGAAGGGAGCGGGCGTATGACGCGGCAGGAGAGCGTCGCGGAGGGGGGCGGTGCCCTGCCCGGGACGACGGCCGGTCTCCCGCAGGGCTCCCCCCGGACGCCCGCCACCCCCGACCCCGTGAAGGCCCTCATGCACCGCCATCGCGCACTGTGTGAGCGGGCGGTCGACCCCTTGGAGATCGCGGCGGGACTGGAGGCGCACGGCGTGACCGACCGGGCCGCCGCGCAATACCGGCACCGGGACGTGTTCGCCCTGGCCGAGGAGATGTACGCGCGCGTGCCGCGCGGCGACGACGACAGCGACGGTGGGCCGCACTTAGGCACCGCGGGGCGCGCGCACGCCGTGCCTGAAGTGGCGGCGCGGTGGGTTCTGTTCGTGTTGCTGCCTGGTGCTGTGTGCGCGGCGGTTGTGGCTGGGCTGGGGGTGGTCTCCGGGGGCGTGCGGTTCGTGGTGGTTCTCGGCGGGGTGGTTGCCGTGGCTGTGGCGTTGTGGATCGCCCTGGGGAAGGGGTCACTGCGCGCCGCCACTCGCCCGACGTCTGGCGGAGACCGCGCGCACGCCGTGCCTGAAGCGTCCGCCCGTTGGGCTCTGTTCGCGTTGCTGCCCGGTGCTGTGTGTGCGGCGGTTGTGGCTGGGCTGGGGGTGGTCTCCGGGGGCGTGCGGTTCGTGGTGGTTCTCGGCGGGGTGGTTGCCGTGGCTGTGGCGTTGTGGATCGCCTTGCGGGAGGGGCCACTGCGCGTCGCCGGCCGCGCGGCGCCCGTCACGCGCGCGTGGGTGTGCTGGCTCCTCGCGTACGCACTGCTCGGCGACGGGCTGCTGGCGAGCGCCCTCGCGGGCGGGCCCGACGAGGCGGGTGAACTCTGGCGGCCCGCCACCGCCGCGCTCCTCGCCCTTGCCTTCGCCGTCGCGCCCGCGGCCTGGTGCGCCCACCTCTTCGCCGTACGGGCCGGGGCACAGCTGCGGACCGGCCGAGGCCTCGGCGAATTCACCGCCTCCGCGCGGCCGTTGCTGCTCGGCGTGGTCACGCTGTTCCTCGCCGCGCTCGGGGCCCTGCTCGCGGCGGCCTACGCGCTGCTCGGCGCTGCTCCCGACGGCACCTCGGCCCTCACCGGAGCCTGGGCGCTCGGCGCGCTGCTGCTGCTCGCCCGGCTCCTCGGCGTCTACGGCTCCACCCGTGCGCCCGCCCTGCTCCTCGCCGCCGCGGGCACCTGCGAAGTGACGGCCCTGTGCCTGGTCTTCGCGGGGCGCCTGCCGGGATGCGAGGCGGCGGCGGTACCCCTGACGGCCGCCGTCGACGCCTTCGGACCGGGCGCCGTGCCCACCGCCGTGTGCGGGGTCGCCGCCCTCGTCCTCCTGATCCACGCGGCCAGGACCCTCGCCCTGGCCTCCGCCCACGCCGGCCCCGGTGACGCGCCATGAGCCGCCCGCCCCAGACCCACCAGACCACTCTCCCGCGGGGCCGACACCGCGGGCCGAATCCCGTGACCCACGGCGACATCTCGAAGGAGAACACCAGATGACCACCCGCAGCCGCCTCCGCCTCCGAGCGGCCACTCCAGGAGGCGCCCGATGAGGGTGCTGCTGATCGGAGCCAACGGATACCTCGGCCGGTTCGTAGCCGACCGGCTGCTCGCCGACCCCGCGGTGCAGCTCACCGCGCTCGGCCGCGGCGACGACTCGGACGTACGGTTCGACCTCGCCAGCGGCAGCCCCGGGGCGCTCACCCGCTTCCTGGACGCCGTCCACCCGGGCGTCGTCATCAACTGCGCCGGTGCCACCCGCGGCGGCGCCCGCGAGCTGACCCGGCACAACACCGTCGCCGTCGCCACCGTCTGCGAGGCCCTGCGCCGCAGCGGCTGCGGGGCCCGCCTCGTGCAGCTGGGCTGCGGCGCCGAGTACGGACCGAGCCAGCCCGGCTCCTCCACCGCGGAGGACGCCGTGCCGCGCCCCGGCGGCCCCTACGGCGTCAGCAAGCTGGCCGCCACCGAGCTGGTCCTCGGCTCCGGGCTCGACGCCGTCGTCCTGCGGGTCTTCTCGCCCGCGGGCCCCGGCACGCCCGCCGGGTCACCGCTCGGCCGCCTCGCGGAGGCCATGCGGCGCGCGATGCAGGCGGGGGACGGCGAGCTGAAACTCGGCGGCCTCGGCGTGCAGCGGGACTTCGTCGACGTACGCGACGTGGCGCGGGCGGTGCACGCCGCCTCGCTCTCCGCCGCCCAGGGCGTCGTCAACATCGGCTCGGGCCGCGCCGTACGGCTGCGGGACGCGGCCGCCGTGCTGGCCCGCGTCGCCGGGTACGGCGGCGCCCTGCACGAACTCGACCAGGTGCCGATGCGGGCGGCCATCGGCCACCCCCGCGCCGAGTCGGAGCACGGCATGCCAACCGCGTACCCCTACCCCGACGGCTGCGGCAGCTGGCAGCAGGCCGATGTGCGCACCGCGCGCGACCGGCTCGGCTGGCGGCCCCGCATCAACCTCGAGGAGTCACTCGCCGACATCTGGATGGAGGCGGCATGCCGCATCTGACCAGGACCACGCGGGGTGCCGCGAGCACCGAGGTGCGCATCGGCTTCGGCGTCCCGGGCTTCGCCCACCCCCTCGTCGCCCCCGTCGAGTGGGCCGAACTCGCCCGCCCCGGCACCCCTTTGAAATGGGTTGTCCTGAATGTCGCGAACGGCCCGGGTGAGCGGCCCGACCCGCACTGCCTGGAGGCGGCGGGCCGCCTGCGGAACGCGGGCGTCCGCGTCCTCGGCCACCTCGACACGATGTACGGCGCCCGGCCCTTCGGGGAGCTGATCTCCGACGCGCACCGCTACCTCGACTGGTACCTGGTCGACGGCTTCCGCCTGGACCGCTGCCCGAGCGGGCGGGCGGCGCTCCCGGAGGTGGACAGGACCGTCACCACCCTGCGCGCGCTCGTCGACGGCGCGCACATCGTGCTCGGCCACGGAACGCACCCGCACCCCGGATACGCCGAGACGGGCGACGAGTTGGTGACCTTCGCGGGCCCGTGGAGCGACTACCGCTGGTCGCAGGTGGCGGAGTGGACCGCCGACCACCCGCCCGAGCGCTTCTGCCACCTCGTGCACGGCGTGCCGCGCGGGCATCTGGACGAGGCGCTGCGCATCGCCCGCTGGCAGGGCGCCTCGACGATCTACTTCACCGACCGCGTGGACGGGGCCGGGGCGGGCGACCCCTGGGAGTCCATGCCCGGCTACTGGGACGACATCGTCTCGCGGGTCGGAACAGGTGTCTCGGAATGAAGAAGGGCGTGGCAGTGTTACGCAGAGAACAACCGTACGTAGGAACCGACCAACGGAGTCCCCGTGTCGCTGCCACCCCTGGTCGAGCCCGCATCTGAGCTCACCGTCGACGAGGTCCGCCGGTACTCCCGCCACCTGATCATCCCGGATGTCGGGATGGACGGGCAGAAGCGGCTGAAGAACGCCAAGGTGCTCTGTGTGGGCGCCGGAGGCCTCGGGTCGCCGGCGCTGATGTACCTCGCCGCGGCCGGTGTCGGCACGCTCGGCATCGTGGAGTTCGACGAGGTCGACGAGTCCAACCTCCAGCGGCAGATCATCCACAGCCAGGCGGACATCGGCCGCTCGAAGGCGGAGTCCGCGAAGGACTCGGTCCTCGGCATCAACCCGTACGTGAACGTGATCCTCCACGAAGAGCGGCTCGAGGCCGACAACGTGATGGACATCTTCAGCCAGTACGACCTGATCGTCGACGGCACGGACAACTTCGCGACGCGCTACCTGGTCAACGACGCCTGCGTGCTCCTCAACAAGCCGTACGTCTGGGGTTCGATCTACCGCTTCGACGGCCAGGCCTCGGTCTTCTGGTCCGAGCACGGCCCCTGCTACCGCTGCCTCTACCCGGAGCCCCCGCCGCCCGGCATGGTCCCCTCCTGCGCCGAGGGCGGCGTGCTCGGCGTGCTGTGCGCGTCGATCGGCTCCATCCAGGTCACCGAGGCGATCAAGGTCCTCACGGGCACGGGCGAGCCGCTGGTCGGCCGCCTGATGATCTACGACGCCCTGGAGATGCAGTACCGCCAGGTCAAGGTCCGCAAGGACCCCGACTGCGCGGTCTGCGGCGAGAACCCCACCGTCACCGAACTCATCGACTACGAAGCCTTCTGCGGCGTCGTGTCCGAAGAGGCCCAGGAGGCGGCGGCCGGTTCGACGATCACTCCCAAGCAGCTCAAGGAGTGGATCGACGACGGCGAGAACATCGAGATCATCGACGTCCGCGAGATCAACGAGTACGAGATCGTCTCGATCCCCGGCGCCAAGCTGATCCCGAAGAACGAGTTCCTCATGGGCACCGCCCTGGAGAGCCTCCCGCAGGACAAGAAGATCGTCTTGCACTGCAAGACGGGTGTCCGCAGTGCGGAAGTCCTCGCGGTCCTGAAGTCGGCGGGCTTCTCCGACGCGGTCCACGTCGGCGGCGGCGTGATCGGCTGGGTCCACCAGATCGAGCCCGAGAAGCCGGTCTACTAGGCGTCAGAGCGGCCTCGGAGCGGCTTCAGGCGGGCCTCGAAGGGGCTTCAGGGCGACCTCTGAGCGGCCGCAGAGCGGCAAAGGGCCCCGCACCAAGTGGTGCGGGGCCCTTCCGTTTCGGTGCCGGCGGTCAGGACTCGCAGACCTTGCCGTCCTTGGGGACCTCGCCCTTCAGCAGGTAGTCGTCGACCGTGTCGTCGACACAGTCGCTGCCGTTGCCGTACGCCCCGTGGCCCTCGCCCTTCCACGTCATGTGGATGCCCACGCCCTTGCCCAGCTCGTCGGCCATCTTGCGGGCGCCCTCGTAGGG
Organism: Streptomyces huasconensis; assembly: GCF_021028635.1. Lineage (NCBI taxonomy): Bacteria > Bacillati > Actinomycetota > Actinomycetes > Kitasatosporales > Streptomycetaceae > Streptomyces > Streptomyces huasconensis. The sequence goes on from NZ_CP086119.1 coordinate 5,340,363, forward strand.
GGTGGCCGGGTCGCCGGTGTTGCCGATGACCAGGATCGGGGCGGCGCCCGGCGCGCTGACCTCGGGGGAGTCGTGCTGTCCGGCGACCGGCCAGTCGTAGCACCAGCCTGCCGTGTCCCAGCCGAGGAACCCTCCGAAGACCGGCGAGATCTCCCGGAACCGGTCCAGGCGCTTCTTGGCCTCCTCGGGAGTGGAGCGCGCCTTGGTGTCCAGGCAGGAGATCGCCCGCTGCGCGTGGCTCTGCGTGCTGTAACGCCCGGACGGGTCGCGTTCGTTGTACGCGTCGGCGAGCCGGAGCAGCGCCGTGCCGTCGCCCTTCTCGGCGTCGGCGAGGGCGCTGGTCAGCATGGGCCAGGTCTCCTTGCTGTACAGGGTGACCAGGACGCCTGTGCTCGCCAGGGACTCCGTCAGCTTCCGGTCGCCCGAGGTACGCATCGGTTCGGCGTCCAGGCGCTCGAACAGCTTCGCGACCTTCTTGGTGCCGGCCTTCGGGTCCTGGCCGCGGGAGGTGAAGTAGTTGTCGAGGGCGCGCTGGAAGCCCCGCGCCTGGTTCTCGGCGTGGCCGACGGAGTCCGCACTGGGGTCGACGACCGCGTCCATGGCGAGGCGGCCGACGCGCTTGGGGAACAGGTGGGCGTACGTCCCGCCGAGTTCCGTGCCGTACGAGATGCCCATGTAGTGCAGTTTGTCGTCGCCCAGGACCTGGCGCATCAGGTCCATGTCGCGGGCCGCGTCGGCGGTCGAGATGTGACCGATGAGCTTCTTCGCGCCGCGCGCGCAGCCGGCGCCGAAGTCGGCGGCGTCCTTGAAGTACGCCTTCTCCTCGGCCGGGGTGTCCGGCGTGAGGTCGACCTTCTCCTCGGCGGCCTGGGTGGTCTTGTCGTCGCGGCAGCGCACGCCCTCGCTGGCCCCGACGCCCCGCGGGTCGAAGCTCACCAGGTCGTACCGCTCGCGCAGCGAGCCGTACATGTCGGCGAAGGAGGGCAGGCCGGAGACTCCGGAGCCGCCGGGTCCGCCGAAGTTGAAGACGAGGGAGCCGATGCGGTCGCCCTTGCCGGTGGACTTGGCGCGGATCAGGGCGAGGCCGATGGTCTCGCCGCTCGGCTTCGCATAGTCCAACGGGACCTTGAGCGTGGCGCACTGCCACTCGGAGCCCGGGGCGGAGCCACCCTCGGGGGCCTCGCAGCGGCCCCAGTCCAGCTTCTGGGAGGCGAGGCCCTTCCCGCCGCCCTTGGCGTCCCCCTTGCCGTCGCTCTTGCCGCCGTCGGACGAACCGCCGCAGCCGACGGCGAGCCCGGCCATCAGCACCCCTGCGGCGGCCAGTGCCGCGGATCGTACGTAACGCTGCATGAAGGCGCTTCCCCCCTTGGAAGACAGTCCAGCCATAGTAGGCGCAGCCACTGACAGTGACGTGGAGGGGTTTCGGCGGGGACGTGGAGGGGGTTCCGCCCGGGATATGGGTGGGTTTCGACCGGGACTTGCGTGGGTTCCGGCGAGGTCAGGAGCAGACCGTGCCCGCCTTCGGGACCTTGCCGTCGAGGAGGTAGCCGTCCACCGCCTCGCGCACGCAGGTGTTCTTGCTGTCGTAGGCCCCATGCCCCTCGCCCTTGTACGTCAGCTCGACGCCGACGCCCTTGCCCAGCGCCCGCGCCATCTTGCGCGCGCCCTCGTACGGCGTGGCCGGGTCGCCGGTGTTGCCGATGACGACGATGGGCGGCGCGCCCGGGGCGCTGACGTCCGGGTGGTCGGCCTGGCCCTCGACCGGCCAGTCGGTGCAGCCGACCATGCCCCACGCCAGGTACTCGCCGAAGAGCGGCGAGGCCTCGCGGAAGGCGGGCAGCTTCTTCTCCACGTCCTGCCGGGAGTAACGCGCCTTGTCGTCGGCGCAGTTGATGGAGACGTTGGCGGCCTGGATGTTGCTGTACTCGCCGTCCTCGGTGCGCCCGTTCATCGAGTCGGAGAGGAGCATGAGGATCTTGCCGTCCCCGTCGTAGGCCTCTTCGAGACCTTGGGTGAGGTAGGGCCAGAAGTCCTTGGAGTACAGGGACTGCACGATGCCGTTGGTGGCGGCGGTCTGGGTCAGCTCGCGCGGCGGCAGGCCCGGGATCGGCTTGGTGTCCAGGTCCTTCAGGAGTTTGGCGATCCTGTCCTTGACGTCCTGCTCGGTGTCGCCGACGGGACAGTCCGCCTCCTGTGAGGTGCAGTCCTTCGCGAAGTTGTCGAGCGCGAGCTGGAAGCCCTCGGCCTGGCCGAGCGAGCCCTGTTCGGCGGTCTGGACGGGGTCCACGACGGCGTCGAACACGGCCCGGCCCACCCGCTGGGGGAACAAGTGCGCGTAGACGCCGCCGAGTTCGGTGCCGTACGAGACGCCGAAGTAGTGCAGCTTGTCGTCGCCGAGGACCTGGCGCAGCAGCTCCATGTCGCGGGCCGCGTCGGTGGTGCGGACGTGGGGGAGCGTCCGGCCGGAGTTCTTCTCGCAGGCGCCGTTGAACTCCTTGACGTTGTCGAGCAGCTTCTTCGTCTCGGCGTCGTCGTCGGGCGTGGAGTCCTCCTGGAAGTACGCGTCCAGCTGCTCGGCGTCCTCGCACTCGATCCCCGCGCTGCGGCCGACGCCGCGCGGGTCGAAGCTCACCAGGTCGTAGCGGGTGCGGAGCTTGGCGTAGTCCGGGGCGAAGGCCGGCAGCGTGGTGACGCCGGAACCGCCGGGTCCGCCGAAGTTGAAGACGAGGGACCCGATGCGCTTCCCCTTGTCGCCGCTCGCGGCGGCCCTGATCAACGCGATGCCGATCGTGTCGCCCTGCGGCTTCGCCCAGTCGAGGGGCGCCTTCATGGTGGCGCACTGCCACTCGGCGCCACCGGGCAGCGGGGAGGGGGCCTCGCCGCCGCCCTGGGAGTCGGTGGGCGCGGGGCACTCCTTCCAGCTCAGCTTCTGGGCCGACAGGTCATCGTCCTTGGCGGCCTTGGAGCCCTTGGAGTCGCCGCCGCACGCGGCGAGCGTGGCGGACACGAGCAGGGCGGCGGCGGCCAAGGCGGCGGCGCGTGGCGGGGACTGTGAGGGCATGTGCCCCATCCTGACCGGGGTCCTGACGGAGCGCTCGGGGCGCGGGCCGTGCGGGTGAGCCGCGCGCCGCCGAAGCGGCACGGGCGGGCCCGGCGGAGCGTTAGAGCAGCCCCTTCCTTGTGAGGTGGTTGAAGAACAGCCACCCCGGGAGCACGGGAAGCCACAGCGTCAGCAGCCGGTAGAGCAGCACAGCGGGCGCCGCCACGTCCTTCGGGACGCCGACCGCGATCAGACCGACGGTCAGCGTCGCCTCGACCGCGCCCACGCCACCGGGCGTCGGTGCCGCCGACCCCAGCGCGTTGCCCGCGAGGAAGACCACCGCGACGCTCGCGAGGCTCAGCGAGGTCATCTCCTTATTGCCGAAGGCCCGCACCGAGGCGTCCAGGCAGAGCACGAACATGAGGGTCAGCAGCAGCATGCCGCCGATGCCGGTGAGCAGCTTCTGAGGCCGCTGCAGCACGTCCAGCATGCGCGGCACGACACCCGCGAAAAGTGACCGCACGCGCGTGACGACGAATTTCCGCAGGAACGGGATGGCCGTCACCACGAGGACGAGCACCGCGACCGACAGGAGGCCGGCGATGACCGTGCGGGAGGGCGTGAACGACGGCGTCTTCTCCGTCCCCGTCAGATAGCCGAAGACGAGCAGCAGCAGGATGTGCGAGCCGAGCCCGAAGAGCTGCGAGGCCCCGACGCTCGCCACCGCGAGCCCCGAGCGCACCCCGGACCGCTGCAGGAACCGGGTGTTCAGCGCGACACCGCCGACCGCCGCGGGCGCCACGATCTTCACGAACGACCCGGCGACCTGCGCCGCCACCGTCCGCAGGAACGGCACCCGCTCCGGTACGAAGCCGAGCAGGCTCATCGCCGCCGCGAAGTAGCTCAGCGCGGAGAAGCCCACGGCGGCGGCCACCCAGCCCCACTCCGCCTCCTGGAAGAGCGTGCCGAATTCGACGTGCGTGAGCTGCGACAGCAGGAAGTAGGCGCCGATGGCCCCGGCGATGAAACTGATCAGCGTGCGGGGCCTGATCCGCTCCAGCTGCGCCGGCTCGACCGGTGCCGTCGGGCGGATGAGCAGCACCTGGTGGCGGATCTGGGTGAGCAGATCCTCCTCGCGCGCCTGCTCCAGGGCGTCGTCTATGGCCTGCTTCTCGGCCTGCTGCTCCTGCTTGGCCGCCTGCTTCTCCTGCCGGGCGGCCTGCTTGTCCGTACGGGGCTCCGCGGGCAGCTCGGCGCGTACGGCCTGCCGGGCCCTGCGGGAGGCCTCCAGGACCGCCTCGCGCTCGCGCTGTGAGCGTTCCCGCGCCAGCTTGCGCAGCGTGCCGCGGGTGGACCGGGTGAGGGCGATCGGCTGGAGCAGCGGCAGACAGTCGGCCACCGCGTCGGGTCCGATGATCTCGACGGCGGCGGCGACCGCGCGCTCGGCGCCCACGCGCAGTCCGAGCGTGGTCAGGAGCTGGGCGATGTCCATCCGCAGGACGAGGTCGCCCGCGGCGATCTCACCGCCGCGCAGGTCCGTGAGGATCACGGTGCCGGAACGATCCACCAGGACGGCGTCGCCCGCGAGCCTGCGGTGTGCGATCCGGCGGGACTGGAGCGCCCGTACCTGCCGCCAGGTGTCGCGCAGCAGATCGTCGGTGATGACGTCGTCCGGCAGGGAGTCCAGGGAGCGCCCGCCGGTGTGCTCGTAGACGAGCATCACCGCGTCGGGGCCGAGTTCGGAGGTGGCGATCAGCTTCGGCGCGTTGGCCCCGGCGGCGATCGCCGCGTACGCGAGCAGGGCCTCCTGCTCCAGGGCCTGGCGCAGTGACTGGAGGCTGCGCCGCTGGGTGATGCCGCGCAGCGTCATCCGGCGCCACACGCGGTAGAAGAAGCCCTGCGCCTGCTGTTCGCGGTCGATGACCGTGACGTCCAGGGGCGGGCCGTCCTCCAGGGTGACGAAGTACCGGCGCCCGCGGTCGCCGTGCTCGCTGTCCGGGGACTCCTCGCGGGAGGCGTTCACGGGGCGGAAGCCGACGTGGCGCAGGCCCGCCAGGAGCGTCTGTCCGGTGGGCCGTACGTTCGGCGAGCCGACGGCGTAGAGGGTGCCGTACGCCACGGTCCACCCGATGAGCACCGTCAGGAGGATCGAGAACGGCGTCGTGTAGCCGGTGACCAGCATCGTGAACGCGTCGAGCAGCAGCACCACGAAGAGCACCAGGCGCCAGCGCGGTCTGCGGGACATGCCGACGGCCGTCATGTACGCGATGACGGGCGCGAGGTAGCCGTGCACCGGGTCGGTGAACGCGTGGAGGTCCGCGGGGGACGGCTTCGTCAGCGCGTCCTGGATGGAGTCGGGGGCGGCCTTGGCGACCCACAGGTCGGTGGCGAGTGTCACACCGTGCGCGAGGACGGCCGCGAGGACGCCGTCGGCGATGCGCAGCCCGTCCCGCTTGATCAGACGTTCGATCGCGAAGGCGACGGGGACGAGGAGCACCCCGATGCTGGCGACCAGCCCCGCCACCTTGATCAGCAGGTCGGGCGCCTGCTCCGTGCCCTTGTCGATGTCCTGTTCGAGCCCGGAGGTCGTGCCGTGCGCGAACGCGGCGATCGCGAGGAGCACGACGATGGCGAGGACGCCGACGAGCAGCCGCATCAGGTCCGAAGGGCGGTGCACGCGCGCGGAGAGGAGCGGTTCGTCACGCTCGACCTGGTCGGTGTGGGCTCCGCCGCCCTCGTCGCGGTCGTCACAGCCGTCGCCGCCGAAGGCCCCGCCCTCGTCGCCGTTGCCGCCACGGCCACCGCTGCCGTCGTGGCCGTGGTCGCTGTCGTCCTGGGGGTTCAGGGCAGGCTCACCGGTGTCCAGGTGTGACTCGGACGCAGAGCTGCCCGCCTTCTCATCGGGGTGCACGCCCTGCCGCTCCGTCGTCTCTTCTCGATCTCGTATCACCAGTCACCGCCCGCACGATGGTGGCATGCCCGGCCGCTACAGGGAGGCAGCAGGGGGCAACGCAAGGATGCGAAGTGGTCACGAAACGACACTTCGCGCCCTGCCGGCCGCCCGACGGGACGCTCTGTGGCGGGCCGGTCACGGTGTCGGTGGGGTACGGCAGGATGGTCCGGATGAGCGAGGAGAGCGGAGAGCGACAGGCGCCGATCGGGGCCGCGGGCGACGCGACGACGGAGCCCTCGGAGCACGCGTCGCCGGAGTACCCCGAGTACGCAGAGCGGGTGCTCGACGTCGCGGAGATGATCCCTCCGGGGCGTGTGATGACGTACGGGGACGTCGCCGAGTGGCTGGAGGAGGGCGGCCCGCGCCAGGTGGGCCGGGTGATGGCCCTCTACGGAGGCGCCGTCCCCTGGTGGCGCGTCGTCCGCTCGGACGGGGTCCTGCTGCCCGGCCATGAACTGCGGGCCCTGGAGCGCTACCGCGAGGAGGGCACCCCTTTGCGGCAGGCTTCGCGCGCCGCCCAGGGGCACGTGCCGAAGCTCGACATGCGGCGGGCGCGGTGGGACGGCGGCGCGGGCGGCGACGCCGCGGGGGACGCGCGCCCGCAGGCTCCGGAGGCTCACACCTGACAGCTTCCGGCATCCGGCGGCGCGAGGGGGGACCGGTGGCCCGTACGGGGGAAGCCACGCGTCCACCGCGGCCACTGGCGTAGCGTCGACAGCACACATCCCCCTCACCCCGCGGCTCCCGCGCGGCCACTTCTCCACCAGCACACCCACCAGGACCGGCGACCCACGTGAGTTCCCCCTCTTCTGCCCGGCACGTTCGGCACCCGTCGCACCACCAGGTACGACAGGGGACTCCGGGTGCCTACCGACTGGTGCGTACGCCGCCGGCCCCGTTGGAGCCCCCTCGCTTGGACGCAGGTCAGCGCGCGGTGGTTGACCACAAGGGCGGACCACTCCTCGTCCTGGCGGGCCCCGGTACCGGCAAGACGACCACCCTCGTGGAGACCGTCGCCGAACGCGTCGCCCGCGGGGCGGACCCCGCCCGGCTGCTGGTCCTCACCTTCAGCCGCAAGGCCGCGGTCGAACTGCGCGACCGCATGGCGCTGCGCATAGGGGCGGCCCGCGCCCCGCAGGCCACGACGTTCCACTCCTTCTGCTACGCCCTCGTCAGGGCCCACCAGGACACCGACCTGTTCGTCGAGCCGCTGCGGCTCCTGTCGGGTCCCGAGCAGGACGTGGCGGTACGTGAGCTGCTGGCGGGCCAGATCGACCTCGCGAAGGAAGGCCGCGGGCACGTCCGCTGGCCGGACGAACTGCGCGCCTGCCTCACCACCCGCGGCTTCGCCGACGAGGTGCGCGCGGTGCTCGCCCGCAGCCGCGAGCTGGGCCTCGGCCCGGACGCCCTGGACGCCTTCGCCCGCCGCAGCGGCCGCCCGGACTGGGGAGCGGCGGCGGCCTTCCTCGCCGAGTACCTGGACGTACTCGACCTGCAAGGAGTGCTCGACTACGCGGAACTGGTGCACCGCGCGGTCCTGCTCGCGCGCCGCCCCGAGGTCGCGCGCGCCCTGGGCGCCCAGTACGACGCCGTCTTCGTGGACGAGTACCAGGACACCGACCCGGCGCAGGTCCGGCTGCTGCACACGCTCGCCGGGGGCGGCCGGACACTCGTCGCCTTCGGAGACCCCGACCAGTCGATCTACACCTTCCGGGGCGCCGATGTGAACGGCATCCTGGAGTTCCCGTACGACTTCCCGCGCGCGGACGGCACCCCGGCCCCGGTCGAGGTCCTGACGACGTCCCGCAGGTCCGGCGCGCAGCTGCTCGCCGCCACCCGGCTGCTCACCCGGCGCATGCCGCTGACCCGACTGCCCGCGGAGAAGGTGCGGGCCCACCGGGAGCTGACGCCGGTCCGGGACGGCGGCCGGGTGGAGGTGTACACGTACCCGACGGCCGGCACGGAGCTGGACAACATCGCGGACATCCTGCGCCGCGCGCACCTGGAGGACGGTGTCCCCTGGGGCGACATGGCGGTCCTGGTCCGCGCGGGCGCCCGCACGATCCCCGCGGTCCGCCGCAGCCTCAGCGCGGCGGGCGTCCCCCTGGAGATCGACGGCGACGACATCGCCCTGCGCCATGAGCCGGCGGTGACGCCGCTGCTGACGGCACTGCGGGTGGTGGCCATGGCGGTGATCTCGGAGTCGTCGTCTCCGGAGACCGAGGCTGAGCCTGGGGCCGAGGCCGAGCCCGAAACCAAGCCCGAGCCGGAGACCAAGCCCGGGGCCGAGATCGAGACCGAAGCCGAGACCGAAGCCGAGGCGGCGACCGAGACCGGGGCTGAGCCTGAGACTGAGGCCGGGGCCAAGCCCGGGGCCGAGCCCAGGGCCGGGGCCGAGCCTGAGCCCGAAGCCAAGCCCGAGCCGGAGACCAAGCCCGGGGCCGAAACCGAGACCGGACCCGAGACCGAGCCCGAGACCAGGCCCGGAGCCGAAACCGAGACCGGACCCGAGGCCGCCCCCGAGCCCGCGGCGGCGGTCTCGGAAGCCGATGTCGTGGGGGAAGCCGAGGCGTCCTCGCCCGCCGTCACCCGGACCGTCCCCTCCTGGCTCGACACCGAGACCGCGCTGACCCTGCTGACCTCGCCCCTCGCCGGGATGGACGCCGCCGACCTGCGCCGGCTCGGCCGTGCGCTGCGTGAGGAGGAGCGCGCGGCGGGCAACCATCTGCCGCCGCCCTCCGACGAACTGCTGGCCCGCGCCCTCGCCGAGCCGGAGCGGCTCGTCGCGCACGACCCGACGTACGCCAGGGGCGCCCAGCGGCTCGGCGCGCTGCTCCGCAAGGCCCGTGAGCGCCTCGCGGGCGGCGGCACGGCCGAGGAGGCGCTGTGGGAGCTGTGGGACGGCACACCGTGGCCCGGGCGCCTGGAGCGCGCGGCGCGGCGCGGTGGCGCGGCGGGACGCAACGCCGACCGCGACCTCGACGCGGTGTGCGCCCTGTTCGCCGCCGCCGCCCGCGCGGAGGAGCGTACGGGCGGCCGTGGCGCCCTCAACTTCCTTGAGGAGACCGAGGCGCAGGACATCGCCGCCGACACGCTCACGCGCCGCGCGGCACGCCCCGACGCCGTGCGCCTGATGACGGCGCACCGCTCCAAGGGCCTTGAGTGGCGCCTCGTCGTGATCGCGGGCGTCCAGGAAGGGCTCTGGCCCGACCTGCGCCGCCGCGGCTCCCTGCTGGAGGCCGACCGCATCGGCCGCGACGGCCTCGCCGAACCGCTCACTCAGGGAGCGCTCCTCTCCGAAGAACGCCGGTTGTTCTACGTGGCGGCCACGCGCGCGCGTGAACGCCTCGTCGTGACCGCGGTGAAGGCGCCCGCGGACGACGGCGACCAGCCCTCCCGCTTCCTCACCGAACTCGGCGTCGAACCCAAGGACGTGACGGGCCGCCCCCGCCGCCCCCTGTCGGTCGCGGCGCTCGTCGCCGAGCTGCGCGCCACCACCGTCGACCCGCGCGTCTCGGAGACCCTGCGTGAGGCGGCGGCCCAGCGGCTGGCCCGCCTCGCCGCGCTCAGCGACGGAGACGGCCGTCCGCTCGTGCCGTCCGCGCATCCGTACCGCTGGTGGGGCATGTACGAGCCGACGGTGAGCGAGGTGCCCCTGAGGGACCGTGACAAGCCCGTGGTGCTCTCCGGAAGCGCCCTGGACCAGCTCGCCAACACCTGTTCCCTGCAGTGGTTCCTGGGCAGGGAGGTGAAGGCGGACGCCCCCGCGACCGCCGCCCAGGGCTTCGGCAACGTGGTGCACGTCCTGGCCGACGAGGTCGCCTCCGGACGCACACCCGCCGACCTGGACGTCCTCATGGCACGCCTGGACTCGGTGTGGGACGCCCTCGCCTTCGACGCCCCGTGGAAGTCGGCCCAGGAGAAGGAGCACGCGCGCGTGGCGCTCGAACGCTTCCTCCAGTGGCACGTCGACTCCAACGGCGCCCGCGGCACCCGCACCCCCGTCGCGAGCGAACACGGCTTCGACGTGACGCTCGAAGCGGGCCCCTACGAAGTGCGCGTACGAGGCTCGATGGACCGCGTCGAACAAGACGCGGAAGGCCGTGCCTACGTAGTGGACTTCAAGACCGGCAAGCAGGCCCCGAGCGCCGCGGAGGTCGCCCGCCATCCGCAGCTGGCCGTCTACCAGTTGGCGGTCCGTGAGGGCGCCGCGGACGAGGCCTTCGGAGGGGTGCGTCCCGAGCCGGGCGGCGCCGAGCTGGTGCAGCTGCGCCAGGGCGCCGCGAAGAAGAACGGCGGTGACACGCTGCCCAAGGTGCAGGCCCAGGAACCTCTGTCCGGGGACTGGATCGGCGACCTCCTCGCGACGGCCGCGGGCAAGGTGCTCGACGAACGCTTCACCCCGACCACCGGACAGCACTGCACGCACTGCGCGTTCCGCGCCTCGTGCAGCGCGCGGCCGGAGGGGCGGCAGGTGGTGGAGTGACCTGGTGCCGGAGCACCCTCTCCAGCGATCTAAAGTCTCAGTAAAGACGTGCTGTGCGCCCCGGCCGGGGTGCACCATTTTTGAGGAGATACACACATATGGCAGCCAATCGGAAGCTCCTTGCGGTGGCCGTCGCCTGCTCCGCCGCCGTCATCGGCCTGGCGGGCTGCGGCAGCGACGAGGAGAAGGACCCCTTCGAGGGCATGAGCGCGGACAAGATCGCCGACAAGGCGGCCGACGCGTCCAAGGACGCCGGCTCCTTCAAGGTCTCGGGCGAGGGCAAGCAGGACGGCAAGCCGCTCAAGGTGGACTTCGCCATCGCCAAGTCCGGCGAGTGCAAGGGCAAGGCGGACGGTGGCGCGCAGGGCGGCACCGCCGAGTTCCTCGTGACGGGCGACACCCAGTACATGAAGGGCGACGAGGCTTTCTGGAAGGACGCCATGGGCGGCGCCCAGGGCTCCCGCCTGAAGGACAAGTGGGTCAAGACGCCGAACGAGAAGAAGGGCTTCTGCAACGCGGACGACATGTTCAAGTCGAGCGAGCTGAAGGGCCTCAAGCGTGAGAAGGACGCCGAGGTCGACGGCGAGAAGGCGGCCGTCCTGACGAAGAACAAGTCGGGCAAGAAGTCCACCTTCTACGTCGCCACCGAAGGCAAGCCCTACTTCCTGAAGGTCGTCACCTCGGGCAAGGAAGACCCGGGCACGATGTACTTCAGCGACTACGGCAAGCCCGTCGTGGTCAAGGCCCCGCCGGCCAACGAGGTCATGGACCTCAAGGAACTCATGGCCTCCTGACGCCACGCGTGAGGCGGTGGTCACGGACGCCCGGATTCGTCCCGGTTGTCAGTGGCCACCGCTAGCCTCTCTGACGTGCCCCCTCGCATCACCGACCCCGAGCAGCTCAAGGAGCTCCTCGGGATTCCGTTCACCCCGGAGCAGACGGCCTGCATCACCGCGCCGCCTGCTCCTCAGGTGATCGTTGCCGGAGCCGGCTCCGGCAAGACGACGGTGATGGCGGCACGCGTGGTCTGGCTGGTCGGTACCGGTCAGGTCGCCCCCGAGCAGGTCCTCGGCCTGACGTTCACCAACAAGGCGGCGGGCGAGCTGGCCGAGCGCGTGCGCCAGGCCCTGATCAAGGCCGGCGTGACCGACCCCGAGGCCGTCGACCCGGACAACCCCCCGGGCGAGCCGGTCATCTCCACGTACCACGCCTTCGCGGGCCGCCTCCTGACCGACCACGGCCTGCGCATCGGCCTGGAGCCGACCTCCCGCCTCCTCGCCGACGCCACCCGCTTCCAGCTCGCCGCGCGCGTGCTGCGCGAGGCCCCCGGGCCCTACCCCGCGCTGACCCGGTCCTTCCCCGACCTCGTGAGCGACCTCCTCGCCCTCGACAGCGAGCTGGCCGAACACCTCGTACGCCCCGACAGGCTCCGCGCGTATGACACCGAGCTGCTGCGCGTCCTGGACGGCGCGAAGCTCACCAACGCCGACCTGCGCAAGGTTCCGGAGACGGCGGCGGCCCGGCTGGAGCTGGCCGAACTCGTCGAGCGGTACCGCGCGGCCAAGCGCTCCCGGGACCTCCTCGACTTCGGCGACCAGATCGCCCTGTCCGCGACGCTCGCCCGCACGCGCGCGGAGGTCGGCGAGATCCTCCGGGACGAGTTCCGCGTCGTACTCCTCGACGAGTACCAGGACACGTCGGTCGCCCAGCGCATCCTTCTGTCCGGCCTGTTCGGCGGCGGCACGGGCCACCCGGTGACCGCGGTCGGCGACCCCTGCCAGGCGATCTACGGCTGGCGTGGCGCCTCCGTCGCCAACCTCGACGACTTCCCCGAGCACTTCGCATACGCCGACGGCCGCCCCGCCACGCGCCACGCGCTCAGCGAGAACCGCCGCAGCGGCGGCCGCCTCCTGGACCTCGCCAACGGCCTCGCGGAGCCCCTGCGCGCGATGCACGCGGGCGTGGAGGCCCTGCGCCCCGCACCCGGCGCCGAGCGCGACGGCGTGGTCCGCTGCGCCCTGCTGCGCACGCACGCCGAGGAGATCGACTGGCTGGGCGACTCGATCGCCCACCTCGTGCGCACCGGCAAGGCGCCCGGCGAGATCGCCGTCCTGTGCCGCACGGCCACCGACTTCGCCGAGATCCAGGGCGCGCTCGTCGCCCGCGACATCCCGGTGGAGGTCGTCGGCCTCTCCGGGCTCCTGCACCTCCCGGAGGTCGCCGACCTCGTCGCCGTCTGCGAGGTCCTCCAGGACCCCGGGGCGAACGCCTCGCTGGTGCGGCTGCTCACCGGCCCGCGCTGGCGCATCGGCGCCCGCGACCTCGCCCTCCTGGGCCGCCGCGCCCGCCTGCTCGTCCGCCCCGGACACACCGCCCCCGACGACCCCGACCGGCGCCTCGCGGAAGCCGTCGAAGGGGTCGACCCGGCCGAGGTGATATCGCTCGCGGACGCCCTCGACACCTTCCTGGAGTCGCCCCTCGACCCGGCCGACGCCTCCAGGGACGACGGCCTGCCCTTCTCGGCGGACGCCAGGGTGCGCTTCGCCCGGCTCGCCGCCGAACTGCGCGACCTGCGCCGTTCGCTGTCCGACCCGCTCATGGACGTACTGCACCGGGTGCTCGCCGTGACCGGCCTGGAAGTGGAGCTCTCCGCGTCGCCGGGCGCCCTGGCGGCCCGCCGCCGCGAGACCCTCTCGAACTTCCTGGACGTCGCCGCCTCCTTCGCCGCGAACGACAACAGCGCCACGCTCCTCGCCTTCCTCGGCTTCCTGCGCACCGCCGCGCAGTACGAGAAGGGCCTCGACAACGCCCTGCCCGGAGGCGAGAACACCGTCAAGGTGCTCACCGCCCACAAGTCCAAGGGCCTCGAATGGGACGTCGTCGCCGTCCCGGGGCTTGTCAACGGCACCTTCCCGAGCGCGCAGGGCCGCGAGAAGTGGACCGCGCAGGCCAAGGTCGTCCCGCACGGACTGCGCGGCGACGCGGCCACCCTGCCCGACATCGAGGCGTGGGACGCCAAGGGCATGAAGGCCTTCCACGAAGCCATGAAGGACCACCAGCGCACCGAGGAACTCCGCCTCGGCTACGTGACCTTCACCCGCCCCCGCTCCCTCCTCCTGGGCTCCGGCCACTGGTGGGGCCCCTCCCAGAAGAAGCCGCGCGGCCCCTCGGACTTCCTGTGGGCCCTGCACGACCACTGCGCGGCGGGCCACGGCGAGATCGAGGCATGGGCGGACGAACCGGCCGAGGACGAGGAAAACCCCGCCCTGTGCGAGGCGAGCGCCGAGCACGCGTGGCCGCTCCCGCTGGACGAGGCGTCCCTCGCCCGCCGCCGCGCCGCGGCCCGCACCGTCCTCGACCACCTGGAGCGCCTCACGGGCGACCCGGAGGCCGCCGCCCACTCCCACGAGTCGGCGCACCCGTCGGCGTACGACGACGTCCCGCCGGCCGACGACCCGGAGTGGCCGCCCCCTCCGGAGGACGAAGAAGCGCCCTACGGAGACGGCGGATTTCCGGACGCCGACCTCCCCGGCGCTGCTCTCCCCGACGCCGACTTCGCCGACCCGGCCGACGCCGACCTGGACCCGGCCGCGTGGGACTCCCTGCCGACGGAGCGCCCGATGGTCCCGCACCCCGCCGAGGCCCCGGAGACCATAGGGACCCCGGAGCCAGAAGACACCGCCCACGCGCGCGTGCCGCTCCCCGCCCAGCCCTCGGGAGCCCGCCCGCACCCGGACGGCGACCGGGTCACGCGCGCCCGCCTCACCCCCGAGGAGGCCCGCACCCTCGCCTCCTGGGACCGCGACCTCGACGCCCTCACCGGCGAGCTCCTGCGCGCCCGCGAGGCGGTCAGGGACGTCCCCGTACCGCCCTCGCTCACCGCGTCCGAACTGATGCGCCTGGCCGCCGACCCCGACGGCTTCGCCAAGGACCTCGCCCGGCCCATGCCCCGCCCGCCGCAGCCCGCGGCCCGCCGCGGCACCCGCTTCCACGCCTGGGTCGAGTCCCGCTTCGAAGAACTCCCGCTGCCGATGCTCGGTCCGGAGGAGCTGCCGGGCGGCGCCCTGGGCGAGGCGGAGATCGCCGACGAGCGTGACCTGGAAGCACTCAAGGAAGCCTTCGAGCGCACCGAGTACGCCCGCCGCACGCCGCACCGCGTCGAGGTGCCCTTCCAGTTCGTCATCGCCCACCGTGTGATCCGGGGCCGCATCGACGCCGTCTACAAGGAAGGCGACGGCGACGACACCACGTACGAGATCGTCGACTGGAAGACCAGCCGCAACCGCACCGCCGACCCTCTCCAGCTCGCCGTCTACCGCCTCGCCTGGGCCGAGCAGCAGGGCGTACCGCCCGAGTCGGTGAAGGCCGCCTTCCTGTACGTGCGCAGCGGGGAGGTCGCCCGCCCCAGGGACCTCCCGGGCCGCGCCGATCTCGAACGTCTCCTGCTCGACGAACCGGCCGGTGCCCCGGGCGGCGAACCGTCGGACGAGCCCACCCCGGATGGCGGATAGGCTCGTGACCATGAGCGAGACACCGGACAGCGCCGTCCGTACGTACATCCAGAACCACCGTGCCGCCTTCCTCGACGACCTCGCCGAGTGGCTGCGCATCCCGTCCGTGTCGGCCCAGCCCGACCACGCCGGGGACGTGCGCCGCAGCGCCGAGTGGCTCGCCGCCCACCTCAAGGAGACCGGCTTCCCGACGGCGGAGGTCTGGGAGACCGCGGGGGCGCCCGCGGTCTTCGCCGAGTGGCCCTCGGACGACCCTCAGGCGCCCACCGTCCTCGTCTACGGCCACCACGACGTCCAGCCCGCGGCCCGCGAGGACGGCTGGCACACCGACCCCTTCGAGCCCGTCGTGCAGGGAAACCGCCTCCACGCGCGCGGGGCGGCCGACGACAAGGGCCAGGTCTTCTTCCACACCCTCGGCGTCCGCGCCCACCTCGCCGCCACCGGCCGTACCGCCCCGGCCGTGCACCTGAAGCTGCTCGTCGAGGGCGAGGAGGAGTCCGGCTCCCCGCACTTCCGGCAGCTCATCGAGGCCCACAAGGACCGCATCGCCGCCGACGCGGTGATCGTCTCCGACACCGGCATGTGGTCGGAGGACACCCCGACCGTCTGCACCGGCATGCGCGGCCTCGCCGAGTGCGAGATCGAGCTGCACGGCCCCGACCAGGACATCCACTCCGGTTCCTTCGGCGGCGCCGTGCCCAACCCCGCCACCGAGGTCGCCCGCCTGGTCGCCGCCCTGCACGACGAGCACGCGCGCGTGGCGATCCCCGGCTTCTACGAAGGCATCGTCGAACTCACCGACGCGGAGCGCGCGCTCTTCGCCGAGCTGCCCTTCGACGAAGAGCGCTGGCTGCGCACGGCCAAGTCGCACGGCGCCCACGGTGAGGCCGGGTACACCACTCTGGAGCGCATCTGGGCCCGCCCCACGGCCGAGGTCAACGGCATCGGCGGCGGCTACCAAGGAGCGGGCAGCAAGACGATCATTCCGTCGTCCGCCCTCGTGAAGCTCTCCTTCCGGCTGGTCGCGGGCCAGGACCCGGACCGTCTGGAGGAGGCCGTGCGCGCCTGGGTGGCGGACACCGTCCCCGCCGGAATCCGGCACACCGTCACCTTCAGCCCCGGCACCCGCCCGTGCCTGACCCCGCTGGACCACCCGGCCCTGAAGTCCGTGGCCCGCGCGATGGGCCGCGCCTTCGAGCAGCCGATCCTCTTCACGCGTGAGGGCGGCTCCGGGCCGGCCGCCGACCTCCAGGACGTCCTCGCCGCACCCGTGCTCTTCCTCGGGATCTCCGTCCCGTCCGACGGCTGGCACGCGCCGAACGAGAAGGTCGAGATCGACCTGCTCCTCAAGGGCGTCGAGACGACCGCCTACCTGTGGGGTGACCTCGCACAGACCTGGCGGGACGCCCATGCCCACTGACCGCCCCGGCGAAGCCGAGCCCGTCCCGCCGCACCACCCATTCCATCGGGGGAGTTGGAAGCACCTGTGACCACCTGGACCGACCGCACCGCAGACCGCCCCGTCTCGCTGACCGCGCCGAGCGGCATCGACCGCGCGGCGCATCACCGCATGGACGAGGCGTGGCTCGCCGCCGCCTGGAGCCACCCGACGACCCGGGTCTTCGTGGTGTCCGGCGGTCAGGTGCTCATCGACGAGACCCCCGAGGGCCACACCGAGCTGCTGATGACCCCGGCCTTCGAGGCGCCGCTCACCGAGGAGCACCGCTACTTCCTCGGTACGGACGACGACGGCGTCAGCTATTTCGCGCTCCAGAAGGACACCCTGCCGGGCCGTATGGACCAGTCGGCGCGTCCCGCGGGGCTGCGCGAGGCGGGCATGCTGCTCTCACCCCGGGACGCGGGCCTGATGGTGCACGCCGTCGCCCTGGAGAACTGGCAGCGTCTGCACCGCTTCTGCTCGCGCTGCGGCGAGCGCACCGTCATCGCCGCGGCGGGTCACATCCGCCGCTGCCAGGCGTGCGGCGCCGAGCACTACCCGCGTACGGACCCCGCCGTGATCATGGCGGTCCGCGACAGCGAGGACCGCATCCTCCTCGGCCGCCAGATGCACTGGCCCGAGGGGCGCTTCTCCACCCTCGCCGGCTTCGTCGAGCCGGGGGAGTCCATCGAGCAGTCGGTGCGCCGCGAGGTCTTCGAGGAGGCGGGCGTCACGGTCGGCGACGTGGAGTACGTCGCGAGCCAGCCCTGGCCGTTCCCCTCCAGCCTGATGCTGGGCTTCATGGCCGACGCGACCTCTTCGGAGATCAACGTCGACGGTGAGGAGATTCACGAGGCCCGCTGGTTCTCCCGGGAAGACCTGCGGGCCGCATTCGAGTCCGGGGAGGTCGTGCCTCCCTACGGCATCTCGATTGCGGCCCGACTGATCGAACTCTGGTACGGCAAGCCCCTGCCGAAGCCGGGGACCGTGGGGTGACGCCGAGCGTCCGACTCAGACGTCCAGCTTCTGCTTGACCTGTGCCAGCGACGGGTTCGTGAGCGTCGAGCCGTCCGGGAAGAGAACGGTGGGGACCGTCTGGTTTCCGCCGTTCGCCTTCTCGACGAAGGCCGCCGATTCCGGGTCCTGCTCGATGTTGATCTCGGTGTACGCGATGCCCTCGCGGTCCATCTGGCCCTTCAGGCGGCGGCAGTAGCCGCACCACGTGGTGCTGTACATCGTCACAGTGCCCGGCATGTCTCGTGTGCTCCTTCGTCGCTCGGGGTGCGTCATCGCGATGACGCGGGGGTCCGTCATCATCGCAATGAAGCGAACGTACGAGACACGGCCGCCATTCCCGTATTAGTACGACCGCAGCGACGCCCCTGTGGACAACCGACTCACCCGCCCCTGGCGACCTGGCAGCATGGCGGGGTGACATCAGCAACGCACTCCCCCCTCTTCCCGCAGGTCCCGGACTCTGCCGACGCGGTGCTCGCCGGGCTCGACCCCGAGCAGCGCGAGGTGGCCACCGCCCTGCACGGGCCGGTGTGCGTCCTCGCGGGCGCCGGCACGGGCAAGACACGGGCGATCACCCACCGGATCGCCTATGGGGTGCGCGCCGGAATCCTCCAGCCCGCCAGCGTCCTCGCCGTCACCTTCACCAACCGCGCCGCGGGAGAGATGCGCGGCCGCCTGCGCCAGCTCGGCGCCTCCGGCGTCCAGGCCCGCACCTTCCACTCCGCGGCCCTGCGGCAGCTCCAGTTCTTCTGGCCGAAAGCAGTCGGTGGCTCCCTGCCCAGGATCGTCGACCGCAAGATCAAGCTCGTCGCGGACGCGGCCGCCGCCTGCCGCATCCGCCTGGACCGCAACGAGCTGCGCGACCTGACCAGCGAGATCGAGTGGTCCAAGGTCACCCAGACGGTCCCCTCGGACTACGCAGCGGCGGCCGCCAAGTCCGGCCGAGACGTCCCCCGCGACCCCGCCGAGATCGCCCAGCTCTACGCGGCGTACGAGGACCTCAAGCGCGACCGCGCCGTCATCGACTTCGAGGACGTCCTGCTCCTGGCCGTCGGCATCCTCCAGGACCGCCACGACATCGCCGAACAGGTCCGCGCCCAATACCAGCACTTCGTGGTCGACGAGTACCAGGACGTGAGCCCCCTCCAGCAGCGGCTCCTGGAGCTGTGGCTCGGGGACCGCGACAGCCTTTGCGTCGTCGGCGACGCCAGCCAGACGATCTACTCCTTCACCGGAGCGACCCCGGACCACCTGCTGAACTTCCGCACCCGCCACCCGGGGGCGACGGTCGTCAAGCTGGTCCGCGACTACCGCTCAACGCCCCAGGTCGTCCACCTGGCCAACGGTCTCCTCTCCCAGGCCCGGGGCCGCGCCGCCGACCACCGGCTGGAGCTGATCTCCCAGCGCGAGTCCGGCGCCGAGCCGGTCTACACCGAGTACGCGGACGAACCGGCGGAAGCCGAAGGCGCCGCCCGCCGCATCCGCGCCCTGCTCGCCGACGGCGTCCCCGCCAGCGAGATCGCCGTCCTCTTCCGCACGAACTCCCAGTCGGAGATCTACGAACAGGCGCTGGCCGACGCGGGCGTGCCCTACCAGCTGCGCGGCGCCGAGCGGTTCTTCGAGCGCACCGAGGTCCGGGAAGCGGGCGCGGCCCTGCGCGGCGCCGCCCGCTTCGGGGGCAACGACGCGCTTCTGGACGACGTGGTCGACCTGCCCTCCCAGGTGCGGGCCGTGCTCTCCACGAAGGGCTGGACGACCCAGCCCCCGGCCGGCTCCGGCGCCGTCCGCGACCGCTGGGAGTCCCTGGCCGCGCTGGTGCGCCTCGCCGAGGACTTCGTGCGGGCCAAGCCGGACGCGACGCTCGCCGACCTCGTGGCCGAACTCGACGAGCGGGCCAACGCCCAGCACGCCCCCACCGTCGAAGGCGTCACCCTGGCCTCGCTGCACGCGGCCAAGGGCCTGGAGTGGGACGCCGTGTTCCTGGTCGGCCTCGCCGAGGGCATGATGCCGATCACCTACGCCAAGACGGACGAGCAGATCGAGGAGGAGCGCCGTCTCCTCTATGTGGGAGTGACCCGCGCCCGCGTCCACCTCTCGCTCTCCTGGGCCCTGTCCCGCTCGCCGGGCGGGCGTCCGAACCGCCGCCCCAGCCGCTTCCTGGACGGGCTGCGCCCGGGCTCCGGAGCGGGTGCGGCGGGCCGGGCCGCGGGCGGCGGCCCCGGCGGCGTCGAGCGCGGCAGCGCCGGTGAGGCCGCGGCCCCGGTGGTCGGCCGCCGTCAGCGCACGACCCGCACCCCCGCCCGCTGCCGGGTCTGCGGCCGGACGCTCACCGACGCCGGCGAGATGAAGCTCATGCGGTGCGAGGACTGCCCGTCCGACATGGACGAAGGACTCTACGAGCGGTTGCGGGAGTGGCGGTCGGCCCAGGCGAGGCAGCTGGGACAGCCCGCGTACTGCGTTTTCACGGACAAGACCCTGATCGCCATCGCGGAGGCCGTGCCCGAGGACGAGGGCGAGCTGGCGCGTATCCCCGGCGTCGGGGTTCGCAAGTTCCGCCGCTTCGGCGCCGAGGTGCTCGCCATCTGCGCAGGCCAGGAGGGTGTAAGGGGCGCCGACGGAGAATGATTCAAACTCGTCGAAAAAATAGTTTGCGCATGCGCAAGGAAGACCCATAGGTTCTTAAGCACGGAACAGCGGCTTCTCCGAAGCCCCTGGGCCGTGTTGTACTTGTCAGTCCGCAGGATCGGTTCCGGTCGATCCCATAGACGCCGAGAGGAGGCGAATTCCAGTGATCAGCATCAACGAGAGCTTCATCAGCACCGCCAAAATGACCGATCGCTCGGTCGTCGCTTCCTGCCTGCTCGGCCTCTCGAACCAGGGCACCGGTCTGTCCGGCGGCATGCCCGCCGTCCGTCCGCTGTCCCTCTCGCTGCCTCTCACCGGTCTCTCCATTCGTGAGGCCAATGAGGGCAATGAGCGACCGACCGAGGCACCGGAAGCAGCAGTAGCGGAGGCGCAGGCCCAGGCCTATGCCTTTGCGGCGGCCGGTGCCGGTTTCCGGAAGCAGACGACGCAGCACCACACGATGTGGGCCTTCCGTGGGCTCGAACCCTGGAGTGATCCAGTCTGATCCTCGATCAGACCGGCGCCTTCAGGGCCGCGGAACCCCACCCGGGAACCGCGGCCCTTCTGTTTTCCCCAAAACAGGGAGACAGAGCGAAGGGGCCAAGAGCAAGACCCGGTACCAGCCGCCAACCGGCCGACCCAGGCCGGCACGACCAGACGAGGAAACCACCACCGTGCAACTCGAAGCGCACGCCCCGTCCGTACCGCCTTCACAGGTGATCTCCCCGCCCACTCCCACGGAGGACCCGACCTTGACTCCCCTCACCGCGCTCACCGCGCTCGACGACGCCATCGAGAACCTCGGCGTACCCGTCCCCTGCCGCGCCTACGACCCCGAGGTCTTCTTCGCCGAGTCCCCGGCCGACGTCGAGTACGCGAAGTCCCTCTGCCGCACCTGCCCGCTGGTGGAGGCCTGCCTCGCCGGCGCCAAGGAGCGGCGAGAGCCGTGGGGCGTCTGGGGCGGCGAGCTGTTCGTCCAGGGCGTGGTCGTTGCCCGCAAGCGGCCCCGTGGCCGCCCGCGCAAGAACCCGGTCGTCGCATGAGCACCGCCGGAACCATCGACCGCCCCCTGACGCACGACCCCAAGAAGCAGGCCCCGATGAAGGCAGCCACCCGCGAGCCCGCAGGCTCCGCGACCCGAGACTTCACCACCACCGGCGCGCACACCTCGCGCCAGAACAGGACCCGAGAAATGCAACTCATCCCAGAAGCCATGGCTCGTGCGCATATGCACGAACGACTGCGTGAAGCCGAGGCGGAACGCCCGGCCGAGCGCCTGATGGCGGCCCGCCGTATGCAGCGCCGCGCGGAGCGCGCCTCGCTGCGTGCCCGGCGCGCGCTCGCCCTGGCGGTCATGCAGTAAGAGCACGATGACGCACGACGACGGGGGCCGGTCCAACGGACCGGCCCCCGTCGTGCGTTGTGCCCACTGAACCAGACTGCCCGGCGATATGGTCGCCGGGTGGACGAGCAGAAGCCTCAGCACCCCGCCGCCGAGGACCGCGTGTGCTCCCGCTGCGGCACGGTGGCCGAAGGCATACCGCCGACCTGGACCTGCTCCGTGGAGAACGGCGTCCGTCGCTACTACTGCGAAGCCTGCGCGCGGGAGAACATCCGAGCCATCGAGGGCCGCCTCGACTCCGACTGGTGGTAGCCCCTGAGACACCTGAGGCCGCTGCCGGCTCAGGTGCCTCAGACTTAAGGTCTCAGGCCCCCGCCACGGCCTCGCCCTCCTCGACGACGAAGCCGGGCAGCCACTCCTCCAGCTCCGTCCTCATCCGCACCGTCGCGTTCAGCTGACACAGCACCCCGATCGTGCTCAACGTCACACGGTGTATCAGCAGATACGACGGCGGGAGGTTCAGCCGCTTGCCCAGCTGGTAGGCGGGGGAGCGGGGATCGGCCACCCGGGCCGCCTGGCTGCGCATCCAGCCGCGGGTGAACGTGAACTCCTCCACCAGCATCGGCTCGATGATCGGCAGGAGGTAGTCGAGCACCGCGTCGGGTTCCAGCTCGACGGTCTCCTTGACGAAGCCCTCCTCGCACAACATCTCGTAGACCGCGTCGGCCTCGCCGTCCAGCGTCATCCGCAGCGATTCACCGATGGTGGTGGGCAGACCGCCCGGCAGCCGGTCCACCGTGCCGAAGTCCAGGACACCCAGGCGCCAGCCGCCCTTCTCGTCGGGCAGCAGGCGGAAGTTGCCCGGGTGCGGGTCGGCGTGCAGGAGTCCCGTGCGCGCCGGGCCGGAGAAGAGGAAGCGGGCCAGCAGCTGGCCTGCCCGGTCGCGCTGCTCCTGCGTGCCGTCGGCAATCACCTCCGACAGCGGGATGCCGTCGATCCACTCCGTGATCAGGACCTGCTCGCCCTGGTGCACCACCTCGGGCACCACCACGTCGGGGTCGTCGGCGAACTCCGAGGCGTGCGCCTGCTGCGCCTGCGCCTCCAAGCCGTAGTCCAGCTCTTCCGAGACCCGGTCCCGCAGCTCCGCGATGAGCGGCTTGATGTCCATCCCCGGGATCAGCGGCCCCAGGAGGCGGGCGAACCGGCTGAGTTGGGTCAGATCGGAGAGCAGCGCCTCGCCCGCTCCCGGATACTGCACCTTGACCGCGACCTCGCGTCCGTCCGCCCACACCGCCCGGTGCACCTGGCCGATCGACGCGGCGGCCGCGGGCTTGTCCTCGAACTCCAGGAACAGGTCGCGCCAGTCCTCACCGAGCCGCTCCACGAGCACCGAGTGCACGGTGCTCGTCGGCATCGGCGGCGCCGCCTCCTGCAACTTCGTCAGCGCCGCGCGGTAGGGCCCGGCGACCTCCTCCGGCAGCGCCGACTCGAAGACGGACAGGGCCTGCCCGAACTTCATGGCGCCGCCCTTGAGCTCGCCGAGGACCTTGAACAGCTGCTCCGCCGTGCGCTGTTGCAGCTCGCGCCCGACGATCTCCGCCGACTTGCCCCCGATCCGCTTGCCGAGCCCCCAGGTCGCGCGTCCCGCGAAGCCGAGTGGCAGCGCGGCCAATTTGGCGGTTCGGGTGACCGCCTTCCGGGGAAGATCAGACATGCGCCCCTCCAAGTCCCAGACAGCCACGCCTTCTCAGGCGGTTACCCGGCCATTGTTGCGTGCCGCTCCCCGGCTGCGGTGAGCCGATCCCCCTTAACGTCCTTCTTCGCGTCCGCACCCGCCCCGCACGGACAGGCGGGATGCGGCCAAACCGGACGCGCGTGCCAGTCGAATCCCGGGACGGACGCCTCCCAACGGACTCCTGAAGCGGCCATGGACGTCCCGTCCAGGAAGGCCAGCGCATGCCCCGCGACCAGCCCGGCGACCGAGGTCGACAGGGCGAGGTCACACGCGGGTACCGGCCGCGCACGCCCCGAGCGCCACTGCGCCAGCATCCGGCCCCACGTGGGATCGCGGTCCGCCCGCTGCCGGAAGAGGCAGCCCGCGCAGGCGGTCGCGCCGGGCAGGACCAAGGGGCCGACCACTCCCGTCCCTTCGACCACCCCGGCGTAGAGGTGAGGCGTGCCGGCCGAGAGGAGACCCTCGGTGTGGAGCGGGTCGGGGGCATAGGCGTCCAGGCCGTCACGTGGGGCGATGATCACGAGCGACAGTCCGGCCTGGCCCTCGGCCGCCGAGGCCTGCCAGGCCGCCAGTGGCGCGGCCTGTGACCCGGGCGACGCGGGGCGGTGCGCGCGGGGCGGCCGGTCCGGCGCCGACTGCCGCACCAGCCGACGCGCGGTCGTGTCCCGGCGCTCCCCGATCGCCTCCGCCGGCAGCCCGCCGGGCGCGACGTCCCACGGCTCCACATGCCCGCCGTCCAGCACCTCGACCCGGCCCACCCCGGCTCCCGCGAGGACCGAGGCCACCACGGCGCCCACCCGCCCCGCTCCCTGAACGCGGACATGCATGGCCCGGCGGGCCGCCAGCCGCTCGACCGCTTCACCCGGCTCTGACGAGAGAAGCGACAGCGAGGCCAGGTCGGACCGCAGCCGGTCCATGGTGCCGCTGCGCTTGCGCAGGGCGTCGGCCGCGGGGCCGCCGCCCGTCGCGTCGTCGAGCAGGCCGGCCCGCGACAACTCGGTCAGCAATTTGTCCACGTGGCCGTCGGGCAGTCCCATCCGCCTGGCCTCCTCGCGCAGGAGCGGCAGCCCGCGGGTGCCGTCCAGCAGGGTCAGGAAGCTGCCGGTCGCGGTGTCCATCGGGCCGAGCACCAAGGCGTGCGCGGGCGCCACCCCGAACTGCATGGTGCTCATGTCCCGCCAGCCGCGCCGCAGCGCGGGCTTCAGGGTCGGATGCATGGTGGTCCCCCGTCCTCCGCCCGGCGCGGCCCCGTCCGCCGCGCCCGATCGACTGCCAGAATGCCCGCCCCGCCGCCTGCTCGCGTCGCGTTGTCCACAGGCGCGTGATGCTTGTCGTACTAATCAGTCGCACCGGCCCCACCACCGGAAAGCGGATCGCCGCCGAACCGTCCCGGAGGCGGGACTTCCCCCACGCCCAGCGGGTAACGTCGGGGCGTGCCCGCCGACCCGTCCTCTCGCGTCGCTGGGGAGACCTCAGCGCGTCGCGCCGGAACTCCGCAGCGCAGCACGACCAGTCCGCCGCCCTCCGGCGCGGGCCCCAGTGCGGTCGAGGTCAGACGCAGCGCCCGCCGGCGCCGTACGGTCTCGGCGTACCGCGAGGGCGACCGCACCGTCGTCCTCATCCCCGCCCGCATGTCCGAGGCGGAGGAGCAGCGCTGGGTCAACGTGATGCTCGACAAGCTGGCGGCACAGGAGAGCAAGCGGCTCCTCGGTGACGCGGAGCTCTGCGAGCGGGCCGAGCGGCTCTCCGACCAGTACTTCGACGGCCGCGCGAGACCCGCCTCCGTGCGCTGGGTCACGAACCAGAACACCCGCTGGGGGTCCTGCACCCCGTCGGAGGGCAGCATCCGCCTTTCGCACCGGCTTCAGGGCATGCCGGAGTACGTCGTGGACTACGTCCTCGTCCATGAACTCGCCCACCTCCTCGTCCCCGGGCACGGGCCCCGTTTCTGGCGCTTGCTGGAGGCCTATCCGCGGACGGAAAGGGCCAGGGGCTACCTCGAAGGGGTGGTCGCCGCCGGGCGGCTGCCGCATCTGCCCGCCGCCCGCGAGGAGTGAACGTCCGCCGCGTCCCACCGTTGTGTAGCGGGTCTGTACCGGCTTCGCTCGCTGTCAGACTTTGCGGTTAGCCTGGCGCGACGCATTCACATTCGGGATGGGGGACGGTCGTTACGTATGGCCAGGGAATTCCAACGCGGCCACAAGGCCAAGATCAGTGACCTCACCGCGGGCACCGATCTGTACGTAGGCGTGCAGATCTCGGCTCCCGGGCTGACCTTCGACATCAGCTGCTTCGGCCTCGACGCGAGCGAGCGACTGTCGGACGACCGTTACTTCATCTTCTTCAACCAGCCGAAGTCCCCCGAGGAGTCGATCCAGCTCCTGGGCGCGCAGGCGGGCGACACCGAGTCCTTCCGCGTGACGCTCGACCGTATCCCGCAGCAAATCCACCGGCTCTCGTTCACGGCGACGATCGACGGCGCCGGGCAGATGTCGCAGGTCGCCTCCGGGTACATCCGCATCGTCGCGGGCGGCGAGGAAGTGGCGCGCTACGCCTTCACCGGCGCGGAGTTCTCCACGGAGCGCGCCGTCATGCTGGGCGACTTCTACCTGAAGGACGTCTGGCGGTTCGCCGCGATCGGCCAGGGCTTCGACGGCGGACTCGAGGCCCTCCTGCGGAACTTCGGCGGCGAGGTCGCCGAGGAGGAGCCCGCGCCCCAGCAGCCGCAAGCCGCAGCGCCCTCTTTCGCGCCCCCGGCGCAGGCCGCGGCCCCGCCCGCGTTCGGCGCGCCCGCCGCCCCGGCCCCGGCGGCACCTGCGCCCGCCCCCGTGCAGAGCTTCGCGCCGCCGCAGGGCGCCACGCCGCCCCCGGCGCCCGCCCCGGCCGAGCCGCCGGTGCACACCGCGCAGACCATCGTGGCGCCGGTGCACCAGCCGGCTGGTGGCACGCTGCCGCCCGCGCCGGCGCCGTACGGCCAGCCCGGTCAGCAGCCCGCGCAGCAGCCCCAGTACGGCCAGATGCCCGGCCAGCAGCAGGCTCCCGGCCAGACCGCGCCCCTGCCGCCGGGCTACGGCCAGCAGCCGCACGCCCCGATGCCGCAGGCCCCCATGCCTCCCGGTTACGGTCAGCAGCCGCCGAGCGGTCAGTTCCCCGGCCGGCCCCCGGCACCCCAGGGAGCCCCGCAAGGTGCGGCTCCTCAGGGCGCCGGTGTCGCCGCCGCCCTCCAGAAGTACCGCGAAGCCCCCACCGGCCAGCGCTGGACGCAGCAGAACGAGAAGCTGATCCGCGTCGACCTCGGCGTCGCCGACCAGCCGATCCTCGCCCGCCAGGGCTCCATGGTGCTCTACCAGGGCAAGGTCGAGTTCAGTTACAAGGGCGCGGGCTTCGCCGGCCGCATCGTCGGCAACGCCACCGGCCAGGAGATGCAGCTGATGCGCTGCTCCGGCCGCGGCCAGGTCTTCCTCGCCGAAAAGGGCACGCACCTGCACCCCATCGAACTCCAGGGCGACGCGATCTGCGTCTCCGCGGAGAACGTCCTCGCCTTCGACGAGTCCCTCCAGCACGAGGTGCGCAGGATCGAGGGCCACGGCATCCCCGGCGGCGCACTGTTCGTCATGCAGTTCCAGGGCAACGGCACCGTCATCGTGAAGACCCACGGTGTGCCCGTCGTGCTGCCTGTCACGCCGACGACGTTCGCCGACTGCCATGCCGTCGTCGCCTGGTCGGCCGCCGCGCAGGCGATCGTTTCCAGCCAGGTGCGGCTGCGCAGCAACGCGTACGCGGGCTCCACGGGGGAGAGCGTGAACCTCCAGTTCCGTGGCGCGCCCGGCAATTTCATCGTCGTCCAGCCGTACGAGGTCTGAGGGAGCCCGTCATGAACCAGCAACTCGCGGGCTTCGCCCCCGCACCCGTCACCGCCCGCATGGAGAACCACGGCCACCACATGGTCAAGGTCGCCATGCAGACCGGCAACGACCTCCTCGCGCGCGTGGGCTCGATGGTCGCCTACGAAGGGTTCGTCCAGTACGAGCCGAACCCGCCCGCCGTCCGCCAGGTCGCGCGCGAGTGGATGACCGGCGAGGGCGCGCCCTTGATGAAGTGCTCCGGAGACGGCCTGCTCTATCTCGCCGACTACGGAGCGGACGTCGTCGTCATCAACCTGGCGGGCGACTCCCTCTCGGTGAACGGCACCAACCTGCTCGCCTTCGACGCGTCCCTCCAGTGGGGCGTCGAGCGGGTCAAGGGCATGGCCAAGTTCGCCGGGCAGGGCCTGTGGAACATCACGATCTCCGGCCAGGGATGGGTCGCGCTGACCTCCCGCGGCACGCCCATCGTCGTCGACTGCGGTCGCGGCGAGGACGAGACGTACGTCGACCCGGACGCCCTGATCGCCTGGTCCCCGAACCTCAAGGTGAAGGGCAAGCGCAGCTTCAAGGCCGGCTCCCTCATCGGGCGCGGCAGTGGCGAGGCCTACCAGATGGGCTTCTCCGGAGAGGGCATCGTCGTCGTACAGCCCAGTGAGGACAGCACCGACCGTCTCCGAGCCCGGGGCTGAGGGGGAGCAACACACCATGCAGAGCCCGCTTTTCGCACACGCAGAACAGCAGACCCAGGAGCGCTACTCCGTCCAGAACCCGCAGCTGCTGCGGGTCGCCCTGGAGGGGCACGACGACGTCCTGGCCCGCAAGGGCGCCATGGTCGCCTATCAGGGGATGATCGAGTTCGACGCCGAGTACCAGAGCCAGGGCAGCCAGCGTGCCCGCGCGCAGACCGGTGAGGGCCTGGACCTGATGCGCTGCCACGGCCAGGGCACCGTCTATTTCGCCAACCTCGCCCAGTACATCCACGTGGTGGATGTGGACCAGGACGGCCTGACCGTGGACAGCAGCTACGTCCTCGCGATGGACTCGTCGCTGACCCACCAGGTCATCGCCGTGGACAGCCAGTACGGCATCTCCGGCTCGGGCAAGTACCAGCTCAACATCTCCGGGCGGGGCAAGGTCGCCCTGATGACGTCCGGTCAGCCGCTGATGCTCCAGGTCACGCCCGACCGGTACGTCAACGCGGACGCGGACGCCGTCGTCGCCTGGTCCAACGGCCTGCGGGTGCAGATGCAGGCCCAGACCCACTCCTCGGGCGTCTGGCGGCGCCGCGGCAACACCGGCGAGGGCTGGGAGCTGAGCTTCATGGGGCAGGGGTACGCGCTCGTCCAGCCGAGCGAGATGCTGCCGCCGCAGAACGCGGTCATCGGGCGGGGCACTCAAGCGCAGTTCGGGGTGGGCCAGCAAGGGGCCCGGGAGCAGAACCAGGGGAACGTCTGGAGTTGAGCCCCACGGGGCTACAGGAGCGCGGGGAACCGCGAGCCGGCGGTGGCTGGTCGCGCAGTTCCCCGCGCCCCTTCGGGGGCGCGTCCCCAGAAGGCGCTCTACAGGCGCGCCCTCGTCGCCTCCATCAGGCGTACGACCGACTCGTCGGCCACGGACGCCACCTCGTCGTACGCGAACCAGCGCAGGTCCAGGGATTCGTCGCTGATGGCCTCGACGGCGTCGGCCGGGGCGAGCGCCGCGTACTGCACGTCGAGATGCTGGGTGCAGGGCCCGGGGATCGGGTGCTGGTCCAGGCGGACCGGGCCGCCCGGGAGCAGCGTCAGACCGGGCACACCGGACTCCTCCGTGGCCTCGCGCAGCGCGGCAGCGGCCAGCGACGTGTCGCCCGGCTCGCAGTGGCCGCCCATCTGGAGCCACATCCGCAGCTTCTTGTGCAGGGTGAGCAGGACCCGCCCGCGCGACGGGTCGACCACCAGGGCGCTCGCCGTCACATGGCCCGCGGTGCAGGCCTTCCACATGCCGTCGTCCCCGTGCGTGGACAGGTGGTCCAGATAGGCCTGGCGCAGCTCAGCCTGGCCGCCCCGTCCCTCGTACCCCTTCAGGACGAGGACGGCGTCGTCGTAGAGGCTCACTTGCCGCCGTCCTCCGGGGACTGGTCGTCGCGCTCGTCCTTCGTGAGGTCCGGCTTCGCGGAGGAACCGCCGCCCGCGGCCTCGCCGAGCATCTTGTCCAGCTCGGAGAAGTCCATCTGCTCCCGGTGGACGAAGCCGTCGGGGTCGTCCAGGTCAGACGCCGTCGGCAGCATGTCCGGGTGCTCCCACAGGCCGTCGCGGCCGTCGACACCGCGCGCGTCCGTGAGCGAGGCCCACAGGCGCGAGGCGTCCCGCAGGCGGCGCGGGCGCAGCTCCAGGCCGATCAGCGTGGCGAACGTCTGCTCCGCGGGGCCGCCCGAGGCACGGCGGCGGCGCAGCGTCTCCCGGAGGGCGTCGGCGGACGACAGACGGGGCTTGGCCGCGGCGTGCACCACGGCGTCCACCCAGCCCTCCACGAGCGCCAGCGCGGTCTCCAGGCGCGCCAGGGCGGCCTTCTGGGCCGGGCTGTCCTCCGGCTGGAACATGCCCTGCTGCAGGGCCTCCTGCAGCTGCTCGGGGTTCTGCGGGTCGAGCTGGCCGACGACGTCCTCCAGCTTGGCCGTGTCGACCTTGATCCCACGGGCGTACCCCTCGACGGCGCCGAACAGGTGCGAGCGCAGCCACGGGACGTGCGAGAAGAGCCGCTGGTGGGCGGCCTCGCGCAGCGCCAGGTAGAGCCGCACCTCGTCCTTGTCGATACCGAGGTCCTTGCCGAACGTCTCGATGTTCACCGGGAGGAGCGCGGCCTTCCCGGAGGGGCCGAGCGGCAGACCGATGTCGGTGGAGCCGACGACCTCACCGGCGAGGACACCGACAGCCTGTCCGATCTGCTGGCCGAACATGGCGCCACCCATGGAGCGCATCATGCCGATCAGCGGGCCCGCCATGGCCTGCATCTCCTCGGGCAGGACGTCGCCCATGGCGAGGCCGACGCGCTCGGCGACCGGGTCGACCAGCTCCTTCCACACCGGCAGGGTCGCCTCGACCCACTCGGCGCGGCTCCACGCCACGGCCGTGCCGGACCCGGACGGCAGCGACGTCGCGTCGTCCAGCCACAGGTCGGCCAGGCGCACGGCCTCCTCGACGGCGGAGCGCTCGGCGGGGCCGACGCTGGCGTCCTTGACGCCGTCCGCCGTCCCCTGGGAGACGGTCTGGCGGGCGATGTCCTTGGCCATGTCCCAGTTCACCGGGCCGCCCTCGTACGAGAGCATCTGGCCGAGCTGCTGGAAGGCGGCCCCCAGGTCGTTCGGGTTCATGGAACCGAACATGGCGGCGAACGGGTTGTCCCCGCCGCCCGGGCCGCCCGCGCCGGGGAACCCGAAACCGAACGGGTTGCCGGGGCCACCGGCGGCACCCTGCCCCCCGCCCTGGCCCTGTCCGGGGGATTCCTTCTTCTTGCCCTCGTCGCCGTCTTCCGGCTCCTCCGGCGGAAGGCCGAATCCGAATGGGGTGTCACTCACGGGATTCCTCGGCTCGTCAGGCCGCCGGTATCGTTCCGGCGGCGGCTGCCCTACAACACCACCCAGCGTAGACACCGTGACGGGTTCGGGCCTCGGTGCTTCGCCGACCGGTGGCCTGCGGCAGGATGGATGCCACCTGGTACGTACGCGTCATTCGCGTACGTACTGAAGACAACCGCTGGAGACGCCCGGTGAGTTCCCCAGATCCACAGGTTCGCGCAGCGCGAAACCCGTCAACCCCGCCGCCCGCCCGTGGCCCCGTCGTGGCCGTCACCGGCGCCGCCTCCGGCGTGGGCGCGCTGCTGACCGAGCGCCTCGCCGCCTCGGAGGAGATCAAGCAGGTCATCGCCATCGACGAGCGCCGAGGTGACTCCTCGCAGGTCCAGTGGCACATCCTGGACGTGCGGGACCCGGCGATCGCCGAGAGGCTGCGCGGCGCGGACGTCGTCGTGCACCTGGCGCTCGATCTCGACCTGGAGACCGATGGCGCGGCCCGTACGGCGTACAACGTACGGGGCACGCAGACCGTCCTGACCGCCGCTGCCGCCGCGGGCGTCCACCGTGTCGTCCTGTGCACCTCGGCGATGGTCTACGGAGCGCTGCCCGAGAACGAACTGCCCCTCTCCGAAGACGCCGAGTTGCGCGCGACCGCGGAGGCCACCGGGGTCGGTGACCTTCTGGAGGTCGAGCGGCTCGCCCGCCGGGCGCCGCGCGCGCACCCCGGGCTCAACGTCACCGTCGTACGGCCCGCGATCCTGGTGGGCGGCACCGACACGGCGCTGACCCGCTACTTCGAGTCGCCCCGCCTGTTGGTCGTGGCGGGCTCCCGGCCGGCCTGGCAGTTCTGTCACGTCGAGGATCTGTGCAGTGCCCTGGAGTACGCCGTCCTGGAGAAGGTCGACGGCGAGCTGGCCGTGGGGTGTGACGGCTGGCTGGAGCAGGAGGAGGTCGAGGAGCTGAGCGGCATCCGCCGGATGGAGCTGCCCTCGGCGGTCGCGCTCGGCGCGGCGGCCCGGCTGCACCGCATCGGGCTCACCCCGTCGCCGGCCGGTGACCTCGCCTACACGATGTATCCCTGGGTGGTCAGTGTCAGCCGCCTGCACGATGCCGGGTGGCGGCCGCAGTGGACCAACGAGGAGGTCCTCGCGGAGCTGCTCGAGGAGGTCGCCGGACGGCGGACCGTGGCCGGGCGGCGGCTCGGCCGCAAGGACGCGACGGCGGCGGGGGCCGCGGGGGCGACGGTGGCGCTGTTGGGTGCGGCGGCGGTGGTGCGGAGGGCGCGGAAGGCGCGGCGGCGGATCTGAGGGTTGGGGTGGTGCCGTCGTGCTGCCCACCCTGTGGGCGGTTTGGCGGGCGCCGCCTTGCTGTGCACTCCGTAGGCAGCTTGGTAGGCGCTGCCCTGCTGTGGGCTCCGCGCAGGTGCCTTGGCGGGCCGCCTCTTTAACCGCACCCGGCAGCCGGCGCTGTGCCCACCCGTTCCGCCGTGCGGAACGCCTGCCCACAGCGAGGGATGGGAGCCGCCATGCGGAACTGTCTGTCCGCAGCCAGGGTCGGTGCCGTGTGGAATGCCTGGCCGTGGGCCGGGCCGCTGTATGGATGTCCTATTCCGTGTCGTGGCTGCGTGCGGCACCATGGCCGCATGGCACGTACCACGATGGACCATCCGGGCGAGCAGGGCGCGCAGGAACCGATTCGCCTTCTCGCGATCCGTGACACCCCGCTCTCCCTGGACGAGGTCTTCCGGGCCGTCGGCGACGACGCGGCGGGTGGCACGGCGCTCTTCGTGGGGACCGTGCGCAACCACGACGGCGGCGCCGACGTCGACGAACTGGGTTACTCGACGCACCCGACCGCCGAGGCCGAAATGCGCCGCGTGGCCGAAAAGGTCGTCGCCGAGTTCCCGGTGCGCGCCCTGGCCGCCGTGCACCGCGTCGGTGATCTCGCGGTCGGCGACCTCGCGGTGGTCGTGGCGGTCTCCTGCCCGCATCGCGCCGAGGCCTTCGACGCCTGCCGCAAGCTGATCGACGACCTCAAGCACGAGGTGCCGATCTGGAAGCACCAGCGGTTCTCCGACGGCAAGGAGGAGTGGGTCGGCGCCTGTTGAGACCCGCTCCCGGGGAGGGCTCGGCCCCGGTCCCTGTGACGAATCGTGCGGCTCCGGTTGCGTAACCCGACCCCTGCCGCGAGCGTTGACCTTGCGGATGATTAATCTGCTGATCAGTCAGTTGTGGTCGCTCATGGGGTCGGGAGTTCGACATGGCATCACTTGCCTGGTTGCTGATTCCGCTGCTGGCGGCCGTCGGGGCGGGACTGTGGGGCGGCTGGGCCGCCCGTAACCGCAAGTCCGGCAGGACCGGCGACAACGTGGAGCTCAACGGCTACGCCGCCTTCCGTGAGGCGATGGAGAAGTCCCGCTCCGGTACGTGACGTCCCGCTCCGGGAGCCGCGGTGGCCGTGTCCCCGTACGGACCGGCCCCACAGGTGCGGCGATGGGCCTGTCCCGTACTGTCGTTCCATGCCACGCCGCACTGCGACGATGCTCGCCTCCACCCTGATGCTGATCGCGCTGCTCTGCGCCGGAGTGCTCAGCAAAGTGCCCTACTCGGAGATGTCCCCGGGCCCCACGGTGAACACCCTCGGTGATCACGACGGCGAGCCGGTGCTGCAGATCTCGGGGCACAAGACGTACCCCACGAGTGGCAACCTCAACATGACGACCGTCAGGGTGACCAGCGCCGATTACAAGATGAACCTCGCGGAGGCCGTCTACGGCTGGCTGGCGCACGACAACATCGTGGTGCCGCACGACACGCTCTACCCGAACGGCAAGACCGAACAGCAGTCCACCCAGGAGAACGCCGAGGAGTTCAGTCAGTCCCAGGAGAGCGCCAAGGTGGCGGCGCTCAGGGAACTGAAGCTTCCGGTGGAGTCCCAGGTCATCGTCGCCACCGTCTTCAAGGGAGACCCGGCCGAGGGCAAGCTGCACGCGGGGGACGTTATCCAGAAGGTCGACGGGAAGCCCGTCAAGGAGATGACGGACGTCGCCAAGCTCGTCACCGAGCACAAGCCCGGCGAAACCGTGACCTTCACGGTCGTCCCGGTCAAGGAAGCGGCCGCCGCCGAGAAGTCGGGCAAGAAGGCGACCAGGACCGAGAACATCACGATCACGACGAAGAAGGCGGACAGCGGCGACCGTGCGGTCGTCGGCATCGAGGCGGGCACCGACCACACGTTCCCGTTCACGATCGACATCAAGCTGGCCGACGTGGGCGGTCCCAGCGCCGGACTGATGTTCGCCCTCGGCATCGTCGACAAGCTGACGCCGAAGGACCTGACCGGCGGCAAGTTCGTGGCCGGCACCGGCACCATCAACGAAAAGGGCAAGGTCGGCCCGATCGGCGGCATCGAGATGAAGACCGTCGGTGCGCGCGAGAAGGGCGCCGAGTACTTCCTGACGCCGAAGGACAACTGCGCGGCGGCCGCGACCGACGTCCCGGACGGGCTCACCCTGGTCAAGGTCGACACCATCGACGACGCCGTGAAGTCCCTGGAGAAGATCCGCAAGGGCGACACCGACGCCCTGCCGAGCTGCACCGCGAAGTAACGCACCACGAAGTAACGCACCGCGAAGCAGCGGCTCGGCCCGGGAGGCGGGACAGCCGTACGCCGGTACGCGGGTGGAGGCACCGCTCGGCGCCACCCACCCGCGCGCGTACGTGCGGACGCGGGCGCTACGCGAAGGTCGCCGCCAGGGCGTCCGCGAGGCCGGGCACCAGGTCGGAGCCCGTGAGGACCTCGGTCGGCGAGTCCTTCTCGCGCAGCCGCAGCGCGGACTCGCGCGCCCCGTCACGGAGCACCGCCACCGTCATGCGGACCTCCTGGCGGTCGGGGTGCTTCGCCACCCACTTCGCCAGCTGGGCCTCACTCAGGCCCTCGGGTACGGACGTCTCGGCGGACGGCGGCAGCATCAGGCGCTCCACCGTGAGGGCGCAGCCCGTCACCGCGTCCGGCCAGGCGATGGTGCCGAGGAACTCGTCCAGCGGCTTGTCCGCGGGGATCTCCTCCTGCTCGATGGGGGTGAAACCGGCGTGTTCCACGCCGTCGTCGAGGCCGAGCTGGGAGGCGAGGCCGGGTTCTTGGGTGCGCAGTCGCGCCGTGTCGACGAGCGCGAAGAGGCGGGCGGGCCGGTCCCAGCCGAGGCCGGAGACGTACTCGTCGATCTCGAGGACGGCCCGGGTGAGGGGGCTCGCTGCCATGGGAGTGTTGGACATGGTCACAATCCTGCCTCGTTCGTCCCCAGAATCGGGAACCGAGTAAAGCGTGAGTAAGTTGCATAGGTGTGGGTCCGCGATCTCGGGGGCCTGACGGACCAACACGAATCAACAGCGAACTTCGAGGTGCGCACCTTGGCTTTCCAGATGCCGGACCGCGGCGGAGGCCCGACGGGGCCACGGATCAGAGTGGGCCGACCCTCCCGTCGCGTCCGGACCCTGCTCATGACATTGGGCGTGCTGGCCGTGCTGGCCATGGCCTTCGTCATGTTCTCCGGGTTCTGGACGGACTGGTTGTGGTACCGCTCGGTCAACTACTCCTCGGTCTTCAAGACGACCCTGTGGACCAAGATCGGCCTGTTCTTCTTCTTCGGCCTCCTCATGGCGGCCGCGGTCGGCGTGAACATCTGGCTGGCGCACCGGCTGCGCCCGCCGCTCAGCGCGATGTCGATGGAGCAGCAGAGCCTCGACCGGTACCGCATGGGCATCGCCCCCTACAAGAAGTGGCTGCTGATCGGGGTCACCGCCCTGGTGGGACTGATCGCGGGCGCCTCCGCGGCGGGACAGTGGCGCACCTGGCTCATGTGGGTCAACGGCGTGCCCTTCGGCCAGAAGGACCCGCAGTTCCACATGGACGTGTCGTTCTTCGCGTTCGACCTGCCCTGGTACCGCTTCCTGCTGGGCTTCGGCTTCGCGGCGGCGGTGCTCTCCCTGGTGGCCGCCGCTCTGACGCACTACCTGTACGGCGGACTGCGGATCACCAGCCCCGGCGCGCGCGCGACCGCGGCGGCGACCGGCCACCTCTCGGTGCTGCTCGGTGTCTTCGTCTCGCTCAAGGCCATCGCGTACTGGCTCGACCGGTACGGCCTCGCGGTGAAGTCCAGTGACTTCAAGGCGACGGGCAACTGGACCGGCCTGAGGTACGTCGACGCCAACGCCTACCTGCCGGCGAAGACGATCCTGTTCTGCATCGCCGTCATCTGCGCCCTGCTCTTCTTCGCGACGCTGTGGCGCCGCACCTGGCAGCTGCCGGTCATCGGCTTCGGCCTGATGGTCCTCTCGGCGATCCTCATCGGCGGGCTCTACCCCGCGATCGTCCAGAAGTTCCAGGTCCAGCCGAACGAGCAGGCCAAGGAAGCGCCCTACATCGAGAAGAACATCCAGGCCACCCGCGACGCCTACGGCATCAGCGGTGTGAAGCCCGAGGACTACCGGGGCGCGGGCAGGGTCGACGAGGACCGCCGGAAGAAGCGCGAGGACGCCGACACGGCGGCCAACTACCGGCTGAACGACCCGAACATCGTCTCGCCGACGTTCCAGCAGCTGGAGCAGGAGCGCAGCTACTACCAGTTCCCGACGACACTCGACGTGGACCGCTACAACGGCCAGGACACCATCGTCGGTCTGCGCGAGCTGAACGTGAACAAGCTCGACAAGCGGAACTGGATCAACGACCACTTCGCGTACACGCACGGCTACGGCGTCGTCGCGGCCAAGGGCACGGAGACCAAGGAGGGCTCCAAGGGCGCCCCCGCGTTCACCGAGTCCGGGCTGCCCACCAAGGGCAACCTCGGCAAGTACGAGCAGCGGATCTACTACGGCGAGAAGACGACGCAGTACTCGATCGTTGGCGGGCCCCAGAAGGAGCTCGACTACGAAGAGGACCACGGCGGCCAGAAGACGTACAGCTACAAGGGCGACAGCGGCGTCAACCTCTCCAACCCGATCAACCGTGCCGCGTACGCGGTCTCCTTCGGAGAGCCCCAGATCCTGTACTCCGGGGCGATCGGCGAGGGCTCGCGGATTCTCTACAACCGCACCCCCAAGGAGCGCGTCGAGGCGGTGGCCCCCTGGCTGACGATCGACGGCGACGTCTACCCGACGGTGGTCGACGGCCGCATCCAGTGGGTCGTCGACGCCTACACGACCACCAACGGCTATCCGTACGCCTCGCGCACCACGCTCGGTGACACCACGGCTGACTCCTTGTCGCAGGCGGACAGTCAGCGCACGGTGATCGCCCAGCAGAACCAGGTCAACTACATCCGTAACTCGGTGAAGGCGACCGTCGACGCGTACACCGGTGACGTCAAGCTCTACACCTGGGACGAGAAGGACCCGGTCCTGAAGACCTGGAAGAAGGCGTTCCCGGGCACGGTCAAGGACAAGAGCGAGATCCCCTCGGCGCTCAACGACCACCTGCGCTACCCGCAGGACATGTTCAAGGTCCAGCGTGAACTGCTGACGCTCTACCACGTCACGGACCCCGGGCAGTTCTACAACGCGAGTGACGCCTGGCAGGTGCCGAACGACCCGACGAAGAAGGACGACAGCGCGGTCCCGCCGTACTACCTGTCCTTGAAGGCGCCGGGTCAGGACCGGCAGCAGTTCGCGCTGACGACGACGTTCACCCCGAGTGAGCGGCCCAACCTGCGGGCCTTCATGACGGTCGACGCCGATGCCAGAAGCAAGAACTACGGCAAGATGAAGCTGCTGAGAGTGACCGGCGACGTCGACGGCCCTGAACAGGTCCAGAACAAGCTGAACTCCATGAAGGAGGTCGGCACCTTCGTCCGCGACATGAAGGGCGCCGACTCCGACGTCCTCTACGGCAATCTGCTGACCGTGCCACTGGACGACGGCTTCCTCTACGTCGAACCCGTCTATGTGCA
Organism: Streptomyces huasconensis; assembly: GCF_021028635.1. Classification (NCBI taxonomy): domain Bacteria; kingdom Bacillati; phylum Actinomycetota; class Actinomycetes; order Kitasatosporales; family Streptomycetaceae; genus Streptomyces; species Streptomyces huasconensis. The sequence continues at coordinate 5,377,872 of NZ_CP086119.1, forward strand.
GGGCCGCAAGTCGGCGTATCCGCTGCTGAAGAAGGTGGCCGTGTCGTACGGCACGGAGACCGTCTTCGCGGACTCCCTGGGCGAGGGCCTCGATCAGGTCTTCGGCGCGGCGGGCGGCACGAAGCCGCCGGCCCAGGACCAGGACGGGGACGCGGACACGGACGAGCCGACCAAGCCGCCCAGGACGAACGACCCGACGGTCCAGGCCGCGCTCGACGACGCCCAGAAGGCGTTCGACGACGGCGAGAAGGCCATGAAGGAAGGCGACTGGAAGAAGTACGGCGAGGCCCAGGAGCGGCTCCAGGAGGCACTGGAGCGGGCCGAGGAGGCGTCGGCCAAGGCGGCGGAGAAGGAAGCCGCCGACGGCGCGGACAAGAACGCCGACAAGAGCCCGGAGAAGGGTGCCGACAAGGGCGCGGACAAGGCCTCCGACAAGGAGGGCGACAAGGCGTCCGACAAGGAGGGCGGCAGCGGCGGCTAGCAGCTGGTCAGAGCGCCACCTCGCGCCGTGGTACGGTTTGAACACAACGGCGCGGGGTGGAGCAGCTCGGTAGCTCGCTGGGCTCATAACCCAGAGGTCGCAGGTTCAAATCCTGTCCCCGCTACTGCAAGACGAAGGCCCGGATCGATCCATAAGGATCGATCCGGGCCTTCGTCGTGTGCCATGGGCCGATGCCGGTCGTGTGCGGGTGTCCTATGCCAAGTCAAGTGAACGGCGCGGTGACGGGGGAGAGTTGGGGGATCTGTGTTTCACTTATCTCTCTGTGGGCATGTCGACAAAACGCTGAAGTGACCTCACTGGCTGCGGTATACCAGGTATACCCAGGTTGCAGGTGGTGCGACGATGGACGTTATGGGGGACAAGGCAACTCTGTTGGATACAGGGCGGTTTGTGCAGGCGGCCGACCGGGAGGACGATCCCGGGACGGCCGCCGAAGAGATGCGCCATCGGCTGGCCGCCGAGGCCGGGGACGTCGACGCGATGAGCGTCCTGGGGAGCCTTCTGCTGCGCCGCGGTGATCTCGACGGGGCCGAATCCCTGCTGCGCGCGGCGACCGCCGAGGGCGACCGCGCCGCCGCCAACAACCTCGGCGTCCTCCTTCACCAGCGCGGTTACGCGGACGAGGCGGCCGGCTGGTGGCGGGTCGCCGCCGTCGCCGGTTCCGCCGCGGCCGCGCACGCGCTCGGCCGGTACCACCGCGAGCGCGGCGACGAGCCCGCCGCCGAGTACTGGCTGCGCCAGTCCGCCGAGCAGGGCCACACCCTCGGGGCGTACGCGCTCGCGGACCTCCTGGAACACCGCGGTGACGTCGGCGCCGAGCGCTGGATGCGGGTCGCCGCCGAGCGCGGCCACCGCGAGGCCGCGTACCGCCTGGCCCGTGCGCTCGACCGGCGGGCGGCGGCGGAGCGCGGTGAGCCCGCCGAGCGCGGCGAGGGCCCCGTGCCGGTCCGCCGCGCCGCGCGCGCCGGGCGTGCGGACGTGAGCACCCCGGCCGGTGAGGCCGAGCAGTGGTACCGCCAGGCCGCCGCGCGCGGCCACCGGCGGGCCGCGCTGCACCTCGGCGCGATCCTGGAGCACCGCGGCGAGCTGAAGGAGGCCGGCCGCTGGTACCTCAACTCCGCCAAGGACGGCGAGTCCCGGGCTGCCTGTGCGCTCGGCTTCCTGCTGCGGGACGCGGGGGACGAGGAGAGCGCCGCCGTGTGGTGGCTCAAGGCCGCGCAGGACGGCGACGGCAACGCCGCGAACGCGCTGGGCGCGCTGCACGCCGAGCGCGGCGAGACGCAGACCGCCGAGCGGTGGTACCGCGCCGCCATGGACGCGGGCGACGTGAACGGCGCGTACAACCTCGGGCTGCTCTGCGCCGAGCAGGGCCGCACCGCGCAGGCCGACCAGTGGTACCGCCGCGCCGCGTACGCCGGGCACCGCGAGGCCGCGAACGCCCTGGCCGTGCTGCTGCTCCAGGGCGGGGACGCGGCCGGCGCCGAGCCGTGGTTCTCCAAGGCCGCCGAGGCGGGCAGCGTCGACGCGGCGTTCAACCTCGGCATCCTCTACGCGAGCAGGGGTGACGAGGCCGCGGCCCTGCGCTGGTACGAGCGCGCGGCCGCCGACGGGCACACCGACGCCGCCCTCCAGGTCGGCACCGCGCGGCTGCGCGAGGGCGACGAGCAGGAGGCCGAGCGGCATCTGCGGTGCGCGGCCGGGGGCGGCAGCGCGGAGGCGGCGTACCGGCTCGGCACGCTGCTCGACGCGCGGCGCCCCGCGGCGGCGCCGCCCGCGCTCGGTGAGCCCGCGGCGGAGAAGACGGAGTGCGAGGAGTGGTACGAGCGCGCGGCCGAGCAGGGGCACCGCCGGGCCCAGGTCCGAGTCGGCATGCTGGCCGCCGGGCGGGGTGACGTCGTCGAGGCCGCGCGGTGGTACCGCAAGGCCGCGGAGGCCGGCAGCCGCAACGGCGCGTTCAACCTCGGGCTGCTGCTCGCCCGCGAGGGGAGCGAGCCGGAAGCCGCCCTGTGGTGGACGCGGGCCGCCGACGCCGGGCACGGCAGGGCGGCCCTGCGGCTGGCCCTCCTCTACGCCCGGCGCGGGCAGCTGGCGCAGGGGCAGCGGTGGGCGTCGCGAGCGGTAGAGCTGGGCCCCGCGGAGGTCGCCGAGCGGGCGGGGCGCCTGCGCGAGGCACTGCGGCAGGAACTGTCGGCGTAATCGCGCTGCGGGGAACGTGACCGCGCTACGGGGACGTGTCCGCGTTGCGGGGACGTGGCCGCGCCACGAGGACATGACCCGCGCCGTGGGGACGTGACTCGCGCCATGGGGACGTGACCGCGCCAGGAGGGCGTGGCCGTGCCACGGGGACGTAACCGCGCCACGAGGACGCGACCCGTGCCATGGGGCCATGCTCGCGCCACGAGGGCGCGACCCGCGCCACGGGGCCATGCCCGCGCCACGGGGGCGCGCCCCGCGCCACGAGGACGTGTCCCCGCCATGGGGATGTGACCGCGCCACGCGGACGTGTTCGCGTCACAAGGATGTGACCGCGCCGCGTCGACGGACCGGGCCGCGGCGACGGACCGCGCCACGAGGACGTGTCCGCGCTGCAAGGATGTGACCGCGCCGCGGCGACGGACCGCGCCACGAGGACGTGTCCGCGCCACGGGGATGTGACCGTGCCACGAGGACGTGTCCGCGCCACGGGGACGTGTCCGCGCCGCGAGGACATGACCGTGCCACGGCGACGCAGCCGCCCCAGGGGGGTGGTCATGGTGCCGGAGGCGGTTACCCCGGCGTGGGGCGGGTCATGTCCTCGGCACCATGCCCGCCCCCCCCGCCACCCCGGAACGGATTTGCGCTGGTCGTAGCCCTGACGTAGTGTTGTGTTCACCGACGCGGGGTGGAGCAGCTCGGTAGCTCGCTGGGCTCATAACCCAGAGGTCGCAGGTTCAAATCCTGTCCCCGCTACTGAAACCGAAGGCCCGGAATCCGAATGGATTCCGGGCCTTCGGCGTGCGTGCGCGATGCCGAGCCTCGCATGGCCGCCGCACGCCGAAGGGCCCGGCGCCTTTCGGTGCCGGGCCCTTCAGTGACGTACGAAAAATGGGCGCTACGCCGCCGCGCAGCTCGGGCAGACGCCGCGGTACGTGACCTCGACGCCCTCGACCGTGAAGCCGAAGCGCTCGGAGTCGGGGAGGCTGGTCAGGGGGTTGCCCGTGGGGTGCACGTCACGGATGGCGCCGCAGCGGGCGCAGACCAGGTGGTGGTGGGGGCGGTGGGCGTTCGGGTCGTACCGCTTCGCGCGGCGGTCCGTCGAGACCTCGAGGATCTCGCCGAGGCTCACCAGCTCGCCCAGCGTGTTGTAGACGGTCGCCCGGGAGATCTCGGGCAGCTTGTCCGCGGCGCGGGCGTGCACCTCGTCCGCCGTCAGGTGGACGTGGTCCCCGTCGAGGACCTCGGCCACGACGCGCCGCTGTGCGGTCATGCGCCAGCCGCGTCCGCGCAGTCGTTCCAACAGGTCACTCATGAAAACCAGCCTAACAGGCAGGGGAGCCAGTCCCGAACGGGTGTGACTTTGGATGGTTGCTTGACTTAGACAGAGTCCATTGTAGGATCAGGCACGGCATTGGCCAAGGGACAGGACCCGCAGGCTTTGAATACGCAGGAGGCGCACGTGACGCAGGGACCGCTCACCACGGAGGCCGGGGCGCCGGTCGCCGACAACCAGAACAGCGAGACCGCGGGCGCCGGCGGGCCGGTTCTGGTGCAGGACCAGCTGCTGCTGGAGAAGCTCGCCCACTTCAACCGCGAGCGCATCCCGGAGCGCGTCGTGCACGCTCGCGGCGCGGGCGCCTACGGCACCTTCACCGTCACCCGTGACGTCACGCAGTGGACGCGGGCCAAGTTCCTCTCCGAGGTCGGCAAGCAGACCGAGACGTTCCTGCGCTTCTCCACCGTGGCCGGGAACCTCGGCGCGGCCGACGCGGTGCGCGACCCGCGCGGCTGGGCGCTGAAGTTCTACACCGAAGAGGGCAACTACGACCTCGTCGGCAACAACACCCCGGTCTTCTTCATCCGGGACGCCATCAAGTTCCCCGACTTCATCCACACCCAGAAGCGGGACCCGTACACGGGCTCGCAGGAGGCGGACAACGTCTGGGACTTCTGGGGGCTGAGCCCGGAGTCGACGCACCAGGTGACCTGGCTCTTCGGCGACCGCGGCATCCCCGCCTCGTACCGCCACATGGACGGCTTCGGCTCGCACACGTTCCAGTGGAACAACGAGGCCGGTGAGGTCTTCTGGGTCAAGTACCACTTCAAGACCGACCAGGGCATCAAGAACCTCACCCAGGCCGAGGCCAACAAGCTCGCCGGTGAGGACCCCGACTCCCACCAGCGCGACCTGCGCGAGGCCATCGAGCGGGGCGAGTACCCGACCTGGACCGTGGGCGTGCAGATCATGCCGGCGGCCGAGGCGGCGACGTACCGCTTCAACCCGTTCGACCTCACCAAGGTGTGGCCGCACGCGGACTACCCGGTCATCGAGATCGGCAAGCTGGAGCTCAACCGCAACCCGGAGAACGTCTTCGCCGAGGTCGAGCAGGCCATCTTCAGCCCCGCCCACTTCGTGCCGGGCATCGGTCCCTCCCCGGACAAGATGCTCCAGGGCCGCCTCTTCGCGTACGGCGACGCCCACCGCTACCGCGTCGGCATCAACGCCGACCACCTGCCGGTGAACCGCCCGCACGCCACCGAGGCGCGCACCCACTCCCGTGACGGCTTCCTGTACGACGGCCGCCACAAGGGCGCGAAGAACTACGAGCCGAACAGCTTCGGCGGACCGTTCCAGACGGACCGGCCGCTGTGGGGGTCCGTCCCGGTCACGGGCGGCACCGGAACCCACGAGACGCCGCGGCACGCCGAGGACAACGACTTCGTGCAGGCGGGCAACCTCTACCGCCTGATGACCGAGGACGAGAAGAACCGCCTGATCGAGAACCTGTCGGGCTTCATCGCCAAGGTCTCGCGCGACGAGATCGCCGAGCGCGCGATCAACAACTTCCGCCAGGCGGACGGCGACTTCGGCAAGCGGCTGGAGGCCGCGGTCCAGGCCCTGCGCGGCTGACCAGTACCACTTGTCGTCGAGACGGCGGGCCGGAACCCCTCGGGGTCCGGCCCGTCGCCGTTCTCCGGCTCCCGCCGACCGCTGGGCGACCGCTCAGACCGCCAGCTCCTGGGCCGCCGCGCGCCGGACCGGGGCCCAGCACCGGATGATGTCGCGGACCGAGACGATGCCCGTGGGCTCGCCCGCCTCCAGCACGATCAGGTGCCGGAAGCCGCCGTGCGCCATGGCGTCCGCCGCGTCCTCCAGGGTCCACGCCGGGGTGGCGAAGACGACGTCGGTCGTGGTGTGGGCGCCCGCGGTCTCGGTGTCCGGACTCTGGCCGAGGGCCACGGAGTTGAGGACGTCGCGCTCGGTCAGAATCCCCAGCCCGCAGGTGTCGGGGTCGAGGACGACGGCGGCGCCGACACGGCGCTCGGACATCAGCCTGGCCGCCTGGCGCAGGGTGTGGGTCGGGCCGATGGTCAGGACCACCGTGCTCATGGCGTCGCGGACGAGCATGGGCGTGAGCCACCTCCTTGGTGAATCCACGGTCTCCCGGTGGGCGAAGGATTGCCTCCGCTCCCTGCTTGGAGAAAGGATTCACAAGTTCACAAGTGGGGGGACTCTCAATGTCGCAGCCGGAGCGGAGCCCAACAAGGGGGCGTGCGAGGTCAGTTCGGGGTGCGCGAGGGGAACATCCGCACGGGGGAGGGTCAGTAGCGCTGGTTCAGATAACCCAGCAGTTCGTCGTGGAGCAGGCCGTTCGACGCCGCGGCGTTGCCGCTGTGCGGGCCCGGCCTGCCGTCGAGGCCGGTGAAGCTGCCGCCCGCCTCGGTGACCACGATCGCGGGCGCCGCCATGTCCCAGAGCGACAGCTCGGGCTCCGCGCAGAGGTCGACCGCGCCCTCCGCCACCATCATGTACGGCCAGAAGTCGCCGTAGCCCCGCGTCCGCCACACCGCCCGCGTGAGGTCCAGGAAGCCGTCCAGGCGGCCCTGTTCCTCCCACCCCGAGAGCGAGGAGTACGCCAGGGACGCGTCCGAGAGCCGGGAGACCTTCGAGACGTGCAGCCGGGTCGCCGAGGTGAGGCTGCGCCCCGTGTAGGCGCCGCCGCCCTTCGCCGCCCACCAGCGGCGGCCGAGCGCGGGCGCGGAGACGACGCCGACCACCGGCTGGTAGCCCCCCTCGACCGCTTCCATCAGGGAGATGAGCGTGGCCCAGACCGGGACACCGCGTACGTAGTTCTTGGTGCCGTCGATCGGGTCGATCACCCAGCGGCGCGGTCCCGTGCCCTCGACGCCGTACTCCTCGCCGAGGATCGCGTCCCGCGGCCTCGCGCGCTGGAGCTGGGAGCGGATCAGCTCCTCGGCCGCCTTGTCGGCCTCGCTCACCGGCGTCATGTCCGGCTTGGTCTCCACCTTGAGGTCGAGAGCCTTGAACCGGCCCATGGTCTGGGCGTCGGCGGCGTCCGCGAGGACGTGGGCGAGACGCAGATCATCGTGGTAGTCGGGCATGGGTGAACAGTATCGATCTCCCTCCCCCCGAGCCACAGCGCCATATCGCACGCCCTTGCGCGGGCTCACGCCGGAGCCCTTGACAGTGCATCCGAGCGCGTCAACCCTGGCAGCCGGAACCGCGTCGGCCCGGGGAGGCGACGATGCCAGCACGGGAATCCTTACTGGACGCGGCCGGCGCGGCGCTCGCCCGGCGCCCCTGGTCGCGGGTGCGCATGGTCGACGTCGCGGCCGGCGCCGGGTTCTCCCGGCAGACCCTCTACAACGAGTTCGGCAGCAAGGAAGGCCTGGCGCGCGCCCTGCTGCGCCGCGAGACCGACGGTTACCTGCGCGGAGTCGACCGCGCGCTCGCCCAGGAGCGCGAGCCGGCCGAGCGGCTGGCCGCCGTGGCCGCCTGGACAGTGGGCGCCGCGCGCGCCAACGCCCTGGTGCGGGCCGCGCTCACCGGCTGCTGGAGCGAACGGCTGCCCGTGCCGAGCAGGGTCGCCGGGTCCACGTCGTCGGTGCCCGCGCAGCGCCGGGCGGACGCGGGGACGCCGTCGTCGGCGGAGCTGCTCGGGCTGGTACGGGACCGAGCGGTGGCCGCGCTCGGCGGCCGGGGCCGGGGCGGGGACCCGGAGCTGGCCCTGGCCTGCGAGAGCGCCCTTCGCCTCGCCCTGTCCTACATCGTCGCGCCCGCCCGGGACGACGACGACCCCGCGGAGCTGGTCCGCGGGGCCATAGGGCGGTGGGTGGCGGGGCGGTGAGCGCGCGGTGCGCTCAGTGCGCCGAGCCGGACAGCTGGAGTCCCACCACACCGATGATGACGAACGAGATCGAGACGATCTTGAGCGTGGAGACCAGGTCACCGAGGAAGATCATGCCGTAGATCGCGGTGCCCGCCGCGCCGATGCCGGTCCAGACCGCGTACGCCGGCCCGACGTCCAGCTTCTTCAGCGCCAGCGTGAGCAGGCCGAAGCTGCCGAGTGCGAAGCAGGCGAACGCGATCGTCGGCCAGAGCCTGGTGAAGCCGTGCGAGAGCTTCAGACAGACCGCGAAGCCGGTCTCCAGAATCCCCGCCACGATGACCAGCAGCCACGCCATGTGTCCCCTGCCTCCCGCACTCGTCCACGTTCCGCGACCGCTTCGCCCGGCTCGGCCCGATCGACCCGGCTTGGTGCGATTATGCATTTACCTGCGCCACGGGGGGCGCAAACAACGGGGAGGTCATCGCGGCGACCGGCAGATCAGTCGTCCTCGCGCCGCTCGCGCGTGGCCAGCAGCCGGCGCAGGGAGTACAGGCGCTGCGGGTCCGCGTGGCCGTCGGCGACCCAGGCGTCCAGCGCGCAGTCCTTCTCGTCGTGGCTGCACCCGCGCGGGCAGTCCACCGTCCCCGGCTCCAGGTCGGGGAAGGCGAGGATGACGCGCGACGGGTCGACGTGGTTGAGGCCGAAGGACCGCACGCCAGGGGTGTCGATCACCCAGCCGCCCACATCCGCCAGCGGCAGCGCGAGCGCGGAAGTGGTGGTGTGCCTGCCGCGGCCCGTGACCGCGTTGACGTGGCCCGTCGTACGCCGCCGCTCCTCGGGCACCAGCGCGTTCACCAGCGTGGTCTTGCCGACCCCGGAGTGCCCGACGAAGGCCGTGATCTTGCCGTCGAGCAGTTCGTGCACCCGGGCCAGCTCGGCGCCGTCGGTGAACTCCTCGCGGCTGGTGACCACGTAGGGGATGTCGAGGGTGGCGTACGTCTCCAGGATCTTGTCGGCCGACGCCAGGTCCGACTTGGTCAGCACGAGGATCGGTTCGAGGCCGCCGTCGTACGCCGCCACGACGCACCGGTCGATCAGCCGCGGGCGCGGCTCCGGGTCGGCGAGGGCGGTGACGATGGCGAGCTGGTCGGCGTTGGCGACGACCACCCGCTCGTAGGGGTCGTCGTCGTCGGCGGTGCGCCGCAGGACGGAGGTGCGCTCGCCGATCCGCACGATGCGCGCGAGGGTGTCCTTCTTGCCGGACAGGTCCCCGACCACCGCGACCCGGTCGCCCACCACGGCGGCCTTGCGGCCCAGCTCGCGGGCCTTCATGGCCATCACGATCCGGTCGTCGACCAGGACGGTGAGCCGCCCGCGGTCGACGGTGAGGACCATGCCCTCGGCGGCGTCCTCGTGCTTGGGCCTGATGTGGGTGCGGGGGCGGTTGCCCTTGCGGTTGGGGCGGACGCGGATGTCGTCCTCGTCGGGGTTCTTGCCGTAGCGGCGCATGTTCTCGTTCCGCCCGTCAGTTCCCGAGCATCCCGGTCCAGAGTTCGGGGAAGTCCGGGAGGGTCTTCGCCGTCGTCGCGACGTTCTCGATCTGTACGCCGGCCACCGCGAGGCCGATGATCGCGCCCGCGGTCGCCATGCGGTGGTCGTCGTAGGTGTGGAAGACACCGCCGTGCAGCGGGCGCGGGCGGATGTGCAGGCCGTCGGCGGTCTCGGTGACGTCACCGCCGAGTTCGTTGATCTCCTTGGTGAGCGCGGCGAGCCGGTCCGTCTCGTGGAGGCGCAGGTGGGCGACGCCGCGCAGCGTCGAGGGGGAGTCCGCGAGAGCCGCGACGGCCGCGATGCCGGGGGTCAGCTCGCCGACCTCGCTCAGGTCCACGTCGAGGCCGTGGATCGAGCCGGAGCCGGTGAACACCAGGCCCCGCTCGGTCAGTTCGCAGGAGCCGCCCATCTCCGTGAAGATCTGGCGGAGCGCGTCGCCGGGCTGCGTGGTGTGCGCGGGCCAGTCCGGGATGGTGACCGTGCCGCCGGTGACCAGGGCCGCGGCGAGGAACGGCTGGGCGTTGGAGAGGTCGGGCTCGATGGTCAGGTCGCGGCCGAGGAGCGCGCCGGGGGTGACCCGCCAGACGTTCGGCTCGCCGCCCGCCTCGGGGGTGTCCACCTGGGCGCCGGCCGAGCGCAGCATGTCGACCGTCATCCGGATGTGCGGCATGGAGGGCAGCGGACCGCCCACGTGCCGGACCTCCACGCCCTGGTTGAAGCGCGGGCCCGACAGCAGCAGGGCGCTGACGAACTGGGAGGACGACGAGGCGTCGATCTCGACCGGGCCGCCGTCCAGGGCCCCGGCGCCGTGCACGGTCAGCGGCAGCGCGCCCGGGCTGCCGAGCGAGGTGTCGTCGATGCGGGCGCCGAGCACCCGCAGGGCGTCGATCACACCGGTCAGGGGGCGCTCGTACGAACGGGGATCGCCGTCGAAGCGGATCGGGCCGTCGGCGAGGGCGGCGACCGGGGGCAGGAAGCGCATGACCGTGCCGGCGTTGCCGACGTCGACCGTGGCCGGGCCGCGCAGGCCCGAGGGGATCACGCGCCAGGCCTCACCGGTGGCGTCGGGGCCGCCCGCGACGGAGGAGCTGGACGACACCGTCTCCTCGATGCCGACGCCCATCGCGCGCAGGGCGCCCGCCATCAGCAGGGTGTCGCGGGAGCGCAGCGGGCGGCGCAGCCAGCCCGGCTCGGCGGCGAGGGAGGCGAGGACGAGCGCGCGGTTGGTGACCGACTTCGAACCGGGGACGTGGACCGTCGCGGTGACGGCTCCGCTTGCGTGCGGGGCGGGCCAGAGGGCGGTGTGCGCCGGGGTTTCGGTCATGCCCTCACTTTAGTGGCTGCCGCGGACCCCGCTCAGACGGTGAGCAGCCAGCGTGCCCCGCCCATCAGGGAGCAGAGCGAGACGGCGTGGAAGAGGAAGAGCCACAGCCCGGCGGGGACGTGGGTGAGCCGCGACAGCTGGTCCGCGTCCGAGTCGCCCGCGCCCCCGTGCCGGCGTTTGGCCTGGAGTTCGAAGGCGGGCCGGACACCGCCGAGGAGCAGGAACCACACCACCGCGTACGCGAACGCCGCCTGCACGTCGGTCTCGGCCAGCCAGGACACCAGGAGGAAGGTCCCGCCGGTCAGGACGACCGTCAGGGCGCCGTACGCGTTACGGATCATCACCAGCATCGCGACGAGCAGCGCGGTGGCGATCCACAGCAGGGCCGTGATGCGCCCCGAGGAGAGCAGGGCGGCGCCGCCGAGGCCGAGCAGCGGGGGCGCGGTGTAGCCGGCCGCCGCGGTCAGGATCATGCCGAGCCCGGTGGGCCGGCCGCGCGAGACGGTCAGGCCCGAGGTGTCGGAGTGCAGCCGTATGCCGTCCAGGCGGCGCCCGGTGAGCAGCGCGACCAGGCCGTGGCCGCCCTCGTGGGCGATGGTGATGGCGTTGCGGGCCAGGCGCCAGGCGCCGTGCGGGACGACGACGGCGAGCGCGACGACGCCGGCCGCGATCACCAGCCACTGCTCGGGCGCGGACTGGGTGCCGAAGACGCGGTCCCAGAGGCCGGCCAGGCCGGCGTCGGCGGTGCTGTACATGGTCGGAACCGGCTCCTCTGGGGGACGGGGTCGTGGCAGTCTGGCACGTATGTGCGGACGGTATGCATCGAGTCGTAGGCCCGAGGACCTCGCGGGGATCTTCGAGATCCAGAAGTGGGAGGAGCCGGAGGAGGAACTCGCCCCCGATTACAACGTGGCCCCCACCAAAGAGGTCTACGCGGTCCTCGACCGTCCACTGAAAGACGCCGAGGACCCGGCTCCGGTTCGCCAGCTGCGCACCCTGAAATGGGGCCTCGTCCCGTCCTGGTCCAAGACGCCCGAGGGCGGCGCGCGGATGATCAACGCCCGCGCCGAGACCGTCCACGAGAAGCCCTCCTACCGCCGCGCCTTCGCCGCGCGCCGCTGCCTCCTGCCCGCCGACGGCTATTACGAGTGGGTGACCGCGCCCGAGGAACGGCAGCTGGAGGTCGAGGGCAAGAAGAAGCGGTCCCGCAAGCAGCCGTACTTCGTGACCCCGGCCGACGGCTCCGTCTTCGCCATGGCGGGCCTCTACGAGTTCTGGCGGGACAAGACCCTGCCCGACGAGCACCCCCTCGCCTGGTGGGTGACCTGCACGGTGATCACCACGGAGGCCGAGACCACCCCGCTGGCCGTCGCCCCCGCCGAGGGCCCGCGCTCGCTCGCCGACATCCACCCGCGGATGCCGCTGATGCTCACCCCCGACCGCTGGGACGCCTGGCTCGACCCGTCCCGCACGGACGTCGAGGAGCTGCGCCCCCTCCTGGCGCCGCCCCCGGCCGGGCTGATGCGCGCCTACCCCGTGTCGACGGCGGTCAGCAACGTACGCAACAACGGCCCGGAGCTGCTCAAGGAGCTGGACGGCCCCGAAGAGGGCACACTCTTCTGACGTGACGCACGAAACACACCCGCCCCAGAGCGACATCGTGGAGACCGGCGCCGGTGAGGCGCGGATCACCTGGCACCCGGCGCGGAAGAAGGCCCGCCTCCTGCTGGCCGTCGGCCACGGCGCGGGCGGCGGCATCGAGGCCCGCGACCTCCAGGCCCTCGCCGCCGCGCTGCCCGCGCACGGCGTGAGCGTCGCCCTCGTCGAGCAGCCCTGGCGCGTCGCGGGCAAGAAGCTGGCGCCCGCGCCGAAGACGCTCGACGTGGGGTGGCGCGGGATCTGGCCCGCCCTGGAGAAGAAGGGGCTCCCGGTCGTCTCCGGAGGCCGCAGCGCGGGCGCGCGCGTGGCCTGCCGCACCGCCGCGGAGCTGGGCGCCGCCGCCGTCCTCGCGCTCTCCTTTCCCCTGCACCCCCCGGGGAAGCCCGAGAAGTCCCGCGCCGACGAACTGCTCGGCGCCGGGGTGCCGACCCTCGTCGTGCAGGGCGGCAACGACCCCTTCGGGAAGCCCGCCGAGTTCCCCGAGGGGACGTACGAACTGCTCGAAGTGCCCTTCGGCGATCACGGTTTCAAGGTGCCGAAGAAGGCGGGGCCGTCCCAGGAGGACGCCATGACGGTCATCACGGACGGCGTCACACGGTGGGCGGGAATGCTGGACGCGTGACCCCTGTTGTCGCGAACAGACGGTGAACGCCGTCGCAGACGTGTTCGTACGAGAGGGAGTCCGCCGCATGGGTTCGACCATCTGCCCGAACCGCTCCAGCGCCGCTGACCTGGAGTGGACGGTCTTGAGCGCACCCAAAACCGCAACTATTCGGGCGGCGCGCGGAGTGGATCGTCGTCTATCCTCCGATTCGAGTGGGGCTGCTTTCGGCCTCGCCACGTCGTTGGAGGAGGTGGGTCCGGTCACTGGGACCGACGCAGGGACCGAGCACGGCCAGGCGGAGCGCCCGGAAGAGGGTTCGGAGACGGCCGCGGAGCGCACGGCCCGCTTCGAGCGGGACGCGCTGACGTTCCTCGACCAGATGTACTCCGCGGCGCTGCGCATGACGCGCAACCCGGCGGACGCGGAGGACCTGGTCCAGGAGACCTACGCGAAGGCGTACGCGTCGTTCCACCAGTTCCGCGAGGGGACCAACCTCAAGGCGTGGCTGTACCGCATCCTCACGAACACGTTCATCAACTCGTACCGCAAGAAGCAGCGCGAACCCCAGCGCAGTGCCGCCGAGGAGATCGAGGACTGGCAGCTCGCGCGCGCCGAGTCGCACATGTCCACCGGTCTGCGCTCCGCCGAGTCGCAGGCGCTGGACCACCTGCCCGACTCGGACGTGAAGCAGGCGCTCCAGGCGATCCCCGAGGAATTCCGCATCGCCGTCTATCTGGCCGATGTCGAGGGCTTTGCGTACAAGGAGATCGCGGACATCATGGGGACACCCATCGGTACGGTGATGTCCCGGCTGCACCGGGGCCGCCGCCAACTGCGCGGCATGCTGGAGGACTACGCCCGTGAGCGCGGGCTCGTCCCGGCGGGTGCCGGAGAGTCGAACGGAACGAAAGGCTCGGGCTCATGAGCTGCGGAGAGCCGCACGAGACTGACTGCAGTGAAGTCCTGGACCACCTCTATGAGTTCCTGGACCACGAGATGCCGGACAGCGACTGCACCAAGTTCGAGACGCACTTCGAGGAGTGCTCGCCGTGCCTGGAGAAGTACGGCCTGGAGCAGGCCGTGAAGAAGCTGGTGAAGCGCTGCTGCGGCCAGGACGACGTCCCCATCGACCTGCGGGCCAAGGTGATGGGACGCATCGACCTCATCCGCTCCGGTCAGTCGGTGCCCGACCAGGACGTCACGCAGGACGCCGCACCGGGTGTGACGCCCTCGGAGGCGTGAACCTGGCGGGTCCCACCGCCGGTTGAGAAGGAGAGCAGGTCGCGCATGATGCGGCCTGCTCTTTTTCCGTGCCCCGTTTCTCCCCGCCGTCACTCGAATGTGCTAATTCGCCGCCGTCGGGCACTGGCCGCCGAGCCGCCGCTCTAGTCTCCGGACCTGGGTCTTGCGAGCTGGAACGGGGAGGAGAACTCCATGCGGTCGGTGCCGGCGCGGGCCCGCCTGTACATCCTGTGCGTCGCCCTGGCGGGCGCCGCCTGCGCCGCGCCCGCGCTGAACGCACGCACCCCCTGGCCCGCCGTCGCGCTCCTCGCGGTGCTCTGCGCCGGGTGCGAACAGAGCGCCCTGCCGCGCGGCCGCACGCGCGGCCTCGGCACCTTCTACCCCGTGCTGCTCGCCGCGGTCTTCCTGCTGCCGCCCGCGGCCGCCGCCCTCGTCGCCGTGCCGGGCGCGCTGCTCGCCCGCGTCGACCGCCGCCCCCACGGGATACGCCGCCTCTGGCGCGCCGCCCGGCTCGCCCCGGCCTGCTGGGCGGCGGCGCGGGTCCACGCGGCGCTCGGCGGGCCCGCCGCCGGTGCCGGGCCCGACTTCCCGCACGTCCTGTGGCCCGCGGGAGCCGCCGTGCTCGCCTTCTGCGCCGTGCTCGCCGTGCTGGACGGCGGGATCTTGGCGACCGCCGAGCGGGTGCCCGCCCGGGCGGCATGGCGGGGCCTTTTCACCCGCTCGCTCGCACCCGTGGCGGTGCACGGCCTGGCCGGACTGATGATGGCCATCCTGTGGACCAGCCCCTACGGCCCCCCGGCCGCGCTGCTCGTACTGCTGCCCATGGGCGTCTCCTGCTGGGCCTTCGCGCAGTACCACCGCGAGCGGGCCGCCCACCAGGCCACCATCCGGGCGCTCGTCCAGGCCGTCGACCTCAAGGACAAGTACACCCGGGGCCACAGCGAGCGCGTCGGCCGCGCCTCGGTGATGATCGCGCGCGAGCTGGGCATGGACGACGAGCGCGTCGAGGTCCTGCGGTTCGCGGGCATCCTGCACGACGTCGGCAAACTCGGCGTGCCCACCCGCCTGCTGCGCAAGGACGGCCCCCTGACACCCGAGGAGCGGCGCGTCATCGAGCTCCATCCCGAGTACGGGCACGAGATGGTGCGCGGCATCGGCTTCCTCGGCGAGGCACGCGCGGCAATCCTCCACCACCACGAGCGGATCGACGGCAGCGGATATCCCTACGGGCTCGCCGGACGGCAGATCCCGGAGTGCGCCCGCGTGGTGGCCGTGGCCGACGCCTTCGACGCGATGACGTCCACCCGGTCCTATCGCCGGGCACGACCGGTGTCCGCCGCCCTGGAGGAGCTGGCCCGGTGCGCGGGGGCGCACTTCGACCCGGTGATGGTCGCCGCGCTGACCCGTGCGCTGGCCCGCGACGGGTGGCACCCCGAGGTCACGTCGGACGTTTCGCGCCGTGCGCCGGAGCACGCCCCTGACCAGGGCGGAAACGTACCTTCTGCGCGGACCGCCGCCACGCCCGCCGGGCGCGGACCGGCCGCCCCGTGACCGCCCCCGGCGCCCGGCGCCCGCTCACCCGCGCGGAACGCCTGCCCGTGACCGCGGCCCACGCGGTGGCCGGGCTGCTCGCCGCCGTCTCGCTCGGCTGGACCCTGTGGCACGGCGTCGCCGAACGGCCGGTCGCCCTCGCCTTCGGGGCGCTGATCACCCTCGGTGAACTGGCCCGGTGGGGGAGCGGGAAGGGGCGTGAGCCCGCGCCGCTCGGCGCCGCGGGAGCCCTGGCGTACGCCCTGCTCGGGCAGAACGCCGGGACGGCCACGCACCACGGCGTGCTCCAGGTGATCGCCGTGGTCGTCGCGGCCGCCCTCGTGGGGGCGGTGCCGCACGTCGCGCTCGGCCGGGGGCCCACGGCCGACCACATGGCGCGGCGCGTGCTGACCGTCGCGTTCGCCGCCGCCTGCTTCCAACCCCTCTACAACGCGGGCAAGTTGGAGGGCTGGGTCGGCCACGGCCCCTGGTACGCGCTCTTCATCGTCGTCCTGCTCGGCCTCACCGCGCTCTGTGACGCCGTCCTCGCCGCCGCGCTGGCGCACGCCCGCACCCGCTGGCCGTTCGGGCCGCTGCTCCGCGACGAGCTGCGGGCCATGCCCGGCATCGGCTCGGCCGTCTGCGCCACGGGGGCCGTGATGGCGCTCGCCGTGGCCGTGGCGGGGCTCTGGGCGCTGCCCGTGTTCAGCCTCCCGCTGCTGCTCACCCAGCTCGCCTTCCGGCGCTACGCGGCGGTGCGGGCCACCTACCGGCAGACCATCGCGTCGCTGGCCCGGGCCACGGAGATCGCCGGGTACACCCCGCAGGGCCACGCCCACCGCGTCGCAGGCCTCAGCCGGGCCGTCGGGCGTGACCTGGGGCTCAGCGGGCCGGACCTCACCGTCCTCGAGTACGCGGCCCTGATGCACGACATCGGCCAGCTCTCCCTCGTCGACCCCGTGCCCGAGGGCGCCACCGCCGCCCTGCCCGAGGCGCAGCAGCGCCGCATAGCCCTGCTCGGCGGCGCCGTCGTCCGGCAGACCGGGGTGGACTCCGCGGTCGCCGTGGTGGTGGAGCGCCAGGCCGACCCGTACCGCGATCAGCCGCTCACCGCGCGAATTGTGCGCACCGCGAACGCGTACGACGAGATGGCGCGGGGAGAAGGACCCTCAGGGGCGCTCGGCGGCCCGCTCAACGCCCTGGAGAGGCTGCGGCTGGCCACGGGCCACGACTACCAGCCCGAAGTCGTGGAGTCCCTGGCGAGGGTGGTGTCGCGGGGCGGCCTTAGCTCTCCCCCGGCTGGGTAACCCATGGGTAATGAGCGGTCGTCCGACCGTACGTGGTTGGATGCGAAGAAGAGGAAGACGAGGGTGCGCGGGGGCATCGACCCGACGCCGCGCCTTCGAGGACGGGACTTCCGGCACATCGTGACAGGCGGGAATCAGGCGGGAATCGTGAGGATCTTCGGCAAGGGACGGCACCGGCCCTCCGCCTCATGGCGGCAGGCGACCGACCGCGCCTTCACGCTGATCGGCGACGGCCGGTACGAGGACGCGGGAGCGCTGCTCACGCGCGCGGCGGATCTCGAACCCTGGCTGTCCGAGTCCTGGTTCAACCTCGCGCTGCTGCACAAGTTCCGGCACGACTGGGAGCAGGCGCGGGCCGCGGGGCTGCGTGCCGTCGCGCTCCTGGACCGCTCGGCGGGCGCCCCGGACTGGTGGAACGTCGGCATCGCGGCGACCGCGCTCCAGGACTGGCCGCTGGCCCGCCGCGCCTGGCAGGCGTACGGGCTGCGGGTGCCCGGTGGCGTGGCGGCGTCCGGTGAGCCCTCGGGCATGGAGCTTGGCAGCGCGGCCGTGCGGCTCTCCCCGGAGGGCGAGGCCGAGGTGGTGTGGGGCCGCAGGCTGGACCCCGCGCGCATCGAGGTGCTGTCCATTCCGCTGCCCTCCTCCGGGCGCCGCTGGGGCGAGGTCGTGCTGCACGACGGCGTCCCGCACGGCGAGCGGACGACGGCGGCCGGACACTCGTACCCCGTGTTCGACGAGATCGAGCTGTGGGCGCCCTCACCCGTGCCGACCTGGGTCGTCCTCCTGGAGGCCGCCACCGAGGACGACCGGGACGCCCTGGAGCGGCTCGCGGCCGACGCGGGCTTCGCCGCCGAGGACTGGTCGTCGTCCGTGCGGCTGCTGTGCCGCATGTGCTCCGAGTCGCGGATGCCGAGCGACGAGGGCGACGGCGAGCACCTGGACCCGCACGACCACAGCGAGCCGGGTCACCCGGGCCCGCTCGGCCACCGCAGCCCCGGCGCGGTCTGGGTGCCGGAGCGCGAGTGCGGCATCGCGGCGCCCGCCGCCCTGGTGCGCGGGCTGCTGGACAGCTGGGTGGCGGACAGTCCGGACTCGCGGGACTGGCGCGACCTCGAAGAGGTCTGCTGACCGGAAGCGGCCACCGGCCTCCCCGGCCCGAAGAGACCGGCCGGCACTTCGCCGTAGGCTGTACCGGCACAAACTCTGAGGGTTTCACGGAAGGCTTACGGCGGACATGGCGCAGGACACTGAGCAGCAGGCCTCCGGCGGGGTGCTCCCCGTCGACGACGAGGGCTTCGTCATCGACACGGAGGACTGCGAGGAGCGCGAGACGGCCTACCGCGAGCGCGGCACGTCGCGGCCCATCACGGTCGTCGGCAACCCGGTCCTGCACAAGGAGTGCAAGGACGTCACGTCCTTCGACGACGACCTCGCCCGGCTGATCGACGACATGTTCGCGACCCAGCGCGTCGCGCAGGGCGTGGGCGTCGCCGCCAACCAGGTCGGCGTCGACCTGAAGGTCTTCGTCTACGACTGCATGGACGACGAGGGCGTGCGCCACGTCGGTGTGGTCTGCAACCCCGTGCTCCAGGAGCTGCCCGCCGAGAAGCGCCGTCTCGACGACTCGGGCGAGGGCTGCCTGTCCGTGCCCACCGCCTACGCCCCGCTGGCCCGCCCGGACTACGCCGAGGTGACCGGCCAGGACGAGAAGGGCAACCCCATCAAGGTGCGCGGCACCGGCTACTTCGCCCGCTGCCTGCAGCACGAGACGGACCACCTCTACGGCTACCTCTACATCGACCGCCTCTCCAAGAGGGAGCGCAAGGACGCGCTGCGCCAGATGGCAGAGGGCACGCCGCGCTACCCCGTGGTACCCAATGAGTGACGCGTGCGGCGCCTGAGCGGCGCGGGAACCGCGTGACACGTGCGGCCCCTGGTCGGGAACCCCCTGACCAGGGGCCGTTGCCATGAGCCGCTCACCTGTGCGAGCAAAACCGGCTGTCGAAGATCCAGAATCAGTCAACCCCGATGATGTTCTCGGCACCGGGGGGTAGTGAATGGCGCAAAACTGTTCCCTGAACGGTCAGTTGTGGTGCTGAATGGAAAGGCGCGGAGAGTTGCGCAACGGCGCGCGCCCGGCACGGGGGAGGGGCGTGCGTCACCCATGCGGTTGAAAGGGGTTTGTCCGTGCCTGCATATTCCGGAAGCACTTCCCAGACACAGCCACACAGCCAGGCGGTGACCGTCCCACCGGCGCTCGCAGTTCCGGTGATCGAGGCGACGTTTCCCCGCCGTCTGCACCCGTATTGGCCCCAGCTTCAGGAGAAGTCCAGGACCTGGCTGCGCGAAATGCGGCTCATGCCGCCGGACAAGGTCGAGCGCTACGCGGACAGCCTCTGCTACACCGACCTGGTGGCCGGCTACTACATCGGCGCGCCGGACGAGTTGCTCACCGCGATAGCCGACCTCAGCAGCTGGTTCTTCGCGTGGGACGACCGGCACGACCGGGACTCGGTGCACGGCCGCGCGGCGCAGTGGCGGCTGCTGTGCCGGGGCCTGCACGACGCGCTCGACGCGCCCCATGAGTATCTGCGCGACCGGGACCCGTTGGTCGCCGGTTTCGCGGACTGCGTCCGCCGCCTGTACTCCTTCCTGGGCCCCAGCTGGAACGCCCGGTTCGCGCGCCACTTCCACCCCGTGATCGACGCGTACGACCAGGAGTTCAGGAACCGCCGCGACGGCGTCGTGCCCACCGTCGAGACGTACGTCGAGCTGCGTCGCCTCACGTTCGCGCACTGGGCCTGGATCGACCTGCTCGAACCCACCGCCCGCCGCGAACTGCCGGACGCCGTACGGAAGCACCCCGCGTACCGGCGGGCGGCACTGGCGACCCAGGATTTCTCCGCCTGGTACAACGACCTGTGCTCACTTCCCAAAGAACTCGCGGGAGATGAACTGCACAATCTCGGTATCAGTCTCATTCACCACGAGGGGCTGACGCTCGAAGAGGCGGTGCGCGAAGTTCACCGACGGGTCACGCAATGTGTCACGAATTTTCTCGAGGCCGAGGAAGAAGTGCTGCTGTTCGCCCGTAACTTGTCCGAGGGAACCGCACGCGGAAAGGAACTCGCGGAAGCGGTGGAATCCTGCGTCGGCAACATGCGGAACTGGTTCTCTTCCGTGTACTGGTTCCACCACGAATCCGGTCGTTATCGGGTGGACAGCTGGGACGACCGGTCCATGCCCCCGTATGTCACGGAAGACGTCCTGGCGGAAAACGAACTGGTGGGTGAGGAATGAGCGTCGAGTCCGCGATACCCGTACCGGCGGCCTCCGGGCCGGACCCGCTGCGCACCCCGCCGCTCGTCCCGGGCGGCGCGCCTTTGCTCGGCCACGCCTGGAACCTCGTGCGCGACCCGCTCGGCTTCCTCGCGAAGCTGCGCGACCACGGCGACCTCGTACGGATCAGGCTGGGGCCGAAGACGGCGTACGCGGTCTGCGACCCGGAACTCGTCGGCGCCCTGCTGAAGCGCCCCGAGTACATCGTCGGAGGCCCGCTCTGGGACACCCTCGAAGTGCTCCTCGGCAAGGGCGTGGCGACCAGCAACGGCAAGCTGCACCGGCGTCAGCGGCGGATGATGCAGCCCGCGTTCCGGCCCGAGCGGATCGCCGACTACGCCAAGGTGATGGAGGAGGAGGCGCGCGCCACGGCGGCCCGCTGGCGGCCGGGCGAGACGGTCGACGTGGGCACGGAAATGTTCCGCACGGCTGTGCGCATCGTCTCGCGCTCGCTCCTGGAGGTCGACTCGATCCGCGAGAAGGCGGACCGCATCGCCGACTCCCTGCACACCGTCTTCGAGGGGCTCTACCGCCGGATGGTGCTCTCGGTCGGGCCGCTCTACCGCGTGCCGACCCCCGCCAACCGGCGCTTCGAGAAGGCGCTCGCCGACCTGCACGCGCTCGTCGACGAGATCATCGCGGAGCGCCGGGCCGCCGGCCCCGGCGGACCGGCGGACCTGCTCGCGGAATTGCTGCGGGCCACGGACGAGGCCGGGGAGCCGATAACCGACCAGGAGATCCACGACCATGTGGTCTCCCTCGTCGTGGCCGGCGCCGAGAATGTCGCGTCGACGCTGGCGTGGACCTTCCATCTGCTCACCGAACACCCCGACCAGGAAAGGAAGTTGGTTGAAGAGGTAAATTCTGCGGTCGGGGATCGCGCGATCACATTCGCCGATCTGGGCGACCTGCCGCACACCCGCAATGTCATCACCGAGGCCATGCGCATACGGCCCGCCGCCTGGATATTCACGCGCCGGTCGGTGGCCGAGACCGAGCTGGGCGGCTATCGCATTCCGGCCGACGCGGACATCGTCTACAGCGTCTACGCCATGCAGCGCGACCCGCGTTCCTTCGAGCGGCACCTGGAGTTCGACCCGGACCGGTGGGCACCCGAACGGGTTGCCGACATACCGGAGTTCGCGATGATGCCGTTCAGCGTCGGCAACCGTAAGTGCCCCGGGGATCACTTCAGCATGGCCGAACTGGCCCTCATCCTCGGCACGGTGGCCCCGAGGTGGCGCCTGGAGCGGGTCCCGGAGACCGACAGCGGCACCCGCGTCGGCATCACCCTGCATCCGAAGCGGCTGGTTCTGCGGGTGATGCCGCGCTGAGCGACATGAACGGCCAGGGGCGCCGCCGAGCGGTCGGGGGCGCCCCGGATGTGCCCGCCCCGCCCCCCGTGACGAGGCGGGCACACGCTCAGAACTCGTCGTCGAACGACACCGACCCCTCGACCGCGACTTGGTACGCCGACGGACGCCGCTCGAAGAAGTTGGTCAGCTCCTGCACGCCCTGGAGCTCCATGAAGGAGAACGGGTTCGACGAGCCGTAGACCGGCGCGAAGCCGAGCCGCTGGAGGCGCTGGTCGGCGACGCACTCCAGGTACGCGCGCATCGAGTCGGTGTTCATGCCCGGCAGGCCGTCACCGCACAGGTCGCGGGCGAACTGCAGTTCGGCCTCGACGGCCTCCTTCAGCATGTCCGTCACCTGCGTCTGGAGCGCGTCGTCGAACAGCTCGGGCTCCTCCTTGCGGACGGTGTCCACCACGTCGAAGGCGAAGCTCATGTGCATCGTCTCGTCGCGGAACACCCAGTTGGTGCCGGTCGCCAGGCCGTGCAGCAGACCGCGGCTGCGGAACCAGTAGACGTACGCGAAGGCACCGTAGAAGAAGAGCCCCTCGATGCACGCGGCGAAGCAGATCAGATTGAGCAGGAAGCGGCGGCGGTCGGCCTGGGTCTCCAGGCGGTCCAGCTTCTCGACCGAGTCCATCCACTTGAAGCAGAACTGCGCCTTCTCGCGGATCGAGGGGATCTCCTCGACCGCGTCGAACGCGGCCGCCCGGTCCTCGGGGTCGGGCAGATAGGTGTCGAGCAGCGTCAGATAGAACTGGACGTGCACGGCCTCCTCGAAGAGCTGGCGGCTCAGGTACAGCCGTGCCTCGGGGGAGTTGATGTGCTTGTAGAGCGTCAGCACCAGGTTGTTGGAGACGATCGAGTCACCGGTCGCGAAGAACGCGACGAGGCGGCCGATCAGGTGCTGCTCCTCGGGCGTCAGCTTCGCCAGGTCGGCGACGTCCGAGTGGAGGTCGACCTCCTCGACGGTCCAGGTGTTCTTGATCGCGTCCCGGTAGCGCTCGTAGAAGTCGGGGTAGCGCATGGGGCGCAGGGTCAGTTCGAAGCCCGGGTCGAGAAGGTTCTTCTCGGAGTTGGCGGTGGAGCTCATTACTGGCAGGCCTCGCAGGACTCGGGGTTTTCCAGGGAGCAGGCGACGGCCTCTTCGGCCGTGACCTGCGCGGGGACGGGAGCGGCGGCGGTGTTCGAGCCGCCGGCCGCGCGGGCGATGCGCGTGGCGGGGCGCGAGCGCAGGTAGTACGTCGTCTTCAGGCCCTGCTGCCAGGCGTACGCGTACATCGAGGAGAGCTTGCCGATGGTCGGCGTCTCCAGGAAGAGGTTCAGCGACTGCGCCTGGTCGAGGAACGGGGTGCGCGCGGCGGCCATGTCGATCAGGCCGCGCTGCGGGATCTCCCAGGCCGTGCGGTAGAGCGCGCGGACGTCCGCGGGAATCCAGCTGAAGCCCTGCACCGAGCCGCTGGCCTCGCGCAGCGCCTCGCGGGTCTGCTCGTCCCAGACGCCGAGCCGCTTCAGCTCCTGGACCAGGTAGGCGTTGACCTGGAGGAACTCGCCGGACAGCGTCTCGCGCTTGAAGAGGTTGGAGACCTGCGGCTCGATGCACTCGTAGACACCCGCGATGGACGCGATGGTGGCGGTCGGCGCGATGGCCAGCAGCAGGGAGTTGCGCATGCCGGTCTCGGCGATGCGGGCCCGCAGCGCGTCCCACCGCTCCGGCCAGGTCAGCTCGACGTCGTAGTGGTCGGGGTGCAGCACGCCGCGCGCGGTGCGGGTCTTCTCCCAGGCGGGCAGCGGGCCCTCCCGCTCGGCGAGGTCGGCCGACGCCTCGTACGCGGCGAGCATGATCCGCTCGGCGATGCGGGTGGACAGGGCGCGGGCCTCGGGGGAGTCGAACGGCAGCCGCAGCTGGAAGAAGACGTCCTGGAGGCCCATCGCGCCGAGGCCCACCGGGCGCCACTTGGCGTTGGAGCGGCCGGCCTGCTCGGTCGGGTAGAAGTTGATGTCGACCACGCGGTCGAGGAACGTCACGGCGGTGCGGACCGTCTCGTCAAGACGCTCCCAGTCGATGTCCCGGATCGCCGTGTCCACGAACGCGCCGAGGTTCACCGAGCCGAGGTTGCACACGGCCGTCTCGCCGTCGTCCGTCACCTCCAGGATCTCGGTGCAGAGGTTGGAGGAGTGCACGGTGTGGCCGGGCTCCGCCGTCTGGTTGGCGGTGCGGTTGGCGGCGTCCTTGAACGTCATCCAGCCGTTTCCGGTCTGCGCGAGGGTGCGCATCATGCGGCCGTACAGGTCCCGGGCCGGGATGGTCTTCTTCGCGAGCCCGGCGGCCTCCGCCTCGCGGTAGGCGGCGTCGAACTCCTCGCCCCACAGGTCGACGAGGTCGGGCACGTCGGCCGGGGAGAACAGTGACCAGTCCTGGTCGGCGGCGACGCGGCGCATGAACTCGTCCGGAATCCAGTGCGCGAGGTTGAGGTTGTGCGTGCGGCGCGCGTCCTCACCGGTGTTGTCGCGCAGCTCCAGGAACTCCTCGATGTCGGAGTGCCACGTCTCCAGGTAGACCGCGGCCGCGCCCTTGCGCCGGCCGCCCTGGTTCACGGCGGCGACCGAGGCGTCCAGGGTCTTCAGGAACGGCACGATGCCGTTGGAGTGCCCGTTCGTGCCGCGGATCAGCGAACCCCGGGACCGGATGCGGGAGTACGAAAGGCCGATGCCGCCCGCGTGCTTGGAGAGCCGCGCGACCTGGTGGTAGCGGTCGTAGATGGAGTCCAGCTCGTCCAGCGGGGAGTCGAGGAGGTAGCAGGAGGACATCTGCGGGTGGCGGGTGCCGGAGTTGAAGAGCGTCGGCGAGGAGGGCAGGTAGTCCAGGCGGCTCATCAGGCCGTACAGCGCGGCGACCTCGTCCACGGCGGCGGCGCCGTCGTCCTTGGCCAGACCGCTCGCGACGCGCAGCATGAAGTGCTGCGGGGTCTCGATGACCTGCCGGGTGATCGGGTGGCGCAGCAGATAGCGGCTGTGCAGGGTGCGCAGGCCGAAGTACTCGAACCGGAAGTCGGCGCCGTCGGCGAGCGCGGCGACCACCAGCGCGTCGAGCCGGGCCGCGTGCGCCGTCACGAAGGACGCCGTGCGGTCGGCGATGAGCCCCTCGCGGTGGCCGACCGCCACGGAGTCGGTGAAGGAGCGCACGCCCTGCGTGGCCGCCTCCTCGCGGATGCCGATCGACAGGAGCCGGGCCGCCAGCTTCGAGTACGCCGGGTCCTCGGCGATGAGCCCCGCGGCCGCCTCGGTCGCCAGTTCCCGCAGCTCCGAGAGGTCCGCCTTGGCCGAGCGGCCGCGCAGGGCGGCGGCGGCGACCCGGCCGGGGTCGGCGTCGGGGAGGTCGGCGGTGAGATCGGTCAGGGTGCGCAGCAGCGCGGCCCCTGGCCCGTCGGTTCCCTCGGCACCCTGGGCGGTGGGCGTCGACGGCGCTGACGCGGGT
Organism: Streptomyces huasconensis; assembly: GCF_021028635.1. Taxonomy (NCBI): domain Bacteria; kingdom Bacillati; phylum Actinomycetota; class Actinomycetes; order Kitasatosporales; family Streptomycetaceae; genus Streptomyces; species Streptomyces huasconensis. Next base: position 5,403,088 of record NZ_CP086119.1, read on the forward strand.
TCGGCAGGCGCGATGGTCACGTGGGGGGCACTCCCTCGCTCGGCTCTGGGCCAGGGGGAGGCGGACGGCACACACGGGCGCACCCGGGCAGGGCGGCGTACCGCGTCCACCGGCCCACTCCACGAGGCCCGGACGGTCGGCACCCGGGCCGGACGGCACGGGTGCACTGTCGGCAGGTCATCGGACTCCGCGTACGCCGAATGCGTACACATGCACCGTTGCGGGACAGTTCCGGACTTGCACCGGATTTCCCTGCGGCGACAGCGAGCACGAGCATACATCTTGTGCCGGGCCTGAGAAGCGGGCCCACATCTTGTGTCGGCTCGCGGAGTGGTGGCTAGAGCTTCAGCGCGTACGCCAGCAGCGGCACCGTCTCGATCGGCCGCCAGTCACGCTCGGGCGTCCGTACGAACCCGAGGCGCTCGTACAGCCGGTGGGCGGCGTGCATGGACCTCTGCGTGGACAGCACGAGCGAGGTGCGGCCCGCTTCCTTGGCGCGTCGCACGCACTCCCGTACGAGCGCTTCGCCGGCGCCCCGGCCGCGCGCCTCGGCAGAGACGGCGAGCATCCGTATCTCCGCGTCGTTCGCGCCCGCGATGTCGGCCATCGGCCCGCCGGAGGGGACGTAGGTGACGCCGCCGAGCACCTTGCCCGCCACCTCGGCGACGAGGATCTCGGCGTGCGCCGCGCGTCCCGGCACGTCCCGCAGCACGGCGAGGTAGGGGTCGTCCTCCCCGAAGTCCAGGTGGCCGCCGTCGAGATAGGCCTGCGCGGTGAGGGCGCCCAGCGCCTCGTACTCCTCGGGGAGGGCCCGCCTGATCGTGAGGGTCGTCGTGTCCATGGGCCGCAGTGTGCAACACGGGTACGACAGAGGGCCGCCGGTTTTTCCGGCGGCCCTCCGTCGCGGCGGGGCGGGGCTCAGTGCCCGGCGCCCGCGGTCGCCTTGGGCAGTTCCTCCATGACGCCCGGGTCGCCCGCGTCGGCGGTGTAGTCCCCGGGGGAGGTCTCGTCGACGCCGTCCGGGGCCTTCAGCGCCTTCAGGACGAAGGTGAGGACCACGGTCACGATGACGTTCAGGACGAACGCGGTGAGGCCGATGTAGCCGATCTCGCCGATGCCCGGGATCGTGTCCGAGGAGCCGCCGAAGTGCTTCTGCGTCGGCGACGCGACGCCGTACGCGGCCAGTGTGCCGTAGACCATGCCGACCGCCCAGCCGCCCAGCAGCGCCCAGCGGTGGAACCAGCGCGTGAAGAGGCCGCCGACCAGCGCGGGCATCGTCTGGAGAATCCAGATGCCGCCGAGCAGCTGGAAGTTGATCGCGACCGTCTTGTCCATGGTGAGGACGAAGACGAGCGCGCCGACCTTCACCAGGAGCGAGACCAGCTTGGAGACCTTGGTCTCCTGCGCGGGCGTCGCGTCGGGCCTGATGAAGTCCTTGTAGATGTTGCGGGTGAAGAGGTTCGCGGCCGCGATCGACATGATGGCCGCCGGGACCAGCGCGCCGATGCCGATGGCCGCGAACGCCACGCCCGTGAACCAGTCGGGGAACATGTCCTCGAACAGCTGCGGGATCGCCAACTGGCCGTTCTCCACCTTGACCCCGGCCGCGATCGCCATGAAGCCGAGCAGCGCCAGCAGGCCGAGCATCAGCGAGTACAGCGGCAGGATCGTGGTGTTGCGGCGGATCACGTCACGGCTCCTGGACGAGAGCGTCGCGGTGATCGAGTGCGGATACATGAACAGCGCCAGCGCCGAACCGAGCGCGAGCGTCGCGTACGTCCACTGCCCGGCCTCGGCGGGCGCGAGCGCGCCGCGCGGTTTGTCGGTCGCCGGGTTGGTCTGCGCGAAGGCGTCGCCGGCCTTGGCGAAGATGTCGTCGAAGCCGCCCAGCTTGATCGGGATGTAGATGATCGCGACGACGATGACGAGGTAGATCAGGCCGTCCTTCACGAACGCGATCAGCGCGGGCGCGCGCAGCCCCGACGAGTAGGTGTACGCGGCGAGCACCGCGAAGGCGATCAGCAGCGGCAGGTCCTTGATGAACCAGTTGGTGTCCGGGCCCCCGCCGACGCCCATGACGTCCAGGACGGCCTGGATGCCGACGAGTTGGAGCGCGATGTAGGGCATCGTGGCGAGCAGGCCGGTGACCGCGACGGCCAGCGAGAGCCCCTTCGAGCCGAAGCGTCCGCGCACGAAGTCCGAGGTGGTGACATAGCCGTGCTTGTGCGAGACCGACCACAGGCGCGGCAGGAAGGTGAAGATCAGCGGATAGACGAGGATGGTGTACGGCACCGCGAAGAACCCGGCCGCGCCCGCCGCGTAGATCGCCGCCGGGACGGCCACGAAGGTGTACGCGGTGTAGAGGTCGCCGCCGAGCAGGAACCACGTGACCCAGGTGCCGAACGACCGGCCGCCGAGGCCCCATTCGTCCAGGCTCTGGTCGTTCTCGGCCTTGCGCCAGCGGGCGGCCAGGAAGCCCATGACCGTGACCGCGACGAAGAAGAAGACGAAGACGGCGAGGGCGACGCCGTTGACACCGCCGGTGCCTGCTGCGAGCACGTTCACCGGGCCACGCCTTCCTCGGCGCGCACGGACTCGCGGGCGCGCTGGTCACGCTGCCACAGCTTGTACGCGATCATCGTGAGCAGCGTGGAGATGACCACCCACAGCATCTGGTACCAGTAGAAGAACGGGATGCCTATGAAGGTCGGTTCGATCCTCGCGTACGAACTCACCCAGAGCATTGCCACGAACGGTGCGACAAGGCAGACCGCGATGACCACGCGGACCGGCGTCACCACCGGTCTGTTCACTTCCGGCGCATCTGACATGTCGCGGCTCCGTTCCCTCACTTGTCCCATGTTTAACGTGCGGGAAATCTAAGCCACGGTCTCGCGGTATGGAACCCCTGTCCGTATAACGGACGCGTGCCGGAGGTGCCGTACCGCCTGTTCAGCCGCCCCCTCAGCAGCAGCGGAACCCCTGCCGCGGGTCCGACTCCTGGCGGTCCGTCCGCATCCGCTCGAAGTCACGGCGGCTGGGCACCGCCGCGGCCGGATGGTCCTTGCGTACGTGCGCCACGTACCGCTCGTACGCCGACTCGCCGGTCAACTCGCGGACGTACCACCGCATCCAGCGCACCCCGCGCAGCAGCCAGGTCAACGCGTAGGCTCCCGCGTCCCGTCGCGCCGCGCTTCCCGCTTCTCCTCGGCGGTCGGGAAGAGCCCGGCGGGGGCCGTCACCTTCGACTCCACGTACGGCGCTTCGCTCAGCCGGGAGGCCTCGGGGTCGCGGATGTGCTTGAGGCAGACCCGTGCCGCGTCGGCGATCACGATGACGATGAGCAGAGCGAGCGCCGCCGAAAGCACGCCGTCCACCGTCGAGTTGGTGACGACGGTGTGCATGTCGTCCATGGTCTTGGCGGGCGGCAGGACCTTGCCGTCGTCGATGGCGTCCTGGTAGATCGAGCGCTGCTTGAAGAAGCCGACCCGCGGGTCGTCGGAGAACACCTTCTGCCAGCTCGCCGTCAGGGTCACCGTGGCGTCCCAGGCGAGCGGAACGCCGGTGATCCAGGCCCACTTGAGGCGTCCTGACTTCACGAGCAGCGTCGTGCAGACGGTGAGGGCGACGGCGGCGAGAAGCTGGTTGGCGATGCCGAAGACCGGGAAGAGCTGGTTGATCCCGCCGAGCGGCTCGTGGACGCCGACCCACAGGAAGTACCCCCACAGCCCGGTGACGGCGGCGCTGGTCAGCACCAGGCCGGGCTTCCAGCTCACCCGCTTGAACGGCTTGTAGACGTTCCCGAGCATGTCCTGGAGCATGAAGCGGCCCACGCGCGTGCCCGCGTCGAGCGCGGTCAGGATGAACAGCGCCTCGAACATGATCGCGAAGTGGTACCAGAAGGCCCGCATCGAGCCGCCCGTGACCTGCGAGAAGATCTCCGAGACGCCGACCGCGAGCGTCGGCGCGCCGCCCGTGCGCGAGAGCAGCGAGGACTCCTCCACGTTCTTGGCGGCCTGCGCCAGGTCGGCGGGGGAGATGCTGTAGCCGAAGTTCGCGACCGCCTTCGAGGCCTCCTGCACGGTGTCGCCGACGACACCCGCCGGCGCGTTCATCGCGAAGTACAGGCCGGGGTCGATGATCGAGGCCGCGACGAGCGCCATGATCGCGACGGACGACTCCATCAGCATGGAGCCGTACCCGATCATCCGGACCTGCGTCTCCTTCTGGATCATCTTCGGTGTGGTGCCCGAGGAGATCAGCGCGTGGAAGCCGGACAGCGCCCCGCACGCGATGGTGATGAAGACGAAGGGGAAGAGTGAACCGGCGAAGACGGGCCCGTCGCCGCGTGAGGCGAAGTCGGTCACCGGGTCCATCCGCATCGTCGGCAGGGTGACGACGACGCCGAGCGCGAGCAGCAGGATGGTGCCGATCTTCATGAAGGTGGAGAGGTAGTCGCGCGGCGCGAGCAGCATCCACACCGGCAGGATCGAGGCGACGAAGCCGTACGCGACCAGCCAGACGACCAGCGTCGAGGGCGCGAGCGTGAAGGTGTCCGCGAGCGAGGACTCGGCGACCCAGCGCCCGGCGACCAGCGCGATCAGCAGCAGCGCGATGCCGATGAGCGAGACCTCGCTGACCCGGCCCGGGCGCAGGACCCGCAGGTAGAAGCCCATGAGCAGGGCGATCGGGATGGTCATCGCGATGGAGAAGGTGCCCCACGGCGACTCGGCGAGCGCGTTGACGATGACGAGCGCGAGCACCCCGAGCAGGATGATCATGATGGCGAACGCGGCGAGCAGGGCCGCGGCCCCGCCGAACGGCCCGATCTCGTCCCGCGCCATCTGCCCGAGCGACCTGCCGTCCCGCCGGGTGGAGAAGAACAGCACGACCATGTCCTGCACGGCACCCGCGAAGATCACGCCGACGACGATCCAGATGGTGCCCGGCAGATACCCCATCTGGGCGGCGAGCACCGGCCCCACCAGCGGTCCCGCGCCCGCGATCGCCGCGAAGTGGTGGCCGAGCAGCACGCGCCGGTCGGTCGGATGGAAGTCGATGCCGTTGTCGAGCCGCTCGGCGGGCGTGGCCCGGCGCGCGTCGACCTTCAGGACCTTGTACGCGATGAACTTGGAGTAGAAGCGGTACGCGATGGCGTACGAGCCGAGGGCCGCCGCCACCATCCAGGCGGCCGACACCTCCTCGTCGCGCGCGAGCGCCAGGACGGTCCAGCCCGCGGCGCCGACCAGCGCGACGAGGGTCCAGACGGCGATGGATCGGGGTTCTGCTCTGCGCACCGGGTCGTCCTCCCGTTCACCATGCGATGACGGGAGGAACGTAGAGCAGGGAGGTGATCCGCGCCAGACCCCCGGTGCGCGGGTCAGTCCGTGGGGCGCTTGAGGCGGGCCACGAACTTGTAGCGGTCGCCGCGGTAGACCGAGCGCACCCACTCCACCGGCCGGCCCGCGGCGTCCAGCGAGTGCCGGGACAGCAGCAGCATCGGCAGGCCGACGTCGGTGCCGAGCAGGCCCGCCTCGCGCGGGGTGGCCAGCGAGGTCTCGATGGTCTCCTCGGCCTCGGCCAGGCGTACGTCGTACACCTCGGCGAGGGCGGTGTAGAGCGAGGTGTACTTGACCAGCGAACGGCGCAGGGCGGGGAAGCGCTTGGCCGACAGGTGCGTGGTCTCGATGGCCATCGCCTCGCCGTTGGCCAGGCGCAGCCGCTCGACGCGCAGGACGCGGCTGCCCGCGCCGATGTCGAGCAGGCCGGCGAGGGTGTCGTCGGCGGTGATGTAGCCGACGTCCAGGAGCTGCGAGGTGGGCTCGAGGCCCTGGGCCCGCATGTCCTCGGTGTACGAGGTGAGTTGCAGGGCCTGCGACACCTTCGGCTTGGCGACGAAGGTGCCCTTGCCCTGGATGCGCTCCAGGCGGCCCTCGACGACCAGTTCCTGCAGGGCTTGGCGGACCGTCGTGCGCGAGGTGTCGAACTCGGCGGCGAGCGTGCGCTCCGGGGGGACGGGGGTGCCGGGCGGCAGCGTCTCCGTCATGTCCAGCAAGTGCCGCTTCAGGCGGTAGTACTTGGGCACGCGCGCGGTGCGGCCGACGCCGGGTGCCTCCGGCGGCGTGCCCGCTTCGGTCCCCGTGCTGCCCGCTTCGGTGCCCATGGTCAGCCTTCCCGGCTCCTGTGCTGCTGCCGTCACCGGCTCCTCCGTCTGTCGCGGCTCACATCGTGGCACGGTACGGGCCATGGGGGTGCCCCCTGGTCGAGCGAAGTCGAGAGCTCGGGGGAGAGCCTGCCCGCTCAGGTGTCGGTCCGATAACGGACGTGACAGCCCTTCTTATACACCCTTGACACCCCTAAAGGTCTAGGCCAAGCTCCCCGTACTGGTCTACACCATTAAAGACCAGGTTCCAGTCCCACGGGCAGATCTCGGTCCATTCGGTCGCTGCGGGTGGGGGGTTGACTGGCATCCCTTGAGGAGGGTGACGTGAAGCGCAAGCTCATAGCGGCCATCGGTGTCGCGGGCATGTTGGTCTCGGTCGCGGCCTGCGGCGGTGACGACGGGGACAAGAAGTCCGGCGGTGCCGACGGCTTCAAGGGCGAGACGCTGACGCTCTGGGCGATGGACGGGTCGACGCCGGACAAGTGGCAGAAGGATGTCACGGCGGCCTTCGAGAAGAAGACCGGCGCGAAGCTGAAGTTCGAGGTCCAGCAGTGGAACGGCATCCAGCAGAAGCTGACCACGGCCCTCTCCGAGGAGAACCCGCCGGACGTCTTCGAGATCGGCAACACCCAGACCGCCGCGTACGCCAAGACCGGCGGCCTCGCCGAGCTGGGTGACCTCAAGGAGTCGATCGGCGCCGACTGGACCGAGTCGATGAACAAGGCCTCGGTCATCGACGGCAAGCAGTACGCCGCTCCGTGGTTCGTCCTCAACCGCGTCGTGATCTACAACAAGAAGATCTGGGCCGAGGCGGGCATCAAGGACACCCCCAAGACCCGCGAGCAGTTCCTGAAGGACCTCAAGCAGATCGGTGCGAAGACCGACGCCGAGCCGATCTACATGCCGGGCCAGTTCTGGTACCACTTCGTCGGCCTGACCATCGGTGAGGGCGCCGAGCTGGTCAAGAAGGACGGCGACAAGTACGTCTCCAACCTGGCCGACCCCAAGGTCGCCAAGGCCATGATGACGTACCAGGAGTTCCAGAAGCTCTCCAAGGCCCCCAAGAACAAGGACGAGGCCACCCCGCAGCAGGGCGAGGTCTTCGGCAAGGGCAAGACCGCCACGTTCATCGGCATGCCGTGGGAGGCGGACCTCGCGATCAAGACGGACAAGAAGATCGCGAAGGACATCGGCTACTTCACGATCCCCGGTGCCACGGCCGACAAGCCCGAGGGCGTCTTCCTCGGCGGCTCCAACCTCGCCGTCGCCGCGACCAGCAAGAAGCAGGAGCTGGCCAAGGAGTTCCTGAAGATCGCGCTGTCCGACAAGTTCGAGGGGCAGTTCGCCAAGGAAGGCGGCGTCATCCCGAACAAGGAGTCGCTGGAGTCCGCCCTCAAGGGCAATCCGGCCGCCGCGGCCATGACCCCGGCCACCCCCGGCGGCGGCATCACCCCGCTGATCCCGGAGTGGGGCGCGGTCGAGAACCCGCCGAACCCGATCAAGAACTACATGACCGCGGTGCTCAACGGTAAGTCGCCCGCGGCCGCCGCCGAGCAGGTCGAGGGCGAGCTGAACAAGCGCCTGGCGCAGAAGCAGTAGACGACACCCTCCCTTGACGGGGGCCCTCCTGCCGGGGGCTCCCTCGGCGGGGACCCCCTTGCCGGGGGCGGCGGGTGAGACGCCCTCGCCGCCCCCGGCACACCTCTGCGTACCGCCGCGATGCCCACGAAAGAGATGGCGAGTATGACCGTGCAGAAGACCGAACGGCCGCCCTCCGGCCCGACGGAGGTGCAGACACCGGACGGCGGACCACGACCACGCGGCCCGCGCGCGACCCCGGGGCGTCTCGCCGGCCTGACGCCCTATCTGCTCCTTGCCCCCGCGATCGTCGCCACCGTGCTGCTGCTCGGCTGGCCGCTGGTCAGCAACGGGATGCTGTCGTTCCAGAACCTCAACATGAGGCAGTTCATCCTGCACCTCACGGAGTGGAACGGGTTCGACAACTACGCGGAGATCCTCACCGGAGAGGACTTCTGGCGGGTCACCGGACGCTCGGTCGCCTTCACCGCCGCCAACGTCGTACTGATCATGATCCTCGGTACGCTCGTCGGCCTGCTGCTCGCACGGCTCGGCCGCAAGATGCGGACCCTGCTCCTGGTCGGCCTCGTCCTGGCCTGGGCGATGCCCGTCGTCGCCTCGACCACCGTCTACCAGTGGCTGTTCGCGCAGCGCTTCGGCGTCGTCAACTGGGTGCTCGCCAAGATCGGCTTCGAGTCCATGGCCGACCACGACTGGCTGAGCACGCAGTACTCCACCTTCTTCGTGGTCCTGCTCCTGATCGTCTGGCAGTCGATCCCCTTCGTGGCGATCAACCTCTACGCCGCCACGACGACCATCCCCAAGGAGCTGTACGAGGCCGCCTCGCTGGACGGCGCCGGCGCCTGGCAGCAGTTCACCTCGGTCACCCTGCCGTACCTGCGGCCCTTCCTCTACGCCACGACGTTCCTGGAGATCATCTGGGTCTTCAAGGCGTTCGTCCAGGTCTTCACCCTCAACGAGGGCGGCCCGGACCGGCTCACCGAGATCCTGCCCGTCTACGCCTACATCGAGGGCATGGGCAACCAGCACTTCGGCATGGGCGCGGCGATCGCGATGCTCACCATCGTCATCCTGCTGGCCATCACCTCGTACTACCTGCGGATCGTGCTCAAGCAAGAGGAGGACGAGCTGTGAAGCGCTCGCCGCTGGGCCGGATCTGGCCCAACCTGACCGCCGTCGTTCTCTTCCTGTTCTTCGTCTTCCCCGTGTACTGGATGTTCGCGACGGCCTTCAAGCCGACCGGCGACATCATCAGCGAGAACCCGGTCTGGTTCCCGACCGACGCCACGTTCGAACACTTCAAGACGGCCATGGACGCCGACCACTTCTGGACCATGGTCGGCAACTCGATCACCGTCACGGTCTGCGCGGTCGTCCTCTCGCTCATCATCGGCGTCACCGCGGCGTTCGCCCTCGCCCGGATGCGCTTCAAGGGGCGGCGCGGCTTCATCATCGGCTTCATGCTCGCCCAGATGGCGCCCTGGGAAGTCATGGTCATCGCCATCTACATCATCGTGCGCGACGCCGACATGCTGAACAGCCTGCTCCCGCTCACCCTCTTCTACATGGTGATGATCCTGCCCTTCACCCTCCTGACGCTGCGCGGCTTCGTCGCCGCCGTGCCGAGGGAACTGGAGGAGTCCGCCATGGTCGACGGCTGTACGCGCATGCAGGCCTTCCGCCGCGTGATCCTGCCGCTGCTCGCACCGGGCCTGATGTCGACCTCGCTCTTCGGCTTCATCACCGCCTGGAACGAGTTCCCGCTGGTCCTCGTGCTCAACAAGGAAGCGGATGCCAAGACCCTGCCGGTGTGGCTCTCCAGCTTCCAGACCGCCTTCGGCGACGACTGGGGCGCCACCATGGCCGCGGCCTCGCTCTTCGCCATCCCGATCCTGATCCTCTTCGTCTTCCTGCAGCGCAGGGCCGTCAGCGGCCTGACCGACGGCGCAGTGAAGGGATAACGCGACATGACGACACTTGCCACGCCTGCCTCCGGTGACGCGACGCCTTCCGGCGACACCCTCTCCCGCAACGCCCTGGCCGTCCTCCAGCCCGGCTTCGACGGCACCACCGCGCCGGACTGGGTACGCCGCAGGATCGGCGAGGGCCTCGCCTCCGTCGGCCTGTTCGGGCGCAACGTCAAGACCGCCGAGCAGGTCGCCGCGCTCACCGCCCAGCTGCGCGCCGAACGCGAGGACCTGCTGGTCGCCATCGACGAGGAGAGCGGCGACGTCACCCGCCTGGAGGTGCGCACCGGCTCCTCCTACCCGGGCAACTTCGCCCTCGGCGCCGTCGACGATCCCGCGCTGACCCGCGAGGTGGCCGCCGACCTCGGCCGCCGGCTCGCGGCCTGCGGCATCAACTTCAACTGGGCGCCCTCGGCGGACGTCAACGCCAACCCGGACAACCCCGTCATCGGCGTACGCTCCTTCGGCGCCGACCCGCAGCTCGTGGCCCGGCACACCGCCGCCTATGTCGAGGGCATGCAGTCGTCCGGCGTCGCCACCTCCGCCAAGCACTTCCCGGGCCACGGCGACACGGCGATCGACTCGCACCACTCCGTGCCGGTCATCGACGTCGACCGGGACGTGCTGAACTCCCGCGACCTCGCGCCGTTCCGCGCCGCCCTCGCGGCCGGCACGCGCGCCGTGATGAGCGCCCACATCCTCGCCCCCGCCCTGGACCCGGAGAACCCGGGGACGGTCTCCCGCCGCATCCTCACCGACCTGCTGCGCGGGGAGTTCGGCTATGACGGCCTGATCGTCACCGACGGCATGGACATGCAGGCCATCGCGGGCCGCTACGGCTTCGAGCGCGGCTGCGTCCTCGCCATCGCCGCGGGCGCCGACGCGATCTGCGTGGGCGGCGGGCCCTCCGACGAGGGCACGGTGCTGCGGCTGCGGGACGCCTTCGTCGCCGCGGTGCGCTCGGGCGAACTGTCCGAGGAACGCCTCGCCGACGCGGCCGACCGCGTGCGGGCGCTGGCGGACTGGGCTTCGGTGTCGGGCGCGGCCGAGCGTTCGGGGCGCGCCCGACACCGGAATAGGCCTGGTCGCGGCCCGCCGCGCGCTGACGGTCACACGCGGCGAGACCTACACGGCCCCGGTCACCGAGCCGCCCTACGTCGCCACCTTCACGCCGCTCCCGAACATCGCGGTCGGCGACGAGACCCCGTGGGGCGTCACCGCCGCGCTCGAACACCGCCTCCCCGGCACGGCCTCCGGCAGCTTCTCCGGCGACGGGGCGGGCACCGAGGCCCTCGCGGCGGCGGGGGAGCGCCGCATCGTGGCGGTGGTCCGCGACGCGCACCGCCACGCGTGGATGTCCGCGGCGGTACACACGCTCGTGGCGTCCCGCCCGGACACCGTGGTGGTGGAGATGGGCGTCCCCCAGTCCGCCCCGACCGGCGCCCTCCACATCGCGACGCGCGGCGCGGCGCGGGTCTGCGGCGAGGCGGCGGCGGAGGTCATCACCGGCACCTGACAGCCTGACCGCATACCAAAGGGGCGCTCCTTTCCGGGGGCGCCCCTTCCGCATACGGCGACTAATAGGCCGTCAATATAGGTATGTTCCATTCCGCTTACCGTTCATTTTTCAACAATTTTTCATTTGTTGGGAGTTGGTGAAATCTGAACGGAAGAATTTCTCCTCAATCACGTGACGAGATGGCATGATCATCGCGGACGGGCCCAGTCCTTACCGGTTCAGTACTAAGAGATGGACGACATCATGCAGTCGGTCAAGAAGCTCGCCGTTGCCACCATCATGACGGTGGCCGCCGCCGGAACTCTGGCTACCGCCGGCCCCTCGGTCGCCGCGACTCCTCAGCCTCTCGTATACACGGCGAAGTCCTCTGTCGCTCCGCCGGCGCAGCTCATAGGCCCGAACGGCGAAAAGCCGACCAAGTGGGGCGTGGCCGCGATTCCCGTCGCGAAGTCGGGCTCGATCACCCCCAAGGCGACCCAGTCCGTCGGTGGCGGCACCTGGTCCTATGGCACCTCGGCCGTCATCTCGGGCAAGAAGTGCTACTCGAACTACATCCACCCCACGAAGAAGCACTCGGCGAGCGTCGCTATCGCTTCCCAGACCGACAAGGACATCCAGGCCGCGGACATCTGGGCGAACGCCTCCGCGATCTCCGGTGGCGCGTACACGTGCCACACCTACTGGGGCGTCTACTAAAAACCACGCTCCACCCATCCGTGTAGCGCCTCTCGCGGCCCTGGTCACACGGCTTCTCGAAGCCGGTGGCCAGGGCCGCGCGCGCCCCGGCCTTCCCCCTTCAGACGCGCTCTCCCGCGGCGGTGACAACGCAGCATGCACCAGACTGGCCTGCCGAACACGAGGACCGGCACCGGCTCCGAAAGCGACACCCATAGCACCGACACTCGTGCCGATACCGAGCGAAGCCGGTTTCCACTACGGCTGCCTCCGCACGCTCATTCCCCGCTGGTCGCGTATCCCCTGGCCCTGGTGATCGGCGCGATCCTCGGGGCTTCCGGCCCCTTGCTCCTGGCGACCGATGCGCCATGCGGTCAGGTGGCGCATCTGACGCTCAGCGCAGGCTGGAGCTGGGCCGCCCTCGCCTATTTCGTGGGAATGGCGGGCGGGTCGAAGATGCGATCCGCCGCGACAGGAACTCTCGCATTGCTGAGCGCGGTTTGCGTTTACTACGCGACAAAAGCCCAGCAGGGCGCTTATCTTGCGGCGGACCTCAGCGACCCGACAGGACAGGCGACGCAATTCGACTGGGACGGTTTTATATCGAAGACGCTTTTGTGGTGCTTCTTTGCCTTGCTCTTCGGACCTCTCCTCGGAGCAGCGGGAAACCTTGCCCGGAATTCCGCGTACCGCTTCCCGTGTCGTCTCGTGATCCCTCTGGTGGTCATCGTGGAAACCACTATGCGGTTGGGGGCCGAGGCGGATCTGCAGGGTTCCCTCACCACCACCACATGGAGCGGCACCCGCGCAGCGGCGATCGCGGCCCTCATCGCCGTGGCCGTTCTGACAGCGCTCGACAGTCGACGACGGCGGCGGCCCGGGGCCTGAGGGTTCGCCTGACGCGTCTGCGCGACGGGGCGGACCCCCGCACTCCCGGGCCCAACGTTGCGAGAACGCTCCTACAGACCCTGCCAAGCAGGCTTGTTGGCGTAGGTGTGCCGGAAGTAGTCGGCGAGCTTCAGCTTGGAGGCGGCGGCCTCGTCCACCACGACCGTGGCGTGCGGGTGCAGCTGAAGGGCCGACGCGGGGACGATCGAGGCGACCGGCCCCTCCACCGTCGCGGCCACCGCGTCCGCCTTCCCCTCGCCCGTGGCCAGCAGCACGAGGTGCCGCGCCTCCAGGATCGTGCCAATCCCCTGGGTGATGACGTGGTGGGGGACCTGCTCGATATCCCCGTCGAAGAAGCGCGCGTTGTCCACCCGCGTCTGCTCCGTCAGCGTCTTGATGCGCGTGCGCGAAGCGAGCGAGGAGCAGGGCTCGTTGAACCCGATGTGCCCGTCGGTCCCGATTCCGAGCAACTGGAGATCGACACCCCCCGCCTCGGCGAGCGCCTTGTCGTACGCCTCGCATGCCGCCTGGACGTCCTCGGCACTGCCGTCGGGCCCCATGAACGCCGACTCGCTCAGGCCGAGCGGCTCCACGACCTCCCGCAGGACCACCGAGCGGTACGACTCCGGGTGCCCGGCCGGCAGGCCCACGTACTCGTCGAGCTGGCAGATCCGCGCCCGCGAGGCATCCACGGCACCGGCGGCGACCTTGGCGGCCAGCGCTTCGTAGATGGGCAGCGGGGTGGACCCGGTGGCGACACCGAGCAGGGCGTCAGGCTTACGGCGCACCAGGGCGGCCATGGCCTCCGCGATGAGCTCGCCGCCTGCCTTGGCGTCCGGGACGATGACAACTTCCACGCTGGGCCTGCCGATCTGGAGAGGGGACTCACGGGACACTGTGGTCTCAAGGGGACACTGTGGTATAGACCAATCTAGCAGAGTGCTGCCCCCGAGCCAGTTCGTTTCCCGCCGTCCATGCTCGCCCCTGCACCCCACCCGCGCCCGTCGGACGAACGTACGGAGGAGGCGTGGTCGGTCCGATGCCTCGCACCTGGAACGGCTGGCGTCGGCCGACCCTTCCAGACCCTCGTCCCGGGCGGGCAGGCCGCGAGCGAGCCGGCCCGTCGCCGGGCGGCCTCCGCGCCCCCGGCCGGAGGCGCGGCGCGAAGGGACGCCGGAGGCCGACGTGACCGGGAGCCGCTGACGGGCCGACGCAGGCCGACGTGACCGGGGTCGCTGACGGGCCGCCCCCCCCGGAGTGCCGCCCCGGGTGCCGCACCCCGGGCGCCACCCCCCCCCCGCGACCGGCTACGGCAGCGAACCGCCGGTCGCGTCTATCCACTGCCCGGTGACCCACCTGCCGTCGTCCGACGCGAGGAAGGCCACCACGTCGGCGACGTCCGACGCGGCGCCGACGCGGCCGAGCGCCGAGAGCCGCGCGGAGCTCTCCCATGCGGCGCGGTTCTCCTCGCCGCGCAGCCAGGCGGCGTTGATGTCCGTGTCGATGATCCCGGGTGCCACCGAGTTCACCGTGATCCCGCGGGGGCCCAACACCTTCGACAGATTCCGGGTGAAGACGTCCAGGGCGCCCTTCGTCATCGCGTACGTCATGATCTCCGGCATCAGCGCGGCCCGGGAGGCGCCGGACGAGATGTTGATGATCCGGCCGCCGTCCCGCAGCCGCTCCGCGCCGAGCTGTGTGATGAAGTACGGCGCTTGCGCGTTTACGGCGAACAAGCGGTCGTACTCCGCCTCGTCCGTCTCGGCGAAGGGGTGCGAGGTGCTGATCCCGGCGTTGTTCACCAGGATGTCCAGCCCGTCCGCGTGCGCGTCGAAGCGGGACCACAGCGTCTGGGCATCCCCCGCGACGCCCAGCTCCGCACCGATCGCGAAGGCGGAACCGCCCGCCGCCTCGATCGCGTCCACCGTCTCCTTCGCGGCGGTCTCGTTGCTGCCGTAGTGCACGGCCACCCGCGCGCCGTCCCGCCCGAGCCGCTCCGCGATGCCCCGCCCGATGCCCCGGCTCCCGCCCGTGACCAGCGCCGTCTTCCCCGCGAGCCTGCCCGTGGTTGCAGCCATCTCAGACGCCCCCTCTTTTTCTAGTGGTCGCTACAGAAAAAACCGTAGCCGACCCCGATCGATTTTTCTAGTGCCCGCTATACAATTCACCCCATGGCGACGAAACAGCGCGGCCGCCCCCGATCCTTCGACCGCGACACAGCCCTGGAGCAGGCGCTCCGCGCCTTCTGGGAGCGCGGGTACGAAGCGACATCCGTCTCCGACCTGACGCGCGTCATGGGCATCGGGGCGCCCAGCCTGTACGCCGCGTTCGGCGACAAGCGGACCCTCTTCGACGAGGTCGTCGTGCGGTATGGAGTCACCCACGGCGCCTTCGGCGGGCGCGCCTTCGAGGAGGAGCCCACCGTGCGCGGCGCCGTCGGGCGCATGCTGCGCGAAGCCGCCGCCGAGTACACCGACCCGGCCCATCCCCCGGGCTGCCTGGTCATCTCCGCGGCCACCAACTGCACGACGCCGGAGGTGGAAGAGGCCCTGCGCGAGCGACGCAACGCCAACGTCGCGGACATCGCGTCCCGCATCCGCGCGGCCGTCGCGGCGGGAGAGCTGCCCGAGGACACCGACCCCACCGCCCTCGCCCGCTACACGGCGGCGGTCCTGCAGGGCATGTCCCAGCAGGCCAGGGACGGCGCCACCGAGCAGGATCTCGAAGCGGTGGCCGATCTCGCGATGCGGGCGTGGCCACCGGGTCCGCAGGCGCACAATGGGGTCTGACGGGCTCGCCATGGGGGTCTTACGATCCCGCCCGGACAAAGATCTGCCGACGCATAGACATGACAGAATGGTCTAGTCCACAATGCGTGGGTAAAGTCTCCGCTCTTCCCGCACAGGAGAGCGGACCGAGGACCCGACGCTCTCTGCCCTGACCGCGTCGGAGCCTCTCGATCGGCCGGCCAGTACCGCACATTCTGGCGGCCGATGCACCTGAAGGGCTGCGGTGCCGTGGGCGGGTTGAGGGTCCCGCCCTGGCGCCGCGGCTCGTCGGGCCCGTCGAGCTCCTCGGGAATCTCCGCGACAGGGCCTCGCCGCACGCGACAGGTACGCTCGCACACGTGCCCTCCATGAACGACCTCGTACGCCAGCACACCGCCCTCGGTGACTCCGACCTCGAGTGGCTGCATCTGCTGGTCTCGGAGTGGCAACTGCTCTCCGACCTCTCCTTCGCCGACCTCGTGCTGTGGGTCCCCACGCGCGACGGCACCCGCTATGTCTCCGTGGCGCAGATGCGGCCGAACACCGGACCCACCTCCTACCAGGACGACATGGTCGGCCACCTCGTCCCGCGCGGTCGGCGTCCCCTCCTGGACGCCGCCCTGGATGAGGGCCGCATCGTGCGCGAGGGCGACCCGGAGTGGCGCGAGGAGGTCCCCGTACGCGTCGAGTCCATCCCCGTACGCAGGGAGGGGCGCGTCCTCGGCGTGATCGCCCGCAACACCAACTTGCTGACGGTCCGCACCCCTTCGCGGCTGGAGCTGACCTACCTCCAGTCGGCGTCGGACCTCGCGCAGATGATCGCCGCGGGGTCCTTCCCGTTCCCGGGACAGCAGGTCGACATGGACGCCTCTCCGCGCGTGGGGGACGGTCTGCTGCGGCTCGACGCCGACGGCATCGTGCAGTACGCGTCGCCGAACGCCCTCTCCGCGTACCACCGTTTGGGCCTCGCGTCCGACCTGGTGGGCCACCATCTGGGCAGGGCCACGGCCGAACTCGCCCCGTCCCGCGGTCCGGTGGACGAGGCCCTGGCCAAGGTCGCCAGCGGCTGGGCGCCGCGCGAGTTCGAGATCGAGGGTGGCGACGGCGTGATCCAGCTGCGCGCGATCCCGCTCAAGCCCAAGGGCCCCCGCATCGGTTCACTCGTACTCCTGCGCGACGTCACGGAACTGCGCCGCCGCGAGCGGGAGTTGATCACGAAGGACGCGACCATCCGGGAGATCCACCACCGGGTGAAGAACAACCTCCAGACAGTCGCCGCGCTGCTGCGCCTGCAAGCCCGCCGCATTGACTCCACCAAGGGCCGGGAGGCGCTGGAGGAGGCCGTGCGCCGGGTGGGTTCCATCGCCATCGTCCACGAGACGCTCTCGCAGAACCTGGACGAGCGCGTGCAGTTCGACGAGATCGCCGACCGGGTGCTCGCGATGGTCGCCGAGATCTCGCCCGGCAAGGTCACGGGCCGGCGCACCGGACGCTTCGGCATCCTCGACGCGGAGGTGGCGACCCCGCTCTCCATGGTCCTCACCGAGATTCTGCAGAACGCCCTGGAGCACGGCTTCCGCGAGGGGGACACCGGCACGGTCGAGGTCTCCGCTGTGCGCGGCGGCACGAGCAAGGACGCGCGGCTGCTGATCACGGTCCAGGACGACGGCGTCGGTCTGCCCGAGGACTTCGACCCGCACCGCTCCGGCAACCTCGGTCTGCAAATCGTGCGCACCCTGGTGGAGGGGGAGCTGGGCGGCACCTTCGACATGGTCCGCGCCCCGGAGGGCGGCACACAGGTGATCCTCGACGTCCCGGTCAGCGCGGACAAGTAGGTGAACGTCACGCACGGCTACGACGCCCACCGCCCACGGCGACACCCACCGCGCACAGCAGCCCGCACGTAACAGTGGCACGGCACACAGCAATGGCACCGCACACAGCAGTGAGCCCCGGACCTGTGTGGTCCGGGGCTCACTGCTCACGTTGCGATGCGCATCGGGGGTACTGCGCGGCTGCGGCTCGGGGGCGGGAGATGCGTACTCGCTGTACGCGCCGCCAAGCTTGGGCTCGTGGGGGGCGTGGGCGTCAGGCGCTGGCCTGGCGTGCACGGTTGCGAGCGGCGCGGCGCTTCATTGCGCGGCGCTCGTCCTCGCTGAGGCCACCCCAGACGCCGGAGTCCTGGCCGGACTCAAGCGCCCACTGCAGGCACTGCTCCATAACGGGGCAGCGACGGCAGACGGCCTTGGCTTCCTCGATCTGCAGCAGCGCAGGACCGGTGTTGCCGATGGGGAAGAAGAGCTCGGGGTCTTCCTCGCGGCAAACGGCGTTGTGACGCCAGTCCATGGCTGCTACCTCTCCTTGGTATTACATGCAGGTTGCTTGTGAATGTGAACGCTTTCACGAATCCCTCGACGCGGGAAGGTCAACGCCCAGTCGCCTGGTGTGGACCTGTGGTGGAGGAGGGGTTCTGGCTTTCTGCGGGGCCGATGTTGTGGGCCGTCCCGATCGCCATGTAGAGATTCGCAAACCTCGGCGGCGGATACAACCCCTTCCGGAAAGTTTTTTTTGATTCCTCAGTGTCGACTGGGTCACAGCCGTACTTCCATGGGGTGGACCCTGGCCTAAACGTTCGAGTGAAAGGACTTTAGGCCCTTCCACTCACACAATCACACGCAGTGCACGGCGAACGCCTGTGAACGTCACGCTCGTGCGCAGTCCCAGGTGGTCGCCGTCCATCTGGAGGGGGAGCGGAACCTTGGAATGCAAGGTGAAGTCGGTGAGGTCGTGGAGCGTGACCGCGTGCTTACCGTGGGGTCCCCGCTCCGGCGTCGACATCAGCAGCTGCGTGCCGTATCGGGCCACCGCGGCCGTGGAGAGCTTCTTCAGACCGAGTACGTCAAGGCCGGTGTCGAAGGAGGCCTGCGGGGACGCGTAGAGCGGGCGATTGCCCAGGTAGGAGTAGGGCGAGGTGTTGCAGACTATGGACATCACCAGGTCCGTCACCGGCTCCTCGCCGGGCCGCTCCACCGTGATCATGCCGTGCCGCCGATGGGGCTCGTCGAGGAACTGACGGAGCACCTGGCGCACATACAGGGCGTGGGTGGAGCGTCTGCCGCGTTCCCGCTGCTGCTCGACCCTGCCGACCACGCCGCCGTCGAAGCCGAGGCCGGCGCAGAACGTGAACCAGCGCGAGGGCACGGCCTCGTCCTCCGTGCCCGGTGTGCCGCCCGCGAGGCCGAGGCCGACCGTGCGCTCGCTGCCCTCGCGCAGGGCGTCGAGCAGGGCGCCGGTGGCCTCCACGGCGTCGTTCGGCAGCCCCAGGGCCCGCGCGAAGACGTTCGTGGAGCCGCCGGGGACGACCGCGAGGCGCGGGAGGCGGTCGGGGTCGGGCCCGTGGTGCAGCAGGCCGTTCACGACTTCGTTGACCGTGCCGTCACCGCCGAGGGCGACGACCAGCTCTATGTCCTCGCTCTCCGCGGCCTGCCGGCCGAGGTCTCTGGCGTGCCCGCGGTACTCGGTGGTGACCGCCTCGAGCTTCATCTCGCTCGCCAGCGCGTGGACCAGCACGTCACGCGTACGCGCACTGGTGGTGGTTGCCGCCGGGTTGACCACGAGGAGTGCACGCATGCTCAGCAGCCTACCCAGCCGTCTTTACCTGGCCCAGACCGAGGTGCCGGGGCGGACCTGGACGGGGGTGCCGGGAGCCGCGGACCGCGGTGCCGGGCCTGGGCCGCGCGAAGCTACCCTGCTGGGGTGAGCACTGAGCGGAAATCCACCCCCGAAGCCCCGGAACCGGCCGTGGCGGGCCCGCGTCCCGCGCGGCTGACCGCCGCTGCCGCCCTGACCGCGCTGGAGGGCCTCGCCCTGCTCGCCGGGGGTGTGTACATGCTCGTGATGGGTCTCGCGGGCTCGCCCGACAGCCCGCGCCAGGCCGAGACCGGCGGCATCACGCTGATCGTCCTCGCACTGCTCCCGCTCCTGGCCGCGCGCGGCCTGCTGAAGCTGCGCCGCTGGAGCCGCGGCCCCGCGATCATCACGCAGATCATGGCGCTGCCGGTGGCCTGGCAGCTGCTCCAGGCCGACAGCGCGGCGATCCCGGCGGGGATCGTCCTCGCGATCGTGGCGGTCGCGTCGCTGGTGCTCCTGGTCAACCCCGCGACGACTGAGGCCCTCGGCATCCAGGGCCCCGGGAACGCCCCGGACCGGAGGTAGCCGCTACTCCTCCACCAGGAGCTTCTCCCGCAGCTGGGCCAGCGTGCGGGCGAGCAGGCGCGAGACGTGCATCTGCGAGATGCCGACCTCCTGTGCGATCTGCGACTGCGTCATGTTGCCGAAGAAGCGCAGGAGCAGAATGCGCTTCTCGCGCGGCGGCAAATCTTCCAGGAGTGGCTTGAGGGATTCGCGGTACTCGACACCTTCCAGGGCCTCGTCCTCGGCGCCCAGGGTGTCGGCGACGGCCGGGGACTCGTCGTCCGTGTCGGGGACGTCCAGGGAGAGCGTGGAGTAGGCGTTGGCCGACTCCAGGCCCTCCAGGACCTCCTCTTCGGAGATGGCCAGTTTCTCGGCGAGCTCGTGCACCGTGGGGGAGCGGCCGTGCAGCTGGGACAGCTCCGCCGTGGCCGTCGTCAGCGACAGGCGCAGCTCCTGCAGACGCCGCGGGACGCGGACCGCCCATCCCTTGTCGCGGAAGTGCCGCTTGATCTCACCCACGACCGTGGGGGTCGCGTACGTGGAGAACTCCACGCCGCGCTCCGGGTCGAAGCGGTCCACGGACTTGATCAGCCCGATCGTGGCGACCTGGGTGAGGTCGTCCAAGGGCTCGCCGCGGTTGCGGAAGCGGCGGGCCAGGTGCTCGACGAGCGGCAGGTGCATGCGGACCAGCTGGTTGCGCAGCTCCGCGTACTCCGGACTGCCGCTGTCCAGGCCGCGCAGCTCGATGAACATCGCGCGTGCGCCACTGCGGTCCTGGGGATGGTGCCGGCTGTGCTCGTGCTCGCTCATGTTTCCCGCCCGTCGCCCGCCGCCCCGGCCGGAGAGCTGCCTCAGCTCGTCCTTGGCGGTCGGCTCTGCCTGCTCCGACACATCGGGCACCGTCGGCGGACCCGGCTGGCCCGGGTCCTCCGGGTGCGGTTTGGCCTGCTGTTCGGGAATCCCGGTGGCCATACGGCGCACCCCCTCCCTGCCGTCGGCGGGCAGACTCTGTGTGCCGCGCTCTTCGTCACGCACCGGCCCGTCCCCGTCCCTCACGCCGGCCCGGGTCCCGCGCCGCGCTTCTTGTAGAGGCTGATCGAGACGGTGTTGTCCTCGGCGACCGTGGAGTCCACCTGGCCCGCGAGGGCCGACAGCACAGTCCAGGCGAAGGTGTCCCGCTCAGGGGCCCGGCCGTCGGTCGTGGGCGCCGAGACCGTCACCTCCAGCGAGTCGTCGACGAGCCGGAAGACGCAGCTGAGCACCGAGCCCGGCACGGCCTGCTGGAGCAGGATCGCGCAGGCCTCGTCGACCGCGATACGGAGGTCCTCGATCTCGTCGAGAGTGAAGTCCAAACGCGCCGCGAGGCCGGCCGTGGCCGTCCGCAGCACCGACAGGTAGGCACCCGCGGCCGGAAGGCGGACCTCCACGAAGTCCTGATTCCCGGGCTCGCCTGCGATCTGGGACACCCTCACCTCCAAGGTGGTACAAGCATTTTCGGGGCTCCAGAACCGCCGTCCAGCGGCGGTCCGGACTGCGTCACACGGGTAACGCGCCACGTGGTTCTGCGGTGACGCTACCGCGCTCCCCAGCTCCGTGTCCCGGGGGCCCCGCCCCGTTGCTGTCACTCATAGTAAGCATATGAGTACACACAGTGGCTAGGGGTCGGGCAGGCCCAATTGGAAAGTACGGGCGTCGGGTTGACGTACCCAGGCGTCAGACGATCGAACCGTCCACAAAGCACCAACGCCAGCTCTCCCCCGGCTCGAAGGTCCTCATCACTGCGTGTGAGGTCTCCTTGAAGTGCTCGGTCGCGTGCCGGAACGGCGAGGAGTCGCAGCAGCCCACATGGCCGCACTCCAGGCACAGCCGCAGCTGGACGGGGTGACTGCCGGCCGCCAGGCACTCGAGGCACGTTTCGCTGAGCGGAGCCACGTCGGGGTGCGGCAGCGCGGCGACGTGCGGGCACTCGTTCATGATTGCCAGGTTACGACGGGAACGCGGAAGGCGAAGGGCTCTGCCGATGGATGTACTGCCCCTGGTGGCACTGATCGCGGCGAGTGCCGTGGTGGCGGGGGCCGCGCGCAGGACCCCCGTGCCGGCGCCGCTGCTCCTGGTCGGGGCGGGGCTCGTCGCCTCGTACGTGCCCGGGGTGCCGGACTACCACCTCGACCCGCACATCGTGCTGCCGCTGATTCTGCCGCCCCTGCTGCACACGGCCGCCCTGGAGAGCTCCTACCTGGACCTGCGCGCCAACATCAGACCCGTCGCGCTGCTCTCGGTCGGCTACGTCCTGTTCGCCACGCTCGCCGTCGGCTGGCTGGCGTACCTGCTGATCCCGGACCTGCCGCTGACCGCCGCGCTCGTGCTCGGCGCCGTGATCGCGCCCCCGGACGCGGTCGCGGCGACCGCCATCGCGCGCAGGGTGGGACTGCCCTCACGGATCACCACGATCCTCCAGGGCGAGTCCCTGGTGAACGACGCGACGGCGATCACCGCCTACAAGGTGGCCCTCGCCGCGGCCGTCGGAGAGGGCGCCAGCTGGTCCGGCGGCGTCGAGGAGTTCCTGATGGCCGCCGTCGGCGGGGTCGGTGTCGGGCTGCTCCTGATGGTCCCGATCCACTGGCTGCGCACCCACCTCAGGGAGGCGATGCTCCAGAACACCCTGTCGCTGCTCATCCCCTTCGTCGCGTACGCCGCCGCCGAGCAGGTGCACGCCTCCGGAGTGCTCGCCGTGGTGGTGGTCGCCCTGTACCTCGGGCACCGCTCCTGGCAGGTCGACTTCGAGACGCGGTTGCAGGAGGCCGCGGTGTGGAAGGTCGTCGCGTTCATCCTGGAGTCGGCGGTCTTCGCGCTCATCGGCCTCCAGCTGCCCATCGTGCTCAAGGGGCTCGGGGAGTACAGCGTCGGCCAGGCGGCCTGGTACGCGGCCGGGGTCTTCGTCTTCGTCGTCGTGGCGCGCTTCGTGTGGTCCTACCCGGCCACCTATCTGCCGCGTGCCCTGTCGGCGCGGATCAGGGAGCGCGAGGACGACATGGACTGGCGCAGGCCGCTGATCGTCAGCTGGGCCGGCATGCGGGGCGTTGTCTCGCTGGCCATCGCCTTCTCGATCCCGCTCGTCATGGAGAACGGGGAGCCGTTCCCCGGGCGCAACCTTGTCCTGTTTCTTACCTTCACCACCGTCATCGGCACACTCGTCGTGCAGGGGCTCTCGCTGCCGTGGCTGATCCGCGTCCTGAAGCTTCCGGGCCGTGACGCGCAGGCGCAGACGCTCGCGGAGGCGCAGGCGCAGAACGCCGCCTCGCAGGCCGCGGAGGCCCGGGTGGAGGAACTCATGCGGGACGAGCACAACTGCCTTCCACAGCCCCTCCAGGACCGTCTGCGCACCGTTCTGGAGCGGCGCCGCAACTCCGTGTGGGAGCGGCTCGGTCAGCCCAACCCCGTGACGGGGGAGTCGGCGGACGACACCTACCGTCGCCTGGCGCGGGAGGCGATCGCCGCGGAGCGCGAGGTGTTCGTGAGGATGCGGGACGAGCGGCGCATCGACGACGAGATGATGCGGACGCTGCTGCGCAAGCTGGACCTGGAGGAGGCCGCCGCCTACCGGGAGGTCGAGGACTGAGCCGGTGCCTCGCGGGTACCGGTGATCACCGCGGTGAGGCGAGTGCCGGGCCGGAAGGCACCCTCTTCGGAGAGGACGGTCAGGGCGTACAGGAGCTTGGCGACGTAGAGGTGCTCTACGGAGAGGCCCGTTTCCGGTCCATGCCGGTGCTCGAAGTCCTCCGCGAAGGTGAGGAGTTCGGGGGGTGTGCGGGCGTATCCGCCGCAGTGGAAGCGCTCGTCCAGACGCCAGTTGGCGGTCGGCTCGCCGAACGTCTCTTGCTGAAGAGCCCTTATGTCGTCGCTCAGGAAGCCGCCCTTGAGGACCGGTATGCCGAGGGCCTGCCGGTCCGGGCCGAGGCCGGCGGCCAGGCCCGCGAGCGTGCCGCCGGTGCCGCAGGCCACGGCGGCCACATCGGTGTGCTCGCGCAGCTCCTCGCCGAGGGCCGTGCAGCCCTGGACGGCGAGGGTGTTGCTGCCGCCCTCCGGGATCACGTACGCGTCCTCGGTGCCCGTCTCGCGCCGGATCGCGGCCAGCGTCCCCGGCTCCGTCTTCTCGCGGTACGTCGACCGGTCGACGAAGTGCAGGCGCATGCCGTCCGCCACGCACCGGGTCAGGGACGGGTTCAGGGGGCGCCGGGCGAGTTCGTCGCCGCGCACGACACCGACGGTGGCGAGGCCGAGGAGGCGGCCCGCGGCGGCGGTGGCGCGCAGGTGGTTGGAGTAGGCGCCGCCGAAGGTGAGCAGGGTTCCGTGGCCCGCGTCGGCCGCGGCGCGGAGGTTCAGGATGAGCTTGCGGTACTTGTTGCCCGGCAGGTCGGGGTGGATCAGGTCGTCCCGCTTGAGCAGCAGCCGCACGCCGTGACGGGCGAAACGGTCGTCGTCTATGCGCTGCAGCGGCGACGGGAGCCGGGGGCTCAGACCGGTGGGCGGGGTGTGGTGCACCCCGCCATTGTCCCCCGGGGCACACTGCCCGGCAGGGGCCGGTGGGGAGCGGGTAGCTTGCGGTGCTGTACGGGTTGCTTGAGGCGCCGCCCCTGTGGGGGTTACGTGGGCGGGCTTGTGCGGGTTACTTGAGGCGCTCTTCGATGCGCGCGCGCATCTCGTCCATGGTGAAGCCACGCGGGTCGACCTTGCCCGGCTGCCACTCCAGGTGGCCGATCACCGAGCGCTCCGTCCAGCCGTGCACACGGCAGATCGCGGCCGAGACCCGCTCGATCGCGTCCAGCTGGGCGTCGGGCCACGGGTCCTCGCCGTCACCGAGGTTCTCGCACTCGAAGCCGTAGAAGTGGCGGTTGCCGTCGGTGTTGGACTCGTTGTCCGGAGGCAGGCGCTTCTCGGCGATGACCGCGCGCAGCACTTCGTCGTCGCCCATGCCCGCGTGGTTGGCGCGGCCGTAGCCGACGAGGTGGACGCAGCCGTCCTTGGTGATCACGCCGTGGCAGAGAGGTCCGGGCAGCGAGGGGTGTCCGTCCCGGCAGATCTCGACCGTGCGCTCGCTGCCCGACGTCACGGTGTGGTGGATCATGACGCCGTGCACGGGGCCCCAGGGCCCCTTGTGGTTGCGGTTGTGGTGTTCCCAGTCGCCGACTTCGACGACGGTCACGCCCTCGTCTCGCAGTGCGTCCAGGAAGCGTCCCGCGGACATGGGTGAGGCCATGACCGCCTCCTTTGCGGGGCGCGACGGCCGCCGGTCGCGGACCGCCTCGTACGCCCTGCTTGTACCGGAACTGCGGTGCCCGGACCAGCTGTTCGGAAGCGATCCGAGGCGTGTTCGGGCACCGTGCGAGCCGATCCGGTCAGTTGCCGTGCAAGAAGGCGTCGCCGTTCGTCGCGATGTGGGACTCCAGGGCCTGCAGCGCCTGCTGCGTGGCCTGCGGGGAGCCGGTGCCCCGGCGCTCGGCGTAGTACGCGGCGCCGAGCTTCTTCAGGAGGGCGTCGCCCGCGCGCTTCTCCTGGACCTCGTCAAGCTTCTGCTTGCCCTGCGTGAGGCCCCGCTGCGCCTGCTCTTTGGCGCGATCCAGGAAGCCTGCCATTGCTGTCTCCTGCCGGTTGAAGCGAAGGGTGCGGGCTGTGCGATGCCCCGCGAGGAATGAACGGACGCCGGGATCTTGGAGTTCCCTGCCCTCCCGGATTGGGCCGAATGGGTGGCGGCGCGCCTACTGCCCAGCCAGGACGTGATCCATTCCCGCTCGTTTGTGTAATGGCGTGGCCACGGTCCGTGCTGCCAGGCTGATCCGTGCAGATCACCGCTGGCAGCGGGTCACGCAGGTATTCGGGAGGGCACAGTCACATGTCGGTAGGCGAAGAGGTCCGCGAAGAGTCGCAGCAGCCGCAGCAGAGCCTCGGCACATCGGCCGCGCGGAATCTGGCCACCACCACCAAGACGGCACCGCAGATGCAGGAGATCAGCTCGCGCTGGCTGCTGCGGATGCTGCCCTGGGTGCAGGTGCAGGGCGGCACGTACCGCGTGAACCGCAGGTTGAGCTACTCGGTCGGCGACGGCCGGGTGACCTTTGTGAAGACGGGCGACCTCGTCGAGGTCATCCCGGCCGAGCTGCGCGAGCTGCCGGTGCTACGGGGCTTCGACGACCAGGACGTGCTCACGAGGCTGGCGCGGCGCTGCCGGCAGCGGGAGTTCGCCGCGGGCGACATCCTGACCTCCTTCGGGAGCCCCGCGGACGAGGTGTTCCTGCTCGCGCACGGCCGCGTCGAGAAGATCGGCACGGGGCCGTACGGCGGGGACGCGGAGCTCGGCACTCTCGCCGACGGCGCGTACTTCGGCGAGCAGGCGCTCCTGGACTCGGAGGCGATCTGGGAGTTCACCGCGCGTGCCGCGACGGCGTGCACGGTACTGACCCTGCCGAGGCAGGAGCTGGAAGAGGTCGCGGCACGCAGCGAATCCCTGCGCGCCCACCTCCAGCGGCTGCGTTCCATCCCGGAACAGCGGACCAACAAGTACGGCGAGGCGGCCATCGACCTCTCCGCGGGACATGTCGGCGAGGCGGTGCTGCCGGGCACCTTCGTGGACTACGAATCGTCGCCCCGCGAGTACGAGTTGAGTGTCGCGCAGACCGTCCTGCGCATCCACACGCGCGTGGCCGACCTCTACAACCAGCCGATGAACCAGACCGAGCAGCAGTTGCGGCTCACCGTCGAGGCGCTCAAGGAGCGCCAGGAGCACGAACTCATCAACAACCGTGAGTTCGGCCTCCTGAACAACTGTGAGTACGACCAGCGGATTCAGCCGCACGACGGCGTGCCCGGACCCGACGACATGGACGAACTGCTCAGCCGCAGGCGGGGATCGAAGCTCTTCCTCGCGCACCCGCGCGCGATCTCCGCGTTCGGCCGCGAACTGAACAAGCGCGGACTCGTCCCGGAGACGATCGACATGGGCGGGAACAGGATTCCGACCTGGCGCGGAGTGCCGATCTTCCCGTGCAACAAGATCCCGGTGACCGAGGCCCGCACGACCTCCATCATCTGCATGCGTACGGGCGAGGAGGAGCAGGGCGTCGTCGGCCTGAGGCAGAGCGGCATCCCGGACGAGATCGAGCCGAGCCTTTCCGTGCGGTTCATGGGCATCAGCGAGCAGGCGATCATCTCGTACCTGGTGTCGACGTACTACTCGGCCGCGGTGCTCGTGCCCGACGCGCTCGGTGTCCTGGAGAACGTCGAGATCGGCCGCTGGAAATGAGCCCTGGACTGTGCCCGTGGCCGCGGAGCAGCGGGCACCGCCGCCGTACGGGGCACCGCCTCCGTTCGGGCCCATACGTCGACGGGCCGCCCCCGTTCGCGGCCCTGCCGGGGTGAGCCCATGACCGAAACGACGACGGACATGCCGGACGCGACGGCGCGTGTGACGCCGGTCGGCGTCGCGGGGGCGCCCAGCACGGGTGTGGTCGGCGAGGGGGTGCCGGTGCAGAGCCCCGGTGACGGGCACGAGGCCTCGGAGATCCTCGCCGCGGCACGGGTGTGCGTCGATCCCGAGCTGCACGAGGTGGTCGACTCACTGCCCGAACACCTGCGCAGGGTCGCGCGCTACCACTTCGGTTGGGAGCACGCCGACGGCACACCGGCCGCCGGCAGCTCGGGCAAGGCCATCAGGCCGGCGCTCGTGCTCGCCGCGGTGCAAGCGCTCGGCGGGGCGCCCGCCACGGCCGTGCGGGCCGCTACGGCCGTGGAGTTGATCCACAACTTCACGCTCCTGCACGACGACGTGATGGACCGCGACGCCACGCGCAGGCACCGGCCCACCGCCTGGAGCGTGTTCGGTGTCACCGACGCGATCCTCGTCGGTGACGCACTCCAGGCGCTGGCCCAGCGGCTGCTCGCCGAGGACCCCCACCCGGCGGCACCGGCGGCAGCCGCCCGCCTCGCCCGCTGCGTCGTGGAGCTGTGTGCGGGGCAGCACGCGGACTGCGCCCTGGAAGGGCGCGGGCCCGACGAGGTCACGCTCGACGAGTGCCTGGCCATGGCCGAGGCCAAGACGGGGGCGCTGCTGGGCTGTGCGTGCGCGCTCGGGGCGTTGTATGCGGGCGGGGGGCCCGAGGAGGTGGACGCGCTCGACGGGTTCGGCCGTGAGGCCGGGCTCGCGTTCCAGCTCATCGACGACGTCATCGGCATCTGGGGCGACCCCGGCCACACCGGGAAGCCTGCCGGTGCCGACCTCACGGCCCGCAAGAAGTCCCTGCCGGTGGTCGCCGCGCTCGCCTCGGGCACGCCGGCCGCGGCCGAACTGGCAGCGATGTACGGCGGAGCGCCCGGCAAGGGAATGCCCGGCAAGGGATCGCCCGGCAAGGGAGCGGGGGAGGGGCACGAGAGGAGAGACGGGGAGTTGGAGCGGGTCGCCCGTGCGGTGGAGCGCGCGGGCGGGCGTGACTGGGCGCAGGCGCACGCGGCCGACCGGATGTCGAGGGCGGTGGGCCAGCTCGCCAGGGCGGTCCCTGACCCGGAGGCGGCGGGAGGGTTGCTGGCGCTGGCCGAGTTCGTGACGCGGCGTACGCAGTGAGGGCGTGTACGGGGCGGCGTGCGTGGGGTGGGGCGTCCCGTTGGGGATGGCCGCGTGGGGTGGGGCGTCCTGGGGAGGAGCGTCCGGGGGAGGGGCGTACTAGGGAGACGTACGCAGGCCGGAGTGCTTGCGGGAAGGGAGGTCGTATCGGGGCGGAGTGAGGTGAACCGAGGTGAGGTGAAGTGACGCGGGAGTGTCCCGAGACCGCCGGAATGAGGGTGGGCTCGGGGCCTTCCGCGGCGGGGGAGGCGATCGCCTAGGCTGCAATCAGGGGGCTGCGGCGCGGAGTTGGGTGTGCGCGTGACGGGCCGCCATCAGTCGTGGGTGAGCGGTGAGGGGTGGACGGGCTGTGGGTGTGGCGATCCGTAGGGCCGGGGAGGAGGACCGGGCCGGTGCGGTCCGGTTGCTCGACGAGGCTTTCATGTGGGACCCGGTCAGCGCGTGGGTTTTTCCCGCCGAGGAGCACCGCAGGCGCAGGCATGGCGTGCTGGTGGACGCCTTCTTCGACCTGGCGCTCGACGAGGGGTACATCGACATCACCGAGGACGGCTCGGCCGTGGCGTTGTGGTGGTCGGTACCGGCGGCGGGACCCAAGGCCGGCGGGGGGAGCGCGGGCAGTGCGAAGAGCGCAGGAAGCGGGGGCGGGGCGGAGGCCGACGGTCCCGCGCTGTTGCGCCGGGCCGTCGATCCGGAGAACGAGCGGGTCGAGCTGATCGGTCGGCTCACCGAGGCGGCCCATCCGACCGACCGCGCACACCAGTACCTGCACATGATCGCCGTACGGCCCGACCGGCAGGGCGAGGGGCTCGGCACGGCCCTGATCGCCGCCGTACTCGAACGCTGCGACGCGGAGGGCCTGCACGCCTACCTGGAGGCGAGCAGCGCGCGCAGCCGTGCGCTGTACGAACGGCTGGGGTTCGGCGTGACCGGGGCGCCGCTCGACCTGCCGGACGGCCCGCGGATGTGGCCGATGTGGCGTGAGCCGAGGGAGGGTGCCAGAGGGGGGCGGTGAGCCCTGGGCTTGAGCCAGGCCCGGCTGGTGCGGCCCGGGCGGCCGGGGTGGTTTCGGCAGGGGCCCCGGTCAGGGCGGAGCGTCGTGGGGCTGCCGAGTGGGGCCGAACAGGAATAAAATCGGCCCATGGGCAGCAAAGGGCACCGGCCCGGACCCGGCCCGCAAGACGAGCCGGTGTGCAAGGCCTGTGGACAACCGGTCGGTACGGTCATCCGGCGGCGCAAGGTTCTCGGGGTGTTCGTCCCCGCGTGGGACCCCGGGCCATGTCGCAACGCGCGGTGCGAGGCCTGTGTGGCCGACGCCTCCTCCGCGGGCTCTCCCTCCTCGGCGGAGCGACCTGGCGGCAAGCGGTTCCGGTCGCGAGCGCGGTCGCGGCACGGCTGGAGGGCTACGGCGTTATCGGCCTCCGAGGAGCTGACGTCGGACGGTTCGGAGGAGAAGCCGCATTAGGGTGCGGTCGGGCACCGCAGGGCCGCCTGTCCGGGCTGCCTGGACTGCCTGTGCGGTCTGGGGCGCCTTGATGCCGGTCGTCCTCATCGTCGGTTGGTGAGGGCTTGGCCAAGTGGGGCGTGAGGGTGCTCCGTTGTGCGTGTCGTGGCGGGGTAAGGTCCCAGGGGTCGGTGGGGGTACGGCCACCTGGGGGAGGGCGCGCCATGAAGGTGCGGGCGGGCGGATCGGCCCTGGCGGGGCTGGTGTTGGTGGGGTGCGGTGTCGTCGCGGTGTTCTCGGACGACACCCTGCCCGGTTACGCGGGAGAGTCCGGGGTCCCGCGGGTCACGAGTGAGCGCGACTTGCCCGAACTACCGCTGGCGGCGCAAGAGTTGAGTGACCGCGACCACAAGCGCATGGTCCGGGCGCAGGCTCATTTCGTACAGCAGTGCATGCGTTCCTACGGGTTCGCCGACTTTCCGCTGCACCCCGGGCGGCCCGCCCCGATGAGCCAACAGGTGACCATGACGGCGGTATCGGTGTCCCCCTACGGGATCTTCGACCTCGGCCAAGCGCGCCGTTGGGGCTACGGCTTCGATCCGCGCCGCACGGCGGAGTGGGACGCGGAGGCCGGTCCGAAGGGCAGGGTCCCCACGCAGCGGGAGGACGAGGTGTTGCACGGCTACGGCACGCCGGTCGGCCGCAAGGTGGGAGGGCGGGGGCGCGAGGTGCCCGAGGGGGGCTGCGACGCGGAGGGGACGCGGCGGTTGATGGAAGGCGTGGAGGACGAGGAGCGTTTGCTGGGATATGTCTCCCGGCGCACCCAGGAGATCGACCGGGCCGTGGCCAAGGACGAGCGGGTGCGGCGGGCCTTCCGGGACTGGTCGCGCTGCGTCGAAGGCAAGGGCTTCAAGGAGTACGAGAGTCCGGTGACGGCCTTCCACGACAAGGCGTGGCGTGCGGGGCGCAAGGATGGCAATACGGGGCGCGGCGAGCGGGAGTTGGGTACGGCCGTCGCCGATGTCGAGTGCAAGAAGAAGCTGAACACCGTCGGGGTGTGGTGGGCCGTCAGCAACGAGAGACAGCGTGCCGAGATGCGTGACAACAAGGCAAAGTATGCGGCCGTGCGGGAGGACCGGGACCGGGTGCGGGCCACCGTCCGTGAGGCGCTTGGCGAGGCGCTCGCCGAGAAGTGAGAAGTGACGAGAAGTGAGAAGTGAGGGGTGAGGTGGAGGCGGGGCGGGGGCGGACGGCGAGGTGACGCGGGCCGTCACATCGGCTCGCGTCATGCCGCTGCGGGGCTGCGGGGCTGCAGGGCTGCGGGGCTGCAGGGCCGCGGGGGTGGAGAGATGCGGGGGTCGTTGGGGCTCACCGGGTGCGTGGCAAAATCAGTGGATGCAGATCAGGGTGCTGGGCCCATTCGAAGTGCGCGGGGACGACGGCAACTTGGTCGACGTGCCGGGGGCACGGCTGCGCGGGCTGCTCGTCGCTCTCGCGCTCCGGGCGGGGGACGCGGTCCCGAAGGCGTCGCTCGTCGACTGGATCTGGGGTGAGCAGCCGCCCGCCGACGCGACGAACGCCCTGCAGCGCCTCGTCTCCCGGTTGAGGAAGGTCCTGCCGGACGGGGCGATCGAGGGGCGGCCGGACGGCTATCGGCTGACGGTGGAGCCCGAAGCCGTCGACGCCGTGCGGTTCGAACGTCTCGTCACCGCGGGTCAGGACCCCGCCGGTGACGCCTCCCGGCGGGTGCGGTCGCTGCGCGAGGCACTTGAGCTGTGGCGCGGTGCGGCCATGCAGGACGTCGGGTTGCAGGAGAGCGGCGCGTTCGACGCCGCGGTCGCCCGGCTCGACGGGCTGCGCCTGACCGCCACCGAGGAGCGGTTCGACGCGGAAGTCGCCCTCGGGCGCGGCGCGGGGGTGGTCACGGAGCTGACCGACCTGGTGGCCGCGCACCCGATGCGGGAACGGCTCGCCGCCGCGCTGATGCGCGCCCTCGTGGCCGCCGGCCGCGACAGCGAGGCGCTGCTCGTGTACGAGCGGGCGAGGGAGGCCCTGGCCGACGCGCTGGGTGTCGACCCCTCGCCGGAGCTTGCCGCGCTCCATGTTGCCTTGCTGCGCGGCGAGTTGAAGAAACAGGAGGCGAGCCGCGACACCAACCTCCGCGCCGAGCTGACCACCTTCGTCGGCAAGGACGCCGATGTCGCCGCGGTGCGCGAGCTGGTCGCCGAGCACCGGCTCACCACCGTGACCGGGCCGGGCGGCTCGGGCAAGACCAGGCTGGCCACGGAGACCGCGCGCACGCTCCTCGGTGAACTGCCGGACGGAGCCTGGCTGGTGGAACTCGCCGACATAGGAGCCGAGGACGATGTGGCGCACGCGGCGCTCGCCGGGCTCGGCCTGCGGGAGACCCTGCTCGGCGGAGCCCCGAACGCCGAGCCGACGGACCGGCTCATCGCCGCCATCCGTGAGCGCGAGACGCTGCTGATCCTGGACAACTGCGAGCACGTGATCGAGTCCGCCGCGGTCTTCGCCCACCGGGTGCTCGGGGAGTGCCGGCGGCTGCGCATCCTGGCGACGAGCCGGGAACCGCTCGGCATCACCGGGGAGGCGCTGTGGCCGGTCGAGCCGCTGGCCCTGCCCGGCGGGGACGCGGACCCGCGGACGATCGAGTCGTCGCCCGCCGTCCAGCTGCTGCGGGACCGGGCCGAGGCGGTGCGCCGGGACCTCGCGGACGACGCCCGCACCCTGGCGACGATGGCACGTGTCTGCCGGGCCCTGGACGGCATGCCGCTGGCGATCGAACTGGCCGCGGCACGGCTGCGCACCATGTCCGTCGACCAGCTGGCCACCCGGCTCGACGACCGGTTCCGCCTGCTGACCGGCGGCAGCCGGACCGCGCTGCCGCGCCACAAGACGCTGCGCGCGGCGGTCGACTGGAGCTGGGAGCTGCTCACCGACGCCGAGCGGACGGTCCTGCGCAGGCTCTCCGTGTTCTCCGGTGGGGCGAGCCTGGAAGCGGCCGAGCGGGTCTGCGCGGGCTACGCCGACGACCCGGTGGAACAGGAGCAGGTGCTTGAACTGCTCACCGCCCTGACCGAGAAGTCCTTGCTGCGCGCCGAGGGCGACGGCGCCCCCCGCTACCGCATGATGGGCACGATCAGGGAGTACGCCGCGCAGCGGCTGGCAGAGGCGGGGGAGGCCGACCTGGTGCGCCGCGCGCACTTGGCGTACTTCATCGAACTCACCGAGACCGCGGAGCCGCACCTGCGCCGCACCGAGCAGCTCGACTGGCTGGCCAGGCTGGAGGCCGAGCACGACAACATCAGCGCGGCGATGCGCGGTGCCCTCGCGGCGGGCGAGGCGCAGGAGGCCATGAGGCTCGCGGGGGGCGCGGGCTGGTACTGGTGGCTCAGTGGGCGCAGGGCCGAGGGCATCGAACTGATCACCGCGGCGACCAGGGTTCCGGGCGAGGTGACGGACGAGGCGCGGGCCATGGCGTACGCGCTGGTCGTGCTGTTCGTCAGCGCCGGGCGGGGCGACGAGAAGCAGGCGGAGACATGGATCAGGGAAGCGGACCGGTACGGCCGGCGCGCTCGGCGCAACCCGCTGATGGGGCTCATCAGCGCGACGGTCCGGCTGCTGGACCGGCCCGACGGGGCCCTGACGGCGTTCGAACCGCTGCTTGACGACGAGGACCCCTGGGTACGGGCGCTGGCACGGCTGCACATGGGCAAGATGCGCATCCAGCTGGGTCTGGGCGGGGCGGAGGCCGCGGCCGCCGACGCGTACCTGGAGGGGGCGCTCGCCGAGTTCCAGGCCCTCGGTGAGCGGTTCGGGATCTCGTTCGCCCTGACGGAGCTGGCGGAGCGGTTCGCGATGCGCGGTGAGTTCGCCGCCGCGTGCGCGTACCTGGAGGAGGCGATCACGGCCGTCTCCGAGATCGGTGCCACCGAGGACCTCATCTCGATGCGGGCGCGGCAGGCGCAGCTGCACTGGCTGCTCGGTGACAAGGACGCCTGCGCGGTGGCCCTCGCCGAGGCGGAGCGGCACGCGGAGCGGGTCAGCTGGCCGGACGCGCTGGCCGAGCTGGCCTTCGCGGAGGCGGGGCTCGCCCGGTGGGCCGGTGACACCGAGGAGGCCCGCCGCCAGACCGGTGTGGCGACCGCCCTGCTGGGCGAGGAGGCGGAGTGGGCGCAGAACCGCGCGACACGGCACGACCTGCTCGGTTACCTCACCGAGGACCTCGCCGAGGCCCGCGCGCACCGCGCGGCGGCCTGCGAGGCGGCGGCCGAGGCGGGACACCCGCTGGGCATCGCCAACGTGCTCGTGGGAGTCGCGGACCTGGCGCTGCGCCACGACGACCACGAGCAGGCCGCGCGGCTGCTGGCGGCCGGCCAGGCCGTGCGGGGCCTGCGGGACCACTCCCACCCGGACGTGGCCCGCATCGAGCGGGCCGTGCGGCACCGCCTCGGCGACACGCGGTACGCCGAGGTGGCCCGGGAGGGAGCGGAGGCCGACTGGTCCGAACTGGTCGAGGTCACACTCGCCTCCTGAGGGAGGTGGCGAGCCGGCCGGGGTCACGCACGCTTCTTGAACGTGGAGACCGACCACACGTACCCGATGACGGCGATGCCGACGCACCAGGCGACGGCGGCGATCGCGTCCCCTCGCGACAGGCCGCCCAGCAGCAGCCCGCGCAGCGTCTCGATGATCGGCGTGAAGGGCTGGTACTCCACGAACTGCCGCACACCGGTCCCCATGGT
The DNA here is from genome assembly GCF_021028635.1 of Streptomyces huasconensis. Lineage (NCBI taxonomy): Bacteria > Bacillati > Actinomycetota > Actinomycetes > Kitasatosporales > Streptomycetaceae > Streptomyces > Streptomyces huasconensis. Next base: position 5,437,676 of record NZ_CP086119.1, read on the forward strand.
GTTCGCGGGTACGAAGGCGCTGCTCAGGAACGGCAGCATGATCAGCGGTACGGTGCCGAGGCCCGCCGTCTCCGGAGTCTTCGCGGCGAGCCCCAGGGCGACGGTGAGCCAGGCGGCGGCGAAGCTGAGCAGCAGGACCAGGCCGAGCACGCCGAGCCAGTCGAGGGCGCTCGCGGCCGGGTCGAAGCCCATCGCGAAGGCGACCCCGATGATGGCCGCGCAGCCCACCAGGCAGCGCACCGTGGTGACCACGACGTGGCCGTTCAGCACGGCGCCGCGCGAGACGTCCATGGTCTTGAGCCGGTTGATGATGCCCTTCGACATGTCGGAGTTCACGGCCGCCGAGGTGGCCCCGAGGCCGTAGCTGATGGCCATCACGAGGAGACCGGGTGTCGCGTAGTCGATGTAGGCGGCGCCGCCGACGTCGAACGCGCCGCCGAAGACCTTGACGAACAGGAGCATCATCACGATCGGGAACAGGATCGCGTTGAACACCGTGGTGGGGTTCCGCAGGGTGTGCTTCAGATTGCGGCGCAGCATGATCGCCGAATCGGTCAGGGTGGTCGCGACGGCGCTCATCGGTTGATCGTCCCCTCGGTGGTGGCGTGCGTGGTGGTGTGGGCGGTGCCGGCGTGGGCGGTGGTGGTGTGCTCGGTCAGGGCGAGGAACACGTCGTCGAGGTCGGGGGTGTGCACGGAGAACTCCGCGGCGTCGAGCCCGTGGTCGTCGAGCCGGGTGAGGAGGGCCCGCAGCGACCGCGACGCGCCGTCGCTGGGCACGCGCAGGGTCAGCTCCTCGTCGTCCCGGGTGGAGGTGGCGAGGACCCGCGCCGCCGCGTCGAGTTCCTGGAGGCCGGTGAAGCGGAGCCGGACGTGGGTGCCGGGGATCTGGCGCTTGAGCTCCGCGGGGGTGCCGTGGGCGACCAGGCGGCCTTCGTCGAGCACCGCGATCCGGTCGGCGAGCTGGTCGGCCTCCTCCAGGTACTGGGTGGTGAGGAAGATGGTGGTGCCCTCGGCCACCAGCTCGCGGACGATCCCCCACATGGTGCGCCGGCTGCGCGGGTCGAGGCCCGTCGTCGGCTCATCCAGGAAGAGGATCCGCGGCTTGCCGACCAGCGTCATCGCCAGGTCCAGCTTCCTGCGCATACCGCCGGAGTAGGTCGCGGCCAGCTTGTCCGCCGACTCCTTCAGGTCGAACCGGTCGAGCAGCTGTGAGACCACGCGCTCCGCGGAGCGCACGCGCTTCAGGTCCGCCATCATGCGCAGGTTCTCCCGCCCCGACAGCAGGTCGTCCACCGCGGCGAACTGGCCGGTCACGCCGATGACCGAGCGCACCTCCTTGGTCTGGGACGCCACGTCGTGGCCGGCGACGTGCGCGGTCCCGGCGTCGGCCTTCAGCAGCGTCGTCAGGATGTTCACCGTGGTCGTCTTGCCCGCGCCGTTCGGACCGAGCAGGGAGAAGACCGAGCCCGAGGTGACCTCGAAGTCGATGCCGTCGAGCACGGCCTTGTCCCCGTACGCCTTGCGGAGCCCGGAAACTGCAATCGCTGATCTCTTCATGCCGCTACCTTCGCCAGCGGCCCTGTCAGCCCCCTGTCACACCCCTGACACGGACGCTGACGTCCCTGACACGGACGCTGACGTCCCGGACACAGGCGGTGAGACGCAAGTATCGGCATCGCGTCCTATCGGCCCTATCGGCCCGGCCCTGGTCCGAGTCCACGTGGTACACACGTGCGATGACCACCTCCGGCCGGGCGTTCGACGCCGTACTGAGTGACCTCGATGGCGTGATCCGCTTCTACGCCATGGAACAGCTGGAGCAACTGGAGGCCGAGGCCGGGCTGCCACGGGGCAGCACCGCGGAGACGGCCTTCGCGCCCGAGACCGACCTGCCGCTCATGCGCGGCGAGATCACCAGGGAGCAGTGGATCGACTCCATAGCCCGTGGCCTCTCCGACCGGGTGCCGTGGGAGCGGGGGCACGCGCTCGGCACGACGCTGGCGGAGACCAAGTTCCGGGCGGACGACGCGGTGGTCGGGCTGCTCCGGCGGGTCAGGGCGGCCGGGCTCCCGGTCGTCCTGGTGACCAACGCGACGCCCTGGCTCGCCGACGACCTGGCCCTGCTCGGTCTCACCGGCGGCCCCGGCGACGGTGTCTTCGACGCCGTGATCAGCAGCGCCGACCTCGGTGTCACCAAGCCCGACCGCCGCATCTACGAGGTGGCGGCGGAACGGGCCGGAGTCGCCCCCGGCCGTTGCCTGTTCGTGGACGACCTCGAGGAGAACGTCACGGCGGCCGAGGCGCTGGGGATGACCGGCCTGCTCTACCGCGAACCGGCCGACCTGCGGGCGGCGTTGGCACCGCTTCTGTGACGCCCTGGAGCGTTCACTACTGTTCTCCTCAGGGCTGTTCTCCCCCCTGCCGCGTCGGCGCACGTGGATGCCGGGGACGGGGGGCGGAGAACGGGGAACGGGAGAAGCGCAGTGGACGTCAACGCATCGGCCGAGGCCGGCCTGGCCGCACGGTTCGAGGAGCACAGGGCCCGGCTGAACGCGGTCGCGTACCGCATGCTCGGCTCGGTGAGCGAGTCCGAGGACGCGGTCCAGGAGGCGTGGCTCCGGCTCAGCCGCACCCAGGCCGCAGCCACTGCCGCAGCCAAAGGCACTGCCCCGGATGCCTCGGGGCCCGGTGAGGTGCGCAACCTCGGTGCCTGGCTGACCACCGTCGTCGGCCGGATCTGCCTGGACCTGCTGCGTTCACGCCAGTCACGGCGCGAGGAGTCACTCGACGTCTCCCTGGAGACACACGTGCCGGACCCGGTCGTCGGCCGCGTGGACGTGGTCGACCCCGAACAGGAGGCGCTGCGCGCCGACTCGGTGGGCCTCGCGCTGCTCGTCGTACTGGAGACCCTCGCGCCCGCCGAGCGGCTCGCGTTCGTGCTGCACGACATGTTCGCCGTGCCCTTCGACGAGATCGCGCTCATCGTGGAGCGCACGCCCGCCGCGACCCGACAGCTGGCCAGCCGGGCCCGCCGCCGCGTGCAGGGCTCGACGCCGGCCCACGAGAGGGACGTCGCCAAGCAGCGTGAGGTCGTCGAGGCCTGGACGGCCGCCACCAAGGCGGGCGACTTCGACGCGCTGCTCGAACTCCTCGACCCGGACGTCGTGTTGCGCTCGGACACCGGCGAGCTGTCCTCGGGCCTGTCGAAGCTGGTGCGGGGCGCGGCGACGGTGGCCGCGCAGGCCGCCATGTTCGCGCGGCTGGCCGCGCACCAGCATGTCGTGCTCGTCAACGGCCTGCCGGGCCTGGTCGCGGCCCCGGGCGGCGAGGTGTTCTCCCTCGGTTCCTTCACCGTCGTGGACGGCAAGATCGTGGAGATCAACATCATCGCCGACCCGGAGCGGCTGCGGAGTCTCGGGCTCCCGTCGTTCGAAGCCTGAGCCCTTCATGCGGGCGTTCTGCGCACCACCCGCAGTAGGTACTCCTTGCGGTGGAGCGGATCGTGGTCGGTCCGCTCGCGCGACGGGGCCGGGCCGCGCACCGGCTCGTAGTGGTCGAAGGCGGACTCCAGCTCGCCCTCGCCGCGCGTGAGCCCGGGCAGCAGCTGCTCCAGCGCGTGCACCTGCTGGGCGGGGATGTCCCCTTCCAGGCGGTACGAGGTTCCGCTCGCCGCCTGGGTGTGCGGTACCGCCCGCAGCCGGGCCAGGGCGGGCAGCACCGCACCGACCGTGTCGGCGGGCACGTCGAGCCGGAAGCGGTGCATCGGCTCGTGCACCACTGTGCCCGCATCGCGCAGCGCGTCCATCAGGACCAGCGGCGTCAGGTTCCGGAAGTCACCGGCGGTGCTCGACATGCTCTTGTCGAAGGTGCCGTGCGCGTGGCTCTGGCGCGGCCAGTAACCGGCGCGTGTCATGGTGACCGCGCAGTCGGGGACGCGCCAGCCGTACAGGCCCTGGTGCAGCGTCTCCCGGACGGTCTCCTCGACGGCCCGGAAGAACGCGTACGGCATCGAACCCAGCTCGACGCCGAGCCGGAACGTCACCCCCGCGCCGACCGGCGCGGGCTCGACGCGCAGCCCGACCGTGGCGAGGAACGGGTTGGGTTCCTTCTCGCCGACCTCGAACGCCTCGCCCGTGCCGACGACCCGCTCCACGCAGATCGTCGTCGTCTCGCGGAAGGAGACGTCGAGACCGAAGTCCTCGGCGAGCGTCGCCTGGATGACCTCCTTCTGTACCTCTCCGTAGAGGGACACCGACACCTCCTGGCGGACGGTGTCCTGCCGCAGGTCGATCAGCGGGTCCTGTTCGGCGAGCTGCGTGAGCGCGACGTGCAGGGCGCCCCGGTCGGCGGGACGCAGCGGGGTGACGACCGTCTCCAGGGTGGGCGGCGCGAAGAACCGGCCGCCGGGCTCGGCCCCCTTGGGCGGTACGCCGATGACGTCGCCGATCCTGACGTCGCCGAGCCCCCAGAGCCTGCCGATCTGCCCCGCGCGGACCTCGGCGCGGCGCACGTCCGTGCCCTGGTCGAAGACGCTGACGGCGGTGACCTTGCCTTCACGGGGGCCGTCGGCCCTGTCCCCCATCACGCCGGCAGTGCCGTCGGTGACGCCGGTGATGGCGACACGGTCCCGCGTGCGGACCGTCCCCGAGAACACGCGTACGTACGCGATCTTCTCCCCGGCGCTCCCGCGCTCCACCTTGAACACCTTGCCGGACACGGGGCCTCCGGCGTCCCCGGCGGTCGAGGGCAGCAACGCGCGGATGCCGTCGATCAGTTCAGGGACCCCCGCGCCCGTCATCGCCGACCCGAAGTAAACGGGGTGCACCAGGGCCCGCCCGGTCTGCCGGGCCAGCTCGGCGCGCAGGCGGTCGTACGAGAGGGACGAGGCGTCGTCCACGTACGCCGTGAGCAGCGCGTCGTCGTGCCCGGTGAGCAGTTCGACCAGCCGGGCGGTGAACCCGCCGCCCTCTGCGTTCTCGGCGGTGAAGGGCGTGAAGCGGGCCTCACGGGTGCCGATGTCCGCGACCGTGCCCATCGCCACGATGTCGGGGGTGAGCCGCTCGGCGATATGGCTCAGGGAGGCGTCGTACCGGGCGCCGGTGCGGTCCGCTTTGTTCACGAAGATCAGGGTCGGGATGCGCAGCCGCCGCAGGGTGCGCAGCAGGACGCGGGTCTGCGCCTGGACGCCCTCCACCGCGGAGATCACGAGCACGGCTCCGTCGAGCACGCTCAGGACCCGCTCCACCTCGGCGATGAAGTCCGGGTGGCCGGGGGTGTCGATGAGGTTGACCGTGACGCCCGCACCCGTGCCCGTGCCCCCCGGGGCTTCGATGGTGAAGGAGACGACCGCGGACTTGATCGTGATGCCGCGCTGCCGCTCCAGGGCGAGCGAGTCGGTCTGCGTGTTCCCGTCGTCGACGCGGCCGATCTCGTCGATGACCCCGGCGGCGTGCAGGAGCCGCTCGGTCAGGCTGGTCTTACCGGCGTCGATGTGGGCGAGAATGCCCAGGTTCAATGTGTGCGGAGCAGGTGAATGCACGTACCGTCATGTCCTTTGAAGAGAGCTGGCTTTCCTCGGGGCGGGACATGCGCGAACGCCGCATTTGCTGCTCCTTCGTGGACTGCGCCGGTCGTTCGCCGGCTCCCGCCAGTGCAGCAGGGGCCGCCGGACACGGCAACTGATTAACCCGGCTCACGGACGGCTGACGGATCTCCGCGCACGCCCGTTCGCCCGTGGCCCGAGTGGCCGTCCGCGCGGCGCCGCGACTCCGTGTGGCGCACCCACAGCCCGAGACCCCCGGCGACCGCGAGCAGCAGGGCGCTCGCGGCGGGCGTCGGCAGGGCGACGAGACCGGTGGACGCCGGCCGCGCCACGACGACCGTCAGGAACGCCCCCGCCGCCACGCCCGCCGCGACCAGGGCCGTCCAACGTGCGGCGCGGTCCGCGCGGCCCCGCAGGAACCCGGCCACGGACACCCACAGCGCGACCACGACGAGCAGCAGCAGCGACTGGCGCAAGCCGGGGGAGGCCTCCTCCTTGCCGTGGACGAGCCACCGGTAGAGCAGCCACAGGGCGTATCCCTGGAGGACGTCACGGGCGCCGCGCCGGGCCAGGGAGCGCGGGGCCCGGCAGGCCGGAGCCTGAACTTCCGCCGTCCGGGCGCCGCTCATCGACCGGCCCCCGCAGCACCCGTACCGACCGCTTCGATCCCGCGGCGGTCCGCCACCCGCAGCACCAGTGCCGCGTATCCGCAGAGCATCACGACGTCGACGCAGACCGACATCCAGTCCATGTCGGCGGCCGTCTCCTCGGAGGCGAGCGCGCCGACGATCGCGGTCGAAACCCCCATGGCCAGCAGGTTGTTGAGCACGTGCAGGCCGATGGCCGCCTCCAAGCCGCCCGTACGCACCGTCAGGAGGCCCGCGACGAGCGCGAACACCATCAGGTCCGCGAAGCCCCACGGCGTGCCCCAGCCGTGGGCCGCGGCGAACAGCGGAGCCTGGGGCAGGACCGCGAGCCACGGGGAGCGGAGCCAGGCGCCGACGGCCTGGGTGAGCCAGCCCCGGAACACGTACTCCTCGGCCGCCGCCTGGAACGGCACGAGTGCGCACACCATCGCGAGGCCGACCAGGAAGTCGGGGAGTCCGACCCACCGCATGTCGTCCGAGCCGTCGCCCGCCGGGGAGGGCAGCAGCAGCATGACCCCGAACGCCACCGCCACCAGGGGCACTCCCATCGCCGTGCACCGCCCGAGCCAGCGCCACCGCAGCCGCCCGGCGACCGACGACACCGTCCCGGCCGGGCGCCGCTGGGCCCAGCGGGCGGCGAGCAGCACGACGGGGAGCAGCAGCGCGAGGGAGAGCAGGCCAAGGCCCGTCTCCCCGATGCCGCCCCACACCCGGAACCCGTCCCGGTCCACCGGCCGGTCGAGCAGCGCGCCCGCCACCTGGCCGCCGAGCAGGACGAGCAGCATGACGGCGACGCCACCGGCCAGCACCAGGCCGGTGCCCGCGAGGGGACGCCACCAGCGGTGACGTCCGGTGAGCAGGGCGAGACGGTGGTACGGGAGGGGCGAGGGTGCCGGTGGGGGGAGGGGGTGGTGGGGGTACGGCGTGAAGTGGGCGTAGGGGCCGGAGGCGTACGGGCCGCGGGCGTCCGGGATGGCGGCGTACGGAGGGTGAGCGTACGGAGGGGCGGCGGGGGAGGGTGGTGGCGGCGGTGCGAACGGGTCGGGGGAAGGGCCCGCCGGGAAGGGCGTCTCGGTCATGCCCTTCAGCATTCCGGCCCCGACGGGCCAGGGCGTCGGCCGTCGGCAGGATCGCGCTCTCCACCCTGGGATAGAGCCGGGGCGGGACCGGGTGAGCGGGCCGGTACGGCCCCGGGCCCTGGGGCCCCGGCCCGGGCGAAGGCCGCCGCGGTACCGCCCCTCCGTATCATCGGAGCCCATATGGAGGGGATACGTAACTGGCTGCTGCCCGCCCTGTTGGCGATCCAGCAGCTGGCCTACTGGCCGGGGCGCGCGCTGCGGGACGGGGACCAGATCGGCGCCGCGCAGCTCACGGCGGCGCTGATCGTCGCGGTCGTCGTCACCGCGGGGCTCGGCATGCGCCGCGGCCGGCCGGTGGCCGCCGCGCTCGTCGTCGAGGCGGGCATGGCGGGCGGGTTGCTCCTGCCCGAGGACGCGACGCTGCTGCACGGGGTGGCCGTGCTGGTGGCCCTGTACTCGGTCGTGGTGCGCCGCCCGTTGCGCACGGCCGCCCTCGTCGGGTCGGCCCTGGCGGTCGCGGAGGCGGTCCGCGCGGCCGTGCTGTACCCCTCCATGGCCGAGGCCGGGGGCGAGACCCTCATCAACTGCGCGGTCTTCCTCACCGTCCTGGGGCTCGGCCGCAGCCGCCGCCGCTGGCTCGCCGGGCGCCGGGCCGCCGCGCGGGAGCTCGCGCGGGCGGAGGCCGAACGGAACCGGGCCGCCGGGACCGAACGCCTGCGCCTCGCCCGCGAACTGCACGACGTCAGCGCCCACCACCTCACCTCCGTCGTCGTCACCGCGGACGCGGCGCTGCGGCTCGGCGACCGCCGACCGGAACTGACCGCGCAGGCCCTCGCCTTCGCGGCGGACAGCGGACGCGAGACGCTGGCGGCGCTGCACCGCCTCGTCGCGATGATGCGCACCCGCGCGGCGGACGAGGAGAGCGGCATTCAGGAGCGCGTGGGAGAACTGGCCGACGGCTTCGCCCGCCTGGGCCTGCGCCCCGCCGTCGAGGTGACGCCGGACCTCGCGGCCCTGACCGGCCCGGTCGCCGACGCGGCGTTCGGCATCGTCCGCGAGGCCCTCACCAACGCCCTGCGGTACGCCCCCGGGGCCGCCGTACGCGTACGCGTCGGCGTCTTCGAACGTGACGGCGCGGTGGACCTCGTGGTCGAGGACGACGGGGCGGCCGCGGACGCGCCACCCGACGCGTCGTCCTCCGGAGGGAGGCAGCGGCTCGGGTCGGGCCGGGGCACCGCGGGCATGCGGGAGCGCGCCGCCGCGCTCGGCGGCACCCTGGAGGCGGGGCCGCGCGCCGACGGGCCCGGCTGGGCCGTGCGCGCACGGCTGCCGCGCACCACGGCCCCGATGCGCCACCACGCCTCCCGCCACCGGGCCCTGCGCGGCCTCGATCCGGCGGACGGGGCGGCCGTGCTGGCCGCCGCCTCGCTGCCGGTCTTCACCGTCCTCGCGGAGAGCCCCGGCGACACCGCCCTGGCCTGCGGGCCCGCCGTCGCCCACGCGCTGCCGCTGCTGTGGCGGCGCCGGGCACCCTGGGCGGTGCTGTGCGCGGTCCTCGCCACGGCCTGGCTCGCGCCGCTCGGGGTCGCCTTCGGGCTCGTGCCGCCCGCGGTGGCGCTCTGTCTGGCGGTGGCCGGCGGGGTGGGGGAGTGCGTGGCCGTGCACGCCGTGGGAGCCTTCGCGGGTCCGGCGCGGGTCACCTGGACCGCCGTGGTGGTGGGGGCGGCCGGGTTGTGCCTGTCGTGGCTCGCGGTGGCGGCGGCCGACGGCATGGCGGACCTCGACCAGGACGGCGGTTTCGGCGCGTTCCTCTTCATGGCGTGTGCGTTCGGCGTGCTGTCGCTGTTCCCCCTGGCGGTGCCCTGGGTCATCGGCGCGGTGGTCCGCACCCGGCGCGAACGCATCAGGGCGATCGAGGACCACGCCCTCACCGAGACGGTCCGCTCGGCGGTCTTCGAGGCGTACGAGGAGCGCCGCCGCATCGCCACGGAGCTGCGCGGCGAGGTCGTACGGCACGCGGACGCGGTGGTGCGACGAGCCGAGGCGGGCGACCTCCAGGGCGTGACCGACGAGGCGAGAGCGGGCCTGTCAGCCATGCGGAACTTGCTGGCGACGCTGAGAGAGACGACGGACCCGGGCAATGCGCGCGGGGCGCGCAGGGAGGCGGCGGGGGCGGCGGGGTCTGGTGCCGGGGTGGTGTCGGGTGGCTTGGCGGTCGTGAGTCCTACGGCGTCTGTGAGCACCGCGGCGGCTGAGGGCACCACGGCATCCGTGAGTCCGACGACGCCCGTGAGCACCCCGATGCCCGTGGGCACTACGGCGGCCGAGAGTCCCGCGACAGCCGTAAGTCCCACGGCGGCCGAGAGTCCCAGGACGCCTGTGAGCACCACGGCGGCCGAGAGGCATGCGACGCCGCTGGGCCCCGCCACACCCGTAAGCCCCACGACGCCCCTGAGCCCCACCCCACCCGTAAGCCCCACGACGCCCCTGAGCCCCACCCCACCCGTAAGCCCCACGACGCCCCTGAGCCCCACCCCACCCGTAAGCCCCACGACGCCCCAGAGTTCCCCGCTCGCCGAAAGCCACACGGCAGCCGCGAACACCCCTGCGGCCGCGAGCCCCACGGTGCCGTGAGCGCCCTTGTGGCAGCGAGCACAGCGGCAGCCGAGATCCCAAGGAGGTATCACCATCCCCACCGAGAACACAGCGGCCGACGAAGCCGGCGAGGCGCGCCCTGCTGGAACCGTCCGAGTGATGGTCGTCGACGACCAGGCCGTCGTCCGTGCCGGGTTCGCGGCGATCGTCGACGCGGAACCGGACCTGCACGTGGTGGCGGAGGCACAGGACGGTGCCCAGGCCGTGCGGCTGGCACGGGAACTCTCCCCGGACGTCGTCCTCATGGACATCCGCATGCCGGGCATGGACGGCCTGACGGCGACCCGCCTGCTCACCGCGGAGCCCACGGAGCCCGCGGGGGCGGCGCCGCGGGTCCTCGTCCTGACCACCTTCGACCAGGACGCGTACGTCCACGACGCCCTGCGCGCCGGGGCTTCCGGCTTCCTCCTCAAGGACGCGCTGCCGGAGGAACTCCTCGCAGGCATCAGGGTGGTGGCCTCGGGTGAGGCCATGCTCGCGCCCACCGTCACGCGCCGCCTGATCGACGCCTTCGCGGACACGGCCCCCGCTCCGGACCCCGAACTCCTCACCTCGCTCACGCCGCGCGAACGCGAGGTGCTGACCCTGGTGGCGGCGGGCCACACCAACGCCGAGATCGCCGGCGCCCTCGGCGTGACCACCGGCACGGTCAAGTCCCATGTCAACGCCCTGCTCGGCAAGTTGGGGCTGCGCGACCGCGTCCAGGCCACGATCCTCGCGTACGACCTGGGCCTGGCCCGCCCCCGACGGACGCACCGGGAGTGAGCGCGCCGCGGCCCCGGCGGATCAGGCCGACGGCGGCCAGGGCCCGGCGAGCAGCCGCTCGGCCTCGGTGACGATCGCCCGTGCCAGGTGCTCACGGTCGCCGCGCCTGAGCGCCGTCCAGTCGTTGTACGCGTCGACCTTGTCCACCAGGGGGCCGAGCGCCCGCGGCCGGCCCAGCGGGCCCCAGCCCTCGTACGTGATCACGTCACCACCGGGCCCCGGGGCCAGGCTGCCGTTGACGATCAGCCGCAGCCACCAGCGCACGAGCCGCCAGCGGACCGATGCCTCCCGGGAGCCGCCCCCGTCGTCGGCGGGAACGCCCCGGAGCAGCCCCGCCTCGCGCGTCACCTCCTCGAACAGCGCGGGGGCCCGCGCGCGCTCGGTGCGCAGCAGCCCGGCCAGTGACGGCAACGCGTCCGACTCCACCTCGGCGTCGAGGACCAGCGCCGTGAGCGCGGCCTCGATCAACTGCTCCGGGTGGTGCCGGCGGCCGATGAGGCGCTCCAGCGCCAGCATCCGCAGGTGTTCGACCGCCTCGCGCGCGTCCGTCGCGTACGGAGTGTGGGGCGTCGGCGCGGCGACGTCGGTCCCCGGCCCGCCCTCGACGAAGTACGACCAGAAGTCGACAGTGGCGTGCGCGGTGACAGCGCGGCTTCGGCCGGTGAACTCGTGCCGTACGTAGTCGCCGAGGTCATTGCCGTAGATGATGACGTCGGTCTGGTGGACGGAGAGCACGGGGTGCCCCCACTCGCCCGCCGTGCCCGGCAGATAGCGGTGGGCATGGACAGGGACCAGCCGCGGCACGGCCGCCAGCTCGGACGTCGCGAGCCGCAGGGCGTCGGACGTCCCGTCGGGCCGCGGGGGCCAGGAGGGGTGCCAGAAGCCGGTGTGCTCCACGTCGAAGAGCACGCCCTCCACCGGCCGGGAGAGCCTGTCGGCCAGGTCGTCGGGGTCGCCGCCGCGCCAGTCGGGCCACCGCGACGACCCATGGGGCAGCCCGGCGGCGAGAAAGACCCGGTGATCGGCGGAGAAACGGAACCCGAACCGTTCCTCGACGGCGGTGAGTTCGTGCTCACTGAGCCCCGGCCCGATCTCGGCCGGGAGCAAGCCCTGAAGCTCCCGGGCGGCTTCCGGCGTGAGCCGCGGGGGCGACTGCGTGGTCATTCCGGGGAGCATAGTGAGGCCCTCTGCGAGTGCCCCACCAGGGGCGTCATGGCCGCCGGTGCCGGGGCGGAAACGACCGCACCCGGACCGTCGAGGACGCCGTGTACGGCGGCCGGCCAACGGGCCGGGTGCGGGAAGGGCGGACGCTGCGGCCAAGGAGGCCGCAGGTCAGAGGGCGTGACCGGGGATCAGGCCTTCTTCGTCTCCCAGAAGATCTTGTCGATCTGGGCGATGTAGTCCAGCGCCTTCTGGCCCGTGGCCGGGTCCGTCGACGCCTTGGCGGCCGAGAGGGCCTTCAGGGTGTCGTTGACCAGCTGGTGCAGCTCCGGGTACTTCTCGAAGTGCGGGGGCTTGAAGTAGTCGCTCCAGAGCACCGACACGTGATGCTTGGCCAGCTCTGCGCGCTGCTCCTTGATGACCGTGGCACGCGCCTGGAAGTGGGCGTCGTCGTTGGCGGCCATCTTCTCCTGCACGGCCTTGACGGACTCCGCCTCGATGCGGGCCTGGGCCGGGTCGTACACGCCGCAGGGCAGGTCGCAGTGGGCGCTGACCTTCACCTTGGGGGCAAACAGGCGGGAAAGCATGTAGCTGTCCTTCCTCGTGATCGTCTTCTCAGGTGGGACATTACTCCGTGAGAAGCCGGTTTTCGCGGGTGCCCCCATGGGCTTAGGACAAAAGTCCAGGGTCAGACTGGGACTGGTGGAGGATAGGACCGGGGAGGTGCCGGTGATGCCGGAGCTGTCGCAGGAGAGCGAGCGCGGAAGGGCCGTCCTGCCGTGGGGCGCGGCAGAGGTGACGGGTCCCTCGATGGTGCCCACGCTGCATCACGGGGACCGGCTGCTCGTCCGGTGGGGCGGCCGCGTCCGCCCGGGGGACGTGGTGGTCCTGCGCCATCCGTTCCAGCAGGACCTGTTGGTCGTCAAGCGCGCCAAGGAGCGCCGCGGCGGCGGCTGGTGGGTGCGCGGCGACAACGCCTTCGCCGGCGGGGACAGTACGGACTACGGAGTCGTCCCCGAGGAGCTGGTGCTGGGCCGGGTGCGGTTCCGCTACCGGCCGCCCGCCTCCGGGCGGCGCTCGCCGCTGGCGCTGGCGCGCTGGGCGGTCTGTGCCGTGCGGCCGGTGTTCGCCGAGCGCTCCGTCTCCAGGCGCTTGCGGGCGCGGTAGGCGGCGACGTTGGCGCGGGTCGCGCAGCGGTCCGAGCAGTAGCGCCGGGAGCGGTTCGTGGAGGTGTCGAGATAGGCGTTGCGGCACGGCGCCGCCTCGCACAGGCCGAGGCGGTCCACGCCGTGCTCGGTGAGGTGGAAGGCGAGGCCCATCGCGGCGATCGCTGCGTACCCCGCGGTGGCGTTCGAGGGGTGGTCCGCCAGGTGCATGTGCCACAGCGGGCGTCCGTCGTCGTCCCGGTGGTCGTGGCCCGAGATCTGCGGGCTCACCGGGAACTCCAGGAGCAGTGAGTTCAGCAGGTCGACCGCGAGCGTCTCGTCGCCGCCGTCCGCCGCCTCGAAGACCGCCCGGAGCCTGCCCCGTACGGAACGGAAGCGCGTGACGTCGGAGTCCGTGGCGCGGCGGGCCATCTGCGTGCTCGTCCCGAACAGCTCCCGGATCGCTTCGACCGAGGTCAGCGCGTCCTTGTTGCGGCCCGGCTCCTCGCTGTTGACCAGGCGTACGGCGTAGTCCGAGTAATAGGCCAGTTCCACTTGTAGTCCTTACGGGGGCGGGCTATGGTCATCTCGTCGGCCGGTAATAGCCGATTGCGGTACCAGGGTATTACGGAGTGGAGGGGTTCTGATGACGGAGACGGGAACGGGGGCCGGGACCGCGGCCGGGCACGGCACCGACTGGCGCGCCTGGCAGGACAGCTGGGACCGGCAGCAGCAGTGGTACCTGCCCGACCGCGAGGAGCGGTTCCACATCATGCTCGACATGGTCGAGGCCGTGGTCGGCCCCGAGCCGCGCGTGCTCGATCTGGCGTGCGGTACGGGAAGTATTACGGACCGGCTCCTCAAGAGGTTCCCGGACGCGACGAGCGTCGGCGTCGACCTCGACCCCGCGCTGCTCACCATCGCCGAGGGCACCTTCGCGGGTGACGACCGGGTCACCTTCGTCACCGCCGACCTGAAGGACCCCGACTGGGCCGCCGCGCTGCCGCACGACTCGTATGACGCCGTGCTCACCGCGACGGCGTTGCACTGGCTCTTCAGCGAGCCGCTCGCCACGTTGTACGGCCAGGTCGCCGGGCTCGTCCGGGACGGTGGCGTCTTCATGAACGCCGATCACATGCCGGACCCCGCCACCCCGCGGCTGAACGCCGCCGAGAGCGCCTTCCGCCACCGGCGGATGGACCGTGCCAAGGCCGAGGGCGTGCTGGACTGGAAGGAGTGGTGGCAGCTCGCCGCCCAGGACCCGGTCCTCGCCGGACCCACCGCCAAGCGGTTCGAGATCTACGGTGAGCACGCGGACGGGGACATGCCGTCCGTCGAGTGGCATGTGCGTACGTTGCGGGAGGCCGGGTTCTCGGAGGCGCGGCCGGTGTGGGCGTCGCCGTCGGACGCGGTGGTCCTGGGGCTGAAGTAACCCGTGGACGGAGAAGGGGCGGTACGGATCACTGATCCGTACCGCCCCTTCTCGCACGTTTCCGGGTGCGGGCGCGTCGTGGTTGCTCGCGCAGTTCCCCGCGCCCCTTACGGGGCGCCGACTACAGCACCTTCGACAAGAACGACTGCGTCCGCTCCTGTTGCGGGTTGGTCAGGACGTCGCGCGGGTTGCCCGACTCGACGACCACGCCGCCGTCCATGAAGACGAGGCTGTCGCCGACCTCGCGGGCGAAGCCCATCTCGTGCGTGACGACGATCATCGTCATGCCGGACTCCGCGAGGTCGCGCATGACGTCGAGGACGTCGCCGACCAGCTCCGGGTCGAGCGCGGACGTCGGCTCGTCGAACAGCATCAGCTTCGGGTCCATCGCCAGCGCGCGGGCGATCGCCACGCGCTGCTGCTGGCCGCCGGAGAGCTGGGAGGGGTAGTTGCCCGCCTTGTCGGCCAGGCCGACCCGCTCCAGGAGCTGGCCCGCGCGCTCCCGGGCCTCGGCCTTGGCGATGCCCTTGACCTGGACCGGCGCCTCCATGACGTTCTCGAGCGCCGTCATGTGCGGGAAGAGGTTGAAGCGCTGGAAGACCATGCCGATGTCACGGCGCTTGAGGGCGACCTCGCTGTCCTTCAGCTCGTACAGCTTGTCCCCCTTCTGCCGGTAGCCGACCATCTCCCCGTCGACGTACAGCCGACCGGCGTTGATCTTCTCCAGGTGGTTGATGCAGCGCAGGAACGTCGACTTCCCGGAGCCGGACGGGCCGATGAGGCAGAACACCTCACCCGCCTCGACCTCCAGGTCGATGCCCTTGAGGACCTCTACGTGGCCGAAGGACTTGTGGACGCCCTCGGACTTCACCATGGCGGTCATCAGCGCGTCACCCCTTCCGTGCGGTTGCTCAGCGAGAGCATGTTTGCCTTGATCTTCTGGAAGGGGGTGTCCGGCAGGGTGCGGGACGAGCCGCGCGCGTAGTACCGCTCCAGGTAGAACTGACCGACGCTGAGGATCGACGTCATGATCAGGTACCAGCAGGCGGCGAGCAGCAGCGTCTCCACCGTCGCGCCCGACGAGGTGCCGATGTCCTGGGCGTACTTGAGCAGCTCGTAGTACTGGACGGCCGCGACCAGCGACGTCGTCTTCAGCATGTTGATGAACTCGTTGCCCGTCGGCGGCACCACGACGCGCATCGCCTGCGGCAGCACCACGCGGCGCAGCGTCTTGTTGTGGCTCATGCCCAGGGCGTGCGCCGCCTCGGTCTGGCCCTCGTCGACCGAGAGCAGGCCGGCGCGGCAGATCTCCGCCATGTACGCGGCTTCGTTGAGGCCGAGGCCGAGCAGCGCCGTCAGGAACGGCGTCATGAAGTCCGACCACTCGTCCTTGTAGACCGGGCCGAGGTTGATGTAGTCGAACACGAAGCCGAGGTTGAACCAGACGAAGAGCTGGACCAGGACCGGCGTACCGCGGAAGAACCAGATGTAGAACCAGGCGATCGACGAGGTCACCGGGTTCTTCGACAGGCGCATCACCGAAAGGATCACACCGCCCACGACGCCGATGAGCATCGAGAGGAAGGTGAGGATCAGCGTCTCGCGGACGCCCCTGAGGATGCGCTCGTCGAAGAAGTTGTCGGGGATCGCGTCCCAGCGGATGTCGCCCTGGGAGAAGGCGTAGACGATGGCGGCGAGGACGCCGATCGCGAGGACCGCGGCGACGTAGCGGCCGAAGTGGCGCACGGGGATGGCCTTGATGGCCTCCGCCTGCCGCGCCTTCGGGACGTCGTCCTCGGGGCCCTTCTTGGAGATGTCGGTGGTCACGTGCGTGGCCTTTCAGCGACTGGGAGGGAAGGGGGCGCGGTCACTTGCCGCCGTTGATCTTGGCTTCCTTGACCGCGCCGTCCTCGACGCCCCACTTCTTGATGATCTTTTCGTAGTCGCCGTTGGCGATGATCGCGTCGAGCGCGGCCTTGATCGCGTCGCGCAGCTCGGGGTTCTTCTTGGAGACCGCGATGCCGTACGGCGCCGCCTCCACCTGCTCGCCGACCAGTTGGAAGTCCTTGCCGCCGCCCGAGGTCTTCACCGCGTACGCGGCCACCGGGAAGTCGGACGAACCCGCGTCGGCGCCGCCGGAGCGCAGCCGGGTCTGGGCCTGCTGGTCGTTGTCGTACTGCTCGATGGAGATCTTCTTGCCGCCCTTGCACTTCTTCGACTCGGTCTTGGCCAGGTCGTGCGAGACGGTGCCGCGCTGGACGACGATCTTCTTGCCGCAGAGGTCCGACCAGGTCTTGATGCCCTGGTCGTCGCCCTTCTTGGTGTAGATCGAGACACCGGCGGTGAGGTAGTCGACGAAGTCGACGCCGTCGCCGATCTTCTTGCCGGTCTCCTCATCGATGCCCTCCTGACGGTTCTTGGTGTCCGTCATGGCCGACATCGCGATCTGGTAGCGCTTGGAGCGCAGACCGCCGAGGAGCGTGTCGAAGGTGCCGTTCTCGAACTCGAACCGCACGCCGAGCTGCTTGCCCATCGCCTCGCCCAGGTCCGGGTCGATGCCGACGGTGTTGCCGGACTTGTCCTTGAACTCCACCGGGGGATAGGCGATGTCGGACCCGACCTTGATGACGCCCTTGGCGCGGATGTCCTTGGGCAGCTTGTCGGCGAGCGGCGCGTCGACGACCGCGTTGCTCTTCTTGTCGTTGGTCTGGTCGCCACAGCCGGACAGCAGCAGCGCACCGGCGACCGCGATCGCGCCGACCGCGGCAATCCGGGACTTCGCGGACTTATCTGCGGTCCTGCGACAAATGGAGCTTGCGGTCATGGTGGGTCCTCCGGCGGATGAGGGAGTTGCCGATGAGTCGTGCACACACCTTCGGGTGTCGCGACCTCGTGTGATGACGGCATCTTGCCATTCGGACCGTCCGATTCTGGGTGCCGGAGATGTCAAAATCGGATAACGGGCCAGCCTCGAATGCTGACGGCCCGGTACAGCACGGGCTTATGGGGCGCGGTGCGAATCACCGTTAACCGAGTGATATCCCGCCAATCTCGCCATGTGGACTACAGACGATTCCGGGCCGCCGTACGGTTCGTGGCATGCGGAGGCCCGCCACTACCCCGCCGCGGGCCCGGCGGCCCCCATTCCGGCGCGTTCTGCAACCAATGTCACTCGCCCGGGCCCACCGCCTTCGGGTAGAAAGGTGGGCTACACCCCTCATCCGGGGCTCAGGGCGCGTGTGCGGCGCGCCCGCGTGTCCGTACCTCCCTCCGCCGACAGGCGGGGAACGGACGCGGTGCCCGCCCACTTCTCAACCAGGAGTGGACACCCTCAACGAATGATTAAGACTTAAGGGGTCAGACAAGTGGCAGCGGAGATCGTCAATCCTCGCAGCGACAGCAGTACGGATCACGAGGGCCCCGCCGGTGCGGCCGAGCCCTTCGATCCGGCGTTTGCGCTGCATCGCGGCGGCAAGATGGCCGTGCAGGCCACCGTGCCGGTCCGCGACAAGGACGACCTGTCCCTCGCATACACGCCCGGCGTCGCGAAAGTGTGCAGCGCGATCGCCGAGCGGCCGGAACTCGTCCACGACTACACGTGGAAGTCGAACGTCGTCGCCGTCGTGACCGACGGCACCGCCGTGCTCGGGCTCGGGGACATCGGCCCCGAGGCCTCGCTCCCCGTCATGGAGGGCAAGGCCATCCTCTTCAAGCAGTTCGGCGGTGTCGACGCGGTGCCGATCGCGCTCGCGACGACCGACGCCGACGAGATCGTCGAGACCGTGGTGCGCCTCGCCCCGTCCTTCGGCGGCGTCAACCTGGAGGACATCTCGGCGCCCCGGTGCTTCGAGATCGAGCGCAAGCTCCAGGAGCGGCTCGACATCCCCGTCTTCCACGACGACCAGCACGGCACGGCCGTCGTCACGCTGGCGGCGCTGCGCAACGCGGCGAAGCTGACCGGGCGGACACTCGGCGACCTGCGCGCCGTGATCTCCGGCGCCGGCGCGGCCGGTGTCGCCATCGCCAAGTTCCTGCTGGAGGCCGGGCTCGGCGACGTGGCGGTCGCGGACCGCAAGGGCGTCGTGAGCCGCGACCGGGACGACCTCACGCCGGTCAAGCGGGAGCTGGCCGAGCTGACCAACAAGGCGGGGTTGAGCGGGTCGCTGGAGGCCGCGCTCGCCGGTGCCGACGTCTTCATCGGCGTCTCGGGCGGCACCGTGCCCGAGCCGGCCGTCGCCTCCATGGCGCCCAACTCCTTCGTGTTCGCCATGGCCAACCCGAACCCCGAGGTCCACCCGGACATCGCGCACAAGTACGCGGCCGTGGTGGCGACCGGCCGGTCGGACTACCCGAACCAGATCAACAACGTCCTGGCCTTCCCCGGCATCTTCGCCGGCGCCCTCCAGGTGCGCGCCTCGCGGATCACCGAGGGCATGAAGATCGCCGCCGCCGACGCCCTCGCGGACGTCGTCGGGGACGAGCTGTCCGCCGCGTACGTGATCCCGTCGCCGTTCGACGAGCGCGTCGCCCCGGCCGTGACGGCCGCGGTCGCCGCCGCCGCCCGCGCGGAGGGCGTCGCCCGCAGCTGACCGCCCGCCCGGCACCGACCCCGCGCCCCCTGGCCTACCTCGCGTACGGCAGGGGGCGCGGCGCGTGTCACAGTCGTACGTGGTTCCGCCGCGGCCCGGCGGCGGCCTATGGTCGGCGGCATGTTCGCTGCATACGCCGCCCGTATCGACCGTGACCAGCCGCTCTCCGGCCTCGAGTTGGGGGAGCGTCCCGCCCCCGAGGCGCGCCCCGGCTGGTCGACCGTGAACGTCAGAGCCGCCTCCCTGAACCACCACGACCTGTGGTCGCTGCGCGGGGTCGGTCTCGCCGAGGACAAGCTGCCGATGATCCTCGGCTGTGACGCGGCGGGGATCGACGAGGACGGCAACGAAGTCGTCCTGCACTCCGTCATCGGCCAGTCCGGGCACGGGGTCGGGCCCCGCGAGGGCCGCTCCATCCTCACCGAGAAGTACCAGGGCACCTTCGCCGAACAGGTCGCCGTCCCCACGTGGAACGTGCTGCCCAAGCCGAAGGAGCTGTCCTTCGCCGAGGCGGCCTGCCTGCCGACCGCCTGGCTGACCGCGTACCGCATGCTCTTCACCAACGCCGGGGTGCGCCCCGGGGACTCCGTCCTCGTGCAGGGCGCGGGCGGCGGCGTCGCCACGGCCGCGATCGTGCTCGGCAAGGCGGCGGGCCTGCGGGTCTTCGCCACCAGCCGGGACGAGGCCAAGCGGAAGCGGGCGCTGGAGCTGGGCGCGGTGGAGGCCGTGGAGGCGGGTGTGCGGCTTCCGGAGCGGGTCGACGCCGTCATCGAGACGGTGGGCGCGGCGACCTGGTCGCACTCGGTCAAGTCGCTGAAGCCGGGCGGCACGCTGGTGATCTCCGGTGCGACCAGCGGCGACCGCCCCTCGCACGCCGAGCTGACCCGGATCTTCTTCCTGGAGCTGAAGGTCGTCGGCTCGACGATGGGGACCAAGGACGAGCTGGAGGACCTGCTCTCCTTCTGCGCCGCCACGGGCGTACGGCCCGTCATCGACGAGGTGCTGCCGCTGGACCGGGCGCGGGAGGGCTTCGAGCGGATCGAGTCCGGCGACCAGTTCGGCAAGATCGTGCTGGAGGTCTGAGACCGTGCCGGAGGTCTGAGATCGTGCCGGAGGTCTGAGCGCGGCCGTAGTCGCCGTCTCCGCTGTTCGCTCCGCCGTTCCCTCCATCGTCCACTCCGCTGTTCTCTCCGTCGGCCCCTTCGTCAACTACGGTTGACGGAGGGGCTCTGTCAACGTACGTTGACATACATGACC
The DNA here is from genome assembly GCF_021028635.1 of Streptomyces huasconensis. Lineage (NCBI taxonomy): Bacteria > Bacillati > Actinomycetota > Actinomycetes > Kitasatosporales > Streptomycetaceae > Streptomyces > Streptomyces huasconensis. Next base: position 5,457,950 of record NZ_CP086119.1, read on the forward strand.
GAAGCTACGGATCTCGCCGAGCGGGCGGGCGATCAGGACCCACGGGTCGGGCTGCGTGCCGTCTCCGCGCTGCGGAAGCTGGTGGAGCGGCTGGAGGCCGTGCAGGTGCGCAGCGCGCGCCGGCAGGGCTGGTCGTGGCAGGAGATCGCCACGGAGCTCGGAGTGAGCAGGCAGGCCGTGCACAAGAAGTACGGGAGGCAGTGATGTTCGAGCGGTTCACCAAGGATGCCCGCGCGGTGGTGCTGGGCGCGGTCGAGCACGCCGAGCGGGGGAGCGCCGAGTCCGTGGACGACGGACACCTGCTGCTCGCCCTGCTCGACCGCGAGGCGAGCCGCGGGTCTTTCGCCCTCGCCACGCTCGGGGCCGCTCGCCAACGCGACGCGATCGAGGGGGCGTTGGGCGGGGCGCGGCGCCGCGGGGGTTTGTCGCAGGCCGACACGGAGGCGCTGGCCGGACTCGGCATCGACGTCGACGCGATCGTCTCCCGGGTCGAGGAGGGCCATGGGGAGGGGGCGTTGGACGGTTCCCGCCCCCGGGGGAAGCCGGGCGGGGGTGTGGGTGTGCGGGGGTGGCTCGGCCGGGTGCCCTTCTCCCGCGAGGCCAAGGAAACCCTGGTGAAGTCCCTGCGCATCGCCACCGCCCGCCGCGACCGCCGCATCGGTGACGAGCACATCCTGCTCGCCCTCACCGTCCGCCCGGGCGTCGTCGCCGAGGTGCTCGCGGACCATGGGGTCACCCACGCGGCGGTCGACCGGGTACTGGGGTGAGGCGCCTCCCTGGCGCGCCGTCAGACCTGCCGTGGGTGCAGGGTCGCCGCGATGTGCGCGGCGGCCGACGACAAGTGGGCGCGCACGTCCCGTAGTTGCTCCTCCGTGACGCCGTGGTCGCGGGCCGCGTCGCGGACGTCGTCGCGGAAGCGGTCCAGCAGGCGGTCGAGGTCGCGGGCCGGATTTCCGGTCGAGTCCTCCTGTGCCCAATCGGGGGTGTAGTCCACGACCAGGTCCTCGGGGGCCCCGCTGAACTTGGGCCCGGCCCCGGCCCCCGCCCCGGCCCCGGCGGGCGGGTGGGGGAAATGCTCGCCGAAGTCCATGCCGAACTCGCTGAACTCCTTGGCCAGTTCGGACAGGCCCTTCTGTACGCCCGTCGGCCAGTCGCCCCCCGCGAAGTGGTCCTGGACCTGCTCCTGGATGCGCCGGGCGATGCGCTGGACCTCCTCCTGCGCCAGGCTCCGCGCCTTCTCCTGGGCGTCCTTGGCCTGGCGGCGTGCGCGCTGGGCCTCCTCGCGGGCCCGGCGGCTCTCGTCCTTCGCGCGGCGCGCCTGTTCCTTCCACTCCTGCTTGGCGCGCTTGAACTCCTCCTTCGCCTGCCGCCAGCCGTCCTTGTCGGCCCAGGCGCCGTCGAGGAAACCGGACGGATCGGGGAAGCCGGTGCCGGTGCCCGTGACTCCCGAGGTACGCGCCTCCTTGGCGGCGGTCCGCATCTCGCGGCGCAGATCGCCCGCCGCGCCCCGGACGCCCTCGTGGATCTCGGCGGCCAGCTCGGCGACCGACTCGCGGATCTCCAGCTCCAGGTCGGCCAGCTCACCGCTGCGGCCTGCCAGCTCGGCCCGGCCCGCGTCCGTGATGGCGTACACCTTCCGGCCGCCCTCGGTAGTGTGCGTGACCAGGCCCTCGGCCTCCAGCTTCGCGAGGCGGGGGTAGACGGTGCCCGCCGAGGGCGCGTACAGACCCTGGAAGCGCTCTTCGAGGAGGCGGATCACTTCATAGCCGTGGCGGGGCGCCTCGTCGAGCAGCTTGAGCAAATAGAGGCGCAGGCGGCCGTGGGCGAACACGGGGGGCATCTCAGAGCACCTTCTTGTGGGTCGGGGCGGCGGGCGGCTGAGGGGGGACGTCGGCGTCGGGGGAGTCCGACGGGGCGACGTCCAGGGGGACCTCGTCGTAAGGATCTTCCTCCATCGGTGGCCGGCGCAGCAGCGCGACGGCTCCGGAGACCGTCGTCGCCCGGAGGCTTCCGCCGCCCGCGCCGAGCCGGCCCGTGACGCGCTTGGTGCCCCAGCCCCAGCCTTGCGCGCCGCCGCTGACCCGCAGCTCCTCGAAGGCGCTCGACACCGCGCCGCTCGTGGTCTCCACCTCCACCTCGGTGTCGGCCGGGTGCGGAAGGCGGACCGCGATCTCACCGGAGATGTTCGTCAGGGCGAGGTCCGCAGGGGTCCCCGTCGGGGTGAGGTCCACGATCAACGCGCCGCTCACCGAATCCGCCCGGACGGAGGCGCCCGCCGCCTCGACCATGGTCAGATCCCCGGAGACGGACCTGAATCCCAGGTCGCCGCAGACGCCCTGCGCCTCCACGCCGCCCGACATCGTCTCCGCGTTGACCGGGCCCGTGAGGCCGACCAGCGTCATGTCACCGGTGACGCTCCTGACCTCCACGGGTCCCTCGATGCCGGAGACCATGGCGCCCGCGCCGATCGCGCCCACTTCGACGCGGGCCCCCGCGGGCACCGCGAGGGACACCACCGCCCTGTGCCACCACCCCTTCTGGGCGAGTCCCTTGAGCTTGCGGAAGCCCTTCCACGGCAGGTCGTCATAGGCGACGGACAGGACGCCGTCCTTCTGGGTGACGGTGAGGGGAGGGCCCTCGATCTCGGAGACCTCCAGGCGGGCGGTGTCCTCGTCGGTGCCCACGACGTGCACCATGCCGTTCACCAGGCGCACATGGAGGGCGGTCACCGGGGCGTCGAACGTGAGCTTCCGGGGTTCGGCGACAGACCACTCGGACATGGGCTGACCTCCTTGATGGGCCGGGCGGCCGGGCGGGCGGGGCAGGCCGGGCGGGCCCGGCACGGAACACGCCATATCGCGTCTCCGCCATCCACGATATATCGCGGTTGGCGGAAGTCAAGACATGTCGAGGGTGAAAAGCCTCGGTCCGCGGTGGGCGGGCCGGGAGGGGCATGTGCGGCGTCGCCGCGGCCATATGTCACGGATCGTGCGCCGAATGTCACGATCTGTCCTAGCGTGGGGCCATGTCGTCTGAAGCCCTCGACCACGCCACTGGCGTCGGTGCGCTGCTCCTCGGCCAGGCCGAGCCCGACATCGTGGAACCGGCCGCCCACCTGCTCCGCGAGCGGATGCTCCTCGCGCCGGCCGGTGGCGGCTGGAGCGTCCTCGTGCCCGAGGGCAAGCCCTGGCTGCACGGCGAGGAGCCCGTCGACCGGGTGCTCACCGGCTGGGCCACGGCGCTCGCGGTCGGCTCGGGCCGGCCCGTGCTCGCCCTGTGGTGGGACACCGACCGCTCCGGCTACACCCTCGCGGCGGGCTTCCGGCGCACCGTCGGCTACGAATGGCTGGCGAACGGCACGCCCGTGGGCGAGGACGAGGCGATGCGTACGTTCGCCGCGCGGCTCGGCCTCGACCCGGTCCTGGACATGGAGTCCCTGGAGGCGTTGACCCGGCCCGACACGCAGGCCGACGCGCGCGCCAGGATGCTCGGCCTCCTCGCCGTCCTCACCCGTACGGGGCTCAGCCTCCCGCCCGGCCTCGGCCCCGGCGAACCGGCCGACCGGCTGCGCGAGGTCGCGCGGGTCCAGCGGGACCTGCGCCGGATCGAGTGGTCCGGCTGGCGTGACGCGGTGCGGGCGGAGTTCGACGTGGTCGACAGCGGCCCGCTCGGCCCCTGGGTGCGCGGCCCCAAGGCGCGCGCCCTCGCCGCGGCACAGGTGGCCGCCGGGCTGCCGCTCGCGGTGTGGGCGGTGCGGCGGCGCAGCGGGGGATGGGCCGCCGCGGCCGCGGTGCTGCTGGTGCAGGGGGCGCTGGGACTCGCGTACGACCGGATGCGGGCGCGGGGCTGAGGGGGCGGCGGCGCGCGGCGCGGGTCAGCGGCGGCGTACGGCGTCGAGGACCAGGGTCAGCAGGCGGTCCGGCTGAGCCGGGTCCGCCGTGGCGTGGGCCGTCGACAGTGCGATGCCGACCACCAGTTGTACGAGGTCGGGGGCCGTGAGGTCGGGCCGTGCCGTGCCGGAGCGCTGGGCGCGCGCGAGGAGCCCGTGTGCCGTGTCCTGAATCCGCTGGTGGCAGTCGAAGCCCAGGGCGTCCGGCCTCTCCAGTTCCTCGATCAGCAGGGAGCCGCCCATGCCTTGGTTCACGCGCGCGTGGGCGAGGAACGCGCGCAGCCACTCGGCCAGCGCCTCGTCGGGGGAGTCGGCCGTGAGCAGTTCCTCCGCGCGTCCGCACAGGGTGTCGATGCGGTCCTGGAGGACCGCGGTCAGGAGCGCGGGGCGGGTGGGGAAGTGGCGGTAGAGCGTGCCGGGGCCGACTCCCGCGCGGCGGGCGACCTCGTTGAGGGAGGCCTCAGGGCCGGACTCGGCGAACGCCTCGCGTGCCGCCTCGACGATCCGCTCGCGGTTGCGGCGGGCATCCGCGCGGGTGCGGCGGCCGCGCGCCGACTCCGAAGGCTTCGGGGGTTCCAGCGGGCCAAGAGGTTCCAGGGGTTCCAGGGGTTCCGAGGGGGACTTCGTCATCCGGCCATCCTCGCGTCCCGCACGGCCGGGGGCTAGTTATCCGGAGAGATTCTCCTTATCGTGAGTCCCGGTTATCCGGAGACCCTCTCCGGAAAGCACCCGCAGCATGCAGAAAGCACCGAAAAGGAACCGAGCAAGACCGCAAGGAACCGAGAAAGACCGAGAAGGCACAGAAAGCAAGGGGTGGGGCAATGGCTGGCAGCGCTTTGACGCGGGACGGCCTCGGGCGGGCCGGGGTGTGGACCTTCGCCTTCGAGGGGCAGCCCGCGGGCCGCGTGCGGGAGGCCGCCGCGGAGATAGAGGAACTGGGATACGGAGCCCTCTGGTACGGAGAGGCCTTCGGGCGGGACACGGTGGGACAGGCCTGGCTGCTGCTGTCCGCGACACAGCGCATCGTCGTCGCCTCGGGCATCGCCAACATCGCCTTCCGGGAGCCGCTGGCCATGGCGGCGGCGGAACGTACCCTCGGCGAGGCCTTTCCGGGGCGCTATCTGCTAGGTCTGGGCGGCCACCGGGTCGACGACACGGCCGTGGAGGTCGACGGCTACTCCGTCCCGACGCGCGGCAAGGCCCTCAGCACGATGCGCCGCTACCTGGAGGCCATGGACGCCGCCCCCGCCCACGGCCCCGCCCCGGACGTCGCCCCGCGCCGCGTCCTGGCCGCGCTCGGCCCGAAGATGCTGGCGCTGGCCGCCGAGCGCGCCTGGGGCGCCCACCCGTACTTCGTGCCCGTCGAGCACACGGCGTCCGCGCGCCGGGCCATGGGACCGGACGCGTTCCTCGGTGTCGAGCAGGCCGTCGTCCTCGACACGGACATCGACCGGGCGCGCGAGGTGGCCGCGCGGCACGTGGCGGGCTACGTCACGAGCGCCCCCCACCAGACGGCGAACGCGCGGCGCATGGGATTCGGTGACGAGGACCTCGCGGGCGGCAGGCCGAGCCGCCGCCTCGTCGACGCGATCGTCGCCTACGGAGACGTCGACGTGCTCCACGCGCGCGTGAAGGCCCATCTCGACGCGGGCGCCGATCACGTCTGCGTCCAGGTGCTGACCGAGGACCCGGCCGCGCTGCCCCTGCCGCAGTGGCGGGAGCTGGCACCCGCGCTCGTGACCGGGTGAGACGGCAACCGCCCGGCCGCGTGACCAGGAGCGGCTACTCGTCCTCGTCCTCGTCGTCCAGCCGCGCCAGCCAGGTCGCCAGGCGCTCGACCGGGACCTCGAAGTCGGGGTTGAGGTCCACGAAGGTGCGGAGCTGCTCGGCGAGCCACTCGAAGGTGATCTCCTCCTCGCCGCGCCGCTTCTCCAGCTCCTCGATGCCACGGTCGGTGAAGTACAACTCATGCTCCTGATGCGGACGGTCTCTTCCGCCTCAATCCTAGGCCGTGGGCGGCCGGCCTCGGTCTGGCCGGATTCGTACGGCGTGCGGGGGTCGCCCCGCAACCGCGCAGGCCATTAACCTCGTCGCAGATCAAACAGCGTGTTCGAAGGGCGAGTTGGAAGAGCGGGGGGACGGACTGTGACGGGGCATGTCCAGCGGATCGAGCTGCCCGGCGGTGAGACCGTGTACGCCAGGATCGGCACGGCCGGCGGACACGGCGAGGACGACGAGGACGTCGGTGTCCTCGACACCGCCGCCGCCAAGGTCGAGGAGCTGGGCCAGTTGATCCGCGGGGTCGGCCGCTCCGTGCTCGACGCCGCGGCGGCCGTGCGGCCCGACGAGGCCAGTGTCACCTTCGGGGTGGAGCTGAGCGCCAAGCCCGGCAAGGTCATCGCCGTGCTGGCCGACGGCGAGGCCAAGGCGTCCGTGCAGGTCACGCTGACCTGGCAGCTGGACAGGCAGGCCGCCCAGGGCCGGCCGGAGGGCGGCCCCGACGGCGCGCGCCCCGCCGCGGACCCGGACCCGGTCCCGCATGCCTGAGCCCGCCCCCAGGCTAGACGCCCTCGCACAGGCCGCCACCGTGCACCTCCTGGCGGCCGACCACGACGGCGCCGGGGACGCGCCGATGTGGGGCAGCGGGTTCTTCGTCGCGCCCGGCTGGGTGCTGACCTGCGCCCACGTGCTGCGCCCGCACCTCGCCAGGGACCGGGAGCGGCCGTTCGCGGTGCGCGGCGCCGACCTCAACGACGGCATCCCCGTCGCCGCCCGCCTCGCGCACTGGCTGCTCAGCGATCACGAGCGGCCCGTGGTGCTGCCCGAGGAGGACCTCGCGCTGGTCCGGCTCCTCGACGACGCCGTCGAGCACGAGTGCGTATGGCTCGCCGACCGGGCCGTACGCCCCTTCGGTGCCGTCGTCGCGTACGGCTACCGGCCGGACGAGAACGAGGCGAGCGCCGGCGCCAAGCCCTGGAGCGCCGACGCGGAGATCAACGTCCGCGACGACGGCGCCGGGCTGCGCTTCAAGCCCGACATCGCCTTCCCCAAGGGCGTCTCCGGCGGCCCCCTGCTCGATCCGCGCACCGGCGCGGTGGTCGGCCTGATCAAGTCGCGCCGCAAGGAGCGGGACGGCGGCATGGCCGTCGCGACGCTCGCGTTGCGGCGGTTCGGCGCCGCCTACCGCGAGGTGACGGCCGCGCACGACCGCTGGCACGGCACCGTCCCGCGCGTCATCACCGGCGACAACTGGATCGACGAACAGCAGCGGCTGCTGGGCGCAGGCCGCCACGCGGGCCCCGAACTGTGGACGCCCAAGGACCGCCGCGCCGCCCTCGCCCTGCTCGCCCGCCTGCCCGACCCGGGCGCCGCGCCCTCCGTCGCGAAGATCGTCCGCAAGGTGCGGGGCCGCAGGCCGCCGGGTGCCGCGCCCGCGCTGCTGACCTGGCGCGACGGCCATGGGCTGCTCTACGACGGCGCGCTGCCCGAGGACGCGCTGACGTTCCTGCACTACCTGCGGCTCGTCGCCGCGTACGTACGCAGCCGTGGGGGCGATGTCCAGCCGCTGGAGGCCTGGGTCGCCGAGCGGCTCGGGCAGGACGACCGCACCCATCTGCACGCCCTGGTCACCGACGCCCGGCTGCCCGACGAACTGCGCCCCGACCCGGGCGGCCCGGACCGGGTGGCCGTGCCCTATCCGGGGCCCGGCGAGGGGCCGACGGTGACCGTGCTGCTCGACCCGGTGATCAGCGTGACGCCCGCCCGCTTCCACTGGCAGATCTGGGTCAACCACAGCGGTACGGAAGGCGAGTTCGAGCACGGCGACACGGAGATGGCCGCGGAGGACTACTCCGGAGAGGGGTTCCTTCCCGCCGAGCTGGTCCAGGCGCTGCGTGCCCCGCTCGGCCGCACCCTGCACCGGCTGGACGGCGAGGGCGCCCCGGTGCCGCTGGAATTCGCCCTGCCCGCCGAGCACTTCGACACCCAGGTGCACCGCTGGCAGTTCGACGACATGGCGAAGCTGTACGCCACCGAGCACCTCGGCACGCAGCGGCGCGTGGTCCTGCGCGACCTCGCGCGCCGCGCGCATCCGGACAACCCCGACTGGCACGAACGCTGGGAGGCGATCGCCGCGGCGAGCGAACTGGCGCCCGCCCGGGTCCCCGAACGGGACACCAGGCCGCAGGCCCGCCACTTCCAGAAGCTGCCGCACACCTCGATCCCGGTGATGTGCCGCCCCGCCGGGCGCGGCGCGGGCCGCGACGCGATGCGGCTCGCCCTCGGCAGCGGCCACGGGGTCATGCTCTGGCACATCGAGGGCCACGCCACGCGCGGCTGCCAGGACTCCTGCGAGGACCTGCACGCGGGGGTGGCGCGGCTGCTCGGCCAGGTCGGCTCGGTCACCGAACTCCCGGACGTGCTGCGCCACATCCGCCAGGACATCAGCCGCGGCCGGAGCGACCGGCGCTGGGCGGAACCGCTCGCTCTCCTGTACGACGACCCGCGCAGGCCGTTGCCGCCCGAGGACACGATGCCGGCGGACTCCCCGTGAGCGCCCGACACGCCGGCACGGTCCCACCCCCGCCTCCCCAAAGCGCCCCCACCCCGCAGCCGCCCCCGCCCCCGCTCCCCGAAGCCACCCCCGTGACCGCCCCTGCGCCCCCCAACGCCCCCGCCCCACCCACCTCCTGGCCGAAACGCGCTCTTCGGAGCCGTGAGCGTGGGTACATTTCCAAGGGCCCGTTGTGGGCGCGTATCGCCCCCGTCGGCCAGGGCGTGGTCAGCCACCTCAGCCACCGACCGTCGACGAGGAGCACGCAGTGAGCGGATGGTTCATCTACGAAGGCGCCGGGGGTCCGGATTCGGACAAGATCCGGCGGCTGCCGGAGCCGCCGCCGTGGCGGGCGTTCGACGCGCCACCGGTGGAGTACGAGGTCCCGGGCATCGACTCGGCGACCCGCCGCCGCCTCGGCGACAGCAACGTCCCGATGTCCGTGCAGGGCGCCGAGGCACTCGAACTCATCAACGCCGCCCTCTACTTGAGACGCCCGCTCCTCGTGACCGGCGAGCCCGGCTCCGGCAAGAGCACCCTCGCGCACTCCCTCGCGTACGAACTGGACCTCGGCCGGGTGCTCCAGTGGGCCATCGTCAGCCGCAGCGAGCTGAAGGACGGCCTCTACACCTACGACGCCATCGGCCGCCTCCAGGACAACCAGCTCGGCCGCGACCACGCCGAGGACATCGGCCGCTATCTGCGGCTCGGACCGCTCGGCACCGCGCTCATCGCCTCCGACCGGCCGCGCGTGCTGCTCATCGACGAGCTGGACAAGAGCGACATCGACCTGCCCAACGACCTCCTGAACGTCCTGGAGGAGGGCGAGTTCGGCATCCCCGAGCTGGAGCGGATCGCCGACCGGCCGGGGCAGGAGACCGTGCGCGTCCTCACCGACGACGGGCGCAGGGTCCCCGTCACCCACGGCCGGGTGCGCTGCCGGGCGTTTCCCGTCGTCGTCCTGACCAGCAACCGCGAGCGGGAGTTCCCCGGCCCGCTGCTGCGCCGCTGCGTCCCTCTCGACCTCGAACCGCCGCGCGACCAGCGGCTCGCCGCGATGGTCCTCGCGCACTTCGGGGCCGGTTCGTACGACACGAACCTCGACCTCGTCGACCAGTTCACGGACGCCGAGTCGGACGGCGCGCTGCGCCCCACCGACCAGCTCCTGAACGCCATCTTCCTCGCCCAGCACGCCGCGCGGCAGCAGCCGGAGCGGCGCGAGGAGATCGCCGGGCTGCTCATGCGGCCCCTCGACCGAGGGCCGCGGTGACGGCGTGATGTCCGCCCCGCACCGTGCCGACGCCGTGAGTGAGGCGCTCGCGGCGCTCGTCGCGCGCCTGCGGGACGCCGAACTCGACCCCACGGTCCGGGAGCTGGCGGACTCCTTATGGCTCGCCCGGCAGGTCGCCGCGGGCACCGGCGCCGAGGAGGGCCCCGCGGTCGAGCCGCCGCCGCCCGCACGGCCGGGCGGCGGCGCCCACGACGACGCCGGGCTCACCCACCCGCACCCCCCGCCCGCCCCCGCGCCGAGGGTGCCGCCCCGGGCCGCGCCCCGCGCCCGGCTCGTCGTACCCGCCGGGGAGGGCGGCGACGCCGAGCGGCGCGACGGCGTGCCCGTGCAGGTCCCGGCCGCCGCCGTGCTGCCCGACCCGCTCGCCCTCCAGCGCGCCTTACGTCCCTTGCAGCGCTACCGGCCGCCCGTGCGCCCCGTACCGCGCCAGCTCGACGAGCAGGCCACGGCGGAGCGGGCCGCCGACACCGGACTCGTGATACCCGTCCTGCGGCACGCGCGGCGGCGCGAGGCACGGCTCCTGCTCCTCATGGACCTCTCCACGTCCACGGTCGTGTGGGAGCAGGCGCTCGGTGAGCTGCGGCACGTGTGCGAGCGGGCGGGCGCCTTCCGCGAAGTACAGGTGCAGTTCCTGCACGAGGGCGAGGACGGCCGCCCCGGATACGCGGCGACGGCCCGCCCCGGCACCGCCCTCCAGGACCCCGAACGCCTCAGCGACCCCACCGGCAGCAGGCTGGCCCTCGTCCTGAGCGACTGCGCGGGCCCGATGTGGCGCAGCGGCCGCATGCAGCGGCTGCTGTACCGCTGGGGATCGCTCGCGCCGGTCGCCGTGGTGCAGCCCCTGCCGCAGCGCATGTGGCGGCGTACGCACCTGCCCGCGCACCGCGGCCACCTGCACCGCTGGGAAGGCCCGGCGGGGCGCCTGGAGTTCGAGCCCGCGAGCGGCGGCCCGGCGCGGCGCCGGGGCATCCCCGTGCCGGTGCTCGCCCTGCGGCGGTCCTCCGTGGAGGGCTGGGCCAAGCTGGTGTCCGGCGCCACCGGGCAGTGCCTGGAGGCGGCCGCGGGGTACGCCGAGGCCGCGCACGGACCCTCCAGAGCGCCGGTGCGGGCCCGGCAGGAGGTCGGCGGCCGGGAGCGGGTGCGGGCGTTCCGGCGCACCGCGTCGCCCGCGGCCTGGCAGCTCGCCGTGTACCTCTCGGCGGTGCCGCCGATCCTGCCGGTGATGCAGCTCGTGCAGCGCGCCATGCTGGCGGGCAGCGGCCCCGAGGTCCTCGCGGAGGTGCTGCTCGGCGGCCTCCTCAAGCGCCGCGAGCGCGACGAGGACCCCGACGTGCTCGGCTACGAGTTCCTGGAGGGCGTGGAGGAGGAGTTGCTCGGGCACCTGGAGCGCGACGACGCGATCCTGCTGCAGAAGCACTGCTCCGACTATCTGGAGCGGCGGTTCGGGCGCAGCGTGCACAACTTCCCCGCCACGGCCGTGGCGCTGCTCGGCGACACCGGGCAGCCCGCGCCCACGCCGTCCGGCCCCGCCGTCGACCACCCCGGGCTGCGGGCCTTCGCCGAGGTCTCCGGGGAGGTCCTGCGGCGCTTCCTGCCGGGTGCGCGGGCGCAGGAGCGCGCCCTCGACGCGGCCGACCCCGAGGCGCTGCGGGCGGCGGCCAGACAAGCGCGTGAGCGGTACGCGCGAGAGCGGCAGGCCCCTGACCTGGACCGCGCCGTGGAGCTGTTGGAGGCGGCGGCTGGGCGGTGTGGCGACACGGTGCGGGACGGGGTGCTGAAGGAACTCGGCGAGACGCTGTTCCTGCGGTGGACCGCGCGGCACGGCGTGGCCGACCTGCGCCACGCGCTGCGGGTAGCGGCCGCCGTCGGGGAGCGGTCACCGCAGGCACGGCTGCTGCTCGGCGCGGTGCTCGTCGCGACCGCCGAGGAGGTCGAGCGCTCCGGCACGGAAGCCGCCGCGCTGCCGGACCCCGTGCGGGCCCAGGCGGAGCGGCTGGCCGGGGGCGGGCCCCTCGCGGCGCTCTGGGCGGAGTACCTCCTCCTGGGCGACGCGACGGACGCCCTCCTGCCGGTCCCCGCCCACCTCGGCGACGCCGCGGACGCCCCGGGCTGGCCGGCGCAGCAGACGCTGGCGGAGGTGCTCGGGCGGCTCGCGGTGGTGGCGGCACGGCTCGTGGAGGGAGGAGTCGAGATGGCGGTGGCGGGCCCGCACTCGGGCACGCGGGCGCAGGATGCGGGGGGTTCCCCCCGCGGATCACGCGGACCACGCGGATCAGGCGGAGGCGACGCGTACGCGCGAGGCACGGCGGAGGGCGTCGACCACCGAGCGGTCGTCGATCACCACGCGGCCGTCGACCACCAACTCGTGCGGCGGTTCGCACGAGAGGTCCACGGCCGCCTTGCCGAGCAGCGCCGCAGGGACCGGGACCAGAGGCTCTCCCCGATGTCGGACGAGGACGAGCGGCAGTACGCCCGTGCCGTCATCGCACAGGTCCTTGACGAGTACGCGGGCGCGGAGCCGGCCGACGGGCGCCGGCCGTTCCCATCGGAGACCGACAGGCGGTACGCGGATGCCGTGTTCGCGGCGCTGTACGAGGCGCACGGGACCGGGGAGCCGTCCGGCACGTTCCCGGGGGCCGCTGCCACCGGGTCCGCCGAGGACGACACCGTCGGCGTCGGCGCCTACACCGCGTCGGAGGGCCCCGGCCCCCGCGCGGGCCGCCTCGACCTCGGCGACGCCGCCTTCCACGGCAGCATGCTCGGGCAGTACCGCGCCGCCGCCGTCGGTTCACGCGCGGGGGGCGGCCCGGAGACGGAAGACCCCTGGTTCACGGCCCAGGGCGCGGCAGGACCCTCGTACACCCCCCGCACCGAAGGCCCCCGCCCCCAGGACATCTACGTCGACTTCATGCGTCGCGCCATCAGCACCGCCGGTGTGCTCACCCTCGGCCCCGACCAGGCCGACGGGTACCTCCTGCGCGGACGGCTGCGCAAGCGGCTCGCGCGGCACTACACCGGGCGCGGCGAGATCCCGAGGGACGACCTCGGGGGCCGCTCCGTGCCGGACGCCAGCGGCGTGGCCGTCGACGCCTGCGAGGATCTCCGCGAGGCCCTGGCGCATGACGGCTTCGGCACGGCCGAGCGCACCCGTGCCTGGCTCGACCTCGCCGACGCGCTCCAGCTCGCCCGCGCCGACGACCCCGACGACGGCGGCCAGCGGCTGATCTTCGCCGCCGTGGACGAGGCCCTCGCGGCGGCCGACGGCGACCACGACCTGATCCTGGAGTGCCACGCGCGCGGCGCCGACGTGCACTGGGCGCGGTTCCTCGGCTCCGGCCGCGACGAGTACCGACACCTGGCCATCGAACGCTGGGAGATGGCGCTCCCGCTCGCCCCCGACGACGACCCCGCCAGGGCGCTGCTGCTGCACCGCCTGGGCTCGGCCCTCGCGCAGCGCGGCGTCGACACGCACTCGGCGGCCGACACCGACGCCGCCGTACGGCACCTGCGCGAGGCCGTCGAGGCGACCCCGACGGCCGACCCGCGGCGCGACGAGCGGCGCATGCACCTGGCCGACGCCCACATCGCCCGCTTCGAGGTGCAGGAGGTGCTCGCCGACCTGTACGAGGCGGACTGGCTGCTCGGCGCCGTGGCCCGCTCCCTCGCCGACCCGTTCCTCGCCGCGTACAGCTGGCTGCGGCGCGGCGAGGTGGCCGCGCGGCTGGCCGCGCGCACCGATGTCCTCGCCCAGCTCCGCCGCGCCGACGAGTACTACCGCCGCGCCGCCGAGGCCGCGGCCGAGGCCGGGGACGCCGACCTCGCCGCCGAGGCCCACCACTCACGGGGCGAGACGCTGGAGCAGCTGGAGGAGCCCGACCTGGCCCTCGCGGAGTACCGCGCGGCCCGGCGCCTTCTCCAGCGGCCCCCGTCCGCCGGGGCCGCCGTCCGCGCCGAAGAGCTGCGCGCCGCCGTCGCCCGCCTAGAGTCCCGCCCGGACGAGGCGTGAGCGCCCCCGCCGCCGCGAGCGGCATACCCCTGCCCGAGCTGCCGCCCCTCGCCGCCCTCGCCCCCCACGCGGACCGCTCGGACCACCCCGTGTACGCCGCCCTGGTCGCCGACCTCGTCGAGGCCGCGGCCGCCGCGCCCGACGGCCCGGTCGTCGCCCGCTACGAGGACGCGCCGTGAGCCACCCCGCCTGGCCGCACGCCGCCCTGGACCCGGCAGCCCACCGGCCCGTCCCCTTCCGCCAGTTCGTCCTGAAGGTCCACGGCCGCTGCAACCTCGACTGCTCGTACTGCTACATCTACCGCTCCCCGGACGCCAGTTGGCGGGCACGCCCCGCCCGCGCCGACGCCACCGTCATGCGCCGCACGGCGGCCCGCGTCGCCGAACACGTCACCCGGCACCGGCTCACCGCCATCCGTGTCGAACTGCACGGCGGGGAACCGCTGTTGACCGGACCCGACGCCGTCATCGCGTACGCCCGTGCGGTGCGGGACGCCGTGCCCGCCGACTGCGAGGTGACCGCCACCGTCCAGACCAACGGCACCCTGCTCACCCGGAGTGCCCTCGACCGCCTCGCCGCCGCCGGTATCCGCGTCGGCCTGAGCCTCGACGGCGGGCGCGCCGCCCACAACGCCCGCCGCACCGACCACGCGGGCCGCTCCGCCTGGCCCGCCGCACACCGCGCGGCCCGGCTGCTCGCCGCGCATCCGCACGCGTACGCCGGGATTCTCTGCACCATCGACCTCGCCGCCGACCCCGTCGACGTATACGAGTCGCTGCTCGGCCTGGACCCGCCGGGCGTCGACTTCCTGCTTCCGCACGGCAACTGGGCCACGCCGCCGCCCGGCATCGCCCCCGAGGAGGGCCCGGGGCGGCACCGGCCGCGCCCCACCCCGTACGGCGACTGGCTCGCCACGCTCTTCGACGCCTGGTGGGACGCCGGGCGGATGCGCACCCGCGTCCGCCTCTTCCGGGAGATCGCCGCGCTCCTGCTCGGCCTGCCCAGCACCGCCGAGGCCGTGGGACTCTCACCGCTCGCCGCGGTCGTCGTCGACACGGACGGCGCGATCGAGCAGGTCGACTCGTTGAAGTCGGCGTACGCGGGCGCCCCCGCCACCGGCCTCGACGTCTTCCGGCACGGCTTCGACCGGGCCCTGCGCCACCCCGGCGTCGCCGCCCGCCAACTCGGCCTGGAGGGCCGCTCCGAGGAGTGCCGTACCTGCCCCGTGGTGCGCGTCTGCGGCGGCGGCAACTACGTCCACCGCTACGCCCCCGGCAGCGGCTTCCTGCACCCCAGCGTCTACTGCGCCGACCTGGAACGGCTGATTCGGCACGTCGCCGACCGGCTTTCCGCCGTCGCCGCCGCTTCCCCTGCCCCAAGTCGTCTATTCTGACGCCCCTTTGACGCACAATTGGAAGTCCTGTGCACACACGTGACCGTTTTCGCCGTGGCGGGACCCCGCCGGCGTCACCGGAGGAGGAGGCCGCGCATGACCGGACGACCCGGGGGTGAACGGCCGCACGTCACCGTGGTCTTCGCCGGCCAGAGCGAGTCCTGGGCCAAGTGGATCGAGCACCAGATACGCGCCGCCGGGCGGGCCACCACCCTGGTCCGCTGGAACCCCTTGCTGCGCCCGCCCGCCACCGACGCCCTCACCGGCCTCCTCGAAGCCCCCGGCCGCATCCTGCTCCTCATCGACGACTGGTACGAGCGGCTCGGCGCCGACCGCTTCGAGGCCTGGGCCGCCGCCCTGCGCGAGGTGCTGCCCGCCCACCGCGACCGCATCGCCGCCGTCAGCATCACGGCGCAGCCGCTGCCCGAGGCCGTCATAGCTCTGGCCCCGGTCGAACTGCGCGGACTGCGCCCCGAGGCCGCCCGCTCCCGCGTCCTGGAGTGCGCCGGGATCGCCGCGCCCACCACCCTCGTCGCCCTCGACCGCGGCCCCCGCTTCCCCGACGACCTGCCCGAGGTGTGGAACGCGCAGCGCCGCAACCGCCGCTTCACCGGCCGCACCCGCCTCCTGGAGCAGATCCACGACACCTTCGCGGCGGCGGGCCCCGACGGCTGCTCCCTCGCCCTGCACGGCCCCGGCGGCATCGGCAAGACCCAGCTCGCCCTGGAGTACGTCCACCGGTTCGCGGGCGACTACGACATCGTGTGGTGGGTCACCGCGGGCAGCCGCGTGACCGCCCGCGAGCAGTTCGCCGCCCTCGCGCCACAGCTCGGCATCGAGGCCTCCGGACAGCTGGAACCGGTCATCGGCGCCGTGCGCCGCGAACTGGTCGGCACCGCGCGCCCCTGGCTGCTCGTCCTGGACGGCGCGGACGCACCCGAGAAGGTGCTCGACCTCATCCCCGAGGGGCGCGGCCACGTCTTGGTCACCACCCTGCGCGCGGAGTGGGCGGCCCACACCGAGGCAGCCGTCCTCGTCCCGCCCTTCCGGCGCAGCGAGTCCGTCGCCTTCGTCGGGCGCCGGGCGGCCCGCCTCACCGAGAGCGAGGCGGACGGGCTCGCCGAGGCCGTCGAGGACATGCCGCTGCTCCTCGACCAGATGGCGGCCTGGCTCGACGTCACCCCGACCGCCGACGTGCCGGGCTACATCAAGGACATCCGGCGCGGCAAACCCGACCGCTTCGGCATCGTGGAGTCCCGCGACTACCCCGAGTCCTTCCAGGTCGCCTGGGCCAAGACCCTCAACACCCTGCGCGACGGCGCCGCCCCCGCCTGGCAGCTGCTGAACCTCCTGGCCTGCTTCTCCCCGGACGTCGTGCCGGTCCGGCTGCTGCAGACCGCCCGCCACGGCGACCTGCCCCGCCCGCTCGCCGAGCTGGTCTCCGAGCCGAGCAGCTGGAACACCGCCCTGCGCAGGCTCTCCGAGATCACCTCGATGCGCGTCGAGTACGAGCCGGGGCGCATGGACATCCAGCGCGTCAGCACCCTGCGCATGCACCGCCTCTTCCACCGCTACGTCATCGGCATCCAGTCCCCGAGGGACCGCGAGCGCTACTCCGAGGCCGCCCGCAAGGTCCTCGTCACCGCCGACCCGCGCGACCCGGCGTCCCCCGCGAACTGGGCGCGGTACGCCGAACTGATCCCGCACCTCAAACCGTCGGGTGCGCTGGAGTCCGAGGACGACGACGTCCGCGACCTCGTCCTCAACTGCATCGACTACCTCCGCATGCGGGGCGAGTACCGCGCCGGCTCGTGGCTCAGCCACCAGGCCGTCGAACACTGGCGGCCCGTCTCGGGCCCCACGCACCGCTCGGTGCTCGTCGCGCTCCACCAGCAGGCCAACATGCTCCGCAGGCTCGGCCACTACAGCGAGGCGGAGGCCGTCGGCCGCGACACCCTGGAGCGGCTCACGGCCACCGGGGACGCCCGCCCCATCGAGGTGATCCGCGCCCGCGACGGCCTCGGCGGCACCCTCATGGCCCTCGGACGGTACGACGAGGCCCGCGACCTCTTCGAAGCCGCCGCGGAACGCGCCGCGGCGGAACTGGGCGGCGAGGACATACCGCGCACCCTCACGATCCGCAGCAACCTCGCGGTGGCCCTCGGCCTCCAGGGCCGCTACACCGACGCTCTCGCCCTGCACCGCAGAATCCTGGAGGCCCGCGTCGAACTCCTCGGCGGCAAGAACCCGCTGACCCTGTACTCCGCGCTGCGCACCGCCTGGACGCTGCGCCTCCTCGGCAACTACACCGAGGCCATGGACATCCAGGGCCACAACTCCCGGCTGCACAGCCAGGTCCTGGACCGCAACCACGGCCAGACCCTGCACGCCGAGCACAACCTCGCCCTGTGCGCCCGCCGGACGGGCGACCTCCAGTTCGCCCTGGCGATGATGCGCAAGGTCCGCGAGAAGCTGCTGAGCCGACGCGGCAGCCAGGACCCCGACGCGCTCATGGTCTCCTGCGACTACGCCATGCTCCTGCGCCAGCTCGGCCGCCCCGACGAGGCCCGCGAGCTGGCCGAGACCACCGCCGCGCTGTACGAGGCACAGCTGGGCGACAGCCATCCGTACGCCATAGGAGCGCGGGCCAACGTCGGCCTGCTGCTGCGGGACGCGGGCGAGCTGAGGGCGGCGCTGGCCGTCACCCTGCGGACGCGGGGGCAGATGGCGCGGGCGGTCGGCCCGGACCACCCCTGGACGCTCGGCTGCGCCCTCAACGCCGCCGCGGTGCTCGCCCTCAGCGGCGACACCGAGGCCGCCGCGGAACTCGGCAGGGACGCGGCGGAGCGCTCCGCCCGCACCCTCGGCGACTCCCACGGACTGACCCGCGACCTCAGGGCGGGCCTCGCCCTGGACCGCGCCGGGCCGTCCAAGACCTCCGAGACCTCCGAACGCGGCCGCCTCTACTGGGACTTCGAGCCCCAGCCCATCTGAGACGCCCCCGCACACGCCGGTGGGCCCGGCCCCGAGCGACAAGCACTCGGGGCCGGGCCCACCGTCGTACGACCGCTGAGGCCTAGGCCTCGAAGACCTCGTTCAGGAGCTGTGCCTGCTCCTGCTCGTGGCGCTTCTTCGAGCCGACCGCCGGGGACGAGCCGTGCGGGCGCGAGATGCGCCGCAGCCGCTCGCCGTGCGGGATGTCGGCGCCGACCGCCAGGTCCAGGTGGTCGATGAGGTTGAGGGCGATGAAGGGCCACGCGCCCTGGTTCGCCGGCTCCTCCTGCGCCCACAGGTACTTCTCGGCGTTCGGGTACTTGGAGATCTCCTCCTGCAGCTCGGCGCCCGGCAGCGGGTACAGGCGCTCGATGCGGATGATCGCCGTGTCCGTGATGCCGCGCTTCTGCCGCTCGGCGTCCAGCTCGTAGTAGAGCTTGCCCGCGCAGAAGACGACCTTGCGGACCGCCTTCGCCTCCACGGACGCGTCGCCGATGACGGGGCGGAAGCTGCCCGAGGTGAACTCCTCCGTCTTGGACGCGGCGGCCTTCAGGCGCAGCATCCACTTCGGGGTGAAGACCACCAGCGGCTTGTGGTGCGGGTTGTGCACCTGCCACCGCAGGAGGTGGAAGTAGTTCGACGGCAGGGTCGGCATGGCGACCGTCATGTTGTTCTGCGCGCACAGCTGGAGGAAGCGCTCCGGGCGGGCGGACGAGTGGTCCGGGCCCTGGCCCTCATAGCCGTGCGGGAGGAGCAGGGTGACGCCGGAGGTCTGGCCCCACTTCTGCTCGGCCGAGGAGATGAACTCGTCGACGACGGTCTGCGCGCCGTTGACGAAGTCACCGAACTGGGCCTCCCACATCACGAGGGACTCGGGACGCGCCAGGGAGTAGCCGTACTCGAAGCCCATCGCCGCGTACTCCGAGAGGAGCGAGTCGTAGGCGTTGAAGCGGGCCTGGTCCTCGGAGAGGTACAGCAGCGGCGTGTAGTCGTCGCCCGTCTCGCGGTCGATGAGGACCGCGTGGCGCTGGCCGAACGTGCCGCGGCGCGAGTCCTGGCCCGCCAGGCGCACCGGGGTGCCCTCCATCAGCAGCGAGCCGATGGCGAGGGTCTCGCCCATGCCCCAGTCGATCGTGCCGTCCTCGACCATGGCCGCGCGGCGCTGGAGCTGCGGCAGCAGCCGCGGGTGCACGGTGATGCGGTCGGGGATGTTGACCTGGGACTCGGCGATGCGCTTGACGACCTCCTGGGAGATCGCGGTGTTCACCGCCACCGGGAACTCGGCCTCCGGACCGGAGATGTCCACCGGCGAGGGCTGCGAGGTGGCCTCGCGGACCTCGGTGAAGACCTTCTCCAGCTGCCCCTGGTAGTCCTGGAGCGCCTGCTCGGCCTCTTCCAGGGTGATGTCGCCGCGACCGATGAGGGACTCGGTGTAGAGCTTGCGCACCGAGCGCTTCTTGTCGATCAGGTCGTACATCAGCGGCTGGGTGAACGCCGGGTTGTCCGTCTCGTTGTGCCCGCGGCGGCGGTAGCAGATGAGGTCGATCACGACGTCCTTGTTGAACGCCTGACGGAACTCGAAGGCCAGGCGGGCCACGCGGACCACGGCCTCCGGGTCGTCGCCGTTCACGTGGAAGATCGGCGCCTCGATCATCCGCGCCACGTCCGTCGAGTACATCGACGAGCGGGACGACTCCGGGGCGGCGGTGAAGCCGACCTGGTTGTTGATGACGATGTGGACCGTGCCGCCCGTGCGGTAGCCGCGCAGCTGCGACATGTTCAGGGTCTCGGCCACCACGCCCTGGCCCGCGAAGGCCGCGTCGCCGTGGAGCGCGACGGGCAGGACCGTGAAGTCCGTGCCGCCCTTGTTGATGATGTCCTGCTTGGCGCGGACGACGCCCTCCAGGACGGGGTCCACCGCCTCCAGGTGCGAGGGGTTGGCGGTGAGCGAGACCTTGATCTGCTCGCCGTCCAGGCCGGTGAAGGTGCCCTCGGCGCCCAGGTGGTACTTCACGTCGCCGGAGCCGTGCATCGACTTCGGGTCGAGGTTGCCCTCGAACTCCCGGAAGATCTGCGCGTACGACTTGCCGACGATGTTCGCCAGGACGTTCAGACGGCCGCGGTGGGCCATGCCGATGACGACCTCGTCCAGGCGCGACTCGGCCGCTGAGTCGATGACCGCGTCGAGCAGCGGGATGACCGACTCGCCGCCTTCGAGCGAGAAGCGCTTCTGACCGACGTACTTGGTCTGGAGGAACGTCTCGAACGCCTCGGCGGCGTTCAGGCGGCGCAGGATGCGCAGCTGCTCCTCGCGCTCCGGCTTGGTGGCGTGCTGGCCCTCGATGCGGTCCTGGAGCCACTTGCGCTGCTTGGGGTCCTGGATGTGCATGAACTCGACGCCGGTGGTGCGGCAGTACGAGTCGCGCAGCACGCCGAGGACGTCGCGCAGCTTCATCATCGACTTGCCGGCGAAGCCGCCGACCGCGAACTCCCGCTCCAGGTCCCACAGGGTGAGGCCGTGCTCGGTGATGTCCAGGTCGGGGTGCTTGCGCTGCTTGTACTCCAGCGGGTCCGTGTCGGCCATGACGTGGCCGCGCACCCGGTAGGAGTGGATCAGCTCGAAGACGCGGGCGGCCTTGGTGACGTCGTCGTCGTGCGAGGCGTCGATGTCCTTGAGCCAGCGGACCGGCTCGTAGGGGATGCGCAGCGCCTCGAAGATCTCGTCGTAGAAGCCGTTCTCGCCGAGGAGGAGGTTGGCGACGATCCGCAGGAACTCGCCGGAGGCGGCGCCCTGGATGACCCGGTGGTCGTAGGTCGACGTGAGCGTCATGACCTTCGAGATGCCGAGCTTGTTCAGGGTGTCCTGGGAGGTGCCCTGGAACTCCGCGGGGTAGTCCATGGAGCCGACGCCCATGATGACCGACTGGCCGGGCATCAGGCGCGGCACGGAGTGGACGGTGCCGAGGCCGCCGGGGTTGGTCAGGGAGACCGTGACGCCGGTGAAGTCGTCCATGCCGAGCTTGCCGTCGCGGGCGCGGCGGACGATGTCCTCGTAGGCCTGCCAGAACTCGAAGAAGTTCAGGGTCTCGGCCTTCTTGATGCCCGCGACCACGAGCTGGCGGTCGCCGTTGGGCTTCACCAGGTCGATGGCGAGGCCGAAGTTGATGTGCTCCGGCTTGACCAGGGTCGGCTTGCCGTCCTTCTCCTGGAAGGAGTAGTTCATCGACGGCATGGCCTTGATGGCCTGCACCATCGCGTACCCGATGAGGTGCGTGAAGGAGATCTTCCCGCCGCGGGCACGCTTGAGGTGGTTGTTGATGACGATGCGGTTGTCGAAGAGCAGCTTCACCGGGACCGCGCGGACCGACGTGGCCGTCGGGACCTCGATCGAGGCGTTCATGTTCTTCGCGACCGCGGCGGCGGGGCCGCGCAGCGTCACGTACTCGGGGCCGGCCGGGGCCTCCTTGGCGGGGGCCTCCTTCGCGGGCTCCGCCTTGGCCGCGGGCTTCGCGGCGGCGGGCTTCGCGGCGGGGGCCGGAGCGGCGGCGGGCTTCGCCGCGGGGGCTGCGGGCTTCTCGGCGGCCGGGGCGGCCGGAGCCGCGGGTGCGGCAGGCGCGGCGGGAGCACTGGTGGCCGCGGCCCCCGCGGCCGCGTCACCCGCCGGCTTCGCCGGGGCGGCGGCTACGGAAGCGCCCACCCCTGGCTTGTAGTCGGCGAAGAAGTCCCACCAGGCTCGGTCGACCGAATTCGGGTCCTGGAGGTACTGCTGATAGATCTCATCGACGAGCCACTCATTGGGACCGAAGGCAGCGGCAGGGTCCTTGCCCTGCGCGTCTTGGTCGGTCGAGATGCTCGAGTTACTGGGGGACTCTGGCGACACGGCGGTAACCGCCCTCTTCCGCTTCACAAGGTGATGGACAGCGGAAATAAAGGCTACGCCTCCATCGGCGCTGGGTGCAGGCCGGGCCCGTCATCCGTCGCGTAAGTCACACTGGAGCAATGGTTTCGGGGCTGTAAATGGCGGGAAACAAGCGAGGTTCCGCAACGCGACATGGCCGCGCGGGTACGTCGGAGAGACGTCTACGCGCGGCGGCAGCCCCCGAGTGCCCACGAGAGTGGCCGGTAATCGCTTCCGCCTCGAACCCTACGTCAATTTCACGCGTCGGACAGGCCCGGAAGAGTGACCCGGATGCGGCAGCCGCGCGGGGATTCGGCCACCCCGATGTGGCCGCCGTGCAGATCGACGGCCCAGCGCGCGATGGCGAGGCCGAGGCCGGTGCCGCCGTCGATGGCCGAGCCCTTGGCGGGGGCTCCGGCGTGACTGCCCCGGTTGAACCGCTCGAAGACCCGGTGCCACTCGGACTGAGGGATTCCGGGGCCCTCGTCCAGCACCTCCAGGTCCAGCGACTCGGGGTAGGGGCCGCGCCGGGCCCGCACCGTCACGCGGCCGTGCGGCGGGCTGTGCTTGACCGCGTTGTCGATGAGGTTCGCCACCACCTGGTGCAGGCGCTCCGCGTCCGCGTGCGCCGTCAGCTCCGGGGGCGAGACGTCCAGGTGCAGATGGACGTCCGTACGCGTGTGGCTGCCGGAGCCCGAGGCCATGTTCGCGCGCGCGGAGGCCACCATGTTGGCCTCCTTCAGCACGCCCGACAGATACGGCCAGACCTCGAAGCGGCGGGCCTTCAGCGGTACGACGCCGTTGTCGAGGCGGGAGAGGTCGAGCAGGGTCTCCACCAGGCGGCCGAGGCGCTCGGTCTGCTTCAGGGCGGTGCGCATCGTCTCCGGGTCGGCGGCGGAGACTCCGTCCACCACGTTCTCCAGGACGGCGCGCAGGGCCGCGATGGGGGTGCGCAGCTCGTGGCTGACGTTGGCCACGAGTTCCTTGCGCTGGGTGTCCTGGGCCTCCAGGTCGTCGGCCATGGCGTTGATCGTGGTGGCCACGTCGCCCAGCTCGTCGCGCCGGTCGGCGCCGCGTACCCGGCGCGTGTAGTCGCCGTGGCTCACCGCGCGGGCCACCGCGTTCATCTCGTCCAGCGGCGCGGTGAGGCTGTGCGCCACGAACTGCGTGATGAGCAGCGTGGCGATCACCGAGAAGACGGTGATGAAGCGCAGCTCGGTCTCGGTCTTCATGGCCACCAGGAGCAGGCCCGTGGTGATGAAGACGGAGACCACCACCAGGGCCCCGAGCTTCGTCTTGATGGAGAACGGCCGCAGCCCCTGGAACGGCCCGAAGGACCCGAACGGCCCGCTCATGGCAGGACCGGCCTCACGGCGTCGGGGTTTCGAGGGCGTAGCCCACGCCGTGCACCGTCCGGATGCGCTCGGCACCGATCTTCCGGCGCAGCGCCTTGATGTGGCTGTCGACGGTGCGGGTGCCGGAGGCGTCGGCCCAGTCCCAGACCTCGGCGAGCAACTGCTCGCGGGAGAGGACGGCGCGCGGGGTGTTGGCCAGGCAGACCAGCAGGTCGAACTCCGTGGGCGTCAGATGGACGTCCTCGCTGCGCACGCGCACACGCCGCTGGGCGTGGTCGATCTCCAGTTCGCCCAGGCGCAGGATGCCGCTGCGGGGCGTGGTCGCGGCGAGCGCGGCCCGCTCGACCCTGCGGAGCAGGACGTGGACGCGGGCCGCGAGTTCCCGCATGGAGAACGGTTTGGTCATGTAGTCGTCGGCGCCCACGCCGAGGCCGACCAGCATGTCCGTCTCGTCGTCACGCGCGGTGAGCATGAGGACCGGGACGGGGCGCTGGGCCTGGACCCGGCGGCACACCTCCAGGCCGTCGAAGCCCGGCAGCATGATGTCGAGGATGAGCAGGTCGGGCTGCCAGGCCTGGGCCGTGTCGACCGCCGAAGGGCCGTCCCCGGCCGTTTGCACAACAAAACCCTCGGCCCGCAGCCGGGCGGCGATGGCGTCGACGATCGTCGGGTCGTCCTCGACCACCAGGACCCGTCGCTGGGCGCCGGGTGTCGCCGCCGTCGCGCCGTTGTGGGAGGTGTGTGTCTGCTCCATCGCCCGCCCCTGACACTGATCGCTTGTGTTCGGTCAGCAGGGTACGGGGCGCGAAGGCACCTCGGCTACGCAGCCCTGACGCCGAGATGCACCACGTCGGGGACGCCTCGGGCAACGGGGATCTCTTCGGTGCGTACCCGCTGGAATCCGGCATTCCGTAGAGCGTCGTCGAAAGCGGGCGAGGGCTTGGCGGACCACACGGCGAGCACTCCGCCGGGGGTGAGGCGGGCTTTGCAGGCGGCCAGACCGGCAGGCGAGTAAAGGGAGTTGTTGCCCTCCGTCACCGTCCAGTCGGGGCCGTTGTCGATGTCCAGACAGAGTGCGTCGTACGTCTGGTCGTCCGTCTGCGGGGCACCGGGGCGTGTGTCCCTGGTTCCGTTCATGTAGGTGACGAGGTCGGTGTGAAGAATTTGCGTACGCGGATCGGTGAGCGCGGCGGCGGACAGCTCGGCGAGCGGTCCCGCCCGGTGCCAGTCGATGATCGCCGCCTCGCGCTCGACGACGGTGATGCGCCCCCAGCGGGGGTCGGCGGCGGCGTGCGCGAGGGAGAAACCGACGCCGAGGCCGCCGATCAGGAGGGCGGGTGCCGGGCGGTCGTCGAGGGCGTCCCGCGCCGCGTCGACGAGCAGCCGCTCCGAGCGGCCGTCGGAGGTGTCCATGAGGAAGCAGCCGTTGGCGATGATCTGCAGCAGCTCACCGTGGCGCCGCAGCACGACCTCGCCGTACGGGCCCTCGCGCCTGTCGAGGACGACGGGGGCGTCGGTGGTGTGGGTGTGCATGGGCCACAGGGTATGAGCGCGGGGGCGGAGTGCGGGCGGCATTTTCGGCGGGCGGGTGGTGCCGAGGCTGCCGGTGACGCGGAAGTGACGGGTGGGGTTGCTGTGAATCACGTCCCACGTGGGCGCCGGGCGTGGACAGCGCTCCGGGAATGGGCAAAGGGTAGGACGGGACGGAAGGAGCGCCTCACCCGTGAACCAGAGCGTCGAGCCCCCGGACACCCCCGCCGCCACCGGCACCGCCCGCGCGCCCGGGGACGGTGAGCCGCCCGCCCTGAACGCGATACCCCGGCAGCCGCCGCCGGGGCTTTGGCGGGAGGGGGAGCGTGGGGGTGCCGCAACGGTTGGGGTTGCGGATACGGCCGGGGCCGCTGTTGGGCCTGCGGATGGGGCTACGACTGCCGGGGGGTCTGCGGCTGCCGTTGAGTCTGCGCCTGCGGCTGGGGCTGCCGCTGGGCCGGGGTCTGCGGCTACGATTGCCGAGGGGTCTGCGGCTGCGGCCGGCATTGGGCCTGCGGCCGTTGCCACCGCTGTGGCTGGGCCCGTCGCCGCTGGGCTCGCTCCGGCTGTCAGGGCCGTCGCCGGGTCCGCCACCGTCGGGCCCGTACCTGCTGTCGCGGCCGTCGGCGGGTCCGCCACCGCCGAGTCCACGCCCGCCGTCACGGCCATCGCCAGGCCTGTGGGCACCGCTACGGCCCGCGCCGAGTCCGCGGTCACCGCCGCCCCCGCCGTCCGCTCCCGGGCCCGCCCCTGGCGGTTGCTGCCCGGGCCCCGTCGTACGCCCTTCACCTTCGGGTACGCCGTCGTCCTCACCGGCACCTCGCTCCTCGGCCGGTACGGCGACCCGGAGCTGGTCGACGCGCTGTTGCGCGGGTCCAGCACCGATGTGGCGCACCTCGCGCACAACCCGCTCCTCGTCCTCGTCGCCAGCGCCCTGTGGATCGCGGGCGGCATCACCTCGCCGTACGCCATCGCCTTCCTGCTCGTCCTCACCGCGCTGGAGCGCCGCATCGGCGGTCTGCGCACGGCCGGGGTCTTCCTGCTCGGACACGTCGTCGCCACGCTCGCGACGGAGGTCCCGGTCGGGCTGTCCGTCCTCGCGGGGCACCTGCCCGGCAGCTCGCTGCACCGCCTCGACTACGGGATCAGCTTCGGCGTGGCCGCCAGCGTCGGCGCGCTCGCGGGGCTGCTCACGCCGTGGCTGCGCTGGGCCGTGCTCGCCGGCTTCGGCTGGATGCTGGTCGAGGACCTGATCGCGTTCACCGACCCCATGACGAACTGGGGGCACCTGCTCGCGTTCGCCGTCGGTGTCTGCGTCTGGCCGCTGCTCAGGCGCGGCCGTCCCTTCCGGGCTTCCGCCAGGCCGGCCTCACGCGCCGAAGCGGGCTAGGCGGGCACCGCCTCCAGTACGGACGGCCACGCCGCCGTCGGCACGATCCGCGTCAGCGTGAACCCTCCCGCCGAGAGCAGCGCCGTGAAGTCGGCCTCCGTCCGCTCCCGGCCGTCCACGATCGCGGCCATGGCGAGGTCCAGCGCCTTGCCGGGATGCGGGTCGTTGCCCTTGGGGAGCACCGACTCGACGACCAGGAGGCGGGCGCCGGGTGGCATGGCCGCCCGGCAGTTGCGCAGGATGCGCAGGCAGGCGTCGTCCGGCCAGTCGTGCAGTACGTGCTTGAGTACGTAGAGGTCGCCGCCCTTGGGTACCTCGGCGAAGAAGTCCCCGGACTCGGCGCTCCAGCGGCCCCGCACGGCCTCGTCCCCGCTCAGGACATGCGTACTGATCGCCGGGGTCTGGTCGAAGAGGACCCCGGTCAGGCCGGGCCGCCCGCGCAGGAGCGTCTTCAGGAGGTTGCCGCGCCCGCCGCCGACGTCCACCACCGTGCCCCGCTCGGGGAAGGGGAACGCCTCGGCGACCGCCGTGTCGACCGGCCCCGAGAGCGAGGTCATGCCCGCGTCGAACAGCTCCCGCAGCGCCGGGTCCCCGGCCAGGTACGCGAAGAACGGCTGCCCGAAGGTCCGCTCGAAGGACGGCCCCTCCTTGCGCACCGTCTCCTCCAGACCCGCCGAGGTCCTCTGGAACGCCTGGTCGGTCAGCATCACGACCGCCGCGTGCTGCGAGTGCGGCACGTCCGTGCGCAGCGAGTCCGCGAGCGGCGTGAGGTGGAAGGCGCCCGCCTCGTCCTCGCGGAAGACGTCACGCGTGGCGAGATAGCGCAGGACGCGGCGCAGGTGCCCGGCGTGGGTGTCCGTCAGCTCCGCCAGCTCCTCGGCGGTGCGGGGCCCGGCGGCCAGGTGGTCGGCGACCCGGCAGCGGGCCGCCGTGCGCAGCGCCGCGGAGAACAGGTGCCCGAGCGCGTGCTCCATGAGCCGGCCGGTGAGGTCAGGTGTGTCCACCATGGGTCTCCTCCGTGAGAGTCGGGGGGAAACCTCCACGGTCCCGAGGGAAGGCCCGTCCGTACAGAGGGCGTCCGGGGCCCACCTGGAGCGGATGACGGTGCTGATGCCCACGCCGATGCCGCTCACGCCGTCGCCCCGCACGGCCCCGGCGACCAACTTGGGGTCCCCGTAGCCGAGATGAGAGGCGCATATGGCGGCCCGCACGCCGGCTGAGCGCGTTCTGGCCCGCTCATTCACCACCGATGACGGCGCGACCCGGTTCAACGTCACCGACCTGATGACGGAACATCAGCCGGACCGCAGCGTCACGTTGACCTACGGCCTGATCGTCGAGCGGGAGGGTCGGGCCGACGAGTGCTGGGTGTGCACACTGCCCTGGGGCGACAAGTCCTTTGCGGACGTGTTCACCTCCTCCGCCCCCGACCCCGAGCGCCTTCGCCAACTCGTCGAGCTGGTGCGTGGCCTCTTGGAAGAGTGGTGGGACACCAAGGGGCACAACCGCCGGTCCGCGAAGTTGGGACGCCGCTGCCCCTGAGCCGCCTCCACGGAGGCAAGCGACCCGGAAACGCGGCACCGCGGCCCTCGGCAGCACACCGGGTCGGGGTGATCGCTCAGAGCGAACAACGGTTGGGGAACATCGCGGCGCTCACAAGCATTGAGTCGGTACAGCTCAACTTGAATGCCGAAAGGGAGATCATGGCTACTGAGTCCACCTCGTACACAACGCTCACTCTGCCTGTGCTGCCGCTCGACGACGAGGTGGTCCTGCCCGGCATGGTGGTTCCGTTCGACCTCTCCGACGCCGAGGTGCGCGCCGCGGTGGAGGCCGCGCAGGCCGCGGCCCGTTCCGAGGGCGACAGCAAGCCGAAGGTGCTGCTTGTTCCGCGCATCGACGGGACGTACGCCGCGATGGGCGTCCTCGGCACCGTCGAGCAGGTCGGACGGCTCTCCGACGGCGACCCCGGCGCCCTCATCCGCGGCCGCGGCCGCGTGCGCATCGGCGCCGGTACGACCGGGCCCGGCGCCGCCCTGTGGGTCGAGGGGCAGAACGTGAGCGACTCCGTCCCGGAGCCCCTGCCCGGCGCCGTCACCGAGCTGGTCAAGGAGTACAAGGCGCTCGCCACCAGCTGGCTGAAGAAGCGCGGCGCCTGGCAGGTCGTGGACCGCGTCACGCAGCTCGCAGAAGGCAAGGACGTCTCCGCGCTCGCCGACAACTCCGGGTACTCGCCCTTCCTCACCACCCAGCAGAAGGTCGAACTGCTGGAGACCGAGGACGCCGTCGCCCGCCTCAAGCTCGCCACCGCCCAGCTCCGCGAACACCTCGCCGAGCAGGACGTCGCCGAGACCATCGCCAAGGACGTCCAGGAGGGCGTCGACAAGCAGCAGCGCGAATTCCTGCTGCGGCGTCAGCTGGACGCCGTGCGCAAGGAGCTGCGCGAGCTGAACGGCGAGCAGGAAGGCGAGGAGTCCGACGACTACCGCGCCCGCGTCGAGGCCGCCGACCTGCCCGAGAAGGTCCGCGAGGCCGCCCTCAAGGAGGTCGACAAGCTGGAGCGCGCCAGCGACCAGTCGCCCGAGGGCTCGTGGATCAGGACGTGGCTCGACACCGTTCTCGAACTGCCGTGGAACGAGCACACGGAGGACGCGTACGACATCAAGGGCGCCCAGGAAGTGCTCGACGCCGAGCACGCGGGGCTCCAGGACGTGAAGGAGCGCATCACCGAGTACCTGGCGGTGCGCAAGCGCCGCGCCGACCGCGGCCTCGGGGTCGTCGGCGGGCGCCGCGGCGGCGCCGTGCTCGCCCTCGTCGGCCCGCCCGGCGTCGGCAAGACCTCGCTCGGCGAGTCCGTCGCGCACGCCATGGGCCGCAAGTTCGTGCGGGTCGCGCTCGGCGGCGTACGGGACGAGGCGGAGATCCGCGGACACCGCCGTACGTACGTCGGGGCGCTGCCCGGGCGGATCGTGCGGGCCATCAAGGAGGCCGGGTCGATGAACCCGGTCGTGCTCCTCGACGAGATCGACAAGGTGGGCTCCGACTTCCGGGGCGACCCGGCCGCCGCCCTCCTCGAAGTCCTCGACCCGGCGCAGAACCACACCTTCCGGGACCACTACCTGGAGGTGGAGCTGGACCTGAGCGACGTCGTCTTCCTGGCGACGGCCAACGTCCTCGAAGCCATCCCGGAGGCCCTGCTCGACCGCATGGAGCTGGTCCGCCTCGACGGTTACACGGAGGACGAGAAGATCGTCATCGCCCGCGACCACCTGCTCCCGCGCCAGCTGGACCGGGCGGGCCTGGCGAAGGACGAGGTCACGCTCGACGAGAGCGCCCTGCGCAAGCTCGCCGGGGAGTACACGCGCGAAGCGGGCGTACGCAACCTGGAGCGCTCGGTGGCGCGGCTGCTGCGCAAGGTCGCGGCCCAGCACGAACTGGGCGAGCGGGAGCTGCCCTTCACCGTCACCGACGAGGATCTGCGCGACCTGATCGGGCGGCCGCACCACGTGCCGGAGTCCGCCCAGGACCCGGCCGAGCGGCGCACCGCGGTGCCGGGCGTGGCGACCGGGCTCGCGGTCACCGGGGCGGGCGGCGACGTGCTGTTCGTGGAGGCGTCCCTCGCCGACCCGGAGACCGGGGCCTCGGGGCTGACCCTCACCGGCCAGCTCGGCGACGTGATGAAGGAGTCGGCGCAGATCGCGCTGAGCTTCCTGCGCTCGCACGGCGCCGAACTGGAGCTGCCGGTCGCCGACCTGAAGGACCGGGGCGTGCACATCCACTTCCCGGCGGGCGCGGTGCCGAAGGACGGGCCGAGCGCGGGCGTCACGATGACGACGGCCCTCGCCTCGCTGCTCAGCGGCCGGCTGGTCCGCACCGACGTGGCCATGACCGGTGAGGTCTCGCTGACCGGCCGGGTGCTGCCGATCGGCGGCGTCAAGCAGAAGCTGCTGGCCGCGCACCGCGCCGGGATCACCACGGTGATCATCCCGAAGCGGAACGAGCCCGACCTCGACGACGTCCCGGCCGAGGTCCTGGAGAAGCTCGACGTGCACGCGGTGACCGATGTGCGCCAGGTGCTCGAACTGGCGCTCACCGAGGCCACCGTGCCCGAGGCGCAGGTCCCGGTCGCCGTGTAACGGGCCAGGGATCGCCGCGTCACGGCAAGGGAACGGCGGTCCGCCCCGCACGGGGCGGGCCGCCGTTCGCGTACTCAGCCGTTGGCGAGCGCCTGGACCCGGTCGTAGGCGCCGTTGAACTTGTTGTGGTCACCGACCGTCGGCCCGGAGGAGGTGTACTGCCACATGGTGTGGAAGCCCCAGCCGGCGGGGAGTTCGCCCGGGCTGGTGTCGTAGCGGGCGATCCACAGCGGGTTGCTGGCGCCGAAGCCGCTGTAGTTGCCGGTGCACTGCTTCCACCAGCTGGTGGCGGTGTAGATCACGGCGTCGCGGCCGGTGCGCGCCTTGTAGGTGGTGAGGAAGTCACGAATCCAGCTGACCATCGCGGACTGCGACTTGCCGTAGCAGGCGGCCCCGTAGGGGTTCCATTCGATGTCCAGCGCGCCCGGCAGCGTCCTGCCGTCGCGCGACCAGCCGCCGCCGTTGCTCGCGAAGTAGTTGGCCTGGCTGGCGCCGCTGGCGGTGTCGGGGGTCGCGAAGTGGTACGCGCCCCGGATCATGCCCACGTTGTACGAACCGTTGTACTGCTGGGCGAAGTACGGGTTCTCGTAGTACGTGCCCTCGGTGGCCTTGACGTAGGCCCACTTCACGCCGCTGTTCCACAGCGTGGACCAGGCGACGTTGCCCTGATGGCTGCTGACGTCGACGCCCTCGGTCTGGGTGGCGCCGCCGCCGGTGGGCAGACCGCCCTGGCCGTCGTGTTCGATGACGCCCTGGCCGAGGCGGGCGGAGCCGCGCGGGGGGACGTCGTCCGCCTGGGCCGCCGTGGGGAGCGTCAGGAGGAGGGAGAGGGCGGACAGGACCGCGAGGAGGATCGCCGCCGGCGAGAAGCGGGGGCGGTGGGAGGGGCCGGGTCTGTGCACGGACATCTGCGTGCCTCCGAAGGCCTCGGTGGTGCTCTGGGGGGACCTTGCGACAGGTTCATGGTGTGAACATGTCACTTGAAAAGCTACGCACGTAGACCGTCGCGGGGAAGAGGTCCAGAGTGGTGCCGTTGGTCCACTCCTGTGGCGGTGCCACCGGAGCGGCACCGTGGCGACCTTGCGAAATACTGGTCAGGCCGTCGGCGCCACGGCCGCGGCGCGAGGGCCTTCCGGCGACAACTTTCAGAATCGGGAAAGCGGGACATGGGTGCTGCAGAGAAGGGCGTGAAGGACGGGGCGCGCGGTGACGCCGAACCAGGGGTGGACCGCGAGTTCCTCTCCCTGGAACGGGAGTTGTCTCTCCTGTTGCGCCGCGCGCGGGCCTCCTCCGGCGAGATGGCCCGCCAGGTCCACCCCGACCTGGAGCCCGCCGCGTACGGCCTGCTCGTCTGCCTGGACGACTCGGGCCCGCAGCGGGCCACCGACCTCGCCGCGTACATCGGCGTCGGCAAGGCGACGATGAGCCGCCAGCTGCGGGCCATGGAGGAGCTGGGCCTGGTCTCCCGCGAGCCCGACCCCGCCGACGGCCGCGCCTGGCTCATCCGGCTCACGCCCGACGGCCGCACCCGCTTCCGCACGGTGCGCGCCGCCCGCCGCGCCCGGTACGTGCGCCAGCTCCAGGGCTGGGACCGGGCGGAGGTCGCCGAGCTGGCCCGGCTGCTCGGCCGGCTGAACGCCGGCGCCGACGCGTGAGCCGCGGGGCGGCTGGGGGGCTCGGGGCTCTGCGTGAGCCGCCGGACGGCATAAAGCTCTGCGTGGGCCCCCGGCCCGTGGGCCGCCGGACGGCTCAGAGTTCCACGTAGACCGCCGCCGCGTCGTCGTGCCGCTTGCCGCGCGGGAAGGCCAGGCGGTCGGGATCGGCGTGCTCCAACTCCCGTACGCGGTCCAGCAGGTGCTGCGGGCCCTCCTTGCGCAGCAGGCCGAAGCACTCCGCCCAGTCGCCCTCGCGGAACGTCTCGACCCACCGCGCCGCCCCGTCGGTGAGCGCGGCCACCGCCGTCACGTCCGCCCGCGGCGCCTCACCGGTGACCGCGCGCAGGGCGGCCGAGGGATCGGCCGCGGCCGTGAAGAAGCCGTCCTCGGCGTTGCGCAGGGCCTCGACCGCGGCCCCGTAGGCCCGGCCCGCCACCTCGCGCTCGGCCGAGCCGCGCGGCAGGGCGCGCACCTGGTCGCGCAGGGCCTGGACGGCGGGTGGCAGTTCGGCGAGGCGGCGGTCGAGGACGGCGGTCACCGCGCCGCCCTCGCCCGTCATGAGGAGCGCCGAGTCGGACAGCACCAGATGCTCGACGCGCTCGGCGTCCCACCGCACCAGCACCACGGTTGCCTGAGGCGTACGCGGGTGAGAAAGGTCACAGGTTGAACCATGTGCCTCGGCGGTACGCGAGATGGCGGCCGCGAGGACCTCAGGCAGCGTCATATCCCGTCGTGAAACGGACAGTTCGCCCAGGGCGCCGCCGAGTCGCGCCGTGAACCAGGGGACGGAATGCAGACAGCCCATGGACCCCTCCGGCGGGGTCACGCCGTCCAGCAGGACGAGCGATCCGCCCTGCCCGGAAGCGGGAAGCGCGACCGACGCGTAGTCCTCGTTGGGGCGTGCGGGGTCTCCGGGCTCAGTGGCGAGTTCGATGCGCATCCAGCCAGTCTGCACGAGGCGTGCGCGGGGTCCAGGGGGTACGGGAAGCGAGGTCCGGCTCGGCCCGGACCGGCGGGTCTCGCGCCGGAATTGGACCGGAATGATCGACTCCGCCGGGGTGTGGCGGCGCATCCTGCCAAAGCCGGTCGGCGACGTCCAACCGGCGCACCGCATATGCCAGGACTCCCGCGCGCCGGGACTTGCTCGCCAACTCCCTGCCGATGTTCACTCCTTCGGGTGGCCAGGCATGCGATGCGCGACCACCACTCACCGGCACTGGAAGGGTCAGGAGCCGTACCGGGGGCGCGCTCGTGTTGACGGATCGTCACCCGGGCACAAGGGCAGACGAAAAACAGGAATGCGAGCACCGGTGCAGAAGATGCGGCCTCGGCGCAAAGGCAAGCAGACGGCCCCGGAAGGGGCCACGCCGGGCGCGCCCCATCCGACCGAGCGCGCGGCGGGCCCCGGAGGGCCTGACGTGACGGTGCCGGCGGCGCCCGCCGGACAGGCGACGGCGCCCGGGGCTCCTGCCGGACAGGCGACGGCGCCTGGGACTCCTGCCGGGCAGACGGCGGCGCACGGTGCGTCCGCCGGGCAGGCCGCGACGCCCCCGGCCGGGCAGACCGCCCCCACCGGGGACGCCGCCAAGGCCGCCGCCGCGGCCGCCGCGGGCGTCGGCAAGAAGCCCACCGCCCGGGTGCGCAACCGACTGGTCGTCGCCGTGGCGGTGGTCGCCGCCGCCATCGCCGGCGCGGGCGCGCCCGCGATCCTCGCCGCCTCCGGCCGGCTGAACGACACGCAGCGCCTCGTCACCCTCGCCGAGCAGACCCAGCAGGCCGTCTCCCTCGGCCACTCGCTGGCCGACGAGCGCGACGAGGTCACCTCCTTCATCGCCGCGGGCCGCCCCGACGGCAAGGGCCTGTCCGAGAGCCGCAGCGCCCGCGTCGACCGGCAGATCGACGAGCTGCGGGCCGCCGACGCCCCGGCCGGGCTGCGCGACGACCTCGCCGACGTCGCCGCCGTGCGCCGGGCCGCGCTCACCGGCAAGAGCACCGCCCTCGAAGCGCACGAGGCGTACACGAAGGTCATCACCGAACTCCACGGCCTCACCCGCGACCTGGCCGAGCAGCTGCCGCCCGAGGCCAACCAGGGCGCCCTCGCCCTCGCCGACCTCGACCACGCCGTCGAGCAGGCCGCCGCCGCCCGCGGCCTGCTCATCGCCGCCCTCGCCGTACGGCCCTCGGCGTCCACGTCCCTCGACCCGGTCACCGGCCTGCCGGCCACCGGGGAGTCCTCGGCCGACGGCAAGCGCCGCGACGGCCTGAGCGCCGCCGCCCAGCAGGCCCACCTGCGCGAGAAGGCCGCCCTCGCCGACTTCCGTGAGGCCGCCGGTGACCCCGCCCGCACCACGTACGACTCGACCATCACGGGCCCCGAGGTCACCACCGCCGAGAAGTACCTCGCCCGGCTCACCGACCAGCCCACGCTCTCCGCCGCCGAGCGGGGCCTCGACCCCAAGAAGGTCGACGCCGCGCTCTCCGCCCGGATCGAGACGATGCGCGGCGCCGAGTCCGCGCTCGGCGTCGAGCGCACCAAGCACCTCGCCCAGCTGCGCGACGACGACGTCACGGCACTGGAGATCCGCGTCGCGCTCGTCGGCGTCTGCCTGCTCGCCGCGGTCGGCGTCTCCATGGCGATGGCCCGCTCGCTGACCCGCCCGCTGGCCGTCCTGCGCCTCGGCTCGGCCCGGCTCGCCGCCGAGCCCGCGCCCCAGGAGCCGATCCGCTTCACCGGCCGCGACGACGAGTTCGCCCAGGTCGTCCGCTCCGTCAACGCCCTGCACGGCCATGCCACCGCCCTCACCGAGCGCCTCACCACCCTTGAGGCGGACCGCAAGCACCTCATCGGCAAGCGCCAGTCCATGGCCGACGAGCGCGAGGCCCTGCGCGCCGAACTGGCCGAGGCCTCCGCGCACCTGGACCGCGTACGCCAGTCCATCCACGGCACCTTCGTCAACCTCGCCCTGCGCACCCTCGGCCTGGTCGAGCGCCAGCTCGCCGTCATCGAGAACCTGGAGGACCGCGAGCAGGACCCCGAGCGCCTCGCCACGCTCTTCAAGCTCGACCACTTCGCCACGGTCATGCGCCGCCACAGCGAGAACCTCCTGGTCCTCGCGGGCGCCGAACACGGCCACCAGCACCCCGGTTCGGTCCCGCTCGTCGACGTCGTACGCGCCGCCGTCTCCGAGATCGAGCGGTACGAGCGGGTGCGCATCGCCACGCTGCCGCCGCACGCGCACCTCGCGGGCTTCGCCGCGGACGACATCAGCCACCTCGTCGCCGAACTCCTGGAGAACGCCACCTCGTTCTCGCCGCCGGACGCCTCCGTCGAGGTCTCCGGGTGGCTCCTGGAGAGCGGCGAGGTCATGCTCTCCGTCCAGGACGAGGGCATCGGTGTCTCCAAGGACCGCATGGACGAGCTGAACGCGCGCCTCGCGGATTTCGACCCGGCCGCCGCCCACGACCAGGAGAGCGGGGACGGCCTCGGCCTCGGCCTGTACGTCGTCGCCCGGCTCGCGGCGCGGCACGGCGCGCGGGTGCGGCTGCGGGAGCAGAAGCAGGGCGGTGTCGCGGCGGTCGTGGTGCTGCCCAAGCCGATCCTGGCGCAGCCGCCCTCGACGGCCGCGGTGGTCCCGCCGCCGCGGAACGGCGAGCCCGTGACGCACCTGCCCGGGTCGGAGGCCGAGGCCAACTCGAACGTGCTGCCGGGCCGGTTGGCCGGCGCCCCCGGCGAGGACCCGCTGATCGCGGCGGCCGAGCGGACGCTGGAGACGGCCCTCCCGCAGCTCCCGGAAGAGCCGACGGCCGACGACGGACCCGAGCCCACACCGGCGCTGTCGCCGACACCTTCGCCCTCGCCCTCGGCCGAGACGACCATGGAACTCATGGCCCCCGCCGCCCCGGAGCCCGACCTCGACCCCGAGCCCGCGGCCGCGCA
Organism: Streptomyces huasconensis; assembly: GCF_021028635.1. Classification (NCBI taxonomy): domain Bacteria; kingdom Bacillati; phylum Actinomycetota; class Actinomycetes; order Kitasatosporales; family Streptomycetaceae; genus Streptomyces; species Streptomyces huasconensis. The sequence continues at coordinate 5,493,976 of NZ_CP086119.1, forward strand.
GGAAACTGGGGCCGAAGCCGAGACCGAGCGGCAGACCGCGGCCGAGTCCGAGCCCACGCCCGCCCCCGAAGCCGCCGCCCCCGCGCCGCCCAAGTGGGAGCGCGTCACCGACAAGGGGTTGCCCAAGCGCACCCCCAAGATCACCGCGCCCACGAGCTCCGCGCCGAAGCCGCGCGGTGCCGTGGACGCCGAAGCACTCCGACGCCGCCTCGGCGGCTTCCACCAGGGCGCGCAGAGCGGCCGCCGGGACGTGGAGGCCGAGATCGCCGCGGGGGCGAACCCGACGGAGCCGAAGGACCAGCCGGGTCCGTCGGGCCAGGCGGAGCCGTCACACGAGACGGAACCGTCGGAACGTAACAAAAAGACCGCAAACGCCGCAGACGTAATGGGGGACTCAGTCGAGGAGGCAAGCAGTTGACTGCGCCCATGCGCACGCCCAGTTCTTCCGCCGGACCCGCCACGCCCGCTCCATACGGCCTGAGCAGCGAAGCCCGCAACCTGCACTGGCTGTTGACGAACCTCGTCGAGGAGGTGCCCGGCATCCTCTCCGTCGCGGTGGTCTCCTCCGACGGACTGCTGCTGCTCTCCTCCGACCCCGGACGCAACGCCGAGCGCCCCGCCGCGACCCCGAGCGGCCCCAAGGGCTCCAGCGCCGACCTCGCCACCATCGTCTCCGGGCTCGGCTCCCTGACCATCGGCGCCGCCAAGCTCATGGACGGCGGAGGCGTCAAGCAGACCGTGGTCGCGATGGCGGAGGGCAGCCTTTTCGTCATGTCGATCAGCGACGGCTCGCTGCTCGGCGTGCACGCCACCCCGGACTGCGACATGAGCGTCGTCGCGTACCACATGGCGCTCTTCGTCGGCCGCGCCGGGCACGTCCTCACCCCCGAACTCCGCAGCGAGCTGCGCAAGTCGATGGAGAGCGCCCGATGAGCGGCGGCCGCACGACGCCCAAGCTCCCGCAGCGCGGCGGCGACCGGAAACCCGCCCGGGTGCGCCCCTACTCGCTGACCGGCGGCCGGACCCGGTTCGGTCACGTCCTGCTCGTCGAGACCTTCGTGGCGAGCAACCCCGAGTTGGAGGCGGCCGAGGAGCGCCTGGAACTGCCCAAGGGCGACCTCTCCACCCGTGTCATGCCGGAGATGCGCGCGATCGTCGAGATCTGCCGCCGCATGCGCACGGTCGCGGAGATCGCGGCCCTCCTCAAGATGCCGCTCGGCGTGGTCCGCGTACTCCTCAGCGACCTCGCCGATCAGGGAAAGATCCGCGTGTACGGTACGGGCCACGGCCCGGGACAGCCCGACCGCGCACTGCTGGAAAGGGTGCTGAGTGGACTCCGCCGTCTCTGAACTCCTCGAGAACGAGGGTCAGTTGCAGGCCTGGCAGACGGACAGGGCACGCGCCCCGATCGCCACGAAGATCGTGGTGGCGGGCGGCTTCGGCGTCGGCAAGAGGACGCTGGTGACCGCCGTCTCCGAGATCACGCCCCTCCAGACGGAGGCGCTGATGACGCAGGCGAGCGCCGACACCGACGACCTGAGCGGCACGCCGGACAAGACGACCACCACGGTCGCCATGGACTTCGGCCGCATCACGCTCGACGACGACCTGGTGCTCTACCTCTTCGGCACGCCCGGCCAGCAGCGCTTCTGGTTCATGTGGGACGACCTGGTGCGCGGCGCGATCGGTGCCGTCGTGCTCGCCGACACCCGCAGGCTGTCCGACTGCTTCCCCGCGCTCGACTACTTCGAGAGCTGCGGGCTGCCGTACATCGTCGCCGTCAACCACTTCGACGGCAGCGAGAAGTTCGAGGTGCCCGATGTGCGCGAGGCCCTCACGGTGCCGCCGCACATACCCGTGCTGATCATGGACGCGCGGCAGCGGATCTCGGTCATCGAGACGCTGCTCGCCCTGGTGGGCCACGCGCTGGACGCCACCCCCGAGTAGCCGACGCCACCCCCCACAGCCTCAGCCTCTTTGAGAACGTACGTAGGAGAAGTGCCCCCATGCGGAAGATACTTGTCGTAGGAGCCGGACAGTCCGGGCTCCAGATCGCCCTCGGGCTCCAGGCGCAGGGGTACGAGGTCACCCTGATGTCCAACCGCACGGCGGACGAGATCCGGTCCGGGCGGGTCATGTCGACCCAGTGCATGTTCCACACGGCGCTCCAGCACGAGCGCGACATCCAGGCGAACTTCTGGGAGTCGCAGGCTCCCAAGATCGAGGGACTCGGCGTCTCGGTCGCCGGACCCGACGGCTCCCGCGTCATCGACTGGGTCGGCAAGCTCGACGGGTACGCCCAGTCCGTCGACCAGCGCGTGAAGATGGCCGGCTGGATGGAGACGTTCGCCCAGCGCGGCGGCCAGCTCGTCATCCACGGCGCGGCGGTCTCCGACCTCGACTACTTCTCCCGCGCCTACGACCTGGTGCTCGTCTCGGCGGGCAAGGGCGAGCTGGTGTCGATGTTCGAGCGTGACGCGTCCCGCTCGCCGTTCACCGAGCCGCAGCGCGCGCTGTCGGTCGCGTACGTCCACGGCCTCGGCCCGCGCCCCGAGCACCCCGAGTTCGACGCGGTGCGCTGCAACCTCGTGCCCGGCGTCGGCGAGCTGTTCGTCATGCCGACCCTCACCACCTCCGGCCGCGCCGACATCCTCTTCTGGGAGGGCATCCCGGGCGGCCCCCTCGACGTCTTCCAGGGCGTCAAGGACCCGAGCGAGCACCTGGCGCTCACCCTCGAACTCCTGGAGAAGTTCCTGCCCTGGGAGTACGCGCGCGCCACCAAGGTCGAGCTGACCGACGCGGGCGGCACGCTGGCCGGGCGGTACGCCCCCACGGTCCGCAAGCCCATCGGGCGGCTGCCCGGCGGCGGCGCGGTCCTCGGAGTCGCGGACGTCGTGGTCGCCAACGACCCGATCACCGGGCAGGGCTCCAACTCGGCGGCCAAGTGCGCCGCCTCGTACATCTCCTCGATCGTCGAGCACGGCGACAAGCCGTTCGACGAGGCGTGGATGCAGTCGGCGTTCGACCGCTACTGGGACACCGCGCAGTGGGTCACCAAGTGGACCAACGCGATGCTGGGCGCCCCGCCCGAGCACGTCCTGAACATCCTCGGCGCGGCGGGGCAGCTCCAGCCGGTCGCCGACCGGTTCGCGAACGGCTTCAACGACCCGGCCGACTTCGAGAACTTCTTCTACGACCCGGACAAGGCCGCCGCCTACCTGGAGTCGGTCGCGGCCGGCGCCTGATCACCGCTGTACCCCAGATCGCTGCCGCTGCCCGAGGTCGCCCCCTCGGGCAGCTTCGGCGGCGTGTAGCCGCGCATCGGGCGGCTGCCGGGGTCGGGCCGCACCGCGCCGAGGACGGGGTTAGCCGCGATCGGCGACACCTTGACGCGGCCGCCCGGGCGCGGCGCCTGCACGACCATCCCGTCGCCCAGGTACAGCGCCACGTGCGTCGCGTTCGGGAAGTAGACGACGACGTCGCCGGGGCGCAGCTTCGACAGCGGGACGCGACGCAGCTTCGCCCACTGCTCCTGGCTGGTCCGGGGGATCGCGCGGCCCGCGTGCCGCCACGCCTCGTACGTCAGCCCCGAGCAGTCGTACGCGTCCGGGCCCTCGGCGCCCCACCGGTACGGCAGCCCGATCTGGCGCACCGCGAAGTCGAGGGCCTTGCCGCCCCGCCGTGAGGGCGGGCGCGTGGCCGGGCTGCCGCCGAGGGCGCCGGACGCCACGAACTCCTCCTGGGCGCGGGTCGTCCCCGCCTCCTCCGCCGCCCGCACCGCGGCGAGCTGGTCGGGGGTGAGCGCGGCGAGCAGTTCGTGGACCTCCTTGAGCTGCCCGCCGACCTCGTCCCGCTGCTTCTTCTGCCGGGCGGCCAGGGCGCTCTGGGCGGCCAGGGCCCGCCCCGCCGCGTCCGCCAGCTCGGCGGCCCTGCGCTCGCCGCCGGTCAGCCGCTGGATCGTGGCGGCCCGCCCGGCGGCGACCCGCTGGATGACGTGGCCCTGGTCGAGGGCGTGCTGCGGGTCGCGGGCGAGCAGCAGGCGTACGTAGGGGGAGAGGCCGGTGGCGCCCTGGTACTGCTGGCGGGCGAAGCGGCCCGCGTCGCCCCGGCTGTCGCGCAGCGAGGCGCGTGCCCGGTTCAGCTTCCGGTTCAGCTCCGCCGCCCTTGCGCGCTGTTCTCTGAGCTTCTCCTCGGTGGCGTTGTAGGTCTCGGTGGCCTCTTCGGCGGCCCGGTAGCGCTGCTGAAGGTCCGTCAGCAGGGCGCTGATGGAACGGTCCTGGGGGCCGGGGACCGCGTGGGCGGGGGGTGGGGGCGTGCACAGGGCCCCCAGGGCGGCGCCTGTACAGACCCAGCGCAGCAGCCGTGCTGACACGTCATCACCTCCGGTGCGGGGGCGGGACTTCCGCCGCGCATCGTGAGCGTGAGGGGTGAGCGGGGGGTGCGCCTCTCGGGGGTGGGCGGTCGGCGCAATGGGGTCACTCGTGCGGGGGGTGGCGGCGTGGGGGGTTGTGTTTTGGGTGCGGGCGCGTTTCGGCTGGTCGCGCCCACGCGGCGGAGCCGCACGTGTCACAGGCCCGCGCCCCTTACGGGGCGCCGAGCACCCGGCAGGTGTTACCTGCCCCCCGGCTTCGACCACGGCCACTTCAGGCCGGTGTTCTTGTCGCCGGACGGGTCGTACTCGTACTGCCACTTCGGGGTGAGGGTGAGGCGGTGGCCGGGCTGTGCGGGGGTGCGGCGGTAGACCAGGACCGTCGGGGGGCCGCCGGCGTCGTCCGGGACGGGGACGCGGTAGACCTTCGGCGGGTGGCCGGTCGGGCCGAGCAGGACCGGGAGCACCCGGCCGTCCAGGGGGCCACCCACGAAGGGGGTCTCTTCGCTCTTCACGCCACCAGTGTCACACCACGGCCGTCACCGGCCGTCACAGCAGGTGGCCCGCGTCGGCGACCACCGGCAGCACGCGCCGCGCGAGGCCGCCCACCGGGCCCTCCGCCGTCTCCAGGTCCAGCGCCCACCGCACGACCCGCGCCGTCTGCGGGTCGCGGCCCGCCGTCGTCACGAGCACCGCCATGAACTGCTCGACGAGCATGTCCCGCAGGTCGTCCAGCGGCGGCTGCTTCTCCTCGTCGAGCCAGATCAGCGAGGCCGCCTCCACCGCGGTGATCCACATCCGCACGGTCATCCGCAGCCGGGGCCCCGGCTCCGGCACGTCCAGGTGGGCGAGAATGTGCTCGGCGGCGGCCCTGCGCACGCCGTCCACTATGGCGGTGGTCCGGGAGGTCTCCACCACGCTGCCGCCCTGGAGCAGCGCGCTGAACCCCGTGTCGTGCTCGTCGACGAACGCGAGGTACCGGTCGAGCGCCCGGGAGAGCCGCTGGGTGAGCGGACCCTGTGGGGGCTCGGCGAAGCACTGCTCCAGCTCGTCGGCGGCCGACCGCAGGGCGGCCTCGTACAACTGCTGCTTGCCGCCCGGGAAGTAGCGGTAGACGAGCGGCCGGGAGACCCCGGCCGCCTCGGCCACGTCGTCGAGGCTGACCTCCTCGGGCGCGCGGTGCGCGAAGAGGGAGAGCGCGGACTCCAGGAGCTGCCTCCGCCGCGCTTCGACGCTCAGGCGGCGGTACGCGGGACTGGTGGCTGGCGAGGTCATGCCCCGCAGCGTAACCGCCGCGCGCTCGCGAAGGGCTAGGCCAGCAGCCCCGAGGACCGCCACAGCCGCCGCCCCACTCCCCGCATCACCCCTATGTCGTCCAGGAAATCGGTGAGCCGCTTCGCCCCGGTCTGCATGACCTCCCTGCGGTGCCCGCTCGCCCTCACCTGGGCGACGGCCTCGCGGCGGTCGAGGCCGACGTCCGAGTACACCTTGGGGTTCACGAAGGCGAGCGAGAAGACCCGCGCGGCCTCGCCGCAGCTCAGCCGCGTCAACTCCCGTTCCCAGCGCGGCGCGGTCGCCATCTGGCGCCGCAGCTCCTCGCGGGCGTACCGGACGTGGCGCGCCTCCTCGACGACGTGGATGCGGGTCACGCCGCGCACGATGGTCTGGACGCGCTCGTCCGGGAAGGTGAGCCGCTGCATCCAGTCGAGGATCTCCTCGCCGAGGAGCGTGCAGGCGAAGGAGCCGGGCGTGGTGGAGACCGTCTTGAGTATGCGCGCGAGGTTGTGGTTGAGGCGCGTGACGGGGTACGTCGGCGCCCCGCCCTTCTGGATCATGCGCGCGAACATCATGGAGTGCCGGCACTCGTCGGCTATCTCGGTCAGCGCGTACCGTACGTGCGCGCTGGTCACCGACTTGTCGTAGATGTGCCGCACGAGCAGCTGCATGAGGATGATCTCGAACCAGATGCCGAGCGAGGCGAGGGAGGCGGCCTCGTGCCGGGCCAGGTCCATCCGCTGTTCCTCGGGCATCTTCTTCCACAGCGGGGTGCCGTAGAGCGAGACGAGTTCCGGCGGCCAGAACCACTTGCCCTCCTCGACGGGCGCGTCCCAGTCGAGTTCCCGGTCGGGGTCGAAGGAGTGCTTGGCGGAGGACTCCAGGAGCCGGAGGGCCACCTGCTCCCGGTCCTTGAGCACTCCGAGCGCGTCCCGCAGGCCCTGGAGCGAAACGTCTTCCGTCACGGTCGTCATGACTGTTCCTGCCTTGTCGCGGGTCACCGGCGGTGTTACCGGCGGTCATCCACTTATAAGACTGCCTGTCAGCAAGGCCGTCAATCCCTCGCGCACGACTTGTTGACCCCTTGTCCAGCAGCGTGTGAGCCTGCCTCTATGTCGACACAGGAGCTTTACACCAAGTCTCCGGGTGAGCCCAACTGGCAGGTGCAGTCGGCCGGTTCGGCTCGTTTCAGCTGGGAGTACGACGAAGGACGTGAGCGGCTCCTCGCCCTGTACCAGAAGGGCAAGGACAAGCAGTGGGACGGCGCCAGGCGCATCGACTGGGAACTGGAGGTCGACCCGCTCGACCCGCTCGGCACCCCCGACGAGTCGCTGTCGCTGTACGGCACGCCCCACTGGGCCAAGCTGACCGAGAAGGACAAGGGCGAGCTGCGCAAGCACTACGCCTCCTGGCAGTTCAGCCAGTTCCTCCACGGCGAGCAGGGCGCGATGGTGTGCGCGGCGCGCATCGTCGAGTCCGCGCCCGACCTGGACGCGAAGTTCTACTCCGCGACCCAGACCATGGACGAGGCGCGGCACGCCGAGATCTACGGCCGCTTCCTGCACGAGAAGGTCGGGATGCTCTACCCGATCAACGACAACCTCCAGGCGCTCCTCGGCGACACCCTGCGCGACTCCCGCTGGGACATGCCCTACCTCGGCATGCAGGTCCTCATCGAGGGCCTGGCGCTGGCCGCCTTCGGCATGATCCGCGACACCACCGACAAGCCCCTGCCCCAGCAGATCCTCGCCTACGTCATGCAGGACGAGGCCCGCCATGTCGCCTTCGGACGGATGGCGCTGCGCGACTACTACAAGCAGCTCACCGACGCGGAGCTGCGCGAGCGCGAGGAGTTCGTCATCGAGGGCTGTTACTTGATGCGCGACCGGCTGCGCGGTGTCGAGGTCCTGGAGAACTTCGGCATCCCCAAGGCGCAGGCCGAGGAGTACAGCGAGCAGTCCGAGTTCCTCGCCCTCTTCCGGCAGCTGCTCTTCAGCCGCATCGTCCCGTGCGTCAAGGACATCGGCCTGTGGGGCAAGCGTCTCCAGCAGGCCTATGTGGACATGGGCGTCTTCGAACTGGGCGACGCCAACCTCGATCAGCTGATGGCCCAGGACGAGGAGATCGCCGAGAAACTGGACGCGGAGCGCTTCGCGGCCGAGGAAAAGGAGCGGGTGGCGGAGGTGGAGGACGCGATCGCGGCGGGCGAGAGCGCCTGACCCGGGCGGGGTCAGAGCCCGTCCTTGCGCGCGGACTTCAGCGCCGCCTCCATCACCGCCTTCGCGACCGGGGCCGCGCTGCCGCCGCCGCTGATGTCGCCGCGGTCCGCCGACGCCTCCTCGACGACCACCGCGACCGCCACCGAGGGCTCGGGCTCCTGGGGGGCCTGCGCCCAGGAGACGAACCAGGCGTACGGCGTGCCGGCGTTGCCGATGCCGTGCTGGGCGGTGCCCGTCTTGCCGCCCACCGTCGCCCCGGGCACGGCGGCGTTGGCGCCGGTGCCCTTCTCGACGACCTGCGTCATCATCTCCCGCAGCCGCCCCGCCGTGCCGGGGTTCATCGCCTGCCGCAGGGTCCGCGGGCCCGAGGCGGACACCACGTCGCCGTCGTCCGTGGTCGTCCGCTCCACCAGGTACGGCGCCTTGATCGAGCCGCCGTTGGCGACGGCCGCCGCGACCAGCGCCATCTGGAGGGGCGTCGCCCGGGTCTCGTACTGGCCAATGGCGGAGAGCGCCAGCTGTGCCTTGTCCAGGGACGGGTCGAAGTAGCTGGCCGAGACGGGGGAGGGGATGCGAAGGCCGCCGCCGTCGAAGCCGAACCTCCGCGCGGTCTCCACCATCGGGCCCAGCCCCGTGTCGACGCCGAGCTTGGCGAAGACCGTGTTGCAGGACCACTGGAAGGCGTGCCGCAGCGAGGCGCCGGCGCAGCCGTCCGCCTCGTCGGTCAGCCGGGTGTTCGTGCCCGGCAGGGTGTACGGGCTGGGCGACTTCGTCGGCGCGTCCGGGTCCGTCACCGCCCCCGAGTCCAGCGCGGCGGCCGCCGTCACCACCTTGAACGTCGAACCCGGTGGATACGTCTGGCGGATCGCGCGGTTCAGCATCGGCTTGTCGGGCGCGCCGTTCAGCCCCCGCCACGCCTTCGCCACCGCCCGGCCGTTCCCCGAGAGCCGCTCCGGGTCGTAGCTGGGCGTGCTGACCAGCGCCAGGATCTTCCCGGTGGACGGCTCGACCGCCGCCACCGCCCCCCGCTTGCCGCCGAGCCCGGAGTAGGCGGCCCGCTGCACCGCCGCCCTGATGGTCGTTTCCACCGTGCCGCCGGGGTTTCGCGCGCGCGTGACGTCGTTCCACAGGGGGAGCGGGGCGAGCATCGGGTCGGTGCCGGAGAGGATGCCGTCCTCGGCGTTCTCCAGGAAGGTCGTGCCGTACATCTGCGAGGCGTAGCCGGTCACCGGGGCGTACAACGGCCCGTTGTTGTACGTACGTTCGTACCGCAGCTGCTCCCCGGTGTCCTTGGAGCCGGTGATCGGACGTCCGTCGACGAGGATGTCGCCGCGCGGCTGCTCGAAGCGGGCAATGGCCGGGCGCCGGTTGGCGGCGTTGCCGTCGAGCGACGCGGAGTCGACGACCTGCACGCGGGCGGCGTTGACGAGCAGCGCGAGCAGCAGCAGCGCGCACAAGGCCGAGGAGTGCCTGATGTACCGGGTCACGGGGCGGCCTCGCCGACGGGCTGGGCGCGGGCCGAGTCGCTGAGCCGGATGAGCAGCGCCACGATGATCCAGTTGGTGACGACCGACGAACCGCCCTGCGCGAGGAACGGCATCGCCATGCCGGTGAGCGGGATGAGCCCCATGACGCCGCCGGCGATCACGAAGACCTGGAGCGCGATGATCGAGGCGAGTCCGATCGCGAGCAGCCGCCCGAAGGGGTCGCGCACCGCGAGGCCCGCGCGGAAGCCGCGCTCGACGAGGAGGGCGTAGAGCAGGAAGATCGCGCAGAGCCCGGCGAGGCCCAGCTCCTCGCCCGCCGTCGCCAGGATGAAGTCGGACTTCGCGGCGAAGCCGATCAGGATGGAGTGCCCGAGCCCGAGCCCGGTGCCGAGCATCCCGCCGGCCGCGAACGCGAAGAGGGACTGGGCCAGCTGGTTCGGCCCCTCGCCCGCGTCGATGGAGGCGAAGGGGTGCAGCCAGTCCTGGACGCGGCTGTGCACGTGCGGTTCGAGCGAGCCGACGGCGAAGGCGCCGAGCGCGGCGAGCAGCAGGCCGACCGCGATCCAGCCGATGCGGCCCGTGGCGACGTACAGCAGGATCACGAAGAGCCCGAAGAAGAGCAGCGAGGTGCCGAGGTCGCGCTCCAGGACGAGGACGGCGACGCTCAGCAGCCAGATGGTGACGATCGGGCCGAGGACGCGGCCGGTGGGCAGCTGGAGGCGGCGGAACCGCCACAGGGTGCGGCCCGTGAGGGCGAGCGCGTTGCGGTTGGCGGCGAGGTGGCTGGCGAAGAAGACCGCGAGCAGGACCTTGGCGAACTCGCCCGGCTGGATGGACAGGCCGCCCAGCCTGATCCAGATCCGGGCGCCGTTCACGGCCGGGAAGAAGATCGGCACGATCATCAGGAGCAGCGCGGTGACCACCGAGACGTAGGCATACCGCTGGAGCACGCGGTGGTCGCGCAGGGCGAGCACCGCGGCGATGAAGAGCGCCACGCCGACGGTCGACCAGATCAGCTGGGCGGGCGCGGCCTCGTCGTGCGGGGTCTGGAGGTCCAGGCGGTAGATGAGCACCAGGCCGAGGCCGTTGAGGAGCACCGCGATGGGCAGCAGCAGCGGATCGGCGTACGGGGCGCGGAGGCGGACGGCGAGGTGCGCGAGGAGGGCGAGCACACCGAGCCCGGCGCCGTAACCGGCGGCGCCGGGCGGGACGGTGCCGTTCCTCGCGAGGCCGACGGCGCAGTAGCCGTACACGCAGAGCAGGACGGCGACGACGAGCAGGGCCAGCTCCGTGCCGCGGCGCCGGGGGACGCGGACGGCGGGGACCGCGGGGGGTGCGGCGCCCACTCGTGTTCCGGTCATGCCCGGAACGTAGCAAGCAACCTGCCCCGAAGTCTGCTTATGCCGTATATGTCGACTATCGCCGTACGGCGGCTACGGATGCCGCTGCCGCGGCCCCGCACGGTGATGGGGCGTCAGCACCAGCGCGGCGACTTCCCGATGTTGGCGATGTAGTTCGCCGAGCCCCAGGCCCAGGTCCCGTCGGTGAGCAGGTACCAGTGGTTGGTACGGCCCACGCGGTCGCCCTTCGTCTTGCAGTAGATGGTGACGACCTTGCCGTGGGGCTCGGTGCGGACCACGCGGCCGCCGCGGGTCGGGGCGTCGCGGAGCAGCAGCCCCGACTTGGCGGTCACGCGGCCCTTGTAGACGGGCGCCTTGTAGTCGGTGACCGGTGCCTTCCGGGCGGTGGCGTGCGCGTTCTGGCCGGTGGCGTGCGCGTTGCGGCCGGGGTCGTCCTGGGCGGCGGCCGGGACGGTGGCGCCGTACGCGGCGAGGGCGGCGCCGGCGACGAGTACGCCGAGCCGGGTGGCGGTGGTGCGCAGGGGCATGGGGCCTCCTCGGGAGAAGGGGGACAGGCGGCGCCTCGCGGGGGCGCGAAGGCCGCATGTCACAGTAAAAGCGGCACTCCGGGTGCGCGCACGCTCACGTGGTGCTTTCGGAGCCGTCCGCCTGGTCCTCGGCCGGGCACTCGTCGAAGGGCAGCCTCAGCGTCGCCACCGCCCCGCCGTCCGGGGCGTTGGAGAACGTCAGCCGGGCGCCGAGGACCGCGGCCTGGCCGAGCGCGATGGTCAGGCCGAGGCCGTGCCCCTTGCTGGTGCCCTCGGTGCGGAAGCGCTGCGGCCCGTGCTCCACCAGGTAACCGGGGTAGCCGTCGCCGTGGTCCCGCACGGTCACGACCGGCCCGTCGACCGTCACCACCACCGGCGCCCGGCCGTGCTTGAGCGCGTTGGCGACCAGATTGCCGAGCACCCGCTCCAGGCGCCGCCGGTCGGTCTCCACGCACACGTCACGGACGACGACCAGCTCCGTGCCCTCGCCGGAACCCCGCACCACACGCTCCGCCAACGGGGCGAGCTGATGGGCGTCCAGGTCCACGTGCTCGCTCTTCGCGTCGAGCCGGGAGATCTCCAGGAGGTCCTCGGTCAGCGTGCGCAGCGCGGCCACCCGGTCCCGCACCAGCTCGGTGGGGCGGCCGGGCTCGAGGAGTTCGGCCGCCGCGTGCAGCCCGGTCAGCGGCGTCCGCAGCTCGTGCGCCACGTCGGCGGTGAACCGCTGCTCGCTCAGCAGCTTGCCCTGGAGCGAGGACGCCATGGTGTCCAGCGCCCCGGCGACCGCGGCCACCTCGTCCTGACGGCGTGCCGGGTCCTTGGTGCGCGGGTCGTTGACGCGCGCGTCGAGGTCGCCCGCGCTGATCCGCCGGGCGACCTGCGCCGTCTGGTGCAGCCGCCGGGTCACCCGCGTCACGGCGAACGCGCCGACCAGCAGCGTCGCCCCGATCGCGAGGACGGAGGAGCCGAGGATCGCCCGGTCGAGTCCGTCGATGGTGCGGGCGCCCTGCGCGTAGTCGACCTGGACGGCGATGGCGCGGCCCCCGTCGGCGGGCCCCGCCGCCCACATCGTGGGCCGCGAGTCGTGGGCGGCGACCATCGTGCCGCGCTCCCCGCTCAGCGCCAGCTCACGCAGCGGCGCGGGCAGGCCCTCGGGGTCGACGCCCGCGCCGGAGCCGAGGCGGTCGCCCGCCTCATAGCGCTCGGTGACCTCCGTCAGCCGGTCGAGGGCCCGCTCGCGGGCCTGGCCGACGGTCTGGTTGGTCACCGAGACGTGCACGAGCATGCCGAGCAGCGCGGCCAGCGCGCAGCACATCACGGTGATGAAGACGGCCGCCTTCCAGGTGAGCGTCGCCGTCCAGGCGGGGAGCCGCGGTCCGCGCGGCCGGCGCCGGATCACCGCGCCCCGCTCTCGGCAGGGGCCGGGCGGGGCGTCTTGGGCCGCCGCGCGTGCGTCGAACGCACGATCTCGTCGCGCGTCGGCAGCATCGTCTTCTGGTGCGCGTCCCAGGACCACACCGTGTGGTACTCGTACCCCGGCAGGCTGGAGACGGCGCGGATGATCAGCGCGCGCCCGGCCAGTTCCACGCCGAGCACGGCGTCGCTCATCTCCATGATCTGCGTGAGCCGCCCCTCCTGTTCGGCGTAGACGCGGATGTCGAGGTTGTCATCGGGTGTCGAGACGCCGACGATCAGGTCGTCCTTGCCGTCGCCCGTCAGATCGCGGTAGTACGCCTTGAGGACCGGGCACCGTCCCCGCGCGCCGGAGTCCTTCTCGGCGCAGTCGTCGAGCCGCTCGACGGTCTGCTCGTAGACGGAGTCCGCGGTGTCGTACGTGCCCGGATTCTGCTCGAAGTCGGCCCGGACCACGTCGGCCGGGTCCACCTTGCGCAGGTCGCCGCCGGGGACCCGCACGCCTTTGACCCGCACGCTCTCTATGGCGCCGTAGTCCTCGGCGGGCGCGGACGGCGCCGGCAGGTCGGGCCACAGGTGCGTGGGGCCCTGGGCGCTGGGCGTCGCACCGGCGCCGCGCAGCCCGCCGGGGTCGCCGCACCCGCCGGCCAGGGCCGCGGCGAGCGCGGCGAAGGCGGCGGTGAGCGCGAGCCGGCTGCGGTTCACTGCACTCCTGCCTGCCGCGGGGTGCGGCCTGTCGTCACGGCGGCCGGCCGTGGGTTCAGGAGACCAGGTCGGCGTAGAGGATGATGTTGTCAGACCGGTGGCCGCCGACGATCGGCCCACCACAGGTCAGCAGGCGCAACTCGGGCCGCGCGGTCGCCCCGTACACCTTATGGGTGGGGAAGTCCTTCTTGTCCACCTGCTGGATCTCCCGCACCCGGAACCGCGCGGTGCCGCCGTCCGCACGCGGTACGTCGATGGCGGCGCCGATGCCGATCTTCGCGACGTGCCGCATCAGCGCGGGGCCGTTCACCGTGTCGTAGTGCGCGACGAGCACGGCGGGGCCCTTCTCGCCGGGCGTCACCGAGCCGGTCCACCAGCCGGGCTCCTGAGCCTTGTCCACCGGCGGCACCCGCAGCTGTCGGTCCGGGCCGAGACCGAGCCGGAGCATCGACGTCGCGTCGACGCCAGCCGCCGGGATGCGCAGCCCGGTCGGCGCGGAGGCCTTCAGCGGGGCCGAGGCCTGCTGGGCCCGCGCCGCGGCGGCGTCGGCCACCGTGACAGGCGGGGCCGGGTCGCCCGTGCCGCCGCCCTGTCCGCAGGCGATCAGGGCGATGCCCAGCGCGGCGGTCAGGCCCGAGGCGACGGCGATGCGGCTGCCGTGCCGGTGCGAGTCCGGGCCGGACCCGGCGGCGGGGGAGGTGTGCACGCGGGGGCTCCTCTGACGGGAGTGCGGGAGTGCGGGAGTGCGACAGGGGGCGGGCGGGGAGGACGGCACCCCGGTCAGGCATCCGTGCGGCCGCGGCGCAGCATCGCGTAACCGAGCCCCGCGGCCCCGGCCGCCGCCATGCCGCCGCCCGCGGCGAGGAACACCGGGTTGCCCGCGCCCCGGGCCCCTTCGGCTCCGGCCCCGACACCGCCGCGCGGGGTGGGAGACGCGGCGTCGTCCCCGCCGTCGAGGGGCGTGACACCGATGTGTCCGTTGGACGGGTACAGCTCGTAGCGCACGCCGCTCTCGGTCACCGTGGGGTGCCGGGCGGAGAGGGTGGCGATCTGCTGGTCGCCCACCGAGAGCGTCGCGACGTAGGAGCCGTCACGGTCGCGCACCTCGGCCCTGGCGCCATGGCCCAGCACGACCTCGCGGCCCTTGGCCGCGCCCGGCCCGGGGCTCGGCGCAGGCGCGCCCGCGAAGGCCCCGGCGGCCGGCGCGAGCAGCACACCGCCGACGAGGGCGGTGACGGCGGCGGCGTGGAGGGCGTGGCGGCGGGTGCTCACGGGACGTTCCTTCGGTCGGTCTGCTGCTCCGGGCGGATGCCACCGAAGCTAGACGCCCGCCATTGCGGCCTCCCGTCGGACATGTAACAACGCGCCATACCTGTGCGGGCGGTGTGGTTACGGGACCGGGGCGAGTCCCGCCCGGCAGGGGCCGGGTCCTTGCCCCGGCGGCCCACCGGCTGGTCCCATGGTCGGGGGGTGATGCGACATGAGCGGCCTGCGCGTCGTACCGGCCTGGCGGCACGGACAGGAGCGGTTGTACGTCTGTCTCGCGGGCGGCGGGAACGTCGCCTGGTACGACCGGGACAGCGCCCGGGTGAACCTGCTCGGCGAGGAACATGAGGCGGAGGTCCTGCGCGTCCTCGCGCCGTTCCTCGTCGGCCCCGTCACGGTGGGCCCGCCTCCGGTCCCCACCCCCGCCGACCTGGCCCGGCTCGCCCTGCACCCCGACGACGACCTCGCCCCGAACCGCCCCGGCGAGGCCCTGCACATCGCCCTGGAGCGCGACCCGGCGCCCGCGCGCAGGCTCCGCGCCGACCCCCGGCACCGGGCGCTCGCCGCGGAGCAGGCGGTCGGCGAGGCCCTGGACGGCCTGGAGGGCGCGGGCTGGCGCGCCCTGCACTCGCTGCCCCTGTCCGGCGGCTCCCGCATCCAGCACCTGCTGATCGGCCCCGGCGGCCTGTTCTGCGTGGCCGCCCTCGCCGTCCGCAAGCAGCGGGTGCGCATCGCCGACCCGATGGTGACCGTGGGCCGCCGCGCCCCCGTCCCGCTGCTGCGCACGCTGCGCTCCGAGGCGAGCCGCGCCTCCTTCGCACTCACGGCGGAGGTCCGGCCCGTCCTGGTGCTGGCCGGAACGGGCGCGGCGGGCCCGGAGGCGGCGCACTCCCCGCGCGACGTGCGGGTGCTGGGCGTCGGGGAGCTGCCGGCGCTGGCCCGCCTGGGCGGTGTCCTGAAACCCGCCGACGTGGCGGCCCTGCACGCCCTGGCCAGGGACCGCCGCACCTGGCGGCGGGTGTGAGCCGCCGTCACCGGTGGCTCAGAGGTTGTCCCCCCAGCCGCCCTGGATCATCGTCTGGAAGGCCCACGCCCCGCCGCGCCTGATCAGAACGTCGGCGTAGCGCAGCCGCCGCGTCTCGCCGCCCGCCGTCATCACCGAGTCGGTGAAGACGACGGCCATCGCGGGGGAGAGGAAGACGGGTGTGCGCGTGGACTCGAAGGCGATGTCCTCGCCGCCGTCCCCCATCACCTGGGTCATCGTGCGGACGAACTGCTCGCGGTCCCACTGCGCGGCCCGGCCGTCGCCCGCGGAGTCGTCGCTGACCAGGTTGAGCGGGAAGACGGCCAGGTCGGCCATGCGCTCCACGTCGCGCTTGGCGCTGTGTCCGTCGTACGCGGCGAACCAGGCGTCCAGGCTCGCGCGGTCCTCGGCGGTCGGCATGTATCCGGTCTCGGGCAGAAGGGTCACGCGGTCTCCTCGTCGAAGGCAAGCTCATCAACTTTGACTACTGACGGAGAAGGTATGCCTCGACGACGCTCTAGTCAAACTTGAATAGGGGTGACGCCGGTCACACCGGGTCAGCGGAACCGGACCACCACCGCTGTCGCGTGCCGCGTCGTGTTCTGCCGGACCTCGACCATCACCACGGGCTCTGGGGGCAGCGCCGCGTACGTCAGGTCGCCGATGCCGATCGCGGTCGCCACCCCCTCGCCCACCGGCTCCGGCAGCGCCCGCGCGGCGGTCGACCGCACCGCCGGGGAGAGCGGGGACGACACGACGGGCGTGCCGTCACCGGGCAGGGCGAGGACCAGGGCCTGGGGGCGGGCCGGGTTCCCCGTGCAGCCCACCACCACGGCGTCCCGGGTGTCGCTGTGCCGCAGCTTCAGCCACGCGCGCGTGTCGCCCCGGTACGCCGAGTCCAGCCGCTTGATCACCAGGCCCTCCACGCCGGTCTCCGGCAGCGTCTCGTACCAGGTCAGGGCCAGTTCCCTGTCGGTCGTCGACGGCACCGCCTGGAGCGGCGGACCCCAGGGCGCCAGCAGCCGTACGAGCCGCGCGCGCCGCTGGGCGTACGGCAGCCGGCGGCAGTCCTCGCCGCCCTCCGCCAGCAGGTCGAAGGCGGCGTACGAAGCGGGCAGGGTGCGCGCGAGGACACCGGCACGCGCGCGCGTGGCCGCCGCCCGCTGCTGCACGGCGGCGAAGTCGATGCGCCCGCCGGACCACACCACGACCTCGCCGTCGAGCACGGTGCCCTCGGGCAGCCGGGCCGCGGCCTCGGCGAGGTCGGGGAAGGCGCTGGTGACGGTCCGCCCGGAGCGGGCCTGGAGGGTGACCTTGCCCCCCGGGCCGCGCAGCACGACCATGCGGTGGCCGTCGAACTTGGGCTCGTACGCCCAGCCGCCGCCCTCCGGCAGCGCGCTCACCGCCTCCGCGAGGGCGACCCGTACGGGCTGCTGCACGCTCATCGCGGGGCCTTGGCGGGCAGCGGTCTCGCCTCGTCGCCGGTGAGGAGGGGGCCGAGCAGGTCGCCGTGGTCCCGCAGCCGGGGCGCCATGTCGTCCGCGGTGAACACGAGCTGCTCCGGCTCCTCGCAGGCCTCGATCTCCGCCCAGGTCACCGGGGCGGAGACGGTCGGCTCGGGGCGGGCCCGCAGGGTGTAGGGCGCGGCGGTGGTCTTCGCGGCGGCGTTCTGGCTGAAGTCGACGAAGACCTTGCCCGGCCGCAGGCTGCGCGTCATGCGGTGCACGACGAGCGCGGGCATCTCCTGCTCGGCCTGCACGGCCAAGGTCTTCGCGTACGCGCTGACCCGTTCGGAGGGCGTCGGCTCCAGCGGCACGAGCAGATGGAGGCCCTTGCTCCCGGAGGTCTTCGCGTACACGTGGAAGCCGTCGGCGGTCAGCCGTTCGCGCAGCCAGAGCGCGGCCCGGCAGCACTCGACGACGGTCGCGGGCGGCCCGGGGTCCAGGTCGAGGACCAGCCGGTCGGCCCGCGCCGGGGCGTCGGCGCGCCACTGCGGCGTATGGAACTCCGTCACCAGGTTGGCCGACCACATCAGCGACGGCAGGTCCTGTACGAGGATCTGGCGCGTCGGCCCCTCGGAGCGGGGCACCTCGGCGGTACGCACCCATTCGGGGGTGCCCGGCAGCACGTTCTTGGTGAAGAAGCGCTGGCCGTCGGGTCCGTCGGGATAGCGCAGGAAGGACAGCGGCCGGTCCAGGAGGTGCGGGAGAAGGACGTCGGCCGTGCTGGCGTAGTAGTGCAGCACCTCGCCCTTGGTGAAGCCGCTCGCGGGATAGATGACCTTGTCCAGGTTGCTGAGCGAGATCCGTCGCCCCTCCACCTCTGTGATCGGCGTCATACGATGAGACTCCCATAAAACGCCCAGAACCAGATGAACAGTGCATATCTTCACCCCCTCAGCGAGAGGTCCCGGAACGTGCGATCCATATGGAACGGTGCGATCTCCTTCGGCCTGGTCAGCATCCCGATCAAGCTCGTGAACGCCACCGAGAACCACTCGGTCTCCTTCCGCCAGATCCACACGGAGGACGGCGGCAGGATTCGCTACCGCAAGGTGTGCGAGCTGGAGGAGCGCGAGGTGACCTCGGCGGAGATCGGCAAGGGGTACGAGGACGCGGACGGCTCGATCATCCCGATCACGGACGAGGACCTGGCCGCGCTGCCGATCCCGACGGCCAAGACGATCGAGATCGTCGCCTTCGTCCCGGAAGACCGCATCGACCCGCTCCAGATCGACGCGGCGTACTACCTCTCGGCGAACGGCGTCCCCGCCGCCAAGCCGTACACCCTGCTGCGCGAGGCGCTCAAGCGGAGCCAGAAGGTGGCCATCGCCAAGTACGCGCTGCGGGGCCGGGAGCGGCTCG
Source organism: Streptomyces huasconensis (assembly GCF_021028635.1). NCBI lineage: Bacteria > Bacillati > Actinomycetota > Actinomycetes > Kitasatosporales > Streptomycetaceae > Streptomyces > Streptomyces huasconensis. The sequence continues at coordinate 5,512,486 of NZ_CP086119.1, forward strand.
GCATGCTCCGCGTGGTCGACGACGTGATCGCGATGCACGGACTGCTGTGGCCGGACGAGATCCGGGAGCCGGAGGGCGTGGCACCCGAGGCCCAGGTCACGGTCCGCGACGCCGAACTGGACCTGGCGGACGCGCTGATGGACACCCTCGGTGAGGTCGACATGGCCACGCTCCACGACGACTACCGCGCGGCGGTCGAGGAACTCATCGCCACGAAGGTCGAGGGCGGGGCCCCCGCCGAGAAGGCCCCGGCCGGCGAGGCGGGCGGCGGCAAGGTCATCGACCTGATGGCGGCCCTGGAGAACAGCGTCCGCGCCGCCCGCACCGCCCGCGGGGAGGCCGCGGGCTCCGACGAGTCGGCCGAGGCCGGGGCGTCCACCGGGTCCGGGGCGGAGGCGGAGGTCACCCGGCTGGGGGACCGCCGCGCCAAGAAGGCCTCGTCGTCCGCGTCGCCTTCGCCGTCGGCGCGCAAGACGGCTTCGGCGCGCGGGTCGGCGCCCGCCGCCCCCAAGGAGGTCGGCGGCAAGAAGTCGACGTCGACCGCGGCGAAGAAGAAGGACGCCCCGGCCAAGAAGGCGGCGACGAAGTCCACGGCGACGGCCCGCAAGGCGACGGCGGGGAAGGCCGAGACGGGCAAGGCGGGCACGGGCAGGGCGGCCGCGGGCAAGGCGACGGCGGGCAAGACGGCGGCCAAGACCTCGGCCAAGAAGACGGCCCAGAAGAAGTCGGAGCCGGCGAAGAAGACCGCGGCGAAGCGCCGCGCCTCGGCCTGACGCGGCGAGCGGCCGTGCCATTCCGGATGCCACCGCGGTGGACACGGAAGGGAAAATCGTAAAATTCGGCCGCCGAGTGGAGAGCCCCTTGGCGGGGAACTTCGTGAAACAAGTCGCATAAGTCACCGCGTGAATACGGTCAAACCCCACCCTCTCGCCCTTCCCGGTTCTGTGATCTGCATCACACTCGCTTGATGGAATTAGATATTCCGCGCAATGATCCCTGCGGACACAAGGGGATTCTTCAGTATTTCCGGGGGGTTCGAGGTGTATGGCAAATAATCCGTTCGAGGACGACGACGCCGAATATCTGGTGCACGTGAACGACGAGAATCAGCACACCCTTTGGCCCGTCGGTCCCGACATCCCGGCCGGATGGACCCTCGTACAAGAGGCGAGTTCACGGGCCGATTCCCTGGCCTACGTCGAGGAGCACTGGACCGATATGCGTCCGGCGAGTCTGATATCCGGCCCCTGACGTGACGGATCGCGAAAAAGCGGACGGAAAAGCGGTGCCGCGGGGCGGGGAAAAGCAGACGGCGGGACGTTTCGACGGCATCGGGCCCCTGCTGCTCGTCTGGTCGGGACAAGCCGTCTCACTGGTCGGAAGCGCTGTTCTCAGATTCGCTTTCATCATCGAGGTGTGGTCCACCGGAGAGCAGGCGTCCGCCGTCACCGCGCTGTCCCTGTGCGCCGTGCTTCCGCAGGCGCTGTTCAGTCCGTTCGCGGGCGCGATCATCGACCGCATTCGTAAACGGTCCGCACTCCAGATCGCGGACGCCGGCGGCATCCTGGCCGTCGGTCTGCTCGCCCTCGTGCACTTCTTCGGCGGCGGCCTGGAACCGTGGCAGGTCTACCCCGCCACCGTGCTGCTCGGCATCTCCGCCGCCTTCCAGCTCCCCGCGCTCACCGCGGCCGTCCCGCTCCTGGTGCGCAAGGACCAGCTCGGCCGGGCCAACGGCCTGTTGGCGGGCGCCCGCAGTGCCGCGGGCATCTGCGGCCCGGCGCTGGGCGGCGTCATGATCGCCCTGTCCGGGATCGGCACCGTCCTCGTCATCGACCTGGCCAGCTACGCCTTCGCACTGATCGGCGTACGCGTCGTGCGGATGCGGGGCGACAAGGTCCCCGAAGGCGCCGGCGCCCCGCGCGCGAAGATCACCGCCGAGGCCGTGGAGGGCATGCGCTACCTCTTCCGGCAGGCGAGCCTGCGCGACATGACCGTCAACTTCTGCGTGGTCAACCTCGTCATGGTCTTCGGCTTCGCCGTCGTCCAGCCCATGGTGCTGCTCCGGTCCGGCAACGGCGCGCTCGCCGCCGTGAACAGCGCGATCGGGCTCGGCGGCGTCGTCGGCGGCCTGGTGATGGCCGCGTGGGGCGGACCGAAGAACCGCGGCCGCGGCATGATGCTCGGCATCCTCGGCATGTGCCTGTCTGCGCAGATCGGCATGTCCCTGGTCGGCGGAGTCGTCGGCTGGTGTGCGGCCATGCTGGTCGGCGCGGCGCTCATGACGGTCGTCAACGCCTCGATGCAGTCGATCGTGCAGACCAAGGTGCCCCATGAATGGCAGGGCCGGGTCTTCGGCGCGGTGATGTTCCTGTCGCAGATCTCCGGGCCGCTGGCCATGGCGTTCTCCGGGCCGCTCGCCGACGGCCTCTTCGAGCCGCAGGCCGCCGACGGAACCGGGGTCTTCGTGCTGCTCGGCCCCCTCTTCGGCGACGCGCCCGGCAGCGGCATGGCGGGGATGCTCTTCCTCGCCGGCGTCGCGGGGCTCGCGGTCGCGCTCTGGGGCCTGGCGAGCCGCTCGATCCGGGACATCGACGTACTGCTCCCGGACGTCGGCACCGCCACCGATGCCGACGGCGGGACCGAGCGCAAGGGCGGTGAGAAGGATGACGCGGTGCGTGCATGAGCTCTTCGAGGAGCAGGCGTCACGGACCCCCGGCGCGACCGCCCTCGTCCACGACGGCGAACGGCTGACGTACGCCGAACTCGACGCCCGCGCCGACCGGTTGGCGGGCCTCCTGTCGGACCGCGGGGTGCGGCGCGGCGACACCGTCGGCGTGTACCTGGAGCGCTCCGCGGAGCTGGTCGTCGCGGTCCTCGGCACGCTCAAGGCAGGCGCCGGATACGTGCCGCTCGACCCCGGCTTCCCGGCCGCGCGGCTGCGCGGCATGGCGCGGGACGCCGGCATCGCGGCGGTGCTCGCGCGGCGCGGAGCGGAACCCGGGCCGTCCCGGTCCGGGAGAGCGCCGGTGATGCACGTCGAGGACGCCGCGCACGCCCGGCCGTTGGCGCGCGGCGCGGTGCGGGCGGCGCCGGACGACGTGGCCTGCGTGATGTTCACCTCCGGGTCGACCGGGCGGCCGAAGGGCATCGTGGCCCCGCACCGCGCCGTCACCGAGACGCTGACCGGCCAGGACTTCGCCTCCTTCGGGCCGGGCGCGGTGTGGCTCCAGTGCGCGCCCGTGTCGTGGGACGCGTTCGCGCTGGAGCTGTGGGGGCCGCTGCTGGGCGGCGGGACGTGCGTACTGCATCCGGGGCGGCGCCCCGACCCGGTGGTGATCGCGCGGCTCGTCGCCGCGCACGGGGTCACGTCCATGTACCTGTCCGGGTCCCTGTTCAACGTGATCGTCGACGAGTACCCGCGCGCCCTCGCCGGGCTGCGTGAACTGATCGTCGGCGGCGAGGCGTTGTCGCCCCCGCACGTCGCCCGCGCCCTGGAGCGCCAGCCGGGCCTGCGGCTCAGCAACGGCTACGGCCCCGTCGAGTGCATGGTCTTCCTCACCGTCCACCGCGTCACCCCCGAGGACGTCCGCGACGGCCGTCCGGTGCCGATCGGCCGTCCGCTGGCGGGCAAACGGCTGTACGTCCTCGACGAACGGCTGCGGCCGGTCGCCGACGGAGTCACCGGCGAGCTGTACGCCGCGGGGGCGGGCCTCGCCCGCGGCTACTGCGACGCGTCGCTGACGGCGGAGCGGTTCGTGGCCGGACGGGACGACGGCCCCGGCCCCGGCGTACGCATGTACCGTACCGGCGACCTGGCACTCCGGCGCCCCGACGGCACCTTCGAGTACCGGGGCCGGGCCGACGACCAGGTGAAGATCCGCGGCTTCCGCGTGGAACCCACCGAGGTCGAGGCGGCCCTGCTCCGCCACTCCGGGGTCGACCGAGCCGCGGTGATCGCCGCCCGCGCACAGACGGACGGCGAACGTCAACTCGTCGCGTACGTGGTGCCGACGGGGCGGGCCGCGGCTCGGCGTGGCGGGGATTCGGGCGGGGGCGACGGGGATTCGCGGGGCGGCGGCCAGGACACCGGAGCGTGGCACCCCCTCACCGAAGCCGACCTGCGCGGCCACGCCGAGCGTCAACTCGCCGACTTTCTCGTGCCCGCCGTCTTCGTCATCCTGGACGCGCTTCCCCTGACGGCCGGCGGGAAGCTGGACCGGGCCGCGCTGCCGGTACCCCGGGGTGTAGTCGGCTCCGGGGGCGGGGTTCCGCGTGCGGCGGTCGATGCCTCGCGGGGTGAGACGGTCCGTGTGCTGTGCGGGGTCTTCGCCGATGTCCTCGGGGTCACCTCGGTCGGCGCGGACGACGACTTCTTCGCCCTGGGCGGGCATTCGCTGCTGGCCGCGCGGGTGCTCGGCCGTGTGCATGCCCGGCTGGGCGCCGAGCTGGACCTTCGTACGCTCTTCGCGGCACCCACCCCGGCCCGCCTGGCACCGCACGTCGACGCGGCCGCCAAGTCCCCCCTGCCGCCCACCACATCGCCCCACGCGGACGGCGACCCGCTCCCCGTCTCGCACGCCCAGCACCGCCTGTGGTTCCTCGACCGGCTCGGCGCCGGAGTCGCGTACAACCTGCCCATGCTGGTGCGGCTGCGCGGTGCGGTCGACGTGGACGCGCTCGCCGGCGCCCTCGCGGACGTCGCCGCCCGGCACGAGGTGCTGCGTACCGTCTTCGACGAGGTGGACGGCTCTCCCGTGCGGCGCGTGCTGGACGGAGCCGAGGCGCGGCCGCCGTTCCGGCACGTCACCGTGACGGAAGGCGAGTTGACGTCCGCCGTCGGTGCCGCCGCGCGGCACCGCTTCGAGTTGGGGCATGAGCTGCCTGTGCGGGCAACGCTGTTCAGCCTCCAGGAGCGGACCGACACGCACGCGCTGCTCGTCCTGGTCCACCACATCGCCGGGGACGGCTGGTCCCTCGCCCCGCTCTTCCGCGACCTCTCGCGCGCCTACGCCGCGAGGGCCGGGACGGGCAGGCGGGCAGCGGGGCTGCCGCCCCTGCCCGTCACCTACGCCGAGCACGCCCGCCGCCACCCGGCGCGCCTCGGCTCCCCGACCGACCCCACTTCACTCGCCGCGCGCCAACTCGGCCATTGGCGGGAGGCGTTGAGCGGAGCCGACCCCGCAGGGCCGCTGCTGCCCCGCCGCCCCGAGCGGCCCGCCGTACCGGGACCCGCCGCCGCGACCGTGGTGCGCCGGCTCGACGCGGCCGCCCACGCCCGCCTCGTGGACGCCGCCCGCGCCGAGGGCGCCACCCTCTTCATGGCCCTCCACGCCGCGCTCGCCGCCGCCCTCGCGCGGGCCGGCGCGGGGGAGGACCTGGTGATCGGCACCCCCGTGGCCGGGCGCGCGGGGGACGGCAGCGTCGAGGACATCGTCGGGTTCTTCGTGAACATGCTCGCCCTGCGCGTCGACGTGTCCGGCGGCCCGACCGCGCGGCAGCTGCTCGCCCGGGTCCGCGAGAGCGACCTCGGCGCCTTCGCCCACCAGGACGTGCCGTTCGAGCAGGTGGTGGGCGAGCTGAACCCGCCGCGCGTACGGGGACGGCAGCCGTTCACCGACGTCGTGCTCGCCCTCCAGAACAACGCGCGCGCCGAAGTGGACCTGCCCGGCGCCGACACCGGCGTCGAGGTGGTGCGCACCGGCGAGGCCCGCTTCGAACTGCTCGTCGACATCACCGAGGCGACGGGACCCGGCGGCGCCCCCGAGGGCCTCACGCTCACCTTCGAGTACCGCGCGGACTCCCTGGAGGAGCGCTTCGTGACGTGGCTCGCCGACGCGCTGCCCCAGGCCCTGGAGGCGGCCGCCGCGGCACCGGAGACCCCCGTCGGCGACCTCGTCCCCGCGGGGCCCCCGCGCCGCGCGGACGAGCGGGACAGGGTCACGGTCCCGCGAGCGGCAGCGGTCGCTGCCGCCACCGGCCCTGTCACCCCGCTGGAGCGGGAGGTCGCCGCCGTCTGGGCCGACGTGCTCGGCGTCCCGGACATCGGCCGCGACGACGACTTCTTCGCGCTCGGCGGCAACTCGCTGCGCGCGGTGCGGGTCGCCGCCCGCCTCACCACCGGCACCAGGACCGTCACGGCCACGCAGCTCTTCACCGCCCCCACCGTCGCCGCCCTCGCCGCCGAACTGGCCAGGGCGCCCGTCACCACCGGCCCCGCGCCCGTCCCCATCCCGAGGCGGCCGCGCGTACCCCGCCGACAGGACCAGCGGAGTCACCGCAGCGACCCCAGTGACCTCAGCGACCTCAACAGCGAGCAGGAGGAGAGGCCGTGGACCTCAGCGTGATGTTCTTCGGCGCGGACAGCGGTTCCGACAGCGCCGCGGGCAGCGCTTCGGATGGCGGCCCGCCCCATGGGTCCGGCACCGCCCCGTCGCACGCCCAGACCTACGACGACATCCTCACCCTCGCCCGCGCCGCCGACCGCCTCGGCTTCCACGCCGTCTGGACCCCGGAGCGCCACTTCCAGCAGGTCGGCCAGGTCTTCCCCAGCCCGCCCGTGCTCAGCGCGGCCCTCGCCGTCGCCACCGAGCGCATCAAGATCCGCGCGGGCAGCGTCGTCCTGCCCCTGCACCACCCGCTGAAGGTCGCCGAGGAGTGGGCGGTCGTCGACAACCTCTCGCACGGCCGGGCCGGCCTCTCCGTCGCCACCGGCTGGCACTCGACCGACTTCACCCTCGCCCCCGGCCACTACGAGGACCGCAGGCGCCGCACCCTCGAAGCCGTGCCGGAGCTGCGGCGGCTGTGGGCGGGCGAGGCCGTCACCTACCCGGACGGCACCGGGCGGCCCGTCGCCGTCGTCCCCCAACCACGCCCCGTACAGCGGGAGCTGCCGCTGTGGATCACCACCTCCGGGAACCCCGAGACCTGGGAGACCGCCGGGCGGCTGCGCGCCGGAGTGCTCGGCGCGACCGTCGGACAGACCAGGGACGAACTGGCCGACCGGATCGACCGCTACCGCACGGCCTGCGCCGCCGCCCCCGACCAGGCGGGCACCGACGCGCACGGCCGCGTGACCCTGATGGCGCACACCTACGTCGGCGCGGACGACGCCGAGGTGCACCGCCTGGCCGCCGCGCCCCTGAAGGCGTACCTCGCCTCGTATCTGCGCCAGACCGCCGCCAACCGCGCGGCAAAGGCCCGCGAGGGCGGTGAGCTGACCGGTGAACAGACCGCGCTGCTCGCCGAGTTCGCCTTCCGGCGCTATCTGAACTGGGGCAGCCTGCTCGGCTCGCCCGGCACCTGCGCCAAGATGCTCGCCGACCTGCGCGACCTCGGCTGCGACGAGGTGGCCTGCTTCATCGACTTCGGCATCGGACGGGACGAGGTAGTCGCGGGGCTGCACCGCCTCGCCGAGCTGAGAGAGGCCGCACTGTGACCCGGAACCACCCCTCCATGGCCGACCGCTTCAGCGCGCTCAGCAGCGAGCAGCGGGTCCGGCTGATGCGCCGCCTCGTCGAGGCCGGCCGCACCCAAGAGATCCCCCGGGTCGTCCCGCCCCGCGACAGCGCCGGAGCCGTGCCGCTCAGCCCCGCCCAGCGGGACCTGTGGGTCTACGAGTCGCTGTATCCCGGCACCCCGGCCCTCAACCTCTGCTGCGCCTACCACTTCGACGCGGCGGACGGCCCGGTCGACCCCGCCCACCTGGAGGCCGCGCTCACCCTCGTCCAGAGCCACCACGACATCCTGCGCACCCGGATCTCCGGCACGGCGGACGACCCGCGCGTCGACTTCCCCGACGAGGGCCCTTTCGTCCTGGAGCGCGAGGACTTGCGCGGCACGGCCACCACCATCGAAGAGGCCTTCCGCGCCTTCCGCCGCCGCCCCTTCGACCTCACCGCCGACCGGCTGATCCGGGGCCGCTTCGTCCGCGTCGACGAGACCCGTACGACGCTGATGCTGAGCCTGCACCACATCATCACCGACTGGTGGTCCTTCGACGTGCTGCAGAGCGAGTTCGCCGAGGCGTACCGCGCCGTGCGCGAGGGCGCCGAGCCGAAGCTGAGCCGGCCCGCGATCCAGTACGCCGACTTCGCCTCCTGGCAGGGCGAGCTGGAGGCCGCCGGGGTCTTCGACGACCGCCTCGCCTTCTGGCGCCGCTATCTCGCCGATCCGCCGGGCCCGCTGACCGTGCCGGGGCACGGGGACCCCGAGGCGGGCGGCGAGGACGGCATCGTCCAGATCCGCTTCCGGGTCGACGCGGACACCACCCGCGCCGTCCGCGCGCTGGCCCGCGAGCGTGGCGCCTCCGTGTACGTCGTTCTCATGACGGCCTTCGCGGTCCTCGCGCACCGCGTCACCGGCACCGACGACCTGGTGCTCGGCACCCCGGTCGCCAACCGCTCCGCCAAGGGCCTGGACCAGGTCATCGGCTACGTGATGAACGCCGTGCCGACCCGCTGGCGCATCACCGAGGACGACTCCTTCGCCGACGTCCTCGCCCGCTTCGGCGCCGACTTCCCCGCCCTCATGGCGGGCGCCGACCTGCCGGTGGGCCGCATCGTCTCGGCCGCCGCGCCCGAACGCAGCGCGGGCCGCTCCCCGCTCTTCCAGTGGGTGTTCATGCACCTGACGGAGCAGCCGAGCGTCTCGGCCGTACGGGAGTTCGCCGAGCCCGAGCGCATCCACACCGGCGGCGAGCACGACCTGGTGGGCGTCGTGCGGGACAGCGGCGACGGCATGGACGGCAGCTTCGAGATCCGCACCGACCTGTTCGCCCCGGCGGCGGTGGCCCGCTGGGCGGACAGCTATCTCACCCTGCTCCGCCACGTCACCGCCGCCCCGGCCACCCCCCTGCGGGACCTCGACGTGCTGCCCGGCGCCGAACGCCGCCGCCTGCTCGCCCTGGCGCACGGACCGGCCGCCCCGGCACCCGAGTCGCTGCCGGACATGGTCGCCCGGCACGCCGCCCGCACACCCGACGCCCCGGCCCTCGAAGCCGACGGCACCCACCTCACGTACGCCCAACTGGCCGACCGCGTCGACCGCTTGGCGGCCCGCCTGGTCCGTGGCGGCGCCGGACCCGAGCGGACCGTCGCCCTCGCCCTCGGACGCGGCGCCGACCTCCCGGTGGCCGCGCTGGCCGTGCAGCGGGCCGGTGCCGCGTACCTGCCGGTCGACCCCGACCACCCGGCCGAGCGGGTCCGCCGTGTCCTCGACGACGCAGCGCCCGTGCTCCTGGTCACCGACGCGCGCACGGCCGCCGCGGGCGTCCTGCCGCCGACGGACGTACCGTGCCTCGTCCTGGGCGACGACGAGCGCGGCGGGGCGTACGCGGGTGAGCCTTTGGCGCCCGCGTCGGCCGCCGTGCAGGGGGCCGGTGCCGCGTCCCTGTCGGTCGACCCCGATCATCCGGCCGAGCGCGGCGGGGCGCACGTGGGTGAGCCTTTGGCGCCCGCGTCGGCCGCCGTGCAGCGGGCCGGTGCCGCGTCCCTGCCGGTCGACCCCGACCATCCGGCCGAGCACGGCGACGCGTACGCGGGTGAGCCCCTGGCGCCCGTGCCCCTCGACCCGGCGCACGCCGCCTACGTCATCCACACCTCCGGCTCCACCGGCACCCCCAAGGGCGTCGTCGTCACGCACGCCGGGATCGCCGCGCTCACCCGCGGCCTCACCGACCGCTTCGCGCTGGACGCGGACGCGCGGGTCCTCCAGCTCGGGTCACCGGCGTTCGACATCTCCGTCGCCGAGATGTGCATGGCCTTCGGGCCCGGCGCCACCCTCGTCGTGCCGCCGCCGGGGCCCCTCGTCGGGGAAGGCCTCGGCACGTTCCTCGCCGAGCGGCGGATCTCCTGCGCCATGGTGCCGCCGTCCGTCCTCGCGACCGTGCCCGAGGGGCCCTACCCGGCGCTGCGCGCGCTCGCCGTCGGCGCCGAGGCCTGCCCGCCCGCCCTCGTGGCCCGCTGGGCCGTCGCGGGGCGCCGCGTCCACAACGCCTACGGGCCCACCGAGGCCACCGTCGCCGCCACCCTCAGCGGCCCCCTGACCGCCGACGGCACCGCCCCGCCCCTCGGCACCCCGGTCCCCGGCACCGCCGCCCATGTCCTCGACGCGCGGCTGCGGCCCGCGCCCACCGGGGTCGCGGGCGAGCTGTACCTCTCCTCGCCGGGCCTGGCCCGCGGCTATCTCCACCGGCCGGGCGCCACCGCCGAACGCTTCGTCGCCGACCCCTACGGCCCGCCCGGCTCCCGCATGTACCGCACCGGCGACCTGGCGTACCGCGACGACGACGGCACCCTGCACTACCTGGGCCGCACCGACGACCAGATCAAACTGCGCGGCCTGCGCGTCGAACCCGGCGAGATCGCCGAGGCCCTCGCCCGGCACCCCTCGGTGGCACGCGCCGCCGCGGCCGTCCGCGAGGACGCCGACGGCCGGCCCCAGCTGACCGGCTACGCCGTGCCCGCCCCCGGCCACACCGTCGACCCGACCGCCCTCCTCGCGCACGCCGCCACCCTGCTGCCCGCGCACATGGTGCCCTCGGACGTCGTGGAGCTGCCCGAACTGCCCCTGACCCGCAGCGGCAAGCTCGACCGCGCCGCCCTGCCCGCACCACGGACGGCCGCCACCACGCGGGCCCCGGCCTCCGTCCGCGAGAAGGAGCTGTGCGGCCTCTTCGCCCGCGTCCTCGGCGTCGGCGAGGTGGGCGCCGACGACGACTTCTTCCGGCTGGGCGGCGACAGCATCATGGCCATCCAGCTCGCGGGCCACGCCTCGGCGGCCGGCCTCGTCCTCGCCCCGCGCGACGTGTTCACCCTGCGTACGCCCGCCCAACTGGCCGTCCACGCGCGGTCCTCGGACGGCGCCGGCCCGGACGCGTCGGACACCGGTGTCGGCCGCTTCCCGCTCACGCCCGTGATGCGGTGGTGGCGCGAACAGGGCGGCGACCCCTGGGCGTTCACCCAGTCGATGGCGTTCCCCGTGCCGCCCGGCACGGGCCGGGAGCGGATCGAGGCCGCGGTGCGCGGACTCACCCGGCGCCACGGCGCGCTCCGGATGCGGCTGCTCGCGCCGGAGGCCGAGATGGAGGTCGTCGAGGAGGCGCCGCCCGGCGTCGGCGTCGCGCGCGTGGAGGTGGCCGACGAGGCCGAAGCCCGCGCCAGGGCACGGAAGGCGGCGGCCGGTATCCGCCTCGCCCCGGAGGACGGCGAGATGCTGCGGGCCGTCTGGTTCGACGCCGGACCGGGGCGGCGCGGGCTGCTGCTCCTGACCGTGCACCACCTGGCCGTCGACGGCGTCTCGTGGCGGGTCATCGGACCGGACGTGGCGGCCGCCCTCAGCGGTGCTCCGGCCGACGCGACGGCCGCCCCGGCGACCTCCTTCCCCCGCTGGGCCGCGCTGCTCGCCGAGGAGGCCGTGCGCCCCGAACGCGCGGCGGAGGCGCAGTGGTGGCACAGCCGTCTCGCGGCGGCGGACGAGGCGCGGTTCACCGCGGGCCGCGGCGCGCGGTCCCGTCGGGCGGCCCTCACCGTGGAGCTGCCCGCGGATCTCACCGCGGCCGCGCTCACCACGCTGCCCGCCGCCTTCAACTGCGGGCCGGACGCGGTGCTCCTCACCGCGCTGGTCTCGGCGGCCGTACGCAGGCGGGGCACCGGCACCGGCCTGCTCGTGCACCTCGAAGGGCACGGCAGGCAAGCGCTGTCGGCGGCGGCGGACGTGTCGCGGACGGTCGGCTGGTTCACCACGCAGTACCCGGTGCTGCTCGACCCGTCCGCGCTCGGCTCCGGGGGGACGGGGAGGGGCGCGTCCGTCGAGGCGCTCAAGGCGGTGAAGGAGCAGCTGCGGTCCGTGCCCGACGGCGGCATCGGCTGGGGCCTGTTGCGCCACCTCAACCCGGACACCGCCCCGGCCCTCGCCGAACTCCCCGTCCCGGACGTGCGGTTCAACTACCTCGGCCGACTCACCGCACGGGACGCGGCGGGCGGCGAACTGCTCGACGCGGGCGCCGACGCCGTACCGCTCGGCCACGCGGTCGAGATCGACGCCCTCGCCCTGGAGGGCCCGGACGGGCCGCGGCTCGAGGCGACGTTCTCGTACGCGCAAGGGGTCCTCGCCGAGGACGAGGTGCGGGAGCTGGCACGGCTGTGGCGCGAGGCCATCGCCGTCCTCGTGCGGGAGACGGAGGAGGGCGGCCCGGTCGGCGCCACCCCGTCGGACTTCCCGCTGGCCGGGCTCTCGGCCGACCAACTGGCCATGCTGGAGGGCGACTTGGCGGACCTCGCCGAGCCGTCTTCGACGGAACCGGAGGACGGCCGGTGAGCGGGCGCATCGCCGACGTCCTGCCGCTCACGCCGGTCCAGGAGGGGCTGCTCTTCCACGCCGTGCGGGACCGCGAAGGGGCCGACCCGTACCTGGTCCAGGCCCGCTTCCGCCTCGGCCCCGGCCTCACCGCCGAGACGGTACGGGACGCCGTCACCGCGCTCCTGGACCGGCACCCCAACCTGCGCGCCTGCTTCCGCCACGAACGCCTGGACCGCCCCGTGCAGGTGATCCCGCACACGGTCCCGCTGCCCTGGCGGGAGGCCGACCTGACCGGGCGCACCGAAGCTGAAGCGGCCGCGGCGGTCGAGGAGCTGCTGGCCGAGGACCGTACACGCCGCTTCGACCTGGCCCGCCCGCCCGTCCTGCGCGCGCTGTTCCTGCGGTACGACACCGGAAGCGAACTCCTCCTCAGCTTCCACCACATCCTGCTCGACGGCTGGTCCGTCCCGGTCCTGGAGCGGGACCTCGCGGCCCTGGTCACCGGCAGGCCCCTGCCGCCCGCCGTGCCTCACCGGCAGTACGCGCTGTGGCTGAGCCGCCAGGACCGGGGCCTCGCGGAGGCGGCCTGGAGCGAGGCGCTCGCGGGTCTGGAGCGACCGGCACCCCTCGTGCCCGAGTCACCCCCGAGCGGCCAAGCGCCGCCGGACACCGCGCGGCTGCACCTCACCGCCGAGCTGACGGCCGCCCTCACCCGGCGCGCCGCCGAGGCGGGCGTCACCCTCAACACCGTCACCCAGGCGGCCTGGGCCCTGGTGCTCGCCCGGATGACCGGTGGCCGGGACCTGGTCTTCGGCGGCGTCGTCGCGGGCCGCCCACACGACCTGCCCGGGGCCGGGGAGATGGTGGGCCTGTTCATCAACACCCTGCCGGTACGGGTGCGGCTGCGCGACGGCGAGACGACCGGCGAGCTGCTCACCCGCCTCCAGGACGAGCAGTGGCGCCTGGCGCCCCACCACCACGTGCGGCTCGCGGACGTGCAGCGGGCGGCGGGGGCGGCCGCGTCCGGCCCCGCCGGGCTCTTCGACTCCGTCCTCGCCTTCGAGAACTTCCCGCGCGGGTCGCGGGAGCCGGGGGACGACGGCCCCGACACCGTGCGCGTCACCGACGTACGCGACGCCACGCACTACCCCGTGACGCTCGCCGTCGTCGCGGGGGAGCGGGTGCTCCTGTCGGTGGGCTGCCGGCACGGCCTGGACGCGACGGCGGTCGCGGCCCGCGTCGTCCGCGCCTTCGAGCAGCTGGCGGGAGACCTCGCGACGCCGGTGGACCGCATCGACGTGCTCCCCGAGGAGGAGCGCCGGCGGCTCCTCGCGCGGTCCGCGGGGCCCCCGGCGGCGCCGGTGGACGGCCCCGCCACCGTGACCGCCCGGTTCGCCGCGCAGGTGGCCCGTACGCCGGACGCGCCCGCCGTCGAGAGCGGCGACGACGTCCTCACGTACGCCGGTCTCGACGCGGCAGCCGACCGGCTGGCGCGCCGCCTCGCCGCCGCGGGAGTCGGGCCCGGCTCCGTGGTCGGCCTGCTGCTGGGCCGCTCGCCGTCGCTGGTCGTCGCGCAGCTGGCGGTGCTGAAGGCGGGGGCGTGCTGGCTGCCGCTGGACGCGGCCCATCCGGCGGAGCGGCTCGCGCGGCTGCTCGACGGGGCGGCCGCGAGGCTGGTCCTGACGGAGGGCGAGCCGTCCGTGCCGCTGCCCGCGGGCGTGCGCACCCTGGCCGTGCGCGGCCGCTCGCCCGAGTCCGCGGAACCGGCCGCCTCGCCGCACCCCGAGGCCCCGGCGTGCGTGATGTACACCTCCGGGTCGAGCGGCGAGCCCAAGGCGGTCGTCGTCCCGCAGCGGGCCATCGTGGAACTGGCCGCCGACACGAACTTCGGCGGCGGCCACGGCCCCGGAGCGCACCACCGCGTCCTGCTGCACAGCCCGCACACCTTCGACGCCGCCACCTACGAGGTCTGGGTGCCGCTCCTGACCGGCGGCACGGTCGTCATCTGCCCCGACGAGCCCCTCACCCCCGGCCTGCTGGCACGGGTGCTGCCCGAGCGACGCGTGACGGCGCTCTGGCTCACCGCGGAGCTGTTCCGCACCGTCGCGGAGCTGGCCCCCGGCTCGCCGGGCGGCCTGCGCGAGCTGTGGACCGGCGGTGACGTGGTGGACGCCGCGGCGGTGCGCCGCGTCCGGCGGCACTGCCCCGGCACGGTCGTCGTCAACGGCTACGGCCCCACCGAGGCGACGGTGTTCGCCACGGCCCACCGCGTCCAGGGGCCCGGCCCGAGCGGCCCGCCGCCCATCGGCCGCCCGCTGGACGGCACCCGCGTCCACCTCCTGGACGCCCGGCTGCGCCCGGTGCCGGACGGCCGCGCGGGAGAGGTGTACCTCGCGGGCGCCGGGCTCGCCCACGGCTACCTCGGGCGCCCGGCCGCCACCGCCGAACGCTTCGTGGCCGACCCGTACGGCCCGCCGGGCACCCGCATGTACCGCACCGGCGACCTGGCCCGCAGAACCCCTGAGGGCACCCTCGTCTTCGTGGGGCGCGCGGACGACCAGGTCAAGGTCCGCGGCTTCCGGGTCGAACCGGCGGAGGTGGAGGCGGCTTTGACGTCCTGCCCCGGCGTGCGCCGCGCGGTGGTCGCCGCGAGGCCCGCGCCGGGCGGCGGCAAGCGGCTGGTGGCGTGGGTGGTGCCGGACGAGGAGCACGGCCGTCCGGCGCCCGGCGCGGCGGGCGGCGACCCCGGCCCGCTGGCGCACGTACGGTCGGCCGCCGCCCGTGTCCTGCCCCCGCACCTGCTCCCCACCGCCTGGGTCCGCGTCGACGCCGTGCCGCTCACCCCGCACGGCAAGGCGGACCGCGCCGCACTGCCCGACCCCCCGGCCGGACCGACGGCGGCGGCGACGCGCGCGCCGCGCACCGCCCGCGAGAAGGAACTGTGCGCGCTCTTCGGCGAGGTGCTCGGCGGTGGCACGGAGGCCGGACCGGACACCGACTTCTTCGCGTCCGGGGGCCACTCGCTGAGCGCGCTGCGCCTGGCCGGGCGGATCGAAGAGGCCTGGGGCGTACGGGTCCCCGTGGCGACCCTCTTCGCGGCACCGACGCCCGCGCGGCTCATCGCCCGCCTGGACGACACGACCGAACCCGGCGCCTTCGGAAAGAGCGGCTCCGCGAACAGCGCCTCCGCGAGCGGCGGTCCCGTACCCGGCGCCTCCCTCCCCGTCGGTGCGGAGAGCCTCGCCCCGCTGCTGGCCCTGCGCGCCGGCGGCGACCGCGCCCCCCTCTTCTGCGTGCACCCGGGGCTGGGCGTGAGCTGGGCGTACACGGCGTTGCTGCCCCACCTCGCGCCCGACCGCCCGGTCCACGCGCTCCAGACCCCGGCCCTCTCGGCAGCCGGGGCAGGACCCGCGCACCTGCCGTCCTCGGTGGCGGAGCTGGCCGAGTCGTACCTGTACCGCATCCGCGCCGTCCGGCCCCACGGCCCCTACCTCCTCCTCGGCACGTCCTTCGGCGGCCCCGTGGCCCACGAGATGGCGGTGCGGCTGCGCGCGTCCGGCGAGGAAGTGGCGCTGCTCGCCGTGGTGGACGCCATGCCGAAGCCGCCCGAGGCCGTCCGCACCCCGCTCGCGCCGGCCGTCGTCGAGGCCGAGGCCCGGCGCATCCTCCGCGAGGACGGAGCCGCGCTGGACGGCATCGGCGAGCACCGCCTGACCGCGCTCGCCGCGGCGGTCGCCCGCCACGTCGTCATCGGCAGGAGCTGGGTCCCCTCCCGCTACGACGGCACCGTGACCCTCTTCGCCGCCACCCGCGACCCCGAGGCCATCCCCACGGAGGAGAAGGCCGCCGCCTGGCGCCGCGCCGCCACGGCGGTCGCCGTCCACGAACTGCCCTGCGCCCACGCCGAGGTGCTCCACGCGGAACAGGCCGCACGGATCGCCGCGACCCTCGAAGCCGCCCTCGCCGGCCGCACCCGAACCCCCCTCCAGGGAGAGTGAACCCAGTGGACGCACCGCACCCGGCCCCGGCACCCGCCGACGAGGAGTACGAGTTCCCCGTCTCCGACGCCCAGAGCCGCCTGCTCGTCCTGGACCGGATGAACCCCGGCACCGCCCAGTACAACGTGCCCGCCGCCTTCGCCGTCCACGGCCCCTTCGACCCCGGCGCCCTCGCCCGGGCCCTGGACGCCGTCGTGGCCCGCCACGAAGCCCTGCGCACCGTCTTCCGCACCGCCGCCGACGGCAGCCAGGCGCAGATCGTCTCCGCCACCGGCCGCGCGCACGTCACGGTCGAGAAGGACGTGCGGGCCGCCGAGGCGGCCGACCGGATGCGCGCGGACGCGGCCCGCCCCTTCGACCCGGCGACCGGACCGCTGCTGCGCTGCACGGTGTACGCCGTCGACGACGGCAGCCACCGCGTCCTGCTCGTCGCCCACCACCTGATCTGCGACGGCTGGTCCCTCGGCGTCCTCCTGCGGGACCTGTCGGCCGCGTACGAGGCACAGGCCGGGGCAGGGGCCGCCCACCCCCTGCCCGAACCGCCGCTCCAGTACCCGGACTTCGCGGCCTGGCAGCGCGACCGCCAGGCCGAAGGCGCCTACGCCGAGGCCGTCGCCCACTGGGCCGGGCGGCTGCGGGGCGCCCCCGACGTCGTCTCGCCGCCCCTGGACCGGCCGCGCCCTGCGGTGCGTTCGGCGGCGGGCGGCAGTGCGGGGTTCCTGCTCGACGCCGGGCTCCGGGCCCGCCTGGCCGGGGCGGCGCGGGCCCGGGGCGCCACCCCGTTCATGGCGCTGTTCGCCGCGTACGCCGCCTTCCTCGGCCGCCTGACCGGCCGCGACGACCTGGTCATCGGCTTCCCCGTCTCCGGGCGCGACCGCCCCGAACTCCAGGAGATGGTCGGCATGCTGACCAACACCCTGGCGCTGCGCGTCGATCTGTCCGGCGACCCCTCGTACGGCGAGCTGATCGACCGCGTCCGCGCGGAGCTGCTGGCCGGACAGCCCTACCAGGACGCGCCGTTCGAGTCCGTCGTCGACGCCCTCGCCCCGCCCCGCGACACGAGCCACGATCCGGTGGTGCAACTGGTCTTCGCGTACGACGACGACACCGACTTCTCCCTCGCGCTGCCGGGCGCCCGCGTCGAGCGCCTCGAACTGGCGCTGGACACCGCGAAGTTCGACTTCCACCTGCATGTCGAGCGCTGGGAGGAGGGCGACAGCGGCGGCGCCGCCCTCGCCGCCCGGTTCATCTACCGCGCCGACCTCTTCGAGGCCACCACCGTCCGCGCCTGGGCCCGCAACTTCCGGACCCTCCTGGACGCCGCCCTCACCCGCCCCGACGCCCCCCTCTCCACCCTCGACGCGGTCCCCGCCGAGGAGCGCCGCCGTGCCGTCGCGGCCGCCGACCGCACGGCCGGGGCCGCGCCCGTGGACCGGCTGGTGCCCGACCTGATCGCGGACGTCGCCGCGGCCCGGCCCGACGCCACCGCCCTGGTCTGCGGCGACGTACGGCTCACCTACCGCGAACTCCTCGGCAGGGCGGACGCGTTGGCGGCCCGGCTGCGCGCGGCGGGCGTGCGCCCCGGCTTCCGGGTCGGCCTGCTGCTGCCCCGCTCGCCCGAGATGGGCATCGCGGCGCTGGCCGTCCTGCGCGCGGGCGGCGCGTACGTCCCGCTGGACCGGGCCCACCCGCACGCCCGCCTCGCGCACATGGCCGAGACCTCCGGCACCGGGCTGCTGCTGACGGCGGCGGAGACCGCGGCCCAGGGGGAGCGGCTCGGCATCCCGTGCCTGCGAGCCGACGCCCCCGGCGCCACCCGGCCCACCGCACCCCCACAGCCGGCCGCCGCCCCCGCCCCCGACGACCTCGCCTACGTCCTGTTCACCTCCGGCTCCACCGGCGTCCCCAAGGGCGTCGCCGTCGAGCACCGGGCGCTCGCCAACCTCACCGGCGCCGTGCGCCACGCCTTCCCCGTCACCGCCGACGACCGCGTCCTGCAATGCGTCTCCTTCGGCTTCGACGTCGCCGTGTCCGACCTGTTCTTCCCCTGGGTCGCGGGCGCCGAGCTGCACATCGCCCGAGACGACGAACGCCTCGGCGACGCGCTCCACGCCCGGCTGCGGGACTCCCGCATCACGTACGTGTTCCTGCCGCCGTCCGCCGCGATGCTGCTGCCGGACAGCGCGGGCGGCAGCGGGGGACTGCCCCACCTGCGTACGCTCGCCGTCGGCGGCGAGGCCTGCCCCGCCGAGCTGGTCGAGCGGCTCAGCGCGCCGGGCCGCCGGATCGTCAACGCGTACGGGCCGAGCGAGGCCACCGTCTACGCCACCACCGCCGACCTCGAACCCGGCGAGCCGGTGGTGATCGGCGCCCCCGTGCCGGGCGCCCGCGTATACGTCCTGGACGCCCGCCTGCGCACGGTGCCCACCGGCGTGACCGGCGAGGTGTACATCGCCGGCGCCTCCCTGGCCCGCGGCTACATCGGCCGCCCCGGCCTGACCGCCGAACGCTTCGTCGCCGACCCGTACGGCCCGCCGGGCACCCGCATGTACCGCACGGGCGACCTCGCCCGCGTCGACGCGCGCGGCCGCCTCCACTACCTCGGCCGCTCCGACTCCCAGGTCAAACTGCGCGGCATCCGCATCGAACTCGGCGAGATCGAGGCCCTGCTCGCCGGCTCCCCGGACGTGGCGGTCGCGGCGGCGGCCGTCCACGGCGGCGGCGCCGAACAGCGCCTGGTCGCCTACGTCGTGCCCCGGGACGGCGCCACCCCCTCCGACGAGGCCCTCCGCGCCCACCTCGCCGAACGGCTCCCCGGCTACATGCTCCCCGAGGAGTACGTCCGCCTCGACGCGCTGCCCCTCAACCGCTCCGGCAAGATCGACCGGCCCCGCCTGCCCGCGCCGGGAGCGGAGCGGCGCGCGTCACGTCGTACGTACGTCGCCGCGCGCACCGCGACCGAGCGGCGCGTGGCGGACGTCTGGGCCCGCGTGCTGACCCTGGACCGGGTCGGCGTCCACGACAACTTCTTCGAGCTGGGCGGCAACTCGGTGCGGCTGGTCAGCGTCCTGGACGCCCTGCGCGCGACGGCCGCCGCAGGGCCGGAGACCCCCGTGGACCTCACCCTGGTCGACCTGTTCCGCCACCCCACCGTCGCCTCGATCGCGGCCCACCTCGACCGCGCCACCGGGGAAGCCCCCGCCACCGCCACGGCGGCCGAGCGCCGGGGCGGCGAGCGCCGCGCACGCCAGACCGCCGCCGCACAGCGGCTCCGCTCCAGTCGCTCCAGAAAGGGCACGTCACGATGACCGAGCCGGCACGCAAGGCAGACGACCCCGACCGCGACCCGGGCTTCGACACCGACTCGGCGATCGCGGTCGTCGGGATGAGCGGACGGTTCCCCGGCGCCCCCGACGTGGCCACGTACTGGGCCAACCTCCGCGACGGCGTCTGCTCCCTCACCGACTTCACCGAAGCCGAACTGCTGGCCGACGGCGCCGACCCCGCCGAACTGCGCCACCCCGCACACGTGCCCACCAAGGGGTACCTCGCCGACGCCGACCGCTTCGACGCCGAACTCTTCGGCTTCCACCGCGCCGAGGCGGCCGCCCTCGACCCCCAGCACCGCCTCCTGCTGGAGACCGCCTGGGCCGCCCTGGAGGACGCGGGCCAGGACCCGCTCGCCGTCACCGCCCGCACCGGCGTCTACGTCGGCGGCAGCCCCACCGAGCACATGCTGGCCGCCCACACCGACCGCGCCCTCGCCGCGTCCCTCGGCGCGATGCAGGTCCGCATCCTCACCGACCGGGAGTTCCTCGCCCCCTGGGTCTCCTACCGCCTCGGCCTCGAAGGCCCGAGCTTGACCGTGCAGACGGCCTGCTCGACCTCGCTGACCGCCGTGCACCTCGCCGCGCAGGCGCTGCTGCTCGGCGAGTGCGACATCGCGCTCGCGGGCGGCGCCAGTGTCGACACCGTGCGCAGACAGGGGTACGTCCACCACGAGGGAGGCATCTTCTCGCCGGACGGCCGCTGCCGGCCCTTCGACGGGCGGGCGGGCGGCACCGTGCCGGGCAGCGGCGTGGGCGTCGTCGTCCTGCGCCGCCTGTCGGACGCGCTCGCCGACGGCGACCCGGTCCGCGCGGTCCTGCGCGGCAGCGCCCTGACCAACGACGGCGCCACGAAGGTCGGCTTCACCGCCCCCGGCGTCGAACAGCAGACGGCGGCGATCGTCGAGGCCTGGGCGGCGGCGGGTCTGACCCCCTCGGCGGCCCAGTACGTGGAGACGCACGGCACCGCCACCGAGCTGGGCGACCGCATCGAACTGGCGGCGGCCACCGCGGCGTTCACCACGGGCGGCGCGCCGGGCGCCCGCATAGGCATCGGCTCCGTGAAGTCGAACATCGGCCACCTGGACGCGGCCGCGGGCGTGGCCTCGTTCATCAAGACGGTCCTCATGCTGGAGCACGCCACGTTGGCTCCCACCGTCAGCCTCACCGGCCCCCACCCCGAACTCGCCCTGGACGCCTCCCCGTTCCGCGTCGTGGACCACACCGCCCCCTGGCCGCCTCCCGCCGAAGGCCCGCGCCGCGCGGGAGTCAGCTCCCTCGGCATCGGCGGTACGAACGTCCACGTCGTCCTGGAACAGGCCCCGCACCGCCCCACACCCCCCGCCCCGCAGGGACGCCGCCCCGCGGCGACGGAGATCCTCCCCCTCTCGGCCCGCACGGAACAGGCGCTCACCGCACTGGCCGCACGCCTCGCGGCAGCCCTGCGCGCCCCCGACGCCCCGTCCCTCGCCGACGCCGCGCACACGTTGCGCACCGCCCGCACCCCCATGGACGTACGCGCGTACGTCCTGGCCACGGACCCGGCGCAGGCGGCCGACCGGCTGACGGCGCTCGCGGAGGGCCGCCGCCCCGCCGCCGACCCGGGAGAGGGCCCCGACCCGGACGGGCTGCGCGGCCTCGGGGAACTGTGGCTGAAGGGCGGCTCGGTCCCCTGGCCGGACCCGGCACCCGGCGCCCGGAGGGTGAGCCTGCCGACCTACCCGTTCGAGCCCCGGAGCTTCGGCGCGCTGCGGCTGCCGCAGCCGGGCGCGGCGGCCGGAACCTGGACGCCCGGCGACGCCGGGACGACAGCCGCCCCGGGGGATGACCTGACGCGGGCCGTCTCCGCCCTGCTGGCCGAGGCGCTGGGCCTGGACGGGACCGCGGTGACCCCCGGGACGACGTACTTCGCGGCGGGCGGCGACTCGCTGACCGCCGTCCACCTGGTGGGCAGGCTCCGGGACGACTTCGGCATCGACGTGCCGATCACACTGTTCCTGGAGGAACTGCCCCTCCAGGAACTGGCGTCACACATCGCCGGGCTGAAGGAGCCGGGCGCGGCGGAGGACTCCCTGGACGCCCTCCTGTCGGAGTTCGAGGCGGAGGAGCCGCGGTGACAAGCCCAGGGGCCGGTGGCTACGGCGCCGTCATCGCCTCCCGGCCCGGCAGCGTGGCGGCGATGACGTCGGCCACGTAGGGCAGGTGGCCGTCGAGGAAGAAGTGCCCCCCTGCCAGGACATGGCAGGAGAAGCCGCCCCGCGTCTCGCTCTCCCAGGCCCGCGCCTCTTCGGGTGCGACGCGGGGATCGTCGTCGCCGGTCAGGACGGCGATGGGGCAGCTCAGCGGCGGCCCGGCGCGGTAGACGTAGTCGTCGACGATCTGGTAGTCGGCGCGCATCGGCGGCAGGAAGATGGAGAGCAGCTCGGGGGAGGAGAGCAGCTCGTCGGCGGTGCCCGACAACTTCCGCATCTCCTCGACGAGTTCGGCGTCGTCCATGTCCCGCACCGGGCGCGTGGCGGCGGTCCGCCGGGGCAGCGAGGGCGCCGCCCTGCCGGAGAGGACCAGCGCCACGGGGGGCTCCCCCTCGCGCTCCAGGCGCCGCGCGGTCTCGAACGCCAGGAGGGCGCCCATGCTGTGCCCGAACAGCGCGAGCGGCGCCTCCCCCGGCCCCCGGGGCAGCTCGTCCAGCACGGCGTCGACGATCTCGTCCGCCCCCGCGGCGAACGGCTCGCCGAACCGGTCCTGACGCCCCGGGTACTGCACCATCAGCGGCTCCACCCGGCCCGAGACCGCCGCCGACAGCCCGTGATAGGCGACGACGGAACCTCCCGCGTGCGGGAAGCAGAGCAGACGGACCCCGGCGTCGGGTGCGGGGTGGAAGCAACGTATCCAGTCGCCCACGAACGCGCCCTCCTTTCCTGTACCGCAGGAAGCCGCCGACCGGCCCCCTGCCGCGGGCCAGCATGCCGGACGAACCCCGCCCAGCACGAGACTTTCCGGGTGACCCCGCAGCACCGGGGTACCGGGAAAGGGAAAAGACAAGACTTCCGGAGGGGACGAGACAAGGCCCCCGACGACAACCGAGGGAGCGGAAACCCGATGGCGTCCTCGCTGCTAGAAGCCGTCGACATCAACGCGCCGACCGCCGTGACCTGGGCACTCTGGGAAGACGTGGAGCGCTGGCCGACTTTCCTGAGCCACGTCAAGCACGTGCAGCGCATCGACGCGAAGACGTTCGCCTGGCAACTCGCCCTGCCCGGCGCCGACAAGAGCTTCGTGGCCGAACTCACGGAGATCGTCCCCCGCGAGCGCATCGCCTGGCGCACCACGGAGGGCGTCCACCACGCGGGCGTGGTCACCTTCCACCGCCTCAGCGACACGGAGAGCCGGGTCACGCTCCGGATCGAGTACGACCCGCAGGGCTTTCTGGAACACCTGGGAGCCCTCACCAACCTGGACGCGGCCCTGGCCACCTACGACCTGGACGAGTTCCGGCACATGGCGGAACGGGCGGCGGGCACCCGCGGCGCTCAGGAGTAGCCCGGGTCCACGTCGGCCGCGGGCACGCGCACGGTCAGGATGGCCACGTCGTCGTCGTTATCGGTCGGGCGGGCTTCCATCAGGGCGTCGGTGAAGGCGCCCAGCGGATGGCCGGCGAGACGGGCGGCGTGCAGGCGCAGCCGCTCCAGGCCGTCGTCGATGGGGTGGCGGGGGGATTCGATGAGCCCGTCGGTGTAGAGCACCAGCGTCGACAGCGGCGGCAGCGCGCCGACGGCGTCGGTCCGGGGGATACCCGCGTGGGCGCCGAGCAGGATGCCGTGCCCGCCGTTGAGATAACGGGCCCGACCGTCGTGGGTGACCAGCAGGGGCGGCGGATGGCCCGCGTTGGTCCACCGCAGCTCCCACCGCCCGTCGGCCCCGGCCTGGAGCCGCCCCAGGATCATGGTGGCCATGCCGACGTCGGTGATGTGGGGCAGCGCCTGGTCGAACCGCTCGACGATGGCACTGAGGGGTTCTTGCCGGGACCAGGCGTAGGCGCGCAGGATGTTGCGGACCTGGGCCATGCCGGCCGCGGCGTCCAGGTCGTGTCCCGCGACGTCGCCGATGACGAGGGCGAGGGCCCGGTCGGGCAGATGGAATACGTCGTACCAGTCACCGCCCACCTGGGAGGCGTGCGGAGCGGGCAGGTAACGGGCGGTCATGTCCAGGCCCGGGACGCGCGGCAGCTGCGGCAGCAGATGGCGCTGCATGGTCTCGGCGACCTTGCGCTGGCGCTGGTAGAGGCGGGCGTTGTCCAGCGCGAGCCCGGCCCGCCGGGTGATGTCTTCGAGCAGCGGGATCTCGGCGGTGGTGAAGGGCTCCGACTGTTCGGACCGGCCGAGCGTGAGCGCCCCGAGGACCTCGCGCAGACCGCGGACGGGAGCGATGAGCGCGGAGTGCATGCCGGTGGCCTCGAAGAGCCGGCGCTGTTCGACGGCGACGTCGGAGTCCGGCGGGCCCTGATAGGTCTGCGGGGTCGCCAGGGTGGAGCCGGCGCCGCGCAGGGCACGGGACAGCGGCAGCGGCGAGGTCTCGGGCACGGAGAGCAGGGCCCCTTGCAGATCGTGCCGACGGGTGATCCCCCGGTCGTCACCGTGGGCGACCAGGGTGCGCTGCACCTGGCCGTTCTCGGTGAAGAGGTCGATGACGACCCAGTCCGCCAGCATCGGGACGATCAGCTGCACCAGCCGGTCCAGCGCCTCGCCGACGTCCAGGGTGGCGGTCAGCCGGGTCGTGGTCTCGGCCAGCAACGCCAGCCGTTCCAGCTCGGAGAGCAGCCCCGCCCGGAGCGTCGAGACGGGCAGCGGGACACCGGCCTGGCTGTACTCGTGGAACACCACCAGGGCGCCTCTCTCGTCGGAGGTGATGCGCAGCGGAGCCACCAGCCAGGAAGCCGTCAGCAGCGAGCCGTCCCCTCGCGCGAAGAAGCCCTTCTCCTCCTGGCGCACCTGGTCGGCCACGAAGGCCTCCATCATCGGGCACTGGCTGCGCGGCATGGTCATCCCGTCCTGCCGCCGGTGCAGGAAGTCATGCGCGTCCCGCCCCAGCAGCCCGTCCGCGCCGCGACCCAGCAACACCTCGGCCTGCGCGTTCACGGCGATGATGCCGCCGTCGGCATCCACCGCGTAGGCCCCGGCACCCAGCCGGTCCAGGGCCGTGCCCAGCAGCTGCTGCAGCATCACGAACCGCTCGGAGGGATCGGCCGCACCGGACACACCGTTCACGTCTGCACCTCCACGCCCGGGACGGGCGGCACGCCCGGTGGCCGTCACCCCGCCAGTGCGCCGGGTGCTGATCACAGCATCGTAGACAGGTACAGGCCCGGCGAAAACACGCGTGAGGGTGAGGCGGGTGGCCGCGTTGTGCTTCCATGACAAGGGCGAGTCGATTCCGACAGGCAGGGGATCAGCAGCGTGGCGGTGATGCCAACAGTGGCCGCGCCCTGTGAGCGGGAGCCGGCGGCGGGGCGTCACTCCAGTGTCGTCTTCGCCGATGACCGGGAGTGGGCCCACCATCTCTGTGCCTTCGTCCGCGGCGGACTGGAGCGGGGTGAGCAGGTGCGGTACGTGGCGGACACCACCGAGCCCGGCCGCGTGCTGTCCGCGCTCGCCGACGCGGGCATCGACGCGGAGGGCGCGGTCGCCCGCGGGCAGCTGTCCGTGTCGACCGCCGCGGGCACCTACCTCGCGGGGGCGCGCTTCGACCCGGACGCGGCGATCGAGGGGTGGCACGCCGCGGTGGAGTCGTCGTCCACCGGGGGGCACCGAGGGCTGCGTGTGATCGGCGAGATGGCGTGGGGCGCCCGGGACATCGTCGGCGCCGACCGGCTGCTGGAGTACGAACTCCGCCTCCACCACGAGGTCTTCGAGCCCCTGCCGCTCACGGGATGGTGCTTCTACGACCGCCGCCTGCTGCCCGAGGAGTACGTGAACGTCCTGGCGGGCGCCCACCCGGCGCACCGCGGTGACCCCGTGGACGGGGCCGCGTTGCAGGTGGCCCCCCTGACCGACCGCCCGGGGCTGCTGATGGCCGGATCGGCGGGGTACGACATGCGTGCCGTCGTCACCGCCGCGGCCGCCGCCCTCAAGGACACCCCGGCGGAGCGGGTGGAGCTGAACCTCTCGGCCCTGCGTCATCTGGACGCCGCTTCCCTGGCCACCCTGGCCGGTGCGGCCGCGGACCGGCCGACCGGCGGTGCGCTGCGGGTCCGGCACGCGCCACCGTCCCTGCGGCGGCTCCTGGACCTCTTCCCCGAGTTCGGCTCCGCGCTGGAGGTCGTCGACCGATGACGACGGACGCACACGCCCCGGCCCCGCACGAAAGTCAGAGCCCCTTCTTCCACCCGGCCCTCTTCTACGACACCGTGGAGGGCTACCTCGACGGTGTCGGGACCTTCGTACGACGCGCCGTCGCGGACGGACAGCCGACGCTGGTGGCGGTGCCCGGCCGGCGCCTGGAGCTGCTCAAGGACGCCCTCGCCGACAGCCACGAGCACGTCACCTGGGTGGACATGGCCCAGGCGGGGCGCAACCCGGGCCGCATCCTCTCGATGCTCCAGGAGTTCGCGGACCGCCCCGAGGGCGCGCACGGGCGGGTGTCGATCGTGGGCGAACCGATCTGGGTCGGCCGCACCCCGGCGGAGAGCCAGGAGGCGACACGCCACGAGGCGCTGATCAACCTCGCCTTCGCGGGCCGCGGCGTCAGCATCCTGTGTCCCTACGACAACGCGCTGCCCGAGGACGTACTGGTCCAGGCGCACCGCACCCACCCGGTCGTCGGCGACCCGGTGGCCTACCGCGCCAGTTCCCGTTACGCCGATCCCCACGAGGTCGCCCGGGACTGCGACCTCCCGCTGCCCGAACCGCGGGACGCGACCGTCATGGTGTTCGACGAGGGGCGCCTGGCACGGGCCCGGGACGACGCCGACCACTGGGCGGCCTCCGCCGGCCTGCCCCCGGAGCGCCGCACGGACTGGCTCCTCGCCGTCGCCGAGGCGACCAGCAACTCGGTGCGGCACGGGGGAGGCGAGGGACGCCTGCGCATGTGGCGTACCGCCGAGGAACTCGTCGCGGAGATCAGCGACCGCGGCCGGCTCGCCGACCCCCTGACCGGACGCCGCCGCCCCGACCCCTACGGGGCGAACGGCGGTCGGGGCGTGTGGATGATGCACCAGCTCTGCGACCTGGTCGAGATCCGGGCGACGGACGAGGGACTGATCCTGCGCCTGCACATGCGCCTGACGTGAAGCGCTGACGAAGAGCAGGTGCGAGCCCGGAGACCGGCCACCAACCCCCGTTACGCCGAACGCCCACCGGGCCGGGGGCCGGGCGGGCGTTGGAACGTCGACGACGAGGTGGGCAGGTGAGGTGGGCAGAGGCGCTCAGCTCGTGGCCAGCATGCCTGCCCGCAGCTGCTTCAGGGTGCGGGAGAGAAGCCGCGAGACGTGCATCTGGGAGCAGCCGAGAAGCTCGCCGATCTGGGACTGCGTGAGCTCCTCGACGAACCGCAGCCGCAGGATCTCGCGGTCGCGGTCATCGAGCTCGGCGAGCAGCGGGGCCAGGGCGTGGAAGTCCTCGACGAGTTCCATGGCGGGGTCCTCGGCACCGATGAAGTCGGCGAGGGCGGCTTCACCGTCGTCGCTGTCATTGTTGACGGCGGCGTCCAGGGAGCTGGAGTTGTATCCGTTGGAGGCCAGCCGGGCCTCGATGACCTCTTCCTCGGTGAGGTTCATCAGCGTGGCCAGTTCCTTGACCGTGGGGGTGCGCCCCAGACGGGTGTGGAGCTCCTCGGTGGCGCGCGCCAGCTCGACCCGGGCCTCCTGAAGACGCCGCGGCACGTGGACGGCCCACGAGGTGTCCCGGAAGAACCGCTTGATCTCACCGACGATGTACGGCACGGCGAAGGTGGCGAACTCCACCTCACGCGTCAGCTCGAAGCGGTCGATGGCCTTGATCAGACCGATCATGCCGACCTGGACGATGTCCTCCATCTCATCCGCGCCACGGCTCCGGAACCGGCCGGCGGCATAGCGGACGAGAGACATGTTCATCTCGATCAGGGTGTTCCGCACATCCTGGAACTCCCGGGTGCCCTCCTCCAGAACGGCGAGCCGGTCGAAGAACACCTTCGACAGCGCACGAGCGTCCTTCGGCGCCACCTTCTGCGGGCGGGGAACCGCCGGCATGGTCAAAGCAGTGTTCTCCACCGCCACCGTCGCCGTCTGCTGAGCCGTGACCATGACCGCCATTCTCGTTCCCTCCCGCGTCCGTTCGACCTTCACCTCGTCCCCCGACAAGCCGATAGCGGCCCATCTACCCGGCTTCGACCACCTCACACGCACGAATACGGCACCAACATGAAACCGCTCCAACTCGGCCCGCCCACACAAACGCGAAGACCCCGTCCTCAGCGAAGCCGCTGATGGCGGGGTCTTTGGGCACCTACTCCAAGGTGCCCCCGGCAGGATTCGAACCTGCGCACACGGCTCCGGAGGCCGTTGCTCTATCCCCTGAGCTACGGGGGCGTGTCGTCGCGGTTGCGCGGTGACGGGTAGAACCCTACCAGCTCCGCGGGGCTGTCCATGAACAGGTATTTCCGTGGGCCCTCCGCCCGCGCGCCGCTCGACTCGCACGGGGCGGAAGTGGGGAAAACCGGGACGCGGCGGTGAGGGTGGACCTACTCTCGAGTTGTGTCAGGCGCGCCCGGCCGTGTGCTTGTTGTGGACGACAACAAGGTCATTCGGCAACTGATCAGGGTCAACCTCGAGCTGGAGGGCTTCGAGGTCGTGACCGCGGCCGATGGTGCCGAGTGTCTGGACGTCGTGCATCAGGTCCAGCCCGACGTGGTCACCCTCGACGTCGTGATGCCCCGGCTCGACGGCCTGCGGACCGCCGCCCGGCTGCGTGCCGACGCGCGGACCCGGCAGCTGCCCATCGTCATCGTCAGCGCGTGTTCGCAGTACGAGGTCGAGAGCGGCCTCGAAGTCGGCGTCGACGCCTTTCTCGCCAAGCCTTTCGAGCCCGGCGAACTGGTGGGAACCGTACGGCAGTTGATGGAGCGCGTCGGGCGACGCGGGGCGGCGGGTGGCGACGGTTGTCGGGGCGACGAGGGTGAGGGCAGGGGCGCGAGCGGGGACGCGGGTGGTGACGGTGACGGTATGGGCCTCCTCGGCGAAGCCGAGCGCGCCGCGCAGCCCGGCGCCTGACGCCCACCCCCGACAGCGCCAGAAGCCGGCGGGCCAGGGCCGCACTCCCCACCTCGGGCAGAGTCAGAAGCCGGCGGGCCAGGGCCGCACTCCCCACCCCGGACAGAGTCAGAAGCCGGCGGACCAAGGCCACACCCCCCACCCCCGTCCACATCCCAAGACCACCCCGAAACCAAGTCGCCGACCCACCCCCCTCCTCCCCTACGCTTGACCCGTGACCCCCGTCGAGCTCTCCCGCACCGTGCTGCGTGCCATGCGTCATGCCGTTGACGCGGGCGAACTCAGCGTGGCCGTGCCGGAGACGGTGGGGGTGGAGCGGCCCCGGCCCGGCGGGTGCGGGGACTACGCCACCAACGTCGCCCTCCAGGTCGCCCGCGCCGCGGGCCGCACCCCCCGGCAGGTCGCCGAAGCCGTGGCCCCGCGGCTCGCCGCCGAGGACGGGATCGCCGGGGTGGACATCACCGGGCCCGGGTTCCTCAACATCACCCTCGCGCGGTCGCCCGCCGAAGCCCTGGTGCGTGACGTACTCGCCCGCGGCCGCCGCTACGGACACGTCCACCCCGACACCGGGCAGCTCGCCCAGCTCCACGCCCCCCGGGAAGTCCGCGCCCTCGTCGTCGCCGACGCCGCCCGCCGCATCCTCCGCTCCCAGGGCACCCTCGTCCGGCTCACCTGCGACGCCGCCCCCGACCCGCGGTGGGTCGACATCCTCGGGGTGCGCGTCGACGCGTACGGCATTCCGCCGCGGCCGCTCCCCGGCCCGCGGCCCGTGCCCGCCCCCGCCGACCCCCTCCCCCTCGGCCGGGACGCCGCCCGCTGGGCCCTGCTGCACCCCGCCGCCCACGACCACCCCCGCACCGACCCCGCCCACGGCGGCGACCTGCACCTCGCCCAGCGCGAGAGCAACCCCCTCTTCCGGGTGCGGTACGCCCACGCCCGCTGCCGCGCCCTCTCCCGCAACGCCGCCGCGCTCGGCTTCGACGCCCACCCCGGCGACGTACACCCCCACGACATACCGCATCCCCAGGCCCTGCTCGCCGCCCTCGGTGACCACCCCGCCGTCCTCGCCGCCGCCGCCCGCCACCGCGCCCCGGACCGCCTCGCCCGCCACCTCGTCGTCACCGCCGACGCGCTGCTCGCGTACCAGCACGCCGTCCTGCCTCGCGGGGACGAGAAACCCTCGGCCACCCACCGCGCCCGGCTCGCGCTCGCCGAAGCCGCCGGGACGGTGCTCGCCGGTGGCCTGTCCCTGCTCGGCATCAGCGCACCCGCATACCTGTGACGCCGGTGACATACGTGACTTCCGTGACCCCCGCGAGCCACGCGTCCCGCGTGTCACCCGTGAGAGACGAGACATACGAGCCATGAGCCGTTCCGCACACCCCGCAGGGCCCCGCCACGCCGACGTGCTGCCCGAGGGCCACTACACCGCCCCGCCGGCCGACCTCAACGCCCTGGACGCCAAGGTCTGGTCCCGCACCGCGACCCGTACCCCCGACGGTGTCGTCCGCATGGGCGGCATCGAAGTGACGCGCCTGGCCGAGGAGTTCGGCACCCCCGCGTACTTCGTCGACGAGGCCGACTTCCGCGCCCGCTGCCGCGCCTGGCGCGACGCCTTCGGCAGCGACGCCGACGTCTTCTACGCCGGCAAGGCCTTCCTCTCGCGGGCCGTCGTGCGGTGGCTGCACGAGGAAGGCCTCAACCTCGACGTGTGCAGCGGCGGCGAGCTGGCCACCGCCCTCGGCGCCGGCATGCCCGCCGAGCGCATCGCCTTCCACGGCAACAACAAGAGCGAGGAGGAGATCAAGCGGGCCGTCGCGGCCGGCGTCGGACGCATCGTGCTCGACTCCTTCCAGGAGATCGTGCGCGTCTCGCACATCGCCGAGCGGCTCGGCCGGCGCCAGCCCGTGCAGATCCGCGTGACCGTGGGCGTCGAGGCGCACACCCATGAGTTCATCGCCACCGCGCACGAGGACCAGAAGTTCGGGATCGCCCTGGCCGGGGGACAGGCCGCCGAAGCCGTGCGGCGCGCTCTCCGGCTCGACGGGATCGAGCTGATCGGCATCCACTCCCACATCGGGTCGCAGATCTTCGACATGGCCGGCTTCGAGGTCTCCGCCCGGCGCGTCGTGCAGCTGCTCGCCGAGGTGCGCGACGAGCACGGCGTCGAGCTGCCCGAGATCGACCTCGGCGGCGGCCTCGGCATCGCGTACACCTCCGACGACGACCCGCGCGAGCCGCACGAGATCGCCAAGGCGCTGAACGAGATCGTCACGCGGGAGTGCGCCGCCGCGGGCCTGCGCACGCCCCGCATCTCCGTCGAGCCCGGCCGCGCCATCGTCGGCCCGACCGCCTTCACGCTCTACGAGGTCGGCACCATCAAGCCCCTCGAAGGACTGCGTACGTACGTCTCCGTCGACGGAGGCATGTCGGACAACATCCGTACCGCGCTCTACGACGCGGAGTACACCGTCGCCCTGGTCTCCCGCTCCTCCGACGCCGAGCCCATGCTGGTGCGCGTGGTCGGCAAGCACTGCGAGAGTGGTGACATCGTCGTACGCGATGCTTTCCTTCCGGCCGATCTCGCGCCCGGTGACCTGATCGCCGTGCCCGCGACCGGCGCGTACTGCCGCTCGATGGCGAGCAACTACAACCACGCTCTTCGCCCGCCCGTCGTCGCCGTGCACGACGGCGCGGCGCGGGTGATCGTCCGGCGTGAGACGGAGGAAGATCTCCTGCGTCTCGACGTCGGATGAAGAAAAATATGGAATAGATGTCTCACCATCCGGACAATGGACGGAAAGTCCGTTCCGGTGGGTGAGACTGGTCCCACCGTAGATGTATGAGAAGTGAGGTCGGATGATGCGTACGCGTCCGCTGAAGGTGGCGCTGCTGGGCTGTGGGGTTGTCGGCTCAGAGGTGGCGCGCATCATGACGACGCACGCCGACGACCTCACAGCGAGGATCGGCGCCCCGGTGGAGCTGGCCGGGGTCGCCGTCCGCCGCCCCTCCAAGGTGCGCGAGGGAATCGACCCGGAGCTGATCACCACCGACGCGACCGCCCTGGTCAAGCGCGGTGACATTGACGTCATCGTCGAGGTCATCGGCGGCATCGAGCCCGCCCGGACCCTCATCACCACCGCCTTCGAGCACGGCGCCTCGGTCGTCTCCGCGAACAAGGCGCTCATCGCGCAGGACGGCGCCGCGCTGCACCAGGCCGCCGTCGAGCACGGGCGTGATCTGTACTACGAGGCTGCCGTCGCCGGCGCCATCCCGCTGATCCGGCCGCTGCGCGAGTCCTTGGCGGGAGACAAGGTCAACCGCGTCCTCGGCATCGTGAACGGCACGACGAACTTCATCCTCGACGCCATGGACACCACCGGTGCCGGGTATCAGGAAGCCCTCGACGAGGCCACCGCGCTCGGGTACGCCGAGGCCGACCCCACCGCCGACGTCGAGGGCTTCGACGCCGCCGCCAAGGCCGCGATCCTGGCCGGCATCGCCTTCCACACGCGCGTACGCCTCGACGACGTCTACCGCGAGGGCATGACCGAGGTGACCGCCGCCGACTTCGCGTCCGCGAAGCGTATGGGCTGCACCATCAAGCTCCTCGCCATCTGCGAGCGGGCCGCCGACGGCGGGTCCGTGACCGCGCGCGTGCACCCCGCCATGATTCCGCTCAGCCACCCGCTGGCCTCGGTCCGCGGGGCGTACAACGCCGTCTTCGTCGAGGCGGAGGCCGCGGGCCAGCTCATGTTCTACGGGCCCGGCGCCGGCGGTTCGCCCACCGCCTCCGCCGTCCTCGGCGACCTCGTGGCCGTCTGCCGCAACAAACTCGCCGAGACCACCGGACCCGGCGACTCCGCGTACACCCAGCTGCCCGTGGGCGCCATGGGCGAGGTCGTCACGCGGTACCACATCAGCCTCGACGTGGCCGACAAGCCGGGCGTCCTCGCCCAGGTCGCGACGGTCTTCGCCGAGCACGGCGTATCGATCGATACGGTCCGTCAGACGGGCAAGGACGGCGAGGCCTCCCTCGTCGTCGTCACCCATCGCGCGCCCGACGCCGCCCTCACCGGCACCGTCGACGCGCTGCGCAGACTCGACACCGTGCGTGGTGTCGCCAGCATCATGCGGGTTGAAGGGGAGTAGGCAGCAATGAGCCACCAGTGGCGCGGAATCATCGAGGAGTACCGGGACCGCCTTCCGGTCTCGGACACCACGCCGGTCGTGACGCTTCGCGAGGGCGGCACGCCGCTCGTACCCGCGCAGGTGCTCTCGGAGCGCACGGGCTGCGAGGTCCACCTCAAGGTCGAGGGTGCCAACCCCACCGGGTCCTTCAAGGACCGCGGCATGACCATGGCGATCACCAAGGCCAAGGAGGAGGGCGCCAAGGCCGTCATCTGCGCCTCCACCGGCAACACGTCGGCGTCCGCCGCCGCCTACGCCGTCCGCGCGGGGATGGTCTGCGCGGTCCTCGTGCCGCAGGGCAAGATCGCGCTCGGCAAGATGGGCCAGGCGCTCGTCTACGGCTCGAAGATCCTCCAGGTCGACGGCAACTTCGACGACTGCCTGAACCTCGCGCGCGCTCTGTCCGAGAACTACCCGGTGGCGCTGGTCAACTCGGTCAACCCGTTCCGCATCGAGGGCCAGAAGACCGCCTCGTTCGAGATCGTGGACGCCCTCGGCGACGCGCCCGACCTCCACATCCTTCCCGTGGGCAACGCCGGCAACATCACGGCCTACTGGAAGGGCTACAAGGAGTACGCCGCCGACGCGGTGTCGACGCGTACGCCCCGGATGTGGGGCTTCCAGGCCTCCGGTTCCGCGCCCATCGTGCGCGGCGAGGTCGTCAAGGACCCCTCGACGATCGCCACCGCGATTCGCATCGGCAACCCCGCCTCGTGGCAGTACGCGCTCGCCGCGCGCGACGAGTCGGGCGGCCTCATCGACGAGGTGACGGACCGTGAGATCCTGCGCGCGTACAAGCTGTTGGCGTCCCAGGAGGGTGTCTTCGTGGAGCCCGCGTCGGCCGCCTCGGTCGCCGGTCTGCTGAAGGCCGCCGAGCGGGGCCTGGTCGACAAGGGGCAGAAGATCGTCTGCACCGTGACCGGAAACGGCCTCAAGGACCCCGACTGGGCCGTCGCCGGCGCCCCGCAGCCGGTCACCGTCCCGGTCGACGCGGACGCCGCCGCCGAGCGCCTCGGCCTGGCGTGACCCGCCGGCCGCCGGCGTAAGCCTGCGGCCGTATACGAGGGGTGGCACAGGGGGCTTACGACACGCATCGTGCGCCTCCTGTGCGCCCTATGTCGCCACAGAACCTTCCTTCGATAGGCTGTACCGAACCCGCCCCGCCGCATATGCCGCGGTGCCGCCGTAGTGCGCGGCCTTCGGGTGTTCCGTACATGTGGCACGTACCGAAAATACGCAGCCTCGAAAACACGCAGCTCAAGGAGAGTCATCGAGCGATGGCCGGTCCAGCGTTCCGCGCCGCCGCCGTCCGGGTGCGCGTCCCCGCCACCAGCGCCAACCTCGGTCCGGGCTTCGACGCCCTGGGCCTGTCGCTGGGTCTGTACGACGACGTGGTCGTCCGGGTGGCCGACTCCGGGCTGCACATCGACATCGCCGGGGAGGGCAGCGACACCCTTCCACGCGACGAGTCGCATCTGCTCGTACGATCCCTGCGCACCGCCTTCGACCTGCTCGGCGGACAGCCGCGCGGTCTAGAGATCGTCTGCGCCAACCGCATCCCGCACGGCCGCGGCCTCGGCTCGTCGTCCGCCGCCATCTGCGCGGGCATCGTCGCCGCCCGCGCCGTGACGATAGGCGGCGAGGCCCGGCTCGACGACACGGCGCTGCTCGAACTCGCCACCGAGATCGAGGGCCACCCCGACAACGTCGCCGCCTGTCTGCTCGGCGGCTTCACGCTCTCCTGGATGGACGGGGGAGCGGCGCGGGCGATCAGGATGGAACCCGCCGCTTCCGTCGTTCCGGTGGTCTTCGTGCCCGGGAAGCCCGTCCTCACCGAGACCGCGCGCGGCCTGCTGCCGCGCACCGTCCCGCACGTCGACGCTGCCGCCAACGCGGGCCGGGCGGCCCTGCTCGTCGAGGCCCTGACCAGGCGCCCCGAGCTGCTGCTCCCCGCCACCGAGGACCGGCTGCACCAGGAGTACCGCGCCCCGGCGATGCCGGAGAGCGCCGCCCTGGTGGAGCGGCTGCGCGCCGACGGCGTGCCCGCGGTGATCTCCGGCGCGGGACCCACGGTCCTCGCGCTGGCCGAAGACAGTGCGGCCGACAAGGTCGCACGCCTGGCGGGCGAGGGCTGGGCGGCCAACCGCCTGGCGCTCGACGCCGCGGGTGCGAGCGTGCTGCCGCTCGCGCCCTGACGCAGTGCCCGCAGCGAACGCAGGGATTTCGGGGCGACCCGAATTCGAGAGGGGGAATGTTTGTTGGGTCCGGTAGTGTTAATCTCAAGTCTGCACCCGACCTCACCATGGCGAGGTGCTTTGTGTCCCCGTCCGGGACAACCATTCTTCCGGGAGCCTCCCAAACTGCTTCGTGCCCCGCACTGAGCGGTCCTGAGCACGCTCCGGAACCGGCGTGACCGAGCCGAGTGACACCGCACTTCAGTGGCACCGCACCGGGAATCGCCATCACCAATGAATTCTTCCGCCTCGTTGGCGGACCACCGCCCCGGCACGGTCCATACGCATAGGACCGCCGGACAGCACAACCGGTCGCCGAGCCAGACAGGCCGACGTCCGCTCCAGGGAAGGACCCTTCGTGAGCGACACCACCGATCTGATGGGCGTGACTGCCGACACGCCCGCCACGGACGCCTCCGCGGCGCCTGCCACCGGTGCTTCGGCCGGGTCCCGGCGGCGCCGCGGCACCGGCCTCGAGGGCATGGTGCTGGCGGAACTGCAGCAGGTCGCCTCGGGCCTTGGGATCAAGGGAACCGGGCGCATGCGCAAGAGCCAGCTGATCGAGGTCATCAAGGAGGCGCAGGCAGGGGGCGGAGCCCCGGCCAAGAGCGCCGCGCCTTCCGCGGACACCGCTGAGACCAAGCCCAAGCGCCGGGCCACCTCGAAGGCCCGTACGGGCGAGGACGAGGGTGCCGCCAAGGCGAGCAAGGCCGAGAAGGCCGACAAGGCCGAGGGCGGCAAGGCCGAGAAGGCCGTCACCCAGCAGCAGATCGAGATCCCCGGTCAGCCGGCCGGGGGCCCCGCCCGCGCGAGCGAGACCGAGCGCGCGGGAGACGACCAGCCCGCCGGTGAGCGCCGCCGGCGCCGGGCCACCGCCGACGCGGGCAGCCCGGAGACCGTCACCGCCGAGGCGAAGTCGGACACCAGGACCGAGGTCAAGGCCGACACGGCCGAGGCCAAGGCCGACCGCGGCGACAGCGGTGACAACAGCGCCGAGGGCCGTCGCGAGCGCCGTGACCGGCAGGGCCGCGGCCGTGACCGCGACCGCCGCGGCAACAAGGGCGAGGACCAGCCGGGCGGCGGCCGCCAGGACCGCCCGGACCGTCAGGACCGGCAGGACCGCCAGCAGCAGGGCGGCCGCCAGGACCGGCAGGACCGTCAGCGTGACAACGGCCCGCGGGCCGACGAGGACGGCGACGACTTCGAGGGCGGCCGCCGCGGCCGCCGGGGCCGTTACCGCGACCGCCGTGGCCGTCGCGGCCGCGACGAGCAGGGCTTCGGCAACGAACCGCAGGTCTCCGAGGACGACGTCCTGATCCCCGTCGCGGGCATCCTGGACATCCTCGACAACTACGCGTTCATCCGCACGTCGGGCTACCTCCCCGGTCCCAACGACGTGTACGTCTCGCTGGCCCAGGTCCGCAAGAACGGCCTGCGCAAGGGCGACCACGTCACCGGCGCGGTCCGCCAGCCCAAGGACGGCGAGCGCCGCGAGAAGTTCAACGCGCTCGTACGCCTGGACTCCGTCAACGGCATGGCGCCCGAATCCGGGCGCGGCCGACCGGAGTTCAACAAGCTGACGCCCCTTTACCCGCAGGACCGGCTCCGCCTGGAGACCGACCCGGGCGTGCTGACGACCCGCATCATCGACCTCGTCGCCCCCATCGGCAAGGGCCAGCGCGGTCTGATCGTGGCCCCGCCGAAGACCGGCAAGACCATGATCATGCAGGCGATCGCCAACGCGATCACGCACAACAACCCCGAGTGCCACCTGATGGTCGTCCTGGTCGACGAGCGTCCGGAAGAGGTCACCGACATGCAGCGGTCGGTGAAGGGCGAGGTCATCTCCTCGACCTTCGACCGCCCGGCCGAGGACCACACCACCGTCGCCGAGCTGGCCATCGAGCGCGCCAAGCGCCTGGTGGAGCTGGGCCACGACGTCGTCGTGCTGCTCGACTCGATCACGCGTCTGGGCCGTGCGTACAACCTCGCCGCCCCGGCCTCCGGCCGCATCCTGTCCGGTGGTGTCGACTCGACGGCGCTGTACCCGCCCAAGCGCTTCTTCGGTGCCGCGCGCAACATCGAGGACGGCGGCTCGCTGACCATCCTCGCGACCGCGCTCGTCGACACCGGGTCCCGCATGGACGAGGTCATCTTCGAGGAGTTCAAGGGCACCGGCAACGCCGAGCTGAAGCTCGACCGCAAGCTCGCCGACAAGCGCATCTTCCCGGCGGTGGACGTGGACGCGTCCGGTACCCGCAAGGAGGAGATCCTGCTCGGCAGCGACGAGCTGGCCATCACCTGGAAGCTGCGCCGTGTGCTGCACGCGCTCGACCAGCAGCAGGCGATCGAGCTGCTCCTGGACAAGATGAAGCAGACGAAGTCGAACGCCGAGTTCCTGCTCCAGATCCAGAAGACGACGCCGACGCCGGGCAACGGCAACGACTAGTCGTCCGCACGGCACAAGGGGCCGCCCCGTCACAGGAGTGACGGGGCGGCCCCTTTGTCACGCGCGAGACCTTGGCCACACGCATAAGAGATCCTCACGCTTACGGGCAGTAGCCCGCGTGGCCGAAAAACCGCAGGTGAGAGGCGGAAATCGGGAGGATACGGGGCACGTTCCGTGACCGCCCCGGCACCGGGGCGCGGCCAGGGCGCTGTGCAACCCTTCAACCGGTTTCCCCGTCTGACAAGTGACGACGAACCGCACCGACCCTGAAAGCAGGGGGTAACCGACCGACGAGGACTGAGGAGCCCATGACCGACGAGAGCACCCTGGCGGGCCCGGCCGACACGCGGCCCAGACGCCCCCGCGGCGGAGGCGGCAAGCGCCGCAAGCCGCGTCGGCGCAGCAAGGCGCTCGTCATCACGGCATGGTCGGCGGCCTCGGTGGTCGTCCTCGGCGGCACCGGTCTCGGCGTCGTGTACTTCAAGCTCAACGGCAACATCAAGGGCGTCGACATCAACGCCGCGCTCGGCACGGACCGGCCCGAGGACATCGACAACGGCTCCCAGGACATCCTGGTCCTCGGC
The DNA here is from genome assembly GCF_021028635.1 of Streptomyces huasconensis. Taxonomy (NCBI): domain Bacteria; kingdom Bacillati; phylum Actinomycetota; class Actinomycetes; order Kitasatosporales; family Streptomycetaceae; genus Streptomyces; species Streptomyces huasconensis. Next base: position 5,550,809 of record NZ_CP086119.1, read on the forward strand.
TCCGACTCGCGTTCCGGCAAGAACGCCAAGTACGGCAAGGACGAGGGCGCCGCCCGCTCCGACACGGCGATGATCGTGCACGTCTACAAGGGCCACCAGAAGGCCAGCGTGGTCTCGATACCCCGTGACACCCTGATATCCCGGCCCGCGTGCGAGACGGACGACGGCAGGACCGACCCGGGCGGTCAGCGGCAGATGTTCAACACGGCGTACGAGGTCGGCGGCCCCGCCTGCGCCGTCAAGACCGTCGAGAAGATGTCCGGCATCCGGATGGACCACTACCTCGAAGTGGACTTCACGGGCTTCAAGAAGCTCATCGACACCCTCGGCGGCGTCGACATCACCACCAAGAAGGCCATCCGCGACAAGGACAGCCACCTCGACCTGGACGCGGGCCGGCACACCCTCGACGGCGAGCAGGCGCTCGGCCTGGTCCGCACTCGGCACGGCGTCGGCGACGGCAGCGACCTCGGCCGCATCCAGCTCCAGCAGGCCTTCATCAAGGCCCTGCTCGACCAGGTCAAGGACGTCGGGGTCTTCGGCAACCCCAAGAAGCTCTACGACCTGGCGAACGACGCGACCAGCGCCGTCACCACCGACTCCGACCTGAACGACGTCAAGAGCCTCGCGGGCTTCGCGGGCGGCCTCAAGGGCATCGGCGCGGGCGACATGAAGATGGTCACGATGCCCATCCAGTACGACCCCGCCGACCCCAACCGCGTCCTGCCCCTCGAAGAGGCCGACCAGCAGGTCTGGGACGCCCTCAGGGCCGACAGGCCCATCCCGAAGTCCGCGACCGAGAAGTCCGCGGGCGACAAGGGCGACGTGGGCGACGTGGTGGCCGGCCACTGAGGTCCGCGGGCCCCCAGGAATAGATCCCGGCCTCCCCCCGTTTTGGGAGATACGGCCGGTCCTGGCAGACTGGTACGTCGGCCCCGGTTCACGTACGAGCAATCCGCGCGTACGACCCGGTGCCCTCCCGAAACTAGGAGACACCTTGAAGCGCGACATCCACCCCGAGTACGTCGAGACCCAGGTCAGCTGCACCTGTGGCGCCGAGTTCACCACCCGCAGCACGATCCCCAGCGGCACCGTCCGCGCCGAGGTCTGCTCCGAGTGCCACCCGTTCTACACGGGCAAGCAGAAGATCCTCGACACCGGTGGCCGCGTGGCCCGCTTCGAGGCCCGCTTCGGCAAGGCCGCGGCTGCCAAGAAGTAGCGAGCCACTGCGCCGGTCATCGGCCGCCCTCGCCAGGGGGCGGCCGGGACCGGCGCTTTTGCCGTCCCGCAGCCAATTCGCGTAGAACCGCGCGGAGATCCTTCGCGCAGAAAACCAGGAGCCCCCGATGTTCGAGGCGGTCGAGGAACTGATCGGTGAGCACGCCGATCTGGAGAAGAAGCTCGCGGACCCGTCGGTCCACGCCGACCAGGCCAACGCGCGCAAGCTCAACAAGCGCTACGCCGAGCTGACCCCGATCGTCGCCACCTACCGCAGCTGGAAGCAGACCGGGGACGACATCGAGACCGCCCGCGAGCTGGGCGCCGACGACCCCGAGTTCGCCGCCGAGGTCAAGGACCTGGAGCGCCGCCGCGACGAGATCACCGAGAAGCTGCGGCTGCTGCTCGTGCCCCGGGACCCGTCCGACGACAAGGACGTCATCCTGGAGATCAAGGCGGGCGCGGGCGGCGACGAGTCCGCCCTCTTCGCCGGTGACCTGCTGCGCATGTACCTGCGGTACGCCGAGCGCGTCGGCTGGAAGACCGAGATCATCGACGCCACCGAGTCCGAGCTGGGCGGCTACAAGGACGTCCAGGTCGCCGTGAAGACCAAGGGCGGCCAGGGCGCCACCGAGCCCGGCCAGGGCGTGTGGGCCCGCCTCAAGTACGAGGGCGGCGTGCACCGCGTGCAGCGCGTGCCCTCCACCGAGTCGCAGGGCCGCATCCACACCTCCGCCGCCGGTGTCCTGGTGACGCCCGAGGCCGAGGAGATCGACGTCGAGATCCACGCCAACGACCTGCGCATCGACGTCTACCGCTCCTCCGGGCCCGGCGGCCAGTCCGTCAACACCACCGACTCCGCGGTGCGCATCACGCACCTGCCGACCGGTGTCGTCGCCTCCTGCCAGAACGAGAAGAGCCAGCTCCAGAACAAGGAGCAGGCCATGCGCATCCTGCGTTCCAGGCTGCTCGCCGCCGCTCAGGAGGAGGCGGAGAGCAAGGCCGCCGACGCCCGCCGCAGCCAGGTCCGCACCGTCGACCGCTCCGAGAAGATCCGGACGTACAACTACCCGGAAAACCGCATCTCGGACCACCGCGTCGGCTTCAAGGCGTACAACTTGGACCAGGTGCTCGACGGCGACCTCGACGCGGTCATCCAGGCCTGCGTCGACGCGGACTCCGCGGCCAAGCTCGCCGCGGCCTGACGCCCCCATCCCTCGTACGACGCCCCCCGGAGGACCAGCGTGAACCTGCTGCTCGCGGAAGTGGCCCAGGCCACCCAGCGGCTGGCCGACGCCGGCGTGCCCTCGCCGCGCAACGACGCGGAGGAGCTCGCGGCCTTCGTGCACGGCGTGAAGCGGGGCGAGCTGCACTCCGTCAAGGACTCCGACTTCGACGCCCGCTACTGGGAGACGATCGCGCGCCGTGAGGCCCGCGAGCCGCTCCAGCACATCACCGGCCGGGCCTACTTCCGCTACCTGGAGCTTCAGGTGGGCCCCGGCGTCTTCGTGCCGCGGCCCGAGACGGAGTCGGTCGTCGGCTGGGCGATAGACGCGGTGCGGGCGATGGACGTCGTCGAGCCGCTCATCGTCGACCTGTGCACCGGTTCCGGCGCCATCGCGCTCGCCCTCGCCCAGGAGGTGCCGCGCTCGCGCGTGCACGCCGTGGAGCTCTCCGAGGACGCCCTGAAGTGGACCCGGAAGAACGTCGAGGGGTCCCGGGTCAAGCTGGTCCAGGGCGACGCCCGCGACGCGTTCCCGGAGCTGGACGGCCAGGTCGACCTGGTGGTCTCCAACCCGCCGTACATCCCCCTCACCGAATGGGAGTACGTCGCTCCGGAAGCCCGGGACTACGACCCCGAGCTGGCCCTCTTCTCCGGTGAGGACGGCCTCGACCTGATCCGGGGCATCGAGCGCACCGCCCACCGGCTGCTGCGCCCCGGCGGCGTCGTCGTCATCGAGCACGCCGACACCCAGGGCGGCCAGGTCCCGTGGATCTTCACCGAGGAGCGGGGCTGGGCCGACGCGGCCGACCACCCCGACCTGAACAACCGGCCGCGCTTCGCGACGGCGCGCAGGGCGATGCCGTGACGACCAACATTTCACCGCAGCAGTACGTGTACGAGGAGGCCCGCTGATGGCACGGCGATACGACACCAACGACGCGACCGACCGCTCGACCGGTCTGCGCGAGGCAGCGTCCGCCGTCCGCCGGGGCGAGCTGGTCGTGCTGCCCACCGACACCGTCTACGGCATCGGCGCCGACGCCTTCAGCCCGGAGGCCTGCGCCGACCTGCTCGACGCCAAGGGCCGCGGCCGCAACATGCCGACCCCCGTCCTCATCGGCTCGCCGAACACCCTGCACGGCCTGGTCACCGACTTCTCCGAGATGGCCTGGGAGCTGGTCGACGCCTTCTGGCCCGGCGCCCTGACCCTCGTCGCCAAGCAGCAGCCGTCCCTCCAGTGGGACCTCGGCGACACCCGCGGCACGGTCGCCATCCGCATGCCGCTGCACCCCGTCGCCATCGAACTGCTCACCGAGGTCGGCCCCATGGCCGTCTCCTCCGCCAACCTCACCGGGCACCCCGCCCCCGAGGACTGCGACGCCGCGCAGAACATGCTCGGCGACTCCGTCTCCGTCTACCTCGACGGCGGCCCGACCCCCGGCATCGTCCCCTCCTCGATCGTCGACGTCACGGGCAAGGTGCCGGTCCTGCTCCGCGCGGGCGCCCTCGACGCGGACGAGCTGCGCAAGGTGGTACCCGACCTCGAGGTGGCGAATTGACAGCCCCTGAGACGGGGCGTGGCATAACGGGCTTCCCGGGCTCCGCGGGCACCTTCCGCATCCTCCACGTCAGCACCGGCAACGTCTGCCGCTCGCCGATCACCGAGCGGCTGACCCGGCATGCCCTGGCCGACCGCCTCGGCGACCCCCTGACCGGCGGCCTGATCGTGGAGAGCGCGGGCACCTGGGGCCACGAGGGCGCCCCCATGGAGACCAACGCCGAGACCGTCCTCGCCGACTTCGGAGCGGACGCCAGCGGCTTCATGGGACGCGAACTCCTCGACGACCACGTGATCCGCGCCGACCTGGTCCTGACCGCCACCCGCGACCACCGGGCGCAGGTCATCTCCATGGGCCACTCGGCGGGCCTGCGCACCTTCACCCTCAAGGAGTTCACCCGGCTGGTGCGGGCCATAGACCCCACGACCCTGCCGGAGCCGGACGGCAACGGCGTGGTGGAGCGCGCCCGCGCCCTGGTACGGGCCGCCGCCGCCCTGCGCGGCTGGCTCCTGGCGCCCAACGTGGAGGCCGACGAGGTGTACGACCCCTACGGGGCGCCCCTGCCGTTCTTCCGCTCCGTGGGCGACGAGATCAACCAGGCCCTTGACCCCGTGGTGACGGCGCTGACCGGGGTGCCCGCGCACACGTAGCCGTACTCCCGGGCAAGCCCGCCGCCACGGGCCTACATTGGATCTGAGGTCACCCCTGCCAGGCCCCGGAGCCCGCGATGTCGCTCAGCACGGTCAGCACCGCCCCCACCGCCCACGAGGCGTCGTACACGGACCTCGGCGCGCTGCGCCGGCAGGACCCCGAGCTGGCCGACGTCCTCGCCGCCGAGGCAGCCCGGCAGTCCGCGGGACTCCAACTGGTCGCCGCCGAGAACTTCACCTCTCCCGCCGTGCTGACCGCCCTCGGCTCCCCGCTCGCCAACAAGTACGCCGAGGGCTACCCCGGGGCCCGCCACCACGGCGGCTGCGAACTCGTCGACGTCGCCGAGCGGATCGCCGTTGACCGCGCCAAGGCCCTCTTCGGCGCCGAACACGCCAACGTCCAGGCGCACTCGGGGTCGTCCGCCGTCCTCGCCGCGTACGCCGCGCTGCTGCGGCCCGGCGACACGGTCCTCGCGATGGGCCTGCCGTACGGCGGCCACCTCACACACGGCTCGCCCACCAACTTCTCCGGGCGCTGGTTCGACTTCGTCGGCTACGGCGTCGACGCCGAGAGTGGCCTCATCGACTACGACCAGGTGCACGCCCTGGCCCGCAGCCACCGCCCGAAGGCGATCGTCTGCGGTTCGATCTCCTACCCCCGGCACATCGACTACGCGGCCTTCCGCGCCATCGCCGACGACGTGGGCGCGTATCTCATCGCCGACGCGGCGCACCCCCTGGGCCTGGTCGCCGGGGGAGCGGCGCCGAACCCCGTGCCGCACGCCGACGTCGTCTGCGCCACCACCCACAAGGTCCTGCGCGGCCCCCGGGGCGGCCTGCTGCTCTGCGGGGCGGAGCTGGCGCACCGGATCGACCGGGCCGTCTTCCCGTTCACACAGGGCGGCGCCCAGATGCATACCATCGCCGCCAAGGCGGTGGCCTTCGGCGAGGCGGCGACACCGTCCTTCACCGCGTACGCCCATCAGGTGGTCGCCAACGCGCGGACGCTGGCGGAGGCCCTGGCCGCCGGCGGGTTCGCGATCACCACCGGCGGCACCGACACCCATCTGATTCTGGCCGATCCGGCCCCCCTCGGAGTCGAGGCGCACACCGCCCGCGGCCGGCTCGCGGCCGCCGGGATCGTCCTCGACACCTGCGCCCTGCCGCACGGCGACGCCCGCGGACTGCGCCTCGGCACCGCCGCCGTCACGACCCAGGGCATGACCGCCCCCGACATGGCGCGCGTCGCGAGACTGCTGGCCGACGCGGTGCGCGGCACGGGACGGAGCACGGACGTACGAGACGAGGTGCGTGCACTGGCGGGCAGATTTCCGCCGTATCCGGGATAGGACGGGGTGGGCGCGTCAGAGACGCACGCGTACTCGTGCAACCATCGTCGCTACCCGTAAGTCCCCAACCGTATGCGCGCAAAGCTAGGGTGTGGGGCTGAGATGGCCAGCGATACCTGTGGGGAAGCCCGTGCGTGAATACCTGCTGACGCTCTGCATCACGGCCGCGGTGACCTATCTGCTGACCGGGCCGGTGCGGAAGTTCGCGATCGTGGCCGGCGCCATGCCGGAGATCCGCGCCCGCGACGTGCACCGGGAGCCCACGCCCCGGCTCGGCGGGATCGCGATGTTCTTCGGCCTCTGCGCGGGCCTGCTGGTCGCCGACCACCTGCCGAACCTGAACGCCGTCTTCGAGAACTCCAACGAACCGCGCGCGCTGCTCTCCGGAGCGGCGCTGATCTGGCTGATCGGCGTCCTCGACGACAAGTTCGAGATCGACGCCCTGATCAAGCTCGGCGGCCAGATGATCGCCGCCGGCGTCATGGTCATGCAAGGCCTCACCATCCTGTGGATTCCCATCCCCGGCGTCGGCACGGTCTCGCTCACCTCCGGCCAGGGCACCCTGCTCACCGTCGCGCTCGTCGTCATCACCATCAACGCCGTCAACTTCGTGGACGGCCTCGACGGCCTCGCGGCGGGCATGGTCTGCATCGCCTCCGCCGCGTCCTTCATGTACGCCTACCGGATCTGGTACGGCTACGGCATCGAGGCCGCCGCGCCCGCCACGCTCTTCGCCGCCATCCTCATGGGCATGTGCCTGGGCTTCCTGCCGCACAACATGCACCCCGCCCGGATCTTCATGGGCGACTCGGGGTCGATGCTCATCGGTCTGGTCCTCGCGGCGGGCGCCATCTCCGTCACGGGCCAGGTCGACCCGGCGGCGATGAAGCTGAACTTCGGCGGCGCCCGCGACGCCACGCACGCGATGCTGCCGGTCTTCATCCCGCTGCTGATGCCGCTCACGATCATCGCGATCCCCTTCGCCGACCTGGTCCTCGCCATCGTGCGGCGCACCTGGAACGGCAAGTCGCCCTTCGCCGCCGACCGCGGGCACCTGCACCACCGGCTCCTGGAGATCGGCCACTCGCACAGCCGCGCGGTGCTGATCATGTACTTCTGGTCGGCGCTCATCGCCTTCGGCACCGTCGCGTACTCCGTGCACTCCACGAGCGTGTGGATTCTGTTGCTCATCGTCGCGCTCAGCGCGCTGGGCCTCGTGCTGCTCCTGCTGCCGCGCTTCCGGCCGCGTACGCCGCGCTGGGCGGAGGCGTTCGTGCCGCCGCGCTATCGCCGCCGCAGGGCGGAGCACGTAGAGGCGGAGGCGACCCCCGAGGAGAGCGGAACACCCGCCGGTCCGGCGCCCGCCCCCGTGCCCGAGCTGAGCGGCGCCACGCGTCTGCACGGCAGCACGGCGGTCTCCGAGCGGCCCCGTGTACGGTCGCACGAGCGGGAGTAGCCGCGGCTATCACCCCGACGGGTGCACGGCCAACACGAAACGCGCACAGTGAACCAATCGTGTGATGGTCGGCACACTTTCAGGTAAAGACTGCATCAAATAGTTTGTGATACGGTTCACGAGAACCCGAGATATATTGGGGCGGCCCCGACGAGACCGGCCGCCCTGGTGAGGTGCGCCTCTTCGTCTCCGTGCGCCTCACGTCACGGATCAGGGCCATCGCTCGACGATCGCAATGCCACGCCCCCAATTCCGCCGGAGGAGCTGCCGCCATGCAGTCCAACGACGCCCGCACACTGCTTCACTGCGCCCTGCCCACCGCTGCCGCGGGTGTGGCGGGGATCGCGGTCAGTGCCGCCGTTGCCGGCGGCAAGGGTGCGCTCGGTGCCGCCTTCGGTGCTCTTCTCGTTCTGCTGTTCATGGGCGGTGGCCTTGTGGCGCTCCAGCGGGGCGCGCGCTCCTGGCCCCACCTGTTCCAGATGATGGGTCTGCTGGTCTACACCACGCAGATCCTGATCCTGATGGTGGTGCTGACCGCGCTCCGCGGTACGTCGGCGTTCAACTCCAAGTGCTTCGCCTTCACGCTGCTCGCCGCCACTTTGGTGTGGATGGCGGCGCAGGTGCGTTCCCATATGAAGGCCAAGGTCCTTTACGTGGAGCCGGATTCCGCCCGGCCGCAATCGTGAGCTGTAGGGCCAGCGTAAGGAGACCTCCGCTCATTTGCTATGGTCTCGCCACAACTGCGGCAGAGCTGGCGCGGGAGGCGGCCGTGCCTGTGAAGCCATACGGCTCGGAGCCCAGCCGCCGCCCCCAAATCCGCAAGTCCAGTCCAGTGCCGCTCCGCGGACATCGACCGCGCCGACACATCGAGGTTGCCGTACCCATGCGCCACGTTGAAGGAGCTCGCGGTGAGTAACGCCCAGACGCTCGCCTTCGAGACCGATTGCCACATTTTTGAAGGGTGCGGTTTCCCGACCCCCGGCCTGCACTCCTTCCTCTTCAAGCCGATTTTCACCGTCGGCGGCTTCGAGTTCAACAAGCCGATGCTGCTGGCCCTGGTGAGTTCGGTCGTCGTCGTCGGCTTCTTCTGGGCCGCCTTCAACAAGCCGAAGCTGATCCCCGGCAAGCTCCAGATGGTCGCCGAGATCGGCTACGACTTTGTGCGCCGCGGGGTCGTCTACGAGACGCTCGGCAAGAAGGAGGGCGAGAAGTACGTCCCTCTCATGGTCTCGCTGTTCTTCTTCATCTGGATCATGAACCTCTGGTCGATCGTTCCGCTCGCCCAGTTCCCGGTGACCTCGGTCATCGCCCTTCCGGCGGGCCTCGCGGCGATCGTCTACATCCTCTGGGTGAGCGTCACCTTCAAGAGGCACGGCTTCATCGGCGGCTGGAAGAACATCACCGGCTACGACCGCTCGCTCGGCCCGGTCTTCCCGATGGTCATGTTCTTCGAGTTCCTCTCGAACATGATCATCCGGCCCTTCACCCACGCGGTCCGGCTCTTCGCCAACATGTTCGCGGGCCACGTCCTGCTGGTGATCTTCACCATCGCGAGCTGGTACCTGCTGAACGGCATCGGCATCGCCTACGCGGGTGTCTCGTTCGTGATGGTCATCGTGATGACGATCTTCGAGCTCTTCATCCAGGCGCTGCAGGCGTACGTCTTCATCCTGCTGGCCTCCAGCTACATCCAGGGCGCGCTCGCCGAGCACCACTGAGTACGCCTGGCCTCTCCCCCCGATACATCCGGTGGCCAACCCCCACCGGCCCGTAAAAAGAAGGAAGTTACGGCATGTCCGCTCTCGAGACCCTCGCCGCGGTCAACGTCCAGGGCAACTTCGGTGCGATCGGCTACGGCCTCGCCGCCATCGGCCCCGGCATCGGCGTCGGCATCATCTTCGGTAACGGCACGCAGGCCCTCGCCCGTCAGCCCGAGGCCGCCGGCCTCATCCGCCAGAACCAGATCCTCGGCTTCGTGCTCTGTGAGGCCCTGGCGCTCATCGGTCTGGTCATGGGCTTCGTTTACCCGGTTCCTTCCTGATCCGGTCTCGTTGACGAGAAACTTCAACGGAAGGCACTGATGTGATCTCCCTGGTACAGCTGGCGTCGGAGGAGCCTCAAAACCCTCTGATCCCGGCAATCCCCGAGCTCGTCATCGGCCTGATCGCGTTCGTCATCGTCTTCGGCTTCTTCGCCAAGAAGTTCCTCCCGAACATCAACAAGGTTCTGGAAGAGCGTCGCGAAGCGATCGAGGGCGGCATCGAAAAGGCCGAGGCCGCTCAGACCGAGGCCCAGAGCGTTCTTGAGCAGTACAAGGCTCAGCTCGCCGAGGCCCGGCACGAGGCCGCGCGTCTGCGCCAGGAGGCGCAGGAGCAGGGCGCTCAGCTCATCGCCGAGATGCGGGCCGAGGGCCAGCGTCAGCGCGAGGAGATCGTCGCCGCCGGTCACGCCCAGATCGAGGCCGACCGCAAGGCCGCCGCGCAGTCGCTGCGTCAGGACGTGGGCCAGCTGGCCACCACCCTGGCCGGCAAGCTCGTCGGTGAGTCCCTCGAGGACCACGCGCGTCAGAGCCGCACGATCGACCGTTTCCTCGACGACCTCGAGGAGAAGGCCGAGGCGGCTCGATGACAGCGCACGGAGCCAGCCGCGAGGCACTGGCCGCCGCGCGTGAGCGTCTGGACGCGCTGACCGACAACACGTCGGTCGACGCGAAGCGGCTCGCGGACGAGCTGGCCGCGGTCACCGTGCTGCTGGGCCGCGAGGTCTCGCTGCGTCGGGTCCTGACCGACCCGGCGCAGTCCGGTGAGGCCAAGGCCGAGCTGGCCGGGCGCCTGCTGAGCGGCCAGGTGGGCGGCGAGACCGCCGACCTGGTGGCCGGCATGGTCCGCTCGCGCTGGTCGCAGTCGCGTGACCTGGTCGACGCTCTGGAGGAGCTGGCCAACCTCGCCGACCTGACCGGCGCGCAGAAGTCCGGCGCGCTGGACAACGTCGAGGACGAGCTGTTCCGGTTCGGCCGGATCGTCTCGTCCAGCACCGAGCTGCGAGCGGCACTGACCGACCGCGCCGCCACGGGCACGGCCAAGAGCGAGCTGCTGCGCAGCCTGCTCGGCGGTCGCGCCGAGGACGTGACGGAGCGACTCGTCGCACGCCTTGTGACCGCGCCGCGCGGACGTAGCCTGGAAGAGGGACTCGAGTCCCTCTCCAAGCTGGCCGCGGACCGACGCAACCGCATGGTCGCCGTCGTCACCTCCGCCGTCCCGCTCACGGACCGGCAGAAGCAGCGTCTCGGCGCCGCGCTGGTCAAGGTGTACGGACGGCAGATGCACCTCAACCTCGACGTGGACCCCGAGATCCTCGGCGGGATCAGGGTCCAGGTCGGCGACGAGGTCATCAACGGCTCCATCGCGGACCGCATCGAGGAAGCCGGCCGCCGCGTGGCCGGCCAGTAACTCAACACGCACGAACTACGGCCCTAGTTGGGCCGTGCAGAGGATTCCTGGGGGCTGACCCCAGACCCCCCAAGAAAACTTCGGGCCCAACAAGGAGAGCAGGGAACCCAGATGGCGGAGCTCACGATCCGGCCGGAGGAGATCCGGGACGCGCTGGAGAACTTTGTCCAGGCGTACAAGCCGGACGCGGCCTCGCGCGAGGAGGTCGGTACGGTCACCGTCGCCGGCGACGGTATCGCCAAGATCGAGGGTCTGCCCTCGGCCATGGCGAACGAGCTGCTGAAGTTCGAGGACGGATCTCTCGGCCTCGCGCTGAACCTCGAAGAGCGCGAGATCGGCGCGGTCGTCCTCGGCGAGTTCAGCGGTATCGAGGAAGGCCAGCCGGTCAGCCGTACCGGCGAGGTCCTGTCGGTCGCCGTGGGCGAGGGTTACCTCGGCCGCGTCGTCGACCCGCTCGGCAACCCGATCGACGGTCTCGGCGAGATCGAGACCAGCGGACGTCGCGCCCTCGAGCTGCAGGCACCGGGCGTCATGGCCCGTAAGTCGGTCCACGAGCCGATGGAGACGGGCTACAAGGCCGTCGACGCGATGACCCCGATCGGCCGTGGCCAGCGTCAGCTGATCATCGGTGACCGCCAGACCGGCAAGACCGCCATGGCCGTCGACACGATCATCAACCAGCGCGACAACTGGCGCTCGGGCGACGTGAACAAGCAGGTCCGCTGCATCTACGTCGCCATCGGTCAGAAGGGCTCCACCATCGCCTCCGTGCGTGGTGCGCTCGAAGAGGCCGGCGCGCTGGAGTACACGACCATCGTCGCCGCCCCGGCGTCCGACCCGGCCGGCTTCAAGTACCTGGCGCCGTACACCGGCTCGGCCATCGGCCAGCACTGGATGTACGAGGGCAAGCACGTCCTCATCGTCTTCGACGACCTCTCGAAGCAGGCCGACGCCTACCGCGCCGTGTCCCTGCTGCTCCGCCGCCCGCCGGGGCGCGAGGCCTACCCGGGTGACGTCTTCTACCTGCACTCGCGTCTCCTTGAGCGTTGCGCGAAGCTCTCCGACGAGCTGGGCAAGGGCTCGATGACGGGTCTGCCCATCGTCGAGACCAAGGCGAACGACGTGTCGGCGTTCATCCCGACCAACGTCATCTCCATCACCGACGGCCAGTGCTTCCTGGAGTCGGACCTCTTCAACGCCGGTCAGCGCCCCGCGCTGAACGTCGGTATCTCCGTCTCCCGAGTCGGTGGTTCCGCGCAGCACAAGGCGATGAAGCAGGTCTCCGGCCGCCTGCGCGTGGACCTCGCCCAGTTCCGTGAGCTGGAGGCGTTCGCCGCCTTCGGTTCCGACCTGGACGCCGCGTCGAAGGCGCAGCTCGAGCGCGGCCAGCGCATGGTCGAACTGCTCAAGCAGCCGCAGTACGAGCCGATGGCCACCGAGGACCAGGTCGTCTCCGTGTGGGCCGGTACCACCGGTCGCATGGACGACGTGCCGGTGGGTGACATCCGCCGCTTCGAGAAGGAGCTCCTGGAGTACCTGCACCGCAAGGAGCAGGGCCTCATGACCTCCATCAAGGAGGGCGGCAAGATGTCGGACGACACCCTCCAGGCCGTCGGCGACGCCATCGTGGAGTTCAAGAAGCAGTTCGAGACCTCGGACGGGAAGCTTCTCGGCGAGGACGCTCCGGCCGCCGCCGGCAAGTGACGACGGAAGGGACCTGACTCATGGGAGCCCAGCTCCGGGTCTATAAGCGTCGCATCAAATCCGTCACCGCGACCAAGAAGATCACCAAGGCGATGGAGATGATCGCCGCCTCGCGTGTCGTCAAGGCGCAGCGCAAGGTGGCGGCCTCCACGCCGTACGCGACCGAGCTCACCCGCGCGGTCACGGCGGTCGGCACCGGCTCGAACACGAAGCACCCGCTGACGACCGAGGCGGAGACGGCGACCCGTACCGCGGTTCTGCTCCTCACGAGCGACCGTGGTCTGGCCGGCGCCTTCAACTCGAACGCCATCAAGGCCGCGGAGCAGCTGACCGCGCGCCTGGAGGCCGAGGGCAAGGAGGTCGACACGTACATCGTCGGCCGCCGTGGTCTGGCCCACTACAACTTCCGCGAGCGCAAGGTCGTGGAATCGTGGTCGGGCTTCACCGACGAGCCCACGTACGCGGATGCCAAGAAGGTCGCGGCGCCGTTGATCGAGGCGATCGAGAAGGAGACGGCGGACGGCGGCGTGGACGAGCTCCACATCGTCTACACCGAGTTCGTCTCGATGATGACGCAGACGGCCATCGACGGCCGCCTGCTGCCGCTCAGTCTCGAAGAGGTCGCGGAGGAGAAGCCCGCCAAGGGCGAGATCCTTCCGCTGTACGACTTCGAGCCGTCGGCGGAGGACGTCCTCGACGCCCTGCTGCCGCGCTACGTCGAGAGCCGTATCTACAACGCGCTGCTCCAGTCGGCTGCCTCCAAGCACGCCGCCACGCGCCGCGCGATGAAGTCGGCGACCGACAACGCCGGGGATCTGATCAACAGCCTCTCCCGGCTTGCCAACGCGGCCCGCCAGGCCGAAATCACCCAGGAAATCAGCGAGATCGTCGGCGGCACAGCAGCGCTGGCCGACGCGACCGCGGGGAGTGACAAGTAATGACGACCACTGTTGAGACGGCCGTTGCCACGGGCCGCGTCGCCCGGGTGATCGGCCCGGTCGTCGACGTGGAGTTCCCCGTCGACGCGATGCCGGAGATCTACAACGCCCTGCATGTCGAGGTCGACGACCCGGAGACCGCGGGCGGCCGCAAGACGCTGACCCTCGAGGTCGCCCAGCACCTGGGTGACGGCGTGGTCCGCGCGATCTCGATGCAGCCCACCGACGGCCTGGTCCGCCAGGCCCCGGTCAAGGACACCGGAAAGGGCATCTCGGTGCCCGTCGGTGACGTCACCAAGGGCCGGGTGTTCAACACCCTCGGTGAGGTCCTGAACGACGACCCGTCCACGGTCGCCGACGCCGAGCGCTGGACGATCCACCGCAAGGCCCCGTCCTTCGACCAGCTCGAGTCCAAGACCGAGATGTTCGAGACCGGCCTGAAGGTCGTCGACCTTCTCACCCCGTACGTCAAGGGTGGAAAGATCGGTCTGTTCGGTGGTGCCGGTGTCGGCAAGACCGTGCTGATCCAGGAAATGATCGTCCGTGTGGCCAAGCTGCACGACGGTGTCTCCGTCTTCGCCGGTGTCGGCGAGCGCACCCGTGAGGGCAACGACCTCATGGTCGAGATGGAGGAAGCCGGCGTTCTGGACAAGACCGCGCTGGTCTTCGGCCAGATGGACGAGCCGCCGGGCACGCGTCTGCGCGTCGCCCTGGCCGGTCTGACCATGGCGGAGTACTTCCGCGATGTGCAGAAGCAGGACGTGCTGTTCTTCATCGACAACATCTTCCGCTTCACGCAGGCCGGTTCCGAGGTCTCGACCCTGCTCGGCCGCATGCCCTCCGCGGTGGGCTACCAGCCGAACCTGGCCGACGAGATGGGCCTCCTCCAGGAGCGCATCACCTCGACCCGCGGTCACTCGATCACCTCCATGCAGGCGATCTACGTCCCCGCGGACGACCTGACCGACCCGGCCCCGGCCACCACCTTCGCCCACCTCGACGCGACGACGGTTCTCTCCCGTCCGATCTCCGAGAAGGGCATCTACCCGGCCGTGGACCCGCTGGACTCCACGTCCCGCATCCTGGACCCGCGCTACATCGCGCAGGACCACTACGACGCCGCCATGCGCGTCAAGGGAATCCTGCAGAAGTACAAGGACCTCCAGGACATCATCGCGATCCTCGGCATCGACGAGCTCAGCGAGGAGGACAAGCTCGTCGTCGCCCGTGCCCGTCGCGTGGAGCGCTTCCTGTCCCAGAACACCCACGCCGCCAAGCAGTTCACCGGTGTGGATGGTTCGGACGTGTCCCTCGACGAGTCGATCGCGGCCTTCAACGCGATCTGCGACGGCGAGTACGACCACTTCCCGGAGCAGGCGTTCTTCATGTGCGGTGGTCTCGAGGACCTCAAGAAGAACGCCAAGGAGCTCGGCGTCTCCTGAGCCGCGTAGCTCATCCGCGCGAAGGGGCGGGTTGCACCCCGCAGGGGCCGTGTCCCGCCCCTCCGCGTACGCCCACTAGAATTTGACCCAACACCCGGCGAAGCCGCCGGGTGGTGACCCGAGGAGCCACCCTTGGCTGCTGAGCTGCATGTCGAGCTGGTCGCCGCGGACCGCAGCGTCTGGTCCGGCGAGGCCACCCTGGTCGTCGCGCGCACCACGTCCGGCGACATCGGCGTCATGCCCGGTCACCAGCCGCTGCTCGGTGTGCTGGAGTCGGGCCCGGTGACCATTCGTACGAGTGGCGGCGGCACCGTCGTCGCCGCCGTCCACGGAGGTTTCATCTCCTTCGCGGACGACAAGCTGTCGCTGCTGGCCGAGATCGCGGAGCTGTCCGACGAGATCGACGTCCAGCGTGCGGAGCGGGCGCTGGAGCGCGCGAAGTCGGAGGCCGACGCCTCCGCCGAGCGGCGCGCCGATGTCCGACTGCGTGCGGTGGCGGCGCGCTGACCCCAGCGCGCGGCGTGACGTGACTCAGCCGCGGCCAGGTCCGGGAACATTCCGGACCGGGTCGCGGCTGAGGCAATGCGGGTGCAATGTATTGGTCCGTCGTCGGTCGGCCGACCGACAGTAGAGGCGAGGAGGTCGGTGCCGATGATCCTCACTCTGCTCGTGTGCGGACTTGCGTTGATCGCGCTGGTGTTGGTGGGGCTCTTCGTCTTCGGGCTGCGGCGCCGGCTGATCCAGCGTTCCGGCGGCACCTTCGACTGCTCCCTGCGCTGGGACGCCCCGGAGAAGGGCGACACCTCCGGCAAGGGCTGGGGGTATGGAGTCGCCCGCTACAACGGCGACCGCGTCGAGTGGTACCGCGTCTTCTCCTACGCTCCCCGGCCGCGCCGGGTCCTTGAGCGTTCATCCATCGAGGTCGTCGACCGCCGCGCCCCGGACGGCGAGGAGGAGCTGGCCCTGCTCTCCGACGCCATCGTCCTCGGCTGCCTGCACCGTGGCGTCCGCCTGGAGCTGGCGATGAGCGAGGACGCGCTCACGGGTTTCCTGGCCTGGCTGGAGGCGGCGCCTCCCGGGCAACGGGTGAATGTGGCCTGACCGGTCACGCACGGCCCGCGGACATGAAGAAGCCGGGAAGATGGGGGGCGATCCCATCTTCCCGGCTTCGTTCGTGGACGGCGCTTACTTCAGGCCGTCATTGATGGCGCTCACCAGCTCACCGTTGCTGGTGTCCCCGCTGAACTCCCAGAAGAACGCCCCGCCCAGACCCTGCTGCTTGGCCCAGGCCATCTTGGAGCGGATCGTCTCCGGGGTGTCGTACGACCACCAGTTGCTGCCGCAGTGGGCGTACGCGGTCCCGGCGACCGTTCCGTTCGCGGGGCAGGAGTTCTTCAGGACCTTGTAATCCTCGATGCCCGCCTCGTAGGTGCCCGGCGCCGCGCCGGTCGCGGTGCCGCCCGGCTCCTTCTGGGTGACGCCGGTCCAGCCACGCCCGTAGAAGCCGATGCCGAGCAGCAGCTTCGCCGCGGGCACGCCCTTGGCCTTCAGTTTGGAGATCGCGGCCGCGCTGTTGAAGCCCTCCTGCGGGATACCGGCGTAGGAGGTGAGCGGGGAGTGCGGGGCCGTCGGGCCCTTGGCCGCCCACGCGCCGAAGAAGTCGTACGTCATGACGTTGTACCAGTCGGCATACGGTGCCGCGCCGCCGTAGTCCGCGGCGTCGATCTTGCCGCCGTCGGAGCCGTCCGCGGTGATGGCCGCGGTGACGAGGTTCTTGGCGCCGAACTCGTTGCGGAAGGCCTGCATCATCGTCTTGAAGACGGCCGGGCCCGAGGTGTCGCAGGACAGGCCGCAGGCGTTCGGGTACTCCCAGTCCAGGTCGATGCCGTCGAAGACGTCGGCCCAGCGCGGGTCCTCGACGAGGTCGTGGCAGGACTTGGCGAAGGCCGCCGGGTTCTTCATGGCGTCGGTGAAGCCGCCGGACCAGGTCCAGCCGCCGAAGGACCAGAGGATCTTGATGTTCGGGTACTTGGCCTTCAGCTTGCGCAGCTGGTTGAAGTTGCCGCGCAGGGGCTGGTCCCAGGTGTCGGCGACGCCGTCCACCGACTGGTCGGCGGTGTACGCCTTGTCGATCGCCGCGTAGGAGTCGCCCATGGTGCACTTGCCGTTCTGGACGTTCCCGAAGCTGTAGTTGATGTGGGTGATCTTCCCGGCCGAGCCGGAGGTCGCGATGTTCTTCGCGTGGTAGTTGCGTCCGTAGACGCCCCACTCGGTGAAGTAGCCGAGCTTGACCTTGTCGCCGGGGCCGGGGCCCGGGTCGCCGCCGCCTCCCGTGGTGCGCACCTTGACGGCGCCGCTGACCGGACCGGTCTGGTCGGCGGTGTCACGGGCCTGCACGGTGTACGAGTAGTCGGTGCCGGCGGTCAGGTCCTTGTCGGTGTACGTGGTGTCCGTGACCGTGGCGACCTTGGCGCCGTCGCGCAGGACGTCGTAGTTCTTGACGCCCTTGTCGTCGGTGGCGGCCTTCCAGGACAGCTTCACGGACGTGTTGGTGACGTCGGAGGCCGTCGGGGCGCCGGGCGCGCTCGGCGGGTTGTCGCCGGGGACGCTGCCGCCGTCGCAGCTGCCGCCGTTGAGCGAGCACTTGGACGGGGCGCCGGAGCCGGTGCCGTTGAAGCCGAAGGAGACCGAGGCGCCGGGGGCGAGCGTTCCGTTCCAGCCGAGGTTCTTGGCACTCCAGCGGGTGCCGGAGTTGGTGACGGTGGCGTCCCAGGCGGAGGTCACCTTGGTGTCGGCGGGGAAGTCCCACTGGACGTTCCACGAGCTGAGCGTCGTGGTGCCGGTGTTCTTGATGGTCCACTTGCCCTCGAAGCCGTTGCCCCAGTCCTGGGTCTTGGCGTACGTGGCGGTGGCCTCGGAGGCTGCCTGGGAGGCGGTTTCGGGGGCCGCCTCGGCGGGGGCGCCGAGGGCGACCAGGGTGGCGAGCGGGAGCAGCAGCGTGGTCAGTCCGGCCACGGCTCGATGTCTGATGCTGAGTCCTGAGCGGGTGTCGCTCTGTGTGAAGCGCACGAGGTGCTCCTCGGGTGAGATCCGGGGGTCTGAGGGGTGGGACCCTGCGCCGCCCGTGAGCACGTGGACACGTGGGGGAGTGCTCACCGCAGTGCGGCGAGAATAGAAAGGTCTGGACCAGCGGTCAAGAGGTCTGTACCAATGGCCGAAATGTTCCGGTCCGGCGCGATCCCGCCCCCGGTCAAACCCCCAACTCCTGCGCGAGCACGGCCGCTTGCACCCGGCTGCGCAGCTCCAGCTTGCCGAGCATCCGGCTCACGTGCGTCTTCACCGTCGCCTCCGCCATGCTGAGGCGGTCGGCGATCTCCGCGTTCGACAGCCCCTCCCCGATGCAGGACAGCACCTCGCGCTCGCGCCGCGTGAGGCTCTCCAGGATGGCCGGGTCCGGCGCGTTCTCCCTGCGCACGGCCTGCCGCGGGGCGGCGAACTCGGCGATCAGGCGGCGGGTGACGGCCGGGGCGATCAGCCCCTCGCCGCGCGCGACCGTGCGGACGCCCTCGATGAGGTCCTTCGCCTCGGTGTTCTTCAGGAGGAAGCCGCAGGCACCCGCGCGCAGCGCCCCGAAGACGTACTCGTCGAGGTCGAAGGTGGTCAGCACGAGGACGTCCGCGAGGCTCTCGGCGACGACCTGGCGCGTCGCCGACACCCCGTCAAGGCGTGGCATCTGTATGTCCATCAGGACCAGGTCGGGGCGCAGCTCGCGGGCGAGGGCCACGGCCTGCTCGCCGTCCGCCGCCTCGCCGACCACCTCGATGTCGGGGGCGCTGCGCAGGATCAGGACCAGTCCCGCGCGTACGGCGGACTGGTCCTCGGCGACCAGCACTCGGATCATTCCTTGGCTCCTTCGTCCGCGGGGTCGACGGGCAGGGTCACGGAGACGGTCCAGACCTTCCCGCCGCCCTCGCTCTGTGGGCTGGTCTCGGGGCCCGACTCGAAGGTGCCGCCGAGCAGTTCGGTGCGCTCGCGCATGCCGACGAGGCCGGCTCCCGAGCCGGGGGCGCGGGGCCCGGCGGGATCGTCGTAGGGGCTGGTGACGCGGACCCGCAGGGCGCGCGGCTCCTGGGTGAGGGTGACGGTGACCCGGCCGGGGGAGGCGTGCTTGAGGGCGTTCGTCAGGGACTCCTGCACGATGCGGTACGCCGCGAGCTCGACCGGCGCGGGCAGCTTCGGGCCGTCCGCGGCGAGGGTGTCGTCGAGCGTGACGTCGAGGCCGTTGGTGCGGGCGGTGTCGAGCAGGGCGGCCAGCCCGTCCAGGGTGGGGGAGGCGGCCGGCTCCAGGTCACCGCTGTCGTCGCGCAGGATGCCGATGAGGCGGCGCATCTCGGCGAGGCCCTGGACGCTGTTCTCCCGGATCACGGCGAGGGCGTCCTTGCTGGTGGCCGGGTCGTCCAGGGAGAGCGCGGCCGTGGAGTGGATGGCGATCGCCGAGAGGTGGTTGGCGACCATGTCGTGCAGCTCGCGGGCCATCCGGGCGCGCTCCGCCGTGACCGCCTGGGCGCGGTCCATCTCGGCGAGCAGCGCGGTCTGCTCGGCCCGCAGCTTGGCCGCGGCGGCGGCCTCGCGGTGGTTGCGCACCAGGACGCCGGTGGCGGCGGGCCCGAACGAGACGATGCCGGTCAGCACACCGACGAGCACGGCCTCGGGCTCGCGCCACCACGCGAGGAAGCCGAGCGTCACCGCGACCGTGATGGTGCCGGTGGTCAGCGGGATGCGGCGGGCGGCGGCCGGGGTGCCGTAGACGACGGCCGCGTACATGATGTCCGTGAACATCATCACCGAGGCGAGGTTGCCCGACGTGAACTGGTCGAACACCAGCGCGCACGTGGCGAGGACCAGGGCGGTCTGGGGCATGGTGCTGCGCAGCAGTTCGAGCGCCGCCAGAGCGAAGAGCGGGAGCAGCGCCCACGCGGCGCCGAGCAGGCGGTCCGTCTGCATGTGCAGCCCGAGCGCCCACAGGGCGAGCCCGCTGGCCAGGCTGACGACGGCGATCTGCACGTCGATGCGCTGCGGGCGGGGCAGGGGCGGGGCCATGCCCTCCATCCAACACGCAGCGGGGGCCGCCCGCCTGATCCTGAGGGAGGAACCGCCCGCTACATCGAAGGATGCAGTGCCACTTCGTCACTGGCGACGATGATCCGCGCCCGGTCCGGCGGGAGCCTGGAGGGGTGACCGAGAGGAGCGAGCCGTGATCGTCACACTGATCATCATCTGCGAGGTCGGCTTCTGGGTGCTGCTGGCCGCGGGCCTCGCCGCCCGCTATCTGCTGCGCAAGCCGCGCCTCGGCCTCGCCATCCTGCTGTGCGAGCCGCTGCTCGAGGTCCTGCTGCTCGTCGTGACCGCCGTCGACCTGAAGAACGGCGCCGACCCGAGCTGGAAGCACGGCCTGGCCGCCGTCTACATCGGCTACACCGTGGGCCACGGCCACCGCACGGTCAAGTGGCTGGACGGCCACGCGGCGCACCGCTTCGACGGCGCGCCGCTGCCGCGCCCGCCCCGCTACGGCCGGGCCCGGGCCCTGCACGAGGCGAAGGTCTGGCTCGGCACCCTGGTCGCGGCGGCCGTCGCGAGCGCACTGCTGCTGCTCGCCATGTGGTACGTCGACGACCCGGGCCGCACCACGTCGCTGAAGGGCTGGCTGCACACCGCCTGGCGGGCGGCCACCATCCACGGCGTGGTCGCGCTCACCTACGCGCTGTTCCCGAAGCGGGCCCCGGCCCCGCGGGAGCGGGACGAGGACCGGCCCCTCACCCAGGTCTGACGGCGCCTACCGCTCGCCGCCCGGCACCCACAGCACGTCCCCGACCTCCTTGTTGGCCGTACGGGCCAGGATGAACAGGAGGTCGGAGAGGCGGTTGAGGTAGGTGGCCGTCAGCGGGTTCATGGTCTCGCCGTGCGTCTCGAAGGCCGCCCACGTGGACCGCTCGGCCCGCCGCACCACCGTGCACGCCTGGTGCAGCAGCGCCGCGCCCGGCGTGCCGCCCGGCAGGATGAAGCTGCGCAGCTTCTCCAGCTCTTCGAGGAAGCGGTCGCAGTCGGTCTCCAGCTTGTCGATGTAACTCTGCTCGACGCGCAGCGGCGGATACTTCGGGTCCTCGACGACCGGCGTGGACAGGTCGGCGCCCACGTCGAAGAGGTCGTTCTGGACCCGTACGAGGACCTTCACGACCTCCTCGTCGAGCCCGCCGAGCGCGATCGCCGTGCCGATGGCCGCGTTGGCCTCGTTGGCGTCGGCGTACGCCGCGATCCGCGGGTCGGTCTTGGCGGTGCGGCTCATGTCCCCGAGGGCGGTCGTGCCCTGGTCGCCGGTCCTGGTGTAGATGCGCGTCAGATTGACCATGCGGGCCAGCGTAGAGGGGGGACGCCGACGGGGTGAGCCGAGGAGTCGCCGCCCGGGGGGTCAGAAGGGCATGCGCCCCCGGGCGCGGCGGCCGGCGGACCCGCTGCGGCCCACCGCCTTGGAGCTGCTGCGGAAGGGCTTGCTGAAGAGGCGGCCCAGGATGCCGGGGGCCTTGCCGCCGGCGCGCGAACCGGCTCCCAGGGTGCGCTGGGTGCCGCGTTCGGGATGCCGGGACAGGCGGGGGACGAAGAAGGCGAGGACGGCCAGGACGACGCAGACGGCGACGATACCGACAACCATCATGAGGGGCTCCCTGAGGTGGGGTACGCCTTCCGTCTGCCCCCGCGGCCCCGGCCCATGCGCCGACCGACGGCCGCTCGTGGGGGCGGGGGTACAGTCGGCTCGCCGCTCAGCCCGTGCCGGACCGGGCGCCGCGGCCCGACGTTGCCTCGTGGTGTTCCGGCCAGGGAATGCCATGACCGGTACGCAGGAGTCCCCCGAGCTGACCTCGGACGCCACCGGAGGGCCGGGGAACCCGTCCGCGACGGACCGCGTCGCGCGGATACGCCGGCGTCTGGAGCGGCTGATCGGCATCGCGGCGACCGAGGGCAACGCGCTGACCGTCCTGCGCAACGGCGACGAGATATTCGCCGCCATGCTGGCCGCCATCGGGTCCGCCGAGCACACGGTCGACATGATGACCTTCGTCTACTGGAAGGGCGACATCGCCCGCCGGTTCGCCGACGCCCTCGCGGAGCGGGCCCGCGCCGGGCTGCGGGTGCGGCTGCTGCTCGACGGCTTCGGCAGCCGGCTGATCGAGGCCGAGCAGCTGCGGCTGATGGAGCGGGCCGGGGTGCAGGTGGCGTGGTTCCGCAAGCCGCTGCACCTGTCGCCCCTCAAGCAGAACCACCGCTGCCACCGCAAGGTCCTCGTCGTCGACGAGGAGACCGCCTTCACCGGAGGCGTGGGCATCGCCGAGGAGTGGTGCGGCGACGCCCGTAACCCCGACGAGTGGCGCGACACCCACGTCGAGGTGCGGGGCCCCGCGGTGGACGGCATCGCCGCGGCGTTCGCGCAGAACTGGGCCGAGTGCCACGGCGAACTCTTCGACGGCCGGGACCGGTTCATCGGGCACCGCCCGCAGGGCGACGCCATCGTGCAGGTGGTGCGCGGCTCGGCCAGCTTCGGCTGGCAGGACATGCAGACCCTGATCCGCGTCATGCTCGAGTCCGCCGAGGACCGCTTCCGGCTGGCCACGGCCTACTTCTCGCCGGACGCGTACTTCGTCGAGCTGCTCTGCGCCACCGCGCGGCGCGGCGTCGAGGTGGAGATCCTGCTGCCCGGCCCGCACACCGACAAGCGGGTCTGCCGGCTGGCCGGGCAGCACCACTACGAGGACCTCATCCGCTGCGGGGTGCGGATCCACGAATACCAGCCGACGATGATGCACGCCAAGGTCATCACCGTCGACGGCGTCGCCGCGCTGATCGGCTCGACCAACTTCAACCGGCGCTCCCTCGACCACGACGAGGAGGTCATGCTGGCCGTCCTGGACCAGGAGTTCACCGCGACGCTGGACGCGCACTACGACGAGGATCTCAGGGCCAGTGAACTGATCCGACGGGGCCGGTGGAAGGGACGCTCCCTCGTCCAGCGGGCCCGTGAGATGAGCGTCCAGCCCATCCGCCGTTTCCTGTGACGCGCCCACAGCGCCGCGGCCGCGCCCCGGACACGACGCGTTCGCGTCACGCCCCTGCCTTCTTGTAGACGCGCGTGCCCACCGCCACGGACAGCAGCACGAAGGCGAGCGCCATCAGCACGCCGTACAGCATGGTCGTGGAGGCGTAGTCGCCCACGTAGCCGGCCCGCACCGCGTCCACGAGGTAGCGGAACGGCATGAAGTGCGACAGGACGTCCAGCCAGGTGGGCGCGAGCGCCATCGGCAGCATCAGGCCCGACAGCAGCACCGAGGGCAGGCTGATGGCGTTCACGGCGGGCCCGAACTCGTGGGCCCTGGCGACCTTCATGCCCAGCGCGTACGAGAGCGAGGCGAGCGACGCGCTGAGCAGCGCCACGAACGCGAACCCGATGAGCACACCGCCGAGCGGCGCCCTGAGCCCCATCACCAGCGCGGCCAGCACCAGCAGCACCGCCTGGAAGACGAAGAGCGCGGCGTCGCGCAGGATGCGGCCGAGCAGCAGCGCGAGGCGGCTGACGGGCGTCACCCGCATCCGCTCCACCACGCCGAACTGCTTCTCGATGATGAGCGCGAAGCCGCTGAAAGTGGCGCCGAACAGGCCGAGTTGGAGCAGCAGTCCGGGGACGAGCACCTGCCAGGAGTCGCCCTTCGAGCCGAGCGGCAGGTCGGTGAGGAGCGGGCCGAAGAAGAGCAGGTAGAGCAGGGGCGTCAGGACGCCGAAGAGGATCTGGAACTTGGAGCGCAGGGTCTGCCGGGCGTACCGCCCGAAGATCAGCGCGGTGTCGGAGAGCAGTGCGGGCATCGGTGGGGTCCTGTGGTGTCAGACGGCGAGGGGAGCCGTGTCCTTGGGGGCGAGGTCGCGCCCGGTGATGGCGAGGAAGGTGTCCTGGAGCGTGGCGTCGATCGAGCCGCCGTACCGGAGCTTGAGCGCGCTCGGCGTGCCCTCGGCGGCCACGACGCCCTTGTCGACGACGACCAGGCGGTCGGAGAGCGCGTCGGCCTCGTCGAGGTAGTGCGTGGTGAGGAAGACCGTCGTGCCGTGCTCGTCGCGCAGCCGCCGCACCAGCGCCCACAGGTCCGCGCGGCTGCCCGGGTCGAGCCCGGTGGTCGGCTCGTCGAGGAAGAGCACTTCGGGCCGGTGGGTGAGCCCCATGGCGATGTCGAGCCGCCGCCGCTGACCGCCGGAGAGGGTGGCGCAGGGGCGCTCCATCAGCTCGGTGAGCCCGAGGTCCCTTGCCAGCTCGTCGGCGCGTGCGGCGGCCTGATCTTTCGTCAGGCGGTAGAGGCGCCCCTGGGTGACCAGTTCCTCGCGTACGCAGATGGTGGGGTCGACGCCGCCGGACTGGGCGACGTAACCGATCTTCTCCCGTACGCCGGCGGGGTCCCGGAGCAGGTCGTGGCCCGCGACGGTGGCGGCGCCGCCGGTCGGCGCGAGCAGGGTGGTGAGCATGCGCAGCGTGGTGGTCTTGCCCGCGCCGTTGGGCCCGAGGAAGCCGAGGATCTCGCCCGGCTGGACGGTGAGGTCGATGCCGCGCACGGCCTCGACGGCGCCGTTCTTCGTCGCGAAGGTCCGGGCGAGCCCGGCGGTGCTGATGATTGGCATGGTGACCACAAAAACAGAGTCCATGAAATTTTGCAATGCCACCAAGTTTTCAGGGGGCCTAAGATGGCGGCATGGCTGAGGGGCTCAGGGAGCGCAAGAAGAGGCAGACAAAGCAGCGCATCTCGGATATCGCGACCGGGCTCTTCCTGGAGCACGGCTTCGTCACGGTGACGATCGCCGACATCGCCGAGGCCGCAGACGTCTCCGTCAACACGGTCTACAACTACTTCCCGGCCAAGGAGGACCTCTTCCTCGACCGGGGCGCGGACGCCGTCGACCGGCTCTCCCGCTATGTGCGCGGCCGCCGCGACGGCGAGTCCGCCGCCGACGCGGTCCTGCGCGAACTGCGCGCCGACGTCGAAGGGCTCTCACCGGGCGTCGGGCTCTTCCCCGGCTGGGCCGACTTCATGAAGGTCATCACCGAGGCGCAGCCGCTGCGCTCCCGCCTCTGGGCCATCCAGCAGGAAGCCCTCGACGACCTCACCAGGACCCTCGCCGAGGAGACGGACGCGGCCGAGGGCGACCCGCTGCCGGCGCTCGTCGCCGGCCAGCTCTCCTGGATTCACGGCACGCTCATGAGCTGGATCGGCGACGAGATGACCAAGGGCCGCGAGGCCGCCGAGGTCTCCCGGGAGGCGCTCGCCCTGCTCGACCAGATGGAGTCCCTCCTCGGCGAGAAGGTGCTCAACTACGCGGTGCGCGCCGCCAAGTGACACGTGCGCGGCGTGCGCCGGTGTGATGTCCGTCAGTTGAGACGTGACGCGCATCTCTTCGCCGCCACAGGCGCCCTCACGGCCGCTAATGTCCGCTCCAGAGGCATACGTAAACAGCGTGCAAGCCAAGCGTGACAAGCGGTAGGGGAGTCGGAACAGTGGCACGGAAGCTCGCCGTCATCGGAGCCGGACTCATGGGGTCCGGCATCGCACAGGTCTCCGCCCAGGCGGGCTGGGACGTCGTCCTGCGCGACGTCACCGATGAGGCCCTGACCCGTGGCACCGACGGGATCAAGGCGTCGTACGACAAGTTCGTCGGCAAGGGCAAGCTCGCCGCCGACGACGCCGAGGCCGCGCTCGCGCGGATCACGACCACCACCGACCTGGACGCCGTCGCCGACGCGGACATCGTCGTCGAGGCCGTCTTCGAGAAGCTGGAGGTCAAGCACGAGATCTTCCGCACGCTGGACAAGCTCGTGCGCGAGGACGCGGTGCTCGCCTCCAACACCTCCGCCATCCCGATCACCAAGATCGCGGCCGTGACGGAGCGCCCGGAGCGCGTCGTGGGCGCCCACTTCTTCTCGCCGGTCCCGATGATGCAGCTGTGCGAACTGGTGCGCGGCTACAAGACCAGCGACGAGACCCTCGCCCGGACCCGCGAGTTCGCCGAGTCCGTCGGCAAGACCTGCATCGTCGTCAACCGCGACGTCGCCGGGTTCGTGACGACCCGTCTGATCTCCGCGCTCGTCGTCGAGGCCGCCAAGCTCTACGAGTCGGGTGTCGCCACCGCCGAGGACATCGACATCGCCTGCAAGCTCGGCTTCGGCCACGCCATGGGCCCCCTCGCGACCGCCGACCTCACCGGCGTCGACATCCTCCTCCACGCCACCAGCAACATCTACACGGAGTCCCAGGACGAGAAGTTCGCCCCGCCGGAGCTGATGCGCCGGATGGTTGACGCCGGTGACATCGGGCGCAAGAGCGGGCAGGGCTTCTACAAGCACTGAGTCCGACCCCACGCGTGCCGCTTACGCCTGCTGACGCCTCGTCCGACGATTCGTCGCCCTCCTGGGTCACCCCTCGGAGTGAATTCGGTATCGGTTCGCTTACAGACGGCAACTTCCTTGCCCATGCGGCAGTCAGTTGCTGTGACATACGCAGACGACTCACGGATCAGACGGCACAGCGGACACGGCACTCTCGGGGAGCGTATATGCACATCAAGGGCGACCAGGCCCAGCTGGTCGTCGGGGGCCGCCTCGACGTACGCAGCGCGGCGGACGCCCGTACGGTCCTGCACTCGGCCGTCGACGACGGCGCCGGCGACCTGGTGCTGGACCTGTCCGAACTCGACTCGTGGGACGCCACGGGACTCGGCGTCATCATGGGCGCCCACCGCCGCGCCGGGCGGTGCGGGCGCAGGCTCGTCCTGCGCCACGTGCCGCCCCAGATGCAGCGCCTGCTGGTGGCGACGAGGCTGCACCGCATCCTCGCCATCGAGGGCGGCATCGGCGTCGAATCGCTCCCCAGGGCCTGAACCGGAACCGCGCGCGCAATCCTCACGAGACCGTGACGTCTCGGGCGGGACGGCACCCCGCCCTCTCGTAGATACTGTGCGAAGGTCTAGGGTTCGGTCGCCCACCGATAGACGAACCCGCACGGGGGCACCGGACCAGAAGCGACAGCGCAGTGTGCACGAAGGCCGGAGGGGGCTCTGCACACCACGCATCTGGGGGGCTTTGACCATGGACCCGATGGACCCGACGAACCACAGGCCCGAGGAGTACGACCACGGCGGCGCCGGCCACGACGGCACGGCCCGCCCGCCGCGGCCACGCGACCCGCTGACGCCCGACTTCGGCCAGCCCGCGCCCGCGCTGGCCCGCACCGTCCGGCTCGTCTCGGGCGACTTCCTGCTCACCGTCAACCCCGTCGACGGCAGCGAGATCGAACCCTGCCCGCCCGGGGAGCGGCCGGCCCGGCCCGCCAAGCGCACCGCCGACGAGCGCGCCGAACTGCGCCGCGCCGCCGCGCCGCCCGTCCCGCCGGGCCCCGCCCTGCCGAGACTGCCGCTCCTGGAGCGCCAGGAAGAGCGTGAGCGCCTCGTACGGCTCCTCGCGCGCGGCCGCTCGGTCCGGCTGACCGGGCCCGCCGGATCGGGCCGCACAGCGCTTCTCGACGCCGTCGCGGACGACTGCGCGGGCCTCGCGCCCGACGGCGTCGTCCGGCTCTGCGGCTACCGCAAGACGCCCGGCGAACTGCTGCACGACCTCTTCGCCGCCGTCTACCACGCGCCCCTGCACCGCCCCGAGCGCTCCATGCTGCTCGAACTCGTCCACGAGATCGGCGCGGTCGTCATCCTCGACGACCTGGAGTTCGGCGGCGCCGGCCTCGACGAACTGCTCGACGCGACACCCGAGTGCGCCTTCCTCCTCGCCACGACGCCCGACGTCGCCGCCCCGTCCGCCGACTCCCGCCTCGAAGAGGTCTTCCTCGCCGGCCTCGGCCGCGGCAGCACCCTGGAGCTGCTGGAGCGCGCCGTCGGCCGCGTCCTCGACGACGAGGAGGCCAACTGGGCGGGCGACCTGTGGTTCGAGTCGGAGGGCCTGCCCCTGCGCTTCGTCCAGGCGGGCGCCCTGCTGCGCCAGCGCGACCAGCTCCGCGCCGACCCGCACGCCTTCGCGGAGAACGGCTACTCGCTCCAGACCTCCCCCCAGGCCGCCACCGACGCGCCCTCGGACGACGGCGACGCCGACATCCCGCTGCCCTCGCTCGCCGACGGAGCCGCGCCCGCCGCCCTGCTCGCCTCGCGGCTCAGCCCCTCCGCCCGCGACACCCTGAAGTTCGCCGTCGCCCTCGGCGGCGAACTGCCGCACCAGGCCCACCTGCCCGCCCTGGTCGGCGACACCCACGCCGACGCGGCCCTCGCCGAGCTGGTCGGCTGCGCCCTGGTCACCGCCGTCGGCTCCCGCTACCGCCTCGCCGCCGGGGTACGGCCCCAGCTGGAGGCTTCCGGATACGCCGACGAGGCCGCCGAGTACGCCCGGGCCGCCGCCCAGCACTACGCCTGGTGGGCCGGGCACCCCTCGGTCACCCCGGAGCGGGTGGCGGCCGAGGCGGACGCCGTGCAGGCCGCCCTGGCCGCCCTGGTCACCTCCGAGAGCGGCGCCGCCGTGCTGCTGGCCCGCACCGCGGCGCCCGCCTTCGCCGGAGGGCTCCACTGGGGCGCCTGGGAACGCGCCCTGCGGTCCGGCCAGGAAGCGGCGCGCAACGCCGGGGAGGTCGCCGAAGAGGCGTACTTCCACCACGAGTTGGGCATCCTCGCGCTCTGCGGCGGCCTGCTGGACCGGGCCCGCGCCGAGCTGGAGGCCTCCATCGGGCTGCGCGGCGCCCTCGCCGACAAGCGCGGCATGATCTCCGGGCGCCGGGCCCTGGCCCTGGTCGCGGACCGCTCGGGCGGCACACCGCCCGGCGGGCGCACGGCCGCGGGCGAGGAGGTCCCCGACGCGCGCCACGAGGAGTCCGCGTCGCCCTCCGGCGGTGCCCCGGCGGCCTTCGCGGCGCCCGAGCCGCCGACCGAGCCGATCACCCTGGTCGCGGGCACGGCGGCCGCGCCCGGCGCGGGTCCGGCGCCGAGCCGCCGCTCCATCCTCAGCGGCACCCGGCGCAACCTCGTCGCCGCGGGCGCGGGCGCCCTGCTGGCCGCCGTCCTCGGCACCGTCGTCACGCTCGGCGCCACCTCCGACAACGACCGTCCCGAGCACGACCGGGTCAAGACGGAGCAGTCCGCGCGGGAGGACCGCGACGACGGCGGCCTCAGCGCCGACGAGCCCCCGGAGGGCTCCACGAGCCGCCCCCGCGACCCCGGCGAGGACGGCGTCGTCGGCACCGCCGACGACCCGAAGCCGTCCGCGAGCGGCGCCCCCTCCAGCAGGCCGAGCGCGAGCGGTGACCCCTCGGGGAAGCCCACGGACGAGCCCACCGGCGAACCGACGGACAAGCCGACCGGCAAGCCCACCGGCGACCCGACCGACAAGCCCACGGACAAGCCGACCGACAAACCGACGGACAAGCCGACCGACAAGCCCACGGACAAGCCGACGGACCCGCCGACCACGCCGCCGACGAACCCGCCGACGACCCAGGCCCCGCCCTCCTCGCCCAACACGTCGACCTCGGCGAGCGGCCCGGCCGGCTCGCCGCCGACGGCCTGAGGCGGTCGTACGCGTGAGGGGCCGGGTCCACTGGACCCGGCCCCTCACGCGTAGGTGTGACGTCTCTCGCGTACGTGTGACGTCTCTCAGAACAGCCGCAGCTTGTCGTCCTCGATGCCGCGCAGCGCGTTGTAATCGAGGATGGCGCAGCCGATGCCGCGGTCCGTGGCGAGGACGCGGGCCTGCGGCTTGATCTCCTGGGCGGCGAAGATGCCCTTGACGGGCGCCAGGTGCGGGTCGCGGTTCAACAGCTCGAGATAACGGGTCAGTTGCTCGACACCGTCGATCTCGCCGCGCCGCTTGATCTCCACGGCGACCGTCTGCCCGTCGGCGTCCCGGCAGAGGATGTCGACGGGACCGATCGCCGTCATGTACTCGCGGCGGATGAGCGAGTATCCCTCACCGAGTGTCTCGATCCGGTCGGCGAGAAGCTCCTGAAGGTGTGCTTCCACGCCGTCCTTGATGAGGCCGGGGTCCACGCCCAGTTCGTGCGAGGAGTCGTGCAGGACTTCCTCCATCGTGATGATGAGTTTCTCGCCCGCCTTGTTCACGACGGTCCACACACCGGCGTCGTCCCCTGATCCCTCCTTCAGCGTGCAGGGCGGGGACATCCAGTTGAGGGGTTTGTAGGCCCTGTCGTCCGCGTGGATGGAGACGCTGCCGTCCGCCTTCACAAGGATCAGACGGGGGGCCGACGGGAGGTGGGCGGTGAGCCGGCCCGCGTAGTCCACGGAGCATCGGGCAATGACGAGACGCATGGGGCGCAACGCTACTCGACTCGGGGCGGTGCACGCGATTCGCCCGTCGGCGACCGGTGGGCCCTGTGGGGATCGTGCGACTTGTCCGCCGATGGACCCGTTCGATCCTGGCCGGTTATGCGCCCAATCTCCTGGTGCCGTCACCGCCCGTTGCCTACCGTAGAAGCGGGAGGTCGCCATCCGTGCACGCTGCGTATGCGGACTCCATCCCTGTCCGTAAGCCCTCGCTCGACGGGGGTGCGAGAGGAGAACCCATGTCGCTCGACGTCTCACCGGCACTGTTGGAACAGGCCGAGCGAGGCGAGGTGGACGAAGCAGCTTTCGTCGACTGCGTCCGGACCTCCCTGCCTTACGCATGGGAGATGATCAGCTCCCTGGTGGCCCAGCTGAAGGTCGACGGCGGAGAGTTCGCCGACAACCAGACGCCGCCCCCGGACGAGCAGGCACGTGGACAGCTGCTGCGCGCGCTCGCGAGTGACGCGATTCGCGGCGCTCTGCAGCGGCACTTCGGAGTGCGTCTGGCATTCCAGAACTGCCACCGTGTGGCGGTGTTCCCGCTGGATTCCTCGGTGGACGACAGGCTTGCCCGCTTCACCTCGATCCGGGGCCAGCTGCTCAATCAGTCGCCCGAACTGCGGGACTGCTGACGCTTGTTGCTGCCGCTCCGTACGCGGGAGGTGTATCAGTCCGGAGCGGCAGCTCCCGTCCCGGCCCGCTCCGGGGCCGGGGGGTCACCCGAGCTGGGGCAGCACCTCGGCGCCCAGCCGCCGTACGTTCTCCTCCGTGGCCGCGAGGTCGCCGGAGCCCTCCACGAGCAGCGCGAAGCGTGTGATGCCGGTGCGCTCCGCCGTGGCCGCGAGACGGTCCGCGCACACCTGTGGGGTCCCCACCGGGTGCAGCCCGCAGAGCAGTTCGGTGTACGCCAGCGGGTCCCGCATGGCACGGCGGCGGCCGTCGACCGTCACATGGGCGTCCAGACCCTGCTTGAGCCAGCCCGGCATCGCTTTCTGTAACGTCTCGGCGGCCTCCAGGGGGCGGTCCCCGATCTGCACCACCCCGGCGGAGACGTGCGGAGCCGTGGCGATTACCTCCGGCGTATGCCCGGCGGCACGTGCGTGCCGCTGCCACAAGGCCACCATTTCGGCCTTCTCGTCGTCGCCCGCGTGCATGCCGAGCAGCATCGGCAGCCCGCGCTGCGCGGCGAGCCGCACACTGGTCGGCGAGGTACAGGCGAGGATCACCTCGGGGCCGCCGTCGCCCTGCCCGCTCAGGGCCTCCTGCGGGCGCGGCACGACGGCGACCTCACGGAAGGCGAACCGCTCGCCCGAACTCTCGACACGCGGCTCGGTCAACCACCTGAGCAGCAGGTCGAGTGAGTCGGGGAACCCCTTCTCGTACGCCTCCAGGCCCGCGCCGAAGACCTCCAGGTCCACCCAGGGGCCGCCCCGGCCGACGCCGAGCGAGAACCTGCCGCCGGAGGTGATGTGGAGCAGGGCCGCCTGCTCGCCGAGCGCGACGGGATGTGCGGTGGGCAGGACGCTCACGGCCGTGCCGACCCGGAGCCTGCGGGTCCGTCCGAGGAGCAGCGCCGCCAGGGTCACCGCCGAGGGGCAGGTGCCGTACGGCACGAAGTGGTGCTCGGCGAGCCAGACCGAGTCCAGCCCCGCCTCCTCGGCCACCTCGGCGGAACGCACCGCCCGGTGCAGTGCCTCACCCTGCCCCTGTCCGGGGAACTGGGCGGCCAGAACAAAACTACCTACACGCATCGCACTCCTGCCTCCTTGGCACCGACGCAGGCACTCCCCCCACGGGCAACAACGCATGACACGTGCCAAAGGCACGGCCTGGCAGAAAGATTGTTGGATTTTCCGTGCGCTGCCGCGTGCGCCGCGGGAGTGGGCAGGCGACGAGTACCCCGTGGCGCGGCGCGTAGGCTGGTCACCCCTCTGACCGTCGTACAGCCAGTGAGGTGTCCTGTGTCCCCGCGTCGCAACCGCCCCAAGGGCATCGGAGAGCCGAGGGCGTCCTCGGACGCGGAGCCGCCGGGGCGCTACGGCGGATTCCAGAGCGTCGAGACCTGGCAGGGCGAGCAGTGGAGCGTACGCCATGTGGCGGGCGCGAGTGCGACGGGCAAGCGGTACCGCTGCCCCGGCTGCGACCAGGAGATCCCCTCGGCGCTCGCGCACGTGGTGGCCTGGCCCGAGCACTCCGGGGTGGACGAGCGCCGGCACTGGCACAAGGCGTGCTGGAACGCGAAGGACCGCCGCACCACGCGGGTGCAGCGGTCCCGTAACGCGCCGCGGTACTAGCGGCTCCGTCGCACGTCAGACGTCGCGCTTCTCCAGGAGGGCGTAGGCGCCGGCGATCGCGACGAGCGTCACGACGACGAGCACGACCAGCTGGGAGGTGCCGCCGGAGCCGTCGATGCCGTCCGCCCCGAAGATCTTGGCGAGCGAGTTGATGGCGTTGTAGTCGGACATCTTCTCGGCGAGCGACTGCGTGCTCTCCCAGATCATCAGGAACGCGGGCAGGATCGCCGGTACGAGCACCACGCCGAGCATCGCGGTGATGGCGCCCGCGGAGTGCCGCAGCATGGAGCCGACGGCGAGCGCGAGGACGCCGAGCAGCGACACGTACAGGCCGCCCTTGAAAACCGTGCCCGCCCACGGGACGTCGCCCGACCCGGGGCCGCTGTTCATCGACGAGGTCACGAGGCCCACCAGCAGGATCGAGCCCGCGGAGACGACGAAGGCCGTGACGAAGAAGACCACGATCTTCGCGGTCAGGACGCGGTAGCGCTGCGGGGACGCCGTGAACGTCGTACGGATCATGCCCGTGCCGTACTCCGACGAGGTCACGAGGACGCCGAGCGTGATCAGGCAGATCTGGCCCAGCATCAGGCCGAAGAAGGCCGGCACGGTGAACGGCATGTCCGAGTAGTTCTCGGGCGTGGTGTTCGCGGCGGCGAGCAGGCCGATGCCGATCACCAGGGCGAGGAAGATGCCGAGCGTCCACATGGTGGAGCGGACCGACTTGATCTTCGTCCACTCGGAGGCGAGGGCGTTGCCGAGGTGGGTCTTCCTGACCGGGATCGGCGAGGTGTAGGCGTTGGCCATCGCCTGCTCCCAGGCGGAGGGCGGCGCCGGGGCGGCGGGCGGGGGAGCCATCGGAGCACCCATGGGAGCACCCACGGGCGCGCCGGCCTGGGCGTACGCCTGCTGGGGCTGGGGGGCCTGCTGCGCCTGCGGCTGCTGCTGCGGAGTCTCAGGCGTGGTCATCGGGGAGCATCCTCGTTGTCGGTGGCGCGCTTGGCCAGTTCGGGCGCGGGAGCGGGTGCGGGGGAGGCCTGCGGCTGCGGCGCGGCGGCGTACGGGTTCGGCGTCCCGGGGGCGCCGTGCGGCTGCGGCATCGCGAAGGGCTGACCGCCCGGCTGGGGCGGCGGCGGCGCGTACCAGCCGGGCTGGTCCTGGCCGGGCACCGGCAGCTGGCCGCCCGGCATCATGCCGGGCGGCATGGCGCCGGGCTGCACCGGCTGCTGGAGGCCCGCGCGCTGGTCGACCGTGGAGCGGTAGTCGACGGCGCCCTGCGTCATCCGCATGTACGCCTCCTCCAGCGAGGCCTGGTGCGGGGACAGCTCCCACAGGCGGACGTCCGCGCCGTGCGCGAGGTCGCTGATGCGGGGCAGCGGCAGACCGGTCACGCGCAGCGCGCCGTCCGGTTCGGGCAGGACCTGGCCGCCCGCCTCGGTCAGCGCGGCCGTCAGCTTCTCGCGCTGCTGCGGCTCGGTGTCCGGCGTACGCACCCGCGCGAAGTCGGCGGAGTTGTGCGAGATGAAGTCCCTGACGCTCATGTCGGCGAGCAGCTGGCCGCGGCCGATCACGATCAGGTGTTCGGCGGTGAGCGCCATCTCGCTCATGAGGTGGGACGAGACGAAGACCGTGCGTCCCTCGGCCGCGAGCGACTTCATGAGGTTGCGGACCCAGAGGATGCCCTCGGGGTCGAGGCCGTTGACCGGCTCGTCGAAGAGCAGCACCTGGGGGTCGCCGAGGAGCGCCGCCGCGATGCCGAGGCGCTGGCCCATGCCGAGCGAGAAGCCCTTGGAGCGCTTCTTCGCCACGTCCTGGAGGCCGACGACGCCGAGCACCTCGTCGACCCGGCGGGCCGGGATGCCGGAGAGCTGCGCGAGGCAGAGCAGGTGGTTGCGGGCGTGCCGGCCGCCGTGCACCGCCTTGGCGTCGAGGAGCGCGCCGACCTGGCGGGGGGCGTTGGGGAGCTTGCGGTACGGGTAACCGCCGATCGTCACCTGCCCCGTGGTGGGTGTGTCGAGCCCGAGGATCATGCGCATCGTCGTCGACTTGCCGGAGCCGTTGGGCCCGAGGAAGCCGGTGACGGTACCGGGCCGCACCTGGAAGGAAAGGTTGTACACGGCTGTCTTGGCGCCATAGCGCTTCGTCAGGCCGACTGCCTCGATCATTCTCCGCACCCATCGAATGGTTCAGGACGTCGGGGCACACGCCCCCGTAAGGGTTAGGAGGATATCGGGGAGCTGACGGTTCCAGCCAAGAGCGAGCAAAGAGAACCGAACGCGCGGAGCGGGGGGCGCGGCTTACGCGTCCCGCTTCTTCAGCACCGCGTATCCGCCGGCCAGCGCCACCACGACCCACGCCACCATGATCGCCAGACCGCCCCAGGGCCCGTACGGGGTGTCGTCGTCGAGTGGTGTCTTGACCTGCATGATCTTGCTGCCGGCCTGGTCGGGCAGGAAGCGGCCGACCTTCTTCGTCGCCGACACGTTGCCGAGGATGCTGGAGATCAGGAAGAAGAACGGCATCAGGATGCCCAGCGACAGCATCGGGCTGCGCAGCATCGCCGCCACGCCCATCGAGAACATCGCGATGAGCGTCATGTAGAGCCCGCCGCCGATGACGGCCCGCAGCACACCGGGGTCGCCGAGCCGCGCCTGGTACGGGCCCAGCATCGCCTGTCCCACGAAGAACGTGACGAAGCTGGTGGCCAGGCCCACGGCGAGGGCGAGCAGCGTGGCCACGGCGACCTTGCCGAAGAGGAACGTGCCGCGCTGCGGGACCGCCGCCAGGGAGGTGCGGATCATCCCGGTGCTGTACTCGTTGGAGACGACGAGCACCCCGAAGACGATCATCGCGAGCTGGCCGAGGGACATCCCGGCGAAGCTGATGAACGTGGGGTCGAAGGCGAACCGGTCCTCGGCGTCGAGGCCGTCGTAGTCGTTCCTGGACAGGATGCTGATCAGCGCCCCGAGCGCGATCGTGACGACACCGGCGAGGCCGAGCGTCCACACCGTCGAGGAGACCGAGCGGATCTTGGTCCACTCCGATCGCAGCACCTGCGCCGTGGCCATCGCTCAGTTCCCCTTCCGCCGCTGCCGACCGTCGGCCCAGGACTCGCCCCAGCCGGGGGCCGGGCCTGGCGGTTGACCGGTGTGGTCGGAGTGCGCGTGATACTCCACCGACTCGGCGGTGAGCCGCATGAACGCCTCCTCCAGGGAGGCCTGCTGGGGGCTCAGCTCATGCAGGACGATCCGGTGGCTCGCGGCCAGCTCCCCGAGGCGCTCGGCCGTCGTGCCGTCCACTTCGAGGACACCGTCGCCCGCTTCGGTGACGGTGACCTCCGCCCGGTGCAGCACGTCGAGGAGACGCTCGCGCTCCGGGGAACGCAGCCGTACGTACGAACGTGAGTTGCGCCGGATGAAGTCGGACATCGACGTGTCGGCGAGGAGACGGCCCTGGCCGATGACCACGAGATGGTCGGCGGTGAGCGCCATCTCGCTCATCAGGTGCGAGGAGACGAAGACCGTACGCCCCTGCCCGGCAAGGGACTTCATGAGGTTGCGGATCCAGTGGATGCCCTCGGGGTCGAGGCCGTTGACCGGCTCGTCGAACATCAGGATCTCGGGGTCGCCGAGCAGCGCGCCCGCGATGCCGAGGCGCTGGCCCATGCCGAGCGAGAACCCCTTGGCCTTCTTCCGGGCGACGGCGGTCAGCCCGACGGTGTCGAGGACCTCACCGACACGGGCGCGCGGGATGCCGTTGCTCTGCGCGAGGCAGAGCAGGTGGTTGAAGGCACTGCGCCCGCCATGCGTGGCCTTGGCGTCGAGGAGGGCGCCGATGTACGTGAGGGGGTCGCGCAACTGGGCGTAGTGCTTGCCGTCGATGCGGACGGCGCCGGCCGACGGGTTGTCGAGCCCCAGCATCATGCGCATGGTGGTCGACTTGCCCGCGCCGTTCGGCCCGAGGAAGCCGGTGACCATGCCGGGGCGGACGGTGAAGGTGAGGTTGTTGACCGCCACCTTCTCGCCGTACCGCTTGGTCAGCCCCTCGAGCTCGATCATGCGGCAACGCTAAAACGGGACAAAGCCCCCTGCCACTGGAGAGCAGGGGACTCAGGTGTGCCCCGAAGGGCCGCGGAGCTGTGCCTTACCGGGTCTGCTGCGCCGGCACGCCTCGGGAGACCGGCTCGTCGTCGGCGGGCGTCCCCGCGGCCGCGACCGCCGCACCGGTGAGCGTCGCCAGCATCTCGCGCACATTGGTGAGCTGCGCGTTGATGCTGTCCCGGCGGTTGGTGAGCGCCGCCAGCTCCCGCTCCGATTCGCTGCGGATGCGGTCGGCCTTGGCGTTCGCGTCCGCCACGATGTCCTCGGCCTGACGCTGCGCCGTCTCCACCGTCTGGCGCGCGCGGCGCTCCGCGTCCGTGCGCAGCTTCTCCGCCTCAAGACGCAGCTGCTCCGCGCGGTGCTCGATCTCCGCGAGGCGCTTCTCCGCCTTGGCCTGACGCGACGCCAGGTCACGCTCGGACTGCTCGCGCCGCTTGGCGAGGTTCGTCTCGAAGTCGGCGGCGGCCTGGGCGGCCTTGGCGCGCGTCTCCTCGAAGAGGGCGTCCGCCTCCTCACGCTTGGACTGCGCGTCCTTCTGCGCCTCGGCACGCAGGGCGTTCGCCTCGCCCTTGGCCTTCTCGACGATCCGAACGCCCTCGTCCTCGGCCTTCGCCTTGCGCTCGGACGCGAACGACTCGGCGTCGTTGCGCACCTGCTGCGCGGCGGACTCGGCCAGCTCGCGGTGCTGTTCGGCCGCGCGGCGGGCCTCCTCGCGCAGGTCCTTCGCCTCCTCCTCGGCGAGGCGGAGGATCTTCTCGACGCGGGCGCCGAGCCCGGCGTACGACGGCTCGGCGTCGGCGACCTGGGCCTGGGCGTTCTGCGTTTCGAGGTGCAGCTCCTCGATGCGCTTTTCCAGAGCAGTGATGCGGGCAAGAGCGCTGTCACGGTCGGAGACGAGCTTGGAGATACGTTCGTCCACCTGAGCGCGGTCGTACCCACGCCGCACAAGCTCGAAGCCGTAGGGGGAAGTGTCGCTCATGGGGTTCCTGTCGAATGAGACCGGTGAGGTGATAGAGGGAATCCTAGGGGTCCAGGCGGCGTGTCATCGAGCAGATGCCTGTTTGATCTGGAGAATGACACCCCTTTTGAGTGGCAAGACGTCAGAGGCCTTGCCAGGGACAGGGCCGAAGGTCCTCACTCAGCACGGTAAGCCCTCTTTCGCTACCCCTCTGACGTCTTGCCACCCGATCGAGTAGATCCGGCCGCCGCCCCGGCCTTGACACCGCCGGCACCCGAACCCCCGCCGGACGCCGACTTCCCGCCGCCCGTCGGAGCCTCGAAGGACTCCAACGCCTCCAGCACGTCCTGGACACGGGAGATCTCCGCGTTGATGTCCGCCCGGCGCCGCACCAGGACCTCCAGCTCGCGCTTGCCCTCCTCGACCATGCGCGTCGCCTCGGCCTCGGCCTCCGCCTTGATGCGCTCGGCCTCGGCGACCAGCGACGCCTTCTTCGTCTCGGCCTCCTTCAGGAGCCCCTCCGCCTTCTTCACGGCGGCGATGCGGACCTTGCCCGCCTCCGAATCGGCGTCCGAGACCAGCTTCTTCGCCTTCGCCTGAGCCTCGGCGAGCTGCTCCTCCGCGGCCTTCACCAACGCGTCACATCGTTCGCCCGCGGTCTTCATCGCCTCCGCGGACTCATGGCGCGCACGCTCGTGCAGTTCCTCGATCTCGGCGGTCACCCGGTCACGCTGCTCCTCGGAGCGCTCCCTTATGGCCGTCGCGTCGCGCCGGGCGCCGATGAGCAGCTCGTCCGCGTCCGTACGGGCCTTCTCCACCAGGGTGTTGCCCTCGATCGTCGCCTCGGTGACCACCCGCTCGGCCTCCTTGCGGGCGGCGCCGACCATCGTGTCGGCCTGCGCCTCGGCCTCCGTGGTCGCCTTCAGGGCCTTCTCCTGGGCGTCCGCCGTCAGCTTCTCGGCCTCGGCGGCGGCTTCCGTGATGAGCGTGTCGACCTGCTCGGCCGCCTCCTGACGCTTCTTGTTGGCGGCCTGACGCGCCTCGTCCAGGGTGCGTTCGGCCTCCTCGCGCGCCTGGGACGTGAGCCGCTCGGCCTCTTTGGCCGCCTCCGCCTTGACGCGCTCGGACTCGGCGCGGATGCGCTCGGCGTGCTGCTGGGCGGAGTTGACCGCCTCGGCGGCCTCCGCGCGCAGCCGCTCCGCGTCACCGGAGGCGTCCGAGATGAGCTTCTCGGCCTTGGCCACGGACTCGGCGCGCACCCGCTCGGCCTCCGCGGCCGTCTCGGCGTGCAGCCGCTCCGCCTCGGCCGTGGCCTCCGCGCGCACCCGCTCCGCCTCGGCGGTCGACTCCGCCTTGAGACGGTCCGCCTGCTCCGTCGACTCGGCGCGCAGGCGCTCGGCCTCCGCGATGGTCTCGTTCTGCAACCGCTCGGCCTCGCTGCGGGCCTCGCCGATCAGGGTGTCGGCCTGACCCGCCGCGTCACTGCGGATGCGGTTGGCGTCCTCACGGGCGTCGGCCCGCGTACGGGCGGCGTCCTGCTCGGCCTGCGCGATGGTGTCCGACGCCTCCGTGCGCACCCGCTGGGCGTGCTCCGAGGCGTCCGAACGCATCCGCTCGGCCTCCGCCATCGCGTCCGAAACCGTGCGCTCCGCAAGGGCCTTGGCGGCCTCCGAGGCCTCCGCCGCCTCGCGCCGCGTACGGCTGGCGTCCTCGGCGGCGCGCTCCCGCTCGGCGTGCGCGTCGGCACGGACGCGGTCGGCCTCCTCCTGCGCCTCGGTGCGCGTGCGCTCCGCGGCGTGCTCGGCGGCCGAGCGCAGGCCCGCGACCTCTTCCTGCGCCGCCTCGTGCAGACCGGCGACGGAATCCCGTACGGACTGGGCGGTCTGCTCGGCGGCCGACACCAGCTCCGTGGCGCGGCGGTCGGCCTCCTCGACCAGACGCGCCGCCTCGGCCTGCGCCTCCTCGACCCGCTTGCGCGCCGAGGCGAGCAGCTCCTCGCTCTGCTCGCGGGCCCGCTCCCGCTCCTGGTCGGCCTCCGCGCGCGCCGAACCGAGGGTCTCCTCGGCCTCGCGGCGGCGCCGGGCGGCCTCCTCCTGGGCGGCGGCCAGGGCCTCGGCGGCCTCCGTGCCGACCCGCTCGGCCGCGGCGGCGGCCTCCGCGCGCACCCGGTCCGCGGACTCCTGCGCCTCGGTCTTGAGCCGCTCGGCCTCGGCCGCGGCCTCCGAACGCAGGCGCACCGCGAGGGTCTCGGCCTCCGCGCGGGCCTGCGAGGCGTCGGCGGCGGCCTCGTCGCGCAGCCGCTCGGCCTCCTCCTCGGCCTGCGCCTGGAGCGTACGGATGCGCTCGGCGGACTCCGCCCGCAGCCGGTCGGTCTCCTCCGTGGCCTCCTTGCGCATCCGCGCCGCTTCCGCGCGGGCGTCGCTCAACGCCTGCTCGGCGGTGGTGAGGCGCTCCTCGGCCTCCGCGTGCAGCCGCGCCAGCTCCTCGGCGGCCTCCGCCCGCCGGGCCGCCATGGCCCGCTCGGTCTCCTCGCGCAGCGCCCGCGCCGCTTCCTCGGCCTCCGTCCTGGTGGCCTCGGCCTGCTCGGCGGTCTCCTCGCGGTGCCGCTCGGCCTCCGCGCGGGTGCGCTCCAGCGTCTCCTCGGCCTGCTTGCGCAGGGTCGTGGCCCGCTCGACCGCCTCGGCACGCAGCCGCTCGCTCTCCGTGGCCGCGGCCGTGCGCAGCTCCTCGGCGTCGGCCTTCGCCTTGGCGAGCAGCTCCTCGGCGGACTTCGCCGCCGCCTCGATCTCCTTGACGGCCTCGCGCCGCGCCTCGCCCCGGATGCGCTCGCCCTCGGAGACGGCGTCGGCCCGCAGCTGCTCGGCCTCGCCGCGCAGCCTGCGCGCCTCCTCCTGAAGCTCGACGGTCTTGGCGCGGTACTCCTTGGTGTCGTCCTTCGCCGCGCCCTTCAGCTCCTCGGCGATGTCGTGCGCCTGGGCGCGCAGCCGGTCGGCCTCGGCCTCGGCCTCCGAGCGGATGCGCTCGGCCTCCTCGGTGGCGGCCTTCGTGGTCTCCTTGGCGTTCTTCGACGCCTTGTCGAGGACCTCCTCCGCCGTCCGCGCCGCCTTCGCGAGCTGGCCCGCGGTCTCCTCGGCGGTGATCGTGCGCGCCTTCTCGGCGGCCTCCGCGATGAGCTTCTCGGCCTCGGCCCGGGCGTCGGCGATCAGCTGCTCCGCCTCGGACTTGGCGGACTCCGCCTCCTTGGTGGCCTCGCCGACAAGGCGCGCCACCTGCTCCTTGGCGGTACGCGTGCGCTGCTCGCCCGCGGCCTCGGCGGCCGCGAGCTGCTTGCCCGCCGTCTCCTTGGCCTCGCTGAGCACCTTCTCGGCCTCGGCCCGCGCCGCACGCAGCGCCGCGTCGGCCTCGGCCATGCGCTGCTCGGCGGCCCGGCTCGCTTCCGCGGCCCGCCGGCGCGCCTGCTCCGACTCGGTCGCCGTCGTCGAGCGCAGCTGCTCGGCGTGGTCGGTGGCCTCCTGGGCCTGCGTGGAGGCCGCGTTCAGCAGCCGCTCGGCGTCCGAACGGGCCCGGCGCAAAAGCGCCTCGGCCTCGGCGCGCGCCGCCTCGGCGTCGGTCGTCAGACGCTGCCGCGCCTGCGCCGCGATCCGCTCCGCCTCCGCGCGGGCGGCGGCCAGCGCCTGCTCCGCCTCGGCACGCGACTCGTCGAGCAGACGGCGCGCCTGCTGCTCGGTGCGGGCCCGCAACTGCTCGGCCCACGCCACGTTCTCGTTGACGTGCGACTCGACGGTCTGGCGGCGCTCCGCCAGCTCCTGGTCCAGCTGCTGACGGCGTGCGACGGCCTCGGCGTGCAGCTCCGCCTGGAGGCGGGCCTGCTGCTCCGCGTGCTCCTGGAGGATGCGCTGCGTCTGCGCGCGGGCCTCACGCAGCTCCCGCTCCGCGTCGGCCCGCAACTGCTCGGCCTGGATCTGCGCGTTACGCAGCATCTGCTCGGCCTGATAACCGATGTCCGCGCTGTCGTAGGCAGGACGGTTCGCGAGGTTGCGGCGCGCCTCATGCAGCTTGGCGC
Organism: Streptomyces huasconensis; assembly: GCF_021028635.1. Taxonomy (NCBI): domain Bacteria; kingdom Bacillati; phylum Actinomycetota; class Actinomycetes; order Kitasatosporales; family Streptomycetaceae; genus Streptomyces; species Streptomyces huasconensis. Next base: position 5,592,622 of record NZ_CP086119.1, read on the forward strand.
GCAACACCTCGACCTGATAGCCGAGGTCCTCGGCGTGCTGGACGGCCTTCTCCCGCTCGGTCTTCAGCCGGTCCATCTCGGCCTCGAACCGCGAAAGACTGTCCGTCTCAGCCCGCGAGTTCTCTTGGCGTTCGTAGCCCCGCACTGCGCGGTCCCATCCTTCCCCGAGCTCTCGGCTGCGCTCGAGCAGGGGAGGCCCCACTCCTGGTCGCAATTCTCTCCAACGAGCCCCGTCCATCCGTCGAACGGTGCCCCCGGGGGAATGGTGTCAGATCAACGGCGGAGCATGGGTTGCTGCCCCGACGCTCGTCCCCCGAAACCCGGACCCCGGCACGCGGCCGCCCAGCATGCGGGCGACCTGCCGCCCCGACTTCGGACGGCCGCCCCTCACCCTACCGGCCCAGATATACGGAGGTCAGTGCTCCGGTGACGGGGAGGGCGCCGAAGTGACGAGTTCGGTCAGGACGCCGTGGCAGTCCTTGGGGTGGAGGAACGTGATGCGTGACCCCATGGAGCCGATCCGCGGCTCTTCGTACAGGACCCGCACGCCCTTGTCCTTGATGGCCGCGGCGTCGCCGTCCACGTCCGCGGTGCCGAAGGCGATGTGGTGCACGCCCTCGCCGTTCTTGGCCAGCCACTTGCCGACCGCCGAGTCGTCCCGCGTCGGCTCCAGGAGCTGGAGGTACGAAGCCCCTCCGTCGCTCGTATCATTGATCTTGAGCATGGCCTCCCGCACGCCCTGCTCTTCGTTCACCTCCGTGTGGAAGACCGTGAAGCCGTATGTCTCCCGGTAGAACTCGACGGTCTTGTCGAGGTCGAAACAGGCGATCCCGATGTGGTCGATTCGCGTCAGCATGGTTCAAGTGCAGCGCTTCCCGCGGTGATTACGCAACGTGCGCGCGATCACACTCGCCGCCCGATGACGGGCGGGGTACCGCTCAGTACATTCAGATAAACCCTCGTTAACTTCTCCTCCCAAGGGGCCGTGGCACATGTCTCGAACGTCCGGTACCACCTCAGTGATCGTCGCGGGCGCGCGCACGCCCATGGGCCGCCTCCTCGGCTCCCTGAAGTCCTTCTCGGGTGCGGACCTGGGGGGCTTCGCGATCAAGGCCGCGCTCGACCGGGCCGGCATCGGCGGCGACCAGGTCCAGTACGTGATCATGGGTCAGGTGCTCCAGGCCGGGGCGGGGCAGATCCCGGCGCGCCAGGCCGCCGTCAAGGCGGGCATCCCCATGAACGTCCCGGCACTCACCGTGAACAAGGTCTGCCTCTCCGGCCTCGACGCCATCGCCCTGGCCGACCAGCTGATCCGCGCCGGCGAGTTCGACATCGTCGTGGCGGGCGGCCAGGAGTCGATGACCAACGCCCCGCACCTGCTCCCCAAGTCCCGCGAGGGGTACAAGTACGGCGCCATCGAGATGCTCGACTCCATGGCGTACGACGGTCTGACCGACTCCTTCGAGGGCGTCGCGATGGGCGAGTCGACCGAGAAGCACAACGGCCGCCTCGGCATCGCCCGCCCCGAGCAGGACGAGATCGCCGCCCTCTCCCACCAGCGCGCCGCCGCCGCGCAGAAGAACGGCCTGTTCGAGGCGGAGATCACCCCGGTCGAGATCCCGCAGCGCAAGGGCGACCCGGTCCTCTTCGCCAAGGACGAGGGCATCCGCCCCGAGACCACCGCCGAGTCCCTCGGCAAGCTGCGCCCCGCCTTCGCCAAGGACGGCACGATCACCGCGGGCTCCGCCTCGCAGATCTCCGACGGCGCCGCCGCCGTGGTCGTCATGTCCAAGGCCAAGGCCGAGGAACTGGGCCTGCACTGGATCGCCGAGATCGGCGCCCACGGCAACGTGGCGGGGCCGGACAACTCCCTTCAGTCCCAGCCGTCCAACGCCATCCGGCACGCCCTGAAGAAGGAGGGCCTGGACATCTCCGACCTCGACCTCATCGAGATCAACGAAGCCTTCGCGGCCGTCGCGGTGCAGTCAATGAAGGACCTCGGGGTTTCGCCGGAAAAGGTGAATGTCAACGGCGGCGCCATCGCCCTCGGTCACCCGATCGGGATGTCCGGCGCGCGCCTCGTGCTCCACCTGGCCCTGGAGCTGAAGCGGCGCGGCGGCGGCGTCGGCGCGGCCGCGCTCTGCGGTGGCGGCGGCCAGGGCGACGCCCTGATCCTCAAGGTGGCCAAGGGCTGACGACCCCGCGGCCTGCGGTGTCCCGTACGTAGCGAACGGAGCTGTTCATGCAGGACGTCCCCTCCCTGGTGGCGCAGGCCCGCGAGGGCAGGCCGCGGGCCGTGGCCCGGCTGATCTCACTGGTCGAGGGGGCGTCACCGCAGCTGCGCGAGGTGATGGCGGCGCTCGCCCCCTTGGCGGGACACGCGTACGTGGTCGGGCTCACCGGATCGCCCGGTGTCGGCAAGTCGACATCGACGTCCGCGCTCGTGAGCGCCTACCGGCGGGTCGGCAAACGGGTCGGTGTGCTCGCGGTCGACCCATCGTCCCCCTTCTCCGGGGGCGCGCTCCTCGGCGACCGGGTCCGCATGTCCGACCACGCCTCCGACCCCGGGGTCTACATCCGTTCGATGGCCACGCGCGGCCACCTCGGCGGGCTCGCCTGGGCCGCCCCGCAGGCGATCCGCGTCCTGGACGCGGCGGGCTGCGACGTGGTGCTCGTGGAGACCGTCGGCGTCGGCCAGTCGGAGGTCGACATCGCCTCCCAGGCGGACACCTCGGTGGTCCTGCTCGCGCCCGGCATGGGCGACGGCATCCAGGCGGCCAAGGCCGGAATCCTGGAGATCGGTGACGTGTACGTGGTCAACAAGGCGGACCGCGACGGCGCGGACGCCACCGCCCGGGAGCTGAACCACATGCTCGGCCTCGGCGAGTCCCGCGGCCCCGGCGACTGGCGGCCGCCCATCGTGAAGACGGTCGCGGCGCGGGGCGAGGGCATCGACGAGGTCGTCGAGGCGCTGGAGAAGCACCGGGCGTGGATGGAGGAGCGGGGGGTCCTCGCCGAGCGGCGCGTCGCCCGTGCCGCCCGGGAGGTCGAGACGATCGCGGTCACGGCGCTGCGGGAGCGGATCGGCTCCGTGCACGGCGACCAGCGGCTGTCGGCGCTGGCCGAGCGCATCGTGGCGGGGGAGCTGGACCCCTACGCGGCGGCGGACGAGCTGGTCGCGGGGGTCACCACGGCGTGAGCGCGCCGAGGGCGGCGTCCGTGGACGCCGCCCTCGGCGGTGGATGCGGTGACCGGGTGAGCGCGTCCCCGCGGGTCAGTCGTCGGAGCCGTCGTTGTCCTGGCTGTCCTGGTCGTCACGGTCGTCCTGGCCGTCCGCGTGGTCGGTGCGGTCCGCGGTGACCTTGCCGGTCTTCAGGTCGACGTGCCACTCGGACTCGGCGCCCTTGGCCCCGGTCGTCTCCACGCCCCAGGCGCCGGCCTTGCCGTCGTCGTCCAGGTCCACGGAGGTCACCGTGCCCTTGGCGGCGGCGGTGCGCGCGGCGTCACCGGCGGTGGTGGCGGAGCCCTTCAGCGCGGAGTTCACCCGGGCGGCGTCGGCGGCGTCGTCACCGTCGTCGTCCTTGTCGACCCAGGTGCCGAGCACCTTGCCGGTGCCCGGGTCCACCTCGACGTTGTGCCAGGTGTCGCCCTTCAGGATGTCGACGCCCCAGACCAGGCCGCCGTCCTCCTCGTCCAGCTCGGCGGAGACGGCGGTGCCGGGGGTCTTCGCGAGGGCCGCCTTGATCGCGTCCGCGGCCGTCACCTTGGCGGCCTTGGCCTCCGCGGTGTTCTCGGCGGCGTCGTCGCGGTCGTCGTCCTTGCCGTCGTCGTCACTCTTGCGGTCGTCGTCCTTGCGGTCGTGGTCCTTGAGCTGGACGCTCGACTTCGTGGCGGCGCTGTCGTCGTCGCCGGTGGTCGCGAGGGCGGTGGCGGTGCCTCCCGTGATCAGGGCCGCGGCGGCGACGGTGGCGATGACGATGTTGCGCTTCATGAGGTGTTCCTCCCGAGACGGTGGGCGAGGGTGGCGGCGGCCGGTGGGCCGCTGCCGTTCGCTTTCGATGAGGACCAATCTGGCCGAACGACCCTGAACAGAAGCTGAAGCCACCTGAAGACTTCTTCAGGTTCGCTCTGCCACCCTGAACGCATGCGCCCTCCCGTCTCCCACCACCACCCTGCCGGAGGCGCTACGCGCCACACCTACCGACTTTTGATCGTGGAGGACGAGAAGCGGCTGGCCCTGTCGCTCGCCAAGGGCCTGACCGCCGAGGGCTACGCCGTCGATGTCGTCCATGACGGCATCGACGGCCTGCACCGCGCGAGCGAGGGCACGTACGACTTGATCGTCCTCGACATCATGCTGCCCGGCATGAACGGCTACCGCATCTGCTCGACCCTGCGCGCGGCGGGCAACGACGTGCCCATCCTGATGCTCACCGCCAAGGACGGCGAGTACGACGAGGCGGAGGGCCTGGACACGGGCGCCGACGACTACCTCACCAAGCCGTTCTCGTACGTGGTGCTCGTGGCCCGGGTGAAGGCGCTGCTGCGCCGCCGCGGCAACGGCGGCCCGTCACCGGTCCACACCCTGGGCGACCTCAAGGTCGACACCGCCGCGCACCGCGTCTTCCGCGGCGAGGGCGAAGTCACCCTCACCGCCAAGGAGTTCGCGGTCCTGGAACAGCTGGTGTTGCGGTCCGGGGAGGTCGTCTCCAAGGGCGACATCCTGGAGCACGTCTGGGACTTCGCGTACGAGGGGGACCCGAACATCGTCGAGGTGTACGTGAGCACCCTGCGCCGCAAGCTGGGCGCGAGCCTCATCAAGACGGTGCGCGGCGCCGGTTACCGCCTGGAGGCTCCGCGATGAGGCGGCTCTTCAGTTCCGTGCGCGCCCGCGCCACGCTCGGCGCGAGCCTGGTCGTCGCCCTCGCCCTGGTGGCGGCGGGCGCCGCCGTGCTGTTCTCGCTGCGCGCCAACCTCACCGGCCAGGCCGACGGCCGGGCGAACGCGGCCGCCCGCGAGGTCGCCTCGCAGCTGGCGGCCAACCGCCCGTACGCGGATCTCGACCTGCCGGACGGCGACGAAGCCCCCGTCCAAGTGGTCGACGAGAACGGCACGCTGGTCGCGGCCAGCGAGGACCTGGAGCGCATCAGCGGCACCGGCACCGACGCGGTCAAGCCCCGCCCCGCGACCCGCCCGACCCAGGGCGACGGCGACGGGGAGAAGCCGGAGCCGGGAGAGACCGGCGAGATCGACGACGAGACCGAGTACACCGACGGCTCCGCCACCGTCGACGGCGAGAGCGGCGACTACCGCTTCGCCGCCGTCGAGGTGAGCACGCGGGACAGGGGCGACCTCACGGTCCATGCCGGCGGCTCCCTGGCCGACGAACAGAGCGCCGTCTCCACGGCGTTGACGTCGATGCTGATCGGCTTCCCCCTGCTGCTCGGTGTCGTCGCGGGCGTCACCTGGCTGGTGACGCGCAGGGCGCTGCGCCCGGTGGCCGCCATCACCGCGGAGATGTCCGCGATCACGGCGTCGGAGGATCTCGCGCGCCGCGTGCCCGAGCCGGACACGCACGACGAGATCGCCCGCCTGGCCCGCACCACGAACGAGACGCTCACCGCGCTGGAGACCTCCGTGGAGCGTCAGCGGCGCTTCGTGGCGGACGCCTCGCATGAGCTGCGCAGCCCCATCGCCTCGCTGCGCACGCAGCTCGAAGTGGGCGCGGCGCACCCGGAATTGCTGGATGTCGACGGGGCCGTGGAGGACACCGTGCGACTCCAGGAACTCGCTGCCGACCTGCTCCTGCTCGCCCGTCTCGACGCCGGCGAGAAGCCCGGCGGGGCGCGCGTGGATCTCGCGGCCCTCGTCCGGGAGGAGCTCTCGCAGCGCACCCGGGACCGGGTGGACGTGCACACCGACCTCAGGAGCGTCGAAGTGGTGGGCTCCCGAGGTCAGTTGGCGCGGGTGCTCGGCAATCTGCTGAACAACGCGCAGCGGCACGCCCGCTCCCGCGTCACGGTCACCACGCGGACCGATGGCATGTGGGCGGTCCTTGAGGTGTCCGATGACGGGAGCGGGGTGCCCCCGGACGAGCGGGAGCGGATCTTCGAGCGGTTCGTCCGGCTGGATGACGCGCGGACCCGCGACGAGGGCGGGGCCGGTCTCGGCCTCGCGATCGCGCGGGACGTGGCGGCGCGGCACGGCGGCACGCTCGTGGTCAAGGAGGCGCCGTCGGGGGGTGCGCTCTTCGAGCTGCGGCTGCCCGGCCCTCAGTCGTCGGCGGAATGAGGGACGGCACGGCCGGTCGCCGCGGAGCGGTCAGGGCTTGCCGCGCTGGGAGCGCAGATGTTCCGCGATCGGGGTCAGGGCCTTGTGCAGTTCGCAGAGCGCCTCGGGGGAGACGAGGTCGACGAAGTGCCGCCGCACGGAGGCGACGTGGTGCGGGGCCACCTTCTGCATGGTCTCCATGCCGTCCTCGGTGAGGACGGTGTAGAGGCCGCGCCGGTCGGACTCGCAGTTCTCCCGGCGTACCAGGCCCGCGTTCTCCATACGGGTGATCTGGTGGGACAGGCGGCTCTTGGACTGCAGAGTGGCCGCGGCGAGATCGCTCATGCGCATCCGCAGGTCTTCCGATTCGGAGAGATGCACGAGAATGTCATAGTCGTTCATGGTCAGGTTGAACGGCTGAAGGTCCTTTTCGAGCTGATATGTCAGCATCCTGTTGACCTCCACGTGGGTGCGCCAAGCGCACTGTTCCTCGTCGGTCAGCCACTGCGGGGCCGTCTCGGTCTCCATGGAATCGATTCTACCTAAGAAGTTGAAAGGTGAACGAATGGTGGGCTGTGACACGCCTCGCACCCCCTGGTCAAGGGGGAGGGGCACAGGCGTTCGCCGTCACACTCCGCAGACTACCGCTCACAGCCCGAAGCGACGCTGGAGGTCCCCCAGTTGTCCGGGAAGGCGCGGTACCCCCGGCTGCTGACCCGAATGAGTGGGAGCGCTCCTCCCTCCGGGCACTCCAGCCTCGTCCGGCACCCCTCCCGTCGCCTGCTCGGACATGAGCGTCTCGGTCGACTGGAGCAGCACCGTGCCGGCGCCCACGAACTCGAACTGATGCTCCTCTCCGGAGGTGCCACCGACGCCGGTCAGTGCCCGCAGGCCTCCGATCACCCCTGTGAGGTAACCGTGGTCGTAGTGATGGCACGGTGAAGGGCAGTCCGCCCACCCCACGAGCGCCTGTGGATCAACGCGGATCGGCGGCTCCATGAACACCACCGGACCGTTCGAAGCGGCCACGAACTTCCCCGTCCCGATCAGCGTCAGAAACCCCGGAACGATCGACTGCTTCAACGCGAGAGTTGGCTGAAAAGCGAGGAGGTTGCCCGAGCGAATGGTGAGGTTGCCCTCATTCAAGTCATACGAATTCACGTCGAAGGCCCGGTCGGCCAGGAGCATCTTGCCCTGGCCCTCCGCCACCACCCACTCACTCGCGTGCAACGGCGAATGAAAACTGGTCCGGACCAGCCGGTCGAGCCGGCCGTGCCCGATGCCGTTGAAGTCGATCCGCCCGTAGTAGGCGATCATCTTTCCCTTCTGGAGGAACCACTGGCTTCCCGCGAGTTCCACACAGAAGGTGTACGCGTTGACGTTGTCGTCGCTCGGCAGTGTCATGGGGTCGAAGACCGCGGGCGCGCCCGCTGGGATCGAGACGTTGGGGTTCACAGCTTCTCCTCCGAGGCCTGGACATAGACCGCGCCGCTGCCCGACAGCTCCAGCTGGAACGCCTCGCCGGAGCCGCGGCCCACCATGTCGCGCCAGCCGAGGGCCGTGGACAGCTTGTTGCGCACGTCGCCGTGGTGCGCCACATACGCCTGGGGGTCGACGTGGACCGGGCGCTGCGGGGTGATCGGGACCTCGATGACGCCGCCGTGTGCCATGACGGCGACCGCGCCGTGGCCCTTGAGGGTCGTGGTGAACAGGCCCTGGCCGGTGACCTGGCCGCGCACCATGCCCATGACGCCGCCCTGCGCGCCCATGAACATCGTGCCCTGCTGGAGCGTGCCGTCGAAGGCCAGCAGGCGGTCCGCCTCCACGTACAGCGTGTCTCCGGAGAGGCCGATCACCTGGATGTGGTGCCCGCCGTGCCCGAACAGGACCGTGCCGCTGCCCTCGACGGTCATCAGCGGCGCCGCCTCGCCCGCCACCCGGCGGCCGATCATGGACGCGAGGCCGCCCTGTCCGCCCTGGAGGTTGGGCGTGAACGAGACGTCTCCCTTGTAGGCGAGCATGGCGCCGCGCTGGCTGAAGATCTTGACGCCCGGCTGGACCGTCGCCTCGACCATCTTCGCGTTGATCTCTCGGAAGGGCATGTCAGACGTCCCCCGCGATCGTCGTGCGCTCACTGGGCTGTACGTAGACGAGGCCGTCGCCCTCGAAGCGGATCTGGAAGGCCTCGCCGCCGCCCTCGCCCATGAAGGTGCGGAAGGTGACGCCGGACTGGAAGCTCTGGCGTACATCCCCCTGATGGGCGATGTACGCCCCCGGGTCGACCGTCAGCGGATACTGCGGTGAGACGCGCAGCACGACCGCGGGTCCGCCGGAGACGATCGCCGCCTGGCCCGTGCCCTCGACGGTGGTCGTGAACAGGCCGTTGCCCTGCGTCGCGCCCCGCAGGCCCGTGAAGCTGGTGCCGGTGCGCAGGGCGGCGTCCGTGCACAGCAGGTTGCCCGCCTCGACGTACAGCTTCTCGCCGCGCAGATGCACCAGATTGATCTCGGTGGCGCGGTCGGCGAACCAGCAGGTGCCGTGTCCCTTCACCTCCATCACCGTCATCTGCTCGCCGGTGACGCGGCGGGTCACCATGCCGCGTATGCCCTCACCGCCGCCGGACATCTTCTTGAAGGCCATCTGGCCGTCGTAGGCGACCATCGAGCCGTTCTTCGCCTTCACGGCGTCGCCGGTCATGTCGACGGCGAGCACTCTGCTCCCTTGGAGCCGGAACGTAGCCACGAATCGACGGTAGCCGTCGCGTACCCACCCAGAACAGGGTGAAGGCCCCTGAGCGAACCCGGAGAACACCCCGATGTCACAATGGGGGTCGCTTGTGCGCGCGTTCACAAGATCGGCCCGCCGAGCGTGCGACGCCCCTTTCCCGCCCCGCCCCACTCACCGAAGGTGACCCGTGGACATCAAGACTGCCGCTGCCTTGCACCGACTCCGACTGGTCTCGATCCCGGAGGCCATCTCGTTCCCGATCCTGTTGGTCTGCTCGGTGCTCAAGCGCACCACTGAGTTCAACGCTGTCCCGGTGATGGGGTGGATTCACGCGATCCTGTTCATCCTCTACGTCGTCTTCCTGCTCGACGCCTGGAACCGGACCAAGTGGCCGTGGCAGAAGGCGGCGGTGTACTTCCTGCTCGCGATCCCGCCCTTCGGCGGTCTGTTCGCCGAGCGCAAGCTGAAGCGGGAGGCCGAGGCCGCGGTGATCGCGTCGCGCGCCCGCAAGGAAGGGATCGTCAACGCATGATCGTCGCTTTCTCCGTGACCCCGCTCGGCGTCGGTGAGGACGTCGGCGAGTACGTGGCCGAGGCCGTCCGTGTCGTACGTGAGTCGGGGCTGCCGAACAGGACCGATGCGATGTTCACCTCCGTCGAGGGCGAGTGGGACGAGGTGATGGACGTCGTCAAGCGTGCCGTCGCCGCGGTGGAGGCGCGGGCGCCGCGTGTCTCGGTCGTCATGAAGGCCGACATCCGTCCCGGCGTGACGGATGGACTGACGTCCAAGGTCGAGACGGTGGAACGCCACCTGTCCGCGTGACCCGCACGTAGGAAGGGGCCCCCGCTTGCCGGCGGGGGCCTTGCCTGTACCTGTGACCCGGCGGTATCCCCCAGCCCGCCGCTCCGCGCCGGATGTCTCCCACCGGGGCCGTGCCTGTATCTGTGGCCCGGCGGTATCCCCCAGCCCGCCGCTCCGCGCCGGATGTCTCCCACCCACCCGCCCGTTACTCGGCGTCGAGATGTCGGGGTGGGCCGGGGGCCCGTTACCCGGCATCGAGAGTTCTGGGCAGTGGCGGGAGCCCGTTAGCCGGCGTCGAGGGAGGGCGAGGTAGGGGTGGGGGGCCTGTTACCCCGGGTCGAGCGGATCGGGGTAAGGGTGGGGGGAGTTACCCGGCGTCGAGCGGGACGAGGTAGGGGCGGGGAGCCTGTCGCCCGGCGTCGAGGCAGGCCGGGGAAGGGGCCCGTTACCCGGCATCGAGCCGGTCGGGGTAGGGGTGGGGAGGCCTGTCACCCGGCGTCGAGCGGGAACGTGGGCTACCGCCCGCAGACGCCAGTCAGCCCCAGGCTACGTGGGCCGACGACGGCCCGCAGCTGCGAGCGCGCCCGAGGGATCGTGGGTCGACGACCGCCCGCAGACGCCAGTCAGCCCAGGCGGCGTGGGCCGACGGCGGCCCGCAGGCGCCCAGCGGTCCGAGCGAGCGTGGGGCGACGACGGCCCGCAGCCGCGAGCGCGCCCGAGGGATCGTGGGTCGACGACCGCCCGCAGACGCCAGCCAGCCCAGGCGGCGTGGGCCGACGGCGGCCCGCAGGCGCCCAGCGGTCCGAGGGATCGCGGGCCGACGACGGCCCGCAGCCGCGTACGTGCCCGAGGGGACGTGGGGGTATGTGCGCGCGGAGCACAGTGGTGGTCATCACGGTCCCGAAGCAACGGAACGCCCGCGCCAAGATGGCGAGCACGGACATACCCCCGCGGCCCCGCCCCCGAGACGCACCCCAGGCGAGCCGACCGCAGCCCACCGCAACCCGCACCTGCCCCACACCCCCACACCCCCGCCCCCGCACCCCTCACACCCCCACAACCCGCACCTACGCCCCCCTCACCCCCCACACCCCCCGCCCCACCGCAACCCCACCAAACCCCCTCCCCCCAAAACCGCCCACACGGACGCACCCGGTTCGACACGCCCCGGAAACTCCACTTTGGTGGGGGTATCGGCTCGTTCGATCACCAGTCACCAGAACCTGGAGGGCGCTGTGCGGCAGCCGGAGGGTTACGACTACGACACCCACAGCACGCTCGCCGGCCCGCTCACCGAGCCGCGCGGCGGCAAGGACGGCGGCGGCAACGGCGGCGGCTATCAAGTCCAGTACCGCAAGCTTCTCTCCTCGGAGCCCCACCGAATACGGGCCGTGTTCCTCATGACACTGGCCCCCGTGCTCACCGGCCTCCTGCTCGTCTACCTCGTCTGGCCCACCCACTGGACCGAACGCGAGGGCGGCGAACGCTGGCTCATCGGCCTCGACGTCACGATGCTCGTGGCGATCGGCCTGATCGAGCTGTTCATGCTGGTCAACGTCATATCGATCGCCCACGCCACGATGGTCGCGAGGGACCCGGTCCCGGTCACCCCGGAGGAAGGCACCCGCGTCGCCTTCCTCACCACGTACGTGCCGGGCAAGGAACCCCTCTCCATGGTCCGGGCCACCCTCGAAGGCGCGGTGCGGATACACCACACGGGCCCCATGGACGTATGGCTCCTGGACGAGGGGAACGACCCCGAGGCGAAGGCGCTCTGCGAGGAACTGGGCGTACGGCACTTCACACGCCTCGGCGTACCGGAGTGGAACCGCGAGAAGGGCCCGCACAAGGCCCGCACCAAGCACGGCAACTACAACGCCTGGCTGGCGATGCACCAGGCGGAGTACGACTTCTTCGCGTCCGTCGACACCGACCACGTCCCGCTCCCCAACTTCCTGGAGCGGATGATGGGGTACTTCCGCGACCCCGACGTCGCGTTCGTCGTCGGCCCGCAGGTCTACGGGAACTACGAGGCCCCGGTCACCAAGGCCGCCGAGTCCCAGCAATTCCTCTTCCACGCGCTCATCCAGCGGGCGGGCAACCGCTACCGGGCGCCCATGTTCGTCGGCACCAACAACGTCGTACGCATCAGCGCGCTCACCCAGGTCGGCGGCCTGTACGACTCGATCACCGAGGACATGGCGACCGGCTTCGAACTGCACCGCCGCCGCAACCCGGCCACCCGCAACCACTGGCGCTCGGTCTACACCCCCGACGTCCTGGCGGTCGGCGAGGGCCCGGCCTCATGGACGGACTTCTTCACCCAGCAGATGCGGTGGTCGCGCGGCACGTACGAAACGCTGTTCAAGCAGTTCTGGAAGGCGCCGCTGACGATGCCGCCCGGACGGCTCTTCTCGTACACGCTGATGCTCGTGTACTACCCGATGACGGCGGTCAACTGGCTGCTCGGCATCCTCAGCTGCGTCCTCTTCCTCTGGTTCGGCGCGTCCGGCACGCAGGTGGCGGCCTCGGTCTGGCTCATGCTCTACAGCGACGCGGCGGCCCTGCAGATAGGCCTTTACCTCTGGAACCGCCGCCACAACGTCTCCCCGCACGAGCCCGCGGGCTCCGGAGGCCTCGCCGGCATGGCGATGTCGGCGCTCTCCGCCCCCATCTACGCCAAGTCCCTCGGCGCGGCCGTCCTGCGCCGCCCGTGCCGCTTCGTGGTCACGCCCAAGGGCAACGACGCCAGCCCGGACCGACTGCTGACCTTCCGCATCCACCTCTTCTGGGCGGTGCTGCTCGCCACCTCGCTGGTCGTCTCCTTCGTGCTCGGTCACACGCATGTGGCGATGCGCACCTGGGCGGTCCTCGCGATGGCCATCTCGCTGGCCCCGGTCGCGGTGTGGACCTTCACCGTGGCCAGGGAGCGCAGGCAGGCCAGGCAGGAGCGGGAGGCGCTCCGGGAGGCCGGACATCCGGTCCCGGAAGCGGAGGGCGAGCCGGAGCCGGCGTTCGCCACCGGTACGACGACAGGAGGGAACTGACACATGGCACCCATGGCCTACCGGCCCTCAAGGCGTACGAGGAAGACGCTCATCGGAGCGGGCGCGGGCGCGCTGCTCATCGGGCTGAACGCGCCCGCGGCGCTCTCCTTCGCCGAGGAGCGGTACCACGAGTACAAGATCTCCCGGCCCGGCTACAAGGCGAAGTACGGCTCCTGGAAGATGGTCGACATCCCCAAGGAATTCCGCACCAACGCCATCCACGCCGCGCTCCTGCACACCGGCAAGGTGCTGATCGTGGCGGGTTCGGGCAACGAGCAGAAGAAGTTCGACGCGGGGTCGTTCGACACGGTCCTGTGGGACCCGAAGAAGAACAGCTTCAAGAAGATCGACACCCCCGTGGACTTCTTCTGCGCCGGGCACGCCCAACTGCCCGACGGGCGGCTCCTGGTGGCGGGCGGCACCGCGCGCTACGAACTGCTCGACGGCGAGGTGGAGCGGGCGGGCGGCGGCATGCGGGTGAAGAACGAGAACCCGGACAAGGCGGTGTTCCTGAAGAAGGGCACCAGGTTCCGCTCGCCGTCCGGCATCCAGTACGTCAGCAAGTTCGACGTCGAGGTACCGAAGGCCAAGCGGGACTTCAAGATCTCGTACGACAAGTCCGGTGAGATGGAGCCCTGGAAGACCGACATCAAGGCGAGCGAGGCGCGGGTCTTCGTCGAGGCGCTGGAGCCGGGCGAGCAGTCGGTCAACGAGACGACGGCGCAGTACGAGATCGAGGGGCTGACCGGCGACGAGGCCGACAACACGTACGGCATCGCCGAGAAGATCGACATGGAGAAGCAGGACTTCCAGGGGATCAAGGCGGCGTACGAGTTCGATCCCCGGGCGGAGCGGTACGTGCCGGTCGAGCCGATGAAGAAGGCCCGCTGGTACCCGACGCTGGTCGGCCTGGAGGACGGCAAGGTGCTCGCGGTCTCCGGCCTCGACGACGTGGGCGTGATCGATCCGGGCGACAACGAGATCTACGACCCGAAGACGAAGAAGTGGACGGACGGCCCCAAGCGGTACTTCCCGACCTACCCCGCGCTCTTCCTCACCAAGGGCGGCAAGCTCTTCTACCCGGCGTCCAACGCGGGGTACGGGCCCGCCGACAAGGGCCGGGAGCCGGGTCTGTGGGATCTGGCGACGAACACGTTCGAGAAGGTCCCCGGGCTGACCGACATGGACCAGACCGAGACGTCGGCGTCCGTGCTGCTGCCGCCCGCGCAGGACCAGAAGGTGATGATCCTCGGCGGCGGGGGAGTGGGCGAGTCCGAGAAGGCGACGCGCCGCACGGCCGTGATCGACCTCAAGGAGGAGAACCCGTCCTTCAGGACCGGCCCCGAACTGCCGCAGGGGACGCGCTACTTGAACAGCGTGATCATGCCGGACGACTCGGTGTTCACCTCCAACGGGTCCTCCGACTACCGGGGCCGCAGCGCCAGCAACATCCTCAAGGCACAGTTCTACGACCCCAAGCAGAACGTCTTCCGTGAGGCGGCGGCCCCCAAGGTGGGCCGCAACTACCACTCCGAGGCGCTGCTCCTGCCCGACGGCCGCGTCGTCACGTTCGGCTCGGACCCCCTCTTCGACAACCAGCAGAACACCAAGCTCGGCCACTTCGAGCAGCGCATGGAGATCTTCACGCCGCCGTCGCTGCACAAGGGCGGCAACCAGCGCCCGGTGCTCGGCGCGGGCCCGCAGCAGCTGCCGGCGAACGGCCGCGCGACGTTCCCCACCGCCCACCCCGAGAAGATCGCCTCCGCCCGCCTGATGCGGCCGAGCGCGGTGACGCACACGACCGACGTCGAACAGCGCTCGATCGCGCTGGGCCTCACCAAGGGCAAGGGAGCGGTGACGGTGGACGTCCCGGTGAACGACGCGGCCCTGGTCCCGCCGGGCTGGTACATGCTGTTCGTCACCGACAAGGACGGCACGTCCTCGGAGGCGAAGTGGATTCACGTGGGCCAGGAGAAGCGCTGACCAGTCCGTGCCGGGCGGCTGCGACCGGGCCGTGCCCCGCGGGTGCGACCGGGCCGCGCCTCACGGCCACGACGGACCATGCCCCACGGATACGACCGGCCTGCGCCCCTTGGCAGCGACGGGCCGTGCCTCGCGGGTACGGCCGAGCTGCGCCTCACGCCGCGACGGGCCGCGCCCTGCGGCTCCGACCGGGCTGAGCCTCGCGGGTATGACCGGAGTCCGCACCCCACGGCCACGGCCACGGTCACCCCCGCGCCCCGCGGCTACGCCTCCTTGGCGTTGCGGGCGAGGCCCAGTGCGTAGTCCGGCCACCACTGGCCCGCCGCCGGGCCGCCTCGGCACGGGCCGTCCGAGTCGCCCGGGCGTTTGATCCACAAAACGGCGTCGAGCAGGGGGTCGTCCGTGCGGTCGGTGGGCGGTGTGCCGAGGCCGCGGCCGGGCGGGTTGCACCAGGCGTCCTCGCGGTCGCCGGCCAGCGGGCCCCTGCCGTTGCGGCTGGTGTCCATGACGAAGTGCTTGTCGCCGACCGTCGCCGAGAGGGTGCGGCCGTACTCCTTGGTGACCTCGTCGCTCTGGAAGTTGGAGACGTTGAGCGAGAAGCCGTCGGCCCGCGCGATCCCCGCCTTGAGGAGGGGCTCGGAGAGCTTGTGCGCGTCGGTGATCCAGCCGGGGTTCCCGGCGTCGAGGTACACCTTCACCTTCGGCTGGCGCTTGAAACGCTCGATCGCCTCGGAGAGCAGCTGGTAGCGGTCGGCGTGGTACTCGGCGGGCGTGCAGCCGTCCACGATGTGCGGGATCGCGTCGGGTTCGAGGACGACCACGGCCGGGGTGTCGCCGATCGCCCCGGCGAAGGAGTCCACCCACTGCCGGTAGAAGGCGGAGCTGTGCGCGCCGCCCGCGGAGTGCTGGCCGCAGTCGCGGTGCGGGATGTTGTAGGCGACGAACACCGCCGTGCGGCCGTCCTTGCCCGCGCCCTCGGTCGCGGCCCTGACGTCGGGCGCCGGGTCGTCGCCCGCGGGCCACACGGCGAGTGGCTGCTCGGAGATCCGCTTCAGGGCCTCGGCGTCCTGGGCACGGCCCTGCCGCTCCCACTTCTCCACCTGCCGGGCGGCGGGACTGTCGGGGTCGACCCAGAACGTGTTCGGGGCCTTCGCGGCGGCGGTCGAGGCCTCGGCGGCGACATCGGCGGCCTTCGACCTGGCGGGGTCGGCCGCGGACCCTGATCCCGAGGAGCAGCCGGCCGTGAGCCCGACGGCGGTGAGAGCCGTGAGTGCCGTGAACGTGCGGAGCAGCCGGTACATCCAGACCCCTTGGGCGACGGTGACGGTCAGTCAGCCGGGCAATCCTCGCATATCGGGCCAACCATCCCCTTGTGCGACACCGGGTCCGCCCCGGTGAGCGGCGCGACGCCGGGCGCAGGGGTGAGCCCGCGGAGCGAGGAACGTACGTACGCCCGGATCGCGAGACGGGGCTGACCGCCATATGACCGGCGGGTAAGGTCTTTGGCGTGCCGAAGCCGCTCAGCCTTCCCTTCGATCCGATCGCCCGCGCCGACGAGCTCTGGAAGCAGCGCTGGGGCTCGGTCCCGGCGATGGGCGCGATCACCTCGATCATGCGCGCGCACCAGATCCTGCTCGCCGAGGTCGACGCGGTCGTCAAGCCGTACGGACTCACCTTCGCGCGCTACGAGGCCCTGGTGCTGCTCACCTTCTCCCAGGCCGGCGAACTGCCGATGTCGAAGATCGGCGAGCGGCTCATGGTGCACCCCACCTCCGTGACCAACACCGTCGACCGCCTCGTGAAGTCCGGCCTCGTCGACAAGCGCCCGAACCCCAACGACGGCCGCGGCACCCTCGCCTCCATCACCGAGAAGGGCCGCGAGGTCGTCGAGGCGGCCACGCGCGAGCTGATGGCGATGGACTTCGGGCTCGGGGTGTACGACGCCGAGGAGTGCGGGGAGATCTTCGCGATGCTGCGGCCGCTGCGGATCGCCGCGCGGGACTTCGAGGAGAAGTAGCGCTGCCGCGGGCCCCCGGCGGGGAGGGGGAGCCGTGGCTTCCGCTCGGGGCGGGGGCGGCGAAGATCGCGCGAGACGGGCCGTTACGCTCGTAGCCATGAAACGCAGCGTGCTGACCCGCTACCGGGTGATGGCCTACGTCACCGCCGTCATGCTCCTCATCCTGTGCGCGTGCATGGTGGCCAAGTACGGCTTCGAGACGGGCGAGGGCCTGACCCTGGTCGTCTCCCAGGTGCACGGTGTCCTGTACATCATCTACCTGATCTTCGCCTTCGACCTGGGCTCCAAGGCGAAGTGGCCGTTCGGCAAGCTCCTGTGGGTGCTCGTCTCGGGCACCATCCCGACCGCCGCGTTCTTCGTCGAGCGCCAGGTCGCCCGGGACGTCGAGCCGCTGATCACCGACGGCTCCCCGGTCACCGCGAAGGCGTAACCTCCACCGCCACGGACAGGTCCGTGGCGGTGAACCATCGACTTTTACTAGGACGTCCTAGTAAATTCGAGGTATGGACGCTGACGCGATCGAGGAAGGCCGCCGCCGCTGGCAGGCCCGTTACGACAAGGCCCGCAAGCGCGACGCGGACTTCACCACGCTCTCCGGCGACCCGGTCGACCCCGTCTACGGACCGCGCCCCGGTGACTCGTACGACGGCTTCGAGCGGATCGGCTGGCCCGGGGAGTACCCCTTCACGCGCGGGCTCTACCCCACCGGGTACCGCGGCCGGACCTGGACCATCCGCCAGTTCGCGGGCTTCGGCAACGCCGAGCAGACGAACGAGCGCTACAAGATGATCCTCGCCAACGGCGGCGGCGGCCTCTCCGTAGCCTTCGACATGCCGACCCTCATGGGCCGCGACTCCGACGACCCCCGCTCGCTCGGCGAGGTAGGGCACTGCGGCGTCGCCATCGACTCCGCCGCCGACATGGAGGTCCTCTTCAAGGACATCCCCCTCGGTGACGTGACGACCTCCATGACGATCAGCGGGCCCGCCGTGCCCGTCTTCTGCATGTACCTCGTCGCCGCCGAGCGCCAGGGCGTCGACCCGAACGTCCTCAACGGCACGCTCCAGACCGACATCTTCAAGGAGTACATCGCGCAGAAGGAGTGGCTCTTCCAGCCCGAGCCCCACCTGCGCCTCATCGGCGACCTGATGGAGCACTGCGCGCGCGACATCCCCGCCTACAAGCCGCTCTCCGTCTCCGGCTACCACATCCGCGAGGCCGGGGCGACGGCCGCGCAGGAGCTGGCGTACACCCTCGCGGACGGCTTCGGATACGTGGAGCTGGGGCTCAGCCGCGGCCTGGACGTCGACGTCTTCGCGCCCGGGCTCTCCTTCTTCTTCGACGCGCACGTCGACTTCTTCGAGGAGATCGCGAAGTTCCGCGCGGCCCGGCGCATCTGGGCCCGCTGGCTGCGCGACGAGTACGGCGCGCAGACCGACAAGGCCCAGTGGCTGCGCTTCCACACCCAGACCGCCGGGGTCTCCCTCACCGCCCAGCAGCCCTACAACAACGTGGTGCGTACGGCGGTGGAGGCGCTCGCGGCGGTCCTCGGCGGCACGAACTCGCTGCACACCAACGCCCTCGACGAGACCCTCGCCCTCCCCAGTGAGCAGGCCGCCGAGATCGCGCTGCGCACCCAGCAGGTGCTGATGGAGGAGACCGGCGTCGCCAACGTCGCCGACCCGCTCGGCGGCTCCTGGTACATCGAGCAGCTCACCGACCGCATCGAGGCCGACGCCGAGAAGATCTTCGAGCAGATCAAGGAGCGGGGACGGCGGGCCCACCCGGAGGGTCAGCACCCCATCGGACCCATCACCTCCGGCATCCTGCGCGGGATCGAGGACGGCTGGTTCACCGGGGAGATCGCCGAGTCCGCCTTCCGGTACCAGCAGTCCCTGGAGAAGGGCGACAAGCGCGTCGTCGGCGTCAACTGCCACGAGGGCTCCGTCACCGGTGACCTGGAGATCCTGCGGGTCAGCCACGAGGTGGAGCGGGAGCAGGTGCGGGAGCTGGCGGAGCGCAAGGCGGGGCGGGACGACACGAAGGTGCGGGGCGCCCTGGAGGCCATGCTGGCCGCCGCACGGGACGGCTCGAACATGATCGGCCCCATGCTGGAGGCGGTGCGGGCCGAAGCCACCCTCGGGGAGATCTGCGGGGTGCTGCGGGACGAGTGGGGGGTCTATACGGAGCCGCCGGGGTTCTAGCCCCCGCTGTCGGGCGGCGCGAAAACTCCCAGGTTTGAAATCGCCGGGATGGGTAGGCGCGGCGCGTCCCCGTGTCCCCTGCCCTGGAGCCACCCGTGACCTCGACCGGCCACGCCCGCACCGCCGCCATCGCCATCGGAGCCGCCACCCTCACCGTCCTCGGGGCGCTGCTGGTGGGCGGCTCCGGTGACGTGAGTGCGAGCCCGTCGCCCGAGCCCAGGGTGCAGGACGACTTCGACCCGCTCGGCCCCGAGGTGCGGGCGGTGAAGCTGGCGGACGGGCGCACCGCCCACTACACCGACCAGGGGCCGCGCGACGGCCGGCCCGTCCTGTACATCGGCGGCACCGGCACGAGCGCCCGCGCCGCGCACCTGACGGACTTCTTCCGCGGCACGCGCGAGGACCTGCGCCTGCGGCTCATCTCCGTGGAGCGCAACGGCTTCGGCGACACGGAGTTCGACGAGGACCTCGGCAAGGCCGACTTCGCCGAGGACGTCCTGGCCGTCATGGACCGCCTCAAGGTGCACGACTTCTCCGTCGTCGCGATCTCGGGCGGCGGCCCCTACGCCGCCGAGCTGGCCGCCAAGGCCCCCGGCCGCGTCTCGGCGCTGCACCTCGCCGCCGCGCTCCCGCCCTACGGCGCCCGGCCCGCGTTCTGCGACCTGTCCGACGAGGCGCTGGTCGCGGCCGTGCGGGACCAGATCAAGGACCCGCGCAGGTGGTGGGCCTTCCCCGACGACAGCGCCGTGAAGTCGATACCCGGCTTCGCCGACACGGCGTACGAGGAGGGGGCACGCACCTACAACCAGCGGGGCCAGCGGTCCGACCCGGCGCCCCAGGTGCACGAGCAGCGGCTGTACTGCGAGCGCCCCGGCCCCGACCTGTCGAAGCTGGACGCGCCCGTCCACCTCTACGCCGGGAAGAAGGACACCACCGTGCCCCCGGCGACGATCGAGACGTGGCGGCGGGAGCTGCCGGGCACGCCGAAGGTGCGGACGTACGACGACTCCGGGCACGACGTGCAGTACCGGCACTGGGACCAGATCCTGGTGGACCTGGCGGGGCACGGCGAGCGGACGGTCGTCTGCAAGGGCGGGCACACGCGGGTCCTCGTCGCGCGCGAGGCGGACCGCCTCGTCGCCAAGGGGAGCGCCACGCTCGGCAGTTGCGCCTGGACGGCAAAGGGGTAGGGGGCGGGCGTGCGCCTGGGCTATGAAGCCGGCAGCGCCAGGCGGAACAGCGCGCCGCCGCCCGGCGCCCGCTCGGCCGTCAGCTCCGCGCCGTGCGCGTGCGCGATCTGGCGGGCCATCGCGAGGCCGAGACCCGAGCCGGGCAGGGCGCGGGCCTTCTCGGCACGGTAGAAGCGGTCGAAGACGTGCGGCAGGTCCTCTTCCGCGATGCCCGGCCCGTAGTCGCGTACGGTCAACTCTGTGGCCGTGAGGCAGAGTTCGACGGGGGCGCCCGGTGGGCTGAACTTCGCCGCGTTGTCCAGGAGGTTGGTGAGCAGCCGGGACAGGCGCGCCGGTACGCCGGGGACGCTGAGGTTTGCCGCCTCCGGCGCGATCCGGAGGGTGAAGGGGACGGCGGGCCAGTGGCCGCGCGCCGCGTCCACCGCGTGCGTGGCCAGCGGGGCGAGCGGCACCTCCTCCAGCAGGGGCTGCGGCTCCTCCTCCCTGGCCAGCTCGATCAAGTCGTTGACCAGGCCGGTGACTTCGCGCAGCTGGCGGCCGAGCGCCCCGGCCGCGCGCTCGCGCTGGGCCGGTGTCAGACGGTCCGCCTTGGCGAGGAGTTCGGCGTTCGTGCGCAGCGCGGTCAGCGGGGTGCGCAGTTCGTGGGAGGCGTCGGCGACCAGGCGGCGGCGGGCCGCGACGGACTCCTCCAGCTCGGCGAGCATCGTGTTGAACGTGGCGGCCAGCCGCGTGACCTCGTCCTCACGGCCCTCCCGGACCGGCCGCCCCGGCGGCAGCTCGATGCGGTGCCGGGCGTCGCGGGTGGCGGCGATGCGCTCGGCGGTGGCGGTGAGCCGGGTGATCGGGGCGAGGCCGGTGCGCGAGACCCAGTAGCCGCCGGCCGCCGAGAGCGCGATGCCCGCGCCGCCCACCGCGACGAGCAGCAGCGCGGCCTGGCGCACCCCGCGCTCGGCGATGTCGGCGCGCAGGGCGACCTGCACGGCCTCGCCGTCGCCGAAGGTGGTGGTGAACATCCGGCCCGGCTTGCCGCCGGGCAGCGGGATGTTCGCGTAGTACGGGTCCCGCCGGCCGGCGGCGACCTCACGCGTCGCCCCCGCCACCGGCAGCAGGTACGGCGCGGCCGGATCGTCGGCGGAGTCCGCGGGCACGATCTGCGCGCAGGCGGGCGCCCCGAGGAAGCGGCACTCGCCCGCCCTCACGCCGGGACCCTCGTCGCGGTGCTGCTGGACGGTGAGGGTCGCCGACTGGGCGAGGTTCTGGTCGAGCTGCTGGTACAGCTTGAAGCGGATGACGAGGAACGCGGCGGCGCACACCCCGATCGCCACCAGCGCCACGGCCGCCGCCGCGGCCAGCGCGAGACGGGTCCGCAGCGGCCTGCGGCGCCGCCAGCGCGCGCCGAGCCCGCGCCGCGCGCTCACGGTGAGCCCAGACGGTAGCCGACGCCGTGCACGGTGTGGACGAGCCGCGGCTCGCCGCCCGACTCCAGCTTGCGGCGCAGGTAACCGACGTACACGGCGAGGGAGTTGGAGTCAGGACCGAAGTCGCGGCCCCACACCGCCCGCTGGATCAGCTCGCGTGGCAGCACCTGGCCGGCGTTGCGCAGCAGCAGTTCCAGGAGCGCGGCCTCGGTGCGGCTGAACTCGACCCGGCGCCCGCCCCGGCTGCCGGTGCGGGTCGTGGGGTCCAGGACGAGATCGCCGTACGTCAGGCCGTCGCCGTCGTCCGCCGCCCGCTCCGGGGTCGCGCGGCGCAGCAGGGCCCGCACCCGGGCCACCAGTTCGTCCAGGGCGAAGGGCTTGACCAGGTAGTCGTCGGCGCCCGCGTCCAGACCGTCGACGCGCTCGCTCACCGAGTCCAGGGCGGTCAGGACGAGCACCGGCGTGCGGTCGCCGGCCGCGCGCAACTGGCGGCAGACGGCGAGACCGTCCATGACGGGCATCAGCACGTCCAGGACCACCAGATCCGGCTGCCAGCGCGCCACCGCCGTGAGCGCGCGGTGGCCGTCCTCCGCGCCCCGCACCAGGTGCCCCTCGACGGTCAGGACGTCCTCGACGGCGGCGCGGACCTCGGGATCGTCGTCGACGACGAGGATCTTGTGCGGTACGGGTCCGGGCGCGCCGCCCGGCGGGCCGCCTCTGCGGGTCGGGCCCGGGGCCCCCGGGACGCTCGTGAAGCTCATGGAGCAACGGTGCCAAACGCGGCTCTTAAAACCCTCTTAGACCCTCTCGCGATGCTCCGTCGTCATGCGAACCTCTCACTCTGGTGCTCCGGGACGCCCCGGCCCGCCCGCCCTCTCCGTCGTCATCGGCGCGGGCGGCACCGGCGGGCACATCTATCCGGGCCTCGCCCTCGCCGACGCGCTGCGCCGGGCCGTGCCGGACGCGGTGATCTCCTTCGTCGGCACCGAGCGGGGCCTGGAGAAGCGGCTGATACCGGACGCCGGGTACCGCCTGCACACCGTCGACATGATCCCCTTCGACCCCTCGCTCGGCGCCCGCCGCTATCTGCTGCCCGCCGCGCTGCTGAAGTCCGGGGCCCAGTGCCGCGCCATCCTGCGGGAGCAGGGCGCGCAGGTCGCCGTCGGCATGGGCGGCTACCCCAGCGCCCCCGTCGTCGTCGGCGCCCGCATGGCCGGCCTGCCGAGCCTCATCCACGAGTCCAACGCCGTGCCGGGGCGCGCCAACCGCTTCGCCGCCCGCCTCACCCCGCACATCGCGGTCGCCTTCGACCGCAGCCGCGCGCACCTGCCGGGCGGTGACCGCGCCCACACCACCGGCATGCCGATCGCCGCGCCGCTCGCCGCGCTCGACCGGGCCGCGCTGCGCACCGAGGCGCGGCGCGCGCTCGGCGTACCGGACGGGGCCCGCCTGGTCCTCTTCAACGGCGGCAGCCTCGGCGCCACCCGGCTCACCGAGGCCGCGGTCGGCCTCGCCGAGCGGTGGCGGGGCCGCCGGGACGTGCACCTCCTCGTCAAGACCGGCCCTGCCGCGCTGGAGCGGACGCGGGCCAGGCTCGCGGCCTCGGGCGGGTCCGCCGTGGCCCGCGCCGTCGCCTACCTCGACCGCATGGACCTCTCCTACGCCGCCGCCGACCTGGTCGTCTGCCGCGCGGGCTCGGCGACCGTCGCCGAACTGGCCGCCACCGGCGTCCCCGCCGTCCTCGTGCCCTATCCGCACGCGCCCGGCGACCACCAGACCCACAACGCCCGGGTCCTCACCGACGCGGGGGCGGGCCTCCTGCTGCCCGACGCAGAGACCACCGCCGAGCGCCTCGCGGAGCTGGTCGGCCCGCTGCTCGCCGACCCGGCGCGGCTCACCGCGATGAGCGGCGCCGCCGAGCCCGGCCCGCACGCCCGCGCCGCCGACCTGCTCGCCGAGCGGGTCCTCCGCCTCGCCCACGCCACCATCACCTCTCACCTGGAGTACGCATGACCACGTCCTTCTCCTGGCAGGACCGCACCGTCCTCGTCACCGGCGCCGAGGGCTTCATCGGCTCGACCCTCGCCGACCTGCTCCTCGAAGCGGGCGCGCGGGTCCGCGCCCTCGTCCACTACAAGCCGTACGCGGAGAAGGGCCACCTCGCGCACCTCCTCGGTGACCCGCGGGTCGAGATGATCGCCGGTGACGTGCGGGACGCGGGGCGGGTGATGGACGCGGTCGCCGGGTGCGACACCGTCTTCCACCTCGCCGCGCTGATCGGCATCCCGTACTCGTACGACTCGCCGGGCGCGTACGTGCAGACGAACGTCGTCGGCACCGAGAACGTCGCGGAGGCGTGCCGGCGCCACAGTGTGCGGCGCCTCGTCCACACCTCCACCAGCGAGGTGTACGGGACGGCGCTGACCGCGCCGATCAGTGAGGCCCACCCGCTCCAGCCGCAGTCGCCGTACTCCGCGTCGAAGATCGGCGCCGACATGATGGTGCTCTCGCACTGGCATGCGTTCGAGTTGCCGGTGACGGTGGTCCGGCCCTTCAACACGTACGGGCCCCGGCAGTCGGCCCGGGCCGTGATCCCGACCATCCTCGCGCAGCTGCACGCGGGCGCCCGGGAGATCAGGCTGGGCTCGCTGACGCCCACGCGGGACTTCACGTACGTGACGGACACGGCGCGGGGCTTCATGGCGATGGCGGTGTGCGACCGGGCGCTGGGGCACGCGGTCAATCTCGGCGTGGGCCGGGAGATTTCCATCGGGGAGCTGGCGGAGGCGTTGATCGCGGCGTCGGGCCGCGAGGCGTCGGTCGTGGTCGACCCCGCGCGGCTGCGGCCCTCGGGCAGTGAGGTGGAGAGGCTGCTGTCGGACAACTCCCGGGCGCGGGAATGGGCGGGGTGGGAGCCTCGGGTTGCTCTCGCGGAGGGGTTGGAGCGGACGTCGGAGTGGGTTGCCGGGAATCTGCGGTTGTTCGCGCCGGAGCGGTATCAGGTTTGAGGTGGGGGTGGGGGTGCGGGTGCGTGGGGGGTTGGGCGTGGTGTGTGGGTGCGGGTTGGTGGGGGCTGGTCGCGCAGTTCCCCGCGCCCCTGGCGGGGTTGGGCGCGCCCCGCGGCGAAGTCGCGGCCGCCCCTAGCCCTTACGTCTGTGCGGCCGCCGCTGCCAGGCCGCCCAGCAGGAGCAGTGTGAAGCGGCGGGCCCATTCCTCGTCTACCGGTTCCGCGCTGACCAGGGCTCGGTGGACCACCGCGCCGGCGATCACGTCGAAGATGAGGTCCGCCGTGCGGGCGGCGGCGGACGGGTCCGGCTCCACGGGGAGTTCGCCCCGCTGCTGCGCCCGTTCGCGCCCCGCGAGGACCAGCCGCTTCTGGCGGTCGACGATGGACCTGCGGATGCGTTCGCGCAGCGGCCCGTCCGTCGTCGACTCCGCGACGACCGCCATCAGCGCCGTCTTCGTCTCGGGGCGCCCCAGCAGCGCCGCGAACTGCAGGACCACGCCCTCGATGTCCGCGGCGAGGCTGCCCCGGTCCGGTAGTTCCAGCTCGTCGAAGAGTTCCGCCACCGCGTCCACCACCAGCTCGCTCTTGCCCGCCCAGCGCCGGTACAGGGTCGTCTTGGCGACCCCCGCGCGCGTGGCGACGGCACCGAGCGTCAGCCTGGACCAGCCCAGTTCGACGAGCCCCTGCCGGGTCGCCTCCAGGATCGCGGCATCGGCGGTCGCGCTGCGCGGGCGGCCGCCGGTGCGGGCGGGCGGAGTGGTCGGCGTACGGCTCTGCATGGGCGCGACCATACCGGTCGGTACGGACCGGCCCGGGACCCCCTCGGCCCCCGGCAGCCGGAGAGATCAGTGAGGGAGATCACCGACGGGGGCTGTCCACTCCCGGCGGGCGCCAGTTACGCTACGACCCGTAGCGAAAGCCACGAGCGACAACCACGCGATACACACGTACGACGGCACGGGGTGGGGACCCCGGGCCAACCACCGGTCCTCCTCGGGACCTTGGACCAAGGCCTCTGCGCCCCGCAATCCGGCGGGGGTTCGCGGACGGGCGCGGTTCCCGCACGGCTTGGGGGAGGATGTACTCATGCAGCCACGGAACATGTCCATGAGCGGAGTCGTCGACCTCGCCGCGGTGAAGGCGGCCCAGGAGGCCAAGGCGAAGGCGGAGCAGGCGCGCGCCGAAGCGGCCCGGCAGGGCGGAGGCGCGGCGGGCGTCGCCATCTCCCCGTCGAGCCTCGTCATCGATGTCGACGAGGCGGGCTTCGAGCGCGAGGTCCTCCAGCGCTCCACCGAGGTCCCGGTCGTCATCGACTTCTGGGCCGAGTGGTGCGAGCCGTGCAAGCAGCTGAGCCCCCTTCTGGACCGGCTCGCGCAGGAGTACAACGGCCGCTTCCTCCTCGCCAAGATCGACGTCGACGCCAACCAGATGCTGATGCAGCAGTTCGGGGTCCAGGGGATTCCGGCGGTCTTCGCGGTGGTCGCCGGCCAGGCCCTGCCCCTCTTCCAGGGCGCGGCCCCCGAGGCGCAGATCCGCCAGACCCTCGACCAGCTCATCCAGGTCGGCGAGGAGCGCTTCGGCCTGACCGGCCTCGTGGTCGACCCCGGCGCCGAGGACGGGCAGGCCCCCGCCGCGGCCGAGGTGCCCGCCGGTCCCTACGACGCGCTGCTCGAAGCGGCCGTGCGGGCGCTGGACGCGGGCGACCTGGCCGGTGCCGTCCAGGCGTACCGGAACGTCCTCAGTGACGACCCGGCGAACACCGAGGCCAAGCTCGGTCTCGCCCAGGCCGAACTGCTCCAGCGCGTGCAGGGCCTCGACCCGCAGCAGGTCCGCAAGGACGCCGCCGACAAGCCCGCGGATGTCCGGGCCCAGATCGCCGCGGCCGACCTGGATCTGGTGGGCGGTCACGTCGAGGACGCCTTCGGGCGGCTCATCGACACGGTGCGGCGCACCGCGGGCGACGACCGCGACGCCGCGCGGGTGCGGCTGCTCGAACTCTTCGAGGTGGTCGGCTCGGACGACCCCCGCGTGACGGCGGCGCGCACGGCGCTCGCCCGGGTGCTCTTCTGAGCCATGCGCCGAACCGCCCGTGGCCGGTCCGTCCCCCGGCCCGTCGGCTGACCACCCCTCACCGCAGGGGCTTGTGATGCCGGAGTGAAAACTCTGGTCCCAGGACGCGACAGTGGCCGTGCTTTGCCAAAACTTGGCAAACACGGCCACTGTTACTTGCAGTAAGTCGGGGGCGTCCATCTGGGCGCTTTCACCCGTACATGTCCCGTTCCGCTCCCACCTGTTGGGCCACCGTCCGTGGCCGACCGATATCGCGCGGTCGCGGTTCGGTTACCCCCCCGTTACTAGCCAGTAATGAACCCCCTTGTGCGGGGCCCGAGAATGCACCACGATCGGCGACGCTCGGTCCGATGAACCGCCACCCGACAGCCGGTCGGGAGCGGGGCCTTCGGGTCCCCACCGGGCAGACCGGTGACGCCGTCGCCGGTCTTGGGACAGGGGGGTCTCTGCCGGTTCCGGCAGGGCCTGTCCATGAGGTCGTGCGTGCTGCGTCAGGCGCGGCCAGTGGTTGTCGCTCGGGGGTGATCGCCGGTGATGTGTGGTGCGGTTGGCGCCTTGCGATGCGGGCGCTCTCCTTCCCGAGGACGTAGCACTTCTCCCATCCCTGCCCGGCTGAGCCGCCCGAGCGGGAGCAGTCAGGGCCGGAGATGTACGTCCGAGAAGGAGGAAAGTCATGGAGTCCGTGGCTCGTGGCGGAACCAGATGGAAGCGGTTCGCCGTGGTCATGGTGCCGAGCGTCGCGGCGACCGCCGCGATAGGCGTCGCCCTGTCCCAGGGTGCGCTCGCGGCATCGTTCAGTGTGTCCGGTCAGCAGTTCAAGGTGACTGCCGACGAACTCAACGGCAGGGGCTTCGTCCAGTACGGCGCCTTGGACGTGGGCAAGTCGGGCAAGCACCCGGTCGCCGTCGTCGGCCTCGACTCGGCCACGATCACCAACCTGTGCCAGTCGGTGGTCGTCCCGGTCCCGGTCTTCGGCGATGTGACGATGACCCTCCGGGCCGGTCAGCCCGGTAGCCCCAAGGTCATCGCCAAGAACCTCTACATCGACGCCGACGACCTGAGGGCCAACGCGACCTTCCACAAGGTCGACATCGGTGTCTCGGTCGACCAGACCACCAAGGGCCCGGGTCCGGCGGCGAACGACCACTACGTCGGGGACTCGTTCGCCCAGCAGGCGGAGAGGGTGCGCTTCACCAAGGTCAAGCAGCGTGCGTGGGCGACCAGCGCCGGCACCTTCAAGCTCTCCGGCCTCTCGATGAAGGTCGTGAAGGGCACCGACGCGGAGTGCTACAAGGGCGACTGACGCCCCGACAGGCCGTGCGCGGACATATGCGCGTACGCACTCGATGCGATGAACGGACGGGCGCGGGGGCGCGACGGCACATGAGGAGCCGTCCCCGCGCCCGCATCCGCACGACACACAGAACCAACGCCATTCCCGAGGAGCTGTACGAGATGAGCGCCGAAGCGCAAGTGGGACTGGGCGACAAGCTCGGCCGGATGCGCCGATCGTTCCGAGGGTGGCGCGGTCAGCGCCCGTTCTGGGGTGGTCTGCTGACGCTGCTCGGCGGCATCCCGATCATGTACTTCCCGTACGCGAACCTCACGCTCGGCACGATGACGATCCGGATGGCGACCACCACCGGCGCCGGATCGCTGATCATCGGCGTGCTGCTGGTCGTACTCGGCCTGACCATGTGGTTCCAGCCGCACTCCAGGATCTTCGCGGGCGTCGCGGCGATCCTGCTCGCCCTGGTCTCCCTGGTGGTCTCCAACTTCGGCGGCTTCGTCATCGGCTTCCTGCTCGCCCTGCTGGGCGGCGCCCTCGGCGTCTCCTGGGCGCCCGGCAGGCCCCCCAGGGGGCCCGCGAAGGGACGTACGGCCCAGGGAGCAGGTGACCCCGTGGACGACGGGACTCCCGAGCCGGCCACCACGGCGGCCGCGGGTGGGGTGAGCGGCGAGCAGGACGACCTGTCAGGAACGAGCCCGACGAATGGGACGAACGGGAGGCACCGTGCCGGCTGACGAGGTGCACCACGACAGCTCCGCGGGGGAGCCTCGGGCCAGAACCGGGCCGCGCCACGCGGCTCCCAGGAAGCCGCTGCTGACCCGGTTCCACGTGCCCGCGGGCAAGGCGATCGCCCTCGCGGCCATGCCCACCGCGGTCCTCATGGGCATGGGCCTGACCCCGACGCTCGCCCAGGCGAAGCCGGGTGTGCCCGAGAACCCCTTCCAGGACGGGCCGTGCGTCACGGCGCCCGACAAGGACGCGGAGGCGGAGGAGAAGGCCGAGCGGGATGCCGAGGCCGAAGCCGCCGCCGAGAAGAAGGCGCGGGAGGACGCCGCGAAGAAGAACGCGAAGAAGGACGCGGAGAAGAGCGGCGAGAAGAGCGGCGGGAAGGGCGACGCGGATCGGGACGCGAAGGACTCCGACGGGCCGACCGCGCCCTCGTCGCCCCCCGCCGGGGACAAGCCGGACCCCGGCGACAACGCCGATCCGGACCCCACGCCGTCCAAGCCCGCTCCGAAGCCCGAGCCCGAGCCTGAGCCCGAGCCTGAGCCCGCCAAGCCCAGGAACCCCCTGGACCCGCTGGGTCTCGGTGACGCCATCAAGGACGTCTTCACGCCCGACGAGAAGGAGTCCGCCGACCCTGACCCGCGCCCGTCCGCCCCGGAGAGCACCACGTCCCCGAAGGCCCCGGCCAAGGACACCACCGACAAGGTGACTGAGCCGGTCAAGGACGCCGTCGACAAGGCCGGCCAGGAAGACAAGGCCGACCAGGACGACAAGGCCGAGCGGGACGACAAGCCCGGCCAGGATGACAAGCCCGGCCAGGACGACGCTGCCGGTCAGTCGGCGGACGACGCGGCCGGCGAGGGAAGCGGCGACACGGCCGAGGCCGAGGACCCCATGGCGCCGGACGAGAACGGCAAGAAGCCGTTCCCGTGCGTGGTCGAGAAGAAGGTCGACGGCAAGGCCGAGCAGGCCCCCGCCCCGATCCCGAACCAGCCGTGGCACCTGGAAGCCAGCTCGCTCACCCTCAAGGGCGCCGACTACCAGGGCGTCGTGAACCTCACGATGCCCGACGGACGGACCAAGCAGGCCCTGAAGTACGTCGTACAGAAGACCGACATCGGCGACCTGCACCAGATCGTCGAGGGGCCCGCCGGCAAGAAGTACCACGTCGAGGCGGCCAAGGGCTCCACGTCCACCATCCGGGACGGGGAGACCACGATGTACACCGAGCGGATCTCCGGCAAGCTGTTCGGGCTCATCCCGATCACCTTCGACCCCGAGCACCCGCCGCCGCTGAACATCCCGCTGATCTACTTCACGGATGTGACGGTGCAGCAGGCGGGCCAGTTCGGCGGCAACCTCACGATCCCCGGACTGCACCAGTCGATCACCGACTGACCCACACGGTACGAACGCCGAGGGCGCCCCCTGGACCAGGGAGCGCCCTCGGCGTTTCGAAGAACGACCGACGGCTAGTCGCGCTCGCCGCCGCCGAGGTGGTGCACCCGGACCATGTTCGTGGTGCCGGGGACACCGGGGGGCGAGCCCGCGGTGATGACGACGGTGTCGCCGTCGTTGAAGCGGTTGAGCTTGATCAGCTCGGCGTCGACCAGCTCGACCATCGCGTCGGTGTTGTCGACGTGCGGCACGACGTAGGTGTCCACGCCCCAGCTCAGCGTCAGCTGGTTGCGGGTCGACTCGTCGGTGGTGAAGGCCAGGATCGGCTGGGCCGCGCGGTAGCGGGACAGGCGGCGGGCCGTGTCACCGGACTTGGTGAAGGCGACCAGCGCCTTGCCGCCGAGGAAGTCGGCGATCTCGGCCGCGGCGCGGGCCACCGAACCGCCCTGCGTGCGCGGCTTCTTGCCGGGCACGAGCGGCTGGAGGCCCTTGGAGAGCAGCTCCTCCTCGGCCGCCGCGACGATCTTCGACATCGTCTTGACGGTCTCGATCGGGTAGGCGCCGACGCTCGACTCGGCCGACAGCATGACCGCGTCCGCGCCGTCCAGGATCGCGTTGGCGACGTCGGACGCCTCGGCGCGCGTGGGGCGCGAGTTGGTGATCATCGACTCCATCATCTGGGTCGCGACGATCACCGGCTTGGCGTTGCGGCGGCACATCTCCACGAGGCGCTTCTGCACCATCGGGACCTTTTCCAGCGGGTACTCGACGGCCAGGTCGCCACGGGCCACCATCACGGCGTCGAACGCCGCGACGACGCCCTCCATGTTGGCGACGGCCTGCGGCTTCTCCACCTTGGCGATGACGGGGACGCGGCGGCCCTCCTCGTCCATCACCTTGTGGACGTCCTTGACGTCGTTGGCGTCGCGCACGAAGGACAGGGCGACCATGTCGCAGCCCATCTTCAGCGCGAAGCGCAGGTCCTCGATGTCCTTCTCGGAGAGCGCGGGCACGTTCACGGCCGCGCCGGGCAGGTTGATGCCCTTGTGGTCGGAGATGACACCGCCCTCGACGACGATCGTCTTCACGCGCGGGCCGTCCACCTCGACGACGCGCAGCTCGACGTTGCCGTCGTTGATGAGGATCTGGTCGCCCTTGGAGACGTCGCCCGGCAGGCCCTTGTAGGTCGTGCCGCAGATCGACTTGTCGCCGGGCACGTCCTCGGTGGTGATGGTGAACTCGTCACCGCGCACCAGCTCGACGGGGCCCTCGGCGAAGGTCTCCAGACGGATTTTCGGGCCCTGGAGGTCGGCGAGGACGCCGACCGCGCGGCCGGTCTTCGCGGCGGCCGAGCGGACCCGGTCGTACCGGCCCTGGTGCTCGGCTTGCGTGCCGTGGCTGAAGTTGAAGCGGGCCACATTCATGCCGGCTTCGATCAGCGAGACCAGCTGCTCTTCGGAGTCGACGGCGGGGCCCAGCGTGCAGACGATTTTGGAACGGCGCATGGGGCGATCCTATCGGTTTGTTTCGCTACGGAATATTCCGTCTGGTGGAATCTACAAATGGGCGGATGCGCGCTCAGGCGTTGCGGTCGCCGACCAATGCGTACGTCTGAGTGGCGATCTCCAATTCTTCGTCCGTCGGCACCACGGCGACGGCGACGCGCGCGTACTCCGGCGAAATCAGCCGCGCCTCGTCGGAACGCACGGAATTCAGCGCGCCGTCCACCGCGAGCCCCAGCTCCTCCAGGCCCGCCACCGCCGCCTCCCGCACCGGAGCCGCGTTCTCGCCGACGCCGGCCGTGAACACCACGGCGTCGACACGGCCGAGAACGGCGTAATAGGCGCCGATGTACTTCTTCAGCCGGTGGATGTAGATGTCGAAGGCGAGCGCGGCCTCCTGGTCGCCCTCGTCGATCCGGCGCCGGATTTCCCGCATGTCGTTGTCGCCGCAGAGTCCGATCAGACCGCTCTTCTTGTTGAGGAGAATGTCGATCTCGTCGACGGACATTTCGCCGACCCTGGCCAGGTGGAAGATGACCGCGGGGTCCATGTCTCCGGAACGGGTGCCCATCACGAGCCCCTCGAGCGGCGTGAGCCCCATCGACGTGTCGACGCACCGGCCGCCCCGCACGGCGCTCGCCGAGGCGCCGTTGCCCAGGTGCAGCACGATGACGTTCACGTCCTCGGGCGCCTTGCCCAGCAGCTTCGCGGTCTCGCGCGAGACGTACGCGTGCGAGGTGCCGTGGAAGCCGTAGCGCCGCACGCGGTGCTCGTCGGCGGTCCGCACGTCGATCGCGTAGCGCGCCGCGGACTCCGGCATCGTCGTGTGGAACGCGGTGTCGAAGACGGCGACCTGCGGCAGGTCCGGGCGCAGGGCCTGGGCGGTGCGGATGCCGGTGATGTTGGCCGGGTTGTGCAGCGGCGCCACCGGCACCAGCCGCTCGATCTCCTTGAGCACCTCGTCGGTGATCACGGTCGGCGCGGTGAACTTCAGGCCGCCGTGCACCACGCGGTGGCCTATCGCGGCCAGCTCGGGGGAGTCGAGGCCGAGCCCGTCGGCGGCCAGCTCCCCGGCGACGGCCTTGAGCGCCGCCTCGTGGTCGGCGATCGGCTCCTCGCGCTCACGGGACTCGGCGCCGCCGCCGGTCAGCGGGGTGTGCTTGAGCCGCGAGGTCTCCTCGCCGATCCGCTCGACGAGACCGACGGCCAGACGTGAGCTGTCGCGCATGTCGAGCAGCTGGTACTTCACCGACGAGGAGCCGGAGTTGAGGACGAGGACGCGCGTAGCAGACACGGATTCGGGGTGCTTTCTGTGGGGGGAACTACTGGGCGGGCGTCTGGGACTGGATCGCCGTGATGGCGACGGTGTTGACGATGTCCTGGACGAGCGCGCCCCGGGACAGATCGTTGACCGGCTTGCGCAGACCCTGCAGGACCGGACCGACGGCGATCGCGCCGGCCGAGCGCTGCACGGCCTTGTAGGTGTTGTTGCCGGTGTTCAGGTCCGGGAAGATCAGCACGCTGGCCTGGCCCGCGACGTCGGAGCCGGGCAGCTTGGTGGCCGCCACCGACGGCTCCACGGCGGCGTCGTACTGGATCGGACCCTCGATCTTCAGGTCCGGCCGCTGCGCGCGCACCAGCTCGGTCGCCTCGCGCACCTTGTCCACGTCGGCGCCCGAACCGGACGTACCCGTCGAGTACGAGAGCATCGCGATCCGCGGCTCCACCCCGAACTGCGCGGCCGTGGCGGCCGCCTGGACGGCGATGTCGGCGAGCTGCTCGGCGTTGGGGTCCGGGTTCACGGCGCAGTCACCGTAGACCAGGACCTTGTCGGCGAGGCACATGAAGAAGACGGACGAGACGATCGAGGCGTCCGGCTTCGTCTTGATGATCTCGAAGGCGGGGCGGATGGTGGCGGCCGTGGAGTGCACGGAGCCCGACACCATGCCGTCGGCCAGGCCTTCCTGGACCATCAGGGTGCCGAAGTAGTTGACGTCGGCCACCACGTCGTACGCCAGCTCGACGGTGACGCCCTTGTGGGCGCGCAGCTCCGCGTACTTCCCGGCGAAACGATCCCGCAGCTCGGAGGTCTGCGGGTCGATCAGCTCGGAGTCGGCGAGGTCCACGCCGAGGTCGGCGGCCTTCTTGCGGACCTGCTCGACGGGGCCGAGCAGCGTCAGGTCGCACACGCCCCGGCGCAGCAGGACGTCGGCGGCGCGCAGCACGCGTTCCTCGGTGCCCTCCGGCAGTACGACGCGGCGGCGGTCGGCGCGGGCCCGCTCCAGGAGCTTGTGCTCGAACATCATCGGCGTGACGCGGTCGCTGCTCGGCGCCGAGACGCGCGTGAGGAGGCCGGCGGTGTCGACGTACCGCTCGAAGAGGCCGAGGGCGGTCTCCGCCTTGCGGGGCGTCGCGGCGTTCAACTTGCCCTCCAGGGCGAACAGCTCCGCCGCCGTGGGGAAGGAGCCGCCGGAGACCGCGACGACCGGGGTGCCGGGCGCGAGGCGGTCGGCGAGGGTGAGGATCTCCTGGCCGGGCTGTTCGTTCAGGGTCAGCAGGACGCCCGCGATGGGCGGCGTGCCGGCGCTGTGCGCGGCCAGCGAGCCCACCACCAGGTCGGCGCGGTCGCCGGGGGTGACCACCAGGCAGCCCGGCGTCAGGGCGTTCAGGAAGTTCGGCAGCATGGCGCCGCCGAAGACGAAGTCCAGGGCGTCGCGCGCGAGCCCCGAGTCGTCGCCGAGCAGGACGCGGCCGCCCAGCGCGTGGGTGATCTGCGCGACGGTCGGCGCGGAGAGCGCGGGCTCGTCGGGCAGGACGTAACAGGGGACCGGCAGGCTGGCCGCCAGCCGCCGGTGGATCTCGTCGCGGTCGGCGGGGGCCACCCGGTTGGTGACCATGGCGAGGACGTCGCAGCCGAGGCTCTCGTACGCGCGGTGGGCGTTGCGCGTCTCGGCGTGCACCGACTCGGCGGTCTGGTTCTTGCCGCCGACCACGGGGAGCACGGAGGCACCGAACTCGTTGGCGAGGCGGGCGTTGAGCGCCAGCTCGTCGGGGAGCTGCGTGGCGGCGAAGTCGGTGCCGAGGACGAGGACCACCTCGTACTCCCCGGCCACCCGGTGGAAGCGGTCGACGATCCGCGAGACCAGCTCGTCGGTGCCCTGCTCGGCCTGGAGCGCGGACGCCTCGTGGTAGTCCATGCCGTACACGGACGCGGCGTCCTGCGAGAGGCGGTAGCGGGCCCGCAGCAGTTCGAAGAGACGGTCGGGACCGTCGTGGACGAGGGGCCGGAAGACGCCGACCCGGTCGACCTGGCGGGTCAGGAGTTCCATGACTCCCAGCTCGACGACCTGGCGGCCGTCGCCGCGGTCGATCCCGGTCACGTACACGCTGCGCGTCACGCGTGCTCTTCCCTTCCTCGCTGCCCGCTGGCCGCCCGGCGGGGGACGCCGGGTGAGCAGGACAAATTACCCGATATCGCGGCTGTGCCCTCTTGACAATACCTCTGCGGCTGGTTAAGCCGCCCGCCGGACGGAGGGGCCGCCAGGAGGGCCCACCCTGCCCCTGCCCCCGTATCGCCGCCCTATCGCACGGGCGTCCGTCGGACAACCGTGAGCGGCGTCCCCCGTCCGGCCGTGGAACAATCGGACCGGTTCACCAGTGCCGACGGACCGGCTCACAAGCACCAACAGCGAGCAGGAGACACAGCGCGATGCGTATCGGAATTCTCACCGCGGGCGGCGACTGCCCCGGCCTCAACGCCGTGATCCGGTCGGTCGTGCACCGCGCCGTGACGCACTACGGCGACGAGGTCATCGGCTTCGAGGACGGCTACGCGGGCCTGCTCGAGGGGCGCTACCGCGCCCTCGACCTGAACGCGGTCAGCGGCATCCTGGCCCGCGGCGGCACCATCCTCGGCTCCTCCCGCCTGGAGCGCGACCGCTTCCGCGCCGCCTGCCACAACGCCAAGGAACTCATCGAGAAGAGCGGCTTCGACGCGCTCATCCCGATCGGCGGCGAGGGCACCCTGACGGCGGCGGGCATGCTGGCCGACGCGGGCGTGCCGGTCGTCGGCGTCCCGAAGACGATCGACAACGACATCTCCTCCACGGACCGCACCTTCGGTTTCGACACGGCGGTGGGCGTGGCCACGGAGGCGATGGACCGCCTCAAGACGACCGCCGAGTCCCACCAGCGCGTGATGGTCGTGGAGGTCATGGGCCGCCACGCGGGCTGGATCGCCCTGGAGTCCGGCATGGCGGGCGGCGCGCACGGCATCTGCCTGCCCGAGCGGCCGTTCGACCCCGCCGACCTGGTGGCGCTGGTCGAGGAGCGGTTCTCGCGCGGCAAGAAGTTCGCGGTGATCTGCGTCGCCGAGGGCGCGCACCCGCAGGACGGCACGATGAACTACGGCAAGGGCGCGATCGACCAGTTCGGCCACGAGCGCTTCCAGGGCATCGGCACGGCTCTCGCGTACGAGCTGGAGGCTCGCCTCGGCAAGGAGGCCAAGCCGGTCATCCTCGGCCACGTGCAGCGCGGCGGCACCCCCACCGCGTACGACCGTGTCCTCGCGACCCGCTTCGGCTGGCACGCGGTGGAGGCGGTGCACCGCGGGGAGTACGGCAAAATGACGGCGCTGCGGGGCACGGACATCACGATGGTGCCGCTGGCGGAGGCCGTCACGGAGCTGAAGACGGTGCCGAAGGACCGGATGGACGAGGCGGAGTCGGTCTTCTGACGGTTCTCCGGGGGCTCTGCGGGCTCTGCGGTTCTGGAGGCTCCGCCGCGGTGGGTAGCCGGGTGGCCGGGCGGACGGCGGTGCTCAGGCCCGGCCCCTTCCGGCCCCGCCGCGGACCAGTGTCCAGAAGTGCTCCAGAATCCGTTCGAGGAAGTCCCGTCCGGCCTCGCCGGACGCGTCGGAGCCGGCACCGCCGCCCCAGCTCAGGGTCCGCGCCATCCGGGCCTGGTAGTCGTCGTGCATCTGCCGCAGGACGTCCTCGACGTGCCGTTTCTCCACGGGCAGCAGCTTGCTGACGGGCCGCACATACCCCTGCCACCGGGTGGTGACGGCACTGCGCAGCAGCTCGGCGAGCTGCTCCGACCGGCCGGTGACGGTGACGAAGTCGGGCACGGAGAGCCGCAGGACCCGGGCGAGGGCCTCGGACTGCCGCTCGTTCCCGCGCCAGGTGTCGGTCTCCTCCATGCGCAGATACGCCTGGACCTCCACGCCGGACTCCCGGGCGACGTCCTCCGGCGCGAGCCCGCGGGCGACGCGGTGCTCCCGCAGGGTCCGGGCGGCCCCCATCAGCTCCCCGGGCGAACACCAGAGCGTGGCCGCGAGCGCGCTGAGCTCGGCGGAACTGGGCGAGGCGAGCCCGCGCTCCCAGGCGGCGATGGTGTCGGCGGTGATGTACGTGAGCCCGTAACCGGCCCGCATCCCGTATGCGACATGCCCGTGCGCCATCCCGAGCGCCTCGCGCAGGCGCCGGGCGGCGGGGAAGTTGAAGGGGGGTGCGGGCTGGTGCGGGGGCTGGCTCGATCGGCTCGGTTGCACGGGCACACCGTAGGCGCCTGCGGGGGTGGCGACTACGGTGCGTTCCTACGAGGTTGCGGATTGGTGGGAAGGTACGGGGGCGTGGACCACTCCCTTGGCCAGAAGTCGCATACCCGGCGGAGGTGTTCCCGGTGGCGGAGGACCCAGTCGTCTACGAAGACCTCCGCCGTGCGCATGTCCGGCCGCCCCGGATATCTCCCCAGTACCGTGACCCGCACTACCGGTTGATGGACTGGATCTCCTGGACCACCACATCCTGCTCCGCGCCGAACTCGCCGTCCGGGAGAGTCTGTTCGCCGTCGACGCCCGTCCCCGTCCAGCGGATCTTCCAGGTGACCGTCGCCTTCAGCGGGTACGAACCGTCGCCCGAGGACCGCAGGTACTTCACACCGCAGGGCGGGGTCTCCTTGGCCTTGCCCTTCGCGTACGGGGTGCCGATCCTGTCGCCCACGAGGTCGCAGACGCCGGACGCGGGGTAGATCTCGGCGTCGGGGGTGCCGGGGTCGATCTTGAGGGAGACGGGTTCGGCTGTTGCTGTTGCCTCGATCTGCAGGACCGGCACCGAGGCCGTTACTGAGACCGGCTTGAAATCCGCCTTGTCCAGCCAGGCCCAGGTGGGCAGATTGACCTTCGTCGTCCCTGCGGGGGCGAGGGACACCTCCGTGTCGGGGACGCGGATTTCAGCGTAGGCGAGATGCGCGAGGATCTCTGGCGTGACGGCCTCGGGAGCGTCAGCCGGAGGCGGCTCACCCTTGTCCACCCAGAAGTAGGGCTCGTCGCAGTCGAATGCGCCAGGGGCACTTTCCCTGCCCTCGGGGATGAAGCTGTCCCACCAGTAGCCGTCACCGGCCTTCTTCTTGTTGAAGTCCTTGTAGGGCTTTCCGTTCACATAGCGGTCGCGCTGGGTCAGGTCCCATTCGGGGCCGGTGGAGTCGACCGCCCAGATCGGCTCAAGCTTCTTCTGCAACTGGGCAGGTGTGTAGGCGGGGGCGTAATAGCAGGGAGGAGGGGTCCAACTGGTCGCGGGAATCAGGGGACCAGCGTTGCTCCCTTTGCCGTTCTTCGAACGGTCATAGACGATCCCACCCGCGGTGGCCGACAGGGTCTTCTCATCGGCGTCCGCGTCCACCTGCGTCTCGGTGTCACCGCCGCCCGGGTCGATGTCGGCCATGGCCGGTGAACTGCTTACGGCGAGAATGAGACCCGCGATCACGGCCGTGAAGGCCGGGTTCGTCCTTATGGCTGGCACTGAGCCGCCCCCCTTGTGGAGAAGATCTGAGAGGTCTGCCACGTTCCATGGGAATTCTTGATCAGCTGCGTGTTGTAAGCGACGTAGCTGTTCTTCGTGACCGGCGTCTTGTTGACCTTCTCGGTCGACTTCTTCTTCGTGTAGCCCTTGCCCTCGTCCGCGCAGAACGAGAGCGTGGCCGTCTTCTTGTCCTTGAGCGTCACTTGGCGGTCGTAATAGCGGATCTCCCCCGTGAGGCTGAGACCGGCGTCCTTGAATTTCGCGACCCATGTCACGGACGCTTCCAGAGCCTTGCCGGTGTTGTAGTAACCGAGCGCTTCGCTCTTGGGGTCGGTCCCCGTGATCGCGGCGTTCACCGCCCGCATGCGCTCTTCGTTGTCCGCCAGTACGGCCTTCTTCGCCGGGTCACTGGTGCCGGCGGGCTCGAAGGTCATGGTCAGGTCGGACGGCAGCTCGATCTTCGGGCGATCGGCGTCCGCTGTCGCCGTCCCGCTCGGCGGCGGCGACTTCTTCGCCTCCCCCTGCTCCGCTCCGGCGATCTTGTCGTCGTCCCCGGAGGGCTTCTCGTCGCTGCCGCAGGATGTCAGCAGCAGGGCCGCGGTCGCGGTGAGCGTGGCCGTCGCGAGGCGGAGGGGGCGGGTCACTGTCGGCTCCTGGCAGGTGGGGGAGAGGGCGCGGGCTCAGCACGCTAGTGCGAGGCGGGGCCCGATACCAGGGAGTTGTCCCGTCACGAATGGGGCGTGCGGGATGTATCGCCGCGAACGAATGTCACAGTTCTGTGCCCACGGGCGGCGGCCGCCCCCCTTCAGCCCTTCACCGCCCCGCCCAGCGCGAAGCCGCCGCCCAGGCGGCGGGAGACGAGGACGTACAGCAGGATCACCGGCGTCGAGTAGAGGATCGAGAACGCGGCCAGCTGGCCGTAGACCACGGTGCCCTTGTTGCCGAAGAAGTCGTTGATGCTGACCGACGCCGGCATCTGGTCGGGGGTGAGCAGGAGCATGAAGGGGACGAAGAAGTTGCCCCACATCATGACGAAGGAGAAGACCGTCACCACGGCCACGCCCGGGCCCATCAGGGGGAGGACGATCCGCAGCAGGGACTGGAAGGACGACGCGCCGTCCGTCCACGCCGCCTCCTCCAACTCCTTCGGGACGCCGTCCATGAAGTTCTTCATCAGCCAGATGGCGAAGGGCAGTTGGGACGCGGCGAAGAAGAAGATGGTGCCCTGCATCGTGTCGATCAGGTCCACCTGCACGAACAACGCGTAGACCGGGACCATGATCGCGGTGATGGGCAGGCTCGTCGCGAAGAGGATCGTCAGCATGAACGGGCGGTTCAGGCGGGAGCGGTAACGCGACAGGGGATACGCGGCGAGGGCCGCGCACACCACCGTCAGCAGTGTGCCGCCGCCGCACAGGAAGAGGCTGTTGAGGAGGGGGGTGAAGGTGATCTCGGGGGTGAGGACCTTGTCGTAGTTGTCCAGGGTGAGGCTGTCCGGCAGCCGCACCCTGAGGTCCGCCTCCGGGTCGAAGGAGGACAGGACCACCCAGGCCAGCGGCAGTACGAACGCCGCCGCCACGGTCAGGAGGCCGACGTCCGCCGCCAGGCGGTGCCTGGCGCGCCGGGAGCGGAACGTGCGGGGGCGCTTGTCGGCGGGCACTCAGACCTCCGTACGCAGCAGGCGCATGTAGACGAGGGAGAAGAGCGAGCCGACCAGGAGCAGGAGCAGGGCCACGGCCGTGCCGTAGCCGATCATGCTCTTCTGGAAGGCCTGCTCGTACATGAACAGCGGCAGGGTCTGGCTGCGGTTTCCGGGGCCGCCGCGCGTCATCACCCAGATCAGGCCGAAGACGGAGAGGGTCTGGAGGGTGTTGAGCATGAGGTTCGTGCCGATCGAGCGGCGGATCATGGGCAGCGTGATGTGCCACATGCGGCGCCAGCCGCTCGCGCCGTCGACCTGCGCGGCCTCCGTGATCTCCTTGGGGATCTCGTTGAGCGCGGCGGAGTAGACCAGCATCGAGAAGGCCGTGCCGCGCCATACGTTCGCGAACGACACCGCCAGGATGGGGAGCGTGAACAGCCAGTTCTGGGACGGGAGATGGAGGAAGTCCAGGACGGCGTTGAGCGTGCCC
Source organism: Streptomyces huasconensis (assembly GCF_021028635.1). Lineage (NCBI taxonomy): Bacteria > Bacillati > Actinomycetota > Actinomycetes > Kitasatosporales > Streptomycetaceae > Streptomyces > Streptomyces huasconensis. Next base: position 5,633,205 of record NZ_CP086119.1, read on the forward strand.
TCGCGGCGGAAGAAGGCGTAGAGGAGGAAGCCCGCGACGACCTCCGGCAGCACCCAGGCCGTCACGACGATCGCGCCGGTGAGCGTGCGCACCGGCTTCGACGCGCGCTGCATGAGGGAGGCGAGGGCGAGGCCCAGGGTGTTCTGGCCGATGAGGGAGGAGAGGACGGTGAAGACGAGGGTGAGCCAGACCGCGTTGAGGAACCGCTCGTCGCCGAACGCCTCGCGGAAGTTGTCAAGACCGATGAAGCTGGACTCGGCCTGGCCGGTCAACTGGAGGTCGGTGAAGGCGATGTACGCGCAGTAGCCGATCGGACCCGCGAGGAAGAGCGCGAGGAGGACGACGGCGGGGGAGACGGGCAGCGCCCGGAGCAGTCCGCGCCGGACGCGGGCGGCGGTGCGGGCACGGGGGTCCGGCGACGAGCCGGCCGAACCCGACGACGTCTTGCCGACGCGGCCCGGACCCATGGGAGATGCGGTGGTCACGTGCGGACACTCACTCTCTGGTACCGGGGGGGGCGGGGGTACCGGGTGGCGTGACGGGCGGACGGGGGAGCGTGAGGGGCGACCGGGTGGCATGACGGGTGTACCGGTTCGGCGTGGTGGGCGATCGGGTGGCGTGATGGGTGACCGGGTGGCGTGTGCGGGGGGTGCCGGGCAGCATGACAGGCTCCCCGTGGCGTGACGGACGACCGGGTGGCACGGCGGGCGCACCGGCCCGCGCGAACGAGCTACCGGGCCCCATGACCGGCCCCCATGGCACGGCCGGCCACCGGGCCGCATGGCTGGTGTGCCGGATCAGGTGGCCTGGGCCAGGGGCTACCTCTCCACCACCTCCCCGTCCGTCGCCGACTTAACCTCCTCGTCGTAGCCCTTCGCCGCCTCCGTCACCGAGCTGTCGCCCGTCGTCACCGACTCCATCGCCTCCTGGATCGCGGTGGAGATCTTCGGGTACGCGGGGTACGCGGGCCGGTAGTGCGTCGTGGCGACCAGGTCCGTGAAGAACTTGATGCCGGGCTGCGCCTTCACGTACGTCGGGTCGGCCGCGACGTCCTTCCGGACCGCGATGCCGGAGTTGGCGACGTACCACTTCTTGGCGTTGGCCTTGGTCTGCATCGTCTTGATGAAGGCGAACGCCAGGTCGGGGTTGCTCGCCTTGGACGGGATCGCCCAGGTCCAGCCGCCGGACATGCTCACCTTGCCGGGGGCCTGGCCGTGCTGCGTGGGCATGGCGGCCAGGCCCAGCTTCTGCGGCCACTCGGGCCACTCGTGGCCCGCGCCCTTGCCCCAGTCCTGGGGGAGCCATGAGCCGTCGAGGGCGATGCCCAGCTTGCCCTCGGGCAGCAGTTCGCCGCGTACACGCGTCGCGAAGTTGGGGTCGAGGGCGTCGGAGACGTCGGGGCCGAGCTTCTCGTCGTACACCGTCTCGACGAACTGCAGGGAGTCCTTGAAGCCCTTGCCACCCGTGACCCACTTCTTCGCCTCGGGGTCGTACAAGGGGTCCTTGCCCGTGCCGTACGCGAGCATCTGGAAGCCCTGCATGGCCGCCGCCTCACCCGCCGGTTTGCCCGTGTAGACGTTCAGGGGGGTGACTCCCGGGACCTTCCGCTTGATCGTGCGGGCCGCGTCGAGGACCTCGTCCCAGTTCTTCGGCTGCCAGTCGGCCGGCAGGCCCGCCTTCTTGAAGATCGCCTTGCTGAACCACAGGCCGCGCGTGTCCGTGCCGTCCGGCACGCCGTACGTCTTGCCGTCGGCCGCCTTCGCCGCCGTCTTGGCCGTGTCGATGAACTGGTCCCAGTCCCGCCACTTCTCCAGGTAGGGGTCCAGCGGCTTCAAGTACCCGCTCGTGATGTCGGAGTTGATGAGGAACGTGTCCTCGTACACCAGGTCGGGCGCGGTCTTGGGGGAGCGCAGCATCTGCTGGAGCTTGGTGTAGTACTCGGAGTCCGGCGCCTTGATCGGCACCAGCTCGACCTTCTTGCCGGGGTTCGCCTTCTCGAACTGCTTCTTGATGTCCGCCAGATAGGTGTCCATGACCCTGATCTCGTTGTCCGTGGACTGCTTGAACGAGACCTTCACGGTGTCGGGGTCGTCACCGGAGCCGCCGCCGCACGCGGAGAGGGTGCCGGCGGCCAGCAGGGCGGCGGTGGCGAGGATCAGCGGAGTGGTGGTGGGACGCACGGGCACGACCTCCTGCAACGCGGGCTACCACGCGCGGTTGCGACGCGGGGCTGCCCGGTGAACGTACGGGCGCGCTCGGAGCAAGGTCAATGCCCGTGCCACGGATGGGCGTTGGCGCTCGTCATCCGCGTGACAACGTTGTTATAGGACGTACGGTGACGGCGCCCTCCCCCAGGGCGCTCACTCCGCCGCGGTGAGCCACCGGTAGACCAACTCCGGCCGCCCGACATGGCCGTACTGAGGGCTGCGGGCCGCGCGCGCCGTGTCGACCAGGTGTTCCAGGTAGCGGCGCGCGGTGATGCGGGACAGGCCCGCCGCCTCGGCCGCCGCGGTGGCGGTCAGGCCCTCGGGGGCGGCCCGCAGGGTGCGTATGACGCGCTCCAGGGTGGGGCCGCTGAGGCCCTTCGGCAGCGCGGCCGGGCCCGGGGCGCGCAGCGTGGCGAGCGCGCGGTCCACCTCGTCCTGGCCGGTGGCCTCGCCCTCGGCGGCGGCCGAGCGGAACTCGGCGTAGCGGTTCAGGCGGTCGCGGAGGGTGGCGAAGGTGAACGGCTTCAGGACGTACTGCACGACGCCGAGGGAGACGCCCTCGCGCACCACCGCCAGGTCGCGGGCCGACGTCACGGCGATCACGTCCGTGGGGTGGCCGGTGGCGCGCAGGGTCCGGGCGAGCTGGAGGCCGTGGCCGTCGGGGAGGTGCAGGTCCAGGAGGAGCAGGTCGACGGGGGTGCGGTCCAGGACGCGGCGGGCCTCGGCGGCGGAGTGGGCGGGCTTCGCGATGGCTTCGAAGCCGGGGACGCGGTTTACGTAGAGGACGTGGGCGGCTGCCGAGACGGGGTCGTCTTCGACTACGAGTACGCGGATCATCTGGTGCCGCCTCTTGTGCCCGTGCGGTCACCTTTTGGCAAGCTCTGGGTGCTCCGGGTGGCGCCCTCTTCGTCGGCACTCGGCGCCGTGGGCTGTGCCCACCCGTTCCGCCCTGCGGAACGCCTGCCCACAGCGGGAGCGGCTCCGGCCCCGGCAGCGGAAGCGGCGCCAGCGGCGCCAGCGGCACCGGAGGCGGAAGCGGCACCCGGGACCGTGAAGGTCACCTCGAATTGGGCGCCGCCCTCCTTCGCCTCCCGTAGTGTCAGCACGCCTCCGTTCCGCGTGACCGTCTGGTCGACCAGCGCGAGGCCGAGGCCCCGGCCCGTCGCCGCCTTGGTCGACCAGCCCCGTTCGAAGACCGTCTCGCGCTGCGCGGGGTCGACCCCCGGGCCGGTGTCGCGGACGCGCAGGAGCAGGCCCGCCCCGTCCGCCCGCGCCGTCACCGTGACCCGCGCCGCCGGGGAGCCCTGCGCGGCGTCGACCGCGTTGTCGATGAGGTTGCCGAGGATGGTCACCAGGTCACGGGCGGACAGGCCGGGCGGCAGCATGCCGTCGTCGATGCTGCTGTCGTCCGAGACGACCAGCTCCACGCCGTGCTCGTTGGCCTGTGCCGCCTTGCCGAGCAGCAGGGCCGCGAGGACCGGTTCGCTGACGGCCGCCACCACCTGGTCGGTCAGGGCCTGCGCCAGCTCCAGTTCGGCGGTGGCGAAGTCCACGGCCTCGTCCGCGCGGCCCAGCTCGATCAGCGAGACCACCGTGTGGAGGCGGTTCGCGGCCTCGTGGGCCTGCGAGCGCAGCGCCTGCGTGAAACCGCGCTCGGAGTCCAGCTCGCCGGTCAGCGCCTGGAGTTCGGTGTGGTCGCGCAGGGTGACCACCGTGCCCCTGCGCTCGCCGCCGGTCACCGGCGAGGTGTTGACGACCAGGACCCGGTCGGCGCTCAGGTGCAGTTCGTCCACCCGCGGCTCGGAGGCCAGCAGCGCCCCGGTGAGCGGCGCGGGCAGCCCCAGCTCGGCGACGTTGCGCCCCACGATGTCGCCGTGGACGCCGAGGAGTTCGCGGCCGGCGTCGTTGATCAGCGCGATCCGCCGCTGCCCGTCGAGCATCAGCAGGCCCTCGCGCACCGCGTGCAGCGCCGCCTCGTGGTAGTCGTGCATGCGGCTCAGCTCGGCGGCGTTCATGCCGTGGGTGCTGCGGCGGAGGCGGGCGTTGATGACGTACGTCCCGATGCCGCCGAGGACGAGCGCCGCCGCGGCGACACCGAGCAGCGCGAGGAGCTGACCGCGCGCCTTGGCGGTGATCTCCTCGATGGTGATGCCCGCGCTGACCAGGCCGATGATCCGCCCGTCGTCCGTCCCGTCCGCCCGGATCGGCGTGACCACCCGCACGGACGGGCCGAGCGTGCCGGTGTACGTCTCCGCGAACGTCCTGCCGCGCAGCGCCTGTGCCGTGTGGCCGAGGAAGCGCTCGCCGATGCGCCGCTCGTCGGGGTGCGTCCAGCGGATGCCGCGCGGGTCCATGATCGTGACGAAGTCGACGCCGGTGTGCCGCTGCACCCGGCTCGCGTACGGCTGCAGCTCCCTGGACGGGTCGCCACCGTCGCGTATGGCGTTCCGTACGGAAGGGGAGTCCGCGACCGCGCGGGCCGCCGCGGTCGCCTGGTGGCGGGCGCTCTCCTCCGCCTGGTGCTTGTCGCTCAGGTAGGTGAAGAGCGCGCACCCGGCGACCACGGCCGTCACCAGCACGATCTGCATCGCGAAGAGCTGGCCCGCCAGGCTGCGGGGCAGGCGGCGACGGCGGGGCGGACGGGTGCGGGACATGCTGTCAGTCTGCCTCTTCGGCCCCGGCGGGTGCGGCGGCGGTCGTACCGGCGCGAACTCAATGAACGCAAGGGTGACCGCCCTCACAGGGCGGGAGATAGTCGCCGGGATCGCCCGGGGCGTGAGCCGCACCCACCGCGGGCGCACCGCGCCTCATACGCCACCGGGCGGTACGCGCCACCGGGCAGCACACGCCACCCGGCACCACAACGCCGACGTCGTCGTTCAAGGAGGGCCCCCGTGACCAGCACGGCCGACCCGCAGCAGACACCCCCGGCCCCCGCCGCCGAGCGGGACCGCACGCATTACCTCTACATCGCCGTGATCGGCGCCGTACTGCTCGGCATCGCCGTCGGCTTCCTCTGGCCGGAGTTCGCCAAGGAGCTGAAGCCGGTCGGCGCGGGCTTCGTGAATCTCATCAAGATGATGATCTCGCCGATCATCTTCTGCACGATCGTGCTCGGCGTCGGCTCGGTCCGCAAGGCCGCCAAGGTCGGCAAGGTGGGCGGGCTCGCGCTCGCCTACTTCGTCGCCATGTCGGTCGTCGCGCTCGCCATCGGCCTCCTCGTCGGCAACATCCTCCACCCGGGTTCGGGCATCGACCTCGCCGACTCGGACAAGGGCGCCGGCCACGACGCGGCCGACGAGGCGGACAAGGGTCTCGTCGACTTCGCGCTCGGCATCATCCCGAAGACGCTCGTCTCCGCCTTCACCACGGGCGAGGTGCTCCAGACGCTGCTCGTCGCGCTGCTCGTCGGCTTCGCCCTCCAGGCCATGGGGCGTACGGGCGAGCCGGTGCTGCGCGGCATCGAGCACATCCAGAAGCTGGTCTTCCGGGTCCTCGGCATGATCATGTGGGCCGCTCCGGTCGGCGCGTTCGGCGCGATGGCCGCCGTCATCGGCGAGACCGGCGCCGACGCCCTCAAGGCGCTCGCCACGATCATGATCGGGTTCTACGTCACCTGCGCGCTGTTCATCGTGATCGTGCTCGGCACGCTGGTGCGCGTGGTGGCCGGTGTGAACCTCTTCCAGCTGCTCAAGTACCTGGGCCGCGAGTTCCTGCTGATCCTCTCCACCTCCTCCTCGGAGTCCGCGCTGCCGCGGCTCATCGCGAAGATGGAGCACCTGGGCGTCAGCCGCCCGGTCGTCGGCATCACCGTCCCGACCGGCTACTCGTTCAACCTCGACGGCACCATGATCTACCTGACCATGGCCTCCCTCTTCATCGCCGAGGCCATGGACCAGCCGCTCGGCCTCGGCGAGCAGATCTCGCTGCTGCTCTTCATGATGATCGCCTCCAAGGGCGCGGCGGGCGTCTCCGGTTCGGGCATCGCGGTCCTCGCGAGCGGCCTCCAGTCGCACAAGCCCGCCCTCGTGGACGGCGTCGGCCTGATCATCGGCGTCGACCGCTTCATGAGCGAGGCCCGCGCCCTCACCAACTTCGCGGGCAACGCGGTGGCCACGCTGCTGATCGGCACGTGGACCAAGGAGGTCGACAAGGAGCGGGTCTCGGCGGTCCTCGCCGGCCGCCTCCCGTTCGACGAACGGACGCTGGTCGACGACGGGCACGGCCCCGGGACGCCGGAGGCCGCCGACTCCGGGGCGGAGCGGCGCAGCGAGGACGGCAAGGAACCGGTGAAGGTGTAGCCGCCGCCCCTCCCCTTCGGCTGTCCCTTCGTCATAGCGTGGCGTGGGCGCAGAGGCTCAGGGACGGACGGACGGGCGGAACGGGGGCGGGGACCGGGATGCAAGGGCTCGAAACAGCGCTCGTCCGGCTGGCGGTGACGGCCCTGTCGACACTGGCCAGGTCGGTGGTGACACCGCAGCCGGGGGCCGGTCTCGTCACGGGCCGCGTACGGCCGTTACCGAAGCCCGCGAGCCCGGAGAGACTGGCCCGGGTGCTGTCCGGCCGCATCAAGGGCTCGTACGCGCGGCTCCCGGAGAACGAGCGGCTCGCGGCGGTGGCCGCCGTACGGGACGCCTTCGCGGCGGCCGGGACGCTGGACGCGGAGCGGCTGTTCGCGGTGGACCTGGAGCCGCGACGGCTGGCGGCGGAGATCCGCCGCCCCGTGCCCGACCTCACCGAGGAGGCCCAAGGGCTCTACGCCGCGCTGCTGGAGCTGTGCTGCGCGCACTTGATCGAGCAGCTCACGGCGCACCCGTCCTTCGCGGCGCGGGCCGCGGTGGAACAGACCCGGCGCACCGGAGAGTTACTGCGCGAGAGGCAACCGGCGGCAGCATCGGCCGCGTCGGACTTCGAGCGGCGGTACGCAGGGTTCCTCGCCGAGACCCACAGCCGCCTGGAGCTGTTCGGCGTCACCCTGGCCGGACGCACACGCGCCGAGTGGTCCTTGGACACCGCCTACTTGAGCCTCGCGGTGAGCGGAGACCGGCCGCACGGCCCGCAGGCCGAGGAGGACGGCCTGCCGGGTGGCGCCGCGCAGCCGGCCGTACGCGTGGAGCAGGCGCTGGCGGGCGGCCACCGGCTGATGCTGCGCGGCGCGGCGGGCTCGGGCAAGTCGACTCTCGTGCAGTGGCTGGCCCTGAACGCGGCACGGCAGAGCTTCGGCCCCGAACTGGCCGACTGGAACCGCTGCGTGCCGTTCGTCCTGCGGCTCCGGTCCTTCCGGCTGCCCGAGGCCTTGCCGATGCCCGAGGACTTCCTCACCACGTCGGGTGTGCCGCTGCGGGCGCCCGAGGGCTGGGTGCAGGACATGCTGGACAGCGGACGGGCGCTGGTGCTGGTGGACGGCGTCGACGAAGTGCCGGCCAAGCTCCGCAACCGTACGGAGAGCTGGCTGAGGTCCCTGATCGCGGCGTTCCCCCATGCGCGTTACGTGGTGACCACCCGTCCCTCGGCGGTCCCCGAGGACTGGCCGCCGGGGCAGGGCTTCACGGCGTACACCCTGCTGCCCATGGAACGGGACGAGGTACGCGCCTTCATCGCGCACTGGCACGACACGGCCCGGCGCGAGTGCGCGGCACCGGGCGAACAGGACGTGCTGCACCGGTACGAGTCCGGCCTCGTCGAAGCGGTGACGACCCGGCGCGACCTGGGCCGCCTGGCCACCAACCCGCTGATGTGCGCCCTCCTGTGCGCCCTCCACCGGGACCGCCGCATGCACCTGCCGCGCGCCCGCAAGGAGCTCTACGACGCGGCCCTTGACCTGCTGCTGATCCGGCGGGACACCGAGCGCGAGGTCACGTCCGTCGAGGGCGTCTCCCTCTCCCGCGACGAGCAGACCGCGCTGCTGCAACGGCTGGCCTACTGGATGATCCGCAACGGCCAGGCCGAGGCGGACCGGCAGGACGCCGTCGCCATGCTGGACGAGTGGCTCGCGGCGATGCCGCAGGTACGCGCGCAGGGCGACGCCGAGCAGGTCTTCACCCACCTGCTCATCCGCAGCGGCCTGCTCCGCGAACCCGTCCCCGGTTCCGTCGGCTTCGTGCACCGCACCTTCCAGGACTACCTGGGCGCGAAGGCGGCGGTCGAGGCGCGCGACTTCGGGGTGCTGGTGCGCAACGCCCACGACGACCAGTGGGACGACGTGGTGCGGATGGCGGTGGGGCACGCGCGCGTGGAGGAACGTACGCGGCTGCTGCGGCAGTTGCTGCGGCGCGCGGAGAAGGTGCGCAGGCACCGGGAGCGGCTGGTGCTGCTGGCGGCGGCGAGTCTGGAGCATGCGCCGGAGCTGGAGCCGGAGGTGAGACGGGAGGTGGAGGAGCGGACGGGCGAGTTGATGCCGCCGGAGACCTTCGCCCAAGTGGAATCCCTCGCCAAGGCGGGGCAACTGGTACTGGAATTGCTACCGGGGCCCGAGGGGCTGACCGACCGGCAGGCGGCTGCGGTGGTGCGCACGGCCGAACGGGTCGGGGGAGACGCGGCGCTGACGGTGATCTCCCGGTTCCGCTCCGACCAGCGTCCCTTGACGCGCTCGGCACTGGGCAACGCGTGGTCGGCCTTCGACACCCGTGAGTACTTCGAGGCAGTCCTTGAGGGCAACGTGGGGGGCGACCAAGTGGTGCCCATCACCAGGACGGAGCAGCTGGCGTTCCTTACGCGACTGCCGGAACTGACCGATCTCAACCTCTTGGGTGATCACGGCCTGCCGGACATGGTGCTGGAGCACCTACCCATGAAGTTCCTGCTGTTCTGGGAGAACCCCTCGCTCATTGACCTCTCCGGCCTCAGGCGGCTGCCGCACCTGGAGGCCCTGAGCTTGAGCCGTTGCCCGTCAGTCACCGACCTGCGCGCACTGTCCGGCCTGCGTCTGCGTGACGTCTTCCTCTACTCGCCGTCGGTCCCGATGTCGTTGACGCCGCTGGCCGACATGCCCGAGCTGCGCCACCTGGTCTTCGACTTCGCGCCGGTGGAGAAGGCCTTGGACGACTTGCCGTTCGCCCCTCAACTCACCGGCCTCGGGTTTCTCCAGCAGGCCTCCCGGATGCGGTTGTCCGGGCTCGAAGCCCTGACCTCCTTGCGCTGGCTGACCGTCAACGAGGACCACCAGTGGCGCGCCCTCCTGTCGGCCGGAGCTTTCTCCCCGCTGTCCACGCTTCAGATTCTGGACGTGCCACACGTCGATCTGTCCGCTCTTGTGGCGCACCGGCAACTCGCCAGCCTTTACCTCAGGCTTGCCCACCAGGTCGACGGAATCACCGCGCTCGCCGAGCTGCCCCTGCTGGAGTCCGTCCGCTTCGCGGACTGCGGTCCGCTCGATCTGACGCCCCTGGCGCATCTGGAGAACGTCACCGTCACGCTGCACAACTGCCCCCAGGTCACCGGCCTCGACCTCTTCCCACCGGAACGCCTGTTCATCGAGTGATCCGCGGGGCGGCGCGGCACTACCCCAGCCCCCCGACGATCCCCCGCACCCTCTCCACCGGAACCCCCGCCGACAGCAGCGCCGTCGACGCGGCGGCGCGGCCCGCGTCGCCCGGGGGGAGCAGGCCGTCGTTCACGGCCTCCATCAGGCCGAAGAGCTGCTGCTCATGCACGTACGCCAGCGCGGCGGGCGGCAGGGAGGAGGTGAAGGAGCCGTCCGCGAGGCCGGCCCGCAGGAGTTCCACGCACTTGGCGCGGACCGGGGCGAGGCGCTGCCTGATGCCCTCCATCGCGACGCTGCGCTGCGCGAGGCCGACCAGGAGGCGGTAGCCGTCGGCGATCTCCCAGACGGCGACCATGGAGTGGGCGAGCGACTCGGCGGGGTCGTCGGACTGCGCCCGCCCGGAGGCGTGGGCGGCGGCGACCGCCTCGACCGCGCCGTCGATGAGCGCGCCGATCAGCGCCTCCCGGCTCGGGAAGTGGCCGTACACGGTCCTGCGCACGACGCCCGCCGCCCGCGCGATCTGGTCCATGGACGCGTCCGGATCGCGGAGGAGTTCGGCGAGGGCGACCTCCAGGATGCGGCGGCGGTTGGCGTCGGCTCGGCTCATGGCGTCCATTCTGCACGCGCGCGTCAGGGGGCCCGCCTCGTCCGTTTTGCACAGCCGTGTGCAGTGGCGTAAATTGCACACCAGTGTGTAATTGCACAGAGCTGTGCAAGGTCACCGGACAGCAAGAACGCGCAGCAGCAGGAAGGGTGAGGCTTCGGTGGCTGTACTCATGAAGCAACCGGTCGACGAGATGAAGGGGCCGTACGCGCGCCGCTGGTGGGCGCTGGGCGTGCTCTGCCTGAGCCTTCTGATCATCGTCATGGCGAACACGGCGCTGACCGTCGCCGCCCCCGACATGACCAAGGACCTCGGTCTCTCCAGCTCCGACCTCCAGTGGGTCATCGACGGCTACACCGTCCCGTACGCCGCGCTGATGCTGCTGCTCGGCGCCATCGGCGACAAGTACAGCCGCCGCGGGGCGCTGGTGCTCGGCCTCGTCGTCTTCGGCGCGGGCTCCGTCGCGGGCTCGCTGGTCGACAGCTCGGGCGGGGTCATCGCGTCCCGCGCGGTGATGGGCCTCGGCGCGGCGATGATCATGCCGGCCACGCTGTCGCTGCTCGCAGCCACCTTCCCGCGGGCCGAGCGGGCCAAGGCCATCGTGCTGTGGACCGCCACCGCCGGTCTCGCGATCGCCGCGGGGCCGCTGGTCGCGGGCGCGCTCCTGGAGGACCACGGCTGGTCCTCGACGTTCCTGATCAACGTGCCGGTCGCCGTCCTCGCGATCGCCGGCGCCTTCGTGCTGATCCCGCCGTCCAAGGCCGGGCACCACGACCGCATCGACTACGTCGGCGGACTGCTCTCCGTCATCTGGACCGGCGCGCTGGTCTACATGATCATCCAGGGTCCGCACTTCGGCTGGGACGCCAAGGCGATCTCCGCCGCCGTCGTCGCCGGCATCGGCCTGCTGGCCTTCGTCGCCTGGGAGCTGCGCCACCCGCACCCGATCCTGAACGTCCGCCGCTTCCTCGACCGCCGCTTCGCCGGCTCGAACCTCGCGGTGGCGCTGTTCTTCCTCGCGGTCTTCGGCGCGTTCTACTACCTGACCCAGCACCTCCAGTTCGTCCTCGGCTACAACCCGCTGGAGACGGGCGTGCGCATGCTGCCGCTCGCGGGCGCGGTCTTCGTGGGCTCGGCGCTCACCGGCTTCCTGACCCCGCGCATCGGCATGAAGATCACCGTGTCGGCGGGCATGGTCGCGGGCACGGTGGCGCTCGCGCTGCTCACCCAGGTCGACGTGTCGTCCTCGTACGGGGACTTCGTCGCCCCGCTGATCGTCCTCGGCCTCGCCATCGGCCTCGCGCTGTCGCCCTGCACGGACGCGATCATGGGCGCGTTCCCCGAGTCGGAACTCGGCGTCGGCGGCGCGGTCAACGACACGTCCCTGGAGCTCGGCGGCTCGCTCGGCATCGCCATCCTCGGCTCGGTGCTGGCGAGTTCGTACTCCTCGAAGCTGGCGGACGCGGCTTCGGCCTCCGGGACCAAGCTGCCCGACGGCACGCTGGAGACCGCCCAGGACTCGGTCGGCGCGGGCTACGCCGTCGCCCAGGGCATCGGCGACAAGGCGCACGCGGTGGCCGAGAAGGCCGCCCACGCCGGTTCCCAGGAGCAGGCGGCCCAGCTCAAGGGCCAGGCCGAGCAACTGGCCCAGGGCGCGGGCAAGATGGCCGACGCGGTCAGCTCCGCCTTCTCCGACGCGGTGGCGCACACCAGCCTGGTCGGCGCGGTGATCCTCGGCGTCGGCACGGTCCTGGTGGCGGTGCTGCTGCCGCGCAAGGGCCGGGACGCCGAGCCGGAGGCCGACGCGCAGGCGCCGGAGCCGGTCGCCGCCGGGTCCGGACGCCAGAAGTAGCGCGGCCGGGCACCGGCAGGAGCACCGGGACGGGGCAGGGAGGACGAACCTCCCTGCCCCGTCCGTCTGTTCGGAGCCCGCCGCGGCGGGCCCGCGACCGGGGGTTATGCTGCGCCGCAGGTACTGGGGAGGGGACGCGTCATGGGTTTTCGCAGGCTGTTCGGGTGGGGGAGCGACGGTGGCGACGAGGAGCCGCCGGAGATCGACACGCAGATCACCACGGTCGCGGTGGTGCCCGGCCGGGCCATCGAGGGGGAGGTCTTCCTCAAGGGCGGCGGCCAAGGCCTCAGGATCGAACACCTGAACCTCGACGTGGTGGCCAAGGGCCGCTACTACGACGGCACGGTGACGGACGACGAGGTGGCCGGTCTGAGCACGAGCCGCTACGCGATCACCGTGGCGCCCGGCACGGAGGAGCGCGTGCCGTTCAAGGGCACCCTGCCGTGGGAGTGCCCGGTCACCGAACTGCGGGGCCAGGCTCTCGGCGTCGACGTGTCGCTGACCACCCGGCTGGCGTGGGAGTCGCAATCGCCGATCAGGGACGTGGACTTCCTGCACATCGCGGCGCCGCCGCTGTACGAGGCGGTCCTGGACGCGTTCGGCGAGGCGGGCTACCTCGTCGACGGCTCGCAGCTGATCGACGAGTACATCCCCGACGTCGAGGCGCGCAGGGGCATGCACCAGATCTTCTTCCTCGGCGACCGCTCGCGGGGCGCGCACCGCTTCGGGGAACTGGAGGTCGTCTTCCTCCAGAACGTCGTCGGGGCCCTGGTGTACGTCCGCCGCGCGGCTCGCTCCACGTTCGAGTGGTCGGAGAAGCCCCCGGCGCGTACCTTCGCGGTCGCGCACCACGAGGTGGGGCAGGCCGACCTGGCCGAGCGCGTACGCAAGGCGCTCGACGAACTGCCCCTCATCGGCGGCTAGGCGAGGCGCCCGCCATGTCCTCCGCTCCCTGCCTGGCCTGCGCGCTGGCCGCCGGCACGGCCCCGCTCCCCGGCGGCACCCTGCTGCGGACGGCCCACTGGACCGTCGAGCACTGTGTGGGGCCGCTCGGGGTCGGTACGTTGCTGGTCAAGCCCCTGCGGCATGTCACGGGCCTGCATGAGCTGACCGTGGAGGAGGCCGCCGAGACGGGACCCTTGCTGTCCCGCGTCGCCGCCGCGGTCCGGGCCTGCGCCGCGGAGTGCGAACAGGTGTACGTCTGTCTCTGGTCGCACGCCGGGCGCACCCCCGGGCACCTCCACTTCGTCGTACAGCCCGCCCGTACGCCCGACATCGAGCGGCACGGCGGTGCGTACGGGCCCGCCCTCCAGGCGGCGATGTTCCGCGCGGGCGAGCAGCCCGACATCGAAGCGGTCGGGGAGTTCTGCCGCCGCGCACGGAAGGCCCTCGCGCCACAGGGGCCCGCCGAGGGCTGAAGGGTCCCGCGAGACGTCATACCGGAGAAGTCCCGTCGGCCATTGACACCACTCCGGGTGGAGTACTACGTTCTTACCACTTCAGGCAGAGTACAACGAACGACGTAAGGAACCGCGGCTGACCGGACGCCCGGACCTCCCGACCGACCACGACCGCCGCCCCCCAGGAGCCCGCATGCGAAAGCTCGTCTACTTCATCGCCGTCAGCATCGACGGGTTCATCGCCGGGCCCGACGGCTCCGACCCCACGGGCCCCGACGGCTTCTGGCCGGTCGCCCAGGACTACATCCAGCACCTCGCGCAGACGTACCCCGAGACCCTGCCCGCCCCGGCCCGGCAGGCCCTCGGCGTCACCGCCGAGGGGACGTGCTTCGACACCATCCTCGAAGGCCGCAGGACGTACATGAACGGCGTGGACGCCGGTTTCGCCGACTGCTACCCGCACTTGAGGCACTACGTCTTCACCCGCACCCTCACCGAGAGCCCCGACCCCCGCGTCGAACTCGTCGCCACCGACCCGGTCGCCAAGGTGCGCGAGCTGAAGCGCGAGGACGGCAAGGACATCTGGCTCTGCGGCGGCGGCGAACTGGCCGGGGCGCTGCGCGGCGAGATCGACCGCCTGGTCGTCAAGCTGGCCCCGCTGACGCTGGGTACGGGCACGCCCTTGTTCGGCCGCGGGGCCGCCGCCTTCGCGCCCGTGCTGTACGACCGGACGGACGCCGTCGTCCTCGACAGCGGCACGGTCTTCCTCACGTACGACAAGAAGGCCGGCGGCGACGCCTAGGGCCTGTCTGACAATTCCCGTCTGCCTCGCGACGCCATGCACGCACTCTCGCCGCACCGGGCGCAGAGCCAAGTACATCCAGTACGAGGCCCTATGCCCGGCACGCCGAGAGCACGCACCTGACGCCGCGAGGCCGCCCTCCGGGCGACGACGGGAATTGTCAGACAGGCCCTAGGCGGCGGTCGCGGCGGCGAGGCGGTGTCCCTCGCCCGCCGCCGCCCGCAGCAGCACCGCGGCCAGCTCGTCCGGGGTGGAGAGCATCGGCCAGTGCCCGGTGGCCAGTTCGAAGAAGGTAGCCCCCGGGCCGGCCAGCCGCTGGACCAGCGGCATCCCCGAGGCCACGAGGGCTTCGAGCGCGGCGATGTCCATCGTCCCGCCGACGGTGCAGAAGACGCCGGTCACCGGGAGCGCGGCGACCGCCCGCGAGATCCGCAGCGGCTGCGTGGCCGGACCGATCGGCATCGGCGAGGCCAGGCGCGCGATCCGGGCGAGCCCTTCGGGACCGACGCCCGCGAGGTTCCCCTGCGCCCGCCACTCCTCGGCCGTGGGCGCGGGGACCCGCCAGCCGTCCTCGGCCCGGTCGGCCAGGCCGAGCATCCGCTCGCGGGCCTCCCCGGCGGGCATCAGCTCCCGGATCTGGTCGAGCATGGAGCGGCCGTCCTGCGGCAGCGGCGAGTCCAGGTGCACGAGGCGGGCGATCCGCTCCGGACGCCGGTCGGCGGCGCCCACCGCCGGGTAGATGCCGTAGCAGTACCCGACGAGCACCACGTCGTCCGCGTCGACGTGGTCGATCGCCTGGACCACGTCCTCGATGTGCGTCTCCAAGTCGGTGTCAGGGCCCGCCAGATGGCGGCGGTCCCCGAGCCCGGTCAGCGTCACCGGGTGCACCTCGGCGCCCCCCGCGCGCAGCGGCGGTGCCACGTCCCGCCAGACCCAGCCCCCCGTGTAACCGCCCGACACCAGCACGAACGCCGTCATGATTCCTCCCGATACGACCTGGGTACGCCGTTGCCCGCGCGGCCGGGCCGACCGCCCCGCCGCGCTCGCCCGTACGCTAGGAACTCCCCCTGAGGGAGGTTCAAGTCGTGCCGGAAGACGGCGAGCGCGGGGAAGACGGCCGGTGGAGCATCGGGCAGCTCGCCGAGCGGGCGGGCGTCACCGTCAAGACCGTCCGCTTCTACTCCGACCGCGGGCTGCTGCCCGAAGCCGCCCGCAGCGGCGGCGGCCACCGCCGCTACGGACCCGAGGCGCTGGAGCGGCTGCGCCTCATCCGTTCCCTGCGGAACCTCGACCTGCCGGTCCGTGACGTCAGCAGGGTCCTGGCGCAGGACGCAGCGCAGGACGAGGCGCTGGAGGAGGTCGTGGAGAGCCAGTTGCGCGACGTCGGCACCCGCCTGACCGCCCTGCGCTGGCGGCAGGCCGCCCTGCGCCTGCTGCGCGACTGCCCCGCCGAGGAGCGCGCCGAGCGGCTGCGGCTGGTCGGCGGGCTGCCGACGCCGCCCAGCACGGCCGCGCTCGCGAGGTTCTGGCGGCGCTGGCTGCCCGCGCGGCTGCCGGCCCGCGTGGTGTCGGCGGTCGTCGAACAGGCGGTCCCGCAGCTGCCCGAGGACCCGGCCCCCGCCCAGGTGCTCGCCTTCGCCCAGATGCACGCCTTCGTCTCCGGCAGCTGCTTCGACTCGGGCCCACGCCCGGACAGCGGCCGGCCCGAAGTGCACCTGCCGGGCAAGGGCCACCGTCCCGCCGTGCTCTACGAAGGCCTCCCCGAGGCCTTCACGCTGGCCTCCGCGGAGCTGCGGGCGGGCCGGGCACCGCGTCCGGGCGAGGCGCTCGACTGCTTCGTCGCCGTCCACGCCGCCGCCCTCAACGCCCGCGACACCGCCGACTTCCGGCGCGGCCTCGCCCGCATGCTCGCCGCCGAGACCCGCATCGACCGCTACTGGCAGCTCGCCGCCGAGGTCATGAGCCCGCCGCCGGGTCCGCCCGAGCCGACACCCGGAGCCGCCGACAACTGGCTCCGCGCGGCCCTGACCGCCACCGCCGGCCCCGGCCACCGGGCCCGCGCCTCCCGCGGTCGCGCCCCGACCACCCGGATGGACGGCACACCTCCGGCGGACACGGCACGTTAACCGGCGAGAGACCGTCTTCCGGGAGGCAACCTCATGAGCCGCAGCGGGGCCCGCGTACCGGGTGCCACCGGGCCCCGTCACCGGGCCGCGGGAGGACGGACGGACTGGAGGCGTTTCGCGCTCGCCGCGACAGGCGCGCTGGTCCTGGCCGGCGCGACGGTGGCCACCACGACGGCGGCGGCGGTCCCGGTCTCGTTCGCCGTCGCCGGGAGCCCCTTCGCCGTCACGGCGCACCGGCTGGAGGCCAAGGGCGTGACGCAGTTCGCCTCGTTCCGCCAGGAGACCTCCGGGAGGCGGCACGCGGTCGCCGCGGTCGGGCTGGAAGAGGTCGCGCTGTACGGGCTGTGCCAGTCCGCCGTGGCGCGCACGCCGTTGGGGACGGCCACCCTGCGCATCCGGTCCGGCGACCACCGGCCGGTGAAGGCCTCGTCGATGGCGCTGGACCTGTCGTCCATCCGCGGCGACATGCGGTTCCGGGCGGTGGAGATGGGGCGTGACGCCGCCACGCTGCGCGGTGGCGCCCGGGGCGCGTCGGGCACGTACGGCCAGCGGGCGGACGCACTGACGATCCGGCACATGAAGATCGACGCCTGGGCGCTGACCGCCGGGCTGTTCACGCTGGGCGACGCCACCATGGACGTCCGCGCCGGGGAGCGGCCGTGCGCGTGAGGCGAGGGCACCGCCCGCGGGGAGCCATCGCGTGTGTCGCCGTCGCCGGGGTGGAGATCGGCTACTTCCCGCTGGCCCAGGTCGGCCTGCTGCCGGTGCAGGGGGTCAGCGGGGCGGCCACCGTCCTGCTGGCCCTCGCGCTGGTCGGCTGCGCGGCGCGCATGTGGGCCGTGCCGGCGCGCGCCCACTCCAGCGGGGCCGCCGCGATCGTCCTCGGCGTCCTGTCCTATCCGTTCGCCAACCTGGGCGGCTTCCTTCTGGGCATGCTTCTCGCGCTGGTCGGCGGGGCCCTGGCAGTGGCGTGGCGGCCGCCGCCCGTCCAGGCCGCGGGGAGCGGCGGGTGACCCCTGGCCGTGCGCGGTGGTGGCTCGCCGTGGGCGCCGGCCTCACCGCCTCCCTCGCCCCGGCCTGGACGGGCACCGCCACCGGCCCCGGGCCCGCCCCCGCCCCGGACCGTGCCGTACGCGCCGACGGGCCGAAGGACACCGAAGGGGCGAAGGGTGCCGACGTGCCGGAGGGCGCCGCTGGGGGAGGCGACCGCGGCTGCGCTCTCGGCGCGCTGCCTTCCGCGCTGCCGCGGCGCGGGGAGCGCGGGGCGGCGGCGCGAGCGCTGGCCGACTGCCTGGCCACGGCCGCACCGGGGAGGCGCACCGCTGGGCCCGGCGGGACCACGCTGCGGGCGGCCACGCTGTCCGTCACCGGCCTCTACTGCCCCCCTGGTGCGGACGCGTGCCGGGCCTCCTCGGTCCGCCTGACCGGACCCCGCATCCGGTACGGGCAGGGCGAGGCCGCCACCTGCCTGGCCGCCGAGGAGCTGTCGCTGACCGGTACCGTCCTCTTCCGCGCGGCCAGCCTGCACGGGCGGCTCCTGGGCGTGCTGCCGCTGACCGTCGCCACCCGGGCGGTGCCGCCCGTACCCGTACCGTTCCTGCGGCTGGACGCCGTGGTCGCACACGGGCTGTGGATGCAGGCCGGGCAGGGCACGGGCACGGCGGTGACGGCCGGCCCGGGAAGCGGCGCGTGCGGTGCGCCAACTACCCCTGACCGGGCGGCACTTGAGGAGAGGCGTACGGTGGATCGATGACCGGTATCGAGGACCTCGGGCCCCGTGGAGTGGGCGTCGACTTCTGGTTCGACCCCGTCTGCCCGTACACCTGGCTGACCTCGCGCTGGCTCCGCGAGGTGGAGCGGGTGCGGGAGATCGACGTGCGGTGGCGCGTGATGAGCCTGGCCGTCCTGAACGAGCGCCGCGACACCGACCCGGAGGACCCCGAGGGGCTGTACGGGGAGTACATGAAGGCGCACGGCCGGGTCTGCGCCGCCGTCCGCGAGCGGCATGGCAACGAAGCGCTCGGGCGGTACTTCGACGCCCTCGGGCGGCGCGTCCACGAGCGGCAGGACTGGTCGGGCATGACCGCCGCCCTCGCCGAGGTGGGGCTTCCGGCGGAGCTGGAGGACGTGGCGATGACCGCGGAGTACGACGCCGTGGTGCGCGCCTCGCACGCGGAGGCCGTCGCCCTGGTGGGCGCGGACGTCGGCACACCGGTCCTCTCCGTCGAGGGCGTCGGGGCGCTGTTCGGCCCCGTCGTGTCACCGGCACCCAGGGGCGAGGCGGCGGGGCGGCTGTGGGACGGCGTGGTGCTGATGGCGGGGGTGGAGTGCTTCCACGAGTTCAAGCGGCGGTACGGGGAGCCGGACTTCGGCTGAGCGGCAGGCCGCCCGCGGAGGGCCGGGCGGCGCACCCCTGGCCTTGACGCCCACGTCAACGATTACCGTCGGGGCATGCGAATCGGCGAGCTCGCGGCGCGCGCGGGGACGACCACGCGGACGCTGCGCTACTACGAGTCCCGCGGGCTGCTGCCCGCACGGCGGGCCGGCAACGGCTACCGCACCTACGACGAGGACGACCTGCGGCTCCTGGAACAGATCAGGACGCTCCAGGACTTCGGGTTCGACCTGGAGGAGACCCGGCCCTTCGTGGAGTGCCTGCGCTCCGGCCACCCGGAGGGCGACGCGTGCCCCGCGTCGCTCGCCGTCTACCGCCGCAAGCTCACCGAACTCGACGCGCTGATCAGCGAGCTGAACGCGGTGCGCGCACAGGTCGGCGCACAGCTGACGCGCGCCGAGGCCTCGCTCCCCGGCGGCCCCGAGCCGCGGTGCGAGCTGACCGGCTGAGCCGATGGACCGGATGACCGATGTGACGAGGAGAGTGGCGACATGAAGGCAGCAGGCGTGGCCGAGGTGACGGACGCGGACTTTGAGGGAGAGGTGCTGCGCGAGGCGGACCGCCCCGTCCTCGTGGAGTTCACGGCGGACTGGTGCGGCCCGTGCCGGCAGCTGGCGCCAGTCCTGAGCGAGCTGGCGCGCGAGGAGAGGGAGCGGCTGAAGATCGTGCAGCTGGACGTGGACCGCAGCCCGGCGACCGCGATCGCGTACCAGGTGCTGTCGGCGCCGACCATGATCGTGTTCCGGGGCGGTGAGCCCGTCAAGCAGCTGGTGGGCGCCCGGGCCAAGCGCAAGCTCCTCGCGGAGCTGGCCGACGTGCTCTGAGGTCGCGCCTCCGAGGGCCGCGCGGAAGGCGGCGAGCGGCAAGAGAAATGCCCCGGACGAATTGACGTCCGGGGTATTTCTCTGCGTATATTGGATTCTTTCGCGAAGCCCTGCCCATTTGAACACGGGGGCACTTTGCGGGAAGCTTTATAAGAGCACTGTAACTGTCGAGGGGCTGAATTGTCAACCGAGGAATTGCGGGAAGAGCAGCAATTCGTCTCCGAGCTGTACGCGCGTCTTGACGCGCTGCGTGCGGAGGCCGAGGACGCCGTGCAAGCTTCGTTGTCGCAGGTGGGCAACGGTCTCCAGGCGCGCCTTGAGCGCGATGTCCTGGTGGCGGAGCAGTCCGGCCTGCTCGCCGCCTTCGACGCGGGCGAGAACGGCCTCTGCTTCGGCAGACTCGAATTCCGCGACGGCCGCGACCACCACATCGGGCGCATCGGAATCCGCGCCTCCGACGCCGAGCGCACCCCGCTCGTGATCGACTGGCGCGCCGATGTCGCGCGCCCCTTCTACCTCGCGACCGGCCACACCCCGATGGGTCTGCGCCGCCGCCGGCACATCACCACCGAGGGCCGCGAGGTCACCGGCCTGCACGACGAGATCCTCGACCTCAGCGACACGACCCGCACCGGCCACGAGAGCGCCGACGCCGACGAGGTGCTGCTCGCCGCGCTCGACTCGGCGCGCACCGGCCGCATGCACGACATCGTGCAGACCATCCAGGCCGAGCAGGACCGCATCATCCGCGCCCCGCACCGCGGCGTCCTCGTCGTCGAGGGCGGCCCCGGGACGGGCAAGACGGTCGTGGCGCTGCACCGCGCCGCCTTCCTCCTCTACGCCCACCGCGAGCTGCTCGCCAAGCGCGCGGTCCTCGTCGTCGGCCCGAACCCGGCGTTCCTCGGCTACATCGGCGAGGTGCTGCCCGCGCTCGGCGAGACGGGCGTCCTGCTGGCCACGGTCGGCGAGCTGTTCCCCGGCGTCACGGCCACCGGCACCGACACCCCCGAGGCGGCCGAGGTGAAGGGCCGCGCCGAGATGGCGGAGGTCCTCGCCAGGGCGGTACGCGACCGCCAGCGCATCCCCGAGCCGGGCGAGCCGCTGGTCATCGCGCACGACGACGGCGACCTGATCCTGGACTGGACGATCGCCTACGAGGCGCGGGAGGCGGCCCGCGAGGCGGACGTGCCGCACAACCTGGGCCGCCCCTACTTCGCGTTCCGGATCATCGACGCGCTCACCGAGCAGCTCGCCGAACGCATCGGCCACGACCCGTACGGCGGTCCGAACTTCCTGGGCCCCGACGACATCGCCCAGCTCGGCAAGGCCATCGCCGCCAGCCCCGAGGTGCACGCGGCCGTCGAGGAGCTGTGGCCCACGCTGACCCCGCAGGGCTTCCTCGCCGACTTCCTGGAGGAGCCCACGGGCCTGAGTGAGGACGACGCCGAGGCGATCCGCCGCCCGCGCGGCACGCCCTGGACGCCCGCCGACGTCCCGCTGCTCGACGAGGCGGCCGAACTGCTCGGCCACGACGACAGCGCCGAGCGGGCGGCGGCCGAGGCCGAGCGCGCCCGGCAGATCGCGTACGCGCAGGGGGTCCTGGACGTCTCGCGGGCCTCTCGCACGTACGAGTTCGAGGACAAGGACGAGGACGACGCCGAGGTCCTGCTCGCGCACAACATCATCGACGCCGAGCGGATGGCCGAGCGGCAGGAGGAGGCCGACCACCGCAGCGCCGCCGAGCGCGCGGCCGCCGACCGCACCTGGGCGTTCGGGCACATCATCGTCGACGAGGCGCAGGAGCTGTCCGCCATGGCCTGGCGGCTGCTCATGCGGCGCTGCCCGACCCGCTCCATGACGCTCGTCGGCGACCCCGCCCAGACCGCGGAGGCGGGCGGCTGCGGCTCGTGGGAGAACATCCTCGCGCCGTACGTGGCGGACCGCTGGGAGTACACCCGGCTCGGCGTCAACTACCGCACGCCCGTGGAGATCATGGACGTGGCGGCCGAGGTGCCGCGCCTCGCCGGGAACCCGGACTTCCGCCCGCCCAGCTCGGTGCGGTCCACGGGCGTACGGCCCTGGGCGCGCCGCGCCGACGACCTCGCCGCCGCCGTGGCCGCCGCGGTGGCGGCCGCGGCCGGGGACGACGGCCGCCTCGCGGTCATCGCCCCGCGCGAACTCCACCAGGAGATCGCCGCACAGCTCCCCGGGGTGACGGCCGGGGAGGCCCCGAACCTGACGCGGCCGGTGGTGCTGATCGACCCGCGTCAGGCGAAGGGCCTGGAGTTCGACACGGTCCTGGTCGTCGAGCCGGCGCGGTACGGCGCGAGCGACCTGTACGTCGCCCTGACCCGGGCCACCCAGCGGCTCGGCGTGCTGTACACGCACGAGCTGCCGGCGGCCCTCAAGCGCATCGAGGAGGTCACACCGGCCGCAGCCACACCGTAGCCAGCGGCGGCAGGGTCAGGAGCAGCGACGCGGGACGGCCGTGGGACGCCACCGGCTCCGGCTTGAGCGGGTCGGGGTGGGTGACGTCACTGCCGCCGTAGCGCGCCTCGTCGGTGTTCAGGACCTCCTGCCAGGCCGCGAACTCGTCCGGCACGCCGATGCGGTAGCCGTGCCGCACGACCGGTGCGAAGTGGGAGACGGCGAGCAGCGGCGTCCCCCGCTCGTCGTGGCGCAGGAAGGCGAAGACGTTGTCCTCGGCCGCGTCGCCCTCCACCCAGGCGAAGCCGCCGGGGTCCGTGTCGCGCTGCCACAGGGCGCCCTCGCTCCGGTACACGGTGTTCAGGTCGCGGACCAGGTCCCGTACGCCCCGGTGGTCGGCCTCGGCGCCGTACGCCGGGTCGAGCAGCCACCAGTCCGGGCCGTGCGCCTCCGACCACTCGGCGCCCTGGGCGAACTCCTGGCCCATGAAGAGGAGTTGCTTGCCGGGGTGGGCCCACATGAAGCCCAGGTAGGCGCGGTGGGTGGCCCGCTGCTGCCACCAGTCGCCGGGCATCTTCGACACCAGCGAGCGCTTGCCGTGCACCACTTCGTCGTGGGAGATCGGCAGGACGTAGTTCTCGCTGTAGGCGTACACCATCGAGAACGTCATCTCGTGGTGGTGGTGCTTGCGGTGCACGGGCTCCTTCGCGACATAGCCGAGGGAGTCGTGCATCCAGCCCATGTTCCACTTCAGGCCGAAGCCGAGCCCGCCGAAGCCGCCCGGCCCCTGGTGGTGGGTGGCGCGGGTGACGCCGTCCCAGGCCGTGGACTCCTCGGCGATGGTGACGACGCCGGGGTTGCGGCGGTAGACGGTGGCGTTCATCTCCTGGAGGAAGGCGACCGCGTCGAGGTTCTCCCGGCCGCCGTGCGTGTTCGGCGTCCACTGGCCGTGCTCGCGGGAGTAGTCGAGGTAGAGCATCGAGGCGACCGCGTCGACGCGCAGGCCGTCGATGTGGAACTCCTCGCACCAGTAACTCGCGTTGGCGACGAGGAAGTTGCGCACTTCCTTGCGGCCGTAGTCGAACTCCAGGGTGCCCCAGTCGGGGTGTGCCGCACGGAGCGGGTCCTCGTGCTCGTACAGGGGCCGCCCGTCGAACTCGGCGAGTGCCCAGTCGTCGCGCGGGAAGTGCGCGGGCACCCAGTCCATCAGGACACCGATCCCGGCCTGGTGCAACGCGTCCACCAGGTACTTGAAGTCGTCGGGGGTGCCGAGACGGGCCGTCGGCGCGTAGAAGCCGGTGACCTGGTACCCCCAGGAGCCGCCGAAGGGATGCTCGGCGACGGGCATCAGCTCGACGTGGGTGAAGCCGAGATCGGAGACGTACGCGGGCAACTGCTCGGCGAGTTGACGATACGTCAGCCCCGGGCGCCACGACGCCAGATGCACCTCGTACACCGAGAACGGCGCCTTGTGCGCAGGACGTTCGGCGCGGCGGGCGAGCCACTGCGCGTCATGCCACTCGTGATGTGACGCGTGGACGACCGAGGAGTTGGCGGGCGGCGTCTCCGTGCGGCGGGCCAGCGGGTCGGCGCGCAGCGTCTTCGAGCCGTCGGGCCGGGTGATCTCGAACTTGTACAGCTCGCCCTCGCCGACGGACGGCGCGAACAGCTCCCAGACACCGGTCCCGCCGAGCGACCGCATAGGGAAGCCGGTGCCGTCCCAGAAGTTGAAGCCGCCGACGACCCGCACGCCTCGCGCGTTGGGCGCCCACACGGTGAAGCGGGTGCCGGTCACCCCCTGGTGGGTCATGGGGTGCGCGCCCAGCGCCTTCCACAGTTCCTCGTGCCGTCCCTCGCCGATCAGGTGCAGGTCGAAGTCGCCGAGCGAGGGCAGGAAGCGGTACGCGTCGTCGATCTCCAGCTCCGCTTCCTCGTACGTGACGCGGAGCCGGTACCCCTTGGGCGGGGCGTCCAGCGGCAGCACCGCCGAGAAGAATCCGCCGCCGTCGTCGCGCAGCTCGGCGCGGAGGTCCTCGGCGACGACGGCGACCGCCTTGGCGTAGGGCCGCAGGGCGCGGAAGGCCGTGCCGCCCGGGACGGGGTGGGCGCCGAGCACGCCGTGCGGATCGTGGTGGGTGCCCTCCAGGAGGCGTACGCGGTCCTCCTCGGGAACGGGGGACGCGGCGACGGCGGTCACCGGGGCCGCAGGGACCGGGGCCTTGCGTGGCTTCGGCGCGCTCTTCGGGGGCGTCTTCGCGGCCGCCTGCCGCGCGGGCCTCGGGCTCTTCGCGGTCCTGGCCGCCTTCGCCGCCTCGGTCGCCTTCGCCGTCCTGCCCGCCTTCTGGGCCGGAGTCTTCCGCGCGCTCTTCGCGCTCTTCGTGCTCTTCGCGTTCGTCGGGGCGGGCCGCCGCTCGGCGGGGCCCGGGTCCGGTTCCGGGGTGCGGGGCGGGGGCGGGGCCGGGGTCTCGGCGGACGGCTTGCGGGGGCGGGGCGTCACGGGGGAGGCCTCCTTTCGGAAGAGGTCGTCAGTGGGCGGCGTCGGCGGAGCCGTTGTCGGCCAGGCGGCGGACGGCGGCCAGGGGGACGGGGAGCCAGTCGGGGCGGTGCCGGGCCTCGTAGAGGACTTCGTAGACCGCCTTGTCCGTCTCGTGGGCGCGCAGCAGCACGGGGTCCGTGCGCGGGTCGCGGCCCGAGACGTCGGCGTACCCCACGCAGAAGGCGGCCCGGCAGTCCGTCGCCCACTCCTGCGTCCAGGGCTCGCGGGTGGCTGCCGCGTAGTCGAAGGAGCGCAGCATGCCCGCCACGTCACGGGCCGGTGGCTGCGGCATGCGCCGCTCGGCGAGGGGGCGCGCCGGCTCGCCCTCGAAGTCGATGAGCGACCAGTGGCCGTCGGGGGAGCGCAGGCACTGCCCCAGGTGCAGGTCGCCGTGGACGCGCTGGGCGGTCCACGACTGGCCCTCGCCGCCCAGGTCGGCCAGCGCCTCGTAGGCGGTGAGCAGCCCGGGGGCGTATGGCCGCAGTGCCGGGACGGCCTGCGCGGCCGCGGTGAGGCGGCGCGCCATGGCGTCGGCCATCACCTCGACCTGGGCCCGGCCGAGCGTGACGGTCGGCAGCGCGGCGGCGAGCGAGGCGTGCACCTCGGCCGTGGCGCGGCCCAGTGCCCGCGCCTCGCCGGTGAAGGCCTCGCCCTTGGCGAGCATGCGCAGGGCGAGTTCCCAGCCGTCCTCGGCGGCGGCCAGATAGGGCTGGAGCACCCCGAGGCCACAGGCCTCGTCCGCCGGTTCGTCCGCCAGGTCCGCGAGGAACCACGCGGCGGGCGCGGGCACCCGCCCGCAGCCCTGCCGGGCCAGGTGCAGCGGCAGCTCCAGGTCAGGGTTGACGCCGGGCACGACGCGGCGGAACAGCTTGAGGATGAACGTATCTCCGTAGACGAGCGAGGAGTTGGACTGCTCGGCGGCGAGCGGGCGAGCGGTGAGACCGGAGGGGATGTCGACGCCCGGGTCGCGTTCGAAGCGGAGCACGCCGTGTCGGCCCGGTATCCGCAGCCGCTCCAGGAGCAGCGCGGCGAGCCGCGGGTCGTGCAGCGCCTCGTACACCGTCTGCCCGGCGAGCGGGCCCTCGGTGACGTGGCCGATGAGGGCGGGCGCCAGCTGGGGCGGCAGGGTGCGGCGTACGCCGAGCAACAACTGGTAGCAGTCGCCCGTGCGTTCGGCCGATGTGCCGTCCTGGGCGGTGCCTTGCGTGGGCACCAGCGGCTGGCGGACCCGCAGCAGGAGGTGCAGCAGCCCCGACGGGGCGCTGCGGGGCAGGAGTTCGGTCACGGCCACCGGTTCGAAGGAGCCGATGGGGCGGCCCTTCCCGGCGAACCACCGCTGTCTCGGCAGCCACTCACGCAGCAGCGGGTCCAGGGAGGTGAGCAGCGCCGTGGTGTGCGCGGTGGGGCGGGTGACGGCTTCCGACATGGCGTCGCGTCCTTTCCGCGGGGCGGACAAGGCAGAGTGCGGGAGTGCCGGTCGTGCGTAGGAGTGCCCAGGGCGGGGCGGCGGAAACCGCCCCGCGAAGGCGTCGCGCCGCGGAGCCTACGACGGTTCCCTGCGCAGCCGGAACCAGTAGAAGCCGTGGCCCGCGAGGGTGAGGAGGTAGGGCAGTTCACCGATGGCCGGGAAGCGCACCCCGCCGATCAGCTCGACCGGGTGGCGTCCGTTGAAGGCTTGTAGATCCAGTTCGGTGGGCTGCGCGAAACGCGAGAAGTTGTGCACGCACAGCACGAGGTCGTCGTCGCCCTCCTCCTCCGCGGGCGCCTCGCGGAGGAAGGCGAGGACGGCGGGGTTGGTGGAGGGGAGTTCGGTGTAGGTGCCGAGGCCGAAGGCGGGGTTCTGTTTGCGGATCTCGATCATCCTGCGGGTCCAGTGCAGGAGGGAGGAGGGCGAGGACATGGAGGCCTCGACGTTGGTGACCTGGTAGCCGTAGACCGGGTCCATGATCGTGGGGAGGTAGAGGCGGCCGGGGTCGCAGGAGGAGAAACCGGCGTTGCGGTCCGGGGTCCACTGCATGGGGGTGCGCACCGCGTCGCGGTCGCCGAGCCAGATGTTGTCGCCCATGCCGATCTCGTCGCCGTAGTAGAGGATCGGCGAGCCGGGCAGGGACAGCAGCAGGGCGGTGAAGAGTTCGATCTGGTTGCGGTCGTTGTCCAGCAGGGGCGCCAGACGGCGGCGGATGCCGATGTTGGCGCGCATGCGCGGGTCCTTGGCGTACTCCGCGTACATGTAGTCGCGCTCTTCGTCGGTGACCATCTCCAGGGTCAGCTCGTCGTGGTTGCGCAGGAAGATGCCCCACTGGCAGCCCGAGGGAATCGCCGGGGTTTTCGCGAGGATTTCGGAGACGGGGTAGCGCGACTCACGGCGTACGGCCATGAAGATGCGGGGCATCACGGGGAAGTGGAACGCCATGTGGCACTCGTCGCCGCCCTTGGAGAAGTCCCCGAAATAGTCGACGACGTCCTCCGGCCACTGGTTCGCCTCGGCGAGGAGAACGGTGTCCGGGTAGTGGGCGTCGATCTCCGAGCGGACCCGCTTGAGGAACTGGTGGGTGGCCCGCAGGTTCTCGCAGTTGGTGCCCTCCTCCTGGTAGAGGTACGGCACCGCGTCCAGACGAAAACCGTCGATCCCCAGGTCCAGCCAGAACCGCAGCGCCGAGATGATCTCTTCCTGGACGGCGGGGTTCTCGTAGTTGAGGTCGGGCTGGTGGGAGAAGAAGCGGTGCCAGAAGTACTGCTTGCGCACCGGGTCGAAGGTCCAGTTGGACGCTTCGGTGTCGACGAAGATGATGCGGGCGTCGCCGTACTGCTTGTCGTCGTCGGCCCAGACGTAGTAGTCGCCGTAGGGGCCTTCCGGGTCGGTGCGCGAGGCCTGGAACCACGGGTGCTGGTCGCTGGTGTGGTTCATGACGAAGTCGATGATCACGCGCATGCCGCGCTGGTGGGCGGAGTCGACGAACTCCACGAAGTCGGCGAGGTCCCCGAACTCGGGCAGGACGGCGGTGTAGTCGGAGACGTCGTAACCGCCGTCGCGCAGCGGGGACTTGAAGAAGGGGGGCAGCCACAGGCAGTCGACGCCGAGCCATTGCAGGTAGTCGAGTTTGGCGGTGATGCCTTTGAGGTCGCCGATGCCGTCGCCGTTGCTGTCCTGGAAGGAACGCACGAGTACTTCGTAGAACACGGCGCGTTTGAACCAGTCGGGGTGCCGGTCCTTGGCGGGCGTGTCCTCGAACGTGTCCTGGACGGGCTCGTTGACGATCATGATGTGGGTGACCCTCCGATCAGCGGTGAGGACGGTCGCAGGACGCGGAAGACGTGGGCGGGCGCGCGGCCCGGCTCCAGGCGCACATAGTTGGCCCTGCCCCAGTGGTAGGTCTCGCCGGTGAGCTCGTCGCGCACCGGCACGCTCTCGTGCCAGTCGAGGCCGAGTAGCGGCATGTTCAACGACACCGTGGCTTCCTGGGTGTGGTGGGGGTCGAGGTTGGCCACCACCAGAACCATGTTCGAACCGTGCGCGTCCGCGGCGGACTTCGAGTAGGCGATCACCGCTTCCTTGTCCGTGGGGTGGAAGTGCAGGTTCCGCAGCTGTTGCAGCGCGGGGTTGTCCCGCCGGACCTGGTTCAGCCGCGTGATGAGCGGGGCGATGGTGGTGCCGTCGCGCTCGGCCGCCGCCCAGTCCCGTGGTCGCAGTTCGTACTTCTCCGAGTGCAGGTACTCCTCGCTGCCGGGCCGCACCGGGGTGTTCTCGCACAGCTCGAAGCCGCTGTAGACACCCCAGGTCGGTGAGAGCGTCGCGGCGAGCACCGCGCGCACCTCGAACGCCGGGCGCCCGCCCTCCTGGAGGTACGCGTGCAGGATGTCCGGGGTGTTCACGAAGAAGTTCGGACGCAGGAAGTGCGCGGTCTCCCGCGACAACTCGGTGAGGTACTCGGTGAGTTCCTCCTTGGTGTTGCGCCAGGTGAAGTAGGTGTACGACTGCTGGAAGCCGATGGCGGCCAGGGTGTGCAGCATCGCGGGCCGGGTGAAAGCCTCGGCGAGGAAGACGACGTCCGGGTCGGTGCCGTTGATCCGGGCGATCACCTCCTCCCAGAACACCACCGGCTTGGTGTGCGGGTTGTCGACCCGGAAGATCCGCACGCCGTGCCCCATCCAGAACCGCAGCAGCCGTTCCGTCTCCGCGACCAGCCCCGGCAGGTCCTTGTCGAAGGCGATCGGATAGATGTCCTGGTACTTCTTCGGCGGGTTCTCCGCGTACGCGATGGAACCGTCCGCCCGCTGCCGGAACCACTCCGGGCGCTTGTCCACCCACGGATGATCCGGCGAGCACTGCAACGCGAAGTCCAGCGCCACCTCGAGGTCCAGATCCCGCGCGCGCCGTACGAACGCGTCGAAGTCGTCCAGCGTCCCGAGGTCCGGATGCACGGCGTCGTGCCCGCCCTCCGGCGAACCGATCGCCCACGGCACCCCCACGTCGTACGGACCGGGGGAGAGGGAGTTGTCCGGGCCCTTGCGGAAGGTGCTGCCGATCGGGTGGATCGGCGGCAGGTACACCACGTCGAAGCCCATGTCCGCGATGGCCGGCAGGCGCTCGGCCGCCGTGCGGAACGTCCCCGAAACCGGGGGCTCGCCCTCGCGGACCACCGCGCCCTCCGAGCGCGGGAAGAACTCGTACCATGACCCGAACAGCGCCCGCCTCCGCTCCACGACGAGCGGGAACTCCGGGGAAGACGTGACCAGTTCACGCAACGGATGGCGGTCGAGCGCCGCCACCACCTCCGGGGTGAGGGCGGCCGCCAGGCGGGCGGCGGGTCCGCGGGCCGCGTCGCGCAGCGCAGTCGCCGCGCCGAGCACGGCGGTCCGCGCCTCGCCGGGCATCCCGGCGGCGGCGCGTTCGTGGAGGCGGGCGCCCTCCTCCAGGACGAGGTCGGTGTCGATGCCCGCCGGTATCTTGATCCGCGCGTGGTGCCGCCAGGTCGAGACCGGATCGCCCCACGCCTCGACGGCGAACGTCCAGCGGCCCTCGGCGTCCGGGGTGACGTCCGCGCCCCACCGGTCGGTGCCGGGGGCCAGTTCGCGCATCGGGGTCCAGGGGCCGGGGCGGCCCGCGGGGTCGCGCAGCACCACGTTGGCGGCGACCGCCTCATGTCCTTCGCGGAAGACGGTGGCGGACACCTGGAACGTTTCGCCGGGCACGGCCTTCGCCGGTTTTCGGCCGCAGTGGACGGCGGGCCGAACGTCCAGAACGGGGATGGTGGGCTGGGGGGTTGAACCAAGAGGCATGTCTGACCGCTCCTGTCCGCGTGCACGGATACGGGGGTGTGGAGAGGTTCCGCGGCGCGTGCCGGCCGCGGTGTGCCGGAGTGTGTACCGCAGGAGCCTTCCCACACCCTCCGGGTGGGCAATCCGGCGCTTTGTTAACTACTAGTGCGTAACGGCCCGTGCAAGACCGGCCCCGACGTGCGGGGCGGGCCGGGTCCGAAAATGCACTGTTCAGTACGGGACAGACGCATATGCCCCGCGCATTCTGGCCGCCAGGTACGCGGCCGGGGCCGGGCACGGCGCGGCGGGCGGGCCCGGCCTGCCGTGCGGCAGCGCGTGGCGCGGCCACGCGGGACTGGCGTGTTTCTTCCTCGCGGGGAGTGAGATGTGGCCGACGGCTGTGACTCCCGGAGCGGTCGGGGCGCGTACCCCGAGACGATCCGGCCGTCGCCGGTGGGAGGCGAAGAGGACGCCACCCGCCTACGGCGGGGCGCAGAGCGGCCGACTGTCGTCGAACTCCCTCCCCCCGTCGGGCGGGGGACTTACTGCCTGCGGTACGAGTCCGGGCCGCCGGTGGTGGAGCGGGCCCACATCTCGTACAGGCCCACGGCCGGCACCGCTTGCCCGCCAGGGCCACCACCGCCGTGTCCCGCGGGGCGCCGTGGCGGCACAGGCGTCTGCCCGCGCCGCCCGCGACGTCCCCCCGCCGCCGGTCTTGCCCCCATGGGCACACCCCGTGTCAGCTGCCTTCATGGCCGCACACCCGACCGTCCCCACCGTCCACGGCCCCGTCCGGGGCGAGTGCCGTCGCATCGATGGCGTCCGCTCGTTCCGGTTCCTCGGCATCCCCTACGCCGCACCCCCCGTCGGCGCCCTCCGCTTCGCGCCGCCCGTCGCCCCCGCGCCGTGGACCGACCCGCTGGACGCCACCGCGTACGGGCCGACGGCGCAGCGGCGCGGGCTCGGTGAGGGCGCCACGATCCCCGAGCCGTCCGTCCCGGGCGACGCCGTCCTCAACCTGAACGTCTTCACCCCCGACCCCGGCCCCGGCGCGGCCCTGCCCGTCCTGGTGTGGATACACGGCGGCGGGTTCACCGCCGGGTCCGCCGCCAGTCCTTGGTACGACGGGGCGGCGTTCAACCGTGACGGCGTCGTCCTCGTCTCGCTCGGCTACCGGCTCGGCATCGAGGGCTTCCTTCCCCTGGGCGACGCCCCGGACAACCGCGGCGTACGGGACTGGATCGCCGCCCTGGAGTGGGTGCGCGACAACATCGCCGCGTTCGGCGGTGACCCCGCGAAGGTCACCGTCGCCGGGCAGTCGGCGGGCGGGGGCGCCGTCCAGACGCTGCTGGTGACCCCCGCCGCGCGCGGCCTGTTCCGCGCGGCGATCAGCATGTCCGCCCCGCTGATGGAGCCGCAGGACCGGTGGACGGGGCCCGCCGTGGCCGAGCTGTTCACGCGGCGCACCGGCGTGCCCGCCACCGCCGCGGCGCTGCGCGACCTGAGCCACGACCGGCTCCACGCGCTCCAGGAGGCCGTGGACGCACCGGGCCCCGACCGCGCGCACCTGCCGGGACGGCTCTTCCAGCCCCGCGCCGACGGCGAGCTGATCCCGCGCCCGGTGCTCGCCGAACTGACCGAGGGCGACCTGGGCGCCGACGTGCCGTTGCTGCTCGGCTTCACACGCCACGAGTTCCACGCCTTCGGCGGCCAGGAGCTGACCGACCTCGTCTTCCGCAGGCCGAACCTCGCGGTGGCGGAGGCTCGCGCCGCCCGCTCCCGCCCCACCTGGCTGTACGAGTTCGGCTGGCCCTCACCCGCGCCGGGCGACAGGCGGGGCCAGGCCTTTCACTGCCTGGACCTGCCCTTCGCGTTCGACGTGCTCGGCGCCGAGGGCGTCACGGCGGCCGCGGGCGAAGCCCCGCCGCGGCACCTGGCCGACGCGGTGCACGGTGCCCTCACCGCCTTCGTGCGCGGCCTCGACCCGGGCGGGGCATGGCCGCGCTACACCCGAGGCCGCCGCGCCACCCGGCTCTGGGAGGAGCAACCCGCCCTGGTGGCGGACCCCTTCCGGGCCGAGCGCGCACGCTGGTTCGGCTGATCCCGGCCGCCCGGACGGCCGACGGGGGTCACCGGACCGCCGGGTCGTGCGCCCCGTGCGCCGTGGTGGTACGAGGCGGCCCGCCGCTACCTTCGTGTCCCGTAGGTCGATATGTGCCGCATCCCCCGTAAATCCCGGCGATTTTCCGCGAAGGTGGAGACCGTGAAGGCAATCCGTCGTTTCACCGTCCGTCCCGTCCTTCCCGACCCCCTCGGCGACCTCGCCGAGCTGGCCCGCAACCTGCGCTGGTCCTGGCACCCGCGCACCCGCGACCTCTTCCGGTCCGTCGACCCGGGCCTGTGGGAGGCGTCCGGCTGCGACCCGGTGCGGCTGCTCGGCGGCGTACCGGCCGCACGCCTCGCCGAACTCTCCCGTGACGAGGCCTTCCTGCGCCGCCTCGGCGAGGCCGCCGACGAGCTGCGGGAGTACGTCACCGGAGAGCGCTGGTACCAGCAGCAGGCACAGGGGTACGCGCACCTGCCGCGCGCCGTCGCGTACTTCTCGCCGGAGTTCGGCATCACCGCCGCCCTGCCCCAGTACTCCGGAGGCCTCGGCATCCTCGCCGGAGACCACCTGAAGGCGGCCAGCGACCTCGGGGCGCCGCTCATCGGGGTCGGGCTGCTCTACCGGCACGGCTACTTCCGCCAGTCCCTCTCCCGCGACGCCTGGCAGCAGGAGCACTATCCCGTCCTGGACCCGAACGAACTGCCGCTCACCCTGCTCCGCGAGGCCGACGGCACCCCCGCCCTCGTCGCGCTCGCCCTGCCCGGCGGTCGCGCGCTGCGCGCCCACGTCTGGCAGGCGCAGGTCGGCCGCGTACCGCTGCTGCTGCTCGACTCCGACGTGGAGGAGAACGACCGCGGCGAGCGCGACGTCACCGACCGGCTCTACGGCGGCGGCAGCGAACACCGGCTGCTCCAGGAGATGCTCCTCGGCATCGGCGGAGTGCGCGCCGTACGGACGTACTGCCGGCTGACCGGCCACCCCGAGCCGGAGGTCTTCCACACCAACGAGGGCCACGCGGGCTTCCTCGGCCTGGAGCGCATCCACGAACTGACCGGCGCCGACGCCGACTTCGACACCGCCCTGGAGGCCGTCCGCGCCGGGACCGTCTTCACCACCCACACCCCCGTCCCGGCGGGCATCGACCGCTTCGACCGGGAGCTGGTCGCCCGCCACTTCGGGCCCGGCGCCGAACTGCCCCGGCTCGACGTCGGCGACATCCTGCGGCTCGGCATGGAGACGTACCCCGGCGGCGAGCCCAACCTCTTCAACATGGCCGTGATGGGCCTGCGCCTGGGCAGCCGCGCCAACGGCGTCTCCACGCTGCACGGCGCGGTCAGCCGCGAGATGTTCGCGGGCCTGTGGCCGGGCTTCGACCCCGAGGAGGTCCCGATCACCTCGGTCACCAACGGCGTGCACGCCCCGACCTGGGTCACCCCCGAGGTCCAGGCGCTCGGCGCCCGCGACCTCCCCGACATCGACGCCGGCGACCTGTGGGGGCTGCGCCGCACGCTGCGCGGGCAGCTCGTCGACGAGGTCAGGCGGCGCCTGTACGCCTCCTGGCGCCAGCGCGGCGCCGCCACCGCCGAGCTGGGCTGGATCGACGACGTCCTCGACCCGGACGTCCTCACTGTCGGCTTCGCGCGCCGCGTCCCCTCGTACAAAAGGCTCACGCTCATGCTGCGCGACCGGGACCGGCTGATGGAGCTGCTGCTCCACCCGGAGCGGCCGGTGCAGATCGTCGTCGCGGGCAAGGCGCACCCGGCCGACGACGGCGGCAAGCGGCTCATCCAGGAGCTGGTGCGCTTCACCGACGACCCCCGGGTGCGCCATCGCATCGTCTTCCTGCCGGACTACGGCATGGCGATGGCGCAGAAGCTCTACCCCGGCTGCGACGTGTGGCTGAACAATCCGCTGCGGCCCCTGGAGGCGTGCGGCACCAGCGGCATGAAGGCGGCCCTCAACGGCGGCCTCAACCTCTCCGTCCTGGACGGCTGGTGGGACGAGTGGTTCGAGCCCGACTTCGGCTGGGCGATCCCCACGGCGGACGGCGCCGCCACCGACGACGACCGCAGGGACGACCTGGAGGCCGCCGCGCTCTACGACCTCCTGGAGCGCCGCGTCGCGCCCCGCTTCTACGACCGGGGCCCCGACGGCCTGCCCGACCGGTGGATCGAGATGGTCCGCAGGACGCTGACCCGGCTCGGCCCGAAGGTCCTCGCGGACCGCATGGTGCGCGAGTACGTCGAGGAGCTGTACGCCCCCGCCGCCCGCGCCCACCGCGCGCTGGACGGCACGGCCGCCGGGGAACTGGCGGCGTGGAAGGCCCGGGTGCGCGCGGCCTGGCCGCGGGTGGCCGTCGACCACGTGGAGGCGTCGGCGACCGGCACCACCGCCGAACTGGGCGCCACGCTCGCCCTGCGGGTCCGGGTCCACCTGGGGGAGCTGACCCCGGACGACGTGGAGGTGCAGGCCGTCACCGGCCGGGTGGACCCCGAGGACCACATCACCGGGGCCACGCCGGTGCCGCTGAAGCCCGTCGGCGGGCCCGACCAGGAGGGGCGGCGCGTGTACGAGGGACCGCTCGCCCTGGACCGGACGGGGTCGTTCGGCTACACGGTGCGGATTCTGCCGGCGCACCGGCTGCTGGCCGACGGGGCGGAGCTGGGGCTGGTGGCGGTGCCCTCGGAGGCGACGGGGGAGGCGGCCGGGCTGCTCATGAGGTGACGCGGAACATGAGGTGACGCGAAAGGGGCGGCGTCCCGTCAGGACGCCGCCCCTGCGACACAGTGTCGCCCGAGGGTGCTACTTGACGTTGACGCCGGCCCAGGCCGCCGCCACGCGCTTGTACTCGGTGGACGTCGCGCCGTACAGGTCCTTCGCGGCGCGCAGGGTGGCCTTGCGGGCCGCCTTGTAGTCGGTGGTCGACGTGAAGTACCGCGTCAGGGCCCGGAACCAGATCTTCTCGGCCTTGGCGCGCCCGATGCCGAGGACCTTGGAGCCGTCGGCGGTCGGCGAGTTGTACTGGACGCCGTTGATCCGCTTCTTGCCGCTGCCCTCGGACAGCAGGTAGAAGAAGTGGTTGGCGATGCCCGAGGAGTAGTGGACGTCGACCCTTCCGGCGCCGGCCTTCCACTTGTCCAGGGAGGCGCCGTCCTTGCTCGGCTTGTCCATGTAGCGCAGCGGGGTGCCGTCGCCGTTGATGTCGATCTTCTCGCCGATGAGGTAGTCGCCGACGTCCTTGGGGTTCTTGGCCCTGAACTCGACGGCGGCGGCGAAGATGTCCGAGGTGGCCTCGTTGAGACCGCCGGCCTCACCGCTGTACTCCATGTTGCCGGTCGCCGAGGTGACGCCGTGCGTCATCTCGTGCGCCGCGACGTCGATCGAGGTCAGGGGCTTCTTGTTGCCCTCGCCGTCGCCGTACGTCATGCAGAAGCAGCCGCTGTCCCAGAAGGCGTTGACGTAGCCGTTGCCGAAGTGGACCCGCGAGGTCGCGCCCTTGCCGTCGCCGTTGATGCCCTTGCGGCCGTGGACCGACTTGTAGTAGTCCCAGGTGAGCTGGGCGCCGTAGGCGGCGTCGACGGCGGCGGTCTGCGCGCTGGAGGGCTTGCCGTTGCCCCAGACGTCGTTGGCGTCCTTGAAGAGCTTGCCCGCGCCGCTCTCCGCGTGCTTCAGGTCGTAGGTGCGGTGGCCGCCGCGGGCCTTGTCGGTCAGCTCGTAGCCGCTCGTGCCCTTCTTCGAGCCGATCGTGACCTTGCCGCTGTACTGGCTGTTGCCGGTGCCGGTCTCGATCTCCTGGAACTGGTACAGCTTCTTGCCGGTCGCGGCGTCCGTGATGACGTGCAGGCGGCTCGGCGTGCCGTCCTTCTGCACGCCGGTGACGACCGTCTCGTACGCGAGGACGGGCTTGCCCGAGGCGGCCCAGATCACCTTGCGCGGCGCCTGCGCGTCGGCCTGCGCGGTCTTCGCCTTGGCGGCGCTCGACTCGGCGGACTTCGCGACGGAGGACCTGGTCAGCTTCGCGTCGGTGGAGGGCACCTTCACCGAGGCCTCGGTCGCCTTG
Source organism: Streptomyces huasconensis (assembly GCF_021028635.1). NCBI lineage: Bacteria > Bacillati > Actinomycetota > Actinomycetes > Kitasatosporales > Streptomycetaceae > Streptomyces > Streptomyces huasconensis. Next base: position 5,669,287 of record NZ_CP086119.1, read on the forward strand.
GTGACGCCCTCGACCTTGCCGCTCTTCGCGGCGTGCACGACGAGGTCGCCGCCGAGGACGGGCAGGCCGTCGTAGGTGCGCTCGTAGCGGGTGTGGGTGGTGCCGTCGCTGTCCTTGACGACGTCACGGACGACGAGCTTCTCCTTGGCGTCGAGACCGATCCGGTCGGCGGTCGCCGCCTTGTCGGCGTTCGCGTCCTGGAGCAGCTCGGCGCGGGCCGACGCGGAGAGGGTGACGGGCGCGTCGGAGGGCGCGGCGTCCTTCTCCGGCTGGGCGGAGGCGCCGGTGGTCAGTCCGGCGGTGAGCAGCGCCCCGGCGGTGACCGCGGTGGCGATCGCGAGCGTCGAACGTCTGCGGGACGGGCGGGATATGTGAGAGGTCACGCGGGCTCCTTCTGTGGGGGACCTGGGTGGCGAGGAGGCCGCCCAGGGCAGGAACAACGCGGCGCGGGAGTGCAGCGTGGTGCTGAACGTGCGGCGTGTTGCGGTGGAACAGTGTCATTCGGGCCAGGTACATGTCATGACTTTGGCCGGATATTGGCCAGAAGTGGTCCGTTGAGCGTTGGTCAACATACGCAATGCGAACAGGGCCTGGACAGGCGGGGCCCGGCATGTGGACGGCGGCGGCCGGGAACGGGCGCGCCGCCCCGGGGAGTTGTCACCCGGGGCGGCGCCGTCCGTACAGCGGTCAGGTCTACGGGAAAGTGACCTTCCAGCTGTTGATGTAACCGGTGTCCTGCGCGGCCTTGTCCTGGACCTTCAGCTTCCAGGCACCGTTGGCCACCTCGGAGGAGGCGTCGACCGTGTAGGTCTCCTTGACGTTGTCCGCCGAGTCCGAGGAGCTGGTGCTCTTCAGGCGGTACGCCGTGCCGTCGGGGGCCACCAGGTCGACCTGGAGGTCACCGCGCCAGGTGTGCACGATGTCGACGTCGACCTTCAGCGCGCTCGGCGCGTTGCCGGTGCGGCCCGTGACGTTCACCGAGGAGGTCACCGCGGCGCCGTTGTCCGGGATGGCGACGTCGGTGGTGTTCTCGAAGGAGGTGCCGCCCGGCTCCTCGCCGCCCGGCCGGCTGCCGACGTTCACCGCGGCCCAGGCGTGCGCCACGGCCTTGTACTCGGCGCTCGTCGTGCCGTACAGCTCACCGGCGACCGCGAGCGTCCCGGTGCGCGCCGCCGCGTAGTTGGTGGTCGAGGTGAACTTCGTGGTGAGCGCCTTGAACCAGATCAGCGACGCCTTGTCCCGGCCGATGCCGGTCACCGGCTGGCCGTCGGAGGTCGGCGAGTCGTACTGGACGCCGTTGATCTCCTTCTTGCCGCTGCCCTCGCTCAGCAGGTAGTAGAAGTGGTTGGCGACACCCGACGAGTAGTGCACGTCGACGTTGCCGATGCCCGAGTACCACGAGTCCTTGGACGAGCCGTCCTTGCTCGGCTTGTCCATGTAGCGCAGCGGGGTGCCGTCGCCGTTGATGTCGATCTTCTCGCCGACGTAGTAGTCGCCCTTGTCCTGGGCGTTGTTGGCGTTGAACTCGACGGCCGCCGCGAAGATGTCCGAGGTGGCCTCGTTCAGGCCGCCGGACTCGCCGCTGTAGGTCATGTTGCCGGTCGCGGACGTCACCCCGTGCGTCATCTCGTGGGCGGCCACGTCGATGGAGGTGAGCGGCTTGGCGTTGCCGGCGCCGTCGCCGTACGTCATGCAGAAGCAGGAGTCCGACCAGAAGGCGTTGACGTAGTTGTTGCCGTAGTGGACCCGGGAGTACGCGCCGACGCCGTCCCCGCGGATACCGCTGCGGCCGTGCACGTTCTTGTAGTAGTCCCAGGTCAGCGCGGCGCCGTAGTGGGCGTCGGCGCCCGCGGTCTCCAGGTTGGCGGGCAGGCCGTTGCCCCACACGTCGTCGGCGCCCGAGAAGAGGGTGCCGGTGCCGGAGGTGCCGCGGTTCAGGTTGTACGTCTTGTGGCCGCCGCGGGCGGTGTCGGTGAGCGTGTAGTTCGACCCCGACTGGGCCGTGCCCAGGTTCACTTGGCCGCTGTACTGCGTGTTGCCCGTGCCGTTCTCGATGCCCTGCCACTGGAAGAGCTTCTTGCCGGTGGCGGCGTCCGTGACGACGTGCAGCTCGTTCGGCGTGCCGTCGTGCTGGAGACCGCCGACCACCGTCTCGTACGCGAGGACCGGCTCGCCCTTGGCCATCCACACGACCTTGCGCGGCGCCCGGTCCGCCTCCGTCTTCTTCGAGCCCTCGGCCTTCGCGGCGCTCAACGCCTGCTTCTCCGCGGCCGAGGCCTTGACCTCGGCGCTCATGTCGATGCCCGTGAGCCGCGCCTTCGCGGCCTTGGTGACGCCCTCGGTCCTGCCGGACTTGGCGGTGTCGACGACGAGGTCGCCGCCGAGGACGGGCAGGCCGTCGTAGGTGCGCTCGTAGCGGGTGTGGACCGTGCCGTCACGGTCCTTGGTGACGTCGCGGACGACGAGCTTCTCCTTGGCGCCGAGGCCGAGGTCCTTGGCGGTCTCCGCCTTGGTGGCGTTGGCCTTGCGGAGCAGCTCCGCGCGCTGGGCGGGGGAGAGCTTGACGGCGAGCGCGCCGGGGTCGACCTTGCCGAGCTTCTGGGCGGCGGCGGTGGACTTCGCCGCGGGGTCGTCGGCCGATGCGGGGCCCGCCTGGACGGCGACGGCCAGCAGAGCGGCGACGGCGGAGAGGGCGCCTGCTGCGGCGGCACGTCTGTGGGAGGCGTTTCTCAACACGGACTCCTTCTGCGCGGCCGCGGCATGCGCGGCCAGAGCTACCGGGCGGCTGGATCGCCGTCCGGGCAGTGCGGGGGCGGTACGCAGAACTGGGCGGTGCACAACGGGTATTGCGTGAAGAGAAACCGTCGCGTTGTTGAAAGCCGTGCGGCGGTCGAGGGGAAGAGTGGCACCGGAGCCGTGGGTCTGTCAGGAGCGCATCAAGAGTTGGCCGGAAATCGTCCGTTGGCCGGTGAGTTACGTCCACTATCCGGAGCCCGGTGAGAAGCCGCCCTGGTGATGGCGGCACGGTCGGCACGGGGCGGCCCCAAGGGCGGCTTCGGGCCCCTGTGGGCGGCGCAGAGGTGGCGTGAACCGGCGGTGTCCTAGGACGCCGGCCGTCCTCATGGCCCCCTAGCCTGAAAGCCGCACAAACGGCCAAACCCGGAGGTTCCCCCATGAAAATCGCTGTCCTCGGCACGGGTGGCGGCGCCCGCGCCCACATCGCCCGGCTGGCCGGACTCGGCCACGAGGTCCACGTCGGCACGCGCGACCCCCGGGCCACCCTCGCCCGTACCGAGCCGGACATGATGGGCACCCCGCCCTTCGGCACCTGGCTCGCCGGTCACCCCGGGATCAAACTGCACACCTTCGCCGACGCCGCCGCGCGGGGCGAGCTGGTCATCAACGGCATCGACGGCCGCAACGCGGTCGCCGCACTCTCCGGCGCGGCCCGGCAACTGGAGGGCAAGGCACTCGTCGACTACGCCGTTCCCTATGTCTACGACCCCGACATCGAGCACCCCTGGCCCACCCCGTGGGGCGTGATGCCGACGTTCGACCCGTGCGACAGCGACAGCCTCGCCGAACAGATCCAGCGGGCCCTTCCGGAGACCAAGGTCGTCAAGGCCTTCGTCACCCAGGAGCAGGAGACCGTCGTCGACCCGGAGGCCGTCGGCGGCGGTGACCACACGATGTTCGTCGCCGGCGACCACGCCGACGCCAAGCGCGCCGCCACCGGCCTGCTCACCGCCTACGGCTGGACCGACGTCCTCGACCTCGGCCCCCTGGTCGCCGCCCGCGGGATGGAGATGTACGCCCACCTGCACTCCGCGATCGGCTTCGCCCTCGGCTTCGGTACGCGCTTCGGGATCAAAGTCGTCCGTTGATCACGCCACCTCACCCCACCACGCTCTCCCGCCACGCCCGATGCAGATCCGCGAAGGACCCGGTGCCGTCGATGAGTTCGGCCGGGGTGCCGTCCTCCACGACGCGGCCCCGCTCCATCACCAGCACCCGGTCGGCGATCTCCACCGTGGAGAGGCGGTGGGCGATCACCACCGCTGTGCGGCCGCGCAGCACCGTGTGCATGGCGCGCTGCACGGCCCGCTCGCCTGGGATGTCCAGGGAGCTGGTCGCCTCGTCGAGGATCAGCACCGCCGGGTCGGCGAGCAGCGCACGCGCGAAGGCCACCAACTGCCGCTGGCCCGCCGAGATCCGGCCGCCGCGCTTGCGGACGTCCGTGTCGTAGCCGTCGGGGAGCGCCGTGATGAAGTCATGCGCGCCGATGGCCTTGGCGGCGTGCTCGATCTCCTCACGGGTGGCGTCGGGGCGGCCGATCGCGATGTTCTCGGCGACGGTGCCGGAGAACAGGAACGCCTCCTGCGTCACCATGACCACCCCGCGCCGCAGCTCCGTGACGGGCAGGTCCCGCAGGTCGACGCCGTCCAGGAGGACGCGGCCTTCCGTCGGGTCGTAGAAGCGGGCGAGCAGCTTCGCCAGCGTCGACTTGCCCGCGCCGGTCGAGCCGACCACGGCGACGGTCTGCCCGGCGGGCAGCGTCAGGTCGAAGCGGGGCAGCACCTCGCCGCCCGTGCGGTAGGCGAACCGCACGCCGTCGAAGCGCACCTCGCGGCCCGGGTGCTCGGACTGTGAAGCGGGCAGCTCACGCGCGGCGGAGGCGTCCGGCTCCGGCACGGTCGGGGTCTGGGCGAGCAGGCCCGCGACCTTCTCCAGGGAGGCCGCCGCCGACTGGTAGGAGTTGAGGAACATGCCGAGCCGGTCGATGGGGTCGTACAGCCGCCGCAGGTACAGCACGGCGGCGGCGAGCACACCGAGGGCCAGCCCGCCGTCCGCGACGCGGTGCGCGCCCCACAGGACGATCCCGGCGACGGCGATGTTGGCGACCAGGCGGGAGCCGACGACGTAGCGGGCCATCTCCAGGATGGCGTCGCCGTTGCTGCGCTCGTGGCGGCGGTTGAGCACGGCGAACTCCGCGTCGTTGACCCGCTCCCTGCGGAAGGCCCGCACCGGCCGGATGCCGTTCATGGTCTCCGCGAACTTCACGATGACGGCGGCGATCGCGGTCGACCGGTTGCGGTACATCACCCCGGCGCGCCGCTGGTAGAGGCGTACGAGGAGGTAGAGCGGCACGAAGGACGCCACCGCGAGCGCGCCCAGGCCCAGGTCGAGCCAGAGCAGCATCACCGAGATGTAGACGAAGGAGAGCAGGACGGTGATGAGTTCCTGGAGGCCTTCGCTGAGCAGTTCGCGCAGCGACTCCACGTCGGTCGTCGAGCGGGAGATCAGCCGCCCCGAGGTGTACCGCTCGTGGAAGTCGACGCTGAGCGCCTGCGCGTGCCGGAAGATGCGGCCCCGCAGGTCGAGCAGGACGTCCTGGTTGACGCGCGCGGAGGCGACGATGAAGGCGTACTGGAGGGCGCCCGACGCGCCCGCGCACAGCAGATAGCCCACGGCGACCGCGGTCAGCGGGCCGTAGTCGTCGGCGCGCACGGCCGGCACGCCCCGGTCGATGGCGTACGCGACCAGCAGCGGCCCGGCCTGCACGACGGCCTGCTGCACGAGCAGCAGGACCGCGGCGAGGACGACGCGCCCGCGCAGCGGCGACAGCAGCGAGCGCAGAAGCGCGCGGGTGGCGCCGGGCGGTGCGGGCAGGTCGTCCTTGTCGAAGGGGTCCTCGTGCACGGCCGCGGCCTCCACCGGGGCCGGGTCGGCCGTGGGTAGCGGCCGCCTCGGCTCCGCGGTCCGTGACGTGGACGTCGACGACGTGGTCATCGGGTGGCCTCCTCGGCGGCGGCGTCAGTGGTCTCGGTGGCCTCGGCGCCAGACATCAGCCAGGCGTACTCCGCGTTCTCCCGCAGCAGTTCCTGGTGGGTGCCGACGGCGGCGACGCGACCGCCGGACAGCAGGGCGACCCGGTCGGCGAGCTGCACCGTGGAGGGGCGGTGCGCGACGACCAGCGCGGTCGTGTCCGCGAGGACCCGCCGCAGCGCCGCCTCCACCAGCGCCTCCGTGTGGACGTCGAGCGCGGAGAGCGGGTCGTCCAGGACGAGGAAGCGGGGGCGGCCCACCACCGCGCGCGCCAGGGCCAGCCGCTGGCGCTGACCACCGGACAGGCTCAGGCCCTGCTCACCGACCTGGGTGTCGGTGCCCTGCGGCAGGGCGTGCACGAAGTCGGCCTGTGCCACGTCGAGCGCCCGCGCCAACTCGGCCTCCCCGGCGCCGTCCTCGGCGCCCATCAGGACGTTCTCGCCGACCGTCGCGGAGAACAGCGTGGGCTCCTCGAAGGCGACGGCCACCAGCGCGCGCAGCCGCTCGCGCTCCATCGCCGTGATGTCCTCGCCGTCCAGGGTGATGCGCCCACCGCTCACCTCGTGCAGGCGCGGCACCAACGCGGTGAGAGTCGTCTTGCCACTGCCGGTCGCACCGACCAGGGCCATCGTCTCGCCGGGGCGGATGTGCAGGTCGACGTGGCTGAGGACGGGCGGCGCGTCCGGCGGGGCGTCGGGGTACCTGAACTCCACGCCGTGGAAGCGCAGTCCGCCGACTTCCGAGGGGGCGGCACCACCGGGGGCCGCACTGGTGCCGTCGGCGAGGCCGAGGGCGGGTTTGGTCTGGTCGGCGGTCGGTGCCTCGTCCTGGGGTGCGACGGCGGCCTTGGTCCCGCCGACGGCCTCCGCCCCGCCTCCAGGCGTGACGGCGGCGCTGGTCTCGCCAGCGGTCGGCGCCCCCGTGGCCTCGGCCCCTCCGACGGCAGGCGCCCCGCCCCCAGGCACCCCCGCGGCTTCGGTCCCTCCGGCGGCCTCCGCCCCGCCCCCAGGCGCGACGGCGGCCTTGGTCCCCCCGGCGCCCGGAACCCCCGCAGCCTCGGTCCCTCCGACGGCCGGCGCCCCGCCCCCAGGGGCGACGGCGGCCTTGGTCCCCCCGGCGCCCGGGACCCCCGCAGCCTCGGCCCCTCCGACGGCAGGCGCCCCGCCCCCAGGCACCCCCGCAGCCTTGGCCCCGCCAACAACCGACGCCCCGCCCTCCGGCTCCGCGTCCATCACCTCGAAATACCTCTCCGTGGCCGTCGCCGACTCCTGTGTCATCGCGAGGAGGAAGCCGATCGACTCCACCGGCCAGCGCAGCGCCAGCGCCGTCGACAGGAAGGCGACCAGCGTGCCCGCCGACAGGCCGCCGTCGGCGACCCGCACCGTGCCGAGCACGAGCGCCGCGCCGATCGCGGCCTCCGGCAGCGACATGATCACCGCGTAGATCGCCGCGAGGATGCGCGCCTTGGCCAGTTCCGTGCCGCGCAGCGTGTGCGACAGCTCGCGGAAGGCCCGCGCCTGGCTGCGGTGGCGGCCGAAGCCCTTGATGATGCGGATGCCGAGCACGCTCTCCTCGACGACCGTCGTCAGATCGCCGACCTGGTCCTGCGCGCGCCGCGCCACCGCGGTGTAACGCCCCTCGTAGTACGCGCAGACGATCACCATCGGGGCCACGGGCGCGAGCAGCACCAGGCCGAGCATGAAGTCCTGGCCCAGCAGGATGATCACGCCGACCACGATCGTCGCGCCGTTGACCAGGAGGAACGTCAGCGGGAAGGCGAGGAACATGCGCAGCAGCATCAGATCCGTCGTGCCGCGCGAGAGCAACTGCCCCGACGCCCACCGGTCGTGGAAGGCCACCGGCAGCCGCTGGAGGTGGCGGAAGAGGTCCGCCCGCATGGCGGCCTCCACGCTCGCCAGCGGCCGGGCGACGAGCCACCGCCGCAGCCCGAAGAGCAACGCCTCCGTCACGCCGAGCAGAAGCAGCAGGAGCGCCCCGAGCCACACGCCCGCCTCGTCCCCGTCGGCCACCGGGCCGTCCACCATCCACTTCAGTACGAGGGGGAAGAGCAGCCCCGTACAGGAGGCGATGACGGCGACAACGGCCGCGGCGATCAGGCGAGTTCTGACCGGCCGCACGTACGGCCACAGGCGCAGCAGCGACCGGACGGTGGACCGCCCTTTGGCGGGCACCTCTGAAGCGGCAGCTTCCGAAGCGGGCACCTCTGAAGCGGGCGTCTCCGAAGCGGCGGCGTCTGAAGGAGCGGCATCTGATTTCGGCATCATGAGCGAGCCTACGGATCGCCACTGACAGCGCCCACCGAGTTTTGGCCCGGGCGGGGTACTCCGCAGGTCCTAGGTCCGGGCGACCGCCAGGCGCCACGGCCCCCGTGGTCGTACGCCCCCATCGACCGATCGGCCGATGCCTCTTCGAACGCGATGGGCGATACCCGCACACCCGCCCCGACGCCACGTTCCCGTCGCCGCCCGTCGCCTCCCGGCTCGTCGCACGCGTGCGTGCCCCCGGTGACGAGCCGCTGAGCACCCGTGAGAGGGAGGTGCTCGCGCTCGTCGCCAAGGGCACGTCGAACCGCGCCATCGCGGCGGAGCTGTTCATCAGTGAGGCCACGGTCAAGACGCATCTGAGCCACATCTACGGCAAGTTGCGCGTCAAGGACCGGGCCGCCGCGGTGGCCACGGCGTACAGCAGGGGCATCCTCGGCCGAGCGGCCGGGCGGCGGCCGGTCAGGCGGCTTCCCACAGCGCGGGGGTGCTCGGCGGCTCCCAGCCCTGCTGCGCCTGATGCGGCTGCAGGCACCGGTACGTGGCGCCGCCGTACGTCACCGAGTCGCCCGCCGCGTACACCTTGCCGGCAGCCCACGTGCCGCCCGGCTCGGGCTGGCCGGGGCCGGGTCCGGGGTCGCCGCCCCCCGTGGTCCGCAGCGTCAGCCCGAACTGCTGGAGCAGCGGGTTGATCGGCTGGTGGAAGGTCGTGCCGCCGCTGCGGCAGTTGCCCGAGCCGCCCGAGGTGACGCCCTGCGCCTGGCTGCCGGAGATGTACGAGCCGCCCGAGTCACCGGGCTCGGCGCAGACCGTCGTCCTGGTCACGCCGCTGATGGTGCCCTCGGGGTAGGTGACGCTGGTGTTGTGCTGCGAGATCGTGCCGCAGTGCCACCCCGTAGTGGAGCCGGACCGGCAGATCGACGCACCCACCGGGGACTGCGTGGAGCCCCCGACGCCGACCCGCTGGCCCCCCGGGCCCTTCACGTACGGGGTGGCGGTCCACTGCGCGTTCGTGGCGACCCAGGCCATGTCCCTGCCGGGGAATATGGACCCCTGGAAGGTGCCCTGCGCCACGCGGTTGTAGCCGGTGGTCGCCGTGCCCACGCGTCCGCAGTGCCCCGCCGTGGCGAAGCCCTGCTGGGCGCCCTTGGTGACGGAGAAGCCGACGGAGCAGCGCCCGCCCCCCATGTAGTACGGGTCGCCGCCCACCAGGTCGTACAGCGGACGCGGCCGCTCCGCGGTCTCCTCCACGCGTACGAGGCCGGGGTCGACCCCCGCGGCGGAGACGAGGGAGGTGGCGGCGGCGGCCCTGACGGCGCGCACCACGACCGCGTTGGAGCGCACGTCGACGTACCAGACAGGCGCGTCGCGCGTCGCCGTCTTCCGCGCCGCCCGGTCGAGACGGGCTTTCGCGGCGTCGAGGCGTGCCACGGAGTGCCGCACGACCTCGGCGGTCGCGCCGCGCGCCTCGATGGCGGGCACCTCGGCGGCGTCGGTGGTGGCCACGGTGAGCTTCTGGGAGGTGGCGCCGTGCACCCAGGCGCCCGCGAAGGAGCGGCCGAGCGCGTTGCGCAGAGCTCCCGCGTCGGCGCCGGCCTCGGCCTCGTTGACCAGACGAGCCCTGGCCTGCGCCGGCGTCAGGCCGAGGTCGCGCTGCATCGCCTTCAGGACCCCGGGGGAGGTCGTGCCGACGGCGGCGCTCTCGGCGGGGGAGGGCGAGGGGGAGGCGGCGGCCGGGTCGCTCTGGGCGGAGGCGCTGCCGGGCAGCCCAGCGAGGACCAGAGCACTGGCCGCGGCGAACGCGGCACACGCCGCCGTGAGGCGTCTGTGAGCGGTGGGGAGCATGCGGGGGTCTCCTCGGTTCGCGAGGGGGAGGGGGGAATGAGCGGGGAACGAGCGGAAAACTCGCGTGGATCGCCCCACACCGTAGAAGCCTCAACTGCCGCCCAGAAGCTGTCAGTCGACCCCCGTCCCCGGCGTTATGGAAGGCGCCGCGAGCCACGCCGTGTAGCTCTCGCTGCGGGCCGCGGCCTCGGCGTGCGCCGCGCGGGCCTGCGCGAAGACCGCGGCCGCGGTGTCGTGGGCGGGGGCCGCCGGATGCCAGCCGAGCACGTGCCGCCAGTACAGCGGCGTCCCCGCGAGCGCCCGCGTCACCAGGCCCGGCGTCGGCGGGAACGTCGCCCGGCACAGCCCCACCGCCCGCCCCACCTGCACCAGATGGACGCAGGACGCCACATCCGTCTCGTACACCCGCGCGGGGGTGAACCCGGCGCGCGCGCACGCAGCGGTGAAGCAGTCCGCGAAACAGCCGTCGCCCGGCACGTCCGTCCACGCCTCCTCTGCGAGCCACCCCAGCTCGATCTCCTGGTGCCCGGCGAGCGGATGGCCGGTCGGCAGCATGACGAAGACGGGGTCGCGGCCCACCTCCCGCCACACCAGCACCTCGCTCTCCGGCGGCGCGCTCGCCCCGCACGTGCCCACCAGCGCGAAGTCGAGGCTCCCGGCCGCGGTGAGCGCCGCGATCTCCCGCTCCGACCAGGAGGTGTGCGTCGACACCGGCACCCCCGGGTGCGCGGTGGCGAGCCGGTCCACCAGGGCGCCGAGCAGCGGCCCGTGCGTCCCGCCGAGCCGGAACCCGCCGCCGCCCTCCCAGGCCCGCGCGAACCGCCGCGCCTCCTCCCGCAGCCCGTTCACCGCGGGCAGCACGACCCGCGCCCGCGCCAGGACGAACTCGCCGAGCGCGGTGGCCCGCACCCCGTGCCGCCCCCGCTCGAACAGCTCCCCGCCGAGGGCGCGCTCGATCCGCTTCAGCTGCGCGCTCAGCGCGGGCTGCGCCAGCCCGAGCACGGTGGCGGCCTTGGTCAGGCTGCCCGCGTCGGCGATCGCCCGAATCGTCCTCAGGTGCCGCAACTCGAGGTCCATGGGCCGAGCTTGGCGCCCGTCGGGGGGTGCGGCAATACTCCGGTCTGGACCAAGTCCCGGAGGGCAAGCGGAGCGGTGGCTTCCGAAGGTAGGGATCGCATAAGGTCACCGTCGCGAACCAGCCATGATCCACGCGAGGCATGGCCACCGCGGATCGCATCCGGAACCAGAACCAGGGGGATCACATGCGTCGACTCGTACAGGGACTGATGGTGGCGGGCGCGGCCACGGCGGCCGCGCTCTTCGCGGCGGGCCCGGCCACCGCCGCGCCCATCTGGCAGTCCTTCACGCCCAACGCGAACTGGGTCGACTGCTCGACCTCGGTCAACCACCGCGTCTCGGCCAACATCGCCATGCAGACCTGCCTCGTCCGCACGCCGGACCGCACCAAGCAGCAGGCCGTGCTCGTGCTCGCGAACCGGGGCACCAAGGGTGCGAACGTCACCCGCAACAACATCCTGACCTCGTTCGGCGGGAACGCCTCCTGCAACGAGACCCGCCTCGACCCCGGCGAGCAGATCGGCTGCTTCGGCCCGACGGTGGGCACCAAGTGCGACAACAGCAACTCCGCCGAGGCCCTCGTCACCATCAACGGCCTGGAGGACCGCACCAACAGCGCCTCCGCCTACGTCAGGTGTGGCTGACCCGCAGCAGCAGCACCGTCCGCCCCGGCACCGTCACCGCGCCCCCCGCCCGGTGCACGGTGCCCGGCGCCGCCGCCTGCTCCTCCAGCGCCGTGTCCACGACGACCTCGTAGGACCGCGCCCACGGCGGCCCCGGCAGCACGAACTCCAGCGGCCGGTCCGCCGCGTGCAGGACCGCCAGGAAACTGTCGTCGACCACCGGCGCCCCCCGCGCGTCCCGGCCCGGTATGTCCCGCCCGGAGAGATACATCCCGAGCGTCGCGGCGGGCGCGTACCAGTCGGCCTCCGTCATCTCCGTGCCCCGCGGCGTGAACCACGCCAGGTCCCGCAGCCCGTCCGCCGAGTGCGCCCGCCCGGAGAAGAACGCCCGGCGCCGCAGCACCGGATGCCGGTGCCGCAGCTCCATCAGGCGGGCTGTCAGCGCGAACAGCTCACGCCAGCCCGGCTCCTCCCGCAGACTCCAGTCGACCCAGCTGACCTCGTTGTCCTGGCAGTACGCGTTGTTCGAGCCACGCTGCGTACGCCCCATCTCGTCGCCCGCCACGAACATCGGCACGCCGGTGGAGAGCAGCAGCGTCGTCATGAGGTTCCGCAGCTGCCGCCGCCGCAGCGCCGTGACGCCCTCGTCGTCGGTCTCGCCCTCCGCGCCGCAGTTCCAGGAGCGGTTGTCGTCGGAGCCGTCCCGGTTCCCCTCCCCGTTGGCCTCGTTGTGCTTGCGCTCGTAGGTCACCAGGTCCCGCAGGGTGAAGCCGTCGTGCGCGGTCACGAAGTTCACCGACGCGTACGGTCTGCGCCCGCCCCACGCGTACAGGTCGCTCGACCCCGACAGCCGGTACCCCAGATCCCGTACGTCCGGCAGCGCGCCCCGCCAGAAGTCCCGCACCGCCCCCCGGTAGCGGTCGTTCCACTCCGTCCACAGCGGCGGGAAGGCGCCCACCTGGTAGCCCCCCGACCCCACGTCCCACGGCTCGGCGATCAGCTTCACCCGCCGCAGGACCGGGTCCTGCGCGATCACCGCGAGGAACGGCGAGAGCATGTCGACGTCGTGGAAGGACCGCGCCAGCGCCGCCGCCAGATCGAAGCGGAAGCCGTCCACCCCCATCTCCGTCACCCAGTACCGCAGCGAGTCCGTGATCAGGCGCAGTACGTGCGGCTGGACGACCTGGAGCGTGTTGCCGCAGCCCGTGTAGTCCGCGTACCGCCGCGCGTCGTTCGGCTGGAGCCGGTAGTAGCCGCGGTTGTCGATGCCCTTGAGCGACAGCATCGGGCCCAGCTCACCCGCCTCCGCCGTGTGGTTGTAGACCACGTCGAGGATGACCTCGATCCCCGCCTCGTGCAGCGCGCGCACCATCCGTTTGAACTCGCCGACCTGCTGCCCCGCCGTCCCCGACGCCGCGTACGCCGCGTGCGGCGCGAAGTAGCCGATGGAGTTGTACCCCCAGTAGTTCCTCAGCCCCCGCCGCAGCAGATGGTCCTCGTGCGCGAACTGGTGCACCGGCAGCAGCTCGACCGCCGTCACCCCCAGGCGTACGAGATGCTCCAGCGCCGCCGGATGCGCAAGCCCCGCGTACGTGCCCCGCAGCTTCTCGGGCACCCCCGGGTGCAGCTTGGTGAAGCCGCGCACATGCAGTTCGTAGATGACCGAGTCCGCCCACGGCGTCTTCGGCCGCCGGTCGTCGGCCCACTCGTCGTCCGGCGCGTCGTCGTGCACGACCACGCCCTTGGGGACGTACGGCGCCGAGTCCCGGTCGTCGCGCACGGTGTCCGCCACGTGCTGCTGCGGCCAGTCGCGGACATGCCCGTACACCTCCGCCGGCAGCGTGAAGTCACCGTCCACCGCACGCGCGTACGGATCGAGCAGCAGCTTCGCCGGGTTCCAGCGGGCGCCCGTCCACGGGTCCCACCGGCCGTGCACGCGGTAGCCGTACCGCTGCCCGGGGCGCACGCCCGGCACGAAGCCGTGCCAGATCTCGTGCGTCAGCTCGGTCAGCGGACAGCGCGTCTCACCGCCCTCCGAGTCGAACAGGCACAGCTCCACCGATTCCGCCCCGCCCGCCCACAGCGCGAAGTTGGTCCCCGCCACCCCGTCGGGCCCCACCCGGAAGCGCGCCCCGAGCGGCGTCGGCGCCCCCGGCCACACCGGCCGCGTCGGCACCACGCGCCCCGCGGGCCGCCTGCTCCCGTTCACCGCGGGGGCCGGCACCTCGGGCGCGGCGCGCCCCTTCGCCCGTGCCTCCCGCACTGTCCCTTGCTCGGATGCGCTCGACACCTGTCAGCCTCCCGCGGCTCTGTCGGCCGACGCGCGAAGAAGGGCATACGGCGTCCCGGCCGCGGCTCCCCCTACGTCGTCCTCCCCACTGTTCTGCCCAGCGCGCGCGTCGCACTCACGTTTCCCCGGGGGACGACGGTCGTTGGGTCCCACGTGAGACAGGTTGCGAGGCGCGCACGGCGCGCAGGAACCGCGCTGGCCGCGGTGGTGGCATGGGCAGGCCTGCTGGCGGGGGCGGCGGGCTGTACCGCTGGTGGACTGGACACGGTCCTCGGCAAATCGCGCTCGCCCGCGGACACGATCCGGGTGTCGCCCGACGACGGGAGCAAGGGGGTCAAGCCGGACCAACGGCTGACGGTGAAGGTCCCGGGCGGCCGGCTTGAGTCCGTCAGGGTGGTCCGGACGCAGGACGCGCAGAAGTTCGAGGTGCCCGGCCGCATCAGCGTGGACGGCATGAGCTGGCGGCCGGTGGACAAGGGCCCGCTCGCGGTCGCCGCCACGTACGCCGTCGACGCCGTCGCCCTGGACAGCCACGGCCGCCGCTCGGCCCGGCACACCACCTTCCGCACCGCCGTCCCCGACGAGCGCTTCGTCGCCTACGTGGCGCCCGAGAACCGCGCCACGGTCGGCACCGGAATGATCGTCTCCCTGGAGTTCAACGAGGAGGTCCGCGACCGCGAGGCCGTCCAGCGCGCCATCAAGGTGAGCGCGCGCCCCGCCGTCGACATCCGCCCCCACTGGTTCGGCCGCACCCGGGTGGACTTCCGCCCCGAGAAGTACTGGAAGCCCGGCACCGAGGTCACCGTCGCCCTGCGCCTGCGGGACGTCGAGGCCGCCCCCGGCATCTACGGCCTCCAGGACAAGACCTTCGCCTTCACCATCGGCCGCCACCAGGAATCCCTGGTCGACGCCGCCGAGCACACCATGAAGGTACGCCGCGACGGCGAGCTGATCTCCACCGTGCCGATCACCGCGGGCGCCTCCAAGACCCCCACGTACAACGGGAAGATGGTGGTGACGGAGATGCTGGAGGTGACCCGCATGAACAGCCGCACCGTCGGCTTCGGCGGCGAGTACGACATCCCCGACGTGCCGCACGCCATCCGCCTGACGACCTCCGGCACCTTCCTGCACGGCAACTACTGGGCGCCCGACGCCCCCGGAGAGACCAATGTCAGCCACGGCTGCGTCGGCCTGCGCGACGTGAAGGGCGGCAGCCCGAAGACGCCCGCGGGCTGGTTCTTCGACCGGACCCTCATCGGCGACATCGTCGAAGTGGTGAACAGCAAGGACAAGAAAGTCGCTCCCGACAACGGCCTCGGCGGCTGGAACATGGAGTGGAAGGACTGGGTGAAGTCGGGGTGACGGGCGGCTGACCAAGATCCATCCGCACCCCACGGGCAGTTGGAACGGAACGGTGACATTGGCGGGGAGTCGGTGCCCGGGTCCGTGTGGTTATCTAGCGCTGGCGCGTGGCTGAAACGCGCAGGTGCACTGGGGTGCGGGCCTGGATTCAGGCCGTGCGAGGGGAGACACATCGTGAACGGGCGACCTATATCGGGGGCTTCGGTGGACGCGCGCGGGCGCGTGCGGCGAAGGGGCGCCAGAGGGCTGACGGCGGTACTGTCGGGAGCGGCATTGCTGGCGGTCGCGGCATGCGGCGGCGGCTCGGACGCGGGCGACGGCGGCAAGGACGAGGCGGACAAGAACGCCCCCTCGGTGGCCGTCGTGACGATAGCCCCCAAGGACGGGGCCAAGTCGGTGGCCACCAGCGGCGCCCTGAAGATATCCGCCGACAAGGGCAAGCTCGCCGAGGTCGAGGTCGAGGACAGCAAGGGCAACCCGGTCCCCGGCAAGATAACCGCCGGCGGCACCGGCTGGGCCCCCGCGCACCACCTCGCGGCGGCCACCACGTACAAG
Source organism: Streptomyces huasconensis (assembly GCF_021028635.1). Classification (NCBI taxonomy): domain Bacteria; kingdom Bacillati; phylum Actinomycetota; class Actinomycetes; order Kitasatosporales; family Streptomycetaceae; genus Streptomyces; species Streptomyces huasconensis. The sequence goes on from NZ_CP086119.1 coordinate 5,685,150, forward strand.
GTCCACGCGGTCGCCAAGGACTCCGAGGGCCGCGCGTCCGCCAAGGACACCACCTTCACCACCCTGACCCCGCAGAACACCTTCATCGGCCAGTTCACCCCGGAGGACGGCTCGAAGGTCGGCGTCGGGATGCCGTTCTCGGTGCGCTTCACCCGGGGCATCACCGACCCGGAGGCCGTCGAGAAGGCCATCCGGATCAAGACCGAACCGTCGGTGCCCGTCGAGGGCCACTGGTTCGGCAACGACCGCCTCGACTTCCGCCCGGAGAAGTACTGGAAGGCCGGCACCAAGGTCACCGTCAAGCTCAACCTCGACGGCGTCGAGGGCCGCCCCGGCGTCTACGGCAAGCAGTCCAAGACCCTGAAGTTCACCATCGGTCGCAGCCAGGTCTCCACCGTCGACGCCAAGACCCACCAGATGACGGTCGTCCGCGACGGCAAGCAGATCAAGAAGATCCCGATCACCGCGGGCGCGCCCGGCACGACCACCTACAACGGCCAGATGGTCATCAGCGAGAAGCTGCAGGTGACCCGGATGAACGGCGAGACCGTCGGCTTCGGCGGCGAGTACGACATCAAGGACGTCCCGCACGCCATGCGCCTGTCGACCTCCGGCACGTTCATCCACGGCAACTACTGGTCGGGCGGCGCCTTCGGCAACACCAACGCCAGCCACGGCTGCATAGGCCTGAGCGACGTGCGCGGCGGCTACAGCAAGAAGACGCCCGGCGGATGGTTCTTCAACAACTCGATGATCGGTGACGTCGTCGTGGTGAAGAACTCCGCGGACAAGAACATCCAGCCCGACAACGGCTTCAACGGCTGGAACATGCCGTGGGAGAAGTGGAAGGCCTGACGCCTGCCCGCGAGTGCTCCTCGCGGTGGAGTGACCCGGGGCCCGGCGCACTGTGGACCAGTGTGCCGGGCCCCTCTCCTCTTCCGCGTTAGCCCCCGTTAACCTGCTGCGCATGACTGCAACCCTCGAAGTCGCCGAAGGCGTCGGCACGATCCGCCTCGACCGCCCCCCGATGAACGCCCTGGACATCGCCACCCAGGACCGCCTCAAGGAACTCGCCGCCGAGGCCACGCGCCGCGACGACGTGCGCGCCGTCGTCCTCCACGGCGGCGAGAAGGTGTTCGCGGCCGGAGCGGACATCAAGGAGATGCAGGCCATGGACCACGCGGCCATGATCGCGCGCTCCGGGGCCCTCCAGGAGTCCTTCACCGCCGTGGCCCGCATCCCCAAGCCCGTCGTCGCCGCCGTCAACGGCTACGCCCTCGGCGGCGGCTGCGAGCTGGCGCTCTGCGCGGACTTCCGCATCGCCGCGGAGAACGCCAAGCTCGGCCAGCCCGAGATCCTGCTCGGCCTCATCCCCGGCGCGGGCGGCACCCAGCGCCTGGCCCGCCTGGTCGGCCCGGCCAAGGCCAAGGACCTCATCTTCACCGGGCGCCAGGTGAAGGCCCCCGAGGCGCTCGCCATCGGCCTGGTGGACCGCGTCGTGCCCGCCGCCGAGGTGTACGAGCAGGCGCACGCCTGGGCCGCACGCCTCGCGCGGGGCCCGGCCATCGCGCTGCGCGCCGCCAAGGAGTCCATCGACGCGGGCCTGGAGGCGGACCTCGACACGGGGCTGGCCATCGAGCGCACCTGGTTCGCAAGTCTGTTCGCCACCGAGGACCGGGAGCGGGGCATGCGCAGCTTCGTCGAGGAGGGCCCGGGCAAGGCGAAGTTCCTCTGAACTCCCGCCGTCCGTCCTCCAGTTGGGAGCCGTCAGCCGGGCCCGTCCCCCGAAGGGGCGGTTTACGGCAGGCTTAACGCAAGCTTAAGCGTGCTCCGCGCCTTCTGCCCTGCAAACGTCTGAGCGCGGAAGGAATCCGCAGGTCAGAAGCGTTTTTTCGGCGCTGATCTGCCCTTGGCATATGCCGGTGCCACCCCCCGGAATGGTTGGTTCCGGGGGGCTCATTCCGTCGGAACGGCCCCGGAGGGCCTTCCGGGCGGCCATGATGGGGGGCATGGCGGGGCTGGAGGGTTACGAACGCCCGCGGCGGCACGCGAGTGCGACCGCGGCACGCTGGTCGCCGGCGGTAGAGGACGAACACGCGCTGAAAGCGCTGGAGTTGTTCGGCAATCCGACGGAGGGGGAGGTGCCGCTGCCGTCGCGCCCGGAGTCCGCCGCCATCGCGCGCCGCCTCGCCCAGGTCGTCGTCCTGCGCACCTGGCGGCTCTCCCCGAAGCTCACCGAGGACGTGGTCCTGCTCGTCTCCGAGCTGGTCGGGAACGCCGTACGGCACACCGGCGCCCGCGTCTTCGGGCTGCGCATGGAGAGGCGGCGCGGCTGGATTCGCATCGAGGTCCGCGACCCCTCGCGGGGCCTGCCGTGTCTGATGCCGGTCCATGAGCTGGACCTGAGCGGCCGCGGCCTCTTCCTCGTCGACAAGCTCTCCGACCGGTGGGGCGTGGACCTGCTGCCGCGCGGCAAGACGACCTGGTTCGAGATGCGGGCCTGCGACCGCTGAGACGGGGGCGGGGGCGGGTACACGAAAGCCCCCGGCGGCCGCGGTCGGGCTCGGTGGGGGCTTTCGGGAAGCGCCGTGGACGTATGGGGTGTGTTCCACGGTGCCGTGACGACCTGGGCCCGGGTCAATGGGGGTCGTGTCCCCGACTATGGCAGACGGGCGTCATCGATCCAAAACTGCCTATCGGGTGATAGCGGGACAAACCATGACAGTTTAGAGGTGAATCCTTGGTGAGATGGGACACCTGCCTGGTAAACGCTGGTTAAGCGCACCCTGTGGCAGGCGATACGCAAGCGACCAGGAGCAGGGTCCGTCCCTCCGGCCCTCGACCCGCAAGGAGACTGAAGCGGGCAATCAGCATCTTTTCCCCGCTTACCCCATTAAATGGTCGCGTGATCGAGACCGACCGCCGCAGAGCCCTGCGCGCGGGCGCCGGCCTAGTCGCCGCGAGCGCGCTCACCGCCGGGTGCACCGCGACCGGCGGTGCCCCCGCCCGCGACCACCCGCCCGCGTCCGGGACGGCTCCCGGCCCGTCCACGGCCAAAGCCCCCCGCCCGGCCCCGGCGGCCGCCCCCGCCCCCCGCCGCTTCCCCGGCCGGCCCGTCCAGATCGCCCACGGCCCCCGCACCCGGCCCGAGGTCGCGCTCACCTTCCACGGCCACGGCGACCCCGCCATCGCGAAGGCCCTGCTCACCGAGGCGGAGCGAGCGGGCGCCCGCGTCACCGTGCTCGCCGTCGGCAGCTGGCTCGACGAACACCCCGCCCTCGCCCGCCGCGTCCTCGACGGCGGCCACGACCTCGGCAACCACACCCAGCGCCACCTCGACATCAACCACATGTCCGAGGCCGACGCCCACGCCGAGATCACCGGCTGCGCGGACCGGCTGCGCCGCCTCACCGGCTCCATCGGCACCTGGTTCCGCCCCTCGCGCACCCGCACGGCGACCCCCCTCGTCGAACGCCTCGCCCGCCGCGCCGGCTACCCGCACGTCCTCTCGTACGACGTCGACTCCCTCGACCACACCTCGCCGGGCGCCCCGGCCATCACCCGCACGATCGCCGCCGAGGTCCGGGCGGGATCGGTGGTGAGCCTGCACTTCGGGTACGCGGACACGGTCGCCGCGCTCCCCGACGTCCTGCAAGAACTGGAACGCCGCGGCCTGCACGCGGTGACGACCACGGAGCTGCTGACCTGATGCCCCCCACCAGACTCGACCTGACCACCCGCACCGCCGCGCTGCTCGCCGCGGGCGCGGTACTCGCCGCCCTCGCCGGCTGCGGCACCGACCAACGGGCCGACGAAGCCCTCGGCACCCGGGGCGCCCGCGAACCCGCCAAGCCCAAGACGGTTCCCGGCCTGCCCGGCATGCCGCCGGTCCTCGACCCCAAGGACGCCTACGCCGCCGACCGGCCGAACGCCCTGGCACCCGTGGCGAAGAAGTTCCTGTCGCGCGTCTACGTCCCCAACACCGAGTCCGACACCATCTCCGTCATCGACCCCAAGAAGTTCAAGGTGGTCAAGACCATCAAGGTCGGCGACCAGCCGCAGCACGTCGTCCCCTCCTGGGACATGAAGACCCTCTGGGTCAACAACGACCTCGGCGACACCCTCACCGCCATCAACCCGGTGACCGGCAAGACCGGCCGCACCGTCGAGGTCTCCGACCCGTACAACCTCTACTTCACGCCGAACGGCAAGTACGCCGTCGTCATGGCCTCCATGGACCGCGAACTCGTCTTCCGCGACCCCAAGACCATGAACCGCGTCAAGACGGTCCCCGTCAGCTGCGCCGGCGTCAACCACGCCGACTTCTCCATGGACGGCCGCTACTTCATCGTCTCCTGCGAGTTCTCCGGCGAACTCCTCAAGGTCGACACGGAGAAGATGCGCGTCGTCGGCCAGCAGAAGCTTCCCCTCAAGGGCGCCATGCCGCAGGACGTGAAGATGTCCCCCGACGGCAGGAAGTTCTACGTCGCCGACATGATGGCCCACGGCATGTGGGTCCTCGACGGGAAGAAGTTCACGAAGCCGAAGCTGCTGCGCACCGGCAAGGGCTGCCACGGCCTGTACGTCAGCCGCGACTCCAAGGAGATGTACATCTCCAACCGCGGCGAGGGCTCCATCTCCGTCTTCGACTTCCCGAAGAACAGGCTCACGAAGAAGTGGAAGCTCCCGCAGGGCGGCAGCCCCGACATGGGCGGCGTCTCGGCGGACGGCAACACGCTCTGGCTGTCCGGCCGTTACGACGACGAGGTGTACGCCGTCGACACCCGCACCGGCGTCCAGCTCGCCCGCATCCCCGTGGGCAGCGGCCCGCACGGCCTGGCCGTCTACCCGCAGCCCGGCCGGTACTCACTCGGACACACCGGCATCTTCCGTTGACGGAGTGACAGGTTGACGGATTGACGGTTGTAGGTTCGGTTGATGGTTCATCGATGCCAACACCGGGCACCAAATGGGCAGTTCGTAAACCCCCCCACGGTACTGCCCCTCCCGGAGGACGCCCATGCTGCGTGGCATCGATGTCAGTTCCTACCAGTCGACGTTCGACACCGACGGCCTTGCCTTCGTCATCATCAAGGCGACGGAGGGGCGTTCGTACGTCAACCCGAGACTCTCCGCCCAGACGAAGCTGGCCCGCGACGGCGGCTGCGTCGTCGGCTACTACCACTTCCTGTGGCCGGGGAACATCGCGGACCAGGCCAAGTACTTCGTGAGCAAGGCCCCCGAGAGGGCGGGGGACTTGCTCGCGGTGGACTGGGAGTGGACGGGGGATCACACGCGGGCGACCAACGGCGAGAAGGACCGCTTCATCCGCGAGGTGAAGCGGCTCCGTCCCGCTCACCGGGTGCTGCTCTATTGCAACCGCGACTTCTGGCTGACCCACGACTCGACCTCCTACGCGGGCGACGGCCTGTGGATCGCCGACTACGTGAGCGCGGGCAAGCCCCGCATCAAGGCGAAGTGGACGTTCCACCAGTACACGTCGACGCCACTGGACAAGAACGTCGCCCGCTTCGAGAGCGAGGCCGCGCTGCGGGAGTGGGCGGCGCCCTAGCCGGCCGTGTCAGGGGTCGGTGTCAGGCGCGCCACTCGGCCGTGCGTTCCGGGGAGGCCGCTTCGAGGGCCTTGCGGATCTCCTCGACGCCGCCCCGGTTGCCGTACACGGGTGTTCCGGGCTGCTGGCGCCAGGAGTTGTCCTGGCCGCCGTTGTCGACGGTGTCAAAGCCGAGTTCGTCGAGGAGTTCGCGTACGACCTTCTTGGCGGCCTCGTCGTCGCCGGACACCGGCAGGGCGACGCGGTCCGGGGCGCCCTTGGGGCGGGGCTTGTCGAGGATGTCATCGGCGTATGTGCCGTTGAAGGCCTTGATGACGGGGTGGCCGATCTGCCGTTCCGTCCAGCGGCTCTCGGGCAGGCCCTCCTCGATCTCGGCGATCCTGCCGTCGCGCTGCTGCGGGTAGTAGTTGCCGGTGTCGATGACGGCGACGTTCTCCGCCGCGCCGTCGAGGAAGCCGGCCGGCAGCGCGGGCACGGCCTTGAGCGGGATCGTCACGACGACGACCTGCGCGCCGCGCGCGGCCTCCTCGACGCGGACGGGCGTCGCGCCGGTCTCCTCGGCGAGGGCGGTCAGAGTGTGCGGGCCGCGCGAGTTGGCGACGGAGACGTCGTGGCCGAGGGCGGTGAGGCGACGGGTGAGGTTGCCGCCGATGTTGCCCGCGCCGATGATGCCGATCTTCATGACTGCTCCTCCGGTGGACCGCTGTGGTAACGGAGGTAACCTCCGGATTCGGCGGGCTATTCCGTGGCGGCGGCACGGCATCCGGAACAGCGCGCCGCTCGGCCCCCGCGCGCGCCGCTCAGTCCTCCTGCGCGAGCAGCAGCCGCAACGTCGCCTGCAGTTCGGCCTGCGCCACCCGCGCCGCCCCTTCCGCGTCCATCGACTCCACGGCACGCACCAGGTCCGCGTGCGCGGCGTCGCCGTGGTCCGCCTCCTCGCGGCGTACGTCGATGAGTTCGAGCAGGTCGATGAGGCCTTGCCGCAGCGCGGGCATGAACTCCGCGAACAGGTCGGTCAGCACGGGGTTGCGCGCCGCCGCCACGACCGCCGCGTGCAGGGCGATGTCGGCGTCGACGAACGCCGCGTCGCCCCCGGCCGCCGCGGCCCTGCGACCGTCCAGCGCGGCCCGCATCGCCGTGATGTCCTCGTCGGTGCGCCGCAGCGCCGCGAGCCGGGCCGCCTGCACCTCCACCAGCATCCGCACCTCGTACACGTCGGTGACCGCCGCCCGCCGCAGCCGGGCCGGCCAGTCCGCGACGGGTTCCGTGGCGACGACGAAGACGCCGGCGCCCTGCCGCGCCCGCACCAGCCCGGCCCCGGCGAGCGCGCGCAGGGCCTCCCGCAGGGTGGAGCGGCCCACGCCGAGCTCCTTGGCGAGCGTCGTCTCACCCGGCAGCTTCGTGCCGACGGGCCAGTGGCCGCCGGTGATCTGCTCGCGCAGCCGGGCGGCGGCCTGCTCGACGAGGGGGCTGGGGCGTACGGAGTCGAGGGGCATGGAGGGACCTTTTCCGGCGGGAGGAGTTGAGGGAGGGGGGAGTGGTTGTCGGAGGAGTAGTTGTCCGACGAGTACTTGTCCGACGAGTACTTGTCCGACGAGTACTTGTCTGAGGACCTGAGGTGTCGCTACTCTAGCGCCATGATCTTCCGCGGTCACCTCCTTCTCGGCTGCCGCGGCGGGGCCTGAAGCGACCGGCACCCCGCCGCGGGGTGCCGTGCTGCCGGTCAACCCGACCGAGCCCAGCCAGGAGCAGACCTCCCGTGATCCGGCCTCCCGCGCCCACACCGCCCACCACCGCGCCCACCTACGACTGGAACCCGCAGCGCCCCGGCCCCATGCCGTACCACCGCTACCGCCCCTACCAGGAGCGGGTGCACGTCCCCGTACCCGCCGATCAGCGGCGGAGTTGGCCGGAGGCGCGCATCGAGCGCGCGCCCCTGTGGGTGCCCGTCGATCTGCGCGACGGCAACCAGGCGCTCGCCGAGCCGATGGACACAGGCCGCAAGCGGCGGTTCTTCGATCTGCTCGTCTCGATGGGGTTCAAGGAGATCGAGGTCGGCTATCCGTCGGCCAGCAGGACCGACTTCGACTTCGTCCGCCACCTCGCACGGCACGCTGGCGGAAGCGGTGGCGGCGCCCTGCCCGACGACGTGACCGTCGTCGTCTTCACACCCGCCAAGCCCGAGCTGATCGACCGTACCTTCGAGTCGATCGAGGGGCTGCCGCGCGCCGTCGTCCACCTCTACATCCCCACCTCGCCCGTCTGGCGTGACGTGGTCCTCGGGCGGTCGCGCGCCGAGGTGTACGAGGTCGTGAAGGAGGCCGCGGCCCACATGGCGCGGCTCGCCGACGCACGGCCGGGCGCCGACATCCGCTTCCAGTTCGCGCCGGAGACCTTCAACCTCACCGAGCCCGACTTCGTCCTCGAAGTCTGCGACGGCCTGACCGAACTGTGGGACGCGAGCCCCGACCGGCCCGTGACGCACAACCTGCCGGCGACCGTCGAGATCGCCACCCCGAACGTGTACGCGGACCAGATCGAGTACATGCACCGCAATCTCGCCCGGCGCGACTCCGTCATCCTCTCCGTCCACCCGCACAACGACCGCGGCACCGGCGTCGCCTGCGCCGAACTCGCCGTCCTCGCCGGGGCCCAGCGCGTCGAGGGCTGCCTCTTCGGCAACGGCGAGCGCACCGGCAACGTCGACCTGGTCACCCTCGCCCTCAACCTCTACGCCCAGGGCGTCGACCCGATGATCGACTTCTCCGACATCGACTCCGTGCGCGAGGTCGTCGAGCACTGCAACCGCCTGCCCGTGCACCCCCGCCACCCCTACGCCGGTGACCTCGTCCACACCGCGTTCTCCGGCACCCACCAGGACGCCATCGGCAAGGGCTTCGCCCAGCACGCCCGGCGCGCGGCGGAGCTGGGGGTGCCGGAGCGCGAGGCGCCGTGGGACGTCCCGTATCTGCCCGTCGACCCCGCCGACATCGGCCGCACCTACGAGGCGGTCATCCGCGTCAACTCCCAGTCGGGCAAGGGCGGCATGGCGTACCTGCTCCGGACCCGGCACGGCCTCGACCTGCCGCAGGGCATGCGCCCGGACTTCTCGCGCGTGGTGCAGGAGGCCACCGACGACAGCGGTCAGGAGGCGACGGCGAAGGAGTTGTACGAGCTGTTCCGCGCGACGTACGTCGCGCCCGGGCAGGACGGCGAGGTCGCCCTCTGCGCCTGGACCACCGACCGCGCCCCGGACGGCGCGCACCGCTTCGTCTGCACCCTGCGCGTGGGGGAGCGGACCGGTGACTTCGAGGGGGCGGGCAACGGCCCGCTCTCCGCCTTCGCCGACGCGCTCGCCGCCGCGGGGATCGGCGTCGACATCCTCGACTACGCCGAGCACGCGGTGGGGGAGGGCGGCGGCAGCGAGGCCGCCGCGTACGCGCGGTGCCGGGTCGGCGACGTCGTCCGCTGGGGCGCGGGCCTGGACACCTCCGTGCTGACCGCGTCCGTACAGGCCGTCCTCGCCGCCGTGAACCGGGCGGGGGCGGCAGGATGACCCGCCGGACCCCGCCGGCCGCCGGGGCCGCGGAGGCGGGCCCGCCCGTCCTGCACGCCGACGCCGTCACCGTCGTCCGCGACGGCCGCACCATCCTCGACGACGTCACCCTCACCGTCCGCCCCGGAGAGCACTGGGCGCTGCTCGGCCCCAACGGCGCGGGCAAGTCGACCCTGCTCGGCCTCTGCGGCGCCGTCGCCCACCCCACGCGCGGCACGGTCGAGGTGCTCGGCCGCCGCCTGGGCAGCGTCGACCTGCGCGACCTGCGGGCGTACGTCGGTCATGTGAACCCGCGCCATCCGCTGCGCTCCCCGCTGCCGGTCCGTGACGTCGTCCTCACCGGGGTGACCAACAGCGTCGAACCGGTGCCCCGTTGGCGCCCGACGCCCGAGCAGGAGGAGCGGGCCGGCCGGCTGATCGCCCTGCTCGGCCTCGCGCACCGCGCCGACGCGCGCTGGCCGACGCTCTCCCAGGGCGAACGCGGCCGCACCCTGATCGCGCGTTCCCTGATGCCGAGCCCGCGCCTCGTCCTGCTCGACGAACCCGCCACCGGCCTGGACCTCGCCGGACGCGAACGCCTGCTCGACAGCCTGGACGCCCTGCGCGCGACCCACCCGGAGCTGGCCACGGTCCTGGTCACGCACCACCTGGAGGAACTGCCCGCCGGCACCACCCACGCCCTGCTCCTGCGCGACGGCGCCACGCTCGCCTCCGGCGCCGTGGACGACGTACTCACCGGCGACTGGATCAGCAAGTGCTTCGACCACCCCGTGCGCCTGGAGCGCACGGAGGGGCGCTGGAGCGTGCGTACGCACCGCTGAGCGGCAGAACGGAGGGGCCCGGCGCGATCCACGCGCCGGGTCCCTCCGCCACCCGTGAACGACTACTTGTTCAGGCTCGCCCAGAACTCGTCGAACGACAGCCGCTTGTCCGCGTCGCTGTCCTTCGTGCCGATGACGGCCTCGGCCACCGTCTCCGTCATGTAGAAGTCGCCCATCTTGGCCATGGCGCTCTTCCACTCGGCCGCCGTGATGAAGCCGTCGCCGTCCGCGTCGAACTGGTCGAACGTCTTGCGCGCTTCCTCGATGTCCGCCACCGGATCATCCACCCCTTCTTGGTGCACTACTGACGGGGGTCAGGGTATCCGCCGCCCCCCGCTGGGATCACAAGGAGTACACCCATGGCCATGGCCATGGCCTCTGCCGCAGGCGGAGTGATCCGCCGCGGCTCACGGCGCCGGCGCCCTCAGCACTCGATGATGTTCACCGCGAGGCCGCCCCGCGCCGTCTCCTTGTACTTGACGCTCATGTCGGCGCCCGTCTCCTTCATGGTCTTGATGACCTTGTCGAGGGAGACCTTGTGGGAGCCGTCGCCCCGCATCGCCATCTTCGCGGCGGTCACGGCCTTCACGGCCGCCATGCCGTTGCGCTCGATGCACGGGATCTGGACGAGGCCGCCGACCGGGTCGCAGGTCAGGCCGAGGTTGTGCTCCATGCCGATCTCCGCGGCGTTCTCGACCTGCTCCGGGGAGCCGCCGAGGACCTCGGCGAGCGCGCCCGCCGCCATCGAGCAGGCGGAGCCGACCTCGCCCTGGCAGCCGACCTCGGCGCCGGAGATCGAGGCGTTCTCCTTGAAGAGCATGCCGATGGCGCCCGCGGCGAGCAGGAAGCGGACCACGGCGTCGTCCTTCTCCTCCTGGGAGGCGCCGCCGGGCACGAAGTTCATGTAGTAGTGCAGGACGGCCGGGATGATGCCCGCGGCGCCGTTGGTCGGGGCGGTCACGACGCGGCCGCCCGCGGCGTTCTCCTCGTTCACGGCCATGGCGTAGAGGGTGATCCACTCCATGGCGCGGGCCTGCGGGTCGCCCTCGGCGCGCAGCTGGCGGGCCGAGTTCGCGGCGCGGCGGCGGACCTTGAGGCCGCCCGGCAGGATGCCCTCGCGGGACATGCCGCGCGCGACGCAGGCCTGCATGACGCGCCAGATGTCGAGGAGGCCCTCACGGATCTCCTCCTCCGTGCGCCAGGCCTTCTCGTTCTCCAGCATCAGCGCGGAGATGGACAGGCCGGTCTCCTGGGCGAGGCGCAGCAGCTCGTCACCGGTGCGGAAGGGGTACTTCAGCACGGTGTCGTCGGGCACGATCGGGTTCTCGCCCTCCGCGCCCTCCTGCTCCAGCACGGTCTCGTCGACGACGAAGCCGCCGCCCACCGAGTAGTACGTCTTCTCCAGGAGGAGGGCGCCCTCATGGTCGTACGCGAAGATCGTCATGCCGTTGGCGTGGTACGGCAGGGCCTTGCGGCGGTGCAGGATCAGGTCCGCGTCGAAGTCGAAGCCGATCTCGTGCATGCCGAGGAGGCTGAGGCGGCCGCTGCTCTTGATCGCCTCGACCCGGGCGTCGGCACTCTCCACGTTCACCGTGCGCGGCGACTCGCCCTCCAGGCCGAGCAGCACGGCCTTCGGGGTGCCGTGGCCGTGGCCGGTGGCGCCGAGCGAGCCGAACAGCTCGGCCCGTATGGCGGTGGTGTGGGCCATGAGGCCCTCGTTCTTGAGGCGGCTCGCGAACATGCGGGCCGCGCGCATCGGACCGACCGTGTGGGAGCTGGACGGGCCGATGCCGATCGAGAACAGGTCGAAGACCGAGATGGCCACGGGGAGACTCCAAAGACGAAAAGATCAAGAGGCGGACGTGGTGCGGGGCACCCTGCTCACTGTCCAGTGTGCGGGGTGCCCCGACCTTTCGTACGTACGAACAAAAGCGTACGAAACTGCTCCGGCCTGAAGTGTACGAAAAAGCGTACGAAACTACTTCAGGCCGGGGTACAACGGGTGCTTGTCGGCCAGGGCCGTCACGCGGGCCTTGAGGGCGTCCGCGTCGAAGCCCGGCTTGAGGGCCTCGGCGATGACGTCGGCGACCTCGCGGAAGTCCTCCGCCTGGAAGCCGCGCGTGGCGAGCGCCGGGGTGCCGATCCGCAGGCCCGAGGTGACCATCGGGGGGCGCGGGTCGTTCGGGATCGCGTTGCGGTTGACCGTGATGCCGACCTCGTGGAGGCGGTCCTCGGCCTGCTGCCCGTCCAGCTCGGAGTTGCGCAGGTCCACCAGGACCAGGTGCACGTCCGTGCCGCCGGACAGGACGTCGACGCCGACGGCCTTCGCGTCGTTCTGGACGAGGCGCTCGGCCAGGATGCGGGCGCCGTCCAGGGTGCGCTGCTGGCGCTCCTTGAACTCCTCGCTCGCCGCGACCTTGAAGGAGACGGCCTTGGCCGCGATCACGTGCTCCAGCGGGCCGCCCTGGAAGCCGGGGAAGACCGCGGAGTTCAGCTTCTTCGCGAACTCCTTGCTGCGGGCCAGGATGACACCGCCGCGCGGGCCGCCCAGAGTCTTGTGCGTGGTGGAGGTCACCACGTCCGCGTACGGCACCGGGTTCGGGTGCAGACCGGCGGCGACCAGACCGGCGAAGTGCGCCATGTCGACCCACAGGTACGCGCCGACCTCGTCGGCGATGCGGCGGAACTCGGCGAAGTCCAGGTGGCGCGGGTAGGCGGACCAGCCCGCGATGATCACCTTCGGGCTGTTCTCCTTCGCCAGGCGCTCGACCTCGGCCATGTCGACCAGGCCGGCGTCGTCCACGTGGTAGGGGACCACGTTGAACTGCTTGCCGGAGAAGTTCAGGCGCATGCCGTGGGTGAGGTGACCGCCGTGCGCCAGGTCCAGGCCGAGGATCGTGTCGCCGGGCTGGGCGATCGCGAAGAGGGCGGCCTGGTTGGCGGAGGCGCCGGAGTGCGGCTGGACGTTGGCGTACTCGGCGCCGAACAGCTCCTTGATCCGGTCGATGGCGATCTGCTCGGCGACGTCGACGTGCTCGCAGCCGCCGTAGTAGCGGCGGCCGGGGTAGCCCTCCGCGTACTTGTTGGTGAGGACCGTGCCCTGGGCCTCCATGACGGCGACCGGAGCGAAGTTCTCCGAGGCGATCATTTCCAGGGTGGACTGCTGACGGTGGAGCTCGGCGTCGACGGCGGCGGCGACCTCCGGGTCCAGCTCGTGCAGAGGGGTGTTCAGAAGCGACATCGGGAGATCCTTAGCTGCCGGAGAACTCGGTGTACTCGTCCGCGGAGAGCAGGTCCTTCGGCTCCTCCGTGGTCCGGACCTTGAAGAGCCAACCGCCCTCGAACGGCGCGGAGTTCACCAGCGACGGGTCGTCCACGACGTCCTGGTTGGCCTCGACGACCTCGCCGGTCACCGGGGAGTACAGATCGCTGACGGACTTGGTCGACTCCAGCTCGCCGCAGGTCTCGCCCGCGGTCACCGTGTCGCCGACCTCCGGAAGCTGCACGAAGACGACGTCACCGAGCGCGTTGGCCGCGTGCTCCGTGATGCCGACCGTCGAGACGCCCTCCTGGGCGTCCGACAGCCACTCGTGCTCCTTGCTGTAACGCAGCTGCTGGGGGTTGCTCATGACCTGAATTCTCCTGTACGCGGGTGGGTGCTGCGGAACGGGAAAGATGTGCGGGGGATCACGTCCGCCGTGCGGGAGACGAGCGCCGCCGGGGGTGTCACTTCTGGCGCTTGTAGAAGGGCAGCGCCACGACCTCGTACGGCTCGTGCGTACCACGGATGTCCACGCCCACACCCGGCGTGCCCGGGGCGGCGTGCTCCGCGTCGACGTACGCCATCGCGATCGGCTTGCCCAGCGTCGGGGAGGGGGCGCCGGAGGTGACCTCGCCGATGACCTTGCCGTCGGCGACCACGGAGAAGCCCGCGCGCGGGACGCGGCGGCCCTCGGCGATCAGGCCGACGAGCTTGCGCGGCGGGGCGGACTCGGCGCGCTCGGCGGCGGCCGCGAGCGCCTCGCGCCCCACGAAGGAGTCCGCCCGCGACGTCTTCTCGAACTTCACGACCCGGCCGAGCCCGGCGTCGAACGGTGTCAGCTCGGCGGTCAGCTCGTGCCCGTACAGCGGCATGCCCGCCTCCAGGCGCAGCGTGTCGCGGCAGGAGAGGCCGGCCGGGACCATGCCGACGGGGGTGCCGGCCTCCATCAGCGCGTTCCACAGCTTCTCGGCGTCGCCGGGGGAGACGAACAGCTCGAAGCCGTCCTCGCCGGTGTAGCCCGTCCGGGCGATCAGCGCGGGGACGCCCGCGACGGTGCCGGGCAGACCCGCGTAGTACTTCAGGTTGTCCAGATCGGCGTCCGTGAGGGACTTCAGGATGCCGGGGGACTCGGGGCCCTGGACGGCGAGCAGCGCGTAGGCGTCGCGGTCGTCGCGGACCTCGGCGTCGAAGCCCTCGGCGCGGGCGGTGAGGGTGTCCAGGACGACCTGCGCGTTGGAGGCGTTGGCGACGACCATGTACTCGGGGGCCTCGGCCTCCCCGAGCCGGTAGACGATCAGGTCGTCCAGGATGCCGCCGTCCTCGGCGACGATCATCGTGTAGCGGGCGCGGCCGACCCCGATGGAGCCGATGTTGCCGACCAGCGAGAAGTTCAGGAAGTCGACGGCCTCGGGGCCGGTGACGGTGATCTCGCCCATGTGGGAGAGGTCGAAGAGGCCGGCCTTGGTGCGCACGGCGTTGTGCTCGTCGCGCTCACTGCCGTACCGCAGCGGCATGTCCCAGCCCGCGAAGTCGGTCATGGTCGCGCCGAGCGCACGATGCACGGCTTGAAGAGGGCTGTGGCGCGCAGCGCCTTCGCTTGGGGTGGTGGTGGGAGACGGGTGGGAGGTCAGACGGGGGGCAGTGCTCATGAAGAAAACTCCCAGGGCATGACGGGCGAGGTCGATCCTCCCCATCTGTCATCGGAACCTGAGAGGTTCGCCGCGAGCGTCCCGGCATGCGGGACACGCGGCTTGCACCTTGGGTGGGGCCGACGGCTGCCGGCCCGCTTTTCAGATGTGCCTCGCCCGCGCGGTACGGGGCCTGAGAGATTCAAGGGAGGGACTTGCTCCTTCGGCGCCCCGGACCCATACGTGCTGGTCCGGGAACTCTCCCGCGCGGATTCAAACGGCCGGTATGGAGTTGGCGCGCACATCATTGCACGCGGCCCCGGCCGAGGGGACCTGTGGTCGCGTAATCCTCTTGTGCCGCATTACCTTCTCTTTACACTTGCCGGGGAAAGCAGTACGTGACAGCTATGGGGAGGCCGATCACGGTGCGCAGCAGGACGAGTGTCTACGCCACTACCACGGGGGTGGCGCTGCCGAAGCAGGCCGCCGCCCCGCTCCGGGAGGACTGCGGCCGACTCCCCGTGGCCGTCGTCCGTGACCTGCGCCGGCGCGCCGGGCACAGCCCGCACCGCCTCACCTTCGCCGAAGGCGACCTGGTCGTCGTCTCCGGCCTGCCCGGCGGCGGAAAGTCGACGCTCATGCGGCAGGCCGTCAGCGGCCCCCGCATCGACTCCCAGGACACCCGCGACCGCTGGGCGGCCCGCATGCCGGGATGGCTGCCGTACGCGGTCTACCGCCCCGTGGTCCGCCTCGCGCACTACGCGGGCCTGCGCCGCGCCCTGCGGTCGGGGACGAGCGTCGTCGTGCACGACTGCGGCACCCAGGCGTGGGTGCGCCGCTGGCTCGCCCGGGAGGCCGCGCGGCGCGGCAGGACGCTGCACCTGCTCCTCCTCGACGTCCCGGCGGACACCGCGCTCCAGGGCCAGCGCGAGCGCGGCCGCGGCGTCTCGCGGTACGCCTTCGCCCGGCACCGCGGAATGATCGCGCGGCTCGTGGCCGCCGCCGAGCGGGGCGACCTGCCGCGCGGCTGCGGCTCCGCGGTGCTGCTGGACCGCGCGGCGGCGCAGGTCCTGCGGGGGATCGCCTTCGACCGCTGAGGACCGGCGGCGTTAGGGTGCGAGCCGCAGGCAGAGCGGTCGCGAGCAGGGGTTGGGACAGATGGACTTTCCGGCGCAGGCACACGCCCATCCGTACATGGGATGGCCGGGCAACGAACTGGAGGAGGTCCTCGCGGCCTCCCTCGGCGCCCCCTCCTCGGCGGGTGCCCGCATCGTCGAGGTGCTGGGCCGCAGCCGCGTCTGGGTCCCGCTGCCCAACGGCGGCGGCCCCGACAGCGGCACCCTCGACCTGCCCACCCTGGAGATCGACGGACAGGCGTACGTCCCCGTCTTCACCTCCGAGCAGCAGTTCCGCCAGGCCCTCGGCGACGCGGCGGACCGCATGGGGTGCACGGTGGCGCCCGCCGTCGAGTTCGCCCGCGGCCTCCCGCCGCAGCTGGGCATCGCGCTGAACCCCGACGGCACCGTCGGCGTCCCGCTGCCGCCGCCCGCCGTGGCCGAACTGTGCCGGGCCGGCCGCACCCCGCTGGACGGGCCGGCCACCGGCGGCCGGGTCCGCCTCTTCGAGCCGGACTGGCAGGAGGACCCGGTGGACTTCCTGGCCGCCGCGGGCCGGGAGTTCGAGGCGGCGGGCGTCGTGCTCACCGCGCGCCGCTGCCTGGCCGCCATCGAGACGGACGACCCGACGCTCTTCGTCGGCGTCGAACTGACCACCTGGGAGGGCGACGCCCGCGACCTCCCCATGCAGGCCCTCTCCCGCGCCCTCACCCACACCCCGGTGCCCTGGCCGGTCAACCTGGTCCTGCTGGACGTGGCCCAGGACCCGGTGGGCGAATGGCTGCGGGCGAAGGTGCGGCCGTTCTACCTGCGCGGAGCCTGAGGAGCCGCCCCCCTGCCCCCGGCGGCGGAGGCGGCGCGTCCGCGCGGATCGACGTGACATACGTCAAGTCCGGGCCGGGATCGACGCTTAAGCTGGTTCCATGACCCGGCCGGGGCACCGCCATGCCGTCCGGTGGGGTCACGGGTTCATCGAGTCGTCGGGTTCGGCGTGAAGGGGCGGTTACGGGTGAGTGCGTCGGGCACGGCCGCGGGCGATGGAGTCTCCGCCGGTCGAGCGCAGCCGAGACCTGGGGGACAGGTCGAGCAGCTGCTGCGCCAAGTGACGCCGGGGCGTTACGACGCGTACGAGGCACTGCTGCGCGCGCTCGCCGCCGACCAGCTGTGGATGCTGCTCTGGCACGGCCAGGCCGGCTCCCCCGACGCCCAGTACGGGAACATGGAGGTCGACGGCCTCGGCTACGCCCCCTGCGTGACCTCCGCCCAGGAGCTCTCCGCCAGCGGCTGGAACCGCAGCTACGAAGTCGTGCGCGGCATCGACGTCGCCCGCACCCTGTACCCCGACCACTACGGCCTGTGGCTCAATCCGCACGCTCCCGGCGGCGGCGTCGGCATCCCCTGGCCGGACCTGCGACGGATCGCCGCCGGCCTCGACCTGCTGCCCGCGGGACCGCTCAGGCTGACCGAGCCGAGCATCGAAATCCCCCAGTTCTACGCCCTGTTGACGCAGAACGCGCACCGCACCCCCGCCGTGCGCTCGCTGCGCCGCGCCTGGGTGCAGCCCGCGCTCGGGGCGCCCTATCTGGCCATCGGCCTCGACGTGTACGACACCTCGCCGCCGTCGGTCGGCTCGGTGCGCACGATGATGCAGCAGTCCATCTCCGCCGTCCCGGACGGCCTGCCCGTGTCGACGGTCGCGATGGCCGACGACCACGACCCGGTCGCGATGTGGCTGCGTGCCAACGCCCGGCCGTTCTACGACCGCGAGGCCCAGGCCGCCCCCGCCCCGGCGGGCGGGTACGGCTACCCGGCGCAGTACTGAGCGGCGATGAGCAGGCAGAACGGACACGATGTCCGTTCTGATGGGGGTGGGGCCCTATGGGCTCCGGTGGCGTCTTGCGCCCCAACTGCCCCGTGTTCGGCCCTCGTTCAGCCACGTCCGCATAACGGAACACCTCGATCAGCATCACGGTTGCGCATCCTTTCCCAGCCAAGTCTGGTAACAGATCGCAACGTGGATGAAGACTCCCGCACCAGGGGTCTTCGCCCCTGCGTACGACGGACTGATCACGTCGCTACAGCGGCAAGTGCGGGCCGGTCACCACCGGTTGAGAGGGGTCCCTGCCACGATGACGGCACCATTGCATGACACACCTGCGGACGCGGACCCGACCGAGGACGTCGCTCCCGCAGTTGATGCAGGGGTGAAGAAGGTCGAGGGGCGGTCCCTCAAGCAGATCGCCTGGAATCGCCTGAAGCGGGACAAGGTCGCCCTAGCGGGCGGCATCACGGTGGTCCTCCTGATCCTGGTCGCGGTCTTCGCGCCCCTGATCGTGAGCCTTCTTGGCCACCCACCCAACGACTTCCACCAGGAGGAGCTCGACGAGCTGACCAACCTCCCCAAGGGGGCGCTCGGCGGTGTGAGCAGTGACTTCCTCTTCGGGGTCGAGCCCAACAAGGGCCGTGACGTCTTCAGCCGCATCGTCTACGGCGCGCGGATCTCACTCCTGGTGGCGTTCCTCGCCGCGGTCGTCGCCGTGGTGCTCGGCACGCTCTTCGGGATCATCGCCGGTTACTTCGGCGGCTGGGTCGACGCGCTGATCAGCCGGGTGATGGACGTGCTGCTCTCCTTCCCGCAGCTGCTCTTCATCATCTCCCTCGTCTCCGTGCTCCCCGACGACCTGCTCGGCCTGACCGGCTCCAGCGTGCGCGTAGCGATCCTCGTCCTGGTCATCGGCTTCTTCGGCTGGCCCTACGTCGGACGCATCGTCAGAGGCCAGACACTCTCGCTCCGCGAGCGCGAGTACGTGGAAGCGGCCCGCAGCCTCGGCGGCGGCAAGCGCCACATCCTCTTCCGGGAGCTGCTGCCCAACCTGGTCGCCCCGATCACCGTCTACGCGACGCTGATGATCCCGACCAACATCCTCACGGAGGCGGCCCTCAGCTTCCTCGGCGCCGGTGTCCGGCCGCCGACGGCCTCCTGGGGCGGCATGCTGCGCGACGCGCTGGCGACGTACGAGCACGACCCGATGTTCATGGTCTTCCCCGGGGTGACGATCTTCATCACGGTCATGGCCTTCAACCTCTTCGGTGACGGGCTGCGCGACGCGCTCGATCCGAAGGGGACGCGCTAGCAGCCCGCAACTGACTTGCCCCTGCCGCATGTCAGGCGGCTCCCACCATGGTTCTCCGGCACTCAAGGCCAAGGACCGCGAATCTCGGAGGTTACGAGAAAATGCCCACAGTTTCCTCGAAACGACGGCTCACCGCTGGTGCCGCCCTCGTGGTCGCGGCGCTGGTGACCACCACGGCGTGCGGCGGCGGTGACGGCGACGGCGACGAGTCGAAGGGTGCCGGCTACAACGCGGCGCTCAACAAGGTCGCCAACCCGTCGAAGAAGAAGGGGGGCACGCTGAGGATGGTCGGCAAGCAGGACCTCGACTCGGCCGACCCCCAGCGCACCTACTACGGCATGTCGTGGGACTTCGTGCGCTTCTACACCCGCCAGCTCGTGTCCTATGACACCAAGCCGGGGAAGGCGGGCACGAAGCTGGTCCCGGACCTCGCCACCTCCACGGCGAAGATCTCCGACGACGGCAAGACCTACACGTACAAGCTGCGCTCCGGCCTCACCTGGGAGGACGGCTCCAAGCTGACCTCCAAGGACATCAAGTACGGCATCGAGCGCTCCTGGGCGACGGACACCATCACCGGTGGTCCGGGGTACCTCCGCCACGCCCTCGACCCCGACTCGAAGTACAAGGGCCCCTACAAGGACGAGGGTGGCCTGAAGGCGATCCAGACGCCCGACGACCAGACCATCGTCTTCAAACTGCCCAAGCGCAACGGTGACTTCGAGCAGTTCCTCGCCATGCCCACCGGTTCGCCGGTGAAGAAGTCCAAGGACACCAAGGCGAAGTACACGACGCGTCCGTTCTCCTCGGGACCGTACAAGTTCCAGTCGTACAAGCCCGGCAAGAAGATCGTGCTGGTCCGCAACACGGCCTGGAAGAAGTCCTCGGACCCGATCCGTGCGGCACTGCCCGACAAGATCGACGTGACGATCTCCGCCAACCTGGAGGAGAACGACAAGAAGCTGATGGCGGGCGACTACGACGTCGACCTCAACGGCACGGGCATGACCCAGTCCGGCCGCGTCACCGCCATACAGAAGCACCGCGAGAGCGTCGACAACATGCACACGTCCTTCGTGCGCTACGTCGCCCTGGTCCACACCGCCAAGCCTTTCAACAACGTGCACTGCCGCAAGGCCGTCTTCTACGGCACGGACTTCGAGGGCCTCCAGCGGACCCGCGGCGGCAAGATCGCGGCCGGTGACATCGCCAACAGCACGTTCCCCGTGGCGATCCCCGGCCACAGCGACTATGACCCGTACGGCGTCCTGAAGCGCAAGGGCAAGCCGGACGCAGCCAAGGCCAAGGAAGAACTGAAGAAGTGCGGCAAGCCGAACGGCTTCTCGGCCAAGCTGAGCGCCCGCAGCAACAACCCGGGTGAGGTCGACGCCGCCGAGGCGCTCCAGGCCCAGCTCAAGAAGGTCGGCATCAGCGTCGAGGTCGAGTCCCTCGACGGCGCCGACAACGCCAGCATCACCGGCTCGCCGTCCGTCGTGAAGAAGCGCGGCTACAGCATGCAGATGGCCGGCTGGGGCCCCGACTTCCCGTCCGGCCAGGGCTACGCGCAGCCGCTGTTCGACAGCCGCTTCCTGATCGACAACGGCAATTACAACGAGTCGCAGATCAAGGACAAGAAGATCGACGCGCTCTTCGACAAGGCGATCGCGGAGACCGACCCGGTCAAGGCCGGCGAGATCTACAAGCAGCTCGACAAGCGGATCCTCGACAACGCCGACTGGATGCCCTTCCTCTACGAGAAGAACATCACCTGGCGCGGGCCGCGGCTGACCAACGCCTACATGTCCGACGCCTACAACGGCCGTTACGACTACGTCTCGCTCGGCGTCGTCAAGTAACCACGCCCACCGACCCGTAGTCGACCCACCGTCACTCCGCCGCCGCATTCCGCCAGTCCGAAGGGCAGGTGATGGCCCCGGGCGGCGACCGGGACTCCTCACAAGGGGGTCCCGGCCGCCGCCGGGCCGCGCACAGTGCTTGCTTATCTCATCCGGCGCCTGATCGCCGTAGTCATCATGGTGCTGGTCGTACTGCTCGCGACCTTCACCGTCTTCTTCATGCTGCCCAAGTGGGCGGGCCAGGACATCGCCGTCCTCTTCGCCGGAAAGCAGGCCGGAGCCGAGCAGCTCGCGGGCATCCGGACCAAGCTGGGCCTCGACGACCCGCTGATCGTCCAGTTCTGGGACTTCATCAAGGGCATCCCGATGGGCCGTGACTACGTCAACGGAAGCGACGTCACGCACTGCCCGGCCCCCTGCTTCGGCTACTCCTTCCGCACCGAGGCCCCGGTCTGGGAGACCCTGAAGGACGCCCTGCCCGTCACCGGCGCGCTCGCCGCGGGCGCCTGTGTGCTCTGGCTGGCCGGTGGCGTCATCACCGGCGTGATCTCCGCTCTGCGCCGGGGCACCGTCTGGGACCGCGCCGCGATGACCACCGCCCTTGCCGGTGTCTCCCTGCCCGTCTTCTTCACCGGCATGATCGCGATGGGCATCTTCGTCCACCAGCTGGGCTGGGTGAAGATCGCGGACAGCCTCAGCACCGACGACTCGGCCGGCGTCTGGCTCCAGACGCTGATCCTGCCGTGGATCGTGCTCGCCTTCCTCAACGCCGCGATGTACGCCAGGCTGACCCGCGCCACCATGCTGGAAGTACTCGGCGAGGACTACATCCGCACCGCCCGCGCCAAGGGCCTCGCCGAGTCCGCCGTCATCCGCAAGCACGCCCTGCGTTCCGCGATGACGCCGATCCTCACCGTCTTCGGCCTCGACCTCGGTGTCCTGATGGGCGGCGCCGTGCTCACCGAGTCCACGTTCAACCTGCCGGGCCTCGGCCTGGAGGCGGTCAGGGCCATCAGCAGCAAGGACCTGCCCGTCATCCTCGGCGTGACCCTGTGCGCCGCGCTCGCGATCGCCCTGGCCAACCTCGTCGTCGACCTTCTGTACGCCGTCATCGACCCGCGAGTGAGGCTGGGATGACCGAACTGTCCAAGACCGGGGCCGCGGTGGGCGAGCCCGTCGCCGGCTCCCCGGCTCCCTCCGCCTTCCTGGAGGTGCGCGACCTCAAGGTGCACTTCCCGACCGACGACGGCCTGGTCAAGTCCGTCGACGGGCTCAGCTTCTCGCTGGAGAAGGGCAAGACCCTCGGCATCGTGGGCGAGTCCGGCTCCGGCAAGTCGGTCACCTCGCTCGGCATCCTCGGCCTGCACACCGCCGGCCAGTACGGCGCCCGCAGGGCGCGGATCTCCGGCGAGATCTGGCTGGGCGGCAAGGAACTGCTGGGCGCCGACCCCACCGACGTACGCAAGATGCGCGGCCGGGAGATGGCGATGATCTTCCAGGACCCGCTCTCCGCGCTGCACCCGTACTACTCCATCGGCAAGCAGATCACCGAGGCGTACCGGGTCCACAACGACGTCGACAAGAAGACCGCCCGCAAGCGCGCGATCGAGATGCTCGACCGGGTCGGCATCCCGCAGCCCGACAAGCGCGTGGACAGCTACCCGCACGAGTTCTCCGGCGGCATGCGCCAGCGCGCGATGATCGCCATGGCGCTGGTGAACAACCCCGAGCTGCTCATCGCGGACGAGCCGACCACCGCCCTGGACGTCACCGTCCAGGCGCAGATCCTCGACCTGATCCGGGACCTGCAGAAGGAGTTCGGCTCCGCCGTCATCATGATCACGCACGACCTCGGCGTGGTCGCCGAGATGGCGGACGAACTCCTCGTCATGTACGGCGGCCGGTGCGTGGAGCGCGGCACCGCCGAGAAGGTCTTCTACGAGCCCCAGCACCCCTACACCTGGGGCCTGCTCGGTTCGATGCCCCGCATCGACCGCGAGGAGACCGAGCGGCTCATCCCGGTCAAGGGCTCACCGCCCAGCCTGATCAACCTGCCGAGCGGCTGCGCCTTCAACCCGCGCTGCCCCTACGCGGACATCCCCAAGGATCAGATCACCCGCCGCGAACGCCCCGAGCTGCGCCTTGTGGCCGACGGGCACTACTCGGCCTGCCACATGGCGCAGGACGAGCGCACCCGGATCTGGACCGAAGAGATTGCGCCGAAGCTGTGAACGATGACGTGAAGGGCCAGGAGATGACGACCCCGGCGCAGACCCCGGCCCAGACGAAGGGCGCGTCCGAGCCGCTGCTCAAGGTCGAGGGCCTGGTGAAGCACTTCCCCATCAAGAAGGGGCTGCTCCAGCGCCAGGTGGCGGCCGTCCAGGCGGTCGACGGGCTGACCTTGGACGTCCGTCCCGGGGAGACGCTCGGCGTGGTCGGCGAGTCCGGCTGCGGCAAGTCGACGATGGGCCGCCTCATCACCCGGCTCCTCGAACCGACCGGCGGCCGCATCGAGTTCGAGGGCACGGACATCACGCACCTGAACACCGGCAGGATGCGGCCGCTCCGCCGCGACGTGCAGATGATCTTCCAGGACCCGTACTCGTCGCTGAACCCGCGGCACACCATCGGCACGATCGTCGGCGCGCCCTTCAAGCTCCAGGGCGTCAAGCCCGAGGGCGGCGTGAAGAAGACCGTGCAGGAGATGCTGGAGCGCGTCGGGCTCAGCCCCGAGCACTACAACCGCTACCCGCACGAGTTCTCCGGCGGCCAGCGCCAGCGCATCGGCATCGCGCGGGCTCTCGCCCTGCGCCCCAAACTGGTCGTGGCGGACGAGCCGGTGTCGGCCCTGGACGTCTCGATCCAGGCCCAGGTGGTCAACCTCCTGGACGACCTCCAGGACGAGCTCGGTCTGACGTACGTGATCATCGCGCACGACCTGTCGGTCATCCGGCACGTCTCGGACCGCATCGCGGTGATGTACCTCGGCAAGATCGTCGAGCTGGCGGACCGCAAGGACCTCTACTCCACGCCGATGCACCCGTACACCAAGGCGCTGCTCTCCGCCGTGCCGGTGCCCGACCCCAAGCGGCGCGGCGTCAAGAGCGAGCGCATCCTGCTCCGCGGCGACGTGCCCTCGCCGATCGACCCGCCCGCCGGCTGCCGCTTCCACACGCGGTGCTGGAAGGCGACACAGATCTGCACGACGAAGGAGCCGCCGCTGATCCCGCTCGCCACGGGGCATCAGGTGGCGTGCCACCACCCGGAGAACGCGGCGGACCAGGCGCCCGAGGACACCACGCTGCTCTCGGCCGCCAAGGAGGCGGTCGAGGTGGTGACGCTGGTCGCCAAGGCGGAGGAGAAGCCGGCTCCGGAGCCGCCTGCGAAGCCGGTGGAGAAGTAACTCCGCGGCAGGACCGCCGACGACGGGAGGGTGCGAGGACATCGCACCCTCCCGTCGCGCGTCCGCGTCACCGCTCCACGACGCTCCAGCGGCCCACTTCCCGGTACGCCGAGTCGTGGACGGCCTCACCGTCACCGGGCGTCAGGGCGTAATGGCGGAGGTTGCCGCCCCAGTACCGCAGGATGCGGCCCAGTTCCTCCGCGGCCTTCCCCTCGAAGGCGTCCTCGCCCATGTCGACCTCCAGCAGGAACTTCATGGCTGCGGTGCTCCTCTCGTCGCTCTTACCGCTTTCGTCGCCTCGCGGCCCGGTGCTTCAACTTTCTCATTGAAGTCCTTTGTGAGACTTTTCGGACGCAGATTGCGGCGTGGACTGGGCTCCTGGTCCCGAAACCCTCAAATCAGGGTGAGGCCCGCGCGGAGGCCGGGCCGGGCGCGGGTAAGAATGGCGCGTGCTCCAGGACCTGTTCACCCCCTCCGTCCAGCATGCGCTGGACATCGTGGGGATCTTCGTCTTCGCGATCTCCGGCGCGCTGCTCGCCGTGCGCAAGAACTTCGACGTCTTCGGCATCGCCGTCCTCGCCGAGGTCACCGCGCTGGGCGGAGGCCTCTTCCGCGACCTGGTCATCGGGGCGGTCCCGCCGGCCGCCTTCACCGACCTCGGGTACTTCATCACCCCCCTCTTCGCGGCGGCGCTGGTCTTCTTCCTGCACCCGGAGGTGGAGCGCACCCAGCTCGCGGTGAACGTCTTCGACGCCGCCGGGCTCGGCCTCTTCTGCGTGGCGGGCACGACCAAGGCGTACGACTACGGCCTCGGCCTCACCGCGTCGGCCGCCCTCGGCCTGATGACCGCGGTGGGCGGCGGCGTGCTGCGGGACATCGTCGCCAACGAAGTGCCCTCGCTGGTCCGCTGGGACCGCGACCTGTACGCCGTGCCCGCCATCGTGGGCGCGACGATGGTCGCCCTGTGCATCCGCTACGAAGCGCTGACGGCGTTCACCAGCGGTCTCGCCGTCGTGACGACGTTCGTCCTGCGGCTGCTGGCGCTGCGCTACCACTGGCGGGCACCGCGCGCCTGGAACCGGCGCTCCACGGCCGTGGAGGCGGAGGCCCAGGAGACGCCGTAACCCGAAAAGCTACCGCTCAGTAATTGGATGTTGTACGTTGCTGCCATGGCAACGGCAGCATCGGCACCCTCACCCTCGGCGGCGTCACTCCCGGCATCGGCGCCCGCGCGCATCGGCGACAGCGAGTTCGACCGCGACACCGCGGTCACCCGCCGCGAGCCCGGCGTCTACGACACCGAGCTGTCCGCCGGGTGGACGATCATCAACGCCGTCAACGGCGGCTACCTCCTGGCCGTCCTCGGCCGCGCCCTCGCCGACGCCCTGCCGCACGCCGACCCCTTCACCATCTCCGCGCACTACCTCACCGCCTCCGCGCCCGGCCCCGCCGTGATCCGCACCGACGTGGTGCGCGCCGGCCGGACCCTCTCCACCGGGCAGGCCTCGCTCTTCCAGTACGACGAGGAGGGGCGCGAGGTCGAGCGCATCCGCGTCCTCGCCTCGTACGGAGACCTCGACGCGCTCCCCGACGACGTCCGCACCACCGCCGAGCCGCCCGCGATCCCGCCGCTCGACCAGTGCTTCGGCGCGCAGGACGCTCCCGACCACCGCCCGGTGCCCGGCAGTTCCGCCATCGCCGACCGCCTCTTCCTGAAGCTCGACCCCGCCACGCTCGGCTGGGCGCTCGGACAGCCCTCCGGCAAGGGCGAGATGCGCGCCTGGTTCGGCCTCGCCGACGGCCGCGACGCCGACCCGCTGTCGCTGCTGCTCGCGGTGGACGCGCTGCCGCCGACCGCCTTCGAGATGGGGCTGACCGGCTGGGTGCCCACAGTTGAACTCACGGTGCACGTCCGCCACCGCCCCGCCCCCGGCCCGCTGCGCGTCGCGATCACCACGCGGAACCTCGCGGGCGGCTTCCTGGAGGAGGACGCGGAGGTCTGGGACAGCGAGGACCGCCTGGTGGCCCAGTCCCGCCAGCTCGCGCGGGCCCGGCTGAGCTAGTCCCGCGCCGGCCCGGCTGAGCTGGTCCCGCCCGGCCTCCGGGGGGCCGTATCCGTACGCGATCCTGGTCCGCGTGAAATCCGACCGGCTGCTCTCGATCCTGCTCCTGCTCCAAACGCGCGGCCGGGTGCCCGCGCACGAGCTGGCGGCCCGGCTCGACGTCTCCGTCCGCACCATCTACCGGGACATCGAGGCCCTGTCCGCCTCCGGTGTCCCGGTGTACGCCGAGCGCGGGCGGCACGGCGGCATCGAACTGCTCGCCGGGTTCCGCACCGACGTGACGGGGCTGACCGCCGATGAGTCGCGGGCCTTGTTCGTCCTCGCCGCGCAGGGCGCGCACACCGCGCTCGGCCTGGACCAAGCGCTCGGCAGCGCGCTGCGCAAGGTCATGGCCGCGCTGCCCGAACCGCACCGCCCGGGCGCGGAGTTGGCGAGCCGCCGCATCCTCGTGGACGCCTCCCGCTGGATGAAGGGACCCCTCCCTGTCGACCTGGAGGTGCTCCAGGACGCGGTCTTCGCCGACCGCCGGCTGCGGCTGCGCTACCGGCACAGCGGCGCCGCGCAGGCGCGTACGTACACCGTCGACCCGTACGGCCTGGTGTGCAAGGCCGGCATCTGGTACCTCGTCGCCGACCGGCGCGGCACGCCGCGCCTCTTCCGGGCCGACCGTATCCGCTCGGCGGCCGTCACCGACGCCCCGGTGCGACGGCGCCCGGGCGTCGAACTGGCGGACGTGTGGGCGGTGTTGAAGCACGCGGTGGAGAACCGGCCGGGCGGCCTCAAGGTGACGGTCCGGGTGCGGCGCGCCCGCTACGACCTGTTCCTGCGCGTCATCGGCAAGTCGGTCACCCGTCTGCCGGAGGACCACGACGGCGAGAGCGAGTGGCTCACGGTCCGCCTCGCCTTCGAAGCCGTGGGCGAGGCGCGGACCCTGCTGCCGTTCGCCGACGAGGTCGAGGTGGTCTCACCGCCCGAGGTGCGCGCCGAACTCGCCCGTGCGGCCGCCGCCGTCACCCGGCTGTACGCAGGAAACGAGCCAGCTCCGCGGTGAGTTCGGCGGGCGCGTCCTCCTGTACGAGGTGGCCCGCGCCCTCGATCAGGCGCAGCTCGGCGCCGGGGATCGCCGCGGCCAGTTCATGGCCGCGCTCCACCGGAATCCAGGTGTCGTCGGTGCCCCAGCAGATCAGCACCGGAAGGTCCAACTCCCCGTACCTGCCCTGGATCTCGTCGGTGTACCGCTGGTCGTTCTGCTCGATCTGCCGGTAGAAGGCGGGCTGCCCCTCGGCCGTGCACCAGGGTGCCACCAGCCGGTCGAGCACCGCGGGGTGCAGCCCGCGCTGGCTCGCCGAGCCGACGTACTCGCGTACGAGCGCCTCGTGCAGGTTGGCCGGCAGCTGTCCGAAGACCTCGGCGTGCGCGCCGAGGAGCCGGTAGGCGGGGGAGCCCCAGGGGGCGAGGGCCACGGGGTCGACGAGGGCGAGGCGCGCGTAGCGGGCGCCGTGCAGCAGGTGCGCGCGCAGGGCGACGCAGCCGCCGAAGTCGTGGGCGAGGACGGCGGGCCGCTCGAGCCCCCAGTGGCCGAGCAGCTCGGTGAGGACCCGGCCCTGCGCGGCGAGCGAGACGTCCTGCCCCTGCCGCATCTCGGAGGCGCCGTATCCGGCCAGGTCCCAGACATGCACGCGGTGTTCGCGCGCGAGGGCACGGGCGACGCCGCGCCAGACGTACGACGAGAAGGGGGTGCCGTGGACCAGGACGACGGGCGGGGCGTCGGCGGGGCCGAGCGCGGCCCAGCGGACGGTGCCCGAGGAGCTGGGGAAGGTGTGGTCGAGGGCCCACGGGTCGGGGTTCGGGGTCTCCTGTGCGGTGGCCATGACCGAAGAGGCTAGTTGCCCCTTACGTAGGAGTCGAGGGCCCGCAGCGGATCAGGGTGGGGTGGATTCAGTGTTCGTCCAGCCAGTGGCGGCGGCCGAGGCTGATCAGGCGCAGCTGCCGGCGCGCTCTGGACGCCACCCGTTCCGCCGCCCCGGGACCGGCGCCCGCCTCGCCCGCTTCCAGGAGTGCCGACGCGGTCATCACCAT
The DNA here is from genome assembly GCF_021028635.1 of Streptomyces huasconensis. Classification (NCBI taxonomy): domain Bacteria; kingdom Bacillati; phylum Actinomycetota; class Actinomycetes; order Kitasatosporales; family Streptomycetaceae; genus Streptomyces; species Streptomyces huasconensis. The sequence continues at coordinate 5,713,639 of NZ_CP086119.1, forward strand.
GTGGTCGACGTACATCCCGGCGAGCATCAGCAGATCGTCCTCGGCCCAGCCCGCCGCCTCCGGCTCGCGCGCGAACTGGTCCTTCACCTCCTGGGCGAACAGGGCGAGTTGGCCGCCTATCGCGGCGCGCACCGCCTGCACACCGCCGTGCTGCTCGCGGGCGATGAACCGGACGTGGGCGGGATGGGTGCGGACGTACGCGGCGATCAGCTCGACGGTGGCCGCGATGCGCTCCTCCCCGTCGTCCTCGCCCGCGCGGTCGCCGGTCGCCGAGAGCAGGGCGGTGAGGGCCGTGTGCAGGCTGCCGAGCGCCTCCTCGACGAGCGCCACGCCCAGGTCGGCCATGTCGCGGAAGTGCCGGTAGAAGGCCGTGGGGGCGACCCCCGCGGCGCGGGTGACCTCGCGCAGGCCCAGGCTGCTCAGGCTCTGCTCCTCCAGCAGCCGGAGTGCCGCGTCGAGGAGTGCCTGCCGGGTCTTCTGCTTCTGGGCCTGCCGGACGCCGAGGGTGTGACTCATGCCATGCAGTTAACAACTGTTCTCCGAGTTTTGAAAGCGCGGAGACGGCTACTCTGCAAGTCAGTGAACAGTTGTTACCACAAGCGTTCACCGAACGGTTCCCGGCCGCCCGGGCCCGTTCACCGATTGGAGAGGGATCTCATGCTCTTCCTTGTCGCCGCCCTGCTCCTGCTGGGTGTCGCCATGGGTTCCGTGGCCCACCTCCCGCCGCCGGTCACGCTGGCCGCCGCCGTGGTCATCGGCGTCTGGCTCGCGGTCTTCGCGATCCGTGAGCGCCACACGCGTCACCACCACTGACCGACCGAGCCGGAAGGAGCCCGACCATGACACTCACCGCCGAACGCACTGCCGGAAGTACTGCTGACCGCACCGCTCAACGCGCGGGTGAGCGCACCGCCGAGCGCGGCACGGGCCGTGTCCCGGAGCGCCCCACCGGCCGCCGTGACACCGACGGCATGGCTGTCGCCTCCTTCGTCTGCGGCCTGCTCGGCCTGCTCGTCCTGAACGTCTTCCTCGGCCCCGTCGCGATCGTCCTCGCGGGCCTCGCCCTGTGGCGCGGTACCGCCCGAAGGGGCCGTGCGCTGCTCGGACTCGGGCTCGGCGTGGCCGACCTCGTCGTCCTCGGTGTGCTCGTCTCGATGGACAACACCGTGTCCTGGGGTCTCGCGGGCTGATACCGCGGGGTCGTACGGCGCCGTGCGACTCGTAGAATCGTGCGCACCATGGCCTACCTCGATCACGCAGCGACCACACCGATGCTCCCGGAGGCGATCGCGGCGATGACCGCGCAGATCGCCGTCACCGGCAACGCCTCCTCGCTGCACGCGGCGGGCCGCCGGGCGCGCCGCACCGTCGAGGAGGCCCGCGAGACCCTCGCCGAGTCGCTCGGCGCCCGCCCCAGCGAGGTCGTCTTCACCTCGGGGGGCACCGAGGCCGACAACCTCGCGGTGAAGGGCCTGTACTGGGCCCGCCGCGACGCGGACCCGGCCCGCACCCGCGTCCTCGCCAGCCCCGTCGAACACCACGCCGTCCTCGACGCCGTCCACTGGCTCGGGGAGCACGAGGGCGCCACCGTCGAGTACCTCCCCGTCGATACCCACGGCCGCGTCCACCCCGAAGCGCTGCGCGAGGCGATCGCACGCGACCCCGCCGACGTCGCCCTGGCCACCGTCATGTGGGCCAACAACGAGATCGGCACGATCCAGCCGGTCCGCGAACTGGCCGACGTCGCCGCGGAGTTCGACGTCCCGCTGCACGCCGACGCCGTGCAGGCCTACGGCCAGCTCCCCGTCGACTTCGGCGCCTCCGGGCTCGCCGCGATGACCGTCTCCGGCCACAAGATCGGCGGGCCGTACGGCATCGGGGCGCTCCTGCTCGGCCGTGAGTACAGCCCCGTGCCCGTGCTGCACGGCGGCGGCCAGGAGCGGCATGTGCGCTCCGGGACGCTCGACGTGCCCGCCGTCGCGGCCTTCGCCGTCGCGGGGGAGTACGCCGCCGAGCACCGCGAGCGCTTCGCCGCCGAGATCGGCGCTCTCCGCGACGACCTGGTGGCCGTGGTCCGCGCGGCGGTCCCCGAGGCGGTCCTCGGCGGCGACCCGTCCCCGGCCGGCCGCCTGCCCGCCAACGCGCACTTCTCCTTCCCCGGCTGCGAGGGCGACTCCCTGCTGCTGCTGCTCGACGCGCAGGGCATCGCGTGCTCCACCGGATCGGCGTGCACGGCGGGCGTCGCCCAGCCCAGCCACGTCGTGCTCGCCACGGGCACCGACCCCGACCTGGCACGCGGCACGCTCCGCTTCTCCCTCGGCCACACGTCGACGAAGGCGGACGTGGACGCGGTGGCCGCGGCGATCGGCCCGGCGGTGGAGCGGGCGCGCACGGCGGGCCTGAGCTAGGCCTTCTCTGCCCTCTCCGCTTTCTTCGCCGGTCCGTCGCGCGCGGTGCGCACCAGGCGTATGTACCGGTCCCAGTCCCAGTGCGGGCCCGGGTCCGTGTGGTCCGTGCCCGGCACCTCCACGTGACCGATGATGTGCTCCCGGTCGACCGGGATGTCGTACCGCTCGCAGATCCCGGCCGTCAGCCGCGCCGAGGAGGCGTACATCGCGTCCGTGAACGACGACTTGTCGTCGACGAAGCCCTCGTGCTCGATGCCGACGCTGCGTTCGTTGTAACGCCTGTTGCCCGCGTGGAACGCCACGTCCAGCTCGCGGATCATCTGGGCGACGTGGCCGTCCTTGCGGACCACGTAGTGCGTGGCGGCGCCGTGGCTCGGGTCCTTGAAGACGCGCAGCGCCGTGGCGTAACCACCCTGGACGACGTGGATGATGACGCGGTCGATGCCGTAGTCGTCGGGGCGGTCCGCTCGGCGCCAGTTGTAGTCCGAGGCGGCGGTCCACTGCGCGCCCTTGGCGTCGACCTCGCCCTCCTTGCGCCTCTTGACGACACCGGGCATGCGCCACCACAGCCGCCCCAGGTCGTCCCGGGCGAGCACGGCCGTGCCGGCGGCGGCGACGCCACCGCCGATCAGCAGGGCGCGCCGGCTGACTCCGCGGCTCCCCGGCTTCTGCCCCTCTGATTCCCCCATGTGATCGTCAACGCTTGGTCACGGGCTCACGGTTCCCGCGTGCCCGTACTCTGTTAGAGCTATGACTTTGACCGAGACCCCGCAGCCCGCCCAGCGCCCCCTCCGTGTCCTGGCCGCCATGTCCGGCGGTGTGGACTCCGCCGTCGCCGCCGCCCGCGCCGCCGAAGCCGGACACGACGTGACGGGAGTGCACCTCGCGCTCTCCGCGAACCCGCAGTCGTTCCGCACGGGCGCGCGGGGCTGCTGCACCATCGAGGACTCGCGCGACGCCCGCCGCGCCGCGGACGTCATCGGCATCCCGTTCTACGTGTGGGACCTCGCCGAGCGGTTCCGCGAGGACGTGGTCGAGGACTTCGTCGCCGAGTACGAGGCGGGGCGTACCCCCAACCCGTGCCTGCGCTGCAACGAGAAGATCAAGTTCGCCGCGCTGCTCGACAAGGCCCTCGCCCTCGGCTTCGACGCGGTCGTCACCGGCCACTACGCCCAGGTGATCGTCCGCGAGGACGGCACGCGCGAGCTGCACCGCGCCTCGGACATGGCCAAGGACCAGAGCTACGTCCTCGGGGTCCTGGACGACCGTCAGCTCGCCCACGCGATGTTCCCCCTCGGTGACACGGTCACCACCAAGGAGGAGATCCGCGCGGAGGCCGAGCGCCGTGGCCTCGCCGTGGCGAAGAAGCCCGACAGCCACGACATCTGCTTCATCGCCGACGGCGACACCCAGGGCTTTCTCGCGGCCCGCCTCGGCAAGGCGGAGGGTGACATCGTCGACGAGTCCGGGACGGTCCTCGGCACCCACGAAGGGGCGTACGGCTACACCATCGGCCAGCGCAAGGGCCTGCGGATCGGCACCCCGGCCCCCGACGGCAAGCCGCGCTACGTCCTGGACATCTCCCCGGTGAACAACACCGTGACGGTCGGCCCGGCCGCCGCCCTGGACGTGACCGGCCTGACCGCCGTCAAGCCCCGCTGGTGCGGCGCGGCCCCCACCGGGCCCGGCACGTACACGGCGCAGCTGCGGGCCCACGGCGGCGAGACGGAGGTCACCGCCGAACTCGTCGACGGCACCCTGAACGTCTCCTTCACCGAGCCGGTCCGAGGCGTGGCCCCCGGCCAGGCGATCGTGCTGTACGACGGCACGCGCGTGGTGGGCTCGGCGACGATCGCGACCACGGAGCGGGCGACGGCGGGCGTCCAGAGCCGCGTCTCCGCCTAGGGCCTGTCTGACAATTCCCGTCTGCCTCGCGACGCCATGCACGCACTCTCGCCGCACCGGGCGCAGAGCCAAGTACATCCAGTACGAGGCCCTACGCCCGGCACGCCGAGAGCACGCACCTGACGCCGCGAGGCCGCCCTCCGGGCGACGACGGGAATTGTCAGACAGGCCCTAGTCCGCGACCCGGAGCACGATCTTGCCCCGCGTACGGCCCCGCTCGCCGTACGCATGCGCCTTCGCCGCCTCCTCCAGGGGCAGCACCGTGTCGACCTCGACGCGCAGCTTGCCGCCGCCCACCAGGTGCGCGATCTCCAGCAGGCCCGCGCGGTCCGGCTCGACCACGGTCCAGCCCGTGTGGATGCCGCGCTCCCGCGCGCGGGCGGGGTCCGGGAGGCCGCCGGGGTCGGGGAGGGTGACCAGGTGGCCGCCGGGGCGCAGGACCTCCACGGACCGTGTGCCGTACGCGCCGCCCACCCCGTCGAGGACGATGTCCACGTCGTCGATCGCCTCGGTGAAGTCCACGCGCGCGTAGTCGACGAGTTCGTCCGCGCCGAGGGCGCGCAGGAAGTCGTGCTTCTCGGTGCGGGCGGTCCCGATGACGTACGCCCCGTGCGCCTTGGCGATCTGTACGGCCAGGTGCCCCACGCCGCCGGCGGCCGCGTGGATCAGCACCCGCTGCCCGGCCCGCAGTCCGGCCGTCTCGACCAGCCCCTGCCAGGCGGTGAGCGCCGCGAGGGGCAGGGCGGCGGCCTCGACATGGCTGATGCCCGCGGGCTTGGGCGCGAAGCGCCGGGCGGGCGCGGCGAGGTACTCCGCGTAGCCGCCCGCCTGCTCCGGGAAGCGCGGCATGCCGAAGACCTCGTCGCCGGGGGCGTACAGCGTCACTCCGGGGCCCACTTCCTCGACGACGCCCGACACGTCGTAGCCGAGGATCGGGGTGTCGCCCCAGGTGCCGAAGGCGCCCTCCGCGCGGGTCTTCCAGTCGACGGGGTTGACGCCCGCCGCGTGCACCCGGACCAGGACCTCGGTGAGGCCGGGCTCGGGGCGGTCCACCTCCACGGGGACGAGGTTCTCCGGGGCGCCCCACGCGCGGGGGCTGATGGCACGCATCTTCATGGTCATCCTCTTGCATCCTCGTTCGAAAACGGTCCGAGACCCCAGAGTGCGGCGGGACCGCCGGTCACAGTGCTGGCAGTTTGGCCATGATGTGACAGGATTCGGCCATGGCTTCGAACGATGGACGACACCGGGTGGCGGTCCTCGCGCTGGACGGTGTGTACGCCTTCGAGCTGGGCATCCCACCGCGCATCTTCGGAGCCGCCGAGGACGCAGAGGGGCGTCCGCTCTACGACATCGTCGTCTGCACGGTGGACGGCGGACCGGTGCGGACCGACGCCGGATTCCGGATGACGGTCGAGCACGGTCCCGAGGCGCTCGCGGAGGCGGACACCGTGGTGGTCCCGCCGACGGAGCGGCTGTGCGGCGGCACGGAGGACGGCGTCCTGCCGCAACCGCTCGCCGCCGCGCTCGCCCGGGTGCGGCCCGGCACGCGCTGGGTGTCGTTCTGCACCGCCTCGTACGTCCTCGCCGCCGCGGGGCTGCTCGACGGGCGCCCCGCGACCACGCACTGGAAGGAGGCCGCCCACTTCCGGCGCACCTTCCCCCGGGTCGCGGTCGACGAGGACGTCCTCTTCGTGGACGACGGGGACGTCCTGACGGCGGCCGGCGTCGGCGCCGGCGTCGACCTCTGCCTGCACCTGCTGCGCCGCGACCACGGCAGCGCCGTCGCCCACCGCGTCGCCCGCTTCTGCGTGGTCCCGCCCTGGCGCGAGGGCGGGCAGGCGCAGTACATCGAGCGGCCCGTCCCCGAGCCCACGCTCGCCACGACGGCCGCCACGCGCGCGTGGGCGCTGGAAAGGCTCCACGAGCCGCTGCCGCTGGGCGAGCTGGCCGCCCACGCCCGCATGAGCCTGCGGACCTTCACACGCCGCTTCCAGGAAGAGGTCGGCATGCCTCCCGGCCGCTGGCTGACCGCCCAGCGCATCGAGCTGGCCCGCGGGCTCCTGGAGTCGAGCGACCTGCCCATCGACGTGGTCGCCCACCGGGCCGGGTTCGGCACCGGCAACTCCCTGCGCCAGCACATGCGTTCCGTGCTCGGCGTCTCACCGGCCGCCTACCGGAGGACGTTCGCCTCCGCCGCCCGGTGACTATCCCTGCTCTGCGGTGACCTCCGCGTCGTAGAAGCAGTAGTGGTCCTTGACGGCCGCCACCTCCGGCTTCGGCTCCCGGTAGGCCCACACCGCGTCCCGCGCGCCCGGCAGCGACCAGTAGGAGGCCGTGCCCTTGAAGGGGCAGCGCGTGGTGGTCTCGGACGGGGTCAGCAGGTCCGTGCGCACGTCCTCCGGGGGGAGGTAGTAGCGCACCGGGTAGCCCGTCTCGCGCAGCAGCAGCGGGCGGCTGCTCTCCGCCACCACCTGCCCCTCGTGCACCACCCGCACGTGGTCCGTGCCCCGCTCGACGGTGATCCGGTGTCCCTTTGTCATGACGTGCCCTCCTCGCCAGGTGCTGTCAGTGTCGGACCGTACCGTGGGCGCATGAACATCTGCGTCTTCCTCTCCGCCGCCGACCTAGACGACCGCTACACCCGCCCCGCACGGGAATTCGCCGAACTGCTCGGCAAAGGAGGGCACACCCTGGTGTGGGGCGGCTCCGAGAGCGGCCTGATGAAGGTCGTGGCGGACGGTGTGCACGAGGCGGGCGGGCGGCTCGTCGGGGTCTCCGTGGACTTCCTCGCCGCCAAGGCGAGGGTGGTCGCCGAGCCGCACGAAATGGTGATCGCCCGCGACCTCGCCGAGCGCAAGGCGCTGCTCCTGGAGAAGGCCGACGCGATCGTGATCATGGTCGGCGGCACCGGCACCCTTGACGAGGCCACCGAGATCCTGGAGCTGAAGAAGCACGGCAAGCACACCAAGCCGGTGGTCCTGCTGAACTCCGCGGGGTTCTACGACGGCCTCAAGGAGCAGTTCCGCCGCATGGAGGACGAGGGCTTCCTGCCCCTGCCCCTCACCGACCTGGTCTTCTTCGCCGAGGAGCCCGTCGGTGCACTGGCCTACCTGGAGGAATCACTGGGCACCCAGTGATGCGAGCATGGCGGGTATGGCAACACATGTGATCACCGGGGCCGGCTCCGGCATCGGAGCGGCCGTCGCCCGCCGCCTGCACGCACGCGGCGACGAACTCGTCCTCCACGCGCGCGACGCGGGCCGCGCCAAGGAGCTGGCCGCCCAGTTCCCCGGCGCGAGCACGCTCGTCGGCGACCTGTCCGACCCCGACAAGCTCTCCTGGGCCTTCGGGCACCAGTCGCTGCCCTCGCGCGTGGACTCGCTCCTGCACATCGCGGGCGTCGTCGACCTCGGACCGGTCGGCGAACTGACCCCCAAGTCCTGGCGCCACCAGCTCAACGTCAACCTCATCGCCCCCGCCGAGCTGACCCGCCACTTCCTGCCGCAACTGCGCCTCGCCGAGGGGCACGTGGTCTTCGTCAACTCGGGCGCCGGTCTGAACGCCCACGCCGACTGGTCCGCGTACGCCGCCTCCAAGCACGGCCTGAAGGCTCTCGCCGACTCCCTGCGCCAGGAGGAGCACGGCAACGGCGTACGGGTCACCTCGGTCTACCCCGGCCGCACGGCGAGCGCCATGCAGCTCAAGGTCCACCAGCAGGAGGGCAAGGAGTACGACCCCTCCCGCTTCATCGACCCCGAGTCGGTCGCCACGACGATCGTGATGGCCCTGGACCTGCCGCGCGACGCGGAGGTCAACGACCTGACGGTGCGGCCGGGCCGATGAGCGACACCTTCACCTGGGGCGCGGCGACCGGCGTCGGGTCCATGCCCGGCGGCGACGCCCGCGAGGCCGCGAAAACCGTCACCGGCAGCTTCGACGGACCGCAGGAGGGCATGCCCTACCTCGCCGAACTGCCCGCGCGCGGACCCGGCGCCGACATGATCGGCCGCACCGCCGGCCTCCTCGTCGACGTGTACGCGCGCGTGGAGCCCAGCGGCTGGCGCGTCGGCGACCGCCCCGGACGCGACACCAAGCGGGCCAGGGCCTGGCTCGGCGAGGACCTCGACGCCCTGGAGGAGTTCACCCAGGGGTACCAGGGCCCGCTGAAGGTCCAGGCCGTCGGCCCCTGGACGCTCGCCGCCGCCCTGGAGCTGCGCAACGGCGAGGCGGCGCTCTCCGACCCCGGCGCCTGCCGCGACCTCGCCGGATCGCTCGCCGAGGGCCTGCGCGAGCACCTCGCCGACGTGCGCCGCAGGGTGCCGGGCGCTCAGGTGGTGCTGCAACTCGACGAGCCCTCGCTCATCGCCGTGCTGCGCGGGCAGGTCAAGACGGCGAGCGAGTACCGCACCCACCGGGCCGTGGACCGCCAGGTCGTGGAGGACACCCTGCGGGCCGTCCTCGCCGTCCAGGGCGAGGGCCCGACGGTCGTCCACTCCTGCGCGCCGGACGTGCCCTTCGCGCTGCTGCGCCGCGCCGGCGCCCACGCGATCTCGTTCGACGCCTCACTCCTCACCGAGCGTGACGACGAGACGCTCGGCGAGGCAGTCGAGGGCGGCACGCAGCTCTTCGCCGGTGTCGTGCCGGGCGTGGACGGACGATTGTCGGACCCTGCCGGTAGCGTCATGGGTGTCAGGACGTTGTGGCGCAGGCTGGGGCTGAATCCGGGCTCGCTCGCGGAGTCGGTCGTGGTCACTCCGTCGTGCGGTCTCGCGGGGGCTTCTCCCGCGTACGCCCGCGCGGTGCTCGCCCACTGCGTCAAGGCGGCGAGATCGCTCGCAGACAACCCTGAGTAATTGGGTATGACGTAAACGGGAGGACTTTACGGTGGCTGTCGAACAGCAAGGCTCTGTGCCCGCCGAGGCACGGGATCACCATGCCCAGCTGGCCGAACAGATCGAGGAGCACCGCTTCCGGTACTACGTGAAGGACCAGCCCGTCGTCAGCGACGCCGAGTTCGACAAGCTCCTGCGTTCCCTCGAAGCCCTGGAGGAGGAGTATCCGGAGCTGCGGACGCCGGACTCGCCCACCCAGAAGGTCTCCGGTTCGTACGAGACGGAGTTCACGGCGGTCGAGCACCGCGAGCGCATGCTCTCGCTGGACAACGCCTTCGACGACGCCGAGCTGGCCGCCTGGGCCGACCGCGTGGCCAAGGACGTCGGTTCGCCGGGGTATCACTTCCTGTGCGAGCTGAAGGTCGACGGCCTCGCGGTCAACCTCACCTACGAGCACGGCAGGCTGACCCGCGCCGCCACCCGGGGCGACGGCCGCACCGGCGAGGACATCACGCCGAACGTCCGCACGATCGCCGAAATCCCGCAGCGCCTCAAGGGCGAGCGGGTCCCCGCCCTCGTGGAGATCCGCGGCGAGGTCTTCTTCCCGATGGAGAAGTTCGAGGAGCTGAACGCCCGCCTGGTCGAGGCGGGCGACAAGCCCTTCGCCAACCCGCGCAACGCGGCGGCGGGATCGCTGCGCCAGAAGGACCCGCGCGTCACCGCGACCCGCCCGCTGCACATGGTCGTGCACGGCATCGGCGCCCGCGAGGGCTTCGACATCGACTGCCTCAGCCACGCCTATGAACTGCTGCGCGCATGGGGCCTGCCCACCGCCAAGCACAACAAGGTCGTCGACGGCATCGAAGGCGTGCGGGACTTCATCGCGTACTTCGGCGAGAACCGCCACTCCGTGGAGCACGAGATCGACGGCGTCGTCGTCAAGCTCGACGAGATCCCGCTCCAGGGCCGCCTCGGCTCCACCTCGCGCGCCCCCCGCTGGGCGATCGCCTGGAAGTACGCGCCCGAGGAGGTCAACACCAAGCTCATCAATATCCGCGTGGGCGTCGGCCGCACCGGCCGCGTCACGCCGTACGCCCAGGTGGAGCCCGTCACCGTCGCCGGTTCCGAGGTCGAGTTCGCGACCCTGCACAACCAGGACGTGGTGAAGAAGAAGGGCGTCCTGATCGGCGACACCGTCGTCATCCGCAAGGCCGGTGACGTCATCCCGGAGATCCTCGGCCCCGTCGTCGACCTGCGGGACGGCACCGAGCGGGAGTTCGTGATGCCCGCCGAGTGCCCCGAGTGCGGCACGGGGCTGCGGCCCATGAAGGAGGGCGACATCGACCTCCGCTGCCCCAACGCCCAGACGTGCCCGGCCCAGTTGCGTGAACGTCTCTTCTACCTCGCCGGCCGCCGGTCCCTGGACATCGAGAACTTCGGCTATGTGGCGGCCGCCGCGCTGACCAGACCCCTGGAGCCCGCCGAGCCGCCCATCCTCGACGAGGGCGACATCTTCGACCTCAAGGTCGAGGAACTGCTCCCCATCAAGTCCTATGTCCTCGACCAGGATTCCGGCCTGCCCAAGCGCGACCCCAAGACCGGCGAGGAGAAGGTGGTCACCTTCTTCGCCAACCAGAAGGGCGAGGCGAAGAAGAACACCCTCGCCATGCTGGAGAACATCGCGGCGGCCAAGGAGCGCCCGCTCGCCCGCGTCCTGACCGGCCTCTCGATCCGGCACGTCGGCCCGGTGGCCGCAGAGGCGCTGGCCCGCGAGTTCCGCTCCATCGACCGCATCGATCAGGCCACCGAGGTGGAGCTGGCCACGACGGAGGGAGTGGGCCCGGTCATCGCGGCCTCCCTCAAACAGTGGTTCGCCGAGGAGTGGCACCGCGAGATCCTCCGCAAGTGGCGGGCGGCCGGGGTGCGCATGGAGGAGGAGTCGAGCGGCGAGGACGAGGGCCCGCGCCCCCTGGAGGGGCTCACGGTCGTCGTGACCGGAACACTGGAGCACTACACCCGGGATGGCGCGAAAGAGGCGCTCCAGACCCGGGGCGCGAAGGTGACCGGTTCCGTTTCGAAGAAGACGTCTTTCGTCGTCGTGGGGGACAACCCCGGTTCGAAGTACGACAAGGCGATGCAGGTGAAGGTTCCGGTTCTCAACGAGGAAGGCTTCGTCGTGCTGCTGGAACAAGGACCGGACGCGGCGCGGGAAGTCGCGCTTCCGACCGAGGAGTAGCGGTTGAAGGCCACCCGTTCAGCGCATACCAGATGCATACGGGTGGCCGGGTCGCATTCGGGCAACCGTGGTCGACCGCTGCCCGTGGAAGCCTTCTGCGGCCTACTGTTGAGGTGTGCGCCTGCCGTGCCCCGCTGCGAGTGGGGCATCTCCTGCTCACCAAGAGCCTGGAAGGGAGCATCCCCCACTCGGCACGAGTTCGGGAGCAGAGCATCCCCCTCGCTCATGGAGAGCGAGGGAACGGATTTTCGGGCGCGGCCGATTCCGGGCCGAGTCCGTAGGGCGTGGGCACCGCCGGCTGTGAGAGGGACGGGAATGGAACCGACCGAGAGCGCCGCCCCGGACTCACCGCTGCGCGCGCGCCGGTGGCACGCGCCGGGCACCTGGCTGCGCGGCCGCCGGACCGGACAGGCCGCCGATCAGGCCGCCCCCGGCGGGACTTCGGCCGGGGCGCTGAGCACGGCCATCGAACCCCGCGAGCGGGCCTGGACCGCCCCCGCCTCGGGGCGCGGCACGGAGAGCGCCGTGGCGATGGTGGGCGGCCCCGTCGAGCAGGACCCCCGCGACCCCTGGCCGCTGCTGCCCCTCGTGGTCGTCACGGCGGCCGCGATCCTGCTGGGCACCGGCTTCTTCCAGGCGTTCACGGGCCGGCACGCGCTGTTCCCCACCGGTGCCGCCGGCTGGTCCTTCGCCGTCCTCACCGGGCTCATCGTCAGTCACCTCGTCGCCCTCGGCCGGGACCGCTGGTGGGGCGGCACGGGCTCCGGCGGGGCGCTCACCGTCGCCGTCCTGCTGCTGTACGGCTGGGTGCCCGCCGGCATGGTCAGCCTCACCGTCGTCGTCCTGGTCGGCGCCGCGCGCCGACACCGCTGGCGCCAGGGCGTGCTGCACGGCGCGGTCGACATCCTCGGCATCGGCGCGGGCGCGCTCACCCTGGCCGCGTTCGGCACCGCGCCGACCGCCGAGTCGCCCTGGCTGCCCGAGACCTGGGACCTGTACACCGCCCCCAAGGTCGCCCTGGTCGCCGTCGCCTACCTCGTCGTCACCCGCGTCCTGCTCTGGTACGTCCACGCGCCGCGCACCGGAGCCCTGCCCACCGTCACCCGAACGGCCCTGGTGCGCCAGGGCCTCCTCGGCATCGCGCTGCTCGGCATCGCCCCGCTGATCTGCGTGGTGGCGATCTCCCTGCCGATCCTGCTGCCGCTCTTCGCGATCCCGCTGGTGGCGCTCGACTCCACTCTGTGGATCGCCCGCGCCCGCGCCGAGGAGCAGCTGAGGGACCCGCTCACCGGACTGCCCAACCGGCAGTGGCTGCTGGAGCGGACCTGGACGGCTCTGGACGACGCCGAGCGGATCGGGGCGCGTTCGGCCCTGATGCTGATCGACATGGACCGTTTCCGCTCGGTGAACGACACCCTCGGGCATCTCGCCGGTGACCGGCTGCTGCTGCAGATAGCGGACCGGCTGCGGCTCGCGCTGCCGCGCGGCGCGGAGGCGGCCCGGCTCGGCGGCGACGAGTTCGCCGTACTGCTCCCCATCGCCGACTCCACGACCTCCGCCACGCGCGTGGCCCGCCAGCTGGTCGCGGCCCTCGGCTCACCGCTCGACCTCGACGGCCTCACGCTGGTCCTGGAGGCCAGCGCGGGCCTCGCCGTCTTCCCCGACCACGCGCTCGACGCCGAAGGGCTGCTGCGGCGGGCGGACGTGGCGATGTACCAGGCCAAGCGGGACCGCACGGGCGTCGAGGTGTACGAGTCCAAGCGGGACTCCAACACCCCGGACCGCCTCGGCCTCCTGGGTGACCTGCGGCGGGCGCTGGACGCGGGCGACGTCGAACTGCACTACCAGCCCAAGGTCCGCTTCGACGGCAAGGTGGCCGGCCTCGAGGCCCTGGTGCGGTGGGTGCACCCCGAGCGCGGGAAGGTCCCGCCGGACGAGTTCATCGCCATCGCCGAGTCCTCCGGCCTCATGCCGCACCTCACGGAGTACGTCCTGGAGTCGGCCCTCGGCCAGGTGGCCAAGTGGCAAGCACAGGGCCTGAAGGTCCCCGTCGCCGTGAACGTCTCGCCGCGCGACGTCCACACCCCCGGCTTCGCGGGCTCGGTCGCGGCCCGCCTCGCCCGCCACGGGGTCCCGGCCGGGGCGCTGCAACTGGAGATAACCGAACACGTGCTCCTGGAGGACCCGCAGCGCGCCGCGGACACCCTCGCCGGGCTCACCGGCCACGGCGTCAAGATGTCCCTGGACGACTTCGGCACGGGCTACTCGTCCCTGGTCCACCTGCGGCGGCTGCCCGTCAGCGAGCTGAAGATCGACCGCTCCTTCGTGGCACGGCTCGCGGTGGACAACGAGGACGCGGAGATCGTCCGCTGCACCGTCGACCTCGCGCACTCCCTCGGCCTGCTCGTCGTCGCCGAGGGCGTCGAGGACGACGAGACGTGGGAGCGGCTGCGGGACCTCGGGTGCGACGCGGTGCAGGGGTGGCTGGTCGCCGCGGCGATGCCGCCCGAGGAGACGACGGCGTGGTTGCGGGCCCGGGGCTCGCGCGGCTGGCGCAGGCCCGCGGACGTCGCGGCCGAGGCCGAGGCGGCGGCGCTGGCCGAGGGCTCCGAGGTGGGGGAGTCGTCGGGCCACGTGGTGAAGTGACCGCCCGGCTCCGGCCCTGGCGACGCGGGACGCCGTGCGACGGAAGCGGTCCCTGGGCACGCGTGGCCCGGGCCGCCGGGCCCCCGCGGGGAAACCGTTTAACGGCCACACCACGCCGACCCATAGGATTGGGGTCACAACCCGCACACTCACCCCTGAGGATCGCCGCATGCCTGGCATCACGCGCGAGGAGGTCGCCCACCTCGCCCGCCTTGCACGTCTGGAGCTGAAGGCCGAGGAGCTCGACCACTTCGCCGGACAGCTCGACGACATCATCGGCGCGGTCGCCCGCGTCTCGGAGGTCGCCGACCAAGACGTACCGCCGACCTCGCACCCGCTGCCGCTGACGAACGTCATGCGCGCGGACGAGGTCCGTCCGTCGCTCACCCCCGAGCAGGCGCTCTCTGGCGCCCCGGCCCAGGAGCAGCAGCGTTTCAAGGTGCCGCAGATCCTGGGGGAGGACTAAGAACATGACGGACATCATCAAGCTCACCGCCGCCGAGATCGCGTCGAAGATCGCCTCCGGCGAGCTGACGGCCGTCGAGGTCACCGAGGCCCACCTGGCCCGCATCGACGCCGTCGACGAGAAGGTGAACGCCTTCCTGTACGTCGACCGCGAGGGCGCCCTCGCGCAGGCCCGCGCCGTCGACGAGAAGCGCGCCCGGGGCGAGAAGCTCGGCCCGCTGGCCGGCGTCCCCGTCGCGCTCAAGGACATCTTCACCACCGAGGGCATCCCGACCACGGTCGGCTCCAAGATCCTCGAGGGCTGGATTCCGCCGTACGACGCGACGGTCACCAAGAAGCTCAAGGCCGCCGACGTCGTCATCCTCGGCAAGACCAACATGGACGAGTTCGCCATGGGGTCCTCCACCGAGAACAGCGCCTACGGCCCGACCGGCAACCCCTGGGACCTCACCCGCATCCCCGGCGGCTCCGGTGGCGGTTCCGCCGCCGCCCTCGCCGCCTACGAGGCCCCCCTCACCCTCGGCACGGACACCGGCGGCTCCATCCGCCAGCCCGCTGCCGTCACCGGCACGGTCGGCGTCAAGCCCACCTACGGCGGCGTCTCCCGCTACGGCATGGTGGCCTTCTCCAGCTCCCTGGACCAGGGCGGCCCCTGCGCCCGCACCGTCCTCGACGCGGCGCTGCTGCACGAGGCCATCGCCGGCCACGACGAGCTGGACTCGACGTCCATCGACGCCCCGGTCCCGCCGGTCGTCGAGGCCGCGCGCAACGGCTCGGTCCAGGGCATGCGCGTCGGCGTCGTCAAGCAGTTCCGCGGCGAGGGCTACCAGGCCGGTGTCGTCCAGCGCTTCGACGAGTCCGTCGAGCTGCTGAAGTCGCTCGGCGCCGAGATCGTCGAGCTGGACTGCCCGACGTTCGACCTGGCGCTCTCCGCGTACTACCTGATCGCGCCCTCCGAGTGCTCCTCGAACCTCGCCCGGTTCGACGCCATGCGCTACGGCCTGCGCGTCGGCGACGACGGCACGAAGTCCGCCGAGGACGTCACCGCGCTCACCCGCGAGGCCGGCTTCGGCGACGAGGTCAAGCGCCGCATCATCCTCGGCACGTACGCGCTCAGCTCCGGCTACTACGACGCGTACTACGGCAGCGCCCAGAAGGTCCGCACGCTCATCACCCGTGAGTTCGAGGCGGCCTTCGAGCAGGTCGACGTGATCGTCTCCCCGACGACGCCGACCACCGCCTTCCCGATCGGCGAGCGCGCCGACGACCCGATGGCGATGTACCTGGCCGACCTGTGCACCATCCCGACCAACCTGGCGGGCAACTCCGCCATGTCGCTGCCCTGCGGTCTCGCACCGGAGGACGGCCTGCCCGTCGGACTTCAGATCATCGCCCCCGCCATGAAGGACGACCGCCTGTACAAGGTGGGAGCCGCCGTCGAGGCCGCCTTCGTGGAAAAGTGGGGGCACCCGCTGCTGGAGGAGGCACCGTCGCTGTGAGCGCTCTGAACAAGGCCAAGGGCTTCAAGAAGTCCAAGACCGGTACGTATCTGTCGATCGGCACCACCGCGTTCGGCGCGGTCTCCGTGCTCAAGCAGGCCAAGCTGGCCCGCCGCGAGAACGACACGCTCCGCCTCGTGGACGCCGTCGTCTCCGCTGCCGCCATCGCCACCGGCGTCGCGCTGCTCCTGCGGGAGCTCAAGCGCCTCGGCGACGACGACGTCCTGCTGGGCTGAGAGGGAAAGTTTCACCGTGACTGTCACTACCGACCTGGTGTCGTACGAGGAAGCCCTCGCGACGTACGACCCCGTCATGGGCCTTGAGGTCCATGTCGAGCTGGGCACCAAGACCAAGATGTTCTGCGGCTGCTCGACCGCCCTCAAGCAGGATGCGAACAGCCAGACCTGCCCGACCTGCCTCGGCCTGCCCGGCGCGCTGCCGGTCGTCAACGAAATCGGCGTCGAGTCCGCCATCAAGATCGGCCTCGCGCTGAACTGCGAGATCGCCGAGTGGTGCCGCTTCGCCCGGAAGAACTACTTCTATCCGGACATGCCGAAGAACTTCCAGACCTCCCAGTACGACGAGCCGATCGCCTTCAACGGCTATCTGGACGTCCAGCTGGAGGACGGCGAGGTCTTCCGCGTGGAGATCGAGCGCGCCCACATGGAGGAGGACACCGGCAAGTCCACCCACGTGGGCGGTGCGACGGGCCGCATCCACGGCGCCTCGCACTCGCTCCTGGACTACAACCGCGCCGGCATCCCGCTGATCGAGATCGTCACCAAGCCGATCGAGGGCGCGGGCGAGCGCGCCCCCGAGGTCGCCAAGGCGTACGTCGCCGAGCTGCGCGAGCTGATCAAGGCGCTCGACGTCTCCGAGGCCCGCATGGACAAGGGCCAGATGCGCTGCGACGTCAACCTCTCGCTGCGCCCCAAGGGGCAGCAGGAGTTCGGCACCCGCAGCGAGACGAAGAACGTCAACTCGCTGCGCTCCGTGGAGCGCGCCGCGCGCTACGAGATCCGGCGCCACGCCGCGGTGCTCTCCTCGGGCGGCACGATCATCCAGGAGACCCGTCACTTCCACGAGGACGACGGCTCCACGACCTCCGGCCGCATCAAGGACAACGCCGAGGACTACCGGTACTTCCCGGAGCCCGACCTCGTCCCCGTCGCCCCGTCCCGTGAGTGGGTCGAGGAGCTGCGCGCCGGCCTTCCGGAGCTGCCGCGGCTGCGCCGCAACCGGCTCCGCGAGGAGTGGGGCATCTCCGAGCACGACATGCAGTCGATCCTCAACGCCGACGCCATCGGCCCGATCGTCGCCACGATCAACGCGGGCGCGGACGCCGCGTCGGCCCGCAAGTGGTGGATGG
Source organism: Streptomyces huasconensis (assembly GCF_021028635.1). Taxonomy (NCBI): domain Bacteria; kingdom Bacillati; phylum Actinomycetota; class Actinomycetes; order Kitasatosporales; family Streptomycetaceae; genus Streptomyces; species Streptomyces huasconensis. The sequence continues at coordinate 5,731,002 of NZ_CP086119.1, forward strand.
GCGAGCTGGCCCGGCACGCCAACGAGCAGGGTGTGGACCTCGGCTCGCTGGCGATCACGCCGGAGCACGTCGCCCGCGTCGCCGAGCTGGTCGCCAAGGGTGACCTGAACGACAAGCTGGCGCGCCAGGTCATCGAGGGCGTCCTGAAGGGCGAGGGCACCCCGGACGAGGTCGTCGAGAAGCGCGGCCTGAAGGTCGTCTCGGACGAGGGCGCGCTCACCGCCGCCGTCGACGAGGCCATCGCCGGCAACGCCGCCATCGCCGAGAAGATCCGCGGCGGCAAGGTCGCCGCGGCCGGCGCCCTGGTCGGCGCGGTCATGAAGGCCACCCGTGGCCAGGCCGACGCGGCCCGGGTGAAGGAACTGATCCTGGAGAAGCTGGGCGTCAGCGAAGGCTGAGCCCCCTGCGGCCAGGCGAGGGGCGGCGCACCCGAAGGGGGGCGCCGCCCCTTTCGCGTACCGCCAGGAACCGCTACGGCACGTTCGCGTACCGCCAGGACCCTTACGGCACGTCGGGCCGCGGCGGGCCGAACGGCTCGAAGAACATCTCCTCCAGCGGGTCCTGGTCCTTGCGCAGGCCGTAGAAGGCGGAGTTGCCGGGGCCGCCGCGCAGCCAGTTCAGCAGCGTCTCGGTGAAGTCGCCCTCCAGGGGCGGGCCCTGGTCCGCGTGCCGGGGGTTGACGGCCACGCGCCACTGCTCGGGCTCTCCCTCGACGCACCAGCCGATCTGGTCCCCGTCGATCGTGGAGACGGCAGGCAGGAAACCTCCCGGCTCGGGCCAGGCGGGCAGGGGGTAGAACTGCGGATGCGCCTCGCGCAGGCTGCGGTACCCCTCCAGCATCTCCTCCACCCCGGCCGCCAGACCGAGCCGGTGGCCGAGGTCGAGCGGGGCCGGCATGTCGAGCCACCAGCTCCAGTTCCCCGCGCCGTACCGCTCGCTCAGCGCCATGAAGTCCGGGGGCAGCCGGGTGCCGAGCCGCTCGAAGAGCTGCTCCCACGTGCCCTCGCCCACGTAGGGATCGAGGGGCGGGGGTATCAGCGCGGTGATCGCCTCCAGGCCCTCGCCCTCGGTGAGCGCGGCGTGCTGGCGGGCGTCCACATAGGTGCCGCGGGGCGGCGGTGCCCAGGGCGTGGCGCCGGCGAGGGGCGGCCAGGTGCGCACGGCGGGCGGCAGGGGGCCCAGGAGCCCGCCGGGCTCGCCGGGGTTCGGGACGCCGTCGCGGACGGCCGTGAACAGCCACTCCAGGAGCGGGAGTTCGTACGCCACCCAGGGCTTGGCGCCGCCGACCGCCACGGACGTGGTCAGCAGCACCACCGGCCACTCGTCCGGGTCCTTCGACGCGGAGGTGTCCCAGAAGAGGTGGTTCCCGCCCGAGGTGGTGGCGAAGGCGAGGAGACCGCCCTCATCGGGCAGGAAGCGGCGCTGCTCCTTGGTGAACATGTGCGGCCTGATCGCGGAGTGGCGGTGGGTCTCCAGGACCCACGCGGCGAAGTCGTAGCGGCCGTCGGCGCTGACACAGGGGGTGTGCAGCCGGACGGACGGGGCGTCGGGGCGGCCCGGTCCGCCTATCTCCGCCGGGCCGTAGGCCGACACCAGCGCCTTGTAGTCGGCCGGGAGCGGCACCTCCAGCCAGGCCTCCACCACCGCCCAGTCCACGGCGGGCACAGGGTCGGGCGGCGGCCCGACCAGGTCCGTGAAGGCGGCGATGCGTGCGGTGATCTCCATGCGTCCGAGGATGGCACCCGCCACTGACAACGCCCCGCGCCGACCACCGCCGACGCTCCCGCCGACGGCCATCCGGGTGGGCCGGGCCAGTCTTCGCGTCCGGGACCTTTTGGACGTTCACCCCGACTTCGTACAGCGGCCTTCACAACGAAACCGGACGTCACTAGCGTCCCCGCCGTACAGGGCAATGGATCAGCAGAGAACCATTGGTCGGCGGCCAGGGCCGGCCGGCCACAGGGCCAGGACTACTGGGAGGTCGTACGTGACTCCGGAGATTTCGCGCAGACGCCTGATGGCGATCGGCGGCGGTGCGCTCGGCGCGGCCGCCGCCGGTTCCTTCCTGCCGCCGTCGCTGCGGGAGGCGCTCGCGCACGAGCCGCCGCGCGGAGGCGGTCTCGACTCGATCGAGCACGTCGTGATCCTGATGCAGGAGAACCGTTCCTTCGATCACTACTTCGGGTCCCTGCGGGGCGTGCGCGGCTTCGGCGACCGCAACGCCATCCGGCTGCCGAGCGGCAAGCCGGTCTTCGAACAGCCCGACGGCCTGCGCACCGTCCTGCCCTTCCCCGTCCGGGAGGCGGCGAAGACGCAGAAGAAGGACCTCCAGTACATCGGCGACCTCGACCACTCCTGGGGCGGCGGCGCCAAGGCCTGGCACGACGGCTGGATGGACGGCTGGATCACCGCCAAGACCGCGGCGACCATGGCGTACTACACGCGCGAGGACATCCCGCTGCACTACGAACTCGCCGACACCTTCACCGTCTGCGACGCCTACCACTCCTCCATCCACACCTCCACCAGCCCCAACCGCAACCACCTGTGGAGCGGGAAGACGGGCCACGAGGCGAACGGCAAGCGGGCCGTCGGCAACGACGCGTACGCCGAGGGCACCCACCCCGGCTACGGCTGGGGGACCTACGCCGAGCGCCTGGAGAAGGCGGGCGTGAGCTGGCGCACGTACACGGAGTGGGAGAACTTCACCGACAACCAGATCGAGTTCTTCACCACCTTCAAGGCCATCGCCCGCAAGGCCCTGGCCAAGACCGGCCTCACCTTCATGGAGGCCTTCTACGCCAAGGTGCGCGACACCAAGGACGAGGCCGAGCGCGCCAAGCTGCTCGCCGCCCTGGAGGAGGGCGTCGCCACGCTGAGCAAGCACGAGCGCTCGCTGTTCGAGCGCGGTCTGCGGCGCGTGCCGACCGGCAGGCTCGCCGAGGAGTTCGCCAAGGACGTCGCGGGCGGCAAGCTCGCGAAGGTCACCTATCTGGTGCCCTCCGCCGTCGACTCCGAGCACCCCGGCGTCTCGTCGCCGATCCACAGCGCGACGATCGTCTACAAGATCCTCGACGCCCTCGCCTCGCGTCCCGACGTGTGGCGCCGCACCGCCGTCTTCATCAACTACGACGAGAACGACGGCTTCTTCGACCACGTCCCGCCGCCCGTGCCCGGCGGCGACTCGGCCGAGGAGAAGGAGGAGCGCTGGGAGGGCAGGCCGACCGGGCTCGGCATGCGCGTGCCGATGCTCGTCGTCTCCCCGTGGACCGTCGGCGGCTACGTCTGCTCCGAGGTCTTCGACCACACCTCCGTCGTGCGCTTCCTGGAGAAGTGGACCGGCGTCGAGGAACCGAACATCAGCGCCTGGCGCCGCAAGGTCACCGGCGACCTCACCGGCGCCTTCGACTTCCGGCGCGCCCACCGGCAGCCGGACGTCGAACAGCCGGGCCCCATCCCGGCGTTCAGCGGCCGCTGGCGGCCGCAGCCGCCCCTGCAGCAGGCCATGCCGGTGCAGGAGCCGGGCGTGCGGCGCGCCCGCCCGCTGCCGTACCAGCCGGACGCGGACGTGCGGCCCGCCGAGGACGGCACGCTCACGGTGCGGCTGCGCAACGGCGGCAGCTCCAGCGCGCACTTCGCGCTCTACCCCTACGCCGGTGAGTACACCGTCCCGCAGCATCAGGACGTCGTCCGCAAGGGCTCCTGGAGTGTGCCGGTCCGGGGCGACGCGTACGACTTCACCGTCACCGGCCCGAACGGCTTCCGACGGGAGTTCGAGGGCGGCGCACCAGCCAAGGACGGCAAGGGCGGCAAGGACGGCGGCGCGCGGCTCGCCTCGGCGATCACCCGCCGCGAGATCCACCTCACCCTCGCCAGCCGGGGCCGCGGCGAGCTGGTCTTCACGGTCAAGCCGCTCGGATACGTGGACGAGGACGACGTCAGGCGCCGCACGCGCACCGTCCGCGTCAAGGCGGGCAGCAGCCGCACCGTCGCCTGGCGGACCGACGACGAGCACGGCTGGTACGACATAGAGGTCACGACGGACCGTGACACCGCGTTCCGCCGCCGCCTCATGGGCCACATCGAGAACGGCCGCGCCAGCGTCTCGGGCTGACGCCCGGCGCGCTCGGTCACGTCATGTGGTCCCTGGTGCGCGGAGGGTGCCCCCGGGTGCCTCCGCGCACACCTCGCCCGGCTGTGAGGATGGCCACGAAAGGGACCAACGATCTCCAAGGGCTGTCAAGGTGACTGAGGCGCTCATGTCGCCTCACATGCGTTCTTTACGGGCTGTCCAGTCGTGTCACTGCTGTTCCCGATGAAGATCCACAGATCACCCAGGGAGCCAGTACGTGGCAGCACTCGCACGATGGTGTGTCAGGCACCGCCTTCTCGCCGTCCTGCTCTGGCTCCTCGCCCTCGGCGGCGCCACGACCGCCGCCGCCGTCGCCGGGTCCGCGTACTCGAACGACTACGAGGTCCCCGGCACCGAGTCCGGCCGCGCCACCCAGCTCTTGGACAAGGGCTTCCACGGCCTCGGCGGCGACAGCGACACCGTCGTCTGGCACACCGCGGGCCCCGGCGGCTCCGTCCGCGCGGCCGACGTCGAGCGGACCATGACCGGCGCCCTGGACAAGATCGCCGACCTGCCCGCCGTGGCCTCCGTGACGAGCCCCTACGACAGCCAGGGCGCGAGCCAGGTGAGCCGGGACGGCCGCACCGCCTACGCCACCGTCACCTTCCGCGAGCAGGCCGACGACATCGACAGGGCCGACGCCCAGCGGGTCGTCGACACCGCCAAGGCCGCCGAGTCCGACGGCCTGGAGGTCGAACTCGGCGGCACCGCCATCGGCCTCACCGAGTCCAAGAGCGCCCAGGTCGCCGAGATCGTCGGGATCGCCGTCGCGGCCGTCGTGCTCTTCCTCGCCTTCGGCTCCCTCGCCGCGTCCGCCCTGCCCATAGCGACCGCGCTGGTCTCCGTCGGCACCGCGTACGCGGGCATCGTGCTGCTCGGGCAGGTGATGACCGTCGCCGACTTCGCCCCGATGCTGGGCACGCTGATCGGTCTCGGCGTCGGCATCGACTACGCCCTGTTCATCGTGACCAGGCACCGCAAGGGCCTCAAACGGGGCCTGCCCGTGGCCGAGGCCGCCGAGCGTGCCGTGGCCACCACCGGGCGCGCCGTCGTCTTCGCGGGCGCCACCGTCTGCATCGCCCTGCTCGGCATGCTCATCCTGCGGCTCAGCTTCCTCAACGGCGTCGCGATCGCCGCCTCGCTGACCGTCGTCCTCACCGTCGCGGCCTCCGTCACGCTGCTGCCCGCCCTGCTCTCCTGGATCGGGCCGCGCGCCCTGAGCCGCCGCGAACGCCGCAGGCTCGCCGAGCACGGGCCCGCGCCGGAGCTGCCGACCGGGCTCGCCGCCCGCTGGGCCGCCTTCGTCGAACGCCACCCCAAACTCCTCGGCGCCGCCGCCGTCCTGGTCATGGCCGTGCTCGCGCTGCCCACCTTCGCCCTCCACCTCGGCACCTCCGACCAGGGCAACAAACCCGCCTCCGCCACCACCCGGCAGGCCTACGACCTGCTCGCCGACGGCTTCGGACCCGGCGTGAACGGCCCCCTGACCCTGGTCGGCGAGGTCTACGGCGCGGGCGACCGCAACGCCCTGAACGACCTGGGCACGACGCTGAGGTCGACCGAGGGCGTCGCCTCCGTGAGCCCGGCGACGTACGCCGAGAGCGGCCGCACCGCCTTCCTCACCGTCGTCCCCGACTCGCCCCCGCAGTCGAAGGAGACCAGCGACCTCGTCGACCGGCTGCGCGACGACGTCCTGCCCGCGGCCGAGACGGACAGCTCCCTCAACGTGGCGGTCGGCGGCGTCACCGCGAGCTACGACGACTTCGCGGAGATCATCGTCGCGAAGCTGCCGCTCTTCGTGGGCGTCGTCATCGGGCTCGGCTGTGTCCTGCTCCTGCTCGCCTTCCGCTCGGTCGGCATCCCGCTCAAGGCCGCCGTGATGAACGTCGCCGCCGTCGCCTCCGCGTTCGGGGTCGTCGTCGCGATCTTCCAGTGGGGCTGGGGGAGCGAACTGCTCGGGCTCGGCGCGGCCGGGCCGATAGAACCCTTCCTGCCGGTGATCATGGTCTCCGTCCTCTTCGGACTCTCCATGGACTACCAGGTGTTCCTGGTCAGCCGGATGTACGAGGAGTGGCTGGAGACCGGTGACAACCGGCGGGCGGTCCGCGTCGGCCTCGCCGAGACGAGCCGCGTGATCAACTCCGCGGCCGTCATCATGATCTCCGTCTTCCTGGCCTTCGTCCTCAGCGGCGACCGCGTCATCGCGATGTTCGGCATCGCCCTCGCGGCGGCCGTGGCCCTCGACGCCTTCGTCCTGCGGACCCTGCTCGTCCCCGCCCTCATGCACATGCTCGGCGGCGCCAACTGGTGGCTGCCGCGGCGCCTGGACCGTCTCCTGCCGCGCATCAGCATCGAGCCGCCCGAAAGTCGTTCGGATGCGGGCGGCGCGCGTGCGACGATCCCCCGGCGGCGTGCGAACCCGGCGCCGCATGAGGACGTCAGTGGACCTGAGGAGCAGGAGCGGGATGTTCGCGATATCGCTGGGCGAGGGCGCTGAGCTGCGGCCGATCGAGCCGTGGCAGGCACAGGAATTTCTCGGACACATCGAGCGCGCACGGGAGTACGCGGGGGCGTGGGTGCCCTTCACCGTGACGGTGAAGGACCTGGAGACGGCGAAGAGTTTCCTCCAGACGTACGCCGACAAGCAGGCCGCCGACACCGGGCGCCTCTACGGCATCTGGCTGGAGGGCACGCTCGTCGGCGGTGTCCTCTTCCGGATCTTCGACACCGGTTCCGACAGCTGCGAGATCGGCGTGTGGCTGGAGCCGTCGGCCGCCGGGCGCGGGCTGGTGAACAAGGCCTCGCGCGTCCTCATCGACTGGGCGGTCGACCAGCGCGGCATGCACCGCGTGGAGTGGCTGGTGTCGTCCCGCAACGACCGCAGCAAGGCCGCCGCCGCGCGGCTCGGCTTCGTCAAGGACGGCGTCCTGCGGGAGAGCTTCCCCTGGCAGGGGGTGCGGCACGACATGGAGGTGTGGTCCGTACTCGCCCCGGAGTGGCGTGCGGCGCGGGAGACGGCGCACGGCGGCCGTTAAGACGCCTCTCAGACTCCGTCCGTACGGTGCGGCGCATGGGTACTGAGACAGAGGACGCGGCCGGGGCCAAGGATGCCACCGGGATCAAGGATGCAGACGGGACCAAGGATGCCGAGGCGGCCGGGGAAGTGACCGTCGGGGCCAAGGAGTCGGCGCCGGGGGCGGAGGCGGGCACGGTCGACGTCACGAAGTCGGGGGACAGCGCCGACGACGTGGACGGGACGGAGGAGGCGGACGAGGCGGACGAGGGCGCGGCGGACGAGGCCCTGGCCGTGGCCGCCGCCCGGCCCGCCAAGGCCGCCGGGGTCGGTCAGGGCGCCGCCGCCGTGGTCTCCGCCGCGCTCGGTGTGATCGGTCTCTCCGGTGGCTGGCTCGGCACGGTCGCCGCCGCGCGTTCGAACATCATGGGGCAGCTGGAGACCGCCCGGTCCGCGAGCGTCGGCCGGCAGATCCAGTCCCTGTACGGCGACTCCTGGAAGGTCACCGCGCTGATCGCGGGCCTCTTCGCGCTCACCGCCCTGGTCACCGGCTTCGTGGTCCTGGTCAGGCCCGCGTTCGGCGCCCCCGGCCAGGAACAGGCGCCGTGGATCAAGTCCGTGGCCTGGGCGGGCGTCGTACTCGGCGTGATCGGACTGATCCTCGCCGTCCTCAAGTACTCCGACCTGCTGCTCGGCCTTCCCTCGACACCTTCCTGAGCCCTGCGTAAGCCCACGTAAGGCAGGGGCGGGCCCGGGGCTAAGACCCCCGGCCCGCCCTTCGCCGTACCTAAGGCCCCCGGCCTCCCGGAGATGCGGCACTCGCCCGATGTGGGACACGCCCCTGGGAGACGAGAGTGGTGCCATCGCAGAGAGCGATGGCACCACCAACCGCCCAAGGGGTACGAGATGTTCGAGTACGAGATGCACCAGATGCGCGCCGCCGAGCTGGCCCGCGAGGCCGACCGCCGCCGCCTGATCCGCGAGGTCCGCAGGAACCGCCGCGCCGAGACCGCGGCCCGCCGCTCGACCGGCGACGAAGCGGAGGGGCGGGTGAACATGCCCCTGTGGAAGTCCCGCTTCACACCGGCCGCCTGAGGTGACCGGGGCGGCGTCGGCGACGGGACAGGCGCGCGGGACGTCCCGGCAGCTCCGCGCGGCACCGGAGGTGACCGGTTCGCGGACAGCGGGTGCCGTACCGTCCACGCACTGTGCGATGCTCGCGGGCGTGGAGACCAGGTCCGTCAGCCCGGTGTTCGTCGGCCGCGCCGACGAGTTGGGCGTACTGAACGAAGCGCTCGCCCGCGCCACGGGGACCCCGCTCGAAGGAGCCGGGGGCCCCGGCACGGGCGAGCCGCAGGCACTGCTGCTCGGCGGTGAGGCGGGCGTCGGCAAGACGCGCCTCATCGAGGAGTTCACCGAGGCCGCCCGGCAGCGGGGCGCCGTCGTCGCGCTCGGCGGCTGCGTGGAGATCGGAGCCGACGGCCTGCCGTTCGCCCCCTTCTCCAGCGCCCTGCGCGCCCTGCGCCGACAGCTTCCGGACGAACTGGCCGCCGCCGCCGAGGGCCAGGAGGAGGAACTCGCCCGGCTCCTGCCCGAACTCGCCGGCGCCGCCACCACGGGAAACGGCCACGGATACGGCGCCGCCAGCAGATCCGACGAACAGGACGTCGCCCGCCTCTTCGAGCTGACCGCCCGCCTCCTGGAGCGCCTCTCCCGCGACCGCGCGGTCGTCGTCGTCCTGGAGGACCTGCACTGGGCCGACGCCTCGACCCGCCACCTCCTCGCCTATCTCTTCCGCACCCTGCGCGGCGGCCGCCTCGTCCTGATCGCCACCTACCGCGCCGACGACATCCACCGCCGCCACCCGCTGCGCCCCCTCCTCGCCGAACTGGACCGCCTGCGCACGGTGCGCCGCATCGAACTCGGCCGCTTCAGCAAGGACGAGGTCGCCCGCCAGATGGCCGGGATACTCGCGGCCGAACCCGAACAGCCCCTGGTCGACGACATATTCGACCGCTCCGACGGCAACGCCTTCTTCGTCGAGGAACTCGCCGTCGCCTCCCACGGCGGCAGCTGCGCGAGCCTGACGGACTCCCTGCGCGACCTCCTCCTGGTCCGCGTCGAGGAACTCCCGGAGGACACCCAGCGGGTGGCCCGGATCGTCGCCGAGGGCGGCTCCACCGTGGAGTACGAACTGCTCGCCGAGGTCGCCGGGCTCGGCGAGGACGACCTCATCGAAGCCCTGCGGGCCGCCGTCGGCGCGAACATCCTGCTCGCCTCGCCCGAAGGCGACGGCTACCGCTTCCGGCACTCCCTGGTTCGCGAGGCGGTCAGCGACGACCTGCTGCCCGGCGAACGCTCCCGCATCAACCGCCGCTTCGCCGAGGCCCTGGAGGCCGACCCCTCGCTCGTCGCCGCCGACCAGCGCGCCGCCCGCCTCGCCACCTACTGGTACTACGCGCACGACGCCGCCAAGGCCCTGCCCGCCGTCCTGCGCGCCTCCGTCGAGGCCCGCCGCCGGCACGCCTACGCCGAGCAACTGCGGCTCCTGGAGCGGGCCATGGAACTGTGGGACGACGCCCCCGACGCCGTACGCGAACGACTCCGTCCCGCCGACTACGTCGAGGGCCACCCCGCCGGTGCCTGCGACCCCGCCACCACCCCGCTGCACTTCCTGGACCTGATGGCCGAGGCCGCGGTCGCCGGACGCCTCTGCGGCGAACGCGAACGCGCCCTGAAGATCACCAAGCGCGCCCTGCGCCTCCTGGAGGGCGAGAACGACCCCTTGCGCTCCGCCTGGTTCTGGGTCTCGCGCTCCCGCCTCGTCTCCACCCTCGGCCGCGGCGACGGCTGGGACGAGATCGCGCGGGCCCAGGAGCTGATGCGCGGCCTGCCGCCCTCCGAGGTGCACGCCGACGTCCTCGTCCACCGCGCCTCCTGGGGCATGCTGCACGACCCGGGCCCGGAGACCATGGCCGCCGCCGAACGTGCCGTCGAGTACGCCCGCATGGTCAAGTCCGACACCATCGAGCTCAACGCCCGCCTCACCCGCGGCAACCTCCTCATCGAAGCGGGCGACCCGGAGACCGGCCTCGCCGAGATGTACGAGGTCAGGGACCGCGTCATCGAGGAGGGTCTGGTCACCGACCTCAGCCGCGCCCACATCAACCTCCCCTCCGCCCTCGAAGGCGTCGGCCGCTCCGCCGAGTCCGTGAAGGTCGCGATGGAGGGCATCGAGTTCTGCCGGAAGTACGGCCTGATGGACACCGAGGGCTGGGTGTGGGCCAACGCCGCCGAGTCCCTGCTGTCCCTCGGCCGCTGGGACGAGGCCGCCGAGGCCGTCGCCCAGACCCACCGCTGCGTCCAGAGCTCCAAGCCGCGGGGCACCGCCGCCCAGTGCTCCGCGCGCATGGCGCTCTTCCGCGGCGACCACGCCGCCGCCGTCCGCCACCTCCAGGCCGCCTACCACCACTACGGCAGCCACGACCCGCAGCCGCAGTACATCCTGCCGCTGGCCCGCATCGCCCTCGGGGTCGCCGCGGCCGAGGGCCGCATCCTCGACGGCCGCGCCGAGGTCGAACGCGGCCTGGCCTCCGGACTTCCGTTCGGCACCTACAAGTACGGCTGGCCGCTGCTCCTCTCCGCCGCCGCGATGGAGGCCGACGCCCGTGGCCTGCCCGCCGCCGAGCAGGGCCGCCCCGCCGCCATCGAACGCATCCGCCGCATCACCCAGTCCCTCGCCACCCCCATCCCGCTCTGGCGGGCCTACGCCGAGTGGACCCGTGCCGAACTGCTGCGCGCCGAGGGCCGCGACGGCTCCGCCGACTGGGCCGCCGTGGTCACCGCCGTCGAACCGCTGGAGCGGCCCTACGACCTCGCCCACGTCCGCCTGCGCCTCGCCGAGGCCCTCCTCGGCCCGGACGGCACCGACCGCGACGGCGCCGCCCGGCTGCTGCGGCAGGCCGGCGAGGTGGCCGAACGGCTCGGCGCACGGCCCCTCGCCGAGTCGATCACCGGACTCGCCCAGCGCGCCCGCCTCACCCTGCACCCCACGGAGGCGGTGCGCGCCCCCGCCGTCCCGGCCGACCCCGCCGAGGCGCTCGGCCTGACCAGCCGGGAGCGGGACGTGCTGCGCCTGGTCGCGGTGGGCCGCAGCAACCGCCAGATCGCCGAGGAACTCTTCATCTCCCCGAAGACGGCCAGCGTCCACGTCTCCAACATCCTCGCCAAGCTGTCCGTCACCGGCCGCGGCGAGGCCGCCGCCCTCGCCCACCGGCTGCGGCTGTTCCCGACGGGCGACGCGACGACCGCGGGTCAGGAGACGGGCACCTAGACGCCCCCCCACACCTCTGTGACCTGCGTCTTTACGGCCCCGGCCGATTACATGCCGGCTCGCTTACGCTTGACGACAGAGACTCGGCTCCAGGGAGGCGCAGTGTTCAACGCGATCGAGGCGCTCTTCGCGCCGGGGCGCAAGCACACCGACGACGAACAGAAGCGTCTGGAGATGACCCGCGTCGACCTCGCCGACGGCGACCCCGGCCGCGGACCGATCGACCTGTCCTCGGGCAAGGTGGTCGTCCGCCCGCCCGTCCCGGCGCCCCGCGCGGACGAGACACCGCACCCGGGCGGGACACCACACCCGGGCGAGGCGCCGGACTCCGCCGAGCAGACGGTCACGGTCTCTGACGAGACACCGGGCCCCGCCGAGCAGACGGTCTCAGGTGAGCAGGTCGGTCCCGGCGAGCGAATACCCCCCTCCGCCGCCGGCGAGCCGAAGGGCTGACCTACTTCACCTCCACCTCCAAGATCTTGTCGTCCCCCTTCTGCGGCGTGCCCCGCGAGTCCGTCTCGTTCGTCACCAGCCACAACTTGTCGCCGCCCGCCGCGAGGACCGTGCGCAACCGGCCGTGCTCGCCCTTGAGGAAGGACTGCGGGTTCGGCGCGCCCTCCACACCTCTCACCGGGATGCGCCACAACCGCTCACCCCGCAGCCCCGCCATCCAGACCGAGCCCTCGGCGTAGGCGATGCCGCTCGGTGAGGCCTCGGAGGTCTTCCACTGGGCGAGCGGATCGCGGAAGCCCTCCTTGCCGGCCTTGCCCTCGGCCTCGGGCCAGCCGTAATTCTCCCCGGCCTTGATCTCGTTCAGCTCGTCCCACGTGTCCTGGCCGAACTCGGAGGCCCACAGCCGCTTCTGCTCGTCCCAGGCGAGGCCCTGGACATTGCGGTGGCCCAGTGAATAGACGGGGGAGTCGGCGAAGGGGTTGCCGGGAGCAGGCTCGCCGTCCGGGGTCAGACGCAGGATCTTGCCGCCGAGGGACTCCTTGTCCTGCGCCAGCTCCGTGTCACCCGTCTCACCCGCGCCCGCGTAGAGCATCTTGTCCGGGCCGAAGGCGATCCGGCCGCCGTTGTGGATCATGCCCTTCGGGATGCCCTTGAAGATCGTGTCGGGCGCGCCCAACTGCTCGCCTGCGGGCTTCTTCTCGTCGTACAGCATGCGGGCGATGCGGTTGTCGGACTCCGTCGTGAAGTAGGCGTACACCATGTGGTCAGAGGCGTACGAGGGCGAGAGCGCGAGGCCCATCAGGCCGCCCTCGCCACCGGGGGCGACGCCGGGCACCGAGCCCAGCTCCGTCTTCTTCCCCGTCGTGCCGTCCACCCGGGTGATGGTGCCTTCGTCGCGCGAGGAGACCAGGAGGTCCCCGCCGGGCAGGGCGGCGAGACCCCACGGCGAGTCGAGGTCCGTGGCGAGGGTGCGGGTGACCTTCGCCGAGCCCTTCTCAGGTGGGGGCTGGGCCCCCGGCTTTCCACCGGGGGACTTGCTCGGCGCCTCACGTTGCGAGGGACTTTTCCGGTGGGCCGGCGTGTCCTTGTCCCCCGACGAGCACCCGACCGCGAGGACGAGGGCGGCGGCGGTCAACACGGCCGTAACAGCAGGTCGTTGCATGATCAGGTCCCTTCGGCGCGGCGTTCCTACTGTTCATACACCGCTCACGCCCCGCAGGTTCCCATTCCGCCCCCACGAGACCCCGGAGATCACAGGCGCCGCCCACGCCCCCCCACGCCGTCGCGCGCCCCCTCAGCCCTCTCAGCCCGCTCGGCCCCCGTCGCCCCCGCCCCTCCGCGCCCCTCAGTCCCACGACCCCAGCGCCGCCGGCAGCGCCGCGATCTCCGCCAGGTCCGTCCCGGTCAGCCGCAGCGCCGCCGCCCCGGCGTTCTCCACCGCCCAGCGCGCCCGCTTGGCCCCGGGGATCGGCACCACATGGCGGCCCTGCGCGAGCACCCACGCCAGCGCGACCTGCGCCGGTGTCGCCCCGTGCCGCTCCGCCACCCGGCGCAACCCCACCACCAGCGGCTGGTTGGCGGCCATCATCTCGGCGGTGAAGCGCGGGTGCCGGGCCCGCAGGTCGTCCGGCTCGAAGCCCTGGCCGGGCGTCAGCGTCCCGGTGAGGAAACCATTCCCCAGCGGCATCGCCGCGAGGAACCCCACCCCGCGGGCCACGCACCACGGCAGCAGCGCCTCCAGCGCCTCGGGCGACCACACCGACAGCTCGGCCTCCACCGCGCTCACCGGAAAGACCTGCTGCACGCGCTCCAACTGGCGGATCGTCAGATCGTGCAACCCTGACCCGGGCCGCCCCGGCGCCATACGCCGGTGCGCGGCGCGCGCCCCCACCGCGCACAGCCCCAGGGCCCGCACCTTCCCCGCGGCGACCAGCTCGGCCATCGCGCCCCACGTCTCCTCGATGGGCACCTCGGGGTCCGCGCGGTGCAGCTGGTACAGGTCGATGGTCTCCGTCTGGAGCCGCCGCAGCGACGCGTCGCAGGCCCGTTTCACATAGCCGGGGCGGCCGTTGGCGACGATGTGCTGCTCACCGACGAGCAGCCCGCACTTCGTCGAGACGAACGCCTCCGCACGCCGCTCCCTCAGCACCCGGCCGAGCAGCAGCTCATTGGTGAAGGGCCCGTACATGTCGGCGGTGTCCAGCAGCGTCACCCCCGGGCCGGCGGCGCCCGTGGCGTCCAGTGCGGCGTGCACGGTGCGCAGCGACGCGTCGCCGCGCTGCCGTGAGCCGGTATACGCCCAGCTCATCGGCATGCAGCCGAGTCCGACGGCGCCCACTTCGAGCGCCCCCGCGCCGATCGTCCTGCGCTCCACCTGGCCGTACCCTCCCACTCCTGGTCCGGAGATCACCCCAACCTAACCGCTGCTCTCCCGGGCCCGAGCGCGGCCTCCCCGCGGGCGGTGCCCGGGGCGGGCGCATTAGCCTCCTGGCCATGGCGAAAGATGTATGGCTTCCCTACGAAGCGCACGAGATCCCCGGGTTGCCCGAGGCGTCGGAGGCGGGCCTCGACTACCGCTGCTGGGACGGCGGCCCGGAGTTCCCCGCGGACCCGGCCGACTGCGTGTTCTACGTGGTGCCCTATATGAAGCCCGACGAGATCGCCGTGCGCCCCCTGCCCGCGATGACGTCCGTACGCGTCGTGCAGACGCTGACCGCCGGGATCGACCATGTCCAGCCGGGCCTCGGGTTCCTCGCCCCCGGAGTGCGGCTGTGCAACGCCCGTGGGGTGCACGAGGCCAGCACCGCCGAGCTGGCCCTCGGCCTGATCCTCGCGTCGCTGTGGGGCATCCCGCGCTTCGTGGAGGGGCAGCGCCAGGAGGAGTGGCGGTCCGGCTTCTACCCGGCGCTCGCCGACAAGTCCGTCCTCATCGTGGGCTACGGGTCGATCGGTTCCGCCATCGAGGACCGGCTCACCCCCTTCGAGTGCGCGCGGGTGGCGCGCGTCGCGCGCTCTTCCCGTGCCACGGAGCGCGGCCCCGTGCACCCGCTGGCCGAACTGCCGTCGCTGCTGCCCCAGGCCGACGTCGTGGTGGTCTCCACGCCGCTCACCGAGGACACCCGAGGACTGGTGGACGCCGCTTTCCTGGCCCGCATGAAGGACGGCGCGCTGCTCGTGAACGTCGCCCGCGGACCCGTGGTCGACACATCGGCACTCGTCGCCGAACTGGAGTCCGGCCGCCTCACCGCCGCCCTCGACGTGACCGACCCGGAACCCCTGCCCGCAGGTCACCGCCTGTGGCACGCTCCTGGAGTGCTCATCAGCCCGCACGTGGGCGGTTCCACGTCGGCGTTCCTGCCCCGCGCCCAGCGCCTGATGGCCGCCCAGGTGACGAAGTTCGCCGCGGGCGAGCCCCTTGACAACGTCGTACGGACCATAGGCCGTTGATCGCCTGAGGGCGCATTGTGCACGCTACGCGCTCGTATGCGTGCGCCCCGTGTTCAGTTCGGCGTTGATCGTCACGCAGCGTAGAGGGGCTATGTCCCTGCGTGACGATGCTGGTGTATCGTCCCGACAGGGGATGCGCCGTGGACCTTTCGGCGCGGGGATGAGACGTACGACTGCGAGGGGGGCGACAGGCGATGTATGGCCTATGGGCGGACGATCCGACGCGGCGGGAAAGCCGTCGCCGACTCTCGCGCACACCGGTGCGAAGGCTCCGGCGCGGCGCGAGCCGCACGAGCGAGCGGCCCCGCACCCCGCAGCGCCCGGACCGCCACGGCGGACGCGCGCGGCGGACGGACACGCGGGCGACGCGGATCAGGGCGATCCAGTGACCGCCCCGCCGACCACGAGCGTCCTCGCGGCGGGCCCCTGCTCGGCCCCGCCGCCCCCGAGGGCGCCCCAGATCCGTCACCCCCAGCAGGGTGGCCGCGGCGTCGTCTCGCAGGTGGTGCTGCTGCTCATCTGCGGTGTGTACGCGTTGGGCTCCGCGCTCGGCTGGGGCTCGGAGCGACTCGCCCTGATCATGGGGGACTTCGGCCTCAGCGTCGCCGCCGCGACCGCCGCCGTATCCTGCTTCCGCTACTCCCGGACCCGGCGCAGCCGGTTTCGACCCGCATGGCTGCTCTTCTCGGTCTCCTCCGCGATGGCGGCCCTCGGCAACGGCGTCTGGGGCTGGTACGAAGTCGTGCTCCGGCAGGAGGTGCCGAGCCCCGGCCTGGCCGACCTCTTCTTCCTCTGCTTCGCCCCGCCCGCCATCATCGGCCTCCTCGTGCTCGCCAAGCGGCCGGTGACCAAGGCGGGTTGGGGCTGCCTCGCCCTCGACTCGTGGCTGATCGGGGGCTCGCTCCTCACGATCTCCTGGAGCCTCGCCCTCGCCCACACCGCACAGTTCCAGGGGCGCGACGTCGCGCACGCCGCGCTCTCGCTCGCCTACCCGCTCCTCGACATCGCGCTCGTCAGCATGGTCCTGGCGCTGCACTTCAGACGATCCTCGGCCAACCGCACCGCGGTGAACACCGCGATCGCCGCGCTCGCCCTGACCGTCATGTGCGACGCGCTGTTCACCTCGCCCCTGCTGCACGCGAGTTACCGCTCGGGCCAGCTGCTTGACGCCGGCTGGTTCGCGGGCTCCCTGCTCCTCGCCTACGCCCCCTGGGCCGCGCCCTGGCCCCAACGCGCGGAAGCCGGGACGGAGCACGCGCGCGTGCCGGACGAGATCCCCGAGGACGCGCGGACCACCACCCGGCCGATCGCCGGATCGCTGGCCGCCCTCACGCCGTATCTCGCCGCCGCCGTCTGCACCCTGGGAATCCTCTACAACGTGCTGAGCGGGCGGAGCGTCGACCGGGTCGTGCTCTTCACGGCGGGCACCGTCGTCCTCGCCCTCGTCGCCCGCCAGGGCATCATGCTGCTGGACAACATCACCCTCACCCAGGAGCTGGCCCAGAAGGAGAACCACTTCCGCTCCCTGGTCCAGGGCTCCAGCGACGTCATCATGATCGCCGCCCCGAACGGCATCCTGCGGTACGTGAGCCCGGCCGCCGCCGGGGTCTACGGCCGCGACGCCGAAGAGCTCGTGGGCTCCGAGCTGGCCTCGCTGATACACCCCGAGGACCTCGGCCGGGTCGTCCACGAGGTGCGCAGGTTCCTCGCCGCCAGCCCCGTCGAGGAGCCCACCACCCGCATCGAGTGCCGCTTCCGGTCGGGCAACGGCGACTGGCTGAACGTGGAATCCACCGTCAACCGCCACCACGGCGGCCTCATCTTCAACAGCAGGGACGTCACCGAACGGGTCCGCCTCCAGGCGCAGTTGCAGCACAACGCCGAGCACGACCCGCTCACCGACCTGCCCAACCGCGCGCTGTTCACCCGGAGCGTCAGCCAGGCCCTGACCGGCCGCAGGGTGACCGACCGCGGCACGGCCGTGCTCTTCATCGACCTCGACGGCTTCAAGGCCGTCAACGACACCATCGGCCACCAGGCGGGCGACGAACTGCTCATCCAGGCGGCGCGCAGACTCCAGGAGGCGGTGCGCGCGGGCGACACCGCCTCCCGGCTCGGCGGCGACGAGTTCGCGGCTCTCATCGTCGGCGACGGGACCAGGGACCAGGCCGCCAGGGAGCAGCACATCTACGAACTGGCCGACCGGCTGCGGATCACCCTCTCCCAGCCCTACACCATCGACGGCAACGACGTGCGTGTCGCGGCCTCCATCGGCGTCGCGTTCGCCGAACCGGGCATCGGCGCGGGCGAGTTGCTGCGCAACGCCGACCTCGCGATGTACCGCGCCAAGGCGGCGGGCAAGGGGCGCGTCGAGCTGTACGCCCCGCAGATGCAGGCCGACGTCGTCCGCAAGGCGCAGCTCGCCACCCGGCTGCGCTCCGCCCTGCACGACGGCGAGTTCGCCCTGCTCCACCAGCCGGTGGTCTCCCTCGACGACGGCCGGATCACCGCGGTCGCCGCGCAGGCCCGCTGGCGCTCGGCCCAGGGCATCCTCTTCACGCCCGCCGAGTTCCTGCGCGTGTCCGAGGCCGGGCACGGCAGAGACGCCGGTAACGGCAAGGAGAGCGACCGCGCGGCCGAGCTGGGCCGCTGGATGCTCGAAGAGGCCGTCAAGCAGGCCGCCGAGCGCGGGCGCTCCGGGCACGCGGTCCCGGTGGCCGTCCGCATGAGCGCGCGCCGCCTGCTGGACCGCTCCATGCCCCTCGGCTCCATCGAGGCGCTCCTGACGCGGCACGGCCTGCCCTCCGGGGCGCTCATCATCGAGCTGGCCGACAGCGACCCCCGGGTCTCGCTGGACGACCTGGAGCGCCGGCTCACCGCCCTGCGCAGGCTCGGCGTCCGTATCGCCCTGGACGGCTTCGGCAGCGGCTATGCCGCGATCACCGCGCTGCGCCGGCTCCCCGTGGACGTACTGAAGCTGGACCGCAGCCTGATCGAGGGCGTCGTCGAGTCCGCGCGGCTGCACAAGATCACCGCCGGTCTGCTGCGCATCGCCAACGACCTCGGCCTGCTCTCCGTGGCCGAGGGCGTGGACCTGCCCGAGCAGGTGGTCGCCCTGCGCGCCATGGGCTGCACGCACGGGCAGGGCGTGGCCTTCTCCGGGCCGCTCGACGAGTACCGGCTGCGCCGGGCGCTCTCCCTCGGCGAGTACCCGGTGCCGCGCGGCCCGGCCGAGCCGGTGCTGGCGGGCGGCCCCGCGGGCACGGCCCCGGCCCTGGCAGGCGGTTCCGCGAGCACGACGTACGTGGGCGGGCCGTCCGGCGTCTTCGTCGGCGGGGCCCCCGGCTCCTACGCCGGCGGGCCGCAGGGAGCCTTCGCGGGCGGGGCGGCGGGGGCGTTCGCGGGCGGCTCCCCGGCGACGTACGCGACCGGCCTCTCGCCCTACG
Source organism: Streptomyces huasconensis (assembly GCF_021028635.1). Classification (NCBI taxonomy): domain Bacteria; kingdom Bacillati; phylum Actinomycetota; class Actinomycetes; order Kitasatosporales; family Streptomycetaceae; genus Streptomyces; species Streptomyces huasconensis. The sequence continues at coordinate 5,749,826 of NZ_CP086119.1, forward strand.
CCCGTTCACATAATGAGACCCCCATCCCACCTACTTGACAGGCACTGCGTGCCGGGGGGAGGGTCAATGCCATGCGCACCCGAATTCTCGTACTTGGAAAGCGCGTCGGCTGAAGCTGGGACCGACCGGTCCGAACACCGGACCCCAGCGACCGCACCCGGCGCGCTCCCCTCGCTTGCCTCACGGCACGAGGGGTTTTTTGTTGCACCGGCACCCGCCAAAACCCCGCAAAACCCCCGCAAAAACCCTCAGCTTCGAGAAGAGAATGCCGATGACCGAGCAGGCCACCGGGGCCCACCATCCGCAGCCGCGGCCCCGATCCTCTGGACAGCACTCCACCTCCGTCGAGCACGTCACGGGTGCGCAGTCCCTCATTCGTTCTCTCGAGGAAGTCGGGGCCGACACGGTGTTCGGCATCCCCGGCGGCGCCATCCTGCCGGCGTACGACCCGATGATGGACTCCACCCGGGTCCGGCACGTCCTGGTCCGCCACGAGCAGGGCGCGGGCCACGCCGCCACCGGGTACGCCCAGGCCACCGGCAAGGTCGGCGTCTGCATGGCGACGAGCGGCCCCGGCGCCACCAACCTGGTCACCCCGATCGCCGACGCCCACATGGACTCCGTCCCGATGGTCGCGATCACCGGCCAGGTGGCCTCCAAGGCCATCGGCACGGACGCCTTCCAGGAGGCGGACATCGTCGGCATCACCATGCCGATCACCAAGCACAACTTCCTGGTCACCAAGGCCGAGGACATCCCGCGGACCATCGCCGAGGCCTTCCACATCGCCTCCACCGGCCGCCCCGGCCCGGTCCTCGTGGACATCGCCAAGGACGCCCTCCAGGCCCGGACCACGTTCTCCTGGCCGCCGCAGATGGACCTGCCCGGCTACCGCCCGGTCACCAAGCCGCACGCCAAGCAGATCCGCGAGGCCGCCAAGCTCATCACCGCGGCCAAGCGCCCGGTCCTGTACGTCGGCGGCGGCGTCCTGAAGGCCCGGGCCACCGCCGAGCTGAAGGTCCTCGCCGAACTGACCGGAGCGCCCGTCACCACCACCCTGATGGCGCTCGGCGCGTTCCCCGACAGCCACCCGCTGCACGTGGGAATGCCGGGCATGCACGGTGCGGTCACCGCCGTCACCGCGCTGCAGAAGGCCGACCTGATCGTCGCCCTCGGAGCCCGCTTCGACGACCGCGTCACCGGCAAGCTGGACAGCTTCGCGCCCTTCGCGAAGATCGTCCACGCCGACATCGACCCGGCCGAGATCGGCAAGAACCGCGCCGCCGACGTGCCGATCGTCGGTGACGCCCGCGAGGTCATCGCCGACCTCGTCCAAGCCGTCCAGGCCGAGCACACCGAGGGCCACACGGGCGACTACTCCGCCTGGTGGAACGACCTCAACCGCTGGCGCGACACCTACCCGCTCGGCTACACCCAGCCCGAGGACGGCTCGCTCTCCCCGCAGCAGGTCATCGAGCGGATCGGACAGCTCGCCCCCGACGACACGATCTTCGCGGCGGGCGTCGGCCAGCACCAGATGTGGGCCGCGCACTTCATCCAGTACGAGAAGCCCGCGACGTGGCTCAACTCCGGCGGCGCCGGGACCATGGGCTACGCGGTCCCGGCCGCGATGGGCGCGAAGGCCGGTGAGCCCGGCCGCACGGTGTGGGCGATCGACGGCGACGGCTGCTTCCAGATGACCAATCAGGAACTGACCACCTGCGCCCTGAACAACATCCCCATCAAGGTCGCCGTCATCAACAACGGCGCCCTCGGGATGGTCCGCCAGTGGCAGACGCTCTTCTACAACCAGCGGTACTCCAACACCGTCCTGCACAGCGGCCCCGAGGACATCGGCCCCAACAAGGGCACGCGCGTCCCGGACTTCGTGAAGCTGTCGGAGGCCATGGGCTGCGTGGCGATGCGCTGCGAGCGCCCCGAGGACCTCGACAAGGTCATCGCCGAGGCCAACGCCATCAACGACCGCCCGGTCGTCGTGGACTTCATCGTCCACGAGGACGCCCAGGTCTGGCCGATGGTCGCCGCCGGCACCTCGAACGACGAGGTCATGGCCGCCCGCGGGGTCCGCCCCGACTTCGGCGACAACGAAGACGACTGAGACCGAGAGCGAAAGAGAGACCACGAGCCATGTCCACCAAGCACACGCTCTCCGTCCTGGTCGAGAACAAGCCCGGCGTCCTCGCCCGGATCACCGCCCTGTTCTCGCGCCGCGGCTTCAACATCGACTCCCTCGCCGTGGGCGTCACCGAGCACGCCGACATCTCCCGCATCACCATCGTGGTGAACGTCGAGGACCTGCCGCTCGAACAGGTCACCAAGCAGCTCAACAAGCTCGTCAACGTCCTGAAGATCGTCGAGCTGGAGCCGGGCGCCGCCGTGGCGCGCGAACTGGTCCTCGCCAAGGTCCGCGCCGACAACGAGACCCGCTCCCAGATCGTCGAGATCGTCCAGCTGTTCCGCGCCAAGACCGTGGACGTCTCCCCGGAGGCCGTCACCATCGAGGCCACCGGCAGCAGCAACAAGCTGGAGGCCATGCTCAAGATGCTGGAGCCCTTCGGCATCAAGGAGCTGGTCCAGTCCGGCACCATCGCGATCGGCCGGGGCTCCCGCTCCATCACGGACCGCAGCCTGCGGGCGCTCGACCGCAGCGCCTGACCCGGGTCCGGCGGCATTCCTCTCGGATGCCGAGACCCGTGAACTTCCCTCACCGAACCCGCCGTACGGTGGGACGCAACACCAGCACACATAGGAGATTCCCAGTGGCCGAGCTGTTCTACGACGACGACGCCGACCTGTCCATCATCCAGGGCCGCAAGGTCGCGGTCATCGGCTACGGCAGCCAGGGCCACGCCCACGCGCTGTCGCTGCGCGACTCGGGTGTCGACGTCCGCGTCGGTCTGCACGAGGGCTCCAAGTCCAAGGCCAAGGCCGAGGAGCAGGGCCTGCGCGTGGTCACCCCCTCCGAGGCGGCGGCCGAGGCCGACGTCATCATGATCCTGGTGCCGGACCCGATCCAGGCCCAGGTCTACGAGGAGTCCATCAAGGACAACCTCAAGGACGGGGACGCGCTGTTCTTCGGCCACGGCCTGAACATCCGCTTCGGCTTCATCAAGGCCCCCGAGGGCGTCGACGTCTGCATGGTCGCCCCCAAGGGCCCGGGCCACCTCGTCCGCCGTCAGTACGAGGAGGGCCGCGGCGTTCCGTGCATCGCGGCCGTCGAGCAGGACGCGACCGGCAACGGCTTCCCGCTGGCGCTCTCGTACGCCAAGGGCATCGGCGGCACGCGTGCGGGCGTCATCAAGACGACCTTCACCGAGGAGACCGAGACCGACCTCTTCGGCGAGCAGGCCGTGCTCTGCGGCGGCACCGCCGCGCTGGTCAAGGCGGGCTTCGAGACGCTGACCGAGGCCGGGTACCAGCCGGAGATCGCCTACTTCGAGTGCCTCCACGAGCTGAAGCTGATCGTCGACCTCATGTACGAGGGCGGCCTGGAGAAGATGCGCTGGTCGGTCTCCGAGACCGCCGAGTGGGGCGACTACATCACCGGCCCGCGGATCATCACCGACGCCACCAAGGCCGAGATGAAGAAGGTCCTCGCGGAGATCCAGGACGGCACGTTCGCCAAGCAGTGGATGGACGAGTACCACGGCGGCCTGAAGAAGTACAACGAGTACAAGACCCAGGACGAGAACCACCTCCTGGAGACCACCGGCAAGGAGCTGCGCAAGCTCATGAGCTGGGTCAACGACGACGACGCGTAAGTCGTACGACACAGGGCCGGGGCGCAAGCCCCGGCCCTTGTCCACCCCGTCCAGCCACGGACGGGTGATCCTTCCGCAGAGGCGCATGCTGATCGGTTCGGCGCCACTATGCTTCTGTTCAACATTCGCGTCGGGCCCACAGCGTCGTGCGTCTTCCACGCGGCTAAGCGACTCCGCCTGCGGCCGTCGGGACGGCCGTCCGCAAGGGACTTGTGAGGACTCACGTGAGCACTGCTGCCACCGGCAAACCCGTCGTACTCATCGCCGAGGAGCTGTCGCCGGCCACTGTCGACGCCCTGGGCCCGGACTTCGAGATCCGGCAGTGCAACGGCGCGGACCGCGCCGAGCTGCTGCCCGCCATCGCCGACGTCGACGCGATCCTGGTCCGCTCCGCGACCAAGGTCGACGCCGAGGCCATCGCCGCCGCCAAGAAGCTGAAGGTCGTCGCCCGCGCGGGCGTCGGCCTGGACAACGTCGACGTGTCCGCCGCCACCAAGGCCGGCGTCATGGTCGTGAACGCCCCGACGTCGAACATCGTGACGGCCGCCGAGCTGGCCTGCGGCCTGCTCCTGGCCACCGCGCGCAACATCCCCCAGGCCAACTCCGCCCTGAAGAACGGCGAGTGGAAGCGGTCCAAGTACACCGGCGTCGAGCTGGCCGAGAAGACCCTCGGTGTCGTGGGCCTCGGCCGCATCGGTGCCCTCGTCGCCCAGCGCATGAGTGCCTTCGGCATGAAGGTCGTCGCCTACGACCCGTACGTGCAGCCTGCCCGCGCCGCCCAGATGGGCGTGAAGGTGCTGTCCCTGGACGAGCTGCTCGAGGTCTCCGACTTCATCACCGTGCACCTCCCCAAGACCCCCGAGACCCTCGGTCTCATCGGCGACGAGGCGCTGCACAAGGTCAAGCCGACCGTCCGCATCGTCAACGCCGCGCGCGGCGGGATCGTCGACGAGCAGGCGCTGTACTCCGCCCTCAAGGAGGGCCGCGTCGCGGGGGCCGGCCTGGACGTGTACGCGAAGGAGCCCTGCACGGACTCCCCGCTCTTCCAGTTCGACCAGGTCGTCTGCACCCCGCACCTCGGCGCCTCCACGGACGAGGCGCAGGAGAAGGCGGGCATCGCCGTCGCCAAGTCGGTGCGCCTGGCCCTCGCCGGCGAGCTGGTGCCCGACGCGGTGAACGTCCAGGGTGGCGTCATCGCCGAGGACGTCCGTCCCGGCCTGCCGCTCGCCGAGAAGCTCGGCCGCATCTTCACCGCCCTCGCGAGCGAGGTGGCGGCCCGCCTCGATGTCGAGGTGTACGGCGAGATCACCCAGCACGACGTCAAGGTGCTCGAACTCTCCGCGCTGAAGGGCGTCTTCGAGGACGTCGTCGACGAGACCGTCTCCTACGTGAACGCGCCGCTGTTCGCCCAGGAGCGCGGCGTCGAGGTCCGCCTCACCACCAGCTCCGAGTCGCCCGACCACCGCAACGTGGTCACGGTGCGCGGCACGCTCGCCGACGGCGAGGAGATCGCTGTCTCCGGCACGCTGGCCGGGCCGAAGCACCTCCAGAAGATCGTCGCCATCGGTGAGTACGACGTCGACCTGGCGCTCGCCGAGCACATGGTCGTCCTGCGGTACGCCGACCGCCCCGGCGTCGTCGGCACCGTCGGCCGCGTCCTCGGCGAGGCGGGCATCAACATCGCCGGCATGCAGGTCGCGCGCGCCGATGTGGGCGGCGAGGCCCTCGCGGTCCTCACCGTCGACGACACGGTCCCGCAGTCGGTCCTGACCGAGCTGGCCGCCGAGATCGGCGCGGAGTCCGCGCGCGCGGTGAACCTCACGGACTAGGGGTTACGGGCCCTGGAGCTTCGGGCCCCGCCATCACTGGCTTCGCCGAGTCCGTCCTCAAACGCCGGACGGGCTGGAAGTGCCGGACGAGCTGGGGGATATCTCCCCGGCTCGTCCGGCTTTTTCCGTACGCAGCGCCCCCGCGGCCAGGGCCGCCGCCGCCAGCAGGATCACCGCGCCGGTCAGTGCCGCGGCGTGCATGCCGCTGGTGAACGCCTCGCGCGGGGAGCCGGCTGAGGAGCGGCCGCGGGTGCGCGCGAGGGGAGTGCGGTGCGTGTCGTGCGGGTGCTACCAGTCCATGCAGGTGGCCGGGACGTAACCCCTGATGTTGGAGTCGTTCGGCATGACGTACAGCCACTTGTTGCTGCTCTTGCCGCAGAGGCGGTACGTCTGGCCGGTGAAGGCGTGGCCGTCGTTGCAGACGAACGCCTTGCGGCCCTTGTTCACCTGGCCCACGGCGTAGCCGTTCACCTTCGCGGTGGTGCGGACCTTCACCGCCTCCTTGGCGGGGACGTTGGTGAGGCCGCGGGAGCAGTCCGGCCCCGCGGCGGCCGCGGTGCCCGTGGTGACGACGGTGCCGGTGAGCGCGATGGCGGAGACGGCGACGGCGGAGGCCAACAGCCTGAGCTTCATGAGGTGTTCGTTCTCCCGAGTGGAGGATGCGTGTTCGGACGGGGAAGACCGTACTCCGCCAAGATCACCGCGGCGGCGGTTCGTTACCCGCCCCTTACAGTCGTGACGACTTCAGGACCATGTGCAGCAGCAGCCGGTCCTCGCCCTCGTCCAGGTCGAGGCCCGTGAGCTGCTCCACGCGCGAGAGGCGGTAGTAGAGCGTCTGCCGGTGGATGCCCAACTCCGCCGCCGTGCGGCCCGCCTGGCCCGCGCAGTCGAGGAACACCTCGGCGGTGCGGGCCAGTTCGCGGTGGGCGGGGGTCAGCAGGCGGCGGACCGCCGGGTCGTGCGCGGCCTCCGGGGGCAGCGCCGTCAGCAGCCGGTAGGGACCCACGTCCGACCACTGCGCCACCGGCCCGAAGCGACGCTCGGCGAGCGCCGCGCGCGCCGCCCCGGACGCCTCCCACCAGGCGGCGCCCAGATCCTCCAGGCCGTGCCGGGCCCCCGCGATCCCGGCGGCGCTGCCGGCCGCGGCGCCCCCCGCCGTCGCCAGGAGGCGCGCGGCCGCGGTGTGCGCGGGGGAGAGCACGTCGGCCGAGCGCAGCCGGACCAGCGCCGCCAGACACTGGCCCGTCGTCCCCCACGGCACCGTGCAGATCGCCGCGGCCGACGGCACCGTACGGGCGGCGGGGGCGTTCTCCGGGTCGGCGGAGGGCCAGGGGGCCACGCAGACCACCGCGTGCAGCCGCTCGGCGCCGGAGCCCAGGGCGGTGCGCAGGGACGCCACCGCCATGTCCCGCTGCCAGCCCCGCTCGGCGGTCAGCACCGCGCGGAACTCCCGGGTCAGATCGGCGCCGGCCTGCGCCTCGTCGGCCAGCAGCGCGCCGATCCTGGCCGTCACCTCCATGGCGGCGCCCAGCTGCCGCTCGGTCGGGCCCGGCTCGTCGTCGAGCAGCCATACGTACCCCAGGGCGAAGCCCCGATGGCGTACGGGCAGGCAGATCCGGCCGCGCAGGACGCCCGCCTCCGGGGTGGGCGGGATGCGGACCGGGCCCGTGGCGCGGGTGATGCCGAAGCCCTCGAACCAGGCGCGGACCTCGGCCGTGGAGCGGCGCGTCAGGATCGAACGGGTGCGGACCGGGTCCAGGGCGGTCGCGTCGAAGCCGCTGTCCCCGTCCCCTCCGCCGTCGTGCGCGCCGAAGGCGATCAGCTCGAAATCCCGGTTCTCCAGGGTGGCGGGAGCGCCGAGCAGCGCCGAGATCTCATCGACCAGTTCTTGGTAGTCGCCCTTCACACCCCCCATTCTCGCGCAGCCTCCCGCCTTCTTCAGACAGGTGTATGAGATCCAGGGCACGGATGCGTGACAGGTGTCGATGGCTCGGGGCAGGGGTGATCCTTAGATTTCACGGTGGTTCTCCGTGCCGTACCGCCATGTCACCCACCCGTAGGACTATGTCGGTAGGGCACTCGTTCTCGTACACCCGTGGAGGTGCCCCGTGCTGGGTCCCGTGATCCTCGCCGCGTCACGCAGCGACAAGATGCGCCGTTTCGTCTCGGCGGCCCCCGGCACCAAGCAGGTCGTGGACCGGTTCATCGCCGGTGAGAGCGTCGACCAGGTCGTGCCGATCATCGTGGACACCGCGGACAAGGGCCTTGAGCTGACCCTCGACGTGGTGGGCGAGGACATCACCACCGTCGAGCAGTCCCACGCGGCCCGCGACGCCTACCTGGAGCTGATCGACCGCCTGAAGGATCTCGGCCTCGGCACCAAGGCGGAGATGTCCGTGAAGCTGTCGATGTTCGGCCAGGCGCTGGAAGGCGGCCACGAGCTGGCCCTCGCCAACGTCCGGCCGGTCGTCGAGGCCGCCGCCGCGATCGGCACCACGGTCACCCTGGACGCCGAGGACCACACCACCCTCGACTCGATGTTCGCCATCCACGACGCGCTGCGCGAGGATTTCCCGCAGACCGGCTGCGTCATCCAGGCCTACCTCTTCCGCACCGAGGCCGACGCCCGCCGCCTCGCCGCGAACGGCAGCCGCGTGCGTATCGTGAAGGGGGCCTACAAAGAGCCCGCCGAGGTCGCGTACCAGAACAAGGCCGAGATCGACAAGGCGTACGTCCGCATCCTGCGCATCCTGATGGAGGGCGACGGGTACCCCATGATCGGGTCCCACGACCCGCGCCTGATCTCCATCGCACAGGAGCTCGCGCGGCGCGCGGGGCGCAAACTGGATGAGTACGAATTCCAGATGCTGTACGGCATCCGCAGCGACGAGCACCTGCGGCTGGCCGCCGAAGGCCACCGGATGCGCGTCTACACGGCGTACGGCACCGACTGGTACGGCTACTTCATGCGCCGTCTCGCGGAGAAGCCGGCGAACCTGCTCTTCTTCGCCCGCTCCATCCTCACCAAGGACTGAACCAAGGGCTGAGCTCCCACCCCCTCGACCCTCTTAAGGAGACACGGAACTCATGGACGCTGTCACTCAGGTCCCCGCCCCGGTCAACGAGCCGGTGCACGGCTACGCCCCCGGTTCCCCGGAGCGCGCCCGTCTCGAGACCAAGCTCAAGGAGCTGGCCGAGAACCCCATCGAGCTGCCGATGACCATCGGCGGCGTCAAGCGCCTCGGCGGCGGCGAGCCCTTCCAGGTCGTGCAGCCGCACAACCACAAGTCCGTCATCGGCACCGGCCGCCACGCCACCCAGCAGGACGCCCAGGACGCGATCGACGCCGCCCTGGCCGCCGCCCCGGCGTGGCGCGCGATGTCCTTCGACGACCGCGCCGCGATCATCCTGCGCGCCGCCGAGCTGCTGTCCGGCCCCTGGCGCGAGACGCTGGCCGCCTCCACGATGCTCGGCCAGTCGAAGACCGCCCAGCAGGCGGAGATCGACACGCCCTGCGAGCTGGTCGACTTCTGGCGCTTCAACGTCAAGTACGCCCGTGACCTGCTCGCCGAGCAGCCGCCGGCGAACGCTCCCGGCGTGTGGAACCGTCTGGACCACCGCCCGCTCGAAGGCTTCGTCTACGCGATCACGCCGTTCAACTTCACGGCCATCGCGGGCAACCTCCCGACCGCCCCGGCCCTGATGGGCAACGTGGTCGTGTGGAAGCCGTCCCCGACGCAGACCCACGCCGCCGTGCTGCTCATGCAGCTCCTGGAGGAGGCCGGGCTGCCCAAGGGCGTCATCAACCTCGTCACCGGTGACGGCATCGCCGTCTCCGAGGTCGCCCTGCACCACCGCGACCTGGCCGGCATCCACTTCACCGGCTCGACCCCGACCTTCCAGCACCTGTGGAAGACGGTCGGCGAGAACATCGCGAAGTACCGCACCTACCCGCGTCTGGTCGGCGAGACCGGCGGCAAGGACTTCGTCGTCGCGCACCCGAGCGCCGACCGCGCCATCCTGAAGACCGCGCTGACCCGTGGCGCCTTCGAGTTCCAGGGCCAGAAGTGCTCCGCGACCTCGCGCGCGTACATCCCGGCCTCGATCTGGAACTCCGGCTTCAAGGAGGAGTTCGCGGCGGAGGTCGACGGCATCAAGATGGGTGACGTCACCGACCTGACGAACTTCATCGGCGCCGTCATCGACGAGCGCGCGTTCGCCAAGAACAAGGCGGCCATCGACCGCGCCAAGGCGGACGACACCTGCACGATCGTCGCGGGCGGCACCTACGACGACTCGGTCGGCTACTTCGTGCGCCCGACCGTCGTGGAGTGCACGGACCCGGCCAACGAGGTCTTCACGACCGAGTACTTCGGCCCGTTCCTCGCCGTCCACGTCTACGAGGACGAGAAGTACGACGAGATGCTGGCCCAGATGGAGTCGGTCTCGGACTACGCGCTCACCGGCTCGGTCATCGCGAGCGACCGCGCGGCGGCCGCGTACACGATGGACAAGCTCCGCTACGCCGCGGGCAACTTCTACATCAACGACAAGTCGACCGGCGCCGTCGTCGGCCAGCAGCCCTTCGGCGGCGGCCGTGGCTCCGGCACCAACGACAAGGCGGGCGCCCCGCAGAACCTCCAGCGGTGGACGCTGACGCGCGCCATCAAGGAGACGCTGGTCCCGCCGACCGAGTACGGCTACCCGCACATGGGCTGACGCCCCTGCCGGGTCCCTGCGGCCCGCCCCTGAACCCCGCCTCCGATCCGGGCCCCACCCCGATCGGAGGCGGTGTGTTTTTCCGGCCCCGTCAGCTCAGGGCGTCGACGGCGATGCGGGTCATGTCGGCGGCGATGCGGTCCTCGCCGGGGGTGTCCGGGTCCAGGCGCGTGGTGTACACGGAGATGACGAGGGGCGCGCCGCCACCCTTCGGGGGCCAGGCCACGGCGACGTCGTTGACGCCGCCGTACGCGGGCGAGCCGGTCTTGTCGCCGACCCGCCAGCCCTCGGGCAGCCCGGCCCTGATCCGCGCGTCGCCGGTGGTGTTCTCGACGAGCCAGCGGGTGAGCTGGCCGCGGTCGAGCGGGTGCAGGGCGTCGCCGAGGACGAGCTTGCGCAGGTTCGCGGTCATGGCGGCCGGGGTCGTCGTGTCGCGCCGGTCGCCGGGGAGGTTGGTGTTGAGGTCGGTCTCCCACCGGTCGAGACGGGTGTGGGGGTCACCGAGCGAGCGGGCGAACTCGGTGATGCCGGCCGGCCCGCCGATGCGCCGCATCAGCAGGTTGCCGGCCGCGTTGTCGCTGTACGTGATGGTCGCGTCGCACAACTCCCGTACGGTCATGCCGGTTTCGAGGTGCATCTCGCACCGCGGCGAGTACGTGACCAGGTCCTTGCGCCCGTACCGGATCAGTACGTCGAGCAGCCCGGGCTCCTGCTCGCGCGCCCGGCGCAGGATCGCGGCGGCGGCCAGAACCTTGAACGTCGAGGCGATGGCGAAGCGTTCGTCCGCGCGGTGGCCGAGGGTGGCGCCGGTACCGGTGTTCAGGGCGTGCAGACCGATGCGGCCCGGATACCCCTTCTCCAGCTCGCGCAGCTGCCGCCGGGCGTCGGCAAAGGGCATCGCGGCGTGCGCGGCGTGCGCGGTGCCGGGCACGGACAGGAGGACGGGGGTGATGGCGGCGGCGCCAAGGAGCGTTCTGCGGGAGGGAGTTGCGTTCATGATCCAGACGGTACCTGGGTGGTGCGCGGGCCGGCTTGGAAGCCGTACAGCAGGAGGGGGCGGGGCATCGGGAACGCCGGCGACGCCGGGTGTCCGTGTTGTAGCCTGGCCTCGCGCCGGTAGGCAGGCGTGCTCCACACTCCGAGGACCCGGCACCTTGGAGGGAGTGAAGGGCTCTGACGAACCCACCTACGAGCACGGGCAGTGTGTGTCAGGGATATACGCATCACCTCAGTGGTCGCGCCGGGCGACAGAACCACAGGGGGACGTATGTCCAAGCAGAGCAATCGCCGGCGTGCGGCCGACATGTGCGACAAGGCGACCGGTGTCGGCTACCAGCGGAGCCTGAACTGGGCCGAGGAGAACCGGATCTCGCGCCTGCGGCCCGTACCGGACGCGGCCACTTCCGGTCAGCGGCGCTTCGAGGCCCTCCTCGCGCACAGCCTGACCGAACCGCTGCGAGACCGCCAACTCGACGGTGCCGTGCTCGGGTTGCAGGGCGTCGACCCGTGTCCCGAGCAGCCTGTTCTCCGCCTGCATCCGGTCATGGCGAGCCGAGTGGTGGCCGAACTGATGCCGCGCTTCGACGCCTTCTTCGGCGGCATGCGCGGGGTCCCCGGGCTGCGCCTCACACGCTCGGACGGGCACTGGCTCCTGGTGGACGTGGGTGGCTCGGCCTCCGTGCGTCTGGCCCACGAGGACCCCGACTGGACCCCGCGGCTCCCGGGGCGGGAACGGGGCATGACCGACATCTGGCGAGACGCGCCGACCCGGCTCTCGCGTGTCGAGCGCCAGGAGATCGCCGATTGGGCAGGGGGATATGGCCATGCGTTCAGTGGCGAGGCCCGTGACCTGCTGTTCAGCCGGGTGTTGCGGCGTCCGTGCCTGATCAACGTCGCGGCGAGCGCGCACGGCTGGGCCAATACCTACAACCACCACACAGAGGACATCGTCATCGAGTGGTGCTGTGGCGTGCCCGCCAAGGAGGTCGCCGTCGACCTGCTGCGCAGTGGAATCACCGCAGCCACCGATGGTGTGGACTGCCAACCGAGGTTCAGCCGTGATCCGCACCCGGAGCGCATCGACCTCGGTGACGCCGCCCTCGTGCTGCGCTGCCTCAACGCCAACTGGTGCAAGGAAGACGGGGTCGAGCGCATCGCCGCCGCGAACCGCAAGAGGTACCGGTGAAGGCCGTGGAAGCCGTCGTCCTGGCGGTGCTCCTCCTCGGAATCGTGCTCGGGCTGCTCCAGGCAGTGGTGAGGGCCCACCGGGACACACAGATCCTGCGCATGCTGCGCGGGGCCCTCGCCGACTGCTCACCCGACGAACGGACACGCCTCTGCCTCGAACTGGTCCAGGTGCTGCGGAGCACCGCGGTGCTGCCCCTGGGCGGGCCGCAGCCGCCGGAGGGGCAGGGCTGATCGCAGTACGCCCGGTGGCCGCGTGCAGGGGCCGCGCTGCGCCGGCTCGTGTCCGCTCAGGCCTCCATGAGGATCTGTCAGACCTCCACGAGGACCTGATCGAGGGACTTGCGCACCAGGTCGGGGACCTGGCAGTCCGGTGCCGGGTATCCGACGGAGATCACCGCGAACGCCTTCTCGTTCTCGGGGCGGCCGAGCACCTGGGAGAGGAACCGCATCGGGCTCGGCGTGTGGATCAGCGCGGCGAGGCCCGACAGGTGCAGGGCGGACAGCAGCATTCCGACCGCGATGCCGACCGACTCGTCGACGTAGTAGTGCTTGTGCTTGGTGCCGTCCTCGCCCAGCCAGTACCGCTGCTGGAAGACGACGATCAGCGCGGGCGCGTCCGTCAGGTGCGGCTTCACCTCGTCCGTGCCGAGGGGGCGCAAGGCCGCCAGCCACTCCTCGCCGAGCCGCCCGTCGTACGAGATCTGCTCCTCGTGCTCGGCGGCCTCGCGGATGCGGCGGCGGATCTCCGGGTCCTGGACGAGGACGAACGTCCACGGCTGCTGGTGCGCGCCGGACGGTGCCGTCGCCGCGCACGCGATGGCGTCCCGCACCACCTGCGCGGGCACCGGGTCCGGGGCGAACTGCCGCACCGTGCGCCGCTCCCGCATCCGCGCCCGCAGTTCGGCGGCCCGCGCCAGGGACTGGTCCTCGGGCATGCGCTCGGGCCGGTACGGCACGGAGCGGTAGGGCTTGCCATGGATGGGGGTCCACTGTTGTTCCTGCTCGGTCTCAGGCATGCCTCCGATTCTGCTGCGGGCAACGCCTCCGCGCCATGGTGCAGACCAATCGGAACGGGCTGGGTAGGTGGCTCGATGGTGGGCACCGGCCACGGCATGGCGATCATCCCCGCCCTCTCGCTGACCGGAGCGCCCGACTCCGTGGAGATCACCGACCTGGGAGTGGACCGCCCGACGCGCTCCGTCGGCTACGTCACCACCCCTGAACTGGCCTCTTCCCTTGCCGTACGGGCGCTGATCCGCGAGCTGCGGGCGGCACGCGCGGGAAGCCCGTCTCAGATAGTAGGAAGTCCGAGTAATTGTGGAGACAGACGCTCCGCCCTGCCTTAGCGTTGGAGGAGCCGAACGTCTCGCTCGATCAAGCGAATGGCGGTCGTGAGCCGGAGCCCCGCGCAGGCGAACCCTGCCGCTCCGCAGCTCCCCGTCGCTTGGGGGTCCCCTCACGCCCATTAGGCAGTGGGGGAGTCTCGACAATCACCCTTTCCTTTGCTTCAAGGAGTGGATCTCCCATGGCCGAGACGACCGTCCGCCGCGTCCGTCACACCTCCCGCAAGAGCGACTCCGAGCGCACCGAGCGCAAGAACGCCGCCCTGGCCCTCCAGCGAGCCCTGGACCGCAGGGACAACGGCGGGGAGACGGGTCACTGAGACCCGCGCACCCCGCGTGCTCCGCGCACGACCTCGAAGTGGTCGACGCGCTCGCCGTTCTCGGCGAGCGCGGAGACCGACAGCTTCGGGTGCGCGCCCGGCGTCACCTCCACCGCGAGGAACGAGAAACCGGTGTAGCGCACCCGTGACCACGCGACCTTCTCGGGGTCGGACCGCCGTGCCTTCGTCCAGTGGAAGGTCGCGATCTCGTCGCGGTCGTGGACGTGGCCCTCGTAGCTGTCCCGCACCCCGGGGCCGAATTCGTAGAGGTCCTTGCCCGCGCCGCCCGCGGTGACGTACACGATGCCGTCGCGCGTCGGATCGGTCGACGCGCCGACCGGCACGGGCCTGCCGACCTCGCCACCCTTGATGGCGTCGGTGCGTTCGTAGACGTGGTTGTGGCCGTTGACGACCAGGTCCACCTGGTGCTTGGTGAACAGCGGCAGCCACGCGTCGCGCACCCCGCCGTCGGAGGCGTGCCGCGAGGTCGAGTAGGCGCAGTGGTGGAAGAAGACGACGACGAAGTCCACGTCCTCGTCCGTCCGCAGCTCGCCCAGCCGCCGGTCCAGCCAGGCGGTCTGCTCCCCTTCGGTGTAGCCCCGGTTGGCGGGGATCTCGTACGAGACGTCGTTGGCGTCCAGCGCGACGACGCCGACATTGCCGTACGTGAAGGAGTAGACGCCCGGCGCGTGGCGCGGGTCGAAGCCGTTCTCCGGGAGCGACCAGCGCGCGGACTGCCCGCCGTAGCCGTTCGGCGAGTACCACGCCTCCATGTCGTGGTTGCCGGTCGTCACCATCCACGGCACCGACTTCGCGACGGACTCGGTCTGCGCGAGGAAGGTGTCCCACACCCGCGCGTCATACGTGTCCGAGTCCTCGCCGTGCCCGGTGGTGTCCGCGTAGCAGAGGTCGCCCGCGTGGAGGTGGAAGGACGGGTTCTGGCCCAGGATCAGCTGGTCGTTGGCGAGGGCGTGATAGCTGACGCCCTGGTCGCCGAAGGCCGTGAAGACGAATTTCTCCGCCCGCGCGGGCGCCGTCCTGAACGAGCCGAGCGTCGCCATCCGTTCGGGCGATGCCGGGTCGAAGCCGTCGTGGCCGACGCCGTAGTAGTACGTCGTGCCGGGCTCCAGGCCGTCGAGCGCCGCGTGCAGGTAGTACTGCTCCACGGCCGGCAGCTTCTTCGAGAGGGACGGCGTGCGCAGGTCGCGCACCTCCGCCTCGATCTTCCGGCTCAGCTCCCACGGCTTCGGCCCCACCCGCAGGTAGGGGGCCTTGACCGGCAGCGGCACCTGCCAGGAGATCCGCATCTGGGACCTCGGGTCGGCCCCGAACGCCAGATGCCGGCCGAAGGGTGCGACCAGCCCGCCGTCGACCCGCACCGGGGCGGCCGGGGTGCTCGACGTGTGCGCGGCCGGCACGCCCCCGCCGTACGCGGTGCTCGAACTGCCCGTGAGCAGGCCGGCGCCGGCCACCGTCCCCGCGGCCGCGAACGAACGGGCGAGCACCTTGCGCCGGGAGAGCTTCGCGCGCAGGTACTCGTGCTGCTCCGGCATGCTCATCCGGGCCGCGAGCCGCTCCGGAACGCCGAGGTTCGGAATGCCGAGGTTGGGTGTGTCCATGGCAGGGAACTTCCCAGCGCTGCCCAACTCCCGTCACACGTCAGGGTGAACAGAACCTGTCTGCCGGGCAGATGTCCGCATGCCGGACAGCGTATGTCATCCCCTGGGACGAAGAGTAGGCTGCCCGCATGTCGGACAGCTCTCGCATCCTCAATCTCGCAGTGATCCCCGGTGACGGCATCGGCCCGGAGGTCGTGGCCCAGGGGCTCAAGGTCCTCGGTGCCGTCCTCCCGCCGGATGTGAAGCTGGAGACCACGGAGTACGACTTCGGCGCCCAGCGGTACCACGCCACCGGTGAGACCCTCACCGACGCCGACGTCGAAGCCCTCAAGCGGCACGACGCGATCCTCCTCGGCGCGATCGGCGACCCCTCGGTCCCGTCCGGCGTCCTGGAGCGCGGCTTCCTGCTGAAGCTCCGCTTCCTCTTCGACCACCATGTGAACCTGCGGCCCTCGAAGCTGCTCCCGGGCGTCGCGACGCCGCTCAAGGGCCAGCCCGAGATCGACTTCATCGTCGTACGCGAGGGCACCGAGGGCCCCTACACCGGCAACGGCGGGTCGATCCGCACCGGGACGCCGCACGAGGTCGCCACCGAGGTCTCCGTCAACACCGCCTTCGGTGTCGAGCGCGTGGTCCGCGACGCCTTCGCCCGCGCGCAGGCCCGCCCGCGCAAGAAGCTGACGCTGGTCCACAAGAACAACGTCCTCGCCTACGCCGGTCACCTCTGGACGAACGTCTTCAACAAGGTGGCCAAGGAGTTCCCCGAGGTCACCACCGACTACATCCACGTCGACGCCGCGACGATCTACCTCGTCACCGACCCCGGCCGCTTCGACGTGATCGTCACCGACAACCTCTTCGGCGACATCATCACCGACCTCGCCGCGGCCGTCTCCGGCGGCATCGGCGTCGCGGCCTCCGGCAACATCAACCCGGGCCGCGAGTTCCCGTCCATGTTCGAGCCCGTGCACGGCTCGGCGCCGGACATCGCCGGCCAGGGCAAGGCCGACCCCACGGCCACCGTCCTCTCCGTCGCCCTCCTGCTGCGCCACCTCGGGTACGAGCCCGAGGCCGCCCGCATCGAGGCCGCCGTCTCCGCCGACCTCGCGGAGCGCGGGGAGAGCGTGCGCACCACCGAGCAGATCGGCGACGCGCTCGCCGTACGAGTAGCGGGCTGACCCGGCGGCTCGAAGACCTCACAGAAGCCGCCGGGCCCCACAGGGCACCCGGCGGCTTCTCGTATGCGGCCCCGGGTGTCACCATCGATCCCCGGGCCGCACCCATGCCGTTTCCTCCTCGGGACCCCGCGAGCGATAATCGAACGCGGGGCCGTGAAGACAGGAAGCTCGGACGTCGCAGTACCGGTGGAAGTACCCCTCGGTACGGGCGGCGTGAGCGCGGTCCGTCACCATCACACCGTGAAGGACGAAGCACTCATGACGACGCCGACGACGCCGACCATCGAGCTCAAGCCCTCCTCGTCGCCGCTGGCCGCGGCGGAGCGCGAGGCGATCATGGCCAACCCCGGGTTCGGCCGCCACTTCACCGACCACATGGTGACGATCAAGTGGACGGAAGGCCGCGGCTGGCACGACGGACAGCTCGTCCCCTACGGCCCGCTGGCGCTCGACCCGGCGACGAACGTCCTGCACTACGCCCAGGAGATCTTCGAGGGCCTCAAGGCCTACCGGCAGCCCGACGGCTCGGTGGCCACCTTCCGCCCCGACGCCAACGCCCGCCGCTTCCAGGCCTCGGCGCGGCGCCTCGCCATGCCGGAGCTGCCCGTCGAGACGTTCATCGAGGCGTGCGACGTGCTGGTCAAGCAGGACAAGGCGTGGGTTCCGGCGCACGGCGGCGAGGAGTCCCTCTACCTGCGCCCGTTCATGATCGCGACCGAGGTGGGCCTCGGCGTGAAGCCCGCGAACGAGTACCTGTTCGTCGTCATCGCCTCGCCGGCGGGCGCCTACTTCCCCGGTGGCGTCAAGCCCGTCTCCATCTGGCTCTCCGAGGACCGCGTGCGCGCGGTGCCGGGCGGCATGGGTGACGCGAAGACCGGCGGCAACTACGCCGCGTCGCTGCTCGCGCAGGCCGAGGCCGCGGCGAAGGGCTGCGACCAGGTCGCCTACCTCGACGCGGTCGAGCACAAGTGGGTCGAGGAACTGGGCGGCATGAACCTGTACTTCGTGTACGGGAACAAGATCGTCACGCCGACCCTGACCGGCTCCCTGCTCGCCGGCATCACCCGTGACTCGCTCCTCACCGTCGCGCGTGACCTCGGTTACGAGTCGGAGGAGGCCCGCGTCTCCATCGACCAGTGGAAGAACGACTCCGAGAACGGCACGCTCACGGAGGTCTTCGCCTGCGGCACCGCGGCCGTCATCACGCCCGTCGGCACGGTCAAGTGCAACGCGGGGGAGTGGCAGCAGAGCGGTGGCGAGCCGGGTGAGGTCACGATGAAGCTGAGGGAGGCTCTGCTGGACATCCAGCGGGGTACGGCGCAGGACGTGCACGGCTGGATGCACGGGCTGGGCTGAGGCTTTTTATTAGGGGCGCGTGACTGCGCGGGGTGGGGGGCTTCTCGCATTTCGCTGCGGGCGCGTCGTGGCTGAGCGCGCAGTTCCCCGCGCCCCTAGGAGTGCTCCCTGGCCGGGGGCGGCGCGTGAAGCCCCCTTAGGGGCGCGGGGAACTGCGCGCCCGGCCCAAGCCGACCCGCAGACGAACGAACGACAGAAACCGCCCCGCCCCTCGCAACGCCCCGCCATAACGCGCCCCCCCGCTAACGCACCGCGAGGACAAGGCTGCCCGGCGCCGCCCGGCACGCGTCCGCCAGCCCCGCCGCCAGGCGATCCCGCGTCGGATCGGGGTCCTCGATCCACCCCTCCACCGCCCGGTGGAACGCCGCCACCAGCACATCGATCGCCAGCCGCGCCCGCAGCTCCTCCCCGCCCGGCAGGGCGAACCGCCGCCGGGCCACGGCCAGCGCCGCCCGGCTCGTGCGGTCGCAGAAGGCGAGCCCGTGCGCGTCCATGGACGGAGCGTGCGCCGCCAATCGGCGGCTGAGCAGCACCCGATGGGCCCAGCCCTGCGCCGGCATGCGGCCGAGCGCGGCCAGCAGCGCGTCCCGGAGCACATCGAACAGCGGCTGCCCCGGCGCCGGTTCGCAGCTCTCCAGCTCCTCCAGGAACACCTCCCACAGATCCTGGGTCGGTGCCATCGCCACGTCTTCCTTGCTGCTGAACGTACGGAAGAACGTCCGCTTGCTGACCTCCACCGCGTCGCACAGCGCGTCGAGCGTCACGCCGTCGAAGCCGCGCTCCGTGAACAGCTCCAGAGCCGTGTCGACGAGCGCCTGCCGCGTCCGCAGCTTCTTGCGCTCCCGCAGGGGCAGCCGTTCGAGGTCCATCGCGTCCATGCCGGAAGTCTAGCCCGCGACAGCCCTGCGGCGGCGAATGCCACTTGAAGGCTTATGCCACTCAGTGGCACTATCGGCGGCGGCCGGTCCCGACCGCGGCGACCGCGGCCCTCTGTGGCGTCCACCGAAAGGCAACTCCCATGCGCGCACTGCTCGTCGACCACTCCGCCCCCGGCGGCCTCCGCCTCGGCGAGGCCCCCGCCCCCGAGCCCGCCCCGCACCAGGCCCTGATCCGCGTACGGGCCACCTCCCTGAACCACGGCGAGGTGCGGTGGGGCATCGAGGGCGCGCCCGAAGGCGCGGTGCTCGGCTGGGACGCGGCCGGCGTGGTCGAGCGGGCCGCCGCCGACGGCTCGGGTCCCGCGGCCGGCACCCCCGTGGTGACCCTTGCCCCCGACGGCGGGTGGGCCGAGTACCGCGTCGCCGACACGGACCGGACCGGCGTCGTGCCCGAGGGCGCGGATCTGGGCGCCATCAGCACCGTGCCGGTCGCGGGCGCCACCGCCCTGCGCGCCCTGGACCGGATCGGCCCGATCCTCGGCAGGCGGGTGCTGGTCACGGGTGCCACAGGCGGCGTCGGGCGGTACGCGGTGCAGCTCGCCCGGCGGGGCGGCGCGCACGTCATCGCGGTGACCGGCGACCCCGAGGGGCGGGGCGACATGCTCCGGGCCCTCGGCGCGCACGAGGTGGTCGCCGCGCCCGAGGAGGCCGGAGCCCCGGTGGACGGTGTGGTGGACGTCATCGGCGGGCGCCAACTGGTCGCCGCGTACGAGATGTTGGGGCCGCACGGCACCCTGGTCTCCGTCGGGCAGGCAAGCGGCGAGTCGGAGCACTTCCCGCTCAGGGCCCTCTACGGGGAGGAGGGCCGCCACAACCGTTCTCTCGTCAATTTCCAGCTGCTCGGCGCCTCGGGACTCTTCCGGGACCTGACCTGGCTCGCCGAGCAGGTGGCGGCCGGCGCACTCGACCCCGGCGCGTCCTGGCGGGGCGCCTGGGACAGGGCCCCGGAGGCGATCGACACGCTGCTCACCCGCCGCCTCCAGGGCAAGGCCATCCTGGACATCGGCTGAACGGGGCGCAGGGAACCGCGGCACCGCTCAGCCCGCCACCGTCTCCTCCCCCGCCAGGGGAAGCGGCCCCGCGGCCACCGCACGCCGGGTCAGCACCGCGTACGTCACCCCGCCCACCACCCCCGAGAGCAGGAAACTGCAGTCGACCCCCCGGGTCAGGGCAAGCAGCGGCCCCTCGTACGAAGGGAGCGCGACCGACAACAGCCCGACCGCCGCACCAAGCGCCCACGCCACGGTCGCCTGGACGTTCCAGCCGGAGCGGTACCAGTAGACGCCACCCTTGGCGCGGCGGTTGAAGACCTGAAGGGCCTCCGCGTCGTACTCGCCGCGACAGCGGGCGAAGCCGATCAGGGTGATGACGGCCCAGGGCGTGCCGATCGCGGTCAGGAGCAGCACGAACGACGTCATCGCGTCCTGTGCCTCCCACGCGTAGTGGCCGACGAAGACGCAGGCCGTGGCGACGACGGCGACGGTGTACGTGGCGCGGGCGCGCGAGGCGCGGGGCAGGATGGCGTCCAGGTCGAGGCCCATCGAGTACAGCATCAGGCCCGCGTTGCCCACCGACCCGGCGGAGGCGGCGAGCAGCAGCGGTACGAGGTACCAGGTGGGGGAGGCGTCGACGAGCCCGCCCGCGTACTCCAGGGCGGCGCGCGCCGCGTACGCCGTGAAGGTGCCGAAGAGCTGCGGGATCAGCAGCCCCGCGAGGAGCCCCGCCCAGGCCGCGCCGAGCACCGCGCGCGAGCTGTGGCGGGCCGGGGAGACGTAGCGGGTGTAGTCGCCGAGCAGCGTGATGAAGGCGATGGGGCCCGACAGGCCCGCCGCCACCAGGGCGAGCAGCCAGGTCGGCCAGAAGGAGCCGAGGAGGTAACCGCCCGCGCCCGGCAGCGCCGAGGTCGTGAAGTCGGGGGCGTACGCGATGACGCCGAGGATCAGCAGCGCCGTCATCCCGAAGGCGAGGACCCGGGAGAGCCGCAGCAGCACGCGGTAGCCGAAGACCGCGCCGATCACGGTGGCGGCGGCGAGCAGGGCGTAGACGAGGCCGTACGAGAGGGCGCCGGCCGGCAGGCCGATCAGGCGGTGCAAGGTGCCCACCATCACGTCGCCGCCGATCCAGATGGTCAGCGCGGTGTAGCCGAGCGAGAGCAGCAGGCCGACGACCGAGCCGACGAGCCGGCCGCGCACGCCGAACTGGGCGCCGGACGAGGTGGAGAGGTTCGTCCCGGTGCGCAGGGACACCAGGGCGAGGGGCGCGGTGAGCGCGGTGCCGAGCATCGTGCCCGCCACCACCGCGCTCACCGACTCCCACCAGCCGAGGCCGAACGACACCGGCAGCCAGCCGAAGACGATCACTCCCAGGCAGAGGTTGGAGCCGATCAGGATCGACACGAGGTCTCTGGGTCCGCTGGTGCGCTCCCCGTCCGGGATGGTGTCGACTCCGCGCTGTTCTATCGGCATGAGGGTGCCCCTGACGCTCGGCTGATCTCGATGACGCTCACAAGTTTTGAGCAGCGCTCAATGTGACCCGTGCCAAGGTCTCGCGTCAATGCTTCCGGCGTGCGGATTTCGTGGTTAGAGTGTCGTTCTAAATTGTGATCAGGGAGGTGTGCGGCGTGCGACTGACGCCCACCGAACGCGACCGGCTGCTGCTCTTCGGGGCCGCCGAGCTCGCCCGGGCCCGCAAGGCGCGCGGCCTCAGACTCAACGTCCCCGAGGCGACCGCGCTGATCGCCGACACGGTGTGCGAGGCCGCCCGTGACGGCGCCCGCCTCGCCGAGGCCGTCGAGCGCGCCCGTGCCGTGCTCGGCCCGGACGACGTCCTGCCGGGCGTCGCCGACGTGGTGACCGAGGTGCACGTGGAGGCCGTCTTCGACGACGGGTCCCGCCTCGCGGTGGTCTCCGACCCGATCGGCGGCGGTCTCGACGGCCTCACCTGTGACGGCGTTGACGGCGGCAGCGGCAGTCTCGGCAGCGAGGCCCCCGGCGCGCTGCTGCCCGGCCCCGCGCACGACGACCCCGCGCCCGCCGTCACGCTGACCGTGCGCAACACCGCAGGCGTGCCCGTCTCCGTGACCTCGCACTTCCACTTCTTCGAGGCCAACCCCCGGCTCGACTTCGACCGCGCCGCCGCGTACGGCATGCGCCTCGCCGTGCCCGCCGGGTCCTCCGTCCGCTTCGGCCCCGGCGAGAGCGGCGAGGTCGGACTGCTGCCGATCGGCGGCGAGCGGATCGCCATCGGCTTCGCGGGCCTGGTGGACGGCCCCCTGGACGCCCCGGGCGCCCGCGAAGAGGCGCTGCGCCGCGCCGCCGCCTGCGGCTACCTCGGCGTACCGGACACCACCGAGCAGGAGGACGAGCGATGAGCCGCCCCGGAGGCCACCCCGCCGAACCCCGCCGCCTCACCCCCTACGAGTACGCCGCCACGCACGGCCCCCGCGCCGGCGACCACGTCCGGCTCGGCGACTCCGGGCTGACGATCCGCGTGGAGTCCGACTCCCAGGCGTACGGCGACGAGTTCCTCGCCGGATTCGGCAAGACCGCCCGCGACGGACTGCACCTGAAGGCCGCCGCCGTCCGCGACACCTGCGACGTCGTCATCAGCAACGTCGTCGTCATCGACGCCGTGCAGGGCATCCGCAAGGTGTCCATCGGCATCAGGGAAGGCCGCATCCACGCCATCGGGCGCGCCGGCAACCCCGACACCCTCGACGGCGTCGACGTCGTCGTCGGCACCGGCACGTCCATCGTGTCGGGGGAGGGGCTGATCGCCACCGCCGGCTCCGTGGACACCCACGTCCACCTGCTCTCGCCGCGCATCATGGAGGCCTCCCTCGCCTCCGGTGTCACCACGATCATCGGCCAGGAGTTCGGGCCGGTGTGGGGCGTCGGCGTCAACTCGCCCTGGGCGCTGCGGCACGCGTTCAACGCCTTCGACGCCTGGCCGGTCAACATCGGCTTCCTCGGCCGCGGTTCGTCCTCGCACGACGCCCCGCTGACCGAGGCGCTCGCCGAGGGCGGCGCGTCCGGCTTCAAGGTCCACGAGGACATGGGCGCGCACACCCGCGCGCTGGACACCGCGCTGCGCGTCGCCGAGGAGCACGACGTACAAGTCGCCCTGCACAGCGACGGGTTGAACGAGTGCCTCTCCGTGGAGGACACCCTGAAGGTCCTCGAAGGCCGGACCATCCACGCCTTCCACATCGAGGGGTGCGGCGGCGGCCACGTGCCGAACGTCCTGAAGATGGCGGGCGTCCCGAACGTCATCGGCTCCTCCACCAACCCCACCCTGCCCTTCGGCCGGGACGCCGTCGCCGAGCACTACGGCATGATCGTCTCCGTCCACGACCTCAAGACCGACCTGCCGGGCGACGCCGCCATGGCCCGCGACCGCATCCGGGCCGGGACGATGGGCGCCGAGGACGTCCTGCACGACCTGGGCGCCATCGGCATCACCTCGTCCGACGCGCAGGGCATGGGCCGCGCCGGTGAGACCGTACGCCGCACCTTCGCGATGGCCGGGAAGATGAAGGCCGAGCTGGGCCCCATGGAGGGCGACGGCCCGCACGACGACAACGCGCGCGTCCTGCGCTACATCGCCAAGCTGACCATCAACCCCGCCCTCGCGCACGGCCTCGCCCACGAGGTGGGCTCCCTGGAGGTCGGCAAGCTGGCCGACATCGTGCTGTGGCGGCCCCAGTACTTCGGCGCCAAGCCGCAGATGGTCCTGAAGTCCGGCTTCCCCGCCTACGGCGTCACCGGCGACCCGAACGCCGCCACCGACACCTGCGAACCCCTCGTCCTCGGCCCGCTGTTCGGGGCGCACGGCGCCGTGCCCGCCGACATCTCCGTGGCGTTCGTCGCGCAGGCCGCCGTCGACCAGGGCAACGACACGATGCCCACCCGCCGCCGCAGGGTCGCGGTACGCGGCACGCGCGGCATCGGCCCGGCCGACCTGCGCCTCAACTCCCGTACCGGAGCCGTCGACGTCAACCAGAAGACCGGCCTCGTCACCCTCGACGGCGACCCGATCCGCTCGGAGCCGGCCGACTCGGTCCCCCTGAACCGCCTCTACTTCCTCTGACTCCGACTCTCCGTCCCCTCTCCCTCTCTCTCCCTCTCTCTTACGAAGGTGTACGCCATGTCTGCTGCCGCCGACGGCTTCCGCATGCCCGCAGAGTGGGCCCCGCACGAACGCACCTGGATGGCGTGGCCGTGCCCCAACCCCACCTTCGACGACCCCGCGGGCCTCGACGAGTCCCGCCTCGCCTGGGCGAACGTCGCCCGCGCCGTACGCCGCTTCGAGCCCGTCACCGTGGTCTGCGGCCCCGCCCAGTCCGCGTACGCGAGCGAACTGCTCGGCCCGGACATCGAGGTGGTGGAACGGGAGCTGGACGACGCCTGGATGCGGGACATAGGCCCCACCTTCCTCACCGACGGCAAGGGGCGACTGGCCGCCGTGGACTGGACGTTCAACGGTTGGGGCGCCCAGGAGTGGGCCCGCTGGGAGCACGACTCCAAGATCGGCGCGTACGTCGCCGACCTGGCCGGAGCACGGACGTACGCCTCGAAGCTGGTCAACGAGGGCGGCGGCATCCACGTCGACGGCGAGGGCACCGTCCTGCTCACCGAGACCGTCCAGCTCGGCCCCGAGCGCAACCCCGGCCTGACCAAGGAGGAGGTCGAGGCGGAGATCCACGCCCACCTCGGCACCACCAAGGCGATCTGGCTGCCGCGCGGCCTCACCGCCGACTACCCCGGCCACGGCTACGGCACCCTCGGCCACGTCGACATCGTCGCCGCCTTCGCCGCGCCCGGCGTCGTCCTCGTCCACTCCCAGCGCGACCCCGCCCACCCCGACTTCGAGGTCAGCAAGGAGATCATCGCGACCCTCAAGGGCCAGACGGACGCGCGCGGCCGCACCCTGCGGATCGTCGAGGTACCCGCCCCAACCGTCATCAAGGACGACGAGGGCTGGGTCGACTACTCCTACATCAACCACTACCTCTGCAACGGCGGCGTCGTCCTGTGCGCCTTCGGCGACCCGAACGACGAACTCGCCGCGGGCATCTTCCGCGGCCTCTTCCCCGACCGTACGGTGACGCTCGTGGACGCCCGTACGATCTTCGCCGGGGGTGGCGGCATCCACTGCATCACCCAGCAGCAGCCTGCCACCGCTGGTCGGTGAGCTGACCTGGGACGGTCCGCTGAAAGGCTTAGCCTTATCTAGCTTTACTCAGACATCTACCCGCCCTGGATGCGGCGGGAGTCGGTGGGTGCCGCCTGCTGGGCGGCGAGCAAGGCGCGCAGGCGGTGTCCCCTGATGTAGATGCGGCCCGTGGCCTTGCACCTGGCGCAGTGGTAGGTGTGCTTGACTACGGCTGCGCTGGCCGCCACGGGGCCTGCTTCCGGGGTGCCGACCTGGGCGGTCACTGCTCTGTCTCCTGGCTGGCGCTGACCGCGTGGCTGATGAGGGACTCCACCGCGCGGGGCGCACACAGGTCGCCTTCGAACCGGGGGAGCACCGTCCAATAGGTGCCGGGCGGCTTCCTGCGGTCGAGCCTCGGGACGCCGAGGTACGTACCGATCCCGAGCCGCGGCGCGATGTCCTGGTGCTTCCAGGGGCTGCCGACGCGGGGTCGCATGAGGGCGTAGTAGGTGCCGCCCATCGCCCGGCCGTCGAAGATGACGGGACCGTTGAGGAGCCGGGTCAGACACGCAGCAAGTTCCTGCGGCTGGGCGGTGTCCACAGCAGCGTGGACGAGACCCTCAGCCAGGCGAACAGCAACAAAACGGCTGCCGAGCGGCAGCAGGGCGACACCGGTCTCCTTCCACTCCCGCTGGGCCTGCTCGGGGGCTTGCTGGGCGTGTGCGAGCCAGTCCGCGATCGCCGAGTACATCCTCTGCGTGAGCACTGTCCACCCCTGCCGTCATCTGTCGATCAGCTGTGAGACAAGAGTGCTGACCTGCAGGGGCGGTAACTGTCACTTCTCAGTGACAGTCGGTGTCACAAACCTAGCCATGCGGACATGTAACCCAAGGCGTCCGGAGTCTTACGCTGCTGATGCACCAGCCCCTCGATCGTCGCGCGTGCGCCCGGGTGATAGCGGGTCTGCTGCGGAGCCAACCTTCGGGCTTCGGCGATCGAGGTGAGAGCCGCCTCGGTACGGCCCGTCTCCATTTCACAGCGGCCCCGGTCAATCCACACGTGCGCTCGGCGAGAGGTGGGCCACGAGTTGGGCATGCGGAGCTTCTTCGCCTTCTCCACGGCCTTTCCGTACAGTCCCAGCTCCGTTAGCGCCGACAGCTCGTGGGCAGCCCAGTTCGTTGGCCCGAAGCTGAGCCAGTGGACGTGCTCGACGTCCCCGGCCCGCTTGGCGATCTGCTTCGCCTCCCTTAGATGAGTCTTCACCGCAGCCTCGTCACGAGCACGCGCGGCGATGACCGTGGCGCCGAGATGCAGCTGCCCGGCCACGGCCAGCGATTCTGGAGTGTCCTCGGCCTGAGCGAGGACGTGGTGACCGGCGTTCACGAGACGGAGGCCGATGGTTTGCTCGCCTTCGCGGTGGTAGACGAGGCCGCGCATGTACTGGCGTACGGCTGAGAGCACCGGGTCAGAGGCCCGTTGGGCGGCCCAGTCCATGCGGTCGAGGGCAATGGTGGACAGGTCGTAGAAGCCGAGTTTGACCGTCACGTCGTGGGCAGTGCGGTAGGCGGAGCCGAGAGCGGCCCACAGTTCCGTGGACGGGTTGCGGTAGGCCGCGGTCGTCAGTTCGGCGATCAGCCGAGGCAGTGTCTGCGCGGCCTTGTTGAGTTGCGTGGCTCTGACCTGTTGGCACAGGGTGTCTGCCGCTGCCACCAGTTGAGGTGCCTCGCGCGTGGCGACGTCAGGGTGGGCTCCCAGGTCGTACAGGTCGAGTGATTCGCGGATGGGGCGGATCAGCTCGGCGAGGCGGTCCTGTTGCAGCTCGGTCATGTACGGCTGTCCTGTCAGGGCGGTGACGTCAACGTGCAGCACCCGGGCGCAGGCCGCCATGAAGTCGGTACTCGCCGCTTTGTGACCGCGTTCTACCTGGTGAACGAGGCTGTACGAGTAGTCGATCTGCAGGGCCAGGCCGCGTTGCGTGTACCCGGCCAACTTTCGGTACTTCGCGATCCGGGCCCCGGGGTGGTCGTCTCTGGGCATACTGGAACTCCGTTCCTGGCTCACCACTTGGAACGGTACTCGCGCTCAATGGCGCTGGACCGGTTTCTGCCCTCGCTCCGCATGGATCGGGGGCAGTTGCATGTGGTCAACGGCGCGGGGTGGGATGAGGCTATGACCTCGATTTCACGAACCTTGTACTTGTTCGGCTCGGCGGCTCCGCCCATCTTCGACGTGGCCAAGGTGATTGAGGACGCACAGGCCGACGGTTGGGACGTCTGCCTCGGCTTGACCCCAACCGCAGCCCGCTGGCTCGACGAAAGCCTCGACGGCCTGGCCGCGCTCACCGGACACCCGGTCCGCAGCGAGTACAAGATGCCCGGCCAGCCCGACGTCTGGCCGAAGGCGGACGTGATCCTCTTCGCCCCGGCGACGTTCAACAGTCTCAACTCCTGGGCGTTGGGCATCACGTCGACATTCGTGGTCGGTGTTGTCGCCGAGGGAATCGGCAAGGGCATTCCCACCGTGACGATGCCTTGCGTGAACGCCGCCTATGCCACACATCGCCAGCTGGACCGCAGCATCACGGAGCTGCGCGAGCAGGGCGTCACGGTCCTGTACGGCGACGGTGGCTTCGTGCCCAACCCGCCTGGGTCAGGGAAACCGAGGGCGTACCCGTGGCACGTCGCTCTCGACTCCGTGAGGAAACTCGCCGACCGGCCATGACGAAAGGGGCCCTCTCCGCCCGAAGGCGGAAGAGGGCCTGTGTCATGGGTACTGGCGGCGGGCCGGATCGAGCGCGGCCTGAGGCGCCGGTGGGTCTTCCGGCTCCGGATCGGGGGCGCCGTCGCGGCGGCACACCAGTGCGTCCGGGCCGCGCTGTACAGCCGGTCATCCGTACCGATCCCGATCAACAGCGCGGCGAACGGGCTGACGGTGCCGTAGTCCAGGCCCACACACATCCACCGGGCGATCTCCGGGACCAGGTCGACGACGTGTCTCGTCTCGTCGAAGCTGTCGTAGATGACGCCCTCGACCAGGCACCACTCGCCGAGGATGTACCGCCGGAGGAGGTGGGGTTGTCGTCGAGCGTGAAGCTGAACCGGTGCAGGTCGAGGGTGTCCGGGTCCTGTGTCTCCACCAGGGTCCCGTCGCGGTGCGGGCGGGCAGAGGCGGGCCTCCAGCATGTGGAAGAACGTTTCAGGGTACATCGTCAGCTCATCGCAGTACGCGCCTGCGAGGGTAAGGCCCTTGATCTTGTCGACGGCCTTCTCGTCGTTCGCCCCGGCTACGTAGATGGTGCGGCCGAAAATGACGACCTCGCCGGCGCCCGCGCGGTGGACGCAGCGCTTTTTGCCGACCATCTGCTCGATGACGTCGATAATGTTCCGCTTAAGGGGCCGCTCGGTCTTGCCGACCAAGAGCAATGCACCGCGCGGGTCGGTGCGGATGTACCGCAGCCACACCATGTTCGAGCCGATCGTCTTGCCCGAGCGGACCGCGCCCTCCCAGAAGTTTCCACGCGCGGCCGCGAGGTGACGGCCCGCAGAGACTTCCCGGCCAGGGCCTTGAACATCAGCGACTTCTACTCGCCGCCGATCATTCCCCTCAGCCACTGGTCGACGGCGGCCAGACCCTCGGTGTCCTCACGCTCGGGCGGAACGAGCTTCAGGCTCTTCGCGATGGCGATACCCGCCGCGCCCATCAGGTCCTTCTTTGCGTCGGCGGGCAGCTCGTCGACCTGGCACTTCGTATAGAAGTTGGAAGACCCACCGATGCGGTACACCCTGGCGGGTGCCCGCAGTTGGGCGGTGAGGCGTTCGGCGTCGTCCTGGAGGGCCTCGGCCAGCATGGCGCGGCGGTCGGCGAGTTGGGCGGCGCGGTGGCGGGTGGCTTCTTCGGTCATGGTGACGTCGAAGACGAGGCCCTCGTCGCTGCACACGATGCTGGCCGTGGGTTGGGCGCGGCCGATGAGGCGGGCGATCTCGTTTCGGCCCTTGCCCTCGCCGTGCAGGCGGATGATCTCGGCGAGCTCGGCGTCGGTGACCTTGCGCATGTCCTTGCGTATGGCCACGAGGTCACCTCCGGTGGACGTGTGAAGGCCCGGCCACGCACGGGTGCGGCCGGGCCGGTTCTGCGGTGGTTTCAGCGGCGACGGAAGAGGCAGATCAGGGCGCTGCGTTCACCCGAGATCGCTTTCCCTTCGGCTGCGGCCATGTTGTAGAGGGTCCAGCCCTCGGCTTCGATGGCTTCGATCTGATCGCCGACGCCGGTCATGATGCCGGTGGAGCGGTGACTCATCTGCGCTTCGATGATCTTGCAGACGATGGTGTTCTGCCCCCGCGCGTACGCGTCCCGCGCCTGCGTGGTCGCGGCGTCGGCTTTGGCCTTGTTGATCCACCCCATGTGTACCCCCCTGGTACTGGTGATGAGTGGGGCTAAGGGTGACAGTGTGGCGCGGCTGGTGGCGTGGCTATCACTGATCCGTGACATGACGCAGGCCCGCACGGGGCGGGCCTGTTGTTTCCGGGCATGCCGGATCTGCGGATCAGTGTGGGGGCAAACAACGTCTGGGCGCAACTACACCTGGCGTGTCCGTCCTGATTGAGGTTGCAGTGAGGGTCTTAAGAGTCGGAGACCGGCGACAGGTTCGGGCTCATCCAGGCATGCGGAGCGCTTGGCTTCGGACCATCGGCAAGTTGGGTGGATGCTGTAACGGCAGGGCACGGCTGTGTATCGGTGCG
Source organism: Streptomyces huasconensis (assembly GCF_021028635.1). Lineage (NCBI taxonomy): Bacteria > Bacillati > Actinomycetota > Actinomycetes > Kitasatosporales > Streptomycetaceae > Streptomyces > Streptomyces huasconensis. Next base: position 5,779,989 of record NZ_CP086119.1, read on the forward strand.
GCCTCGATGGGGGCCTGCGAGGAGCAGAGTGAGCGTAGCGCCGACCGGAGGGCAGGGCGGTTCGCGCACTCGGGGCCACCTGGTGGCGCTCGTGTGGCACTCAATGTCAAGTGTGGGCCGAAGGAACTGCAGGTGGGGCCCGGGCTGGCACTCTCCTGGTAACTCTGCTGCCGATATCACCACTTGGGTGTAGCGCGTGTCAGTGTCCTCGATAGGGTTGAAGTGTTCCGTAGTCCTCCCTCACGGGCGTCGTAACCACAGCCTCGGATTTTTCTCAGGGCTGGCGGGTGCGGCTCGCCCTGGCAGCCCGTCAGGGCGTCACCGGGAGGATCAGGAGGAACAGTGGTGGAACCGAGCGAGTGGAAGCCGCGTAGGCACTGGACCAGCCCCGAGAGGTGGCAGGTGGGACTGGCCTTCGCGGGTCTGCTGGTGGCGGTCATCGCCGCAGTGGGTCAGTTCGTGCAGTAGCGAGGCCCACACATGAGCGCGGGAGCGGGCGGGTGCAGATATGCATCGAGCCCGGCCTCTAGCTGGGCGACCGGGCTCATGCACTACTGCGTCGAGGGCCTAACTCTGCCAGGAGCTGGGCCTTTCGGCGTGCGCCTGTGTCCGAATGTCAACCAGGCCATCCCAGCGTACGCGAATGGCGTGTTTCGTAAAACCGTACAGTGCGAGTGCCCGCTGTCGGGCAGCGTGTTCACGAGGGATAGCCGACAGCGTTCGCCTCTTCGACGTGCCGGGGCACGGACTTGCAACGAACTCATCCAGCCATCCTGAGAGCTGCGGTAGCCGGTGCCGCGCCTGTTGTTTCCGGGCGTGCCGGATCTGCGGGTCAGTATGGAGCACGGCCACGCACGACGCAGATACGTGCACGCCTCTGCTGTCGCGCGACGGGTGTTAGTCGTCGGGGGTGCGGGTAGACCGGCGTCCCGCACATGACGCCATGCTCAGATCGCGCTCAAGTACCTAGCTTCCTGATCAAGGACGTGTTGTGATCATGCCCGTTGACGCAGGGACATGACATAGAGGGGGACACATGCGCGGAGTCAGGACCAGACTCGTGGCCGGAATCACCGGCCTTCTGCTTGCTGGTGGGGTGGCCTCGGCCAGCGCCGTTGAGGGGGCGAACCCGAATATCGATCCGCCCACTGTTAGCGAGGACGCTGCGGTGGAACCGGATTCGGCGCCGGGCTTTGCGCCTGGGGAAGTCGTCACCGGTACGGACAGTGAAGCGCCGCTAGAGGAAGACCTGGCGTTGCCGGGCGCGACGGACGGACCGGAACTTGGGGACCAGGACAACCAGGTGGTGGATTATTGCACTCCGACCACTCTGGTCAAGATCACGAAAAACCTGAAGAATACGATGTCGGTCAAGTACTCGACATTCGTCACGAATAACAAGTCTTACCCGGTGACCTTCAGGTTCTCCAGCAAGCGTTCGGGTACGACGTCGTACGGTGCCTCCGTCAGCCTGAGCACTGAGTTCAAGTTGATGTGGTTGGGCAAGGTCGAAGCCACGGTCACTGGTGATGTGCAAAAGAGCTGGACGTCGGAACTCGGCGTGGACACCAGCGGCAAGGTGAAGGCGCATTCCACGGTCAAGGGCAATTACGGCATCAAGAAGGAAAACGTCTACGGTTACATCGGGACGCGCTACAGCAACTGCGAAATCGGTAACAAGCGGTACATGAAGTTCTGGGCCCCGTACCGCGAGGGCTGGGTGCTCAACTAAGTCCCGTGATCCCCGTCCGACGCTTAGGTCAGTTTCGGGCGGGATTACTACGTTAAGGAGGGCACGATGGGCCGCTACGCTACTGCGACAGCTGCTGTGCTTACGGTGGTTGTTGCTGCGGGCTGTTCAGCCGGGGGCGGGGACTCCAGTGACGCCAAGCACCCCCAACCTTCCGGCACCGCGTCGGCCGGGCCCAACAAGAAGATCACGGTTTCTGAAGCTTTGCGGTTGCCAAAACATCCGAAGTTTTTGGTGAAGATCCGCGAAGGTGTCGGGTCTCAGGCGCTACCGGACTTCACGCCGAGGAAAGATGTGTACACGGTGCACATTAAATGCTCGGGAAGCAAGAAGCTGAAGATTGTCTTCAGGGATAATCCGAAGAACAAGCCGACTGCCGTTCGATGTGACGTGCCGGTGACTGTCGGTCAGATATACACGGACCCCGGCAAAGAGAAGCTGGACATTTCAGCCAGTGACCGAGTTCGCTGGACCTTGGCCATTGTGGACGGCAAGTACGCCCTGTGAAGTCCGGTTGGGAGTGTGGACCGCGGTGGCGGGCCCAGATTCCCAGCGCGGTGGCGGCCGAGCGGGCTCTTTACAGGGCCACCCGGCCGTCTCTGGTTTGGGGCTCACCGTCTCGTAGGCCGGCGATCTGGAGCTAGAACCGCTCGCGGTGCCAGGGCGGCGGTGAGCAGCTGCGCGGTGGCGTGCATCTCCCAGGCGTTCTGGGGAAGACCCGGATCGTAGCGTCGCGCGGTGTCGAGGCGTACTGGAATGGTGAGGCCCCGCCGCGTCGGGGGCGGCGGGGCCTCTTTCACAGTGTCACCGCTTCGCGGCGCCAGGGACCGACTTGGCGGTGTCCTTCACCCCATCCGCCTTGCGAGCCGCAGTAGTCGGAAGTGTGCCGGTCGGCGTCGGGGACGCGCTCGGGGGTTCCGGTCGGGCCGGGCAGGATGGTGCTCTCGTGACTCGTGAGATCGGTATGGGGACCGGGGCAGGCCGCGCTCTACTTGGCGGGTGGGAGCGGCCTGTTCCGGGGCTTGTCGGGTCAGACGGTCGGTGGTTTTTCGACCTGGCGGGGCATCGCAGCCCTGAGGTCGGCCGCGGCCGCGACGGCCAGGTCGGTTGCGTTCTGCGACGGTGCCGGGCTGCGGGGCGTGGCTTGGCGTGGTCCCGGTTGCGCCGATTCCGCGACCGAGGTGTACGCGGCCAGAGCTATGACCGCCGCGCCGCCGATTTCTTTGAGGAGGCTGGGCAGCCAGGCGAGGGCGCCGGCCACGCCTGCGGTGAGCAGCAGGACGGAGCCGACGTACGCCCCGCCGAGAATCCTCTCCTTGTCCTTCTTCCCGGCGGCTCTGTAGGAGAGGCAGACGAGGAAGACAACCAGCACGACGATGGCTGCCCCGGCGGCGCCGAGGCCGACGAGCCGGCCGCTGGTGATCCCGGAGGCGGAGTTGGTGCCGGTGGTCGCAACACCTGTGCGCTCGCCTGCGTTGTTGGCGACGGTGCCGGATCGCGAGTGCGCCCAGCCGAGGAGTCCGCGGGGGCAGGCGGCGGCACAGGCCGCGGCCGCGAAGCCTTTCCCGAAAGGGGCGAGCATTTTCGTCTCGCGGCTGCCGGTCCACCACGGGTGGAGGTTGACGATTGGGATGATGAGGGCGGCGAGGAGACCGCAGACGGCGAGGGTGGTGGTGCCGGTCGTCGGGGGCTCCGGTGAACGGCCCGGCGAGGGTAGCGCTCGTGGTGATGGAGTCGGTGGTGAAAAGCCTCGCAACCGTCTACGCGGACCGGCCGGGTTACCGCGAGGAGTGGCTGCCGTAGCCGCACCGCCAACGAAGCCCCTGCCTCGCGGGTCGAGGCGGGGGCTGTCTGCTGCCCGTGCAACATCCGATCATGGCTGACCTCACCGACGGCTTGATCGGGCTGGAACGATCCGCCGAGGCAGCGCGCGCGGGGCTCGCAGGCCTTGACGGCGAGGGGCAGCGTGCGCGGTGGCGCCACTGGAACGACGCCTCCGTCGATTCCAGGCGGCTGTCATGGCGCACGCCGAGGTAACCAGGCACCCGCGGATCGAGATCGAGCAGGCGGCGAAGAAGGCTGTCCGACATTCAGAGCGTAGGGCGCCGGCTGCCCCTACGCCGGCTCAGGGTCACGTACTGCTCTGGTTTACCGCAATACCGCAGAAGTTGACACGGAAGCACTCCTGTAGTTGGACGTCTCAGTGTCAGCGTCACCTCTAGGGTCTCCTTTGTCCGCTTGACCAGCGGGTATGGATGCGACACTACGGAGGGGCTCCATGAGGAAGAGTTTCGCAATTGGAATAGCCGCGGTCGCATTGGCCGGTTCGGCGCTCGCGGCGCCCACCGCCGGGGCAAGCGCGCCGACGGCCAAGGCATCGGCCGCTCCGGCCGATTGTCCTCTGGGCTACTTCTGCGGGTACAAGAAGGCGAATTTCAAGGACCTGGCATTCCGGTTCAAGGATTGCTATGTCCAGGAAATCCCTGACGGCCTGAACAGCGGCGGCTCCTGGTACAACAACCAGACCCGGGGCACCAAGGCCCGGATGCTCGGCAAGAACAAGGAGCTGGTCTACGAGACTCCGGGCGCCCCCTCCAAGGATGCGTCGGGAAACTGGGCTCCGATCTGGTACATCGACGCCTGCTGACCGTTTGATTGCGGCAGCTATGTGATTGCCCTGTGGCCCCGGCTCCGAACGGTGGAGTCGGGGCCGTGTCCCGACCGGGCGCCGCATGGTTGGTGTGCTGGTGTAGCTCCGGCCGGATGATCCGGCAGGAGTACCTGAATCAGCGCCATAGAAGCGAACGTGTGAACGATCGCACTCCCCTTACCCGCCTCGACCTGCTCCGCTTCCTGGAACGCGACCAGCTCGGCGACCTGGAGCGCACCCGCCGATGGATCGCTGACGAAGAGCGGCGCCAGGCCGAGCAAGCCGAGGGCAAACATCGCCCCCCGCCCCCGGACTGGCTGCTCGAACAGGGAATCAACGGACGCACCCCGGTCTACGTCCACGTCGGGGACTGCTGGAGCGCCAAGAAGCGCTCGCGGCCCATCACACAGGACGAGGCGCGCCGCGTGCTCGCGGATGGTGTCGTCCCGTGCCCGCAGTGCCGACCGGACACAGCTCTCGGCATGCTGGAGTAGCCCAACGCGCGCCGCCGCGCCCAGCCCCTCACGCTGGCCACTTGGCCTCCACCGTGCCCGTAGTGATCTACCCGCCCGATGGCGACGGCGGCCGCCGCGTCCGTGTCGACGGCACGATCATCGGCCTCGCCTCCGTGAAGGACGGGATCGAATTCCTGCGCCGTGCCGGGCTGCCGGACGGGCACACGACTACGAGGCAGCCCGAACCTTCTGTGGTGCTGTGCCGCGACGGAACGCGGGTAACCGACCAGCAGGGGCCGCGGCGGACGGAGCGTGGCTCGCCGCCAACGGAGGAGGCCAGGCTGTGGAGCACCTGTACTTAACCGCCGACGACCCCATGCCGTTCTGGCCCACGGGGGCAATCATGCTCGTCGTCATCACGCTCATCTCCGGATCGATCGGAGTCTGGCGGACCCGCAGGATGAAGAAGGGCAAGAGGTACTGATCGCGAGGAGGCGCTGCCGGACGCTGCGGCAGCCCGAGTCTGCATGAGGAAGTCCTCGCGCTCATCGTCTCCGTGGCCGACGCCCCTGGCACGAGGCCAGGGCCGGCCGTGGTGTTCGGGGCGTCGAGGTGGGGCTCATGGGGAGGGGAGGGGCAGCGTCGTCGAGGTGCTCGATGGTGGCGAGCACCGTCCGTACTCCCGCCGAAAGTGCCGACCGTGGTGATCTCGTCGTCCGCGACCGTGATTTGGGGCCTTCGAGGCGAATGGAAGCGTCGATCACCGCGAATCCGGAGGGCTCGGTCACTTCGTTCGCTGCCGGGCCGGGCGGTTCGTCAATGCCGGATAGAGGGCCCATGGGCTTCTTGCGGCGCGGCTCGTGGGCGTAGGCGCGTCGCGCTCGATGCTGGCCTCGGCGTCCTCTCGTCCAGCGGGGTTCGGCCGGTCATGCCGCGCCTCTCAGCGGGCATGGGGAGATGCACTGAGCCGTCGACCCGAGAGGACTGCGATGAATTCTCAGTTTCTGGCCGCTCCCGGCGGAGGCCCCGACGGGCCCGTGTGGGGAGAGGTCCTCTTCGTGACGATCTGGTTGGTCCTCGCTGTCTTCATCGTCGGCGGCCTGGTCCGGCGCCGTCGTCGGCAGCGCTGAGGGGGGCGCCGATCGGTCATGTCGCGCACGTCATGAGGCGGACTCACGGATGGCCCGGGCGACGGCGCGGTCCTGAGGGCTGGGGTCGGTGGTGGTGAGGATTTCTGCGGCGGCGGCTACGAAGTCGGCGGGGCCGGCACTCATCGCTGGGTCTCCTGGCGGTAGTCGGGACGGGATCATGATCGGCCGCCGCAGACTCGGGCCGCAATGGCCGACGCTCTCGTCAGACGTGGCCTGACTCGATGGCCGCCGGCCCGGCGCGCGCCTCGGCGACGGTTGCACGGTTGTCCGCGAGGTCGTGGATCAGGCCGGCGGCGTGGCACTCGCCGCTGCCGGTGGCGTCGCGGAGACGGCTGGCGATGTCGGGGATGAGGGAATACTTCGCGGTTCGAGCCCCCGTCCTCCGGCTCCATTCCCTCGCCGGCGAGTGCTCGGTCGAGCACCCGGACGATGGGGCGGTCATCGGCGTCAAGGGTGATCTCGTCAGCGAAGCGGTGGAGGGCTCCAGGCGGTCGGCGCCGGTGTCGCAGCCCACTCGGACAGGTGGGCCGCGTCCACGGCTGGGGCGCACGCCAGCACCACGTACGCCGCCATGCTCGACGAGCGTCACGTACGTCGCCATGCTCAACGCTCGTAGCAAGAGCACACACCCCCCGACCGCGGCGGACTCACCTCGGGCCGAGGCGGCGTACCGGAAGGCGACGCCTAAGATGGAGCGCCAGATCGTGAGCGTGCTGCGGGCGCGGTTCGAGGCGGATGCGACAGCGCATCGACGTGAGGGCGGGACCGACGCCCGGTGGCAACCACCGCATCAGCCGGCAGCAGCGAAGACGTAAGCCAAGGAGCAGTGACATGGTCGGTCAGGTCCGCGCGCGGAAGAACGCCCCCCCGCGTGAGGACGTGCTGACCACGGCCATGGAGATGATCGCCGAGCGCGGCCTGGAGAAGCTGACCATGGCCGCGCTCGGCCGAGAGGTGGGCATGAGTTCCGGGCACCTCCTCTACTACTTCCGCACCAAGGACGAACTGCTGCTGCGCACCCTGGAGTGGAGCGAGGGCCGGCTCGGCATCGAGCGCGGCCGCCTCCTCGCCCGCCCCGGCACGGCCCGCGCGCGCCTGGACGCCTACGTCGAGCTGTACGTCCCCGACGGCCCCGGCGACCCCCACTGGACGCTCTGGCTGGAGGTCTGGAACCGTTCCCTCAACGCCGACGAGGAAGGCCGTGACCGGCAGGCCGCGATCGAGGGCGCCTGGCACCGCGACCTCGTGGCGCTGCTCGCCGAGGGCGTCTCGCGCGGCGAGTTCGGGCCGGTCGACCCCGACCGCTTCGCCGCCCGGCTGCGGGCGCTCCTCGACGGGTTCTCCATCCACGTGGCGATCGGGCTGCGCGGCACCGGCCGCGAGCAAGTCCTCGCCCACGTACGGGAGTTCTTGGACGGCGCGCTCGCCTCGGGCGCGTAGGGACGCCCGGCGGCCCGTCTGGGTGCCGTCGACCCCAGGGCCACCGCAGCGACATCGCGGCGCGCCACCCCTCCGCCAACGAGAACGCCACGGTCGTCGCCTTCGAGTCGCCGTCACCCGGTTCAGTGTGCCGGGGGATGTCAACGAATGGAGCGGACGGTCCCGTGACCTGACCGGGAGGGGGGAGACCGAGCGCCTCGCGTCGGCAGGCCCGCCAGGCCATCGGCCCGGCCCTGATCCGCAGCGCGGACGAGGCGTCCGGCACGCCGACCGCATCGTGAGACGCGGCCGCGCGGCGGGCCGCGGCTGTGGCAGGCTGCGTCCGTGCTCTCGTTCGCCATGATTATTGGCAGCAGGCGCGCCGGTCCGCAGTGACCGTCTCGTACCCATCACGTACGGGCGGACACCGTCGTCCTCGACCCGCGCGCAGACCTCTCGCACCCGCGAGGGGTTTTTTCGTTTCCCGGCCCAACTTCAGCCGGACGCGGAGCGCGCGGGATCATTGTGGGCGGTGGAGCCGGTCCTTCCGGTAGACCGAGATCCGACACAGGAGCCAGATCAGCATGACGGAAACCAGCACCCCCGACGATGCCTTCCACGTCTTCGACACGACGCTGCGCGACGGCGCCCAGCGCGAAGGCATCAACCTGACCGTCGCGGACAAGCTGACCATCGCCCGGCATCTGGACGACTTCGGCGTGGGCTTCATCGAGGGCGGCTGGCCCGGCGCCAACCCGCGCGACACCGAGTTCTTCGCGCGGGCCCAGCAGGAGATCGCCTTCCGGCACGCCCAGCTCGTCGCCTTCGGCGCCACCCGCCGCGCGGGCGCCAGGGCGGCCGACGACCCGCAGGTCAACGCCCTGCTGCACTCCGGTGCCCCCGTCATCACCCTGGTCGCCAAGTCCCACGACCGGCACGTCGAACTCGCCCTGCGCACCACCCTGGACGAGAACCTGGAGATGGTCCGCGACACCGTCTCCTACCTGCGCGAGCAGGGCCGCCGCGTCTTCGTCGACTGCGAGCACTTCTTCGACGGCTACCGCGCCAACCCCGAGTACGCGAAGTCCGTCGTACGGGCCGCCGCCGAGGCGGGCGCCGACGTCGTCGTCCTGTGCGACACCAACGGCGGCATGCTCCCCGCCCAGGTCCAGGCCGTCGTGGCCACCGTCGCCGCCGACACCGGCGCCCGCCTCGGCATCCACGCCCAGGACGACACCGGCTGCGCGGTCGCCAACACCCTCGCCGCCGTCGACGCCGGCGCCACCCACGTGCAGTGCACGGCCAACGGCTACGGCGAGCGCGTCGGCAACGCCAACCTCTTCCCCGTCGTCGCCGCCCTGGAACTGAAGTACGGCAAGCGGGTCCTGCCCGAGGGCTCGCTGCGCGAGATGACCCGCGTCTCCCACGCCATCGCCGAGGTCGTCAACCTCACGCCCTCCACGCATCAGCCGTACGTGGGTGTCTCCGCGTTCGCGCACAAGGCGGGCCTGCACGCCTCCGCGATCAAGGTCGACCCGGACCTCTACCAGCACATCGACCCGGACCTGGTCGGCAACCGCATCCGCATGCTCGTCTCCGACATGGCGGGCCGCGCCTCCATCGAGCTGAAGGGCAAGGAGCTGGGCGTCGACCTCGGCGACGACCGCGCGCTGGTCGGCCGGGTCGTGGAGCGCGTCAAAGAGCGCGAACTCCAGGGCTACACGTACGAGGCCGCCGACGCCTCCTTCGAGCTGCTGCTGAGGGAGGAGGCCGAGGGCCGGGCCCGCCGCTACTTCCGCGTGGAGTCCTGGCGGGCGATCGTCGAGGACCGCCCCGACGGCACGCACGCCAACGAGGCGACCGTGAAACTGTGGGCCAAGGGCGAGCGCATCGTCGCCACGGCGGAGGGAAACGGCCCGGTCAACGCCCTCGACCGGGCGCTGCGGGTCGGCCTGGAGCGGATCTACCCGCAGCTCGCGAAGCTGGAGCTGGTGGACTACAAGGTCCGCATCCTGGAGGGCAAGCACGGCACGTCGTCCACCACGCGCGTGCTGATCTCGACGTCGGACGGCGTGGGGGAGTGGTCGACCGTGGGCGTCGCGGAGAACGTCATCGCCGCGTCGTGGGGCGCGCTGGAGGACGCCTACACGTACGGCCTGCTGCGCGCCGGCGTCGAACCGTCCGAGTAACTCCTCGCCTCCGGGATACCCCTACCTCCGGGAAGCCCTGCCCCGGGCAACCCCCCCCGCCCCGGGTACCCCCCGAACCTCCGCGGGCGGCCCCCCTGGGTTACGTTCGAAGTATGAGGAATCGGACGAAGCGGTTCAGTATGGGGCTTTCCGGGCTGATGCTCGCCCTGGGCGCCGCGTCCTTCACGGCGGCTCCCGGGGCGTCGGCCGTCTCCAGCACCTCGGAGGTGGCCGAGGCGTGGCAGAAAGATCCGGTGTACGTCGATCCCGCGGCGTCGGACCAGCTGTCCGACTCCCAGGCCGACGCCCTCGCCCAGAAGATCGAGGACGCGGACAAGCCGGTGTTCGTGGCCGTCCTGCCGCAGGACTTCCCGCGCCAGGACATCTTCCAGAAGCTGCGGACCGAGACGGGCGTGACGGGCGTGTACGCGGTCCGGCTCGGCGACGGCTTCGACGCCAGGGCCGACCGGTCGGTGCTGACGGGCAACGCCGTCACCAACCTCGTCTCGCTGGTCCGGGGCCAGGACGCGAACACGCAGCTCAACGAATTCGTCGACGAGGCGATCGCGCAGGCCAGGGGCGACGCCCCGCGGTCCTGGAGCGGCGGCCCCGTGGGCGAAGGCGTCTCGGTGGGCACCCTGGCCGGGGTCGGCGTGGTCATCGTGGCCGGCGGCGTGGGCGCGTACGCCGTGATCCGGCGCAAGAAGCGGCGCCACGAGGAGGCACAGCGCGAGGCGCTGCGCAAACTGTCCGTCGTCGTCGACGAGGACATCACCGCGTTCGGCGAGGAACTGGACCGGCTCGACTTCCACCCCGCCGAGCCCGGGGCGGACGACGCGATGCGCGCCGACTACGAACACGCGCTCGACGCGTACGAGAAGGCGAAGTCGTACATGGCGGCCGCGGCGCGCCCCGAGGACGTGCGAGGGGTGACCCAGGCCCTGGAGGACGGACGCTTCTCCCTGGCGCTGCTCGCCGCGCGGCGCGAGGGCCGCCCGCTGCCGGAGCGCCGGGCCCCCTGCTTCTTCGACCCCCGGCACGGCCCCTCGGTCCAGGACGCGACGTGGGCCCCGCCCGGCGGCGCGCGGCGCGAGGTCCCGGTCTGCGCGGCCGACGCGGCACGCCTGGCGGACGGACAGGACCCGATGGTGCGCACCGTGGACACGGACGCGGGCGAGCGGCGCCCCTACTGGGAGGCCGGTCCGGCCTACGGCCCGTGGGCGGGTGGCTACTTCGGCGGAGGCATCCTGCCGGGCCTGCTCATCGGCACGATGCTCGGCGGGATGATGGCGGGCCCCGCGTACGCGGCGGACTACGGCTACGGATACGGCGACGCCGGCGGCGGCTACGAGGGCGGCGACCAGTCCGGCGCGGACTTCGATCCCGGTGACTTCGGCGGCGGCTTCGGCGGAGGCGGTGACTTCGGGGGCGGCGGTGACTTCGGTGGAGGCGGCGGCTTCGGCGGAGGCAACTTCTGACCTTGAATGACGGCCGACGCCGGCACTTGACCCCCGTATGTTCGAGACGATACGGTCCGTCTCGTAAAGTGGCCGCCTGGAAATCGAGGTGCGGTCCTGTCGTACGGGAGGGTGGCTCATGAAGCACGCCGACGAGCGGGTGCGGGAGCAGTACGTCGAGGTCGCACCGGGAGTGCGGCTGTGGACCGAGCGGCGCGGGCCGGCCGACGCCCCGGCGCTGCTCCTGGTCATGGGGGCCCAGGCCTCGGCGATCGGCTGGCCGGAGCCGCTGGTGGACGCGCTCGCCGAGCACCACCACGTCATCCGCTACGACCACCGCGACACGGGTAGGTCGAGCCACTCGTTCGAGGAGCAGCCGTACCGCGTGACGGACCTGGCGCAGGATGTCATCGCGGTCCTGGACGGCCTCGGGGTCGAGCGGGCGCGCCTCGTCGGACTGTCGCTGGGCGGCATGCTCACCCAGTTGGTGCTGGCCGACCACCCCGAACGGGTGCTGAGCGCCACTTTGTTGGGCACGTGCGCACTGAGCGAGACGCCCTACGTGCGGCCGGACGGTACGCGCGTACCCGTCGCGGAGCTGCCCGGCATCACGCCGGAGGTGCTGGAGCTGTGGGCGCGCCCGGTCGAGGACCACGGCCCGGCGGCCGAACTGGACCGGCGGGTGGAGCACTGGCGTGTGCTGGGCGGCGGCCAACTCCCCTTCGACGAGGCGTACTTCAGGGAGCTGGAGCGACGTGTCATCGAGCACGCCGGTACCTACGCGGTCTCGACCGCGCACGGCCGCGCCGACGACTCCGGCATGCTGCGCACCGCCGAACTGGCCCGTAACGCGGTCCCGACCCTCGTCGTCTCGGCCCCTGCCGAGCCGGTCTTCCCGCCCCCGCACCCCCAGCACCTGGCCCAAGTCATCGCGGGCGCCCGGCTGGTGGAGATACCGGGCATGGGACACGCCCTGCCCCCGGCCGTGCTCGGACCGCTCGCGGAGGCGATCCTGGGGCACACGGCCGGCGGGCGGCGGGAGGGGTGACGCTCAGGAGGCGGCCTTGATCGCCGAGATGTCGAAGTTCAGCTTGATCTTGTCGGAGACGAGCACGCCGCCGGTCTCCAGCGCGGCGTTCCAGGTCAGACCCCACTGCGAACGCAGGATCTCGGCCTTGCCCTCGAAGCCGACGCGCTCGTTGCCGAACGGGTCCTTGGCCGAGCCGTTGAACTCCAGGTCGACGGAGAGCGGCCTCGTCGTGCCGAGGATCGTCAGGTCGCCGGTGACGCGGTAGTCGTCGCCCCCGAGGGCCTCCGCCTTGGTGGTGCGGAAGGTCATCTCCGGGAACTCCTCGGTCTTGAAGAAGTCCGCGCTCTTCAGGTGACCGTCACGGTCGGCGTTGCCGGTGTCGATGCTGTCCATCCGTACGTCGATGGAGGCCGTCGAGCGGGACGGGTCGGTGCCGTCCAGGTGCAGCGTGCCCGAGACGTCGCGGAAGGACCCCTTGACGTTCGTGACCATGGCGTGGCGGGCGACGAAGCCGATCGTCGAGTGGGCGGGGTCGATCGTGTAGTCACCGGTCAGCGCGGCGAGCGCTGGGTCGGTCGCGGCGGGCGCGGGGGCGGTGACGGTGGTGGTGTCGTTCTTGCGGCCGAAGAGACCCATGACGTGCTCCTTGGGGGACGAGCTTCACTGGAAAGCTTCTGTTGAAGGTTCAACGAAATTCAAGGTAGCGCGATTCGGTTCAGCTTTCAACTTTCCCTGGCTCTGGAGACCCGCGCGGCGCCGCCTGGCATCTCGTGGCGCCTCATGGCACCTCATGGCACCTGGTGGCACCCTGTGGTGTGACTGGCACTTGCGATGGCACCACGATGGTGCCATTATGGCGTCATGAACCTCACGCAGTACGTCGACCAGCTCCGGCAGGAGCTCGCGGTGGCCGCCGAGGCCGGGGGCGAAGAGGCCCGGGCCCTGGCCGAGCGCCTCACCGCTCCGCTCGAATCGGCGGCACGGCTCACCCTGCTGAACGCCCTGTCCGCCGCCGCCGAAGAGATCACCAGCGATCTCGCGCCGGGCTCGGTGGACGTGCGACTGCGCGGTCTCGACCCCGAGTTCGTGGTGACGCCCCCGCCGTCCGCGGAGCCGTTCGACGCCGAGGCGGAGTACGCGGCGCTGATGGCCGTGAAGCCGCCCGCGCCCCCCGCTTCCGAGGCCCCGGACGACGGCGGCACCGCCCGCATCAATCTGCGCCTCCCGGCCCACGTGAAGACCCGCGTGGAGGAGGCCGCGAGCCGTGACGGCCTCTCGGTCAACGCCTGGCTGGTCCGCGCCGTCTCCGCGGCCCTGGACCAGCCGGGCGGCGGACCGGGCGCGACCGGCCGCCGCGAGGCCCGCGGCTTCGGCGGCGGCTTCACGGGCTGGGTGCGCTGACCGGCCGGCCCCGCCCGGGGCCGCCGGCGCCACGACCTCAGCGCTGCTTCACCACACCGACACCGAGCCCCCTGGGGCTCGTCGAGCCACCAGGACGGGACAGCCATGCCTTCTTTCGACACCCCCGAGCCCATCACCGCCACCCTCTCCATCGAGTCCGGCACCTTCCGCGTCACCGCGGGGGACGGCGCCTCCACCGTCGTCGACGTACGTCCCAACAGTGCGGACCGGGAGGCGGACGTGCGGGCCGCCGAGCGCACCCGCGTCGAGTTCGCGAACGGAAAACTGCTGGTCAAGGGGGTCAAGGAGCGGTCCCCGTTCGCCAAGGGCTCCTCGGTCGACGTGGAGATCACGCTGCCGGCCGGCTCCGAGGTACGGGCCACCGCCGCGATGGCGCACTTCTCCGCCAAGGGCCGCCTCGGCGACTGCGAGGTCAAGACGTCCGCCGGTGACATCCAGCTGGAGCAGGCGGGGACCCTGCGGCTGACCACGGGCTACGGCGACATTTCCGTGGGCCGCGCGAACGGCGAGGCGCACGCCACCACGGGCTCCGGGGAGATCCGGCTCGCGGAGGTCGAGGGTGCCGCGACGGTCAAGAACTCCAACGGCGTCACCGACCTCGGCGAGATCGAGGGTGAGCTGTCGGTCAAGGCGGCCAACGGCTCCGTCACCGTCGAGCGCGCGGCGGCCGACGTGACGGTGAAGACCGCCAACGGTGCCATCCGCGTCGGCGAGTTGGCGTGCGGCACGGCTGTCCTGGAGACGGCCGTGGGCCAGGTCGAGTTCGGCGTACGCGAGGGCACGGCTGCCTGGCTCGACGTGCGGACGCGCGCGGGAGTGGTGCGCAACGCCCTGGAGGAGTCCGAGCCGCCGACCGAGCCCGCGGACACACTCAAGGTGCGGGCCCGCACCGGGATGGGCGACATCGCCATCCACCGGGCCTGAGCTCCCGGACGAACCAATACCGCACCGCTGCCGGACGACACCGGACCAGTACGCCCCTCATTTCGAACTGGTGTCCGGTAATGGGTGCTGCCCGAAAGCCCGCCCCCCCGACCGAAAGGGACCCGCCATGCCCGTCTCCCACCAGCCCCCGCCGCCCACCCCCGCGATCACCGCCACCGGGCTGCGCAAGTCCTTCGGCGAGAAGACCGTGCTCGACGGCATCGACCTGCACATCCCCAAGGGGTCGGTCTTCTCCCTGCTCGGCCCGAACGGCGCCGGCAAGACGACCGCCGTACAGATCCTCTCCACCCTGGTCACGCCGGACGCGGGCGAAGTGCGCGTCGCGGGCCACGACCTGGTCCGCGAACCCGAGGCGGTCCGCGCCGCGATCGGCGTCACCGGCCAGTTCTCGGCCGTCGACAACCTGCTGACCGGCGAGGAGAACCTGCTCCTGATGGCGGAGCTGTACGGGTACCGCCGCCGCCGGGCGAGGAGCCTCGCCGCCGGCCTCGTCGAGCGGTTCGACCTCGTGGAGGCGGCGAGGAGGCCCGCCTCGACGTACTCCGGCGGCATGCGCCGCCGCCTCGACATCGCGATGACCCTGGTCGGCGGCCCGGACGTCATCTTCCTCGACGAGCCGACCACCGGCCTCGATCCGCGCAGCCGCCACGGCATGTGGGAGATCGTCCGCGAACTCGTCGGCGACGGCGTCACCGTCTTCCTGACCACGCAGTACCTGGAAGAGGCCGACCAGCTCGCCGACCGCATCGCGGTGCTGAACGGCGGCAAGCTCGTCGCCGAGGGCACTCCCGCCGAACTCAAGCGCCTCGTCCCGGGCGGCCACGTCGTCCTGCGGTTCGCCGACGCGTCCGGTCTGGACCGCGCCGCCCGCGCCCTCGGCATCGGCACCGCCGACAGCGAGGCCCTCACCCTCCAGGTCCCCGGCGACGGCAGCGTGCGGTCCGTGAAGGCCCTGCTCGACTGGGTCGAGGCCGCGGAGGTCGAGGTGGAGGGCCTCGCCATCGACACCCCCGACCTGGACGACGTCTTCTTCGCCGTGACCGGCCGCCCCGACAACGAGAAAGTGACGACCCGATGAGCGCCTCCACCGCCCCCACGTCCACCACGCCCCCGGCGGCCGTCACCCGCTCACGCCCGGCCGCCCCGTCCGCACCGCGCACCTCGCTGACCATGCTGCGCCGCAACCTCCGGCACGCCCGCCGCTACCCGGCCATGACGATCAGCCTGGTGAGCATGCCCATCGCCATGCTGCTGCTCTTCAACTACGTCTTCGGCGGCACGATGTCGGCCGGCATGGGCGGCCAGGGCTCCGGCGACTACATCAAGTACCTCGTCCCCGGCATCCTGCTGATGGCCGTCGGCTCGGGCGTCCTGCCCACCACGGTCGGCGTCTGCACCGACATGACCGAGGGCATCGTGACCCGCTTCCGGACGATGCCGATCAACGGCTCCTCGATCCTCACCGGACGCGCCGTCGGCGCCGTCATCCAGACGCTGCTCAGCATCGTCCTCGTGATGGGCGTCGCCTTCCTCGTCGGCTTCCGCTCCGGCGCCGAGCCCCTTGAGTGGCTCGCCGCGGCCGGTCTGCTCGCCCTCATGTGCACGGCCCTCACCTGGCTCGCCGTCGCGCTCGGCCAGCTGGTCAAGGCACCCGAGGCGGCCAGCAGCGTCGCCCTGCCCTTCTCCTTCCTGCTGCCGTTCCTCAGCAGCGCCTTCGTGCCGCTCGACTCCATGCCGGACTGGCTGCGCCACTTCGCCGAGTGGCAGCCCTACACCGCCTTCATCGAGACCCTGCGCGGCCTGCTCCTCGGCGACGAGATCGGCCGGTACGGGCCGCTGGCGGTCGGCTGGGGCGTGCTGATCGCCGTGGGCGGGTTCGTCTGGGCGCGGTCCCTGTTCCGCCGCGACGCCACCCGCTGACCCCACGCGGCTTGTCGGCCCCCGCCAACTCGGCCTCCCGCTGGGCCGCGCGGCGGGCCGACCGCTACGGTGCGGGAACGGCGTGCGCCCGCGGCCACTGTGAGCCGTCTCTCAGCGGACCGGAACGCCTCGGCGACAGCCGGACGGGCCGTGTTTATGGAAACCCCACAAAGGGGGAGGCCGTGAACAGTCACTTATTCAGCAACCTCTCTCCCTTCTGTCCGGGGGTGCCAGGAAAACGGCCCGGAGACTGTACGGAGTCGACGGTTCGTTTAACCGTGGGCGCTCCGTAAGGTCGCTACATGACCGTTTTGGACGAGACCGCCTCCTCCGGGGGCGAGCCCACCGACGCGCGTGGGCGCGTGGCCGAACTGCACGACATCCGTGCCGAGGCGCTGCGCGGACCCAGCGAGAAGGCGACCGAGGCGCAGCACGCCAAGGGCAAGCTGACCGCACGGGAGCGGATCGAGCTGCTCCTCGACCCGGGCTCGTTCAACGAGGTCGAGCAGTTGCGCAGGCACCGCGCCACGGGCTTCGGCCTGGAGGCCAAGAAGCCGTACACCGACGGTGTCATCACCGGCTGGGGCACGGTCGAGGGCCGGACGGTCTTCGTCTACGCGCACGACTTCCGCATCTTCGGCGGCGCGCTGGGCGAGGCGCACGCCACGAAGATCCACAAGATCATGGACATGGCCATCGCGGCCGGTGCCCCGCTGGTCTCGCTGAACGACGGCGCGGGCGCCCGTATCCAGGAGGGCGTCAGCGCGCTCGCCGGGTACGGCGGCATCTTCCAGCGCAACACCAAGGCGTCCGGTGTCATCCCGCAGATCAGCGTGATGCTCGGCCCGTGCGCGGGCGGCGCCGCCTACTCGCCGGCCCTGACGGACTTCGTCTTCATGGTCCGCGAGACCTCGCAGATGTTCATCACCGGGCCCGACGTGGTCCGCGCGGTGACCGGCGAGGAGATCACGCAGAACGGCCTGGGCGGCGCGGACGTGCACGCCGAGACCTCCGGCGTGTGCCACTTCGCGTACGACGACGAGGAGACCTGCCTCGCCGAGGTCCGCTACCTCATCTCGATGCTCCCCTCGAACAACCGGGAGAACCCCCCGGCGCACGAGTCGGAGGACCCGGCCGAGCGCCGCTCGGACGTGCTGCTCGACCTGGTTCCGGCGGACGGCAACCGTCCGTACGACATGGCCAAGGTCATCGAGGAGCTCGTCGACGACGGCGACTACCTGGAGGTCCACGAGCGCTGGGCGCGGAACATCATCTGTGCCCTGGCCCGGCTGGACGGCAAGGTGGTGGGCATCGTCGCCAACCAGCCGCAGGCCCTGGCGGGCGTCCTGGACATCGAGGCCTCCGAGAAGGCGGCACGCTTCGTCCAGATGTGCGACGCTTTCAATATCCCGATCGTGACGCTGCTGGACGTCCCGGGCTTCCTCCCGGGCGTGGACCAGGAGCACGGCGGCATCATCCGCCACGGGGCGAAGCTGCTGTACGCGTACTGCAACGCGACCGTGCCGCGCATCTCCCTGATCCTGCGCAAGGCGTACGGCGGGGCGTACATCGTCATGGACTCGCAGTCGATCGGCGCGGACCTGACGTACGCCTGGCCGACGAACGAGATCGCGGTGATGGGTGCCGAGGGCGCCGCCAACGTGATCTTCCGCCGGCAGATCGCCGCGGCCGAGGATCCGGAGGCCATGCGCACCCGCATGGTCAAGGAATACAAGGCCGAACTGATGCACCCGTACTACGCCGCCGAACGCGGTCTGGTGGACGACGTCATCGACCCCGTACACACGCGCGAGGTGCTCATCAAGTCCCTCGCGATGCTCGCCAACAAGCACGCCGATCTGCCCTCGCGCAAGCACGGCAACCCCCCGCAGTAGCCCACAAGGAGAACGCTGCAGATGACACCTCCCGACATCCGCGTCGAGAAGGGCCACGCCGAGCCCGAGGAAGTCGCGGCCATCACCGCGATCCTGCTGGCCCGCGCCGCCGCCCGGCCCGCCGCCGCCCCGTCCCACCGCGGCCGCGACAAGGCCGGCTGGCGCCGCCTGGAACGCACCCCGGGCTTCCGCGCCCCCCACAGCTGGCAGGGCTGACACCCCCGCGACACAAGGCCCCGCACTCCACAAGGAGAGCGGGGCCTTACGCAAGCCCCCAAAGGGGCACGAGGAACTGCGCGCCCAGCCACATCCAGCCCGTCCCCGAACACCGGTCGGCCGCCCCGGAGGGTCACCGAGGCCCACGCCTTCCTCTCCGGCCTCCTCGGCCCGCTCGCCCGCGGCGGCGTGGCCCTGCACGAGCTGCACCCCGAGAGCTACGGCTACCAGGGCATCACGCAGTTCGACCACTACCGCCGCACCTGAGCACCGCGGGAACCGACAGGGGCCCGCACGCCGTCAGCGTGCGGGCCCTCATCCGCGTACCGGCAAGAAACGACGGACCGCTAACGGAGCCGCGCCATCAGCGCGTGCTCGACCAGCGTGATCAGCGCGCTCTTCGCGTCCGCGCGGTGCCGCGCGTCCGTCGTGATGATCGGCGTGTCCGGGCCGATCTGAAGGGCCTCGCGGACCTCGTCGGGCGTGTACGGCTGGTGGCCGTCGAAGCCGTTGAGGGCGATGACGAAGGGGAGGCCGCTGTTCTCGAAGTAGTCGACGGCGGGGAAGCAGTCGGCGAGCCGCCTCGTGTCGACCAGGACGACCGCGCCGATGGCGCCACGGACCAGGTCGTCCCACATGAACCAGAAGCGGTCCTGACCGGGCGTACCGAAGAGGTACAGGATCAGGTCCTGGTCCAGGGTGATGCGGCCGAAGTCCATGGCCACCGTCGTGGTGGTCTTGTCCCCGGTGTGGGTGAGGTCGTCGATGCCCGCGGACGCGGACGTCATGACGGCCTCGGTGCGCAGCGGGTTGATCTCAGAGACCGCCCCGACGAACGTGGTCTTGCCCACGCCGAAGCCGCCCGCCACCACGATTTTCGCGCTGGTGGTGGAGCGGGCTGTTGCTCCGCCGCTAGAGCTTGCGAAGTCCACTGAGCACCCTTTCGAGCAGTGTCACATCTGGCTGGCCGCCGGCGGACTCGTCGCCGCCGGGCTGGTGGATGGCGACAAGTCCGGCCTCCGCCAGGTCGGCTACGAGGATTCGGGCGACGCCGAGGGGAATGGAGAGCAGTGCCGAGATCTCAGCGACTGACTTGATCTCGCGGCACAGATTGCAGATCCGCTGGTGTTCGGGCAACTGGCCCTGCAACTGGTGCGGTTGCGCCGTGGTGTGCACCAGCGCCTCGATGGCGAGCTGGTAGCGCGGCCTGGTGCGGCCGCCCGTCATGGCGTACGGCCGCACCAGCGGGTTGTGCGCCGACCCGGCGGGCGCCGGTGCGGGGGCGCGCCGCTGGGGCTGCACGGGCTGGATACGGGGCGCGTGCGCCGGTGTGTCCTGGTCGTACGGACGCGGGCCCGGCTGCTGGGGCTGCGCGTACGGCTGGCGACGGTGGCTCGGCGCGGAGGGGAAGTTGTACCGGTTCGGCCCGCCGTCGTGCTGACCACCCTGGCCATGGCCAGGGGACCAATTCGCCGATGACGAACCGTCTGGGGGTGTTGCCACGTTGCTTCCTCCTCCAACTGTGCCGGGCACCATCACTGTGGAGCCGCGTCCCGAAACCTTACGGGCACGGGACGCGAAATCGCACCGTCTGTCTGTTAGTTGAGAAGGCTCCCCTGGAGCTCCGCGCGCAGGTCCGGCGTGAGGACGGTGCCCGCGCGATCGACAAGAAGTGCCATTTCGTACCCAACGAGACCGATGTCCGCATCCGGGTGGGCGAGAACGGCGAGCGAGGAACCGTCGGAAATGGACATGATGAAGAGAAATCCTCGCTCCATCTCCACAACGGTCTGGGTCACGGCACCGCCCTCGAAGATCCGGGAGGCCCCGGCCGTGAGGGAGGTCAGACCCGAGGCGACGGCCGCGAGCTGGTCGGCACGGTCGCGGGGGAAGCCTTCGGACATCGCCAGAAGGAGTCCGTCGGCGGAGACCACCACCGTGTGGGACACCCCTGGGGTGTTGTCCACGAAGTTGGTGATCAACCAGTTCAGGTTCTGCGCCGCCTGGCTCATCGGGCTCACACTAACGCTCCTGGTTGTAGGTGCTATCAGGGCTGAAGCCCTGGCCATTCGTGTCACTGCCTGAGTTGCGTCCCCGCTGGACGCCCCGGCGCAGGTTGCTCAGCCTGCCCCGTACGTCCTCGGGGTCGCGGGAGACCGAGGGGCCGCCCTGTGGGGTCTGTTCCGCGGTGCCCTCGACCAGGTTGGCCTTGGGCACCCGCCGCGGGAGCCCGGACGAGGTGACCCCGCCCGCCTTCGGCTCCTTCAGGCGCTCGGCCCGCTGCCAGCGCTCGTCGTTGGACGAACGCCAGTCGGAGCCGTCCTGACCGCCCTGGCTCTCGCCCCCGGCGGGGGCCGCGCCGTTCCCGTTCGGCGACGAGGAGCCCCGGCGGGGGAGGCCCGCGTCGGTCATCTCGTGGACCACGGAAGGAGTCGGTCCCGGCCGGTCGAAGCCTACGCGCTCGGAGTCGGCCGCGGGGGCCGCCCGACCGGATTCCGCTTCCTGCCCGTACTCGGGCTGGTAGCCGTCACCGCTGGGCCAGTCGTCCTGACCGGAGCGCTCCGGATAGGAGATCTGCGGGTCCTGGTAGCCACCCTGGGCAGGCGCTGCGGCCGCGGCGGCCGCGTCGGGGTAGTACTGCTCGTCGTACGCGGGCGCCTGCTGCTCGGTGCCGTAACCGCCCTCGGCGTACTGCGCGTTGGCGTACTGGTCACCGGCGTACGGATCGGCGGCGTACTGCTCACCGGCGTACTGCTCGTTGCCGTACGCGTGCTGGCCCTGGTCGTAGGAACCCCGCTGCTGCTCGTCGTACGCCGGTGCCTGCTGCTGCTCGTACGCGCCCTGCTGCGGCTGCTGCGGCTCGACCTCGTCGCGGAAGAGCGGGCGGTTGCCGCCCGGCTGGTGGGCCTGTGCCTCCAGGGCGGCCCGGCGCTCCTCACGCATCAGCGAGCGGCCGACGGGGTCGAGCGCGGGGCCCTCGGAGCCGTCGCCGTGGTAGCGGCTGTCGTCGAAGCCCAGCTCCGCGGCGCTGCGCAGCGGCTCGGCCTCCCGGACCTGCTGCTCCGGGATGATCGAGGAGACGGTGAACTCGGGGTCCTGGGCGTGCTGTTCGCCACCGCCACCGTGCGTGATGCCGTCCGGCAACATGACCAGCGAGGTCGTGCCGGCCTGCTCGCCAGAGGGGCGCAGCTGGACGCGGATGCCGTGCCGGTCGGCCAGCCGGCCGACCACGAACAGACCCATGCGCTGCGAGATCGCGGCGTCCACGGTCGGCGGGTTGGCCAGCTTGTGGTTGATGTCGGCGAAGTCCTCGGCGGTGAGGCCGATGCCCTTGTCGTGGATCTCGACCATGATGCGGCCGTCGGGCAGCCGGGTCGCGGTGACGCGGACCTTGGTCTGCGGGGAGGAGAACGTGGTGGCGTTCTCAAGCAGCTCGGCGAGCAGGTGCACGAGGTCGGTCACGGCCAGGCCGTGGATCTCGGCCTCCGGGACGCCCGACAGCTCGATGCGCTCGTACTGCTCCACCTCGGAGGAGGCGGCGCGCAGGACGTCGACCAGCGGAACCGGCTGGTCCCAGCGGCGGCCCGGCTCCTCGCCGGAGAGGACGAGGAGGTTCTCGCCGTTGCGGCGCATACGGGTCGCCAGGTGGTCCAGGCGGAAGAGGTTCTCCAGCTGGTCCGGGTCGGCCTCGTTGTTCTCCAGGTCGGTGATGAGGGTCAGCTGGCCCTCGATCAGCGACTGGTTGCGGCGCGAGAGGTTGGTGAAGATCGCGTTGATGTTGCCGCGGAGCAGCGCCTGCTCGGCGGCGAGCCGCACGGCCTCGCGGTGCACCTGGTCGAAGGCGCGGGCGACCTCGCCGATCTCGTCCGTGGAGGTGATCGGGATGGGCTCCACGCGGGTGTCCACGCGGCCCGGGTCGGTACGGGAGAGCTGGTCGACCAGCATCGGCAGCCGCTGCTCGGCGATGCCGAAGGCGGCGGTGCGCAGCCGGCGCATCGCGGTGGACATCTGGCGGGCCATCATCCCGGCCAGGATGAACGCGGCGAGCAGCGCGAGCACCACGATGGCGCCCGTGATGTACGCGTTGCGCTGCGCGGTGGCGGCGATGTCGGACGCCTCGTCCACGGCCTTGTCGGCGAGGTCCGACTCGATGGTGCGGTAGGCGTCGAACTTGGCGGTGGTCGTGGCCCACCAGGCCTCGCGGGTGATGCCCTTGCTCGCCAGCGCGACACGCGCGCTCGGCTGCGTGCTCTCCATGGTGGCGAGCGCCGCGACCATCTGCTCCTGCGTGGGCGCCGGCTTGGCCTGCTTGTCGGCGGCGGCCTTCAGGTCCCTCTTCGCCTGCTCCAGCTTGGCGACGTCCTCGGGGGTGCCACCGCCGGTGTACTCCTCGATGGCGATGCGCTCCAGGTAGGCGTACGAGGAGAGCGAGGTGCGCTGGAGTGTCAGCGAGCCGGTGCCGGGGCCCGGCTTGACCAGCAGGTGCGTGCCGAGGGACCGCTGCAGCGAGAGCGCGGCCTTGGAGAGCGATATCGCGTAGACGGTGCGGCCGTAGCTCGTGATGTTGCCGGTGCCCAGACCGAGTTCGTTGGCGAACTCCATCAGGGGGTGCTGGATGGCGACGTAGCCCTCTTCGGTCTTCGCGCCGCTCAGCTTGGTGGTGTACGCGGCCTGGCGCAGCGGGGCCAGCTTCGGCTCCACCTTGTGGAAGGCGTCGAGACGACGGTTGAGGCCCTCCTTGTCCGGCATGCCCTCCGTGGCCTCCTTGAAGACGGCGGCCGCCTCGTCGGTGGCCTTGCGCGCCTTGCGGACGGCCGGGTCGTCGCGCTTGCCGTTCAGCAGCGGGGCGGCGGAGACGTCGCGCTCTTCGATGAGGCGGTTGCCGTAGTCGAGGGAGGCCCGCACCAGGCGGGCCGTCTTCTCGGCGTCCTGGGCCTCGCTCCAGGTGTCGATGGAGCCCTTCACCTGGAAGCCGCCCATGACCAGACCGACGAGCACGGGTATGAGCAGGATCGCGTTCAGCCTGGTCGGTACGCGCCAGTTGCGGGGGGACATCCGTCCGCCGGAGGGAGCCGGGGGCTCGTTGCCGGGAGCGGCGCTCACGTCAACCGGGGACGCCGCTGTGCGCGGCGGCGGGGTGAAGTTGCCCCGCGCGTCCCCGGTGGGGGGTGCCGCGGGGCTCGTCTTGCTTCGCCTCACTCGACCAACAACCTCTCGGCGGCGGCACTCACTCTCGTGCCGCTGTCGTCTCCAAGGCCCGTGCTACTGGGCAGTTCAGCGCATTCCAGCACGTCAGGCACTGCTCTTCCAAACAGTGGAAAGGGGAAGTTCCCCGTGGTGCAAGCCTCAGATAAATCGGTCATAAAGAGCGAGCCCCGCCAAAAGGCGGGGCTCCCGTGCGCACAGCGGCACCAGGCGACCGCGACGCGTGGCGGTCACCGGGGCAATTCTCTGTCGAAACGTTATGAACACGGAGGGCGGCCGTGTCCAAAGACACAGGCCGCTCCGTGAGAGCTACGACAACTGCCGTATACACCTGCCTACTTGAGTCGTGCCATAAGTGCGTGTTCAACCAGTGTGATCAAGCCACTCTTTGCGTCTGCACGGTGCCGCGCGTCGGTGGTGATGATCGGCGTACCCGGACCGATTTGGAGCGCTTCGCGGACCTCGTCGGGGGTGTACGGCTGGTGGCCGTCGAAGCCGTTGAGGGCGATGACGAAGGGGAGGCCGCTGTTCTCGAAGTAGTCGACGGCGGGGAAGCAGTCGGCGAGCCGCCTCGTGTCGACCAGGACGACCGCGCCGATGGCGCCACGGACCAGGTCGTCCCACATGAACCAGAAGCGGTCCTGGCCGGGCGTACCGAAGAGGTACAGGATCAGGTCCTGGTCCAGGGTGATGCGGCCGAAGTCCATGGCCACCGTCGTGGTGGTCTTGTCCCCGGTGTGGGTGAGGTCGTCGATGCCCGCGGACGCGGACGTCATGACGGCCTCGGTGCGCAGCGGGTTGATCTCGGAGACCGCCCCGACGAACGTGGTCTTGCCCACGCCGAAGCCGCCCGCCACCACGATCTTGGCGGAGGTGGTGGAACGGCCCGAGCCGGAGCCCGAGCCGCCCGAGCCATTAGAGCTTGCGAAGTCCACTGAGCACCCTTTCGAGCAGTGTCACGTCGGGCTGGCCGCCGGCGGACTCGTCGCCGCCCGGCTGGTGGATGGCGACGAGCCCGGCCTCGGCCAGGTCCGCCACGAGAATCCGTGCCACGCCGAGCGGCATCGACAGCAGGGCCGAGACCTCGGCCACCGACTTGACCTCACGGCACAGGTGGCAGATCCGCTGGTGCTCGGGGAGCAGCCCCATCAGCTGGGCCGGGTCGGCCGTGGTGCTCACCAGCGCCTCTATCGCGAGCTGGTAGCGGGGCCGGGTCCGGCCGCCGGTCATCGCATAGGGACGCACCAGCGGCTGGTCGCCCTCCATTCCGTACGAGGGATCGCCGTACGGGTTGTGAGAGGCGGTGGGCGGGGTCATGGGTCCTCCGGGCGGGACAGCAGGTCATCTGCGTGTGCCGTCTGACAGAGCCGGTGGGGGCGTGTGGCGGCCGGACGGTTGGTCAGTACGTTCGGTCGGTGGGGCGGCCGAAGGGCGAGAAGCTCCTGCGGAGCCGACTCTGGGTTCAGTGGAGCAGGCTGCCCTGCAACTCGGCGCGCAGGTCCGGGGTGAGGACCGCCCCCGCGCGGTCGACGAGCAGCGCCATCTCGTACCCGACGAGGCCGATGTCGCACTCGGGGTGCGCCAGCACGGCCAGGGACGAACCGTCGGAGACCGACATGATGAAGAGGAACCCCCGCTCCATCTCCACCACGGTCTGCGTGACGGTGCCGCCCTCGAAGATCCGGGAGGCCCCGGCGGTGAGGGAGGTGAGCCCGGAGGCCACCGCGGCGAGCTGGTCGGCTCGATCGCGCGGGAAGCCCTCGGACATGGCCAGAAGGAGGCCGTCGGCGGAGACCACGACCGTGTGGGACACCCCTGGGGTGTTGTCCACGAAGTTGGTGATCAACCAGTTCAGATTCTGTGCCGCCTGGCTCATCGGACTCAACTAACGCTCCTGCTGGTGAGTGGGGCGAGGGAAACTGCCGGTCTGGCCGGTACCGGCCTGGCGACCCTGCTGAATGCCCCGACGGAGATTCGTCAGCCGGCCGCGTACGTCATCGGGCGCACGCGAGACCTGCGGACCTGTGCTGCTGTCCTGCTGCTGCTGAGCCGTGCCCGCGACCAGGTTGGCCCTCGGGACGCGACGCGGCAGTCCGGATGTGGTGACGCCGCCCGCGGTGGGCTGGCGGACGCGCTCGGCCTGGCGGCCCAGCTCGTCGTTGGGCGAGGACCGCCAAGTGGTGGCGGCGCCGTTGACGTTGCCGTCGGCCGGAGCGGGCGTGCCCTGGCGCTGGGGCCGCGACGGCAGCGGACGCTGCTGGTCGGGGCCCTGGGGCGCCTGCTGCTGTTCCTGCTGGCGGCTCTGCTGCTCGGCCTGGGCCCGCTGGTTCTGCTGCTGCTGGAACCAGTTGGTCTCCAGCGTGTCGTACAGCGGCGTACGCCCGTCACCGGGACCGGCGGCGGGCAGCAGGTCGTCGGGCTGCGCGGGCAGCGCGTGCTGTCCGGTGGCCTGCGGCTGCTGCGCGGAGACCTGGGGCAGCTGGCCCGTCGGCTGCGGCTGCTGCGGAAGGCCCTGGTAGGGGTCGCCCTGGCCGCGGCGCGGGGCCGGCGGACGCGGCACGGTGTAGTCGGGCATGTCCCGACCGCCCTGCTGCGCCGAACCGCCCGCCTGGTCCTGCTGCTGACCCGGCTGGCCCGGCTGGCCGTGCTGCTGGCCCGCCTGGCCGTGCTGCTGGCCCGCCTGGCCGTGCGGCTGGTTCGGCTGGCCCTGCTGGTTCGGCCGGCCAGGCTGACCCGGCTGGTTCTGCTGCCGTCCCCGCCGGCCCTGCTGACGGTTCTGCTGCGCGTCGCCCTGGGCGCCGAAGACGTCCGAGCGGACGAACTGGCCCGTGCCCTGGTCCTGCGGCGCGGCGGTGCCGGGCGACGGCGCGTTGAAGTCGGGGCGGGGGAACTCCGCGGTGGAGCCGGGGCCCTGCCGGTCGTCGGGCGCCGCCGCGGGCTGCGCGAACTGGCCCGTGGAGTCGTGCTCCTCATGACCGCGCGGGGCGTCGAAGGGCTCACGCGAGACCTGCGGCTGCGCGTTCTCGTCGCTCCAGCTGGGCACGCGCGGCTGCGGGTTGCCCCCGGGCAGCTCGGCGCGCGGTCCGCCGCGGGCCGGCAGCTGCGGCCGGCGCCCCTGGTCCCCGGCGTCGGCCGACGGGTTCATGGCGTTCGTACGCTGCTGCGGAACCGGCGGCTGCTGCGCACCGGCACCGCGCCCACCCTGGGGCGCCTGCGGCTGCTGTCCCTGCGGCTGGCGGCCCTGGGGAGCGGGCTGCTGGCGCTGCTGTCCACCGTCACGGGCGGGCAGCGCGGCCCGCGGCCCCGAACCGGCGACCTGCTGGCGCTGCGCACCGGCACCCGGCCGACCCGCGCCGCCGGGACCACCGGCGCCACCGGGCCCACCGGCGGCGGGACCGCCGCGGCCGGGACCACCGGTCAGACCGGGGCCGCTGCCGAGCGCGGGACCACTGTTGCCCGCACCGACCCCGCGGCGCGCGGCCGCGGCACCCGCTGCGGCCTGAGCCGCGGCGGGGCCACCGCTCACACCGGGGGCACCGGGCTTGCCGGGCACCTTCTTGCCGCCCTGGGCGACATCGACGGGCAGCATGACCAGCGCGGTCGTACCACCGGAGTCGGAGGGGCGCAGCTGGATGCGGATGCCGTGGCGCTGCGAGAGGCGGCCGACCACGAACAGACCCATGCGGCGGGAGACGGAGACGTCCACGGTGGGCGGCGACGCGAGCCGCTCGTTGATCGCGGCGAGGTCCTCGGGGGAGAGGCCGATGCCGGTGTCGTGGATCTCGATGAGCACGCGGCCGTCCGGCAGCGCGTGACCGGTGACCTTCACCTTGGTCTGCGGCGAGGAGAACGAGGTGGCGTTCTCCAGCAGCTCGGCGAGGAGGTGCACGAGGTCGTTGACCACGCGGCCCGCGACCTCGGTGGCGGGCACCGCGGAGAGTTCGATGCGCTCGTACTGCTCCACCTCGGACGCGGCGGCACGCAGCACGTCGACGAGGGGCACGGGCCGCGTCCAGCGGCGCCCGGGCTCCTCACCGGCGAGGACGAGGAGGTTCTCGCCGTTACGGCGCATGCGGGTCGCGAGGTGGTCGAGCTTGAAGAGCGAGGAGAGCTGGTCCGGGTCGGCCTCGCGGGACTCCAGCTCGGAGATGAGTGAGAGCTGGCGCTGGATGAGGCCCTGGGAGCGGCGCGAGAGGTTGGTGAACATCGCGTTGACGTTGCCCCGCAGGAGGGCCTGCTCGGCGGCGAGGCGGACGGCCTCGCGGTGCACGTCGTCGAAGGCCGCGGCCACCTTGCCGATCTCGTCCCGGGAGTGCACACCGACGGACTCGACGGAGGTGTCGACGTCCTGCGGGTCGGACTCGGAGAGCTGCTTGACCAGCTCGGGCAGGCGGTCCTGGGCGACCTTGGTCGCGGTGTCCTGGAGCCGGCGCAGCGAGCGGATCATGGACCGGGCCACGACGAACGCGCCGACGAGCGAGACGCCGAGCACGAGCAGGATCAGCGCACCGTTGAGGATGGCCGACTGCTCCGACTCGTTGCGCAGCTCGCGCGCCTTCTGCTCCATCTCGCCGAGCAGCGTCAGCTCGATCTTCGCCATCGCGTCGATCTTGGTGGTGTCGTCGTCGATCCAGTCCTTGTAGGACCGCTTGTCCTGGAGCTTGAGGCCGCCTTCCTGCTCGAGGACGCGCTTGGCGTACTCGTTGGCGGCCTTGATCTGGTCGTTGCCCCCGTCGATCGGCTTGGTCAGCTCGTCCGGGTTGCCCGCGTAGATCTTGCTGAACGTCTGGAGCTGCGAGCGCTCCTTCTCGTTGGCGCTGAGACCGAAGGTGCGGTCGGTCTCGGTGATCTTGCCGTACTCGCTGTCGTTGGCGGGCAGGGCGGCGGCGATGATCGCCCGCTGCACGGACGCGTACTCCTTGGCCGAGGAGAAGGCGGCCAGGGCGCGCGTGCGCTGGATCATGTCCGGGTTGCTGGTCGCCTGCGCCATGTCCTGGGACAGGGCGAGCAGCTGCTCGACGAGCTGGCTGTAGGCCTCGACGGTCTGCGAGGTGGAGGCATCGTCGCTGTAGGCATCCTTGCGGACCTTGTTGATGCCCTGGAGCTGCTGGGTGATCTGGACCGCGCTGTGCCGGACACCGAGAAGACCCTTCTCGCCGTCGGTGTCGTTCAGCTCCTGGGTGCCCTGGAGGAAGTTGCGGTAGACCCGGTCGGTCTTCTCGCGGGCGCCCTTGACCGTGTAGTCCGTGGCCTTCGCGCCGTGCGCGAGGGGGCCGGCCGACTTGTCGCGCTCCTCCTGGAGCGCCGCGGCCAGCGCGGTGGCCCGCTTGGTCATGTCGGTGAGCAGCTTCATGTTGTCGAGCTGCTGGATCTCGTCCATGGACGAGTTGATGCGGAGCGCGCCGAGCGAGGTCGCGGTGATCACGGGGAGCGCGAGCAGCGAGACCAGGCGGGTGGAGATGCGCCAGTTGCGCAGAGCTATTCGCGAGCCGGTGCCGGTGGGCGCCTTGGACTCGGACGCACCCTTGCCCTTGTTCTTGCCCTTGGCCGGGGCGGTCGTCGGGCCGCCGCCCGGCATGCCCTGGCGCGCGGCGCCGGGACCGTCACCGGGCTTGCCCGGGCCGGGGTTCTGGGCGTGCTGGGGCGAGGAGCCGCGGTCGCCGCCGCGCTCCGGTTCCGCCGCGGCAGCATCCCCTCGGCCGCGACCGGCCTGGGGAGACCCCTTGCCATCCCTCTTGAAACGTCCCTGCACTAGCGTCGCAACCTCTGGACCAGGCGTCCTGCCGCATGACGGCGGGACGGTGTCGGCGTCGTGGGGCGTCAGGCGCCCCATGGGTGGTCGTTGAGTGACCGGCGCTGCTCCCCCTTCCCGCCGCGGCTCGGCGCTGCGTTGCGCCTCTGCGCGCCGGTTCGATCCCGCGGCGGTCCCGGGAATTCCAGCACAGTGCAGGATCTCCAACAAGGCCCGTGTGTCGCACCGCGAGCCAGGTGACACGGCGTGAGTGCGGGGTCACGAGATGTAGAAAGTGATCCAGGGGAAAACGGACGAAAAGCCGCGAAGTCTCTACGTGGGGTGGGTGTCCCAGTCTTCATGATCAGGAGCGGAATGGTGCCTTCAGTGGTGCAATGTCCGTTTCCAAGTGGTGGGCCGAGGGCCTGTTTTGACCTTTTTGCCCGGCCACTCGTGAGCAAACTCACACGAAGATCATGGCCTCTTCCTGACTTTGGCCGGGAATTGGATGTTTAGCCTGACGCTTTACAGGGATGGCGAATCCGACCAAGCCGCGTCCATCAGATATCCCTCAGATGGCGCCCCAACCCACGAGGTCCGAACAGCAGATGAAGACTGTCCAGTCGACGATGTTCCGCAACATAGCCAACCCGCGCCGCACCACCCTCGCGCATCTGAAGGACGCCGACGACGTCCAGCGCGCGGCCGAACAGCCGGAGCACGCCGTCACCCTGCCGACGCAGACCGCCAACCCCCGGCGCACGGTCCTCATGGAGGCCCCCGAGGCGTTCAGCCCGTCCGGCGTCTGAGGTCGAACCGCCCGGCGGCGATCGACGTTAGCCTGGAGTGTCAGACCCCACCCACCTCAAGAGGCTAAGGCTCACGTGCGCATCGCCAGGTTCTCCATCGACGGCAATGTCGGTTACGGCGCGGTCGAGGGCGAGGGCGCCCCCGGCACCGAGGGCGAACTCGTCCTCGACATCATCAAGGGCATCCCGTACGCCGACTTCGAGCTGTCCGGCACCAAGGTGCCGCTGAGCAAGGTCCGCCTGCTGCCGCCGGTGCTCCCCAACAAGATCGTGGCCTTCGGCCGCAACTACGCGGAGCACGCGGCGGAGCTGGGCAACGAAACGCCGGACGTCCCGTTCGCCTTCCTCAAGCCCTCCACCTCGCTGGTCGGCTCCGGGGACGCCATCACGTACCCCTCGTTCTCCGAGGAGCTGCACCACGAGGCCGAGCTGGCCGTGGTCATCGGCCGCATGTGCCGCGAGGTCCCGCGCGAGCGCGTCAAGGACGTGATCTTCGGCTACACCTGCGCGAACGACGTCACCGCCCGCGACGTGCAGCGCCGCGAGAAGCAGTGGGCCCGCGCCAAGGGCTTCGACAGCGCCTGCCCGCTCGGCCCCTGGGTCGAGACGGGACTCGACCTGGCGGCCGCGAACGACCTCACCATCCAGTGCACGGTCAACGGCCGGCAGCGCCAGCTCGGGCGCACCAGCGAGATGGTCCACTCCATCGAGGACCTGATCGTCAACATCTCCGAGGCCATGACGCTGCTCCCCGGCGACGTCATCCTCACGGGCACCCCGGCAGGCGTCGGGCCCCTCAACGTCGGCGACGAGGTCGCCGTCACCATCGAAGGCATCGGCACTCTCACCAACAAGGTGATCAAGCGTGGCTAACGCGACCAACGTCCGCGTACGTTTCTGTCCCTCCCCGACCGGCAACCCCCACGTGGGCCTGGTCCGCACCGCCCTGTTCAACTGGGCCTACGCCCGGCACAACGGCGGCACCCTGGTCTTCCGCATCGAGGACACCGACGCGGCGCGCGACTCCGAGGAGTCGTACCAGCAGCTGCTCGACTCGATGCGCTGGCTGGGCTTCGACTGGGACGAGGGCCCCGAGATCGGCGGCCCCCACGCGCCGTACCGCCAGTCGCAGCGCATGGACGTCTACAAGGACGTCGCCCAGAAGCTGCTCGACGCGGGCTACGCCTACCCCTGCTACTGCACCACCGAGGAGCTGGACGCCCGCCGCGAGGCCGCCCGCGCCGCCGGCAAGCCGTCCGGCTACGACGGCCTGTGCCGCGCGCTGACCGCCGAGCAGATCCAGGCGTACGAGGCCGAGGGCCGCAAGCACATCGTGCGCTTCCGGATGCCCGACGAGGCGACCACCTTCACCGACCTGGTCCGCGGCGAGATCACCGTCCAGCCGGAGAACGTCACCGACTACGGCATCGTGCGTGCCAACGGCGCCCCGCTGTACACGCTGGTCAACCCGGTCGACGACGCCCTGATGGAGATCACCCACGTCCTGCGCGGCGAGGACCTGCTCTCCTCCACGCCCCGCCAGATCGCCCTCTACAAGGCGCTCATCGAGCTGGGCATCGCGAAGACGATCCCCGAGTTCGGCCACCTGCCGTACGTCATGGGCGAGGGCAACAAGAAGCTCTCCAAGCGCGACCCGCAGGCGTCCCTGAACATCTACCGCGAGCGCGGCTTCCTCCCCGAGGGCCTGCTGAACTACCTCTCCCTCCTGGGCTGGTCGTTCTCCGCGGATCAGGACGTCTTCTCGATGTCGGACATGGTCGCGAAGTTCGACGTGGCGGACGTCAACCCGAACCCCGCCCGCTTCGACCTGAAGAAGGCCGAGGCGATCAACGCCGACCACATCCGCATGCTGGACGTGAAGGCCTTCGCCGAGGCCTGCGAGCCGTGGCTGAGGGCCCCGCACGCCAACTGGGCGCCCGAGGACTTCGACGAGGCCGCCTGGCAGGCCATCGCGCCGCACGCGCAGACCCGCGTGAAGGTCCTCTCCGAGATCACCGACAACGTCGACTTCCTGTTCCTCCCGGAGCCGGTCTTCGACGAGCCCTCCTGGACCAAGGCCATGAAGGAGGGCTCCGACGCCCTCCTGCGCACGGCCCGCGCCAAGCTGGAGGCGGCCGACTGGACCTCTCCGGAGTCCCTCAAGGAGGCCGTCCTGGCCGCCGGCGAGGAGCACGGCCTCAAGCTCGGCAAGGCCCAGGCCCCGGTCCGCGTCGCCGTCACCGGCCGCACGATCGGCCTGCCCCTCTTCGAGTCCCTGGAGATCCTGGGCAAGGAGAAGGCCCTGACCCGCATCGACGCGGCCCTGGCGAAGCTCACCGCCTGATCCCCGCGGTACGCCGACGAAGGGCCCGGAAGCCGAGACGGCTCCCGGGCCCTTCGCATACGGTCGAGCCATGCCCGCCGACGCCATGCCCATCAAAGCCGTGGTCTGGGACATCGACGACACGATCTTCGACTACGCGCGCGCCGACACCACCGGCATGCACGCGCACCTGACCGCCGAGGGCCTCCTGGAGCGGTACGAGTCCGCCGAGCGGGCCCTGGAGCGCTGGCGGACGCTCACCGAGCACCACTGGGCCCGCTTCGGCGCGGGCGGGGTCACCTTCGAGGCGCAGCGCCGCGACCGCGTGCGCGACTTCCTGGACGCCCCGGAGCTGACCGACGCCGACGCGGACGCCTGGTTCAGCCGTTACGTCGCTCACTACGAATCGGCCTGGTCCCTCTTCCCCGACACCCTGCCCACCCTGGACGCCCTCGCCGACGGCTACCGCCACGCCGTCCTCTCCAACTCCGCCCTGCTCGTCCAGGACCGCAAGCTGCGCGTCCTCGGCGTGCGCGACCGCTTCGAGGCCGTCCTGTGCGCCGCCGACCTCGGCGTCTCCAAACCCGCCGCCGAGGCCTTCCACGCGGTCTGTGCGACGCTGGGGCTGGCCCCCGCCGAGGTCGCCTACGTGGGGGACCAGCCGGAGATCGACGCCCGCGGCGCCCGGGACGCGGGCCTCGTCGGGATCTGGCTCGACCGCAACGGCTCGGTGGGCGAGGCCCCCGAGGGCGTACACCGCATCAGGCGCCTCCGTGAGCTGCCCGCGCTGCTGCGCTCCGATACCCGTTTTGGAGCGCAGTCCACCTTCGGGTAATGTTCTTTCTGCGCCGCCCGAGAGGGCCGAAAGGTCCGGCCGGGAAGCGCAAATCAAACAAAACCCCCACTCGGGGTTGCGGTTTGATGGCCTATGGTGTAATTGGCAGCACGACGGTTTCTGGTTCCGTTAGTCTAGGTTCGAGTCCTGGTAGGCCAGCTCGCAGAGCTCATCTGCAACCGCGGATCTCATCCGCAAAGCCCCCGTTGTGTAGCGGCCTAGCACGCTGCCCTCTCAAGGCAGTAGCGCCGGTTCGAATCCGGTCGGGGGTACAGATCCTTCCCACGGGGACAGATCGGGTCGCACCCACTGTCCCTGATGCAGGATCGCTAGGGCCCCCGTTGTGTAGCGGCCTAGCACGCCGCCCTCTCAAGGCGGTAGCGCCGGTTCGAATCCGGTCGGGGGTACTGTGGTCTGGTCTAGACCACCAGTGGGCTATGGTGTAATTGGCAACACGAAGGTTTCTGGTTCCTTTGTTCTAGGTTCGAGTCCTGGTAGCCCAGCGCAGTACAGCAGCACCAGCTAGCCCCCGTTGTGTAGCGGCCTAGCACGCCGCCCTCTCAAGGCGGTAGCGCCGGTTCGAATCCGGTCGGGGGTACAGAAACGGCAAGGGGCCTTCCCAGTGGGAGGGCCCCTTCGTCATTCCTCCGTACTCCGCTGCCCGTAGCGGCGGTGGGACTCCTGGGCCTGTGCGATGCGGCGCAGCGCGAGCAGCACCGGTTCGTACAGCACCGTGAGCGCGACGGCCGCCTCCAGCTGCTCGTCGGCGGAGTCGTACCGCTCGATCAAGTCCAGGTCGGTGACGGCCAGTTGGTGCCCGGCGCGGGCATAGGGCGTCAAGTCCTCGACGGTGCACGGATATCCGAGCCGGGCCAGGGCGGCGACGGCGGTCACCAGCATCCGGTGGGCCGGTGACTCGGTCGCGTACTCCTGGGCGGAGTCCCATCCGAGCCGCGCGAGCAGCGCGTCCACCGTGTGGCCCGCCCGCTCCTGGAAGACCTCGTCCCCGGACGGCTCCGGACCGTGCGGCAAAGCCCATACCGCCGTGCCCAGACGGGAGTTGTGGTCCAGGGAGTCGTCCTCCAGGGCGGTCAGGACCTCACGCGCCGAGGCGACCGGCACCCCGCCCACCTGGATCAGCGCCCGGACGAGCCGCAGCCGCTGGAGGTGGGCGTCGTCGTACTCGGCCTGGGTCGCCGTCACGCGCCGGCCAGGCGGCAGCAGACCCTCGCGCAGGTAGTACTTGATCGTGGCCGTGGGGATTCCGCTGCGCCGGCTCAGCTCCGCCAGTCTCATCGCTCGCGTCTCCTGTCGCGTTCCTCTTGCGGCTCCTATTGGAGAGTGGCACTATCCAAACATGGATAGCGGCACTATCCAATGTTCGGCCGGGCTCCACGAAGGGGGAACCGTCATGAGCGACAAGCCGATCGAAGGGCGCATGACCGCCGAGGCGACGGGCGACGTCGTCGTCTTCCACATCGGGATGCGCATCAACAACTTCCTTGCCGTACGCAGCTGGTGGCCCGTCTTCCAGGCGATGCCGCGCATGCTCAAGGAGCTGTCGAAGGACCCGGCGAGCGGGATGCTGGGGTACCGGCTGTTGTTCGGCGGACCGCGCCTGGTCTATGTCGTCCAGTACTGGGAGTCGCGGGAGAAGCTGCTGGCCTACTCGGTGGCGCGGGACAAGGCGCACCGCCCCGCCTGGACGGCCTTCAACCAGCGGCTGCGGGAAGGCAGGGGGAAGGTCGGCTTCTGGCACGAGACGTATCTCGTGCCGGCCGGCGCCCATGAGGCGGTGTACGTCAACATGCCGGCGTTCGGCCTGGGCAAGGCCACCGGCGTGGTGCCCGTGGGCCGTCGCGGGGACCGGGCGGCCGATCGCCTCACGGCGGCCTGAGGGGCGCCCCGCCAGCGCCCAGGAGGGGGCCGCCGCGGCGTCGAGGCGGCCCCCTCCTGGCGTTCGCGTACGTCAGCCGGAGCGGCGCAGGGCCTCGGAGAGGCGCCCGGCGGCGTCGATGACCGCCTGCGCGTGCATGCGGCCCGGGTGGCGGGTCAGCCGCTCGATGGGTCCGGAGACCGAGACGGCGGCGACCACGCGGTTGGAGGGGCCGCGCACCGGCGCGGAGACGGACGCGACGCCCGGCTCCCGCTCGCCGATCGACTGGGCCCAGCCCCGGCGCCGTACACCCGAAAGGGCCGTCGCCGTGAAGCGGGCGCCCTGGAGGCCGCGGTGCAGGCGCTCCGGCTCCTCCCAGGCCATCAGGATCTGGGCCGAGGAGCCCGCCTTCATGGTGAGCGTCGAGCCGACCGGGACGGTGTCCCGCAGGCCAGAGAGGCGCTCCGCCGCGGCCACGCAGATGCGCATGTCGCCCTGGCGGCGGTAGAGCTGCGCGCTCTCGCCCGTGACGTCACGCAGATGTGTGAGGACCGGGCCCGCCGTGGCGAGCAGGCGGTCCTCGCCGGCCGCCGCCGCGAGTTCCGCGAGGCGCGGGCCGAGAATGAAACGGCCCTGCATGTCCCGCGCCACCATCCGGTGGTGTTCCAGTGCCACGGCCAGTCGGTGGGCCGTGGGTCGTGCGAGCCCGGTGGCCGCGACCAACCCCGCGAGGGTGGCCGGACCGGACTCCAGGGCGCTCAGGACGAGAGCCGCCTTGTCGAGAACGCCGACGCCGCTAGAGTTGTCCATGCGTCGATACTCACGTCTCACTCTGTGAAACGCAAGTTCAATTTTCCGTGGAACCCGCCACTCTGTAGGAGCGATCCGCGGACCAACGGATTTCGCGGCCGACGCGCGGCACGAGGGGTACGCGCGTCGGCGAACAGATTCTCTAGTGAGGCCGGCACGAGCGGCCGGTCGGAGGGAAAGCGATGGGTAGGACACTCGCGGAGAAGGTCTGGGACGACCACGTCGTCCGGCGCGCCGAGGGCGAGCCCGACCTCCTCTACATCGATCTGCACCTGCTGCACGAGGTGACCAGCCCGCAGGCCTTCGACGGCCTCCGGCAGGCCGGCCGCCAGGTGCGGCGGCTCGACCTCACCATCGCGACCGAGGATCACAACACCCCGACCCTCGACATCGACAAGCCCATCGCCGACCCGGTCTCGCGCGCCCAGCTGGAGACGCTGCGCAAGAACTGCGCCGACTTCGGCGTGCGTCTGCACCCGCTGGGCGACGTCGAGCAGGGCGTCGTCCACGTGGTGGGACCGCAGCTGGGCCTGACGCAGCCGGGCGCCACCGTGGTCTGCGGCGACTCCCACACCTCGACGCACGGCGCCTTCGGCGCGCTCGCCTTCGGAATCGGTACCTCTCAGGTCGAGCACGTGCTGGCCACCCAGACGCTGCCGATGGCCCGCCCCAAGACCATGGCCATCACCGTCGACGGCGAACTGCCCGAGGACGTCACGGCCAAGGACCTGATCCTCGCCATCATCGCGAAGATCGGCACCGGCGGCGGCCAGGGCTACGTCCTGGAGTACCGCGGTCCGGCCATCGAGAAGCTCTCGATGGAGGCCCGCATGACCATCTGCAACATGTCCATCGAGGCGGGCGCCCGCGCCGGCATGATCGCCCCGGACCAGACCACCTTCGACTACCTCCAGGACCGCGTCCACGCCCCGCAGGGCGAGGACTGGGACGCCGCGGTGGCGTACTGGAAGACCCTGAAGACGGACGAGGACGCAGTCTTCGACGCCGAGGTCCGCATCGACGCCGCCTCGCTCGCGCCGTTCGTCACCTGGGGCACCAACCCCGGCCAGGGCGCCCCGCTGTCGGCCGCCGTCCCCGATCCCGCTTCGTACGAAGACGCCTCGGAGCGCCACGCCGCCGAAAAGGCCCTGGAGTACATGGGGTTGACCGCCGGGCAGCCGCTGCGCGACATCAAGGTCGACACCGTCTTCGTAGGTTCCTGCACCAACGGCCGTATCGAGGACCTGCGCGCGGCCGCCTCCATCGTCGAGGGGCGCAAAGTCGCCGACGGCGTACGGATGCTGGTCGTCCCCGGCTCGGTCCGGGTCGCCCTCCAGGCCGTCGAGGAGGGGCTGGACAAGGTCTTCGTCGCCGCCGGCGCCGAATGGCGGCACGCGGGCTGCTCGATGTGCCTGGGCATGAACCCCGACCAACTGGCCCCCGGCGAGCGCTCGGCGTCCACGTCCAACCGCAACTTCGAGGGCAGGCAGGGCAAGGGCGGCCGCACCCACCTGGTCTCCCCGCAGGTGGCCGCCGCGACCGCGGTCACCGGCCACCTGGCCTCGCCCGCCGACCTGTCCGACGCCCCCGTGACCGCCGGAGTCTGAGAACCATGGAAGCATTCACCACGCACACCGGCCGGGCCGTCCCGCTGCGCCGCAGCAACGTCGACACCGACCAGATCATCCCCGCCCACTGGCTGAAGAAGGTCACCAGGGACGGCTTCGAGGACGGCCTCTTCGAGGCCTGGCGCAAGGACGAGGACTTCGTCCTCAACAGGCCCGAGCGGCGCGGCGCCACCGTCCTGGTCGCCGGACCCGACTTCGGCACCGGTTCCTCCCGCGAGCACGCCGTGTGGGCCCTGCAGAACTACGGCTTCAAGGCCGTCGTCTCCTCGCGCTTCGCCGACATCTTCCGCGGCAACTCGCTGAAGAACGGCCTGCTCACCGTCGTGCTCGACCAGAAGGTCGTGGACGCGCTGTGGGAGCTGACGGAGAAAGACCCGCAGGCCGAGGTCACCGTCGACCTCCAGGACCGCCAGGTCCGCGCGGAGGGCATCACCGCCGACTTCGAACTCGACGAGAACGCCCGCTGGCGGCTCCTGAACGGCCTGGACGACATCAGCATCACGCTCCAGAACGAGCCGGACATCGCCGCGTACGAGTCCAAGCGCCCCTCGTACAAGCCGCGGACCGTGCAGGTCTGACGTCGCGCAACACCCCGCAATGCCTGATGTACCCCCAATCGTGGACGGTTGGGGGTACATCTGTGTGTGGCTCCCGGAAGGTGCCCGATGGCCTGAACGGGTGGACTCAACTCCCTTGATTTCGCCGGAAGAAGAGGCCGGAAATACCCTTGTACTCGACTGGACCGGGTACCCTCATGAGGGCGGCGAACGGCGGTAGTTACCCCCTGCGGAGGCGACAACTCGCCCCAGATGGCACAATCGGTGCATGGGACGCGACAGCCAACTCGAGCTCTACCGGCTCGTCGCGGACCAACTGAAGGAAGCGCACTCCAGAGTGCGCGCACTGCAAGTCCCGGAGGGCGTACGGATGGCGCTGACCCGGAAGCTGCTGGTCATTACGGCCGCGGCCAAACACGATCTCGCCGATGCGGCAAGGCGTCTGGAGCGTTTGATGGCCTCCCTCGACGAAGCTGACGAGGGCCGATTCCCCGAAGACACCTGAGTCGCAAGCCTCAACGGGCCTTCGAGGAACTCCGAGATGGGCCAGTCCGTTGCGGCACAAGGGTGATTAGCCCGTTTCGTGTTTGATTTGCGGTATATATCTGCCTAACGTGCGAAAAAGCCGGAGTATATCGCTCCCGGCAATGTCTCCGAAGGGGAAGACGTGAACAAGGCGCAGCTCGTAGAAGCGATTGCCGACAAGGTGGGGGGCCGCCAGCAGGCCGCCGACGCCGTCGACGCGGTCCTGGACGCCATCGTCCGTGCCGTGGTCGGCGGGGACCGCGTTTCGGTCACCGGCTTCGGCTCGTTCGAGAAGGTCGACCGCCCGGCCCGTTACGCCCGCAACCCGCAGACCGGGGAGCGCGTGCGCGTCAAGAAGACCTCGGTTCCGCGCTTCCGTGCGGGACAGGGCTTCAAGGACCTGGTCAGCGGCTCGAAGAAGCTCCCGAAGAACGACGTGGCGGTCAAGAAGGCGCCCAAGGGCAGCCTGACCGGCGGCGCTTCCGCGACGGTCAAGAAGGCGGCGGCCAAGAAGGCCACCACCGCCAAGAAGGCCACGGCCAAGAAGGCCACCCCCGCCAAGAAGGCCACGCCGGCGAAGAAGGCCACCACGGCGACGGCGAAGAAGACGACGGCGAAGAAGACCACCGCCAAGAAGGCGACGGCGACGCCGACGACCAAGAAGGCGGCCGCCAAGAAGGCCACCACCGCCAAGAAGGCCACTCCCGCCGCCGCGAAGAAGACCACGGCGAAGAAGACCGCGCCCGCCGCCAAGAAGGCCACCGCGAAGAAGACCGCGCCCGCCAAGAAGGCCACGACGCGCAAGACGACCGCCAAGAAGGCCACCGCCCGCAAGAAGTAAGGGCACAAGGCACTCACGCGCCGGGCCGGGCTCCCCAGGGAGCCCGGCCCGCGTCGTGTGCCCGCAACCGTGGCGCAGCCGCCCCCGGGCCCCGGTGCCTCAGAACGTCTGGAGCGTCACCAAGGTGATGCGGCGCGCCTCGCCCTCGCCGTCCACCTCGATCCGTACCCGCTGCCCCGGCCGCAGCAGCCGCAGCCCGCCCGCGTCGAACGCGGGGCCCTCGAAGGGCACCGGAGTGCCGTCGTCGAGCAGCACACTGCCGCTGCGGGTCTCGGGGTCGTACGTGTACGCGGTCGCCTGCATGGGAGCAGCGTACTGAATGGCGGCCGCGCACTCGGTCGGCGCAGTCGGCGCAATCGGTTCAGTCGGTTCAGCCGATGGTTCAGTGGTTGGTTCAGGCGTTGGTTCAGTCGGTTATGAGCAGCCGGGCGGCGGCCTTCGCGGTGTACGCGCCGACGCCCAGCGCGAGGGCGGCCCGCAGATCCTCTCCCGTGTCCACGTCCTGGCGTACGGAATCGACGCCGTCGATTGCGAGTTCCACCGCGCCGGACGCCGTGTGCCGGGCGCGGGAATCCGTGCCGAACGCGGGGCTCAATTCCGAGCCGCCCGCCGCGGCGAGCAATGTCGTCCCCATTCCGGCGGCGTCCGCCAGAAAAGCCCGGGGAAATGCGGCGGCGCCATCGAGAACCCGGGCCAATTCCAGCGGGCGCAGCGCCGGCAGATCCGCGTTCAGGGCGGCGACGCACGCTCCGGGCCGCTTCGCGCGGACGGTCGCCGTGCCGTGGCGCAGTGCGGCGTTCAGGCCGGCCCCCGGTTCGTCCGGCACGATGCGCGCGCCCAGCGCCGCCAGCTCGCGACGCGCCAGGGCGTCGTCCGTGACAACTGCCACATCCCGCACCGCGGGGCACGCGATCGCGGCGGCCACGGTGTCCTGCGCGAACGCCAGGGCGAGGCCCGGGCGCAGGCCGTCACCGGCGGTCGGGGCGAGCCTGCTCTTGGCACGCTCCAGCGGCTTCAGCGGTATGACCAGGGTCCACTGCACGGGCGCTCCGTCCTTTTCGTCGCGCCCATTGTGACCTGCTGGGGGGCCTTGATACCCGGGCGGGCGTACGGTGTTCTCGACAGACCGGCAGCCTGGGGCGACACTTGTGCGGCCGACCAGGCTCATGGAGGAAGGTGTCCGCGTGTCCCGCCGCAGAATCGGCTTCTGGTACCGCCTGGCGGCGGTCATCGCAAAACCGCCGCTGGTGGTTCTGTTCAAGCGGGACTGGCGTGGAATGGAACACATTCCGGCCGACGGCGGATTCATCACGGCGGTGAATCACAACTCGCATATCGACCCGTTGTCGTACGCACACTTCCAGTACAACACCGGTCGGCTGCCGCGATTCCTGGCAAAGGACGGCCTTTTCAAGGACGGCTTCGTCGGCAGGGTCATGAAGGGCACGGGCCAGATCCCGGTCTACCGCGAGACCACCAACGCGCTCGACGCCTTCCGGGCCGCGGTCGCCGCCATCGAGCGCGGCGAGTGCGTCGCGTTCTACCCCGAGGGCACCCTCACCCGGGACCCCGACATGTGGCCGATGATCGCCAAGTCCGGCGCCGCACGGGTCGCCCTGGAGACCAAGTGCCCGGTCATCCCCGTCGCCCAGTGGGGTGCCAACCTCGCCCTGCCGCCGTACAGCAAGAAGCCCCGCCTCTTCCCGCGCAAGACCCTTCAGGTGAAGGCCGGGGCCCCCGTCGACCTGTCGCGCTTCTACGACAAGGAGCCGACGCCCGAGGTGCTCCGCGAGGCGACCGAGGCCATCATGGCCGCGATCACCGAACTGCTGGAGGAGATCCGGGGCGAGAAGGCCCCCGACCGGCCGTACGACCCGCGCAGGGCGCGGCTGGAGCAACGACGCAAGGCAGCGGGCCGCCAGACGCGGCGCGGCACCACCCACAGCACCCCGGAGGACAGCAAGTGACGAACCCCGTGAACCCCGTGGACCCGGCACGGCCTGTGAAGGCCGCCGTCTTCGGAACGGGCTCCTGGGGTACGGCCTTCGGCATGGTGCTCGCCGACGCCGGGTGCGACGTCACCCTGTGGGGCCGGCGCGCCGAACTCGCCGACGCGGTCAACTCCACGCGGACCAACCCGGACTACCTCCCCGGCGTCGAACTCCCCGAGAACCTCCGGGCGACCACCGACCCGGCCGAGGCCGCCGCGGACGCCGACTTCACCGTCCTCGCCGTGCCCTCCCAGACGCTGCGCGGCAACCTCGCCGCGTGGGCGCCGCTGCTGGCCCCCGGCACCGTCCTCGTCTCCCTGATGAAGGGCGTCGAGCTGGGCTCCGCCATGCGCATGAGCGAGGTCATCGAGGACGTCACGAAGGTCCCCTCCGACCGCATCGCCGTCGTCACCGGGCCCAACCTCGCCCGGGAGATCGCCGCCCGGCAGCCCGCCGCCGCCGTGGTCGCCTGCGAGGACGAAGCGGTCGCCCAGCGCCTCCAGAAGGCCTGCCACACGCCGTACTTCCGCCCGTACACCAACACCGACGTCGTCGGCTGCGAACTGGGCGGCGCCGTCAAGAACGTCATCGGTCTCGCCGTCGGCATCGCGGACGGCATGGGCCTCGGCGACAACGCCAAGGGCTCGCTGATCACGCGCGGCCTCGCGGAGACCACCCGCCTCGGGCTCGCCATGGGCGCCGACCCGCTGACGTTCTCCGGGCTCGCGGGCCTCGGCGACCTGGTGGCGACCTGCTCCTCGCCGCTCTCGCGCAACCACACCTTCGGCACCAACCTCGGCAAGGGCATGACGCTTCAGGAGACCATCGCGGTCACCAAGCAGACCGCCGAGGGCGTCAAGTCCTGTGAGTCCGTGCTCGATCTGGCCCGCAGGCACGGCGTCGACATGCCCATCACGGAGACCGTCGTCGGCATCGTCCACGACGGCACGCCCCCCGTGGTGGCCCTGAAGGAACTCATGTCGCGCAGCGCCAAGCCCGAGCGTCGCTGACTGTTTTTCGGTCAGCAGGTACGCTCAACGCGATATGAGCAGCGAGAACCTCCCCCTGAGCCCTGAAGCGAGCCCCGAGTCGAGCTCCGGGCAGCAGCTCCGCAAGCCGCGTGTCGCCGTCGTGTTCGGCGGCCGCAGCTCCGAGCACGGCATCTCCGTCGTGACGGCCGGCGCCATCCTGAGCGCCATCGACCGCACCAAGTACGACGTCCTGCCCATCGGCATCACCACCGACGGCCGTTGGGCGCTGACGGCGGACGAGCCGGAGCGGATGGCCATCTCCGA
Organism: Streptomyces huasconensis; assembly: GCF_021028635.1. NCBI lineage: Bacteria > Bacillati > Actinomycetota > Actinomycetes > Kitasatosporales > Streptomycetaceae > Streptomyces > Streptomyces huasconensis. The sequence continues at coordinate 5,822,914 of NZ_CP086119.1, forward strand.
CCGCAGGATGCCGAGCGTCGCCGACATCGCGGAGTCCGTGGACGGTGGCGTGCTCCTGCCGCTCGACCCGGGGAACCGCGAGGTCGTCTACAGCGAGCCCGGCTCCGTGCCGAAGGTGCTCGGTGACGTCGACGTCGTCTTCCCGATGCTGCACGGCCCCTACGGAGAGGACGGCACCATCCAGGGGCTGCTCGAACTCTCCGGAGTGCCCTACGTCGGCTCCGGAGTCCTCTCCTCGGCCGTCGGCCAGGACAAGGACTACATGAAGCGGGTGTTCGCCTCCTTCGGGCTGAACGTCGGCCCCTACCTGGTGATCCGCCCGCGCGAGTGGCGCCAGGACGAGGCGGGCGCCCGGCAGCGCATCGCGGAGTTCGCGGGGGAGCACGGCTGGCCGCTGTTCATCAAGCCCGCGCGCGCCGGCTCCTCGATCGGCATCACGAAGGTCGACTCCTTCGAGGGCCTCGACGAGGCGATCGCCGAGGCGCAGCGCCACGACCCCAAGATCCTCGTCGAAGCGCTGCTGCGCGGCCGTGAGATCGAGTGCGGCGTCCTGGAGTTCGAGGACGGCCCGCGGGCCAGCGTCCCCGCCGAGATCCCGCCGGTGCAGACGCACGACTACTACGACTTCGAGGCGAAGTACATCGACTCGACGCCCGGCATCGTGCCCGCGCCGCTGACGCCCGAGCAGACCGCGGAGATCCAGCGGCTCGCGGTCGAGGCGTTCGAGGCGGCGTCCTGCGAGGGCCTGGTGCGCGCGGACTTCTTCCTCACCGAGGACGGACAGTTCGTGATCAACGAGATCAACACGATGCCCGGCTTCACGCCCATCTCGATGTACCCGCAGATGTGGGAGAAGAGCGGCGTCGGCTACGCGGAGCTGGTGGACCGCCTCATCCAGGCGGCGCTGAACCGTTCCACCGACCTGCGCTAGCGGCCGGGCACCGAGGGCGTCAGGCGATGCCCTCGGGGATCGCCTTCTTGATGGGGGCGGCGACGTCCGTGAGCGGGCTAAGACCGTCCCCCGCCCGCTCCTCGGGCAGCGTCACCTCGACGTAGGCCAGGCGCGCCCCCGTGGTGAAGGTGTACGACCCGTCGTCGTGCTTCTGGAGCAGCCAGGCGACGCCGTTCACCCGCACCCCGTTCTTCCCGGCGTACTCGGGATCGATCATCTCGGGGGGCCGCTCCACCCCGCAGCGCAGTATGATCGCCGGGTCTCCCCACCCGGCGGTCAACTCGGACTTCGGCCCGGGGTCGCTGCGCTCCAGCCCGTCGACCTTCCGCGGGAGCTGTGCGTGCAGGTCCCGGCAGAGCGCCGCGGCCTTCGCCTCCGGAGAAGGAACCACCACCGACGCCCGGTCGTCCGTAGCTGAGCAGGCCGCTGTCGTGATCGACAGGAGGAGAGCGGACGTTCCTGCGAGCCAGTGGCGCCGGAGACGAGGGATGTTCACCGGGCCAGGGTAGACGGGGGCTACAAATGCACGACCGGGCAGGTCAGGGTTCGGGTGATGCCGTCCACTTGCTGGACCCTGGCGACCACCATGCGGCCGAGCTCGTCCACCGTGTCCGCCTGCGCGCGCACGATGACGTCGTAGGGACCGGTCACGTCCTCGGCCTGGAGCACGCCGGGGATCTTGCCGATCAGCTCGGCGACGGTCGAGGCCTTGCCGACCTCTGTTTGGATCAGGATGTACGCCTGTACCACGGAACCTCCAGGGCGGCCACGAGGATCATGTGGGGAGAAGGGACGCCACGGTACCGCGTCGCCGCGCACCGAGGGGAGACCCGCGGAGCCTGTGGCGCACACATCGTGGCGCACGGACAGCAGAAGTCGACGCTCCCGTCGACCGTACCGATGACGAAGACGGCTCGCGACCGCAGGCCGAGCAGCGTGAAAGGGCATGGTGAGACTCGGTGAAGGGAACCGTGGGCGAGTTGGGGGAGTTCGGGCTCATCAGAGAGCTCACCTCGCGGCTCACCTCCACTCCGGCCGTACGGCTCGGCCCCGGCGACGACGCCGCGGTCGTGTCCGCCCCGGACCGCAGGGTCGTGGCGAGCACCGACATCCTTCTGGAGGGGCGGCACTTCCGCCGCGACTGGTCCACCGCCTACGACGTGGGGCGCAAGGCCGCCGCGCAGAACCTCGCCGACATCGCGGCCATGGGCGCCGTGCCGACCGCGCTCCTGCTCGGCCTGGTGGTCCCCGCCGAACTGCCCGCCAGCTGGCCCACCGAGCTGATGGACGGCCTCAGGGACGAGTGCCAGGTGGCCGGCGCCGCCGTGGTGGGCGGCGACGTCGTCCGCGGCGACACCATCACCGTCGCCATCACCGCCCTCGGCGACCTGCGCAACCACGAGCCGGTCACGCGCGCGGGCGCCCAGCCCGGCGACGTCGTCGCCGTCACCGGCTGGCTCGGCTGGTCCGCCGCCGGGCACGCGGTGCTCTCCCGCGGTTTCCGCTCGCCGCGCGCCTTCGTGGAGGCCCACCGCAGGCCCGAGCCGCCCTACCACGCGGGCCCCGCGGCCGCCGGGCTCGGCGCGACCTCCATGACGGACGTGAGCGACGGCCTCATCGCGGACCTCGGTCACATCGCCGAGTCGAGCAAGGTACGCATCGACATCCGCTCCGCGGACGTCGACGTGCCCACGCAGATGAACGACATCGGCCAGGCCGTCGGCGTCGACCCGCTCCAGTGGGTGCTCAACGGCGGCGAGGACCACGCGATCGTGGCGACGTTCCCGCAGGACGTGAAGCTGCCCGCCCGCTGGAAGGTCATCGGCGAGGTCCTCAACCCCTCGGCACTGCCCCAGGTGACCGTGGACGGCGCGCCCTGGACCAGCAAGGGCTGGGACCACTTCGGGGACAACGGAGACGCCGAGTGAGCGCGCCGCCCCGGGTGCTCACCGTCGCCGGCTCCGACTCCGGGGGCGGCGCGGGCATCCAGGCCGACCTGAAGACGATGCTCGCCCTCGGCACCCACGGCATGAGCGTCGTCACGGCCGTCACCGCGCAGAACTCCCTGGGCGTCCAGGGCTTCTGGGAGCTTCCGGCGGACGCCGTGCGGGCCCAGTACCGCAGTGTCGTCGACGACATCGGCGTACAGGCCGTGAAGACCGGCATGCTCGCCTCGGCCGAACTCGTCGAGACCGTCGCGGAGTTGATCATGGGCACGGACGCGCCCGCCGTCGTCGACCCGGTCGGCGTCTCCAAGCACGGCGACTCGCTGCTCGCCGCGTCCGCGCTGGACTCGGTCCGCACCAAACTGCTGCCGGTGGCCACGGTCGCCACGCCCAACCTCGACGAGGTCGCCCAGCTCACCGGCGTCGAGGTGACCTCCCAGGACGACATGCGGCGCGCGGCCGCCGCCGTCCTCGCGTATGGCCCGAAGTGGGTGCTCATCAAGGGCGGCCATCTCCAGGGCGACGCCGTGGACCTGCTCACCGACGGCTCCCAGGAACACGTGCTGCGCGCCCCGCGCCACGACAACCGCCACACGCACGGCACCGGCTGCACCCTCGCCAGTGCCATCGCGGCGCAGCTGGCCAAGGGGCAGGACGTCCCGACGGCCGTGGCGGCGGCCAAGGAGTACGTGACCGGGGCGATCGCGGCCGGGTTCGCGCTCGGCGGCGGGATCGGGCCGGTGGATCACGGCTGGCGGTTCCGGGAGCGGTAGGCGTACGAGGGCTGCGTCAGGTGGCCCTCACACGCCCGGTGCGCGGGGCATACGAAAAAGCCGGCCCCCCGAAGGGAGCCGGCAGTTTCAGCAACCAGCAGGGTGCCGCGCTGACGTCAGCGCGAGACCTTGCCGGCCTTGATGCACGAGGTGCAGGCGTTGAGGCGCTTCGGCGTCCCGCTCACCACGGCACGCACACGCTGGATGTTCGGGTTCCAGCGACGGGGCGTACGGCGGTGCGAGTGCGAGATGTTGTTGCCGAAGCCCGGCCCCTTGCCGCAGACGTCGCAGTTGGCAGCCACGGGTCACTCCAAAGACTTCAGATGCACTTACGGTTAATCCCGGCATGCCGAGATCAGTGCAATGATCGAAGTGGCGTTGCCAGGAGGAATGTCCCGATGGGTATCGGGCAACCGGAGCAGCATACAACGACTGCTTCGGTACAACGAAACTACCACGGCTCGCCCGGCCCCCGCCCCGGGCCCCGTGTTCACCCTCGGTCTACGCTGCGTCCATTCCGGATGGTCAAGGAGGCGAAACAGGTGCCGCACAACCTCGACGCGGTCGCGGTGCGCGCCTGGTGCCGACTGGCTCTGGACGCCCTCGGCAGGGCCCGCGAGGAGATCGACTCCATCAACGTCTATCCGGTCGCGGACGGGGACACCGGCACGAACCTCTACCTGACGGTGGAGTCGGCCTCCCAGGCGGTCGACGCGGCCTTCACCGGCCACGACCCGGCCCTGCCCTCGCTGGCGGAGACCGTGCGCGCGATGGCCCACGGCGCCCTCATCGGTGCCCGCGGGAACTCGGGCACCATCCTGTCGCAGCTGCTCAGGGGCATGGCCCAGATCCTCGGCGGCCCCGACGGCGGCGAAGCGGGGGAGACGCGTGAGGCGGATCACCCCGACGGAGCCGACGGACACATCCTGGAGCTGGCCCTGCGCCGGGCCGCCGAGTCCGCGTACGAGGCCGTCGCACACCCGGTCGAAGGCACCGTCCTGACGGTGGCGACCGCGGCGGCCGAGGCGGCGGGCGCGGCCGGGAGCACCGACTGCGGGACAGTGGCCAGAGCGGCCTACGACGGCGCCTGCGCGGCGCTGGACAAGACGCCGGGGCAGCTGGCCGTCCTGGGGCGCGCGGGCGTCGTGGACGCGGGCGGGCGCGGTCTCGTCGCGGTGCTCGGCGCTCTCGTGCGGGCCCTGTCCGGCGAGACGGTGTCACGCAAGGGCGCCGACAGTCGCCACGCGCGCGTGGCGGCCGCCGAGTGCGACGAGGTCGCCGAGTGCGATGAGCCGCCGGCCGACGCGGGCGGGCCCGCGTTCGAGGTGATCTACCTCCTGGAGGCCGACGACAGCGCCGTCGCACGGCTGCGCACCCGGCTCGACCGGCTAGGCGACTCGCTCGTGGTGGTCGGCGGCGACGGCCTGTGGAACGTCCACGTCCACGTCGACGACGCGGGCGCGGCCGTCGAGGCGGGCGTGGAGGCGGGGCGCCCGCACCGCATCCGGATCACCCACTTCGGGGCGGGCGACGCGCACACCACCGCCCGGCCGCCCCAGGAACGGACCCAGCGGGCCATCGTCGCCGTCGTGCCCGGTGAAGGGCTCGCCGGGCTCTACGCCGAGGCCGGGGCCACCACCGTGCCCACGCGCGTGGGGGAGCCGCCCGCGAGCGGCGAGCTGGTCGACGCCATCCGGCGGGCGCACGCGCGCGAAGTGGTGCTCCTGCCCAACGACGCCGAGCTGCGCCACACCGCGGCCGCCGCGGCGGCACAGGCGAGGACCGAAGGCGTACGCGTCGCCCTGATCCCCACCCGCTCCGCGGTCCAGGGCATCGCGGCCCTCGCCGTGCACGCGCCCGACCGCCGCTTCGACGAGGACGTCGTCGCCATGACCTCGGCGGCCGGCGCGACCCGCTACGGCGAACTGGCCGTCGCCGAGCGGCAGTCCTGGACCATGGCGGGCATCTGCCAGGCCGGCGACGTCCTCGGCCTGATCGACGGCGACGTCGCGGTGATCGGCGCGGAGGTCGCCCCCACCGCCACGTCGGTCCTGGACCGCATGCTGTCGGCGGGCGGCGAGATGGTCACGCTCGTGCTCGGCGAATCCGTGCCCGACGCGGTCGCCGAGCGGCTGGAGAAGCACGTGCGCGACACGTACCTGGCCGTCGACACGGTCGTCTACCGCGGCGGCCGCCAGTCCGCGCTGATGCTCATCGGCGTCGAGTAGGCCCCGGCCGGCCGGCGGTTCCGCGGGACCTGCGACGGATTGTCAGTGGCGTGGTGTGCAATGGATCTCGTGCCCGCGCTCGATGAACCCCTGAAGAAAGTGGTCGGACCCGCCACCGCGAAGGTGATGGCCGACCACCTCGACCTGCACACGGTCGGCGACCTCCTGCACCACTACCCGCGGCGGTATGCCGAGCGCGGTGAGCTGACCCGCCTCGCCGACCTCCCGCTGGACGAGCACGCCACGGTGGTCGCCCGGGTGGAGAGCGCACGCATCCTGAAGTTCAACGGCGGCCGCGGCCAGCGCCTCGAAGTCACCATCACCGACGGCAGCGGCCGGCTCCAGCTCGTCTTCTTCGGCCGCGGCATCCACAAGCCCCACAAGGACCTGCTCCCCGGCACCCGCGCGATGTTCGCGGGCAAGGTCTCGGTCTTCAACCGCAAGATGCAGCTGGCCCATCCCGCGTACGAACTGCTGCGGGCCGACGGCGACGAGGGCGTCGGCGAGGCCGTCGGCAACTGGGCGGGTGCCCTCCTGCCGATCTACCCCGCCACCGCCAAGCTGGAGTCCTGGAAGATCGCCAAGTCGGTCGACATGGTCCTGCCCAGCGCCCAGGAGGCCCTGGACCCGCTGCCGCCCGCCCTGCGCGACGGCCGCGCCCTCATCCCGCTGCCCGAAGCGCTCCTGAAGATCCACCGCCCGCACTCCAAGGCGGACATCGCCGCCGCCCGCGACCGCCTGAAGTGGGACGAGGCCTTCGTCCTCCAAGTCGCCCTCGCCAGGCGGCGCTTCGCGGACGCCCAACTGCCCGCCGTGGCCCGCAGGCCCAAGGCGGGCGGCCTCCTCGACGCCTTCGACGCCAAACTGCCCTTCACCCTCACCGAGGGCCAGGAGAAGGTCTCCAAGGAGATCTTCGACGACCTCGCCACGGAGCACCCGATGCACCGCCTTCTCCAGGGAGAGGTCGGTTCCGGCAAGACGATGGTCGCCCTGCGCGCCATGCTCGCCGTTGTGGACGCGGGCGGACAGGCCGCCATGCTCGCGCCCACCGAAGTCCTCGCCCAGCAGCACCACCGCTCCATCGTCGAGATGATGGGCGAGCTGGCCGAGGGCGGCATGCTCGGCGGCGCCGACCAGGCCACCAAGGTCACGCTGCTCACCGGCTCCATGGGCACCGCGGCCCGCCGCCAGGCCCTGCTCGACCTCGTCACCGGCGAGGCCGGCATCGTCATCGGCACCCACGCCCTGATCGAGGACAAGGTGCAGTTCCACGACCTCGGCCTGGTCGTGGTGGACGAACAGCACCGCTTCGGCGTGGAGCAGCGCGACGCCCTGCGCGGCAAGGGCAAGCAGCCCCCGCACCTGCTGGTCATGACGGCCACGCCCATTCCGCGCACGGTCGCGATGACGGTCTTCGGCGACCTGGAGACCTCCGTCCTGGACCAGCTCCCGGCCGGCCGCTCGCCGATCGCCAGCCATGTCGTGCCCGCCCAGGACAAGCCGCACTTCCTCGCCCGCGCGTGGGAGCGCGTGCGCGAAGAGGTGGAGAAGGGGCACCAGGCGTACGTGGTCTGCCCCCGCATCGGTGACGACGTCGACGAACCGGCCGGCCCCAAGAAGGGCGGCAAGAAGTCCGCCGAGGAGAAGGCGGAGGAAGCGGCCACCGCCGAGAAGCGGCCCCCGCTCGCCGTGCTCGAGGTCGCCGAGCAGCTGGCGCGCGGCCCTCTCCAAGGGCTGAGCGTCGAGGTGCTGCACGGCCGGATGCAGCCCGACGACAAGGACGCGGTGATGCGCCGCTTCGCCGCCGGCCAGACGCAGGTCCTGGTCGCGACGACGGTCATCGAGGTCGGGGTCAACGTCCCGAACGCCACCGCCATGGTGATCATGGACGCGGACCGCTTCGGCGTCTCCCAGCTGCACCAGCTCCGCGGCCGCGTCGGCCGCGGCTCGGCCCCGGGCCTGTGCCTCCTGGTCACCGACATGCCCGAGGCCAGCCCCGCCCGCGCCCGCCTCGGCGCCGTCGCCTCCACGCTCGACGGCTTCGAGCTCTCCCGCATCGACCTGGAGCAGCGCCGCGAGGGCGACGTGCTCGGCCAGGCCCAGTCCGGCGTCCGCTCCTCCCTGCGCATGCTCACGGTCATCGACGACGAGGAGATCATCGCCGCCGCCCGCGAGGAAGCGGTCCAGGTCGTCGCCGCCGACCCCGGCCTGGAGCGTCTGCCGGAGCTGCGCACCGCCCTGGGCGCCCTGCTCGACGCCGAGCGCGAGCAGTACCTCGACAAGGGGTGAGGCCCGTGCACGCCATATCGTGGAGGCAGCCCACCTCTCAGCCAGAAGGATTCAGATGACCCGCGTGATCGCAGGCACGGCCGGCGGACGCCGCCTGGCCGTCCCGCCGGGCAACGGCACCCGCCCCACGTCCGACCGCGCGCGCGAGGGCCTCTTCTCCACCTGGCAGGCCCTCCAGGGCACGCTGGACGGCACACACGTGCTCGACCTGTACGCGGGCTCCGGCGCCGTCGGCCTGGAGGCCCTCTCCCGTGGCGCGGCGCACGCCCTGCTCGTCGAGGCCGACGCCCGAGCGGCCCGCACCATCAGGGAGAACGTGCGGGCGGTCGGCCTGCCCGGCGCCGAGGTGAGAGCGGGCAAAGCCGCCCAGATCGTCCGGCAGGGGGCGCCCGCCACCCCGTACGACCTGGTCTTCCTCGATCCGCCCTATGCCGTCACCGATGACGATCTTCGGGAGATACTGCTCACACTCCGCTCGGAGGGCTGGCTCACGGAGGCAGCGCTCGTCACCGTTGAACGCAGTACAAGAGGCGGAGAATTCGGCTGGCCGGAGGGTTTCGAGCCCCTCAGGTCCCGTCGCTACGGCGAAGGGACGTTTTGGTACGGTCGCGCCGCCTCTACGTGCGACGACTCAGTGATCGCGCCATGACCGGACCGGAGAGCGAGGGACTCACGTTGCGCCGCGCCGTCTGTCCGGGGTCTTTCGACCCCATCACCAATGGACACCTCGACATCATCGCCCGCGCCTCCAAGCTGTACGACGTGGTGCACGTCGCGGTGATGATCAACCAGTCGAAGAAGGGCCTGTTCGAGATCGACGAGCGGATAGAGCTGATCCGCCAGGTCACCGCCGAGTTCGGCAACGTCGAGGTCGAGTCCTTCCACGGCCTCCTCGTCGACTTCTGCAAGCAGCGCGACATCCCGGCCATCGTGAAGGGCCTGCGCGCGGTCAGCGACTTCGACTACGAACTCCAGATGGCCCAGATGAACAACGGCCTCTCGGGCGTCGAGACCCTCTTCGTGCCGACGAACCCCACCTACAGCTTCCTCTCCTCCTCGCTGGTCAAGGAGGTCGCCGCCTGGGGCGGCGACGTGGCGCACCTGCTGCCGCCGGTGGTCCACGACGCCCTGGTCGAACGCCTGGGCAAGAAGTGACCCCTCGCCCGGCCCGGTGACGCTGTGTCAGCCGGTGTCGGACAGGTGCCCGTCGGCCTTACAGTCGTCCCGTCCGTCTCCCAACCAGCTGTAGAGAGTGGCGAGCACACGGTGGACGTGCAGAAGAAGATCGACGAGATCGTCCAGGCGGTCGGCAGCGCCCGGTCCATGCCCATGTCGGCTTCGTGCGTGGTCAACCGCGCCGACCTGCTCTCGATGCTCGAAGAGGTGCGCCAAGCCCTGCCCGGCTCTCTCGCCCAGGCCCAGGAGCTGATCGGCGGCCGCGAGCAGCTGGTCGAGCAGGCCCGCCAGGAGGCGGAGCGGATCATCGAGAGCGCGCACGCCGAGCGCGGCTCCCTGATCTCCGACACCGAGGTCGCCCGCCGCTCGCAGGGCGAGGCCGACCGCATCCTCGCCGAGGCCCGCCAGGCCGCCGAGGAGGTCCGCGCCGAGGCCGACGACTACGTGGACAGCAAGCTCGCCAACTTCGAGGTCGTCCTCACCAAGACCCTCGGCTCGGTCGGCCGCGGCCGCGAGAAGCTCCTCGGCACCGGCCCGGGCCTCGACGAGAACGGCTACGACGACGAGGACGCCCCCGAGCGCAGCCACGACCCCGAGACCCTGCGCCGCAACGCCGACGCGTACGTCGACGCCAAGCTCGCCGCCTTCGAGGCGGTCCTCGCCAAGACCCTGGAGGCGGTCGGCCGCGGCCGCCAGACGCTGCACGGCCGGGCCCCCGCCGACGAGCTGGGCAGCCTCGGCGAGGGCCTCACCACCCAGGGGCACACCACCGACGCCGAGTACCTCGCGGACCTCGCCGCGCCCGCCCCGGCCCCGGCCCGGCAGCAGCCTCCCCAGGCCCCGCCGATCCCGGCCCAGCAGCCGTACACCGCCCCGGAGCCCCAGCAGCCCGACCCGTACGGGTACCAGCAGCAGGACCCCTACGCCTACCAGCAGCCGTACGGCCAGCAGGACCCCTACGCGTACCAGGACCAGGGCGGGCACCAGGACCAGCAGCACCAGTACGGATACGCGCAGCAGGGCTACGACCAGCAGCCCCACCAGCCCCCGTACGAGGCGCCCCCGGCCCTGGAGGAGACCAGCCTCTTCGACACGACCATGATCAGCGCCGAGCAGCTGCGCCAGTACGAGCAGGGGCGTCAGTAGCGGCGTCAGCGCAGGTGTCAGCCTGGCGCCGGGCCGGATTGGGCCGTGGGCGAAAGGTCAAGTATCCTGGCTCTTCGGTCGCGCATACGTCCGCGACTTCGGCTGCCCGCCCGCGTGGCACATGTGCCGCATCGGTGCGGCGGCCCTTCCTTTGGACTTCCAGGATTCGAAAGCAGGAACAGCCCTGAGCACGCGCCTCGATCACCGAAACCCCCTCGTGTTCGACACACACGAGCTGGGTCGGCGTCCTGGTGCCATGCAGCGGCTGACCCGCGAGATCGAGGCGCCCGGCTCGCCGGCCCTCGGGATCGAAGGGGTCATCGGAGTGCCGCAGGGCGCCCCCGTCCAGCTGGAGATCCGTCTGGAGTCGGTCATGGAAGGGGTGCTTGTCACAGGCACCGCCCGTGCATCGGCCGAGGGGGAGTGCGTAAGGTGTCTGGAGCCGCTTGAGCTGGAGCTCGAAGCGGACTTCCAGGAGATGTTCTCGTACCCTGACGCCGACGACCGGGGCCGCGCAGCGGAACCGGCCGACGACGCCGAGGACGATGAGGACAGGCTCTTTCTCGAGGACGGCATGTTCGACCTCGAGCCTGTGCTGCGTGATGCGGTGGTGCTCGCACTGCCGATGCAGCCGGTGTGCCAGGACGACTGTCCGGGCCTGTGCTCCCAGTGCGGAGTGCGGCTCGCGGACGACCCGGACCACCACCATGACGCCGTCGACATCCGTTGGGCGGCACTGCAGGGACTCGCTGGCACCATCCAGGACGGCGAGAAGGACGAGATGAGCGGCGCCGAAGCGGAAGCGGGCGTCGACGAGAAGCAGGAGAAGTAGCCGTGGCTGTTCCGAAGCGGAAGATGTCGCGCAGCAACACGCGCCACCGCCGGTCGCAGTGGAAGGCTGCGGTCCCCACCCTGGTTTCGTGTGAGCGTTGCCAGGAGCCCAAGCAGCAGCACATCGCGTGCCCGAGCTGCGGCACCTACAACAAGCGCCAGGTCCTCGAGGTCTGAGCGGCTGGTGAGAGGCACCGTGTCTAGCCCCAAGAAGGCGGAAGACGCCAAGAAACTGGCGGAGACAACGGCCTCGTCCCACACGCTTCTGGAAGGGCGGCTCGGGTACAAGCTCGAGTCCGCCCTTCTGGTGCGTGCGCTGACCCACCGTTCGTACGCGTACGAGAACGGCGGCCTGCCGACGAACGAGCGTCTGGAGTTCCTCGGTGACTCCGTGCTCGGCCTCGTCGTCACGGACACGCTGTACCGCACCCACCCCGACCTGCCCGAAGGCCAGCTGGCCAAGTTGCGGGCCGCGGTGGTCAATTCGCGTGCGCTGGCGGAGGTCAGCCGCGGCCTCGAACTCGGCTCCTTCATCCGGCTCGGCCGGGGCGAAGAGGGCACGGGAGGCCGGGACAAGGCATCCATCCTCGCCGACACCCTGGAAGCGGTGATCGGCGCGGTCTATCTGGACCAGGGTCTGGACGCGGCGGGCGAGCTGGTGCACCGGCTCTTCGACCCGCTGATCGAAAAGTCCTCGAACCTGGGCGCGGGCCTGGACTGGAAGACCAGTCTCCAGGAGCTGACCGCGACCGAGGGCCTCGGCGTACCCGAGTACCTCGTCACGGAGAGCGGCCCCGACCACGAGAAGACCTTTACTGCTGCCGCCCGCGTCGGAGGCGTCTCGTACGGCACCGGCACCGGCCGCAGCAAGAAGGAAGCGGAGCAGCAGGCCGCTGAGTCCGCGTGGCGCGCGATCCGCGCGGCCGCGGACGAGCGGATCAAGGCGGCGGAGGCGGCAGCCACGGCCGAGGGGATCGCCGACACCCCCTCGACCTCGGACGCCGCACCGGCCTGACGTTTCATTCCTTGCGACCCCCGTGGGACCTCGGTCCCGCGGGGGTCGCGTCGTATGCGGCCGAGGCCGCCACCTGAGGCCGGGCGGTCCGGCGCCGCGCGATAACCTCCAAGGACCCCACCCCGTCCCCTGACGCGAGGAGCGCCGTGCCCGAGCTGCCCGAAGTCGAAGTCGTCCGGCGCGGTCTCGAGCGGTGGGTCAGCGGGCGGGTCGTCGCCGATGCGCAGGTGCTGCATCCGCGTGCCGTACGGCGGCATCTCGCGGGCGGCGAGGACTTCGGGGCCCGGCTGAAGGGGCACCGGATCGGGCCCGCCCAGCGGCGCGGCAAGTACCTCTGGCTGCCGCTCGCCGACTCCGGACAGGCGGTCCTCGCCCACCTCGGGATGAGCGGCCAGCTCCTGGTGCAGCCGCACGACGCCCCGGACGAGAAGCATCTTCGGGTCCGGGTGCGCTTCGACGACGTGCAGAGCACCGAGCTGCGCTTCGTGGACCAGCGGACCTTCGGCGGGCTCTCGCTGCACGACACCGCCCCGGACGGGCTTCCGGACGTCATCGCGCACATCGCGCGCGACCCGCTCGACGACGCCTTCGACGACGAGGCCTTCCACCTCGCGCTGCGCCGGCGCCGTACGACGATCAAGCGGGCGCTGCTCGACCAGTCGCTGATCAGCGGCGTCGGCAACATCTACGCGGACGAGGCGCTGTGGCGCGCGCGGCTGCACTACGAACGGCCCACCGCCACCTTCACGCGCCCGCGCACGGCCGAACTCCTCGGCCACGTACGGGATGTGATGAACGCGGCCCTCGCCGTCGGCGGCACCAGCTTCGACAGCCTCTACGTCAACGTGAACGGCGAATCGGGCTACTTCGACCGGTCGTTGGACGCCTACGGCCGCGAGGGCGAGCCCTGCCGCCGCTGCGGCGCGGCGATCCGCCGCCGTCCGTGGATGAACCGGTCCAGCTACTTCTGCCCGGTCTGTCAGCGGGCGCCGCGCGTCGCGTCGTAGCGCTCCTGGGCCCGGAGGACCTCGTCCTGCCGGCCCTCCACGAAGCGGATCAGGGTCAGCAGCCGCTCGGCGATCTCCCGTCCCAGCGGGGTGAGTTCGTAGTCCACGCGCGGCGGGTTGGTCGGCTGCGCGTCCCGGCGCACCAGGCCGTCGCGCTCCAGCGCGTGCAGGGTCTGGGAGAGCATCTTCTCGCTCACGCCGTCGACGCGGCGGCGCAGTTCGTTGAAGCGGAACGTGCCGTCGTGGAGCGCGCCGAGGGTGAGCGCGCCCCAGCGTCCGGTGACGTGCTCCAGCGTGCCGCGCGAGGGGCACTGCCGGGAGAACACGTCGTACGCCATGTCCGTGGAGTCCATGGAGACACCGTACTCCTCCACAGCGCTTACTCACGGGTCGCGCCAACCAGGGGTTAGTCCGGCGGCCCGGGTTCTCCACAGGCGGCCCGACCCGGCCCGGCCCCGCGGCTCAGAAGCCGAAGTCCTGCGTCCACCACGGGCCACCGGGCGCGAAGTGCGCGCCGACGCCCATGGTCTTGTAGTCGCAGTTGAGGATGTTGGCGCGGTGGCCGGGGCTGCTCATCCAGGCCGCCATGACCGCCCGTGCGTCGGCCTGGCCGCGGGCGATGTTCTCGCCGCCCAGGTCGGCTATGCCGGCCTTCTCGGCGCGGTCCCACGGCGTCGCGCCGTCCGGGTCGGTGTGGGCGAAGAAGTCCCGCTCGGCCATGTCCGCGCTGAACCGGCCCGCCAGCGCGGCGAGCCCGCTGTCGGCGGTCACCGGACGGCAGCCGACCACGGCCCGCTCGGCGTTGACCAGCGTGAGCACCGCGGCCTCCGCAGCGCTCACGCCCGACGGCGTCCGCGCGCTCGCCGCGGGGGCCTCGGGCTTCTCCACCGGCGTACGAGAGGGGCTCGGCGTCGACTTCCTCGGGGCGTCGGGCTTGGACGCCTGAGGCGACGGCTTCTGGGACGGTTTCCCGGACGGCGTCTTCGACGGGGTCCGGGAGGGCTTCGGGGCCGCCTCGGTCCGGGAGGGAGCGGGCTTCGGGGCCGTGGAACGGCCGGTGCCCCGGCTCGGGGACGGCTCGGCGCGGTTGGTCTCGCCCCCCGCGCCGCCCTGGGCGTCGACCGTGATGGGCGCGCTCGCGGAGCGCACCTCGCCGTGCTCGCCACCACCGTCCAGCCGGAACCCGTCACCGCCGGGCAGCACACCCGTGGCGACCGCGACGGCACCCATCGCGACGGCCGCGGAGACACCGAGCAGACCCGTGCGCACCGGGGCGGAGGACCGGCCCCCGCGGCGGTGCGACACCGCGGCCGACCGGACCCCGGCCGGGTGGTTCTCAGGGGTGGCGGCGGCCCGTCCAGCGCCGGAGCGTCGGTGGCGTCCCATCTCCTGGCCCTTTCGTTCTTCGCGGTGTCGTTCTTTTACGATCAAATCTTTATGATCAACGTGACTCACCCATACGAGTGAGGCTTGGCGATTCGCGACTGTACGCGATGACGTATGGGGGCGAAGTGCTCCCAGAGCCATTGGCCGGTTAGCGTGCCTCCATGGACGAAGACGTACGACTCACCGCCTGGGTGCGCGGACGCGTGCAAGCCGTGGGTTTCCGCTGGTTCACGCGGGCCAAGGCGCTGGAGATCGGCGGCCTGAGTGGTTTTGCTCTCAATCTGGAGGACGGCCGCGTGCAAGTCGTCGCCGAGGGCCCCCGGGCCGGCTGTCAGGCACTGCTCGACTGGCTTCGCGAGGGCGACACACCCGGCAGGGTCGACGGCGTGACCGAGATCTGGGACACACCGCGCGGCATATACGACGGCTTCGCCATCCGCTGACCGTGACCCGGGCGTACGTCACGGGACGGGTTTCGCCGGGCCCCGTCCGGGTGCTCCGGGCAACTGCCCGGGGCAGGAAAGACCTGGTGGTTGCCAAGAACGGCTTGCCGTGGCAGGCTCCCCGGGTAAGGATGATCTCCACGCCCCCCAGGGCCCCGAAGGAGTCGCCGCGCCGCCCGCTGTGAGGCCGCGCGCCCCCGGGTCGCCCGCCAATACGGGGCGTGATCGTGTTGACCGTCAAACTTTTTGGTGAGACTCTGGAAGCCCCGCGCACCTTAGCTGTTTGGCATGTGAGAACGGCCAGCAGGACCAGCAAAACAACGAGTGCCAGACACCGCGGGTGCGATTCCCTCACGACCTACACCGCACCGCTTCGGTCGGTCACTCATTGTGGAGGACCATCCATCATGGCAAAGGCGCTTCTCGGTTACGTCGGCGGCAGCGACCCGCGACTCCTCGCCGAGATGCGACGGCTCCAGCAGCGCGTCCAGGACCTGGAATCCGAGCTGGTTCGGATTCAGCAGGAGAACGACGCGCTCGCGGCTGCCGCTTCTCACGAATCGCTCATGGAGAGCATCGACGTACCCCAGGCGGAGCCTGCGCTCACCTGACCACCATTGATGACGTACGCACCAGGGCCTTCCTCCCGTGAAGGCGCCTCGCACTAAGCACGTGGTCAGGCTGCCCTGTCAGCCGCTGTCTCCAGATCTGCAAGGGACGCCGCTCCGGCGTCCCTTCTTTCTTGGCCCGGGCTCTCACCGGCGTACGCTGCTTTCTTTACCGTCTGATGTGCCCTGCACCTTCATCGGTGAAACGGCCATTGAAAGGTAGAGTCCGACGGCGTGCACCTCAAGGCCCTGACCCTGCGCGGATTCAAGTCCTTCGCGTCGGCCACGACGCTGAAGTTCGAACCGGGCATCACCTGCGTCGTCGGACCGAACGGTTCCGGCAAGTCCAATGTCGTGGACGCGCTCAGCTGGGTCATGGGGGAGCAGGGGGCCAAGTCGCTGCGCGGCGGCAAGATGGAGGACGTCATCTTCGCCGGCACCACCGGGCGGCCCCCGCTCGGCCGCGCCGAGGTCTCCCTCACCATCGACAACTCCGACGGCGCGCTCCCCATCGAGTACGCCGAGGTCACCATCACGCGGATCATGTTCCGCAACGGCGGCAGCGAGTACCAGATCAACGGCGACACCTGCCGCCTCCTCGACATCCAGGAACTCCTCTCCGACTCCGGCATCGGCCGCGAGATGCACGTCATCGTCGGCCAGGGCCAGCTCGACGGCGTGCTGCACGCCGACCCGATGGGACGCCGCGCCTTCATCGAGGAGGCCGCAGGCGTCCTCAAGCACCGCAAGCGCAAAGAGAAGGCGCTGCGCAAGCTCGACGCCATGCGGGCCAACCTCGCCCGCGTCCAGGACCTGACCGACGAGCTGCGGCGCCAGCTCAAACCGCTCGGCCGGCAGGCCGCCGTGGCCCGCCGCGCCGCCGTCATCCAGGCCGACCTGCGCGACGCCCGCCTGCGCCTGCTCGCGGACGACCTCGTCCGGCTGCGCGAGGCGCTCGACGCCGAGGTCGCCGACGAAGCCGCCCTCAAGGAACGCAAGGAGCACGCCGAGGCCGAGTTGAAGGCCGCCCTCCACCGCGAGGCCCAGCTCGAAGAAGAGGTGCGCCGCCTCACCCCGCGCCTCCAGCGCGCCCAGCAGACCTGGTACGAGCTGTCGCAGCTCGCCGAGCGGGTGCGCGGCACCGTCTCGCTGGCCGACGCCCGGGTCAAGAGCGCCACCGCCGCGCCGCCCGAGGAGCGGCGCGGCCGTGACCCCGAGGACATGGAGCGCGAAGCCGCACGGGTGAGGGAGCAGGAGGCCGAGCTGGCAGCCGCCCTCGAAGCCGCCGAACGCGCGCTGGAGGACACGGTGGCCCACCGGGCCGAGCTGGAGCGGCAGCTGGCGGTCGAGGAGCGGCGGCTGAAGGACGCGGCCCGGGCCATCGCCGACCGCCGCGAAGGGCTCGCGCGGCTCGGCGGGCAGGTCAACGCGGCCCGTTCGCGCGCCGCCTCCGCCCAGGCCGAGATCGACCGGCTGGCCCTCGCGCGGGACGAGGCCGCCGAGCGCGCGGTCGCCGCACAGGAGGAGTACGAGCAGCTCAAGGCCGAGGTCGACGGGCTCGACGCGGACGACGCGGAGCTGGGCGAGCGGCACGACGCGGCCAGGCGGGAGCTCGCCGAGGCCGAGGCCGCGCTCACCGCGGCGCGCGAGGAGGCGACCGCCGCCGAGCGCGAGCGGGCCGCGGTCGCCGCCCGCCGCGAGGCCCTCGCGCTCGGCCTGCGGCGCAAGGACGGCACCGGCGCGCTGCTCGCCGCCACGGACCAGCTGGCGGGGCTCCTCGGACCGGCCGCCGAGCTGCTCACCGTCGCCCCCGGGTACGAGGTGGCGGTCGCCGCCGCGCTCGGTGCCGGGGCCGACGCGATCGCGGTCAGCGGTCCGGGCGCGGCCGCCGAGGCCATCCGGCTGCTGCGCAAGCAGGACGCGGGGCGCGCGGCGCTGCTGCTCGGCGGCGCCCCCGAGGACGTGCGGCCGGAGTGTTCCGGCGGGCCGCCGTACGTCGCCGATCTCGTGCGCGGGCCCGAGGAGTTGATGCCCGCGGTGCGGCGGCTGCTGCGCGGGTTCGTCGCCGTCGGGACGCTGGAGGACGCCGAGGACTTCGTCTACGCCCACCCGGAGCTGACCGCCGTCACCGCGGAGGGCGATCTGCTCGGGGCGCACTTCGCGCAGGGCGGGTCCGCCGGGGCGCCGAGCCTGCTGGAGGTGCAGGCGTCCGTGGACGAGGCCTCGGCGGAACTCGCCGAACTCGCCGTACGGTGCGAGGAGTTGGCGGCACGGCAGGGCCGGGCCGAGGGGCGGCGCAAGGAATGTGCCGCCCTCGTCGAGGAGTTGGGGGAGCGGCGCAGGGCCGCCGACCGGGAGAAGTCCACTGTCGCCCAGCAGTTGGGGCGGCTCGCCGGGCAGGCGCGGGGCGCGTCGGGCGAGGCCGAGCGGTCCGCCACCGCGGCGGCCAAGGCGCAGGAAGCGCTGGAGCGGGCGGTCGAGGAGGCCGAGGAGCTGGCGGAGCGGCTCGCGGTCGCCGAGGAGATGCCGGCGGAGGAGGAACCGGACACCTCCGTGCGCGACCGCCTCGCCGCCGACGGGGCCAACGCCCGCCAGACCGAGATGGAGGCGCGGCTCCAGGCCCGTACGCACGAGGAGCGGGTGAAGGCCCTCGCGGGGCGGGCCGACTCGCTCGACCGGGCGGCGCGCGCCGAACGCGAGGCACGCGCGCGTGCCGAACGGCGCAAGGCACGGCTGCGCCACGAGGCCGCCGTCGCCGGGGCCGTCGCCTCCGGTGGGCGGCAGCTGCTCGCCCACGTCGAGGTCTCCCTCGTACGCGCCGACGAGGAGCGCGCCCTGGCCGAGCGCGCCAAGGAGGCGCGGGAGCGGGAGCTGGTGGCCCAGCGCGCCCGGGGACGCGAGCTGAAGGAAGAACTGGACAAACTGCGGGATTCAGTCCACCGCGGCGAGGTACTAGGTGCCGAGAAGCGGCTGCGCATCGAGCAGCTGGAGGCCAAGGCACTGGAGGAACTCGGTGTGGAACCAGCGGGGCTCGTGGCCGAGTACGGTCCCGATCAGCCCGTGCCGCCCTCGCCCCCCGCCGACGGCGAGGAGCTGCCGCAGGACCCGGAGCATCCGCGCAACAAGCCGGTGCCGTTCGTCCGCGGGGAGCAGGAGAAGCGGCTCAAGTCAGCCGAACGGGCGTACCAGCAGCTCGGGAAAGTGAACCCGCTGGCCCTTGAGGAGTTCGCGGCACTGGAGGAACGCCACAAGTTCCTCAGCGAGCAGCTCGAAGACCTGAAGAAGACCAGGGCCGACCTCCTCCAAGTGGTGAAGGAGGTCGACGAACGCGTCGAACAGGTCTTCACCGAGGCCTACCGGGACACGGCCCGCGAGTTCGAGGGCGTCTTCTCGCGGCTGTTCCCCGGCGGCGAGGGGCGGCTCGTCCTGACCGACCCCGGCAACATGCTCGCCACGGGTGTGGACGTCGAGGCCCGGCCCCCCGGCAAGAAGGTCAAGCGGCTCTCCCTGCTCTCGGGCGGTGAGCGCTCGCTCACGGCCGTGGCGCTGCTCGTCTCGATCTTCAAGGCGCGGCCCAGCCCGTTCTACGTGATGGACGAGGTCGAGGCCGCCCTCGACGACACGAACCTCCAGCGGCTGATCCGGATCATGCAGGAGCTGCAGGAGGCCTCGCAGCTCATCGTGATCACGCACCAGAAACGCACGATGGAGGTCGCCGACGCGCTGTACGGCGTGTCCATGCAGGGCGACGGCGTCTCGAAGGTGATCAGCCAGCGGCTGCGCTAGCCGATCGCGTCGCCCGCGTGACTTCAAGACTTGAACATGAGCAGTCGCACGGTGCCTAAAAATTCACAGCTGAACAACTATTGACTTCGAAACTTGAAGGCATAGTCTCTGCAACGTTGCTTTTACCTTCAGGTGGTGGGCGGCACGAAGTTGTGCGCCACTTGAAGAACTCGCCCCCACCCCCGGCAGCGCAGCCGGTGGCCCGAGGAGTACACGTGACCAGCACATCGCAGGCGCCGCAGTCCGGAGCCAGAGAGGCCCATCCGGACCATCTCGGCCATGTCATCTTCATTACGGCGGCCGCCGCGATGGGTGGCTTCCTCTTCGGCTACGACAGTTCGGTGATCAACGGCGCCACCGTCGCCATCCAGCACCGCTTCGACGTCGACGCCGACACGCTCGGCTGGATCATCGCGACCGCGCTGCTCGGCTGCGCCGTCGGCGCCGCCGTCGCCGGACGCATCGCCGACCGCATCGGCCGTATCCGCTGCATGCAGATCGCCGCGGTGCTCTTCGCGGCCAGCGCCGTCGGCTCGGCCCTGCCCTTCGCGGCCTGGGACCTGACCATGTGGCGCCTGATCGGCGGCATCGGCATCGGCATGGCCTCGGTGATCGGCCCGGCGTACATCGCCGAGGTCGCGCCGCCCGCCTACCGCGGGCGCCTCGCCTCCTTCCAGCAGGCCGCCATCGTCATCGGCATCGCCGTCTCCCAGCTGGTCAACTGGGGCATCCTGAACATGGCCGACGGCGACCAGCGCGGCAAGCTGGCGGGCCTGGAGGCCTGGCAGTGGATGCTCGGTGTCATGGTCGTCCCGGCCCTGCTCTACGGCCTGCTGTCCTTCATCATCCCCGAGTCGCCCCGTTTCCTCGTCTCGGCCGGCCGGCACGCCGAGGCCAAGAAGGTGCTCGGCGAGGTCGAGGGCCACGCCATCGACCTGGACGCCCGCGTCGCCGAGATCGAGCACGGTCTGCACAGGGAGCACAAGCCGTCCTTCAAGGACCTGCTCGGCAAGGTCGGCTTCCTGCCGATCGTCTGGATCGGCATCGGGCTCTCGGTCTTCCAGCAGCTCGTCGGCATCAACGTGATCTTCTACTACTCGAACCAGCTGTGGCAGTCGATCGGCAAGGACCCGTCCAGCTCGTTCCTGTACTCGTTCGAGACGTCGATCGTCAACATCGTCGGCACGGTCATCGCCATGATCTTCGTCGACCGCATCGGCCGCAAGCCGCTGGCGATCATCGGTTCGACGGGCATGGCGGCCGCGCTGTTCACCATGGCCTGGGCGTTCTCGTACCGGACCGGCTCCGGTGACAACGTCTCGCTGCCCAACGCGCAGGGCCTGACCGCGATCATCGCCGCCAACGTCTTCGTGCTCTTCTTCGCCCTGTCCTGGGGTGTGGTCGTCTGGGTGCTGCTCGGCGAGATCTTCCCGAACCGGCTGCGCGCCGCCGCGCTCGGTGTGGCCGCCTCCGCCCAGTGGCTCGCCAACTTCGCGATCACCAAGACCTTCCCGAGCATGTCCGAGTGGTCGCTGACCGGCTCGTACATCGTCTACGGCGCCTTCGCCGCGCTCTCGATCCCCTTCGTCATGAAGTTCGTCAAGGAGACGAAGGGCAAGGCCCTGGAGGAGATGGGCTAAAACCCCGCTGCCCCTCCTCTTCAGGAAGCTGCCCCGGCCCAAGGACTCGTGCTCACTGCCTGTCCTTGAGCCGGGGCAGTACGTTTTCGCAGAAGTGGTGCAGGCTGCGCCATCCCTCGTCGACGGGCATCCCGCCGACCAGCGGGTGCAGGATCAGGCTGCCGATGTCGCCCTTCGCGTACGTCACACACTCCTCCGGCGTCAGGACGCGGTAGACGCCCTCCGCGCGCAGCTCCGCCACCGTGGTGGCCGCCGACTTCACCGCCGAGCGGATGGCCCCGTCCGCCTGCCAGGAGGCGTACGTACGGGCCTCGTGCAGGAAGTGCTCGCCGTGCTCGGCCCAGGTGCGGTCGGGGTCGTCGGCGATGTGCAGCAGCGGGGTCTCGGCGGCGGGCATCATCGTCCAGCCCTCGGTGCCGTGTGCCGCGAGCTGCTCGGTGTAGTACGCCGCCAGCTCGGGCAGGTGCGCGCTCGGGAAGAACGGCAGGCCGAACCGGGCCGCGCGCCGGGCCGCCGCCTTCGACGAGCCGCCGACAAGCAGCAGCCGATGCGGCTGGGTGAGAGGGCGCGGGGTGACGCGCACCGTGCGGCCGCGGAAGGTGAAGGGCTCGCCCGTCCACGCCTGGAGGAGCGTCTCCACCAGCTCGTCCTGGAGCCTGCCGCGCCGCGTGAAGTCGACACCCGCCCGCTCGTACTCCTCGGGCCGGTAGCCGATCCCCGCCACGGTGACCAGCCGGCCGCCGCTGAGCAGGTCGAGTACGGCGATGTCCTCCGCGGCCCGCAGCGGATCGTGCAGCGGGCCGATGATCGCGGAGACCGTCACCGTGATCCGCCGCGTCGCGCCGAAGACCGCGCCGGCGAAGGCGAAGGGGGACGGCAGCCAGTTGTTCGCGGCGCCGTGGTGTTCCTCGGTCTGCACGGTGGAGATGCCGCGGTCGTCCGCGTACGTGGCCATCTCCAGGGCGGCCCGGTAGCGCTCGCTCAGCGAGGCGGGCGTGGCCGCGGGATCGACGAGGTTGAACCGTACGACTGTGGTGGGCATGGGAACGTCCCCCTTCACCGAGCGTGGGCGGCGAAGGGGGACGTTAGTTGGCGCACCGTCAGATGGGTAGCCCGTGGCGGAAGTTGGCGGTTTCGCGGCCTCCGTGAGCCTCCGTGGGCGCTCGGTCAGGCGGAGACCAGTTCCGTCCCGCCCTGGCCGGCCGCGTCCTTCTCGACGAGCGGGGTCTTCGGCAGCACCGCGTACAGCACGGCGGCGACGAGGATCGTGGCCAGCCAGCCGAGGCCGTGGCGGCCGATCCAGGACGTGGCGAGCGGGCCGCTGAACCAGTCGACCTTGGTGAAGAGCAGGCCCACCAGCAGGGCGATGGCCCAGGCGGTCATGGCCTGCCAGGCGAAACCGGCCTTGTACCAGTAGGCGCTGGTGCGCTTGGTGTCCATCAGGGCCTCGCCGTCGTACGTCTTGCGGCGCAGCATGTCGATGCCGAAGACGCCGATCCAGGCGGAGAAGGCGACCGCGAGCAGGGTCAGGAAGGAGATGAACGAGCCCATGAAGCTCGTCGCCACGTTCATCAGGATGTAGCCGAAGATCAGGCTGATGATGGCGTTCACGCTGACCGCCCACGCGCGCGGGACCTTGATGCCGAGCGTCATCGCGGTGAAGCCCGCGGAGTACATCGACATCGAGTTGATCAGCAGCATGCCGACCAGGGCCATGATCAGGTACGGCACGGCGATCCACGTCGGGAGCAGCGAACCGAGGAAGGAGACCGGGTCCTGCGCGGTGGAGAGCTTCGGCGCGGAGACCGCCATGACGGCGCCCATCAGGACCATCGGGACGACGACGATGGCGGCGCCGCCGACCGCGTGGCCGACCAGCGGCTTGTTCGAGGCGTTCCGCGGGAGGTAGCGGGTGAAGTCCGGGCCCGTGGGCACCCAGCTGATGCCGCCGGCGGCGATCGTGCCGACGCCCGCGACCATCATCGCGGTGGAGCCCGCGGGCTGGTCGAAGACGGCGGACCAGTCGGCCTCGGCGATGAGGTAGATCAGCACGAGGACGCTGAAGGCGCCGAAGGCGTACGTCGACCAGGTGCTGCAGATGTGCAGGATCTTGCGGCCCAGGCCGCTGATCAGGAACGTACAGGCGACGAAGGCGACGAGCGTGACGACGGTCAGCCAGGTGCTCGACTCCACGCCGAAGCAGATGTCCAGGACCGTGATGATGGCGTAGGCGCCCGTGACGGCGTTGATCGTCTCCCAGCCCCAGCGGGCGACCCAGATCAGCGCGCCCGGGAAGAGGTTGCCGCGCTGGCCGAAGACCGCGCGCGAGAGCGTCATGCCCGGCGAACCGCCGCGCTTGCCGGAGATGGAGATCAGGCCGACCATGCCGTAGCTCAGCAGGGGCGAGACGAGGGCGACGACCAGGACCTGCCAGAAGTTCAGGCCGTTGGAGACGATCAGGCCCGCGCCCATGGTGAGCAGCAGGACGCTGATGTTGGCCGCCACCCACGTGGGGAACAGCTCACGGGTCCTGCCCGTGCGCTCGGCGTCCGGGACGGGCTCCAGGCCACGTGTTTCGAGGGCGCCTTCGGTTTCGGCGGTGGTGCTGCTCATGGGGGTGGGTCCGTGCCTCTCGCTCGGCTCGCAACGTCGCGATCCGTCGGTGGGGGTGATCGCGATGGACTCTACGCGCGTTGATGCGGGGACCTCCATCGTACTTTAATCCGAGTAGTGCCTTCTAGTGGCATATGTTCTTTGGAGGAAGACACAATCTGGGCCTCCGGAAGGGCCATGCCGGATACTGGGTGGGTTATGGAAATCGTCATCCTTGCTGTAGTCATCGCCGTGGTCGTGATCGGCGCGCTCGGCGGGCTCGTGATCGGCAGCCGCAAGAAGAAGCAGCTGCCCCCGCAGGCCCCGTCCAGCACGCCCACCATCACCGCCCCTCCCGCCGAACCGACGGTCGGCGAGGAGGCCGAGACGCCGCGCGACGAACCGCGCCGCACGATCGAGGAGGTGGACCTCCCGCTCGCCGAGCCCTCGGCGACCGCCCCCGTGGTGGTCGAGGAACCGGCCGCCCCGGAGATCGAGACCCCCGAGCCCACCGCCGGCCGCCTGGTCCGGCTGCGCGCCCGGCTCTCCCGCTCGCAGAACGCGCTCGGCAAGGGGCTGCTCACGCTGCTGTCCCGCGAGCACCTCGACGAGGACACCTGGGAGGAGATCGAGGACACGCTGCTCACCGCGGACGTCGGCGTCGCCCCCACCCAGGAGCTGGTCGAGCGGCTGCGTGAGCGCGTACGCGTGCTCGGCACCCGGACGCCGGACGAGCTGCGCACGCTGCTGCGCGAGGAGCTGATCGCGCTCCTCGGCACGGGCGCCGGCACGGACTTCGACCGCACCGTGAAGACCGAGTCGGGCCTGGAGACCCCGGGCATCGTGATGGTCGTCGGTGTCAACGGCACCGGCAAGACCACCACCACCGGCAAGCTCGCGCGCGTCCTCGTCGCCGACGGCCGCTCGGTCGTCCTCGGCGCCGCCGACACCTTCCGCGCCGCCGCCGCCGACCAGTTGCAGACCTGGGGCGAGCGCGTCGGCGCCCGTACGGTCCGCGGCCCCGAGGGCGGCGACCCCGCCTCGATCGCCTACGACGCCGTCAAGGAGGGCATCGCCGAGGGCGCGGACGTCGTGCTCATCGACACCGCGGGCCGCCTGCACACCAAGACCGGCCTGATGGACGAGCTGGGCAAGGTCAAGCGCGTCGTCGAGAAGCACGCCCCGCTCGACGAGGTGCTGCTCGTCCTGGACGCCACGACCGGGCAGAACGGCCTGGTGCAGGCCCGGGTCTTCGCCGAGGTCGTCGACATCACGGGCATCGTCCTCACCAAGCTCGACGGCACCGCCAAGGGCGGCATCGTCGTCGCCGTCCAGCGCGAACTGGGCGTGCCGGTCAAGCTCATCGGTCTCGGCGAGGGCGCGGACGACCTGGCGCCGTTCGAGCCGGAGGCGTTCGTGGACGCGCTGATCGGCGAGTAGGCCCGCCGGGAGTCAGGCGCGTCGGCTGTGGCCGGCCTGACGGATCTTTCTCCGCGGGTGCGTCGTGGCTGGTCGCGCCGTTCCCCGCGCCCCTTCGGGGCGCAACATCAGGGCCTCCTCGCATGGCGCAGGTGCGAGGGGGCCCTTTTGGTGTCTACGCCGGGGAGCGGTGTGCCACGTACGCCAAGGTTCCGAGCAGGAGCCGGGCCTGTGGTGGGTCCGTCGCCGAGTCGAAGGCGGGGGGGCGGAGCCAGCGCACCGGGCCGAGGCCGCCGCGGTCGGACGGGGGCGCCGTGATGTGGTCGCCCGGGCCGAGGCCGTGCAGGTCGAGGGCGGCGTCGTCCCAGCCCATGCGGTAGAGCAGCCGGGGGAGTTCGGCGGCGGCGCCCGGGGCGACGAAGAACTGCGCGCGGCCGTCGGGCGTGACCGCCACCGGCCCCAGGGGGAGGCCCATCCGCTCCAGCCGGACCAGGGCGCGCCGCCCCGCCGTCTCCGCCACCTCGATCACGTCGAAGGCGCGCCCCACCGGCAGCAGCACGGCCGCTCCGGGGAACTCGGCCCAAGCGTCCGCCACTTCGTCGAGCGTGGCGCCGGCCGGGGTCACGGGGGCGAAGCCCAGGGGGTGCGCGCCGGGGGCCGGGCAGTCGGCGACGCCGCACGAGCAGGTGCCGTCCAGGGCGCGGGCGCCGGGCACCGCGTCCCAGCCCCACAGCCCGGTGTACTCCGCCACCGTCGTACAGTCCGACGGGCGGCCGCGCCGCCTTGCTGCGGCCCGGAGCTTGTCGGTTCCCCGGGTACCGCCGATCGTGAAGCCCATGCCCCCTCCAACGGGTCGAGCGTGCCGCGGTTACGTGAGGGAATCGGAACGTGACCCTCTGCTCTTGAGACGGCGCTTGGAGGTTCCAGGGGTGGTGCACCCGGCGACATGCGCCCCGGCGCACTCCTGTCCACCGCTTTCCGTCGTTCTGTCAAGTCAATCGCGTTGCGCGGAGCGGGAGTTCATTCGAAGGGGTGGCGAATGGTGGCGTTTCCGGGAACGGCCTCGCGGGAGCGGTGATCGTAGGATTACTTTGAGTACACGACCCCGGGATGTCGAGTTCCCGCGGTTATGCCGGAGGCAAGTCGGTTTCCTGTTCGATGGGTGACGTTCTCCGGACGGACGGCCGCGGCAGGCGGCATTCTGTTAGGGCTTGGCGTAGAGAGCGCACGGCGTGACGGCGCGCAGGTGTCTTGAAGGATGGGGGCGTTCCAGTGGGCGGCAGTGGCGGAAGCGGTGCGAACGCTGAGAAGCGCCCGAACGAGATGCTCACCTCCTGGTTCGTGCGCAGCGGCTGGTCCAAGGGTGAGCTGGCCCGCCAAGTCAACCGCAGGGCACGCCAGTTGGGCGCCCACCACATCTCCACCGACACCTCCCGGGTGCGCCGCTGGCTGGACGGCGAGAACCCCCGCGAGCCGATCCCGCGCATCCTCTCCGAACTGTTCTCCGAGCGGTTCGGCTGCGTCGTCGCCGTCGAGGACCTCGGCCTGCGCGCCGCGCACCGCTCACCTGCCTCCTCCGGGGTCGACCTGCCCTGGACCGGACCGCAGACCGTCGCCCTCATCAGCGAGTTCTCGCGCAGCGACCTGATGCTCGCCCGCCGCGGCTTCCTCGGCACCTCCCTCGCGCTCTCCGCGGGCCCCGCCCTCATCGAGCCCATGCAGCGCTGGCTGGTGCCCTCGCCGGCCACGCCCCGCGAGGAGCCGGACCCCGCCGCGCTGCGCCGCCCGGCGCGCCTGTCCAAGCCGGAGCTGGACCTCCTGGAGTCCACGACGGTGATGTTCCGCCAGTGGGACGCCCAGTGCGGGGGCGGGCTGCGGCGCAAGGCCGTCGTCGGCCAGCTCCACGAGGTGACGGACCTGCTCCAGGAGCCCCAGCCCGAAGCCACCGCCAAGCGCCTCTTCAAGGTCGCGGGCGAGCTGGCCGAACTGGCCGGCTGGATGAGCTATGACGTGGGTCTGCAGCCCACCGCCCAGAAGTACTTCGTCCTCGCCCTGCACGCCGCGAAGGAAGCGGGCGAGAAGCCCCTCGGGTCGTACATCCTCTCCAGCATGAGCCGCCAGATGATCCACCTCGGTCGGCCCGACGACGCGCTCGAACTGATCCACCTCGCGCAGTACGGCAGCCGGGACTGCGCCGGCCCCCGCACCCAGGCCATGCTGTATGCGATGGAGGCCCGCGCGTACGCCAGCATGGGCCAGCCCGGCAAGTGCAAGCGGGCCGTGCGGATGGCCGAGGACACCTTCGCCGACGCCGAGGAGTTCGACGAGCCCGAGCCCGACTGGATTCGCTTCTTCTCCGAGGCCGAGCTGAACGGCGAGAACGCCCACTCCTACCGCGACCTGGCCTACGTGGCCGGGCGCAGCCCCACCTACGCCTCGCTCGCCGAGCCCGTCATGGACCGCGCCGTGGAACTCTTCGAGGCCGACTCCGAGCACCAGCGTTCGTACGCCCTGAACCTCATCGGCAAGGCCACCGTCCACCTGCTGCAACGCGAGCCCGAGCAGAGCACGGTGCTGGCCGGGCAGGCCCTCGACATCGCCAAGAAGGTCCGCTCCGAGCGGGTCAACACGCGCCTGCGCAAGACCGTCGACACCGCCGTGCGGGACTTCGGGGACGTCGCCGAGGTCGTGGAACTCACCGAGCGGCTCGCCATCGAGATGCCGGAGACCGCGGAGGCGGTCTGAAGCCCGGCACGCCCGGCCCCGGCCGCGGCGGACCATCCCGGACAGCCCGACTCGGCTCCCCCTACGCCAGTCAGCCGGATGGCCGCCGCGGCCGGTTCGTGCGCCGCGGGCAGGGTAGGAAAACGCACCCCCCGCGACCCGGCAGTTCATGGACGCGTAACACGCACGACCTCTTCGTCACCGCGGTGAAACACCGAGGGGCGCCCGTCGAAACCGCGCTGCGCCAATCTCGTGGCGCATAACCGGCCCACCGCCCCCGCCTCCCCAGGAGCACGGGCCCCCTCGGTACCGCACAGGCTTCGCCCGCACGGGCCGCATACGACGACGAGGAGACGCCGATGCCCCCAGGCATCACGATCGCCGCAGACGCCCCCGAGCTGTCTGCCGCCAACACCGGGTTCATGCTCATCTGTTCCGCCCTGGTGATGCTCATGACGCCGGGACTCGCCTTCTTCTACGGAGGCATGGTCCGCGTCAAGAGCACCCTGAACATGCTGATGATGAGCTTCATCAGCCTGGGGATCGTCACCATCCTCTGGGTGCTGTACGGCTTCTCCGTCGCGTTCGGCACCGACCACGGCAGCCTCTTCGGGTGGGAGGGCGACTACGTCGGGCTCAGCGGCCTCGGCATCAACCAGCTCTGGGACGGCTACACCATCCCGGTCTACGTCTTCGCCGTCTTCCAGCTGATGTTCGCCGTCATCACGCCCGCCCTGATCAGCGGCGCCCTCGCGGACCGCGTGAAGTTCACCGCCTGGGCGCTCTTCGTCGCCCTGTGGGCCACGGTCGTGTACTTCCCCGTCGCCCACTGGGTCTGGGGCACCGGGGGCTGGGCCTTCGAGCTGGGCGTCATCGACTTCGCGGGCGGCACGGCCGTCCACATCAACGCCGGTGCCGCGGCGCTCGGCGTCATCCTCGTCATCGGCAAGCGCGTCGGCTTCAAGAAGGACCCGATGCGGCCCCACTCGCTGCCGCTCGTGATGCTCGGCGCGGCCCTGCTGTGGTTCGGCTGGTTCGGCTTCAACGCCGGATCGTGGCTCGGCAACGACGACGGCGTCGGCGCGCTCATGTTCGTCAACACGCAGGTCGCCACCGCCGCGGCCATGCTCGCCTGGCTCATCTACGAGAAGATCCGCCACGGCGCCTTCACCACCCTGGGCGCGGCCTCCGGCGCCGTCGCGGGCCTCGTCGCCATCACCCCGGCCGGCGGCTCCTGTTCGCCGCTCGGTGCCATCGCCATCGGCGCGATCGCGGGCCTGCTGTGCGCCATGGCCGTGGGCCTGAAGTTCCGGTTCGGCTTCGACGACTCCCTCGACGTGGTCGGCGTCCACCTCGTCGGCGGCATCGCGGGATCGGTCCTCGTCGGCTTCTTCGCCACCGGGGGCGGTCAGTCGAAGGCCCAGGGCCTCTTCTACGGCGGCGGCCTGGAACAGCTGTGGAAGCAGCTCGCCGGTGTCGGCGCCGTCCTCGCGTACTCCCTGGTCGCCTCCGCGCTCCTCGCCCTGCTGATCGACAGGACGATCGGGATGCGGGTCGGCGAGGATGACGAGGTCGCCGGCATCGACCAGGTCGAACACGCCGAGACGGCCTACGACTTCAGCGGCGCGGGGGGCGGTACGGCACCGCGTACGGCGGCCGTGCCCGGCCCGGTCGTGACAGGCACTCAGGTACAGCGGAACAAGAAGGTGGACGCATGAAGCTCATCACCGCGGTCGTCAAGCCGCACCGGCTCGACGAGATCAAGGAGGCGCTCCAGGCCTTCGGTGTCCAGGGCCTGACGGTCACCGAGGCCAGCGGATACGGCCGCCAGCGCGGGCACACCGAGGTCTACCGGGGCGCCGAGTACACGGTGGACCTCGTGCCGAAGATCCGTATCGAGGTCCTCGTCGAGGACGACGACGCCGAGCAGGTCGTCGAGGTCGTGGTGAAGGCCGCCCGCACCGGCAAGATCGGCGACGGCAAGGTCTGGAGCGTCCCGGTCGACACGGCGGTGCGGGTGCGTACGGGGGAGCGCGGGCCCGACGCGTTGTGAACAAGGGGTCGGCTGAGCGGGCGTCAACGGTACTGAACGGGAGCTGCTGGGTGGCGAGTGTGGACGTACGAACCGAAGCGGAAGCGGAAGACACCGGACCCAGCGGCTACGCGGCGGCCCGGCTGCGGCTCCTCCAGGAGGAGTCGCGGTCCGGGCCGCCGCGCCGTTCCGCCCTCTCCGGACTGACGGACGACTGGCTGGCCGGGCTCTTCCAGGCGGGCTCCGAGAAGATGCCGCGGGGCGTCGCGCTCGTCGCGGTGGGCGGGTACGGCCGCGGCGAGCTGTCGCCGCGCAGCGACCTCGACCTGCTGCTGCTGCACGACGGGAGCGTGGACACCGCGGAGATCGCGGCCCTCGCCGACCGCCTCTGGTACCCGGTCTGGGACCTCGGGCTCGCCCTCGACCACTCCGTGCGGACGCCCGGCGAGGCGCGCAAGACCGCCGCGGAGGACCTCAAGGCGCACCTCGGGCTGCTCGACGCGCGGCACGTCGCCGGGGACCTCGGGCTGACCGCGGGGCTGCGCACCGCCGTCCTCGCCGACTGGCGGAACCAGGCCCCCAAGCGGCTGCCGGAGCTGCGCGAGCTGTGCGAGGAACGGGCGGTGCGGCACGGCGAATTGGGCCACCTCCTCGAACCCGACCTGAAGGAGGCCAGGGGCGGGCTGCGCGACGTCACGGCGCTGCGGGCCGTCGCCGCGTCCTGGCTCGCGGACGCGCCGCGCGAGGGCCTCGCCGACGCCCGGCGGCGGCTGCTCGACGTCCGCGACGCGCTGCACCTCACCACCGGGCGGGCCACCGACCGGCTCGCCCTCCAGGAACAGGACCAGGTCGCGGCCGCGCTCGGCCTGCTGGACGCCGACACGCTGCTCCGACAGGTGTACGAAGCGGCGCGCGTCGTCTCGTATGCCAGTGACGTCACCTGGCGCGAGGTCGGACGCGTCCTGCGGGCCCGCTCCGTGCGGCCCCGGCTGCGGGCCATGCTCGGCGGGCGGGGGGCGGCGCCCGAGCGGACGCCGCTGGCGGAGGGGGTGGTGGAGCAGGACGGGGAGGTCGTGCTCGCCCGTGCCGCCCGGCCCGAACGCGACCCCGTCCTGCCGCTGCGGGCCGCCGCGGCCGCCGCGCAGGCCGGGCTTCCGCTCTCCCCGCACGCCGTGCGGCGGCTGGCCGCGGTGGGGCGGCCGCTGCCCGCTCCGTGGCCCGCCGAGGCCCGCGAGCAGCTCGTGACGCTGCTCGGCGCGGGGCCGCCGACCGTCCAGGTGTGGGAGGCGCTGGAGGCCGAGGGACTCATCACCCGGCTGCTGCCGGACTGGGAGCGGGTGCGGTGCCGGCCGCAGCGCAACGCCGTCCACACGTGGACGGTCGACCGGCACCTGGTGGAGACGGCGGTACGGGCCGCCGCGCTGACCCGGCGGGTGGGCCGGCCCGACCTGCTGCTCGTGGCCGCGCTGCTGCACGACATCGGCAAGGGGTGGCCCGGGGACCACTCCGTGGCCGGGGAGATCATCGCGCGGGACGTCGCGGCGCGGGTGGGCTTCGACGCGGGTGACGTGGCCGTCGTCGCCTGCCTCGTACGGCATCACCTGCTGCTGGTGGAGACGGCGACGCGGCGTGATCTCGACGATCCGGCGACGGTACGGGGGGTCGCCGAGGCCGTCGGGACCGTGGGGACGCTGGAGTTGCTGCACGCGCTGACGGAGGCGGATGCCCTGGCGACCGGGCCCGCGGCGTGGTCGTCGTGGCGGGGGGCGCTGGTGGGTGACCTGGTGAAGCGGGTGGCGGCGGTGCTGTCGGGGGACGAGCCGGACGCCGGTTCGTCGGCCGAGGGGGCGGCGCCCACGGCCGAGCAGGAGCGGTTGGCGGTGGAGGCGTTCCGGACGGGTGGTCCGGTGGTGGCGTTGCGGGCGGAGGAGCCTGCGGGGGAGCCGGAGCCGCTCGGGGTGGAACTCCTCGTGGCCGTGCCGGAGCGGGCGGGGGTGCTGCCCGCCGTGGCCGGGGTGCTGGCGCTGCATCGGCTCACCGTGCGGACGGCGGAGCTGCGGCAGGTGGCGCTGCCGTCCGGGATCGAAGGCGCGGTGGGCCCGGGCTCGGTCCTGCTGCTGGACTGGCGGGTCGCGGCGGAGTACGGGGCGTTGCCGCAGGCGGCGCGGCTGCGGGCCGATCTGGTGCGGGCGCTGGACGGGTCGCTGGACATCGCGGGGCGGCTGGTCGAGCGGGACGCCGCGTATCCCCGACGGCGGGGGACGGTGGCGCCGCCGCCCCGCGTGACGGTGGCCTCGGCGGGCTCACGGCTCGCGACGGTCATCGAGGTACGGGCCCAGGACGCGCCGGGGCTGCTGCATCGGATCGGGCGGGCGTTGGAGGCGGCGGGGGTGGTGGTGCGGAGTGCGCATGTGTCGACGTTGGGGGCCAATGCGGTGGATGCGTTTTATGTGACGGGCGTTGATGGGGGGCCGTTGGCGGGGGAGCGGGCGGTGGGGGTGGCTCGGGAGGTGGAGGGGGTGCTTGGGGGGTAGGGGGTGGGGCTGGGGTGGCTTGGGTGGCTTGGGTGTGTTTTCTGCGTGCGTGGGTGGTTGCGGCGTCCGCCTTGGGTGCGTTTGTGGGGCGGGGCCGCGGGGGTATGTCCGTGCTCGCCATCTTGGTGCGGGGGCTCTGCTGCTTCGGGGACGTTATGACCACCACTGTGCTCCGCGCGCACATACCCCCACGTCCCCTCGGGTGCGTACGCGGCTGCGGGCCGGGTTCGGCTCGTGGAACACGTGGGTGGTGGTCGCTCGCTGTGCTGCCCGACGTCCGGCCCTGAGTCATGAGCAGCCCCGACGCTGGTTGATGGGCGGGTGGGGGATACCGCCGGGTACCCACTCCCGGCAAGGCAAGGCAAGGCAAGGCAAGGCAAGGCCCTCCGGGTCCGGAGAAGCGACCGGCGCCCCGGGCACTGGCCCGCGGCAGATACTCTGGAAGGCGACCTGTCAGCCCGCCCCCAGACCTGAGGATTCGCGACCGCCGTGTTCGATACTCTCTCCGACCGCCTCGCAGCGACATTCAAGAACCTCCGGGGCAAGGGCCGCCTGTCCGAGGCGGACATCGACGCCACGGCGCGCGAGATCCGCATCGCCCTGCTCGAGGCGGACGTGGCCCTGCCCGTCGTACGCGCCTTCATCAAGCAGATCAAGGAGCGCGCGGCCGGCGCCGAGGTCTCCCAGGCGCTCAACCCCGCCCAGCAGGTCATCAAGATCGTCAACGAGGAGCTCATCGGCATCCTGGGTGGCGAGACCCGGCGCCTGCGCTTCGCGAAGACCGGCCCGACCGTCATCATGCTGGCGGGTCTCCAGGGCGCCGGTAAGACGACCCTCGCCGGAAAGCTCGGCCTGTGGCTGAAGGGGCAGGGCCATGCCCCCCTCCTGGTGGCCTGTGACCTCCAGCGCCCCAACGCCGTCAACCAGCTGAGCGTCGTCGCCGAGCGCGCCGGCGTCGGCGTCTACGCCCCCCAGCCGGGCAACGGCGTCGGCGACCCGGTGCAGGTCGCCAAGGACTCCATCGAGTTCGCGAAGACCAAGCAGTACGACGTGGTCATCGTCGACACCGCCGGCCGCCTCGGCATCGACCAGGAACTCATGCAGCAGGCCGCGGACATCCGCGACGCGGTCAGCCCGGACGAGGTCCTGTTCGTCGTCGACGCCATGATCGGTCAGGACGCCGTCAACACGGCCGAGGCCTTCCGGGACGGCGTCGGCTTCGACGGTGTCGTGCTCTCCAAGCTCGACGGTGACGCCCGCGGTGGTGCCGCGCTCTCGATCGCGCAGGTCACCGGCCGCCAGATCATGTTCGCCTCGAACGGCGAGAAGCTGGACGACTTCGACGCGTTCCACCCGGACCGCATGGCGTCCCGCATCCTCGGCATGGGCGACATGCTCACGCTCATCGAGAAGGCCGAGCAGACCTTCTCCCAGCAAGAGGCCGAGAAGATGGCCTCCAAGCTGGCGAGCAGCAAGGGCAAGGACTTCACGCTCGATGACTTCCTGGCCCAGATGGAGCAGGTCAGGAAGATGGGCAGCATCAGCAAGCTGCTCGGGATGATGCCCGGCATGGGCCAGATCAAGGACCAGATCAACAACATCGACGAGCGGGACGTCGACCGCACCGCCGCCATCATCAAGTCCATGACGCCCGCCGAGCGCCAGGACCCGACGATCATCAACGGCTCCCGCCGCGCCCGTATCGCCAAGGGCTCCGGCGTCGAGGTCAGCGCGGTCAAGAGCCTCGTCGAGCGGTTCTTCGACGCCCGCAAGATGATGTCCCGCATGGCCCAGGGCGGCGGCATGCCGGGTATGCCCGGGATGCCGGGCATGGGCGGCGGCGCCGGCAAGCAGAAGAAGAAGCAGAAGCAGGCCAAGGGCAAGCGGCGTTCCGGCAACCCGATGAAGCGCAAGCAGGAGGAGCTGGAGGCGGCCACGCGCCGCGAGCAGGCCGGCCAGGAAGGCGGCGCCTTCGGCCTCCCGGGCGGGCAGGCCGCGCAGAACTTCGAGCTGCCGGACGAGTTCAAGAAGTTCATGGGCTGAGTCCCGCCGCTGGGCACGGACCAGCGACTCGTACGACCGCTTGGGGCGCCCCTCCGCGGAGGGGCGCCCCAGGCGTCTTCCGGGAGGACCGGAGCGGGTGCCGCGGTGTGTTTTGTGACGTAACGTCCGCATATGAGCAACCCTGTGCCGCCGCGCCGGGCGCCCGATCAGCCGTGGCGCTCCGAGGGCGCGCCCTCACCCGCTCCGACACCGCCGCCGAAGAAGAAGATGCCGGGCGGCTGGGGCGGGCTGGTCCTGACGGCTCTGATCGTCTACCTCATCGCCAACCTCGTGCTGTCCTTCTTCGACGACGGCGACGAGCCGACCATCTCGTACACCGAGTTCAGCAAGCAGGTCGACGCCGGGAACGTCTCGAAGATCTACTCCAAGGGCGACGCGATCCAGGGACAGCTCAAGAAGGAGCGGGAGAAGCCGGGTGACGAGAAGGGGAACTACACCAAGTTCCTCACCCAGCGGCCCGCCTTCGCCGACGACAAGCTCTGGGACGACCTGACCAAGCATGGCGTCACCGTCACCGCCGAGCCCGTGGTGCAGGAGCGGAGTTTCCTCTCCAACCTGCTCATCTCGCTCGCCCCGATGCTGCTTCTCGTGGTGCTGTGGATCTTCATCGCCCGCCGGATGAGCGCGGGCATGGGCGGCGGCATGCTCGGGCGCAAGACGCCGCCCAAGCCGGTCGAACTGGAGCCCGGCGTGAAGCGGACCACCTTCGAGGACGTGGCCGGGATCGACGAGGTCGAAGGCGAGCTGAACGACGTCGTCGACTTCCTCAAGAACCCTGACGCGTACCGCTCCATGGGTGCCAAGATGCCGCGCGGCGTGCTGCTCGCCGGACCGCCCGGCACCGGCAAGACCCTCCTCGCGCGCGCCGTCGCGGGCGAGGCCGGCGTGCCCTTCTTCTCGGCCTCCGCCTCGGAGTTCATCGAGATGATCGTGGGCGTGGGCGCCTCGCGCGTACGGGAACTCTTCGCCGAGGCCCGCAAGGTCGCCCCGTCGATCATCTTCATCGACGAGATCGACACCATCGGCCGCGCCCGGGGCGGTGGCAGCGGCATGGGCGGTCACGACGAACGCGAGCAGACCCTGAACCAGATCCTCACCGAGATGGACGGCTTCTCGGGAGCGGAAGGCGTCATCGTGCTCGCCGCCACCAACCGCGCCGACGTCCTCGACCCCGCCCTCACCCGGCCCGGCCGCTTCGACCGCGTCGTCAACGTCTCGCCCCCGGACCGCGGCGGACGCGAGGCCATCCTCCGCATCCACACGCGGACCATCCCGCTGGCCGAGGACGTCGACCTCGCGCAGGTCGCCCGTACGACACCGGGCATGACCGGCGCCGAACTCGCCAACCTCGCCAACGAAGCCGCCCTGATCGCCGTCAAGCGCAAAAAGAAGACGGTCACGCAATCCGACCTCTCCGAAGCCATGGAGAAGGTCCAGCTCGGCGCCGAACGGCCGCTGGTCATGCCGGAGGAGGAGCGTCGGCGTACCGCGTACCACGAGAGCGGCCACGCGCTGCTCGGCATGCTCCAGCCCGGCGCCGACCCCGTCCGCAAGATCACCATCGTGCCGCGCGGCCGCGCCCTGGGCGTCACGCTGTCGACCCCCGACTCCGACAAGTACGCGTACACGGAGGAGTACCTCCGCGGCCGCATCATCGGCGCCCTGGGCGGCATGGCCGCCGAACACGTCGTCTACGGAGTCGTCACCACCGGCGCCGAGAACGACCTGGAGCAGGTCACCAGCATCGCCCGCGGCATGGTCGGCCGCTGGGGCATGAGCGAACTCGTGGGGCGCCTGTCCGCCCTGCCGAGTGACGCGCAGCAGGCGTACGGACTGTCGGCCGCCCCGCAGACGCTGGATGTGATCGACGGCGAGATGCGGCGGATCGTCGACGAGTGCTACGAGAGCGCCTGCCGCCAGCTGCGCGACCACCGGGACCAACTGGACGCCCTCGCCGCGGCGCTGCTGGCGAACGAGACCCTGGAGGAGGCCGAGGCCTACCGGGTCGCCGGGGTCGTACGGAAGGC
Source organism: Streptomyces huasconensis (assembly GCF_021028635.1). Lineage (NCBI taxonomy): Bacteria > Bacillati > Actinomycetota > Actinomycetes > Kitasatosporales > Streptomycetaceae > Streptomyces > Streptomyces huasconensis. Next base: position 5,859,532 of record NZ_CP086119.1, read on the forward strand.
CGCGGGGTCCCACTGATCCGGCCGGGCCTGCGGGTTCAGCGGGGCACCGGGGGATCAGGGCCCGCTGTGAGCCGTGCTGCGGCGACCGGGTGAACGGTCCCCTCCCGCGCAACTTCCGCCCGCGCGCGCCGGTTGAACCCCGCGCGCCCGCCGGTCCTGAGCGGCGCCCCGAACCGACGCGTGCCTGAACCCCCGCCGTGCCGGGCGCGACAGACGTTCCTCTCCCCGGGAGGTTGTGCATGGACGACATCGAGGCGACGCCAGCGGGGCGGGCCATCGCCGTGGTCGGGGCGGCATGTCGCCTGCCGGGCGGCATCCATGACCTGGATCAGCTCTGGGACGCGCTGCGACAGGGCCGCGACGTGGTCGGCGAGATCCCGGAAGACCGGTTCGAGTCGTCCCGGTTCGTCGACACCGCGATGCCGCGCCCCGGCAAGAGCTACACCGCCGCGGGCGCCTTCCTCGACGACGTCACCGGCTTCGACGCCGCCTACTTCGGCATCGCCCCGAAAGAGGCGAGCCGGATGGACCCCCAGCACCGTCTGCTGCTGGAGCTGGCCGCGGAAGCGCTGGACGACGCGGGCATCGCCCCCGAGCGCCTGGCGGGCACCGACGCGGCGGTCTACGTAGGGGTGTCGGACACCTCGTACGGCGGCCTCCAGATGATGACGCCGGAGACGATCAACGCCTACACCATGTCCGGCGGCGCCTCCTCGATCGCCGCCAACCGGCTCTCCCACCACTTCGACCTGCACGGGCCGAGCATGGCGGTGGACACCGCCTGCTCCTCGTCCCTGGTGGCGCTGGACCGGGCCTGCCGCACCCTGCTCGACGGCAGCAGCCGCGTGGCGCTCTCCGCGGGCGTGAACGTGCTGCTCAGCCCCTACCACTACGTGGGCTTCTCCCAGGCGGCCATGTTGTCGCCGAGCGGCAGGTGCGCCTCCTTCTCGGCGGCGGCCGACGGCTTCGTACGGGCGGAGGGCGGCGGGCTCGTCGTCCTGAAGAAGCTGGCGGACGCCATGGCGGACGGCGACCGGATTCACGGGGTCGTCCTCGCCAGCGCCTCCAACAGCGACGGCAGGACGATGGGGCTCGCGCTGCCCAACGCGCGGGCGCAGGAGGACCTGCTGAACGCGGTGTACGCGCAGGCGGGCGTCCGCCCCGATGAACTGGTCTACCTGGAGGCGCACGGCACGGGCACGCTGGTCGGCGATCCCTTGGAGTGCCGGGCCATCGGGGGCGCCCTGGGGCGCCGCCGCACCACCGGGGTGCTGCCGATCGGGTCGGTCAAGACCAACATCGGGCATCTGGAGCCGGCTTCCGGGATCGCGGGCCTGCTGAAGGCCCTGCTCGTCCTCCGCCACCGGACGATCCCGCCGTCGCTGCACGCCTCCCCGCCCAACCCCGACATCGACTTCGCGGGGCTGAACCTGGTGACCGCCGACCGCACGGTGCCGCTCGGCGCCGTCGAACGTCCCGTCGTCGGCGTCAACTCCTTCGGCTTCGGCGGCTCCAACGCCCACGTCGTCCTCACCACCGCGCCCACCATGCCGCCGCCGCGCCGCGAGGCCAGCGGCCCGCGCGAGGCCGCGGCGGACGTGCGGCCGCTCCCGGTGGTGGTGTCCGCGCGCACCCCCAAGGCGCTGGCCGAGGCAGCCGCGCGCATGGCGGACCGGCTCGACACGGCCACCGCACACGAGTTCTACGACATCGCCTACACGGCCTGCCTCCGGCGCGGCGCCCACCCGCACCGCGCGGTCGTCCTGGCCGGACCGCGGGCCGCCGCGCGGCAGCTGCGGGCCCTCGCCGGCCCCACGCCTTCCGCGGAGCCCCACGCGGGCGAACCCGGCCGCCCGTCACCGTTCATGCCCGCGCCGCGTGAGGAGAGCGGGGAGAGCCATGCCGTCGCCACCGCCTCCCAGGCGGTGGCCCGGGGGAGAATCGCGTTCGTCTTCTCCGGCAACGGCTCACAGTGGCCGGGCATGGCGGCCGACCTCCTGACCGAGAGCGCCGCCTTCCGCGCCGCCGTCGAGGAAGTGGACGCGGCGCTGGCCCCCCGGCTCGGCTGGTCGGTGACCGACGAGCTGTCGGCGCCGGCCGAGCGGTCGCGTCTCGCGCTGACCGAGGTGGCCCAGCCCCTGCTGTTCGCCGTGCAGGTCGGTCTCGTACGCATGTTGCGGGACCAGGGCGTCGTGCCGCACGGCGTGTTCGGCCACAGCGTGGGGGAGGTCGCCGCCGCCTTTGTGGCCGGCGCGCTGGACCTGGACCAGGCGGCACAGGTGATCGTCGCGCGCAGCCGCACCCAGGCGGCCACCGCCGGAACGGGCCGGATGGCCGCCGTGGCGCTAGCCGTGGACGAGGCGGCCAAGGAAGCAGCCGTGTTCCCCGGCGTCGAGGTGGCGGCGGTGAACAGCGGACAGGACGTGACCGTGGCGGGCCCCACGCACGTCCTGCGGGCGTTCCTCGCCGAGCTGACCCGCAAGGGAGTCGCCTGCAAAGAGCTGGACCTCGACTACGCCTTCCACAGCGCGGCGATGGACCCGATCGAGCGACCGCTGCGGCAGGAGCTGTCCGAACTGCGGCCCGGCACGGCCCGGTTGCCGCTGTACTCGGCCGTGACCGGTGACCGGATCGAGGGCCCCGCCCTGGACGCTTCCTACTGGTGGCGCAACGTACGGGAGCCCGTGCTCTTCGCCGGGGCGACGGAGAAGGCACTGGAGGACGGCGCCGACATCCTCGTGGAGATCGGCCCGCACCCCGTCCTCCGCGCCTACCTGCACCGCGTCGCCCGCTCCCGCACCCGGGACACCGTCGCGGTGACGCCGACCCTGCGCCGTGACGCGAGCGGACCCGAGGCCGTGGACCACACCGTGACCACCCTCATGGCGCAGGGCGCCGGGGTGGAATGGAGCGTGCACTTCCCGCGGCAGGGGCGGGTGGCGGACCTTCCGGCCTACCCCTGGCAACGCGAACGCCACTGGAACGGCACCCCGCAGACCTGGCTGCGCACCAGCGGCTCCGGCCACCTGGACCACCCGCTGCTCGGCGAGCGGCTCCCCTCGCCCGTCCCCACCTGGCAGGGCGCCATCGAACCGGCGCTCACCCCGTGGCTCGCCGACCACCGGCTCGCGGGCTCGGTCGTGGTGCCGGCCACCGCCTACGTGGAGATGGCACTGGCCGCCGGGCGCCTCACCCTCGACGGTCCGGCGGAAGTCGACTGCCTGGAGATCACCCGCCCGCTGGTCGTGCCCTGGGCGGACGCCGGCAGCGTACGCGTCCAGCTGGCCGTCACACCGGACGACGGCGTGGTGAGCATCACCAGCACCGACGCGCGTACCGCCCGGCCGCGCGCGCATGTCCGGGCCAGGGTGCGCGCCCTGCTCGGCCGCGCCCCCTCGGACATCGACCTCGCCGCCGTCCGCGCACGCTGCCCGCGCGTCGTGGACGGCGCCGAGCACTACGACGCGGTGGACCGCGCCGGCCTCCAGTACGGTCCCGCCTTCCAGGTGCTGCGCGAACTGCGCGTGGGGGACGGGGAGGTGGTGGCAACCTACCGGCACGAGGCCCCGAGCGAGGAGTACGAGGCCCACCCCGCCCTGCTGGACGGCGCCCTCCAGGCCGGAGCACCCCTGATCCGTGCGGCCGTGGCGGACGGCACGGTCTACTTGCCCGCCGCCGTGGGCTCCGCCCGCGTGTGGCGCACCCCCGCCTCCCGCGGGTCGGTCCACGTCCGCCGGCGGTCCTTCACGACGGCCGAGACCTGCTGGGACATCGTGGTGACCGACGAGGAGGGGCGGGTCTGCGTCGAGCTGCTCCGCTGCCGGCTGCGCAGACTGGCCGGCGCCCACCGGACCGCCCTGACCGTGCACCACACCACCATGCGGGCCGCGCCGGGTGCGCTGCCCTGGCCCGGCGACGGGCCGCCGGTCACTCCTCGGGACATCCTCGCGGCCGCCGCCGACCGCATCGCCGCCTGCCGCGCCGACTGGCACGACGCCGGCTACGAGCGCTTCATCGTCACCTTCAGGAAAGCCGCCGCCCACCGGTACGCCACCGCCGTCGCCGCCCTCGTACCCGACCACCGCGTCGCGTTCGGCACCGACGACCTCGTCACCGCCGGGATGGACCCACGGCGCGCGCCGTTCGCCGAGATGATGGGCCCGGAGATGATCCGCCACGGCCTGGCCGAGGAAGCCGGGGGCGGACGGCTGCGGCTGACCCGGCCCGGGTTCGAGGACAGGGAACTCCTGCGCGAGCTGACCCTGGAGTTCCCCCGGTACTCCACCGAGAGCCGACTGGTCATCAGCCGTACGCGGGGCCTCCTGGCCCCCGACGGAGACGACCTCACGGACCCCATGGCGGGCGACTCGAGCCTCGCGGACATCGAGCAGCTCTATGACACCGCGGTCGTCAAACGCTTCCACAACCGTCTCGCACAGGCACTCCTTCAGGAGACCGTACGGGCCTGGCCACAGGACCGGCCCCTGCGCGTGCTGGAGGTGGGGGCGGGCACGGGCGGCATGTCGGCCGCCCTGCTCCCCCTCCTGCCCGCCGAGCGCACCCACTACGTCTACAGCGATGTCTCACCCGGGTTCCTCACCCGCGCCGAACGGCGCTTCGCCGCCTACGACTTCGTCACCTACCGCACCTTCGACCTGGACGCCGACCCGGCCGGCCAGGGGCTGCCCGAGGCGGGCTTCGACGTGGTGATCGCCGCCAACGCCCTGCACACCGCCAAGGACCTCGCAGCAGCGGTGCGCCGCGTCGCCACCCTCCTGACCCCCGGCGGCCTGCTCCTGGCGGTCGAGAGCCATGAGACGGCCCTCCTCGCCCCCTACTTCGGCACCCTGGACTCCTTCTGGGACCGTACCGACCACGCCGAGCGCCCCACCTCACCGCTGCTGCCCGCGGACCGCTGGCCGGAACTGCTCGACCGGTGCGGCTTCACCGATGTCGTACGCACCGGCGACGACGCCACCGAATGCCGGGACCACTTCTCCGTGCTGCTCGCCGCGACTCCTCGCGGCACCGTCGCCCCACCGGCGCCGCCGGTGACCACGAGCGGCCGCCCTCGGGTGATCGCCGCTGAGAGCGCCGGGGAACTGGCCCTGGCCCGGGCTGTCGCCGAGCTCCTGCCGCCCGACGGGGACGGTGCGCCGGCAGCGGTGTACGTGACGGACGAGGAGACCGTCGACTGGGAGCGGGTCCTCGGGACGGAAGGCGCGGACGTATGCGTCATCCTCGGCGACGCGTCCGGCGATCCCGGTGACGCGCCCGCCGACGGCCCTGCCGGAACCGTGGCGCTCACCACCCGGCGCGCGGCACTCCTGCGTGCCGTCAGCCGCGCCTGCTCGGCCCTCGACGGCACCGCACGGGCCGCGCTCACCCTGGTGACCCGGCCCAGCGGCGCGCTCCCGCACCCGGAACGGGCCGACGTGACCGACGACGCGGCGGTGTGGGGCATCGCCCGCACCCTCGCCAACGAAGAACCGCGGCTGTCGCTCCGCGCCATCTCGCTGGACCGCTCGGGCCGGACCGCCACCGACGCCTGCCGCCTGGCCCGCGAACTGCTCACGGACGACGCCGAGACGGAAGTGGCGATCACCGCGGGCGGCGGACGCTTCGTGCCTCGGGAGCGGGAACTGCCCGCCGCCCATACGGAGGTGACGGCCGGGGGAGAGGCGCCCTTCGGGCTGGAGGTGCGCTCCCCGGGACTCTCCTACCGCCTGGCATGGGTCGAGAACACCGCTGCGCCCGCGGGGCCGGGCCAGGTGGCCGTGGCCGTACGGGCCGCCGCGCTGAACTACCGCGACATGATGCAGGCGGTCGGTCTGCTGCCGGCCGAGGCGATCGAAGGGACGTACACCGAGGTCGGGCTCGGCCTGGAGTGCGCCGGAGTGGTAACCGCCGTCGGACCCGACGTGACCGCGTTCCGTCCCGGCGACCGGGTGTTCGGCCTCGCGCCGGCGTCCCTGGCCTCCCACACCCTGACCGCCGCCCAGGCGCTCGGACACATGCCCCGGGGCATGAGCTTCACCGAGGCCGCGACCCTGCCCGTCGTCTTCTCCACCGTCCACTACAGTCTCGGTCACCTGGCCCGGCTCAGGGCCGGTGAGACGGTCCTGGTGCACGGCGGCGCGGGCGGCATCGGCCTCGCCGTCCTCCAGTACGCCCACCTGTGCGGCGCCCGCGTGATCGCCACCGCGGGCACCCCCGCCAAGCGGGAACTGCTGCGCACCCTGGGCGTCGAGCACGTCCTGGACTCCCGCAGCCTCGACTTCGCCGCCCGGGTCACGGAGGTCACCGACGGGCGCGGGGTCGACGTCGTCGTCAACTCCCTGGCCGGAGAGGCGATCACCCGCAGCCTGGAACTGCTGCGCCCCGGCGGCCGGTTCATCGAACTCGGCAAGCGCGACATCTACGAGAACAAGCCCCTGCTGCTGCGCCCCTTCCGCAACAACATCAGCTTCTTCGGAGTCGACCTCACCACGCTGGCCTTCGACCCCGACCAAGGAGCGAAGCTCTTCGCGGACGTCACCGAGCGCGTACGGAACGGGTCCTACCGCCCGCTGCCGCACAGCGTCTACCCCGCGGCCCGCGTGAGCGAGGCGTTCCAGCTCATGCAGCACTCCCGCCACGTCGGCAAGGTCGTGGTGGCGATGGACCCGCTGGACGAGCCGGTGCCCGTGGAACGGCGGGCGCAGGCGCCTTCCCTGGACCCCGCGGGCACCTACCTGGTGACGGGGGGCCTGAGCGGGTTCGGTGCCGCGAGCGCCGCGTGGCTGGCCGACCGGGGCGCACGGCACCTGGCACTGATGAGCCGGCGCGGCGACGCCTCCCCCGAGGCGGAGACGGTCCTGGGCGGACTCACCGCACGCGGCGTGCGGGCCACCGCGTACGCGGCCGACGTCACCGACGCGTCCGCCGTACGGGAAGTCATCGCACGCATCGACGCCGGAGGGCACCCGCTGCGCGGAGTCGTCCACTGCGCGATGAACCTGGAGGACGACACGCTGGGCGAACTCACCGACGAACGGTTCGCCGCCGCCCTGGCCCCGAAGACGGCCGGCGCCGCCGTGCTGGACCAGCTCCTGGCCGACCGGGAACTGGACCTCTTCCTGCTGTACTCCTCCGGCACGACCTTCCTCGGCAACATCCGGCAGGCCAACTACGTGGCGGCCAACCTCTGGCTGGAGGCGCTCGCGCGGCGCCGCCGCCGGTCGGGCGCCGCCGGACAGGCCATCGCCTGGGGAGCCATCGGGGAGACGGGATACGTCGCCCGCAACGGACTGACCGGGGCACTCACCTCGGTGGGCATCGAACCCGTCTCGCCGCGTGAGGCCTTCGCGGCCGCCGAGCCGCTCGTCGCGCAGGGCACCGAGGTGGCCGGCATCGGGCGGTACAACTGGGCCCGGCTGCGCAATCTCCTGCCGTCCCTCGCGGCGCCCCGCTGCTCGACACTGCTCCCCGAACACATGGACGAGGCAAGCCACTCCCGCGAGGAGATCATGGCGGCACTGGCCGCGATGAGCCCGGAGGAGGCCCTGCGCGCCGTCGCCGGGACGCTCGCGCACCTGCTGGCCGGTGTACTGCACATGGACGAAGAGGACCTCGACCACGACCGCCGGCTCGACGAGTACGGACTGGACTCGCTCATGCTCGCCGAACTGCTGGTGTCCCTGCGCACCCGCTTCGACGTCGAGATCCCGCCGCTGGAGCTGCTGCGCAGCGGCGGCACCATCACCGACGTGTCGCATCTGGTGCTGCTCCGCCTCGGCCTGCCGGGCAGCAGCCCGTCACCGGCGGCCGAAGTGACGTGCGGCTAAGGCGTACGCGCGATCAAGTACCGGAAGACGTTCGGCATCCACACCGTCCCGTCGTGCCGCCGGTGCGGATGCAGCGCCTCCGTCAGCTCCTTGTCGACCTGCGCCTTGTCCGTCGCGCCCACCGCCGCGTCGAACAGGCCCGTCGACAGCAGCCCCCGCACCGCGCTCTCCACGTCCGCGTACCCGAACGGGCACGCGACGCGGCCGGAGCCGTCCGGCTTGAGCCCCGCCCGCTGGGCGACCTCCTCCAGATCGTCCCGCAGCGCCGGGCGCCAACTGCCCGCACTGCGCATCGGATCGGCGAGCCTGGTCGCCACCCTCATGACCGTGGACGTGGCGCACCGCTCCGGAGGGCCCCATCCGGCGAGCACCACCGGAGTCCCCCGGTCGGTGAGCGGAGCCGCCGCCTCCAGGAGACCGGAGAGCCCCTCGGCGTCGCCCGCCATACAGCCGATCGGCTGAAACGCGGTGACGAGGTTGTACGCGTGCACGTCCGGCCCCGCCGCGTCCGCGGGCCCGCCTTCGACGAGCCGCGCCCCGCCGGCCCCCGCCTCCGGAGCGGCGTCCGGCAGCAGCCGTCTGCGTGCCAGCGCCAGCCGCTCGGGCGCCGAGGGGTCGACACCGGTCACCGTCGCGCCCCGGGAAGCCGCCATCAGCAGGGCGAGCCCGGAGCCGCAGCCCAGGCCGAGCAGCCGGGTGCCGTCGCCCACGTCGAGTCGTTCGTACACCGCTTCATAGAGCGGGACCAGCATCCGTTCCTGGATCTCCGCCCAGTCACGCGCGCGTGCACCGAGGTTCACGCGGGGCGCGGTGCCCGCGTGAGGGAGGTGCGACTGCACGAGTGTTGGTGTCATCGAAAGCGCCCCAATCCGCCGAGAGTAAATGCCGTGCCGTCGTCCAACGGTTCGTCCGCCCCCGTGCAGTGCGCTCGCACTCCCCCCGTACGCCAGAGAACTCCGCATCCGTCGTGGCGTCCAGAGGTTGTGGGCCAATGCTTGCGTGCCACCGTCGTGCACCCCCCGGACGAAAACCATGCACACTCCCCTCGGCCCCGCCCCTACCATGCGCGCCATGGCCAAGACCCCCGTGCTCACGCCTCAGGCGGACGACTTTCCGCGCTGGTACCAGGACTTGATCCACAAGGCCGAACTGGCCGACAACGGCCCGGTGCGCGGCACCATGGTGATCCGACCGTATGGCTACGGCCTGTGGGAGCGGATGCAGCAGGACATGGACGCCCGCATCAAGGCGACGGGTACGCAGAACGCGTACTTCCCCCTCCTCATCCCGCAGTCGTACCTGACCAGGGAGGCCGAGCACGTCGAAGGCTTCGCGCCGGAGCCACCGTGACCCGCTCCTCCTGATCAGACAGTGGGCCAACGTGGTCCGCTGGGAGATGCGCCCCCGGCTCTTCCTGCGCACCTCGGAGTTCCTCTGGCAGGAGGGCCACACCGCCCACGCGACGTACGAGGAGGCCCGCGACTTCGCCGCCCACATCCACCGGCACGTCTACGGAGACTTCATGCGTGACGTCCTCGCCATGGACTTCGTGCTCGGCCGCAAGACCGCCAAGGAGCGCTTCGCGGGCGCCATCAACACCCTGACCCTCGAAGGCATGATGGGCGACGGCAAGGCCCTCCAACTCGGCACCAGCCACGAACTCGGGCAGAACTTCGCCAAGGCCTTCCAGACCCGGTACCTGTCCAAGGAGGGCAGGCAGGAGCTGGTCTGGCAGACATCATGGGGCAGTACGACCCGGATGATCGGCGCCCTGGTGATGATGCACGGCGACGACCACGGCATGCGTGTGCCGCCCCGCCTCGCGCCCGTCCAGGCCGTCGTCCTCGCCATCAAGGGCGACGACGCGGTGCTCGCCGAGGTGCGCGCGATCGGCGCCGCCCTGGAGGCCGCCGGCGTACGCGTCCACGTCGACGACCGCACCGACCTCCCCTTCGGCCGGCGCGCGGTGGACTGGGAGCTGAAGGGCGTGCCCGTCCGCGTCGAGGTCGGCCCGCGCGACCTGGAGAGCGGCACCGCGATGCTCGTACGCCGTATCGCGGGCGGCAAGGAGCCCGTCGCGATCGGCGCCCTGGCGGCCCTGGTGCCCGCCGTTCTCGACGAGGACCAGAGCCTGCTCCTGGCCCAGGCACGTGCGCGCCGCGCGTCCCGCACCGCGGACGTGGCCACGGTGGAGGAGGCCGTGGAGGCCACCGCCGCCGGCGGCTGGGCGCGGGTCCCGTGGGCCTCGCTCGGCCAAGAAGGCGAGACCAGGCTGGCCGAGCACGCCGTCACCGTACGGTGTCTGGTCGCAGAGGACGGGGCGGTGCCGGACGCGGATGAGACCCCGGGTAACGTCGCCGTGGTGGCCCGCTCCTACTGAGGGGCGCGGTTCCGGCGGCGGGCGCCCGTTTTCGTCTCGTACGCGGTAGAGGCAACACAAGCCCCGGCGTGCATGCTTTCTCTACGCGCCGGGGCGTACGCGCCGCTACGTACCGCCTTGATGCGAGCTGCGAGGCTTCTCCGCAGATCAGCGCACCCGCCCTCGTCCGGACGCATCAACGGCAACTGACGGGTACGTGCAAATTATTTGGGATGCCCCGGAATGGAACCCCCGGGGCATCAGGCTCGTTGTCACGACGTGAGCACGACACCACCTGTTCTCGCCGCAGAGCTGGCACAGGCGTGGGCCGACATTCAGCGGCACCACCCCGAGCTGCCCGACCTTGCCGCGCCCGAATCCCTGATCGGAGAGTCGTCGTCCGCGTGTGGCGCCGAGCTCTCCTTCGAGCGACTGCTTCACGAGGCAGTCCATGGCATCGCCGCCTCCCGCGGCGTACGCGACACCTCACGCGCAGGCCGGTACCACAACCGTAGATTCCTCGCGATCGCCGAGGAGCTGGGCCTCGACCACCCCGAGGAGCCACATCCGAGCAGCGGCTTCTCCCTGGTCACGCTCAACCCCGAGGCCAAGCGGCGGTACCGCCCGACGATCGAACGGCTCCAGCGCGCCCTGAAGGCGCACACCGCGGCGACCACGGCGGACACCGCCCGCACCTTCCGGGGCCCGGCCGCCCGGCACGGCTCCTCCGGAGGCGGCGTGCGCGTGAAGGCCGTCTGCGACTGCGGGCGCAACGTCCGCGTCGTGCCGTCCGTGCTCGCCCAGGCGCCCATCATGTGCGGCGGCTGCGGCAAGCCCTTCCGCATCCCCGAGGCGGTCGGCGCGGGCGTGGGCTGAGCGGCACCGGGGCGCCCGAACCGGGGTGCGGGTGCCCCGGCGTCGTATGGCACAATGGCTAGCTGTACTCGACAGTCGCACAGGACCCCTCTCTCCTCCGGCTGACGCGTCCATCGGGCACTCGAGTACCGCAACCCCACGCGGCATCTTCTTGTGCCCACCCACGTCAAGACCAGGAGACACCACTTCCGTGGCAGTCAAGATCAAGCTGAAGCGTCTGGGCAAGATCCGTTCGCCTCACTACCGCATCGTCGTCGCCGACTCCCGTACCCGCCGTGACGGCCGGGCCATCGAGGAGATCGGCCTGTACCACCCGGTGCAGAACCCCTCGCGCATCGAGGTCAACTCGGAGCGTGCCCAGTACTGGCTGTCCGTCGGCGCCCAGCCGACCGAGCCGGTCATGGCGATCCTCAAGCTCACCGGCGACTGGCAGAAGCACAAGGGCCTGCCGGCCCCGGCGCCGCTGAAGGTCGCGGAGCCCAAGGACAAGCGCGCCGCGTTCGAGGCCTTCACCAAGGGTCTCGAGGGCGACGACGCCAAGGGTGAGGCCATCACTCAGAAGGCCAAGAAGGCTGACAAGAAGGCGGACGAGGCTGCTGACGCGGCCGCGTCCACCGAGTCCACCGAGGCCTGAGCATGCTCGAGGAGGCTCTCGAGCACCTCGTGAAGGGCATCGTCGACAACCCCGACGACGTGCAGGTCGCCTCGCGCAACCTGCGCCGCGGGCGCGTCCTCGAGGTCCGGGTTCACCCGGACGATCTCGGCAAGGTGATCGGTCGCAACGGCCGCACCGCGCGCGCTCTGCGCACCGTCGTGGGCGCCATCGGCGGCCGCGGTGTCCGCGTCGACCTCGTCGACGTGGACCAGGTTCGCTGAACCGGGTTCGCAGAACCACAGCAGCACCGGCTCGGGCCGGGGAGGGCTTCAGGGCCCTCCCCGGCCCGTAGTCGTCTGCGGAGCACTTCCGCGGGCGCGCAGAGCCGTAGGCACACGACAGGAGAGAACGCAGTGCAGTTGGTAGTCGCTCGGATCGGCCGCGCCCACGGCATCAAGGGCGAGGTCACCGTGGAGGTACGGACCGACGAGCCCGAGCTGCGGCTCGGCCCCGGCGCCGTGCTCGCCACCGACCCCGCCTCGGTGGGGCCGCTGACCATCGAGACCGGCCGCGTGCACAGCGGCCGCCTCCTGCTGCGCTTCGAGGGTGTGCGCGACCGCACCGGCGCCGAGGCGCTGCGCAACACCCTGCTGATCGCGGAGGTCGACCCCGAGGAGCTCCCGGAGGACCCCGACGAGTACTACGACCACCAGCTGATGGATCTCGACGTGGTCACCAAGGACGGCACCGAGATCGGCCGCATCACGGAGATCTCGCACCTGCCCTCGCAGGACCTGTTCATCGTGGAGCGGCCCGACGGCAGCGAGGTCATGATCCCCTTCGTCGAGGAGATCGTCACCGAGATCGACCTGGAGGAACAGCGCGCGGTCATCGACCCGCCGCCGGGCCTGATCGACGACCGCGCGGAGATCGCCTCCGCCCGGGACGCCGAGCCGGCCGCGGAGGGCGAGCCGGCCCCGGAGGGCGCTTCGGCACCGGAGGGCGCTTCGGCACCGCAGGACCCGGCGCCGGAGGGCAAGGCGTAATGCGGCTCGACGTCGTCACGATCTTCCCCGAGTACCTGGAACCGCTGAACGTCTCCCTCGTCGGCAAGGCACGCGCGCGTGGGCAGCTCGACGTGAACATCCACGACCTCAGGGAATGGACGTACGACCGCCACAACACGGTCGACGACACCCCCTACGGCGGCGGCCCCGGCATGGTCATGAAGACCGAGCCCTGGGGTGCGGCCCTCGACGACGTACTCGCCGAGGGGTATGAGTCCGGTGCCCACGGACCCGCCCTGGTCGTCCCGACGCCCAGCGGCCGCCCCTTCACCCAGGAACTCGCCGTCGAGCTCTCCGAGCGCCCCTGGCTGGTCTTCACCCCCGCGCGCTACGAGGGCATCGACCGCCGCGTCACGGACGAGTACGCCACCCGCGTGCCCGTCTACGAGATCTCCATCGGCGACTACGTCCTCGCGGGCGGGGAAGCGGCCGTCCTCGTCATCACCGAGGCGGTGGCCCGGCTGCTCCCCGGCGTCCTCGGCAACGCCGCGTCCCACCAGGACGACTCCTTCGCGCCCGGCGCCATGGCCAACCTCCTCGAAGGCCCCGTCTACACCAAGCCGCCCGAGTGGCGCGGTCACGGCATCCCGGACGTCCTGCTCAGCGGCCACCACGGCAAGATCGCCCGCTGGCGGCGGGACGAGGCGCTGCGCCGCACCACCCGCAACAGGCCCGACCTCATCGAGCGGTGCGACCCCAAGTCCTTCGACAAGAAGGACCGCGAGATGCTCTCGATCCTGGGGTGGCGGCCGGGGCCCGACGGCCGATTTGGGCGAGACCCCCAAGCCGTGGAAGAATAGGCCGCTGCTGTACGTCCAGCGTGCGCCCCTGCCACAGGGGGATCGACCGAAGCTCTCCGCATTTGCGGGTGCTGGTCCAGACGCCCGCCCGACGCGATCAGCTACCGAATCCTCATCACCACATTCCGCTGATGACCTGTGGCATCAGTGAAGAAAGCAGACGATCATGGCTAACCTGCTCGACTCCGTCGACAGCGCGTCGCTGCGCAGCGACATCCCGGCCTTCCGCCCGGGTGACACCGTCAACGTCCACGTCCGCGTCATCGAGGGCAACCGCTCCCGTGTGCAGCAGTTCAAGGGCGTAGTCATCCGTCGCCAGGGTGCCGGCGTGCGCGAGACCTTCACGGTCCGCAAGGTCTCCTTCTCCGTCGGCGTCGAGCGCACCTTCCCGGTGCACACCCCGATCGTCGAGAAGATCGAGCTCGTCACCCGCGGTGACGTGCGTCGCGCGAAGCTGTACTACCTCCGTGACCTGCGCGGCAAGGCCGCGAAGATCAAGGAGAAGCGCGAGAGCTGAGCTCCCGCGCGGGTCCACAGCGGGGCCGGATAGCATCTGGCCCCGATGGACACCGAAGCACAGCACACGGAGCGCGACCGCTCCTCCCCACCCTCCGGCCCCGGAGACGTCCCGCACGTCGCCGAAGCAGCGGAGGAGCCGGAGGAGCGGTCGCGCTCCGTTTTCATGTCGCTCGTCTCCCGGCTGCCGGGCGGCGGGTTCACGCTGACCTTCCTGGCGTGCGCGGCGGCACTGCTCCTCGTCGGCACCTTCGTGGTGCAGCCCTTCCAGATCCCGAGCAGCTCCATGGAGCCCGCGTTCCGCGTCGGGGACCGGGTGCTCGTCAACAAGTTGGCGTACCGTTTCGGTTCCGAGCCGCAGCGGGGTGACGCGGTCGTCTTTGACGGCAGCGGTTACTTCGGGGATGCCGACTACATCAAGCGGGTCGTGGGCACCGGGGGAGACCGGGTGGTCTGCTGTGAGCGGGGGAGGATCAAGGTGAACGGCGTACCCGTCAAGGAGCCGTACCTGTTTCCGGGGGACAGCCCCTCACAGGTGCCCTTCGATGTCGTCGTCCCCGAAGGCAGCCTCTTCCTGCTCGGCGACCACCGCAGCGACTCCCGGGACTCCCGCGATCACCTGGGTGAGCCCGGCGGCGGCATGATTCCCGTCGACGAGGTCATCGGCCGGGCCGACTGGATCGCCTGGCCGGTCGGCCACTGGACTTCCCTGGAGCGCCCCGACAGCTACGCGCGCGTGCCCGCACCGGGTGGCGCGCATGGGTAACCGCGGGCGGACACACGCCGCGGCGCACGGGGCCGGCACCCAGCTGCCCACGGGCTCCCGGCCGACCAGCGGTCCCGCCCGGCCGGGCCGGGCCGACCGGCGCAAGCTCGCGAAGAAGGTGAAGCGGCGCAGGCGGCGTTCGGCGATCAAGGAGATACCCCTTCTCATAGGCGTGGCCCTGCTGATCGCCCTCGTACTGAAGACCTTCCTCGTCCAGGCCTTCGTGATCCCCACGGGCTCCATGGAGCAGACGATCCGGATCGGGGACCGGGTCCTGGTCGACAAGCTCACCCCCTGGTTCGGGTCGAAGCCGGAGCGCGGCGACGTCGTCGTCTTCAAGGACCCCGGCAACTGGCTCGAAGAGGAACAGGGCAAGAAGAAGAACGACCCGGTGGTCGTCAAGCAGATCAAGGAGGGGCTGACCCAGATCGGTCTGCTGCCCTCCGACAGCGAGCGGGACCTGATCAAGCGTGTCGTCGGTGTCGGCGGCGACACCGTGAAGTGCTGCGACAAGAACGACAAGGTCACCGTCAACGGCGTACCGCTCGACGAGCCCTACATCCACCCCGGCGACAAGCCCTCGGCGTTCGAGTTCGAGGTGAAGGTCCCCAAGGGACGCCTCTTCATGATGGGCGACCACCGCAGCAACTCGGCCGACTCCCGCTTCCACCGCACGGAGAAGTTCGCCGGGACCATCGCCGAGGACGAGGTCGTCGGAAGGGCCCTTGTCATCGCCTGGCCCTTCGGCCACTGGCGCAAACTGGAGGAGCCCGCGACATATGCGTCCGTACCCGACGCGCGTGCGGGATCGGACAACGCCACAGGCGTGTCGCATAGGGTGGCACACGGCGATCGATATGGATTGATCCGACTCCCGACCCCTGCGGAACTCCCGCTCGTTATGGGAGTGGTGGGCCTGCATCGCATCTGGGGCAGGCGGCGGCACGGACTGAGGAGTGGATGTGGGGGATTTGGCGGTCGGCGCACGATCCGGACACGAGGGGCCCGAGGAGCGGCCGGGACGATCCGACGCGCCGGGCGTCGA
Source organism: Streptomyces huasconensis (assembly GCF_021028635.1). NCBI lineage: Bacteria > Bacillati > Actinomycetota > Actinomycetes > Kitasatosporales > Streptomycetaceae > Streptomyces > Streptomyces huasconensis. The sequence goes on from NZ_CP086119.1 coordinate 5,875,382, forward strand.
GGCCGCCGCGGGCGGTACGAACCCCGGGAGTGACGCCGCGGGCGGCGACGAGACGCAGAGCGGCCGGGACGGCAAGGACAGCGGGGCCGGCGCGGGCGGCAAGGACAGCAAGGGGCCGAAGAAGCAACGGTCCTTCTGGAAGGAACTGCCGCTCCTCATCGGCATCGCGCTGGTCCTGGCGCTGGTGATCAAGTCCTTCCTGGTGCAGGCGTTCTCCATCCCGTCGGACTCGATGCAGAACACGCTGCAGCAGGGCGACCGCGTCCTCGTCGACAAGCTGACGCCGTGGTTCGGTTCCGAGCCCGAGCGCGGTGAGGTCGTCGTCTTCAAGGACCCGGGCCACTGGCTGGACGGCGAGCCCACCCCCGACCCGAACGCCGTCCAGAGGGTCCTCGGCTGGATCGGCCTGATGCCGTCCGCCGACGAGAAGGACCTGATCAAGCGCGTCATCGCCGTGGGCGGCGACACCGTGGAGTGCAAGGGCGACGGCCCGGTGAAGGTCAACGGCAAGGCGCTGAACGAGCCGTACGTCTTCGCCGGGAACACCCCCTGCACGGTCGATGACCAGGGCGGCCAGTTCAAGGTCACCGTGCCCAAGGGTAAGATCTGGGTCATGGGTGACCACCGGCAGAACTCGCTGGACTCCCGCTACCACCAGAACCAGCCCGGCGGCGGCGCCGTCCCCGTGGACAACGTCGTGGGCCGCGCCATCGTGGTCGCCTGGCCGCCCACCCGCTGGGCGACGCTGCCCAAGCCGGACACCTTCGACCAGCCGGGCATCAACGCCCTGTCGAGCGCCGCCCCGGGCGTCCTCGGCCTCGCGGGCGCGGTGCCGCTGGTGCTGTGGCGCAGGCGGCGGCTGACGGTCGCCGCGGCCCGGAGCACAAGGGTTTCTGGCGGCAGTACCGCCGGGTAGGGTGCCGTCCCAGATCGCCGATCTTCCGCCGTCCGTGCCCACGGGCGGCGAGGTCGTCTCCGAGACGGGGGAGCACCGGGATGAGCAGGACACGTCGTACGGACGAGGGCCATGGCCGGCTCGGCAGCGTGCTGTCGGGCATCGCCGTGGCCCTCGGCTGTGTGCTCTTCCTCGGCGGCTTCGTCTGGGGCGCCGTCCTGTACCAGCCGTACGCCGTGCCCACGGGCTCGATGGCCCCGACGATCGACGCGGGCGACCGGGTGCTCGCGCAGCGGATCGGGGGCGACGAGGTGCGCCGCGGTGACGTCGTCGTCTTCGAGCAGTCGACGTGGGGCGACCTGCCGATGGTCAAGCGCGTGGTCGGCGTGGGCGGCGACAAGGTCGCCTGCTGCCAGGACGGCAAGCTGACCGTCAACGGCAAGGCCGTCGCAGAACCGTATCTGCCCGAGGGCAAGGACGCCGCGGTCACCGGCATCCGCTCCACGACGGTCCCCAAGGGCCGCCTGTTCCTGCTCGGCGACGAGCGAAGCGGCTCCCTGGACTCCAGCACGCACCTGGGGGACGCGGACCAAGGGACGGTGCCACGGGACGCGGTGCGGGCGCGGGTCGACGCGGTGGCGTGGCCGATGGGCAAGTCCGGCATGCTGGAGCGGCCCGAGGGCTTCGCGGACCTGCCGGGCGGCCTCTCCGAGCCGGGGCCGCTGCGGCTGGTGGTGAGCGCGATCGTGGCGGGCATGGTGCTGGTCCTCGGCGGCGCCGCGTACGGTCCGGTGGCCAAGCGGCTGGGCCGTGGCCGTGGGCGCAGCCGTACGGGGGAGGCCGTCGGTGTCGGCTGAGGAGACCGCGCGGGCCGGGGCGTCGCCGTTGGGAGAGACCGGTCAGGCGGCGTCGTCGCCGGTGGGGGACGTGGGCCAGGCAGGGCCGACGCCGGTGGGGGAGAGCGCCCCGGCGGAGGCGCCGTCGACGCCGACGGGCAGGCCGCTGCGCAAGGTCGCGCGCGTGGTGCTGCTGGACCCGAGCGAGCGCATCCTGTTGCTGCACGGCCACGAACCGGGTGACCCCGCGGACGACTGGTGGTTCACGCCGGGTGGTGGCGTGGAGGGCGACGAGACGCGGGAACAGGCCGCCCTGCGCGAACTGCGCGAGGAGACGGGCATCACGGAGGTCCAGCTCGGTCCGGTGCTGTGGCGGCGCGTGTGCTCCTTCCCCTTCGCCGGGCGCCGCTGGGACCAGGACGAGTGGTACTACCTGGCGCGTACGACGCAGACGGCGACGGCGGCCGAGGGCCTGACGGAGCTGGAACGCCGCAGTGTGGCCGGAGCGCGTTGGTGGACGTGCCGGGAACTGACCGGGGCTCATGAGACGGTGTACCCGACCAGACTCGCCGAGCTGCTGCGCAGACTGCTGGACGAGGGGCCCCCGGACCGGCCCGAGATCCTCGACACGGAAATCGTGTAGGGGCTCGCGGGGCTGACGCACAATAGGGGGACGCACGGCTGAAGGGGAACATGCCATGAGCGCCGAGGACCTCGAGAAGTACGAGACCGAGATGGAGCTGAAGCTCTACCGGGAGTACCGCGATGTCGTCGGTCTGTTCAAATACGTGATCGAGACCGAGCGGCGCTTCTACCTCACCAATGACTACGAGATGCAGGTGCACTCGGTCCAGGGCGAGGTGTTCTTCGAGGTGTCGATGGCGGACGCCTGGGTGTGGGACATGTACCGGCCGGCGCGGTTCGTGAAGCAGGTGCGCGTCCTCACGTTCAAGGACGTGAACATCGAGGAGCTGAACAAGAGCGACCTGGAGCTGCCGGGCGGCTGAGATTCACTCGCCGGGGTGACGGAGTTGTCCACAACCGGCGAGTAGTGCACCAAGATCCAATAGGTGCGGGGGAACCCGTGAGTGTGGGTGCCGGAGGTGGTGCCGACATGAACGCACGGGGAGCACTCGGCAAGTACGGCGAGGACCTGGCCGCGCGGCGGCTGGTCGAGGCGGGGATGAGGGTCCTGGCGCGCAACTGGCGCGCGGGCAGGGCCGGTGAGATCGACATCGTGGCCATGGACGGCGAGGCCCTCGTCGTCTGCGAGGTGAAGACCCGTAGAGCGCCGGGCCTGGCCGGTTCGGCGCTGTTCGAACATCCGATGGCGTCCGTGGACCGGACCAAGGCGGAGCGGTTGCGGCGCCTGGCCGAGCGGTGGATCGAGGAGCGCGGCGGCCCACCGCCCGGAGGCGTCCGGATCGACCTGGTCGGCGTCCTCCTCCCGCGGCGCGGCGCTCCCGTGGTCGAGCACGCGCGGGGGGTGGCCTGATGGGATTCGCGCGCACGTGCTCGGTGGCGCTGGTCGGCGTCGAAGGCGTGGTCGTCGAGGTGCAGGCCGATCTGGAGCCCGGCGTCGCGGCCTTCACGCTGGTGGGGCTGCCGGACAAGAGCCTGACGGAGAGCCGGGACCGGGTCAGGGCCGCCGTGGTCAACTCGGGTGCGGAGTGGCCCCAGAAGAAGCTCACGGTGGGGCTGAGCCCCGCGTCGGTCCCCAAGGGCGGCAGCGGCTTCGACCTCGCTGTCGCGTGCGCCGTCCTCGGGGCCGCCGAGCGGATCGACCCACGGGTGCTCACCGACATCGTGATGATCGGCGAACTGGGGCTCGATGGGCGGGTGCGCCCTGTCCGGGGCGTGCTGCCGGCGGTCCTGGCGGCGGCCGACGCGGGGTACGAGCAGGTGGTGGTCCCGGAGTGCACGGCCGCGGAGGCCTCACTGGTGCCGGGCGTCTCGGTTCTCGGCGTGCGCAGCCTGCGGCAGCTCATCGCGGTGCTCACCGACGAGCCGGTGCCGCTGGAGGAGCCGGACGAGACGGGGCGGCCCGACCCGATGCTGGCCGGGCTCTGCGTGCCGGGCACCGGCGTGGGCACGGGCCTCGGTGTCGGTGGCGCCCTGGACGACGCCCACACGCTGGACCTGTCGGACGTCGTCGGGCAGATGTCGGCGCGGACCGCCGTGGAGGTGGCCGCTGCGGGGGCGCACCACCTCTTCCTCCAAGGGCCGCCGGGCGCGGGCAAGACCATGCTGGCGGAGCGGCTGCCGGCGATCCTGCCCCGGCTGTCCCGCGAGGACTCCTTGGAGGTGACGGCGGTCCACTCGGTGGCGGGCATGCTCCCTCCGGGCAAGCCACTGGTGGACGTCGCGCCGTACTGCGCGCCGCACCACTCCGCCACGATGCAGTCGCTCGTGGGCGGCGGCCAGGGCCTGGCCCGGCCGGGAGCGGTCTCGCTGGCTCACCGCGGGGTGCTTTTTCTGGACGAGGCGCCGGAGTTCAGCAGCCAGGCACTGGACTCGTTGCGTCAGCCCCTCGAATCGGGCCATGTGGTGATCGCGCGCAGCGCCGGGGTGGTACGGCTGCCGGCGAAGTTCCTGATGGTGCTGGCGGCCAACCCCTGTCCTTGCGGGCGGCACACGCTGCTCGGTGACGGCTGTGAATGCCCTTCGTCCGTCGTCCGCCGCTATCAGGCCCGGCTCTCGGGTCCCCTGCTCGACCGGGTCGACCTCAAAGTCGAGGTGGAGGCCGTCACCCGGTCGGAACTGGCCGGGTTCGGCACGCGCGGAGAGTCCACCCGCACCGTCGCCGACCGCGTCCGCGCCGCCCGGGAGAGAGCGGCGGCCAGGCTCTCCGGCACCGGCTGGCGGACCAACAGCGAAGTTCCCGGCCATACGCTGCGCACCCGCTGGCCCGCCGCCCCCGGTGCGCTGGACGCGGCCGAGCTGGACTTGGAGCGCGGCTTTTTGACCGCCCGCGGCCTCGACCGCGTCCTGCGGGTGGCGTGGACCGTCGCGGACCTGGCGGGGCACGACCGGCCCTCCGCGCAGGACGTCGCCCTGGCCCTGCAACTGCGCACCGGGATCTCGCGTGGCGTGCCCATGGTGATCGAGCCGATCGGGGTCCCGAGGTGAGCGCGGGGCTTCCGACGGACGAGGACCGCCTGGCCCGGGTCGCCCTGACCCGCGTGCTCGAACCCGGGGACGAGGTCGGCGGCCGGTGGCTCCGGGAGGCCGGGGCGGTCGAGGTCCTGCGCAGACTCGGCAGCGAGGAGAAGCGGCTGTCGGGGGTGACCGTGCGGCGGTGGGAGGGGCTGCGGGCGCGGGCCGCCAGAGCCTGCCCGGAGGGGGATTTGGAGGCGGCGGCGAGCGTCGGGGCGCGGTTCGTGTGCCCGGGGGACGCGGAGTGGCCGCTGTCGCTGGACGACCTCGGGGACGCCCGGCCCGTCGGGCTCTGGGTGCGGGGGCGGCCCTCGCTGCGGATGTGGGCGGTGCGGTCGGTGGCCGTCGTCGGAGCCAGGGCCTGCACGCAGTACGGCGCCCACATGGCGGCCGACCTCGGCGCGGGCCTGGCGGAGCGCGGCTGGGTGGTGGTCTCCGGCGGGGCATACGGCGTGGACGGCGCCGCGCACCGCGGAGCGCTCGGGGCGGGTGGGGCCACCGTGGCCGTGCTGGCCTGTGGGGTGGACCGGGCCTACCCCCGCGGGCACGCCGAGCTGATCGCGAGGATCGCGGAACAGGGCCTGCTGGTCGGGGAGTTGCCGCCGGGCGACCACCCGACGCCGAGCCGCTTCATCCTCCGGAACAGAGTGATCGCGGCGCTCACCAGGGGGACGGTCGTGGTGGAGGCGGCGTACCGCAGCGGGGCGCTTGCCACGGCTCGTGGCGCCCAGGAGTTGGGACGCTTCACCATGGGAGTGCCGGGGCCCGCCACCAGCGGACTCTCCGCCGGAGTGCATGAACTGCTGCGGGGTGACGGCGTCCTGGTGACCGATGCCGCGGAAGTGGTCGAGCTCGTCGGCGACATGGGCGACCTGGCTCCGGAGCGGCGAGGCCCCGTCGTACCCCGCGATCTGCTCGCCCCGGGGGCGGCCCACGTCCTGGCCGCGCTGCCCGCCCGGGGGCATGCGTCGGCTCAGGACGTCGCCGTCGGCGCGGGCACGAGCGTGGATGACGCGGTAGGGCGCCTGTACGAACTTCAGTCGTTGGGGTTCGTCGAACGACACGGCGAGGTCTGGCAGTTGACACGCCAGGCGATTCCCTCGGTCTTCGCCACTGGAGGTGAATCGTGACCGAGAGTGTTGAGCCGGACGGATGAACCCCCGACGACCTTGGGAAATCGCGCAGTTGACGTGCCGACATCGTCACTCACCGCGACAAGTGTGCCTCCGAGGGCCCCCCAGCGGAACGTATCTGCGGACGCGCGATCCCCTAGTCTTCGCTCACTGCGACGCTGTAGTCACGCTACGCTCACAAGGATTCCGACGCGGACAGGCGATCAGACGGACAACCTCATTCATTTGACGCAAACACACCCCCACATGAGCGCGGGCGGTCCCGGTGGATTCGCCGCCTCGCGCGACGGCACCGACCCACGCGACCTCACCGGTTCACGGCAGAACGGCTCAAGGCGACGAATGCCCCAGCACACCTCAGGGTCCGACCGGGCGGCGGGCCCTCCCGCCGCCCGTAGCGGCGAGCAGGAGCGGCCTCCCGCTCCCTCGTCGCTGGACGAGTTGTGGCGGTCGTACAAGGCGACCGGGGACGGGCGGCTGCGGGAGCAGCTGATCCTGCACTACTCACCGCTGGTGAAGTACGTCGCGGGCCGGGTGAGCGTGGGGCTGCCGCCCAACGTGGAGCAGGCGGACTTCGTCTCGTCCGGGGTGTTCGGGCTGATCGACGCGATCGAGAAGTTCGACATCGAGCGGTCGATCAAGTTCGAGACCTACGCGATCACCCGCATCCGCGGGGCGATGATCGACGAGCTGCGGGCGCTCGACTGGATTCCGCGATCGGTGCGCCAGAAGGCCCGCAACGTCGAGCGTGCCTACGCCACCTTGGAGGCGCAGCTGCGGCGCACCCCCTCGGAGAGCGAGGTCGCCGCCGAGATGGGCATCGCGCTGGAGGAACTGCACGCGGTTTTCAGCCAGTTGTCCCTGGCGAACGTGGTGGCGCTCGAAGAGCTGCTGCACGTCGGTGGTGACGGCGGCGACCGGCTCAGCCTGATGGACACCCTCGAGGACCACGCGGCCGACAACCCCGTGGAGGTCGCCGAGGACCGGGAGCTGCGCAGGCTGCTCGCGCGGGCGATCAACACGCTGCCCGAGCGCGAGAAGACCGTCGTGACGCTCTACTACTACGAAGGACTCACGCTCGCCGAGATCGGCAACGTCCTCGGGGTGACCGAGAGCCGGGTGAGCCAGATCCACACGAAATCGGTGCTGCAGCTGCGCGCGAAGCTGGCCAGTTTCGGGCGCTGATGCGGTACGTCGAGTGAGCTGAATCGTCCCTGCCCGCCGGTCGCGCGCCCCGCCGCGACTCCCGCGCGGCGCGTCCCGTCCGTAAAGTGGAGCCGTGCCAAGGATTCGAGCGGCCTCTGTGGCCGAGCACCGGTCGATGCAGCGCGGGGCCCTGCTGGACGCCGCGCGGTCCCTGTTGTCCGAAGGCGGGACGGAGGCGTTGACCTTCCCCGCCCTCGCCGAGCGCACCGGGCTCGCCCGGTCGTCCGTCTACGAGTACTTCCGGTCACGGGCGGCCGTGGTCGAAGAGCTGTGCGAGGTGGACTTTCCCGTCTGGGCGGCCGAGGTGTCGGCGGCCATGGAGAAGGCGGAGTCGGCCGAGGGCAAGGTCGAGGCCTATGTGCGACGGCAGCTGGCCCTGGTGGGGGACCGACGGCACCGCGCCGTCGTCGCCATCTCCGCGAGTGAGCTGGACGCCGGGGCCCGGGAGAAGATCCGGGCCGCGCACGGCGGGCTCATCGCGATGATCGTCGAGGCGCTCGAAGAACTCGGGCATGAGCAGCCCCGGATGGCGGCGATGCTGCTCCAGGGCATCGTGGACGCGGCCGTGCGGCGGATCGAGCTGGGCGTGGCCGAGCAGCCCGAAGCCATCACCGAGGCCGCCGTGGCCATGGCCCTGCGGGGCGTGCGGGGCTGAGCCGTGGCTCTGCGGGGTGTGCGGGGCTGAGCCGCGGCCCTGCGGGGAGTGCGGGGCTGAGCCATGGCCCTGCGCGTGCGGGGTCGAGGCCATGGCCTGGCGCGTCGGTCAGCGGCAGCAGCCGGGACGGCCCCCGGCGCAGCAGCCATGGCGGAAGCAGGCTCAAGGGATTGAGGTAGGTCTCTCCCCTGAGCAGCCCCCAGTGCAGACAGCCTTCGGGGCAGTGGCCGGTCGGCGGTTCCAGGGTGCCCAGCTCCTCGCCCGCGGCGACCTCGGCGCCCTTCTTCACGGTGGGCCGCACCGGCTCGTACGTCATGCGCAGCGGCGGATCTCCGGTGCCGTCCAGCTCCACCGAGACGACGCCCCGGCCCGCCACCCTGCCCGCGAACGACACCCGGCCGGGTGCCACCGCCCGTACCGCCGTGCCGGGCGGCGCGGCGAGATCGACGCCCCGGTGGCCCGCGCCGTACGTGGTCGAGGGCGGGTCCCAGGCGCGCAGGACCGGAGGACGGGTGCCCACCGGCCAGTTCCTCGCCACGGGCGGCGGAGGTGAGGCCGGGGCCGGGGCGGGCGCGGGGGCCGGGTCGGGGGTCGGGGTCAGGGCGGTCGCCAGCAGCGCGGCCAGCGTCGTCAGGAGCAGTTCCAGGCGCATGCGAGAACAGTCCCGCGTCCCGGCGATCCGTAGGGATCATGGTCCGGATCTGGGGAGTACCGGCCGGTTGTGGATACCTCCGTCACCCGTGTGAGGGACAGGGCGGCTCGATCCCATGGCGGCTTGGAAACGCCGCGGACGGCTCCGGCGCCAGGTCACGGGCAGCGGCGTCACCTGGCGCCCCGCGGGTCCCGTACACTTCTTGTGGCGATCCGGGTCACCGGGTCGACTTCGCACGCCCCGACATCAGGCCCTCACAAGCCGGTGTCAGCGCCCCTCGGTCCTTCGTGGCAAGGCGCACAGCGGGCGTCAGGCGCGAGTGCCGTCCGGCACACGCGGCACAACCGAGAATCTCAAGGAGAACGGCCATGGCCGTCGTCACGATGCGGGAGCTGCTGGAAAGCGGCGTCCACTTCGGTCACCAGACCCGTCGCTGGAACCCGAAGATGAAGCGCTTCATCTTCACCGAGCGCAACGGCATCTACATCATCGACCTGCTCCAGTCGCTGTCGTACATCGACCGCGCCTACGAGTTCGTCAAGGAGACCGTCGCCCACGGCGGCACGGTCATGTTCGTCGGCACGAAGAAGCAGGCGCAGGAGGCCATCGCCGAGCAGGCCACCCGCGTCGGCATGCCCTACGTCAACCAGCGCTGGCTGGGCGGCATGCTCACCAACTTCTCGACCGTCTACAAGCGTCTGCAGCGCCTCAAGGAGCTTGAGCAGATCGACTTCGAGGACGTCGCCGCCTCCGGTCTCACCAAGAAGGAGCTTCTCGTGCTCTCGCGCGAGAAGGCCAAGCTGGAGAAGACCCTCGGTGGTATCCGCGAGATGTCCAAGGTGCCCAGCGCCGTCTGGATCGTGGACACCAAGAAGGAGCACATCGCGGTCGGTGAGGCCCGGAAGCTCAACATCCCGGTCGTCGCCATCCTCGACACCAACTGCGACCCCGACGAGGTCGACTACAAGATCCCCGGCAACGACGACGCGATCCGCTCCGTCACGCTGCTCACCCGCGTGATCGCCGACGCCGTCGCCGAGGGCCTCATCGCCCGTTCCGGTGCCGCCACCGGTGACTCGAAGCCGGGCGAGAAGGCCGCCGGCGAGCCGCTCGCCGAGTGGGAGCGTGACCTGCTCGAGGGCGAGAAGAAGGCCGACGACGCCGAGGCTCCCGAGGCCCCCAAGGCTGACGAGAAGCCGGCCGAGGACGCCGCCGAGGCTCCGGCCGCCGAGGCGCCCGCCGCCGAGGCCCCGGCCGCGGACGCCGAGCAGGCCTGACCTCACAGGTTCGGTGGTTGACGGCGGGGGCCCGATCGGCCCCCGCCGTTCACCCGTAGACCTCCGTAGATCTTTCAAGACTTCGAGAGAGAATTTCGATCATGGCGAACTACACCGCCGCTGACGTCAAGAAGCTCCGTGAGCTCACGGGCGCCGGCATGATGGACTGCAAGAAGGCGCTCGACGAGGCCGAGGGCAACGTCGACAAGGCCGTCGAGGCGCTCCGCATCAAGGGCCAGAAGGGCGTCGCCAAGCGCGAGGGCCGCTCCGCCGAGAACGGCGCCGTGGTCTCCCTCATCGCCGACGACAACACCTCCGGTGTCATCGTCGAGCTGAAGTGCGAGACGGACTTCGTCGCCAAGGGCGAGAAGTTCCAGGCCGTGGCGAACAACCTCGCCGCCCACATCGCCAAGACGTCCCCGGCCGACCTCGAGGCGCTGCTCGCCTCCGAGATCGAGGCCGGCAAGACCGTCCAGGCGTACGTGGACGAGGCCAACGCCAACCTCGGCGAGAAGATCGTCCTGGACCGCTTCGCGCAGTTCTCCGGCGCCTACGTCACCGCGTACATGCACCGCACGATGCCCGACCTGCCCCCGCAGATCGGTGTCCTCGTCGAGCTGGACAAGGCCGACGCCGACCTCGCCAAGGGTGTCGCGCAGCACATCGCCGCCTTCGCGCCGAAGTACCTCTCCAAGGAGGACGTGCCGGCCGAGGTCGTCGAGTCCGAGCGTCGCGTCGCCGAGGAGACCACCCGCGCCGAGGGCAAGCCCGAGGCCGCCCTCCCGAAGATCGTCGAGGGTCGCGTCAACGGCTTCTTCAAGGAGGCCACCCTCCTCGGCCAGCCGTACGCGCTGGACAACAAGAAGTCGGTCGAGAAGGTTCTCGCCGAGGCCGGTGTCACCCTGAAGCGCTTCTCGCGCATCAAGGTCGGCATCTGAGTCCGTACCGCGATCGACGGTAGACCCCTATAGGGTCGACAGCGGTCGCCCGCGTGGGGAGCCCCGTAAAGGGCACTCGTACGCGATGTACGACCGCAGGATCTGACGAGGAGGCCACTGCCGAGCATGGGATGCGAACGACACCCCACCGGCAGTGGCCTTCTTCGTATGTGTGTCAAGTAAGAGAAGCGAGAACACCATGACCACCAAGGCCGACTCGAAGAGTGACGACGGCAAAGTTGCCGGACGCTTCCTGCTGAAGCTCTCCGGTGAGGCGTTCGCCGGTGGAGGCGGCCTCGGGGTCGACCCCGACGTGGTGCACGCCATCGCCCGGGAGATCGCGGCCGTGGTCCGCGACGGGGCCCAGATCGCCGTCGTCATCGGCGGCGGCAACTTCTTCCGCGGCGCCGAGCTCCAGCAGCGCGGCATGGACCGTGCCCGCTCGGACTACATGGGCATGCTCGGCACGGTCATGAACTGCCTCGCCCTCCAGGACTTCCTGGAGAAGGAGGGCATCGACTGCCGCGTCCAGACCGCCATCACCATGGGGCAGGTCGCGGAGCCGTACATCCCGCTGCGCGCCGTGCGCCACCTGGAGAAGGGGCGTGTGGTCATCTTCGGCGCCGGTATGGGCATGCCGTACTTCTCCACCGACACCACCGCCGCCCAGCGCGCCCTGGAGATCGACGCCGAGGCGCTGCTCATGGGGAAGAACGGCGTGGACGGCGTCTATGACTCCGACCCGAAGACCAACCCCGACGCGGTGAAGTTCGACGCCCTCGGCTACGGCGAGGTCATCACCCGTGACCTCAAGGTCGCCGACATGACCGCGATCACGCTGTGCCGGGACAACAAGCTGCCCATCCTCGTCTTCGAGCTGCTCTCCGAAGGCAATATCGCCCGGGCCGTCAAGGGTGAGAAGATCGGCACTCTCGTGGGCGACCAGGGAAGCCGGGACTGACCTCAGGGCCTCGGGGCCTCAGGGCTCCAGCCTCAGAGACCTGAGCCCGACTCAAGGGACGTACGCGAGACGCCCCTTGAGGGGATGGACAAAGCCCTGCCGGTCGGACACCGTGCAGGAAAGACACGCGACGCAGCCGGCCGCCCTGTGCTAGCCGGGCCTACTCAAGACACGCAGGAGCAAGTGGTGATCGAAGAGACCCTCCTCGAGGCCGAGGAGAAGATGGAGAAGGCCGTCGTGGTCGCCAAGGAGGACTTCGCCGCGATCCGCACCGGCCGTGCGCACCCGGCGATGTTCAACAAGATCGTGGCGGACTACTACGGCGCGCTGACGCCGATCAACCAGCTGGCCTCGTTCTCGGTTCCCGAGCCGAGGATGGCCGTGGTGACCCCGTTCGACAAGAGCGCGCTGCGCAACATCGAGCAGGCCATCCGCGACTCCGACCTCGGCGTCAACCCGAGCAACGACGGCAACATCATCCGGGTGACCTTCCCCGAGCTGACGCAGGACCGCCGCAAGGAGTTCATCAAGGTCGCCAAGACCAAGGCCGAGGACTCCAAGATCTCGATCCGCTCCATCCGCCGCAAGGCCAAGGAACTCATCGACAAGGCCGTCAAGGACGGCGACATCGGTGAGGACGAGGGCCGTCGCGCGGAGAAGGAGCTCGACGACACCACCGCGAAGTACGTCACCCAGGTGGACGAGCTGCTCAAGCACAAGGAAACCGAGCTGCTCGAAGTCTGAGACCCGGTCCGAGGAATCAGGAAACCGATCCGTGAACGACTCTTCCTGGGGGGCGCGGCCCACAGCCGGGTACTGGGTGCCGCCCGACCAGGGGTCTGGTCGGGGGGCGCCCCCGGCAGGTCCCGCGTACGATGCGCAGGACGCGCTGCTGCCGTCCGCGACGCAGCCGATGCCCATCGTGCCCGACACCCCCGCGCCCCCGCAGGAGCCCATGCCCAGCGCACCCCAGCCCGCCCCGGCAGCGCCGCAGCCAGCGCCGAAGAAGAGCGCGGGCCGTGATCTCGGTGCGGCCATAGGAGTCGGTGTGGGCCTCGGCGCGGTGATCATCGCGTCGCTGTTCATCGTCAAGGCCGTCTTCGTCGGCGTGATAGCGGTCGCCGTCGTCGTCGGCCTCTGGGAGCTGACCTCCCGCCTGGAGGAGCGCAAGGCCATCAAGGCGCCGCTGGTGCCGCTCGCGGTGGGCGGCGCGGCGATGGTCGTCGCCGGTTACGTCCGGGGTCCGGAGGGAGCCTGGGTGGCGATGGCTCTCACCGCGCTCGCCGTCCTGGTGTGGCGCATGACGGAGCCTCCCGAGGGCTACCTGAAGGACGTCACGGCGGGGGTCTTCGCGGCCTTCTACGTCCCCTTCCTCGCGACGTTCGTGGCGCTGATGCTCACGGCGGACGACGGGGCGTGGCGGGTGCTGACGTTCCTGCTCCTGACCGTGGTCAGCGACACCGGGGCGTACGCGGTCGGCTGGCGCTTCGGCAAGCGCAAGCTGGCGCCGCGCATCAGCCCCGGCAAGACCCGCGAGGGCCTGCTCGGGGCGATCACGTTCGCGATGGCGGCGGGCGCGCTGTGCATGGAGTTCCTGATCGACGGCGGAACGTGGTGGCAGGGGCTGCTCATCGGCCTCGCGGTCGCGGCGAGCGCCACGCTCGGCGACCTCGGCGAGTCGATGATCAAGCGGGACCTCGGCATCAAGGACATGGGCACGCTGCTGCCGGGGCACGGCGGCATCATGGACCGCCTGGACTCCCTGCTGCCGACGGCACCGGTGGTCTGGCTCCTGCTGGTGATCTTCGTGGGGTCCGGCTGACGGTCCGCTTCATGGCCTGACCTGCATGGATGTGGGTGAGGGGCTCGTTGTCCACAGGGCGGCGGGCCCCTTGTCGTATGTCTGCGACACTGGATGGACCATGCCTGTACCCGGAGAACTCACCTTCGTCGCGCCCCGCGGAGCTAAGAAGCCCCCGCGGCACCTCGCCGACCTCACGCCCGCCGAGCGCAAGGAGGCCGTCGCCGCCATCGGCGAGAAGCCGTTCCGCGCCAAGCAGCTCTCGCAGCACTACTTCGCGCGGTACGCCCACGACCCGGCCGAGTGGACCGACATCCCCGCCGGCGCGCGCGACAAGCTCCGGGAAGCGCTGCTGCCCGACCTGATGTCCGTGGTGCGGCACATCAGCTGTGACGACGACACCACCCGCAAGACGCTCTGGCGGCTCTTCGACGGGACGCTGGTGGAGTCGGTGCTCATGCGCTATCCCGACCGGGTGACGATGTGCATCAGCTCCCAGGCCGGGTGCGGCATGAACTGCCCGTTCTGCGCCACCGGCCAGGCCGGTCTCGACCGGAACCTGTCGACGGCCGAGATCGTGCACCAGATCGTCGACGGCATGCGCGCGCTGCGGGACGGTGAGATCCCGGGCGGGCCCGCCCGCCTGTCCAACATCGTCTTCATGGGCATGGGCGAGCCGCTGGCCAACTACAACCGCGTGACCGGCGCCATTCGCCGCCTCACCGACCCCGAGCCGGACGGCCTCGGGCTCTCGCAGCGCGGCATCACGGTGTCGACGGTGGGGCTCGTGCCCGCCATCCACCGGTTCTCCGACGAGGGCTTCAAGTGCCGCCTCGCGATCTCGCTGCACGCCCCGGACGACGACCTGCGCGACACCCTCGTGCCGGTCAACACCAAGTGGAAGGTGCGGGAGGTGCTCGACGCCGGCTGGGAGTACGCCGCCAAGTCGGGACGCCGCCTCTCCATCGAGTACGCGCTGATCCGCGACATCAACGACCACGCGTGGCGCGGTGACCGCCTCGGCCGGCTGCTCAAGGGCAAGCCGGTGCACGTGAACCTGATCCCGCTGAACCCCACGCCGGGCTCGAAGTGGACGGCCTCGCGGCCCGAGGACGAGAAGGCGTTCGTGGAGGCCATCGCCGCCCATGGCGTACCGGTCACGATCCGCGACACCCGGGGCCAGGAGATCGACGGGGCGTGCGGTCAGCTCGCCGCGGCCGAGAGGTAGTCTGGCCGTCGTACACACATCTGCATATTCCGACAGGGGAGCGCCACAGCGCTGAGAGTGCGGCACCTTGGACAGGTGGGCCGCAGACCCTCTGAACCTCGCCCAGGTCATTCTGGGTAGGAAGTTCGGGCACCACTCAAGCTGTTGCGCCCTGCCCGCGGCCACCCGGCCGGCGGGCAGGGCCGCGTCTCTTCCTGGACACCCAGGAGGACAACTCAGTGAGCACCAAGAAGATCACGTCCGTCGCCCTCGCGGTCGGCCTCGGGCTGGTCGCCGTCTCGGCGTGCGGCTCCGGCGACGACGCCTCGAAGGCGGACTCCAAGACCGTCACGCTCGTCAGCCACGACTCCTTCAACGTCTCCAAGGACGTGCTGAAGGCCTTCGAGAGGCGTTCCGGCTACAAGGTCGAGGTCCTGAAGGACGGCGACGCGGGCGCCGCCGTGAACAAGGCGATCCTCTCCAAGGACAACCCGCAGGGCGACGTCTTCTTCGGCGTCGACAACACGCTGCTGTCGCGGGCGCTCGACCACGGCCTCTTCCAGTCGTACGAGGCCAGTGGCTCCGAGAAGATCAAGCCGGAGTACCGCGTCGACCAGGGCAAGCACCGGGTGACGCCGGTCGACAGCGGTGACGTCTGCGTCAACTACGACAAGAAGTACTTCGCCGACAAGAAGCTGGCGCCGCCGAAGTCCTTCGAGGACCTCACCAAGCCCGCCTACAAGAACCTGCTGGTCACCGAGAACGCCTCGACGTCCTCGCCCGGCCTCGGCTTCCTGCTCGGCACCGCGGCGAAGTACGGCGACAAGGGCTGGGAGAGCTACTGGAAGAAGCTCCGGGCCAACGGCGTGAAGGTGGTCGACGGCTGGGAGCAGGCGTACAACGAGGAGTTCTCCGGGTCGGCCGGCGGCAAGAAGGCCAAGGGCGACCGGCCGCTCGTCGTCTCCTACGCCTCCTCGCCGCCCGTCGAGGTGCTCTACGGCAAGCCGCGGCCCAAGCAGGCGCCGACCGGCGTCGCGACCGGCACCTGCTTCCGCCAGGTCGAGTACGCGGGCCTGCTCGGCAACGCCAAGAACGCGAAGGGCGGCAAGGCGCTCCTGGACTTCCTGGCGAGCAAGGAGTTCCAGGCGGACATGCCGCTGAACATGTTCGTCAACCCGGTGCGTGAGGGCGTCGAGCTGCCCGCGCTGTTCACCGAGCACGGTGTGACGGTCGACAAGCCGCAGACCATGGACCCGAAGAAGATCGCCGACAACCGCGAGCCCTGGATCAAGTCGTGGACCTCGCTCGTCCTGAAGTGAAGCGCGGGACGAAACCTCGCCTCCGGGCGGGTTTCGGCCGCGGGAGCGCGGTGCGGCTCGGTCTGATGGCCGTGCCCGTCGCGTTCTTCGCGCTCTTCTTCGCCTACCCGGTCACGGCGATCGTGGCGCGCGGGCTGCACGTGGACGGCGGCTGGCGGTTCGGGCGCATCGCGGACGTGCTCGGGCAGTCCGACATCCGGCACGTGCTCTGGTTCACCACCTGGCAGGCGCTCGCGTCGACCGCGCTCACGCTGCTGATCGCGCTCCCCGGCGCGTATGTCTTCGCGCGCTTCGACTTCCGGGGCAAGCAGGTGCTGCGGGCCGTCGTCACCGTGCCGTTCGTGCTGCCGACGGTTGTCGTGGGAACGGCGTTCCTGGCGCTGATCGGGCGGGGCGGGCTCTTCGACGAGCTGTGGGGAGTGCGGCTCGACACCACCGTGTGGGCGATCCTGCTCGCGCACGTTTTCTTCAACTACGCGGTCGTGGTGCGCACGGTCGGCGGGCTGTGGGCGCAGCTCGATCCGCGCCAGGAGGAGGCCGCGCGGATGCTCGGCGCCTCGCGCTGGACGGCCTGGCGGACGGTGACGCTGCCCGCCCTCGGGCCGGCGGTCGCGGCCGCCGCCCTCATGGTGTTCCTCTTCACCTTCACCTCCTTCGGCATCGTGCAGATCCTCGGCGGACCCGCGTACTCGACGCTCGAAGTGGAGATCTACCGGCAGACCGCGCAACTGCTCGACCTGCCCACGGCCGCCGTCCTGACCCTCGTGCAGTTCGCGGCGGTCGGGCTCATCCTCGCGATCCACGCCTGGACCGTGCG
The DNA here is from genome assembly GCF_021028635.1 of Streptomyces huasconensis. Classification (NCBI taxonomy): domain Bacteria; kingdom Bacillati; phylum Actinomycetota; class Actinomycetes; order Kitasatosporales; family Streptomycetaceae; genus Streptomyces; species Streptomyces huasconensis. The sequence goes on from NZ_CP086119.1 coordinate 5,892,235, forward strand.
GCGGCGCGAGAGCGCGCTGAAGCTGGTCGACGCGGCGGGCGCGGTGCGGCGCCCGCGCGGCGCCGGGCAGTGGGCGCTGCTCGGCCTGGTCGTGGCCACGGTCGCCGTGCTGATCCTGCTGCCGCTCGGGGTACTGGTCCAGCGGTCCTTCGCGGGCCCCGACGGCTTCGGAGCGACGTACTACAGGGAGCTGACCTCGGCGGAGGGCGGTGCCTTCCTCGTACCGCCGATCGAGGCGGTCGGGAATTCGCTCCAGTACGCGGTGGTGGCCACCGGCATCGCGGTCGTCATCGGCGGGCTCGCGGCCGCCGCGCTGACGCGGAGAGCCGGCCGCCTCGTACGCGGGTTCGACGCGCTGTTGATGCTGCCGCTCGGCGTTTCGGCGGTGACCGTCGGGTTCGGCTTCCTGATCGCGCTGGACGAGCCGCCGCTCGATCTGCGGGCCTCCTGGATTCTGGTGCCGCTCGCCCAGGCCCTGGTCGGCGTGCCCTTCGTCGTCCGTACCATGCTGCCCGTCCTGCGCGCGGTGGACGGACGGCTCCGGGAGGCGGCGGCCGTGCTCGGGGCGTCGCCGCTGCGGGCCTGGCGGGAGGTGGACCTGCCGATGGTGCGGCGGGCGCTGCTGATCGCCGCCGGGTTCGCCTTCGCGGTGTCGCTCGGCGAGTTCGGGGCGACCGTCTTCATCGCGCGGCCCGACAACCCGACCCTGCCGGTGGCCGTGGCGCGGCTGCTGGGGCGGGCCGGTGACCTCAACTACGGGCAGGCGATGGCCCTTTCGACGATCCTCATGGTGGTGTGCGCGGTGTCCCTGCTGCTCCTGGAACGCATCCGGACCGAGCGCACCGCGGGGGAGTTCTGATGGCCTCGTTGCTGAGTCTGCGGGAGGCGACGGTGCGGTTCGGGGCGCGGGCCGTGCTCGACGCCGTGGACCTGGAGGTCGCCGAGCACGAGATCGTCTGTGTGCTCGGGCCGAGCGGCAGCGGCAAGTCGACGCTGCTGCGGGCGGTCGCCGGGCTCCAGTCGCTCGACGCGGGGCGGGTCGAGCTGGACGGACGCGACCAGCGGGGCGTGCCCGCGCACAAGCGGGGCGTCGGCCTGATGTTCCAGGACCACCAGCTCTTCCCGCAGCGCGACGTGGGCGGCAACGTCGCCTTCGGGCTGCGGATGCACGGCGCGTCGCGCGGCGAACAGGTCGACCGCGTGGCCGAGTTGCTGGAACTCGTCGGGCTGCCGAAGGCGCAGCGCCGGGCGGTCGCCTCGCTGTCCGGCGGCGAGCAGCAGCGGGTCGCCCTGGCGCGCGCCCTCGCGCCCCGCCCCCGGCTGCTGATGCTGGACGAGCCGCTGGGCCAGCTCGACCGCTCCCTGCGCGAACGCCTCGTCGTCGAACTGCGCGAACTCTTCGACGAGTTGGGCACGACCGTGCTCGCCGTCACCCACGACCAGGGCGAGGCCTTCGCGCTCGCCGACCGGGTCGTCGTGATGCGGGAGGGGCGGATCGCCCAGGCGGGTACGCCGCTCGAGGTGTGGCAGCGCCCGGCGGACGAGTTCGTCGCGCGGTTCCTCGGCTTCGAGAACGTCGTCCCGGCGACGGTCACCGGCGAGCGGGCCGACACGGCGTGGGGCAAGATCCCGGTGCCGCACGACGCCCCCACCGGGCGGTGCGCGCTCCTGGTGCGGCCGGCCGGGGTACGGCTCGTCCCCGTCGAGCAGGGGTTGCCCTGCACGGTGACGGCCCGCACCTTCCGCGGCACCCATGTCGCGGTGCGCCTCCAGCCGGCCGAGGGCCCCCGCCTGGAGGCGGCGTGCGCGCTGCGGCAGGCCCCCGAGGTCGGCGAGCGGGTCGGGGTCGCCTTCGACGCGGGGGACGTGGTGGTCCTCGGGAGCGCCGAGGCCGCGCCGGAAGCGCGGGCGTCCGCGGTGCGTCAGGTGCGTGACTCGGTGCGCAAGTCCGTGCGGTAATCGGTGCGCAAGTCGGTGTCGGGCGCGCGTCCTTGGCCAGGCCGGACGCGTCCCCGGCACCACCGGCAGCGGCAGCGCCCTGGGGTACACCGAAAACACGGTGCCCCCGGGACGCGCGTCGATCTAACGTTCACGCCATGACGACACTGAGCCACGACCGGTACTGCGACGAAGTCGCCCGGCAGATCGACCTTCTGAGGGCCACGCTGACCGGAGCGGACCTCTCCGTCACCGTGCCGACCTGCCCCGACTGGACGCTGTCACAGCTCGTGCGGCACACGGGCGGAGCGTTGCGGTGGAGCGAGCGGCTGGTCGCCACGCGCGCCGAGCAGAACATCCCGGACGAGGACGTACCGGACGCGGCGGGCCCCGAGGGCGACGATCCGGCGGCCCTCGACGCCTGGCTGGCCTCGACCGGCGCGCTCGCCGAGAAGACCCTCCGCGCCGCGGGCGCCGACGCGTCGGCCTGGTCGTGGAGCGGCGACCACACCGCGGGGTTCTGGGCGCGGCGCATGACGCACGAGGTGGCGGTCCACCGCGCGGACGCGGCGATCGCCGTCGGCGTCGACTACGAGATCGCGCCGGACATCGCGGCCGACGCGATCGACGAGTGGCTGGACATCGTGCTGCTCCTGCGGCGCCTCGACCCCGGCAGCGGCGCCGCGGAACTCAGGGGCGCCGGGCGCAGCATCCACCTGCACGCGACCGACGCGCCGCCCGGCCTGGACGCCGAGTGGCTCATCGAGTTCGGCGAGGACGGCTTCACCTGGCGGCGCGGCCACGCCAAGGCGACGGTCGCGCTGCGCGGCCCGCTCACCGAGGTGCTGCTCGCCTTCTACCGGCGGCGCCCCCTGGACAGCGGGCGCGTGGAGGTCCTCGGGGAGCGGGAGCTGCTCGACTTCTGGCTGGAGCGGGCGACCTTCGGCTGACCGGGCCCGGTTCAGCCCCGCGCCGACGCGGCCCTGACCAGTCCCCGTTCGTACGCGAGGATCACCGCCTGCGCCCGGTCGCGCAGCCCCATCTTCGCGAAGAGGCGGTTGATGTGGGTCTTCACGGTGTGGTCGGTGATCGTGAGGCGGCCGGCGATCTCCGCGTTCGACAGGCCCTGCGCGATGAGGACGAGCACCTCCACCTCACGGGCCGTCAGCCCTTCGATGCCGCCCGCGGGGGCCGGGGGCACGGCGGCCCGCTGGCGCGTGAACTCGGCGACCAGGCGCTTGGTGATCTCGGGCGACAGCAGGGCGTTGCCCGCCGCCACGACCCGTACGGCGTGCAGGAGTTCGGGGAACGTGGCGTCCTTGAGCAGGAACCCGGAGGCCCCGGCCGCCAGCGCTTCGTACACGTACTCGTCGAGGCCGAAGGTGGTCAGCATCAGCGCCTTCGTTGCGCCGTCGGAGGCCGCGAGGATCTCGCGGGCCGCGTCGATGCCGTTCATGTGCGGCATACGGATGTCGAGCAGGACCAGGTCGGGGCGGTGCTCGGCGGCGAGGCGGACGGCCTGGGCGCCGTCCTCGGCCTCGGCGACGACCTGGATGTCGTCCTGGGTGCCCAGGAGGTTCACGAAACCGGTGCGCACGATGGCCTGATCGTCCGCGACGAGGGTTCTGATCACTGCGGGTCCGTTCCTCCTCGGGCTCGGTGCCTGGATGCCGTACGTCACCACGGCAGTTCCGCCTCCACGCGGAAGCCGCCGTCGTCCGCCGCGCCCGCGGTGAGGCTGCCGCCGACCAGGGCGGCGCGCTCCCGCATGCCGGTCAGCCCGTGGCCGCTCGCGCCGCCGCCGCGTGGCGGGCCGGGGCCGTCGTCGGTGACGCGGATGGCCAACCGGTCCTCGCGGTAGTCGAGTTCGACGACCGCGCGGGCGCCGGGGGCGTGCTTGCGGGCGTTCGTCAGGGACTCCTGCACGATGCGGTACGCGGACAGCTCCCAGGCGGCGGCCAGCGGCACCCGCTCCCCGTTGATCCGCAGCTCCGCGCTGCCGCCCACCGCGCGGTGCTGGTCGACGAGTTCGCCGAGGCGGTCGAGGGTCGGCTGCGGGGCGGTCGCGGCGGCCTCGTCGTGGCGCGGGGCGGTCCGCAGGACGCCGAGGAGCCGACGCAGCTCGGCCAGGGACGCGCGGGCCGTCCCCGCGATCTGCTGGAAGCCGTCCCGGGCCTGCGGGCTCAGCCCCGGCGTCGTGTACGTCGCGCTCTCCGCCTGCACCGCGATCATCGACACCGAGTGCGAGACGATGTCGTGCAGCTCCCGGGCGATGGCCGCGCGCTCCGCCTCGGCCGCCTGCCGCCGCTCCACGGCGATCAACTGCGCCTGGGCGTGCGCGCGTTCCTGCCGCGTCTCCTCGCGGGAGCGCACCGCGTCGCCCATGCAGACGGCGCCGAGGATCACCGCGGAGAGTCCGAACGCCTCGGCGAACAGGCCGAGGTTCCCGGCATTGCCGAGCGGCGGCCCGTAGGGCAGGTGCTCGGCGCGGGTCCAGCGCAGTACATGCCACAGGTTCACGGCGAAGGCCCCGAACGCGCCACCCGCGATCAGCAGCGCCGGGTGCAGCACGCGGTGCCGGCCAAGGACGTAACAGGCGACGAGACCGCTGATCATCACCGCGATCGACAGCGACGAGTCGGCACCGAAGCTCAGCAGCCCGGCGGCCACACTCACCAGGGCGACCGGCGGAAAGGCGCGGCGCCACATGAGGGAGGCCGTCGAGATCAGGATGGCGGTGGCGTTGGTCAGCGACCCCGGGAACACGGTCAGTTCGGCGACCGCCCCCACGGTCAGGGCCGCGCCCGTGCACCACGGATAGGCGGGGGCGGCGGCCAGGGCACGCAGGCGCCCGCGCACCGGGGCGGTCCGCCTCGGGATGGTCCGCCGCAAGAGGGTCCGCCTCGGGATGGTCGTGCTCATGCCCCGATTCTCGCGGCCCGGGCGGGCGGCCGCGTCGGCGCCGGGGTGGAGACCGGCGCCGGATGTCATGCCACGGGTTGAGCCACGGCCCCGGAGCCTCGGGCGACGCGCCGCGCACCCCCGCGTTCCTACCGTCGGGGCATGCCTCGCACGCTCATCGTCACCAACGACTTCCCGCCCCGGCAGGGCGGCATCGAGACCTTCGTCGACACCCTCGCCCGGCGCTTCCCGCCCGGCACCGCCGTCGTGTACACCGCGGCCGAGCCGGGCGACACGGCGTACAACCGCACGTTCCCCCACCCCGTCGTACGTGACCGGGCCCGCACCCTGCTGCCGACCCGGCGCACGGGGGAGCGGGCCGTGGCCCTCGCCCGGCGGTACGGCTGCGACCGCGTCTGGTTCGGCGCCGCCGCCCCGCTCGGGCTGCTCGCCGGGCGGCTGCGGCGGGAGGCGGGCGTGCGCAGGATCGTCGCCACGACCCACGGCCACGAGGTGTGGTGGGCCCGCACCCCCGGTGCGCGGACGCTGCTGCGCCGCATCGGGGCGGGCGCCGATTGCATCACGTATCTCGGGCCGAGCACCCGGGAGCCCGTCCGCCTGGCCATGGACCCGGGGGTGCGGTTCGCCCGCCTCGTGCCCGGCGTCGACGCCGAGGTGTTCGGTCCCGGCGTCGACGGCCACCCGGTGCGCGAGCGGTACGGGCTGGCGGACGGCAGGCCCGTCGTCCTGTGCGCGGCGCGCCTCGTGCCGCGCAAGGGGCAGGACACCCTGATCGAGGCGTGGCCGATGGTGCGCAGGGCGGTCGCCGGCGCCACGCTGCTGCTGGTGGGCGCCGGACCGTACGAGGCGCGGCTGCGTCAACTCGCCGAGGAGCGGGGCGTGCTGGACGGCGTCGTCTTCGCGGGCGGCCACCCGCACCACACGATGCCGCCGTTCTACGCCGCCGCCGACGCCTTCGCCATGCCGTGCCGCACCCGCCGGGGCGGCCTGGAGGTGGAGGGGCTCGGCATCGTCTTCCTGGAGGCGGCCGCCGCCGGGCTCCCGGTCGTGGCCGGGAACTCCGGGGGCGCGCCGGACGCCGTACGGGACGGCGAGAGCGGCTACGTGGTCGACGGCCGCTCCCCGGCGGCCGTCGCCGACCGCCTCGTACGCCTGCTGCGGGACCGCGGACTCGCCCGCTCCCTGGGGGAGAAGGGGCGGGCGTGGGTGCGGGAGGAGTGGGACTGGGGGCGGTCCTACGAGGTGCTCGCCGGGCTGCTGGAGCGGCCCCGCTAGGGCCTGTCTGACAATTCCCGTCGTCGCCCGGAGGGCGGCCTCGCGGCGTCAGGTGCGTGCTCTCGGCGTGCCGGGCGTAGGGCCTCGTACTGGATGTACTTGGCTCTGCGCCCGGTGCGGCGAGAGTGCGTGCATGGCGTCGCGAGGCAGACGGGAATTGTCAGACAGGCCCTAGGGGTGGCCCGGAGTGGGGCCCGGGGTGTGCGTGGGAGCGGGGTCCGGGGCGTACCCCCGGGCCGTCAGGAGGGAGTCCAGCTTGGCCGGGGCGTCCTCGATCCGGTCCACCAGGGCGATCCGCGACTCCATGGGCCTGTCACGGGCCAGCGACTGGAGCAGGGGCCAGACGGGGAGGTGCTCCGTCCAGTGCGCGCGGTCGACCAGGACCATCGGGGTGGGCTCACCGCGCGACTCGTAGTAATTGGGGGTGGCGTTGTCGAAGACCTCCTGGACCGTGCCCGCGGCGCCCGGCAGGAAGACGACTCCCGCGTTCGAACGGGCCAGCAGGCCGTCCTCGCGGGTCGCGTTGGCGAAGTACTTGGCCAGGTGGGAGGCGAAGGCGTTCGGCGGCTCATGGCCGTAGAACCAGGTGGGGATGCCGACCGAGGCGCCGCCGGAGGGCCAGCGCTCGCGGACCGCGAAGGCCGCCCGCGCCCACTCGGTGACCGACGGCGTGAACGAGGGCGCCTTGGCGAGGATCTCGAGGGCCTCGTCCAGCATGCCGTCGGCGAAGACGGCGGCGTACGCCCCGAGGTTCGCCGCCTCCATCGCGCCGGGCCCGCCGCCCGTCGCGACCGTGAAACCGGCGCGGGCCAGCGCGCGGCCGAGCCGTGCCGCGCCCGCGTACGCCTCCGTGCCGCGGGCCATCGCGTGCCCGCCCATGACGCCCACGACCCCGGCGCCGGCGAGCAGCTCGTCCAGGGCGTCGGAGATCGAGTCGTCATGTATGGCGCGCAGCATCGAGGAGAAGACGTCGCCGTCGGCCTTGGTCCGCTGGAACCAGTCGTACGCGTGGGCGTCCGGGGTCGCGTCGTACCCGCCCCCGGCGAGGCCGGAGAACAGGTCGTCGGGGGTGTAGAGCAGCCCCCGGTAGGGGTTGAACGGCAGCCCCGGGACCGGCGGGAAGACCAGCGCGCCCCCGGCCCGCACCCGCGCCGCCGCGTCCTCGCTCATGGGGCAGCCGAGGAAGACGGCACCCGCGACGTGGGCGGCCTTGAGGGCGGCGGTGCGCTCCGTCAGGTCGACGGCCTGGACGCGGCAGCCGGCGAGCGCACCGCGTCCCGAGACCTCGTCGAACTCGGCGAGCGTCTCGATCTCACGACCCTCGCCGGTCGATTGCCGGGCGGATACGGGTTCGGGCTCGTCGGTGGGGCGCATCCGCCCATAATAAGATCCTGCGTTCGGGCCGGTCCTACACGGATTGTCGGTTTCCCGGCACCGCGGAGCACGCGTTCTTCTCGTCTCGGTTCACCAGCCGTACGCGGACTGACGAGCACGTCACACGAGGATGGGGGCATGAATGGTGCCCCCGGGTGCAGGGATGAGGAGATCTACTGCGTACTTTTGTGCAGCTGTAATCATCTGGTGAAGTTCTTGTAAGTCGGTTTTACGGCCCCGGCAGGCGCGCGTGCGCGGCCCGTCCCGGCGGCCTTTCGTCGTGTTATCTGAGCGAAACGAGGTCGGTCATGGCAGAGGCGGCGGTCGAGAAGGAGCCGACGGCCCCACGACCGCGGTCCTCTCACGGGGGCGGCTCTCGCGGGGGCCGCTCACGCGGGGACAGCGGAGTGGGCGAGCGCGAGCTGAGGCAGCTCCTGGCGGGACTCACCGCCGTACGGGACGGCGATTTCGGCACGAGGCTGCCGGACGAGGGCGACGGGCTGATCGGGGAGATCGCCGCCGTCTTCAACGGCATGGTCGACCAGCTGTCGCTGTTCACCTCCGAGGTGACCCGTGTGGCCCGTGAGGTCGGCACCGAGGGCACCCTCGGCGGGCAGGCCGTCGTCCCCGGTGTCTCCGGGACCTGGGCGGACCTGACCGACAACGTGAACGCCATGGCGGGCAACCTGACGACCCAGGTCCGCGACATCGCCCAGGTGGCGACCGCCGTGGCCAAGGGCGACCTGTCGCAGAAGATCGACGTGGACGCGCGTGGCGAGATCCTGGAGCTGAAGGAGACCGTCAACACGATGGTCGACCAGCTCTCCGCCTTCGCCGACGAGGTCACCCGCGTCGCCCGCGAGGTCGGCAGCGAAGGGCAGCTGGGCGGGCAGGCCCAGGTGCCGGGCGTCGGCGGCGTCTGGCGGGACCTGACCGACTCGGTGAACCTGATGGCCGGCAACCTCACCGACCAGGTCCGCAACATCGCCCAGGTCACGACCGCCGTGGCCAAGGGCGACCTGTCGCAGAAGATCACGGTCAACGCGCGCGGCGAGATCCTGGAGCTGAAGGACACCATCAACACGATGGTCGACCAGCTCTCGTCCTTCGCCGACGAGGTCACCCGCATGGCGCGGGACGTGGGCACCGAGGGCATCCTGGGCGGCCAGGCCGACGTCAAGGGCGTCTCGGGCACCTGGCGGGACCTGACCGACTCGGTGAACAGCATGGCGGGCAACCTCACGGACCAGGTGCGCTCGATCGCCCAGGTCGCCACCGCCGTGGCCGGGGGAGACCTGTCGCAGAAGATCACGGTCAACGCGCGTGGCGAGATCCTGGAGCTGAAGGAGACCATCAACACGATGGTCGACCAGCTCTCGGCCTTCGCCGACGAGGTCACCCGCGTCGCCCGCGAGGTCGGCACCGAGGGCAACCTCGGCGGCCAGGCGACGGTCCGCGGCGTCTCCGGCACCTGGAAGGACCTCACCGACAACGTCAACGTCATGGCCTCCAACCTGACGGGCCAGGTGCGCTCCATCGCCCAGGTGGCCACGGCGGTGGCGCGCGGCGACCTCTCGCAGAAGATCACCGTCGAGGCCAAGGGCGAGGTCGCCGCGCTCGCGGGCGGGATCAACACCATGGTCGACACGCTCTCGGCGTTCGCCGACGAGGTCACGCGCGTGGCGCGCGAGGTCGGCACCGAGGGCCAGCTCGGCGGCCAGGCACGCGTCCCCAACGTCGCCGGGACGTGGAAGGACCTCACCGACAACGTCAACTCGATGGCGACCAACCTCACCAACCAGGTGCGCAACATCGCCCAGGTCACCACCGCGGTGGCCAACGGCGACCTGTCGAAGAAGATCGACGTGGACGCCCGGGGCGAGATCCTGGAGCTGAAGACGACCATCAACACGATGGTCGACCAGCTCTCCGCGTTCGCCGCCGAGGTGACGCGCGTGGCGCGCGAGGTCGGCAGCGAGGGGCGGCTGGGCGGTCAGGCCGAGGTCGAGGGCGTGTCGGGCACCTGGAAGCGCCTGACCGAGAACGTGAACGAACTGGCCGGCAACCTCACCCGGCAGGTCCGCGCCATCGCCGAGGTGGCGAGCGCGGTGGCCGAGGGCGACCTGACCCGCTCCATCACCGTCGACGCCTCCGGCGAGGTCGCCGAACTCAAGGACAACATCAACACCATGGTCGAGTCGCTGCGCGAGACGACCCTGGCCAATCAGGAGCAGGACTGGCTCAAGTCCAACATCGCGCGCATCTCCGGTCTGATGCAGGGCCACCGCGACCTCGCCGTGGTCGCGGAACTCGTGATGGACGAGCTGGCCCCCCTGGTGTCCGCGCAGTTCGGAGCCTTCTACCTCGTCGAGGAGACGGACGGGTCCACCGCACTCGCCCTGGTCGGCTCCTACGGCCGCCCCGTCGACAGCGTCGACCGCAGGCGCTTCCAGCTCGGGGAGTCCCTGGTGGGGCAGGCGGCGCGCAGCAGACGGCCCATCGCCGTCAACCAGATCCCGGCGGAGTACTTCACCATCTCCTCCGGGCTCGGACAGGCCGCGCCGGGCAGCTTGATGGTCGTACCGATCCTCGTCGAGGAGCAGGTCCTCGGCGTCATCGAGCTGGCGTCGTTCGAGCAGTTCACCCCCGTGCACCGGGACTTCCTCGAACAGCTGATGGAGACGCTGGGGGTGAACGTCAACACCATCGTCGCCAACGCCCGCACCGACGAGCTGCTGGAGGAGTCCCAGCGGCTGACGGCCGAACTCCAGGCCCGTTCCGCGGAGTTGCAGGTCCAGCAGGACGAACTGCAGCGCTCCAACGCCGAACTGGAGGAGAAGGCGGCCCTGCTGGCCACCCAGAACCGCGACATCGAGACGAAGAACCTGGAGATCGAGCAGGCCCGGCAGGAACTGGAGGCGAGAGCGCAGCAGTTGTCCCTCACCTCCAAGTACAAGTCGGAGTTCCTGGCCAACATGAGCCACGAGCTGCGCACCCCGCTGAACAGCCTGCTCATCCTCGCCCAGCTCCTCGCGCAGAACCCGACCCGCAACCTCACCGCGAAGCAGGTCGAGTACGCGGGCATCATCCACTCGGCGGGCTCCGACCTGCTCCAGCTCATCAACGACATCCTCGACCTGTCCAAGGTCGAGGCCGGCAAGATGGACATCAACCCCGAGCCGGTGCCGCTGCGCAAGCTGCTGGACTACGTCGAGGCGACCTTCCGCCCGATGACCACCCAGAAGAACCTCGACTTCACCATCAGCACGGCGCCCGACGTGCCGTCCGAGCTGCGCACCGACGACTCCAGGCTGCGCCAGGTCTTGCGCAACCTGCTCTCCAACGCGGTCAAGTTCACCGAACGCGGCAGCGTCGAACTGCGCATCGAACGGGCCGGGGACAGCGAGGTCCCGGCGTCCGTGCGGCGCGGCGAGTCGATGCTGGCCTTCCGGGTGAAGGACACCGGAATCGGCATCGCCGAGCACCAGCTCGAAGCCATCTTCGGCGCGTTCCAGCAGGCCGACGGCACCACCAGCCGCAAGTACGGTGGCACCGGCCTCGGCCTGTCCATCAGCCGGGAGATCGCCCACCTGCTGGGCGGCGTGGTCGTCGCCGCGAGCACGCAGGGGCAGGGCAGTACGTTCACCCTCTACCTGCCCACGACCCGCGCCGAATGGGAGACCGGGCCCGAGGCCCTGTCGGCCGCGCGCGTCGCACCGGCCCTCGCGGCCGGAGCCGGGGACGGGGACGGGGACGGGCAGGGCGCCCATGGCCAGGCCGCCCATGGTCAGGACACCCACGGGCAGGGCGCCCACGGGGCCCCGGCGCCCCACCGGAAACGCCGGCTGCTCGTGGTCGAGGGCCGGTCGCGGGGCCTGCTGGCCCTCGTCGCGGAGAGCGCCGTCACCGACCTGTCCGGCAGCGCCGAACTCTCCGCGAAGCCGGCGGAGGCGGGCTTCGAGGTCATCACCGCGGTCGGTGCCGTGGAGGCCGCCGAGAGCCTGGCCGCCGGCCCGTGCCACTGCGTCGTCCTGGAACTGGACATGCCGAAGGACGAGGCGCTGCGGTTCCTCGACGCCATGGACGGTGACACCGCCGTCACGTCTGTGCCCGTGCTCGCGCACAACAGCCGCCGACTGGACCCGGCGCACGAGCAGCGGTTGCAGTCGCTCTCGCGCACGCGCCCCCTGGAGCTGATCTCCAGCCTGGACGAGCTGCGCGAACGCATCGCGCTGCACCTGTCCGCGGAGCAGCCCGGGGACGTGGTCCCCCTGGTCCGCGGGGAGGAGCCCGGCGAGCAGCCCGCGCGGGCGGTCGGCGGCCTGGCCGGGCGCGTCGTGCTGGTCGTGGACGACGACGCCCGGAACCTGTACGCCATCAGCGGCATCCTGGAGATGTACGGCATCGAGGTCCTGCACGCCGAGAACGGACGCAAGGGCATCGAGACCCTGCGCGCGAACCCGGAGATCGACCTCGTCCTGATGGACGTGATGATGCCCGAGCTGGACGGATACGCGGCGACGGCGGAGATCCGGCAGGACCCGGCCTACGCGACGCTGCCCATCATCGCCGTGACGGCGAAGGCCATGCCGGGCGACCGCGAGAAGAGCCTCGCCTCCGGGGCCAGCGACTACGTCACCAAGCCCGTCGACGCCAACGACCTCATCGCTTGTGTCGGGCGCTGGATCAGTGAGGAATCGACCACACCATGACCACCTCACAGCCCCTGGAGGGCCCCGCCTCACCGGGCCATCACGTTCCCGGCGCCCGGGTGGAGACCACCGGAGTGGAGAGCACCGAAGCGGAAACCACCGGAGCCGACGGCACCGCAGTGGACCGCGCGGAAGCGCAGAGCACCGGTGTGGGGAGGCTCGCGGCGACGGTGGAGCGGCTGCGCGGCGAGATCCTCGCCGCGCAGGCGGCGGCCGATGGCCGCGCCCTGATCGAACTGGCCAAGGGCGTGCTGATCGAGCGGCTGCGGTGCGGTCCCGCCGCGGCCGCGCGGCAACTGGCCTCGCTGGCCCGGGAGGCGGGCGTCTCGCAGCTGGAGCTGGCCGCCGACATCGTCAACCAGTCGTCCCAGGACCACCTCACCGAGCTCGCCAGCGGCTTCGCCAGCCTGGCCAACAGCGATCCGCCCGACGACCAGGACGAACCCTCCGTCGGCGTGCGCCTGCGGACGGCGGAGAGCGGCGCCCTGGCCGCGGGCGACACGCAGGCGGCCGCCCAGTCGCTCCTCGCCCACGCCCTCTCCCCGCTGGGTGCCTGCGCCGTCGCCGTGTGGAGCGCGGCAGCCGACGCGTCACTGGCCCTGGCGGGCCACGCGGGCTTCGCCGAGGGCGAGGCCGTCCGCTGGCGCCACGTACCCCCCGGCGTGTCCACCCTGGCCCGCCGGGCGCTGACGGAGCGCCGGACGGTGCACATCACGGACATGTCCGCGGAGGGCCTGCCGTCCATCGGCCGGGCACGGCACCCCAGGGGCGGGCGTATCGCGCTCCCGGTCGGCACCGGCGGCCGCGTCAACGGCGTCCTGGAGATCTGCTGGCCGAACCCGCTGGAACCGCAGCCCCCGCAGATCCTCCGCCAGATCGAGGCGCTGGCGGAGCTGTGCGCCCACACCCTGGAGAGCCGCCCGGACACCGCCGCGGCCCTGCCCTCGGCGGACGCCTGGGTGCCCTCGTCCGACGTCTCCGAACTGGTGGACCTGGCGGACGGGCTGTACGACCCCGCCCTGGTCCTGGTCCCGCACCTGGACACGGACGGGCAGCTCACGGACTTCCGTGTCCACCACGTCAACAGCAGCTTCGTCGACCCCGCGGGCCGGCCACGCAACGCCGTGCACGGCGCGCGGCTGCTGGAGGCCTATCCCATGGCCGTCGGCGGCAGCGAACTCTTCGAGAAGATCGAACGGGTGTATGCGACCGGCGAGCCGTTCCGCACCCGCCGGATGACCCTGACCGCGCTGGTCGGCCAGGTCTCCCTCGCCGCGGTCGCCGACATCAGCATCAGCCGGCACGGCGGCTGCGTCCTGCTCATCTGGCGCATCGAGGACGAGGCGGCACGCCTGGCCCACCTCTTGCAGCACGCCCAGCGTCTGGGCCGGATCGGCGGCTTCGAGGAGAACCTCACCACGGGCGAAGTCACCTGGAACGACCAGCTGTTCGACCTGTACGGCCGACCGCATGACGCGCCGCCCGTGCCGCTGGAGGCGCTCACCTCGTACGCCCACCCCGACGACGCCACCACCATCCGCCGTTTCCTGCGCACCGTGCTGCACCACCGCAGGTCCGCCTCCGCGGCCTTCCGCCTGGAACGCCCCGACGGCGTCACCCGGCACATGCGGGTGATCGCCGAACCGGTGCTCGACACCGACGGCAGACTGCTCTCCGTACGCGGCGCGTACCAGGACATCTCGTCCCAGCACTGGACCGAGGTGGCGCTGGCGGCGACCCGCGACCAACTGGCGCACACCGAACAGCAGGCCGCCGAGAGCAACCGCCTGACCCTCCAGCTGCAGCACGCGATCATGCCGCCCACCGAGGCCCCGCTGTCCAGCCCGGGCCTCCAGATCGCCGTGCGCTACCGGCCCGCGGAGTCCGAATCCATGGTCGGCGGGGACTGGTACGACGCGGTCACACTGCCGTCCAAGCAGATCATGCTGTGCGTGGGGGACGTGGCCGGGCACGGCATAGAGGCCGCCACCAGCATGGTCGTCCTGCGCAACGCCATGCGCGGCCTGGCCGTCACCGGTGCCGGACCCGCCCAGCTGCTCTCCTGGCTCAACATCGTGGCCCACCACCTGACCACCCATGTCACGGCGACAGCGGTGTGCGGGCTCTACGACCCGGAGCGGCACACCCTGCGCTGGGCGCGCGCCGGGCACCTGCCGCCGGTGCTGCTGCGCGGGCAGCAGGCGGAGCCCCTGCCCGCGACCGGCGGCATCCTCCTGGGCGCCCTGGCCGACACCGACTACGAGGAGCAGGAGTTGCGCCTGGAAACCGGTGACACCCTGCTGATGTACACCGACGGACTCGTCGAGCGCCGTGACGAGGCGGTCCAGGACTCCCTGGCCCGCCTGCTGACCACGGCGGGCTCCCCGGCCGCCGACCTGGAGAAGCAGCTCGACGGGCTGCTGACGCACAGCGCCTCCGACACCGACGACGACACCTGCCTGATCGGCGTGCGGGTCCTGTGAGCCACCGCCGACGAGCGTCGCTGGGCACCGGCCGGAATGGGGATACTGGGGGCGACGTCCTGGACGGAAGCGGGAGGACGACGTGAACGACCCGCACGAGCGGAAAGAGGGGGTGGGCGAAGCGATGTCTCGCGGCGAACGGCTGCAGATCTGCCCCCTGACGGACCGGGTCGGCCTGGAAGTGGCCGGTGAGGTCTCGCTGCCCACGCACATGGCGTGGGAGCAGGCCTTGGAGCGGGTGGTCCAGCGGCCCCACGACTCGTATCACTTCGAGTTGTCGGCCCTGACCTTCATCGACCTGGCCGGCGTCACCGCCCTGGCCATGACCGCCCGGAGCCTGAACGGCGGGCAGCGGCTCGTCCTGGAAAGCCCGCCGCCCGCCCTGAGCCGTGTGCTGGAGCTGTTCTGGCCCGACCTGTCTGCAATCGAGGTGGCCACGACATGAGCGCCATGACCGAGACCGAACCCTTCGTCCACCCGGCACTGTTCTACCGGGGCGAGGAGGAGTACGTGGCGGGCACCGTCCCGTTCCTCCAGGAGGGCCTGGACGCGGGCGAGGCGGTGGCGGTGGCGGTGCCGCGGGCCAACCTCGACCTCATCCGCGGCGAGCTGGGCGCACGGGCCGCACAGGTGAAGCTCCTCGACATGACGCAGGTGGGCCGCAATCCCGGACGGATCATCCCGCGGGTGCTGCGTGCCTTCGCGGACGCCCACCCCGGCGGACGGGTGCGGATCATCGGCGAGCCGATCTGGGCCGGACGCTCCGCGCCCGAGTACCCCGCCTGCGTGCAGCACGAGGCGCTGATCAACCTGGCGTTCCAGGGACGTGCGGTGACCATCCTCTGCCCCTATGACGCGGTGCGGCTGGAACGGACCGTCCTGGACGACGCCTACGCCACGCATCCCACGGTCATCGAGGCCGGTGCCCACGACACCAGCGCGGCCTACGCCCCCGAAGCGGTGATCTCCCGTTACAACCAGCCCCTGACCGCGCCCGCCGACGTGCCGCAGACGTCCTACACGGCGGACTCCCTGCCCGACGTACGGCACTTCGCGACCGGCCGGGCGGCCGAACTCGGCCTGCCCGAGTCCCGGCTGCACGATTTCGCCCTCGCCGTGGCCGAGCTGACGACCAACAGCGTCGTGCACGGCCGGGGATCGGGTGCGCTGCGGGTCTGGCGCCAGGACGACGCCGTCGTGTGCGAGGTGCGTGACGCCGGGCTGCTGGCCGACCCGCTCGCCGGCCGCTGCCCGCCGCCACCCGGCCAGAGCGGGGGGCGGGGGCTGCTGCTGGTGAACGTGGTCGCCGACCTCGTCCGCATCCACACCGCCCCCGGCGAGGGCACGACCATCCACGGCCACTTCCGCTGCTGACCGTCGCCGCCGCATCCGGCGCGGGCCGCCCGCGCCGGACGCGGAGTGCGCGCGCCCGGGTCCGGCTCAGCCCTGGATCTCGGAGGGGTCCATCCACATGAACTCCCAGGTGTGGCCGTCCAGGTCGTCGAAGGCGCGGCCGTACATCGTGCCGTAGTCCTGGACCTTGCCGGGCGTGGCACCGGCGGCGATCGCCTTGTCGACGATCTCGTCGACCTTCTCGCGGCTCTCCGCGCTCAGACACAGCAGCGCCTCGCTGGTCTTCGTGGAGTCCGCGATCTCCTTCTCCGTGAAGTCGGCGTAGCGCTGCTTGCCCAGCATCATCACCGTGATGGTGTCGCTGATGACCACGCACGCGCAGTCATCCGTGGAGAACTGCGGGTTGATGGTGTAGCCGAGCCCCGTGAAGAACTTCTTCGTCGCGTCGACGTCGTTCACGGCGAGGTTCACGAAGATCATCTGCTGGTACATGAGGTCTCCCGGTGAGTGCGGTGTGTGCGGCGTGTGCCGTGCCCTGGGCGTCCGCCGTTCGCAGGGTTAGACGCACGTTCGACACCGAACTCATCGCCCGGCGCGACCTTTTTCTCGTACGAGTCTTCTCAACGCCCCAGCGGCAGCGCCGCCAGCTCCGCGACGACCCAGGTCAGCGGGGCGAACACGGCGGTCAACGCGCCCGCGCGCAGCGCCGCGGAGCCGCGGAGCAGGGTCGCGGGCGCCCCGATCCGCAGCAGCGCGGCGGTCGTGTGCGCGCGGGACTGCCGGGCCTCGACGGCGGCCGTGGCCAGTGTCAGCACGGCGCAGCCCGCGACGAGCAGCGCGCCCAGCGCGGTGAGCGGCCCGACCTCGGGGCGCGGCCCTCCGTACAGGACGACCGAGGCGTACGCACCCGAAGCCACCGCGCACAGCACGCCGAGCGGGCGGCCGATGCGCCGTGCCTCCTGCTGGAGGACGCGCCCGGCGAGCAGCCGCACCGCGCCGGGCCGCGCGGCCTGGAGGACCCGGCCGCAGAGGTAGGTGACGCCCGGTCCGGCGAGCGCGAGGCCGAGCGCGGTCAGGGCCCATCCGGCGAGGACGCCCGCGGAGGCGCCACCGGCCCCGCCCGGCACCCGGAACCCGGCGCCCGGCCCGCTCGCCGAGCCGCTCGCGTACGTCTCCACGGCGAGCCCCGCGGCGAGCAGCGCGACGCCCCACGGCAGACCGCTCGGGGCCGGAGCCGGGGCGTCCGGTTCCTCGGTGCTCCCGTCGCCGGTACGCGCCCCCGCCTTGCCGGGCCGGGGCCGCAGCGCGGCGGCGCTCGCGGCCGAGGCGGCGAAGGGAACCACGGTGAGCAGGGTCAGCGCGGCGCCGAGCGGCAACGGCCGGTCGGCGGCGAGCAGTCCGGCCGCGGCGCCGTCGAAGGGCAGCCCCGACAGGTCGCCGCGCAGGTGCAGGAAGAGGAGCAGCGCCAGCAGGGAGCCGAGGGTGCAGGCCACCGCCGTGGAGACACCGGCGAGGAGCATCAGGCGGCCGGGGCCGAGGCCCACCGCGGAGAGCCCGGGGCGGGGGCGGGTGCCGGGGTCGGTGCGGGCCACGGCGACGGCGAAGTGCACGGTCGCGGCGATCGGCGCGACGCACCAGGCGAGCCGCAGCACGGAGCCGGTCCCCGGCTGCTCCATCGCGTGGGCCAGGGTGCACAGCAGCAGGAAACCGGTGCCCGCGGACGCGGCGGCGACGAGCAGCCGCCGCAGCTGCACGAGCGGGCGCGCCCCACGGGCTAGACGGAGAGCGAGCACGCGGCCCGGCCTTCCGCCTCGGAGGCAGGGGTGCCGCCGGCGTCCGCGGCTCCACCGCCCTCTGGGTCCGGGGCCTTGGGGGCCGCTGGGTCGCTGGTGGCGGTTGCGGCGCCCGGGGCGTCGGTGCCGGTGCCGGTGGTGCTCGCTGCGGTCGCGTCGTCGGGGTCGGCGGCACTCGCCGCCTCGGCGGGGCTTGAGGCCGCGGGGGTTCGGGAAGCGCTCCCGGGCTCCGCGGCCGCCGGGGACCCTGACGCCTTGGAGGCCGCCGAACCAGCTCCGGTCGCACTCGAAGCGCGGGCTCGGCGCCGAGCGTTCCCGGCCACCGAAGCCGCCGAAGCCGCCGAAGCCCCCGAGGTACGGGAAGCCTTCTCCGGAGCCGAAGCTCCCGAGGAACTCGAGGCCCGCGCCCGGCTCGCTGCCCGCGCTCGGCGTGAAGGCCGCTTGGCCGCGGCGCCACCTGCACCGGACGGCTTCGCCGCCCCCGCAGCCCCCGACGACCCTGACGCTCCCTCCGGCTCGGCAGGGCCCTCTGGCTCGGTCGCCCCCTCCGGCTCGGCAGGCACCTCCGTGACCGGGGGCAGTGGCAGTGTGCTCACGCGGCGGCCGTCGAGCAGGGGGACGGTGCGGTCGGCGAGGGCGGCGAGGTCCGGGTCGTGCGTGGCGAGGACGACCGTGATGCCGTGCGAGCGGGCCGCGGTCATGAGCGTCCGCAGGACGTGCGCGCGGTCGGCGCGGTGCAGCGGCGCGGTGGGCTCGTCGGCGAAGATCACCGACGGCGTGGCAGCCAGCGCGCGGGCGACGGCGACGCGCTGGCGTTCGGCCTGGAGGAGGGCGTGCGGGCGCTTACGGGCGCACGTACCGACGTCGAGGCGCTCCAGCCACTCCTTCGCGAGGGGCTTGGCGGCGCGGTGGGCGGCGCCGCGCAGCATCAGCGGCAGGGCGACGTTCTCCCAGGCGGTGAGTTCGGGCACGAGGTGCGGCGCGGGATCGATCCAGCCGAAGCGGTCGCGGCGCAGCCGCTCGCGTACGAGCGGACCCATCGTGTGGACGGGGGTGCTGTTGAACCACACCTCGCCCTGCTGAGGCACCAACTGGCCGGAGAGGCACCGCAGAAGGGTCGTCTTGCCGCTGCCGCGCGGGCCGCTGACGGCGAGGACCTCGCCTTGGCGGACACCGAGCGAGACGCCGGTGAGGGCGGGGGAACCACTGTGGGTGACATGCAGTGCGCGTGCCCACAGCACGTCGTTGTCCGGCGGGGCCACCATGGCGTACACCTCGGTTCAGATCAGTTGCCTCCCCCATACGGGGGAACGAAGGCGGGGCCGATCGGTCACTGGGCACGCTAAGGATTCGGGCGGACCTGCCAGGAAAGGACGCGGCCCGGAGGCGTCCGTTCTCACTCGAACGGTCGCCTCCGGGCCGGTGCTGATCAGACAATCACGCGCGGTCGCTGGTCCATCGGTGCGCGGATCGAACGCCGATCAGAGCTTCGTCCACGCCTCCGTGAGCACCTGCCGCAGGATGCCCTCGATCTCGTCGAAGGTCTCCTGCGTGGAGATCAGCGGCGGGGCCAGCTGCACGACCGGGTCGCCGCGGTCGTCGGCACGGCAGTACAGGCCGTTGTCGTAGAGCGCCTTGGAGAGGAAGCCGTACAGGACGCGCTCGGTCTCCTCGTCGTTGAACGACTCCTTGGTGTCCTTGTCCTTCACCAGCTCGATGCCGTAGAAGAAGCCGTTGCCGCGGACGTCGCCGACGATCGGCAGGTCGAGCAGCTTGCGCAGGGTCTGGTAGAAGGCGTCCTCGTTGTCGAGGACGTGCTGGTTCAGACCCTCCTTCTCGAAGATGTCGAGGTTGGCGATGCCGACCGCGGCCGACACGGGGTGGCCGCCGAAGGTGTAGCCGTGCAGGAAGGTGTTGTCGCCCTTGTAGAACGGCTCGGCGATCTTGTCGGAGATGATGCACGCGCCGATCGGGGAGTAGCCCGAGGTCATGCCCTTGGCACAGGTGATCATGTCCGGGACGTAGCCGAACTTGTCGCAGGCGAACATCGTGCCGAGGCGGCCGAAGGCGCAGATGACCTCGTCCGAGACGAGCAGCACGTCGTACTTGTCGCAGATCTCGCGCACGCGCTGGAAGTACCCGGGCGGCGGCGGGAAACAGCCGCCCGCGTTCTGCACCGGCTCCAGAAAGACGGCCGCGACCGTCTCCGGGCCCTCGAACAGGATCTCCTGCTCGATCTGGTCGGCGGCCCAGCGGCCGAAGGCCTCGGGGTCGTCGCCGTGGATCGGGGCGCGGTAGATGTTGGTGTTCGGCACCTTGTGCGCGCCCGGGACGAGCGGCTCGAAGGGGGCCTTCAGGGCCGGCAGACCGGTGATGGACAGGGCGCCCTGCGGGGTGCCGTGGTAGGCGACCGCGCGGGATATGACCTTGTACTTGGTGTGGTTGCCGGTCAGCTTGTGGTACTGCTTCGCCAGCTTCCACGCGGTCTCGACGGCCTCGCCGCCACCGGTGGTGAAGAAGACCTTGTTGAGGTCGCCCGGGGCGTAGTCGGCGAGGCGCTCGGCCAGCTCGACGGCCTTCGGGTGGGCGTAGGACCACACCGGGAAGAAGGCCAGCTCCTGCGCCTGCTTGTAGGCGGTCTCGGCGAGTTCGTGACGGCCGTGTCCCGCGTTGACGACGAAGAGGCCGGACAGGCCGTCCAGGTACTTCTTGCCCTTGTCGTCGAAGATGTAGGTGCCCTCGCCACGCACGATGGTGGGAACGGGCGCGTTCTCGTACGACGACATGCGGGTGAAGTGCATCCACAGGTGGTCGTAGGCGGTCTGGCTGAGGTCCTTGCTCACGGCTATCGGGTTCCCCACATATAGGTCTGCTTCTTGAGCTTGAGGTAGACGAAGCTCTCGGTGGAGCGCACGCCGGGGAGGGCGCGGATGCGCTTGTTGATGACGTCGAGCAGGTGGTCGTCGTCTTCGCAGACGATCTCCACGAGGAGGTCGTGCGAGCCCGCGGTCATCACCACGTACTCGGCCTCCGGCATGGCGGCCACGGCGTCCGCGACCGGGTCCACATCGCCCTCGACGTTGATCCCGACCATCGCCTGCCTGCGGAAGCCCACGGTGAGCGGGTCCGTGACGGCGACGATCTGCATCACGCCTTGGTCGAGCAGCTTCTGGACGCGCTGGCGCACGGCCGCCTCGGAGAGGCCCACGGCCTTGCCGATGGCGGCGTACGGACGGCGTCCGTCCTCCTGGAGCTGCTCGATGATCGCCAGAGAGACGGCGTCCACGGGAGGGGTGCCGTTCCCACTGCCGCTGCCGCCCGGATTGCCGGTGCGGGAGCTGCGGGGGTTACTGGGGTCTGCGCTGCGACTGGCCACGACCTCACTGTGCACGACGTCTCGACACTTCCGCAAGGTCGAACCGATGAAATTCGTTGTTTGTGACTTCGATCGTCACGGATTCCGCAGTTCTGGGGTGCTGGGTATGTTGAAAGCGTCGGTACAGCGACTAGGGTGGGAGTCTCATCCACTGGACATCTGACTTGGAGGGCCGGAAGTGAGCACCGAGCTGCGCCGTCTGCGCAACTACATCAACGGAGAATTCCGGGACGCGGCCGACGGACGGACCACCGAGGTGATCAATCCGGCGACCGGCGAGGCGTACGCCACCGCGCCGCTGTCGGGCCAGGCCGACGTCGACGCCGCCATGAAGGCCGCCGCCGACGCGTTCCCCGCCTGGCGCGACCAGACGCCCGCCGAGCGGCAGAAGGCCCTGCTCAAGATCGCCGACGCGTTCGAGGAGCGGGCCGAGGAACTCATCGCCGCCGAGGTCGAGAACACGGGCAAGCCGATCGGACTCACGCGGTCCGAGGAGATCCCGCCCATGGTCGACCAGATCCGCTTCTTCGCGGGCGCGGCCCGGATGCTCGAAGGCCGCGCGGCCGGCGAGTACATGGAGGGCCTGACCTCCATCATCCGCCGCGAGCCGATCGGCGTCTGCGCGCAGGTCGCGCCGTGGAACTACCCCATGATGATGGGCGTCTGGAAGTTCGCCCCGGCGCTCGCGGCCGGCAACACGGTGGTGCTGAAGCCGTCGGACACCACCCCCGCCTCGACCGTGCTGATGGCCGAGATCATCGGCTCCATCGTGCCGCCCGGCGTCTTCAACGTCGTCACGGGCGACCGTGACACCGGCCGCATGATGGTCGAGCACCCCACCCCCGCGATGGCCTCCATCACCGGCTCAGTGCGCGCCGGCATGCAGGTCGCCGAGTCCGCCTCCAAGGACCTCAAGCGGGTCCACCTGGAGCTGGGCGGCAAGGCGCCCGTCGTGGTCTTCGAGGACACCGACATCGCCAAGGCCGTCGAGGACATCTCGATGGCGGGCTTCTTCAACGCCGGCCAGGACTGTACGGCCGCCACGCGCGTGCTCGTCCACGAGTCCATCCACGACGAGTTCGTGACGGCGCTCGCCAAGGCCGCCGCCGACACGAAGACCGGCCAGCCGGACGACGAGGACGTGCTCTACGGCCCGCTCAACAACGCCAACCAGCTGAAGCAGGTCTCCGGCTTCATCGAGCGGCTGCCCGCGCACGCCAAGGTCGAGGCGGGCGGTCAGCGGGTCGGCGAGAAGGGCTACTTCTTCGCGCCGACCGTCGTCTCGGGCCTCAAGCAGGACGACGAGATCATCCAGAACGAGGTCTTCGGCCCCGTCATCACCGTCCAGTCCTTCACGGACGAGGCGCAGGCCGTCGAGTACGCGAACGGCGTGGACTACGCCCTCGCCTCCTCGGTGTGGACCAAGGACCACGCGCGCGCGATGCGCATGTCCAAGGTGCTCGACTTCGGCTGCGTGTGGATCAACACGCACATCCCGCTGGTCGCGGAGATGCCGCACGGCGGGTTCAAGAAGTCCGGCTACGGCAAGGACCTCTCGGCGTACGGCTTCGACGACTACACCCGCATCAAGCACGTGATGACCTCGATCGAGGGCTAGTCCGTCCGCCGGGCTGATCGCCGTTTGCCGCTGCGGGTCGTGGGGTTGCTCGCGCAGCTCCCCGCGCCCCTGACGGGGCGCTTCCGCGGCGCCTTATTCGGGTGACCACCGAGCCGCCCCCGCGTACCGTTGCGTACGCGGGGGGCGGCTCCGTGGTGGGCTTCCTTCTTCCTTCTTATGCAAAAAGATCCGTAGCGCACCCACTTCCCGCCCCCGCATCTCTCTGCACCACGGGGGTGGACCTGATGACGACGAGCACCACGACCGACGACCTCGCCGCGCTGCTGCTGCGCCGCCGCCAGAGCGTGTATGTACCCCCCGGCCCCGGACGGACCGCCGAGGCCGACGCCACCGTCGTCGTCCTCGAAGCCGAACTCGCCGACTGCGGCCACCTGTTGACCGCCCCGCTGCGCCGCGCCCTGACCGCGCTGGCCCCCGCGGACCTCGTCGCGACCGGGCGGAAGCTGCTCGCCGACGTCGACGCCCTGCTGGGCTCGGACCGTACGCACACCCCGCTGTTCGCGCGCTTCCCCGCCGACATCCCCTACCAGCACGCGTACGACCGCTTCACCGCGACCCTCGTCGCGCACCTCACCGCCCAGCCGCACCAGCCCTGCATGAACTGCGCGGGCACCACGGTCCGGGTCCGCGCGCTCACGCCCTGCGCCCATCTGCTGTGCGACGACTGCCACCGCAAGGAGAAGGACTGGGGCTGCTGCGACCAGTGCTGCGAGTGGTACGCCTGCCCGGTCTGCGAGCAGTGCTACGAGACGGACGGGCCCGTCGACCCGTGGCTCGACACCGGCGCCGGCCTCGGCGGCGACGGCGGCCCGGTCCTGCGCGCCCTGCGCCTCGCCGCTCCCGGTGAGGCCGCCGCCGAACTCTCCGCCCTGCTCGCCCGCCGCACCCCGCTGAGCCCGCAGGACCACGACGACCTGGTCCTCCTCCTCGGCCACACCGACCCGGCCGACGCCGCCGACCGGCTGCCCCCGTCCATACCGCTGCGCGAGAGCAAGGCCCTCGCCCTCGCCCCGCTCCTGGACCTCCCCGAGACGCGGCCGCTCGTCGCGCGGTACGCGGACACCGCCACCGACGTGCTGCGCCTCCTCGCCGTACGCTCCGGCGGCGACCCCGACCTGCTCGAACTGCCGCGCCTGCGCGGCCTTTCCCGTCCCGTGCGCCGCGAACTGCTCGCCCTGCTCGACGGGCTGGACTTCGCGCGCCTCGCCGAGGACATGGCCCGCCACCCGCGCGCGTGGAAGCGCGTCGGCGAGATCCTGCACCCCTTCGAGGGCGCCCACCGGCACGCCCGCGTGGCGCTCGCCTTCGCCGTCCTGCGCGAGACCCGCCTCGACGACGGCCCGCTCAGCGAGGTGCTGCTCACCGAGGCCGCCCGGCACGACGGTGTCCGGCTCGCCGGAGACCGGCTGCGCGTCATCACCTGGCAGAGCCGCGTCGAGGAGGCGCTCGGCCGTTGGGACACGGCGGCCGCCGCCGGGCTCCTGCGCGCCCGCCCCGGTGAACTGCTGCGCCGCCTCGACCTGTTGCTGGCCCGCTCCGGCTCGCAGACCCTCCCCGAGCCGGTCGGCGAGGCGCTCGCGCACGCCCTGCCGCGCACCGCTCCCGGCCCGCTCCTCGGCGCGTACGGCCAGCTGCGCATCCGCTCCGTTCCCCGGCACCGCCGCGTCTTCTTCCCGCGCGGGCGCGTCACGAAGGCGTACGCCGTCGAGGACCACCGCCCGCCGCTGCCCTCCCGCGTCGCGGGCCGCGCCGCCGAGCTGATCGAGGCCGAGGCCGTCCGGCGCCTCGCCGCGCGCGCGGGGGAGCGGTACGACGTGGCCGTCCTGGACGCCTCGCTCGCCGACCTGCCCGTGCCGTCCGCCGAGCGCGCGTCGGCGGCCTCGCTGGTCGCGGTGCCGCGCGGCAGCTCGCTGCCCATGCCCGCGGACAGCGAGACCGTGCGGCTCTTCCTGCACTGGACGCAGCCCAAGGGCACCCGTGTCGACCTCGACCTGTCCGTCGCGCTCTACGACGACCTGTGGCGCTTCATCGGCCACTGCGACTACACCCACCTGGAGTACGCGGGCGGCGCCGCCCGCCACTCCGGCGACCTCACCTCGGCGCCCGCCCCGCACGGCGCCACCGAGTACCTGGACCTCGACCTGCCGCGGCTCGCGAACACGGGGGTGCGGTTCGTCGTGCCGGCGGTCATCTCGTACAACGACGTGCCGTTCGATGAACTCCCGGACGCCTTCGCGGGGTTCATGGCGGTGCGGGGCAAGGAGCGGGCCGTCTACGACCCGCGGACCGTGCGGCAGCGCTTCGACCTCGGGGGCGACGGGAAGCTGCGCGTACCCATGATCGTCGACCTGCGGACGCGGCACGCGTGGTGGGCGGACGTCACGCTCGCCACGACGGGCACCGGCCACGACGTGTGGCGCTACCGCCGGCAGATGGGCCGCCTGGGCAACGACCTGCTCGACACCTTCCAGCCGCGCGGCCGGGCCACCCTGTGGGACCTGGCCTGCTGGACCGCCGCGGCCCGCACCGACGGCGAGGTGTACGTCCGCGGCCGCGGTCACGTCCTGTGGGGCTACCGCCGCGCGGCGGACGAGCCGCGCGCCGACTTCGCGCTGCGCGTCCGCGACGGCTGGGAGCCGGACACGCTCCGGGCCGAGCCGGAGCTGACCGGCCGCCGTGCTCTTCTCGCCCTGCTGCACGGCGAGTTGGCGGGCGCGGAGGGCATCGCGTCCGGCACGGCGTACCGCCTCTACCCCGGCCCGGTCGACGCCGCGCCGCCGGAGCGGATCACCGCGGGGGACCTGGCGGCGTGGCTGGAGCCCACCGGCTGAGCGGCGCGGTGATCGACAGGGTGTCGGCTCAGGCGCGCCCGGCTCGACGCAGCGTCCATTGCCCGGCGGGGAAGCGGAGGCGCATGCTGCCGGGTGTGCGAGCGAACCCCAGAGCCTCCTTCGTGTCCCGCCGTTCCCTGCTGCGCGCCCTGGGCGGCGGGGTGGCCGTCAGTACGCTCGCGGGGTGCGGAGTTCCCGCCGCGTACATCGCCCCGGACGAGCGGTCCGCCGCCGACCGCTCGGCGCGGGACAAGAGGCTGACGTTCGCCAACTGGCCGCTGTACATCGACACGGACGACCAGGACAAGACAAGGCGCCCCTCGCTGGAGGCCTTCGAGAAGCGGACCGGGATCGACGTCCGCTACACGGAGGAGATCAACGACAACGACGAGTTCTTCGGCAAGATCAGCCCGTCCCTGATGAACCACCAGGACACCGGCCGCGACCTCATCGTCATCAGCGACTGGATGTGCGCCCGTTTCGTACGGCTCGGCTGGGTGCAGGAGATGGACCGCGCCCGCCAGCCCCACGTCACCAAGTACCTTGACCCGTTGCTGCGTTCGCCGCACTTCGACCCGGGGCGCAAGTTCACCGTGCCGTGGCAGTCGGGCATCACCGGCATCGCGTACAACAAGCGGAAGGTCGGCCGGGAGATCAAGCAGGTGTCCGACCTGTGGGCCGACGATCTCAAGGGACGGGTCACGCTGCTCTCCGGTCTCGACGAGGCGTTCGCGCTGCTCCTCCAGGGCGACGGCGTCGACGTCACCAAGTGGAAGGCCGACGACTTCCACCGGATGTGCGACCGGGTCGAGAAGCTGGTGGACTCCCACCACATCCGCCGCTTCACCGGCAACGACTACATCAAGGACCTCTCCAGTGGCGATGTCCTGGCCTGCCAGGCCTACAGCGGTGACGTCATCCAGCTCCAGGCGGACGACCCGGACATCGAGTTCGTGGTCCCGGAGGAGGGCGCGGAGCTGTGGGCCGAGTCCCTGATGATCCCCAACCTGGCCGGCCACAAACGGAACGCCGAGCGGCTCATCGACCACTACTACGAGCCGGAGGTGGCGGCGGAGCTGGCCGCCTGGGTCAACTACGTCTGCCCGGTCCCGGCCGCCCGCGACGTCCTCGCCTCCGCCAAGGACAAGGAGTTGGCGGCCCTCGCGGAGGACCCGCTGATCTTCCCGGACGACGCGATGCGGGGGCGGCTCGCCATCGCGCGGGACATCACGCCGAAGGAGCGGACGGAGTTCGCGAAGCGGTGGAACGCGTTGGCGGGCGTTTAGGCGGGGGTTCAGGCGGGCGTTGCGTCGGCCTGAGGGCGGGCGTCGCGCCGGCCCGGCCCGATGGAGCGCCGGAGCGCCCCTGTCGCGCCGGGGGCCCGGATGGGACGGGGGACCGACGAGCGGGTGACGCCGTCCGCACCCCGGCCTACGATGCGCGGGAGTGGACCTTCACGAGCTCCCGGGAGCCTGATGGAAGCCGATCGCGTCGGCGAGAGCGCACGTGGCCGCCTCGCGGACCTGGCCCCTCCGGGGGCCCGCGGGCCGGATGCGGCAGAGTCGGTGCCTCTCGAAGGGGCCGACGGACACGACGTACTTGAGCTCTACAAGCTCGCCGTGGAGATGGCGGACCGGGTCTCCGCCCGCCGCGGGACGGCCAACGCCTTCTTCCTCTCCGTGCAGACCGGGCTGGTCACCCTGGTCGGCTTCGGGATGCCCAGACTGTCGCAGTCGCCGTGGTGGGTGTCCCTGGTGATGGCCTTGGGCGGCGGGACCCTGTCCCTTGCCTGGTGGATGCAGCTCCGCAGCTACCGGCACCTCAACGCGGCCAAGTTCAAGGTCATCAACAAGATCGAGGCGCGCCTTCCGGTCAGGGTCTTCACCGACGAGTGGGAGGTCCTGAAGGGCGATCCGGCACCCGGCCGGTTCAAGCGCTACGCGGAGCTGGGCACCTCCGAGCGCATCGTCCCGCTGGTGTTCGCGCTGGCGCACCTGATCCTGCTGGCAGGCACACTGTCCCTGTGACATACCTTGATCCGCTCGCCGATCTGATCCGGTCCTGCCTGCCCCCGGACGCCACGCCTCCCGAGGACTCCGACGCGTTGTTCCGGCTCTACGCGGTGCTGCTGAGGGCCAAGGGGGAGCAGGTGCGTGACGAGGACGTCCACGACGCGTGGTCCGCGTGGATGCAGACGATCGACAGCGGGCACGACGCCCTGGTCCCCTTCGAGGAACTCACTCCGCAGACGCGCGCCGCGGACGCGCCGTACGCCGAGGCCATTCGCGCGGCGGCGCGGCGCATGGGGCGTACCGGAGTGTGAGAGCGCGGCCGGGGCAGGGACCCGCGCGACTCACCGGGTTCCGGCTCGACCCCACCCCGGTGGGGCCCTGAGCGACCTCGGACGCCTCCGCGAGGTCATGCGCCGGCAAGTGCCCCCGACCCCGCGCCACGTGGCCCCCGTAGACTTCGGGCACAAGTGTTCGTAGATCGGGCGGCTGTCCGTGCGTGAGGGTCGAACCGCCCGCGCGATCCGGTGGACCGTCCGCGCGTGACAGGAGAGGCACAGCACGATGGAGGACCGCGACGCCGCCGCGCTCGACGACCCGGTGGGCGCATCGCTGCGCGGTGCTCACGCGCATCTCGGCCGCCGGGCCGGCCGGGCCGCCACCTACCTGCCGGACGTCGCGACCTTCTCGGCGGTGCCCGCCGACGCGGGGGCGGCGGAGTGGGCCGGCCTCGCCCGGCTGCTCGGTCCGGACGCGTTCGCCGACATGTTCAGCTGCCCCGCGATACCGCCGTCGGACTGGGAGCCGGTCTTCGTCCTCGAGGGCCGGCAGCTGATCTGGCCCGGCAGCGGCCGCCCCGGCCCGCCGGACGCCGGGGCAGACGCCGGGGTCGCCGTGGTCGAGCTGGGCCCCGACGACGTGCCTGAGATGCTCGACCTCGTCGAGCGGACCCGCCCCGGGCCGTTCTGGCCGCGCACCCACGAACTCGGCGCCTACCTCGGTGTCCGCGATCAGGGCACGCTGGTGGCCATGGCGGGCGAACGGCTCCGCCCGCCGGGCTGGACGGAGATCAGCGCGGTCTGCACCGCTCCCGAGGCGCGGGGACAAGGCCACGCCGCCCGCCTGGTGAGCGAACTCGTCGCACGCGTCGTGGCGCGGGACGAGCGCCCCTTCCTGCACGTGGCCGAGGCCAACACCGCCGCCATCGCCCTCTACGAACGGCTCGGCTTCAAGACCCGCAGGGACGTGACGTTCCGCGGCTTCCGTACGCCCTGACGTCCCGCGCCGCGGCCGTGCGGGGCTCAGCGCCGCCGTCGACGCACGGCGTTCCGGACGTCCTCGACGGCGTACGAGGCCTCCAGCCGCCAGGTCTGCGCCTTGTCCTCGACCTTGGACGCCACCGTCCGCCACTTGAACCACCACGGCAGCCGGCGGAACGGCACGAAGGTCAGCGTGTCGTCGACGGCGTTCTCGGCGACCCCGCGGTGACCCTCCGCGCGCAGCGCCGCGTACAGCTCCGGCGTCAGCCTGCCGTTGAGCCGGGCGGCGGTGCCCGCCGCGGTGAAGGCGAACCCCCGCTGGCCCCGGTCGGGAAGCCGCATCGCCGTGACGATGCGCGGTGCGGCCGCTTCCAGCGGGCAGTTGAAGGCCAGCCCGATGGCCGCGGTACCGAGCCGCCGTTCGCCGCGCTCGTACGCGGCGTCCCAATCGGCGGGGTCGTCGATGCCCAGCAGACCTTCCCCGGTTTCCCAGTCCCACCCGGCCGCCATGACCGCTCTTCCTTCCGTCACTCCCGCCCGCAGGATCGCGTACCTCAGCTCAGCGCGGCCCGCACGATGCGCTGGGTCACCGGGTTCATGTCCTCGCCCTTCGCGTCGGTCGCGTTGACCGAGTACACGAGCGTACGGGAGCCGTCCTCGGTGGCGGCGATCATGTTCGTGTAGCCGTGGCGGGCGCCGGTCTTGAGCCACACCTTCTTGCCGTTGACCTTCGTGAACTGAGGTCCCGCCCCGAAGGTCGCCGCGGGCACGCCCGGTGCCAGGCGGGGCAGCGTGAGCATCTCCTTCAGTTGTGCCGGCGGCAGGAGCTTCCCGCCGAACAGGGCCTGCGTGAAGGTCTCCAGGTCAGCTGTCGTGGAGATCATGTCGCCCGACGCGAAACGGTCGTACTGGTTCCACTCGGTGACGTCGACCAGCCGGGTCGTCCCGTCCGGCCGCGCCATCTTCTGGTAGCCGCGGTTGTGCGGTCCGCGGATGCGGGGGTCGGTGCCGGGAAAGTACGTGTCACGCATGCGGAGCGGCTTGAAGATCCGCTCACGGGCCTGATGGGCGTACGAGTCCCCGGTGACCCGTTCGATCAGCAGGCCGAGCACGGTGTACCCGATGTTGCGGTAGTGCTGCTCGGCACCCGGGGCGTGCTGGGGCCCCTCGGCGACGGCGGAGGCGACGACGGTCCGCGGGTCCAGCGTGTCGAAGCGGTGGGCGTACTCGTCGTCGAAGCCGTCACCGGCCTGGAGGCCGCTGGTGTAGTTGAGGAGGCTGCGGACGGGGATGGGCAGGAATTCCTTGTCCTTGTCCGCAGGGCGCGGGAACAGCTCCGGCATGTAGTGCTGGACCGGCTTGTCGAGGTCGAGCCTGCCCTCGGCGGCCAGCTGGAGCGCCACGGCCGCCGTCACGATCTTGGTCGTCGAACCGGCGCGGAACCGGCCGTGCGGGTCGGCTTCGCGGTGCGTCACCAGATCGTGTACGCCGGAACTGCCGCGCCAGGCACCGTGCTTGCCGCCCACGCGGACGAGGGCGGCGGTCGCGTCGGCGTTCGGCAGGCCTTCGATCGCCTGCCGCAGGGCGTCGCCGTTCGGTCTGGTGTCCGGGTCCGCCGCCGGGGAGACCGACGCGGAGGTGCTCGGTGCGTGCGCCCGCGCGAGGGCGGGGGCGGCCGCGGCGCCGGTGAGACCGAGGACCAGGGCGGTGGCGAGGGCGGCACGGAAGGGGGGCTTCATGGGGGCTCCAGAGGCTCCAGGGGCTGAGGGCACGGCGTGCTGCTCGTGCCGTGGTGCTCCCATCCTGGTGATCTTGGAGCCGCCGGGGATCGTCGGCACGGAGGATGCCTCCCCTCTGCCGCCTCAGGGTAGGCGCCCGCTCAAGCGGTGTTCCGCACCAGGGTGTTGACCGGGACATCCCCTAGGTGATCCGAGCCGATGAGCCGGGTCATCGACTCCGCCGCGCGTACGGCGGCGTCCGCGCAGCAGTTGTTGAACAGGACATGGACCTCGTCGGCCCGCTCGGCCATGAAGCGCACGCGCGGGAGCCACTCGGCGAGTTCGGCCGTGGAGTAGGCGTGGCGGAACCGGTCCTCCTTGGACCCCGTGCCCCACGCGGCACTGCGCCCGTGGAAGCGGACCACCGCGTGCCGCGCCACGCTGACCGGCGCCACCGGAGGCATGGAGTGCGGCAGCCCCTGCACCGTGTCCACCGCCACCGCGGCCATGTCCAGGTCGGACAGGAGGGCGGTGGTGCGGTCCCGTCCGTCCTCCCGCCACCAGTCGGGGTGCCGGAACTCCACGGCCACCGGCCAGCCCGCGGCGCGCCGCGCGCACTCGGCGAGGACCTTCTCCGCGTGCGGGCCGGGGGACAGCCACGGCGGGAACTGGAACAGCAGCGTCCCCAACCGGTCCGCCGCGCGCAGCGGTTCGAGCGCCGCGCTGAAACGCCGCCACACGGTGTCCAGCAGCTCGGGGCCGACCGGCTCGCCCCGCAGGTCTGCGGGGAGCGCGGCCTGCCGGGTCGGATGGCCGGTCAGCAGCGAGAACGCCTTCACGTCGAAGCGGAAACCGTCCGGCGTGCGGTCCGCCCAGAGCCGGCAGTTGCGCTCGCTCGGCAGCGCGTAATAGGTCGAGTCGACCTCCACCACGGGGAAGCGTTCGGCGTAGTGCCGAAGCCGCCCCTCCGCGTCCTTGCTGCCCCGCGGATACCAGCCACTGGCCAGCAGCGCGCGGTCCGTCCACGAACAGGTCCCCACCAGAATCTCACTCATCCGGCACGGGTACCCCGACAGCCCCGAAGGATCAGGAGTCGCGCAGCGCCGTCAGGACGTCGATGCGGTTGGTGGTGATGGCGTCGACGCCCGCGTCGATCAGGCGGCGCATCGAGCGGCGCGTGTCGGGGGTCCACGCCGAGACGAGGAAGCCCTGGCGGTGCACCTGGGAGACCAGGTCGCGGTCGAGCAGCGGGAAGCGGTAGTTGAGCCAGCGCGGCTTCACCGCGTCGAGCAGGACGCGGCGGGGCGGGGCCAGCGTCGTCCAGGTCAGGGCGATCTCGGCGGCGGGATCGGCCTCCCGCACGGCGAGCATGGTCCGCGGGCCCGCACAGTAGTACGTACGCTCGGCCGCCCCACCGGCGGCGATGACCCCGACGACCGTGCGCACCGCCTCGTAGGAGGCGTCCGGCAGATCGAGCATGAGCCGGTGCCCCTCCGTGGCGGCGATGGCCGCCTCCAGCGTCGGCACGCCTCCCTCGGTGAGGCCGTCCAGCTCGGCTGAGGACAGGACGCCGAGCGGACGGTCGTACCCCCACAGGCGTTTGAGCGTCGGGTCGTGCAGCAGTACGGGGACTCCATCGCTGCTCAGGCGGACGTCGATCTCCACCGCGTCCGCGCCCCGTTCGAGCGCGGAGCGCAGGGACGGGAGGGTGTTCTCGCGGAAACGGTAGGGATCGCCTCGGTGGGCCACGGCTGTCACGGTGCGCATGGCCCCATTGTGGTGCCGGGTCAGGGGGCGAGCCACGTCTCCGTGTACGTGTCGATCTCGGCGGCGATCCTGGCCTTGCCGGCCGGGTCGAGGAAGGACGCCTCCACGGCGTTCTTCGCGAGGGCCGCGATGCCGCGCTCGTCGAGGCCGAGGAGGCGGGCGGCGACCGCGTACTCCGTGTTCAGGTCGGTGCCGAACATCGGCGGGTCGTCGGAGTTGATCGTGACGACGACCCCGGCCTCGACGAACTGCTTGACGGGGTGCTCGTCGAGGGTGCGCACCGCGCGGGTCGCGATGTTCGAGGTCGGGCAGACCTCCAGCGGGATGCGGTGCTCGGCGAGGTGGGCGAGCAGCTTCGGATCCTGGGCGGCGGTGGTGCCGTGGCCGATGCGCTCGGCGTCGAGGTGGAGCAGGGCGTCCCAGATCGTCTCGGGGCCGGTGGTCTCGCCCGCGTGCGGCACCGAGTGCAGGCCCGCGGCGATGGCCTGCTCGAAGTAGGGCTTGAACTGCGGGCGCGGCACGCCGATCTCCGGGCCGCCGAGACCGAAGGAGACCAGGCCCTCAGGGCGCAGCTTGTCGGTGGTGGCGAGGCGGAGCGTCTCTTCGGCCGACACGATTCCGGCTTCGCCCGGAATGTCGAAGCACCAGCGCAGTACGGTGCCGAACTCGTCCTCCGCGGCCTTGCGGGCGTCCTCGATGGCATCCATGAAGGCGCGGTCGTCGATGCCGCGGCGCACCGAGGAGTACGGGGTGAGGGTCAGCTCGGCGTAGCGGACGTTCTGCCGCGCCATGTCGCGGGCCACCTCGTAGGTGAGCAGGCGTACGTCCTCCGGGGTGCGGATCAGGTCCACGACGGAGAGGTAGACCTGGATGAAGTGCGCGAAGTCCGTGAACGTGAAGTAGTCGGCGAGCGCCTCCGGGTCCGTCGGCACGGCGGAGTCGGGGTGGCGGGCGGCCAGCTCGGCGACGATGCGGGGGGAGGCCGAGCCCACGTGGTGCACGTGCAGTTCCGCCTTGGGCAGGCCGGCGATGAAGGCGTGCGGGTCTGCCGCGGCTGTCGGGTCTGTCTCGGCGGCTGCGGTGTGCTGCTCGGTCACGGTTTCCTCCCCAGGAACGGACTTGATCGGCTGATCGGTGGGTCGGAGCCATCGTAGGCGCCGGTCGGCGGGGGCCGAGGGGCTGGTCTGGACGCCGATCGAGACGTCGGTCGAGGCGCCGGTCGTCGTGGCCGAAGCATGGGCCGTAGCATGACGGAACGTATGAAAGAGGGTGACCGTCGTGACCGCCATACCTCCTCGCCCCGACCCCGAGGACGACGCCGCGCTGGAGCAACGGGACCCCTGGGCTCCGCCATCGGAGGACCCGGCACGGCCGACGGGTACGGCGGAGCCAATGGGCACGACGGGACCGGCCGCCCCGGGAGACTTCGTGGCCCCTCCTGGTGTCGCGGTGCCGCCCTCGCCCCCTACGGCCTGGGGCTCGGGCGTAGGCAACCCCTTCGCGGCTCCGGGTGAGCCGGTGCCTCCGCCGCCGCTGTCACCGGACGGACCGGGGCAGATGCCGTACGGGTACGAGGGGTATGGGGCGCCCGGGAGCCACGCGGGACCACTGGGCCACCCGCACGCCCCGGGGTTCCACGGCCCCCAGGGCTATCCGGGAGCGCAGGGCCATCCCGGAGCGCAGGGATATCCGGCGTACCCCGGCTACCCGGGTCAGGGGGCGCCCGGCTACGGCTGGCCCGCCATGCCCGTGGCCCCGGCGAACGGCATGGGCGTCACCGGGCTGGTCCTCGGGATCATCGCGGCGGCCGGCTTCTGCCTGTGGCCGCTGGCGATCGTGCTCGGCATCCTCGCGGTGATCTTCGGCGCCGTGGGGCGCGGGAAGGCGCGCCGCGGTGAGGCGACGAACGGGGGACAGGCCCTGGCGGGGATCATCTGCGGGGCGGCAGGCATCGTGCTGGGCGTGGCACTGCTGGTGATCACCGTCGTGCTGTCGGAGGAGGAGACCGACACCCGCTCCCTGGAACCCCCGGCCCGCGCGACGACATCGACCGCCGCGTCAGCGGAGACCGCCCCGGCACAGCCCACTCCTGCCTGAGCCCTAGGCCTCAGCCGCCCCCCGCCGAAGCCGACTGCTCAAGCCCCCGCCTCCCGCTGAAGCCTCCCCCGCGCCCCCATCAACGCGAAGCCCAGCAGATTCGCTCCCCGCCACTTCTCCGGGTCCTGGATACGGGGGTCGTCCGCCGCGAGGCCCACGCCCCAGACCCGGTCCAGCGGGCTCGCCTCCACCAGCACCCGCTCGCCCGTGCCCAGCAGAAAGTCCCGCAGGGCGGGGTCCGAGGCGAACTTGTGGACACTGCCGGTGACGACGACGCCGAACCGCTCCCGCGCCCATATCGCCTCGTCGAAGCCCCGCACCAGCCGCCCCGCGTTCTTCGCCTCGGCCGGTGTCCGCGCCGCGAGGACCGCGCGCTCGGCGCCCGCGTCGTCGAAGAGGCGGGCCTTGGCCGCCATCATCCAGTGCTCCGCGGTCGCGTACGCGACGCCGTCCACGGTGAACGGCGAGGGCCACCACTGGCTTAGGCAGCTCGCGCCCAGCGTGCCGTCACGGCGCGGAGTGTGGCCCCAGAAGTGCAGGTACTTCACACGCCGCCCCGCCCGCACCGCGCCGACCAGCGACTCCACCGAGACGATCTCCCCGTCCCTCGCCCCGTCGATCTTCGTCATGCACGCGAGTCTGGCACGCACCACTGACACTCCGTCCCGGGTTTCCGGGGACGACTCGACACCTGGTCGACAGATTCCGTCGCGTAACCAAAAGGCAACAACGGAATCACTTGTTGGACCAGTACCGCTCTGTCAGGATCGGCACTCAAATCGATCTGGAGCTACGCCGACCCCCGCGGGACGGGGAGGACGGCGGAGGAGAGCGTCATGCACAACTTCCAGGCGCAGGACCATTTCGCGGACGGCGCGCAGTACATCGCCGGGCGGCTGACCAAGGGGACCTCGGGACGCACCCATGCCGTCGTCGACCCCGCCACCGGCGACGAGGTCCACACGTACGAACTCGCCGGAAGAGACGACGTCGACGCAGCCGTCGCGGCTGCCGCCGAGGCGTTCCCCGGCTGGGCGGGCGCCACCCCGGGCGAGCGCTCCGACGCCATGCACCGCTTCGCCGCCGTCCTGGCCAAGCGCGCCGAGGAGTTCGCGCAGGCCGAGTCGTTGCAGTGCGGCAAGCCGATCAAGCTGAGCCGGGAGTTCGACGTGCCCGGCACCGTCGACAACACCGCCTTCTTCGCGGGCGCCGCCCGGCACCTGCCGGGCCAGTCGGCCGGCGAGTACACCGGGGACCACACCTCGTACGTACGCCGTGAGCCCATCGGTGTCGTCGGGTCCATCGCGCCCTGGAACTACCCCCTCCAGATGGCCGCCTGGAAGGTGCTCCCCGCGATCGCGGCCGGCAACACCATCGTCCTCAAGCCCGCCGAGCTGACCCCCTTCACCTCGCTGCTCTTCGCGCAGGCCGCCACGGAGGCCGGTATCCCGGACGGCGTCGTCAACATCGTCACGGGCGCGGGCCGGGACGCCGGTGAGCACCTCGTCGGCCACCCGGACGTCGCGATGACCTCCTTCACCGGGTCCACCGGCGTCGGCAAGCGCGTCGCCGAGATCGCCACCGCCACCGTCAAGCGGCTCCACCTGGAGCTGGGCGGTAAGGCGCCCTTCGTGGTCTTCGACGACGCCGACCTCGAAGCCGCCGTGCACGGCGCGGTCGCCGGCGCGCTCATCAACTCCGGGCAGGACTGCACGGCCGCCACGCGCGCGTACGTCCAGCGTCCGCTGTACGACGCCTTCGTGGCGGGCGTCGCCGACCTCATGGAGAGCGTGCGGCTCGGCGATCCGTTCGACCCGAGCACCGACATGGGGCCGCTCATCTCGCACGTCCACCGCGACCGCGTCGCCGGTTTCGTCGAGCGGGCACGCTCCTACGCGCGCGTGGTGACCGGCGGCGGGGCACTCACCCACCCGGGCGCCTTCTACAAGCCCACCCTCATCGTGGACGCCGCCCAGGACAGCGAGGTCGTGCAGTCCGAGATCTTCGGGCCCGTACTCGTCGTCCTGCCCTTCGACAGCGACGACGAGGGCATCCGCCTCGCCAACGACACCCCCTACGGACTCGCCGCCTCCGCCTGGAGCCGCGACGTGTACCGGGCGGGCCGGGCCACCCGCGAGATCAAGGCCGGGTGCGTGTGGGTCAACGACCACATCCCGATCCTCAGCGAGATGCCGCACGGCGGCTACAAGGCGTCGGGCTACGGAAAGGACATGTCCACCTACTCCTTCGAGGAGTACACGCAGGTCAAGCACGTCATGTTCGACAACACCGCGGTGGCCCGCAAGGACTGGCACCGCACGATCTTCGGGGACCGTTAGGCACCTGGCCGCTCGGCCACGCCGCCACGTCGTCACAGGCCGCCCGACCAGCGGCCGCCTTCCTCCCGAAAGGGCAACCACGCGCATGGAGCAGTACGAGCCCGACCCGCTGTCCCCGGCCCAACTGGCGGCCATGCACCGCAGCCTGCGGTACGGCAGGGGGTCCCTGACCCGCCGTTCCCTGCTGCGCGCCTCCACCGGCGGCGCGCTCGCCGTCGGCGGGTTGGGCGCCCTGAGCGCCTGCGGCATCCCCGCGGCAGGCAAGAGCCAGGGCGAGGTCTCGTCCGACGACCACTCGGCCGAGGAGAAGCGGATCACCTTCTCCAACTGGACCGAGTACATGGACGTCGACGAGAAGGACGAGAACAGGCGGCCCACCCTGGAGGCGTTCACGAAACGCACCGGGATCAGCGTCAAGTACACCGAGGACATCAACGACAACGTCGAGTTCTTCGGGAAGATCAAGCCGCAGCTCGCCGCGGGCCAGGAGACCGGACGCGACCTCATCTGCGTCACCGACTGGCTCGCCGCACGGCTGATCCGCTTCGGGTGGGTCCAGAAACTGGACCCGGCCCACCTGCCGCACGCGTACACCAACCTGTCGACCCAGTTCCGCGACCCCGACTGGGACCCGGGCCGGGCCTACTCGTACCCCTGGACCGGCATCTCCACCGTCATCGCGTACAACAAGAAGGCGACCGGCGGGAAGAAGGTCACCTCGGTGTCGCAGCTCCTGGAGGACCCCAAGCTGAAGGGCCGCGTCGGGTTCCTCTCCGAGATGCGCGACACCGTCGGCATGACGCTCATCGACATGGGCAAGGACCCCGCGGACTTCACCGACGACGACTTCGACGCGGCCATCGCCCGCCTCCAGAAGGCCGTTGACAAGAAGCAGGTCCGCCGCTTCACCGGCAACGACTACACCTCCGACCTCGCCAAGGGCGACATCGCCGCCTGTCTCGGCTGGGCCGGTGACATCGTGCAGTTGCAGGCCGACAACCCGGACATCGGCTTCCACATCCCGGACCAGGGCTACATCACGTCCACGGACAACCTGCTCGTCCCCAACAAGGCACGGCACAAGAGCAACGCCGAGCGCCTCATCGACTACTACTACGAGCCGGAGCCCGCGGCGCGCCTCGCGGCGTACATCAACTACGTGTGTCCGGTGGACGGAGTGCGGGACGCGCTCGCGAGGATCGACAAGGACGCCGCGGCCAATCCGCTGATCATCCCTGACGCGGAGATGAAGGCGAAGTCCCGGGCGTTCCGGTCGCTCACGCCCAAAGAAGAGACCGCCTACGAAGAGAAGTTCGCGAGGCTGACCGGCGTGTGACACGGTGCCGCCGCGCCGGGCTGTGGCCGCTAGCAACTGCGGGTCCGTCGTGGCCGGTCGCGCCCACGCGGCGGAGCCGCACATGTAAGAGCCCCGCGCCCCTGACGGGGCGCCTTCGTTCCCCCCGACTTCATCTGGACCCCACCATGACCTCTGCCAAAGAAACCGGCGGCGACGTCCGTCTCACCGGGATCAGCAAGACGTACGGCTCCTTCACCGCCGTGCACCCCCTCGACCTCACCGTGCCGCAGGGCTCCTTCTTCGCGCTGCTCGGCGCCTCCGGCTGCGGCAAGACCACCACGCTGCGCATGATCGCGGGCCTGGAGGAACCCAGCTCCGGCACGGTCCACCTCGGCGACCAGGACGTCACGTCGCTGCCGCCGTACAAGCGGCCCGTGAACACCGTCTTCCAGTCGTACGCGCTCTTCCCGCACCTGGACATCTTCGAGAACGTCGCCTTCGGCCTGCGCCGGCGCGGCATCAAGTCCGTGAAGGGCCAGGTCGGCGAGATGCTCGACCTCGTCCAGCTCGGCGAGCAGGCCCGCAAGAAGCCGCACCAGCTCTCCGGGGGCCAGCAGCAGCGCGTCGCCGTGGCCCGCGCGCTCATCAACCACCCCAAGGTGCTCCTCCTCGACGAGCCGCTGGGCGCCCTCGACCTCAAGCTGCGCCGCCAGATGCAGCTGGAGCTGAAGCGCATCCAGACCGAGGTCGGCATCACCTTCGTGCACGTCACGCACGACCAGGAGGAGGCCATGACGATGGCCGACACCGTGGCCGTGATGAACGGCGGCCGCGTCGAACAGCTCGGCGCCCCGGCCGACCTCTACGAGAACCCGCGCACCACGTTCGTCGCCAACTTCCTCGGCACCTCCAACTTCATCGAGGCGGAGGTCGCCGCGACGAGCGGCGACGACCTCGTCGTGAAGGCCGGCGACTGCAAGCTGACGCTGCCCGCCGCCCGATGTACCGGCCCCACCGCCACCGGCGGCAAGGTCCTGGTCGGCGTACGCCCCGAGAAGATCTCCCTCGCGCACGCCGACGACGCGGGGCGGATTCCCGAGGGGCGCAACCGCATCACGGGCCGGATCGCCGACAGCAGCTTCATCGGCGTCTCCACGCAGTACGTGGTGCACAGCCCGGTCTGCCCCTCCTTCGAGGTGTACGCGCAGAACATCGAGCGCGACGGCCGCCTCACCCCGGGCACCGAGGTGGTCCTGCACTGGAACCCCGCGCACACCTTCGCCCTCGACGCCGCCCAGGACATCGAGGCGGGCGCCTCCAAGGTCGAGGAGGACGCCTCCGCATGACGACGACCCTCACCGAGGCGCCCCCCACGAAAGAGCCCGAGGACCCCGCGCCCCGAAAGCCCCGCAAACGGGGCCGCCTCGTCCCCTACTGGCTGCTGCTGCCCGGCCTGCTCTGGCTGGTCGTCTTCTTCGCGCTGCCGCTGGTCTACCAGGCCTCGACGTCCGTCCAGACCGGGTCGCTCGAAGAGGGCTTCAAGGTCACCTGGCACTTCGCCACCTACTGGGACGCGCTCACCGCCTACTGGCCGCAGTTCCTGCGCTCGGTGCTCTACGCGGGCGCCGCCACGGTCCTGTGCCTGCTGCTCGGCTACCCGCTCGCGTACCTGATCGCGTTCCGCGCGGGCCGCTGGCGCAACATCATCCTCGTCCTGGTCATCGCGCCGTTCTTCACCAGCTTCCTCATCCGTACGCTGGCGTGGAAGACGATCCTCGCGGACGGCGGCCCCGTCGTCGGCGCCCTCAACTCGCTGCACGTCCTGGACGTCACCAGCTGGCTCGGCGTCACGGCGGACGACCGGGTCCTCGCGACGCCGCTCGCGGTGATCTGCGGACTCACGTACAACTTCCTGCCGTTCATGATCCTGCCGCTCTACACCTCGCTGGAGCGCATCGACGGGCGGCTCCACGAGGCCGCCGGCGACCTCTACGCCAAACCGTCCACCACCTTCCGCAAGGTGACGTTCCCGCTCTCCATGCCGGGCGTCGTCTCCGGCACGCTGCTGACCTTCATCCCGGCGGCGGGCGACTACGTCAACGCGGACCTGCTCGGCTCGACCGACACCCGCATGGTCGGCAATGTCATCCAGACGCAGTTCCTGCGCGTCCTGGACTACCCGACGGCGGCGGCACTCTCCTTCATCCTCATGGCCGCCATCCTTTTCATGGTGACCTTCTACATCCGCAAGTCGGGGACGGAGGATTTGGTCTGATGGCCTTTGTACGTTGGCTGCGGCGCCATCTCGTCGTCATCGCGGGCCTGCTGACGCTCGCTTATCTGCTCCTGCCGAACATCGTCGTGACCGTCTTCTCCTTCAACAAGCCGAAGGGGCGCTTCAATTACTCCTGGCAGGAGTTCTCGACCGACGCCTGGAAGGACCCGTGCGGCGTCGCCGACATGTGCGGGTCGCTCTCGCTGAGTCTCCAGATCGCCGCCTGGGCGACGATCGGCGCGACCGTGCTCGGCACGATGATCGCCTTCGCGCTGGTGCGCTACCGCTTCCGGGCACGCGGCGCCGTGAACTCGCTGATCTTCCTGCCGATGGCGATGCCCGAGGTCGTCATGGCCGCCTCGCTGCTCACGCTCTTCCTCAACATGGGCGCCCAGCTGGGCTTCTGGACGGTCCTCATCGCCCACATCATGTTCTGCCTCAGCTTCGTGGTGACCGCCGTCAAGGCGCGCGTCATGTCGATGGACCCCCGCCTGGAACAGGCCGCCCAGGACCTCTACGCCGGTCCCGTGCAGACCTTCCTGCGGGTCACGCTGCCGATCGCCGCACCGGGCATCGCGGCGGGCGCGCTGCTCGCCTTCGCGCTCTCCTTCGACGACTTCATCATCACGAATTTCAACGCGGGCTCGACCGTGACATTCCCCATGTTCGTCTGGGGATCGGCACAGCGGGGCACGCCCGTTCAGATCAATGTGATCGGTACGGCGATGTTCCTCGTCGCGGTGCTGCTCGTACTCGCCGGAATGCTCATCGGAAAGCGCCGCAACAAGCAGGCGAAATAGAATCACCGCTCGCCGCGCAGCGCTTCTACTGTCTCTGAAGGAGTGGAAATCATGGCCCCTAGCGCCATGACCCGTTGGACCAAGTCCCTCTCCGACGCCCAGCCGGTCTCGTACTGGCTGGACGACCCGGGCAGGCCCGCCCCCGAGCCCGCCCTCACCGGCGACGACCGCTGCGACCTCCTCGTCGTCGGCGGCGGCTACAGCGGCCTGTGGACCGCGCTCATCGCCAAGGAGCGCGACCCGCGGCGCGACGTCGTCCTCGTCGAGGGCCGCGAGGCGGGCTGGGCCGCCTCCGGCCGCAACGGCGGCTTCTGCGCCGCCTCCCTCACCCACGGCGTCGCCAACGGCCTGTCCCGCTGGCCCGGCGAGATCGAGAAACTGGAGGAGCTGGGCGCCCGCAACCTCGACGAGATCGAGGCGGCCGTCAAGCGCTACGCCATCGACTGCGACTTCGAGCGCACCGGCGAGATCGACGTCGCCACCGCCCCGCACCAGGTCGCCGAGTTGCGCGAGATGTACGAGGAGATGGCGGCCCACGGCCTCGCCGGAAGCGCGCGGCTCCTCGACGCGGACGCCGTACGCGAGCAGGTCGACTCGCCCACCTTCCTCGGCGGCCTCTGGGACCGCGACGGCGTCGCCATGCTGCACCCGGCGAAGCTGGCGTGGGGCCTGAAGCGGGCCTGCCTGGAGCAGGGCGTACGCATCTACGAGCACACGCCCGCCCTGGAGCTGGCCTCCGCCGGCGCCGGGATGGCCGTCCGCACGCCGTACGGCCGGGTCTTCGCCCGCCAGGTGGCGCTCGCCACGAACATCTTCCCGTCGCTGGTCAAGCGCGTCCGCGCGTACACCGTGCCGGTCTACGACTACGCGCTGATGACCGAGCCGCTGAGCGACGACCAGCTCGCCGCGATCGGCTGGCAGAACCGGCAGGGGCTCGGCGACAGCGCCAACCAGTTCCACTACTTCCGGCTCTCCGCAGACAACCGCATCCTGTGGGGCGGTTACGACGCGATCTACCCGTTCGGCGGAAAGGTCCGCGCCGAGTACGACCACCGCCCCGAGACGTACGCGAAGCTCGCCGGGCACTTCTTCACCTGCTTCCCGCAGCTGGAGGGGGTCCGCTTCACGCACGCGTGGGGCGGTGCGATCGACACGTGCTCGCGCTTCTCGGCGTTCTTCGGCACGGCGCACAAGGGCCGCGTCGCCTACGCGGCCGGGTACACCGGGCTCGGTGTCGGGGCCACGCGGTTCGGTGCCGACGTCATGCTGGACCTGCTCTCCGGGGAGCGCACCGAGCGGACAAGCCTGGAGATGGTCCGCACGAAGCCGCTGCCCTTCCCGCCGGAGCCGTTCGCATGGACGGGCGTCGCACTGACGAAGTGGTCCCTCGCCCGGTCGGACGCCAACGGTGGCAGGCGGAACCTCTGGCTGAAGACGATGGACAAGCTGGGCCTCGGCTTCGACAGCTGAACCGGCGTACGCCCCCGCCGCCCGCCGTGCCGCCGCACCACCGCCAGGTGGCCGAACCCACGTAATGCCCGGGCCCCGGACCCCTCTCACCTGTGACACGCACAGTCGTTACACGGGAAAAAGGAGGTCCAGCCAATGACAGGCACGGGTGGCTCGGGTGACACGGGCGGCATGGGCGGCACGAGAGGCGCGGGCGACCGCGGGGCGAAGTCGGCGGTCGAATGGCTCGTGTCGGTGGCGCCGGACCCGGACGCCTGCCGCTGGGAGTGGGAGCGCAACCCGTTCGGGGTCGCGCTCCTGCCCGCGGGCCGCCGCTGGGACGTGCTGATCCTCCCCGGCGACCTCGGCTGTCCCACGCTGGAGGTGCTGTCCCGCTGCGTCGACCGCCCAGGGCCGGTACTCGCCGACTTCGGGGACGCGCGCACGGGCTTCTTCGTGCCCGCGGGCACGGCCGCCCGCTGGCTGGGCACAGGCGTACGCGGCGCCGGCCGCGGCACCTGGATCGTCGTGCCCTACCCCGGGCGGGGGAACGGCGGCGTCCGCTGGCTGGTCCCCCCGGACGGCCACGGCACCCTGACCGACCCGGCGCTGCTCGAACTGGCCATGCACGAGGCGGCGGCGGGGCTGGCCCGGGAGGCCGAGGAGTGACCTCGGGGCCCATGGCGCACGCCCGGGGGAGAGGGCCGGGGTCCGCTACTGGCGGCCGTACCGCCCGGCCACGGCCGTCACGGCCGCCAGCAGCATCCCGCACAGCAGCCAGGAAGCGGCCACGTCCAGCGGCCAGTGATACCCCCGCCGCACGAGCCCGAAGCCGACGGCCGCGTTCACCAGGAGGCAGCCGATGAGCAGTGCCCGACGGCCGTACGCGCGGCGCAGCAGCGGCAGCATCAGCAGCGCGGCCGCTCCATAGGCGACGGCGGCCGTCGCCGTGTGCCCCGAGGGATAGAAGCCGTCGTGCCCGGCCATGCCCGGCGGCCCCGGCCGGGCCACGGCTGCCTTGAGCGGCACGACGAGCGCGGGCACCGCGGCCATGGCGAGGGCCCCGGCCAGCGGGGCGAGCCACCAGCGGAACACCCCGGCCCGGCGGCCGTACCAGGCGGCGTACGCGAGGACGGCCCCGAGCACGGGCAGGGCGACACCGGGGTTGCCGAGGTCGGCGAGGAACTCGGCGGCGCGCTCCGGGAAGGCGGCGTCGGCGGTCGCCCGCCCCGCGCGCTCGTCGAGGCGGCGCAGCGGTCCGTCGGCGACGACCTGCCAGGTGAGGAGCGCGAACAGCAGCGCGCACAGGGAGAGGCACAGGGACAGCGGGCGGGAAAGGGGCGGCCGCCTCGGAACAGGGGGTGGTTCCGAGGCGGCCGAAGGGACCGGGTCGCCGCGCGCCCCGGGGGGTTTGGGGCGGGCGGCCATCCGATCGGTGAGGAGTTCCGGAGCCGGAAGCTCCGGGTGCGTGCGCGAAGGCACGGCCAGGACGGGGCTGGGGAGGCTCCGCCCTGGTGTCGCCCACAGTCCCCTGTGAGCGGGGTGTCTCTCTCATCTGCGGAAACCGTACGGCAAAGCGGTGGCGGGCCGACAGGCACATCGGCAACCCGTCATGGGGCCCGCACACCTTCTTCACACGCTCCCACGGTCACTCCGCGGGGCCTCGGCGGGCTCAGACGCCCGCGAAGGCGCCCTCGATGATGTCCAGGCCCTCGTTCAGCAGGTCGTCGCCGATGACCAGCGGCGGCAGGAAGCGCAGGACGTTGCCGTACGTACCGCAGGTCAGGACCAGCAGGCCCTCCGCGTGGCAGGCCTTGGCCAGGGCCGCGGTGGCCTCCGGGTTCGGCTCCTTGGTCGTACGGTCCTTGACCAGCTCGATGGCGATCATCGCGCCGCGGCCCCGGATGTCGCC
Organism: Streptomyces huasconensis; assembly: GCF_021028635.1. NCBI lineage: Bacteria > Bacillati > Actinomycetota > Actinomycetes > Kitasatosporales > Streptomycetaceae > Streptomyces > Streptomyces huasconensis. The sequence goes on from NZ_CP086119.1 coordinate 5,936,853, forward strand.
GATGATGTCGAACTTCTCGGCCATGGCGCCCAGGCGGGCCTTCATCGTGGACTCGATCTCCTTCGCCTTGGCGTTGAGGTCGAGCTCCTTCATCGTCTCGATGGAGCCGAGCGCACCGGCGCAGGCCACCGGGTTGCCGCCGTAGGTGCCGCCGAGGCCGCCCGCGTGCGCGGCGTCCATGATCTCGGCGCGGCCCGTGACGGCGGCGAGCGGCAGGCCGCCCGCGATGCCCTTGGCGGTGGTGATCAGGTCGGGGACGATGCCCTCGTCCTCACAGGCGAACCACTGGCCGGTGCGGCAGAAGCCGGACTGGATCTCGTCGGCCACGAAGACGATGCCGTTGTCGTTGGCGAACTTCACGATCTCGGGCAGGAAGCCCTTCGCGGGCTCGATGAAGCCGCCCTCGCCGAGCACCGGCTCGATGATGATCGCGGCGACGTTCTCCGCGCCGACCTGCTTGGTGATCTGGTCGATGGCCTGCTTGGCGGCCTCCGGACCGGCGTTCTCGGCGCCGGTCGGCCAGCGGTAGCCGTAGGCGACCGGGACGCGGTAGACCTCGGGGGCGAACGGACCGAAGCCGTGCTTGTACGGCATGTTCTTGGCGGTCAGCGCCATCGTGAGGTTCGTACGGCCGTGGTAGCCGTGGTCGAAGACGACGACGGCCTGGCGCTTGGTGTACGCGCGGGCGATCTTGACGGCGTTCTCGACGGCTTCGGCACCGGAGTTGAACAGCGCCGACTTCTTCTCGTGGTCGCCCGGCGTCAGCTCGGCGAGCGCCTCGGCGACGGCCACGTAACCCTCGTAGGGCGTGACCATGAAGCAGGTGTGCGTGAAGTCCTGGAGCTGGGCGGAGGCCCGGCGCACCACGGCCTCGGCGGAGGCGCCGACCGACGTCACGGCGATGCCGGAACCGAAGTCGATCAGGCGGTTGCCGTCGACGTCCTCGATGATGCCGCCGCCCGCGCGCGCGGTGAAGACGGGCAGCACGGAGCCCACGCCACCGGCCACCACGGCGGTGCGGCGGGCCTGCAGCTCCTGCGACTTCGGGCCGGGGATGGCGGTGACGAGGCGACGCTCCTGCGGAACTGCGCTCATGGGGGACTCCTGGGGGTGGGGTCTTGGGTGGATCGGTGACCGGGGGACGCCGACCGGTCACGCGGAGCGTCCGGGACGCCGTCTTCCGGGCGTATCTCTGCTTTCTTCGCAGGTTAGGGGTGGGGCAGGGGCGCGGGCATGCTCCATGGGGGAGTTGTTCGGCGCGGCGGTTGTCCGTGATGGACATAGCAAGGGCCCCCGGCCGCCCGGTGGGGGCGCCATCGGGCAGGAACCGAGAAGCGCGGCCCGCGCCCCCTGCCTAGCCTGATCGTCATGGACCTCACCATCCACACCACGGCCCTCCCGCACGACGACCCGGACGCCTCCCTCGCCTTCTACCGCGACACCCTCGGCATGGAAGTCCGCAGCGACGTGGGGCAGGGCAGGATGCGCTGGATCACCGTCGGCCCCGCCGGGCAGCCCGGCACGTCCATCCTTTTGGCGCCGCCCGCCGTCGACCCGGGCATCACCGAGGACGAGCGGCGCACCATCGCCGAGATGATGGCCAAGGGCACCTACGGCTGGATTCTGCTGGCCACCCGGGACCTCGACGCCACCTTCGAGAAGGTCCGGGCGAGCGGCGCCGAGGTCGCCCAGGAACCGACCGAGCAGCCGTACGGCATCCGGGACTGCGCCTTCCGCGATCCCGCCGGCAACCTGATCCGCATCCAGGAACTCCGCTGAGCCGCACCCACAACGAAGGAGTTCCCTCATGTGCCACCCCTCGTGGAGCCGCGCACGCGCCACCGCGCACCGCCTGGGCCTCCTCGCGCGACTGCGCCGCGTACGCGACCGGATCGACCGGGAGTACGCCCGGCCGCTGGACGTCGTGGCGCTCGCCCGCGACGCGCATCTGACCGCCGGGGAACTCGGCCACCAGTTCCGGCTGGCCTACGGGCTGTCGCCCCACGCGTACGTCATGGCGCGCCGTGCCGAACGGGCGGCGGCGGCGACGGCCGGGCGGCGAGTCCCGGCCATCGAGCCGCAACCGTCGTGACGGAGCCGGGCGCGTAGCCGGTGAACTCCCCTTGCCCTGGCGCTAGATTGGCCCGCGAACCAGGAGAGCGGCAGGCCAGGGGGCAAGAATCATGGATTCCGACGGTACGCAGGACGTGCACGGCACGCATGTGACTCCCGTGCCGCGGCGGCCGGACAGCCTCCCGGCCCCGCCCCTCGCCCCGCCGCCCGCGCCGCCCGCGCCGCCCGCGCCGTCCGCGGCTCCGCCGGTACCGCGCCGGCCCCCCGAGGCCGCCTCGGACGTCGCCGACTGGCTGGACGCGCCGCGCCCGGCGGCCGCCCCCGGGGTCTGGCGGTTCAGGTACGTCCCGCCGCCCCCCGAGGAGGACGGGCGCCGCATGGACCGCGCGCTGCTGGCCGGGCTGACGGTCACGCTGGTGCTCGGGCTGTTCCTCTGGGCCCTGTACCGACAGGACGGCCTGCCCTACCGGACGGAGCTGATCAGGCTGTTCGTGCCGGACGACTGGTTGTTCCAGGGCACCCTCCGGCCGACGAAGTGGCAGGGGGCGGAAGCCCTCCAGGTCGTCGGCGGCGCGTTCTTCGGGCTGCTGGTGTACGGCCTCGGCCGCCTCGGCAACTGGTCCGAGGCGCTGCGGCACGTGATCGCCCGGCAGCGGCAGCCCGTACGCGCCCTCCGCGCCGCGCTCGGCGCGCTGATCGTGCTGATGTTCGTATGGCCCGAGGCCTTCCCGCTCGTCTCCTGGGACGCGCTGCCCGTCGTCACCCCCCTGATGTCGCTGATCGTGCTCTGCTCCGGCGGCTACGAGATCTTCGAGAACGAGTTCGTCACGTACGGCCTGTACACACTGATCACCGTGGCGGCCGTATGGCCGTTCGCCCGGCTCGGCGACTGGTGGGGCCTCGCACGCACGTACCTCGCCCGGCCGCGGCACGACCCGCGGCTGCCTCCGCCCCCTCCCGCCCCCGCCCCGACGAGCCGGAGCCACTGGCCCGAGCTGCGGGGAGCGGGCCGGCACGAGGCGGCCGACGTGCTCGCCGCCGAGGTGCTCGGCGGCCGGATGAACGACGTGGACTGCGTCCGGGTGCGCCGCGAGTGGACCGTGGCGCAGCAGCACCCCGACCGGCTCGCCTCGTTCACCGCGACGGTGCTCCGCCAGGGCGGGGCGGCGTGGACGCACCCCTCGGGCGCGAGGGACCTGCCGTCCCGCCTCGCCCGCCACGACCTGCTCGTGGGCCAGGTCAGGATCGGGCGGTGCGCCGCCGAGGCCCGCAACCCCTGGGAGCGCCGCGGCGTGGGCCTCGCCCTGGACCCCGCCGTGCTGGGCACCTCGCTGCTGGCGGTCGGCCCCTCCGGCACCGGCAAGACCGAGCGGCTCATCCGGCCCGTGGTGGAGTCCCTCTCCCTCCAGGCGCTCACCGGGAGCTGCGCGGTGGTCGCGGTGTGCGCGGCCGGCACCCCGCTCGGCGCGGACGACGCATACGACGTCGTCGTCAAGCTGGGCGATCCCTCCTCCCCGCACGACCTCGACCTCTACGCGAGCACCACGGACCCCGATGAGGCCGCGTCCTTCCTGGCCGAGGGGCTCGTCGGCGACCTCCCGACCATGGACAGCCGCCGCGCGGCCACCACGCTCGCCCAGGTGCTGGGCCCCTACTGGGCCGCACACGAGCGTTTCCCCTCGGTCCCCGTCCTGCGGGAACTGCTCGAAGGGGTACCGGCGGCCGTGGCGGACCTGCGCCACGCGCTCCGCTCCGAGGAGCACGCCGTGATGCGCCGCGAACTCGACGCGCGCGTGCGCCAGCAGGGCAGTGCCACCGACCCGGGACCGGCCCTCGCCGACCGGCTCGCCCTCCTCGACCGCCCCGCGTTCGCCGACTTCTTCGGCGCGGGCAGCGACAGCCCCTTCTCCCTGCGCGCCGTGGTGCACCACCCGATGCGCGTCCGCGTCGAGCTGCCCGAGCGCGGACACGCGGAGGCGGCACGGCTGATCACCCGTCTCCTCCTCGCCCAGTTCAACGCCGTGGCGCACAGCCGCGGCGACCGTGACCACTTCATCTGCCTGGTGCTCGACGACGCCACCCGCGCCCTCACCCACGAGACGGTCACCGGCATGCAGCGCCTGCGGTCGGTGAAAGCGGGCGTGGTGCTGGCCCTGCGGACGGTGAGCGACGTACCCGAACCGCTGCAAGGACCGCTGTACGCCACCGTCGGCTGCCGTATGGCCTTCGCGGGCATCTCGACCTGGGACGGCCGGCGCTTCGCGGAGGCGTGGGGCAAGGCGTGGATCGAGACCCGGGAGGTCGCCGAGCACGCGGTCTTCGCGGACCAGCCGATGACCCGCGCCCTGCACGCGCTGCGCAAGCTCGTCACCGGCAAGGCGGTGACGCGGGACGCCGTCACCGTCCGCCAGGTCGAGCGCGAGCGCTGGTCGGCGTCGGAGCTGGCGCACGGTGTGCCGCCGGGGCACGCGGTGCTGTCGCTCACCGATGTACGAGGGGAGTACGCGCCGCCGCTGCTGGTGGATCTGCGCGGCTGACGGCGCCCCGCCCCCAGGGCCGGTTCCCGGATGCGACCGGTCTTGTCCACACCGTACGGTGAGGCAGAATCGACACAGGCCGTTCATACGGACCGGCCAAAAGATCCGCTGCCGCAGACCTGAAGGTCCCATGCCGCCCACGCTCGCCTCGCTCGTCCACCACTCCGCGCTCAAGCTGACCGTGCGTGCGGGCGAGGAACGCCTGGACACCCCCGTCCGCTGGGCGCACGCCAGCGAACTCGCCGACCCCGTGCCCTACATGGAGGGCGGCGAACTGCTCCTGATCACCGCGCTCAAACTGGACGCGGAGGACCCGCAGGCCATGCGGCGGTACGTGAAACGGCTCGCGGGCGCCGGCGTCGTGGGCCTCGGCTTCGCCGTCGGCGTCCACTACCCCGACATCCCCAAAGCCCTCCTGGACGCCGCCACCGAAGCGGAGTTCCCGCTCATCGAGGTGCCGCGGCGCACGCCGTTCCTCGCCATCAGCAAGGCCGTCTCCGCCGCCATCGCGGAGGAGCAGTACCGCGCGGTGACCGCCGGCTTCTCCGCCCAGCGCGAGCTGACCAGGCAGGCGCTGAGCGACGGCCCCGAAGGCCTGCTGCTCGCGCTCGCCGGACAGGTCGACGGCTGGGCCGCGCTGTACGACGCGTCCGGCGCCGTCGTCGCCACCGCGCCGGAGTGGGCCGCCCGCCGGGCCGCCCGGCTCACCGCCGACGTCGAACGCCTCCGGGAGCGGCCCGCGCCCGCCAGCTCCGTCGTCGCGGGCGCCGAGGACCGGGTGGAGCTGCACTCGCTCGGCACCGGCCGCAGGCCGCGCGCCGCCCTCGCCGTCGGCACGGCGTCCACCCTCGGCACCGCCGAGCGGTACGCGGTGCACTCAGCGATCGCGCTCCTGACCCTCACCACGGAGCGGTCGCGCGCGCTGCACGCCGCCGAACAGCGGATCGGCGCCGCCGTGCTGCGGATGCTGCTCGCCGGGGAGCCCGACCACGCCCGGACCGTCGCCGGGGACCTCTACGGCAGCCTCCTGGACGCACCCTTCCGGCTCGTCGTCGCCGAGGTGGCCTCCGCGTCGGCGGCCCGGGTGCGGGCGGGCGCGGTGCCCGCCACCGAGGAGAGCGGCGACAAAGCCGGCGCTGCGGGACAGGCAGCGACCCCGGCCCCGGCCGCGGTGCTCGCCGTGGTGGCCGACGCCTCGGGCGGCGGCGATCCGCTCGGCGGCCTCGTGGACGTCGTCGAGGCCGCCGCGGCACGCTCCGGCGAGGCGCTGCTCGTGGTCCCGTACGGAGAGCGGCTGGTGCTGCTCGTGGTGGACGGCGGCGCCGGGGTACGGGCCTGCGCGCAGTACGCCGCGGCGCTGGAGGCCGGGCGGGGCACCGCCGGGCGCGAGGTGCCGGCGTCCGGCGAGGAGGCCGAGCTGGTGATGGGCCTGTCCGCCCCGGCCGGACCGATCGCCGCGGCCACCGCCTACAAGCAGGCCGAGCAGGCGCTGTCCGTCGCGCGGCGGCGCGGCCGGGCCCTGGTCGAACACGAGGAACTGGCCGCCGGTTCGGTGCTGCCGCTGCTCGCGGACGACGCGGTGCGGGCCTTCGCGGACGGCCTGCTGCGCGCCCTGCACGAACACGACGCCACCGGCCGCGGCGACCTCGTCGCCTCGCTCCGCGCGTGGCTCTCCCGCCACGGCCAGTGGGACGCCGCAGCGGCAGACCTCGGCGTCCACCGACACACCCTGCGCTACCGCATGCGCCGCGTGGAAGAAATCCTCGGCCGCTCCCTGGACGACCCGGACGTCCGCATGGAGCTGTGGCTGTCACTGAAGGCAACATCCACAGCGACGGATTGAGCCACGGGGAGCAACCAACGCCGAGCGGAGCGTGGGGGTGCCCCGAAGGGGGGAGCGGGCAACGCCGAGCGGAGGGTGGCGCGCCCCGTAAGGGGCGCGGGGAACTGCGCGCTCAGCCAGGACGCACCCGCACAGGCCGCGCAGCGTTCCGGGCGAAGCCCAGGCCGCCCCGCACGAACTGAACCCGCGGCACGAGGCGCCCCGAAGGGGCGCGGGGAACGGCGCGCCCAGCCACAACGCCCCCGCACAGCCCACGCAGCGTCACCCCCGGGCGAAGCCCAGGCCCCCACGAAACCCCCGCCCCGCACAAAAGCCGCCGCCCCCCGAAACCCCGCCCCATACAAACCGGCGCGAGCCCCCCACCCACTACTCCGCCCCGGACAAACGTCAAGAACTCCACCTCCCCCTACGGTGAAGGACGTACCACGCACCCCCCAGACACACCTCCGCGGAAGGGCCGGGAACTCACATGACTTCCATCCACGCCTTCTGGCTCGCCGGTCGCCAGACCACCGGCGAGACCACGTTCGACGTCACCTCGCCCTGGGACGGGCGGCTCGTCGCCAAGGCGGCCGTCCCGACCGACGCCCAGGTCGAGGAGGCCGTCGCCGCCGCGTACGCCGTCCGCGACGAGTTCGCCGCGACCCCGGCCCACGCCCGCGCCGCCGCCCTCGACCACGTGAGCCGCCGCCTCGTCGAGCGCACGGAGGAGATCGCGCAGCTCATCTCCGCCGAGAACGGCAAGCCGATCAAGTGGGCCCGCGGCGAGGTCGGCCGCGCGGTCTCCGTGTTCCGGTTCGCCGCGGAGGAGGCCCGCCGCTTCAACGGCGGCGAGGCCCAGCGCCTGGACACCGACGCCGGCGGTCAGGGCCGCCTCGCCCTGACCCGCCGCTTCCCCAAGGGCGTCGTCCTCGGCATCGCGCCGTTCAACTTCCCGCTGAACCTCTGCGCGCACAAGGTCGCCCCGGCCATCGCCGTCGGCGCGCCGATCATCCTCAAGCCCGCCCCGGCGACCCCGCTGTCCGGCCTGATCCTCGGCGAGCTGCTCGCCGAGACGGACCTGCCCGCCGGCTCCTGGTCGGTCCTGCCGGTCGCCAACGACAAGATGCCCGCCCTGGTCCAGGACGAGCGCATGCCGGTCATCTCCTTCACCGGCTCCGACAAGGTCGGCTACGCGATCATGGACTCGGTGCCGCGCAAGCACTGCACCCTGGAGCTGGGCGGCAACGGCGCGGCCGTCGTCCTCGGCGACTTCTCCTCGGACGAGGACCTGGACTGGGCCGCCTCGCGCATCGCGACCTTCTCCAACTACCAGGGCGGCCAGTCCTGCATCTCCGTGCAGCGGGTCATCGCCGACGCGTCCGTGTACGACCGGCTGGTGCCGCGCATCGTCGAGGCCGTCGAGGCCCAGGTCACCGGCGACCCCTCCGACCCGAAGACCGACGTCGGCCCGCTGGTCAACGAGGACGCCGCCAAGCGCGTGGAGTCCTGGGTCGACGAGGCCGTCAAGGCAGGCGCGCAGCTGCTCACCGGCGGCAAGCGCGACGGCGCCACCTACGCGCCGACCGTCCTCGCCGACGTACCGGCCGACGTGACCATCGCCTGCGAGGAGGTCTTCGGACCGGTCCTCACCGTCAAGAAGGTGGACGGCGAGGCGGAGGCGTTCGCCGCCGTCAACGACTCCAAGTACGGCCTCCAGGCGGGCGTCTTCACGCACGACCTGCAGACCGCCTTCCGCGCGCACCGCGCCCTGGAGGTCGGCGGCGTGGTCATCGGCGACGCCCCGTCCTACCGCGCCGACCAGATGCCGTACGGCGGCGTCAAGCAGTCCGGCGTGGGCCGTGAGGGCGTCCGCTACGCGATGGACGACTACACCTACGAGCGGGTCATGGTGCTGACGGGCCTCGCCCTGTAAGCGACCGGGTCCCCCGAGGACGAACGGCCGGAGCCCACTGTGCGGGGGCTCCGGCCGTTCTCGTGCGCGAGCCGCCACACTCGTACGAACGCTGCGCGAGGACTGGTGGGACCGGGACGAATGGGGTACCAACGATCCAGTAGCACCAGTCAGTAACCGACGGCTCAGGCAGCAACCGAAGGCTCAGGCAGTAACGAAGGCTCAGTCAGTAACCGACCGGGTCAAGCTCGGACCAGACGGTCCGGCGGGCCCCTCTGCGCGGCGAGGTGAGCTCCTCATGACCGCACCAACCCCCAAACCGTCCGTGAGCGAACGCGAGGCCCGGCAGGTCGCCGAGGCCGCCCGCGAGCAGGACTGGCGCAAGCCGAGCTTCGCCAAGGAACTGTTCCTCGGGCGCTTCCGGCTCGATCTGATCCACCCGCACCCCATGCCCCCGCCCGAGGACGCCCTGCGCGGCGAGGAGTTCCTCGCCAAGCTCCGCGCGTTCTGCGAGACGAAGATCGACTCGGCCCGCATCGAGCGCGAGGCGCGCATCCCCGACGAGACCATCAAGGGCCTCAAGGAACTCGGCGCCCTCGGCATGAAGATCGACACGAAGTACGGCGGGCTCGGCCTCACGCAGGTGTACTACAACAAGGCCCTCGCCCTCGTCGGCTCCGCGAGCCCCGCGATCGGCGCCCTGCTCTCCGCCCACCAGTCGATCGGCGTACCGCAGCCGCTGAAGATCTTCGGCACGCAGGAGCAGAAGGACGCCTTCCTGCCGCGCTGCGCCACCACCGACATCACCGCCTTCCTGCTGACCGAGCCGGACGTCGGCTCGGACCCGGCGCGCCTCGCCACCACGGCCGTGCCCGACGGCGACCACTACGTCCTGGACGGCGTGAAGCTGTGGACCACCAACGGCGTCGTCGCGGACCTGCTCGTCGTGATGGCCCGCGTGCCGAAGTCCGAGGGCCACAAGGGCGGCATCACGGCCTTCGTCGTCGAGGCGGACTCCGAGGGCGTCACCGTCGAGAACCGCAACGCGTTCATGGGCCTGCGCGGCCTGGAGAACGGCGTGACCCGCTTCCACCAGGTACGGGTCCCGGCCGCGAACCGCATCGGCCCGGAGGGCGCGGGGCTGAAGATCGCCCTCACCACCCTCAACACCGGGCGGCTCTCCCTGCCCGCCATGTGCGTCGGCGCGGGCAAGTGGTGCCTGAAGATCGCCCGGGAGTGGTCGGGCGCCCGTGAGCAGTGGGGCAAGCCGGTCGCGCACCACGAGGCGGTCGGCGCGAAGATCTCCTTCATCGCGGCGACGACGTTCGCGCTCGAAGCCGTACTCGACCTCTCCTCGCAGATGGCCGACGAGGACCGCAACGACATCCGCATCGAGGCCGCGCTCGCCAAGCTGTACGGCTCCGAGATGGCCTGGCTGATGGCCGACGAACTGGTCCAGATCCGCGGCGGCCGCGGCTTCGAGACCGCCGAGTCCCTCGCGGCCCGCGGCGAGCGCGCCGTCCCCGCCGAGCAGATCCTGCGCGACCTGCGCATCAACCGCATCTTCGAGGGCTCCACGGAGATCATGCACCTGCTGATCGCCCGCGAGGCCGTCGACGCCCACCTGAAGGTCGCCGGCGACCTCATCGACCCCGACAAGACCCTCTCCGACAAGGCGAGGGCGGGCGCGCGGGCCGGCGGCTTCTACGCCCGCTGGCTGCCGAAACTCGTGGCGGGCCCCGGCCAACTCCCGCGCTCGTACGCCGAATTCCACCCGCCCGGCCACGCGGACCTCTCCGGCCACCTGCGGTACGTCGAGCGCGGCGCCCGCAAGCTGGCCCGCTCCACCTTCTACGCCATGTCGCGCTGGCAGGGGAAGATGGAGACCAAGCAGGGCTTCCTCGGCCGCGTCGTCGACATCGGAGCCGAACTCTTCGCGATGAGCGCGGCCTGCGTACGCGCCGAACTCCTGCGCACCACCGAGGACCACGGCCGCGAGGCGTACCAGCTGGCCGACGTCTTCTGCCGCCAGTCCCGCATCCGCGTGGAGGAACTCTTCGCCCGGCTGTGGACCAACACCGACGACCTGGACCGCAAGGTGGTCAAGGGCGTCCTCTCCGGCACCTACACCTGGCTCGAAGAGGGGATCATCGACCCCTCCGGCGAGGGCGCCTGGATCGCGGAAGCGGCACCGGGCCCCTCCAAACGCGACAACGTCCACCGCCCCATTCGCTGAACAAGTCACCACGCCACGCATTCCGCCCGCCCGAAACCGGTCCGTTTGCCCGGGACTTGCAACCCGCCCCCAACGAGCGGACCGGCCGGGGAATCAGGAGGGCGCGAGCGCCTGGCGGCGAGGGATCACGGCTGCTCACGGCTGCCTCTTCCCCCTCGACGTCCAGGTCGAAGAGCCTCCACGCTGGACGCCGAGGACAGCCGGGACGGGCGGCGCCGCAAGCAACAGTGACCCGCGCCGAACGCCGCGTACGCCACATCGGGGCCCGCGGGGTCCGGGCGGAGAGGTTGTGCGGCCACAATGGGGGGCATGAGCGACAGCCCATCCCCCCTCGCCGACCCGCATCTCGTCTTCGACCCCGTCTCCACCACGGACGGGGACGGACCGCGGGACATCGTCATCCTCGGGTCCACGGGTTCGATCGGCACCCAGGCCATCGACCTCGTCCTGCGCAACCCCGACCGCTTCCGCGTCACCGCGCTCTCCGCCGCGGGCGGCCGCGTCGGCCTCCTCGCCGAGCAGGCACGCCGGCTGCGGGTGCGGACCGTCGCGGTCGCCCGCGAGGACGTCGTACCGGCGCTGCGCGAAGCCCTCCAGGGGCAGTACGAGGCGGGGGAGCCGCTCCCCGAGATCCTGGCCGGACCCGACGCCGCGACGCAGCTCGCCGCCTCCGCCTGCCACACGGTCCTCAACGGCATCACGGGCTCCATCGGCCTCGCGCCGACGCTCGCCGCCCTGGAAGCGGGCCGCACCCTCGCGCTCGCCAACAAGGAATCGCTGATCGTCGGCGGCCCGCTCGTCAAGGCGATCGCCAAGCCCGGCCAGATCATCCCGGTCGACTCCGAGCACGCGGCCCTCTTCCAGGCGCTCGCCGCCGGCACCCGCGCCGACGTACGCAAACTCGTCGTCACCGCCTCGGGAGGTCCCTTCCGCGGACGTACGAAGGCCGATCTCGCGCACGTCACCCCCGAGGACGCGCTCGCGCACCCCACCTGGGCCATGGGTCCGGTGATCACCGTCAACAGCGCGACGCTGGTCAACAAGGGCCTCGAGGTCATCGAGGCGCACCTCCTCTACGACATCCCCTTCGACCGCATCGAGGTCGTCGTCCACCCGCAGTCGTACGTGCACTCCATGGTGGAGTTCACCGACGGCTCGACCCTCGCCCAGGCGACCCCGCCGGACATGCGCGGCCCGATCGCCATCGGCATCGGCTGGCCCGAGCGGGTGCCCGACGCGGCGCCCGCCTTCGACTGGACGAAGGCGTCGAGCTGGGAGTTCTTCCCGCTGGACGACGACGCGTTCCCGTCCGTGGGACTGGCCCGGCACGTCGGACGGCTCGCGGGCACGGCCCCGGCGGTGTTCAATGCCGCCAACGAGGAATGCGTCGACGCGTTCCTCAAGGGCGCGCTGCCCTTCAACGGCATCATGGAGACGGTGACGAAGGTCGTGGACGAGCACGGCACGCCCCCGGGGGGAACCTCCCTCACCGTCGCGGACGTCCTCGAGGCGGAGACCTGGGCGCGCGCCCGGGCACGTGAACTGGCAGCACAGACGACCGCGGAGGCTCGTGCATGACGACCTTGATGATGATCCTCGGGATAGTCGTCTTCGTGATCGGGCTGCTCTTCTCGATCGCCTGGCACGAGCTGGGGCACCTGTCGACCGCCAAGATGTTCGGCATCCGCGTGCCGCAGTACATGGTCGGCTTCGGCCCGACCCTGTTCTCGCGCAAGAAGGGCGACACCGAGTACGGCATCAAGGCCATCCCCCTCGGCGGCTACATCCGCATGATCGGCATGTTCCCGCCGGGCGCGGACGGCCGCATAGAGGCCCGCTCGACGTCCCCCTGGCGCGGCATGATCGAGGACGCCCGCTCGGCGGCCTTCGAGGAGCTGGAGCCCGGCGACGAGACCCGCCTCTTCTACACGCGCAAGCCGTGGAAGCGCGTGATCGTGATGTTCGCGGGCCCCTTCATGAACCTGGTCCTCGCCGTGGCGATCTTCCTCGGCGTGATGATGACGTTCGGCATCAGCAGCCAGACGACCCAGGTCAGCAAGGTCTCGGACTGCGTCATCCAGCAGAGCGAGAACCGCACCAAGTGCGAGAAGGGCGACAAGGCCGCGCCCGCCAAGGCGGCCGGCCTGAAGCCGGGCGACAAGATCGTCGCCTTCCAGGGGCAGGCCGTCGACGACTGGTCCACGCTCCAGTCGAAGATCCGCGAGACCATCGGCCCGGCCACCCTCACGGTCGAGCGCGACGGCAAGCGGCTCGACCTGCACGCCGACCTCATCAAGAACCAGGTCACCAAGACCGACGGCGAGGGCGCGTACGTCGAGGGCAAGTACGTCTACGCCGGCTTCCTCGGCTTCACCCCCGCCACCGGCATCGTCCAGCAGTCCTTCGGCCAGTCCGTGGAGCGCATGGGCGACATGATGGAGAACGGCGTCGAGTCGATCATCGCCCTGCCGTCCAAGATCCCGGACCTGTGGGACGCGGCCTTCGGCGACGGCGAGCGCAAGCAGGACTCGCCCATGGGCGTGGTGGGCGCCGCCCGCGTCGGCGGGGACGTGTTCACCCTGGACATCCCGCCGCAGAACCAGATCGCGATGATGCTGTTCCTCATCGCGGGCTTCAACCTCTCGCTCTTCCTCTTCAACATGCTGCCGCTGCTCCCGCTGGATGGCGGCCACATCGCGGGCGCCCTGTGGGAGTCCGTGCGCCGCAACACGGCGAAGGTCCTGCGCCGCCCCGACCCGGGGCCCTTCGACGTGGCGAAGCTGATGCCGGTCGCCTATGTGGTGGCGGGGATCTTCATCTGCTTCACGCTCCTGGTGCTCATCGCGGACGTCGTGAACCCGGTGAGAATCTCCTGACGCGGCGAGGCTCGCGGCGGCCCGGCACGGCAGGTGCCGGGCCGCCCTCCATCGAGTGGTGTCGGGGACGTGATGTGCCCGGGCCCCACGAGGTGCCGTAATCTCGGAGCCTGGAGCCCGCTGATCCCGGGGCCTCGATCCACGCTCTTCGATCCACACTCCTGTGACCACACTCTTGTGATCCACACTCTTGGGGATGCTCGCCAGATGACTGCCGTATCGCTCGGAATTCCGTCCGTTCCGACCAAGCTCGCCGACCGACGGGTCAGCCGCAAGATCCAGGTCGGTTCGGTGGCCGTGGGCGGGGACGCACCGGTGTCGGTGCAGTCGATGACGACGACGCGGACGTCCGACATCGGCGCCACGCTCCAGCAGATCGCGGAGCTGACGGCCTCGGGCTGCCAGATCGTACGAGTCGCCTGTCCGACGCAGGATGACGCCGACGCGCTGGCGACGATCGCCCGGAAGTCGCAGATCCCGGTCATCGCGGACATCCACTTCCAGCCGAAGTACGTCTTCGCGGCGATCGACGCCGGGTGCGCGGCGGTCCGGGTGAACCCGGGCAACATCAAGCAGTTCGACGACAAGGTCAAGGAGATCGCGAAGGCCGCCAAGGACGCGGGCACGCCGATCCGGATCGGCGTCAACGCGGGCTCCCTGGACGCGCGCCTGCTGAAGAAGTACGGCAAGGCCACGCCGGAGGCCCTGGTCGAGTCGGCGCTGTGGGAGGCGTCGCTCTTCGAGGAGCACGACTTCCGGGACATCAAGATCTCGGTGAAGCACAACGACCCGGTGGTCATGGTGCAGGCCTACCGTCAGCTGGCCGCGGCCTGCGACTACCCGCTGCACCTGGGTGTCACCGAGGCCGGACCCGCCTTCCAGGGCACGATCAAGTCGGCGGTCGCCTTCGGCGCGCTGCTCTCCGAGGGCATCGGCGACACGATCCGGGTGTCCCTGTCGGCGCCGCCGGCCGAGGAGATCAAGGTCGGCATCCAGATCCTGGAGTCCCTCAACCTGCGTCAGCGCCGCCTGGAGATCGTCTCCTGCCCGTCCTGCGGCCGCGCCCAGGTCGACGTCTACAAGCTGGCGGAAGAGGTCACCGCGGGCCTGGAGGGCATGGAGGTGCCGCTGCGCGTCGCCGTCATGGGCTGCGTCGTCAACGGCCCCGGCGAAGCCCGCGAGGCCGACCTCGGCGTCGCCTCCGGCAACGGCAAGGGCCAGATCTTCGTCAAGGGCGAGGTCATCAAGACCGTCCCCGAGTCGAAGATCGTGGAAACCCTCATCGACGAGGCGATGAAGATCGCCGAACAGATGGAGAAGGACGGCGTGGCCTCCGGCGAGCCGACGATCTCGGTAGCGGGCTGACCCCGGGCCCGCCCGGAGGCTCCCCTTTCCCGACGCCTTGCCGAACGCCCTGAGGCCGGCCCCGAGGATGCTCCGGGGGCCGGCCTTCACGTATGGCGCGGGGCCTGTTCCCACGTACGTACGACCCGGCTTCCGGGGCCACGGATGACGGAGCGCCGACCGGCCGGCCTCCACGAACAGCCCCGGGGCCCCCACCGACGCCCCGAGCCGCCCCCACCAAGGCCCCCGAAGGCACCCCCCGCACAACCCGCCCACGCCAGGTACAGTGCGGAGATCAGCAGACCGTATGGTGAGGCCCCCGCACGTGTTGACTCAGACCACCACCCGGGTCCTCGAACCGAGTGACCTCGACGCCGCGATGGCCGTGCTCGACCGCGAGCCGGTCGCGAACGCCTTTGTGACCGCTCGTGTCCAGGTGGCCGGTCTCGACCCGTGGCGGCTCGGCGGCGAGATGTGGGGCTGGTACGAGGGCGGCATGCTGGAGTCCCTCTGCTACGCGGGCGCCAACCTCGTCCCCATCTGCGCCACCCCGCGGGCCGTGCGCGGCTTCGCCGACCGCGCCCGCCGGGCCGGCCGCCGCTGCTCCTCCATCGTCGGGCCCGCGACCGCCACAGCCGAGCTGTGGCGGCTCCTCGAACCGTCCTGGGGCCCCGCCCGCGAGGTCCGCACCCGCCAGCCCCTGATGGTCACCGACCGGCTGCCGGACGGCATCACCCCCGATCCGTACGTCCGCCGCGTCCGCAAGGACGAGATGGACACGATCATGCCGGCGTGCGTGGCGATGTTCACCGAGGAGGTCGGCATCTCCCCGATGGCCGGCGACGGCGGCCTCCTCTACCAGGCCCGGGTCGCCGAACTCGTCGGCGCGGGCCGCTCCTTCGCCCGCCTCGACGACGACGGCAAGGTCGTCTTCAAGGCCGAGATCGGCGCCGCCACCCCCCGGGCCTGCCAGGTCCAGGGCGTCTGGGTGGCCCCCGAGTACCGCGGCCGCGGCCTCGCCGCCCCCGGCATGGCCGCCGTCCTGCGCTACGCCCTCGCGGACGTCGCCCCCGTGGTCAGCCTGTACGTGAACGACTACAACACCGCGGCCCGGGCGGCGTACCGACGCGTGGGGTTCAAGGAAGTCGGCGCGTTCATGAGCGTCCTGTTCTGACGCCCGGCACCGGCCGCCGCCCGGCCCGCCGTCCCACCAGAGCGCCCTGTTCAGAAGCGCGGCGGCGCCAAGTAGGGTCGCCCCATGACTGACGACGTCGTGATCGGGCCCCTCGACCTCGCCGCGCGGGTGGACGAAGCGCTGGACGTCCAGGCCCACGCCTTCGGGCTGAGCGACGAAGAGGTGGCCGTGCGGCGCCAGATCGTCCTGCGCCACCTCACCTACCCCGGGGCCCGCTCGTTCGGCGCGACCACCCCCGACGACCGGCTCGTCGGCTTCGTCTACGGCATGCCCAACGACCGCCGCCACTGGTGGTCGACAGTCGTCGAGCCCTACCTCCGCGGCCGGCAGCTGGACGGCTGGCTCGACGACTCCTTCGTCATCACCGAGCTGCACGTCCACCCCGGCCACCAGAACCGCGGCATCGGCCGCTCACTGATCACCACCATCACCGAGGGCGTCGCCGAGCCCCGCTCGATCCTCTCCGCGATCGACGTCGAGAGCCTGGCCCGCGGCCTGTACCGCTCCCTCGGCTACACCGACCTGGCGCGCCGCGTCCTGTTCCCCAGCGCCGCCAAGCCGTACGCCGTGATGGGCGCCCCGCTGCCGCTGCCGCGCCGGGGCTGAACCGGGAACCGATTTCCGCCCGCGCCTGCGCCCCGGCTAACCTCCTAGCCAAACCCTTCCCCGAGCTCCCGGCCCCGCCCGGGCAGAGGGGGACCTTCTTGTAGCAGGAGTTCATCATGGCCCAGGTCCAGCGCATGTCCCGGTTGATGGTCAAGACACTGCGCGACGACCCCGCGGACGCCGAGACGCTCAACCACAAGCTCCTCGTCCGGGCCGGCTACGTCCGCCGCACCGCCGCCGGCATCTGGACCTGGCTGCCGCTCGGCAAGAAGGTCTACGAGAACATCGCCCGCGTCGTCCGCGAGGAGATGGACGCCATCGGCGGCCAGGAGGTGCTGCTCCCGGCCCTCCTCCCCAAGGAGCCCTACGAGGCCTCCGGCCGCTACGAGGAGTACGGCGACCTGCTCTTCCGCCTCAAGGACCGCAAGGGCGCCGACTACCTCCTCGGCCCCACCCACGAGGAGATCTTCACCCAGGTCGTCAAGGACCAGTGCTCGTCCTACAAGGACCTGCCGGTGATCCTCTACCAGATCCAGACCAAGTACCGCGACGAGGCCCGCCCGCGCGCCGGTGTGCTGCGCGGCCGCGAGTTCCAGATGAAGGACTCGTACTCCTTCGACACCACGGACGAGGGCCTCGCCGAGTCGTACGCCCTGCACCGCGGCGCCTACCAGCGCATCTTCGAGCGCCTCGGCCTCGACTACCGCATCGTGTCCGCCGTCGCGGGCGCCATGGGCGGCTCCAAGTCCGAGGAGTTCCTGGCCCCGGCCCCGGCCGGCGAGGACACCTTCGTGGACTGCCCGGCGTGCGACTATGCCGCCAACACCGAGGCCGTGACCTTCGCGCTCGCCCCGGTCGACGGCTCGGCGCACGGCCCCGTCGAGGAGCTGGACACCCCCGACACCCCGACCATCGAGACGCTCGCCGAGCACCTCGGCGTCCCGGCCTCCGCGACCCTGAAGAACCTGCTGGTCAAGGTCGACGGCGAGATCGTGGCCGTCGGCGTCCCCGGCGACCGCGAGGTCGACCTCGGCAAGCTCGGCGAGCACCTGGCCCCGGCCGAGGTCGAGCTGGTCACCGCCGAGGACTTCGAGGGCCGCGAGGACCTCGTACGCGGCTACGTCGGCCCGCAGGGCCTGGAGAAGGTCCGCTACATCGCCGACCCCCGCGTCGCCCCCGGCACCGCCTGGATCACGGGCGCCAACAAGCAGGACAAGCACGCCAAGAACGTCGTCTGCGGCCGTGACTTCGAGGTCGACGACTACCTGGACGTCGTCGTGGTCGAGGAGGGCGACCCGTGCCCCTCCTGCGGCACCGGCCTCAAGCTGGACCGCGCGATCGAGATCGGCCACATCTTCCAGCTCGGCCGCAAGTACGCCGACACCTTCCAGCTCGACGTCCTCGGCCAGCAGGGCAAGCCGGTCCGCGTGACCATGGGCTCGTACGGCATCGGCGTCTCCCGCGCGGTGGCGGCCCTCGCCGAGCAGACCGCCGACGACAAGGGCCTGTGCTGGCCCAAGGAGGTCGCCCCCGCCGATGTCCACGTGGTCGCCGCGGGCAAGGCGCTCCAGACGGAGCTGGCCCTGGAAGTCGCGGAGAAGCTGGGCGCCGCGGGCGCGCGCGTCCTCGTGGACGACCGGGCCGGGGTCTCCCCGGGCGTGAAGTTCACCGACGCGGAGCTGATCGGCGTCCCCCAGATCCTGGTCGCGGGCCGCCGCTCCGCCGAGGGCGTCGTAGAACTGAAGGACCGCCGCACGGGCGAACGCGAAGAACTGACGGTGGAAGAGGCCATCACCCGCCTCACCTCCTGACGCCCTCGTTCCCCGCGCCCTGAAAGGGGCGACCCCGAAGGGGCGCGGGGAACTGCGCGATCAGCCACATACGGCCCGCACTTCCCGACGCACCGCCCAGACCCCGCGCCCGAAGGGGGCGCGGGGAACTGCGCGACCAGCCACGCACGGCCCGCAGATCCCCCGAAGCGCAACGACCCACGGCGGCGGCCCACCCCACCGCCACCCCTCAGAGCCAGCCCGCGAACTCCAACAACAGCTCCGCATCCTGCTCACGCCCCACACGAAGCGCCCGCACCCCGGACTCGACCGCCCGGAACAGCGTCCATCCCCGCAGCCGCTCCTGATCGACCTCCAAGGACTCCGCCAGCTTCTTCACGCGCCGCCGCGTGATCGACGCCCCGGACGGCGAGGCGATCAGGTCCTCCACGCGATCCCGCACCAGCCGCGCCAGATCGAACGCGGGGTCGCCCGCCACCGGGTCGGGCCCCACGGCCAGCCACGGCACCCGGTCCCCGGCGAGAACCTTGCTCTGCCGGAAGGTGCCGTGCAGCAGCCGCGGCTCCACCTCCGCCGCGAGCAACTCCTCCCGCGCCGCGAGCGCCGCGGAGACCAGCGGCGCGACATCCGCGTCCGCGTCGGCGGAACCCCGCATCGCCTCGGCCTGCCGCTCCGTCCGCTCGGCGACCGTCTCGAAACGGTGCCCGGCGGGCGGCTCCACCCACAGCCGCCGCAGCGTCCCCGCGGCTTCGAGCAGCGCCTTGGCCTCCGGCAGCGACCGCACGGACACATCACGGTGCAGCCGCTCGAGAAGCAGAGCCCCGTCCGCGCACTCGGGGTCGAGCAGCCGGGCGGCGCCCAGACCGTTCCAGTGCGCGAGGGCGGCCCGCTCGCTCTCCGGCCGGGACCGCGGCGGCACGAGCTTGAGCACGGCAGGCGTGCCGTCGGCCCGCACCACCATCAGGACGAGGCTGCTGCGCCCGCCGGGCACGTGGACCCGCTCGACGGTCAACCCGCGCGCCGCGACGGCCTCTTCGACCGCCTCCGGCAGCCGGTCCAGCCAGCCGTCGCCGTCCTGCGCCGTCTCGGCGAGTGCGGTGACGAGGCGCCGCGGCGGTTCGAAAGCCATGCGCGAGATGTTCCCTTCCTGAGCTGCTGAGCTGCTGAGCGCGTCACGCCTTGGGCGTCGTCGGCGTGGACGCGGGTTTCGTCCGCTCGGCGAGCCCAGGGAAGGCTACGCTCCCGCCCCGCCACCGCGCCGCCCGGACCGCCGCCTCCCGCAGCGCGCGGGCCGCGCCGCTGCGCCGGTCGCCCGAAGAGGCGCGTACGAGATCGGAGTAGACCCCGGCGATCCGGTCCTCCAGCTCGGCGGCGAGCCGGACGGCGGCTTCGGTGTCCGGCACCGGGAAGGGCAGCGCGTAGGCCGCGTCGGCGGGCTGCGGCTCGCCGCCGAGGTCGCGCACGGCGCGCCGCAGCTCGTCGCGGCGGGCGCGGTGCGCGTCGTAGGCGGTGCGCGCCTCGTCCCTGCGCTTCTCGCCGACCCGGCCGCCGACGACGCCGTAGCCGTACACCGCCGCGTGCTCGGCGCTCAGGGCCGCCTGGACCGCCTTCAGCTCGTCGTCCCCGGCGTCCCCGGTGTCTCCCGCGTCCCCGGCGGCCATGACGTCCTTGGAGTCGCTCACTTGTCCCCCTCCGTCAGCAGATACGCGTGCGCCGCCCCCGCCGCGGCCACCGAGGCCAGCAGCCTGGCTTCCGCGGGCGGGGCGTCGACCAGGGCCGCTCCCCGCCGGTCCGCCAGTTCCCGCTCGGCCTTGGCGAGGCCGCTCACGGCCTTCTCGGGGTCGGACGGGACAGAGGGTGACGCCGACGCCGATGGCGCGGCGGCCCCGCGGCCCGAGGCCGACGGCGACGCGGAGGCCGGAGCGCGGCCCTCCGCGAACGCCTCCGCGTGGCGCTTCACCTCCGCCCGCAGCGGCCCGAGCCGCCCGGCGAGCGAGGGGTGGGCGGCGAGCACGGCGTCGTACCGCCCCAGCAGTTCCGCGCTGTCGTCGGCGGCCCGGGCACGCAGGCGGCGCGCGGCGGAGGCCTGGCCGTCGGCGCCGGAGCCGGCGGTACAGCCCGTGAGCAGCGCCGCGGACGCGACGCCGGCGGCCCCGGCGAGCAGACTCCTGCGGCCCGGTCCCGGCCGGTGCGGGGGAGCGGTGAGATACGACGGCACGGCGGACGTCCTCGGAAAGGTTGGCCAGAAGGCGCGAGCGAGAAGGAAGAAGTGGGGCGCGGGCCCTGTGATCACCGTACCTTCGGACGGTCTCCGTACGGGTGAGCGGCTCGGGATGAAGGGGCGCGGGGCCCGGCACGTGGGCGCAACACCTCTGGGGACCGGATACCCTTTGACCTGACACAGACTTGCAACGCACCCACAACAGCACACGCGGCCGAGGAGTCACCCGGATGAGCACCACCCAGAGCGAGAGGCTGCGGCAACTACTGGAACCGCTCGTCAGCTCCCAGGACCTGGATCTCGAAGAGATCGAAGTGGCCTCGGTCGGACGCAAGCGAGTGCTGAGAGTCGTCATCGACTCCGACGACGGCGTGGATCTGGACCAGATCGCGGAAGTGAGCCGCCTGCTCTCCGCGAAGCTCGACGAGACCGACGCGATGGGCGAAGGGGAGTACGACCTGGAGGTCGGGTCCCCCGGCGCCGAGCGCGCGCTGACCGAGCACCGTCACTACGTGCGTGCCGTGGACCGCCTGGTGAAGTTCCAGCTCACCGAGGGCGGCGAGCTGACCGCCCGCATCCTCGTGGTGGACGACGAGGGCCTCGACCTCGAAGTGCCCGGCGTGAAGGGCCGCAAGCCCACCTCCCGCCGCCTTGCCTTCGGCGAGATCGACAAGGCGCGTGTGCAGGTCGAGTTCAACCGCAAGGACAAGAAGGAAGAGGAGGCGTAGTCGTGGACATCGACATGAGTGCCCTGCGGGGTCTGGTGCGGGAGAAGGAGATCTCCTTCGACCTGCTCGTCGAGGCGATCGAGTCGGCCCTCCTCATCGCCTACCACCGCACCGAGGGAAGCTTCCGTCGTGCCCGTGTGAAGCTGGACCGCGAGAGCGGCCACGTCACGGTGTGGGCGACGGAGGACCCGGCGGACCTGGAAGAGGGCCAGGAGCCCAAGGAGTTCGACGACACTCCGTCCGACTTCGGCCGCATCGCCGCCACGACCGCCAAGCAGGTCATCCTGCAGCGGCTGCGCGACGCCCAGGACGACGCGACGCTCGGTGAGTACGCCGGGCGCGAGGGCGACATCGTCACCGGCGTGGTCCAGCAGGGCCGCGACCCGAAGAACGTCCTGGTCGACATCGGCAAGCTGGAGGCCATCCTGCCGGTGCAGGAGCAGGTCCCGGGCGAGGAGTACCCCCACGGGATGCGCCTTCGTTCGTACGTCGTCCGGGTGGCGAAGGGTGTCCGCGGCCCGTCCGTCACGCTCTCGCGCACCCACCCGAACCTGGTGAAGAAGCTCTTCGCGCTGGAGGTGCCCGAGATCGCCGACGGCTCCGTCGAAATCTCGGCCATCGCCCGCGAGGCCGGCCACCGCACCAAGATCGCCGTGCGCTCGACGCGCTCGGGGCTCAACCCCAAGGGCGCCTGCATCGGCCCCATGGGCAGCCGCGTGCGCAACGTCATGGCCGAGCTGAACGGCGAGAAGATCGACATCGTCGACTGGTCGGACGACCCGGCGGACATGGTCGCCCACGCGCTCTCCCCGGCCCGTGTCAGCAAGGTCGAGATCGTCGACCTCGCCGCCCGCTCGGCCCGGGTGACCGTGCCGGACTACCAGCTCTCGCTGGCCATCGGCAAGGAGGGGCAGAATGCCCGCCTGGCCGCTCGGCTGACGGGCTGGCGCATCGACATCAGGCCCGACACCGAGCAGCCCGAGCAGTAGACCGGGGCACCGTCGCGGCCCTCTTCGGACCAGCTCCGGAGGCGGCCGCGGGAATAAATCCGGGCGATCACCGCTTGGATCACGACAGTATGTGGCGAGTAGCCGTTCGATTTTTGCCCGACAGGGGTGAGGTCGGTACGGGGAGGTAGACTTAAGCGTGTCTGGCCGGACGCATGCCCGCGCACGCCCTGAGCGCACCTGTGTGGGGTGCCGGGAGCGAGCGGCCAAGAGTGATCTGCTGCGCATCGTGGCGATCGAGGGCGATTGCGTCCCCGACCCAAGCGGTACGCTGCCCGGCCGGGGTGCGTACGTGCACCCCGCCCCGGTCTGTCTGGACCTGGCGGTCCGCCGCCGGGCGTTTCCCAGGGCCTTCCGAGCCCAGGGACCGTTCGGCACCGAGGCGCTGTGCCGAGTCGTCGAGACAGTTGCCGAGCAGGCAACACCGTAAGACGTGGTCGCACGGAACCCCGTGCGGCCTTGGTATTCCGCGAGTTGGAAGTAGGTCGAGATTGCGATGAGCACTCGATGAGCACGCGATGAGTACGCCCATGAAGTAGCGACGGTCCGGCGTAACCCGGACCTAAAAGGAGCGAAGTGGCTAAGGTCCGGGTATACGAACTCGCCAAGGAGTTCGGAGTAGAGAGCAAGGTCGTCATGGCCAAGCTCACAGAACTCGGTGAATTCGTACGTTCGGCGTCCTCGACGATCGAGGCGCCCGTAGTACGCAAACTGACTGACGCATTCCAGGGCGGCGGCGGCAAGTCCGCGGCCAAGCCCGGCGCGCCGCGCAAGCAGGCCGCCCCCAAGCCGGCCTCGCCGTCGGCGCCCTCTCCCGCGCAGGCCGCCCGTCCGGGTCCGGCCGCGCCCAAGCCGCCGGCCCCCAAGCCCGCGGCCGAGAAGCCCGCGGCCTCCCCGGCGACGCCGGCTCCGCGTCCGACGCCCGGCCCGAAGCCCCCGGCTCCCAAGCCGGCCCCGGCCTCCCCGGCGCCGTCCGCCCCGGAGTTCACGGCTCCGCCCGCCGCGCCGGCTGCTCCCGCGGCCTCCTCGGCTCCGCAGGCCCCGCGTCCCGCCGCCCGTCCCGGCGCCCCGAAGCCGGGTGGCCGTCCGGCCCCCGCTCAGGGTGGTCAGGGCCAGGGCGGTCGTGGCGACCGTCCGGAGCGCGCCCCGCGCCCCGGTGGCCAGGGCGCCCCGCGTCCCGGCGGTGCCCGTCCCGCGGGTCCGCGTCCGGGCAACAACCCCTTCACCTCTGGTGGCTCCACCGGCATGGCGCGCCCGCAGGCGCCCCGTCCGGGCGGCGCCCCGCGTCCCGGTGGCCAGGGTGGCCCCGGCGGTCCCGGCGGCGCCCCGCGCCCGCAGGGCCAGGGCGGTCCCGGTGGTGCTCCTCGTCCGCAGGGTCAGGGCGGCGCCCGTCCGACCCCGGGCGGCATGCCCCGTCCGCAGGCCCCGCGTCCCGGCGGCGGCCCCGCCGGTAACCGTCCCAACCCGGGCATGATGCCGCAGCGTCCCGCTGCCGGCCCGCGTCCCGGTGGTGGCCCCGGCGGTGGCCGTGGTCCCGGCGGCGGCGGTCGTCCCGGCGGTGCCGGTGGCGGTCGTCCCGGTGGCGGCGGCTTCGCGGGCCGTCCGGCCGGTCCCGGTGGCGGTGGCGGCGGTTTCGCCGGTCGTCCCGGTGGTCCCGGTGGCGGCGGTGCCGGTCGTCCCGGTGGCGGCGGCGGCTTCGGCGGTCGTCCCGGCTTCGGTGGCCGTCCCGGTGGTCCCGGTGCCCGTGGTGGCACGCAGGGCGCGTTCGGCCGTCCCGGCGGGCCCGCCCGTCGTGGCCGCAAGTCGAAGCGGCAGAGGCGCCAGGAGTACGAGGCCATGCAGGCCCCGTCGGTGGGCGGCGTCATGCTGCCTCGCGGCAACGGACAGACCGTCCGCCTGTCGCGCGGTGCCTCGCTGACCGACTTCGCCGAGAAGATCAACGCCAACCCGGCGTCGCTCGTCGGCGTGATGATGAACCTCGGCGAGATGGTCACCGCCACGCAGTCCGTCTCCGACGAGACGCTGAAGCTCCTCGCGGACGAGATGAACTTCGTCCTGGAGATCGTCAGCCCGGAGGAGGAGGACCGCGAGCTGCTCGAGTCGTTCTCCATCGAGTTCGGTGAGGACGAGGGCGGCGAGGAGATGCTCGTCTCGCGTCCGCCGGTCGTCACGGTCATGGGTCACGTCGACCACGGCAAGACCCGCCTGCTCGACGCGATCCGCAAGACGAACGTCGTCGCGGGCGAGGCCGGCGGCATCACCCAGCACATCGGTGCCTACCAGGTCGCGACCGAGGTGAACGGCGAAGAGCGCGCCATCACCTTCATCGACACCCCCGGTCACGAGGCGTTCACCGCCATGCGTGCCCGTGGTGCGAAGTCCACCGACATCGCGATCCTCGTGGTCGCGGCGAACGACGGTGTGATGCCGCAGACGATCGAGGCGCTGAACCACGCCAAGGCGGCCGACGTGCCGATCGTGGTCGCGGTCAACAAGATCGACGTCGAGGGTGCCGACCCGACCAAGGTGCGCGGTCAGCTCACCGAGTTCGGTCTGGTGGCCGAGGAGTACGGCGGCGACACGATGTTCGTCGACATCTCCGCGCGCCAGGGCCTCAACATCGAGCAGCTGCTCGAGGCCGTGGTCCTGACCGCGGACGCCTCGCTCGACCTGCGGGCCAACCCGGAGCAGGACGCGCAGGGCATCGCCATCGAGGCCCACCTCGACAAGGGCCGCGGCGCCGTCGCGACCGTCCTCGTCCAGCGCGGTACCCTCCGCGTCGGCGACACGATGGTCGCCGGTGACGCCTACGGCCGAGTCCGCGCCATGCTCGACGACAAGGGCGAGAACGTGGAGGAGGCGACCCCGTCGACCCCCGTCCTCGTGCTCGGTCTCACCAACGTCCCGGGTGCGGGCGACAACTTCCTGGTCGTCGACGAGGACCGTACGGCCCGTCAGATCGCCGAGAAGCGTGCCGCCCGTGAGCGCAACGCCGCGTTCGCCAAGCGCACCCGCCGGGTCTCCCTCGAGGACCTCGACCAGGTGCTCAAGGCCGGCCTGGTCCAGGACCTCAACATCATCATCAAGGGTGACGCGTCCGGTTCGGTGGAGGCTCTCGAGTCCTCGCTGCTCCAGCTGGACGTCGGCGAAGAGGTCGACATCCGCGTCCTGCACCGCGGTGTGGGTGCGGTCACCGAGTCCGACATCGACCTGGCGATGGGCTCCGACGCCATCGTCATCGGCTTCAACGTCCGCGCGGCCGGCCGTGCCGCGCAGATGGCGGAGCGCGAGGGCGTCGACGTCCGCTACTACTCGGTGATCTACCAGGCCATCGAGGAGATCGAGGCGGCCCTCAAGGGCATGCTCAAGCCGGAGTACGAGGAGGTCGAGCTCGGCACCGCGGAGATCCGCGAGGTCTTCCGCTCGTCCAAGCTCGGCAACATCGCCGGTGTCCTCATCCGCTCGGGCGAGGTCAGGCGCAACACCAAGGCCCGCCTGCTGCGCGACGGCAAGGTCATCGCGGAGAACCTCAACATCGAGGGTCTGCGCCGCTTCAAGGACGACGTCACCGAGATCCGCGAAGGCTTCGAGGGCGGTATCAACCTCGGCAACTTCAACGACATCAAGGTCGACGACGTCATCGCGACGTACGAGATGCGCGAGAAGCCGCGCGGCTGATCGACTGCCTCACGGCAGTGACTGCCCTGCGGCAGTCTGATCCGCGCGGTCAGTGTCGGGGCCGGTCGAGGGGAGAAATCCCGTCGATCGGCCCCGGCCGTTCCGTGTACGGTTCTTGTGTCCCTGCCAAGTGGTTGGCGGGGCACCGAACCCGTACCGGCGGGACATCCGGATACACATGTATGTGGGGACTCTGTCCTTCGATCTGCTCCTCGGCGACGTACATTCGCTGAAGGAGAAACGCTCTGTCGTCCGCCCGATCGTCGCCGAGCTCCAGCGGAAGTACGCGGTGAGCGTGGCGGAGGTGGGCGGTCAGAACCTGCACCGCAGGGCCGAGATCGGCCTCGCCGCGGTGGCGGGTGACTGGGGCCATCTCACGGACGTACTGGACCGGTGCGAGCGCCTCGTCGCCGCCCGGCCCGAAGTGGAGCTGCTGTCGGTCCGACGGCGGCTGCACGGCGACGACGACTGAACAACAGCAAGACAAGCCCAGGGAATGCCCGGGGATAAGGGAGACGGAGCAGTGGCCGACAACGCGCGGGCGAAAAGGCTGGCGGACCTCATTCGAGAGGTGGTTGCTCAGAAGCTGCAGCGCGGGATCAAGGACCCGCGGCTCGGGACGCACGTGACCATCACGGACACCCGGGTGACCGGTGACCTGCGGGAGGCGACCGTCTTCTACACGGTCTACGGCGACGACGAGGACCGCGCCGCCGCCGCGGCGGGCCTGGAGAGCGCCAAGGGCGTCCTCCGTTCGGCGGTCGGCCAGGCCGCGGGCGTGAAGTTCACGCCGACCCTGTCCTTCGTCGCGGACGCCCTGCCGGACAACGCCCGGGCCATCGAGGACCTCCTCGACAAGGCCCGGATGTCGGACGAGAAGGTGCGGGAGGTCTCCGCGGGCGCCGAGTTCGCCGGTGACGCGGACCCGTACAAGAAGCCCGAGGACGACACGGACGAGACGGACGGCGACGCCCGCGCATGAGCAAGAGCAGCACCACGACGCCGGACGGACTTGTCATCGTCGACAAGCCGTCCGGCTTCACTTCGCACGACGTGGTGGCCAAGATGCGCGGGATCGCCAAGACCCGCCGCGTCGGTCACGCGGGCACCCTGGACCCCATGGCGACGGGCGTCCTCGTGCTCGGGGTGGAGCGCGCCACCAAGCTCCTCGGCCACCTGGCGCTGACCGAGAAGGAGTACCTGGGCACCATCCGCCTCGGCCAGAACACCATCACCGATGACGCCGAGGGCGAGATCACCTCGTCCGCCGACGCCTCCGGGGTCACCCGTGAGGCGATCGACGCGGGCATCGCCAAGCTCTCCGGCGACATCATGCAGGTGCCCTCCAAGGTGAGCGCCATCAAGATCGACGGCAAGCGGTCGTACGCGCGCGCCCGCAAGGGCGAGGAGTTCGAGATCCCGGCCCGGCCGGTGACGGTCTCCGCCTTCACCGTGTACGACGTCCGCGACGCCGTCGCCGAGGACGGCACCCCCGTCCTCGACCTGGTCGTCTCGGTCGTCTGCTCCTCGGGGACGTACATCCGGGCGCTCGCCCGCGACCTCGGCGCGGGCCTCGGCGTCGGCGGCCATCTGACCGCGCTGCGCCGCACCCGCGTCGGGCCGTACAAGCTGGACGCGGCCAAGACCCTGGACCAGCTCCAGGAAGAGCTGACGGTGATGCCGGTGGCCGAGGCCGCCGACCGGGCCTTCCCTCGCTGGGAGGTGGACGACAAGCGCGGCCGGCTGCTGCTCAACGGCGTCCGGATCGACATGCCCGAGGAGTACGCGGGTGTGGGCGCCGTCGCCGTCTTCGACCCGGAGGGCCGCTTCCTGGTCCTCGCGGAGGAGTCGCGGGGCAAGGCCAAGAGCCTGGCCGTCTTCGCCTGAGCGAGGACCGCTCGTATCCCGCTCGTCGTGCAGCCTCGCTTCGTCGTGGGGCCTCGCTCCGTCGTGGAGCGGCGGACACCGGTACGCCGCTCCACGTTCCCCCCACGGTCCCCCCACTCAAGGTGTTTCCACCTCACCGCGCCGATTCACCCCTTCGGGCAGGCGCTCGGAGTGAACCGAGGGAGCGGAAGGGGGCGCGTTCGCGTCGAGTTCTGTTCCGCTGATCACCGCCGACCTACGGTCGACGGACGGGGACCAGCCGGGAGGTTCGAGCATGGCGGGACGGGGTCCGCAGGCCGAGGGCGCCGGGGACGCCGCGGCCGCGGGGGAGCGGAGCGGCCGGACGGTGCCGGGACCGGCCCTCGTGCAGGTGTGCGACCCGGTGGGGCGCCCGCGGGGCACGGGGTTCGCCGCCGACGAGCACGGCACGGTCGTCACCAGCCACGAGGCCGTCGACGGCCTCACGCGGATCGTCCTGCACGCGCCGGACGGACGCACCTGCGTGGTGCCCGCCGACGCCGTCGTGGCGCTGCCCGGCGCCGGCCTCGCGCTCGTGCGCACCGAAGGCCTCGGACTGCGGCCCCTGCCCCTGGCCGTACGGGACTCCGTGGTGGCCGGCGCCTATGTGCGGATCGCCGCGCCCGGCTGGCGCGAGGCACGCGTCCTCGGCTCGTCCCCGGTGACGTACACCGCGGCCGACCGCGAGCACCCGGTGGGCGCCGCCCTGGAGCTGGCGATCGGCACGGACGGCGCCGACGCGCTGCGGCCCGGCGGCGGGGCCACGGGCGGGCCGGTCGTGGACGCCGCGTCCGGCGCGGTCCTCGCCGTACTCGGCACGGCGCTGCTGCCCCGTGACCCGGGCCCCCGCCCACCGGGCGACGCGCCCCGCACCCACCGCCCGCCCGGCTTCGCGATCCCGCTGCGGGAGGCGGCCGCCGCCGATCCCGGCGGGCCGCTCGCGGAGCTGATCGCCCGCAACGCGGCGACCGTCCCCGGGTACGGCCACGACCTCAACCTGGCGGGCGCCCTGCACCTGACGGCCACCTCGGCGGGCTCCGACGGGCCGGGCGAGACCCCCCTGGAGCCGGTCGAACGGCCGGAGGTGACGCGGGAGTTCGACGCCTTCCTCGACGGCCCGGCGCACGTGCTCGGCCTGGTCGGGAACCCCGGCACGGGGCGTACGACGGAGCTGGCCGCGCTCGCCGCCCGGCGCGCCCAGGGCGGCGAGCCCGCGCCGACGCTGTGGCTGCGCGGCGCCGAGCTGCGGGGCACGGACGCGTCCGTCGCCGACGCCGTGGAGCGGGCCCTCGGCCGGGCCGGACGGATCATCCTGGCGGCCGCGCAGGAGGTGCCGGGCAGCGAGGGGCTCGGGGACGTCTCGGCAGGGCGCGTGGCGCGACTCGTGCGGGACGCGGGGCGGCCGCTGCTGGTGCTGCTCGACGGGCCCGAGGAGATGCCGCCCCTGCCCGCCGAGCGCCTCGCCGCGTGGAGTGCGGCCACGGCGGCCTGGCTGCGGGACACGGGCACGCGCCTCGTCGTCGCCTGCCGGGAGGAGTACTGGGAGCAGGCGGGGGCGCACTTCGACAGGGCGTTGCTCCACGGGCCGGCGACAGGGACGGACGCCGTCTCCGGCTTCCCCCGCCGCGTACGACTCGGTGACCTGTCCGAGCCGCAGGCACGTCGGGCCCGCGCGCGGTACGGCATCCCGGAGGGGGCGCTCGCCGAGGCCGACGCGCGGCACCCGCTGACCCTGCGGCTGCTCGGCGAGGTGCGCGCGGCCCGCCCCGACGCGCCGCCGCCGGGCACCCCCGGGCGGGACGAGGTCTTCGCCGCCCACCTGGATCTGCTGTGCCTGCGGGTCGCGGTGCGGCTCGCGGCGGCGAACGGACTGCGCGGCACCGCCGTACGACGCCTCGCCGCGAAGGTGTCCGGGCAGGTCCACGAGGCGGCGCGGCGCTGCCTGGGGCCGGCGCAGGGGGAGCTGGACCGGGCCTCCTTCGAGGACGTCTTCCCGTGGGGCGGGCTCCCCGGTTCCCCCGGCTGCGCGGGGTGGGCGTCGGCCGTGCTGACGGAGGGCCTGCTCGTACCGGCGGGCACGGGCTACCGCTTCGCGCACGAGGAGGTGGCCGACTGGCTCCAGGGCACGCACCTCGACGTGGACGGCGCGCTGGCCTCCCTGGTCCACCGGCACCGGGGCACGACTCGCTCCCCGGTGGTCCCGGAGCAGCGGCGGCGCGGCCCCGTCCCCGACCGCCCGGCCCCGGTGCCGCGCCACCGCATCGGCCCCGTGACCGAGGCCCTGCTGTCCCTTGCCCGGCAGCGCGGCCCGGCGGAACTCGGCGAGCGGCTGCGGGAGTTGGCGGAGGCGCTGACCGACCTCACGCAGGAGGCGGCCTCGGGTCGTGAGGTGGAGGCGGCGTCGGGTGGTGAGGTGGAGGCGGCGTCGGGCGGTGAGGTGGAGGCGGCGTCGGGCGGTGACGCGGAGGCGGTGGCCGAGGCCCGGTGGTGGGCCGTGCGTCTGCTGCGCGGGACGTTGCAGCGTGTGCCCGACGCGGAGCCCTACCTTCCGGTGCTCGAAGTCCTCGCCGAGCGGGGCCTGTTCGAGCCCGCCTTCTGGCTGGGGCTGCCGCTGGGGGAGGCCCCGCGGTTCGCGCTGCTGCGGCGGCGCGTCGTCCGCGACGGGCCGCCGGGCACCTCGGGCCGCTGCCTCGACGCCGTCGCCGGACTCCTCGCCGCCGACCCCGCGGGCGTACAGCCGCATCTGGTCCGCTGGTTCTCCGACGAGCGGCCGCTGGAGGCCGCGCCCGACGCCACCGTCGGCTCCGCCGCACAGGCGCTGCTCCACACCCACCGCCACCGGGCCGTCGACGACCTCACCGAAGTCCTCGTCGACTGTGCCCACGCCCGCGCCGACGAACTGCTCGCCGCCCTCGCCGAGGAGGAGCCCTCCGCCGTCTGCCGCGCCGTCGGCCGCTGGGCGCACGAGGAGCGGCCCGCCCGGCGCGCGGCCGCCGCCCGCCACGGCCTGCGCGCCGCCCCGCACACCACCGCCGACGCCGACCGCGCGCACCTGCGGCACGCCGCCCTCGTCCTGCTCGTCCACACGGACGACGACGCCCTGCACGGCGCCGCCCTCGCCCTGCTCGTCCATGACCCGCAGACGCGCTCCCGGTACCTGTCCCGCGCCCTGCGGCGCTTCGCCGCCGGGGACCCGGCGCTGCCCGCGAGCGCGCCGGCCGAGGCCCTGGCCACCCACCCCGACGAGGCGCTCGCCGCCTTCGCCGCCCGCCTGAAACTGCCGGGCCCGGTCGACGACGACGCCCTGCGCCGCCTGGCCGACGTGACCACGCCCGCCCTCGCCCACCGCGTCGCCACCCTGGTGCGCGACGTCCTGGAGACCCGCCCCGAGGCCGCCGGGCCCGCCGCCGCGTACCTCGATCAGCGGCTCGAACAAGCGCCCGAGGATCACGTCGTCCTCTTCCCCCTGGTGGCCGGGCTGCTGCACAGCCGTCCCCCGCAGGTCAGGGCGGCCCTCGCGCCCGTACTCGCCGCCCCGGGCACCGCCGCCTCGCGGGCCCTGCGGAGCGGACTGCTCGACGTGCTGCTCGGCCAGGAGCGCGACCCCGCCGTCCTGGAGAGCGTCCTGCGGTCCGTGGCCCGCGGCGCCGCCGAACTCGGCGAGGCTGCCACCCGTGAACGCGTCCACCGCACGGGCCTGCTCCTCGGCCGCACCCCGGAGGGCGGCACCCGCTTCGACCGGTGCGTGGTCGAACTGGCGCGCTCCGACCCCGGCTTCGCCACCCTCGTGACCGGCTGGCTGCGCGACGCCCCGCGGGAGTGGGCCGCCTTGGTCGGCCCGAGCGCCGCGCGGACCCTGACGGACCTCGCGGGCGGCGCCCCGGTGCCGGCCTAGCCCGGAGTGACCCCCGCCACCCCCGTCGGGCAGACACCGATGCGAGCCGGGGCCCCGCGGCATGGCAGTCTTAGACCTGCGTAATCGGCAATGGGAACGTACAGACGTAGCGGACGTACACAGGTTCGGCGAGGAGCAAAGAAGTGCAGCGCTGGCGTGGCTTGGAGGACATCCCCCAGGACTGGGGGCGCAGCGTCGTCACCATCGGTTCCTACGACGGCGTGCACCGCGGTCACCAGCTGATCATCGGCCGCGCCGTGGGGCGCGCCCGGCAGCTCGGCGTGCCCGCCGTGGTCGTCACCTTCGACCCGCACCCCAGCGAGGTCGTGCGCCCCGGCAGCCACCCGCCGCTGCTCGCCCCGCACCACCGGCGCGCCGAACTGATGGCCGACCTCGGCGTGGACGCGGTGCTGATCCTGCCCTTCACCACCGAGTTCTCGAAGCTGTCGCCCGCCGACTTCGTCGTGAAGGTCCTCGTCGACAAGCTCCACGCGCGCGTGGTCGTCGAGGGCCCCAACTTCCGCTTCGGCCACAAGGCCGCGGGCAACGTCGACCTCCTCGCCGAGCTCGGCCGGACGTACGACTACGAAGTCGACGTCATCGACCTGTACGTGACCGGCGAGGCCGGTGGCGGCCGCCCCTTCTCCTCGACGCTGACCCGCAGCCTGGTGGCCGAGGGCGACATGACGGGCGCCGCGGAGATCCTCGGCCGCCCGCACCGCGTCGAGGGCGTCGTCGTGCGCGGCGCCCAGCGCGGCCGCGAGCTGGGCTACCCCACCGCCAACGTGGAGACGCTGCCGCACACCGCCATCCCCGCCGACGGCGTCTACGCCGGCTGGCTGCACGTCGAGGGCGAGGCGATGCCGGCGGCGATCTCCGTCGGCACGAACCCGCAGTTCGACGGCACCGAGCGGACCGTCGAGGCGTACGCGATCGACCGGGTCGGTCTGGATCTGTACGGGCTGCATGTCGCGGTGGACTTCCTGGCCTTCGTCCGGGGCCAGGCGAAGTTCGACTCCATCGAGGCGCTGCTGGTCGCCATCGCGGATGACGTGAAGCGGTGCCGGGCGCTGATCGAGGCCGCCTAGTCGCCGTTGGCGGTGCGGGTGCGCGCGCGGCTGCGAGTGCGTCGTGGTTGCGCGCGCAGTTCCCCGCGCCCCTTACGGGGCTTGCCTGGGCGCCCCTGAAGGGGCGGGCGCCCCGCCGGAAACCGCCCAGTGGCACGCCACCTGCGTCTCGCCCCCGCCCGACAGCACCGCCAGATCCTCCCCGCGGCAGCGACCCGCCACCCCCGCCCGCTCCGCCTCGCCCGAGGCCAGCACCTGGCACCGGACATGGAACCGGCAGCCGCCCGGGATGCGGGACGGGTCCGGCGGCTCACCGGTGAGGACCACGGGCTCCCCGGGGGCCTCCGGGAGAACCGACAACAGGGCCTGGGTGTACGGATGCTGAGGTGACGTCAGGACCTCCTCCACCGTGCCCGTCTCGACGATGCGGCCCAGATACATCACCGCCACCCGGTCCGCGATGTTCCACGCGAGGCCCAGATCGTGCGTCACCACCAGTGCGGACAGGCCGAGTTCGTCCCGCAGGCGCAGCAGCAGCGCGAGGATCTCGCCGCGCACGGACGCGTCCAGGGAGGCCACCGGCTCGTCGGCGACGATGAGTTCGGGCTCCAGGACCAGCGCGCCCGCGATGACGACCCGCTGGCGCTGGCCGCCCGACAGCTCGTGCGGGTAGCGCAGGAAGAAGCGCTCCGGGGGGCGCAGCCCGGCCCGGGAGAGCGCCCCGGCGACCGCGGCCCGCTCGTCGCCCCCGTACCCGTGGATGCGCAGCCCCTCGGCCACGGCCTCGTACACCGTGTGCCGGGGGTTGAGCGAACCGCTCGGGTCCTGGAGGACCAGCTGGACGCGTTTGCGGTACGCCTTGAGGGAGCGCGCCGAGTACTCCAGCGGCTGCCCGGCGAACGTCACCGTGCCGGAGGTCGGAGAGACCAGGCCGAGCAGGGAACGGGCCAGGGTCGTCTTGCCGCAGCCCGACTCGCCGACCAGGGCGACGATCTCGCCGCCCTTGATGTCGAGGTCGACGCCGTCCACCGCCCGCGCGGTCGGCGCGCCCCGGCGGCCGGGGAAGGCGATGTGCAGGTCGGCGGCGGAGAGCAGCGGCCCGCCGTCCGGCTCGGCGATGGTCATGCGCGGCTCCTTGTCACGGGTGCTCTGGGTCACGGCGCGCGCTCCGCCGTCGTGGGCGCCGCCGTGGGCTGCGCAGGGAGCGGGGCGCCCGCGTGGACGCAGGCCGCGCGGTGGTGCGGGCCCGCCTCCCGCAGGGCCTGGTCCTCCGTCGCGCAGGAGTCCAGGGCGACCGAGCAGCGCGGATGGAACGTACAGCCCGTGGGGAGCGCCGACGGGTCGGGCGGGTCGCCGGGCAGGCCGCGTGGCGCGAACCGGGACGCCGGGTCGCCGATGCGGGGGAAGGCCGCGGAGAGGGCCTTGCCGTAGGGGTGCCGGGCGTTCTCGTAGACCTGGGTGGCCGGGCCCTCCTCGACGACGCGGCCCGCGTACATCACCGCGAGCCGGTCGCAGGTGTCGGAGAGCACCGCCAGGTCGTGGCTGATCATCATCAGGCCGAGGTCCTGCTCGGACACCAGCTGTTCGATGAGGCGCAGGATCTGGGCCTGGATCATCACGTCGAGCGCGGTGGTCGGCTCGTCCGCGATGATCAGGCGGGGATCGCAGGCCAGCGCCATGGCGATCATGACGCGCTGGCGCTGGCCGCCGGACAGCTCGTGCGGATAGGCGTCCGCGCGTGCGGCGGGCAGCCCCACGTGTTCGAGCAGCTCGCCGACCTTCTTCCGGGCCGCCGCCTGTGTCACCTTCTTGTGCAGGAGGATCGGCTCGGCGATCTGGTCGCCGATGCGGTGCACGGCGTTCAACGAGTGCATCGCGCCCTGGAAGACGATCGAGGCGCCCGCCCAGCGGACCGCACGCACCCGGCCCCACTTCATGGCCAGCACGTCCTCGCCGTCGAGCAGGATCTCGCCGGACACCTTCGTGCCCGCGGGCAGCAGCCGCAGCAGGGCCAGCGCCAGCGTGGACTTGCCGCAGCCGGACTCGCCCGCGACGCCCAGCTTCTGGCCCGCGTCGACGGCGAGGTGCACGCCACGGACGGCGGCGGCGCCGTTCGCGTACGTCACTTCGAGGTCGCGCACGTCCAGAAGCCGGTGCCCTTCGGCCCGGTGCCCTTCGGTTGTCACTACGTCGTTCAACGGGTGGCCCCCAGCCTGGGGTTGAGCACGGATTCCACGGCACGCCCGCAGAGCGTGAACGCGAGCGCGACGATCGCGATGGCGAGGCCGGGCGGTGCGAGGTACCACCAGTGGCCCGCGCTGACCGCGCCTGCCTCGCGCGCGTCCTGGAGCAGGCCGCCCCACGACACGTTGGTCGGGTCGCCGAGGCCGAGGAAGGCGAGCGTGGCCTCGGTGAGGATGGCGCCGGAGATCACGAGGGTGGTCTGTGCGAGGACCAGCGGCATGACGTTCGGCAGCACGTGCCGGGCCATGATGTGGCCGTGGCCGCCGCCGAGCGCCTGCGCCCGTTCGATGTAGGGCCGGGACTCGACGGCGAGCGTCTGCGCGCGGACCAGGCGTGCCGTCGTCGGCCAGGTCGTGACGCCGATCGCCAGGATGATCGTCCAGATCGTGCCGGACATCACCGCGGCCAGCGCGATGGCGAGCACCAGCGTCGGCATCACCAGGAACCAGTCGGTGATCCGCATGATGACGGTCGCGTACCAGCCCTTGAAGTGCCCCGCCGTGATGCCCACGAGGGTGCCGATGGCCACGGACAGGACGGCGGCGAGCAGTCCCACGGAGAGCGAGATGCGCGCGCCCCACACCAGCAGGCCGAGCAGATCGCGCCCGAACTGGTCGGTGCCGAGCGGATAGGCGGCGCTCGGCGACTCCATCGGCTTGCCCGGCGCGTCGGTGACGCTCTGCGCGTCCGAGCCGACGAGCAGCGGGGCGAAGACCGCGGCGAGCGCGATCAGGACGAGCACGGCCAGGCCGAAGAGCCCGGCCCGATGGGTGCGGTACTCCCGCCAGAACCGGGCCGCGGAGTGCCGTCGGCGGGCCCGGGCGAGCGACCGCGCGCTCCCGCCCGGCGCGGCGGCTGCGGTGGGCGCGGCCGCCGCGGACGCGGAAGCCGGTGTGGGCGGGGGAGTCGGCGTGGACGGGGGAGTCGGTGCGGAATCGGTCGTCATCGGCCCACCCGGGGATCGAGCAGCGGATAGATCACGTCGGCCAGCGTGTTCATCAGGATCACCGCGACGGAGAAGACGAAGAACAGCCCCTGCACCAGCGGCAGGTCCGGCACGCTCAGCGCCTGGTAGAAGAGCCCGCCGAGCCCCGGCCAGGAGAAGACGGTCTCGACGAGGATCGCGCCCGCCACCACCGTGCCGAGATTGACGAACATCAGGGTGACGGTCGGCAGCAGCGCGTTCGGCACGGCGTGCCGGCGGCGTACGAGATCGTCGCGGAGCCCCTTGGCACGCGCCGTCGTCAGGTAGTCGCCGCCCATCTCGTCGAGGAGCGAGGACCGCATGACGAGCAGCGTCTGCGCGTACCCGACGGCGACCAGTGTGATCACGGGAAGCACCATGTGGTGCGCGACGTCGACGACGTACGCGAACCCGGTCTCACCGCCCGACTCCAGGCCGCCCGTCGGGAACATCCCGGGAATCGGCCCGATCCCCACCGCGAAGGTGATGATCAGCAGCAGCCCGAGCCAGAACGACGGCACGGAGTACAGCGTGAGCGCGAGTCCGGTGTTGAGGCGGTCGCCCAGCCTGCCGTTGCGCCACGCCGTGCGCGTGCCCAGCCAGATGCCGAGCAGCGTGTAGAGGACGTACGCCGTTCCGGTGAGCAGCAGCGTCGCGGGCAGCGCCTCCGTGATCTTCTCCATCACGGGGGCGTGGAACTGGTACGACGTACCGAAGTCGCCGCTCAGCACCTTGCCGGTGTAGTCCCAGAACTGGGCCATCACGGGCTTGTCGAGGCCGAATTCCTTGCGCATCGCGGCGAGCTGCTCGGCCGAGACGCGCTTGCCGCCCGTCATCTGCTTGACGGGGTCGCCGGGGATGAGCCGGAAGAGGAAGAAGCTGGTGACGAGCACGGCGAACAGCGACACGATGGCGCCGCCGAGCTTGCCCGCCACATAGAGGAGATAGGCGCGGGTGTTGCGGGCCCGTGGCCCGCGGGCCGACGCCGGCCCGGCCTTCGCCGGGTCGCCGTCGGCCCCGGGACCCGGCGGGCCCTCGGTGTCGAGCAGAGCGGGGTTGCTGTCAGCGGTCATGCTTACTCGCGGTCCTCTGCGGTCGAACGGCGGCGCAGGGCGAACAGGACTCCGCCGCCCACGAGCACCACCGCGGCAGCGGCGATACCGATGATGACACCGGTCGAGCTGCCGTCCTTGGAGGAACTCTTCCCATCCGCGGGGACGGCCGACCACCAGCTCCAATATCCGTCCTGGCCGTAAATGTTGCCCGCGGCCGTCGGCATGGTGGTGATGGACTTGATCTGGTCGGTGCGGTAGGCCTCGACGGCGTTCGGATACGCGAGGACGTTCATGTACCCCGAGTCGTACAGCCACGACTGCATCTGCCTGACGATGTCGGCGCGCTTGGCGGGGTCGTACTCGGCGAGCTGCTTGGCGTACAGCTCGTCGTACTTCTTGTCGCAGATGAAGTTGTCGGTGGCGGCGCTCTCCTTGGCCTTCACCGGCAGCGCGGCGCAGGTGTGGATGCCGAGCACGAAGTCCGGGTCGGGGTTGACGGACCAGCCGTCGAAGGCGAGGTCGTACTCACCCGCGTACCAGGGCACGGACACGTCGTCGAGGCAGTTGACCTTCAGCCCGATCCCGAGATCCCCCCACCACTCCTTGAGGTACTTGCCGACCGCCTTGTCGTTCGGGTCGGTGGCGTGGCACAGGATGCGCAGGTCGAGCGGCCTGCCGTCCTTGCCGACGCGCTTGCCGTCGCCGTTCTTCTTGTAGCCCGCCTCGTCGAGGAGCCGGGCGGCCTTCTTCGGGTCGTACGTCATCTTCTGGTCGGCGGAGGGCTTCCAGGCGTAGTCGGAGAAGCGGGGCGGGATGTACCCCGCGCCCTCGACGGCGTTGCCCTGGAACACTTTGTCGACGATCGCCTTGCGGTCGACGGAGAGGAACAGCGCCTGGCGGACCCGCTTGTCGAGCAGGGCCGGATGGCCGTCACCGAACTTCTCGCCGTCCTTCGTCCGTGCGCCCGGGTTGGTGGCGATGGCGAAGAAGCGGCGGCCCGGTCCTTCGTTGACCTTGACGTTCTCCGCGCCCTGCAGCGAGTTCGCCTGCGCCGGGGTGAGCGCCGGCTGACCGGCGACGAAGGACACCTCGCCCTTCCTGAGCGCGGAGACCGCCGCGTCCTGGTCCTTGTACGTCCGGAAGACCAGCTCGTCGAACTTGGGTGCGCCGCGCCAGAAGTCCTTGTTGGCCTTGAACCGCACGTACTGGTCGACCTTGTAGTCCGTCAGGATGAACGGGCCGTTGCCGACGACCGGGAAGTCCTTGTCGTTGTTGAACTTCGAGATGTCGTCGACCTTCTCCCAGATGTGCTTGGGAACGATCGGCACGTCGAGCGCGGCCATGGTGGCCTGCGGCTTCTTCAGCTCGATGACCAGCTTGGTGGGGCTCGGCGCGGTCACCTTCCTGAAGTTGGTGACGAAGTTGGAGTTCGCGGTGGCGGTGCCCTCCTTGGACATCACCTTGTTGAACGTCCACGCGGCGTCCTCGGCGGTCGCCTTCTTCCCGTCCGACCACGTGGAGTCGTCCCGGATCGTGTACGTCCAGGTCAGCTTGTCGGCGGACGGCTTCCAGTCGGTGGCGAAGCCGTCGATCGCACGGTTGTTCTTCGCGTCGTAGTTCGTCAGGTACTCGTACGTGAGGCGGTGCAGGCTGGTGCTGAGCAGCCGCTGGGCGAGGAAGGGACTGAGCGAGTCGACGCTCTGCGCCACGGCGACGGTGAGGACCTTCTTGCCTCCGTCATCCTTGGCCTCGGCTTGCTGCGGAGCGGGGTTGAGGGGCGAGGCGAGACCGGCCGTCAGGGCGAGGGCGGCGGCGCCGGCGGCGAGGAGGGGCCTCAGGGGGCCGCGGCTTCGGCGGGGCCGTGGGGCTGGCGTCGGTGGCGGTGCCGTGGGTGCTGCTGGTCTGCCGTGCTGATCTTGTGTGTCCATGGTCGGTGACCTCGCGTCATCGCTCGCACAGGGATGGCTGGTTGCACGCTGGTTGATCAAGGGACGTCAGCTGATTGATGTGTGTGTCTACCAGCGCCGGTCTGGGCGAGTCAACGGCAGGTGAACCCCATGTGGCCTGCGGAAATAACGAATTGAGACGTGATTTCACCCGCATTGGTCAAGACCTCTGACGCGTCGCTGGTCGGGGCGTGGTGGTGGGGGGAGGGGCTGGTGGGGGCCTCGCTGTGGGGGGTGTTCCGTACGGCGGAACGGTGGGGCGCGGGGCGCCGGGCGCGGTTGCTGTTGCGGTTCCTGATGCTGGGTGAGGCTGGCGGGTCGGGAGAAGTGGGGCGGGAACGCGAGAGGGCCCGCGCCGAGGAGTGGCGCGGGCCCATGGGTGTTCTGCGGGGCCTATTGCTCGGGCTGCGAGGGCTGGTGGGGTGGCTGCGGCTGCTGGGGCTGCTGCGCCTGGTGGGGTGGCTGGAACGGGGCGCCCGGCTGGAAGGGTGCTCCGGGCTGTACCGGCTGGGCGACCTGCTGCTCCGGCTGGGGCTGCGGCTGGCCATGCGGCTGCTGGGGAGCCTGCGGCTGCTGGGGAGCCTGCGGCTGGTGCGGGGCCTGGGGGTGGTACGGGGCTTCGGGTTGCTGCGGATGGCCCTGCTGGGGCTGGGGCTGCCAGGCCTGCGGGGCGCCCGGCTGCTGCGGGTAGGGCTGGGGCGGCATCTGCTGCTGGGGCGGCTGCGGCTGCGGTTGCCCCTGGGGCTGCGGCTGCCCCTGCTGCGGGATCTGTGGCTGGCCGTGCTGGGGGGCCTGCGGTTGGGCGTGCGGCTGCCCCTGCTGCGGGATCTGCGGCTGGCCCTGCGGCTGCGAAGGAACGTACGGCTGCTGTGCCGGCTGCCCCTGCTGCCCGCCGTACGGCACCTGCTGTCCCGGCAGCGGCGGAGCCATGTGCGGCGGCGGATTCCCGTCCGACGTCCAGAGCCCCTGCTGCTGCTGGGCCCGCACGAAGTCCTCGGCGACCATCGCGGAGAGGTTGAAGTACGCCTCCCGCACCTTCGGCCGCATCATGTCGAGGTCGACCTCCGCGCCGGCGGCCAGATGCTCGTCGAAGGGGACGACGACCACGCCCCGGCACCGCGTCTCGAAGTGCGACACGATGTCATCGACCTTGATCATCTTGCCGGTCTCGCGCACACCGGAGATGACGGTGATGGACCGCGAGACCAGGTCGGCGTACCCGTGCGCGGACAGCCAGTCCAGCGTCGTGGACGCGCTGCTCGCACCGTCCACGGACGGGGTGGAGATGATGATCAGCTGGTCGGCGAGATCGAGCACCCCGCGCATGGCGCTGTAGAGCAGACCCGTACCGGAGTCCGTCAGGATGATCGGGTACTGCTTCCCGAGTACGTCGATCGCGCGCCGGTAGTCCTCGTCGTTGAACGTGGTCGACACGGCCGGGTCGACGTCGTTGGCGATGATCTCCAGCCCGGAGGACGCCTGCGAGGTGAAGCGGCGGATGTCCATGTACGAGTTGAGGTACGGGATCGCCTGGACGAGGTCACGGATGGTCGCCCCGGTCTCACGCCGCACACGGCGCCCGAGCGTACCGGCGTCGGGGTTGGCGTCGATGGCGAGGATCTTGTCCTGCCGCTCGGTCGCCAGCGTCGAACCCAGCGCGGTGGTCGTGGTCGTCTTGCCCACGCCGCCCTTGAGGCTGATGACGGCGATCCGGTAGCAGGAGAGGACCGGCGTCCGGATCAGCTCCAACTTCCGCTGCCGCTCCGCCTCTTCCTTCTTGCCGCCGAGCTTGAACCGCGAACCGCCGCCCGAGGGCCGGCTGCTCTTCGTCTTCGGCTTGGTGTTGCGCAGCAGCCGGTCGGATGAGAGCTCCACGGCGGCGGTGTAACCGAGGGGTGCCCCCGGGTTGGTGCGCTCCCGCTGATCGTGCTGGAGGGGCTGGGGCCAGGCGGCGCCGGTACGGGGGTCGATGGGCGGCTGCCCCGGCTGTCCCGGCTGGCCTTGCTGAGGGGCCTGCGGTGCCTGCGGCTGAGGCTGGGCGGCGACGGGGGGCAGCGGCTGGGCCTGGACAGGCGGCTGGGGCTGGGCCTGCGGAGCCTGGGGCTGCTGGGGCTGGGCCGGGAGCGGCTGCTGTCCCTGGGGGGCGGGCGGCTGCGGGAAGCCGTAACCACCGCCCTGCGCGGGCAGGTTGGGCGCGGCAGGAGCGGGCGTTCCCTGCTGCGGGAACCCGTACGCGGCCTGCGGGGCGGGAGCGTCCGGCGCGGCGGGGGCGGGGGCAGGGGTAGGGGCGGGGGCAGGCATCGGCGCGGGCGCGGGCGCGGGAGCCGGCGCGGGCTGCGGCGCGGGCGTGAAGGGCGCACCGGGCGCCGCCTGCGGGAATCCGTAACCACCGGCCTGCGGAGCCTGGGGCTGAACCGGAGCCTGGTGCTGCGGCTGGACCGGCGCCTGGGGCTGCTGAACCGGCGCTTGAGGCTGCTGAACCGGCGCCTGAGGCTGCGGCTGCGGCGGGACAGGGGCCTGCGCCTGTACGGGTTCGGGGGCCGGGGCAGGGGCAGGCGCGGGCTCGGCCTGAACCGGCTGCGCGGGCGGTGCACTCGGCGTAGGCACGGGCCACTGCGGCGCCGAGGCCGGAGCCGCGGGCTGGTAGGCGGGAGGCAGCGGCGGGATTCCGCTCTGCGGCGGGGGCGGCGGAGTCCAGGAGGACGGCACGGAGTCCTGCACATCATCGACGACGGCGGCGGGCACGGCGTCCTCAGGCGCGTCTTCCTCCGTGACGGCGGCGGGTCCGGCGACGACCGGCTCCTCGTCACGCCCCTCATCGGCACCGGCTACGTCGGGCTCGGCCTCGACCACGGCCTTGGGTTCCGGCACCGACTCGGGGGCGGGCTCGGGCTCAGGGTCCGACTTGGCCGCAGGAGCCGAGGCAGCGGCACGCTCCTCGATCTCGCGCTGGAGGGCACGTGCGGAGAACCGCATGGTGGCGCCACTCTCCAGGTCACCGTTCCCTGCAACAGGCTCGACGACCTCGGCGTCGCGCTCAGGCTCCTCCGCACCAGCCTCGGACGAGCCACCGGAGCCCGCACCAGGCGCCGACTCCTCGACCTCAACCCCAGTCTCCGCCTCGGCACCGGCTTCCGTCTCCGCCTCCGCCTCCGCCTTGGCTTCGGCAAGGGCGTCCACCTCGTTCTTCGGTACGACACCGGTCACGTGGACGGAGGCGGCCGGCCCCGCAACAGCGGCGCTCCAGTCGGTGGCCCCGCCACCGGACACCACGGGGGACTCAGCCCCGGAGTCCGTCTCCTCTGCCTCCTCCTTCTCCTCCTTCTCTCCCGTCTCCTCGTCCCGAGCCGCAGGCTGGAACCCGCTCCCGACCGGAAGCTTCGGCACCACGCCGGGAACAGAGGGGGAGGGAGCCGCCGCAGGGGTCTCGGCAGGCTCAACCGGCTCCGCGCGCAGCGGCGGAACCGGCCCCGCGGGCGGAACGATGGGCACGGGCGGCGCAGCGAAGGAAGGCATGGCCGGAGCGGCCGCGGAACCGTCCGAACGCGCAGCATCCGAACCACCAGCGTCCGACCCAACCGGAGTGGACGCCGACGGAGTAGAAACGGACGGAGCAGGGACAGACGAAGTAGAGGCAGGCGGTGTGGAGACGGGCGGACTGGAGACGGGCGGACTGGAGACGGGCGGAGTGGAGACGGGCGGAGTGGAGACGGGCGGCGTGGAACCGCCCGACGTCGAAGCGGCGGACGCCGAAGGCGTCTCCCCGGCACTGCCCGAAGCGTTCTGCGTGTACCAGGCGGGCGGCGCGTAGTCGATGGTGAACTCGCCCGTCGTCTCGGCGGCGGACTCCGCGTCGGACTGATCATCGACGGGTGAGTCCCAGCCCCCGCGGATCTCGTCCCGATCGCTGTTCACAATGCCTCCTGGTGTGGTCGAGCACCCTCGTGCCGTGGTGGGGGGCGACCGTTCCTGTCGTCCGATCCGCCTGGCTCTCCCCGTTGAGGACGCACACGACCCGCTCGCGGGTTTCTGGCGTCGCGCCCTGCCCCAGACTAATCATCAAAACCACCGGTACGGCAGGGCAGCCCACCCCGCCTACGCCGTCCATTGCGTCACGCGCTGCCCGGCAGTGATCCACGTACGACAAAACCTGACGGACAAAACACCCAACAGGGGATAGAGCACGCTGATTTCGCCACGAAAACGGTCTCCGCCCGGCCTCAGTCCATCCGGCGGGCGGCACCCAACAATCCGGTCTCGGCATCGGTGGCCTGCGTCATCACGTACTGCCGGTCGCCATCGGCGCACCACAACGTCACGCCGTCGGCAAGCGTCGGCAACGAATCCACGTCCGCACCCGGCAACCCCAGCTCCCGCCCGATCAGCGTGGCTTCATCAGGCGACACCCGCTGGACCCCCACGAGCCGGGCCTGCCGCATCAACCGGGGAGCGACAGGACTGAGATAGGGCAACACCGTCAGCACCGACTGCCAGGGCCCGGCCACCACCCGCCCCCGAGGCGGCCGCATCCCGCAGTCCCGCACCACGAGCACAGGACTCCCCGCCGAGGCTCCCTGCGG
This sequence comes from Streptomyces huasconensis, assembly GCF_021028635.1. Lineage (NCBI taxonomy): Bacteria > Bacillati > Actinomycetota > Actinomycetes > Kitasatosporales > Streptomycetaceae > Streptomyces > Streptomyces huasconensis. Next base: position 5,980,537 of record NZ_CP086119.1, read on the forward strand.
CGGCACCCGCCCCACCTCATGCACAGCCATCCCACTGGGCCCGACCCCAAGCGCCTGAACAAGCCGCCCCCACGCCCCGGCCCGCCCGGTCTCCACAGCCACCCGAGTCCCGATGGCGGCGGCCCGCAACGCGATGACCTGAGCGGTCCACAGGCCACCGATGAACAGGATGTCGTACGGCGTCGGACGGTTGAGCCCGAGAGTCGCGGGCCGGCTCTCCGCGTCCACCCCGATCACCACCCCGTCATCCCCGATGGGCAGGGTGAGCACATCCACCTGATCAGCCGTGAGTCCGTGTCGCCCGTGCCGGGGCCCGATCAGCCCGAAGCCCCCACGCACGGCATCCAGAGCCGTCACCGCGCACCTCCCAGGGGAAGCGTCGCCAACATCCCCGGCAGCTGCTCCCGATCCAACCGCAGCAAGCCCGCTCCCACCTGTCGCGCTCCTCGCTCCAGCCCCTGCCGTGCCGCCGAGAGCTCAACGTCGCTGCGGCCCGTGACCCGCACATGACCGCTCAAGGTGATCTCCTGCCGCGTACCCCGCCCGAGCGTGAGACTGAACGTCGTGGCGAGTGCCGGAACCGCGGTGAGTACAGCGACGAGTTGAGGCAGCGCAGGTCCGCCGTCGCCACCGAGCCGGGGCCACCGCCGTACCCAGTAGGTGGTGTGCCGCCGGTTGTCGCACCGCCACGCGCGCAAGGACTCCTCGGTCCTGCGCTCCGCCAGTTCCGCACGCCCGGCCTGGGCGGTCATCAGAGGGTTGGCACAGGCGGAGGTCGCCACAGCGGCGGCCACCTCGTCCTCGTTCAGCACCGTCACCCGGAATCCCGCCCCCTTCAGCCGGCTCGAAAGCTGGTCGACGGCGCGCACCAGACACTTCTGGGCCCCCGCCAGCCCGCCCCCGCGCGCCGCCACGGCCTCTGGGCACAGCTCCGGGTCCAACTTGAGGGCGATCCACGTGATGCGCACGGCCGGCGCCCCGGTCTGGGCCTGTAGCGGCGCGTAATTGCTGACGGCCACGGACTGCTGAGGCAGGTGCAGTGCGGGTGCGGGCTGTGTGTGGATCACTATCTGCGCGGATTCCAGCCGGATTCCGTCCACTTCGAGTGCCGCGCGGACCAGCCCGACCGGCAGCGGCTGCCGTCCCCGCTCGGCCCGCAACGCGGTCGCGTCGGATTCGATCTGCAACACCGCCGTCAGGAACGTCCCGTCCCCGGCCATGCCGACCTGCCGCCGCGAACGGCCCCTGTAGGCATACGTCCGCAGGGCGGGATCGCATTCGACGGCCAGGGCGAAGGAGGGGTCCGTGCCGGGCGGCACCATCACTTCGGCCGAACGTCGCACGCGCCCCCGGAACTCCCGGGTGATGGCCAGCCATTCATGCCACGGGCGGCCATGGCGACGCCCGAAGGCGAAGAACACCAGCACCGCCGCGATCACCGCTGCCGCTGCGGCCGCCAGGGGATCGACGAGCCAGGCCGCCCCCACCAGGGCAAGGGCCAACTCCACGAGGACCATGGGGCGCAAGCCTGACCAACCGAACTGCGGTGAGCGGGACGTGAGGTGAGGAGCGAAGACGCTGTGGGGGAGAGGTGCAGGTGAAGCGGCCGCCGGTGCCGGTGCACGCGTCCCGGATTCGGCACGACGCCGCCCGGGCCGGGTCCGCACTGACGTAGCCATCGACATAACCCCTCGTAGGTCTCAAATCGGCGTGCGGAACGCGAACTTGAGGCCCCTCGCCCTCACCCACCTCACACGCGCGATCACACAACAGGCATAGTAGGGGGCCGGTCTGACAGCGGAGGCCCGGGGCAGGCGTCCGCCCCGGCCCTGCTCGGGTGGAGCGACGATCGCCCACGCTCGCTCATAGGGGGAACGCAGACGCGCATGGCATCACGACGGGACGAACTCAACGCCTACACCTTCGCGAAGCGCCGCACGCTGGCCGCCTTCGTCCAGCCCTCACCGTCGGGCTCGGAGGAAGGGGCCCCGCGTCCGCTGCGCGCGGTGGTGCCCGGCCTCATCGTCGCCGTGGTGGTCCTGGCGGTGTTCGGAGCGTGGGGGATGTTCCGGCCGGCGGCGAAACCGGGCTGGGACCAGCCCAAAGAACACGTGATCATCGCGAGCGACTCGACGACCCGCTACGTCATCCTGCAGACCGACGGCAAGCGCCAACTGCACCCCGTCCTGAACATGGCCTCCGCCAAGCTCCTCCTCGACTCGGGCAAGGGCGAAGTCATCAAAGTCGACGAGTCGATCCTCGACAAGGGCACGATCCCGCACGGCGCGACGATCGGCATCCCGTACGCCCCCGACCGCCTCCCCTCCGCGTCCGAGGCCGGCACGGCCAAGCGCTGGGCGGTGTGCGAACGCCCCGTCGAAGGCGGAAGCAGCATCCAGAAGGCCGCGTTCGTGCTGGGCGACCGGGACCGGAACAAGACCGAGGGACGCCAACGCCTGCGAGGTGGCGAGCTGCTGTACGTCGTCGGCCCCGACAAGGCCAGGTACGTGGTCGACGCGCGCGGAACCAAGTACCGGATCGCGGAGAAGGAGGACCGCGAACTCCTGCTGCGTGTCCTCGTGAGGTCGGACCACGAACCGCAGCGTGTCTCCAAGCAGTGGCTCGACACGCTGCACCCCGGCGGCGCCATCGCGTTCCCCGAGATCGAGGGTGTCCCAGGAGCCGACGCGAAGGTGCCGGGCCTCCAGAATCGGGCGGCCGACAAGGTCGGCACGATCATCGAGGCGACCGACGGCGACAGGACACGGCACTACGTGGTCCTCCCGGGACGCATCGCCCCCGTGTCCGACTTCACCGCGAAGCTGCTGCTCGGCAGCCCCGACCTCGTCGACCTGGAGCAGGACGGCCGAGCCCGTCCACTGAGCGCCGGAGCCTTCACCCCCGACACCACGGAGTTCGGGGCGGACAACAGGTGGCCGCGTGCGATGCCGACGGCGGCCAACGAGGCATCGACCACGGACGGCAGCCGCAACACCGTCTGCAACGTCCTGCGCGACGTCGACGCCGACAACGGCAAGACCACTCTCAGCACGTGGGCGGGCGCCGACTTCCCGGCCCCGCTCCCCACCGGATCGTCGAGCGCTTACGTCACTCCGGGCTCGGGCCAGCTCTACCGGCAGTTCCTCGGCTCCGAGACCAAGGCGGGCGGTATCTTCCTGGCCACCGACACTGGTTTGCGGTACGCGCTGCAGTCCAACAGCGACAGCGCGACGGACGACGCGAGCATCGGCCTGTCCGCCAAGCAGCGCAAGCAGCAGCAACAGGAGGCACAACAGGCGCAGACACGCCTCGGATACGGGGATACGGACGTGACCCTGATCCCCGCGGCCTGGTCCGCGTTCCTGCCCACGGGCCCGCGCCTGTCAACGGCCGCGGCTCGGCAGCCGCAAGGTGCCTGAGGCCAGGAAGGGAGCGCTGACATGACGTACGCGACCGCTACGTCCGCCGCGCGTGCACGCCGCGCGAGAAAAGCCACGGGTACGGCCGCGGCAGCACTGGCGCTCGGGCTGGCCACGCCGATGCCGGCCGCCGCCGACCCGTCGTCGTCCGGGCAGTGCACATTCCCCTCCAAGAAGTACGAGGGCCGCCCTTGGTCCCTGCAACGCGTGCTCCTGGACGAGCTGTGGCGCCAGTCCACGGGCAAAGGCGTGCGGGTCGCGGTGATCGACACGGGGGTGGACACCCAGAACCCCCAGCTGAGGCCCGCGGTGGACGCGGCACGCGGCCGCAACTTCCTGCCCACCAAGGACGAGAAGGGCAAGAAGATCGATCGAGGCAAGGCCGACGGCACCACGGACACGGTCGGTCACGGCACGCGCGTGGCGGGCATCATCGCGGCGCGCCCCGCCAAGGGAACCGGCTTCGTGGGCCTCGCTCCCGAGGCGACGATCATCCCGATCAGGCAGAACGACGCGGAGGGCCATGGCACCGCGGAGACTCTCGCGCAATCGATCGACTACGCGGTCGGCGCCGGAGCGGACGTCATCAACATCTCGCAGGACACCGCGAACGCGGCCGAGCCCTCTCCCGAACTCAAACGGGCGGTGGACAGGGCGCTCGGCCTGCGGCGGGTGATCGTCGCGTCGGCAGGCAATGACGGCCTGGGCGGCAACGTCAAGAAGACCTACCCCGCCTCCTACGAGGGCGTCCTCGCGGTGGCGGCCTCCGACCGCAACAACGAACGAGCCGCCTTCTCCCAGTCCGGCGGCTTCGTCGACGTGGCGGCCCCGGGCGTCGACATGATCTCGACCGTCCCTCTGGGCGGCCACTGCGCCGACAGCGGCACCAGTTTCGCGGCCCCGTACGTCACCGGCCTCGCGGCCCTCATCAAGTCCAAGCACCCCAACTGGACGCCACGCCAGATCACGGCTCAGATCCAACAAACAGCGGAACGCTCTGTGGCCGGCCATGACCGCCTGGTCGGCTGGGGCGTGGCGGACCCGACCCGGGCCCTGACGGAAGACGCCCACCCACGCGAACGCCCCACGGCCGCGGAGGGAGTACGCGGAGCGGAGGCCCCAACTCCCGCGGAACTCCACGTCGGTGAGACCTCGGAGGAGCGCACGGCCCGCATCGCCACGTATGTCGCCGTGGGCGCCGTCGTGGTGGTGGCGGGGCTGGGTGGAGTTGGGGTGGCGGTGCGGGATGCCGGGCGGCGACGGCGTGGCCGGTAGCCGTCTGGATCAATGCCAGCCGGAACGGCGAGGACTACGCCCATGTCGACTCCGGCAACCGCAGGTAATGCGCTCGCAAAGAAGCGCGTTACGTCTGTCTCAGTTCTTGGGTGTCTCACTCAACGGGTCATTGGAGGACCAGAATTCCGAGCGGACGTTGGGGCGCGGAACAGGGTAAACGTCCTCGTACGATGGCCCGTTGGGCTTGGCCGTGGGGTCAGCTACTTCAGACTCCGTGACGCATGGGGTGGCGACCTCGAAGAATGCCTGGCCGCCCCCACCGATGGTCAAACTGATTCCGAAACCATCGCGTGTCTTGGCGAAAATGGCAGGAAATTTTTCACTCTTGTTGACTTCGGTGATGCGGAAACCGTGACTCCGCCAATGGCGTTCGATGACGCCCAAGAAGCTGCCGCGCCGTTCCTTTGAGATGATCGTCATTACGGTACGTCGCCGTGACACATCGCAACTCCCGGCGGTAGTAGGACCATGGGCCCAATTGACCTCAGGTTTGATGGCGGAGAAAGTGGCGTCGAGCATCGCGTCGGCCCGTTCGGCGGCCTCTTGCATATTCATGTCGGTCTTTTCTTTCTTGTTGCCAGGAGCTCCCTGGCGGTCAGGCGAGCTGCATCCCGTGATCAGAAGGATGCAGCCCATGATGACTGTCGCGGACAGTCGCGGCCAGGTATTCATCGGTAGCGCTCCACTTTGATATCGCCAGAATTGCCGGAAACGACCCTGGCGACGTTGTCTGCTGACACCTGGTCCTTCTGTGGATTAAAATAATTGGAGTGCGCGGGAGTCGGCCCCTGGCCGTCAATGAACGGACGAGGGCCGTCATCTACGACGAAACGTCTGGCGCCGAATGCTTCGCTGGCCGGGTCCTTTCCGAACCAGAGGTCGTCGTCGCCCTTGTCCGCAAAATCGCCCAGGACGTAGGATCCCATCGGCCCGCCGACGAAGAACCCTCCCGCGCCGACTGCTGCCTCCGTCTTGGAGGGAAGGTGCGACACCGGGTCGTTCTCCGCCGCGCCGACGAAAACATGGTCCTTTCCCACGCCGAGATCCTCGGCGCGGTCGACGCCGACGCCTGGGCTGCCCAGGAGAATGATGTCGTCCGCGCCCGGGATGCCGCCCGCCTCTTGAGTCGCCGCGCCCACTGTTCGAGAGCCGTACGAGTGGCCGATGGCGGTGAGATGCGGATCCCCGTTACGATTCGTGACATCCAAACCGTCCATAAAACTGTTGTAGGCCGGAGCCCCCTTCTCGGCCCGGTCCGAGCCCATGACGGCGACATTGCCCAATAGGCTCTCGCGGTCAGGGAGTTGCGGTGCGTCGTATCCCAGCCAGACGATCGAAGCGCTGGACGAGTCGTATGCCTGTGCCCCGATGGCCGTATCGCGTGCCCGTTTGAGGTCGTTCTTGGCGAAATCCTCATCCAGTGCTGTGCCTAGGCCCGGGACGTAGGCGGAGACGTTCCTCGCTGTGTCAGGATTGCCGAAACTGACGATGGCGCGGCCATTCCCTTCGTCTCCGATGCCGAGAAGGAACATGGGCGGCTTGCTGCCGGACGCGAGCTGTCGGTCGATCTCCGCCAACCCTGCCAGCTGCGTCCGAGACTTCTCGTCGTCCTGCCCCGCCAGCTTCCCCATCAGGAGCTGCAAGTTCTCGCGGTTGGCCGCATCCCGCACTTCGGCCGGAATCCCGTCGAGATTGCCGATCACGTCGGGGTAGACGGCCATGTACTCTTCGCGCTGCTCCTGGCTCAGTCCTTCCCACCACTTCATGCGTTCGGTGGCAGACTTTTCATAAGGGATGTCATCGGACAAATATTCTGCCGCAGTTCTTACCGCCTCGGCGTCGGCGGCGGCATCAGCCCACGTCTTGGTATCGACAGTCAAGCCAGGGGCGGCCTTGAGCTTGTGCAGTGCTGAGCTGTACCGTGCGTCGATCTCTTGGGCTTCCCGCAGGGCACGTGCGATGCGATCGGCTATGTCCTGGGCCTTCGCCTGGTGAGGGTTGGCGATGAAAATATGGGGAATGCTAGGAGGTTGGTACCGGAGATAACTGTCCGACGGGCCCAAGCCTGCGTTGCCCGATGTGAGCATTCCGTTGTGACCCACGGCCGTCCCACCCGGGTTCTTCTTCCCGGTAGTCATATTTTCGCCGCCGGCCGGATAATCGATACTGCCGTCGGTGTTCACTGCGTAGGACAGCGCCGCGGCATCGTCCAAGGCGTCCCTCAGCTGTCGCCGAGGCGCACTCAACTCCTCCGCCAAGCCGTGCAGTGCCGAGCGAATCAGGCCCGACTCCGTCTGGATGTAGTGGTAATTTCGTTCAAGTCGCTTCAAGCGGCGGACGGCGGACCGCGCTGATTCGCTCTCCTGCGTTTTCGACAGTGCGCCCGCCATTCCGCCTTCCACGGACGTGCGCGCCGAGTCCGCCTGACGGGACACAGCCCCCCAGCTGTCACCCGCATCATTGAGTTCCGAAAGCTTAAGGTCTCGTAACTGCTGCCAAGTCAGCACGGTGATCACCTCTCTCGTCTGGGTTCAGGCAAGTCCACCGCGTCGGCCTTGCGACCGACTCGGACGTCCACCTCGCCCAGTTCTCTTGCGACGCCACGCAGCTTGGGCTCCAGCGCATCACATTCGTCCCGCACGGTGGCCAGACGTTTCTCCCATGAAGTGAGGACGGCCTTCAAGGCGCCGAGACTCGACAGCCCCTCCGCGCCACTGGTGACCCCCACGTGCCCGGTGGACAGATCCCTTTTGGCCTGGGCAGTACTGGTCCTCAGGTCATGTGCAGTCTGTGCGGCGCGAATCCAGGGCTTTCCTGTGTGCCGAAGAGTCCCGGCGCCGCTGTCTCCCCCGCCGCCCGGCTCGGCAGCGGCTGTCGATGCCTGGTTGAGCTCCATCTGTGTGGAGTGGCGCCCAGCCGCATCGGCTTTGAGTCGCTCCCACTCGTCCCACGCCATGCGTGGCCTCCCTCCTTCATGCGCTCATGTGGACGTCAGCCGCGCTCCGAATGCCCAGCTCAGCATGACGTCGTGAACGTGCGTGAGAGTAGCGGCAATGGACCGCGAGGGATTGAGTACGTGTACTCAGACGGATTGAGCATCGGCTGCGGTGCGTCGGCTGAGCGCAGATGACACCATGCATCTTGGGACTGCCGGCGGGGGACGATGGTGGCCGGTTCCTAACCCTGCTCCGCTGTAACGAAGTTGGTGCGGCTGCGGGGTGTAACTAGAGTGACGCATGCGCGATCAGCGACCACCAGCCGACCCGATCACGCGAGCGTCGGCCGGGTGGGGGACGGGGAGGGAAGGCCTAGTGCTTCCTACGGACGGGCACGGGGGCACTGCGCCGACATCAGGTGCCGATGTCAAGCGTGGGCTCGAAGCGTTGAAGACGTTTCGCCGACGCATCAACACGCTGCTCACGGAGTTCGAGGGCTCGGCCGGAAGCGCGTCGAAGGTCGGGACGCAGAAGGTCTCCCGCACCTCGTTCAGCGGCACGGGCAGCGCCTTCCCTGAGGCCGACGGGCTGTACTCGCAGTACGACCAGGTACACGAAAGGCTGACCTCGCTCTCAAAGATGCTCGGTGACCAGATCGAGGCGATGGGGATCGCCGTTCATGGCGCGGACATCGGCTTCGACAACCTCGAGGATGATCTGCGGCAGCGCTTCTGGGCGATTCAGACCAGGGTCGACCACGAGCAGGAGGCGGCCGGGCGCGAGCGTGGTGGCAGGCCGGACGATCAGGGTGGCCACGGCAGTGACAGGTCCGGGGCGGGGTGGTCCTAGTGGGTTTCGAAGGACACCGGCTGAACGACATGATCGACCTGGTCGAGCAGGCGAAACCAAGTGACCTGGAGAGTGCCGGCGAGGCGCTGTTGAAGGCGCGGGACGCGATCGCCGCGGCAGCCGAGGAACTCGGTCAGCACATCGACAGGGTCGACTGGGAGGGCGAGGCGGGCCGGGCCTTTCGCAAGTGGGGCAAGAACCTGGTCAAGGACACGCACAAACTCTCCGACTTCGCTGACACCGCGGGAACGCACATGGGCTCCGCGGGGGCTGGGTTGGCATCGGTACGTAGCTCGATGCCGCCGCGCGACAATCGGGCCGACGCGAAGACCGTGGAGGACATCCCCTCCCCGAAGAGGGTTGAGGGGACCGAGGAGTACGTCGCCGCTGTCAAGGCGGAGAGGCACCGCCAAGAGGCGATCAACCAGATGAATCGGCTGGCGTCCTTCTACCGGGTCTCGCAGGATGGGATGGCGCGGCAGCAGGCACCTGCGTTTTCGGCGATGCCCAACGTGGGCATGCCGCAGCCGGATCGGAGGAGAACGCCCGTCACTCCCGGAGGGGGCCAGGGCGTACAGCCCTCTGGTTCGGCAGCCACAGTTGCGCAAGCAGCCTCCCCTCCCGACCCGGCTGATCTCAAGGGGGCGGGTGACGGTGCACCGGGAGGCAGTGGCTCCCCAGTGCCGAGGGGTGAAGTGCACGGCCCCATCGCCGTTCCGGATCGTCCTGTGGGCATGGAGATCAACAGTGTCCACACGTTGCCCCCACAGTCCGTAGCCCCCGGGCCTGGTCCTCATGCTCCAGTCCCCGGTCCCGTGCCGCATGACGGCGGTCCGGGTTCCCCGGTCGGCAGCGGACGTATCCATCCGAAGGTCGGTGGGCCCACCCCACGCACACCTGCTCCCGCAGGCAACGGGAAAGCGACGACGTCGGCTCAGGGCCGAGCGGGCAGCTCAAGGGGAGTGCATGACGGAGCTGGGCACCCGGCGGCACCGCCCTTCGGGCGTGGGGGTTCCACCGGTCCATACGCACAAGGGCGGACCATCAGTGGTCCGACGGCATCAGGACAACCAGCAATGGGGCGCAGCGTCACCGGCGGCACTCCGCGACCCGTCGGGGCACCGGGCCAGCCTCCTGGAGGCCGGAACAGTGCTGCTGCAGGCAGAGCCCAAGGTGTGATCGGGGGTCGGCCTGCTTCGAGCCCCGTCTCCGGCGCGGGCGGGCCAAGAGCGCTGCGAGGGCCCGTCATCGGTGCCGCAGGGCCGGGAATCTCCGGAACGGAGCGTGGCAGTGGCGGCCAGCGCGGAGTCAGAGGAGGGGCTGCTCAAGGCGCTGCCGACCGGGGGCAGGCCCCTCGCCGTCTCCCAGGGTCCTCGGGTGGCGTTGTCGGAACACCGACTGGACGCATGGCTACCGCGAAAGGGACTGGAGAGGGATTCACGGTCGGCGGCGCGGGCCTGGTGCGAGGAACTGCGGATGATCAGCAACGGTCCACCCCTGAAGGGAACGGGATGATGCAGGAGCCCGACTGCGTGGTCAGCGCTGAAGAGACGCGTCTACGGGACGGACAGTAGCGCCCTGCATCCCCAGTGATCGGTTAGTCGCGAGCGAGGAAGTGCAGGGCATGAAGGCAGGATTCGGTCAGGTCGGCAGCGGATGGGTGCCGTTGGCAGGGCCTGGGCAGAGACGCTTCAGCCGCGTGGCCACGGTGGCCGGGTTGCTGACACTCCTCGCGGTGGGGGCGGCGCCCGGCGTCGCGGCCGACGACGTTCAGTCCAAGCAGTGGTACTTGTCGGCGATGAAGGCCGATGAAGTCTGGAAGTCCAGCACGGGTGTGGGCGTCAAGATTGCAGTGATCGACACCGGCGTCTCGCGGACGCCCTCTCTCAAGGGACGGGTGGAGTCCGGCAAGGACTTCTCGGGCGTGAGCGGCGGACCCTTGGATGATTACGACGGTCACGGGACCACAATGGCGGAACTCATCGTGGGAACGGGGCGAGGAGGGCTGAAGGGTCTGGCTCCCGGAGCCGAGGTCATCTCCTTTCGCATCGGTCTGGGCAAGCGCTTTGACGACAAGCCGGACAGAGTGCCTGCTGCCATTCGTGCCGCTGCCGACAGTGATGCGCAGATCATCAGCATGTCGTTCACCAGTGAGTACATGAGCCCCACCGAGAAGAAGGCCGTGCAATATGCCCGGTCCAAGGGGAAGCTGCTGTTCGCCGGTGTCGGAAACGATGCGGAGAAGAAGAACTACATCGGCTATCCGGCTGCGTACGCGGACGTCACTGGAGTGTCCGCCGCTGGCAAGACGGGAAAGGTGGCCAAGTACTCGGAATTCGGCGCCTTCGTGGACTTGGCCGCCCCCGGCCTCGGCATCCCCCACTGGTGCGACGCAACCTTCCGCTCCTACTGCCAAGAGGGCGGTGGCGGCACCAGTTCCGCCACCGCTATCGCCTCCGCCTCCGCCGCCCTCGTCTGGTCCAAGCACCCGAAGTGGACCGCCAACCAGGTTCTCCGCGTCCTCATCGACACCGCGGGGCGTGACTGGCCCAAGGACGAGCCCAGTGACTATCTCGGGTACGGGCTGATCCGCCCGGCCCGCAATGTCGTGAAGGGTGAGGGAAAGCCCGGCCCCGCGGACATCGATCCCCTGACGAACAAGAAGACCGCGGTCGCTGGAAGCGACGAGGACGGCACCGCTCCTTCCGCCTCCGCCTCCGCGCCCGCACCGCCCGCGCAGAAGGCCACCTCAGGCGAGCAACAAGCCACCGCGGCGAAGTCCTCGGACGGCGACGGCTCCTCCCGGATGTGGCTCATCGGCGGTGGCCTCGCCGCTGTCGCCGTGTTCTGCGGGGGCGGTTACGCCGCGGTGCGCGCACGGCGCGGAGCCTGAACTCGGCACCTGCTGATACATCCCGACGAAGGACCATGAAGGGAGCCCACCGTGGCTGAGGGCCAGAAGTTGAACAACCAGCAAGTGGCACTTCTGAAGAAAGAGATCGTGGGCAAGTACGACTCGGTCCAGAAGCAGCTCAAGCGTCTCCAGGGCACGCTCGACACGATGGAGGGCAACTGGCGGGGCATCGGAGCGCATGCCTTCGACAAGAAGCAGACCGAGATCAACGAGCACATGCGGGCGATCGGCAACATCCTGGTGGACTTCCTCGAAGGCATCAGCGGCAACGAAAAGCTCGTGGACGGCCTCGAGGATCAGGTCCAGTCGACGATGAACAGCATCGACGTCCAGTACGGCGGCAAGCACTCGGCCATCAGCAGCTACTGAGCGCCGGAGCACTGAGCAAGAATCAACCACTGAGAAACGGGGCAGGCATGGCAAACGTTCACCTCGACGAGCTCGCCGTCAAGTACGGCGGCCTTGACGCCATCACCACCGAACTCGGCATCCAGGCCAAGCAGCTCGAAGCCGACCTCGCCGACATCAAGCGCGCCGTGGCCAAGGTGGCCGAGGGCTGGGAGGGCGAGGCCCACACGGCGTACACCGTCAAGCAGAAGGAGTGGGACAAGCACGTCGAGGCGATTCACCGGGCCCTTGTGGAGATCGGCCGGAAGGTCGGCCAGGCCGGCGGCGATTACCGCGGCGGCGACCTCAAGGGTGCCAGCTACTTCCAGTGAGCCCGCGCGACTGCGGGACGAGAAGGCAGTCGTAGGACGTGTTGCAGGGGTGGACGCGCGCGGGAGGCGTCCACCCCTTCACGTCGCCCGGGGGCGCCGTTCCTCACTCCGCGGGGAGCCCGCCGTTCCGCGGGGACGGCTCCAGATCGAACTCCCCGTCCCGCGCCCCCAGCACGAACGCCCGCCACTCCGCCTCGGTGTACCGCAGTACCGTCTCCGGCTCCAGCGACGACCGCATCGCCACCGCACCCCCGGGCAGATCCGCGATCTCGACCCGCTCCTCGTGCTGTTCGGTGCCGGGAGCGCTGCGCCACTCGACGCCGGAGATGTCGAGGGCGTAGAGCTCCTCCTTCTCGCGTTCCTTGCGGGCCTTGGTCTGCGCCTCGGTTTCGGGTGCGTCGGTCATGGCGGAAGGGTCCCTTCACAACATACGAAAGTGCTGGAGACTCACCCTACTTGGGGCACTCCGTCGCTGTTCAGAGGTTGGCAAGGCCCACGACGGCCGCCGGTTCGGCCCTGGCGGCGGTGGTCAGTACTCCCCGGCCACCAACCCCGTCTGCACCATCGGCTTGCCCCGCCGACGTGACACGAAGATCCCTCGCCCGGCCGGCATCGGACGCGGCCGTACGCCGCCCAGGATGTCGCCCTCGTCCGGGTCGCCGGCCAGGACCACCCCCTGCGCGCCCAGCTCCTTCATCCGCTGCATGAACGGCTCGTACGCCGCACGCCCCGCGCCCGCCGTCGAGCGGGCGACGATGAAGCGGACGCCCACGTCCCGGGCGAAGGGCAGAAGCTCGGTGAGGGCCCCCAGCGGGTTGCCGCTGGACGTGGACACCAGGTCGTAGTCGTCGACGATCACGTACACCGTCGGGCCCCGCCACCAACTGCGCTCGCGGAGCTGCCGCGCGGTGACCTCCGCCGTCGGGGTACGCCGCTGGATCAGGTCGGCCAGCGCGGCCATGTGGTGGTCCATGGCGTTGGACATGGGGATGTATTCGGCCAGGTGGGAGGCCGGGGCGGCGTCGAGGAGGGTGCGGCGGTTGTCGACCACGAAGAGCTTGCAGACGTCACCGCTGTAGCGCTCCGTCAGCCGCTTGATGAGCAGCCTGAGCAGGTTGGACTTGCCCGACTCGCTCTCGCCGAAGACGAGGAAGAACGGGTCCTGCTCGAAGTCCACGAAGACCGGTTCGAGGTTGTTCTCGTCGAGGGCGAAGGAGACGCCCCGGTCGGGGAAGACGTTGCCCGGGGGCAGCTGTTCGGCCGGAAGCTCGCGCGGCAGCAGGCGGACCGCCGGGGCGCCGGGCTCCGTCCAGTGGCGGGAGACCTCGGCGGCCATTGCGGCCGTCGCGTCGGCCAGGTCCGTGTCGGAGGAGAGCCCGTCGATGCGGGGCACGGCTGCCATGAAGTGCTGCTTCTGCGGGGTCTGGCCCCTGCCGGGGACACCGGCGGGGACGTTGGCCGCGACCTTGCGGTCGAACTCGGAGTCCATGGTGTCGCCGAGCCGCAGTTCGAGCCGGTTCATGAGGTGGTCCTTGAGGTTCGCGCGGACCTCCATGGAGCGTGACGCGGTGAGGATCAGGTGGACGCCGTAGCCGAGGCCGCGGGCCGCGATGTCGAGCACGGCGGGTTCCAGACCTTCGTACTCGGCACGGAAGGTGCCCCATCCATCGATGATCAAAAAGACGTCACCCCACGGCTGGTCCGTCACCGAGATCTCGCCGCGCGCCCGACGTGCCCGGAAGTCGGCGATCGACGCGATGCCCGCCGTACGGAAGTACTCCTCGCGGCGGGTCAGCACGCCGTACACCTCGGCGAGCGTGCGCCGCACCCGCTCGGGGTCGAGCCGCGAGGCGACCCCGCCGACGTGCGGGAGGCCGGCGACGGACGCCATGCCTCCGCCGCCGAAGTCGAGTCCGTAGAGCTGCACTTCGTACGGTGTGTGGGTGAGGGCGAAAGCCGCCATCAGCGAGCGCAGCAGGATCGACTTGCCGGACTGGGGGCCGCCGACGACCTGCATGTGACCCGCCGCGCCGGAGAAGTCGCACCACAGGGGTTCGCGACGCTGCTCGTACGGCTTGTCGACCAGGCCCAGCGGTACGACGAGGCGTCCCGCGCCCGCGTAACCGGGCTGGGTGAGTCCGCGTCCCTCGACGGCGGTGAGACCTGTCAGCAGCGCATCCAGCGGTGGCGGGCTCTCCAACGGCGGCAGCCACACCTGGTGGGCGGCGGGGCCCTGTGCCTCCAGCCGCCGTACGATGACGTCGAGCACGGTGTCGGCGAGCGCGTCGTCCGTGTCGGGGGCGTCGGGGCCGGTCGCGGGACGCGGCGCCGGCATCGGCGCGGTCCCGTACCGCACCGGCACCTCGGCCGCCGTGAACAGCACCGGACGGCGGTCCACCGGGCGTGGTCCGCCGGGGGCCGCGGCCTGCGCCGATCCGGAGCGGTAGACACCTGAGACGTACGCCGCCTTGAACCGCACCATCTCGTCCGTGCCGAACTTGAGGTAGCCGGAGCCGGGGACGTTCGGCAGGTGATAGGCGTCCGGCACGCCGAGCGCGGCGCGCGACTCGGCGGCGGAGAAGGTGCGCAGCCCGACGCGGTAGGAGAGATACGTCTCCAGCCCTCGGAGCCGCCCCTCCTCCAAGCGTTGCGAGGCGAGCAGCAGATGCACACCGAGTGACCGGCCGATCCGGCCGATCTGCACGAACATGTCGATGAAGTCGGGCTTGGCGGTGAGGAGTTCGCTGAACTCGTCGATCACCAGGACCAGCGAGGGGATGGACTGGAGCGGGGCGCCCGCCACCCGCGCCTTCTCGTAGTCGTGGATGTTCGCGTAGTTGCCCGCGTCCCGCAGCAGTTCCTGCCGTCGGTTCAGCTCGCCCCGGATGGAGTCGCCCATGCGGTCGACCAGTGTCAGGTCGTCCGCCAGGTTGGTGATGACCGCCGCGACGTGCGGCATCTGCGCCATGCCGGCGAAGGTGGCACCGCCCTTGAAGTCGGCGAGTACGAAGTTCAGGGTCTCGGAGGAGTGCGTCACCGCGAGGCCGAGGACCAGAGTGCGCAGCAGCTCCGACTTTCCGGAGCCGGTGGCGCCGACGCACAGGCCGTGCGGGCCCATGCCCTCCTGCGCGGCCTCCTTGAGGTCGAGCATCACGGGACGGCCGTCCTCACCGACCCCGATGGGGACACGCAGCCGCTCCGCCTCGGTGCGCGGACGCCACGTCCTGCTGGTGTCCACCGAATCGGCGTCGCCCAGATTCAGCAGATCCGTGAACTCCAGGTTGGCGAGCAGGGGTTCGGCCTCGTCGCCACCGGAGGGCACGCGCAGGGGCGCGAGTTGGCGGGCCAGCGCCTCGGCCCCTTCGTAGGACAGGACGTCGGGTGTCCCCTCGTAGACCAGGCCGTGGCCCGACTCGATCCGCATCGACCCCGGACGTACCGCGAGCGACAGACCCCCGCGCCCCTCGGCCAGCTCTCCCGGGACCAGCTCCACGACCGTCACACCCTGCAACCCCTCGGGCGAGGCCAGGGCCGACAGCGGAGGCAGCGACAGACCGTCGAGCATGACGACGATGTGCGGCTCCTCCGGCAGCGGGTCGCCCTCCGGATGGAAGCGCGGACGCCCCTGGAGCCGGGCGGCGAGCATGCTCTCCAGCTCCGTCGGGTCACCGGTGATGAGACGGCGGCTGCCGGCCCCGTCCGCGGCGCCCGGCATCTGGCTGTGCGGCAGCCACTTGATCCACTCCCAGGCGGGCCCCGCGGACCGGCCCGCACCGACGGCGATCACCAGGTCCTGAGGGGAGTGCAGCGAGGCGAGGGACGCGCCGAGCGCACGGGCCGTGCCGCGTGCCGTCTCGGGGTCCCCGCTGATCGTCACGTGGTAGAAGGCGCGCAGCGAGACGGCCATCGGGAGATCTTCGAGCGTGCTGTGCGCGACGAGGAAGCGCTGCATCGCGCCTGCGGTGAGCGGCTCCAGCTCGTCCACCGGAGCGGTCTGCGGCGGAACGAGGGGAGTGGCGAGCTCCTGCGGGCCGAGACCGACGCGCACCTGCCCGAAGTCCTCGTCGCCCGCGCGGCGTTCCCAGACCCGGCTGCACTCGGCGACCAGCGCCCACAGCTGCTCGGGTGAGGGGTGGAGGTAGTACTGGGCGTCGCGCTGAGCCTTCGCGGTCTCCCGCGCCGCGCGGCGGGTCTGCTGCAGGTACCGCAGGTAGTCGCGTCGGAGGTCGGCCAACTGCCCCTGGCTGCCGCGCCGGTAGCGGATGAGCATGGCCACCGACATGGCCACCGTCGAGGCGACCATGACCATGCCCATGATCTTCATGAACGGATGTGCGTTGGGCATGAAGAAGAAGACCACGGAGCCACCCATGCCGAGCATGGGCAGCAACTGCATCATCGCGCCCTCCTGCTGGTCCCGCGGTAGCTCGGGCGGAGGCTGCAACACCACCTCTTCGCTGGGCACTGCCGAGGGCAGAGCCCGAGGTGGGCGCTTGACGACGATGTGGCTCACTGGGCACCAAATCCCTTGCCGGCCGCGGCGTTCCGTCCGCCGCCCCGTGTCGGGCGGACGGTGACCGTCGGCTGATCCTACTGACATGCACGCAGACGATCGGGCGATAGGGTGCCGGTGCGCGTGTGAACGCAAGTGAACCAAGCCGCAGGGTGGCGTGGACAACGGATCGCATACGCCCGCGACGTCACGCCGCAGGGCCCGCACGCGGGATCAAGATCCGGCCGGGTGTGCTCATACGCCACCTGACACGGTCCGTCACACGGCACAGTGTTGCGGCACACACGGACCGGCGTCAGCGATTGAGGGGGAGCAGCAGGTGAGCATGACGGCCTCCGCGACGGCCGGCGGAGCAGCACAGCCCAGCCGTGGCGAAGCGTCGGGGACCAACGCGGGGTTCGGGTTCTGCCGGGTCACCATCGTCGCGCCGGACAGCCGGATCGACGTGTCGCTGCCCGACGACGTCCCTGTCGCCGACCTCTACCCGGAGATCCTGCGCCTGTCCCGGCAGGGCCCGGTGGAGGGCGCACCGGTCGGCTACCACCTCGTACGCCGGGACGGCCTCGTCCTGGACAGTGGCCGCTCCTTCGCGACGCAGCGCATCCTCGAGGGCGAACTGCTCACCCTGCGCCCCTTCTCGGAGTCGCTTCCACCGCCCGTGTTCGACGATGTGTCCGAAGCGGTCGCGTCCGCGGTGACGCGCGACCGCATGCTGTGGAACGGCGACCTGACGCGCCGCGCCGGCCTCACCGGCACCACGGTGCTCTCGGTCCTCCTGGCCTTTGTGACGTGGACGACCGCCCCTGGCCACGACATGCACGGGCTCCCGGGAATCCTGGCCGCCGTCGCGGGTGTCCTGCTGCTCACCCTTTCCGCCGTGCGGGCACGGATCTACGACGACCGCGCCGCATCGGTGGCCCTCGGTCTCGGTGCGTTGCCGAACCTCGCCGTGGCGGGGTCGGGGCTGCTGGCGCTGACCGCGGGGCACGGCATCGGCCGGCTCCAGGCGCTGCTCGCCTTCGCGGCCGTGCTCGTCGCTTCGACCATCCTCACCCTGGTGTCGCCGCGCGGGGACGCCCCGTTCGTCGCCTGCCTCTTCGCCTCGGCCGTGAGCCTGCTCGCGACGTTCCTCGCGGCGCTGTGGCGGCTGTCCCCCGTCGAGACTGCCGCCCTGTGTGCCCCGCTCGCCGTCGGGGCCCTCGCCTTCCTGCCGGGACTGTCCATGCGGTTCGCCCGCCTTCCCATCGGGTTCGAGCCGCCGCACGGCAGCCGCAGCGGGTACGACGCGGAGCCCGCCCAGCAGGAACCCGTCGACGCCGAGCGCATCGCCGCCCAGGCGCGCCGCGGTCACGAGCTGCTCGTCGGTCTCGTCGGCGGCTGCGCCTTGCTGACCATCGGTTCGGCAGCCGTCCTCGGCTTCTCCGATGACGTATGGGCGCAGCTCCTCGCCCTCGCCACCGGCATCGCCATGCTGATGCGCGCCCACCTCTTCCGCTACACCGCGCAGGTCGGCTCCGCCTTGGGCGCCGGTCTGGCCTCCCTGGTCCTGCTCGGCGCCGGCCTCTGTCTCAACCCGCCGGAGGGCCTCATGCGCGCCGCGCGGGCGGGCGACACGGCCGCGCTCGACCTGCGCACCGTATGGCTCGTCGCGGCCATCGCGGCGGCGGTGGTGCTGGTGACGGCTCTCGGGCTCATCACTTCGCGCACCGGTGTGACGCCCTTCTGGGGCCGCTTCCTGGAGATCGCCGAGGCCTTCGTGCTGCTGACGTTGGTGCCACTGGCCCTCGCGGTCTTCGACGTGTACGCCAGGGCCAGAGCGATGACGAGCTGACGAAGGCTGGCTGCCCAGCCGACCAGCGGCCCTGCTGCCCAGTTGACGAGCCGAGTGATCACCCCACCGCCCAGACCCGCAGAAGGGCCCTACCCGCGCGATTTTCGGTCCGCCCCCGTCCCCTTTCACCCAGTCCCGGCTCACGGCATCCGAGGGCAGGAAGAAGTGGACCTCGCTGCTCGTCGGCGTACTGCTCGCGCTGGTCGCGGCACTCTGTTCGGCGGGCTGGCTCCTCTGGGGACCGGGTTCCGACGGGACGGCATCGGCCAACAGTCCGGAATCGGCCCCGCGGGCGCCCGACGCCATCAGGGAGACGGTCGAGACGCCCCCCAAGACCCCCGAGGGCGACACCGCCGCCAAGCACGCGGTCGAGCTCAGGGAAGGCGGGACGGCTCCGACGCCCGGTTTGTGGGCGACCGACAAGATCGTGGCCAAGGGGATCGCCGATGTCGTCAAGGGCCCCGGCCACCCGATGTTCCCGCTGCGCATGAGCGGCGGGAAAGTCATCGCCTACCGGGAAGCCGCGAGCTCACCCTCCGCGGCCGTCAGCCTCGATCCCGAGTCGGGCGAGGAAACCATCCTGCTGCTCTTCGGGCAGGCCTCCGTGCCGGAGGTGACCGCCCTCGAACCTCCCGACGTGGTGTACGAGCGCGGCCGGATCTTCCTCTCCGCGACCGGGGTCGCACGAGCGGAGGACGACGGTCCCCGCCTGCCGCTGATGAGAGGATTCGAGAGCAGCGGCTGACGGCGGGTTCCCCCACCCGGGGTGCGCGGTCGGGGCCGGGCAAGCCGACTGGTACCCTGTGTGACGACCGTCTTTCTGCGCTCCCGGCCCTCGATGGCCGGACCCCGCGCCCGACGGCCCATCCCCGCCTCCCGAGTCCCGGAAGCTCCCCTGAGATGTAGACCAGGGGCACTCGGAGGCACACGAAGACATCACGAGGAGTACGCGTGTCGCTCGACGCCGCTACGAAGAAGCAGATCATGACCGAGTTCGGCCAGAAGGAGGGCGACACCGGCTCCCCCGAGGTTCAGGTCGCGCTGCTCTCCCGCCGTATCTCGGACCTGACCGAGCACCTCAAGACGCACAAGCACGACCACCACTCCCGTCGTGGTCTGCTGATCCTGGTCGGCCAGCGTCGCCGCCTTCTCCAGTACCTGGCCAAGAAGGACATCCAGCGCTTCCGTGCCCTGGTTGACCGCCTCGGCATCCGTCGCGGTGCGGCGGGCGCCAAGTAAGTCGCCGTGAAGGGAGCGGTTCCCACTCGAAGCACTCGAAGGGGGCCGCTCCCTTTGCTGTACGTGCGCGGTGTCACCGACGCTTTGTAGTCTGGTGACACGATGCGCACCCTCACAGGTGCGTGGGTACCCATACGTGGGTACGAGCAGAATCCGTACCCCCCAGTGGGTACGAGCACAACCCCATGAGGGAGAGGCGCACCTCGCCGCCGCCGGTCCTCGGTAGTGGCCCCCGGGAGATGTCCCGGGTGCTTCGATCGAAGACCGGCCCGCACAAACGGCGCGCTTCTCCACACAGTCCCGGTCCACGCAGGGCACACGTCCACGCAGGACACACGGGACGCCGCCTCCGGGCCACACGGGCCCAGGGGCGAGAAGACGAAACGTAGACACGTAGGAGAACAGTGGAGAACGAGACCCACTACGCCGAGGCCGTCATCGACAACGGCACGTTCGGCACCCGCACCATCCGCTTCGAGACGGGCCGCCTCGCCCGTCAGGCCGCCGGCTCCGCCGTGGCCTACCTGGACGACGACACGATGGTCCTCTCGGCCACCACCGCGTCCAAGAAGCCCAAGGACCAGCTCGACTTCTTCCCCCTCACGGTGGACGTCGAGGAGCGCATGTACTCGGCCGGCAAGATCCCCGGCTCCTTCTTCCGCCGCGAGGGCCGCCCGTCCGAGGACGCGATCCTCACGTGCCGCCTGATCGACCGGCCGCTGCGTCCCTCCTTCAAGAAGGGCCTGCGCAACGAGATCCAGGTCGTCGAGACGATCATGGCGCTCAACCCCGACCACCTGTACGACGTGGTCGCGATCAATGCCGCCTCCTGCTCCACGCAGCTGGCCGGCCTGCCCTTCTCGGGTCCGATCGGTGCCACGCGCGTGGCGCTCATCAAGGGCCAGTGGGTCGCCTTCCCGACCCACACCGAGCTCGAGGACGCCGTCTTCGACATGGTCGTCGCCGGTCGCGTCCTGGAGGACGGCGACGTCGCGATCATGATGGTCGAGGCCGAGGCCACCGAGAAGACCATCGAGCTCGTCAAGGGCGGCGCCGAGGCGCCGACCGAGGAGGTCGTGGCCGCCGGTCTCGAGGCCTCGAAGCCCTTCATCAAGCTCCTGTGCAAGGCCCAGTCGGACCTCGCCGCCAAGGCCGCCAAGCCGGTCGGCGAGTTCCCGATCTTCCTCGACTACGAGGACGACGTCCTGGAGGCCCTGACCGCCGCGGTCAAGACCGAGCTGGCCCAGGCGCTCACCATCGCCGGCAAGCAGGAGCGCGAGGCCGAGCTGGAGCGCGTCAAGGCGCTGGCCGGCGAGAAGCTGCTCCCGCAGTTCGAGGGCCGCGAGAAGGAGATCTCCGCCGCGTACCGCTCGCTGACCAAGTCCCTGGTCCGTGAGCGCGTCATCAAGGAGAAGAAGCGGATCGACGGCCGCGGTGTCACCGACATCCGCACCCTCGCCGCCGAGGTCGAGGCCATCCCGCGCGTGCACGGTTCGGCGCTGTTCGAGCGCGGCGAGACCCAGATCCTGGGTGTCACCACGCTGAACATGCTCCGCATGGAGCAGCAGCTCGACACGCTCTCCCCGGTGACGCGCAAGCGCTACATGCACAACTACAACTTCCCGCCGTACTCCACCGGCGAGACCGGCCGCGTCGGCTCCCCCAAGCGCCGCGAGATCGGCCACGGCGCCCTCGCCGAGCGCGCGATCGTGCCGGTGCTGCCGACGCGCGAGGAGTTCCCCTACGCGATCCGTCAGGTCTCCGAGGCCCTCGGCTCCAACGGCTCGACGTCCATGGGCTCCGTCTGCGCCTCCACCATGTCGCTGCTGAACGCCGGTGTGCCGCTGAAGGCCGCCGTCGCCGGTATCGCCATGGGTCTGATCTCCCAGGAGATCGACGGCGAGACGCACTACGTCACCCTCACCGACATCCTCGGTGCGGAGGACGCCTTCGGCGACATGGACTTCAAGGTCGCCGGCACGAAGCAGTTCGTGACCGCGCTCCAGCTCGACACCAAGCTCGACGGCATCCCCGCCTCGGTCCTGGCCGCCGCGCTGAAGCAGGCCCGTGACGCACGTCTGCACATCCTCGACGTGATGAACGAGGCCATCGACGTCCCGGACGAGATGTCCCCGAACGCCCCGCGGATCATCACCGTCAAGATCCCCGTGGACAAGATCGGTGAGGTCATCGGCCCCAAGGGCAAGATGATCAACCAGATCCAGGAGGACACCGGCGCCGACATCACGATCGAGGACGACGGCACCATCTACATCGGTGCCGCCGACGGCCCGGCCGCCGAGGCCGCCCGCGCCACGATCAACGGCATCGCCAACCCGACCATGCCGGAGGTCGGCGAGCGCTACCTGGGCACCGTCGTGAAGACGACGACCTTCGGCGCGTTCGTCTCCCTCATGCCGGGCAAGGACGGACTGCTGCACATCTCGCAGATCCGCAAGCTCGCCGGCGGCAAGCGCGTGGAGAACGTCGAGGACGTCGTCGGCGTGGGCCAGAAGGTCCAGGTCGAGATCGCCGAGATCGACTCCCGCGGCAAGCTCTCCCTCATCCCCGTCATCGACGGCGAAGAGGGCGACGAGCAGGCCGCCGACCAGAAGGACGACACCGACAAGTGACGTCGCGTAGCACCACGACGACGGCCCGCACCTCCTCGGAGGCGCGGGCCGTCGCCCGTACCCAAACCCTCATCAAGGGCGAGCACGGTATCGGCACGGTCCGCAGGACCACTCTCCCCGGCGGCCTGCGCGTCGTCACGGAGACCCTGCCCTCCGTCCGCTCGGCGACCTTCGGCATCTGGGCCGGCGTCGGCTCGCGCGACGAGACCCCGTCGCTGAACGGCGCCACGCACTACCTGGAGCACCTCCTCTTCAAGGGCACCAAGAAGCGCAGCGCTCTCGACATCTCCTCCGCGCTCGACGCGGTCGGCGGCGAGATGAACGCCTTCACGGCGAAGGAGTACACCTGCTACTACGCACGCGTGCTCGACACCGACCTGCCGCTCGCCATCGACGTCGTCTGCGACATGCTGACGGGCTCCCTGATCCGCCAGGAGGACGTCGACGCCGAGCGCGGCGTCATCCTCGAAGAGATCGCGATGACCGAGGACGACCCGGGCGACTGCGTGCACGACCTGTTCGCGCACACCATGCTCGGCGACACCCCCCTCGGCCGCCCGGTCCTCGGCACCGAGGAGACGATCAACGCCCTCGACGCCGACCGCATCCGCCGCTTCTACAAGAAGCACTACGACCCGACGCGCCTGGTCGTCGCCGCCGCGGGCAACGTCGACCACAACAAGGTCGTACGCCAGGTCCGCGCCGCCTTCGAGAAGGCCGGCGCCCTCACGCGCACCGACGCCACCCCGATGCCCCCGCGCCAGGGCTCGCGCGCGCTGCGCACCGCGGGCCGCGTCGAGGTCATCAACCGCAAGACCGAGCAGGCCCACGTCATCCTCGGCATGCCGGGCCTCGCCCGCACCGACGAGCGCCGCTGGGCGCTGGGCGTCCTGAACACCGCGCTCGGCGGCGGCATGTCCTCCCGCCTCTTCCAGGAGGTGCGGGAGAAGCGGGGCCTCGCCTACAGCGTGTACTCGTACACCTCGGGCTTCGCCGACACCGGCCTCTTCGGTGTGTACGCGGGCTGCCGCCCCAGCCAGGTGCACGACGTGCTGAAGATCTGCCGTGATGAACTGGACCGCGTCGCCGAGCACGGACTGTCGGACGACGAGATCGGGCGCGCCATCGGCCAGCTCGCGGGCTCCACCGTCCTCGGCCTGGAGGACACCGGCGCCCTGATGAACCGCATCGGCAAGAGCGAGCTGTGCTGGGGCGAGCACATGTCGGTCGACGAGATGCTCGCCAAGATCTCGGCGGTCACCCCCGACGAGGTCCGTGACGTGGCCCGCGACGTGCTCGGCCACCGCCCGTCCTTGGCGGCCATCGGCCCCCTCAAGGACAAGCAGGCGGCCCGCCTCCACGACGCGGTCGCGTAGGTAGCGCAGTCCCCGCAAGGGACCGACGTAAGGAATGAAGGACATGAGCAAGCTGCGCGTGGCGGTCATCGGCGCCAAGGGCCGCATCGGCTCCGAGGCCGTCAAGGCCGTCGAGGCCGCCGACGACATGGAACTGGTCGCCGCACTCGGCCGGGGCGACGAGCTGCGGACGCTGGTGGACACCGGCGCCCAGGTCGCGGTCGAGCTGACCCATCCCGACTCGGTGATGGACAACCTCGACTTCTGCGTGGGCCACGGCATCCACGCCGTGGTCGGCACGACGGGCTGGACCGACGAGCGCCTCGCGCGGCTGCGCACCTCGCTGGCGGCGTCCCCGGAGACGGGCGTGCTCATCGCCCCGAACTTCTCCATCGGCGCGGTCCTGACGATGAAGTTCGCGCAGATCGCCGCGCCCTACTTCGAGTCCGTCGAGGTCGTCGAGCTGCACCACCCGAACAAGGCCGACGCTCCCAGCGGCACCGCCGCGCGCACCGCCCAGCTCATCGCCGAGGCGCGCAGGGAAGCGGGCAGCGACCCGCAGCCCGACGCCACGACGACGGCACTGGACGGCGCCCGCGGCGCGGACGTCGACGGCGTGCGGGTCCACTCCGTGCGCCTGCGCGGCCTCCTGGCCCACCAGGAGGTCCTGCTCGGCGGCGAGGGCGAGACCCTGACGGTGCGCCACGACTCGCTGCACCACAGCAGTTTCATGCCGGGCATCCTGCTCGGCGTGCGCCGTGTGGTGAGCACTCCGGGCCTGACGTTCGGCCTGGAACACTTCCTGGACCTCGGCTGACCCGGGAAGCGGACCCCATGCGAGCGAAGATCACCTACGCCGTCACGGCTGCCGTCCTGGTCGTCTACTTCGTCCTGGTCGGCAGCCGCGGCGTGCTCCTGATACAGCACGGCACCGCGCTGACCGTCACCTTCGGGGTGGCGGTGCTGATCTTGCCGTTCATCGGCGTCTGGTTCCTGTGGAAGAACACCCAGTTCGTCCAGCGGGCCAACCGCCTCGCCGCCGAACTGGAGGCCGAAGGCGGCCTGCCCGTCGACGAGTTGAGGCGCACGCCCTCGGGCCGTATCGACCGCGACTCGGCCGACGAGGTCTTCGCCCGCCGCAAGGCCGAGACGGAGGACGCGCCGGACGACTGGCGCTGCTGGTTCCGCCTCGCCGTCGCCTACCACGACGCGCGGGACACCCCCCGCGCCCGCAAGGCCATGCAGCGAGCCATCGCGCTGCACGCGGGCAAGCCGGTGAACGTCTAGCGGCCGGAGAACGCCTCACGCACGGAGCGGCCCGGACCCGCGGCCTCAGGCCGTGACGCGGTACTCGTCGGCCCACACCTCGATGGAGTCCGCGGCCCGGTTGAACGCCTCGTGCCGCGCCAGGAAGTCGGCGCTCCGATCGGTCAGCAACAACTGCTGCCCGTCACCCGCCGCATCACGGCGTACGAGGATGAGGGCCTGCCCCTGCACCGTGCGGGGCAGGCCGAGCCACCGCACCGGCTGCTGGGCGGTCCGCACGGCCTCGACCTGCGCCCACGGCACCGTCCGCGTCCTCAGGAAGTGGACCCTGCGCACGCCACGCGCGCTCACCCAGGTGCCCACGCGCAGCAGCCGCAGGGCGCCCGCGATGCAGAGCACCGCGAGCCCCGCGCAGAGCGCCGCGCCCGCGAGCGACTCCGCGAACGCGATGATCACAGAGGCGAAGAGGACATAAGAGGCGAGCAGCAGCACAAGCGCGGCGACGCCCACCCGCCAGGGACCGGGGCGGTAGGGGCGCCGCCACTGGTCGCGGTCCTCGAAGGGCAGCGCGGCATCGAGTGACGCGTCGTCGAAAGCGCGATCCGCGGTCAGGAAAGGCAGGGGCACGGGCTGATCCTCACTCGATCCACGCAGGGGCTGTGCCCGGTGAGGCTACCGAGCCGTGCCCCGCGCCACCACCCTTGGGGGGCCGGACGAGTGCTCAGGACCGGCCAGGTCAGCGCCCGTCCGCGGCCTCGGACTGCTGCGTCCGGGCGGGTGACTGATCGGGGGACATGGCAGGCATCCCGAAGAGCAGGGAGCCCACGAGACCGGCCACGACGGTCAGACCGATGAGCGCACGGCCCGCGATCTGACTGGCCGACGCGCGCTCACGGGGTGGGGGAGTGACATTGCTGCGGAACTTGTCGGCTTCGGCGATGAAGGCGAACGGGACGGGCTCTCGCCGACGGAACATGGGGCGCGCTTCTCCTCACGGGTCTCGAACGTTCTCTCTTGACTCGATAGACGATCGAATCGCCCAAAAGGTGCCCCGTTTCGGCAAATTAGTCGAAGAATGTCGTGGCGGGTCACCGAACGGCGGATTGTCGGTGCCGGGCCATAGAGTGGGCGCCGCCCGAGTGATGCACATGGAAGGACCCCCGCCTGTGAGCGAGACCCCCACCGAAGACCTCAAGCCCAGCTTCCGCAGCGAGGTCACCGTCGAGCTCGTGAAGCACGCCGCCACCGACTCCGACGTCCTGTGGGCCGCCCGTGTCTCCACGGCGGGCGAGCAGTCCCTCGACGAGCTCCAGAAGGACCCGGAGCGCTCCAAGGGGCTGATCAACTACCTGATGCGGGACCGCCACGGCAGCCCCTTCGAGCACAACTCGATGACGTTCTTCATCAGCGCCCCCATCTTCGTCTTCCGCGAGTTCATGCGGCACCGCGTCGGCTGGTCGTACAACGAGGAATCGGGTCGCTACAGGGAGCTGGAGCCCGTCTTCTACGTCCCCGACGAGTCCCGCAAGCTGGTCCAGGAAGGCCGCCCCGGCAAGTACGTCTTCGTGGAGGGCACACAGGCCCAGCAGGAGCTGACGGGCCGCGTCATGGAGGACTCCTACCGCCAGGCGTACGAGGCGTATCAGGAGATGCTCGCCGCCGGCGTCGCCCGCGAGGTCGCCCGCGCGGTGCTCCCCGTCGGCCTCTACTCGTCGATGTACGCGACGTGCAACGCCCGTTCGCTGATGCACTTCCTTGGCCTCCGCACGCAGCACGAGCTGGCCAAGGTCCCCTCCTTCCCGCAGCGCGAGATCGAGATGGTCGGCGAGAAGATGGAGCAGCACTGGGCGGAACTGATGCCGCTCACCCATGCGGCCTTCAACAAGAACGGACGCGTGGCGCCGTAAGGCACTGATGTACGGATGTGCGGAGCGAAGTGTCCGTATTGCGGCACTTCGTGAAGTTCATCTAGCCTGATCAAACGGACCCGGCACTGCCTGAACCCCCGAGCAGGCAGTGCCGGGTCCTCACGTGACAGGCCCCCTCACGTCCCCCGAGGGCAGACCCCGCGCTGAGCAGCGAGTAGCGTGTTACCCATGGCTCCGACCTCCACTCCGCAGACCCCCTTCGGGAGGGTCCTCACCGCCATGGTCACGCCCTTCACGGCGGACGGCGCACTCGACCTCGACGGCGCGCAGCAGCTCGCCGCCCACCTGGTGGACGCAGGCAATGACGGCCTCGTCATCAACGGCACCACCGGTGAGTCCCCGACCGTCAGTGACGCGGAGAAAAACGATCTCGTACGAGCCGTACTGGACGCCGTCGGAGACCGCGCCCACGTCGTCGCGGGCGTCGGCACCAACGACACCCGCCACAGCATCGAGCTGGCCCGCGCTGCCGAGCAGGCCGGCGCCCACGGCCTCCTGACCGTCACGCCGTACTACAACAAGCCCCCGCAAGAGGGCCTGCTCCGGCACTTCACGGCGATCGCGGACAGCACCGACCTGCCGGTCATGCTGTACGACATCCCGGGCCGCAGCGGCGTACCGATCAACACCGAGACGATCGTCCGCCTCGCCGAGCACCCCCGCATCGTCGCCAACAAGGACGCCAAGGGCGACCTCGGCCGCGCCAGCTGGGCCATCGCCCGCTCCGGCCTCGCCTGGTACTCCGGCGACGACATGCTGAACCTCCCGCTCCTGTCGGTCGGCGCGTGCGGCTTCGTCTCCGTCGTCGGCCATGTCGTCACCCCCGAGCTGCGCGCGATGCTCGAAGCGCACCTGACGGGCGACGTCCAGAAGGCCACGGAGATCCACCAGAAGCTGCTCCCCGTCTTCACCGGCATGTTCCGCACGCAGGGCGTGATCACGACGAAGGCGGCACTCGCCCTCCAGGGCCGCCCCGCGGGCCCGCTGCGCCTGCCGATGGTGGAGCTGACGCCCGAGGAGACGGCACAGCTCAAGATCGACCTCGCCGCCGGCGGGGTACAGCTGTAGCCACAGACTTCACAACTGAATACGTCCCGAACAACAACTGCTACTGCACGAACGTCATACGCGCCACGTGCCCCGGAGGTACGTGGCGCGCGTGGTGAGGAGAGTCTTTTGAGTCATCCGCATCCTGAACTCGGCGCCCCGCCGAAGCTCCCGAAGGGCGGCCTGCGGGTCACCCCGCTCGGCGGCCTCGGCGAGATCGGCCGCAACATGACCGTCTTCGAGTACAACGGTCGCCTGCTGATCGTCGACTGCGGAGTGCTCTTCCCCGAGGAGGAGCAGCCCGGAATCGACCTGATCCTGCCGGACTTCTCGTCCATCAGGGACCGCCTCGACGACATCGAGGGCATCGTCCTCACGCACGGCCACGAGGACCACATCGGCGGTGTCCCCTTCCTCCTGCGCGAGAAGCCGGACATCCCGCTGATCGGCTCCAAGCTCACCCTCGCGCTCATCGAGGCGAAGCTCCAGGAGCACCGCATCCGTCCGTACACGCTCGAGGTCGTCGAGGGCGACCGCGAGCACCTGGGACCGTTCGACTGCGAGTTCATCGCCGTCAACCACTCCATCCCGGACGCCCTGGCCGTCGCCATCCGCACCCCCGCGGGCATGGTCGTCGCCACCGGCGACTTCAAGATGGACCAGCTGCCGATGGACGGCCGCCTCACCGACCTGCACGCGTTCGCACGGCTGAGCGAGGAAGGCATCGACCTTCTCCTCTCCGACTCCACGAACGCCGAGGTCCCCGGCTTTGTCCCGCCCGAGCGCGACATCTCGAACGTGATCCGAGGTGTCTTCGCCGGCGCCCAGAAGCGCATCATCGTCGCCAGCTTCGCCAGCCACGTGCACCGCATCCAGCAGGTCCTGGACGCCGCCCACGAGTACGGCCGCAGAGTGGCCTTCGTCGGCCGCTCGATGGTCCGCAACATGGGCATCGCCCGCGACCTCGGCTACCTCCGCGTCCCGCCGGGCCTCGTCGTCGACGTCAAGACGCTCGACGACCTGCCGGACAACGAGGTCGTCCTGGTCTGCACGGGCTCCCAGGGCGAGCCGATGGCCGCGCTCTCCCGCATGGCCAACCGCGACCACCAGATCCGCATCGTCCAGGGCGACACGGTGATCCTGGCGTCGTCGCTCATCCCGGGCAACGAGAACGCGGTCTACCGCGTGATCAACGGCCTGACCCGCTGGGGCGCCAACGTCGTCCACAAGGGCAACGCGAAGGTGCACGTCTCCGGCCACGCCTCGGCCGGCGAGCTGCTGTACTTCTACAACATCTGCAAGCCCAAGAACCTGATGCCGGTCCACGGCGAATGGCGCCACCTGCGCGCCAACGCCGAGCTGGGCGCCCTCACCGGAGTCCCGCACGACCGCATCGTCATCGCCGAGGACGGCGTCGTCGTCGACCTCGTCGAGGGCAAGGCCAAGATCGTCGGCAAGGTCCAGGCCGGATACGTGTACGTGGACGGCCTCTCCGTCGGCGACGTCGGCGAGCCCGCGC
>NZ_CP086119.1:6012500-8236582 GCF_021028635.1 Streptomyces huasconensis
ACTGCTCGTAAGAGTGTGGAAAGCACGATCTCCGGACGAAGACTGGTCGGGCACGCTGTTGGGTATCTGAGGGTACGGACTTGTTCCCGACCTCAATGCCGACCCCAGTGCACTCACTGGTTTTGCTGGTGGGGTGATGGGTGGTTGGTCGTTGTTTGAGAACTGCACAGTGGACGCGAGCATCTGTGGCCAAGTTTTTAAGGGCGCACGGTGGATGCCTTGGCACCAGGAACCGATGAAGGACGTGGGAGGCCACGATAGTCCCCGGGGAGTCGTCAACCAGGCTTTGATCCGGGGGTTTCCGAATGGGGAAACCCGGCAGTCGTCATGGGCTGTCACCCGCTGCTGAACACATAGGCAGTGTGGAGGGAACGCGGGGAAGTGAAACATCTCAGTACCCGCAGGAAGAGAAAACAACCGTGATTCCGGGAGTAGTGGCGAGCGAAACCGGATGAGGCCAAACCGTATACGTGTGAGACCCGGCAGGGGTTGCGTATACGGGGTTGTGGGATCTCTCTTTCACAGTCTGCCGGCTGTGAGACGAGTCAGAAACCGTTGATGTAGGCGAAGGACATGCGAAAGGTCCGGCGTAGAGGGTAAGACCCCCGTAGTCGAAACATCAGCGGCTCGTTTGAGAGACACCCAAGTAGCACGGGGCCCGAGAAATCCCGTGTGAATCTGGCGGGACCACCCGTTAAGCCTAAATATTCCCTGGTGACCGATAGCGGATAGTACCGTGAGGGAATGGTGAAAAGTACCGCGGGAGCGGAGTGAAATAGTACCTGAAACCGTGTGCCTACAAGCCGTGGGAGCGTCGGATGTTGGACTTGTCCAGCATCTCGTGACTGCGTGCCTTTTGAAGAATGAGCCTGCGAGTTTGCGGTGTGTTGCGAGGTTAACCCGTGTGGGGAAGCCGTAGCGAAAGCGAGTCCGAATAGGGCGATTTAGTAGCGCGCTCAAGACCCGAAGCGGAGTGATCTAGCCATGGGCAGGTTGAAGCGGCTGTAAGAGGTCGTGGAGGACCGAACCCACCAGGGTTGAAAACCTGGGGGATGACCTGTGGTTAGGGGTGAAAGGCCAATCAAACTCCGTGATAGCTGGTTCTCCCCGAAATGCATTTAGGTGCAGCGTCGTGTGTTTCTTGCCGGAGGTAGAGCACTGGATAGGCGATGGGCCCTACCGGGTTACTGACCTTAGCCAAACTCCGAATGCCGGTAAGTGAGAGCGCGGCAGTGAGACTGTGGGGGATAAGCTCCATGGTCGAGAGGGAAACAGCCCAGAGCATCGACTAAGGCCCCTAAGCGTACGCTAAGTGGGAAAGGATGTGGAGTCGCACAGACAACCAGGAGGTTGGCTTAGAAGCAGCCACCCTTGAAAGAGTGCGTAATAGCTCACTGGTCTAGTGATTCCGCGCCGACAATGTAGCGGGGCTCAAGCGTACCGCCGAAGTCGTGTCATTCACACAATAGGGCCAACGCCTGTGTGGATGGGTAGGGGAGCGTCGTGTGCCGGGTGAAGCTGCGCCGGAAGGCAGTGGTGGACGGTTCACGAGTGAGAATGCAGGCATGAGTAGCGATACATACGTGAGAAACGTGTGCGCCGATTGACTAAGGGTTCCTGGGTCAAGCTGATCTGCCCAGGGTAAGTCGGGACCTAAGGCGAGGCCGACAGGCGTAGTCGATGGATAACCGGTTGATATTCCGGTACCCGCTGTGAAGCGTCAAACATCGAATCAGGCGATGCTAAGTCCGTGAAGCCGCCCCGATCTCTTCGGAGTTGAGGGGAGTGGTGGAGCCGACGGACCAGACTTGTAGTAGGTGAGTGATGGGGTGACGCAGGAAGGTAGTCCAGCCCGGGCGGTGGTTGTCCCGGGGTAAGGGTGTAGGCCGTGCGGTAGGTAAATCCGTCGCACATAAGGCTGAGACCTGATGCCGAGCCGATTGTGGTGAAGTGGATGATCCTATGCTGTCGAGAAAAGCCTCTAGCGAGTTTCATGGCGGCCCGTACCCTAAACCGACTCAGGTGGTCAGGTAGAGAATACCGAGGCGTTCGGGTGAACTATGGTTAAGGAACTCGGCAAAATGCCCCCGTAACTTCGGGAGAAGGGGGGCCATCACCGGTGATGAGTCTTGCACTCTGAGCTGGGGGTGGCCGCAGAGACCAGCGAGAAGCGACTGTTTACTAAAAACACAGGTCCGTGCGAAGCCGTAAGGCGATGTATACGGACTGACGCCTGCCCGGTGCTGGAACGTTAAGGGGACCGGTTAGTGCACTTTCGGGTGTGCGAAGCTGAGAACTTAAGCGCCAGTAAACGGCGGTGGTAACTATAACCATCCTAAGGTAGCGAAATTCCTTGTCGGGTAAGTTCCGACCTGCACGAATGGCGTAACGACTTCTCGACTGTCTCAACCATAGGCCCGGTGAAATTGCACTACGAGTAAAGATGCTCGTTTCGCGCAGAAGGACGGAAAGACCCCGGGACCTTTACTACAGTTTGATATTGGTGTTCGGTTCGGCTTGTGTAGGATAGGTGGGAGACTGTGAAGCATGCACGCCAGTGTGTGTGGAGTCGCCGTTGAAATACCACTCTGGTCGTGCTGGATGTCTAACCTCGGTCCGTGATCCGGATCAGGGACAGTGTCTGATGGGTAGTTTAACTGGGGCGGTTGCCTCCCAAAGAGTAACGGAGGCGCCCAAAGGTTCCCTCAGCCTGGTTGGTAATCAGGTGTTGAGTGTAAGTGCACAAGGGAGCTTGACTGTGAGACCGACGGGTCGAGCAGGGACGAAAGTCGGGACTAGTGATCCGGCGGTGGCTTGTGGAAGCGCCGTCGCTCAACGGATAAAAGGTACCCCGGGGATAACAGGCTGATCTTCCCCAAGAGTCCATATCGACGGGATGGTTTGGCACCTCGATGTCGGCTCGTCGCATCCTGGGGCTGGAGTCGGTCCCAAGGGTTGGGCTGTTCGCCCATTAAAGCGGTACGCGAGCTGGGTTTAGAACGTCGTGAGACAGTTCGGTCCCTATCCTCTGTGCGCGTAGGAATATTGAGAAGGGCTGTCCCTAGTACGAGAGGACCGGGACGGACGAACCTCTGGTGTGCCAGTTGTCCTGCCAAGGGCATGGCTGGTTGGCTACGTTCGGAAAGGATAACCGCTGAAAGCATCTAAGCGGGAAGCCTGCTTCGAGATGAGTATTCCCACCCCCTTTGAGGGGTTAAGGCTCCCAGTAGACGACTGGGTTGATAGGCCAGATCTGGAAGCCCGGTAACGGGTGGAGGTGACTGGTACTAATAGGCCGAGGGCTTGTCCTCAGTTGCTCGCGTCCACTGTGTTGGTTCTGAAACCACGAACAACCCCATGCAAGGTCACGCATGGTGCGGTTGACAGTTTCATAGTGTTTCGGTGGTCATAGCGTGAGGGAAACGCCCGGTTACATTCCGAACCCGGAAGCTAAGCCTCACAGCGCCGATGGTACTGCAGGGGGGACCCTGTGGGAGAGTAGGACGCCGCCGAACTAATATTGAGAGAGCTGGTCTCTGAACTTCGGTTCAGGGACCAGCTCTTTTTTGTTTTGCGTCACTTGCCGTTCACGTTGTGCAGCCAACATCCGCAGACATGGGGACAGTTGGAATGTTGCACGCCGCCGGTATCGGTACCGGCGACGAGGTCATCGTGCCCGCATACGGGAACGCCGAGGTCGCCGAGGCCGTGGTCCAGGCGGGAGCGCTGCCGGTCTTCGCCGACATAGAGCCGGCGACGTACTGCCTCGATCCTGACGCCGTAGCCGCCGTGGTGACGCCACGCACGGCCGCCGTCATCGTCGTACACCGCTTCGGGAGCCAGGCCGACGTACGGCGCCTGCGGGATCTGGGGAGCCGCGCCGGGTTTCTCGTTCTGGAGCAGGGCGAGTCGGAGGCTCCGTACGAAGGTGTGGAGCGCCGGCGGGCGCATGCGGCCTACCTCAGTGGGCGGCTCAGTGGAGTCGTGACGCCGGACGGCGGTGAGGGGCACAGCTATCAGCAGTACGTGGTGCGGGTGCCCGGGAACGGGCGGCCGGACCGGGACGCGTTCGCACGTGCCGTGCGGGCCAGGGGAGTCAACTGCTGGGTGCCGGTGAAGACTCCGGTGCACCGGATGCCGCAGTTCCGCAGGGACGTGAGTCTGCCGGAGACCGAGCGGGCCGCGGATGAGACGCTGGCTCTGCCCGTCGACGCGTCGATGTCGCGGCGCGATCTTCAGCGCGTCGTCTCCGCCTGCAATGCCCTCGGAGGGCTTCTGCAACCCGCTTTCTAGGAAGCCTTCTTGGAGTGGGACTCGAAGAAGTCCCACATCAGGTCGGTGGCATCGACACCGGCCTGCGGGTCGGACATGCTGCCGCCCGTGCCGCCCGGCCAGGAGTGGCCCATCTCGGGCAGTCGATAGACGACGACGTCCGAGCCGTCACGGCAGTCGGCGATCGTCCTGCGGATGTTGTTCTTGAGTTTCCTGGGTTCGCCGGGATCGCACGACAGGCGTTTCTGCCAGGTGTTGATGCCCGCGTCCATTCCGCCGTAGTGCTCGTCGAGACCGCCGATGAAGGTCATCACCGAGACCGGGGTCTTGGGCATGTACGAGGCCTTCTCCGCGTCAGTACCGAGATAGCCGCCGCTGACAGGCGCGAGGGCCGCGAAGGTGTCGGGGAGTTCCACGGCGAGTTTGTACGCCATGTCGCCGCCGTTGGAGATGCCCGTGGCGTAGACGCGGGACGGGTCCGCGTGCCAGGTCTTGGTCAGCCCGGCCGTCAGCGTGCGGATGAAGCCGACGTCGTCCTCGGTGCCGCAGCAGATCAGCGCGTTGAAGCCCCGGTTGAGTCCGTCGGGGTAGGCGACGAGGAAGTTCTCCTCGTCGGCTTTGGTGTTGAGGCCGCTGATCTCCGCCATGTCCTTTCCGTCGGCCGGATAAGGGTGCAGGGCTATGACGAGCGGCAGCTTCTCGGAGCGCGTATATCGCGGTGGGGCGTGGACGGTGTAGACGCGCTTCTCGCCCTTCCATAACAGCGTGACCTTGTGGTCGCCCGGGCGCGGGATCTCCGCGGCCGCCGGCTTCTTCGAGGGCCGTGCGTCCGGGGTGTCTTCGTCGTAGGAGCCGCAGGCCGTGAGTGGCAGGAGCAGGGCGGCGAGTGCCAGCGGAAAGGCGGAACGCGGGTGGATCGCGCGTCGGGTCGGCATACGCGCAGGGTGGCAGCGCGGGGGCGGGTGGTCCAGAGGAACGGGCGGTTCGGAGGGGCGCGAAATTCAGGTATGATCTATTTCGTTGCCGCGCGGGACACCGCGAAGGGCAGCAGGCCCCTATAGCTCAGTCGGTAGAGCGTCTCCATGGTAAGGAGAAGGTCAGCGGTTCGATTCCGCTTGGGGGCTCAATGCGTGAAGGCCTCCGCCCAGTTGGGCGGGGGCCTTCTTTGTGTTCGGACGTCGCTCGCCGTGCCGTGGTCCCGGGGCACCTGGCGGTGCCCCGGAGCCGCTCAGTCCTTTTCGAGGCCGGGGACGCGCATCGCCAGGATGGCCATGTCGTCCGACGGGGCGTCCGACGCGAAGCGCTCCACCGCGCGCATGATGCGCGCCGCCACCGCGCCGGCCGTCAGGCCCGTACAGGTCGTGAGGACCTCCGCGAGCCCGTCGTCGCCGAGCATGCGGGTGCCCTCGCGGCGCTCGGTGACGCCGTCGGTCACGCAGAGCAGGACGTCGCCCGGGTCGAGCGTCATCGTCTCCTCGTACAGTTCGAGGTCGTCCATCACGCCGAGCAGGGGCTGCGGTTCGGCGTACGGCTCGACGGTGCCGTCCTGGCGCAGGCGCAGCGGCAGCGGGTGGCCGGCGCAGACGATCTTCAGGACCGCCGAGCCGTCCTCCTGGGGCCACAACTCGCCGTAGAGGAGCGTCAGGAAGCGGCTGCGGGAGCCCTCGTCGAGGATCGCGGCGTTCAGGCGCTCCAGGACCGCGGGGCCGCCGAAGCCCTCGCGGGCGAGCAGGCGCAGGGCGTGCCGGGCGAGGCCCGTGACGGCGGCGGCCTCCGGGCCGGTGCCGCAGACGTCGCCGATCGCGAAGCCGTACGCGCCGTCGCGGATCGGGAAGAGGTCGTAGAAGTCGCCGCCGACCTCGTTGCCCTCGCCGGCCGCGCGGTAGATGACGTCGACCTCGACGCCCGGGATCTGGGGCAGGCCGGGCGGTAGCAGGCTGCGCTGGAGGGACTGGCTGATGGCCATGCGCTCGGAGTAGAGGCGGGCGTTGTCCAGGGCCAGGGCCGCTCGGCGGGAGAGATCTTCGGCCAATTCGAGGATCTCTTGGCGGAAGTGCTCGTCGGAGGGCTTACCGAGCGTGAGCATGCCGATGACGCGGTTGCGGGCCACCAGGGGCAGCACCACCGTCTCGCCGCCCACCGCGGACGCCGTGGACAGGGTGGTGCCGATGCCCGAGCCCAGGGTCATCGGTTCGCCGAGGCCCAGGCTGCGCATGGAGGTGCGCAGCGCCGCCTGGTGGGCGGCCTCCGAGGGGGCGCCCCAGATGCGGGCGCCCGGGGTGGGGACCGGGTCCGGGGGGTCGATCTTGGAGAGGAGTGCCTTCAGGCCGTCGATGCGCTCCTCGTCCTCGTGCAGGACGTACGAGAGGTAGGGCTCGGCGGACTGGTCGGCGATGGTGTAGACGGCGCACCAGGTGGCGAGGGTCGGGACCGTCATCTGGGCCATGAGGGCCAGGGTCTGGTCGCGGTCCAGGGTGCCCGCGAGGAGGTCGGAGGCCTCGACGAGGAAGGAGAGGGAGCCGCGGCGGAGCCGCTCCAGCTCGCCGAGGCGCGCGGACTCCACGGCGAGGGCGATGCGGTCGGCGGCGAACTGCAGGCGCAGGGCCTCTTCGTTCGAGTACCGGTCGGGGGCCTCCGCGGCGACGCCGAGGGAGCCGGTGAGGCGGCCCTCGACCTTGAGCGGGACCGTGACGACGGATCGCATGCCCGTGCCGCTCAGCAGCGGGACGGCGCCGGGGACGAGGGTGAGGTCCTCGTGGACGGCCGGCATGCGGGCCGAGCCGTAGCGCCCGGGACCCGCCTCGACGGGGACGCGGGCGAAGCGCTGGCGGGCCGAGGGCAGGCCGGTGGAGGCGCGGACCTCCAGTTCCGTCTCGTCGTCGGTGGCCAGGAGCAGGAAGGCCGCGTCGCCGTCGAGCATGTCGCGGGCGCGCTCGACGGTGCGCTGGAGCAGGCCGTCGAGGTCCTCGGGGGCGGGGGAGCCGATGAAGACCTCGAAGGGGTCCGTGGCGTTCGGCTCGCTGAGGGTGCCCTGCTCGGGGGTCGCGCCGCGCAGGGGCGTCTGCAGTACCGCGCGCTCGTCGTCGCGCACGAGGAGGCAGACCGTGGACGGCTCGCCCTCGTTGTCGCGTACGCGCAAGTGGGAGGCGTAGACGGGGATGACGCGGCCGTGGGAGCCGCGGATGCCGTAGCTGCCTTCCCAGCGGGAGAGCTGGAGGGCCTCGGCGATGCCGGTGCTGGTGCCGGGGGTGTGCGGCCAGGCCGCCAGGTCGTTCAGGGGCTTGCCGATGACCTGCTCGGCGGCGTACCCGAAGAGGTCTTCGGCGTCTTCGTTCCAGGCGTTGATCGCGCCCGCGCGGTCGATCTGGATGACGGCGACGCGGACCCTGCCGTCGGCGACCGGCAGGAGGTCGGCCGGGAGGGCGGGCCCCGCGGTGCGGGTGCCCACGGGCCGGTGGGGGAGGTCGAGTTGGAACCAGACCAGTTTGTGCGTGGGGGTGTAGTCGACGCCCCAGCGGGTGGCGAGCGCGGCACAGAGCTGGAGGCCGCGGCCGCCCTCGCGGTCGGGGCTGCCCATGTTCACGGAGGACTGCTGGAGCGGGATCTCCCGCTCCGGATAGCGGTCGGAGACCTCGATGCGTACGGCGTCCTCGCTGCGCAGGCAGAGGACGTCGGCGGCCGTGCCGGCGTGCACCACGGCGTTGGTCACCAGCTCGCTGGTGAGGACGACCGCGTCGTCGACGATGTCCGTGAACCCCCACCCCTGGAGGGTGTCGCGTACGAAGGAGCGGGCCGTCGCGACGGATCGTCCGACGGGGTCGAAGGTGGCAGCCGCGCGCGCGGTGATCACAGCACTCCTCGTAAGAGTTTCGACGGTGTCGACGCCCGGGTCTCCCGAACTCATGGTGCGGCCGCCCCTCCGATGCCCGCTTGTTCGTGTACCACCGCCCAGGCCGGGCAGGACCGGGGTGGTTGGACAGCCGGATGCAAGGTTACTTACCTTCGCCGTCCATGCTGATGCCGGTCGCCGGTCTTTCCGCCCGGAGGGGTGCGGACGATGTGCGAAGCTGCCGAACTGTTATGGCCTGGTTCCGCCATGGTGAAACACTGGGCAGGGTTCAGGAAGACGTCCGAGCAGGACAAGCAGTAGGTCAACCCTTGCGGGAGGGACACAGTGGAGTCTGGCGCAGCGACGCGGGGCACTGAGACGCGCGCGAAAGACGGACAGTCCCTTGACAAACAGCGCAAGCCGCGCAATGGGGCGACTGCTTCCGTGGACGCGGCGGCCTTGAACCGGCTGCTCGCGGCCCTGGTGGCCATGCGGGACGGCAATTTCCGAAAGCGGCTCACCGTCTCCGGCGACGACGTCATGTCGCAGATCGCGGCGGTCTTCAATGAGGTGGCCGACCGGAATCTGCACCTCACCGGTGAGCTGTCCCGGGTCCGGCGCATGGTCGGACGTGAGGGAAAACTCACGGAACGGCTGGAGAGCGGAGCGAGCGAGGGCTCCTGGGCGGCCGCGATCGAGGCGTCGAACGCCCTTGTCGACGATCTCGTACGTCCTGTCTCCGAGGTCGGCCGGGTCCTCTCCGCGGTGGCGGAGGGCGACCTGGAGCAGCGCATGGAACTGCGGGCGCAGTCGGTGGACGGAAACGGCCATCCGCTGCGCGGGGAGTTCCTGAAGGTCGGCCGGACGGTCAACAACCTCGTCGACCAGTTGTCCACCTTCACCGACGAGGTCACGCGGGTGGCCAGCGAGGTCGGCACGGAGGGCAAGCTGGGCGGGCAGGCCAAGGTCCGGGGGATGTCCGGTTCGTGGAAGGACCTCACGGACTCCGTCAACACCATGGCGTACCGCCTGACGGCGCAGGTGCGCGACATCGCGCTGGTGACGACGGCCGTGGCCAAGGGTGACCTGTCCCGCAAGGTCACGGTCCATGTCGCGGGCGAGATGCTGGAGCTGAAGAACACCGTTAACACGATGGTGGACCAGCTCTCCTCGTTCTCCTCCGAGGTGACGCGCGTCGCCCGGGAGGTCGGCACGGAGGGCGAGCTGGGCGGCCAGGCGCAGGTGCCGGGTGTGGCCGGCGTGTGGAAGGACCTCACCGATTCGGTGAACCTCATGGCCGGCAACCTCACCGCCCAGGTGCGGGGCATCGCGGAGGTGACCACGGCGGTCGCCAACGGCGACCTGTCGCGGAAGGTGACGGTGAGCGCGCGCGGCGAGGTCGCCCAGCTCGCCGAGACGATCAACCAGATGAC
Source organism: Streptomyces huasconensis (assembly GCF_021028635.1). Classification (NCBI taxonomy): domain Bacteria; kingdom Bacillati; phylum Actinomycetota; class Actinomycetes; order Kitasatosporales; family Streptomycetaceae; genus Streptomyces; species Streptomyces huasconensis. The sequence goes on from NZ_CP086119.1 coordinate 6,022,035, forward strand.
CGAGACGTTGCGTACGTTCGCGGACGAGGTCACACGCGTGGCCAACGAGGTCGGTGCCGAGGGGCAGCTGGGTGGTCAGGCCAATGTGCCGGGCGCGGCGGGGACGTGGAAGGACCTGACGGACTCGGTCAACACGGTCTTCCGCAACCTCACCACGCAGGTGCGGGACATCGCGCAGGTGACGACGGCGGTGGCGAACGGCGATCTGTCGCAGAAGGTCACCGTCGATGTCGCGGGCGAGATGCTCGAGTTGAAGAACACCGTGAACACCATGGTGGACCAGCTCTCCGCCTTCGGCTCCGAAGTCACGCGCGTGGCGCGGGAGATCGGTGTCGAGGGTGAGCTGGGCGGTCAGGCGCAGGTGCAGGGCGCGGCCGGTACGTGGAAGGACCTCACCGACTCGGTGAACACCGCCTTCCGCAACCTCACCGGTCAGGTGCGCAACATCGCGCAGGTGACGACGGCGGTGGCCAACGGCGACCTGTCGCAGAAGGTCACGGTGGACGTCTCCGGAGAGATGCTCCAGCTGAAGAACACCGTGAACACGATGGTGGACCAGCTGTCGTCCTTCGCCGACCAGGTCACGCGGATGGCGCGCGACGTGGGCACCGAGGGCCGGCTCGGCGGCCAGGCGCGCGTGGACGGCGTGAGTGGTACGTGGAAGGACCTCACCGACTCCGTCAACTTCATGGCGGGCAACCTGACCTCTCAGGTACGGCAGATCGCGCAGGTGACCACGGCGGTGGCCCGCGGCGACCTGTCCCAGAAGATCGAGGTCGACGCGCGCGGCGAGATCCTGGAGCTGAAGAACACCATCAACACGATGGTCGACCAGCTCTCCGCCTTCGCCGACCAGGTGACCCGGGTGGCCCGCGAGGTGGGCACCGAGGGGCGGCTGGGCGGTCAGGCGCAGGTGCCGGGCGTGGCCGGTGTGTGGCGCGACCTGACGGACTCCGTGAACGGCATGGCCGGGAACCTCACCGCGCAGGTGCGCAACATCGCGCAGGTCGCGACGGCGGTGGCCCGCGGTGACCTGTCGCAGAAGATCGACGTGGACGCGCGCGGCGAGATCCTGGAGCTGAAGAACACCCTCAACACCATGGTGGACCAGCTCTCCGCCTTCGCGGAGCAGGTCACGCGGGTCGCCCGCGAGGTGGGCACCGACGGCATCCTCGGCGGTCAGGCCGAGGTGCAGGGCGTCTCGGGGACCTGGAAGGACCTGACGCAGTCCGTGAACGGCATGGCGAACAACCTCACCCTCCAGGTGCGGAACATCGCCGAGGTCACCACGGCCGTCGCCATGGGTGACCTCTCCAAGAAGATCACCGTGGACGCCAAGGGCGAGATCCTGGAACTCGTCACGACCGTCAACACCATGGTCGACCAGCTCTCGTCGTTCGCCGAGCAGGTCACGCGCGTGGCCCGCGAGGTGGGCACCGAGGGACAGCTCGGCGGCCAGGCGCGGGTGCCGGGCGTCACCGGCATCTGGAAGGACCTGAGCGACAACGTCAACCTGATGGCCAACAACCTGACCAGCCAGGTGCGGAACATCTCCCAGGTGTCGGCGGCGGTTGCCAACGGCGACCTCACCAAGAAGGTCACGGTCGAGGCGCGCGGCGAGGTCGCCCAGCTCGCCGACACGGTCAACACGATGGTGACGACGCTCAGCTCGTTCGCCGACGAGGTCACGCGCGTGGCCCGTGAGGTGGGCACGGACGGCATCCTCGGCGGCCAGGCGCGCGTGCCGGGTGTCTCCGGTACGTGGAAGGACCTCACCGAGTCCGTGAACTCGATGGCGTCCAACCTGACCGGCCAGGTCCGCAACATCGCGATGGTGACCACCGCGATCGCCAAGGGTGATCTCACCAAGAAGATCGACATCGACGCCCGGGGCGAGATCCTGGAGCTGAAGACGACCATCAACACGATGGTGGACCAGCTGTCGTCCTTCGCCGAGCAGGTCACCCGGGTCGCCCGCGAGGTGGGCACGGAGGGCCAGCTGGGCGGCCAGGCGCGCGTGCGGGACGTCGACGGCACCTGGCGCGACCTCACCGAGTCCGTGAACGAGATGGCCGGGAACCTCACCCGGCAGGTGCGGGCCATCGCCAAGGTCGCCACCGCGGTGACCCGGGGCGATCTCAACCTGAAGATCGAGGTCGACGCGGCGGGCGAGATCCAGGTCCTCCAGGACAACATCAACACGATGATCGCCAACCTCCGCGACACCACCCTGGCCAACAAGGAGCAGGACTGGCTCAAGGGCAACCTCGCGCGGATCTCGGGCCTGATGCAGGGCCGCCGGGACTTGGAGGACGTCGCCTCGCTGATCATGAGCGAGCTGACGCCGGTGGTCTCCGCGCAGCACGGCGCGTTCTTCCTGGCGATGCCCACGGATGACGCCACGGACCTCGGCGGCGAGAACGAGGACGCGTACGAGCTGCGCATGCTCGGCAGTTACGGCTACTCCATGGGCTCCATGCCGACGTCCTTCCGGCCCGGTGAGACGCTGATCGGCACGGCCGCCAAGGAGCGCCGCACGATCCTCGTGGAGAACGCGCCCTCGGGCTATCTGCGGATCGCCTCCGGCCTCGGTGAGGCGCCGCCCGCGCAGGTCATCGTGTTGCCGGTGCTCTTCGAAGGGACCGTCCTCGGGGTGATCGAGCTGGCCGCGTTCCAGCCCTTCACGCAGATCCAGAAGGACTTCCTCAGCCAGATCGCCGAGATGATCGCGACGAGCGTCAACACCATCAGCGTCAATACGAAGACCGAGGTGCTGCTCAAGCAGTCGCAGGAGCTGACCGAGCAACTGCGTGAGCGGTCTGCGGAGTTGGAGAGCCGGCAGAAGGCGTTGCAGGACTCGAACGCCGAGTTGGAGGAGAAGGCCGAGCTGCTGGCCCAGCAGAACCGCGACATCGAGGTCAAGAACACCGAGATCGAAGAGGCCAGGCAGGTCCTGGAGGAGCGTGCGGAGCAGCTCGCGGTCTCGATGCGCTACAAGTCCGAGTTCCTGGCGAACATGTCGCACGAGCTGCGTACGCCGCTCAACTCCCTGCTGATCCTCGCCAAGTTGCTCGCGGACAACGCCGACTCGAACCTCACCCCGAAGCAGGTGGAGTTCGCCGAGACGATCCACGGCGCGGGCTCGGACCTGCTCCAGCTGATCAACGACATCCTCGACCTGTCGAAGGTGGAGGCCGGCAAGATGGACGTCTCCCCGACGCGCATCGCCCTGGTCCAACTCGTCGACTACGTAGAGGCCACTTTCCGCCCGCTGACCGCCGAGAAGGGGCTCGACTTCTCCGTACGTGTCTCCCCGGAGCTGCCCGCGACCCTGCACACGGACGAGCAGCGCCTGCTCCAGGTGCTGCGCAACCTCCTGTCCAACGCGGTGAAGTTCACCGACTCCGGAGCGGTCGAGCTGGTGATCCGGCACGCCAACAACGACGTGCCCAACGCCATCCGCGAGCAGCTCCTGGAGGCGGGCTCGCTGCGGGACCCGGGCGCCGACCTGATCGCCTTCTCGGTCACCGACACCGGCATCGGCATCGCGGCCAGCAAGATGCGGGTCATCTTCGAGGCGTTCAAGCAGGCCGACGGTACGACCAGCCGGAAGTACGGCGGCACGGGCCTCGGCCTGTCGATCAGCCGGGAGATCGCGCGGCTGCTCGGCGGCGAGATCTACGCCCAGAGCGAGCCGGGCCGCGGCTCGACGTTCACGCTCTATTTGCCGCTGCACCCGAGCGAACTGCCTCCCCAGGGCTACGCGCAGCTCGCGCCCCCGCGCTCCACGGCGGAACTGCCCGCGGCGGAAAGCTCCCCGGCGGCCGCCGAGGCTCCCGCGCAGCCGGACACCGCCGCGGTGCCGCAGGAGCCGCAGACGGGCCCGGCGGCCCTTCTGCGCCGCCGTCGGCGCGCGGCGGCAGCGGCGGCGGAGCAGCCGCCCGCGCAGCCGGCCCAGCCGGTGACCGGCGGCCAGGAGCAGCGGCCGCAGGAGCAGTGGCCCACCGGGCCGGAGGCGTCGGCCGCGCGGTCGGGCTTCCACTTCGAGGGGGAGAAGGTGCTGATCGTCGACGACGACATCCGCAACGTCTTCGCGCTCACCAGCGTCCTGGAGCAGCACGGCCTGTCGGTGCTGTACGCGGAGAACGGCCGCGAGGGCATCGAAGTCCTGGAGCAGCACGACGACGTGACGGTCGTTCTGATGGACATCATGATGCCGGAGATGGACGGGTACGCCACGACGACGGCGATCCGCAGGATGCCGCAGTTCGCCGGGCTGCCGATCATCGCGCTCACGGCGAAGGCGATGAAGGGTGACCGGGAGAAGGCGATCGACTCCGGAGCTTCCGACTACGTCACGAAGCCGGTCGATCCCGATCACCTGTTGTCGGTGATGGAGCAGTGGATGCGCGGGCAATGACCGAGAAGCGGCGTCGTCACACGGAGTTGCTGACAGAGTGTGGCCGAGGTCGTGTAGAACCACGGTATCCGGGGAACCTTCTGGTCTCCCACCGCGTTTCTGCTACGTGCACAGTGACATCGCGGTGACAGGGTGTGGCGACAGGCGGGGTGCGGCTACCATGACCGGCACAAGGACGGGCGGCGCAAGGGAGTCGTCCTCTGGGGCGGCGCCCGGTGTTTCGCCGGGGCGAGGAGGGCGGGCCATGGTGCAGAAGGCCAAGATCCTCCTGGTCGATGACCGGCCGGAGAATCTGCTGGCGCTGGAGGCCATCCTCTCTGCGCTCGATCAGACACTGGTGCGGGCATCGTCCGGGGAGGAAGCGCTCAAAGCACTACTCACGGACGACTTCGCGGTCATTCTGCTGGATGTCCAGATGCCGGGAATGGACGGCTTCGAAACCGCCGCGCACATCAAGCGGCGGGAGCGGACCCGGGACATCCCGATCATCTTCCTCACCGCCATCAACCACGGGCCGCATCACACCTTCCGTGGCTATGCGGCGGGCGCGGTGGACTACATCTCCAAGCCGTTCGACCCGTGGGTGCTGCGCGCGAAGGTCTCGGTCTTCGTCGAGCTGTACATGAAGAACTGCCAACTGCGGGAGCAGGCGGCGCTGCTGCGTCTCCAGCTGGAGGGCAGCGACAAGTCCTCGGCGGGCGACGCCAAGGAGCCGGCGGGTCTGCTCGCCGAGCTGTCGGCGCGGCTCGCCGCCGTCGAGGAACAGGCCGAGGCGCTCTCCAAACAGCTGGACGACGAGTCGGCGGACGCGGCCGCGGTCGCCACCGCCGCCCATCTCGAACGCAAACTGACCGGCCTGCGCCGCGCCCTTGACGCCCTGGAACCCGGCACCGGCAGCGGCGCCCCCTCGGTCCCCTCGCAGAACTGACGCGGCGCCGCCCGCCCCGCGGAGTCGGTGAGCGCCCGTCAGTTCACCGAGTCCACAAGGGCGACACGAACGGGTGAAGCGTGGGCACACGTGTCCACAGTGGTCGACAGCGGTAACCTCACACCCATGGCCTCACGTCAGTCCGCAGCCAAGAAGACGCCCGCGAAAAAGGCGGCCGCGCCGACGAAGGCCTTGGCGAAGAGGCCCGCCGCCAAACCGCCCGCGAAGAGGCCCGCCGCGAAGAAGGCGCCCGCCAAGAGGGCACCGGCCAAGAAGGCCGTGGCGAAGAAGCCCGCCCCCGCGCCCGTACCCAGCCCCACCAGCGGGCTCTACCGCCTGGTGCGCGCGCTCTGGCTGGGCATCGCCCACACGGTCGGCGCGATGTTCCGGGGCATAGGGCGCGGCGCGAAGGGCCTCGATCCCGCCCACCGCAAGGACGGCCTCGCGCTGCTGCTGCTCGGCATCGCCCTGATCGTCGCGGCGGGCACCTGGTCGAACCTGCGGGGCCCGGTCGGTGACCTCGTCGAGATCCTGGTGACCGGCGCGTTCGGCCGCCTCGACCTGCTGGTGCCGCTGCTGGTCGGCGCCATCGCCGTACGCCTCATCCGGCACCCGGAACAGCCCGAGGCGAACGGCCGGATCGTGATCGGCCTCTCCGCCCTGGTCGTCGGCGTCCTCGGGCAGGTCCACGTGGCGTGCGGCTCGCCCGCCCGCGGCGACGGCATGCAGGCGATAAGGGACGCCGGTGGCCTGATCGGCTGGGGCGCCTCCACCCCGCTGATCTTCACCATGGGCGAGATCCTCGCCGTGCCGCTGCTGGTGCTGCTCACCGTCTTCGGACTGCTCGTCGTCACGGCGACGCCCGTCAACGCCATCCCGCAGCGCCTGCGGCTGCTCGGCATCAAGCTCGGTGTGCTCCAGCCGTACCCCGAGGACGACGCCTACACCGACGACGAGCACTACGAGGAACCGTGGCGCGAGGCCCCGCCCGCGCGCTCCGCACGGCGGCGCTCCGCCGCCCCGGACGCGTACGCCCCCGATCAGGCGGAGGAGGAGGCGCTTACCCGGCGCCGCAAGCCGCGCCGGACCCCCGTACAGCCACAGCTGGGCCGGCCCCTGGACGCCGTGGACGTGGCGGCCGCCGCGGCCGCCGACCTGGACGGCGCCGTCCTGCACGGCATGCCGCCCTCGCCGCTGGTCGCCGATCTGACGCAGGGCGTCTCGGGGGAGCAGCAGGAGCGCGAGGAGCAGGCGGAGCGCGCGCCCACGGCCCCTGTGCCGCCCGCGCGCGCCACGGACGCCCCCGTGCCCGGCAAGCTCAAGAAGAAGCCGCAGGCGCCCGCTGAGGGCGTCGTGCCGGACCTCACCAAGTCCCCGCCCGACGCCCCGCGCGAGCTGCCGGCGCGCGCCGAGCAGCTCCAGCTCGCCGGCGACATCACGTACGCGCTGCCCTCGCTCGACCTTCTGGAGCGCGGCGGCCCGGGCAAGACCCGCAGCGCCGCCAACGACGCGGTCGTGGCCTCGCTGACGAACGTCTTCACGGAGTTCAAGGTCGACGCGGTCGTCACCGGCTTCACGCGCGGTCCGACGGTCACGCGCTACGAGATCGAGCTGGGTCCCGCCGTGAAGGTGGAGAAGATCACGGCACTGGCCAAGAACATCGCGTACGCCGTCGCCTCCCCGGACGTGCGGATCATCTCGCCGATCCCCGGCAAGTCCGCCGTCGGCATCGAGATCCCCAACACCGACCGCGAGATGGTCAACGTCGGCGACGTGCTGCGCCTCGCGGACGCCGCCGAGGACGACCACCCGATGCTGGTCGCGCTCGGCAAGGACGTCGAGGGCGGCTACGTCATGGCCAACATGGCGAAGATGCCGCACATCCTGGTCGCCGGTGCCACCGGTTCCGGTAAGTCGTCGTGCATCAACTGCCTGATCACTTCGATCATGATAAGAGCGACGCCCGAGGACGTACGGATGGTCCTCGTCGACCCCAAGCGCGTCGAGCTGACCGCGTACGAGGGCATCCCGCACCTGATCACGCCGATCATCACCAACCCGAAGAAGGCCGCCGAGGCCCTCCAGTGGGTCGTACGCGAGATGGATCTGCGCTACGACGACCTGGCCGCGTTCGGCTACCGGCACATCGACGACTTCAACCGGGCCGTCCGTGAGGGCAAGCTCAAGACGCCCGAGGGCAGTGAGCGGGAGCTGCAGCCCTATCCGTACCTGCTGGTGATCGTCGACGAGCTGGCCGACCTGATGATGGTCGCGCCGCGCGACGTCGAGGACTCCATCGTGCGCATCACGCAGCTCGCGCGCGCGGCCGGCATCCACCTGGTGCTCGCCACGCAGCGGCCCTCGGTGGACGTCGTGACCGGGCTCATCAAGGCGAACGTCCCTTCGCGGCTCGCCTTCGCGACCTCCTCGCTCGCGGACAGCCGCGTCATCCTGGACCAGCCGGGCGCGGAGAAGCTCATCGGGAAGGGCGACGGCCTCTTCCTGCCGATGGGCGCGAACAAGCCCACCCGCATGCAGGGCGCCTTCGTCACCGAGGACGAGATCCACGCGGTGGTCCAGCACTGCAAGGACCAGATGGCGCCCGTCTTCCGCGACGACGTCACCGTCGGGACCAAGCAGAAGAAGGAGATCGACGAGGACATCGGCGACGACCTCGATCTGCTCTGCCAGGCCGCTGAGCTGGTGGTCTCCACCCAGTTCGGCTCCACGTCGATGCTCCAGCGCAAGCTGCGCGTCGGCTTCGCCAAGGCCGGTCGGCTGATGGACCTCATGGAGTCGCGCAGCATCGTGGGCCCGAGCGAGGGCTCCAAGGCACGTGACGTCCTGGTGAAACCCGATGAGCTGGATGGAGTGCTCGCCGTCATCCGCGGGGAGGCACAGGCCTGAGGAATCGGGGAGGCAACCGTTTCCCTTCGGCGTACGTCAAGTTGAGGGAGAGGGCAGCGCGGTGTCGGGGCGGCGCGATGTGCCGCCATAGGGAGGTCCATCCCTTCTGATGGCGTACAAAGTCCGTCCGTCCGGTTGCCCCACCCTTTCAAGGCCCCCCTAAACTGAACCTCCGGCAGGTGGCTACACGCTCGAAAGGCGCCCCCGTGTCCATCGGCAACTTCCCTGAAGACGACCGACCTTCAGACGACCGCCTCGACCGACTCACCGACCCGGCCGACCAGAGCCCGGCAGGTGACCACCAGGCCGACGACCGGCCCTCGATCGGCCACGCGCTGCGGCAGGCCCGCATCGACGCGGGCCTCACCGTGGACGAGATCAGTACGTCCACCCGGGTGCGCATCCCCATCGTGCACGCCATCGAGCAGGACGACTTCTCCCGCTGCGGCGGGGATGTGTACGCCCGCGGCCACATCAGGACGCTGGCCCGCGCCGTCCGCCTCGATCCGGCCCCGCTCGTCGCGCAGTACGACGCGGCGCACGGCGGTCACCCGCCCGCACCCACCTCGGCGGCGCCGCTCTTCGAGGCCGAACGCATCCGCTCCGATCCGCGCCGGCCGAACTGGACCGCCGCCATGGTCGCCGCGATCGTCGCGGTGATCGGCTTCGTCGGTTTCACCGCGTTCAACGGCGGTGACGACGGCGCCAAGTCGCAGCCGGTCGCCGAGGGCCCGGCCTCCGCCCCCACCAAGGCCGCGGAGAAGCCCAAGCCCAACAAGCCGGCCGACCCCAAGCCCGACCCGTCGGACAGCGCCATCGCCGGCGTGCCGCGCGACAAGGTCACGGTGAAGGTCGCCGCCGCCGACGGCCGCAGCTGGATCTCGGCCAAGGACCACAGCGGCCGCACCCTCTTCGACGGCGTCCTGGAGCAGGGCCAGGCCAAGACGTTCCAGGACAAGCAGAAGATCGACCTCATCCTGGGCGACGCGGGCGCGATCAACCTGTACGTGAACGGCAAGCCGGTCGAGAACGAATTCGAACCCGGCCAGGTCGAGCGCCTGTCGTACACGAAGGGCGACCCGGAGGTCGGCTGACCGGTCCCGCTCTCCGGGAGCCCTGACGGCCGTCCCGTGTGCCGCCGACCGGTGCTCCACAAGCCGCTGACCAGCGGCGCGGCGCGGACCGCGGTGACGTCCGGGTGACGTGCGGAGGGCGGCGGGCCGACCGTCGGGTAACCCTGGCGGCGGGGGCCGTAGCGCGGACGAAGTAGTCTTGAGACCATGCCCGAACGCCGCACCGTCGCCCTTGTCACTCTTGGCTGCGCCCGTAACGAGGTGGACTCGGAGGAGCTCGCAGGCCGCTTGGAGGCGGATGGCTGGCAGCTCGTCGAGGACGCCGAGGACGCGGATGTCGCCGTCGTCAACACCTGCGGCTTCGTCGAGGCCGCCAAGAAGGACTCCGTCGACGCCCTCCTCGAAGCCAATGACCTCAAGGGGCACGGCAGGACCCAGGCCGTCGTCGCGGTCGGCTGCATGGCCGAGCGGTACGGCAAGGAACTCGCCGACGCGCTCCCCGAGGCCGACGGCGTGCTCGGGTTCGACGACTACTCCGACATCTCCAACCGGCTCCAGACCATCCTCAGCGGCGGCAGCGTCGAGGCGCACACCCCGCGCGACCGGCGCAAGCTCCTGCCGATCAGCCCCGCGGAGCGGCAGGTCGCGGGGGCCGGGGTCGCCCTGCCCGGGCACGCTCCCGTAGAGGCCCCCCAGGACCTGCCCGAGGGCGTCGCGCCCGCGTCCGGGCCGCGCGCCCCGCTGCGCCGCCGCCTCGGCAGCACCCCCGTCGCCTCGGTGAAGCTGGCCTCCGGCTGCGACCGGCGCTGCTCGTTCTGCGCCATCCCGTCCTTCCGCGGCTCCTTCATCTCGCGCCGCCCCTCCGACGTCCTCGGCGAGACCCGCTGGCTCGCCGAGCAGGGCGTCAAGGAGGTCATGCTCGTCTCCGAGAACAACACCTCGTACGGCAAGGACCTCGGTGACATCCGGCTCCTGGAGACGCTGCTTCCCGAGCTGGCCGCCGTCGACGGGATCGAGCGCATCCGGGTCAGCTACCTCCAGCCCGCCGAGATGCGGCCCGGCCTCATCGACGTCCTCACGTCCACGGAGAAGGTCGCCCCTTACTTCGACCTGTCCTTCCAGCACTCCGCGCCCGGCGTGCTGCGCGCGATGCGGCGCTTCGGTGACACCGACCGCTTCCTGGAGCTGCTGGAGACCATCCGGTCCAAGGCGCCGCAGGCCGGTGTCCGCTCCAACTTCATCGTCGGCTTCCCCGGCGAGACCGAGGGCGACCTTGCCGAGCTCGAGCGGTTCCTGACCGGCGCGCGCCTGGACGCCATCGGCGTCTTCGGGTACTCCGACGAGGAGGGCACCGAAGCGGCGACGTACGACGGGAAGCTCGACCAGGACGTCGTCGACGAGCGGCTCGCGCACATCGCGCGGCTCGCCGAGGACCTCACCTCCCAGCGCGCGGAGGAGCGGCTCGGCGAGAGCGTCGAGGTCCTTGTGGAGTCCCTCGACGAGGAGGAAGGGCCGCTCGGCCGGGCCGCGCACCAGGCTCCGGAGACGGACGGCCAGATCCGTCTGACGGGTCCCGGGGCCTCCGGGGGCCTCCAGGTCGGCCGTATGGTCATGGCAAAGGTCGTCGGCACGGAGGGCGTGGACTTGGTGGCTGAATGTCCTGAGGAGGCCGGCAGATGACCGGAGTCCCGGCATCCGCGTCAGGCGGCTCCGGCGCGCACGGTGCTCCGGGCGCCAAGCCGGTGCGTGGCGGGAAGCTGGGTGCTGCGGCCGTCAATCAGGCCAGCCTGTGGAATGTCGCCAACCTGTTGACCATGCTCCGGCTGCTGCTCGTGCCGGGCTTCGTGATGCTGCTGCTCGGCAACGGCGGGTACGACCCGGCCTGGCGCTCCTTCGCCTGGGCCGCCTTCGCCGTCGCCATGATCACCGACCTCTTCGACGGGCATCTGGCCCGTACATACAACCTGGTCACGGACTTCGGGAAGATCGCCGACCCCATCGCCGACAAGGCGATCATGGGCGCCGCGCTGATCTGCCTGTCGTGGCTCGGCGACTTGCCCTGGTGGGTCACCGGGGTGATCCTCGGGCGTGAGCTGGGCATCACGCTGCTGCGGTTCTGGGTGATCCGCTATGGAGTCATTCCGGCCAGTCGCGGCGGCAAGATGAAGACGCTGGCGCAGGGCACGGCGGTCGGCATGTACGTTCTCGCCCTGACGGGGCCGCTCGCGACACTGCGGTTCTGGATGATGGCGGTCGCCGTCGTACTGACAGTGGTGACCGGGCTCGACTATGTGAAGCAGGCCGTGGTGCTGCGCAGGCAGGGCATGGCCGAGGAGCGTATGGCGGCAGTGGAGTCCGCCCGGGAGGCAGCGAAGTGACATCCCCCGGACTTTCGGCTGTCGCGGTGTCGGCGAGCAGGCTCCTGCGGCTTCTCGCCGCGCGCGGTGAGACGCTGGCCGTCGCCGAGTCGCTCACCGGGGGCCTGGTGGCCGCGGAGATCACCGCGGCGCCCGGCGCGTCGGCGGTCTTCCGGGGGTCCGTCACGGCGTATGCCACCGAGGTGAAGCGGGACGTGCTCGGCGTCGAGGGCACCCTGCTGGACGAACGCGGAGCCGTTGATCCCGAAGTCGCCCGACAGATGGCGATCGGTGTCCGCAAGGCGCTCGGCGCCGACTGGGGCATCGCGACCACCGGTGTAGCGGGGCCCGCCTCCCAGGACGGCAAGCCCGTCGGAACCGTCTTCGTGGCGGTCGCGGGGCCGGGCACGGAGGGCATGGTCAGCATGCGGGGTTACGCCGATGGCGGAGCCGAGGGGAAAGTCGTCGCCCTGCGGTTGAACGGAGACCGCTCGGAAATCCGTAGGGAGAGTGTGCGGAGCGTGCTGACGCTGCTGCTCAAGCAGCTGCCGGACGAACCTCCCGGGAACGGGCGGGCACAGGATACGGAACAGAACGGGGGGAATTGATGTTTGCAGCCCTGAGTGAACACGACATCGCTCCCCGCACGGCCGCCGCACGAGGCGGTACGGTGGGGCGTGAAGGATGCGGCTACGCGGTCCGAGGAGGGAGCCACCGATGATTCTGCTCCGTCGCCTGCTGGGTGACGTGCTGCGTCGGCAGCGCCAGCGCCAGGGCCGTACTCTGCGCGAAGTCTCCTCGTCCGCCCGAGTCTCGCTCGGCTATCTCTCCGAGGTGGAGCGGGGGCAGAAGGAGGCTTCCTCCGAGCTGCTTTCCGCGATCTGCGACGCGCTTGACGTACGGATGTCCGAGCTGATGCGTGAAGTGAGCGACGAGCTGTCGCTCGCGGAGCTGGCTGAGTCGGCAGCAGTCACGGAACCGGTGCGCGCGCCGGTTCGCCCGATGCTCAACTCCGTCTCCGTGGCCGGTGTGCCACCGGAACGGGTGACGATCAAGGCGCCGGCCGAGGCGGTGGACGTCGTCGCGGCCTGATGGTGCCGTGGTGTGACGTGTGCGGTGAGAGGCATGTGCCGCGAGAGACGTTTGCGGTGAGAGGTGCTTGCGGCGAGAGGTGTGGCGTGCGCGGTGAGGCGCGTTACGGCGTGCCTTTCGGCTGAGCGCTCGCGCTGAGCGTCATGCGTGTGGAGGTCCCGACCGGGTACCCGGTCGGGACCTTTTGCGTTCCCTGAAGGGACGGACGTCCCGTGTAGAAGCGCCGGGGCGGGACAGAAGACCACTGAGAAGATCGCCTTATCGGGATGTAAGCCCCCTAAGGCCTCTAATCAGCCATATCGGCCTACTTGTGCCATGGTTGATGAGGGTTTCTCTCGTTCGTCGATGAGTTGGAGGAGACAGATGTACGTCGCCAAGAGCCCGCTGTCCGACGCGGATCAGAAGACGGTCTCGGAGGCGCTGCAGGGCGCGCTGGTGGACCTGGTCGACCTGTCGCTGGTGGCCAAGCAGGTCCACTGGAATGTCATCGGACCGCGTTTCCGCTCCGTACATCTGCAGCTGGACGAGGTCGTCGACACCGCCAGGCAGCACTCCGACACGGTGGCGGAGCGCGCCTCCACGCTCGGTGTCTCGCCCGACGGGCGCGCGGCGACCGTGGCCCAGAGCAGCGGTATCGGCAAGACCCCCGAGGGCTGGATCAAGGACTCGGACGCCATCGGCGTGCTCGTGGATGCGCTGGGCGCGGTGATCACGCGCTTCCGTGAGCGGATCGACGCGACCGGTGAGGCCGACCCGGTCAGCCAGGACATCTTCATCGGGATCACGGCCGACCTCGAGAAGCACCACTGGATGTTCCAGGCCGAGAACGGCTGACGCGTGCGCGGGGCTGGGGGGTGGCGGGGCGCCGCTGCCGCCGTGGGTGTGTCGGTGGGCGCACCTGGGGGCGCTACGGTGTTTCGCGCGCCGTTGGCACGCCCTCGGATGCGTCCGCCGCGCCCTCCCGTGGGCTGAACCGGGGGTCTAGCGTCGATCTCGCGTCGGCGGGAGGTGACAGCCGTGATAGCCGTGATAGCCGGGAGCGGGAAAGCCGTGGCGTGGCGCATGGTGCGGTGGGTGTCTCTCGTCGTGGCCGGCGCGGTGTGGTGGTGGGGTGTGCTGCGGCTGGCATTCGCGCCCGATGCGGGGGCGGTGGAAGGGGCTGTCGCGGCGGGAGGGTGGGGGTTGAGTCTGCTGCCTGTGCATTGTGTGCCGAAGGGGGAGGCGCAGGGGCGGGTTTGTGGGCGTGTTCGTGGGCGTGGGCGTGTGCGGTCGGCTTCGGGTTCCGGGGTGGCTGCGGCTTCCGGGGTGGCTTCGGTTTCCGGGATAGCTTCGGTGGGGGTGGCTTCGGTTTCCGGGGCGGCTTCGGTCGGGGCGGCTTCCGGGGGTGAGTCGCGGGGTGCGCGATGGGGGCGGGTTTCCAGGGTTGTCAAGGCGTGGTGGCGCCCTACCAAGGCATGGCGACGCCGCCGTTCGGGCGGAGGATCTGGCCCGTCGTGAAGGACGAGGCGTCGGACGCCAGGTGCAGTACGGCGTGCGCGACGTCGTCCGGTTCGCCGACGCGGCCAAGGGGCGACATGCGCACCATGATCCCCTCGGTGTGGGCTTGGGCCCGTGTGTCGTGCCGCTCGGTCATCGGAGTGCGAACCCAGCCCGGCGCCACGGCGTTGACCCGGATGCCGTGCGGGCCGACTTCCGTGGCCAGGGTTTTCGTGAGCTGTACGACAGCCGCCTTTGACGCGCCGTAACAGAGGAGGCCGGGGCCGCCGGTGTCCACGGCTCCCGAGGCCATGGTGACGATGCTGCCGCCCGTGCCCGCCTCGATCATGGCGCGGGCCGCGGCCTGGCACGCGTAGAGGACGCCTTTGAAGTTGATGTCCAGGACGCGGTCGAGGTCTTCTGCGCGGGTCTCCAGGACGGGGCTGCTGTGCATGACCCCGGCGATGGCGGCCATGATGTCGAGGCGGCCGGGGGTGATGGCCGTTTTCCCCGCGGCTTGAGTGACGGCCCGTTCGATCTGTTCTTTGTCGGCGACGTCCAGTACGTGGGTGTGGGCCTCACCGCCGACCGCCTTGATGAGCGTCGCGGTCTCGTGGAGTTTCTGGGCGTCGCGGTCGGCGCAGTGCACTGTTGCGCCGGCCTCGGCGAGCAGCAGAGCCGACGCGCGGCCGATGCCGCTCGCGGCGCCGGTGACGAATGCGGTGCGTCCGGTGAGGTCGTACGCCGTGACGGCCATGACGGGACGGTACGGCGGAGCTGACGGGGCGTCAACTGGCGCGATGTTCAGGGAGTTGGGCCCTGCTGGCAGGTGGGGCACCAGTAGGTGGGGCGGCTGCGGGAGCCGTCGCCCTGCTCCGCCACGCGGATCAAGGTGCCGCAGCGCAAGCAGGGGCGGCGCGCGCGGCCGTACGTGTACAGGCGCTGGCCGTTGTACGGGCGGCCGGTGGTGGTGCGGGAGGGCCGCTCGCGGTTGGCCTCCAGGAGCTTCTTCGCGAGGCCGGGCAGACGGGCGGCTGTCTCCTCGGGGAGTTCGCCTACGGAGACCCAGGGGGTGATACCCAGGATGAAGCACAGCTCGCTCTTGTATACGTTGCCGATGCCCGCGAGGTTGCGCTGGTCCAGTAGGGCTTCGCCCAAGGCGCGGTCGGGCGTCGCGAGGAGGTTCCGCAGGGCGAGGTCAGGGTCCCAGTCGGGACCGAGGAGATCGGGGCCCAAGTGGCCCACGGCCTTGTTCTCGTCGGTGGTGCGGAGCAGGTCCAGGACGGGCAGGCGGTAGCCGACGGCCGTGCGCTCGGCGGTGCCGAGGATCGCCCGGATCTGGTGCCCTGGGCCGCCGCGCCAGGGCTCGCCGGGGGCGTAGATCCGCCAGGCGCCGTCCATGCGCAGGTGCGAGTGGAGGGTGAGGCCGCCCTCGATGCGGGTGAGGAGGTGTTTGCCGCGTGCGGTCACGTCCAGGACGGTGCGTCCGGTCAGGTCGACCGTCGCGAGCTTGGGGACGCGGAGGTCGGAGCGCGTGAGGGTGTGCCCGGCGAGGGCGGTGTGCAGCCGCCGGGCTGCCTGGTGGACGGTATCGCCTTCGGGCATGGGTCCAGGGTGGCATGGAGGGGCGGGGTGGGGTGCGTGGGGTGGCGTGGGCGGGTCGGCTGCGGGGCCGGTGGGGGTGTGTGGCGCGAGGCCGGGGGTGGGGGTGGGGTTGTCGCTCGGTTGCGGGCCAGGTGAGTGCTGGCTGGGGCCGGGGCGAGGCCGGTCGCCGGTCAGGGCTGGGGCTGGTGGCTGGGGCGGCGGCCGAGGCTTGGGCTGACTGAGTGCCTGTGGCGTCTGGGTGGCTGTGGCGTCTGGGTGGCTGGGGTGAGCTTGGGCAGGGCCGTGGCCTGAGGCGGGCTGGGCTGGGGCAGGGTGTGTGCTGAGCGGCTTCGCGACCGCTGAGCCACTGGTGGCGGCGATCGCCGGGGCGAGACCAGCCCCAGGCTGGGGCCGCAGGCCGAGGGCCCGGAACCGAGGCCGAGGCGGGCGTGGTGCATGACAGCGGGGTGGCTGGAGCGGGGCCCGGGCGGCCCAGAGGCTACGGCTTCGGGCTGGGCCACCGGGCCCGGGCTGAAGCCAAGCCCAGGGCGGACCGGGGCCAGGCACCGCAGCTGGAATCAGGCACCGCGGCCTGAGCCAGGCCGGGGGCCGGACCCGCGCGGAAACGGAGGGGGAACGGGGTGGTGGACAAGGTCACGCCCGCAGCCGTAGGCCCCGTGGGGTGGCATGGAAACCGGCTCCCTCCAGCAGAGGGCCGAACGGGGAAGTCAGAGCCGCGACGCCGTTGACCCGCTCCACCGTCACCGTGCCGAGCGCGCCCGCTCGGGCGGCTGAGGCCAGGGCTTCGGCGGCGGCGTGCAGGCGGGGGTCTTCGGCGACCGGGTCTTCAGGGGAGGCGGGCCAGGCCAGGAGCGTCTTACCGCCCCGCTCCATGTAGAGCGTCAGTTCGCCGTCGACCAGGACGACCAGGGAGCCCGCCTTGCGGCCGGGCTTGTGACTGGCACCGGCCGGTGGCTCGGGCCAGGGCAGTGCGGCGCCGTACGCGTTGGCGGGGTCGGCGGCGGCGAGGACGACGGCGGCCTGGGCGTCGGAGGGGCGGCTGCCGTCCGTACGCTCCCGGGTGTTCGCCGTGGCGCGCAGGCGGTCCACCGCGCCGTCCATCGCGAACTGGGCCGCGCCGAGCCCCTCCACGACGTACCCCCGCCGGGCCTGACCGCTGTCCTCGAAGGCGGACAGGACGCGGTACACCGCCGAAAAGCCGCCTTCCACGCCTTCGGCCGCCACCGCGCCGCGGGTGACCACGCCATGCCGGTCCAGGAGGGCGCGGGCCAGGGCGTGGGCGCGCAGCGTCGGGTCGGGCTCGCGGGCCGGGAGCAGCGACCAGCGGCCCGCGACCGTCGGGGGGCCGGTGCGCGAGGCGGTGCGGGCGGCGGCGGTCAAGGAGCCGTAGCGTCCGCGCGGGATGCCCCGCTTGGCGCGGTGAGCCGTGGAGCCCGCGGTGCGCCCGGAGCCGAGGAGCGAACGCATCGGGGTGAGGGTGTCGTTCGTGAGCCGTCCCGACCAGGCCAGGTCCCAGATCGCGTCGGCCAGTTGCGGGTCCGAGGCCTCCGGGTGGGTGGTGGCGCGGACCTGGTCGGCGATCTGGCGGAAGAAGAGGCCGTACCCCCCGGAGAGGGAGTCCAGGACGGACTGGTGCAGGGCGGTCAGCTCCAGGGGATGCGGGGGCGGCAGGAGCAGTGGTGCCGTGTCGGCGAGGTAGAGGGAGACCCAGCCGTCCTTCCCCGGCAGGGACCCGGCGCCCGCCCAGACGACCTCGCCGGCCGCGGTGAGTTCGTCGAGCAGGGCGGGGGTGTACCCGGCGACGCGCGAAGGCAGGACCAGCTTTTCGAGGGCGGACGCCGGGACGGTCGCGCCCTGCAACTGCTCGACGGCGCGCACCAGTCCGTCGATGCCGCGCAGCCCATGGCCGCTCAGGTGCTGCCACTGGGGCAGGAACTGGGCGAGCGCCGACGGAGGCACGGGCTCCAGCTCATGCCGCAGGGCCGCCAGGGAGCGGCGGCGCAGCCGGCGCAGGACCGCGGCGTCGCACCACTCCTGGCCGATGCCGGCGGGGTGGAACTCTCCTTGTACGACACGGCCGTTCGCCGCGAGGCGTTGCAGCGCGCCCTCCGTGACCGCCACGCCGAGACCGAAGCGGGCGGCGGCGGTGGCGGACGTGAACGGGCCATGCGTACGGGCGAAGCGGGCCAGAAGGTCACCCAGGGGGTCCTTGACCGGCTCCGTGAACGCTTCGGGAACCCCCACCGGCAAGGCCGTGCCGAGGGCGTCGCGCAGGCGACCGGCGTCCTCGATCGCCGCCCAGTGGTCCGCCCCGGCGATCCGGACCCGGATGGCGCGGCGGGCGGAGGCCAGCTCGGCGGCCCATCCGGGTTCGGCGCCGCGCTCGGTCAACTCGGCCACGGTGAGCGGCCCGAGCAGCCGCAGCAGGTCGGCGACGCCTTCGGAGTCCTTGACGCGCCGGTCCTCCGTGCGCCACTGCAGTTCCTGCTCCAGCTCGGCGAGGACGTCCGCGTCGAGCAGCTCGCGCAGCTCCGCCTGGCCGAGAAGCTCCGCGAGGAGGTGGGAGTCCAGAGAAAGGGCCGCCGCGCGCCGCTCGGCCAGGGGGGAGTCGCCCTCGTACAGGAACTGCGCCACGTATCCGAACAGGAGGGAGCGGGCGAAGGGGGAGGGCTCGGGGGTGGTGACCTCGACGAGGCGGACGCTGCGGGACTCGATGTCGCCCATCAGTTCCGTGAGGCCCGGTACGTCGAAGACGTCCTGGAGGCACTCCCTGACGGCCTCCAGGACGATCGGGAACGAGCCGTACTCGCTCGCCACTTCGAGCAGTTGGGCGGCGCGCTGACGCTGCTGCCACAGAGGGGTGCGCTTGCCGGGGCTGCGGCGCGGCAGCAGCAGGGCGCGGGCGGCGCACTCCCGGAAGCGGGAGGCGAACAGGGCCGAGCCGCCCACCTGGTCGGTGACGATCTGATTGACCTCGCCCTTGTCGAAGGCGACGTCACCGGCTCCGATGGGGGCCTTCTCCGCGTCGTACTCCGCCGCCGGCTCGGTCGGGTCCTGGTCGAGGAGGTCCAGGCCCATCAGGTCGGCGTCCGGCAGGCGGAGCACGATGCCGTCGTCGGCGTGCATGACCTGGGCGTCCATGCCGTACCGCTCGGTCAGGCGGGCGCCCAGGGCGAGGGCCCACGGGGCGTGCACCTGGGCACCGAAGGGGGAGTGCACGACGACGCGCCAGTCGCCCAGTTCGTCGCGGAACCGCTCGACCACGATCGTGCGGTCGTCCGGGATGTGCCCGCAGGCCTCGCGCTGCTCCGCGAGGTACGACAGGACGTTGTCGGCGGCCCAGGAGTCGAGGCCCGCGGCGAGCAGCCGCACGCGCGCGTCCTCCGGCGACAGCGCGCCGACCTCCCTGAGGAACGCGCCGAGTGCCCGGCCCAGTTCGAGCGGGCGGCCCAGCTGGTCGCCCTTCCAGAAGGGCAGCCGGCCCGGGACACCGGGGGCGGGGGAGACGAGGACGCGGTCGCGGGTGATGTCCTCGATGCGCCAGGAGCTGGTGCCGAGCGTGAAGACGTCGCCGATCCGGGACTCGTACACCATCTCCTCGTCGAGCTCTCCGACGCGGCCGCCGCCCTTCTTCGGGTCGGCGCCCGCGAGGAAGACCCCGAAGAGGCCGCGGTCGGGGATGGTGCCTCCGGAGGTGACCGCGAGGCGCTGCGCTCCGGGGCGGCCCGTGACGGTGCCCGCCACGCGGTCCCAGACCACGCGGGGGCGCAACTCCGCGAAGGCATCGGAGGGGTAGCGGCCCGCGAGCATGTCGAGCACGGCCGTGAACGCGGACTCCGGGAGGGATGCGAAGGAGGCGGCCCGGCGGACCACCGCCAGGAGGTCGTCGACCTGCCAGGTGTCGAGCGCGACCATCGCCACGAGCTGCTGCGCCAGCACGTCCAGGGGGTTGGCCGGGACGCGCAGCGACTCGATGGAGCCCGTGCGCATCCGCTCCGTGACGACGGCCGCCTGGACCAGGTCGCCCCGGTACTTGGGAAAGACGACTCCGGTGGAGACCGCGCCCACCTGGTGGCCCGCGCGCCCCACGCGCTGGAGCCCGGAGGCGACGGACGGCGGCGACTCGACCTGCACGACCAGGTCGACCGCGCCCATGTCGATGCCCAGCTCCAGGCTGGACGTGGCGACCACGGCCGGCAGCCTGCCCGCCTTCAGGTCCTCCTCGACCTGGGCGCGCTGCTCCTTGGAGACCGAACCGTGGTGGGCGCGGGCCAGGACGGGCGGGGCGCCCTTGGCGGCACCGGACTCGGCCATCAGCTCGGCCGGGGAGTGATCCTCGGGGAGGGCCTCACCGGTCGCCCGTTCGTACGCGATTTCGTTGAGGCGGTTGCACAGGCGCTCGGCCAGGCGGCGGGAGTTGGCGAAGACGATCGTCGAGCGGTGCGCCTGGACGAGGTCGGTGATCCGCTCCTCGACATGCGGCCAGATCGAGGGCCGCTCCGCCGCCGGACCGCCGCCGTCCCCGGAATCGGCGACCGGGGAGCCGCCCAGCTCGCCGAGATCCTCGACCGGGACGACCACCGACAGGTCGAACTCCTTGCCGGAGGGCGGCTGGACGATCTCCACCTTGCGCTGCGGGGAGAGATAGCGCGCCACCTCGTCCACCGGCCGCACCGTCGCCGACAGGCCGATGCGGCGCGCGGGCCTGGGCAGCAGCTCGTCCAGCCGCTCCAGGGAGAGGGCGAGGTGGGCGCCGCGCTTGGTGCCCGCGACGGCGTGCACCTCGTCGAGGATCACCGTCTCGATGCCGGTGAGCGCGTCGCGTGTGGCCGAGGTGAGCATCAGGAAGAGCGACTCAGGAGTCGTGATCAGGATGTCCGGTGGGCGGGTCGCCAGGGCGCGCCGCTCGGCGGCGGGGGTGTCGCCCGAGCGGATGCCGACGCGCACCTCCGGCTCGGGCATGCCGAGGCGCACGGCCTCTTGGCGGATGCCGGTCAACGGGCTGCGCAGATTGCGCTCGACGTCGACCGCGAGGGCCTTCAGCGGTGACACGTACAGCACCCGGCAGCGCTTCTTCGGGTCGGCCGGCGGCGGTGTCGAGGCCAGCTGGTCGAGCGCGGCGAGGAACGCGGCCAGGGTCTTCCCGGACCCCGTGGGGGCGACAACCAGCACGTCGGAGCCCTCGGAGATGGCCTGCCACGCCCCGGCCTGGGCGGAGGTGGGCGCGGAGAAAGCCCCCGTGAACCAACTGCGGGTCGCGGGGGAGAATCCGTCGAGCGCGCCGCGGGCACCGCGGGCACCGGATGTGGAGCTGACCATGCCCCCATCGTGCACCCCGCCACTGACAACGGCGCCGACCTGCGGAAAAGAGGCGCGCGTGCGTCGCAGCAGAAGCCATAGCGTGCCCGTCCGGGTTTGGAGCATGGCGTGTTCGTCGCAGTATGGGGGCATGGCGGTCTCGGCGGAGCAGGCACGGCACTGGCGGTACGCCGACCTGCCCGGCGTCGACCTGCTGCGGGCCCGCTACATCCGCAGGACGTTCGTGCGGCACACCCACGAGCACTACGTGATCGCGGCGATCGCCGAGGGCGTCGACGTCTTCCGCCACACCGGCGCCGACCGGCACGCGGGGCCGGGAACCCTCGCCCTGATCAACCCCGACACCCCGCACACCGGGCGGGCCGGCGGACCCGAGGGCTGGCGGTACGGCGTGGTCTACCCGGCACCCGATGTGGTCGCCGCCATCGCGGCGGAGACGACCACCCTTCGCGGCTCACCCGGCTTCATCCGCCCGGTCCTCGACGACCCGTACGCCGTGGAACTCGTGCACCGGGTGCTGCGCGCGGCGGAAGAGGGCAACGCGCTCGCCGCCGACACACTGCTGCGCGTGGCGGTGACCCGGCTGCTGCGGCGCAACGGCGGATCTCTGCCGCGGCGCACCGTCCGCACGGCGGGCGCGGCAATCGCGGCACGCGCGCGTGCCGTCCTGGAGGAGAACCTCGTGGACCCGCCGAGCCTTGAACGGCTCGCCACCGGACTCGGCGCCAGTCCGTTCGCTCTCCTGCGTGCCTTCCGTGACGCGTACGGCATGCCTCCGCACGCGTGGCTCACCGACGCGCGGGTGCGCCGGGCCCGCCGTCTCCTCGACGCGGGCACGCCGCCCGCCGCCGCGGCCGCCGCCGTGGGATTCACCGACCAGCCGCACCTCAACCGGCACTTCACCCGGATCGTGGGGGTGCCGCCGGGGGCGTATCAGCGCGAGCGCAAGAACGTACAAGACCCGGCCGCGGCCGCGCTCGTAACGTCCGGTGCGTGTCAGAACAGACGAACCCCGCGGAGATAGAAGCGCCGGACGGCAGACGCGAGAGCGGCGTGCCCATGGAGAAACCCGACGCCGCCGTCGTCCGGGACGCGCTCGGCGTCGGGATCACCGTAGGGCTCTCCGGCTTCGCCTTCGGAGTGACCTCGGCGAGCACTGGTCTCACGGTGATCCAGACCTGTGCGCTCAGCCTGCTGGTGTTCACCGGGGCGTCGCAGTTCGCCCTGGTCGGCGCGCTCGCGGGCGGCGGCGATCCGTCTGCGGCCGTCGCGGGCGCCTTCTTCCTCGGGGTGCGCAACGCGTTCTACGGGCTGCGCCTCTCGCGGCTGCTCGCCCTCCCGCGCGCGGTACGGCCGTTCGCGGCGCACTGGGTCATCGACGAAACCACGGCCGTCTCGCTCGCCCAGCCCACGCGGCGTGGCGCCCGCATCGGCTTCACGGTCACCGGACTCACCCTCTACGCCATGTGGAACCTCAGCACGCTGCTCGGCGCGCTCGGCGCCGGGGCGATCGGCGACACCGACGCGTGGGGGCTCGACGTGGCCGGCCCCGCGGTCTTCCTGGCGCTGCTGGCGCCCATGCTGCGGACGGCCAGGGAACGTGCTGTCGCAGGCGTCGCCGTCCTCCTCGGGCTCGGCCTGCTGCCGGTGCTGCCCGCGGGCGCGCCCGTCCTGGTGGCCGCTGTCGCCGTGCCGCTCGTTCTCTACGTAGAGGGCCGAAAGGCTCGCGGTGACGACCGAAGGGAGGACCGGTGAACACCTGGACGGCGATCGGTGCGACCGCCGTCGGCTGCTACCTCGTCAAGCTGGCGGGGCTCCTGGTGCCCGGGGCCGTGCTGGAGCGACCGCGCGTGCGACGCGTGGCCGCCCTGCTGCCCGTGGCCCTGCTGGCGGCGCTCACGGCCCAGCAGGCCTTCGCCGACGGGCGGGTGCTCGTCCTGGACGCCAGGGCGGCAGGGCTCGGCGCAGCGGGTGTGGCGCTGCTGCTGCGCGCGCCGTTCCTCGTCGTCATCGCGGCGGCCGTGGTCGGGACGGCCGGGCTGCGGGCGCTGACAGGGTGACGCGGCAGCCTGAGCGGCCCGTCGGCCCTGTGGAGACGCGGCCACGCCAGGAAGCACCTGCCCTTGTCAGCCGATGGGCCGCCCATACGCGCGGAGTGTGCGCAGCGCCTCGATGGTCACGATCGGGCGCGACTCCAGGGCCGTGCCCGGCGCCCACTGCCGCCACCGGACCGGCCAGCCACCGTCCTCCCGCTGCTCGCGCAGCAAGAAGTCCAGCGAGCGCTCCATCTCCGCATCGGTGAACCACGCGCGCGCGAGCGACTCGGGAGCCTTCGCGAAGTCGTGCGGGAAGTGATGCTCACCCGGCGCGTACCCGGGCGCCACCGGGTACGCGTCCAGGTCGTCGGGGTCCAGCGCGGCCAGGCGCTGCTCGCGTACGAGGCGGCCGAGACGGTCGGCGGCGGCCCGCGCGCGCGAGCGGTCGGGCGCGCCGTCCAGGAAGGCGACGGCCGCCTGGACCTCGTACGGGTGCGACTTCTCCAGCGACTCGACTGCCGCCCAGCAGAAGTCCGTGGCGCGGAAGAGCCAGGCGTGCCACACCTGGTTGCGGTGGAGCAGGCCCACCACGGGGCCGGTGGCGAGCAGCTCGCCGGGTGGGTCGTCGACGACCGGCACGAAAGGTGCCGAGGGGTAGCCGCGCTGGCTGGGATGGATCGCGGGGAGGGCGCCTTCGGGTGTCGAGACCGACGTCAGATAGCGGCACACGCGCTCGACCCGCTGCCCGCCGCACCGCCGGATCGAGTCCAGGACCCGCAGGGCGTGCCCGGTGTGCAGCGGCTGGCTCACGGGGCCGCGCAGATCGGGTTCGAGCGCGTAGCCGTACCCGCCGTCCGCGGTGGCGTACGCGCTGAGGGCGGTCTCCACCGCGTCCGCGGCCTGCTCGCGGCCCGTGCCGGCGGCCTTCGTGGGGAAGTGGTACGCGAACCGCCGCTGCTCCAGCACGCGCGCGGTGAGCCAGACGAAGTGCTCGGCGCGGGCGACCGGGGAGGGCGCCGCGTCGCGGAAGGGCACGGGGTCGGTGAAGGGCACGGGGGCGGGGGATGCTCCGGTTTCGGCCATGTCCCGACCGTAGGGCGGAAAGCGGTCTCGACAAGCCCCCTGAGCCCGGCTGCACTCTCAGGGGCGCGATACTGAAGGCATGCGGTTGACGGTTTTCTGGCAGCGGATGGCGGCCCACTTCGGAGCGGGGTACGCCGACTCGTTCGCACGCGATCACGTGATGTCGGAACTGGGCGGCCGTACGGTCAACGAAGCGCTGGACGCGGGCTGGGACGCCAAGGACGTCTGGCGCGCGGTCTGCACGGCCATGGACGTACCGGCCGAAAAGCGCTGACTTCAGGACGGCCGGTTCGCGGCGGCGGCCTCCACGCGCGCGTGGGTCGGCCCAAGATGCGGGGGCGGCGGCCGTTTGTCGGTGGCGTGGGCGAGACTGGGCCCGTGGCACCCACAGACGAGACCGCGCAGGTCACCCAGGACATCGCTCCGCCCGGCCCGACGCCGCCCCCGCGGCCCCCCGCCGGAGCCGAGGCGGCGAACGGCGTCGGCATGCCGCGCTGGCTGCCACGTGCCATGGTGCTCGCCCTCGCGCTCATCGCCTGCTTCCAGCTGGGCAGCTGGGCCTTCCACCAGCTGACCGGGCTGTTGATCAACGTCCTCATCGCGTTCTTCCTGGCGCTCGCGGTCGAGCCGGCGGTGAGCTGGATGGCGGCGCGCGGGCTGCGCAGGGGCTTCGCCACGTTCATCGTCTTCATGGGCGTCATGATCGCGAGCGCGGGCTTCATCACGCTGATGGGCTCGATGCTCGCCGGCCAGATCGTGGACATGGTCGAGGACTTCCCCGACTACCTCGACAAGGTCATCAGCTGGATCAATCAGACGTTCCACACGGACCTCTCCCGCGTCGAGGTGCAGGACAGCCTGGTCCACTCCGACTGGCTCCAGAAGTACGTGCAGAACAGCGCCAGCGGCGTCCTGGACGTCTCCGCGCAGGTCCTCGGGGGCCTCTTCCAGCTCCTGACGATCCTGCTGTTCTCGTTCTACTTCGCGGCCGACGGGCCGCGGTTGCGGCGCGCCCTGTGCTCGGTGCTGCCGCCCGCCAAGCAGGCCGAGGTGCTGCGCGCCTGGGAGATCGCGGTCGACAAGACCGGCGGCTATCTCTACTCGCGCGGCCTGATGGCGCTGATCTCCGGGATCGCCCACTACGTCCTGCTCCAGACGCTCGACGTCCCCTACGCGCCCGTGCTCGCCGTGTGGGTGGGGCTGGTCTCCCAGTTCATCCCCACCATCGGCACGTACCTGGCGGGCGCCCTGCCGATGCTGATCGCCTTCACGGTCGATCCCTGGTACGCCCTCTGGGTACTGATCTTCGTCGTGATCTACCAGCAGTTCGAGAACTACATGCTGCAGCCGAAGCTCACCGCCAAGAGCGTGGACATCCACCCCGCGGTCGCCTTCGGATCGGTCATCGCGGGCACGGCCCTCCTCGGCGCGGTCGGGGCACTCATCGCCATCCCCGCCGTCGCCACCCTTCAGGCCTTCCTCGGGGCGTACGTGAAGCGGTACGACGTCACCGACGACCCCCGGGTGCACGGTCACCGGCGCAGGGTCGGACCGACCCTCCTCGCGCGCGTGCGGCGCGCTCTGGGCGGGCCGAACGAACCGGGGGCGGCGGCGGAGTCCGAGACGCGGCCGAAGCCGGACGGCCACCCGTAGGGCCTGGACTCCTTTGGTGGGCCCCGGGCCTCGGGGAGCTTGGCCCACCAGAAATGGTGGCGGCTGTAGACCTTCGTCTCACGGCCGTCGAGGAGCCCCCTCAGGGAGCGGGCCTCCGCGGCGAGCCCGTCCCAGGTCTCGGAGGACAGGGACTGGAAGGCCGTGGTTTCGATGCCGTCGTCCACCGGCCGCCACACCCCGGCGACATGGCCGTCGACCAGTAGGTGGGCAACGCGTCACCGTTCGCGCGGATGACCAGGGGGGCGGTAGGCCGGGGGTATCACCCGGCTGCGGTCGGCGTACGCCGACAGGACGCTGTCCCACATCGCCATTCGGGGCCGAGAGAACGGGGGCGCTGCGGCACCGAGCCCAGGCGCGTTGGCGCACCAGGCGCGGCTGCTCGCACGAGGCCATTCACGTGTCACGCGGTCGCGAGTCGCTTGAGGCGTTCGGCCAGGGCGCGGTACCGGCCGGCGCGCTCGGCTGCTTCCTCGTCCGTCCCCTTCAGGCGTACGGCGACCAGCAGGGTCCGTCCGTCCTTGGAGCGCAGCCACGTGTCGCCGGTGGTCCGCGCCGACCACACGGTCTTGACGCCGCGCTGTCCGGCCGGCTTCTTGGTCACCGCTGTGGTGCTGTCCTGGACGCGGGCCTCGCGTGCACCGCGGGCCGGCGGTGGAACGGCCAGGAGCAGATCGGCCAGGGCGGGCGCGCGGCGCGCCCGAGCGGCGCAGGCGCGTTCGAGTATGAGGATGCCGGCGCCCTCGCCCAGGACGAGGCCGTCACCCTGCGCGTCAAACGGCCGGCCGCCAGGGTCGGCTCCGCTGTGCGCCGGGACAGCGCCCGCATCCGCGCGAAGCACGTGGCCGTCATGCGCGGGCGTGCCGACTCGCTGCCGCCCGCCAGCACGATGTCGCAGGTACCGGACCGCAGCAGGTCCCGGGCCACTCTGAGGAGCGCGGTGGCGCCCGACGCGCAGGCGCTGGCGGTGGTGAAGTTTGGGGCCGCGCGCCCAAGTCGATGGCGACCTCGCCCGCGGCCATGCTCAGAACGCTGCGTGGGAGCGCGAGCGGCGAAACCCGCTCCGGCCGCCCGGCGCCGAGGTGGCCGAACTCGGTGACGTAGGTACTCAGACTGTTCGAGCCCACACCCAGTACGACACCGACTCGTTCCGCTTCCCAGGTGTGGCGATCGAGGCCCGCGTCCGCGACGGCCCGCCGGGCGGCGGCGAGGGCGAACTGGATGAAGCGGTCCGCGCGCCGTGCCGGCGCCCGGCCGAGTTCCGCCTCGGCCTCGAAATCCGTCACCTGGCAGGAGAAGTCGACGGGCAGTCCCGCCAGGCCGGGACCGGTCGCGGCGAGCGAACGGCCCCGGCACAGGGCCGCCCAGTTCGCCTCCACCGTGTGCCCGGCCGGAGTCACCAGCCCCAACCCGGTGACCGCGATCTCAGCGCGCATGCTCGAACGCCCGAGCCGCCTCGCCCAGGGTCGAGGACGTGCGCAGGTCCAGGGCGTTCTCGGGGGTGCCGCGCTCGGTGGCGTTCAGGTTGTCTTCTCGCGGCCCGCCCGTGGCAGGGGACGTCAGTGCGGCGTGCCGCGCTTGACACCAAAATCGAACACCCGTTCATATGGGGGGTATGGCGGCCATTTTCCGGGGGCGTGAGGGAGGAACCCCGGCCCGACCCGGAGGATTTCGGTGTGGGATGACCTTGAGTTATCCACAGGCTGGACGGGCGTCGGGGCGGATTGTCAGTGGCAGGCGTTAGCGTCTTTGACGTGAAGCGATCGACTCAAGCAAATCGGGTGGAACCCATGGCAGGAACCGACCGCGAGAAGGCGCTCGACGCCGCGCTCGCACAGATTGAACGGCAGTTCGGCAAGGGCGCAGTGATGCGCATGGGCGAGCGGCCGAATGAGCCCATCGAGGTCATCCCCACCGGGTCGACCGCGCTCGACGTCGCCCTCGGCGTCGGCGGCATCCCCCGCGGCCGCGTGGTGGAGGTGTATGGACCGGAGTCCTCCGGTAAGACGACCCTCACGCTGCACGCCGTGGCCAACGCCCAGCGGGCAGGCGGCGCGGTGGCCTTCGTGGACGCGGAGCACGCCCTCGACCCCGAGTACGCGAAGAAGCTCGGCGTCGACATCGACAACCTCATCCTGTCCCAGCCGGACAACGGCGAGCAGGCCCTTGAGATCGTCGACATGCTGGTCCGCTCCGGCGCCCTCGACCTCATCGTCATCGACTCCGTCGCAGCCCTGGTGCCGCGCGCGGAGATCGAGGGCGAGATGGGCGACTCGCACGTGGGTCTCCAGGCCCGCCTGATGAGCCAGGCGCTCCGGAAGATCACCAGCGCGCTCAACCAGTCCAAGACCACGGCGATCTTCATCAACCAGCTGCGCGAGAAGATCGGCGTCATGTTCGGCTCCCCGGAGACCACCACCGGTGGCCGGGCGCTGAAGTTCTACGCCTCGGTGCGCATGGACATCCGCCGCATCGAGACCCTGAAGGACGGCACGGACGCGGTGGGCAACCGCACCCGCGTCAAGGTCGTCAAGAACAAGGTCGCGCCGCCCTTCAAGCAGGCCGAGTTCGACATCCTCTACGGCCAGGGCATCAGCCGCGAGGGCGGCCTGATCGACATGGGCGTCGAGCACGGCTTCGTCCGCAAGGCAGGCGCCTGGTACACGTACGAGGGCGACCAGCTCGGCCAGGGCAAGGAGAACGCCCGCAACTTCCTGAAGGACAACCCCGACCTCGCCAACGAGATCGAGAAGAAGATCAAGGAGAAGCTGGGTGTCGGCGTGAAGCCCGAGGCTCCGGTCGCCGAGCCGGGCGCGGACGCGGCGGGCGCGGCTCCGGCCGAGGACGCCGCCAAGACGGTGCCCGCACCGGCGGCCAAGGCCACCAAGTCCAAGGCCGCGGCGGCCAAGAGCTAGTCCGTGACGCGACGAACGGACTGGGCGGACCACACCACCCCCGAAAGCCGCCCCGGCGCCGCGGGGCGGGGCCACGGGGGCGGTGTGGATCAGTACGGCGCAGGCGAGTACGGCGTGGGCCCGGACGACGGCCGCGGCTTCCAGAGCCTTCAGGACGGTGAGGAAGCCGGTTCGCACGGCGGTGACGGGCGGGGCTCCCGGGGCGGTGACGGCCACCGGGAAGGCGGCACCGGCCGCGCTGGTGGGCGTCGCAGACGCCGTGGCGGCTTCGGTGACCGCCGGGACGACGGCCCCCCTTCCTCGTCGAGGGCCGAGAAGGGGGAGCCGCCGACGGGGGACCCGGCTGAGCGGGCGCGGGCGATCTGTCTGCGCCTGCTCACCGGCACCCCGCGCACGCGCAAGCAGCTCGCCGACGCGCTGCGCAAGCGGGAGATCCCCGATGAGGTGGCTGAGGAAGTCCTCTCCCGCTTCGAAGAGGTCGGGCTGATCAACGACAGCGCCTTCGCGGACGCCTGGGTGGAGTCCCGCCACCACGGGCGGGGCCTGGCCCGGCGCGCGCTCGCCCGCGAGCTGCGCACCAAGGGCGTGGAGTCCACGCTGATCGACGAAGCCGTCGGACAGCTCGACTCGGAGCAGGAGGAGGCGACCGCGCGGGAGCTGGTCGCCCGCAAGCTCCTCTCCACGCGTGGCCTCGATCGCGACAAGCGGCTGCGCCGCCTCGCGGGCATGCTCGCCCGCAAGGGTTATGGGGAGGGCATGGCGCTCAGGGTGGTCCGGCAGGCCTTGGAGGAAGAGGGCGAGGACACCGAGGACTTGGGGCACGAGGCGTTCTGAGGGTGCCGCCCCCACGGGGGTGGGGCGGCACCCTGAGCGATCCGCGTACCTCAATGCGCGCTCCGCGGGGTGGGGTCACCCCGCCCCGCGGAGACGCCGGCCCTCTGGAGGGACATCGGCTCCCCGCGCGGCTTCGGCTCCCGGAACTACCTCTTCCGGCATGGCCTTGGCCCCGGACTCGACCGTGGCCTCGGACTCGGCGCGGGCCAGGGCCTCCCCCTGCCGTCACCGTGGCGCCAGCCAAGAAGTAGGGCGGTCAGGACACCCGGCTGCCCCTCCGGGCCTCACGCCGCGACCGGCAGCCCCGCCGCTTTCCACGCCTGGAAGCCGCCGATGAGGTCGGTTGCGTGACGCAGGCCCAGCTGCCGCAGGGACGCGGCCGCGAGACTCGACGCGTAGCCCTCGTTGCAGAGCACGACGACCCGCAGATCGTGGTCCGTGGCCTCCGGGGCACGGTGGCTGCCCTGGGGGTCGAGGCGCCACTCCAGTTCGTTGCGTTCGACGACCAGCGCGCCGGGGACCAGGCCGTCGCGTTCCCTCAGCGCCGCGTACCGGATGTCGACCAGCAGGCCACCGGCCCGCGCGATGTCGTACGCCTCCTGCGGGCCGACCCTGTCGAGGCCGCGCCGCACGTGCTCCAGCAACTCGTCGATGCCGGTCGGCTGTTCGCTCACTGCCAGTCCTCCGGACGCTCCACGGCCTCCAGGCGGAGCACCTCGCCGATGCGGCTGTAGCGGCGGATGCGGGGGAGGGGCGGGTAGTAGGCGTGGACGGAGATGGCGTGTTCCGTGGCCGACTCGTTCAGCACCTCGTGTACGTGGTTACGGCCGAAGGCGCGGCCCTCACCGGCCCCCAACTCGCGCTCGCGGTCGATGCCTTCGGAGAGTTCCAGGGTCTTCCATCCGTCCGTGGGCAGGCGCGCGGCCAGGGAGTTCTCCTTGAGGGTGCCCGCCGCGGTGAGGAAGGCGCCGACCGACTCCGCGTGGTCGTGCCAGCCGGTTCCGCTGCCCGGCGGCCACCCGATCAGCCAGGCCTCGCTGCCGCCGGGCCCGGCCAGACGCACCCAGGTACGCCCCTCGGGGTCGAGCGGCAGGGAGGCGACGAGTTCGGTGTCGGCCGCGCTGCGGCGGACGAAGTCGAGGAGCTCGGCGGCGGTCGGAGCGGCTGTGCGCGCGGACGCGGGGGGCGCAGCAGCGGAGCCAGAGGCGGAGGCAGGGGTGGAAACAGACACAGGTACCGTCCTGAAGGTTCGCGGAAGGGCGCGCGAGCAGGCCGGAAGACGGCGCTCAGCGCGGGGAGAAAAGATGCGAATTCAGCAGGACGGGTGACACACGCAGCCTGCGTAGCGGACGAGGTCCATGTGGACCCTCCGCCACAGGCGCACATCGGTGTCGGTCACGATCCGGAGTAGACCATGGAGGTCTGGGGCGGTCAACTCCTGCTCAGCATGCGGTCGGGAGGGGTTCAAGGGGCGGTCCGCGTGGGTCGAGCAGGGCCCTCCGGAGGCATGAGCACCCATCGGATCGCCGGCCTCCGCTCGGGTCCGCCCCGCCCCTCCCTCACATGCCCGGCCGCGTGGCGCCGGCTGAGCCTCCGTTCCCGCCCAGCTGCACCGCCGAGCCGGGCGGGGCCGCCCGCCCCGGCTGCTCCGCGCCGGCCTTCCGGAAGTCCACCGCGCCCCCGGCCTTCTCGCTGCCGCCCTTGCCGTTACCGCCCTTCTCGCCCTCGCCCGCCTCGCCTCGACGCGCCTGCGCCACAGGCCTTGCGCCGCCCACCGCCGCCTCGGCGGCCGCGTACAGCTCGGCCGGGCGTACTCCGCAGAGCGCGGTGACCAGGTGCCCGTCGGGGCGTACGAGCAGGACGGAGTGGGCCGCGGCCCCGGGATAGCTCTCCGCGACGAGCAGTTCGGCCGGGTGCGGCAGCGCCGTCACGGCGGCGGCGAGCCGCGGCATGATCCCGGCCGTCATCCAATGCCGCCGCTCCCACACCACCGTGCCCGGCGCGACCAGGACGACGAGGAGGTGACCGCGTCCGAGCCGCTCCCGCAGCTGGACGAAGGACCCGTCGGGGGCGGTGACCTGCACGTCGGCGACGGGCGCGCCCGAGTCCGTGCCCACCGCCACCTGGGACTCGGACGGCACGGGCGCCAGGGGAGAGTCCGCGTACGACGAGGGGGCACCGAGCGGCCCGCGCCCGACATGGCCGTCCGTGAGGAGCGCGTCGTGCCCGCGCGCCGACCCCGGCACGTAGGAACGCAGGCCTCCGCCGCCGCGCAGCACCGGCAGTGATTGGTCGGCGGCGCGCAGGCGTGCGGCCACACCGGCCCGCCGCTCGGCCTGATAGCTGTCGAGCAGCGGGTTGTGCGGGCCGTGGTGCCAGGCTAGCGCCAGCTTCCACGCGAGGTTGTCCGCGTCCCGCAGCCCCTCGTCGAGCCCCTGCGTGCCGAGCGCGCCCAGCAGGTGCGCGGCGTCCCCGGCGAGGAAGGCACGGCCGACCCGCCACCGGCGGGCGAGGCGGTGGTGGACGGTGTGCACGCCCGTGTCGAGCAGCTCGTACGGCGGTGTGGAACCCCCGCACCAGCCCGCGAGGGTCTCCCGGATACGCAGGACGAGGGCGTCCGGCGTCACCAGTTCGCCGCGTGGCGGAAGGAGCCAGTCGAGCCGCCACACCCCGCCGGCGAGCGGACGGCCCGTCACCTCGGCGCCCGCGCCGCGCCACGGAGGCATCCGGTGCAACAACGCTTCACCGGGCCACGGAAGTTCCGTGCGCAGCGCCGCCACGGCGTGTCGCTCGACCGCCGTACGCCCCGGGAAGCGGATGTCCAGGAGCTTGCGCACGGTGGAGCGGGAGCCGTCGCAGCCCACCAGGTAACTGCCACGCCACCACGTGTCCTTGGGGCCGCGTGAGTGGGCCGTCAGCCCGGACGCGTCCTGCTCCAGGGCGTCGAGCTTGCTCTCCGTCGAGATCGTGACGAGCCGTTCCGCGGCGAGGGCCTCGCGCAGCGCGCCGGTCAGCACGTGCTGGGGCAGGTGCAGCGGGGAGGGGGTCTCGTCGTCGAAGGACAGCTCGCGCATCACCTGCTTGCGCCGCAGGGACCGCCAGCCGGCCCAGCGGGCACCCGACTCCGCGTCACCGAACGAGTGACCCGCGAGCCGTTCCACGAAGGCCGCGGTGTCCTCGCGGAGCACGGTGGTCCGTGCGAGGCGCTGTTCGTCCTTGCCCGGTCCTTCGTCGAGGACGACCGTGGGCACCGAGTGGCGGGCGAGCGCGAGGGCGAGCGCGAGGCCGACGGGGCCCGCGCCGACGATGATCACCGGGTCCACGGCGTGCGCCCTCCGGCCCGGCGGGCCCCGAGGGTCCGGGCTGCCCCGAAGCGCTGGACGTACGTACAGAAACTGGCAGTTGGAGCCCGGTGCACGATCACAGAACGTATGCAACCCATTGCCGGTGCTTGCGTCAAGTGACGTTGGCAGTGGCGAAGTGACGCCGGCGGTGGCGCCCACCAGGCAGCAGCCGTGGAGCGGGAGGCCGACAGGTGGTTTCCGGCCTGAGGAAAACGGAGCGGGGGCGGCCGGTCGGCCACCCCCACTCCTATGTCGTCACTCCTAGGTCGTCACTTCGTCAGTTGGACTTTCCAACCGGGCCGCTCGGCTCGTCGTCCGGGCGGTCGGAGCCACCCTTCGGACCACCGGTGCCCGCCTCAGGCGTGGCGCCGGCCGCGGGCTCCGCGACACCCGACGGGCCGAGGGGCGTCGTCGCGTCCAGCACGCCCGGCGTCTCCGCGGGCTCCGCCGCGGCGGCCACCACGATGCCGGTCTTGGTGCGGCGCCCGCGCTTCTCGATCCACGTGGCGAGCGAGGAGAGCGCCATGCAGAGCGCGATGTAGATGGCACCGACCACGACGACCGTCTGGACGAACGGATACGTGCCGTTCACCGGCGTGTTGTTGGCGATCAGCCGCGCCGAGTACAGCAGCTCGGGGTAGAGGATCATGTAGCCGAGCGAGGTGTCCTTGAGCGTCACCACGAGCTGGCTGATGATCGTCGGCAGCATGGAGCGCACGGCCTGCGGGAACAGGACGCTGGTCATGACCTGGGTCTTGTTCAGGCCCAGGGCGTAGGCGGCCTCCCGCTGGCCCTTCGGCACGGCGTTGATGCCCGCGCGCAGCACCTCGGCCTGGACGCAGCCGTTGTAGATCGACAGACCGAGGACCAGCGCCCAGAACGGCGTCATGTCGCCGACGATGCCGACCCACAGGGCGAAGATCGTGATCAGCAGCGGGATCGACCGGAAGAGGTCGATGAAGATCACCGCGGCCCAGCGCACCGGGCGGTGGTCGGAGAGCCTGCCGACACACAGCACGACCGCGAAGACCAGCGAGAGGACACCCGCGAACGCGAAGGCCTTCAGCGTCGCCAGGAGCGCTTCGAAGATGTTGTCGCGGATGCCGGAGTAATTGAAGATGTCCCACAGGGCACCTTCGAACTCGCCCTTCTCATTGAGCCGCAGAACGACCCAGACGATCAGGCCGAGCACCGCCGCGGTGCCGACGACCGAGTAGATCCGGTTGCGGACCCTGGCCTTGGGACCGGGTGCGTCGAAGAGGACACTGGCGCTCATCGGGCCACCTCCATACGGTGCTCCAGCAGCCGGAAGGCGCCATTGATGGCGTACGTGATGATCAGGTAGGCGAGGGTCACCCAGATGAAGATCATGGTGATGTCGTAGCCGTCATTGCTGAGGGTCTTGGTGACGTTGAACAGGTCGACGTTGTCGAAGCCGCCCGCGATCGCGGAGTTCTTCGTCAGCGCGATGAAGATCGACCCCATCGGGGCGATCACCGCGCGGGTGGCCTGCGGGAGCACCACGATCCGCATGACCTGCGTGAAGCTCATGCCGATCGCGCGGGCCGCCTCGGCCTGGCCCATCGGGACGGTGTTGATGCCGGAGCGCAGGGCCTCGGCTATGAAGGACGACGTGTAGAAGCCCAGCGCCACGACGCCGAGCACGAAGGAGTCCATCTCCGGGAAGAGGATCTTCGGGAGAATGAAGAAGGCCACCAGGAACAGCAGGGTCAGCGGGGTGTTCCGGAGGATGTTCACCCACACGGTGCCGAAGACGCGCAGGGGCGGCACGGGTGAGACCCGGAAAGCGGCGATGATCACGCCGAGCACCATGGCGATGATCCCGCTGACCACGGTCAGCTCCACGGTGCCGATGAACCCCTCGCGGAACAGCGACAGGTTGTCGGTCAGTACGTTCATGAATTCTCCGCGAGAGGGCGGTCGGGCGGCGACGGGCTCACAAGACGCCCCGCCCCGTACGGACGTCTCGGCCGTACGAAGCGGGGCGCGGGGGTCCTACTTGGGGTCGGTGAAGGCCGGCGGGTCCTTGTACTCGGAGCCGGACTTGCCGATGGTGGCGTCGAACGCCTTCTTGTAGTCGCCGTTCTCCTGGTGCGCCTTGATGGCGTCCGCGATGGCCTTCTGCAGCGCCTTGTCGCCCTTCTTGAGGCCGACACCGTAGGGCTCGTCGGAGAAGGGCTTGCCGACGACCTTCAGCTTCTTCGGGTTCTGCGCCGCGTAACCCATCAGGATGGCGTCGTCCGTGGTGACGGCGTCGACCTGGTTGTTGAGCATCTGCGCCACGCACTCGGAGTACTTGGACAGCTCGGTCACCTTGGCGCCGTACTTCGGCTTCTTGATGTTCTGCAGCGGCGTGGAGCCGACGATGGAGCAGACCTTCTTGCCGCGGACCGTCTCCGGGCCCTTGATGTCCTTCTCGTCCTTGCGGACCAGCAGGGAGGCACCGGCCTGGTAGTACGGCCCGACGAAGTCGATCTGCTTCTTGCGCTCGTCGTTGATCGTGTACGTGCCGATCATGAAGTCGACGTCGCCCTTGGAGACCGTGGTCTCACGCGCGCCGGAGTCGACCGTCTTCCACTCGATCTGCTTGGGCGAGAAGCCGAGGTCGGCCGCGATCATCTTGGCGATCTCGATGTCGAACCCGGAGTACTCCTTGGTCGACTGGTCCTGGAAGCCGAGGTAGGGCTGGTCGGCCTTGGCGCCGATGACCAGCTTGCCGCGCTTCTTGGCGTCCTTGAAGACGGCCGAGTCGACCGAGACGTCCTTCTTGACCGTGTAGCTGAGGGCCTTGGTGCCCTTGGTGTCCGGGCCTTCCGGCTTGTCGCCGGCCGAACCCTCCTTGCCGCCGCAGGCGGTGGCGGTCAGCGCGAGCGCGGCGATGGCCGCCGCGGTGGCGGCGGACTTGCGGAGCTTCATGGTGAACATCCTCTTGTTTCGACAGGAGTTGAGACGGCGCGGAAGCCTCAGTGCTTGCGGAAGCCTCAGTGCTTAAGGATCTTCGACAGGAAGTCCTTGGCCCGGTCACTGCGCGGGTTGCTGAAGAACTGGTCCGGCGTGGCCTCCTCGACGATCCGGCCGTCCGCCATGAAGACGACACGGTTCGCCGCCGACCGGGCGAAGCCCATCTCGTGGGTGACGACGACCATCGTCATTCCGTCCCGGGCGAGCTGCTGCATCACCTCGAGGACCTCGTTGATCATCTCCGGGTCGAGCGCCGACGTGGGCTCGTCGAAGAGCATCACCTTGGGGTCCATCGCCAACGCGCGGGCGATCGCGACGCGTTGCTGCTGGCCGCCGGAGAGCTGCGCGGGGTACTTGTCGGCCTGCGAGGCGACGCCCACGCGGTCCAGCAGACCGCGCGCCTTCGCCTCCGCCTCCGCCTTGCCGATCTTGCGCACCTTGGTCTGGCCCAGCGTCACGTTCTCGAGCACGGTCTTGTGCGCGAAAAGGTTGAAGGACTGGAAGACCATGCCCACGTCCGCACGGAGGCGGGCGAGTTCCTTGCCCTCCTGGGGCAGCGGTTTGCCGTCGATCGAGATGGCTCCCGAGTCGATCGTCTCCAGGCGGTTGATGGCACGGCACAGGGTCGACTTGCCGGACCCGGAGGGGCCGATCACCACGACGACCTCGCCACGGGCGATGGTCAGGTCGATGTCCTGGAGGACGTGCAGAGCGCCGAAGTGCTTGTTGACGTTCTTCAGCACGACCAGGTCGTCCGCCCCGGGCGGTATGGCGTCCTTGGTCACCGATACTTCGGTCACGGCTTGTTGCTCCATCCTCCTCGGTTGGGAGGACAGTAATAACCCAGTGCGACCAGCGTCATTACATCTGAGGGGAAATTGAGCATAACGATCCGGCCGCAACCGGACACACCGTGTGAAGAGGGTCCACGATGTCCGTACCGGCTGGATAACGGAACGTGT
This sequence comes from Streptomyces huasconensis, assembly GCF_021028635.1. NCBI lineage: Bacteria > Bacillati > Actinomycetota > Actinomycetes > Kitasatosporales > Streptomycetaceae > Streptomyces > Streptomyces huasconensis. The sequence goes on from NZ_CP086119.1 coordinate 6,059,039, forward strand.
CCGTGACCCGAACCCTCTTGACGCGGTCCTTATGCATCGGCGTGGATGCCTTGGTGCGCGTGCGCGACGCGTGCCTACCGGACACAACGGAATGACGGATGAACTGGAGGGGGCCCGTATGAGACTGCTTCTTGTCGAGGACGACGATCATGTGGCCGCCGCCCTCTCCGCGATCCTGTCCCGGCACGGCTTCGACGTCGTGCACGCCCGCAACGGCGAAGAGGCTCTCCAGGCCCTGCTGCCCGCCGAAGCGCCCCCCTTCGGAGTGGTCCTGCTCGACCTCGGCCTGCCCGACCAGGACGGCTACGAGGTCTGCGGCAAGATCCGCAAGCGCGGCTCGATCCCGGTGATCATGGTGACGGCCCGCGCCGACGTACGCTCCCGGATACACGGCCTGAACCTCGGAGCCGACGACTACGTAGTGAAGCCGTACGACACCGGGGAACTGATCGCGCGCATCCACGCGGTCATCCGGCGCCCCGCGACGGGCGGCGCGACGGCCCCCGGCGACACCGAGCTGCGGCTGGGTGCCGTCCACATCGAACTGCCCACCCGGCAGGTCAGTGTGGAGGGTTCGGTCGTCCAACTGACCCGCAAGGAGTTCGACTTGCTCGCCCTCCTCGCCCAGCGCCCCGGAGTGGTGTTCCGCCGCGAACAGATCATCAGCGAAGTCTGGCGCACCAGTTGGGAAGGGACCGGGCGCACTCTGGAAGTCCACGTGGCCTCCCTGCGCTCCAAGCTGCACATGCCCGCCCTGATCGAGACGGTGCGCGGCGTCGGCTACCGCCTCGTCGCCCCGGCCACGTAACAAGAGCGAGGACCGGTGCGCTCTCGCCTCCTCCCGCTGCTGATCGTCCTCATGGCGGGCGTGCTGCTCGCGCTCGGGTTCCCGCTGGCCGTCAGTGTCGCGGCGGCGCAGCAGCAGAAGGTGGTCGTCGACCGGATCGACGACACGGCGCGGTTCGCCTCCCTCGCGCAGTTCGTCACCGAACGGCCCACGGGCTCCCGGGTGAAGAGCGGCACGGACGAGCGCCGTGAGACGCTGCAGAAGGAGCTCGACGACTACTACGACGTCTACGGCATCAGAGCGGGCGTCTTCTACCGCGACGACGGCCCCATGGCGCACGCCCCGGCCTCCTGGTACCTGCCCCCGAAGGGCGATGTCCGCGGAGCCTTCCAGGAAGCCCTGCGCTCCCGCGGCAGCCACGACCCCGAGCAGGTCTGGCCGTGGCAGCGGGGCCGCCTCGCCGTCGCGTCCCCGGTGATCAGGGACGGGGACGTGATCGCCGTGGTCGTCACCGACTCGCCGACGGGACGCATGCGTTCGAAGACGCTCCAGGGCTGGCTGCTCATCGCCGCCGGCGAATCGGCGGCCATGCTCCTGGCGGTGGGAGCGGCCCTGCGCCTCACCGGCTGGGTGCTGCGCCCGGTACGGGTCCTGGACGCCACCACCCACGACATAGCGACCGGACGCCTCAAGTCACGCGTCGCGGCCGCGGGCGGGCCGCCGGAACTTCGACGCCTGGCCCGGTCGTTCAACGAGATGGCCGACCACGTCGAGGACGTGCTGGAGCAGCAGCGCGCCTTCGTCGCCGACGCCTCGCACCAACTGCGCAACCCGCTTTCCGCCCTGCTGCTCCGCATCGAGCTGCTCGCCCTCGAACTGCCCGAGGGCAATCAGGAGATCGACGCCGTCCGCACCGAGGGCAAGCGCCTGGCCCAGGTCCTCGACGACCTGCTCGGCCTGGCGCTCGCCGAGCACGCCGCCGCCGACCTGAGCCTCACGGACATCGGCGAACTGGCGGCCGAGCGGGTCGCCTCCTGGCGGCCGCTCGCCGACGAGCGGGGCGTACGGCTGACGGGCGACTGCCCGGCGACCACCGGCTGGGCCGACCCGGTCGCCCTCTCCAGCGCGCTGGACGCGGTGATCGACAACGCCCTGAAGTTCACCCCCGAGGGAGGGCCGGTCCACGTGACGGTCTCCTCCAGCAACGGCACGACGACCGTCGTGGTCACCGACGGCGGTCCCGGCCTCACCGACGACGAGCTGGCGCGCATCGGCGACCGCTTCTGGCGCAGCAACCGCCACCAGAACGTGAAGGGCTCCGGCCTCGGCCTGTCCATCTCGCGGGCCCTGCTCACGGCCGGCGGCGGCTCCATCGCGTACGCGCGGAACGAACCGCACGGACTGAAGGTGACCGTCAGCGTCCCCCGCGGAGAGCCGTCAGCGGCCCTCTGAGGGCCCTCTCAGCGCCTCCCGGCGGCCTCACTCACGGTTTGACCGAGCGGTAGTACCGGCGCGCCCCGTCGTGCAGCGGGAGCGGATCGGTGAACAGGGCGGTCCGCAGATCGACCAACTGGGCCGCGTGCACCTCGTCGCCGATGTGGTCGCGGCTGTCGATGACGGTGCGGGTCAGCCCGGCGGTCAGGTCGGCATCGGCCCGGTCGGTCGTGACCAGGAGGTTCGCCACCGCCAGGGTGGGTATGGCCGAGCCCTGCTGAGCGAGGGGATAGGCGTCCGCGGGCATCGTCGCGGCCCGGTAGTAGCGCGAGGCGCCGCCCTGCTTGTGCAGCTTCTCGACGAGGTAGCCGAGCTTCACGAGGCGGATGTCCATGTCCTTGGAGAGCGTGCGCACAGAGGTGGTCGGCAGCCCGCCCGACCAGAAGAAGGCATCGATGGAGCGGCTCTTCAGCAGGTCCGGCATGGTGTCGATGCCGGCCGACACCGGCTCGATGTCCGTGTCCGGGTCGAGACCCGCGGCGTCGAGCACCCTGTCCGCTATCAGCCGCACGCCCGAGTGCTCCTGCCCGACCGCGACCCGCTTGTCCCGCAGGTCCTCCACGGAGTGGATGTCGGAGCCCCGGGGCACCACGAGCTGGACGTAGTCGTCGTAGAGGCGGGCGCAGCCCCGCAGGCGGTCCGCACCGGGAGCGCCCTCGAGGCGGTACTTCTCCACGGCGTCGGCGGCCGCGATGGTGAAGTCGGCCTTCCCGGTGGCCACCCACGCGACGTTCTGCGGCGACCCCTGGCTGTTGCGGAGGTCCACCTCCACCTTCGGCATGTCCTCGGAGATCGCCGTCCGCAGCAGCTTGCCGTACCGCTCGTACACGCCGTTCCGCACGCCCGTACTGAACTCCAGCCGGTCGCTCGGAGTGTCCTCGCCCACGGGGAGCAGCCACCACAACAGCAGCCCGAGCACCACGAGCGCCGCCGCGGAGCCCTGGAGGGCGCGGCGCCTGCCGATGCGGGGGAGGACCTGGAGCATGCACGCGATCCTGCCAGCCCGCTCACCGTGATGACCAGGGGTGAGGTCACACCGCACCGCCCTGAGGGCCGTCTCCGGAGTGCCCGGCTCACGCTCCGTGGGCACGCGCGCGTGGCGACCCCGTACTCTGGGGGGCGAGATGAGCGCGAAGACTTACGAGGTGCGCACCTACGGGTGCCAGATGAACGTCCATGACTCCGAGCGGCTCTCCGGGCTGCTGGAGGACGCCGGCTACGGACGTGCGCCCGAAGGAGCCGACGGCGACGCCGACGTCGTCGTCTTCAACACGTGCGCCGTGCGCGAGAACGCCGACAACCGTCTGTACGGCAATCTCGGCCGCCTGGCCCCGATGAAGACCAAGCGTCCCGGGATGCAGATCGCCGTCGGCGGCTGCCTCGCCCAGAAGGACCGCGACACCATCGTCAAGAAGGCGCCCTGGGTCGACGTCGTCTTCGGCACGCACAACATCGGCAAGCTGCCGGTCCTCCTGGAGCGCGCCCGCGTCCAGGAAGAGGCGCAGGTCGAGATCGCCGAGTCGCTCGAAGCCTTCCCGTCGACGCTGCCGACCCGCCGCGAGAGCGCGTACGCCGCGTGGGTCTCCATCTCCGTCGGCTGCAACAACACCTGCACCTTCTGCATCGTCCCCGCCCTGCGCGGCAAGGAGAAGGACCGCAGGACCGGCGACATCCTGGCGGAGATCGAGGCGCTCGTCGGCGAGGGCGTCTCCGAGATCACCCTCCTCGGGCAGAACGTGAACGCGTACGGCTCCGACATCGGCGACCGCGAGGCCTTCAGCAAGCTGCTGCGCGCCTGCGGGAAGATCGAGGGCCTGGAGCGCGTCCGCTTCACCTCCCCGCACCCGCGCGACTTCACCGACGACGTCATCGCCGCCATGGCCGAGACGCCGAACGTGATGCCGCAGCTCCACATGCCGCTGCAGTCCGGCTCGGACCCGATCCTCAAGGCGATGCGCCGCTCGTACCGGCAGGACCGTTTCCTGGGGATCATCGAGAAGGTCCGCGCCGCCATGCCGGACGCGGCGATCTCCACCGACATCATCGTGGGCTTCCCCGGCGAGACCGAGGAGGACTTCGAGCAGACGATGCACGTGGTCCGCGAGGCCCGCTTCGCCAACGCGTTCACCTTTCAGTACTCCAAGCGCCCCGGGACCCCGGCCGCGACCATGGAGGACCAGATCCCCAAGGAGGTCGTCCAGTCGCGCTACGAGCGCCTGGTGGCCCTCCAGGAGGAGATCTCCTGGGAGGAGAACAAGAAGCAGGTCGGCCGCACGCTGGAGCTGATGGTCGCCGAGGGCGAGGGCCGCAAGGACGGCGCCACGCACCGCCTCTCCGGCCGCGCCCCCGACAACCGCCTGGTGCACTTCACCAAGCCGGACACCGAGGTGCGCCCCGGTGACGTCGTGACGGTCGAGATCACCTACGCCGCCCCGCACCACCTGCTCGCCGAGGGCGCCGTGCTGAACGTGCGTCCCACGCGCGCGGGCGACGCGTGGGAGAAGCGCAACACCGAGGCGGCCGCGAAGCCCGCGGGCGTCATGCTGGGCCTGCCGAAGATCGGCGCCCCCGCCCCGCTGCCGGTGGCGACGGGCAGCGGCTGCGGCTGCGACTGACCTGAGGTCAGGGGCTGTCGGCGGCCCCTGGGCCGCCGATGGCGCCGGCCGCCCGGTAACCCACCGGGGGCGCTGACTCGCGACCGCTCCCAGCAGGAGCGTTACGCTGCGGATCATGCTTGTCGCCGCCGCCGTGTGCCCGTGTCCGCCGCTGCTCGTCCCCGAAGTCGCCGCGGGCGCCGCTCCCGAACTCGACGCCGCGCGCGCGGCGTGCACGGACGCCATCGGAGTCCTCGCCGCCGCCAGGCCCGACCGGCTCGTGGTGGTGGGCCCCGCGGGCCCCGGCGGGTCCGGGCCGCATCCGCAGGGAGCGCGCGGGTCCTTCCGGGGCTTCGGGGTGGATCTCGACGTACGGCTCGGTCGCGTGCCGGACGCGGCCGACGCCGACAGCAGCGCCGACGCCGGAGGCGCCGAGCGTGAGCTTCCGCCGTCGCTCGCCGTGGCCGCCTGGCTGCTCGCACGCATGCGCTGGTCGGCCGCCCCCGTGGAAGGTCTGGGCGTGGGCGAATCATGTTCCGTCGAGCGGTGTATCCGACTCGGAGGGGACATCGCGGCGCCGACGGACCGCGTGGCCCTGCTGGTGATGGGCGACGCCAGCGCGTGCCGCACGCTGAAGGCGCCGGGATACCTCGACGAGCGGGCGGCAGGCTTCGACGCGGAGGTCGGGCGGGCCCTCGGCGCGGCCGACGTGGCGGCGCTGAAGGCGCTGGACGCGCAACTCGCGCACGAACTGAAGGCGGCGGGCCGTGCCCCCTGGCAGGTGCTCGCCGGGGCGGCCGACGGCGCGGCGCTGAGCGGCGAGCTGCTCTACGAGGACGCGCCGTACGGCGTCGGCTATCTGGTGGCCGCCTGGTCCTGACGGCCGGCGGGTCTGATCGGCTCGTATCGCAGCACCCCGAGCGGCCGACCCAAGATCGCCCTGGGACACGGCGACGGCCGTGAAGCGTGGTGCTTCACGGCCGTCCGCCGATGCGGGTCAGGGAACCGGAGGGGACGTCGGAGGTGTCGACGGCGGCGGAGTGGCGCTGCCGCCGTCGTCCCTGCCCTTGCCCTGGTCCTGTGCGGCCAAGCGGTCGACGGCGTGCTTGGCCTTGCCCGTGCCCGCGTGGATCTTGTCGCTGTACTTGCCCTTGGTCCTCTCGTCGACCACCTTCGCGGCCTTCTCCAGCCCGTGGTCGATCTTGTCCCCGTGCTGCTGCGCGAGGTGCGAGACCTTGTCCTTGGCAGGGGCGAGCTTTGCTTTCATGCGGTCCAGGAAGCCCATGGGTTCACCTTCCCTCGCTGGGGACCGGACGTTACTTTCGGGCGCCCTCACCGGCCTCGGTGTCGGCCGCCTTCTCGGCGGACTGCTGCTTCGGGATGTCCACACCCTCCGCGGCCGCCTCGGGGGCCTCTGCGGGCTTCTCCTCGGCGGCACTCCCCGCGTCCGTGTCGGCCTCGGCAACGGGCGCCTCGGCCGGGGCGGGAGAGTCCTCGGCGGTCGCCTCGGCCTTCTCCGGCTCGGCCGTCACCGCGGCGGCGGCCGTCTCGGTCGTCGTCTCTTCGCTGTCCTTGGCCTTCCGGCGGAACCTTGCAAAAACGCCCATATCTACTCCATACGTTACTCGTGTGGGCGAAATCCCGCGCCGCCCGGTGCGGCACATTGCGTCGCCCGGGTCGTCGGTCCTCGAAACCGGCGGCCGGAACCTCGCAACAGGCAACGACCTGGAAGCCGTGCCGTCACGTAGCTCGTTCGGGAAGCGCTCCCGGGGTTTGCGAGACTGGGGCGGTGAGTAGTGCAGCTCCCGCCCCGCGGGTCATCGCCGTCGTCGGTCCCACCGCAGCCGGAAAGTCCGATCTGGGCGTTTTCCTCGCCCAGCGGCTCGGCGGCGAAGTCGTCAACGCCGACTCCATGCAGCTCTACCGAGGGATGGACATCGGCACCGCCAAGCTGACGCCCGAGGAGCGCGACGGAGTCCCCCACCACCTCCTGGACATCTGGGACGTCACGGAAGCGGCCAGCGTCGCCGAGTACCAGAAGCTGGCCCGCGCGCACATCGACCGCCTCCTCGCCGCAGGGCGCTGGCCGATCCTGGTCGGCGGCTCCGGGCTGTACGTCAGGGGGGCCGTCGACCACCTGGAGTTCCCCGGCACCGACCCGGCCGTGCGGGCCCGCCTGGAGGAGGAGCTGGCCCTGAGCGGCCCAGGAGCCCTGCACGCCCGGCTCGCCGCCGCCGACCCCGGGGCCGCCCAGGCGATCCTGCCGAGCAACGGCCGCCGGATCGTCCGCGCCCTGGAGGTCATCGAGATCACCGGCAAGCCCTTCACCGCCAACCTCCCGCGCCACGAGTCCGTGTACGACACCGTCCAGATCGGTGTGGACGTGGCCCGCCCCGAACTCGACGAACGCATCGCCACGCGCGTGGACCGCATGTGGGACGCGGGCCTGGTCGACGAGGTACGCGCGCTGGAGGCACGGGGGCTGCGCGAAGGGCTCACGGCGTCGCGGGCGCTCGGCTACCAGCAGGTGCTCGCCGCACTCGCGGGAGAGTGCACCGAGGAGGAGGCGCGCGCCGAGACCGTGCGCGCCACCAAACGCTTCGCGCGCCGTCAGGACTCGTGGTTCCGGCGCGATCCGCGGGTGCACTGGCTCAGCGGAGCCGCGGCCGATCGCGGGGAACTTCCGGCACGCGCACTGGCGTTGGTCGAACGACCGGTCACAGCCTGATCACGTGATGGCATCGGGACGCTCCGGCGGTCATCCGGGCCCCTGACGCCGTGCCATCATCGACCGACGATCGACCGGTGAAGTCCGAAGTGGGAGGGCGCGTGGCGATGGAGGCCGGCCCTCGAGACACCGCGCATGACGGCGGAGAGCAGCTGAGTCCCGACGGACCCGACGAGGTGCCCGGAGGCGTGACGGACGACGGCCCCGGCGCGGACGAGATGTCCGCGGAGGCCGAGGTCGAGGTCGAGCTGCGCCCGCAGCGGCGCCTGCGCATCTGGCAGCTCGCGCCCATCGTGATCCTCGCCGCGGTCGGCTCCCTGATGTTCGCCTTCCCGCTCGCCTTCGAGTTCGGCGACGGCGGCGCGGTGGTCGCCATGCTCGGCCTGCTGATCAGCTGCTGTGCGGCCGGCTGGGGCATGATGGCCGCCCGCCGGGTCGGGCACACCTGGCCCGGGCTCCCCGAGCGCGGCTCCGGACGCCGTCCGGACTGGCGGGTCGTCTCCGCGTACGCCCTGCTGTTCCTCGGCGCCGCTGTCCTCGCGGTGTGGCGAGTGGCCCGGCTCCGCTGAGGCCCCACCCGGGCCGCGGGCACCGTGCCGACCGAGTGTCGTATCCACCCCGTACGATCGAGGAATGAGCACGCGGATCGCCTTCCTCAAGGGGCACGGGACCGAGAACGACTTCGTGATCATCCCGGACCCGGACAACGCCATCGAGCTGCCACCGGCCGCCGTCGCCGCCCTGTGCGACCGCCGGGCGGGCATCGGTGGTGACGGCCTCCTGCACGTCGTGCGCTCCGCCGCCCACCTCGAGGCCCGTCATCTCGCCGACCGGGCCGAGTGGTTCATGGACTACCGCAACGGCGACGGATCGATCGCCGAGATGTGCGGCAATGGAGTCCGCGTCTTCGCCCGTTACCTCCAGCACGCCGGACACATCGACGCGGGCGACCTGGCGGTGGCCACTCGCGGCGGCGTGAAGACCGTGCACATCGCCAAGACGGAATCAGGCGGCGAGATCACCGTGGGCATGGGCAAGGCGCGCCTCTCCGGAGACGACGTCACGGTCTCGGTCGACGGCCACGCGTGGCCCGCGGTCAACGTGAACATGGGCAACCCCCACGCGGTCGCCTTCGTGGACGACCTCTCCGACGCCGGCCATCTCCACGCCCCGCCGCTCTACAGCCCCGCGACCGCCTACCCGGACGGGGTCAACGTCGAGTTCGTCGTCGACCGCGGCCCGCGGCACGTCGCCATGCGTGTGCACGAGCGCGGCGCGGGAGAGACCCGCTCCTGCGGCACCGGCACCTGTGCCGTGGCCGTGGCCGCCGCCCGCAGGGACGGCGTGGACCCCACCGCCACCGGCACCCCGGTCACGTACACCGTCGACGTGCTCGGCGGGCGCCTCGTGATCACCGAGCGGCCCGACGGCGAGATCGAGATGACCGGCCCCGCCGTCATCGTCGCCGAAGGCGAGTTCACGTCCGAATGGCTCGAAACGGCGAGCGCATGAACTGTCGCTCGAATGGGTGATCCGTTTCACGCTCGGCGAGAGGCGGTCAGTGCCACGTGATGGGCTCGGTAGCATCAAGCACCGGCCCGGACGGAGTACGCGACCGTCCGTCCACCGCCGGTCGAAGCAGCCGGAGGTGCCCATGAGTGCGGAGGCAACGAACCCTGCCACGCCCGTCCCCCTGACGGCCGGGGTACAGCGCAGGCGCGGCCGCGCCCGTCTTGACCTGCGCAGGCTAGGCAGGGCCGCCCTGATGGGACCCGCCACCCGCGACCGCCTCCCCGACGCGATCGGGCACGTGGCGGAGGCACACCGGGCCCACTATCCGGACGCCGACCTGGAGCCGCTGCGCCGGGCCTACGTCCTGGCGGAGTCCTCGCACCGGGGTCAGACGCGCAAGAGCGGCGAACCGTACATCACGCACCCCCTCGCCGTGACCCTGATCCTCGCGCAGCTCGGCGCCGAGATCACCACGCTCACCGCGTCCCTGCTCCACGACACCGTCGAGGACACGGACGTGACCCTCGACCAGGTGCGGGCCGAGTTCGGCGACGACGTCTGCTACCTCGTCGACGGCGTCACCAAGCTCGAAAAGGTCGACTACGGAGCGGCGGCCGAGCCGGAGACCTTCCGCAAGATGCTCGTCGCCACCGGCAACGACGTACGCGTCATGTCGATCAAGCTCGCCGACCGGCTGCACAACATGCGCACCCTCGGCGTCATGCGCCCCGAGAAACAGGCCCGCATCGCCAAGGTGACCCGGGACGTCCTCATCCCGCTCGCCGAGCGGCTGGGCGTACAGGCGCTCAAGACGGAGCTGGAGGACCTGGTCTTCGCGATCCTCCACCCGAAGGAGTACGCCGAGGTCAAGGCCCTCATCGACGCCAACGCCGCAAGCGAGGGGGATCCGCTCGGGGACATCGCGGGCGAGGTGCGCGGCGTGCTCCGGGAAGCGGGCATCGCCGCCGAGGTCCTCATCAGGCCGCGGCACTTCCTCTCCGTCCACCGCGTCCACCGCAAACGCGGCGAGCTGCGCGCCTCGGACTACGGCCGCCTCCTCGTGCTCGTCAACGAAGACGCCGACTGCTACGGAGTCCTCGGCGAACTGCACACCTGCTTCACGCCGGTCGTCTCGGAGTTCAAGGACTTCATCGCCGTACCGAAGTTCAACCTCTACCAGTCGCTGCACACGGCTGTGGCCCGCCCCGACGGCCAGGTCGCCGAGGTCCTCATCCGCACGCACCAGATGCACCAGGTGGCCGAGGCGGGCGTCGTCGCGCTGCGCAATCCCTACGCTCCTCCTTCGGAGGAGCCTTCCGACCGGGCCGAGGACGAGCGCGTGGACCCGACCAGGCCCGGCTGGCTCTCCCGGCTCCTCGACTGGCAGCAGGCCGCACCCGACCCGGACACGTTCTGGTCGACGCTTCGCGAAGACCTCGCCCAGGACCGCGAGATCGCCGTCTTCCGCCCCGACGGCGGCACGCTCGGTCTGCCCGCCGGCGCCAGCTGCGTGGACGCCGCCTACGCCCAGTACGGCGAGGACGCGCACGCCTGCATCGGCGCGCGCGTCAACGGCCGTCTGGCGACCCTCAGCACCGTTCTGCGGGACGGCGACACCGTGCAGTTGCTCATGGGGCAGGACGCCACCTCCGGGCCGTCGAGCGAGTGGCTCGACCACGCCCGCACGCCCGCGGCGCGGATCGCGATCCGACGCTGGCTCGCCACGCACCCGGCGCCCGTGGCACCCGCCCCGGCGCCGTCCCGCACGCGGCCGGCCCAGCAGAGGCAGGCGACCGCCACACCCCGCCCCGAGAGCCCCGACGTCCCGCGCCCGGCCGCCGCGAGCGCCGTGGTGGACCGCGAAGGCGCGACCGTACGCCTCGCGGGCTGCTGTACACCGGTGCCGCCCGACGCCGTCACCGCCTTCGCCGTGCGCGGCGGCGTCGTGACCGTCCACCGCGTCGGCTGCCCCGCGGTGGAGCGCATGAAGGAAGTGGGGCGCGCGGAGGTCGGCGTGCGCTGGGGGGACACCGCGGAGTGCCGGGTGACCCTCACCGCCGAATCGTTCGGCCGTGCCCACCTGCTCGCCGACCTCACCGAAGCGATCGCCCTGGAGGGCGTCGCCATCATCTCCGCCACCGTGGAACCGCCCACCCAGCAGCGCGTCCGCCACACGTACACCCTGCAACTGCCGGACGCCGCGCACTTGCCGGCGCTGATGCGGGCCATGCGCGCCGTGCCGGGCGTGTACGACGTGAGCCGCGCCCAGCACCCGGCCGCCGCCGTCCACTGACACGACACCGGGCCCCGGGGCCGCCGACTCGGCTCATCGCCCGAGGGCACGGCGACCCGTTCGAGTGGCCGGAACGCGCGGCGTCACACCGTGCCGGGCCCGCGCTGGTAGCCGTAGGACATGCTGCTCACCCCTCGGACCACGGCCGCGCGGCCGAAGGCCCTCCGCACCCCCCGTATCGCCGCGGCACTGATCGCGGCGACCGCGTCCGCCGCCCTCGTCGCGGCGAGCGCACCGTCCCCGGCCGCCCCGCTCGGCATCGGCGACCCGCTCTTCCCGCACCTGGGCAACCCCGGGTACGACGTGGACTCGTACGACATCGCCTTCACCTATCGCGGCGACAACCGCAAGCCGCTGGACGCCGTCACCAAGATCGACGCCCGGGTCACGGCGCCCCTGGAGCGCGTGAACCTCGACTTCACGCACAGCAAGGTCCGATCCGCCGAGGTCAACGGCGAGAAGGCCCGCTTCGACAGCACCGGCGAGGACCTGGTGCTCACGCCGTCCGCACCGCTCGGGCCCGGCGAGCGGCTGCGGATCACCATCCGGCACACCAGTGACCCCGTCTCCACCGAGGACGCCCAGAGCGGCTGGGTGCGCACGGGCGACGGGCTCGCCATGGCGAACCAGGCGGACGCCGCCCACTTGGTCTTCCCGTGCAACGACCATCCGGCGGACAAGGCGGCGTTCACGTTCCGCGTGACGACCCCAAAGGGGCTCACCGCCGTGGCGAACGGCCTGTCGGTCGCCACGGCCCGCGACGCCGACGGGACCACCACCTGGGCGTACCGCACCCACCACCCCATGGCGACCGAGCTGGCACAGGTGTCGATCGGGCGTTCCACCGTGGTCCACCGCGAGGGCCCGCACGGCCTTCCCGTACGCGATGTGGTGCCCACCAAGGACCGCAAGCTCCTGGAGCGCTGGCTGAAGAAGACGCCCGGCCAGCTCGACTGGATGGAGAAGAAGGTCGGGCGCTACCCCTTCGAGACCTACGGCGTCCTGGTCGCCGACGCGCGCACCGGCTTCGAACTGGAGACACAGACGCTCTCTCTCTTCGAGAGAGATATCTTCACCCGCCCCGAGTACCCGGAGTGGTACGTCGACGCGATCATGGTGCACGAACTGGCCCACCAGTGGTTCGGCGACAGCGTGACCCCGCGGACCTGGTCGGACGTCTGGCTCAACGAAGGACACGCCACCTGGTACGAGGCCCTCTACGCCGAGGAGAAGTCGAAGCGGCCCCTGGAGGACCGGATGAAGACGGCCTACCGCCGTTCGGACGGCTGGCGCGCGGCCGGCGGGCCGCCCGCCAGGCCCAAGACGCCCGCGCCCGGGCAGAAGATCAGCCTCTTCCGACCCGTCGTCTACGACGGCAGCGCCCTGGTTCTCTACGCACTGCGCCAGGAGATCGGACGCCGCGCCTTCGAACACCTTGAGCGGCAGTGGGTGCACATCCACCGCGACGGCAACGCCACCACGGCCGACTTCGTGCGGCTCGCCTCCGAGGTCGCAGGCCGTGACCTGGGAGGATTCTTCGACGCCTGGCTGTACGGGGAGAAGACGCCGCCCATGCCGGGGCACCCGGACTGGCGTACCGGAGCGCCGGAAGGGAAGTAAGTACCCGGCGACGCTTTCCGGCCGGGAAAACACAGGTGACGAGACGGCCCGTGCCGTGCAACCATCGTCAGGTCGACGGCACGGCTGGTCCGGCCTCAGGGGCTTCCCCTCGGGGACATCTCAGGGTCGGCCGAGGCCGCGCCCGGGAATCTCCGGGCCGGCTCGGGCGTTGTCGACTGTGACGGGTGACGCATCCGTCGGCGACGGATCAGGAATCCGTCCGTATTCCATCGACGTATCGACGTAAGGATCCAATGACCTCCTCTTCTTCCCCTTCCCAGGACGCACAGAGCTTCGCGCAGAACTACCCCGAAGGTCTTCGGGCCGATGCCCTGATGGAAGAGGACGTCGCCTGGAGCCACGAGATCGACGGAGAGCGGGACGGCGACCAGCTCGAACGCTCCGAGCGTGCGGCTCTGCGCCGCGTCGCCGGACTCTCCACCGAGCTCGAGGACGTCACCGAAGTCGAGTACCGCCAGCTCCGCCTGGAGCGTGTGGTCCTCGTCGGCGTGTGGACCTCCGGGACCGTGGATGATGCGGAGAACTCCCTCGCCGAGCTGGCGGCTCTCGCGGAGACCGCGGGCGCGCTCGTGCTCGACGGCGTCATCCAGCGCCGCGACAAGCCGGACCCGGCGACGTACATCGGCTCCGGCAAGGCTCTTGAGCTGCGGGACATCGTGCTCGAGACGGGCGCCGACACCGTCGTCTGCGACGGTGAGCTGAGCCCCGGCCAGCTGATCCACCTCGAAGACGTGGTGAAGGTTAAGGTGGTCGACAGGACCGCCCTGATCCTCGACATCTTCGCCCAGCACGCCAAGTCCCGAGAGGGCAAGGCGCAGGTCGCCCTGGCGCAGATGCAGTACATGCTGCCGAGGCTCCGCGGCTGGGGTCAGTCGCTCTCCCGTCAGATGGGTGGCGGCGGCGGTGGCGGCATGGCCACCCGTGGTCCCGGTGAGACCAAGATCGAGACGGACCGGCGACGGATTCGCGAGAAGATGGCGAAGATGCGCCGTGAGATCGCGGAGATGAAGACGGGCCGCGACCTCAAGCGACAGGAGCGCCGGCGCAACAAGGTGCCTTCGGTCGCCATCGCCGGATACACGAACGCGGGCAAGTCCTCGCTCCTCAACCGCCTCACGGGCGCGGGCGTCCTGGTGGAGAACGCGCTGTTCGCCACCCTCGACCCGACCGTGCGCCGGGCCGAGACGCCGACCGGCCGGGTCTACACCCTGGCCGACACCGTCGGGTTCGTACGGCACCTGCCGCACCACCTCGTCGAGGCGTTCCGCTCCACGATGGAGGAGGTCGCCGACTCCGACCTCATCCTGCATGTGGTGGACGGTTCGCACCCGGTGCCGGAGGAGCAGCTGGCCGCCGTGCGCGAGGTGTTCCGCGATGTGGGCGCCACCGATGTGCCCGAGGTCGTGGTGATCAACAAGGCGGACGCGGCGGACCCGCTCGTCCTCCAGCGACTGATGCGGAACGAGAAGCACGCGATCGCGGTCTCGGCGCGCACCGGCGCCGGTATCGCGGAACTCCTCGCGCTGATCGACAGCGAGCTGCCGCGGCCCGAGGTCGAGATCGAGGCCCTCGTCCCGTACACCCACGGCCAGCTGATCTCGCGTGCGCACGCCGAGGGCGAGGTGCTCTCCGAGGAGCACACCGCCGAGGGCACCCTGCTCAAGGCGCGGGTGCACGAGGAACTCGCCGCGGAACTCGGGCCGTACGTACCGGTCACTCGCTGACGGCAGCCGGACCGAGCACGGTTCTGACCCGGTCGGCAAACGGCGAAGGCCCGAGGCCTGCCCCCTCTCGCAGGGGCGGGCCTCGGGCCTTCGCCGTGTTCAGGCGAGGTCAGGCGATGGTGGGTGCCCCGAGGCCGCCGGGGGGGCGCGACCTGCGGGGTGACCAGAGGGGTGATCCGCGGGGCTGCTACTGCGAGCCGTACTTCTTGCTCATCATGTCGTAGACCTGCTCGGCGCCCCTGCCCAGCTGCGGTCCCGCCAGCCAGGTGTTCTCGGCCGGACCGATGGAGGTGTTCGACACGAGCTTGGTCTTGCCGCCCACCGCACGGAACCAGCCGCCACCGGACGAGCCGCCGGTCATGGTGCAGCCGATGCGGTACATCGTCGGCAGGCTCGGTGACAGCGAGAGACGGCCCGGCTTGTCCACGCACTTGTGCATGATCAGTCCGTTGTACGGGGGAGCGGCCGGGTAGCCCCAGGCGCCCATCGAGCTGACGGTCTGCGTGGCCGGGGCCGAGAAGTCGACGTCGAGCGCGTTGCCCACGGTCTCCTCAAGGGACTTGCCGCCCTGCTCCGGCTTCACGTGCATCACGGCGTAGTCGTGCGTCGCACCTGCGCCGCCCGTCGGGCCGCCCTCGTTGATCCACTCGTTGGAGGTCGAGACCCAGTCCGCCCAGTACTGGCCGTAGGGGGCGACTTCCTGCGAAGTCGCGGTCCCCAGCTGGGCCTCGGACTTGCCGAGGTCGTTGTAGGAGGGCACGAACGCGATGTTGCGGTACCAGCCGCCCTCGGCGCCGGCGTGCACGCAGTGACCCGCGGTCCACACGAGGTTGGACTTGCCCGGGTTGCGGGGGTCCTTCACGACGGTGCCGGAGCAGACCATCGAGCCCTCGGGGGAGTCGAAGAAGATCTTGCCGACGGGTGCCGCGTTCTCGTGGTACGGCGTCTTCTCGGGCTTGGCCCGGACCGGCGTCGGGGCGGGGTCGGTCGCGCCCTGGTCGGCGCTTGCGTCCTTCGCGGCGATCGTCTTGTTCGGGTCCTTGGCCTTCTTCATCCTCTCGGGCTTCCAGAGCCCGGCGATGACCGGATTGACGAAGTCCTTGGACTCGCGCAGCCAGTCGTCCTTGTCCCAGTTCTTCCAGGCGCCGTTCTTCCACTTGTCCGGGTCGATGCCGTGCTTCTTGAGCTTGTCGGCAAGCTGACCGGGCAGCTCGGAGTTGCCTCCCTCGGAACCGGCGTCGGAGCCTCCGGATTCCTGGGAGGCGGCGGCGTCCGGCTTGTCACTCGCCTTGTCCTCGCTCGGGCCGCAGGCCGTGGCGGTGAGCGCCAGGGTCGCTGCGAGTCCGGTGGCGGCGAGTGCGGCGCGCTGTCCGCGGCTGCGCGCGAAGAGCGCACGAGTGGAACGCATGGTGCTGTTACCCCCGATAGAACGTGAATTGCGGTATTGCCATGTACGGATTGCCATGGACGAGTTGCCATGTACGTGTCATGCGTGGCCCCGGGGGAGTCCGGGGCATCCCGTGTTGACACAACACCCCACTATGCCTGTGAGATTGGGGACGAACAGCGGCGGGGTCGTGAAGGTTTCCGGCGACCCCGCCGCCGTACGGCATGTGGTGCGAGCGGCCTGACGTGCCCGAAGTCCGATCGGCCAAGGGGCCGACCGGCTTACTGCCCGGCGAACTTCTTGCTGACCGCGGTGTAGATGCCCTTGGCCTCCTTGCCCAGGCGCGGACCGGCCAGCCAGCCCGCCGTCACCGGACCGATGGAGGTGTTCGAGACCAGGGCGGGCTTGCCGTCCTGGCCCTGCGCCACCCAGCCACCGCCGGACGAGCCGCCGGTCATGGTGCAGCCGATGCGGTACATCGTCGGGTCGGGCTTGGTGAGCGAGAGCCGGCCCGGCTTGTCGGCGCACTGGAACAGCTTCTGGCCGTCGAAGGGCGGCGCCGCCGGGTAACCGGTGGCCGTCATGGTCTTGATCCGCGGAACCGCCGGGGCGTTGAAGTCCACCGGGAGCGCCGAACCGACGGTCTCCTCCAGCGACTTGCCCTCGCTGCCCTTCTCGGGCGCCACGTGAATCACCGCGAAGTCGTACGGCGCGCCCTTGCCGCCCGTCGGACCACCCTGCTCGATCCACTGGTCGGAGGTCTGCGCCCAGTCACCCCACCAGACGCCATACGGAGCGACCTCTTCCTTGGGAGCGTTCTTCAGCTCCTCGGCCGACTTGCCGCTGTCGTTGTACGAGGGGACGAAGACCATGTTGCGGTACCAGCCGCCCTGGGCGCCGGCGTGCACACAGTGGCCCGCGGTCCACACCATGTTGGACTTGCCCGGGTGGGCCGGGTCCTTGATGACGGTCGCGGAGCAGACCATCGAACCCTCGGGGCCGTCGAAGAAGAGCTTGCCCGACTCGGCTGCCTGGTCGTGATAGGGCGCCTTCACGGCGGCCGCCTCGACGGGCTCGGGGGTCGGGTCGGTGACGCCCTGGTCGCCGGAGATGTCACTGTCGTCGACGCTGCGGTCCGGGTTCTTGTCGGCGTCCCGCATCCGGTCGGGGTCCCACAGGTCCTCGATGATCGGGTTGACGAAGTCGCCGGCCTCGCGCAGCCAGTCGTCCTTGTCCCAGTTCTTCCAGGCGCCGTTCTTCCACTTGTCCAGGTCGATCCCGTGCTCCTTGAGCCGGTCCTGGAGGTCCGCGGGTATCTGGATCTTGTCGTCGCTGCCGCCGCCGCCCTCACTGTCACCGGGCTGCGCCGCGGACGAGTCGCCGCCGGCGTTGTCCTCGGAGGGGCCGCAAGCCGTGGCGGTCAGTACGAGCGCCGCGCCGAGCGCCACCGCGGCCGCCACGGGGGAGGTTCTGGTGCGAGCGCTCCTCCCACTGCGGGCGGTGCGGAGCGGACGTATGGGTCGCATCGTGAGATTCCCCCTGGGCCTCGAAAATCGTTCATGGTGCATCGTTCGTCGTGCGTCGTTTGCCGTGCGTCGTTCGACGTGCTGGGCGTCCGGGTACGGAGCACCCGCCGCACACCGGCGTGCATCCCCTGTGACCAGAGGGAGCGGCGCACCTGTCGCCGACGAACGGCCCCCCACACTATGCCGATGCCGTTGGGGACGGCCGACGGAAGGGCAACGGTTCCGTCACGGCAAGGATCTTCCGATGACCCGTGATCCCCGGGGTTCACCGTCGTTGGTACGTACGGGGGAGTCGCGGCCTGCGCTGATCTCCCCTGCCAACTCGCCCGCGCGCTCGGTCATATGGGGCTCACCCGGTATCCGGATTCACCCCTTTCCACGGCCGGCCGCGCTCGTCCACAGCGGGAGGACCAACAGTCGTGGCCGTGACCGAGCCAGCGCCCGCGGCGGTGTCCGCAGCATGTTCTGTAACGCAGTCTTTGGAGCCGGGAGGGCAGAGGGGGCAGGGAGGGTCGGGGGAGCCGGGAGGGCTAGGGAGGCCAGGAGGGTCGGTGGGTTCGCTGGAGTCGGGGGAGCTGGGCCAGCCGGGGGGGCTGGGTCAGCCGGGGGAGCTGGGTCAGCCCGGGGGCTCCGAAGATGCTGTGGAGCGTGTCCGGTCTGGGGGTTACTCGCCGCCTGCCGCGCAACCAGCTGCGCAATCAGCCGTACAGCCGGTCACGCATTCGGTGGGGCGGCCGGCAGCCCACTCCTCGCTGACGCAGCCCGCCTCCCAGGAGGGCATCCTGCGGCGGCAGGCGGCGCGCGAATCGGCGGCGCGTACCTACGCCAGGGCGCTGCCGATCGTGCCGGTGCGGGCGCGCGGCATGACCATCGAGGGGGCGGACGGGCGCCGCTACCTCGACTGCCTTTCGGGTGCTGGGACACTGGCCCTTGGCCACAACCATCCCGTGGTGCTCGAAGCCATCAGGAAGGTGCTCGACTCGGGGGCGCCGCTGCACATCCTTGACCTCGCCACACCGGTCAAGGACGCCTTCACCACCGAGCTGTTCAGCACGCTGCCGCGCGGCCTCGCCGAACGTGCGCGCATCCAGTTCTGCGGCCCCGCCGGAACGGACGCCGTGGAGGCCGCGCTGAAACTGGTCCGCGCGGCCACCGGACGCGACGGCATGCTGGCCTTCACCGGCGGCTACCACGGCATGACAGCCGGTGCGCTCGAAGTCTCCGGGGGCGCGCGGGACGTGCGGGTCGCGCGCCTCCCCTACCCACAGGACTACCGCTGTCCGTTCGGCCTCGGCGGTCCCCACAGTGCCGAACTCTCCGCCCGCTGGACCGAGAGCCTCCTCGACGACACGAAGTCGGGCGTCCCGGCCCCGGCGGGCATGATCGTCGAACCCGTTCAGGGCGAGGGCGGTGTCCTCCCGGCGCCCGACGCCTGGCTGCGGCGGATGCGTGACATCACCGAGGCGCGCGGCATCCCACTCATCGCGGACGAGGTCCAGACCGGCGTCGGGCGCACCGGCGCGTTCTGGGCCGTCGAGCACAGCGGTGTCGTACCGGACGTGATGGTGCTCTCCAAAGCGATCGGCGGCAGCCTGCCCCTCGCGGTGGTGATCTACCGGGACGACCTCGACGTCTGGCCCCCCGGCGCCCACGCGGGCACCTTCCGCGGCAACCAACTCGCCATGGCGGCGGGGGCGGCGACCCTCGCGTACGTCCGTGAGAACGGCCTCGCCGAACGCGCCGCCACGTTGGGCGCCCGCATGATCACCCAACTCCGCTCTCTGGCCGCGGCCCACCCCTGTATCGGCGAGGTCCGTGGCCGGGGCTTGATGATCGGCGTCGAACTCGTCGAGTCAGAGGAGTCGGGTGGGTCGGGCGGGCCGGGTGGGTCAGGCGAGCCGGTCGGGCCCGGCGCCTCTGCTGGGGCCTATGGGGAGGCTGAGGCAGCCGGGGCCGTCGAGAGCCCTGGGGCCTCTGGGGTCACTGACCATCTGCCGACCGCTACCCGCCCTCGCCCACCCGCATCCCAACTGGCCGCCGCCGTGCAGCGCGAGTGCTTGCGGCGCGGCCTCATCGTCGAACTCGGCGGCCGCCACTCCAGCGTTGTACGACTCCTCCCTCCACTGACGATCACCGACGAACAGGCGGCCGCGGTTCTCGACCGCCTCGCCGACGCGCTGACCACCGCGGCGCGGGCCCACCACGGATAGCCAGGACGGACCCCGGCCGCCCGCGGCGGCCACGAGGCGCCGGGTATGCACCGGACCCGTCGCCACACGGAGCCCGAACAACCCCCCAAGGAATCCTCTTGAACGCCACCCCCGCACCCGATGGCCGCCCCCCACTCGACACCCCAGGCACATGCGTCACGCAACCCCAGTCGATCGCGGAGCCCAGTACGGTCCCCCGGCAGAAAAGTGGCGGCCAAGCGGCCGAGCACTTGCACGGCACGGCCACTGACCTGCTGGAACACCCTGACCCGCACATTGCCGCGCAAGCGGCCGCCGTCGAGAACCTGCTGCGCTGCTGGGTCAGGGAGAACAACCTCCCGGCCCCGGAGCAGGGCGCCCTGCGCCTCCCTCTCCCCGCCAGCGGCACGGCCTTGCTCGTCCCCGTGCACTACTGGTCAGCCACCGGCTGGCACCGCTTCGGCCTCCCCTATCTGGAGGAAGGCCCCGCCGGCGCCCCTCCCGTCGACGCCGTGACCGTGGCCGCCCTCCTCGGCCGCGAAACGGCACGCCGCGATGCGGGGTCACCCACGGCTGCCCCGGCCACGAGTGACCCGGCCCCGAGTGACCCGGCCCCGAGTGACCCGGCCACGAGTGGCCCGGCCACGAGCGGCTCGGCAGAAGTCCGACACCGGGAAGGCGATGGGACCCCAGCAGAACCAGCGACCCCCGCAGAGACAGCAGCGAACCCTGCGGAACCGTCACCCCCGGTAGGCTCGACAACCCCGGCGCCTGCGGCGAACCGGCCAGGGCCACCGCACCCTTCTACTTCAGCCCCGCTCCCCGCAGCGCAGCCCTCCACAGCACAGCCCTCCGCAACTGCGACGCCCCCGGCCGGACCCGTGGACGGCGCCGACCTGGTCGGCCGGGTGGCCGACTCGGTTCGCCGCACCGCCCAGTTCATCGCCGACCGGCGTACCAGCCCGGCCGACGAGCCCGACCTTTTCCTCGCCGCCGAACAATCGCTGCTCCTCGGTCACCCCCTCCATCCGACCCCCAAGAGCCGCGAGGGCCTGTCCGACACCGAATCGCGCCTCTATTCACCGGAGTTGCGCGGCGCCTTCGCACTGCACTGGCTGGCGGCCGACCCCTCCGTACTCGCCGCGGACTCGGCCTGGACGGAACGTGGGCGTCCGCTGCCGGCCGAACAACTCGCCGCCCGCCTCGCGGGCCCGGAGCTCCCGTTGCCGGACGGCCGCGTCGCTCTGCCCGTCCACCCCTGGCAGATGCGCGAACTCCGGCACCGCCCCGCGGCGGCCGAACTCCTCGACGCCGGTCTCCTCCAGGACCTTGGCCCACACGGCGCCCCCTGGCACCCCACCTCCTCCGTACGCACCCTTTACCGCTCCGGTGCGCCCGCCATGCTCAAGCTTTCGCTCGGCGTACGCATCACCAACTCCCGTCGTGAGAACCTCCGCAAGGAACTCCGTCGCGGCGTCGAAGTCCACCGGCTGCTGCGCAGCGGCCTCGCCAAGCAGTGGCAGGCAGTCCACCCCTGCTTCGACATCGTCCGGGACCCCGCGTGGCTCGCCGTCAACGACCGTGATGGCGTACCCGTGGCCGGACTCGACGTCATGATCCGGCACAACCCCTTCAGCCCCGGGGACGACGCCACCTGCGTCGCGGGCCTCGTTTCGCCCAAGCCTTCAGCCGTGCCCGCCTGCCAGGAATACCGCCTGGTGCGCTCCCGGCTCGGCGAGACCGTGACCAGGCTGGCGGGGCGAACGGGCCGCTCCCGAGGTGCCGTCGCCACCGAGTGGTTCCTTCGCTACCTGGAGACCGTGGTTCGCCCGGTGTTGTGGCTGGACAGCGAGGCGGGCGTCGCCCTGGAAGCACACCAACAGAACACCATCCTCCTTCTCGATGCCGAGGGCTGGCCCGTCGGAGGCCGCTACCGCGACAACCAGGGCTACTACTTCCGGGAGTCCCGGCGTGCCGAACTCGACCGGCGGCTCCCAGGCATCGGCCGCCACAGCGACACCTTCGTTTCGGACGAGGTGACCGATGAGCGGTTCGCCTACTACCTCGGCATCAACAACGTCCTGGGTCTGATCGGGGCCTTCGGAGCCGAACGACTCGCGGACGAACGGCTGTTGCTCGCCGCCTTCCGACGTTTCCTCGGCGACATCGCATCCGGCCCTCGCGCACTGCGCACCTCGCTGCCCGCGACACTGCTCGACTCACCCGTGCTGCGGTGCAAGGCCAATCTGCTGACCCGGCTCCACGGACTCGACGAACTCGTCGGCCCGGTCGACACCCAATCCGTGTACGTCACCATCACCAACCCCCTTCACTCCTAAGGAACGTGCCCCACCTCTTCAGACCCTTCAGGCCCTTCAGCTCCTTCAGACTCCCCAGGCCTCTCAGATCCTTCCGACTCTTCTGACTCTTCTGACAGGAGTGACGCCGTGTCCCCCACCGATGCAGGCACCGACGCCGGTACCGAACCCGTGGCCTCCGGCGCCGACGGCGCGGACACCCTCGACCTGCGCCTGCCCGACGAGCTCGTCGCCCTCCTGGCCGAGAGCGACGAGCGAACTCCGCGAGCAGGTCACGTCGGGCACGGCGAGCGTGCCCCGGACCCCGCTCCGGGCACCCTGGCCGTGGAGGACCTCCTCGACGGCATCGCCGCCTGGGGGCCGGTCACCACTGACGTCGGGGTCTTCCAACTCGTACCTGTCCGACTCGAACGCGACCTCCCGCTGATCAGCCGGTGGATGAACGACCCCGCCGTGGCGGCCTTCTGGGAACTGGCGGGACCCGAAAGCGTCACTGCGGAGCACCTGCGCCCCCAACTCGACGGAGATGGACGCAGCGTGCCCTGTCTCGGTGTGCTCGAAGGCATGCCGATGAGTTACTGGGAGATCTACCGGGCGGACCTCGACCCGTTGGCCCGCCTCTACCCCTCGCGTCCACACGACACCGGAATCCACCTCCTCATCGGTGGCGTCGTCAACCGCGGCCGCGGCCTCGGCACTTCCCTGCTCAGAGCCGTCGCCGATCTTGTGCTCGACCGCCGCCCTGCATGCGCACGTGTCATCGCTGAACCCGACCTGCGCAACACCCCCTCCATCTCCGCCTTCCTGAGCGCCGGCTTCCGCTTCTCCGCCGAAGTGGACCTGCCCGACAAGCGGGCGGCGCTCATGGTCCGCGACCGAGCCTGGCGCGCAGTGCTCTGCCCTGATCACTCAAAGTAACGATGCTCGACCCGATCCGGTTCCCTCACTGAGGAGTCCCCGTGCCGAATCCGTCCGCAAGCCCGATCTCCCACCCCTCCGCCGCGCTCTACGACCCGCCCGAGCTGACGCAGAACAGATGGCGCGAAGTCGGCCGCCGCCTGCTCGCCAAGATGATCGGCGAGTTCGCCTACGAGGAGATCATCAGGCCCGAGCCGGTCATCACGTCCGAGCCGGGCATAGAGGGTGAGACGGGTACCTACCGTCTCCGCCTCGACTCGGCCGAGCCGGACGCGGCCGCCGCACCACCCGAAGCCACCGCTCCCGGCGGCAGTGACCACAACGGGGACCGTGGCCGACACGGCAGCGGGACCCACGGCCGGGACGACGATCGGAGCCGGGCCCGAGCCCGGGGCAGAGACCGGGACCGCCACTACGGCCCACATCAAGACCATGAGGGCAACCACGACCACGACCCCAAGGGCAACCACAACAGCCCCTGCCTCACCTTCCGCGCCCGCCGTGGCGCGTACGGCGGCTGGCACGTGGAACCCGCCAGCCTGACCCTGAGCGAGAGCGGTGCGGCGGCCCAGCCCCTCAGTGACCCCCTCCGCTTCCTCGCGCTCGCCCGCAGGACTCTGGGACTCGATGGCGCCACGCTCGGTCACCTCCTCCGTGAACTCAGCGTGACCCTCAGTGCCGACGCCCTGATCGACCACACCGCGCTCGACGCGGCGCGACTCGCCGACCTCGGTTACGCGGAACTCGAAGGCCACCAGACCGGCCACCCCTGGCTCGTCCTCAACAAAGGGCGCATCGGTTTCTCCGCGACCGACACCGGCCTCTGGGCGCCGGAGGCCCGCCGCGCCACGACGCTCCCCTGGATCGCCGTCCACACCGACCTCGCGGTGTACCGAGGTGTCGCCGGGCTGGAGACCGCTCAGCAGCTCTACGCCCGCGAGCTTCCTGCCCCCACCCAGGAGGCCTTCGCGGACTTACTCCGCGCGCGCGGGCTCGCCCCCCAGGAGTATCTCTATCTCCCGGTGCACCCTTGGCAGTGGGACGAGGTCGTACTGCCGCTCTTCGCTCCGTCCGTCGCCGCGGATGCCATCGTTCCGCTCGGCAGCGACGGGGACGTACGCCTTGCCCAGCAGTCCATCCGTACGTTCCTCAACGCGTCCCGCCCCGACGGGCACACCGTGAAGCTGCCGCTGTCCGTCCTCAACACACTGGTCTGGCGGGGACTGCCCACGGAGCGGACGATCGCCGCGCCCGCCGTCACCGCGTGGATGCACACCCTGCGCGACATCGACCCTTTCCTGCGCGACGAGTGCCGGGTGATCCTCCTGGGCGAAGTGGCGTCGGTGGCCGTCGAACACCCTGTGTACGACGGGCTGCCGGAGGTCCCCTACCAGTACAGGGAACTCCTCGGCGCCATCTGGCGCGAGCCGATCACCCGCTATCTCGCCCCCGACGAACGCGCGCGCACCCTTGCCTCGCTGCTGCACGTCGACCCGGCCGGCAGGGCCTTCGTCACGGAGCTTGTGGAACGCTCGGGACTCGCCCCCTCCGTATGGCTGCGCCGGCTCTTCACCGCTCTGCTGCCGCCGCTCCTGCACTTCCTCTACCGCTACGGCACCGTGTTCTCCCCGCACGGGGAGAACGCCATCGTCGTCTTCGACGACAAGGACGTGCCCGTCCGCCTCGCGGTCAAGGACTTCGTGGACGACGTGAACGTCAGCGCCGTGCGGCTGCCCGAGCACGACACCATGCCCGGCGACGTGCGGGACGTACTGCTCACCGAGCCCCCCGACTTCCTCACCCAGTTCATCCACTCCGGTCTCTTCGTGGGCGTTTTCCGCTACCTGGCGCCGCTGTGCGAGAAACAACTCGGCGTGACCGAGGCCGATTTCTGGTTCGCCGTGCGCGCCGAGATCCTCCGGCACCAGGCGCGTACTCCGGAGATGAAGGAGCGGTACGAGCTGTTCGACCTGCTCACACCGCGTATCGAGCGGCTCTGCCTCAACCGGAACCGGCTCCTCCTCGACGGGTACCGCGACCGCTCGGAGCGTCCGCACGCCGCCGTGCACGGCACCGTGCCCAACCCTCTCCACCAGCCTTGATCGCGGCATTGTCAGTGGGGCACCGTAGGGTGGTCGCGCTATGACGAAGCCCTCCCTCCCCGAGCTCCTGCACGCCGCCGTCACCGCTGTCGGCGGCACGGAACGCCCTGGCCAAGTGGCCATGGCCGAGGCCGTCGCCGAGGTGATCGACGACGGCTCCCACCTGCTGGTCCAGGCCGGCACCGGCACGGGCAAATCCCTCGGCTATCTCGTGCCGGCCCTGGCGCACGGGGAGCGCGTCGTGGTCGCGACCGCCACACTCGCCCTCCAGCGCCAGCTCGTGGAGCGTGACCTTCCGCGCACGGTGGACGCGCTGCATCCGCTGATGCGCCGCCGCCCCCAGTTCGCGATGCTCAAGGGCCGCTCGAACTACCTGTGCCTCCACCGCCTCCACGAAGGCGCGCCCCAGGAAGAGGAGGAAGGGCTCTTCGACCAGTTCGAGGCGGCAGCGCCCACCAGCAAGCTGGGCCAGGACCTCCTGAGGATGCGGGACTGGGCCGACGAGACCGAGACGGGCGACCGGGACGACCTGACCCCGGGCGTCTCCGATCGAGCGTGGTCGCAGGTCTCCGTCTCCTCCAGAGAGTGCCTCGGCGCCTCGAAGTGTGCGTACGGCGCGGAGTGCTTCGCCGAGGCGGCCCGTGAGCGCGCCAAGCTCGCCGACGTCGTCGTCACCAACCACGCGCTGCTCGCCATCGACGCCATCGAAGGCGCCCCTGTCCTTCCCCAGCACGAGGTGCTGATCGTGGACGAGGCCCATGAGCTGGTCTCCCGGGTCACCGGCGTGGCCACGGGCGAGCTCACCCCCGGTCAGGTCAACCGCGCGGTCCGCCGAGCCGCCAAGCTTGTCAACGAAAAGGCTGCCGACCAGCTCCAGACAGCGTCCGAAGGCTTCGAACGGCTGATGGAGCTGGCCCTCCCGGGCCGCCTGGAAGAGATCCCCGAAGACCTCGGGTACGCGCTGATGGCCCTGCGCGACGCCGCGCGCACGGTCATCACGGCGCTCGGTTCCACCCGGGACAAGTCGGTCCAGGACGAGGACGCGGTCCGCAAGCAAGCACTCGCCTCCGTGGAGTCGATCCACGACGTGGCGGAGCGCATCACGAACGGCTCCGAGTACGACGTCGTCTGGTACGAGCGGCACGACCGTTTCGGAGCCTCCCTGCGCGTGGCCCCGATGTCCGTGTCGGGCCTCCTTCGGGAGAAGCTCTTCACCGAGCGTTCGGTGATCCTCACCTCCGCCACGCTCAAGCTCGGCGGCGACTTCAACGGCGTCGGGGCGTCGCTCGGCCTGGCCCCGGAGGGCGCCGAGTCCGACGACGCGCCCCAGTGGAAGGGCCTCGACGTCGGCTCCCCGTTCGACTACGGCAAACAGGGCATCCTCTACGTCGCCAAGCACCTGGCCCGTCCGGGCCGCGAGGGCACGCGGGGCGACATGCTCGATGAACTGACCGAGCTGATCGAGGCGGCAGGCGGCCGGACGCTCGGCCTGTTCTCCTCCATGCGAGCGGCTCAGAGCGCGGCGGAGGAGCTGCGGGAGCGGCTCGACATGCCCATCCTCCTCCAGGGCGAGGAGACCCTGGGTGAGCTGATCAAGGGCTTCGCGGCAGACGCGAAGACCTGCCTCTTCGGGACGCTCTCGCTCTGGCAGGGCGTGGACGTGCCGGGCCCCAGCTGCCAGCTGGTGATCATGGACAAGATCCCGTTCCCGCGCCCCGACGACCCGCTGATGAGCGCCCGCCAGAAGGCGGTCGACGAGGCCGGCGGCAACGGCTTCATGGCCGTCGCGGCCACCCATGCGGCTCTCCTGATGGCGCAGGGCGCGGGGCGTCTCGTACGCGCGTCCGGGGACCGCGGGGTGGTCGCCGTCCTGGACCCCCGGCTGGCCACCGCGCGCTATGGCAGCTATCTGCGGGCCTCACTGCCGGACTTCTGGTACACGACGGACCGTAATCAGGCGCGTCGCTCCCTTGCCGCGATCGACGCCGCGGCCAAGGCGGCCGAGGCGTAGACAGTCTGGGCGGCGTTGCGAGCCTGGACGCAGCAGGGCCCCGGAACCGGCGCAGTTGGTTCCGGGGCCCGGTCAGAAGCGCAGGCTCACACCCGCCGCAGCACCGCCACGACCTTGCCGAGGATCGTCGCCTCGTCGCCGGGAATCGGCTGGTACGCGGAGTTGTGCGGGAGGAGCCAGACGTGCCCGTCCTCGCGCTTGAAACGCTTGACCGTGGCTTCGCCGTCCAGCATGGCGGCCACGATGTCGCCGTTCTCCGCGACGGGCTGGCGGCGCACCGTGACCCAGTCGCCGTCGCAGATCGCGGCCTCGATCATCGAGTCACCGACGACCTTCAGCACGAAGAGCTCTCCATCGCCCACGAGCTGCCGGGGGAGAGGGAAGACGTCCTCCACCGACTCCTCGGCGAGGATCGGACCACCGGCGGCGATGCGGCCGACGAGCGGCACGTACGACGCGGCGGGCTTGCCGGTGGTGTCCGTGGGCTGGCTGCTCGGCTGGTCCGAGCCGCGCACCTCGTACGCGCGCGGGCGGTGGGGGTCGCGGCGGAGGAAGCCCTTGCGCTCCAGGGCCATCAGCTGGTGGGCCACCGAGGAAGTGCTGGAGAGGCCGACCGCCTGACCGATCTCTCGCATCGACGGTGGGTAGCCGCGCCGCTGCACGGAGTCCCTGATGACCTCGATCACCCTGCGTTGCCGGTCCGTGAGCCCCGAGCTGTCGGCGCGGATGCCTGGAGGTCGGCCCGGCAGGGAGCGAGCGGGCTTGGGCCCCTCCTGGTTCGTGGCTGCGTCATTCATGGCATGCACCGGCTCGAGTCGGCTCTGGGAGCGGTCCTGGGCAGTGATGGTGGCGCTGTCTGCGGTGGTGGTCACGTCGGTCGGCCCCTCTCGAGATGTTCTCTCCCTAGCTAGCCAACGGTAGTTGCTTTCGAAAGGTTGCGCCAAACACACGTTCGAGTGAAAAATCGCTGATTACCTGACGTGATCAGGTTTCCAGGTGTATGGCCGACGCTCGGGCCGAACGGCAATTCGGTTCATTACGGTACGCTTCACCGCCGAGGCAGTGAGCCCCTCGCTGGGCTCCCATACTGCCACCCGGTGCCCCGTCAACCCGGCACCGGCCCCCTTTCCGAGCTGCGCGCGTGACGCCTTCGCGGGCCTGGCGCGGCCCGGGGCGGTGCGACACGCGAGGGGGCGAAAAAGCGGTCAAACCCCAGATCTAGTGGTTGGATTGCGGAGGCAGCCCAGAAGTTGTGGTCCCTGGTCTTTCAGGGGCTCACGCATCGCCTATGCTTGGGGCTGCTTCGAGGGGCCCCACGGGTCCGTTGACGCTTATGAGTCGTGCCGTGAAGGAGGGTTGGGAGTTCCATGCACTGCCCCTTCTGCAGGCACCCCGACAGCCGCGTAGTCGACAGCCGCACCACGGACGACGGCACGTCGATCCGAAGGCGCCGCCAGTGCCCCGATTGCTCCCGTCGTTTCACGACCGTGGAGACGTGCTCACTGATGGTGATCAAGCGCAGCGGCGTGACCGAGCCCTTCAGCCGTACGAAGGTCATCAATGGCGTCCGTAAGGCGTGCCAGGGGCGGCCGGTCACCGAGGATGCCCTCGCCCTTCTCGGGCAGCGGGTGGAAGAGGCTGTCCGTGCCACCGGAAGCGCCGAGCTGACCACCCACGACGTCGGGCTGGCCATACTCGGTCCGCTGCAGGAACTCGACCTCGTCGCCTACCTGCGCTTCGCCTCCGTGTACCGCGCATTCGACTCGCTCGAAGACTTCGAGGCTGCCATCGGGGAGCTGAGGGAACAGCGGCTCGACGCGGAGCCGCGCGACGCGGGCGGAGAGCGCGTCGTGCATGAATGCGGGCCCGGAGGGACTGCCGAAGTCCCGGTGCCCGCCACCGCCGCCGACTGACCGGCTGACCGACCGGCCGGCGGCGAAACCAGACCTGTCGTGGGTGTCCTTTGCGATGCCCGCGACGCCAAGATACACATCCGTGTCACGGGAAGATCGTGGCACTTCAGGGCGTTTTAGCCTGAAACAGGGAGGCGGCATGACCGAGACGACGAGCGGCCCGGCACGAGGTTCCCGCGCCAAGGGGTCCAAGGCCAAGGGTCTGCGCATCGAGCGCATCCACACGACCCCCGGCGTGCATCCGTACGACGAGGTGGTCTGGGAGCGCCGTGACGTCGTCATGACCAACTGGCGCGACGGCTCGGTCAACTTCGAGCAGCGTGGCGTCGAGTTCCCCGACTTCTGGTCGGTGAACGCGGTCAACATCGTCACCAGCAAGTATTTCCGCGGGGCCGTCGGTACCCCGCAGCGCGAGACCGGCCTCAAGCAGCTGATCGACCGCATCGTGAAGACCTACCGCAAGGCCGGCGAGGACTACAACTACTTCGCCTCGCCCGCCGATGCCGAAATCTTCGAGCACGAGCTGGCGTACGCCCTCCTGCACCAGATCTTCAGCTTCAACTCGCCGGTCTGGTTCAACGTCGGCACGCCCCAGCCGCAGCAGGTCTCCGCCTGCTTCATCCTGGCCGTCGACGACTCCATGGAGTCGATCCTCGACTGGTACAAGGAAGAGGGCATGATCTTCAAGGGCGGCTCCGGCGCCGGCCTGAACCTCTCCCGCATCCGTTCCTCCAAGGAACTGCTGTCCTCCGGGGGCAACGCCTCGGGTCCTGTCTCCTTCATGCGCGGTGCCGACGCTTCCGCAGGAACGATCAAGTCCGGTGGCGCCACGCGCCGCGCGGCCAAGATGGTCATCCTCGACGTCGACCACCCCGACATCGAGGGCTTCATCGAGACCAAGGTCAAGGAAGAGGAGAAGATCCGCGCCCTGCGTGACGCGGGCTTCGACATGGACCTGGGCGGTGACGACATCACGTCCGTCCAGTACCAGAACGCCAACAACTCGGTCCGGGTGAACGACGAGTTCATGAAGGCCGTGGAGTCCGGCTCCAAGTTCGGCCTGCGGGCCCGGATGACCGGTGACGTCATCGAGGAGGTCGACGCCAAGTCGCTCTTCCGCAAGATGGCCGAGGCCGCCTGGGCCTGCGCCGACCCCGGCATCCAGTACGACGACACCATCAACGCCTGGCACACCTGCCCGGAGTCCGGCCGGATCAACGGCTCGAACCCGTGCAGTGAGTACATGCACCTGGACAACACGTCCTGCAACCTCGCCTCGCTGAACCTCATGAAGTTCCTCAAGGACGATGGCAAGGGCACCCAGTCCTTCGACGTTGAGCGCTTCGCGAAGGTCGTCGAGCTGGTCATCACCGCGATGGACATCTCGATCTGCTTCGCGGACTTCCCGACCCAGAAGATCGGCGAGAACACCCGCGCCTTCCGTCAGCTGGGCATCGGTTACGCCAACCTCGGCGCCCTGCTGATGGCCACCGGTCACGCGTACGACTCCGACGGCGGCCGCGCCCTCGCCGGTGCCATCACGTCGCTGATGACGGGTACGTCGTACAAGCGTTCCGCCGAGCTGGCCGCGGTCGTCGGCCCCTACGACGGTTACGCCCGCAACGCCGAGCCGCACAAGCGCGTCATGAAGCAGCACGCCGATGCCAACGCCTCGGCCGTCCGCATGGACGACCTGGACACGCCGATCTGGGCCGCCGCCACGGAGGCCTGGCAGGACGTGATCCGCCTCGGCGAGAAGAACGGTTTCCGTAACTCCCAGGCGTCCGTCATCGCCCCGACCGGCACCATCGGTCTCGCGATGTCCTGCGACACCACGGGCCTGGAGCCCGACCTCGCCCTGGTGAAGTTCAAGAAGCTCGTCGGCGGCGGCTCGATGCAGATCGTCAACGGCACCGTGCCGCAGGCCCTGCGTCGCCTGGGCTACCAGGAGGAGCAGATCGAGGCGATCGTCGCCCACATCGCCGAGAACGGCAATGTGATCGACGCCCCGGGCCTGAAGACCGAGCACTACGAGGTCTTCGACTGCGCCATGGGTGAGCGCTCCATCTCCGCGATGGGCCACGTCCGCATGATGGCCGCGATTCAGCCGTGGATCTCGGGCGCCCTCTCGAAGACGGTCAACCTCCCGGAGACCGCCACCGTCGAGGACGTCGAAGAGGTCTACTTCGAGGCCTGGAAGATGGGCGTCAAGGCGCTCGCCATCTACCGCGACAACTGCAAGGTCGGCCAGCCGCTCTCCGCCAAGAAGAAGGAGACGGAGAAGACCGAGATCACCGAGAAGGCCGAGGAGACGATCCGCGCCGCGGTCGAGAAGGTGGTCGAGTACCGCCCGGTCCGCAAGCGCCTCCCGAAGGGTCGCCCCGGCATCACCACCTCCTTCACGGTGGGCGGCGCCGAGGGTTACATGACGGCCAACTCCTACCCGGACGACGGTCTCGGCGAGGTCTTCCTGAAGATGTCCAAGCAGGGCTCGACCCTCGCGGGCATGATGGACGCCTTCTCGATCGCCGTCTCCGTCGGTCTGCAGTACGGCGTGCCCCTGGAGACGTACGTCTCCAAGTTCACGAACATGCGTTTCGAGCCGGCCGGTATGACGGACGACCCGGACGTGCGGATGGCGCAGTCGATCGTCGACTACATCTTCCGCCGCCTGGCGCTGGACTTCCTGCCCTTCGAGACGCGCTCCGCGCTCGGCATCCACTCCGCCGAGGAGCGTCAGCGTCACCTGGAGACGGGTTCCTACGAGCCGTCGCTCGACGACTCCGAGGTCGACGTCGAAGGGCTGGCACAGTCGGCTCCGCGCCAGACCGAGTCGCTGAAGGCGGTCGCCACGCCGAAGGCTGAGACCGAGGCGGCGCAGCCCGCCCCGCAGCAGGCGCACACCAGCGCCGAGCTCGTCGAGATGCAGCTGGGCATCCAGGCCGACGCGCCGCTGTGCTTCTCCTGCGGTACGAAGATGCAGCGGGCCGGCTCCTGCTACATCTGCGAGGGCTGCGGCTCCACCAGCGGCTGCAGCTGACCTGTGAAGGGCTGTGCCGGGCGCGCTTCCGGCACAGCTGATCGGGTGCCTGCCTGCTGACAGCGGCATGAAGGGGATCGGCGACTCGTCGGTCCCCTTCGTCGTGCCCGCAGGGCTCTTCCTGGGAACGCCGTCCCCGCGCACCGCTCAGCGTGGGCCAAGATTTCGGCCGCCCCATGAGGCCGATGTCAGACTTCGCTCCCCATGAGGGCAGCGAACGACGTGGGATCGGCGTCGAAACCGCGGATCGCCTCGCGGAACGTCCATGTCCCGGACTCGTCCCGCGTGAATTCGGCGATGGTCGTGGCCGTGCTGCCGGCGACGGCCGCCAGGTCACTCTGTGCCAGGTCCGTGTACCCCTCGCGGATGCGCACGACGGTGTTCGTGATGTCGCCGAACACCTTCTGTCCTTCCTGCTGCTGGATCGCCACCCCCACCACGACCCGGGAGTACCTGGACGCGAGGCGGTCCAACTCCAGGACCATGACCTCGTCGAAACCGAAGCCCTGACCCGTCCGGCTGTCACGGTTGAGGGTGATCGTGCCGTCCGGTGAGCGGCTGTCGAAATGGACGAGGTACACGGGATTGCCGTACGGAGCCTCCGACGCGTACGTCGCGGCGATGATGTCGAGGTCGTTGGGCGGGGTACCGGCCGGGCTGGGGTCCCACTTGAGGCCTACTTCGACCTTCTTGATTCCCTTGCTGACACTGCTCATTGGACTTCCCCCTCCTCGTGACCTGGCCGTCGTCGATCCGCCAGGATGTCCCGGACACACGCTACGGCGTAGGACTGACAACGGAGTAGCTTCCCTGGTCAAAAGGGTGCGACAAGCCGCAGGGCGAGGCGGGCCAGGGGGCCGCAGCCACCATGGGGATCATTGCCTCATGACATGGAACGGGGAAGAACTCGACATCGAGGCCTACTTGGCCAGGCTCGGGCACACAGGTGGGGCGAAGCCGGATCTGGACAGCTTGCGCGCACTGCACAGGGCGCACGTGGCGGCGATCCCCTTCGAGAACCTCGAAATGATGCTCGGCCGTCCGGTTCCGCTGGACCTTTCCGCGCTGCAGGACAAGATGGTCCGCGGGCGGCGGGGAGGCTACTGCTACGAGCAGAACCTCCTGTTCGCGGCGGCTCTGGAGCGCATCGGCTTCAGTGTCACCGGACTTGGGGCGCGCGTCAGGGCCGGGGCGTCCACCACGCGCGCGGTGACGCACATGCTTTTGAAGGTCGAGGTGGACGGCGAGGAGTGGCACTGTGACGTCGGCTTCGGCGCCGACGGGCTGCTGGAGCCGATTCCGCTGCGCGACGGCGCTGAAATGCACCAAGGGGAGTGGCGATTCCAGCTTCACCGTGAGGACACCGGGGTTCTGGTCCTGCGGACATGGCGCAGTGGCGGATGGTTCGACTTGTACGCCTACACCTTGGAGCCCCGCTTGCCTGTCGACTACGTAGTGATGAACCACTACACGGCGACTCACCCCAAGTCGTCCTTCATCCGTCGGCCGGTGGTGCAGAGGGCCGCTCCGGAGGTGCGCCGCCGGCTGGTGGGCGATCGGCTGAGCCGGACGCGTCCAGACGGCTCGCTCGACGAACAGGACGTTCCTGTGGGTGAATTGACCACGATTCTCGCTCGGGAGTTCGGTATCGAGCTGGAAGCCGCTGACGCTGCCGAGTTGATCCGGGTGCACTACGCCGGAGCGTGACCCGGGTCGCACTCCGCGCCGTACGATGGCGCGGTGCTGGTCAAGTGGACACGCTGCACCGTGGTGGACCGTCGGGGGTTCGAGCGAGGACAGCGGAAATGGGCGGGGCTTTTGGGGGAGCCGGGGTTCCGGGGGCAGGGCGGGGGGTGGAGCCGAGGGCGGCCGGGCGTCGCCCATGTCTTCGCCTTCTGGGAAAGCCGGGCCTTTTATGACTCCTTCATGGCTCGCTCACACGACCGCCTGGCGGCTGCGCAAGGGGGTACGTACAAGGACCTCCAGGCCAAGCTCTTCGATCACCGCTTCGACGTGAAGACGGGCTTCGAGCCGCGCTTCACGGGTGCGGACGTGGTGCGGGTGGCGCACTGCCGGGTCCATGAAGAGCGGGTCGAACACTTCGCCCTGATGCAGGAGAAAGTGTGGAACCCGGCGATGGCCGGCTCACCCGGGATGGTGCGAGGGCTCTTCGGAGAGGCGCCCGGACATGAGTTCCTCGTGCTCTCCATGTGGCAGTCCGCCGCCGAGCACGGAAAATACCGTGCCGAGCGGGTGGAGCGTCTCTCGCTGCGTGCGCAGACGGATGCCGATGTCGCCGCCCTCGCCGGTGACATCGTGCACCTGGAGCCCTCCTGGACGGTGTGACCCCTTCTCGCGGCGCGGGGGCCGTCATCGCCCGGCGAACACCCCTGCGCGCGTGGCGGCGAAGGCCGCCGCCGCCGACTGGTCGGCGAGCGCCGCGTCGATCGGCTCGCGTGTGATGAACACGCGGAAGAGGAGGGGCGCGGACACGGCGCGGACGAGGGCTGCCGCGTCGGTGTCAGCGGTTGCCTCGCCGCGCTCTATGGCACGCTTGACGACCACCTCGCAGCGGCTGAACCGCTCGGCGTAGAAGGAGTGGAGGGCTTGGGCGGCCCGCTCGGACTGGAAGGCGGCGGCGATGAAGGCGGTCGGTGCCGCGGCCGACGCCTCGTCGGAGAAGGAGTCGACCACCTCCCGGGCCAGTTCCCGCAGATCCCCTTCGAGGCTGCCGGTGTCCGGTGGTGTCCACGTGTCCTCGCCCGCCAGGTCCAGGGCGTCGGCGACCATGCCTTCGAGCCCGCCCCAGCGGCGGTACAGCGTGGTCTTGTGGACCCCTGAGTGATCGGCCACGTACTCGACGGTTAGGCCGGGATACCCGTGGTCGGCGAGGCCGCTCAGCACGGCGTCGCGGACGGCGGCGCGGGTGCGGGCCGTGCGGCCGCCGGGGCGGCGGGTGCCGGGGGCGGCGCTCGACGCGGCCGGCTCGGGTCCGTCGGGCTTCGACGCCGCCGCGCGACGGGGCGACTTCGTGAGCCGCGGTGGTTCGGGGGCAGACGGTTGTTCGGTGAGCCGCGCTGGCTCGGTGAGCTGGGTCGGGGCTCCTTCGGGCTGGTTCCGTCGGCCTCCGCCGCCACTCGTCGAACTAGCGGCGCGCTGGTCCGCGTCGCGTCTCTGGCCCCTCTGACCAGCGGCAACAGGCCTATTTGCCATGGCCTACCCCTCTCCGTCATCTCATCTCGACGGAGTCTACTGCAACTGCTGTTGCGTTAGTCCGATCGCCATGCTACACTCGACGTAACGCAACAGCCGTAGCGTTTGGTGACGTGAATCTGGAATCGGGGGAGCCGTTGCCTACTCAGATCTCTCTGCATGGCGTGACCAAGGCCCGTGGTGATCGGCTGCTGTTCGACGCGGTCTCCCTCGCGATCAGGCCGGGCGAGCGCATAGGCGTCGTGGGGGAGAACGGCGCGGGTAAGTCGACGCTGCTGCACCTGATGTCCGGTGACGAACGACCCGACGAAGGTCAGGTCGTGACCGTCGCCGAACACGGGGCGGGGTTGTTGGCGCAGACTCCCCGGTTGCCTGCCGACCACAGTGTCGGTGACGCTGTCGACGCGGCGCTGGCCGAGCTGCGGACCATGGAGCGACGGCTGCGTGCCCTCGAAGCGGACCTCGGCTCCGCCACCGAAGAGGATCTGGGGGAGTACGGCGACCTGCTGACGACCTACGAACTGCGCGGCGGCTATGAGGCGGACGCGCGCGTGGACAAGGCGATGCACGGCCTGGGCCTCGGGCACATCGGCAAGGACAGAACCCTGGGCAGTCTCTCCGGGGGTGAGCAGGCGCGGCTCGGTCTGGCCTGCCTCGTCGCCGCCGCCCCGGAAGTCATGCTCCTGGACGAGCCGACGAACCACTTGGACGAGGGGGCGCTGGACTGGCTGGAGAGCGCCCTGTCGGCACATCGCGGCACGGTGGTGGCGGTCTCCCACGACCGCACCTTCTTGGAGCGGGTCACCACCGTGATCCTCGAAGTGGACGGCGACCGCAGGACAGTGGTGCGGCACGGCGGCGGCTATCAAGGGCTGCTGGCGGAGCGGGCGGCGGCCCGCGCGCGCTGGGAGCAGGAGTACGCGCAGTGGTGCGAGGAGACCACACGGCTTCAGGAGTTCATGGCGACCACCGCCCATGCTGTCGCCGGCGGACGCGCCATGAAGGACAACAACAAAATGGCGTACGACCGGGCGGGAGGCCGTGTCCAGGCCTCCGTCTCGGGCCGGGTGCGCAACGTGCAGGAGCGGCTCCGCCGGCTCCATGAGCAGCCCGTGCCCAAGCCGCCCGAGCCGCTGAGGTTCGCGGCTCGTCCCATGACGGGCGCCACCGAAGGCGCGTTGGTGGCCTTGAGGGACGTACGCGTGGGCGAGCGGCTCGCCGTGGAGGAACTCACGGTGTCGGCCGGTGAGCGCCTGCTGATCCACGGGGGCAACGGCGCGGGGAAGTCCACTTTGCTGCGCACCTTGGCGGGCGTTCTGGAACCGGACGAAGGCACCGTTGTCCGCAGGGGGCGGATCGGCTATCTGGCGCAGGAGGTACCGGTCCGACGTCCTGCCGAGCGCGTCCTTGGGGCCTTCGGCAAAGGGCTCGGGCTGACCGAGGAGGAGCAGACGGAGTTGCTCCTTTCCTTCGGACTGTTCCGGGAAGGCGATCTGCACGTCCCGGTGGGGGCGCTCTCCGCCGGGCAGCGCCGGAGGCTGGCTCTCGCGCGGCTGCTCGCCAGACCCGCGGACCTGCTGCTTCTCGACGAGCCCGCCAACCATCTGGCGCTCGGCCTGGTCGAGGAGTTGGAGATGGCACTCGACGAATGGACAGGAGCGCTGGTCGTCGTCTCGCACGACCGGTCGCTGCGGCGGCGCTTCACGGGCCGAATACGCCGGATGGAGTCGGGACGGCTACCCGCCTGACCCACCCGCGACAGAGCCGATCTAGGGTTTCCGCATGGCACGCCCGCGGCGCATCATCCTGGTCCGGCACGGCGAGTCGGCGGGGAACGCCGACGACACCGTGTACGAGCGCGAGCCCGATCACGCGCTCGCCCTCACCGAGACGGGGCGGGCCCAGGCGGCGGAGACGGGCAGACGGCTGCGGGAGGTGCTCGGCCGGGAACGGGTGAGCGTGTACGTCTCGCCGTACCGCCGCACGCACGAGACGCTGCAGGAGTTCCGGCTCGACCCGGAGCTGGTGCGGGTGCGCGAGGAGCCCAGGTTGCGGGAGCAGGACTGGGGCAACTGGCAGGACAGGGACGACGTGCGCCTCCAGAAGGCGTACCGGGACGCGTACGGCCACTTCTTCTACCGCTTCGCGCAGGGCGAGTCGGGGGCGGATGTCTACGACAGGGTGGGGGCCTTCCTGGAGAGCCTCTACCGGAGCTTCGAGGCCCCGGACCACCCGCCGAACGTCCTGCTGGTCACACACGGGCTCACCATGCGGCTGTTCTGCATGCGCTGGTTCCACTGGACGGTGGCAGAGTTCGAGTCCCTGGCCAACCCGGGGAACGGCGAGATGAGGATGCTGGTGCTGGGCGAGGACGGCAAGTACGTACTGGACCGGCCGTTCGTGCGCTGGCGGGAGCCGGAGCCGTACGGCGTCACCGGATAGAGTGGCAGGGCGATGACCGCTGACTCCTCTCCCGACCGGCGCCTGGAGCGCGCTCTGGCCAGCCTGCGCGGACTGGCGGTGGGGGACGCGCTGGGCTCCCAGTTCTTCGTGCCCGCGCACTACCCGCTGCTCAAGCACCGACAGCTGCCGGACGCCCCGTGGCAGTGGACCGACGACACCGAGATGGCCTGCTCAGTGCTGGCCGTCCTCATAGAGCACCACCGGATCGATCAGGACGCGCTGGCCCGGTCCTTCGCCGAGCACCACGACTTCGACCGCGGGTACGGCCCTGCGGTGAACCGGCTCCTGCGGCAGGTTCGTGAGGGCGGTGACTGGCGGGAACTGGCCTCTGCGCTGTTCAAGGGGCAAGGGTCCTGGGGCAACGGCGCAGCGATGCGGATCGCTCCGCTCGGCGCCTGGTACGCGGACGACCCGGAGCAGGCGACACATCAGGCGGAGATCTCGGCCTACACCACGCACCAGCACCGGGAGGCAGTGGTCGGGGCGATGGCGGTGGCCGCGGCCGCGGCGCTGACGGCCGACCCGGCGGGGCCGCCGACGCCGCAGGCACTCCTTGACGGTGTCATCGCCCTGGTGCCGCGCAGTGCCGTGGGCGCGGGACTGCGCAGGGCGCGGGACATGCTCGACTACGGCGACGCGGCGACGGTCGCCGCGATCCTGGGGTGCGGCCGCCGCACGACGGCCCACGACACGGTGCCGTTCGCGTTGTGGTCGGCGGCCCGGGGGCTGGGGGCGTATGAACGAGCCATCTGGGATACCGCCCAGGTGGGCGGCGACATGGATACGACCTGCGCCATCGTGGGAGGCGTAGTCGCTTCCGGGGAAGGCGGCTTGCCGCCCGGGGAGTGGCTGGAGCGGACCGAGGCGCTGCCGGGCTGGTTGCCGGCAGGGAAGGCCTGAGCCCGGGCATTCCGGGAGCCATTAGCGGCTCCACGTCACGGTCGTGCCACAGGCGCGCCCTGGCTGGCAGCTGGGCACGGACGCGCGGATACGCTGATGCGGCCCGCCAATTGATCTTGGTTGGTGCGCGTTGTAACGAGATGCCGGTCCCGGCAGCCCAGTGGCCACCTCCGTGAGCCGCGCGCGGCAGCGGTGAACCGGCCGGGAGGGGGTCCCGTGTCCGACACAGCAGCCGATGGTGACGTACCTGCGAGGGGTGACGTTCCAGCTGGTGGTGATGTAACCGCTCGCGGTCGTGTGCCTGATGGTGGGGATGGTGGCGTACCCGATGGCGGTGGCGTACCCGATCGTGGTGCCGTTTCCGCTCGCAGTTCCGCGCCCGCCAGCGGTGAGTCGACTCCCCGTGGTGAAGCAGGACGCGGTGGTGAAGGGCCACGCGGCGGCCGAGCTGCTGCCGATGGTGATGCGTCCGGCCGCGGCGACGTATCCGCCGACGATCACGGTGACAGATCCGCTCCCGGCAGCGTGTCCGCTGGTGGCGATGGATCTGGTGCGGGCGGGGCATCGGCCACAGGCCTTGGACTGGCTGCGCCAACCACACCGTCTGCACCGGCTGTGCCAGCTGCATCAGCTGGGCCAGATGCGCCCCCTGCGGACGCGTCCGCGACGGCGGAGACCCCCGGCGCCACCGGGGCGTCGGCCGCTGAAGAGCGGCGCGATGGGGCCGAAGTGATCGGTGGGCAAGGGGCGAAGCTCGCAGGAAGTGGTGATCAGGCCAGGCCGCAGGGCCGGGCTCCGACACCGTCGCCGTACCAGACATACGGGCCACCACAGCCTCCGCAACGTCCGCGGCATCCGCAGGACCAGGCAGCCGGAGGGGGGAGGCCGCAGCCCCACGCCGCTTGGGGCTATCCGGTGCCCGAGACCACGCCGATCCTCGCCGACCTGCGTACCGACCCGCCCGGGCCCGTCCGGACGGCGACGCTCTGCTCGGTGCTCGCCGCCGCCGTACTGAGCATGCTGTTCCTCGGCGACGGGCTGGCGATCAATCTTCTGATCGTCGCCATCCCTGTCGCACTCGCTGCCTACTTCGCCTCCCCAAAGGCCGGCAGCCGACCCGGTGGCTGGTCTCTGACGTGGGCGGTCGGCGGACTCGCGCTGCTGGTCGTGCCCGCGCTGCGGGACGCGGGGTGGCCGTCGTTCCTCGCGGTCGTCTCCTCGGTCGTGCTCGGTTCGCTCGCCTTGCACGGCTGCCGGACCTGGCTCGGGGTGATCCTGAGCCCCATCGGTCTCTTCGACGCGGTGTGGAAGGGGATCGTCTGGGGTTGGCGCGGCATGCGCGAGCGGGGGAGCAGTGCGCGTGGGGCAGGCCCCGCGATGCGGGCGGCGGCAATGACTGCCGCGTTGCTGCTGCTCTTCGGCGCGCTGTTCGCCGGAGCGGATGCCGCGTTCGCCGACCTGCTCGGTGAGCTGATACCGGACACCTCGCTCGCCGGGGTCCCCCTGCGCCTCCTGCTCCTGGTGATCGGCGCGGTCGGCGCACTCGCCGCAGCGCACGTCGCCGCTTCTCCCCTTCGGTGGGACCGCCTTGTGGTGAAACCCGGCCGAGCGCGTGGGCGGATGGAGTGGGCGCTTCCGCTGATCGTGCTCAATGTTCTGTTCGGGGCGTTCAACGCCGTTCAACTGGCCGTTCTCTTCGGCGGGTATGACACCGTCCTCGACAGGACCGGACTCTCGTACTCCGCCTATGCGCGGCAGGGATTCTGGCAGTTACTCCTGGCCACGCTCCTCACGCTGCTCGTGATCGTGTTCGCGTTGCGCTGGGCACCTCGTGACGGCGCCAAGGACCGCACGCTCGTGCGTACGGTGCTCGGCACGCTCTGCGCGATGACGCTCGTCGTGGTGGCCTCCGCGGTGCGGCGTATGGACATGTATGTGGAGGCGTATGGGCTGACCAGGCTGAGAATCTCGGTCGTGGCCGTGGAGCTCTGGCTCGGGGTGATCATTCTGTTGATCATGGCCGCCGGGA
This sequence comes from Streptomyces huasconensis, assembly GCF_021028635.1. Taxonomy (NCBI): domain Bacteria; kingdom Bacillati; phylum Actinomycetota; class Actinomycetes; order Kitasatosporales; family Streptomycetaceae; genus Streptomyces; species Streptomyces huasconensis. Next base: position 6,099,821 of record NZ_CP086119.1, read on the forward strand.
TCTGGGGGGCGCGGTGGCTGCCGCGCGCCGTCGCCGCGAGTGCCGCGGCGGGAGTTTTGGCCTTCGGCCTGCTGTCGCCGGACGCGATGATTGCCGAGCGCAACGTGCACCGTTACGAGGACACCGGAAAGCTCGACCTCGATTACGCGCGCCAGCTGTCCGCGGACGCGATACCGGCCCTCGACAAGCTGCCGGAACCGCAGCGCTCATGTGCGATCAAGCCCATCGCCGACGACCTCGGGTCGGAGCGTGCCCCTTGGTACGCGACCAGCCTGGGGGAGTCGAGGGCCCGGACGATCATCGAGGAGCGGCCTCCCTCGGCACACTGGGGAGCCTGCCGTGAGGAGCCCACGGTCGTCTCGTACCGCTGACACCGCACGCTCCGGATGGTTCATACCGCCGAGGAGCCTGCCTTGCCCGCGAACAGCTGCGACGGCGAGATCGACTGTGAGGTGCGTTGCTCGACGAACACGAACACGAACACAAACGCGGCGAACAGTACCGAGGGTTCGTGCCGTGCTTCACGAGTGCGACCTGGCAACGGCCGAGCGCTTCCACACAGTGATCTTTGAGGGTGTCGTCGAGCCGAGCGCGAGGCTGATCCAAAAGGTCCCACGTCACGGGATCGAGCGCGGAGAGGCGCGTTCCGAAGGTGCGGACGCCTATGTGTGTGACGCCATTCCGGCCGTGCTCATGTGTCGCTCCAAAGTGTGCGGGAGCGAATGGCGTGACGAGGAGTTCGAAGGTCTCGTCAATCAGGTGGTCGATCAGGTGACGCTCCCGCTTCCGCACCCCTGACGGGCCTGGGTGTCGCTGGCGACCTCGGGCGGCGTAGGCTATCTGGCGCCATGCCGTACGAAGCACCTACCCACACCGTCGAGCGCTCCTTGCGCGCCACCACCGGAGCGAAGATCGTCGCTGGTGTCGACGAGGTCGGGCGCGGTGCGTGGGCAGGGCCCGTCACCGTCTGCGCGGCGATCACGGGACTGCGTCGGCCGCCCGAAGGGCTCACCGATTCCAAGCTGATCAGCCCCAAGCGGCGCACCGCGCTCGCGGCGGAACTGGAGAGCTGGGTCACGGCGCACGCCCTCGGGCACGCCTCGCACGAGGAGATCGACGAACTGGGGATGACGGCCGCGCTGCGACTCGCCGCGGTGCGCGCGCTGGAGGGGCTGCCGGTCCGTCCGGACGCGGTCATCCTCGACGGCAAGCACGACTACCTCGGCGCTCCCTGGCAGGTACGTACGGTGATCAAGGGCGACCAATCCTGTGTGGCCGTCGCCGCGGCTTCGGTCATTGCCAAAGTTCGCCGCGACAAAATGATGGCCGAACTGGGCATCGAACATGCAGACTTCGGTTTTGCGGCCAACGCCGGCTATCCCTCGCCGGTACACAAGGCAGCGCTGGCGGAGCGGGGACCCACCCCGTACCACCGGCTTTCGTGGGCGTATCTTGATGCGCTGCCCCAGTGGCGGCACCTGAAGAAGGCCCGCAGTTGGGCGGACGGAAACGTTCCGGAAATCGAGGGTCAGCTCGGCTTTGAGTTCTGACTCTTTTCCGGCCCTTCCGGTCGCACTCATGTGCCACCCGCCGACGCGACTCGTATCGGCGTTTGATAGACAACACTTCATGCCTCTCATTCCCGAGGAGCCTCAGATTCACGAGAGTGCCCAGGGTCCCCGCGCCACGCCGGCCAATGGCCGTACCGCGCCGACCCCTCGCCCCGTACCCGGTCCGCGTCCCGCGGCTCCGCCGCGCCCCGGCCGTCCGGGCCCTGCCCGGCCAATGCCGTCCGCGCAGCGCGCGCCGCGCGATGCGACCGCCAAGCCCGGGCCGTCCGCCCCGGCTGCTTCCGGACCCTCCACCACCGGTCACTCCGCACCTGGGGCGACTGCTTCCGGAGCGTCCGCTTCCGTACCGTCCACCGGCCGTGACTCCGCGGCTTCGGTTCCGCAGATTCAGCTGATCCCGGCTTCGGTCGAGGGTGCGCTGGATGCGGCGGAGGAAGCCGTCGACCTGCTTCTTGACTCCGGGCGCGCGCCCGGGGACATCCTGGTGATCACCACCGGCGAACCTCACCCGTGGGCCGCGCATGAGCTGTCCTTCGGCGAGGCCGCTTACTGGGCTCAGCACGACGCGGGCGACGACGTCTTCTACGCCGACGCCGCAGCGCTGACCCGTGCGGCATCCCGGCCTGTGGTCGTCGTCGCCGTCAACGGCGGCAACGAAGAGACCGCGGCCGCCGCGCTGCCCACAGCCGTGACGCGGGCAGGCGCCCTGCTGATCGTGTGCGGCGACCCACAGCGGATCAACTCGATGCTGGGCGCGGGCGTCTGACGTTCGCGTCCGGAGTTCGCTTCCGGCGCCTCCGCCTGGCACGTACTCGCTTGGCGTGTTGTGCCTCCGGCGTACGGCGCCTGATGCCTGCGTCAGGCGTGGGACGACGTCCGGCAGGGGACTGCACGTCGGCGGCGGCCGACGCGGGTCGTGTGTCGCTCGACGGGGGGCCGTGCGGTGTCAGCGTGCGCCGTGCGGTATCCACCGTGCTGCGGGCGCCGCGTCCGGTGCCGTGTCGTGCAGGCCGGGTCGTGTCGTGCAGGTTGGGGTCGTGGTGATCCGGCGGTTGTCGCGCGAGTCACGGCTGGCTCGCTGACTTACCGATCCACGCTGTGACGTGCGGGCGGTGCCGGTCCTGCGGCTTCCTGTGTGCGGGCGGCGCGGTGCTGGAGGCGGTTGCGCGGTCGTGCCCCACCTGCACCCGTGCCTCGTCGTTCCTGTGTCTGGCAGCCCTGGCCGACGCGTGCTTGCGCGGCCGGCCTGAGCCGGACCGTATCCGGTGCGGGGACGGCCGCCGCTGCTGACGAGTCTGCCGTCGCGACAGCCGCGTCTGTGTTGAGCGGCTCAGGGCACTGAAACTCTTTGAGCCCGAGCCCGAGCCCGAGCCCGAGCCCGAGCCCGAGCCCCAGCCCGGGCCTGAGTCCCACGACGAGGTCGTGACCTGCGGGCGGGCGGTAGTGCCCGTCGGCCTGCGTCACCGTGCCGCCGCGCGGCGAAGTACCTCCGAGGCTGCGCCTCCGGCGCGAGGAGTCGGCGGATCGGCCCCAGTGAAGGCTTCGGGTTCCGAACCAGCGCTCGGTCTGCGGCCGCTCCGCCCCTCACCGAGCACCTGCCAGCCATCGTGGGTCAGCGTGATGTACGCACCGCACCGCAACCCATGCAAGGTGCAGGCATCCCGCAGGCCCCACATCCAGGCCCCGTCCTCCTGCGTCCAACGGGCATCCCCCTCACGGCAGTAGAGCAGCACAGCCGTGCGCACCGGAGTGCGGCGCCGCAGATCGTGTGGGATGACCCGGCGCAACTGGGCGAGAAGCGCGTTACGGAATATCCAGCCGTCCGTCGCGGTCGCGCGCCGACTGAACGAAGCGCTCGCCCGGATTCGTTCGTCCACGTCCAGCACTGCCACGACTGCCGTCAAGGGTGTCGGCCGATGTCGGGAGTGCAGACCGCTCACGACTTCACGAGGATTGCGCAGCAGGGGGATTCCCGCAGCGGACCACTCCGCAGGTTCGAGCATGCGGGCCAGTCGGTGGGCTGAATCGGCGGACATCTCTGCCGACGTCGAAGACTGCGACAGCGGTGCCGCGTCGGACGGAGCGAATCCGAAGGTCACGGTCCTCCCTTCGGCTACGCGCCAACTGAGGGCGGGGTCGGAATGAGGAGCGCACCGCGGTACAGCCCTGTCGGGCTACGGATTCCGCGCGGGGAGCAACTCCAATTCTTCCCGCCGCAGTGGCTTGCGGCAACGAGAAAGTAGGGGCCACGCACCGGTATTGGCCGATGCGTCACGTATATCCCTGCCCAACTCGCGGTCTCTTGACGCTCACTTCAGCCCTGCACGGCCAGGACCAGCGGCAACACCCCCTTGGCACCGGCGCGGCGCAGCATGCGTGCCGCCACTGCGAGAGTCCAGCCGCTGTCGGTCATGTCGTCGACCAGGAACACGGGTCCATCGGCTTCCCGGAGCGCGGTGGCGAGCGCGGGCGGCACCGCCAGCGCGCCATCCAGAGCGCGCAGACGCTGAGCGCTGTTACTCCTGGGGACCCGCCCCGCATCGGCCCCCGCGGTGTACTCGATGGAGCCCAGGAGAGGGAGTCGCCCGACCTCGGCGATGCGGGCGCCCAGCGATTGGATCAGCTGCGGCCGGGTGTGAGAGGTCATGGTCACTACGCCTACCGGTCGCGGTTGGGCGTCGCCCGAACCCGCGGCCCAGCCACCCGGGCCCTTCGCCCAGTCCGTCAGCACGTCCACCACGGCCTTCGCCACATCGTCAGGGACCGGTCCGTCCGGGGCCTGCGGGGCGAGCATCGGACGCAGGCGGTTACCCCACCCGATGTCGGAGAGCCGGCCCAATGCCCGCCCGGGAGCGGCCTGTTCACCTGCTGGAATACGTCCTTTGAGGTCCACGCCGACCGCGGCCAAGCCGGTGGGCCACATCTTGCGGGGCTCGACGTCCACGCCCGCCCGCCCGAGTTCGCCCCGAGCCGAGTCCAGCGCGGCAGAGGAGACCTCATCCCCGAAGCGCGCGCCCACGCAGTTGTCACAACGGCCACAGGGGGCCGCGCCCTCGTCGTCCAACTGGCGCCGCAAGAACTCCATGCGGCAACCGGACGACGACGCGTACTCGCGCATCGCCTGTTGCTCGGCCTGCCGCTGCTTGGCCACCCAGGCGTAGCGCTCGGTGTCGTACGCCCACGGCTGGCCGGTGGAGACCCAGCCGCCCTTCACGCGCCGGACGGCGCCGTCCACGTCGAGGACCTTCAGCATCGTCTCGAGCCGCGAGCGGCGGAGCTCGACCAGGGGCTCCAGGGCAGGCAACGAGAGCGGCCTCCCGGCTTCGGCCAGGACATCAAGCGTGCGGCGCACCTGCTCCTCGGGCGGGAAGGCGACTGAGGCGAAGTAGTTCCAGATCGCCTCGTCCTCCTTGCCCGGCAGGAGCAGCACCTCCGCGTGGTCGACACCGCGGCCCGCCCGCCCTACCTGCTGATAATAGGCGATGGGTGATGAGGGGGAGCCGAGGTGGACCACGAACCCCAGGTCAGGTTTGTCGAAGCCCATGCCGAGCGCGGAGGTGGCGACCAGAGCCTTCACGCGGTTGGCGAGAAGGTCTTCCTCGGCCTGCTGACGGTCGACGTTCTCGGTCTTCCCCGTGTACGAGGCGACCGTGTGCCCGCACTGTCGCAGATAGGCGGTCACCTCCTCGGCGGCGGCGACCGTCAGGGTGTAGATGATGCCGGAACCCGGCAGGTCGTTGAGATGGTCGGCCAGCCAGGCCAGACGATGCGCGGCATTCGGCAACTGGAGCACGTTCAGGCTCAGGCTCTCCCGGTCCAGGGGCCCGCGCAGCACCAGTGCGTCCGAACCACCCCCGGTACCCAGCTGCTCGGCGACATCCGCCGTCACGCGCGCGTTGGCGGTCGCCGTGGTGGCCAGGACAGGCACGTCGGGCGGGAGGTCCGCGAGCATGGTGCGAAGCCTGCGGTAATCGGGCCGGAAGTCGTGACCCCAGTCGGAGATGCAGTGCGCCTCGTCGACGACGAGCAGCCCGGTGGCTGCCGCGAGCTTGGGCAGAACCTGGTCGCGGAAGTCCGGATTGTTGAGTCGTTCCGGGCTTACCAGCAGCACGTCGACGTCCCCCGCGGCGACCTCAGCCTGGACGGACTCCCACTCCTCCGTGTTGGAGGAGTTGATCGTGCGTGCACGGATGCCGGCTCGGGCGGCTGACTCGACCTGATTGCGCATGAGGGCGAGCAGCGGCGAGACGATCACGGTGGGTCCGCTGCCGCGCGCACGCAGCAGGGCCGTCGCGACGAAGTACACCGCGGACTTGCCCCAGCCCGTGCGCTGCACGACCAGCGCCCGGCGCTTGTCGGCGACCAGCGCCTCGATCGCACGCCACTGATCCTCGCGCAGCCTGGCGCCGCCCGGCTCCGGCGCCTCGCCGGAAGCGGGTGCGGGACCGCCGACGAGGCGGGCGAGTACGGCATCGGCCGCCGTGCGCAAGTCTTCGTTGGTCATGCCCCCATGCAACCCGATGGGTCTGACATTACGCGAACGGGTCCGCCGGACTGTGGATAAGTCTTGGCGTGCTCCTGTCCATCTTGGCGTGCCCCTGCCCAGGGTTATCCACAGGGGCAACCGGAATCAAGTGATCCGCGGGACAGTCGGCGCATGACGAATCACAGCGAAGCAATCGGTCCGGCCGACGCGAACGGCATCGGCCCGAGTGACATCGACGCCAACGACATCGGCCCGAGTGATATCGGCGTGAACGGCATCGAGCCGAACGATGCGGCTCGTCCCGGCGGGTCGATGGAAGCCGCAGACGCCCCCCGCCCCGGCGGTCCTGCCACCCCCGCTGACCCCACCGGACCGGCTGATCCCATCGGCCCGCTCCGTCCCGCAGGCCCGGACCATCCCGTAAGCCCGTCCCACCCCGCAGGCCCGGCTGCTCCCGACGAGCTTGACCGTCCCGGCAACCGCAGCGACCTGGGCGAGGGGACGGTCCAGACCAACCCGTTCGACGAGCCGCTGGTCACCCTGCGTACCCCGGCCGAGCTGGCTGATGCCCTGCCGTACTTGCTTGGCTTCAAGCCCGAGGACAGCATCGTGCTGATCGCTCTCCACGGTGAAAACGGGCAGTTCGGCGGGCGCGTGCGGCTGGGAATCCCGGAACGCGCGGAGGACTGGCCGAGCGTCGCACATCAGCTGGCCCAGTGCCTGGTGGGCGGCTGCGAGCGGAGGGGGGCCCGCCCGGACGGCGTCATCGCCTTCCTGTGCCGGGAGCCCGGTGAGGCAGCGTCCGGCCAACAAGTCGTGGAGCACTTGCGGCCGTTGGCGCAGGTGTTGCGTACGGCGTGCGGTGCCCTCGACGTCCCGGTGTTCGAAGTCGTGTGTATCTCGGGAGACCGCTTTTGGACCTATTGCTGTCCGGACACCCTCTGCTGCCCGCCGGAAGGCGCCCCTCTGCTCAGGCCGGGTACCTCGGTTCTCGCCGCCGCGGCGACCTACGTGGGAGTTCAGGTGTCTGCCACGCAGAGTGAGATCAGGGCACGTCTGACCCCGTGGGAAACGGCTGCGGCGACCGATCAGGAGCGGGCACTGGATGCCGCCGGCCTCGCGCTCATCCCCAGGATGCTGGGTGCACAGGCGCACGCCGCTGCTGCCGAGACGCTTGATCTGGCGCATCGAATCATGGCGCGGTTGGCTGACGCGCCGCCCGTTTCCGGCACGCTTGAGGCCGACAACAGGGACGACGAACTGATCGCCCACGACGAGGCGGCCGCCCTTATCCTCGGCCTCCAGGTCCGGGACACGCGCGACCGCGCGGCCGAGTGGATGGAAGGGGACGAGGCGCCGGCCGCGCTACGTCTCTGGAGGGCACTGTCCCGTCGCTGCGTCGGGGCGTACGCGGAACACGCCGCGGCACCGTTGTCCCTTGCCGGCTGGGTCGCCTGGTCCCTCGGCGACCTGGCGGAAGGGCAGGAGGCCCTGGACATGGCTTTGTGCGCGGACCCCGAGTACATGTTCGCTCTGCTCCTGAACCGTGCCTGCAATGAGGACATGGACCCGGAACCGATCCGTCGCTGTCTCCGCAGGAGGCGAGATGACCGCGGTGACGTGGAGAGCCCTGACGGAGGAGCGGCCTTCGCGTCACCGGACGGCTCGGCCGAACCCGCTGATGAAAAGAGGCTGTTGGAGACGGGGGTCTCGAACGCGCAGGAAAGCGCACCTCGGCGACGCCGGCGTCGGCTGCCCCGCTCGCCCGGGAGCGGGTCCCCCAGTGCCTCCGATGCTCCCCGCCCTTCAGGAAGCCCGGGCGGCCCCCGCACACCAGGCGGCCCCAGTGGTTCGCGCGCTACTGGTGGCTCGGGAACGGGGCCTCAGAACCGGCGTCACACGCTCAGGCGCGGCGCGAGGAACGGTCGATGAGCGCGTCCGTCCCTTGGTGGGCCAGGTGGACGAGGTGGGCGGAGCGGCTGGGCTCAAGGCTGGTGTCCATACGAAGTTGGCTCCATATGGTCGGCTTCCTGCAGTGGGGGCGTGACTTGCGGAGGGGCAGGCCCGTTCACCTGAGTGGCGGTACCCGCGACCGGGTCGCGCGGCCGCACCGACCCCGACCTTCCGTAGCGCACACAACGCCGAAGAAGCCACCCCATGTCCCTTTCCGCCCCGTCTCCAGCACCCGACAGAGAGGGGCCCCAACGCGCCATGCCGGTCCCTGCGTTCCGGCGCCTCTCACCTCAGCCGTCCGAAACACCGGCTCAGACACCGATCCGGCCCGCGGAACTCCCACCCGCGCACACAGCCTTGATCTGCGTCGCTCTTCCCGCCTTCGCTATCTCGACGGGAGAAGGGCAGTTGACCGGTCGAGGGCTCGAGGGGTTTTACCGAGGAGGGCGACGGCTGCTGTCCCGCTGCCAGGTACGTGTGGCAGGGCGCGAACCGGTCGCGGTGCAGGCCCGCATGCTGTCGGCGGACAGCGTCCGCTTCGTGGCGACCATGCGCCTCTCGACCTGTGCCGGCCCCGACCCGGAACTCGTCGTCGAGCGGACTCGGCATGCCGACGGTACGGAACGGATCACACTGCACAGCTCCGCCGCGCGCCCCCTGCGGCTGCCTCTTGAGGTCTCCCTCGGTACGGATCTCGCGGAGTTGGGCGCCATCGCGTCCGGCAGAGCCGTGTCCGAAGTGCCCGCCAGTGTGCATGACTCCGGCATGCGCTGGTCCGCCACTGGGGCGCACTGCCTGGTCACCGCTAACCCCGCGCCTGTGGACGCTCTGGCCTCGGCAGGGTTGCTGCGCTGGGAGGTGGACCTGTCACCAGGCGGTTCACGCACCGTTGAACTGCGGGTGAGACCCGATGGAACGGGGCCGATCCGCGCGGCAGGCCACGGCACGATGCGTTCCGTCGCCGCAGCGGTGGCGGCCGGTGATGACCCGAGAGTCCAGCCGCTGCTCGCCCGAGCCGTCGAGGATCTACAGGCGCTGCTGCTGAGGGACCCGGAGCACCCCACCGACATCTATCTGGCCGCGGGTGCGCCCTGGCGCTGTGGACTGGCGCCTGCCGAGGCGCTGGCTGCCGCCCGCATGGCGTTGCCGCTGGGCACGCGGCTTGCCGCCGGGACGTTGCGGGCCCTTGCTCGGAGCCAGGCCACGGGGACGGGCCCTCGGTCGGGCATGATCCCGGGACCACTGAGGGATGCGGGGCCACATCTGCCGCCGGGTTGCGCCGGCACCGAGGCGACGTTGCTCTTTCCGGTGCTGCTCGCCGAGGCACGACGCTGGGGGCTCTCCGAGCCTGAGGTGGAGGAACTGCTGCCCGCGGCGGAGAGGTGCCTGCGATGGCTGCGCAACCGGATCGGGGACGGCGTGTTCCTGGCGGACGGGCACCCCAGCGGGCTGGTGCGCTGTGAGACGCAGGCTCAGGCGCACCGGGCCGCACTGCTTGGTGCCGAGCTGCTCGAGGCGTACGGCATAGAGGGTTCCGCGGGCCTGCGGCAGTGGGCACAGCGGATGCGGTCGACGTTCCGGAAGGAGTTCTGGGTGGCAGACCGGGCAGGTGGCCGACCGGCTTCGGCCCGCCTGCCGGACGGCCGCCACCTGCCACATCTGACTGGGGGAGCAGCCCACCTCTTGGACACCGGCCTGCTCGGCTCGGGCGAGATGGCCCCAGGCCTGCTCGACAAGGTCCAGACCGAACAGCTCGCCCGGCTGCTGGGAGGGCCTGTCATGGATTCCGGCTGGGGACTGCGCAGCCTCGGGTCCAATGAGGCCGCGTACAACCCCTTCGGGCACCGAGGTGGGGCGGTCCGTGTCCAGGAGACGGCGATCGCCATCACAAGCCTTGCGGCGGCGGGATATGACAAGGAGGCGAGCTCGCTCTTGCAGGGCATGTTGTCCGCAGCCGCGTGCTTCGACCATCGGCTGCCCGAGATGTACGCAGGGGAACAGCGCACGGAAGGAGCGGTCCCGCTACCGCACCCGGCTGCCTGTCGCCCAGCGGCGACTGCTGCTGCCGCTGGGGTGCATGTCCTCACGGCGCTCGCCGGTATCCGTCCCGACGCGCCGGCGGGGACCGTGACGTTGAGCCCGGTCCGCAGTGCCCCGTTGGGGGAACTCGGATTGACCGGGCTGAGTGTCGCGGGCGCCCCGTTCTCCGTTCGGGTGAGTCGGCTGGGCCTAGCAATGGTGGAGGAGGCGGCTGAGGGACTGCAGTTGGGAGTGTGACGCGGCGACGAGCAGGATCGACAAGTCAGGGCCGACAAGTCACGGGGTGGTGGAGAAGGCCTGGCTTCCAGGAACCGCCTCTTCGTGAACGTTCGCCCCCTGTGGAGTGGAAATGCTCGAAGGATCGCCAATGGCCCACGACCACGCGAAAGTGCCCACGAAGCCGCGGAGCCGACAACCCAGGAAGCGTGCGCGAAGGAGATGTTTATCGTCAGGAAGACGACTATGATCGCCGCATGCCCCCCTACGACCCGTCGGCCTTCCCGCCCTTCGCCGTCACTGTCGACCTGGTCGTGCTGACCGTGCGCCGCGACGCGCTCTGCGCGCTGGCTGTGCAGCGTGGTGAACCGCCGTTCCAAGGGCGTTGGGCGCTCCCCGGAGGTTTCGTACGCCCGGACGAGGATCTCGCGGCCGCGGCGGCGCGCGAACTCATCGAGGAAACGGGGCTGTGTGCCCATGAGCCCGACGCTCCCGCGCAGGACAACGGAGCGCATCTCGAACAGCTCGCCACGTACGGCGATCCCGAGCGCGATCCGCGAATGCGTGTGGTCAGCGTCGCCCACCTCGCGCTCGCGCCTGATCTGCCTGCGCCCCGAGCGGGCGGCGATGCGCACAGTGCGCGCTGGGCGCCGGTGGAGGCGCTGCTCAGCCAGACCGGCTTCGGTCGTGAAGGCGAACCGGCCGCGCCGCTCGCCTTCGATCACGCACAGATCCTGGCGGATGGTGTGGAGCGCGCCCGCTCCAAGATCGAGTACTCGTCGCTGGCCACGGCCTTCTGCCCGCCGGAGTTCACGGTCGGCGAGCTGCGGCGTGTGTACGAGGCGGTCTGGGGCGTCGTCCTCGACCCCCGCAATTTCCATCGCAAGGTGACGGGCACCCCGGGCTTTCTCGTTCCCACGGGCGGCACCACGACCCGGCAGGGGGGCCGGCCCGCACAGCTCTTCCGCGCGGGCGGCGCGACGCTCCTCAACCCGCCGATGCTGCGCCCGGAGGTCTGACGTCCGACCGCGCTCGCCTCATGGCCTGGCGCGCCCCGCCTTCGGCACCGTCCGCTGCCTCCTCGCTCGCTGCCCCTTGGACTGCGGGCTCAAAGCCGCCGACGCTGAGCCGCTGAGGTTCCAGCCCGTTCTCCGGTCCGATGGCGGCCGTCAGGGGACACCAGCGGTCCAGCTCCTGCCCGAAAAGTCGGAAATATAGCGTTATCTTGCTTTGGTACCCAGGGGGCTCGTCCGTCCCCGATCCGGCGGACGGGCCTCGGCCGCCCGAGCGGTCGCACATCCTGCGAGAGAAGCGATGATCCAGGCCATCGGACTGACCAGCAATCCCCGCGAGGAGCTCCCGCCCGCCGTCGACGATGTGTCCTTCGAGGCGCGTGCCGGCCGTGTCACGGCGTTGCTCGGCGCCGAGGGTGCCGGAAAGTCCACGGCGCTGCGGCTTATGCTCGAACTCCAACAAGGCCGTGGAATCACGTACTTCAGAGGCCGCCCCCTGCATCGCATCGCCCATCCGTCGCGTGAGGTGGGCGTCCTTCTGGGTGACGTCCCAGGACACCCGGCGCGTACGGTCCGCGGGCACCTGCGCATGCTGTGCGCGGCAGTCGGAGCGCCCGTCCAGCGCGCCGACGACGTACTCGAGGTTGTAGGCCTCGTGAGCCTCCGGAACGAGCGCCTCGGCACCCTTTCGCGCGGCATGGACCGTCGTCTGGGGCTGGGCTGCGCACTGCTCGCCGATCCGCACACGCTGGTCCTGGACGCGCCGACCGAGGGGCTCTCGGCCCGGGAAGGAGCCTGGCTGCACGGAATCCTGCGCGCCCACGCGCGCCAAGGCGGCACGGTTCTGTTCGCCACGAGCGACCCCAAGGAAGCGGCCCGAGCCGCTGACCGCGTCGTCACGCTGGAGGCGGGGCGGCTCGTCGCCGACCAGGATGCCGCCGACTTCGCGCGGACCCGGCTCCGTCCCCGCGTCGCCGTCCTGAGCCCTTACGCCGCTCGCCTCGGCGCGCTCCTCACCAAAGAGGCACGGGCGAGTAGGCGCTCCATCGAAGTGGTCATAGAGGGTGGCAACCGGTTCTCTGTCTACGGCAGCAACTGCGCCGACGTGGGGGAGGCCGCGTATCGGCACGGCATCCTCGTCCATCAACTTGCCGATGAGGTGGGTGATGCGGGACCTGGGGGCCCACCGGGCCCCTGGAGGCAGCCGGAGGCAGGGACGCCACCCGACGCCACCCCTGCGAGTGGCTTCCTTCGAGAGCCGACCCAAGGCGACACGACCCGGGATGAGCCCACTCAGGACGACACGACCCGGGACGAGTCGGCCCAAGGCGAGACGCCCCACGGAAAGACGCCCCACGGAAAGACACCGCCCCCCGGAGAGGCCGAGACCGCGGAAGAGGCCGTCCTGGGCGAGACTCAGCCGCTGTCCGCGCCCCCTGTCACCGCCTCGCCCTCTCTCCCGCCGCCGCTCCCCCTCGTGCCGTCGAACGAAGGCGATGACACGGTTCCGCCTGCAAGCGGTGGTGATCCGCATTCCGCCACGAACCCCTCTACCGACCCCTCCGCCAGCCTGCCCGTCCCGCCAGTCCTTTCCGTCTCCCTCGCCCTTCCCAGCCCTCACGACGACTCCGCCTCCCGCCTGCCGCCACCCATCACCGTCCACCCCGGCCGCAGCCCTCTGCGCCCCCTGCGATACGAGCTGCGCCGCCTGACGGGCGTGGGGGTCGGCTATTTCACCCTCGCGGCCGTACTCGCCACCTCAGCGCTGCTCTGCGTCGTGCTGGCGCGGGCCGGGCACACGCCGCAATCGCGTCTGCTCGCCGCCTGGCCTCAGGAACTGCCGCTGCCACCGGCGGCTCTCGGGGCAGGGTTGCTCGGCGCTCTCGCGTTCGGGGACGAGTTCCGCCACCCCGCCCTCGCCGTGGACCGGGGCACCGTCCCGCGCCGCGTGGGACTGCTTGTCGCCAAGCTGCTCGTCGCCGCCGCCACGGCGCTGCTGTCGGGTGCACTCACGGTGGGGGCCGACGCCGCGGTGCTCCATCTCGTATACGGAGAAGAGCTCACCAAAGTTCCCACTGACTGGCTTTCGCTGAGCGCGAGTTGGGCAGCCTTGCTCACGGGGTGCGCCTGGGCCGGCGTGTTGGCCGCAGGCATCTTCCGTTCCACCACCGCAGGCCTGGCAGCCGTGCTGGGCGTGCCGATCGTCGTCGTACCTCTCGTACAAAAGGCCGTTGAAGGCCCAGCTGTACGGTCGGCCGCAGGTCTTTCGGGGCGGCTGAGGGAACTCGTGCTGATGCAGTGGCCGTTCGGAGCCGAGCGTTATGTGGCGGGAGGAGTGCGCATGATCGTGCAACCTGTGGGCGGGGCGCTGGCGTTGTCGTTGACCGCTCTGCTCTGCGCTTATGTGCTCACGGCGATGCGCAGCAGAGCCCGTTGATGATCATCCGTTGCCTTCCGATCCGGGCCTGTGCGCAACTCCCCGGGCGACGCCCATTTCTTTCCGATAAGGCGTCAATTGAGGTGAGGTAAGCGATCACCCTTTCGTGTGCTTTTCACCAAAGACCTCAAGGGAGTTGGAGACCACGCCGACAACTGATCCGTGAGTACCCTTGCGCACACCATGATGACCACCGCCCGCTCCGCCGACTCCGGCCTCGCCGGCCCGGGCGACCTCGACCGATACCCCTTCGCCGAGCCCCCAGGGGGCAGCGACCGGGTCGTCGCCCCCATGTGGGACGGCGCCGACCACGACCTGGGACGCGTGAGCCGGCGCGCGTCCGGAAGCCGCGGCCGCGGGCTCCACGGCCAACTCGTCCAACAACTGGGCCAGATGATCGTCTCCGGCGACCTGGGCGCCGACCGTCCGCTCGTCCCCGAGGAGATCGGTCAGCGTTTCGAGGTCTCCCGCACCGTCGTCCGTGAGTCGCTGCGCGTGCTCGAGGCCAAGGGGCTGGTCAGTGCCCGGCCCAACGTCGGCACGCGTGTACGCCCTGTCAGCGACTGGAACCTGCTCGACCCAGACATCATCGAGTGGCGGGCCTTCGGGCCGCAGCGGGACGACCAGCGGCGCGAGCTCGGGGAGCTGCGCTGGATGATCGAGCCGCTCGCCGCCCGCCTCGCCGCGGGGCACGGTCGTGAGGAGGTGCAGCAGCGCCTTGTCGACATGGTGGAGATCATGGGGCATGCGCTGACCCAGGGTGACTCGATCACCTTCTCGCGCGCCGACGCGGAGTTCCACTCGCTGCTCATCCAGGTCGCGGGCAACCGCATGCTGGAGCACCTGTCCGGCATCGTCTCGGCCGCCCTCCAGGTCTCCGGAGGCCCCGTCACAGGCTGTGACCGCCCGAGCGAGACCTCTCTGGTGCACCACTCCCGCGTCGTCGACGCCCTGGCGGCAGGTGATGGCGCGGGCGCCGAGGCCGCGATGCGGCAGCTGCTCACGGTCCACCCTGAGGTGGAGCGTGTCGTGCCCGCGCCGCGCGAGCACTGACCGCACGTCCACGCCGCCCGCCGTGTGTACTCCCCGCGGCAGGTGCCTCGCCGTCCCTGGGCGGACGGCGGCTCCCTCGCCGCACCAGCCATCGCCGGATCTCCGCGGGCTCCACGAGAGCCCGGCGGGGTCCGGCGATGCGACATTTGAGGGTTGCGTGGCGGCACATCGGGGGATCATCCGTGCATGGGTAAAGGTCGCTTCTGGCCGTATCTGGACGCTTTTGAGTACTTACGGGGTGTGACTCGGGCCACGTAGATTGGGCGTAACGCTCCAAGGGACAGCGCGATGACCTAAGAGGTGATAGCCGAGGAGGGAATACAGGCGTCGTTCGCGACGCTGTGTAGCTCCCCGGCCCCCGCCCGCGCCGTCGGCCCTAATCCCTAGCCGCCGGTCGTCGGCTCCGGTCCACAATGGACGGGGCCGGAAGCCGTTTTCCAACGTTCCGAGAGGTTGTTCGTGTCGGCCAGCACATCCCGTACGCTCCCGCCGGAGATCGCCGAATCCGTCTCTGTCATGGCGCTCATCGAGCGGGGAAAGGCTGATGGGCAGATCGCCGGCGATGACGTGCGTCGTGCCTTCGAAGCTGACCAGATTCCGGCCACTCAGTGGAAGAACGTTCTGCGCAGCCTCAACCAGATCCTCGAGGAAGAGGGTGTGACGCTGATGGTCAGTGCCGCGGAGCCGAAACGCCCCCGCAAGAGCGTCGCAGCGAAGAGCCCGGTCAAGCGCACCGCGACCAGGACGGTCGCGGCCAAGACCGCCACGGTGAAGCCCACCGCCACCGCCGCCACTGAGGCGGCGACCGCGGATGGCACCGCCGAGGACGCGCCCGCGAAGAAGGTCGCAGCCAAGAAGACGACGGCCAAGAAGGCTGTCGCCAAGAAGACCGTCGCCAAGAAGGCCACGGCCAAGAAGTCCGCTTCCAAGAAGGACGCCGACGAACTCCTGGATGAAGAGGCCACCGAGGAGGCACCCGCCGCCGGCAAGCCCGGCGAGGGCGAGCCCGCCGAGGAAGGCGCCCAGGGCTTCGTGCTCTCCGACGAGGACGAGGACGACGCGCCCGCCCAGCAGGTCGCAGCGGCCGGAGCCACCGCCGACCCCGTCAAGGACTACCTGAAGCAGATCGGCAAGGTCCCCCTCCTCAACGCCGAGCAGGAGGTCGAACTCGCCAAGCGCATCGAAGCCGGCCTGTTCGCCGAGGACAAGCTGGCCAACGCCGACAAGCTCGCGCCGAAGCTCAAGCGTGAGCTGGAGATCATCGCCGAGGACGGCCGGCGCGCCAAGAACCACCTCCTGGAGGCCAACCTCCGCCTGGTGGTCTCCCTGGCCAAGCGCTACACCGGCCGCGGCATGCTCTTCCTGGACCTCATCCAGGAGGGCAACCTCGGTCTGATCCGCGCGGTCGAGAAGTTCGACTACACCAAGGGCTACAAGTTCTCCACGTATGCCACCTGGTGGATTCGGCAGGCGATCACCCGCGCCATGGCCGACCAGGCCCGCACCATCCGCATCCCGGTGCACATGGTCGAGGTCATCAACAAGCTGGCCCGTGTCCAGCGGCAGATGCTCCAGGACCTGGGCCGCGAGCCCACTCCGGAGGAGCTGGCCAAGGAACTCGACATGACCCCGGAGAAGGTCATCGAGGTCCAGAAGTACGGCCGTGAGCCGATCTCCCTCCACACCCCTCTGGGTGAGGACGGCGACAGCGAGTTCGGTGACCTCATCGAGGACTCCGAGGCGGTCGTGCCGGCCGACGCGGTCAGCTTCACGCTGCTCCAGGAGCAGCTGCACTCGGTCCTGGACACCCTGTCGGAGCGTGAGGCCGGCGTGGTCTCCATGCGCTTCGGTCTCACGGACGGCCAGCCCAAGACCCTCGACGAGATCGGCAAGGTCTACGGAGTGACGCGTGAGCGCATCCGTCAGATCGAGTCGAAGACGATGTCGAAGCTGCGTCACCCGTCGCGCTCGCAGGTTCTGCGCGACTACCTCGACTAGGCAGCGACAGTCGTCAAGAGCGTTCCCGGAAGGCCCGAAGTCCTCGGTACGAGGCTTCGGGCCTTCCGCGCGCGGGTGCGCGGTGCGCGGCGCTGAATGACTCTGGGTAAGCCATCCCAGCCCAGAGTGAGGAGATCGCATGCGTCGTCCCTTCGCCCGATCGTGGACGGGGGTGCTGGCCACAGCGGCCGTTGCCGCCGCCCTGCCACTGGCTTCCCCGGCACCCGCGGTGGCCGACAGCGTGGTCATCGGGGGCAGCCCGGTGCGGATTGCCGAGAGTCCATGGGTGGTGGCGCTCGCCAGTCGTGACCGGTTCGGAGGTACCCGCTCGGGGCAGTTCTGTGGTGCTGTCGTCGTCGGACCCACGACCGTCCTGACGGCGGCCCACTGCGTGAGCGAGGGCGTGCTAGGCGTTCCGCTGAGCAGAGTGTCGGACCTGAGGGTCATCGTCGGCCGCGGGGATCTGGGCACGGCGGAGGGGAAAGAGATCCCGGTCCGTGAGGCCCGCGTCAACCCGGAGTACGACGCAGAAACCAACTCCGGCGACTTCGCGGCGCTGACCCTGGCCGAGCCGCTCCCTCAGAGCTACGTGATCGGCATGGCGGGGCCGGGGGACACCGCGTACACGGCGGGGACGGAGGCGACCGTGTACGGCTGGGGAGACACCACGGGATCGGGGAGTTACGCCCGGACGCTGCATGCGGCGCCCGTCCACGTACTGCCTGACACGGTGTGTGAGAGGGCGTACCCGGGCAGTGCCGATGGCACGTACTCGGCGACGACGATGCTGTGCGCCGGCGAGTTGGACGGCCGTCGGGACGCCTGTCAGGGGGACAGTGGCGGGCCGCTAGTCGCCGAGGGGCGCCTGATCGGGCTGGTGTCCTGGGGGAGCGGCTGCGGGCGTCCTGGCCGCCCAGGGGTCTATACGAGGGTCTCGGACGTGGTCAGGGTGCTGGGGGGCAGCGCCTGAGGCGATTGCCTCGGCGGGGCGGACTGAACCGTCGGCCCCATGGGGCCGAGGAGGGCCGCTGAGGGCCCCTGAGACGAGAGCGGGCGGCCGCCTCTGCCTTGTGGGGCTGGGGCGGCCGCCCGTCACCGGCCTGGTGCGCCGGGGCTGGCTCGTCGTCGTGGATGCGAGGTGTCAGCGTTCCTCTTCGGTGGTGCTCTCCGGAACGGCGGTGAGGCGCTCCGTCTCGTCCTGTATCTCAGCGGCGATCTTCTTGAGTTCCGGCTCGAACTTGCGGCCATGGTGGGCGCAGAAGAGCAGTTCGCCGCCGCTCAGCAGGACGACGCGCAGGTATGCCTGGGCGCCGCAGCGGTCGCAGCGATCAGCGGCCGTCAGGGGGCTCGCGGGGGTCAGAACAGTAGTCACGTCGCCTCTTCTCTAGCTCGACGAGCTGTCGTACCAGGGTCAACATCCAACCAGGCCGAAAACGTTCCCGCTCGCGGCTTTTCCTCGAAATTTCTTTTTGAGGAGGTTGTCCGTTGCCGGTTGGCGGCGAATGTGCCGTATTGCGTCTGTTACGTCTTACGGGTTCGCGCTGTCTGTCAGGTGGGTGTCCTCCCGGCTGGGTTGCCGGTTGTTCATGAGGACGTGCCCGGAGCCTAAATGGTTCATGCCTCGAAGGGAACGTGACGTGCGCTTCACCCCATCGAGCGATCGAACATGTATGCGAGGCTGGGCTAGTCTGAGTTGCGACGAGGGTGGCGTGACAACGGCTCTACCAGGCCTCGGTACCCTCTGACGGGCAACCGAAGCCGCGTCCTTACCCCAAAGGACCCCCCTTGAAATTCAGCGAGGAGCGAACCGCGTGACCGCCGAGACGTCCGTGCCGTCCACAGCGTTGCTGACCGGAGCAGACCGGGACGGTTCCAACTACACCGCGCGGCACCTGCTCGTCCTGGAGGGGCTCGAGGCCGTCCGTAAGCGCCCGGGCATGTACATCGGGTCGACGGACAGCCGCGGCCTGATGCACTGCCTCTGGGAGATCATCGACAACTCCGTCGACGAGGCCCTGGGCGGGTACTGCGACCGCATCGAGGTCATCCTCCACGACGACGCCTCCGTGGAGGTCCGGGACAACGGCCGGGGCATCCCCGTAGATGTCGAGCCCAAGACCGGCCTTTCCGGAGTCGAGGTCGTCATGACCAAGCTCCACGCCGGCGGCAAGTTCGGCGGTGGCTCCTACGCCGCCTCCGGCGGTCTGCACGGCGTGGGCGCCTCCGTGGTGAACGCGCTCTCCGCGCGCCTCGACGTCGAGGTGGACCGAGCCGGGCACACACACGCCATCAGTTTCCGGCGCGGTGTCCCCGGTGCTTTCGCCAAGATGGGACCCGAGGCGCCCTTCGACCCGTCGGCGAAGCTCACCAAGGTCAAGAAGATCCCCAAGACGCGCACCGGTACGCGCGTGCGTTACTGGGCGGATCGGCAGATCTTCCTGAAGGACGCCAAGCTGTCGCTGGAGAACCTGCACCAGCGCGCCCGGCAGACCGCCTTCCTTGTGCCGGGCCTGACCATCGTCGTGCGCGACGAATTCGGCCTCGGCGAGGGTGGCACGAAGGGCGAGGAATCCTTCCGCTTCGACGGCGGCATCAGCGAGTTCTGCGAGTACCTGGCCCAGGACAAGGCCGTCTGTGACGTCCTCCGCTTCTCCGGACAGGGCACCTTCAAGGAGACGGTGCCGGTCCTCGACGACCACGGCCAGATGACCCCCACGGAGGTCACCCGTGAGCTCGGCGTGGACGTGGCACTGCGATGGGGCACCGGGTACGACACGACCGTCCGGTCCTTCGTCAACATCATCGCCACCCCCAAGGGCGGCACTCACGTGACGGGCTTCGAGCGCTCCCTCACCAAGACGATGAACGAGGTGATGCGCACCCAGAAGGTGCTGCGCGTCGCTGAGGACGACATCGTCAAGGATGACGCCCTTGAAGGCCTCACGGCTGTCGTCACGGTGCGTCTCGCCGAGCCGCAGTTCGAGGGCCAGACCAAGGAGGTGCTGGGCACCTCCGCGGCCAACCGCATCGTCGCCAACGTCATCGCCAAGGAGCTCAAAGCGTTCCTGACGTCGACCAAGCGGGACGCGAAGGCGCAGGCCCGCGCCGTCATGGACAAGGCCGTCGCCGCCGCCCGGACGCGCATCGCGGCCCGCCAGCACAAGGACGCCCAGCGCCGGAAGACCGCGCTGGAGTCCTCGTCGCTGCCCGCCAAGCTCGCGGACTGCCGCAGTGACGACGTGGAGCGCAGCGAGCTCTTCATCGTCGAGGGCGACTCCGCGCTCGGTACGGCCAAGCTCGCGCGGAACTCCGAGTTCCAGGCACTGCTGCCGATCCGCGGCAAGATCCTCAACGTTCAGAAGGCGTCCGTGACGGACATGCTGAAGAATGCCGAGTGCGGCGCGATCATCCAGGTCATAGGAGCCGGGTCCGGCCGGACCTTCGACATCGACGCGGCGCGGTACGGCAAGATCATTCTGCTCGTCGACGCCGACGTCGACGGCGCGCACATCCGAATCCTGCTGCTGACGCTGTTCCAGCGGTACATGCGGCCCATGGTCGAGGCAGGGCGGGTGTTCGCGGCGGTGCCGCCACTGCACCGCATCGAGCTCAGCCAGCCCAAGAAGGGCCAGGACAAGTACGTCTACACGTACTCGGACCGTGAACTGCGCGAGACGCTGCTCGAGATGCAGCGCAAGAACGTGCGGTACAAGGACTCGATCCAGCGGTACAAGGGCCTCGGTGAGATGGATGCCGACCAGCTGGCCGAGACCACGATGGACCCGCGCTTCCGGACGCTGCGGCGGATCAACATCTCCGACCTGGACTCGGCTGAGCAGGTCTTCGATCTGTTGATGGGCAACGACGTCGCGCCGCGCAAGGAATTCATCACCAGCTCGGCGGCGACGCTGGACCGCTCGCGCATCGACGCGTAGCAAAGGACGAAGGACGCGCTGCTGGATCGCCGACTCAGACGGCACGGGAGCCGTGCTCTCCACCTGCGGGTGGAGAGCACGGCTCCACCCATGTTCCACCCCTGCTCCGATTCCGTGACCAGGCGATTTCCGTAGCGTCGAAGGCGTCGATCCCTCTCGGATCGGATGCGTCCACCCTCATCGCACGGAGGCCGACATGCCTGTGCTCGCCGCCACCCTGGTGATCTGTGCTGTCCTGTCGCTGACCGACCCCGGCCACCAGGCGGCGGCCGTGCCCCTGCTCGCCTCCGGACTGCCTCTCGGCCTGGGAATCCGGGCCACAGCGCCGGCCCGCGGCGGCCTGCTCATACGGCGCACCGTCACCTGGCGCCCCGCATACGGCAGGGCGGACACGGCGTACGCGCCAACGCGGAAGGAGCTGGTATGAGCTGGGACCGGTGGACGAGGTGGCCCTCCAAAGAGGCGCTCGCCTGGGAAAGCATGAGCCTGGCCCGGCTGTGGTTCGTCGGGGCCCTCCGCGCGATGATCCTGGGCGTCCTGCTGTGGAACGCGCTCCACGGGAATCGGGGCTGGCACTTGGTGGCGGGCATCACCGTGGTTCTGGGGGTCTCCTGGGCGGGGTGGGCCTTTTTCCGGGTCTCGTTCGCCCATCGGCTGTGGCCTTCCCTGGCGCTGATGACGCTGCTGCTGGGTGCCGCGCTCGTCGCGGACCTGGGTGGGTGGGGGGTGCTGGCCCTGGTGCTGTGGTTTGGGTCGGCCGTCTCCGCGTTGGAGCGGCTGCCGCTCGCCGCAGGTGCACCCTGTGTCCTGGTAGCGATGGCCGGGTATGCGTCGTCCAACACGGACAGCCCGCTCACCACCGGACTGACCGTCGTCGGGCTCGTGCTCGCTGGTTACACCCTGCGGCTGGACGCCGAGGCGCGGGGCAGCGCTCATCGGCTGCTCGCCCAGGAGCGGGCGGCCCGCGCCGCGGAAGCGGAGTCGGCCGCGCTGGCGGAGCGGGGCCGCATCGCCCGTGAGATCCACGATGTGCTCGCCCACAGCCTCTCCGCGCAGCTCGTCCATCTGGAGGCGGCCCGGCTGCTGATCGAGGGGGACGCGGCCAAGCAGCAGATTCTGGACCGGGTGGTCGCGGCGCGTTCCATGGCCAGGGAAGGGCTCGCCGAGACCAGACAGGCGCTGTCCGCGTTGCGCGGGGAGATGAGCCCGGTAGAGGACTTCCTGCGCGAACTGGTCACGGCGGACCGCGCCTCGGTCACTGTTGCGGGTGACCCGCGTGCTCTGTCTGCCGAGGCCTCGCAGGCGGTACGCAGGGTGGCCCAAGAGGCCCTGACGAACGTACGCAAGCACGCGCCTGGCGCCAAGATCCAGGTGTGCCTTGCGTACCGGGAGCGGGAAGTGCGGTTGGACATCAGGGATTCAGGCGGGCAGTCGCCGGGGGAGCTGGCCTCGTCCGGGGCCGGATACGGTCTGCTGGGGATGCGCGAACGAGCCGAGCTGCTGGGCGGATCTCTGGAGGCAGGGCCGGGCGAGGAGGGCTTCGTGGTGACGCTGAGGGTGCCGGGATGACGCGGGAGGACGGCGCGGCCGGGACTGTGGGCAGCCGGGACGAAAGATCAGAAGCCACGGGAGGGGTGGGAGGAAGGCCACCCGCGCGGGTGATTGTGGTCGACGATCAGACCGTCGTGCGTGAGGGAATCGTGATGCTGCTGGGGCTGCTGCCCGGAATCGAGGTCGTCGGGGCCGCCTGCGACGGTGAGGAGGCCGTCCGTTTGGTCGCCGAACTCGCCCCGGACGTCGCGCTGATGGACCTACGTATGCCTCGCTGTGACGGCGCGGAGGCCACCCGGCGCATCCGTGCCGAGCATCCGGGGACACAGGTCGTCGTGCTCACCACCTACGCCGATGACGACTCGCTGTTTCCGGCGCTCAAGGCAGGCGCCCGCGGGTACCTGACGAAGGACGCCGGTGGGGACGAGATCGTGCGGGCAGTGGAGGACGTTCTCTCGGGGGACGCCGGCCTCTCTCCGAAGATCCAACGGAGGCTCCTGGAGCGACTGGCGGAGCCCGACTCGACCCCTGCCGCCGAGCCTCCCGACGGACTCACCGCGCGGGAGACCGAGGTGCTCATCCTGATCGCGGAGGGCATGTCGAACCACGAGATCGCCCGCGCCCTGCACGTCTCCACCGCGACCGTGAAGACCCACATCAACAACCTCTTCGCGAAGGCCGGCCTCAAAGATCGTGCGCAGGCCGTCCGCTACGCCTATCGGCATGGCCTCGTAAAACCCCCAGGAGGTGGCCGTATCTGACGTCACTTCACCTGATGGAGTGAAGAGCCCCGCGAGAAGTGTCAGGGATCTACCCGATCTGCCCATCCTTGGGCACGCGGCCGAACAGGGCTGCTGACAAGGAGAGTTCGGTGGAAATGCGTGACGGGCCCGATGTCGGTGCGGGCCGGGCCGACCGGAGCCCGGCCGGTGATCTGAGAGATCCCTGGGGTGACGCGCTGGCTTCCGGGTGGGGGGAGTTGGACGGCACGGGCGCCCCGGCGCCCGAGGTGGCGCCCCGGTCCGCCCCGCGGCAGCAGGGCGCGAGTGCGGCGGACATCTATCTGGAAGTGCAGCGCAGCGAGGCTTTCCAGGAGGTGCGCAGCCGGTACCGGAGGTTCGCCTTCCCCGCCGTTGCCGTCTTCTTCACCTGGTACGTGGCGTATGTCGTGACCGCGACGACGGCGCCGGACCTGATGGCGCGGCCCGTCGCGGGAGCGGTGAACGTGGGGTTGCTGGCAGGGCTCGGACAGTTCCTCACCACGTTCCTGCTGACCTGGGCGTATGCCCGGCACGCCCGACTGCGCAGGGACCGGGCGGCTCTCGATCTCCGGTGGACGGTGTTCGAGCAGAAGCGGAAGTGGATCAGACAACAAGAGCGGCAACGGGTGCGGAGCGGCGCGCGGGAGCAGGAGGGGGAGCGATGACCGGTGACCATCAGACCCTCGCGCTTGTCCTGTTCGGCGTCTTCGTGGCCGTGACGTTGGCGATCACGACGTGGGTGAGTCGCCATCGGCGTGGCTCCCCCGAGGAGTTCTACGTGGGCGGGCGGCTCTTCTCCCCGATGGAGAACGGTTTCGCCGTCGCCGGTGACTACATGTCGGCGGCTTCCTTCCTGGGCATCTCCGGGCTGATCGCTCTCTTCGGGTATGACGGTCTGCTCTACTCGGTGGGCTTCCTCGTCGCCTGGCTCATCGTGCTCTTCCTAGTGGCCGAACTGGTGCGCAACTGCGGACGGTTCACGCTCGCCGATGTCGTCGCCGCACGGATGAGGGAGCGGCCGGTGCGGATCGCGGTGGGAACTTCCTCGGTGACCGTGTCCGTTCTCTATCTGGTGGCGCAGATGGTGGGGGCCGGCTCGTTGGTCGCGCTGCTGCTCGGTGGGACGAGCGGGGCGGCACAGACGTGGACGGTGGTCGGTGTCGGCGCGCTCATGGTGATCTATGTGTCGTTCGGAGGGATGCGGGCCACCACGTGGATTCAGATCGTCAAAGCAGTCCTGTTGATGTGTGGTGCGATAGCGCTGACGGTGCTCGTTCTCATGCGCTTCCATGGGGACTTCGGCCAACTGCTGAGCACCGCCGCCGACCGCAGCGGCCATGGCGAGCGGTTCCTGGCGCCAGGGCTGAAGTACGGGGGTGACTGGGCCGCCAGGCTCGACTTCATCAGCCTCGGGCTGGCACTGGTGCTCGGCACGGCAGGGTTGCCGCACATCTTGTCCCGCTTCTACACCGTGCCGACCGCGCGGGCCGCGCGCCGCTCGGTCGTCTGGTCCATCGGGCTCATCGGCAGCTTCTATCTGATGACGATCGTGCTGGGCTTCGGCGCGGCGGCGATTGTGGGGTCCGAGGCGGTGCGGGGCTCGAATGCCGCGGGAAACACGGCAGTCCCGCTGCTGGCGCTCGACCTGGGCGGCGGCGCGGACTCCACTGGCGGAACGGTTCTGTTCGCGATCGTCGCCGCTATCGCCTCCGCTACGATCCTTGCCGTGGTCGCCGGGATCACGCTCGCCTCTTCGGCCTCGGTGGCGCACGACCTGTACGCCTCCCTGCGACGGCGGAGCGCGAAGCCGCGCAGCGAGGTGGCGGTGGCGCGTGCTGCCGCCGTCGGGATCGGGGCACTGGCGATCGGGCTCGGACTGCTGGCCCGTGACCTCAACGTGGCGTTCCTGGTGGGCCTCGCCTTCGCGGTGGCCGCGTCCGCCAATTTGCCGGTGCTGCTGTACTCACTGTTCTGGCGGAACTTCACCACGCGAGGGGCAGTGTGGTCGGTGTACGGAGGGCTGCTGCCCGCGCTCGTACTGGTGCTGCTCTCGCCGGTGGTGTCCGGAGGGCCCAATTCTCTCTTCCCCGGGATGGACTTCCAGTACTTCCCGTTGGAGAACCCCGGGTTCGTCTCCATCCCACTGGGCTTCCTCGCAGGCTGGCTGGGCACGGTCACTTCGCGGGAGGCCGCGGACGAGGCCAAGCATGCCGAGACCGAGGTGCGGTCGCTGACGGGTGCCGGAGCGGCGTAACGATGCGCCTGGCCGGGGCCGCCGAAACGCTCGTTCCGGGCAGGGCCTGTCAACTGTCTTGACGGGTGTTGAGCCGGGCTTTGCACCGGGCGTTGAGGCGGGCGGCTTGGCGTGTCAGGTGATCGCGTTCGGGGAGGCTGGGGGCCTTGTGGGCGGCCTCCGCGTACAACTGTGCGGCAGTCGCCAGGTCGCCGTCGCGCTCGTGGAGGTAGGCGGCCACTGCGGCGTAGCGGGGCAGTGAGTCGTTCAGCCCTGCGAGCGCTGCCAGTCCGGCGCGTGGTCCATCGGCCTCGCCGACGGCCACGGCGCGGTTGAGCCGGACGATCGGGCTGTCGGTCAGACGGACGAGTTCGTCGTACCACTCGACGATCTGCACCCAGTCGGTCTCCTCGGCGGTAGGAGCGTCGGCGTGGAGTGCCGCGATCGCGGCCTGGGCCTGGAACTCGCCCAGCCGGTCGCGGGCGAGGGCCGCCTGCAGGATTTGGACGCCCTCGGCAATCGACTCGGTGTCCCACCGGTTGCGGTCCTGGTCGGCGAGGGGCACCAGGCTGCCGTCCGGAGCGGTGCGGGTGGTGCGCCGGGCGTGGTGGAGCAGCATGAGGGCGAGCAGCCCGGCCACCTCGGGGTGGTCGATCACGGCCGCGAGTTGCCGGGTGAGCCGGATGGATTCGGCGGCGAGGTCGATGTCTCCGGAGTAGCCCTCGTTGAAGACCAGGTAGAGGACGCGCAGGACGGTGGCGACGTCGCCCGGCTGGTCGAACCGCACCCCGGAGACGGTGCGTTTGGCCCGGCTGATGCGCTGGGCCATGGTCGCCTCGGGCACGAGGTAGGCCTGGGCGATCTGTCGGGTGGTCAGTCCGCCGACGGCGCGCAGCGTGAGCGCGACCGCGGACGACGGTGTCAGCGATGGGTGGGCGCAGAGGAAGTACAGCTGGAGCGTGTCATCGACTGAGGGGGAGGGGCCGGGCGCCGGCTCCTCCTCGACGAGGCCCTCGCGCCGACGGCGGGCGGCGTCCGCCCGGGCCGCATCGAGGAACTTGCGCCAGGCCACGGTGACCAGCCAACCCTTCGGGTCCCGCACGGGATGCTTGGTGGCTGCCGTGCCTGTGGCTTCGGCAGAGCGCCCGGCACTCGCAGAGCGCCTGGCGTCCGCCGTGCCGGTAGCTCCCGCAGAGCCCCCGGCACCCGTTGAGCGCCTGGCGCCCGCCGCGCCGGTAGTTCCCGCCGTCCCGGAAGCTCCCGCAGTGCCTCGGGCGCCCGCAGAGGCCGCGGCGTCCCCCGTGCCGGTGGCTGCCGCAGAGCCCCCGGCACCCGTTGGGCGCCTGGCGTCCGCCGCGCCGGTAGTTCCCGCCGTCCCGGAAGCTCCCGCAGTGCCTCGGGCGCCCGCAGAGGCCGCGGCGTCCCCCGTGCCGGTGGCTGCCGCAGAGCCCCCGGCACTCGCAGAGCCCCCAGCGTCCGCCGCGCCGGTGGCTCCCGCCGTCCCGGAAGCTCCCACAGTGTCCCCGGCCCCCGCCGCGCCGGTAGCTCCCGCCGTCCCGGAATCTTCCACAGGACTCCCGACGCCCCCAGTGCCCGCAGCTCCCCCAGCTCTCGCGGCTCCCTCACCCCTCACGTAGCCCTCAGCGCCCCCAGCCCCCTCAGCGCCCCCACCCGCCAAAGACCTCGCCGCCGAGGGAGAGGCCTCGATGGGCCAGGTGCGGATCGCTTCGAGCAGTGCCTCCTGTACGGCGTCCTCGGCCGCCGCGAAGTCGGCTCCGCGGCGGACGAGGATCGCGAGCACGCTTGGTGTGAGGCTCCTGAGCAGGGTCTCGTTCAGCTCGGGGGTCACGTGTGAGGTCACTCCGTGATGGTGGGCGGCGCGGTCAGGAACGGGCGCAGCTCCAGCCATTCGTGGATCGGCTTTCCGCCCGCCCCGGGGGCCGCCGACAGCTCGCCGGCCAGTTCGACGGCACGCTCGTAGCTGTCGACGTCGATCACCATCCAGCCGGCGATGAGGTCCTTGGTCTCGGCGAACGGGCCGTCGGTGACCGGCGGCCGGCCCTCACCGTCGTATCGGACGAAGGTTCCCTCGGGGGCGAGCGCCTGGCCGTCGACGAATTCGCCGGTCGCTTCGAGCCGGTCGGCGA
This sequence comes from Streptomyces huasconensis, assembly GCF_021028635.1. Classification (NCBI taxonomy): domain Bacteria; kingdom Bacillati; phylum Actinomycetota; class Actinomycetes; order Kitasatosporales; family Streptomycetaceae; genus Streptomyces; species Streptomyces huasconensis. The sequence goes on from NZ_CP086119.1 coordinate 6,127,215, forward strand.
AGTCGCGCATGTACTGCATGTGCGCGGAGATCTCCTCCGGCGTCCACTGGTCCATCGGCACGTCGTTGACCGCGGCGGGGGCGCCTCGGTAGTGCTTGAGCAGCAGGTACTTGGCCATCATGTTCTCCTCGGCGCTGTGCGACCCATTGTGGTCGCGTTCATAGCGGGGACGGAGCCGATCAGCGGTTCTCGACATGCCGGGCCGAAGTTTTTTCGCTTGCTGCTAGACGCTCGCCGCCCACTCGTAGCGATGCTCCGGGCGGCCGGTGTCGCCGTACTTGAGACTCAGGCGGACGCGGCCCGTGCGTTCCAGGAGCTTCAGGTAACGCTGGGCCGTCTGGCGGCTCAGCCGGGTGAGGTCTGCCAGCTCCTGGGCGGAGAGGGGGCCGTCCGCGGCCATCAAGGCGCGTCGTACCAGTTCCGCGGTGGTGGGGGAGTGGCCCTTGGGCAGCTCGGGGGCGGGGGTCGACGAGAGGGCGCCGAAGATGCGGTCGACCTCGGCCTGCTCGGCTTCGCCGCCGCCGTCCAGCGTGCGGCGCAGCGTCGCGTACGCGTCGAGTTTGGCGCGCAGACCCGCGTAGGAGAACGGCTTCACCAGGTACTGGAGGGCGCCGTGCCGCATCGCCGCCTGCACCGTGGCCACGTCACGCGCCGCCGTCACCATGATCACGTCGGTCTGGTGTCCGCGCTCGCGCAACGCGCGTATGACCGACAGGCCCGTCTCGTCCGGCAGATAGTGGTCCAGCAGCACCAGGTCGACCGGGGTCTCCTCGACGAGACGCAACGCCTCACCGGCGCTGTGTGCCTTCGCCGCCACGTGGAAGCCGGGGATCTTCGCGACGTAGGCGGCGTTGACGTCCGCGACCCGGACGTCGTCGTCGACGACCAGGACCTTGATCACTGTGTCGCCGATCAACGTGTCGTCGATCAACGTGTCGCCTCCGTGCCTTCGGTCATCGTGATTCCTCCGTGGCGGCCAGTTCGGGCTCTAGGTCGGGCTCCAATGCGGGTGCCAGTTCGGGCTCGCGGAGCGCTTCGGGCAGTACGACGGTGAACTCCGCGCCCCCCTCAGGCGCCTCGTCGGCCCGTGCGCTGCCGCCCTGGCGTTCGGCGAGCCTGCGGACCAGGGCGAGGCCGATGCCGCGCTTGCCGTGTGCCGGCGGCTCCTTCGTGGTCCAGCCCTCCGTGAAGATCGTCTCCCGTTGCTCGGCGGGCACTCCCGGCCCCGTGTCGCGGACACGGAGGATCACCGAGCGCCCTGCGGTGCGTACGGCGACCTCCACGCGCGCGTGGCGGGTGCCCGCGGCGGCGTCAAGAGCGTTGTCGACGAGGTTGCCGACGATCGTGACGAGGCCGCCCGGGTCGACGAGCCGGTCGGGCAGCGAAGTGTCGTGCGGCACGGAGAGCGCGACGCCGCGCTCCGCCGCGACCGTGGCCTTGCCGACCAGAAGGGCCGCGAGCAGCGGGTCATGGATCTTCTCGGTGATCTGCTCGGCGGTCACGCGGTGCGCGCCGGCCACTTCTCCGACGTACTCGGCGGCCTCCTCGTACATCTCCAGTTCGAGCAGCCCGAGGAGCGTGTGCATGCGGTTGGCGTGTTCGTGGTCCTGGGCGCGCAGGGCGTCGATGAGGCCGCGGGTGGAGTCGAGCTCGCGGCCGAGCTGCTCCAGTTCCGTGCGGTCGCGCAGGGTGGCGACGGCGCCCCCGTCGTCGGTGGGCATGCGGTTGGCGACGAGGACACGCTGACCGCGGACGGTCAGCAGGTCGGTGCCGGTGACGCGGCCGGCGAGGACGTCGGTCGTGCGTCCCGGGCCGAGCGCGTCGTCCAGCGGCCGGCCGAGCGCCTCCGCGCCGAGGCCGAGAAGGCGCTGCGCCTCGTCGTTGAGCAGCCGGACCCGGCCGGAGCGGTCCAGTGCGACGACCCCCTCGCGGATGCCGTGCAGCATCGCCTCGCGCTCCGCGAGCAGCGCCGAGATGTCGGAGAAGGCCAGGTCACGGGTCTGCCGCTGCACCCTGCGGGAGATCAAGTACGCGGCGAGCGCGCCGACGGCCAGCGCCCCGCCCGCGTAGGCGAGCAGCCCCGGGATCGAGTGGATCAGGCGGGCCCGCACGCTGTCGTACTCGATGCCTACGGAGACGGCCCCCACGATGGCCCCGTCCGCGCCCCTCAGCGGCACCTTGCCGCGCGCGGAGCGGCCCAGCGTGCCGTTGTCTATCTCCATGACCTCGCGGCCCGCGAGCGCGTCGCTGGGGTCGGTCGAGACGACCTTGCCGATCTGGGCGCGGTCGGTATGGGACCAGCGGACGCCTTCCTTGTTCATGATCACGACGTACTCGGCGCCACTGGCCCGGCGGATTCGGTCGGCTTCCCGCTGGACGGGCCCGTCGCCCGTGGGCGCCGAGGACTTCAGATCCTCGGCGAGCTGCGGGTGAGCGGCCGTTGTCTGGGCGATGGCGAGTGCGCGGCGCATCGCCTGGTCGTCGAGCTGGTCGCTGAGCGGTGCGAGGAAGAGCCCGGTGGCCAGCACCGCGACCCCGGCGGCGATCGCCAGCTGCATCAGCAGCACCTGCGAGAACACGCGCCGCGGCAGGCCGAGGCGGCGGCGTCGCACAGGGGAGGTCGGGCTCATGTGTACGAACGGTACGGCCGGTGGCGGACTACTCCGAAGTCAGTGTGGCGGGGATCTCGTACGACGACGCGAGACCCCGGACCACCAGTCGGCGCAGCCTGGCCGTACGACGCTCCTGGGCACGCGCGGCCGGTGGCAGTCGGCGGTGCGGCGGCGTTCCTGCGCAACCGGTCACGGCCCGTTGGGCGGGGCTCTACGGGGCCGGGCGCACCGCCACCACGTCCATCCGCGCCGGGGACTTCAGGGCCGCGCCGCAGCTCTCCGGGCGGGGCGGCAGTGAGGTGCCCTGTTCCACCGTGACCTGCCAGCGGCGGCCATCGGTGTGCGCGACCGTCACGTCCCAGCGCGGGGCTGCGCCGTCCGTGCCGACGACGCTCAGGACCCCGGCTCCGTCCTCGCCCGTGGCCGTCCGCACCGCCAGCTCGGCGGCCTGACCGGGACGCTCCCAGGCGGAGTTGCCCCGGCACCCCTCGGCGATCACCCGCCCCGTACGCACCGCTTCGAGGATCTCCTTGACGGCGTGCGTCCCGGTCCTGCCGTACGCGTAGCCATAGGGGAGCACCAACAGGGTGGGCGAGAAGCGATGACCACCCAGATGAGTGATCTCCCAGGCTCCCACTTCGCCGGCGGCCGCCAGTTCGGCGGCGAGCGGCCTGCCGAGCAGGGCGCAGCAGCGGTCGCGCTTGCCGTTGGTGCAGACGAGCGCGAGCGGGGCGCCCGTGTGCGGGGTGCCGAAGCCGCCGTGGTCGCCCGCGCCGAGTGCCGTGAAGTCGAGGTCGAGCAGGCGACGGGGGTCGTCGGTCACCGCGGAGCGCAGCCAGGTGCGGCCGGGGACGGTATGCGCCACGTACACCCGGTGCCGGGTCGGGGCGTGGCAGTCCGCGTGGCGTCCGGGGCGGCGGATCAGCGCGACGCGCACGCCGGTGCCCTCGGCGGCCCTCTCCAGGGCGCCGCCGACCTCCGGGTCGAGGTGGCTGGACGTCAGCGCTTTGGCGCCCCAGGGGCCCGGCTGCTCCACCAGGAGCCATGTCCTGGCGGTCGCCGCGGTTCCCGCGAGAGGTTCGTCCAGGTCCCGCGAGGCGGTCGCGCACGTACTCACACAGGCGAGCCTAACCTGCCTGTGCGTGACGGGCTGTTCCCCCTGGCCGAGGGAGGCGGTGCCGGTGCGGGTGGGGGCTCGGAGGAGACGGGCGAGGCGGGCGGGGCAAGGTCCCCTCGCGGCCTTGACAGCCGGTGATCCATGGTCGGTGCCGTCAGACAGCGCAGAACGCCAATCGCTCATCAGCCACTGGTAGGAAGCAGCGGTCCTACGTCTCGGCGCCGTGCCCAACGTGTGCTCCCGCGAGCGCCGCCAACAATCGTTCACTTCGCGGCACGTACGCGCACGCCTATCCTGGGGCGGTCTTCATTCTTCGCGGGAGTTCCGCCGCGGCCCGCACTGCGCGTACAGGGCCGTCGCGACCCGCGCTCCGCGTACGGGACCGTCGCGACCCGTACGCATACGAACGTCGGTACGAGGGGCCCACGGTTGAACACGCAGCAGATCCCGGTCATCGTCCTCGCCGGATTTCTCGGTTCCGGCAAGACCACCCTCCTCAACCACCTGCTGCACCGCAGCGGTGGCAGCCGGATCGGGGCGATCGTCAACGACTTCGGCTCGATCGAGATCGACGCCATGTCGGTCGCGGGGCAGCTCGGCGACTCCACCGTCTCCCTCGGCAACGGCTGCCTGTGCTGCGCCGTGGACGCGAGTGAGCTCGACGAGTACCTGGAGCGGCTCGCCCACCCCGCCGCCGGGATCGACGTGATCGTCATCGAGGCGAGCGGCCTCGCCGAGCCGCAGGAACTCGTGAAGATGCTGCTCGCCAGCGAGAACCCGCACATCGTCTACGGCGGGCTCGTCGAGGTGGTGGACGCCGCCGAGTTCGACGCCACGAGAGAACGGCATCCCGAGGTGGACCGGCATCTGGGCATCGCCGACCTCGTCGTGGTCAACAAGGCCGACCGGGTGCCGAGTGAGGAGCACGAGCGCGTTCTCGGCGTCGTCCGCGGGCTCGCCGGGCGTGCGGCCGTCGTCGCCGCCTCCTTCGGCCGCGTGGACGTGGAGCTGTTCTTCGACCGCGCGCCCGTGGGGGAGCGGGTCGGCCAGCTCTCCTTCGACGACCTGCGGGACGAGGCGGAGCCGGCCGACGGCTGCGGCCACCACGGCCACCTGCACTCCGCCTACGAAAGCCTCTCCTTCACCTCCGAAGCGCCCCTGGGGCCCCGCCCGCTGATGGCCCTCCTGGACAGCAGGCCCGAGGGGCTCTACCGAATCAAGGGGTACGTCGATTTCGGGCCCTCCGACCCGCGGAACCGGTACGCGGTGCACGCCGTCGGGCGTTTTCTGCGCTTCTACCCCGAGCCGTGGGACCCGGGCGAGCCCCGCCTGACCCAGCTCGTCCTCATCGGGTCGGGCGTCGACGTACCCGCCCTGGAGAAGGAGCTGGAGGCCTGTCGCGAGTACGCCCCACAGGCCGATGAGCACGGCATGTGGGGCGTACTGCGCTACGTCCAGGAACCGGACGCCGACGAACCGCACCTCGATGGCCCGGGCGAACCCGGCCCCGGCGGCCCCGGCCTCGGCGACCCGGAGTCAGACCCCGACCTCGACGCCGACGCCACCGGCTGACGGCCGGCCGCGGCTACACCGGCCCGGCCACCGCCGCCACCGGCTTCGCCAGCGAGACGCCCGAACCGTCACGGCGCGGGTCGATGTCCGGCAGCTCGGCGGGCGCGCCGTTGCGCTGGGCCGCGTGCGGCGGTGTCGGGCCCGCCCAGGCGAAGCTCAGGCAGTCCTCGCCCTTCAGGAACCGCTGGACGCGCACACCACCCGTGGCGCGGCCCTTGCGCGGGTACTGGTCGAACGGCGTGAGCTTGGCCGTGGTCTGGACGGAGTCGTCGAGCGTGCCGCGCGAGCCCGCCACCGTGAAGACGACGGCGTCCACCGCCGGGTCCACCGCCGTGAAGGAGATGACCTTCGCGCCGGCGGCAAGCTTGATGCCCGTCATGCCGCCCGCGGGACGGCCCTGGGGGCGCACCTGGGAGGCCGGGTAGCGCAGCAGTTGGGCGTCGTCCGTGATGAAGACCAGGTCCTCCTCACCGGTGCGCAGCTCGGCCGCGCCGACGATCCGGTCACCGTCCTTCAGGGTGATGACCTCCAGCTCCTCCTTGTTGGAGGGGTAGTCGGGCACCACACGCTTGACCACGCCCTGCGCGGTGCCGAGCGCCAGGCCCGGCGACGACTCGTCGAGCGTCATCAGGCAGATCAGCTTCTCGTCCTTCGTCAGCGGCAGCAGCTCCGAGACGGGCGCCCCTCCGGAGAGGTTGGGCGCGCCCATCGTCTCCGGGAGCTGCGGGAGGTCCACCACGGACAGGCGCAGCAACCGTCCCTCTGAGGTGACCGCGCCCACCTCGCCGCGTGCCGTGGCCGGCACCGCCGAGACGATCGCGTCGTGCTTCACGCGCTTGGTCTCGGCGTCACCGAAGGGCTCGCCGTTGGCCGTGCATGCCAGCAGGCCCGTGGAGGACAGGAGGACGCGGCAGGGGTCGTCCGCGACCTGGAGCGGGACCGTGGCGGCCGGGGAGCCCGCCGACTCCAGGAGCACCGTGCGCCGGTCGGTGCCGAACTTCTTGGCGACGGCGGCCAGTTCGGAGGAGACCAGCTTGCGCAGTTCGGCGTCCGACTCCAGGATGCCGGTCAGCTCGTCGATCTCGCCGTTGAGCTTGTCGCGCTCGGACTCCAGCTCGATGCGGTCGAACTTGGTCAGTCGGCGCAGCGGGGTGTCCAGGATGTACTGCGTCTGGATGTCGCTCAGCGAGAAGCGCTCGATGAGGCGCTCCTTGGCCTGCGCGGAGTTGTCACTGGAGCGGATGAGGCGGATGACCTCGTCGATGTCCAGGAGGGCGACCAGGAGGCCCTCGACCAGGTGCAGACGGTCGCGCTTCTTGCCGCGGCGGAACTCGCTGCGGCGGCGCACCACGTCGAACCGGTGGTCGAGGTAGACCTCCAGGAGTTCCTTGAGGCCGAGCGTGAGGGGCTGTCCGTCGACCAGCGCGACGTTGTTGATGCCGAAGGACTCCTCCATCGGCGTCAGCTTGTACAGCTGCTCCAGGACGGCTTCCGGGACGAAGCCGTTCTTGATCTCGATGACCAGGCGCAGGCCGTGCGAGCGGTCGGTGAGGTCCTTGACGTCCGCGATGCCCTGGAGCTTCTTCGCGCCGACCAGGTCCTTGATCTTGGAGATGACCTTCTCGGGGCCTACGGAGAAGGGCAGTTCGGTGACGACCAGGCCCTTGCGGCGCGCCGTCACGTTCTCCACGGCGACCGTGGCGCGGATCTTGAACGAGCCGCGGCCCGATTCGTACGCGTCCTTGATGCCGGTCAGGCCGACGATCTTGCCGCCCGTGGGGAGGTCGGGGCCCGGCACGTACTTCATCAGCGTCTCGAGGTCGGCCCCCGGGTGCTTGATCAGGTGGCGCGCGGCGGCGATGACCTCGCCGAGGTTGTGCGGCGGCATGTTCGTCGCCATGCCGACCGCGATGCCCGAGGCGCCGTTGACCAGGAGGTTGGGGTAGGCCGCCGGGAGGGCGGACGGCTCCATCTCCTGGCCGTCGTAGTTCGGCTCGAAGTCGACGGTGTTCTCGTCGATCGATTCCGTCATCAGGGAGGTGGCGTCGGCCATCTTGCACTCGGTGTACCGCATGGCGGCCGGCGGGTCGTCGTTGCCGAGCGAGCCGAAGTTGCCGTGGCCATCCACGAGGGGGAGGCGCATCGAGAAGGGCTGGGCCATGCGCACCAGCGCGTCGTAGATCGACGCGTCGCCGTGGGGGTGCAACTTACCCATGACCTCGCCGACGACGCGGGCGCACTTCACATAGCCGCGGTCGGGGCGCAGGCCCATCTCGTTCATCTGATAGACGATCCTGCGGTGCACCGGCTTCATGCCGTCGCGGGCGTCGGGCAGGGCCCGGGAGTAGATGACCGAATACGCGTACTCGAGGAAGGAGCCCTGCATCTCGTCGACGACGTCGATGTCGAGGATCTTCTCCTCGAACGCGTCGTCGGGCGGCGGGGTCTTCGTGCTGCGGCGGGCCATCGCTGCTGCGGCTCCTTCACCAACAAGTGCGGGTTCTGACGCCGACCATTGTGGACCGTCCCACTGACAACGCCGACCACGCCCTGTGTCGACGGCCGCGCGTCACCCCGCGAAGTACGCCGAGGGCGGACCCGGGAACTTCGTCAGGTGTCCGCACGCTTGCATACAGTGGCAGGACTGGCAGGAAATTGTTCTGGGTCCAGCGATGATCACGATGATCCAGCGATCGAAGGGACGTACATGCCCATGGGTCACACGGCCACGGCCGAGGCCGGCTCCGGCGGCCTGACAGCGACCGAGCACCGGCTGGCCAACGGCCTGCGCGTGGTGCTCTCCGAGGACCACCTGACCCCGGTCGCCGCGGTCTGCCTCTGGTATGACGTCGGCTCCCGCCACGAGGTCAAGGGGCGTACCGGCCTTGCTCACCTTTTCGAGCACCTGATGTTCCAGGGCTCGAAGCAGGTGCACGGCAACGGCCACTTCGAGCTGGTCCAGGGGGCGGGCGGCTCCCTCAACGGCACGACCAGCTTCGAGCGCACCAACTACTTCGAGACGATGCCCGCGCACCAGTTGGAGCTGGCCCTGTGGCTGGAGGCCGACCGCATGGGCTCGCTGCTCTCCGCGCTCGACGAGGAGTCCATGGAGAACCAGCGCGACGTCGTCAAGAACGAACGCCGCCAGCGCTACGACAACGTCCCGTACGGCACCGCCTTCGAGAAGCTGACCGCCCTCTCCTACCCGGAGGGCCACCCCTACCACCACACGCCGATCGGCTCCATGGCCGACCTGGACGCGGCCACCCTGGAAGACGCGCGCGCCTTCTTCCGTACGTATTACGCGCCCAACAATGCCGTCCTGTCGGTCGTCGGCGACATCGACCCGGAGCAGACGCTCGCCTGGGTGGAGAAGTACTTCGGGTCGATTCCCTCGCACGACGGCAAGCAGCCGCCGCGGAACGGCTCCCTCCCGGAGCGCATCGGCAAGGAACTGCGCGAGGTCGTCGAGGAGGACGTGCCGGCCCGCGCCCTCATGGCCGCGTACCGCCTCCCGGAGGACGGCACGCGCGCGTGCGACGCCGCCGACCTCGCCCTCACCGTCCTCGGCAGCGGCGAGTCCTCCCGGCTCTACAACCGCCTCGTGCGCCGCGACCGTACGGCCGTCGCCGCGGGCTTCGGCCTGCTGCGCCTCGCCGGCGCGCCCTCGCTCGGCTGGCTGGACGTGAAGACCTCCGGTGACGTCGAGGTGCCGGTCATCGAGGCCGCCGTCGACGAGGAGCTGGCCCGCTTCGCCGCGGAGGGCCCCACTCCGGAGGAGATGGAGCGCGCCCAGGCCCAGCTGGAGCGCGAGTGGCTCGACCGGCTCGGCACCGTCGCGGGCCGCGCGGACGAACTGTGCCGGTACGCGGTCCTGTTCGGCGACCCGCAGCTCGCCCTCACCGCCGTGCAGCGCGTGCTGGACGTCACCGCCGAGGAGGTGCAGGAGGTCGCCAAGGCCCGCCTGCGCCCGGACAACCGAGCGGTGCTCGTCTACGAACCCCTGGCCGCCGACGACGAGGCCGCCGAGGGCACCGAGGCCGCCGCCGAGACCGCAGAGGAAGAGGAGGCGGCGAAGTGACCGAGGCCGCGACGATGCAGTTCCACCCCCAGCCCCAGGCCGGCACGGCCAAGCCGTGGGCCTTCCCCGCCCCCGAGCGCGGCACGCTGCCCAACGGCCTCACGGTGCTGCGCTGCGACCGCCCCGGCCAGCAGGTCGTCGCCGTGGAGGTCCACCTGGAGGCGCCCCTGGACGCCGAGCCGCAGGGCCTCGACGGCGTCGCCACGATCATGGCGAGGGCCTTCAACGAAGGCACCGACAAGCACTCGGCGGAGGAGTTCGCCGCCGAGCTCGACCGGTGCGGTGCCACCATGGACGCGCACGCCGACCACCCCGGCGTCCGCGTCTCCCTCGAAGTCCCGGTCTCCCGCCTGCCCAAGGCGCTCGGCCTGCTCGCCGACGCCCTGCGGGCCCCCGCCTTCGCCGACAGCGAGATCGAACGCCTCGTACGCAACCGCCTGGACGAGATCCCGCACGAGGCGGCCAACCCGGCGCGGCGCGCCGCCAAGGAGCTCTCCAGGCAGCTCTTCCCGGCGAGTTCGCGCATGTCGAGGCCCCGCCAGGGCACCGAGGAGACGGTCAAGGCCATCGACTCGGCCGCGGTCCGCGCCTTCTACGAGACGCACGTCCGGCCGGCCACGTCCACGCTGGTGATCGTCGGCGACCTCGCCGGCACCGACCTGGACGCCGTTCTCGCGGACACCGTCGGCACCTGGACGGGCGACACGGCCGAGCCCCGCCCGATGCCCGCGATCACCGCCGACGACACGGGCCGCGTCGTCATCGTGGACCGCCCCGGAGCCGTGCAGACGCAGCTTCTGATCGGCCGCATCGGCCCGGACCGGCACGACCGGGTCTGGCCCGCCCAGATCCTCGGCACGTACTGCCTGGGCGGCACCCTCACCTCCCGCCTGGACCGCGTCCTGCGCGAGGAGAAGGGCTACACCTACGGCGTACGGGCGTTCAGCCAGGTCCTGCGGTCCGCCCCGGACGGCACGGGCGCCGCGATGCTCGCCATCAGCGGCTCCGTCGACACCGCCTCGACGGGGCCCGCGCTGGAGGACCTCTGGACGGTCCTGCGCACCCTCGCCGCGGAGGGCCTGACCGACGCGGAGCGCGACGTGGCGGTGCAGAACCTGGTGGGCGTGGCCCCGCTCAAGTACGAGATGGCCGCCTCCGTGGCCGCCACCCTCGCCGACCAGGTCGAGCAGAACCTCCCGGACGACTTCCAGGCGCGCCTGTACCGGCAGTTGGCCGCGACCGGCACCGTGGAGGCCACCGCGGCCGTCGTGAGCGCCTTCCCGGAGGACCACCTGGTGACGGTCCTCGTCGGGGACGCCGCGCAGATCGAGGAGCCCGTCAGGGCGCTCGGCATCGGCGAGGTGACGGTGGTCGCGGGCTGAGGCCCCGTCAGGACGCCAGTTCGGTGGTAGCGCGACCCCGGTGACCGTTTCGGTGACCGGGGTCGCCTACTCCCCATATGTCCGAATTCATATGGTGGTTGCATGTCTGGCGTGTGGCGTGCGCTACAAAAACGGCCTTCTGTTTGTCGATTGAAAGACGGTCCGTTTAGCGTCAGTCCGACTGTTCGTCACGCATCACGTCGCATCCGCGGCACCGGACAGCCATCGCCGAGTCCCCGTACGGCGCGAGCCAGGGGAGCCGGGGACCCACACGTCCCTTGGGGTGAATCGGGCACCTTGCCGTCAGGCGAGGGACTCGTAGGAGACCTTCCTGCTCCGAACCCGTCAGCTAACCCGGTAGGCGAGAAGGAAGGAAAGGATCAGCCGCTTCATGGCGTTCACCCGTGCCACCGGGAAGCACCGTCGTCCCAGCCGCCTCACCCGCACGACCGCGAACGTCGCGGGAGTGGCCGCGATCACCACCACCGGTGTCATCGGAGGCCTGGCCGCTCCGGCGCTCGCCGCCGCCGACGACGCCGCTCTCGAACACACCGGGCTCACCCAGGCGATCTCCGTCGGCGACTCGCTCGCCGACAGCATCGACGCGCAGGCCGCCGCCCAGCGGCAGGCCGCCGACGACGCGGCTGCCGCCAAGAAGGCCGAAGAGGCCGCCAAGAAGAAGGCCGCCGAGGAGAAGCGCAAGGCCGAGGCCGAGCGCAAGGCGAAGGCCAAGCAGGAGCGCGAGGCCAAGGAGCGCGCCGCCCGCGCGGCCGAGCGCAAGCGCCTGAACACCTACGTCTCCCCGATCTCCGGCTCGTACGTCTCCACGGGCTACCAGACCGGCGGCGCGATGTGGTCCTCCGGCAGCCACACCGGCGTCGACTTCCACGCCGCGTCCGGCACCCCGGTGCACGCGGTGGGCGCCGGTACCGTCGTCGAGGCGGGCTGGGGCGGTGCCTACGGCAACAACGTGGTCATCAAGATGAACGACGGCACGTACACCCAGTACGGCCACATGTCGTCCCTCGGCGTCACGGTCGGCCAGACGGTCACCCCGGGCCAGCAGATAGGCCTCTCGGGCTCCACCGGCAACTCCAGTGGCCCGCACCTCCACTTCGAGGCCCGCACCGGCGCGGAGTACGGCTCGGACATCGACCCCGTGGCGTACCTTCGCTCGCACGGCGTCAACGTCTGACCTCTCCGACGCGCTCAGCGCCTCACCGAAGGCCCCGGCTCTTGCGAGCCGGGGCCTTCGCCGTTTCCGGCGCCGTTTCCAGGCCCGCCCGCGCTTGGCCAAAAGATATCCATGAATTCCGGCCCCCCATCGGAAATTCCGAAGTCCTGCAATAGAGTCGCGAGACAGTCACGCACGAGTGTCGGTCGACCGCGTTTCGCGGGGATCAAAGCGGAGGTCCGGTCATGCGCATTCCCGCGCAGTCGGTATGCACGGCCATCCGGGACGACATTGTCGCCGGGGTCTACGAAAGGGGCGGCCGGCTCACCGAGGAGCTTCTCGCACGTCGCTACGGCGTCTCCCGCGTCCCCGTGCGCGAAGCCCTGCGCACCCTGGAGGCCGAGGGTTTCGTCGTCACGCGCAGGCACGCGGGCGCCTGTGTCGCCGAGCCCACGGAGCAGGAGGCCGCCGATCTCCTGGAGCTGCGCACGGTGCTCGAACCGCTCGCCGCGGCCCGCGCCGCGCACCGCCGCACCGAGGCGCACCTCAAGGTCCTGCGCGGGCTCGTGCGGCTGGGCCAGGAGCGCGTGCGGAGGGGGCAGGGGGAGGATCTGCGCTCGCTGGGCGGCTGGTTCCACGAGACGCTCGCCCAGGCCTCCGGCAGCCCCGGCCTCATCACGCTGCTCACCCAGCTGCGGCACAAGCTCGCCTGGATGTACGTCGTGGAGCCCCCGGCCGCGCCCGCCGTCTCCTGGTCCGAACACGCGGCGATCGTCGACGCGGTGGCCCGCGGGGACGCGGAACGGGCCAGGACGCTCACCGCCGGCCACGCGGGCCGGGTGACGGCCGCGCACCGGTTGCGCCATGCGCGGCGGGACGACCGCGTGAGGGACATGCAACAAGCCGTAAACACGGTGGGCCTCCCGAATTAACGCGCGAGCCGTATACAAAGAGGGTGGCCGTCAGGAGAGCGCCCCCGAAAAAGAGCCGAGGGTTTTGGCGCTGCCGGGTGGTTATCTTTGCTGGCGAATTCACCGGCCGCCCCGCAGGTCATAATCCGACCGCCGAAAGGCCGCGAGCGAAAACCGGGCGGAAGGCTCGGCGAAAGGTCGGGTGGAAACCGAACGAAAAGGGCCCACCCCGTGTCCAGGGTGGGCCCTTCGAAGGAACTGCGTGGGTCAGACCGTCTCCGGGAGCTCCTCAAGGCCCTCCGCGACGAGCTTCGCCAGACGGTCGAGGGCGGCGTCCGCACCCTCGGCGTCGGAGGCGAGCACGATCTCCTCGCCGCCCTGGGCGCCGAGGCCGAGCACCGCGAGCATCGAGGCCGCGTTGACCGGGTTGCCGTCGGCCTTGGCGATCGTCACGGGGACGCCGGCGGCCGTGGCCGCGCGGACGAAGATGGAGGCGGGTCGGGCGTGGAGGCCCTCGGCCCAGCCGACGTTGACGCGGCGCTCAGCCATGTGTTGCTGCCCTTCCAGGTGTCTCACACTTGTCTAGACCATTGTCGCATGCCGTGGCGGGTGCTCCGTCGACCGGAGGCTGGCCCTCCGCGAAGCGGGCCCCGACCGTCCGCTAAGCGGAAGCTGGCCCCCCGCCAAGCGGTGGCCGGCCGCCCCGCCAGTGGACGCCGGTCTTCCGTCGACCGTACCCGGCCCGGGCGCCCCCGCGACCCGTACCCTGACCCCATGCAGACCCCGTCGGATCAGCGAGATCGGCACCAGCAGGATGGGCAGCGGGACCGGCACGACTACCCCTCCCACTGGGAAGCCGATGTGGTGCTGCGCGACGGAGGCACCGCGCGGATCAGGCCCATCACGGCCGAGGACGCGGACCGCCTGGTCAGCTTCTACGAACAGGTCTCGGACGAGTCGAAGTACTACCGCTTCTTCGCGCCCTACCCGCGGCTGTCCGCCAAGGACGTGCACCGTTTCACCCACCACGACCACGTGGACCGGGTGGGACTCGCCGCCACCGTGGGCGGTGAGTTCATCGCGACCGTGCGCTACGACCGCATCGACGAGCGCGGCATGGCCGCCGGCGCCCCCGCCGACGAGGCCGAGGTCGCCTTCCTCGTGCAGGACGCCCACCAGGGCCGCGGCGTGGCCTCCACCCTCCTCGAACACATCGCCGCGGTCGCCAGGGAGCGCGGCATCCGCCGTTTCGTGGCCGAGGTGCTGCCCGCCAACACCAAGATGATCAAGGTGTTCACGGACGCCGGGTACCAGCAGAAACGCAGCTTCGAGGACGGTGTCGTACGCCTGGAGTTCGACCTGGAGCCCACCGACCGCTCGCTCGCCGTGCAGCGCGCCCGCGAACAGCGCGCCGAGGGGCGGTCCGTGCAGCGCCTGCTGACGCCGGGCTCGGTCGCGGTGATCGGTGTCGGCCGCACCCCCGGCGGCGTGGGCCGCAGCGTGCTGCGCAACCTCAAGGAGGCCGGGTTCACCGGTCGCCTGCACGCGGTGAACAGCGCCTTCGAGGAAGGCTCCGAAGTCGACGCGGTGCCCGCCCACCGTTCGGTCACGGCCATCGAGGAGCCCGTGGACCTCGCCGTGGTCGCCGTGCCCGCCGACCGGGTCTCCCAGGTCGTCGCCGAGTGCGGCGAGCGCGGGGTGCAGGGCCTCGTGGTGCTCTCCGCCGGGTACGGCGAGAGCGGCGCCGAGGGCCGCGAGCGGCAGCGCGAACTGGTCCGGCAGGCCCGGTCGTACGGCATGCGTGTCATCGGCCCGAACGCCTTCGGTGTCATCAACACCTCCCCCCGGGCCCGGCTCAACGCCTCGCTCGCTCCCGAGCCTCCCGCGCGCGGGCGCATCGGTCTGTTCACCCAGTCCGGCGCCATCGGCATCGCGCTGCTCTCCGGGCTGCACCGCCGGGGCGCCGGCCTGTCCACGTTTGTCGGCTCCGGCAACCGCGCCGACGTATCGGGCAACGACCTCCTCCAGTACTGGTACGAGGACCCGGACACCGACGTCGCCCTGATGTACCTGGAGACCATCGGCAACCCGCGCAAGTTCACCCGCCTCGCGCGGCGCGCCGCGACCGCCAAGCCGCTCGTCGTGGTCCAGGGCGCCCGCCACAGCGGCATCGCGCCCACCGGCCACGCCGTACAGGCCACCCGCCTGCCGCACGCCACGGTCTCGGCGCTGCTGCGCCAGGCAGGCGTCATCCGCGTGGACACCGTCACCGAGATGGTCGACGCGGGCCTGCTGCTCGCCGGGCAGCCGCTGCCGTCCGGCCCGCGCGTGGGCATCCTCGGCAACTCCGAGTCGCTCGGTCTCCTCACGTACGACGCGTGCGTCGCCGACGGGCTGCGCCCGCTGCCGCCCCGCGACCTCACGACCGGGGCGACCCCGGCCGACTTCCGGGCCGCGCTCGCCGAGGCCCTGTCGGACGAAGGGTGCGACGCGGTGATCGTCAACGCCATCCCCTGGGTGCGGGAGAACGGCGCCGCCGCCGACCCCGAGACGCTCGCCACAGAGCTGCGGGCCGCCGCGGCGGGCTGCCCCGCCAAGCCCGTCGCCGTGGTCCACGTCGAGCTGGGCGGCCTCGCCGAGGCCCTCTCCGCCGCGACCAGCACCCGGCCGGGCGCCCCGGCGAAACACCCCGGCCCCCCGGACTGCGCCGAACCGGTCCACCCCGCACCGCGCCCACCCACCACCGAAGGCGAGACGCCCCCGCCGGAGACGGACGAGCCCGCGGCGGAGCAGTACCGCATCCCCGCCTACCCCGCCGCCGAGCGCGCCGTCCGCGCCCTCGCCGAAGCCGTCAAGTACGCCCAGTGGCGCCGCGAGGCCGGCGAGCCCGGCAAGGTGCACGAGTACGACGACATCGACGAGAGCGGCACCGCCGAGCGCATCGCGGAGCTGCTGGGCAAGGACGGCGACCCCCGCGGCACCACCCTCGCCCCGGCCGACGCCCACGAACTCCTCAGGCGGTACGGCATCCGCGTACGACGGGCCCTGCCCGCGCCCGACCCGGACGCCGCCGCGCACGCCGCGCGCACCCTCGGCTACCCCGTGGCCCTGAAGACCACCGCCCCCCACCTGCGGCACCGCGCCGACCTCGGCGGGGTGCGGCTCGACCTCGCCGACGAAGAGCAACTGCGACGCGCCTACCGGGAATTGACCGACACCTTCGGCAAGCCCGCCGAGCTGCGGCCCGTCGTGCAGGGCATGGTGCCGCGCGGCGTCGACACCGTCGTACGCGCCGTGATCGACCCGGCGGCCGGAGCGGTGCTCTCCTTCGGGCTCGCGGGCGCCGCCTCCGAGCTGCTCGGCGACACCGCCCACCGCCTCATCCCCGTCACCGACCGCGAGGCGGCCTCCCTGATCAGGTCCATCCGGACCGCACCCCTCCTCTTCGGCTGGCGCGGCTCGGCCCCCGTCGACACCCCCGCCCTCGAAGAGCTGCTCCAGCGCGTCTCCCGGCTCGTCGACGACCACCCCGAAGTGGTCGGCGTCTCCCTGGAGCCGGTGGTCGTCGCCGAACGCGGCCTCTCCGTCCTCGACGCCTCCGTACGCCTCGCGCCCCCGCCCGCCCGCGACGATCTCGGTCCGCGGACGCTCCCCGGGTACTGAACCGCGCTCCACGGGCGCCGGGGCGGCCACGGGGGCCCAGCGGCCCCGCACCGGGCCGTAGGATGGGCGGCATGGCAAAGACCGGTACGACGACCCAGGGGCTGCGCGCGGCGATCGAGCGCAGCGGCTACTACCCGGCCCTCGTGGCCGAGGCGGTGGAGGCCGCGATCGGCGGCGAGGCCATCGGGTCCTACCTGGTCCACCAGGAGACGACGTTCGACGCCAACGAAGTGCGCCGGCACGTCACGGTCCTCGTCCTGACCGGCACGCGCTTCATCGTCAGCCACACCGACGAGCAGGCGGCGGACAGCACCTCCCCGACGCCGTACGCGACCACCTCCACGGAGTCGGTCAAGATCGGCCGGATCTCCTCGGTCGTCCTCAGCCGCGTCGTCGCCAACCCGGAGAAGTACGTTCCGGGCACGCCGCCGCGCGAGGTCGTCCTCACCATCGGCTGGGGCGCCGTCTCCCGCATCGACCTGGAGCCCGCCGCCTGCGGCGACCCCAACTGCGAGGCGGACCACGGCTACACCGGCAGCTCGACCGCCGATGACCTCAGCCTGCGCGTCAGCGAGGCCGGTGACGGCCCCGACGCCGTGCAGCAGACCCTCGCCTTCGCCCAGGCCCTGTCCGAGGCGACCGCGGACACCGCCCGCTGATGTCGCTGCCCGCCTGGGACGACGTGGAACCGCTCGCCCTCGACACCGCCCCCGTGCCCGCGTACGGCTCGGGATCGCTCGCCGACCTGCTGCCGACCCTCGTCGCCCACCAGGGCGTGCCGGGCCACGCGGCGCCGCGCATCGCCGAGCTGACCCCCGCCGACCGCAACTGCGTCTTCCTGATCGACGGCCTCGGCTGGGAGCAGCTCAAGGCGCATCCGGACGAGGCGCCCTTCCTGAACTCCCTGCTGCCCACGTCACGCGGCGGCACCGGGCGGCCCATCACCGCGGGCTTCCCCGCCACCACCGCGACTTCGCTCGCCTCCGTAGGCACGGGCCTTCCGCCCGGCGCGCACGGCCTGCCGGGCTACACCGTGCGCGACCCCGCCACCGGCGAGCTGATGAACCAGCTCCGCTGGCACCCGTGGACCGACCCGCACGCGTGGCAGCCCTACCCGACGGTCTTCCAGCAGGCGCACGCGGCGGGCGTGCACACCGCCCAGGTCTCCTCCCCGACCTTCGAGCACACCCCGCTCACCAAGGTCGCCCTGAGCGGCGGCACCTTCCGCGGCAAGCTCTCCGGAGAGGACCGCATGGACCTCGCCGCCGAGCAACTCGCCGCGGGGGACCGCTCCCTGGTCTACACGTACTACGCCGAAGTGGACGGCAAGGGCCACCGCTTCGGAGTCGACTCCGACGCCTGGCGGGGCCAGCTCATGTACGTCGACCGGCTCGCCCAGCGGCTGGCCGAACAGCTCCCGCCGCGCAGCGCCCTGTACGTCACCGCCGACCACGGCATGCTCGACATCCCCTTCGACGACGCCTCCCGCATCGACTTCGACGAGGACTGGGAGCTGCGCGCGGGCGTCGCCCTCCTCGGCGGCGAGGGCCGAGCCCGGCACGTCTACGCGGTCCCGGGCGCCCAGAGCGACGTCCTGACGGTGTGGCGCGAGGTGCTCGGCGAACAGTTCTGGGTGGCCTCCCGCGACGAGGCGATCGCCGCGGGCTGGTTCGGCCCCCACATCGATCCACGCGTGTACGAGCGCATCGGCGACGTCGTCGCCGCCGCGCACGCCGACGTCGCGATCATCGCCAGTGAGCGGGAGCCCAAGGAGTCCGCGCTGGTCGGCATGCACGGCTCCATGACCCCCGTCGAACAGCTCGTTCCCCTCCTCGAAGTACGCACCTGACCCCTCGAAGTACGCTCCTGGCCGTACGCCCCCCGATGCACCCCGCCCCGAAAGGTCCGCAACTCCCCATGCCCGAGCTGGTGTTCTTCTCCGGAACGATGGACTGCGGAAAGAGCACGCTGGCTCTGCAGATCGAGCACAACCGCTCGGCCCGCGGACTCCAGGGAATGATCTTCACGCGGGACGACCGCGCGGGGGCGGGCAAGCTCTCGTCGCGGCTCGGCCTGGTCACCGACGCCATCGAGGCCGCGGACGACTTCGACTTCTACGCCCACCTCGTCGACCACCTCTCCCAGGGGGGCCGCGCGGACTACGTGATCGCCGACGAGGCGCAGTTCCTGGCCCCGGACCAGATCGACCAGCTCGCGCGCGTCGTCGACGACCTCGGCCTGGACGTCTTCGCCTTCGGCATCACCACGGACTTCCGCTCCAAGCTCTTCCCCGGCTCGCAGCGCCTGGTCGAGCTGGCCGACCGCGTCGAGGTGCTCCAGGTCGAGGCCCTGTGCTGGTGCGGCGCCCGCGCCACGCACAACGCCCGCACGATAGGCGGCGAGATGGTCGTCGAGGGCGCCCAGGTCGTCGTCGGCGACGTCAACCAGTCGCCCGACGAGGTGGGTTACGAAGTCCTGTGCCGACGCCACCACCGCCGCAGGGTGACGGCGGCGACCGCACGCGCGGGCGCCCTCTCGCCCGATGTCCTGCCGGTCGACACCGCCTCCTGCGTCTGACTCAGCCGTGCGCGCCGGTCGAGCGTACGAGGGTGAAGACCGCGCCCTCGGGGTCGGCGACCGTCGCCTCGCGGCCGTGAGGTCCCTCACGCGGCGGCTGGACCACCTGCCCGCCGAGCTCGACGACCCGGGCCGCCGCGTCGTCGACGTCGGCGGCCTCGAAGTACGTCATCCAGTGCGGGCCCCGGTCGCGCGGCAGCGCGTCGCCCACGCCGTGCACGGACGCCACCGGGTGGCCCTCGACGTGCAGGGTCAGATGGTCGTAGTCGGCCGAGACGACGGCCTCGTCGGTATAGCCGAAAACGGTTTCGTAGAACGTGACGACGCTCGCGGTCTCCCGCGTCACCAGCTCATTCCAGGCGGGCGCGCCCGGCACCCGGGTCACCGCGCTGCCCAGGTGTCGCGCGGCCTGCCAGAGCCCGAAGACGGCGCCCGTGGGGTCCGACGCGATGGCCATCCGCCCCGCCTTGCCCGCGGTGATCGGGCCCACGCCGACCGTGCCGCCGCAGTGCCGCACGGCCTCCGCCGTCGCGTCCGCGTCGTCCGTCGCCAGATAGGGCGTCCAGGCGATCGGCAGCTGCCGGCCGGGCGGCAACTGGCCGATACCGGCCACCTCGCGCCCGTCGAGCAGCGCCCGCGCATAGGGGCCGAGCTGCTCGGGCCCCGGCCGGAACTCCCAGCCGAAGAGCGCTCCGTAGAACCCCTGGGTCGCCGCCAGGCCATGCGCCATCAGGCTCACCCAGCAGGGTGTGCCGGGTGCGCTCCGACCGGTTCCCGCGCCGTCGCGCCGCCCTGCGGACGCCTGTGCCTCGGTCATCGTCGCCCTCTCCTCGGCCTTCGTGGTGGCCGCTTCGCTTCCGCTTCATCCGAACGCGCGTGCCCTCGCCGCGCGCATGCGCGCCCCTGTAGATGCTCGCACCACCCGTCGCACCACGCGTCCCGGCCGCGCCGCATGGTCCTGCCTCCCGCGGAGGATGCCCGTTTTGCGAGGTCTCATCCATGACCGCGGGGCGGCCGGGCGGAGAACGTGTGCTGTACGGCGCGTACCGGGCTCCGTACGCCCCGTGGTCGGGCGGCTTCGGCGGAGCAGGGTAGCCGGACCTTGGCCGCGGGGCCACCCCATGCGCAAGGATGGGCCCATGAACGCCATCATCTCTGCATCCGAACTCGCGAGCGATCTGGCAGGCGAGAATCCGCCGGTCCTGCTCGACGTCCGCTGGCAGCACCAGGGCTCGATGCGCGACGCCTACGAAGAGGGGCACATCCCGTCGGCCGTCTTCGTCGACCTGGACGCCGACCTGGCAGGACCCGCCGGCGCAGAGGGCCGCCACCCGCTCCCCGACGTGGACCACTTCGGTGCCGTGATGCGCGCGGCGGGGGTCTCGGCGGACCGCGATGTCGTGGTGTACGACGGTGGCCAGAACTGGGCGGCCGCACGCCTGTGGTGGATGTTGCGCTGGACGGGGCACGCGCGCGTGCGCGTCCTTGACGGCGGCCTCGCCCTGTGGACCGGCCCTCTGGAACAGGGCACCGGGACCGCCCCGGCCGAGGGGACGTTCCAGCCCGCCCCCAACAGCACCGACCTCCTCGACGCGGACTCCGCGGCGGCCCTGGCCCGCTCCGGGCTGCTCCTGGACGCCCGCGCGGCCGAGCGCTACCGCGGTGAGGTCGAGCCGATCGACAAGGTGGCCGGGCACATCCCCGGCGCGGTCTCGGCACCCACCACCGAGAACGTCGACCAGGACGGCCGCTTCAAGCCGGCCGCCGAGCTGGCGGACCGCTTCAAGGCGCTGGGTGCCGCCACGACGTCGGAGGTCGGCGTCTACTGCGGCTCGGGCGTCTCGGGCGCCCACGAGGTGCTGGCCCTGGCGGTGGCGGGAATCCCGGCCGCGCTGTACGTGGGCTCGTGGTCCGAGTGGTCGGCGGACGGCTCACGTCCGGTCGCCACGGGCCCGGACCCGCAGTAGTCCGCCACGCGCGTGTGGGGCCCGCACCGGCCGGTGCGGGCCCCACACGCGCGTGGCTGCGGCTACTCCTGTTTCTTGCGGCGCGTGCCGAAGACGATCTCGTCCCAGCTGGGCACCGCGGCGCGGCGCCCGGGGCGCACGCCGTCGGCTTCGGCCTGGCGGTCGGTGGAACCGACCAGGCGGTCGCGGTGGCTGGCCACCGAGCGCGGCATGAGGACGTCCGCGTAGGCCGAACCGGCGCCGGCCGACGCCGCGGGCGGCTCCTCCACCTCGGGCTCCTGCTCGGGCTCCTCCTGCGCGGGCGGCGGCAGCTCCGCGGTGGCCGCGGCCGAGGGGCGCTCGGGCACCACCATGTCGCCACGGAAGCTGGGCACCGCCTCCAGGAGGCTGGTCAGCGAGTCGCGCTCCTGCTCGGCGACCACGGGCACCACGCCGTCGGTCTCCTCCGCGGGCTCGGCGGGGGAGGCCGGGATGCTCTGCCGGTCGAGCTGCCGGTCCAGGGCGCGGTCGAGCGGCCGCTCCGGCGGACGGTCCCTCGGGAGCCGGGCGATGCGGGGCACGAAGGGGAAGCTGGGCTCGGGCGCGGCGATGTCGTCCGTCTCGCCGATCAGCGAGCGCGCCTCGTCGTCCACGGCCTGCACGAGCCGCCGGGGCGGGTCGTACGTCCAGCTCGCGGAGTGCGGCTCGGTCGCGACGCGGTAGACGAGCAGGACCTCCCAGGTGCCGTCGTCGCGGCGCCAGGAGTCCCACTGGACGGAGTCCTTGTCGGCGCCGCGCAGCAGCAGCCGTTCCTGGACGGCCTCGCCGAGCTGGGGTCCGGTGTTCTCACCCGGACGGCGCACAGGAGTCTTTCTGGCGCGCTCCGCCATGAAGGCGCGCTCGGCGAGCACGGGGCCCTCGAACCGGCGGACCCGGTCGACCGGGATGCCGGCGAACTGGGCCACTTCTTCCGCGCTGGCACCGGCACGTATCCGCGCCTGGATGTCGCGCGGGCGGAGGTGGCTCTCCACCTCGATCTCGATCTGTCCGAGTCGGGGCCGGTCGCCGCGGACGGCCGCACGCAGCCGCTCATCGATCGGAAGCGTGTACTCCGTGCTGTCCGCAGCCTTCAGCACCAGCCGTGTGCCGTCGTTGCTGACGGCCACGACACGCAGTTCGGGCATGGGGACCTCCCGGGTGGTGCCTGCCGACGTCACGTGCGTCGCTGCTTCCGCTAGTCGAGTGTGGCCTGCCCGGGTGCAGCCTGCCACAACCTTGCCGAGTTGCCCGGCGTGTCGGGCAGGGGCCCTGGATCGCCGTTATGGCACGGTAACCATTTTGCAACGCCAAGTGACGACCTTCGCCACCCTGTGCGGCCAGCCCCCCACCCGGCGGTCCTGGAAGGCCCCGGGCACCCTGGCGGGAGACCGGACCCAGGGCTCGCAACAGTACTCCATTCGGACCATGCGGGTGGACCGCCGCGCCGCCGAACTTCTCGTGGGGGAAGGGAGTTGGCGGCCATTTCGGCGCTTGCGCCCCCGCGTGCGCGTGGCGCACTTCACGGAATCGCCAGAAACGGAACTAAACGCTTCGGCCGTACGTCCCCTTCTCGTGCAGTCAGTCGAAAAAGCCGAAAAGGTGAGGAAGGCAGGCAAGGGTCGGAGATGCGAGTGAAGCCGGAATCCGGCAAGGAGTCGAAGGACCAGGAGGAGCCCGAGGAGAAGCGGCGCCTCGATCTCAGCGTGCCGCAGGTGGCCGGAAGCGCCATGGCCGCGGTCGTGGCGGCGAAGTTGGCCTCGAACCTCGGCGTCTACGGAACGATCCTCGGCGCCGGCGTCGTGAGCGGCATCGCGACCTGCGGCGGCACCATCTTCCAGCACTTCTTCAAGCGTACGGGCGAGCAGATACGCGTCGTGGCGGTCCAGGCCAAGCCGAAGGCGCACCAGGTACCGGCCACCACCGCGCCACGCGTGCCCGAGACGTTCAGAACGGCTGCCCATCAGGGCTACCCGGGAGCCGCGTCCACCACCGGGCCCGTGACCACGACGTGGGGGAGAGCGCAGGGCGCCGACGCCGACGCGACCAGGGCGGTGCCCGCCGCAGAGGCCGATCCCACGGCCGTGCTGCCGCCCGTGGCGACCGACCTGGACGGGAACCAGGGCGCGGACCCCGACGCCGAGAAGACGCAACTCCTCGGCTCGGTCGACGCCACCCAGTTCGCGCCGCGTGAGGATGCCACCCAGCTGCTGCCGCGCGAGGACGCCACGCGCGTGCTCCGCGTCGGCGCGCAGGCACCGCCTCCGGGAGTGCCGCTCGAACCGCCGCTGCCGTCGGAAGACTTCACCGACGGCACCACGCACCGCACGCAGGCCCGGAGCTGGAAGCGGCCTCTGATCGCGGCGGCCGTCGTCTTCGGTATCGCGATGGGGGGCATCACCGCGTACGAACTCGTGACCGATCGGGACCTCAGCGGCGGCAAGGGGACCACGATCAGCAACCTCACGGGGAACGGCTCCTCCAAGAAGGAGCCGCCGTCCACGCCCTCCGGTGATCCGTCGGGCCAGCCTTCGGACGACGGCACTTCGGGGACGGGCGACGACGGCTCCCACAAGGGCGACGGCGGAGCGACGCAGGACCCGCAGGGGACCGGCGGCCAGACCCCCGGCCAGGGCGAGGGCACCGGCTCCGGGAACGACCCCGACAAGGGCAGCGGTACGGACTCCGACAAGGGCGACGGCACCGACTCCGGGGACGACGGCTCCCAGACGAACCCGACACCGACGCCCACGCCGAAGCCGACCCCCACGCCGTCGAGCGGCACCGGTACCGGCACCGGCTCGGGCTCCGGCCAGGGCAGCGACGGCGACGCCCAGCAGGGCGAGACCACCAGCCCGTAGGCGGGCCGGTCAGTCGCCGAGGACCCGCCGCAGGTAGGCGTTGGTGAACATGCGGTCCGGGTCCAGGCGGTCGCGCACGGCGGTGAACTCGCCGAAGCGGGGGTACACCTCGGCGAAGTACTCCGCGTCGCGCGTGTGCAGCTTGCCCCAGTGCGGCCGCCCCTCGTGCGCGGTGAAGATCCGCTCCGCCGCCGCGAAGTACGCCTGGTACGGCGTGCCCTTGTACATGTGGACGGCGATGTACGCGCTCTCCCGGCCCGAGGCCGTGGAGAGCGCGATGTCGTCTGCGGGCGCCGTGCGGACCTCGACGGGGAAGCTGATCCGCAGCCGCGAGCGCTCGACCATGGTCTTCAGCTCCCGGAGGGTCTCGACGAGGGCCGCGCGCGGAACGGCGTACTCCATCTCCATGAAGCGCACCCGGCGCGGGCTGGTGAAGACCTTGTAAGGGATGTCCGTGTACGTGCGGGGGGACAGCGCCCTGCTGGAGATCCGGGCGATGCCCGGGATGGTCGCGGGGAAGGCACGGCCCACGGAGTTGACCACCTGGAAGAGGCCGTTGGAGATCAACTCGTCCTGCACGAAGGCACTGATCCGGCCGGGCGGGGCCACCGGGCCCGAGCTGCGGTTGTTGCGCTTGGTGTTGCAGTTGCCGGTGTGCGGGAACCAGTAGAACTCGAAGTGCTCGTTCTCGGTGAAGAACGCGTCGAAGTCGCTCGTGACCCGGTCGAACGTCATCGGCTCCTCACGGGCCGTCAGGAAGAAGAGCGGCTCCACGGCGAAGGTGATCGAGGTGATGACGCCGAGCGCCCCGAGCCCGACGCGGGCGGCGGCGAAGACGTCGGGGTTCTTCTCGGCGGAGCACGTCAGGACCGTGCCGTCCGCGGTGACCAGCTCAAGGCCCGTGATCTGGGCGGCGATCGAGGACGAGTCGCGGCCGGTGCCGTGCGTGCCGGTGCTGACGGCTCCGGAGACCGTCTGCTCCATGATGTCGCCCATGTTCGTGAGGGACAGGCCCTCCCGCGCGAGCGCCATGTTCAGGCGCTTCAGCGGCGTGCCGGCCTCCACCGTGACCGTGCCCGCCGCGCGGTCGATCGCGCGGATGCCGGTGAGCAGATCGGACCGTATGAGGAGGCCGTCGGTGGTGGCGGCCGCCGTGAAGGAGTGACCAGCGCCGACGGGCTTGGCCCGCAGGCCGTCGGCCTTGGCGGCGCGCAGGGCCGCGGAGAGTTCGTCCGTCGAGGTCGGGGTGACCTCCCTGGCGGGCCGCGAGGCGACGTTTCCCGCCCAGTTACGCCACGTCGCTGTGCTCTTCCCGCCGCCCGTTCCTCTGCTCGTTTCCGTGCTCATGGGTCCCTCTCCGTCGCGGAACCGGCCTCTTCAGCCGGCGATACCCCAGGAACCCGACGAGGACCGCGGCGGCCCCGGAGACCGCGGGGACCGAGTACCCGGCGTCCGGACCCGCGGAGTCGATCACCCAGCCGGCCGCGGAGGAGCCGAGCGCGACGCCGACCGCGAGCCCGGTGCTCACCCAGGTCATGCCCTCGGTCAGTTTCGCGCGTGGTACGTGCTCCTCGACGAGGGCCATCGTCGTGATCATTGTCGGTGCGATGGACAGGCCCGCGACGAACAGCGCCACGGCCAGGGACAGCAGGTTCCCGACCAGTTGAAGCGGGATCATACTCACGGCCATCGCGCAGACACCCAACAGCCACCTGGGCGCCGGCGCCCCCTTGAAGTGCAGCAGCCCGAAGACCGCTCCGGCGAGGCAGGAGCCGAGCGCGTAGACCGCGAGGACCAGGCTCGCCGCGGACTTGTGGCCCTGGTCCTCCGCGTACGCCACGGTGACCACGTCGACCGACCCGAAGATCGCGCCGGTCGCGACGAACGTGGCGACGAGCACCTGGAGCCCGCCCGAGCGCAGCGCCGAGCCCCGGCTGTGGTGCTCGCGCGGGTGGGGCACCGGCTCGGTGGCCCGCTGGGCCGTCAGCCAGAAGACACCCGCGGCGAGGAAGCCCCCGGCGAGCAGCGGCCCCGCCTCGGGGAACCAGACGGTGGAGAGCCCGATCGAGATGATCGGCCCGAAGATGAAGCAGACCTCGTCCACCACGGACTCGAAGGAGTACGCGGTGTGCAGCTGCGGGGTGCCGCGGTACAGGACGGCCCAGCGGGCCCGGATCATCGAGCCCACGCTCGGCACGCAGCCGACCAGGGCGGCGAAGAGGAACAGCGTCCAGTCCGGCGTCTCGAACTTCGCGCACGTCAGCAGCCCGGCGACCGCGGCCAGGGAGACCAGCGTGGCGGGCCTGAGCACCCGGCGCTGGCCGTGCCGGTCCACCAGGCGGGAGATCTGCGGCCCGAGCGCGGCGGCGGACAGCGCCACGGTCGCCGAGAGCGCGCCGGCGAGACCATACCGCCCGGTCAGCTGGGACACCATCGTCACGATGCCGATGCCCATCATCGACAGCGGCATGCGGCCGAGGAACCCGGCCGTCGAGAACGCCTTGGTGCCGGGGGCGGCGAAGAGGGCGCGGTAGGAGCTGGGCACGTGGACTCCGCGGAAGCGCCGGGGCCGACTGCGAGAAGCGGCCCCGGTAAGGCGTAAAGGTGGCCGATACAGCTTACGGCCCCGGCGCGGCGAACGCACCGGGGTTTTCCGGCTGTCAGTGGCGGGTGGCAGGATCGGTGGCATGTCCGATGCGCTCGATCCCACTCCGTACGACGCCCTGCTGCTGCTCTCGTTCGGCGGCCCCGAAGGCCCCGACGACGTCGTCCCGTTCCTGGAGAACGTGACGCGTGGGCGCGGCATCCCCAAGGAGCGGCTGAAGGAGGTGGGGCAGCACTACTTCCTGTTCGGCGGGGTCAGCCCGATCAACGACCAGAACCGCGCCCTCCTCGACGCCCTGCGCAAGGACTTCGCGGAGCACGGCCTCGACCTGCCGGTCTACTGGGGCAACCGCAACTGGGCGCCCTACCTCACCGACACCCTGCGCGAGATGGTCACCGACGGCCACCGCCGCATCCTGGTCCTCGCCACGAGCGCGTACGCCTCGTACTCGGGCTGCCGCCAGTACCGCGAGAACCTCGCCGACTCCCTCGCCGCCCTGGAGGCTGAGGGCCTGGAGTTGCCGCGGATCGACAAGCTCCGGCACTACTTCAACCACCCCGGCTTCGTGCGCCCCATGATCGACGGCGTCCTGAAGTCCCTCTCCGAGCTGCCCGAGGGCGTACGGGACGGCGCGCACCTGGCCTTCACGACGCACTCCATCCCGACCGCCGCGGCGGACACCTCGGGCCCGGCCGAGGACCACGGCGACGGAGGTGCCTACGTCGCGGAGCACCTGGACGTCGCCCGCCTGATCGCCGACGCGGTGCGCGAGGAGACCGGCGTCGAGCACCCCTGGCAGCTCGTCTACCAGTCGCGCAGCGGCGCCCCGCACATCCCGTGGCTGGAGCCGGACATCTGCGACCACCTGGAGGAGCGGCACGCCGCCGGCGCCCCCGCGGTGGTCATGGTCCCCATCGGCTTCGTCTCCGACCACATGGAGGTCCTGTACGACCTCGACACCGAGGCGAAGGCCAAGGCCGCCGAGCTGGGCCTGCCGGTCCGCCGCTCGGCGACGGTCGGCGCCGACCCGCGGTTCGCCGCGGCGGTCAGGGACCTCGTCCTGGAGCGCGCGGCCAAGGAGAGCGGCGTTCCCGTCACGCCCTGCGCCCTCGGGACGCTCGGCGCGAGCCACGACCTGTGCCCGGTGGGCTGCTGCCCGGCCCGCGCCCCGAAGCCCGCGGCCGCCGGCGCCGACAGCCCGTACGCGTGACCCCCGAGACCCCCCGAGCTGGAGCGAGCACGATGACGGACCCGCTGAAGGCGCTCAAGGCCGAGCTGCTCGGCGTCGCCCTGGAGGCCGCGCACCGCGCCGGTGCCTTCCTGCGCGACGGCCGTCCCGACGACCTGGGCGTGGCGGCCACCAAGTCCAGTGCCGTGGACGTCGTCACCGAGATGGACATCGCCTCCGAGAAGCTCATCACCGACTTCCTCGCCGAGCGCAGGCCCGACGACGGCGTGCTGGGCGAGGAAGGCGCGAGCCTGGCGGGCAGCAGCGGCGTCCAGTGGGTCGTCGACCCGATCGACGGCACCGTCAACTACCTGTACGGCCGCCCGGACTGGTGCGTCTCCATCGCCGCCCGCAAGGACGGCGAGACCCTCGTCGGCGTGGTGCACGCCCCGGTCCGCGGCGAGACGTACCGCGCGGTCCTCGGCGAGGGCGCCTTCGTCGGCGACCGCCCCGCGCGCGTGCGCCCCGCGCCGCCGTTCGGGCAGGCCCTGGTCGGCACCGGCTTCGGCTATCTCACCGAGCGCCGGGTCCGGCAGGCGGAGGTCACCCGGCACCTCGTCCCGAAGGTGCGCGACATCCGCCGCGGCGGGTCGGCGGCGATCGACCTGTGCGACGTCGCGCTGGGCAGGCTCGACGCGTACTACGAGCGAGGGCTCAACCCCTGGGACTTCGCGGCGGGCGACCTCGTCGCGCGGGAAGCGGGCGCCCTGACCGGTGGCCGCCCCGGAGAGCCCCTCTCGGGCGAGCTGGCCATCGCGGCCCCGCCCGGCCTCTTCGAGCCCCTCCAGGGCCTCCTGGAGGACCTCGGGGCCTGGCACGACTGACGCCACGCGAAAGACCCCGGCATCCGATGCGGATGCCGGGGCCCTCGTGCGTGCGTATGTGCTCAGACGTGCAGAGCGCCTACCTCGACTCCGTGCTCGGCGGCCAGACGGTGGAGGTCTTCCAGCTCCGCCTGCTCGACCTCGGCGAGGAAGTCGTCTCCCGTCTCACGGGCCATCGTGAGGTCGGACTCCGTGGCCTTTATGCGCTGCAGGAGACCTGCGGTGAATGCGTCCATGGTTGCGCCCCCTCGGCTGGGTCGTGGGTCGATGGCACGGGGGTGTGCCCTCAAGAAGGGGCGATCACGTCCAGAACAGCTCCTGGAGAAAGCCGTTCGTGGCATGCCACATACAAAGCGTGATCGCGGGTGTAAAGCCGTCCTCCCCCCGCTCCCTTCCGCAGAAACCTCGACGGGCCGAGAAAATCCCGCACTTCCCGGTCCGCAGACCGCCTTACAGCCGGTTTATGGCCGAAAGGGGCAGGATGGAGCCCTACCCCAAGACACATCTGCCCGCAGGGGCACAGAGGAAGGACAGCGACGTGCGCGTACTCGTCGTCGAGGACGAGCAGCTGCTCGCCGATGCGGTGGCCACCGGACTGCGCCGGGAGGCCATGGCCGTCGACGTCGTGTACGACGGGGCGGCCGCCCTGGAGCGCATCGGCGTCAACGACTACGACGTGGTGGTGCTCGACCGGGACCTCCCGCTCGTGCACGGCGACGACGTCTGCCGCAAGATCGTCGAACTCGGCATGCCGACCCGCGTCCTGATGCTCACCGCGTCGGGCGACGTCAGCGACCGCGTCGAGGGCCTGGAGATCGGCGCCGACGACTACCTCCCCAAGCCCTTCGCGTTCAGCGAGCTGACGGCACGCGTGCGTGCCCTCGGCCGGCGCACGAGCGTGCCGCTGCCGCCCGTCCTGGAGCGGGCCGGGATCAAGCTCGACCCCAACCGCCGCGAGGTCTTCCGCGACGGCAGGGAGATCCAGCTGGCCCCCAAGGAGTTCGCCGTCCTCGAAGTGCTGCTGCGCAGCGAGGGCGCGGTCGTCTCCGCGGAGCAGCTCCTGGAGAAGGCCTGGGACGAAAACACCGACCCGTTCACGAACGTGGTCCGGGTCACCGTCATGACCCTGCGCCGCAAGCTCGGTGAGCCCGCCGTCATCGTGACGGTCCCGGGCTCCGGTTACCGGATCTGACCCCCGGTGGCCGCGACCCCCGCGCCACCGGCGGCGCCCCCGAAGCCGACCTGGGAACCGAGGAAGGTCGAAGCACCCTTCCCCTGGCTGCGTCCGACCATCCGCATACGGCTCACGCTGCTCTACGGCGGCATGTTCCTGATCGCGGGCATCCTGCTGCTGTCGATCATCTATCTGCTCGCCGCCCAGGCGTTGAACGTCGGCAGCGACCTGCCGTTCAGGGTCACGGGCAAGTCCTCGGTGACCAGCGACAGCTGTGCCAACTTCCGGCTGCTCCCCCAGCGCCCCACGGAGGCACAGCTCAACGCCGCCCTGAACGAGTGCGTCAACACGATGCGCCAGAACGCCCTGGACAACCTCCTCAGCCGCTCACTTCTGGCCCTCCTCGGCCTCGCCGTCATCGCCTTCGCCTTCGGGTACGCGATGGCGGGCCGCGTGCTCTCGCCGCTGGGCCGCATCACCCGTACCGCCCGCAGGGTGGCCGGGACGGACCTGACCCGGCGCATCGAGCTGGACGGCCCGGACGACGAGCTGAAGGAGCTGTCCGACACCTTCGACGAGATGCTGGACCGCCTGGAGCGCGCCTTCACCGCCCAGCAGCGCTTCGTCGGCAACGCCTCGCACGAGCTGCGCACGCCGCTGGCGATCAACCGCACGCTCCTCGAGGTGCACCTCTCCGACCCCGGGGCGCCCCCCGAGCTGCACCAGCTCGGCAAGACGCTCCTGGCCACCAACGAACGCAGCGAGCAGCTCGTGGAGGGCCTGCTGCTGCTCGCCCGCAGCGACAACCAGATCGTCGAGCGCAAGCCTGTCGACCTGGCGGAGGTCGCCGACCGCGCCGTCGACCAGGTGCGCGGCGAGGCCGAGGCGAAGGGCGTGGAGATCCGCGGGGAGCGCGGCGCGGCCGTCGTCCAGGGCAACGGCGTCCTCCTGGAGCGGATCGCCCTGAACCTCGTCCAGAACGCCGTCAGGTACAACGTGCCGAGTCAGGAGGGGCAGGGCGAAGCCCTTCAGGAGAAGGGTGGTGGTGGGCGGCGGGAGGGCGGTTGGGTCGAGGTCACCACGGAGGCTCAGCACGGCCAGGCGGTCCTGGTGGTGTCGAACACGGGCCCGGTGGTGCCCGCGTACGAGATCGACAACCTCTTCGAGCCGTTCCGCAGGTTGCGGACGGAGCGGACGGGCAGCGACAAGGGCGTCGGACTCGGCCTGTCGATCGCCCGGTCGGTGGCGAGAGCCCACGGGGGCCGTATCATCGCGGAGCCACGCGAGGGGGGTGGGCTCATGATGCGCGTCACGCTTCCCATCTGACACGCTGCCACGAACTCGACGGTGTGTTCGCTTTACGCGGAATTTTCGGGACTCGATCCCGGGAGAACCGTGTGCGTTCCATCACAGTGGCGTATTTCTCGTCATCTACTCTCCGTGATCGTGAAAGTCGCCGGAAAGCCTGGAAAATCCGGGTTTTCGGGGGTCTTGATCACGGGAAGTACACGGGGTGACGCCCGTGAAGTGCGACATTCGGACCGTGTACGGTCCCGATCGCCATCCAAGCCGATCACCTCTTGAGGGGTGCGGTTGGGTGTCGATTGAGTAACAGACCTTGATGTGAGGCAAAATCTCCGCCTCGGGTCGGGCACAAGCCCGGCCTCTCACGCGTTACGTGCGCTGGAGACACCGCAGACACCCAGAGGGGGAGAGCGACATGGCAACGGACTACGACACCCCACGCAAGACCGATGACGACCTCAACGAGGACAGCATCGAGGAACTGAAGGCCCGGAGGAACGACAAGTCGACTTCGACTGTCGACGTCGACGAGTTCGAGGCCGCCGAGGGCCTTGAGCTGCCCGGCGCGGACCTGTCCAACGAGGAGCTCGCCGTCCGGGTGCTCCCGAAGCAGCAGGACGAGTTCACCTGCATGAGCTGCTTCCTGGTGCACCACCGCAGCCAGCTGGCCAAGGAGAAGAACGGCCAGCCGATCTGCCGCGACTGCGACTGAGGCGGGGTCGGCCATGACTGGCTCGACCCCGTCCAGGAAGCGCCGCTTCCGCAAGCGCGGAGCGGACCAGGCCGCCGCCTCGGGCGACGGCGTGCGTGACGACGAGCGGGGCTCTTCCCTCAACGGAGCAGCCTCGCTCGAACCGGCGAGCGCCGTCGAGGTGGCGCCGGACGAGACGGCGGCCGACAAGGCCTCTGGGCCCACTCGGACAACCGGGTCCCGGAGCCGCGTCGCCGCTGTCGCGGACGGAGTGAGGGAAGGCGTGCGCAAGGGCGGGCGCGGCGCCAAGGCCGGCATCGGCTACCTCGCCGACCGGCTCATCGAGAACGCCCCGCGGGTCCCGGTCCGCGATCTGACGACCCTCCGCAAGCAGTTCCCGGGCCTCGGCCCCGAGCAGCTCGCGGACAAACTCGTCGCGGGCGCCGCCAATGCCTCGTCCACGGTGGGCGCGGGTGTGGGCGCCGCGGCGATGATGCCCGTGCCGCCGACGATGCCCGCC
The DNA here is from genome assembly GCF_021028635.1 of Streptomyces huasconensis. NCBI lineage: Bacteria > Bacillati > Actinomycetota > Actinomycetes > Kitasatosporales > Streptomycetaceae > Streptomyces > Streptomyces huasconensis. The sequence goes on from NZ_CP086119.1 coordinate 6,159,494, forward strand.
GAACTCGCGGCCGAGATCACCGGCGTGGCAGCCGTGGAACTGAAGCTGATCGCCGAGTTGCACGAGGTCTACGGACTGCGGCCCGGCGGCAATCTCAAGGAGCGCAGTGCCGCGTATCTGACGTCGTGGACGCAGGAGCGCGGCGTCGACGTGACCAGGCCCACGACGCTCAACGCGGCGCTGGGCGGCCAGATGAAGCGGGAGCTGCGCCAGCAGATCATGAAGCGGATGGTCCGAAACCTCCCGAACCTCATGCCCTTCATGGTGGGCGCCGCGGTCGGGGCGGTGATGAACCGCCGGGACACGAAGAAGCTCGCCGAGAAGATCCGCGCCGACCTGCGGAAGCGGCAGATTCCGTGGGACGCGTTGCCGGAGCTGCCGCCTCTGGAGACGCCGGACGATCCGCTGCGGATCGCGGGGCGGCCCAAGGAGCTGGGGGGCTGAGCCCCTCAGGGGGCGCTTTGGCGTACGGCCTTCAAGGCCTCCGCCAGAGCCTCCGGGTGCCGTGTCGAGAGGTACGCGTACGGCGTCGGGTCGTCCGGGTCCGTGATCGGTACGCGCAGCGCCGTGGGGATGTACGCGCGCAGCAGCATGAAGGCGCGCGGGTCGGCCTTGTAGGAGCGCCAGGCGCGGGTCTCCTCGCCCGTCAGGACCTCCGGCTCACCCAGGGCGGACACCGGAATCCGCGCGTCGCCGGCGACCAGCGAGCCGGCCACCACGCGGATGCGCACCGAGCCGTACGCACTGGTGACGACCGCCGCCACCGCCGTACCGCCGACCAGGCCGCCGAGGAGCGGCAGCGTGCCGAACGGCAGCATGATCAGGGCCATCGCCACACCCACCAGGACCGAGGCGAACCACCACGAACGGGGCGCGGTCAGGCGTTCTTCGTAAGGCTGCATGGAACCAAGCTTGGCACGGGGAGCTGTGAGCACTGACGCGGAGGTAAGGTCTGCGCCTGTGAGTGGTACTTCCGCAGCTCTGACGCCCCCGGCCGACGCCATAGCGCCCGTCCGCCACCCCGACGCGCCCGCCCCCGGCGAGCTGATCGGCGCCCACTACGAACACTGCTTCGGTTGCGGCGAAGGCCAGGCGCACGGACTGCACCTCGCGGCACGCGCCGGCGAGGGGGTGAGCGTCACCGCCGAGTTCACCGTGCGCGAGGCGCACCAGGGCGCCCCGGGCCTCGCCCACGGCGGCGTCCTCGCCACCGCGCTCGACGAGACGCTGGGCTCCCTGAACTGGCTGCTGCGGGTGATCGCCGTGACCGGCCGCCTGGAGACCGACTTCGTACGGCCCGTGCCGCTGGGCACCGTGCTGTTCCTGGAGGCCGAGGTCACCGCCGTCGCCGGACGGAAGATCTACTCCAGGGCCACCGGCCGGATCGGCGGCCCCGACGGGCCCGTCGCGGTCCGCGCCGACGCCCTCTTCATCGAGGTGAAGGTCGACCACTTCATCGACAACGGCCGCCCGGAGGAGATCCGGGCCGCCATGAACGACCCGGACCAGATCCGGCGTGCCCGCGCTTTCGAGGTGAACCCGTGACGTCCCGTACCCCTTCCGGCGAGCTGAACGTGCTGATCAGGCGCGTCGACCCCGAGGTGCCGCTGCCGGAGTACGCGCAGCCCGGTGACGCGGGCTGCGACCTGCGCACGACGGAGGCCGGTGAGCTCGCGCCCGGTGAGCGGACCGTGCTGCCCACCGGGGTGTCCATCGCGCTCCCCGAGGGGTACGCGGCCTTCGTGCACCCCCGCTCCGGGCTCGCGGCCCGCTGCGGTGTCGCTCTGGTGAATGCCCCGGGGACGGTGGATGCCGGGTACCGTGGAGAGATCAAGGTGATCGTCGTGAATCTCGATCCGCGCGAGTCCGTGCGGTTCGAGCGCTTCGACCGGATTGCCCAACTGGTCGTCCAGCAGGTCGAGAAGGTGCGCTTCCAGGAGGTGGCGGAGCTTCCCGTATCGGCACGGGCCGAGGGGGGCTTCGGGTCCACCGGCGGCCATGCCGCCGTGGGCGTCGGCCCGGGCGTGAGCCCGGGCGAACAAACGGGTGGGAATCGATACGCATCGGTCGTATCCGACCGGGAAGGACAGTGACGTGTTCGGACGTCGCAAGAAGGACAGTGCCGCCGAGGACGCGGCGGGCGCGGACGAGCAGGTCGTCGACGGCGTGGACAGCAACGACTCCGCCGACGTCGCGCGCTCGCGCGTGCGGCTGGAGCCGGAGCCCCGTCCCGACGGTCCCTGGGACATCTCCGAGGTCCGCGAGCCCGGCGAGGGCCGGGTGGACCTCGGTGGGCTCTTCGTGCCGGGGGTCGAGGGCATGGAGCTGCGGGTGGAGGTCGCGGGCGACGCGATCGTCGCGGCCACCGTCGTGCTCCAGGACAGCGCCATCCAGCTCCAGGGCTTCGCCGCCCCCAAGAAGGAGGGCATCTGGAGCGAGGTCCGCGAGGAGATCGCCACCGGCATCACCCAGCAGGGCGGTGTCATCGACGAGGTCGAGGGCCCCCTCGGCTGGGAGCTGCGCGCGCAGGTCCCGGTCCAGCTGCCGGACGGCACCGGTGGCGTGCAGGTCGTGCGCTTCATCGGCGTCGACGGGCCGCGCTGGTTCCTGCGCGGCGTGATCTCCGGGCAGGGCGCGGTGCAGCCGCAGGCCGCCGGGCTCCTGGAGCAGATCTTCCGGGACACCGTCGTCGTACGCGGCGAGGGGCCGATGGCGCCGCGCGACCCGATCGTCCTGAAGCTGCCGGACGACGCGCAGATGGTCGCCGAGGGCAGCGTCCAGCAGGAGCAGCAGGAAGGCTCGCGGTTCTCGGGCGGCATGGGGCAGCTCCAGCGCGGCCCCGAGATCACCGAGGTCCGCTGACACCTCCGGGCGTGCCGCCGTCGGCGCCTTGAGCGCCTGACGGGGCATCAGGGGTGTCAACTGCCTTGTGGCCCGCGGTGGTTCCGGTTCGTCCGGACCATTGCGGGCCTTCTTCGCGTACGCCCATACTGTGCCGGTCACTCGGGGGGAGACCGGTGCGGTGAGTGGACGGCGGATGCCCGCCGCGGTGCGGGGGAGTCGGCAGCACGGAGTGGTCCTGGGGGCCGCGGGGCTCGCCGTGCTGCTCGCGGCCACCGTGCTCGCCGCTCTCGCGGCGCTCTCCGAGAAGGCCGTGGAGGGCGGGGCGCAGCGGCGGCTCGCCGCCGACCGGGAGGCCGTCGTCGAGGTCGCGGGACCGCACCGGGCGGACGGCGCGTGGGAGCTGGACCGGGCCGCCCGGGACGCCCTCGGCCGCGCCTACCGCGACGTGCCGCATCACACCTGGTCGGTGCTGCGGGCGCCCGCGGCCCGGAGCGACGAACTCGCCGTCACCGGGGCCGCAGGCCATCCCCGGCAGGACGCCACCCTCACCGTCGCCGCCCTGGAGGGCGCGGAGCGGCACGCCGCGCTCCGGGCCGGGCGCTGGCCGCGCCCCCGCGCCGGGCCCGTCGAGGTCGCGCTGACCGAGGCCGCCGCCGCCGAACTCGCCGTGCGGCCCGGGGGCGACATCACGCTACGGGGCGCGGGCGAGCACCTCGTGCGGACGAAGGTCGTCGGGCTGTACGCCACCGGGGGCCGCTCGCCCGCCGTGTGGGCCTCGCTGAGCAGTACGTTCGGCACGCCCGACTCCGTGGCGGTCGTGGCGCGCGGGGCGTTCACGGGCAGCCGGGGGCTCACCGGGGACGCGGCGGCGCTGTGGCTCGGGGTGCCCGACGCGGGCGGACTGCGGCTCGACGCCATCCGGCCGCTTCAGGAGCGTGCCCGGCGGTTCGCGGGCAGCGATGCCTCGCTCTCCGTCCTGCGGGGCGGCGAAGCCGGGCAGCACATCGCCGACGGCGACGACATCACCGTGTCGGCCGGGCTGCGCCGGGCGCTCGGCCGCCTCACCACACCGATCGCCGTGGCCCGCGCCGGGCTCTACGTCCCCGCGACGCTCCTGGCCGCGCTCGCCGTGGCCGCCCTCGTCCTCACCGCGCGGCAGCTCGCCGCACACCGCCGCCCCGAACTGGCGTTGCTGGCCGCGCGCGGGGCGGGCACCCGGCGACTCGTCCTGTCGACGGCGGGGCAGTGGGCCTGCGTGGCCGTGCCCGCCGCGGTGGCCGCGCCGTTCCTCGCCGGGCCGCTGCTGCGCGGCCTCGCCGGGGCCGGGCTCATCGAGGGCGAGGTGCCCGGCTCGGCGGCCACCGGCCCCGGCTGGGCGGCGGCCCTGGGCGCCGTCGCCGCGCACGGCGCCGCGGTGCTGCTGCCGACGGCCCGGGTCGGGCGGGACCGGCGGGCGGTGGCCCGGCTCCGGCTGCGGGTGGCGCGGTTCGCCGGGGTCCAGCGGCTGGGCGCGGACGTGGCGCTCGCCGCGGTCGCCGTCCTGGGCTGGCTCCAGCTCCGGCAGTACCGCTCGCCGGTGACCGGCGCCGACGGCGTCGACCCCGTCCTGGTGCTCGCCCCGGTCGCGATGACCGGGGCGGCCGCACTGCTCGTCCTGCGGCTGCTGCCGCTGTTCGCCCGTGTCATCGACCCCCTCGCGCGCCGCGCCCGCGGGCTCGTCCTGCCGCTCGGCGGCTGGCAGGTCGCGCGGCGCGCGGCACGGCACGCCGGGCCCGCGCTGGTGGTGACGCTGGCCCTCGCGGTCGCCGCGCTCAGCAGCACGGCCCTGGCGATCCTTGACCGCGGCGACCGCGACCAGGCCGCGTTCCAGGTGGGCGCGGACCTGCGCGTCGAGCCGGGCGAGGGGTTGGCGCCCCAGGAGCGGCGCGACGCCTACGAGGCGCTGCCGGGCGCGACGGCCGTCACGCCCGTGATCACCTCGGAGGGGTACGTCGGGCAGAACGCGGTCGCCGTCACCGCCGTCAACACCGCACGCGGGCCGGTGCCTTCCTTGCGGGGCGATCTCGCGGACGCGCCCGTACGCGAGCTGGTGGCGCCGCTCGGCAAGGGGATACCGGAGCACGGGTTGCCGGTCCGGGGTGCGGGGTCCTCGCGGGAACTGCCGCTGCGGGTGCGGATGGTGGCCAGTGGGGGCGGTGACGTCGTACCCGTACGGCTCACCGTCCACTTCGAGGACGGGGACGGGCTCGGCCGGTCGAGTTCGGTGGTGATCGAGGAGGGGCGGGCGCGGACCCTGCCGTTGAAGGTGGGGGTGCGTGGCGGGGGCGTGCGCGTCCTCCAGATCGACCTGAGCATGGCCGGCGAGCGGGTGCGGCGGACCTACCGGCTGACCGTCGACCGGGTGCCGGGGCTCACGCGGGCGGCGCGCTGGCACGACCTGCGGGCCGACGCGCCGGACCGGCACGCGGCCGGGTGCCCGGGGGCGCGGCGGGAGCGGGGCGCTTCTGGCGAGGCGCCCGGGCCCGTGCTCTGCCGGGACGGCCCCGGGCCCGGCACACTGCTCGACGCGGTGCTGCGCGGGCCCGACGGGCGGCTGAAGCACCCCCCGTGGGGTGTGCGGCTCGGCACGGACCGCGTGAAGGGGCGGCCCGCAGCACCCGCGCTCGCGGACGACGCGCTGCTCGCTTCCGGGGAGGTCAGGGTCGGGGACACCGTGACGGTCCGGCGGAGTACGGGCGGCAGCGCGCGCGTGCGGATCGTCGGGCGGCTCGCGGCGGTGCCCGGAGTGCCGCGCGACCGGCCGCGGCTGTTCGCCGACTCCCGGGCCATGGCCGCCCAGTGGGCCCTGAGCGGGGCGCTGCCCGAGGCGGAGCAGGCCTGGTGGGTGGGGGTGCGCGGGGCGGACGCGGCCGCTGCCGTGGCCGCGGTGCGCGCCGACCCTCGGCTGGGCGAGGCCGTCGATGTGCCGGACGCGCGGGCGGAGTTGGCGGCCGACCCCCTGCGGCGGGGCGCCCGGGGCGCGCTGATGCTCTGCCTGGTACTGGCGCCCGCCTTCGCCGTCATCGCCTTCGCCCTGCACACGGTGGTCTCGGCGCGCTCCAGGGAACGGGAGTTCGCGCTGCTGCGGGCGCTCGGCGTGCGGCGGGGGCAGTTGGCGGCGTACCTGTGGACGGAGCAATTGGCGCTGGCCGGGGTGGCGGCGCTGCTCGGCACGGGGCTCGGGGCGGCGCTTGCTTCGGTGATCATGCCGGTGGTCACGGTGGACGCCGAGGGCGAGCCGGTCTTTCCCTCGCTGGTCACGCAGGTGCCGTGGGGGCGTGTGGGGGCGACGGCCGGGGTGACCGCGGCGGTGATCTGCGCGGTGGTGACGGGGGCCGCGCGGGTCCTGGGCCGGGTGGATCTGGCGCGGGTGCTTCGGGTGGGGGAGGACGGGTGACGGGGGTGCGGGGAGTGCGGGGGATACCTGGGGCGAGGGGGACGCGGGCGGTGTCATGGGGCGGGGGAGGCCCATGATGCGCGGGTGGTGGCGCGGAGGACCCGTCCTGCTGGTGGGTGCCTTGGTCTGTGTGCTGGTCGCGGTCGCCGCCGGTGGGCCCGGAGTGCTCGAACGGCTGGCCGGGCAGGCCCTGGACTCCCGCCTGGAGCAGGCCCAACGGGCGGCGCCCGGCATCGTCCACAGCGCGCGCCTCGACCCGCAGGACGTACGGCTCGGGGCAGAGAGCGATCTCGGCGGCGACCTCGACCGGTACGCGCAGGTCATCGAGAACTCCGTTCCCCGGCCGTTGCGGGGCGCGATCACGCACGACGCCACCCGGGTGCGACTGCCCACCGTGACAGGGGCGGGAGCCGCGCTGTCGCTGGTGTACGCCTCCGACGCCCCGGGGCCGCAGGCGTACGTGGCCGGGCGGGCGCCCCGCGCGCGGGGCGGGGTCGTCGAGCTGGCCGTGTCCACCCGCACGCGCGACGCGCTGGAACTCCGGGTCGGCCAGCGGGTGCCGCTGAGAGCCGGGGCCCTGCAGAACGTCGACGCCGTCGCGCGCGTGTCCGGGATCTTCCGGGTCGCGGGCGAACGGCGGCTCTGGCGCGAACAGCCTCTGCTCGCCCGCCCGTTGCCCGGCGTGGCGGGAACGGAGGAGAGCGCCGGCGCCCTGATCGCGCCCCGCGGGGCCGAGATCCTCCAGAACCAGGCCGACGCCGAACTGACCGTCCACTGGAACATGCGGCTGACGCTCGGCGGCGCGGTGGCCGCCCGCTTCGTGGACGACCAGGGCGAGCGGGAGTTCCGGCGGGCCATGGCCCGCCACCCGCTCTCCGCGCGCGAGTCCACCTGCCGGTCGGGTTCGTACGGCGGGAAGTTCTGCGTGATCGGCGTCCACCCCGCGACCGAGCTGGAGACCGCCACCGAACTGCCCGACGTCTTCGCGGAGTTCGGTCGGCGGTGGCGCCAGGCCGCGGTCGTGATCTCGTTCGCCTCCGCCTCGCTGCTCGGCGTGGGGCTCGCCGCCGTTGTCGTGGCGTCGCTGCTGGTGGTGCGTCGGCGCCTGCCCGCCGACCGGCTGCTGCGGGCGCGGGGCGCCTCCGCTGCAGGGCTGGCCCTCGGGCGCGCCCTGGGGAGCGCGCCGGCCGTGGCGCTCGGGCTCGGCGCCGGCTGCGCGCTCGCCGCGGCGGTGCCGGGGACTTCACCCGCGTATGGCAACGGCCTGGCCGTGGCGGTGCTCTGCTGGCTGCTGCTGCCCGCCCTCACGTGGGGCGCGGTGCGGGACGGGGCCGTGGTGCGCGACCGGGGGCCGGGGCGGGCCGGGCGGCGGCTGGTCGCCGAGGCGGTCGTGCTGGTGCTCGCCGCGGCAGGCGTGTTCGCGCTGCGGGCCCGGGGCACGGAGGGGGCCGCGGCTGCCGAGGGGACAAAGGGGGCCGGGTGGGCCGCGGGGCCCGATCCGCTGCTCGCCGCGGTGCCCGTGCTGCTCGGGCTCGCCGCGGTCGCCGTGCTGGTGCGGTGCTACCCCTGGCCGGTGCGGCTCGCGGCGCGGTGGGCGGGCCGGGGGAGGGGCGTCGTGGGGCTCGTCGCGCTGGCCCGTGCGGCGAAAGAGGCTCCCGCGCGCGGGCTCGCGCTGCTCGTCCTCGTGGTGACGCTCGCCGGAGCAGTCTTCGGTGGCCTCGTCTCCGGGACGCTGGCGGAGGGGCGCCGGTCGGCGGCGGCCTGGCAGGTGGGCGCCGACGCCTCCTTCCTGGGGGCGGGCCGGGACCCCGACATGGCGGCGCGGCTGGCACGCGCGCGTGGCGTGCGCGAGACGGTGGCGGTACGGCAGCTGCGGGTCGACCCGGTGAGCGGCACGGACGGGGGCAGGTACGGGATCTCCAGCCTGATCGGGGTGGACGCGGGGCAGCTGGGGGCGGCGGACGGGAGTTCGGCCGCCGCGCGGGCGCTGCGTCAGGCCGGGCTGACCGGCGGCGGTGGGGGCCGGGAGATCAGAGTGCTCGCCTCCGAAGGCCGCGCGGGGGATCTGCTCACCTTCACGCGCCACGGCAAGGAGATGCGGCTACGCGTCGTCGGGCCGCTCCCCGAGGCCGTGGGGCGCGACCCCGCGCTCGGTCCCGTCCGCGGCGCCGAGGCACGGCAGCACCTGCTGCTCACCGACAACAAAGACCTCACGGCTTTCGCCGCCCCGGAGTTCGAGGAGTCCGCGCTCCTGCTGTACGGCGAGCGCCTGGACGCCCGGGCACTGCGCTCCCTCGTGCCGCGCGCCGCTCCCGCGGCCGCCACCGGCGAACTCCGCATCCGTACCGAGGAACAGGCCGAGGCCGACGACGACGGACTGATCGCCGCCGTGGAGAGCGCGCACACCGCCTGCACCGCCCTCGCCGTGCTCCTCGCGCTGCTCGCCCTCGTCCTCGACCTGCTGCTGTCCGCTCCCGCGCGCGGGCGCACCGCCGCCTATCTGCGCACCCTCGGCCTCGGCGGGCGCGCCACGTCCGCGCTGCACCTGCTGCAACTGCTGCCCATGGTGCTCGCGGCCCTCGCGGGCGGCGTCGCGCTCGGCCTCGCCCTGCCGGGGCTGCTCGGGCCCGCCCTCGACCTGCGCGCGTTCACCGGCGGGCCGACCGCGCCCGACCGGCACGTCGACGTCCTGTTCACCGCGGCCCTGGCGGCGGGGCTCTGCGTCCTGGTCGCCGTGGCGGTGGCGGTGGAGACCTGGCTCGGGCGGCGCCGGGGGCTCGGGGCGGTCCTGCGACTGGGGAGAACCGATGACTGACGCGTCCCGCCGTACCGCCGTGCCCGACCTCTCCGCCCTGGAGGCGCGGGCCCGTACCGCGCGCCTCCCGGCCGGCGACGAGGGCCTCGTCGTCTGCGACAACCTCGTTCGCGTCTACCGCACCGAGGGGGTCGAGGTGCAGGCGCTCCAGGGCCTCGACCTGGTGGTGGCCGAGGGCGAGTGCGTGGCTCTCGTCGGCGCCTCCGGGTCGGGCAAGTCCACGCTTCTGTCGATCCTCTCGGGGCTCGACCTGCCCACCGCGGGCCGGGCGAGGGTCGCGGGCCACGACCTGCTCGCCATGGGGCGCCGTGAACGCCTCGGCTACCGCAGGCACACCGTCGGCTTCGTCTGGCAGCAGACCGGGCGCAACCTCCTGCCCTATCTGACCGCGCTGGAGAACGTGGCGCTGCCGATGAAGTACGCGCGCGTGCCGCGTCGTGCACGCGGTGCCAAGGCCACCGAGCTGCTCGCCGTGCTCGGTGTCGCGCACTGCCGTGACCGGCTCCCCGCCGCGCTCTCCGGCGGGGAGCAGCAGCGTGTCGCCGTCGCGGTCGCCACCGCCAACTCCCCACGTGTCCTGCTGGCCGACGAGCCCACGGGCGAGCTGGACACGGCCAGTGGCGAGGCCGTTTTCGGGGCCCTGCGCCGCGCCAACGAGGAGCTGGGCGCGACCGTCCTGGTCGTCACCCACGACCCGCTCGTCTCCGAGCAGGTCCGCCGCACCGTACGCATCCGCGACGGACGTACGTCGACGGAGACGCTCCGCGAACAGGGCGGCGCGGGCGAGGAGTTCACGGTCCTGGACCGGGCCGGGCGGTTGCAGCTGCCGGGCGAGTACGTGGAGCGGTACGGGTTGCGCGGCCGGGTCCGGCTCACGGCCGAGCCGGACCATGTGGGCGTATGGCCGGACGGGACGGACGGGACCGGTGCGGAGTGCGGCGGTGGGTGATCGCGGGCGCTCTGCCCTTGTCCGGGCCGACGCAGGGTGACGATACTGGCGCCCAGTTCGAACACGGGTCCACAAGGGGAGCGTTCTGTGCCGGAAGCCATGGTCGTCGTCGAAGACCTCCACCGCACGTACGGCACCGGCGCCGCCGCCGTGCACGCCCTGCGCGGCGTCTCCTTCACCGTCCCGCGCGGCGAACTCGTCGCCCTGAAGGGACGCTCCGGCAGCGGCAAGACGACACTGCTCAACCTGGTCGGGGGACTCGACGCCCCGGACGGCGGCAAGATCACCGTCGACGGGCTGGAGCTGGCGTGCCTCGGCGAGAGCGGCCTCCTGGAACTGCGCCGCGACCGCGTCGGCTTCATCTTCCAGTCCTTCGGGCTCATCCCCATCCTCACCGCCGCCGAGAACGTCGGCGTCCCCCTGCGGCTGAAGAAGACCGACCCACGCGCGCGGGAGGAACGGGTCGCGCTGCTGCTCGCCCTCGTCGGCCTCGCGGACCACGCCGAGCAGCGGCCCGGCGAACTCTCCGGAGGCCAGCAGCAGCGCGTGGCCATCGCCCGCGCCCTGGCGAACAGGCCCGCCCTGCTGATCGCCGACGAGCCCACCGGGCAGCTCGACGCGGAGACCGGACTCGCCGTGATGGAGCTGCTGCGCGCGGTCGTCCGCAGCGAGGGCGTCACGGCACTGGTCGCCACGCACGACGCGGCGCTGCTCGACCTCGCCGACCGGGTCCTGGAACTGCGCGACGGGGGGATCGTCGAACACTGACCGGTACAGCGCGCATCGGGGTGTATCCGCCCGGGCGCATCAGGGTTGTGTCAAGGACGGCCGCCCCGCACCCCCTCGCCCGTAATGCCGGATTTGCTGGCCGTAAGGTCGAACCTGCGTACGCAGTGAGACGCTGCGTACACAGTTGTTCGAGGAAGACAATGAGGCCATGGCACGCGGCAAGCTTCGGATCTATCTGGGCGCGGCACCCGGCGTCGGCAAGACGTACGCGATGCTCTCCGAGGCCCACCGGCGTGTCGAGCGCGGCACCGACTGCGTGGTCGGCTTCGTGGAGCACCACGACCGGCCACGCACCGAGGTGATGCTGCACGGCCTCGAACAGGTGCCCCGCAAGGACCTGGAGTACCGCGGCACCGCCTTCACCGAGATGGACGTCGACGCCGTCCTGGAGCGCGCCCCCGCCGTCGCCCTCGTCGACGAACTCGCCCACACCAACGTCCCCGGCTCCCGCAACGCCAAGCGCTGGCAGGACGTCGAGGAACTCCTCGCGGCGGGCATCGACGTCGTCTCCACGGTCAACATCCAGCACCTGGAGTCCCTCGGCGACGTCGTCGAGTCCATCACCGGCGTGCGCCAGCGCGAGACCGTCCCGGACGAGGTGGTGCGCCGCGCCGACCAGATCGAACTGGTCGACATGTCGCCCCAGGCGCTGCGCCGCCGCATGGCGCACGGCAACATCTACAAGCCCGACCGCATCGACGCCTCCCTCTCCAACTACTTCCGCCCCGGCAACCTCACCGCCCTGCGCGAACTGGCCCTCCTGTGGGTCGCCGACCGCGTCGACGAGTACCTCCAGCAGTACCGGGGCGAGCACAACATCCGCTCCACCTGGCAGGCCCGCGAACGCATCGTCGTCGGCCTCACCGGCGGACCCGAGGGCCGTACGCTCATCAGGCGCGCCTCCCGCATGGCCGCCAAGGGCTCCGGCAGCGAGATCCTCGCCGTCTACATCGCCCGCAGCGACGGCCTGACCGCCGCGTCCCCCAAGGAACTCGCCGTCCAGCGCACCCTGGTCGAAGACCTCGGCGGCACCTTCCACCACGTCATCGGCGACGACATACCGGCCGCCCTCCTCGACTTCGCCCGCGGCGTCAACGCCACCCAGATCGTCCTCGGCTCCTCCCGCCGCAAGACGTGGCAGTACATCTTCGGCCCTGGCGTCGGCGCGACCGTCGCCCGTGAGTCGGGGCCCGATCTGGACGTGCACATCGTCACCCACGGCGAGGTCGCCAAGGGCCGCGGCCTGCCCGTCGCCCGCGGGGCGCGCCTCGGCCGCTCCCGGATCATCTGGGGCTGGCTGGTGGGCGTCGGGGGGCCCGCGCTCCTGACGCTGCTGCTCACCCACGTCGACGCCGACCTCGGCCTCGCCAACGACATGCTGCTGTTCCTGACGCTGACGGTGGCCGCCGCCCTCCTCGGCGGCCTTCTGCCGGCCCTGGCGTCGGCGGCCGTCGGCTCACTGCTCCTGAACTACTACTTCACGCCGCCGCTGCACCTGTGGACGGTCTCCAACAACAAGAACATCGTCGCCATAGCCGTCTTCGTGGGCGTCGCGGTGTCCGTCGCCTCCGTGGTGGACCTCGCCGCCCGGCGCACCCATCAGGCCGCCCGGCTGCGCGCCGAGTCGGAGATACTCTCCTTCCTCGCCGGCAGCGTCCTGCGTGGCGAGACCAGCCTGGACGCCCTCCTGGAGCGGGTCCGCGAGACCTTCGCCATGGAGTCCGTGGCGCTCCTGGAGCGGGCGGGCGACACCGAGCCCTGGACCTGCGCGGGCAGCGTCGGCGACGGCCGCGCGCCGAAGCGCCCCGAGGACGCCGACGTCGACATGCCGGTCGGCGACCACATGGCGCTCGCCCTGTCCGGCCGCGTCCTGCCCGCCGCCGACCGCCGGGTCCTCGCCGCCTTCGCCGCGCAGGCCGCCGTCGTCCTGGACCGCCAGCGCCTGCAGTCCGAGGCCGACCAGGCCCGCACCCTCGCCGAGGGCAACCGCATCCGCACCGCGCTGCTCGCCGCCGTCAGCCATGACCTGCGTACGCCACTGGCGGGCATCAAGGCGGCCGTGTCCTCGCTGCGGTCCGACGACGTCGACTGGTCCGAGGAGGACGAGGCCGAGCTGCTCGCGGGCATCGAGGACGGCGCCGACCGCCTCGAACACCTCGTGGGCAACCTCCTCGACATGTCCCGGCTCCAGACCGGCACCGTCACCCCGCTGATCCGCGAGATCGACCTCGACGAGGTCGTCCCCATGGCCCTCGGCGGCGTCCCCGACGGCAGCGCGGAGCTGGACATCCCCGAGACGCTGCCGATGGTCGCCGTCGACAAGGGCCTGCTGGAACGGGCGGTCGCCAACATCGTCGAGAACGCCGTGAAGTACGCCCCTGAGGGCAAGCCCGTCAAGGTCTCGGCCAGCGCACTGGGCGAGCGCGTCGAGCTGCGCGTCGTGGACCGCGGGCCCGGCGTCCCCGACACCGCCAAGGACCGCATCTTCGCGCCCTTCCAGCGTTACGGTGACGCTCCGCGCGGCGCGGGCGTGGGCCTCGGCCTCGCGGTCGCCCGCGGCTTCGTCGAGGCCATGGGCGGCACCCTGGCCGCCGAGGACACCCCCGGCGGCGGCCTGACCATGGTGCTCACCCTGCGGGCGGTGGCCGGGCGGCCGCCGGACCGCCCCGAACTGCCCGACGTTCCCGCCCAGGTCACCCGGTGACACCAGTGACCCCGAACCACAAACCAGAAAGGCAGGCCGGCATGACCCGGGTGCTCGTGGTCGACGACGAGCCGCAGATCGTACGCGCCCTCGTGATCAACCTGAAGGCGCGCAAGTACGAGGTGGACGCGGCATCCGACGGCGCCACGGCGCTCCAGCTGGCCGCCGCCCGCCACCCCGACGTCATCGTGCTCGACCTCGGGCTGCCCGACATGGACGGCGTGGAGGTCATCAGGGGCCTGCGCGGCTGGACCCGCGTCCCGATCCTGGTGCTGTCCGCCCGGCACAGCTCCGACGAGAAGGTCGAGGCCCTCGACGCGGGCGCCGACGACTACGTCACCAAGCCCTTCGGCATGGACGAACTCCTGGCCCGCCTGCGCGCCGCCGTCCGCCGGGCCGAGCCCACCGGCGCGGGCGAGGACGACATCATGGTCGACACCGAGGACTTCACCGTCGACCTGGCCGCCAAGAAGGTCAACCGCGACGGCCGCGACGTACGCCTGACGCCGACCGAGTGGCATCTCCTGGAGGTGCTGGTGCGCAACACCGGCCGCCTGGTCAGCCAGAAACAGCTGCTCCAGGAGGTCTGGGGCCCCTCCTACGGCACCGAGACCAACTACCTGCGGGTCTACATGGCGCAGCTGCGCCGCAAGCTGGAGGCGGACCCGGCCCATCCGCGGCACTTCATCACGGAGCCGGGGATGGGCTACCGCTTCGAGCGCTGAACCCCGGCGTGAGCGGGCATGCGGACAGGTGAGCGCACCCCTGGCTCCGGTGTCGGCACCCCCCGGTACGCTTCTTGTATGAGTGCTGTTCCTGGTTCCGAAAAGCCGGCAGGCCGTTTCCGGCGCATGCTCGACCGGCTGTCCTCCTCCCAGGAGGATCTGGAGTCGGAGGAGCTGCGCGAGGACTCCGAGACCGCGGGCTGTGTCCGCATCGGAGACTGCCAAGACCGCCAGATAGTCACCGTTACTGGTACCTTGCGCACGGTCACCCTGCGACCACGCGCCGGGGTCCCCGCGCTGGAGGCCGAGCTGTTCGACGGCTCCGCGGCGCTGGACGTGGTGTGGCTCGGCAGGCGCTCCATCGTCGGGATAGAGCCGGGGCGCAAGCTGATCGCATCGGGCCGGATCTCGATGAGCCGCGGCCGCCGGGTGCTCTTCAACCCCAAATACGAACTCAGACCGCTCGGACGGGAGTAGCCGGTGACGTCCCTCGACAAGCCGACGGACCAGGGGAACGCGGACCAGCAAGCCGCGTCCGATTCCAGGGCCGTGACCGAGGCAGCCCTCTTCGAGGCCTTCGGCGGCGTGCGGGGCATGGTGGAGACGGTCGTTCCCGGCCTGCTCTTCGTGACCATCTTCACGGTCAACAAGGACCTGCACATGTCGGCCATCGCGGCCCTCGCGGTGTCCCTGGTGCTCGTAGTGGTCCGCCTGGTCATGAAGGACACCGTCAAGCACGCCTTCAGCGGCGTCTTCGGGGTCGCCTTCGGCGTGGTCTTCGCGATGATGACCGGCAACGCCAAGGACTTCTACCTGCCGGGCATGCTCTACACCCTGGGCCTCGCCCTGGCCTACATCATCACGACCCTGGCGGGCGTTCCCCTGATCGGCCTCATCCTCGGCCCGGTCTTCAAGGAGAACCTCTCCTGGCGCACCCGCAACCCGGGCCGCAAGAAGGCGTACGCGAAGGCCAGCTGGGCCTGGGGCCTGATCCTGCTCGCCAAGTGCGCGATCCTCTTCCCGCTGTACTGGTGGGCGGACACCACGCAGTTCGGCTGGGTCCTGGTCGCCCTGAAGATCCCGCCGTTCCTGCTCGCCGTCTACCTCACCTGGGTCTTCCTGGCGAAGGCCCCGCCGCCGATCGACGTCTTCGCGGAGATGGAAGCGGCGGAGAAGGCGGAGGCCGCCGAGAAGGCGGAGGCGGAGCGCGGTACCCCGTAGCGGACGACGTACGCGGATGGGGGCGCCCGGTAAGTACCGGGCGCCCCCATCCGCGTACTGCCGCGACGGTCAGCCCGCCGCGCTCTCCCGGCGTACCGAGAGCAGGTCCTCCAACTGCTCCTCACGCGCCTGCGCGGCCACGAAGAGAAGCTCGTCGCCCGCCTCCAGGGAGTCCTCCGGCGTCGGCGCGAGGACGCGCGTACCCCGGATGATCGTCACCAGCGAGGTGTCCTCGGGCCACTGCACGTCACCGACGCGCGTGCCCGCGAGGGCGGACTCGGGCGGCAGCGTCAGCTCGACGAGGTTGGCGTCGCCGTGGCTGAAGCGCAGCAGCCGGACGAGGTCGCCGACGCTCACCGCCTCCTCGACGAGGGCGGACATCAGGCGCGGCGTGGAGACCGCGACATCGACGCCCCAGGACTCGTTGAAGAGCCACTCGTTCTTGGGGTTGTTCACCCGGGCGACGACGCGCGGAACGCCGTACTCCGTCTTGGCGAGCAGGGAGACGACGAGGTTGACCTTGTCGTCTCCGGTCGCGGCGATCACGACGTTGCAGCGCTGGAGCGCGGCCTCGTCCAGGGAGGTGATCTCGCAGGCGTCGGCGAGCAGCCACTCGGCCTGCGGGACGCGCTCGACGGAGATGGCCGTCGGCGCCTTGTCGACGAGAAGGACCTCGTGGCCGTTCTCCAGGAGCTCACCGGCGATGGAGCGACCCACCGCACCGGCTCCGGCAATGGCGACCCTCATCAGTGACCGCCTTCCTCGGGGCCTTCGGCGAACGCCGCTTCGACCTTGTCGACCTGATCGGTGCGCATCATCACGTGCACCAGGTCGCCCTCCTGGAGGACCGTCTGCGAGGTCGGAAGCACCGCCTCACCCAGCCGGGTGAGGAAGGCGACGCGGACGCCGGTCTCCTCCTGGAGCCGGCTGATCTTGTGCCCGATCCAGGCCTCGGACGCGTGCACCTCGGCGAGCTGCACGCCGCCGGTGGGGTCGCGCCACAGCGGCTCGGCGCCCGAGGGGAGCAGGCGGCGCAGCATCTGGTCGGCGGTCCAGCGGACCGTGGCGACCGTGGGGATGCCCAGGCGCTGGTAGACCTCGGCGCGGCGGGGGTCGTAGATGCGGGCCGCGACGTTCTCGATGCCGAACATCTCCCGGGCGACCCGCGCGGCGATGATGTTCGAGTTGTCGCCGCTGCTGACGGCGGCGAAGGCGCCCGCCTCCTCGATGCCGGCCTCGCGCAGGGTGTCCTGGTCGAAGCCGACGCCCGTGACGCGGCGGCCGCCGAACCCGGAGCCCAGGCGGCGGAAGGCCGTGGGGTCCTGGTCGACCACGGCGACCGTGTGCCCCTGTTGTTCCAGGGTCTGCGCGAGAGCGGAACCGACTCTCCCGCAGCCCATGATGACGATGTGCACGACCGTCCTTCCGGCTGTGTCAATACTCTGTGCTCAGGCTGAACGGTAAAAGCGTCTCAGACCGGAGCCCAAGCTACACACGCGCGGTCCGTGGAGGGCACCCCCGTGCACCTGCCGGGCGGATGGCCCGCGGGCTCAGTCCACGCTGCGCAGCAGGCCTTCGACGGTCTGCAGCCGGTGGCCCAGCTCCACGAGCTGGAGGCGGGTCGCCTCCTGCTCCGACCTGGCGCGCTCGACTGCCTCGCGGTACTCCTGCATGGCCTGCGCGTACTGCCGGTCGCGCTCGCGGTTGCGCTGCGACTGGAAGTAGGCGACGGCGACGACCGCGCCGGCGAGTATCAGGAAAAATGCGACCGGGATGATCACGTCGTCCACTAGGGCGTCCCTCTGTCCGATTGCTGTCCGTCGTCGCCCGCCCGGCCCTGCCGGGCGGCCGCGGAGATCGTATCCACGTTCAACCGCACGTCGAACGGCGCCAGTTCGAAGTACTTGAGCGCCTTGCCGTCGTCGGAGAGTTCCAGGCGGCCGACGACGAGACCCGCCTTCTCCATGCGTTCGAGGTGCATGTAGAGCAGGGGGCGGGACACCCCGAGCCGCCGGGCCAGTTCGCTGACGTACAGCTGGCCGGAGGCGAGTTCGCTGATGATCCGGATGCGCTGGGCGTGGCCGACGGCCGCGAGGAAGGCCAGTAGCTCCTCGCTGTCCATGGCCCGCCTTCGCGCTGGTCCCGATACCTGTCAGCCAAGGCTTACGCATGACGGGTTCCGCTGTCAATCCGCTACTCCGCAGTCTCACATAACAGTTGACGGCTCATTCCTTCACCTGTCAGTCTCCACTTACACATGACAGCCGAAGGGGTGGGGCGGGGATGGGCGTGGGGATGGGGACGGAGACGGAGACGGGGACGGATGTGAGGGCGGGGGCGGGCGGAAGGAGACGGTCGGTCACGGTGCGCGTGGCCCGGTGGAGTGCGCTGCACCCCTGGCGGGCGATCGTCGGGTGGCTGGTCTTCGTGGTGTTGTGCCTGGGCGGCGGGATCGCCGTCGGCTTGAACAGCGCCACCTCGGAGGACTTCCGCGTCGGCGAGGCCGGCCGGGCCGAGGCCCTGGCCGCCGAGGGGGGAGTTCAGCTCAGGCCGACGGAACAGGTGCTGATCCGGGCCGCGTCGGGCCCGCTGGACGAGGCGGCGGCCGACGCGGCCGTCAAGGACGTGACCGCCCGGATGAAGGCGCTGCCGGAGGTCGCCTCCGTGGCGGAGCCGGTGCGCTCGGCGGACGGGCGCGTCCTGCGGGTCCAGGTGGAGCTGAACGGCTCCGAACAGGAGGACCAGGAGCACGTCCCGCCGCTCCAGGCCCAGACCGAGAAGGTTGCGCAGGCCCACCCGGGCCTGGTCATCGAGGAGACCGGCGACGCCTCCGTGAGCAAGGGCGTCAGCGACCAGCGCGGCGAGGACCTCGCGTTCTCCGAGGCGATCACACTGCCCATCACGCTGATCACGCTGGCGGTGGTCTTCGGCTCCGTCGTCATGGTCGGCGTACCGGTGCTGCTCGCCATCACGTCGATCATGGCCACCATGGGCCTGGCGATGGTCGCCTCGCACCTGCTGCCCGACACGGGTGTCGGGATGAGCATGATCCTGCTCATCGGCATGGCCGTCGGCGTCGACTACACGCTCTTCTACCTCAAGCGCGAGCGCGAGGAACGGGCCAGGGCGGGCGGCCGCCTCACCTCCGAGGCGCTCGTCGAAGCCGCCGCCGCGACGGCCGGCCGGGCCATCGTGGTCTCCGGGCTCGCCGTGATCGTCTCCACCACCGCGCTCTTCCTGGCCCGTGACGTCATCTTCGACTCGCTCGCGACCGGCACCATCCTGGTCGTCGCCGTCGCCGTGGTCAGCTCCGTCACGGTGCTGCCCGCGCTGCTGGTCAAGCTCGGCCACCGCACCGAGCGCCGCGCGGCGAAGCGCGTCGCCCGGGGCAAGTCCGTACGCGCGTACGGGGAGAACAGACCCGGCCGCGCGTACGGCGAGAAGGGGCCCAGCCGCGTCTGGCACGCCCTGCTCACACCCGCCCGCAAGCACCCCGCGCTCACCCTCGGCGTGTCGGTCCTCGTCATGCTGGGGCTCGCGCTGCCCGCGCTGGAGATGAACCTCAAGAACCCCGCGCGGGACAGCTTCTCCCGCGAGATCCCGGCGATGAAGGGGTACGACAGGCTGCTCGCGGCCTTCCCGGAGCTGCGCGTGCGGCACCTGGTCGTGGTGCGGGCGAAGGCCTCGCAGTCCGACGAGGTACGGCAGGCCCTGCGGGAGCTGGACCGCGAGGCGAAGGCGGACCCCCTCTTCACCGCCCGCTCGACCGGGGAGCAGGGGAGCGGTAGCTCTGGTTCTCAGGTTCTCCGGTCCTCTGAGGGGCACGGGAGTGGCAGCTCCGGTGCGCAGGTTCTCCGGTCCTCTGAGGGGCAGGGGAGTGGCAGCTCCGGTGCGCAGGTCCTCCGGTCCTCTGAGGAACAGGGGAGCAGCATCTCCGGTACGCAGGTCCTCCGCTCCTCTGAGGAGCAGAGAGCCCGCGGCTCCGGCACCTCAGCCGCCCACTCCTCTGAGGAGCAGAGGGGCAGCATCTCCGGTACGCAGGTCCTCCGCTCCTCTGAGGAGCAGAGGACCCGCGCCTCCAGCACCCCAGTCACCCACCACTCCTCTGAGGAGCAGAGGACCAGCGGCCCCCGCACCCCAGTCACCCACTCCTCCGAGAAGCAGACCCCCACAGCCCCGCTCCTCCGCTCCTCCGAGGACCGGAGGACCACGACACTGGAGCTCAACTCCCGCCACGCCACCTACTCGACGCAGGCCGAAGCCTCACTCGACCGTCTGCGCCACCGCCACATCCCCGCCACCCTCGGCAAGCTCTCCGCGCTCCCCGGCGTGGAGACGGCCGTCACCGGCGAGGTGGCGCGTGGCGTGGACTACGTGGAGCACCAGAACGGGAAGCTGCCGCTCGTCCTCGGCTTCCTGCTCCTGATGACCTTCGCCATGACCGTCCACGCGTTCCGCTCGGTCGTCCTCGGCCTCCTCGGCGTAGGGCTCAACCTGATCTCCGCCGCCTCCGCGCTCGGGCTGCTCGTCCTCGTCTTCCAGGGCCGGTGGGCGGAGGACCTGCTCTCCTTCGTCTCGCTCGACGGCATCTCCTCGCGCGTGCCGCTCTTCCTCTTCGTGATCCTCTTCGGGCTCTCGATGGACTACCAGGTCTTCGTCGTCAGCCGGATACGCGAGGCCGCCCTGAACGGCGTACCCACGCGGCAGGCGGTCCTGGACGGCATCGCCTCCTCCGCCAAGGTGGTCACCAGCGCGGCGCTCGTCATGGTCACCGTCTTCGCGAGCTTCGTGATGCTGCACATCCTGGAGATGAAGCAGATGGGCTTCGTCCTCGCGGCGGCCGTCCTGCTCGACGCGTTCGTGATTCGCGTCATGATCCTCCCGGCTGCGCTGCTCCTCCTCGGCCGCGCCACCTGGTGGCCGTCCGGTGCGGTCCGGCGCGCGCAGGAGCGGCCGGCTCCCCGTCGCGAAGGGCCTGACGGGGGCGTTTCCATCGGGCCCGGGCGGGCGTACCCCGGGGGAAGTTTTGAGCGGCACTCTAAACCGGGAAGCGTCCCACACAGCGGATAACCGGAGCAGTTGGGGGTGGTGGGTTGGGCGGCCGTCCTTGCGACCGCTTACGATCCTCTGCGTGTCCAAACTGACCGACGTGCCCAAACGCATCCTGATCGGGCGCGCACTGCGCAGTGACCGGCTCGGAGAAACGCTCCTGCCGAAGCGCATCGCACTCCCCGTCTTCGCGTCCGACCCGCTGTCCTCCGTCGCGTACGCGCCGGGAGAGGTCCTCCTCGTCCTCTCCATCGCGGGTGTGTCGGCGTACCACTTCAGCCCGTGGATCGCGGTGGCGGTCGTGGTGCTGATGTTCACCGTGGTCGCCTCGTACAGACAGAACGTGCACGCGTACCCGAGCGGTGGTGGCGACTACGAGGTCGCCACCACCAACCTCGGCCCCAAGGCCGGCCTCACCGTCGCGAGCGCCCTGCTCGTCGACTACGTCCTGACCGTGGCCGTGTCGATCTCCTCGGGCATCGAGAACCTCGGCTCGGCGGTCCCCTTCGTGGTCGAGCACAAGGTGCTCTGCGCGGTCGCCGTCATCGTCCTGCTCACGCTGATGAACCTGCGCGGCGTGAAGGAGTCCGGGAAGCTCTTCGCCATCCCGACGTACGTCTTCGTGGCGGGCGTCTTCATCATGATCGCGTGGGGCGCCTTCCGGGGCATCGTCCTGGACGACACCATGAAGGCACCCACCGCCGACTACGAGATCAAGCCCGAGCACCAGGGCCTCGCGGGCTTCGCGCTGGTCTTCCTGCTGCTGAGGGCGTTCTCCTCGGGTTGTGCCGCGCTCACCGGCGTCGAGGCGATCAGCAACGGCGTCCCGGCCTTCCGCAAGCCGAAGTCCAAGAACGCCGCGACGACGCTCGCCCTCATGGGCGGCCTGGCCGTCACCATGTTCTGCGGCATCATCGCGCTCGCCATGGTGACCAAGGTCCGGATGGCGGAGAACCCGGCGAAGGACCTCTTCCACGACGGCGTCTCGGTCGGCTCGGACTACGTCCAGAACCCGGTGATCTCCCAGGTCGCCGAGGCCGTCTTCGGCCACGGCAGCCTGCTGTTCATGATCCTGGCCGCCGCCACCGCGCTGGTCCTCTTCCTCGCGGCCAACACCGCGTACAACGGCTTCCCGCTGCTCGGCTCGATCCTCGCCCAGGACCGCTACCTGCCGCGCCAGCTGCACACCCGCGGCGACCGCCTCGCGTTCTCCAACGGCATCGTGCTCCTCGCGGGCGCCGCCGCCCTGCTGGTCTTCATCTACGGCGCGGACTCCACCCGCCTGATCCAGCTCTACATCGTCGGCGTCTTCGTCTCCTTCACGCTCAGCCAGATCGGCATGGTCCGGCACTGGAACCGCCACCTGGCCGCCGAGAAGGACCAGAACAAGCGCCGCCGCATGATCCGCTCCCGCGCGATCAACACCTTCGGCGCCTTCTTCACGGGCCTGGTCCTGGTCGTCGTACTCGTCACCAAGTTCACGCACGGCGCCTGGGTCGCGCTGCTCGGCATGGTGATCTTCTACGTGACGATGACGGCGATCCGCCGCCACTACGACCGCGTGGCCGAGGAGATCGCCGCCCCGGACACCCCCACCGACGACAGCGTGCGCCCCTCCCGCGTCCACTCGATCGTCCTCGTCTCCAAGATCCACCGGCCGACGCTGCGCGCCCTGTCGTACGCGAAGCTGATGCGCTCGCACACCCTTGAGGCGCTCAGCATCAACGTCGACCCGGCGGAGACCAAGGCCCTCAAGGACGAGTGGGAGCGACGCGGCATCACCGTGCCGCTGAAGGTCCTCGACTCGCCCTACCGCGAGATCACCCGGCCGATCATCGAGTACGTGAAGAACCTGCGCCGGGAGAGCCCGCGCGACGTGGTCAGCGTGATCATCCCCGAGTACGTGGTCGGCCACTGGTACGAGCACCTGCTGCACAACCAGAGCGCGCTGCGCCTCAAGGGCCGGCTGCTCTTCACGCCGGGCGTGATGGTGACGTCCGTCCCCTACCAGCTGGACTCCTCCGAGGCCGCGAAGCGGCGGGCCCGCAGGCGCCAGGAGTGGAACGCGCCGGGCGCGGTGCGGCGGGGACCGGTGGAGAAGCCGCGGCGCACGAAGGAGAAGGACAGGGAGAAGGAGCCGAGCAAGAAGCTCTGAGCTTCTCGGGTCCCTCTCTGTGGCGAGCGGCCGGGCGACACCCACGTAGACTGGTGGGCTGTTGTCCGGCTGTTCCCTTTTCACGTTGTGGAGTCCCCCCGCCATGCAGGCAGAACCGAAGAATCCGCAGGCGGGGAACTCCCTGGTCGGCCGCGAGTACGAGGTCGAGATCGGCCCCGTCGCGCACGGCGGCCACTGCATCGCGCGGACCGCCGAGGGCCAGGTGCTCTTCGTACGGCACACGCTGCCTGGCGAAAAGGTCATCGCACGCGTGACCGAGGGCGAGGAGGGCGCGCGTTTCCTGCGCGCGGACGCCGTGACGATCCTCGACCCCTCCAAGGACCGCGTCGAGGCACCCTGCCCCTACGCCGGCCCCGGCCGCTGCGGCGGCTGCGACTGGCAGCACGCGAAGCCGGGCGCCCAGCGCCGCCTCAAGGGCGAGGTCATCGCCGAACAGCTCAAGCGCCTCGCGGGCCTGACCCCCGAGGAGGCCGGCTGGGACGGCACGGTCATGCCGGCGGAGGGCGACAAGCTGCCGCCGGGCGAGGTCCCCTCCTGGCGTACGCGCGTGCAGTACGCGGTGGACGCGGACGGCAACGCCGGCCTGCGCCGCCACCGCTCGCACGAGGTCGAGCCGATCGAGCACTGCATGATCGCGGCCGACGGCGTCTCCGAACTCGGCATCGAACAGCGCGACTGGTCCGGCATGGCGTCGATCGAGGCGATCGCGGCGACGGGCTCCCAGGACCGCCAGGTGATCCTCACCCCGAAGCCGGGCGCGCGGCTGCCGATCGTGGAGCTGGACAAGCCGGTGTCGGTGATGCGGGTGGAGGAGAAGGACGGCGGCGTCCACCGCGTCCACGGCCGCCCCTTCGTCCGCGAGCGCGCCGACGGCCGCACGTACCGGGTCGGCAGCGGCGGCTTCTGGCAGGTCCACCCGAAGGCCGCGGAGACGCTGATGCTCGCCGTCATGCAGGGCCTGCTGCCCCGCAAGGGCGACACGGCGCTGGACCTCTACTGCGGGGTCGGCCTCTTCGCGGGCGCCCTCGCGGACCGGGTCGGCGAGCAGGGCGCGGTGCTCGGCATCGAGTCCGGCAAGCGGGCGGTGGAGGACGCGCGCCACAACCTGGCGGGCTTCGACCGCGTCCGCATCGAACAGGGCAAGGTCGAATCGGTCCTCCCGCGCACGGGCATCACGGAGGCGGACCTGATCGTCCTGGACCCCCCGCGCGCGGGCGCGGGCAAGCAGACGGTACGCCACCTGGCGGGCCTGGGCGCCCGCCGCATCGCCTACGTGGCCTGCGACCCGGCGGCGCTGGCGCGGGACCTGGGGTATTTCCGGGAGGGCGGGTACCGGGTGCGGTCGTTGCGGGCGTTTGATCTGTTTCCGATGACCCACCATGTCGAGTGTGTCGCGATCCTTGAGCCCGCTGAGAAGGGCCGCTGACCTGCGGTGTTGTCTGGTGTGCATTATGGGCGTTGTGTGCGTTACGGGCGATATCTTGACGCACGCGGGACGCGCGTGACGCACGTATGACGCACGTTTGGTGCACTTCCTGATGGGTTATCAGGGGGGTGTTTCCGCAGGTCGTGGTGTGCCAGAGGGAGTCCGCAGTGGCGCCTTCTTGGCCTTCTCTTGGTTAAGCTCTGCCGGTTAAGTCCGGATTTCGGGCCCAGTGGAGGCGAGATTCATAGGTGCTTCGGTTGCCCAGGAATGGTTCAAGACCGGCTTCTCTGGGCTGCGGTGGTATGGGCAGCTTCGCTGCCACGGCGGCACGCGAGCCACGCGTCGATCTCGGCCCGTCCTGCCCGGGTGGCAAGGATGTGGCGTAGCCGCGTACCGCTGTGGCGTATTCGGTCAGGCGCTTGGCCCAGTGCCAAGCGCCTGACTGTTCTACGAGGTGCTCGACGCGATAGGCGTGGGTGTGTGAGACGCGGGCTTTATGTCTGACGCTTTCCCGATGCCGCTCTGCCGCTTCCGTGGCTTTTGATCGGGGTGGTCGTCGCACGACTTCGGCGAGTCGGTCTTCCAGCGGGCGGTTAGGGAGATCGGCCAGGCCGGCTTCCCCGTCAGCAGGGAACGCATCGACTTCTACCCGTGGGCCGCTGGAGGCGCTGCGCGACGACGATACGGCCCCACCGTACGGACTCGACCAGATCCCGGGGTTGGTGGAGCGGGTAGGCAAAAGTGGTCTGGCGGCGACGCTGACGATCGAGGGACAGCGGCACGGCGTGCTGGCCGCGGTGGGCCGGACCGCCTACCGGATCGTTCAGGAATCGCTGACCAACATCGCCCGGCACGCCGCCGCCACTACGGCGTCGGTCCGCATCGACTACCGGCCGGACGCTCTCGCCCTCCGGGTCGATGATGACGGCCGGGCCAGGCCGGACATGGCGCCGGAGCCCGGCATCGGGCTGCTCGGGATGCGCGAACGGGTCACTGCCCTCGGAGGCCACCTGCGGGCAGCACCGCGCGGCGAAGGCGGCTTCACCGTCCAGGCCGAG
Organism: Streptomyces huasconensis; assembly: GCF_021028635.1. Classification (NCBI taxonomy): domain Bacteria; kingdom Bacillati; phylum Actinomycetota; class Actinomycetes; order Kitasatosporales; family Streptomycetaceae; genus Streptomyces; species Streptomyces huasconensis. The sequence continues at coordinate 6,184,686 of NZ_CP086119.1, forward strand.
CTTCCCGTGGAACGGGCGTCGGCGTCGTGATCCGTGTCCTGCTGGTCGACGACCAGCCGCTCATCCGCAGCGGATTTCGCGCACTCCTCGACCTGGAAGACGACATCGAGGTGGTGGCCGAGGCCGCCAACTGACAGGAGGCCCTGGAACGCGCCAGAGAGCACCTGCCCGAAATCGCGCTCATAGACATCCAGATGCCGGTCGTCGACGGCATCGAGGCGACCCGGCGCATTGCCGCGGACCCGGCCCTGGCCGGGGTGCATGTCTCATCCTGACCAACTACGGCCTGGACGAGTACGTCTTCGACGCGCTGCGCGCCGGCGCCGCGGGGTTCCTCGTCAAGGACATCGTGCCGGAAGACTTCCTGCACGCCGTACGTGTCGCCGCGCGCGGCGACGCCCTGCTGGCACCGTCGATCACTCGCAAGCTATCAACCGGTACGTCACCCAGCCACTCCCCACCGGCACAGGCGCTGGCACGGGGCTGGAAGAGCTGCCCAGCTCGTGGGCCTCGCGTACGAATCCGGCCTGGTATCCCCTCGCAACTCCTGACATACACAGTTCGGAGCGCATGCCTGCCCGCACATGCTCCTCTGACTGAAGGCCCTCGCAAAGCTTCACAAGCTCTGCTTCGAAGTGGGGCCACTCGGGCTGGTTGGAGGCATGGGTACGAGATCTCACTCCGCATCCGTCCGCCACGCCACTCAGTAGGTCGTCGGATGCCTTGGACGGGGTACTGCCGTTTCTCGTGGACACCGAATACGGCGGAGCTCGGGTGCCTCCCTAAGAGATGAACAACCGCTGTCGCACATCGGGTTCTGGCTCAACTTCTGTGACGCGGACACTCTGAGTGACATCTGGGTCACTTCGGGTCGCACGTGAAGTCGCCCGAGAATGATTCATGGGGAGGGTGGTTGGGCTGACAGTTCGGGGCCGTGGAAGAGATTGTGCTCGGGTTGAAGGAGCTGCTGTTCCCGTCGATCGCGGACGTCGCGGTGCTGTCGGTGGACGTGAACTTTGAGATAGTGCGTGTTGATGCGCAATGCATCGCGGACGGCGCGGTATGCCCGGTCTACGGGGTCTGGTCGAACCGGGTTCATGGCTCCTACCTGCGATTTCCGGCTGATGTGCCGAGTGGTGGCCGAAGCGTTGTTCTCCAGTTGAGGGTCCGCCGGTTCACCTGCGGGAACTCAGGCTGCGCACGCCGTACCTTCGTCGAGCAGGTACCCGGCCTGACACGTCGGCATGGTCAGCGGAGCGAGCGGTTGCGCTCCTCTCTGGCTGCTGTCGCCTCGCCCTGCGGGCCGGGCCGGGGCTCGCATCGCCCGCGTTTTCGGGGTGTCCGTCAGCCGCAGCACGGTGCTCCGGCTGGTGGACGCTCTGCCCGAACCTGAGGCCCCCGCGCCGCGGGTGGTCGGCGTCGACGAGTACGCCACCCGCAGGGGCCGCCACTACGGCACCGTCCTCGTCGACAGCGAGACCCGCCGCCCTGTCGATCTGCTGCCGGATCGGGAGGCGTCAAGCCCGGCTGCCTGGCTCGCCGACCGGCCGGGCGTCGAAGTCGTGTGCCGGCACCGGGCGCCGTTCTTGGCCGAGGGCGCCTCCGCCGGCGCTCCGCAGGCCGTCCAGGTCGCGGACCGGTGGCATCTCTGGCACAACCTGGGCGAGGCCGCCGAGCGGGCCCTCGCCCAGCACCGCCGCTGCCTGCGGGCTCTTGTCCCGGCCGCCCCCGCACCCGAGCCGGAACCCGCCCCGGAAGAAGAACCGTCCGGTTCGGACTGGCTCGCCGCCGTCCGGCAGGACGACCTCCCCAGCCTCCACACCCTCGCCGTCGGCATCGACCGCGACCTCGACGCCGTCACCGCGGGACTCACCCTGCCCTGGAGCTCGGGCGCAGTCGAGGGACATGTCAACCGGATCAAGATGCTCAAACGCCAGATGTTCGGGCGGGCGGGCTTCAACTTCTTCGCAGCGCGCCCTATTGGCGTGACACAGAGTGGCCGCGCCACAGAAGTTGAGCCAGAGCCGCACATCGTGAACAGGGCCAGCGCGGCGTGCGCCAGGACGGATTCGCGCCGTCGGCCCTCGTTGAACCATCCCCCGTGGTGCAGCTCGTCCAGGACCTGACCCTCCTCCTCGATGAAGCCGAACACCACGGAGGTCGCGACGGGGAAGAACCAGCAGGGGCCGACGTTGGCGAGGTGCCCGTTCAGCTCGACGCGGTTGAGCGCCATGAGGGTGTGGCTTCGCGTAGGGCCGTCAGCTGCCGCTCAGTGGCGTCCAGGCCGGGAAGGTGAAGGTGGGCGTCGCGGTACAGGTACGCCGCAACCTGGTAGGCGATCTCCAGCACCTTCGCCGGATCACCGGTGGTGCGGCAGTGGGCACGGACGAACTCCAGGGCCCGCTGCTCGACCGCCTGGTCGGTGGTCTCCTGGGCGCCCAGGAGTTTTTTCTGGACGCGGTCCCAGTCGGCGACCACCCAGCTGGGGTTCTCGTAGCGAAAGAAGTAGCGGGCCGGGTCGACGGCGATCGTGTTGCCGGAGACGGCGATGCTGTCGATGCGGCTCCACGGCTCGGGCAACTCCACGGAGAACGGCGTCGTCGAGGTGCTGCCCGGTGAGGCGGCCATGGTCATGGCGGGATCCCTCCTGGTACGGCGGTTTCGGCTGCTCAGCGGACCGCTGGGCGCCGTACCTTGAGGACACCGCTGATCGGGTAGTCCGGGCAGGGGCGCTGTCTCCTCCTGCAAGGCCCTTTGCGTCGGATGCAAAGGGCCCGTCGGGTCCGCTCCGGCGCATCTATGGTGGGAGCGGCGCGGTCTCGGCTATCAACGAGACGGGGTGCAGACGTGGCAGATGGAATGCACGCGGCCCCTGGTGCTGGTGAAAGGCCCGGGGAGTTAGTACGCCGAACCCGTCGGACACGCGGGCTGACCCTCGCCCAGCCCGGTGAGAGAACCGGATATTCGGCCGCCCAGGTGTCCCGCTATGAGCGGGGCATCACCCACATGAACGACGTGGACGTGAGACGCAGGTTCGCGGACGCCCTCGAACTGCCACACGAGATGTTCGGACTCCTCGCGCCCACGCCTCGGTCGGAGATTCGACACGGTCAGGCGATCGACGCAACCGCCGCCTTCCCCCGCCTGCCCGCCCATAGGGTGGGTAGGCGGGGGTGGGAGGGCGGTGAAGATCCGGTGCGGCGAAGGAAGTTGCGGCCTCTGCGGACGAGGCGTTGCTGGGCGAAGTCCTGGTTGCCAAACTGCGAGACGCGATGCTGGGCCTAGGAGGCCCTCCCTCCGTGCCGTCCATCCAAGCGCTGGGTCGCGGAACCGCTCCGACCGAGCCCCGGCTATCGGGTCACGCTCCTCGACCCGGTCACCGGCGAACCGGGAACGGCGGAGGGCGAGATTTCCCTGGACCTGTCGGCGCGGCCGGTCGGCCTGATGACCGGCTGCCACGGGGATGCGGAGCGCACCGCTGAGGCGATGGCGGGCGGCTACTACCGCACGGGCGACATTGGATCACTCGACGCCGACGGGTACTCACCTATGTCGGCCGCAGTGATGACGTCTTCAAGTCGTCCGACTACAAGGTCTCCCCCTTCGAGCTGGAGAGTGCGCTGCTGGAGCACGAGGCGGTGGCGGAGGCCGCGGTCGTGCCCGCGCCGGACGCGCCGCGGCTCGCCGTCCCGAAGGCGTACGTCGTGCTGGCGAAGGGCTGGTCGCCGGGCGAGGAAACAGCAGCGGCGATCTTTGAGTACACCCGGTCGGTGCTGGCTCCGTACAAGCGCCTGCGGCGCATCGAGTTCACGCAGGAGCTCCCCAAGACCATCTCCGGCAAGATCCGGCGGGTCGATCTGCGGGAACGTACGGCGGAAGGGTCGGCGGACGAGTGGACGGAGCGGGGCAAGCGCTGAGTTCCTGCCCGAGGGCGCGCCGGAACCGGGCGATCGCGGCACCGCCTCCGGCCAGAACTGGCCGGAGGCGGTCCCGCGTGGCGTCGTGGAGGTCCGCGTCGTCACCGACCGGTACGACCTGTCGCGGGCGGGTCAGTCGAGCACGCTGCCGTTGCCGGGGCGGCTGCCGCGGGTGCGGCGGTTGTCCAGGAGGACGAACGTGCGGTGCAGCCAGCGGTCCTGGCCGTCGTAGCGCGGGGTGAAGGCCGAACGCCCGTGGATGGCCAGGCGGTTGTCCACGAACACCATCTCGCCGGAACGCAGCGGGACCGACGTCGAGGCTTCGACGAAGGCGTCCCGCAGTCGCTCCAGGGCCGCCGCGGCCTCCGCGTCGACGGCGGAGGTGGCATTGAAGTCCACCTTGACGTTGGGGTCTTCGATGTCTCCCGTGAGCACCGCGTGGGCGACGCCCGAGTCCCCCGACCGGAAGGACGGTGGCGGCACGGTGGTGAAGCGTTCCTGGTGCAGCACCTCGCGGGTCGCGGGGTTGAGCAGGCGCAGCGTGCGTCGAATCGACGAGACGAGGGTGCCGGCCGCGTTGTCGGGGTCCCCGCGCAGGCACAACAGGCCCACGAAGTCGGGGCGGTGCGGGTGGAAGGCGTTCTCGACGTGCAACTCCAGCGGTATGGAGCCCGCGTTGCTCTGTGACGACTCGCGCCCCGGGACCGGCACCACGTTCTGCACGAGGGCGCCCGACTTCTCGTCGCGGTAGGCGGCGATCTCGCCGAGCTCCACCGCGATCAGTACGGCGACGGCGGCCGGGACCGTGGCCTCCCGCTCCACCGACTCCGGAACCGTCGGCGTCGTGGGCAGCACCTCCGGGTCCACCGGCAGGTTGCGCAGCACAAGGGTGCCGTCCTCGCCGGGGTCGTGCCGGTAGGCCCGGATGACCTGGCGCAGCCTCGGCGGCAGGTGGGCGGAGAGTTCCCGGGCCGCGGCCACCCACTTGGCGTCGTCGATCAGCTCCGGCGTGGTGGTGACCAACTCCCGCGCCACGGCGTGGAATTCACGGCGCTCGGGGTCGGTCAGGGTCAGTGAGAGCGGTACGTCGGCGTCGGCGTCGGACCGGACCGCCCCGGGATCGGGGGTCGCGATGGACATGCGTCTCCTTCGGGCCTGTGCTTGCGGGGTGCGTCGCCCGACGGGGCCTCGGCGGCCGTTCGGGCGCACGGGAACGTGCGGGTACGTGCGTACGGGAGCGTGCGGAAACGTGCGTACGGGAACGTGCGTACGGGAGCGGGCTGTCAGCTGGACATGGCCACAAGGACCCGGCGGCTGCCGGTGAACGAGCGGCGGCCGTGGCCGACCAGCACGTTGTCGATCAGCAGCAGATCACCGGCGTGCCAGTCGACGTCGACGGCGGCGGCCAGGCCGCGGTCGCGCACCTGCAGCACATACGCGTCGGGGATCGGGCTGCCGTCGGCGAAGCAGACGGACTGCGGCAGTTCGTCGGCGGGCAGCACCCGGGCCAGTGCGGCCGCGTCCTCGCCGAGCGCCGCCGGGTGCCACTGGTCGGACTGGTTGAACCAGACCTCCTCGCCGGTCACCGGGTGACGCAGCGTGGACGGGCGGTCCTGGGTGACGCGCAGGGCGTCGCCGGGGAGCCACGTCCAGTTCGAGGCGGTCGTGGAGAGGAACTCCTCGACGGCGTCGCGGTCCTGGGTCTCGAAGGTCTCCTGCCAGCTCTTGCCGAGGCCGCGGCCCCCGTGCAGGTTCTGCGTGTAGCGCACCCCGCCGGCGAACGCCTCGCGCACCTCGTCGTCCAGCGACGCGAGCCACAGCGCGCCGTTCACCACGGGGGTGGCGCCGCCGGTTTCCGGGGCGGTGTGGCAGAAGAACAGCAGCCGGGACGGCCAACAGTGCGCGTACGAAAGCTCGTTGTGCATCGAGATGACGAATTCCGGCGGATATTCCGTCGACGTGTAGACGTTCCGTCCGACCTTGGTGCGGGGGGAATTCCCGTGCACGTAGGCCGCCCGGTCGGGCAGCAGGCGGTCCATGACGGTGTCGAGTTCGTCGGGGTCGACGCCGAAGCCCCGGAACACCAACGCCCGTTCCTCGGCGAGCCGTTCGGCGAGGTCGGGAAGAGCGTCGAGATACCCGGCGAGCCCTGCGGCGCCAGGTTTCGCGTCCACGCTCGCCGGGGTGATCTCCAGTGGTTTCCAGTTCCGGTGGTCCGGCATCCCGGCCTTCCCTTCTGCGCCCCCGCCGAGGCGTGTGGAATGCGATTCGCCGGACAGCTTGCGGAGCGTTTCTATACCGGCTCTACATGCCGGGGCGGCCCGATATAGAAGGCCTATAGCGCCAGTTCACAGAATCTCGAACGCCGATACGAGCAGATACGACACGTTCGAAACCCAACCGATCAGGGAGCGACATGGCCGAGCAGAACACCGACGCGCAGACCTACCTCGTTGTCCTCAATGACGAGGAGCAGTACTCCATCTGGTGGGCCGAGCGGGAGCTTCCGGCTGGCTGGCACGCCGAGGGCACCCGCGGCACCAAGGAGGAGTGCCTCGCGCACATCGGCGAGATCTGGACCGACATGCGCCCGCTCAGCCTGCGTCGCCGGATGGCGGAGGCGGCGGGCTGACCGCAGAGGCCCGCGCGGAAGCGGAGGCCCGGGGCTGAGCGGAGGCGCCCGCCCCGCTCACCCCCCGCCCGCCCCGCTCTCCCTCCGCCCGCCCCGCTCTCCTCCGGCGCTCGCACTCCCGCCGACACCGGGCTTCTCAGCCCTCTCGTCCGGCCCGCACCGCACCTCACTCCGCCCACCCACCGCACACGACCCCACGGGGAGCACTTGTGGCACGTCAGTCGCCCCTCCACCTTCTCTTCTCGGACCTGGCAGCCCAGGCCCCTGACCGGACCGCCCTCGTCGACGGCGACGGCGGGCGCGGGATCGGTTACGCGGAGCTCGACGCGGAGGCCAATCGGCTGGCGCACCTGCTGCGCGCGGCCGGTGTGGGCCGGGGATCGCTCGTCGCCGTGCATCTGCCGCTCTCCGCGGACCTGCCCGCGGCACTGCTCGCGGTCTGGCGGGCGGGCGCGGCGGTCCTGCCGCTGCCGGCCGACGCGCCGGAGGAGGGGCTGCGGGCGCTGCGCCGGTACGCCGAACCGGCGGCCGTCCTGACCCGAGGCGACGCGGCGGTCGCCCTGGGCGCCGGAGCCGGACCGGCTCCGGTGATCGACCTCGACGCCGAGCGCGACACCCTGCGTTCCCAGGCGGCCACCCCGCCCGAGGCCGGCGTCGCGGACGACGACCTGGCCTGGGGTGTCCAACTGCCCGACGCGGGCCAGTACCTGTTGGTGGATCACGCGACCGTCGCGCACCACGTCCGCTGGACCACCCGCCGCTTCGGTGTGACCGACGCGGACCGTGTGCTGTGCACGCCCTCCGGACTCGCCTCCTACTGGCCGCTGTTCACCGCCCTCACCACCGGTGCGACCGTGGTGACGGCCACGGCGAAGGGCCCTCTCGCCCACACGGTCGCCGCCCACGGCGTCACCGTCATGCCGGTCGCAGCCTCCGGTCTGGACGCCGCCGCGGCAGAGGGTGACTGGGCCGCCTGCGGCAATCTGCGCCTCGTCCTCGCCGCAGGAAGCCCCGCCGGCCCCGCCCCCACCGCTGTCGTCACCGCGGCCGGCGCCCAGGCATGGCAGGTGTACGGCCCCGACGGCGGTGCGCCCGCCGTCACCGCGTGCCCGGTGGAAGGCGGGTCCGGCGACGCCGCGGCCGCCGTATCCCTCGGACGGCCGGTCGACAAGGTGCGCGTGCTCGTGCTCGACGCGTACGGAGACCCGGTTCCCCCCGGCGTTCCGGGCGAGCTGCATGTCGCCGGCTCCGCGGTGGCGCGGGGGATCCTCGGCGACCCGCTCGCCACAGCCGAGCGGCTGCGGCCCGCCCCCTTCGGGGCGCCGGGCTCGCGCATGTACCGGACGGGCGACGAGGTCCGCTGGCGCGCGGACGGCGCCGTGGAGCTCCTCGGCCGGGTCTCCGACGGCGCACAGGCACCCGCGGCCTTGGCCGCCGAACTTCCCGGGCGGCCGGCCCACGCGGCCCCGGTCACCGCCGCCGAACGCGCCGTCTGCCAGACGTGGTCGGAGCTGCTCGGCATCACCGACATCGGCCTCGACGACAACTTCTTCCAGCTCGGCGGACACTCCCTCGTCCTCACCCAGCTCGCCGAAATGCTGCACAGGACCACCGGCCGCCAAGTGGTGCTCGCCGACCTCTTCGCCGCGGTCACGGTCCGCGAGCAGGCCGCGCTCGTCGACTCCGCGGCCGCCGTCGAACCCGCCGTCACCCCCGTCCCGCGCGACGGGGAGCTCCCGCTGTCCTTCGGCCAGCGCCGGCTGTGGTTCATGGACACGATGCACCCCAAGAGCCCGGAGTGGACGGCACCCCTCTTCATCCGGCTCTCCCCGGACATCTCCGCCGACACCGTCCGCCGCGCCCTTGACATCCTCGGCGAGCGGCACGAGGCGCTGCGCACCCGGTACGCCTCCCGCGGCGGCGAACCCGTACAGATCGTCGAGCCGTACACGCCGGTCGAGCTGCAGGTCGTGGACGGCGAGCGCGACGAGCTCCTCCCCGTCTACACCGAGCAGTTCGAGGCGGGCTTCGACCTGGAGGGCGGTCAGGTCTGGCGGGCACTGCTCGGCCGGGCCCCCGGCGAGGACCAGCTGCTCCTCGTCACCATCCACCACATCGCCTGCGACGGCTGGACCTCGGCCGTCCTGGAGGACGAGTTCCGCACCCTGTGCCGCGCCCTGCACGCCGGTGAGCGGCCCACGCTGCCCGAACTGCCCGTACAGTACGCGGACTTCGCGGCCTGGCAGCAGCAATGGCGCACCACCGAGCGGCTCGCCGACGACCTGGACTTCTGGCGCCGCACGCTCGACGGCATGGCCCCGCTCGAACTGCCCACCGACCACCCGCGCCCCCCGGAGCGCGACCCGCACGGCTCCGTCGTCACCTTCAGCATCCCGCAGCCCCTCGTCGACGCCGCGACCGCGCTCGGCCGCCGCAACGAGGCCACGCCGTTCATGACGCTCCTCACGGCCTTCGCCACCCTGCTCGCCCGGCACACCGGGCAGTGGGACGTCGTCGTCGGCGCCCCCGTCGCCGGCCGCACCCGGCCCGAACTGCGCCCCATGGTCGGCTTCTTCCTCAACTCACTCGTGCTGCGCTGCCCCTTGGAGGCCGGACAGTCCTTCCAGGACGCCCTCGGCCGGGTACGCGGCGCCTGCCTGGACGCCTTCGCCCACCAGGAAGTGCCCTTCGAGCACCTCGTCGAGGAACTGCGCCCCGAACGCGACCTGTCCCGCACCCCGCTCTACCAGGTCGCCTTCAACATGCACGACGAGCAGCTCACCGGCGGCATGCCCGACCGCACCGACCTCGACTACCTGCGCGGCGCCCGCCAGGTCTCCAAGACCGACCTCACCCTGTACGTACGGCGCGAGGCCGACGGCACCTGGACCGGCGCCCTCGAATACGCCACCGCCCTGTTCGAGCACGCCACCATCGAGCGCTTCGCGGACCACTTCGTACGCCTCCTGGACTCCGTGACCACCGCCCCCGCCACCCCGCTCGCCGAGGCGGACATCCTGCCCGCCGCCGAGCGCGCGCGGCTCCTCGGGGAGTGGAACGCGACCGCCGAGGAGTTCCCCGCCGGCACGGTCCTCGACCGGATCGAGGCCATGGCCACCGCCCACCCCGACGCCCCGGCCGTCCTCGCCGCCGACGCACGGCTGACGTACGGCGAACTCGACGCGTACGCCAACCGCATCGCCCACCAGCTCGCCGCGCGGGGCGCCGGACCGGAGACCATCGTCGGCGTCTGCCTCGACCGCGGGCCCGACCTGGTCGCCGCCCTCCTCGCCGTGTGGAAGACGGGCGCCGCCTACGTCCCGCTCGACGCGACCAACCCCGCCGAGCGACTGCGCCACGTCCTCACCGACAGCGGGGCGGCGTTGCTGCTCACCGACTCCGCCCTCGCGCACGCCACCGACGGCTTCACCGGCGCCCGTGTCCTCCTGGACCAGGACCGCGCGGCGATCACGGAACGCCCCGCCGACGCCCCGCCGCGGAGCGGCGACCCGGACGCCCTCGCCTACGTCATCTACACCTCCGGCTCGACCGGCACCCCCAAGGGCGTGATGGTCACCCACGGCGGCCTGGCCAACCATCTCGGCTGGGCGGCACGGGAGTTGACGTCCGGAAACGACGGCGGAGCGCCCCTGTTCTCCTCCATCGCCTTCGACCTGCCCGCCACGAACCTGTACGTGCCGCTGATGACCGGCGGCCCCGTGCACGTACTGCCCGCCGATCTGGACCTCGCGGACCTTGGCGGGGCCCTTGACGCCGCCGGACCGTTCGACTTCGTCAAGCTCACCCCCGGCCATCTGGACCTGCTCGCCCACCAGCTCGACGCCGGACAGACGGCCCGCCTCGCCGGGACCGTCCTCGTCGCGGGGGAGGCGCTGTCCGCCAGGACCGCCAACCACTGGCTGACCGCCCTCGGCGGCCACCGGCTGATCAACGAGTACGGCCCCACCGAGGCGTCGATCGGCTCCACCGCCCACCCGGTCACCGAGCCCCACGACGGCCCGGTCCCGCTCGGCGGCCCCCTGCCGAACACGACCGCCCACGTCCTCGACCCCGCGGGGCACCCCCTCCCCGTCGGCGTCGCGGGCGAGCTGCACGTCGGCGGGCACGGTGTGGCCCGCGGCTATCTGGGCCGCCCGGCACTGACCGCGGAACGCTTCGTGCCCGACCCGTTCGGCCCGGCAGGATCCCGCCTCTACCGCACCGGCGACCTCGCCCGCCGCCTCTGGGACGGCAGCATCGAATTCCTCGGCCGCATCGACGACCAGGTCAAGCTGCGCGGCTACCGGATCGAACTCGGCGAGGTCCGCGCACGGTTGACGGACCTTCCCGGTGTCCTTGACGCCGTCGTCGTGCTGCGCGACGACGAAGCGGGCGAGAAGTCCCTGGCCGCCTACCTCGTCCCGGACGGCCCCGCCGACCCCGACCTGGCGGCCGTCCGCGAAGGGCTCGCGGCCGTGCTCCCCGAGTACATGCTGCCGACCGCCTACGCCGTCGTCCCGGCGATCCCGCTCACCTCCAACGGCAAGGTCGACCACCGCGCCCTGCCCGCCCTCGACCTGGCGAGGGGCGCCTACCGGGCGCCGTCCACGCCGACCGAGGAACGCATCGCCGAGATCTGGGGCGAGATCCTCGGCCTGGAGCGGATCGGCGTGCACGACGACTTCTTCGCCCTGGGGGGACACTCCATCCTCGCCATCCGGATGACCTCCCGCCTCCAGGACGCCTTCGACGTGGACCTGACCATCCGGACGGTCTTCGAGCAGTCCACCGTCGGTGGACTCGCCCAGGCGATCGAGGAGCGGATCAGGGCCGAGATCGACCAGCTGACCGATTCCGAACTCGCCTGACCGCGCGAGCCCGTTGACTCACCGCCCGACGAACCGGGCCCAGTGACATACCCGTTGAGGAGCGGAAAGACCATGAGCATCGGCGACGCGCCGTCCACGAACGACCGGGAAGCGACCGCACTGCGGGAGGAGCTGCTGCGGAGCAGGCTGGCCGGCCGGCGGGGCGGACGCCGGGCCCCGATCCCGCGCGTCCCGCGGGATCGGGAGCTGCCGCTGTCGTTCGGACAGCAGCAGCTGTGGTTCCTCCACCGCATGGACCCCACGAGCACCGAGTACGCCGTACCGCTCGCGATGCGGCTGCGCGGCGCCCTCGACGCCGAGGCACTGCGGGCCGCCCTGACCCGGATCGTCGAGCGGCACGAGATCCTGCGCACCCGCTACACGCTGGCCGGGCGTGAGCCGGTCCAGATCGTCGACGAACCAGGCGCCGTCGAGCTGCCCGTCGCCGACCTCACGGACGTCAGTGCCGCCGAGGCCCACGCCCGCGCCGAGGCCGACGCCGGCCGCCCTTTCGACCTGGAAGGGGAGTGGCCGGTCCGGGCCCGCCTCTACCGGCTCGGTGACGACGAGCACCTGCTCGTCGTCACCTTCCACCACATCGCCTGCGACGCCTGGTCAATGGGCGTCTTCGCCCAGGAACTCGGCGCCTTCTACACCGCGTACAGCACCGGCACGCCCCCCACCGCCGACCCGCTGCCCGTGCAGTACGCGGACTACGCGGCCTGGCAGCGCGGCGAGCTCACCGGAGCCTCCCTGGAAGGCCACCTCGCGTACTGGCGCGAGCAGTTGGCCGACCTGCCGGTCCTCGAACTGCCCACCGACCGGCCGCGCCCCGCACGCCGGGACCCGCACGGCGACGCCGTCGCCTTCAGCGTCCCCGCCGACCTCGCCCGACGCGTCAGCGAGGTGGCCCGCACCCACGGCGTCACGCGCTTCACCGTCCTGCTCACCGCCTACCAGCTCATGCTGGCCCGCCACACCGGCGCCACCGACATCCCGGTCGGCGTGACCGTCTCCGGCCGGAGCCGCCCCGAGCTGCAGCAGCTCATCGGCTACGGCATCAACGTCCTAGTGGCCCGCGCGCGTTGGGACGGTGACCCCACCTTCGCCGAGCTCCTCGCCGCGGGACGCACCACGGTCCTCGACGCCTTCGACCACCAGGCCGTGCCGTTCGCCACCCTCGTGGACGAACTCCAGCCGGAGCGCGACCTGTCCCGCACCCCGCTCTACCAGGCGGACTTCATTCTGCGCGAACGACAGGCCCCCGCCCTCGCGCTGCCCGGCCTGGCGGTGACGCCCGAGACGGGCCACCGCACCGCCAAGACCGACCTCACCCTCGACGTCGCCGACGCCGCGGACGGCCCGCTCGACGCCCATCTGCTCTTCGCCACCGCCCTGTTCGACCGCTCCACCGCCGACCGCATGGCAGGCCACTACCTCCGCCTCCTGGACGGCCTCACCGCGGCACCCGACGCCCGGATCTCCGCCGTCGAGATGCTGTCCGACGGCGAACGCGCGGCCCTGGACGCATGGGCGGCGGGCGAGAGCATCGACCGTGGCGACGCGAGCACCGTGGACCTGTTCACCCGGCAGGCCGCGGCCACCCCCGACGCGGTGGCCGTCAGGGCGGGCGACACCGAGCTGACCTACCGTCAAGTCGAGGAGCGGGCCAACCAGGTGGCTCACTACCTCCTGGAGCACGGCGTCGGACCCGACACCCTCGTCGGCGTCTGCCTGGACCGCGACACCCACCTGGTGCCCGCCCTCCTCGGCATCTGGAAGGCATCAGCCGCCTACCTCCCCCTCGACCCGAGCGTCCCCAGTGAACGCCTCGGCTACATGCTCACCGACACCCGCGCCGAACTCGTCCTCACCACCGGCGCCCACCTTCCCACCCTGTCCGCCGTCCACCACGGCACCCTCACCGTCCTGGACCAGGACGCCTGGCTCATCGACGAGCAGCCCACCACGCCTCCCGCCACCTCCACCGACCCGCGCCAACTGGCCTACGTCATCTACACCTCGGGCTCCACCGGCCGCCCCAAGGGCGTGATGATCCACCACCGCGGCCTGGCCAACTACCTCTCCTGGACCGTGGGTTCCTACGCGGCCCAGGGCACCGGCGGCGCCCCGCTGTTCTCCTCCATCGCCTTCGACCTCGGCATCCCCGACCTCTTCACGCCCCTCATCACCGGCCAGCCGGTCACCCTGCTGCCCACCGACCTCGACACGGCCGCCCTCGGCAGCACGCTCGCCGCCCACGCCCCTTTCAGCTTCATCAAGCTCACCCCCGGCCACCTGGAGCTGCTCACCCACCAGCTCACCCCCGCCCAGGCCAGGGACCTCGCAGGCATCGTCATCGCCGCAGGCGACAGCTTCACCACCGACCTGGTCGCCCGCTGGCGCGCCCTCGCCGGACCGCAGGGCACCCGGCTCGCCACCGAGTACGGCCCGACGGAGATCACCATCGGCAACTCCGGCCAGCCGATCGACACACTCCCCGACGGCGAACTGATCCCGCTCGGCGACCCCATCCCCAACTCCGCGATGTACGTCCTCACCGACGACCTCAGGCCCGCCCCCACCGGCGCCGCCGGCGAGGTCTACATCGCCGGCGACGGACTGGCCCGCGGCTACCTCGGCCGCCCCGACCTGACCGCCGAGAAGTTCCTCCCCGACCCGTTCGGCCCGGCGGGCTCCCGCCTCTACCGCACCGGCGACCTGGGCCGCCGCCTGCCCGACGGCTCCCTCGACTTCCTGGGCCGCATCGACAACCAGGTCAAGCTGCGCGGCTACCGCATCGAGCTGGGCGAGATCGAGGCCCGCCTACGGCAGCACCCCACCGTCGCGGAGGCCATCGCCGCCGTACGGCGCACGACACACGGCGTGGAACGCCTGGTCGCCTACGTCGTCACGGCCGACGGCACCGACCCCGACCAGCACTCCCTGCGCACCCACCTGTCGGCGGCCCTGCCCGACTACATGGCCCCCACGGTCTACGTCCCCATCGACGCCGTCCCCCTGACCCGCAACGGCAAGGTCGACCACCGCGCGCTCGCCGCCCTCGACCAGGTCTCCCACACCGAAAGCCGTGGCACGGCACCGCGCACACCCGCCGAGGAACACCTCGCCCGCGTCTGGGCCGACGTCCTCGGCCTGGACGAACTCGGTGTCGACGACAGCTTCTTCGAACTCGGCGGCGACTCCATCGCGGCCGTACGCCTCGTGGGCGCCCTGCGTGAGGCCGGCCACGACGTCACCGTCCGCGACGTCTTCGAACACCGAACGGTCGCCGACCTCGCCCTGCTCCTGGGCGGCCAGGAGACGGAGGGCTCCGGCTCACCGGTGTCACTCGTGTCACGGGTGGCGCCGTTCGCGCTGATCGACGCGGCGGACCGTGCCCTGCTCCCGGCGGACGTGGTGGACGCCTACCCGCTGTCGCAGATCCAGACCGGCATGCTCGTCGAGATGCTGGCCGCGGGCCCCGACACGAAGGACGTCTACCACAACGTCAACTCCTTCCGCGTCCCCGACGAACAGCCGTTCTCGCCGGAAGCCTTCCGGGCCGCCGTGGACACGGTCGTCGCCCGCCATGACGTCCTGCGCACGTCGATGCACCTGTCCGGCCACTCCCAGCCCCTGCAACTCGTCCATGCCGAGGCGCGCATCGGCGTCGAGATCCACGACGTACGGAGCGCCGGCGCCCCGGAGCGGGAACAGGTCGTCGCGACGTACGTACGAGGCGAACGCGACCGCCACTTCGACCTGACCACCGCCCCGCTGCTGCGGCTCGGCGTACACATCGAGTCCGACACCGGCTGGTGCCTGACCCTCAGCCACTGCCACGCGGTGACGGAGGGCTGGACCCTCAACACGCTCCTCGTGGAGCTCCTCGACTGCTACGGCAGCCTGCGGGACGGCGGTGAGGCACCGGAGTACGAGGCGCCCTCCGTGCGGTACGCGGACTTCGTCGCGGCCGAACTGGAGTCGATGGCGAGCGAGGACGATCGGGCCTTCTGGCGGGCGGTGACGGAAGCGCATGCGCCGCTGCGGCTGCCGGAGGTGTGGGGCGATCCGGCGGGCAGCGGCGCGCAGCGGGTCGGCCTCCAGGTCCCGTTCACGGACCTGGAAGGCCCGCTGCGGGAGCTGGCGCGAACGGCCGGGACTTCGCTGAAGAGCGTGCTCCTTGCGGCGCATCTGAAGGTCCTGTCGGCGCTGACGCCGGACGAGTCCTTCCACGCGGGTGTGGTCTTCCACGGCCGTCTGGAGGCCCCGGGTTCGGACCGGGTGCTGGGCATGCACCTCAACAGCCTGCCGTTCCCGGCGACTCGGCCTTACTCCGGCACCTGGCGGGAGCTGGTGGAGCGGATCCACGCCCAGGAGACGGACATCTGGGCACACCGCCGCTACCCCCTGCCCGAGATCCAGCGTGACTGCGGCATCGGCGACCGACTCGTCTCCGTGCTCTTCGAGCACCAGGACTTCCGCCCGGCCGGTACCGAAATGTACGGCAGCGGTGCGTCCTGGGACGTCGGCGGCAACGAGTTCCCGCTGAACGTGGTGGCCGCCGACGGGGCCGTACAGCTGGGCTCCACGACGGATGTGATCAGCGGGGAGAACCTGCGGCGTCTGGGGTCGATGTACCGGTCGGTGCTTGAGGCGATGGCGGCGGATCCGGAGGGGGATGCCGGGGTCGCGTGTCTGCCCGAGGGGGAGTTCGAGGCGGTCTCGGACGTCACCGAGTGGGGCGGTTGTGCGGGTGCGCTGGAGTTGTTCGCGGGGCAGGTGGCGGATCATGCCGGTGAGGTTGCCGTCGTCTGCGGTGAACAGCGGGTCAGCTACCGGGAGTTGGAGGAGCGGTCGAGTCGTCTGGCCGGGCATCTGCGGAGTGTGGGTGTGCTGCATGGCGGTGTGGTGGGTCTGTCGCTGGAGCGGACGCCGGATGTGCTGGTGAGCATGCTGGCGGTATGGAAGCTGGGTGCGGCTTATCTGCCGATTGACCCTGCGCTGCCGGCTGAGCGTGCGGCGTATATGGCGGAGGATGCCGGGGCTGTGCTGGTGGTCACGGATGACTACCTTGCCGCGCATCGTGCGGAGATCGAGGCTTTGCCCTCGGTGTTTGATTCCGTTGCCGTGGATCCGGAGCAGGTGGCTTACGTCCTGTACACGTCCGGATCGACCGGGCGGCCGAAGGGTGTGGTGATCAGTCACCGCGCGCTGCACAACTTGCTGGCCTCGCTGCGGGAGCGGCTGGGTGCCGATCACACGGGTGTCTGGTTGGCGTCGACGTCGATCTCGTTCGACATCTCGGGGCTTGAGCTGCATCTGCCGCTGATCACGGGTGGGCGGGTCGTTCTGGCCGGTGACACCGAGGCCAAGGACGCCACCGCGCTGCGGGCGCTCACGGACGTACATGGTGTGACCCATGTGCAGGCGACCCCCTCGGGCTGGCGCCTGCTGCTGGCGGCCGGGTTCGATGACCGGTCGGTGGTGGCGTTGACCGGCGGCGAACCTGTCAGCGTCGAGCTCGCGCAACAACTCAGGGCACACGTAGGACGGTTGGTGAACGTGTATGGCCCGACCGAGACGACGATCTGGTCGTCCTCCTGGGACGTGCCGGAATCCGTCACGCACGTCTCTATCGGCGGCCCGCTCGCCAACACCCAGCTGTACGTGCTCGACGCGCAGGGCAGGCCGGTTCCGGTCGGCGTCACGGGTGAGCTGTGCATCGCCGGTGATGGTCTGGCGCACGGCTATCACGCGCGGCCTGGGCTGACGGCTGAGAAGTTCCTGCCCAACCCGTATGGGCCGGCTGGTTCGCGGTTGTATCGCACGGGTGACCTGGCCCGTCGCTTGTCCGATGGCAGCTTTGAGTGTCTGGGGCGTATCGACAGTCAGGTCAAGGTGCGGGGCTATCGCATCGAGCTCGGTGAGATCGAGTCGCGGTTGCGTGAGCACCCGGCTGTGAGGGATGCCGTGGTGGTGGCGCGTGCGGATGAGGCCGGGGACAAGAGCCTGGTGGCGTACGTCGTCGGCACGGTGGAAGCGGCCCCGTTGCGGGAGGACCTGGGTGAGGCGCTTCCGGAGTACATGGTCCCGGCGGCGTACGTGACGCTCGACGCGATACCGCTGACCAACAGCGGCAAGGTCGACCACCGCGCCCTGCCCGCCCCCGACCAGGACGCATACACCGGAACCCGTGGAACTGCCCCGCGCACACCCTCGGAGGAGCGGCTCGCCGCGATCTGGGCGAACGTCCTGGAAGAGGACGAGGTGGGGGTGGAGGACAGCTTCTTCGACCTCGGCGGTGACTCCATCCGGGCCGTCCGTCTGGTCGGCGCCCTACGCGCCGCCGGTTACGACGTCGACGTCCGCGCGGTCTTCGAGCACCGCACCATCGCCGCGTTGGCCACCCATGTGACAGGGGACAGGTCTGTCTCGCCGGTCGGCACGGTGCCCCCCTTCGCGCTCATCGGTGATGAGGACCGTGCCGCGCTCCCGGCGGACGTGGTGGACGCGTATCCGCTGTCGCAGATCCAGACCGGCATGCTCGTCGAGATGCTGGCGGCGCAGGAGCAGGGCAGGTCGGCGTACCAGAACATCAACTCCTTCCGGATCCCGGACGATCAGCCGTTCTCCGCGGAGGCGTTCCGCGCCGCCGTCGACCACATCACCCAGCGGCACGAGATGCTGCGTACGTCGATCGACTTCGTGCGCTACGCGCAGCCGCTCCAGTTGGTGCACTCCGGTGCGCAGATCGAGCTGGCCGTGGTGGATGTGCGAGGTCAGAGCCCCGAGCAGCGGCAGCGGGAGCTGGAGGCGTTCGTCGCCGCCGAGGAGGCCGCCGCGTTCGAACTGCCGGCCGCACCGCTGATCCGTATGGCCGTGCACGTCGAGTCGGACGACGCCTGGCGGATCACGTTCACGTACGTCCACGCCATCGCGGACGGCTGGAGCTACCA
This sequence comes from Streptomyces huasconensis, assembly GCF_021028635.1. Classification (NCBI taxonomy): domain Bacteria; kingdom Bacillati; phylum Actinomycetota; class Actinomycetes; order Kitasatosporales; family Streptomycetaceae; genus Streptomyces; species Streptomyces huasconensis. Next base: position 6,203,065 of record NZ_CP086119.1, read on the forward strand.
CAGCCTCGTGATGGAGCTCCTTGACTGCTACCGGCAGTTGCGGGACAGCGGTGAGGCCCCGGTGCACGAGGCCCCGGCGGTCCGGTACGCGGACTTCGTCGCCGCCGAACTCGCCTCGCTGGACGGCGATGAGGACCGCGCCTTCTGGCAGGACCTGGTCGAACGCCACACTCCCTTGTCGTTGCCGGAGGCATGGCGCACGGTTACGGGTGGGACGAGCGAGCCCCTGCGGCTGCGGGTCGACTTCCAGGACCTGGAGCAGGGCCTGCGTGGGCTGGCCACGCGGGCGCGGACCTCGCTGAAGAGTGTGCTCCTTGCGGCGCATCTGAAGGTCCTTTCGGCGCTGACGCCGGAGGAGGCATTCCACACGGGTGTCGTGTACCACGGCCGTCTGGAGGCTTCGGGCGCGGAGCGGGTGTTGGGCATGCACCTCAACACCCTGCCGTTCCCGTCGACTCGGCCTTCCGGCAGCTGGCTGAAGCTGGTGGAGCGGGTCCACGCCCAGGAGACGGACATCTGGGCCCACCGCCGCTACCCCCTGCCCGCCATCCAGCGGGACACCGGCGACAGCCGACGGCTGATCCCGGTGATGTTCGACTTCCAGAACTTCCACCAGGTCGACACCGACTCGATCGACGTCGCCTCCGGACTCGGCGCGGGCTTCAACGAGTTCGCGCTCAGTGTCGTGGCCACGGGAGGCGCGCTCGTCGTCAAGACGCACACCGGTGCCCTCGGCCGCGCGGGCGCCGAACGGCTGGCCTCGATGTACCGGCTCGTCCTGGAGGCCATGGCCTCCGATCCCGATGGCGACGCCACCGCCGCCTACCTACCCGAAGTGGAGCAACCCTCTGTGTCCCGGCGCACCGAAGCCACCAGCACCGTGCTGACCCTTGAGACGTTCGTCGGCCAGGCGTCGGCGACTCCCGATGCCGTTGCGGTGGCCTGCGGCGAACAGCGTGTCAGCTACCGGGAGTTGGAGGAGCGGTCGAGCCGTCTGGCCGGGCATTTGCGGGGTGCGGGCGTCGTACCCGGCGGTGTGGTGGGGCTTGCTCTGCATCGGTCGCCGGATGTGTTGGTGAGCATGTTGGCGGTGTGGAAGTTGGGTGCGGCGTATCTGCCGATTGACCCTGCGTTGCCGGCTGAGCGTGCCGCATACATGGCCGAGGATGCCGGGGCTGTGCTGGTGGTCACGGATGACTACCTTGCCGCGCACCGTGCGGAGATCGACGGTCTTCCGGGTGCCTTCGACGCGGTCGCTGTGGACCCGGAGCAGGCGGCCTACGTCCTGTACACGTCCGGCTCGACCGGGAGGCCCAAGGGTGTCGTGATCAGCCACCGCGCCCTGCACAACCTCCTGGCCTCCGTGCGGGACGACATCGGCACCGGGCGTCGCGGAGCGTGGCTGGCGTCGACGTCGATCTCGTTCGACATCTCGGGTCTTGAGCTGCACCTGCCCCTCATCACCGGCGGGCGTGTCGTTCTGGCCGACGACAGCGAGGTCAAGGACGCCACCGCGCTGATCGCACTGATGGACCGGCACCGGGTCACGCACGTACAGGCGACGCCTTCGGGCTGGCGGCTGCTGCTCGCGGCCGGATTCGACAACTACGCCGTGACCGCCCTGACCGGCGGAGAGCCGATCACGGCCGGTCTCGCCCGCGAGCTGATCACGCGGGTGCAGCGGCTGGTGAATGTGTACGGGCCGACGGAGACGACGATCTGGTCGTCGTTCTGGGATGTTCCCGATGTCCTGGACGGCGTCTCGATCGGTGGTCCGCTCGCCAACACCCAGCTGTACGTGCTGGATTCGCAGGGCAGGCCGGTTCCGGACGGGATCACGGGGGAGCTGTGCATCGCCGGTGACGGTCTGGCGCACGGCTATCACGGCCGTTCGGGGCTCACGGCGGAGAAGTTCGTCCCGAACCCGTATGGGCCGGCTGGTTCGCGGTTGTATCGCACGGGTGACCTGGCCCGCCGCTTGTCCGACGGCACCTTTGAGTGCCTGGGGCGTATCGACAGTCAGGTCAAGGTGCGCGGCTATCGCATCGAGCTCGGCGAGATCGAGTCACGGCTGCGCGAGCACCCCGCTGTGAGGGATGCCGTGGTGGTGGCGCGTGCGGATGAAGCCGGGGACAAGAGCCTGGTGGCATACGTCGTCGGCACGGTGGAAGCGGCCTTGCTGCGGGAGCACTTGGGTGAGGCGCTGCCGGAGTACATGGTCCCGGCGGCCTACGTGACCCTCGACGCGATACCGCTGACCAACAGCGGCAAGGTCGACCACCGCGCCCTGCCCGCCGCCGACCAGGACGCCTTCTCCAGCGGTCGGCACATCGCTCCACGGACCCCGGACGAGGAGCGGCTCGCCGCGGTCTGGCGCAAGATACTCGGCCTTGACCGCGTCGGCGTCGAGGACAGCTTCTTCGACCTCGGCGGCGACTCCATCCGGGCCATCCGCCTCGTCGGCGCGCTGCGCGCCGACGGGTACGACATCGGCGTACAGGACGTGTTCGAACACCGGACCGTCGCCGGACTCGCCCGCGTGATGGCGGGGCAGAACACGGGCGCCTCGCTGACGGAGGCCGTCGCACCCTTCGCGCTCATCGACGACGAGGACCGTGCCGCGCTTCCGGCGGACGTGGTGGACGCGTATCCGCTGTCGCAGATCCAGACCGGCATGCTCGTCGAGATGCTGGCCCGCCCGGACAGCGGCCTGTACTACAACATCAACTCGTTCCGGATCCCCGACGAGCGTCCGTTCGCGGCGGACACCCTGCGCGAGGCCGTGTGCTCGGTCGTCCAGAGGCACGACATCCTGCGCACCTCCATCGCCATGACCGGCTACTCCCAGCCTCTGCAACTGGTGCACGCCACCGCCGACGTACCGGTGGCCGCCCACGACTGGCGGGGCATGGACCCGGCGGAACAGGAGCGGCTCGGCCGGGAGTTCGTGGCCCGCGAACGATCCGAGCCGTTCGACCTGACCGCTGCCCCCCTGCTGCGGTTCGCCGTGCAGGTGGAGTCCGACACCGCCTGGCGGATGACGCTCAGCCACTGCCACGCCGTCACCGACGGCTGGACCGTGAACTCCCTGCTGGCCGAGGTGCTCGACACCTACCGCCGCATCCAGAACGGCGACGGCGCCGAGGAACCCGCCCCGCTCGCCGTGCGCTACGCCGACTTCATCGCCGCCGAGCTCACCGCTCTGGCGTCCCCTGAGACCCGCGCGTTCTGGTCCGACGTCGTCGCCCATGCCACACCGACGTCCCTGCCAGCGAACTGGGCTGACGAGTCTGGCAGTTCGTCCGACCGGCACGGGACGCGCGTGCCCTTCGCGGACCTGGAGCCGGGCCTGCGGGGCCTGGCGGAGCGGGCTGGTGCCTCCCTGAAGAGTGTGCTCCTTGCGGCGCATCTGAAGGTGCTGTCGATGGTGACGGGGGAGGACGCCTTCCACACGGGTGTCGTGTATCACGGTCGTCTTGAGGCTCCGGATGCCGAGCGGGTGTTGGGCATGCACCTCAACACGCTGCCATTCCCGGCGGATCGGCCGACTTCGGGCACCTGGCTGGCCTTCATCGAGCGGGTATTCGCCCAGGAGGCGGGCATCTGGGCCCACCGCCGCTACCCCCTCCCCGTCATCCAGCGTGACTCGGGCGCCGCCGACCGTCTGCTCACCATCCTTTTCGACTACCAGGACTTCCACCAGGTCGACAGCTCGGCGGTCGACGTCGAGGCCAACCTCGGCGACGGGGTCAACGAGTTCGCCCTGAGCGCGATCGCGTCCGGTGGCCACTTCAACCTCGGTACGACCACGGACGTCGTCAGCCGCGAGAACGTACGGCGTCTCGCCTCGATGTATCGGCGGGTTCTTGAGGCGATGGCCGCTGATCCGCTGGGTGATGCGGGTGCGGTGTATCTGCCGGTGGGTGAGGAGGAGCGGCTGCTGGGTGAGTGGGGTGCCGGCGCTGCGGTGGAGGTGCCGGTTGACCGGCGGGTGCACGAGGTCTTCGCCGAGCAGGCCGCCCGCACACCGGAGCGTACGGCCGTGGTGTGCGGGGACGTTCGCCTGACCTACGCGGAAGTGGACGAACGGGCGAACCGGCTCGCGCATCACCTGCGGGACCTGGGTGCGAAGCCCGGCACGTTGGTCGGGCTTTCGTTGGAGCGGGGGATCGATCTGATCCCGTCTCTGTTGGGTGTGTTGAAGTCGGGTGCGGCGTATCTGCCGTTGGATCCGGCGAATCCGGATGAGCGGTTGGCGACGATTTTGGAGGATGCGGCCGCGCCGATCCTGGTGACGCAGCGCAGCCTGGTCGACCGGTTGTCTTCCTTCACCGGGCGTCTGGTGGTCATCGATGATGTCGATGACCGGGCTGTGATCGACGCGTGTCTGTCTGTGGCCCCGGTGACCGTGGGTGTGCCGGACGATCTGATCTACGTGATCTATACGTCTGGTTCGACGGGCAAGCCGAAGGGTGTTGGGCTCAGTCACGCCAATGTGCTGCGGTTGTTCAGCAGCAGTGAGCGGCACTTTGGGTTCGGTGCGGATGATGTGTGGTCGCTGTTCCACTCGTATGCGTTTGATGTGTCGGTGTGGGAGATGTGGGGTGCGCTCCTGCACGGGGGCACGCTGGTGGTGGTGCCTGCGCAGGTGACGCGGTCGCCGGAGGAGTTCTTGGATCTGCTGGTCCAGGAGCGGGCGACGGTCTTGTGTCAGACGCCGACGGCGTTTCGGTCGCTGACGGCGCTTGCGGGAGAGGGCGATCCGAGGACCGGTCAACTCGCCTTGCGTGCCGTGGTGTTCGCCGGAGAGCGGCTGGATCTGAGTGAGCTGCGGCCCTGGACCGACCGGGTCGGTATCGAGCGTCCGGCGTTGGTGAACATGTATGGGATCACCGAGACGACCGTGCACTCCACGTATCACCGCATCACCGCTGAGGACATGGCCCATCCGGCGCTCAGCCCGGTCGGGTATCCCTTGGATGACACCGTCATTCATCTCTTCGACGCCCACGGAAACCTCGTCCCGGTCGGCGTTCCGGGGGAGATCTATGTCTCGGGTCCGGCGGTGTCGCGTGGGTACCTCGGGCGGCCGGAGCTGACGGCTGAGCGGTTTGTGCCGGACCCGTTCGGTCCGGCGGGTTCGCGGTTGTATCGCAGTGGTGACCTGGCGTTGCGGCGTCCGGACGGGAGTCTGGAGTCGCTTGGTCGTATCGACAAGCAGGTCAAGATCCGTGGGTATCGGATCGAGCTCGGTGAGATCGAGAACCGGCTGCGCGAGCACCCGGCGGTCAAGGACGCCGTGGTCGTGGCCCGCGAAAGCCACACCGGAGAGAAATCCCTGGTCGCCTATCTCGTGGGCATGACGGTCGGTTCGGCTGAAGTGGGTGAACTGCGCGCCCACTTGGGTTTTGCCCTGCCGGACTACATGATCCCGGCGGCCTTTGTGGCCATCGACGCCATCCCGCTGACCACCAACGGCAAGCTCGACCACCGTGCCCTGCCCGCCCCCGACCAGACCGCCTACACCGGCGGCCGGAACATCGCTCCCCGTACGCCCGCCGAAGAGCGTCTTGCCGCGGTGTGGAGCCAGGTCCTGGATGTGGCCGAGGTCGGCGTCGAGGACAGCTTCTTCGAGGTCGGCGGTGACTCCATCCGGGCCGTCCGTCTCGTCGGCGCGTTGCGGGCCGCCGGGTACGACATCGACGTACGGGAAATCTTCGAGCACCGCACGATCGCCGCGCTGGCCGCTTCGGTCGAGGGGCGGTCCGCTGCCGAGGTGACGGTGGCGGTGGAGCCGTTCGCGCTGATCGGCGCGGAGGACCGCGCCGCCCTGCCGGTGGACGTCGTGGACGCCTATCCGCTGTCGCAGATCCAGGCCGGCATGGTCGTGGAGATGCTGGCCGCGCGGAGCGAGGGCCGGGACGTCTACCACAACATCAACTCGTTCCGAATCCTGGACGGGCAGCCGCTGGACGCGGAGGCGCTGCAGCGCGCGGTGGACACCGTCGTCGCCCGTCACGACATCCTGCGTACCTCCGTGCACCTGGACGGCTACTCCCAGCCGCTGCAAGTGGTGCACTCACGGAACGAGTTGTCCGTCGAGGTCGAGGATCTGCGCGGCCGGGACGCGGCCGCCGCCGGTGAGGAGTACGCGGCGCGCGAGCGGGCCCGCGGCTTCGACCTGACCACGGCTCCGCTGATGCGGTTCTGCGCGCACATCGAGTCGGACGACGCCTGGCGTCTGACGGTCAGCCACTGCCATGCCGTGACCGAGGGCTGGACGCTCAGCACGTTCCTCATGGAACTCCTCGGCGTGTACCGGCACTTGAAGGTCGGCGACGAGTTGCCCTCCTACGAGGCACCGTCCGTTCGCTACGCCGACTACATCGCGGCCGAGCTCACCTCACTGGCGAGTGAGGACGACCGCGCCTTCTGGCAGAACGTCGTCGGCACCCACACCGCACTGCGCATCCCCGCCACTTGGGCCGACACCAACGGCGACGCCAGTGACCGTTACTGGGTCCAGGCCCCCTTCGGCGACCTCGAAGAAGACCTCAAGGACCTGGCGGAGCGGGCTGGTGCCTCCCTGAAGAGTGTGCTCCTTGCGGCGCATCTGAAGGTGCTTTCGACGGTGACGACGGAGGACGCCTTCCACACCGGTGTCGTGTACCACGGTCGTCTTGAGGCCCCGGACGCCGAGCGGGTGTTGGGCATGCACCTCAACACGCTGCCATTCCCGGCGACTCGGCCTTCAGGCAGCTGGCTGGAGCTGGTGGAGGGGGTGTACGCCCAGGAGACGGACATCTGGGCCCACCGCCGCTACCCGCTTCCCGTCATCCAGCGTGACTCGGGCGAGCCCCAGCGCCTGGTGACGACGCTGTTCGACCACCAGAACTTCCACCAGGTCGACACCGACGTCGTCGACACGGCGTCGAACCAGGACGCGGGCGGCAATGAGTTCGCGCTGAGCGCGATCGCGGCCGGCGGCAACATCAACCTCGGTTCCACGACCCAGGTGGTGAGCCGCGAGAACATGGGGCGCCTTGCCTCGATGTATCGGCGGGTTCTTGAGGCGATGGCCGCTGATCCGCTGGGTGATGCGGGTGCGGTGTATCTGCCGGAGGGTGAGGAGGAGCGGCTGCTGGGTGAGTGGGGTGCCGGCGCTGCGGTCGAGGTGCCGGTTGACCGGCGGGTGCACGAGGTCTTCGCCGAGCAGGCCGCCCGCACGCCCGACCACACCGCCGTCACCTGCGGCGACCAGCGTCTGACGTACGCCGAACTGGACGCGCGCGCCAATCAGATGGCCCACCACCTGATCGCCCTCGGCGCCGGTCCCGGCACGTTGGTCGGGCTTTCGTTGGAGCGGGGGATCGATCTGATCCCGTCTCTGTTGGGTGTGTTGAAGTCGGGTGCGGCGTATCTGCCGTTGGATCCGGCGAATCCGGATGAGCGGTTGGCGACGATTTTGGAGGATGCGGCCGCGCCGATCCTGGTGACGCAGCGCAGCCTGGTCGACCGGTTGTCTTCCTTCACCGGGCGTCTGGTCGTCATCGACGAGGACGAAGACAGGGCTCAGATCGACGGATGTGCGTCCGACGCGGCCCCGGTGACCGTGGGTGTGCCGGACGATCTGATCTACGTGATCTATACGTCTGGTTCGACGGGCAAGCCGAAGGGTGTTGGGCTCAGTCACGCCAATGTGCTGCGGTTGTTCAGCAGCAGTGAGCGGCACTTTGGGTTCGGTGCGGATGATGTGTGGTCGCTGTTCCACTCGTATGCGTTTGATGTGTCGGTGTGGGAGATGTGGGGTGCGCTCCTGCACGGGGGCACGCTGGTGGTGGTGCCTGCGCAGGTGACGCGGTCGCCGGAGGAGTTCTTGGATCTGCTGGTCCAGGAGCGGGCGACGGTTTTGTGTCAGACGCCGACGGCGTTTCGGTCGCTGACGGCGCTTGCGGGGGAGGGCGATCCGAGGATCGGGCAACTCGCCTTGCGTGTCGTGGTGTTCGCCGGAGAGCGGCTGGATCTGAGTGAGCTGCGGCCCTGGACCGACCGGGTCGGTATCGAGCGTCCGGCGTTGGTGAACATGTATGGGATCACCGAGACGACCGTGCACTCCACGTATCACCGCATCACCGCTGAGGACATGGCCCATCCGGCGCTCAGCCCGGTCGGGTATCCCTTGGATGACACCGTCATTCATCTCTTCGACGCCCACGGAAACCTCGTCCCGGTCGGCGTTCCGGGGGAGATCTATGTCTCGGGTCCGGCGGTGTCGCGTGGGTACCTCGGGCGGCCGGAGCTGACGGCTGAGCGGTTTGTGCCGGACCCGTTCGGTCCGGCGGGTTCGCGGTTGTATCGCAGTGGTGACCTGGCGTTGCGGCGTCCGGACGGGAGTCTGGAGTCGCTTGGTCGTATCGACAAGCAGGTCAAGATCCGTGGGTATCGGATCGAGCTCGGTGAGATCGAGAACCGGCTGCGCGAGCACCCGGCGGTCAAGGACGCCGTGGTCGTGGCCCGCGAAAGCCACACCGGAGAGAAATCCCTGGTGGCGTACGTCGTCGGCGGGGCGAACGCGGCATCGCTGCGGGAACACCTCGCGCCGGTCCTGCCGGACTACATGGTCCCGGCGGCCTTCGTGGCCATCGACGCCATCCCGCTGACCACCAACGGCAAGCTCGACCACCGTGCCCTGCCCGCCCCCGACCAGACCGCCTACACCGGCGGCCGGAACATCGCTCCCCGTACGCCCGCCGAAGAGCGTCTTGCCGCGGTGTGGGGCGAGGTCCTTGATGTGGCCGAAGTGGGCGTCGAGGACAGCTTCTTCGAGGTCGGCGGTGACTCCATCCGGGCCGTCCGTCTCGTCGGCGCGTTGCGGGCCGCCGGGTACGACATCGACGTACGGGAGATCTTCGAGCACCGCACGATCGCCGCGCTCGCCGCCCGACTGTCCGGGCAGGGCGGGGGTGTCTCACTGATCCGTGCCGTGGCGCCGTTCGCGCTCGTGTCGGCGCAGGACCGTGCCGCCCTGCCGGCGGACGTCGTGGACGCCTATCCGCTGTCGCAGATCCAGACCGGCATGCTGGTGGAGCTGCTGCGCGCCGGTGACCTGCACACGTACCACAATCTGACGTCCTTCCGGATCCCGGACGAGCACGTGTTCTCGGCGGAGGCGTTCCGGGCGGCCGTGGACACCGTCGTCGCGCGCCACGACATCCTGCGTACGTCGATGCATCTGTCCGGCTACTCCCAGCCGATGCAGCTCGTCCACGCCTCGGCCGTCCTGCCCGTGACCGTGCACGACTGGCGGGGGCTCGACGCCGCCGAACAGCAGCGGCTCGGCCGGGCGTACGCGGACGAGGACCGTGCCGCAGGCTTCGACCTGGACTCCGCGCCGCTGCTGCGGATCGGCGTCCAGCTGGAGTCCGACAGCGCCTGGCGCCTGACGCTGAGCCACTGCCACGCGGCGACCGAGGGCTGGAGCTACCACTCCCTCCTCATGGAGATCCTCGACTGCTACCGCGAGCTGCGCGACGGGCGTGAGCCGGCCGCGTTCGTGGCGCCCGCCGTGCGGTACGCCGACTTCGTCGCGGCCGAACTCGACTCCCTGGCGAGCGACGAGGACCGCGCCTTCTGGCAGGACGTGGTGCGCGGGCACGCTCCGCTGACGCTGCCCGACACCTGGGCCGACGAGGACGGTGACGCCGGTGACCACCACCGCGTGTACGTTCCGTTCGCCGACCTGGAGGAGGGCCTGGGGCGGCTGGCGGCACGTGCGCGTACGTCGCTGAAGAGTGTGCTCCTTGCGGCGCATCTGAAGGTGCTTTCGACGGTGACGACGGAGGACGCCTTCCACACCGGTGTCGTGTACCACGGTCGTCTTGAGGCCCCGGACGCCGAGCGGGTGTTGGGCATGCACCTCAACACGCTGCCATTCCCGGCGACTCGGCCTTCAGGCAGCTGGCTGGAGCTGGTGGAGGGGGTGTACGCCCAGGAGACGGACATCTGGGCCCACCGCCGCTACCCCCTGCCCGCCATCCAGCGGGCCTTGGGCGAGGTTCAGCGACTGATCTCCGTGCTCTTCGAGCACCAGAACTTCCACCAGGTCGACCGCGACGCCGTGGACATGGACGCCGGACTCAACTCGTCGCCGAACGAGTTCGCGCTGAGCGTGGTATCCGGCAATGGCCGGTTCAACCTCGGGACCTCCACCGACGTACTCGGCCGGGACGCACTGCGCAGGATCGGCGATCTGTACCGGCGGGTCCTGGAGGCGATGGCCGCCGACCCGGACGGGGACGCCACGGTGGTGCCCCTCGCCCAGGACGATCTCGAACGGCTCCTGATCGACTGGAACACCGCGAACACCACGAACACCACGAGCACTTCGAACACGACCAACGTCACGAACACCAAGGCCGAGCAGCCGGTCGAGCAGTGCGTGCACGAGGCGTTCGCCGCCCAGGCCGCCCTTACGCCCGACCACACCGCCGTCACCTGCGGCGACCACGGTCTGACGTACGCCGAACTGGACGCGCGCGCCAACGGGATCGCGCACCGGCTGCGCGACTTCGGCGCAGGACCGGACACCGTCGTCGCCGTCCTCCTGGACCGCGACCTCGACCTGATGCCCACCCTGCTCGGCGTCCTGAAGTCGGGCGCCGCCTATGTGCCGCTGGACCCGCACAACCCCGACGACCGCCTCGTCCACATCCTGACCGACGCGCGGGCCGGCATCCTCGTCAGCGCGAGCGGCCTCGCGGAACGGGTGACGGGTGACTTCGAGGGCGAGCTGCTCCTCGTCGACATGGAAGACGCGAGCGCCTGGCCGGTCACCGCGCCCGAGGGGCTGAGCGGCCCCGACGACCTGGCCTACGTGATCTACACCTCCGGATCCACCGGCATGCCCAAGGGCGTAGGCGTCAGCCACGCCAACGTGCTGCGGCTGTTCCGCGTGACCCGTCAGCAGTTCGCGTTCGGCGACACCGACGTCGTGACACAGGCCCACTCGTACGCGTTCGACGTGTCCGTCTGGGAGATGTGGAGCGCCCTGCTGCACGGCGGTCGCCTGGTGGTCGTGCCCCCAAACGTCGTCCGCTCGCCGGACGAGTTCCTCGACCTGCTCGTCGCGGAACAGGTCACCGTGCTGCTGCAGACCCCGACGGCGTTCCGCGCCCTCAGCGCGTCCGCCGACGACGGCGACCCCCGCTTCGACCGGCTCGCCCTGCGCCTGGTCGGCTTCGGCGGCGAGAAGCTGGAGACGGCCGAACTGCGGCCGTGGGTCGCCCGGATGGGACTCGACGCACCGGCCCTGGTCAACCTCTACGGGCCGACCGAGACCACGATGCACGCCTGCTACCACCTCGTCGGCGCCGACGACCTCGCCCACCCCCGCCGCAGCGACATCGGTCACCCCCTGGCCGACCTGAGCGCCCACCTCCTCGACCCGCACGGACACCTCGTGCCCGTCGGCGTGCCCGGCGAGCTGTACGTGGGCGGCCCGGCCGTCGCCCGCGGCTACCTCGGCAGGCCCGCGCTGACCGCTGAGCGCTTCGTGCCCGACCCGTTCGGGCCCGCGGGCGAGCGGCTCTACCGCACCGGTGACCTGGCCCGCCGACTGCCCGACGGATCCCTGGACTTCCTCGGCCGCATCGACGACCAGGTCAAGGTGCGCGGCTACCGCATCGAGCTCGGCGAGATCGAGAGCCGACTGCGCGAGCACCCGGCGGTGCGCGACGCCGTCGTGACCCTCACCGAGCCCGCCCCCGGACACAAGGTCCTCACCGGCTACCTCGTCCCGGCAGGACCCGTGCCGACCGCCGCGGAACTCCGCGACCGTCTGGCATCCGTCCTGCCCGAGTACATGGTCCCGGCGGCCTTCGTCCCCATCGACACCGTCCCCCTGACCACCAACGGCAAGCTCGACCACCGCGCCTTGCCCCTGCCCGGCAGCGACGCCTTCGCCACCGCCCACCGTCTCGCGCCCCGGACCCCGGTCGAGGAGCGTCTTGCCGCGGTGTGGGGCGAGATCCTTGATGTGGCCGAGGTCGGCGTCGAGGACAGCTTCTTCGAGGTCGGGGGCGACTCCATCCGGGCCGTCCGTCTCGTCGGCGCATTGCGGGCCGCCGGGTACGACATCGACGTACGGGAGATCTTCGAGCACCGCACGATCGCCGCGCTCGCTGTCGTGGTCGAGGGGCGGTCGGCCGCCGAAGTGACGGCGGCGGTGGAGCCGTTCGCGCTGATCGGTGCGGAGGACCGGCTCGCCCTGCCGGTGGACGTCGTGGACGCGTACCCGCTGTCGCAGATCCAGACCGGCATGGTCGTGGAGATGCTGGCCGCGCGGAGCGAGGGCCGGGACGTCTATCACAACATCAACTCGTTCCGGATCCCGGACAAGCGGCCGCTGGACGCCGAGGCACTGCAGCGCGCGGTGGACGTGGTCATGTCCCGCCACGACATCCTGCGTACGTCCGTGCACCTCGGCGGCTTCTCGCAGCCGTTGCAGGTGGTGCACGCGCGGGTGGAGCCGACGGTGGAGGTCGTCGACCTGCGCGGCCGGGACGCGACCGCCGCCGGTGAGGAGTACGCGGCGCGCGAGCGGGCCCGCGGCTTCGACCTGACCACGGCTCCGCTGATGCGGTTCTGCGCGCACATCGAGTCGGATGACGCCTGGCGTCTGACGGTCAGCCACTGCCATGCCGTGACCGAGGGCTGGACGCTCAACACATTCCTCATGGAACTCCTCGACGTCTACGGCCAGTTGGCCCGCGTGGGCGGCGACGGCGGCGAGGTCACGCAGTACGTGGCTCCGTCCGTCCGGTACGCCGACTACATCGCCGCCGAGCTCGCCTCCCTGGCGAGCGACGAGGACCGCGCCTTCTGGCAGAATGTCGTCGGCACCCACACCGCGCTGCGTCTCCCGGCCACCTGGGCCGACGACGACGGCACCCCGGAGGACTTCCACTGGGCGCAGGCACCGTACGCCGACCTGGAGGACGGACTCCGTCAGCTGGCGGCACGTGCGCGTACGTCGCTGAAGAGTGTGCTCCTCGCGGCGCATCTGAAGGTGCTGTCGACCGTGACGACGGAGGACGCCTTCCACACCGGTGTCGTGTACCACGGTCGTCTTGAGGCCCCGGACGCCGAGCGGGTGTTGGGCATGCACCTCAACACCCTGCCGTTCCCGGCGACTCGGCCCTCCGGCAGCTGGCTGGAGCTGGTGGAGGGTGTGTATGCCCAGGAGACGGACATCTGGGCCCACCGCCGCTACCCCCTGCCCGCCATCCAGCGGGACTCCGGCGACAGCCGACGGCTGATCACCACCCTCTTCGACCACCAGAACTTCCACCAGGTCGACCGCGACACCGTCGACGTCGAGGGCGGGCTCGGCGACGGCACGAACGAGTTCGAGCTCAGCGTCGTGGCGTCCGGCGGGCGGATCACCCTCGGTGCGGGCACCCATGTGTTCGGCCGGGACGCCCTGCGACGCCTCGCGGACCAGTACCGGCGGGTCCTGGAGGCCATGGCCGCCGACCCGCACGGGGATGCGGGCGACCCCTGCCTGCCGCAGGACGAGCTGACCCGGCTGCTCGTCGAGTGGAACACCACCGTCGAGCAGCCGGTCCACCACCGCGTGCCGGACGTCTTCGCCACACATGTCGCCACCGACCCTGACGCGGTCGCCGTCACCTGCGGGGACCGGCACCTGACCTACGCCGAACTGGACAAGCGGGCCAACCGGCTTGCCCACCACCTGATCGGCCTCGGCGCAGGACCCGGCACCGTCGTCGGCGTCTCGCTAGAACGCGACATCGACCTCGTGCCGACCCTGCTCGGCGTGCTCAAGTCGGGGGCCGCGTACCTTCCGCTCGACCCGACGAACCCCGTCGACCGCCTCGCGTACGTCCTCGACGACGCGGGAGCGGCCCTGCTGGTCACCAGGGCCGCGCACGTCGCCACCTTCGACGGGATCCACGAGGGTCCCGTGGTGCTCCTGGACGGCGAGACGGACCGGGCCGCCCTCGCGACCCGCCCGGACACCGCGCCCGCGGTCGCCGGTACGCCGGACGACCTGATGTACGTCATCTACACGTCCGGTTCGACGGGCAGGCCGAAGGGCGTCGGCCTCAGCCACGCCAACGTCCTGCGCATGTTCACGGCCATCACAGAGGAGATGCGCTTCAGTAGGGACGACGTGTGCACGCAGGCACACTCGTACGCCTTTGACTTCTCCGTGTGGGAGATGTGGGGCGCGCTCCTGCATGGCGGCCGTGTGGTGATCGTGCCGACCGACGTCGGCCGGTCGCCGGAGGAGTTCCTCGACCTGCTCGTGGAGCAGCGGGTGACCGTCGTGTGCCGGATCCCGTCGGCGTTCCGCCAGCTCGCCGCGCTTGCCGCCGATGGTGACGAGCGCATCGACCGGCTCGCGCTGCGGGCCGTGGTCTTCGGCGGTGAACGCCTCGACACGGCCGAACTCCAGCCGTGGGTCGACCGGGTGGGCCTCGACAAGCCGATGCTCGTCAACCTGTACGGCCCGACCGAGATCACCGTCCACTGCACCTTCCACCGCGTGGACGCCGACGACTTCCGCCGTCCCGCGCGCAGCGTCCTCGGCCGGCACCTGACCGACCTGCGCGTCCACCTCCTCGACGGCCATGGACGGCTCGTCCCGGTCGGCGTCCCCGGCGAGATCCACGTCGGCGGCCCCGGTCTCGCCCGCGGCTACCTCGGCAGGCCCGCGCTGACCGCGGAGCGCTTCGTGCCCGACCCGTTCGGGCCCGCGGGCGAGCGGCTCTACCGCACCGGTGACCTGGCCCGCCGACTGCCTGACGGACGACTGGAGTTCCTCGGCCGCATCGACGACCAGGTGAAGGTACGCGGCTACCGCATCGAGCTCGGCGAGATCGAGACCGCGCTGCGCGAGCACCCGGCTGTCGCCGACACGGTGGTCGTCGCCCGCGAGGACCGGACGGGGGAGAAGTCCCTCGCGGCGTACGTCGTCCCGGTAGGACATGGAGACGAAGCCGCATCCGGCCTCCTTCGGGAGCACCTGGCCGCCACCCTGCCGGACTACATGATCCCGGCCGCGTTCGTCACGCTGGCCGCGGTGCCGCTGATGGCCAACGGCAAAATCGACCACCGGGCGCTGCCCGCGCCGGACCGCGACGCCTTCGACACCGGCACGTACGTCGCCCCGCGCACCCCCGTCGAGGAACGTCTCGCCTCCGTCTGGGGCGAGGTCCTCGGCCTTGACCGGGTCAGCGTGGAGGACGGCTTCTTCGACCTGGGCGGTGACTCGCTGCGCGCCGTCCGCCTGGCCGGGGCGCTGCGCGCCGCCGGGTTCGACGTGTCCGTCCAGGACGTCTTCGCGCACCGCACCGTCGCCGGACTCGGCACGCACCTCGCGGGACAGGGCGGGGGCACCTCACTGGTCACCACCGTGGCCCCGTTCGCCTTGATCGACGAGGCGGACCGGGCCCTGCTGCCGGCGGACGTGGTGGACGCGTATCCGTTGTCGCAGATCCAGACCGGCATGCTTGCCGAGACCATGGCGGGCAGCCCCGACGGACGGGCCGTCTACCACAACCTCAACTCCTTCCGGATCCGGGACGACAAGCCGTTCTCGCTCGCCGCGCTCCAGGAGGCCGTCGACACGGTCGTGGCCCGCCACGACATCCTGCGCACGTCGATGCACCTGTCCGACTACTCCCGGCCGCTCCAACTCGTCCACGCCACCGCCGACTTCGCCGTGACCCTGCGCGACCTGCGTGGCCTGGACGCGGCGGAGCAGGAGCGACGCAAGGCCGAGTACGTGGCCCAGGAGCACGCCGTCGTCTTCGACCTGACGACCGCCCCCCTGATGAACGTCTCGGCGCTCCTGGAGAGCGACGACGCCTGGCGGCTCAACTTCACGTACCACCACGCCGTTTCCGAGGGCTGGAGCTACAACGCCCTGATGATGGAGATCGTCGAGTGCTACCGCAGCCTGCGGGACGGTGGCGAGGCACCGGAGTACGAGGCGCCTTCCATCCGGTACGCGGACTTCATCGCGAGCGAGTTGGCGTCCGTGGCGAGCGCGGAGGACCAGTCGTTCTGGCGCGGGGTCACGGACGGGCACGCCCCGCTCCGACTGCCCGAGACGTGGGGTGACCCGGAGGGCAGCAGCGAGGAGCGGCACGGCCTGCAGGTTCCGTTCGCGGATCTGGAGGGGCGCCTGCGGGAGCTGGCGCGTACGGCAGGCACCTCGCTGAAGAGCGTGCTCCTTGCGGCGCATCTGAAGGTCCTGTCGGCGCTGACGCCGGACGAGGCATTCCACGCGGGGGTCGTCTACCACGGCCGCCTGGAGGCTCCAGGCGCTGACCGGGTGTTGGGCATGCACCTCAACACCCTGCCGTTCCCGGCGACTCGGCCTTCCTCCGGCACCTGGCGGGAGTGGGTGGAGCGGGTCTACGCCCAGGAGACGGACATCTGGGCCCACCGCCGCTACCCCCTCCCCGCCGTCCAGCGGGACGCCGGAAACTCCCGACACCTCATCTCGGTGCTCTTCGAGTACCTCGACTTCCACCACGTCGACACCGACACGGTCGACACCGCGCAGGGCCTGAACGACGGCATCAACGAGTTCGCGATGAACGTCATTCCGACCAAGGGCAACTTCAACCTCGGCTCCACGACGGATGTGATCAGCGGGGAGAACCTGCGGCGTCTGGGGTCGATGTACCGGTCGGTGCTTGAGGCGATGGCGGCGGATCCGGAGGGGGATGCCGGGGTCGCGTGTCTGCCCGAGGGGGAGTTCGAGGCGGTCTCGGACGTCACCCAGTGGGGCGGTTGTGCGGGTGCGCTGGAGTTGTTCGCGGGGCAGGTGGCGGATCATGCCGGTGAGGTTGCCGTCGTCTGCGGTGAACAGCGGGTCAGCTACCGGGAGTTGGAGGAGCGGTCGAGTCGTCTGGCCGGGCATCTGCGGGGTGCCGGTGTCCTGCGCGGCGGTGTGGTGGGGCTTGCTCTGCATCGGTCGCCGGATGTGCTGGTGAGCATGCTGGCGGTATGGAAGCTGGGTGCGGCTTATCTGCCGATTGACCCTGCGCTGCCGGCTGAGCGTGCCGCATACATGGCCGAGGATGCCGGGGCAGTGCTGGTGGTCACGGATGACTACCTTGCCGCGCATCGTGCGGAGATCGAGGCTTTGCCCTCGGTGTTTGATTCCGTTGCCGTGGATCCGGAGCAGGTGGCTTACGTCCTGTACACGTCCGGCTCGACCGGGCGGCCGAAGGGTGTGGTGATCAGTCACCGCGCGCTGCACAACTTGCTGGCCTCGCTGCGGGAGCGGCTGGGCTCGGGTTCTGGAGACGTGTGGTTGGCGTCGACGTCGATCTCGTTCGACATCTCGGGTCTTGAGCTGCATCTGCCGCTGATCACGGGTGGGCGGGTCGTTCTGGCCGGTGACACCGAGGCCAAGGACGCCACCGCGCTGCGGGCGCTCACGGACGTACATGGTGTGACCCATGTGCAGGCGACCCCCTCGGGCTGGCGCCTGCTGCTGGCGGCCGGGTTCAGTGACCGCTCGGTAGTGGCATTGACCGGTGGCGAACCCATCGACGCCGAGCTGGCTCAGGAACTCTCCTCACACGTAGGCCGGTTGGCCAATGTGTACGGGCCGACGGAGACCACCATCTGGTCGTCGTTCTGGGATGTTCCCGATGTCCTGGACGGCGTCTCGATCGGTGGCCCCCTCGCCAACACCCAGCTGTACGTGCTGGATTCGCAGGGGCAGCCGGTGCCGTCGGGAGTCGTCGGTGAGTTGTACATAGCCGGTGATGGTCTGGCGCACGGCTATCACGCGCGGCCTGGGCTGACCGCCGAGAAGTTCTTGCCCAATCCGTATGGGTCGGTTGGTTCGCGGTTGTATCGCACGGGTGACCTGGCCCGTCGTCTGGCCGACGGCAGCTTTGAGTGTCTGGGGCGTATCGACAGTCAGGTGAAGGTACGGGGCTATCGCATCGAGCTCGGTGAGATCGAGTCGCGGCTGCGGGAACTCCCGGGCATCGAGACCGCGGTGGTCGTCGCCCGCGAGGACCGGGCCGGGGACAAGACCCTGGTGGCGTACCTCGTCGGCGAGGCGGCCTCGGCCGACTTGCGCGGACGACTCGGCAGCACGCTTCCCGAGTACATGGTCCCGGCGGCGTACGTGACGCTCGACGCGATTCCGCTGACCAACAGCGGCAAGGTCGACCACCGCGCCCTGCCCGCCCCAGACCAGACCGCCTACGCGGGCGGGCGTCGTACCGCTCCGCGCACGCCGGCCGAGGAGCGACTGGCCGGAATCTGGGCCACCGTCATGGAGCAGGACGAGGTGGGGGTGGAGGACAGCTTCTTCGACCTCGGCGGTGACTCCATCCGGGCCGTCCGTCTGGTCGGCGCCCTGCGCGCCGCCGGTTACGACGTCGACGTCCGCGCGGTCTTCGAGCACCGCACCGTCGCCGCACTCGCCGTCCACCTCACCGGCACCGAAGGGGCGTCCCTGCTCACCGCGGTGGAGCCCTTCGGACTGCTCGGCGATGAGGACCGTGCCGCGCTCCCGGCGGACGTGGTGGACGCGTATCCGCTGTCGCAGATCCAGACCGGCATGCTCGTCGAGATGCTGGCGGCGCAGGAGCAGGGCAGGTCGGCGTACCAGAACATCAACTCCTTCCGGATCCCGGACGATCAGCCGTTCTCCGCGGAGGCGTTCCGCGCCGCCGTCGACCACATCACGCACCGCCACGAGACGCTGCGCACCACGCTCCACCTCACCGGCTACTCCCGGCCGCTCCAGCTGGTGCACGACACGTCCGCCGTACCGGTGATGGTGCACGACCTGCGTGGCGAGAGCACACAGGGGCAGCATGCGGCACTGCGGGAGTTCGGTGCCGAGGAGCAGGCGACGGGCTTCGCGTTGGCCGACGCCCCCTCCTTGCGGATCGCGGTGCACCTGGAGTCGGACGACGCCTGGCGGATCACCTTCACGTACGTCCACGCCATCGCGGACGGCTGGAGCTACCACACCCTCCTCATGGAGATCGTGGACTGCTACCGCAGCCTGCGGGACGGCGGTGGGGCCCCGGTGCACGAGGCGCCCCCCGTCCGGTACGCGGACTTCGTCGCCGCCGAACTCGCCTCGCTGGACGGCGATGAGGACCGGGCCTTCTGGCAGGACGTCGTCGAGCGCCACGCCCCCGTCTCCCTCCCGGAGAGCTGGGCGGACGCCTCCACGAACCTGCCGGGGACGCACGAGCAGTCGATCCCCTTCAGTGACCTGGCCGATGGCCTCCTCGCCCTGGCCCGGCAGTCCCATACCTCCCTGAAGACAGTCCTGTTGGCGGCGCACCTGAAGGTCCTGTCCTCCCTCACACCGGACGAGTTCTTCCACGCGGGTGTGGTCTTCCACGGCCGTCTGGAGGCGCCGGGTTCGGACCGGGTGTTGGGCATGCACCTGAACACCCTCCCGTTCCCCGCGACTCGGCCCTCGGGTACCTGGCTGGAGCTGGTGGAGCGGGTGCACGCGCAGGAGACGGACATCTGGGCCCACCGCCGCTACCCGTTGCCCGCCATCCAGCGGGACACCGGCGACGGCCGACGCCTGGTCTCCGTGCTCTTCGAGCACCTGGACTTCCACCAGGTCGACACGTCCGCCGTCGACGTGTCCGCCGGTCTGAACGACGGCGCGAACGAGTTCGCGCTCAGTGTGGCCGCATCCCAGCGGCACATCGCGCTGATCGCCTCTGCCGAGACGATCGACGGGGCGAACCTGCGGCGCCTCGCGGCCCTGTACCGACAGGTGCTGGAGGCGATGGCCGCCGACCCGGCGGGCCCGGCGGGCGAGGCACACCTTCCGCCCGAGGAGCTGACCGCCGCGCTTTCGGCACCTGCCGTTACCGAGTGGGGTGCTCGTGTGGGTGCGCTGGAGTTGTTCGCGGGGCAGGTGGCGGATCGTGCCGGTGAGGTTGCCGTCGTCTGTGGTGAACAGCGGGTCACCTATGGGGAGTTGGGGGAGCGGTCGAGTCGTCTGGCCGGGCATCTGCGGAGTGTGGGTGTGCTGCCTGGCGGTGTAGTAGGTCTGTCGCTGGAGCGGACGCCGGATGTGCTGGTGAGCATGTTGGCGGTGTGGAAGCTGGGTGCGGCGTATCTGCCGATTGACCCTGCGCTGCCGGCTGAGCGTGCCGCATACATGGCCGAGGATGCCGGGGCTGTGCTGGTGGTCACGGATGACTACCTTGCCGCGCATCGTGCGGAGATCGAGGCTTTGCCCTCGGTGTTTGATTCCGTTGCCGTGGATCCGGAGCAGGTGGCTTACGTCCTGTACACGTCCGGCTCGACCGGGCGGCCGAAGGGTGTGGTGATCAGTCACCGCGCGCTGCACAACTTGCTGGCCTCGCTGCGGGAGCGGCTGGGCTCGGGTTCTGGAGACGTGTGGTTGGCGTCGACGTCGATCTCGTTCGACATCTCGGGGCTTGAGCTGCACCTGCCCCTCATCACCGGCGGGCGGGTCGTTCTGGCCGGTGACACCGAGGCCAAGGACGCCACCGCGCTGCGGGCCCTCGCGGACGTACATGGTGTGACCCATGTGCAGGCGACCCCCTCGGGCTGGCGCCTCCTGCTGGCGGCCGGGTTCGACGGTCCCGCTGTCACCGCGCTGGTCGGCGGTGAGGCCATGAGTGCCGAGCTCGCTCAGCAGCTTGGTTCGCACGTAGGCCGGGCGGTGAATGTGTACGGCCCGACGGAGACCACCATCTGGTCGTCCTCCTGGGACGTGCCGCAGGCCCTCGACGGCTGCGTATCCATTGGTGACCCGCTCGCCAACACCCGGCTGTACGTGCTGGATTCGCAGGACAGGCCGGTTCCGGTCGGCGTCACGGGCGAGCTGTGCATCGCCGGTGATGGTCTGGCGCACGGTTACCACGCGCGGCCTGGGCTGACGGCTAAGAAGTTCCTGCCCAACCCGTATGGGCCGGCTGGTTCACGGTTGTATCGCACGGGTGACCTGGCCCGTCGCTTGTCCGACGGCACGTTTGAGTGTCTGGGGCGTATCGACAGTCAGGTCAAGGTGCGGGGCTATCGCATCGAGCTCGGTGAGATCGAGTCGCGGTTGCGTGAGCACCCGGCTGTGAGGGATGCCGTGGTGGTGGCGCGTGCGGATGCGGCCGGGGACAAGAGCCTGGTGGCGTACGTCGTCGGCACGGTGGAAGCGGCCCCGTTGCGGGAGCACTTGGGCGAGGCGCTGCCGGAGTACATGGTCCCGGCGGCCTACGTGTCCCTCGACGCGATACCGCTGACCAACAGCGGCAAGGTCGACCACCGCGCCCTGCCCGCCCCCGACCGGACCACGTACGCATCCGGCGGCCCTCGTACCGCCCCGCGCACGCCCGTCGAGAAGCGGCTCGCCGTCATCTGGTGCGAGCTTCTCGGGGTGGACGGCGTCGCTGTCGAGGACGGCTTCTTCGACCTGGGCGGTGACTCGTTGCGCGCCGTGCGGATGCTGGCGGAGTGCCGCGAGGCCGGGCTGCCGGTGGCCATGTGGATGATCCTCCAGGCGCGCAGCCTCGGCGACCTCGCGTCGCTGACGGCGGCGGCCGAGGCGGACGACGCCCGGTTCCCGGAAGACGGGATGCCTCTGCTGCCGGGCCACCTCAAGTGGCTCGACGGCTACGCGGCCGGGGCGCGCACGGTACGGGTGCCGTGGGACGGGCGGGCCGACGCCGACGTACTGCGCAAGGCGCTGGCGGCCGTGGTCCGACACCACCAGGCGTTGCGGCTGACGCTCGACACCGGCAGTTCGCCGGCCGTCGCGCGGCTCGCCGAGGTCGACGACGGCGCCCTGCTGCGGGTCGCCGACTTCGCGGCCGTACCGGCGGAGCGGCGTGCGGAGGCGGTTCGCGCGGCCGTCGCGGAGAGCGCGGCGGACGTCGACGCGCGCAAGGGCGCCGCTCTGCGCGCCACCCTGGTCCGCTTCGACGACATCCCGGACGACGAACTGTGGCTGTCGGGGCATGAACTCGCCCTGGACCACAGCTCCTGGTCCGTCGTCCTCGCCGACCTCGCGACGGCCGTACGGCTGGTCGCCCGCGGCCGGGTGGTCCAGCTGCCCGAGGTGCCCGTACCGCTGCACGGCTGGGCCCGGCAGCTCGCCGGTCTTGCCGGGAGCGAGGAGATGCTGGACCAGGCCGAGGTGTGGCTGGGTCTGCCCGAGGCACCGCCGCTGCCCGTCGACCACGCGGTTGACCACGCGGTCGGCCATGCGGTCGCCCAGGAGGTTGACCACGAGGTCGGCCACGCAGTGGCGGGTGACGGCAACACCGTCACCGTGGCGCTCCCGGCGGACGAGACCGCCGAGCTGCTGGCCGGTGACCGGCCTGAGCGGCTGCTGCTGTCCACGCTCGGGCGGGTGCTCGCGCGCTGGGCCGACGCGGACCGCATCGGCGTCGAGGTCACGGTCGACCCGCGCCGGGAGGCGTCCGACGAGGCCGCCGCCCTGGTCCGGACCGTCGGCCCGCTGACGGACCGCGTCCCGGTGTCCCTGCGGCTGCCGCGCGACCGTGGCCCCGCGGCCGATCTGGCGTCGGTGACCCGGCAGTTGAGGGCCCTGCCCGCGCCTCGCCACGGTTACGGCCTGCTGCGCTGGCTGGCTCCCGATCCTGACGTCGCCGAGGAGCTGGCGGCTCTGCCCGCCCCGCAGGTCCGGTTCACGTTCACGCCCGCCGATGAGGTCCGCGACGCGGCCCTTCCGTTCGTACCGGAGCATGCGGTCACCCAGGACACGGAGCTGCCCGAAGGGCTGCTCCTGGACGTCGACGCCCGCGTCCGGGGCGACCGGTTGTACCTGCACTGGACCCACCGCCCAGCCGTCCACGAGGAGTCGACCGTCCGCAAGCTGGCAGAAGAACAGATGGCCGAGCTCGGCGCGCTGCTGCGCGACGGAGCGCGAGGCCCGCGGCGCGCTGCCGCCCGCGCGGTCCCGGATGTCCGGGAGGCCGTCGAGGGGGTGATGGCGCGGCACGGCATCCCCGGCGCGAGCCTGGCCCTCGTCCGGGACGGCGAGGTCGCGGAGGTGCACGCCTTCGGGGTCCAGCGCGCGAACCATGCCGTACCGGTCACGGACGACACGGTGTTCGCGGCCGGGTCGATCAGCAAGCACCTCACGGCCTTCACCGTGCTGCGGCTGGTGTCCGACGGGCTGCTCGACATCGACCGCGACATCAACGACTACCTGACCTCCTGGCGGGTCCCCGACGGCCGTCCGGTGACCGCCCGGCTGCTTCTCGGCAACCAGGCCGGCTTCGCCGGGCACCCCGACCTGACGGAGGGCTACGGCCGGCACGACCCGGTGCCGACGGTGCTCGACGTGCTGAACGGACGGGCCCCGGCCCGGACTCCGGCCGCGCGCCGGCAGGACGAGCCCGGCGCGGTGTTCCATCTGACGCCCTTGCACTACTCGGTGCTCCAGCAGGCGATGAGCGACCTGACGGGCGAGGAGTTTCCCGACCTGGTCCGGCGGCTGGTGTTCGATCCGCTGGGGATGACCGGCAGCGGCTTCGAGCCGCGCTACCCCGACCTGTCGGGACGGCAGTTCGCCCACGGCCACGACGCGAGCGGGGCACCGGTGCCCGACGGCTACTACGTCAACCCGGAGGCCGCTGCCGGTGGTCTGTGGAGCACCGCGGCCGACCTCGCCGCGCTGGCCGTCCAGGTCCGGCGCTGCCGCCTGGGGTTGTCGGGCGCCCTCGTGGAGCAGGAGCTCGTACGGGAGATGCTGAGGCCGAGGTCGGGCCGGATGTACGGCTGGAGCACCATCGTCGACGACTCCTCGGGCGACCTGGAGTTCGGCCACGGCGGGCAGGCGTACGGCTACCAGGCCATGACCGGCCTTCGGCTGCACTCGGGTGTCGGCGCGGTCCTGCTGACGAACGCGGTGGCCGGAAGGGAGCTGGTCCGGCATGTGATCGCCACGACCTGGAACGAGCGGACCCGCACGGCGGGCCTGTGGCGGCGTGCCATCGACGACGCGGTACAGCGGGAGCACGGCATGGACGGTTCGGGCGTGCACGGTGTCTGAGCGCCTCGAAGTGTCCGAGACCGTCCCGCCCTCCGCGGCTGCCACGACTGCCACGCCCTCCGCGGCAGCCACGCCCTCCGCAGCTGCCGCGGATGCCGCGGACACCGTGGCATCGCCTTCCGCCCCCCTCCGCCGCAACGCCGACTTCATCCGGCTGTGGGTGAGCGCCGGTGTCTCACGGCTCGGCACGTCACTGACCATGGCGGCGTTCCCGCTCCTTGTCCTGTGGCACACCGGATCGGCCGCCGCGACGGGTCTGGTGACCTTCGCGGCGGCGCTGCCCGGCTTCCTCGTCCAGCTGCCCGCCGGGGCGCTGGTCGACCGCCTCGACCGCCGGAAGCTGATGATCGGCTGCGACGTGGTGGGCGTGCTGGTCGTCAGCAGTGTCGCCGCCACCGAGGTGGCCGGACGGTTCTGGCTGCCGCACCTGATGGCCGCCGCGTTCCTCCTGGCGTCCGTGGCGATCGTCTACCAGCTGTCCGAACGGGCCACCGTCCGGCATGTGGTGAGCCCCGGACAACTGCCGGCCGCGCTCTCCCAGAACGAGGCGCGCGGCGCGGCCATCGGCCTGCTCGGACAGCCCGGCGGCAGCGCCCTGTTCACGCTCGCCCGCTGGCTGCCCTTCGCCACCAACGCGCTGGCCGCCCTGGTCGCCCTCGTCCTGCTGCTCTTCATCCGACGGCGCTTCACGACCGAGCAGCCGCCCGGCCCCAGGGAGCCGCTGCGCGCCGAAGTCACCGCGGGCGTCCGCTGGGTGTGGCGACGGCGGTTCCTGCGCACGATGGTGGGGATCTTCGCCGGCAGCAACCTGGTCTTCCAAGTGCTGCTCCTGTCGGTGATGGTGATCGTCCACGACGGCGGTCACGCGCCCGCGGTCGTCGGCGTCGTCGTCGGCGCGGGCGGCATCGGCGGCGTCCTGGGCGCCCTGTGCGCGTCCTGGTGGCTGCGCAGGGCCAGCCTGTACCGGACGGTGGTGACCGGTTTCGCCGTCTGGACCGTGCTCGTGCCGCTGTCGGTCCTCGCGCGCGACCCCCTCGTCCTCATCGGCACCCTGGCCGGCATCTCCTTCGTGGCGAGCCTCTTCAACGTCGCCGGCGGCATCTACCAGATGCGCGTCACCCCCGACGAACTGCAGGGCCGGGTCAACGGCGCCACCGGCGCCCTGTCCTCCGTCGCGAGCGCCATCGGCGCCCTCGGCGGCGGCTGGCTCCTCGACCGCGCCGGTCTCACCGCCACGGGCGTCGGCGTCGGCGTCATCGTCCTGCTCCTGACCGTGACGGCCGCCGTGAGCCCCGTCGCACGCGCGGAGGGGCGTGACCGCCAAACCGCCGACGCCCCCGCCCCGTAGACGGGGCGTCAGACATGCGTGGCCGCAGTGCAGAAGCGATATGGGCCGCATATAGATGCGGGCGGCAGCGTGTGGGCCGGGCCCGTACGCCCCGCCCGCGGAGCGGTGCGCCGGCGTGCGGTGCCCACCCTCGACCCCTTGCAGGCAAAAGCGCCGCCCGGCGCTCCGGAAGGACTGTGATGACCGAGTCAGCGGACAGGTGGTTCCGCCGCTACCGAGCGACCACCGCACCCCGGCTGCGCCTGGTGTGCCTCCCGCACGCCGGCGGTTCGCCGACCGCCTACCGGACGTGGGCCCGCCGCCTGCCCGAGGACGTCGAGCTCCTTGCCACCTGCTACCCGGGCCGGCAGGACCGGTTCGCCGAGCCCTTCGCCGACTCGATCCAAGAACTCGCCGACGGGGTCGCGCAGGCGCTCCAGCCGCTTCTCGGCACGCCGATCGCCCTGTTCGGGCACAGCATGGGCGCGGTCGTCGCCCATGAGGTGACCCGGCTCCTCGACGCTCGCCACGGGGTGCGCCCGCTGAGGCTCTTCGTGTCCGGTGCCGACGCCCCGCACCGTCGTGAGCGCACCGACCTGCACAGCAGGGGCGACGCCGAATTCCTCGCCGAGATACGGCGGTTGGGCTCGTCGTCCCTGGCGGAGATCGACGACTCCGCCCTCCTGGAGATGGTGCTGCCCGTCATCAAGGCCGACTACCGCCTCGTGGAGACGTACCGCCCGGACCCGGCCGCCAAGACCCGCTGCCCGGTGGTGGCCTACGTCGGTGACCAGGACGAGGACTGCGCGATCGAGGACGTCCGCGCCTGGTCGCAGACCACCACGGCCGGCTTCGAGATGCGGGTCTTCCCCGGCGACCACTTCTACCTGGAGCAGCGGGAACCCGAACTGCTCGCCCACCTCACCGGCCACCTCCGGGCCGACCTGCGCCTGCGCGCGGCCGTCGGCCGGACGGCCGGGGCCGCCGCGGAGCACGGCGCGTGACCACCGACCGCATGACAGAAAGGCCGTCCGCCCACATGAGCGACGATCGCGACGCCCTCGTGCGCCCCGACCACGTCATGAGCCCCGACCACCTTGTCGGCCGGCTCGAGACACACGCACGGGACATTCCGGACCGGCCGGCCGTGGTCTTCGTCCGGCACCCCGACGGCAGCCCCGTCGAGGAGACCCTGACGTACGGCGCACTCGACCGCGAGGCACGCAAGGTCGCCGCCTGGCTGCGCGGGCGGTGCATAGTCGGCGACCGGGTGATGCTCCTGTACGGCACGGGCCTGGAGTTCGTGAAGGTGCTCATCGGCTGCATGTACGCCGGTGTGGTGGCCGTGCCGTCCCCGATGCCGGGGCAGCAGCGCGGCCACGACACCCGGTCCGCCGGGATCGTGCGGGACGCCGACGTCCGGCTCGTGCTCACCACCTCCGGTGAACTCGCTTCCATCACCGCCTTTCTGGCGGAGGCCGACGCCGAGGACGTGCCCTGCGTCGCCACCGACACCCTCGACCTGGCCGAGGCGCCCGACTGGCGGGTGCCGGCCCTTGACGCCGCCACCCTCGTCATCCTTCAGTACACGTCCGGTTCGACCAGCGACCCCAAGGGCGTGCGCGTCACGCACGGCTCGCTCGCCCACAACGTGGGCGAGATGGCCCACGCCTTCAGCCTCGACTCCGGTTCCCGGATGGGCAGTTGGCTTCCGCAGCACCACGACATGGGCCTCATGGGCAAGCTGCTGCTGCCGCTGCACCTGGGCGCGACCACGGTCCTGATGACGCCCATGGACTTCCTGCGCCGCCCGCACCTGTGGCTGCGGCTGCTCGACACGTACCGCATCACCACCACCGTCGCCCCGAACTTCGCCTACGACCTGTGCGTACGCCGCGTCACCGACGAGCAGCTCGCCGGCGTGGACCTGTCCCGGGTGCGCAACGCGGGCAACGGCTCCGAACCCGTCAGCGCCCGCACCCTGCTGAACTTCGCCGAACGCTTCGCGTCGGCGGGCTTCACCCTGGACGCCTTCAACCCTTGCTACGGCATGGCCGAGACGACCCTCCTCGTCACCGGTACGCGCCCCGACCGTGCCCCGGTCCTCGCGACCGTCGACGCCGACGCCCTGGCCCGCAAGGAGCTCCGCGCCCTGCCCGCCGACGCCGAGGGCGCCCGTCTCGTCAGCAGCGGCCGCGTCAACGACATGACCGTGCGGATCGTCGACGCCGACACCGGGCGGACGCTGCCCGACGGCCGGGTCGGCGAGATCTGGGTACGCGGCGACAGCGTCGCCGACGGTTACTGGCGCAACCCCGAGGCCACCGAACGGATCTTCCACGCCTGCACCGCCGAGGGCGAAGGACCTTACCTGCGCACCGGCGACACCGGAGCCCTGCGCGACGGCGAACTCTTCGTCACCGGCCGGGTCAAGGAGATGCTCGTCGTCAACGGCCGCAACCTCTACCCGCACGACCTGGAGCGCGAGGTCCAGGACCTGCACGAAGCGTTCCAGGGGCTCGCGGGCAGCGTCTGCTCGGTCGCCGCCGACGGTGAACGGGTCGTCGTGATGCAGGAGATGCGCCCGCGCGGGTCCTCCGCCGCGGACCTGCCCGAGCTGGCCCGCACGGTGCGCGGTGCGTTGGCCGAGCGCGTCGGCATCCGCGTCGGCGGCGTGGTCTTCCTGCGGCCCGGCCAGGTCCGCCGCACCACCAGCGGCAAGATCCGGCGCTCCCACATGCGGGAGCTGTTCACGGACGGCTCACTGCCGGGTCTTTACGAGGACCTCGACGCCCCGCTGCTTCGTGAGTTCCGGGAAGCGGCACCGGCCGCCCAGGCTCCCGGACGGTCCGCGTGAGACACGCCCCCTATCTCGCCGCCGCCGAACTGGACCGGCGTCTCGGCGACCCCACCGACGAGGGCCGTCTGTTCTCGTACGCCCGCTGCGGGGCCCTCGACGACCGCGAGGAGTTCCCGCTGGAGATCTGCCGGGAACTGGACCTGCTTGGCCTGCACCGGCAGTACGTCCCGTACCTCCACGGCGGTGAACTGCGCTCCTACGAGCAGGTGCTGCAGCTGATGCGGGCGGTCGCCCGGCGTGATCTGACCGTCGCCGTCGCCCACGGCAAGACCTTCCTCGGCGCCGTCTCCGTCTGGGTCGGCGGCGACGCCCGGCAGATCCGGGAGACCGCGGCGCGGGTGGCCGACGGGGCCGTGGTGTCCTGGGGGCTGACCGAGCGGGACCACGGCAGCGATCTGCTCGCCGGTGAGGTGACCGCGCGCCGGGACGGCGGCCACTACCGCCTCGACGGCGAGAAGTGGCTGATCAACAACGCCAACCGGGGCCAGCTGATCTGTGTCCTCGCCCGCACCAAGGACACCGAAGGGCCGCGCGGTTTCAGCCTGTTGATGGTCGACAAACAGCGCCTCGACCGGAGCGCGTACCGGCCGCTGCCGCAGGTGAGGCTGCACGGCATCCGGGGCGCCGACATCAGCGGGATCGCCTTCACCGACACCAAGATCCCGGAGGCCGCGCTGGTCGGCGCCGAGGGCGAGGGCAGCGAAATCGTCCTGAAGAGCCTGCAACTGACCCGGACGCTGTGCGCCGCCCTGTCCCTGGGCGCCGCCGACCACGCCCTGACGCTGGCCACCGGCTACGCCCTCGACCGGCACGCCTACGGCGACCGGCTCGCCAACCTGCCGCAGACGCGCAGGCTGCTGGCCCAGTCGTACGCCGACGTGCTGCTCGCCGAGGCGACGACCCTCGTCGCCGGCCGCTCCCTGCACACCCTCACCGGCGAACTGGCCACCGTGTCCGCCGTCACCAAGTACTTCGTGCCGACCCTCGTCGACCGGGTCGTCGCCCGCCTTTCCACCGTGCTCGGGGCGCGCTCCCTGCTGGTGGGGGACACCTACGAACACGGCCGGTTCCAGAAGCTGCAACGTGACCACCGGATCGTCGGCATCTTCGACGGCAACACCGTGGTCAACCTGCACGCCCTGATCAACCTGTTCCCGCTCCTCGCCCGGCAGTGGCGGCGCGGCACCGTCGACGAGAGGGGACTCGGGGCCGCCACCACGCTCGCCGCCGAGCTGCCCGACTTCGACCGCGACAGCCTGTCCCTGCTGCCGCGCACCGGCTGCAGCGTCGTCCAGGCACTGGCGCCGGGTGTGGAGGAGCTGTCCGCGCTCGCCGCGCGGGGCGAGCTGCCCGCCTCGGTGGCACGCCGCGCCGAGGGTGTCCTTGCCGCCGCCGAAGGGCTCGCCACCGAACTGGACGGCTACCGGCCGACCGCCGTCGACGTACCGGCGTCCGCGTTCACCCTCGCCGAGCGGTACGCCTGGTGCTTCGCGGCCTCGGCCGCCGTCCACCTGTGGCTGCGCAACCGGCAGGCCGTCGCCGAAGCGGGTGCGGACGCCGGGTACACGGCCGAGCTGTGGCAGGACGGCCGCTGGCTGGAGGCCGTGCTCGCCCGGGTCCTCGACCACCTCGGCACCTCCTGGCCCGACGCCGGCGACGACGTCCTGGAGCGTCTGGTGCCGACCCTGATCGCCCAGCACGAGTCCGGGCAGCTGCCCTCCCTCCTCCACCACCCGCTGAAGGTGAGCGCGTGACCACGATTCCCCGCCCGCCCACCGCGGCATCGGTCCACTCCCGGCTGCACGATCCCGCGCCCCTGGAAGCCGCCCTCGGCGACCCCGGCGACCCGGACAACCCGCTCGGCTTCGCCGCGCTCATCGCCGCCGACGAGCGCGGCGACCTCCTGGCGACCGGCGAACGTGCCCTGGACGCCTACGGCCTGGGCGCGGAGTTCGTGCCGGGCGAGCTCGGCGGGCGACTCACCCGCGCCGACGAGCTGGCCCGCGTACTGCGCCCGTTGTTCCGCCGCGACATCGCCCTGGGCCTCGGGCACGGAGCGAGCAACCTGGTCGGCTCGGTGAACGTGTGGGCCGCGGGGCGAGTGGACCAGCGCCGGTGGCTGGCCGACGTCCTGCTGCGCAACGGCCGTATCGCCGCCGCGTACACCGACATGTCGACCGGCAACGACGTGACCCGCACCGGCTTCCGCGCCGAGGTGCGCGGCCAGGAGCTCGTTCTCAACGGCCGCAAGGAGATCATCAACAACATCGCGCGCGCCGAGGCGGTGACCGTCCTGGCCCGCACCAGCGAGGCTCCCGGCAGCCGCAGCCACTCCCTGGTGCTGATGGACTCCGCCACGGCACCCCGTGACCGGCTGCGCTTCCTGCCCCGCTACCGCACCAGCGGTGTGCGCGCCATGTACCTGGGCGGCCTTGAGTTCCGCGACTGCCCGCTGCCCGTCGACACCGTCACCGGCGACCTCGGGGAGGCGATGGAGACCGTACTGCGCGCCTTCCAGGTGACCAGGGCCGTGCTGCCCGGCGCGGCCGTGGGCACCCTCGACCAACAGCTGCGCACCGTCCTCGACTTCGCGACGGAGCGGCGCCTGTACCGCCGTACCGTCATCGAGATCCCGCACGCCCGCTCGGTCCTGACCGGCGTCTTCCTGGACCTGCTCGCCGCCGACTGCCTCGCCACGACCGTGTGCAGGGCGCTGCATCTGCTGCCCGAGCAGACCAGCGTGTACGCGGCCGCCGTGAAGTTCCTCGTGCCGCTGCTGATGCGGGACGCGGTGGACTCCCTCGCGGTGGTCCTCGGGGCGCGCTCGTTCCTGCGCGAGGGTCCGCACGCGGTGTTCCAGAAGCATCTGCGCGACCTGCCGGTGGCCTCGCTGGTGCACGCGGGCGGCACGGTCTGCCTGGCGACGATCATCCCCCAGCTGCCCCGGCTCGCCCGCCGCGCATGGCTGTCCGACGACGTCCCGGCGCCCGCCGGCCTCTTCGACCTCGACGGCCCGCTGCCCGACCTGGACTTCGGCCGCCTGGCCATCACCGCGGGCCGCAAGGACCCGCTGATCGCGACCCTGTTCGCCGCGGAGGCCGAGCTGCGCGGCGAGCCCGTCCTCGGCCCGCTGCTCGGCCGGTTTACCGCCGAGCTGCGCGAACTGGCCGCCCGGTGCGACGCGTTGGCGCCACGTGACCGCACGCCGCTGGCCGGACCCGGCAGCTTCGAGCTCGCCGAACGCTACGCCGTACTGCTCGCGGCCGCCGCCTGCGTCGGCGTCTGGCGGCACAACACCGACAAGGCCGGTGCCTTCCTGCGCGACCCCGGCTGGCTCACCGGCGTACTCGGCCGGCTTGCCGCCCGGCTGCGGCTCGCGCCGGTACCCGGAGCCGACGCGGCACACGAGGAGATCGCCCGTGAGCTGTTGCACCGTCACGAGCGGCGCGACGGCTTCGATCTCGTCGGCCGCCGACTGGCGTGACAGCAGGACAGCGGCACAAGGGCAGCGACAACAGGAGGGGAAGGACAGTGGCGGTATTCGTCCGGGCCGAGAAGGAGGGCCGGGTGGCGACCATCAGGATCGTGCGCCCCAAGGTCAGCGGGGTGGATCCGGCCGTACCGGGGGAGATGACCGCGGTCGCCGACGACGTGGGCCGCGACGACGCCGTACGGGCCGTGATCCTGCGGGGCAGCAAGCGGGTCTTCGCCTCCGGCGCCGATCTGCGCGGCATGGCGGGCCGGCCCACGGCAGAGGTCCGCGCCCACACCGGGCGACTGCAGGCCGGGTTCAGCGCCATGGCCGCCATCCCCAAGCCCGTGGTGGCCGCGATCAGCGGATACGCCCTCGGCGGTGGCCTGGAAATCGCCCTGTGCGCCGACTACCGGATCGCCGGCCGTGGCGCGCTGCTCGGCCTGCCCGAGATCCGGCTCGGCCTGATCCCCGGCACCGGCGGCACCCAGCGGCTGCCCCGCCTGGTGGGCCCCGGCCAGGCCAAGAAGCTCATCTTCACCGGTCGCCCCCTGACCGCCCACCAGGCCCTGGACATCGGCCTGGTGGACGAAGTGGTCGACGACGAGGACGTCGACCGCGCCGCCCGGAGCCTCGCCGAGGAGTTCGCCCAAGGGCCCACCGCGGCCCTGGCCGCGGCCAAGCGGGCCGTGGACGAGGGCCTCGGCACCCCGGTGGAGACCGGAATGGGCGTCGAATGCCGGGAGTTCGCGGGTCTCTTCGCCACCGAGGACCACCGCATCGGCATCGACGCCTTCCTCGACGGCGCGATCCCCACCTTCACCGGCCGGTGAACGGGCCGCCGACGCCGACGATATGGCCGCCGTATAGATCACTCCGGCAGCCTGGGCAGAGGCGAGCCCAGCGGCGATGAGCGCGTTCCCCACCGACCCGAACCGACCGGCCGCCGGCGGCGCCGACAGAAAGACGACCATGCCGACTTACCATCAGCTCTCGCACGCACAGCAGGCATTGTGGTTCCTCCACGAGCTGGCGCCCCTGAGCAGCGCCTACCACACCGGGGTCGCGCTGGCCGTGCGCAGCGCGCTCGACACGGCGGTCCTCGCCGATGCCGTCGCCGCGACGGTCCGCCGCCACCCCATGGCCGACTCCGCCTTCATCCGGCACGAGGGACACCCCGTAAGGCTCCACACGGCGCCCGCGCCGCCGCGCCTGGAGGTGCGCGAGGTACCGGGAGCCGACGACGCGGAGCTGCACCGGGCCGTCCGTGACGCCCTCAACGAGCCGTTCGATCTTGCCACCAGGGGCGCGTTCCGGTTCGTCCTGCTGCGCCGTACGCCCACGGACGCCGTCCTCCTCGTCGCAGGCCATCACATCGGCACCGACGCCACCTCCAACTGGCTGCTGCTGCGCGACGTGGTCCACGCCCACGGCCGCATCGCGGCCGGTGGCGAGGCGGGCCTCGCGCCGGTACCCGGCGACTACGACGCCTATGTCGCCAAGGAGACCAAGCTCCTTGCCTCGCCCCGTGGCGAACGGCTCGCCGCCCAGTGGCACGCCCGCTGCGACGGCGCCGCCCCCGCCGAGATCCCCACCGACCGGCCCCGCACCGCGCACCGCTCGGGCGTCGGCGCGACCCACACGATCGACCTCGACGCACCCCTGGTGGCCCGTCTCCGGGAGGCCGCGCGCACCTGCGGCGTGACCCTCTTCTCCTACCTGCTCGGCACCTTCCAGGGGCTGCTGCACCGCTACACCCGGCAGAACGACTTCCTCGTCGGCTGCCCGACCACCACCCGCATGGCGCCGGCCCTGCGCGAGGTCGTCGGGAACTTCATCAATACCCTCGTCTTCCGCGCCGAGTTCGGCCCGACGACGACGTTCCGCGAAGCGGCCGTGGCCGCCGACGCCCAGGTCCGCGCGGGCATCGCCGGGGTGGGCTACCCCTTCTCGCTGCTGACCCGCACCGCGAACCGCCCGCGCAGCAGCTCGGGCGCCTCCCTGTGCCAGATCACCTTCAACATGATCGGCACCGCGGCCCCGGACCCCCTCATGCGGCTGCTCCTCGACAGCGAGAGCGGCGGCGACGCCATCGAGTACGCCGGTCTCGTGCTCGCGCCGTGCCCGCTGCCGCAGGCGGAGGGCCAGCTCGACCTGTCCGTGAACATCCGGCAGAGCGCCGAGACGCTGTCGGTCGACTTCCGCTACGACGTCGACCTCTTCGACCCGGACACCGTGCGGCGCTTCGCCGACCTCTTCGTCCGCGCGGCCGACCAGTCCGCCGCGGAGCCGGACGCCCCCGTCGCTCGGCTGCGCCTGATGGACGCCGCGGAGCTGGCCCGCCTGATGGGCTTCGACGACGACACGTATGACGACGACACGTATGACGACGCCGATGACACCGATGGCACCGACGCGTACGGAGAGGTGGCGGGGCGTGTCTGAGATCACCCACCGCACCCTGCGCGCGGGAGGCCGCGGCTTCCACGTCGCCGAGGCCGGCGAAGGCCCCCTGATCCTGCTGCTGCACGGGTTCCCCGAGCTGTCGTACTCGTGGCGGCACCAGCTCACCGGGCTCGCCGCGGCGGGCTTCCACGCCGTCGCCCCGGACCTGCGCGGTTACGGCGGCAGCGACCGCCCCGAGGGCATCGACGCCTACACCATCCACCACCTGGTCGGCGACGTCGTCGCTCTCCTCGACGCGCTGGGCGTCGAGCGCGCCGTGGTCGCCGGCCACGACTGGGGCTCCCAAGTCGCCTGGCACACCGCCCTGATGCGCTCCGACCGGGTGCGCGGGGTGGCGGGCCTGAGCATCCCCTACCGCCCGCGCAGCGGCCTGCCCCCGCTGCCCGCCCTGCGCCGCGCCTTCGGTGACCGCCACTACATGCTGTACTTCCAGACCCCGGGCCTCGCGGACGAGGAGCTGGTCCGGGACCTGCCCGCGACGTTCCGCCGCATGCTGGGCGGCACCTCCGGCGGTGCCCCCGCCGTCGATCCGGTGGTCCCGCGGGGCGGTTCTCTGCTCGACATCTACCCCGACTCCGGCGTTTTGCCCGACTGGCTGACGGCGGACGACATCGCCGTCTACGTCCGGGAGTTCGGCCGCACCGGTTTCACCGGCGGCCTGAACTGGTACCGCAACCTCACCGCCAACTGGGAGCTCACCGCCCCCCTCGCCAAGGCCCGCATCCCGGTGCCCGCGCTGTATCTGGCCGGCGCGGACGACTTCGTCATCCGCGCCCTCGACCCCGCCCACCTGGAGACCGAACTCCGGCGCTGGGTGCCGCACTTGAGAGATCTCGTCCTGCTGCCGGGCTGCGGCCACTGGGTGCAGCAGGAGCGGCCGGCCGCCGTGACCGAGGCGCTGGTCGCCTTCGCCCGATCCCTCGAACCGTCCGACCCTTCCACGACCTTGACCCTGGAGCACCGATGACCACCGCACAGCAGCCCTCCGCCGCCACCGCCAAGCACCAGGCCGTCGTCGACTGGCTGGTCGAGAAGGTGGCCTTCTACCTCGACGTCCCGGCGAGCGGCATCGCACCCGACGGCAAGCTCGTCGAGTACGGCCTCGACTCGGTGTACGCGCTGGCCCTGGTCGGCGACATCGAGGACGAGTACGACATCGAGGTGGAGGCCACGCTGGCCTGGGACCACCCGACGATCGAGTCCATCGCCGGACTGGTGGGGGAGCTGGTCGCCGGTTCGCGCGCCGACGGCTGACCGGACGAGGAAGAGCACGGCGGAGGAAGGAGTACGCCCATGCGCGCCGCGATCACCCGTGACGGAGCCCTCGTCGTCGAGGAGGTCCCCGATCCCGTACCGCAGGCAGGACAGGTCCTTGTGCGCACCCTGGCCTGCGGGATCTGCGGATCGGACCTGCACGCGCTCGACGACCCGGAGGCGTTCATGGACATCATGCGCCGCACGGGCGGAACCCCGCACGACATTCGTGAAGGCATCGTGCTCGGCCACGAGTTCGCGGGCGAGGTCGTCGACTACGGCCCCGGCACCGTGCGTGCGCTGCCGGTGGGCGCGACGGTCTGTGGACCGCCGATCGGGTTCGGCCCGCAGGGCTCCGGGATCATCGGCTACACCCCGGCGTTCCCGGGCGGCTTCGGCGAGTACATGATCCTGCCGGAGGCGTTCACGATGGCGGTGCCGGGCGGAGTGCCGGCCGAGGTCGCCGCCCTGACGGAACCCTTCTCCGTGGCGACGCGCGCGGCCCGGCGCTCGGGCATGGGCCCGGGTGACGTGGCGGTCGTCCTCGGCCTTGGGCCCATCGGCCTCGGTGTCGTCGCCGTACTGAAGGCGCAGGGGCACGGGCCCGTGGTCGCCGTCGACTTCTCGGCGGAGCGGCGGGCGCTCGCCGAACGCCTCGGCGCGGATGTGCTGATCGACCCCGCGGTCGAGTCGCCGTACGACCGCTGGAGTTCGCTCGGAGTGGTCACGGGGACGATGGACCGGATGGCCGCCGAGTACCGCGGCCTGAAGGTGCGCGACGCCGTGCTGTTCGAGTGCGTGGGCGCGCCCGGCATGCTCGACCAGGTGGTGCGGGGCGCGCCGGCCGGCTCCACCGTCGTCGTGGTCGGAGTGTGTCTGCGGCCCGACACCGTCGACGCCGGGGTGGTGGCGCACAAGGAGCTGGACATCCGCGGCTCGTTCGGCGGCAGCCCGGCCGAGTACCGGCAGACCCTGCGGGACATCGCCGACGGCCGGATCGACGCGGGCGTCGTCATCACGGGCCGCACCGGACTCGACGGCCTGGCCGACGCCGTCGCCGAGCTGTCCGCAGGGGGCCGGCACGCCAAGGTCATGGTGGATCCGCGGCTCGGCGGCTCCTGACCCCCTTTTTCGACCCTGGCATGGCACGGGCCGCACCGAGGAACTCTCGGCGCGGCCCGTGTTTTTTTGGTATTCGCCGGTTGTCGCGAGGGGCTCCGCGCCCTCCGGGTTCCGGGCGAAGCGCAAAGAAACCGCAATGTGTTTCCATGGATACGCATAATTACTCTTGGTTAGTTCAATACTGAACTCGCGGCCGGGTGACCTGCGGTTTCATGTACGATGCTTAGCGGTGCAACGCCCTGCACATGGAATGCACCAGGGGGTAATACAGTGGATACGATAAATTTTCGCATCCTGGGGCCGATCGACGCCCTGTCGAATGGCGACGCAATACAGCTCGGCGGGGCCAAGTCGAAGACTGTGCTTGCAGCGCTTCTGATGGCCGAAGGTCAGGTCGTCACCGTTTCCAGACTCGGGTACCTGCTCTGGCGTGACCGACCGCCGAAGACGTGCGACGCCCAGGTCTACACGTACATCTCGCGGTTAAGGAAATCCCTGGACTGCCAGGTGTCGATATCACGTCGGGGACATGGATACGCAATGTCCATCGGCGATGCTTCGTGTGATTGGAAAGATTTCGAACGGTTGTCGCGAATGGGGCGCGACGCACTGGCGGAACGCCGCTTCCGGCTCGCGGCGAAGTATCTCAGCAACGCGCTCTCCCTGTTTCGGGGAAACGCACTCGCGGATGGCACGGAACACCTCATCAGCGAGGAGGCGGCCAGCTTCGAAGAGGCCCGGATGGCTGCTCGGGAGGGCCGTATCGAGGCGTATCTCGCGCTCGGAGTACACACCGATCTGGTGCCTGAGCTGCTCAAGATGGTCACCAGATATCCGTTCCACGAGCGGGTGCGGGCCCAGCTGATGCTCGCCCTGCACCGCTGCGGCAGGCAGTCCGAGGCCATCGCCGTCTACCACGAAGGGCGTCGGCTGCTCGCCGAGGAACTCGGCGTGGACCCCAGTCAGGTCCTTGCCGACGTCTTCCAGGGCATCCTCACCGGCCGCCCCGAGCTGCAGCCCGCGGTGTGATCCGGTGCGTGACCGGCCGCGGTGCCCGGCCGTCTCCGGGCCTCAACTCCCGGAGCCGCGCCCACAGATGGCTGCGCCCGCCAGCCACGTCGCGGCCACCGCGTACGGAGCGTCCCGCAGCAGTACCGACACCCCGCACAGAGCCGCGACGACCATGCAGAGCCGCAACCAGGACAGCCGCCGTCGGCGGGCCGCACGTGTGGCGATCGCCACATCGACGGTCTCGTCGACGATCTCCGCGACCCGGTCGTCGATCAGATCGCCGTACCGGTCGACGAACCGGAGCAGCTCCTCACGGGAAGCGGGCTCGGCCGGGGCGTTGCTCTCGTGGCGGGCGCCCGCGATCAGCGTGCCGCCCTCAACTGCCGTGTTCTGCTTCGTCATGAGGACCACTCTGGTCGACTGGGCGCCGCCCTGTCGGTCACGTGCACCCACGAACCGGGGGTGGGTTATCCCTACCCCCGACTCGTCGGTTGTCCTCGTATCGGCCCAGGCCACAGCCTCGCTACCGTCCCGGTGTACTCAGGAATCGTCAGTCGAGGAGGGCCGCATGGTTCTGGCCGACACCCACGAAGCCGGCCACCGGTCGGAATCGGGTGACCCCGTGATCGCCGGTGCACCACCGATGGCACCACCGCAGGGCCCGTCCCTGCCGCCGAATCCCTACCGGGCCCTGGGATCCCCGTACTTGTGGCGGGCGAGCGTCCAGCTGGCCACCGACGCGGTGATGGGTGTGGCTGGCCTGGCCGTGCTGACCGCGCTCGGTGTCGCGGTCTGCCTGGTGCCGGCCGGGCTTGTCGGCGTACCGCTGGTGATACTCGCGGGCCGGGCGCTGCATCTGCTCGGCGCCGCCGAGCGCCAACGCTGGTCCGCCATCTGCGAGTTGGACATCCCGCCGCAGCCGCGTCCCGCACTGTCCGGACCGCTGCTCGCCTCGGCGGCGGCGCTCGCCAGGAGCCGGTCGACTTGGCACCTGGTGGCCTACTTCGGGGTGCTGGCCCCCTGGTCGCTGGTGACCCTGCTCGGCAGCGCGCTGGTGTGGGGCGTCCCGCTCGCTCTGGTGATCCTGCCCGCCTACTATGCCCAACTCCCCTCGGGGTCAGCCTCGTTGGGCCTGTTCACGGTCGGCGACCTCGGTACCGCGCTCCTGGTCTCCGCGGTCACGCTGGTGCTGTGGGCCATCCTCGCCCCGCTGGTGGTGCGTGGACTGCTCGCCGCCGACGTCCTGCTCGCCCGCACCCTCCTCGCGCTGCCCCGCGACGTCACACTGGCCCAGCGCGTCGAATACCTGACGGAGAGCCGGGCCCGCGTGGTCGACGCCGCCGAGGCCGAACGCCGGCGCATCGAACGCGACCTGCACGACGGCGCCCAACAGCGCCTGGTCGCCATGGCGATGACGCTCGGCCGGGCCCGCTCCCGGCTCAAGGGCTCCGGCCAGGACGCGGCGCTCGAGCTGGTGGACGAGGCCAGGGCCAGCGCCCAGGAGGCCATCAACGAACTGCGCGATCTCACCCGCGGACTGCACCCGCCCGTCCTCACGGACCGGGGTCTGGACGCCGCCCTGTCCGCCGTGGCCGCCCGGCTGCCGATCCCGGTCGAGGTGGACGTGGACGTGACGCCCCGGCCGTCGACGACCGTGGAGGGCATCGCCTACTTCGTCGTCACCGAAGCCCTCACCAACGTGGCCAAGCACGCGCGGTCGAAGAAGGCCTGGGTGCGCATCCGGCGCACCACGGACCGGCTGGCCGTCACGATTGGCGACGACGGCGTCGGAGGGGCGAAGGTCTCACCGGGCGGTGGACTCGCGGGCCTGGCCGACCGGGTCTCCGGCATCGACGGCCGACTGCGCGTCACCAGCCCGCCCGGTGGACCGACCCTGATCGAAGTGGAAATGCAATGCGCGTAGTGATCGCCGAGGACTCCGCCCTGCTGCGGCAAGGCATCGTCCTGCTCCTGCGGGAAGCCGGCATCGACGTCGTCGACGCCGTCGGGGACGGGGAGGCGCTGCTGCGCTCCGCTGCCGAGCACCGGCCCGACGTCTGCGTCATCGACGTACGGATGCCGCCGACCTTCGTCGACGAGGGCCTGCGCGCCGCCCTCGTCATCCGCAACCGCTGGCCGGAGACCGGGGTGCTCGTGCTGTCCCAGTACGTCGAGCAGAGCTACGCCGTCGACCTCATCGAGAGCGCCACCAGCGGCGTCGGCTATCTGCTGAAGGACCGGGTCTCCGACGCGGACGAGTTCGTCGACGGCCTACAGCGCGTCCGGGCCGGGGAGACCGTCCTCGACCCGGAGGTGGTCAAGCAGATGCTCGCCCGCAGCCGCCGTCAGGACCCCATGGCCACGCTCTCGCCCCGTGAGCGGGACGTGCTGGCCGCGATGGCGGAGGGCCGGTCCAACACCGGCATCGCCAAGGAGCTGTTCATCGGTTCCGCCGCCGTCGAAAAACACATCCGCAGCATCTTCGTGAAGTTCGGGCTGCATCCGGAAGACGGCGAACACCGCCGTGTACTCGCCGTTCTACGTTACTTGGGAGCATGAAAGACATGGCAACGCGCAAGAACCGCTGGATCCTGGCCGTCGGCCTGACCGTCCTCGTCGTGATCGCCGGCACCGGGGCCTGGCTGGTCACCAAGGCCCTGCCCGCCCACGAGAAGTACTCCTCCACCCACACCGCGAACGCCGCCTCCGGCACCCTGCTGCGCGTCGACACCCGCGGCGGCGTCACGCTGCACGCCGGCCGTGGCTCCAAAATCCACGTCACGGCCACCGGTGACTACGCGGACACCCCGCCGAAGGTGTCCGTGAAGTCCTCGGACAAGACGACCACCGTCACCGGCTCCTGCGGCGACGACTGCTCCCTGAACCTGGACATCACCCTGCCCGCCGCCCTCGCCGCCGAGGTCAGTTCGGGCCCGGGGCAGATCACCGGGAGTGACCTCACCGGACGCCTGGCCCTGACCACCGATGCCGGTGCCATCGATCTCACCGGCCCGCGGGGCCCGCTCGTGCTGCATACCTCTAGCGGCCAGGTCGACGTGAAGAACGCGAGGCCCACCGCCTTCGAGGCCAGGACAGAGCAGGGCGAAGTCCGCGCCACATTCGCGACCGCCCCCACCACTACCGATGTCACCACCGACCGGGGCAGCGTCGACCTGGCCCTGCCGCCCCACGCCGGCTACTACATCCAGGCACAGAGCAAGACCGGGACGCCGCACATCACCCTGCCGTGGAAGCGCGACGGCAAGCACACCGTGACCGTGCACACGAACGAGGGTGGCGTGGAGATCCACTGACCGTCGCCTCCGCTCAGGGGTCCGCCGGAATGCGACCGGCCGCGAGAAGCGGGAGAGTGGGGATCAGGTGTGCCGGGGAGCCGAGTAAAGGCAGGTGGATCGTGGTGAAGAGCGAGAAGTTCAAGAAGGGCGATCGCGTCTCCTGGAACAGTCACGGTCAGACCGTTTCGGGGAAAGTGAAGAAGAAGATCACGGAACGCGCCGAGGCGGCAGGACGCACCGTCGACGCCTCGAAGGAAGAACCGCAGTACGAGGTGAAGAGCGAGAAGTCCGGCGGTAGCGCCGTCCACAAGCCGCAGGCCCTGCGCAGGAAGGGGACCGGTTCCTGACGGGTGGAACAGGGTCGGAGCCCCGGACGCAGGCCTGGGCGGACAGGTACGGAGTACATCCGGCTTAGCAGACGGTGCCAGGCACGGGGGCTACTGTGGGCGTCGCACCGGCCGGCCGTTACAAAAGGCGAACCGCGTGGCAGTCAGCGCCTGCTGGACAGGCGGGTCCGCCCTTGCCATGACGCTCATTTGAGGCTCTGACTTGCATGTTCTCTTGCCCCGCTCAATCGTCACAAGTTTCCGATGACGCATCATGCGGAGTGCGTGGCGATTCTGGAGCCTGCCGGGAA
The DNA here is from genome assembly GCF_021028635.1 of Streptomyces huasconensis. NCBI lineage: Bacteria > Bacillati > Actinomycetota > Actinomycetes > Kitasatosporales > Streptomycetaceae > Streptomyces > Streptomyces huasconensis. Next base: position 6,244,595 of record NZ_CP086119.1, read on the forward strand.
GGGCGCCTGAGTTGCGGTTCTGTCCTCTGTCAGGCGCCCTTCGCCCCTGTTCGAACCGCCTGTCGGACTGCTGGGGCGTGTCCGTGGGTCGGTGAGTCAGTGCTTGGACATACCGGTCAGACCTCTGGGTTGCGGTAGTCGGTAGGGGCTTCCCGGAGGTCCGTGTCGCAGGAATGACGGAGCGGCCGGCCCCATCGCCAGGGCGCCGCAGGCGGTGGCCCGGGCGGTGGGGCCGGTGCTGAAACGGGCTCGTAGCCTTAGGTGAAACCCGTTGGTCAGCTGGCCCGCGGCGACGGCGTGGAAGACGCATCCGTGGGCGTGGGCTGGGTCGTCGCCTCGGGCGTGGCTTCCGGAGTGGGAGCGGACCGCGGCGTGGCCTCGGGGCGGGGGGTTTGCTGCGCCACGCTCGCGGGGGTGGCCCGCTTGGTCCAGTCGTCCTGGAGCCTGATCTTGAAGGTGTCGCCGAGCCGGGACGGGTCCAGGGACAGGCTGAAGGACCCGTTGGCGCTGGCGCCTCCGGCGTCGAACCAGGTGCCGTCCGCCGCTTGGACCTGGACGGTGCCCTTGGCCTCGCTGTCGCCGAGGGTCTTGCCCTTGACGACGACTTTGGAGTCGCTCCAGGTGACGGAGGAGATGTCCGGGGTGGGCAAGGTGACGGGCACGGTGATCTCGGGACCGCTGGTTCCATCGGGGAAGTGCTGTCGGGCGGTCAGGTGGGCCCAGTCCCAGTCCGCCTTGCGCGAGGGGTTGTTGTAGACGTGACTGATGGAGCCGTCGTCGTCGATGTGTGTCCACTCGTCTGTCACCCACGTCCCATCCGCCCTGCGGAACTGCACGGACGCGCCGGGCTGCCCGGAGCCGGTCAACGTAGGCCCCTGGACACCGTTCTTTGACGTCAGCGACAGCTTCATCGGCAGTGCGGGCAGGATCTCGACGGGGACGCTGTCGTAGTTGTCGGGATTCTTCGGTTCGGACACCACCAGATTCGCCATGCCCAGCGGCACACTTGTCGGCACGGGGACGCCCCTCTTGTCGAAGATCGCGGACGACCCGGTCGCCGTGGTGGCGACCTGTCCGAGTGAGAACCGTTGCCCCTGAGTGACCAGTTGGATGTCCACGTTGCCGATGCTCTGAAGGGAGTTGGTCCATCCATTGAGCCGCATGACACCACCGGCCCGCACGCGGGCGGTTGTGGCGTCCGCGTTCCACTGAAGCTGTGACGCGTATGGATCGGTGATGATGCGGATGGTGCGCTTGTCCTCGTGGCCGGAGGCGGCGTCTTCGGTGACGTAGATGTCATGCACACCGGTGGGCACAGCATTGCTCGACGTTGAGGCGGACCACATGCCGTCGTCGTTCACGCGTCCGCCGGACTTCAGTGGCATGGGCGTGCGGTTCGGGCCGTAGCTCAGGGAGATCCGCGCGCCGGGCTCGCCGATACCGCCGAAGGAGAGCCAGAAGTGGTTGGACAGGAAAGTACCCTCGCGCGGAGTGGTGAACATGGCGGGCTGGACGCCCAGCTTGGTGGTGAGGGTGACGGGGGCGGAGGTCCGTTGGTGCCGGCCGCTCTTCTGGGTCACGCGGAAATCGAAGAGGCCATCCGCCAGTGCCCCGGCGGGAAAGCGGGCGATATCGGCCCATTTCCCGTCCGGGTCGATGAGGCCGGTGAAGCTGTTCAGCGACTTCCAGGAGGCGGCACCGGCCTTACGGTACTCGAGGGACAAGGTCGCTTTGGGTTCGCCGGTGCCACCGAAGCCGATCTGGCTGGACTGCCGACCGGCCGCCACGGTGGAGTGGTCGGCGGGTCGGGTGATCACCGGCCTGGCGAGGCCGGCACCAGGGGTGTCGGCCCCGGAGAAGGCGCCGCTGACGGCGGTCGCCTGGGACATGGGTGTGGAGTAACCGGGTGCCACCGAGCTGGACAGCGTCAGGAGTGCGAGCGCCGCGATCGAACACGTGCCCACGATGGTCCGGAAGCGAAACGGTCGCGCACGCCGCGTGCGGGACGCTCCGTAGGTCGTGCCGTGTGCCTCCGTGTGGTGTGCCATTCCCGGTCTTGCTCCTTCATGCGAGACGGCGTGACATGCAACGAGTGTTGCATGTCACGCCATGTGCAGTAGAGTCGGTGCCGACCCCGGCCGTCTCGGCTGCTGTGCGTTTTGCGCACACACGGGGTCTCTTGAGCTTCTTCGAAGCAACTACCTTATTCTCGATAGGAGTTGATGTGCTCAACTCCGTCTGAGCGGCCGTTGGGAAGCAGCATCCTTGCCCGGTGCATCCTGCCGACCTGGACGGCAACGGCAGTCCGCCAGGGCCAGCCAGCGCACACCTACGTCGCCGACCCCCGGGCCACTGTCAGGCAGGTACTCTCGCCCGCTTCCTCGACGGCGCCCGTGCAGCGGCTCCTGCGGAACTTGACGGTGGTCGAGGACGAACAGCTCGGTCGCCAGATGCCCGTGGTGCGGCGGGACTTCGCCCTGCTGTACGACAACGAGCTGACCGGCGAGAGCACTTGGCGCCGCCGGCCCGCGGCCGCACAGGCGGTGGCCACGGAACAGGTGCGGCCGTGGACCGTCCGCGAGGCAACCCAGTTCCTCCAGGACCTCGCGCTGAGCGGGCGCCTGCGGCGCACGATGCCGATCCCCGAGGGCAGCCGCCTCGCGGTCCAGCGGGACGTCATCCGGGCCGCCGCACTCGCCGAGCCCCTGCGCCGCCGCGCCCGGGCAACCCGTACGGCACCCGGCGTGGACTACCACCGGCTGCGCCCCGGTGGACATACGTGAACCTTCGAAAACCTCGCCCGGCCCGGCCCGGCTCGGCTGCGGCCGGTCGGCAAGGCCAGGAGGCGGCCGGTGCTCAGTCGGCGCACACCGGTTCCGACGGCCTGATCGGCATCGGCGCCGCGGCCCTCGCCGTGCTCGTCGGCGGTGTCGCCGCCACCGTCTACGGCACCCGCCACCGGGCCGCCAGCCGGACGAACAGTAACTGACGAACCATCAGCTATCGGTGGAGGTCACCGCGTTCCCGCCCCATGCGTCCCGGACCGCGAACGGCCCCCGCGCCCGGCCTCCCCGGCCCGCCCGCACCTCACCCCCGGGCTGCGCCGCGCACCGCCTCCTTTCCCGCCTCACCTCACCCCGGGCCGCGCCGCGCACCGCCCCCTCCCTCGCCTTCGTCCGGGTCCGCATCATCGTGGAAGAGCAGCCAGAGGCCGAAGGACGTGTCCGGGGCGTGCAGTGGTGCGCCGAGGAGCCGCTCGCAGCGGCGCAGCCGGTTGTTGAGGGTGTGGCGGTGCACGCCCAGGGCCGCAGCGGTGCGGTCGTTGCGGTATTCCTCACGGACCCAGGTGCGCAGCGTCGTCAGCAGGACGTCGCCGCCGGGCGCCGTCTCCAGGGTCTCCTGCAGGCGCGCGCGCAGCAGCGCCACCCCGGCCAGGTCGATGGTCGCCGGCACCAGGTCCCGCCACTCCAGTTCGCCGTGGGTCACCAGGGGCACCTGCCTACGAACGGCCTGGCGGGCGGCGGACCGGGCCTGTTCGTAGGCGACGCCCAGTTCGGAGCGGTGCTGGAGGGAGGCCAGGCCCGCGTGCACGGGGCGGGCGAGGTGGCCGGCCAGCCCGTCGACCAGGGTGCGGGCGTCCAGGAAGACCTCGGCGCGGGCCACCAGCAGCATCCCCTCGGGGACCTCGCACGGCGTCACCCAGCGTCCCAGGCCCCAGCACTCCTCCAGCGCCGCGCCGAGCAGCGTGGGCGAGGCACCGGTGAGCACCAGCATCGCGTATGGGCCGGCCTGCGGGAGCCGGAACTCCTCGACGACCTTGCTCCACACACCGCTCCGCAGCGCGTGGCCGGCCAGCAGCCGTATCCCCGCCTGGAGCATGAGCAGTTCGTGCGGGGCGGGCGGGCGGCCCCGGTTGAAGTGGTCGGCGAGTTCGGCCGCGGCGCGGTCCAGGCGCTCCAGCCGGGCCGTGTCCAGGGGGCGGCCGGTCACCAGCAGCACCGCCCGGACACCGCCGCCGACGGCGATGGACCGCACCCGGACCCGCGCGCCGCCGGAGTCCAGCACCGTGCGGAACATCGGGTCGTGGCCGGCGGCGGGCGGCAGTTCGCCGCGCAGCCGAGCGAGCAGCGAACCGCCCGCGTCGGGGTGTCTGGCCAGGGGCCGCAGCTCGGCGTCGAGGACGTGGACGTGCGCGTCGAGTTCGGTGGCCAGCGCGCGGGCCCAGGCGCTCAGGTCCGGGACGGTCGGCCGGACGCGGCGCAGCGCGGCACGGATCTCGGCCGCCGGGTCCTGGCCGTGCGCCGGGAGCCAGCGCACCACCGGCACCTCGTGCTGCTCGGCCAGGGCGAGGAAACCGATGGGGACGGGCTGGGCGGCATCGGCCACCTGGACGACCGCGAGCGGTACGTGGCGCAGGCGGGCGATCAGGGCGCGCTGCGCGCCCCGGCCGGCCGGGATGGCCGCGGCGTCCAGGGTCACGGCGTGTCCGGCCGGCGGCGGGTCCGGTTCCGTCAGGGGGCGTCCGCGCAGGTCGGTCAGGCCGGTCACCTGCCGTTCCACACCCCAGGCGCCGACCATCAGACGGGCCCGCGGGGAGAGATTCGCCAGTAATTGCAGTGTCTGTACCGCCATGTCCCCATTATTTCGGCCGGTGCGCGTGCCGCGGTGCCGCCGCCCGGTGACGGGAATCACCCAGGGTCTTCCGTCCCGCCGGTTTCGGGACGTGCGGCCGGTCTCCGGGGCGGGTCATCCGTCCTGGACGCGTGGCCACCGGCGACCGTCCGGGGTGGTGCGGCACCGCCTCCGGTGCGGTTCGCGGGCGGCGGCGGCTGGCCGCGTGGCCACAGGGGCCCGGCCGCACCCCGGCACACCGTCGGCACCGGTCCGCGGGGTGGGACTTTCGCCGGGAATTCCGCCGGCCCGGGCGGCCCAGTCTGGGAGCACACCACACGAGCACTCCGCCGGCCCGGAGAACGCCGCCCACCTCGCGGCACCGGGAACGGGCGTACCCCGTAGAGGAGATGACCGACAATGCCTGGTCCCGCGGTTTCCACCGACCCACCGGTGCCGCAGAACTGGTCGCCCCGGATGCTGCGCAATCCGCGGCGGCGGGAGGCGGCCCTCCTGGGAGTCAGCGCGGTCTCCACGATCCAGATGGTCGACCCGAGCCTGAACTCCACCGCCCTGCCGCGGGCCGCCGAGGGCCTGGGCATGAGCTCCGGAACGATGACGCTGGCGGCCAGTATCGCCACGCTGCTGTTGGCGGCCTCGATGCTGGGCACCGGGTCCCTGGGCGACCTGCGCGGACGCCGCAAGGTCCTGCTGGCCGGCGCGCTCGCCGCGGTCGTCGGCTGCCTGGTGACCGCCCTGGCCGGCAACGGCGCCGTCTTCCTCATCGGACGCATCGTCACCGGTATCGGTACGGCGGCCGCCTTCGGCATGAGTCTGGCGATCATCCCCTTGCTGTTCCATCCGCGCGAGCTGCCCCGGGCGTTCGGGATCTGGCTCGGTGTGCAGGGCATCATGATCGTGGTCGCCTGTATCGGCGGTGGTCTGCTGGTCACGCACTTCAGCTGGCGGATCGGCTACCTCGTCATCCCGGTGATCGGCCTGATCGCCACCACCTGGGCGTACCTGACGGTGCCGGACAGCCGGGCCGAGAAGGCGCGCCGCTTCGACACGGTCGGGGTGCTGCTCGCGGCCCTGGCGCTGATCTGCCTGATCGAAGGGTTCAGCCAGGTCGGTGCGCACGGCTGGCTGTCGCCGGTCACGCTGGGGCTGATGGCGGCCGCGGTGGTGCTGTTCGGCCTGTTCGCCGTCTGGGAGCGGCGGGTGGACGAACCGGCCTTCCCGATGGAGCTGTTCGGCTCCCGCCCGTTCGTCGCGGCGATCGTGGTCGGGGTGGTCTTCAACCTCGGCAACGCGGCGGTGACCATGCAGTACCCGCTGATGGTCCAGGGGACGCTCGGCAAGTCGGCCTTCGTCTCCTCGATCGTGATCGCGATGTTCGGCGCGGGCTCGATCGGCGGTGCGTTCGGGGCCGGGGCCTTCCAGACCCGGCGGGGCATCAGCGACCGGGCGATGTTCGTCAGCGGTCTCGGCATCATCGCGGTCGCCCTGCTGGCCATGGCCTTCACCACCGAACACACCCCGCTGTGGCTGTTCCTGACGACCTCGACGGTGATCGGATTCGGCGTCACCTGGGCACAGAACCCCCAGTCCACGGTGATGATGCGGTCCGCGCCGTCCTCGATGGTCGGGTCCGTGGGCGCGATCAAGCCCGCGGTCGGCCAGATGGGCATGGGGCTCGGCCTGGGCGGTCTCATCCCGGTGGTGAACACCTTCACCGCCTCCTCCTCCGGTACGCCGCAGCACGCCGCCGCCCGCGGCTTCGGACTCGGCATGCTGCTGGTCGCCGTCTTCCTCGCGGTCGCCGCGCTGGTCATCTGGCGGATGATGCGGCCCCGGCGAGACGACGGCCCCGCAACGGTCCCGAACCGGGCCGCCACCGAACCGGCCGAACGGGCCCAGGCGGCCGCACGGACCGACGAACCCGCCTGACCCCTGGCGCACCCGGCTCCCCTGCGCCGCCTCCCTTCCCCCCACCCGTACCACCCGTACCACCCTAGGAAGGTCCCCCATGAGCACCACCCCCGCGATCGAGCCCGCCGGCCAGGCACCCGAGCGGATCTTCGTCAACGCCAACCTGATCACCGTCGACCCGTCCCGGCCCCGGGCCGAGGCGCTCGCGGTGAGCGGCGGCCGCATCATCGCCCTCGGCGACAGCGACGAGATCCGCGCCCTGGGCGGCCCGGACACCGACATCGTCGACCTCGGCGGCCGTACCGCGCTGCCGGGCTTCATCGAGGCGCACGGCCACCCGAGCGTCAGCATGACCACCGACGGCCCCGACGTGGTGGACATCCGCCCGATGACCTGCCCCACCGCCGAGGCCGTGCGCGCGCGGATCAACGAGACCATCGCCGCCGCCGAACCCGGTGTGCCGCTGGCCTTCGTCGGCTGGGACACCCTCCTCCAGGAGGGCCTCGGAGAGCCCACCCGCGCCTGGCTGGACGAGCTGGCCCCCGCCAACCCGGTCGCGATACTCCAGAACTCCGCGCACATGTCCTGGGGCAACTCCCTGGCCATCAAGGCGATCGGGCTCACCCGCGACACCCCGGACCCGGCCGGCTGCCACTTCGAGCGCGACGCCGACGGCGAGCCCACCGGGAAGGCGGTCGAGGCCCCGGCCTCCCTGATGATGATCGGCACCCCGCTGAACCCGCCCGCTGACCGCGCCCCCGCGCTGCTCGCCAATGAGCACGAGGTGCTCGCCGCCCGTGGCCTGACCACCTGCGGGGACCTCGGCCTCAAGGCCGGCATGCGGGAGGTCTGCGCCGCGTTCGCCCGGAGCCCGGAGGCCCGGGTGCGGGTCCGGGCCTACGAGATGTCCAACGCGGAGCTGCACACGGACGCCGTCCCCGGACAGGGCGACGCCATGTTCCGCCAGATAGGCATCAAGATGTGGGCCGACGGAAGCCCGTGGATCGGCAACATCGCCACCAGCTTCCCGTACCTCACCAACGACCGCACCGCCGCCATCGGCCTGGGCCCCGACCACCGCGGCTGCGCCAACTACACGGCGGAGCAGGCCCGCGCGATCGCCGAGGCGTACCTGCCGCACGGCTGGCAGCTGGCCTGCCACGTCCACGGCGACGTGGCGGTGGACATGATGCTCGACGTCTTCGAGAAGGTGCTGGACGAGCACGGGCGCCCGGACCACCGCACCCGCTTCGAACACTGCGGCACCATGACCCGCGAGCAGTACCGGCGGGCCGCCGACCTGGGCATCACCTGCAGCCTCTTCGTGGACCACATCTACTACTGGGGCGACGTCCTGGTGGAGAGCCTGTTCGGGGAGCGGGCCGAGGACTGGGCCAACGCCCGGGCCGCCCTGGACGCCGGCATCCGGATCTCCTTCCACAACGACTCGCCGGTCACCCCGGTGGAGCCGCTGCGCAACATCCAGGTCGCGGTCACCCGCCGCACCCGCTCCGGCACCCGCGTCCTGGGCCCGCAGAACCGCGTCACCCTCGACGAGGCGATCCGCGCCGAGACCATCGACTCCGCGTGGCATCTCCAGAGCGAGCACGAGGTCGGCTCCCTCGAAGTGGGCAAGCACGCCGACCTGGTGGTCCTGAACGACGATCCGTACGCGGTGGACCCGGACACCATCGGTGACATCCAAGTGCTCGCCACCTACCTGGACGGCCGGCCGACCTACACCGCCTGACCCCGGCCAGGCACCATCCCCCTGCCCCGCGACCCGGCACCGACCGGCGTCCGCGGGGCCGCGGGCGTGGGGGAGCGGGGCGTGTCGGGTAGGGAGGTTGGTCCTACCGGTAGGCGACGTTCACCGGGAAGCGCGCGCCCCCCGCCCTACCAAGATCGCCATGAAGCTGACGAAAACACACCGGAAGGAACGTGCATCCGTGACCGAGCACGCGCTCCCCGACGTCACGAGGATCACCAGGGCTGCCGCGGTCGCCGGCATCGCCACGGCCGTCTTCGACACCAGGACGACAAGAGTCCGACCACCCCCACCGCGCAGCCTGCCACCGGAACGACGCACCCTACGACGCATCCGACAATGCACCCCACGGCCCCCCGCGCGAGCAGGCGGGGACAGCAGCTCTCCCGGATCGGATCTGACGGCCTGGCAGGCCTGGGCGTCGCCGCCGCTGCCACCCTCGCCGCGGCACCACCACCAACGCCTACGCCTCCCGCCGCCTGCGCGCGCGGTCGACGGCGCCGGGACGCGACGGGCGTAGAAGCCGTCGATGCCAACGGCCGCGCAGGCGACCAGATATTCGGTTTAACGTTTGCCCAGGACCCTCCCGCACCGCAGCTCGATCGCCTCCTTGGCCTGGTCGTAGGAACCGCGCACCGCCTCGGCAACCGCGCGGCGGCGCAGGCCGTGCGAGTGCAGCCCAGCGGGTAGCGACAGGTCCGCATCCAGGGGGGCGGACGCTGGTCATCGACCTGCCCCGCCACGCGGTCCGCGTCACGGTGCCGAATACGCAGGCCGGAGGCCTGCAATGGCCCACCTCGCGATGCGGGCGGACCTGTCCGTCCGCACCCCGGACCGCCGGGCGGCCGGCGCGTTCCCCCTGCTCGCGCTCGGCCCGCTCCCACAGGTCGAGATGGGCCTGGAGCAGCAGCCTCAGCAGCTCGCGGCCCAACCGTCCGGGCTCGTCCTCGGTCAGCCGGCCCCGCTCCACCAGCCGTTTCGGCTTCCCCCGCGTCCCCTCGATCCTTCCGGTCACCGCGGGCAGCCCGATCCGCGGCACGATCTGCTGGGCCTGCATCGGCTTCGCGGCGTCGGTAAGGACCTCGATGATGTCCCGGCAGACATCCGCAGCACCGCAGCCGGCAGCCCCTGGCGCCAGTGCGGCACTGTGGTCGCCCCGACCACCCGCACCCCAGGGTGCACCGAATTCTCCGGCTCCGCGCCGCCGGCCACTGGTGCGTTCGCTCCGGACCCGCCCAGATCCATGATCACCTCTGCCACCGTCTCCCGGGCGATCCGCAGCCGCGACCATGCCTCCTGCTCGTCCTCCAGACGGGCCGTGCCGCCGCCCCTCATGCGCAGTCGTATGTCAACCCGCCCGCTCATAGGTAAGGACGGTCTTCGGGTGGTTGCCGATCTTGCGTAGGCGCAGCGGGCCGTCCGAGGACTTCACGTCGAAGGAGTATCCGAGCTCCTCCGGCGGGCAGTTGACGGTCCTGGTGCCCTGATCGAGCTTGAAGTTGCTCATGGACAGGTCGTGCTGGTCGATGCCGGAGACAGTGGCGCTGCCCTTGCATCGCGGGCCGGAGCGGGACTCGATGACCACGCGTGCGCGTCTGCCCGACTCGACCTGGTGGAAAGTCAGCTGCTGGCTGCCGTCCCTGGCTCGCCACCGGCCCACGAACCAGGGGTGGATGGGCTTGTACTCCGTGGCCACCCCGGCGAATCCGGAGCCTTTGCGCCAGGTCAGCGTGGTGGTTTCCAGCATGCCGGGATCGACGAAGTCCACTCGGGCGCCACCGTCGCGGATGCGGACCTTCGGCCAGACGATGGTGTTTCTGGTCGGGTCGGTGGTCCAGGAGGAGAGGTCCCCGGTGGCGACGGCCGCGATCACCTCTTGCGGTTCTTCGCCGTCCCTGCAGTACGCGCCGAAGCCGGCCGCGAGCCACACGGTGTCCCGGTACGCCTTCGCCCTGATGCCGCCGCACGGTTTGGTGCCGGTCTCATAGACCGTCTTCCGGGCGGACCAGGCGTCGTCGGAGGAGTGGCGATGCTGTGCCTCCAGGCCGCGGCGAGTGAAGCGGAGGGACACCTGCCGGCCGTCGGACAGTTCAAGGACGGTGTGGTCGTCGTCGTCCTCGACGACCCGTGAATCAGGCTTGTCCTCCGGTTCGCGGTGGGACTTCGTGTGCTGCGCGCTGCTGCCGGACGGGCCCCTGTCCGATTGCTCGGCTTGCTCGGCGCAGCCGCCGACGGCTGCGCCGAGCATCAGCACCGCTACCGCCCACGCCGCTGCGCTCTTCGTTCTCATGCCGTGTCAGCTCCCCTGTACGCCGTGCCGCGATGCCCGGGCCGGTGGGTGGCACGAACTCGGCGATGCTAGTCGGTGGGCGGCTCGCCCCGCTCGGCCCCCGGCACGGTGCGGTCCCGGCGGTTCCGTCACTCGTCGAGGACGGCGGCGACCGCACCCGGGCCCGGGCCGCCGCCTCCCGTGCCTCGTGCCTCCAACTCCCCAATCCCACAACCACGATCTCCCAGCTCAAACCATCGAGGCCGTCCCTGGAAGAGAGCTACACCCCCTCAGGGACAAGGGCCTCGGGGTCGGGCTCGCCTGCCGGATGCTGGGGCTGTCGGAGTCGGCGTACTACGTGCGCGAGAAGCGGCCGGAGCCGGCCCGTCGGCTGCGCGGCGAACAGCTCGTGCCCCGGGTCGAACGGGTCCATGCTGAGTCCAGCGGCACCTATGGCGTGCGCCGGAACACCCGCGCGCTGTGTGGCCACCGCTGCCGGGGCCGCGCGTCCTCGTACAGGCGGGCATTGTCGATCGCCACACCCCCGCCGCAGCCGGCGTCCGCCGCACCGCCTCGTCGTCGGCGTCGTGTTGGTCAGGTACAGACTCCTGAGCACCCGGCCGCGGACCCGGGCCGGGACGCCCAGGAGGCTGGTCATCGGCGCATGGCCGGGCGGGAAGCCCGGGGACGACGGGTGCCGGGTCGGGCCCGCCAGGCGCACCGGCCGCAGTGCGCCGATCAGCGGGCCCAAAAGCCCCTCGCCACGCGGACAGTGGCCGATCCGGGCCGCGTCCGCCTCGTATGCCGACCATGAGGAACCGCGTGATCGTGCCGTCCTCGCCCAGTACGCTCGGCGCCCCGTACTCCGCGTCGACGCCAGGGCAACCGCAGAGTGAGCGATCCGCCGCAGGACGACTTCCAGGTCGAGGGCGGAACCGATGGCCGACACGACGTCCAGCAGCGTGCGGGCCCCGGGCCCCTGCGTTCGTTCTTCCATCGCGGCTCCGTTGGCTTCCGTGCGGCCCGGCCACCAGCATGCCGGACGCCGCCGCCCGCCCCGTGCTCGGCCTGAAAGTCCTGGTCGGAAGGGAAGTTGGCCCCTACCGGGCCGCCTGTCCCGGCACCACGATCGGCAGAGCGATCACCGCGACGAGCGGCACGGAAACGCTCTCGCCGACGCTCACCCACGTTCCCATCACCCCGGGGAGACCCATGCTGTCGTCCGACTCGGCCGCCGTTGTCCGCGCCACCCTGCCCGCCGTCGACGCGGCCCTGAACGAGATCACGAGCCGCTTCTACAGCGCCATGTTCGGCGCGCGGCCCGAGCTGCTGGACGGGCTGTTCAACCGCGGCAACCAGGCCAGCGGCGAGCAGAGCCAGGCACTGGCCGGCTCCATCGCCGCGTTCGCCAAGGCGTTGCTGGCCGACCCCGATGCCCGCCCGGACGCTCTGCTGTCGCGGATCGCGCACAAGCACGCCGCGCTCGGCGTCACCGAGGACCAGTACACGTCGTTCACAAGTACCTCTTCGGCGCGATTGCCGAGGTCCTGGGCGAGGCGATCACCCCGGAGGTGGCCGCCGGCTGGGACGAGGTGTACTGGCTGATGGCGGGCGCACTGATCGCGCGGGAAGCCCGCCTCTACCACGAGGCGGGGGTCGATCCGCGTGCGCCGTGGCGCCGGTGGACGGTGGTGGAGCGACGCGAGGAGACCCCGGACGCGGTCTCCTTCCTGCTGCGCCCGGCCGACGGCGGCCCGCTGCCCCGGGCGCGCGCCGGCCAGTACGTCAGCGTCAAGGTGCTGATGCCCGACGGCATCCACCAGACCCGCCAGTACAGCCTGTCGGACGCGCCCGGCGACCGGCTGCGCCGGATCACCGTCAAGCGGGTGGCGAGCGTGGCCGACGCCCCCGAGGGCGAGGTCTCCAACGAGCTGCACCGCACCGTACGGGCCGGCGACGAACTCACCCTGTCGGCACCATTGGGAGACGTGGTTCTCGACGGCTCCGACGCTCCGCTGCTGCTGGTCTCCGCCGGGATCGGCTGCACCCCGATGGTCGGCATGCTCGCGCACCTCGCCGCCACCGGCTCGTCCCGCCCGGTGCGCGTCCTGCACGGCGACCTCAGCCCGGCCGACCACGCCCTGCGTGCCGACACCAAGCGCCTGGTGTCCCAACTCCGCGACGCACAGGCGTACATCTGGTACGTGCGGGGCGCGGACGAGGAAGCCGGTGAGCGCCCGGGCCGGATGACCCTGGACGGCCCGGGCCTGGGACTGGACCTCGACCTGTCCGCCGACACCGACGTGTACCTGTGCGGCTCGCTGCCCTTCATGCGCGCCGTCCGCACCGGTCTGCTCCGGGCCGGCGTCCCCGCCCGCCGCATCCGCTACGAGGTCTTCGGCCCTGACCTGTGGCTGGCCCACGCCGACAGCTGAACCCACCCACCGCCGCCTCTCGTTGCCGTCCGCAGCCGGCCGAGGCCGGTCAAGAGGGCCGGAAGTCCCGGCGGTTGCGGACCTTCAGCGGACCCGGCGCGCGGGGGGATCTGTGAGGCTCTCGTTGCAGGCGCAAGATCATCGGCCGTGGCCCCGCCACCTCGACGCAACGGCACATCGCCACCACGACATACGCCGGGGCCGGCGGGTCACGGACCGCGCCGCGACCGCGGACGGGCGCGACACCGCGCGCCCGATGACGCCGGAGACCGGAGACGGAGCGAAGCACCATGGCAGCCGCGAACAGGGGAGAAGAGGGGATGCACCGCCCCGACGAGGCGCGCGAATCGGAGGACGACACCGAGGAACTGCCCCCGGTGGGCGTGGCACCGCCGCGCCCGGAGACCACCGGTCCGGCGCACACGCCCGTCCCGACCGGGGGCCGGGCGCGCCCGCAGGACGTGGCCGTGGCCGGGATCGCTCTCGTCAAGGAACTGTTGGAACCCGCCGAACCGGCCGCCAAGGGCGGCGCCCCGGCTCCGGCCCCGACCGCTCCGCCACCGGCCCCCGCCGACGCCGGAACCTCTCCGGCCGCACGCCGCCCGACGAAGCGCCCGGCGGCCGCGCCCCCTCCCGGCCCCCACCGCGTCGGCGAGACCCCCTCACAGCGCCGCGCCCCCTCCGCCGACCCCGCCCTGGTGGAACGGCGCGGCCGCTCGTTCTCCGGCTGGGCGGCCATCCTCCTCGCCGCCCTGGCCTCGGCCGGCTGCGCGACCGTGCTCTGGTGGCACGGCCTCCTCCCGGAGCGTGCGGTACGCGCCGTGGGCCTGCCGCTCGTACCGGACCACGGCCCCGTGCGGCTGTGGGAGTGGACGCTGGTCGGGTGCGGCGGAGTCGTGGCGCTGCTCGCGGTCGGCGGGCTCACCCGGGGGCGGGCCGGGAGCGTCTGGGTGCTCAGCCTGTTCGGACGGTACCGGGGCAGCGTGCGGCGCACCGGGCTTGTCTGGATCAACCCTTTGGTGCTGCGCCGCAGAGTGGACGTCCGGCTGCGGCACTGGCGCAGCGAGCCGATGCCCGCCGTGGACGCGGCCGGCATCCAGCTCCGCGTCGTCGTCCTGGTGGTGTGGCGGATCAAGGACACCGCGCGGGCGCTGCTCGCCGTCAACGACCACGAGGCGTATCTGCGCGAACAGGTGGAGGCGGCGATGGCCCGGGTGCTCTCCCAGCTGCCCGCCGACGCCTTCCACGAGGACACCCCGACCCTGCGGGACGCGGAGGCGGTCGGCGACAGGCTGACGAAGACCCTGTCCGCCGGCTGCCTGCCGGTGGGCATCGAGATCTTCTCCGCCCAGCCCACCCGGCTCGAGTACGCGCCGGAGGTGGCGGCCGCGATGCGGCGCAGCCAGATCGCCGCCCTCGATGCCAAGCACCGCGGCACCGTACTGACCTCGGTCATCGACGCCGTGGCCGAGACCATCCAGGGGCTGACCTCGCGCGGCATGGTCGAGCTGGACGACTACGAACGCCAGGCGCTGGTACGGGACTTGACCATCGCCTTCTACACCTCGCGGGGCAGCGCACCGGCGGAGACCTGAGCGGCCCCCTTGCACACGGAATACCGAACACGCAACACGGAAGGCAGGTGCGCGCATGCGCACTCCCGAATTCACCGAGGAGATACCCGCGGACTGCGCCTGTGCGTTCTGCGCGGGCGCGGCAGGCACTGAGGCCGGTGGAGGACGGCACGGCGGACGGCGCGCCCGCTGTGCCGTACGCGGCGCGGTCGCGGCCGCGGTGGGCGCGGCCGCCGTGATCGGCGCGAGCACGACCGCCGCCGCCGAACCGGCGCCGAGCCACGCCGGCTGGGACGGCAGCAAGTACTGGTATCAGGACGCCACCGGCTGGTGGCGCTGGACCAGCCACTACGACAAGTATTTGCGTCACACCGGTGGTTCGGCGTCCGGCGCCGGCGCGTCCGGGGTCACGCACTCCGCGCCCTCGTCCTCCTCCGCCGGGCACAACCCTCATCCCACCTTCCGGGGCCGGGCCGGCTGGGACGCCACGGACCGGGTGTACTGGTACCAGCAGGGCGGCAGCTGGTGGTGGACCAGCCACCAGTGGAAGTACGAGGCCCGCACCGGCCGCTCCGGCCCGACGGCCCCGACCGACTCCCCGGCTTCGTCGTCCAGGAGCCGCGCCGGGCATGCCGACCGTGGCAGCCAAGGCAGCCACGGTACGGAGGCCGCGATCCGCTGGGCGATGAGCCAGCTCGGCAAGCCGTACATCTGGGGCGGCAACGGCCCGTACGGGTACGACTGTTCGGGCCTGGTGCAGCAGGCGTACCGCCGTGCGGGCATCTCGCTGCCGCGGGTCGCCGACGCCCAGTACCGCGCCGCCACGAAGATCTCCCGTTCCCAGCTGCGCCGCGGCGATCTGGTCTTCTGGTCCTCCAACGGCTCGTCCTCCGGTATCCACCACGTGGCGATCTACCTCGGTGGCGGCCAGTATCTGGAGGCCCCGCGCCCCGGCAAGTCCGTGCGGATCTCCTCGTTCTCGTACTACAACCCCACGCTCTACGGCCGGGTCGGCTGAGCGGATGCGATGGGCCGTCGGAGGCTGACCACGGCCGAGAGGCACATGGCCCGCAGCAGTCCGCGGTGGTAGCACCGGAGTCTGCGCAAGCTGCCGCGGACTCGGCCGACTTCGCAAGGGCCGCGGGACCACGGATCTTGCGGTTCCACTCGGGCACGTTCCCCTCCGCCGGCTCGTCGTAGGCCGAGCCCGCAGACGACCTCGCCGACGTTGCCCTTTACCAGTGACCAGTTCCGACCCACGTGAAAGGTAGGCCCGACCGTGACCGCGCGGACGGACGTACGGGTGCGACCGGGGGCCCGTATCTCGCTCGCGGGTGGACCGGCGCGTTCCGGGGGCGGGCGGCGGGCCCGGCCACTTCCGCCGCAGCGGGGTGGCCGTTCCCGGCGATGTGCCGCCCGGCGCGGCCGTCCTGGTGGTGATCGATCCGGGCAACCCGATGGAGATCGACTCCATCCCTGTGGCGGTGATGGGGCTGGTGGGCTGGTGACGGCGACTGGTCCGCGGCCGCCGTCACGCTCAGCGAGCCGACGGGCCGACGAGGCTCCGCCCCTGCTCCCGGCCCGAACCCTCGTACGGCCCCTGGCCGCTCCTCATGAGGACAGCCGCCTGCCCGGCGATGGCGGCCGCCTGAGCGCGGCGCTCCACCCCCAGCTTGTCGAACAGCCGCGAGACATAGTGCTTGACCGTCTTCTCGGCCAGGAACAGCCGCTGCCCGATCTGGCGGTTCGTCAGCCCCTGGCCGATCAACTCCAGGATTTGCAGGTCGCGTTCGGTCAGACCGGGGAAGGCGTCCAGGCCCCGCTTCGGCTTGCGGCCACAGCGCACCCGTTCCATGAGCGCGGCGACCGCGCCGGGACCGAGCAGCGAGCGCCCCGCGGCCGCCTCCCGCACCGCGCCCACCAGCTCCGGCCCGCGCACCTGCTTCAGCAGAAATCCGCAGGCCCCGGCCGTGAGCGCGTCGAGCTGCACCTCGTCGTCGGCGTACGTGGTGAGCATCAGGCACGCCACCCCGGGCGCGGCCGTGCGCAGCGCGCTGCACACGGCCACGCCGTCACCGTCGGGCAGGTGCACGTCCAGCACGGCGACGTCCGGACGCAGCGCGGGGATGCGGGCCAGCGCCTCCTGCGCCGTCGCGCCCTCGCCCACCACCGTGAGGTCCCGCTCCGTGTTGAGCAGACCGGCCACCCCACGGCGCACCATCTCGTGATCGTCGAGGACGAACACCCGGATCGGGCCGTCAGCGCTTGTCATCGGCGGTGGCCTGGGTGGGTGTGGGCGAGGGGGTCTGTGCGGGCGCGGGCGAGGGGGCCTGCGTGGGCTGCGCGCCGCGCGTCGGCTCGGGGGCCGGCGTGGAATCCGAGCCTTGCGCGGACTGCGGGCTCCGCGCGGGGTCGGGGGTCGGAGCCTGCGCGGGTGCGGGGGTGTGCTGAGCCGGAGAGGCGGGGGTGGCCTTGCCGGTCCAGTCGTCCACGAAGCGGACGGCGAAGGTGGTGCCGAGCTTCGCGGGGTCGACGTGCAGGGTGAACGAGCCGCTGCCGGAGTACCCGGCCTGGTCGAACCATGTGCCGTCCGCGCCGAGGACCTGCATCCGCCCCTTGCCGTCCTCGTCACCGAGCGTGGTGCCGGTGACGGTGACGTCCTTCTTCGTGCGTGCCACCTTGGAGATTTCGGGGGTCGGGAAGGCGACGGGCACATCGACCGCGGGGCCGGTGTCGCCGTTCGGGTACAGCTGGCGGGCCGTCAGATTCCGCCAGTCCCAGGAAGGCTTCCACTTCGCGTAGCGATACCCGTCCTTGACCGTTCCGTCGTCTGAGGGGGCCGTCGTATCGGGGGCGGTCACCCAGCTGCCGTCCGGCTTTCGGAACTGTATCGCCGTGCCGGACTGCCCCGAACCGGCCAGTGTCCGGTTCTTGCTTCCGTTCTCGGCGGTGAGCTTCAGCTTCAGTGGCGTGCGGTACCGCAGTTCGGCGGACGGCGGTGTGGGGCGCTTCGTCCAGTCGTCGACGAAGCGGACCTTGAACGTGTCGCCGAGGCGGACGGTGTCCACCGAGACGTTGAAGCTGCCGTACTTGCTGATGCCGCCCGCGTCGAACCAGGCGCCGTCGGCTCCTTGGACCTGGACGGTTCCCTTGCTGTCGTCGTCGCCGATGGTGGTGCCCTTGATCACGACCTTGGGCCCGCTCTCGCTGACGGTGGAGACCTCCGGCGCCGGCAGGTCGATGGCGACCGGGAGCTCCGGGCCGCTCTCACCGTTGGGGTACACCTGGTGAGCGGTCAGGTGGGGCCAGTCCCAGGCAGGCTTCCACTTCGATGCCCAGACGTAGTAATCGTCGATCACGCCTGCGCTGTCGGGCCGGGTGCTGCTCGAGGTGGCGGCCCACGTGCCGTCCGCCTTCTTGAACTGCAGCTTGCCGTCAGGCTGCCCCGTCCCCTTGAAGTACCTGCCCCTATCGCCATTGTGGGCGACCATCGACAGCTTCAGGGGTATGGAGGGGAGGACCTGAACGGGGATGCTGTCGAAGTTGTCGGGGTTGCGAGGGTCGGTCAGTACCAGATTCGCCATGCCCCCGGGTACGCCGACCGGGACGGGGACACCGCTGGCGTCAAAGAGCGCGGAATCCTTGCCGCCCCTGCTGGACTTGGTGGCGAACGTGCCGAGGGGGAACCGCCGGCCCTGGGTCGTCAGCTGGACCGCCACGTCACCCACGGGGTCGCTGGAGTTGGTCCAGCCGTAGAGCCGCATGGTGCCGCCGGCCCGGACTCGGCTGGTGGTGTTCTTCACGTTCCACTGGAGCTGGGACGCGTTCCGGTCGGTGATGAAGGTGATGGTGCGCTTGTCCTCCTGGCCGGGTGCGGCGTCCTCGCTGACGTAGATGTCGTGCGTACCGGCGGGAACGGAGTCCTTCTCCGCGGTGGCGGCCCACGTACCGTCCGCGCCCACCCGCGGGCTCTCCCTGAGCGCCATCGGTGTGCGGTCCGGGCCGTAGGACAGGGAGATCCGCGCGCCGGGCTCGCCGATGCCGCCGAAGTCGAGGAAGAACGCCTTGGACAGCGAGACCCCCTCGCGCGGCGTCGTGAACTGGGCCGGCTGAATGCCGAAGTGGATGGTGAGGGTGATCGGCGCCGAGGTGCGTTCCCGCTGATCGGTCTGCTGGATGACGCGGAATCCGAAGGAGCCGTCCGTCAGCTCACCGTCGGGGAAGAGGGAGGTGACCGCCCACTTCCTGTCCGGGCCGACGAGGCCGGTGAAGCTCGTCAGAGTCTTCCAGCTCGCGGTGTGCGCCTTGCGGTACTGCAACGCCAAGGTGGCGCCGGGCTCGCCGGTGCCGGCGAAGTTGATCCGGGGGTTGCGCCGGCCCACCTGCACGGTGGAGCCGTCCGCGGGCCGGATGATCACGGGAGCGACCACACCGGGGCCGGGCGTGTCCGCCGAGGCGAAGGTGCCGGTGACGGCGGTGGCCGTCGCCGTCGCCATCGGCGCGGCGTGGCCGGGCGCGGCCGTGGCACAGGTCAGGAGGAGGGCGAACGCGGTGGCGGTGCCCAGGCTCGTGGCGGACGGGGCCCGGTGCGGCCGGGCGTGCCGCGGGCGGCGGGGAGCCGTCTTCCGGGCGGTTTCCGCCTCTCCGTGATGTTTCATGCTGCTGTCGCTCCTTCGTATGAGGCGGCGGTACGGCGCGGCCCGTGGGGGAGAGGCCCTGGTGAGGTCCGCCGCCTGGGCGCGGCGGCGGGGCGCGGTGCGGCAGGGCCTGGGTACGGGCGGCCACCCGGGCGCTGCCGGAACACCGCTCCGCGACGAGAGCGGTGCGCTCTTCGCGCGTTCTTCGCCCCGGGTCATGCACCCGAGGTTGCTGCAATCGTTGCACAGTTGCGGCCGTGCATCAAAATGAGCAACGCGCGCAACGATCGAAGGGGGGAAGAGGGGGTGGGAAGAGGGGGTGGGAAGGGCTGTCGGGGCGATCACCGCCCCGCACCGCTCACTGGCCCGGGTCGGGCACCACGGTCGACGGGGCCATGAGATCCATGTCGCCCCACAGCGCTTCGATGTCGCTGGTCGCACGGGCGGCCTGCTCGGGGCGGCCGGCGGCGAGTTCGGCGAGCACGGCCTGGCTGACGGCGACCGCCGGCGTCAGGGTGGGAAAGATCGACGTGCTCTCGCTGGGGATGGCCACCACGACATCGGCGGCGTGCGCGAGTCGGCTGGTGCGGCGGTCGGTGACGAGGCAGACCGTGAGATCGCGGCGCGACGCGGCCTGCGCCATGGTGATCAGCTCGCGTGGGGTGCGCCAGAAGTTGAAGATCACCAAGCAGCCGCCCGGGGGCAGGCCCACCAGCTGCGTCACCCGCTCCGTCCCGGCCTGGGTCTCCAGGCGCAGGTCGAACCCCATGCCCGTACCCACGTAGGACAGCACGATGGCCGGCGCGGCGAAGCTGCCGGACGCGGCGACCAGAGTGCGCGGCGCCGCCATGATGGCCGCCGCGAGCGCCTTGATCTCGTCCGGGTCCAGGCTGTGCGCCATCCGCGACAGGTGGTCGGCGTCCTGATGGAGCGCGGCCCGCGCCGGGGTCTCGGTCATCTCGGTGGAGTGCCGGTCGAGCAGCTCCGGCGTCGACAGCGCGGAGAGGTACTGGCTGCGCACCTCCAGCTGGAGGTCGGGCCAGCCGCCGAACCCCATCTGGCGGGCCGCGCGGGTGACCGTCGAGGCGTTGACACCGGCCCGCTGGGCCATGTCACGCGCGGAGGCGTAGGAGGCGAACTGTGGGTTGGTCTGGACGACTTCGAGGACCCGGGCAGCCTGGCTGCCGCGCGGCAACTTCGCCAGCTGCTCCGCGATGCGTACCTGGAGCGACCTTCCCACCTCCACTTTGGGGCCGCGCCGCGGCGCGGATATGCGCCTCAGTCTACGGGCCCGGGCGGCAGGGCATGGCGGTGCGCGCCACCGAAGCCCGATCCCGGTTTCGCATCCGGCTCGCGACCCGGCGCAACACCCGTTGCACCTCCACCTGCGCTTCTGAGCGTTCCGTACGCCACATTCGTTGCATACAGATTTGACTGCAATGATCTTCGCGTCTCTAATGGGTCCCGAACGCAGGGTTTGCGGACATAACCCGCAAATCCTGACATGCGGGCCCTGGTGCCGCGCTTCCTGGCGCCGGGACCCAGCGGGGGCGGGCATCGGAGAGGGTGACCTCGGCCGGCCCGCTCCCTCGCCGGAGGCGCATGCCCCCTCACCTCCGTGCGCCTCCGGCGAAAAGCCTCCAACCAAACCCCCTACACGCAAAAGAAGTTGGGATCTCCTGTGGAATCTGAGCAGAACACCAAGCGGGCCTCGCGCAAGAAGAAGGCCATCGCCGGTGTCGCCGTACTGGCCGGCGCGGGCCTCCTCGCCGCGGGTGGTTACGCCCTGAGCACCTCCACCGGCCTGGCGACCTCCGGCCTCTTCGGCACCACTACGCAGCACGGTCCCGACCCCGACACCAACGCCGACGTCTCGCTGCTGGTCAACGGCCACCAGCGCGCCGACCTGGCCGACGAGCTGACCAACGCCAAGATGGCCAACGACGGTGAGGGCGCGCAGACCACCGTCAAGCTGACCGCCGGCGGCAAGACCGACATCGACACGGTCGGTCTGAAGGTCAACTACGCCAAGACCGACGCGAACGAGGGCCTGGCCAAGCAGCTGGTCGTCGACGTCGACGCGGACGGCCGGCGTGTGGCGTCCGGCCTCTCGGCCGCGGACATCGCCAAGAAGACCACGCTCCCGGTCTCCCTCGCCGCCCTGTCCGGCGGGAAGCTGATGCACGACGGCAGCAACGAACTCCCGGTGACGCTGCACGTCCACCTCAAGGACGGCACCGAGAAGAACTGGGACCAGGTGAAGGACCAGACCATCAAGTCGATCTCCTTCGGCTTCACCGGCAGCGGTACCCCGTCCACCGACAGGAAGTGATGACCGGCCTCACGGCACGGGACTCCGGGGGCGGGCACCATCGAGCGGCCTCAAGCCCGCCCCCGGTTCCCCGCGCCGCGGTGGCTCGTACCACCGCGGCGCGGATGGCCCGCCGAGCGTTCAGGGCCACGATGACCCTGCTGGTCACGGCCCTGGCGCTCGGCGCGCTGGCCGCCGGCATCGCCTGGCTGGCGTACGGCGTCCGGTTCGTACCCGTGCTCACCCCGTCGATGCGGCCCGGTATGCCGCCCGGCTCGCTGGCGGTGACCAGGCCCCTCGCTCCCGAGGACATCCGGACCGGCCAGGTCCTGGTGTTCCGACCCCCGCAGCCGTGGACGCCCAAGGACGACCGGCCCGTTCTGCACCGGGTCACCGCGATCGAGCAGTACGCGGCGGGACGGGTGCTCACGACCAAGGGCGATGCCAATCCGGGCCCCGATCCCTGGAAGGTCGACCTCTCGGGCTCCGGCGAGTACGCCCGGGTCGTCGCGGTCGTCCCCCACGTCGGGACGGTGGCCAAGGCCGCGCACCAGGCCGGGCCGGTCGCGCTCGGCGGTGCGCTGCTGGGTCTGTACTTCCTGGGCTGGGGCGCGCGGCGGCTCGTGCCCCGGAGCGGTGGACGACACAATCGAGGAGCGTGAAGCGTGCATCTCGCACGGCATGAGAAGCGGCCGGTGCGCCCGGCCGCACGGAGGGGCGCGGCGGCGGCCCTGGGGGCGGTGGCGGTACTGGGCGCTGCGGTGCCGGCTGCGGCCGCCGGCCACGACGGGTCCGCCGGCAACCCGCAACTGGTCCACGTCCGCTCGGGACCCGGCGTCTCCTGGACGGCCGACACCCTTGGCCTGCACCCCGGCGACCAGGTGGACCGCTACCTCGACGTGGTCTCCGACCACAGCGCCCCGCTGGCGCAGTCGCTGCGGCTGTGGGGCACCGGCCGGCTCACCGACGGCGGGGGCCTGGTCGCCGGTGTACGCGAATGCTCGGTCGCCTGGCGCAACGGAAAGTGCGGCGGTCACGAAGCCCAACTCTCCGCCCCCGGCACGCCGTTGGCCAAGCCGGCCGGACTGGGCGGCGCCCGTATGGTCCCCGCCCGCGACACCCGCCACCTGAAGCTGACCCTGGCCGTCCCCGCCGACCTGCCGCCCGCCCTCGCCGGTGCCACCGCCCGCGTCACCCTCCAGGCGACCGGAACGGCCCAGGGGGACGGGTCCAGTACGGGTGGCGCCACCGGGGCGGACGCCACCGCGGGCTCCGGCGGCGGCACGGACTCCACCGGCGGCTCGTCACTCGGCGGGGCACTCGCCCGCACCGGCACCGGCGGCCTCTGGGGCCTGATCCTGCTCAGCGTCGGCGCGCTGTGCGCCGGCACCGCCGTCCTGGTCAACCGCCGCCGGACCACACCGGACGGTACGGACGCCGCGCCCGCCGCCTCGGCCGAGGCCTGACGCCCGCCCGCTCGTACCTCCTCGCCCGCGTACCGGCGCGCCCGTGGTTCCTCGCGCCCGCGTGTCCGCCTGCCCGCATACCCACGGGACGCGCGGCGGTGCCCGCGCCTCCACCCGAAAGCAGTGTGCATGTCCCTCCCCCTCTTCCAGGAAGTCCTCGCCCCGAACAACTGCGGCTGCCCCGGCTGCGACGCGCGCCGGTGCGCGGCGCGTTCGGCCCGGGTGGGCCGCGCCACGACCGGCGCGCTGATGGTCGCGATGGCGACCGCCACCACCGTCGGCGGCGCCATCCAGGTGTGCGCAGCCCAGCCCGCGGCCGCGGCGCCGGGCCCGGCCGCCGCCGGCCACACCGCGGTACGGGCAACCGCCAGGCAGGGGGCGGTGACGAGCCGGGCGGAGATTCTCCGCCACGCCCAGCACTGGGTGGACCGCGGGGTGCGGTACAGCATGGGCAGCTACTTCGAGGGCTACCGGCAGGACTGCTCGGGGTTCGTGTCGATGGCGTGGGGCCTGTCCGGCAGCCAGTGGACCGGGAGCCTGGCCTCTTATGGGGTCCGGGTGAGCAAGAGCGACCTCCAGCCCGGCGACATGCTGCTCTACCACAATGCGGCCAACCCCGTTCACGGTTCACACGTCGTCCTCTTCGGCGGCTGGACGGACGCCTCCCACACCCATTACGTCGCCTACGAACTGACCCCGCCCCACGCGATGCGGCGGGTGACCCCCTTCCCGTACTGGAACCACACCTCGGGGTACGTGGCCTACCGCTCGCGGACGGTCACGCCCGGCGGCGGCCAGGGCGGCGGAGGCACCCCGGCACGGCCCGCCCAGGGCACCTTCCCCGGCGCAGGCGTCTTCGGCCCCGGCCAACACAACACCTACGTAACCGAGTTGGGCGAAATGCTCGTACAGCGCGGCGGCGCGCGGTTCTACTCCACCGGCCCCGGGCCGTCCTGGGGGCAGGCCGACCAGCGGGCCACCGCGGCGTTCCAGCGCGCCCAGGGCTGGCGCGGCGCGGAGGCGGACGGCATACCGGGACCGGACACCTGGCGGCTCCTGGCCAACGGAACCGGCCACGACATCCCGGCGGCATCGGGCGGCGGCGGGACGGCGGACGGTGTCCCCGCTTTCCCCGGGCGCGGAGTCTTCCGTCCAGGACAGTCCAATTCCTTCGTGGCCCAACTCGGGCGGCAATTGGTGAAAAAGGGGTTCGGACAGCACTACGCGGTGGGCCCCGGCCCCAGCTGGTCGGAGAGCGACCGCCGCAACGTCGAGGCGTTCCAGCGTGCCCAGGGCTGGCGCGGTGCGGAGGCGGACGGCATACCGGGCCCGGAAACCTGGCGCCGCCTCTTCCGCTGACGGACCCGCCCCTGCTCACCCCTCGGGGACGACGGCCGAGGCGTCCTCCCCGGGGCGGGCCGAACCGCCGGGTGAAGAGCCCGGCACACGGGACCCACCCCATTCAACGAGACACATCCCCTGCAAGGAGAAATATTGCTTCTGGTGGCATAGCGCGAAACAACCGGGCAAGAGCGGAGGGTGTGCGTGCGTGCCGTCGGTTCCTCGTTCCGGGACCGAAAAGCCCTCGCCGGGACGGCCGGAAGGCCCTCACCTTTGCGGTTCGTCCGGGCACCAACGGCCATCCCGCCGGGCTGGTTCGTTCGCACATCCTTGAATGAGTCTCAGAAATCCAACACTCATTGGGGAACTGTTGTGTTCGTTGTCGATTCCACCCGTGCGGATGTGGCAGAGGCCAGGAGGGCGGCCCGCACGTACGTGAAGAGGCACTGTCCCTGGGCGCGGGAGGACGACGTGCTGCTGGTGATCAGTGAGCTTGTGGGGAACGCGGTACGGCACACCGAGGGCTTCTGGCGCCTCAGCCTCCAGGCCCGTCCGCACGCGCTCGTGGCCCGGGTGGACGACCACAGCACGCGTATGCCCGCACCGCGCGTCCCGGACGTGACCGGCACGGGCGGTTACGGATGGCACATCGCGCGCAGCCTGTGCGGGCAGCTCACGGTGCTGCCGCGCCGCGACGGCAAGACCGTGGAGGCGTGTTGGAACCGCTCGGACGCCCCGGCGGTGGACCCCATCCCCTTCGAAGGCGCCGTCCCCACCACGAACGCCACTCGCTTCGCTCACCCTGCGGGGCGCATCGCCGCGTGAAGCGTCCGCGGGCGTCCGCCACCACCCCTGCTCAGGCCGACACCTCCCTCATGTCGCCACCCCGGCCCGCTGTCCGGTACAGTAGATCTTGAACTGGTCGCCACAACACGCGGTAACCGGTGATGCGTTGGTGGTCCAAGGAAAGACGTCCCGCTTCCTGCGGGGAGATGCAGGTGCAAGGCCTGCCCGGCGCTCGAATAGAAGGCCCGTACACGTGCAGCGTGTACGGGCCTTCTTGTGTTGACAGGCGCTCGAGGGCATGGCCAATCGTTCGGGTCCTCGATGATGTCCGGCGGCCGACCCGCCGTGGTCGGGTCCGGCCGGGTAGGGAGGTATGCCTGTCGCGGCTCCCCGGATGAGGCAGTAATTGCCTGGAGTGCGTGCTGGCGGACAAGAGATGCCGGACTGGTTCGGGCCTGAAGTCATCGTGGCCGCCATCATCGGCCTCGTCGTCACCGCGACACTGTTCCTGCGACGGTCTCGTCGCTCGCGCCATTCCGCAGTCAGACGCTGGTAGCCACCGCCTCGGTCCCCTTTCGTTCCCCGGGCTCAGCTCAGAGGGTCTTCAGTAACGTGACAGTGCCCCGTGCCCCACGTGGCCCCGGGGCCGGAAAATGAGCCGGCCCGGGGCCACATGCGCGTCAGGAGGAGGAGTTGGGGGTTCCCACGGGGATGTGGGGCTCGGAGGCGTTCGTGGGCGGTTCGGTGTCCACGTGGCCCAGGTCGGGGCGGGGGGCCAGGGGCGACAGGTGGAAGATGACGTCGGCCTGCGTGGTGCCGGTGTTGACCAGGCGATGGCGGACCGAGATGGGCACCAGCAGGGAGTCGCCCGCGGTGAGAGCGACCTTCTCGCCGTTGAGGCTCATCTCGAGGTCGCCGGCGATGACGTAGAGGAATTCTTCCGAGTAGGGGTGGAAGTGCTCGGTGATCAGTTCGCCGGGCTGGAGCTTGAGGAAGCCGCCGAATCCGGAGGTCGCGCCGACGGTTTTCGGGCCGAGCGTCAGCCGCAGATCGCCGCCGCGGCGGCGATTGGGCTCGATGCTGGCGAGGGAGACGCGCTGCTGTTCCGCGTTCATGGTGAGCACCCCTGTTCGGTGAAGGCGTGTGGTGCGTAGTGGCACTTGGGCTCTTCACCGTGCCCGGGGGGCTTCGAGGTGGACTCGAACGTCGGGTGGGTGGGGTTATGCCGTTTCCGCGGCCGCCGCGCCGGGCGCTTCGTCGGCGGGTCCGGCGGGGGCCTCGCGATAGAGGGCGAGGCCGTTGATGAAGACGTCCAGGAAGAGTTCGAAGCGGGCGTCCGGGGAGTCGGCGAACATCACCGGGCCGTGTTCGGTGAGCTTGGGGAAGCGGTCCTTGGGGAGGTCCGCGAAGTAGTTGCGGACCTCGTCACCGGAGTCGCCGCCGATGCCCCGTTCGTTCCACATGTCGGCCTCCAGGACGACACCTTCGACGAGGAGCGAGAGCATGTCGCCGGCCTTGGCGGCGATGGGGACGGGGAGGCCGGCGGTCAGGAAGAGGGAGAGCATCCGCTCCAGCTGGACGATCATCTCGGGGCCCGCGGGGTAACGGCCCATGGAGATACGGGCCATGTCGCGGTGCGACTGGAGGAGGTCGCGCAGATCGCGGGCCATGCTCCTGACCTGATCCCGCCAGTTGTCCGGGTCCGGGTCGGGCACACGGAACTGGGAGTACACGTGCTCGTACATGACCTGGAGCAGCTCGTCCTTGTCGCGCACGTGCGCGTAGAGAGCCGAGACGGTGACGCCGACCTCCGCCGCGACCTTGCGCATGCTCAGGACCTCGATGCCTTCGCGGTCCAGGACGTCGAGGGCTCCGTCGATGATCGTCCTGAGGGTCAGCGGCTTGCGCTTGGGGGCGGCGCGCTTGGACAGTCGGTGCTGATCCCACGGCAGCGGAGCGAGGGCGTCGGTGTCGTCCGCGGGCTCGGCTTGGCGATCGATCTTGGCCATGAGGTGAGGATACATGGACAGGGCTCTTGAGAGCAGAACGCTGTCTATGTAAGGTGAACGCTGTAAACCTCGTCGTGGTTGCACTGGCCCCCGACAGTGCAACCATGTCCACCCCCGTGTTCCGAGGGTGGACGCCTTGAGGGTCGGCCGATGGCTTGCGGTTCAGGCCGACCGTGACCTGCGAGGGCTGACGGTGCCTGTTCGTTCGGGAGCGCTTTTCGATGGGCCTGCGTGAGCGCTCTGCCTGGAGAGGAGGACGTGATCGTCGGAGAGGAGGCCCTGGTGGATGCGCTGTACCTCGATCGAGGGGCTCAACCCGATTTCCTCGCTCAGCGTGGTCCTCAACTGCTGGTAGGTCTGCAGGGCTTCGTGGCGGCGGCCGATGGCTTGCAGTACGCGGATGAGCCGCCCGTGGAACCACTCGTTGAGCGGGTTCTCCGCGACGAGCCGCCGCAGTTCGCCGACCAGCTCGCGTTCCCTGCCGAGTTGGATGTCGGCCTCGATGCGCTGCTGGAGCACTTGAAGCCGCTGCTCCTCCAACTGCACGGCGTAAGCACTGAGCACGGGGCCGCAGGCGATGTTGCCGAGTGCGGGGCCGGCCCAGAGTTTGAGGGCCTTTGCGAGGGTGGCGGCTGCCTGCTCGGCGCGGCCTGCCCTTAGTTCGGCTTGGCCTTCCGCCGCCAGTTTCTCGAAATTCCAGGCGTCGATGGCGTCCGTGCGGAAGTTGAGGAGGTAGCCGAAGGACTGGGTCTGGAGAATGTCTTCGCCGCGCTGTGCGAACCCCTCCCGCTCAATCATTTTGCGGAGCTGGTAGATGTACGTCTGGGCGGTGGTCATCGCGCTTTTTGGCGGGGAGTCACACCATAGTTCCTCTATGATGGAATCCACCCGGACCAGGTGATTGGCCCGGAGGAGGAGAAGTGCGAGCACTTGACGGACTTTTGGTGCGGAGGGTGTGCAGTGCCGGTCTCCATTGATGACTTCGACCGAGCCAAGAACCGTGAATCGCATCGTGAAACCTCCTCTGTGTACGAGCTGTCCTCCGTTGAAGCCTTGTCCTGCTCTGCAAGGTCTGGGTAAATCGCGACGATCGCCCAGAGGGATGTCTTCTTCCGTTCTAAGGCGGCCGCGGGAGGGTCACATGGAGAGGGCGAAGCGTCACCGGGAAACGTCGCATCGCTTCCTGGTGCGCCGGTTTCATGGCGCCGATGAAGACAGCCGTTCGAGGCGCTGACGTAACGCGCCGGTGGCCGGTTCCGGCCTGTCCGGCAGGCGTGTGCGCCGCGCCAGACGGCTCGTCCGGCCTGGTCGGCGACCGGTCGGCCGATGGCAGAGGGTGGCGCCGTGCTCGCAGCGGCAGTCGTAACCGCAACGACACGTCTGTTTCTGGTCCTGTTTCTTTATCCCCGTCTTGCATCCCCGTCTTGATCCCCCGTCTCGCTCGGTGCGAACCCCAATTCTGCTACAGGGTCGCTTGGAATGTAAACGCCTCAATCTCGCGTCTCGCTTGAGCGGTTGTCGCAGATCGATCGAGCCGCAGGACGGAGCGTATGCGCGTCCGCCGGAAGGCCATGTGCGCGGTGTCGGACCCCTGCGGCATTTCGCCGACTCTGTCCGGCCAAATCCTTGATCATTTCTGCGGTCCATGGGGAAAACCCCGCCGCGGCGCCTCTTTATGGCGCTTCCGGTTCCGTTTTCGAACTGGCGGCCGGTATCGACGCGTCCGCTGAGCTTCGGTCGATATTTTAATGCAGATCGAGTGGCGCTCCGGCGCCGACTGGGACCGTCCTGGCGCGCATTCATCCAGCTGAAGGGGACAGCCGTGCACAGGACTCTCATTGTTGCCCGCCTGCAGGAGGCACGGGACACCGCCGGCATCGCCGACACGTTCGCCCAGTCCGACGCCACAGAGCTGCCGCACATGGTGGGAGTGTCACGGCGAACGCTCTTTGCCTTTCATGATCTGTACTTCCACCTCGTCGAGGCCGACGGCGACATCACGCCCGACCTGTACAAGGCGCGCCGCCACCCGCTCTACAACGACGTCAGCGACAAGCTCACCCAGTTCGTGGCGCCCTACGACCCGAACTGGAAGGAGCCGAAGGACGCGATGGCCAACCCGTTCTACGTCTGGACGGCGGACGAGGGACGGCAGCTGTGAGTGAGGAGGCGAACGCCACGCGCTCCACGCGCCGGGCGCACACCACCCTTACCTGGAGCAGCCGATGAGCCGACGCGCCGTCATCACCGGTATAGGGGTCGTGGCCCCCGGCGGGGTGGGCAGGGACGCGTTCTGGGACGTGCTCGCCGCGGGGCGCAGCAAGACCCGGAACATCACGCTCTTCGACCCGAGCGGGTTCCGCTCCCGCATCGCCGCCGAGGTGGACTTCGACCCGCTGGCCGCGGGGCTGACCCACCAGGAGATCCGGCGGATGGACCGGGCGGCGCAGTTCGCCGTGGTCTGCGCCCGGGAGGCGCTGGCGGGCAGCGGACTGGACCTCGCGGCGCTCGACCCCGGCATGCTCGGGGTCAGTATCGGCAGCGCGGTCGGCTGCACGATGAGTCTGGAGGAGGAGTACCGGGTCCTCTCCGACACCGGCCGCCGCTGGCTGGTGGACCACACCTACGGGGTGCCGCATCTGTACGAGCAGATGGTGCCCAGCACGCTGGCCGTCGAGGTGGCCAGGGACGTCGGAGCGCAGGGGCCGGTGTCGCTCACCTCGACCGGTTGCACCTCGGGGCTCGACGCCGTGGGCCACGGGGTGCACCTGATCACCGAGGGGTCGGCGGAGGTCGTCTTCGCCGGGGCCACGGACGCGCCGCTGTCACCCATCACCTCGGCCTGCTTCGACGCGATCAAGGCGACCTCGCCCGACAACGACGACCCCGAGCACGCCTCGCGGCCGTTCGACGCCGAGCGCCGGGGCTTCGTCCTCGGTGAGGGCGCCGCGGTGATGGTGCTCGAGGAGTACCAGGCCGCAAGGGCCCGGAACGCCACGATCTACGGGGAGATCGCCGGCTACGCCCGGCGCAGCAACGCGTTCCACATGACGGGACTCAAGCCCGACGGCCGGGAGATGGCCGAGGCCATCCGGGCCGCACTGGCCGAGGCCCGGCTGAACCCGGACGACATCGACTACATCAACGCCCATGGCTCGGGCACCAAGCAGAACGACCGCCACGAGACGGCCGCGTTCAAGCACAGCCTGGGGCAACGGGCCTACGAGGTGCCGGTCAGCTCCATCAAGTCGATGGTGGGGCACTCACTGGGTGCGATCGGCTCCATAGAGGTCGCGGCCTGCGCGCTGGCGCTGGACCGCCAAGTCGTCCCACCGACCGCCAATCTGCACCACGCGGACCCGGAGTGCGATCTCGACTACGTACCGCTGACCGCACGGGAGCGGCAACTCGACAGCGTGCTCAGCGTCGGCAGCGGGTTCGGCGGGTTCCAGACCGCCATGGTGATCCGCAAACCTTCGGGAGACCGGCAATGAACGGCAAGGACATGGTCATCACCGGCCTCGGCGTCGTCGCGGCCACCGGTATGGACGCCGAGGAGCACTGGGAGTCGGTGCTCGCCGGCAAGAGCGGCATAGGCCGGATCAGCCACTTCGACCCGTCCTCGTACCCGGTAGCACTGGCCGGTGAGGTCGGGGAGTTCAGCGCCCGGGAGCGCGTGCCCCGGCAGCTGGTCCCGCAGACCGACCGCTGGACCCATCTGGCGCTCTACGGCGCGGAGTCGGCGCTCGCGGACGCCGGGGTGGACCTGGCCGCGTTCGACGAGTACGAGATGGCCGTCGTCACCTCCAGTTCCTCGGGCGGCACCGAGTTCGGCCAGCACGAGATGGAGCAGCTCTACACCAAGGGACCCGGGTGGGTCGGTGTGTACCAGTCCATCGCCTGGTTCTACGCCGCCACCACCGGCCAGATATCCATCCGGCACGGGATGCGCGGACCCTGCGGGGTCATCAGCGCCGAACAGGCGGGCGGACTGGACGCGCTGGGGCAGGCCCGCCGGCTGCTGCGCGGCCAGTCCCGGCTCGTGGTCACCGGCGGTACCGATGCCTCGCTGTGCCCGTACGGGCTGGTGGCGCAGTTGTCGTCGGGGATGCTCTCTCGCAGCGAGCAGGTGGACCGCGCGTACCTGCCGTTCGACTCGGACGCCGCCGGTTATGTGCCGGGGGAGGGCGGGGCGATGCTGATCGCGGAGCGGGGCGAGTCGGCGCGGGCCGAGGGCCGGGGTTACGGCGTGGTCCTCGGGTACGCGGCCGGATTCGACCTGCCGGGACGGCCCACCTCGCTGGCCCGTACCGTCCGACGCGCCCTGGCCGACGCCCGGTTGGACCCCGACGACGTGGACGTGGTCTACGCCGACGCGATGGGCGACCTGCGGCACGACCAAGAGGAGGCCGAGGTCATCGCCGAGGTCTTCGGGCCCTGCGGGGTGCCGGTCACCGCGCCCAAGGTGCTCAGCGGGCGGTTGTACGGCGGCGGCGCCCCGCTCGATGTCGCGACCGCACTGCTCGGCCTGCGCGACGGGGTGGTGCCGCACACCCCCGGCGTCACCCGGCCCCTCCCCGGAATCGACCTGGTGCGCGAGGCGCCGCGCGAGTCCGCGCCGCGCGTGGCCCTGGTGATCGCCCGGGGGTACGGCGGGTTCAACGCCGCGGTGGCGCTGGGCCGGATCGACCGCTGAGCCGCGGGCCGCCGTATGCGCCGTACCGCGGCGGACCTCGGGCGACAGCCGCATCCCACGACGGACACAACCGGACAGGAGCAGCATTCATGAGCGAGTGCGCCGGACACACCGACAACTCCATCGTCATCGTGGCACCACTGGAACTGGTCTGGGAGATGACCAACGATGTGGAGTCCTGGCCACGGCTGTTCACCGAATACGCCGGGGCGGAGATTCTGGAGCGCTTCGGTGATGACACCATCCGCTTCCGGCTGACGCTGCACCCGGACGAGAACGGGCAGCAGTGGAGCTGGACGTCGGACCGCACGGTCAACGAGGCGGAGCGGACCACCCACTCCAAGAGGGTGCAGACCGGGCCGTTCAAGTACATGTCGCTGTTCTGGGAGTACACCCAGACCGACGCCGGCGTACGGCTGCGCTGGGTGCAGGACTTCGAGATGAAGCCGCAGGCCCCGGTGTCGCTGGCCGCCATGACGGACCGGCTGAACACCAACACGCGCGTGCAGTTGGAGCACATCAAGGAGCGGGTCGAGGCGAGGGCAGAGCAGCTGTCCAACGCCGGTTAGGGGACCCCGTGCTGGAAGTCGTCGTCGTCCCCTTGCTGCTGCTGGTGAACGGTCTGGGCGCCGGCGTCATGATGAACACCCAGCTGGGCGGCTTCGCGTATCTCAACCTGCTGCCTCCGGCACGCTACGTGCACGCGCACGCCTTCTACTCCACCCGCTACGACCCGTTCATGCCGCTGTGCATCGTGGCCACGGCGCTCGGTGCGGGGGTGCTGGCCATCGCGGGCAGTCACCCGGAGGCGCGCGTGCTGCACGCCCTGGCGGCTCTGCTGGCACTGGGCACCATCACGGTGTCGGTGGTGAAGAACGTGCCGGTCAACCGGTGGGTGCAGTCGCTCGATCCGCAGCGGTTGCCCGCCGACTTCGCGGAACGCGACCCGCGCCGCTCGTGGGGCCTGTGGAACCAGGTGCGCACCTGGCTGCTGACGGCGGCGCTGGTGGTCAACTGCGCCGCGCTGGCGACGCTGTTGTGAATCCTTTCCGATGCGACCCAGGAGGTCCGTTGTGCAACTGAACGTGGAAGGCAAGAAGGCTCTGGTCACCGGGGGGTCCCGGGGAATCGGCCGGGGGGTCGTCCTTGAACTCGCCCGGGCCGGACTGGACGTGATCACCTGCTACCGCCAGGAGAGCGACCATGTGGAGTCGCTGCGGCGGGAGCTGAAGGACATCGGCGGCGACCACCACGTGGTGCGCGCCGACCTCACCGAGCCGGAGGGGGTGAGCGCGCTGCTCGCCGAGGCCGAGCGGGCCTTCGGGCAGCTCGACCTGGTGGTCAACAACGCCGGGGCGATCACTCATGTCCCGTACGAGCAGCTGAGCCTGGCGGACTGGAACCGCATCGTCGCCACCAACCTCACCGCCGCCCACCTGGTCATCCAGGGAGCGCTGCCGCTGCTGTCGCCCACCGCCTCGGTGATCAGTGTCGGTTCGAAGTCCTCCGAGGTCGGCATCCCGCTGCGGTCGCACTACACCGCGACCAAGGCGGCTCTGCGCGGGCTGAGCCGCTCGCTGGCCAAGGAGTTCGGCCACAAGGGCTGGCGCTTCAACGTCCTGGCGCTCGGAGTGATCGAGACCGAGGCGCTGTGGGAGATGCCGGAGGAACAGCGGGCCACGATGCTCGCCCGCTACGAACCGAAGACCGCGCTCGGGCGGCTGGGCAAGCCCGAGGAGGTCGCCGGGGCGGTGCTGTGGCTGGCCAGTGACCTCTCCCGCTACGTGACCGGGTCCGTGGTGTACGTCGACGGAGGTATCTCGTGAGCGCCGCGTCGTTCCGGGTGCTGCTCAAGATGACGGTCCATCCGGGCATGGGCGAGGACTTCATCCAGGCATGGGCGGAGCACTCCTCGGTGGTCGAGGAGCACCCCGCCAACCGCGGCCACTCGCTGGCCACCAGCACCGAGGACGACGACGTCTTCTACATCGTCAGCGACTGGTCGAGCGAGCGCGAGTTCCGGGAGTTCGAGGACAGCCCGGCCCATCTGGAGCACCGGGCGCGGCTGCACCCGTACCGCTCCAGCGGCTCCATCGCCTTTCTGGAACTGGTGGCCGAGGCCCCGGCGACAGGAGCGGCACGGTCCCGGGCGTAGGAGGGAGCAGTGATGAAGGGGGAGATCAGAGTGCTGCTCTATCACTCCACCGAGGACACCGAGGGCATCACCGCCGCGTACCACCAGGTCAGCCGGGCCATGGACGGCGTACCTGGGCTGCTCGGCAACGAGCTGCTGGTCTCGCCGTACGACTCCACGGAGTTCGTCGTCGTCAGCCGGTGGGCCAGCCGCGCGGACTTCGACCGCTGGGAGCGGGGGCCGGAGCACAAGGGGCAGACGGCGCCGCTGCGGCCGTACCGGCACCCCGGGATGGCGCGGCCGTTCGGGGTGTACGAGGTGAGCGCGGCGTACCCGGCCGCCGGGGCCGGGGTGCCGGCCGGGCGGCGGAGCCCATGAACATCCGGAAGTCCGCGACATTCGGGAAAGGAGGTCGGACGTGGCCGAGCCGGAGACGTTCCGGGCCGTCCTGCACATGGAGATCGCACCGGGGACCGGCCGGGAGTTCGAGGAGACCTGGCGGGACATCGCCGGGACCATCTCCGAACACCCCGCGAATCTCGGGCAGTGGCTGCTCCGGGAGAGCGGCACGGAGGGCTCCTATTACGTGATGACCGACTGGGCCGACGAGGCGAGCTTCCGCGAGTTCGAGCTCAGCGCACCGCATGTGGAGAACCGGAAGCGCCTCGGGCGTTACCGTCGCGCCGGGTCGATGGCGACCATGCGTCTGATCGGCCCGGCCGGTCCCGGGGCCGCGTAGGCCACGAGACGGCAGCCGGCCGGGCGGCACCCCCGAGGGCGTCTGCTCGGCCTGTGCGGCACACCACGGCGCGGCAGTGTCGGCGACCAGCCGGCCTGCCGCGCATCGTGCTGTCCGGTCCGGGCGACCGCGCTCGGGCGTGCTCGAGCCACGCTCCGGCACGGGTCGATCTCCGGACGGCACGGTGGGCGGGTAACCGGACGGCGGAGACGGGAGGTCGACCATGTGCCCAGCCGCCACGGTCGTCCCCGTGCTGAACACCCTCGTCCGGCGGGCGATCTCGACGCCGTCAACGACCCTGGTGGGTCTTGTAGCCGGTCGCCGCGGTGATCCGCTTCAGCGCCTTGTCCATGGCATCGACGGCCACGTCCGCCAGGCCGAACTGCGTCATCCAGACGAAGACCCGGAACTTCGGGGCGTGGTTGTAGACCCGCAACAACAGCCGGGTGCCCTTGGCGTGCGGCTCAGCGGTGAAGACGCCCTTGTACCACCAATTGCCCATCTCGGCGAAGCTGCCGCGGCTCCGGTTCACCTCGGCGGCACCGTACGGCAGGGAGAAGCGGTCGGGGCCTCCCTTGAGGGTGACCTTCTTGCCCGGGTCGTGGAGGAGGACGGCGTTGTGCTTGCCCGCCTCGCCTTCGGAGACGTTCGTGAGCAGGGCGCGCACCGCGTCAAGCGACGCCTCGACGATGCCGGACGCCTCGTACATCGGCTTGTCGGAGCTGCCGAATGAGCGCCGGATGGCGCGCAGCGAGGTCTTCTTCCGTCCTTGTGCACTGGTCATGTCAGTTGTCCGTTCCATGTGGGAAGCGAGTGTTGCTATGGAAATGAACCTGAACGAACTCCTGGTCATGGCGAAGGGGTTCGCGAGTTCGCAGTTGCTCCTGACCGCGGTGCGGCTGGAGGTGTTCACGGAGCTGGGGCCCGGCCCGCTCAGCGGTGCGGAGCTTCGCCGGCGCCTGGAGCTGCACCCCCGGGGCGCGGGAGCCTTCCTGGACGCCTTGGTGAGCCATGGGCTGCTGCTGCGTACCGGCGAGATGTACGCCAACGCGCCGGTGGCGGCCCGTCACTTGGACGCCCGGCACACCGAGACCTACCTGGGCGGCTATCTCGGACTGAACGGAGGGCTGTACTGGTTGTGGCCGCAGCTGGAGACGAGCCTGCGGACCGGCCGTCCGTGCACCGGCTTCACCCCGGGCGGCGGGGAGGAGTGGGGCGCGGAACAGGCTGGCTCGGAACAGCAGGGTGGGCAGCCGGACGCCGCGCAGCAGGACGGGCAGGGTGACGGCCAGGAGGCGCCCATGGAGTGGAGCCCGGTCTACGTCGACGCCATGGCGGTCTTCGCCCGCGCCGCGGCCCCCGTCCTCGCCCGTTCCCTCGACTGGTCCCGTTACGAGACGTTCGTGGACGTGGGCGGCTCCAACGGCACCCTCGCCTGTGAACTCGTCCGGTTGCAGCCGCACCTGCGCGGCACCTGCGTGGACCTGCCCGCCCTGAAGGAGCAGTTCGACGCGTTGGTGGGGCGCGCGGGAGCCGCGGACAAGGTCGCTTTCCAGGGCGGGGACTTCTTCGAGGACCCGCTGCCCGAGACCGACGCCGTCATCATGGGCCGCATTCTGCACAACTGGTCCGAGAAGGAGCGGCTGCGGCTGCTGCGCCGGGCCTACGACGCGTTGCGGCCCGGCGGCACGCTGCTGATCTTCGACCAGCTCACGGACGAATGCCGGCAGCACAGCCGGGAATCGTCGCTGGCCAGCCTGGACCAGTTGCTGTTCTCCGAGTCCGGCTCGGAGTACACCTTCGGCGAGCTGAGCGGCTGGCTGGGCGCATGCGGATTCCGGGCCCCGTCCGTACAGCTGATGGACGGGGGCCCGGAGATGCTGGCCCTGGCAGGGAAACCAGAGTGAGACCATCGGGCGCTACGAGACCGCCGTGGCGGCCGCGATCAGGGCCAGCGCGATAACGGCCAGCGAGGCGCGAATCCGGTTCAGGTGACCCCACCTGGGCCGGGGGTCGTCCCAGTCGTCGGGGAGGTTCCGCGGGTCGAGTGCCGCGAGCCGCCGGTTGATGGGGACGTTGCCGAGGTGGGACACGCACTGACTGGCGAGCAGGGCCAGGCCGCCGGCCGTGAACGGAATGCTGCTCGCGTCCCCCTCGACGATGGCCAGCGCGAACGCCGAGAACATCCCGATGTTGAAGACGATCGGCATGGTCGGGTGGAAGCCCTTGCCGAACATCCGGTGCGATTCCACATAGCGCTCCGGCGGCATGTTGCACAGCGCGGGAAAGACACTGATGGCGACGGCCGTGAGCACTCCCGCGCCGACTCCGGAAGCGGTCAGCGCCAGGACCGCCAAGATGTGTGACACCACGCTGTCCTCCCTTCTACGGTGGTCCGCCCGGTCTCCTGCCGGCCCCGGGCCCGCGGCCGGTACTCCGGCGCGGGCCCGGGGCCGGCAGGGCCGTCACTGCTGGTAGGCGGCCTGCCGACGGGTGTTCTGGAAGGAGGCGAGCCGCCAGGTGTCGCCGTGGCGGACCGCGGTGATGCTGATGATCGAGCCGCGGTCCGGATCGGTCTCCGCGCTCTCGCCGAACGAGACGCCGCCGACGGAGATGACCACGACGGAGTCGTCGGTGAGGAAGCGGATCTTGGGGTCGCCGTGGTGCTGGTCGTCCATCTTCGAGCCCTTCAGGGGCCCGTCGAAGAGCATCTGGTGGACGTCCTGGATGACCTGACGGCCCTCCGCCAGCTGCCCGTCGAAGGAGATGTAGGTGGCGTCGTCCAGGAATGCCGCGGCGTAGCCGGCGCCGTCGCCCGCGTTCCACGCCTTGGCCATGTTCAGCAGGATCTCTTTGATCGCCGCTTCGTCCTTGCTGCGCTGCGACATGGTGTCTCTGCCTTTCCGAGTGCTGTGCCGGTGAGTGAGGGTGTCGGCGCCGTACGGCGGCGGTCCGCGCCGGATGGCGACGTGAGCACGCCGTGCGGCGGTCTTCCGGTGGTGCCGGTGGCCGTGGCCCGTCAGTCGACGGTGACCATCTGATGCATGCCCTCGACGGCGAACATCCGCGCCGTGGTGAAGTCGGTGAGCCAGGTGGTGAGGACGTACGGGCCGGGCGTCAGATCGGCGGTGACCACCGCCGAGCGTCCGTGGGAGAGCGGGACACAGCCGACCGGGTTGGCGCGGATCAGATCCGTCATCGGGGGCTTCCTCCCCTCGGATTTGGCGGCGAAGAACGCCGCCACGTCTTCGCTGGTGGCGCCGTCCTTCACCGCCATCAGGATGGCTTCGTTGTACTGGCCGAGGTCGTTGGTGATCCGGATCGCCGCGCCGCTGGGAATCCGGTCCGGGGCGCTGAAGCGCGGCCCGTCGTCGGTGCGGCACTGCACGATCTCCACGCTCGCCTCGGGGAGCGCGGTGGCCACCGCGGGGCCGGCGCCCGCCTCGGCGCGTACGGCGGGGATTCGGGCCGCGGTGAAGCCGTCGTCCTTGACGCGCCGGTAGTCGAAGAGGTGGTAGGTCCCCTCGGTCAGCTCCGCGGTGAAGGTGACCGACGTCTGGCCGGTGACCGCGCCGCCGCCGAGCATTGTGAACTCCCGGTCCACGGCCTTGCTCGCGGCCATGGCCTCCGGGCCGTACCCATAGGCTGTCCGGAGATTTTCCACATGCTTTTCCAGCGGAATTCCAGCCGCCAGCTTCACGATTCCGAGCCAGGCGCCCTCGGGGTCGGTGGCCTGGATGCGAAAGGTCACCGCACCGGTGGGCACGGTGTCCGGTGCCTTGATTCCACCGGGACCCGCGACTATTTCGTAAATCTGCATGGAAATGAATCCTTCCACCCGATACATGCGCGCATTTCGGCAGTGTGTTCGGCATCGAGAAATTGCCGCCGCACTGCTGCGGTTGATTCTCGAGGGCCCCGCATTTCTTTCGCTTGAGCCGGGCTCGAGCCGTGAGCGGGTGTACGACGGTTGCGCGGCCGGTGTCCGCGGGCTGTCAGCGGCCGCCGTCGTCCTGGGCGAAGGGGTCCTCGTCGGGGCCCGCGGGGCGCACTTCGTACGTCAGGGGGCGGTCCCGGTACATCAGGCGGTAGACGAGAATCCACGCAGAGCTCTGAATTCTCTCGAAGGTCGACATCTCGCCCTGCGCCTTCGGCGGGACGAGCCGCGCCACACCTTCGACGGTGGGCCCGAGGGGCTTGCCCCTGCGGGTGCACGGGGCAAGGGTGACCCGCGGATTGTTGGCCAGCCGCTTGACCTTCCAGGTCTTGGACCGGGTGTTGAAGAACACCCGGTCGTCCTTGAGGATCCGGCCGACAGGTGTGGCGACCCCGACGCCACTGCGCTTGTACGTCGTCAGCAGAGCCACTCGGGACTTCTTGAGCGGCTCGAGTGCCTTTGTGGCAGTTGATTCGGAAGTCATGATCGTTCTTTCCGAGAGAACGGACGAGATGTACAGTGCTCACTCTAGCTGAACAGTGCTCACCGTCAAGTCCACTGTTCAGTCGCGTGTCGGTGGTAGGGCTGACGGCCGGTGGTTCCGGGCGCCGTCACACCGGGCGGCAGACGAGCGCGGCCCAGCGCCCGGCGGCGGGCTCACCTTCCAGGGCGAAACCGCCGACGGCCAGCAGCTCCCGCCACTCGGCGAGGTCCCGCTCGCCCCCGCCGAAGCGCAGCAGCATGTCGATGTCCAGGAACTTGCCCTGGTCCCAGGCGTCCCCCGGCGCCAGCACATGCTCCAGCACCACCAGCCGGGCCGCCGTGTCATCCCCGATCGCGCGCCGCACGCCCCGCAGGATCGCGGTGGCCGCGGCGTCGTCCCAGTCGTGCAGCACCGCTTTGAGCACGTACGCGTCGTGGCCACTCGGCAGCTCGCCGAAGAAGTCGCCGCTCACCACCTCGGCCCGCTCCGCGACCCCCTTCTCGGCGAAGAACCCCGGCGCGTTCTCCACCACCTGCGGCTGGTCCACGAGCGTGCCGCGCACCTCCTGGTGGCGCAGGAGCAGCTCGCTGAGGAAGTAGCCTTGCCCGCCGCCGATGTCCGCGACGCGCCGGAAGCGGCCGAAGTCGAAGGCGTCCAGCAGCTGTTGGGTGGTGGTGGCGCTCATCCGGGACATCGCCCGGTCGAACAGCGCGCTGGTCTCCGGGTGCCGGCGCAGATACCCGAAGAAGTCCGTGCCGAAGATCTCGTCGAAGACCGGCCGTCCGGTGCGCAACGCCGTGCTGATCTCGGCGTACGGGCGGTTGACCGCCTCGCTGCCGTTGAACAGGATCATGTCGCGCTGGCTGTTGGGTACGTCGCTGCGCAGCGCCTGGGCCATGTCGGTCAGCCCGACCTTCCCCCCGTCCCGCAGCGTGAACACCCCGACCGCCGCCGCGCAGCGCAGCATCCGGCGGAGCGCCCCGGGGTCGGTCCCCGTCTTCTCCGCGAGCTGCGGCACCGTCAGCTCGCCGCCCGCCAGCACATCGGCCACTCCCGCCTCGGCGAGCGCGTAGACGACCTGGGAGACGCGCTTGCCGTTGGTGAGCAGGAGCAGCCGGGCGTGCGGCGGGATCACGGCCCCGCCGGGCGGTCCGGGCGGTCCGGGCGGTCCGGGCGGTCCGGGTGGGGCGGACTCGGTGGCGCCGGCGGCGTTCGCGCCGGGTTCGTCGTGAGAGGTCGTGCCGGACGTGCCGGTGACGCTCATGCCCAACTCCTTGGTCGTGGCGCTCAGTTCTGGCCCTGAGTCTGCGGGTGGGTGTCGATGGAGAGCTGGGAGACGCAGCGCATCACCGAGGAGCGGAAGTGCGAGGTGAAGCCGTCCACGGTGCGGGTGTCGGTCTCCCGGGCCTCGGCCAGATGGGGGGCCAGCTTCTCCTCCAGGATGTGGACGCCCTTCTGGGCGCCCATGTGCCGCCCGATCTGCGCGAAGTCGCCCTCGTAGTGGATGACCCGGACCAGGACGTCGTCCTGTACGAAGACGGCGGTACCCAGCAGCCGGCCCACCTCCTTGCCGTCGTCGTCGGTGAACACCGGGGTGTTCACCCGCTGGAACCCGGCGAAGAGTTCGGCCACTTCTTCCACGCGCTCCGGCTTGATCCGGTAGCTGATCGCGGCGTACGGCATCAGATTCCTCCATCGACGTTGAGCGTGATTCCGGACAGGAACGCCGCGCCGTCGCCGCCCAGGAACAGCGCGGCGGCGGCGACGTCCTCGGGGCGGCAGAGCCGTCCCAGCGGCGTCAGGGCGACGATCCGCCGGGTGACGGGGTCGTGCGGGTCCTCGGTGCCGTCGGCGACCATGCCCGGTGCGATGGTGTTGACCCGGATGCCCTGCGGGCCGAGTTCCTTGCACAGTGCCCGGGTGAATCCGATCAGCGCCGCTTTGGCGGCTCCGTAGTGCGCGGCCGCGGGCCTGCCGCGCAGTGCGGCGGCCGAGCCGATGTTGATCACGGATGAGCCCTCGCCCAGCAGGGGCAGGGCGGCCCGCGTGACCCGGTAGCAGGCGGTCGCGTTGCGGTCCATGACCCGGGCCCACTCGTCTTCGTCCAGCTGGGCCAGTGGCGCCGCGCCGTCCGCGCCCACGTTGTTGACCAGGACGTCGAGACCGCCCAGGGTCTCGGCCACGGCCCCGGCCAGCCGTGCCACGTCGGGCCCGCTGGACACGTCGGCACGGTGGATGTCCCGTACGGCGTGGCGAAGCTCGTCGTCGGGTTCGTGGGCGCCGAGGTGGCAGGTGACCACCTGGGCCCCGCTGCGGGCGAAGGCCAGGGCGATGGCTCGGCCGATGCCGCGGCCGCCGCCGGTGACGAGCACGCGCTTGCCCTTGAGCCCGCCGTCCTCGGGCCGTATGTCCATGGTCACGAGGGGTGCTCCTTGTCGGTGTCCCGGACCGTGCCGGGCACGCTGGTCCCGACCGTGCGCTCCCGCCCCGGGGCCGGCGCGGTGTCCAGCACCTCGTACAGCTCGTAGCAGGGCGTGCGTCGCCGGTCCTGATAGGGCCGCAGCGGGGTCTTCCGCTGCTGGTGGGCCGGCCCCTGCCGCCAGCTCTCGTACGCGTCGGCGTCCTGCCAGTCGGTGACCACCGCATAGCCGTAC
This sequence comes from Streptomyces huasconensis, assembly GCF_021028635.1. Taxonomy (NCBI): domain Bacteria; kingdom Bacillati; phylum Actinomycetota; class Actinomycetes; order Kitasatosporales; family Streptomycetaceae; genus Streptomyces; species Streptomyces huasconensis. Next base: position 6,286,378 of record NZ_CP086119.1, read on the forward strand.
GGGTCCCCGGCCAGCCGCAGCAGGGCGACGCCGAGCACTCCCGGTGTGGGCCGGAACCCCGGCAGGAAGAGGCGGTAGGCGCGCTCCACCGCGAGCGGGTCATCGGTGGGCGCCCGGTGGTAGACGACCAGGCGGGCCGTCACGACAGCGCGGGCATCCGCTGCTGGCCGACACAGCGCATGGTGTTGGCGCGGAACTGCTCCAGGAACTGCTCGGGCGTCTCCACGTGCCGCTCCTCGGCCATGTACGGGGCGAGCTTCTGCTCCATGCCCGGGCGCCCCCCGCGCTTGGCCATGTACCGCGCCACATCGTCCAGTTCGCCGTCGAACAGCACCACGCGGATCATGTTGTCGTCGTGGACGAACAGGCCGACGCCGAGGATCACCCCGGTCTCCTGGCCCTGCTCGCCGCGCAGGGTGGGCCGCGCCTCCGCCTGGACCTCGGCGAACACCTTGCGGATGTCCTCCGCGTGCCCGGACTTGACCCGGTAGCGCAGCGCGGCCATCCCGGCGGGCCGGTCCTCGATGAAGCGGGACTGCACACACAGCATCGGGGCCGGGCCGCCGCCGTCCTGGAGGTAGGGGGCCAGTCGGGCCGCGTCCCGGTCGGTGATCGCGCGGATCGCGTCGTCGGCGTCGTCGTGGTGGTGGAACACCCGGATGACGGTGTCTCCCTGCGCGAACAACCCCGTGGCCGACAGCGGGGCGAGCCGCACCGGCTCGTCGTCGAGCTCGCGCGCGATCTCGTCGTCGAGTCCGGGCCTCACCTTGTATGCGATGGCGGATAGAGCCATGGGCCGCCCTGCCTTTCACTCGTGGGTCGTCTTGCTCGTGGTCGAGGCGAGTCGATCGTGGTCGTGGTCGTGGTCGTGGCGAGTCGATCTCCTGCGACCTCCTGAGGCAGCACGAGTCTCGACGGCCCTTCTCAAGCGACGTTGGGGCGACCTTGGAACGGGACCACAGGACAGGTGCCGCACCGGTCCAGTGGCCCACCGGTACACCGTTCCCCTGGGACGCGACCTGCGTTCGAGGGCGGTTCCGAGCGGCACGGAGAGGATCGGGCCGCCCACCCCGTACGGCTCAGGCCGTGAAAGGAGCACCCCGTTGCCCGATCGAGCCCCGTACCCACACCCTTTACCGGACACGGACCTCGATGTCCTGGTCATCGGCGCCGGGCCGGCCGGCATCGCGCTCGCCGCCGACCTCGCCAGATACGGCGTGCGCTGCCAGGTGGCCGAGCGCCGCCCCGACCCCCGCCCCGGCACCCGCTGCCCCAACCTGTGGCGCCGCACCCTGTACGCGTACGACCGGCTCGGACAGTCCTCGGACGAACTGCGCGCACACGGCGTACCGATGCGCTCCAAGGCCTTCCACGTGGGGGACCGCACCGCCGAACTCTCGCTGCTCGAAGACGCCGATGACCAGCAGTGGCCCTACCCGCTGCTGGTCCGCCAGGACCGCCAGGAGGAATACCTGACGGCGCTCGCACGGAAGCACGGTTGCCCGGTGCGCCGGGGTGTCACCGCGCGCATCGTGGCCCAGGAACAGGGCTGCGTGCACGTCGAGTTGACCACCCCGGAGGGCGGCCCCGAGCTGCTGCGGGCCGCCTGGGTGGTGGCGGCGGACGGTGCGCAGAGCCCGTCCCGGGCCGCCGCCGGAGTGGACTGGCAGGTCCTGAGACACGACGGCGTCGCGTGGTGGCAGGTGGACGCCGGCATCGAAGGGGTGAAGCTGCCGACCGACCGGGAGGATCTGTTTCACGCCCCTTACAGCCATGTCGGCATGGTGCCGCTGGCCGACGGCCGCCACCGCGTCTTCCTCGCTTCCGCCACCGAGGACGCCACCGCGCGGCCCACGTACGAGGATGTGGAGCGGCTGTTCCAAGCGGTGGTCCACCCCGAGGCGCGGCTGCACGAGCCCCGGCACCTGTGGTGGCACACCCCGGTCGAGGGCCGCGCCGAGCGCTGGCTGACCGGCCGGGTCATCTTCCTGGGTGAGGCCGCCCGGGTCTTCCCCATGCCCGTCCACGGACTGAACACCGGCATTCAGGACGCCGCCAACCTCGCGTGGAAACTCGCCGCCGTCGTCCAAGGCCGGGCTTCGGTACGGCTGTTGCGCACGTACGAGGCCGAGCGGCGGCGGGTCGCCGAAGTGCTGATGGAGCGCGGGAAACGGGTGCTGCGGGCCGGGGTCGCCGCCGACCCGGAGGCCACCCTCGCGCCGATCCTGGACGAGGGCAGCCCCCGCATCCGCACCGAGCCGGCTCCCACGTACGAGACGAGCCCGCTCACCGGGGGGACCGAACGGTTCGCGGACGGCTGCGCGGGCCACTGGATCGCGTCGTGCCCTGTCCACACCCCGGCCGGAGTGTGGAGCGTCTCCACGCTGCAGAGTCAGGGGCAGTGGCTGGTGCTCTCCCCGTCCCGCGAGCCGCTCAACGTCACCCATCCGCTCAATCCACGGGTGGTCGACGGGGCGCAGCTCGCGGTGTGCGACCGCCTGATGATCACCATTGTGCGGCCGGACGGCTATGTGGGCGCCGAGATCCCGTGCGGCACGGGCAGGCCCGCCGAACGCGCGGTGCTCGATTACCTGGACCGGGTCGCGGTCGGGGGCTGACGGAGCCCGACGAGCGCGCCTTGAGTACGCGTTGACCTGACGTCCCGATACTCGGTCGGGTCATGAGCCGGACGTTTTTTCCGAAGAGGAGTGAGCCTCATGTGCGGGATAGCCGGAGTGATCGACTGGGTCCCCGACGCCCGGGACGGCAAGGAGTCCATCGCGCGGATGACCGAGGTCATGCTGTGCCGGGGACTCGACGAGCAGGACGTCTGGCGCAACGGCAGGGTTGCGTTCGGCCACACCCGTACCTCCATCATCGACCCGGCCAACGGTCAGCAGCCGATGACCGTGTCCCACGACGGTCGTGACCTCGCGACGATCTGCTACAACGGCGAGATCTACAACTACCGGGAACTGCGGGAGGAACTGCGGGGCCTGGGCCACCACTTCAGGACCAACAGCGATACGGAAGTGCTGCTCCACTCCTATCTGGAATGGGGCACCGAATGCGTCCACCGCCTGCACGGCATCTTCGCCTTCGGCGTCTGGGACGCCCGGTCGGAGGAACTCCTGCTGATCCGCGACCACATGGGCGTCAAGCCGCTCTTCTACGCGCGCACGTCGACCGGTCTGCTCTTCGGCTCCGAACCCAAGGTGATGTTCTGCCACCCCGAGCTGGAAGCGACGGTGGACGACAACGGCCTGCGGGAGTTGTTCAGCCAGGCCAAGACGCCCGGCACCTCGATCTTCAAGAACATCCACGAGGTACGGCCCGGCAGCGTCCTGCACGTCAAGGACGGACGGCTCATCGAGCGCAATTACTGGAAGCTGAGCGCCCGTGAGCACCCCCACGACCTCGACGGCACCATCGCCACCGTGCGCGAGATGGTCGGCGGCACCGTCACGGAACAGCTCGTCGCCGACATCTCCCGGGGCATCCTCGTCTCCGGCGGCATCGACTCCAGCACCATCGCCGCCCTCGCCGCGCCCCGGCTGCGCGAGGAAGGCGAGCCGCCGCGCGCCTTCGGCATGACCTTCACCGGATACGCGGAGAACTTCCGCCCCGACGAAGTGCGCGCCACCCCCGACATCGCCTACGCCCGTCTGCTCAGCCAACGCCTCGACCTGGACCTGACGGAGATCGAACTGAGCCCCGAGGCACTGGCCGACCCCGCCCTGCGCGCCGCCGTGGTGGACCGGCAGGATCAGCCCACTGCCCTGGGCGACATGGACGCCTCGATGTACCTGCTCTTCCAGCAGGTCAAGCAGCACATCGGCGTGGCGCTGTCGGGCGACACGGCGGACGAGGTCTTCGCCGGATTCGTCTGGTCGCACAAACCCGAGCTGATGAACGCTCCCACCTTCCCGTGGGTCGCCGTCGGGCAGTTGCACGGCCGCGCCAGCCGCGGCCTGGGCTGCGGTCTGCTGGACCGTACGCTCCTGGACAAGCTGGACCTGACCGCGTACACGCAGGCCCAGTACGAGGCGACCCTGGCCGAGACTCCGCTCCTGCCCGGCGACAGCGCCGTACAGCGCCGCATCCGCGAGATCGACTACATGCACATGACCCGCTGGCTGCCGTCCCTGCTCGACCGCGGCGACCGGCTGGCCATGTCCTGCGGTCTCGAGGTCCGCGTCCCCTACTGCGACCCGGCGCTGGTGGACTACGCGTACAACATCCCTTGGGAGATCAAGAGCTTCGACGGCCGGGAGAAGAGCCTGCTGCGCGCCGCCTTCCGCGGCGTCGTCCCCGACGAGATCCTCGACCGCCGCAAGAGCCCCTATCCCGTCACCCAGGACATCCGCTACGCCGAACTCATCTGCGGTCAGCTGCTGGACGTCCTCTCCGATCCTTCCTCGCCGGTCATCGCCTTCGCCGACGTCGAGGCCGCCCGCGAAGTCGCGCGCACACCCGAACGCCTCGCGTCGGGCGCGGGTGCGTGGGCGGCCCGGTCCGACGTGGAGATGCTGCTGAACCTGGACGTGTGGCTGCGGAGCGGGGTGCGGGTGACGTTCTGAGCACCCTGTGCCGGTGAGGACGGGTGCGGAGGGAAAGAAGCGCCCCCTGGGGAGAGTTCCCAGGGGGCGACGTGTGCGGGGGAGCGAGGGGTGCGGCCGGTCAGTTCTTGTGGCCGATGATGAGGGTGTCCACCCCCATGGGCCGGGTGGCGAGGTCGGTGAAGCCGGCGGCCGCCACCCACGCACGGCATTGGGACGGGGTGTACTTGCCGCCCTCGGGGACCGTCATCATCATCTGGAGGCTGCCCAGCAGCGGGTTCAGGGCGGTGCGGGCGTCGTCGATCATGACGTCGTAGACCAGGACCAGACCTCCGGGAGCGACCGCGTCGTGGGCGCGGCGGAGCAGGTCCTCGCGCTCCTTCATGGAGATGTCGTGCAGGACCCCGCCCAGGAGCACCACGTCGGCCCGTGGAAGAGGGCCACCGTCCGCGCTGTGGAAGGCGACCCTGGAGCGGGCCGGATCGGTGGCGAAGTGCTCCTCGAAGGCGGTGGCGACCTCGGGGCGGTCCACGACGGTACCGGTGAGCCGGGGGAACGCGGTCAGCAGCTGGCGGGCCAGCTCGCCCCGGGAGCCGTCCACGTCGACGAAGGAGTCGTAACGGCCCCAGTCGATGGCCTCGCGCAGCTCGTCCGCGATCATCGCGTTCATGGAGTCCATGAACGCGATGAAGGCGTGGGCCGCGTTCGGGTCGGAGTACGGGTCTCCGCCCGCGCCGTCCTCCTCGCCGGGCCGCTCCGCCAGGCCGCCGGTGCGCAGGAGACGCACCAGCTCCGGGGCAGGGCCCGCGGTGACGTAGGCGCCGATGAACTCCGGCGCCCCGGCGTCGAGATGGAGCCGCGCGGCAGCGGTGGCACGGTACCCGTCGGGACCGCGTACGAGCAGGCCCATGGCGGTGAGCGCGTCGAGGAAGTCGGGGAGCGGGCGGGGGTGCAGACCAAGGCGTCGCTGGATGTCCTCGATGCCGGCCGGGGCCTCGGCGAGCGCGCCGAAGACGTTCAGTTCGACCGCGGCGGCGAACACCTGGGCCGCGGTCCCGGCGGCGACCGCGTCCAGGACGGGGACCAGGCCGGCTCCTACGTTGTCCGCCAGTCGGTCCGACGGGGGCGAGAACGTGCGCGTCGTCCTCGTCGGTTGCGCCGGTTGCGTGGGTTGTGTCGTCTGCGTCGGCTTTGCGTCCGTCTTCGCCATCGGCGGGTCCCTTCGTGGGTGGGGTCCCGCGCAGCATGCGCAGGAGGGCTCAAGAAGCGGACGGGCGCTGCTTGACCGGGCGTGGAGTGCCCCGGTGGACGGGGACCCCGTGCGGGCGGGTTGGGGATGACTCGAAGAGGCGTCGAGAGGGGCGGGAAACCATCGGGCCGGTGCGGCGGTGTCCGCCGCTCGGCGGCTGATCGAGCCGGTTTCCGAGGAAGACGACCTAGGAGAGCATCATGACCCGCACGCCCGTTTCCCCTCCCGACGCCTTCGCCGGGGCGGCCGAGCGCCAAGGGGGCGATCTGCGGCATCTGCCCTCCGGCCGTGACCTGCTCGACCTGGGCACCTGCGTCAATCGCTACGGGCCGCCCCCCGCGGTGGAGAAGGTGCTGGCGGACGTGGACGCCCGGGCCCTGCGGACGCATCCGTACGACGCCTCGGAGCAGTTCACCGCCGCCTACGCCAGCTATTTGCACGTCGCGCCCGAGGACCTTCTGGTGGGTCGGGGCATCACCGAATTCCTCACGGTCCTCGCGCAGGTGTGCGCGCCGGAGGACAGCGTGGTGATCACTCCGGATTACACGGACACCATTCGGTTGTTCCCTCGGCATCTCGGCCCGGGAGGCGGTTCGGGCGCCGGGTCCGGAACAGGCCGGAACGACGTCGTGCGGGACTCCGTGCGCGGACGTACGGAGCGAGTGGCGGCGGCCATGCGCGAGCGCCGGTTCGTGGTGCTGTCCAATCCCAATAACCCGCTCGGGCTCTACATTCCCCGGAGCGACCTGGTGCGGATCTGCCGGGCCAACCCCGGGGCGACACTGATCGTGGACGAGGCGTACGCCGATTTCATGGCCGACGCCACGCTGTCCATGACGCGGTGCGGTCTGGACAACGTCGTGGTGCTCCAGTCGCCGAACAAGCTGTTCGGCATCGCGGGGGTGCGCACCGGCGCTCTGTGGACACGCAACGACGCGCTGCGCGAGGCCGTGCGGCGGCGGCTGCCGAACTGGCCGCTGTCCTACCTCGACGCGGCCGTGGCCACCGCCGCCCTCGGTGAACGGTCCTGGGCCGCGGAGACCCGCACCCGGCTGCTGGACGCCGGGCGGCGGATGGAGGGGCTGCTGTGCGAGCGCTTCGGTGACGCGGTGGTCACCGGCGCGCCCGTCCACTTCCGCTTCGTGCACACCGATGACGCGCAGCGGGCGCACGAGGTGTACGAGCGGTTGGCCGAAGCGGGCGTCGTGGTCCGGATCTTCTCGGGAACCAGCCCCGGGCGGGCGCCCGGGCTGCGGATCGTCGCGCCCACCGATCACGAGATGAGCCGGGTGGCGGACGCGCTGTCCCGGCTCCCGGAACATCTGCCCGAGCGGCCTGCGGGCGGGCCCGCCCGGACCCGTCCGATCCCGGCACCGTACGCCGCAGCCCCCGTCCCGTCAGAGACCAGCCGAGTGAGGTAACCCCATGACTGCAACAGGCACGTCCGCATACAGCCCTGTGCTGGTCGTCGGCGGTGGGATCGTCGGTCTGTCCATGTCGCTGTTCCTGTCCCAGCGGGGCATCGCGAATGTCCTGGTGGAGCGGCACGCGACCACCAGCACCCACCCCCGCGCCCGCGGTGTGAACGTCCGCTCCATGGAGATCCTGCGCGCCGCCGGCCTGGAGGCATCGATCCGCGCCACGGAATCCGCGCGGGCGCTCTCCACCAATCACGGCATCGTGGCCGCGCACGACCTGGCCGGCGAGGAATTCCGCCGGATGGACGGCGCGCATACCGCCGACCCCCGGCTCGAGGCCTGGAGCGATCTCAGCCCCACGTCCTGGGCGCTGTGCGACCAGGACGAACTGGAGCCGCTGCTCGCCGACCGCGCCCGTGAGCTGGGCTCCTGGCTGCTCTTCGGCCATGAACTCACGGCGCTCGCGGACGGTGTGGCCACCATCCGTGATGTGCGTGCCGGGACGGAATTCCGGATGTCCTTCACGTACGTCCTCGCGGCCGACGGCGCGCACAGCCCGCTGCGCGAGGCCCGTGGCATCGCCTTCGACGGGCCGGGCACCTTGGCGCACTTCGCCAACATCTACTTCCACGCCGACCTCACCGAGCCGCTGCGCGACCGCCGCTTCGTGATGTGTTACCTCAGGCAACGGGATTTCCAGGGCGCCCTGCTGCCCATCGACAACCACCGTCGCTGGCTGCTGCACGTTCCCATCGGGCCCGACTGGGAGGCGGAACGGCACCGCTTCGAACCGGGCGCGTGCGCCGAGATGGTCCGCAAGGCCACGGGCGTGCCCGGACTCGACGTCGACATTCGCGGCGTGCTGCCGTGGGAGTCCGCCGGGCGGGTGGCCGCGCGCTGGCGGGACGGCTCGCTGTTCCTGGTCGGCGACGCGGCCCATGTCATGCCGCCCACCGGGGCGTTCGGCTCCAACACCGGCATCCAGGACGCCCACAACCTCGCCTGGAAGCTGGCCGCCGTACTGCGCGGCGAAGCCGGCCCCGGCCTGCTGGACACCTACGAGGCCGAGCGGCGCCCGGTGAGCGTGGCCACCGTGGAACAGGCCGTAGTGCGCTCCAAGGACCGGGGCCGCAAGGGCGGGGACGGCGGGCCGCCGCCGGGACTGGCCGACGACGCGGCGGTGATGCTGGGGTACCGGTACGCGACCGCCGCGCGGGACACCGATGACGCGTACGGAGGCGACCCCACGTCAGCGGAGACCGCTGACGGCGCGACCTTCCTGCCCGCCGACCACTGGTCCGGCTCGCCCGGCACGCGCGCCCCGCACGTCCCCCTGCCGGGCGGCCGGTCGCTGCTGGACCGCTACGGCACCGAATTCGTCCTGGTGACGAGCGATGCCCGCTGGATGCGCGCCGTCACGGACGCATGCGGTGACGGAGCCCGGTTGCGGGCATGCCATCTGCCGTCCGGCGAGGAACCGGCCAAGACGTTCCAGGCGCAGTACGGGGTGGGGGACGGCGGGGCCGTACTGATCCGCCCGGACGGGTTCGTGGGGTGGCGCTGGACGGGCACCCCGGCCGGACGGCCCGCCGAAGAGCTGTCCGCGGCCCTGGCCCGCCTCACGTACCGGGAATCCTCTCCGCAGGGAGTACGCGCATGACCTCCACCGAGCCGGCACACGTCGACGAACCACCGCTGCGCTTCCCCCTGCCCAGCCCCGACCCCTCCGCCCCGCCCCCGGATCTGGCCCGGCTGCGCGCCGGCTGCCCGGTGGCTCCGGTGCTGCTGCCGTCCGGTGACCGCGCCTGGCTCGTCACCACGTACGCCGACAACCTGAAGGTGTTCGGCGACGGCCGGTTCAGCCGGGCGGCAGCAGCCGCCAAGGGCGCCCCGCGGGCCCGTAACATCCCGCTCGACCCCAACTCCCTCACCACCATGGACCCTCCCGAGCACTCCCGGCTGCGTCGGGCCCTCAGCGGCGCCTTCTCGCCGCGGCGCCTCGACGTGCTGCGGGACCGCATCGGTGCCGTCACCCGCGCTCTGCTGGACGAGGCCATGGCACACCGGCCCGCCGACCTGGTCGCGGGCCTGGCGCAACCGCTGCCGCTGACCGTGATCTGCGAGTTGCTGGGGGTGCCCGCGGAGGAACGCGACCGGTTCCGGGAGTGGACCGAGGCGTACCTGACGTTGAGCCCGGAGCACGCCAGCCGGTCCACCGAGGCGGCCCGGCAGCTCGACACCTACTTCGCGGCTATGGTGGAGCGTCGCAGGCGGCAGCCGTCCGACGACGTGTTCGGCGCGCTGGTCGCGGCCCACGAGGACGGGCGGCTCAGCCACGCGGAGCTGTGCACCTTCGCCACCACGTTGCTGGTCGCCGGGTACGAGACCGTCGCCGCGCAGATCGCCGGCTCGCTGCACGTCCTGCTCACCTACGGCAGCGAACACCCCGAGGCCTGGGTGGATCTGTATACGGGCGACCGGCTGCGCGACCCTGTCGTCGAAGAACTGCTGCGCTTCGTCCCCATCGCCATGACCGGGGGAACTCTGCGGGTCGCCACGGAGGACGTGGAACTCTCGGGGACGGTGGTCCGGGCGGGCGAGGCGGTGCTGCCGTCCACCACGTCCGCCAACCGCGACCCGGCGGTGTACGAACACCCGGACCTCTTCGACCCGTACCGCTTCGAGGTGGGCCGGGGTGCCTCACACCTCGCCTTCGGGCACGGGCCGCACCGCTGTATGGGCGCTCATCTGGCCCGCATACAGATCGGCGTGGCGCTCGGCACCCTGCTGCGCCGCTGTCCGACGCTGCGCCCGGCCGTGCCCCTCGGCGAACTGGAGTGGAACACCGCGAAGCCCATCCGTTCCCCCAAGTCCCTGCCCGTCACCTGGTAGCGGAAGCTCCAAGGCCGGCGCGGCGCCGCAGAGATGGCACCGGCCGGCCGGGACGCCGAGGTCGTCGTCGTCCGCTCACACCCCGAGCTTGCGTGTGAGCGGACGGCGGACCAGCAGCAGGATCACGCCGATGAGCAGGGCCACGGCGCCGACCGAGAGGAAGTAGGCGGCACCGGGGGCCTGTTCACCGGAGACCTTGAGGGCGTTGCCGCCGAGGCCGCCGCCGAGGGCGCCCGCGAGCCAGAACAGGGCGACCATCTGGCTGACGAAGGCGGCCGGGGCGATGGCGGTGGTGGCGCTCATGCCGACCGGACCGAACGACACCTCGCCGCAGGCAAGGAGCAGGAAGGAGGCCACCAGCCAGAGCGGTGAGACCGGCTCGCCACTGTGCGCACCCAGCAGTGCGGCCACCGCGAGCACTAAGTAGGCGGCACCGGTGCAACCCATGCCGACGGCGAACTTGACGGCTGTGTCGAGACGTTGGCCGGCCCGCTGCCACATCCGGGCGAAGAACGGGGCGGTGAGCAGCACGAACAGGGGGATGGTGGACTGGAACCAGCTCGCGGGGATGGTGAAGCCGAGCACGTCGCGGTCGGTGGAGTCCTTCGCGAAGAGCGCGAAGACGGAGCCGCCCTGAAGGAACAGGCCCCAGAAGACGGCGGAGACGAGGAAGAGCCAGATGTACGTCTTGACCCGGCTGCGTTCGGCCGCTGTCAGGAGCGGATTGCGGATGAGCCGCCAGAACGCGCCCATGGGGGCCACCACACAGAGCAGCCCGACCAGGGCCATCACATGGCCGACCTCGAAGGTGTCGAAGGCGGCGTCCACGCCGTAGCCGACGGCGACCAGACCCGCGGCGGCCCCGCTCCAGCGCAGCACCGTGGCCCGCTGGGCGGGATCGGCCGCGCGCTCGGGCACCTTGCCGGTGGCGCCGAAGTGGCGGGCGCCGCGGACGTACTGGATGAGGCCGAGCGCCATGCCGAGCGCGGCGAGTCCGAAGCCGAGGTGCCAGTTGACGCTCTCGCCCACGGTTCCCACGACGAGTGGCGCGATCAGGGCGCTGACCTGGACACTCATGTAGAAGACGGCGAAGCCGGCGTCTCGGCCCGAGCGGTCATCGGGAGCGTAGAAGGTGCTCAGCAGGTTGGCCATGTTGGGCTTGAGCAGCCCGGTGCCGAGGGCGACGAGCAGCAGCCCCGGATAGAAGGAGACCTCCGAGGGCACGGCCAGGGTGAGATGCCCGAGCCCGATGACGACGCCGCCGAACAGGATGGCACGGTGCGGGCCGAACAGCCGGTCACCGAGCCAGCCCCCCGGCACGGAGGCGAGGAACGCGGCGGCCATGTAGCTGCCGAAGAGCAGTGCGGCATCGTCGTCGGAGAGGCCGAGCCCGCCCTCGGCCACGGGCTCGCTCGCGTAGAGCACGAGGATCGCGGACATCCCGTAGAAGCTGAAGCGCTCCCAGACGTCCGTCCCGAACAAGGTGATGAACCAGCGGGGGCGGCCCAGGATGCCGGTCTCCGCGGGCTGTTCGTCGCGAGGACCCCGGGTGACGGGCGTGGCTGTCATGGGCGTGCACCTCTCTGTTCGAGCTGGGTCTCCGACGCACCGTCGGCCCCAGGCTCTCCGGAAGGACCGGCACAAGCACCCTGGCCGCGTGCCGCCCAGGCCGGAGCGAGGGGGCAGCGGCCAGGTTCGGCGCGGAGGCGGTCAACGGATGGAACCCGCTTGGGGGCCGCGTTGATGACGGCCAGGAGCTGACGCGGGGTCTCGGCCTCGGCGACGGCATCGTCGTCGAGCACGATGCCGTACTTGCGGCTGATCAGAGCGGTCAGCTGGAGCAGTGCCAGGGAGTCGTAGCCGAACTCCATGAAGGACATGTCCAGGGCCTGTTCGCCCTCCATGGACGTCCCGTCGTCGGGGGCACCGATGCTCTCGTGGCAGAGCTCACTGAGGTCGCTCAGGGTGATGTCACTCATGACGGTCCTTTCGATGGGTGGTGGGGGTTGGGTGCTGGTGTGCGCTCTACCCCGTCGGAACCGGCGGCGCGAAGGGCGCCAGGCTGCGCAGCACTTCCCCGATCCGCTGGGGGAGTTCACGTCCGCGGACGAAGAAGTGCGTCCCCGGTACGGAGTCGAGACGGAAGCCCGCGCTGGTGCAGTGCCTCCAGGCCCGTACCTGTGCGGTGGAGACCATGGAGTCGTCGCGGCCCGCGAAGGCCCGCAGCGAGCACGGCAACGCGTCGGCCGGCGCCGACCGCAGACTGCGGGCGAGCAGCAGGTCCGAGCGGAGGGTGGCCAGGACGCGGGTGAGCCGCCCCGGCCGGCGGCGCAGCGGTTCGGGCAGGGACTGCGTGTCGCTGAACGCCACCATCAGTTCCTCGTCGGTGAGTTCGGCCGGGTCGCGTGCGTCGAGCAGGTCGAGAGGCGCCTGGGGCGCCGCGCAGGCGCCGACGAGCAACATCCGGGAGGGCGGAAGGCCGGCGCGCAGCCGATGCTGGGTGAGGCGGTAGGCGACGAGCGCACCGAGGCTGTGCCCGTAGAAGGCGTGCGGGACCGAGGAGTCGAGCAGCGGGCCCAGGTCCTGCTGGAGTTCGTGCACCAGCTGCTCCGCGTCGGTGATGCGGGGCTCCTTGAGCAAGGCCTCCCGGCCGGGCAGCCGTATCGGCAGGACATCGACGTCCCGGCCCACCCGCGGCTGCCACCCGGCGAATGCCAGGGCCCCCGCCCCGGCATGGTGGAAGCAGAACAACCGCAGCCTGCCCCCGTCGCCCGATGGCCGTACTGCCAGAAAGCGGTGCACCTGTGTCCCCCTTGCAGCTGTGGCCCCACATACCGGCGGCCGTCGATGCGCGCCACCAGAGTCGCCATGGGCCCTATAAGGGGGCTCGAATGCCGCTTGGGCAGGAGCGGAGCTGAGCTGTGCGTATGGTTTGTACTGTTTTGCACCGGCCCGGGCGCAGGTCGGACAGCTGCTCGCTGGCTTCCCAGGGCCCCGAGGGCCCCGAGGTGCTGTCGACCGGGGCGCGAGGCGCCATTGGAACGATCCGCTGTCATGTCCATTAGAGGGATACGGCGCATAGTGATCGACCGCGTCCTGCACCCGGTCTGGGAGGGCTTGGTGGCGCTGGGGATGCTGTACTTGGCCGGCGAACTGATGCGGTCCGAACGCTCGGCGCAACCTCTCACCGGCCCTGCCGAAAGCCACCCCGAACGGCTGCGCCCCGACATCCCGTTGACTTTGCAGGAACGTAAACTCGCACGTCAGTTGGAGCGCCGGGGGGACCCGCCGGTGTAGCCGCTGCGTGGCCGGGCTGTCCCTACTCCGGTTCGAGCGCGATCGTGGTCGTGATCCGTGTGAGAGCCGGGTTCCTCGGTGCCGAGCCGAAGCCGAAGCGCACGGGCGGTGCCACGGGGGCCACCGTGCCGAGGTCGGTGCCCTCGAAGGTTGCCGATGCCGTGCGGATCGGCCGCAGGTCCCGGGCGCCGTACCACTCCCGGCGTCCCGCGCCCGTGCTGCCGCGGGTGCGCACGCCGGGCAGCAGCAGGCGGGCGGGCCGGTCCGTCAGCGCGCTCCACGCCGGGCGGCGGGCGAGGGCGCCGGGAACGGCACGGAGCAGCAATCCCAGCGGGCCCCTGCGGCCGACGCTGAAGCGCAGGTCGAGTGGGCCGGCGCTGACCGTCCACGTGTCGGCGGCGACGCCGACGTCGACCGGGACCACGCGTACGGTGTCGAAGGTGTAGGTGTCGCTGACGAAGTCCGCCGTCGCCCGCGTGGGGGCCAGCAGCAGCCGTTCCCCGTCGGCCCGCTCGATCATCACATCGCTGAACGGCCCGAACGGCGACCGGTGCCAGTGGCCGAGCACGACGCGGGTCCCGGACGCGGTGCCCAGGCCCGCGATCCAGCCGTCGAAGCGCAGCAGCGGGCGCCGCGCGGCTCCGCCGGGCATTGGGGTCATCCGCTCGTCTCCGTTCGGGGTGCCGCCGCCGATGGCCGGGAGGGCCCGAGCCGACGGGCACACACACCCGGCGATTCGCCCCATACCGCGCCATGTCAGGCGAATGCCCCGAGGGGGGTCGCCGGAAACGCGCGGCACATGTCGGGTCGGCGGGCCTGGTCCTGGAGCGCCGGCGAGAGTCCGACCAGCCGCCGCGCCCGACCCGTGGCCTCCCCGATGCGCGGGACAGTGCGGGACAAGGTGTACTGGGGCCGTGGGGAGCCACGACAAGCACGGCAGGCACGACAGGAACGGCGACAGGTACGGCACGTGGGTCAGTCATCGGCGGGCGCCGGGTCCGCTGCGGGAGAGCCCGAACAGCAAGCGCTCTTCGGGTGGGCGGACACCGCCCCGGCAGCGGCCCCGCACGGGGCGTTCCGGGACAGCCCCCAGGCGCGGCGGATGCTCGACGTCCGGGAGGTCTACGCGGAGCCCGCGGCCCTGGACTCGCCGCGCGGGCAGCAGATCATGGCCCGGCTGCCGGGGGTGCGCGTGACCGAGGTGGGCAGCCACTGGCGTATCCCCTCCCTGCACGGGAACGACGGCAACGCCGAGCGGTGGGTCCGTATCAAGACCGAGACGCTCGTCCTCGGGGTCAAGCACCAGCTCGTGACGCGGCCCAACGGCAGGTCGGCCGACTGGATCGCTCCGGGGCCCTCCAACGGGTGCGCGATGGCCTGCGCCTACTGCTACGTCCCCCGCCGCAAGGGCTACGCCAACCCCATCACCCTGTTCACCAACATCGAGGCGATCGTTGCCCACGTCCGGCGGCACGTACGGGCCCAGGGGCCCAAGACCGAGCCCAACCAGTGCGACCCCCACGCGTGGGTCTACGACATCGGTGAGAACGGCGACTGCTCCGTCGACGCCCTGGTCTGCGACAACACCGCGGATCTCATCGCCGCGTTCCGTGCGCTGCCGACCGCCAAGGCGTCCTTCGCGACCAAGTTCGTCAACCCTGATCTGCTCGCGCTCGACCCCCAGGGGCGTACGCGGGTGCGCTTCTCCGTCATGCCGGCCGACGACGCCCGGCTGCTGGACATCCGCACCAGCCCGGTCGCCGAGCGGATCGCCGCGGCCGCCGACTTCCTCGACGCCGGCTATGAGGTCCACTTCAACCTCTCGCCCGTCGTCCTGCGCCCCGGATGGCAGCAGGACTGGGCCGACCTGCTCACCCACCTCGACGACGTCCTGCCCGCCCGGGTGAAGGAGCAGGCGGCGGCCGAGGTCATCATGCTGACGCACAACCAGGCGCTCCACGAGGTCAACCTGAGGTGGCACCCCCGCGCCGAGGAAGCGCTGTGGCAGCCGGACATCCAGGAGACGAAGCGTTCGCAGAACGGCGCGCTCAACGTCCGCTACGCCCTCGACATCAAGCAGGAGTCCCTGACACGGCTGCGGCGACTGCTCGCCGAGCGCGCGCCGTGGCTGCGGGTGAGATACGCCTTCTGACCCGAGCCGCCCTCCGCCTCTCGCTCAGGTCTCTCTCAGGTCTCTCTTGGGTCTCTCTTGGGTCTCTCTTGGGGCCGGTGATCCCGGGCCGGGCGCGCCGCTGCCCGCCGGGCCACTTCTTGTCGGGAACAGGGCAACCATTCGTGGCAGGTGCTGGTCTACCGGCCGAGAACACTTACGAGGAGACCATCATCATCGCCATACGCAAGACCCTGACCGCCACCGCCGTCGTCGGCGCGGTCCTCGCCGGTTCTGCCGCCTGCGGGACCGTGGAGCAGCTGTCCGCCGGACAGAAGCTCGACCGGGCCTTCGAAAAGCTCGACGAGGAGAAGACGCTCTCCTTCGAATTCTCCCTGGACAGCGACGTCGCGTCGCTCAAGGCGCTGGACGGCCCCTCGGCCCCGGAGCCCGGCGAGGAAATGCCGGACGAGGTCGCGCGGCTGTTCCGCGACGCGAAGATCAGCGTCACCGTGCAGTCGAAGAAGCCGTTCGGCGAGTCCGGGGAGAAGGACTTCGACCGCATGGCCATGAAGGTCAGCAACCCGGACGGGCAGCTGATCGAGTACCGGGTCATCGGCGACCACACGTATCTCCGTACGGACGCGGGCACGCTCGGCAAGGCCATGGGCACCCCTGTACCGAAGGCGTCGGACCTGCCTCCGGAGGCGGGCGCCCTCAAGAAGGTCCTGGAGGGCAAGTGGGTGAAGATCGACACCAAGGAGATGGAGCGGCTCGCCGCCGAGAACGGTGACGAGCCGGGGGCCGAGCCCTCCCCGGAGCCGACCATCGACGCCGTGACGCAGAAGAAGCTCATGAAGGCCGTGCGCGGGGTCGTCGCCCGTGAGGTCAAGCTGAAGTCGGCCGGGGGCGAGGACGGGACCGAGCGCATCACCGCCACCGCGCCCTTCCGCACCCTGGCCACCGAGCTGGTCGAGGAGCTTCGCCCGCTGGCGAAGAAGCTGCCGCCGGGTGCCGAGCTGCCGACGGACAAGGACCTGAAGGATGCCCCGGACGCCAAGGTGCGGGCGGACGTCACGCTGAAGAACGGCGAGCTGAAGGAGGTCCGCCTCGACCTCGCCAAGCTCACCGAGAACCCCAAGGTCAAGAAGCTCGGCCTGGTCGTACGGATGACCGGCGGCAGCACGCCCACCGTCCCGGCCGGCGCCACCGATCTGGACGTCGAGCAGCTGATGGAGGGAATGTTCGGCGGGGTGGGCGCGGGCGCGTCGGGGCCGGCCGGCCCCTTCGACGGCGAGTGACCGACAGGCGGCCGACTCTTCCGAGAACGCGGGGCTGTCTCCGTAGGGGGCGGTCCCGCGTCGTGCTTTACACCCCCCTGCTCCGGGACGCCCCCGACAGCTCAGGAGACCTGGCGCTGAGGCGAAGTGCGGCGGCGGATCGTTCCCTCAGCCACGTACGGGTGATGTGGGGCGTACCGGGTCGGAGGGCTGGGGAGGCACGGAACGGCTCGGCATGAAGCGCCGGGCCACCGGCAACACCGCCGAAGCGAAGGAGACTTCACATGCGCCGTTACGCCGCCGTCGTCCTCGGGGCCATCACCCTGCTGGGAATTCTCGCGGTGCCGGCGAACGCCGTCCCGGACCCGGTCGCGACCCTCAACTGCCTGGTGGGGACACCCGCGGACATCACGGGGCTGATCGATCCGGCGGCTCCCGCCGTGCCCAGCGAGATCCCGGGCACGACGTGCCTCGCGCCGTGACGGGCTGAACGCCGCCGCGTCGTGGCGCGCCCGCGGGGCATCCGGGACCCGCGCAAGCGCGCCACGACGGCCGTCACCCGTCAGCTCCAGCGGTATCCGTCACCGAAGTTGAGGGTGTGCTCCAGCACGTCCTCCATCGGGTCGTCGACCTGGCCCATGTTGATCAGCGCGACCCTGGGTCCGTTGTGGGATTCCTTGTTCGCCTCGTCGGCGTGCGCCGTGCCGGAGCACAGCGCGGCCGGTACGGCCGCCACCGCCGCGACCAGCGCCCAACGGGACATCTTCCGCACCCAACAACCGTCCACTGCAGCCTCCTTGGACCACGGGTGAGGGCCACCGGTCGCGGCCCGTCTCGCGGTGTGTAACCGCCCCGCGGCCAAGAAGTCACCGACGATCATACGAACGGGTCGTAGGACGCCCCGTCGCCCCCTCGATCAAGAAGGCAGCTGTATGCGTACACGTCGCGTCGTGACCGCCGCCCTGCTGGGGCTCCTCACCTTCCCCCTCGCCCTGACGGCCACCCCGGCCGCGGCGAACCCCTCCCCGATCCCGCCCATCGCCGAGACGCTGGTCAGCGAGGGCATCACGGTCGAGGGGCCGCTGGTCAACGGCGTGGTGCTGCCTCACCTGCTGTGACGTCGGGTGAATAACCGAGTGGGAAACCGGTCCAGCGCAGCTCCGCGGGCAGGTGCCCCATGTCGTTGAAGAGGACGAGTGACGCGGGGCGTCCCGGCGCGTAGCGGATGACGGTCAGGGCGGCGTTGCCGTGGTTCAGGCCCAGCCAGCGCCACGCGGGCGCGTCGAGGGCCTCCCGGACGAGCCAGCCGATGAGGAAGTTGTGCGTGACGACCAGTTCGTGGCGGGGTTCGTCGTCCGGCGCCGGGCCGGTGAACCGGGCCAGCGCCGCACGGGCGAGCGCGGGCCCGCCCGTGCGCTCCTCCTCCGGGAAGCCCGCCAGCCACTGAAGCGTGGACTCGGCGCTCTCCGGCGGCAGTTCGTCCTCGCTCGGCATGTACGGGATGTAGTCGCCAGCGGCGTCCGAGCGGCGCAGCGGCACGCCGTCGAGCCGCCCGGCGATCAGCCGGGCGGTCTCCTCGGCGCGGGGCAGCGGCCCGTGGTGGACCGCGGAGAGGGGCACGCCGCGCAGCCGCTCGCCGAGCAGGGCGGCCTGTCGGCGGCCGCCCTCCGTCAGGCCGCGCTCATCGGCGGTGGCCTCGCCGTGCCGGACCAGGTAGAGATACCGGACGGCGCCGCCGCTCACGCCTCGCCGCCCTCGTCCTCCAGGTTGCCTTCCGTCTCCAGGTAGGCCTGCCGCAGCGCTTCGAGCACCGCCGGGTCCGGCTTCGCCCACATGCCGCGCGACTCGGCTTCCAGGAGGCGTTCCGCGATGCCGTGCAGCGCCCAGGGGTTGTTCTCCTGGAGGAACTGGCGGTTCGTCGGGTCCAGGACGTACGTCTCCGTGAGCTTGTCGTACATCCAGTCGGCGACGACGCCCGTCGTGGCGTCGTACCCGAACAAGTAGTCCACGGTGGCGGCGAGTTCGAAGGCGCCCTTGTAGCCGTGGCGGCGCATCGCCTCGATCCACTTGGGGTTGACGACCCGGGCGCGGAAGACGCGCGAGGTCTCCTCGACCAGGGTGCGGGTGCGGACCGTCTCGGGCCGCGTCGAGTCGCCGATGTAGGCCTCCGGCGCCGTGCCGCGCAGGGCGCGGACCGTCGCGACCATGCCGCCGTGGTACTGGAAGTAGTCGTCGGAGTCCGCGATGTCGTGCTCGCGGGTGTCGGTGTTCTTGGCCGCCACCGCGATGCGCTTGTACGCGGTCTCCATCTCGGCACGGGCCGGGCGGCCTTCGAGGCCGCGGCCGTAGGCGTAGCCGCCCCAGACCGTGTAGACCTCGGCGAGGTCCGCGTCGGTGCGCCAGTCGCGGGAGTCGATGAGCTGGAGCAGCCCGGCGCCGTACGTGCCCGGGCGGGAGCCGAAGATGCGGGTGGTGGCCCGGCGCTCGTCGCCGTGCTCGGCCAGGTCGGCCTGGGCATGGGCGCGTACGTAGTTGTGCTCGGCGGGCTCGTCGAGCGAGGCGGCCAGCCGCACCGCGTCGTCGAGCAGGCCGATCGTGTGCGGGAACGCGTCGCGGAAGAAACCCGAGATGCGCAGCGTCACGTCGATGCGCGGGCGGCCCAGCTCCTCGTACGGGATGGCCTCCAGGCCCGTGACACGGCGCGAGGCGTCGTCCCAGACGGGGCGGACGCCGAGCAGCGCCATGGCCTCGGCGACGTCGTCGCCCGCCGTGCGCATCGCGCTGGTGCCCCACAGGGACAGGCCGACGGAGGTGGGGTAGTCGCCGTTGTCGGTGCGGTACCGCTCGATGAGCGAGTCGGCGAGGGCCTCGCCGGTCTCCCACGCGAGGCGGGACGGGACGGCCTTGGGGTCGACGGAGTAGAAGTTGCGGCCGGTGGGCAGGACGTTGACCAGGCCGCGCAGCGGGGAGCCGCTGGGCCCGGCGGGGACGAAGCGGCCCTCCAACGCCCGTACGGCGTGGTCGAGTTCGGCCGTGGTGCCCTCCAGGCGGGGAACCACCTCGCGGGCGGCGAACTCCAGGATGGCGGCGACCTGCTCGCCCTGGTCGCGGGGGACGGCCGCGAGGTCCCAGTCGGCGTCGTCCATCGCCTGGACCAGCGCGCGGGCCTTCTCCTCGGCCTCGTCGGCGCTCACGCGCGTCGCCGCGGACTCGTCCAGGCCGAGCGCCTCGCGCAGGCCGGGCAGGGCGGAGGTGCCGCCCCAGATCTGGCGGGCGCGCAGGATCGCGAGGACGAGGTTGACGCGGTCGGCCCCGGCCGGGGCGGTGCCCAGCACGTGGAGGCCGTCGCGGATCTGCATGTCCTTGATCTCGCAGAGCCAGCCGTCGACGTGGAGGAGGAAGTCGTCGAAGCCGTCGTCGTCCGGGCGGTCCTCCAGGCCCAGGTCGTGGTCGAGCTTCGCGGCCTGGATGAGCGTCCAGATCTGCGCGCGGATCGCGGGCAGCTTCGCCGGGTCCATGGAGCTGATCTGCGCGTACTCGTCGAGGAGCTGCTCCAGGCGCGCGATGTCGCCGTAGGAGTCGGCGCGGGCCATCGGCGGCACGAGGTGGTCGATGAGGGTGGCATGGACGCGGCGCTTGGCCTGCGTGCCCTCGCCCGGGTCGTTGACGAGGAACGGGTAGATCAGCGGCAGGTCGCCGAGGGCGGCGTCCGGCCCGCAGGCCGCCGAGAGGCCCGCGTTCTTGCCGGGCAGCCACTCCAGGTTGCCGTGCTTGCCCAGGTGGACCATGGCGTCGGCGCCGAAACCGCCGTCGGCGGCCGGGGCGGCGATCCAGCGGTAGGCCGCCAAGTAGTGGTGCGAGGGCGGCAGATCCGGGTCGTGGTAGATCGCGATGGGGTTCTCGCCGAAGCCGCGCGGCGGCTGGATGAGGATGAGGAGGTTGCCGCGCCGCAGGGCGGCGAGGACGATGTCGCCCTCCGGGTCGCCGCCGTCGCCGACGCGCGAGCGGTCCAGGAACATCTCGCCGGGCGGCGGCCCCCAGTGCTGCTCGACGGAGTCCCGCAGCTCCTGCGGCAGCGTGGCGTACCACCGCTTGTAGTCGGCGGCCGGGATGCGGACCGGGTTGGCGGCCAGCTGCTCCTCGGTGAGCCACTCCTGGTCGTGGCCGCCCGCGTCGATCAGCGCGCGGATCAGCTCGTCGCCGTCACCGGAGACGAGGCCCGGGATGTCGGCCTCGGGGCCGAAGTCGTAGCCCTCGGCGCGCAGCCTGCGCAGCAGCGCGACGGCGGAGGCGGGGGTGTCCAGGCCGACCGCGTTGCCGATCCGGGAGTGCTTGGTCGGGTACGCGGACAGGACGAGCGCCAGGCGCTTGTCGGCGGCCGGGATGTGCTTCAGACGCGCGTGCCGTACGGCGATACCGGCGACCCGGGCCGCGCGCTCGGCGTCGGCGACGTACGCCGGAAGGCCGTCCTCGTCGATCTCCTTGAACGAGAACGGGACCGTGATGAGCCGCCCGTCGAACTCCGGCACCGCGATCTGGCTCGCGGCGTCCAGCGGCGAGACGCCCTCGTCGTTCTCCTCCCAGGCCGAACGCGACCCGGTCAGGCAGAGCGCCTGGAGGATCGGCACGTCGAGGCCGGTCAGCGCGCCCGCGTCCCACGACTCGTCGTCGCCGCCCGCGGAGGCCTCGGCGGGCTTGGTGCCGCCGGCCGCGAGGACCGTCGTCACGATGGCGTCGGCGGGGCGCAGCGCGTCGATCAGTTCCGGCTCGGGGGCGCGCAGCGAGGCCACGTACAGCGGCATCGGGCGGCCGCCCGCGTCCTCGATCGCGCCGCACAGGTCGTCGATGAAGGCGGTGTTGCCGCTCATGTGGTGGGCGCGGTAGTAGAGCACCGCCACCGTCGGGCCCTCGACGTCGCGGGCGGCGCGCTCCAGCGGGCCCCAGGACGGGGCGGGCGCCGGCGGGTCGAAGCCGTGGCCGGTGAGGAGCACGGTGTCGGAGAGGAAGCGGGCGAGCTGCTCCAGGTTGGCGGGGCCGCCGTGCGCGAGGTAGGCGTGCGCCTCGGCGGCGATGCCGACCGGCACGGTCGAGGAGGCCATGAGCTGGGCGTCGGGCGCCTGTTCACCGGTGAGCACGACCACCGGCAGACCGCTGGCGATGAGCTGGTCCAGGCCGTCCTGCCAGGCGCGGACGCCACCGAGGAGGCGTACGACGACGAGGTCGGCGCCCTCCAGGAGCGCGGGCAGCTCGGCGAGGTCCAGGCGGGACGGGTTGGCGAACCGGTAGTCGACCGGACCCCCCGCCGCGCGGGCGCTGAGCAGGTCGGTGTCGGAGGTCGACAGCAGCAGAAGCATGCGTGCGCAGGCCTTCCTCGGGGTGTCCGCGCCCCGGGTGGTCGTATGGACGGCGGGAGTTCCTGACTCGCCCCACCTCGGTGGGGCTCACAGTGGCGGGACCGCGCCGGATTCGCACCGGGCTTCCTCCCTCGGGCCCTGGTGGGCCCACGCCGTCGCTGGCGTCGGCGGACCTGGCGGTCCGCCGCCTGCATAGTAAGTCCTGGCCGCCGCCGGTGGGGCGGCCGCCTGCCGGGACGGCCCGTCTCGGCAGGCGACCGGCCGGATCGGCGTGGGTATGCTCGCCGCCATGCCGCCCACCCGAGCAACCTCCACGAACCAGGGCGAATCCCTCATACGCAACCCGGTGCGCGACCGGGGTGACGCCTGCCCCGGAGCGCTTCGACTGCACCGCGCCGACGATGGCGCGCTGGCCCGACTCCGCCTCCCCGCAGGGCTTCTGACGTCCCGTCAGGCGGAGGTTCTCGGGGAGGTGGCGGAGCGCCTGGCGGACGGCCACCTCAGCATCACCTCGCGCGGCAACATCGAGCTGCGCGGCCTCGGCGAGAGCTGCGGCGGACGGCTCTCCGCACTCCTCGCGGACGCGGGCCTGCTGCCCTCCGAACGCCACGAACGCGTCCGCAACATCGTGGCCTCCCCGCTCGCCACCCTCGACCGACTCGGCCACGCGGACGTGCAGTTGTGGGCCCGTGAGCTGGACCGGCTGCTGTGCGGGCAGGAGTGGACGACGGCGCTCTCCGGCCGTTTCCTGTTCGTCCTGGACGACGGGCGCGGGGATGTGGCTCCGCTCGGCGGCGATGTGACCTTGATCGCAGAATCGGGTGGCTCGGGTGGCTCGGGTGGCTCGGGTGGCTCGGGTGGCTCGGGTGGCTCGGGCGGTTCGGACGGCTCGGGTGGCTTGGGCGGAGAGGGTGGCTCTGACGGCTCTGGCGGCACGGCGGTCGTCCGCATCGGGGGCCACGCTCTGCGCGTCCCCGGTATCGACGCCCCGCGCGCCGCCCTCGCCGCCGCCGAAGCCTTCCTCGCCGCCGCGCGTGACGCGGGCAACGGAGCCTGGCGGGTCCGGGAGCTGCCCGCGGGGCACCCCGTCGACCTCGCCGGGGCGCTGGCGCGGCAGGGCATCGACGCCGTACCGGCCGCCGTCCCCTCCGACCCGCCCCGCGCCACCCCCCACCCGCCCGGCGTCATCGGCCGCGCGGTGGCCGTCGGCGCCCCCCTCGGCCGGGTGAGCGCCGCCCAGTGGCGGGCCCTGCTGCCCGCCCCCGCCGACGAACTGCGCGTCACCCCGTGGCGCGGCTTCGTGCTCCCCGGCTTCGCGGACGCCGCGACCGCCCACGCACGCCTCGGCGCGCTCGCCGACGCCGGCTACCTCACCGACCCCGGCTCGCCCTGGCTCGGCGTCTCCGCCTGCACCGGCCGCCCCGGCTGCGCCAAGTCCCTCGCCGACGTCCGCGCCGACGCCGTC
The DNA here is from genome assembly GCF_021028635.1 of Streptomyces huasconensis. Taxonomy (NCBI): domain Bacteria; kingdom Bacillati; phylum Actinomycetota; class Actinomycetes; order Kitasatosporales; family Streptomycetaceae; genus Streptomyces; species Streptomyces huasconensis. The sequence continues at coordinate 6,310,002 of NZ_CP086119.1, forward strand.
CCCGGCGCCGGCGGCCTGCCCGTCCACTGGTCCGGCTGCGAGCGGCGGTGCGGACACCCGCACGGCGACTGGGTGGACGTCCTCGCCACCGGGGACGGGCCGTACGAGGTAACGGTGCGCGGCGGCGGCACGGCGACGCCCGTGAGCGGCGGCGCCACGTTGACCGAGACGGTCACCACAGCACGTATGACAACGGCAACCACCACAACGGCCACGAGATGAGCGAGAGCACAGTGTTCGACTACGAGAAGGACGGCGCGGCGATCTACCGCGAGTCCTTTGCCACCATCCGCGCGGAGGCGGACCTCGCCGGTCTGCCCGCCGACGTCAGCCAGGTCGCGGTGCGGATGATCCACGCCTGCGGGATGGTCGACCTCGTCCGCGACCTCGCCTTCAGCCCCCGCGTGGTGGCCGACGCCCGCAAGGCGCTGCGCGACGGCGCGCCGATCCTGTGCGACGCGAACATGGTCGCGAGCGGCGTCACGCGCAAGCGGCTGCCCGCCGACAACGACGTGATCTGCACCCTCACCGATCCGTCGGTCCCCGGCCTCGCGGAGCGGCTCGGCACCACCCGCAGCGCCGCCGCCATGGAGCTGTGGCGCGACCGCCTCGAAGGCTCCGTCGTCGCCATCGGCAACGCCCCCACCGCGCTCTTCCGCCTCCTGGAGATGATCGAGGAGGGCGCCCCGCGTCCGGCCGCCGTCCTCGGCATCCCGGTCGGCTTCGTCGGCGCCGCCGAGTCCAAGGACGCGCTCGCCGAGCACCGCTCGGGCCTGGAGTACCTGGTCGTACGGGGCCGTCGCGGCGGCAGCGCGATGGCCGCGGCGGCGATCAACGCGATTGCGAGCGAGGCGGAGTGAACACCGAGAACGCCCAGCCCATCGAGAACACTGAGAACACCCAGAACGTCCAGGACACCCAGAACGTCACGAACACCCCGGGGAAGCTGTACGGCGTCGGGCTCGGCCCCGGCGACCCCTCCCTGATGACCGTGCGCGCCGTCGAGGTCATCGCCGCCGCCGACGTCGTCGCGTACCACTCGGCGCGGCACGGCCGCTCCATCGCGCGCTCGATCGCCGCGCGGCACCTGCGCCCCGACCACATCGAGGAACCGCTGGTCTACCCCGTCACCACGGAGACCACCGACCACCCCGGCGGCTACCGCGGCGCCCTCGACGACTTCTACGAGGAGGCCGCCGCCCGCCTCGCCGCGCACCTGGACGCCGGACGCACCGTCGCCGTCCTCGCCGAGGGCGACCCGCTCTTCTACGGCTCCTACCAGCACATGCACAAGCGGCTCGCGCACCGCTACGACACCGAGGTCATCCCCGGCGTGACCTCGGTCAGCGCCGCCGCCGCCCGTCTCGGCGAGCCCCTGGTCGAGGCGGAGGAGGTCCTCACGATCCTCCCCGGCACCCTCCCCGAGGAGGAGCTGACCGCGCGCCTCGCGTCGACGGACTCGGCGGTCGTCATGAAGCTCGGCCGTACGTTCGGCAAGGTGCGCGGCGCCCTGGAGCGCTCGGGCCGCCTGGACGAGGCGCGTTACGTCGAGCGCGCCACGATGGACGGTGAGCGCACCGGCCGCCTCGCCGACGTGGACCCGGAGTCCGTGCCGTACTTCTCCGTGGCGGTGCTGCCGAGCCGCGTGGCACCGCTGACGGGCGGCCCCGCCAAGGAACCCGCCCGGGAGGCTTCGGGCGAGGTCGTGGTCGTCGGCACCGGACCGGCAGGCCCCCTCTGGCTCACCCCCGAGACGCGCGGCGCGCTCGCCGCCGCCGACGACCTCGTCGGCTACACGACCTACGTCGACCGCGTACCGCACCGCCCCGGCCAGCGGCGCCACGGCTCCGACAACCGCGTGGAGTCCGAGCGCGCCGAGTTCGCCCTGGAACTGGCGCGGCGCGGGCGGCGCGTGGCGGTCGTCTCCGGAGGCGACCCCGGCGTCTTCGCGATGGCCACGGCCGTCCTGGAGGCCGCCTCGCAGGACGCGTACGAGGACATCCCGGTCCGGGTGCTGCCGGGGGTGACCGCCGCCAACGCCGCCGCCGCGCGCGCGGGGGCGCCGCTCGGCCACGACTACGCCACGATCTCCCTCTCCGACCGCCTGAAGCCGTGGGAGGTCATCGCTGAGCGCCTGGCCGCGGCGGCCGCGGCGGATCTCGTCCTCGCGCTCTACAACCCCGGCTCGCGCAGCCGCACCTGGCAGGTGGGCAAGGCCCGGGAACTGCTGCTCGAACACCGGGCGCCGGACACGCCGGTCGTCCTCGGGCGGGACGTCGGGGGACCCGAGGAGTCCGTGCGGGTGGTGCGGCTCGGGGACCTCGATCCCGCGGAGGTCGACATGCGGACGCTGCTGATCGTCGGGTCCTCGCAGACCCGGGTCGTGCGGCGGCGCGGGGGCGCGGAGCAGGTGGTGTGGACGCCGCGGAGGTACCCCGAAGGGGGGTGAGCGGGTTCGGGCGTCAGCCGCTGAGCCCGCGCAGCCAGGCGGCCGCCTCCTCCGGAGTGGCCGCCACCGGCACGGCTTCCGGCACCGGAGGCCGCTGCACGACCACCACCGGAATCCCTGCCTCCCGCGCGGCGAGGAGCTTCGGTGCCGTCGCCGCGCCCCCGCTGTCCTTCGTCACCACGACGTCGATCCGATGCGTGCGCAGCAGCTCACGCTCCCCGTCCGGTGTGAACGGGCCCCGCTCCAGGAGGACCTCCATGCGGGCGGGGAACGGCGGCTCGGGCGCGTCGACGGAGCGTACGAGGAACCACAGCGCCGACAGGTCCGGTTCCGGCCCGGCGAAGGCCGCGAGCCCCATCCGCCCGGTCGTGAGGAAGACCCGCTCGCCCAGCGCGGGCAGCACCCGTGCCGCCTGCTCCAGGGAACCCACCGGATGCCAGTCGTCGCCCTCACCCGCGACCCAGCCGGGGCGGCGCAGGGCGAGCAGGGGAACATGGGCGGTGGCGGCGGCCGACGCCGCGTTGAAAGAGATGGTCCGGGCGAAGGGATGGGTGGCGTCGATGAGCGCGTCCACGCGGTGCTCCCGCAGCCACGCCGCCATGCCCTCGGCCCCGCCGAACCCGCCGACGCGGACCTCGCCGGGCGGCAGCCGGGGTGCGGCGACCCGCCCCGCCAGGGAACTGGTCACCCGCCGCCCGGCCTCGCCCGCCAGCAGCTCCGCCAGGCGGCGGCCCTCGGTCGTACCCCCCAGAATCAGTACGTGCACGGAGTTCGGTTCCCCTCATGAGTAAGGCAAGCGGCCCGCACGAGGCGCAGGGCGGACGCGGCGCCCAACTCAAGCACACCGGTCTGCGGCCCGGCTGGACGACCGGCGCCTGCGCGACCGCCGCCACCACGGCCGCGTACACCGCGCTGCTGACCGGCGACTTCCCCGACCCGGTGACGATCACACTGCCCAAGGGCCAGACGCCCGCCTTCGCGCTCGCCGCCGAGGAGCGGACGGACACGTACGCCATGGCGGGCATCGTCAAGGACGCGGGCGACGACCCGGACGTCACGCACGGCGCGCTGGTCCGCGCCACGGTGCGGCGGCTGCCGCCCGGCTCCGGCGTCGTCTTCACGGCGGGCCCCGGCGTCGGCACGGTGACCCGCCCCGGCCTGCCCCTCGACGTCGGCGAACCCGCGATCAATCCGGTGCCGCGCCAGCTGATGCGGGACCACGTGGCGCGGGTGGCGGCGGAGCACGGCGGCAGCGGGGACGTGGAGATCACGGTCTCCGTCGACCACGGCGAGGAGATCGCCCGCTCCACCTGGAACCCCCGCCTCGGCATCCTCGGCGGCCTCTCCATCCTCGGCACCACCGGCATCGTCGTGCCCTACTCCTGCTCGGCGTGGATCGACTCGATCCGGCGCGGCGTGGACGTGGCGCGGGCGGCCGGGCGTACGCATGTCGCCGGGTGCACGGGCTCGACCTCGGAGAAGACCGTCGTCGCCGAGCACGGCCTCCCCGAGGACGCGCTCCTCGACATGGGCGACTTCGCGGGCGCGGTCCTGAAGTACGTACGCCGCCACCCCGTCGACCGCCTCACCATCTGCGGCGGCTTCGCCAAGCTGTCCAAGCTGGCGGCGGGCCACCTCGACCTCCACTCGGCCCGCTCGCAGGTCGACAAGGGCTTCCTCGCGGAGCTGGCGCGGCGCGGCGGCGCGAGCGACTCCCTGGCCGCACGTGTCGCCGCCGCCAACACGGGCCTGGAGGCGCTGCGGCTGTGCGAGGCGGCGGCGGTACCGCTGGGCGACCTGGTGGCGCGGGCGGCCAGGGACGAGGCCCTGGCGGTGCTGCGGGGCGCGCCCGTCGCGGTGGACGTCATCTGCATCGACCGGGCGGGCGCGGTGGTGGGGCGAAGCGAGGCGGCCTGAGCCGCTCAGGCACTCAGCACACGTGCCGGTCCCGTTCCGCCGAGTACAGATGGCTGTCCCGGAACTGCGAGGCCCCCAGCGTGCGCCCCACCATGATCACGGCGGTCCGCACGATCCCCGCCTCCTTCACCTGTCCGGCGATGTCCGCCAGCGTGCCCCGCAGGATCACCTCGTCGGGCCGGCTGGCGAGAGCCACCACGGCGGTCGGGCAGTCCGCCCCGTAATGCGGAAGCAGCTCCTCGACCACCCGGTCGACATACCCGGCGGCCAGGTGCAGCACGAGCAGCGCCCCGCTGCGGCCGAGCGTGGCCAGATCCTCGCCGGGCGGCATCGCCGTGGCACGCTGCGCGATCCGCGTGAGGATGACCGTCTGGCCGACCGTCGGCACCGTCAGCTCCCGCTTCAGCGCGGCGGCGGCGGCCGCGAACGCCGGGACGCCCGGGACGACTTCGTACGGGATGCCCGCCGCGTCGAGCCGCCGCATCTGCTCGGCGACCGCGCTGAACACGGACGGGTCGCCCGAGTGCAGCCGCGCCACGTCGAGCCCCGCCTCGTGCGCGCGCACCAACTCGGCGGTGATCTCGTCCAGGTTGAGCCGCGCGGTGTCCACGAGCCGCGCCCCGTCCGGGCATTCGGCGAGCAGTTCGCGCGGGACGAGGCTGCCCGCGTACAGGCAGACCTGGCAGGCGGCGAGCGTCCGGGCGCCGCGCACCGTGATCAGGTCGGCGGCGCCGGGCCCGGCGCCGATGAAGTACACGGTCATCGTTCTTGATCTCCTCGATCGCCTTGTTCCGCGGCCTTGGTGACGGACCATTGGGTGACCGGCATGGCCTGCCGCCACCCGGTGAAGCCGCCGACGGGGACGGCCTGCGCGACCGCCAGCCGCACCAGCTCGCCGCCGTGCCGCCGGTACCACTCGGTGAGCAGCGCCTCCGACTCCAGCGTGACGGTGTTGGCGACGAGCCGCCCGCCGCCGGGCAGCGCCGCCCAGCAGGCGTCGAGCAGGCCGGGCGCGGTGAGGCCGCCGCCGATGAACACGGCGTCCGGCGTGGGCAGTCCGGCCAGCGCGGCGGGCGCGGAGCCGGTGACGACGCGCAGCCCGGGAACGCCGAGGCGGTCCGCGTTGCGGGCGATCCGCTCGGCCCGCACGGCGTTCTTCTCCACGGTGACGGCGCGGCACGAGGGGTGCGTCCGCATCCACTCCACCCCGATCGACCCGGAGCCGCCTCCCACGTCCCACAGCAGCTCACCGGGCGCGGGCGCCAGCACGGCGAGGGTCGCGGCACGCACATGCCGCTTGGTGAGCTGGCCGTCGCTCTCGTACGCCCCGTCGGGCAGCCCCGGCGCCGCGCCGAGCCGCAGGGCGCCGGGCGCGCGGCGGCACTCCACCGCGACGACGTTCAGGGGATCACCGGGCGCGTGCGACCAGGCGTCGGCGACACCCTCGTACGAGGACTCGCGCGCCGAGCCCAGCTGTTCCAGTACGCGCATCCGGCTCGGCCCGAAGCCCCGGTCCCGCAGCAGTGCGGCGACCTCACCCGGTGTCGCGGCGCCCGCGCTGAGCACGAGCAGGCGGCGCCCGTCGTGCAGGGCGGCGGCCAGGCGCGCGGCCGGGCGGCCGACCAGCGTGACCACCTCGGTGTCCTCGACGGGCCAGCCGAGGCGCGCGCACGCAAGCGAGACGGAGGAGGGGTGGGGGAGTACGCGCAGAGTGTCCACGCCCAGCTCCGCCGTGAGGGCGCGCCCGATCCCGTAGAACATGGGGTCGCCGCTGGCGAGGACGGCGACGCGACGCCCCGCGTGCTCGGCGAGCAGGCCGCGCACGGCGGGCCGCAGCGGCGAGGGCCAGGCCAGGCGGTCACCGGGGCAGGCGTCGGCGGGCAGCAGGTCCAGCTGGCGCGGGCCGCCGATGACGACCTCGGCGTCGGTGAGCGCGGCGCGGGAGGCGGCCGGGAGCCCGGCCCAGCCGTCGGCCCCGATCCCGACGACGGTGACGGCCGGTATGCCTGCGGGGGAGGCCGGGGGTGCGGGGGTCACTGCTCATACCTCGGGGTTCGGGAGGGGGCTGCGCCCTGGCACTCTACTGGTGACCAGGCATCCCCCGGTCCGCGGCCGTCGGCGGGAGCCCCCGCGAAGTCGTCCGAGCACCCTCGTCCGGGACCGGCTTCACAGGGCCATCCGTGTCGCTGTTGGGCTGATCGGGTGACTTGGCGTAAGAATTGGCCGGTGCAGATGATGAGTGCGAGCCAGGACGGGGTGGGCAAGTGAGCAGCAGTCAGCGCCACGACGTCACCGACGAACAGTGGGAAGGGCTCGCCCAGGTGGTACCGCTGCGCAGCCGCAACGAATGGCCTTCATGGCCCGGACACCGCGCGCTGCCCGACGCGGAGACCGAGACGCGCAGGCGGTTCGTGGTGATGCGGGTCAACGTCTTCTCGGACGCCCGCGAGGTCGCCGAGACGGTCATGTCGCAGATCCCGGTCCTGCTCGACCTGACGGGTGCCGAGACGGACGTCGCCAAGCGGGTCCTCGACTTCAGCAGCGGTGTGGTGATGGGCCTCGGCTGCGGCATGCATCGCGTCGACAAGAACGTCTTCCTCCTCGCCCCGCCCGGCACGGAGGTGCAGGGTCTGGTGGAGGCGGTGGCACAGCCTTGAGGCTGCCTCAGGGGTGTCCCGGGGGTGCCTTGAGGCTGTAGCCCCTCGCAGGGCCGGCGTGGGGGAGCTTCGGGGTGAATCGCCCGATCGTAGGAAGGTCGGCTTGGTGGAACGGTTCGCCCCGTGCAAGGCCGCTTAGCGTCCCGGGCATGACGGTGTTCTCCCCGGTGCCGGCCGCCCGGCCGCCGGCAGGCCAGGACCGGCCGCAGGTCACCGAGCTGCGGTTGTCCGCCTTCGCCGGGCACCGCGGCGCGGTCCTCCCCTTCGGCCCGCTCACGCTGATCACGGGCCCCAGCGGCAGCGGCAAGACGAGCGCGCTGCGCGCGTACGAGGCGCTCGCGCGGCTCAGCGCCGGTGCCGAACTGGTCGACGTCTTCGACGACCCCGCGGCGTGCGTGCCCGAACGGGCCCGCGCCGACGGCCAGCGGCGCCGCGGGTTCCGCATCGGCTGCACGGTCGAGGGGCCCGCCGGAACCATCCGGCTCGACCTGGCCGTCCAGGCCGAACCCGAACTCCGCGTCGTCGGCGAGCGGCTGACCCGCGGTGGCCTCGTCCTCCTGGAGACGGCGCTGCGCGACCCGGGACGGCGCATGGTCCAGGCCGCCTGGCACACCGCGGGCACGGCTCCGGTGACCCGCGCCCCCATGCCGGACGACCGGCTCGGCACCGCGCTCGTGCCGCTGCGCGTGGCGGGCAAGACCGACGGGCAGCGCCTGGTGCTCGCGGCGGCCGAACAGGTCGTCGTGGCGCTGCGCTCCGCGTTCGCCTGCGACCCGCGGCCCAGCCGGATGCGGGCCCCGGTCCCGGCCGGACTGATCGGCGCGGGCCGCCTCCAGGGCAGCTGCGACAACCTCGCGGAAGTGCTGTGGCGCACCCGCGCCGAGTGCGCGGGCCGCCACGCGCTGCTCGTCTCGGCCGTACGGGACGGCTGCGCGGGCCCGGCCGCCGACGTGTTCGCCGAGGAGGCCGAGGACGGATCGGTGCAGGCCTTCATCGACCGCGGCGACGGCGCGCGCACGCCGCTCGCCCGGCTCGGGGACGGCGAGTTGCGCTACCTCGCGCTGGCGCTCGTCCTGCTCACCGGCCCCGGCGTCCTCGCCGTCGACCCGGTGGCGGAGGTCCCGGAGGCGTACCAGACCCTCACCGTCCTCGCCGACGACCTCGACCGCCGGCTGGACGCGCGGCAGGTGCGCGCGCTCGGCGAACTGGCGGCGCGGACCTGCGCCCGCGGCCACATCCGCCTGGTCGGGGCGGTGCGCGACGCCACCGAGGCGGCGTCGGCCGCCGACGCCTCGGTGGTAGACCTGGGGCGTGACGGAACGACTTGATGTGGCGGGGCTCCAGCGCAGGCTGGCCCGGTTCGCGGCGGCCCGCGACTGGGAGCAGTACCACACCCCCAAGAACCTGGCCGCCGCGCTGAGCGTGGAGGCGTCCGAACTGGTCGAGATCTTCCAGTGGTTGACACCGGAGCAGTCGCAGCAGGTGATGCGGGACCCGGACACCGCGCACCGGGTGGCGGACGAGGTGGCCGACGTCCTCGCGTATCTGCTCCAGTTCTGCGAGGTCCTGGGGATCGACGCGCTGGCGGCGCTGGCGGCGAAGATCGAGCGGAACGAGGAGCGTTTTCCGGCTCCCGAGGGCCCGTAGCACCCCCTCTTCGATATTTTCGTCACTCTCCGGAGTGGATGCCTTGTCCAATCTCGCTTACTTGTCCACAGAATTCCGACCTCCCCTGGCTTTTCGCCCGGATGAGTATCACTCTGGGTAGTGAACAGGCGAGTTCGGGCGGACGTGCGGCGGTGTGGGCGCGCGGGATGGATGGGGGGCTGCGCATGAACGCGATGCGGCTCATCGAGGCGAACCGGCGTGCGCTGGCGCTGAGCGAGGACCCGATCGGCATCGTCGTGGAGGTGTGGCAGTCGCAGGCGCTCGCGCAGGCGATCGGCAGCCGCCTCGCGGTCATGGGCCCTCCCGAGTTACGGGGCGAGGCGCTGGGCCTGAGCGAAGTGGGCGGCAGGGCCTGCGGACTGCTCGACGCCCCGCACCTCGGGACGGAGGACATCAGAGCCGCCCGGCTCACCGAGACCGGCGACGCCCAGGCGGTCCTGGTCGCCCTCGACCGGCTTCTCGGCGAGGTCGGCATCGCGCTCGTCGGCGTCGCGATGGGCGCCGCCGACGAGGGGGTGTACTGGCAGTGCATGGAGGCGATAGACGCCGCCGACGAGTCCCGGGACCGGGTCCTCGAAATGTTGCGCAGGCTCGCGGTGCGCGAACACGGCCTGCCCGCGCCCGACTCGGCGGCGGGCCCGTCGTGAGGGGCCGGTGCGGCGGCCCTGCCGGGCGGTGGCGGTGGTGGGGGCGTGGCGTGGCGGTGGGTGGGGTGCCGGTGCCGGTGCCCGTGTCCGTGCCGTCAGAAGGGGCCGGGCTCGCCCGCGGGGGAGTGCGGTGCCTTACCCCGTTCCTCCATCTGCTGGGGCAGCTCCTTGGGCGCGTCCTGTCGCTCGGGGGCGGCTTCCCTGGGCGACACGTTGGCAGGCCGGGTCACCGGGGCGGCTCCGTACGGGCCTCGGTACCGGCGGTTTTTTCACCCGACCGGGGCGGCCGTGGATCGGCGGAACCGGCGGGGTCGACAGGCTCCCGACCGTGCAGGATGGACACATGGATCTTCGAATCTTCACCGAGCCCCAGCAAGGGGCGACCTACGACACCCTGCTCACCGTCGCCAAGGCCGCGGAGGACCTCGGCTTTGACGCCTTCTTCCGCTCCGACCACTACCTGCGCATGGGCTCCGTCGACGGGCTGCCGGGCCCCACGGACGCGTGGATCACCCTCGCCGGGCTCGCGCGGGAGACCAAGCGGATCAGGCTGGGCACCCTCATGACGGCCGGCACCTTCCGCCTGCCCGGCGTCCTCGCGATCCAGGTGGCGCAGGTCGACCAGATGTCCGGCGGCCGGGTCGAACTGGGCCTCGGCGCGGGCTGGTTCGAGGATGAGCACAAGGCGTACGGCATCCCCTTCCCGAAGGAGAAGTTCGCCCGCCTGGAGGAGCAGCTGGAGATCGTCACCGGCCTGTGGTCCACGGAGGTCGGCCAGACCTTCGACTTCGACGGCAAGCACTACCGGCTCACCGACTCCCCGGCCCTGCCCAAGCCCACGCAGGCCAAGGTGCCCGTGCTCATCGGCGGCCACGGCGCGACGCGCACCCCGCGCCTCGCCGCGCGGTACGCCGACGAGTTCAACATCCCCTTCGCCTCGATCGAGGACAGCGAGCGCCAGTTCGGCCGGGTCCGCGCGGCGGCCGAGGAGGCGGGACGCAAGGGCGGCGACCTGGTGTACTCCAGCGCGCTGGTGGCCTGCGTCGGCAAGGACGACGCGGAGGTCGCCCGGCGCGCGGCGGCCATCGGGCGGGAGGTGGACGAGCTGAAGGCGAACGGCCTCGCGGGCTCCCCGGCCGAGGTCGTCGACAAGATCGGGCGGTACGAGGCGATCGGCGCGAGCCGCATCTACCTCCAGTGCCTGGACCTCGCCGACCTGGACCACCTGGAGCTGATCTCCTCGCAGGTGCAGTCGCAGTTGTCCTAGGCCAGGTGGCGGCCCCCCAGCCGTGGTCGCCGGCCGTCCTCCAGCCGTGGCCACCAGTGTCCTCCAGTCGTGGCCGCCGGGCGCACCCCCTCCGGTGCCCGGCGGCCACTCCCACGGCCGGTCGTGGCCCCTACTGCTTGGCCGAGCGGCCGAAGAACTCCAGCTCGGCGATGGCCACCTGGCGGTTGTCGGCGGCGCCGTACGCGGAGCGCAGGATCAGCCGGGCGGTCACCGCGTCCCGTACGCGCACGTCGATCTTCTGGACGCCGCCGTCGTTGATCCGGCGGTGCATGGTGTGCTCCTTGCCCGCGGAGTCGCTGACCACCAGGTCGAACTCCATGGGCCTGGCCTGCTGGGCGGCCTGGGCGGTGCGGGGTGAGGTGCCCGGGGTGATGAGCAGGTTGAGCAGGTCGGTGGGCTGGCCGAAGTCGGCCTGTATCCACTGGCCCGCCGAGTCGCCCGCGTAACCCGTGCCCCACCAGGTGTTGGAGTAGCCGTCGAAGGCGAGCTTCGCCGGCTGCTTGGCGGCGGAGTGCGAGGCGCTGGAGCCGGTGGGGTGCACGGGCACCCGCTTGGCGAAGTGGTCCTGCACGGCGCGCGCGGCCGGGGGCCCGCCGAAGATGCCGCCGACCACCAGGCCGACGACGACCGCGGCGCCGACGGCGCGGGCGATCCAGCGGGTGCGGTCGCGGTGCAGGCGCGGCCGCTGACCGGCGTACGGGCCTTCGGCGGTGGGGGCGGCGGAGGCCTTCAGGGGGGTGGCGCAGCTGCGGCAGAAGTGGCGGCGGGCGGCGTTGGGCGTCCCGCAGCCGCGGCACGGCGCGCCCGACTCCGGTTCGGCCGGCACGGCGGGCTGCCGTACGCGCGGGCGCGCCGCCTCGGGCCTGCCCGGCAGCACACCGCCCGGCGTCTCGGCGGGCGCGGCCCCGGAGGCCTCCGGCACGGGGACGAGCAGCGACCGGATGGCGGTGTCGGACATGCCGGACCCGGAGGAGGAGCCGCGCGGGGGCGTCCCGCCACCGGAGGGTGAGCCGCCCGGTGCCGAGTCACCCCGTGCCGAGCCGCCCGAGGCCGAGCCGTCGGACGACGAGCCGCCCGCCGCCGAGCCGCTCGCGGGTGCGGGGCCGGCCGTGGACTCCGTGGGGCCGGTCGCCGGGAGCGGGACGGTGGTGTCGGCGGCGGCCGGCGTGGGAGCGGAGGCGGGGCCGGGGGTGGCGGGCTTACCCGACTCAGGGGCGGCCGGGGCGGACGGGGCCGACTCCGGGCGGGCGGGCCCGGAGTGGTCCGAGGCATCGGCCTGGCGCGGTCGGGACGGGGCGGGAGTGCCCGGGGCCCCGGGGCCGTCCTGGGCGGCCGCGTTCACCGGGCCCGCCGGGGTGTCCCAGCGGAGGAAGGCCCCGCAGGAGTCGCAGAAGGACTGGCCCCGCTGCCGGGCGGGGGTGCCGCACTCGGGGCACGAAGAGGTGGGCGGCGTGTGCGAAGGGGAGTGGGGCATCGGGTCCGTCTCAGGCTGCTCGGGCTGCTCGGGCATCAGGTTCCTTCAGGGGAGGTCAGGGCGGTCACCTCGGCCGTGAAGGGGAGGTGGGCGGGGCGGGCCGCGGCGACCACGGACCGCAGGCGGTGGGGGTCCACCGACGACGGGTCGGGCACCCGCAGGGACACGTGCAGAGCGGGGCGCGGCGACCCGGGGAAGGGCCCCAGGGGACGCGCCGACCAGGTCGCGCCGCCGCTCTCGGTGATCCGCGGCCGTACGCCGAAGGCCAGTTCGACGGCGGCGGACAGGCCGCGCCGGGTGCCGCGCACGCGGTGCAGCGCCACGGCGGAGGCCACCGCGTGGCGGCGCAGCGGCAGCGGTTCGGTGCCGTCCAGCTCCGTGCCGACCCAGTCCGTCAGCCAGCCGAGGAAGTCCTCGGGTGCCAGGGCGGGCGTGAAGTACGCCTCCAGACAGTCCAGGACGGTGAAGACGGGCGCCAGCACGGTGTCGAGACCGGAGACGAAGCGCAGCGCGAAGTCGTCGTCGGCGTAGACCGCGGGCAGCTGCTCGCCCAGCGGATGGGCGGAGGCCAGCGCGGGCAGCGCCCCGCGCCGCGATCCGCCTTCCGGCGCCGCGGCACCGGCCCCCGGCCCCGCGGAGCCGCCGCCCTTGCGCAGTGACGCGGGGCCCGGCCCGGCCGGCCCCGTGAACCCCGCCGTCATCGCGCCTCGATGACGCGCACGCGGTGGTCGAAGGGGAACAGCAGGGCGGACGGGCCGAGTTCGATGCGGTCGGTGGCGTCGCCTCGACGGCCTGTGAGGGGGTCGGCCGGATGCAGCAGGACCTCGTCGACCAGCTCCACGCCCGGCACCCGCTGGAGCGCCGCGAAGATCTCGCCCGCCCGCAGCGGACGCCCGAACGGCCAGCCCGCGCCGAGCGCCCCGCCGGTCAGCGGGTCCAGGTAGGCGTAGAGCGCGTCGAGGGCGTCGGCCCGCACCCGCTCCGCCTGGGCGGCGCGGAAGGAGTGCAGCGTCGCGACGACCGTGACGCCCTGGTAGAAAGGCGGCCCGACCGCGAGGCGGGTGCCGATCGGGCGGCGGTCGTCGAGGAAGTCCGTGACCCGGGAGAGCAGTTCGTCGCCCGGGACCAGCTGTTCGAAGCGGAGCCGGCCGCCGCGGTCCGGCACGGCCTGCGGGACGACGAGGACCCGTACCGCGTTGTCGCCCGCGTCCGCCGCGTCGGCGGCCAGGCAGTGGATGCGGGCCGTCTCGGGCGCCGCGCGCCGCGCCAGCTCCTCGTAGTCGCGCGCGGTGACCGCCCGCTCCTGGGCGCGCAGCGCGATCGGCGCGCGGACCTTGGCCTCCTGTACCGTCTCGCCGTCCACACCGCCGCGCGCCGCCTCGCGGTTCTCCACCCGGGCGACGTACGGGATGGAGCTGCGCAGCACCTGGATCGCGCCGCGCGCGACGTTGCCCGCGCGGCCGCCGCCGGTGCGGTAGCGCGTGGCGCGCAGGGCGGCGCCCTTGGCGGGGACCGCGCCGAACTGGCGCAGGGAGCCGTCGGGTTCGCGGACCGCGGGGCCGAAGGCGATCTCGCCGGTCGCCGCGTCCAGCGTGACGTGCCGGTCGTCGGGGCCCGACGCGGCGAAGTGGTCCACGACCTGCCACTCCTGCCAGCCCACGCCGTCCTCGTCGGAGCCCCCGGCGCCCTCGGAGACCTCCAGGACGAGCGGGGGCCGGTCGGCGACGACCGGGGCCTGGGCGAGCCGGACCCGCTGGCCGGGCACGCCCGTGGAGTCGCCCAGCAGCTCGTCGCGCACGACGTCGGCGTGGGCGACGACCGTCGTGCCGCCGATGGTGAACGCGGACGCCGCCCGCACGGTCGGCGACGCGCTGTAGAACGGCTGCCCCGGGGCGGCCTCGACCACCCGGCACCGCACCCAGCCCGCCTCCTGCCGCCCCACCCGCGAGACGACGTGCCCGGCCGGGACGTGCAGGACGACGTCGCCCGGCCGGTTGAGGCCGCCGGTGGAGTCCTCCTCCACCTCGCACTCCGTCCAGCCCTCGGCGGTCCACGCCTCCCACACCAGCGGCGGCTGGCGCGGGTCGACGCCGACACCGTCGACGCGGCTGTCCAGCTGGAGCACGGCCACATTGCGCGGCACGGCGGCGCTGAGCCCGAACAGCAGCGTGTCGCCCGGCCGCGGGGACTCGCCGAAGACCCCCACGTCACGTCCGCCGAACACGTCCTGCCCGCAGTCCTGCGGGGTGCCGCCCGCCTCCTGGCGCAGCACGGCGTCCAGTTCGCAGGGCACCACCGTCAGGTCCGCCTCGGTCGCGAAGGCCACCGCCTCCTCGGTCTCCGTGCGGCTGGTCGCCACCTCCGTCCCGGCGGGCAGCACCACCGCCTCGGGCTGCGGCGCGGAGAGCCAGAACGTGACGTCGGCGCGGGCCGCCGAGGGCGGGAAGAGGGTGACGCCGAGCAGGTCGAGGAAGGCCAGGTGGTTCTTCTCGGGCACGCGGTTGAGGCGGTAGACGACCTGGTCGGCCATGTGCGCGACCGCCTCGACGAGGGTGACGCCCGGGTCGGAGACGTTGTGATCGGTCCACTCCGGGCAGCGCTGCTGGATGTAGCGCTTGGCGTCGTCGACGAACTGCTGGAAGCGCCGGTCGTCGAGGTGGGGTGCGGGCAGGGCCATCGGACTTCAGACTCCGCTCTCTGATTCCGTGGACGGGATCACGTAGAAGGGAAAGACGAGGCTGCGCGGGTTGTTGGTGCCGCGCACGGTGTAGCTCACGTCGATGAACAGGACGGACGGGTCGTCGGGCGCCGGGGTGACCTCGACGTCCAGGACCTCGATGCGGGGCTCCCACCGGTCGAGCGAGGACCGCACCTCGTACCGGATGCGGCCCGCCGTCGCCTCGTTGACCGGCGCGAACACCAAGTCGTGGACGGCGCAGCCGAACTCGGGTCGCATCGGCCGCTCGCCGGGCGCCGTGGCGAGCACCAGCCGGATCGACTCCTCGATCTCGCGCTCGCGGCGGGCCAGCGCGATGCCGCCGCCCGCGTCCGTGCGCAGCGGGAACGTCCAGCCCGCGCCGACGAACTGCTCACTCATCCCTGCCACCCTCTCGGAACGGAGCGGAACGGAACGCACGCACGTCTGCCGCCCCCCTTTGAACGCCATGCATCTCTGCCGCGCCCCCTAGAACGGAATGCCGTTGCGCAGGACGGCCGGTGCGCTCAGCGCGACCGTGGCCGGCGAGCTGATGGCCGCCGCGGCGCCCGCGTTGACGGCCACCGCGCCGACCGCGCTGACGGTGACCGCGCCGACCGAGTTCACCGCGATCGCGCCCGCCGACTTGAGGCTGACGGCGCCGGTCGCGTTGATGTCCGCCGCGCCGCCCGCGACGACGCCGAACTTGGCGCCCGCCTTGATGTCCACGGCCCCGCCCGCGCTCATCGTCAGCGAGCCGCCCGCGGTCAGCGACAGGTTGCCGCCCGCCCGGATGCTGACGTTGCGGGTGCCCGAGATGGACACCGAACCGTCGCTGCGGATCGTCACGCTGGTGCGCGTCTCGTCCATGTGGACGGTGAGCCGGCCGTTGCCCGTCTGGAGCCGGATGCCGCTCTTCATGCGGGACTTGGCGTCGACCAGCTCCACCGTGTGACCGCTGCGCGAGGCCATGGAGCGCCAGTTGACCCGGCCGCTGGTCGGATCGATCGGCTGCAACCCGTCCGTGTTGGGCGTCGGCTTGTCGACGCCGTTGTACAACCCGGCCAGGACATACGGGTGTTCAAGCGAGCCCCGGTCGAAGGCGACGAGCACCTCGTCGCCGACCTCGGGCATCATCAGCCCGCCGCCCCGCACGCCACCCAGCTGTGCGATGCGGCACCAGTCGCTCTCGTACGTCTGGGAGAGCCACGGGAAGCGCAGCTTGACGCGGTTCAGCTTGAGCGGGTCCTTGGCGTTGCTGACCAGGGCCATGGCGACGCCCGGCATCGGCGGGGCGGCGTCGGCGCCACCGGAGGCGAGACCGTACAGCGAGCGGAACTGCCGCCCCGTCACCGTCAGCCAGGTCATGAACTGCCGTCCGGACTCGAAGACATGGCGCACGCCGGTCGCCGTGTACTTCCCCTCGAAGGGGAAACCGGCGCCCTTCAGGGCCACGGGCTGTCCCGGCTTCAGGTCCGGGTTGCCGGTGACCGCGACCTCCAGCTCCGCGAAGGAACCGGCCACGTCGTCCGCCAACGCCTGCGCCGCGTGCCGGACTTGGGCCTGCGTGGTGTACGGCGTATGCGTACTGGTCAGCTCGGCTCTGCCGAAGGGCCGCGAGAGCTGGGCGGGCGTGATGTCGGCGACGATGTCCTTGCTGCTGACCGCTGGCGCCCGCGCGGACAGCGGCCGCTTGGCCCGCATGTCCCAGCCGCGCGCCTCCGCCGTGGAGACCTGCCCGGCGGCGGTCACCGCGACGCGGCTGTGCAGCGCGTTGTGCTTGAACTCGAGGACGTACGGGCTCTGCGCTGCGGGCGTCGTGTCGGCGGGGGCGCCCGCGGCGGGGGCGAGCCCCGCGAAGCACAGCTTGCCGTTCTCGTCGAACGACAGGTGCGTGTCGTTCTCCTGGGCGAGGCGCGAGAGGAAGTCCCAGTCGGTGATGTTGGGCTGGGTGGCCAGTTCGTAGACGGTCGGCGTCGCGTCGATCCTGCCGAGCTTCAGGCTGTTCAGGGCGGCGACGCGGCGCACGATGTCGGCGGCCGTCATGTTCGGGAAGCCCTGCACGCGGCGGTTGCGCAGCAGCCGGTGGCCGGGGTCGTAGCCGCGTACGACGAGGGACTTGCCGCCCCCGTCGACGTCCACCTCCAGCGCGGTCACCTCACCGGTCAGCATCGGCTTGCCGCGCACGCCGTCGGTGAACGGGCACAGGACGGCCTTGGCGCCCACCTTGATCTGCGGGAACTTCTCCAGGATGTCGCCGCCCGCGTCGGCGAACGTGAGCTGGAAGGCGGACGGCACGTTCACACTGGAGTCCACCCAGCCCTCGACGAGCATCGCCGCCAGCTTGTCGGGCAGCACGGAGCCGCCGATCTCGGCGTGCAGGACGCTCGTGTACGTCTTCTCGCTCATGCGGACTCCCTGTGCGTCTTCTCGCTCACGCGGACTCCCGGTGCGCGGGCGCGGGGCGGGCTTCTTCGGCGGCGGGCAGCAGCAGTTCGGTACCGGGCCTCAACCGCATCGGGTCGTCGATGTCGTTCGCCTCGGCGATCAGCCGCCAGCGGGTGGCGTCGCCGTACTCCCGCCAGGCCAGCGAGGCCAGCGAGTCACCGGCCACCGTGCGGTGTACGCGGCGGGCGGAGAGCGCCCCGGAGGTCGGGTTCTGCCCCTTGGTGGGCATCGCCACCTCGGTCAGCGACAGTGAGCACGTCGCGCGGATCGGCTCGCCGGTCGGGTTGAACAGGGTGTACGTCGCGCTGACACTCGTCACGTACGCCACGAACTGCACGGTGTTGAACGACCCCCAGGAGAACCGCACCCACGGCGGCGACGGCCGCTTGGACGTCACGCTCTGCGGTGTCACCTCGCAGCAGGAGAGCAGCGACTCCACCTGCTTCTGCACCTTGCCGGAGTTCGGCGCGCCCGAGGAGTCGAGGAAGACCTCCAGCTGGAGCGTGGCGGGCACGGACCCGGTGAACTTCGGTGGCGCACCCCGCATGTAGGCCACCGCGGGCTGCGTGCGCCACTCCGCCGAGCGGCCCATCTGGAGCTGCGTCGGGTTGAACTGGAACTCGACCTCGCCGATCTTCCCGCCCAGCGAGCCGCCCAGGTCGGTGGGCGGCTGGTGGATGGCGAGCGCGGCCCGTACGAGGCTCGCGCCCGCCTTGCCGCCGGTCGGCGCGGCCATCTCAGGCACCCCCCGCGTCGGTGAACCCGTGGTGCGCGATCTCCAGTGTTTCCGTCGCCACGCTCGGGCTGTCCGGACTCAGGCTCGGCCCCTGCCAGCGCACCGGCAGCACCTCCACGAGCCCCCACTGGGCGACGATGGAGCCGTCTGCGCGCAGGGCGGCGATCTGGGCCGTGGGCCGGGAGATCCCCGTCGCGATGGACGAGATCCACGAGGCCACGCGGGAGGTGTCGGCGGTCAGCGGCCGGGTGAGACGGATGGTGGAGAACGTCACGCGGGTCGGCAGCTGCCACACGAACCCGTTGTTGCCGCCTTCCTGGCGCTGCTCCACCTCCACCTCGGAGGACAGCCCGTCGCAGCCGTTGAACAGGCCGAGGTCCTGGCCGTCGATGGTCAGCTTGAAGAAGACGGTGGAACCGGGGTCCAGGGTCGAGGGCATCGGGGGTTCTTTCCTAGTGGCGGCGAGGCGGGCGTGAGCGGGCGGGTGGGTGAACGGGTGTGCGGGGCGGGGTGGTCAGCGGCCGTGGTCGCGCAGCCTGC
Source organism: Streptomyces huasconensis (assembly GCF_021028635.1). NCBI lineage: Bacteria > Bacillati > Actinomycetota > Actinomycetes > Kitasatosporales > Streptomycetaceae > Streptomyces > Streptomyces huasconensis. The sequence continues at coordinate 6,328,521 of NZ_CP086119.1, forward strand.
CGATCCGCTCGCGGTCACCGCGCAGCTCCGCGCGCAGCAGCCGGGAAAGGGGGGCCAGCAGGCGCCGGGCGAGGTCGTCGAGGTCGGCGGGGCTGGACGCGGGGGTGGCGGGGGGTGCGCCACCGCCGTCGCGGGTCTCGCCGGGGGCGGGGGGAGCGGGGGCGTCGGCTTTGCGCGTGGCGGGGGCCGGTCGGGGCGGTGCGGCAGCGGGTGCGGGTGCGGGGGCGGGCGTGGGTGTGGGAGCAGGGGTGGGCGACGCGGCTTGCGCCGAGCGCCGCTGGACGGCCGGCCGGGGTGTGGGCCGGGCAGAGGTGCGTACGGGCGGCGCGGCCGGTACGGAGGTGAAGGCCGGGGCGGCGGCGGGCGCGGTGCGGGGAGCGGGCGCGGGGGAGGGCGTCCGGTGCGGTGCGCGGGGGTTCGGCTTGCCCAGGGGGACGACGACGGGGGCGGCGGCGGTCCCCGGCGCGGCCGCCTTGGACGTGCTCCCGGAACGCTGGAGCGGCACCGCGCTCGGCACGGTCCGCCCCTCAACGGCTCGCGGCGGAGGAGCGGCGTGGCCCGCGGCCGGGGGCTGGACCGTCAGACTCCGGGACGGCGCCAGGGGGCGGCCGGCCCCGTGACGGTGCCCTCTGGGGGCGACACCGCGGTCGAGCGGCACGATGGGCAGCGGCTTCGACAGGGGCGTGGTGCGTACCGCCTCCGGGGTGGGCGTGGGCGCGGCCGGGGGAGCGGGCGCCGGGGTCGGGGCCGGGTGCCGTGTCGAGGGGGTGGTGGCCGCGGCCTTCTGCACGGGGGTGGCGGCGGAGGAGGGGCTCCGCTGAGCCAGCGGCTCGCCGAGCCCCGTGCGCGGCCGCCCGCCCGAGGTGGCGCCGTCGTCCGGGGAACGCCGGACGCGGCGTACGAGAGGCCGTCGCTGTACGGGCTGGACGGGGGAATCCGCCCGCACAGCGACGGGGTCTGCCGCCGCGCGCACGCTCCCGGGACCGGGACCCGGAACGGCTGCGGCAGGCGTCCCCGGGCCGGCGGGGGGCACCGGTCCGGGGACATCAGTGGTCCGGACGCCGGGGGAGGCGTCCGGAAGGGACGGCGAACCGTCAGGACCCGCACTCGCGCCCCGTGCGGTGCCGACGGGGGACAGGCGCCGCTGCGGGACCGCGCTCGGCACGGCCGACACCAGCGGGGAACGCCCTGTTGGGGTGCGCCGCACCAGGGGTACGGGGGTGGCGCGGTCCGGGGCCGTGGTGGCGCGCTGGACGGTGGGCCTGACCGGGGCGGCGGCGGACGGTGCGCTGGACGGCTGGGGGTGGGCCTGCGGGGGCGTGGGCTGTACGTCGGGGCTCGCGCCGGAGGCGGGAGGCGTGCGGATACCGGTGAGCGGGGCGACGCCGTTCTCGTTCCGGGCGGTGGCTGCGGTGGGTCGTGTGGCAGCGCTTTGGGCGGTCCGGGGCGCTGACGGCACAGGGGTGCCGGTGCCCGGCCTGGGGGTCGCGGCGGGTGCGGTGTTCCGCGGTGCGGCCTGGAGGGGGGCGCCGATGGCAGGGGCGGTACGGCCCTTGGGCCTGCCGGCGATCGAGCCGTCGGTGGACTCGGCGGGCTGTGGTGCCGCCGAGGTGCTGTGGCTGTTGGTATCCGGAGCCGTGCCCTTGGGGCGCCTGGCGGGCATCGGTGTGGCCGTCCCGTAAGCGGGGGCGCCGGGGCTGCTGGTGAGTGGGTCCGTACCGCTCGCGGGCGTGGCGGGGGCGGGGCTCGTTGTGGGTGCGGTGGCCTGCGGTGCGGTCTGGATGGGGGTGGGGGTGACGCTTGGCGTCGGTGTGCTGGGGGTGCCGATGAGGGGGGCTGTGCTGTTCTTGGGCTTGTTGGCGGTTGCGCCCTTGGTGGGTGCGGTGGCTTGCGGTGTGGCTTTCCCTGGGGTGGGGGTGGTGCTCGGCGTGGGCGTGCTGGGGATGGTGCCGCTCGTGGGCGTGCTTGCGGCGGTTTTGGGTGCGGGTGCGTTGGTCTGCGGTGTGGCTTTCCCCGGAGTGGGGGTGCTGCTCGGTGCAGGTGTGCCGGGCCTGCTGGTGAGCGGTCCTGTACCGCTCGCGGGCGTGTTCGCCGCAGCCATGGGTGCGGGTGCGGTGGTCTGCGGTGCGGTCTGCATGGGGGTGGGGGTGACGCTTGGCGTCGGTGTGCTGGGGGTGCCGATGAGGGGAGCTGTGCTGCTCTTGGGCTTGTTGGCGGTTGTGCCCCTGGTGGGTGCGGTGGCCTGCGGTGCGGCCGTTCCCGGAGCGGGGGTGCGGCTCGGCGTGGGCGTGCTGGAGCTGCTGGTGAGCGGGCCGGTACCGCTGGCGGGCGTGCTCGCGGCGGTCCTGGGGGTGCGTGCGGTGGTCTGCGGTGCGGTCTGGATGGGAGTGGGGGTGACGCTTGGCGTCGGTGTGCTGGGGGTGCCGATGAGGGGGGCTGTGCTGCTCTTGGGCTTGTTGGCGGTTGTGCCCCTGGTGGGTGCGGTGGTCTGCGGTGCGGCCTTTCCCGGAGCGGGGGTGCTGCTCGGCCGGCTCGCAGCCGTGGCCTTGGCCGGTGCGGCGGACGCTGGCGCGGCCTTCCCCGTGGCGGGGCCCGTACTCGGCGTCGGTGTGCTGGACCTGCCGGGACTGCTCGGACTGCCGGAAAGCGGAGGCGTACTGCTGCCCGGCCCACTCGCAACCGTGCCCTCGACCTGCGACTTGGCGGCTCGTTGTACCGGCTTGGCGGGAGCGGGAGTCGACGCCGACGGCACAGCAGAGGGCGCCGCCGGAGACGTAACTACATGTTCGCCCGAGCGCGCCGGGCCCGCGCCCCGCGAGGCCGCCGAACCGTCGGCCGTCGCCGACCGCTGGGCACCGCCCCTCGAAGCCGCGCGCCGCACGGAACCCGGAGCCGCACCCCCACCTTCGGCCCCGTCCTCACCCAGCGGCTCCGGCAGCCCGCGGACGGGCAGCCGCAGCGACGGCAGGTCGAGGCCGCCGGGGCGTCCGGCGACGGGCCTGAGGACGTCGCGCAGCAGGCCGCCGGGGGCCGAGGCGCGTACCGGGTGCCCCAACTCCCCGCCGAAGGACGGGTTCTGGTGGGTGGCGAGCGTCGCGCCGAAGCCCTGCTCGGCGACCGTGCGCGGCGTCGCGAGGACACGCTGGACCGGCGGCACGGCGGTCCAGCCGCCGTCCCGCCGCACCTCGGCATCCACACCGCCGTGAGCACCGGAACCGGCACCGGTACCGGCGTCAGCCCGCGCCGGGTCCTCCGCCCCACGGCTCCGCGACCCGCGTCGCCACCCGAACAAGCCCATCACTTACCTCGACTCACCAACTTGCCTGACTCACCGACCGGCCGAACCGACCGGCCGCCTCACCGGCCCGCTTCCGCCCGTTCCACCAACGTGGCCGTCCGCCCCACGTACGCGCGCCGGTCCGCGTGTTCGAGGTCGAGGATGTCGTCCATGCCCCAGTGGAAGTGGTAGGCGAGATACGCGACTTCCTCCTCGATGCGGTCGGCGGCGTACGTCACGATTCCCCCAGGCGGCTCCCGGCCAGCTCCACCTCGAAGGACTCCTCGCAGTGCGGGCACGCCACGGCCGCCCGCGTGTGCCCCTCCGCGTTGATCTGCCGGTAGAAGTCCTGGAGGAAGGCGAGGTCGGAGGCGAACATGTTCTCCACCGTGCCGTCATGGACGGCGCCGAGCGTGCCGAGCCGGGTGATGACCCGGCCGAGCAGCACCACCGACAGATACGCGGGGTTCTCCCGCACCCGCACGTCCCGCAGCGGGACCAGCTCGTCGCGCGCCGTCGCCAGCCGCATCGCGCCGTTGCGGTGCACGGTGCCGGACTCGTCGACGAAGCCGCGCGGCAACTCGAACTCGAACTCCGTGCGCAGGGGTTCACGGACTCCCGCCACGCCACCCGGGGCGGACGCCGCCCCGGATGCCACCCCCGCCGGGCCCTCGCGCCGCATTATTCGATGACCAGCTCTTCGAAGACGATGGTGACCTGCTCGGTCAGCGCGGCGGCGTCGCCGGCCTTGACCCCGTTGGTCTCCACCTTGCTGCACCAGGCGTTGCGCAGGTTGTACCGCTTCACCGGCGAGTTCTGGTAGTCCATCATCATGATCGTGGCGTTCTTGCGCGCCGAACCCATGTCGCCCGCGATGGACTTGTTGATCCACTCGCTGAAGACGGGGCTCTGCGTCATGCCGCGCGTGACCGTGCACTCGCCGGCCTTCTTCACGCCGGGCATCTTCTTCACGACGGGCTTGCCGTCCGCCGACACCTGCTGGTACTCGATGACGTCCTGCTCCATCGAGAGGCCGCTGACCTCCTGGAGGTACTCGACCATGACGCCGTCGATCTGGAGGCCGAAGTTGTGTGTGGTGAGAGCGTCACCGGGCTGAAGGGACAAGGGATTTCACTCCTGTTGCGAGGTACGTGGGCGGTGCTTGACGGGCGTACGGGCTCTACTCCTCCAGCTCGCCGCCCCCGCCGGAGAACTGCGCGAGCCGGAACACCACGAATTCGGCGGGCTTGACCGGCGCGATGCCGATCTCGCAGACGACCCGGCCGAGGTCGACCGACTCGGCGGGGTTCGTCTCCTCGTCGCACTTCACGTAGAAGGCGTCCTCGGGGCGCTGGCCGAACAGGGCGCCCGAGCGCCACTCGTTGACCAGGAACGCCGAGACGTTGCGGCGGATGCGTGCCCACAGGGCGTGGTCGTTGGGCTCGAAGACCACCCACTGGGTGCCGATGAGGATCGACTCCTCGAGGTAGTTGAAGTAGCGGCGCACGTTCAGGTAGCGCCACGCCGGGTCGGACGCCATCGTGCGCGCGCCCCACACGCGGATGCCGCGGCCGGGGAAGGCGCGGATGCAGTTGACGCCGATCGGGTTGAGCAGGTCCTGCTCGCCCCGGGTGATCTGCAGCTCCAGGTCGACCGCGCCGCGCACGATCTCGTTGGCCGGCGCCTTGTGCACCCCGCGCTCGGAGTCGTTGCGCGCCCACACGCCCGCCATGTGGCCGGACGGCGGCACGAGGACCGCCTGGCCGGTGGCCGGGTCGAAGGACTTGATCCACGGGTAGTAGAGGGCCGCGTACCGCGAGTCGTAGCCCGCGGTCTCCTGGCGCCACTGCCGCACCTGGCGGGCGTTGAGCGACGGCGGCGGGTCGATGATCGCCATGCGGTCGCCCATCAGCTCGCAGTGCGCGATCAGCCCGAGCTGGACGGCCTTGACCTGCTCCTCGTCGATCAGGCCCTGCTGGTAGGCGGCCATCAGGTCCGGTACCGCCACCATGTTGATCTCGTCCAGGGCCTCCAGGCCGCCGAACCCGGTGCGGTCGGCGGAGTCGCCGATGAACTGCGCGGTCTCCACGCGGGGCGCGGCGCCGCTCGGGGCGGCCGTCGCGGGCACGGCGGCGGGGGCGGGCGCGGGCGGCGCGAGTGTGACGGTCTGGACCTCGGGCCTGGCCACCTGGCCGCCCGCCGCCGCCTCTTCCAGGGCGATGACCTTGGAACGCTGCTTGACCTGCGTGACGACGTAGTTGCGCGCGGTCTTCTTCGCGCTCACGTCGAAGCTCTCGACGACCTTGTCGCCGTCCTTGACGACCAGCTTGAAGCGGTCGGCGGCGCTCTCGCCCTCGCCGTCCTGCACCTCGACGGTGAGGGGCCCGCCCGCGGAGCCCGCGGTGATCGCCGAGACCGTGAAGGCGCCGAGCGCCACCGGCTCGCCCGCGGTCAGCTGCCTGGGGGCCTGCGCGGGGGCTGCGCCCTGCGGGGCCGCCCCGGCCGTGTCGGTGCCGCCGACCCGTACGACGTACGCGGCGGCGCCGCCGTTGTTGAAGAACCCGTACACGGAGTGCGCCAGGTAGTACCCGTCCGTGAACTCGCCGAACGCCGCGACGTACTGGGACCAGTTGGTCACCAGCGTCGGTTCGTTGAGCGGACCGCGCGGCGCCAGGCCGACGAAGGCCGCCACGGAAGTGCCGACGCCCTCGATGGGTCGAGAACCGCTGGCTACTTCCTCGATGTAGACACCGGGGGACAGGTACGTGGGCATGTGGGTCCTGGCTCTCTTCCTGGAGGGAGGCGATCGAGGGAGGCGATCGGCGGATCGACGTGGGTCCGTGACCGGGCGATACCGGTGACGATGTCTCACGCGCGGACCGGTGCGTAGAGACAAACGGACGTCAATGAGGGCAGAGGCCGCTGCCCGTTCGGCCGCCCGCGCCGGTTCACCGGCCGGGACGCCCGGGGCCGCGCTCCTCCTGGTCCGGCCGCCGGGTCGGCGGGGGCAGCGCGCGTTGCCCGTCCGGACACCCGCACAGGCACTCGCACCGGCACCCGCGACGGCCGCGCGGGGCCCGCCGTTCCCCGCGGCGCCCGGCTCGGCCGAATGTGCGTGCTCCTTGGCGCATATGCCGCACACCGGGTTTCAGCAGCGTCAATACCTGGTCAACAAGGTGGCGCAAGTGCGCCGCACGCGCCGGGAGGCCGGTGCGACTGCCGTAACGTTTGGTGCTGATGGCCATCCGTGGCCAGTACGAACGGGCACATTTGCGGTGCGTCACGGGGCAAGGGGTGCGGGCTGACCATGTGGGGCGACGCGGAAGGTGATCCGGGCCGGAACGGCGACGCCGCCGGCCGGCCGGCCGACCGGGGCGGCCCCGGCGGGGCACTGCGGTTCCAGGTGCTCGGGCCGGTGCGGGCCTGGCGCGACGGACGGCAGCTGAAGCTCGGCTCGCCGCAGCAGCGCGCCACCCTCGCCGTGCTGCTGCTGCGCGACGGGCGGCCGGTCTCCGCCTCGGAGCTGGTCGACGCGCTGTGGGGCGAGGAGCCGCCGCCGCGTGCGGTGGGCACCCTGCGCACGTACGTCTCCCGGCTGCGCGCCCTGCTCGAACCCGACCGGCGCGCCCGCGAGCCCGCCCGGCTCCTGGTGTCGGCCGGCGACGGCTACGCCCTGCGGGTGCCGCGTACCGCCCTGGACGCGTGCGAGCTGGAGGACCGGGTGGCCGCGGCCCGCCGGGCGAGCGGGGCCGGACGGCACGCCGAAGCCCACGAGGAGCTGACGGCGGCGCTCGCCCTGTCCGACGGCGCGCCCCTGGCCGGCCTGCCCGGCCCCTACGCCGCACGTCAGCGCGACCGGCTCACCGAACTGTCCGTCACCGCCCAGGAGGAACTCTTCGCCTGCGCCCTCGCGCTCGGCCGGCACGACGAGACGACCGGCCCGTTGCGGGTGTTCGCCGCCGAACACCCGCTGCGCGAGCGCGCCCAGGCCCTGCTGATGCTGGCCCTGCACCGCTGCGGCCGCCAGGCGGACGCCGTCGCCGTGTACGAGACGGCGCGCCGCACACTCGCCACCGAACTCGGCGTCGACCCGGGCCCCGAACTCACCGGGCTGTACGAGAACCTGCGGGGCGGCGGCGAACCGCTCCCGACGGCGGCCGGCGCCCCCCGCCCACCGTTCCACACCCCACCGCCGCGCCCCAGGGACACCCCTCGACGCCCCGCCCCCGCGCCACTCCCCGCCCCACCGGCCTCCGCCGTCCACGCCCCCGCCCAACTCCCGTCCCCTGTGCCCGACTTCGCGGGCCGCGAGGCCGAAGTGGACCTGCTGACAGAGACGTTGCGCGGGGCCGTCACCGGAAGCGCGATGGCCGTCGCCACGCTCACCGGGCTCGGCGGCGTCGGCAAGACCGCGCTCGCGGTGCACGTCGCCCACGCCTTACGCGACGACTTCCCCGACGGCCAGCTGTACGTGGACCTGCGCGGCGCCGACCCCGCGCCGGGCGTGGACAGCGGCAGCGCGCTCACCGGCTTCCTGCGCGCCCTCGGCGTGGCCGAGAGCGCCGTACCCGACGGCCTCGACCAGCAGACCGCGCTGTACCGCTCGCTGCTGGCCGGGCGCCGCGTGCTCGTCCTCCTCGACAACGTCCGCGACACCGCGCAGGTAAGGCCCCTGCTGCCCGGCACCCCCGGCTGCGCCGTCCTGGTCACCAGCCGCTCGCGGACCATCACCCTGCCCGGCGCCCGCCTCGTCGACGTCGAGACGATGGACGAGCGGGAGGCGCTCGGCCTGCTCGCCGCCATGATCGGCGGCGACCGCGTGGCCGCCGAACCGGCCGCCGCCCGCGAACTGGTCGCCACCTGCGGCGGACTCCCGCTCGCCGTCCGCATCGCCGCCGCCCGCCTGGCCGCCCGGCCCGGCCGCGCCGTCGCCGACCTCGCCGCCCGGCTGCGCGATGAGCACCGCCGGCTGGACGAGCTGCGGGTCGACGACCTCGGCGTCGAGGCCACCTTCCGGCTCGGCTACGAAGCACTCGACGCGGACCTCGCCCGCGCCTTCCGCATGGTGTCGCTCTGCTACATGCCCTCCTTCTGCCGGGGCGCCGCGGGCGCCCTGCTCGACCTGCCCGACGAGGAGGCCGAGGCGGCGGTGGAACACCTCGTCGACGCCGGCCTCATGGAGCTGCACGGCGAGGACCGCTACCGCTTCCACGACCTCGTACGGCTCTTCGCGCGCCGCCGGTGCGAACACCGGGAGAGCCCCCGCGAGCGCGCCGACGCCCGCCTCCGCTTCCTCGACTACGTCCTCGCCACCGTCGTCACCGCCGTCCGCCACCTGAAGCCGCACAGCGTGCTGCCCGCCCTGCTGCACCGGCCCGCATCCCCGGGCAAGGACCTGCCGGACGAGGCCGCCGCCCGCGACTGGCTCGTCGTCGCCCACACCCGCCTGTACGCCGCCGCCGAGAACGCCCTGCGGCACATCCCGGACACGGCGGACGACGACGGCGGCGCACCCAGCGGCCTGCGCCCCACCGTCGACCTGCTCACCGCCTGGTCCCACCTGCTGGTCGGCACCGCCCGCCACCGCGACCTGGAGCCGCTCGCCGAACTCGCCCTGGAGACCGCGCGCCGCCACGGCGACGACCTCGCCGCGGCCCGCGCCCTGCGGCTCCTCGGCGCCCCGCACTACGGCACCGAGACCTACGGCCGCGCCGAGCGGGCCCTGCGCGAGAGCCTGCGCCTGGCCGCGGCGGCGGGCGACCCGCTGGTCGGCGCCGAGGGCAGCCACGAACTGGGCATCGTCCTCATGGGCACGGGCCGCCCCGAAGCGGCCCTGGAGCAACTGCGGCTCGCCTACGCCCGGTTCGGGGCGCTCGGCGGACACAGCGACCGCATCCGCGTCCTCTCCCACATGGCACGGGTGCACGTCAGCCTCGGGCGGTGCGCGGAAGCCGACACCGCGCTGACCGAGGCGGTGCGCCAGGCGCGGCAGTCGGGCGGCACCTCCACCCTCGCCCACGTCCTCTACCAGGCGGGCTGCGCCCTGCTGGCCGCGGGCCGCGCCGCCGAGGCCGCCGACCGGCTGCACGAGGCGCGGCGCCTGCACGCCCGCGCGTGCGACCCCCGCTGGGAGGCGCTGTGCTGGGCCCGCCTCGCCGCCTGCGAACTGGAGCTGGGCAGCCCCGGCAAGGCCATGGAGTGTGCGGACGCGGCGCTGGCCGCCGAGGGCGAGCTGGGCGACGCGTTCTGCCACGCCCTGGCGATGGCCGCGCGGGGCCGGGCGCACCTCGCTCTCGGCGACCTCGACCGGGCCAGGGGCGCCCTGCTCATCGCCCACCGCGTCATGGACCGGCGCGGCGCCATGGAGGCCGCCGAGATCGCCGCGCAGCTCGCCCAGTGGAAGGCGCGGACCGGCGCGCCCCGGCCGCTCCTGCCGGCCCACGGCTGAGCCGCCGCCGGACGGCGCCGCGCACGGCTCGCCGGCCCGTACGGGAGGGCAGTACGGGCTGCCCCTGACGTGGCCCTTTCGTACAAGGAGGGATCCCGTGGCGGGCTCTACCGTGCCCGTATGACGTGGTGGAACTCCCTTGACCCGGCCGCGGTGACCGTTGACCCCGGTGGCCGAGCAACCGTACGGCTTCGCGTACGCAATACGGGAGACACGGTCGAGGAGTACCGGCTCGGGGTGGTCGGCGCCCCGGCGGGCTGGTCCCGCGTCGAACCGGAGGTCCTGCGGCTCTACCCGGGCAGCGAGGGCACCGCCGAGATCTCCTTCGCGCCGCCCCGCTCACCGGACGCGGCGGCGGGTCCGACGCCGTTCGGCATCCGCGTGGAGCCCCGGGAGAACCCGCAGGCCCGCGATGTCGTCGAGGGCCAGGTCACCGTCACGCCGTTCTCCGAGATCCGGGCCGAGCTGCTGCCGCCCACCCTCGTCGGACGCTTCCGCGGCCGGGCCTCCGTCGCCGTGGACAACCTCGGCAACACCCCGCTCACCGCGTCCCTGACCGCCCGCGCCGACGCCGACCGGCTGACGTTCGAGATCCTGCCCGCCGCCGTCCAAGTGGCGCCCGGCCGGGCCGCGTTCGTCAAGATGGCGGTCCGTCCGCAGCAGGTGCTGTGGACCGGCGGGGCGCAGGCGCACCCGCTCACCGTCTCCGTACGCCGCTCCGGTGACGACACCGCCCACGAGCTGCCCGGCAGCTTCGACCAGCGCTCGGTCCTGCCCCGGCGGCTCCTCGCCTTCGGCAGCGTCCTCGCCGCCCTCGCCATCGCGTTCGTGGTGCTCTGGTTCTCCTCCGCCCCCAAGCTGACCGGCTCCGCACGCGAGAACCAGGCCGTCCCGGCCCCGGACGCGGTCGTACAGGGCGGCGAGAAGAAGAAACTCGTGGACGCCCCGGGGCCCCCGAAGGACAAGAAGATCAGCGACGACGTGACTGGCGGTGGCGGTGGCGGCGGTGGTGGCGCCGAGCTGCCCGGCGACGGGGACAAGGGCGGCTCCGGCGGCTCCTCCGGCGGCTCCTCCGATGGTGGCGGTGGCGGCGGGGGAAGCGGGAGCGGCGCGGAACGGGCCGACGAGCCGCGAGCCCCCCGCGCGGGCGGCGGCACCAAGGCGGGACCGCCCTGGAAACGCGGCTACAAGGCGGACGTCGTCGTCGAGTACGCCCAGCACCGCCTCGCCGCCCTCGGCTCGAAGAACCCGTGCACGCTGACCGGCCGCGTGACGCCCGGCGTCATCGACGCCAACACCGAGGCCTCGCTGATCTGTTACCAGGAGGCCGTGGTCCGTAGCGGCGAGAACAGCGGCCACAACACCGCCCAGATCTTCGCCACCGACGACAAGGGCACGCTCGGCCGGGCCACCCTGACCTCCCTGTGGGCCCAGGGCATCCGCCCCGACGACGTCCGCTCCGGGGCGGACACCTGGGAGGTCGTGCAGTTGCAGGCGGCCTTCTGGTGGGCCTCCCAGGCCGGCATCAGCGACGACGACCTGAACCGCGACCGGGCCTACGCCGAGCATGGCGTCGCCTACTTCGCGAACGGCCGCTCCGCGCCGACCACGGCCAGGTACAGCGGCAACACCGCCGCCCACATCAAGGAGTACCAGGGGGCGGTAGGCCTCCCCAGGACCGGCGTCGCGGACAGCGCGACCCTTCGGGCGATGGTCGGCGGAAGCGTGAAGAATCCCGGCGTGGTAGGGCGATGAGCGACATGTGGACAGCATTGGAACCGACCGCGACGACGGTGGAGCCCGGCTCCACCGCGAAGATGCGGGTACGGGTGCGCAACACGGGTGACACCGTCGAGGAGTACCGCCTCCAGGTGGTCGGGACCGCGGCCGGCTGGGCCCGCGTACAGCCCGACGTCCTGCGGCTGTACCCGGGGGCGGAGGCCACGGCCGAGGTCGAGATCGCGCCGCCCCGCACGTCGGACGCGGTGGCGGAGCCGACGCCGGTCGGCGTGCGGGTGGTGCCGCGCGAGGCGCCGCACACCGCGGACGTGGTGGAGGGCCAGGTCACCGTCGGCCCCTTCGCCGAACTGCGCACTGAACTCCTGCCGTTGGTCGTACGCGGCCGGTTCAGCGCACGGGCCGCCGTGGCCGTCGACAACCTCGGCAACCAGCAGCTGACCGCCTCCTTCTCCGGCCGGGAGAACGGCGAGGAGCTGGAGGTGGAGTCCGAGCCGGGCTCCGTCCAGGTCGCCCCCGGCCGCGCCGGCTTCGCCGACCTGCGGCTGAAGCCGGGCGCGGTGAGCTGGGTCGGCGGCACCAGCAAGCACCCGTTCACCGTCTCGGTGCTGCGGGCCGGGGTGCCCGAGCCCGTGGAGCTGCGCGGCACGTACGTACAGCCGTCGGTGATCCCGCGCTGGGCGATGGCGGTGCTCTCGGTCCTGGTCGCGCTGGCCGTCGCGGCGGCCGTGATGTGGTTCCAGCACAAGCCGGCCATGACCTCCCAGGCCAGGGAGCTGCCCGGCAAACAGCAGCAGCTCCCGCAGGGCGACAAGATGAAGAAGGCGCCGAGCCCCAAGCCGGAACCCAGCGAGGAGAAGAAGGAGAAGCCCGCGCCCCCGGCCGACGCGGGCAAGGAGGAGCCGCCGAAGTCGGAGCCGGGCGGCGGCGAGGAGAAGGCCGACGAACCCGAGGGCCCCACGACGCACACCATCCGCAGCGCCGAGGGCGGCGGCTGGTACCTGGAGGTCAAGGAAGGCAAGCAGGAGGACGGCACCTACGTGGGCCAGAACCCTTCCCTCACGGACGAGTTCGGCGAGAACCAGAACTGGATTCTGCACCACTACCCGGAGTCGGACACCTACGGCCTGGAGCCCGCCCACGCCCCCGGCACCGTCCTGGAGCAGAAGGCGAACACCAACATCGCCCAGATCCTCCACGCCGAGCCGGGGAACATCAAGTCCGGTCGGCTCGGCGACAACCAGAAGTGGAAGCTGGAGAAGCGCCCGGACGGGCTGACGCGGATCGTCGCCGTCGGCTCGGGCGAGTGCCTCGTCGACATGCAGAACGACCTGAGCGCGGTCACCTGGCAGTGCGACGACAACAACAAGAGCATGGGGTGGACGATCTCCGACTGGCCGGAGCAGTAGCCGGACCGGAGCAGGTCGCGAACGGCAGGGGCCGGGTGGCGCACCGTGGGGTGCGCCACCCGGCCCCTGCCGTCTCTGTGCCGCTCACTGCCAGGGCAGCGACCCGCCCGGCTCCAAGCGGCCCATCTTGCGGTACTCGCGCCGCGCCCCGGCCCGCACGTCCGCGCCCGAGACCGGCCCGCCGCGCCCCGCCGCCAGGTAGGCGGCCGTCACCGCGGCCGACCGGATGCCGCCGCCCGCGAGCTCGAACTCCTTGGCGCAGCGCATGAGTTCGGCCTCCAGGTCGGGCGTGCGGGGGGTGCCGGACAGGCAGCTCCGCCACAGCGTGACGCGCTGGTCGACGTCCGGGAACGGGAAGTCGACCACGAGGTCCAGGCGCCGGGTGAACGCGTCGTCGATGTTGGAGCGCAGATTGGTGGTCAGCACCGCGATGCCGTCGAACGCCTCCAGGCGCTGGAGGAGATAGGCGCTCTCCAAGTTGGCGTACCGGTCGTGGGAGCTCTTGACCTCCGAACGCTTGCCGAAGACGGCGTCGGCCTCGTCGAAGAGCAGCACGGCGTCCGTGCGGTCCGCCTCGGCGAAGATGCGCTCCAGGTTCTTCTCCGTCTCGCCGATGTACTTGTCGACCACCGCCGACAGGTCCACCACGTAGAGGTCGAGACCGAGTTCACCGGCCACCACCTCGGCCGACAGCGTCTTGCCGGTGCCGGAGTCCCCGGCGAACAGCGCGACGACGCCGCGGCCGCGGCCTCCCCCGGTGCGCAACCGCCACTCGCCGAGCACCTTGTCGCGGTGCCGGGCGCGCTGCGCCAGCTCACGCAGCAGGGCGAGCGGCTCGTCCGGCAGTACGAGGTCGGCGAACCCGACCTGGGGCCGGACGCGCCGGGCGTGCTTGTCCAGGAGCGGCGCGGACTGGAGCCGGGCGCTGCTCTGGACGTGCGCGGCGGTCGGCGCGGTGCCGTCGAACGCGGCGAGGTTCGCGGCGGCGCGGGCGGCCCGGCGGATCTGCGCGGCGCCGAGCCGGTAGGGCGCGACGGCTTCGGCCAGGTCGAAGCGGAGGTCCGGTCCGCCCGGGTCCGTGCCCGCGTGCCGGGCCAGCTCCGCGCGCCACACCGCCGCCGCGTCGATCCCGCCGGGCGGCGGCGCGTCCAGCGCGAGCAGCCCCGCGTCCGGCGCCCACCCGGGGTCGTACGGCTCACTTCCGACGAACACCACCGTCACGTCCCCGGTCGCCAGGGACTGCACCAGGGGCGCCGGTTCGTCGGGCAGCGGGCCCACGACGATCGCGGCCCCGCGCAACCGCGCCTCGCGCAGCAGGGCGAGGGCGGTGCGGCCGGTGTCGTCCCCCGGCCCGGTTGTCGGCCGGTGGCGCAGCACGGGCAGCCCGGTGGCCCGCAGCGCGTCGGCCACCGGCTCGGCGGCGGAGCCGTCCCGGTGCTCCCGCAGGTGGACGAGGAGCGCACGGTCGGCGGCGAGGTCCGCGAGGCGCGTGGCGAGCGGATCACCCGGCGCGGAGACATCGCGTGCCGCCGGGGGCAGCAACTCGACGCCCCGGCCCACCAGTTCCGTGTCGAGGAGCGCGTCGTCGCCGAGGAGCCGCGCCACCACCCGTTCGGGCACGCGCAGCGCCCGCCCGGGCAGCGGCCGGTCCTCGTCCTCCAGTGCGAGGAGGCCCCCGGCGCGCAGCGGCGCGAGGGGGTGGAAGCGGGCGCGGGCGGCCGGATCGTGCGGGGCGGTGCCCGCGAGGTCGAGGGCGAGCGCGACCGTGGCCCGGCGCCGCCCCACGTCGTCGTTGAGATACCCGTACAGCGGCTCGAAGCGGCGGTCGACGTCCGGCGCGCAGGCGGCCAGGAGGATGCGCTGATCAAGGGAGGACAGCCCGAACGACCCGGCCAACTCGCCCAGCGCCCCGCCGGGTTCGCCCGAACCCATGAGGTCCGCGGCCGGCTGCGGGGCCGCCGTGGCCAGCCGGTGCGCGTGCTCCTGCGTCACGTACAGGCCACGCAGCGGGTCGGCCGCCGTCGGGTCGGCGGAGCCGCGCCGCTCGACCAGCTCCGCCACGCGCCCGCGCAACGCGTCGAGCAGCGGGAGGAGCGTGCCGGAGGCGGCGCTCACCGGGGGCCCTTCTCTTCGGCCGGCCTGGCCGCGCCACCGGCCCTGGTGCGCAGCATCCGCGGACGCGCGTCGCCCGGCTCGCCGTTGATGCCGCGTACGGACACGACGGCGCCCTCGGTGACCGGCGGCGCCACGTCGTACACCGGGGAGACCGGGAACGGCACCGTGATCACCACGTCCAGGGACGGCTTCAGCTCACCGCCGAGCGCCGACCAGATGTCCGCGATGGACCGGGACTCGGGCGGCGGCACCGCCACGCCGAGCGGCAGCGGCACCCCGAGCGCGGCGAGCGCGTCCGGCAGCCGGTCCGGCGGCAGCAGTTCATGCGCGAGCAGCGTGCCGAGGGCCGCCGAGAGGAGCCGGTGCTCGTCCTCCGGGCGGTTGGTCCAGGCGGTGAGCAGGTACGAGAGGCGGAACCAGCGCGGCGGCTGCCGCCTGCGCAGCACCACGCCGTCCGGCCCGCGCTCCGCGTAGGCGCCGCGCTCGCGCCGGGCCACGTCCTCGCGGATGTCGTACAGGTACGAGTTGAGCGTCGGCGCGTTGCGGCGCGCCGCCCAGTCGCGGTTGGGCGCCTCGAAGACGACCTCGCCCGACCCTTCGGGGAGCGCGGCCCGCAGCAACCGACGCAGCGCTTCGTCCACTTCGTGGATCACGTGGAGACCCCCGGCCCGGCCGGGCGGAGGCGGTGGATCGGCGGCATCAGATGTATCCCTCCCGCAGCGCGTACGCGACGGCATGCGCGCGGTTCTGGAGCTGCAGGCGCGTCATCAGCGCGTGCAGGACGTTCTTGACGGTGCGTTCGGAGTAGGCGAGCTTCTCCGAGATCTGCTTGGTGTCGAGGCCCTCGGCGATCAGCCGGACCACGTCGACCTCGCGGGGCGCCATGCCCAGCGTCGGCACCAGGGCCCCGGCGGCGGACGGCGGCCCGTCGAGCGCCGAGAGCCGCAGCCGCCCCAGCTGGGTCATGAGCCGGTTGATGAGGTCGGGCGGCAGCTCCCCTTCGCCGCGCGCCGCGCTGTGCACGGCGCGCAGCAGCTTCTGCGGGGTCGCCTGGTGCCGCCAGAGGATGGCGCGTACGCCGCACTCGACGACCGTGAGCAGCTCCGGTTCGCGCAACTCGCCGGCGATGAGGACGACGCGCTGCTCGGCGGAGCGCGCGAGCCGGCGCAGTTCGGTGCCCGCTAGGTCGTCGAGCCGGTCCACGAGCATGACGGCGACGCGCTCCGGCGCGGGCGCCGTGCCGGGCGCGGCCTGAGGTGTCTGCGATGGGTCCTCGGCACGGTCCACCAGCTCGACGCTGGGCTGGTGGCGGAGATGGCTGATCACTCCGGCGCGGCTGAGGGGGTCGGTGGCGTGTACGGCCACCGATATGCGTGTATCCGACACTGGTCTTTCCCTGTCTTCCCCCGAATATCGACGGGCACAGGGTGATCGGAACCGATCAACAAACGATGAGCGACGGATCAACGCGGACGTTTACCGACGTGAGCGGACGTGAGTGGACGTGAGCGGACGTGCGTGGACGTAAGCGGCGGCTCGCCGTCACGAGGCCGGCGGAGGGAAGGGCGCGTCGCGCAGCAGCCGCGCCAAGTGCACGGTGTTCGCCGCGAGCGCCCGGGTCGTGTCGGCGACGGCGTCCGGTGTCTCGTCCAGGTCCTGGTAGTCGGTGCCCTGCTGCGCCTCGCCCACCCAGTAGGTGACGGCCCCCGGCGCGAGGCTGAAGCCGATGTCGTTGAGCCCCTGGAAGACGTCGGCGCTCACCTTGTGCGCGCCGTCCTCGTTGCCCACGACCGCCACGGCCGCCACCTTGCCGTGGATCAGCGGGCGCCCCTCGTCGTCGGTCTCCGTCTCGGCGTTCAGCCGTTCGAGGACGCGCTGGCAGACGCTCGACGGGTGGCCGAGCCAGATCGGGGTGGCGATCAGCAGGATGTCGGCCGCGAGCATCTTCTCGCGCAGCGCGGGCCAGGCGTCGCCCTCGCCCAGATCCGTCGAGACGCCCGAGCGCACGTCGTGGTCGGCGATCCGTACGGACTCCACGCTCACGCCCAGCTTCTCCATCTCGGTCAGCACCTGCCCCGCCAGCAGCTCACTGCTCGAAGGCGCGGGGGAGGGGGAGAGGGTGCAGACGAGTGCCAGGGCGCGCACGGGGGACTCCTTCGCGGTACGGATGCGGTACGTGGTGCTGAGGCCTCCAGTGTCCAGATCATCACGCACGAAACATCGCCCCGCACGCCGGGCGGCCCCCCGGAGGGTCCGCCGAGGACGCCGCTCCCGTACCTGGCTGACGAGGGAAAATTCCCGGGTGCGCGGGCGGCACGCGCTGTACGTTGAGGGGGCGTACCGGGGGCGGGCGCCGTTGCGCGGGGGTTGCCGCGGCGCGGCGCACGCACCGCGGCGAGCCCGTACAGAGGGCCGCGATCACAGCCCCGGAGCGCGCATCCACAGCCCTCATCCCGTTTCGAGGCCATCCACCGTGTTCCTGACGATCAGCACCACCGGCACCCCTGACCGCCCCGCGACCGACCTCGGGTTCCTGCTGCACAAGCATCCCGGCAAGGCGCAGGCGTTCTCCACCTCCTACGGCACCGCGCACGTCCTCTACCCCGAGGCCACCGCGGAGCGCTGCACGGCCGCGCTGCTCCTGGAGGTCGACCCCGTCGCGCTCGTGCGGCGCGGCAAGGGCAAGGGGCGGGGCGGCGCGCCGGACGCGGCACTCGCGCAGTACGTCAACGACCGGCCCTACGCCGCGTCGTCGCTGCTCGCCGTCGCGATCGGGGCGGTGTTCTCCAGCGCGATGCGCGGGCAGTGCGCCGCGCGCCCCGAGCGGGCCGCGCAGCCGCTGCCGCTGCGCGTCGAGGTGCCCGCGCTGCCCGCGCGCGGCGGCGCCGAGCTGGTGCGGGCGCTCTTCACGCCGCTCGGCTGGACGGTGACGGCGACGCCGGTCCCGCTGGACGAGCGGTTCCCGGAGTGGGGCGACTCGCGGTACGTGCGCGCCGTGCTCGACGCGCCCGAGGGGCGGCTGACCCTGGGCGAGGCACTGCGCCACCTGTACGTCCTGCTGCCCGTCCTCGACGACGCCAAGCACTACTGGGTCTCGGCGGACGAGGTCGACAAGCTGCTGCGCGCCGGTGAGGGCTGGCTAGCGGGCCACCCGGAGCAGCAGCTCATCACCAGCCGCTATCTGTCGCGGCGCCGGTCCCTGACCCGCGAGGCGCAGGAGCGGCTCGAACTGGCGCGGCTCGCCGACGCGGACGACACGGACGTCACCGAGATCGACAACGCCGTCGACGAGGAGAGCGCTGATCCCGACGTCGAAGAGGGGTCGGAGAAGCCGGTGCCGCTCGCCGTGCGGCGCCGCGAGGCGATCCTCGCGGCACTGACCGCGGCGGGCGCCGCGCGCGTGCTCGACCTGGGCTGCGGCCAGGGCCAGTTGGTGCAGGCGCTGCTGAAGGACGCGCGGTTCACCGAGATCGTCGGGGTCGACGTCTCCATGCGCGCGCTGACCGTCGCCTCGCGGCGGCTCAAGCTCGACCGCATGGGCGACCGCAGGGCGGAGCGCGTCACCCTCCTCCAGGGCTCGCTGGCGTACACCGACAAGCGGCTCAAGGGGTACGACGCGGCGGTGCTCAGCGAGGTGATCGAGCACCTCGACATGGAGCGGCTGCCCGCCCTGGAGTACGCGGTGTTCGGCTCGGCGCGGCCCCGCACCGTCCTGGTGACGACGCCGAACGTCGAGTACAACGTCCGCTGGGAGACCCTCCCGGCCGGCCACGCGCGCCACGGCGACCACCGCTTCGAGTGGACCCGCGAGGAGTTCCGCGCGTGGGCCCGCCGGGTGGCCGAACGGCACGCGTACGACGTGGAGTTCGCGCCGGTGGGGGACGAGGACCCCGAGGTGGGACCGCCGACCCAGATGGCGGTGTTCCACCGGACGGAGAAGAGCCCGATGGCGGACAGGACCGCGAAGGAGGTGCGAGCAGCATGACCAGCAGCAGCAACGAAAAGAACAATGGCGCCGGCACCCCTACTGCCGACGTCACGGGCCGTGTGCTCCCCGTCACCGACCTCTCCCTCGTCGTCCTGGTCGGCGCCACCGGCTCCGGCAAGTCCACCTTCGCCCGGCGCCACTTCAAGCCCACCGAGGTCATCGGCAGCGACTTCTGCCGGGGGCTCGTCGCCGACGACGAGAACGACCAGAGCGCCAGCGGCGACGCCTTCGACGTCCTGTACTACATCGCGGGCAAGCGGCTGGCCGCCGGCCGCCGCACCGTCGTCGACGCCACCAACGTGCAGAGCGACAGCCGCAAGCGGCTGATCGAACTGGCCAGACAGTACGACGTGCTGCCCATCGCCATCGTGCTCGACGTGCCCGAGGACGTCTGCGCCGCGCGCAACGCCACGCGCGCGGACCGGGCCGGTCTGCCGCGCCGCGTCATCCAGCGCCACCAGCGCGAACTGCGCCGCTCGCTGCGGCACTTGGAGCGCGAGGGCTTCCGCAAGGTGCACGTCCTGCGCGGCGTCGAGGAGATCGACGGCGCCCGCCTCGTCACCGAGAAGCGCTACAACGACCTCTCCCACCTCACCGGCCCCTTCGACATCATCGGCGACGTCCACGGTTGCGCCTCCGAGCTGGAGACCCTGCTCACCAAGCTCGGTTACGTCGACGGCACGCACCCCGAAGGGCGTACCGCCGTCTTCGTCGGCGACCTCGTCGACCGCGGCCCCGACACCCCCGGCGTGCTGCGCCGCGTGATGTCCATGGTCGGCTCCGGAACGGCCCTCTGCGTGCCCGGCAACCACGAGAACAAGCTCGGCCGCCACCTCAAGGGCCGCAGCGTCCAGCACACCCATGGCCTGGCCGAGACCGTCGAGCAGCTGGCGGCGGAGAGCGAGGAGTTCCGGGCACAGGTGCGGGAGTTCGTGGACGGGCTCGTGTCCCACTACGTCCTCGACGGCGGCAAGCTCGTCGTCTGCCACGCCGGTCTGCCCGAGAAATACCACGGGCGCACGTCGGGGCGGGTGCGCTCGCACGCGCTGTACGGCGACACCACCGGCGAGACCGACGAGTTCGGGCTGCCGGTGCGCTACCCGTGGGCGGAGGAGTACCGCGGCAAGGCCGCCGTCGTCTACGGCCACACTCCGGTACCCACCGCGACCTGGCTGAACAACACCATCTGCCTGGACACCGGCGCCGTCTTCGGCGGCAGGCTGACCGCGCTGCGCTGGCCGGAGCGCGAGCTGGTCGACGTCCCCGCGGAGCGGGTCTGGTACGAGCCCGCCAAGCCGCTGCGCAGCGAGGCACCCGGCGGCCACGACGGACGCCCCCTCGACCTGACCGACGTGCACGGCCGCCGCGTCGTGGAGACCCGGCACGCCGGCCGCGTCGCCGTGCGCGAGGAGAACGCGGCGGCGGCCCTCGAAGTCATGAGCCGCTTCGCGACCGACCCGCGCCTGCTGCCGTACCTGCCGCCGACGATGGCGCCCACCGCCACGTCACGGCGGGAGGGCTACCTGGAACACCCGGCCGAGGCCTTCGCCTCGTACGCGCAGGACGGTGTCGGCCGTGTCGTGTGCGAGGAGAAGCACATGGGCTCGCGCGCGGTCGCCCTGGTCTGCCGCGACGCGGACGTGGCCCGGGAGCGCTTCGGTGTGGACGGTCCGACCGGCTCCCTCTACACCCGCACGGGCCGCCCGTTCTTCGCCGACCCGTCCGTCACGGAGGAGCTGCTCGGCCGGGTGCGCGCCGCCGTCACCGAGGCGGGCCTGTGGCAGGAGCTGGAGACGGACTGGCTGCTGCTCGACGCCGAGCTGATGCCGTGGTCGCTGAAGGCGTCCGGCCTGCTCCGCACGCAGTACGCGGCCGTGGGCGCCGCCGCCGGGGCCGCCTTCCCCGGCGCGCTCGCCGCCCTGGAGGCCGCGACGGCACGCGGTGTCGACGCGGGCGCGCTGCTCGCGCGGCAGCGGGAACGGGCCGCGGACGCCGCCGCCTTCACCGACGCGTACCGCCGCTACTGCTGGCCGACCGACGGCCTGGAGGGCGTGCGCCTCGCGCCGTTCCAGATCCTGGCCGCCCAGGGCCGCAGCCTCGCCGGGCTCCCGCACGACCGGCAACTGGCCCTGATCGACCGCATGGTGGAGCACGACGGCGGCCAGGGCTCCGACCTCCTCCAGACCACCCGCCGCCTCTACGTCGACACCGGCGACGAGGCGTCGGTGCGGGCGGGCGTCGACTGGTGGCTGGAGATGACCGGACGCGGCGGCGAGGGCATGGTCGTCAAGCCGGTCGAGGCCCTGGCCACGAACGGACAGGGCCGGCTGGTGCAGCCCGGCGTGAAGTGCCGGGGCCGCGAGTACCTGCGGATCATCTACGGCCCGGAGTACACGCGGCCGGAGAACCTGGAGAAGCTGCGCGGCCGCACCCTCGGCCACAAGCGCTCGCTCGCCCTGCGCGAGTACGCGCTCGGCCTGGAGGCGCTGGACCGGCTGGCGGGCGGCGAGCCGCTGTGGCGCGTGCATGAGGCGGTGTTCGCGGTTCTCGCCCTGGAGTCGGAGCCGGTGGACCCGCGGCTCTGAGCCGCCGGACGCCGGGAGACTGAGGCGGCATCAGATGACGTTGCCGTGTTGACCGCGCGCGGGCCGCCCGGCCGGGGAAAGATGGACCCATGGGATTCCATGTCGACTCCGAGGCCGGGCGGCTGCGCCGCGTCATACTGCACCGCCCCGATCTGGAGCTCAAGCGGCTGACTCCGAGCAACAAGGACGCCCTGCTCTTCGACGACGTCCTGTGGGTGCGCAGGGCCCGCCAGGAGCACGACGGCTTCGCGGACGTGCTGCGCGACCGGGGCGTGGCGGTGCACCTCTTCGGCGATCTGCTGAAAGAGACGCTGGATGTACCGGAGGCGCGCCTGCTCGTCCTGGACCGCGTCTTCGACGAGAAGGAGTACGGCCCCCTCGCCACCGACCACCTGCGGGTCGCCTTCGAGACGATGCCGTCGGTGGAGCTGACCGAGGCGCTGGTGGGCGGCATGACCAAGCGGGAGTTCCTGGAGGCCCACCCCGAGCCGACCTCCGTGCGCTTCCACTGCATGGACCTCGACGACTTCCTGCTCCGCCCGCTCCCCAACCACCTCTTCACCCGCGACACATCGGCGTGGATCTACGACGGCGTCTCCATCAACGCGATGCGCTGGCCCGCCCGGCAGCGCGAGACCGTGCACTTCGAGGCCATCTACCGGTACCACCCGCTCTTCCGCGGCGAGCACTTCAACGTCTGGTCGCAGGGCCAGGCGGACTACCCCTCGACCATCGAGGGCGGTGACGTCCTGGTCATCGGCAAGGGCGCGGTGCTCATCGGCATGAGCGAGCGCACCACGCCGCAGGCCGTCGAGATGCTCGCGCACAAGCTCTTCGCGGCGGGCTCCGCGCAGACCATCGTGGCGCTCGACATGCCGAAGCGGCGCGCGTTCATGCATCTCGACACGGTCATGACGATGGTCGACGGCGACACCTTCACGCAGTACGCGGGCCTCGGCATGCTCCGCTCCTACACCATCGAACCGGGCGTCGGCGACCGGGAGTTGAAGGTCACCGACCACCCGCCGGAGAACATGCACCGCGCGATCGCCGCCGCCCTCGGACTGGACGCCATCCGGGTGCTCACCGCCACCCAGGACGTGCACGCGGCCGAGCGGGAGCAGTGGGACGACGGCTGCAACGTCCTCGCGGTCGAGCCGGGCGTCGTGGTGGCGTACGAGCGGAACGCGACGACCAACACGTACTTGCGCAAGCAGGGCATCGAGGTCATCGAGATCCTCGGCAGCGAGCTGGGGCGCGGCCGGGGCGGGCCGCGGTGCATGAGCTGCCCGGTGACGCGGGAC
Organism: Streptomyces huasconensis; assembly: GCF_021028635.1. NCBI lineage: Bacteria > Bacillati > Actinomycetota > Actinomycetes > Kitasatosporales > Streptomycetaceae > Streptomyces > Streptomyces huasconensis. The sequence continues at coordinate 6,351,384 of NZ_CP086119.1, forward strand.
CCGGTGCCGGGAATGTAGGGACGGCTGCCCTGGGGACGGTTCGGTTCCCCTAGGGGCGGCTCCCCTGGGGACGGCCCCCTTGGGGTCGCGTCGGGAGTGTGAACCACACCGCCTTGCCGGACGCGGTGGGGCGGTGACCGCAGGACGAGCTGAGGGTGCGGATCAGGAGCAGGCCGCGGCCGTGCTCCTGCCAGGGGTCCGGTTCGCCGGGCGGCTCGGGGGCGGTGAGGTCGCCGGGCGGCAGCGGGCTGGAGTCGTGCACCTCGACCTGGCAGCCGGTCGGCAGCAGCTCGATCACCAGCTCTATGGGTTCCTGCCCCACGGTGTGCTCGACGGCGTTGGCGACCAGCTCCGCGGTGAGCAGTTCGGCGGTGTCCGTGTCGGGGGACGCCTCGATGTCGGTGAGCGCGGTACGGACCAGGGCGCGCGCGACGGGCACGGCCGCCGAGGTGTGCGGCAGCGCGATGCGCCAGGAGGCGGGGGAGGGGGGCTCGTGCAAGGCGGGTCCGTTCAGGGCAGCAGGCGGTCCTGCTTTCAACCGTACGAATCCTAAGCGCTATGTCGACAGAGGCGACGGTCGGGCATGCGGGGGACGTACGACCCTGCCCGCTCCAGGAGACCGGACCCGCCCCTATCGCGTACTCATGACGACAGTCACACATCAGTGATAACTTCGGTGGAGCGAACTCAGCGCACCCCGCGAACTCAGCCCGCAGGCCGAGGAGGCCGCACCTGATGAGTCCCTTCACCGGCTCCGCTTCCCCCACCCCCGAGTGGCGGCATCTGCGCCTCACCGTCGACGACGGAGTCGCCACGGTCACCCTCGCCCGCCCCGACAAACTCAACGCCCTCACCTTCGGCGCCTACGCCGACCTGCGCGACCTCCTCGCCGAGCTGTCTCGGGACAGATCCGTGCGGGCCCTCGTGCTCGGCGGCGAGGGGCGCGGCTTCTGCTCGGGCGGCGACGTGGACGAGATCATCGGCGCGACCCTCGCCATGGACACCGCCCAGCTCCTCGACTTCAACCGCATGACGGGCCAGGTCGTGCGGGCCATCAGGGAGTGCCCCTTCCCGGTGATCGCCGCCGTGCACGGGGTCGCCGCGGGCGCCGGCGCGGTGCTCGCCCTCGCCGCGGACTTCCGCGTCGCGGACTCGAGCGCCCGCTTCTCCTTCCTCTTCACCCGCGTCGGCCTCTCCGGCGGCGACATGGGGGCCGCCTACCTCCTGCCCCGTGTCGTCGGCCTCGGCCACGCCACGCGGTTGCTGATGCTCGGCGACGCGGTCCGCGCCCCCGAGGCCGAGCGGATCGGCCTGATCAGCGAGCTGACCGACGAAGGCGGGGCCCCGGAGGCCGCCCGAACCCTGGCCCGCCGCCTCGCCGACGGCCCGGCCCTCGCCCACGCCCAGACGAAGGCACTGCTCACCGCCGAGCTGGACATGCCCCTGGCCGCGTCCGTGGAGCTGGACGCGGCGACCCAGGCGCTCCTGATGAACGGCGAGGACTACGCCGAGTTCCACGCCTCCTTCACGGAGAAGCGCCCGCCGAAGTGGCGGGGCCGGTGACGGCGGGGGAGCGGGGGCGCCGTGCCAGGTCGTCGGAGTCTCGGCCTGCCTCTGCGGCGGCGGCCGGTGCTCGTGCGGCGCGGCGGCCCGCGGCCGCTGTCGCCGCCTCGTCGGCAGAAGGGGACGCCGAGGCCGTGACGGAGCCTCTCTCCACGGCGTCAGCTCACCTCGCCGCCCTGCCGTCGGAGCCCTGGCCTGCTCCTGTGGCGGACGGCGCTGGTGCGGCGCGGTGGCCCGCGGTCGCCGTCTCGTCGGCAGGAACGGACGCCGGGGTCGTGGCGGAGCCCGTCTCCACGGTCTCGGCCTGTCGTGCTCAGCCGTCCGAGTCCTGGCCTGCGGCGGACGGTGCTCGTGCGGCGCGGTGGCCTGCGGTCGCCGTCTCGTCGGCAGGAACAGGCGCCGGGGCCGTGGCGGAGCCCGTCTCCACGGCGTCAGCCCACCGTGCCCCCGGCCCCACCGGCGGCCTGCCGGGGCGTGCGGAGCCCGCGCGAAGGGTGGGGGGCGGGGCTGACGTGCCTTCGGTGCAGGCGGGGCGGTCCGGGCACGGTCGCGGGGCCGTTGTCCCCGCCCGCGACGGGGGTCTCCCCGTGACCGAAGGCGCTGCGGCGGCCAGACGGTTCGCGCGGGACGTGGGCGCCGAGGCCACGCCCCCGGCCTCGGCGCAAGCGGTCCCTGCTCCCGCCGAGGCCGGGGGCGCGGAAGCCCGCCCCCACCGCATCGCCGTCATCGGTGGCGGCCCCGGGGGGCTCTACGCCGCCGCCCTGCTGAAGCGGCTCGACCCGGCCCGCGAGGTCACCGTCTGGGAGCGCAACGCCCCGCAGGACACCTTCGGCTTCGGGGTCGTCCTCTCCGATGAGACGCTCGGCGGCATCGAGCACGCCGACCCCGCCGTCTATACCGCCCTTCAGGCCGAGTTCGTACGCTGGGACGACATCGACATCGTGCACCGCGCCCGGCGGCACACCTCCGGCGGCCACGGCTTCGCGGCGCTCGGGCGGCGGCGGCTCCTGGAGATCCTGCACGCCCGCTGCCGCGACCTCGGCGTCGAGCTGCGCTTCCGTACCGAGGCACCGCCCGCCGCCGAACTCGCCACGGCGTACGACCTCGTCGTCGCGGCCGACGGCGTGCACAGCCTCACCCGCGAGGCGCACGCCGAAGCGTTCCAGCCGGCCATCACCACCCACCGCTGCCGCTACATCTGGCTCGCCGCCGACTTCGCCTTCGACGCCTTCCGCTTCGAGATCGCCGAGACCGAGCACGGCGTGATGCAGCTGCACGGCTACCCCTTCTCCGCCTCCGGTTCTGGTGCGTCCACCGTCATCGTCGAGATGCGCGAGGAGGTCTGGAAAGCGGCCGGCTTCGACGGCCTCGGCGAACGCGAGTCCACCGACCGCTGCGCCAAGATCTTCAGCGAGGCGCTCGGCGGCCGCCCCCTGCGCGGCAACAACTCCGCCTGGACCACCTTCCGCACCGTCGTCAACTCCCGCTGGTCGCACGGCAACACGGTCCTGCTCGGCGACGCCGCCCACACCGCCCACTTCTCCATCGGCTCCGGCACCAAGCTCGCCGTCGAGGACGCCCTGGCGCTCGCCGCCTGCCTCCAGGAACAGCCCGACATCCCGAGCGCCCTCCAGGCGTACGAGGCCGAACGCCGCCCCGTCGTCGAGTCCACCCAGCGCGCCGCCCGCGCCAGCCTGGAGTGGTTCGAGCGCCTGCCCGACCACCTCGACCAGCCGCCCCGCCAGTTCGCGTTCAACCTCCTGACCCGCAGCCGCCGCGTCACCCACGACAACCTCCGCCTGCGCGACGCCGAGTTCACCCGCTCCGTGGAGCGCGAGTTCGGCTGCCCCGACGGCACGCCCCCCATGTTCACGCCCTTCACCCTCCGCGACCTCACCCTGCGCAACCGCGTCGTGGTCTCCCCGATGGACATGTACTCCGCTCTCGACGGCGTCCCCGGCGACTTCCACCTCGTCCACCTCGGCGCACGCGCCCTGGGCGGCGCGGGCCTGGTCATGACCGAGATGGTCTGCGTCAGCGCACCCGGCCGCATCACCCCCGGCTGCGCCGGCCTCTACACCGCCGAACAGGCCGACGCCTGGCGCCGGATCACCGACTTCGCACACGCCCAGGCTCCGGGCACGGCGATCGGCGTCCAGCTCGGCCACTCGGGCCGCAAGGGCTCCACGAAACCGATGTGGGAAGGCATCGACGACCCCCTGCCGGGCGGCAACTGGCCGCTCTCCGCCGCCTCCCCGCTCCCGTACACACCGCACAGTCAGACCCCGCGGGAACTCTCCCGCGCCGGACTCACCGAGATCCGCGAACAGTTCGTCGCGGCGGCCCGCCGCGCCGACCGCGCGGGCTTCGACCTCCTCGAACTCCACTGCGCCCACGGCTACTTGCTCTCCGGCTTCCTCTCCCCGCTGACCAACCACCGCACGGACGCGTACGGCGGCACCCTCACCGCCCGGCTCCGCTTCCCCCTGGAGGTCTTCGACGCCGTACGGGAGGTATGGCCCGACGGCAAACCCATGACCGTCCGCATCTCGGCCACCGACTGGGCCGACGGCGGCACCACGGCCGAGGACGCCGTGGAGATCGCCCGCGCCTTCGCGGCCCACGGCGCCGACGCGATCGACGTCTCCACCGGCCAGGTGGTCGCGGACGAACGCCCCGCGTACGGCCGCTCCTACCAGACGCCGTACGCCGACCTCATCCGCAACCGCACCGGCATCCCCGTCATCACGGTCGGCGCCATCTCCTCCTGGGACGACGTCAACTCCCTGCTCCTCGCGGGCCGCGCCGACCTCTGCGCCCTGGCCCGCCCCCACCTCTACGACCCCCACTGGACCCTGCACGCGGCGGCCGAACAGGGGTACGCGGGCCCGGGCGTCGTCTGGCCGCTCCCGTACCGCGCGGGCAGCCGCCGCCCCCAGACCGGCCGCACGGACGCACCGAAACCACGCTTGTCGCTACGGAGTTGACGAACACTCAGAATCGGCCCCGGGCGACACGAAGCGCGCACCCGCCTCCCGCAGCAACCCGTCGAGCCCGGCGAACACCGCGGCCGACCGCGCGCCCGGCCAGTCCGTCGGCAGCAGCCCGGCGGGCAGGCCCGGGTCGGCGTACGGGAGGCGTCGCCATGAGTCGAGGGCCAGGAGGTAGTCGCGGTACGCCTCCTCGGGCGGCGGGGCCGTCTCCCCCCTCGCCTCCCAGGAGCGCAGCACCGGCCCATGCCGGTCCAAAAACGCCTCGTGCTGCTTGGCCAGCGAGGTGAGGTCCCACCAGCGGCCCACCGCCTCCGCCGTCGCCGCGAACCCGAGGTGCTCGCCCCTGAACAGGTCGACGTACGGCGCGAGTTGGAGCCGCTCCAGGGTGTGCCGGGTCTCCTCGTAGAGGTGCGCGGGGGCGATCCACACGCCCGGCGCCGCCGTCCCGAAGCCGAGCCCCGCCAGACGGGACCGCAGCACGTGCCGCTTGTGCCGCTCCGTCTCGGGCACGGAGAACACGGCGAGGACCCAGCCCGTACCCTCCCGCGAGCCGGCCGGGCCGTAGATGCGCCGGTCGCCGTCCTTCAGGAGCTGCCGGGCCTCCGGCGACAGCGCGTACCCCGCCGCACCCGACGCCGTACGCGCCGGTACGAGGAGCCCGCGCCGCTTGAGCCGGGACACCGACGAGCGCACCGACGGCGCGTCGACGCCGACCGGCGCGAGGAGGCGCACCAGCTCGGCGACCGGCACGGGGCCGGGCGCCGCCCGGCCGTAGGCGCCGTAGAAGGTGACGATCAGGGACCGTGGAGTGTGCTGCTCGGACACGTGATCACTTTACGGGCCCGGCTCCGCCGAGGGGCCGGCGGCGGACGGCGTACGCAGCCGGAACCGCTGCAGCTTGCCCGTCGCCGTCCTCGGCAGCGCGTCGAGGAAGACGATCTCGCGCGGACACTTGTAGGGGACCAGCTCCGCCTTCACGAACGCGCGCAGCCGCTCCGCGTCCCGTGGCGCGCCCGCGCGCAGGACCACGTACGCCACGACCACCTGCCCGCGCCGCTCGTCGGGGCGCCCCACGACGGCCGTCTCCGCGACGTCGGGGTGGCGCAGCAGCGCCTCCTCCACCTCGGGGCCCGCGATGTTGTACCCGGCCGAGATGATCATGTCGTCGGCGCGTGCGACGTAGCGGAAGTAGCCGTCGGCGTCGCGGACGTATGTGTCGCCGGTGATGTTCCAGCCGTGGCGCACGTACTGGAGCTGGCGGTCGTCGGCGAGGTAGCGGCAGCCGACCGGCCCGCGCACCGCGAGGAGCCCCGGCTCGCCGTCCGGCACCGGCGCGCCGGAACCGTCCACCACGCGCGCCTGCCAGCCCGGCACGGGCAGCCCCGTCGTACCCGGCCGGATCGCGTCGTCGGCGGCGGAGATGAAGATGTGCAGCAGCTCGGTGGCGCCGATGCCGTTGATGACGCGGTGCCCGGTGCGCTCGTGCCACGCCCGCCAGGTCGCCGCGGGCAGGTTCTCGCCCGCCGAGACGCAGCGCCGCAGCGAGGAGATGTCGTGGCCGTCGAGCTGGTCCAGCATCGTGCGGTACGCGGTCGGCGCGGTGAACAGGACGGTGACGCCGTGCCGCCCGATCGCGGGCAGCAGCTGCTTGGGCGCCGCCTGTTCGAGCAGCACGGACGAGGCGCCGAAGCGCAGCGGGAAGATGACGAGGCCGCCGAGCCCGAACGTGAAGCCGAGCGGCGGACTGCCCGCGAACACGTCGTCGGGGACCGGCTTGAGGACGTGCCGCGCGAAGGTGTCGGCGATGGCGAGCACATCGCGGTGGAAGTGCATGCAGCCCTTGGGGCGGCCCGTCGTGCCGGACGTGAAGGCGATCAGCGCCACGTCGTCGGCCGCCGTGTCCACCGCCTCGTACCGCTCGGGCTGCCGGGCGGTGCGCGCCAGCAGGTCGTCGGGGCCCTCACCGCCGTACGTGGTGACGCGCAGGCCCGGCACACCGGCCTTGATGAGGTCGTCCACCGCGCGGACGTCGCACAGCGCGTGCCGCACCTCGGCGATCTCGCACATGGTGGCCAGCTCCGGCGCGCGCTGCTGGGCGAGGACGGTCACCGCGACCGCGCCCGCCTTCATCACCGCCAGCCAACAGGCCGCGAGCCAGGGCGTGGTGGGCCCGCGCAGCAGCACGCGCTCGCCGGGGCGTATGCCGAGTTCGGAGGTGAGCGTGTGCGCGACGCGGTCGACGTGGCCGCGCAGACCGCCGTACGTCCAGGTCTCGCCGGACGCGGTGTGGAAGGCCGGCCGCTCGGCGCCCAGCCGGTCCGCCGTCCGGTCCAGTAGCTCCGTGCCGCAGTTCAGGCGGGCGGGGTAGTGCAGCTCGGGGCGGTCGTGGACGAGCGCGGGCCACTGCTCACGCGGGGGGAGATGGTCCCGGGCGAAGGTGTCGACGTGGCCGGACGGTGTCAGCCCCGGATTGCCGTTGGGTTCCATGGCGGCTCTGCCCCCTTGCCTGCCGGTCGGGCGCTGTGGTGGGCTCGCCTCACGAGCGTATCGTGTTGGTGACGGCAGTCAACGGTGCGCGATAAAGGAGGGGCTCGCGATGACCACATTCTCCCTCGACCCAGGACAAAGTGCCTGGTGCGCGGAGCTGCGCGTCCTCGCCGCCGAGCGGCTGCGCCCCCTGGCGGAGAAGGGCGAGCCGGGCCATGTGAACCGGCCCCTGGTCGAGGCGCTGGGTGAACTGGGCCTGCTGGACCGCCTGTTCGAGGAGCCCGGTGACCGGGGAGGGGCCGGGCGCGCGACGTCCGGCGCCCTCGGCCTCTGCCTGATGCGCGAGTCCCTCGCCTACGCCTGCACGGAGGCCGAGACCGCCCTCGCGCTCCAGGGCCTCGGCGCCCACCCCGTGCACGCCTACGGCTCCGCGGCGCAGCGCGCGCGCTGGCTGCCCGAGGCCCGCGCCGGGCGGGCGGTCGCCGCCTTCGCGCTCTCCGAACCGGGCGCGGGCTCCGACGCCGCGGCCCTGACCCTGGCGGCGGAGCCGGACGGCTCCGAAGGCTGGCGCCTCACGGGCGAGAAACGCTGGATCTCCAACGCCCCGGAAGCCGACTTCTACACCGTCTTCGCCCGTACGTCCCCGGACGCCGGGGCCCGCGGCGTCACCGCCTTCCTGGTCCCCGCCGACCGGGCGGGCCTGACGGGCACGGCCCTCGACATGCTCTCCCCGCACCCGATCGGCGCCCTGGCCTTCGACGGCGTACGGGTCGGCCGCGACGACGTCCTGGGCGAGACCGACCGGGGGTTCCGGGTCGCGATGACCACCCTGAACCGGTTCCGCCCGAGCGTCGGCGCCTTCGCGGTCGGCATGGCCGCCGCCGCGCTGGACGCGAGCCTCGCCCACACCGCCGAACGGGACGCGTTCGGCGGCAAGTTGAAGGACCTCCAGTCCGTCGCGCACCAGGTCGCCGAGATGGCCACGCGCACGGAGGCGGCCCGCCTGATGGTCTACGCGGCAGCGGCGGCGTACGACGAACAGGCCACAGCGGGCGCGGAGGCGGCGGAGGGCTCGGAGGGGGCGGAGGCGGCCCGGGGTCCCGGCATCGCGCGGCGGGCCGCCATGGCGAAGCTGCTCGCCACGGAGACCGCGCAGTACGTCGTCGACGCGGCGGTCCAACTGCACGGCGCCCGCGCGCTCCAGCGCGGTCATCTCCTGGAGCACCTCTACCGTGAGGTGCGGGCGCCCCGGATCTATGAAGGGGCGAGCGAGATCCAGCGCACGATCATCGCCAAGGAGCTGTACTCCGCGCAGACCTCCGAGAAGGAGCCGCCCGCATGACCCTGCACCGCGTGAACCCCGCCGAACTCTCCCCGCCCACCGGCTTCTCGCACGCCGTCACCGCGACCGGGTCCCGCCTGGTCTTCCTCGCCGGGCAGACCGCCCTGTACGGCGACGGCAAGGTCGTCGGAGCCGGTCTGCCCGCACAGTTCGAGCGGGCGCTCACCAACCTCCTGACCGCCCTGCGCCACGCCGGAGGCACCCCCGCCGACCTCGCGCGCGTCACCGTCTACGCCACGGACGTCGCCGACTACCGCCAGCACGCGCCCGAACTGGGCCGCATCTGGCGGCGGTTGGCGGGCCGCGACTACCCCGCGATGGCGGTGGTGGGCGCCGTACGGCTGTGGGACGATCAAGCGCTGGTCGAGCTGGACGGGGTGGCGGTCCTGGACTGAGAACCGCCGACGGGCGGAAAACAGGAATTCGAAGCGGGCGGGGCGATTGCCCTGCCCTCGCTTATTCACGGTAACGCCTCGCCGATCCCGTATCCGTGCTGCTTCAATGTTCCAGGAATTTCCGCAGACAGGACGGGATCAAGGTGTCGCACATAAATATGGAACGGTCCACGAACAGCGCCCGTGCGGCGTCACCGCGGCGTTATCTGATGTGCCGCCCCACGCATTTCGACGTCACGTATTCGATCAACCCGTGGATGGATCCGAGCAGACCTACCTCGGCGGAGACCGGTCTGGGGCAGTGGAAGCGGCTGCACGACACGTTCGTGGGTCTGGGCCACGAGGTACAGGTCATCGATCCGGTGCCGGGGCTGCCCGACATGGTGTTCGCCGCGAACGGCGCCACCGTCGTGGACGGCAAGGTGCTCGTCGCCCGCTTCCGGCACGCGCAGCGCGTCGACGAGGCGGCCGCGTACCTGGAGTGGTTCGGCCGCGGTGACTGGTCCGAGGTCCGGCAGGCCGAGTACGTCAACGAGGGCGAGGGCGACTTCCTCTACGTGGGCGGGGAGATCCTCGCCGGCAGTGGTTTCCGCTCCGACCTGCGGGCACACGACGAGATGCGCGAGTTCTTCGGCCGGCCCGTGGTGAGCCTGACGCTGGTCGACCCGCGCTGGTACCACCTCGACACGGCGCTCGCCGTGCTCGGGGAGGGGGAGGTCATGTACTACCCGGCGGCGTTCTCCGCGGAGAGCAGGGCGGTGTTGGCGGAACGTTTCCCAGACGCGATCCTGGCCGACGAGGCCGACGCCGCCGTCTTCGGCCTGAACGCCCTGTCGGACGGCCGCAACGTGGTCCTGCCGGAGCAGGCCGTCGGCCTCGCGGCGCAGCTGCGCGAGCGCGGTTACACGCCCATCGGGGCCGACCTGACCGAAATGCTGAAGGCCGGCGGCAGCGTCAAGTGCTGCACGCTGGAACTGCGGGGCTGAGGCCGGGCGCGCCCCGCGCACCTGCCGACGGTGGTCGTCCCGTCCGCCTGTCCCGTTGACGGGACAGGCGTGCCGGCTTAAGCGACGGTTGTCCCTGCGACGTGCTTTCCGGGTGCTTCGTCAGCACCCGTGAAGGTATATTCGGCGTGCGGCCGGAATCCCGAACCGTAAATACCGACGCCGGTGCGGCGCGGGATTCCGTACGGTTTGCGAACGCGCCTTTACCCAGGGCGAATTCCCGGCCCATCCGTCGTATGCGCGGTGAATTCGATGCGACCCGCGGGACGAGACACGGGCCCCCGCCGCACGATCGCGGTCCGCCGCGTGATGGCACCCCCGCCCCCCCCTGGCTGCCCGCACCCCCCGACCGCGGCTGACCGCCCCCCGACGCCTCCCCGGTGCCCGCGCCGGATGTCTCGTCGCCGTCATGCCACCGCGCCGTCCCCCCCCGAACCCCCTCGCGCCGGACGCCCCGGAGCCCTCTTCCGGCGGGACCGGCGCACGAAGGACAGGAAGAAGCGATAGCGATGAAGAGCACGCGCCGCCACGACACCGTGCCCAGCGACTGGATGCGCCAGTTCCACGAGCCGCGGGGCGACGGTCTGACCCTGGTCTGCTTCCCGCACGCCGGTGGCTCCGCGTCGGCCTACTTCTCTCTGTCGAGCGCCTTGTCGGCCACGTGTCACGTGCTGGTCGCGCAGTACCCCGGCAGGCAGGACCGCCTGGCCGAGCCCGCCATCGACGACCTCGGAGAGCTGGCGGACCGGGCCGCCGAGGCCCTGGAGCCCTGGCGGGACCGGCCGTTGGCACTGTTCGGGCACAGCATGGGAGCCGCCGTGGCGTACGAGGTCGCGCGGCGCCTGGAGCGGCGGCAGGGGCGCGGTCCCCTCGGGCTGATCGTCTCCGGGCGGGCAGCGCCGTCCGTCCGGCAGGACCGGGGCGTTCACCGCATGGACGACGCCGGCATCACCGCGCACATGGCGGAGCTCGCGGGCACACCGCCCGTCCTGCTGGCCGACAAGGAGTTCCTGGCCACCGCCATCCCGCCGATGCGCGCGGACTTGAAGGCGGTGGAGAGCTACCAGGACCTCTCGGGCGGCAAGGTCACCTGTCCCATCAGCAGTTACTGCGGAGAGCACGACACGGACGTGCCGCGCGACGGGGTCCTCAGGTGGCGCGAGCACACCACGGCGCGCTTCACGGCCGATTTCTTCGAGGGCGGTCACTTCTACCTCCAGGACCGGCAGCCGGAAGTGGTCCGGGCCATCACGCGGGACCTGGCGGCCTTCACCTCCCTCAAGCCGACGACGCCGACGGCGCGCTGACCGAAAGCGGCGGTCGCGACTTGACGCGATGTATCGCGTCTCCTACTGTCGTGATCCTGCTCAACTGGGCGTCCCCGTCTGCCTGTTGTGAGAACGGCCGCGCATGCTCGAACACATTCGAACCTGGGGAGATCTCTTATGCCAGAGGCCATCCACGCCGAAGGCCTGGTGAAGCACTTCGGTGACGTGCGGGCCGTGGACGGCGTCGACCTCGACGTCCCCAGGGGGACCGTGCTCGGCCTGCTCGGCCCCAACGGCGCGGGCAAGACCACGGTCGTGCGCATGCTGACCACGCTGCTCAAACCTGACGCGGGGCACGCGACGGTGGCCGGCTTCGACGTCACCAAGAACCCGGACGACGTGCGCCGCTCCATCGGCCTCTCCGGACAGTTCGCCGCGGTCGACGACTACCTGACCGGCCGTGAGAACCTCCAGATGGTCGGCCAGCTCTACCAGTTGACCCGACGCGACGCGAAGGCCCGCGCCGCCGAACTGCTGGAGCGGTTCAACCTCGGCGACGCCGCGGACCGCGCCGCCCAGACGTACTCCGGCGGCATGCGGCGACGCCTCGACCTCGCCGCCGCGCTCGTCGTCCAGCCGCCGGTGATGGTCATGGACGAGCCCACCACGGGCCTGGACCCCACCAACAGGCTGGCGCTGTGGGACGTACTCCAGGAGCTGGTCAAGGGCGGCACGACCCTGCTGCTGACCACCCAGTACCTGGAGGAGGCCGACCACCTCGCGCACGACATCTGCGTCATCGACCACGGCCGGGTCATCGCCCGCGGCACCTCCGACCGGCTCAAGGCGCAGATCGGCGGCGAGCGGATCGCGCTGGTCGTCCACCGGCGGGACGACATCGCCGGAGCGAGCGCGGTGCTGAGGAACCGCGGCAGCGGTGAGGTCGCGGTCGAGGACCACACGCGCCGGCTCACCGTACCGGTCACCGGCGGCGCCCGGCTGCTCGCCGACATCATCCGCGACCTGGACGAACTGGGTATCGCGATCGACGACATCGGGCTGCGCCGACCGACGCTGGATGACGTGTTCATCTCGCTCACCGGGCGCTCCGCCGAGGCCGAGGAGAACGGCCGCTCCGAGGACCAGCTCGTGAAGGAGAGTGCGAAGTGACCGCCCACGCCCCCACCGCCCAGACCGCCGTGCCCACCCAGGTGTCCGCCGTGCCGCGCACCAGGAGCGGCATCGCCCTGTCCGTCCACGACTCGCTGGTCATCGCCAAGTGCGGCCTGACCCGGATGTCACGGGCCCCGGGCATGATCATCTTCATGATGATCCAGCCGCTCATGTTCGTGGTCATGTTCTCGTACGTGTTCGCCGGCTCGATGACCATCGGCGGCACCACGGACACCGGTGTCTACCGCGAGTTCCTGGTCACCGGCATCTTCGCCCAGACGGTCATCTTCGCCACCGTGGCGACCGGCGCGGGTATCGCCGACGACATGCGCAAGGGCCTCATCGACCGGTTCCGGTCCCTGCCCATGGCCCGCGGCGCGGTGCTCACCGGCCGCACCCTCTCCGACGTGGTGGCGATGTCGATCACCGTGGCGGTCCTGGCGATCGTGGGCGCGCTGGTCGGCTGGCGCTTCCACGAGGGCGTGCTCAAGGCGCTGGCCGGCTTCGGCCTGCTGCTCCTGCTCGGGTACGCGTTCACCTGGGTCGGCGCGCTGACCGGCCTGTCCGTCCGTACCCCGGAGGCGGCCTCCTCCGCCCCCATGATGTGGATCCTCCCGGTGTCGTTCATCTCCAACGCCTTCGTGGACCCGGGCCAGATGACGCCCTGGATGCGGCACGTGGCCAACTGGAACCCCTTCAGCGCCACGGTGCAGGCCTGCCGGGAGCTGTTCGGCAACCCGGGGGTGAGCACGTCCGACGCCTGGCCGATGCAGCACTCGGTACTGGCCTCGCTGCTCTACTCGATCCTCATCATCGCGATCTGCCGCGCGCTGGCCGTGCGCAAGTACCGCAACTTCTCCTCCTAGGCCCGGCCGGCCGCGCGGACACGGCTCCGGCCGGCGCGGCCGCCACGGCGCCACCCGTACCGCGGCCCTGGACATCCGTTTCCCCCGGCGGCATCCAGGGCCGCACTCTCATGAGGGCCCACCGCGGCCCGGCCGCCCGGCGTGGCCCGGCCGCTCCGGCAGGGCCACGCCGGGCGCTAAGCGGCCGACGCCAGGTGCTGATACGCGTACGCCGAGGAGACGAGGGTCATGTGGTGGTACCAGCCGGGAAAGGAGCGGCCCTCGAAGTCACCGAGGCCGAAGTCCTGCTTCAAAGTGTCGATGGAGGCCGCCGCACTCGCCCTCAGCGCGGCCAGCGACAGGACGTCGTCGAGGGGCGCTTCGGTGAGGTTCGTGATCCACACCGGCCCCGCGGCAGCGTCCGCCCCCACCTCGCGGACGAGCCGGAACGGGCCGAGTGGAGGCCCCGCCGCCCGGCCCCCGGGCAACCGGACCAGCGCGGAGCGGGCCTGCGCCGGCCGCTGCCGGGTGTCCGGCATGGTGACCGTGACGGTGTCGACGGCACGGGCGGCGGACACACAGTCACCCGCGCCGACGAGCCCCCTGCCGGGAAGGGCCCCTTCGCCGGTCGGGTGGACCTTCAGATACGGGGGGAGCGCGACGACGAAGTCGCGGTTCCGCCGGTCGAGTCCGCGCAGGAGGAAGTCGGCGTCCAGCGCGTCGCTCAGGTCGGTCACGATGGGGACCCGCGGGCGCTCCGTGCGGCTCGCCAGCGTGTCGACGATGTCGAGCATCTGCGCCCCCACCGGCCGGTACCGCACCGTGTCCGGGATGCGCGCGCGTCGGCGCAGCTGTCCGTCCTCCGCCCAGGGCGCGGGCAGGTGCAGCCGCCAGTCGACGGGCACCTGGACCGCGCCGATGGCGAGGAACGCGCCGATGCCCAGCTGGCAGTTGAGGGTGCGGCTCGCGAGCGGGTCGAAGTAGCGGTGCACGCCGACCGACTGCTCGCCGGACTTGGGTATGACGACGCGATGGATCGTCCAGGCCGAGGCGGGCCGGTACCTCTCGGCCCAGCGGGTGAGCTTGCGCATGACCGAATCCCAGCCCCAGGGACTGGTGGAGACGAACTGGCGCAGGGACTGGGCGGCGGTGGGGGAGGTGGAAACATAATGAGCCAGGCGACGTACGGACTTGTGCCCGGGTGTGATGAGCAGACCCGACAAGTAGGCCTGCGCCCATCTGCGTTGGTCGACGCGTCTGATGCTGCTGAAGACTTCGTCGGAGAAAGCGGTCAAGGTGGTGCTGTCGTCGGTGACGGGCGATGTCTCACTCGCGGTCGCGCCGGGCCTGGTCATTCGCAATTCCCCCTACTCCGATCAGCGCGACGACAGCAGGGACGAAGCATGAATCCCGATGCGGCGCAACTGACGAACGTAACTTGGCCGAAAAGCGTCGCGTTGAGTCAAAGTGTCTCGTCGCTGCTCTCTCAGGTCGACGTCAGCGAAACACCCTTGACCCTGGCCGCTCGGCCTCGAAGTCGATGGAATTCTAGCCAGCTTCAATCCGCAAGGTCACCCCTTACTTGTCGGTCTCTTGCGCGCATGGAGGGTGCCCCGGCCCCGTGCGTGCGCGTGTCCCACGGCTTACCGCGCCCACGCCGACCGGTCACCCGTCAGGGGTGGTCCGAGGGGTAAGCGGCGAATCGACGGTTTAGGGTATTTTCTGCGCTGATGGTGCGGTTCACCGGCAGCCCCGGTATGTCAATACCGCCTCCTGCGCCTCAGGTGTGCCGGAATCTGATCCTCCTATTCCGGTACGGCGGCCGGAAGGCGTCTGTGCCGTTTGAACTTCAATAAGTACGGCCGGGCAGAGCCGTGTGCTTGCCCTGGACTTTCCCTTGAGATCTACTCGGACAAGCCGCCGGAGTGGTTGCGTCCTATGTGGCTCGTTGGTGCGGAGTATCGCATCGGCACCCGCTTACCTGCGGAATATGCAGCCGAGTGGAACGGGGATGGATTAAGCATGTCGAAATCCGAAACAGCGAAGTCTGTACTATTTCGTAGAAGGGTTGACGCGATCCCGCGACAAGTGGGGAACGTCAGCGAGGACCACCGGCGCAGCCAGGTGTTGACCACACAAGTGGGATTGCAGCTACCGGCCGGTCTGACCTTCGAGAACTGGGAACTGGCCGGGCGTCAGCTCTCCGGCATCGTCAACTCGTCGTCCTGGTGGCTCGGCGACTGGCTCGTGTACGGCAAGGACCACTACCGCGACCGGTATGAGCGAGGAGTGCGCGCCGCCGGTCTCCAGTACCAGACGCTGCGCAACTACGCATGGGTGTCCCGCCGGTTCGCGCTCGACCGGCGTCGCTCCGCGCTGAGCTTCCAGCACCACGCCGAGCTGGCTTCCCTGCCCGCCGAGGAGCAGGAGCAGTGGCTCGACCGGGCCGAGCGGCAGGGGTGGAGCACCAAGCAACTGCGCAGGGCCATGCGGGTGGCCCGCGGCGGCGGGGAGCCGGAGGCGGCGCAGACCGAGACCACCCGGCGGCTCGCCGTGCCCGACAGCCGGCTCCAGTCGTGGCACAAGGCGGCGGAGCGGTCCGGGGTCGCGCTCGACCAGTGGGTCATGGCCACGCTCGACAACGCGGCCGAGCAGATCCTGGAGCACCTGGAGCAGTTGGAGCAGTTGGAGCAGGCGGGCAGCGGTGCGGGAGCGGGCCAGCAGCAGTGCCTGATCGGCTGAGTCGGTAACGGGCCGCGGGGTCCGCCTCCCTCCGGAGTGCGGGCCCCGCGGCATGCCGTTCGAGTGGCCGGGGGCCTCTCGCGCGAAGGGGTCAGGGCCCCGTCCGCGGCAGTCGGCCCATGAGCTCGGCGGTCTCCCGATGCCGGGTGCACTCGCTGCCGCCGAACGATTTCTGCACCCGTTCACGGACTGCGGCCGGCTGTTCCTGGCTGAGTTTGAACATCCCCTCGGCCCGGCTCACCGTCACCCGGAACGCGCCGACGCCGGGGACGATTCTGCGGAAGTAGTCGAGCGATTCCGACTGGTCCCAGCCGGCCCCGAATCTTCCCTCGAATGCGAGCGCGGTGGCCCGTACGACGTCGAGGGTCTCCTCAAGGGAATCGATCTTCTGCACCACACCGCGCACATGCACCGAGGTGAAGTTCCACGTCGGCGCGGCCGGCGTCACCTCGTACACCGACGGCGAGACGTAGGCGTGCGGCCCGGTGAAAGCCAGCAGAATGGTGTCTCCCGTCTCCAGTGTCCGCCAATGGGGATTGGCCCTGTTCATGTGCCCGAGCAGGGTGGCGCCCGTCAGGCCGTCGGTCCATTCTCCGCTCGTCCGGGGGTCCGGAATCACGGGAAGGTGCGTGGCGAAGGGGCCGTCTTCGGCGCTGCCGTTGATGGCGGCCAGTGCCAACGGATTATCACGGATCAGGTCGACCATCCATGAACCGTCCGGTTCACGGTAGTGACTGGGAACGAACACCCGGAAATCACACCCCTCGATGTCAGTGGTCTTAGTGCGGATCCAAGTCGGGGCAGAGTATCCACCCATTGGACGCAACGACCAGGCTCACCGGTATTCGCTTTGCTGTCCTGTCGACGGGACAGCCGGGGTGATGACGTAACGGGCCGGGGCTCTTGCCCACGCTTTCCGCAGGCATCTACGTTGGTGGCTCGATGGTCTCCTGTGCGCCACTGAATACGTGACTTCCGGATCGCCGGTCGCGGCATTCCGCGAGCATCTGAGACCGCATCAGAAACGATCTCGCCGCGAATCGACAGAATTCCGGGCGGGGTCCTTTGGTTGCCGCAATTCACCCATCGAAGATGCGGAAGTCCTGTCGCAGCGACGCCAGCGGGAGAAAACTTCTATGGTCACCAGTGCACAAGAGATCCATGACGTGGTCGGCATCGGCTTCGGTCCGTCCAACCTGTCGCTCGCCATCGCTCTGGAGGAGCACGGGGTCAATGTCTCGGCGCGTCCCGTCAACGCGGCGTTCTTCGAGCGGCAGCCGTCGTTCGGCTGGCACCGCAACATGCTGCTGCCGTCGACGACGATGCAGGTGTCCTTCCTGAAGGACCTGGCCACCTTCCGCAACCCGGTGTCACGGTTCAGCTTCGTGTCGTACCTGCACGATGCCGGCCGGCTGGCGAACTTCGTCAACACCCAGACGTTCTTCCCGACGCGGCAGGAATTCCACCAGTACCTGGAGTGGGCCGCAGCGAAGCTCGCCCACCCCGTCTCCTACCACTCGAACGTCGTCGGCATCAGGGTGCCGCGGGAGGCGACCGGCGGACCGTCCCCGTACGTGCAGGTCCAGGTGGAGGACGCGGACACGGGCCGCACCCGGCTGGTCAACGCGCGCAACGTCGCCGTCTCGACGGGCCTGGTGCCGCGCATGCCGGACGGAGTGGCCCGCGACGAACGCGTCTGGCACAGCTCGGAGTTCCTGACGAAGTTCCGGCAGCTGAACCCCGACGACCTGAAAAGGGTGGCGGTGGTCGGCGCGGGCCAGAGCGCGGCCGAGATCACCCGGTTTCTGTACGACGCTCTTCCGCACGCCCAGGTCTTCGCCGTCCTGCCGTCCTACGGATACTCCGTCGCGGACGACACACCCTTCGCCAACCAGGTGTTCGATCCGAGCGCGGTCGACGACTACTACTTCGGCACGGGCCGGACGCGGGAAGCCTTCTGGCAGTACCACAAGAACACGAACTACTCCGTGGTCGACGACGAGGTCATCAGGGACCTGCACCGGCGGGCCTACGAGGAGGACGTGCGCGCCACCAAGCGCCTGCACTTCCTCAACCTCTCCCGGGTCGACGAGGTCAAGCGGGTCGGGAACGAGACACGTGTGTCGCTGGAGTCGCTGCTCGACAGCGGCGCGCAGGAACTCGACGTCGACGCGCTCGTCTTCGCCACCGGCTACGAGGCCATGGACCCGAGCCGCCTGCTCGGCGACCTCGACCGCCACTGCCTGCGCGACGAGCAGGGACGGCACCGGGTGGAGCGCGACTACCGACTCGTCACCACCCCCGAACTCGCCGCCGGCATCTACCTCCAGGGCGGTACCGAGCACACCCACGGGCTGACGTCGTCCCTGCTGTCGAACATCGCCGTACGCAGTGGTGAGATAGCCGACTCCATCCTGCGGGACCGCGCCGGGCGCGCCGGGGGCGGAGCGGCAGCGGAGTAGAGCCACACCAGCTTTGGCTCGGCGGTCGACGGAGCGCCGAGATCTCGCGCAGATGGAGGAGACGTGGTCCACCCGATGTTCCGAGCGGCGCGCCGAGCGGCCGCACGCCCCAGTCGTACGGCCTCAGTCCGGTGAAGGGCATCGTCCTGGCGGGCGGGAACGGGACGCGACTGCGGCCCCTGACCCTCGTGGGCTCGAAGCAGCTCGCCCCGGTCTACGACAAGCCCATGGTCTACTACCCGCTGTCCGTGCTCATGCTTACGGGCATCGACGACATCCTGATCATCGCCCGCGGCGCGGAGGTCGAGCTGTTCCGAAGGCTCTTCGGGGACGGCAGCGGACTCGGCATGCGCATCGACTACGCGGTCCAGGACGAACCGCGCGGCATCGCCGACGCCTTCCGCGTCGGCGCCGACCACATCAAGGGGGAGGACTGCGCCCTCATCTTGGGCGACAACCTCTTCTACGGCGCCAACCTGCCCGCCGTCCTGCGCAGAAGCGCCCGGGAGATGCGCGGGTGCGTCCTCTTCGGCCACCAGGTCGCCGAACCGCAGCACTTCGGCGTCGCCGAGATCGACGCCAAGGGCCGGCTGGTCTCCATCGAGGAGAAGCCGGAGCACCCCCGCTCCAACCTCGCGATCCCCGGCCTGTACTTCTTCGACCCGGACGTGACGGAGATCGCCCGCGACCTGAAGCCCTCGGCCCGCGGCGAGCTGGAGATCACCGACGTGCTGCGGGCGTACCTGGCGGAGGGGCGCGCCGACCTGGCGTGGCTCGGCAGGGGCGTCACCTGGCTGGACACCGGCACCCACGAAAGCCTCCTGGACGCCGGCCGGTTCGTCCGCACCATCCAGCACCACCAGGGCACCCGCATCGGCTGCATCGAGGAGATCGCGATGTACATGGGCTTCATCACGCCCGACGCCTGCTACGACCTCGGAGCCGAGATGGGCAGTTCCCCCTACGGCCAGTACGTCATGGAGAGCGCCCGGGAGTACCGCCTGAACCCATCGCTCGACAACTTCCTGGAGGCCTGATGCGTCTCCTGGTCACCGGCGCCGCGGGCTTCATCGGCTCCGCCTACGTACGCGCACTGCTCGCACCCGGCGCCGACAACGCGGCGGCCGAGATCTCCCACGTCACGGTCCTCGACAAACTCACGTACGCGGGCCGCACCGACAACCTCGACCTCACCCACCCGCGGCTGACCTTCGTCCAGGGCGACATCTGCGACGCCGAGCTGGTCGGCCGGCTGATGGCCGGGACCGACCAGGTGGTGCACTTCGCCGCGGAGTCGCACGTGGACCGCTCCATCGCCGGCGCGGACGAATTCGTGCGGACCAATGTGACCGGCACCCACACGCTCCTCGACGCGGCGCTGCGCCACGGCGTCGACCGCTTCGTGCACGTGTCCACCGACGAGGTCTACGGGTCCATCACGACGGGCTCCTTCACCGAGAAGGACCTCCTCGGCCCCAACTCCCCCTACGCGGCGTCCAAGGCGTCCTCCGACCTCATCGCCCTCTCCTACCACCGCACCCACGGCCTGGACGTCCGGGTCACCCGCTGCTGCAACAACTACGGACCGCGGCAGTTCCCTGAGAAGGTCATCCCGCTGTTCGTCGCGCGCCTGCTCACCGGCGGCGACGTCCCGCTGTACGGCGACGGCAAGAACGTACGCGACTGGCTGCACGTCGAGGACCACTGCCGCGGCGTGGACCTCGTGCGCACCCTCGGCCGCCCCGGCGAGATCTACAACATCAGCGGCGGCACCGAGCTGACCAACCTCGAACTGACCGGGCTGCTGCTGAAGGCCTGCGACGCCGGCTGGGACCGGGTGCGCCATGTGGAGGACCGCAAGGGCCACGACTGGCGCTACTCGATCCACGACGACAAGGCCCGCACCGAACTCGGCTACCGCCCCCGGCGGGACTTCGAGTCCGGACTCGCCGAGACGGTGGCCTGGTACCGGGAGAACGCCTCCTGGTGGCAGCCGCTCGTCGCCGGTGCCACGGCATGACCGGTGGGGCGGCGACGCCGCGCCCGCTGCGGTGCGGCGTCCTGGGCTGTGCGGACATCGCGTGGCGCCGTACCCTCCCGGCGATGGCGGCCACGCCCGGCGTCGAGGTGGCCGCCGTCGCCAGCCGCGACGGGGCGAAGGCGGCCCGGTTCGCCGCCGCGTTCGACTGCGAGCCCATCGCGGGGTATGACGCGCTCCTCGCGTCCCCCGGCATCGACGCCGTCTACGTCCCGCTGCCCGCGATGCTGCACGCCGAGTGGGTCGGCAAGGCGCTGCGCGCGGGCAAGCACGTCCTGGCCGAGAAGCCGCTGACCGGGGACGCGGAGAGCACTGGACGGCTGCTGCGGCTCGCCGACTCCCTCGGGCTCGTGCTCCTGGAGAACGTCGCCTTCCCGCACCACGGGCAGCACGCCCACGTACGGAAACTGCTCGCCGACGGCGTCATCGGCGACGTGCGCGACTTCACGAGCGTGTTCACGATCCCGCCGCGGCCCGACGGCGACATCCGCTACCGGCCCGACGTCGGCGGCGGTGCCCTGCTGGACATGGGCATCTATCCGATCCACGCCGCGCTGTACCACCTCGGCTCCGACGTGGAGGTGCTCCACGCGGTGCTGCGGGTACGGGCCCGTACCGGCGCGGTGGTGTCCGGGCGGATCCTCGCCTGCACGCCCGCCGGGGCCACGGCCGACCTCACCTTCGGGATGGAGCACTCCTACCGGACGAGCTGCGAGTTCGCGGGCACCACCGGGCGGCTGCTGCTGGACCGGGCGTTCACCCCGCCCCCGGGGTTCCAGCCGGTGGTGCGCGTGGAGCGGCAGAACCATCGCGAGGAGTTCACACTCCCCGCGGACGACCAGTTCGCCAACGCCGTACGGTACTTCGCCGAGGCCGTGCGGTCGGGGGCCGGCGCGGCCGAGTACGCGACGGCCGGCCTGCGCCAGGCCCGGCTCGTCGGGGACGTCGAGCGGACGGCGGTACGGATCGAAGTCCCCTAGCGGATACGGCGGTTCGCCTTCGGCACACACCAGGGCCGGCTCCCTCGCGGGGAGCCGGCCCTCATGTGTGCTGTCGCCCTCGGCCGGGTGCGCGGCGCGGCTAGGCCTTCAGCGTGTTCATGCACATCAGGAGCGTGCGCGCCTGGACGCTGACGTAGTGGCTGTACCGGGCCAGCGCGGCGAGCTGGTCGCGGGAGACCCAGCGGAAGCCGGGCGGCTCGTGAAGCGGTGCCTCGCTCTCGTCGGCCTCCACGATCAGATACCGGCTGACCGCGTCCAGGAAGCGGCCGCCCTCCTCCGAGTGCAGCGCGGCGTAGCGGACGCGGGACGGGTCGGCGCCCGTCACCAGATCGAGGAACGGCGGCCGCTGCGCGGCCGGCAGATGCGCGTGGTTGCCGGGCGTGCACTGGACGGTGGGGCCCAGCTCCGCGTCCAGGAAGCCGCCCTCGGGCCGGGCGCGGACCAGCACATGCGGCACGCCTTCGATGGTGCGGGTCAGGAAGGCGACGACGCCCTGGCCGCACGGTTCGAACAGCGGCTGCGTCCACTGTCCGACCTCACGGTTGCCCGCCTGGACCGACACGCCCACGACCCGGAAGTACCGTCCCTGTTCGTGCTCCACCGTGTGCGTGCCGCGTGTCCAGCCCGGCAGGCCGAGCAGCGGGACGCGCTGCCCGCGGACCGGCGTCACGGACCGCTGCGCGGCGAGCCAGGACAGCAGGTCGGTGTCGGAGTGCAGGGCCTCCGGGGCGTCGGGTCCGTACAAACCGGCGAGTGCCGACCGGGCGTCCATGTTCACCGTGTGGTCGTGGCCGAGGAGCTCATGGATCTGGCCCAGCGTCAGCCAGCGGAAGTCCTCGTGCTCGGGGACCGGGCCCACCGCTTCGACGACCATGTTGCGGTTGCGTTTGCGGTGGAACCAGGAGCCGTGCTCGGACTGCAGCACGTCCGACAGGACGCGGCCCCGGGACGGGTCGGTGAAGTACTCCAGGTAGCGGACGGCCGCGCCCTTGTGGACCTGGGTGTAGTTGCTGTACGTGGCCTGCACGGTGGGTGAGAGCTGGAGCAGCTCGGGGTTGCCGGGCTCCATCTTGGCCTGCATCAGGAAGTGCAGGACTCCGTCGAACTCCCGGGCGAGGACGCCGAGGATGCCGACCTCCTGCTGGACGATGACGGGCTGGTGCCACTCGGCCTGGCCGGGCGGCTCGCCCACACAGGCGCGCAGCCCCTCCACGGTGAAGAAGCGGCCGCTGCGGTGCACGAGGTTGCCGGTCCCCGGCGCGAAGGACCAGCCGTCGAGGTCGTCGAAGGCGACACGGTCCACCGAGAACCGGACCTCCTCGCGGCGCCGGTGGAGCCAGCCGCGTATCTCCTCCGCCGACTCGCCGGTCAGCGCGGCCGCGGACCGGGCCACGCGGTCGGGCAGCGTGCGGTCCTCCCTGGGCCCGAGCAGCGGGCGGGCGTCCAGGCCGCCGGCCGCGGTCATCGGTGACTCCCCACGAACTCGGTGACGGAGGAGACCATGTAGTCGGTCATCTCGTCGGTGAGACCGGGGTAGACGCCCACCCAGAAGGTGTGCTCGGTGACGATGTCGCTGTTGGTGAGGGTGCCCGACACCCTGAACTCCCGGTCCGCATAGGCGGGATGGCGGGTCAGGTTGCCGGCGAACAGCCGCCGGGTGCCGATCTTGCGGCTCTCCAGGAAGTGCACCAGCTCCGAGCGGTGGAAGGGCGCCTCCGGGTCGACGGTGATGACGAAGCCGAACCAGCTCGGGTCGCTGCCCGCGGTGGCCTCCGGCAGCAGCAGCCACGGCACGTCCGCCAGGCCCTCGCGCAGCCGTCGCCAGTTGCGCCGCCGCGCCGCGCAGAACGCGTCGAGCTTCGCCAGCTGGGTCAGGCCGAGCGCCGCCTGGAGGTCGGTCGCCTTCAGGTTGTAGCCGACGTGGGAGAAGATGTACTTGTGGTCGTAGCCGGCCGGCAGCGTGCCCATCTGGTAGCCGAACCGCTTGCGGCAGGTGTCGCTCTCGCCGGGCTCGCACCAGCAGTCGCGGCCCCAGTCGCGCAGGGACTCCACGATCCGGGCCAGCGCCAGGTTCGAGGTGAGCACACAGCCGCCCTCGCCCATGGTGAGGTGGTGCGCCGGATAGAAGCTGACGGTGGTGAGATCGCCGAAGGTACCGGCGAGCTGCCCCTTGTACGTGGTGCCGACCGCGTCACAGGTGTCCTCGATGAGCAGCAGGTCGTGCTCCTCGGCGAGTTGCGCGACCTCCGCGACCTCGAAGGGGTTGCCGAGGGCGTGCGCGACGATGATCGCCCGGGTCCTCGGGCCGATGGCCTTCTCGATGCGCTCGGCGGTGGTGTTGTACGTGTGCAGGTCGATGTCGACGAAGACCGGCACCAGGCCGTTTTGCAGGATGGGGTTCACGGTCGTGGGGAAGCCCGCCGCCACCGTGATCACCTCGTCACCGGGCCTGAGCCTGCGGTCCCCGAGCTGCGGGGACGTGAGAGCGGTGATCGCCAGGAGGTTCGCCGAGGACCCGGAGTTGGTCAGATGGGCCTTGCGCCGCTTCATCGTGCGGGCGAAGGACGACTCGAACCGGCGGGACGACTTGCCCGCCGCGATCCGCATGTCCAGGGCGGCTTCGACGAGGGCGGCCCGGTCCTCCGCGTCGAGCACGGCTCCGGACGGCCAGATCTCCGTGACGCCGGGGACGAACCCCCGGTCGTCCTGGACGTCGTGGTGGTGCTTGCGGACCTCATCGAGGATGTGCGCGGCCCGTTCACTCATGTGCTGTCCTTCCCTCGGCCTTCGGCCGTCCCGGAGTTGAGACCATGCGGCGCGTCGGGGCCGGGCACCCCCGCCGCCGCGAGCAGATCGCGCACCGAGTCCGTCAGAGTCCGGCGCGGTGCCCAGCTGAGCAGTCGCCGCGCCCGTGAGGTGTCCAGGCGCTGCCACAGGGCGTCGGAGCGGTTCGCCTGCGCGGACCGCTCCTCCTCCACGCGGACCGAGCGGCCACTGCACGTGATCATCAGGTCGACGAGCTCGCGCACCGGGACGGTCTCGCCCCGGGCGATGTTGATGACGACGCCCGCCTCGGCGAGCGCGGCCCGCGGCACGCGGGCCGCCGCGACGATGGCGTCGGCGACGTCCCGTACGTCCACCACGTCACGGTGGGCGCGCAAGGGCGCCAGCCGCAGTACGTCGTGGCCCGCCGCCAGGTGCGCGGCGACCGTCCCGGGCAGACTGCCCAGGGGGGCGCCGGGGCCCCAGGAGACGGACACCCGCAGCACCACCCCGTCGACTCTCCGCTCCTGGACGGCGCGGACGACGGTGCGCGTCCCCGCCAGCTTGGTGCGGCCGTAACCGGTCGTCGGCGTCTGCGGCCACTCCTCGTCGATGAGGTCGTCGGGGCCGGCGGGCCCGTACTCGTGGGTGCTGCCGAGCTGGATGAGACGGGGCCGGCCGGGCAGCGCGGCGACGGCGTCCGTCAGCCGCTGGACGAAGCGGTCGTTGAGCGCGGTCATCCGCTGCTCGGTGCCGCTCCAGACCGCGCCCACGGCGTTCACCACGACCCGCGCCCCGAAGTCCGTGCACAGCCGGGTGAGTCCGGCCGTGCCGACGGCGTCGAGGTCGAGGTGCACGGTGTCGTTCCCGGCGGCGCCCGCCACGGCGCGGGCCGGATCGCCCGCCCCCGTCGCGGCATCGTCCCGCAGCCCCCTGCTGACCCGGATCACCCGGGCCCCCGTCGCGGCGAACGCGGTACAGATGTGCTGCCCCAGGTAGCCGGTGGCACCCAGTACGAGGACCGGTTCACCGGTCGGCGCTCCGTTCACGGGCGGGCACTGCCCTTGCGGCAACTGGTGCGCGTCCGCTGCCGACCGGCCTGAAAGCTCCCTGCCATCCGGTCCTCCCACTCTGTAGGCGCTCCACACGCACCGGTCCGGCGAGTGTGGGCCGCGCGGCTAAAGCCGATCTAGGCCCAGCCTTTCGTGGCGTACGACCAAGACCGGATCAAGGTCCGCTTAAGGGCGGTCGGCGAGCGTCTTCGAAGTCCCGGTGTCTACGGAGGAGTTGAGCGCTATGCGCGTCCTGTTTGTGACATGGCCCTGGCGCACCCACTACCAGCCGGTCGTGCCGTTGGGCTGGGCCCTGCAGACGGCCGGGCACGAGGTGCGTGTCGCGAGCGGGCCGGAGCTGAGCGACGTCATCACCAGGTCGGGCCTGACGGCCGTGCCGGTCGGCTCCGACGTGCCCGTCCTGCAGAAGCTCGCGGAGATGTTCACCGAGGAGCACCAGGAGATCGTCGACACCCTGGAGAAGCTCGGGCCGCGCGACGACCTCCTCTTCGAGTTCGCCAAGAACGACGAGGAACTGCTCACCTGGGACCGCCTGCGGTGGCTGACCCGGTACCTCACCGAGATCCTCAAGGGCATGAACGAGTCGATGATCGAGGACCTGGTCGAGTACTGCCGCTGGTGGCAGCCCGACCTGGTGGTCTGGGACTGGCTGACGCCCGCCGGCTCGATCGCGGCGACCGCGGTGGGCGCACCCCACGCGCGCATCAAGATCGAGATCGACGTGGACGCCCGGTTCCGCCGCGAGTTCGTGCGGGTGCGCGACGAGCAGGCTCCGGAGGACCGCGAGGACGCGATGGCGGACTGGCTGGGGAGCTGGGCGGAGAAGTACGGCGCCTCGTTCTCCGAGGAGATGGTGACGGGGCAGTTCACCGTCGAGCAGATGCTCGGCTCGCTGCGCCTGGAGTCGGACGTGCCGTGCGTCCCGATGCGCCTCATCCCGTACAACGGTCCCGCCGTCGTCCCGGAGTGGACTCGCGCCGACCCGGCGAAGCCGCGGGTCCTGGCCACCTTCGGGGTGAGCCAGGAGCAGGGCGAGGAGTATCAGGCGTTCTCCGTCGAGCAGTTGCAGGAGATGCTGGACTCGCTGGCGGACCTCGACATCGAGCTGGTCGTGACGCTGCCCGAGCAGCTCCAGAAGGAGTTGAAGCGGGTCCCCGCCAACACGCGCGTGGTGGAGTTCGTGCCATTGCACGTCATCATCCCCTCGTGCTCGGCGGTGATCCACCACGGCGGAGTGCCCGCGTTCCTGGACGCGATCGCCCACGAGGTGCCCCAGCTGATGGTCGGCCGTGTCGTGCCCGACATCGAGGAGCGGGCCGCGCGCACGGCAGAGGCAGGAGCGGGGCTGTGGCTCCCGCCGGCCGAGGTGAGCGGGGCGAGGATCCGCGAGGAACTGGTGCGGCTCCTCGACGAGCCGGCGTTCCGGGAGGCCGCCGGGCGGCTGCGGGAGGAGTACCTCGCCCAGCCCACCCCCAGTGAGGTGGTCCGGGAGCTGGAGTCGCGCGTGGACCGCGGCCGTTCCCGCTGACTTCCTTCCGGGCCGCCCGCGCGCGTCGTGGCAGGCCCCCGAGCGTTACCCAAGTCGCGGTGTCTACAGAGGAGTTTGACCGCCATGCGCGTCCTGTTCGTGACCATCCCCTGGCGAAGCCACCTGCACCTGCTCGTGCCGATGGGCTGGGCCCTCCAGACGGCGGGGCACGAGGTACGGGTGGCCAGCGGCCCGGAGCTGGCCGACGTCATCACCCGGTCGGGCCTGACCGCGGTACCCGTCGGCTCGGACGAGCCCGTCCTGGAGAAGCTGGAACGGTTGCAGGACGCCGAGGTCCTGAAGAAGGTCGAGGAACTCGCGGAGCGGGGCGACCTCCTGGTCGACATGTCCGAGAACCGCGAGGAGGAGCTGACCTGGGAGCGCCTGCGCTGGGCGTACCGGATGTACCGCAAGACCCACGCGGCCATGAACGACTCGATGGTCGAGGAACTGGTGGAGTACTGCCGCTGGTGGAAGCCCGATCTGGTGGTCTGGGACTGGCTGAGCTACGCCGGCTCGATCGCGGCCACCGCGGTGGGCGCCGCGCACGCGCGCATGCCGATCGGGCTGAACGTGGAGGCCCAGATGCGGGCGCACTACCTGCGGGTGCGGGAGCAGCAGGCCCCGCAGGACCGTGAGGACCCGCTGGGGGACTGGCTGGGGGAGTGGGCGCGGAAGTTCGGCGCCTCGTTCCATGAGGAGATGGTGACGGGGCAGTTCACCGTCGACCAGATGGTGGGCTCGCTGCTGCTGGAGTCGGACGTGCCCCGGCTGCCCATCGGCTACGTCCCGTACAACGGGCCCTCCGTCGAACCGGACTGGACCCGTGCCGATCCGGCGAAGCCGCGGGTCCTCGCGACCTTCGGTGTGAGCCTGGAGCAGGCGGCGAGGCATCAGGCCCTGACCACCGAGCAGTTGCAGGGGATGCTGGACGCCGTCGCGGGCCTCGACATCGAACTGGTGCTGACGCTGCCCGAGCAGCTCCAGAAGGAGCTGGTGCGCGTACCGGACAACACGCGCATGGTGGAGTTCGTGCCGCTGCACGTCATCATCCCGTCGTGCTCGGCCGTGCTCCACCACGGGGGCATCGGCCCGTTCCTGGACTCGATCGTCCACGAGGTGCCCCAGCTGATGGTCAGCCGTGTGCTGCCGGACATCGGCGAGCGCGGTCCGCGCATGGAACAGGCCGGAGCCGGGCTCTGGATTCCGGGGGACGACCCGGAGGAACTGAGCGGGGAGCGCATCCGGGACCACCTGGTGCGGCTCCTGGAGGAGCCCTCGTTCCGGGAGGGGGCGGGGCGGCTGCGTGCGGAGCTGCTCGCCCAGCCGACACCGGCCGAGGCGGTACGGGAACTGGAGCGGCTCGCCGACGGACACCGCTCGCGCTAATGCCCGCCGTCCATCAGGATCGCCCGCTGGATGTCCTGGAGCGCCGGGCCGGGCTCGATGCCCAGCTCCTCCCGGAGAGTCCGGCGGGCCCGCTGGTACACGCGCAGCGCGTCCCCCGGGACCCGCTGCGGTGCAGCGCCATCATCAGCTGCCGGTGGAACGCCTCGCGCATGGGGTGCTCCGTGCTGAGGAGGTAGAGGTCGCTGACCAGCTCGCGATGGAAGCCAAGGGCCATGCGCGCTTCGATCAGGCTCTCCATGCACTCCAGCTGGGCTTCGTTGAGCCAGGTGCGGAACCCCTGGAGGATCGGGCCCGGCGCCACGCCGGCGAGGAACGGCCCCCGGCACAGAGCGAGCGCGGCCTCGAAGTCACGCATCGCGGGTTCGTAGCCGCCGCTCCTGAGGTGTGCCCGGCCCTCCTTCATCAGCCGCGTGAAGTCACGCAGGTCGACCTCGTCGGTGCTCGCCGTCAGCAGCATGTACCCCGGGGGCTTGGTGAGGACGGGGCTCGCCTGCGTCCCGGCCCGGCTGAGCAGTTTGCGGATCTGGGAGACGTACACGTACAGGCCCGCCGTGGCACTGCGCGGCGGCTTCTCCCCCCAGATCTCCCGGATGAGCTGGTCGACGGTGACGACCTGCTCGGAACGGATGACGAGCGCGGCCAGCAGGATCTCCACCTTCTGCGCCTTGACGGTCTTCGCGCTCGTTCCTTCTATGACACGGAGTTGCCCCAGAATCTCGTAGCGCACGCTGTGAACCCCCATTTGCTGGAAAGATGTCCGTCCGGGTCGAGCGGTAAATTCGGCGGGTGAATCAAGCGGTGCCGGAATTAACTGAAATCGATCGCTGAATTCATCGGCTGCCGGCTGCTTCTGGCTGCGGCCGAACATACCTCAGATCGCCCGTGCCGGACCGGCCGCGAGCGGTGCCCGGCGTCCCGTTGACGGGACAGTTCCCGCCGTCTGACCAGGAGCGCGAAAGGGCATGCGGCGCCTGGTCGGAGCATTGACAGGCCGCTGGGTCGATGTGCTTACCTGATGGCCCCGCGAGCAGCTGTCCAGGCGGAAGCCGACGCGTCGTCTCCCTCCAATTCCCGGTGCCGCCGGTTGAGTACCAGGTTCTTTCCGGCACCCCCGGCAAATGTCGCTCCACCGAGGTGAGCGGACCCACTGCGCTCCGTTCACCGGGTCTCGCAACGGATTGCGGCAGCCGCGCGACCTGATCGCGCAATGACCCGAAACAGGAGTGCCGAGTAATGATCCCACTGTCTTTCGCGCAGCGCCGTCTGTGGTTCATCGACAAGTTCGAGGGCCCGTCCGCGACGTACAACGTGCCCTTCCTCGTCCGGCTCACGGGCGAGCTGGACACCGAGGCGCTCACGGCGGCGGTCGGCGACGTGGTGGCCCGTCACGAGAGCCTGCGCACGCTGATCGTGGAGAGCGCCGAAGGCATCCCCGAGCAGCGGGTGCTGCCCGCCGCGCAGGCCCGCCCCGACGTGCCGCTGGTCGAGGTGGCGTCGGAGGGGCTGGACGAGGCGGTGCGGGCGGCCGCCCTGCACGCCTTCACGCTGTCCGAGGAGATACCGGTCCGCGCCACCCTGTTCCGCGCCGGCCCCCGGGAACACCGACTCCTGCTCCTGGTCCACCACATCGCCGCCGACGGCGAGTCCATCGCCCCCCTCGCGCGCGACCTGGGGACCGCCTACACCGCCCGCCTCCAGGGGACCCTCCCGGACTGGCCCGAACTCCCCGTCCAGTACGTCGACTACACGCTGTGGCAGCGCGAACTGCTCGGCGACGAGGACGACCCCGACAGCGTCCTGTCCACCCAGCTCGACCACTGGCGCGCGGAGCTGTCGGGCCTCCCGCAGCCCATGCGCCTGCCCACGGACCGGCCCCGCCCCCCGGCGACCAGCCACCGCGGCGACGTCGTCGGCGCCACCGTCGACGCGGACCTGTTCGCCAAGGCCGAGGAGCTGGCCGGGCGCGCCGGGGTGTCGGCGCCGATGGTGTTCCAGTCCGCGCTCGCGGTCCTCCTCCAGCAGCTCGGCGCGGGCGAGGACATCGCGATCGGCTCCACCATCGCGGGCCGCCGGGACGCCGACCTCGCCGACCTCGTCGGCTTCTTCGTCAACACGTGGGTGCTGCGCACCGACCTGTCCGGCACCCCGTCCTTCGAACAGGTCCTCGCGCAGGTGCAGCACAAGGCGCTGGCCGCGTACGACAACCAGGACGCGCCGTTCGAGCGGCTGGTGGAGGCCCTGAACCCGGAGCGGTCCAATGCCTACCACCCGGTGTTCCAGGTGATGTTCACCTGGTCGGCGGGTGCCCGCGTCGCCTTCGGACTGCCGGGCGGTCTGCACGCCCACGTCGCTCCGCTGTGGACGTCGATGGCCAAGTTCGACCTGGAATTCAGCTTCTTCCACGACCCCGGCACACCGGGGCTCGAGATCCACCTGGAGTACGCGACCGACCTGTTCGACCGCGCCACGGCGGAGGCCGTCGTCGACCGTCTCGTGCGCCTCGTCGGGCAGTTGGTCGACGAGCCGTCCCGCGCCGTCGCCCTGTCGGACGTACTGGCGGCGGACGAGCGCGAACTGGTGCTGCGCACCTTCAACGACACGGCGGCCGAGACCCCCGGCCTGAGCATCGTGGACCTGATCGAACGCCAGGCCGCGGCGACACCGGACGCGACGGCCCTGGTCCACGACGACGTCGAGCTGTCGTACGCCGAGCTGACAGCGCGCGCCGGGCGGCTCGCGAGCGAGCTGGCCGCGCGCGGTGTGGGACCGGAAGCCCTGGTGGGGCTGGCACTGCCGCGCTCCGCGGAGCTGATCGTGGGCATCCTCGGCGTCTGGCGGGCGGGCGCCGCCTACCTGCCGATCGACCCCAGATACCCGAGCACCCGCCTCGGCCACATCCTGTCCGACGCCCGCCCGCAACTGGTGCTGACCACCGCCGCGACGGCCGACGCGCTGCCGGTGTCACAGGTGCCCTGCCTGTACGTCGAGGACATCGGCCTCGACGCGGCGGGCCCGGACGCGCCGCCCGCCGTGATCCGGCCCGCGAACGCCGCGTACGTCATGTACACCTCGGGCTCCACCGGGACACCGAAGGGCGTGACGGTCACCCACCGGGACGTGGTCAACGGTGTGCTCCGCCTCGCCGACCGCGTCGGCATCGTCGCCGGCACCCGCGTCCTGGCGGGCACCTCGGTCAACTTCGACGTCTCCGTCTTCGAGACCGTCACCACCCTGGCGGCCGGCGGCACCCTGGAGGTGGTCCGCGACCTCCTCGTCATCGGTGAGCGCGGCGGCTGGTCCGGGGGCGTCATCAGCACCGTGCCGTCGGTCTTCGCCGAACTCCTGGACCAGGTGGGCGGCAAGATCAAGGCGGACGCGGTCGTCTTCGCCGGTGAGGCGCTGCCCGCCTCACTGGTGGAGCGGGTCCGTGAGGTGATCCCCGGTGCGCGCGTCGTCAACGCCTACGGCCAGACCGAGTCGTTCTACGCGACCACCTTCACCGCCGAGGAGACCTGGACCGGCACGGCCGGCGCACCCATCGGCTCTCCGCTCGGCAACATGCGCGCCTACGTCCTCGGCCCCGGCCTGAAGCCGCTCGCCCCCGGCGTGGTGGGTGAGCTGTACGTCGCGGGCAACGTGGCGCGCGGCTACCTCGGCAAGGCCGGCCTCACCGCCGAGCGCTTCGTCGCCGACCCCTACGGCCCGCCCGGCGCACGCATGTACCGCACCGGTGACCTCGCCCGCTGGACCGCCGACGGCCACCTCGAATACGCCGGCCGTGACGACGCGCAGGTGAAGGTGCGCGGCTTCCGCATCGAGCCGGGCGAGGTGGAGGCGGCACTGACCGCGCACCCCGGGGTGGCGCAGGCGGTGGTGGTCACGCGCGACCACCGGGGCCGCGCCCAGCTGGTCGGCTACGTGGTGCCCGCGGACATGGGGGACTCGGGCACGGTGGACAGCCTGGGCGAGCTGGACGTCGACCTGACGGCCACGGTCTCCGCCCGCGCGCTGCGCGCGTTCGTCTCCGGCAGGCTGCCGGAGTTCATGGTGCCGTCGGTGTTCGTGATGCTGGACCGGCTGCCGTTGGCCCCCAACGGCAAGCTGGACCACAAGGCGCTGCCCGACCCGGAGTTCACCGGCTCCGCCTACCGCGCCCCGGGCAACCGCGCGGAAGAGGTGCTCGCCGCCGTCTACGCCGAGGTGCTCGGCCTGGACCGGGTCGGCGTGGACGACGACTTCTTCGCCGTCGGCGGCGACAGCATCCGCTCCATCCAGGTCGTCTCCCGCGCCCGCGCGCATGGCGTCGAGGTCACCCCGCGGCACATCTTCGAGTGCCGCACCGTCGCGGAGCTGGCCCGAAGGGCCACGTCCAGCAGCCGGCCCGGCCCGGCCCTGGCGGAACCCGAGGGCGGCGGCACCGGCTTCATGCCGCTGCTGCCCATCGGCCACTACCTGCTCGAACTGGGCGGTGACATCGACCGGTTCACGATGTCGATGACGGTCGACCTGCCGGTCGGCATCGACAGGAACGCCCTGGTGGCGACGTTGACGGCGGCCTTCGACCGGCACGACATCCTGCGCTCCAGGCTGGTCACCGGCGAACAGCGCGGCCTGGAGGTCGCCGCGCCCGGCACCGTCGACGTGGCCCCGCTCGTCCACCGCGTGGCGAGCGACGGCACCTGGGACGAGGCGTGGCGTGCCGGGGCGGCCGCCGAACTCGAAGCCGCATGCGACCGCCTGGACGCCACGAACGGCGTGATGGCGCAGTTCGTCTGGTTCGACGCGGGCACCGGAACCGCCGGACGCCTGACCCTGCTCCTCCACCACTTCGCCGTGGACGGCGTGTCCTGGCGCATCCTGCTGCCCGACCTCGCCGACGCCTGGCGGCAGCTCCGCGACGGGCGCACCCCGCGGCTGCCCGAGGTCGCCACGTCCGTACGCGCCTGGGCGCACGCCCTGACCGGGGCCGCCGCCGAGCGGGCCGCGGAACTGCCGCTGTGGCGCCAGATCGTGTCCGGCCCCGACCCCGACCTGGGCGCACGCCCCTTCGACGCGGCTCTCGACACCATGGCCACCGTCGACCACGTCTCCCTGGAACTGCCGACCGAGGTCACCGAGGCACTCCTGACCACGCTGCCCGCGGCCTTCCGCGGCGGAGTCAACGACGGGCTGCTCACCGCGCTGGCCCTGGCCGTCGCCAAGTGGCGCAAGGGGCGCGGCATCAACGAGCCCTCGGCGCTGATCCGCCTGGAGGGCCACGGCCGCGAGGAGTCCGCGGCACCCGGCGCCGACCTCTCGCGCACCATGGGCTGGTTCACCAGCATGTACCCGGTCCGTCTCGACGTGGCCGGGATCGACCTGGACGACGCCCTCGCGGGCGGCGCGGCCGCGGGAACCGCCGTCAAGGCCGTCAAGGAGCAGCTGCTCGCCGTCCCGGACAAGGGCATCGGCCACGGCATCCTGCGCCACCTCGACGCCGAAGCCGGGGCGGCCCTCAAGGCGTGCAGGTCCGGGCAGATCACCTTCAACTACCTGGGCCGCTACACCGGTTCCGCCAACATGCCCCAGGAGCTGCGGGGCCTCGGCTTCACCCAGGTCGAGGACACCACCATGCTGACGGCGCGCCTGGACGGGAATATGCCCGCCCTCGCCACCCTCGGCGTCAGCGCATACGTCACCGACACCGCGCACGGCCCCCGCCTGGACGCCCGCCTGGAGTTCCCCACCGGACTCCTCGGCGCGGACGAGGTCCAGGAGCTGGCCGGCCTGTGGCGCACCGCCCTGGAGGGCCTTGCGCTGCACGCCGCCGCGCCGGACGCGGGCGGCCTCACGCCCTCGGACGTGCCCCTGGTCGAGGTGAGCCAGAGCGAGCTGGACCGCTGGCAGGAGCAGTACGCGGGCCTGACCGACGTATGGCCGCTGACCGCGATGCAGAACGGACTGCTCTTCCACACCGAGCTGGCGGGCGCCGCCTTCGACGCCTACCAGATGCAGTTCGTCTTCCACCTCGCCGGCGCGGTCGAGCCGCGGCGGCTGCGGGCGGCCGGTCAGGCGCTGCTCGACCGCCACCCCAACCTGCGGGCCGCGTTCGTCACCGACAGCGCGGGCGACCGCGTCCAGATCATCCAGAGCGACGTCGAACTGCCCTGGCGGGAACAGGACCTGTCGGCCCTCCCGGCGGAGGAGAAGGGGGAGCGGCTCAGGCGGTTCCTGGCGGCGGAGCACCGCACCCGCCTCGACCCGGTGAAGGCGCCGCTGCTGCGGCTCTCGCTCATCAAGCTGACCGACGACCGCTGGGAACTGGTCTTCACCGCCCACCACGCCCTGTTCGACGGCTGGTCGGTCCCCCTGCTCATGCAGGACCTGCTGCGTCTGTACGGCACGGCCGGTGACGCCACCGCGCTGGACAGGCCGCGCGGCTACCGCGACTTCCTGCTGTGGCTCTCCCGGCAGGACCGCGAGGCGACCGCACGGGCCTGGGCGCGGGAGCTGGACGGCGTCGACGAACCCACGCTGCTGGTGCCCGACGCGGGCCGGGCGGC
Source organism: Streptomyces huasconensis (assembly GCF_021028635.1). Classification (NCBI taxonomy): domain Bacteria; kingdom Bacillati; phylum Actinomycetota; class Actinomycetes; order Kitasatosporales; family Streptomycetaceae; genus Streptomyces; species Streptomyces huasconensis. Next base: position 6,386,013 of record NZ_CP086119.1, read on the forward strand.
CGAGCCCTCGGGGGTCGGCCAGGTGGACGTGCCGCTCACACCGGAGCAGTCCCGCGCGCTCACCCGCCGCGCCGGCGAACTGGGCCTGACCCTCAACACCCTGGTCCAAGGTGCCTGGGGCATGCTTCTCGCGGGGCTGACCGGGCGCCGGGACGTGCTGTTCGGCGCCACCGTCTCCGGGCGCCCGCCGCAGGTGGCGGGCGTGGGCGAGATGGTCGGCATGTTCATCAACACCCTGCCGATCCGGGTGGAGTGCGCCCCCGGCCATACGCTCGGCACCATCCTCCGCGATCTCCAGGACCGGCAGAGCGCACTCCTCGACCACCACCACCACGGCCTGCTGGAGATGCACCGCACCACCGGCCTGCGCACGCTCTTCGACACGATGGTGGTCTTCGAGTCGTACCCCATCGACAGCGCGGCGCTCAGCGAGGCGTACGCGGCCGCCGGCATCTCGGTGACCGGGCTCAGCCCGCTCAGCAGCACCCACTACCCGCTGGTGGTGATGGCCTCCGCCGAGCCGCACCTGAAGGTCGGACTCCAGTACCAGCACCACCTCCTCGGCCCCGAGCGGTCGGCCGCCGTCGCCCGGCGCTTCGGCCGGGTCCTCGCCCAACTGGCGGCAGACCCGCACGCCCGCCTCAGCGACCTGGACCTGCTGGAGCCCGCCGAGCGCGAGACGCTCCTGACCGGCGTCAACGACACCGCCGTCGAGACCCCCGCGCTGACCGTCCCCGGCCTCTTCGAGCGGCAGGCGGCGAGGACGCCGGACAAGGCCGCGGTGACGTACGGCGACGTCACGTACACCTACGCCGAGCTGGACGCCCGCGCCGGCCGTCTCGCGCATGCCCTGGCCGGACGCGGGGTGGGCCCCGAGACCGTCGTCGGCCTCGCGCTGCCCCGCGGAGCCGACCTGGTCACCGGCATTCTCGGCATCCTCAAGGCGGGCGGCGCGTACCTGCCGATCGACCCCGCCTACCCCAGTGGCCGCCTGGACCACATCCTGGGCAGCGCCCGGCCGCGCCTGGTCCTCACCGACGCCGACACCGTCGGGGTGCTGCCCGACACGGACGTGCCGACGCTCCTCCTCGGCGACGTGGACCTCGACACCGGCGACGCGTCCGCGCGCCCGACGGCGAAGCCGCACCCGCAGCACGCCGCGTACGTGATGTACACCTCCGGCTCCACCGGCACCCCGAAGGGCGTGGTGATCAGCCACGCGAACGTGGTCAACGGCGTGACGCGGCTCGCCGAGCGGGTGGGCGTGGACGCGGACACCCGGATGCTCGCGGGCACCTCGGTCAACTTCGACGTCTCCGTCTTCGAGACCGTCACGACACTGGCCGAGGGCGGCACCGTCGAGATCGTCAGGGACGCCCTCGTCCTCGCCGAACGCGAGACGGTGTCGGCGAGCGTCATCAGCACCGTGCCGTCGGTCTTCGCCGAACTCGGCGACCGCATGGCCGCCATCTCCGGTCTGAAGACCGTCGTCTTCGCCGGTGAGGCGCTGCCCGGCACCCTCGTGCGCCGCATCCACGACACCCTGCCTGACGTGCGGATCGTCAACGCCTACGGCCAGACCGAGTCGTTCTACGCCACCACCCACACCGTCCGGCCGCACGAGGACCCCGGCACGGCGGACCACACCCCGATCGGCACACCGCTCGGGAACATGCGCACCTACGTCCTCGGCCCCGCCCTCACACCCGTACCGCCCGGCGTGGTCGGTGAGCTGTACGTCGCCGGGAACATCGCCCGCGGCTACCTGGGCCGCGCCGACCTGACCGCCGAGCGCTTCGTCGCCGACCCCTACGGCCCGCCCGGCGCGCGCATGTACCGCACCGGAGACCTCGCCCGCTGGACCGACGACGGCCGGCTCGTGTACGTCGGCCGCGACGACGACCAGGTCAAGATCCGCGGGGTCCGCGTCGAGCCCGCCGAGGTCGAGCGCGCCCTGACCGCGCACCCGGGCGTCGCCCAGTGCGTCGTCGTGGCCCGCACCGCCGCCGACGGCGGGGACAAGCAGCTGGTCGCCTACGTGGTGCCCGCACCGGCCGGCGCCGACGGCGCCGAACGGGACCGGCACAACGACGCTCTCGTCGGCTCGCTGCGCGGTCACCTGCAGGAGCACCTGCCCGCCCACCTGGTGCCCGCCGCCGTCGTCGCCATCGACGCCGTGCCGCTCGCCGCCAACGGCAAGCTGGACCGCAAGGCGCTGCCCGCACCGGACTTCACCGCGGCGGCCGCCGGGCGGGGCCCGCGCACCGCCCAGGAAGAGCTGCTGTGCGAGCTGTTCGCCGAGGTCCTGCACGTGGAGCGGGTCGGCATCGACGACGACTTCTTCGCCCTCGGCGGCCACTCGATCATGGCCACGAAACTGGTCAACCGCATCCGCGTCGCACTGCGCACCGAGGTGGAGCTGCGGACCCTCTTCGCCCACCCCACCGTCGCCGGGCTCGTCCCGCACCTGGACGGCGCCGCGGGCGCCCGCGCGCCGCTGGCGCCCGTGCGGGAGCGGCCCGAGCGGCTACCGCTCTCCTTCTCCCAGCAGCGCCTGTGGTTCCTGCACAAGTTCGAGGGCCACGCGGCGACGTACAACATGCCGCTCGTCCTGCGGCTCGACGGCGACCTGGACATACGCGCCCTGGAGGAGACGGTCAACGACATCGTCACCCGCCACGAGATCCTGCGCACCGTCTACCGCGAGGTCGAAGGCAGGCCCCACCAGCACATCCTGGCGCCGGAGAAGGCCCGTACCGGCCTGCCCGTGCGGCAGGTGGCCGGCCAGGAGGGCCTCGCCGAGGCCATCGACGCGGCGGCCCGCCACCCCTTCGACATCGCCACCGAGACACCGCTGAAGGCCGCCCTGCTCCGCGTCGGCCCGGCCGAACACGTCCTGGTTCTGGTCCTCCACCACATCGCGGCCGACGGCTGGTCCGCGACCCCCCTCGCCAAGGACCTGGCCACCGCCTACGCGGCCCGCTCCCGCGGCGAGGCCCCCCGCTGGGCGCCGCTGCCGCTCCAGTACGCCGACTACGCCCTGTGGCAGCAGGAACTCCTGGGCGACGACGCCGACCCGGACAGCCTCTTCAGCAAGCAGTACCGCTACTGGTCCCGCCAGCTCGCCCGGCTGCCCGAGACGGTCACCATCCCGACCGACCGGCCGCGCCCCGCCGAACTCGACCGCAGCGGTGACCTGCTGGAGTTCACCCTGGACGGCACGCTGCACGACGGCATCACCGGCCTCGCCAGGGCCACCGGCACCACGCCCTTCATGGTGCTCCAGGCCACCATGGCCGCCCTGCTCACCCGCCTCGGCGTGGGAACCGACATCGCGCTCGGCAGCGGCATCGCGGGCCGCGTCGACGAACACCTCAACGACCTCATCGGCCTCTTCGTCAACGTGCAGGTGATGCGCACCGACACCTCCGGCGACCCCACCTTCACCGAACTCCTCGGCCAGGCACGCCGGACGAGCCTCGCCGCGTACACCCACCAGGACATCCCCTTCGAGGCCCTGGTGGAGAAGCTCAACCCCGAACGCTCGGCCTCGGTCAACCCGCTCTTCCAGATCGCCCTGATCCTCCAGAACACCGAGGACACCGACTTCGAACTGCCCGGCCTGCGAGTCGTCACCGAGGGCGTGGGCACGGGAACGTCCCGCTACGACCTCACCCTGAGCCTCAGCGAGACCTTCGAGGACCGCACCACACCCGCGGGCATCCACATCGCCGCCGAGTACTCCACCGAACTCTTCGACGCCTCGACCATCGAGGCGCTGATCGCCCGCTGGGAGCGGCTCCTCGCCGCCGCCGTCCGCGACCCCGCACAGCGCATCGGCGACGCCGACCTGCTCGCCGCCGAGGAGCGCAGCGCCCTGCTCGTCGCCGAACAGCAGGGCGAGCGGGCCGTCGCCGCCGCCACGTTCCCCGAACTCTTCTCGGCACGGGTGCGGCAGACCCCCCACGCATCGGCGGTGGAGTCGGCCGACGAGGCCTGGACGTACGAGGAGCTGGACGCACGGGCGAACCGCGTCGCGCACTGGCTGACCGGCCGGGGGATCGGTCCCGAGCAGACGGTCGGCGTGGCCATGCCGCGCTGCGCGGACCAGGTCGCCGTGGCCCTCGGCGTCTTCAAGGCCGGTGCCGCCTACCTGCCCGTCAACCTCGACTACCCTGCCGACCGCGTCCTGTTCATGCTCACCGACGCCGCCCCCGCCGTCCTCCTCACCACGCGGGGCACCGGCGACGAGCTGCCGCCGGGTCTGACCACCGAGGTCGTCGCCGTCGACACCCCCGAGGTCCAGGCGGCCTGGCAGGGCAGCCCCGTCACGGACCCGGCCACCGCCTTGACGCCCGACCACCCCGCCTACGTCATCTTCACCTCCGGCTCGACCGGCCTGCCCAAGGGCGTCACCGTCACCCACGCGGGGATCGCCGCCCTCAGCGCCACCACTCGGGAGCGCCTCGCGCTGACCCCGGACTCCCGCGTCCTCCAGGTCGCCGCGCCCAGCTTCGACGCCGCCTTCTGGGAGCTGGTGCAGACCCTCACCACCGGCGCCACCCTCGTCGTCCCCCGCGAACAGCGCGTCGTGGGCGACGACTTGGCCCGCACCCTCGCCGAGCGCGACATCACCCATGTGATGCTGCCGCCCAGCGTGCTCGCCGCGCTCCCGGCCGACGCCCCGCGGACCCTGACCGCCCTACGCACCGTCACCGTCGGCGGCGAGGCCTGCCCGCCCGCCCTGGTCGCCGCCTGGGCACCGGGACGCCGCTTCGTCAATGCCTACGGACCCACCGAGACCACCGTCTGCGGCGCCATCAGCGCCCCCCTCACCACCGGCCACACGCCCATCGGCACCGCCGTGGCCGACAACCGGGTGCGCGTACTCGACGAGCGGCTGGCGCCCGTCCCGCCGGGCACCCCCGGCGAGCTGTACATCGCCGGGCCGAGCCTCGCCCGCGGCTACCTGAACCGCTCCGCACTCACCGCCGAGCGCTTCGTCGCCGACCCCTACGGCCCCGCCGGCACCCGCATGTACCGCACCGGCGACATCGTCCGCCAGGGCACCGACGGACAGCTCGACTACCTCGGCCGCAGCGACGACCAGGTCAAGATCAACGGCCTGCGCATCGAACCCGGCGAGATCGCCGCGACCCTGGCCCGCCACCCCGGCGTCGCCCAGGCCGTCGTGACCGTCCACGAGAACAAGGACGGCGAACGGCGGCTCGTGGGCTACGCCGTACCCGTACGGGCGAAGGCGACCGGCCCGGCGAACGACGTGGACGCCGACACACTGCGCACCTTCCTCTCCGAGCGGCTGCCGGACTTCATGGTCCCCTCCCTGTGCATGCTGCTCGACAGCCTGCCGCTGACGCCCAACGGGAAGCTCGACAAGGCCGCGCTGCCCGAACCGGAGGCCGTCGGCAGCACCTACCGCGCCCCCCGCACCGACACCGAGAAGGCGCTCGCCGCCATCTACGCCGAGATCCTCGAACAGGACCGGGTCGGCGTCGACGACGACTTCTTCGCCGTCGGCGGCGACAGCATCCGCTCCATCCAGGTCGTCTCCCGCGCCCGCGCGCAGGGCATCAAGGTCACGCCCCGGCTGATGTTCAAGCACCGGACGGTGGCCGCGCTCGCCGAGGCTGCCGCGGTCGACGACGGCCGGAGCGGACCGGCCCGCCGCGAGCCGGCGGGCGGCGGCGTCGGCTGGATGCCGCTGCTGCCCGTGGTGCGCCGGATGAGCGAACACGTCGGCGGCTACGACGGGTTCGTCATGTCGATGGTGGTGGACCTGCCGGCCGGCATCGACGAAAGAGGCCTGGTCGCCACCTTGTCCGCGGTCGTCGACCACCACGACATGCTCCGTTCCCGCCTGCGCGTACGCGCCGGAGAACCGGGCCTGGACGCCGCCGGGCCCGGCACCGTCGACGTGGCCGCGCTCGTCCGCCGCAGGCCCTGCGCGGGCGACTGGCAGGACACCGCCTGGCGGCAGGAGACGAAGGCCGCGGTGGACGCCGCCGTCCGCGAACTGGACGCGGCGGCCGGGCGGATGGCCCGCTTCATCTGGTGCGACCCGGGCCCGGACACCGCCGGACGCCTGATCCTCGTACTGCACCACCTCGTGGTCGACGGCGTCTCCTGGCGTATCCTCCTGCCCGACCTCGCCCAGGCCTGGGACCAGGTCCGACAGGGCCGCACACCGCGCCTGACGCCGGTGCCCACCACCATGCGCCGCTGGTCGCACGGCCTGGTGGAGGCGGCCGCGGCACCCGAACGCGTCGCCGAGGCCGCCCTCTGGCAGAAGGTGCTCGACGGCCCCGACCCGCTGCTCGGCTCCCGCGCCCTCGACCCGGCCGTCGACGTCCGCGCCACCGTGGAGACCGTGCGCGTCGAGCTGACCCCCCAGGTCACCGAGGCGCTCCTGACCACGCTGCCCGCCGCCTTCCACAGCGGCGTCAACGACGGCCTGCTCACCGCCCTCGCCCTGGCCATGGCCAAGTGGCGCCGCGAACGGGGCGTCGAGGAGAGCTCCGCCCTCATCCGTCTCGAAGGACACGGCCGCGAGGAGGCCGCGGTCCCCGGCACCGACACCACCCGCACCGTGGGCTGGTTCACCAGCGTCTACCCCGTCCGCCTCGACGTCGGAGGCTTCGACCTCGACGAGGCCATCGCGGGCGGCCGCATCGCGGGCAGCGTCGTCAAGGCGGTCAAGGAGCAGCTCCACACCATCCCCGACAAGGGCATCGGCTACGGCCTGCTGCGCCACCTCAACCCGAGGACCGCCGAGACCCTGCGGGCCCACGGCGACGGACAGGTGTCCTTCAACTACCTCGGGCGGTTCGGCTCGGCCGGCCAGGCCAAGGAGGCCACCGGCCCCGGCTGGACCATCGCCGACGACGTGGACGACCTCGCCCCCGACCTGACCACGCCCGCCCTCGCCACCGTCGACATCACCGCCTACGCCGTCGAGAGCGCGCAGGGCCCGCGGCTGAGCGCAGGCATCGCCTTTCCGACCGGGCTGCTCTCCCGCGAGGAGGCGGCACACTTCGCGGAGCTGTGGCGCACGGCCCTCGAAGGCCTGGCCCGGCACGCCGCCGAACCCGGCGCGGGCGGACTGACTCCGTCGGACGTGCCGCTGGTCCAGGTGCGCCAGCGCGACCTGGAGGTGTGGGAGGAGCAGTATCCGGGCGTGGCCGACGTATGGCCGCTGACGTCGATGCAGTCCGGCCTGCTGTTCCAGAGCCAGCTGGCCGGCGCCGACTTCGACGCCTACCAGGTGCAGCTGGCCTTCCACCTGACCGGGGAAGTGGACCCGGAGCGGATGCGCGCCGCCGGTCAGGCCGTGCTCGACCGCTACGACAGCCTGCGCACCGCCTTCGTGGCCACGGCCTCCGGCGAGCAGGTGCAGCTCCAGCTCAAGAGCGTCGAACTGCCCTGGCAAGCCCTTGACTGGAGCGAGCTGTCCGAGGAGGAGCAGGACGAGGCCCTGCGGGAGCTCCTGGCCCGGGACCGGGCCACGCACTTCGACCTGACCGCCCCGCCGATGCTGCGCCTGACCCTGGTGAAGCGGGCCGCCGACCGCCACGCGCTGGTCCTCACCGTCCACCACATCGTGTACGACGGCTGGTCGGGCCCCCTCGTGCTGCACAGCCTGCTGCACCTCTACACCACCCGGGGGGACGCCGGACAGCTGAGCCGGGTCCGCCCCTACCGGGACTTCCTCGAATGGCTGTCGCGCCAGGACCGCGAGGTGGCGGCGCGGGCCTGGACGGCCGAGCTGGCGGGGGTGGAGGAACCGACCCTCGTGGCCCCGCAGCACCGGCAGGAGGCCAGTGGCAACCACCTCCAGGCGGAGGTCGCCCTCGACCAGGACACCGCCCGCCGGCTGGCGCGCCGCGCCGCGGAACTCGGCATCACCCTCAACACGCTGGTCCAGGGCGCCTGGGGCCTCCTCCTCGCGGGCGAGACCGGACGGCAGGACGTGGTGTTCGGCGCCACGGTCTCCGGACGGCCGCCACAGGTGGCCGGCATGGACGAGATGGTGGGCCTGTTCATCAACACCCTGCCGGTACGGGTGAACCTCACGTACGGACAGAGCCTTGCCGAACTGCTGCGCGACCTCCAGGAACGGCAGGCCGCGCTGACGGACCACCACCACTTCGGGCTCGCCGAGATCCACCGGGCCACCGGCCTCGGCACGCTCTTCGACTCGATGGTGGTGTACGAGTCCTACCCGGCGGACGAGGACGGCCTCGACGAGACGCAGAGCGCGGCCGGGATCGCCATCTCCGGCATGGACTGGGAAGCGTCCGTGCACTACCCGCTGAGCCTGTTCGCCGTGGCCGAACCCGACCTGCGGCTCATGGTGGGCCACCAGGACCACGTCTTCGACTCCGCGGCCGCACGCCGCATCGCCGGCCGCCTGGCGCGGATCCTGCGGCAGATCGCGGCGGACCCCGGCATCCGGGTCGGCGCCCTCGACGTGGTGGAACCGGCCGAGCGCGAGCGGATGCTGACCGAGTTCAACGACGTCACCACCGATGTCGACGCGGTCTCCGTCGCCGAGCTGTTCGAGAGGCAGGTCCGGCGCCGCCCCGACGCGGCCGCGGTGGTCCGCGGTGACACGACGCTCACCTACCGGGACCTGGACGCCCGCGCCAACCGGCTCGCACGGGTCCTGGTGGCACGGGGTGTCGGCCAGGAGTCGCTCGTCGGCCTCGCGCTGCCGCGCTCGCCGGAGCACATCGCAGCCGTCCTCGCCATCGCCAAGGCGGGCGGCACCTACCTGCCCATCGACCCCGACTACCCGGCCGAACGCCTGACCTTCATGCTCGGCGACGCCGCCCCCACGGTCCTGGTGACCGACGAGAAGACCTCGGCGGCCCTGCCCGAGAGCGGCTGCCCGCACCTGATCGTCGACGAGCCCGGCACCGCCCACGAGATCGCCACGGCCACGGCGGAACCCCTCGCGGCGGCCCGCGCCGCTGACGCGGACCAACTGGCCTACGTGATGTACACCTCCGGATCCACGGGCCGCCCCAAGGGGGTGGGCGTCACCCACCGGTCGGTGGCGGTCCTGGTGGCGGACCGCGGCATCGACGCGGGCCACCTCGAACGGGTCCTCATGCACAACACGCAGGCCTTTGACACGTTCACCTACGAGTTGTGGGGGCCTTTGCTGCGCGGTGGCGCCGTCGTCATCCCGCCGCCGGGACGCCTGGACCCCGCAGGCCTGCGGCGCATGATCGCCGAGCACGGCGTGACCGGACTCGCCATGACGGCGGGCCTGTTCATGGCCATCGCCGAGGAGACACCCGAGGCGTTCGACGGAGCGCGCGAGGTGTGGACGGTCGGCGACGTGGTGACCCCGGCCGCCCTGGAGCGGGTCCTGCGCGCCTGCGACGGGCTGTCCGTCGTGAACGGATACGGCCCGACCGAGACCACCGCCGCCACCACCATGCACGTCATGACCGGCACGGCCGGCCTCGCCGGCCTCACCGACGTCGTACCGATCGGCCGCCCGATGGACAACACCCGGCTGTACGTGCTCGACACGGCGCTGCGGCCGGTGCCGCTGGGAGCGCCGGGCGAGCTGTACGTCGCCGGTGAGCGCCTGGCCCGCGGCTACCTCAACCGCACCGCCCTGACCGCCGAACGCTTCGTGGCCTGCCCCTTCGGCGGTCCCGGCGAGCGCATGTACCGCACCGGCGACGTGGTGGCCTGGACCGAGGAGGGCCGCCTCGTCTTCCGGGGCCGCGCCGACGACCAGGTCAAAATCCGCGGCTTCCGCATCGAGCCCGGCGAGGTCGAGGCATTGCTGGCCACGCACCCCGGCGTCGGCCAGGCCGTGGTGATCGCCCGGGACCACCGCAGCGCGGGCAAACGGCTCGTCGCCTACGTCACGCCCGTCGAGGGGGCGGGGCCGGACGCCGAGGAGCTGCGGGCGTTCACCGCGCGGCGGCTGCCCGAGCACATGGTGCCCTCCGCGTTCATGACCCTGGAGAGCTTCCCGCTGGCCGCGACCGGAAAGGTGGACCGCAAGGCGCTGCCCGCCCCCGAGTTCACCAGCGACGCCGCCTACCGTGCCCCGCGCACCCCTCAGGAGGAGCTGCTGACGGGCGTCTTCGCGCAGATCGTCGGCGTCGAGAGGGTCGGCATCGACGACGACTTCTTCGACCTCGGCGGCCACTCCCTGCTCGCCACCAAGCTGATCAGTCGGATCCGTACGGTGCTGGGCGTGGAGGTGCCCATCCGACTGGTGTTCCAGGCACCGACCGTCGCGGCGCTTGCCACCCACCTCGCCGGTGGCCTCGAAGCCACCGGCGACAGTGACCCCTTCGGGCCGGTGCTGCCGCTGAAGGCGGGCGGCCACAAGGCGCCGCTGTGGTTCATCCACCCGGGATTCGGCCTGTGCTGGTCCTACCTGGGCATGGCCGACCGCTTCGACGACCGGCCGGTGTACGGCATCCAGGCCCGCGGCTTCGACGGCGCGCCGCTGCCGGAGAGCTTCGCGGCCATGGTCACCGACTACGTGGAGCAGATCCTCTCGGTCCAGCCGACGGGCCCGTTCCATCTGGCCGGGCACTCCCTCGGCGGCAGCCTCGCCCAGGCGATCGGCGCCGAACTCCAGCGCCGCGGCCACGAAGCGCCCCTGGTCGTCCTCCTCGACGCCGTGCCGGCCACCTGGTTCGCACGGCACGCCGGGGCGCACCTCGACCGATCCGAGGCCCGCGACTTCCTGGAGAGCTACCTGCCGGGCGGCGGGGACGACGCGGACCGCAGGACCGTCATCGAGAACGGCGCCACCGTCATGGTCGAACACACCCGGATGGTCGCGGAGTTCACGCCGCCCACCTACCGCGGCACCGTGCTGTTCTTCAACGCGACACAGAGCCCCGAGGCGGGGCCCGGCCTGTGGGACCCCCACCTCGAGGGTGAACTCCTCGCGTACGACATCGACGCCACGCACTTCGGCCTGACCGCGCCCAAGCCGGCGGCCGAGATCTGCACCATCATCAACCGCCACTTCCGGGACTAGGGAGCCAGCATGAGCACGAACCCCTTCGACGACGAGACCGGCACGTTCCACGTCCTGGTCAACGACGAGGACCAGCACTCCCTGTGGCCGGCGTTCGCCGACGTCCCCGACGGCTGGCGGATCGTCTTCGGCCCGCAGGAGCGCCGCGCCTGCCTCGCCCACATCGAGGAGAACTGGACGGACCTGCGGCCCAGGAGCCTGCGCGAGGCCATGACCGCCTGACGCCCGGCACCACCCGCCACGCCCGAGCCGATCCGTGGACCCGAAGAGGAAAGAGGAAGAAGAACGTGACGCAACTCGCTGACCGCTGGGGCGTGAACCCGGCGTACTTCTGGATGTGGGACCGCAAGCCCGACCAGCCCGTGGAGGTCGACGCGAGCGGCGTGGTCCACGTGTACGGATACCCCGAGTGCCTGGAGGTCTACGGTGACCCGAAGACGTACTCCTCCGACGTGGAGGCGCTGCTGCTCGGCGAGGCCGCGGAGGGCGAGGCGCTGAGTGACGGCGCGCTGAGCGCGACGGACCCGCCGAAACACACGAAGATGCGCAAGATCGTCAGCCGTGCCTTCACCCCGAAGACGGTGGCCGACCTCGAACCGAGCATCACCCGGATCACCCACGAACTGCTCGACGCGGCGGCGGGCAAGGAGAGCCTCGAACTGGTCGAGGACCTCGCGTACCCGATGCCGGTGATCGTGATAGCCGACATGCTCGGGGTACCGCACGGCGACCGTGACCTGTTCAAGAAGTGGGTGGACCGGATCGTCGACGCCGCGGGCGAGGTGACCGTGGAGAGCGAGGGCGTGCAGCGCGACGACGCCGACGTCGCGGCCGCCATGGGGCAGGTCCCCGAGATGATGGAGTACCTGCACGCCCACGTCGCCGAGCGGCGCGTCAAGCCGCAGGACGACCTGCTCACCAAGCTGGTGCAGGCGGAGATCGAGGGCGACCGCCTGAGCGACCGCGCCGTGGTGAACTTCGCCAGGGAACTCCTCGTCGCCGGGCACCTCACGACCAGCGCGACGATCGGCAACATGCTGCTGTGCCTGGACGCCCACCCCGAGCAGATGGCGCGCCTGCGGGCCGACCCGGGCCTGGCCCCCGGAGTGGTCGAGGAGACCCTGCGCTTCCTCAGCCCGCTCGCCGGCTCCGTCCGCGCGAGCGTCGCCGACGCGGAACTGGCGGGCGTCAAGGTGCCCAAGGGCAGCCTCGTCAGGCTCTGGCTCGGCGCCGCCAACCGGGACGAGCGCCAGTTCCCCCGGCCCCACGTGTTCGACCCCGACCGCGACCCCAACCCGCAGCTGGGCTTCGGCCGCGGCATCCACTTCTGCATCGGCGCGCCGCTGGCCCGCCTGGAGGGCCGCCTCGCGGTGAACATCCTCCTGGACCGGTACCCGAAGCTGCGCACGGACCCGGACAACCCGCCGCAGTTCATGGCGCTGGAGGACGTCCTCGGCGTCTCGAAGCTGCCGCTGCTCACGAGGTGACCGGCCCATGGCGCGGCGGCACCGGCAAGAGGTCACGATGATGCGGCTCACGGAGGAGACAAGCGCTATGCGCGTCCTGTTTGTCACGTTCCCCTGGCGGACCCACTTCCAGGCCCTCGTGCCACTGGCCTGGGCCGTGCAGACCGCGGGGCACGAGGTACGCGTCGCCAGCGGCCCGGAACTGACCGGCACCATCACCCGGTCGGGCCTGACCGCGGTGCCCGTCGGCTCCGATGAACCCGTCTTCGAGAAGCTGGAGCGCTCGCAGGCCGAGCTGTACCAGAAGCTCGTGGCGGAGGTCGGGGAGCGGGACGACATCCTGGTCGACCTGTCCGAGAACCGCGAGGAGGAGCTGACCTGGGAGCGGCTGCTCTGGGGCTTCCGCTTCCTGACCGAGACCTTCAAGGCGATGAACGACGCCATGGTCGAGGAGCTGGTGGAGTACTGCCGCTGGTGGCAGCCGGACCTGGTCCTGTGGGACTCGCTGAGCCACGCGGGTTCGATCGCGGCCGCCGCAACCGGGGCGGTCCACGCCCGCCTGCCGACCGAGATCGACGTCGAGGGCCGGATGCGGCGCCACTTCCTGCGGGTACGGGAGCAGCAGGCCCCGCAGGACCGTGCGGACCCGCTGGGGGAGTGGCTCGCGGGCTGGGCGCAGCGGTACGGCGTGCCGTTCTCCGAGGAGATGGTGACCGGGCAGTTCGGCGTCGAGCAGATGCTCGGCTCACTGCGCGTCCCCTCGGACGTGCCCCACATCGCCGTGCGCGCCCTGCCGTACAACGGGCCCTCCACCGTGCCGGACTGGGCCCGCCGGGACCCGGCGAAGCGTCGGGTCCTGGCCACCTTCGGCCTGACGCTGGAGAAGGACCCGGCGTCGCTCGCGTTCTCCGTCGAGCAGTTGCAGGAGATGCTGGACGCGCTGGCGGACCTCGACATCGAGCTGGTCGTGACACTGCCCGAGCAGCTCCAGAAGGAGCTGCGGCGGGTCCCCGCCAACACGCGCATGGTGGAGTTCGTGCCGCTGCACGTCATCATCCCCTCGTGCTCGGCGGTGATCCACCACGGCGGAGTGCCCGCGTTCCTGGACGCGATCGCCCACGGCATACCGCAGTTGATGGTCGGCCGGGCCCTCCAGGACATCGGCGAACGCGGTCCGCGCATGGAACGCGCGGGCGCCGGCCGGTGGATACCGGGGGACGACGCGGCGCAGCTGAGCGGGGCGCACATCCGGGACGAGCTGGTGCGGCTCCTGGACGAGCCGGCGTTCCGGGAGGGCGCCGGACGGCTGCGGGAGGAACTGCTCGCACAGCCGACACCGGCCGAGGCGGTGCGGGAACTGGAGCTGCTCGCGGACCGTCACCGCCGCCGATGACGGCCGCCGCACATGAGGAGGCGTGAGGACAGCCATGGAGATCCAGGAGACGGCCGCCGTTCCCGGCGCCTACGTCATCACCCCGCACAAGTACCCCGACCCCCGCGGGGTGTTCTTCGAGTCGCTCCGGGCGGACCTGGTCAGTGAGGCGCTCGGGCGCCCGTTCACGGTGCGCCAGATCAACTACTCCGTGTCGAGGCGGAACACCCTGCGCGGCCTGCACGGCGTACGCATACCGCCGGGCCAGGCCAAGTACGTCACCTGTGTGCGTGGCGCGTTCCGCGACATCGTCGTCGACCTGCGCGTCGGCTCACCCACGTTCGGCCACCACACCACCACCCTGCTGACGGCGGAGAACGGCGTCGCCGTGCACGTCACCGAGGGCCTCGGCCACGGCTTCCTGGCCCTCACCGACGAGACGTGCATCAGCTACGCCCTGTCGACCACCCATGTGCCGGGCACCCAGTTCGAGATCGACCCGCTCGATCCGGAGCTGGCCCTGCCGTGGGGGTTCACCGAGCCCCCGCTGCTCTCGGCGAAGGACGCGCGGGCGCCCACCCTCGAACAGGCCCGGGCCCAGGGCATCCTGCCGCGCTGGCCGGACACGCTCCCGGAGGACACCGGGCGGCACGCCGGCTGAGGGCGCCGCGCCCGCAGCACTGCGAGCCCCCGGCGCCTCACCGCCACGCGTGGCCTCAGCGCCACGCGTGGCGGATCCTCAGGCGGCCGAACCCCATGGTCCCGGAGACCCGGATCCTCGGCCCCGCGCCGCCGCCGGAGCGCCGCCGGGGCTTGTAGAGGGCGTCCTTCCACCCCGTGTTGAGCCCCTCCAGCTCGACGGTCGCATCACGCGGGACGGTGATCCGGGCCCTGCCCGTGCCCAGTTGCAGCTCGATGTCGACCACCCGGTGCTCGATGACCGCCCGGGACAGGTCCAGCCGCACCCGGCCGAACGCGGACTCCACCTTCAGGAACCGGGGCACCCGCCACGCGCCGCGCCGCAGAATCCGCCCGCCGGCGGCGGCGATCGTGGACGTGGTGCCCGGAACCTCCGCCGGGAGCACGGACACGGCCGCCGCGAGTTCGCCGTGGTTCCGGGCGGTCAGGGCCCCGTGCAGGCCCGCGTCCATCTCCGCCAGGGACAGGTGCCCTTCGGCGTACGCGTCCTTCAGGCGCTGCACGGCCGCGTCGCGGTCGTCCTCACCGATCGGTGACGACGGGTCTTCCGGCAGAGCGGTCATCGTTTTCATCCTCGTGTCGTGCCGACGGGCTGGTGCCGTGCCCAGGTCCGGCTGCCCTCAACTGTGCCGAGTAGACGGTACGTTGGCCGGTCCCGGCGTGGCGAGGGGGCCCGCCGGGGCGAGCAGCTGCGGGCCGAGGGCCGCCACGCTGTCGTGGCCGGACAGCGTCAGCGCCAGGTCCAGCTCGGCGAGCAGGCACCGCAGGACGTGGTGGACCCCGCCCTGCCCGCCGAGGGCCAGGCCGTACACGTAGGGCCTGCCGTACAGGACGGCGTCCGCGCCGAGGGCCAGGGCCTTGACGACGTCACCGCCGGTGCGCACTCCGGAGTCCATCAGCACCGCGACGCCGTCCCCGACGGCGGCACGCACCGCGGGCAGGCAGTCGAGCGCGGCCATCGTGCCGTCCAGCTGCCGCCCCCCGTGGTTGGAGACGATGACGCCGTCCGCGCCGTGCGCCACCGCGAGGCGCGCGTCGTCCGGGTGCAGGACACCCTTGACGAGGAGGGGCAGCCCGGTCAGTTCGCGGAGCCGGGCGAGCCGGTCCCAGGTCAGGGAGGGATCACCGGAGACGCTCGCCCAGTGCCGGACGACCGCCTCGGTACCGGCGCCGGCGGGCAGCGCCGCCCGGAACACCGGATCGGCCGTGTAGTTGGCGAGCCCCGTGCCCCGTACGAACGGCAGGAAGCCGTGGTCCAGGTCGGCGGGCCGGTAGCCAAAGCCGGGGTTGTCGACGGTGAGCACCAGCGCCGTGTAGCCGCTCGCCTCGGCCCGGCGGACCATGGACGCCGTCAGCTTCTCGTCCGAGGGCCAGTAGAGCTGGAACCAGCGCGGCCCCGGGCCCGCGGCCGCCGCGACCTCCTCCATGCTGTGCGAGGAGAAGGAGGACAGGACGAAGGGCACCCCCGCGTCGGCCGCGCCCCGCACGGCGGCCAGCTCCCCCTCGGGGTGCACCACGGTCTGGGCGGAGACCGGCGCCAGGAGGACCGGCACGGGCAGCCGCCGGCCCAGCAGGGACACCGACAGGTCGCGCCGCGTGACGCCGCGCAGCACCCGCGGCACCACCCGCCACCGGTCGAAGGCCTCGCGGTTGGCGCGCCCTGTCGCGCCGGTTCCCGCGTTGCCCGCCAGGAACCCGTGGGTGGCAGGGTCGAGGACCGCGCGGGCCGCCTCCTCCAACGCCGTGAGGTCCGTGGTGAGCTGTCCCGCGCGGCCCTCGGGGCCCGCCACGTAGATCTCCCGCACCAGGTCGGCCGGTACGCCACCGGCACGGGCCGCCAGATCGCCCTCGATGTACCGGGTGAGCAGCTTCGCGACCTCGCCGACCCGTTCCGTCAGCGCGAAGTGCCCACCGGTGTGGATCTCCACCGAGTGGCCGGCCGTGGTGTGGCGGGTCCAGTCCCGCACCTGTTCCAGGGTGTTCTTCGGGTCGGCCGAGGCGAGGAGCACGGTGAGGGGCGCCTTCACGGTGGTGTCCTCGGCGCACCGGTAGCGGCGCAGCAGCCGGTGGTCGGCGCGCAGCATGCGCAGCACTTCCGCGAGGAAGTCCGGTTCCCGCAGCAGCGCCTCGGGTACGCCGCCGAGGTGCCGCAGCCCGTCCGCGAGGGCGGCGTCCTCCCGCGTGTCGAGGTCGGGCTCCTCCCAGTCGCTCGACGGCGGCCGGGCCGCGGAGACGAAGAGCCGGGCCACGCGGCCGTGCCGCTCCAGCAGGCGGGCCGTCTCGAAGGCCGCGAGCGCGCCCATGCTGTGGCCGAGCAGGAACAGCGGGCGGTCGGCGTACGGGGCGAGGGCGTCGGCCGCCCCGGCGGCCAGGGCCGAGAGGTCCTCGGCGAAGGGCTCGGCCCTGCGGTCCTCCCGGCCGGGGTACTGCACGGAGAGCAGCTCGATGTCGTCCGGCAGCGCACCGGACAGCCCGGTGAAGGCGTGCGCCGTGCCGGCCCCGTGCGGGAAGCACACCAGGCGGGCGGTGCAGCGCGGCCGGGGGTGGAAGACCCGGATCCAGCGCCCGGCGCCGGGCTGCGGCCCGGCCGGGGCGGATGCGGGTGCGGTGGTGCGCTCGGTCATGACGTCGGTGTCCCGTTCTCGGTGGTGGTGGCCAGCTGGTCGAGGAGACGGCCGAGCCGCTCCCGTACCGCGTCGCGCTCGGCGCCCGTCAGGTCGGCGCGGTCCGCCAGCGCGGCCTCGAACTCCGCGAGGCCGTGCAGAAGGGGGGAGTCGGCGGCGGTGTCCTGGGCGCCGGGCTGCCACAGCTCTTCGCGCATGTACGCGGCGAGGTCCTGCGGGGTCGGCCAGTCGAAGACGAAGGTGGGCGGCAGCATGAGCCCCGTCAGGGCCGCGAGCCGGTTGCGCAGCTCCACCGCCGCCAGGGAGTCCACGCCCGCGTGGTCGAAGGCGCGGCCCGGGTCGACCGCGGCGGCGGAGGCGTGGCCGAGCACCCCGGCGATCTCGCCGAGGAGCTGGTCCAGGAAGGCGTCGCCGCTGCCCCCGGAGGGTCCGGCGCCCGGTGCGGGGCGTGTCCCGGAGGAGTCGTCCGCGTGCTCCGCCGGACCCGCCTCGGCGGCCGTGGGTGACGCGGGCCCCGCAGGGCCACCGGGAGAGGCGGGCTTGTCGGTGCCACCGGGTGACGCGGGCTCGTCGCGGCCGCCGGGCAGCAGGGACTCCAGCAGGCGCGGCAGGGTGCCGGCGCGGTGCTGTGCGGTCAGGGCGCCGATGTCCCAGCGGCCCGCCATGGCCACCGGCCGGTTCCGGCGGACCGCCGCGTCGAAGAAGGCCAGGCCCTCGTCGACGGACATCAGCACGATGCCGAGGCGGCCCATGCGGGCGATCTGGGCGTCGGTGAGGGTGCTGCCCATGCCGCCCCCCACGTCCCACTGGCTCCACACGACGGACACCCCGGGTCGGCCCTCGGCGTGCCGCTGCTCCATCAGGCCTTCGAGGAACGCGTTCGCGGCGGCGTAGGCGCCCTGCCCCGCCGAGTTCAGCGTGCTCGCGACGGAGGAGAAGACGACGAACGTGGACAGGTCCAGGTCGGCGGTCAGCTCATGCAGGTTGAGCGCCGCGTCGGCCTTAGGACGCAGCGGCCGCTCGAAGCCGCCGGCCGTCAGATCGCTCACGACGCCGCCTTCGAGGACACCCGCGGCGTGCACGAGGCCCCCCAGACGGACCCCGTCGCGGGCGAGCCCGTCCAGCGCGGCGGCCAGCGCGTCGCGGTCGGCGGCGTCGCAGGCCACCGTACGGACCTCGGCGCCGAGGCCCCGCAGCTCCGCGACGGTGCGCTCCGCCTCGGGGCCGGGGGCGCCCCGGCCCATCAGGACCAGCTGCCGTACGCCGTGCCGCACCACCAGGTGCCGGGCGGTGATCCGGCCGAGCCAGCCGAGACCGCCGGTGATCAACACCGCCCGCGTGGTGTCCCAGGGCTCCTCCGGGTCCGGCAGGTCGAGGACGACCTTGCCGGTGTGCCGGGCGTCGGCCAGGTACTGGAAGGCCTCGGGCGCGTCACGGATGTCCCAGGCCGACACCCGCGGCGGCCGCAGGACGCCCTTTTCGAACAGGCCGAGGAGGGTGCGCAGCATCTCCTGGATGCGGTCGGGGCCCGGGTCGCGGACGTCGAAGGCCCGGTAGGCGACGCCGGGATGCGCCGCCGCGACCTCGTGCGGGGCGCGCCGGTCGGTCTTGCCCATCTCCAGGAACCGGCCGCCGCGCGGAAGCAGGCGCAAGGACGCGTCGGCGTACTCGCCGGTGAGGGAGTTGAGGACGACGTCGACGCCCGTGCCGCCGGTCCGCTCCAGGAACCGCCGCTCGAAGCCGGGCGTGCGGGAGGAGGCGATGCGCTCGTCGGGCACCCCGGCGGCACGCAGCGCGTCCCACTTGCCGGGGCTCGCGGTAGCGTAGGCCACGGCGCCGAGGTGGCGGGCGAGCTGGAGGGCGGCGGTGCCGACGCCGCCCGTGCCCGCGTGCACGAGCACCTTCTCGCCGGGGCGCAGGTCCGCGAGTTCCACCAGGCCGTAGTAGGCGGTCAGGTAGGCCACGGGAACCGCGGCCGCCTGGCGGAAGGACCAGCCGTCGGGGACGGGGCACACCAGGCGCCGGTCGGTCACCGTGGTCGGTCCGATGCCGGTGAACAGGCCGAGGACCCGGTCACCGGGGCGCAGGTCGGTGACGTCGTCCCCCACCTCGACGACGACACCGGAGCCTTCGCCGCCCTGCCCGGGCGCGGTGGCGTCCGGGTCGGCGGACGCCGGTACGACGCCCAGGGAGAGGAGCACCTCACGGAAGTTGAGCCCGGCGGCCCGCAGCCGCACCCGGATCTCGCCGGGCGCCAGCGGCCGTTCCGCCTCCGGCCAGGGCACCAGCGAGAGGCCGGCGAAGGACTTCTTGGCGACGTGGTCCAGACGCCAGTGCGGCGCGGCGGGCGGCCGGAGCGCCGTCGCGGGCGCGGTGGCGCCGAGGACGGGCCGGTAGGCGGTGCCGCCGCGCAGCGCCAGCTCGGGTTCACCGGTGGCCAGCGCCGCGGCGAAGAGGTCCCGCGAGGCGGCCGTGCCGTCCTCGTCGAGCAGCGTGAAGCGGCCCGGGTGCTCGGCCTGGGCGGAGCGCAGCAGACCCCAGACGGCGCGGTGCGCGGGCTGCTGTCCGAGCGCGCGCTCACCGTTCACGGTGACGGCGCCACGGGTGGCGACCACGAGCCGGGTGCCCGCCAGCCGGTCGTCACCGAGGACGAACTGGACGGCGTCCAGGACGCGGTGGAGCGCCTCGCGTACGGCGGTGGGCGTCGGGGCCGCGACCGGCGGGCAGGACAGCAGGACCGTCCGGGGCGCCGGGCTCCCCGTCGCCAGGGCCGCGGTGAGCACCGCCCGGCCGTCGTGGCCGCTGTCCGGCCCCAGCTCCAGCCAGCGTTCGACGGGCGCGCCGGACAGCTCGGCCAGCGGCGTCCAGTGCGGCAGGAGCAGACCGTCCGCCTCCTCCTCGTCGACGGCTGCGGTGTCGCCGGGCGTGACCGGCCGCAGGGCCAGAGCGCCGATCGACGCCAGCGGCACACCGTCGGGGTCCGTGATGTCGACCGCGACCGTGTCCGCCCCCGTCGGCGTCACCCGCACCCGCACCCGGTCGCCGAGGGCAGCGTGGACGCGTACATCGGTCCAGGAGTACGGCAGCACACCCCGGCCCGCCGCCCCCTCTCCGCCGGCGGTGTCCACAGCCGTCGGCGCGTGCAGGGCGGCGTCGAGCAGCGCGGGATGCAGCGTGTGCGTGCCGGGGCGGACCCCCTCGGGCAGCACCACATCGGCATACGTCTGCGCGCCGTGCCGCCACAGCGCCCGGACCCCGCGGAACGCCGGTCCGTGGGCCGCCCCCCCGGCCGCCCGGGCGGTGTACAGGTCGTCGGGCCGTACGTCGAGCGGGACGGCGCCCTCGGGCAGCGCGATCCGCCGCCCGGAGTCCGGGCCAGGCGTCCGCCGGGAGACGGTGCCGTGGGCGTGCCGGGTCCAGGCCGACGGCCCGGTGACGTCCGCGCGGCGGGCGTGCACGGTGACGGCCCGGCCGCCGTCGGGGCCGGCCGCAGCGAGGAACACCCGCAGGTCGACCTCCGCGCCGTCCGGCACGGCCAAGGGCGCCTCCAGCCGCAGTTCCCCGACCACCTCGCACTCCGCCGCGCGGGCGGCGCTCACCACCAGGTCGAGCAGGGCGGTGCCGGGCAGCTGCACCCGGCCCGCGACCCGGTGGTCGGCCAGCCACGGCAGCGCGGTGTGCGAGAGCCGTCCGGTGAACAGGGTGCCGCCCGGCTCCGGTACGTCGGCGACGGCCGTCAGCACCGGATGGTCGAGCCCGGTGAGCCCGGCCGACCGTACGTCACCGGTGCGCCGGGGCAGGTCGAGCCAGTAACGGCGGCGCTGGAAGGGGTAGGTCGGCAGCGTGACGCGGCGCGCCCCGCGGCCCTGGAACACGGCGGCCCAGTCGACCTCGGCGCCCACGGCGTGCAGCCGGGCGATCGCGGTCAGCACGGCGGTCGCCTGCGGCTGCCGGCGGCGCTGCGCCGGGATCAGCTCGGGCGCGGCGGCCCCGCCGGCGAGGCAGTCGGCGGCCATCGCGGTGAGGTCACCCGCCGGGCCCACCTCCAGGAACCGGTCGCAGCCGAGCCCCGACAGGGCCCGGACACCGTCGTTGAAGCGGACCGCCTCGGCGGCGTGCCGGACCCAGTACTCGGGGTCCGCGAAGGTGTCCGGCCGCGCCGGCTCCCCGGTCAGGTCCGAGACCACCGTGAGCCGCGGCTCATGGAAGGTCAGGCCGCTGACCACGGTGCGCAGCTCGTCGAGGGCCGGCTTCATCAGGGGGGAGTGGAAGGCGTGGCCGACCTTCAGCCAGGTCGCCTTGCCGCCCGTCTCCTCGAACTGCGCGACCACGGCGGCCAGTTCGTCCCGGTCGCCGGAGAGGACCGTGGCGGCGGGGCCGTTGACCGCCGCGACGGCGACGCGGTCGGTGCGCCCGGCGATCAGCGCGGTGGCCGTCTCCTCGTCCGTACGCAGCGCCACCATGGCGCCGCCCTCCGGGAGGCGTTGCATGATCCGCCCGCGCGCCACGGCCAGTTCGGCCGCGTCGGCGAGGGAGAGCACACCCGCCGCGTGCACCGCGGCGAGCGCGCCGACCGAGTGCCCGAGGACCGCGTCGGGCCGGATCCCCCAGGACTCGAAGAGGCGGAACAGGGCGACCTCGTAGGCGAACAGGGCGGGCTGGGTGTACTCGGTGCGGTGCAGCAGCGCCGCCTCGGCGGAGCCCTCGGGCGCGAAGACGACCTCGCTCAGGGGGCGGTCGAGACGCGGGTCCAGCTCGGCACGGACCGCGTCGAAGGCGGCGGCGAACACCGGGAAGGTGCGGTACAGCTCCTCGCCCATGCCGGGCCGCTGGGCGCCCTGCCCGGCGAAGAGGAACGCGTTGCGGCCCTCGACGGCCTTGCCCTGGACGGCCGTGCTCGCACCGGAGTTCTCCGCGAGGGCGCGCAACCCGTCGAGCAGGCCGGGCAGGCCATCGAGCCCCTCGGGCAGCAGGACCGCGCGGTGCGTGAGGTGACCTCGGGTGGTCGCCAGGGAGAAGCCGAGGTCGAGGAGGTCCGTGGGCGTGGCGGGCCCGGCGGTCAGCCGGTCGAGGACCCGCGCGGCCTGCGCGCGCAGCGCGGCTTCGCTGTGCCCCGACAGGGCGACGGGGATGACGGGCAGCGGCGCCGCCGCCCCGGGCGCGACGTCCGCGTCGTCGGCGGTACCGGGCTCGGGGGCCTGCTCCAGGATGATGTGGGCGTTGTTGCCGCTGATGCCGAACGAGGACACCGCGGCGCGCCGCGGACGCCCGTACTCGGGCCACGGCCGCGCTTCGGTCAGCAGCGCCAGCTTCCCCTCCGCCCACTCCACATGGGGCGTGGGCTCGTCCGCGTGGAGCGTCCTCGGCAGCACACCGTTCCGCAGCGCCATCGTCATCTTGATGACACCGCCGACCCCGGCCGCGGTCTGTGTGTGGCCGATGTTGGACTTCAAGGAGCCCAGGTGGAGCGGGCGGCCCGCCGGGCGGTCCGTGCCGTAGGCGGCGAGCAGGGCGCTCGCCTCGATGGGATCGCCGAGGGAGGTGCCGGTGCCGTGCGCCTCGACGGCGTCGACCTCGGCGGGGGAGACGCCGGCGGCGGCGAGGGCCCGCTTGATGACGAGTTCCTGGGCGCGGCTGCTGGGCGCCGTCAGGCCGTTGCTGTCGCCGCTCTGGTTGACCGCGGAGCCGCGTATGACGGCGAGGACGGGGTGTCCGAGGCGGCGGGCGTCCTCCAGGCGCTCCAGGAGCAGCAGCCCGGCACCCTCCGACCAGCCGGTGCCGTCCGCGGCCGCGGCGAACGACTTGCAGCGCCCGTCGGTGGAGAGCGCGCGCTGGCGGCTGAACTCCACGAACGGCGCCGGCGTCGCCATGACGGTGGCGCCCCCGGCGAGCGCCAGGGAGCACTCGCCGCGGCGCAGCGCGGCACCGGCCAGGTGCAGTGCCACGAGGGACGACGAGCAGGCCGTGTCCACGGTCAGCGCGGGCCCCTCGAAGCCGAAGGTGTAGGCGAGCCGCCCGGAGGCGACGCTGCCCGCGCTGCCGAGACCCAGGTAGCCCTCGTACTCGGCCGGCGCGGGGGACAGCCGGGAACCGTAGTCGTCGTACATGGTGCCGACGAAGACCCCCGTACGGCTGCCGCGCAGCGCCGCGGGGTCGAGCCCGGCGTCCTCGAACGCCTCCCACGCCGTTTCCAGGAGAAGCCGCTGCTGCGGGTCCATCGCGTGTGCCTCGCGGGGGGACACCTCGAAGAAGTCGGCGTCGAACTCCGCCGCGTCGTACAGGAACCCGCCCTCCTTGACGTACGACGTGCCCGGCCGCTCCGGGTCGGGGTCGTACAGCCCGGTCAGGTCCCAGCCGCGGTCGGCGGGGAACGGGCCGATGGCGTCGACCTCGTCAGAGACCAGCCGCCACAGGTCCTGCGGGGACGCCACGCCGCCGGGGAAGCGGCAGGCCATGCCGACGACGGCGATCGGGCCGTTCGCACGCTCGGCCTGCCGTGCGGCTGCGGTCCGCAGTTGCTCGTTGTCCTTCAACGCCGCCCGCAGCGCGTCGACGACTTGCTCGTGGGATGTGGCCGTCATCGTGAGTCTCCATCGGTTCCGTGCCGGGGCTGGTCGGTGCGGCCTGCGCCCAGAGCCAGGCGGACCAGTTCATCGGTGGTCATCGTGTCCAGGGCGTTGTCGTGTCCCGGCCCGTCGGCGCCCTCGGTGCCGGACGGCGCGCCGCCGGACCCGTGGGGTTCAGCGGATTCCGCGGGTTCGTCGGACGCGTCGGGCCCGACGGCGAGGTCGGAGGCGAGGCGGACCGCGAGGGCGCCGGGGGTGGGGTGGTCGAAGACGAGCGTCGGCGGCAGCCGCACGCCGGTGACGGAACTGAGCCGGTTGCGCAGTTCGAGGGAGGTCAGGGAGTCGAACCCCATGTCCTGGAAGCGGTCGGCCGCCGCGACCCGCTCCTGGGAGGCGTGCCCGAGGACGGTGGCGACCTCCGCCCGCACGGCTTCGAGGACGATGTGCCGCTGTTCGTTGCGGGGCGCTCCGGCCAGGCGGTCGCGCAGCACGGCGGCCGGGTCCTCGGCGGGCCGCTCGGCCGCCGGCCCGCGCGGCGCAGCGGCCGGGGCGAGAGCCCGCAGGACGGCCGGTGCCGACCGCGCGTCGAGTCCGCTCAGGTCGAGACGGGCGGGCACCAGGACGGGCGCGGCGTCCGCGACGGCGGCGTCGAACAGGGCGAGGCCCTCCTCGACCGGCAGTGCGGTGACACCGGAGCGGGACAGGCGCCGCAGGTCCGTGGCGCCCAACTCCCCGCCCAGGCCGCCTCCGGGAGCCGCGGCCCCCTCCGCCCCTTCCTCGCCACCGTCGGCCCACAGCCCCCACGCCAGCGACACGGCGGGGAGCCCCTCGGCGTGGCGCCGGTGGGCGAGGGCGTCGAGGAAGGCGTTGGCGGCCGCGTAGTTGCCCTGTCCCGCGCTGCCCACCGTGCCCGCGAGGGAGGAGAACAGCACGAACGCGGACAGGTCCAGGTGCCGGGTCAGCTCGTGCAGATGGACGGCGGCCTCGGCCTTGGGCCGCAGAACGGCGTCCAGACGCTCAGGAGTCAGCCCCTCGACGACGGTGTCGTCGAGGACACCCGCCGAGTGCACCACCGCGGTCGGCGGCTGCGCGAGCCCCTCCAGGACGGCGGCCAGGGCGGCGCGGTCCCCGGCGTCGCAGGCCGCGACGGTCACCCGGACACCGGTGGCCTCCAGCCCGGCGACGAACTCCTCGGCCCCGGGCGTGCCCAGACCGCGCCGTCCGGTGAGCACCAGCTCCCGTACACCATGACGCTCCGTCAGATGCCGGGTCACCAGGCGCCCCAGAGAGCCGAGACCGCCGGTGATCAGAACCCGGCTGTGCGCACCGAACGGTGCCGCATCCGCCGGCCCAGGCGTGTGCACGCGCAGCCTCGGCACCAACAATCGTCCTGCGCGCAGAGCGAGTTGGGGCTCGTCCGACGCGGCGGCCGGTACGAGGCCGCGCAGCGACTCCGAACGCCCGTCGGTGTCGATCAGCGTGAACCGCCCGGGGTGCTCCGACTGCGCGGCGCGCACCAAGCCCCACACCGCGGCGAGAGCCGGGTCCGGACGCTCCCCCTCTTCCACGGCGACCGCGTCCCGGGTGAGGAGGACGAGCCGGCTGGAGGCGCACCGCTCGTCGGCGAGCCAGCGCTGGACGGCACCGAGGACTTCCCGGGTCTCCGCCCCGGTGGCGGCGAGGTCGCTGTGCGCGGCGGGTGCGCCGGGTGTGAGGACGACGACCTCGGGAACCCCCGTGCCGCCGTCCGGGGAGCGGAGCAGCTCGTCGAGGCCCGCGTGGGCGCGCACCGTCACGCCGCCCGCCCGCACGGCGTCACGCGCTCCGTCGCCGTCCGGACCGGCCACGGCCCAGGGCCCCGCGGGAGTGGGCCCGTCGAGCGTGACGCCGGTCCAGTGCAGGGCGAACAGCGAGGCGCCGCCGGCCGGCCGGGCCGTGGCCGACGGCAGCTCACGCAGGGCGAGTTCGTCGGCGTCGAGTACGGGGGCGCCGGTGCCGTCGGCGACGAGCAGGCGGTAGGCGGCGCCCTCGCCGCGCCGCAGACGTACGCGCAACGGCCCCTCGGCGTCGAAGTCGCCGTACAGGGTCAGACCCCTCCACGCGAAAGGTACGAGGAGCCGGGCGTCGTCGCCGCTCTCCGGGCCACCGGCGCCGAGCAGGGCGTGCAGGGCGGCGTCCAGGGCGGCGGGGTGCAGCAGGAAACCGCCGCCACCGCTCACCTCGGCGGGCGGCGCGACTTCCGCGTACAGGTCCGCTCCGTCACGCCACAGGGCACGCAGCCCCTGGAAGGCGGCCCCATAGGCGTAACCGCGCTCGGCCAGCCGGGAGTACAGGCCGTCGAGCGGGACCGGAGACGCGTCCTGCGGCGGCCATGGGGTGAGGTGGCCGGGCGGCGCGGCGGGTCCGGCCGGTGCCAGCGTGCCGGTGGCGTGCCGGATCCATCCGGTTTCCGGCGAGTCCGCGGGCCGGGAGTAGAGCGCGAGGGAGCGGCTGCCGTCGTCGGCGGGCGCGCCGACGGCGAGCTGCACCGCGACGGGCCGCCCGGCCAACAGTGGCCGCTCCAGCGCGAGTTCGGACACCGCACCGGCCCCGGCGCGCCGTGCGGCGTACAGCGCCAGCTCCACGACACCCGCGCCGGGCAGCATCACGTCACCGGCGATGGTGTGATCGGCGAGCCACGGCTCGGCGCGCACGTCGAGACCACCGGTGAACAGCAGCCCTCCGCCGCCCGCCAGTTCCGTGCCCCCGTCGAGCACGGGGTGGCCGTGGTGGCCGGCGGCACGGGCCAGGGGGGTGGCCGGTGCGCTCAGCCAGTAGCGCTCGTACTGATACGGGTAGGTGGGCAACGGCACGGTGCGCCCGCCGCGCAGGAACCGGCCCCAGTCGACGTCGACGCCGTCCGCGTGGCACCGCGCCAGGGCCGTGGTGTAGGTGTGGGGTTCGGGGTGGCCGGGGCGGAGGAGGGGTGTGGCGTTGATGGCCCGGCCTTCCTCTTCTTCGGTTCCGCTGTTGCGGGTGAGGGCGGTGAGGATGGGTGCGGGGCCGAGTTCGAGGCAGGTGGTGATGTTGTTGTGGTGGAGGGTTTGGATGCCGTCGTGGAAGCGGACGGTGTGGCGCAGTTGGCGGGTCCAGTAATCCGGACTGCTGAGTTCTTCGGTGGTGGCGATGTGGCCGGTGATGTTGGAGATGAGGGGGGTGTGGGGTGGTGTGTAGGTGAGGGTGGCGGCGATGTGGTGGAAGTCGTTGAGGATGCCGTCCATGTGGGGTGAGTGGAAGGCGTGGCTGACGGTGAGGTTGGTGGTTTTGCGGCCTTTTTCGCGCCAGGTTTGGGCGAGTTGGGTGGCGGCTCGGGTGTCGCCGGTGATGACGGTGGAGGTGGGTCCGTTGACGGCGGCGAGGTCGAGGAGGCCTGTGTAGGGGGCGAGTGAGGTTCGTATTTCGTTTTCGGTGGCTTGGATGGCGGTCATGGTGCCGCCGGTGGGGGCTGACTGCATGAGGCGGCCGCGTGCGGTGACCAGGGTGCAGGCGTCGGTGAGGTTGAGGACGCCTGCGGTGTGGGCGGCGGCGATTTCTCCGACGGAGTGGCCCAGGAGGAGGTCGGGGGTGACGCCGTGGTGTTCGAGGAGTCGGTAGAGGGCGACTTCGAGGGCGAAGAGGGCGGGTTGGGTGTATTGGGTCTGGTGCAGGAGTGCGGCTTGGGGGGTGTTGTCGTCGGCGAAGACGATGGTTTTGAGGGGTTGGGGCAGGTGGGGGTCGAGGTGTTCGCAGATGGTGTCGTAGGCGTCGGCGAAGACGGGGAAGGCGGCGTGGAGTTCGCGGCCCATGCCGGGGTGCTGGCTGCCCTGGCCGGTGAAGAGGAACGCGGTACGGGCCTGCCCTGTCGCGCTGCCGGTCACCACGTTCCGCGCCCGCTCGCCGCGACGCAGCGCGTCCAGACCGCCGAGCAGCTCCGCGCGGTCGGCCGCGAGGACCACGGCCCGGTCCGTGAGGGGAGAG
This sequence comes from Streptomyces huasconensis, assembly GCF_021028635.1. NCBI lineage: Bacteria > Bacillati > Actinomycetota > Actinomycetes > Kitasatosporales > Streptomycetaceae > Streptomyces > Streptomyces huasconensis. The sequence continues at coordinate 6,413,780 of NZ_CP086119.1, forward strand.
CGGGAGACAGCCAAGGAGTGGCCGATGTCGAGGTCCGACCGTCCGAGCGCCGTGGCGACGCCGGACCCGGCGGCGAGCGGCCGCAACTGCGCGGCCTGGGCGCGCAACGCCTGCTCGCCACGCGCGGAGACCACCCACGGAAGCAGCCCGGGAAGCTCCGGCTCATCGGCGGCGGAAGCGGTGTCTGCGGCTGCCGGGGCTTGTTCGAGGATGAGGTGGGCGTTGGTGCCGCTGACGCCGAAGGAGGAGATGCCGGCGCGGTGGGGCCGTCCGGTTTCGGGCCAGGGGATGGGTTCGGTGAGCAGGGTGACCGCGCCGGTGTTCCAGTCGACGTGGGGGGTGGGTTGGTCGGCGTGGAGGGTTTTGGGGAGGGTGTGGTGGTGCATGGCCTGGACCATTTTGATGATGCCGCCGACGCCCGCGGCGGCTTGGGTGTGGCCGATGTTGGACTTCAGCGTGCCCAGCCACAGGGGGTTTTGGGGGTTGCGGTTTTGTCCGTAGGTGGCGAGGAGTGCTTGGGCTTCGATGGGGTCGCCGAGGGTGGTGCCGGTGCCGTGGGCTTCGACGGCGTCGATGTCGGTGGGGGTGAGTCCGGCGGTGGCCAGGGCTTGGCGGATGACGTGTTCTTGGGAGGGGCCGTTGGGTGCGGTGAGGCCGTTGCTGGCGCCGTCTTGGTTGATGGCGGAGCCGCGGATCACTGCCAGGATTTTGTGGCCGTTGCGTTGGGCGTCGGAGAGGCGTTCGAGGAGGAGGATGCCGGCGCCTTCGCTCCAGCCGGTGCCGTCGGCGGTGTGGGAGAAGGCTTTGCAGCGGCCGTCGGGGGAGAGGCCGCGTTGGCGGCTGAATTCGATGAAGGTGGTGGGGGCGGACATGATGGTGACGCCGCCGGCGAGGGCGAGGTCGCATTCGTTGGTGCGCAGGGCTTGGGTGGCGAGGTGGGTGGCGACGAGGGAGGAGGAGCAGGCGGTGTCGATGGTGATGGCGGGGCCTTTGAGGCCGAGGGTGTAGGAGATGCGGCCGGAGGCGATGCTGGGGGAGTTGCCGGTGAAGCCGTAGGCCTCGGTGTGGGTGGGGGTGGTGGGCAGGCGTGAGGTGTAGTCGCTGTACATGACGCCGCAGAAGACGCCGGTGCGGGTGCCGTGGAGGGTGGTGGGTGCGATGCCTGCGTTTTCGGTGGCTTCCCAGCTGGTTTCGAGCAGGAGGCGTTGTTGGGGGTCCATGGCGGTGGCTTCGCGGGGGCTGATGTTGAAGAAGGGGGCGTCGAAGCGGTCGGCGTCGTAGAGGAACCCGCCATGGCGTGTGTAGGAGGTTCCGGTGTGGTCGGGGTCGGGGTGGTAGAGGTTGTCGAGGTCCCAGCCGCGGTTGTGGGGGAAGGGTCCGATCGCGTCGGTGCCTTCCGCGACCAGCCGCCACAGATCGTCCGGGGTACGGACATCACCGGGATACCGGCACGCCATCCCCACGATCGCGATGGGGTCGTCCTGCACACCGGTGGCCGGGACCTGCGCCGGGCGCGGCGTGGCGGTCTCCGGGGCGTCGGTCTCCGAGGCGTCCGTCCAGCCCAGCTGTGCCATGAGGTGGTCCGTGAGGGCCGTCGGCGTGGGGTGGTCGAAGACCGTGGTGGCCGACAGCTTGACTCCCGTCGCCGCGCCGAGCTGACCACGCAGTTCGAGGCCTGACAGGGAGTCGAGGCCGAGGTCCCGGAAAGCCGTGCCCGCGGTGACGCTCGCCGTGCCCGGCAGGGCGAGCACGGAGGCCACCTGCGTACGCACCAACTCCTCCACCGCGCGCCGGCGTTCGGCGCCCGGCAGCCCGGCGGTCCGTGCCGCCCACGAGGTGGCACCGTCCTGCGGGCCCGTCCCCTGGGCCCGACGGCGGCCGGGAGGCGCGAGGGAGCGCAGCAGCGGGGGCGGCGTGCGACCCGCGTCACCCAGCGCGGCCAGGTCCAACTCGACCGGCACGAGCAGCGGTTCATCCGAGGCCAGGGCCGCGTCGAACAGCTCCATGCCGCGCCGCGCGCTCAGCGGAAGGACGCCGATGCGGGCCCACCGGGCGACGTCCGCTTCGGACAGCTCCGCCGTCATGCCTCCCGCTGCCGGGTCCCACATCCCCAGGCGAGGGACGTCGCGGGCAGCCCCTGGGCCCTGCGGTGCTGGGCGAGGGCGTCGACCTGGGCGTTGGCGGCGGCATAGGCGCCCTGGCCGGGATTGCCGAGGAGACCCGCGATCGAGGAGAACACCACGAACGCGGCCAGCGGCAGCCCGGCCGTCAGGTCGTGCAGATGACGCGCGCCATCGGCCTTCGCGCCGAGCACCCGGTCGACGGCGTCGGCGCCGAGGTTGTCCAGGGTGGCGTCGGCGAGGACGCCCGCGGTGTGCACCACCGCGGTCAGCGGGTGCTCCCGCGCCACCGAGGCCAGCACTTCGGCGAGGCGCGCGCGGTCGGTGACATCACAGGCGACGACGGTGGCCTGCGCTCCGAACTCGGCCAGCTCCGCGGCAAGGCCGGGCGCGTCACCGCTGCGGCTGCACAGCAGCAGATGGCGTACGCCGTGCCGGTCGGCCAAATGCCGGGCGACCAGGCGGCCCAGACCGCCGGTGCCACCGGTGATCAGGACGGTGCCTTCCGGGTCGAGCCGGGCGGGCGACGCGGGAGCTTGCGGGCGGCGGGTACGCGCCAGTCGGGGAGCGTGCAACGACCCCTTGCGCAGAGCGAGTTGCAGCCCGGCGGCGACCGCGACGGCGGCCGCCGCCGGCAGTTGGGCGAGGTCGTCGCCGTCGCTGTCGCTGTCCAGGAGCGCGAAGCGGCCCGGGTGCTCGCTCGCCGCGGTGCGCAGCAGACCGTGTACGGCGGCACCGGGCAGGTCGCGGACATCCTCGCCGGGGGCGACGGCCACCGCCCCCCGGGTCAGGAACAGGAACGTCGTCGCCCGCAGCCGCTCGTCGGCGAGGCAGCGCTGTACGACGGTGAGCGCCTCCCGCACGGCGGCATGGGTCGCGGGGACCTCTCCCAGCCGGTCGTCATGGGTACGGCACGGCAGCACCAGGACATCGGGCGCCGGTTCGCCGGAGAACAGGGCCGCGTCCAAGGCGTCGAAATCCTGGTACGGAACGGCGGTGATGCCCGCCACGCCGGTGCCCAGCGCGGCCCACCGGCCGGCCGGGGCCTCGTCGGCGGACAGCGGAACCGTCTGCCACGCCACGCGGTACAGCCCCTCGCGGGTCCCGCCGTCACGTACGGCGGCGAAACCGTCGGCCGCCATCGGACGCAGGGCCAGGGAGCCGACGGACAGCACGGGCTGCCCGGCCGGGTCGGTCGCGGTCAGGACGGCGCCGCCGCCCTCCCTCAGGGCCAGGCGCACCCGCAGCCGGGTCGCTCCGGAGGCGTGCAGGGTGACACCGTCGTAGGCGAACGGCAGGCGCAGCGCCTCCGGCGACGCATCATCGGCGCCGCCCTCCTCGCCGCCGGCCAGGGAGCCGAGCAGCAGCGCGTGCTGAGCCGCGTCGAGGAGAGCGGGGTGGATGCCGTACTCGGCGGCCTCCGCGTGCAGTTCCTCGGGCAGTGCCACCTCCGCGTACAGGTCCGTGCCCGAACGCCAGGCGGCACGCAGCCCTTGGAAGGCCGGGCCGTACGCGTACCCCAGTTCGGTCAGGCGCTCATACACGCCCTCGTGCGCGAGCGGCCGCGCACCCGGCGGGGGCCAGGCCTCCTGCTCGGCCGCCGCTTGGGCGCCATTGTCGGTGACGGCGCCGGCGTCAGTGCCGGTGTCGGTGACGGCTGCGGAGAGTACGCCCGACGCGTGCCGGGTCCACTCGTCCTCGTCCCACTCCTGCGCGTCCGCCGCGGACTCCCGGCGCGAATGGACGGCGACGGAGCACTCACCGGAGGCGTCCGGCGGGCCCACGGTGATCTGGAGCCGGACGCCCTCGTCGGGGAGGAACAGCGGCTCTTCGAGAACGAGTTCGCGCAGCCCGCCCCGTCCGGCCCGGTCGCCCGCCGTGACCGCCAGCTCCACCACCGCTGCTCCGGGTACCAGCACGGAGCCCGCGATCACGTGCTGGGCGAGCCAGGGGTGCGTGCGCGGCGAGAGCCGGCCCGAGAGGAGCAGCCCGTCGCCCGCCGCGAGGCTCGTCAGACCGCCGAGCAGCGGATGCCCCGCGGGCGCGAGCCCCAGACCGGCGGCGTCACCTGCCGGGGCAGGAGCGTCGAGCCAGTAGTTGTGGCGTTGGAAGGGGTAGGTGGGGAGGGTGGTGTGGTGGGCGTGGGGGAAGAGGTGTTGGGGGTTGAGGGGTGCGCCGTGGAGGGTGAGTTGGGTGAGGGCGGTGGTGTAGGTGTGGGGTTCGGGGTGGCCGGGGCGCAGGGTGGGGAAGGTTTGGGGGGTGTTTGGGTTGTCGGCCTGGGAGTTGCGGGTGAGGGCGGTGAGGATGGGTGCGGGGCCGAGTTCGAGGCAGGTGGTGATGTTGTTGTGGTGGAGGGTTTGGATGCCGTCGTGGAAGCGGACGGTGTGGCGCAGTTGGCGGGTCCAGTAGTCGGGGTTGGTGAGTTCTTCGGTGGTGGCGATGTGGCCGGTGATGTTGGAGATGAGGGGGGTGTGGGGTGGTGTGTAGGTGAGGGTGGCGGCGATGTGGTGGAAGTCGTTGAGGATGCCGTCCATGTGGGGTGAGTGGAAGGCGTGGCTGACGGTGAGGTTGGTGGTTTTACGGCCTTTTTCGCGCCAGGTTTGGGCGAGTTGGGTGGCGGCTTGGGTGTCGCCGGTGATGACGGTGGAGGTGGGTCCGTTGACGGCGGCGAGGTCGAGGAGGCCTGTGTAGGGGGCGAGTGAGGTTCGTATTTCGTTTTCGGTGGCTTGGATGGCGGTCATGGTGCCGCCGGTGGGGGCTGACTGCATGAGGCGGCCGCGTGCGGTGACCAGGGTGCAGGCGTCGGTGAGGTTGAGGACGCCTGCGGTGTGGGCGGCGGCGATTTCTCCGACGGAGTGGCCCAGGAGGAGGTCGGGGGTGACGCCGTGGTGTTCGAGGAGTCGGTAGAGGGCGACTTCGAGGGCGAAGAGGGCGGGTTGGGTGTATTGGGTCTGGTGCAGGAGTGCGGCTTGGGGGGTGTTGTCGTCGGCGAAGACGATGGTTTTGAGGGGTTGGGGCAGGTGGGGGTCGAGGTGTTCGCAGATGGTGTCGTAGGCGTCGGCGAAGGCGGGGAAGGCGGTGTGGAGTTCGCGGCCCATGCCGGGGTGCTGGCTGCCCTGGCCGGTGAAGAGGAACGCGGTGCGGGGTGTTGTCGGTGTGGTGGGTGGTGCGTGGTGGATGTGGGGGGAGGGGGTTTTGTTGGCGAGGGCGGTGAGGCCGGTGAGGAATCCTTCGCGGTCCTGGGCGATGACGGCTGCGGTGTGGGTGAGGCGGGCGCGGGTGGTCATGAGGGTGAATCCCACGTCGTGCACGGGGTGTTGCGGGTTGGCGTTGATGAAGGTGTGGAGCTGGGTGGCCTGGGCGCGCAGGGCTTCCTCGGTGTGGCCGGACAGCAGCCACGGCCCCGGCACACCGTCGTCAGCGGGCGCGGGGGACGGGCTGGGCTCCTCCGGGGCTTGTTCGAGGATGAGGTGGGCGTTGGTGCCGCTGACGCCGAAGGAGGAGATGCCGGCGCGGTGGGGCCGTCCGGTTTCGGGCCAGGGGATGGGTTCGGTGAGGAGGGTGACCGCGCCGGTGTTCCAGTCGACGTGGGGGGTGGGTTGGTCGGCGTGGAGGGTTTTGGGGAGGGTGTGGTGGTGCATGGCCTGGACCATTTTGATGATGCCGCCGACGCCCGCGGCGGCTTGGGTGTGGCCGATGTTGGACTTCAGCGTGCCCAGCCACAGGGGGTTTTGGGGGTCGCGGTTTTGTCCGTAGGTGGCGAGGAGTGCTTGGGCTTCGATGGGGTCGCCGAGGGTGGTGCCGGTGCCGTGGGCTTCGACGGCGTCGATGTCGGTGGGGGTGAGTCCGGCGGTGGCCAGGGCTTGGCGGATGACGTGTTCTTGGGAGGGGCCGTTGGGTGCGGTGAGGCCGTTGCTGGCGCCGTCTTGGTTGATGGCGGAGCCGCGGATCACTGCCAGGATTTTGTGGCCGTTGCGTTGGGCGTCGGAGAGGCGTTCGAGGAGGAGGATGCCGGCGCCTTCGCTCCAGCCGGTGCCGTCGGCGGTGTGGGAGAAGGCTTTGCAGCGGCCGTCGGGGGAGAGGCCGCGTTGGCGGCTGAATTCGATGAAGGTGGTGGGGGCGGACATGATGGTGACGCCGCCGGCGAGGGCGAGGTCGCATTCGTTGGTGCGCAGGGCTTGGGTGGCGAGGTGGGTGGCGACGAGGGAGGAGGAGCAGGCGGTGTCGATGGTGATGGCGGGGCCTTTGAGGCCGAGGGTGTAGGAGATGCGGCCGGAGGCGATGCTGGGGGAGTTGCCGGTGAAGCCGTAGGCCTCGGTGTGGGTGGGGGTGGTGGGCAGGCGTGAGGTGTAGTCGCTGTACATGACGCCGCAGAAGACGCCGGTGCGGGTGCCGTGGAGGGTGGTGGGTGCGATGCCTGCGTTTTCGGTGGCTTCCCAGCTGGTTTCGAGCAGGAGGCGTTGTTGGGGGTCCATGGCGGTGGCTTCGCGGGGGCTGATGTTGAAGAAGGGGGCGTCGAAGCGGTCGGCGTCGTAGAGGAACCCGCCATGGCGTGTGTAGGAGGTTCCGGGCTTGTCGGGGTCCGGGTCGTACAACCCGGTCAGGTCCCAGCCCCGGTTGTCGGGGAAGGGCCCGATCGCGTCGGTGCCTTCCGCGACCAGCCGCCACAGATCGTCCGGGGTACGGACATCACCGGGATACCGGCACGCCATCCCCACGATGGCCACCGGCTCATGCTGCTTGTCCTCGACCTCGCGCAGGCGCTTGCGCGCATCGCGTGCCTCGGCGATGGCCCGCTTGAGGTATTCGCGGAGTCTTTCCTCGTCAGCCACGTGCTCTCAGCTCTCCGGAACGGTGTGGTGGTCAGGGACTGTCCGTCGGGGGATCGCCCCCGGGGTGTGTGCGTTCATTCCAGTTCGTCGACGAGGGCGAAGAGTTCGTCGTCGGTGGCGGAATCGAGATCCTCGCCGGGGCCCGTCTCCTCGGCGGCGGCGTCCGCGAGCTTCAGGAGCTCCCGGAGGCGGTCGGTGACGCCCTCCCGTACGGCGTCCGCCGATCTCATCGCCGCTTCGACGCGGTCGAGTTCCGCGAGGACGGACGTGACGGCGGAACCTCCGGTGTCCGGGGCGAGCTGTTCCCGCAGGTAGGCCGTGAGGGCCTGCGGGGTGGGATGGTCGAAGACGACAGTGGTGGGCAGGCGCCGACCGGTCTCGGCGTTGAGACGGTTGCGGAACTCGACGGCGATCAGCGAGTCGAAGCCCATGTCCTGGAACGCCCGGTCGTCCGTGACGCCCGCTGTGTCGGCGTGGCCGAGCACTCCGGCGACATGGGTGCGTACGAGATCGGCGAGTACGCGCTCCTGGTCGGCCGGGAGGAGGCCGCTCAGGCGCTCGGCGAGCGGCTGCGCATCCGGGGCCGCCGGGGAACCGCCCGCGGCGGTCGAACGCCGCCGAGGCCCCGCGGGCAGCAACTCCCGCAGTACCAGCGGCGGTTCGGCATCGGGGTGGCGGCGCAGGTGGGTGAGGGCGAGAGCGGGGTGCGCGCTGGTGGAGGCGGCGTCGAACAGCGCCATCGCGTCGGTGGAGGACAGCGGCACCAGGCCCATGCGGGACATGCGCTCCAGGTCCGCGGTTCCCAGGTGCCCGGTCAGCGCGCTGGTCTCCGTCCACAGGCCCCAGGCGAGGGACGTGGCGGGCAGCCCGTGGGCCCGGCGGTGGGCGGCGAGGGCGTCCAGGAAGGCGTTGCCCGCCGCGTAGTTGGCCTGGCCCGTCGTGCCCAGCGTGCCCGCCACGGAGGAGTACAGCACGAACGCGGCGAGATCGTGGCCGGCGGTGACGTGATGGAGGTTCCACGCCGCGTCGATCTTGGGGCGCAGGACACGGTCGAGCTGTTCGCCGGTCATGGTCTCGACGACACCGTCGTCGAGGACGCCCGCCGCATGGACGACGGCGGTCAGCGGACGATCCTCGGGGATCTTCGCCACCACGTCGGCCAAGGCCTCGCGGTCGGCCGTGTCGCAGGCGGCGAAGGTGACCTCGGCGCCCAGCTCGACGAGCTGCTCGCGCAACTCCTCGGCGCCCGGGGCGCGTTCACCGCGCCGGCTGACCAGCAGCAGGTGCCGGGCGTCGTGCCGGACCACCAGGTGCCGGGCCAGTACGCCGCCGAGCGCCCCGGTGGCCCCGGTGATCAGCACCGTACCCCGGCCCCAGGCGGGCAGCTCTGTGCCGTCGCCGTGCCCGGCCCGGGAGAGGCGAGGCACGTGTGCCCGTCCGTCGCGCCACGCCACCTGCGGCTCGGCCGAGGCCACCAGCGCGGCCAGTGATCCTCCCGAACCGTCCGTGTCGATCAGGGTGAAGCGGTCCGGGTGCTCGGACTGGGCGGAGCGCACCAGACCCCACACGGCCGCGTGCGTCAGGTCGTCGACCAGGTCGGTGGCGTGGGCGGCCACGGCACCGCGGGTGAGCAGGACGAGCCGCGAGGCGGCCAGGCGTTCCTCGGCCAGCCAGGAGCGGACCAGGGTGAGCGCGTGAGCGGCGGCCGCCCGGGCCTCCGCCGCGACATCACCCGTGGCGCCGCGGCCTGCCGGCGGAACCACCACGACATCCGGCAGTACCTCCGCGCCGAGCAGCGCGTCAAGATCGGCGTACGCCGTCACGGACGGCCCGAGGGCCAGGCCGTGGACGTCGTCGGCTGTGCCGAGCACCGCGCAACGGACCGGCTCCACAGGGGTGTCGGCAGCGGTCCCCAGCGCGGGCCAGGCGAGGGCGTACAGCCCCTCGGGGGTGCCGGGCCGCGCGTCCTGGGCGGCCAGGGGGCGCAAGGTGAGGGAGCCGATGCGGGCGACCGGCGTCCCGGTTGGATCGGTGGCGGTGAGGGACACGGAGTCCGTACCGGTGCGGGTGAGACGGACCCGCAGAGCCGTGGCGCCCACCGCGTGCACCTGTGCCTCGCTCCAGGCGAACGGCAGGCGTGCCGGCACGTCAGGGTCGGCCACGCCCGGCAGCAGCGGATGCAGGGCCGCGTCCAGCAGTGCCGGATGCAGCACGAACCGGCCCGCGTCGGCCTGCCCCTGTTCGTCCAGTGCCACCTCGGCGAAGACCTCGCCCCGCGCCTCCCACAGGCGGCTCAGCCCTGTGAACGCCGGGCCATAGGCGAGGCCCGCGCCCGCGACCCGCTCGTAGGCCCCGCCGAGATCGATCTCGACCGCGCCCTCCGGGGGCCACACACCCGTGGCCTGCGGGGAGATGTCCGTGGTTCCCGGCACCGGCTTGCCGTCCGTCGGCGCCGGGTCCTGCGTCGCCGCCCGCACGAGCCGTCCGCCGGCGTGCGGCGCCCAGGCCGCCTCCGGGCCGTCGGTGTCCGGGCGGGAGTACACGTCGATCCGCCGCCCGCCCGATGCGTCGGGTTCCGCCACGACGACCTGGAGCTGCACTCCGCCGTCCTCCGGGATCACCAGCGGTGCGGTGAGGGTCAGTTCCTCCACCTGCTCGCAGCCGACGTGTTCCCCGCAGTACAGGGCCAGTTCCAGCAGTCCGGTGCCGGGTACGAGCACCGAGCCTCGCACTGTGTGGTCGGCCAGCCACGGATGGGTCCGCAAGGAGATCCGGCCGCTGAACAAATGGGCGTCCCGGCCGGCGATCAGCACGGAGGTGCCCAGCAGGGGATGGTCCGCCGCGTGCAGGCCGAGCCCCGCGGCATCGCCCGGGGCCGGGGCCCCGGTGAGCCAGTAGCGGTCGCGCCGGAAGGCGTAGGTGGGCAGTTCGACCCTGCGCCCCCCGGGGTACGCCGCCGCCGGGTCCAGGGTGTGGCCGTGCAGACCCAGCAGGGCCAGCGCCGCCGTGACGGTGCCGGGCTCGGGGCGCCCCGCCCGCAGCAGCGGGACGAGCGTGGCCGGTTCGTCCGTCACGCACTCCTGGACCATCGCGGAGAGAACGCCGTCGCCCAGCTCCAGGTACTCCGTGACGCCCTGGGACTCCAGGAACCGCACGCAGTCGTGGAAGCGGACGGGCCGCCGGATGTGTGCCGTCCAGTAGTCGGGTGACCGCAGTTGCGCGGCTGTGGCGAGTTCGCCGGTGACGTTGGAGAGCACGGCGACGCGCGGCTCGTGGAAGGCGAGCCGCTCGGCCACCGCACGGAACTCGTCCAGGGCCTCGTCCATGTGCGGCGAGTGGAACGCGTGGCTGACCGGCAGCCGCTTCGTCTTGCGGCCCCTGTCCCGCCACAGCGCCGCGATCTCGTCGACCACGGCCTCGTCACCGGAGACGACCACCGAGCGGGGGCCGTTGACGGCCGCGACGGTGGCCGCGTCGCCGTACCCGGCCAGCGTCTCCAGGACCTCCTCCTCCGTCGCCTGCACCGCGGCCATGCCGCCGTCGGCGCGGGCCGCCTGCATGAGCCTGCCGCGCGCGGCGACGAGCGTGCAGGCGTCGGCGAGGGAGAGGACGCCTGCGATGTGGGCGGCGGTGACCTCCCCGATGGAGTGCCCGAGAAGGTAGTCGGGGAGCACGCCGTACCCCTCGACGAGCCGGTAGAGGGCGGTCTCGACGGCGAAGAGGGCGGGCTGCGTGTAAGCGGTCCGGTGCAGCAGGGCGGCGTCGGCGGAGTCGGGCGCGGCGAACAGCACGGCCCGCAGGGGCCGTTCGAGCCGGGTGTCGAAGTGGGCGCAGATCTCGTCCAGCGCCCGCGCGAACTCCGGTACGCGGGCGTGGAGTTCGCGGCCCATCGCCAGGCGCTGGCTGCCCTGGCCGGGGAGGAGGAAGGCGGTCCTGCCCGGGGCCACGGCGCTCGTGGCGCGAACGGTCTGCGGTGTCGTCTCCCCGCGCGCGAGGGCCTCCAGGCCGTGCAGGGCCTCCGCGCGACCGGTGGCGACGACGGCGGCGCGGTGCGGGAGGGCGGCCCGGGTCGTCGCCAGGGAGTGACCGACGTCGGTCAGACAGAGGCCGGGATGCCCGGCGAGGTGGGCGTGCAGCCGCCCGGCCTGGGCCCGCAGGCCCGGCTCGTCCCGCCCGGAGACGAACAGCGCCACGGCGGTGTCCTCCTCCCTCGGCCGCTCCGGCTCCGGGGCGCCGCCCGGCGTCCCGGAGCCGCCCGGCTGCTCGATGATCACGTGGGCGTTGGTGCCGCTGATGCCGAAGGAGGAGACGCCGGCGCGGCGGGGCCGGTCGGTGCCGGTGCCCCACGGCTGCTCCTCGGTGAGGAGGCGTACCGTCCCCTGGCCCCAGTCCACGTGCGGTGTCGGCTCGTCGGCGTGGAGGGTCTTGGGGAGGATGCCGTGGTGCATGGCCATGACCATCTTGATGATGCCGCCGACGCCCGCGGCGGCCTGGGCATGGCCGATGTTGGACTTCAACGAGCCCAGCCACAAGGGACGTTCACTGTCGCGGTTCTGTCCGTAGGTGGCCAGGAGTGCTTGGGCTTCGATGGGGTCGCCGAGGGTGGTGCCGGTGCCGTGGGCTTCGACGGCGTCGATGTCGGTGGGGGTGAGTCCGGCGGTGGCCAGGGCCTGGCGGATGACGCGTTCCTGGGAGGGGCCGTTGGGTGCGGTGAGGCCGTTGCTGGCGCCGTCCTGATTGACCGCCGTCCCCCGGACCACCGCCAGGACCGTGTGGCCGTTGCGTCGGGCGTCGCTCAGCCGTTCCAGGAGGAGCATCCCGGTGCCCTCCGCCCAGCCCGTGCCGTCCGCGGACGCGCCGAACGCCTTGCACCGGCCGTCGGGCGACAGCGCCCGCTGGCGGCTGAACTCGACGAACGTGGAGGGCGTGGCCATGACCGTGGCGCCACCGGCGAAGGCGAGCCGGCACTCGCCGTTGCGCAGTGCCTGGGCGGCCAGGTGCAGCGCCACCAGCGACGAGGAGCACGCCGTGTCCACCGTGACGGCGGGGCCCTCCAGGCCGAGCGTGTACGCGATCCGGCCGGAGGCGACGCTGCCACGGCTGCCGTTGCCGAGGTACCCCTCGACGCCCTCCGGGGCACGGCCCAGCCGGCTGCCGTAGTCGCCGTACATGATCCCGGCGAAGACGCCGGTGTCACTGCCGTGCAGGGACAGCGGATCGATGCCCGCGCGTTCGACGGCCTCCCACACGGTCTCCAGCAGCAGCCGCTGCTGCGGATCGACGGCGGCGGCCTCGCGGGGGGTGATCCCGAAGAACGCCGGGTCGAACTCCGCCGCGTCGTACAGGAAACCGCCGCGCCGCGCGTACGACGTCCCGGGGTGGTCGGGATCGGGGTCGAAGAGGCCGTCCAGGTCCCAGCCGCGGTCGTCGGGGAAGTCGCCGACGGCGTCGGTTCCTTCGGCGACCAGCCGCCACAGCTCCTCCGGAGAGGCCACACCCCCCGGGTAGCGGCAGGCCATGCCCACGATCGCGATCGGCTCGGCGGAGGGCGCCGTCACCGTCACGGGGGCGGCCCGCCGGGCGTCGCCGAGCGCCTCGGCTATGAGGTGGGCGGCCAGGGCGTCGGGGCTGGGATGGTCGAACACGACGGTGGCCGAAAGCCGCAGGCCGGTCGCCGCGTTCAGCCGGTTGCGCAGCTCGACCGAGGTGAGGGAGTCGAACCCCAGGTCCTTGAAGGCGCGGCCGGTCTCGACGGCGTCCGGGGAGGCGTGGCCGAGCGCCCCGCCGATCTCGGCCCGCACCAGGCTCAGTGCGAACTCGGCCCGCTCGCCCGCGGGCAGCGCGGCCAGCCGCCCTGCCCACGGCTCCCCGGAACCGGCGACCGCCCGGCGCTGCCGCGGAGCCCGTACGAGCCCCCGCAGCAGCGGCGGAACCGCTCCGTCCTGCGTGCGCGCCGCCAGGTTCAGCCGGGCCGGGACCGCCAGCGGCAGGTCACCGGCGAGAGCGGTGTCGAGGAGGTCGAGGGCGGCAGCGGTCTCCAGCGGCAGCAGGCCGCCCCGTCCCATCCGGTCCAGGTCCCGCGCGCTCAGATGGCCGGACATGCCGCTGGCCTCGGCCCACAGTCCCCAGGCGAGCGACGTCGCGGGCAGTCCGGCGGAGCGCCGGTGCGCGGCGAGGGCGTCCAGGAACGTACCGGCCGCCGTGTAGTTGCCCTGCCCGGGGCTGCCGAGCAGACCGGTGGCCGAGGAGAACAGCACGAACGCGCTCAGGTCCAGCTCCCGCGTGAGTTCGTGCAGGGCCAGCGCCGCGTCGGCCTTGGGGCGCAGGACACTCCTCATCCGCTCGGGAGTGAGCGCGGCGATGGTGGCGTCGTCGAGGACACCGGCCGCGTGGATCACGGCGGTCAGCGGCCGGCCGAGGGAGCCCAGGAGCCCGGCGAGAGCGTCGCGGTCGGCGACGTCGCACGCGGCGATGGTGACCTCGGCACCCAGCGCGGTCAGCTCGGCCTCCAGCGCGTCGTCACGGCCGGTGCGGCTGACCAGCAGCAGATGACGCGCTCCGTGGCGGGTCACCAGGTGCCGCGCCACAAGACTCCCGAGGGTGCCGGTGCCGCCGGTGATGAGCACCGTCCCCTCCAGCGCCGGCATGGCGCGGGACGGGGCGTCCGCCGCCCGGACCAGTCTCGGTACGAGGAGGGTGCCCCGGCGTACGGCGACTTGCGGTTCGCCCGTGCGCAGCGCCCGCGCGATCATTTCCGGCGCGGGGTCGTCGGTGTCGACGAGCGTGAACTGGCCGGGGTGCTCCGACTGCGCCGAACGGACCAGACCCCATACCGGCGCCGCGGCCAGACCGGGCACCCCCTCACCGGGCAGCGCTGCCACCGCCCCGGAGGTGACCACGGCGAGGCGCCCGCCCTCGCGGCGTTCCCGGGTGCCGTGGCCGTTCCCGGCCTCCCCGGCCAGCCACTCCTGGAGGACGCCCAGCGTCTCGCGCGCGTTCGCGTGCGGCTCGTCACCGGTCACCCGATGTACGACGGCCTCGGAGGCATCGGCGGCGGCGTCGACGGAGTCGCCTCCGGGTACGGGGACCCACTCCACGGTGAACCATGAGTCCCGCCGCGCCGCCGGGGCAGCCGGGGCCGCCGGCCGCAGGGTCAGGGCCTGGGCCGAGGCCACCGGGGCGCCGGCGAGGTCGGTGATCTCCAGCGTGACGGTGTCGTCGCCCGTCGGCCTCACACGGACCCGCAGAGCCGACGCTCCGGTGGTCCGGCAGGTGACGCCGGACCAGACGAACGGGAGCCGGGGCGGGCGTACCGCCGTACCGTCGTCCGCGCTGTCGTCGTCCGCGCGGTCGTCGTCCAGGACGGCCAGGTGAAGGGCCGCGTCCAGGGCCGCCGGGTGCAGCCCGTAGCGCGGGGCCTGAGCCTCCTGGTCCGGTGCGAGACGTATCTCGGCGTAGAGATCGTCACCGTGCCGCCAGGCGGCACGGACACCTTGGAAGGAGGGGCCGTAGTCGTACCCCTGCGTCAGGAGGCGCTCGTACAGGCCGGCGACGTCGAACGGCACCGCTCCCTGCGGCGGCCAGGCGGTCACCACCGAGCCGCTACCGTCGTCGCCACCGTCGTCAACGGGCGTGAGATGTCCGGTGGCATGACGGGTCCAGTCCTCTTCATCACCGCGCCGCGCGTGCAGGCTCACCGGCCGGTGGCCGTCGGCGCCGGGCGCCCCGACCATGACCTGCACCTGGACACCGCCCCGCTCGGGCAGCGGCAGCGGGGCCTCCAGCGTGAGCTCGCCGAGGTGGCCGCAGCCGAGCCGCTCGCCCGCGTGCAGAGCCAGTTCGACGAACGCGGCACCCGGCAGCAGCACGCTGCCCGCCACCACGTGGTCGCCGAGCCAGGCGTGGTCCGCCAGAGAGATCTGCCCGGTGAGGACGGCGGTGTCGTTCCCCGCCACGTCCACGGCCGCGCCGAGGAGAGGATGCCCGGCCGCTCCCAGCCCCAGAGCCGCGACGTCCCCGCGAGCCGAGGGGCTCGTGAGCCAGTAGTTGTGGCGTTGGAAGGGGTAGGTGGGGAGGGTGGTGTGGTGGGCGTGGGGGAAGAGGTGTTGGGGGTTGAGGGGTGTGCCGTGGAGGGTGAGTTGGGTGAGGGCGGTGGTGTAGGTGTGGGGTTCGGGGTGGCCGGGGCGGAGGAGGGGTGTGGCGTTGATGGCCTGGCCTTCCTCTTCTTCGGTTCCGTTGTTGTGGGTGAGGGAGGTGAGGATGGGTGCGGGGCCGAGTTCGAGGCAGGTGGTGATGTTGTTGTGGTGGAGGGTTTGGATGCCGTCGTGGAAGCGGACGGTGTGGCGGAGTTGGCGGGTCCAGTAGTCGGGGTTGGTGAGTTCTTCGGTGGTGGCGATGTGGCCGGTGATGTTGGAGATGAGGGGGGTGTGGGGTGGTGTGTAGGTGAGGGTGGTGGCGATGTGGTGGAAGTCGTTGAGGATGCCGTCCATGTGGGGTGAGTGGAAGGCGTGGCTGACGGTGAGGTTGGTGGTTTTGCGGCCTCTTTCACGCCAGATTTGGGCGAGTTGGTTGGCGGCTCGGGTGTCGCCGGTGATGACGGTGGAGGTGGGTCCGTTGACGGCGGCGAGGTCAAGGAGGCCTGTGTAGGGGGCGAGTGAGGTTCGTATTTCGTTTTCGGTGGCTTGGATGGCGGTCATGGTGCCGCCGGTGGGGGCTGACTGCATGAGGCGGCCGCGTGCGGTGACCAGGGTGCAGGCGTCGGTGAGGTTGAGGACGCCTGCGGTGTGGGCGGCGGCTATTTCTCCGACGGAGTGGCCCAGGAGGAGGTCGGGGGTGACGCCGTGGTGTTCGAGGAGTCGGTAGAGGGCGACTTCGAGGGCGAAGAGGGCGGGTTGGGTGTATTGGGTCTGGTGCAGGAGTGCGGCTTGGGGGGTGTTGTCGTCGGCGAAGACGATGGTTTTGAGGGGTTGGGGCAGGTGGGGGTCGAGGTGTTCGCAGATGGTGTCGTAGGCGTCGGCGAAGGCGGGGAAGGTGGTGTGGAGTTCGCGGCCCATGCCGGGGTGCTGGCTGCCTTGGCCGGTGAAGAGGAACGCGGTGCGGGGTGTTGTCGGTGTGGTGGGTGGTGCGTGGTGGATGTGGGGGGAGGGGGTTTTGTTGGCGAGGGCGGTGAGGCCGGTGAGGAATCCTTCGCGGTCCTGGGCGATGACGGCTGCGGTGTGGGTGAGGCGGGCGCGGGTGGTCATGAGGGTGAATCCCACGTCGTGCACGGAGTGTTGCGGGTTGGCGTTGATGAAGGTGTGGAGCTGGGTGGCCTGGGCGCGCAGGGCTTCCTCGGTATGGCCGGACAGCAGCCACGGCCCCGGCACACCGTCCCCCTCCGGGGCAGTGGTGGTGTCCTGGGTTTCGGGGGCCTGCTCCAGGACGACGTGGGCGTTGGTGCCGCTGATGCCGAAGGACGACACGCCGGCGCGGTGGGGCCGACCGGTCTCGGGCCAGGGGATCGGCTCGGTGAGCAGGGCCACCGCACCGGCGTCCCAGTCGACCCGCGGTGTCGGCTCGTCGGCGTGGAGGGTCTTGGGGAGGATGCCGTGGTGCATGGCCATGACCATCTTGATGATGCCGCCGACGCCCGCGGCGGCCTGGGCATGGCCGATGTTGGACTTCAACGAGCCCAGCCACAAGGGACGTTCACTGTCGCGGTTCTGTCCGTAGGTGGCGAGGAGTGCTTGGGCTTCGATGGGGTCGCCGAGGGTGGTGCCGGTGCCGTGGGCTTCGACGGCGTCGATGTCGGTGGGGGTGAGTCCGGCGGTGGCCAGGGCCTGGCGGATGACGCGTTCCTGGGAGGGGCCGTTGGGTGCGGTGAGGCCGTTGCTGGCGCCGTCCTGGTTGATGGCGGAGCCGCGGATCACTGCCAGGATTTTGTGGCCGTTGCGTTGGGCGTCGGAGAGGCGTTCCAGGAGGAGCATCCCGGTGCCCTCCGCCCAGCCCGTGCCGTCCGCGGACGCGCCGAACGCCTTGCACCGGCCGTCGGCGGAAAGCCCGCGCTGCCGGGCGAACTCCACGAACATCCCCGGCGTGGCCATGACGGTGGCGCCACCGGCGAAAGCCAGCTCGCACTCGCCGCCGCGCAGCGCCTGGACGGCCAGGTGCAGCGCCACCAGCGACGAGGAGCACGCCGTGTCCACCGTGACGGCGGGGCCCTCCAGGCCGAGCGTGTACGCGATCCGGCCGGAGGCGACACTCGGGGTGTTGCCGGTCAGCAGGTACCCCTCGTGACCGTCGGCCGGCTCGTGCAACCGCGGTCCGTACTCCTGCGCCGTCGCTCCGACGAACACACCCGTCCGGGTGCCGCGCAGCGTCTCCGCGCGCACGCCCGCCCGTTCGAGCGCCTCCCAGCTGGTCTCCAGGAGCAGTCGCTGCTGCGGGTCCATCGCGGTGGCCTCACGCGGGGAGAGACCGAAGAACGCGGCGTCGAACCCGGCGGCGTCATAGAGGAAACCGCCGTGGCGTGTGTACGACGTACCGGCCTTGTCGGGGTCCGGGTCGTACAGCCCGGTCAGGTCCCACCCGCGGTCGTCGGGGAACTCCCCGATCGCGTCGCGGCCCGCGGCGACCAGCTCCCACAGCCGTTCCGGCGTCGTGGCGCCGCCCGGGTAGCGGCAGCCCATCCCGACGATCGCGATGGGCTCGTCGTCGGCCGGGCGCTCCGCCCGCGCCGGCACCACGGAGCTCTCGCCGCGCCGTCCGTCGTCGAGGAAGCGGGCCAGGTCGGCGGGGCTCGGGTGGTCGAAGAGCAGCGTGTCCGGCAGCCGCACGCCGGTCGCCTCGGTCAGCCGGTCGCTCAGCTCGACCGCCATCATCGAGTCGAAGCCGAGGTCCTTGAAGGCCCGACCGGTGTCGACGGAGTGCGGGGTGACATGACCGAGGACGATCGCGGTGTGGACGCGCACCAGCTCCAGGGCGGAGCGGGGCCGCTCGCCCGTGGGCCCTCCCTCGGCAAGAGCCTCCGCCGGAGCTTCGTCCGAAGCCTCGCCCGGGCCCTCCGGCACACCCGCCCCGCCAGACGCCTCCTCCCGAGCCCCGTCCGCTGAACCGAGCCAGTAGGGGCCGCGCTGGAACGCGTATGGCGGAAGCGGCACGCGGCGGCCGGGCAGCACCGCCTCCCAGTCGACCCCGACACCCTGGACGTGGGCCTGGGCCAGGGCGGCGACGAAGGTCTCGGCTTCGGGCCGGTCCCGCCGGAGCAGGGGGACGGGCGTGGGCTCGCCCGGGCCGAGCGCGGCCCGCGTCAGCGCGCTCAGCACCGCGTCCGGGCCGATCTCGACGTAGGAGGTGACGCCCGCGGCGCGCAGGGCGGCCAGGCCGTCGTGGAACCGCACGGCCTCGCGGAGGTGCCGGACCCAGTAGTCGGCCGAGCCGATCTCCTCACCCGCGGGCCGGCCCGTGAGGTTGGAGATCACGGGGATCGTCGCCGCCCGGTAGGTCAGCTGCTCGGCGACATGCCGGAAGTCGGCCAGGACGCCGTCCATGTGCGGGGAGTGGAAGGCATGGCTCACCCGCAACCGCCGCGTCCTGCGGCCCTCACCGGCGAACCGGTCGGCGATCCGCAGGACCTCGTCCTCGTCCCCGGACACGACGGTGGAGCGCGCCCCGTTGACGGCGGCGAGCGACACGCGGTCGTTCAGGAGCGCCGTGACCTCTTCCTCGGAGGCCTGGAGCGCCACCATCGCGCCGTCGGCACGGGCCGCCTGCATGAGTGTTCCGCGCGCCCGCACCAGCGCGCAGGCGTCGGCGAGGGACAGCACCCCGCTCACGTGCGCGGCGGCGATCTCCCCGACGGAATGGCCGAGCAGCCGGGCGGGCCGTACGCCGCACGCGGTGACGAGCCGGTGGAGGGCGACCTCGAAGGCGAAGAGCGCCGTCTGCGTGTACGCGGTCTGGTCGAGGCGCTCGGCCCCGGTGAACATCACCTCCCGCAGGTCCGGCTGGAAGTGGCCGCAGATTTCCTCCAGGGCGTCGGCGAAGACGGGGAAGGCCGCCGCGAGTCCGCGGCCCATGCCGGCCCGCTGCGCCCCCTGGCCCGAGAACAGGAACGCCGTGGCACCCGCGCGCGCGATACCGGTGAAAACCCCTCCGGGGTTGGGGCCGGGACTGCCCTCGCGCTCGGCGAGCGACGCCAGCCCGCGCAGCAGCGCGTCCCGGTCCGCGCCGGTCACGGCCGCGCGGTGTTCGAAGGCGGTGCGGGTCACCGCGAGGGAGTGGCCGACGTCCGCGACGTCGGTGAGGGGCCCGGCCCCGGTGGGCTCGCCCCGCACGGCGTCGAGCAGCCGCGCGGCCTGCTCACGCAGGGCCGGCCCGGTCCTGGCCGACAGCAGCCACGGCACGGCCGGGGGCGGCGGGGGAGGCGACGGCTGCTCGGCGCGCGGAGCCTCGGCCAGTACGACGTGGCAGTTGGTGCCGCCCATGCCGAACGAGCTGACCCCCGCGACGAGCGGCCGGTCCGCGAGCGGCCACGGCCCGGACGCGGTCTGCACCCGGAGGTTCAGCTCCTCCAGGGGGATGTCGGGGTGGGGGGCTTCGAAGTTCAGGCTCGCGGGAAGCCGCCGCCGGCCGATGCTCAGCGCGGCCTTGAGGAGCCCGACGACACCGGCGGCGCCCTCCAGATGCCCCACGTTGGTCTTCGCCGAGCCGACGCGCAGCGGTGTCCGCCGCCCCGGCGCCGTCCCGAGCGCGGAACCGAGCGCGGCTGCCTCCACCGGGTCACCGCGGCGGGTGCCGGTGCCGTGCAGCTCCACGTACTGCGCCTCGTCCGGGGAGACGCCCGCCCGCTGCCACGCCCGGGCGATGACGTCGGCCTGCGCGTCGGCGCCGGGCACGGTCAGGCTCGCGGTCGCGCCGTCGTTGCCGGTCGCGCTGCCGAGGATCACGCAGTGCACCCGGTCGCCGTCGGCCAGCGCGCGGGCCAGCGGCTTCAGTACGACGACGGCGCCGCCCTCGCCGCGCACGTACCCGTTGGCCCGCGCGTCGAAGGTGAAGCACCGGCCGTCCGAAGACAGCCCGCCGAACGCGACGGCGCCGGCCGTGCCCTCCGCGAGCAGGTTCAGGTGCACCCCGCCCGCCAGCGCGGTCCGCGACTCCCCGCGGCGCAGGCTCTCGCACGCCAGGTGCACGGCCACCAGCGAGGACGACTGCGCCGTGTCCACGGCGAGGCTCGGGCCGCGCAGGCCCAAGGTGTAGGAGACCCGATTGGCGATGACGCCGCGGTTGAGCCCGGTCACCGTGTGCGAGGTGATGGCGCCGGGGCCCTGCCGGTCGAGCAGGACCGCGTAGTCGCCCGAGATCGCCCCCACGAACACACCGGTGTCCGTGCCGTGCAGGCGTCCCGGCGGGGTGCCGGCGTCCTCCAGGGCCTCCCAGCTCAGCTCCAGCATCAGGCGCTGCTGCGGGTCCATCGCGGCGGCCTCACGCGGCGCGATCCCGAAGAACTCCGGGTCGAACCGGTCGACGTGCTCCAGGAAACCGCCCGGACCCACCGCGGTGCCCCGGCGGCCCGGCGGCACCTCGGAGGTGATGGCGCTGCGGCCGCTGTCGAGCAGCTGCCAGTACGCGTCGGGGCCCTGGGCCCCGGGGAGGCGGCAGGACATCCCGACGACGGCTATGGGTTCCCCTGCAAGCCCCGCATCGCTGTGGGTGTCCTCAACAGACATGCCATTCCTCACTGAAGGTCAACTGGTGTGCTGGTACGGGGTGCTGGGAAGAGCCGCCGCGAAGGCAGGGCGAGACGACGGACGGGCGCGCCGACGGGCGACGGGGCGACGGGTGGACCGGCCCGGTCTCTCTCCCGGCTACCAGGCGACCTGGAGCCGGGAGAGACCGCGGATGCCCATGCCGTCCTTCCACACGAAGGGCTCGGGGACGTCGGCGAGCCGCAGCGTCGGGAAGCGCCGCGTGAGACGTTCGAGGACGATGCGCACCTGCATCCTCGCCAGTGGCGCGCCCAGGCAGCGGTGCACCCCGTGGCCGAAGGTGAGATGGGAGGCGTCGCGGCCGTCGACGAGTGCCATGGACTCCGGATCGGCGAACACGTCGCCGTCGCGGTTGCCGTACAGCAGGGCGACCACGATGCCCTCGCCCGGCTGCACCGTCACGTCGCCGACCTGTACGGCCTCGGTGGCGACGCGCATGAAGGTCAGCGGTGTGGCGGGACTCAGCCGGATCAGCTCCTCCACCGCGTTGCCGATCCGGTCCGGGTGCTCGGTCAGCTCCTCGTACACACCGCGGTCGGTCAGCAGCGAAAGCGTCGCGAGGCTGATCTGCCCGGCGGTCGTCTCGTAGCCCGCCATCAGGAGGGTGAGTCCCAGCGTGAGCAGCTCGTTCGTGGAGAGCTCACCGCGGTCGTGCACGGCGATCAGGTCGCTGAGCAGATCCTCCTGCGGGTCGCTTCGCTTGCGGCCCATCAACTCGATGATGTACTCGATGAGTTCGATGCGGTACCGGGCCTTCTCGCGGGGTGTGCTCGCGTCGATGTCGAAGAGCACCTCCACCCAGCCGCGGAACCGGGAGGTGTCCTCCTCGGGGATGCCGAGCATGGAGCAGAGCACGGACAGCGGCAGCGGCCGCGCGAGGTTCTCGATCAGGTCCACACCGTGGCCGAGGTCGCCGACCGCGTCGAGGCGCCGGTCGGTGATCTCCTCCACGAAGGTGCTCATCCTGGCCATGCGGCCGGTGGAGAACGCGCCGCTCACCAGGCGCCGCAACCGGGCGTGCCGGCTGCCGTCCATGCTCATCATGGAGTCCGCCGAGGGCTGGGCGTCGTTGAACTTCGGCGCCTCGGGCCCGAGCGACGCGGCCCGGCTGAACCTCTTGTCCGTCAGGACCGCGCGCCCGAGCGTGTAGTCGCGCACCAGCCACAGCTGGTCGCCCGGGGGCGTGACAATGCGGACGACGTCCTCGGGGCCGGGCCGCAGGAAGTCGGGAAGCGGGCCCAACTGGTCGGCCGTGCACTGCCTCATCTGGGAAACCCCTTTACTTGTCGGCGGGCCGGGCGGCGCGGATCCGGCGCTCGACCTCGCGCAGCAGTTCGGTCTGCCGGTTGAACGCGATGCGTACGTGATTCCGGCCGCGGTCGGGATCGGCGAAGGAGGGCCCCCCGGGGACCACCAGGACCCCGGCGCTGTCCAGGAGTTCGAAGGTGAAGGCCCTGCTGTCCTTGCGGCCCCCGGTGAGCGGGCTCACGTCCGCGAACAGGAAGCAGCCCCCCTCGGCGGGGACGATCTTCATGCCCATGTCCGTGAAGATCCGCAGGGCCAGGTCGCGTCGGCGGCCCATCTCCTCGCCCCCGGCCCTCAGGTCCGCCGAGAGGGCGGCCAGGCCGACGGCCACCTGGAGCGGGGTCGCGGCGCCGTTCGTGGTCAGCTCGTGCACGCGCCGCAGCGCCTCGGTGCGCGCCGCGTCCGCGCGCAGGAAGCCGAGCCGCCAGCCGCTGATCGCGTAGCTCTTGGAGAGCGAGCCGACGACGATGCTGCGCTCGGCGAGCCCGGGCACCTCGGTGACCGAGGTCGGCACCCGGCCGTCGAAGACGAAGTTGCTGTACACCTCGTCGCAGATGACGGTGGTGTCCCACCGCTCGCACAACTCCGCGATCTGCGCCAGCTCTTGGCGGTCCAGTACGCGCCCTGTCGGGTTGCCCGGCGAGTTCAGGAGCACGGCACGCGTGCGCGGTGAGAAGGCGGCGGCGAGGTCGGCCGGGTCGAAGCGCCAGTCGGGCGCGTGCATCGGGACGAACCGGGGCACGGCACCGGCCAGCGCGATGGCCGCCTTGAACTGTTCGTAGCCCGGGTCGAGCAGGACGACCTCGTCACCCGGGTCGACGGTGGTGAGCAGGGCCACGCAGAGCGCCTCGGTGGCGCCGACGGTGACGGTCAGCTCGGTGTCCGGGTCGGTCGGGGTGGGCAGCGTGGCGGCGATCCGCTCCCGCAGCAGCACATCGCCGGCCGGGTTGTCGTACTGGTTGCGCCCGGCGCGCATGGCCTCGTGGGCCGCCTCGATGATGTCGAGGGCGGGCTCGGGGTAGCCGGGGGTGCCGAGCGCCATGTCGATGGCGCCGCGCTCACGCGCCAGCAGAAAAAGTTCACCCAGACTATTGCCCTGCAACACCGAGGCCCTCGATGAAATGTAGGGCCGATGGGTCGTGGGACTCGCCATGTTCCCCCTCCTTCTGCTTCTGGGTTTGCCCGAATGTCCGGACCGGCACCTGGCGCAGTCGACCAGGGGAATTGATTCGAGTCGTGTGCGACAGATCATGCCGTGTTCAGCAGATCGTGCGGCATTCGAAAGGCGGAATCAAATGGTCACAGGAATCATCTGGATTCGCCGGATTAAATCGACGGCCTGCGTGCTCCGCCCGAACATACCCGCCGACCCGCGAATGGTGAACCGGAAATCGGCCGGTGGCCGCGTCCCGTCGACGGGACACCCGAACCTTGACCGGCGGGGCCTCGGCCTGCTTGCGTTACGGTTCCGCGCAGGCGAACGAGGCCGGAAACCAATGGGGTGGAGTGGAGAACGGTTGAACCGGCAGGAATTGCACGCACAGCAGTCGGTCCTGTCAACCGGCAACCGGCAACCGGCAACCGGCATCAGGAAACCGGCGAGCCGGTAACCGACATCCGTCGTCCTCTCCCACTCTCGGCATCACCAGTGAATGGCAGGTTCCGTTTCCGTCCGTGCGCCGCGGAAAAGCACGGGCCCCGCGAAGCCGGCGAACTCCTCGTGATGACCGACACCATTTCGACCCGCACAGCCGCAGGCCCTTCGCCGGGGAACTCACGGTGCTGGGCGCCCCGGCCCAGCGAAAGGCGAGGCACTGACCATGACCCCTCCGACCCCCGTGACCCCCGCGACGCCCGTGGCTTCCCCGTCGCCCGCGACGCCGCCCCTGACCGTCGGGGCGACCGACCTCACCGACCCGCGGACGTTCATGGCACCCGGCGCCGAACTGGCCGCGATGTGGCGCCGGTTCAGGGCGGAGGACCCCGTCCACTGGCACGAGGTGACCGGCCGCGCCGTCCCGGGGTTCTGGGTGCTCTCGCGCCACGACGACGTGATGCGGGTCTACCGGGACAACAAGCGGTTCACCTCCGAGCGGGGCAACGTCCTGACCACCCTCCTGGAGGGCGGCGACTCGGCCGCGGGCAAGATGCTGGCCGTCACGGACGGCCCCCGCCACCGCGACCTGCGCAACCTGCTGCTCAAGGCGTTCTCGCCCCGGGTGCTCGAACCCGTCGTCGCCGGGGTGCGCGAACGCGCCGACCGGCTGGTGCGCGTCGCCGTCGAGAGCGGCGACTGCGACTTCGCCCAGGACGTCGCCGAGCACATCCCGATGGCCACCATCGCCGACCTCCTCGGCGTACCGGCCAGTGACCGCGACTATCTGCTGACCCTGACGAAGGAGGCGCTCAGCACCGAGGAGGAGGGCCAGTCCGCGGACGAGGCACTGGTCGCCCGCAACGAACTGCTCTTCTACTTCTCGGAGCTGGCCGCCGAGCGGCGTGACGACCCGCGCGACGACGTGGTGAGCGTCCTCGCGACCAGCACGATCGACGGTGAGCCGCTGACCGAGCAGGAAATCATCTTCAACTGCTACAGCGTGATCATCGGTGGCGACGAGACCAGCAGGCTGTCCATGATCTGCGGCATGCGCGAGCTGATCGAGCACCCGGAGCAGTGGCGGCGGCTCAAGTCCGGTGAGGTGTCCGTCGACAGCGCCGTCGAGGAAGTCCTGCGCTGGGTCAGCCCCGCCATGCACTTCGGCCGCCGGGCCCTCGCGGACGTGGAGATCGGCGGACGGACCCTGCGCGCCGGGGACGTCGTCACCCTCTGGAACAGCTCGGCCAACTACGACGAGGACGTCTTCGCCGACCCCGGCACCTTCGACCTGGGCCGCACACCCAACAAGCACGTGTCGTTCGGGTACGGGCCGCACTTCTGCCTCGGCGCCTACCTGGGCCGGGCCGAGATCGCCGCCATGCTCACCGCGCTGTGCACCCACGTCGACGAGGCCGCGGCGAACGGTCCGGCCAAGCCCATCCACTCCAACTTCCTGCACGGGTACAGCAGTCTGCCGGTCTCCCTGCGACCGGCCCGGTAGCACCCCTACCCCTGGCCGCCCCCCGCCCCTGCCGCCCGGCGCACCGCAGCCTTCGACCCGCTCGCCGCCTTGAACCTTTGGAGAATCCGTGAACGACCTACAAGGATCGTCCGCTGCCGAACCGTCCACCGGCACGACCCTTGCCCCGGCCACCTTTCCCGGACTGTTCGAGGCGCGGGTCCGCGAGACGCCGCACGCTCCGGCCGTCGAAGCGGCCGACCACTCCTGGACGTACGGCGAGCTGAACGCGCGCGCGAACCGGATCGCGCACTGGCTCATCGGCCGGGGGATCGGCCCGGAACACGTCGTGGCGGTGGCGATGCCGCGTACGGCCGAGCAGATCGCCGTGCTGCTCGGCATCATGAAGGCGGGCGCCGCGTACCTCCCCTGGGACCTCGGCTACCCGCGGGAGCGGATCGCGTACATGGCGGCCGACGCCGCGCCCGCCGCCGTGCTGACCACGCGGGACGCGTCCGCGCAGCTCCCCGAGGACCTGGACACGGACGTGGTGGCCGTCGACGAGCCGACGACGGCGGCGGCCTGGCGGCAGGCGCCGCCGACGGACCCGGACGACGCGCGGCGGGTCGCGCCGCTGAGCACGGCGCACGCCGCGTACGTCATCTACACCTCGGGCTCCACCGGCAGGCCCAAGGGCGTCACGGTGACGCACTCCGGGCTCGCCGCGCTGCGGGCCGAGGCGGTGCGGCTCGGCGGCCTGGACGGCACGGTGGACGCGCGGGTGCTGCAATTCGCCTCGCTGAGCTTCGACATGTCGGTGTGGGACCTGGTGTCGGCGCTGACCACCGGGGCCGCGCTCGTGGTGCCCGAGCGGGAGCGGCTGGTCGGTGACGAACTGGCCGCCGTCCTCGCGGCGCGCGGAGTGACACACGCGACGCTGCCGCCGAGTGTGCTGGCCACCCTGCCCCCGGGCACCGCGGAGTCGCTGAAGCGGCTGCGGGTCCTGGTCATCGGCGGGGAGGCGTGCACACCGGGCCTGGTGACCGAGTGGGGCCCCGGCCGGCGGTTCATCAACGCGTACGGGCCGACGGAGGCCACGGTGTGGGCCACGTTCAGCGGACCGCTCACCGAGGGTGCCGTGCCGATCGGCACGGCGATGACGGACATGCGGGCGTACGTGCTCGACGAGCGCCTCGAACCGGTCGCCGACGGGCGGCCCGGCGAACTGTATCTGGCGGGTCCGGGCCTGGCGCGCGGATACCTGCGGCGCCCGGCACTGACCGCCGCACGGTTCGTGGCGGACCCGTTCGGTCCGGCGGGCGGCCGGATGTACCGCACCGGGGACGTGGCGCGGGTGGGCGAGCAGGGGCAGCTGGAGTACCTGGGCCGCAGCGACGACCAGGTCAAGGTGCGGGGGCTGCGGATCGAGACCGGTGAGGTGGAGGCCGTCCTCACGAAGCATCCAAGGGTGCGGCAGGCGGTGGTCGTGGCCCACGACGGCGGGCGGGGCCGGAACAAGCAGCTGGTCGGCTATGTGGTGCCGGTGTCCGACGAGGAGTTCTACGGCGCCGGGCGCGGCGAACGGACCGGGCACCTCGCCCTCGAACTGGGTCTTGGCGCCGCGGAGTTGCGTGCCTTCCTGGCCCGGCGGCTGCCGGACGGCATGGTGCCCGGCGTCTTCATGACCGTCGACGAGATACCGCTGACGCCGAACGGCAAGGCCGACAAGGCGGCGCTGCCCCGGCCCGAGTTCCGCGGCGCCGACTATCGGGCCCCCGCCACCCCTGTGGAGGAGGTGCTCGCCGACATCTTCGCCGAGGTGCTCTCCGTGAGCCAGGTCGGCGTGGACGACGACTTCTTCTCCCTCGGCGGCGACAGCATCCAGTCGCTCCAGATCACCTCCAGGGCGCGGGCCCGGGGTGTGGAGGTCGGCACCCGGCAGATCTTCGAGTGTCGCACGGTCGCCGCCCTCGCCCGGACGGTCAGCGCCGCGCGGTCGGACGCCGACGCGGCGCTGGACGAGCCGGACGGCGGGGGCGTGGGCCGGCTGCCGCACCTGCCGTCGACGCGTGCCCTTGAGAGCCACGGAATCTCCGCGCGGTCCGCACAGGCGATGGTCCTGGACCTGCCCGAAGCCATGGACCGGGACCGGCTCGCCGCCACCCTGGGTGCCGTGATCGACCACCACGACATGCTGCGCGCCCGCCTGGTGGAGGCCGAGGGGGGCGGGTTCATCGTCGCGGCGCCCGGATCGGTGGACGTGGACGGGCTGATCCACCGGGTCGCTCACGACGCGGCACGGGACATGGACGCCGGTCCCGGCCGGGCCGCCGAAACCTGGCAGCACCTGCTCCGGGCCGAACTCCACGCAGCCACCGGCCGGTTGGACCCGGAGTCGGGGGTCGTCGCGCAGTTCGTCTGGTTCGACGCGGGCACCGCGCGGCCCGGTCGGCTCCTGGTGGTCCTGCACCGCCTGGTCGTCGACGGCGCATCCTGGCGCATCCTCCTGCCCGACCTGGCCGAGGCCTGGCAGCGGGTCCGCGACGGCAAGGCCCCCGAACTCCCCCCGGTGGCCACATCGGCGCGCCGCTGGGCCCACGCCCTGGCCGAGGAGGCGCGGCGACCCGGGCGCGTGGCCGAACTGGACCTGTGGCGCTCCATCGTCGAGGGCCCCGACCCGGACCTCGGCGCCCGCCGCCTCGACCCGGCCGTCGACGTGAACTCCACGCTGACCGAGGTCCGTGTCCAACTCCCAGCCGAGACCGGCGACACCCTCCTGACCGCCCTCCCGGCCGCCTTCCGCTGCGCCGTCGACGACGCCCTGCTCGCCGCCCTCGCGATGGCGGTGACGAAGTGGCGCGCGGGGCGCGGCGTGACCGCGCCGTCGTCGCTGATCCGCAGGGAGGCACCCGGCCGCGCCGAAGCCGCCGTCCCCGGCGCCGACCTGTCCCGCACGGTCGGCCCGCTCACCGGCGTCGCGCCCGTCCGCCTGGACGTGGCCGGAGCCGACCTGGACGAGGCGTTCGCGGGCGGGCCCGCGGCCTGCACCGTCCTCAAGTCCGTCAAGGAGCAGCTGCGGGCACTGCCCGACCAGGGCCTCGGCCACGGTCTCCTGCGCCACCTGAACCCCGAGACCGGCGCCGTCCTGGAGCGGCACGGCGACGGGCAGATCCTCTTCGCCTTCCCGGGCCGTCCGGCCGCCGCCGGCCTGCCCGCCGAGCCGCACGGCCCCGGCTTCACCCCGGCCCCCGCCGCGGCGGGGCCGGCCGACCTGGACGCCGGCCTGGACACGGGCCACGCACCGCACCTGCCCGCGGACGCCGAACTCGCCGTGCGCGCGGCCGTCGCCGAGACCGCCGAAGGCCCGCGCCTGGGCGCCCGGTTCACCGCCCCGGAAGGCATCCTGACCGCTGGGGAGGTAGGTGAGCTGGCCGACCTGTGGTGCCAGGCCCTCGAAGCGTTCGCCCGGCACACCGCCGAGCCCGGCGCGGGCGGCCTGACCCCGTCGGACGTACCGCTGGTCGCCGTCGGTCAGGACGACATCGACGAGTGGCGCGAGCGCCACCCGGGCCTGTCCGACATCTGGCCGGTGCCGCCCCTGCCGCTGGGCCTGCTGGTGCACTCGATGATGGGCCGCGAGGCGGGCGCCGAACTCGACACGTACCAGGTCCAGTACACGCTGGGCCTGTCCGGCCCCGTAGACCCCGCCCGCCTGCGCACCGCCGCACAGGCCCTCCTGGACCGGCACCCCGCGCTGCGCGCCGCCTACGCGCCGGGCCCCGACGGTGACCTCGTCCAGCTCGTCGTGGACGGAGTCGAGGTGCCCTGGCAGTACCTCGACCTGAGCGGCCTCGGCGAGGCCATGCGGGACTCGGCGCACGAACAGTTCCTGGCGAGCGACCTCAAGGTGCACTTCGACCCGGCCACACCGCCGATGCTGCGCACCTCGCTGCTCACCCTGGCCCCGGACCGCCACGAGCTGGTCCTGACGGCCCACCACGCCAACGTCGACGGCTGGTGCCTGCCGCTGCTCGTCCGGGACCTGCTGCACCTGTACGCCGGCCGGGGCGACGCCTCGGCGCTGCCCCCGGCCCGCAGCTACCGCGAGTACCTCGCCTGGCTGGCCCGGCAGGACGGGCGGGAGTCGGGGCGGGTGTGGGCGAAGGAGCTGGCGGGCCTCGACGGGCCGACGCTGCTCGCGCCCGACGCCGCCCCGGGCGCCGACAGCGCGGACGTCGGACGGATCGACGTCCCGCTGCCCGTCGGCGCGGCCCGCGAACTGCCGCGCCGCGCCGCAGCGACGGGCGTCACCCTGAACACGCTGGTGCAAGGCGCCTGGGCCGTCGTCCTCAGCCGCCTGACGGGACGACAGGACGTCGTGCTGGCCGCCGCGGTGGCGGGGCGTCCCGCCACGCTGCCCGGCGCGGAGTCGATCGTCGGCACCTTCATCAACACCGTCCCGGTACGCGTCCCCTGCCCCCCGGACGGCCTCCTCACCGACATGCTGACGGGCCTCCAGAAACGCCAAGGGGCGCTGCTCGGCCATCACCACCACGGGCTCGCCGAGATCCAGCGCGCCGCCGGCCTGCCGGTCCTGGCCGACACCCTCATCGGTTTCGAGTCGTTCCCGCTGGACCGCGAGGCCATCGCGGAGGCGAGCGAGGCGGCCGGTGTCACCGTCACCGGCATCGGCCTGTTCACCCTGAGCCACTTCCCGGTGACCGTGTTCGTCTACCCCGACGGCGCCCACCTGCGGCTCAAGCTCCAGTACCGCGAACACCTCTTCAGCCGTGAGCGGGCGCGGGAGATGGCCGAGCTGTACGGGCGGGTGCTCAGGGAGATCGCCACGAACCCGGAGGCCCGGCTGAGTGACCTGGCGGCCGTGGAGGGCACCGGGCAGGAGCAGCCCCCGGCCGCTCTCGAAGGCGAGGTCGCCGCACGGACCGCCCACGCCGTCCCGGTGCCCGACGCGGCGGAGCACTTCAGGGCCACGCTCGGGGACGTCACCGAGCCCACCCTGATGTTCGGGCTCCAGGACGCCCACGGCGGCGGCCATCAGCTCCCGGCACCGCGCCATCCGCTCGACGCGCACCTCGGCGAACGCGTCCGGGCCTGCGCGAAGGACCAGCGGGTCGGCCCGGCCGCCTTGTTCCACGCGGCCTGGGCCCTGGTCGTCGCGGCGTGCAGCGGGCGCGACGACGTGGTCTTCGGCACCGCGGTCCCCGGCCCCCGGCAGCCGCACGGCGCCGAGCTCGCGCCCGACGACGCCGTCGACTTCCTCCCCCTGCGTGTCGACCTGGCCGGTACCAGCGTGCGCGACCTGGTACGCGGCACCGAGCGGGCGCTGCGGGACCTCGCCCCGTACCACCGCACGCCACCGGCCATCGCCCATGCGCAGAGCGCCGTACCGCCCGAGGTCCCGCTGTGCAACGCGACCCTGCACTACCGGCAGCCGGGGACCGGCGACCGCGTCGCCGAGGGGAACGGCCACCCCGTCGCCCTGTCGGTCGACGACCTCGGCGACTCCTTCCGCCTCGACGCCCGCGTCGACCGGTCCCAGGACGCCGAGCGCGTCATCAGCTGCCTGGAAACCGTCCTGTCGCACCTCGTGGACGCCCTCACCACTGAGGACGCGGCGCGGCGCCCGGCGCTGCAACTGCCCGTCCTGAACGAGACGGCACGCCGGCAGCTCCTGGTGGAGTGGAACGACGTACCGCCCACGGCTCCGGTGAAGCGGTGTCTGCACGAGTGGTTCGAGGAGGTGGCCGCGGGGCGGCCGGACGCGGTGGCGGTGGAGTTCGAGGACCGCGCCCTGACGTACGGCGAGCTGAACGCCCGGGCGAACCGACTGGCCCGCTACCTGCGCGGACTGGGCGTGGGCCCGGACGTCCTGGTGGCGCTCTGCCTTCCGCGCAGCGAACTCCTGGTCGTGACGGTCCTCGCCGTGCTGAAGGCCGGTGGCGCGTATGTGCCGGTGGACCCGGCGTCCCCGGCGGACCGGCTGGCGCATGTCCTGACGGACAGCGCCCCGCAGGTCTTCCTGACCGACGGGCCCCTGCCCGAGGGCCTGACCGCCCCGTCGATCCCCGTGGTCGACGTGCGCGCCGACGCGGACCGGTGGGCCGCGCTCGCCGCCGACGACGTGACCGGCACGGGCGTCCGCCCGTCGAACACCGCGTACGTCATCTACACCTCGGGCTCGACGGGCGTACCCAAGGGCGTCGTGGTCGAACACGGCAACGTGGTGCGGCTGTTCACGGCGACGGAGGACTGGTTCCGGTTCGGGGAGCGGGATGTCTGGACGCTCTTCCACTCGTTCGCGTTCGACCTCTCCGTGTGGGAGATCTGGGGCGCGCTGCTGTACGGCGGCCGCGTGGTGGTGGTGCCGCAGGCGGTCACGCGCAGCCCGCAGGAGTTCTACCGGCTGATGTGCGCCTCCGGTGTGACGGTCCTGAACCAGACGCCGACCGCGTTCCGTCAGCTCGTCGCCGCCCAGGGCGAGGACGCCGAGCCGCACTCGCTGCGTGTGGTGGTGTTCGGCGGGGAGGCCCTCGAAGTCGCCTCGCTCAAGCCGTGGCTGCGGCGCGCGGTGAACGCGGACACCCAGCTGGTCAACATGTACGGCATCACCGAGACCACCGTGCACGTCACTTACCACGCCCTGACGGACGCCGACATCGACCGGCCCATCAGCCCGATCGGCCGGCGCATCCCGGACCTGTCCACCTACGTCCTGGACGCCCACGGCCGCCCCGCGCCCGTCGGAGTCGTGGGGGAGCTGTACGTCGGCGGCGCGGGTGTCGCCCGGGGCTACCTGAACCGTCCCGAGCTGACCGCGGAACGCTTCCTCGACGACCCGTTCCGCGCGGAGCCGGGCGCGCGGATGTACCGGTCGGGCGACCTGGCGCGCTGGCAGCCGGACGGCACGCTCGAGTACCTGGGCCGCAACGACGACCAGGTCAAGATCCGCGGCTTCCGGATCGAGCTGGGCGAGATCGAGGCCCGGCTCGCCGAACACCCCGCGGTCCGGGACGCCCGCGTCCTGGTGCGCGACTACGACGACGAACAGGACCACCGCCTGGTCGCCTACCTCGTGCTGTCACCCGACCGGGCACCGGCCCTGCGCGAACTCCTGCGCCTGGAGCGCACCGAGCCGCAGGCGCTGGAACGGACGTACGAACTACCCAACGGCATGACGGTGTTCCAGCAGAACAAGAGCGAGACCGAGTTCGTCTACGACGAGATCTTCACGCACCTGGAGTACCTGCGGAACGGCATCACCATCGACGACGGCGACACCATCGTCGACGTGGGCGCCAACATCGGCCTGTTCACCCTGTTCGCGGGCAGCCGCTGCCCCGACGTCCGCGTCCACGCCTTCGAGCCGATTCCGCCCGTCTTCGACTCGCTGCGCCGCAACGTCGCCCTCCACGGCATCGACGCCAAGGTGTACGACTGCGGTCTCGCCGCCGAGGCGAAGGAGGAGACCTTCACCTTCTACCGGCACAACACCGTCATCTCCTCCAGCGTCACGACCACGGAACAAGCCCATGACCTGGTCCGTTCCTACCTGCGCAACCAGGAGGAGCTGACCGGCGGGGCCTCGGGCGAGGCCGCGGCCGACGACGGCCTCGTCGACGAACTCGTCGACGCCCGCCTGGACAGCGAGGAGTTCACCTGCCGCCTGCGCCCCCTCTCGGAGATCATCGCGGAGGAAGCGATCGACCGGATCGATCTGTTGAAGATCGACGTGGAGAACGCCGAGTACGAGGTGCTGAAGGGCATCCAGGAGCACGACTGGCCGAGGATCCGTCAGCTCGTCGTCGAACTCCACGACGTCGACGGCCGGTTGGACGAGGTCACGGCCCTCCTCAAGGACCACGGGTACGACCTCGTGTGCGAGCAGGGCAACCGTCTGCTGCGCAACACGACCCTCTACAACGTGTACGCCCGCCGCGTCGACGACCGGCAGCCCCGGCAGGCATCCGAGCCCGCCCCGGTGGCGCGCCCGCAGCGCTGGTCCGGTCGGACCGCGCTCGTCGCCGACGTACGCGAGAGGCTGCGGACGGCCTTGCCGGACTACATGCTCCCGGCCGCGTATGTCCTGCTCGAAGAGCTGCCGCTGACCCAGAACGGCAAGCTGGACCGGCGGGCCCTGCCGGCGCCCGTCTCCCAGGGCCGCGCCTACGTGGCGCCGCGTACGCCGTCGGAGCGGCAGCTGTGCGACCTGATCGCGCAGGTGCTCCGCATCGAGCGGGCGGGCCTGAGCGACAACTTCTTCGAACTGGGCGGCGACTCGCTGCTGGCGACCCGCCTCACCAGCAGGATCGGCAAGACGCTCGGGGTCAACGTGCTGATCCGGGAGGTGTACGAGGCCAAGGACGTCGCCCACCTGGCGCACATCGTGCAGAAGGCACCGGCCGCCAAGCAGCCGCAGCTGCGCAGGATGGACAGGAGCGCCCCGCGATGACGCCGGCCCCTTCGGGACTCACCCGCGGCGGCGCCCGGCGAGGAGGCGTACGAGGCGGGGGACGGCGGCGCCCGCCAGGAAGGCGGCGAGCGGCACGGCGACGACCGTCCACGGGTTCCGCAGCGGCTTGTACGTGACGGTGCCGCCCTTGATCTCGATGAAGCCGCGGGGCCGGGCCTTGACTCCTCCGGCCCCGCTGGGTTCATCGGCTTCGGTGCCGCCTCGCGCGGGACCGCCGAAGCCGAAGCCGTAGCCGACCTCGGCGACGGGGATGACGGTGACGTCCCCGGTGGTGACGGCCTCGCCGTAGACGACGGTCGTCGCGGCCCGCTTGCCGGTCTCCTCCACCAGCCGCTCCAGCCGGTAGCCGGGGGTGTCGTCGTCAGTCATATGAGCCGGCGGGGTGGCCCCGGCCGTCTCGTCAGCGGCGGTCACCGGTGCCTCCTGGGGGGATGGACGCGAGGGCGCGGGTCGCGATGCGCTCAAGGGTAGCGTAACGGGCGTAACGGCCCCGCGCGGCGGGCGAGTTGTGCTCCTGGCGCGTCAGATGTCGCGGAACTCATGGACAAAGCTTCTGACCTGCACAAATGACCCCTCTCGAAGATCATCTTGCACGATTGCTGCACAAGCTGAACGGAGCAGGACTCACGCGGCCCTGGTGTAGGCGCTCCGGACCGCGATGCGGACCTTGGAACCGGCTCCCACGACCCGGTGCACGTACTTACGCAGGGTGAACGCGGGATCGGCGTGTCCGAGTCGGTCCGCGAGCGTGTACACGTCTACACCGCCGCTGATCATCATCGACGCGTACAGGTGTCGGAGCGCGTGCATCATCACGTCGCGGGACTTCTCCCAACGTCGTCCCTTCGCGTCGGATTCAAGGGGCTTGATGAGGCCGGCCGACGCCAGGGCGGGCTTCCAGCGGTAGGAGTTGAACCAATTCGACTGAATGGCGGTCTTCTCCCGGGTGTAAAAGATCAGCCGCATCGTGACCGGGTCGCCGCCTTTGCTGCCCCAAGGTCGGGTCACCTCGACCGGCGGGTACTTCTGCATGTGCTCGCGCAGGGGGATGGCCACGTCGTCGGTCAGCTCAACCCACCGGTCCTTCGGGTCCTCGTCGTCTCCGCCCTTGGGGAGGGCGTATACGAGGAACGAGCCGTCGTGGACTACCTGCCGCTGCACGTGGACCATGGCGCCGTCCGGATGTGCCCAGTCGATATCTTCTGGTGACAGGCCGAATATCTCTCCTTGCCGAAGACCCGGGCCGCGACCACAGTCGACGAGCGCTTTGTAGCGGTCGGGAAGTTCGGCACGGATCTTCTCGGTGTCCTCCCATGTCAGGGTCAGCTCTGCCCGGCCGCCACCTCCTCGCTTCGGCTTGGCGTCCTGTACCGATTTGGCGAGGCACGGATTTTTGTGTATCAGGCTGTCGTCCACGGCCAGGTCAAAGACAGCCCGAAGGTTGTCGAAGACAAGGCGCAGTGTGGAACTTTCGAGCAGCCTGCGACGATCGTGCAGCCAGTCCAGCAAAGATGAGGCGTTCACGTCCTTTACGCGCATCTTCCCCACTGCGGTAGGAACGACGTGCAGGAGAATCCGCTCCTTGTGGCGTCGGTAAGTTCGTGGATTCTTGTGTTCGTGCCCCTTGAGCCATGTAAGGGCGAGCTCACCGACCCTGACCTCTCCGGCGCGAGGGTTGATATATGAACCGTCGTCCACTCCGGACCGCATCTTGGTCTCATGCCTGCGGGCTTCGACCTCGGTGCGGAACAGCTCCGTCTGCTGGACATCTTCCCGGTTACGCCATCGGGCCTGCCACCGCTTCCCCGTCCCGTGATCCCGCGTCGGGACTTTGCCGTGTTCCTTGCAGGTCGACTCCCCGTCTTTCGGGCGCGATTTGTGCCAGCGGTCGTACGGCATCAACTAACTCCTGGTTTTCAATGGGCCTTTGAGTCTATTTGTGGACTCTCTTGAATCAGGGCCATCGTCGACGGCGAGATCGTGTGCCCGTTCATCGCACCCTAAGTGAATTGGATGTTGATCCAGGCGAGCCGAAGATGTCAAATGCATTCTTGGGGTCTTCGCGACAAAGGGTGCAGAGTGGTAGAGAAGATTTCACCTAGGTGAATGCTCGCTGAGGGTTCGGCGAGCCCTCGGCGAACCCTCAGCGAGCATTCACCAGTGTCCTTCGAGGGTTCGCGAGAGTCGCAGGCGTTTCGTCGAGAGGCCCTCTGTTTGGTTCGGCCGGAATTTAGTGCGAACGTTTCATGTGCCACCACGGCGGAATTCCGCTCACGTGGTTCTTTTCTGCCCGCTTCGAACCGTTCTGGAGTGCCCATGCGTCGAGCCAATGCCCATGCGGAAGAAGCCGCCCGTGGCGCGGGGGACCGTTGCCCCTTGGCGAGCGCGGAGGAGCTGGCCGATTTCCTGGGCGTACCTCTGAATACGGTCTACATATGGAATCATCGACACCAGGGTCCGCGAGCCCACAAGGTCGGCCGCTATTTGCGCTACCGCTGGTCGGAGGTAGAAGCATGGCTGGAAGCTCAAGCGGTGAATCGCGCGACCTGATCGGCCAAGATTGGCTGGTGCTCTTGTCCTTGGCCGGGCGACAGAACCCGGCGTATAGCCCGACTCGCCTGCCGCCACCAGCGGCTTTGCCTTGAGAAGGGCCTCTGGCCTGCGTCGGAGGCTCCTTCTAGTGACGCGCCATCCTAAACGGCACGGACCTACGCCCGGTCGCGCCTGAGAGTCGTCTCGCTGAGCCCGAGGGCCATACTGCCCATGAGCTCACGAGCGAAATCCTCCAGAATCGAGGGGTTGGTAGCGAGGAACTCCATGACCCGCTCGGTTCGCTGCTCAGGCGAAAGCTCTTTCAGTTCTTGCTGCCATGCCAGGGTGGCAGCACCGCCATCCTCGACCTCGGCATTCACGATGAGGCTCCAGAGCGCCTGCTGGGCGTCCTCACGAGCGAGCCAAGTCATGAACATCTGCTGAAACTGCTGGCTCGTTACAGTGACCTTCGGGTCGCTGGGCGCGGTGGCCAGATCTTGGGAAGGCGCGTCCGCCTCGACCCCCGGGACGGCAACAGGAGGTGTCGTCGTGGACCCGGCCCGCAAGGCCTTCTTCTGGGCTCTGCGGGCCTGTTGCTTCAGCACCAAGGCTTCGCCCTTGGCAACGAGGACCGGCGCGGCCCAGGTGTGCCACCAGTGGGCAACGCGAGGTTTTGCGATTTCTACGAGACCCTCAATGATCTGGACCGTGATGTCAGCCACGGCCTGTTGGCCGGGGGTGAGCTGAGGACGCTGATCCTCCACGTACTCGGTGACGTAGACGATCTTGGGCCTGTCTGCGAGACTTGACTCCTTTTCGGCCTTCAGGCGGATCTCGACGTGCTCCGGCCCTTTGTCACTCGTCTTGGGAGTGAATCCACGCTTCCAGCCTTCGCTCTTCCGCGAGTCGGCGAGGTGCTCGCCCTTGGGGATACGAACAACTGCGGGGATCTCGTCGTACTCCTGGTCCTCGGCCATGCGTCCTCGCCAGTGCTCGGGTCTTCCTCGGCGCTCGGTCGACGAGGAAGACGCGGTGGTAGAACCTCACCCATGACCGTAGCTGCAGCGTCCGACGATTTGGCAGGTTCGGCGGGCATCGCATCAGCCGCCACGAAGTCGCGGGCCCAAGGTTGTCACCAGTCCTGTTGCCGGATCCGCTCGTCGGACACGATCCCGTAGACGTAGCGCCCAGAACGTTCGGGGCATCGTGGAATCTCCGACGGCCCCGCGATCGGCCATGCCTCCAGCGCTGACCGGATCTCGTGCCACTGCACGTTGCGCCGGCTCTCGACGATCACCAGGGTGTAGTGGTTAGTCCGGTAGGTAAAGGGCTTGCCGGTCTTCGTGTAGAAGACCTCGCCCTGGTGCTCCTCGATCCGAGGCCTCGCCGTCTCCATGTTGGGACCGACCGGCACCGGCTCGGGCGGAGGTGGCGGGGGCACTGGATGCCCTGCCCACCGGAGCCGTTCCTCCGGCGTTGGCTCCCGGCTATTTCGATGCCAGGATGCGCTCCCCGGCACGGTGGTCGAGGTGACTGCCAGCTCTGTTCCGTCCGGCAGCACCCCACGGCCAGGCTCTCGGTAGGGCTCCGCTATCTTGATGTCACGCCGCTCATAGCCGAGCCTGCTGGCAACTGACTCTAGGGTCCCCATCTGAATGTTCCCGACGTACGACCACTGGTCCTCGCTCGCATCGTCCGAGAACTCCACGACGCCGACCAGGTAGACCCCGTTCTCGTTCGGGTCGCCGAAGAGCTGCCGCAAGCGGTCGGGTCCAAAGTCGCCCATCATGTATCCGTCCACCCCTGCATCGCCGCTGTCAGATTCTCCGTCGATTAATGCGATCACAGTCTCCCTCGCGGCTGAGTCGCGTGCTGTGCCATACGGGACCCGATCACAGCCACCCTGCTGAGCACCTCGGTGGCTTCCTTGAGTGTGGTTGAGGGCGGCAGCACGAAGCGCGCGCCGAACTCGACTTCACCGCTGAGCTTGGCTTGCTTCTCGCCGTAGCCAGCGCCGAGGAACGCTGGAGCGCCGAGCGCCTTGAGTCTAGCCACGCCATCCTTCTCTTACTGCAAGGTCTTGCGCGGCGGATGGGGTCTCCACGGAATCCAGTCCTCTTGGGCGAGGTACTCCTGCCAGAGCAGCGCCAGGTGATCCCAGTCGAAGGCCTTGGAGGAGGTGACTCGCTGCTGCACAAGGAAGAAGCGGAAGTCGACCCCGCGAAGCCCGCTGCTGTCGACGAGCTTGCCAACCTCCTGAGTCGGCAAGCTCTCGGTGGCGTCCCAACGGACGGTGTAGCCGCTGCCCGGAATCGGGGCGTCCACGATCGCGACGTACAGGCCACCGGAGCCGATCTCCCGGATGGCCTTCGATGAGCCGCCGGGCAAGACGACGTTGTCGTACATATAGGCAGCACGAAGCCGGAGGGCGAGGTACAGGTCGATATCGTCGATCTGATTCCAGATTGTGTGGCCATCCACCTCCGGCACCTGGGACTCGATGTGGCTCGTCCAGGCTGTGGCGGTCGTCGCGGCCCACGGTACCGGGGACGAGGCGAAGGGAGCGATGAGCTCCTCCCAGGTGAGGTTCTGCCAGTCCTGGGCATGGGTGGTGTCGAGACGGATTCGCTGAAGCGAGACCGCCACGAACCGGCAGTCGCCTCGGTCCTCCTCGGCGACGTATCTGTAGTACCGCTCCAACTGTTCAATTCCGAGGCCGGCAAGCAGCTTCACTTCGAGGACAGCGACAACCTGACCGTTCGCCTCCACCACCAGGTCGGGGCGATCCGATGCCTTCCGGCCCCGCGACTTCGAGGCCTCCCGACGGATCTGGAGCGGGCCATCAGCGTTGATGCCGAGGACGGAGCGGGTGATCGCCTGGTCGGCATTCATGAGAGTGGCGAGCAGATCGCTCCACGCGTTCTCGCTGTTGATCGAGAGCAGGAAGCGAAGGTCCGGAAGACCGCTCACTCGCTGCCCTCTCCCAGCTCCGCGTCGATGTTGAGCACGCGGATCCCGGACTGCGACTGCGCGAGGAGTACCGCAGCGTTCTCGGCAAGGCGACGGGCGGACTTGAGCCGCAGATCCAGTTCGACATCGTCACCCCAGCGGACTGACGTTGCGATGGCGAATGCGATTGAACCACCGGACTTCAAGTGGCCGACGATCTCCTTGTGGATGCCGCGGCTGGTGCGCTGACTAGAGCGATCCGATTTGGCGTTGCGGTAGTTGCTGGCTTGCCTGGCCAGCTCCACGGACTCCCCGATGTAGAGCACGCGAATGCCGTCGTCGTCCACACCGAAATCGTATCGGTAGAGCCCTGGCGCTCGCGGGAGTCCGGGAAACCTCGGCAGGCCGACTTCGTCCAGCGTGATCGGGCCCGCGCTCAGCCACGAGAACGCAACGCGGACGTCGAGCGCCTCCAGTTCCTTGAGCTGGGACTCTTCGAAAGGCCCACGATGAGTCGCGCCGGTCAACTGCGGGATTGAGCCGCTCTCGGTGGCCAAGGATCCGGCACCGATCAAGAACCCGAGGTTCTGCAGCCACCGCCGAGAAGGTTGCGACTGAAACCGGCTGCGCTTGGCACCTGTCGCAAGGGAGATGACCTGCTTGACCGGCCAATGCACACCATCTACTTCGACCCAGTACTCACGGATCTCCTCGGGCACGTGACCAGCGAGACGCCTACGAACAAGCGTGGGCGTCAGCTCGAAGGATTCGCCATCGAGGGTGAACTGCATGGAACGGAGGTTAGCCGCAATCGTGCATGAGTACTCATCAGTTCGCTGACGGGGTCGCTGTGCGTGTGGGGTGCAGCTCTTCCGGGGGGTGAGGTCGCTCCTCCCGGACGACCAGCCTCATCCCCCTGGGCCAGGTGCCCAGGTCGGGCATATCGGTGATTTCCGCGGCCCAGGCGCCGGGCCGTTCGGTGCCGCCGGCGTATTGGGGCCGGTGTCCACGCCTTCTTAGGAATCTTCAGTACGGCTTGGTGGATGCCGTCGGTGATGGTCATTCCGACGGAATAGGACAGCCACTGCCCATCAGACGTGGATGCTGCCGCCGGAGTCGGTGCGGACCAGTGTCTGCCGCCCCAGCCGCAGAGTCTGGAGAGTTGTGCCAGGGCGAGTCGGGCGGTTTCGATGTGGTCCGCGGCGGTGTTGGAGCCTGCGTTGGGGCCGCAGCAGGGCGGCCACCGGCTCCCCGGACCCGGCCTGGCCGTGGTCGGCGAACGCCACGAGGGGGCGGTGGCCGAAGGTCTTCTTCCGGGGCGCGGTGGTGTCCTGTTTCTCGGAGTGCGCGAGGGATAGCACTCCGGCCATGTCCACGATCAACTGGCCGTCGGTGGCCGGACTGTTCGCACGGGCCAGCGCGGGCAGAGCTGGATGTTCGGCCCGG
The DNA here is from genome assembly GCF_021028635.1 of Streptomyces huasconensis. Classification (NCBI taxonomy): domain Bacteria; kingdom Bacillati; phylum Actinomycetota; class Actinomycetes; order Kitasatosporales; family Streptomycetaceae; genus Streptomyces; species Streptomyces huasconensis. Next base: position 6,454,256 of record NZ_CP086119.1, read on the forward strand.
TGGCCTCCGATCCCACAGTCTCCCGTGTCATCGGCAGACTCGCCGCATCCGGCCCGAAAGCCCACGCGACGATCCGGGACGCACGTTCCCGAGCACGGGGCGGGTCTGGGAAAGCATGCCGATGTCGGCCAGACAGCCCCCGCCGAGTGCGACGGCCAAGGCCACATCCAGCAGGATCTTCCCCGGATCGTGCACGGCCCGCAGCTTGCGCCACGGCGTGAGTGCCACCGATATCGCGGTGTTCAGAACGGACTTGCGGACCATCTCGGCCAGCAGCAGCGCCCTGGCCTGTGAGTGGAGTGTTTCGCCGTTGTTGAGGGCGGGCTCGGTGATGGCCGACAAAGTAGAGAAGTCGTATTCTTGCTGTTCAGAAGCACGTCTCGCCTACGTGACCACCCGTCGGACAACTCGCTTCATGAAAGCGCGAGGTTAGCGGTCAAACTGTGGGTCGGCGCATAACTGACCAGGAACGGAGACGCCGTGACGGACCTCCCCACAGACGGCCAGCCCATCGAAGCTGTGCCGACGGAGTACAGCGGCACCACCTTCCGTTCCGGGCTCGAAGCCGACTGGGCCCGCACCCTCGATACCCAACGCATCCTCTGGCAGTACGAGCCCGAGCGAGTCATCCTGCCGTCAGGGGCGCATTATCTGCCGGACTTCTGGCTGCCCGAGATCGGGACATGGCTTGAGGTCAAGGGACCAGCCACGCCCCGTAAGGAAAAGGCCGTCGAGCTGGGCAAGACGCGCGCCTGCCGCTGCGACGGCCCCTGCGCCTGTGGGTGGCCTGGTGGCGAGATGGTCCTCCTTGGCTGGGTCGCGGAACGCACCCACGGCGACATCAACGTGGCACGCAGCCGGTCGGGCTATGCCAGTTGGGCCGCCGCTCACGGGCCCAGCGCGTACTTCGTGTTGTGCCCATGGTGCGGGCTCAGACAGTGGATCACCCTGCGGCGTCCGTGGAAGTGCCGCGCCTGTTGCCGCGGTCTGGAAAGCGAGGAGCTGTTCCAACCCCATGACCGTGTGCTGCCTTTCGGGAGCGGCTCGGTATGGTCGCCTGCGGACACGGCGGCCATCCGCAGGGAGATCGCCGAACAGATTGCTGAGGCAGAGGCCGCCGATTCGGGCCACTCTCGCTCGGAGGCCCCGTACGAAGAGTGAGGGCGCGGGAGCCCACTCGCGGGTGAAGGTCCACTCTCGCCCGGCACCGACTGGGCGCCGTGCTGCCGCCACGAGGCGGCGACACTTCGACGGCTCCCCAGGGGCGGTCGGTCGGGGGTGCTGAACCCGGCAGACCTGGAACAGATTCGCGAGCCCTGCGTTTTCAAATCACGGCGGCTCGAACACAACGGGCCGCTTCCGCCCCTCTCGCTGGCCTGCGTCGAACACATGGGTAGGGTCGCGGTACCCGAGCTGGAGAGGTAGCCGCATGGACCACGAGATCGTGATCGCGCAGACGACCAGTGATGACGAGGAGCAGGCGAAGTCCCTCGCCAGAGGCGCTGTTGAGAGCAAGCTGGCGGCGGGCGTTCACATCGATGCGCCCATCACCGCCTTCTACTGGTGGCAGGGGAAGGTCGAAGCGGCTCAGGAGTGGCGGATCTCCTACATGACGTCGTCGGATCGCCTCCCCGCGCTGGAGGCATGGCTGCACGAGAGGCACCCGTACGACGTCCCCCAGTGGGTCACACTGCCAGTGACCGGAGGCTCGGAGGCCTACCTGTCCTGGGTCGTCGACGAGACGCGTCCGCAGTAGGGGCTCCCAGATCAGCGCCTCGCTCTCGCCGAGCTTGTGCGCTTGGACGCTTCACGCCGTCGCGAACGTCAGTAGGTGACTGGCCAGATCGCGCTCCGTGTCGGGAAGCCCAGCAGCGATGGCCTGAGCCCGCTGCCGGCCCATGGTGTTGGGCTTCGACTCCGCCGCTGCGGCGAACTGGTGGGCTACGTAGGCCCCGCGATCTACGTCACCGCCGCGCAGAAGGGCGGACGCCAGGTCACCCAGGACGACCACACCGGACTCGGGTAGTCCACCGCCGAGGCGCTCGACTGCGGAGTCGGCCGTGGCGGTCAGCTCCTGACGCGCGAGTTCGCCATAGACCGAGAGGGTTAACGAGTCCATGCGGTATGGCGTCACGAAGCGGACCCACGCCTGCTCGCTCGTATGGTCGGCTAAGTCATAAGCGAACTTGGCCTGATCGAGAGCACGAAGGGCGCCAGCGTCATCGCCTGACTGGGCGGCTTCCTCCGCGTACCGGCCCAGAGCCCACGCTGCGGCGGTTGCGTTGCCACGTCCGCGTACGTCCTGAGCTGCCTGCGAAAGCATCTCCAGCGCCTTCGCCGGGCTGGGGGCACCGTAGCTCGCGTAGCCCAGAGCGAGAGCGCGCAGCGGGGGGTGTCCAGCCTTCTTCGCGCACTCCGAGGTCACTCCGTAATAGGAAGTGGCCTTGTCCTGCTCGCCGAGGTCCCAGGCGACCCACCCAGCAAGAGCGGCAGTCTCCCCGGCCGCGATGGTCAGGGCTCGCTCGTGGGCTCCGGCGCGGGGAAGGGCTGCGGTGATCGCGCCCAAGTGCGCCTCGACGCGGGACTGCAGGCTGAGCGCACTCTCGTTCAGCTCGTCCACGTGCAACCGGGCCGCATGATCAATAAGCACCCCCGCGGACTCAGGGTCGATCTTGGAACCCTTGCTGAGTGCATAGGCCAGTCGGCCCCACGGCTCGGCAGCCGCAGCCGCACCGATGACTGCGCCTCCCAGCAGCGTTCGGCGTTTCACGTCGTCCAGGTCCTCCGCCTCAGCCTTGTTCTTCTCTCGCCGCCTGGCGCGGGCGGCTTTCGCCTCGCGCAGCAGCGGCTCCAGCGGGACGCCACAGGCCAAAGCGATGTTCCCCAGGGTGTGGTCCGTCGGAACGTTCGCACCGTTCTCGTACCGGTTCACCTCCCGGCGGGTCACCGTTGCCCGGCCGGAGGCGGCGTTGATCGCACCGGCCTGCTCGTCCTGCGTCCGATTCGCGTTACGCCGCAGGTGACGGAGCAACTCGGCAAATGGATCCACCGCCATGAGTCTGACCCCTATCCGTGGGAGAAAGCCAATACTCCCCTCAACCCCCCCTGGTTTTCCCCCCTTGACAAAGATTTCCCCCCTCCGGTTTCCCCTGTCCCGGATCGCGCAGCCACGGTGCGATGTGCTCATGACCACGCACCGGACAGCAACGCCGCCCCGACCTCGGGGCGACGACGGTGGCGCCCACGCCGTCGGCGCCTCAACCGCTCGGTGTCCGCTGGCCTCTCACGTCTTCGAGATGGCCATGGAGCCGGTAGATGTGCACGTCGCTCAAGCGCGACGAACGATGGCCACCGTGTTGAAGCACTGGTCGTTGCCGGAGACGCCGGCAGAGGACGCCCGGCTCGTCGTCTCGGAGTTGGTGTCCAACGCGATCATTCACGGTTCCGGGGACGTCCGACTGCGACTGCGACACGACGAGCACGAGCTTCGAATCCGAGTCACCGACGACAGCACGGCACCGGCGAGGCGGCGACGTGCGAGTGCCGCCGGCCTCGGCGGTCGAGGGCTGCACCTCGTCGCCTGCTTGTCGCTTCGGTGGGGCGTCGCGGACGGCGGCCGGACGACGTACGCGGTCATCCCCACTCTCACGGAGGCACCCCCATGTCGCCGCACAACGCAGCCAAGCATGGAGCCGACGTGTTGAGCCTCGTCGCCTTTGATCGGGGGCGAGAGAAGCACACGGGCGGTGGGGCGCCGACCGCTGGCCGTGACTACCCGAGCTGGCCTCGCACCTCTGCCCAGGTGAAGCGCCGGTCCCGAGCTGGCCAACTCCGAGGCTTGCGCCAGCACTTCTACCGTCAGACCGTCGGCGCGCAGGCCGATCAGCCGCTGCGCGTGCTGGCGTACAGCCTGGTACCGAGTCCGAGGGCCCGACCTGACGAGGACTGGGGGACGCTACAGGCTGAGGCCGACCAGCTCGGTTACGCGATCACCGCCCGGCTCCACGATGTGGCGGTCCCGGTGACCACGACGTACCTCCCGGCATCCAGTGCGAGCCAGGGCGTCTACACGCCGCCTTGGGATCGACCTGGTTGGCGGGAAGCCGAGCGACAGCTCCGAGAGGGCTTGGCCGACGGCGTGCTCGTCCTCGACCGGCACAACATCAGCTCCGATGACGACGAGTACCACGCCGTGCTCAAACACCTGGGCGAGCACTGCCGGGCGTTTCTCCACCTCGTGATCTCCGAGGAGCCCGTCGCGCCGACTTGGAGGCGTCCGCTGCGCTGGATGGACAGGAAGGGCTGGGGCTGGCGGCAGATCAGCGCCCAGATCGCCCTGATCGTCGCCGTGAGCGTCGTGCTCGTCCTCACCTTCAAATACACCTGACGGAGGGCTGACCATGACTTTCGAGGGACACATCGATCGTGCGCCGCGCCTCCTGCCGCACCGCGAGCAGGGCGAAGCGCTCCTCGCCATCAGGGAGGCCGCCCCTTCGGCGCCCAGCGAAGAGGGGATCGACCTCTTCGCCGTGCCCGCTGGTGAGGTTCAGGGGCGTGGCTTCGACCTCTCGCGCTTTCACCGGCTCGCGCGCCTGCCGGCCGTGCCGGACGGATTGACCTCGCCGTCGGCTGAGGGCCCGCCGGACGCGGCCTGACTCTCCTCAAGCGAGCACGACGGCGACCACCACTGCCCCGGATGCCGCCGCCGGTTGCCGCACCGCCCCATCCAGCTTTCCGGGGTCTCGGGGTTCCAGGACGTCCGTGAGCAGTTGGAAGTCGCCGAGCTCCGAGCCCGACCCCGGCGCCATCCAGCCGCTTCGGCGTCCCGCTTGACCTTCCCGTCCCCGTAGACCTTGTCAGCTGAGGGCGTGGTGGACGGACAGCGACATCATCTGAGGCATCTACGCAACCGCTCCTTGCACCCTTGGACGTGAGTAGGCGTGTAGCCGTGCCAGAAGCAGACCGGCCCGCCCCGCCCCAGAGGCCAGGCGGGGGCAGCCAGCGGGCTGCTCCAGGGCGTCCGCCGGGTCGCGGAATAGTCCACACCCTGAAAACCGCACTGCGCCAGTTGGCTGAACTGACGAAGGACGACTTCGAGCTGGCCGGACCGGAGGCATGAGCATGAGAGCGGAGAGGCCGGGGCCGGCGGCCCACAGACGGCAAAGGGGCGGCTGGTGCATCGACTAACCGATGCGCCAGCCGCCCCTCCTATTACGTCAGGCCGCCTCGAATGCCCGCCGGATCAGCGGCGCCGCCTTCTCCAGGTCGGCGGCCGAGACGACGCGGACCTCCAGGTCACCGGTCCCGAGGTGTCCGATGCCGCGCATGTCCCGGGTGTAGCCTTCCTCCAACTCGACCGTGTCTGGGTCGAGTATGAGGTACACCAGGATCGCCTCGTGCTTCGGACGGAAGATCACCGACGCCACGTTCACCAACCGCCGGTAAGCGATGTAGTGCCGCAGCGACGCCACCTCCACCTCGCCCCATGCCGTGAGCGCCTCGTCCAGTTCCGCGTACAGGTGCCGCAGGCACTCCGGCACCGCTCCGCCCCCCGCAGGCGGAGAGATTGCCGAAGCCGCCGACACGCTGTCCGCCACGGGTGCCCGCTCCTGGCCCCGGCTAGACGAGGCAGCGCTCGGGAAACCGGGCGCGGGGTCCACGAGCAGCAGCCCCAGCAGGCCACCGTCGAAGATCCGATAGCGGACCAGGTCGATCCGCTCGGGCAACCTCTGCACCGCTACCCGGTCGTGGTGCGAGAAGCCCGCCGCGATGCAGATCATCCGCGGACGACGCCAGTCGACGGACTTGGCGGCCTGGGCGCCCAGCACCTTCCGCACGAGCGCCTCGAACTCGTGCTGTGCCGATTCCAGCCAGGACAGGTAGGAGGCCGCCTGAGACATCACCCCACTGTCCGAGCCTTTCTTGAACTCGATCACCACCGGGCTGCCGTTCTCATCGAGCCCCAGGGTGTCGATCCGCCCCCGGTGCCAGGGGCCGGTCTGGTACTCCGACGCTAGGAACCGGACGCCCAGCATCTGCTCCAGGCCGGCCTCGACTCGCCGCTGCAGCGTCACCTCCAGCGCCACCGTCGAGCCGGCCAGCTCGACACCCCGTCCGTCCGCGTCCTGCCGGAACATCATCAGCTCGGCCACCAGCGCCCCCTCCCGCGATCTCTGCAAGAAGACCAATCGACGATGGGCCTGAGGTATTCCGCTGCGGCCGGCGTGCCGGGTTTCACAGGGCCAACGCGCTCGTTGAGCGGAATGCGTGCGGGGTGGGCCGACAGCGGATGAGTTCTCCTGGCGTCATGCCTCCAGGATCTTGCCGAACGCTGTCCGTGCCGCCTCACCTCGATTGTTCGTTCGCAGTGATCGAGGACGGGAGAGGGGCACGAGTGCCGAGTGGGCGCACATCGCATCGGCGGTCTCGTTCGGGACGTGACCGCTGGATGCCGGGTTCGCGGGGTCGTCAACAGCGAATCAAGTCGCCTTGTTCATGAAGGGCTGCAAGGTGAGCACGGATGGCCCTCGGATGCGGGCCGCCTCGCAGGAGGAGGCCGCACTCGAGATTGGTTTCCATGGCCGCGCCCGTGATGTTGGCGCTGCCGACGAGAGCTGTGGATCCGTCTGTGACAAGGATCTTTGCGTGGAGTGACGTGTGGCGAGCTGAGCGCCGGGCCGCTGGCCATGCCAGTCGAGTCGCATCCAGGTGGGGAAAGGGGATGCCGCGAAAGCTGTAGGAGGGGTTGTCCGTGTTGCGTTCCAACAAGAGTGTGATCTGAACGCCGCGCTCTGCCGCTGCCTTGAGCGCAGCGGTGATTCTTGGCTCAGTATGCGTGGCATAGCTGACGAGCCAAATCTCGTGCCGAGCCTCGTCGATGAGAGTGGTGATGCTGTGCGCTGTCAGCCGACTGGATGTGATCCGTGTGTGGGGCCCCGTCCAGACGACGTCGATGGCCTGAGCCTTGCGCGAAGTATCCGCTGCGGCTACCGCAGCGAGAGCCCCTGCGAGGTAGTCAGGGGAGCAATGAGCAAGGCAAGCGCTGAGTTGACTGCATGCGCGCCGGATTATGTTCGAGGACGCCTGGGCTCGGAGGTCCCTCAGCCCATCGATGCCTCCGCCTGCGGCTACTGAGAGTGCATACAGGTCCTGGCTGGGAAGTTCACGCGCGAGGGCCTGCACTGTGGTGATCGGATCGGTCATCGGGGGAAGGCCAGTCCGTCACTGGTCAGGTCGACGAGGACAGCGCGGTCGAGCCAGCGGTTGTTTACCTCGCAGGTGGTCTCTGATGCGAAGAGACAGGCGTGGCAGGCTGCGGCATGCAGGGCCGCGGAAGGGTCCTCTGGAACGTGTTCGGCGCAGAGCGGATCGGAGGAACAGTAGGCTGCATCCTCGAATGCCTGATCGAGAAGCCGCTGAAGATAGCGCTTCTCACCGAGCGATACCAGGCCGCCAAGGGTGCCCTCGCTGTCGCTCGCGGAGGTGGACAGCAAGATTCCGGCCGCGGGGTTGTTGGGCGCGCCGAGGTAGAGCCGCTCTCTGATCGATGCTGAGGAGTATCCACACTCGAGAGCTACCTGGCGAATTAGCAGATGGCTGAGGGTGTGGAGTAGCAGGAATCGGGCAACGGGGAAGGCCGGGTCCGCAGGCAAGGATCGGTTAAACAGCCACTGATCGTACGCACGCCGCAGACGGATGATGCGGTCGTTCTGCTCTGCCTGTCGCGCCCAACTACGCACAGCATCCTCGCGGAGCTCCAGAAAGATGCCCTCGCCGCGGCGGTCCGCCGCCGGCACCCACTCCGGCTTGCCGCGAGTAAGGGGAACGCGCTGGATTGGATCAAGATCCTGGCGGCCTGGAGCCGAGATGCGGGTGAACCCGAGCAGCGCGCTCGTCTCCCGCAGCCGCGGGATGAGGACGACCTGGTGGAGCAGTTGGTCATATCCCGAGGGCTTCGGAGTCGGCACCGCGCGGAAGTCGTCGTCCTGTTTCTCGGTGGTGGGATGCGACAGAAGGCGCCACTCGGCATCCAGAAGGCTCTCGTCTGGCCGAGCGGTGCTGGGTCCGCCAGAGGAACGGATTTCTTGAATGGCGGTCCACACAACTGAGATATCAGTTTCCCGCAGCTCCCGGAGGTCCTCCACCTTACCGATCAGCAGGTCTACGATCTCCGGCGACGGTTGGGCGCTGAGAATCTCCCAGTTTTTCGCGACGAGCTCGGGGACGGACTTTCCGCTGGGCAGGTGCAGCGCCGACGCTGAAACGGAGAACCAGAGGTTCGAGGCGCCGAGCACCATGAGACGCAGGTTCTTGCCACAGGGACTGAACTGCTGAAGGTGTGGATGCCGGCCCCTGCAACGGGGGAGGTTCTCCCAGCCGTCTCGTCCCGAGGCGTCCATGATGTTGCCGCGCTCGTCACATTCGAGACACACGACGGTGACCTGCGGGCCCAGGGTGGAGGCCGCATCACGCATAGTCAGACGTGGTCCGTGGCAAGGTTTGGTGGCGTTTCGGTGTACGAAGGGGACGAACGGGAAGTCGTCGATGTGCCCGTCCTCGCAGACCACGACGAAGCGGGCGGGGATGCAGGCGCGGCGTTTGTTGATCGTGGTGCGCCCCTGCTTGTCGCAGTGCTTGTGTACGTACTTGGCCAGATCGGCCCGTTTTCCCCAGCGGTGTACGAGCTCGAACTGGCCGCTCCCACCAAGTGGCCCTAGGCGATGACAGGCTGGACAGCGCAGCCAGCCAGGAAACGGGGTGACTGGTACTCCTACTCTGGTCCAGGCGTTCTCGGATTCTTTAGCGTCCCAAGGGGCCTTGCGTAGAGCCCGGACTTGCGGCCCCAGCACCCGCTGGACCCTCTCCAGAAGCCGAGGTTCGCTGATCTCGGTCTGATAAATGGGGTTCCATGCGTCCAGGCCGCGCACCATGACGCTCATCGCGGGCAGGTCGACGACCGCTCCGACGCCGGCGGTGGTCATGAGGTGACTGGGGCGAGCCTCACCGATCCGGGTCGCTACGGCCGGCCCCTCGGCACCGGCGGACTTGTTTGTCAGCAGCGGGCTCACGCGCTGCCTCCCTTTCGGTCGTAGTCCCACAGGGGTGCCTCATCGAGACTCGGGTCCTCCTGGTCAAGCTGGAGAACCACCTGTGGTTCGACCTCGCGCATGCTCCGCGGGGCCGACCACAAGTCCCAAGGGCCTGAGTCAGGTTTCTTCAGAAGGCCAGCCAGGTCTGTTCCCTCGTCGTAGCCCAGTCGGCCGGTCTGTAGACGCGACCGTCGCGAGTGCCACCTGTCCAGCCGGTGCTGGACCTCTTTGCGAACCCGGTCAGGGGCGTCCTTGTCATGCGTCACCCGGCCCGCACGATCCGCGACGGCGTCGATGAGGGCCGAAGCAAACGGGCCCGACAAGGCGACATCGTGAGCAGCAGGGTTGGGTAGAGCCGCGGTCCCGGAGTGGCGCAAGGCGGTTGCGATGATTGCCGTCAGCCCGCGATCCAGCGCGCGCTCGCTGAACGGTGTGGTCGTCAGCCCTTCGACACGCATCCCGAACGTGGCGTGCTCGTACTCGAAGGTCTCGAAGTGGGCGAGGTCACGGGGCCGACTCCAGTTGTAGATGGTCAAGACCAGCCCCGGGCGGCGCTTGTCGCGACCAACACGAGACGTTGCCTGGATGTACTCAGCCGTGTTCTTCGGCTGCCCCGTCACGAGCATCAGACCGAGGCGCTGCACGTCCACACCGACCTGCAGCATGCTGGTCGCCAGCAGGACATCGATTGGGTACGAACGGCGTGATCGCACCTTCTCCTTCGCGGCTTCAGGATCTGCCTTCCGCAGCTCCACCAATGCGTTGATGGCATCGGTGGAGTCGAACTCAGGATCGAAGGGGCCATCGAGTTGCGCGAGAGAGCCAGCGATTCGGCTGGACGGCATCCGACTGGTCAACTCCGCCACGGTGGGACGTTTGCGCCTGGTCCGGACCCTGCTGCTCCGCAGGCGGTCCGCGATGTCGTCGTCGATCAGTCGGCGCATCCCAGCAAGCTCTTTGGTGGCGGTGAAATAGTCCACCAAAGTCATGTATGGGTCAGCTGCGACACCATGACGGTCGAACAAGCACTGAGCGTGCTCCAAAATCGCCGCGGCCACACGGATCTCTACTGCCTTCAGCCTCTCGCCCGGGGCCATGATGCCGCGATAGCGACGCCCGGGTGTGTCTGGGCTCGAGGAAGCGACTCGGGAGAAGAACGTCTCTCCAGCGTCGAGGACCTGAGGAGGGAATACCGCAAGACCTCGCGCGAAGACCTGTTCAACCTGGTCACGGGCACGCCGCACGGTCGCCGTGGAGGCGACGACCACGGGTCGGATTTCGCGCCCGTTCACAACGCGAGTGGCGAGTTTGTCTACGACAGTCTCGTACAACCCGACCATGGATCCGAGAGCATCACTGATGAGGTGGAGTTCGTCCTGGATGATCAGATCTGGCGGCCGTGGGCGCACTGCAGGCTGGAGTTCGGCGCGTGGCAGCCCCTGAGCCGCTGGGTGATAGCTCCGACAGAAGCTGTCGAAATCCGGGTTGTGCCAACCATGTCGTGCACAGCGCTGCTCAGCGAGGCCGAACAAGGTTGCGGTGGCAGCCGACCAGGGCAGCTGCGCGAACTTGTCTACGGTGGCGATGACGAGGGCTGGCGTGAGCCGGTAGATCTCTTCGTCTACGGTCACCACGGGCAGGCCCTCATCCGGCGAGTGTCGTGGCGTGAATGGGCACTGTGCCGTGGGGTCAGGGCACGCCAGGATAGTGCGTCGCCGGATCTGGGAAGTGCTAAGGCAGTGCGGGGCGAGGGGCGTTCCGCACCACGGGCAGGCCGCCAGCTGCAAGGGTCCACCGAGTTGGCCATCAGGGTTGCGGTTGTCGTCGATCTGTCGCTTGGCTTCCTCAAAGCTATTGGGTGTTACCGACTTGCCAACCCACAGCCCGATGCGGAACGGGACATCGCCCCAACGCGTGTCGCCGGCCGCAATCCGCTCGCGCCGCAGCCACTCGCAGGCGCAAACCAGCGCGGCAGCCCTTTGGAACTGCTGAGCTGTGAGAAGACGGAGGGTGTAGCGCATGAGTACAGCCACGCCATCGCCACCGTCCCGGGCCATGCCTCCGTCACCCTGGACGCCCTGAAGCCGGCGGATAGCGAAGGTGTATGCCGTCAAACCCAGATACGCTTCGGTCTTGCCGCCACCGGTGGGGAAGAAGAGCAGCTGAACTTCTCCGTCATCGATGCTTCGGTGAGCATCTGGGTGGGCAGGGTCGGTCAGCCCAGGTAGACAGAGGAGGAGGAACGCCAGCTGGAATGGACGCCAGCTGCGGTTCTCCGGCCTATTGAGCTTGCGTAGGAGTGCTGCGGTTTTCGCGTCTGGATCAGCTGCCCGGGCGCGAACCAACTCGCTGCGGACACGCTGCAGTGCCATGGCCTGGTTGGCGAAGCGGAAGGCTTCACGGGCAAGACCGTTGTCGTGGAGCAGCTGAATCGCACGCTCCAACCGGTCGGCCATGTCGTGGGCGTCGCGCAGGGCCCGGGTGCCGGACGGCTCGTACAGCCCGACCTCTGTGTCTGTGGCGATCCGCTCTTCCTGGAGCGCGAGCCACTCGCGATAGCCCGTAACAAGCGGGCTAAGAGCGCTAACGAGGCCGTCGCGCGCGAGATCCTGCTTGCCGAGAGCCTCCATGTCCAGCTCGACACCGGGGAGATCCCGCATGTCGGCGGCCTGGATCAGCGGTACCTCTGCCTCGGGAAAGCAGGTTGTCCTGATCTCGTGCGCCCTCTTCTCCCCAGGACGGACCTTCGCCTCTGCGGAGCACTGTCGCCCATGGGCGAACTGCCGCCTCTCCCGATAGAGGAGAGCCAGATGGAGCTTCTCGTCGTCGCTAGCGGCAGGCCTGACCCCAAGCTCAGGGTCGTTCTGAGCAACGAAGATCGCTGCATGTCCGTCGAGGGCCGTCGCCGTCAACTGGACCTGGTAGAGCCTCGTCTCGTCCTTCGCCGTAGCGGTCTCAGTTTGGGCGTTGATGAGCGAGACATCGACAATCCGTTGTCCCCGCCGGTGCCGGACTGTGTAGCGCAGAAGGACCTGATCCTGATTCGGGTCCGGGATGCGCTGATCCTGGGCCTCCTTGTCGACTGGGATCTCGACGGCCCCGCCCGCAGGTTGCCGCACCCAGACCGTCCGCGGGTTGCCGAGATCGGTCTGCTGGTGCTCAGACTTCGATCGCTGATAACGGCCCCAGGCTGCGCGTACCAGCACGGTATCGACATCGTCGGCGACGCGGAACGAGACACCTATGGCCGAGGCCGCCATGCGGCCGGCGCGAACTACGGCCTCGGAGCCCTCTTCGTCATCGTCTTCATCGTCACCTAGATCATCACGAAGGGCAGGATCATCGAGCAGAGCGAGGCTGTCAGCATCGGAATTCTGAGCCAGCCGCGACCCGAGGGCGGGCTCCTGCGCAGGGGCAAGCCGTGGCACCAGCCGACCCAGCAGGTACTGCTCGGCGGGACTCGTACCGGCAAGCAGCTCCTCGTGATCGCCATCCCAGGGGCCATGTAGATCACGCTCGAGGAATCGTTCCAGGTGGCCTCTGACCTGGAACGACGTCACCTCGGTGGTGCTGTTCTCGCTGCCTTGCGTGCCGCTCGATCCGCTCACGCATCCGATGCTATGGGATGGGTCTGACAGTTGGCCTGCGTACAGGCGTCAGCTACTTGGGCTGCGCGTCGAAGCGCTCCTGGTTGAGTGTCCGCAGGCGATCGATTACCTCGTACTTGACGTCCCGCTCCATGGTCCAGCGAACGCCGATCTTGGTTTCGTGAAAACCGACCCTGGGGTCGAGATCCGTCCAGCCGTAGGCAGCCAGGACCGCGTGGTCGATCTCCACGTGCAGGTCTCGTAGCGCCACAACTTCCGGGTCGGTGACTGAGGGATCGCGAACCTTGTTGTAAGTCGTGGTGAGGCCCCAATTTCGGGACCGCATCAACTCGCGACGGTTCGAATTCAAGAGCTCCCCGAGGGAATCCAATCGCGACCACTCGGATGGAAATCTGTGAGGTTCTGGCCGGGGAAACGAGGCGAACACGGCATTAGGGCTGTAACGAATATCGGTGCGCATGGTTGACGTATAGCGAATCACCCAAGAGCTGTGCGCACTCGATGAGAGCAATGCGAGATGGGCGAAGTCTGCGAATGCAAAAACTACAGAGCTGCTTTCGAAAACTGGCCCGGTGGCTACGCGTGCAGGCATGAGAGTGTTTCCTACCCGACACATGGCGAGGACGTAGTCCATGCCGCGGATCCGCTTGTAGAGCCCAGGGCATCGCTCGGCAAACTTCCACCAATTCTCGCGATACGGCTTCTTCTTATTCTTGTCTCGCTGAGGTTTGGCCAACCTTCGCACGATATCGATCAAGTCGGGATACTGCTCGGCTTCCGCAAGGCTCATATCATGAAAATTGATCACCCATCGACTGGCCGAGAAGTCGGAGCGTCTGTTCAGGTCCTTGCCGATTACGTATTCATCGATGAGTCTGGCATTCTCTGGATTCTTGTGAACCAACAGATCTCGTTCGTCTTCGGTCAGGTTGAAGCCGTCGCCGAGAACGATGGATCCAATGAATGCGAGATCTTCATTAGCTGAAAGGGGGTGGGGTCGGCCGGGGATTGTCGTGGGGACCTCGAGGTCGAGGCCAATTGATGGGACTCTCTCACCATCGAGCCAAAGGGCGGCTCCGTCCCGCGGTTTCTCGCGGCTCATCCAGAACTCGACGATCTGAAGGCTTGCGCTCTTGGTCGGCCATGGATGGCTAGACTTTCCACGCCAGAGGTGGAGCCTATTCGCGACTTGCTCGAGACCCACCTTAAGTGTCACGGTCTCCGTTACGGTGTTATTGGTGACAAGGCCCAGCTGACCGTTGTTGTTGAGCAGTCTCTCAGCGCGTAGGACAAACCGTGCAGCTAGATCGGCGCTCCCTGTAACCCCGCTTCCATCCCATTGCTGGAGCCATTTCAGGTAATCGGCGCCCAGGGGGCCTGAGATCTTCTTCCCGCCAAGGAATGGGGGATTGCCGACGATCGCGTCAAATCCGGGCGCATTAGTGTCTCCGAAGATCTCGGGGAAGGTGAGCGGCCAGTGAAGCGGGGTGCGTCGGGCCGCCCCGACCGGTCGTCCATCATTTAGACTCTTCTCTGCCAGGATTGAGAGTGGTGAGTCATCGGTGCTGGCGGTTGCAATCTGCATTGCGAGTTGAGCGAATAGAGTGTCTCGCTTCTTGCCGGTAACCTGGGCGGCGGTGAGGCCGACACCAGTGAGTGCATCGGCTACAACCAAGAGAGAGGATTCGGCCGCTCGCGCCTGCCCGAGCAGACGCGCCTTGTGCTCAATATCGCGTATGGTAACCGCAGGTAGCGTAGTAATCCGCCGCCGCAGAGTCGCTGCCTTTTGCACCGTGGCTCGCCATTCCTCCGAGAAATCGATCGTTCCTCGGTGTAGGCGGCGGCCGGCCACTGGGTCGACGTGCATGGCCTCGAGCTGAGCGAAACTGGTCAGGCCGAGAAGCGAGTCGCCCGACACGAACCGGTCATCGAGAAAGCCGAATGGGCGTTCCCGGTCCATGGTGATCAGCCACATGGAGAGCTTGGCCATAGACACGGCCAGTGGGTTGATGTCCACGCCGTAGAGGCAGCGCTCCGCCACCAGACGGCGGGCCTCCAGCTGGACGGCGTCAACTTCGCTGTCAGAGGCTAGACGATTGCCGTAGCGAGTTTCTGCGGCGAGTAGAGCGTCCCGTCGTCCCTCCAGCTCCCAGGCCCGGACCAACTTACCCGCGAGATACCTGCACGTGGCCACAAGGAATGCGCCGGAACCCATCGCGATGTCCGCTACGCGTAGCGTGAGGATCTCCGCCGAGGGGCGAAGCTCCCAGGCATCTTCGTCGCCCGTCTGCAGCGGGCCGGGACGGTGGACCAACGGATCCACCGCGTGCTTCACGACCTCTTCCGCCAAGCGGCGCGGGGTGTAGTGCGTTCCAGAGGATGCGCGTCGCGACGAGCGCGTGACGTAGCGGCCTCCCTTTGGGGTGACTGCCGGCCAACCGCGGTGGTCGAGCCTTATCACTGGCAGCAGCGATTCAGCGTGGGTGAAGTCCTGGGTGCCTGATCCGACCACGCGACCCAGGTCGTCCAGCTGATCGCTCGCAACAGCCTTAGCCAGCTCAGTCTGGATCTTCTGGGCCTTCCAAACGCTGTACTCGCTCAACCAGCCGGCGAACTTGGCATCGCCCAACTCGGCACGCTTGGAGATCGCGTCGGCCAACGGCACCTCACAGGTGAGCTGCTTGACCTCGGCACCCTTGATGCTGGGCCACTTCGCGGGGCGAGCGAGTCCAACCATCGTTTCCTCGGCGGTGCGTACTTCGAGTTCAAGGAGCCCCTCGTACACATAGCCGATCTGCTCGACGTCGAGGGAGCGGAAGGTCAGCTGACGGGTCGCGCCATCAATCGTCACGAACTGAACAGCCTCAAGCATCTTGAGAACCGTCAAGTCGTCCACCGCAGGGGGCTCGGCGTCCATGTGGCTAGGTGTGTTGCCCTCGGCGGTCGCAACGCGGCCCTCCAGCCACGGGTAGCGATCCGGGTCGAAGAGCTCTCCACCGTAGGCCGGCATCCTCAGATCCTCATGCGCAACGCCTGCGTGAACGGCCCGGGTCACCGCAAGCAGCCGGTGCCATGCCGCGGTCCGGTGGGCCAGGGCCTGCTGACCTGCGTACTTCTCGCGTGTGCGCAGTTGCTCGACCAGGTAGCCGACGGAGTACCCGCTGGCGTAGAGGTCGTCATCACTGGGGAGGAGACGGCGCTCTTCGGCGAAGAGGAGGAAGACCACGCGCATCATCACTGTGACGACACCGGAGTAAAAGTCGTCGTCGGTCACGTCTCGGAGCAGGTCGCCTTCGCTGTCTCGGTCGAGTTGATCAAACCTGGCGACCAGTAGTTCGACTGCGTCCCGTACCTGCCTGCCTAGTGTCTCGGTGACTTCCTCTTGCCGTGACAGGCTGGCGCGCAGGAGGCGAGGGAGGGTCTTGTCGAGTTCCGCGTTCAGGAAGCGGAAGCGACCGAGGAAGTCGACGAAGGCGGCGAAGAGGTCTGGTTCGGCGCTGAACAGGGACGCATCCCAGATGCCGACGCCAGTAGAACCCCCGATCGGCGCCCAGACGACGGCCCACCACCGCCCGTCGGTCGCTACACCGATGGGCACCCTGCGGGCACGCAACAGAGCCGCCAGGCGGTCAACAGGACTTGAGGCACCGCCTCTTGAATCGAGCGGATGCTGACCCCAAGGCAAAAGAGTGCCGAGCAACTTCCAGGGATTGTTGAGGTCTTCGTCCTCTAGGCCGTCGGCTGCACCGGTGCTCTTGGCATCAGGTTCTTCGCCGTCGGCCTCCTCCTCTGCAGTGTCCTCGTCGTCCTCTTCATCCGTATCCTGCTCATCCCTGCCGACTACGTCGGCGCGGAAGGCGAAATCCGGACGGAGGGGGGTTCCAAGACCAGCTTGGGCAACGGCGAGAGAGGCCGGAATGCCATCGTCGAGGAGAAGGCTGTCCTGCCAGTCCAGGGCGTTGTGCAGCACAGCGTGAACGACATCGCGTCGACTCACGCCACCATCGCTCATCATCTGTTCTACGCGAACGCGCATGAGCGCGCGCGTTTCCTTGGGCACCTCTGTCAAGCCATTCGGCAACGCCTCATGGACGACGGGCAAGGCGAGGAAGGGCCCGGAGGTCTGGAGGAGCTCCAGCCAGGCATGCCGAGCCCGGATTTCCTCGGTGACTCCGGTGCTGGCGGACTTCTTCCGACGGGGAGCCATCAGTTTTCCTCCCAGCCCTCGGGCACGCATACGGCCACAGCGAACGGAAACACGAGCTCGCGGAGGCCCGCGTAACGCCGCTCTACCTCTGCTACGTCTCGCCTGCGCTCGCCTGGCAGGCTATCGAGCCGAGCTCGGATCGCTTCAACATCCCGCTCGATCTGATCCTGCTCGACTTGCTGCAACTCATCGAGCGACAGTTGGACGAATGCCCGGGATGGTTCGGCGAGCAGTCGCTGCAACGATTCCTCGAGCTGACTGAGCGTTGCGTTCACCCGCTCAACTTCCTTCACTTGGCGATCCGTAAGTGCGGTCTCAAGGTCGGTGAGTCGGGCGCGAGCAGCCTCCCGTACATCCTTGGCGAATCGCTCGGCCAGTGTTGGCCATGCCTCGGTCACGAGGGCGAGAGCTGCCGCCGGCGCCTCCCGGCAGGCATCGGGAGCGAAGCCGTCTTCTAGCGCACGCCGCAGCCTCGCCTTGATGTCGTCCTCGCGGGGATTCTTCCTGAGCTGGCCGAGGTCTACTGCGCGGGAGCGGCCCGAGGCTGGCACGGCGCGCGCTACGGGCATGATCTCCTCGTGCAGACGGCGGCCGTCTGCACCCACGACGACCAGGCGTGCGTAGGCGACAGCCAACACGTCGGTTATGCCGCAGTCCTCGGGCAGTGTGACGGTCACCGCGGAGACGCGGTGCAGTTTGGAGTGGCCTTGCCACATGGCGGAGCGCAGCAGCCGAGCGCACTGAGACACGAGAGGATGCTCAAGATGTGCGTGGACAGCACTATCGTCGCGCCCCTCGAGCAGGGTGCCGTCGAAGACCACAGGGCGCCGTACATGATCCAACGGATCTTCGAGACCAGTGACAGTCCGCTCCCAGCCGCGCTTCAGGTCGGGGACCTCCACCTGCCCGCCGGAGAGGTCGACGAGAGGCTGCTGCTCAGCCATCGCCAGTCCGACGTCGACGACGCGTCGTACGTTCACCGGGGATACGTGAAGCCGTCGTTCGCTGAGTGATAGCTGCTTCCGAAGCCGCTGGGTGTGTGCGCGGACGTCTTGCTCGGCCTTCAGCATGCTCGCCGACGGTTTCTGCTTTACCTCAAATGGGTCCACGAGCATGGGGCGACCAAGCAGTTGAGCTTCCACAGCAGCTGCGAGAACTGGGTTGATGCTGCCTAGATCGGCACGCTCTGTGGCGACCTTCACGGCTACTCGGGACAGGAACTCCAGGTCACCCTTGTATGACTTGGCTTCGGCGTTCTCCCAGTCCGTACCGACGAAGTGTGCAACGTCCACGGGGAACCGCTGGCCGTGCCTGTCCACACGTCCGATTCGCTGCTCCAGCCGGTTCGGGTTGAACGGGATGTCGTAGTTGATGATCCGGTGACAGTAGTTCTGCAGGTCGATGCCCTCGCTCGCAGAGTCGGTCGCGAGAAGGATGCGCACGGGCGTCCGGTGCGGCGCTGCCTGAAACGCAAGCTTGACGGCATCCCGACGCTTCGGATCCATGCCGCCATACAGCAGCTCCAGCTTCTCGCCGCCAAGCCCACGCGCGTTGAGGATGTCCGCGAGGTAGGTCTGGGTGTCACGAAATTCCGTGAAAACAATCACTCGGTCGCTCGGATCCGCGGTCAAGACACGCTGGATCTCGGCGACCAGCGCTTCGGCCTTGCTGTCGGTCTTCTGACCGTGAACATCCGCCCAAGCGAGCAGCTCCTCGAGTGTGGTGCGGGAGTTACCCCCAAGGGGACCGGTGCTGTTTGCGATCCGGGTCAGAAGTTCCAGCTCACCAACACTGCCAGGCTCGTCGTCCTCCGTCTCCTGGTCCCAGTCGGCTGCCTCGTCGAGCCAGGCCAGGTCGTCACCGCCGGGGGGCGTGGCCTGGCCGTAGCCTTCAGCTGCAGTTGCGTGACTGCGGAGTGTCAGTGTGAATGCAGCAGGAGACGAGAACAGCCGTCGCTTCAACATCAACGTCACGAGATCATTCGCCTTGACCGCTGTGGCGCTCTCTCCCAGGCGCTCGGTCCGGTACGCCTCAAGGAGCTGCTGGACCTGGATCTCTGCGGGTGAATACGTCACAGGGATGGCGCGATTCGTCCGAGGTTGGAACAGGCCGTTGTCCTCGTCGTCTTTGATCTGATCCTTCAGGCGGCGCACCATCACTTCCTCAAGGGCAGACTCTGTGGGCGTCATGCCACGGGTGAAGCGCTGCGGGTCGAGCATCGCCAGCAGAGCCTGCCAGGAGTTGGAGTACCCGTTATGCGGGGTCGCACTGAGAAACACCCGATGCTGGCTGTGCTCGCTGACCCG
The DNA here is from genome assembly GCF_021028635.1 of Streptomyces huasconensis. Taxonomy (NCBI): domain Bacteria; kingdom Bacillati; phylum Actinomycetota; class Actinomycetes; order Kitasatosporales; family Streptomycetaceae; genus Streptomyces; species Streptomyces huasconensis. The sequence continues at coordinate 6,473,466 of NZ_CP086119.1, forward strand.
CTTGACGGCTTCCGTCTGCTTGCTGTCGACTGCGTATCCCTTGCCGCGCTGCGGCGCCGGCGGCGCGCAGTGGTGCACCTCGTCGACTACCAGCAGGTCGAAGAAGCCCGGGTGCCTTGTTTCCTCTGTGAGGACCTCGTCGAGCAGGCGTCGAACGATGGGGCTCCTCAACCATTGCAGGCTGATGATGAGCCTCGGGAAGACAGAGAACGGGTTCTGGCCCAGACCATGAGTACGGCGTAGGTCCCGCAGAGTCATCGAGCTCAGGACCGTGAAGTCGAGGCCGAAACGCTGCTTCATCTCTTCTTGCCACTTGCCGGTCAGTGACGCAGGGCAGACGACGAGCACGCGACGAGCGCGGTGGCGGAGAAGCATCTCCTGGATGACCAGGCCGGCCTCGATCGTCTTGCCGAGGCCGACGTCATCGGCGACGAGGAGGTTCACTCGCGGCATCGACAGCGCCTTGGCGACCGGGGCGAGCTGGTGTGGATAGACGGTGATTCCGGACCGGAACGGAGCCTGCAGAGTTTCTGTATCAGCACTTGCCACGCTGCCCCACCGAGCAGCATCGAGGAAAGCTCCCAGTCGCTGCGGATCATCCCAGCGCCCATCCTGAACCTCGGGCAGCTCTTCCGACGAAACCAGCTGACGGCCTGGCTCCATCTCCCAGACGACGGTCAGGCTGTCGCCCACGTCGTCGCCCGAGACGTTGGTCAGAGTCACGAGCGTCCGCCCCGGAAGACGTGCCGCAGCGAGCTCGTCGACTGGCTGACGGCTTTCGTCCACGCGGGCGACGACCCAATGCTCCCCGCGTACCTTTACTAGCTGGCCTGGTGCAACCACCGCATCATTCATGATGGACCAATCTTGCCTGATCCAGCCCATGCACTGGAGCCGTTCCAGAAGCGTCTCCGCGGATGCCCCAGAAACGCAGAGTGGAGGTTGCTCCTATGCGGTCTGACGTGTCACGACGACACCCCGTAGCACGAGTCGCCACCGGACAGCCTGACCGCTCAAGAGCCCGCTATGCGTCGGTCTCGGGTTCAGCGCCGTCGGCGATTCAGAGGAAGGGCGGTGTGCCTGCCTCAGCCACCGAGGTTGGAGGCGGACACCCACCAAGCCGTTCGGTGTGCCGCCGAGAGCACGCTGAGGCAGGGACATCCCAGGGACTTTCACGTCTGTCCCAGGGCGTTTCCGGGGACTGTCCGCCGCGTAAGCAGGGAAGGCCCTGACAGCACTGAAAGATACAAACGCACTGGTCAGAGCCCATCCCGCCTAGCACTCAATGATGTTCACCGCGAGCCCGCCCCGCGCCGTCTCCTTGTACTTGACGGACATGTCCGCGCTGGTGCCCTTCATGGCCTTGCCAGCCTTGACGTAGGCGTCCGCCCTCCCATCCCGCCGGCAGGCTCGACGACGGCAGTGCGCATTTCACTGCTCGTCTCGACGTGCTCCCGGGCAGGGGTGTCGTGGATGCTGTCGGCGGGCGCCTCGGTCAGCAGGTCGCCGACCCGGACGTGGGGGCAGCCGGATGATCGAAGAAGCGCCGGTGCGCGTGGAGGTTCGGGCTGGAACTGGCTGTAGCGGTGTAGTGCGCTTGATGCGCGTGCACGGAAAGGACCGAACTGCGAATCTTAGAAACGCCAGTGGCACCGTCGGTGCGGACATTGCGAGGCCCCTGTGGCGAGCACTCTCCGTGAAGGCTGACGGGCACTCAGATATCTCTGACGCCTCGTCACCAATTCAAGATCATCTTGCACGCACGTTGCACAAGGTGATGAAAAACAGCGATGATCAATGGAGGGTACTGCAAGTGTGTAACAGCAGGTCAGCAGGCACTTAGGAGTGTCGTGCCCCTCATCTCCTAGGGGCACGACACTCCTGCCGATCAGATGTCGCGGAAGAGACCAGTGAACGCGGTGACCTGCCGCGATGAGCGGCGTGTGGTCGCTGAGCTGCGCGAATGACCTTTCAGCTGTTTCACGCTCGTGCCGCTTGATGGGGCCGGAAGTCCCAGAAAAGTCCCAGGGGACTCCCACTGCTGACGGGTGCCTTTCGGCTCTGTACGGCAGTACGGGCAGTCGAACGGCCTCGTTTCCAGCGAGGGTGGTGGAGCCTGGATGTCGAGTGACTGGCGCTCGGCCGATGTCTTGCGGGATGGTAGGGCCCTGATGATCGACGACGACTCTGCGGTCGCTGGTGGCAGCGAGCCGGCAGTACCCGCCAGCCCTCGGACGCCCTACAGCGAGAGGCCCGTCGCGCGGGCCCGGCGGGCGAAGGCTCAAGAGCTGATCGAGCGGCTCGTCGCCGAGGGCCGCGTTCGGATCACCGACCCTGATGACGACGAGGTCGCGGAGTGGCGGCGCGTCGTCAACTACGCGAAACGGCACGGCCTGGAACCAGCGGGCAAGCGCATTGAGAAGGTTCCGTACGGTGGGCCGGGGCTGGAGCTGTTCCTTGCGGATGGCCCGCATCCCCAACGCGCGGAGTCAACGGCCGAAGGCGGGCGGGGATCCGGTTCCCGTTCCCTCACGACTGGGGAACCTCCATCCGATCGTGACCGCGCTCAAAGACGACGAGCGCCGACTCGTCATGCCGTCTGCGCTGCGCCGTAGGTCGCTCCTGCTGTTGCAGGGACTGGCGGCTGAGGCGGTCCGGCGAGGGTACGAGGTGCGGAAGGCCGGGTCGTCCTTCTACCCGCGCGAGGGCGGAGTGGACGTCGCTGTCGACGGCTTCGCGTATACCGTCACCGTCAGACAGGAGTTCCCGGAGTCCACAGATCCGGAGCGTTCCGTTCGTCTTGTCGTGGAGCTGGCCCATGGCCTGACCGGTCGGCCCGGTCGCTGGCGGGATCGGAAGACCCGGACACTCGAAGAAGCCCTGGGCTTGATCCTTGGAGAGATCGAGGCGCGGGCGGTAGAGGACGCTCGGCGTAGGCAGGAGGAGCAGCAGGCCCACCTAGCGCGCGGACTTCGTTGGCAAGCGGCCATGGATGTGGCGAAGGAACAAGCTGTCCGTGAACAGCTTGCCCAGGCGCTGTGTGAAGAGGCTACGCGCTGGCAGGAGGCCGCTGCCCTCAGTGCGTACTGCAATGCATTGGAACATCGCATCGGCGAGCTGAACGGTGTTGCGGACGAGTCGGCTCTGGACTCAGCTCGACTGTGGCTGGAGTGGGCAAGGGAGTACGTGAGGTCAATCGACCCCTTGACTCCGCTTCCAGGACTGCCGAACACCCATGAGCCCACGCGTGAGGAACTCAAGCCATTTCTCAGGGGTTGGAGTCCCGATGGACCGGAGCGTCTAGGCGGACGCTGACGCCCGCGTGAGCAGTGGGCCGACGTGTTGCCGACGACGCATCATGTGGAGTGAGTGGCGACTCTTGAACGGGCGGCTAAGGGGACCGCGATGATGTTCTCGAAGGCGTGACAATGATTGAGGCGAAGCTGTCCACGGGCTGTCCCCGGTGGCCTCGACGATAGGGTCGGCCAGCGGGCGCTTCTGCCGGGCCCCATTCATCCAGCCGGAGCCGGGGACCCGGTCATGCCTTCGGCACGCTCAACGTGCGCACGGCCGGAACGAACCGCACGAGGGTTCTGTGAGCCCCGGAGCGCTACGGCACGAGCAGCTTGGTGGCGGAGTAGCCGGGGATCCACGCACTGAGCTGTCCAGACGGAGAGCCCGCCGAATCCAGGCACTGCCCTTCCGCTGTGGCATCTGCTTTGGAGCGGGCATGGCGTCGGGAATGACAGCGGTGCGTGCGGCTCGCTGCCGGGCACGGCTCTCGTGCATCCTGAGCCTGAGCACATTGACAGAGTCAACGCGTAGGCTTCACTCGCAGGCTGCAGCGTGCCGCGAGTGCATCGTTGCCTGCCATATCCAGCTAGACCATCCCTGAAACGAGAGACCATGGAGCAGCACGATGAACCGGTCACGCTCAGCCTTGCAGGGATCGCGCGGCTTGCCGGAGTCGGTCGTGCCGCCGTGAGCAACTGGAGGCGGCGGCACAGCGACTTCCCGAAGCCGGTCGGCGGCACTGACGCCAGTCCCATGTTCTCCCTGGCGGATGCGGAGTCCTGGCTTCTACGACACGGCAAGATCGACGAGTCCTCCAGTGGCTGGGACCGTCTCTGGCCGCGGATCGAGGACCTCGGCGACCGGGACGGGATGGCTCATCTACTGGCCTCAGCGGGGGAGCGCCTGGCGACCCCGGCGATGAACCCGCCGCGTGGAGCCCCGGAACCCAGTGCTGCCGACCGGAAGTTGGCGGACGAGGTCGTGCGGCTAGCCCTTCGCCAGTCGTCGAAGGAAGCCTTCGCCGTGCTGCTGGATCGTTGGCACGCTGTCCACGTACGTCAGTTGATCGTCACTCCCCGCCAACTGGCCGACACTATGGTGGCTCTGGCGGCCGAACTCCGTGACGGCAGTGCGCCGGTGCGTCGGGTGCTGGACCCTGCGTGCGGAATGGGTTCGCTCCTGGTTGCGTCCGGTCGGCGATGGTCGGGGCAGGTACCTCCGCCTGCGCTGGAAGGTGTCGACAACGATGCTGCTGTCGCTCGCCTGACCCGAGCCAGACTGGCTCTGGAATTCCCGGGCTGTGAGCGACACGTACAGTCTGGGGACACACTGCTTGATGCCCCCCTGCGGCACGCCTCCCGCGCAGACGTGGTTCTGAGCTATCCACCGTCCAACGAGCGTGCCTGGGGACACGACGAACTGGCGACCGATCCTCGCTGGACGTATGGCACGCCACCACGGACCGAGCCTGAGCTGGCGTGGGTGCAGCACTGCCTGTCCGTGCTGGAACCTGGGGGAGTCGCAGTGCTGGTCCTACCGCCGGGTGTCGCTTCGCGGCGGGCCGGACGGCGAATCCGCGCGGGGTTGGTGCGCACCGGAGCCGTGCGAGCCGTTGTCGCGCTGCCGCCCGGGAGCGCGCCGCCGCATGGGGTGGGGTTGCATCTGTGGCTGCTGGCGACGCCCCGTGAAAACCCCGCGCACGAGGTAACCTTCGTCGACGCTGCGGACTGCCGGACAACCGCGCTCACTGGTCGTGGCATGGCCGTCGACTGGGACGGTCTGCGTGAGCGCACCGTGGCGGCCCTGCGTGGCAGTGACCTACCTGGCGTCACACGGGTGCCGACCGCGGAACTGCTCGGCGATGAGACCGACCTGACGCCCTCTCGCCGCACCGTGGCCGACCGGTCCTTGGGGCCGGTGGAACTGCGCCGCGCCTGGACCGGCTGGGACAAGGCGCTGATGGACATGGACGATGCGGCCAAGGCCGTTCGCGAGCACGAGGCGAGCCCTGCAGTACCGGACGACTTCGGCTACATCTTCGTGGGTGATCTGGAGCGTTCCGGTGCTCTGGACGTGACGCCCGGCAAGGTTCTCGCTGACGATCTGATCCAGCAGGGAGCGCAGGCCGAGGATGCTCTGCGCGTCGTCACCCCATGGGCCGTACGGGGTGAGGAGCCATGGGTTGCCGCGGCGCAGGCCGCCGAGTTGGAGGCTGAGGGGCAGGGGGTTCTGACGTCCTTCGGCGATGTCGTGGTCGTGACCGCGGCCGGCGGATTCGACGTCTGGGTCGAGACGGCCGGACCGCGACTGCTCGGTGCCCATACCGTCCGGCTGCGGACCGACCCTGCACTGCTTGACCCGTTCTTCCTCGCCGCGTGTCTGAGCGCGCCAGGCAACGACCAGCGAGCAGGGACGCGTGCCTCCTCTTCCTCTCGGGTCGACGTACGCCGACTGCGCGTCCTGCGCGCGCCGGCGACGCAGCAGCGGCGGATCGGGGAGGTCCACCGCCGACTCGTGCGGTTCCGGGAGGCGGTGGCCGACCTGGGCAGGCACGGTGATGTGCTCGCCGCCATGTTGTCGGAGATGCTGGCCCAGGGCAGGCTGACGGAGGAGTGAGTGGCGAGGTCCGGCAGAGGCCGGGCCCCAGTTTCCGCGGAGCTCGTCAAGCTGGCCTTGGCAGGCGGTCCAGCAGCTTGCAGATTGCCTCGAGCAGCGCCGGGGACACTTCACCTTTCCTCGCGTCCAGAACAAGTTCCTTCACTTCGACTCCCACTTCTCGGCAGAATTCCACGGTCTGGCGGGATGGTCCCGTCCCGGGCCAGGACGCGAGTTCCTCGGCCAGATTCAGCCAGGTCTCGGCCACCGCCTGGACCGGGCTTCCCTCCGCAGTCATCACCTGCACCGCGCCGAGCCGTGCCCGGGCTCGCAGTTCACCGGTATCCGTGCCGGCCGATGCGTCCGCGAGCCGCCTGGCGACATCCCGGCAGATGCGGCCTGCGGAGGCAGTCTCTCCGCGCAGCATCTGAGCACGAGCCACGACGAGGCGCGCGCCTTGCACCTCGCGCACCGCCCCAGGAAGGCACTGCTCGGCGCGCACCAGCATTGCGGTCAGCTCGTCGACGGCCTTGTGCGGTTCGCCGCGTTCGATTTCCATCTCGGCCTCGGCGCACAGATTCCGTAGCGCGGACCGGGTGGGACCGCCGACGGGCCGGCGATGTACCCGAGGGCGGCGCGGACCCATCGGTGATGCTTCCGAGAGCGGCGCCGCAGCGGTCTCCGGGGCGCGATGGGGCAGCGTCGGGTCCGGGTCGAGGGCGGGGCGGGGAGCGGGGTCGCCCGGCGAGGGCAGCAGGGGCCGCCAGATCTCAAGCGCCAGTTCCAGAGGCGGCCGATCGGCGGAGGACTTGGCGAGCATACGGTCAGTGATGTCCACGATCTCGGACGGCAGGCCGGGGACATCGTCGCTGAGGAGCGGCGGCCGCTCCTCGCAGTGCAGGCGGGCCAAGTCGTAGTCGGAGTGGCCGGCCTCGAAGACCAGCCGTCCAGTCACCATCTGGAACGCGATGCAGGCGACACTGTAGAGGTCGGCCTCCGGGCCCGGGTTGCGTTCGCCGCGGTGGATCTCCGGGGCCATGTAGCCGATCGTGCCGGGCGTCCGGCCGTTGGTGTACCGGGTGGCCGCCGGATCTTTCGGCAGGGCGATGCCGAAGTCGGTGAGGTATACGACGCCGTCGCGTCGGGCCAGCAGGATGTTGGCCGGCTTGACGTCCCGGTGCACCACGCCCGCGCCGTGCACCCGCCCGAGCACTTCCAGCAGCGGGACGATCACACTCGCTGTGGCCGACAGGGTGGGTCTGTTCCGAGTGAGAAAAGCATGCAGGTCGTGGCCATCGACGTACTCTGTGACGAGGTACGGGCGCGGCAGGGAGAGATCTGCATGGACGAAGGCTGGCACGCCCCGGCCACCGAAGCGTTGGTGCATTTCGCACTCGCGGTCGAAACGCCGTAACTCTTGTGGGGTGGGAGTCCGGTACCCGCGCAGGGTGGCCTCCGGATCTCGAGGCCACAGGAACTTCACCGCGACAGCCCGCTCAGCATGCCTGTCGTCGGTCGCCCGATAGACGACCCCCATGCCACCCCAGGCGCCTTCGCCGGCGCGGCTGAATCTGCCCGCGAGCTTCTTCCCCGCCGGCCATGGCTCCACCACGCACACTCCCTGCCTCTCCTGGCGAACCGTCAGACATCAAGCTACAGGAGATTCTTGTGTGCCTTGACTTTGTTCACAGAGCTCTGTCACGGTGATGCCCTCACCGTCGAGACTGCAAGGAGTCGGCACCGTGCAGCCCTGGGACAACCCTCCCGGTACGGTCGGCGTCGGGCGCCTGGCCCGCATCCCGGTCCGTCACCTGCGCGACGAGGAGCCCGGTTGTCCGATGAACCGTGCTCTCAGTGTCCGCCGCGACGTGTTCGCTGCGAAACGGGTTCCGTCCAAGACCCCACGCGAGGAGTTCCCATTCGCGCTCGTGCAGGAACTGCTCGACCAACTGGAGTCCGGCGCGGCGCAGAGCATCGAAGAGGCCCTGGAACGATGTCGCCCGACGCGGTCCCGGTGCCTGCCGCAGCACGTGACCTGGTCGGTGGCGGCCGCCGAGCGTTACCTCGACGCCCGGAGCAGGGACCAGGAAAGCCGCAACGGCGCCGACGTCCCCCGCACGTTCCGCGCCCCGGACGCATGGATCGCGTTCCGCACGCTCGAGGAACCCGACAAGCGCGGCATCACCGACTACGAGCGCACCGTCTGGGGGAGGCAGTACGTCTCGGACGACGCAAGGCTGCGTGAACTCGTGATTCCCACCAAAGGAAATGCCAAAGAGCGACTCCCGCTGCCCGAACTCGCCGCTGTCGCCTCTGTCCTGTATTACGGGATCCCGGCCCGCATCCCTTCCTTCGAGCATCACTCCCCAGCCCTCAGGCACCCGGCGCCACCGCCGCGGCCAGAACGCGTCCGGGTCTACTCCGCCGGCCTCACCGAAGGCCGGGTCCGTCTTCTGCGCACAACGGAGACCGACGCCTCCGCGGACTGGACCGCTGAAGAGATCACGGCCTTGCACGAACAGCACGTCGTGCCCCGGCTCGGCCGTGTCCTCGACAGCCGCGAACGCATCGCCGGTGCCCACTGCGCGGGTTGCAAGGTGTTACCCGAGTGCTCCGTCGTACCGCGGGCGCCTGCTCTCCTCGCGCTTCCGCCTCCCATGCGGCCTCGCAAGCGGCGCACGGTATCGGTCAGCGACCTGAGAGCACACCACGACTGCCCCGCCCGCTACCACCTGACCCGCGTACTCAAGCTGCCGAACCCCGTTCAGGAGAACGAGGCCGTGCGCAGAGGCCGGGCCGTCGACAGCTGGCTCAACGCCCGCCACGCCTCGGCGGACGCCCCGCCGTGCCGCGAAGTGCCTCTGCCCGCACACCTGCCCGGCCTCACGGACGACGAGCTGGCCCCCGCCCTTGGCATGCTACGGGCCCACCGGGCCAGGTGCCCGCTCGACAATCCGGCGGCGACGCGTTTCCGCCCGCAGCACCGAGTGATGGCCCACGACCCGCAGTCTGAGGTCATGGTCATCGCCTCGTGTGATCTGGTCTACGAGGAACGCGGCGGCGTAGTTGTTCGCGAGACCAAGACCAGCGCATTTCCACCGGGCGGCCGGTCCGTTCTGCTGGAAAAGCATCCGCAGCTCGCCCTCTCGGTACTGCTGCTGGCGGCCGGCGTGCTCGGCGGCGATTCGCGACGGTCCCGCGTGGAACTGGAGATCCTGCGCCCGGACGGGGTGTCCCTTGAAGAGTTCGACCCGGGCGATGAGGCCACGGTCGAGCGCGCCCGTACCGTCCTTGCCTCGTACACAGTGCCCTGGGCCGCCGAGACCCGCTACGACGCGGTGCCCCGGCCCGGTTACGACTGCACGGGCTGCGAGGCACTGTCCTGGTGTGCCACTGGTAAGGAGCGCGTGGCTGCTGCAGGTTGAGGGAAGTTCCCGTTGTCTCCGTCATGTAGCTCGTCGCACCACATGGAGTGGTAACCGTGCCCGCGAGTCCCCTTGCCACCGTCGATTCGTCCGCCGAAACGCTCGATGCCTGGGCTGCCCATGACGGCGTGCCGCTGCTGGCCACCGTGGCCCGGGCCCTGTGTGTCCTCGACCACACCACTGGCTTGAATGCCTTCTGCCTTCCGTACCCTCCCGTCGTCCAACTCGCCCTAGACCGAGCGGTCGTCGCCTGGCTGCGCGGCGGACTCCGACCACCGGCCTCACTTGCCGAACTCATCCAGCGGTGTGCCGACATCCCGTTGGAGGACTGGCCGCTGTCGCTGCCGTCGGACGCTGTCGGCCCGGACGACGTTCTGCTCGACCCGTACTCGCATCGCCCCACCCAGTTGTGCCATGAGTGGAGCGAATGGGAACGTTCGGCGCCCGACCCGGCTGTGCGGCATCGCGACCAGCAGGTGATGCGGACCGCTCTGGACCGCTGCCGCAGCCACGGAGAGGAGGACGCATACACCGAGTTCCGCAGCCTGCTGGTGCGGCGGCCGGTGCTGACGGCCCAGGAACTCTTCGCTCTGCATGGCGACTTCACGCTGGAGCCGGTCTGGGAGCTCATCGACCTGATCTACCCGGAAGTTCCTCTTTCCTGGAGCCGGGACGGTTGTTACGCGGTGTGCGGTCGCTGCAGAACACTGCTGACGCCGCTTGCGGGCGGAGAGTGGTGGTGTGAGCGGGATCGCTGCCGACGGCAGGGAGACCCGCCGGTCGGCCGTCTGATCGAGGCGGCTCACGCCGGCACTGTGTACCAGCTGGAGCGTCCGCTGCGCCGACACGTCACAGGGCCCGGACTGGCTGAGGTGGAATTGGAGGACCGGCTCACCGGTCTGGGCCTCGACGTCATCATGTGGCCCGGTTTCGATGCCTACGACCTGTTGGTGGTCTTCCCCGACGGCCACCGCTGGGCCGTCGACGTCAAAGACTGGGCGCACCCGGCCTTCCTCGGCCGAGCCGCCCGCCCCGTGCGGCCCGAGCCTCCGTACGACGAGGCGTTCTGGGTGGTGCCTGTCTACCGGGTACGCGAGCGCCCCGGCTATCAGCAGGCGTTTCAGCGAGCTCGGCCCGCAGCGGCCGCTGCCGTACGCCTGCTCACCGACGACGAATTGATCCGGGCTGCCCGGCAGCGGCTGGCCGAGTCGCGCCGTGGCACCCGCGCCGACAGCCAGGAGGGCACAGATGCGTGACGAAAAAGCCTGGTGCGAGGCGGTAGCGGGGGAGTTGAGGGGCGAATGGCCCGAGGCCGGAGCCCCGGACGGGTTTGGCCCCGTCGAGTTGTGCCGCGTCGAGCTGGGGCTGCGGCTGCTCGAACGGCTTGCCCCTACGGCGGATGCCGTGGACGCCTATGCGCTGTTCGGCGGTTACCCGTTCGCGCAACACGCAGGGCTGGCGCAACATCCGTGGCAGCGCACGGCCCTCGCCGCCGCCCGGCACCTCCTGTGGCCGCTGCGGCGGCGCGCCTGGCGGCAGGCGCTGGACGCCTACCGGTCGGTTGCCAACAGGCTGCGGGCTTACGAGCTGCCGCCAGCCGGAACCACCGGCGGTCCCCGACCCGTGGTGCCGATGGTGGCCGGGCGCCGGATGGACGTCTACGACCAGGCCCTCAGCCGGCTGCCGGACCTGGTCACCCGCGCCCTCAAACCGGCCCCCGCAGGAACGAGTTCCTTCCAGGAACGCCGCCGCAACGCCTCGGTCACCATTCCCGAGGAACTCGTCCGCACCAACCCACCCGGCCACGACCTTGCCGCAGGACGGCCCGGGGGCGGCGAGCCACTCAGCGTGTGCCGCGCCGAACTGCGCGCAACGGCCCGGTGGATGGACGAGGCCGAGCGCGAGGCGGAGATCCCGCATCCCGGTCACTGGGAACAGCGGCTGGAGGCGGTCAGGTTCGCGCCCCGCAATGCCGCGGGAACGGACTACACCGAGGCCGACGAGGTCGAACTGGCTGGCATGGTGCACCTAGCCGGCATGGTCGGTGCCGGCAAGAGCACGTTCATGATTCTGGTGGCCGTCTGGGCCGCCCGGCGCGAGATCCCGCTGCGCACCACGCTCGTCATCGGAGACGTCGCCGAACAGCTACGGCTGTGCGGTCTCTTCGAGGTACTCGGCATCGCCGTCGCGCCGGTGCTCGGCACCACCACACGCGAGCAACACGTCCAGCGGCTGCACCGGCGGCTCTCCGCCCGAGGATTCGATAACCTCCTCGACCACGACGACCCCGGCTTCGACCTGCTGAGCACCGCCTGCGCAGTGAGCGGTCTGCGCGGCGTCGACGGCGATCCGCTGCAATACCGCGACGCACCATGCACCCGGCTGCATCCCGAGCCACAGCGCGGCCCGGCGGAACCGGAATCGGTCGTCCTGGAGCAATGGACTCCCGACCGGAGGAACACCGCACCCCGCCAGGCCCACGCCCCGGACCGCCTGCCCGGCCGCCCGCACGGTTGTCCTCTGTGGGCCGAATGCCCGCGCCACGCGGCTGCCCGCGCGCAGGTCGACGCTCTGATCTGGGTGGCCAACCCGGCCAGCCTGGTACAGAGCCAGGTGCCCGCGCACCTCAACGACGAGCGGCTGCGCCAGCTGGAACTGGCCTGTCTGCGCAGCGACCTGATTTTCGTAGACGAGGCCGACAGCGTCCAGATGGCACTGGACCGCCTCTTCACCCCATCCGGCACGCTGGTTCGCCCCGACACCGACTCCTGGCTCGACCAGCTGAACCGCTACAAGATCGAGGAGCTGAGCAGGCGCGCCCGCCTGCCGCTGACCGACGGCCAGGTCGCCCAGTGGAACCGGGCACTGGGAACCGTCACCCTTGCCGTCGATCCGCTCTGCGCTCTGCTGATCAAGGACGAGAACCTCCGGGAGTGGGCTGATCCCGCCTACTTCAGCCCGTGGACCCTCCAGCAGAGCCTGCTAGACGACCTGTTCCGCGACGTGACCCGGCGCCACCGTGAAGGCGAGCAGTACCAGGCGGAACGGGAGGCGTCCGCCGCGGCCGACATGGCTGAGGACAGCGCTGAACTCTACGAGGGCTATGACGACGTGGCGGACGAGTCGGGCCCCTCCCCGCACCTCGCGCTCTCCCCGGCCCGCCGCCTGCTCGAGGCTGCCTGGGATGCCTTCCGCGACGATCCGTTCGGAGAAGGCGACGCCCCCGACCCGCTCACCAGCGTCCTCACCGACACGGCCGACGCCCTCCTGCACCACATGGCAGCGGGCCGCACGAGGGATCGGGTGCGTGAGCTGGCCGGTCAGCTCGTCGACCGGGTGACGGAGGAAGTACGGGCCGAACAGCCTGCATTCACCACGCCCCCGCCCGAGCCGCCGAAGGACTGGTGGGACGTCCTATGCCTGCGGCTCTCCTTCCTCCTGCTGCTCAGCACCCTCCACCACAGGCTGGAGCGCCTCACTTTCCTATGGCCACACGTGGAGGCCGCCCTGCGCCTGGACTCCCAGGGCAGGGAGCTGGCCCGGCGCGTCCCGCTGGACTACGCCCCGCTGGTGCCCGAGGCGCCCATGGGCAACATCCTCGGCTACCAGTACCTCCCGGACGGCGAGGAACGCGATGACGCCGGCCGCCGCGGCGGCACCCTACGCTTCTTCCGGTGTGCAGGAGTCGGGCGCGAGCTGCTGCTGAACCTGAACAGCCTCGGCGCCGACCCGGCCACCGGCCGTGGCGGCCCGCACGTCGTGTTGATGTCCGGTACCAGTTGGGCCGGCGAGTCCAGCCGCGCCCACGTCCGCGTCCCGGTGAGCCTCATCCTTAAGCCCACCGATGCGTCCCTGGCTGCCGTGGCCCGAACCTCGTTCGCCACCCGTTTCCTCTACGACCGGGACGAACGCCCGATGAGCCTCTCCGGCACACCGCCGCGCGACCGGCTCGCCCAAGCGGTCGCGATGGCCCGGCGGCTCGGCGAACCGGGCCCGGGCGGCTCTTCGGTGCTGGGCCAGGAGATCAGCCGTATCCCTGAGAGGACGCGGCGGAGAGCGCTGATCCTCGTGGGCAGTTACCGGGAAGCTGCTGCGGTGGCCGAGGCACTGCACCGGTTCGACGCCTGGCGCGGCAAGGTGAGCGCGCTGATCCCGGACGACGAGGCCCGCGGCAGCGGCGTAGCAGCCGGCACCGCCCCGGGGCAGCAGGACGAGACTCCGGCGACACTACGGCGTGGCGACGTCGCCCGCTTCGCCGACGATGACACCGCAGAAGTCCTGGTCGCTCCGCTGCTGGCCGTCGAGCGTGGCCACAACATCCTCAACGAGGAGGGCAAAGCGGCCTTCGGCACGGCCCTGTTCCTGGTCCGCCCGCACCCCCGCCCCGACGACCTCGACCTGTCCGTCTTCGCCGTCAACGATTGGCTGAGCGGCATGCTCCGCGACCAGCCGCGCCGAGACACCCTCGACGGCCCGCACACGCTCACCGAACTCATGGAGAAAGCGGGATCGCTGGACGAAGCGGCCGGAGCCCTGCGCCAACAGGGCCGCCGCGAATGGCGTCGGCTGCTCAACCGCAGATACGCCTACAGTTCACTGCCCGCCTGGGAGAAGCGCGCCTTCGCCTGGGACCAACTCGTCACGCTCTGGCAGGTCATCGGCCGTCTGGTGCGCGGCGGAGTGCCCGCCCGGGTGGTGTTCGTCGATGCCGCCTTCTCGCCTCGCCTGGCGAGACAGCTGGCCCCCGGCAGCACTGGCCAACCGTCCTCCGGGACTGATGTGCCCAGCACCGACGGCCTGCTCCACGCCCTCGCCGGCATCCTCGACCCCTACCTGACGGACCAGCCCGACACCGCCCCGCCCCACCCCGATCCGGCAGCTCGCTCTCTGGTCCGTCTCCTGTACCAGCCGTTCTACAACGCCCTCCGCACAATGACCCATCGCTGACTTCCCGACTCTGCTCGCGAGGAGCCGTCCCATGCCACCCGTCTATCGTTCCGCCCGCACCACGGCCTGGCGCCCGGCCGACGCCTTGGCCTCTCACACCGTGCCCTACCGCGTCCTGCCCTTCCCCGAGCAGTGGCGGGACGCCGTCCTGACTCTGTGCAACGCGCCCCGGGTGGCAGCGGGCAAGGAGCCGTGGAAGACAGCACCCACCTGGCGCCTGGAACAGGTCCTGCAGGCTTTCGCACCCGACGTCCTCGCGCTGCCACGCCCCTTCCACGACCGTGACCCGGGCGCGCCGGCCCACTGGCTGTGTGCGCCCGCCGACCTCCCCGACCCGCTCCCCGGCCCTGTCCTGGACACTGTGCTCAAGCACTGGCTGCGTGACTTGCGGCCCGAGCCCGAGTACCGCGGCCTGCTGAAGGAGACCATCGCAGAACTGGCAGCCCATCCGCCGCGCTGGGAGACCGTCCACCATGAACTCCTGCCGCGTGACGTCCCGACCGATGGCGGCACCGCACGTCCGTCACCGCACCAGTACAGCCTCAGCCCCGACTGGCTGGCCCGGCGGATCCTCGCGCTAGGCCCGTACCCGTACGACGGTGGGCAGCTCATTTTCCGGGCCATGCCACGTGGACCACGTGACCAGGGTGCCCAACTCGTCTCCGAACCGATCCGGTTCCCCGGGCCGGATGAGAAGCAGGACTCCTGGTGGTCGGTGACGCTGTCGATCACGCTCCAGACCGTGCCGTTCGACCCGCTGCCGCGCTTCAACCTCCGCTGGTCGGTTCGTCGCTGGGCCACTCGTACCAACGCCAAGACGGGCCGCTTGCGCCTCCCGTGGGGTGCGAGCACCACCGTCCTGCTGCGTCCGCGCAGGCCGTTTCTGCCGGGCACCCCCCGCAGCGAACGGTTCGCCGTCGCCGCGCTGGAGCGCTACTGGGACAAGGACCTGGGCGAGAAGGGCGACTTCGCCGACCGGTGGCGCGCGGGTGGTCCCGCAGCGATGCTCGCCGGACTGCCCCTGGGCGAGCCCTTCCCGGACGCCGACGCGATCCTGACCGACCCCGCGTCCTGGCTGCGCGACGATGCCCGAGCCGGCATCCTGTACCGCACCGCTATGGGGCGGCACGACGTAGGCCCCGGCTTCATGGCACACCAGCTCTCACAGCTCACAGCCTGGGCGGAAGGCGCCCTCACGTCCGAACTGCGCCGCGCCCCGGACCTCTCGCTGATCGACCGGGGCACGCCCGCGAACATCCCCAAGGGCGACAAGGAGACGGTCGAAGCGGAACGGTGCGCTCAGCGCCGGCTGGCGACGGCCTACGCGCTGGACGCTCTCGACGGCGTAGCGCGCCAGGGCAGCGCTCCCGTGCTTGAGGCACGGCTGCTGTGGCAGTCGCCGCGGCTGCGCGACGCCGCCTTGGCCTCCCTCGGCGAGCTTCTGGGCCTCAAGGGCGACGGCGGGTCCTTCACCGCACAGCAGTACGACGACGCCACGGCCGGCGCACCGGTCGTGCACGAGTGGTCCGCTCCGGAGCTGACCGTGCGGGTCCACTGCATGCGCCCGCTCGTCGCGCTCAGTGACCGTACCGCCGACAGCCTCCTTGCCCCCCTCGACCTGCCCACCGGCACCCATATCAAGGACGCCCAGGTGACCGCCGCGACAGTGGCCCGCCGCGACAGTGCCGCACAGTGGCTGGCCGCGGAACGCACCACCGACGCGCCGGCCCTCGCCCTGGTAGAGATCGGCCGCGCCGCGTCATATCCAAGCAGACTGCACGACCCGAAGTTCGCCATGCGACTCGGCTGTGCAAAGGCAGGCTTCATCACACAGTTCACCACGGTGCCCGAAGCAGGCGACGAGAACGGCAAGGGCGCGGAAACAGCGTCCAGCCTGCGGCACCGCACGCTAAGTGCCTGGAACGACGGCCTGCGGCAGCTCGGCGCGCGCACCCTCCCCCGGCTCGCCGAGGACGACGGACTGCCCGACGGACTGCGGCATGCCGCACTGTGGATGGTCCGTAAGAATCGTACGACCCGGAATCGCTGGGCCGCGTACCTCCCGGTCGGCGTCATGATCACCCCCGATCCGGCCGGCACCGACGCGGCCCGTGTTGAAGGCTGGGACCCCGAGGCACGCTCCGGCGCAGGCGCCTGGGTCCCTTACCCCGAACTCCTGCTGAGGCTGACCACAAAAGCTGAGGTCAAGCCCGTTCTGCCCAGCCAGCGCGGCTCACAGGACGACGAGGCCAACACCTCTGAGGTGCAGACGGAAAGTGGGACCGAGCGCCCGAAACGCTACCAAGAACGCGAACGGCAGCGCCGTGAGGCCGCCGAGTGGCTTCAGGGTCTGCGTGCCTCCCTGCGCACCGCACCAACCGTCCTGTTCGCCGAGGCCCACAACGCCCGCTCGCACTGGACCTGGCTCCAGGACGGCCGGATCGAACGGGATCGCCTGCAGGACGGCCTCGCCCCGGCTCGTCGCCTCGACCCCGATCTGCGGATGGTCCGGGTCCGCGCAGGCGCCCGGAACGAGACTCCGCAGTGGTGGGGGAGAGCCCCGGAGGGCAAGGCGAACGGCATCCAGCAGGGCTTGTGGGTGCCAGAGGATGCCGCGGAAGACGCCCGCGTGTTCTTCAGCACGACCGCCAAGCCCGTGCAGTTCAAGCACGCGGCGGTGACCGCCGACAAGCTCTCGCCTCGGCCGATCGCTCAGGGCAAGCGCAAGGGTGAACCCACCATCGACACCGGCCAGGCGGCCTGGATGCCGGGGCTGCTGGAGATCGCCGTCGTCGGTTGCCATCGGGACGACGGCGACGACCCGAGGTCCCTCGCGCTCCTCACCCATGCTCTGCGCCAGCCTCCGGACTACGACCAGGCCCTTGCCTTGCCCCTGCCACTTCACCTGGCCGGCCTGGCACAGGAGTACGTACTGCCGACACCGAAGGACGACGAGGCGGAAACGGGAGACGCAGGGGCCGCGGTCCAATCCGGCGCTTCGGGCGATTTGGATGACGCGCAGGACGCATCGCCGGTGGAACAGCCTGTGCCGGACTTGGAGTTGGAGGCACTCGACGTCGACACTGAAGGGCAGTTGCAACTTTTCGAAATGTAGGTCTGGCCGTATTCGGTGGTGACGGTGGGTAGCCATCACTGATCATGACCGTTCAGTCGCTGTGCCATACGGCCGGTGGCCGTCGCGCCCAGGGCCGCGGCCACGCGAGTCCGGCACTCGCACCGCCGCGCCCGCAGCAGGCCCGCGGCCACGCTCACGCAGTATCCGCCCTCACAGACCAGATTCTGCTGGGTAGGGTGATCCGTGTTGCCGCGGGTCTCGGCACCGAGTCAGGAGCGGGGGTGGGGACGGGTGTCGATACCCGCACTGCAGGCCATGGAGCGCGCCCGGGCCGCCGGAGGCCGCCTTATGGACTTCACTCAGCGGGAGAGCCGCGGCATCGGACAGGTGTGCCCGTGGGACTTGGTGGTAACCATCGGGCCGGAGCCGGAGGACCTTGATGCGGCAGCCTGGATCATCGCCGACGAGATCATGCGGGCCCGCACCGACCTGGACGACCTCGCATACCGGCTCTGGCACGATAGCGCCCTGGCCGGCACCCCGCTGACCGGCCCCGATCGTGCCCACGTCCTGCTCTACGCCGGCCCGGTATTCGAGGCCAACGACACCACCGGCATTACCGGCTACGTAGGCGAGTGGCTCTGGTATCTCTCCACCCGCGACCTTTCCCCCGAGCCGGGGCGCACCGTGGAGATCTTGGACCCGCCCTCATCGACGGTGACGGACAGCGGGCCGGACGGGCTGGTGATCCACCGAGTGCCCGGCAGCGAGCTGGGGTTCGTCTTCCGGTTGTGGGAGATGAAGAAATTCACCGCGGAAAAGATGAAGCCGAGCGACACGATCCGCAAGGCATGGCAGCAGTTGAACACTTGGGGGGCGCGGTACCTGGGTCAGATCTCGTGGGGAGACCGGGAGCTGGCCCCCGACACCCGGGAGTTCGTTGCCTCAATAGCTCGGCAATGGGTGGACGCGAAGGCGTCGGGGAACGGCGGGGTCAGCATCGCTCTCGACGCCGAATACATCCCGGACACGGCCTTCGAGCGCTCGCACCAGCACTTCACCACCCACACCCACCCGGGCGCGCTGCAGGGCGTAGTGGTGGCGATCGAGGATCTTGAAGACTTCGCGAAGGACGTGAGGAGGTACGTGTGGAGCGCACTCTAGACTTGGAGGTACTCGCGTCCGCGCTCGGCGAGCACCGGGCGGGCGGGGTGCTGCCCAGCGCACGGGACCTGCTGGCGGCGATGACCGAGCTGGAGGTCGCGGCCTTCCGCGGTGAGCGGGAGATCGAGGACGAGACCCTCGCCACGGCGTGGTACCTGCACGGGCTCGCGGCGCTCGCCCCGGAGACTCCTGGCTACGACGCGGTGCGGGTGCGGCGAGCCTTCGCCACAAGCGCGCACCTGATGGACCTCGCCCTGGGCGACGAACGCAGACCCGAGGCTGAGCGGCTCCAGATCGCCTTCGCCGCCCAAGCCGGATACCGGCGCAGCGAGCAGGACCCGAACGCCACCGCCGTCTACCGGCAGGTCCGCGCTCTCGTCGACATCACCGGTGAAGTGCGCGGGCACATCGGCACCCTGGCGGTAGAGGCCGGCGTCATCTTTCTCGGCTTCGACCGCCCGGAGCTGGGCCGGGCGCTGCGTGCGTGGAGGCGGCAGCTGCGTGGGGTGAGGGCAATGATGCGCCGCGAGTCCCTGGCGGGGACCATGTACGGGCCCGCAGAGGCCGTTGTGGAGGCCGTTTTCCACCTGTACCAGTTCCTGGCAGTGGGCGAGGAACGGGATCTGTTGGCGGCGCAGCGGCTGCTGCGGGACGTGATGACGCAGGCGGCCGGCCGGGGCGACCGGCTCGCGCGGTGGGTTGCCGCGCATCTGTACCAGCTGAGCGGGGAGATGGCGGCCAGCAGCCTGTACCAACTGCTCCCCCCGGGCACTCCCCGGGCAGTGTCGCGGAGCTTCGCACTGTCGGAGCCGCCAGTGATGACGCTCTGGCCGCCGCAGCGCCAGCTCCTGATGCTCAAGCGCGGTAATCCGCTCGACCCGGCGACGTCTCGAAGCCTGATCAGTGTACCGACCAGCGCGGGCAAGACGCTGATGGCGCAGCTGGTGATCTGCTCGCACCTGGCGCAGCGCCCCGGGCGCGTGGTGTACGTGTCGCCGATGCGCAGCCTGGGGCGGGAGATGCGCGGGACACTGCGGGGCCGGCTGCGGGTGCTCGGGCGGCGCCTGGCTGCAGAGCAACCGGATTTTCCGCTGGGCACCTGGACCTCCTCGGCCCAGCCGGACGGCGGGGACGTGGAGATCGTCACCCCGGAGCGGCTCATGCACATGATCCGCAACCACCCCGGCGAAGCACTGGCGGAGGTCGGGCTGGTCGTCGTCGACGAGGCCCACCACCTGGGCCAGGGGCGGCGCGGCTTCGTGCTGGAGAGCCTGCTCACGCTGCTGCAGGCTCGTAGGGACATCCGACTCGTGCTGCTGTCCGCGGCGGTCGGCAATAAGGGCGATATCGCCTCGTGGCTCGACCCGGAGCGCCCCGAACGGGAGGTCTACTTCACCGACACCTGGCGGGGGCCGCGCCGGATGCACGGGCTCATGTATCCGAACCTCATGGCGGAGCAGGCCGAGTTGACGGAGCGGCGACCGACGGCAAAGCATGCCTCGCCGGTGCTCGCCACCGTGCCCGTCGAGACCCTCCTCGATGTCCGGCCGACCGCCTCGTCCGCCATCGCCCGACTGACTACCGGAGAGGTGGGCACGCGGCGCTTCGCCGGCTCCGCAGGCCGGTGGAACGCGCGGACCCGTCTGCCAGGCGGGATCGCCGACTACCAAGTCTTCGCCGCTGGCGCCGGGGAACTCACTGCGGTCGGCAGCGTGCTGATGGTCGTCGGCACCCGGCGGGCAGCCCGTGACGCGGCACTCGCCATCGCCGAGTGCCTGCCTGAGCGGCCCGAAGCCGAGGCTCTGACCAACTACCTCGCCGACACGCTCGGCACGGAACACCCTCTAGTGCGCTGCACCCGGCACGGCGTCGCCTACCACCACGGCGCCCTGCCCGAGGATGTCCTGCACGCCGTCGAGGGCGCGCTGCGTCGCAACGAGCTCCTGGCGATCGCCAGCACCAGCACCCTCACCGACGGCGTCAACCTGCCCGTGCGCACCGTCATCATCCACCACAAGGTCGACGGCGACCCGCTCACCTACGATGGCCAGCGCACCCTGTCCCCCGCCGAGCTCCTCAACGCCATCGGCCGCGCCGGGCGGGCCGGTCGGGAGAGCGAGGGGTGGATCTTCCTGACCCGCCCTTACCCGCCCCGCCCCGACGAGTTCGACTCCCTCAACCCCGACCCGGAGCAGTTGCGCGTTGTTTCCGCACTGCTGACCGACGAGGCCCTGACCGCACTCGCTGACGCCGAGGACACCCTGCGACAGGACGCTGACGGAGTCTTCGCGCTGGCGGATGGTATCGCCGCAGACTTTGCCTCGTTCGTCTGGCTCGTCCTGCAGCTCCACGCTTCCTCACCGACGCCGCAGGGCAATCCCATCGACGCCCTGGACGCACTGTTCGCCCCGTCCCAGAGAGGCAACGGGCGGCAAACCAGCCGGTGGCTCACCCTCGCGGACAAGGTTGCCACCGTGTTCGAGACCACCGACCTGGCCCAGGCAGGCCGGTGGGCCGCCACCGGCACCAGCCTGGGGTCGGCCCGCTACCTCGACTGGCTCGCGAAGCAGCTGGCCGTGCTGCTCGAGCGGCACACGGTGGACGACGCCACCGGAACCACCGGGGGCGACCGGCTCGCCGAGCCGGAGGAATGGCCGCTGCAGCGCACCCTCGATTTCCTCACCGAGCACCAGGTCTTCGACCGTCTGCTCGACCACGTCCCGGAGGTCACCAAGACCTGGAGCTTCAAGGACAAGGAGACGCGGGGCACTCATATGAACGTCCCGATCGCCCCCGCGCTCCGCGAGTGGATCTCCGGCACCACGATTCCCGACCTCGCCCGTTCCTGGCAGCCCGGCGTCGCTGCCGGGTGGGCGCTCGAACAGGCGGTACGCAACATCAGCACCGCCTTCGGGCACGCCCTGAGCTGGACCGTCGGCGCCCTGATCAACCTGGTCAACACCAGCCCCGCGCTCCCTCCCGGCGCACCCAGGCTCAACACACACACTGCCTGGCACATCCGCCACGGCGTCGACACCGAGCAGGCCCTGACCCTGCTCACCTCCGGCATCACCTCCCGACGCATCGCCCACCTCCTCGGCCGCGACGCCGCCCGCCTGGGGCACCGGTCGGCCGGCCTGCGGCAGTGGACCGCCCAGCACCACATCGACGGCTGGACACGGCAGTATGGGGCGATCGACTACGAGGTCCAGGACCTCCTGGACTACGTCCGCACTCCCTCCGACCCGATCAACCAGCTCTTCGACAACCGCGCAGCCACCACTCCACTCACCCGGCGGGTAGCAGGGACACCCGACGGCCCGGTCAACGTCGCGCGGCCCAGCGAGCGCCACCCGACCATCCGCCTGACCCGCGACCGCCACCGGGTGGCGACCGTGCCGGCCGACCGCCACCTCGATGTCCTCGCGATGCTCGACAGCGGCCTCGACCTCAACCACCGCCTCCACAACGGCCAGCTCATCACCACCCGGCGCGCTCGGTAGCGCCTGGCCCTGTCGAGGGAACCAAGCGCGGGACTGCGGCTCAAGAGGGGGGCGATGCACCGCAGAATCACCGACTTGCCGCCGCCCGTGGAGGCGTTGACCAGGACGCACGGGGATCCCGCGTCCAGGTCGACTGAGACGACCCGCCCGGCGGAGCCGATCCCGGTGATGGGCGCGGACGCCTTGGCGGCGGCCACCATCTCGCGCACTTTGGGGTTCTACCTTCGCCGGTCTCATCGGGTTCGGCATCGCCCGCCTGGTCTCGCAGTGCCCGCTGACCGTGCCGCACACGCTGGGCCCGGTCCTTCCGTCGGAGGGCCGGACCCAGCAATCTCCGAGTGCCCGACGGACATGCGGGACGGAGTCGAGTACGGACGGCTAATGTGTGCGCAGCCGCTTGAGGAACGTCCTGACCAGGGCGTCCAACTCAGAGTCCCTGGCTGTTTCTTCCACCAGGATTCGTTCGATGTGAACGAACCCGCTGTTCCGCCAGTGCCGATCCCTGGTCCCGTCAGCCGCCAGTCGGCCGCGGTGATGGGGTCCGTCGACCTCGATCAGGCCGGCTCTGCCTTCGCGAACGACTAGGAAGTCGGGCGCCCATGTGTTGCCGACTCCTACGCGTCCCAGCGGCAGAGGAAAGATGGAGATGGTGGCATCGGCGGGGAGGGCAGCCTGGGCGCGCTTGAGCGCCTCATAGACCCGTACCTCCTCGCGGGAGTCAAAAAGGAATCCGTCGCGTCGCAGTTCCGGTTTCGGATCGGTGACACGCGCGGCGTGGTTCGTTGTGGTGTCGGCGGTGAGCCGCCCCTGAAGAGCTGACCTCCAGTCCGCGGCCACGTCTGGGAGCGCTGGCCTGACGTAGACAGAGTGTCCTTCGACGCCGTTCCGTTCAGCGATCGGCAGGAGAGCGTCCCGGATCCGCGCAAGCAAGTCCTCAGAGAACCGGTCCATCAGCCATCCGGGAACCAGAAGGCGGGCATCCATCCAGTCGCCGAACCTGTTGCCGGGAGACCACTCGAGTCCTTGAACATCCAGTAGAAGGGCTGCCGCCTGAACGTCTCCTCGCTCATGAAGGAACCAGGCAGTCTGCGCGAGGATGGTCTCCTCTACAGATAGCGCTGCCTCTTCGCTTGAGACCTTGCTGACGTCTGAAGTCACCGTTCCACACTAAAACCTCGGTCTGACAGTCGAACCCCGTTGACCAGAATGATCGCGGCGACATCGCCACTCCGGTCCGCCATTTACTCGTGGGGCCGTGACGACGCCCTCCGGCGACACTGCCGGGTCGGCCAGGGCACGGGCCGTACGGTCAGGAGTGTGTGGCGCGCGATGGGGGACTGTAAGACGTTCGGCCCTGACCCGTAGTCGGTGGTGACGCCGCAGCAGATCACGACTTCCGTTCGTCGCCCATCGGAGACCCCGGTACAGGGTGTCGAAGCGCTGTCTGGACGGCGGGCTGTGCCGACCCGATCGCTGAATGGGAAGGAGCAGGTGCTTAGAAGGCGCCTGCTCTGTTCCTGCACTTTCGCTCGTTCAGATCGACCGCTCGGTGGCTGGGCGTCAGCGATTTCGGGGTCAGCATGGTGATTCGCTCACGGCAGACGCATTGAGCCCGGAAGGGACTGGAATTGCGCGGCGAAGAAAGTGAACCTAGAGCAGCTCACGGAAGATCGTCTGCGTGATCGGCGGAACATAGCACGGGATCGCCGGTTACCCAAACCGGCGATCCTCCGGACTATTGAAGAGGTTCGGTCGCCGTGCGATTCACAGGCGGTGCCCGGACTGCCGTGCCTACCCCCACGCCTCACCCAAGGAGCTCGCCCATGGCTGCAGTTGTTGGCGCCAAAACGTTTCATGTGACCGATCGGCAGTGCTTTTCGATCCTGGACTGGGCCGCCGAGCAGCCGCAGAACGGTCTCGTACTGCGGGCCTTCCTGGCGTCCATCGCCCTCGCGGCGCTGCAGCCGAAGGAGGCCCTGCTGCTGCGTGTCCGAGACGTGGAACTCGTGGACGACGGCAGCGGTTGGCTGCTGATCCATCCTCAGGGACGAGAGCGCCGCGAGACGGATTCGGAGCGCGCGGGCCACGAACGGCGTGTACCCGCCTGCCGGGAGTTGGTGGCGCTCCTGAAGGCGGAGATCACCCGGCGCGATCTTCGCCCCGATGACGCGATATTCGCTCTCGACGACGGGCGACCGCTGACCGCCCCGGTCTACCGGAAGATCTGGCAGCAAGCGCGGGCGGCGGTTCTGGAAGCGCACGAGGCCGACTCGTCGCTCGGCAGGAATATCTCCGCTCTGCGTGACGCGTGCATCGCGGCGTGGCTGAAGAACGGTGACCAGAGCGCGGCGCACATCTTCGTGGTAGCCGAGTGCGCCGGAATGAGCGCTCCTCGCCTCGCCGAACGCTTCGCGCACTGCCTTCGTAAGCCGACACGGGATGAAATCCCTTGGGACCGGATCGAAGCTGCCCTCGCCCTTCCTGACCTGTCGAATGAGCCGGCCTCGGCCGCCGTGCGCCGTCCGTAGCGCTTTCCGCGTTGCGGATCGTCTGCGATTCCCTTCCTGCCGCTTGACAAGGCGACGGGTGGGCGGAATTGGATTTCCCCCCGCCCGGGCTCACTCCGCCCCTACCTCACAGAGAACCACCGATGCCTGGACGATCTTCGCTTGCCGCTACCGCTTCCTCAGGCGCCACATCCGCCGCCTTCCTGACCGTGAAGGACGCCGCCGACTATCTCGGCCTCTCACCCCACACGCTCTACGTCTGGCGCCACCGTCGCCAGGGACCCCCGAGCTTCCGTATGGGAACCCGCGGTCGCGTCATGTACCGGCTCGAAGCGCTCGACGCCTGGGTCCGCGAACAGGAACAGGCCGACTCCCGCTCCACCCCGGCCCTCAACCCGCTCAACACCCCTCTGCAGGAGCGGTCGAGCCGCTTCCTCAGCGCCTGAACCCCCAAGCGCCGTAGAGCGTTGCCGCCATCCCCATCACCAAGGAGTTCCACCTGGCCGGCTACATAGAAGACCGATGGCTGAAGAAGCGCCCCAACCCGAAGACCGGCAAACGTGACCGTACCGCCATGTACGGCAAGTGCACCCGCTATCGCGTCAAGGGCATCCCCGGTGTCAAGGACCGTTCCTTCGACGCCCTCCAGGACGCCAAGACCTGGCTCGCCCAGGCTCAGACCGACGCTCGCCGTGGCGAGTTCGTCGATCCGCGCGATGGGGCCATCTCCCTCAAGGACTACATCGCGACCCACTGGTGGCCCACCCAGAGCGGTGACCCGTCCGATCGAACGGATCGAGCAGAGGGTACGCCGGCACATCGTTCCCCACCTGGGTGCTCAGCCGCTCAACGCCATCGGTACGGAAGCCCTGCGCCACTGGAAGAAGCGGCTGGAGAAGGACCTCGGTCCGACCTCGATCCGTCTGGTCTGGGCGACGCTCTCCAGCGTCCTCCAGGCCGCGGTCGAGGACCGTCGCCTCGGACGCAACCCATGCCGGTCCAGCACTGTCGGCCCTCCGGCCGCCGCACCCGGCAGGGTCGAGGCGTGGCCGCCCGAGCGGGTCCTGGCGGTACGGGAGGCCCTGCCGGATCGCTACCGGCTCCTTCTCGTGATCGGAGCAGGTCTCGGGCTCCGCCAAGGGGAGGCGCTCGGTCTTTCAGCGGACGACATCGACTTCGAGAAGGAGGTCGTGCACGTCCGGCGGCAGGTCAAGATGGTGCGGGCGAAGCTGTGTTTTGCGCTTCCCAAGGGGCGCAAGGTCCGGGACGTGCCACTGCCGTCAAGCGTGGCCCAGGCCATCCGGCAGCACACGGAGCAATTCGCGCCGGTGCCGGTCACACTGCCCTGGGACGACCCGACTCCGGCCGAGACGCCGGTGGAGGCCAAGCATCGGCGGCCGAGGACCTACGACCTCCTGGTGACGGGACGCGAGCGGAAGGCCATCAACCGGAACTACTTCAACTCCTACGTGTGGAAGCCCGCTCTGGCCACGGCGGGTGTGATCGCCCCGCTGGACGAGGGCAGCACCGACGGTGCTCGCGTGTGGGAGCCGTCCCGGGAGCACGGCTTTCACGCCCTGCGCCACTTCTACGCCTCCGAGGAACTGGAGGCTGGCGAATCGATCGTCTCCCTGGCACGCTGGCTGGGGCACTCCGACCCCGGGTTCACGCTGCGGAAGTACTCCCACTTCCTGCCCCGCGCCGGCGCACGAGGCAGCGCCGCCATCGACGCGATCTTCGCGTAGCTGCGGCCGTGGTCGGTCGGTAGAGCCCGTGGAGCGTGGCTCGTAGCCCGCTGCGGGGCCCAAAGTCCCAGAGAAGTCCCAGACATGCCGCCGCACCCCTCCCTGACCCGCTAAATAGCAGGTCAGACGGGGTGCGGCGGCATCGTCGTATCAAATGTCCCGGAACGTCTCGATCTGCGCCCCCACGGAGTTCAGCCGCTCCGCCAGGTCCTCGTACCCGCGGTTGATCACGTACACGTTGCGCAGTACCGACGTGCCCTCGGCGGCCATCATGGCGAGCAGGACGACCACGGCGGGGCGCAGTGCGGGCGGGCACATCATCTCGGCGGCGCGCCAGCGGGTCGGGCCCTCCACCAGGACCCGGTGCGGGTCGAGGAGCTGGAGGCGGCCGCCCAGGCGGTTGAGGTCCGTGAGGTAGATCGCGCGGTTGTCGTAGACCCAGTCGTGGATCAGCGTCTTGCCCTGCGCCGCCGCCGCGATGGCCGCGAAGAACGGGACGTTGTCGATGTTCAGGCCGGGGAACGGCATCGGGTGGATCTTGTCGATGGGCGCCTCCAGCTTGGAGGGGCGCACGGTGAGGTCGATGAGGCGGGTGCGGCCGTTGTCCGCCGGGTACTCCGCCGAGCGGTCGTGGTCGAGGCCCATCTCCTCCAGGACCGCCAGCTCGATCTCCAGGAACTCGATCGGCACCCGGCGCACCGTCAGCTCGGACTCGGTGACGACGGCGGCGGCGAGCAGGCTCATCGCCTCGACCGGGTCCTCGGAGGGGGAGTAGTCGACGTCCACGTCGATGGTCGGCACGCCGTGCACGGTCAGCGTCGTCGTGCCGATGCCCTCGACCTTGACGCCGAGCGCCTCCAGGAAGAAGCACAGGTCCTGGACCATGTAGTTCGAGGAGGCGTTGCGGATGACCGTCGTACCGGCGCTGCGGGCGGCGGCGAGCAGCGCGTTCTCCGTGACGGTGTCGCCGCGTTCGGTCAGGACGATGGGCCGGTCGGGGGAGACGTCCCGCGCGACCTCGGCGTGGTACAGCCCCTCGGTCGCCGCGATGTCCAGGCCGAACCGGCGCAGCGCGATCATGTGTGGCTCGATCGTGCGGGTGCCCAGGTCGCAGCCGCCCGCGTACGGCAGTTTGAAGCGGTCCATGCGGTGCAGCAGCGGGCCGAGGAACATGATGATCGAGCGGGTGCGGCGCGCGGCCTCCGCGTCGATGGCGTCCATCT
This sequence comes from Streptomyces huasconensis, assembly GCF_021028635.1. Taxonomy (NCBI): domain Bacteria; kingdom Bacillati; phylum Actinomycetota; class Actinomycetes; order Kitasatosporales; family Streptomycetaceae; genus Streptomyces; species Streptomyces huasconensis. Next base: position 6,500,945 of record NZ_CP086119.1, read on the forward strand.
CCAGCTTGGCGGGCGGCACGATCTCCAGGTCGACGCCGTCGTTGATCCAACGGGTGCGTACGCCGATGGAGTTGAGCACCTCCAGGAGGCGGTAGACCTCCTCGATGCGGGCCACCCGGCGCAGCACCGTGCGGCCCTTGTTGAGCAGCGACGCGCAGAGCAGCGCCACGCACGCGTTCTTGCTCGTCTTGACGTCGATGGAGCCGGAGAGCCGACGGCCGCCGACCACCCGCAGGTGCATCGGCCCGGCGTAGCCGAGCGACACGATCTCGCTGTCGAGCGCCTCACCGATGCGGGCGATCATCTCAAGGCTGATGTTCTGGTTGCCGCGCTCGATGCGGTTCACGGCGCTCTGGCTGGTGCTGAGCGCTTCGGCGAGCTGCGTCTGCGTCCAGCCCCGGTGCTGGCGGGCGTCGCGGATGAGCTTGCCGATGCGTACGAGGTAGTCGTCTGCCATGTGTCGCAGGTTATCTCAGATATGAGATGACGCGCGCGCTGGGGTGGGCCGTTCGAGGAGCGGTCCTTCGGAGGCCGCCCCCGGCAAGGGAGTTGCCGACGCGGGCGGCCGTGCGGACGGGAGCCCCGCCGCCGCCCGCGTCACTCGGGCGGCGGCCGCGCGTCCTGCCGACGACGGTGCGTCAGGGCCCACTCTGCCTCCGCCGGGCGCGCGGCGCACCTCGACGGAGCGATATCGGCCATCGGACGACATGTCATATCCCCGCCGCGCACGCGATATCAGCCGCGCACCGGCTCCCGAAAGCGTCACCCCTGCCGCGCCGACACGCGGCCCGCGAGGCCCTCAAAGCCTCCGCGAGCAGGGAAGACGCCCGGCTGCTCCCTCGCGGTGCGCGACGGGGGAGGCCCTTCCTCGCGCCGCCCCATCCGCCCGCCGAGACCTTCGGGCAGCCCCCGGCCGACAGGGGGACGCCCGGCCAAGCCGAGCCCCCCGCGAGCGCCGCGCGCCGCTCCGGAGAGGGGGCGCGCCGCATGCCGCCACCCCGGAGCCGGCGGGGGCGGCGCGGCGCGGCGGCCCGGGGCACCACAAAGTGACGACGTGCCTCGTCGTCACGCCGGGTCATGTACTAGAGTTATCTCGACATCGAGATATCTGCCGAGGCGCACCAGAAGCCGCCACTGGGTAAGGGTTACCTAACTAAGTCTTACCTTAGCGGATCGACGAGGAGTCGTGGCGGCAGGATGTGACGAAACGCGCGAAAAATCTGAAGGAGACTGTCGTGTCGGCGAACAGCTTCGACGCCCGCAGCACGCTGCGCGTGGGCGACGAGTCGTACGAGATCTTCAAGCTGGACAAGGTCGAGGGCTCCGCACGCCTTCCCTACAGCCTGAAGGTGCTGCTGGAGAACCTGCTCCGCACCGAGGACGGCGCGAACATCACCGCCGACCACATCCGCGCGCTCGGCAACTGGGACTCCCAGGCGCAGCCGTCGCAGGAGATCCAGTTCACGCCGGCCCGCGTGATCATGCAGGACTTCACCGGCGTGCCCTGTGTCGTGGACCTCGCCACCATGCGTGAGGCCGTGAAGGAGCTGGGCGGCGACCCCGCGAAGATCAACCCGCTGGCCCCGGCCGAGCTGGTCATCGACCACTCCGTGATCGCCGACAAGTTCGGCACGGCGGACGCCTTCGGCCAGAACGTCGAGCTGGAGTACGGCCGCAACAAGGAGCGCTACCAGTTCCTGCGCTGGGGCCAGACCGCCTTCGACGAGTTCAAGGTCGTCCCCCCGGGCACCGGCATCGTCCACCAGGTCAACATCGAGCACCTGGCGCGCACGGTCATGGTCCGTAACGGCCAGGCGTACCCCGACACCCTGGTCGGCACCGACTCGCACACCACGATGGTCAACGGCCTGGGCGTCCTCGGCTGGGGCGTCGGCGGCATCGAGGCCGAGGCCGCGATGCTCGGCCAGCCGGTCTCCATGCTCATCCCGCGCGTCGTCGGCTTCAAGCTGACCGGCGAGCTGAAGCCGGGCACCACCGCCACGGACCTCGTCCTCACGATCACCGAGATGCTGCGCAAGCACGGCGTCGTCGGCAAGTTCGTCGAGTTCTACGGCGAGGGCGTCGCCGCCACCTCCCTCGCGAACCGCGCCACCATCGGCAACATGTCGCCGGAGTTCGGCTCCACCGCCGCGATCTTCCCGATCGACGACGAGACGCTGAAGTACCTGAAGCTCACCGGCCGCTCCGAGCAGCAGGTCGCGCTCGTCGAGGCGTACGCCAAGGAGCAGGGCCTGTGGCTTGACCCGGCCGCCGAGCCGGACTTCTCCGAGAAGCTGGAGCTGGACCTCTCCACGGTCGTCCCCTCCATCGCCGGCCCGAAGCGCCCGCAGGACCGCATCGTCCTCGCCAACGCCGCCGAGCAGTTCAAGATCGACGTACGCAACTACGTCGACTCCGTGGACGAGGCGGGCAAGGAGTCCTTCCCGGCCTCCGACGCCCCGGCCACCACGAACGGCGTCCCGTCGAACCCGGTCCTCGTGACCGCCGCCGACGGCTCGACGTACGAGCTGGACCACGGCGCGGTGACGGTCGCGGCCATCACCTCCTGCACCAACACCTCGAACCCGTACGTGATGGTCGCCGCCGCGCTCGTCGCGAAGAAGGCCGTGGAGAAGGGCCTGACCCGCAAGCCGTGGGTCAAGACCACCCTCGCCCCGGGCTCGAAGGTCGTCACCGACTACTTCGACAAGGCGGGCCTGACCCCGTACCTCGACAAGGTCGGCTTCAACCTCGTCGGCTACGGCTGCACCACCTGCATCGGCAACTCGGGCCCGCTGCCCGAGGAGGTCTCGAAGGCCGTCAACGACCACGACCTGGCCGTGACGTCCGTCCTCTCCGGCAACCGGAACTTCGAGGGCCGCATCAACCCCGACGTCAAGATGAACTACCTGGCGTCCCCGCCGCTGGTCGTCGCGTACGCCCTCGCCGGCTCGATGAAGATCGACATCACCACCGAGGCCCTCGGCGCCGACCAGGACGGCAACCCGGTCTACCTCAAGGACATCTGGCCCACCGAGGCCGAGGTCAACGACGTCGTCGCCAACTCCATCGGCGAGGACATGTTCAACAAGTCCTACCAGGACGTCTTCGCGGGCGACGCCCAGTGGCAGGCCCTGTCGATCCCGACCGGCAACACCTTCGAGTGGGACACCGAGTCGACGTACGTCCGCAAGCCCCCGTACTTCGAGGGCATGACGATGGAGACCACCCCGGTCTCCGACATCACGGGCGCCCGCGTCCTGGCGAAGCTGGGCGACTCGGTCACCACCGACCACATCTCCCCGGCCGGTGCGATCAAGGCCGACACCCCGGCCGGCAAGTACCTCACGGAGCACGGCGTGCAGCGCCGCGACTTCAACTCCTACGGCTCGCGCCGAGGCAACCACGAGGTCATGATCCGCGGCACGTTCGCCAACATCCGCCTGCGCAACCAGATCGCGCCGGGCACCGAGGGCGGCTTCACGCGTGACTTCACGCAGGAGGACGCGCCGGTCTCGTTCATCTACGACGCCTCGCGCAACTACATCGAGCAGGGCATCCCGCTGGTCGTCCTCGCGGGCAAGGAGTACGGTTCCGGCTCGTCGCGCGACTGGGCCGCCAAGGGCACCGCGCTCCTCGGCGTCAAGGCCGTCATCGCCGAGTCGTACGAGCGCATCCACCGCTCGAACCTCATCGGCATGGGCGTCCTGCCGCTCCAGTACCCGGAGGGGATGTCGGCCTCGTCGCTCGGCCTGACCGGCGAGGAGACCTTCTCCTTCTCCGGCGTGACCGAGCTGAACAACGGCACGACCCCTCGCACGGTGAAGGTCACCACCGACACGGGTGTCGAGTTCGACGCGGTCGTCCGCATCGACACGCCCGGTGAGGCGGACTACTACCGCAACGGCGGCATCATGCAGTACGTGCTGCGCAGCCTGATCCGCAAGTAGCCTTCGGCAGACAGCGGTTGAGGGCCGCACCCCGGTATTCGTACGGGGTGCGGCCCTCGTCTTTCCATCTGCGGGCTGTGGGGGCTGGGCGCGCAGTTCCCCGCGCCCCTGACCGGGCCGGCCTAGCCGCCGTACGGCACCGTGATCAGTTCCATCGCGTGGGACGACGGGTCGAGGAAGTAGACCCCCTTGCCGCCGTCGTTGCGGTTGATCTCGCCCGGCTGCTTCTGGTGCGGGTCCGCCCAGTGCGGGATGCCGCGCGCCCGGATCTTCTCGTACGCCGCTTCGAACTCCGCATCGGAGACGAGGAAGGCGTAGTGCTGCGGGGTGATGTGCTCGGCGGGGATGGTGGCGAAGTCCAGAGTGACGCCGTTGTTCAGGGCCACCGCGATGAACGGGCCCCATTCCTGGGTGATTTCGAGGCCCAGCAGGTCCGTGAGGAACTCGGCGGACTCCCGGTTGTCCCGGGCGTGGACGATCGTGTGGTTCAGCTCGAGTGACAAGGAATGCCTCCACAGGGCATCTCCTGACACCTCCATGCCTCACCCGGTCGGTGACCGGCACGCGATGTCGTCGTGGATCTTAGAGGAGGTCTCGATGGGCTCTCAAGGAGCGTCTTCCTGAACGCCGTCTTCCTGAACGCCGACTACCTGGACGTCTTCTTGAACGTCTTCCTGTACGACTTGGCGCAGATGCCTCAGGTACTCCTCGAACCGTTCGCGTCCTGACTCCGAGAGCCGGACCTGCGTCACCGGCCGACGCAGCTCGCGCAGCTTCGCGATCTCCACCAGCTCGGCCTTCTCCAGGATGGCGAGCTGCCGGGACAGTTCGGCGGCGGACAGGTCCAGCGCCTCGCGCAGATCGGCGAACGTCACCTGCTGCACATGGCGCAGAGAGCCGAGGATCGCCAGGCGCATGGGCGAGTGCATCACCGTCACGAGACGTGTGCGCGGCTGCTCGTGCGTCATGCTCAGCGCCTCCACCGCAGGACCAGGTAGACCAGCAGGCCGACGGTCGGCAGGGCCGCCGCGATCAGGGACCCTCCGAGGGGTGCCGGGTTGTCCCAGAGAATCTTGGACCCCGGGGCGCCGAGCATCATCGTGGCGAACACCACCGCCGCGTTCTCCGTCGCGGTGTGGGGCCTGCGGCGCGTGGCGCCCAGATGGAACCAGTACCAGCCCGTCATCAGGGCCAGGGCGGCTACGAGAGCCAGCACGCGCACGGCAGTTTGAATGCTGTTCGCACTCACCGCGGCCAGCCCGGCCGGCAGGAGGCCGACGGAGAACACGCCCAGCACGCGCTCGCCGACTCCGGCGGGCCTGCTCAGTCGAGGGGCGCCATCGATGACCTTGAGCTGGTGGGCTGCGTCAAGCTGTCGTGCCACGGCTGATCTCTCCTCTGGGCGCCGCTTCCTTCCGGTTGCGACTCTGGCATCTAGTTTCCAAATCGGCAACTGGAATGCTTGCCTCCGGATGCCCGTGAACTGCCGTGACCTGCCGACAACTGCCGTCAACTGCCGTGAACTCAGCTCCGGATGCCGCGAGTCGAGCGGCCCGCCGATGCCCGGGCCACTACCACGGACGCAGCGGCGGCCAGCACCCCGAGCGCCGCCCATCCGAACGCCGCCCGGAAGTCCGGTCCTTGGGGCGTGCCGCCGCCGAGTGCCGTACCCACCAGGACGGCGAGGCCGAGCGAGCCGCCGAGCTGGTCGACCGAGCGCTGCACGCCGGACGCGGTGCCCGCGTCGTCCTCCGTGACATCGGAGAGGGCCGCGTTCTGGAGTGCCACCAGGCCGATGCCCATCCCGGCCGCGACGCCGAGCATGCCGGGCATGATGTCCGTCCACAGGTCGCCGTGGTCGGGGAGCCGGGCGAGCCAACCTAGCCCGGCCGCCGTCAGGAGCAGCCCGAGCAGCGCCGTGTACGTGACGCCGAGCGCGCCGATCAGCCGGGCCACCTGGGAGATCGCGAGCAGGAGCGCGGCGCAGAACGGCAGGTAGGCCAACCCGGCCTGGAGCGGCGTGAGTTCGATGACTTCCTGGAGGTACAGCGTGGCCAGGAAGAAGGTGCCCGAGAGCGCCGCGCTGAGCGGCACCGTCGCCGCGTTCGCGAGCGCCCGGACGCGGTGCGCGAAGAAGGAGAGCGGCACCAGGGGGTTCGTGGACCGTGCCTCGACGGCGACGAGCGAGGCGAGGAGCGCGGCCCCGGTGAGCAGCGCGGCCGGTGAGCCGCGCAGCGCGCCGTAGACCAGGGCGAGCGGTCCCGCCACCAGCAGGGCGGCGCCGGGCAGGTCGAGGCGGCCGGGCCGTTCGGGGCGCGGCCCGTCGGGGCGTACGAGCATCGGAGCCAGGACGAGTACCGCCGCCGTGATCGGCACGTTGACCCCGAAGATCCAGCGCCAGTCGAGGAGTTGGACGAGCGCACCGGACAGCAGGACTCCGACGACGAGACCGGTCGCGGAGATCGCGCCCCAGACGCTGAGCGCCTTGGCGCGCTCCTCGGGGGAGGGGTAGAGCAGGGCGATCAGTGACATCGCGGCGGGGGAGGCGAGGGCCTCGCCCGCGCCCTGCGCGAAGCGGGCGGCGATCAGGGTCTCCAGGTTCGGCGCGAGTCCGGCCGCGAGCGAGGCGAGGGCGAAGAGCGCGGCGCCGAGCAGGAACATCCGCCGCCGCCCGAGCAGATCGGTGAGTCGCCCGCCGAGCAGCAGGAGGCCGCCGCCGACGAGCGTGTAACCGGTGACGACCCACGACAGTGAGGCGGCGTCCGCGTCGAAGCGGGCGCCGATGGCGGGCAGGGCGACGTTGACGACGGTCACGTCGACGGCGATGAGGAACTGGAGGAGGGAGAGCAGCGCGAGGGCGGGCGTGCGCCGCGAGGGGGCGTGGCCGCGCGCGGAGGAGCGTACGGAAAAGATGTTCACGTGAAGGGCACTCCAGGTCGGCCCCGGGCCGGTGTGCGGCGGGGGCTGAGGAAGACAGGACGCTTCCGTGCCACGGACCCGCGGGGCGGGTGGGGCACCTGGAGTTACTTGGTCACGGACATGGGCGGCACGCTAGCCGTCCGCGTGCCGGGGCGCACCTGGTTATCCGGCGGCGACGAGGTCCAGCAGCCCCGGGAACCGCTCGTCCAGTTCCTCCCTGCGCAGTACGGCGGTCCTGCTGTTCCCGTGGTCGACCATGCGCAGCAGGCCCGCCTCGCGCATCACCTTGAAGTGGTGCGAGGTCGTGGACTTCGACACGGGCAACTCGAAGGAGGCGCAGGTGCGTTCGGTGCCCGCGGGCTCGCGCAGGAAGCGGGCGATCACCCCGAGGCGCAAGGGGTCGGCGAGCGCGTGCAGGACCGTGCGCAGGTCCATCTCCTCGGGGAGGGGGTGTCCGTCGTCGTCCGGCATGGGAGGCCTTCCTCGGTAGGTTCGACTTGCATCGTACCTCGCGGGCATGCCAGGGTCAGGTTCGATCAATTCCGAACCTCATCGTCTCCTCTCGGGGGTCTCCCAGCCATGCCCGGACCACAGGCACCGCTCGCGCCCGCGACACCCATGGCGGCACCACCGAAGCCGCCGTGGCTTCCGCTCGCCGCGATCCTCCTCGCCGTCTTCGTCGTCCCGATGTCCATCTCGGGGACGGCAGTCGCCCTGCCCGGCATCGGCGCCGACACCGGCGCCGGACCCGCGCCCCTCCAGTGGGTGGTCAACGCCTTCAACGTCGCCTTCGCCTGCTTCACCCTCGTCTGGGGCTCGGTCGCCGACATCGTCGGCCGCGTCAGGGCCTTCGCCGCCGGCGCCGCCGTCTACGCCGTCGCCTCCCTCGCGAGCGCCCTCGCCTCCGACGTCCTCCTCCTGGACGCGGCCCGCGCCCTCGCGGGCATCGGCGGCGCGGCGATCTTCTCCTGCGGCTCCGCGATCCTGTCCACGGTGTACGAGGGCCCGGCGCGCGCCAAGGCGTTCGCGCTCTTCGGGACCGTCGCGGGCGTGGGCGTCGCGGTCGGCCCCTCGCTCTCCGGGGCGCTGCTCCAGACGGTGAGCTGGCGCTGGGTCTTCGCCGTGCACGCGGTGGCCCTCGCCGTCGCCCTCGCCGCGGTACCGGCCATCGCCCGCTCGCTCCCGGCCACGCCCCGTCCGGCCGGCGCGCGTGTCGACGTACCCGGCAGCGCGGTCTTCGTCGTCGCCATGGTGCTGCTGACCACGGCCATCGTGCAGGGCTCCCAGTGGGGCTGGGGCAGCGCGGGCGTGCTCGGGCTCTTCGCCGGGGCCGCCGTCGCGCTGGCCGCCTTCGCCGCCGTCGAGAAGCGCCGCACCCACCCCATGCTCGACCTGGGCCTGCTGCGCAACCGCCGCTTCCTGGGCCTGTGCCTGGTGCCGGTCGCCGGTTCCTTCGGCTTCGTCACGATGCTCACGTACCTGCCGAGCTACCTGACGGAGGTGACCGGCCGCGGCACGGGTGCCGCCGGGCTTTTGATGGTGCTGCTCACCGCGCCGATGCTCGTCTTCCCGCTGCTCGCCGCCACGTTGGTGGCCCGCGGTGTCCCGCCGCTCACCATCATCTACGTGAGCCTGGCCGCCCTGGCCGTCGGCGACGCCACCCTGACCCTCTTCGGGCCGGACGTGTCCGTGGCCGTCATCGCCCTGCCGATGATCGTCACCGGCGCGGGCATGGCCCTGGCCGCGGGCCTCGTCGACGGCCAGGCCCTCGCGCTCGTCGACCCCGCGAAGGCGGGCATGGCCGCGGGCTTCCTCAACACACTGCGGCTCGGCAGCGAGGCGGTGGCGGTGGCGCTGTACGGCTCGGTGCTCACCACGCTAACGGCCTCCCGGTCGTACGACGAGGCGTTCCACGCGGTGCTGTGGGGGCTGGCCGGGGTCTGCCTGGTGCTGGGCGTGGCCGTCTTCGGCCTGCTCGGCGGCGGCCGCACGGCAAGCGGCGAGGCGGGCGCCCGGCGGACTTGACCGTGCCACTCGCGCAAGGCGGTGGCATCGGCGGCGTTCTTCACCCGCCGCACCTCGGCTTCGCACCCGTGACGTGGGCGAGCTACCTGTCCGGTATCGCGAGGTCCTTTCAGGGAGGAGACTTCGGCGTGTCACGGGGACGCCAGGTCGTCCGGCCCGGGCGTCCGCCGATTCCGTACGAGCCCTACGGGAGCCGGCAGTTGGCCCGCGACGATCGCGGCGAGGGACAGCGCGAACCCCAAGAGCTGGACGGGGCCGAGCGTCTGGCCGAGTACGACGGCGCCGAGCACCGCGGCGACCAGCGGCGAGAGCAGGACGAGGACCGCCACCGAGGCTACGGGCAAGATGGTGATGCCGCGGAACCACAGGACGTACGCGATCAGTCCCCCCACCAGGCCGAGCCACAGGTACCCGAGCACGGCGGGCAGGTCGACCGCGGGAGGCGCCCCCTCGGCGAGGAAGGTGACCGGCACCAGGAAGAGGCCCCCGGCGGTGAGCCGCCACCCGGCGAAAGCCATGGGCCCGGCCTCGGCGGGCCGCCCCCAGCGCTTGGTGAGCGTCACCCCGAGCGCCATCGAGGCCGCGCTCGCCAGGCCCGCCACGACCCCGGCCATGTCGAGCGCCGCGTCCGGCCCGATCACCACCAGACCGACACCGACGACGCCCACCGCGCCCCAGGCGAGGCGCCACCCGGACAAGGCCTCGCTCAGGACCGCCACGGCCAGGACGGCGACGACGAGCGGCTGGATCGCCGCCAGCGTGGCCGCGACGCCACCCGGCAGCCGCTCGGCCGCGACGAACAGCAGCGGGAAGCAGAGCCCGATGTTCAGCACCCCGAGCACCGCCGCCTTCCCCCACCACGTGCCGCGCGGCAGCGTCCGGGAGAGGGCCAGGGCGATCAGACCGGCGGGCAGGGCGCGCAGCAGCCCCGCGAACAGCGGGTGTTCCCGCGGGAGGAACTCGGTGGTGACGACATACGTCGTCCCCCACACCACAGGGGTGACCGCCGTCAGGAACGTGCGCGGCAGGTCGCTGCGGGGGACGCCGCTGCTCGCCCCGCCAACACCCTTTGACATCGCTGGACTTGTCATGCCTCGGAGTCTCACCGCAGGCCGATCCATGAGTCCAACACATGTTCTTCACGCCACCGATCGCGATGTCAGATCGATGACCGCGGCCAAGAGTATGGACTTGGCCGCGCCCTCTCCCTACGCTCTGCCGCGCACCGAATGAGAGCGCTCTCAGCAACGTAACCCTGTTCCACCCCCACCCCGTTGGAACGACGAGAGGTCCCCCAGTGAGACGCGTAACCGGAGCACGCCTCGCCCTGTCCGCCCTGCTCGCGTCGGCCACCTGCGCCGCCACGGGCCTCGCCCCCACCGCAGCGGCCGACTCCCGCCCCGCGCCCCGGCCGCCCGCCTCCGCCGCCCTCCTCGACGCCATGCGCCGCGACCTCGGTCTGACACCCGCCGCCGCGCGCGAGCGCCTCGCCGACGAGCGGCGGGCCGTCAAGGCCGAGCGCGCGGCACGGAGGGCGGCCGGCCCGGCGTTCGGCGGCGCCTGGTTCGACGCGAAGCGCGGTCGGCTCACCGTCGCCGTGACCGAGCGGCAGGTCGCCTCGGACGTACGACGGGCCGCCGGGGGAGTCGACGTCCGGCTCGTCAAGCACAGCGCCGCCGCCCTGGACACGACGAAGAAGCGCATCGACAAGTTCAAGGCGCCGTCAGACGTGGCCAGTTGGCGGGTCGACCCGCGGGCCAATCGCGTCGTCGTCGATGTCGTCGCCGGTCACCGGGGCGACAACGATGTCTCGGCGTTCCTGCGGCGCGCCCGCGCCACCGCGCCCGTACGCGTCGACACGGTCCCCGAGGCGCCGCGCACCTACGCCGCCGGAACCGTCGGAGGCGACCCGTACTACACCGGCAACGTCCGCTGCTCCATCGGCTTCTCCGTCCACGGCGGCTTCGTCACGGCCGGGCACTGCGGCCGGGCGGGCGCGGCGGTGCGCGGCTGGGACGGCTCCGCCATCGGCACCTTCCAGGGCTCGTCGTTCCCCGACAACGACTACGCGTGGGTGTCCGTCGGCAACGGCTGGTGGACCGTGCCGGTCGTACTCGGCTGGGGCAGCGTCCCCGACCAGCTGGTGCGCGGCTCGGCGGAGGCGCCGGTCGGGGCGTCGATCTGCCGCTCCGGTTCCACCACGAAGTGGCGCTGCGGCCGGCTCCTCGCCAAGAACGAGACCGTCAACTACTCCGACGGCAGCGTCGTCCACCAGCTCACCAAGACCAGCGTCTGCGCCGAGGGCGGCGACTCTGGCGGCTCGTTCATCAGCGGCGACCAGGCGCAGGGCGTGACATCCGGCGGCTGGGGCAACTGCGGCAGCGGCGGCGAGACGTGGTACCAGCCGGTGAACGAGATCCTCCAGCGGTACGGGCTGCGGCTGCACACGGCCTGACCCGCCGGCCGGCGGCGGGCAGTCCCGGGCGGCCTGCGACCGGTGACCGGCCGCCCGGCCGCCTTGACGTCACAGTCTCACCGGAAGCGCCTTCGGAAGACGCTTGATCATCCCCCAGCTCCAGGTCAACTCCGAGGCGGGGATAGCCAGTACGAGCTTGGGCAGCCTCGCCAGCAGCGTCTCCAGGCCGATGTGGGCGTGCAGCCGGCTGAGGCTGGTGGCCGGGCAGTAATGCGCGCCGCCGCCGAAGGTCAGGTGGGGGTTGGCGGCGCGGTCGATGTCCAGGCGGGTCGGCTCGGGGAACACCTCGGGGTCGTGGTTGGCGCCCTCGACGCAGACCAGTACGAGGGAGCCGGCGGCCACGTCGGTGTCACCGAGCCGCACGTCCTCCGTCGCCAGGCGGGGCAGGCCGTCGCCGATCGAGAGGTTGCGGCGGTACAGCTCCTCGATGGCCCGGGGCATGAGCGCGGGCGTCTCGCGGAGCCGGGTCGTCTGCTCCTGGTCACCGGCCAGGAGCATGATGGCGTGGCCCAGGAACGCCGCGAGGCTCTCGTAACCGGCGACCAGCATGTTGCAACCGACGTCGCAGAGCTGTGTCACCGTCAGCTCGTCCTCCGGCCGGTCCTCGCGGAGCGCCGCGAGGCGGGGCAGCAGTCCGGCGGCCCGGCGGCGGTCCGGGCGCAGAGCCGTGGCCATGACGGCGCGCAGCTCCTCCCAGTTGCGGGCGGCTTCGGCGGGCGTGTGAGCGCTGGTGCCCATGGCCACGTCGCAGCGCGCCGCCAGCGCCGTCTCGTCGGCGTCGCGCAGGCCGAGGATCTCCGTCATCAGGCGCATGGAGAGCGGTGAGGCGTAACCGGCCCAGAGGTCGACGGGGCTGCCGCCCGCCACGGCCTTGTCGATCAGCGCCTCCGCGGTCGCCCGCAGGAAGTGCGTCAACTCCTCGTTCTTGCGCGGGGAAAGGGACTTCATCACCTCGTCGCGCAGCCCGGCGCTGGTGATGTTCGCCATGTTGCTCACCGCGTCCGGCGGGAACGCGCGTGCGTACTGCTGGGGCACGCCGTCGTCGGCGGTCGCGTACAGGCTGAAGCGGGGGTCGGTGAGCACCTGGTGGCAGAGTTCGTGGGAGGCGACCAGCCATGCCTCGTCACCGGCCAGGGTGATGACCCGGGCCACCGGCCGGTTCCTGCGCAACCAGTCGCACTCGACCGGTACCTCGTCACCTCGCCGGCTGAACGGGAAACGCAAGGGGAGTTCGTCGCTGTTCATCGGGGGAGCTGCCTTTCCTTGAGCAGAATGTGGCCTTGCTCGGCGGTGGCACGCAGCACGCTGCGGCCGGTGTAGAGGAGGTCCGCGAAATCGACGGGCGCGTGGTAACTGATCGTGGAGGTCGGCACATCGAGGATGCTCGGGGTGTCGACGAAGAAGGGCAGTTCGGCGACCAGGTACTCCATGGCCAGGGCGACTCTGTCGTCCGTGGCGCACGTACCGTCGCGCGCCGCCGCGTTCAGGGAGCGGCGGGTCATCTCGAAGCAGACGCGGTACAACTCCTTGTCCTCGGCGAGCGCGTTCTCCGCTCTGGTACGCAGCTCCCGGTAGGCGTCGCGTTCCGACAGGTCCGAGAGCAGATGGGTGTGCTGCCGCGCCACCGCCACGTCACTGCGCTCCCACGCCCGGCGGATTCTGCGCAGTACGCCGGACACCTCTTTGCGGACCTTCCGGGCAGCGGTCTCCTCGGGATATCCGAGCGCCCGGTAGGTGAACACCAGGCTGCTGTCCGGGCACACCACGTCCACGCGCCGGAATGTGGCGTGCCCCCATCGCATCAGGAGCGCGAGGTTGGAGATGCTGAAATAGCTGTTGCCGGGGCTGACCCCGATGAGCAGGTGGTCGCCGAGGTCGAAGACGCGCTGACAGTTCGGGGTGTGGGGAATTACCTCGAATTCCGAGGAGACGGACACGTGTGAGGAGAGGGTCATACAGAACTTTCCACTCGTGACGGGCGAGGGCATGCCGGAAACCCGGAGAACCGGAGAGCAAGAAGACCCAGGAATCCGCGAAGCCGGAAAGCTGGAACAGCCGGAAAGTTGGAAAAGCGGCGCAGATCGCCTTAGGCGACCGTTTCCTCGAAGCCCGAGTTGGAATCTGAGGCCGAGCCCGAGGCCGACCCCGAGTTCGCGTCAAGGTCCGGGCCCGGGCCAGCGCCCATCGTCCTCAGGCCGTCCGCCATCTCCAACGCGAGGCTTTCCAGCAGTTCGGCGAAGTCCATGTTCTCGATGGGTGCGAAGAGGGCCGCGTCGATCTGCTGCCGGACGTTCACCAGCGCGGAGTTGTGGACCCCTCCGCTCTCCAGGATGCGCAATGTCCGACGGGCCGCGTCGAGGAATCTGAAGGGGCCGTACGACGGCGGCTGGTACGGCAGGCCGATCCCGCTGCTGACGAGGAACGCGGCGAGGACGGCGATGTCCTCAGCCGATCCGGGCGGGAGGGCGGGTGACTTTCCCCCATCGCTCATAGCTGATGACCTCGTTTCTGTTCCGACGGCAGGGGGAGGCGAGTTCCTGCGCCGGATATCCGATCGGCACGATGAAACGCGGCTCGATATGAGAGGGGAGTTCCAGCAGCCGGCCGATCGCGGGGCCACAGAAACTGCTCACCGGGCACGCGCCCAGTCCTTGGGCGTGGGCGGCCAGCAGCAGGTTTTCGACGGCCATCGCCAGGCACAGCTGGCTGTGCCCGCCGCCCGGGTCCTCCGCGCACCGATCTCGGTCGACGCACGCGACGACGATGACGGACGGGTCGCCGATGATCCCGGGGGCGAAGGCTCTGACCCGGCGTACGGTGATCCCTTCCCGGATCGCCACGAAGGCCCATGCCTGACGGTTGGCCGCGGTCGGTGCGGCGATCGCCGCGTCGAGCATGCGGTCGATCAATATGTCGTCTACCGGGTCGTCGGTGTAGTGGCGGACCGCGCTGCGCGTGCGCAGCACCTTGAGAACGGCATCCGCCGGTGGCCGGGCCGTCGATGTCGAAACGTCACTCAGCACGCATTCACAGTAACGCTCGGTAGTGAACGTGTCCATGCGTGATTCCGCATGACGATGCGTCAGAAACGCGTGCGCGGGGCGGAGGTGGTCGTGCCACCCCGCCCCGCGCCGTCGCGCGCCCGCCGTGCGGGCGGATCAGCCCAGCAGTTCCACTTCCGCCAGCGTGGCGGAACCGTGCGGCACGAGCCGGTAGTGGCCATACGTCCCTGGCCTGGCCACCGTGAACACCCGCGTCTGCCGGTCCCAGGCGAAGGACTCGCCGGAGCGCTTGTCCAGTTGCTTCCACGTGCGCCCGTCGACGGAGCCTTCCAGCACCCAGCCGCGCGGTGCCTTCGCCTTGTCGGTGGACGACGTCAGCGTGTACTGCACCGCCTTGGTCTCCTTGCCGACCGGCAACTCCACCGCCCCGGACTCCGAAGTGGCCGCCGTGGCAGAGGAGTTGTCAAAGAGCGTGCCCTCGCCCGTCAGTGCGTCCTTCTTCGGGGACGGCACCTCGTCGTCCTGGGTGATCGACGTCGGCTGGGCGTTCTTGCCGGAGCCCCACGCGGACGGCTTCGGGCCCATGTCGAACTCCAGGACCCCGCCGCGCGCGATCAGCTTGTGGGGGAGCGCGGTCGACGTCCACGCCTTGCCGTTGACCTTGAGGCCCTGCACGTACACGTTCTCCGCGCTGTTCCTCGGCGCCTTGACGACCAGGTCCCGCCCGTTGTCCAGGTGCACGGTCATCTTCTTGAACTGCGGTGAGCCGACGGCGTATTCACCGCTGCCCATCACCAGCGGGTAGAAGCCGAGCGAGGAGAAGAGATACCAGGCGGACTGCTCGCCGTTGTCCTCGTCGCCGTGGTAGCCCTGGCCGATCTCGCTGCCGGTGTAGAGGCGGGCGAGGACCTCACGGACCTTCGCCTGCGTCTTGGCCGGCTGCCCGGCCGCGTCGTACATGTACGCCACGTGGTGGGCGACCTGGTTGGAGTGGCCGTACATGCCCATGCGGACGTCACGCGCCTCCGTCATCTCGTGGATGACACCTCCGTACGAACCCGCGAACTCGGCGGAACCGGTCTCGGGCGTCGCGAAGTACGTGTCCAGCTTCTCGGCCAGCTTCTCGCGGCCGCCGTAGAGGTTGGCGAGGCCGCGTGAGTCCTGCGGGGCCGTGAAGGCGTACCCCCAGGCGTTGGTCTCCGTGTAGTCGTGACCCCACACGCGCGGGTCGAACTTCTCGGAGGGGACACGCCACTTGCCCTGGGCGTCCTTGCCCTGGAAGAAGCCGGGGGCCGTGCCGGCGCCCGCCGCCTTCTCGTCGAAGAGGTTCACGTACTCCCGCGCGCGGTTGAGGAAGTACTCCGACTCCTCCTTGTACCGCTTCACACCCGTCTTCTTGTGGAGGGCCGCGCCCATGCGGGAGATGCCGTAGTCGTTGAGGTAACCCTCCAGCGCCCATGACAGGCCCTCGTGCGTCTCGCTGCTCGTGTAACCGAGGAACGGCGAGGTCTTCATGCCCTTGCGGCCGACCCCCGCACTCGGCGGCACCACGGTCGCGTTCTTCAGCGCCGCCTCGTACGCGGCCTTCGCGTCGAACTTCACGTCCTTGACGTACGCGTCGGCGAACGCGACGTCCGACGAGGTGCCCGTCATCAGGTCCGCGTACCCCGGCGAGGACCACCGCGAGGTCCAGCCGCCGTCCTTGTACTGCTGCACGAACCCGTCGACCAGCTCACCCGCCTTCTTCGGCGTAAGGAGCGAGTACGCGGGCCATGTCGTCCGGTAGGTGTCCCAGAAGCCGTTGTTGACGTACGGCTTGCCCTCGACGATCTTCGCGCCGGTATGGGTCGGGGTGTCCGGACCGGTCTGCGGGGAGAACGGCGAGGCGTACTTGTACGTCGCCTTGCCGGCCGCCGAAGTGACCTTCTCAAAGCCCGAGTTGGGGTACAGGTACAGGCGGTACAGCGACGAGTACAGCGTCGTCAGCTGACCCTGGCTCGCGCCCTCCACCTCCACCTTGCCGAGGATCGCGTCCCACTGCCTCTGGGCGCGGTCCTTGACGCGGTCGAAGGAGGTGCCCGCCGGGATCTCCTGGGCCAGGTTGGCCTTCGCCTGGTCCACACCGATGAGGGAGGTGGCGAGGCGGAGGGTGACCGTGCGGTCCTTGCCGGGGGCGAAACGCAGATAGCCGGTGACGTCACCGCCCCCGCCGCCCTCCAGCTTGCCGCCCGCGGTGACCGGTGCGTCGAAGGTCCCGTACACGAACAGGCGCGTGGCGCCCGTCGAGAGCCCCGACTTGACGTCCGAGAAACCGGAGATGATCCCGTTCTCCTCGTCGAGGGTGAGACCGCCCTTCTCCGAGACGTTGTCGAAGATCACGCTCGCGTCGTCACCGGGGTACGTGAACCGCATCATCGCGGCATGGTCGGTGGGCGCCATCTCGGCCTTCAGGCCGTTCTCGAACGTCACACCGTAGTAATGCGGGCGCGCCGTCTCCTTCTCGTGCCTGAAGGGCAGCGCCCGCTTGGTCCGCGAGGCGCTCGGCGTGTCCTTGTCGACGGACGGCATCAGCTGGAACGTCTGCCGGTCGCCCATCCACGGGCTCGGCTCGTGGCTCGCGCTGAACGCCTGGATCGTCGGCAGGTTGTCGTCGTTGTTGCCGCGCGCGTAGTCGTACAGCCAGCTCAGCGACCCCGCGTTCGTCACCGGCGTCCAGAAGTTGAAGCCGTGCGGGACGGCGGTCGCCGGGAAGGTGTTGCCGCGCGAGAAGCCGCCGCTGGAGTTCGTGCCGCGGGTGGTGTCCGCGTAGTCGGAGGGGTGCGCCTTCGGCTTCGGCGGGGCCTTCTCCCGCAACGACACGTCGTCCAGCCAGCCGCGGAATTTCGCCGGGCCCTTCGGAGCGTCGTACGCGACCAGGACGCGGTCGACCGTCTTGCCGCGCGCGACCTCGCCGATCCGCGAGGCGACGTTGTTCCACTGGTTGACGTAGAGCACCTTGGCGGCGCCCTGACCGCGCGGGTCCAGGGGGAAACCGTGCTGGTCCGTGGCCTTGAGGTCACTCAGATAGGTGCCGTCGGTGAACGCCAGGTCCACGGCGACGTTCGTCGCCGCGTAGTCGAGGTCGCCCTCCGCCATCGAGGGGAAGACGCGGTAGCCCAGCTCGGTGTTCCGCCGCACCGGCACGTTCACGTCGAAGACCTTGTTGTACGAGTATCCGCGGCCGTCGGCCTTGTGGGTGCCCGCATAGCGCAGCGCGTGCCTGCCCGTGAACCCGGCGCGCGACTTGGCGGTGGGCGAGCCGCTGGGGCCCCGGTCCACCAGGCTCAGCATGTCCTCGGGGGCGGGCGCCTCGGTGCCGCCGACCGAGAGCTGCACGTCGGCCAGCTGGACTATGTCGGGCGCGCCGTTGTTGGCGGAGATGTCCAGGCGGTAGTGGCGGTACGCCGTCGCGTTGGTGAAGTCGTACTTCTTCGTCTTGTGCCGGCCGTCGAACACCTCGCCCCCGCGCTCGTCGAGGACCTTCCAGTCCTTGCCGTCGGCGGAGCCCTTCAGGGTCCAGTCCTTCGGGTCGCGCGGGGCGTGGTCGTTGGCGGACGTCAGCGCGTACGTCACCACCTTGGCGGGCTCTTTCAGGTCGAACTCGACCCAGCCGGACCTGGCGAACGTCAGCCACTTGCTGGTCGCCTCGCCGTCGACGAGGTTCTCCGCCACCTCGCCCGAACCCGTGTTCTCGCCGCTGGCCCGGACCTCGGTGACGTGGTCCATCACGCTGCCGGGCAGGCCGGAACTGAACGCGCCGTTGACGCCCGAGGCCTTCTTGCCGCCGCCGGGGGCCGTCTCCACGGTGCTCACCCAGTCGGGCTGCGCCTCACCCTCCTCGAACGAGGAAGCGAACTCCCGGTCGGGGCGCGGCGGCTTCTGTGGCGCCGCGACGGTGGCGCCCTGCGCGGCCACGACGAGCGTGAGCGCGAGCGCCAGCGTGCCGACGGCGACCGGCGGGTGATGGTGTCTTTGACGAGATCTGCGTGCCGTGTGCGGCATCCCCGAGCCCCTCCTTGCGAGTTGGACAACGTTGTCACGATCGCTGCGCAAGGTCTAGTAGGGAGTCAAGTGGCGAAGGGTGTCAAGGCTGTTGCCGCGTTTCGTGGGGCCGGGGTGAGGTGTGCGGCGACGGTGCCGGCCCTTGAGGGGCGGGGGCGGATCGGCGGGCGGGGGGGCTCGGGGCGCTCTGGGGGAGGGGCGGGTGTTCCGGGGGCAGGCCGGGGCGCCCCCGACGGAGGACCGGGCGCCCCGACGGCCGGTCGGGCGCCCTGACGGTGGGTCGGGCACCCGGCGGCGGGTCGGGCGCCCGGGGGAGGACCAGGGGCCCCGAGGGAGGGCCGTGCATTCCGTAGTAATCCGGGTTATCCGGGGCAGATCGGGTGGTCGGCGGTATGAGTCCACGGGCGGCAAAGGATCACCCGCGCGCCTCTCCGGTAGCGTCGGGGCATGAGTCATCCGCATCCAGAATTGAAAGCCGCCCCACCACTGAGCAAGCGTGGGCTGAGGATCGTCGCCCTCGGCGGCCTGGGTGAGATCGGCCGCAACATGACCGTCTTCGAACACGCGGGCAAACTGCTGATCGTCGACTGCGGTGTGCTGTTCCCCGAGGAGACCCAGCCCGGGGTGGACGTCATCCTGCCGGACTTCACCTCCATCCGGGACCGTCTCGACGACGTGGTGGCGATCGTGCTCACCCACGGCCACGAGGACCACATCGGGGGCGTCCCCTACCTGCTGCGCGAACGGTCCGACATCCCGGTCGTCGGCTCCAAGCTGACGCTGGCCTTCTTGGAGGCCAAGCTCAAGGAGCACGGCATCCGGCCGCGTACGGTACGCGTGCGCGAGGACGACCGGCGCGGTTTTGGCCCCTTCGAGTGCGAGTTCGTGGCGGTCAACCACTCCATCCCGGACAGCCTCGCGGTCGCGATCCGTACCAGCGCCGGACTGGTCCTGCACACCGGGGACTTCAAGATGGACCAGTTCCCGCTGGACGACCGCATCACCGACCTGCGCGCCTTCGCCCGCCTCGGCGAGGAGGGCGTGGACCTGTTCCTGACCGACTCCACCAACGCCGAGGTGCCCGGTTTCACCACCTCCGAGCGGGAGCTGAACCCCGCGATCGAGCAGGTCATGCGGACCGCGCCGCGCCGCGTGATCGTCTCCAGCTTCGCCAGCCATGTGCACCGTATCCAGCAGATCCTGGACGCCGCTCACGCGCACGGCCGCAAGGTCGCCTTCGTGGGCCGCTCGATGGTCCGCAACATGGGCATCGCCCGTGACCTCGGCTATCTCAAGGTGCCGTCCGGTCTGGTGGTCAACGCCAAGGAGCTGGAGAACCTGGCCGACCACAAGGTCGCCCTGGTGTGCACCGGTTCCCAGGGCGAACCGATGGCCGCGCTCTCCCGAATGGCCAACCGCGACCACCAGATCCGCATCGGCAAGGGCGACACGGTCCTGCTCGCCAGCTCCCTCATCCCGGGCAACGAGAGCGCCATCTACCGCGTCATCAACGGCCTGACCCGGTGGGGCGCGAACGTCGTCCACAAGGGCAACGCCAAGGTGCACGTCTCCGGACACGCCAGCGCCGGGGAACTCGTCTACTGCTACAACATCGTCAAGCCCCGCAACGTCATGCCGGTGCACGGAGAGTTCAAGCACCTGAAGGCCAACGCCGACCTGGCCATCCGTACCGGGGTCGACCCCGAGCGGGTCGTCATCGCCGAGGACGGCGTCGTCGTCGACCTCGTCGACGGGCGCGCGAAGATCACCGGGAAGGTGCCGGCGGGGTACGTCTACGTGGACGGCATGGAGGTCGGCGGCGCCACGGAAGCCTCCCTCAAGGACCGGCGCACCCTCGCCGAGGAGGGTGTGGTGACGGTGGTGGCGATCGTCGACGCCGACACCGGCGCCCTGGCCGAGGCCCCCGACTTCCTGGCCCGCGGCTTCGTCCACGACGAGTCCACCTTCCAGTCCGTCATCCCCGTGATCGAGAAGACCCTGGCCAACGCCGCGCAGGAGGGCGTCGGGGACGCCCACCAGCTCGAACAGCTCCTCGCACGAGCCGTGGCGAACTGGGCCTTCCGCACCTACCGCCGCAGGCCCCTGATCATCCCGGTGATCATCGACGCCTGACCCGCCGACTGCGGCGTCAGCCGGGGGCGGCCACCGAGACGCCGGGGGTGGCCGCCTCGCGGGGGAGGACGCATCCGGCGTCGGACGTGGCCAACCTGGGCGCACCCGGCGCCAGCCGCGAACCCCCGAAAGTCCATGGAAACCGGCGCGAAAGTCCACGCGGCGGCGAGGTGATGTGCGAGAGGTTTGGCCAGGATCTCCGTAGGTCTCAACTCGGAGAACCTGTACCGGAAGCCTGTGTTCGATCTTGCCCAGCCGGCCGGGAGTGGACTATACCTGTCGGCATTCGCTCAGCGTTCGGCACGATCGCACGACCCCAGCTTCACACCACCGCGGTGCCGGGGAGGGTCCGGTTCACCGCCTGAGTCCTGTATGAAGGCGAGGACTTGAGCATGGGAACCACCAGCGTCAACCGTCGTGATGTCATGAAGAGGGCGGCGGCCGCCGGCCTGCTCGCGGTGCCGGCCGTCGGGGCGCTGAGCTCCTGCGCCAGCGGAGGCGGCGAGGAGAACAAGGCCGAGAAGGGCGAGAAGAGCAAGAAGAACCCGCTCGGCGTGAAAGCGGACGCGGGCCTCGCGGTCTACATCTTCAACGGCGGATACGGCGACAAGTACGCCCAGTTCGTCACGGACATGTACGCCGAGAAGTACCCCAAGGCCAAGCCGGAGCAGAAGGCGACCGAGAAGATCGCCACCCAGGTCCAGCCGAAGATCGTCCGCGGCAAGCCCACGGCGGACGTCGTCAACAACTCCGGCGCCGAGCAGATGAACATCGGCAAGCTCGTGCACAACAAGCAGGTCGCCGACCTCGGTGAGGTGCTCGACGCGCCCTCCTGGGACGACCCGGACGTCACCGTGCGCGAGACCCTGGTGCCCGTCGTCGAGCAGATGGGCCGCTTCGGCGGCGAGGAGTGCTACCAGCTCAACATCACGCTGACGGTGTACGGCAACTGGTACTCCGCCAAGCTCCTGGAGGACGGCCTCGACACCGCGTACCCGAAGACCTGGGACGAGATGCTCGCCGTCTGCAAGAAGGCCAAGGCCAAGGGCATCCACGGCTGGAGCTACCCGGGCGGCCACCCGCGCTACATGTTCTTCAGCATGTACGCGATGTTCGCCCAGCGCGGCGGCCGCGACGTCATCGAGGCGATGGACTACCTGGAGCCGGACGCCTGGCGGCACGACGCCGTCAAGGACGTCTTCGAGGCCTGGGAGGAACTGGTCGCCAAGAAGTACGTCCTGACCGGTTTCGACGGCCAGCAGGCCCACACCGAGATGCAGACCGCGTGGACGAAGGAGGGCAAGTGCCTCTTCGTGCCCAACGGCTCCTGGGTGGAGAACGAGGCGAAGGACACCACTCCCAAGGACTTCCGGATGGCGGTCGGCGCGACCCCGTCGCTGGACTCCGGCGACAAGATGCCCTTCGGCACGCTCTACGCCCCGGCCGGTGAGCCCTTCATCGTCCCCGCCAAGGCCACCAACCGGCAGGGCGGCCTGGAGTGGCTGCGGATGATGTACAGCAAGGAAGCCGCCCGCAACCTCTTCGAGGAGGTCGGCTCGCTGCCCGTCGTCAAGGGCGCCATCGACGGCGTGAAGCTGCCCTCGGGCACGGCGAGCGCCCAGGCGGCGATCAAGGCGGCCGGCGAGAACATCGTCATCCCCCGGTTCATGGACTGGTACAACGAACTGTTCCGCGAGGACTTCAACAACATGATCCACAAGTTCATGCAGGGCCAGATCGGCCCCAAGCAGGCGATGGACACCATGCAGAAGGCCTCCGAGCGCATCCTGAAGGACCCCGACATCACCAAGGTCAAGAAGGCCTGAGCGGCGGACCGGGCACGAGAGCCGACGAGGCACAAGAGCGGGCGAGGCTGAGCAGCGTGAAGACCGGGACCCAGGTGGGCGAACCGCCCCCCTCGAAGAACTCGAAGAACTCGAAGAACGCGCAGAAGACGGACGACTCGCGGAACTCGCCGGACTCGGAGGCGGCGCGGGGCGAGCACAAGCCACCGCCGACCCCGCTCCCCGGCCTGCTGCTGTGGCCGGCAGTGCTGCTGCCGCCCGGCCTCACACCCCAACGGGTCCGCTACGACCGGCGTTACCGCACCCTCGACAAGTACCGCTTCATCCTCGGCTTCCTGGCCGTGCCCCTCGCCTTCTACGCGCTCTTCGTCGTCTCGCCGTTCCTCCAGGCGATCTACTACTCCTTCACCGACTGGTCCGGCGGCCCGGTCGCGAACTTCATCGGGTTCGACAACTACCGCAAGATGTGGGACGACGTCCGCTTCTGGGACTCGCTCCAGGTCAGCGCGCTCCTGCTGGTGATCGCGCCCGTCGTGACACTCGTACTCGGCATCTTCTTCGCCTACATGATCACCGCGGGCGGCCGGCACCGCCGGGGCCAGGCCATCGCGGGCGTCGCAGGGTCGTCCTTCTACAAGGTCGTCTACTTCTTCCCGCAGGTGCTGTCCGTCTCCATCGTCGCCGTGGTGTGGGGGCGCGTCTTCAACACCAACAGCGGCCTGATCAACGGCGGCCTGGACAAGGCCGGCATCGAAGGCCCCGCCTGGCTGGGCGGCGACGAGACCCTCGCCCTGATCGCACTGCTCACCGTCATCAGCTGGAGCTTCGTCGGCTTCTACGTCGTGCTGTTCTCCGCGGCGATGGGCGCCATCCCCAAGGACATCCACGAGGCCGCGCTCCTGGACGGCGCGGGCCGCGCCCGCACCTTCTTCGGCGTCACGCTCCCGCTCATCTGGGACACCGTACGCACCGGCTGGATCTACATGGGCATCCAGGCGCTCGACACCTTCGCGATCTGCCTCGTGATGGTCCCGGCGCACGTCCTGAAGGTCACCCCGGTCTTCCTCTACGAACGCTTCCGCGACGGCCAGTACGGCTACGCCACCTCCATCGGCGTCGTCCTGCTCGTCCTGAGCGTGGCGTTCTCCCTGATCGTCATGCGGGTCGGGAATCGCGACCGGATCGAATACTGAAGACCGCGGGAGCCACTGCATCATGACCACGACCGCCGCCGCCACGCCCCGCCCCGGCACCACCGAGGCGCCCCGCCGCGAGACCGAGAAGGAGTCGGGCGGCACCCTCAACGTCTTCTCGCACGCCTTCCTCGTCCTGTGGGTCGTCCTGGCCGCCGGGCCCCTGATCTGGGTCGCGCTCACCGCGTTCCGCCCCTCGGCGGAGATCCTCAGCGATCCGGCCGGCTGGCCGGCCGCCTTCCACTGGGAGAACTTCACCAACGCCTGGAACAAGGCCGACATCGGCCGGTACACCATCAACTCGCTGATCATCCTGGCCGGTTCGCTGACCGGCACCATGCTGCTCGGCTCCATGGCGGCCTACGTCATCGCCCGCTTCACCTTCCCCGGCAACCGCGTCGTCTTCATGCTCTTCGCGGGCGGCATGATGTTCCCGGTCATCCTCGCGCTGGTCCCGCTCTTCGCCGTCATGGAGAACTTCGGGCTCCTGGAGACCCGGCCCGGCCTGATCATCGCGTACATCGCCTACTCGCTGCCCTTCACCACCTTCTTCCTGACCTCCTTCTTCCGTACGCTGCCGACCGGCGTGCAGGAGGCGGCGATGGTCGACGGCGCCTCGCACACCCGCACGTTCTTCCAGATCATGCTCCCGATGGCGAAGCCGGGCCTGGTCAGCATCGGCATCTTCAACTTCCTCGGCCAGTGGAACCAGTACCTGCTTCCGCTGCTGCTCAACAACGAGGAGACGAAGAACTACGTGCTGCCGCAGGGACTCGCCTCGCTGGCGGTCTCCCAGGGCTACCGCGGCGACTGGGGCGCGCTCTTCGCGGGCCTGACCATCGCCATGCTCCCGGTGCTCGTCGTGTACGCCGTCTTCCAGCGACAGGTACAGGCCGGTCTGACCGCGGGTGCGCTCAAGTGACCTGGTGGGGCAGGTGATTTCAGCTTGGCCACGAAAGTGGTCTAGGCCTGTCGGGGCAAAACCGGACGTGAGTAGTGTCGGCGCGACGGCGCCGCGGGGGGCGACTGTACGCGCCAAGTCGACACCGATGTCGAAGGGTTGAACAGCATGAGGAATCGAATGGTCGCCACCGGCGCGGCAACGCTCTGCATGGCGCTGGGGCTCACCGCCTGCGGCGGGGACAGCGACAGCGGTGACGGCAAGACCATCAAGCTCGTCGCCGCCGACTACGGCGACAAGGCCTCCAACGCCTCCAAGGTGTACTGGAACCAGGTCAAGAAGGAATTCGAGAAGGCCAACAAGGGCTACAAGGTCGACGTCCAGGTCATCAACTGGAACGAGATCGACAAGTCCGTCAAGAACATGATCCAGGCGGGCAACGAACCCGACCTGCTCCAGACGGGCGGTTACGCGGACAAGGTCGCCGACGACCTCCTCTACAAGGCGGACGAGGTGATGTCCGCCAAGACCCGCGAGAACCTCATCCCCACCTTCGCCAAGGCCGGCGAGGTCGACGGCACCCAGTACGGCATCCCCTGGGTCTCCTCCAGCCGCGTGATGTTCTACAACAAGGACGTCCTCAAGAAGGCCGGCGTGAAGACCCCGCCGAAGACCTGGGACGAACTCGCCGCCGCCGCGAAGAAGATCAAGGACAAGAAGGCCGCCGAGACTCCGTACGCCCTGCCGCTCGGCCCCGAGGAGGCCCAGGGCGAGACGATGATGTGGGAGCTGGGCAACGGCGGCGGCTACACCGACGCGGGCGGCAAGTACACCCTGGACAGCGCCCGGAACGTCGAGACGTTCGAGTGGCTCAAGAGCGAACTGGTCAAGCCCGGCCTCACCTACGCCAACCCCGCCTCCACCGACCGCAAGACGGCCTTCGCCGACTTCGCCGCGGGCAAGGTCGGCATGCTCAACGGCCACCCGAGCCTCATCCAGATGGCCAAGGAGGGCAAGGTCGACTACGGCGTCGCCCCCATCCCCGGCAAGGAAGGCCCGCTGAAGAGCACCCTCGGCGTGGCCGACTGGATGATGGCGTTCAAGGACGGCGGCGCGGAGAAGGAAGGCGTGAAGAAGTTCCTCGACTTCACGTACTCCAAGAAGATGCTGGCGTTCGACGAGATGTACAACCTCATGCCGGTCACCCAGGACGCCCTGAAGACCATGCAGACCAACGGCAAGCACAAGGACCTGGAGCCGTTCTTCGAGGTGCTGCCGAGCGCCAAGTTCTACCCGCTGGGCGACACCACCTGGGACGTCGTCTCCGCCGAGATCAAGAAGACCGGCGGCAAGGCCGTCGTCGACGACCCCAAGCAGGTCCTCGGCGACCTCCAGAAGAAGGCGGAGACGGCCGCGGCCGAAGCCAAGTAGCACGCCCTCCGTCCCGCGACCGTCCCTCTGGTCTGTCACTCCGGTCCCTCCCCAGTCCGCAAGGAGACCTTGTGTCACTGAAGGCCCCTCCGTCCCCGGCCGGTTCCGGCCGGGGACGGAGCGGGCGCGCACCCCGGCCGGTGAGCCGCCGCGGCGGAATCGCCCGGCTCGGCCCGCTGCCCTGGATAGCGCCCGTCATCCTGCTGATCCTCGCCGTGGTCGTCTGGCCCGTCATCGAGCTGATCCGCACCTCGTTCCTCAACATCTCCATCGCCGGCAAGGTCCGCGGCAGCGCCGGGACCGACAAGTTCAAGAAGCTCTTCGAGGAGAGCGACTTCGGGGCGGTCCTGCTCTGGACCGTGGTGTGGACGCTCGTCGTCGTCAGCGTCACGATGCTGCTCTCCCTGGCCCTCGCCCAGCTCTTCAACCAGAAGTTCCCCGGCCGCCGCGTCACCCGCTGGGCGCTCATCGCCCCCTGGGCCGCCTCCGTCCTGATGACCGCCATCGGCTTCAAGTGGATGCTCAACCAGACCGCCGGCGTCCTCAACACCCTGATGCTCGACCTCGGCCTCATCGACAGCTCCAAGGACTGGCTGGGCAGACCGGAGACCGCCTGGCCCTGGATGATGGCCGTCGCCGTCTTCGTCTCCCTGCCCTTCACCACGTACACGCTGCTCGCCGGGCTCCAGACCATCCCGCAGGAGGTCTACGAGGCCTCGCGCATCGACGGGGCGGGGTCCTGGCAGACGTACCGCCACATCACGCTGCCGATGCTGCGGTCCGCCTTCCTCGTCGGCGTCGTCATCAACCTCATCAACGTCTTCAACTCCTTCCCGATCATCTGGGCCATGACCCAGGGCGGCCCGGGCTACGACACCTCCACGTCGATGGTGTTCATGTACAAGCTGAAGGAGACCGACATCGGCGAGTCCGCGGCCATGTCGGTCGTCAACTTCCTGCTGGTCGTGGTGCTCGTGCTGATCTTCCTGAAGGTCAGCCGGTGGAACGAGGAGGACTGATGGCCGCCACGACGGCGAAGCTTCCCGCGCCCGAGAAGGGCCCAGCGCCCCGGAAGGGCCGCGCCCGCAAGCGCACCTTCCGGCCCCGCACCCTGGTGATCACGGCCTGCGCCTGGCTCCTCGCGGCGATCTTCCTCGCGCCGTACCTGGAAATGATCGTCACCGCCCTGCGCCCCAAGGAGGAGCTGCGGGACCGCACCTACCTGCCCCGAAATCTGGAGTGGGCGAACTTCATCGACGTATGGAAGGAGTCGGAACTCGGCCAGAACCTCCAGGTCACCCTGCTGGTCGCGGGCGGCGCCACGCTGCTGGTCCTGCTGGTCTCGCTCCCCGCGGCGTACTACACGGCACGCATGCGCTACCGCGGCCGCAAGCTCTTCCTGCTGCTTGTCCTGGTCACCCAGATGTTCCAGCCGACGGCGCTGCTGGTCGGCCTCTACCGCGAGTTCCACCAGCTGGACATGTTGAACTCGGTCTGGACCCTGATCCTCACCAACGCGGCGTTCAACCTCGCCTTCGCGGTGTGGATTCTGACGGCGTACATCTCCTCCATCCCCCCGGAGCTGGAGGAGGCCGCCATGGTGGACGGCACCAGCCGCTTCGGCGCGATGATCAAGGTGACGCTGCCGCTCGCGCTGCCGGGCGTGGTCA
This sequence comes from Streptomyces huasconensis, assembly GCF_021028635.1. Lineage (NCBI taxonomy): Bacteria > Bacillati > Actinomycetota > Actinomycetes > Kitasatosporales > Streptomycetaceae > Streptomyces > Streptomyces huasconensis. The sequence goes on from NZ_CP086119.1 coordinate 6,528,491, forward strand.
CGGCGGTGATCTTCACCTTCATCACGTCGTGGAACGAGTTCGTGATGGGCCTGACCCTCACCACCGAACCGGCCAAGCAGCCGCTGACGGTCGGTATCAGCAACTTCATCGGCAACTACACGGTGCAGTGGAACTACCTCTTCGCCGCGTCGGTGGTCGCGATCATCCCGGTCATCGTGCTGTTCGCCTTCATCGAGCGGCATGTGGTGTCGGGGCTGACGGCGGGGTCCGTGAAGTAGCGGAGCGCACACCGCGGGGGCCGGGGCCCGACGGGAGGCGGAATGTCTCCTGCCGGGTCCCGGCCCTTCCGGCGTCCGATCCACTGTTTTTCCGTCAAGGACTTGACTGCGCCAACCCCTACATCGGAGCTTGGAGTTCACAACTTGTACGGGCGGCCACAGTGCCGTACGTCAGACGGCAAAAGGTGGATGAGTCAATGGAGACTCCGGGGTCGCAGTCCTCTCTGCACCGGGCCAATCTGGAGCGGGTCGTGCGCGCCGTACGCCTCGCCGGGTCGCTCACGCAGGCGGAGATCGCGAGGACGACGGGCCTGTCGGCGGCGACGGTCTCCAACATCGTGCGGGAGCTGAAGGACGGCGGGACCGTCGAGGTCACGCCCACCTCGGCGGGCGGCAGGCGGGCGCGCAGCGTCTCGCTCAGCGGGGACGCGGGCATCGTCATCGGCGTCGACTTCGGGCACACGCACCTGCGCGTGGCCGTCGGCAACCTCGCCCACCAGGTGCTCGCCGAGGAGGCCGAGCCGCTGGACGTGGACGCCTCCGCCGCGCAGGGCTTCGACCGGGCCGAGCAGCTGGTCAGCAGGCTGATCGCGGCCACGGGCGTCGACCCCACGAAGATCGCGGGCGTCGGGCTCGGCGTGCCGGGGCCCATCGACGTGGAGTCCGGGACGCTCGGCTCGACGTCGATCCTGCCGGGCTGGACCGGGACGAAGCCCGCCGAGGAGCTGGGCGCCCGGCTCGGCGTGCCGGTGCACGTGGACAACGACGCCAACCTCGGCGCCCTCGGCGAGCTGGTCTGGGGGAGCGGCCGCGGGGTCAAGGACCTCGCGTACATCAAGGTGGCGAGCGGTGTCGGCGCCGGGCTCGTGATCAGCGGGCGCATCTACCGGGGGCCCGGCGGCACCGCCGGGGAGATCGGCCACATCACGCTCGACGAGTCGGGCCCGGTCTGCCGCTGCGGCAACCGCGGCTGCCTGGAGACCTTCACCGCCGCCCGCTATGTCCTGCCGCTGCTCCAGTCCAGCCACGGCACGGATCTGACCATGGAGCGCGTGGTGGGCCTCGCGCGGGACGGCGACCCGGGGTGCCGACGGGTGATCGCCGACGTCGGGCGGCACATCGGCAGCGGCGTCGCGAACCTCTGCAACCTGCTCAATCCCTCCCGCGTCGTGCTCGGCGGGGACCTCGCGGAGGCCGGCGAGCTGGTGCTCGGCCCCATCCGGGAGTCCGTCGGGCGGTACGCCATCCCGAGCGCCGCCCGGCAACTGTCCGTACTCCCGGGGGCGCTCGGCGGACGGGCCGAGGTGCTGGGCGCCCTCGCCCTCGCGCTCAGCGAGATGGGTGATTCAACCCTTTTGGACGGAACACTGCCCGCCGGGGCGCCTGCCTTCACTTAGATAACGCATGGCACCGTTGTCATCTCGTTAAGGATTTACTCCTTGACGCTGGTGTGGCGGCCGAGTTGACTTCGAGCCACCTCGGCCGCAACGACGCGGCCTCGTCAGGGAGGCACCCCACCATGAACGCAATGACGCGTCGCGTCGTCATAGGTACGGCCGCGGTTTCGATGGCACTGGCCATGACCGCGTGCGGCAAGGCCGGCGACGGCGACGACAAGGGCAGCGGCGGCGACGACAAGACCATCGGTCTGCTGCTCCCCGAGAACAAGACCACCCGGTACGAGACCTTCGACCGCCCCATCATGGAGGCGAAGATCAAGGAGCTCTGCTCGGACTGCAAGGTCAAGTACAACAACGCCGCTCAGGACATCGAGAACCAGAAGAAGCAGTTCGACGCCCTCGTCACCCAGGGCGTCAAGGTGATCATCCTGGACGCGGTCGACTACAAGTCGACCAAGTCGTGGATCAAGCAGGCCGACAAGCAGGGTGTGAAGGTCGTGGCGTACGACCGCCTCGCCGAGGGCCCGCTCGCCGCCTACGTCTCCTACGACAACGAGAAGATCGGCCGCCTCCAGGGCGGGGCCATGGTCAAGGCGCTCGGCTCCGAGGCCAAGGACGCCAACGTCGTCATGATCAACGGCTCGCCGACCGACCCGAACGCCCCCTTCTTCAAGAAGGGCGCCCACTCGGTGCTCGACAAGAAGGTCAAGAAGATCGCGTACGAGCAGGACATCCCGGACTGGTCGCCCGACGAGGCGAACAAGAAGATGTCCTCCGCGATCGACAAGCTCGGCAAGGACGGCATCCAGGGCGTCTATGCCGCCAACGACGGCATGGCGGGCGGCGTGATCACCGCCCTCAAGCAGCGCGGCATCAAGGTCCCGGTCGGCGGCCAGGACGCCGAACTCGCGGGCGTACAGCGCCTGCTGAGCGGCGACCAGGACTACACGATCTACAAGGAGATCAAGCCGGAGGCCGAGACCACCGCCGAGATCGCCGTGGCGCTCCTCAAGGGCAAGGCCATCGAGCCCCTCACCGACCGCAAGGTCGACTCGCTCAGCGGCGACTTCAAGGGCATTCCGGCCAAGTTGTTCGACGCGCAGGCGATCACCAAGAACGAGGTCGCCGACACGATCATCAAGGACAAGGTCTACAAGGTCAGCGAGATCTGCACCGCCCAGTACAAGAAGGCGTGCGACACCGCGGGCATCAAGTAACTCCCGCTCCCAGTCAAGCAGTTCGTAGGAAACGGGTCCCGCGGAGCGTTCGTGAGAGCGCTCCCCGGGCCGCTGCTCCGCTCTCGCTGCACCACCCATCCCCGCCGGTCAGGCGGCGAAGGAGATGATTCACGTGTCCGCTACGCCCGTGCTGGCGTTGCGCGGGGTCTCCAAGCGGTTCGGCGCCGTCCAGGCGCTCACGGACGTAGACCTCGAAATCCACACCGGTGAGGTGGTCGCCCTGGTCGGCGACAACGGCGCCGGCAAGTCCACCCTCGTCAAGACGATCTCGGGCGTCCACCCGATCGACGACGGCACCATCGAGTGGGAGGGCCGCCCGGTCCGCATCGGCCGGCCGCACGACGCCCAGAACCTCGGCGTGGCCACCGTCTACCAGGACCTCGCGCTCTGCGACAACCTCGACGTCGTCGCCAACCTCTTCCTCGGCAGCGAGCTGAAGAGCGCCTCCGTCCTCGACGAGATCAAGATGGAGAAGCGCGCCAGGGAACTCCTGGACACCCTCTCCATCCGCATCCCCAGCGTCCGCATCCCGGTCGCGGCGCTCTCCGGCGGTCAGCGCCAGGTCGTCGCCATCGCCCGCGCGCTGGTCGGCGACCCCAAGGTCGTCATCCTCGACGAGCCCACCGCCGCCCTCGGCGTCGAGCAGACCGCGCAGGTCCTCGACCTGGTGGAGCGGCTGCGCGAGCGCGGCCACGGCGTGATCCTCATCAGCCACAACATGGCCGACGTGAAGGCCGTCGCGGACCGCGTGGCCGTGCTGCGGCTCGGCCGCAACAACGGCACGTTCTCCGTGGCCGACACCACCAACGAAGAGATCATCGCCGCGATCACCGGCGCCACGGACAACGCCGTGACCCGCCGCAGGGCGCGCACCGCCACGGCACCGAAGGAGGGAGCGAAGTGAGCGACCTCGCCAAGACCCCGACGAGCACCGACTCCGACACCCCGGCCCCGGCCGCCCCGGTCCCCGCCGTCGACCCGCGCCTCCTCGTCCGCGAGGAGGGCCTGGCCGGCTACTGGACCGAGTTCAAGCGCAAGATGCGCGGCGGCGAGCTGGGCTCGCTGCCCGTCGTCATCGGCCTGATCGTCATCGCGGTCGTCTTCCAGCTGAAGAACGACCACTTCCTGGACGCGAGCAGCCTCGCGAACATCGCGGTCTTCACCTCCGGCCTCGGCATCATGGCCGTCGGCATCGTCTTCGTCCTGCTCCTCGGCGAGATCGACCTCTCGGTCGGCTCGGTGGCCGGCATGGGCGCGGCCGTGTGGGCCGTGCTGAGCGTCACCCACGGCCTCAACGACTGGCTCGCGGTCGTCCTCGCCGTCCTCACCGGCCTCGTCATCGGCGCCGTCCACGGAGCGTTTTTCGCCAAGATCGGGGTGCCCGCCTTCGTGGTCACCCTGGCGGGCTTCCTCGGCTGGAGCGGCCTGCAGATCTGGCTGATGGGCGGCGAGGGCAGCATCAACACGCCCGAGGGCAGTGTCGTCGAGGACCTCACCGGCCACTTCTTCGCCGACAAGGCCGCGGCCTACGGTCTCGCGGCCGTCGCGATCCTCGCGTACGCCGCCTCCCTGCTGCTCGACAGCAAGCGCCGCAAGGCCGCCGCGCTGCCCTCGCGCCCGGTCAGCGAGATCGTGCTGCGCACGGCCGTCGTCGCCGTCCTCGCGGGCGGCGCGGCGTACGTCCTGAACGAGCCCGCGGGCGCCCGCGGCCTGCCGCTGGCCCTGGTGCTCTTCCTGGCCGTCCTGGTGATCGCGGACTTCGTGGCGCGGCGCACCACCTTCGGCCGGCAGGTCTTCGCGGTCGGCGGCAACGCGGAGGCGGCCCGCCGCGCCGGCATCAACGTCGACCGGGTCCGGATCACCGTCTTCGCGATCTCCGGCATGCTGGCGGCCTTCGGCGGCCTGTTCATCGCGAGCCTCTCCGGCGGCGCGACGAAGAGCCTGGGCGGCGGCAACACCCTGATGATGGTGATCGCGGCGGCCGTCATCGGCGGTACGAGCCTCTTCGGCGGGCGCGGCAAGGTGTGGTCCGCGCTCCTGGGCATGCTGGTGATCCAGTCCATCCAGCAGGGGCTGAACCTGCTCGGCATGGCGAGTGAGATCCAGTACATGATCACGGGGGCGGTGCTGCTGGCCGCGGTGGTCATCGACTCCGTCTCGCGGCGCACGCAGAAGTCGGCGGGGCGCGCGTAGCGGTTTCCGGGCGTTTTCCGGCTGCGGGCCCGTTGTGGCTGGTCGCGCAGTTCCCCGCGCCCCTTACGGGGGCTCCTCCCCGCGTCCCTGCTCAGGGGCGCGGGGTTTCCCATGTCCGGTAAACCCGCCTCCCGGGCGCAGCTCCCGGTGGCGGAACATTAGACTCGACAGACCCGGCAACGCTCGAACAGCACATCTCAGCTCTACTGCAAGGAGGCACGGGTGCCGCTGCTGACCCGCATCACGGGACCGCGCGATCTGGACCGGCTCAGCCCCGAGGAGCTGAACGAGCTGGCGGGCGAGATCCGCGGCTTCCTCGTCGACGCAGTCTCCAAGACCGGCGGCCACCTCGGCCCCAACCTCGGCGTCGTCGAGCTGACGATCGCCCTGCACCGCGTCTTCGAGTCCCCCAAGGACAAGGTCCTCTTCGACACGGGCCACCAGAGCTACGTCCACAAGCTGCTCACCGGCCGCCAGGACTTCGACAGGCTGCGCGCCAAGGGCGGCATCTCCGGCTACCCCTCGCGCGCCGAGTCCGACCACGACGTGATCGAGAACAGCCACGCCTCCACGGTCCTCGGCTGGGCCGACGGCCTCGCCAAGGCCAACGAGGTCCTGAAGAAGGACGACCACGTCGTCGCCGTCATCGGCGACGGCGCGCTCACCGGCGGCATGGCCTGGGAGGCGCTGAACAACATCGCGGCCGCCAAGGACCGCCCGCTGGTGATCGTCGTCAACGACAACGAGCGTTCCTACGCCCCCACCATCGGCGGCCTCGCCAACCACCTCGCCACGCTGCGCACCACCGACGGCTACGAGCGGTTCCTGGCCCGCGGCAAGGACATCCTGGAGCGCACCCCGGTCGTCGGCAGGCCGCTGTACGAAACGCTGCACGGCGCCAAGAAGGGCCTGAAGGACTTCATCGCCCCGCAGGGCATGTTCGAGGACCTCGGCCTGAAGTACGTCGGCCCGATCGACGGCCACGACATCGAGGCCCTGGAGTCCGCCCTCCAGCGCGCCAAGCGCTTCGGCGGCCCGGTCATCGTGCACTGCCTCACCGAGAAGGGCCGCGGCTACAAGCCCGCCGAGGAGGACGAGGCCGACCACTTCCACGGCATCGGCCCGATCCACCCCGACACGGGCCTGCCCGTCGCCGCGGGCGGCATGGACTGGACGTCCGTCTTCGGCGAGGAGATGGTCAAGCTCGGCCACGAGCGCGAGGACATCGTCGCCATCACGGCGGCCATGCTCCAGCCCGTCGGCCTGGCGAAGTTCGCCAAGGAGTTCCCCGAAAGGGTGTACGACGTCGGCATCGCCGAGCAGCACGCGGCGGTCTCCGCTGCGGGCCTGGCCACCGGCGGCCTGCACCCCGTCTTCGCCGTCTACGCCACCTTCCTCAACCGCGCCTTCGACCAGCTCCTGATGGACGTGGCCCTGCACAAGTGCGGCGTCACCTTCGTCCTGGACCGGGCGGGCGTCACCGGCACCGACGGCGCCTCGCACAACGGCATGTGGGACATGTCGATCCTCCAGTGCGTGCCGACGGTGCGGATCGCCGCCCCGCGCGACGCCGACCAGGTCCGCCTCCAGCTGCGCGAGGCCGTCGAGGTCGACGACGCGCCGACCGTCGTGCGCTACTCCAAGGGCGCGGTCGGTCCGGCCGTCAAGGCCGTCGGCACCGTCGGCGGCATGGACGTGCTGCGCGAGGCGGGCAGCGACCGGCCCGACGTGCTGCTGGTCTCCGTCGGCGCGCTCGCGCCCATGTGCCTGGAGATCGCGGGTCTGCTCGACAGGCAGGGCATCACCACGACCGTCGTCGACCCGCGCTGGGTCAAGCCGGTCGACGAGGCCATGGCGCCGCTCGCCGAGAAGCACCGCGTCGTCGTCACCGTCGAGGACAACTCCCGCGCGGGCGGCGTCGGTTCGTCGATCGCCCAGGCCCTGCGCGACGCGGGCGTCGACGTGCCGCTGCGCGACTTCGGCATCCCGCCGCGCTTCCTCGACCACGCCTCCCGCAAGGAGATCATGGCCGAGATCGGGCTGACCGCGCCGGACATCGCTCGCCAGGTCACGGGTCTGGTCGCCAAGCTGGACGGCAGGTTCGAGCGCGACACGGCCACGGCCGTGGAGTCCGTGGAGCCCGCCCGCGACTGATGTCCACCGACACGGCCGATGGGCCGGTTCCGGCACCCTGTACGGGTGGTGGGACCGGCCCATTCGCGTGAATAGGGCCGTGCCGGGCGGTGCGGGATACGCGGTCTCTCGATCATGTCGGGGACGACAAGCGTGGAGGCAAGCGTGGAGGTTCGCCCGTGACAAGCACCCTGTTCCGAACTAAGAGCGTGGAGCAGTCCATCCAGGACACCGAGGAACCGGAGCACGCGCTCAAGAAGTCGCTCTCCGCCCTCGACCTCACCGTCTTCGGCGTCGGTGTCATCATCGGCACCGGCATCTTCGTCCTGACCGGGAAGGTGGCCAAGGAGACCGCGGGCCCCGCCACCGCGCTCGCCTTCGTCGCCGCGGGCGTGGTCTGCGCGCTCGCGGCCCTCTGCTACGCCGAGTTCGCCTCGACCGTGCCGGTGGCCGGATCGGCGTACACCTTCTCCTACGCCTCCCTGGGCGAGCTGCCCGCCTGGATCATCGGCTGGGACCTGGTGCTGGAATTCGCGCTCGGCACCGCCGTGGTCGCCGTCGGCTGGTCCGGCTACGTCCGCTCGCTGATGGACAACGCGGGCTGGCATCTGCCGGAAGTGCTCACCGGGCCCGACGCCGCCGAGGGCTTCGGCTTTGACATCCTCGCCTTCGCGCTGGTCCTCGCCCTCACCGTCATCCTCGTCCTCGGCATGAAGCTCTCCGCGCGCGTCACCACGGTCGTCGTGGCCATCAAGGTCGCCGTCGTCCTGATCGTCATCATCGCGGGCGCCTTCTTCATCAAGGCCGACAACTACAAGCCCTTCATCCCCAAGGCCCAGGAGGTCCCGCCGGGCGACAGCATTCAGTCGCCGCTGATCCAGCTGATGTTCGGCTACGCGCCCACCAACTTCGGCGTCCTCGGCATCTTCACGGCCGCCTCCGTCGTCTTCTTCGCCTTCATCGGCTTCGACATCGTGGCCACCGCCGCCGAGGAGACCCGGCTGCCGCAGCGCGACATGCCACGCGGCATCCTCGGCTCCCTCCTCATCTGCACGGTCCTGTACGTCGCCGTGTCCATCGTCGTCACCGGCATGCAGCACTACAGCGAACTCTCCGTGGACGCCCCCCTGGCCGACGCCTTCAAGGCCACCGGGCACCCCGCCTACGCGGGCATCATCAGCTTCGGCGCCGCCGTCGGCCTCACCACCGTCTGCATGATCCTGCTCCTCGGCCAGACCCGCGTCTTCTTCGCGATGAGCAGGGACGGGCTGCTGCCCCGGTTCTTCTCCCACGTCCACCCGAAGTACAAGACGCCGCACCGGCCGACCATCCTCCTCGGCGTGCTCATCGCGATCCTCGCGGGCTTCACCAGCCTCGACGAACTCGCCGAACTGGTGAACATCGGCACGCTCTTCGCCTTCGTCGTCGTCGCCCTGAGCGTCATCATCCTGCGCCGCACCCGCCCCGACCTGCCCCGCGCCTTCCGCACCCCGATGGTGCCCCTGGTGCCCATCCTCTCGGTGGCGGCCTCGGTGTGGCTGATGCTGAACCTGCCCGCCGAGACCTGGATGCGGTTCGGCATCTGGATGGCGCTCGGCTTCCTCGTCTACTTCGCGTACGGGCGTTCGCACAGCCAGCTCGGCCGGCGCGAGAAGCGGCTCGGCGCCGACGACGCACGGTAGTCACCCGCCGTTCGGCAGGCATTTCCATCGGCCCCGTATGTCCCGACCCGATCGGAACTGCGGGGCCGGATAGCGTGCACCGTATGCTCGCCGCGCCCGCCACCTCACTACGCTCCGTACGCGGCCTCCGGGTGCCGGGGCCGCGCAAGGAGCACGCACCCGGCCCCCGGACCGGCTACTGGAGTCGCCTGCTCCCCCTGCTCGCCGCCCTGGCGTGCGTGACCCGCCTGCCCTCCTTCCGGCTGCCGCTGTGGAACCCCGACGAGGGCTATCTCGCCGTCCAGGCACGGATATTGGCCGACGGCGGAGAGCTGTACGAGACGGTGGTCGACCGCAAGCCGCCGCTCGTCCCCTGGCTCTACGCGGGCGCCTTCGCGCTCTTCGGCGACTCCTCGCTGCTGCCGCTGAAGGTCCTCGCGGTCGCCGCACAGCTCCTGACGGCGGCCCTCCTCGCCTCGCTGGCCCGGCACCGCTGGGGGGACACCGCGGGCCGCACGGCGGGCGTGCTGTACCTCCTGGTCTCGATCGGCCTCAACCCGGAGGACGCCCAGGCGGCCACCTTCGAGGTGTTCATGCTGCCGTGCACGGCAGCCGCCATGTGGTGCGCGGACTGCCGCCGGTGGGGCGCAGCGGGCGCGGCCGTCGCCTGCGCCTTCCTCGCCAAGCAGACCGGCGGCGCGGTGCTCCTGCCGGTGCTCTGGCTGCTGTGGCGCGGCGGGACGCCCCGGCGCGGCGCCCCACGCCTGGCGGCCGGCCTGTGCGGGCCCGTCCTGGCCGCCGCCCTGCTGACCTCACCCTCCGGCTTCCTCTTCTGGACGGTGACGGGGTCGGGCGCCTACGCCTCCTTCACCGGTTCCGAACTCCACGTCCTGGGGCGGGGGTTGGTGAACGCCGCGATCCTCGCCGCGGCCTGCGCGGGCCTCGCCCCGCCGGTCGTACGCGTTCTGCGCATCGCCCGCACCGGGGCGGGGGAGCTGTGGCTCTGGCTCGCCTCATCGGTGGCCGCCGTGCTGCTCGGCTTCCACTTCTTCGGCCACTACTACCTCCAACTCATGCCGCCCCTCGCGCTGTTGGGCACGGCGGCGCTCCAGATCCTGCCGCGCGAGCGGACGGTCAGGGCGCTCGTCACGTCGGGATGCGCGTGCGCGGTGTTCCTGGCCTGGGGCCTGACCGCGCCGCGCCCCGAACTGGCGCACGCCACGCGCCTCGCGGAGACGGTCAGGGCGCACACCGCGCCCGACACGAGGGTGCTGTTCTGGGGGATACACCCGGAGACGTACTGGCTGGCCGACCGCCCGCCCGCGAGCCGCTTCCTCACGGCGGGCCTGCTGACCAACTACAGCGGCGGCCGCAACGGCCCGCAAGTGGGGGAGAAGTACGCGATCGACGGCGCCTGGCCGACGTTCCGCGAGGAGTGGCGGCGCCGCCCGCCGACCCTGGTGATCGACGACTCCCGCGGCAAGCCGTACGCCCCCACCAGGGTGCCGTCCCTGCGGAGGGCCTTGGCGGCGGGATACGAGCCGGTGCTGTGGGTGGAGGGGGCGGTGGTGTACGCGCGGGTGGGCGGGGAGACGCGGTGAGGCCCACCCCGCTACGGACGCACCGCCCGCGGCCCCACGCACTGCGCCCCCGACTCCGCGACCCTGCGGCGCAGTTCCCGGTCGGCCGTGACCACCACGCACGGGCGGTCCGCCGCCTCGGCGGCCACCTCCACGATGCGGTCGTCGCCGCTGCCGGGCGCGCTGTCGACGCGTACACCGGGCACGGACGCGACACCGCGCGCCGCCCCTTCGACGACCAGGACGATGTCCAGCGGGCCCGGATGCCCGGCGATGCCCTCATCGGCGTACGCGACGAGCCGGTCCCGCAGCCGCTCGGCGGCCCCGCGGCGGTCGTGCCACCAGCCGTCGGGCACGGACCCCACGACGTTCGCGGCGTCGACGACGACAAGAGTTCTCATACGGCAAACGTAAACTAATCGGCAGAACACTGTGCGCACGTGAACGTGAAAGGGCTGCCGCCGAGTCATGCCGTCGAGGACGAGGACCCTCAGCACCGGTGCCCCGGACACCGCCCGCTGGCTGCTGCGCGGCAAGGACGGCCGGCTCACCGCGTACGCCCGTGCCGACGGCGGCCTGCTGCGCTGGACGGAGGCGCGGCCCGGCGGCTCCGACTGGACGGGCCCCGACTTCTTCGAGGCGCCCGACCTGACCTACCTCACGCTGGCGCAGGGCGTCGACGGATACGTCCACTTCATCGGCCGCCGCGAGCGGCGCGATGCCGACGGCAAGGCCGTCGTCGACCTCGTGCACTCCATCCAGTACCAGACGGGGCGCCCGCTCATGGACTGGCGTTCGCTCGGCAACCCGCACACCAAGCTCGTGGAGCGCGCGCCGCACCTCGGCGCGCCCGCCGCCGCCGTGGACGCCGCGGGCACGGTGCACGTCTTCGTGCGGGACGCCGTGAACAGCGTACGGATGCGCCGTGAGGGCAAGGGCGGCAAGTGGGAGGGCTGGAAGGACTTCAAGGTCCGCGAGGCCCTGGACGGCATCACCGCCCTCGCCACGGCCGCCGGTCGCATCGAAGTCCTCGCGCCCGGCGCCAAGGCGACCCTGCGCTGGGCCCAGGAGAAGCAGGGCGGCGAACTCGTACGCGCGGACGACATCCCGCTCGCCCCCGTCCCCGGCTCCGGCACCGCCCTGGAGACCGCCCCCGACCGCCTCACGTACTACGCGGCCGACGCGCTCGGCAGCGGCATCCTCGCCCGCCGTCCCGCCCTCGGCGGCCCCGTGATCCCCCTCGGCGGGGCCCCGGGGGCCGGGCCGGTCGCGGCGCTGCGCACGACCATAGACGGCCACGACTGCACGGTCCTCGCGCACCGCACGGCCGCCGGCCGCCCCGAGCTGGCCGCGTTCCCCACCGAGGACGAGGAAGCGGGCCTGTGGTGGGCCGAGACCGGCGAACCCTGCCTGGGCGCCCCGGCGTTGGCGCTGGACGCGCGCGGCCGGGTGGTCATGGCGGCGATCGGCCTGGACGGCACGCTGCGCCTGACCCGCCAGAAGGCGGAGCCGGGTCTGGCACTGGAGGCGTGGGCGAGAGTGTGAGGCGGCGCCCTGGCCGGGCGGCTCAGCATTGCGGCTTCCCTGGGCCGGTTCGGTGGATTCCCCGGCGGCCAGCCCTGGTCAGGGCAGCGGGAGTTCACGCGCCCCCGGCCACCGGCCGCCCCCGGTCGCCCGGCCGGGGATCACGGCCATCCCACGGCTCGGTGGCCGGGCCTCGGCGGCCACCTCCGGGCGAGCGGCGCAGCCCTACGCGCCCCCGCCGCCCCGTGCCGGGGACTTCTTCGCCGCCGCGGGGACAGGCTGGTCCGCCTTGAGGGCTCGCCAGAGTTCATCGGCCTGCGGGTGTGCCGTGACCACTCGGTTCGGGTCCAGTTTGTCGTACTCCACCGGCAGCATGACCGTGTCCATGCCGCCCGGGCCGAGCCGGTTCAGGCTCTTGGCGAAGTCCGCCAGGTCGGTGAGGGAGCCGAGCCCGGAATCGGTGGTCAGCGCCTCGGTCGCGGCGTTGGCGGTCTTGTACAGCTTGGCGGGGTTACTCAGGGTCTCCTGGTGCTTGATCTCCGCGAGCGCCGCCAGCAGGAACTTCTGCTGGAGCCCGATGCGTCCGAGGTCGCTGCCGTCCCCGACGCCGTGCCGGGTGCGGACGAACGCCAGCGCTTGCGTGCCGTCGAGCCGGTGCGTGCCCGCCGCCAGCTGCAGACCGCTGTCCCTGTCGTCGATCGCCCTGTCCGTGGTGACCGTCACCCCACCGAGCGCGTCCACCAGCTTCTTGAGACCGGCGAAGTCGATCTCGACGTAGTGGTCCATGCGGATGCCGGTCATGGCCTCGACCGTCTTCACGACACAGGCCGGACCGCCGCTGGTGTACACGGAGTTGAACATCACGCGCCCCGCCTCCGGCAGCTCCTTGCCGCCGGACGTGGTGCACCGCGGCCGCGTCACGAGCGTGTCCCGCGGAATGCTCACCGCGGTCGCCTTCGCCCCGCCCGCGGGCAGATGCACCACCATCGCCGTGTCGGAGCGGGCCGTGCCGCCCGTGTCGCCGCCCGCCAGGCCCGAGTTGGCGCCGGACCGCGAGTCGGAGCCGAGGACGAGGATGTCCTGGGTGCCGTCGTCCCGGTCGGCGGGCCGGTCGCCACCGAGGGCGGCACTGATGTCGATGGTGCTGAGATTGCCCATCAGATGCCGGTACGCCCAGTAGCCCAGACCGCCGCCGACGACGAGCAGTGCGGCGAGGGTCCAGCACACGACGCTGCGGAACCTGCGTCCCGGCTTCGACCCGCGCCGGTGACCGCGGGAATGTCTTGCCATGATCATCCTTTCCGGAGTGCGCCGCGCGACGCCCTTCTCATTTGACGGTCCGGGCCAGGGCATTGTTCAAACAAAAAGTCCCTTCCGCCGGGCCGGAAGTCCCGAAAGTCCGGGACCAATGCGCGCAACTGGCGCTCCGGCGGCGCTGATTAGATGGGGCGTCCGGCTACTGACTGAGGAGATATGGGAAGGCTTTCGCTGAAGGCTGTCCAACGGCAGACGTGCAAGAAGCGCGACGCGTGGTGGACGGTCCTTCTGGTGGACCCCGTGGCCACTCGTCTGCTCTGCGTACTCGCCCGCTTCAAACGCGTCACACCGAACGGCGTGACCTGGTCCGCGCTCTTGCTCGGACTCGCAGCGGCCGGATTCTTCGTACGCGGCGACCGCACACCCCTCGCCATCGGAGCCCTGCTCTACCACGTCAGTTTCATCCTCGACTGCGTCGACGGAAAGCTCGCCCGGCTCAAGGGCAACGGCACCGTATTCGGCGGCTGGCTCGACTACGTCTTCGACCGTGTCCGCGTGCTGTGCTGCGCCGTCGCGCTGATGGGCGGCCAGTACCTGCGCACCGGAAACGCGTGGTACCTCGGTGCGGCGCTCGCCGTCGTCTTCCTCGACATGCTCCGCTACGTCGACGCGCTGCAGATCTACAAGATGCGCATGTCGATGCGGCGCAGCATCGAGACCCTCGCCGCCGAGCGCCAAGCTGCCGCCGCCACCGGCCAGGCTGTGACCCCGGTGGTCTTCCTGGAGGACCTGTTGCGCGAGGACCCGGACCTGGACCCCGACGAACAGCGGCGGCCGAGCGAGGTCCCCGTCATCGACCTGCACGCCCGGTTCCGCGGGCGCTTCCCCTGGTACGCCCGGGTGCGCAGAGCCCTCGTCGAGCACCGCATCCGCCCGCATCTGGTCAGCGGCATCGAATTCCAGATGGCCGTCTTCATCGTCGCGCCGCTCATCGGGCAGATCCTGCCGGTCACCCTCGTCGCGGGCCTTCTGCTCGCCGCCTTCGAGCTGGCCATCATGTACAAGTTCTGGCTCTCCACGCGGGACTTCAGCCGCGTCATGGAGAAATTCGACGAGCACCCCGCGGCCGCGCGGCTCACCGGAGTTCCCGTCAAGGGGCGCCACCGCAGAATGCGTGACCGGAGTATCTCCGCACCCGCCGGCAGCGGACTGGAAAAGGGAATCTGATATGCCGACGAGACCGCCGAGACTCAGCATCATCGTGCCGTTCTACGGCGTGGAACAGTATCTGTACGAGTGCCTCCAGTCGCTCGCGGAACAGACGTTCCGCGACTTCGAGGTCGTCATGGTCGACGATGAATCGCCGGACGGCTGCGCCGACATCGCCCGTGAATTCGCCCTGCGCGACCGGCGTTTCCGACTCGTCCAGCAGAAGAACGGCGGCCTCGGCCACGCCCGGAACACCGGCACCCGGCACGCACACCCCGACGCGGAATTCATCACGTTCGTCGACAGCGACGACGTCCTGCCCGACTACGCGTACAGCGTCATGATCCGCTCACTGGAGGAGAGCGGCTCCGACTTCGTCGCGGGCAACGTCCACCTCCTGAACAGCACCGGCACCCGCCAGTCCCCGCTGCACCGCCCGCTCGCCAAGCGCCGCGTCCGCACGCACATCACCGAGACGCCCGACCTCATCTTCGACCGCACCGCCTGGAACAAGGTGTTCCGCCGCGCCTTCTGGGACCGGCACCGGTTCGCCTACCCCGTGGGCGTGCTGTACGAGGACACCCCGGTGACCCTCCCGGCCCACCACCTCGCCGAGGCCGTCGACGTCATCGAGCGCCCCGTCTACTACTGGCGCCAGCGCGAAGGCTCCGCGGCCCCCTCCATCACCCAGCGCCGCACCGAGGTCAAGGGCCTCGTCGACCGCGTCGCGGCCTGCGACGGAGTGAGCCGGATGCTCGCGCTCCAGCCCGGGGAGCAGGGCCGCCGCAACAAACACGAGTACGACCTGCGGACCCTGAAGTCGGATTTCCCGCCCTTCATGAAGGTTCTCCTGGACGCGGACGACGAGTTCCGCACCCGCTTCCGCGACCTCACCAAGGACTACCTCGACCGGGTCGACGAGGCCGTCCTCACCGCGCTCCCCGCCGAACTGCGGCTCAAATGGCACCTGGTGCGCACCGGCGACCTCGACGAACTCCTCGCCCTGCTCGCCAAGGAGCGGAGCGGCGAGAAGCCCGCCATCCGCCGCCGCCTGCGCGGGGCCCGCCTCGACTACACCCCCGAGCTCTCCGGGCGGCGCGTGCCCAAGTCCGTGCTGCGCTGCGACGAGGCGCTGTCCGCCCACGCCGTGGTCACCGACACCCGCTGGCTGGACGGCAGGCTGCGCGTGCGGGGCTACGCCTATATCCGGCACGTGGACGCCGCCTCCCGCCTCGGCGCGCTGAAGGTGGCCGCCCTGCGCGAGGCCGGCACCCGGCGCATCCTGCCGGTGAAGGTCCGCACCTTCCACGAGCCCGAGGCCACCGTCCGCTCCCGGCAGGCCCACCACTGCTACGACTGGGCCGGCTTCGAGTTCGAGATCGACCCCGACCGCCTGCGCCACCGCGGCACCCTGCGCCGCGGCACCTGGGGCCTGCGCATCGGCGTACTCAGCGGCGGCACGTTCCGCCTGGCCAAGCTGACCAAGGGCACCCGCGGCACCGGCACCCACCCGCCGTACTACTGCCCCGACGACAAGACCCGCCTCATACCCCAGTTCCGCGGCGGCCTGGTGCTGCGCGTCGAACCCGTCCGCGCCCTCGTCACGGGCCACCGGCTCCGCGGCGACCACCTGGAACTCCGCGTCGACCTGCGCGAGCGCACCGGCGCCCGCTGCTCCCTGCGCATCCAGCACCTCGCCCTCGGCACGTACCGCGAGTACCCCCTCACCAAGATCGGCGGGGGTGAGGGACCCGGCGCCCGCTGGGCCCGCATCCCCGCGCGCGATCTCAGGGAATTCGGCGTCCCCGGCCGCCACGGTTTCCAGCGGATGCTCAACACCCCCGCCAGCAACGGCTGGCGCACCGAGCTGATCGTGCGGGGCAAGCGCCGCCGCATGATGGTCGACCCCCGACTCGCCGAGGGCCACCACCTGGCCCCCGACCCCGACTGGCCGGGCCTCACCTCCGACGACCGCCATCTCGTCGTCCACCAGAACACCCACGGCGACCTCGTGCTCTACGAGACGGCCGTGTTCCCCGTCGCCCGCCATGTGTGCTGGGACGCCGACGGCCGGCTGCGCATCGAGGGCACCCTCCCCGGACGGCTGCGCCGCGGCGGCCGCATCGTGCTGCACCACCGCGGCCAGAAGGAGGAGTGGACCTTCCCCGTCACGGTCGAGGAGGACCGCTTCCGCGTCGACATCACCCCGGCGGCGATCACTTCGCTGGCCGGCACCGTGCCGCTGCGCCCCGGCGCCTGGGACGTCCTCTTCCGCGCGGGCGAGGGCGCGGGCGACGACTGCGCGGTACGCGTGGACCGCCCCGTGCACGCCCGGCTGCCGCTCGCGTACGGCGACAGCGGATACACCGCGGAGACGGCCCGCTTCAACCAGCTGATCCTCGTCGCCCCCTCCCGGGTCGCCCAGGACGAGCGCAGCACGTACCACCAGCGCGGGCTCCAGGGGGACTTCTACCCGGCCGCGCGCCGCAAGCCGCTGCGCGACGCCGTGCTCTACAACAGCTTCACCGGCCGCCAGTTCTCCGGCAATCCGCGCGCCGTCCACGAGGCGCTGCTGCGCCGCCAGGGCGACGACGGGCGCCTGGACCACCTCTGGGTGGTCCGCGACGACCAGGTTGAGGTCCCGCCCACCGCACGCCCGGTGACGATGTGGACCCGCGAGTGGTACGAGGCCCTCGCCCGCAGCCGCTACATCGTCTCCAACACCCACCTGCCCGAGTGGGTGGAGCGCAGGGACGGCCAGGTCATCGTGCAGACCTGGCACGGCACCCCGCTCAAGCGGATCGGCCACGACATCGAGAACGTGCAGTTCTCCGACAAGCGCTACCTGGAGAAGATGGCGACCGAGGTCCCCAACTGGAGCTTCCTCGTCTCGCCGAACACCTTCAGCACGCCGATCCTGCGCCGCGCCTTCCAGTACGAGGGCGAGGTCCTCGAGACCGGCTACCCGCGCAACGACATCCTGTTCTGCGAGCGCGCCCCGCAGGTCGCCCACGAGGTCCGCCGCAAGCTGGGCCTGCCGCCGGGCAAACGCGTCGTGCTCTACGCGCCCACCTGGCGCGACGACCAGTTCTACAGCCCCGGCCGCTACAAGCTGGACCTCAGGATCGACCTGGAGCGGGCCCGCGCCACCCTGGGCCACGACCACGTCCTGCTGGTCCGCAAGCACCCCAACGTCGTCGACGACGTGCCGGGCGCGGGCGACGGCTTCGTCTTCGACGTCTCCAAGTACCCGGACATCGCCGACCTGTTCGTCATCTCGGACATGCTCATCACGGACTACTCGTCGCTGATGTTCGACTTCGCCATCACCGGCCGCCCGATGTTCTTCTTCACGTACGACATGGAGAAGTACCGCGAGAAACTCCGCGGCTTCTACTTCGACTTCGAGGCGGCGGCCCCGGGCCCGATCGTGTCGACCCCCGACGAACTCCTGCGCGCCGTGCGGAACGTCGACGGCACGGCCCGGCAGTACTGGCCCCGCTACACGCGCTTCCGCTCGCTCTTCTGCGACCTGGACGACGGCAGCGCCGCGGACCGCGTGATCGACCGGATGGTGGAACTGGCGTACGCAGCTTGACCATCGCCGCCCCACGCACCCCCACGTACCGAGAGTTGAACCCCCACATGAACAGCCACGCCCCACTGGACGTCCGTAAGCTCTACGCGGTCGGCGAGACCCTGGAGAAGCACCGCGAGCTCGCCCAGGCCGCCTGGACCTACGAGCAGGCGGTCCGCATGGACCCGCAGGGCCTGCCGGTCGACCTGCAGCTGATCGCCTCGGAGCCGCAGCGCTTCTCCTACCGCAGGATCATGGCCCGGTTCCTGATGGAGCACCTCGACGCGATCCGGCAGCGCGTCCCCCACGAGCCGGTCGAGCAGACCAGCGACCCCAAGATCTTCGTCTACTGGGAGCAGGGCTTCGACGACGCGCCCCCGATCGTCCGCGCCAACCGGGAGCGCCTGGAGCGGCTGCACGGGGCCGACGTCGTCGAGCTCGACAAGGAGCGCCTGCACCAGCTGGTCGACATCCCCATCGGCATCCGCCTGCACGCGGAGAGCGACCGCACCCACTTCTCCGACATCGCGCGTTTCGCGCTCCTGCACCGCTACGGCGGGATCTGGCTCGACGCCACCTGCCTGGTGACGGACTCGGTCCTGGACCGCTTCGACGTACTGGTCCGTTCGGGCTTCTTCGCGTTCCGCTACCACGACGCGCTGACCTCGAACTGGTTCCTCGCGGCGCAGCCGGGCAACTATGTCACCGGCATGATGTACCAGGGGCTGTGCGAGTACTGGCGGCGCCGGGACATCGCGGTGCACTACTACATGGCGCACCACATGTTCGAGTCCATGTACTACCTGGACCAGCGCTTCGCCTCGATCTGGGACGCCACGATCGACCTGAGCTCCCATCCGCCGCACGAGCTGCAGAAGGCGATGCAGGAGCCGTACAGCCCCGAGCGCCTGGAAGCCCTGCTCTCCCACTCCTTCGTGCACAAGCTGACGTACAAGCGCGACGCGAAGCCCGGCAGCATCCTCGAACACCTCGCGTCCCAGGGCGAGCGGCGCTGAGAAGGCCGAAGGGCCGTACGGGACAACGCCCGTACGGCCCACCGACCTGCTCTGTGTGTTACGCGGGGACGCTCGCGACGCCCTGCGCCAGGAACCGCTTGCCGTTCACGCGCTCGCTGACACCCTCACGGTCCAGGTACGGCGTGATGCCGCCCAGGTGGAAGGGCCAGCCCGCGCCGGTGATCAGGCACAGGTCGATGTCCTGGGCCTCGGCGACGACGCCCTCGTCGAGCATGAGCCCGATCTCCTGCGCCACCGCGTCGAGCACGCGGTCGCGCACCTGCTCCTCGGTCAGGACCTCGTCGCCCTGCTTGAGCAGAGCGGCGACCTCGGGGTCCAGCTCCGGCTTCCCGGAGTCGTACACGTAGAACCCGCGCTTGCCGGCCTTGACGACGGCCGCGAGGTTCGGGGAGACCGTGAAGCGCTCCGGGAAGGCACGGTTGAGCGTCTCGGAGACGTGCAGACCGATGGCCGGGCCGACCAGCTCAAGGAGGACCAGCGGCGACATCGGCAGACCGAGCGGCTCGACGGCCTTCTCGGCGACGGCGACCGGGGTGCCCTCGTCGATGACGTTCTGGATCTCGCCCATGAAGCGGGTCAGGATGCGGTTCACGACGAACGCCGGGGCGTCCTTCACCAGCACCGCGGTCTTCTTCAGCTTCTTGGCGACACCGAAGGCCGTGGCCAGCGACGCGTCGTCCGTCTTCTCGCCGCGCACGATCTCCAGGAGCGGCAGGATCGCGACCGGGTTGAAGAAGTGGAAGCCGACGACCCGCTCGGGGTGCTTCAGCTTCGACGCCATCTCGGTGACCGACAGCGACGAGGTGTTCGTGGCGAGGATCGCGTGCGCCGGGGCGACCGCCTCGACCTCGGCGAACACCTGCTGCTTGACGCCGATCTCCTCGAAGACGGCCTCGATGATGAAGTCGGCGTCGGAGAAGCCCTCGGCCTTGTCCAGGACACCGGAGACGAGCGCCTTGAGGCGGTTCGCCTTGTCCTGGTTGATGCGGCCCTTGCCGAGCAGCTTGTCGATCTCGGCCTGGACGTAGCCCACACCCTTGTCGACGCGCTCCTGGTCGATGTCGGTCAGGACGACCGGCACCTCAAGACGGCGCAGGAAGAGCAGCGCCAGCTGCGAGGCCATCAGACCGGCGCCGACGACGCCGACCTTGGTGACCGGACGCGCCAGGTTCTTGTCCGGGGCGCCGGCCGGGCGCTTGGCGCGCTTCTGCACGAGGTTGAACGAGTAGATGCCCGCGCGCAGTTCACCGCCCATGATCAGGTCGGCGAGAGCGGTGTCCTCCGCGTCGAAGCCCTGCTGGAGGTCGCCGTCCTTGGCGGCGGCGATGATCTCCAGGGCGCGGTAGGCGGCCGGAGCGGCGCCGTGCACCTTGGAGTCCGCGATGGCACGGCCACGCGCGACGGCGGCGTCCCAGCCCTCGCCGCGGTCGATCTCGGGCCGGACGACCTCGACCGAGCCGTTGAGGACGGAGGCCGTCCAGATCAGCGACTGCTCCAGGAAGTCGGCGCCCTCGAACATCGCGTCGGCGATGCCGAGTTCGAAGACCTGCTTGCCCTTGAGCTGCCGGTTCTGGTTGAGCGAGTTCTCGATGATGACCGTGACCGCGCGGTCCGCGCCGATGAGGTTCGGCAGCAGCGCGCAGCCGCCCCAGCCGGGCACCAGGCCGAGGAAGACCTCGGGCAGCGAGAAGGCGGGCAGCGCCTTGGAGACGGTGCGGTAGGAGCAGTGCAGACCGACCTCGACGCCACCGCCCATCGCGGCGCCGTTGTAGTACGCGAAGGTCGGCACGGCGAGGCCCGAGAGGCGCTTGAAGACCTCGTGGCCGCCCTTGCCGATGGCCAGCGCGTCCTCGTGGTGCTTGAGCAGCTCCACACCCTTGAGGTCGGCGCCGACGGCGAAGATGAACGGCTTGCCGGTGATGCCGACGCCGACGATCGAGCCCTCGGACGCCTCCTTCTCGACCTGGTCGATCGCGGCGTTGAGGTTCGCCAGCGACGCGGGGCCGAAGGTGGTCGGCTTGGTGTGGTCGAAGCCGTTGTCCAGCGTGATGAGCGCGAAGCGCCCGGCACCCTGGGGGAGGTCGAGGTGGCGTACGTGCGCCTGCGTGACGACCTCGTCCGGGAACAGCTCGGCCGCACCCTTCAGAAGCTCGGTGGTCGTGGTGCTCACTTGTCGCCTCCGGCGTCCTTGTGGTTCGGGTTCTCCCAGATGACCGTCGCGCCCATGCCGAAGCCGACGCACATGGTCGTGAGGCCGTAACGCACCTCGGGCTGCTCCTCGAACTGCCGCGCCAGCTGCGTCATCAGGCGTACGCCGGAGGAGGCGAGCGGGTGGCCGAACGCGATGGCGCCGCCGTACTGGTTGACGCGCGCGTCGTCGTCGGCGATGCCGTAGTGCTCCAGGAAGGCGAGCACCTGCACGGCGAAGGCCTCGTTGATCTCGAAGAGACCGATGTCGGAGATGGACAGGCCCGCCTTGGCGAGCGCCTTCTCCGTGGCCGGGATCGGGCCGTAGCCCATGACCTCCGGCTCGACGCCCGCGAAGGCGTACGAGACGAGGCGCATCTTGACCGGGAGGTTGTTCTCCCGGGCGAACTCCTCGGAGGCGATCAGCGAGGCGGTGGCGCCGTCGTTGAGACCCGCGGCGTTGCCGGCCGTGACGCGGCCGTGCGTACGGAACGGCGTCTTCAGGTTCGCGAGGTTCTCGAGCGTCGTGCCCGGGCGCATCGGCTCGTCGGCGGTGGCCAGGCCCCAACCGGTCTCACCGGCCTCGGCGTTGGTACGGCGTACGGAGATCGGCACGAGGTCCGCCTGGATCTTGCCGTCGGCGTACGCCTTGGCGGCCTTCTCCTGCGAACGCACCGCGTACTCGTCGGCGCGCAGCTTGGTGATGCTCGGGTAGCGGTCGTGCAGGTTCTCGGCGGTCATGCCCATGAACAGCGCGGACTCGTCGACCAGCTTCTCGCTGACGAAGCGGGGGTTGGGGTCGACGCCCTCGCCCATGGGGTGGCGGCCCATGTGCTCGACGCCACCGGCCACGGCGATGTCGTACGCGCCGAAGGCGACGCTGCCCGCGACCGAGGTCACGGCGGTGAGCGCGCCGGCGCACATGCGGTCGATGGAGTAGCCGGGCACGGACTGCGGGAGCCCGGCGAGGATGCCGGCGGTGCGGCCGATCGTCAGACCCTGGTCGCCGATCTGCGTGGTCGCCGCGATGGCGACCTCATCGATCTTGGCGGGGTCGAGGTCCGGGTTGCGGCGCAGCAGCTCCCGGATGGCCTTCACGACGAGGTCATCGGCACGGGTCTCGTGGTAGATGCCCTTCGGACCCGCCTTGCCGAACGGGGTGCGGACGCCGTCCACGAAGACGACGTCCCTGACGGTACGAGGCACGATGGCTCTCCTCCAGGGTGCGGTTGCGCCACGCCTGCGGCGCGCTTCCTGGGCCCATGCTACTTGTCGGTAACTAGGTGGCCAAGGGAGGCCCGCGGGAGGCGAAGGTCACACTTGTTCCGCGGGGCGGTGAGCGGTGCCCTGTCCCGCCGCTGCGCGGCGGATGCCTGCCCCACCCACCCGCCCGTTACTCGGCGTCAGCGGGTGCCGTGGGGAGTCGGGTGGCGCGGCGCCCGCCCATGCGCGTGGTACTCGGGGTTTGCGGGTGCCGTAGGGGGCCGGGTGGCGCGGTGGCCGACCATGCGCGGGTACTCGGGGTTAGCGGGTGCCGCCGGGGCCGGGTTGCGCGGCCCCCGCCCATGCGTGCTACTCGGGGTCAGCGGGTGCCGTAGGGCGTCGGGAGGCGCGGCGCCCACCCATGCACCCCGCGCTCGGCGTCAGCAGGTGCCGGTGGGAGCCGGGCCGTACGAAGGCGCCGGGCACCCGCGCCACCCGCCCGCCTCGCCCGCAGGGCGGACGCCGCCAGCCCGCCCGGGACCAGCGGTGGTCGCCGCGTCACCCCCCCTGCCCCCTCCACCTCTCGACGCGGGGTAACGGGTGGGTGGGTGGGAAAGCTGCGGCGGCCAGGAAACCCCGCCGTCAAGCCAGCGCAGCGACCAACGCCGGCGTGACCTGCTCGATCTGCCACCGCCGCGCGCCGTACCCGGCCAGCGCCGACGCCACGGAGTCCGTGTCCACCTGGGCCGGCGGCTCCCAGCAGACGCGCCGGACCGTGTCCGGAGTGATCAGGTTCTCCTGCGGCATGTTCAGCCGCTCGGCGAGCGCGGAGACCGCGGCCCGCGCGGCGGAGAGCCGCGCCGCGGCGGCCGGGTCCCGGTCCGCCCAGGACCGCGGCGGCGGCGGCCCGCTCACCGTCTGCCCCGGCTGCGGCAGCTCCGCGTCCGGCAGTGCCTTGGCGCGGTCCACCGCGGCCTGCCACTGCTCCAGCTGACGTCGGCCCATGCGGTGTCCGAAGCCGGGCAGCCCGGCGAGCGCGTGCACGTTGGGCGGCAGGGCGAGCGCCGCCTCGACGATCGCGCCGTCGCTGAGCACCTTGCCCGGCGAGACGTCGCGCCGCTGCGCGATGCGGTCCCGCGCGGTCCACAGCTCCCGTACGACCGCCATCTGCCGGCGCCGGCGCACTTTGTGCATGCCGGAGGTCCGGCGCCAGGGGTCCTTGCGGGGCGGCGCGGGCGGCGCGGAGGCGATGGCGTCGAACTCCTCGCGGGCCCACTCCAGCTTGCCCTGCCGGTCCAGCTCCTTCTCCAGGGCGTCGCGCAGGTCGACGAGCAGCTCGACGTCGAGCGCGGCGTACCGCAGCCAGGGCTCGGGCAGCGGCCGGGTCGACCAGTCGACGGCGGAGTGCCCCTTCTCCAGTACGAAGCCGAGTACGCCCTCGACCATCGCGCCGAGCCCCACGCGCGGGAACCCGGCGAGCCGCCCCGCCAGTTCCGTGTCGAAGATCTGCGAGGGGACCATGCCTATCTCGCGCAGGCACGGCAGGTCCTGGGTGGCGGCGTGCAGCACCCACTCGGCGTCGCCGATGGCCGCGCCGAGGCCCGAGAGGTCGGGGCAGGCGACGGGGTCGATGAGCGCGGAGCCCGCGCCCTCGCGGCGGAGCTGCACGAGGTAGGCGCGCTGGCCGTAGCGGTAGCCCGACGCGCGTTCGGCGTCCACGGCCACGGGGCCGGTGCCACGGGCGTACTCGGCGATCATCGCGGCGAGGGACTCCTCGTCGGCGATCACCGGCGGGATGCCGTCACGGGGCTCCAGCAGGGGCGTCGGCAGCCCTTCGGAAGCGAGGCCGTCGTCCGGAGGGGCGCCCCCGGTGGTGCGCAGTGAGCTGTCTGCTGCGGTCTCTTGGGCGTCGGTCACCTGTCAAGGGTATCTGTGTATACGCGGCGCCCGTCGACGGAACGTTCCGTCGACGGGCGGGGGAGGGTGGTAAATCAGTCAGTGGATGATGCCGGTGCGCAGCGCGACCGCCACCATCCCGGCCCGGTCGCCCGTGCCGAGCTTGCGCGCGATGCGGGCGAGGTGGCTCTTCACGGTCAGGGCGGACAGGCCCATGGAGACACCGATGGCCTTGTTGGACTGGCCTTCGGCGACGAGCCGGAGCACCTCGACCTCACGGCCGGACAGCTCGCGGTATCCGCCGGGGTGGCTCGGGGCACCCGGCGGGCGGCGGTGCATTCGGGCGGCGGCCGAACCGATCGGAGCGGCGCCGGGGCGGGTGGGGAGTCCGACGTTCGTACGTGTGCCGGTGACGACGTAGCCCTTGACGCCGCCCGCGAGGGCGTTGCGCACGGCACCGATGTCGTCGGCGGCGGAGAGGGCGAGGCCGTTGGGCCAGCCCGCGGCACGGGTCTCGGACAGGAGCGTCAGGCCGGAGCCGTCGGGGAGGTGGACGTCTGCGACGCAGATGTCACGGGGGTTGCCGATGCGGGGACGAGCCTCAGCGATGGACGAGGCCTCGATGACGTCGCGTACACCGAGAGCCCACAGGTGGCGGGTGACGGTGGAACGGACGCGGGGGTCGGCCACGACGACCATGGCGGTCGGCTTGTTCGGGCGGTAGGCGACCAGGCTTGCGGGCTGCTCGAGGAGAACGGACACCAGGCCTCCTGGTGGGGGCGGGACGGGACCGGCTCGGGGATGAAGCCGGGACGAACCGTGCTTTTCAAGGTCACAAACCTCTTCGGCAGCAAACCCGCCCGCCTTTAGGGAATGATCACGATTTGGTGAGTACCAATCGGGGTAATTCGGACATGCGCTCGATCATCCGGAAATCGGCCCGAACAAGCCGCCGTCCGGGCGACCCGATCCGAGCCATCCGGGCCCCACCCACATCGGCCCCACGCACATCGGCCCCGTGGCGGTGTGCCACGGGGCCGACGAGACCGGTTCCGCGTCAGGGAGCGAGGGGCCCGCGCCGCTGCGGGAGGGAGACGACGGAGCCGTCCCCGGGGGCGAGCGGGGGCAGTCCGGCGATCTGGCAGAGCAGCTCGCACCACGCGGCGAGGTGCGCCCCGGTGTCCGGCACCCCGCCGCCCCCCTCCCGCGGGGTCCACGACGCCCGGATCTCGATCTGGGAGGCGGGCGGCCGTTCCGCGAGCCCCCCGAAGTAGTGCGAGCCGGCGCGCGTCACCGTGCCGCTCGCCTCGCTCACGGAGAGCCCGCGCGAGCGCAGCGCGCCGGTCAGCCACGACCAGCACACCTCCGGGAGCAGCGGGTCCGCCGCCATCTCCGGCTCCAGCTCCGCCCGCACCAGCGTCACGAGCCGGAAGGTGCCCTGCCAGGCGTCGTGCCCCGCCGGATCGTGGAGCAGCACGAGCCGTCCGTCCGCGAGGTCCTCCTCGCCGTCCACGACCGCCGCCTCCAGCGCGTACGCGTACGGCGCGAGCCGCTTCGGCGGCGGCGTCGGGTCGATCTCGATCTCCGGCCGCAGCCGTGCCCCCCGCAGCGCCTCGACCGCCGCGCGGAAGGGCGGCGGAGCCGAATCCGCCACCTTCCCCTCCGAACCGTCCATCTCTCCAGCGCCGTCCGACCGTTGTCCCTGAGCCGCAGCCATGCGGGGAAGGTTAAGGGGAACGGCGCCTTCGCGCAGGGAGAGACACCCGTGAGGGGGTCCCCGGTCAACGTGCGAGACTTTCCGCGTGAGTGCCAACAGCAGCCAGAGCCCCGCGGGCCGGCAGAACGCAGCGACGTACGACTCCCCCTTCATGAAGGCGTGCCGGCGCGAGGCCGTGCCGCACACGCCGGTCTGGTTCATGCGGCAGGCGGGGCGCTCACTGCCCGAGTACCGCAAGGTCCGCGAGGGCACCGCCATGCTGGAGTCCTGCATGCGGCCCGACCTCGTCACCGAGATCACGCTCCAGCCGGTGCGCCGCCACAACGTGGACGCGGCGATCTACTTCAGCGACATCGTCGTCCCGCTGAAGGCGATCGGCGTCGACCTCGACATCAAGCCCGGCATCGGCCCCGTCGTCGAGAACCCCATCCGCTCGCGCGCCGACCTCGCGCAGCTGCGGGACCTCACCCCGGAGGACGTCCACTACGTCTCCGAGGCCATCGGGATGCTCACGGGCGAGCTGGGCGCCACCCCGCTCATCGGCTTCGCGGGCGCGCCTTTCACCCTCGCGAGTTACCTCGTGGAGGGCGGCCCGAGCCGCAACCACGAGCACACCAAGGCGCTCATGTACGGCGACCCGCAGCTCTGGGCCGACCTGCTCGACCGGCTCGCCGAGATCACCGCCGCCTTCCTGAAGGTGCAGATCGAGGCGGGCGCCAGCGCCGTGCAGCTGTTCGACTCATGGGTGGGCGCGCTCTCGCCCGCCGACTACCGGCGCTCGGTGCTGCCCGCGTCGGCGAAGGTCTTCGACGCGGTCGCCTCGTACAGCGTGCCCCGCATCCACTTCGGCGTCGGCACCGGCGAGCTGCTCGGGGCCATGGGTGAGGCCGGCGCCGACGTCGTCGGCGTGGACTGGCGGGTGCCGATGGACGAGGCGGCGCGCCGCGTCGGCCCCGGCAAGGCGCTCCAGGGCAACCTCGACCCGGCCGTCCTCTTCTCCACGCGCGAGGCCGTCGAGGCGAAGACGGACGAGGTGCTCGCCGCCGCGAAGGGCTTGGAGGGCCACATCTTCAACCTCGGCCACGGCGTCCTGCCGACCACGGACCCCGAGGCGCTGACCCGGCTCGTGGAGTACGTCCACACGCGTACCGCAGTCTGAAGAATGTCCGAAAAGGGTCCCTGTCCGGCCGGACAGGGACCCTTTTCGTCGCTCCGTCACCGCGCGAGGAGCGGGGCGCCGTCCGCGGCCCAGAGCGCGGCCAGCGACTCCCGCAGGGTGAACCGGGGCCGCCAGCCCAGCTCCCACTCCGCGGCCGTGACGTCCGAGCACTGCCAGGGCACCGCCGTCGACCGGCCCGCCGGGGCGGGCGCCTCCTCCACGGCGCCGGTGAACCCCGCCGCATCCGCCAGGCCGTGCGCCAGGTCGCGCACCGGAGCGGCCCGCCCGCTGCCGATGTTGAGCAGCCGCGGCAGCCGCCCCGGCAGGGCCAGCGCGAGCGCCACCGCCCGCGCCACATCGCGTACGTCGACGAAGTCCCGGTGCGCGGTGAGGTCGCCGACCCGCAGCGTGCCGTGCGGGGTGTGCGCGAGGGCCCGGCTCAGCTCGGCGGTGAGGCGGCCCGGCGGCGCGGCCGGGGGTGCGCCGGGGCCCACCGGGTCGGTGACCCGCAGCACCAGGGCGTCGATCCGGGACTCCAGGACGGCGAGGGTGCCGGCCAGCTTGGTGGCGCCGTAAGGGGTGACCGGGCGGGCGGGGGCGTCCTCCGCGGTGCGCTCGCCGACGCCCCTCGGGCCGTACTCGGCGGCCGAGCCGAGGTGCACGAGGCGGGCTTCGGGCGCCGCCGCCCGCAGGGCCTCGCACAGGACCGCCGGGCCACGGGAGTTGACCGCGGCGAGGTCCGCGGTGGTGCCGGCGGCCGTGCCCGCACAGTTGACCACCGCGTCCGGAGCGGCCCGGCTGAGCTGCTCGGCGAGCGCGTCGGTGGTGACGGTGGCGAGGTCGGTCTTGTGATCGTCCACGGGCGCGCGGCCGCCGCGCAGCAGCCGTACGCCCGGCAGGGCGCGCAGCCGCTCCTCGACATGCCGGCCCAGGTAACCGGTGGCGCCCAGGAGGAGTATGCGCACGGCGCCCTCACGCTCCCTCGGGTTCGGCGGTGATCGCGGCGCCGGCATCGGGAGCCGTCGCTCGTGCGGTGCGTCTCATGCGGTTGTGGTCCCCTCCACGCTCGGGCCCTGGGGATGCCTCCGCCCCACGCCCACCCCCAACGGCGCGGCCACATGTCGCGGCGTGTGTCCGTTCCGCTCTGACGCGTCACATGGTGCGGCCTTGCTGTGGAGGCTGTGCCGATTCTGTGAAAGCTGGCGGAAAAGAGAGGGGACGGCCACAGGGGGTGCCGGAGGGGGCGCGCGGGCAGCGCGACGCGCCCCGGAAGCGGAGCTTCCAGGACGCCGTGGCCGCTCAGAGGGGGCGCCGCGTCCCGCCCCGCGCGTCAGCGCCGGTCACCCGCGCCCGCCGTGGGCGGGCTCCCACGGAGCGGGAAACGAGAGGGGCCCGAACGTGTGGAATCAGCCAAGCGGGGCGGGAACGGCGTAGGGCGGCATTTCCGCGGCGAGCCCGTACTGACCTGCGGGGCGCGCGCGTTCCGTGACGGCGGGCGGGGGCGCGAAACAGGGCGTTTCTCAGTCCGCGTCCGCCCGCACCGCCGCGACCGCCTTGCGTGCCGCCACCAGGATCGGGTCCCACACCGGTGAGAACGGCGGCGCGTATCCGAGGTCGAGCGCCGTCATCTGCTCCACCGTCATCCCCGCCGTCAGCGCGACCGCCGCGACGTCGACCCGCTTGCCCGCGCCCTCGCGCCCGACGATCTGCACGCCGAGCAGCCGGCCCGTGCGCCGCTCGGCCAGCATCTTCACCGTCATCAGGGCCGCGCCGGGGTAGTAACCGGCCCGGCTGGTCGACTCGATGGTCACCGCCACGAACCGCAGCCCGGCCGCCAGCGCGTCCTTCTCGCGCAGGCCCGTCCGCGCGATCTCCAGGTCGCACACCTTGCTGACGGCCGTGCCGACGACGCCGGGGAAGGTCGCGTAGCCCCCGCCCACGTTCGAGCCGATGACCTGCCCGTGCTTGTTCGCGTGCGTGCCGAGGGCGATGTGCCGCTGCCGCCCCGACACCAGGTCCAGGACCTCGACGCAGTCCCCGCCCGCCCAGATGTCCTCGTGGCCGCGCACCCGCATCGCGAGGTCCGTCAGCAGGCCGCCGTACTCGCCCACCGGCAGCCCCGCCGCGCGCGCCAGTTCCGTCTCGGGGCGCACGCCGACGCCGAGGATCACGACGTCCGCCGGGTACTCGGCCTCCTCCGTCACCACCGCCGAGACCCGGCCGTCCTCACCCGTGAGGATCTTGGTGACCTCGGCGTCGTTCACCATCTCGATGCCCATCCCGGTCATCGCCTCGTGCACCAGGCGGCCCATGTCCGGGTCGAGCGTGGACATCGGCTCCTTGCCGCGGTTGACGACCGTCACGTCATAGCCGCGCTGGATCAGCGCCTCCGCCATCTCCACGCCGATGTACCCGGCCCCGACGACCACCGCCCGACGGCCCTCGGTGCGGGTCAGGGTGTCGATCAGGGCCTGCCCGTCGCCGAGGGTCTGCACGCCGTGCACGCCGGGCGCGTCGACGCCGGGCAGCGGCGGGCGCAGCGGCCGGGCGCCGGTGGCGATGACGAGCTTGTCGTACGCCGTCCAGTACTCCTCGCCCGACTCCAGGTCCCGGGCGAGGACGCGCCGGCCCGCCACGTCGATCCGCCGCGCCTCGGTGCGCATCCGCAGGTCGATCGCCCGCTCCCGGTGCTCCTCGGGCGTCCGCGCGACCAGGTCGCCCCGGTCCTCGACGGCGCCGCCCACCCAGTACGGGATGCCGCAGGCGGAGTACGAGGTGAAGTCGCCGCGCTCGAACGCGACGATCTCCAGTTCGTCCGGGCCCTTGAGCCTGCGTGCCTGCGATGCGGCGGACATGCCGGTCGCGTCGCCTCCGATGACCACCAGTCGCTCTCGTGTGCTGCTCATGTGGACACGCTAGGTCACGCCGTGGGGGGTGACGTCGGCGGTGGGGTTGGCGTCGCGTCGGCCGGTGCGGGGACTGGGCTGCGGGTCGGTGGGGGCTGAGCGCGCAGTTCCCCGCGCCCCTTTCGGGGCGCAGGTTTCCCGTCCCTTACGGGGCGTTGTCGCCCTGTTTGCGGTGTGACCGTCGCAGCCACAGCAGGAGCAGCAGCGCTGCGGTTGCCGCGAACGGGAGGGTTGCTGCCAGGGCGATGCCGATCCAGCGCAGGCCCGTGACGAACGCGTCCCAACCGCCCGTGAGCGCGTCGCCGAACGTCGTGTCGTCGTCCCCGTCGGCGGTCTCGCGCGCGCTCTCCGTGAGGGACAGGGTGATCGTCGCCATGCTCGTGCGGTCCTTCAACGAGGCCCGCTGCGCGAGCAGTGACTCCAGGTCGGCCTGACGGGTGCTCAACTCTCCTTCCAGGGTCACCACGTCACTCAGCTTCGTCGCCTTGTCCATCAGCTCCCGCACGCGGGTCACGCTCGCCCGCTGGGACTTGACGCGGCTCTCGACGTCGACGACCTGATCGGTGACGTCCCGCGCCTTCGCCTCGCGGTCGAGCAACCGGCCCGTTCCTTCGAGGGACTTCAGGACGTCCTCGTACGTGTCCTGCGGGACGCGCAGCACGACACGGGAGCGCTCGCGGCCCTCGTCGTCGCGCGACGTGCTCTCGTTTCCCACGATGCCGCCCGCGTCCTCGGCCGCCGCCCGGGCCTCGTCCAGGGCCTTGGGGACGTCCTTGACGCGGACGGTGAGCGTCGCGGTGCGGATGACGTGCGTGCCGGTGAGCTTGGGGCGCTTCCGGCCGCCGGACGTGTCGGCCTGCGCGCCGGCGGCGTCCTTGGCGCCCTCCGGAGCGGCGGCCTGCTGGCCCGCGCCCGCCGCCTTGTCGTCATCCCCGCTGTCGCCGCCGCTCGCGGTGCACCCCGTGAGCGCGAGCGCGCCCGCCAGGAGCACCCCGGAGAGGGCCCGGGCCGCGCGGCCCCTGGACATGCGGTGACGTGACCTGCTGGACGTGTGCATCGGCGTACCCCCGATAGACGTGGCCGGTGATGCTCCTACGACGCCGGGCGGGGCGCGAACGGTGGTTGCCGAGCGGTCCCGATGCGGTCACGGTCGGGACTCGGCGGTCTGAGAGAGTGGAGGCATGCGCGCAACGGACACACGTACGGGCAGCGGCCACGCCGTCGTCATCGGCGGCGGGATCGCCGGCCTCGCCGCCGCACACCGACTCCTGGCCACCGCCCCGAGGAGCCGCGTGACCGTCCTGGAGGCCTCCGACCGGCTCGGCGGCAAGCTGCGCGCCGGGGAGATCGCCGGGGTCGGCGTCGACCTCGGCGCCGAGTCCATGCTCGCCCGCCGCCCGGAGGCCGTCGCCCTCGCCCGCGAGGTGGGCCTCGCCGACCGGCTCCAGCCGCCCGCCACCGCCACCGCCTCGCTCTGGACCCGCGGCGCCCTGCGCCCCATGCCCAAGGGCCACGTGATGGGCGTACCGGGTGACGCCTCCGCCCTGGCCGGGGTCCTCTCCGCAGAGGGCCTGCGCCGCATCGAACGGGACCGCGAGCTGCCGCGCACCGAGGTCGGTGACGATGTCGCCGTGGGGGAGTACGTCGCCGCCCGCCTCGGCCGCGAAGTCGTCGACCGCCTCGTGGAGCCCCTGCTCGGCGGCGTCTACGCGGGCGACGCGTACCGCATCTCCATGCGCTCGGCCGTCCCGCAGCTCTTCGAGGCCGCCCGCACGCACACCTGCCTCACCGAGGGCGTCCGCGACATCCAGGCGCGCGCCGCGCGGAACCAGCAGACGGGGCCCGTCTTCATGGGCATCGACGGCGGCATCGGACAGCTGCCGCTCGCCGTCGCCGCGTCGGTACGCGCGCGTGGCGCACGCATTCTCACCGGCACCCCGGTCACCGAGCTGCGCCGCACCGGTGACGGCTGGCGCGTGGTCACCGACAGCGGCGTCCACGAGGCCGACGCCGTCGTCCTCGCCCTGCCCGCGCCCGCCGCCGCGCGGCTCCTGGCCGCCGAGTCGCCCGCCGCGGCCGCCGAGCTGGACGCCGTCGAGTACGCCTCCATGGCGCTGGTCACCCTGGCGTACAAGCGCGCCGAAACGGACCTCCCCGAAGGCAGCGGCTTCCTCGTGCCGCCCGTCGACGGGCACACCATCAAGGCGTCCACCTTCGCGAGCCGCAAGTGGGGTTGGATCGACCGGCAGGGCCCGGACCTGCTGGTCCTGCGCACCTCCGTCGGACGGTACGGCGACGTGGCGGTCCTGGAGAAGGACGACGCCGACCTCGTCGCCATCTCCCGCCACGACCTGCGCGAGGCCACCGGGCTGAACGCCACGCCCGTCGCCTCCCGCGTCACCCGCTGGGACGACGGCCTCCCGCAGTACCCCGTCGGCCACCACGCGCGCGTGGCCCGCGTCCGCGCCCACGTCGCCGCGCTGCCGGGCCTCGCGGTCTGCGGAGCGGCGTACGACGGTGTCGGCATCCCCGCGTGCGTCGCGAGCGCCAACGCGGCCGTCGACCAGCTGGCCGGGGACCTCACGGGTGTGGAGCAGCTCACCCGCGACCCGGTGCAGAGCCTGCACGGCGGCGGAGGAGAATAGCCCCATGAGTGACGACGCCCCCGCCAAGACCCCCAACGCCGGCAAGAAGGCCAAGGACCTCAACGAGGTCATCCGCTACACCCTGTGGTCGGTCTTCAAGCTGCGTGACGTGCTTCCGGAGGACCGCGGCGGCTACGCCGACGAGGTCCAGGAACTCTTCGACCAGCTCGCCGCCAAGGACATCACCATCCGCGGCACCTACGACGTCTCCGGCCTGCGCGCCGACGCCGACGTCATGATCTGGTGGCACGCCGAGACCTCCGACGAGCTCCAGGAGGCCTACAACCTCTTCCGCCGCACCAAGCTGGGCCGCGCGCTGGAGCCGGTCTGGTCGAACATGGCGCTGCACCGCCCCGCGGAGTTCAACAAGTCGCACATCCCGGCCTTCCTGGCCGACGAGACGCCCCGCAACTACGTCTCGGTCTACCCCTTCGTGCGCTCCTACGACTGGTACCTCCTGCCCGACGAGGACCGCCGCCGCATGCTCGCCGACCACGGCAAGATGGCCCGCGGCTACCCCGACGTGCGCGCCAACACCGTCGCCTCCTTCTCCCTCGGCGACTACGAGTGGCTGCTGGCCTTCGAGGCCGACGAGCTGTACCGCATCGTCGACCTCATGCGTCACCTGCGCGCCTCCGAGGCCCGTATGCACGTCCGCGAAGAGGTGCCGTTCTACACCGGGCGCC
This sequence comes from Streptomyces huasconensis, assembly GCF_021028635.1. Classification (NCBI taxonomy): domain Bacteria; kingdom Bacillati; phylum Actinomycetota; class Actinomycetes; order Kitasatosporales; family Streptomycetaceae; genus Streptomyces; species Streptomyces huasconensis. The sequence continues at coordinate 6,561,938 of NZ_CP086119.1, forward strand.
GCAAGTCCGTGGCGGAGCTGGTGGCGGGGCTCGCGTAGCCCCCTGTCACCCCTGCACGGGGCCCTGGCTCACAGGGCCCTGGGACGCGGCACCGCCCGCTGTCCGGAGTGCGGCAGCGGCTCCTTGTGCGGCGCGCACGCCGCGCGCCGCACCGGGAGGCGGCCCTCCAGGAGGTACGCCTCCAGGTGCCCGTTGACACAGCGGTTGGGGCCGCCGCCGATGCCGTGCGTGCCCGCGTCCCGCTCGGTGACCAGGACCGACCCGGCCAGCCTGCGGTGCAGCTCCAGCGCGCCGTCGTACGGGGTCGCCGCGTCGCGCTCGGCGGCGAGGATCAGCGTGGGGGCCAGTTCGCCCGCCGACGCGCGCACGTCGACCGGCTGCTGCCGGGGCGCGGGCCAGTAGGCGCACGGCAGGTTCATCCACACGTTGTCCCACGTCTCGAAGGGCGCCACCCGGGCCAGCTCCGAGTTGTCGCGGTCCCAGGTGGCGAAGTCCGTCGGCCACGGCGCGTCGTTGCACTCGACGGCCGTGTAGACGGCGTTGCCGTTCTCCTCCTCGGCCGCCGCCCGCGGCTCGGGCGCGGCCTGCTGGACCAGCGGCCGCGCGTCGCCCTTCACGTAGGCGGCGAGAGCCTCGGCGCGCGCCGGCCAGAAGTCGTCGTAGTACCCGGCCATGAGGTAGGCGGCCTGGAGCTGCCCCGGGCCGACCTTGCCGCCGGCGGGCTTGTGGGCCAGCTCGGCGCGCACCTTCTCGTAGTGGCGCTGGACCTCGTCGGGCGTCGTGCCCAGGTGGTACGTCCTGTCGTGCTTGGCGACCCAGGCGCGGAAGTCCGCCCAGCGCCGCTCGAAGGCCGCCGACTGGTCGAGGTTGTTGCGGTACCAGATCTGTGCGGGCGCGGGGTTGACCGCCGAGTCGAAGACCATGCGGCGCACGTGCGTCGGGAAGAGCGTCGCGTACACGGCCCCGAAGTAGGTGCCGTACGACGCGCCCATGAACGTCAGCTTCCGCTCGCCGAGCGCGGCGCGCAGCACGTCGAGGTCGCGCGCGTTGTTCAGCGTCGTGTAGTGCCGCAGCCCCGGGTTGCGTTCGGCGCACCCGCGCGCGTACGCCTGTGCCTGCGCGATGCGTTCACGTTTGTACGAGGCGTCGGGGTGGCTCTGCGACTGCGTGGGCGCCTTGGCGTACTCCTTCGGGTCCTGGCAGGACAGCGGCGCCGAGCGCCCGACCCCGCGCGGCGCGTACCCGACGAGGTCGTACGCCGCCCCGAGGCGCTTCCACTCGGGCATCAGGCCCATCAGCGGGAAGTACATGCCGGAGCCGCCGGGGCCGCCGGGGTTGAAGACGAGGGCCCCTTGACGTGCGACGGCACGCTTGCCGTACTTGCCCGTCGCTTTGGCGCGGCTGACGGTCAGTCTGATCTGCCGGCCGTCCGGGCGGGCGTAGTCCAGCGGTACGGAGACCGTGCCGCACTTCAGGGAGGCGGGCAGCTTCTCGGCCTTGGCGCAGGCGCCCCAGCGGATGCCGGCGGCCTCGGCGCGCTGCGCGGCGACGGCGGTGCCGCGGGTCTCGGGGGAGGGCGGGGCGGCGCCCGCGCTTCCCGCCGGGGCGGCGACGAGGGCGGTCAGGACCAGGGAACCGGCGGTTCCGTAGCGGGCGGCTGCTGCTCTCATCGCGCTTCTCCACCTCTTCTGTCCGGCCGGGCGCTCCACTCGGTGCGCTCCGGATGCCGTCCGAACCACGGGACGTTCGAACAAAAGGGATGATTCGTGTGATGATCGGCGAAGTAAAGCACCGGCCGCCGGTGTCGGCTCAATGCCCCTCGTGCGCGGCCCCCGGGCGCCGTCGGGCGGAGAGGGCCGCCCGCAGCTCCGGGTCCGCGACGGCCCGGACCCCGCGCACGGCCACCGCGGTGAGGTGGTCGTCACGGGCGGACAGCGCGCCCAGCAGCCGCTGGCCCGCGGGAGACGCCCAGCGCGTGTACGGATGGACCTCGACGCGGGCGATCACCAGGCAGCCCACGCACAGCAGCAGCGGCAGCCCGAACCAGGCGGCGACGGGCACCTGTCCCGCCCCGCCCTGCCCCTGACCGGGCATCAGCACCGCCGCGCCGCCGAGCGCGAGCACCACCACGGTCGCGGCCCGCACCTGACGCACGGCGGCCGCGACCTCCGAGGCGGCGCCGTCCGGCACGGCGAGCCCCGCGCCGACGAGCCGGTCCGCGAGCGCCCGCACGGCGTCGGCGGTGGCCGCGCCCCGGCGTATCGGGGCGATGGGGGACTGGCCCGCCGGGCCGATCGCGCCGAGCACCGAACGCTCCATGGCGTCGCGGCCCACCGGATCGACCACGGTCGCCCAGCCGGTGTGCGCGATCAGCAGCCGCCGCGCCCGCGCCATCGCCATCGCCACGAGCGTCACGTCGGCGACCCGGGTGGGACCGCCGGAGAGGAACGCGGCCTCGTAGACCGTGAGTTCATGCCCACGGGCCGCGCTCGCGTCCTGCTCGGCGGCGCGGCTCGCGGTCAGGCAGAGCCGGCCGCAGGCGAGAGCGGTCACGGCCCAGGCGAGGAGAAGCAGGGGGACCCAGAACATGGCGGTTTTCTATGCGACGGCGCCCCTGTGCGCCACGGCTTGTTCACCATGTGGACGCGGGGTGACGGGTGGGTGACGTTTCGTTCGGGGCCCGTCGTCAGGAGGAGGACGAGCTGCCGCAACTGGAGCCGCCGCCTCCACCGCTGGAACAGGAGGACCCGCCGCCTCCGCCGCCGCCGGAACAGGAGGACCCGCCGCCGGAACAGGCCGAGCCGCCTCCACCCCCGGAGCATGCCGAGCCGCCCCCGCCCCCACCGGAGCATGCCGAGCCCCCTCCGCCGCCTCCCGAGCCCGAGCACGCGAAGCCCCCGCCCCCGTCCCCGCCGCCGATGCCCGAGGAGCACCACACCACCGCCGCCGCGCCCCACAGGTCCGGGTCGTGATGCGGGAGGAAGGGCGGAGCCATGACGGGCATCCGGTGCCCCCGCCCGACACGCGCGGCGGCGATCAGCTGGTCCCGCAGATCGGGGTGGGCGGCGGCCAGACCCCGGGTCGCCACCAGGTGCGCGGCTCCCGTGAGGTGCCCCGCCGAGGCGACGTACTCGTCCAAGGCGCGGCGCCCGGCACCGGTGAGCTGCTTCTCGCCGACCGACATGCAGGCCAGCCCGACGGCGAAACCGATCAACCCGGCGGGCACGAGGGCGAGGAGGCCGTCCGACACCTGGTCGAAACCACCCTCCTCGAAGGGGGCGTTGGCGTACTCCACCATCGTCAGCATCACGGCCACCCCGAACCCGCAGAAGCTCCCGAAGAGCTGCGCCGCGGCCCAGCGGCGGCAGGTCCGGCGCGGGCCCGGCCGCATGATCAGGCCGCGCGCCGCGAGCGCGTCACCCGTCTCCTGCACCGGACGGCTGCGCATCACCGCCGTCCGCAGCCAGTGCAGCGCGCCGCCCGGAGCCGCCGCGTGGGCGTCGAGGACCGCCCGCTCGACGGCGTTCCTGGCCGTGGGCCGCGGGATGCCGACGACACCGGGCCCGGCCACCACCAGGCGGCCGTCCTCGTGCAGCCCCGCGATGACCGCGTCGGTGAGCCGGGCGGGACCTCCCGAGAGGAACGCGGCCTCCGCCGTGCCCCGCACGAAGGCGTCCTCGTCGTCCTGGCCGCCACCGGCCGGGCCCTGGGCGCGGCCTGCCGCCACCACGGCCCGGATCAGCCCGACGGAGGAGAGCGCGACGAGCAGCGTGTAGATGATGCCTGCGGTGCTCATGAGGTCACCGCCTCTGGAGGACGCGGCGGGTGGCGTGCAGCAGGCGGGCGGCGGGCCGCCGGGACAGGGGCGCCGGGCCCGAACGCTCCAGCCACCAGTCGCTCAGCCGCCGCCGCGCCTCGGCGTCGGTGTCGGTGTCGGCCAGGGAGTTCCCCGCGAGCAGCAGGTGCCCGGCGAAGGCCAGCGCGTCGTGGCGGTAGCCGCCCGTCATGGGCCGGGCCCGGGCGTAGGCGAGGAAGAGGGCCCGGTACGCCGTGCCGAGGATGTCCGGCAGCTCGGGCGCGACCTTCGCGACCACGTCGGCCCGCTTGGCGGCCAGCGCGTGGCTCTGCACCTTCAGGCGCGCGTGGTCGAAGCCCTCGGGCGCCGGGGTGCCCGCCACGAGCGCGGAGAGCAGGGCCGCCTGGGCGACGGCGGTGCGCTGCCGGGCGGCGCCGGGCGCGGGCCGGACCTCCGCACGCGCACCCGGCAGCTCCGCGGGCAGCTCGCCCGAGGCCTTCACCGTGGCCCGTATCGCGGTCAGCTCCCGCTCCAGCTCGGCCGGCTCGGGGAAGTTCTCGTCGCGCTCCAGGAGTACGCCCGGCGGCGTCACCCGCGAGGCGAGGTCGGCCAGGATCGCGAGGACCGGCTCCGGCACCGGGTGCGCGTGGCTGTCGTGCCAGACGCCGTCCCGCTCGAAGCCGCCCGCGACATGGACGTACGCGATGGCCTCGACCGGCAGCTCGTCGAGCGCCCGGGCCGGGTCCTCGCCGCGGTTGACGTGGTTGGTGTGGAGGTTGGCGACGTCGATGAGGAGGCGTACGCCGGTCCGCTCGACCAGCTCGTACAGGAACTGCCCCTCGGTCATCTCCTCGTCGGGCCAGGCGATCAGCGCCGCGATGTTCTCCACGGCGAGAGGCACGGGCAGCGCGTCCTGCGCGATGCGGACGTTCTCGCAGAGCACGTCGAGCGCGTCGCGGGTGCGCGGCACCGGCAGCAGGTGCCCGGCCTCCAGGGGCTGGGTGGCGGTCAGGTCGCCCCCGGCGCGCACGAACGCGATGTGCTCGGTGACCAGCGGCGAGCCGAGCGCGCGCGCCCGCTCGGCGAGCGCGGTCAGACGCCCCTCGTCGGGGCGGTCGGCGCCGCCGAGCCCGAGCGAGACGCCGTGCGGCACGACGGTGACGCCGCGCTCGCGCAGCCGCACCAGCGAGTCGGGCAGATGCCCCGGGCAGATGTTCTCCGCGACCGCCTCCACCCAGTCGATCCCGGGCATGGCCTCCACGGCGTCCGCTATTTCCGGACGCCACCCGATACCGGTTCCGAGCCGTCTCATGCCGCTCCCCCTAGTCGTCCCCCTGGAGCCCCGTCCCCCGGTCCCCCGTCCCCAGCACTTTGGCCCGGGCGGCACCGGCCGAACCCTCACGGGGAGACGTTCAGAGCTACATTTGAGGTTCCGGCCTGCCGGTGTTGACCTGGCCGGGCGGCGCGGGCGAGGGCCGGGACGTGGTGGACACCTCGCCGCTGGGCCCGGCGGGGACGGGCTCGCGGGGTGTGACGCCCGAGGGCGGAGGGGGCCCGGTGGGCACGGCGGTGGCGTTCGACGCGGCGCCGTTCGCGATCCCGTCGAAGTCGACGAGCCCGGTGGCCTCCAGCATCGTGATGTGGTCCAGGACGGTCTGGTTGGCGTCGGTGGCGAGCTGCCGGATCAGTGTGTTGCGGGTGGTGTCGCGCACCTGGGCGATCACGCTGAAGACCTTGCCGTGCGCGACGCGCAGCAGATTCGCGAACTTGCGCTGGTACGTCTCGCCGCTCGCCTCCGTCAACTCCTTCAGCCAGCCCTGCTGCTGCTCCGTCGGCTGGTTGGGCAGCTCCACGCCGAGCTGCGCGGCGACGCCACGGACCCGCTGGTCGAGGTCGGTGTGGCCGACGATGAGATGGTCGCCCGCCTCCTTGATGGCCTCGGTGGGCGCGCGCTCCATGGCCTGCTGCCCTGCGGGTATCTCCCAGAGCCCGGCGAGCCGCACCTTCACCAGCAGGTCCCGGTCGGCGGCCGACAGCGGCCCCCACTGGGTGGCCACGCTCCCGGCGGCCAGATTGGCGGGCCCGGTGCCGGAGCGGTCCGCGTACGACCACACGGGGAACGCGATCGCGCCCAGCGTGGCGACGAGTGCCGCGATGATCAGTGCCGTGCCGTTGACGCGTCGCAAGGTGCCTCCCGTGGTGCTCCGTGTCGCCGGTGATACCGGGGAGTACGGAAGATACGGGTGGGGCGTTCAACGGCGCGCGAGATTGCCCGTTTTGGATGCGGAGACCCGGTGGCGGCACACCCCGGGCCCACCGCCACCGGTCACGGCCGGGCCGGGCGCAGCGCCGGGTGGTCGGCGACCACCGTGCAGGATCCCGGCGCGATCTCCGTGAACCCCGCGTCGCGCACCACCGGGAGGCCGCTCGCGGTGAGTTCGCGCCAGTGGGCGGGGTCGGCCGTGCGCACGGAGAGCGGGAAACCGGCTTCACGCCAGGCCGTGCGCTCCTCGTCCGACAGCTCCCACCACGCCAGTTGGGCGCCGTGACCCGCCTGGGCCATGGCCTTGCCCGCCGACATCTCGACGTCGGGGCTCATCCACAGGACGGGGTGCGTCGGGTCGGCGCCGGCCGGGGGCTCCGGGTCGTCCAGGTCGGTGCCGGAGACCTGGAGGCGGGCCAGGTCCTTGGGCCAGCCGTCCAGCGGGACCGGCGGGAAGACGCGGACCTCCGCCGACTTGCCGGTGACCGTGATGCCGGGCAGCGCCTCGGCCCTGCGCCACTCGGCGCCGCGTGCCCGGCGCACCACCTTGCGGATGCGGGCGTCCTGCCAGTCGCGCATCGCCCGCGCCCACTCGCCGTCCCCGGTGGAGCGCTCGTCGCCGAGGATCACCAGGACCGCGCGGGCGGCGGTCTCCAGGGCGTCCGTGCGGGCCGGGGGAGCGGCGCGCTCGATGCGGGCGACGAGGGGCAGCACGAACTGCGGGGCCTCGTCGCGCGCGGTGCGCGCGTGCCGGAAGGGGCTGTCGGGGGCGTCGGAGGTGCTCACGGGTCCAGTCTGCCAGGCGGCCCGGCGCCGCCCGGCCGGGGCTCCGGGCGGCTCCTGGGTGCGGCCGTGCGCGAGGATGGCCCGCATGGAACGTGATCTCGTGGTGCGGCTGAGCGGGGTGGGCCGGCGCTACGGCCTGCGCGGCCCGTGGGTGCTGCGCGGCGTCGACCTCGGCGTCGGCGCGGGCGCCCTGGTGCGCGTGGAGGGCGCCAACGGCAGTGGGAAATCAACCCTGTTGCGGCTTCTCGCCGGTATCGACGCGCCCTCAGAGGGCCGGGTGACCGGGCGGCCGCGCACGGCGTTCGTCCCGGAACGCTTCCCCGCCGCGATGCCGTTCACCGCGCTCGGCTACCTCACGCACATGGCCCGCGTGCACGGCCTCGCGCGGGGCGCGGCGGAGCGGAGCGCGGAGCAGTGGCTGGAGCGGTTCGGCGCCGCCGGGTTCGCGGACACGCCCCTTTCGCACCTGTCCAAGGGCAGCAGCCAGAAGGTCGCCGTCGCCCAGGCCCTGGTGGCCGCACCCGGCCTGCTGGTCCTCGACGAGGCGTGGACCGGGCTGGACGCCGCCGCCCGCGCGGAGCTGGACCGCGCGGTGGCCGAGCGCACGGCCGCGGGCGGCTGCGTCGTCTTCGTCGACCATGACCCGCGCCGCCTGGCGGGAGCCGTCGACGAGGCGTACGCGGTGGACGGAACGGCACTGGAACGACGTACGCCCGGCGGGAGTTCGTCGGCGGCCGAGGAGCGGGTGTCCGCGATGCGGCGCGGGCCCGCGGTCGTCATCGTCACGCGCGGCCCCGAGGGCGCGGAGCTGCCGGGGCCGGTCGCCGCGGTGGCCGTGGAGACAGGCGGCGCGGTGGCCGTGGAGACAGGCGACGTGATGTCGCACGCTGCGGCTTCGCGCACCCTCACGGTCCCGGAGAGCCACTCCGACCTCGTCCTGCGGGAACTGCTGACGGCTCGGCCGCCCTGGCACGTGGTGACGGTGGAGCGCGCGCCGGTGATTCCCGGCCCGGCCCCGGCCCCGGCGGCCGAAGGGCAGGCCCCCCGATGACCGCGCTGCTGCACTACCAACTCGCCCTGCTGGCACGCTCGCAGCGGTGGCTGGCCCCGGTCATCCTGTACGCCGTCTTCCTCGCCGTCGGCGTCCAGAGCGGACAGCCCGTCCTGGACTCCCTCGCCTACGCCGCCGCCGCGCTGCTGCCGGTGGCCGCCTGGCTGGTGCGGATCTGTGCGAGCAACGAACCGCCCGCCGCGCGCACCTGCTCCGCCGCCGCGGCCGGGCCCGCGCGGGCCCACCTCGCCGCCCTGCTGGCCGCGTTCCTCGCCGCGGCCGCGCTCGGCGTCCTGGCCGTGCTCGTCGTGACGGTCATCAGCGACGCGGGGAGCACCAACGGGCGGCTGCCGGTGGCCCGCGTCCCCGCGGGCGCGGCCGGGCTGATCGCGATGCTGGTCAGCGCGTTGCTCGGGACCGCCGTCGGGGCGCTCACCACGTGGCCGCTGCTGCGCTCGGCGGGCAAGGCGGTGCCGGCGATGCTGCTCGGCGCGCTCTTCCTGCTGACCACCACCGGCTCTCCGGCGCGGTCGGTGCTGACCGATCTGACCGCGGGGTCGCGGGAAGGTGTCGTGCCATGGCCGCTGGGCGCGCTGGCCGGGGCGGCCGCCGCGGCGGTGGCGGTGGTGTGGACGGCTTGCGCCCTCACCTCGCGGCGCGGCTGAGGGGTAGCCCTGCTTCGGCGGGTGCGTCGGGTCAGCCCGAGCACATCGTGCGCTGGGCCTCCTGCCACTCGCACGCCGGGCAGAGCGTGACGCCCTTGTGCGACTCGGGGTACGCGGTGGGGGCCTGGCACAGCACACACGCGGCGAAGGGGCCGTCCCCCGGGGCGGCGTCCGCCGCGGGGCCGGGCCCGGCCCCCGCGCGCTCCGTACTCGTACGCCCACTCGTACTCGCACTCGTGCCCGCGCAGTAGTCGTCGTCCGCCATACGGTCCAGCCTAGCTCCGCGGCTCGGCCGCCCGCTGGGCCCTGATCTGCTCCGACACCTTCACGAACCGGAAGCCGCGCTCGCGCAGCTTCGGGATGATCGTCCGCAGCGCGCGCTCCGTCGTGGGGGCGGCGCTGCGCGTGCAGTGCATGACGACGACCGACCCCGGCCGCACTCCGTCGAGCACCTGGTGGGCCACCGCGTCGGCGTCCGTCGCGAAGGCGTCGCCGCTCACCACGTCCCACTGCACGGCGGTGACACCGGCGGGGGCGAGCGTGCGCAAAGACTGCTCGTCGTAACAGCCGCCGGGGAAGCGGAAGTACGGCATCGCACGCTTGACCCCCGCCTTGCGGAAGGCGGCGAAGGCGCGGTCGATGTCGGCGCGCATCCGCGTCGGCGCCACGGTCGGCAGGCCGTAGCAGTTCCCGGTGAAGGCGTGGTGGCTGTACGAGTGGTTGGCCACCTCGAAGAGCGGGTCCCGGCCGATGCCCTTGGCCTGGTCGGGATACTCCTCGGCCCAGCGGCCGGTCATGAAGAAGGTCGCGGGCACCTTCAGCCGGCGCAGCGTCGCCACCAGCTCGGGGTGGTCGAACCGCTCACCGGCCGCCGCGCGCGCCCCCTGGTTCGCGGTCATGTCCGCGTCGAAGGTGAGCGCGACCGTGCGGTTCTTCGTGCGCGGCCCGTGGGCGAAGACGGGGGTGAGGCCGGAGGGGCCGGGCGCGAGCGTGGGCGGCGAGGCGGTCGCGGGCCGGCCCGGCCGGCCGGGCGCCGCGGGGCCGCCGGACGAGCAGCCGACGAGAACGGTGGTCAGGGCGAGGGCGCAGAGCGCGGCGCGTCTCCGTACGAGAGTCATCACGCGGTGACGATATAAGGGCAAATGTGACAAATGCGGTTATCGGCCCGCAGGGATGCCGTGCGACCACCCGTCTGGGCCGGACCCGGTCGGCGGCCCGCTGACTCCTCCCCATTCTGAAGCGTCCGCTTCAGAATGTGTTAGCGTCCTGACCCGTTCGTTCTGAAGCGCTCGATTCAAAAAACGATCGGAGGACCTCTCCCCATGCCACCTGCGGTGTACATAGTGGGACTCGGCATCTTCACCCAAGGAACCTCGGAGTTCATGCTCTCCGGCCTGCTCCCGGGCATGGCCGACGACTTGGGGGTCTCGATCCCGGACGCCGGCCTGCTCATCTCGGCCTTCGCGATCGGCATGGTCGTCGGCGCGCCGCTGCTCGCCGTCGCCACGCTCGGCCGGCCGCGCCGCACGGCGCTCGTGTCGCTCCAGGCCGCCTTCGTCGTCGCGCACGTGGTCGGCGCCCTCGCGCCCGGCTACGCGGTGCTGTTCGTCTCACGCGTCGTCAGCGCCCTCGCGTACGCCGGTTACTGGGGCGTCGCCGTGGCCACGGCGGTCGCGCTCGCCCCGGCGGCGGCCAAGGCGCGGGCGGTCGCCGTGGTGGCGGGCGGGCTGACGCTCGCCACCATCGTCGGCGTCCCCGCGGGCACGCTCCTGAGTCAGCACTCCAGCTGGCGCGCCGCGTTCTGGGCGGTGGCCGCGGCCACCGTGGTCAGTCTCGTCTGCACCCTGCTCGTGGTCCCCGGCGGCCGCGGCGAGGGGGAGCGGCCCTCGGTCAGGGCCGAGCTGCGGGGCTTGGCCAGGCCGCAGCTGTGGCTGTCGTACGCCGTCACGGCCTTCGCCTTCGGGGCCGTCATCGTCACCTTCAGCTACCTGGCGGCGCTCCTGACCGAGGTCAGCGGGGTCTCCGAGGGGTGGGTGCCGGCCATCCTCGCCCTGTTCGGCGCCGGCGGCCTCGCGGGCCTCGTGATCGGCGGACGCACCGGGCAGACGCGGCCCCTCGGCACGCTGGGCATCGGGCTCGGCGCGCTCGCCGTGTTCTCCGCGCTGCTCGCCCTCACCGCGCACGTCACGGCCGTGGTGGTCGCGCTGGTCTTCCTGCTCGGTCTCGTCGGATACGTCACCAACCCCGCCCTGCAGTCACGGGTGTTCACGCTCGCCCCGGACGCCCCGACGCTCGTCGGCGCGGTCAACACGGCCGCGTTCAACGTCGGCAACACCGTGGCCCCGCTGCTCGGCGGCCTCGCCATCGACGCCGGGTACGGCTACGCGTCGGTGGCCTGGGTCGGCTCGGGGCTGGCCGTGGCCGGAGCGGCGGGTGTGCTGTGGGCGGCGCACCTCCGGCGATCGGGGCCGGAACGAAACGAGACGCGGCCGCGTATGGCCGTGATCTCCCGCGAGACCGCCAAGGCGGAGGCGTGAACGCGGGCGCGCGGGAGACCCGCGCGACCCGTGTCCGGGTGACCGCCGACCCCGACTGGTATGAGTCGGCGGGCATCTCGCTCGGCGTCCGCGTCGGCGGCCTCGTCTTCACCTCGGGGCAGGCCCCGGTCGACGAGCACGGCGGCACCGTCGGCGCCGGGGACTTCGAGACGCAGGCCCGGCGGGCGCTCGCCAACCTCGCCACGGTCCTCGCCCACGGCGGCTCCGGCCTCGACCGGCTGGTCAAGGTCACGGTCTTCGTCACCGACATGTCCCACCAGGACGTCTTCGCCGGACTCCGCGCGGAGTACTACACGGTGCCGTTCCCCGCCGAGTCCTTCGTCCAGGTCGCCGCCCTCGCCGACCCCGCGTGGCTGATCGAGATCGAGGCGGTCGGCGCCGTCGCGTGAGGGGTGCGGGTGCCGGGGGAACCGGGTTTTGTGAGTGTGTTCCAAAACGTCTACTGTGGGCGCATGGCCAGGCCACGAGAGTTCAACGAGGACCGCGTCGTCACCGCGGCCATGGAGGCGTTCTGGCGCCACGGGTACGAGGGCACATCGACGCGCGACCTGTGCGACAGCACCGGCCTCGGGCCTTCGAGCCTGTACAACACCTTCGGCGGCAAGCGGCAGCTCTACCTGCGGGCCCTTGAGCGCTACCACGACACCGCCACCGCCGAACAGGTCGAGATCCTGCGCGGCCCCGGCCCGGCGAAGGAGCGGCTGCGCGCCATGATGCTCCACGCCGTGGACGCCGATCTCGACGAGGCGGACGGCCGCGGCTGCTTCGCGATCAACGCCGCCGTCGAGGTCGCCGGGCTCGACCCGGAGGTCAAGGTGGCGGTGCGGCGCAGCTTCGACCGGGTCCAGGACGAGCTGTGCGCGGTCGTGGAGGAGGGGCGGCGCGCGGGCGAGATCCGCTCCACCGGCGACGCGCGGACCGTGGCCCGCCGGGTGCAGAGCACCTACTACGGACTGCGCGTCCTCAGTCGCGTGCACGACGACCGGGAGACCCTGCTCGCCACGGTGGACGGGGCGCTCGCCGACCTCTGACGGGCGCCGCGCGTGCCGCCGGGGCGGCGGGGTCAGCGGGCCGCGGCACTCGCTGCGTCGCGGCGGAACAGGCCCGTCCAGAGGAAGGGTTCGCCGAAGAGCGGGGAGTCGGCGGGCTCGTCGCGCATGCGGCGCAGTTCGACCACCGTCAGGTCGCGGAAGATCCGCCGCAGCGACGCGTCGTCGTAGGCGACGCCGCCGTGCAGCCGCGCGTCGCGGTAGAAGTCCGCGTCGGGCCTCTCGGAACCCATGCCTCCCTCGCCGGCCGCGAAGCAGGTGAGGGCGTAGTGGCCGCCGGGGGCCAGGACGCGGTCCAGGAGCGCGAGGTAGCTCACGCGGCGGTGCGGCGGCAGGTGGTGGAAGCAGCCCGAGTCATGGACCAGGTCGTAGGGCCCCGCCAACTCCGCCCGCGTGAGGGCGAAGGCGTCGCCCTGGTGGAAGCGCACGTCGGCTCCCGTCTCGCGGGCGCGGTCCTCGGCCCAGGCGAGCGCGGCCGGCGACAGGTCGACGGCGTCCACCTCGAAGCCGAGGGAGGCGAGGTGGAGGGCGTTGCGGCCCGGACCGCAGCCGAGGTCGAGCGCGCGGCCAGGCGTGACAAGGCCCCGCTGGACGTACGAGACGAGGCTCTCGTCCGGCTTCGCCGCGAAGAACGGCACGGGCCTGCCGCGGTCGGCGTAGAAGTCGTCCCACCAGGCGGCACCGCCGGACGTCCAGCGGTCGGCCTCAGGTGCGAAGAGGCCGTCGAGAAGTTTCATCACGTCGTCGAACGTGCGGAGGTCGCGGTCCATCAAGTCCCCTTCCGGATACGGGGATTGTAGGCCGCAGAGGCGAAGAAAGCCCAGGTCAGGCCGGGTTTACGGCAGGCTTCGGAAGGCTTCGACCGGCGCCTGACGGGCCCGCGGGAGGGCGGCCGGGGACCTCGCCCGGCCGCGGCCCGCCAAGCTCGCCGCGCGCCCGCCGAACGGCCGCACGGGGCCTTTCGCGGCGTCGCCGGAGCGGGTTTTCCGAGGGGAACGGGGAAACGAACGGGGTGTTCACGCGAAGTATCCCCAGAAGTAACCGCGGCTGATTGGATGTTCGAGCGCCCGAACGAGGGGCGCCTCCCGCGCACCCCGCACCCCGCGACCCCCCCACCCTCAGGAGTTCTCCGTGCCGCACTCAGCGCTGCGCAAGTCCCACGCCGCGGCGGTCACCGCCGCCCTCGCCGCCGCCACGCTCGCCGCCGTCACCCCGTCCGCGACCGCCGCCGACGGGTCCGCCGCGCCGCCGCCGCTCAAGGTCCTGACGTACAACACGTTCCTGTTCAGCAAGACGCTCTATCCCAACTGGGGTCAGGACCACCGCGCGAGGGCGATACCGGCGGCCGGCTTCTTCCAGGGGCAGGACGTCGTCGTGCTCCAGGAGGCGTTCGACAACTCCTCGTCCGACGCGCTGAAGGCCGCTGCCAAGGACCGTTACCCGCACCAGACGCCGGTCATGGGCCGCGGCAAGGACGGCTGGGACGCCACCGGCGGCGCCTACTCCTCGGTGACGCCCGAGGACGGCGGCGTCACGGTCCTCAGCAAGTGGCCGATCACGCGCAAGGAGCAGTACGTCTACAAGGACGCCTGCGGCTCCGACGCGTACTCCAACAAGGGCTTCGTCTACGCCGTGTTGGACGTCAACGGCACCAAGGCGCACGTGGTGGGCACGCACGCCCAGTCCACCGACCCGGGCTGCGGCAGCGGCGAGGCGGCCGCCACGCGCGCCAAGCAGTTCAAGGAGATGGACGCCTTCCTGGACGCCAAGAACATCCCGGCGGGCGAACAGGTCATCGTGGCGGGCGACCTCAACGTCGACACGCACAGCGCGGAGTACGCCTCGATGCTCGCGGACGGCGGTTTCGTCGCGGCCGACGCGCGCACGGGCCACTCGTACTCCTTCGACACCCGCGACAACTCCATCGCCGCCGAGCGCTATCCGGACGACCCCCGCGAGGACCTGGACCACATCCTGCACCGCAAGGGCCACGCCCGCCCCGCCACCTGGCACAACAACGTGCTCAAGGAGCAGAGCGCGCCCTGGACGGTCTCCAGCTGGGGCAAGCGGTACACGTACACGAACCTCTCGGACCACTACCCCGTCACGGCGTACTGACCACCGGGCGCCCGGCAGGGGCACGCGCCTTGGGTGCCGCTGCCGGGCGTGCCGTCACCTGTGCCAGGGCCCCGTCACGGCGAACGTCGTGCCGGGTGAGTAGCAGTTGACGTACATCGTGGCGTGGTCGGGGGAGAACGTGACGCCCGCGAACTCGCCCCACTCCGGCTTCTCCGGGGTGCCGATGGTCTGGCGGTTGCGGGCCATCGCGTAGACCTCGCCGCGCCGCGTGAGGCCGTAGACGTGCTGGGCGCCTTCGCCGTCCTCGCACACCATCAACCCGCCGCTGGGCGCCAGGCAGATGTTGTCGGGGGACTCGCCCGGCAGCTGGATGTCCGTGCTCGGGCCGAAGACGATGACGAGGGTGAGGCGGCGCGCGGCCGGGTCGTACCGCCAGATCTGACCGAAGTGGTCGCCCGTCGAGCCGTCGGCGCTGCGGGCGAAGGACGAGACGAAGTAGACGGACGAGCCGCCCCAGTAGCAGCCCTCCAGCTTCTGCGCGTGCGTGATGCCCTTCGGGCCGAAGTCCTGATGGCGGATGGGGGTCTGCGCGGCCAGCGGGTCCGGGACGTCGACCCACTCGATGCCGTCGAAGCGCGCGCCGGTCTCCTGGACCGAGGACAGGTCCGGTACGCCCGGCACCCGCATCGCCTGGAGGCTGCCGCCCGCGCGCAGCGAACCGCGGCCGCCCCCGGGCTTGTTGGGCAGGAAGCGGTAGAAGAGGCCGAACGGCTTCTGGAAGGCGTCCTCGGTCTCGTAGACGACGCCGTGCCGGGGGTCGACGGCGATCGCCTCGTGCTGGAAGCGGCCCATCGCGGTGAGCGGCACGGCGCCGGTGCGGCGCGGGTCCACCGGGTCGACCTCGAAGATGAAGCCGTGGTCCTTGGTGTAGCCGTTCGTGCCTGCCTTGTCCTCGGTCTCCTCGCAGGTGAGCCAGGTGCCCCAAGGGGTCGGCCCGCCCGCGCAGTTCACGGCCGTCCCGGCGATCGCGACGCGTTCGTCCAGGACGTCGTTTCTCCGGTCGAGGGCCAGCGCCGTACAGCCGCCCTTCGCCGCCGGGTCGTAGGTGAGGCCCTTGACCGTCGGCACGCCGATCTTGCCGGTGACGCGGTTCTCGTGGTTGCGCACGAGGTGGACGCCGCCCTTGCGGCCCGCGAAGGCGGCCATGCCGTCGTGGTTGCTCGGCACCTTGCCCTCGCCCGACCGGAGGGCGTCGCCCTCGCGGGAGAGGACCTTGTAGCGGAAGCCTCTGGGCAGGTCGAGCAGGCCCTTGGGGTCGGGGACCAGGGGGCCGTAGCCGGCCTTTCCGTGCGCGGCCGCGGTGCCCGCGAAGAGTTCGGAGAGGGCGCCGGTGAAGGCGATTCCCGCGCCCACGGCACCGGTGCGGGCGAGAACCTGACGTCGAGTGGCAGACATGATGGGCAACCTCCTGCTGGCGGACAGGAATGTGACCGGATGTGTGTACCACGTGCCCTGGGGTGCGGGAACCACGCGCGTCACCATTGCTTCGGGCGTGGCGTCCCGGCCCGTGCGCGAGCCCCTACGCCGAGACGAGGCCCTTCGCGTCCCGCGCGAGCGCCGTGAGCCGGGATATGGCGCGGAAGTACTTCTTGCGGTAGCCGCCGTTCAGCATCTCCTCGCTGAACAGCCGGTCGAAGGGCACACCCGAGGCCAGCACCGGCACCTCCCGGTCGTACAGGCGGTCGGCGAGCACCACGAGGCGCAGCGCGGTCGACTGGTCGGGCACCGGCGTCACCTCCGTGAGGCAGACGGCCGTGAGCTGGTCGGTCAGCGCGC
The DNA here is from genome assembly GCF_021028635.1 of Streptomyces huasconensis. NCBI lineage: Bacteria > Bacillati > Actinomycetota > Actinomycetes > Kitasatosporales > Streptomycetaceae > Streptomyces > Streptomyces huasconensis. The sequence continues at coordinate 6,578,021 of NZ_CP086119.1, forward strand.
CGTAGCGGCTCGGGTGGACCTTGGCCAGGTGCGCGAGGAGGTGCGGGAAGTCGTCGAGGGAGGCGCCCGCGGTCGCGTACGCCGCCTTGGTGACCTGCTCCTGCGAGTACGGGGCCGGAGCCTCGGGCAGCCCGCGGTGGCGGTAGTCCTCGCCGTCGATGCGCAACGCCTTGAAGTGGGCGGACAGGCCCTGGATCTCGCGCATGAAGTCGGTCGCGGCGAACCGGCCCTCACCCAGCTTGCCCGGCAGCGTGTTCGAGGTCGCGGCCAGCGCCACGCCCTGCTCGATGAGCTTGGCCAGCAGCGAGGAGACGAGCACCGTGTCGCCCGGGTCGTCGAGCTCGAACTCGTCGATGCACAGCAGCCGGTGGCCGCTGAGCGTGCGCACCGTCTGCTGGAAGCCGAGCGCCCCCACCAGGTTCGTCAGCTCGACGAAGGTGCCGAACGCCTTCTGCTCGGACGCCGCGGGCGCCGCGTGCCAGAGGGAGGCGAGGAGGTGGGTCTTGCCGACGCCGTAACCACCGTCGAGATAGACGCCCCGGGGCCCGGCGGGAGCCGCGGCCTTCTTCTGGAACCAGCGCCTCTTCCCGGCCCCGGAGGCGTGCGCCCCGCCGAGCCCCGCCGCGAAGCCGCTCAGGACGCGGACCGCCTCGGTCTGGCTGGGCTGGTTCGGGTCGGGGATGTACGTGTCGAAGCGCACCGCGTCGAAGCGCGGCGGCGGCACCATCTCGGCGACCAGGCGGTCGGCGGGGACGTGGGGCTCGCGGGCGCACAGGGACAGCGGCGCCACGTCGGCGGGGGAGCTGGGCCCGGAGGCGGAGGTGGAGGACGGCACGGTTCCCCAGCTTAAGGGGCGTGCGAGACTGCGGATATGCGACGCCTGTTCCCTGTGACCGACCAGACAGCCGCCCCGAGCACCGCTGACCTGCGGGACTGGAGCCTCGACGAGCTGGCCGACGCGTACGCCTACCCCCCGGGGGCCGCCGCCGGGGAGGCCACGTGGCTGCGCGCCAACATGGTCTCCACGCTCGACGGCGCCGCCCAGCACGACGGCCGCTCCCAGCCGATCTCCAACGACACCGACATGCGGATCTTCGGCACCTTGCGCGCGCTCGCCGACGTCGTGGTCGTGGGGGCCGAGACGGTGCGGGCCGAGGGATACCGCCCGGCACGCGCGCGTGAGGCCTTCGCGGCGCGCAGGGCGGCGGCCGGGCAGACCCCGGCGCCCGCCATCGCGGTCGTCAGCGCGAGCCTCGACCTGGACTTCTCCCTTCCGCTTTTCGCCGGGCCGCTGACGCCCACGCTTGTGGTGACCGGCGCCGCCGCGCCCGCCGACAGGATCGCCGCCGCCGAGCGGGCGGGCGCCGTCGTGGTCGCCGCGGGCGAGGGCGCGACCGTGGACCCGGCGCGTGTGGCGCCCGCCCTGGCCGAGCGCGGGCTGACCCGGCTGCTCACCGAGGGCGGGCCCCGCCTGCTCGGACAGTTCGTGGCCGCGCGGGCGCTGGACGAGCTGTGCCTGACGGTCTCGCCGATGCTCACCGCGGGGGACGCGCAGCGGATCGCGGGTGGGCAGGCCCTGGCGACGCCCGACCAATTCGTACTGACGTCCGTACTGGAAGAGGACGGGTTCCTTTTCACCCGCTACCGCCGAAGCTGACAATCAGCGGAATTGACCGTTCCGTTTGGCTTCGGGCGGGCACACTAGATCTCGCAGAGCCCCGTGCGGCCACGGGGCAGGATGGTTTCCGCAAGGGCCTCAGAACGGCCCACGGACGAGAAGGGCGCCTGTCGTGTTCAGAAGCGTATTGATGATCGAGAAGGCCCTGACGTCCGCCGACGTGGAGTTCGTCACGACTTTGCACGGTGACGAGCCGGTCACCTTCCACGTACTGCTCCAGCCCCGGGGCGACCAGGCGGACCGGCTGCTGCGGGCCATCGACGACGTCGCCCTCGGCGAACTCGACGAAGCGGTGCGTGAGGGCGAGACCCCCGAGGGGGAGGACGCGGCGGCCCTCGGCGAACAGGCACTGCGGGTCTCGCTGGCGGCACTGCACGCGGCGGGCTGCGAGGCACAGGGGCGGCTCATCGAGGACCACCCGCTCGACGCGCTGCAGGCGCTGGTCGACGAGGCGGGCGCCGACGAGGTGATCGTGCTGACCGACCCGCACTACGTGGAGGAGTTCTTCCACCGGGACTGGGCCTCCCGGGCCCGGCACAAGGTGGGCGTACCGGTCCTGAAGCTGTTCTCGCACAGCGAGGCGTGACGCTGCGCCGTGCGGGGGCGGTGCTGCGGCCGCGGCGTGCGCCGCCGCGCAGGGAATAGGCTGGGGGCCGTTCACCATCGTACGAATGCGACATCGTCGCACCACCAGGGGAGACACACGCATGGCACCCGGCCTGCCCCAGTCCATGGCCGACATGGACCGACCGCACTTCATCGGCATCGGCGGCGCCGGGATGTCGGGCATCGCGAAGATCCTGGCCCAGCGCGGCGCCAAGGTCGCGGGCAGCGACGCCCGGGAGTCCGCCACGGCCGAGGCGCTGCGCGCGCTCGGCGTCACGGTCCACATCGGCCACGCCGCCGCGCACCTCGCCTCCGACGCGACCTGCGTCGTCGTGTCCTCCGCGATCCGCGACGACAACCCCGAGCTGACCCGCGCCGCCGAGCTGGGCATCCCCGTCGTGCACCGCTCGGACGCCCTCGCCTCCCTGATGCACGGCCGGCGCCCGATCGCCGTGGCGGGCACGCACGGCAAGACCACGACGACGTCGATGCTCGCCGTCACGCTCGCCACCCTCGGCCTCGACCCGTCGTACGCGATCGGCGGCGACCTGGACGTGCCGGGGTCGAACGCCCTGCACGGCGAGGGCGACATCTTCGTCGCGGAGGCCGACGAGAGCGACCGCAGCTTCCACAAGTACGCGCCCGAGGTCGCCATCGTCCTCAACGTGGAGCTGGACCACCACGCCAACTACGCGTCGATGGACGAGATCTACGAATCCTTCGAGATCTTCGCCGGCAAGATCGTCCCGGGCGGCACGCTGGTCATCTCGGCGGACCAGCCGGGCGCCGTCGAGCTGACCCGGCGCCTCCGGGACCTGGGCGAGCTGAAGGTCGTCACCTACGGCGAGTCCGACGGCGCCGACCTGCGCATCCACAAGATCACCGCGCGCGGCCTGACCAGCGAGGTCACGGTCGTCCTGAACGGCAAGTTCCTCACCTTCCAGGTCTCGGTGCCCGGCCGCCACTACGCGAACAACGCCGTCGCCGCGCTGGCCGCGGGCATCGCCCTCGGCATCCCCGCGCACAACCTCGCCTCCGCGCTCGGCTCCTACACCGGCGTCAAGCGCCGCCTCCAGCTCAAGGGCGAGGCGGCGGGCGTGCAGGTCATCGACTCCTACGCGCACCACCCCACGGAGATGACGGCCGACCTGGAGGCGATGCGCTCCGCCGCCGGCGACGCGCGCATCCTCGTCCTCTTCCAGCCCCACCTCTTCTCGCGCACCCAGGAACTGGGCACCGAGATGGGCCAGGCCCTCGCCCTCGCGGACTCCTCCGTGGTCCTCGACATCTACCCGGCCCGCGAGGACCCGATCCCCGGCATCACCAGCGCCCTGATCATCGACGCAGCCCGCGCGGCCGGCGCCGAGGTGGCGGCCGCGCCCGACAAGGACGCGGCGGTCGCGGCCATCGCGGGAATGGCGAAGCCCGGTGATCTCGTTCTGACCATGGGAGCGGGCGACGTCACCGACCTCGGCCCGCACATCCTGGCCGAGCTGTCGAAGTAGAGGGGACTCACCCATGTCGTACGACGTCGAGAAGCCGGACGAGCAGTGGCGCGCCGAGCTGACCCCCGCCGAGTACGCGGTGCTGCGCCAGGCCGGCACGGAACCCGCCTTCGTGGGTGAGTACACGGACACCAAGACCAAGGGCGTCTACTCCTGTCGCGCGTGCGGCGCGGAGCTGTTCACCTCGGCGGAGAAGTTCGAGTCGCACTGCGGCTGGCCGAGCTTCTTCGACCCGAAGGACACGGACGCGGTCGAACTGGTCCAGGACACCTCGCACGGCATGGTCCGCACCGAGGTGCGCTGCGCGCGCTGCGGCTCGCACCTCGGGCACGTCTTCGAGGGCGAGGGCTATCCCACGCCGACGGACCAGCGGTACTGCATCAACTCCATCTCGCTGCGGCTGGCTCCGGACGAGGACTGAGTGCCGCGGTGGTGCGAAGCACGGCGGCGGGGTCACCGCCGCCGTGCGGAGTGCGCGCCGCTGTCAGGCGCGGGGGCCTCCCGGGTAGGGGGCGGTGTGGGCGGGGTTCTTCGCCGCGATCGTTTCAGTGGTGGAGTTCCCTGAAGGCATACAAATCAGTGCCCCCACGACGGTTGCTGCAATCCCGATGATGGCGGGGGCCAGTCGGACGTGCTTCGAGATTCCCGTGTGTTTCTTCAGCGGCATGTGCGGATGAACTCCACTCTCGTTCCTGCGTTGATCTTGACGGGTTGAAGGTACCGTCCCCGCGAGGCGTTCGTACAGGAAAGTGGAAATCCCCGAAAATCTATACCCGCTGCCCGGGAAATCAGTCCGGAATGATCGATTCCGCCCTAGTCTCCTTTACCTCCGCCAACGCGGCCCGCGCCCGCGCCGCCTCCGCCGTCGCTCCTGTCCGTTCGGCCACGGCCGCCGCCTCGGTGAGGTGGTCCGCCGCTGAGGTGGTGTGGCCCAGGCGGTGTTCGGCCGCCCCCAGACCCTGCAGGGCCTGCGCCTCTTCGGTCGCCGCCCCGATGGTCCGCGCCAGCTCCAGCGCGTGGGTGTGGTGCTCGGCCGCCTCCTCGAAGCGGCCCGCCGCGTGCAGGGCGAGGCCCATCCCATGCAGGGTTATCGAGGCATTGCGCCGGTCTCCCAGGCGCTGGAACGAGTCGAGTGAATCCTGGTACATCTCCAGCATCGCGTGGAGTTCCTGCGGTGAATTCATGGTGTTCGCGAGATTTACTTGTGCCATGGCATGCTCTGCCGTGGTGCCCGAGACGGCGAGTACTTTCCGGGCCTCTTGGAGGTATTTCCGTGCTGATTCCCTTTTGCCGGCGCGCAGCTGGAGATCCGACAGGTTATTCAGCACGTGCGCCTCTTCGTGTGCGTCGCCGACCGTTCGGAACGTGTCGAGTGCCTTATGGAAATGGTCGCGGGCGGCCGGGAGATTCCCCAGGTACAGATGTGTGATGCCGAGGTTGTTGTGAGACCGGGCGACCTGCCATATAGCACCTGAACGCATGCGCAGTGTGAGGGTCTCCTCCTGGTCGGCGAGCGCCTCCGGCAGACGGCCGAGGTTCCACAGCAGTACGCCCCGCGCGTGCAGCACCTCCGCCACCGTCATGCCGTCGATGTCCCGGGCCGTGTCCAACGCCCGTCCGAGGACGGTCAGGGCCTGGTCGTACCGTCCGCTCCGCGACAGCGCCGCACCCTGGTCGACCAGCGCGTACGCCTCGGCCTCCGGGTGGGCGAGGCTCCGCCAGTGCTCCGCGGCCGCCCGGTGCATGCCCTGAGAGTCGGCCGCGTACTTCTCCTCCAGCAGGAAGCCCGCGAGGGACCCGGCGAGCAGTGAGGCCTCGTGCGGATGGCCGTGGGTCCGGCAGTGGCGCTCCGCGGCGATCAGCGCGGAGCACTCCGCGGCCAGCCAGCGCCGGGCCTCGGCGGCGCCACTCCATGCAGGTGTCCGGTGTGCGGAAACGCGGCGGGGAAGGTGCGGGCGCGGACGGCGCGGGGCGATGAGCCGGTCCGCCGCATCGGATGCCTGCACGTAGAAATCGATCAATCGGCGGAGGGCGCTTTCCCGCTCTGGGGCCCCTAGTTCGGACGCCGCCAGCATGCGCGAGTATTCGCCGAGAAGATCATGAGTGGTGTATCGGTCGGGTGTCGGTTCCTGAATGAGATGGGCGTCGAGGAGTCCTTCGAGTATGCGTTCCGCATCGTCGAATGAGAGATCGGTGAGCGCGGCGGTGCTGAATGTGTCGTAGTCCGGACCGAGTTGCAGACCGAGAAGCCGGAAAACGGATCTTTCCTCGGGGCGGAGCGTGGAGTAGGAGACTTCGAAGGCACGGGCCATCTCCTGGTTGCCGTCCCGGATCTCGCGCAGTCTGCCGTGCCCGTGGGTGAGCCGGTGCAGCAGGTGACCGGTCGTCCAGGAGGGGCGGGAGGCCAGGCGTCTCGCGGCGATCTCGGTGGCCAGCGGAAGCCGTCCGCAGAGTCGGACGATGGCGGTGACCTCGCGGACGCGTGGCGTGCGGCCTTCGCCGGCCAGTTCGCGGAACAGGGTGACGGCGTCCTCCTCGGGGAGTACGTCGAGCAGGACCGGCCGGACCCCGGGCAGCCCGGAGAGTCGGCGGCGGCTGGTGACGATCATCAAGGAGGGCGAGGGGCCGGGCAGCAGGGGCCGCACGTGTTCGGGGTCGGCTGCGTCGTCCAGGACGATGACGGCACGGCGGTGGCAGAGCAACGTGCGCCATAGGTAGACAAGTTCGTCGAGCCGGTCCGGGAGGTCCGTCGCGGGGACCCCGAGCATGCGCAGCAGCGCTCCGAGAGCGGACGTGGCGCAGAGGGGGGCCCGGCCCGGCGAGTGGGCGCGCAGGTCGAGGTGGAGCTGCCCGTCGGGGAACAGGGGTTCCAGGCGCCGGGCGGCGTGCAGCGCGAGCAGTGTCTTGCCGACCCCCGCCATGCCCGAGATGGCCTGCAACGCGATCACGGCGCCGTTACCCCGCTCCGCCGCGCGGGTGATGGCCGCCAACTCCTTCTCCCGGCCCACCAGTTCGGGGTGGCGCGGCAGGGTGTGCGGGGCGGTGGCGGCAGGCCCCCGGCGGGGGAGCAACTTCTGTGCAGGGGCGCCGTTCAGCACGAGGCGGTGCAGTCGAGTGAGCGCCTCGCCCGGGTCGGTGCCGAGGTGCTCGCGCAGATGGCGGCGGACGGTCTCGTACACGTGCAGGGCTTCGGCCTGTCTGCCACAGCCGTAGGTCGCGGTCATGAGGTGGGCGGCCAGGGTCTCGTCGCCGGGATGCCGCTCCAGTAGCGCGGCGATGTCCGGGACGAGTTCGGCGTAGTGGCCGCGGCGCAGTTCGGCCTCGATCCGGGTCAGCTGGGCGGCGAGCCGCTTCTGCGACAGGCTCGCGCGGACGCTCTCGGCCCACGGGCCGCCGAGCCCGGCCAGCGGCTCTCCGCGCCACAGCTCCGCCGCCTCCCGCAGCAGGGCAAGGGCCGCGGTGTCGTCGGCGCCATCCGCCAGGGCGCGGGCCCGGGCGGCGAGCTGCTCGAACCGGTGGCAGTCGACCTGCTCGGGGCGGACATCGAGCAGATAGGTGTGGGCCCGCTGGACGAGCAGGTCGTCGCCGGTGTTCTCGCGCAGGCGGCGCCGTATGCGGGCGGCGTAGGTGTGCAGCCCCGCGCGCGGCTTGGCGGGCGGGTGGTCGTCCCACAGCCGGTGGATGAGGGTGTCCAGGGAGACGGGGCGGCCCGCGTGGATGCCCAGCGTCGCGAGGACGAGGCGTTCCTTCGCGGAGCCGAGGAGGTCGATTCGCCCGTCGTATTCCAGGGCGACGGTTCCCAGGACGCGAATGCCGATCTCCACGAGTGCCCCCGTCCGCCGGCCGGCCTGTGCTGTGAATGGGCGTCAAAGAATCGCATGAGGTCGATATCGTTCAAATAGTGACGGTCATTTGTTCACTTCATTGGCTTGTTTTGGCTTAAACGCTGTTCTCGGCAGAGGTATGCGGTCTGACGCGAGCGCCTGACGGGTAGGGCTGAAACGGTGTGAGCCGTGGATCTCGAGAGAGGCGGCGCAATGGATCAGGTGACGGCCCTGGAATTGACGGCCGCCCTGACACTGGCCGCCGCCCGGCCGCGAGCACGGCGCGCACTGCTCGACATGGTGAGCGCCTCCGTGGACGCCGCCACGGCCGAGCTGCTCAGCACCTGGGCGTCGGCGGAGCAGACCGAGGTCACCGGCGAGACCCCCCGGGCGCTGAGCGCGGCCCTCGCGCAGCAGGCCGTGCACCGCCCGGAGCTGGCGCGGGAGTTACGGCGCTGGACCGCCACCCTCAGCCCTGCCCCTCTCAGCCCCACCACCCCTGGCCCCGCCCCCGCGGACGTCGCCAATTCCATCGGCGGGGCGGCCCATATTGAGGGCGCCGCCATCCAGGCCCACGGCATCCACGGCGGAGTCCACATCCACTCCGCCGCGCCCGCCCCGCCCCGCGATGCCGATGTCCCGCGCCAACTGCCACCTGTGCCGCCGCACTTCACCAACCGGAAGCGTGAGCTGGCCGAACTGGACCTGCGGGTGGCCGACACACAGGCGGCGCCGGTCATCGCGGTCATCAGCGGTCCCGCAGGAGTCGGCAAGACCACCTTGGCCAGGCGCTGGTTGCTCGGCATGGCCGACGCCTTCCCCGACGGCCAGTTCTACGCCGATCTGCGTGGCCACTCCGAGGGCGGCCCCGCACGGCCGGCAGAGCTGCTCGGGCAGTTCCTGCGTGCCCTCGGCCAGGAACGCATCCCCGCCGACCTGGGAGAAAAGGCCGCCCTGTGGCGCTCGGCGACCACGGGGAGCCGCATCGCCGTGCTGCTCGACAACGCGCTCAGCGCCGCGCAGGTCCGTCCGCTGCTGCCCGGCGGCACCCGCGCCCTGACGGCGGTGACCAGCCGGGGGCGGCTGAGCGGCCTCGGCATGGACGGCGCGACGTTCCACCCGCTGGACGTGCTCGGCACCGGCGACGCGGTGGAGCTGCTCCGGCGCCGGATCGGGGCCGACCGCGTCACCCGGGAGCCCGAGGCCGCCCTGGCGGTGGCCGAGGCCTGTGCGGGCCTGCCCCTCGCCGTGTGCGTGGCGGCAGCGCGGGTGGCATCGCGGCCGCGCCAGCCGCTGGCGGCGATGGCGGGCGCGCTCGGCGCCGGCGCGGGCGGCGCGCTGGACGTGCTGCGCGTCGAAGGGGAGTACGCCGTGCGGGGCGCCCTCGACGCCTCGTACCGCCTCTTGAGCACCGAACTCGCGCGTGGCTACCGGAGGTTGGGTCTGGCACCGGTTCCTGTGCTCGGGGTCGAGGCCGCCGCCGCGGCCTGTGGCCTGCCGACGCGGGAGGCGGACCAGCTGCTGGACGAGCTGGCGGAGGTGAACCTCCTCGAAGACCTCGGCCCCGATCCCCGTACCGGTACCGGCCGCTACCGCTTCCACGACCTGATCAGGGCGCACGCGGGACAGCTCGCCGCCGCACACGAGGGCTCTGTGGGCAGCGGGGCGGTGGTGCGGCGCGTAGTGGACTTCTACCTGTATGCCGCCACCGAGGCGGAGACCCTCCTCACCCCCAGCCACCGCATCTTGCCGCGTCACTACGCCCACCGCCCGGCGCCGCCCCCGCCCTTCACCGACGCGCGCGGCGCGCTCGCCTGGCTCGACGCCGAACGGGCTCACCTGATGGCCGTGTTGCGCGCCGCCGCCGAGCGCGGCTGGCACGACACCGCGTGGATGCTCACCGACGCCATGTGGCCGCTCTTCCTGCGCCTGCGTCCGTACGAGCTGTGGGTCGAGGCCCACGAGACCGGGCTCGCGGCGGCCCGCCGGGCGGGCGACCGGGAGGCCGAGAGCCAGATGCTCACCTCCGGCGGCGCCGGACTGCGCAACGCGGGCCGGCCCGACGCGGCGGTCGGCTGGTTCGGGCAGGCGCTGGAGGTGGCGCGGGCGAGAGTGGCCGCGGCACAGGGGCCGGGCGCCGACGGCCGGGGCCTCGGCGCCGGCGGCCCGGATGTCCTGAAGGCCGCCCGCCGGGCCGAGGCCCAGGCACTGCACGGCCTCGGTCAGTCGCACCGGCTCGCCGGGAGGCTGGCTGAGGCCCTGCGTTGCTTCCGACTGGCGCTGCCGCTGCGCGAGGCCATCGGATACACGCGCGGAGCCGCCTTGACCAGGATCTGCCTCGGTGATGTGGCACTGGCGGACGGGCGCCCCGAGGACGCCCTGCCGGAACTCGCCGCGGCCAGGGACGCCCTGCTGGCCGAGGACGATCCCTACGACGCGGCCCGCGCCCTGGCCTTCCTGGGCCAGGCCGCGCTGAGGTGCGCGGGTGACGACACGGCCGCGGTCGAGGCGGCGGAGGAACAACTGGTCAAGGCAGTGGGCGAGTTCGAGGCCGCCGGGTCGGTGCACTGGCAGGGCCGTGTCCTGGAGATGCTCGGCGAGGCGGCCGAGGACCGCCGCGAGACGGAGCGGGCCAGGGACTGGTACGACCGGTCCCTGGCCCGCTACCGCAGCGTCAGCGCTCCCGACGTGCGGCGGCTCGAGGCGCGCCTGCGCGCTCTGGGCTGAACCTCCGGCCCTCAGGGCACGGCCCGGCCGGGCCGTGCCCTGAGGGCCGTCCCGCCAGGACTTCCCCGTACCATCCGCGCAACAGGGCTACGACGTCCCGTCCCGCCGCCTCTCTCGTCTCCACGGACGGCCCGATCCACAGGGGTCCACGCCGGGCACACGTCACCCGGTCACCGCCCGCCCGGCGGACCACCACCAGCAGGCAGCCGGGATAGCGCTCCAGGGTGCGCAGGGCCAACGGCACCGCGTCCGGATCACGGCGCGGGCGGCCCGCGTAGAGCACATCGGCGCACTGCCGCCACGTCTCGCCTCCGGGGCGGCCCGCGACCTGGCACAGGCGGGAGCAGTCGAGGCAGACGATCACGGGGGCGCACGCGTTCGACGGGCTTGGCGGTGCCGCCCTCACGACGGACACGACCGCGGCCCTCATGCCGGGATCCCGTCGGCCGCTCCCGTGCCCGCCGGGGCAGCGGGCACCGGCAACACCGGAAGCGACGCCTCGTAAGCGGGCTGACCGATGCTCAGCAGCCGGTACATCAGCCTGCGGGTGTTGCGGGCGAACCGGCCCGGTTCGGAGGAGATCCGCCGCCCGATCCGCGCGTACTCCTCGGCCGGGTACTCGGTACGCGCGTAGGCGAGCTGCTCCGGCAGCGGGTGCGCCGGGGACAGGGCGGGCGCGGCGCGAGCCAGTTCCGCCGCGGGCGAGTCGGGATTGATGTCGGCGCTGGGGTAGCGGGCCAGCAGGATGACCGCGCGGGTCAGTGTGGCGTACAGCGTCACCGAGCCGTGGTCGCCGATCACCCAGTCGGCGGCGATCAGCGGAACGCGCCAGTCCGTGTCCGGCGGCAGCACGGTGATGCCCCGCCGCTCGGCGGCGGCCAGCCACGACCGGACCTGCCAGTCGCCGTGCCCGGCCCAGACGTTGGGGTGCACCAGGACCGCTATGCGGTACCGCGCGGGTTCCAGCTCCGTCAGGAGCCGGGGCAGGAGGGCGTCCAGACGGTTGAACGACGAGCCGAGCCCCCACGTGGAGGAGACGAGGATCAGCCGCTGCCCGCGGCGCAGGCCGAGGGCCGTGCGGTAGTGGCGGCGCAGCGGCAGGCTCGCCACGACCCGGTCGTAGCTGGCGTCGCCCACCACCTCGCTGACGGGCAGCGCCTCGGGGCAGGTGCGGGCCAAGGTGGCCAGGTCCTCGGAGTGGGCGAGGGCCAGCGCCTTCGGCACCACCTTGCCGTCACGGGTCAGGTACTGCCGTCCCAGCTCCCCGACGGTGCGCGGCGCCCCCGGGTCGCGGTCATCCGTCGTACGGGACAGCTTGATGTGGCCCGCGCCGTGCGGCATCCGCAGGAGGGGGCCGCGCAACCGGTCGATGCCCTGTGAACCGGCCGCGAGCACCAGGTCGAACTCCTGGCGCACCGCCTCCTCCCAGGGCAGGGCGGTGCTGTTCAGCGCGCGCAGGATGCGTTCCGCTCCCGCGTTGAACGCGTGCGGTGCGATGGTGAAGTGGATCTGGATGCGCAGGTCCGACTCCAGCAGCGGGAGCACGTCCCGCAGCCGGCTGCCGTAGACCTCGGTGTGGACGACGACGAGGACGCGCTTGCAGTGGGTCAGGGTCAGCCACTGCGAGCCGTGCCCGGGTCCGGAGAGGGCTCCGGACCCGGGTAACGGCTCCGTGGAGGTGGTGCTGTGCTCAACCGCCATGGTGTCCCCCGGTGGTATGGGCTCCCGTTGGGTGTTCGGGCTTCGGCCGAGGGATGCCCCGAGGTCCGGGCGGAAGGCTTGCACGGTGCTTGCGGAACCCTTGCAGCGCGTGTTCTGGCGGCGGGAGATTCTCGCGGCGCGGCCTCCTCGCGGGGAGGAGGCGCGCTGCCCGGGCGCGGGCTAGAAGGTCAGCTTCCAGCCGTTGAGATACCCGGTGTCCTGCGCCGCCACGTCCTGCACCCGCAGCTTCCACGCGCCGTTCGCGGTCTCGGCGGACGCGTCGACCGTGTACGTCGCGATGACGTTGTCCGCCGAGTCGTTGCTGCTGGAGTTCTTCAGGCGGTACGCGGTGCCGTCCGGGGCGAGGAGGTCGATGACCACGTCACCGCGCCAGGTGTGGCGGATGTCGACGTCCACCTTGAGGGCGGCCGGGGCGTTGCCGGTGCGGCCGGCCACGTTCACCGTCGAGGTCACCGCTGCGCCGTTGTCCGGGATGGCGACGTCCGTGGTGTTCTCGTACGCGTCACCGGGCGGGACCGGGGTGTCGGTGCCGAGGGTCCATACGGCGTGGGCGATGGCGTCGCTGTTGCGGTCCAGGGCGGTGTCGTTGATGTTCGTCGTCGTGTCACACGACGAGTGGTAGCAGCGGTCGAAGGCCTGGCCCGCCGTGCCGCCCCACTTCTGCGCCTGCGCGCTGGACTTGGCGCGCTCGGCGCCGCTGAACAGACCGCCGACGGGGATGCCGACGTTCTTGAACGGGGCGTGGTCGGAGCGGCCGTCACCCTCGGTCTCGATCTCCGTCGGGACGTTCAGAGCGGCGTAGTAGTCCTTGAACGTCTTCTCGATGACCGGGTCGTCGTCGTAGACGAAGTAGCCGGCGTTCGGCGAGCCGATCATGTCGAAGTTCAGATAGCCGCTGACCTTCGAACGCTCCGTGGTGGGCAGGTTGTTGACGTAGTACCGGGAGCCGACCATGCCCAGCTCCTCGGCGCCCCACCAGGCGAACCGCAGGTGCTTGGCCGGCTTGAGCTGGGCGCGGGAGACCGCGAGCGCCGTCTCCAGGACGCCCGCCGAGCCCGAGCCGTTGTCGTTGACGCCGGGCCCGGACGAGACGCTGTCGAGGTGCGCGCCCGCCATCAGGACCTTGTTCGGGTCGCCGCCCGGCCAGTCCGCGACGAGGTTGTAGCCCGTGGCGCCGCCGGACGTGAACTGCTGCACGGTCGTGGTGAACCCGGCCGCGTCCAGCTTGCCCTTCACGTAGTCGAGGGAGGCCTTGTAGCCGGGGCGTCCGTGGGCGCGGTTGCCGCCGTTGGCCGAGGCTATGGACTGGAACTGGGTCAGGTGCGCCTTGACGTTGGCGAGGGGGAGGTCGGGGGCCGCGAGCGTGGGAGAGGGGGCGGCGGGCGCGGCGATGGCGGGAGCGGCGGTGGCGAGCAGGCCGCCGATGGCCACTGCGGCGGCACCGACGGCCGCACGTCTGGAGAGATTCATGTGTGGGGCTCCGTATTCCGAACAGCGAGGGGGACGGAACGTACGAGACGCCCCGCGACGCGGGTGCCGCGGGGCGCCTTTGGAGCTGTGCGTTGCCTGATGTTGAGGGCGGGACGATCTGCCGTCAAGACCGGAAACCGGTCAGAATACGGTCAGCTGCGTTCGTATAGCGGACGGCTCTTCGGTCTCCGCTCGGTGCCGGCCGGCGTTAGAAGAAGATCAGAAGAAGACTCCGCACCTCAACAGCACATTCGCGTACGGTCGGGCCTCGCCGGTGCGGACCACGAGGCGGGCGCCCGCCGAGAGGCGCTTCAGCTCCTCGTGGGCGACCAGCTCCAGCACCGGCAGGCTCTCGCGCAGCAGCAGCGCCGCGTCCGGGTTGGCCTCCTCGATTTCGCGCGCCGCCGTCCCGCCCTCCACCACCAGCTCGGCGAGCAGGCCGTCGAGGACCTCCGCGAAGGCGGGGACCCCGGCGCGGAACGCCAGGTCCACCACGCGCGGCCCCGCCGGGATCGGCATGCCCGCGTCGCAGACCATGACCGTGTCGCCGTGCCCCAACTCGGCCAGCGCGCCCGCGAGATGGCGGTTCAGGATGCCCGACTTCTTCACGGAGCCGGGACCTCCGGAGCGTCCGGAGCGGCCGTGGGGAGTTCCGAAGCCGTCGGGTAGGAGTCCTGCGCTCCCTTACGGGTGACCGCGGCCGCACCCACCCGGGCCGCGTACGCGGCCGCCGCCGGCAGCTCCTCGCCGAGGCCGAGCCGCCAGCCCAGCGCCGCGGTGAAGGCGTCGCCCGCGCCGGTCGTGTCCACCGCGTCGACCTTCGGACTCGGCACCCGTACGACGTCGGAGCCGTCCGCGGTGAGTGCGCCCGCCGCGCCCAGGGTGATCACGACCGACCGGGGGCCGAGCGCGAGCAGCCCCCGCGCCCACTCCTCCGGAGCGTCCCCCGCGTCGGCGCCGAGGATCACGCGCGCCTCGTGTTCGTTGACCACCAGCGGATCACAGGCGGCCAGGACCTCGGCGGGCAGCGGCGCCGGCGGCGAGGGGTTCAGGACGAAGCGGGCGCCGGGCCGCAGCCCGCGGACCACCTCGGCGACCGTCTCCAGCGGGATCTCCAGCTGGCTGGAGACCACCCGCGCCGCCGCGAGCAGACCGCCCGCCGCGCGGATGTCCCGCGGGGTGAGGCGCGCGTTGGCGCCGGGCGAGACCACGATGCTGTTGTCGCCCGACGGATCGACCGTGATCAGCGCGACGCCGGTGGGCGCGCCACCCACCAGGACGCCCGCGGTGTCCACGCCGGCCGCGCGCTGCGCCTCCAGCAGGAGGGTGCCGTGGGCGTCGTCGCCGACCCGGGCGAGCAGCGCCGTGCGGGCGCCGAGCCGGGCGGCGGCGACGGCCTGGTTGCCGCCCTTGCCGCCGGGGTGGACGGCCAGGTCGGAGCCGAGCACCGTCTCGCCGGCCGCGGGGCGCCGCTCCACCCCGACCACCAGATCGGCGTTGGCGGAACCCACGACCAGCAGTTCGAGGTCCGCGCCGCCCGTGCTGCCGGCGTTGTTGTCGTTCATGTGCTGCTTCCTGCTTTCGTACGGTGATGAGGCGAGGGCGGTCACGAGGGGCCGCCAGGTGAAGGGGGCGGTCACGGGAAGGGTCGGTCCTGGGAAGAGGCGGTCAGGAGAAATCCCGCACGTTCTTCGACGTCACGATCTTCACCGGCACCTTCACCATCTCCCGCACCTTCTTGCCCCGCGCCGCCCGCACGGCGTTCTCCACGGCGATCCGGCCCAGCTCCCTCGGCTGCTGCGCCACGGACGCGTACAGCGTGCCCGCCCCGACCGCCTTCAGCCCGTCGGGGGTGCCGTCGAAGCCCACCACCGGCACGGCCTTGCCCGCCTTGGCGCCGAGCGCCTTGACCGCGCCGAGCGCCATCTCGTCGTTCTCGGCGAAGACGCCGTTCACGCCCTTGTGGGACTGGAGGAGGTTGGTCATGACGTCCAGGCCCTTGGTGCGGTCGAAGTCCGCGGGCTGCCTGGCGACGACGTCGATGCCGGGGTACGCCTTGATGCCCTCGGCGAAGCCCTGCCCGCGCTCGCGGCTCGCGGAGGTGCCCGGCGTGCCCTGGAGGACGACGACCTTGCCCTTGCCGCCCAGCTTCTCGGCGAGGGTCTTCGCCGCCAGCCGGCCGCCCGCCACGTTGTCGGAGGCGACGAGCGTGGCCGTCTCCGCCTTGTTCACGCCGCGGTCCGCCGCGACCACCGGGATGTCCTGCTTGTTGGCGCCGCGCACGGCCGGGCCCGCCGCGTCGGAGTCCACCGGGTTCACGATGATCGACTTCACGCCCTCGCCGGTGAAGTTCTGCAACTGGTTGGTCTGCTGGGAGGCGTCGTTCTGCGCGTCGGTGACGGTCAGGTCGATGCCCGCCTTCTCGGCCTCGGCCTGCGCGCCCTCCTTCATCTGCACGAAGAAGGGGTTGTTGAGGGTGGACAGCGACATGCCGACCTTCGGCGAGGTGCCCGGGGAGCCCGAGTTGAAGAAGGAGACGGCACCGATCACCGCCGCGACGACCATGGCGGCCACCGCGTACTTCACCGCCTGCGGCCCCTTGCCCCGCACGCCCCCGGACGCGCCCGCCGAGGCCCCGGGAGTCGCCCCGGCCCGCCTGCGCAACGTATCCAGCAGGACCGCCAGCGCGATGACGACACCGATCACGACCTGCTGCCAGAAGGCGGAGACCGACAGGAGGTTGAGGCCGTTGCGCAGCACCGCGAGGATCAGCGCGCCGATGAGGGTGCCGGACGCCTTGCCGACGCCGCCCGCGAGGCTCGCGCCGCCGATGACGACCGCGGCGATGGCGTCGAGTTCGTACCCCTGCGCGGCCTGCGGCTGCGCGGAGACCAGGCGGGAGGCGAGCACGATGCCCGCGACGGCCGCGAAGAGACCGGAGAGCGCGTAGATCACGAGCTTCTGGCGCTTGACGCGCAGGCCGGAGAGGCGGGCCGCCTCTTCGTTGCCGCCGATCGCGTACATGGAGCGCCCGATGAACGTCCGGCCGAGGACCAGCGCCGTCAGCAGGCCCATCACGACCATCACGATCACGGGGACCGGCAGCCACCCGCCCACCGTGTCACCGAGGTGCGAGACCGCGTCGGGGAACGGGATCGGGCTGCCCTGCGAGATCACCAGGGACAGGCCGCGGGCCACCGACAGCATCGCGAGCGTCGCGATGAACGGCGGCAGCTTCCCGTACGAGACGAGCAGGCCGTTGACGAAGCCGCACGCCATGCCCGTGGCGACGGCGAGGACGACCGCGAGCCAGACCGGCAGCCCCTCCGAAGTCGCCGACCAGGCCAGGACGGTGGCCGACAGCGCGGCCACCGAACCGACCGACAGGTCGATGCCCGCCGACACGATCACGAACGTCACGCCGAACGCGAGGATCGCCGTCACGGCGGCCTGCACGCCCACGTTGAGCAGGTTCTGCGTGGTGAGGAAGTCGCCGGAGAGCAGCGACATCGCCACGACCAGGACGATCAGGGCGCTCAGCGCGCCGTTGTCGAGCAGCACGCGGCGGAGCGTGGCCGCGCCACCCGCGTCGCGCTTCAGGGTTTCAGTGGCCACGGGAGCCCTCCGCTTCTTCTTCGTTCCGTATGTCCGATGGGGCCGCCGTACCGACGGCCAGCGCCATCACCGCGTCCTGCGTCGCCTCGTCCGCGCTCAGCTCACCGGCGATCCGGCCCTGCGCCATGACCAGGACCCGGTCGCTCATGCCGAGCACCTCGGGCAGGTCGCTGGAGATCATCAGGACGGCGTGCCCGGAGGCCGTCAGTTCGTTGATCAGCTGGTAGATCTCGACCTTCGCGCCCACGTCGATGCCGCGCGTCGGCTCGTCGAGGATGAGCACCTTGACGTCCGCCAGCAGCCACTTGCCGATGACGACCTTCTGCTGGTTCCCGCCGGAGAGCGTGCGCACGTGCTGGCCGAGCCCGGCCATGCGCACCTTCAGCTGCTCGGCGATGCGGGCGGCGTCCCTCGCCTGCCCCTTGAGGTCCACGAGCCCGGCCCGGGTCGCCGAACGCAGCGTCACCAGGCCGAGGTTCTCCCGCACCGAGGCGTCCAGGACCAGGCCCTGGCCCTTGCGGTCCTCCGGTACGAGGCCGATGCCGGCGCCCATCGCGGCGTTCACGTCATGCCGGGGCAGGCGCTCACCGCGTACGCCGACGCTGCCCGCGTCATAGGGATCGGCGCCGAAGACCGCGCGCGCCACCTCGGTGCGGCCCGCGCCGACGAGCCCCGCGAGCCCGACGACCTCGCCGGCCCGCACCTCGAAGCTGACGTCGTGGAAGACGCCGTCCCGGGTGAGCCCGTCGACGGACAGCAACGGCGGTCCGACGTCCGGCCGTTGACGCGGATACTGCTGCTCGATGCTGCGCCCCACCATGAGCCGGACGAGTTCGTCCTCCGGAGTGGAGGCGGGCACCTGGTCGACGCTGCGGCCGTCCCGCAGCACGGTGACGCGGTCGCCGAGGGCGGCGATCTCCTCGAGGTGGTGGGTGATGAAGACGATGCCGACGCCGTCCTCGCGCAGCGTGCGCACGATGGCGAAGAGCTTGTCGACCTCCTCGGAGGTGAGGACGGCGGTCGGCTCGTCCATGATGAGCACGCGCGCGTCCAGGCTCAGCGCCTTGGCGATCTCGACCATCTGGAGGCGGGCAATGCCCAGTTCGCGCACCTTGGCGCGCGGCGACACCTGGACGCCGACCCGCTTCAGCAGCTCGTCGGCGTCGGCCTCCATCCTCTTGCGGTCGACCATCCCGAAGCGGCGCGGCTGCCGCCCCAGGAAGATGTTCTCGGCGACCGTCAGATCCGGTACGAGGTTGAACTCCTGGTAGATCGTGGCGATACCGAGCCGCTCGGCGTCCTGCGCGCCATGGATGCGTACCTCCTCGCCGTCCACGACGATGCGGCCGCTGTCGGGGCGGTAGGCACCGGAGAGCATCTTGATGAGGGTGCTCTTGCCCGCGCCGTTCTCGCCGAGCAGGACGTGCACCTCGCCGCGGCGCAGATCGAAGTCGACGGAGTCCAGCGCGACGACCCCGGGGAACGTCTTGCGGATGCCTTCGATGCGCAGCAACTCGCTCTGGTCGCTCACGGGTTGCTCCTTCGGATTCGTACGGGGTTCTCCTCGCCGGGGTGCCGACCGGGGTCCTGACCGCTGTTCCCGCCGGCGCCCTCGCCGCAGGAACGCCGGACGACGAGGCGGGCGGGCAGGGTCACGGACCGGGGGCTCCTGCCCTCGATCCGGTCGATCAGGGCGTGCACGGCGGCCCTGCCCAGGTCGCCGGTCGGCTGGGCGATCGCGGTGACGGGCGGGTCGGTGTGCACGAACCACGGGATGTCGTCGAAGGCCGCGAGCCCGATGTCGTGCGGGACCCGCAGGCCGCGCGCGCGGATCGCGTCGAGGGCGCCGAGCGCCATGAGGTTGTCGGCGGCGAAGACGACCTCGGGCGGCTCGGGCAGGGCGAGGAAGCGCTCGGTGGCGCGGCGCCCGCTGGCGGCCTGGAAGTCGCCCTGGCCGATGTAGGCGTCGGGCAGGGCGATGCCGTGCTCGCGCAGGGCGTCGCGGAACGCCTCGACGCGCTCGCTGCCGGTGGTCGTGGCGGCCGGGCCGGCGATGATGGCGAGCCTGCGGTGGCCGAGGCCGTGCAGATGGGCGACCAGGTCACGGACGGCCGCGCGCCCGTCGGAGCGGACGACGGGCACGTCCACGCCCGGTATCCACCGGTCCACGAAGACCATCGGGGTGCCGGCGCGGACCGCGTCCAGCATCAGCGGGGAACCGCCGTCGGTGGGGGAGACCAGCAGCCCGTCGATCCGCCGGTCCAGGAGGGTGCGTACGTGGTGGTCCTGGAGCTCGGGGCGCTCGTCTGCGTTGCCGATGATCACGCTGTAGCCGAGCGCGCGGGCCGCCTCCTCGACGGAACGGGCCAGCTCGGTGAAGTACGGGTTCAGCACGTCGCTGATGACCAGTCCGAGGGTGCGGGTCTGGTCGGTGCGCAGGGAGCGGGCGACGGCGTTGGGGCGGTACCCGAGCGCCTCGACGGCCGCGACCACGCGGGCCCGGGACGCGGGGCTGACCGAGGGGTGGCTGTTGAGCACCCGCGACACGGTGGCGACGGACACACCCGCCTCGGCCGCGACGTCCTTGATGCTCACCGAGCTTGCGGCCATCGTCGGTCCACCTCCTTGTGGAATCGATTACACGGAGGATTGGAATCGATTACACGGGGCGGTGGCAAGAGGGGAGGGGGAGCTGGGAGGCGAGTGAGATCTGATCGTGATGAATGCGGGGGAGGGGGCTCGCATGAGCGCGCGGGTTTATCCGATTGCCGCGGGACGGCCCGGTCGGATAGGAATCCCCCCATGCTCAAGGGTGACAAGATCGGGCTCAGGGCCCGGTACGAGGACGACATACCGGTGCTGCGGACCGAGCTCTACGACGACGTGGTCATCGGCTCGCGGGCCGAGGCCGGGCCATGGCGGCCGATCACACCCGGCGCGAAGGACCCGCGGCTCTTCGTGGACGACAAGGAGCAGGGGCACGTCCCGTTCTCCGTGGTGGAGCTGGAGGGCGGCGCGCTCGTCGGCACCGCGACGCTGTGGGGCATCGACAACCACCACCGGTCGGCCCACATCGGCCTCGGCCTGCTGCCGTCCGCGCGCGGCAAGGGCTACAGCACCGACGTGGTCGCGGTCCTGTGCCACTACGGCTTCGTCGTGCGCGGCATGCGGCGGCTGCAGATCGAGACGCTGGCGGACAACACCGCCATGCTGCGCTCCGCCGAGCGCAACGGCTTCGTGCGCGAGGGCGTGCTGCGCTCCTCGGCGTGGGTGCTCGGCGAGTTCCTCGACGAGGTGCTGCTCGGACTCCTCGCCGAGGAGTGGCAGCCGTCCCTGAAGGGGTGGGCTGTCGGCCGGAGCGCGGTGGACTCGGTCGCTGCGCTCGGCTGAACGGGATTGTCGCTGCGTGCGGCTGAACGGCTCCGTCGTGGCGCTCGGCTGAACGGCGTCGTCGCCGCGCCGGCTTGAACGGATGCGTCGCCGCGTTCGGCTGAACGGCACCGTCGCTTACTTGAACGCCGAGGAGTGGCAGCCGTCCCTGAAGGGGTGGGCCGTCGGCCGGGGCGCGGCGGAGCCGGGCGCCGCGCTCACTTAAACGGCTGCGTCGCCCCGCTCAGCTGAACGGCCCCGTCACTCCCCTCACGTGAACGGCACCGTCAGCCAAGGGCTGTCCGGGTCCGTGGTCAGGGCGCGGTGGGCGTGCAGGACGTCCGTGTACCAGGAGCCGAACGACTCGTCGTCGAAGTGCAGGCAGCGGCCCAGGATGTATCCCGCCGAGAACTCCTCCCACGACGTGTACGCGGCCTGCGCGGCCCGTGACGTCCGCTCGACGGCGGCGCGCAGCTCCGCCTCGGTCGCGTACCGCGCGCCCCTGCCCCAGCGGGCCATCTTGGAGGCGCGGCCGATGTCCCAGGCCGCGACGGTGCGCACGAAGCCGTCGGGCGGCAGGAGTTCGTCGGCGCGGAAGCGGGCCTCGTAGCGCAGGATCTTCCCGACCAGGCCGCGCATCGCCCGCACGAAGTCATCCAGCTCCGGGTCGTCGCCCGGCCGGTGCGGGGTGTCGGGGCCGCCGGTCTCCACGACACGGTTGCGCAAGGTGACCTCGACGCACTCCCGCCACCGCTCCGGGTCCAGACGGGGGCCGACCTCGGCGATCACCGCGAGCCGGGCGCCGAGGACGAAGTCCCAGTACCAGGGCGAGACTTCGCACGTCAGCAGCCGCTCCTGGGTGGCGAGCCAGTCCTCGCGGCTGTGCACGCCCCAGGACTCCGCCAGGCGGCCCACCTCGTTGTGGTGGCCCGCGCCGTGCCAGTCGAGGGTGTTCCACGGGGCGCCGTTGGCGAAGCACAGGTGCGCCCCGCAGGCCAGGCCGTGCAGCAGCGGGCCCGGTTCGGGCGCCCCGGTGCGGCGCGTCTCGATGCGGTCGCCGAGGCCGTCGTCCCGGTGGTGGCGCTCGTGCAGGTCGGCCCAGACCTCCCGCTCCTCGTCGGTGGTCAGGTAGTACTGCTCGCACGGCGTCGCCGGGTTGATCACCAGGATGTCGACGTCGTCCGGACAGCCCACCGCGAGCGCGCCGAGCGTGACGAACTCGTAGACGACGGCGGGATGCGGGCGCGGCAGCAGCCCGGCGGTGTACACCTGGGCCGCCTTCCGGCCGTCCGGCAGGTCGACGGTGAGCAGCGGGCTCGCGTCCGCGTCCGGGTCCTTCTCGTGCAGCGCCACCGGCCGGTACAGGCCTTCCACGGCGACCGCTCGCAGATACGTGTACGCGTCGTCGGCCTCGCACAGCTCGTACAGATGCTCTTCGAGGTCGGCGGGTGCCTGCCAGCGGCTGCCGTCCTCCGGGGCGGGGACGAAGGGGAAGATCTCGTCGTGGAACTCGTCCTCGGCCTCGGCTGCCGCGTGCATCGTCGTTACTCCGGTCTCGGGTCCGCATCCCGGATGCGCTTCCGGGCGCATCCGGATCGATCTTGGTCGTAGCGCACCTTACGCGGGCACCTCAAGCCGCAGCGACTTCAGGCCGTTGATGAAGTGGGAGACCAGCCGCCGGGGCGGCGCCGCGAGCCGCAGTACGGGCAGCGCCCGGGCCACTTCCGCGTGGAACACCCGCAGTTGGAGCCGGGCGAAGTGCGCGCCCAGGCAGATGTGCGGCCCCTCGCCGAACGCCACATGGGGGTTGGGCGAGCGGGCCAGGTCCAGGCGGTGCGGGTCGGCGAAGACACGCTCGTCGTAATGGGCGGCGGCGTGGAAGACGACGACCTTGTCCCCGGCCGCCACCCGTACCCCCGCCAGCTCTGTGTCGCGGGCCGCGGTGCGCCGGAAGCTGAGCACCGGCGGGTGCGCGCGCAGCAGTTCGTCCACGGCGGTGGCCATGCCGACCGTGCCGTGGCGCAGCCGTCCGTACTCGCCGGGGTTCCCGGCGAGCGCGAGCAGCCCGCCCGGGGCGGCGGACCGCACCGTGTCGTTGCCCGCGACGGTGAGCAGGAAGAAGAACATCTCCAGCTCCGGGACGGCGAGTTCGGCGTCCGTGGCGAGCGTCGTCAGGATGTCGTCGGCGGGGTGGTCACGTTTGTACGCGGCGAGCGCCCGCGCGTAGTCGAACATGTCGCGCAGCATCGCGGGCGAGCGCGGGTTCACGGGAGCTTCGCCGGGCCCGCGGGCCGTCGGGGCCGCCCCAGCCGTTTCGGCCGCCTCGTCGGGGTCCTGGTATCCGATGACGCGCCGCGTCCAGTGCAGCAACAGGCCGCGGTCGTCCGGCGGGACGCCGAGCAGGTCGGCGAGGTTGAGCAGGGCGTAGTCGTCGGTGACGGCGGTGACGACGTCGAAGGTGCCGTCCCCGGCGCGGGCCCGCTCCACGCCCGCGGCCAGCAGGGCGCGCGCCCGCTCGCGGGCCCGCGCCTCGAAGCGCGCGACCCGCTTCGGCGTGAACGCCCGGCTGACCAGCCGACGCAACCTGCCGTGTGCGGGCGGGTCCTGATTGAGCATCATGCGCCGGATGAACGTCAGATCGGCCGGGTCGGGATCGCGGATCTGGGTGGCGCCCAGGTGTGAGGAGAAGGTGGCCGCGTCCTTCAGGACCCGCACGACGTCCGCGTGCCGGGTGACCGCCCAGAACCCCGGGCCCGCCGGCCAGCCCAGTACGCCGGGCTCCTCCTGCCAGGCCACGGGGTGGTGGTCGCGCAGCACGCGGTACCGCTCATGGGGGACACCCGCCGCGTACAGGCGAGGGTCGAAGACGTCGGGGACGGGCGGCGTCGTCGTGCCGCGCCGCGGGCTCACGCCCCGGAGCCTTCCGGGCCGGTGTCGGCGCGCAGGAAGTCCTCGACCGTACGGATGAGTTCCAGGGGCACCTCGTCCATCGCGTAGTGCCCCGCCCCGGGCAGCTCGGCCAGCTCCCCTCGCGGGTACGCGCGCAGCCACGTGCTCCGCAGCAGCTCCGCCGAGAGCGCCGGGTCGAGCGCGCCGGCGACGGCGAGCGCGGGCACGGGCGCCCCCGCGACCTCGGCGTGGAAGTCCTCGCCCGCCCAGGAGTCCAGCCAGGCGCGGAACGCCTTGGCGTCGCTGACCGCGAGCGAACGGTCGACCATGCGGTCCAGCCAGGCGCGGGGGCGCACACCACCCGTGGTGAAGTCGATGATGGCGCGCCGGTTCTCCGGAAGGTGCGCGGCGGAGGCGAACAGCTCCCACTGCTCGGGCGGCAGCCGCAGCCCCGACGCGGGCACGGGCGACACGCCCACAAGACGGCGCACCCGGTGCGGAGCGGCGGCCACGACGCGCTGGGCGACGCTGCCGCCCATCGAGTGACCGACCAGCGAGAACCGCTCCCAGCCGAGCCGGTCGACGAGATCGAGGACATCGGCCGCGCCCTCGCCCGTCGTGTACGCGCCGACCGCGTCCCTGGCCTCGCCGTAGCCGCGCAGGTCCACCACCGCGTACTGGAACGAGTCGGTGTCGAGGTCCGCGAGCACCGGATCGTACGCCGACCGGTCGGCGAACCAGCCGTGTACCGCGACCACCTTGTGCGGGCCTTCGCCGAGCAAAGTGTGGGGGAGCAGGTAGGAGGCCACATCGACTCCGATCGCCGGTACGTCCGGTCGACGCCGGTCGGCGCCGGCCCGCGACCACGGTGGCCGCAACCACCCGGCCGCGCAAGGGGGCGCGGGCCGTACGGGGAGCGCCGGGGGTGAACTTGGCGGACGGCCTGCGGCGCGGCACCACCGTTGGTCAGAATGTGGCATGGCCATCCGCCGCCTCAGCTACCGGCTCGTTCAGGAGCCGGACACCGGAGCCGTCCGTCCGATCCCCGCCGAGCCGCGGGAGACACATCACCGGGAGCCCCTGCCGGAACCACACCAGGAACCCGTGGGGGAGTTCAGCGCCGCCGTCGAGCGGATCATCGGAGGGTGCTCCGAGCTGAGCTACAGCCTGCTGCCGGACGGCGGCCGCCTCCTGTGCGCGGCGCTGCCGGGGCAGCGCGTAGAAGGCGAAGGGCAGCGCGGGGAGGGGGGCGGGCGGCTCGCGGAGGGAGACGGGCAGCGCGTGGAGGCGCTGCACCTGGGGGCCGACACCCCGGGGCCCGGTCCCGTGTGGCCGATCGACACCTGGCGCTCCGCCGCCTGGGAGCCGGACGCCGGTGAGACGCTCGCCGCCGGGTTCGTCGAGTCCGAACTCCCCGTGCCCGAGGCGCACTTCGACCGTGAGCGCCTCGTGGAGTTCGCCAGGGCGCGTGCGGACCGCGTCGCGCCCTTCCTCACCGATGTGCGCCGCCTCTTCGACGACCCCGCGGGCCGCCAGATCGTCCTCGTCGAGGAGGACCCCGAGACCGTGGCCCACTGGGTCGCCCTCGCCTGCGCCTCACTGCCCGACGCCTACGTCTCCGCGCTGACGTTCACCACCTGGACCGCCGACCCGCACGGCGCCCCGCAGCAGATCATCGGCACCGGCCCGGCCGCCGGCTTCGACCGTACGGACGAGGCGACGGTCACGTACCTCTACCGCGTGCACGACGGCACGGGCGGCCCCCAGAGCCCGCCCGCCGCGTTCGACGCCTGGGCCCAGCTGACCGCCGAGCGGTGGCTCTCCGGCAACCCCCCGCGCCCCGCGGCACGCGCCGAGGACGCCTTCGAGCTGCTCCCGCTCCTCTCCGGCGGCAGCCGTCCCGGCCCAGGACCAGGCCCAGGCGCACGAACAGGGGCAGGAGATGAGGGCGAGGGAGCGGTGGGCGCCCCCTCGGGCGCCGACCTCGCGGGACTCGGCGGCGACTGCCTGCGCGCGGTCTTCGACGCCCTCACCCGGTCCGTGGAGCGGGACGAGACCGACTCCCGCACGCTCGACGCACTCGAAGGGCTCTGCCGCGGCCTGGAGGGCGAACAGGCCCGAGCCGCCCAGCCGTTGGCACTCGCCCTGGTCAAGCGCCACCTCGACGCCCCCCGCGCCCGCGACACGCTGCCCGACCTGACCGCCTTCGAAGGGTTACCACTCGGCCAGGAAGCCTGGCGCCAGCTGCGCGAGGAGTACGGCGACCGCGCCGATGCCGCCCTGCGCCGCAGGCTGCGCGACCCCATCCTCACCTGGACCGAACCGCTGCGGCTCGCCCTCGCCGTGGGCGCCGACGGCGGACCCGGGCTCGCCGAGGCCATGGACCGGCTCGCGGGGAGCCTGCTCCGCCCCGACCGGCGCGACTGCGCGCACGCCGTACAGGTCCTCGAAGAGGTCGGCCACCTCCCCTTCACCCACCGGGTGCTGCGCCTGCTCATCGTGGACTTCACCGACCGCAAGCTCGACCGCCTGCGGGAGCTGGCCCGCTCCCCGCAGGGCGACTGGCTGCGGCGGCACATCGACGGCGCCCCGCTCACCATCCGCCTCGCCGAGGCCGCCGCCCGCTGGTCCGGCTCCCCGGACCACCTGCGCGGGGCCGACCTCTTCGAACGGCTCACCGCACTCGTGCCCGGCGGGCGGATCAAGGACGTCACGACGCTGCGGCTGCTGTGGCACATCGTGTGGCGCAACACCCCGCCGGACCGCGCCGAACAGTCCTGGATCGCCCGCACCTGCACGCCCCGCCTGATCGTCGAGGCGGACCTCGGCCGCCGCATCACCGGCTGGATCAGCTATCCGGATCACTGCGACGCCGAACTGGTCGCCTTCGCCCGCGACATGCGCGAGGACGGCCTGCTCGGCGCCGCCGAGCGCCACACCGCCGACCTGCTCGTGACGGCCCAGGACCTCGCCGACGGCCGCCTCCGCGTCGACCGGACCGCGCTCAAACGCCTCGACGAGCTGTTCCGCAAGGTCGCGCCGAGGAGCCAGGTCCTGCGGCAGGGCATCGGCGAGCGGCTGGGCCGCGCCCTCGCCCGGGCGAACCCCCTGGACGTGTGCGACCCCCACGGCCTGCGGCTCCTGTTCACCGCCGGGCCCGAACTGCTCGGCAGCTACCGCGCGTACTTCCTCGACGAGGCCACCCGGGGCCGGCTCCTGCGGGAACTGCCGTACAACGCGGCGGAGTTGGCCGCGTACTTCCACCTCTGGCGGCCCCGCCGGCGGCACGGCGTCAGCGAGGAGTGGCGCAGGACCGCCGCGGAACTGCTCGACGAGGTCCTCGCGCCCGTCCTTGCGCGCCTGGACGACCACCACCTCGGCCGCGTGGCCACCGTCTTCCAGCGCGAGGGCCAGGACCTCCAGGAATGGACGGCGTGGCGCCACCGGATCAAGCAGCGGGACGAGTGACCGCTCCCGGTCCCGTTCCGGGCAAGGCGGCCTGGGGGCCGCGCCCACATGCACCCCGCACGCTCCACAGGAAAGGACCAGCGTGAGCGACACCAGCGAGACCGTCGTCGTCGACAACTTCCCCGGCGGCAGCATGGCCAGCCGCCCCGTGCACTTCATCTGGATGCTCGACTGCTCGGGCTCCATGGGCGTGAACGGCAAGATCGGCGAGCTGAACTTCGCCATCCGCGAGGCCATTCCCGAGATGCAGCAGGCCGCCCAGTCCAACCCGGCCGCCTCGTTGCTGGTCCGGGCCATCACCTTCGCCAGCGGCGCCAGCTGGCACGTCAGCGAGCCCACCCCCGTCGACCAGTTCTCCTGGGAGGACGTCCACATCTACGGCGGCACGGACATGGGCGCCGCCTTCAAGCTGGCGGCCGGCGCGCTGCAGACCCCGCCGATGCCGCAGCGCGCCCTGCCGCCGGTCCTCGCGCTCGCCTCCGACGGGCAGCCCACCGACGACTGGCGGGCCGGGCTGCGCGCCATCGACGCCACCCCCTGGGGCAAGCGGGCCGTGCGCGTCGCCGTGGCCATCGGCGACGACGCCGACAAGAGCATGCTCAAGGAGTTCCTCGGCAACCCCGAACTGGAGCCGCTCCAGGCGAAGAACCCCCGCCAGCTCGCCGCGGCCATCCGCTGGATGTCCACCGCGGTCGTCAAGGACGCCTCCACGCCCAAGGTCGACGACGGCGCGAAGCCCCATGTCCCGATCGACGTCCCGTCGATGACCAAGGGCGAAGACGACATCTGGTGACCGGGCCGCAGACGGTGACCGGACCGCATCCGGTGTCCGGCGCCCCGAGTCCGGCCGCGCCCTGGGCGCTGCTCAGCGGCGCGGTCAAAGGGGTGGCGAAGAAGTACAGCCAGGACCGCGGCGTCGCCCTGCCCGTCGCCGGGGACCGCGCGGTCCTCCTCGCGGTCGCCGACGGGCACGGCAGCGCCGCCCACTTCCGCAGCGACCTCGGGGCGCGCTGGGCCGTCGAGGAGTTCACCGCGTGCGCGCGGCCCTTCGCGTACGAGGCGGTCCGCGTCGGCGGCGACGCGGCGCGCTGGACCGCGTTGCGCGAGGAGGCGCGCCGCCTGCCGCAGCAGGTCGGCCACCGCTGGCACGAACGGGCCCTGCTGCACGACCGCAACGCGCCCGCGCACGGCGCCCGACCCCGGCCGCCGCGGCGCGGCGCCGCGGCGCGCGACCGGGCGGAGCCCCCGGACCTCGCCGCCTACGGCAGCACCCTCATCGGCGCCGTCCTGACCGAGGACATGGTGTTCTGCTGGCAGTTGGGCGACGGGGACATCGTCTTCGTCGACGACACCGGCGCCCCGCACACCCCGCTCTCCACCGGCCCCGACATGGGCGACGAGACCGACTCGCTCTGCGAGCCCGAGCCGTGGCGCAAGACCCGCTCGCACTGGCAGCCGTTCACCGGCGGCGCCCCGCCGTGCCTGCTGCTCTCCACCGACGGGCTCTCCAAGAGCTTCGCCGACCACCAGGGGTTCCTGGACTTCGCCACCGGCGTCGGCGACCGGGCCGCCCGGCACGGCGCGGCGGCCGTACAGGAGCAGCTCCCGGACTGGCTGGCGCGCGCCGCCACGTACTCCGGGGACGACACGACCCTCGTGGGCGCCGTCGCGGCGCCCCCACAGCACAGCCACGAGACGTGAGGCCGCGCAGGCCTCGCGGGCAGAGAGGAACAGCATGGTGAACGGCATGCTCGCCGCCGGAAAGACCCTGGTGGCCGAGTCGGGGGAGAAGCTGAAGGTCGCCGAGCTCTTCGGCTCCGGCGGCCAGGGCGAGGTCTACCGCGTCACGACACCCACCGGCGACCAGGCGGTGAAGTGGTACTACCCCCAGCTGGCCGACGCCCGCCAGCGGGAGATCCTCGAAGGGCTCATCGCCAAGGGCTGGGACGACCCCCGCTTCCTGTGGCCCCGCTCCATCGTGATGGACCCCGAGGGCAAGCAGCCCGGCTTCGGGTACGTCATGGACATACGCCCCGCCCGCTTCTGCGACCTGCCCGCGCTCTTCCGCCGCGACCCCTCGGTGTCCGCGGCGACCATGCGCACCCTGGTGACCGTGGCGCTGCACACCGTCGAGGCCTACCGCGCCCTGCACTCCCGCGGCATCGCCTACCGCGACATCAACTGGGGCAACATCTTCTTCGACCCGCGTACCGGCGACGTCCTGATCTGCGACAACGACAACGCGGTCGTGGAGGGCGCCGAGGCCGGTGTCGCGGGCACGATGGACTTCATGGCGCCCGAGCTGGTCCGCGGCGACAAGGGCAGACAGCCCGGCACCCAGAGCGATCTGCACTCCCTCGCCGTGCTGCTCTTCCTGCTCCTGATGAACGACCACCCCTTCAACGGCGCCCTCGCGCTGAACATCCGCTGCATGGACGAGGCCGCCAAACGCAGGCTGTACGGCACCGACCCGGTCTTCGTCTACGACCCGTCCGACACCCGCAACCGCCCCGTGCCCGGCGAGCAGCCGACCGTCGTGGCGACGTGGGCCGCGCTGCCGCAGATCCTGCGCGACCTCTTCATCGACACCTTCACGAAGGGGCTGCGCAACCCGGCGGTGCGGGTGCGCGAGACGGTGTGGCGCGACGCGCTCAGCCAGGTCCTCGACGCCATCACCCAGTGCGGCGTCTGCGGCAAGCAGAACCTCACCCAGCCCGACGGCGCGCCGCCGGACTGCTGGAAGTGCCACACCACCCTCAAGCTGCCGCCCCGCCTGGAACTGACCACCGGCGCCGGCAGCCTGCGCACCCGCCGCGGCATCAGGCTCGCCCCGCACGCCCGCGTCTACGCCCACCACCTGCGGGACGACCCGGAGCGGCACGACTTCTCCGCCGTGGTCGGCGAGGTCACCGAACACCCGCAGCAGCGCGGCCGGTTCGGCCTCACCAACCGCACGAAGGCGGTGTGGACGGCGCGCAAGGAGGACGGGACCGTACGCGACGTGGAGCCGGGCAAGACCATCGCGCTGCGGTCCGGTCTGCTCATCGAGTTCGGCGGCGGGACGGAGGCCGTGGTCAAGGAGTGACCCCGGGCCCCCGGCACCCCCTCACGGCCGTTGCCGCCACCGGTGCCACCAGCCGCGCCACCAGGGAGGTGCGGGCGGCAGCGGAGGCGGAGGCGGCGGTGGTGCCGCGGGCAGGACCGCGTGGGCCGGTGCCGTGGCGATGGCCACGGCGTCGGGGCGCGGCAACGGCACCGCGGTGAGCGCGCACTCCTCGGCGGAGACCGGGATCTCCACCCGCCCGGCGAGCAGCGCGCTGCGTGGCACCCGGCGCTCCCCGCCCCGCGTCCCGTCGCTCCACGCCACCCGGACGAGGACCGCCGGTTCGGGCCACGCGAAGCGCACCTCGGCCCGGTCGGCGCCCAGTCTCCGTACCGCCAACTCCGTGATTGGCGCCGGGTGTTCGATGACAAGGCTCGGCCCGGAGACGGCCCGCTCGCCGAGCACGCTCACCGCCGTGACGCGGACGCGCCGCTCGGGCGGCGGGACCAGCTCCGCGCACGACTCGGCGCCGACCGAGATCGCGGGGATGCGGTCCGCCGCCCCCACGAGGCCCGACACGTCGGCGCCCGGCGGCACCGGCCCCGCCGTCCAGGGCAGCAGCACCCCGTCGCCGACCGCGGGCGGCCGCCACGCGATGGTCAACCGCCCGCCGTCCGCGTGCCGCCGCACGGTCAGCTCCTCCACCGGCGAGGGCCACCGCTCGGCGCGCGCGTCGATGGTGACACCGCGGGACCACACGAGGCCGCCGTCCGGATCGCGGTAGCCGCAGCGCACCTCGTACGTGTACGTCCCCGGGGCGAGGGGCGTGTCGAGCAGCCGGTCGTGGGCGCAGGGCACGCGCACCAGCGACCGCCCGCCCCAGCCCGTGGCGTCGTCGGCGGCGCCGGAACGTGTCACCCGCACCTCGGCCGCCGCCGGGTCGGGCCGCCAGCGCAGCCGTACGCCGCCCGGCACCACGTCGGCGCACAGCTCCGTCACGACGGGGGTGAGCAGCACCGGGCGGGTGACGCGCGGCACCCCGGCGATGCGGTCGCGGCGGCGCAACGGGAAGACGGCGTACCGCAGCGGGCGGCCCACGGGCGCGTCGGCGTCGACGCTGCCCGGTGCCGTCTCGCCCGCCGCCGTCTCGACCGCCAGATGCGGGGCGCCGTCGGGGAAGCGCAGGACGCGGTAGGTGACATCGTCGGCCGGGCGCCGCGGCGGGCACCAGGACAGCCGTACGTCCCGGTCGTCGGGCACGGCGCTCACCTCGGCCTCGGCCGGGGCGAAGGGGTCGTCGGCCAGCAGCGCGGCCACCCGCAGCAGGCCGGTCTGGGCGTCGGTGTCGTCCCGGGCCAGGCGGAGCGCCTCCAGCCAGGCCCGGGCGGACGCGCGCAGGGCGCCGGTGGCCTCCGATTCCGCGGCCTCGGTGGTGAGCCGGTCCACGTCCGCGGCCCGCGCGCGCACGGAGCCGACGAGCGCGGCCAGATGGTGGTCGTCGGGTCCGTCCGGGTAGACCGAGGCGCGCGGCAGCCGCGCCACGACCCGCTCCGCCTCGCGCAGCCGTTCGCCCGGCCAGATGTCGTCGAGGCTCTCCGCGGCGTGCCGGGCGGGCCCCGGCCCGGGGAACCCGGCGGCCACCGCGGCGGCGAGCTGCGCCGCCTCGCCGCGGTGCACGCCGAGCGCGACGGCCTCGGCGGCTCCCGGCGGTCCGCCGCCCCGGGAGCCGCCTTCGGTGAGGAGGCAGCACAGCTCCCACAGGACGAGGCGGCGCAGCCCCATCGCGTCGTCCACGAGGACCGTCGCCAGGACGGCCAGCAGGGCCGTGGCCCCGGGGGCGCGCGGGTCCGGCGAGGCCTGCCAGCGTGCCATCGCGTCCTGGACGTACGGGTGGTCGACGCGCCGCCAGATGCCGCCGCGGCCGGGGAACCAGAGTCCGTCGAGGACCCGGAAGCCGTCGTCCGTGGCGGCTCTCGGGAGCGTGCCGAAGAGGGAGTCCGTCGCGGGCGCCGCCGCCGGGGCGCGCAGCACGTCCGCCGCGTGCCGGAAGCCTTCCTTCCGTAGGGCGTCGCGCAGCGCGAGGTACCCCCGCATGCCGGGGGTGCGGGGCAGGGCGGGCAGGGGCGGGCGGGCGCCGCTCGCCGTCGGGTGTTCGCCGGGGCGCAGGACGGCCATGGCTCAGCCGCCCGGCGCCGTGTAGAAGTACACCCGGACCTCGGCGGTTCCGGGCCGTTCGCCGAGGTTGTGGAAGTCGTCCGTCGCCGTCTTCTTGGTGAACATGTCCGGGCGGCCCTTGCCGAGCAGGCCGTTGACGCGGTGGGCGTAGGCCGTGCCGCTCTGGCCGCCGCCGAAGGTCAGCACGAGTGCGGCCGTGCGGCCCGACCACTTGCGGGTGCGCCGCGAGATCTGCGAGACGAGGTCGCCCTTGTCCTTGCCCGACACCTTGAACTCCTCGGGGTGGCGGTCGACGGAGCGGGGCCCTGCCGGGGTGGGGGAGGGGGAACCGCCCTTGGACGGCGAGGGTTTGGGCCGGTCGTCGGCCTGCGGGTCCGGGCGGTCGGCCATCGACACCAGCGCGAGCACGAGCAGCAGGTCGGCGAAGAGCCATCCCGCGAGGGCGACCACCCCGAGCCGCCCGCCACGCCCACGCCCCGGCCGTCCTCGCGTCACGCGGAGCCTCCGTCCCGGGGAGCGGGCGGCGGGGGCACGGGACCGCTCTCGGGGAGCCCGCCGTCGGAGTGGCCGTTCCCGGCGTACGGGCCACCGTGGGCCGCGGCCGGGGCGGGCGCGGGGACCGGGCCCGGGGCCGCGGCCGGGGAGGACGCGAGCGGGGGCAGCGCCCCCGCGAGGGTGTCCATGCGGGCGTCGAGGCGGGCCGCCGCGTCCTGCCAGTGGGCGGCCGCCGCGTCCCACCGCTCCGTGGCCTCGCGCATGCCGTCCACCGCGTCGCCCGTGCGGCCCGTGCTGGACACCAGGGCCTGCGAGGCCGCCTCCGTCGCCTTCACCACCGACTCCGACCGCGCGACGAGTGACTGCTGAGCGGCGACCAGGGCCTTGAGGGAGGCCTCGACCGTGTCACCGGCGGCCTTGACGTGGTCGGCGATCCCGCGGGCCGCGAGCGCGTTGGCCCGGCCCGCCTTGGCGGTCGCCGCCGTGCCGTCGCGCAGGGCGGTGTCGATGCGGTCCGCCACGGCACCGAGCTTCGGCACTTCCTTGGTGAGGGAGAGCGCCGCGCTCTTCAGCGCGTCCGTGGCCTGCCCGACGGACGCCGTCGCGCCGCTGAGCGCCTTGTGGCTCCGCTCGGCCTTCACCGCCAGGTCGCCCATCTCCTTGGCGGCCTTCGTCAGCTCGGCGGTGAACTGCTGCGGGGAGGCGCTGCGGTGCGGCGCGAGCAGCATCTGCGTACGGGTGAGCACCGACGCCAGCTCGGCGAGCAGCCGCTCCTTCTCGGCCTCCCGCGCCGCGTCGTCGCGCTCCGCACGGGCCCGCACGCGCGCGTGCCACACCGAAAGGCCCACGAGCAGGGCGATGAGCACCACGGCCGTCAAGGCCACGTTCTCGAACCGTCCGAGCGACGACAGGTGCCCGCCGAAGCCCGACTGCCACAGCTGGAGGAAGGGCCGCGTGGCCTGCTTGCGGTTCTCCTCGGCCAGCTCGCCGTAGGCCCGCACGGCTTCCCGCAGGCCGAACCAGGTGATCAGGAGCGGCACGAAGACGAGGATGCCGAGGGCCGCCTCCAGGAGGCGGTCACGGCGCCCCGACGCCGGTTCCTCCGGTGTCCGCACGCTCTCCGGGCGTACGTATGTCTGTACGAGGTCGAGCTCCGCCCAGCTGTCGAGCCGGGTCATCGAGCCCAGGTCCCGGTGCAGAGCGGTCAGTTCGGCGCCGCGCGGCTCCAGGGCCGGCAGGGCGGCGAGCCGCCGCAGTTCCTTGATGACCAAGGCCTTGTCGAGCAGTTGTGCGGGCGTCAAGCGGGTTCTCCCATGGCTGGCGGGGTGGCTGCGAGGTGGCGTGCCGAGTGGCTCACGAGGCGGGGCATGGGGCGGGGCACGGGGCCGGCCGCAGGCCCTCTACCCGAGGACGTCACCCCTGCCCCGCCGGTTCCTGCCGTCACGGTTCAGTCGGCGCAACAGCTCCTCGGCGTCGGCGTGTTCAGGGTCCCACGTCAGGCACTTCCGCAGAGCCTCGACGGCCTCGTCCCGCTCGCCGCGCCGGTCCAGCTCCACGGCGTGCCGATAGGTCCGCTCGGCGAGCAGGCCGCGCACGCGGACGTTCGTCGGGTCGTGGTTGTACGCGCAGTTCAGCCACCGCTCGGCGTCGGCGAAGTGCTCGGGGGACATGTCGGCCATCGCGGCCGCGCAGTGCACGTCGATCATCGCGTCCAGCATGTCGGCACCGGCCGGTCTGGTCGCCGCGTCCTGCCAGGCGACGTGCGCGGCCTGCACGGCGTGGTCGTACCGGCCGAGCGACAACAGCGCTTGCGCACGGGCGAGTTGGCGCCGGGAGGCGTAGTCGAGCACCGGCGCGGGCGCGGACTCCGCGGTGGGCGACGTCGGCAGTGCGGTGGTGGAGCCGGGCGCGGGGCGGTCCGGCCGGTCCAGGTCGTCGAGCAGCTCCCGCGCCTCGGCGATGATCTCGCGCAGCAGGGCGGCGGCCGCCTCCCGCTGCCCCTGACGGGCGAGCAGCCGTGCCTGCCCGACGTCGCGGCCCCCGCCCCGGGGCTCCCGGCCGGCACGCTCTCCGTGCGATGCCACGGCCTCGCGGGGGTCACGCGCGGCCCAGAAGGCAGGAGCGGCGGCGCCCGCATCCCGTACACCCCCGGGCTCCCGTACCGTGTCGGCGTCCACCAGTGTCGCGGTGAGCGGCGGTGCGTCCGAGAGGGTGTCGTGGGTGGGGGCGGCCGGTTCCAGCGGGCCCTCCTCCAGGGCCGAGGGGCCCGCGGACGCCGCGCCGCCCGCAAGCCGCACCGCGTGCTTCAGCGCGCCGAGCGCCAGCAGCTCGGGCGGCGCGAGAACGCTCTGGCCGCCGAGCCCCTCGACCCGCGAACGCACCTGTTCCATCCGGGTGTTGCCGCCCACCAGCAGGACCGTGTCGACGTCCTCGGACCGCATCCCGGCCTGGTCGAGCAGGGTCCGGGCCCGGTCGAGCGTGCGTTGCACATGCCGGTCCAGGTACGCGTCGAGGTCGGGCCGCGCGATCCGCACCCACAGCGGGGGCCCCGCCCCCAGTTCCAGGTCCAGTACCGCCGCCTCCGGGCCGCCCGGCGAGCCGAGCGCCTCCCGCGCCTCCTGCCCCCGCGCGCGAAGCCCCTGCCACATGGCCGCGTCGAGCGCCTTGACCGAGCCGGGACCGCGGTGCCTGCGCAGCAGCCTGACCGCCGACGACAACAGCTCGGCGTCGAACGCGCGACCGCCCGACGTGGCCCCGCCCTCGTACCCCAGCGAGCGGAAGTGGCCGCGCACGCTGCGGATCAGGCCCAGCTCGAACCCCTCGTACCCCATGCCGTAGACCAGGCACGTGCCGCTGTCCCGCTCCGTCATGTGGCCGATCACCGCGGCCATGGAGTCGCTGACCAGCCGCGCCGGATCGAGCCCCGCCTCGCGCGCCGCGTCCCGCAGCGCCGCACGCTGCGCCGAGCCGTACCGCGCGGGCACGCTGATCACGGTCTGCGTCACCCGCCCCGGCGCCGCCGCCTCCACACGCTCGCGCAAGGACCGCAGCAGCCGCACCACGAGCCGGTCCGCCTCGACCGGCGTACCGCCCGCCCGCACCGGACGCCTCCCGCCGAGCAGACTCTTGACGCTGGGGAAGGTCACCGGCAGCTCACCCGTCTCGGCGGGCTCGCACAGCAGCCACGGCCCGTCCTGCGCCCCCGCGTCCAGGCGCCGCCCCGGCCGGTCCTGCGGCGCGTACAGCGCCCGCAGTCCCGTGGCGCCGAAGTCGATGCCGAGACTGACGGGGAGCGCCCCCGGCGCCGGGCGGTCCCCGTGATCGTCCCGCCGGTCCCGTGTCATCCGCCTGCCGTCTCTTCCGCGAACCGCAGGATGCCTTCGTAGTCCGGCTTGTCGGGGAGCCTCGGCACGGCCCGCTCGGACTGGGCGATCGCCACCAGGTTCACGAGGTTGCGCGCCTGCTGGGCGGTCTGGACGCGGTTGCCCTGACGGTGGGCCTGCTTGACGTACTCGACCGCCTCGTTGATCTGCCGGACCGTCTCCGGAGGCGCGCCCTCCGAGGCCAGCTCGGCCTGGCGGAACTGGCTCGCCAGACCGCACTGGCGGTACATGTCGTCGAGCAGCAGCTCGGTCAGGCGCTTGTACTCGCCGCTGTCGCCCATCGCGACCGCCCGCTGCGCCTGCTCGATGTCGCGGCGCACCTTCATCGCCTGCACCGGCTCGATGTAGGGCCCGTACCGCTTCAGGAAGTGGTCGGCCTCCCGCTCGGCGAACGCCAGCTGCTCGCGCAGGACCGCGCTGTCCACCAGCTCCTCCACCGGCTCGGGCGGCGGGGTGCGCGGCTTCTCCCGGTTCGGCGTGGCCTCCAGGACCATGTCGGTGCCGCGCACACTGATCTTCACCGTGATGATGCGGTCCGCCGAGTAGTTGAAGGAGACATCCACCTGGCGGTTGATCTCGATCTCCTGCGGCAGCTCGAACTCCACCACGCCCTGCTCGTGGTTCTCGCTCGCCACCTTGCTGTCGCCCTCGTACACCGGCACCCGGATGCGGCGGCTGTCCGTCGCGTGGAAGGTGCGCCGGCGCGGCTCGGAGAGCGGGTACGGCGAGCCCGCCTCGATGATCTCGACGAACACGTCGCTCTGGCTGCCCTTGATCGCGGCGATGCCCATCGCCATGGGCGTCGACTCGTACAGGCCGGTGTCGCCCTTGGACCGGCCGTCGGCCAGGCTGCGGCCGCACGCCGCACAGGCGCTCGCCCCGTAGTCGTTGACCTTCGCGCACCCGGCGTCCGAGCACTCCACGCCGCGCAGCGTCTCGGCGAGGACACCCGCGCCGAACGCCACACACTCCATCGGGTTGATGTTCCTGCGCACCTTGTCCGCGCCGAAGAACGCCTCCACCGCCTCGTACACGGACCGCGTGAGGGTGCCGCCGCCCACCAGGAGGACGTCCGAGATGTCGTCCGGGGACAGTTCGTACCGCGCCAGGGTCTCCTGGACGAGTGACATGGTCCGGCCGACCAGCGGCGCGATCATGGCGTTGAACTCGGCGCGCGTCAGCTTCATCTCGACGTCGATGACCCCGTCCGCGCCCCGGTACGCGGCCGGGACCACGATGTACGTCTCCTCCATGTCGTTCAGCTCCCGCTTGGCACGCTCGGCGACCTTCTTCGCGTGGAAGAGGAACGCCTTGTCACCGGCCGGGTCCACGTGGTGCTGCTCGCGCATCCACGTGATGATGTGCTCCACGATCGCGAGGTCGAAGTCGTCGCCGCCCAGCCAGATGTCGCCCGCCGAGCGCAGCACCTGGAACTGGCTGCGGCCCTCCTGGTCCTTGACCGCGTTCAGGACGGAGATGTCGAAGGTGCCGCCGCCGAGGTCGTACACGAGCACCCGGCTGCGCGCCCCGCCGGGCTTGTGCAGGCCGAAGGCGACCGCGGCGGCCGTCGGCTCGTCCACGATCTTCTTCACCACCAGGCCCGCCTTCTCGGCGGCCTCGCGCGTGGCGGCGCGCTGCGCGTCACGGAAGTAGGCGGGCACGGTGATCACGGCGTGCGTCACCGGCTCGCCCAGCGTGCGCGAGGCGTCCCTGACCAGCTTGTCCAGGATCACACTGGAGATCTCGGCCGGGGTGCGGGCCCGGCCGCCGAGCATCACATGCGCCCGGGGGTCCGTCTCGGGGCCCGCGACGATCTCGTAACTCATCCGGTCGCGCGCCTGGACCACGGAGGCGTCGGCGAAGTCCCGCCCCATCAGGCGCTTCACGGAGGCGATGGTCTCCTTGGGCTGCCTGATCGCCCAGTTCAGCGCGTCCTCGCCGACCAGCGGCTGGTCCTTGCCGTCCCGGTGCGCCATGCCGACGACCGACGGGGTGAGCCGTTCGCCCTTGCTGTTGGTGAGCACCGCGATGTCCGCGCGGTGCGGATCGTGGGCGGCCACCGCGCTGTTGGTGGTGCCGAGGTCGATGCCGATGGCCTTCATTCCCGCTCCGTCCCTTGCTCCGTGCCATGTTTCACCGTGCCGCCGTCCACCGTGTCGCCGTCCACGGCGACGACCACCCGGGCGGCGCGCAGCACGTGCCCCCGGAATCGATACCCGCGCTGAAGGACCTCAAGGACCTCGTCGTCACCGGCGCCGGGCGGCGCGGGGCGCACCTCGGTCACGTGGTGCGTCGCCGGCTCCGCCCGCTCACCGACCCGGCCGACCCCTTCCATCCCCTCCTCGGTCAGCGCCGCCTCCAGCTGTCCGGCGATCAGCGCGAGGCTGCCGCGGTACGTCCGGACGTCGCTCGCCGCGCCGTCCGCGAGGAGCCGGTCGAGGGAGTCCAGTACGTCGGCGAAGCGCAGCAACAGCCGTTCGGTGAGCGCCTGGTGGGCCGCGTCGCGGGCGGCCAGGTCGCGGGCGTGCTCGTAGGCGAGCCGTGCCGTCGGATCAGACATCGAAGCGGATCAGGTCGTCCAGGAGCCGCGTGGTGTCCTCCGGGAGCGGGGCGGGCGGAACGCCGGACGGCTCGGCCACGGGTTCCGGCGGCGGGAGCGCGGCCAGCAGACGCTCGAACTCGGCGTCGGCGCGTGGCAGTTCGACGTCGATGTCCACGTCGTACAGCAGCAGGTCGACGAGCAGTCTGCGGCGTACGCCGCGCAGCTCGTCCCACGCCTGCTGGGTGACCGGCGTCATCAGATGCCGGGCGAGCAGCTCGAAGGAGACGTCCCGCATGGCGGCGTGCGTCGTCCAGGGGGTCACGCCGGCCGGGGCGAGCACGTCGTAGGGGAAGGGGCCCTCCCAGCTCGCGTCGGGGTCCTTGATCACGCGACACTGCCTCCTGCTTCGGTCTCGGGGGTTCTTGGCGGGGTCGTGCTCCGGGTCCGTCCGGGCCGCAGCTCGGCGAGCCAGCGGCGCACCGCGTCGAGCAGGGCCTGTCTGACCCGGCTGTCGGTGGGGTCCGCGCGCGTGGCGCGGATCAGATGGTGCAGCGCCCACAGGGTCTCCCCGCGGCACAGCGCCCGCTCCGCCTTCTCCGTCAACTCCGCGGCCCAGGAGGGCAGATCGTCGTCGTCCGGCGGCGTCTCCTGGCCGTCGCTGCGGATCAGGTCGCCCATGCCGCCGACGCCGAGGTGCCGGGTGAGGAGCTTCTCCATCTCGTCGAGGGCCTCGCCGAGCGTCTCGCGGTAGCGGTGCGTCAGGGCCTGCCCGAGGCCGACGTCCAGCAGGCCCAGCGCCTCGCGGAGCAGCTCCAGACGCGCGGGCACCTCGTACGTCCGCTCGTCCAGGGTGAACACCAGGGCCCGCGCGAGGTTGTCGCGGGCGTGGCTGGACTCCGGGTTGAGGGCGAGCGCGCGGCGCAGGTCGGCCTCCGCGCCGTACACGTCGGCGCGCATGCCGTGCTTGGTACGGGTGTAGCCGCGCCACACGCCCCGCATGGACAGCAACGCCGAGAGCTTCGCGTGCAGTTGGCCGAGCACGTCGCGGTCCAGGGGGTGCAGCACCTCCGCGGTGGACTCGACGAGCGTGACGGCCTCGTCCAGGCAGGGGCCGAGCTGGACACCGTCCTCCCCGGTGAGGGCCTCGACCCGGCCGAGGACCGTGCGGATCACCGCCTTCTTCGAGCGGGCCTGCATGCCCGCGTCACGGGACACCCGCACCAGCTCCCGCCAGTGGCCGAGGGCCTCGTCCAGCCCGCCGCCGCCCCGCGTCAGGGCGGCCTTCGCCAGCGCGAGCCGGACGTGCACGGCCAGTTCGACGCCGTCCTGGAGCAGGCGGGCGTGGCGGCGCGGCAGCCGTACGTACGCGGGGTTGCGCAGCAGGAAGTCACGGCAGTGCGCGCAGTCCTCGGCATGCCCGGCGGCCGCGGCGGGGCCCGCGCAGTCGTCCGGCAGGGTGCTCAGCGTGCGCAGGGCGGGCAGCGCGCGCAGGGCGGGGCCGAACTTGCGCACCTCCGACAGGGCGAAGCTCCGCGCCAGCTCCGAGAAGGCCCAGCGCAGCTCGCGCACCGCGTACTCGCCGGGGTCCCTGCCCTGCTGGGCCGCCGTGTCGAGGCTCGCGACGAGATCTCCGAGGGGTTCCTGGAGGCGCAGCAGCCGCAGATAGCGCGGGCCGCAGGCCAGGGTGGCGCCCGCGCCCGGCACGGCCGGCAGACCGCCCACGTCCTTCAGTACGCGGGCCCCGCCCAGCTCGGACTCCAGGAGGCCCGCCAACGCCTGGTAGGCGGCGGCCTGTTGCGGCCGGTCCTGCTCGATGTGCCGCTGCTCGTAGGCCGACAGCTGGCCGAAGAGGTGCCGGCTCAGCTCCCAGCGCAGCGCCGCCATGTCCTCGTGGGTGACGTCCCGTACGTAACAGGCGGCGCGTTCGGCGCGCCAGCCGTCCCAGTACTCGTCGTCGCTCAGCAGCGTCGCCCAGTACGCGAGCGCCGCCTCCCAGGCGCTCACCGCGTGCTCCCAGGCGCCGGTCTGCTCCAGCTCCTGCGCCTGCCACAGCCGGGCCGCGGCCAGGCCGTGCACCACGGCCATGTCACCGGGGGCCTCCTTCAGGCGCCGCTCCCACTCGGCCGCGGCGGCCTCCCGGTCCCGCGCGAGGAGCAGCAGCAGCGGGGCGTCGCGCGGGAAGCGCTCGCACAGGGCGTCCAGCACGCCGGGCCCCTCGTCCGGGGAGAGCGCGGCGAGGGCGTCGCGCAGGGCCTCGGGGGAGTGCCACCGGTAGAGCAGGGCGTCGAGCCGCAGCCGCCGGCCCGGCAGCCGCAGCCGCTCCAGGGCGACGCGCTCGTGCCAGGACATGGAGCCGCACTCCAGCAGCGCGTACGAGGCGTTCTTCACGGCGTCCATGGAGGCGCCGGGGTCGACGCCGGCGTCCCGCAGGGCGAGATAGGGGAAGGCCTGGTCGCGCAGCGCGAACGGGTCGGCGACCAGGGGAGCGCTGATGAGACCGTCCGCCCAGGGGAGCAGCCCGAGGAGCCGCCGCAGCCTGCGGCACCGCACGTCGGCGCGGTCCAGCACACCGCGGGCCCGCTCATACGCGGCCACGGCCGCGCTCCACATGCCCGTGGACTCCAGCAACCGGCCCTGCGCGTACGCCAGATGGGCGTCGGCGTCCCGGTGCCCCGGGCACTGCCGGAGGGCGTCGGCGGCCCGCTGCCAGTCCT
Organism: Streptomyces huasconensis; assembly: GCF_021028635.1. NCBI lineage: Bacteria > Bacillati > Actinomycetota > Actinomycetes > Kitasatosporales > Streptomycetaceae > Streptomyces > Streptomyces huasconensis. Next base: position 6,619,246 of record NZ_CP086119.1, read on the forward strand.
GGTGCGCGTCGGCGAGGCGTCCGCGCGCGTAGGCGGCGACGGCGGACGCGTCCCGGTGCGCCCCGAGCGCGTCGGCCTCGGCGACGACACGGGCCCAGTCCCCCTCGGCCTCGGCGAGCCGCACGCGCGCGTACCGCCCCCGGGCGGCGGCGTCGACGCCCACGCTCCGGGCTTCGGCCCGCTCCAGCTCCTCGTACGCCGCCACGACCCGCCGCCAGGCCTCGGCCCCTTCGGCCTCACCCTCGTCGATGCGGGCGCGCGCGTACCGCCGCCGCGTGGCGACGTCGGCCCACCGCGCGTCCATCGCTTCGTGGACGCCGAGCGCGTCCGGCCAGCGTCCGGCCAGTTCGTGGGCGCGGGCGAGGGCGTAGAGGTAGAGGTGGGCGGCTTCGTCGGGCGGGGTGTCGCAAGCGGGGTTCGCTGCGTCTTGCGGGTCGTCGCCCGGCGCGGGGGCGCGCGGCGCGGGCGGCGTGCCGTCCGGGAAGGCGCGGGCGTAGATCGCGCACGCCGACGCCCAGTCACCTGCCTCCTCCGCCTGGCGGCCCTCCGCCTTGCGCCGCAGCGCGGCCACCGCGCCCTCGCGCGCCGCGTCCGGGACCCCGGTGAGCAGACTGAGGACCGCCGGCCAGTCACCGCGCAGATCGGCGGCGACACGCGCGCGTGCGTAGAGGCGCCGGACGCCCACCTCGCCGTCCGCGTAGGTGTCGGGCAGCCGCCCGAAGCCGTCGATGACGCCGGTCCACTCGCCGCGCTCGTCGGCGGCCCGCCCGCGGGAGTACAGCACCCGGTCCGGTACGTCCGCCAACTCCGACGGCAGCTCCGCGAAGTGCGCGAGCGCCTCGGTCCAGTCACCCCGCTCCTGGCAGAGGCGGCCCAAGGCGTACCCGCGGAGGTGGGGCGCGTCGGAAGGCAGGCGGTCGCGGGGCACGTCGGCTCCGGCCCCCGGGCCGTACCCCTCGGCGGCCTCCCCGAAGGCCTCCGCCGCCCCCGCCCAGTCGCGCGCGGCCGCCGCCAGCTGCCCCTGCACGTACCGCAGGAGCGCCCCCGCGGCGCGGTACCCGGGCGGCAATGGAGTCAGGTGGGCGAGCGCGGTCGCCCAGTCGGCGGACTCCATCGCGCTAAGCGCCGCCTCGAACACGCCGCGCCGCAGCTCCCCGAGCCACGGCTCCGCGTCCCGGCCCCGCGCGGACGCCGCCGACAGAGCGGTGAGCGCCTCGACGAGGTGACCGGCGTCCGCCGCGCCGCGCCCGCGCGCGTAGAGGAGCCGTACAGCGCTGTCGAGGAACCCGTCGGCCGCCGCGTACCCCTCCACCGCCGCGTCCCACGCGCCGCCCGCCTCCGCCGCCCGCCCCGCCGCGTACGCACCCCACGTGGCCCACGCGACCGGCTCGGGCCCCGCCTGCGCGAAGGCCTCGCGCGCGGCAGGCCAGTCCCCGTCCCGCGCCGCCGCCCGGCCCCGCGCGTACGCCGCCCGCCCCGCCGCGTCCTCCAGCTTCGGGCACGCCGCGTACGCCGACTCGGCCGCCCGCCAGTCCTCGGCCGCCTCGGCGGTGCGCCCCTCGACGTACGAGGCCCACGCGGTGGCCGTCGCGTGCCCCGGGCGCAGCGCGAGGACCGTGGCGTAGGCGCGGGCGGCCGTGGCCCAGTCGCCCGCCCGGCGCGCCCGCTCCGCCGCCTCGCAGGTGCGGGCCACGTGGAGTTCGTCGCGGGCGGCGGCCAGCCGCTCCGCCACGTCCCGCAACCCGGCGGGCCGCGCGGCGAGGACTTCCTCGTAGTGGCTGATGGCGGCGGCCCAGTCGGCCGACCCCTCCGCGGCCCGCGCCCGCCCGACGAGCGCGGTCAGCCGCTCCAGCTCGGCGACCTCCGCCGCCAGGCAGCCCGGAACGGCACCCGGCAACTGTTCGCACAACGAGCCGAGTTGGTCCTTCGCGCCCGCGGCGTCCCGCTCCCCGGCGAGCAGCTCGCACAGCTTCTCCATCGCGGGCCAGGCCAGCTCGAAGGCGGCTTCGGCGCGCATCCGGTGCTGCTCATCGGCGTAGCTCCGGGTCGGTGTCCGCAGGATGCTCAGCACCTGCGACCAGTTCCCGAGGTCCCGCTGAAAGCGTGCCGCGCCGATCAGGACGGCCGAGCCGACGTGCCCCACCGGGCTCTGGAACGTCCGCAGCGCGTCCGCTCCCTCCCGCAGCGGGTCCGCCACCGCCCCGGGCCCGAACTCGTCGTCCCGCACCTCACGCGCCTTGAACAGCCAGCCCTGCCGGCACTCCTCGTGCAGGAACAGCGCGGGCGTCGCCCACTCCACCGCCGTGTGGTCCGGCTGGTGGGAGATGTGCAGCCGCGCGGCGGCCATCGACTCGTCGACGGTCCTGTTGGCCGCGATACCCTTCAGGAGTTCGGGGCTGAAGGCTCCCGCCGAGGCGTCACTCACCGGGCCCCGCATCGCCACCACCGCGGGCACGCCCCCGCCGATGAGCGCCTGCGCGAGCCCGGAGAACGGTTCGAGGTGCGAACTGTCGGCCCCGAAGCAGAGGTTGAGGGCGACGAGGCGGAGCCGCTGCGCCTTCAGGAGCATCCCGCCGAGCAGATCCGCCGGCACCCGGTCGACGCCGCCGCTGTCCGTCTCCAGCGCCACCACGCCCTTGCCCAGCTCGTGGTCGTACGCCCCGTGCGCGATCAGCAGGACGGCCGTGGGGAGTCCGGGGTCCGCGGCGAGGGCCGACTCCAGGCTCGCCCGGGTGGCCCGCTCCACCACCGTGGTCTGCACGGCCACTTCGGGCAGGTCGTGGCGGAGGGCGGCCACCTCCGCCGAGGCCCGCAGCCGCGCCAGGCCGCCGGGTGAGGCGCAGGCCACCAGGAGCCGGATCACGCTCGGCTCGTCCGCGGGGTCGGGCAGCCGCTGCCCGAGCGGTCCGCCCGGCAGTGAACGCGCCAGCGAGTAGCCGTGGTGGAGGGCGAGCGACTGCTGAGGGCCGCCGGGCGGTGCGCACAGCGCCTCCAGCGGCAGGTCACGCAGTTCGGGCGGCAGATCGAAGCGGAGCCGCAGCCCGCGCGGCGGGCGCATCCGCTGGGCGCGGTCGAGCGCGGCGTCGACGCAGGCACCGATCCCCCCGGTCGCCGCGCCGCGGTCGCTCGCGCCCTCACCGGGCTTCGCAGTGTGCCCCTTGCCCGGATCCGGGGCCTGCCCCTCGCCGCCGAACAGCAGGCGGAACACCCCGCGGCCGAGTTCCCGCAACTGCCGCACGGTGTGCTGCTCACCCATCGGCGCCAGCCCCAGCTCCGCCGCGATCAGCCGGTCCCACCGCTCACGGAACACCGCCGGCTCCCCGCCGACCGCGATGACCTCGGCCGCGCACGCCGGGCCGTTGGCCGTCACGAGATAGCGGGCGGCGCCGACGCGGCGGACCCGGATGCGCAGTTCCTCGTAGGCGAGCACGGCCGTCACTGCTCGCTCTCGTCGGGCTGCCACATGACGTGGTCGAGATCGGCCACCGCCGCGTCCCGCTGTTCCAGCAGGTCGGGGTCGTCGGGGAAGAGCACGAGAGCGGCGGTGAGCTGGTCGATCGCCTCGCGCAGCATGTCCCGCGCGCCGGACAGGCTCCCCGACCTCCAGCGCGCCGCGGCGAGCCCGCGCAGCACGACGCCGAGACTGACCTGAGCCCGCAGCAGGTGCGGGTTGAACGCGACCGAGCGGCGCAGATCGGCGGCGGGCTCGTCGAGCAACGCCTCCTGGTCGTTGGCCACGGAGATGCCGCGGTCCGCCAGGACGCGCGCCAACTGCCCCTCCAGGCGGCCGCGTTCGTTGGCGCCGATCACCGAACGCGCCGTCTCCAGGGTGGACACCGCGAGGCTGAGCCGTCCCGCGCGGTGGGCCGCGCGGGCCGCGCCGAGCGCCATGTCGACGATGGTGGTCTGGGTCTCGCGGTACCGCGCCAGCTCCCGGCCGTGGACCAGGGCCCGCCGCCAGTACGCGGCCGCCGCCGCGAAGTCCGGTGGCCGGGCGGTGAGTTCGGCGCGGCCCATGCTGAGCCGAGCCTCCAGGGCCAGGCCGCGCGCGTCGCGGGACAGCCTGCGGTGCTTGTCCGGAAGCCCGGCGTACCCGGGGTTCAGCTCGTCGAAGCGCGCGCACTGCGGCTCGCACACGGCCGCCGCCCCCGGCCCGCCACGCGCCGCACGGCAGTCGGAGCAGCGCAGCTCGGAGAGCGCGGCCAAGGCGTCACCGGGCTTGTCCGTCCCCAACAGCATGTGCGCGAAGCCGAGTTCGGAGAAGGCGTACATGAGAGAGGCGTACGTGGGAGAGGCGTACGCCGATGCCGTGCTGGAAGCGGCAGAGGCATCGGCTCCGGGGACGCCGGACGGACCGCCGCCCGGCCCGGCGGCGCCCTGGAGCTGGAGCGCCCGGGCCTCCTGGGCGGCGGCGAACGCGCCGAACTCCGCCGACCTGCCCAGCTCCGCGATGCGCAGCGGCCCGCAGAACAAGGGCACCCCGCCGCCCTCGGCCGAGGGGAAGCCCCCGACGGCGGCGAGCAGCTGCGCCGCGTCGGCCTCACGCCGGAGCAGCGGCCCCGGAGCGACGCGCGTACCGGCGTCGTCGTCGGGCATGCGCCGCTCCACTGCCTCGCGCAGCCCCGCCCGCAGCGCGGGGACGAGCGACGCCTCCACGGCCACGCCGTACCGCCGGGTGGCGTTCGCCCGGACCCGCTCCCAGAACCCGGCGTCGTGCAGCAGGGCCGCCCACGCGGCGACGCACCGCTCTACCCGTGAACCGCCCTCGGTGGCGGGCGAGTTAAGCAGAGCCAGCGCCAGGGTGTGGGTTATCCGGTGGTCGGCGGGGTCGTGCCGGACGGCGTCTCCGAGCAACTCCACGGCAGCCGCACGCCGGCCACCGCGGATGAGGGCGACGGCGGCCAGCGGGACGAAGGGGCCCGGCTCCCCGTCGAGCCGCCGGGCCGCGTCGATCAACGCCGCGGCCCGCGCCCACGCGTCGTTCCGCCGCCCCTCGGGACGATCGTCCCCGCAGAGACCGGGACCGCCGCCCGTGCCGTCGCCGTGCTGCTCGCGGCCGACGCCCATCAGCACGGTGACCGCGGCCTTGCGCAGCCGCAGGGCCACCTCGCGCGCGGGGCGGCCCGAGAGCGCCGCGAGGACCCAGCGGGCCTCGTCGTCCAGCGGGGCGATGCGCGACGCGGCGCGCAGGTCGGCGAGGGCGGCCTCCCGATCGCCCGCGCGGGCGTGCACGTAGGCGCGCTGGACCAGGCTGCGGCGGTGCGGTGTGCGGCAGGCCAGGGCCGCGGTGAGGTGGCTCCGCGCGGCGGCGAGATCCCCGCGGTGCGCGGCCGCGCAGCCCAGCCAGTGCAGCGGCCCCGCGGCGGCGGGCCGCAGCCGCCGCGCCCGCTCGAACTCCGCCACGGCCTCATCGACGTCCCCGCGGGCGAGCCGCACCCGCCCCACACCCGTACGGGCCCGCGCGGCGATCCGCCGCGCGGCTTCTTGGGGACCGGGATCGGGGGCGGCACCGGGGCTGGCGCTGGGGGCGGGGCCTGGGGCGGAGGCGGGGTCGTGTCCGGGGCCGGGACCGCGTCCAGGGTCGTGTTCGGGGCGGGGACCGGGGGCAGGGGCTTGTGCGGGGTGGGGGCCGGGGGCTGGGTCGGCGATCAGGTCACGGGCAGGTGCAGTCCCAGGGGTAGTCGCAGGTGCAGTCGCGAGCGCAGTCCGAGGGCCAGTCGAAGGTGCGGTCCCAGGACCGCGGCCCTGCCCGGCCCCCTCACCCTGTCCGTGCACCGCGTCCCGGGCGTCACGGCAGCCACCGCCGCCCTCCTCAGCACCGCCGTCCCCCGCGCTGTCCTCCCCAGCACAGTCCTCCCCAGCACAGTCCTCACCCGCACCCTCGTCACCCGCACCCGCCTCACGATCACCCCCGAAGTCGCCCCCGGCCCCACCCGCGACCAACCCCAGCGCCTCCCGAAAGCACCCCTCCGCCACCCCGCCGTCCCCGCGCGCCAACGCCGACTCCCCGTCGGCGCAAGCCCGTTCGGCGCGGCCCAGCTCCGTGCCCGCGGCGTCCGCGGTCTGCGCAGTCACAGTCAGCCCCCGATCCGCGGCGGTCGTCCCGCCGCGCCCTCCTGCCGGCGCGTCAGCCGGCGGCCTCGTCAAGGACCGAGCGCCAGCGGCCCTGCGCACGGTCGTAGTGCAGCGGCCCCACCGTGAACTCCGCCAGGTCCAGCCCGACGAGCAGCTCGTACGCCTCCGCGGGGAGGTCGGGCTCCAGGACGACGCTCACCCCGCCCGCCGGGTCCTGGAGCACCAGGGGCCGGGCCACGCCGCCGTCGGAGGACCCCGGGCGCGCTGTTCTGCGTACGACACCCTTGAACGCGGTGTACGCGTCCTTGACCGCCTCCGCGCCCAGCCCGCTGAGGAACGCCTGAAGCGGCAGGGACGCCAGGACGATCCAGGGGATGTCGGCCACCCCGCGATGCGCGAGGGTGCGGCGGACGCGGACCGGTGGGGCGCCGAGCCCGTCGAGCGCGGCGACCAGCTCCAGGCCGAGGTCCTCGGGGACGTCCTGGTCCAGCAGCAGCTCCGCTCGCAGCGGCGCGTCGAGCGCATCGGTCATGGAGGTGGTTCCTTCCGGGGAGGTGGACCGCAGCCTAGAGGCGTGACGCGTACGGACGCGGGGAAACCGGTGTTTCGGTGCGGCGCATCAGGGCCGCCGCCCCCGCCTCCATGCGCCCCCCTCGCGCCCCCGGTGCGCCCCCGGTTCACGCGATGGTGCGATCATGTGCCGCCGTCCGGATGGCGGGGGAGGGGCACGGGTAGGGCGGGGCCATGACGCAGCCGTTCGAACTGCCGCACTTCTACATGCCGTATCCCGCGCGGCTCAACCCGCACCTGGAACAGGCGCGCGCGCACTCCACCCAGTGGGCGCGCGACATGGGCATGCTGGAAGGCTCCGGCATCTGGGAGCAGAGCGACCTCGACGCGCACGACTACGGTCTCCTGTGCGCGTACACCCACCCGGACTGCGACGGCCCGGCGCTGTCGCTGATCACCGACTGGTACGTGTGGGTCTTCTTCTTCGACGACCACTTCCTGGACATGTACAAACGCACCCAGGACCGGGCGGCCGGCAAGGCCCACCTGGACCGGCTGCCCCTCTTCATGCCCATGGACCTCGCCACGCCCGTCCCCGAGCCGCGCAGCCCGGTCGAGGCGGGCCTCGCCGACCTGTGGGCGCGCACGGTGCCCGCGATGTCCGCCGGCTGGCGCCGCCGTTTCGCGGAGGCCACCGAGCACCTCCTCAACGAGTCGCTGTGGGAGCTGTCCAACATCAACGAAGGGCGGATCGCCAACCCCGTCGAGTACATCGAGATGCGCCGCAAGGTCGGCGGCGCCCCCTGGTCGGCGGGTCTCGTCGAGTACGCGACCGCCGAGGTGCCCGCCGCCGTCGCCGGTTCCCGGCCGCTGCGCGTGCTCATGGAGACGTTCTCCGACGGCGTCCACCTGCGCAACGACCTCTTCTCGTACCAGCGCGAGGTGCAGGACGAGGGCGAGCTGAGCAACGGCGTGCTCGTCCTGGAGACCTTCTTCGGCTGCACGACCCAGCAGGCCGCCGACACCGTCAACGACATCCTGACCTCGCGCCTGCACCAGTTCGAACACACGGCGGTCACCGAAGTGCCCGCCCTCGCCCTGGAGAAGGGGCTCACGCCGTCCGAGGTCGCCGCTGTCGCCGCGTACACCCGGGGGCTCCAGGACTGGCAGTCGGGCGGCCACGAATGGCACCTGCGCTCCAGCCGGTACATGAACGAGGGCGCGCTCACCACCTCACCGCTCGCGGGGCCCACCGGCCTCGGCACGTCCGCCGCCGACGTGGGCGCGCTGCTCGCGGCCGCCGGGGCGGAGCGGCTGCGCGCCTTCACCCACGTTCCGTACCAGAAGGTGGGCCCCTCGATCCTGCCCGACTTCCTCATGCCGTTCCCGCTGCGGCTCAACCCGCACCTGGACGCGGCGCGGCCCCGGCTCACCGCGTGGTCGCACGCGATGGGCATCCTGCAGGAGGGCGTCTGGGACGAGGACAAACTCGACGCGTACGACCTCCCGCTGTGCGCGGCCGGCATCGGTCCGGACGGCACGGCGGACGCCCTCGACCTCAGCTCGCAGTGGCTGGCCTGGGGCACCTACGGCGACGACTACTACCCCCTGGTCTTCGGCCACCGCCGTGACTTCGCCGCCGCCAAGGTCTGCACGGAACGGCTCGCCGGGTGCATGCCGATCGAGGGTGCGCCGGCCACCGTGCCCGTCAACGGCATGGAGCGCGCACTCGCCGACCTGTGGGCGCGCACGACCCGTGACATGACCCCGGAGCAGCGGCGCACCATGAAGAACACCGTGGTGGTCATGACGGAGAGCTGGCTGTGGGAGCTGGCCAATCAGTTCCAGAACCGCATCCCGGACCCGGTCGACTACCTGGAGATGCGCCGCGCCACCTTCGGCTCCGAACTCACCATGAGCCTGTGCCGCATGGGCCACGGCCCCGCCGTGCCCCCGGAGATCTACCGCAGCGGCCCGGTCCGCTCCCTCGAGAACGCCGCGATGGACTACGCGATGCTCCTGAACGACGTCTTCTCGTACCAGAAGGAGATCGAGTACGAGGGCGAGGTCCACAACGGCATCCTGGTCGTGCAGAACTTCTTCGGCTGCGACTACCCGACCGGGCTCGGCATCATCCACGACGTGATGACCCAGCGCATGCGGCAGTTCCAGCACGTGGCCGAGCACGAATTCCCCGTTCTCTACGAGGACTTCGGGCTGTCGGCCGAGGGGTGCGCGGTCCTGGACGGGTATGTCGAGGAACTCCGGAACTGGCTTGCGGGCATCCTCAACTGGCACCGCGGCTGCCGTCGTTACGGCGCCGAGGACCTGGCGAGGCGGGCCCACGGCTTCGTACCGGACCGGGCGCCGAGCGTTCCTTCGATCGCCGGGCTGCGCTGACGCGCTCTGACGGAAGCGGCTTGGTGGAGGCGGTCTGGCGTGCGCGGCCCGGCGGACGCGGGCGGGTCTTGTGGACGGTCTCGTTCGGGTGGTTTATCCGGAATGCTGGATTCGCGGAACCCTCGTGACGTGTCGGGAGTCCTCTTGAGTGAAGGCGGCCCACGACCGGGCCGCGACATGGGGGAAGAACACGGGGGTGTTCGATCTTGACCGACATCATCGAGCGTGTCACGGACCAACTGCCGGGCGGCCCGCCGGGGGACGTGACGGAGGTAGCGGGAGCGGCCGCCGTCAACGCCTCCGTCAGGGAGGGCGAACTGGAGCCGTTCGTCGCGCCGTTGACCGTCCCGCCCGTCCTGCGTCCCGACTCCGCCGATGTGCGCGAGGAGACGGAGATCGCGCTGCGGCCGACCTGGGTGCGCCTGCACCCGCAGCTGCCGCCGACCCTGATGTGGGGGTATGACGGATCGGTGCCGGGGCCCACCATCGAGGTGCGGCGCGGACAGCGCGTCCGTATCGCCTGGACCAACCGCATCCCGACCGGCGGCGAGTATCCCGTCACGGCCGTCGAGGTCCCGCGCGGCGACCCGCGCAAGGACCCGCCGCCCAGCACCGAGCCCGGCCGCGCGGGCATCCCGCCGAACAAGGACGTGGCGGCACTGCCCGCCTGGTCGGTGACCCACCTGCACGGAGCCCAGACCGGCGGCGGCAACGACGGCTGGGCGGACAACGCCGTGGGCTTCGGCGACGCCCAGCTCTCCGAGTACCCGAACGACCACCAAGCGGTCCAGTGGTGGTATCACGACCACGCCATGAACATCACCCGGTGGAACGTCTTCGCGGGCCTGTACGGCACCTACCTCGTCCGGGACGACGAGGAGGACGCACTCCAACTCCCGTCCGGTGAGCGGGAAATACCCCTGCTGCTCGCCGACCGCAACCTCGACACGGACGACGACGGCCGGCTCAACGGCCGCCTCCTGCACAAGACCGTCATCGTCGACCCGAAGAACGCGGAGACGGGCAAGCCGGTCTCACTGCCCTTCACCGGCCCCTACACCACGGTCAACGGCCGCATCTGGCCGTACGCGGACGTGGCCCCGGCCTGGCACCGCTTCCGCCTGGTCAACGCGTCGAACGCGCGCACCTACGACCTGGTGTTGATCGACGAGGACGACCGCCCCGTCCAGGGCGTCCTGCACCAGATCGGCAGCGACGGCGGCCTCCTGCCGCGCCCCGTGCCGGTCGACTTCGAGGGCGCGCTCCCCACCCTGACCATCGCGCCCGCCGAGCGCATGGACCTCCTCATCGACTTCCGGGACCTCGCGGGCCGGCGGCTGCGCCTCGTGAACAAGGGGCGCGGCCAGGCGCCCGGCGTGCCGGACGTGGCCAACGACGTGCGGTATCCGCAGGTCATGGAGTTCCGTGTGGGGGAGTGCGCCGAGCCGGACACCTTCGAACTGCCGCAGGTCCTCTCGGGTTCGTTCCGCCCGCTCACGCACGACATCGAGCACGGCCACCGGCTGATCGTGCTGACCCCGCCCGCCACCAAGGGAGGCGGCGGTCATCCCGAGATCTGGGAGATGGCCGAGGTCGAGAAGCCGGGTGACGTCCGCGCCCCGGCCGAGGGGATCATCCAGGTGCGCGGCGAGGACGGGAAGACCAAGACCTACCGCCGGATTGCCCGCACCTTCAACGACGGCCTGGGCATCACCATCGCCGAGGGCAGCCACGAGCAGTGGAGCTTCCTGAACCTCGCGGTGAACCCGCCCGTGCTCCACCCCATGCACATCCACCTGGCGGACTTCCAGATACTCGGCCGGGACGCGTACGACGTATCGGGCTTCGATGTCGCCCTCGGCGGCACCCGCGCCCCGATCGCCCCCGACCCGAAGACCGACATCCCGCTGGCCCCGAACGAGCGCGGCTGGAAGGACGTCTTCCGGGTGCCGGGCGGGCAGATGCTGCGCGTCATGGGCAAGTTCGACGGCGCGTACGGCCGCTTCATGTACCACTGCCATCTGTTGGAGCACGAGGACATGGGCATGATGCGGCCCTTCGTGGTGATGCCGAAGGAGGCCCTGAAGTTCGACCACGGGGCGGGCCACGGCGGCGGCCACGGCGGTCACGATGGCGGCCATGAGGGCGGTCACGGTGGTCATGGCCGCCCTGACGGGTCAGACTCCGGCGGGCACTCCGGCTAGCTCCGCGTGCCGTACGGCGGCCCGCGCCAGCGCCCGCACCACCGGGTGCGGGCGCGAGCCGTCGCCGAACAGCTCGGGCTGGAAGAGCGTGGCCAGGAAGAAGGGGTGGCCGGGCAGTTCGACGACCCGCACCTCGCCGTTCTCGTCCGCACCGGTGAAGCGCAGGCCGTGCGCGCGCAAGGTGTCGAGGTGGCGGCCGGGGCCGTAGGAGCAGTGGTAGCGCTCGACGGACCGGTCGGCGCCGAGCACCGACTCGGCGAGCGAACCGGGGGCGAGCGTCACGGTGCCCTCGTGGCCGACCAGCGAGCAGGCGAGCGGCTCGATGAGCAGGTCCTCCGCGTCCGGGGCGTGCTCGGCGTGCGCGACACCGGTCAGGCCGCACACGTTCCGCGCGTACTCGAGGAGCACGTGCTGGAAGCCGCCGCAGGTGCCGAGGAAGGGAATGCCCTCCTCACGCGCCGTGCGGATGGCGGCCAGCGCTCCCGCCTCACTCCGGTAGGGACTTCCGGGCACCACCCACACCGCGTCGAAACCGCGTACGGCGTCCGGCTCCTCGGCGTCGTCCGTCCCGATCCAGTAGGCGTCGAGGACCAGCCGGTCGTCATCGGCGAGGGCTTCCAGGAGGCGGGGGAGGCGCCGGTGCGCGGTCACGTTCGGCGAGCGGTCGCCCACGAGGGCGATACGGGCGGGCGTCTGGGTATGCGTGGTCATGACGAGCATCCTGTGCGGGGCCCACCGTTCACGTCCAACGATGAAATCTGCACCTCTCATAAGCGTTCCTGATGGGCATTCCTGACAAGCGTTCCCGCTGGGCATTGCTGATGGGTAGTGCTGGTACGTGTTTCTGATGGGTGTCCCTGATGGGGTGGAATCCTTGCCCGCATGGACCCGCACCTCCTGCGCACGTACGTGACGGTGGCCCGCCTCGCCTCCTTCTCCGAGGCCGCGCGCGAGCTGGGCTACACCCAATCCGCCGTCTCCCAGCACATAGCCGCCCTGGAGCAGGACCTCGGCGCCGCCCTGCTGACCCGCCGCCCCGTGGCCCCCACCCCGGCCGGCACCCGCCTCCTGGAACACGCGAGCCCCTTGCTGCTGCGCCTCGACGCGGCCCGCGCGGAGGTCATCCGCATGGCCGCCGCGCCCGAGCAGGGCCTGACCCTGGCCGCCGCCCCCGCCGCGCTGACCCGGCGCACCGCCGAGGCGCTGCCCCCGACGGGCGTCACCCTGTCCGTGCTGCCCCGCGACGAGATCCCCGCTGCCGTCGCGACCGGCGCCGTCGACCTCGGCCTCGTCGACGGCCTCGCCGCGCCGAACGACCCGCTGCGCCTGCCCGATGTGGCGCCCCTCACCGCGCGGGGCGTCGGCCAGGAGCCCGTGGCCGTCCTGCTCCCCGCGGACCACCCGCTGGCCCGCCGCTCCGGGCTCCGCCTCGGCGACCTCGTCGACGCCCGCTGGCTGGACGCGCCCGCGACCGGTGTGCCGCTGGCTCAACTCCGCGCCGCCAGCGGCACGTCGGGCTTCCGGCCCGCACTGCGGTACGACGGTACGGACGTGCGGACCCTCACCACGCTGGCCGCGGCGGGGCACGGCCTGACGCTGCTGCCGCGCTCGGTCGCGGTCGGCGTGCCGGGAACGGTCGCCGTGCCGCTGACCGCGCCCCGCGTCGTCCACCGCACGGAACTGCTCCACGCGGGCGCCCTGCGCGGGCCCGCCGCCGCGCTCGCCGCGCGGCTGGACGTCACCCGTTCGTGAGGCATCGCGGCCGGGTCGCGCCGGGTAGAGCTGTGGCCGGAGGCGAGCCATGGAACAGACCACGTTGCGTCCCAAGCCGATGCCGGGCCGGGGCACCGGCGGTGGCAGCGGTGAAAGCCCCGGCCAGAGCCTGTGCCGGGACCCTGAGGACCATCCCGACGAGAGCGGCCGTCCGCACACCGCGGGGCGTCGCGGCAAGCGGCTGGCGGCCGTGGTGTCCGGCGTGCTGCTGGCGGTGCTGCTGGTGCTCTCCGGAGTCGGCATCGGGACCGTGGGTGCCACGGTCATCGGGATGAGCGCCCTCGCGGAGATGCGGCAGTCGGCACCCCCGCCCGGCGCGGCCCAGCCGCCCGCCGACGCCGACCCCCCGGCCCAACACCCCGACGGGCCACAGCCGGGCGCTCCAAGGCAGGACGCTCCGAGGCCCGGCACCGCGAGGCCCGGCACCGCGAAGCCAGGCGCCGTGAAGCCCAGCGCCGCGAAGCCCGGCACCGCCGCCCTCGCGGCTCCCGGGTCCGCGCCACCGAAGCCCGGCCCTGCGCGGCCCGCCGGGGCCGCCACCCTCGGCATCGAGGCCGTCGACGCACCCGGGGCCTCCGCCGGCGCCCTGATCGTCGGCCTGCACCTGCCCGGCCCCGGCCAGGCGGCGGGCCTCGTGCGCGGCGACACCCTGCTCACGTTCGACCGGACCCGCGTGGGATCGGCGGCCGACCTGGCCGCGGCGGTCGCCGCCACGCGCCCCGGCAAGAAGGTCACCCTGACGGTGCGCCACAAGAACGGCACCCGCCAGACCCTCCCCATCAGGCCCGGCGTCGTGACCTGACCCTGATGGGGCAGGGGGCCACCGGAGCCGCCTCCCCCTCCCCCCCCGAAAATCGGGCTCGCGCCCGCCGTCCCCCGAGGGGAGGATGCTCGCGACAGCCAACAGGAGCCAACAGAACGGCAACAGGAGGCCCCATGAGCACCGCGCCTGCTCCCACACCCGCCGCCCTGCCCACGCCCGCGCCCTTCACCGCCGACGACTACAAGGCCCGTATGGAACGCGCCGCGGCGTCCGCCGCCGACGCGGGGCTCGCGGGTCTCCTCGTCGCGCCGGGACCCGACCTGGTCTGGCTCACCGGCTACCGGCCGACGGCGCTCACCGAACGCCTGACTGTCCTCGTGCTCGCCGCCGGGCGGGACCCCGTGCTCGTCGTGCCCACCCTGGAGGCCCCGGACGCGGAGCGGGCCGTCGGCGCGCCCGCGCTGACGTTGCGCGACTGGACCGACGGCAAGGACCCGTACGCCGTCACCGCCCCTCTCCTCGACGTCTCCGGCCGCTTCGCGGTGAGCGACAACGCCTGGGCGACGCACCTCCTCGGCCTCCAGAAGGCACTGCCGGACACCTCCTACGTCGCCCTCGGCGAAGCGCTGCCCATGCTCCGGGCCGTCAAGGACGACGCCGAGCTGGCCCGCCTCACGGCGGCGGGCGCGGCGGCCGACGCGGCGTACGAGGAGATTCAGAAGGCCGCCTTCGCGGGCCGCAAGGAGACGGAGGTCGCCGCCGACCTGGCCGAGCTGCTGCGCCGGTTCGGGCACTCCCAGGTCGACTTCACCGTCGTCGGCTCAGGACCCAACGGCGCCAACCCCCACCACGAGGCGGGCGAACGCGTCATCGGCCACGGCGACATGGTCGTCCTTGACTTCGGCGGCCTGCTGCACGGCTACGGCTCCGACACCTCCCGCACGGTCCACGTAGGCGAGCCCACCGACGAGGAACGCCGGGTGCACGACATCGTGCGGGAGGCCCAGGCCGCGGGGTGTGCCGCGGTGCGGCCCGGCGCCACCTGCCAGGACGTGGACCGGGCCGCCCGCGCCGTGATCACCGACGCGGGCTACGGCGAGTACTTCATCCACCGCACCGGCCACGGCATCGGCGTCACCACCCACGAGCCGCCCTACATGATCGAGGGCGAGGAGCAGCCGCTTGTGCCGGGCATGTGCTTCTCCGTGGAGCCCGGCATCTACCTGCCCGGCCGCTTCGGCGTGCGCATCGAGGACATCGTGACCGTCACCGACGACGGCGTACGGCGCCTCAACGCCACCGCCCGCGAGATGGCGATCGTCGGCTGAGGCCACCGGCTAGGCGAAGTCCGTGCGGGGCCCGCTGCGCGGCTCACGCCCCGGGTAGTAGGCCAAGACGTCGTACGGGTACGGCAGCGGCCGCGCACTCGCCGACGTCAGCCGTTCCTGCTGCTCGGCCGTCAGCTCCCACTCCACGCACCCGAGGTTGGCGGTCAGCTGCTCCACGGACCGCGCCCCCACGATCGGCGCGGTCACCCCGGGCCGCTGGAGCAGCCACCGCAGCGCCACCTGCGACGGCGGGCGGCCCACCTCCTCGGCGACCGCGAGGAGCGCGTCGACGACCCGCCAGGTCTCCTCGGTGTCCCGCTCCCGCCAGGCCCCCGACCCCCGCGCCCCCTCGGGCGGCGCCGCCATGCCGCGTCGGAACTTGCCCGTCAGCCACCCGCCCTGCAAGGGGCTGTACGGGATGACGCCGACGCCCTCCGCCTCGCTGAGCGGCAGCAGCTCCCATTCGCTCTCCCGCGCGAGGAGGTTGTACAGCGGTTGCAGGCAGCAGTACGGCTCCCAGCCGCGCGCCCGCGCCACGTCCAGGGCCTTCTGGAGCTGGGCGGGGGAGTGGTTGCTCGCCCCGAGGTAGCGCACCTTGCCCGCCCGCACGAGGGTGTCCAGGGTGGACAGCGTCTCCTCGACCGGCGTCGTCGCGTCCCATACATGGGTCTGATAGAGGTCGATGTGGTCCGTGCCCAGGCGGCGCAGGCTCGCGTCCACCGCCGACAGGATGTGCTTGCGGCTCAGACCGCCCGCGTTCGGCGCCTCGCCCATCGTGCTGAACACCTTCGTGGCGATGACGAGTTCGTCCCTGCGGCGGCCCTTCAGCCAGCGGCCGAGGATTTCCTCCGACACCCCGCGTCCGTACATGTCGGCGGTGTCGATGAACGTGCCGCCCGCCTCCGTGAACGCGTCCAGCATGCGGTGCGACGTCGCCTCGTCGGCGCCGCTGCCGAACATCATCGCCCCGAAGCACACCTCGCTGACGCGCAGCCCGGTACGGCCCAGAAAACGCTGCTTCATGGTCTGTGTCCCTCCCCTTGGCGGTCCCGTGCGGGACCTCTGGCAGACGGACCCGCCGCGCCCCTACGCGGGGCCCACCACGGCGGACGACCGCGCCGGCAACCGCAGCACGCCGTCCGCGTCCGGCGGCGCGACGGGCTCCCAAGCGCCGAGGATACGCGCGTGGTTGTGGCCCAGCGGGACGGCCGCGGGCTCCTCGCCGAGGTTCACGGCGATCTTCAGGTCCCCGCGCCGGAAGGCGAACCAGCGCGCCTGTTCGTCGTACGCGACCCGCACCGCCGCCAGGTCGGGGTCCATCAGGTCGGCGCGGGCGCGGCGCAGGGAGATCAGTTCGCGGTGCCAGGCCAACAGGCGCGCGTGGTGGCCCGACCGTGGCTGCGACCAGTCCAGGCAGGACCGCTCGCGGGTGGCCGGGTCCTGCGGGTCCGGGATGTCCTCCTCCGCCCAGCCGTGTTCCGCGAACTCCCGCCGCCTGCCCCGCCGCACGGCTTCGGCCAGCTCGGGGTCGGTGTGGTCGGTGAAGAACTGCCAGGGCGTGGTGGCCCCCCACTCCTCGCCCATGAACAGCATCGGCGTGAAGGGGCCCATGAGCGTGAGGGTGGCCGCGCAGGCGAGCAGGCCGGGGGGCAGGGACGCGGAGAGCCGGTCGCCCTGCGCGCGGTTGCCGATCTGGTCGTGGGTCTGGGCGTAGCCGAGGAAGCGGTGGGCGGGCGTCCGCGCGCGGTCCACCGGGCGGCCGTGGCAGCGGCCGCGGAACGACGAGTACGTCCCGTCGTGGAAGAAGCCACGCGTCATCGTCTTGCCGAGCGCGGCCAGCGGAGCCCGCGCGAAATCCGCGTAATAACCCTGCGACTCGCCGGTGAGCGCGGTGTGCAGCGCGTGGTGGAAGTCGTCGTTCCACTGCGCGTGCAGGCCGAGGCCGCCCCGCGCGCGCGGGGTGACGACCCGGGGGTCGCCCAGGTCGGACTCGCCGATCAGGAACAGCGGCCTGCCCAGCTCATCGGCCAATCTGTCGACCGCGGCGGACAGTTCCTCCAGGAAGTGCAGCGCCCGCGTGTCCCGCAGCGCGTGCACCGCGTCGAGCCGCAGCCCGTCCAGGCGGTAGTCGCGCAGCCAGGCCAGCGCGCTGCCGATGAGATACGCGCGGACCTCGTCCGAACCCGGCGCGTCCAGGTTTACGGCCGCGCCCCACGGCGTCTGGTGCCTCTCCGTGAAGTACGGCCCGAACGCGGGGAGGTAGTTGCCCGAGGGGCCCAGGTGGTTGTGGACGACGTCCAGGACCACGCCGAGACCGTGGCCGTGCGCCGCGTCGACAAATCTCTTCAGCGCCTCGGGTCCGCCGTACGGCTCGTGCACCGCCCACAGCGACACCCCTTCGTACCCCCAGCCGTGCCGCCCCGGGAAGGGGCACAGCGGCATCAGCTCCACATGGGTGACGCCCAGCTCCGCGAGGTGCCCGAGGCGGGCGGCCGCCGCGTCGAGCGTGCCCTCGGGCGTGTACGTCCCGACATGCAGTTCGTACAGCACCGCCTCCCGCACGCCGCGCCCGGACCAGGGCTCGCGCCACGCGTACCGGTCGTGCTCGACGACCGCGCTGAGCCCGTCGGGGCCGTCGGGCTGACGCCGCGCACGGGGGTCGGGCAGGACGGGGCCGCCGTCCAGCGAGAACCCGTACCGCGTGCCGTCCTGCGCCGCGGCCTCCCCGGTCCACCAGCCCGCGCGCTCACCGTCGCGCTCCAGCGCCCGCGTGGCACCCGCGCACTCCAGCGCGACCTGCTCGGCCTCCGGCGCCCACACCTCGAACCTCACCGACGTGCCCCCTCGTCCGCTGTTCGCCTGTCTCGCCACACCTGCGTCCCCATGGTGCGTCAGAAGTGCTCGGTCCGTGGGCGGAAGTGATCAATCGGACCTCGCCCCGCCCATTCTGGACACCCGGGCCGACGTTGCCCGACAATCCATGAGTGACATCCTCTTTCGAGTTCTCCACGTACCCCGCGCGGGTGACGGACGCCGAGCGCGACCGGGCGCTGGACGCACTCAAGGAGGGTGCGGCCGTCGGCAGGCTCTCCCACGACACCTTCGTGCGCCGCATGGAGCTGGTGCTCGCCGCCCGCAAGCCCGAGGAGCTGGCCGCCCTCACCGCCGACCTGCGGACCGAGGGCCGCTGGTCGCGCATGGTGCTCGGCGGTGTGGGCGCGGTCTCCGGCTTCACGATGAAGCTGCGCAGGGCCTGGCAGGCCGAGCGGCTGCCGAAGCTGCTGCTGCCCTCGCCCGACAGCCCCCACCCGCTGCGGATAGGCCGCGACCCCGCCAACGGCCTGCGCCTCAGCCACGACACCGTCTCCCGTGTCCACGCCGAGCTGAGCCGCCAGGGCGGCATGTGGGTACTGCGCGACCTCGGCTCCACCAACGGCACGACGGTCAACGGCCGCAGGGTGACCGGCGCGGCCCTCGTCCAGGACGGCGACCTGGTGAGCTTCGGCCGGATGGGTTTCCGCCTCGCCGTCAGCTGATCCCGGGCGGCCAGGGGCCGCCCGGCGCGCGAGGATCCGATCAGACGCAGGGCGCCCAGAGCCGGGCGCGGACTGGTCATGGTCCGTCACTGATGTGCTCCGCAGTACGTCCCGGGCCCGGGCAGGCGCCAAGGACGTGCGCGGCGGCCCCTCAGAGCGCCTCCTCCGAGGCCTCCGCCCCGCGCCCCGCCGTCTCCTCCCGCACCCGTTCGAGCAGCGCCACCGGTGACGCGGCGAACAGCTCCGACAGCCGCGCCCGCCCCTCGAACACCCGGCCGGGAGCCAGCAGATCGGCCCACCGCCCCTCCGGAAGCGGAAGTTCCGTATCCCGCCAGCCCGCCCCTTCCTCTTCCAGACGCAACGACAACCGCGTCACCGCCACCACGACCTCCCCGCCACGCGCGTACGCCACACAGTGCGCGCCCCCCGGCCCCTCCGCCGCCAGCGGCACGTACGTCCCCGCGTCCCCGAACAGCTCCGGGCGCCGCCTCCGCAGCCGCAGCGCCGCCGCCGTCAGCGCCAGCTTCTCCTCCGACAGGTCGCCGGGCGCGCGCCGCGTGTCGCGCCGCGTGTCGAGCCGCTCCAGGACCTGCCCCTGGAAGCGCGCCGGCCGCCGGTTGTCCGGATCGACCAGTGCGCGGTACTCGCCCTCCGTCCCCTGGTAGAGGTCGGGCACTCCCGGCATGGTCAGCTGCAGGAGCGCCGCCCCCAGGATGTTCGCCCGTACATGGGGCGCCACGTCCCGCGCGAACGCCGCCACCGCGTGCTGGGGCGGCCCGCACGGCCCGGCCGCCACGAAGTCGCCCACCGCCTTCTCGTACGCCTCGTTCGGCTCGGTCCAGCTGGTGTGCAGACCCGCCTCACGCACATGCTTCACCAGCGCGTCCCGCAACCGCGTCTCTTGGGGGAAGCCGAAACCGACCGCCGTCTGCCAGGCCGCCCACGCCAGCTGCTGATCGGGCGCACACACCCCGCCCGCGCGCACCGTCTGCTCGGTCAGCTCCACGAGAAGATCGGCCCAGCGGCCCGGACACTGCGTCAGGACGGAGATCCCCGCCCGCACATCGGCGCTGCGCTTGGTGTCATGCGTCGTCAGGACCGTGCCCGTGCAGGGCCAGTCGCGCTGCACGCGCGCGCAGTAGGCGTGGAACTCCTCCACCGAGACCGCCGGACGCTCGGGCGCGCCCCCCACCTCCGCGGCCGACAGGACCGGGGCGTGCCGGTAGAAGGCGGTGTCCTCCACGGCCTTGGCGCGCAGCGCCGACGCCACTTGCGCGAACCGCGCCCGGAACCCCGCCACGGCACCCTCCCGGTCGCCCCGCGCCCCGACCCGGCCCAGCGCCAGGTCCCGCACGACATCGACCGTCTCGGCCTCCTCGGGCACCGTGAAGACGGCCTTCGCCTCCTGGGCGGCCTGCTCGGTCAGCACCGTCTCCGGGACGGCGCCCCCGGACACGTAGGGCCGGTACACCTCAAGCCGCACCAGCAGCTCCCGCAGCGCCGTGCGCACCGCCCACGGCGCGTGGTCGCGCAGCGCCGGGTCTGCCGCGCAGACGGCCACCGCCTCGCGCGTCAGCCGGTCGACCTCCGCGGCCAGCTCCCGTGTGATCACCTTGTACGCGGCGCGGCGCACCGTCGCGTCCCACTCGCCGCCCCGGTCCGCCGGCGGCGCGGCGAAGCGGCGGTACTGGCCGAGCAGCTCCCCGGCGCCCGCCGGATCGACGAAGACGCCGTCGAGGTGGCGCAGCGCGTCATAACCGGTGGTGCCCGCCACCGGCCAGGCGGCGGGCAGCCGCTCGCCGTCGGCGAGGATCTTCTCCACGACCGTCCAGCACCCACCGGTCGCCTCGTGCAGCTTCCGCAGATAGGCCCCCGGGTCCGCGAGCCCGTCAGGGTGGTCGATCCGCAGCCCCGCGACGACTCCCTCGCGCACCAGCTGAAGGATCTTCCCGTGCGTCGCGTCGAAGACCTCCGGCTCCTCGACCCGCACCCCGATCAGATCCGAGATGGTGAAGAACCGCCGGTAGTTCAACTCCGTACGAGCCAGTCTCCACCAGGACAGGCGGTACCACTGGGCGTCCAGCAGCTCGGGCAGCGGCAGTCCCTCCGTGCCCTCGCGGAGCGGGAAGGCATGGTCGTGATAGCGCAGCACGTCGCCGTCGACCCGCAGGGCCGGCAGCTCGGCGCCGAGCCTGCCCCCGAGGACCGGCAGCAGGACACGCCCGCCGCCCGCCTCCCAGTCGATGTCGAACCAGCGGGCGTACGGCGACCCGGGCCCCTCGCGCAACACCTCCCACAGCGCCCAGTTGTGGCGCGGCGGCGCCGCCATGTGGTTCGGCACGATGTCCACGATCAGGCCGAGCCCGGCCTCCCGGGCGGCGCGCGCCAAGGACCGCAGCCCGTCCTCACCGCCCAGTTCGTCCCGCACGCGCGCGTGGTCCACCACGTCATAGCCGTGCGTCGAGCCGGGCACCGCCTCCAGGACCGGCGACAGATGCAGGTGCGAGACGCCGAGCGAGGCGAGGTGGGGCACGGCGGCCTCCGCGGCGGCGAAGGGGAACTCCGGCTGGAGCTGGAGCCGGTAGGTGGCGGTGGGCGAAGGCGGCACGGAGGGCCTTGCATGCTCTGGCGTCATGCGAAAGTACGTACCCGCCCCGCGGGCTTTCGTGTCATCCGCTGCTGCACGCTCCCGCGACCGCGTCGCTAGCGTCGGACGATGGCTGACAGCACGCGGGGCAATACGCAGGACGGCACGAGCGACAGCACGCGGGACGCGTATCGCACGGTGCTCGGCATGACGGGGGCGGCGCTGCCCGTCGTGTCGTTCTTCGGCAGGCTGCCCGTGGCCATGATCCAGTTCGGCAGCGTGCTCCTGGTCACCGAGACCAGCGGCTCGCTGGCCACCGGCGGCATCGTCGCCTGCGCGCTCGCGCTCGGCCAGGTCACCCTCGGGCCGTACGTCGGCCGCCTCGCCGACCGGCACGGCCAGCGCGCCGTCGTGCTCGCCTTCTCGCTCGTCAACGCCGTGGCCATCGCCGCGTACACCGCGGGAGCCGTCGCGGACCTGCCCACCCCGGCCCTCGTCGCCCTGGGCGTGCTCGCCGGCGCGACGATCCCCGGCATCGGCCCCCTGTCCAGGGCCCGCGTCGTCCCGCTGATCCGTGCCAAGGGCGGCGACGACCGCCTCGCGAACACCGTGCTGTCCCTGGAGAGCACCATGGACGAGCTGTCCTTCGTGCTCGGCCCCGCCCTGGTGGGCCTGGCGGCCGTCGCGGGCCACCCGGCGTACGCCTTCGCCGCGGCGGCGCTCCTGGTCGCCGGCTGCGGGACGGGCTTCGCACTGCACCCGACGGGACGCACCGCCGAGCGCGACGCCCCCAGGGCGGACGCCCGCCGCGAACCGGCACGCGCGCGTGGGGCGGTGGTACGGCCCCGGCTGCCGCGTTCGGTGTACGTGGTGCGGCTCGGCCTCGTCTTCCTCGGCGTGCTGCTCGGCGCCTGCGGAGCGGGCATCACGGCCCTCACGCAGGAGCTGGGCCGACCGGGCCAGGCCGGGCTCGTCTACGCGGCGATGGGTGTCATGAGCGCCGTGGTGGGGCTCTCCATGGCCGCGCTGCCCGACCGCTTCGGGCTGCTCGCGCGCTGGCGGGTGGCGACGGCCGCCGCCGCGCTCCTGTCGCTGCCCCTGGTGTGGACGGACAGCCTGATGGGCCTCTACGTAGTGGTCACCTTGTTCGGCGCGATCTACGCCCCGAACCTCATCACCGGCTTCGCGCTGACCGAGCGCGCCGTGCCGAGGGAACGGCTCGCGGAGGGCATGACGTTCGCCGCGAGCGCGTTCGTCGGCGGGCAGGCGGTGACGCTGGCCGTGGCGGGGCGCCTGGCGGAGTCGCACGGCGCGGGGGCGGCGTTCGCCCTCGGTACCTGCGCCGCGGCCGTGGCGTTCCTCATCGCCCTCGCCGCCCGCCACGAGAAGCCCGCCGAGGCCCCCGAAGAGGCCCCCGCGAGGGCGGCGGCCTGAGCCACCGCCCCCGGGACAGCGCCGCGCCTCACGCAGGCCGGTGCAGCACCGTCAGGCTCCGGTCCGTCAGTGTCAGCCGGTCCCCGGCCCGCACCTTCGCACCCTCTCCCTCCGGCACGCCTGCCGGGCACGCCGTGTCGACGACGACCTGCCACTGACGGCCGTGGTTGACCGGCACCACGAACTCCAGTGGTTCCGGCGAGGCGTTGAACAGCAGCAGGAACGAGTCGTCGGAGATCCGCTCGCCGCGCGGCCCCGGCTCCGAGATGGCGTTGCCGTTCATGAACACGGTCAGCGCCCGCATGTGCGAGGCGTTCCAGTCGCTGTCCTCCATCTCGGTGCCCGCCGGGGTGAACCAGGCGATGTCGGACAGTTCGTCGCGCGTGCCCTGCACCGGCCGGCCGTGGAAGAACCGCCGCCTGCGGAAGACCGGATGGTCGCGCCGCAGCATCGCCATCGCGCGCGTGAACTCCAGGATCGGGCTCTCGCCGTCCGGCCAGCGCACCCACGCCACTTCGTTGTCCTGGCAGTACGCGTTGTTGTTGCCGCCCTGCGTGCGCGCGAACTCGTCGCCGTGGCTGATCATCGGCACGCCCTGGGAGAGCATGAGCGTGGCGATGAAGTTCCGCATCTGCCGCTCGCGCAGGGCGAGGACGGCCGGATCGTCCGTCTCGCCCTCGGCCCCGCAGTTCCACGAGCGGTTGTGGCCCTCGCCGTCCTTGTTGCCCTCGCCGTTGGCCTCGTTGTGCTTCTCGTTGTACGAGACGAGGTCGTGCAGCGTGAAACCGTCGTGGCAGGTGGTGAAGTTGATCGAGGCCAGCGGACGCCTCCCGTCGTCCTGGTAGAGGTCGGAGGAGCCGGTCAGCCGGGACGCGAACTCCGCGAGGGTGCGCGGCTCACCCCGCCACAGGTCGCGCACCGTGTCGCGGTACATGCCGTTCCACTCGGTCCACAGGGGCGGGAAGTTGCCCACCTGGTAGCCGCCCTCGCCGACGTCCCAGGGCTCGGCGATCAGCTTCACCTGGCTGACCACCGGGTCCTGCTGCACCAGGTCGAAGAACGACGACAGCCGGTCCACCTCGTGGAACTGCCGCGCGAGCGTCGCCGCGAGGTCGAAGCGGAAGCCGTCGACGTGCATCTCCGTGACCCAGTACCGCAGCGAGTCCATGATCATCTGGAGGACGTGCGGCGAGCGCATCAGGAGCGAGTTGCCCGTCCCCGTGGTGTCCATGTAGTAGCGCGGGTCGTCCATGAGGCGGTAGTACGAGGCGTTGTCCAGCCCCTTGAAGGACAAGGTGGGGCCCAGGTGGTTGCCCTCGGCGGTGTGGTTGTAGACGACGTCGAGGATCACCTCGATGTCCGCCTCGTGCAGCGCCTTCACGGCCTGCTTGAACTCCAGGACCTGTTCGCCGCGGTCGCCCCAGGAGGCGTAGGTGTTGTGCGGCGCGAAGAAGCCGATGGTGTTGTAGCCCCAGTAGTTGTTGAGGCCCATGTCCACCAGGCGGTGGTCGTTCACGAACTGGTGCACCGGCATCAGCTCCAGGGCGGTCACCCCGAGCTTCGTCAGGTGCTCGATGATCGCCGGATGCCCGAGCGCCGCGTACGACCCGCGCAGCTCGTCCGGGAGCTCCGGGTGCAGCATCGTCAGGCCCTTCACATGGGCCTCGTAGATCACGGTCTCGTTGTACGGGGTGCGGGGCGGCCGGTCGTCGCCCCAGTCGAAGTACGGATTGACGACCACCGACGTCATCATGTGCGGCGCCGAGTCCAGGTCGTTGCGCCTGCCGGGGTCCTCGAAGTGGTAGCCGTACACCTCCTCGCCCCAGTCGACGCGTCCGCTCACCGCGCGCGCGTACGGATCGAGCAGCAGCTTCGCGGAGTTGCAGCGGTGCCCCTGCTCGGGTGCGTAGGGGCCGTGCACCCGCAAGCCGTACCGCTGTCCCGGCATGACGCCGGGGAGGTAGGCATGCCGCACGAACGCGTCGGACTCGCGCAGCTCGACGGCCGTCTCCGACCCGTCGTCGTGCAGGAGACACAGCTCCATGCGCTCTGCGGCCTCGGAGAAGACCGCGAAATTCGTGCCGGCTCCGTCATACGTGGCACCTAAGGGGTACGCCTGCCCAGGCCAGACCTGCATGAATACGACTCTTTCACTAATGCCCCCTCGGGGCGGGGCCACTTTGGCCAGAGTCTCCCCGAAAGTGGAGCAACCACCCCTGAGTTGAAGCCGTCTAACCGTCTGACCACATACTCGGCATGCCCAACCATGGGGCGCCAGGGGAGTAGGGGGAGCAGTGCGAGAGATAGTCAGACGCCACCTCGGGAAGGTGGTGGCGGGCGCGGCGGTCGCGGCGACCGCCACCGCCGTACTGGTGGGCGTCAACCTGCCGGGGTCGGAGGCGGGCGAGTCGGGGGACCGCCGGGCCAACGCGGCAGCGGCGAAGCAGGACGCCGTCGCCAAGGACGGTGTCATCGAGGCCGCGCCCGAGGAGGGCGCGAAGGGGATCGGCAGCGACCCGCTGACCGACGAGGAGATCGAGCGCGCGGAGAAGGCCTCGGTCAGCGGGCAGCTGCGCGCCAGTGCCCGGGACGTGGAGGGGGACCGCGGCCCGCAGCTGCTGTCCACGAACCTCAGCGAGCCCGACCCGAACGACACCGGGGCCGCGCCGCGCCGGGCCGAAGTCGTCTACTACGACTACAAGAAGGACGCCGTCGTCACCAAGACGGTCAACCTGGAGACCGGCAAGGTGGACGACACGACCACCGCGCAGAACGTCCAGCCGCCGCCCAGCCAGGACGAACTCGTCGAGGGCGCCAGGCTGCTGATCGCCGATCCGCTCGGCAAGGGCCTGAAGCAGGACTTCAAGCACGCCACCGGCAAGAAGCTGACCGGCCCGGACCAGTTGCAGCTGAGCGGCATGGTCTTCCGCAAGGAGACCGTCGAGCGCGTGCCGTCCGGCCTCACCGAGTGCGGCAAGCACCGGTGCCTCCAGGTCGTCACGAAGGTCAAGAACGGCCCGTGGATCGACACCCGGTCCCTCGTCGTCGACCTGAGCACCCGCAAGGTCGGCCGCCTCGGCTGATTCGGCGACACGCCGACACGCCGACACGCCGACACACCGACATGCCGACACGCCGGTCCACCGGCACACCGACATCACCTTCTCCTCGTACGAGGGAGTCCACTCCGCAATGCACGTCAACAGAGTCTCGCGCGCCCGCAAACAGGCCACCATGGCCCTCGCGGTCACCGCGCTCCTCGGCGGCGCCCTCGGCCTCGCCGCCCCCGCCTCCGCCGCCCCGAAGGCGCCCGACGCGCCCGCGGCCGACTGCAGTGACGCCTACAAGATCGAGCAGACCGTCGACGGCGGCACGACCTGGCGCATGTGCTGGCACTACAACACGCTCTCCGGCCTGATACTCGACAAGATCAGCTACCAGCCGAAGGGCGAGGCCAAGCCCATACCCGTCCTGACCAGCGCCCGGCTCGCCCAGGTGCACGTCCCCTACGACGACGGCGAGGCCGAGTACGACGACGTCACCGGCACCGACTTCGGCCAGGCCCTGCAGAACCTCTCGCCCGGCGAGTGCCCCGGCGGCACCATCAAGACCGTCAAGGTCCCGCACCGGGGCGACGTGAAGGGCCTGTGCACCACCACGCGCGCGCGTGGGCACGCGTACCGCCTGAACGACGACGAGAGCACCGGCGGCACCGGCAAGGTCTACACCGGCCAGGGCAAGGACCTGCTCGTCTACACCGTCAACAAGGCGTCCTGGTACGAGTACATCACCGAGTGGCGCTTCTCGTCGGACGGCACCATCACCTCCAACGTGGGTGCGACCGGCAGCCTCTCCCCGTACGACTACGACGGCGGCGACAGCCGTGGCTGGCCGATCGGCAAGGGCGACCAGGCCAAGGCCGAGAGCCACGCGCACAACGTCTTCTGGCGGCTCAACTTCGGCCTGGACGGCTCCCCGAAGGCCAAGGTCGAGCAGTACGACTCCACGGTCACCCCGCCCACCGGCCAGGGCAGCCCCACCACCAAGACCACCCGCACCAAGGTCACCAAGGAGCTGGCGGGCGACCGCAAGGACATGCGCTGGTGGCGCGTGGTCAGCGGCGCGGGCAAGAACAAGGACGGCCACCCCAGGTCGTACGAGATCGTGCCCGGCCCCAGCAACAAGCACGCCGGACGGCCCTTCACCAAGCACGACGTGTACTTCACCGAGTACAAGAAGTGCGAGCAGTACGCGAGCAACAACATCGGCTGCCCGGCGGGCACTCCGTCCAGTGTCGACAAGTGGGTGAACGGCCAGAGCCTCACGCACCCCATCACCTGGGTGCACATCGGCTTCCACCACATCGCGCGCGACGAGGACCAGCAGCCGATGCCGGTCCACTGGCAGGGCTTCTCGCTGGCAGCGCGCGACGTCACCGCTATGAGCCCGCTCACTCCGCAGGATCTGGCCGGCCAGAACGGCCAGCCTCCGACGGGCGGTTGAGAAAACACCCTGTGCATCCGGCTGCACCGTCCGCCGCTCCCGGAGTACCCTTCCTTGATCGTTGACCGGGGGAGTGGCCAGGGGGAGCGGAAGGCGGTGCGCGGGTGAGCTCGGGTGGGCGGGAGCTGCCTCCTGGTGACGAGGGTCACGAGGGGGGCTCCGCGGACGTACCCGCCGGAGCGGTGTCGCTGGCCCGGCCGATGGAGACGGGATCTCAGATCGGACCGGAACTGGACTGGGGCACCGACGCCTGGCGCGAGGTCCGTACGCGCGCCCAGCGTGCCGGGCGGGCCTACATCTGGCTGAATCTCGTGGAACAGCGGCTGCGCGCGGTCGTGGCCGCTGTGCTGCGTCCCGTCTACGAACCCGTCCACGCCGACGAGTGGGTGGTGGCCGCCGCCGGCCCCGCGGGCCAGGAGTGGGTGCAGCGGGCCGTCGCCGTACGCGAGGTGAGCCGGCGCAAGGGCTACCTGCTCGACCCGGCGGACGACAACGTCCTCAGCTTCCTCACCCTGCCGCAGCTGCGCGAGCTGATGGTGCAGCACTGGCCGTGCTTCGAGCCGTATCTCGACGACCGGCGCGACGTCGAGCTGGCCCTCGACGAGCTGGAGGTCACCCGGAACGTCGTCTCGCGCAACCGCGCCCTGTCCGAGGCGGTGCTCGCCCAGGCCGAGCGCGCCTCGGCCCGGCTCCTGGACATTCTCGGCGCGGGTACGGACACGCCCTCCGCGCGACGCCTGCCCGTCGACGCCGTCGAGGACCTGGTCGGCGACCGGTACGCGGACGTGGTGGCCGTGCACGCGGACCGCGTGCGGCTGCTGCGGCAGTTTCCGGCCGAGGACATCTTCGGCGGCGCCCGCCGGCTCGACGCGATCGGCATCGGCCTCAACCTCCTCGTGCAGAACTTCTCCGGGCGCCGGCTGGTGCGGCTCGCCGAGTCCGGCTGCCGGGTGCGGCTGCTCTTCCTGAACCCGGCGAGCAGCGCGGTCAAGCGCAGGGAGCGCGAGCTGGGCATCAAGAAGGGCGAGTTGAGCCGCTCGGTCGAGATGAACATCCTGCACATGCGGCGGGTGCGGGCCCGGCTGCGCGATCCCGGCGCCTTCGAGATCCAGGTCTTCGACGAGACGCCGCGCTTCACCGCGTATCTGGTGGACGGCGACGGGGCGGACGGCATCGCCGTCGTCCAGTCGTATCTGCGCAGGACGCGCGGGATGGAGGCGCCGGTGCTGGTGCTGCGCGGCGGCGGCCGCGTGCTGAGACCGGGCGATACGGGCGATGTGGGGGAGAGCGGGCTATTCCCGACATACCGCGAGGAGTTCGAGGTGGCGTGGGCGGACTCGCGGCCGGTGTCCTGAGTGACGCCTGACCCCCGGTCCGGCCCCGGTCCGACCCAGCTGGGGCCCTGGAAGCGGAATGCGCCCCTCGGATTGTCAGTGGCGCATGGGATCGTGGTGGTCACTGGGGGAAAGCACCACGAAGAAGGGGGCGGCCATGGGCTGGCACCAGGAGCTGCTGATCGGGTTCGACCTGGAGACGACGGGGACGGACCCGGACGAGGCGCGCATCGTCACCGCGGCGGTGATCGAGGTCAAGGCCGGCGAGACGCTGGGGCACCGCACCTGGCTGGCGGACCCGGGGGTTCCGATCCCGGCCGAAGCGGTCGCGGTCCACGGCGTCACGAACGAACGCGCGGCGGCCGAGGGCAGACCCGCCGACGCCGTGGCGGACGCGCTCGCGGAGGTCCTCGTCGCGTACTGGCAGTCGGGCGTCCCGGTCATCGCGTACAACGCGGTCTTCGACCTGAGCCTGCTCTCCGCGGAGCTGCGGAGGTATGGCCTGCCGTCCCTGCGGGAGAGGCTCGGCGGCGCGGAGCCCGGCCCGGTCATAGACCCGTACACCATCGACCGCTCCGTGGACCGCTACCGCAGGGGCAAGCGGAATCTGGAGGCGGTCTGCACGGAGTACGGCGTGGTCCTGGAGGCCGCCCATGACGCGGCGGCCGACGCCCAGGCCGCGGCCCGCCTGGCCTGCGCGATAGCCGACCGCCATCCCAAGGTCGCCTCCCTCGGCCCGGCGGAGCTGCACCGCCGCCAGGTCGAGTGGTATGCGGAGTGGGCGGCGGACTTCCAGAACTTCCTGCGCAAGAAGGGCAATCCGGACGCGGTGGTGGACGGGACGTGGCCCCTGCGGGCGGTGGGCTAGCCCTCAGAAGGGGTGCCAGCGGACCGTCGCGTCACCGTCCCGCAAGGACGCGACCCGGCGCCGGAACTCGGCAAGCGCCTTCGGGTTGGCGGGCGCGTGCTGCGCGACCCACGCGCAGCTGGCGGTCTCCCGGGCCCCGCGCAGCACGGCGCACCCTTCCCACTCCCGCACGTCCCACCCGTACACCGACACGAACCCGTCGTACGCCTCGGGTGCGAGTCCGTACCGGTCGCGGGAGAGCGCCAGCACGACCAGGTCGTGTTCGCGCAGGTCGAGGGAGAAGGTCTCCAGGTCCGCGAGGATGGGGCCGTCGGGTCCGACCAGGACGTTGCGCGGCAGCGCGTCGCCGTGGATCGGCCCCGGGGGCAGGTGCGGGGTGAGCGCGGCCGCGGCGGAGGCGAAGCCGTCCCGGCGTGCGCGCAGATAGTCCGCGTCGGACGGGTCGATGGCGTCGCCCGCGAGCCGCAGCCAGCGCTCGACGCCGCCGAGCAGTTCGCGGCGCGGCAGTGGAAAGGAGGGGGGTTCGAGTTCGTGTACGAGACGGAGCAGCGCGGCGAGGTCGCGCGGTTCGGCGGGGCGCACGGCGGCCGGGAGCCGGTGCCAGAGCGTGACGGGATGGCCGTCCACGATCCGCGGCTCGCTCTCGGCGGCCCGTACGGCGGGGACGTCCGCCTGCTCCAGCCAGCGGGCCACGCCCAGCTCGCGCCGCGCCCGGTCGAGGAGTCCGGGGGCGGCGCGGCCGACCTTGACGACCAGTTCGCCGACGCCGAACACCGCGTTCTCGCCCAGCGCGAGCAACTCGGCGCCGCGTACCGGAACGGTCAGCTCCGCCGCGTCCAGTACGTCCCGCGCCCGTGCCTCGTCCATCCCCGTTCCTCCCGTTCTTGCCGCCCCCGGTGCCCCGTTCGCCGACAGTCTCGCATTCGCACAGGCCAACCACCGTGCGCGGGACGCCCAGCTGCTTGACGTAACAAGATCACATCAGCACGATGACGGGGGCCGCCGGGGCGGCCAGACCCGTACGAGCCGCCCGAAGGAGCCGATTCCGTGACATTGGCGACCGCGCCGAAGCGGCCGACGAGAGGCAGGCCGGGCCGCCCGCCCGCGGACCACGGGGCGTGGTTCCTCGTCCTGCCCGCGCTGATCCCGATCCTCGTCCTCAGCGTCGGCCCGCTCCTCTACGGCATCGCGCTGGCGTTCACCGACTCCCAGTCGGGCCGCACCGAACCCACCCAGTGGATCGGCGCCCTCAACTTCCAGGACCTGCTGCACGACACGCTGTTCTGGGACTCGTTCCGCATCGGCCTGCTGTGGGCGGTCGGCGTCACCGTGCCGCAATTCCTGCTCGCGCTCGGCCTCGCGCTGCTGCTCAACCAGAACCTGCGCTTCCGCTGGCTGGCGCGGGCGCTCGCGATCATCCCCTGGGCGATGCCCGAGGTCGTCGTCGGCATCATGTGGCGCCTCGTCTACCACCCGGACGCCGGCGTCCTCAACGAAACACTCGCCGACCTCGGCCTCGGCGACGGCAAGGACTGGCTGACCGGTACGGGCACCGCGCTCCTCGCCGTGATCGTCGTCGGCGTCTGGGCGGGTATGCCGCAGACCACCGTCGCGCTGCTGGCGGGTCTCCAGAACACGCCGCGCGAGCTGCACGAGGCCGCCGCGATGGACGGCGCGGGCACCTGGCGCCGCTTCCGCACGGTCACCTGGCCCGCGATCAGGCCGATCGCCCTCGCCATCACCGCGCTCAACTTCATCTGGAACTTCAACTCCTTCGCCCTGGTCTACGTCCTCACCCAGGGCGGCCCCGGCGGCCGCACCCGCCTACCCATGCTCTTCGCCTACGAAGAAGCTTTCCGCTACGGCCAGTTCGGCTACGCCGCGGCCATGGGCTGCGTGATGGTCGCCGTGATCTCCGTGATCCTCGCCTGCTACCTCGCGGGCCGGCTGAAGGGAGGCGACGAGGCATGATGCGCACGAAGAAGTCGACGCGCGCCGCGCAGTACGTGGCACTCGCCGCCTATCTGGTCTTCCTGGCCTTCCCGTTCCTCTGGCTGATCTCCACGGCCTTCAAGCCCGCGCGGGAACTGGGCAGCCTGCACCCCACCTGGATTCCGAAGGACCCGACGCTGGACAACTTCCGGCAGGCCTTCGACGAGCAGCCGCTCCTCCAGGCCGCGGGGAACTCCCTCGTCGCGGCGGTCAGCGCGGCCCTGATCGCCGTCGTCATCGCGACCCCGATGGCGTACGTCATGGCCAGACGCCGCACGCGCCTCGCGAAGGCGGCCACCGGCTGGGTGGTGATCAGCCAGGCGTTCCCGTTCGTCCTGATCATCATCCCGCTCTTCCTGATCCTGAAGAACCTCCACCTGATCAACTCCCTGCTCGGCCTGGTCATGGTGTACGTGGTGTGGTCGCTGCCCTTCGCGCTGTGGATGCTCGTCGGGTACGTCCGCGCGGTCCCCGCCGAGTTGGAGGAGGCGGCGGCGGTGGACGGCGCGGGCAGGGTCCGGACGTTCGTGTCGGTCGTCGCCCCGCTGCTGGCGCCCGGCGTCGTGGCCACGGCGATGTTCGCCTTCATCACCGCGTGGAACGAGTTCTTCTTCGCGCTCGTCCTGCTCAAGACCCCGGAGAAGCAGACGTTGCCGGTCATCCTCAACCGCTTCATCGGCGCCGAGGGCGTCGCGGACCTCGGGCCGCTCGCCGCCGCGGCGTTTCTCGCGACCATCCCCTCGCTGGTCATCTTCGCGATCATCCAGAAGCGGATCACGGGCGGCATGCTGGCCGGGGCGGTGAAGGCATGAGGCGCACGACACCCCGCCTGCTGGCCGCCGCCGTCAGCGCTCTCGCCCTGCTCCTGAGCGGGTGCGGCGGCGGCTCCGACGACGGCCACGACGGGAAGATCACCCTCCGGTTCCAGTCCCTCGCCTGGCAGAAGGAGTCCGTCGACGCCAACAAGGCCCTGGTCGAGGAGTGGAACGCCACCCATCCCGACGTCGAGGTCGAGTACGTCCAGGGCAGTTGGGACAGCGTCCACGACCAGCTGCTCACCTCCTTCGAGGGCGGCGAGGCGCCCGACATCATCCACGACGCCTCGGACGACCTCGCCGACTTCGCGTACGGGGGCTATCTCGCGGACCTCGGCGAGCTGCTCCCCGACCGCCTCAAGTCCGACATCCCGCGGCGCAGCTGGGAGACGACGACCTTCGGCGGCAAGGTGTACGGCGTGCCGTTCCTCCAGGAGCCGCGCGTCCTGATCGCCAACGCGAAGTGGCTGAAGAAGTCGGGCGTACGGATTCCGACCCCCGAAAAGCCGTGGAGCTGGCGGGAGTTCCGGGACGTCACCAAGGAGCTGGGTGACGGCGAGGACGGGAAGTACGGCGTCGCCTGGCCCCTGAAGGAACCGGTCTCCGCGACGCTCAACCTCTCCCTGTCGGCAGGCGGGCGGATGTTCCACCGCGGCGCGGACGGCAAGGTCGACGTCCGCTTCGGCAAGGCCGACGAGATCATGCCCCGCACGGTCCACGACCAGGTCAACAACGACAAGAGCGCCTCCGGCACGACCCTCGGCATGGGCGGCTCCGACACCCTGCCCGGCTTCTTCGGCGGCAAGTACGCGATGGTCCCGCTCGGCTTCTCGTACCGTCAGCAGATCGCGCAGCAGGCCCCCGAGGGCTTCGACTGGCAGGTGCTTCCCGCGCCCGCCGGGTCCGAGGGGCTCGCGCAGGGGGTCAGCCCGCAGACCCTGTCCGTCTCCGAGGACAGCCCGCACAAGAAGGAGGCGGCCGCGTTCATCGACTTCTTCCTCCAGCCGCAGAACATGGTGAAGCTGGCGCGCGGCGACTGGATGCTGCCGACCGGCGAGAAGGCCCTGAAGGACCCCGCCCTGCGCACGGAGAAGAACGACTGGGCGGTGGGCACGGCCCTCGCCAAGGCCTTGCGCCCGGCCCCCGCCCAGTCGGTGCGGGGCTACCCGGAGTGGAAGGACAAGGTCGCCACCCCCGCGTTCCAGGAGTACTACAGCGGGGCGATCGGCCTCGACGAGCTGCGGAAGCGGCTGGTGAAGGACGGCAATCTGGTGCTGGCGCGGTATCAGCGGTAGGGGGTTGTGTCTCGGGGGAGGGGGGTGCGCTGCCGGCGTCCCCCCGAGGGCCACTTCGCCTGCGTGCCGCTCCACGGCCACACTGGCGGGCCGGGACCACCGCGAGCGCGGCCGCCCGGACGACCGCCGCCCTGGCTCTCACCGGGCTACCGGGGCTGCCCGGCCTGCCTGGCCTGCTCGGCCTACCCGGGCACCCGGGCTACCCGGGCACCCGGCCTACCCGGCCTGCCTGGCCTACTTGGCCTGCTTGGCCTGCCTGGCCTACTTGGGCTGCTCGGCCTACCCGGGCACCCGGGCTACCGGGGCTGCCTGGCCTGCTCGGCCTGCCTGGCCTGCTCGGCCTACTCGGGCTGCCTGGCTTACTCGGCCTACCCGGGTCTACCGGGCTCCCTCTGCCTCCTCGGCGCATGCCTGACGGTCGTACAGACACGCCTGGCGCTCGTACAGGCACGCTTGACGGTCGTACGGACACGGTCCGGTCGAACCCACGATCTGCCGGGTACACGCTGCCGCCGCCCGACGCGGCTGTCGGACAGCGGCAGCGTGACGTACGCGCCTGGCGGGGTCCTGATGCGGCCGTCGGCGGGGAGCCGGAGTCGTCACACCCCGACCGACTCCTCCATCTCCTCCTCCTGGTCAGCCCGCTCCGCCGCGCGGGAGGCCGCGACCCGCGCCGCCCCGCGCCCGCGCCGCTCCCAGAGCCCCGCGACGGCGACGAGCAGCAGCCCGAGCGCCAGCCAGCCGGCCAGCGTCCAGACGTGCGAGCCGAGGTCGTGGCCGCCGAAGTAGAGGTGGCTGCGGACGCCCTCGACGAAGCCTGCGCCGTTCCAGAACGCGTGCAGTGAGCCGAAGAAGCCGTTCTGCAGCTCGGGCCGGAACAGGCCGCCGGACGTCGTGAAGTTGAGCATTACGAACAGCACCATCATCGTCAGCGTCGTCCAGCGCTTGAGGAAGGTGTGCAGGCCTACGCCGATGAAGAGGACCCCGGCCGAGTAGAGCCAGCACATCGCCCACACGCCCCACAGGCCCTGGTGCGCCAGGTGGAAGATCGGCCCCGCGAGCGCCGCGCCGATCAGGCTGACGGCGAAGGAGACCCCCACGACCAGGCCCGCGCGGGCCCGCATCCGCAGCCCCGCCCCGGCGGCGCCGAGCACGGCGACGGAGGCGTACGAGCCGATGCTGACGGCGACGAGCAGGAAGAACAGGCCCTGCCCCGTCGGGTCGTCGGCGACCGGCGCCGCCACATCGGTGACCTTCAGCGGAGCGCCCTGCTTCGCCGCGATCGGCGTGAAGATCTTCTGCGCCGCCAACGCGCTCATGTCGGACCCGGCGGAGGCCACGATCAGCTCGGGCGTCCTGGCGTCGGGCACGAAGGCCCCGGCGACGTCCAGGGACTTGAGCGCGTCGACGGCGTGCTCGCGGTCGGGGAGCGTGCGCACGTCGAGCGCGTCGCCCGCCTTGTCCTCGACGGTCTGCGCGAGGACCTTGGCCTGCGGACCCGAGCCGACGACGGCGACCGGCATGTCGTTCGGCTCGGGGGTGACGAAGGCGCCCATGTAGGCGAGGCCCATGCCGAGGCACATGAGGAGGGGTGTCACCAGGTGGAGGAGTACGTGACGCAGGACGTCGCGTGTTCGAGGGGCGGCTTCCGCGGTGGCGGACATGGAGCACTCCGGTTCGGGTGGTCGGGACAGATGGGCACGGCAGTCGGGTGCGGCAGATCGGCACAGCCGATGGGCGCAGATGGTTGGTATATGCAACCCTTCCTTATGTTGTACTCTACAACCATCTAGGGAGAGGGAGAAATCGTGACCCAGCGGGACAGGTCCGGGCCGGGCGGCGGGGCGCGGGACGACTCCATCGAGATCATCCAGCGGGAGATGACGGCCTTCGCCCGGCGGGCACGTGCCACCGCCGCTCGGATGCATCCCGAGCTGTCACTGGTCTCCTTCACGCTGCTCGGCCACCTGGAGCACCAGGGCGGCTGCCGGGCCACGGATCTGGCCGCGCACTACACCCTCGACAAGTCGACGATCAGCCGGCAGGTGGGGGCGCTGGAGAAGGCCGGTCTCGTCGAGCGGCGGCTCGACCCGGCCGACCACCGGGTGCACGTACTGCACCTCACCGAACGCGGCCACGAGGTGCTGGCGCAGGTCGGCGCCGCTCGCCGGGTGGCGTTCCAGGAGCGGTTGGCGGAGTGGAGCGGGCCCGACCTGGCGCGGTTCGCGGGGTATCTGCTGCGCTACAACGAAGCCGCGGAGCGCGAGGCGGAGGGCGAGTAGGCAGGGGCGGCGGAGGGGGACGACCGATTGCACGAGACGTCTCGTCTCGTTAGAGTGGGCGCATGACCACGCCTCGTGCTGCCCACATAGCCATGTTCTCCATCGCCGCCCACGGGCACGTGAACCCGAGCCTGGAAGTCATCCGGGAACTCGTCGCCCGCGGCCATCGCGTCACGTACGCCATCCCGCACGCCTTCGCGGCGAAGGTCGCCGAGACCGGCGCCGAACCCAGACCCTACGAGACGACCCTCCCGTCACCGGACGACGACCCGGAGGCCTGGGGCACGGAACTGGTCGACAACCTCGAACCGTTCCTCACCGACGCGATCCGGACGCTGCCGGAGCTGGCCCGCGCCTATGAGGGCGACGAACCCGACCTCGTCCTGTACGACATCACGTCCTACCCGGCGCGCGTCCTGGCCCGCCGCTGGGGCGTCCCCGAGATCTCCCTCTCGCCGAACCTCGTCGCCTGGGACGGATACGAGGAGGAGGTCGCCGCGCCGATGCAGGCGCAGCTGAAGGCGTCCGAGCGCGGACAGGCCTACCTGGCGCGCTTCACCTCCTGGCTCGCGGAGAACGGCATCGCCCAGACCCCCGACTCCTTCGTCGCCAGGCCCCCGCGCTCCCTGGTGCTGATCCCCAAGGCGCTGCAGCCGCACGCCGACCGCGTAGACGAGAGTGTGCACACCTTCGTCGGCGCCTGCCAGGGCGAGCGCGCGGAGCAGGGGGAGTGGCAGCGGCCCGCCGGCGCGCGGAAGGTGCTGCTCGTATCGCTCGGCTCGGCCTTCACCAAGCAGCCCGACTTCTACCGCGAGTGCGTCAAGGCCTTCGGGGACCTGCCGGGCTGGCACATGGTGCTCCAGATCGGCAAGCACGTCGACGCGGGCGACCTCGGCGAACTGCCCGCGAACGTGGAAGTGCACCCGTGGGTGCCGCAGCTGGCGGTCCTCAGGAAGGCGGACGCGTTCATCACCCACGCCGGCGCGGGCGGCAGCCAGGAGGGGCTCGCCACCGCGACCCCGATGGTGGCCGTGCCGCAGGCCACCGACCAGTTCAGCAACGCCGACATGTTGCAGGGGCTCGGTGTCGCCCGGCATCTGCCGAAGGAGGAGGCGACCGCCGAGACCCTGCGCGAGGCGGTGCTCGCACTGGTCGAGGACGCGGAGGTCGCCCGGAAGTTGGCCGGCATCCAGGAGTCGATGGCGGCGGAGGGCGGGACGCGGATGGCGGCCGACCTCATCGAGGCGGAGCTGGCGCAGGCGAAGGCACGGGTCGAGCGGTACTGAGGGGACGCCCTGCGGCGCGGCCTTGACGCGTCACCCTGCGACGCGGCCCCGGCGGGACGCCTCGCGACTCCGCCTCGACCTGACGCTCCGTAATGTAGTTGGCCGTTCCCGCCATTCGATAACGCTCTGGTAACGCACCAATGTCCTGGAATGGCCATGGACTCGATTCGAAAGGTTGACCGTTACCCCCGGTGAAAGGTTGCACTCCGTAGATCTTGTTCCTTGGGCGAAACCCTCCTTAGCGTGAGATGAACTTTCGTCGAACGCCAGGAAGTTGACCCCCATGCGTCGAGATATACCGCCCCTCGCCGAGGTGCGTCGCATCACTCAGAAGAAGCGCGACGCGTGGTGGACCGTGTTGCTTGTCGACCCGGTCGCCACGCCGCTCGTGCGGTTCACCGCGATGCACACGAGGATCACGCCCAACCAGATCACGTGGGGCGCGTTCCTTCTCGGTCTCGGCTCCGCCGCGTGCTTCGCGTTCGGCGACTGGAAGTGGCTCGCCCTCGGCGCCGTCATCTACCACCTGAGCTTCATCCTCGACTGCATGGACGGCAAGGTCGCCCGCCTCACCGGGCAGGGCTCGGTCTTCGGCGCCTGGCTCGACTTCGTCTTCGACCGCATCCGCGTCATGGTGTGCGGCGTCGCCCTCATGGGCGGCCAGTACGAGCGCACGGGCGACACCCTGTACATCTGGCTCGCGCTCGCCGTGGTCGCGCTCGACACCCTGCGGTACATCAACTCGCTGGAGATCTTCAAGATCCGCCACACCATGCGCAAGCAGATCAAGGCCCGCATGCGGGCCGCGCGGCGCGCGCAGAACGAGGCGGAGCTGGCTTTCATGGAGGACCTGCTGCGGGACAACCCCTCGGCGGACATCGAGCAGGACCTCCAGCGGGCCGCGGGCGAGGCGCCTTACGACCCGCAGGCGCCCTACGACCCGCAGGTACCCCATGACCCGCAGGCGCCCGGGGACGCCGGTGCCGACGGGGAGGCGGCACCGGTGGCCCGCAAGCCTCAGGTGATCGACCTGCACCAGGAGTTCCGGCGCAAGTTCCCGGCCTATCTGCGGGCCCGCTCCTTCCTGCTGCGCCACCGCATCCGCGCGCACCTGGTGAGCGGCATCGAGTTCCAGATGGGCGTCTTCATGATCGGCCCGCTCTTCGACGTGGTGATGCCCGCGACGATCGTGTCCGGCGCGCTCCTCCTCGTCTTCGAGCTCGCCATCATCTACAAGCTGCTGCTCTCCACCCGGGACTTCACGCGCACCATCGACTCCTTCGAGGAGCAGAAGGCGCCGGTCGCGGTCTGACCGTGCCGGGCCGGTGCGGCCGGTGCGGGCTGCGGAGCCGGTGCGATGCCGGGCTGCCGGGGACTTCCCCCGGCAGCCCGGCATCGCGCGTATGGCGCAAAGTGCTTGGCGCAAAGTGCTTCGTGTTACCCGGAGTTGGGGCGAGTGGGCCCCCGGATGTCCGTTCCGTAGCGACCGCAACCGGTTTGTGATTACAGAACCTTGTTGAGCAAGTCACAGCTGCATGTAGGTATTGATCTGCGCGCGTCAATCGGTCAGGGTTTCGTCCCAACACCCGGAGATCTTCCGGGCGTCAGGGCGCGTCGCGATGAACTTGTCGTGGCGGCACGCGCCCGACAAGACAGCTGAACATCTGAATACCCCCCACAACCCCCCACACAGCACTGAGGAGACCCCTCTTCATGGCAACACACAAGCGTGCCCGCACGATGAAGCTCACCGCCGCGATAGCCACCGCCGCCACCGCGGTCGGTGTGAGCGTCTTCGCCACCTCCTTCGCCGGCGCGGCCACCCCCGCCGAGGGCAAGGTCTACGGCGCGGACGCCAAGGGCGCCGTCGCCGGCAGCTACATCGTGATGCTCGACGAGAAGGCGGACAAGGACGCCAAGTCCGACCTCGCCGAGGAGTACGGCGGCGAGCTGAAGCGGAACTACTCCTCCGCGATCAACGGCTTCTCCGCCAAGGGCCTGAGCGAGACCGAGGCCAAGCGCCTGGCCGCCGACCCGGCCGTCGGCAAGGTCGTCCAGTCGAAGAAGTTCACCATCGACGCCACCCAGGACAACCCGCCGTCGTGGGGCCTGGACCGCATCGACCAGGCGGACACCGCGGCCGACAAGAAGTTCACCTACCCGGACGCGGCCGGTGAGGGTGCCACCGCGTACGTCATCGACACGGGTGTCCGCGTCAGCCACAAGGACTTCGGCGGCCGTGCCGTCTCCGGCTTCGACGCCATCGACAACGACGACAACGCCGACGACGGCAACGGCCACGGCACGCACGTCGCCGGCACCATCGCCGGTGAGGCGCACGGCGTGGCCAAGAAGGCCAAGATCGTCGCCGTTCGCGTGCTCGACGACAACGGCTCGGGCACCACCGAGCAGGTCGTCGCGGGCATCGACTGGGTCACCAAGAACCACCAGGGCCCCTCCGTCGCCAACATGAGCCTCGGCGGCGGCGCGGACGAGGCGCTCGACGCGGCCGTCCAGAAGGCGATCGCCTCGGGCGTCACCTTCGCGGTGGCCGCCGGCAACGAGTCGGCCGACGCCTCCCAGGGCTCCCCGTCCCGCGTGAAGGAGGCCATCACCGTCGCCTCCTCCACCAAGGACGACCAGCAGTCGGACTTCTCCAACTTCGGCTCCGTCGTGGACATCTACGCCCCGGGCTCGGACATCACGTCCGCCTGGAACACCGGTGACGACGCCACCAAGACGATCTCCGGTACGTCGATGGCGACCCCGCACGTCGTGGGCGCCGCCGCCGTCTACGTCGCCGCCCACCCGGACGCCAAGCCCGCCGACGTCGCCAAGGCCCTGACCGACGGCGCCACCCCCGACAAGATCACCAACCCGAGCGAGGGCACGCCCAACAAGCTCCTGAAGGTCGTCGAGTGACCCTCGGCACCCGCTGAGCCGCGGTTGTCGTGCCCACCCCCACGGGGCACGGCGGCCGCTCTATCGTGTGCGCATGGTGACGAAGACATATGCGGCGCTGCTGCGCGGCATCAACGTGAGCGGCCACAAGAAGGTGCCGATGGCCCGGCTCCGCGCGCTCCTTGAGGGGCTCGGGCACGGCGGCGTACAGACGTACCTGCAGAGCGGCAACGCCGTCTTCACCGCGGCCCACGGGGACGAGGAGTCGCTCGCCGCGCGGCTCGGGGCGGCGATCGAGGGGAAGTTCGGCTTCGCCGTGGACGTCCTGGTGCGGGACGGCGCGTATCTGCGGGCGGTGGCGGACGCCTGCCCCTTCCCGGCCGCCACCCTTGAGGCCAAGCAGCTCCACGTCACCTACTTCTCCGCGCCGGTCGACGCGGACCGTTTCGCCGCCATCGACCAAAGCACGTACCTCCCCGAGGAGTTCAGACTCGGCGACCGTGCCCTCTACCTCTACGCGCCCGACGGGCTCGGCCGCTCCAAGCTCGCCGCACAGCTGTCGCGGCCCGGCCTGACCAAGGGCCTCGTCGCCACCACCCGCAACTGGAACACCGTCACCCGGCTCGTGGAGATGACCCGTGACTGACCGCACCCCCGCCGTGGCAGCCGCCATCGAGGGCGAACTGCGCCTCTTGGACCCCGAGGTGCGCGCCTCGCCCGACCTCTTCGGGGCGCTGCTGCACCCCGAGTTCACCGAGTTCGGGGCGTCCGGGACACGCTGGGACCGGAACTCGATCGTACGGGTCCTCACGGCCGCCCCCGAGCCCGCGAGCCGCCCCACGACGACCTCGCGGATGCGGGGCGTCCAGCTCGCCGACGACCTGGTGCACCTCACCTTCGACACGGACGACAACGGCCGTCGGGCGCACCGCAGTTCGCTGTGGCGGCGCACGGACGACGGGTGGCGGCTCTGGTTCCACCAGGGGACGCCGTTCACCGAAGGCTGAGAGGTGCGGGGCGGTCTCAGCCGCCGACGGGCGGCGGCGCGGCCGGCCGGGAGGTGAGCAGCAGGGTGGTCCTGCCGTTGTCCTCGGGCACCGTACGGTCCTGCGTGTAGCCGAGCCGCTTGAGGACGGCGAGGGAGGCGGTGTTCTCCGAGTCCACGGTCGCGTGCACCTCGGTGAGCCCCAGCGTCTCATGGCCGTACGCCGTCAAGAGCTGCGCCAGCTCGGTTCCGAGCCCGAGCCCCCAGCTCTCCCTGGTCAGCCCGTAGACGATCTCGTGACCGTCGAGCCAGCTCTCCGGGGAGGGCTTGATCTCGGCGTGCCCCACATAGCGCCCCGCGTACCGGACCGCCCAGACGGGAAAGCGCTCCTCGGCGTAGACGAGGCTGAATATCCGCCCGAACAGAGCCCGGTCCTCGGCGGCACTCTGCACCCCGTCCCCGAACCAGCGGCCCACCGCCGCGTCCTGGAACAGCGCGACAAAGTGCGGCTCATCGGCGGCGACATAAGCCGAGAGCAAGAGACGTTCGGACCGCAGTTCGGGTGTCATCCGCGAGACGGTAGGGGGAGGGACGGGGAGGGGCAAGCGGTTTCACCGTGCCCTCTGGTCACCGGGCCGCGCCTTTCACCCCACCACCCGCGGCAACCCGATCGGATTGGGGAACGGCATGATGCCGGAGTTCACGATGGCGCGGGAGGCCGGGTGGAGGGCCTTCAGGAGGGTGTCCGTCGTGGGGGTGGGGAGGGGGCGCAGGAGGCGGTCGGTCAGGCGGTCCGTGTCGTCCTCCACCGACTCGCGTTCCGTCAGGCCCCGTTCGGTCACCCGGCCCGCCGCGTCGATCAGGCCCCGGCCGCGCAGGCGGTCCGCCGCGGTGTGCCACTCCTCCTCGGTCCAGCCGCGGTCCTGCCGGATGCGGGACGCGTCGACCCGGCCGGTCGCGGCGGCCAGGGCGAGGGCCTCGCGGGCGTCCAGGCCGTGGTCGGCGAGGACCGCGATGTGGGCGTCGCCGCGGAACTCCCGTACGCAGGTGACCAGTTGCCAGAGGCGCTCGACCGGGTCCACACGGTCCGTCAGGTCGCGGTTGGCGGCGAAGAGCGGACGGGCCAGCGGGGGAGCCTCCTCGACCAGGGCCGTCAGCGGGCCGTTGGCGGAGGTCGTCAACACGGCGATGTCCGGGACCAGTTGGCGCAGGGCGCGTGCCGCCAGGCGGGCCCGCTCCTCGACCACGCGGTCCGGCGAGGCGTACTCCCAGGCCGACGGCAGGGCGCGCGCCACCATGGCCGGCGCGAAGACACCGAGCGCCGCCGAGGCGACACCGGGCCCCACGCGGCCCATCGGCGCGGTGCGGGCGGCGAAGTACCCCATCCAGAAGCCCTTGAGGCCCACCGCCCGGCCGAGGCGGCGGCAGCGCTCATCGAAGTAGATCACCGCGTGCAGGGGTTCGGTCCGCAGCCAGAGCGTGCGGGAACGACTCGGGGTCATGAACCCACAAGCTAGGCCAGTGCGGGAATCCGCGCCAGAGGAGCAGCAGGGCAGGTGTCCGGCGCGTACGCCTCGTCGTAGCGCCGCACGAGCAGCCGGGCCACCGCCGGCGCGGGGCCGAGCACGTCCGCCAGCACGTCGGCCTCGGCGGCGCCCCGCGCGATGCGATCCGGCAGGAAGCCGGGCGCGAGGACATAAGGCGCGACGGCCACCCGCCGCACCCCCGGTACGTCGCGCAGCGCGCGCACGGCGTCTTCCGTGCGCGGCAGGGATGCGGAGGCGAACGCAGGCCGCACGGCGCACCAACCGGTGTGCCGCCACTCCCGCGCGATGTCAGCGATCACTGCGATCGCCTCCGGGTCGGAGGACCCCGCCGAGGCCAGCACGACCCCGGTCGAGGACTTGTCGGCGGGGTCGAGCCCCGCCTCGTACAGCCGCTGCTCCAGAGCGGAGAGGAGCAGGGGCGACGGGCCGAGGACCGGTGCCCGGCGGATGCGCAGGGAGGCGGGGGCCTCCCGCAGCACCGACGGGATGTCGGCCTTCGCGTGGAACGCGCGCGTCAGGAGGAGAGGGAGCGCCACGACGTCGCGTATGCCTTCCGCCGCGAGCCGGTCCAACGCGGCCGGTACGGAAGGGGCGTTGAAGTCCAGGAAGGCCGTCTCCACCCGCAGCCCCGGGCGCAGCGACTGCACCCGCCGCGCCAGCGCGTGCACGGTCGTGGCGTGCCGCGGGTCGCGGCTGCCGTGGGCGATGACCAGGAGCACGGGGCGGTGCGGGGCGACAGTGGCTCGGCGCATGGCGGGTCAGCTCTTCACGAGGAGCCCGCGGCCGCGCAGCACGCGCCGCTCCAGCGGGCTGAAGATGAGCAGGTCGATGGCGATGCCGACGATCAGGATGAGGAAGATGGCGAGGAAGATCATCGGCATGGAGCTGGCGTTGCGGCCGTTCTCCAGGAGCTGGCCGAGGCCCACGCCCAGCTCCGGCGAGGACGCGATGATCTCGGCGGCCATCAGCGAGCGCCAGGAGAACGCCCAGCCCTGCTTGAGGCCCGCGAGATAGCCGGGCAGCGCGGCCGGGAGCACGATGTGCCAGGTGTGCCGCAGCCCGCTCGCGCCGAGCGTGCGGCCCGCGCGCAGGAACAGCGGCGGCACCTGGTCGACGCCGGACACCAAGCCGTTGGCGATGGAGGGCACCGCCCCGAGCAGGATCACCGCGTACATCATCTGGTTGTTGAGCCCCAGCCACAGCACCGCGGGCGGCACCCACGCCACCGACGGCAGCGACTGGAGTCCGGAGAGGATCGGGCCGATCGCGGCCCGGATGAACCGCACC
The DNA here is from genome assembly GCF_021028635.1 of Streptomyces huasconensis. Classification (NCBI taxonomy): domain Bacteria; kingdom Bacillati; phylum Actinomycetota; class Actinomycetes; order Kitasatosporales; family Streptomycetaceae; genus Streptomyces; species Streptomyces huasconensis. Next base: position 6,662,951 of record NZ_CP086119.1, read on the forward strand.
CGGGCGACGATCAGGCCGAGCGGCGTGCCGATCACCAGGGCGAGCAGGAAGCCGAGCAGGCCGCGTGAGACCGATGTCCAGATGTAGTCGAGGAGCGTGCCCGCAAGCCACGCGTCGCGCACCTCGTCCCACACCGCGGACGGCGAGGGCAGCTTGCTCGGGTCGTCGACGACGTCGAAGGCGACCAGCGCCTGCCAGACCACCAGGACCAGCAGCACCGCGGTGAGCGGCGGCAGTACCTTCTGGGTCAGGACCTGGCGCACCGGCGTGCGGGCGGGCCCGGCGGCCGTCTCCAGGGCGTCGAGGCCCGCCTCCAGGCCGGCGAGGTCCTGGCCGTCCGCGGGCTGCTTCCGCGCGCCCCCGGGCGCCGTCGTCCCGGCATCCGGACCGGTCGTCTCAGTGCTGGCCATGGCGGCGGATCTCCCCACGCAGTTGTTCGGTGATCTCGACGGACAGTTCCGCCACGGCGGAGTCCTCGATGCGGCGCGGGTGCGGGATGTCGACCCGCCACTCGTGCGCCACCCGGCCGGGACGCGACGAGAGGAGCACCACGCGCTGGGCGAGGCGCACGGCCTCGCGGACGTTGTGCGTGACGAAGAGGACCGAGACGTTCGTCTCGCTCCAGACCCGGGTCAGCTCGTCGTGCAGCACGTCGCGGGTGATCGCGTCGAGCGCTGCGAACGGCTCGTCCATCAGCAGGAGCCGGCTGTCCTGCGCCAGGGCCCGCGCCAGCGCCACGCGCTGACGCATGCCGCCGGACAGCTCGTGCACCCGCTTGCGGTACGCGCCGTGCAGCCGGACGAGTTCGAGCAGTTCCTCGGCCCGCGGGCGGCGCTCCGCCTTCGGCACGCCGCGCAGCTTCAGGGCGAGTTCGATGTTCTTGCCCGCGGTCAGCCACGGGAAGAGCGCGTGCTCCTGGAACATCAGGGCCGGGCGGCCGTCGGTCGTGATGGCGCCCGCCGACGGCTTGTCGAGCCCGGCGACCAGGTTGAGCAGCGTCGACTTCCCGCAGCCCGAGGCCCCGAGGAGGGTGACGAACTCGCCCGGCGCGACATCGAGCGTGATGTCGTCGAGGACGAGCTGTGACCCGGCGGGTCCGCCGAAGGACTTCGAGACGTGCTCGATCCTGGCGGCGTGCGTGGTCGCGGGGCTGATGTCCTCCGCGGCCTTGGCGAGAGCGGTCGCCATGGTCGTCACCTCCTGGGAACTCAGGAACTCGGGATCTCGGGGATTCGGGAACTCGGGAACTCGACGTCTGTTTTCTACGGGCTACTTGACGCCGAGACCGGCGTCGTCGACCGGGGACTCGCCCGCGGCCCGCAGGACCTTGTTCAGCGGCCGGAGGTCGTAGATGCCCCGCAGGTCCGGCTTCTCCAGGAGGCCGGCCTTGACCGCGTGGTCCGCCTCCGCCTCCAGCGTCGCGGCCAGCGGGTCGTCGGTCGTCCGGATGGACTTCCACGCCGGGTCGAGCACCTCGGCGGGCAGCGCCTTGCCGGAGTCCGCCTTGAGCTGGGCGTTCGCGGCGGCCTTCGCCTTGCCGGGGTTCTTCTCGATCCACGCGTTGGTCTTCACGGCGCCGCGCAGCACGGCCTCGACGGCCTTCGGGTGCTCCTTCAGGAAGCTCTGCTTCACGATGATGTTCGTGATCACGAACTTCTTGTCCGGCCACAGGTCCGCCTCGTCGAGGAGGACCTCGCCGCCCTCGGCGACCAGCTTGGAGGCGGTCGGCTCGGGCACCCACGCGCCGTCGATGGAACCGGACTTGTAGGCGTCCGGGGTGATCTTGTTGTCGGTGCGGACCACCGACACGTCACCCTTGCCGCTCTCCGCGTCGACGTTCCAGCCCCGCTCGGCGGCCCAGTTGAGGAACGCCACGTCCTGGGTGTTGCCGAGCTGCGGTGTCGCGATCTTCTTGCCCTTGACGTCGTCCAGGGACTTGATCTTCTCGGGGTTCACCACGAGCTTGACGCCGCCGGAGGCCGAACCGCCGATGATGCGCAGGTTCTTCCCCGCCGACTTGGTGTAGCCGTTGATGGCCGGGGAGGGGCCGATCCAGCCGATGTCGATCGAACCGGCGTTCAGCGCCTCGATCTCCGAGGGACCCGCGTTGAACTGCGAGTACTTCGCCTCCGTGCCCCCCAGCTCCTTCTGGAAGAGCCCCTCGCGGTTGCCCACAAGGGCGGTGGCGTGGGTGAGGTTCGGGAAGTAGCCGATCCGCACGCTGTCCAGGCCGTCGACCTTCTTCGCGCCCGCGGCGATCTCGGCCTTGCCCTCGTTCTCGACCGACTCGGAGCCGTAGCCGCAGGCGCCGAGCGTCAGGGCCAGCAGGGGCAGCGCCAGCAGGGCGGCGCGTCGGATGCGTGGTGCAGGCACGGGAGGTGTTCCTCTCGTCGGCCCGGGCGCACGCCGTCAGGTCGTGGCCGGGAGGTCGGCAGGTCTTCGTCTTCGCGTACGTCGTACGGGGCCACCCCGCAGGGCGGGGTGGCCGTGGGCGCGCAGGCGGTGCGCGTACGTCAGCGCGCACATCGCGCGACTCCGCCCTGCCCGCTGCCGAGGGCGCCGCTGCCGATGCGGCCGCCCTCCTTCGCGAAGGTCGAGAACATGTCGAGGCGGGCCATGTCAGAAATCCCAGCCCTCGTCGTCCGCGGCCGGCGCGGCCTCTTCGGCGGCGGTGGCGAACGCCTCGCCCGCCATGCCCGCCGCGAGCGTCGTGCCGTCGGCCGGGTCGATCAGGAGGAACGACCCGGTGCGCCGCGAGTCGGCGTAGGAGTCGAGCGCCAGCGGTTCGGCGGTACGGACCTTCACGCGCCCGATGTCGTTGGCGACGAGCCGGCCGGGCTCCGGGTGCTGGGACAGGTCGTCCAGGGTCAGCCGCGAGGGGATCTCCTTGACGATCGCCTTGACCGTGCGGGTGGTGTGCTTGAGCAGCACCCGCTGGCCGACGTTGAGCGGCGTGTCGGCGACATGGCAGACCGTCGCCTCGATGTCCTGCGAGGTCGGCGGGGTGTCCCCGCTCGGCACGATCAGGTCGCCGCGCGAGATGTCGATGTCGTCCTCCAGGAGCAGGGTGATGGACTGCGGCGTCCACGCCACGTCCACCGCCTTGCCCAGCAGGTCGATCCCGGTGATCCTCGAGGTGCGGCCCGAGGGCAGGACGGTGACCGACTCGCCGACGCGGAAGGTGCCGGCGGCGATCTGGCCCGCGTAGCCGCGGTAGTCGGGGTGCTCGGCGGTCTGCGGGCGGATCACGTACTGCACGGGCAGCCGCGCGTGGCACGAGGTCAGGTCGTGGCTGACCGGGACCGTCTCCAGGTGCTCCAGGACGGTGGGGCCGCCGTACCAGTCCATGGTGGCGGACGGCTCGACGACATTGTCGCCGGCCAGCGCGGAGATGGGGATCGCGGTGATCTCCGGGACGCCCAACTCGGCCGCGTACGCGGTGAATTCCTCGGCGATCTCGGCGAAGACCCGCTCCTCGTAGGCGACGAGGTCCATCTTGTTGACGGCGAGGACGACGTGCGGCACGCGCAGCAGGGCGGCGACCGCGGCGTGGCGGCGGGTCTGCTCGATGACGCCGTTGCGGGCGTCGACCAGGACGACGGCGAGGTCGGCCGTGGAGGCGCCGGTGACCATGTTCCGGGTGTACTGCACGTGCCCGGGGGTGTCGGCGAGGATGAACCGGCGCCGGGCGGTGGCGAAGTAGCGGTAGGCCACGTCGATGGTGATGCCCTGCTCGCGCTCGGCGCGCAGACCGTCGGTGAGCAGCGCCAGGTCGGGGGCGTCGGCGCCGCGGCTGGCGGACACGCGCTCGACGGCCTCAAGCTGGTCGGTGAGGACCGACTTGGAGTCGTGCAGGAGCCGCCCGACCAGGGTGGACTTGCCGTCGTCGACGGACCCGGCGGTCGCGAAGCGCAGCAGCGTGGTCGCCGAGACGTCGGCGAACTGCTCGGTGGACGTGCTCATTAGAAGTACCCTTCGCGCTTGCGGTCTTCCATCGCGGCCTCGGACAGCTTGTCGTCGGCCCGGGTCGCCCCGCGCTCGGTCAGGCGGGAGGCGGCGATCTCGGCGATGACGGCGTCCAGCGTGGTGGCGTCGGAGTCGACGGCGCCGGTGCAGGACATGTCGCCCACCGTGCGGTAGCGGATCAGCCGCTTCTCGACGGTCTCGCCGTCCTTGGGGCCGCCCCACTCGCCCGCGGTCAGCCACATCCCCGAGCGCTTGAACACCTCCCGCTCGTGCGCGAAATAGATCTGCGGCAGCTCGATGTCCTCACGGGCGATGTACTGCCACACGTCCAGCTCGGTCCAGTTGGACAGCGGGAAGACGCGGACGTGCTCGCCGGGGGCGTGGCGGCCGTTGTAGAGCTGCCACAGCTCGGGGCGCTGGCGGCGCGGGTCCCACTGCGAGAACTCATCCCGCAGCGAGAACACCCGCTCCTTGGCGCGCGCCTTCTCCTCGTCGCGCCGCCCGCCGCCGAAGACCGCGTCGAACTTCTCGCTCTGGATCTTCTCCGTGAGCGGCACCGTCTGGAGCGGATTGCGCGTGCCGTCGGGGCGCTCGCGCAGCTTTCCGGCGTCGATGTACTCCTGCACGGAGGCGACGTGCAGCCGCAGCCCGTGCCGGGCCACCGCCCGGTCGCGGTACTCGATGACCTCGGGGAAGTTGTGCCCGGTGTCCACGTGCAGCAGCGAGAAGGGGACGGGCGCGGGGGCGAACGCCTTCAGCGCCAGGTGCAGCATGACGATGGAGTCCTTGCCGCCGGAGAAGAGGATCACCGGCCGCTCGAACTCGCCCGCCACCTCGCGGAAGATGTGCACCGCCTCGGACTCCAGGGCGTCCAGGTGGCTGAGGGCGTAGGGGCTGCTGGTGCCCTCGCCGGTCGTCGTGGCGACGGTCGTCATGCTGCACCCCTTTCGTTCGCTTCTCCGCCTGCGCGGCGCAGGGGTGCGGGCTTCGTGGTCGTCCGCGGCCGGGCGGCCGCGCATGCGTCGCTCACAGGACACCCCTTTCGTTCGCTTCTCCGCCTGCACGGCGCAGAGGCGCGGGACTCGTGGTCGTCCGCGGCCGGGCGGCCGCGCATGCGTCGCTCACAGGACACCCCTCTCGGTGAGCAGCGTGTACAGGGCCGCGGCGGACTCCGCCACCGTCTGGTCCTGCGACTCGATGCGCAGGTCGGGCGAGGCGGGCTCCTCGTAGGGGTCGTCGACCCCGGTGAGCCCGGATATCTCACCCGCGGCCTGCTTGGCGTACAGGCCCTTCACATCGCGTACGGAGCAGACCTCGACCGGTGTCGCGACATGCACCTCCAGGTACGCGGTGCCGTTGGCCTGGTGGCGCTTGCGCACCGCCTCACGGCTGTCCGCGAACGGCGCGATGACCGGCACGAGCGCCAGCACGCCGTTGCGGGCGAGGAGTTCGGCGACGAAGCCGATGCGCTGCACGTTGGTGTGCCGGTCCTCGCGGCTGAAGCCGAGCCCCGCCGAGAGGAACTCGCGGATCTCGTCGCCGTCGAGGACCTCGACGCGGCGGCCCTCCGCGCGCAGGCGGCCCGCCAGTTCGTACGCGATGGTCGTCTTGCCGGCGCTGGGCAGGCCGGTGAGCCAGACGGTGGCTCCGGTCACGTGGTTCTCCTGAACTGCTCGTCGTGCCGCGGTCATCCGTGAATCCCGCACTCGGTCTTGGCGTTCCCGGCCCAGCGGCCGGCGCGCGCGTCCTCGCCCTCCAGCAGACGGCGGGTGCACGGAGCGCAGCCCACCGAGCCGTAACCGTCCATCAGGAGGGGGTTGGTGAGCACGCCGTGCTCGGCGACGTACGCGTCGACGTCGTCCTGCGTCCAGCGGGCGATGGGCGAGACCTTGACCTTGCGGCGCTTCTCGTCCCAGCCGACGACCGGCGTGTTCGCGCGGGTCGGCGACTCGTCACGGCGCAGCCCGGTGGCCCAGGCGGCGTACCCCTTGAGGCCGTCCTCCAGGGGCTGCACCTTGCGCAGCTTGCAGCACAGGTCGGGGTTGCGGTCGTGCAGCTTCGGGCCGTACGCGGCGTCCTGCTCGGCCACGCTCTGACGGGGCGTCAGCGTGATGACGTTGACGTCCATCACGGCCTCGACGGCGTCGCGGGTGCCGATCGTCTCCGGGAAGTGGTAGCCGGTGTCGAGGAACACGACGTCGACGCCCGGCCTGGCCCGCGAGGCGAGGTGGGCGACGACCGCGTCCTCCATGGAGGAGGTCACGCAGAACCGCTCGCCGAAGGTGTCGGCCGCCCACTGGAGGATCTCCAGGGCGGACGCGTCCTCCAGGTCGCGCCCCGCCTGCTCGGCGAGCGCCCTCGACTCCGCGTCCGTACGCATTGTCTGAGTGGACGTCATATCTGATCCCCTCCGCCGTCGGTGTGCTGAACCCCCCGGGCGAGGAGCCCGAGGAACTTCAGCTGAAAGGCCCGGTTGCACGCCGCGCATTCCCAGGCGCCGTGCCCGGTCTCGTTCGGGCGCAGGTCCTCGTCGCCGCAGTAGGGGCAGTGGAAGGGGGCGGCTCGCTCGCTCACTTCAGGGCCTCCTCGGAGGCGCGGGCGGTCCAGGTGGCGAAGCGCTCGCCGTCCTCGCGCTCCGCCTGGAAGCGCTTGATGACCCGCTCGACGTAGTCGGGAAGCTCGTCGGCGGTGACCTTCAGGCCGCGGACCTTGCGGCCGAAGCCGGCGTCGAGGCCGAGCGCGCCGCCCAGGTGCACCTGGTAGCCCTCGACCTGGTTGCCGTCGTCGTCCAGGACCAGCTGGCCCTTGAGCCCGATGTCGGCGACCTGGATGCGGGCGCAGGCGTTCGGGCAGCCGTTGATGTTGATGGTGATGGGCTCGTCGAACTCCGGGATGCGGCGCTCCAGTTCGTCGATGAGCGAGGCGCCGCGCGCCTTGGTCTCGACGATGGCGAGCTTGCAGAACTCGATGCCGGTGCAGGCCATCGTGCCGCGCCGGAACGGCGAGGCCTTGACCTTCAGGTCGAGCGCCTCCAGGGCGGAGACGAGCGAGTCGACCTGCTCCTGCTCGATGTCGAGCACGATCATCTTCTGCTCGGCGGTGGTGCGCAGCCGCCCCGAGCCGTGCGCCTCGGCGACCTCGGCGATCTTCGTGAGGGTGGCGCCGTCCACGCGGCCGACGCGGGGCGCGAAGCCGACGTAGAAGCGGCCGTCCTTCTGCCGGTGCACGCCGAGGTGGTCGCGCCAGGTCCCGGCGGGCTGCTCGGGCGCGGGACCGTCGGCCAGCTTCCGCTTCAGGTACTCGTCCTCCAGGACCTGGCGGAACTTCTCGGGGCCCCAGTCGGCGACGAGGAACTTCAGGCGGGCGCGGTTGCGCAGCCGGCGGTAGCCGTAGTCGCGGAAGATGCCGATGACGCCGCCGTAGACGTCCGGTACGTCCTCCAGCGCCACCCAGGCGCCGAGCCGCACGCCCAGCTTGGGGTTGGTGGACAGGCCGCCGCCGACCCAGAGGTCGAAGCCGGGGCCGTGCTCGGGGTGGTGCACGCCGACGAAGGCGACGTCGTTGATCTCGTGGGCGACGTCCAGCTGCGGGGAGCCGGAGATCGCCGACTTGAACTTGCGCGGGAGGTTCGAGAACTCGGGGTTGCCGATGAAGCGGCGCTGGATCTCGTCGATGGCGGGGGAGCCGTCGATGATCTCGTTCTCGGCGATGCCCGCCACGGGCGAGCCGAGGATGACGCGCGGCGTGTCACCGCAGGCCTCGGTGGTGGAGAGCCCCACGGCTTCGAGCCGCCGCCAGATCTCGGGGACGTCCTCGATGCGAATCCAGTGGTACTGCACGTTCTGCCGGTCGGTGAGGTCGGCGGTGCCGCGCGCGAACTCCTCGGAGATCTCGCCGATGACGCGCAGCTGCTCGGTGGTCAGCCGCCCGCCGTCGATGCGCACGCGCAGCATGAAGTACTCGTCGTCCAGCTCCTCCGGCTCCAGGATCGCCGTCTTGCCGCCGTCGATCCCGGGCTTGCGCTGGGTGTACAGCCCCCACCAGCGCATGCGGCCGCGAAGATCATTGGGGTCGATGGAGTCGAAGCCGCGCTTCGAGTAGATCGTCTCAATGCGTGTCCGCACATTGAGACCGTCGTCGTCCTTCTTGAACTGCTCGTTCCCGTTGAGCGGGGTGAAGTGGCCCACGGCCCACTGGCCCTCGCCGCGGTGACGGCTCGCCTTGCGGCGGGGCGTGGCTGGGGCGGGGTTCTCTGGGGTGGCGGGCATGGGAGTACGTCCTTCGGGGCAGCGGAAAGCCAGCTCTGACCTGCGGATACGGGCACATGCGGAGATGCGGACATGCGCGCGCGGCGCTGCGCAGGGAGGGAAGCGGGGAAGTCGAGTGATCAGATGTGCGGCGGTGCTGAGCTGGTCAGCGAGCCGGACACATGGCGCTGGACATGCGGCCGAGGTCGACGTGACGCCGACTCACCAAGGCAATTCCAGTGCGATCCATGACGGAAGCGTGTCACGGGACTTTCGGCCCAGTCCAGCATTATCCAGAATGTGGACACCCCTGTCCCGGATGATGGACAGGGGTGTCATGGGTCACAGAGATCAAAGGAGCGGGGCGGGGTGCGTCAGTCGCGCAGGGCCCCCGGCCACGGGCCCGGAGCGGCCACCTCCGGTTCCTGGTCGACCTTGGTGTCGAAGAGCTTGAAGCCGCGGCGCAGATAATTGTCCATGGCGTGCTCGCCGTCCAAGGAACAGGTGTGCAGCCAGACCCGCTCCGTCGGCGGCAGCTGTGGCCACCGCCCGGCCAGGTCCCAGGCGCGCGCCACCCCGTACGAGAGGAGGTGCCCGCCGATCCCGCGGCCCCGGAAGGCCGGCAGCAGCCCGAAGTACACGATCTCGACGACGCCGGGCGCCGCGTCCCCCCGCTCACCCCGCGCCGCCAGTTCCACGTACCCGGCGGGCGTCCCCCTGTCGTACGCCACCCACGTCTCCACACCCGGCCGCGCCAGCAGCTCCTGCCACTCGGCATAAGTGAGGGACAGCCGGTCGGTCCAGCTGATGTCCCCGCCGACGGACGCGTACAGGAACCGGCTGAACTCGGGCGAAGGGACTTCGGCGCGCACGATCCGTACGTCGCCCTCGGGCGCGGCGGCGGGCAGCAGATCGGTGGGAGACGTCTGCTCCAGCGACCACGTGGTGACAGTGAGACTCATGGGGCTCAGCGAATCACGGCCCCGCGACGGGACGCCATGAGGGGGCTCAAGGCTCCGCCACGCTCCGCGCCCGCCGGATCGCCGGCGCCGTCGAGTGCGGCAGGAGGTTCGCGGGGTGGTCCGGGAGGACCAGCTCCACCTCGACGTCCTCGCGGAAGCGGTAGGGGCGGTGGGCGAGCAGAGGGCCCAAGTAACGGCGCATACGGGAGAGTTCGGCCCGAACCGTCACCGTACGCTCCGGTTCGCCGAACATGTCCTCGGCCAGGCCCGACGCGGTGCGCCCCTTGCGGTGCGTGGCCAGGAGGTAGAGCAGCTCCGCGTGGCGCGGGCTCAGGTCGTGGGTCCAGTCACGGGCCCCGCCGAGCATCGCGAGCGTCCACCGGCGCGCCCCGCTCACGTCCAGCACGACCCGGGTCGCGGGCAGCGGCTCCGGCGTCTCCCACGGGTCCTCCGGACGCAGCAGCCAGCCGCCGGGCAGCGGCTCCACCCGGCAGGTGCCCAGCGACGGCAGCCAGGCGCGGCCCGCCGCGAGGGCCTTGGGCAGCCGCAGCCGGTCCGCCGCGGGCATGCCCGTCACCGCGGCGGTCCAGCCGTGCACATCCACGGCGAGGGCCCGGCCCGCCAGACGCGCGAGGACCGGGGCGGCCACCGCGCGCAGCCGCTCCAGCGCCGCCACGTGCCGCTCGCGCAGCCGGGCCTCGGCGAGCTTGGCCACCGAGTCGACCAGCGCCAGCGTCGCCGGATGCATGGTCCGCAGCGGGCCACTGACGTCGACGACGCCCAGCAGCGTGCCGTCCCGCGGATCGGTCACCGGCGCGCCCGTGCACGTCCAGGAGTGGTGGGTCCGCACGAAGTGCTCGGCGGAGAAGACCTGCACGGGGCGGCGCACCACCAGCGGGGTGCCGACGCCGTTCGTGCCGACGACGCCCTCACTCCAGTCCGCTCCGGGTTCAAAACCGAGCGTGTCCGCCTTGCGGAGCACCGCGGAGCTGCCCTCGCGCCACAGCACCCGGCCGTCCGCGTCGCAGACGACCATGATGTGCTGCGCGGCGTCCGCCACCGTCACCAGGGCCTCGCGCAGCCCCGGCAGGATCGGCAGCAGCGGCGAGGCGCGGCGGCGCTCCTCCAGTTCCTCCTCGCTCAGCAGCCGGGATCGGACGTCGCGGTCCGGGTCGACCCCGCCGGTCAGCATGCGCCCCCAGGACTCGCCGATCACCGGCCGCGGCATGACGCGCGGGCGCTGTCCGGAGAGCGTCGCGTCCCGCACCCCCTTCAGGAGCCGCGCGGCGTGCGCGAGGTCCATGGTGGAGATCCGCGCGAGATCGATCGTCGAAGGGGCGTTCATCACCACTGGGTCCTTTCCGGCCAGACCAGTGCGTACGAGGCGTCCCCTCATCGTGCCTTGTGCGCGCGGCCCGCAGTGATGGTTCGACGATGAATCAAGTGACGTCGGGCGCCGTCCACGTTGCAACCTCATGCAACTCTCGCGAACGGCTGTGCGGTGACTGAATCTGGTCACCACACCGCCCGTGCGGTGTTCATGCTCCTCAAGGGGCCTGAAGTGCGGGGGTGGTGCCGTGTCGGCGCGGCACCACCCCCGTGTCGGCGGTCAGGACCGCGGAGCGGCCCGTTCCACCACCGAGGCCAGATCCAGGCTGTGCGGCAGCGTGCCGAACGCCGCGCCCCAGTCCCCGCCGAGCCGCGAGGCGCAGAACGCGTCGGCCACCTCCGCGGGCGCGTACCGCACAAGCAGCGACCCCTGGAGCACCAGCGCCATGCGCTCCACGAGCCGCCGGGCCCGCGCCTCGATGCCCTCCAGGTCGGCCAGTTCGGTCAGCAGCCCCTTGATCGCGCCGTCCAGCCGGTGATCGGCGCCCCGGGCCCTGCCGACCTCCTGGAGGAACGCGTTCAGGGCCTGCGGCTCACGCTGGAGCGCCCGCAGGACGTCCAGGGCCTGGACGTTGCCCGACCCCTCCCAGATGGAGTTGAGCGGCGCCTCCCGCAGCAGCCGCGGCATCCCCGACTCCTCGACGTAGCCGTTGCCGCCCAGGCACTCCAGGGCCTCGCCGACCATCGGCGTGCACCGCTTGGTCACCCAGTACTTGGCGGCCGGCACCGCGAGCCGCAGGAACGCCCGCTCCTGCTCGCTCCCGTCGTCGTACGCCGCCGCCAGCCGCAGCGCCAGCGTCGTGGCCGCCTCCGACTCCAGCGCCAGGTCCGCCAGGACGTTGCGCATCAGCGGCTTGTCGATCAGCTTGCCGCCGAACGCCTCCCGGTACGTGGCGTGGTGCACCGCCTGCGCGACGGCCTGCCGCATCAGCGCGGCCGAACCCAGCACACAGTCCAGGCGGGTCGCCGCGACCATCTCGATGATGGTGCGCACCCCGCGCCCCTCCTCACCGACCCGCCGCGCCCACGTCCCGTCGAACTCGACCTCGCTGGAGGCGTTGGAGCGGTTGCCCAGCTTGTCCTTGAGCCGCTGGATCGCGAACGGGTTGCGCGTGCCGTCCTCCAGGACGCGCGGCACGAGGAAGCAGGTCAGCCCCTGCTCGGCCTGCGCCAGCACCAGGAAGGCGTCGGACATGGGCGCCGAACAGAACCACTTGTGGCCCTTCAGCTCGTACGTCCCCTCCTCCGAGAGAGCCGCTGCGCGCGTCGTGTTGGCCCGTACGTCGCTGCCGCCCTGCTTCTCCGTCATGCCCATCCCGAAGAGGACGCCCGCCTTCTGCGACGCCGGGCGCAGCCCCTGGTCGTAGATGGTGGAGGTCAGGCGCGGCTCCCACTCGGCGGCGAGCGCCGGATCGGCGCGCAGCGCGGGCACGGCGGCGTGCGTCATCGACACCGGGCAGCCGTGGCCGCCCTCGACCTGCGTCCACACCAGGAACCCGGCCGCGCGCCGCACATGCCCGCCGGGCCGCGACCAGGCCGTGGTCAGGCCCCCGCCGACCGCCTTGCCGAGCAGCCGGTGCCAGGACGGATGGAAGTCGACCTCGTCGATCCGGTTGCCGTACCGGTCGTGGGTGCGCAGCACGGGCGGGTACGCGTTGGCGAGTGCTCCCCACTCCTGCGCCTGGGCGGAACCGGCGCTGCGGCCGAGCAGCGACAGGTCCTCGCGGGCGGAATCGAGGAGCTCCGGGTCCAGATGCCGCTCGACGCCCTCCACGAGGGCCCGGTCGGACGCGAATACGTCATATCCGACCAGGGGCGGAGCCTGGTTGGTCACTGTGTGGGTGGTGGCTGCCATGCCGCTACGGTAAGGAGGTGCACCAGGCAAATGAAACACCCGGGCGGCCCTCCGGACGCTGGAAACGGGCCCGCGCTCTGTACCGCGACGTCTCCAAGCGCAGGACCGCCTGGCTGCTGCTCAAGGACACCGTCAACTCGTGCATCGAGTACCGCATCCTGGGGCTCGCGGCCGAGGCGGCGTTCTTCACGCTGCTCTCCGTGCCGCCGCTGCTCCTGAGCCTCATCGGGCTGCTCGCCTACGTCGACCGGTGGACCGGCGCGAACACCATCGCCAGCGTCGAGAACAACATCCTGGAGGCGTCCCGCACGGTCCTGTCCGACCGGGGGGTGAGCCAGATCGCGCAGCCGATACTGGAAGACGTCATGAAGGTCGGCCGTCCCGACGTGATCTCCATCGGCTTCGTCTTCGCCCTGTGGTCCGGCTCGCGCGCCGTCAACGTCTTCATCGACACGATCACCGTGATGTACGGCCTCGACGGCGTGCGCGGCATCGTCAAGACCCGGCTCCTCGCCTTCGGCCTGTTCATCGTGGCGCTGCTCATCGGCTCGGTCGCGCTGCCGCTGATGGTGGCGGGGCCCGACGCGGTGGTGAAACTGCTGCCCGGCTCGACGACGGTCGTCCAGATCCTCTACTGGCCGGTCGTCGTCATCCTCTCCGTGGTCTTCCTGACGACGCTGTACCACGTGTCGGTGCCGGTGCGTTCGCCGTGGGTCGAGGACATGCCGGGCGCGCTGATCGCGCTCGCCATGTGGGTGCTGGGCAGCTTCCTGCTCCGCATCTACCTCACCAGCACGGTGGAGGGCCCCACCATCTACGGCTCGCTGGCGGCGCCGGTCGCCGTGCTCCTGTGGATCGGCGTCTCGGCCTTCGCGGTCCTCGTGGGCGCGGCCGTCAACGCGGCGATCGACCGCGTCTGGCCGTCCGTCGCCACGGCCGCGGCGCGCGCCGCCAACGACCGCATAAGGGAGGCCCAGGCCGCCGAGGTCATCGCCCGCGCGGCCGCCGCGCGCGAGGGACTCGACCCCGACGACCCGGAGATGCCCTCCGAGTTCCCCGAGCGGTGGTCCCGCTTCCTGCCGCCGGACGACGTGACGGCGCGGCTGCGGACGCACGCGAAGAAGAACGGCACGGAGCAGCCTCCGGAGTGACGCGTCGGCCCCCCGGCGTTGGTGTGCGGGGGGCCGCACCCCCTCGGAGAGCACCGCGTTGCGGCCGTCGAGGGTCTGAAGTCGTCAGGTCGCGCGGCGTAGCCTTCCCTGCGTGGCGCACGAGACCGGCGACGAGGGAGCCTACCGGGAGCGGCCGTCCCGGCTGGCCGGCGCCGTCGTGTGGACGCGCACGGCCACCGGCACACCCGGCGACGACCGCCCCGTGCTGCCCGACGGCTGCATGGACCTGCTGTGGACGGAGGGCAGGCTGTTCGTCGCGGGCCCGGACACCCGTGCGTACGTCCCCGGCGCCACGGAGCCCGGCGCGCGCTACGTCGGCATCCGCTTCCACCCCGGCACCGCCCCCGCCTTCCTCGGCGTCCCCGCCCACGAGCTGCGGGATCGGCGCGTGGCGTTGGCCGACCTGTGGGGCACGGCGACGGCGCGCCGCCTGACGGACCGGGTGGACGGCGCGCCTGATCCGACGGCCGCCCTGGAGGCCCTCGCGATGCGGCGCGCCGCCGGCGCCGGGCCGCCCGACCCGTTTCTCGCGGAGGTGGTCAGGTCCCTGGACGCCGGCCGCTCCGTCGCCGGGACGGCGGCCGCCCTCGGCGTCCACACCCGCCTGCTCCACCGCCGTGCGCTGCCCGCCTTCGGGTACGGCCCGAAGACGCTCGCCCGCGTGCTGCGCCTCCAGCGGGCCCTCGCACTGGCCCGCGAAGGACTGCCGTACGCGGACACCGCGGCCCGGGCGGGCTTCGCCGACCAGGCCCACCTGGCGCGCGACGTCAGGGAGCTGACGGGCCGGTCGCTCACCGGGCTACTGGGCGGCTCCTAGGGCCTGTCTGACAATTCCCGTCTGCCTCGCGACGCCATGCACGCACTCTCGCCGCACCGGGCGCAGAGCCAAGTACATCCAGTACGAGGCCCTACGCCCGGCACGCCGAGAGCACGCACCTGACGCCGCGAGGCCGCCCTCCGGGCGACGACGGGAATTGTCAGACAGGCCCTAGCGGCGCGAAGAGGTCGACGCCGTTGCCGTCCGGGTCGAGCACGACCGCGTACCGCTGCCCCCAGGGCGCGTCGAAGGGCGTCAGCTCGCTCTTGTACCCGGCGGCCGTCAGCTCCTCGTGGGCCGTGTCGACGCCCTCCGGCGTCCCGCAGTGGAAGGCGAGCCCGATCCGCCCCCCGCCGCCGGGCGGACGCCGACCCTCGTGGAAGGACCGCACGGTCTCCTCCGTGTCGAAGGCGATGCGCAGGCCGCCGGGGAGCGCCGCCTCGACGTGCGGCGCGCTCTCGGAGCCCTCGGGGAACTCCAGGCCGAGGCGGCGGTAGAAGGCGAGCGACGCGGCCATGTCGGAGACGACCAGGCCGATCAGATCGAACCGGGGGGCGGGCGTGGGAGTGGGTGTGCTCTTCATGGTCGCGAGCCTATGAGCCCCCTGCTGACGGGTCTTGAAGGAATCGGACACGCCTCCCCACTGTCCGCGAGTCCTTCTTACCGGGCACCTGCCGGGGCGGGCGGCACGGCGGTGGAGAAGGTGACCCGCAGCTGTTCACGGCGGGCGTGCAGTCGGTACTTCGGCAGGGCTCCGGGACCGCAGGACCCGGAGCCGATGCCGTGCTGGCCGATGTCCAGGTTGACCCAGACGGTGTCGCCGGGGGTGAGGTCGGTGCGGTGCCGGGCGGCGTCGAGCTGCTCGGTGGTCCAGCGGCGGGCGGTGAACCAGGGGCCGTCGGCACCGCAGTCGATCCGCAGCCCGCCGACCTCCGCCCAGCGCAGACCGGGACGGGCGCCGTTCTCCTGCGGGCGGACGTACGGGGTGTGCAGGGCGTCGAGGTCCGCCTCCCAGACGCCGACGCGCGAGGCCGCCCCGGTGTCGGGGTACGCCTCGCCGGGGCCGCCGCCGAACCATCGGACCGGCCCGGAAGCGCCCGGCAGCCCGAAGCGGATGCCCACGCGCGGCAGCGGCACCGTCCACTCGCCCTCCGGCTCCACGTCCAGCGTGAGCAGCAGGCGGCTGTCGTCCGCCTGCCAGCGGTACGCCACCCGCAGGCCGAGGTCGCTCGCCGCGGGCGCCACCCTGGTGCGTACGGTCAAGGCGTCCTCGCCCAGCTCGACGCCCGTCCACCGGTGTCGCATCCGGTGGAGGCCGAGGGTCCGCCACTGCGCGGCGGGCGGGGTCTCGGGGCGCCAGGGCATGCCGTTGTCGTTGTCGGTGGGTGCCCGCCACACGTCCAGGCGCAGGTCTTCGATCTCCCTGCCGCCGAGGGACAGCAGTGCTCCGCGGGCGTCGAACACGGCCGGACCGAGGAGGAGGTGACGATCCTCGCGCACCGGAGCCGCGCCCCCCGGCAGCGGCGGCAACATACCCACGGCGTCCGGTAGTTGGGCCCACGCCACCTCATGACCGCGCCCCGCCCACGCCGTGTCGTCGGCGAGCACCGCCCGCACCGTCCACCGGGTCTCCGCGCCCCGGCCGTGCTCCGGGGCCGGTGGCAGCCTCACCTCGGCGCGCTCACCGGGGCCGGTCGCGGGCACCGGCAGAGTGCCGTCGGCGACGCTCACGCCATCCACCTCGTACGACCAGGTGAAGGCCAGGTGGGCGAGGTCCGCGAAGTCGTGCAGGTTGGTGACGCGGACGGTGCCGCCGCGGCCGTCGCCCTCGATGCGGACCGGCTCGATCACCTTCTTGTACTCGACGAGGCCCGGCGACGGCGTCCGGTCCGGGAACAGCAGGCCGTCGCAGACGAAGTTGCCGTCGTGTAGCTCCTCGCCGAAGTCACCGCCGTAGGCGTAGCCGTACGCGGGATGCGCGAGGCCGTGGTCGATCCACTCCCAGATGAAGCCGCCCTGGAGCCGCTCGTACGTCTCGAAGAGGCGCTGGTACTCGCTGAGGCCACCGGGGCCGTTGCCCATCGCGTGCCCGTACTCGCAGAGGAGGAACGGGAGTTCACGGCGCCTGCCGGGGCCCTCGTCCTCGCCCCGGCCGATCCGCTCGACCTCGGCGTGATCGGCGTACATCCGGGAGTAGAGGTCGGTGTCCGCGCAGGAGCTGTCACCCTCGTAGTGCAGGAGGCGGCCGCCGTCACGCGCCCGAATCCACGCGGCCATGGCGGTCAGGCCGCGGCCCGTCCCGCACTCGTTGCCCAGCGACCACATGATGACCGAGGAGTGGTTCTTGTCGCGCTCGACCATGCGGGCCGCGCGGTCCAGGAGCGCGGGTGTCCAGCGGTCGTCGTCGACGGGGTTGCCGCGCCAGCCGACCGCCTGGAAGCCGTGGGTCTCCAGGTCGCACTCGTCGATGACCCACAGGCCGTACTCGTCGCACAGGTCGAGGAAGGCGGGGTGGGGCGGGTAGTGGCTGGTGCGGACGGCGTTGATGTTGTGCCGCTTCATCAGCAGGACGTCCGCGCGCATGGTGTCGAGGTCGAGTGCGCGGCCGGTCCGCGGGTGGAACTCGTGCCGGTTCACGCCCCGGAAGAGGAGGGGCCGTCCGTTGACCTTGATGAGCCCGTCCTCCAGGGCGACCGTGCGGAAGCCGACGCGCAGCGGAACGCGCTCGCCCGCCGTCGCCAGGACCCCGTCGTAGAGCCTCGGCGTCTCGGCGGTCCACGGCTCGACGGGCACGGTGACCTCCTCGCCCGTCGCCACGTCGATGCCCAACTCGGCGACGCTGACCCGCCCTTGGACGTCCGCGTCGACCCGCAGCGTGCCCGTCCCCGCGCGATGGTCGTACGAGGCGTGGACGAAGTGATCGCTCACGCACCCCTCGGGCCGGTGCAGCAGCGTCACGTCGCGGAAGATGCCCGGCAGCCACCACTGGTCCTGGTCCTCCAGGTACGACCCGGCGGACCACTGGTGGACGCGGACGGCGAGGACGTTGCCCTCGGGGCGCAGCAGCGCGCCGACGTCGAACTCGTGGGCGAGCCGGGAGCCCTTGAAGTCGCCCAGTGCCGTGCCGTTGAGCCAGACGCGGGCGCAGGACTCGACGCCGTCGAAGCGCAGGACCGCGGTTCCGGTGGCCGGCCAGTCGGCGGGGAGGCCGAAGGTGCGCAGGTGGTCGCCGGTGGGGTTCTCGGTGGGCACCCGAGGCGGGTCCAGCGGGAAGGGGTAGAGCTGGTTGGTGTACTGGGGCGCGCCGTGGCCCTGGAGGACCCAGTGGCCCGGGACCGTGATCTCGTCCCAGGACCCGCTGTCGTGGGGGCCCGCGGCGGCGAACGTGTCGTCCTCGGCGTCGGCGGTGGGGGAGAGGCGGAAGCGCCAGGTTCCGTTGAGGGAGAGGGCGGGGGCGTCCGACGTCGCGTACCACGCGCGGGGCGGGAGGCTGCCGGTGCCGGGGGAGACGTCCTCGTGGTGGTCTTCGGGGGAGCGGAGATCCATGCGTTCCATCAGACCGCGCCGGGGCGGCGGCTCACAATTGTTTCGGAGCGGGAGTCGATGGACTCTTCGGGCGCCGTTTGGACGCGTGCGCACAGGAATGCGGATAGCGCGGCACGGGCCGCCGGGGGAGCCGGATTTCGTTGAAGTCTGGCCACTGCGACGCGGTATCGGTAACTTGTCGCCGTGTGAACAGACGATCTCAGCCGTCGGTGCTGCCCCCGGACCTGCCCGTGACCGACCGCACGCGCCTCCGCAGGCTCCGCGAGCAGGGCAGCTTGGCCCGCGCCGACCTCGAAGCGATCCTGGACGCGGGCTTCGTCTGCCACCTCGGAGTCGTCGTCGACGGACAGCCGATGGTCGTGCCCACCGTCTACGGCCGTGACGACACCGAGCTGTTCCTGCACGGCTCCGTCGCCAGCCGCAGCCTGGCCGCCGACCCGGCCGCGCCCGTCTGCGTCACGGTCACCCACGTGGACGGGCTGGTCCTCGCCCGCTCGGTGTTCGAACACGGCGTCAACTACCGCAGCGCTATGATCCACGGCGTCCCGCGCAAGGTGACCGACCCCGACGAGAAACTGCGCGGCCTGCGCCTGCTCACCGAGCACGCGGCGCCCGGCCAGTGGGACTACGCCCGCCGCCCCAGCCGCAAGGAACTCGCCGCGACCACCCTGCTCGCGCTCTCCCTCGCCGAGGCCTCCGTCAAGACGTCCGTCGGACCGCCGGAGGACGGCGAGGGCCCGGACGCCGCGCTAGGCATATGGGCGGGCAACCTCCCCCTGACCACCACCTGGGGCATGCCCGTCGCCGATCCACTGCTCCCACCGGGCATCGAACCACCGCCGCACATCGCGGGGCGCGGCGGCACCCGGCAGGGGTGAGGGGACCCACGGCGGCGGGTCAGGGCAGCGTCGGTGCCGCGCAGTCGTGGGCCTTGGTCGAGCGTCGGGCGAACTCCCGCAGCGCGGTGCGCTCGTAGGCCAGGTCGGCGGCGGTGGGCTTCGGGGCGCGGTGTTCACCGACCGACTCGTCCGTCCCGTACGCCTCTCCGTCCGTCGTGCCGCTCAGCCGCACCGTGAACAGGGCGGGCCCGGAGCCGTCGCGGCACGTGGCGGTCGCCCAGTGGCCGCCGCCCGGCAACCGCCCCGCCGGGGCCTCGCCGGGCACGGGCTTCTCGGAGTACCCGCCGTGCCGCTCCCGCTGACGCAGCCGCTCGGCCTGCGCGTACGGCCCGTAGTACGCGACGAGGCGGTGACCGCGCGCTTCACTTTCCGGGGCTCCGGCCGGCATGCCGGTACGGCCGCCCGCGACCACGCACACCTCCAACGGGCCGCCCACGGGCCTGCCCTCCCACGCCCGGGACACCCGCGCGCCCCGCCCGGGAACGCCGCGGCAGGAGCCGGACGCGTCGGCGAGCGGAACGTCCTCGTCGGCGTTCACCGGCAGGGCCACGGTGCGCAGCGGCTTGCCGAGCGGGGCGTCGCAGCCCCACTGCCGCGAGGCCTTCGCGGCCGTCGCCGTGGCGATCCGCGCGTAGGCGGTGCGGCGGCGCGGGTCGTCGAGCGTGCCGTCCTCCTCCTCGACCTCGACGGTGACGAGCAGGCCGCCGCGGTCGCGGGCGCAGTCCAGGAGCACCGTGGTGGTCACCGACTCCCCGTCGGCCCGGTGCGTGAAGCTCTCGCCCGTGGTGAACAGGCCCTGCCAGCCCCGGCCGAGCGCGGCGGGCGGCAGCTCGGCCGGCACGTCGGGGTACAACGGCCCATGGCCCTGCGCCACTTCGCCCGCGCCGTCCTCGGCGGAGCCGCCGCGCCGCTCCGGCACGCCCTGCACGGTGACCTCGACCGACGCGTCGTGCGTCGGATGACCGGCGTGGTGCTCGGTCGCGCGGCTGACGGCGCACGTCACCTGACGCCGGTCGCCGTGCGCCTCCCGCAGATCGGTCCGGCCGGGCCCGCTCCTGAGCGGCCCCTCACCGAGGAAGTCCAGCAGTTCGGCCGAGGGCAGCACGCCGTCGCAGGCCCCGGCGAGCACCTGCCGGGCCACGCGGCGCTCATGCGGCCCGCCCCACCAGTAGAAGCCGCCCGCGATCAGGGCCAGGGCGGCCAGCGCCCCGCAGGACGTGAGCACCACCCGCCCCGCCCTCGTCCCCCACGTCAGCCGCGCCACTGCGCCACCTCTCCCATGACCTTCGTGTCCCGGCAGTGTGCGCGTCGCGGCCAGCCGTCCGGCGCCGCGAGATAGCGGTCGAGCACGGCCCGTGCCTTCCGGGAGAGCTGCCGCCGCTCCTTCGGCTCCAGCACCGCCGTGCCCTCCCGCGTCCCTTCGGTGAAACTGAGCTGCGGGGTGACCGTGACGCGGTGATACGTCGGGCCCGCCACGCACTGCGACCGCGCCCACAGGGCGAGCAGCGGGTCGTCGCCGGACTCCTGGATGGTCACCGGCTCGCCGGCTGCGGCCGGGTCGTCGGCGCCGGGGACCCGGGCGTTGCCCCGATGGCTCTCGTACGCGCCGCCCGCGAGCACGCCCGACCAGCTCTCCGCGCCCACCGCCTTGACCGTCAGCTCCGCGGGGCTCCCGGCGGGGTCGTCCCACCGGCCGCCGCACGCCCCGGTGCGCCTGCTGTACGTCGACATGTTCCCGTCGAACGTCCACTCGCCCGGCGCGAGCGGCAGCGCCTTGGCGGAGAGCCAGGCGCAGAGCTTCGAAACCTTGGCCGGGGCGGCGGCGCCGGACGCCGACCGCAGGGGCGCGCCGCCGCAGCCCTGCTTCTTCGCCACCCAGTCGGCGACGCGCACCGCCGTGCGGGCCGCGAGGAGACGGTCGGCTTCGGGGACGTCGTACTCGTCCTCCGCCGACGGCAGGTCGACCGTGACGAGCAGGTCCCGTGAGGGACGTACGCGACCGGTGAGGCCCTTGGGGCAGTCGGCGAGCAGGGAGGCCGACACCGTGCTGCCGGTCAGCCGGTCGTCGGTCGACACGGTGCCGAGCGCGCTGTCCGGCAGCGGCAGCCCGAAGGAACCGTCGGACGGCGGCGGGGCGGTGCGGGTCAGCGCGGCCTCGGCCCGCACCCGCGCCTGCGCGTCGGGCTCCCAGGCGTCATCGCCGCCGCCCCACGACAGCGTGCAGTCGAGCAGCGCGCGGCTCTCCTCGCGGGGCGACAGCATCGTGCCGAACTCGTCCAGTACGCCGCTCTTGTCGTCCGGCACGAACGCACCCAGCTCCCGCGGGAGCAGCCCGGCACACGCCCGCGCCAGCTGCCGCTGATTGGCCGCGAGCCGTTCCTCGCGGTCCCCGGCCCGGGACACGACGAGCCATGTCACGGACGAGGCGACCACCGCCAGGGCCACCAGGCCGGAGACGATCCAGGTGCGCCGTCGCGCCGCGCCCACCCCGGGCATGGTGCTCCCCTTCCCCCGTGTACCGCAGCAAGATCAGGGAGGGACGGTATCAACCGCGGTCCGCGCGTCGGCGCCGGGACCCTTGTCGCGGCCGGGGGCATCTGCTTGACTCCGCCCGCCTGAAGACCCGCCTGAAGACCCGCCTGCACACCCGCCCGAGCCAGCCCCGCAGCAAGGAACACCAGAACGCCCGTACGCCGCCGGTGGAGGCCGCCATGGAGATCACCCGCAGACGCCTGCTGTCCGCCCTGTCGGCCGCCGGACTCCTGGCGGTGATCCCCGCCGGCCGCGCGGACGCCGCCACGGCCGCGAAGGGCCGCGTCCAACTGCTCGCCAACACCGTGGCGGTCCTCGCCGGGACCGCCGCGTCCAACGCCCGGCCGGAGACCGCCGCGAAACTCGCCGCCGTCGACCGCGCCGCGCGGGCGAACCTGAAGGCGATGGACGACGCGGGCGAGGGCGAACTCTTCGCCGGTCTCGCGCTCGGCACCGACGAGGCCAACCTGAACACCGCCTACCGCCGCCTGTACGAGACCGCCCTCGCCACCCGCACCCCCGGATCAGGCGGACTGTACGGCGACACCGCCGTACAACGCCGCGTGCTCGACGGCCTGGCCTGGCTCCACGAGCGCCACTACGGCGACCAGTCCAAGGGCTACTACGGCAACTGGTTCCACTGGGAGATCGGCATCTCCCAGCACATCACCAAGACCCTGGTCCTGCTCGCGGACGAGACGCGCGCCCACCGCCCGGAGCTGGTGCGCGCCTACGTCTCCTCCATGGACGCCTACCTGCGCAACGGCACCGACGGCGACGTCAACCTCGACTCGCGCTTCCACACCGGCGCCAACCTCGCCGACATCACCACCAACCGCGTCCTCCAGGGCGCCCTCCTGGGGGACGACGCGGGCGACGCCCGCATCCGCAAGGCCCTCACCGACCAGCTCACCGTCTTCCTCACCATCGACCCCTACCACCTGCGGCACGGTGTGACGGACGGCCACTACGCGGACGGTTCCTTCATCCAGCACGCCTCCGTCGCGTACACGGGCTCGTACGGCAAAGGCCTGCTCAGCCGGGTCGTGCAGACCCTCAAGATCCTCGACGGTACCGGGTTCGCGCACGGCGAGGAGCTGGTGCCGACCGTGTACGGCTGGGTGAAGGACGGCTTCGCCCCGCTGATCTTCGAGGGCTGGATGATGGAGATCGTCAAGGGCCGGGCCGTGGCGCGCACGGAGTCCGGGTACGCCGACGTGGCGGTGGTCGTGGAGGCCGTCGTCGACCTCGCCTCCCTCGCGACCGGCACCGAGGCCACCGCCCTCAAGAGCTACGTCAAGCACCTCAGGGCCACCTCGCGCACCCCGCTCGACCCGGCCCGCTTCGTCTCCCCGGTCAGCATCGTGCGCTACGCCGACATCATCGGCGACCCCTCCCCGCCCCCCGCCGACCTCAACCCGGCCACGCGCAGCGTCGCCTTCAACGCCATGGACAAGACCGTGCACCGCAGGCCCGGTTACGCCTTCGCGCTCGCCCGCAGCTCCGACCGGATCAGCAAGTACGAGTACATGAACGGCGAGAACCTCATGCCGTGGTTCCAGGGCGACGGCGCGCACTACCTCTACCTGTCGGGCCAGGACCAGACCCAGGCGTACGGCGTCGACTACTTCACGACGGTCTCGCCGTACGGCCTCGCGGGTGTCACGGCCCCCGTCGAACAGCGGCGCACCATCCCCGAGTTGTACGGCAAGGCGTACTACGACAACCCCGGCCACCCCCTCCACTTCACCTCGTCCTCCGAGTCGCAGAACACGTACCTCTACTTCCCGCGCGGCACGAACGCCTGGTCGGGCGGCGCGGTCCTCGGGGCGTACGGCGCGGCGGGCCTCGTGCAGTCCAGCGACGCCGCCTACCGCGACCGGGCGCTGCTCCCCGACGACTTCGTCGTGTACCGGGGCGCGCGGGCGACGAAGTCGTGGTTCCTGTTCGACGAGGAGATCGTGGTGCTCGCCGCGGGGGTCGGGGATGCCGCGGGGCGGGCCGTGACCACGACCGTCGACGCCCGCGTCGCCGCCCCCGACGACCGGGTCACGCTCACCGGGACGCGCCGCGACGGCCGCGCCTGGTCCGGCCCCGGCACGGCGGACCTGCGCCGGCTGCGCTACGCCAACGCCACCCAGAACACCGCCGTCGGCTACGTCTTCCTCGACACCCCGCCGGTGCGGGTCACCCTGGAGCGGGTCACCCGCAGCCGCCGGGCCGTGCGCACCGCCAACCCCGATACCGCCGTGACGCGTTCGGTGTGCGGCGTGACGGTCGACGGGGCCGCCGGGGCCCGGCCGGCGCGCCTGGCCTACGCGCTGGTGCCGAACGCCACCGAGGACTGGCTGCGCGCACACCACCACGGGCCGCTCAAGGTCCTCGCCAACTCACCGCGCCTCCAGGCCGTCTCCCATTCCGGCCTCGGCATGACCGCCGCCAACTCCTTCACGCCGGGGCGGCACGAGACGGCCGGGCTGTGCGTCGAGGGACCGGCCTCCGTCATCGTGCGCCGCCGGGGCCGCGGCGGCGCGGCCACCACCACCGTCGCCGTGTCCGACCCGACGATGGACCGGGACAGGATCACGGTCCTGCTCCGGGGCCGCCGCCTCGGGAAGGTCACCGCGGACGAGGGGGTGCGGGTGAGCCGGGACCCGGGCGGCACGCGGATCGACGTGGACACCCGGCACGCGTACGGCAAGAGCTTCACGGTCACGCTGCGCGGCTGAACCCCCCGGCCGCGGTGCCCCGTCCGGCGCATGGCCTCTCCGCCACGAGGGGGAGGCGGAGGAAACCACGGCCTGATGGCAGGGGGCATCGGGTCCACCATCGTGGATCACATGCCGAGAACGAACACGCCACCGAACGTTCCCCGTTGGGCCCGGCTCGCCGCCACCGGGGCCGCCCTGACCAACGTCCCCTCAGGGCTGTGGCGCGTCGCCATCGCCGCGGGTGTCCCCGTGGGGCTGGCCCAGTCCGAGTACGACCAGATGCACGCTCCCGGCTGGGGGTCCTTCTCCCTCATCGGCCTCAGCCTGATCGCCGAGGTCTTCGGGTTCCTCGCCCTGGGGCTGGTGCGGAACTGGGGGGAGACCTGGCCGCGCTGGGTCCCCGGCTTGCGCGGGCGCCGGGTGCCCGTCCTGCCGGTGACCGTGGCGGCGGGCCTCGGCGCGCTGGCCGTGACGGTCTACGGGGTGCTGTTCGTCTACACCTCCCTGGGCGCGGAGATGGCGGCCGACCCCTGGGGCATCTGGCTGCTCAACGCCGTCTACGCCCCGCTGCTCCTCTGGGGCCCGCTGCTGGGCGCGGTGACGGTGCACTACTACCGGCGCCGGACGCGCATCGACCCCGTACGGGTGTGAGGGGCCGCCGCCGAGAGGCCGGGGCACATGTCCGTGACCCGGCCCCTCGGCAGCCATGCGATGCCTAACCGGCCGTCCCCTCCACGCTGATGGCCTGCACCGGGCACGCCCGCACGGCTTCCTTCACCATCGGGTCGCCGCCTCCGTCCTCGCGGCCCGCCAGCACCTGGCTGAAACCGTCGTCGTCCTGCGTGAAGACACCCGGCGCGGTGAGCGCGCACATGCCCGCGCCCACACACCGGTCGCCGTCGACGCGGATCACCTGGCTCGTCATCTCGTTCGCCATGGTCAACTCCTACCAGGTCACGGGGAGTTCCAGCATTCCCTGGATCGTGTCGCCCGGCTTGAAGGGGATCTCCTCGGCGGGCGCGGCGAGGCGCAGCCCCGGCAGCCGTCCGAAGAGGGACCCCAGGGCGATCTCCAGCTCCATGCGGGCGAGGTTCTGGCCCAGGCACTGGTGGACGCCGAAGCCGAAGGCGAGGTGGTGGCTGGACCCGCGGTGCCAGTCCAGCTCGTCCGGGGACGCGTACGCCGCGTCGTCGCGGTTGATGAGGGAGGTGGAGAAGACGACGCCGTCACCGGCACGCAGGGTGCTGCCGGCGATCTCGATGTCCTCCTTCACCAGCCGCAGCAGCCCGTCCGCGATGGACAGATAGCGCAGCAACTCCTCGACCACGGCGGGCGCCATGGGGCGGCCGGCGCCGAGATCCGCCTTCAGCTCGGCCAGCCGCTCCGGGTGCTGGAGCAGGGTGAACGTACCGAGGGAGATCATGTTCGCCGTGGTCTCGTGGCCCGCGACGAGCAGGATCGTGGCCAGGCCGACCAGTTCCTGGCGGTCCACCTTGCCCTCCGCGAGCTGCCGGTGGATCAGCTCGTCGAGGAGCCCGTCGCCCGGCTCACGGCGCTTGCGGTCGATCAACGCGTAGAAGTAGTCGTCGAGTTCGTCCCGCGCCGCCTGCGTGTCCTCGACGGTCGGGCCGCGCAGCAGCCGCCGTGAGCTCTCCTCGAAGTGGTCGTGGTCGGCGTAGGGCACGCCGAGCAGGGCGCAGATCACCATGGACGGCACGGGCAGCGCGAACGCGTTCACCAGCTCCGCGGGCGGCCCCTGGGCCTCCATGGCGTCCAGGAGCCGGTCGACGGTCTCCTGCACGCGGGGGCGCAGCGCGGCGATGCGCTTGACGGAGAAGCTCGGGATCAGCATGCGGCGCTGGGTGTTGTGCCGCGGGTCGTCGACGCCGAGCAGCGCGGTGCCCCGCTTGCGGATGCGGGCGAAGCGTTCGTTGGGCGAGGGGAAGTCGGCGTGTCGGCGGTCGGTGGAGAGCCGGGGGTCGGCGAGGAGTTCGCGGGCCACGGCGTGACCGCTCACCAGCCATACCGGCCGCCCGTCGAAGAGGGTGACGCGCGCGAGCGGGCGGGCCTCCCGCAGGGGCGCGTAGCCGGTGGGCGGGTGGTAGGGGCAGGCGCGGTCCTGGGGGAAGGTGGTCGCGGGGGCGTCGACTGTGGGGGAGTCGGTCGCGGGGAGAGTGGTCGCGGGGGAGGCGGAGAGGGTGGTGGGTCCGGACTTCGTCGATTCCGTCATGGACGTACCTCACAAGCGCAGATGTTTCCGTACAGGCCCGATCCCTCATTCGATGCCTGGGGCATCTATCTCGTCCACGGCAAGACCGGCCAGATCGTCGCCGGGGCGGAACTGTCCGGAATTACCCTCTCCGTTCAACTGTTCCGCGTCCGCGCCCGCTCGGGGGTCATGCGAGGATTCCGGGGACCAAGTGCGGCCACTGTGGAGGACGAAGAGGATGTTCGCGATACCTCTGGGCGACGGAGCCGAACTGGGCCCGCTGGAGCCCTGGCAGGCGGAGGAGTTCCTGGCCCACATGGACCGCGGCCGCGACTTCATCGGCCGCTACGTGGGCCTGCCCGACATCACGGCCGACCTGGCGGCCGCCCGCCGCTGGCTCCAGGTGTACGCCGACAAGGCCGCCGCCGACACCGGCCGCCTCTACGGCATCCGGCTCGACGGGCGCCTCGTCGGCGGCGTCCTCTTCCGGGTCTTCGACACGGCGACCGGCACCTGCGAGGCCGGCTGCTGGCTGGAACCCGCCGCTTCCGGCCGCGGTCTGGTGACCCGTGCCGTGCGCGTCATCGTCGACTGGGCGGTCGACGTACGCGGCATGCACCGCGTGGAGTGGCTGGTGGCCTCCGGGAACCAGCCGAGCATCAACGTCGCCAAACGGCTCGGCATGACCCTCGAAGGGGTCCAGCGGGAGAACGACCCCTACCGGGGCGTGCGGCAGGACACCGAGATCTGGGCGGTCCTCGCACCCGAGTGGCGCGCGGCGCGGGCCGGGGGAGCGGGCCGCTGAGCGCCCGCCCGGTGCACCGCCGATAAATCGGTGGCGCGCCGCGGAAGGCCCGGTCTAAGCTGCGTCTCGTTCCTCGGCGGCCGATCTGTGGCCGCCGGTGTCAGCAGTTCAGGACCAGGAGGTGTGACCGATGGCTGTCGTTGCGACGGGCGCTGCCCGCATCCGGAAGTTCATCAAGTCCACCACCGTGGCCACCGGCTGACCGGACATCCTTCCCGCGCGTCTTCGTACGCGTGCGCCGGGGCCACCCTGTGAAGGGTCACCCCTTGTCCTACTCCTCTCTTCCGTTCTCCTCTCTCCTCGGTTCGTCCTCGCTTCCGGGCACGTCCGCTTCCGTCCCGCACCCCCTGGCCCCGTACGGCTGGGACGCGGAGTGGGAGGCCGAGTTCGCGCCGTACGCCGCGCAGGGGCTGCTGGCCGGGCGCGTCGTGCGGGTGGACCGCGGGCAGTGTGACGTCGTCACCGCCGACGGGACCGTGCGGGCCGACACCGAGTTCGTCACCCCGCGCGACCCGCTGAAGGTCATCTGCACCGGCGACTGGGCCGTCGTGGACCCGGAAGGCGGTGACCCGCGCTACGTACGCGCGTATCTGCCGCGCCGCACGTCCTTCGTGCGCTCCACCTCGTCCAAGCGGTCCGAGGGGCAGATCCTCGCGGCCAACGTCGACCACTCCATCATCGCGGTCTCGCTCGCCGCCGAGCTGGATCTCGGGCGGATCGAGCGGTTCCTCGCGCTCGGCTGGGAGTCGGGCGGGCAGCCGGTCGTCGTGCTCACCAAGGCCGACCTCGTGCCGGACGAGGCCACGCTCGCGCACCTCGTCCAGGACGTGGAGACCGCCGCGCCCGGCGTGCAGGTGCTGACGGTCAGCGCCGCGTCCGGGCAGGGCGTCGACGTCCTCGCCGCGGTCGTCTCAAATGGCACGTCGGTGCTCCTCGGCCAGTCCGGCGCGGGCAAGTCGACGCTGGCGAACGCGCTCGCCGGGGCCGACGTCATGGCGGTGCGGGCGATCCGCGACGTCGACGGAAAGGGCCGTCACACCACGACGACCCGCAACCTCCTGCCGCTGCCCGCGGGCGGCGTCCTCATCGACACGCCGGGACTGCGCGGCGTCGGCCTGTGGGACGCCGAGACCGGCGTCGGACAGGTCTTCGCCGAGATCGAGGAACTGGCGGAGGACTGCCGCTTCCACGACTGCGCCCACACGGCGGAGCCCGGCTGCGCCGTCCTCGCCGCGGTGGAGGACGGCACACTCCCCGAACGCCGCCTCGACAGCTACCGCAAGCTGATCCGCGAGAACCAGCGCATCGTCGCCAAGACCGACGTGCGCGCCCGCGCGGAGCGGCGGCGCGAATGGCGGCTGAAGATGGCGGAGGGGCGCGCGGCGGTGGAGATCAAGCGGGGGCGCGTGCGCTGAGCTCGGGCGGGTCAGGGTTGTGGGGAGCTGCGGGCCGGTCGTGGCTGAGCGCGCAGTTCCCCGCGCCCCTGCGGACGCTCAGCGCCGTGTCCGAATTCCGCCAGCCGGGGCGTCCTCGCGGCTCCACAATGGAGGCGTGATCGATGAGGAGACCCGGTACGAGGCCGTGCGCAGCAGGGACGCCCGCTTCGACGGCGTGTTCTTCTTCGCCGTCGAGACGACCGGCATCTACTGCCGTCCCAGCTGCCCCGCCGTCGCCCCCAAACGGCAGAACGTCCGCTACTACACGACGGCCGCCGCCGCCCAGACGTCCGGGTTCCGCGCCTGCCGCCGCTGCCGCCCGGACGCCGTCCCCGGCTCCGCCGAGTGGAACGTACGCGCCGACGTCGTCGGCCGTGCCATGCGCATGATCGGCGACGGCGTCGTCGACCGCGAGGGGGTGCCCGGGCTCGCCGTACGCCTCGGCTACAGCGCCCGGCAGGTACAGCGCCAGCTCACCGCCGAACTGGGCGCGGGCCCCGTCGCGCTCGCCCGGGCGCAGCGGGCCCACACCGCGCGCGTCCTGCTCCAGACCACGGACCTGCCGGTCACGGAGATCGCCTTCGCCGCCGGGTTCGCCAGCGTCCGGCAGTTCAACGACACCATCAAGGCCGTGTACGCCCTCACCCCGACCGCCCTGCGCGCCGCCGCCCCCCGGCGCGGCACCGCCCGAGCCACCCCGGCCGCCGGCATCCCGCTGCGCCTCGCCCACCGGGGCCCCTACCAGGCGGCGCCGGTCTTCGACCTGCTCGGCCAGGAGGCGGTGCCCGGCATCGAGGAGGTCACCGGCGAGCGCGGCGCCCGCACCTACCGGCGCACGCTGCGACTGCCCCACGGGACGGCGATCGTGGCCGTCGAGGAGGCGCCTTCGCCGCCGGCGGCCGCAGAGGGCCCGGGCCCGGGGGCCGTGCACCGCGGCGGCTGGCTCGACGCCCGGCTGCACCTCACCGACCTGCGTGACCTCACCACGGCCGTGCAGCGCCTGCGCCGCCTCTTCGACCTGGACGCCGATCCGTACGCGGTGGACGACCGGCTCGGCGCCGACCCCCGCCTCGCCCCGCTCGTCGCCGCCCGGCCCGGCCTGCGCTCGCCCGGCGCGGCCGACCCCGAGGAGTTCGCGGTGCGCGCCCTGGTGGGGCGGGCCGGCGCACAGCGGCTCGTGGAGCGGTACGGCGAGGCGCTGGACGCCGCGTGCGGGCGGCTCACCCACGCCTTCCCGACCCCCGCCGAACTGGCCGGCGAGCCCGGCCCGCTCGGCGCGCTGGCCACGGCGCTCGCCGACGGCACCCTGCGCCTGGACGCGGGAGCCGACCGGGACGACGCCGAGGCGGCGCTCCTCACCCTGCCCGGTCTGGACGCGCGTACCGCCGCGCTGATCAGGACGCGCTCCCTCGGCGACCCCGACGTGGCCCCACCCGACGAACCGGAACCCGTCCCTGACGCCTGGCGCCCGTGGCGTTCCTACGCCGTGAGCCATCTGCGCCACCTGCGTCATCTGCGCCACCCGAGCCCTCCGCGGCCGGAGCAGGCGCTCACTCCTCCCCGAGGCCCCAGCTGTGAATCCGCCGGGGGTGAATCCGGATCAGCTCCTCGCTGAAGCCGGGCCCCAACGCGTGCGGGCCCGTGAGGAGTTCGGCCTCGCCCCGGATGTCGATGCCCCGCACCCGCCACGGCTCCAGGCTCACGATGTCGTCGACGACGAGGGACACCTTCGGGTTCGCCTGGAGGTTGCGCCACTTCTTGGTGTTGCCGAGAGCGTGGCCGCCGACCAGGATCGTGCCGTCGTCCTGCGGGAAGAAGCCGACGGGGTTCGCCTGCGGCTGGCCCTTCGGGTCGACCGTGGCCATCCGCCCCAGCCGCTGGGACCTGAGATAGGCGCGCTCGGCCTCGCTGAATTCGGTCATGCGGCGAGCCTCGCACGCCGCCCTTCCCGAGGGCAGCCCCTCAGCCCCAGAAGACCGCCCCGAGCCACGCCCCCAGGATCAGCAGACACGCGAACAGCTCCGTCAGCACGCTGGTCCCGCCCATCCGCATCGCCGTCCGCGTCGCCGCCACCGCCTCGCCGTGGCCGCCGAGCCGCAGCCGCTCCCCGGTGTAGATCCCGCCGACGAAGCCCGGGATCGCGCCGATCACCGGCACCACGCAGAAGCCCAGCAGCGCCCCGGCGCCCGCGAAGACGGCCATCCGCCGCGTGGCGCCGCTCTGCCGCAGCCTGCGGGGCGGCAGCTGCCAGCGCACGGCCTGGGCGGCGAGCAGGACGACGGACGCGCCGACGAGGAGGCCCCAGGCGAGGCCGTTCGGATCGTGCAGCGCCCACCACAGGACGGCGGCCCACACCAGCCACGGCCCCGGCACTCCGGGCACCAGCACTCCGCACAGGCCGAGCATCATGACGACGCCGACCAGCAGGAGTTCCCACGCTCCCATCTGCCCAGGGTGCAGCAGATCCGGCGAAGGCGCAGGTCAGATCAGCCCTGGGAGGTACGCGGGCGGCGCGCCACCCAGCCCCGCTCATACGCGTGCCAGCCCAGTTGGAGCCGCGTCGTCACGCCGGCCAGCTCCATCAGCCGCTTCACCCGGCGCTGCACCGTGCGCAGCCCGAGGTCGAGCTGTTTGGCGGCGCTCGCGTCGGTCAGCCCCGCGAGGAGCAGCGAGAGGATCTCCAGATCCGTGCCGTCCGGACCCTCGGGGGCGTCCTCGCGAACCGTGCCGCCGTCCGCCCCGAGGCGCAGCGGCAGCGCCTCCCGCCAGACCGCCTCGAAGAGCCCCGTCAGCGAGGCGAGCAGCCCGCTGGCGTGCACGACGAGGGCGGTGGGCTCGGCGGTCCGCGAGGTGAGCGGCACCATGGCGAGCGAACCGTCGGCGATGACCAGCTTGGCCGGGACGCGGTCGACGACCCGCGCTTGTTCGCCGCGGCCGATCGCCGCCGTCAGCTCCCCCAGGCCGCCGGGCAGGTCGAGGACGGCGCGCTCGACCACCACGCGGCAGCGGACGCCACGGCCCGCGGCCTGCTCCCCGGCGCTGATCGCCATGCCGGTGACCGCGACGGGGCTGCCGGTCACCAGCGCGCACACCTCACCGCGCGCACCCAACTGCAACTGGCGGAAGCGCTGCGAGACCGCGGCCGCCCCGGTGACCACCTCGACCAGGTCGTGGACGGCGGGCTCGGCGGCCCGCGCGCGGTACTCCTCGGCGAGCAGGGCCGCCGCCAGCTCCGCCTTCTCCAGCTCGTGCCGCTGCCGGGTGAGCAGCGCGCCGAGCGCCACGCCGGGCGGCGCGGCCACCCAGCGGCCCGCCCTGCCGGAGGCCCGCGCGGCCAGGCCGTGCCGCTCCAGGCGGCGCAGCGTCCGTACGGTCTCGGGCTCGCCGAGCGTGAGCCTGCGGGCGAGATCGGAGACGTCGGCGGCGCCCACCGACACCAGCGCCCGGTAAGCGGCCTCGTGCGTCTCGTCCAGACCTATCGCTGCCAGCATGCGGCGACGCCCTCCTCGAAGCTCCGTTGCGACGGTGCGTGAAGCTCCGCCCCGACGGCGCCGTGGCGGGAAACAGCCACGGCGCGAACCCGCCCCGGACATCATTCCCGTACCGCCCTCCCCGATGACAAGGTGACGCCGCGCGGCGGATTGAACTCGGCGCCACGGGGCACGCGGGCTACAGGCCGGGTGCACTCACCGAGGTGACGTTGTCGTACCTCCTACGACGAGGGCGACACAGGGAAGGCGGCGACGACCGCCGAGCACGCCGGCAGGTGGAGCGCGACCGTGGACCACGCGGGCGCGTCCGGCGAACAGGTGCCGCTGAAGGCGCGCCTGACGGACGCTCACGGCGACTCCGAACTCAGACCGTGGCCCGCGCCTACGAACACGCGCCGGCCACACAGACGCCGCCGGGCGGTCCTCCTGTGGGGGGTGGGCCCGCCCGGCGGCCCCTTTCGTCGCCATGACCGCCGAAATCTCCGGATGCCCCGTTTTCGTACGGCCCCCGCGGTGGAAAATAGGGGCATGAGCCAGCAGGGGGAGAGGCGCACCGGCCGCGACGACGACTGGTGGGGGCAGCTGTACGACGACGCCACACAGGACACGGGCCCGGCACCCGCACCGGACACCCTCGACGACAGATTCGCCTCGGCGGCGGACGCGGTGAGCGAGGAACGCCCGCCCCTCCGCCCCGAACACCCGCCCCCGGCCCCCGAGTTCACCCCAGACCCTCGAAAGGCGCCGCCCCGCCCAGAACGCGCCCCGGCCGACGCGCCGCCACCCCCGGCGAACACGCCCGCCCCGTCGCCCCCACCGGCCGCTCCCACCTCAGCCGCGCCACCCGGCTCGCCAGACCCGTCCATCCCACCAAGTCCCTCCGCTTCACCCGCCCCACCCAAACCGTCCCCCCGCGCCCCCGCCCCCTCCGTCCCCGCCGCCCGCCGCGCCCCCTGGGAGCCGCTCACGGGGCCCAGGGGGCCGGTCACCTTCGGGGCCGGGGCGGGGGAGGAAGCGCCGGGGGTGCCCGGAGCGGGGCGGGTTCCCGTGCCGAGGCCTGGCCCCGCCGGGCCGGACCACGTCGGTGACGGGCCGCCCACCTACGAGGCCGAGCCCACCGCCCTGCCCGCCGCCGACCCGGACGACCTCGGCGACCTCATCGCCGACACCGTGCTCGACGGGGCCCGGTACGGAACGTCCACCCTGCGTGCGGCCTCCGTGCGCGGCGACTCCGCGCGGTTCCGCGGCGAGCCGCGCCGCGACTCCCTGCTGACCGCCCGCTTCGGCGACGGCGAGGACGCGCTGGTGCTGGTCGCCATGGCCACCGGCGCCCGCGCCGCCCCGGGCGCCCACCGCGCGGCCGCCGATGCCTGCGCGTGGATCGGCCGGGCCGTGGGCCGCAGCCACCAGCGGCTCGCCGAGGACATCAGGGCCGCCCGGCGCGGCGACCTCAAGTCGGGCCTGCACCGCCTCACCGACCGCACCCTCGGCAAGCTGCGGGCGCGCGCCACCGACCTCGGCCTGGCCCCGGACGAGTACGCCGCCTCGCTGCGCTGCCTCCTCCTGCCCGCCGACCCTCGGTGCCGTACCCGCGTCTTCTTCGGCGTCGGCACGGGCGGCCTCTTCCGGCTGCGCGACGGGGCCTGGCAGGACATCGAGCCCCGCGTCGCCGAGGCCACCGGCGACGCCGTGGTCGGCTTCGGCTCCCCGCCTCCCCGGACGCCCGAGGGCGACCACCTCACCATGGACCTCGGCATCACCACACCCCCGAGCCCCTACGAACCGGCGCCCGAGCCGCCCCGCGACCCGTTCCGCTTCCGGGCCTCGGTCGCCCGGCCGGGGGACACGCTCCTGCTCTGCAGCGGCGGCCTGGCCGACCCGCTGCGCGGCGAGCCCGCGCTGGCCGAGCACCTCACGGACAGGTGGCTCAAGGGCCCCGCCCCGGGCCTCGCGGCCTTCCTCGCCGACATCCAGGTCCGGGTGAAGGGCTACGCGGATGACCGCACGGCCGCCGCCGTCTGGGAGGCATGACCGCCGCACCTGTGAATTCATGGACCCGAGGGTGTTTGAACGCGATCACAGCGAGTACCGGGTCCGAGAGTTCCAAGGATGAAGAGGTGCGTGCAGCATGGCCAAGCAGAACGTCGCCGAGCAGTTCGTCGACATCCTCGTCCGCGCGGGCGTCGAGCGCCTGTACGGAGTCGTCGGCGACAGTCTCAACCCGGTCGTGGACGCCATTCGTCGTACGAAGGGCATCGACTGGGTCCAGGTGCGGCACGAGGAGACCGCCGCCTTCGCGGCCGGCGCCGAGGCGCAGATCACCGGGAAGCTCGCGGCCTGCGCGGGCTCCTGCGGCCCCGGCAACCTCCACCTCATCAACGGCCTGTACGACGCGCACCGCTCCATGGCCCCCGTGCTCGCCCTCGCCTCGCAGATCCCCTCCAGCGAGATCGGCCTCGGCTTCTTCCAGGAGACCCACCCCGACCGGCTCTTCCAGGAGTGCAGCCACTACTGCGAGCTGATCTCCAGCCCGAAGCAGATGCCCCGGCTGCTCCAGACCGCCATCCAGCACGCCGTCGGCCAGTCCGGCGTCAGCGTCGTGTCGCTGCCCGGCGACCTCGCCTCCGAGCCCGCCCCGGAGAAGGCCGCCGAGACCGCCCTGGTGACGTCGCGGCCCACCGTGCGCCCCGGCGACGCCGAGATCGAGCAGCTCGCCCGGATGATCGACGAGGCCGGCAAGGTCACCCTCTTCTGCGGCAGCGGCACGGCGGGCGCGCACGCCGAGGTGATGGAGTTCGCCGAGAAGATCAAGTCCCCGGTCGGTCACGCGCTGCGGGGCAAGGAGTTCATCCAGTACGACAACCCGTTCGACGTCGGCATGAGCGGCCTGCTCGGCTACGGCGCCGCGTACGAGGCCACCCACGAGTGCGACCTGCTGATCCTGCTCGGCACGGACTTCCCGTACAACGCCTTCCTGCCCGACGACGTCAAGATCGCCCAGGTCGACGTGCGCCCCGAGCGCCTCGGCCGCCGCTCGAAGCTGGACCTCGCCGTGTGGGGCGACGTCCGCGAGACGCTGCGCTGTCTGACGCCGCGCGTCTCGCCCAAGTCGAACCGCAAGTTCCTCGACAAGATGCTGAAGAAGCACGCGGACGCCCTCGAAGGGGTCGTCAAGGCGTACACCCGCAAGGTCGACAAGCACGTCCCGATCCACCCCGAGTACGTCGCCTCGGTCCTGGACGAAGTCGCCGCGGACGACGCGGTGTTCACCGTGGACACCGGTATGTGCAACGTCTGGGCGGCCCGCTATCTCACCCCCAACGGCAGGCGCCGCATCATCGGCTCGTTCAGCCACGGCTCGATGGCGAACGCCCTGCCGCAGGCGATCGGCGCGCAGTTCACCGACCGCAAGCGCCAGGTCGTCTCGATGTCGGGCGACGGCGGTTTCTCCATGCTGATGGGTGACTTCCTCACCCTCGTCCAGCACGACCTGCCGGTGAAGGTCGTCCTCTTCAACAACTCCTCCCTCGGCATGGTGGAGCTGGAGATGATGGTCGCCGGGCTGCCCAACTACGGCACGGCCAACCACAACCCCGACTTCGCCGCCGTCGCCCGCGCCGCCGGGGCCTACGGCGTCCGCGTGGAGAAGCCCAAGCAGCTCGCGGGCGCCCTCAAGGACGCCTTCGCGCACAAGGGCCCGGCCCTCGTCGACATCGTCACCGACCCGAACGCCCTCTCCATGCCGCCCAAGATCAGCTCGGACATGGTGACGGGCTTCGCGCTCTCCGCCAGCAAGATCGTGCTGGACGGGGGAGTGGGCCGCATGCTCCAGATGGCCCGCTCCAACCTGCGGAACGTGCCGAGGCCGTAAGAGCGTCGGCCCCGGCACCTGCCCGCCCCGGTCAGGCGGGCCGCAGCCGCAGCGTGACGATCTGGAACGGCCGCAGCGCCAGCACGAGCCCCGTCTCGCCCGTGTCGGCCTCCCGCAGCGGCCGTTCCAGGAGGTCGGTCACCTCCGCCCGCGCCACCGGGAACGACGTGCCGAGCGTCGCCGCCGCCCGCCCGCCGCGCGACTCGTAGAGCCGTACGATCACATCGCCGCTGCGGTCGTCGGCGAGCTTCACCGACTCGACGGTGACGGCCGGGTGGTCGACGCTCACCAGCGGCGCGAGGACGGGCGCGTCGGCCACCCGGAGCGGCAGGTTGAGCGCGAGCCCCTCCGCCACCGCGTCACCCGTACTCGCGCCGGGCAGCAGCGCGTAGGTGAAGTGGTGTGTGCCCTGGTCGGTCTCCGGGTCCGGGCTGTGCGGGGCCCGCAGCAGCGTCAGCCGCACGGTGGTGCCGAGCGTGCCGCCGTGCTCCGCGCGCGTCACGTCGTGGCCGTACGTGGAGTCGTTGAGCAGCGCGATGCCGTACCCCTCCTCGGCGACCCGCAGCCAGCGGTGCGCGCAGATCTCGTAACGCGCCGCGTCCCAGGCGGTGTTGGCGTGCGTGGGCCGGTGCACATGGCCGAACTGGATCTCGGCCGCCGACCGTTCGGCGTGCACGTCCAGTGGGAACGCGGCCTTCAGCACCTTCTCCGACTCCCGCCACTCGACGTCCGTGACGACGTCGACGCGCCGGCTGCCCGCCGCGAGCCGGATCTCCTGGACGATCCGCGACGCCGCCCCGAAGGAGCGCACCACCCGCACCGCCACCCGCAGGGGCCCGTCCTCGACCAGCTCCACGGACTCCGCGTCCGTGAGGTCGGTGTGCCGGTTCCGGTAGTGCCGGTCGAGGTCCCAGGCGTCGTAGTGCGTGGGATGGTCGGGGTGCAGCTGGAGGAGGTTGCCGGGCGCCGCGAGGACCTCGCGGTCCGCCGCCAGGTCGCGTACGGAGGTCAGCAGCCCGGCGGCGTCGACGGCCACGCTCAGGTGCTCATTGGTCAGGAGGATCGCGTCACCGGTCGTGTGCGCGACCGCGCCCGGCCCCGCCGCCCCCGCGCCCTCCAGGCTCCCCGTGCCGAGCGCGGGAACCGCGACGCGCACCAGCGTGCCGTCGCCCGGGTCCACCACCTCGTCGCGGGCGTACGGCGAGGCGTTCAGCACGGCGGGCCCGCCCGCGCCGAGGGAGCGCACGGCGGACGCGGTGATCCCGTCCAGCTCGGCCAGCACCCGCCCGTAGGTCTCCCGCGCCTCCCGGTGCACCCACGCGATCGACGACCCCGGCAGGATGTCGTGGAACTGGTGCAGCAGCACGGTCTTCCACAGCCGGTCCAGGGCCTCGTACGGATAGACGTACGCGGCGTCGCGCACCGCTGCCGCCGTGCACCACAACTCCGCCTCGCGCAGGGCGTGTTCGCTGCGCCGGTTGCCGCGTTTGGTCGCCGCCTGGGTGGTGTACGTCGCGCGGTGCAGCTCCAGGTACAGCTCGCCCGACCAGACCGGGGCCTTGGCGCCGTACTCCTCCTCGGCCGCCGCGAAGAACGCCGACGGCTTCTCGATCTCGACGCGCGGCGAGCCCTCCAGGGAGCGCAGCCGCCGCGCCCGCTCCATCATCTCCCGGGTGGGCCCGCCCCCGCCGTCGCCCCAGCCGAACGGCACCAGGGAGCGGGAGGCGCGGCCCTTGTCGGCGAAGTTCCGCTCCGCGTGGGCGAGTTCGGCGCCGTGGAACTGCGAGTTGTAGGTGTCCACGGGCGGGAAGTGGGTGAAGACCCGGGTGCCGTCGATGCCCTCCCACCAGAAGGTGTGGTGCGGCATCTTGTTGGACTGGTTCCAGCTCAGCTTCTGGGTCAGGAACCACCGGACGCCCGCGAGCCGCGCCAACTGCGGGAAGGCGGCGGTGTATCCGAAGGAGTCCGGCAGCCAGATCTCCTCCGTCTCGACGCCCAGCTCCTCCCGGAAGAACCGCATGCCGTGCGTGATCTGCCGGGCGAGCGCCTCGCCGCCGGGCATGTTGGCGTCCGACTCGACCCACATCGAGCCCACCGGCGCCCAGGTGCCGTCCCCGACCGCCTGCTTGATGCGCTCCCAGATCAGCGGCTGGTGCTCCTTCACCCACGCGTACTGCTGGGCCTGCGAACAGGCGAAGACCAGCTCCGGGTACTCCTTCGCCAGCGCCGTCACGTTGGCGAAGGTCCGCGAGGCCTTGCGCACCGTCTCGCGCAGGGGCCACAGCCACGCCGAGTCGATGTGGGCGTGACCGGCCGCCGACACGCGGTGCGCGCTCGCGTGGGCGGGCTTCGCGAGGACGTCGGCGAGCGCCGCGCGCCCCGCGGCCGCCGTGCCCGGCACGTCGTGCAGATCGAGCGCGTCGAGCATGTCCTCCAGGGCGCGGAGGATCTCGTGCCGCCGCGGACGGTCGGCGTCCAGTTCGGCCATCAGCTCGGACAGGACCTCGATGTCCAGCGTCAACCGCCATACGTCCTCGTCGAGTACGGCGAGATCGGCAGACGCGAATCGGTAGATCGGACCAGTCCCCGCGGTCAGTACGTCGCCCAGGGGGGTCGGCAGAAAGTCGTGCAGAACAGCGGGGTTGGCCGCCGCCTCCAGGAGGAGGTGCACCGGCTCACCGCCCCGGGCGGGCGAGGCCACGGGAATATGCCGGTTGCGCGGGTGAACGCCCTTCAGCGGCACGCCCGAAGCGTCGTACACCAGGCCCTCCGCCTGGAACCCGGGCCCATCGCCCGTGAAACCGGGGTCGACGACCACCTCGACGCGGCGCCCGCGCCACTCCTCGGGCACGTGCCCCCGGAGCCGGAACCAGCTGGTCGACCAGGGACTTCCCCATTCCGTGCCGGCCTCGAAGGGTTCGTACGCCGCCTCCAGCGCGGCCGCGACGGGGACGGTTCCCCAAACCCCCGGCTCCGCTCCAGCAGGGGAGGCCCCGCCGCCCGGCACGTGCCAGACGGAGAGGGCGAGCGGCACCCGGTGCGGGTACTGGGCGGGGCGGATGAACTGGCGCAGCGCCCGCTCCAGGCGGCCTTCCACCAGCAGTCTGTCGTCGTGCACTCGGGCTCCTCGGAACGCTCGGTGGCGGGGGTCCACCGCTTCACTTCCCCGCGCGGCTCCGGTGCACCCGCGCCACTGTTTGATGGGCCGAGCAGGAGTGCCGCCTGTGCGCCGGGGCATGCATTCCGTGAGGTTGTTCGAGCAAGGAGGCAGGTCATCGCTTTGTGGGCGGGGGTCATGACGAGGCAGTCACGCGGGGGAGGCTCCGGTGGAATCGGGACCTCCTCGCCGAACGTACGGGACGAGTTCATCGACGGCGCGCAGGCGGGACCGGACCGGGTCCAGCTCAGGCGCAGACTGGGGAGGGCCGACCTGGCAGCGGTGTCCGAGGTCAGGGGCGCCCTGCGGGAGTTCCTCCGGCGCTGGGGGAAACCGGCCCGGGCCGACATAGCCGAGCTGCTCACCAGCGAACTGGTCACCAACGCACTGGTGCACACCGATCACGACGCGGTCATCACCGCGACCCTGAGCCGGCGCGGCCTCTGCGTCGAGGTGCGGGACTTCGTGGGACGCCGCCCGGAGCCGCGCGTACCGGACGCCGACAGCGGTACGAACGGCCGGGGCCTCATCCTCGTGCAGTCCCTCGCCGACGCGTGGGGCGTGCGCGCGCACGGCGTGGGGAAGGTGGTGTGGTTCGAACTGAACGGCGGCGGCACGGCGTGAGCTGGACCGGCCCCGCCGGGGCGCCTCGGCGTCGTCGCCTTCGCCTCAGCCGAACTGCTGTTCAAGGTCCTTCAGCTTCCGCTCCAGCGAGTCGAGCCGGGGCAGGGCCTGGGTGTCGTCCTCCGCGGTGAGATCTACGGTGACGGGGGCGACGGGAGTGCCGGGGGCGGCAGCCTCGGAGTCGGCCTTGACGGCCTGGAGCGAGGGCCGGGTGCGCACCGGTGACGGTTCCTGCGCCGCTATGGCAGGGTCCGCGCCGACCTGCGCGGACCCGGCGGCCGGGGCGACGGCCTGCACCTCCACCTGACGGCCGCCGCGGGCGTACCCCCGGTGGCCGCGGCTGATCGCCTTGAGCCGGGCGCGGTCCAGCTTCTCCTGATCGCGCCTGCGCGTCCGCGTGCGCTCCTTCTCGCGGCGGTCCTCCCGCACCTCTTCCACGGCCTCCTCAAGAGTGCGTACGCCTTCGAGAAGCATCAGCGACCAGGCGCCGAACGTCTCACGGGGAGCGCGCAGCCAGCGCACGATACGGATCTGCGGCAGCGGACGCGGCACCAGCCCCTGTTCGCGCAGCGCCGCCCGGCGGGTCTGCTTCAGCGCGCGGTCGAAGAGCACCGCCGCCGACAGCGACATCCCGGCGAAGAACTGCGGGGCACCGGCGTGGCCGAGGCCGCGGGGCGCGTGCACCCAGTTGAACCAGGCCGCGGCTCCGGCGAACGTCCATACGAGCAGACGCGAGCCGAGCGCCGCGTCACCGTGACTGGCCTCGCGGACGGCGAGGACGGAACAGAACATCGCGGCGCCGTCGAGGCCGAACGGCACGAGGTACTCCCAGCCGCCGGAGAGGCTGAGGTTCTGCCGGCCGAAGCCGACCAGGCCGTGGAAGGAGAGGGCGGCGGCGACCGCCGCACAACAGAACAACAGGACGTATGACGCGGTGCCGTAGATGGCTTCCTTGCGCCTGCGGCGCTCCTCGCTGCGCTCCCACGAGTCGTCGCCCGCGCCCGTCTTCGCCGCCTTGTCGTGGCCTCGCCTGCCACGCGCGAGCACCGCAACCGCCACCAGCATGCCCAGGAGCAGGACGCCGCCGGGGAGCAGCCAGTCCAGCGATATGTCGGTCAGTCTCATCGGGGGTCCCTTGCATCGCGGTAGGGCGTTTCGGGCGCCATAGTGACCCGAACGGAGCAGCCCTCAAGGGGGTTTCGGGGCAAGAGAACGCCAAGGGGGCGCGAGAGAGGGAACAGAATCCGGTTTTTCTCGAACTGGCTTCCGGAAGACGGTCGTTGAGTTCGACTTCTTAGGAGGATTCAGCCAGCCGTGGCGGCCGCGCTCAGCCGCGCGACGCGCTCGGCGTCGCAGGTACGCGGGCAGGTGACGCAGGCGTCCTCGGGGCGCAGCGTGTAGAACATGCAGCAGCTCGCCCGGTCCCGGGTCGGCAGCGTCTGGCCGTCCGGGCCCGTCAGCTCGCGGAAACCGGCCGTGCCCACGTACGGCTTCGTGGCGCCGGGCAGCAGCAGTTCCAGCTCCGTCATCGCGCGGCGCTCGTCGCCGAGGAGGTGCGCGATGTACCACAGCCCCTCGACGATCTCGTCGGTGGCGACGCTCCACAGGGCGCGGGAGCGGCGCCGCATCCGCGGGCCGAAGCCGTCCAGGAGCGGACCCATGTGTGCGGCGACGGCCGCCCGTACCTCCGCGCGCAGCGCCTCCTCGTCCGGTACGACGCGGGCGCCGGGCAGCGCGGCGGCCGGGTCGTCCGGCAGGCAGGCGAAGCCGTCCGCGCGCACGGCCATCCGGCCGAGGGCGCGGTGGAAGGAGACGTCCGCCACCGGGAAGCGCGGGACGCGGCGGTGCAGGAACCACGGGACCGTGATCAGCAGCGTCGCGGGCCAGGCGTACCGGTGCAGGCCGAAGCCGGCGACCACGTCCGGCCGGGCCCGCGTGCCGTAGTCCTTCAGGACCTGCGCGCTGTCCCACGCGAGAAACGCGTCGAGGTCGGCCCCGCCCTCCGCGAGCCGGGCGGCGGTGACCCAGCCGCCGCCCTGGGGGGCCTGCTCCTCGGGACCGAGCTCGATGACGCGCAGTCCTGGGAACACCTCGGTGAGGCGGGCATAGGAGTCCGCTACGGCGCTGGAGGCGCTCCGGGCGGGCGCGGCCAAGGTGGGAACGGACATGCGGGGGACCACCGAATCACGATCGATTGCAGGTTAGCCTTACCTTACCCGACGTGATCGAGGTTTCAACCGCGGTCCTGTCCGCCTATGGTGCCTCTCGTACCTTTCAAGTGCAGACCATCGGGGCGGGGCTCCGGGTCGGGCGAGTGGACGCGGGTGGACGCGGGTGGACGTCGTGGAGCAGGCCGGGGCCGGGGCGGGAGTCATACGACGCAACTCCGTACGGGGGCAGATCCTCGACGCCCTGCGGAGCGCGCTGGTGGACGGTGAGCTCACGCCCGGCGAGGTGTACTCGGCGCCGGTGCTCGGTGAGCGCTTCGGGGTC
Organism: Streptomyces huasconensis; assembly: GCF_021028635.1. Lineage (NCBI taxonomy): Bacteria > Bacillati > Actinomycetota > Actinomycetes > Kitasatosporales > Streptomycetaceae > Streptomyces > Streptomyces huasconensis. The sequence continues at coordinate 6,705,133 of NZ_CP086119.1, forward strand.
TCCGCGACGCCGGTGCGCGAGGCGATGCAGCAGCTGGCGTCCGAGGGCGCGGTGGAGGTCGTGCCCAACCGCGGGTTCCGGGTCGTCGAGCGCGGCGCCCGGGAGCTGGCGGAGCTGGCGGAGGTGCGGGCGCTGATCGAGGTGCCGGTGATGCTGCGGCTCGCCCGTACGGTGCCCGCGGCGCGCTGGGCCGGGCTGCTGCCGCTCGCGGAGGCGACCGTGGCGGCGGCGGCCCGCGGGAACCTCGCGCGCTACGCCGAGGCCGACCGCGCCTTCCACGGCGCGGTGCTCTCCCTCTCCGGCAACCGGCAGCTGGTCCAGGTCGCGGAGGATCTGCACCGGCGGTCGCAGTGGCCGCGGGGCGGGGGCTCCGCGGCGGGGCGGCGGGCGGGGCTGGTGGCGGACGCGGCGCAGCATGTGGCGTTGCTGGAGGCGTTGGTCGCGCAGGATCTCGCGGTGGTTCCGGGGTTGGTGGGGGAGCATTTCGCGGGGGCGTAGGGGGGCCGGGTGATGCTGTGCGGTCACGTCAGCTTCCCGCAAGGGCCTCTCCCACCCACCCGCCCGTGCGGGGTGGCTTTGCAGCTTCAAGGCCGTGCCCGCACGGCACTCTCGAAGCTGTCCTCTGTGGGCGGGTGGGTGGGAGAGGTCTGCGGGGAGGCACCGCCAAGCCGAGCCGGCAGCACCCCCGGACGCGTCGTCACACCGCCGGTGCCGGAGGCGTGAGGTGGTGGGAGAGCCAGGCGGGCACCCCACCGAGCAGCCGGAACAACCGCGTGGCCTCGGCCCGCAACCGCGTGGCCTCCGGCTCCGGCTCCGCCTCCGCGAGCGCCGCCAGCGCCGGCGCCGTCCCCACCAGGTACCCCAACTCCTCCCTGATCCGCAGGGATTCGGCGAAGCCGTGCCGCGCCTCCGCCAACTCCCCGTCCCGCAGGGCGAGTCCGGCCAGGTGCCGCCAGGTGAACGAGAGCAGCAGCCAGTCGTCGTGCGCCGTGGCCCCGGCATGCGCCCTGCGGTACGCGGCCTTCGCGGCCTGCGGCGCGTCCGCGATGTGCTCGGCGATCAGCCCCCGGCGGAAGTCGAGCAGCGGCCGCCCCGCCGCGTTCGGGGCGAGCAGCGCGGCCGCTCTGCCGAGCGCCGTACGCGCCTCGTCGGCCCGGTCGCGTACCCCCAACACCGTAGAAGCGTAGGCGAGTTGACCGCGCTCACAGGCCGCCGCGCCGCGGTCGCCGTCGTCCTCGGCCAGCGCCTCCGCGGTCCGCAGTCCGTCCTCGGCCTCGCCCCAGCCGTCCCCGGTGAACAGGCAGCGCTCGACCAGGAGGGCGGCCCGCTGGAGCGCCGGAGCCGCCCCGGTCCGCGGGGCCAGCAGCGCGGCCGCGTCGGTCCAGCAGCCGCGCGAGCGCAGCCGCCATACCGCGGTCTGGAGTGGATCGTTCCCTGCAATCGTTCCGGTACCAGACATGGCGGTATGCGCCACGTTGCCCTCCCCGAGCACGCCATTGAGCTGTTGAGTCAGAGCTGTTGAGCCGGAGGTGTCGCGTCCGAGCCGTTGAGCCGTGGGCGAATCTCAGCATGGATGGCGGGGTCCGGCCAAGAGGCCGGGTGAAAGAATTCACAAAGGGCGGGCAGGGGGAGAGACTCCGGGGCGCCACGGCCTTCCGGGCGCCCCGGACCGATTTCCTCAGCTCATCCGCAGGGCGAGGAAGAAATCGAGCTTGTCCTCGAGCCGCGAGAGGTCGCGGCTCGTCAACTGCTCGATACGGCCCACCCGGTAGCGCAGCGTGTTGACATGCAGGTGCAGCCGCGCCGCGCACCGCGTCCACGACCCGTCGCAGTCGAGGAACGCCTCCAGGGTGGGGATCAGCTCGGCCCGGTGCCGCTGGTCGTACTCCCGCAGCGGGTCCAGAAGCCGTGCCGTGAACGCCCGGCGCACGTCGTCGGGGACGAAGGGGAGCAGCAGCACATGCGAGGCCAGCTCCTGATGCCCGGCCGCGCAGACCCGGCCGGGGCGGGCGGCGGCGACACGGCGGGCGTGCCGCGCCTCCTCCAGGGCGCCGCGCAGCCCTTCCGCCGAGTGGACGGAGGCGCTGACGCCGAACGTGAGGCGGCCGTCGCCGTCCAGGCCCGCCGACAGCGGCTCGCGGACCGACTCCAGGAGGGCGTCGGCGAGCAGCCCCGTCTCGGGGCCGTCGTGCTCGGTGGAGACCGCGGGGAGCGGCACCAGCGCGATGGCCTCGTCGCCGGTGTGCGCGACCGCGATACGGTCGGACGGCTCGGGCCCCGCGGCGACGGGGTCGACGAGGATCTCCTCCAGGAGGGCCTGGGCCACCGGCCCGCCCTCGATGGCACCGCCCTCCCACTCGACGCGGGCCACCACGACCTGCCAGTGCGGGGCCGTGCCGAGCCCGGGCAGCAGCACGGGCGCGGCGACGCGCAGCCGCGCGGCGATCTCCGCCGGGGCGGCGCCGGTCTGCACCAGCTCCAGGACCTCCTGGGCGAGGCGGCGGCGCACCGTGCGGGCGGCGTCCCGCCGGTCCCGCTCCACCGCGATCAGCTGCGTCACGCCCTGGAGCAGGTCGAGCCGCTCCTCGGGCCAGTCGCCCGCGTCGGCCTCGACCGCGAGGACCCAGTCGGAGAGCACCGTCTCGCGCACGTCGCGCGAGGCGCCGCCCGCGCCTCGCCCACTGGTCCGGACGGGGAACAGCGAGTACGTCACGCCCTCCACCGCCACGCGGTGCGGCCCGCGCCGCCCGGTGCGGGCGGCGGCCAGGTGCTCCCCGGCCAGCCGCGCGCAGACGGCGCCGGGCAGGGCCGTGCCCGCCGCGCCGGACCCGGCGATGGTGCGCCCGGCGGGCGAGAGGACCCAGGCCCGCAGGTCCAGGTCGGTGCCGAGCAGGTCGAGGACGACGTCGGGGCCGCCGCCCGCCGGGCCCGAGGTCATCAGGCGGCGGTGCCGGTCCACCACGGCCGCGAGGTCGCCCGCGCGCTCGCCGGAGACCTGGCGCACGACGTGTTCGGTGATGGTCGCGAAGGCCACGGACTCGTTGACCGCGAAGAGCGGCAGGCGGTGGCGGGCGCAGGCCTCGACGATGTCGGCGGGGATGGCGCCCAGCTCGGCCTCGCCCGCGGCGAGCGCCGCCACCCCCGCGCTCGCGAGGATGCGGACGAACGGCTCGGTGTCGGAGGCGTCGCGGCGCCAGGCGAGGCCGGTCAGGACCAGTTCGCCGCCCGCCAGATAGCGGCTCGGGTCCCGCAGGTCCGTGGTCATCACACCGCGCACGGTGCGGTCCAGCTCGTCCTCGCCGCCGAGCAGCCGCAGGCCCAGCGCGTCGGTGTCCAGGAGTGCGCGCAGCCGCATGGTGTCGTCGCCGCCGATCTGTCTCGAATGTGGTCTACAAGCAGGTGGGCTCGTCAGGCCCGGGGCCGTGTGCCGCCGGGGGTCCGCGGTTTCCCGGGGGATTCCGCGAGGTTACTGAGGCCCGTTCTTCATACGAATCTACAAGACGCGCGGCGTGGCCAGCCAACTCCTTCATGGTTTCGGTGACTGACCCCACGGGAGGAGCGAGCGGTGTACTTGCCCCACTCCGCGTTAACAGCAGATGAACGAGCAGTCGAGGGGCGAACGGCCCGAGTGGCCGATACGGAATCCCCGATACGGAATCTCCGATACGGAACTTCCGGGTCCCCTCGCAGCGAACGACCCTCGACACGAAGAAGAGAGCCTCATGGACTTCCTTCGCCCCGCCAGCTGGGAGGAGGCGCTCGCCGCCAAGGCCGAGCACCCCACGGCTGTGCCGATTGCGGGTGGCACCGACGTGATGGTCGAGATCAACTTCGATCACCGTCGTCCCGAGTACCTGCTTGACCTCAACCGCATCGCCGAGCTGCGCGAGTGGGAGACGGGCGAGGAGACGGTCCGGCTCGGCGCCTCCGTCCCGTACACCCAGATCATGGAGGAGCTGCGCACCGAGCTGCCCGGTCTGGCCCTCGCCTCGCACACGGTCGCCTCGCCGCAGATCCGCAACCGCGGCGGCGTCGGCGGCAACCTCGGCACCGCGTCCCCGGCCGGGGACGCCCACCCGGCCCTGCTCGCCGCCGGCTGCGAGGTCGAGGTGGAGTCGGTGCGCGGCTCGCGCCTGATCCCGATCGACGACTTCTACACCGGCGTGAAGCGCAACGCCCTCGCCGAGGACGAGCTGATCAGGGCCGTCCACATCAAGAAGGCCGACGGGCCGCAGCAGTACTCCAAGGTCGGCACGCGCAACGCCATGGTCATCGCCGTGTGCGCGTTCGGCATCGCGCTGCACCCCGAGACCCGGACCGTGCGGACCGGCATCGGCTCCGCGGCGCCGACCCCGATCCGCGCGAAGGCCGCGGAGGAATTCCTGAACGCGGCTCTCGAAGAGGGCGGCTTCTGGGAGAGCAAGAAGATCATCACCCCCTCGATCGCCAAGCAGTTCGCGGAGCTCGCCTCCGGAGCCGCCAACCCGATCGACGACGTGCGCGGCACGGCGAACTACCGCCGCCACGCCGTCGGGATCATGGCCCGCCGCACGCTGGGCTGGACCTGGGAGTCGTACCGCGGCACGAGCCGCGGCAGCACGGAGGGAGTCGCGTAATGCGTGTCAACTTCACGGTCAACGGCCGTCCGCAGGAAGCCGACGACGTATGGGAGGGCGAGTCCCTGCTGTACGTGCTGCGCGAGCGCATGGGTCTGCCCGGCTCCAAGAACGCCTGCGAGCAGGGCGAGTGCGGTTCTTGCACCGTCCGGCTCGACGGCGTGCCGGTGTGCGCGTGTCTGGTCGCCGCCGGACAGGCCGAGGGACGCGACGTCGTCACCGTCGAGGGCCTCGCCGACTACGCCAAGCAGCGCGCCGAGCACGGCGGTTGCGGCACCGGCGCGTGCGGCACCCCCGGTGGTACGTCGCTCCAGGACGCCCAGCAGTGGCAGGCCAAGCCGCTGGACTCGCAGACGGGTGAGGGCGGCGAACTGTCGCCGATCCAGCAGGCGTTCATCGACGCCGGCGCCGTCCAGTGCGGTTTCTGCACCCCCGGTCTGCTCGTCGCCGCCGACGAGATGCTGGAGCGCAACCCGAGCCCGTCCGACGCGGACATCCGCGAGGCGCTCTCGGGCAACCTGTGCCGCTGCACGGGCTACGAGAAGATCATGGACGCGGTACGCCTCGCCGCCGCGCGCCAGTCCGAGACCGCTCCGAGCCAGGGAGCCTGACGCCATGGCCGACACCCGTACGACCGGTATCCCCGCGAAGGTCACCCAGGGCGCCAAGAGCAAGGGCGGCATCGGCGAGTCCACGCTCCGCCCCGACGGCACCCTGAAGGTCACCGGCGAGTTCGCCTACTCCTCGGACATGTGGCACGAGGACATGCTGTGGGGCCAGATCCTGCGCTCCACGGTGGCGCACGCCGAGATCGTGTCCATCGACACCTCCGAGGCCCTCGCGACGGCCGGCGTCCACGCCGTCCTGACCCACGAGGACCTGCCCGCCGCGAAGAACTACGGCATGGAGTACCAGGACACCCCCGTCCTCGCCTACGGCAAGGTCCGCCACCACGGTGAGCCGGTCGCCCTCGTGGCCGCCGATCATCCGGAGACCGCGCGCCGCGCCGCCGCGAAGATCAAGATCGAGTACCGCGAGCTGCCCCTCGTCACCGATGAGGCCTCCGCGCTCGCCCCGGACGCGATCCTGGTCCACGAGGACCGCGGCGACCACCACGCCGGCCACGTCACGCACCCCAACATCGTGCACCGCCAGCCGATCATCCGGGGCAACGCCGCCGAGGCCGCCAAGCGGGCCGACGTCATCGTCACCGGCGAGTACACCTTCGGCATGCAGGACCAGGCCTTCCTCGGCCCCGAGTCCGGCCTCGCGGTGCCCGCCGAGGACGGCGGCATCGACCTGTACGTGGCCACCCAGTGGCTGCACTCCGACCTCAAGCAGATCGCACCCTGCCTCGGCCTGCCCGAGGAGAAGGTGCGGATGACGATGGCCGGCGTCGGCGGCGCGTTCGGCGGCCGCGAGGACATCTCGATGCAGATCCTCGCCTCCGTACTCGCGCTGCGCACCGGCAAGCCGGTGAAGATGGTCTACAACCGCTACGAGTCCTTCTTCGGCCACGTCCACCGGCACCCGGCGAAGCTCCACTACGAGCACGGCGCCACCAAGGACGGCAAGCTCACGCACATGAAGTGCAAGATCGTCCTGGACGGCGGCGCCTACATGTCGTCCACGCCGTCGGTCGTGGGCAACGCCGCTTCCCTCTCGGTCGGCCCGTACGTCGTCGACGACGTCGAGATCGAGGCGATCGGCCTCTACACCAACAACCCGCCCTGCGGCGCCATGCGCGGCTTCGGCGCGGTCCAGGCCTGCTTCGCCTACGAGGCCCAGATGGACAAGCTGGCCGCGAAGCTCGGCATGGACCCGGTGGAGTTCCGGCAGAAGAACGCCATGGAACAGGGCACGATCATGCCGACCGGCCAGCCGGTCGACTCGCCCGCGCCGGTCGCCGAACTGCTGCGCCGCGTCAAGGCCCGCCCGATGCCGCCCGAGCGCCAGTGGGAGTCCAGCGAGGGCGCCGACGTCCGCGCGCTGCCCGGCGGTCTGTCCAACACCACGCACGGCGAGGGCGTCGTCCGCGGCGTCGGCTACGCGGTCGGCATCAAGAACGTCGGCTTCTCCGAGGGCTTCGACGACTACTCGACCGCCAAGATCCGCCTGGAGGTCATCAACGGCGAGGCCGTCGCCACCGTCCACACCGCAGCGGCGGAGGTCGGCCAGGGCGGCGTCACCATCCACGCGCAGATCGCCCGTACCGAGCTGGGCGTCCAGCAGGTCACCATCCACCCCGCCGACACCCAGGTGGGCTCGGCCGGTTCGACCTCCGCGGGCCGCCAGACGTACATGACCGGCGGCGCCATCAAGAACTCCTGCTCCCTCGTCCGCGAGAAGGTGCTGGAGATCGGCCGGCGCAAGTTCGGCTCGTACCACCCGGCGTGGGCGAGCGCCGAACTCCTCCTGGAGGGCGGCAAGGTCGTCACCGACGGCGGCGAGGCCCTCGCCTCCCTGGTGGACGTCCTGGAGGACGAGGCCGTGGAGATCGAGGAGGAGTGGCGCCACCGCCCCACCCAGCCCTTCGACCTCGCCACCGGCCAGGGCAACGGCCACGTCCAGTACGCCTTCGCCGCGCACCGCGCGGTGGTGGAGGTCGACACGGAGCTGGGCCTGGTCAAGGTCATCGAGCTGGCCTGCGCGCAGGACGTCGGCAAGGCGATCAACCCGCTCTCCGTCATCGGCCAGATCCAGGGCGGCACCACCCAGGGCCTGGGCGTGGCGGTGATGGAGGAGATCATCGTCGACCCGAAGACCGCGAAGGTGAAGAACCCTTCCTTCACGGACTACCTGATCCCGACCCTCCTCGACACGCCGACCATCCCGGTCGACTACCTCGAACTGGCCGACCCCAACGCTCCGTACGGAGTGCGCGGGATCGGCGAGGCCCCGACCCTCTCGTCCACCCCTGCGGTCCTCGCGGCCATCAGGAACGCGACGGGTCTGGAGCTCAACAAGACGCCGGTACGGCCCGAACACCTCACCGGCACGTAACCCCTGGCCGGGGTGGAGGCGGAGAAGAAGTGGCCGGGGGACCGCCGTCCCCCGGGCCCCCTCCTTCGCACACCTCCGACGTCGTTCGTCTCGGGCCGTCCCCCGGGTCGTGCAGCCAACGCACCATCCCAAATCCCGCAGCTCTGCGGGTGCCCCTGTGAACCTTGGGAGTAGGCACCATGACCCAGTCGTCAGTGGAGCCCAAGACCACCGCAGAGGACGCGGGCCACGGCTCCCGCGTCCCGGCCGGCAGGTCTTGGCTCGACCGGTACTTTCACATATCCCGGAGAGGATCCACGGTCGCGCGCGAGGTGCGCGGCGGAATCACCACCTTCATGGCGATGGCGTACATCGTCCTGCTCAACCCCGTTCTGCTGTCCGGCAAGGACGCCGCGGGCAACACCATGAGCCATCAGGCCCTGGTCACCGCGACGGCGCTGGCCGCCGCGGCCACCACGCTCCTGATGGGCTTCGTCGGCAAGGTGCCGCTGGCCCTGGCCGCCGGACTCTCCGTCTCCGGAGTGATCGCGTCCCAGGTCGCGCCCGAGATGACCTGGCCGCAGGCCATGGGCATGTGCGTGATGTACGGCGTCGTGATCATGCTTTTGGTGGTCACCGGGCTCCGCGAGATGATCATGAACGCGATCCCGCTCGCCCTCAAGCACGGCATCACCATGGGCATCGGCCTGTTCATCGCCATGATCGGCCTGGTCAAGGGTGGCTTCGTCCACCCCGGCAAGGCGACCCCGCTCTCGCTCGGCCCGGCCGGCGAACTCTCGGGCTGGCCCGTCCTGCTCTTCGCGGGCACCCTCCTCCTCATCTTCATGCTGCAGGCGCGCAACACCCCCGGCGCGATCCTGATCGGCATCGTCACCGGCACGGTCGTCGCCCTCATCCTCAACGCCCTGGATGTCATCGACCCCAAGCAGTGGGCCAACGGCGCCCCCGAACTGCACGGCAGCGCGGTCTCCTCGCCCGACTTCTCACTCTTCGGCGCCGTCGAGTTCGGCGGCTGGGAGAAGGTCGGCGCGATGACGGTCGGCATGATCGTCTTCACGCTGGTGCTCGCCGGGTTCTTCGACGCGATGGCCACCATCATCGGCGTCGGCACCGAGGCCAACCTCGCCGACGACAAGGGCCGCATGCCCGGCCTGTCCAAGGCGCTGTTCATCGACGGCGCCGGCGGCGCCATCGGCGGCGTGGCGGGCGGCTCCGGCCAGACCGTCTTCGTCGAGTCCGCGACCGGCGTCGGCGAAGGCGCCCGCACCGGCCTCGCCTCGGTCGTCACCGGCCTGTTCTTCGCGGCCTGCCTCTTCTTCACGCCGATCACCGCGATCGTGCCCCAGGAGGTCGCCTCCGCCGCGCTCGTCGTCATCGGGGCGATGATGATGATGAACGCCCGGCACGTCGACTGGGCCGACCGGGCCACCGCCATCCCGGTCTTCCTGACCGTCGTCCTCATGCCCTTCACGTACACCATCACCACCGGTGTCGCGGCGGGCGTCATCGCCTGGGTCGCCATCAAGATCGCCCAGGGGAAGGCCAGGGAGATCGGCGCCTTCATGTGGGGCCTGACGCTGATCTTCCTCGTCTACTTCGCCCTCAACCCCATCGAAGGATGGCTGGGCGTCCACTGAGGCGCCGAGCCCTCCGCACATCCGCCGAGCCTTGAGGAGGCCGACATGCTGGACATCGCCGACGAGCTGCACCGGTGGGTCGCGCAGGGACGTGACTTCGCCGTCGCCACGGTCGTGGCGGTCGGCGGCAGCGCGCCCCGGCAACCCGGCGCCGCGCTCGCCGTCGACGCGTCCGGCACGGCCATCGGATCGGTCTCCGGCGGCTGTGTGGAGGGCGCCGTCTACGAACTGTGCCGACAGGCGCTGGAGGACGGCGAGACCGTCCTCGAACGCTTCGGCTACAGCGACGAGGACGCCTTCGCCGTGGGTCTGACCTGCGGCGGAGTCATCGACATCCTCGTCACCCCGGTCCGCGCGGACTCACCCGCGCGGCCGGTCCTCACGGCCGCCCTGGCCGCCGCCTCCTCGGGGCAGGCGGCGGCGGTCGCCCGCGTCACCTCCGGGCCGGCCGAGCTGCTGGGCCGCGCCCTCCTCGTACGTCCTTCGGACGGCGTCGCTTCTTCCGGGGAGTACGAGGGTGGCCTCGGCGGACATCCGGAGCTGGACCGCGCGGTCGCGGGCGAGGCCCGGGCCCTGCTCGACGCGGGCCGCACGGCGACCGTGGAGATCGGCGAGGACGGGTCGCGGTGCGGATCGCCCCTCACGGTCCTCGTCGAGTCGAGCGTGCCGCCGCCCCGCATGATCGTGTTCGGCGCCATCGACTTCGCGTCGGCGCTCGTACGCGTCGGCAAGTTCCTCGGCTACCACGTCACCGTGTGCGACGCGCGGCCCGTCTTCGCGACGGCCGCGCGCTTCCCCGACGCCGACGAGATCGTCGTCGAGTGGCCGCACCGCTACCTGGAGACCACCGACGTCGACGCCCGCACCGTGCTGTGCGTGCTGACCCACGACGCCAAGTTCGACGTACCGCTGCTGCGCCTCGCGCTGCGGCTGCCCGTCGCCTACGTCGGCGCGATGGGCTCGCGCCGCACCCACGAGGACCGCAACGCCCGGCTGCGCGAGGTCGGCGTCACCGAGCTGGAACTGGCGCGGCTGCGGTCGCCCATCGGCCTCGACCTCGGCGCCCGTACGCCGGAGGAGACCGCCCTGTCCATCGCCGCGGAGATCGTCGCGGGCCGCCGCGGCGGCAGCGGTGTCTCGCTGACCGGCGCGCACACGCCGATCCACCACGACGGGGCGCACAAGCCGGCGGGGCGGATCGGGTCGGTGGCCTGAGCCGCAGGAGGCACGTCCGGGCGCTGCCGGGCTGCCGGTCGCACTCACACCTTCGTGAGGCGCGTGACGACCCGGGCGAACATCGGCCGGGCCACCGCGGACAGCACCCCGTCGAAGAGCGGCGGCAGCAGTCGGAGCCGCAGCTCCTCGTGCCAGACGACCCGGGAGCCCACCGGACCCGGCCCCACCTCGATCTCCGCCCAGCCCAGGACGGCCCCGCCCCGCTTCTCCAGGCGGCACCGGCCCGGCGCCGTGCCCTCCGGAGGCCGCCAGTCGACGACCTCCATCACGTCGTCGAAGCCGACGGGGCCGAGCGCGGTACGGGCCACGAAGACCGTGCCCACGCGTGTGGGCGGGGGAGTGCGCACCGTGACGCGGGTGAGCGGGACCGCCTCGCCGTGCCGCTCCCACGTGGTGAGACGGCGCCATGCCTCGGCGGGCGGCAGGGACGTTTCCCTGGTGAACCGGAAGAGTGCCACGCCACCGAGGTTAGTCACCCGAGGGGCGACTAGCGGTAGACCTTGCCGGGCTCGGCCTTGCCGGGTGCGAGCAGCTGGGAGACCGTCACGAAGACGTAGCCGCGCTTCTTCAGCTCGGTGATGACGCCGGGGACGGCCGGCACGGTGCCCTTGTAGATGTCGTGCAGCAGGATGATGCCGTCCCGCTTGGTCTGGTCGATGACCCGCTGCTGGATCAGCTCGGAGTCATTGGTCGTGTAGTCCTTCGCGGTGACGGTCCACAGGACCTCCGAGAGCCCCAGCTCCTTGGAGAGCTTGTTGATGTCCTCGTTCGTGCGGCCCTGCGGCGGCCGCATCAGCGTCGGCTTCTTGCCTATGAGCTTCTCTATCGCCTTGTTGGGGCGCTCCAGCTCCTCGCGCGCCTCGTCCAAGTCGATCTTCGTGAGGATCTTGTGCGACCAGGTGTGGCTCGCCACCTCGTGGCCCTCGGCGTCCATCCGCTTCACCAGCTCGGGGTACTTCTCGATGTGGTTCTTGCCGAGCGTGAAGAAGGTGGCGGGGACCTTCTCCCGCTTGAGGATCTTGAGCAGCCTGGGCGTGTTCTCGCTCGGTCCCGCGTCGAACGTCAGCGCCACGCACTTGGCCTTGCGGCAGTCGACGGTGCCGAACTTCCCCTGGTCGGCGGCCTTGGCGGCCGCGCCCTCCTTGCGCACGGTGCTGGGCGAGGTGGTGTCGAGCTTGGTGCACCCGGTCAGCGCGAGGACGAGGGCCGCGCCTGCCGCGAGGACGGAGGCGGTGCGAGGCAACCTTTTCGGCTGGCACGGCATCTTCAAGGCTGCGAAAGGCGTGTTCACGGCAGGCATGTGAGCACTATACACATCGCGTATACAGTCGGTTCATAGTGGCTGCCGGGGCTGCCGGGGCTGCCGGGGCTGCCGGGGCTCCGGCGGGGCCTGGGGCTCCCGGGTTCCTGGGGCCCGGGGTTTCGAGGTCTCGGTTGGCCGAGCGATGGGCGCGGTGGGACGCTTTCGGTAGGAGGCGCCATGGCGGGCTCGGACCAGGAAACACCCGAGGGGGCGCGGCCCTACGTGCCCACGCGGGGCGGTCTCCCGGCGTTGCGCCGTGCCGCCGCCGACTGCCGTGGCTGTCCGTTGTACGAGAACGCCACGCAGACCGTGTTCGGCGCCGGTCCCGCCCGCGCGCGCCTCATGCTGGTCGGGGAACAGCCCGGCGACCAGGAGGACCGGGCGGGGGAGCCCTTCGTGGGTCCGGCCGGGCGGCTGCTCCGCTCGGCGCTCGGCGAGGCGGGGCTCGACGAGGACCAGGTGTACGTCACCAACGCGGTCAAGCACTTCAAGTTCGCGCCCGTCACCGAGGGCCGCAAGCGCCGCATCCACAAGGCGCCGAACCTCCGGGAACTGACCGCCTGCCGCCCCTGGCTCGCGGCCGAGCTGCGGCGCGTGAACCCTGAGTTGGTCGTGGCCCTCGGCGCGACGGCCGGGAAGTCACTGCTGGGCAGTTCGTTCAAGGTGACCGAGTCGCGCGGCGCCCTGCTCTCCCTGGCGTCCGGCGCGGATCTGCCGCTGGCCACCGGGGGCGACGGCGGCCGCCGCCTCCTCGCCACCGTGCACCCTTCGGCGGTCCTCCGCTCGAAGGACAGGGACGAGGCGTTCGCGGGGCTCGTGACCGACCTGCGGGTGGCGTCCCGCTTCCTCGGCTGAGGGCGGGACCGGCCGACCGGCGAGAGCCCCCCCGTAGGAGAACCCGTAAGGAGAACAGAAATGTCGAATCCACAGCAACCAGAGCTGCGGCGCAGCCGCAAGGGCGGCGCCACACCACAGGAGAGCGGTTCGGCCAAGGCGTCGCAGCCCCCGACCTCGCGGGGCAAGGGCGGCGAGCCGCACGGGACGGACCGCGGGGCCAAGGGCGGCGGGAAGGGCGGCGGCACTCCGCCGGAACAGAAGCCCGACCACCCGTAAGGCGTCACCCGTAAGGCGTACCCGTGAGCGTCACCCACGAGGCGCCGGTCGGCCGGCCGGACGTGCCGCTTTCCGGCGCCGCTGGTTTTCTCGGCGTCGCCGGAAATATCCGTTCGGTGAATCGTCCGGATGAATAGAGCTGACCCCACCCCCAGCTATTTTTCGGAGAGGGCGGGTACAACACTCATATGGAAACCATGGAGTGGGAACTCGCTGACGGGCACACCGGCTCCCTCCTGATGTGGGCCGCCGGTCTCGTCGTGGTCGCTGTCCTTCTCGGCGCCTTTCTCTGGGGTCAACGGGTACGCGCCCGCGAATCCCGCCCGCCGAAGCCGGAGGAACAGCCGAAACGGCCTTACGAAGGCCCGGTCAGGGAAGAGCGGGAGTACCGCGAGCCGGACGAGGTGCCCAGGGACGGCGGCCGGCTCCTCCCGCATGAGCTGAAAGAGGGGTACGGCCAGTCGAGTACCCACCGCTGTGCCTCGCAGGACCCGGCGGACCACCGCAAAGGCGACGGCGGCAGCTTCGGCAGCGGCGGCCTCGGAAGCTGAGCCGGCACTCGACCGTGCCGCGCCCAACGGCGCCGCACGGCGCTGAACCATGCCGTACTGCCGACCCGCTCCGCCCGGGCAATTGCCGCCCGCCGAAGCCCCGCCCCCGTTCCGCCCCGACTCCGCATTTGGCGGACCTTCTTTTCCCCCTTGCCGGAAGCACGCCGAAGAATAGGCCGCGGCGGCCGTTGTCCCCCACGAGAAGCCGCCGCGCACGCACCCCCCACCAGAGGCCCCTTTTCCCGGGCCGCTCACAGCAATGGAGTGACATGACTACGGCGAGAGACATCATGACCGGCGGCGCGGAGTGCATCGGCGCCGACGAAAGCGTCCTCCTGGCCGCCCGGAAGATGGCCGAACTCGGCGTCGGCGCGCTGCCGATCTGCGGTACGGACAACAAACTCAAGGGCATGCTCACCGACCGCGACATCGTCGTGAAAGTCCTCGGCAAGGGCAAGGACCCCGAATCGACCACCGCGGGCGAACTCGCCCAGGGCGAAGCCGTCACCATCGGGGCGGACGACGACACCGCGGAGATCCTGCGCACCATGACCACCCACAAGGTCCGCAGGCTGCCCGTCATCGACGGCCACGACCTGGTCGGCGTCGTCGCCCAGGCGGATGTCGCCCGCAACCTCCCCGACCCCCAGGTGGGCGACCTCCTCGAAGCGCTCTCCACCGACTGACCCAGCCCCTCCGCACGCTTCCGGGACCCGGCGCAAGCGCCGGGTCCCGTCGCTGTGCGGAGGCGCCCGACTCCCCTGCCTCACTCAGCGCGACTCACCCGTATGCCGTACACCGCCGGGCCGTCCCCGCTCAGGTGACAGAGGCTGTTGCGGGACTGGACGGTGCCCCGGCGCCGTCGGAGCGGCCGGTGAGCGGCGCCGCACGCCGTCACCGCGTACGGAGGAGAGCTGCATGACCGCACCTGTGTCGCGTACCTGGGAACACGCCGTCGTCACCGGCGGCGCGGGCTTCGTCGGCTCGCACCTGTGCACCGCCCTGCTGGCCGCGGGCACCGCCGTCACCTGCGTCGACGACTTCAGCACCGGACGGGCGGAGAACGTGTCGGCGCTGCTCGACCGCCCCGGCTTCCAGCTGATACGGGCGAACGTGGCCGAAGGGATCGAGGTCGACCGGCCGCCCGACCTCGTGCTCCACTTCGCGTCCCCCGCCTCCCCGGCCGACTATCTGCGCCTGCCCCTGCACACCCTGGAGACCGGCAGCCTCGGCACCCGCAACGCCCTCCGGCTCGCCCACCGCTCCGGCGCCCGCTTCGTGCTCGCCTCGACCTCCGAGGTCTACGGCGACCCGCAGCAGAACCCGCAGGACGAGCGGTACTGGGGCCATGTGAACCCGGTGGGCCCGCGCAGCGTGTACGACGAGGCGAAACGGTTCGGCGAGGCGTTCACCACGGCCCACGCCGAGGCCGAGGGCACCGACACCGCCATCGTGCGGCTGTTCAACACCTACGGGCCGCGCATGCGGGGCCACGACGGCCGCGCCGTGCCGACCTTCATCCGCCAGGCCCTGGAGGGCGAGCCCCTGACGGTCACCGGCGACGGCCGGCAGACCCGCTCGCTGTGCTACGTCGACGACACCGTGGCCGGCATCCTCGCGGCGGCCGCCCACGGCATGCGCGGCCCCGTCAACATCGGCAACCCCGCCGAGATCACCATGCTCGAACTGGCGCGCCTGGTCATCGACCTCACCGGCGCCGACGCCGCCGGCACGGAGATTCGCTTCATCGACCGGCCGACGGACGACCCCGCCGTCCGCTGCCCGGACATCACGCTGGCGCGCGACAAGCTCGGCTGGGAACCGCGCGTGGACGCCGTGGCAGGCCTGCGGCGCACGATCGACTGGTTCCGCGCCACGGCGGAGCACTGACCGCGGACCCCTGACCGGACCGGCCACGGCCTTACCGCCGGACCCCGGCCCGCGCAGACCCCGGCCTCCCGCACCCGGCCCCGCGCCCTGTCCCGCCAACAGAACCCCGGACCCCTCATGCGCATCCTCGGAATCAACGCACTCTTCCACGACCCCGCCGCCGCCCTCGTGATCGACGGCCGTACCGTCGCCGCCGCGGAGGAGGAACGGTTCTCCCGACGCAAGCACGGGAAACGCCCCGTGCCGTTCTCGGCCTGGGAACTGCCCGAGCAGGCCGCCGCCTGGTGCCTGCGCAGGGCCAACCTGCGGCCCGAGGACCTCGACGCCGTCACCTACTCCTACGACCCCGAACTCGCCCGACCGGCAGGCGACATGGGGCTCGACGACCCCTGGGACCACCTGCGGCAGACGTACGCACGCGAGGCCCCCGGCTTCCTCAAGGCCGCGCTGCCCGGCCTCGACCCCGCCATCGTGCGCTTCGTACCGCACCACATGGCGCACGCCGCGTCGAGCGCCTTCGCCGCGCCCGACGCCGAGGAATCCTCCGTCCTGGTCCTGGACGGCCGGGGTGAACGCGCCTCCCACCTCGCCGCGCGCCGGGTCCGCGACACGCTGGAGCCGCTGTACGCGCAGGACCTGCCGCACTCCCTGGGCCTGGTCTACGAGGAGCTGACCGCGCATCTCGGATTCCTCCGCTCCTCCGACGAGTTCAAGGTGATGGCCCTCGCCTCCCACGGCACCCCGCGCATGCTCGCGGAGCTGCGCCGCCACGTGTACCCCACCGGCGACGGAGGATTCCACGCCACCGCCGTGCCCTGGCACGAGCTGTGCCCGCCGCGCGGCGCCGACGAGCCGTGGACGCAGGCCCACGCCGACGTGGCCGCCAGCGCCCAGGCCGTCCTGGAGGAGACCCTCCTCGACCTGGCGCGCTGGCTGCACGGCAAGACCCACCACCGCGTCCTCACGCTCGCCGGCGGCGTCGCCCTGAACTGTGTCGCCAACTCCCGCATAGCCCGCGAGGGACCCTTCTCCCAGGTGTGGGTGCAGCCCGCCGCCGGTGACGCGGGCACCGCCCTCGGCGGCGCGCTGCTGCTCGCGGCCGGACACGGCGACGACCCGGAGCCCATGACCGGCGCCGACCTCGGCCGCGACTGGTCGGAGGCGGAACTCGGTGCCTGGCTGAAGACGGCCGTCGTGGTGTTCGAACGGCCGCCGGACATCGCCGCGACCGTCGCGCGGGCGCTGGCGGAGAACCGCATCGTCGCGTGGTTCCAGGGCCGCTCCGAGTACGGCCCGCGGGCCCTCGGCCACCGCTCGCTGCTCGCCCACCCCGGCCACGCGGGCAACCTCGAACGGCTCAACGACGTCAAGGGCCGCGAGCAGTTCCGGCCCGTCGCGCCGATGGTGCTCGCCGACCGCGCGCCCGCGATCTTCGACGGGCCGATGCCGAGCCCGTACATGCTCTTCGTGCACGACGTGGCCGAGGAGTGGCGGGAGCGCATCCCGGCCGTCGTCCACGTCGACGGGACGGCCCGCATCCAGACCGTGGACCCGGCGCGCGAACCCCTCGTCGCCCGCATGCTCGGCGAGTTCGAGAAGCTCACCGGCCTGCCGGTCGTCGTCAACACCAGCCTGAACACGGCGGGCCGCCCCATGGTCGACGACCCGCGCGACGCCCTGGAGTGCTTCGGCTCCTCACCCGTCGACCTGCTGGCCATCGGCCCCTACGCGATCCGGCGCCAGGACCTCTTCCGGACGTCCGGACCCCGGGACCCCGAACTCGAACCCCAGGCGTCCGGGGGAGGGGGACCGCGATGACCGAGCACGCCATGGACCCGCACGACACCGGCGCCGTCGAGGGCGCGTACGCCGTGGTGGTACCGACACTCGGCAGGCCGAGCCTGGCCGCGACCCTGCGCGCGCTGGCCGCCGCCGAGGGGCCGCAGCCGGAGCGCGTGATCCTCGTCGACGACCGCCCGGGACCGGACGGTGGGACACCCCTGCCGGTCGAGATCCCGGCCGCCCTGCGCCCCCTCACCACCGTCGTGCGGGGAGAGGCCCGCGGCCCCGCCGCCGCGCGCAACACGGGCTGGCGCGCGGCCGGCCGGGTGCCGTGGATCGTCTTCCTCGACGACGACGTGGTGCCCGGTGCCACGTGGTGCGACGACCTCGCCCTCGACCTCGCCGCGGCGGCGGCGTCCGAAGAGGGCGCGGTCGGCGCGGTCACCGCCCGCATCGAGGTCCCGCTCCCCGCCGACCGCCGGCCCACCGACTGGGAACGCAACACCGCCGGGCTCGCCACCGCGCGCTGGATCACCGCCGACATGGCCTACCGCCGCGAGGCCCTGGAGACCGTCGGCGGCTTCGACGAGCGGTTCCGGCGTGCCTTCCGGGAGGACGCCGACCTCGCGCTGCGGGCGCTCGCCGCCGGCTGGTCGGTGACCGCGGGCACCCGCACCACGGCCCACCCGGTGCGTCCGGCCGACCGCTGGATCTCCGTACGCCTCCAGCGGGGCAACGCCGACGACGTGCTCATGACCCGCCTGCACGGCCGCGACTGGTGGACCAGGGCCGCCGCGCCCCGCGGCCGCCTGCCCCGCCACCTCGCCGTCACCGCGGCGGCCCTCGCCACCCTGGGCTGCGCCGCCCTGCGCAAACCCGCGGCGACCGCCGTCTGCGCGACGGCGTGGCTGGCCGGCACCGCCGAGTTCGCCTTGGCGCGCGTCCTGCCCGGCCCACGGGACCGCGAGGAGATGCTCACCATGGCCATGACCAGCGTCCTCATCCCGCCCGCCGCCGTCTGGCACTGGCTGCGCGGCCAGGTCGTCCACCGCGGGGCGACACCGCTCGACCCCTACGCGGACCCGCACGGCCACCCGCCCGCCCCGCCCCTGCGCCTGGCCGGCGAGGAACGGATACGACGATGAACGGCCACGCCGCGCCGAAGCGGCACCCGGCGGCACCCGCCCCGCACCGTGCCCGGCCTCGGCCGACCGCTGAGCCGGTCGCTCCAGGGCCCGGCACCGGCCCCTGGACGGCCGGTGGGCTGGTTGCTTCCGCGTCCGGTGGCGGTCACCGGCCGGCCGGTGGCACGGCCGCTTCCGCCCCGGGCGGCGACGGTTCCTGGCCGGCCGGTGATCCGGCTGCCCGCGTGTCCGGCGTGGCTGCCTCCGGCCCCGTTGACGGCCGCTGCCTGCCCCGTGGCCCGGCCGCTTCCGCCCCCGGTGGTGACGGGCCCCGCCCGGCCGACGGCCCGCCCGCCGAGCACCTGGCCCCGCGCGGTACCGACGCCGTCCGGCGCGCCGAAGCCCCCCGGGGCGCCGGCGGCCGTACCCCCGCCGGTGGCGCCCGGGAGCCCCACGGCGCCGACCGCGCCCCGCTCGCCTCGGCACCCTGCGGCTCCCTCGCACCCGGCGGCGGCTCCGGCACCCCCCTCGCCCCCGCACCCCGCGGCGGACCCGCCGGCCCCCTCATCCCCGCGCCCGACAACGGCCCCTGGCTCGCCCACGGCCCCGCTGCGGGGCGGCCCGTGCCGCACCGCGTCCTGCCCGCGGCCGTCCTCTTCGACCGGGACGGCACGCTCGTCGTCGACGTGCCCTACAACGGCGACCCCGCGCTGGTGCGGCTCATGCCGACCGCGCGGGAGGCCGTCGACGCCGTGCGGGCGGCGGGTCTCCCCGTCGGCGTCGTCAGCAACCAGTCGGGCGTCGCCCGGGGCCTGCTGACCCGCGCCCAGGCCGAGGCCGTGCGGCGGCGCGTGGACGAACTCCTCGGGCCGTTCCAGGTCTGGGCCGTCTGCCCGCACGGCCCGGACGACGGCTGCCGCTGCCGCAAACCGGCACCGGGCCTGGTCCTGGCCGCCTGCGCCCGGCTCGGTGTCCCGGCCGCGCGGACCACCGTCATCGGCGACATCGGGGCCGACATGACGGCCGCCCGCGCCGCCGGGGCCCGCGGCGTCCTGGTCCCCACCCCCGTCACGCGCGCCGAGGAGATCGAGGCCGCCGACACCGTCGCCCCCGACCTGCTCACCGCCGTACGCCTGGCGCTCGGCGCCGACCCCGGCGACGTACGCCACCGCCCGCTGGAGGTGGAGGAGCGATGACCGTCTCCCGACTGCCGCGCAGCCTCGTCGTACGCCTGGACAGCGCGGGCGACGTGCTGCTGGCAGGACCCGCCGTGCGTGCCGTGGCGGCCGGTTCCTCCTACACCGCGCTGCTGTGCGGTCCGCAGGGCGCGCCAGCGGGCCGGCTGCTGCCCGACGTCGACGATGTCCTCGTGTACGACGCCCCCTGGGTGGGGCTCGAACCCGCGCCCGTCTCGCACACGGCCACCCAGCAGTTGCTGACGCAGGTCACGGAGGGCCGGTTCGACCGCGCCCTGGTGCTCGTCTCGTACCACCAGAGCCCGCTGCCCGTCGCCCTGCTGCTGAAGCTCGGCGGCGTCGGCTGGATCGCCGCCGACAGCGAGGACTACCCCGGCACCCTCCTCGACCTCCGCCACCAGCGGCTGCCCCACCGCCACGAAGCCGTGGCCGCCCTCGACCTCGCCGAGGCCAGCGGCTTCGCGCTGCCGCCCGGCGACGACGGGGCACTGCGCGTGGAGGCGACACCGGACACCCTGCCCCTGACCGGCGGCAAGCCGTACGTGGTGCTCCACCCCGGCGCCGCCGTCCCCGCGCGCGCATGGAGCCCCGAGCGGGCCGCGCGCGCCGCGGCGGCCCTCAGCGCCGCCGGCCACCGGGTCGTGGTCACCGGCGGCCCGGACGAGCGCGACCTGACCGCGCGAGTCGCCGGGCGGCACGCGCTGGACCTCGGCGGGGCCACCGACCTGCGGCGCCTGGCCGGTGTCATGGCCCGGGCGCAGGCGGTGGTGGCCGGCAACACCGGGCCCACGCACCTCGCCGCCGCCGTGGGCACCCCCGTCGTCTGCCTCTTCGCGCCGGTGGTGCCGGCCGAGCGCTGGGCGCCCTACGGCGTGCCCCACGTCCTCCTGGGCGACCAGCACGAGGCGTGCGCCGGCAGCCGGGCGCGCCGGTGCCCGCTGCCGGGCCACCCCTGCCTCGACGGGGTTGACGACGCCGAGGTGCTCGCCGCCGTGGCGACGCTCACCGACCGCGAGCCCGGCCCGGCCGGCCGCGCCCGACCGCCGAGACCCACCGATCCGATGACCGCGCCGGGCCGCACGCCCGGGACGGAACGAGGAGCAAGCGTATGAACATCCTGCTGTGGCACGTGCACGGCTCCTGGACGACCGCGTTCGTCCAGGGCCCCCACACCTACCTCGTTCCCGTCACACCGGACCGCGGCCCCGACGGACTCGGGCGGGCCCGAACCTTCACCTGGCCCGCGTCGGTGCGCGAGCTGACACCGGAGCAGCTGCGGGACGCCGACGTGGACCTGGTCGTCCTCCAGCGCCCCCACGAAGCGGAGCTGGCCAAACGCTGGCTCGGCGGCCGCCGCCCCGGGCAGGACGTGCCCGCCGTCTACCTGGAGCACAACGCGCCGGACGGCGACGTCCCCGACACCCGGCACCCGTACGCGGACCGCGACGACCTGACGCTCGTCCACGTCACCCACTTCAACCGGCTGTTCTGGGACTGCGGCAGCACCCGCACCGAGGTCATCGAACACGGCATCGTCGACCCCGGGCACCGCTACACCGGACGCCTCGCCCGCGCCGCCGTCGTCGTCAACGAACCGGTGCGCCGCGGCCGTCACACCGGCACCGACCTGCTGCCCGCCCTGAGCGAGGCGGCCCCGCTGGACGTCTTCGGCATGCGCACCGAAGGGCTCGCCGCGCACCTCGGCCTGCCCGAGGACCGGTGCCGCGCCGCCGACCTGCCGCAGGGCGAACTGCACGGCGCGCTCGCGGAGCGGCGCCTGTATCTGCACCCCATCCGCTGGACCTCCCTCGGTCTCTCCCTCCTCGAAGCCATGCACCTGGGCATGCCCGTCGTGGCGCTCGCCACCACGGAGGCCGTCGAGGCCGTGCCGCCCGGCGCGGGAACCCTCTCGACCCGGCCGGAGGTCCTGGCACGGGCCGCCCGGCGCTACCTGGAGGAACCGGAGGCCGCGGCCGAGGACGGGGCCCGCGCCCGCCAGGCCGCACTCGAACGGTACGGACTCAAGCGCTTCCTCCACGACTGGGAGCGCGTGATGACGGAGGCGTGCTCATGACCCACTCTCTTCGCCCCGCCGGCTCGCTCGGTTCTCCGGGCGCCTTCGGCTCCGGACGGCTTTCCATCGCCCTCGTCTCCGAGCACGCGAGTCCGCTCGCCGCACTCGGCGGCGTCGACGCGGGCGGCCAGAACGTGCACGTCGCCTGCCTCGCCGGCGCCCTCGCCGACCGCGGCCACCGCGTCACCGTCTACACCCGCCGCGACGCACGCGACCTCCCCGAACAGGTGCCGCTGCGCGACGGGGTGGCGGTGCACCACGTGCCCGCGGGCCCGCCCGAGCAGATCCCCAAGGACGAACTGCTGCCCCACATGGGCGCGTTCGGCCGCTACCTCGCCCGCACCTGGCGCGGCCGGCCGCCCGATCTGGTGCACTCGCACTTCTGGATGTCGGGGCTCGCCTCCCTGTGGGCCACGCGTGAACTGGGGCTGCCACTCCTGCACACGTATCACGCGCTCGGCACCGTGAAGCGGCGCCATCAGCAGCTCGCCGACCCCAGCCCGCCGCAGCGGATCGCCCTGGAGACCGAGGTGGGGTTCGGCTGCGACCGGGTCATCGCCACCTGCCGCGACGAGGTCGTCGAGCTGGGCAGGATGGGCATCCCCGCCACCAAGGCGGGCATCGTGCCGTGCGGGGTCGACACCGAACTGTTCACCCCGCGCGGGCCGGTCGCCGAGCGCGGCACCCAGCGGTACCAACTGCTCCAGCTGGGCCGCCTCGTCCCGCGCAAGGGCGCCGCGGTCTCCATCGCCGCGCTCGCCCGCCTGCCCGAGACGGAGCTGGTCGTGGTCGGCGGCCCGCCCGCCGACCGGCTCGACCAGGACCCGGAGGTCCGGCGGCTGCGCGCGCTCGCCCGTGAGGCGGGCGTCGCCGACCGGGTCCGCTTCACCGGCGGCGTCCCGAGCACCGACGTGCCGCCGCTGCTGCGCGCCGCCGACGTGGTGCTGTGCCCCGCGGACTACGAGCCGTTCGGCATCGTCCCGCTGGAGGCCATGGCCTGCGGCAGGCCCGTCGTCGCCAGCGCGGTCGGCGGCCAGCTGGACACGGTGGCCGACCCGGCGACCGGCCGCCTGGTGCCGCCCCGCGACCCCGAGGCGCTCGCCGCCGCCGTCGCCGAACTCCTCGCCGACCCCGCCGCCCGCGAGGCCTGCGGTGAGGCGGGCCGCCGCCGGACCCTGCGCCGGTTCGGCTGGGGGCGGGTCGCGGCGGCGACCGAGGCGGCGTACTGCGACGTCCTGGAGACGCAGCCCGTCGCCACGGGGGCGGGGGTGGTGTGACCCCGCGCCCCGCCCGCGACCCGGGCCCCCGGGGAGCCCGCCCGCCCCCGTTCCCGGCCGACCGCGGAAGCACGACATCCGAGACATCCGAAGGAGGTGCGGGCCCGTCGCCGTCCTCAGGGACGCGCGGCAGCCCGATCAGCATGACCGAACACCCTGCACTCGATGCCGCGCATCTGCACTGCCGGTCACTGGAACACGCCCTGCGCCGACTGCGCCGGGACAGCCTCGGCCGGATCGCGGAGTGGGGCGGCCGGCTCGCCGCCGCCCTGCCCGCCGGCAGCCGTCTGCTGGCCGCGGGCAACGGGGGCAGCGCCGCCCAGGCCCAGCACCTGACCGCGGAACTCGTGGGCCGCTACCGGCAGGAGCGGCCGGCGTACTCGGCGATCTCCCTGCACGCGGAGACGTCCAGCATGACCGCCATCGGCAACGACTACGGCTTCGACCACGTCTTCGCCCGGCAGGTCTCCGCGCACGGCCGGCCCGGCGACATCCTGATCCTGCTCTCCACCTCGGGCCGCAGCGCCAACCTGATCACCGCCGCCGTCGCGGGCCGCGCCGCCGGGCTGCGCGTCTGGGCGCTCACCGGGCCGGGCCCCAACCCCCTCGGCGAAGCCGCCGACGAACGGCTGTACGTCGACGGCGAGACCACGGCGACCGTGCAGGAGGCGCACCTCGTCGCCGTCCACCTGCTCTGCGAGGCCTTCGACGCGGCCCTCACCGAACGCCCCGCCCCGGTGCCCGCCACCGTCACCCGGACCGCGCCGCCCGCCGCGGTCCCCGTCAACGGGAGGACGCCGTGACCGGACCGAAGCCGCTGGTCGTCGTCGGAGACGTACTGCTCGACGAGGACATCGAAGGGGTCGCCACCCGGCTCTCCCCGGACGCCCCCGCCCCGGTCGTCGACGTGACCGCCGACCGCCGCCACCCCGGCGGCGCGGGGCTCGCCGCCGCGCTCGCGGCCCGCGGCGGCCGCGAGGTGATCCTCGTGACCGCGCTCGGCGACGACCCCGCGAGCGAAGCCGTCCGCCGCGAACTGAAGGGCCGCGTGCGGCTGGTGGAGCTGCCGCTCGACGGCACCCTGCCCGTGAAGACCCGCGTCATGGCCTCCGGGCGCCCCCTGGTCCGCATCGACCGGGGCGGCGGCACACCGGGCGAGCCCGACGCCGCCGTGCGCGACGCGCTGGCCCAGGCCCACGCCGTCCTCGTCGCCGACTACGGTCGGCACACGGCGAGCGCCGTACGCGAGCACCTGGCGGCCGTCACCCCGCGCATCCCCCTGGTCTGGGACCCGCACCCCAAGGGCGACACCCCCGTCCCCGGCGCCCGGCTCGTCACCCCCAACGCGGCGGAGACCCGCGCCCTGTGCCCGGGCGACGGCGAGACCTTGCGTTCGTACGCCGAGCGGGGCGCGGAGCTGGCCGACCGCTGGCGGGCGGCCGGTGTCGCCGTGACCCTGGGCGAGCGCGGCGTCCTGCTGACCCGGCCCGGTTCCGGTACGCCGATGCTCATCCCGTCGCCGTACCACGCCACCGGAGACCCGTGCGGCGCGGGAGACTGCTTCGCCGCGACGACGGCCGCGGCGCTCGCGGACGGCTCGCTCCCGGAGGAGGCGCTCCAGCGGGCGGTGGCCGAGGCCGCCGCGTTCGTGTCGGCGGGCGGCGCCACGAACCCGGCGCTGTGGCGGACGACGCCCGCCTGCGGCCCGGAGGAGACACCGGGCACCGACGCGTTCGCCCTCGCGGAACGGGTGCGGGCCCGCGGCGGCACGGTGGTGGCCACCGGCGGCTGCTTCGACCTGCTGCACGCCGGCCACGTCGGCCTCCTGGAGAGCGCCCGGCGCATCGGCGACTGCCTGATCGTGTGCCTCAACTCCGACGCGTCCCTGACCCGCCGCAAGGGCCCCGGCCGCCCGCTCAACCAACAGGCGGACCGCGTACGGGTCCTGGAGGCACTCGGCAGCGTCGACGCCGTCGCCGTCTTCGAGGAGGACACCCCGCAGGAACTGCTGAACAGGCTGCGGCCCGACGTGTGGGTCAAGGGCGGCGACTACTCCGTCCAGGACCTGCCCGAGGCGCAGGCGCTGCACGCGTGGGGCGGCCAGGCGGTCGTCCTGCCCTACCTCGACGGCCGCTCCACGACCCTGCTGGCGCGCCGGGCCGCCGCGGCCGTCGCGCCACCGTCGTGAGCGAGGCGGCGGGGGTCCGCCCCCGGGTGCTGGTGCTGCGGGCGCTCGGCCTCGGGGACCTGCTGACCGCCGTACCCGCGCTGCGCGCCCTGCGGCGTCGGCTGCCGGACCACGAGATCGTGCTGGCCGCGCCCGAGAGGCTGGCCGCGCCCGCCGCCGCGACCGGCCTCGTGGACCGGCTGCTGCCCGCGTCGGCCCCCGGCCGGGCGGTGCCGGGCGACCTGCCCTGGACGGGACCGCCGCCGGACCTCGCCGTGGACCTGCACGGCAACGGCCCCCCGAGCCACCTGCTCCTCCAGCGGCTGCGCCCCAGGCGCCTCATGGCGTACGCGCATCCGGGCACCCCCGACATCGAGGGCCCTGCCTGGCGGGACGACGAGCACGAGCGGGAGCGGTGGTGCCGCCTGCTCTCCTGGTACGGGGTCCCGGCGGACCCCGCGGACCTGCGCATCCCGGTGGCGGCCACGCCCTCCCCGGCGCCCGGCGCGGTCGTCGTCCACCCCGGGGCCGACGCCGGGGCCCGCCGCTGGCCCCCGGAGCGGTTCGCCGCCGTGGCGCGGGAGCTGGCCGCCGACGGTCACCAGGTCGTCGTGACGGCGGGGGCGGGGGAGGAGGCCACCGCGCGCCGCGTGGCGACGGGGGCCGGGCTGCCGGCGGACGCCGTGCTGGGCGGCGCGCGGGACGTGCCGTTCGACCGGCTGACGGCCCTGGTGGCGTCCGCGCGGTGCGTGATCGTGGGGGACACGGGGCTCGCCCACCTGGCGACGGCGCTCGGGACTCCGTCGGTCGTCCTGTTCGGCCCCGTGGCACCGCGCCTGTGGGGGCCACCACCGGACGCGCGGCACCGGGTGCTGTGGCACCCGGACGGCACCGGGGGCACGGCCAGACCGGGCGACGCGCATGGGCTCCGCCCGGATCGGCGGTTGCTGCGGATCTCGGTGGAGGAGGTGCTGGGGGCGGTACGGGGGTTGCCGACCCCGGCCCCCGCGAGCTGACGTTTCGTTCGGGCGCGGTTGCGTCTGCCGGGTGCGGGTGGGGTTCGCGGGCGCGGCGAGTGGCTGGTTGCTCGCGCAGTTCCCCGCGCCCCTAAGGGCGGTGCGGGGCTGGGGCTCGTTCTGCGGGTGCAGGCGCGTCGTGGTCGCTCGCGCAGTTCCCCGCGCCCCGTCAGGGGCGCGAAGAACTGCGCGCCCAGCCACGGCTTACCCGCACCGCAGAACAAGCGCAACCCGGCAGCTCCCCAGGGGCGCGAGGAACTGCGCGCGCAACCACGACTTACCCGCACCCGTGAAACAAGCGCAACCTGGCAACTCCCTAGGGGCGCGGGGAACTGCGCGAGCAACCACGACCTACCCGCACCCCTGAATCAGGCGCAACCCGGCAGCCCCCCCAGGGGCGCGGGGAACTGCGCGACCAGCCACCACCCACCCGCACCCGCCGACAAACCCCCACCCGGCAGCTGCAACCGCGTCACCACACCGCCACCCCCCCGGCAGGGTCACGCAGCCGTGCCCAACACCCCCGCCCCCGCCCCCGCCTCGCGCACCAGCACCGGCACCGCGACATCCCGCCGCCCCCGCAGCAAGAACCCCGCCCCAATGGACCCCGCGATGATCAGCCCGCCCACCACAAGCGCCCCCCGCGCACCGGCCAGTTCCATGAGCAGCCCCAGCGCCGGCGGCCCCGCGAGGCCCCAGCCCGTGCTGACGCTTCCCCACACGCCGAGCACCCGCCCCCGCAGATGGGCGGGCGGATCGGTCTGGAGGACGGTCTTCCCCGCGGTGTCCGAGACGGACTCGACGACGGCCATCGGCAGCACGAGGACGAGCAGCACGGCGAACGACGGCGAGAACCCCGCCACCACCTGGAGCAGGGCCCCCGCCGCGGCCAGCACGCCCACGAGCCGCACGGACGGCCGCCGCAGCCGCGCACCGAGGACCGCGCCGACGATGCCGCCGACGGCGAGCACCGTGGAGACCGTGCCGAACGACCCGGCGCCCCCGGCGAGCGGCCCGGTGACGAGCACGGCCAGCGTCAGCGTGTAGTTACGTCCGAAGACCGCGCTGATGCCGGTGACACCCGCGAGGGCCATCAGACGGGGCCGCCGCATGAAGAACATCAGGCCTTGCCGCACGGTCATGTCGGCCGCCGCGTCCTGTCCCGTGCCCCCGACCCCGGCCCCGCTCCCGCGCCTCGCGGGCGCGTCCTGCCGCAGCGCCCCGTACGCGGGCCGCAGGAACGGGATGACGGCGGCGACGAAGAGGAAGGACACGCCGTTGGCGGCGTACGCGGCGGCCGTCCCGAGGAAGGCGACCGTGACACCGCCGAGGGCCGCGCCGGCGAGGCGGCCCGCGCTGTGGACGAGCGAGCCCACACCGATCGCCGACGGCACGTCCTCCGGCGGCACGAGGTCATTGCCCAGGAGCGCGCAGGCGGGTCCGTCGACCGTGGCGATGACACCGGTGACGGCGGCCAGCGCCATGAGCACGGTCAGGTTCAGCCCCCCGCACGCCACGAGGATGGCCGTCGTGAAGGCGACGGCGCCCAGCAGGGCCTGGCTGACGGCGGCCGTGAGCTTGCGGGGCCAGCGGTCCACGGCGGCGCCGCCCACCAGGCTCATCAGCAGCGCGGGCGCGGCCTGTACGGACATGGACAGGCCCGTGGCGGCGGCGGACCCGGTGATCTGCAGGACCAGCAGGTTCTGCACGGTCAGCTGCATCCACGTACCGGCGTTCGACACGAAGTTGGCGACGGACCACCAGCGCATGCTGCGGTACTTCAGGGAGCGCCACGGCGAACGGGAGGCGCCCGCGGCGGCAGGGGCAAGGGGAGAGGAAGACACAGGCACTCGGAGACTCGGAAGCGGTCCGCAGGGACACGGGCGGAGGAGATCGGCGGGAGCAAGGGGCACCGGCAGCACTGCGCGGTCACTCCACCGAGGGGGGCGCCGCGGCGCCGGAATGACGTCTTCTCGGCGCGCCGGGGGCGGGCGGACGTTCCGGGTGTACGGCGTTGACCATGCTGACAGACGGTGCTCACGGGCCCGGCCGCCACCCCGCCCGGCGCCGCACCGATCGACCCCAACTCGCCAACGCCATAAGCGGTTTGGCGCTTCTGGTGTGCTTGCTCACACGGTCACGGAAAGAGGTCCGCGCACGGGTGCCGGGCGCACCCCCGTGGCGCGGGCCACAGCCGCGTGCCGTGCGCCGGGTGGCCCGGCCCGAGGTGCCGGAGCGCCCACTCGGCGTCACAGTGGGAAGCGGAGCGGTGGCCGACAGCGAGCCGCCGGCGAGCGTACGTACGAAGGAAGGCACGGGCATGGGCGGCGGAGCGCAGGTCGACCTCCACGGCAAGCAGGCGCTGGTGACCGGCGCCGCCCGCGGCCTCGGTGCCGCGATCACGAGGAAACTGGTCGGCGCGGGCGCGTCGGTCGTGGTCGCCGACGTCCGCAAGGACCTGGCGCAGGAGCTCTGCGACGAGCTGGGCCGCGACGGCCTCGACGCCCGCTTCGTGGAGATGGACGTGCGCGACGCCGCCGCGGTGGCCGCCGTCTTCCGTGACCTGGAGGAGGCCGGCGAGGCCGTCGACATCCTGGTCAACAACGCCGCCGTGGACGTCTCCAAGCCGATCGAGCACCTGACGGCGACCGAGGTGACGCGGGTCGTCGAGACCAACCTCCTCGGGCCCATGTACCTGTGCCTGGAGAGCTACCGGCGCATGATCGCCCGCGGCGGCGGCCACATCGTGAACATCCTGTCCACCGCCGCCAACCGCACCTGGACGGAGGCCGGACCGTACGCGGCCAGCAAGTCGGGTCTGCGCGCGTTCACCCACACGCTGTTCAAGGAGGCGCAGCGCGACTGCGTGGGCATCGGTGTCACCGGGATCATCGCCGGCGGCATGGAGACCCCGTTCATCATGGAGCGCTTCCCGGACGCCGACGTGTCCATGCTGCAAAGCCCGGACATCGTCGCCGACACGGTCCTGTACGCCCTGTCGGTCCCGGCCGGCAGCGCCGTGTCCGAACTGGTCGTCGTCCCCCGCAAGGAGCCGTCCTGGCCGTGACGCGCCCCGACCCCGCACACCTCGTCGGCGGAAGGAAGGTCGTCCCATGACATCGGCGATGTTCTCCATGGCGCCGGTGGTTGCGCCTCCGTGGGAGAAGGCCGTGGTGACCTCGGGCGCTGGCTTCCTCGGCTCCCACCTGTGCGAACGCCTGCTCGACGCGGGCGTCGACGTGGACTGCGTCGACGACGTGCCGGCCGCCGCCGCCCACAACGTCGAGCACCTGGCGGGCCACCCCGGCTTCCGCTACCTGGAGCGGGACATCGCGCGGCCCGGCTGCCCCGACACCCTGCCCGGGCCGTACGACCTCGTGCTCCACCCCGCCTGCCCCGCCCCCCGGGCCGTCTTCGCGCCCCGCCCCCCGGGCCCGCCCGACCCCGACACCCTGGGCACCCGCAACGCCCTCGCCATGGCCGACCGGGACGGCGCCCGGTTCGTCCTCGCCTCCACCTGCCACACCGCGGCGCGCCCCGACGGGACCGGCCCGGCGCAGGACGGGGCCCAGCGCTTCGCCGAGGCGCTGACCACCGCGTTCGTCAGCGCCAGGGAGGCCGACGCGGGAATCGTCCGGCTCTTCCCCGCGTACGGGCCCCGCATGGCGCCCGACGACGGCCCGCTGATCCCGGACCTCGTGAGGCAGGCACTGGGCGGCGGGCCGGTGACCGTCCCCGGTGACGGCGGCCGCAGGCCCTCGCTGTGCTACGTCGACGACACGGTCGAAGGCGTGCTCCTCGTCGCCGCGAGCCGGTCGGTGCGGCCGGTCGACATCGGCGGCGAGCCGACGGCCACCGTCGAGGAGATCGCCCGCCGGGTGATCGACCTGACCGGCTCGGAGGCGTGCCTGCGGTTCACGGGGGCCCCGGACGGCCATGCCGAGCCGCGGCCCCAGACCGGTTTCGCCCACGAGATCTTCGGCTGGACGCCCAAGGTCTCCCTGGCCGACGGGCTCAAGCGCACCGTCGCCGACCTCATCGACCGGCCCGCGCGGAGCGGGCCCCGGAACGTGCCGAGCGCAGAGGGAGGCGTACACCGTGCGTGCTCGTGGTGACGATGTCCGTTCTCGGGGTGACGGTGTCCGCGTTCATGGCGGCGGTGTCCGCGAGGAGGCGGGCCGGTGAGGGCGATCGTCGTCTGTCTGGACGGCATGACCGGAGTCCTGCTGGCCGGTCCGGCGATCCGCGCGGTCGCCACCCGGGCCGACCATGTGACGCTGATGTGCGGGCCGCGCGGCGAGGAGGCGGCGCGGCTGCTGCCGCACGTCGACGACGTCCTCGTATGGGAGGCGCCGTGGACCGGCCCGCGCCCGCCGACGGTGGACGAGGCGGACGTCGACGGCCTCCTGGAGCGGCTGCGCGACGAGTCGTACGACGTCGCGCTCGTCCTCACGTCCTTCGAACAGAGCCCGCTGCCCGCGGCCCTCCTGCTGCGGATGGCGTACGTACGCCACATCGGGGCCGACAGCGCCGACGACTCCGGCAGCCTCATCGACGGCCCCCACCGGCGCCTTCCCGGCCGCCACGACGCCGAGGCGGCGCTCGACACGGCCGCCGCCCTGGGCTTCCTGCCGAGGGCCGGCGACGACGGACGGCTCCGCGTCCTGCCGACCCCCGACACGGCCGCCCTCACCGGCAACGGCCCCTACGTCGTCCTGCACCCGGGGGCGGGCACGCCCGCGCGCTCCTGGGGCGCCGACCGCGCGGCCGAGGCGGTCTCCCTGCTCGCCGACGCCGGGCACCGCGTCGTCGTCACCGGCGGCCCCCGCGAGGCCGCCCTCACCCACGAGGTCAGCGGTGGCACCGCCGTGGACCTCGGTGGGCGCACCGACCTGCGGACCCTGGCGGGCGTGCTGCGGGCGGCCGACGTCGTCATCACGGGTAACACCGGCCCCGCCCATCTCGCCGCCGCGACGGGCACCCCGGTGGTCTCCGTCTTCTCCCCGGTCGTCCCCGCGGAGCGCCGGGGCCCCTACGGCGTGCCCGCCGTCCTCCTCGGCGACCAGAACAGCCCCTGCGCGGCCACCCGGGCCCGCCACTGCCCGGTGCCCGGCCACCCCTGCCTGAGCGAGGTCACCGCCCAGGACGTGGTGCGCGGCGTACAGAAACTGCTCGCCGAGGGCGTCTGACCACGAGCTGCCAGGGGGGCGGCTACGCGCTGCCGGAGGCGGCCGCCGCTGTCTCGGCCGAGCGGCCGCCCCTCAGGTGGTAGACGTTGAAGGCCTTGCGGATCACGGGCTGCGCGACGTTGCGCACCGGGACGCCGCCGCTGGTCATGCCGTGCTCGGTGCCCGCGTGCGCGTGGCCGTGGACGGCCAGGTCCGCGCCCGCCTCGTCGACCGCCTCCGCCAGCAGATAGCTGCCGAGGAACGGATAGATCTCCAGGGGTTCGCCCGCGAGGGTGTCCGCGACCGGCGCGAAGTGCGTGAGCGCCACCCTCGTGTCGCACCCCTGCTCGGCCAGTTCGGCCAGTGAGGTCCGCAGTCCCTCGGCGCAGCGGCGGGTGTACCGGATGAACTCCTTCATCAGCGGCTCGCCGAACTCGCTCCCACTGCGCCCGACGAACCCGCCGCCGAACCCCTTGGTGCCCGCGATGCCCACCCGCGCCCCGTCGACCTCGACGACCGTGCCCTCTCCTTCGAGCACGCGGACGCCCGCGTCGCGCAGGGTGGCGGTGACCTCCTCGGGCCGCTCGTCGTGATGGTCGTGGTTGCCGAGCACGGCGACGACCGGCACCGGCAGGCCGGCCACCTCCTCGGCGACCACCCGCGCCTCCTCCACCGTGCCGTGCCGGGTGAGGTCACCGGCGAGGAGCAGCAGGTCGGCGCAGTTCGGGAGCGTCTCGAAGGCGGGCCTGAGCACGCCCTTGCTGTCGAGGCCCATGTGAATGTCGCCCACGGCCGCGATGCGGATCATGCGACTTCCTCCGGGTGGTCGGGGGCCGCCGCATCGGCCACCACGATGTCGCAGTGGACCGTGAGACCGGCCAGCTGGTCGTTCACGGTCCGCAGCAGTTCCTCACGGCAGTGCGAGGTGGGCACGGTCCCGACGACGTTCACGGATGACCCGCGGTGTTCGATGCGGATGCCGAGTTCGCCCAGTTCCTCCGCGGCGAGCCGCTCCTTCAGGTGGGCGATGCGGTACTCGACGTTGGCCGGGTCGTTCATCGGTCTCCTCCTTGCGGTGCGATGACGTCCAGGCGCTCCAGGAGGTACAGGAAGGCGGACGGCATCGGCGCGTCCCCGCACTCGTCGCGCACCGCCTCCCAGTCGACCATCTCCCGCAGCTGCCGCGCGATCGGCAGGACGGCGCCGAAGTCGCAGTGGTGCTCGGAGAAGGCGGCGAGCAGGGCCCGCATCAGGTCGGTGGGCGCCAGGACCGGCATGCGCACCGAGTCCACCGGCAGCTCCACGGCCCGCCCCAGCAGCTCGGCGGTGACCGGCTGATGGGCCAGCTCGAAGATGAGGTCGATGTCCTGGCCCAGGCACTTGGCCTTGAGGAGCCAGTCCTCGGGCGGCGCGTACACCGCGAGGCCGGCCTCCTCCAGGGTGGCCGCGACCGCTTCGGCGTCCTCGGGCTTGATGCAGAAGTCGGCGTCGTGCTGGAGGTTGCCGGTACCGCCGTGCGCGTAGACGGCGACGCTGCCGGCGAGGGCGAAGTCGTGGTCGTTCCTCTTGAGGACGGCGGCGACCTGCTTGGTCGCCTCCAGGATGGCCTGGTTGAGGTCGGGGGGAAGCTCCTGCGTCCCCACGACGTGCTGCGGGTCCCCCAGGACGGGCCCGCCCACCGGTTTCCGTCCGTCGGGGGCGGTGTCCGGTGCGATGTCTTCTGCGTTCGGCGTCACCTGCTGCTCCGTTTCCGGACGCCGGCCGCCGCACTGGTCGTGCGCGTCCGGCAGTCTTCGACGTTCCCTGCCCAGGCAGCACCGGTACCCGGACCGCCGGGTTCGACACGGGCCAGTTCGCTGTGCGGCGGTGGTGCACGTATGTGCGTATCCGTACGTGATGGTGGATTTCCCTTATACCGCAGGCGGCGGCGCCCCACCTCTTCTCGCTCGCGGCTACGGCCGCCGCCACTCGTCGCTCCGCAGATGCGAGCCGGCCTGCGGGCCCATGCGCACCATGCCGCCGTCGGCGACCCAGGACGCGCCGGTGACGTACGAGGAGTCGGGACCGGCGAGGAAGGCGATGACGGCGGCGATCTCCCGGGCGTCGCCGGGCCGGCCGAGCGGGATGCCCGGGCGGGACTCCTCGTGCACGTCCGTGTCCTCCTGGCCGGTCATGGGCGTGGCGATCTCGCCGGGCGCGACGGAGTTGACGGTGATGCCGTGCTCCGCGAGCTCCAGGGCCATCACCTGGGTCAGCAGCCCGAGACCGCCCTTGGCGGCGCAGTACGGGGCCGCGCCCACGCGCGGCTGGTGCTCGTGGACGGAGGTCACGTTGACGATGCGGCCGCCGTCACCCTGGCGGATCATGCGGCGCGCGGCGTGCTGGCCGCACAGGAACGGCCCGACGAGGTCGACGTCCAGGACGCGCCGTACGTCCTCGTGTCCGAGGTCGAGGTAGGGGGTGGCGGTGCCCGTCCCGGCGTTGTTGACCAGGACGTCGACGCGGCCCAGCCGCTCGGCGAGGTCGTCGACCACGCGGGCGGCATCGGGCAGCCGGGTCAGGTCCATCTGGGCGACGGCCGCACGCCGGCCGTGCCTGCCCACCTCCTCGGCCGTCCGCTCGGCGCCTTCCTCGTCGCTGTGCCAGGTGATCCCGACGTCCATCCCCGCCTCGGCGAGCCGGACGGCCGTGGCCCGCCCGATGCCGGAGTCGGCGCCGGTCACGATGGCCACCTTGGCGGCGGGAGCGGCGGGGTCGGTGGGGGCGGTCATGCGGCCTCCTGCTGGATCGCGTCGCGGGACGGATGGGTGGGTGGACGCCGGGCGGGTACCCGGGCGGCTCCGGCACGAACAGCTGAGCGGCGCCCGGCGGGCAACACGCTTAGCTTGATGAATAGCAGCAAAAGGAACAAATAGGGCTGAAGGAGTCGACAGATCGTGACGGACGTATCGAGCAAGGGCCCCGCCCCGGACGACAACCGCGAGACGCTCACCAACCGGCAGGGCCACCCGGTCTACGACAACCAGAACCAGCGCACCGTCGGCGCCCGCGGCCCGGCGACGCTGGAGAACTACCAGTTCCTGGAGAAGATCAGCCACTTCGACCGCGAGCGCATCCCCGAGCGCGTCGTGCACGCCCGCGGCGTCACCGCGTACGGCTACTTCGAGGCGTACGGAAAGTTCGGCGACGAGCCGATCAGCCGCTTCACCCGCGCCAAGCTCTTCCAGGAACCCGGCAAGCGCACGGACGTCGCGGTCCGGTTCTCCACGGTCATCGGCGGCCGCGACTCCTCCGAGGCGGCCCGCGACCCCCGCGGCTTCGCGGTGAAGTTCTACACCGAGGACGGCAACTGGGACCTCGTCGGCAACAACCTCGGCGTCTTCTTCATCCGCGACGCCATCAAGTTCCCCGACGTCATCCACGCGCTCAAGCCGGACCCCGTGACCTTCGAGCAGCAGCCCCGGCGGATCTTCGACTTCATGTCGCAGACCCCGGAGTCCATGCACATGCTGGTCAACCTCTTCAGCCCGCGCGGCATCCCCTCGGACTACCGCCACATGCAGGGCTTCGGCGTCAACACGTACAAGTGGGTCAACGACGAGGGCCGGACGCTCCTGGTCAAGTACCACTGGATGCCCAAGCAGGGCGTGCGCAGCATGACCGAGGAGGACGCGGCCAACGTACAGGCCGAGGGCCTCGGACACGCCACCAAGGACCTGTACGAGGCGGTCGCGCGCGGCGACTACCCCGAGTGGGAGCTGCTCGTCCAGGTGATGGAGGACGGCGACCACCCCGAGCTGGACTTCGACCCCCTCGACGACACGAAGACCTGGCCCGAGCAGGACTTCCCGCCGAAGCCGGTGGGCCGGATGGTGCTCGACCGGATGCCGGAGAACTTCTTCGCGGAGAACGAGCAGATCTCCTTCGGCACCGGCGTGCTCGTGGACGGCCTGGACTTCTCCGACGACAAGATGCTGGTCGGCCGCACCTTCTCCTACAGCGATACCCAGCGCTACCGGGTCGGCCCCAACTACCTCCAGCTGCCCGTCAACCAGGCCAAGAACGCCCGCGTGCGCACCAACCAGCGCGACGGCCTGATGACGTATCACGTCGACGGCGGCGGCGAGAACCCGATCGTCAACTACGAGCCGTCCATCACCGGCGGCCTGCGGGAGGCGCAGTACCCGACCCACGACGAGCAGGGGCCGGAGATCCGCGGCAGGCTCACGCGCAAGCGCATCCCGCTCACCAACGACTACCTCCAGGCCGGTCAGCGCTACTGCCTGATGGAGCAGTGGGAGCGGGACGACCTCGTCAAGAACTTCGTCGACCTGCTCTCCCAGTGCCCCCGGGAGATCCAGGAACGGATGGTCTGGCACTTCCTGCTCGTCGAGAACGAGCTGGGCCTCAAGGTCGGCGAGGGCATCGGCATCACCCCGAAGGACGTGGCGCACCTCCAGCCGCTGGCGAGCCAGGACCTGACCGACGAGGACCGCAAGCGGCTCGCAAACCTCGGCGAGAACCCGCCGCGCGACGTGAGCGGTCTGACGATGACGCACTGCGTCCCGAACGAGCGGCACGAGGTCACACGCTGAGGCGTTGAGACTCCGGTACCGGAAGCGGCCGGCCGGCCCGCGCGGCTGGCCGCTTCCGGTGCGCGCCGGTCAGCCCTCGGCGTTCTCCTGCGTCCAGGTCCAGGCGTACTGCAACCAGTCGGCGAGCGTCATGGCGCTCAGCGCCGCACCCACCAGCCGGGCGCCGCGAGGCGCGAGGACGTACGCCCCGACGAGACCCGTCGCCGACCACGTCGACGCGCAGAACGGGCAGGTCACCAACTCGCCCACCGCCTGCTTGACGGCGTTGCCGCCCAGCGGCTCGTCCATCACCTCGCCCGCCTTGGTGTCCTCCACGCGGCGGGTGACCGGCGCCCGCAGAAAACCGGTGATCTTGGCCTTGGTGAGCAGCCGGGCCGTCTTGTACGTCGCGACACCCAGGAGCAGCACGTCCCACGGCGGCACCCGCTCCGGCAGGGTGACCCCGCGCCGCCGCGCCAGCACCGTGAGGGCGCCGGTGGCCGCCGTGAAGGCCGTGGCGAGGGTGGCGTAACCCGCGAGGGGCACGGCTTCCTGCTCGTCGTAGCGCCGGTAGCCGCGGCAGCGGTGTTCATGGGTTTCGTCGGCCGTCATGGCGCCTCCAGGGGGAGCGGTGAGTCTGATGAGAGGTGGTGGTTCCGATGGCACGACGCACGACGTACGCGGTGGCGGCCTCCGGACAGTGGGTCGACGAGGAAGAGGGGCGTCGGCGGCTGCCCGCGGGCGAGGCGCACGCGTGGCGGCCCGGCCGCAACGAAACCGTCTGCGGTCTCTCCCTCGCCACGTCGCGGCTGACGCGCTTCCCCCACGTGCCGTGGACGGACGCCCTCCCGGCCTCCGGCGGCGCCGCCGACCGCGTACAGCGCCTGTGCCCGAGGTGCGCGTCCGTGGCCGGCCGGACCGGCACCGACGCGCGACCTCCGTGGCGGCGGGAGAACCCGCGTCCGTGAGGGGGGCCGGAAAGGGTGGTCCTGGGGCTGGGGGTGCGGTCGGTGCCCTGCGGTGCCCCGGCCGACGCCGCCCGGCGCGTCGGCGTGGCGGTGCGCGGGACGATGCCGTCCGTCGCCGTCGCCGTCGCCGTCGTCGGAGCGTCGAGCCTCGCCGGTCCGGCGCCCCGCGGCGGCCGGAACTCGCGCGCCGCTGTCGTAGGCCGAAGGGCGGTGATGACGCCGGGCCTCACCGGCCCGGCATCCCGCAGCGGCCCGGCCGCCTTGGCCCCGGCCGTCCGCCTCGCCCAACGAGAGACGCCGCCCCGCCCCCACTGGCCCCTCAGCCCCGCTCATCCGGCGCCGGTGGCAGGTCCTCGTCGGGGATGACGTGGACCGCCGCCTCCTCGGCGGACGCCGCGCCGCCGTCGATGCCCTCGTCCGTCGCGACGACCTCCTTGGTGGTGTCCGGGTGCGCGCCCTCGTCCGGGGCCACCAGACGGCCCGCGCGGTCCGCGCCCGCCTCCGGGTCGATCGGCTCGCCTTCGCCGCCCGGCAGGTCGCCGATGCCGTCCCCGGCGTGCGGCTGCGTGTCGGGCACCTCCTGCCGCAGCCGCTCGTCGAGCGATTCGCCCTCGTGCTGCTCGGCCGCCGTGGTGCCGGTCTTGGTGACGCCCAGCGGCTTCTCCGGCGGCGAGTAGCCCTCGTCGAGCATGTCGTCGTAGTCGCGCTCGTCCAGCGCGTCCTGGAGGTCCAGCGGTGCCGCGTCCTCCTGCTCCTCGTTGTTGCCGGTGGGCTGGTAGGCGTCGTCCGCCATGGTCTGGTCGTCGCTCATGACTTACCTCGTGCTGTGTGGTCCGGATGGTCGCGCTCGTTCCCTGATGGTCGCGCGCTGGTCTTCCGAAGTGCCCGCGACACACTCCTCCAAACGATCTGGCCGCGAGGCCTGTCCGACGATGATCAGGGCACTCTTCGGACGTGGCGAAGAGAACGTATCGGGACATACAAGAGAACGTATCGGGATATATCTGAACGTATCGAACAGAGAAAGTGACCTCTCGGATGAGCAGTGCGGACGACAGCGCGGCCGACGACCTGCCGGTCCTGCGCACCCTGCGGGAACTGGCCCGCCTCGTGGAACGGCACGAGGGCCTGTACGTACGCTGGTCCCGCGGACCCGCGACGGACCTCGGCAAGGTGATGAGCAGGGACGACCTGACGGGCGTACGCATGCCCGGCCTCTCGGCCAACCCCCTCGGCGTCGAGCCCTGGTGGGAGGACCGGCCCGTCGAGCTGTGGGTGGCGCGTCGGCTGCACGACTACTCGCACCTGCCGCGCGAGAAGGGACCGGGAGTGCGCCCCTGGGTCCTGCTCGGCCACGAGTGCGCCCGTGGCCCGGACAACGAGCCGCTGGTCCAGGACGTCGAGCCGCTGGCCTGGATCGACGCGAAGATGATCGACGAGGCCCGCGAGGAAGTGGCCCGCGCGGCAGGCCCCTGGGGACCACTGCGGCGTACGAGCGACTGACAGGGGCGCGCCCCCGGCACCGGGGTTGGTGCCGGGGGCGCGCCATGGTCCGGCCGGTCGGCGGTCAGCGGGGGCCGGCCCGGTAGGCCCGCGCCCTGCCGCGCCCGGCGGATTCCGACTTGTCTCCCGCGCGGGCGGCCATGGCGGCGACCAGGCCGAGGAGCAGCATCACCGCACCGGTGATGACGTTGCTCCACACGGACCTCGTGGTGTTGACGTCACCGGCGATGACCCACGGGGCGACGATCGTCCACACACCGAGGGCGCAGCAGGCCCACGCCATGCTGTGGGTGCGCTCGTAGGCCCGGCCGAAGCCGCCGCTCATGAGCAGGGCGTAGGCGAGGCCGACGATCAGGTTGGTGACCGTCAGACGCGTCAGGCCGTTGAAGCCCGCGATCCACGGCGAGGCCGCCAGGTAGAGGCCGGTGAGGAAGGCCATCGTCTCGACGGCCTGGACCTTGGGCGTGCTCGCCGCGCGCTCCGCCATCTCGTGGCGTTCGCGTATGTCGACGATGTCGGGGTGGGTTTCCATGGAGGACTGGGTCCTGGGGGACGTTGATGACATGACGTCCACCTCCAGCTGAGTGGTGGTTCGGGGTGCGTGGTTCGGGGTGCGGACGGGGCCACGCGCGTACCGCTGTCGCGCGGCCGGACCAGGACGGGGACTCGGGGCAGCGGGTGGGTTCGCGGCAACTGCCCGGGCCACGGGGACTATCCGGTGCCGTGTGGGTGCTGACCGGAGCGCGCGCAGCCCTCCAGTTGGTGCTTCGACCCGTCGTCCTTGCGCGGCCTCACCGGGTTGCTGCCTCGGTATCGGTCCACGGCAAGCACCTCCCTCTCTCGCGGGCACGGGGTGCGCGGGGCGTCCCTATGCCGCCTCCTGCATAGCCGGTACCCCTCGCAAAACGGGGCAAACTACCTCGCATGCCTCGCGGATGATCCACGACGACCTCCGCATCCGCACGGTGCGGTGACGCAAGCGGCCCATGGACCGCACCGGTCGGGTCAATTGTCGCGCCCGGTGGACCATCACCGCCACGCGAGGGCAGGCATGACAGAGGGCTCCCGCACATTTCCGCGGGGGTGGACCGCCGCAGCAGGGGTACTCCGCCCTCCACATCTCTCACCGAGGAGAGCACGCCATGACGTTCAATCCCCTGGAACAGCGGGGCATCCCCCTGGACCGCCAGCTGCGCAACTGGCGCGAGCTGAATGTCCAGCCGATCGACCCCGACCACTGCGATCCGTACACCCGGTGCCGGATCATCACCATGAACGGCATCGAGGTCGAGGCGATCCTCTTCAGCCACCAGCTCGCCCGGAACACCGTGGACCCGGAGGTGAAGCGGCAGCTGGCGAGCGTGCGCTACATCGAGGCGCAGCAGCAGAAGGCGGTGAACTGGCTGCTGCCCGGTGTGTCGTCGGTCCTGGAGACGACGATCGCCTACGAGCAGGTGGCCGTCGACCTGACCGCCTGGATCGCCCGCATGGAGCCGGACCCGTACCTGAAGCAGGCGTACCAGTTCGGTGTCCTGGAGGACTTCGACCACCTGTACCGGTACGCGAACCTGTACGAGATGATCGAGCACCGCAAGGCGGAGTCGATCGTCGACGGGCTGACCGAGGTCATGCCGGGCCGCCCCACGAAGTACCACCACCGTGACCCGGTCGACAACGTCCGCGACCCGTACGACAGGACCGCCACCGACCCGCTCTCCAAGCTGCACGCCCTGACGGTCCTGTCGGCCGAGCAGCAGACGATGAACTTCTACATGAACACCGGCCCCACCTACATGGAGCCGATCGCCCGCCAGCTCTACCAGGAGATCGGGCTCATCGAGGAGGAGCACGTCACCCACTACGAGTCCCTCGTCGACCCCGGCGAGACGTGGTGGGAGCAGCTGGTCAACCACGAGTACAACGAGTGCTACCTCTACTACTCCTTCATGGAGCAGGAGAGCGACCCCAGGGTCAAGGCGATCTGGGAGCTGCACCTGAACATGGAGCTGGAGCACCTGCACATCGCCTGCGACCTGATGCGCCGCCACGACGGCCGCGAGCCGCAGGAGGTGCTGGCGCCGCAGCTGCCGAACGTCCTCACCTTCGAGCCGAACAAGCAGTACCTGCGCGAGCTGCTCGACACGCAGATCGACCTGACCACGCTCGGCGCCGGCTACGTCCGCGAGGCGCACGAGCGGTTCGAGGCGATGCAGGAGCAGATCCACGGCGGTGAACAGCCGCCGAGCGAGCGCGTGATGGCGCAGCACGACGAGATGTTCGGCCGTGAGTACCGCGTCCAGTCCGAGGGGGAGCACCCCGACCCCTCCCAGCGTGAGAAGTGAGGCGGACATGTCCACCCTCCACACCCCCCACGCCGGGGACGACCACGCCGCCGACGATGACGTGGTCTCGCTGCTCATGCGTCAGCACGGCGACATCCGCAACCTCTTCGACGAGGTGGAGCAGACCACGGGCGAGGAACGGCGTGACGCCTTCCGTCGCCTTGTGCGGCTGCTCGCCGTGCACGAGACCGCCGAGGAGGAGGTCGTCCACCCCTTCGCCCGGAGCTCCCTGCCCGGCGGCGGGCAGGTCGTCGAGGACCGCCTCGCCGAGGAGCGGGCCGCCAAGGAGACGCTCGCCGCGCTCGACGACACCGACACGGACGACCCGAAGTTCATGCCGCAGCTGATGAAGTTGCGCAGGGACGTGCAGGAACACGCACGCGCCGAGGAGCGCTACGAGTTCACGCACATCCGGCGCGGCACCGATCCCGCGAAGCTCGCCACCATGGCCAAGGCGGTCAAGGCGGCGAAGGCCATGGCTCCGACCCGCCCCCACCCGGGCGTGGAGTCCGGCGCGGCGAACATGGCGCTCGGCCCGGTCGCCGCGCTGATGGACCGCACGAAGGACGCCGTGCGCAAGGCGATGGGCAAGGACGGCTGACACGCCGCCCGCGGTTAAACCGGTGGCTCCTCAGCGGCCTCATGGCCCACACTCGATCGCAGACGGTGACGGAGCGCTTCAGCGCGTAGCGGAGGACGCCGTCAGTCCGAGCGCGACGAGAGAGGGGGACCCCATGACGAAGCCCGTGCGGGTGGAGTACGTCTTGAGCAAGCCCAGCGCCCCGTCGTGGTGGAGGCGGAACCGGCACCTGGTCCTGCTGGTCGTGGGGCTGATCGTCGGCGCGTGGCTCGTCGACGGCGGACCGGGCGGCGCGGCCGCGCCCGCTCCCGACCAGCCGCGGCCGGCCCGCTCGACGGTCTCCGGCGACCGCTGAGAACGCGAAGGGGGAGCGGGGCGGAACACCGCCCCGCTCCCCCCACAAGCGCTCAGCCCCTCTGGACCGGCGTGACTCAGACGAGTTCCGGCTGCGGCTCCAGCGGCTTCGCGGGCGCGGCCTTCGGCTCCCACAGCCTGGCGGTCCGCAGATAGCCGTAGACCACCGAGGACATCGCCACAAGGAGAAGCGGTCCGAACAGCCACGGATACCTGGCCATTTCCATCGGCAGAAAGCGATAGGAAAGCAGGAACGCGGTGAAGACGACCGTGCCATAGGCGACCAGCTGAATTCCGGCTCGGTCCCAGCCCCGGTCGTACGCGCGCAATGCCGCGTCGATCGTGTACGCGAAGACCACACCGGCGACGATATCGGCGCCGTAGTGATATCCGAACCCCAGCGTCGCGCCCAGCGTGGCGATCAGCCAGAAGACGCCCGCGTACCGCAGCGCGCGCGGGCCCTTGCGGGAGTGGATGAAGATCGTCGTGGCCCACGCGGTGTGCAGGCTGGGCATGCAGTTGCGCGGGGTGATCTCGTTGAACGGCATGTGCTGCGGGGTGACCACCGAGGGCGGGGTGTTCGGCCACAGGTTCGCCACGGCCCAGTGCCCGCCGTCGGCGCCGTACGCGAAGATCGGCCCGACCACCGGGT
Source organism: Streptomyces huasconensis (assembly GCF_021028635.1). Classification (NCBI taxonomy): domain Bacteria; kingdom Bacillati; phylum Actinomycetota; class Actinomycetes; order Kitasatosporales; family Streptomycetaceae; genus Streptomyces; species Streptomyces huasconensis. The sequence continues at coordinate 6,747,259 of NZ_CP086119.1, forward strand.
AGATCATGTAGATGCCCGGCCCGAGGAGGCCGATGACCAGGAACGTGCGCACCAGGTGGTGGCCGGGGAAGCGGCCCTCGGACGCGACGTTGCGCAGCTGGTAGAGCGCGACGACGACCGCGGCCACCGCGAGCTGGATGTAGACGTAGTCGAGGACGTGAGCGCCGACCGCACCCGTGGCATCGACGATCTTGCCCGCGACCCACGAAGGGCTGCCGAGCGCGTGGTCGGCGGTCGCCACGTACTGGTCGAGCACCTGCGGGCGGGTCTTCGACGTGATGAGCAGCCAGGCGTCACCGGTCTTGCGGCCGGCCACGAGCAGCAGGCCCAGACCGACGCCCTTCAGCAGCAGGACGCGTTCGGGGCCGGTGCGGCGCGTGACGGCGATGACCGCACAGCCGATGATCACCCACAGGGCGCCGTTGCCGAACATCATCTTGGCGTCGACCGCCCACCGCACCAGGAAGAAGACGATGTCGATGCCGACCGCTGCGCCGATCGCGATGAACCGCTGCCGCCAGGGCAGCACCACCAGCATCAAGGCCATGCTGGCGTACAGCAGCGGCCCCGATTTGGGAGCGAATATCACCTCGCGCGCCTGGTTGGTGATCGGCCCGGGCACACCGTAATGGCGCGCGGCGATTTCCAGCGCGATGAGGAAGGCGAGGGTCACCACGGCCGCCGCGGTCCACAGCATCGGCTTTGGCTTGCGCCATGCGGCGAACAGGCTTCTGAGGTTTTCGCGCGAGAGTATTCGCGATGATGTAGTCAGCAATTGTCTGGCCGATGTTTTCTGGAGAAGGGCGGAGGTCGGGGCGGGCATCGTGGCTCAGGTCATGTTATAGGAGCGGTCGGGCGGGTCCGGCGGGTGCGGTCGCCGCCCGCGGGGGTGCTCAGTGGAGGCCGAGAAAGATGCCGCCCGGGGCGTGGAGGCCGTCGTTGTTGAGGTGGAAGGCGCGCAGCGAGCGGGCGATCTCACGCTGCGAGAGGTAGGAGTCGCGGTCCAGGTCGAGGCGCTGGAACACCAGCGGGGCGTCGTCGCGCGAGACACCCCTGAAGTCGAGGTACGCGGCGAACTCGTCGCTGCTGATCCTCTTGTCGCCGTCGGAGTCCAGGACCGCGAAGAGCGCCTTCGCCAGGTTCTCCAGCAGGTCGGGACGGTCCGTGTCGTAGCCCACCGCGCGGTGGGCCGCGACGTACTCGTCCTGGGACAGCCGGAACCGTCCGGGCGTCGACTTCGCGAGAAGGCCCAGCCACTGCGCCCAGTACGCCTCCGCGAGCGCCCCGAGCCGTGGGTCGCCCGGCCCGAGCGAGTAGTTGTCCGCATACGCCTCCACCATCCGCTGGTGGTCCTCCCACGTGACGAACCCGTCGTCGTCGGTGTCCAGAACGGCGAAGAGCTGCCGGAGCCTTCGCGCGATCGGATCGAGTCTCACCATTCGTCCCTGTCCTTCCGCTCCTTGTGCCGGAGCTGCCGGAGAGCCACCGCACACGGTCGTGGTGTATCAGACGCGTCGGGGTGCCCGAAGGTTCACCGGCACAGCACGGCGAGGCGAGCGGGGAGTGCCGCCCCCGGGGGGCGAGCCCGGCTCAGACTGGTTCGGGCTGCGGTTCCGGTCGTGGCGCCGGTGCGGCGGACTCCGGCTGCCGCGGTTTGGTGGTCCGTACGTAGCCGTAGATCACCGAGGCCATCGCCAGGAGCACGAGGGGGCCGTACAGCCACGGGTGCGCGGCCATCTCCATCGGCAGGTAGCGGTACGCCACCAGGAGCGCGGCGAAGACGGCCGTGCCGTACGCGACCAGCGCGACGCCCGGCCTGTCCCAGCCGCGGTCGAAGGTGCGCACCGCCCCCTCGACGGTGAGCGCGAACACCACGCCGGCGACGAGGTCGACGCCGTAGTGGTAGCCGAAGCCCAGCGTCGCGCCGAGGGTGGCGACCAGCCAGAACGCTCCGGCGAACCGCAGCAGCCGCGGGCCCGTGCGGGTGTGGAGGAAGATGGCGGTGGCCCACGCTGTGTGCAGGCTGGGCATGCAGTTGCGCGGGGTGATCCCGTCGTACGGCACCGGGTGCGGGAGGGTGATCGGCGGCGGCGTGTGCGGCCACAGGTCGGCCACCGCCCACTCCACGCCGCCGGTGCCGGAAGTGCCCGGACCGTAGGCGAAGATCGGCCCGACCACCGGGAAGAGCATGTAGACGCCCGGCCCGAGGAGGCCGATCAGGAGGAACGTGCGCACCAGGTGGTGGCGCGGGAAACGGCGCTCGGACGCGACGTCGCGCAGCTGGTACAGGGCGACGACGACCGCGGCGACCGCGAGCTGGGCGTAGACCAGATCGAGTACGTGGGTGCCGACCGGGGCGGTGGCGTCGAGGATGCGGCCCGCCACCCACGACGGGTTGCCCAGCGCGTGATCGGCCATGGCCACGTACGGGTCGAGCACGGTCGGGCGGGTCTTCGACGTGATGAGCAGCCAGGCGTCACCGGTCTTGCGGCCCGTCACGAGAAGCAGGCCCAGACCGACGCCCTTCAGCATCAGCAGGCGTTCGGGGCCGGTGCGGCGCGTGATCGCGACGACCGCGCAGCCGAGCATCGCCCAGAGCGCGCCGTTGCCGAAGTACTGGTCCTCGGGCACGTGGGCGTCGACCGCCCACCGCACCAGGACGAAGACGAGGTCGACGCCGACCGCGAAGGCGGCCGCGACGAACCGCTGCCGCCAGGTGAGCACGACCATCATCAGCGCCAGGCCGCCGTACAGCGGCCCCGGCTTGGGCGCGAAGATCACCTCGCGGGCCTGAGCGGTGATCGGCCCCGGGACGCCGTTGCGGCGCGCGACGACCTCCAGGGCGATCAGGAAGCCGAGGGCGACCAGGGCCGCCGCGGCCCACAGGATCACGCGGGGCGCGCGCCACGCGGCGGGCCCGCTGCCGCCGGGGCCGGTGCGCGGAGCCTTCCGCGCGGATATAGGTATCAATGGTTTGACCGTTTTGTTAGATGTATTCCTTCAGCACGTGCATTGAATCACTGGCGGACGAGACATCGGTTCTCCGTGCCCCTCGCCGGAGCCGGCCCGCAAGGCCCCTTCGGGCCCTGTCCTGCCCTGTCGTCGCCGGTGCCCGCACGTTTCGGTCCACCGTGACAACCGCTCACAGTCAGTGACCACCGCTCCGAACTGGCCGAATGATCGCGAGCCCCGCAGAACCTCACCAGGACACCCGCATACGCCTGCGCGCGGTGCCTCTCGCGGCACCCGCGCGCCGTTGGCGCACCTCAACTCACCTTCTCCGTAAGCGACTTGTTCTCACGGCTCGCAATCTCCCGAACACGCTGGGGAGTTGGTGGCAGCCTCCCGTCGGGCAGCGGTGGGCGCGGTGTGACGAAAGGCGGCATCGGCTTCCCCGGAGGAGCGGCGCACCGTCCGAGTGCTGCGGTCGGCGGGGCGGCCGACGGGTGCGGTCACGGATCGCGACGCCCGCCTGGCGCATGGCCGAAACCTGTAGCCGAGCAACGGGACAATCCCGGGATTCTCTGGTCATGCGCCTCTCCAGGCACTTAAGTACCTGTCGGGCACTCGCTACCGGCCGAAAGCGAAAGCCACCGGCCAGAAGCGAAAGCCACCGGCCCGGTAACGCGCCAGCGGCCGACCGTGCCGCCCGTCCCGACTGTCCCGAGGTTCCTCTGCCTATGCTCGCCCGTGCACACCATTCAGTGTCGTGCTCACACCACCCGGCGAGCCGCAGCGCTCACGGCCTCGGCCCGCGGACGGCCCGCCGCCGCGCGCGGGAGCGCCGCCTCCCCGTGACCCCGGCCGGCGGCTCCCGGCGGCCCGCCTCGTGCCCGGCAGGCCGAGGGGTGCGCTGATGGAGAGCCCGAACCCGGCCGGCCAGGCGAACCCGGCCGGCCGAGACGCGGACCTGTACACGGCGGTGCAGGACATCCAGGCGGGTTACTGGATGCAGATGCGGCAGGTGCTGGCCCGCACGGGCAACTGGCCGCAGTGGACCTCCCGCACACAGGTCCTCGGAGTCGTCGCGGCTCAGGCCAACGTCGTGGAGCTGTGGCTGCAAGAGGAACCGGAGAGCCTCGCCGCCCGCGTGATGTACGCCCGAGTCGCCACCGAACGGGTGCTCCAGGCCCACCGAAGGAACTGGGCGCGTGACTACCGCCGGGCGGGGGACCTGGAGAAACTGGTGGCCAGGGCGCGGGACGCGTGCCACAGGGCGAGCGACGGGAATCCCGACGACGCGGTGCCGTGGATCTGCCGCCTGGCCCTGGCCGAGGCGGACACGACCGGACGCCACCCGGAGCACCACGTGGCTCCACCGCCCCACGAGTACCTGCTGCCCGCCGGGCCATGGGGCCTGCTGGGGGAAGTGCACCGACGAGATCCGTTCAACCGCGAGGCATGGCACCGCATGTCCCAGGCGCTCCAGGCCCGCCCGGGCCCGGCGGGCCGCCAGGCCGTCGCGACGGACTTCGCCCGCTGGACGGTCTCCTTCGCGCCGCCCGACTCGCCCCTGCTTCTGCTGCCCCTCTACGCCCGGGTGCAGGAGCACAGGGAGCGGCGGGACAACGGCTCCGAGGTCATGCTGAATCTGCTGTGGACCAGAGAGGACACCACCCGCGCCGTCACACAGGCGTACGAGGGCTGGTTCCGTAAGTGCGATCCGGCCACCGGTTCCCAGCTGGACCTGAACTACCTCGCGTACGCCCTGGCGAGGGGCGGCTTCGCCCAGTGGGCCACCGAAGTGTTCGACGCCATCGGCGACTTCGTCACCCCTGCCCCGTGGCAGTACGACGCCCGGCACCCCGACGGCCAGTGGCGGAAGGCGTTCGAGGAGGACCGCATCGCCTGCCGGAGGTCCCACCCGCGGCGCCCGGGAGACGGTCCGTGACCGTCGGCCGCCCGGCAGGCATCACCCGCCCCTACCCCCTGTTTCAGCTTCCCCGTGCGGAGAACCCATGACTTCGGTAAGAGCAGCGCGCCAGCAGCCGATCCCGTCCGACGACGACGGGGAGGACGCACGCATCCTCCAGTCGCTGGGCTACACCCAGCAACTCCACCGCCGTATGGGGGCGTTCGGCAATTTCTCGGCCTCCCTCTCGGTCATCTCGATCATGTCGGGGACCTTGCTGCTGTTCGGCTACGGCCTGAACTCGGGAGGCCCCGCGGTGATCACGTGGGGGTGGCTCGCCGTAGGGCCGCTGGTGCTGTGCCTGGCCGCGTCGCTGGCGGAGATCACCTCCCGGTACCCCACCAGCGGCGGCCTGTACTACATGGCCCGCCAGCTCGGAGGCGAGCGGTGGAGCTGGTACACCGGCTGGCTCAACCTCCTGGGCCTGCTCGGCGGCATCGCCGCCCAGGACTACGGCATCGCCACGTTCACCGCCGCCTGGATGAACCTCCAGTTCGGCTACACGCCGGCCCCGGGCTCCCTGCTGGCCCTGTACGCGGTCATTCTCGCGCTGCACGCGGTCCTGAACCTCTTCGGCACCCGGCTGATGAACATCCTGACGTCCCTGAGCGCGTGGTGGCACCTGGCGGGGGCCGTCGTCATCATCGGCGCCCTGACGTTCGTGCCCTCCCACCACCAGTCGGCCGGCTTCGTCTTCTCCGAGTTCACCAACAACACGGGCTGGGGCGCACCGGTCTACGTGATCCTGCTGGGCATGCTGCTGCCGGTGTTCGCCCTGGCCGGTTACGACACCTCGGCCCACTTGAGCGAGGAGACCAACCATGCCTCCGTCGCCGCGGCCCGCGGGGTCTTCCGCTCGGTGGCGGTGTCCTGGATCGCCGGCGGCATCCTGCTGACCACGCTGCTGTTCGCCGTCCAGGACTACACCGCGACCCTGGGCAGCCCGACCGGCGTACCGGTGGCGCAGATCCTGCTGGACGCGCTGGGCATGGCGGCCGCCAAGGCCCTGCTGCTGGTGATCATCGTGGCCCAGTTCCTGTGCGGTTACACCGTGACCGCCAGCGCCAGCCGGATGATCTACGCCTTCGCCCGGGACGGTGCCCTGCCCGGATCGGGACTCTGGAAGAAGATCAGCCGCCGCTCCGCCATCCCCGCCAACGCGGTCTGGCTCGCGGTCGCCGTGGCGTTCGTGCTGGCGCTGCCGTCCCTGTACTCCTCGGCGGCGTTCGCCGCGGTGACCGCCATCTCGGTCGTGGGATTCACCTCGGCCTACGCCATCCCGGTGCTGCTGCGACTGCTCCACCGCGACCGATTCACCCCGGGGCCCTGGCACCTGGGCCGCTGGAGCCGGCCGATCGGCTGGGTCGCGGTGGTGTGGGCGGCCGCGGTCACGGTGCTGTTCCTGCTGCCGCAGAGCAGCCCGATCACCGCCACCTCCTTCAACTACACCCCCGTCGCCGTCGTGGTGGCCTTCCTCATCGCCGCCCTGTGGCGGCGCTTCGGACGCGACTCCTACCACGTGCCGCGCTCCACTTCCCCCGCCGAGGACAGGCAGTTCGAGGGCATCATCTGATGACGGCTACACCGCGCGCTTCCGGCCGCGGAGCGCCGACGACCCGAACGACCCCAACGACCCCCACGATTGGCGGGAGCACGGTGACCGACCTCACGGCGTCCATCGAATCGGCACAGCAGCTCACCGTGGCCTGGCGCGCCCTGGTGCTCGACCGCGCTGCGGACGCGGATGTGCGCGACCTCCCCGGCATCGCCGTCCGCTGGGCCGACTGCCGGTTCTCGTTCTACAACTGCGTCACGCTGACCGAACCGGGGACGGGAGCCGATCTCCTCGTACGACGCCTGGGCGAGGCGGCGGACATCATGCGCGCGAAGAAGCACCCGGGCTTCCTGTGGCTCTTCGAGGACCTCCTCGACGACGAGGCACGCGCCGCGCTGCCCACGGCGGCCGCACAGGCGGGCCTCCAGTACGCCTTTCCCGGCACGGGCATGGCCGGAGACCTGCTGCCCGTCCCCGACCCGGTCCACCCGGACCTGACGTTCGCGCGGGTGCGCACCGACGAGCACCTGCGGGCCTACGCGGACCTCCAGTCGCGCGCCTACGGGTTCCCCGTGGAGGACGGCCGCGACGGTCTGGTCGGGTCCACGTACTGGAAGAACGAGATGTACGCCTACCTGGCCATGCGAGGCGGTGTTCCGGTGGCCTGCGCCGCGACGGTCGAGGCACAGGGCCGCCTGTTCGTCGCCTTCGTCGCCACCGACCCGCAGTGGCAGCGCAGGGGCTACGGCGAGGCGGTCACGCGCAAGGCCTTGCACGAGGGCGCCCGAGCCACCGGGCTGACCCGCGCGACCTTGCACGCGACCGTCGCCGGGGCCCCCGTATATCCGCGCATCGGTTTCACGCCGAACTCGCCGATGCACTTCTACAACGTGGGGGAGTGAGGCTCCAGACAGTCGCGCCGCTTGCGGACGAGTCTCGCGGCACAGAGCAGGAGCGGGGCGCGGCGTGGAGATCCACTGGCATGGCGCGCTCGCGAGGGGGGCGAGTGCCCGCCCGATAGGCTTCTGGCAGCAGCGGCCCGGCCTGGGGCCGCACCTCGCGGCGCAGGAGACAATCAACCGATGGCCAGCCGGATACCGACCTGGGCAAGTGTGTCAGGTCTTACCGTGTCAGCACTGGCTGTGGTTGCGGTACTCGCGGTGCAAGCCGAAGGGTCGTCCCATGAGCCCGCCGCGCACAAAGAACCCTCGGCGAGTTCGGGCAAGCCGGGCCGCGGCGGTGAGAAGCGGGACAGTCCTCCGCCGCTGCCGAAGGAATCGGGTGCGGGCAAGCGCGTCGTCCATTGCCTCGGCCAGGACCGGATATGGCTGGTCGACGGAAGCGGAGACAAAGACCTCGAGACCTTCCCGGTGCGGCCCGGGAACGTGCGCCCGAGTGTGGGTGAGCACAAGGTGACGGGTCTGCGGAATGCCACCGTGGGCAGTGACGGGGTCCCGGTCGTCCGGGTCGTCTACTTCTCCGGTTCCGGCGGCGCGTCGGCCGCTTTCTCCTCGGCGCGGGACGGGGCGTCGTCCGAACCTGCGGCCGGGAAGAAGACCGGAGCCATACGTCTTCGGTCCGATGCCTCCCAGAGCCTGTGGCGCTTCGCGAAACTCGGTACGAGCGTCGTCGTGGTGCGCTGACGGGTGCTGGCACGCCCCGGCGTCATGGAGTAACGGGCCGCTGCGGTCAGCGGCCGAAGCGGGCGCGGACCATGCCCAGCATCCCGTTCAGTTCGTCGACCTTCAGGCGCCGGGCGACGGCGGCGTAGCCGACGAGCAGGACGAGCCCGCCGGCCACCAGTGCCGTGGCGGAGCCCAGGACCCCCGTCCCGAGGGCGCCGATGACGAGGAAGGCGATCGTGCCGCCCGCGAGGGAGGCCGGGACCGAGGCGGCGATGAGACGGGCGTACGTGCGAACCACGCGTGCCCCGTCCAGGTCGCCGCCCAGCCGGGTGCGCAGGCGGCGCCAGGCCACCCCGACGCCGACCGCGAAGGCCAGGCACCCGCCGCGGCCTCCCCCTGATCGTCACCCGGTGCCGCCTCTCCCGTCGGTGCCGGGCGAAAGCAGCCGTGCGGGACTTGCGCTGTCAGCCGGTGGTCAGCCCAGTACGCAGCTTGGCGATGATCCGGGTGATGAGCCGGGATACGTGCATCTGTGAGCAGCCGAGGATCTCGCCGATCTGCGCCTGCGTCCTCTCCTCGACGAAGCGCATGTGGATGACCTGGCGGTCGCGTTCGTCCAGTTCGGCGATGAGCGGTGCCAGGCTGTGGAAGTTGTCGACCAGCTCGAAGCGCTCTTCCTCCACTCCGACGAAGTCGGCCAAGGCCGTGTCGGATTCGTCGTCCTTGCCGATGGCCGCGTCCAGCGAGACGGACGTGTAGCCGTTGGATGCCCGCTGCGCCTCGGCGACCTCGGCGGGGGTGAGCTGCATCAGCTCGGCGAGCTCCGCCGTGGAGGGTGTACGGCCCAGGCGCGTGCGCAACTCCTCGGTCGCCTTGGACAGCTCGATACGCGCTTCCTGAAGGCGGCGCGGCACGTGAACGGCCCAGCTCGTGTCGCGGAAGAACCGCTTGATCTCACCGGTGATGTACGGCACGGCGAACGAGGTGAACTCCACCTCGCGGGTCAGCTCGAACCGGTCGATCGCCTTGATCAACCCGATCGTGCCGACCTGGACGATGTCCTCCATCTCCTGCACACCCCGGTGCTTGAACCGCGATGCCGCGTACTTCACCAGGGACAGGTTCATCTCGATCAGGCAGTTCCGCACGTACTGGTACTCGTGCGTGCCCTCTTCCAGCTCACCAAGCCGGTCGAAGAAACGCCGGGAGATCGCCCGGGCGTCTTTGGGAGCCACTGAGGACGGGGCCACGTACGCGCGGTGTGCCACCTTCTCCACTCGGTGCGCCTGCGTCTGCTCTCCGACCGCCACAGTGACCATGCCTTCCGTCCCCTTTGTGATGGCTACTACCGCGCTTCCGGGGCATCATCTGCCCGGCATGCCGCGCTTCACACAAAATATGTACGCAGTTTCTTCACTTCTTCTGCGTCGGTCTCGAAGCTCGTCGGGCGACGGCGGGCGCACGCTCGCTGCCGGGGGGCCTACTGGTGTGGCCGCCGGGCAGTCGTGGCCGACAGTGCGAGGTCGAGGAGCTGGCCGCCCGCGAGTCCGAGCAGCAAGGGAGGGACGCGGCCGCGACCTGCGCTGGTCGGCGCGGGAGCCGGCCCGGGGTGTGGTTGACCGCTGCCAGGGAGGCGTTCTCCCGCTGGAGTACGCGAGTTGTTCGGGGTGCCGCGGTCGGTCGGGCCGCGAAGGCCCGTACGGGCCGGGGGCGCGTCCGGGCTGCATGCCGTCCGGGGGTGTGGTTGCGCCGGCATGACGGTCCGGTTCCGTCAGGAAGGCGCCGCCCGCCCTCTTCGGCAGGCGCGGTTCGCATCCACTCCGCTGTCCGCCGGATCTGGAGTTGTTGTTGTCGTCATCGCCAGGGGAGGAAGGCATGCACGGTCTTGCCCACGTCTTCGGGCAGGGTGATGGTCTGCTCGGCGATGGCGTTGATCAGGTGCCATCCAATGCCGCCCCGACCGGCGAGATCGGACGGACGGGGCTCCGGCGTTGCGGGGCTGGTATCAGTCAGAGCGACCTCGACGGTGTCGGCCACTGCGCGCAGACGGAGGCTGAAGGGGCCGGGCGCATACGTGAAGGCGTTGGAGGCCAGTTCGGTGACCACCAGGAGTACATCATCGTAGGCCTCCGGTGAGGCCGGTGGCTTCACCAGCACCAGAGCGTGAAGAAAGACCGCTGCCCTCTGGCGTGCCTGGGTCACGTCGCTCAGTTCTCCCGCGAAATTCCAGGTCCGTTCGATGACCAAGGCGCTCAGGTCGGCTTCGTCTTGCAGGTGTTTGCGTTCGGCATCCATGGCACTCCGTCTCGCTCTCGGGCTTTGCAGGGCTGCTTCTGCGGGTCTCCGATCTCCGAGCGGGCATGTCTGTCCTCTGGATGTTCGTGGGCACAGTCGGCATGCCGAGGCCTGCAGCCGACGAGGGCCGTCCCTCTCAAGGCACGAGGGCTTCTCATGCCGGCGGGAAGCCAGGTCAGGAATGCTCCGGCTGCACAAGGCCGAAGAGCGCCGGATTCGCTGTTCGATAGGGTTTTGGGGTTGCTGACTGTCTGGTCGGCGCCTATCGGGGGGAAGACGAAGCGAGGAACATGCCGGAACAAGCGAGTCCGCCTGCCATAACACCGAATGCTCCTCGGGTCGCGGCGGCCGAGGCGGCGCGAATGGCGGCGGTGCGCCGTTACGACATTCTCGACACCCCTCCGGACGGCGCCTATGACCGGGTCGCGGCGCTGGCCGCGCGGCTCTTCCAGGTGCCGGTGGCGACAGTGACGATCGTGGATGAGGACCGCATCTGGTTCAAAGCCACACACGGTTTGGAAGGCGTCACCGAGATCGGCCGCGACCCGGGCCTGTGCGCCTCGGCGGTCCTGACCGATGACACCACCGTCATCCCCGACACCCTGCTCGACCCGGTCGCCTGTTCCAACCCGCTGGTCGCCGGCCCGATGGGGGTGCGGTTCTACGCCGCCGCTCCGATCATCACGGCCGACGGGTACCGGCTGGGCACGGTCAACGTTCTGGACACCCGCCCCCGCGAGATAAGCGAGGCGGATTCGGCCACGCTCGCGGACTTGGCCGCGGTGGTGCGTGACCAGCTGGAGCTGCGGCTGTCAGCACTGCACGTGGTACGCGCCGAGCAGGAGCGCCGCAAAGCAGAGGAAGACAGGCGGCAGGCGGAGGCAGAGGCCCGTCGACGTGCGGAGCGGGACAAGGAGGCCATTGCCACTTTCGCCTCCACTCTGCAGCGCACCCTGGTGCCTCCTGCCCTGCCGGCGGTACCGGGGCTGGAGCTGGCCTGCCACTACAAGACCGCCTCCCCCCAGGAAGTGGGCGGTGACTTCTACGATGTCTTTCCCGTCGGCGGGGGCCGGTGGGCGTTCTTCCTGGGCGATGTGTGCGGCAAGGGCGCCGAAGCCGCCTCCGTCACCTCACTGACCCGCTACACGCTGCGGGCGGCAGCTCTCGTCGACGCGGACCCTACGGCCGCGCTGAAGGCGTTGAACACCGCGCTGCTGCTGGACGCGGCTGTGGGTACCCGATTCTGCACCGCCATCTTCGGCCTTCTCGACCCTGCCCGGGACGGCAGTTTCACGGTCACGCTTGCCACCGGCGGCCACCCGCCCGCCTACCATCTCAGCCCCGCCGAGAACGGCGGCGTACGGGTGGAGGCGGTCCGCGCCAAGGGCGGCATGCTGGTCGGCGCGTTCGCCGAAGCCGCCTTCGCCTCACGCACCCTGCGCCTGGCCCCCGGCCAGGGCCTGCTGCTCTACACCGACGGGCTGACCGAGGCCCGCACCGCCGACGGCCACATGCTCGCCGACACGGGCCTGACCGGCTTCCTGGCCCAGCGCTCGGCGCCGGTCAGCGCCGGCACCCTGATCGAGGACACCGTCGCTCTCCTGGACACCCTCCCCGACACCGAACGCGACGACGTCGCCCTGCTGGCCCTCTCGGTACCCACCGCAGATGCCGCTCCCGCCGGCATCACCACCACCGCTCACAGCGCCGCCGCCCCGATCGCCGACGTGTTTGTCGGACAGGAGAACCGACGCCCATGACCGCTGCCTTCCACATCGATGTTCCGCACACCGACGGTGCCCTGGCCGTGATCGCGCTGTCAGGAGAATTCGACATCGCTGCCGCGCCCGCCGTACGGACCCGCGCCCTCGAACTCATCGCCGACGGACACCCCAACCTAATTGCCGACCTGGCAGGCGTCACCTTCTGCGACTCCTCCGGACTAGGCGCCCTCATCGGCATCTGGCGCTGCGCCAAGGACGCCGATGGCTCCCTCACCCTGGCAGCCATCCCCGACCGATTGGGCCGACTGCTCAACGTCACCGGCATGGACACCATCCTGTCGGCCCACCCCAGCGTCGAAGCCGCGCTCTCCACACGTCAGCACAACCGCACCACCGCCTGACTTGCCCGTCAACCGCTGCCGGAGACGAGCAGGCTGAAGAGCTGTCCCTCAACGCTCCATTTCCCCCGCCCGGCGATGGACGCGGATACGCCGGTGTCGGCACACGTCCCACATGTGAGCGTGTGTCGTACCACTGCATCGCGCATGACGCTGATCCGCGCCACGGACGCCTCCGACACGATGGACACGGCGGCCATGCCGATTGCCGCGTACTAGGAGCGCACCGGCATGGCATCGCCCACGCTGCAGAGCTACCTCCAGGTCGGGCAGCAGGCGATCACCGAGGCGTGCCTGCACGGGCTGAACGCTCGGCTGTGTGACGACGCCGACTCACTGAGTCGGTGTGTCCGCGCATGAGGCCCCGCCCCGTCTGCTCGCGCTCGCCCCCGAGCATGCGCACGGTGACAGCGCCGAACCGGCTCATGTGGCTGGTCCTGCCGTTTTTCCAGGCCTCATTCCGGCGCACAGTGGAGTGGAGCCGGTCGGCTCTTCGGTGAGAGGAGGCACCATGTTCCGCGCCCTGCGGCGCGCACCCAGGACCGCGGCCCCTATTCGCGAGAGCTTCGGGCCGTGCACATATTCGACTCCCGTGGTCTGTGCGTTCATGTTCGCGGGGTCAGCGGGGCTGCTGCCCGTGCTGGGCTTGACCGGCGGCCTGCACCACCCGGCGGCCGCCCTGGCCGCCTACTGCGCACTGACAGCCGTCGTGAGCGTGCACGCGCATCTGCACGCGGTACCGCTCGTAGCCGCCGTGTGCTGGCTGTTCTACGACGGCTTCGTGATTCACCAGCAGGGCGAACTGGCATGGGACGGCCTCGCCGATGTGCACCGGATGGGCTTGCTCATCAGCGCCTCACTCCTCGGAACGACAACTGCCCGCCTCCATCGCGCACTGTGCTGCGGACGCGCATAGCAGAGGGTTCTTCCCGCAGCAGGCCATCGAGCACCAACGACGCGTGCCGTTCTTGGAAACGTCGTAGAAGTGCAGGTTGCACTCGAGGTTGCCGCACGGCCGGATCCGTTCGGGCCGGTCCGCGAGCAGCCGCAGTAGTCTTCGGCCGCACGGCGGCCCGCAGGGTGTGGAGCGGCGGGCAGGAGCGGTGCCCCGGCCGGGTCGCGGACGCGCTTGGATACGGGCCCGCGCCCGCCGGAGACGGCGGACCGGGTCGCAGGCGGCCGACCGGGGCCGGGCGAAACCGGGGGCGGGCGACGCGGGCGGCGACGGCTTCGGCGATGTCGTCGGGGGTGCCCTGGAAGCGGGTGATCTGCCGCATGAGGGTGGTCGCGAACGCCGGTATCTGGAGGAAGCCGGGCGGCACGTTGGACGGGTGGACCCGGCAGTGGCGGGTCTGCTCGTGCAGGGTGAGCCAGCCCTCCTGGGCCTGGCGCATGCCGCCCTGGTGCAGGCGGCGCCGCTCCATGTACCTCGGGTCGGCCGCGCGGGCGGTGGCGATGAGGTCGTCGGCCCGGTCGTCCGCGCCGCACGCCGCACACCAGGTGCGGATGTCCGCGTCCGAGGGCGCGGCCGCGCCCTTTCGGGTACGGGTGGTCTTGGCGGGATGCCAGCCGCACCGGGCGGAGAACCCCTTCCCGGGAAGGCCGGCGTCCTTGCGCAGGTGCGTGAGCCGGACGGCCAGCGCCTCGCGGGCAGCCTGAGCACCGGACGAGGGAGAGGCGGTCGTCATGAGGCGTATCGGCTGGGGGCAGCGTCGCAAACGCTGGACGCGATGACGCGTCCCACCCCAACTGCGGGCCCAGTTGACTGCGCCACGTCAGTGGTCGGCTCTTGCTGGACACCGTGCCCTCGACACCAGGTGATCGTTTGAAACGGTGTGACGATCAACGTTCGTCCGGTGCGCACTGCGGGGCGGGCCGTGGTGGCCGCCGCGCTGACGGTGCTGCTCGCCGCGGCCTGTACGAGACAGCCGCGACCGGAGCTGCCTCGCTCGGAGCAGGGCCGTGGTGCCCTGATCGCGACCGCTCAGCAGGTCCTGGTGAACGAGTGCCTGCGCGCCCGGGGCGCCGCCGGGCCGCCCCCGCGGCAAAAGGTGCTCTTCGGGTCCGGCCCTGCCGAGCTGTCGATCACGCTCGCCACCGGTCACACCGTCCGCGCCCACACCGACGGCTGCCTGGCCGAAGCCCACCGCTACCTCTACGGCAACCAGAAACGCTGGTTCGACGCCCAAGTCACCGTCGATAACCTGCGCCCCGAGGCCCAGGCCCTCCTCCGCGAAAATCCCGCCTACCGGACCGCTCACGCCCGCCGGGCCGCCTGCGACGACCACGACACCGCCTGCATCCGGGCGAGCGGCCTCGATGCGCTGCGGGCCCGGCTGGAGCCGTCCCGGCTCGCACAGGTCCGCGCCGCGCACCGTGACGACCTCATCACCTACGACCGCCTGCGCGACCGCGCAGTGCGGCGCGCGGCCGGCCTCCTGGCCGACCGCCCCACCACCGAAGGGAAAGGCAACCCATCCTCATGACCGTAAGCAAGCTGTTCACGTCCGCCGCCGCGGCCTTCCTCGTCCTCACCGGCAGTCTCGCCGCAGCGACTCCGGCCGGCGCGGCCGACTGTCCCAGCGGCCATTTCTGCGCCTGGGAACACACCGACTACCAGGGGCAGCGGGCGAACTGGCACGGTGACGACGGCTGGTGGGAGGGGCACATCGCCGACGCTGACTCCTCCTGGGCCAACCACGGCATCGTGGGACCGGGGGTCCCGTCCTTCGTGCAGGTCTACGAGGACGCGTGGCAGGGCGGCTCCATGACCATCTGCCTCGCCGCAGGCCAGGAAGTCCACTACAACGGCGTCGCCAGCGACCGCGGCGACTCCCACCGATGGGCCCACAGCTGCTGAGAGCCGGCACCGACGTCGAGCAGCGCGCAAGGACGGCGCGGCCGCGCGGCGGATTCTCCCCAGAGGGCCGGAACGGCCAGCCGGTAGCGTTCGCCTACGCGAATCGTGGGCGGAGTGTCCGGCGGGGCTTCTACAGCCAGTCTCGCTTCTTGAAGATCACGTACAGGCTCGAACACACCACTGCCATCAGCAGAATGGCGAAGGGGTAGCCGTACACCCAGTGCAGTTCCGGCATGTGGTCGAAGTTCATGCCGTAGATCGTTCCCACGAGTGTGGGTGCAAACAGGATGGCCGCCCACGAGGAGATCTTCTTGAAGTCTTCGCCCTGGAGGTTCTGACCTGGGGTTATGCGCCCGGCGGGCCCTCTGGCCTGGGCGGGAGCACCTTTCAGGCGCTTTCAGGGTTCGCCAGCTTTACGTGGTCGGTTCTCCCCCGGCGCTCCCCAGGGCAGTCCAAACTCCCCAGATTCTCCCCAGGCGTGGTCCCTCGCTGAGGGTGCAAACGGAGTGCAAACATTGCTCACCGGTTAGGCGCCGGTTCCGCGCGCCCTTCACTGTACGTGCTCGCTGAACGGGTGTGGCCTGAGTCCGTGACAGTTCATCGGCCGACTGCTTGCGGTCGACGATCTGGTCTCGGCGACAGAGCTTTCCGGACATTGCGCGTCATGAACCGGGCGGGCCGGAGGGCCGATGATGGCGTGCGGGGCGGGGCAAGCATTCGGTGGCAACGACATTCCGTCGGCTATGGCACGCCATCGGCACCCACAGGTGCGGCGTTCGTCCTCCCGCAGTTCAAGGAGGAGCAGAAGCCCGGAGGCGCGGTGCTGTTCCGGTCTCCTATCACCTGCATCGCCGACGGCGAGACGGCGACCTGACCGGTCCGCGGCACAGCAACAAGCGTGACGCCCGGGGCGTGGTCGCATTGCGCGTTCTGGGTGATCTCGCCGGTCTGCCCGTCGAGGTTCCCATGCCGAGGCAGCGGCCGACCTCTCTCCGGCGGTGGAGACGGGTTCTTCCGGCCCGCAGGCACGAACCGGCCCTGTCGCCGGCGGTCTCGCGCTGCTCACCGAGCTTGTCCCACCGCGCCTCGCGCTCGCTGGGACTCGCATAGGCCGGGGAGCGGTGCCCTCGTTGCTGTTCTGGCGCTGTATCGACAGACCCTGGCTGCGCCCAAGCTCGTAGGTTTCGCGCACCCGCTCCAGGTGCTTGGCTCGCTGCTCCCCCTCTGTGGATTTGTCGCTCTCGCGCGAGCAGCCGACGACCGCAACAGAGTGATCGCGACACCGGATACAACTCTGGTCCAGTTCCCCCTGTTCCCCGTGATCGAGAGGCCAGCGGTGGGCTCGTTGGGTCGTTTCCTTACCAGGCCGTTTCGACAGGGCTACCCACAGGGCGATGGATGTCCGCAACTCCCTTCGCGGCAGCCGTGGTTCTCGTATGGTTGCTCCGCGAGAGCATCAACTCCCTTGCCTCCTCGGCTTATTCATCGACAGGCACACCAGCCGAGGGTGCCGTGGAAGTGAGGGACTGTGGTGAACTCGCGAGGGTCCGGCGAGCCCAGGCAATCCGACCCGCCGCACAGGGGAAAGTGGGGCCAACTGGCCGCTTCGGTAACGATCCAGGTGTTGTTCTGGATGATTGACCGCTGGACCAGCT
This sequence comes from Streptomyces huasconensis, assembly GCF_021028635.1. Lineage (NCBI taxonomy): Bacteria > Bacillati > Actinomycetota > Actinomycetes > Kitasatosporales > Streptomycetaceae > Streptomyces > Streptomyces huasconensis. The sequence goes on from NZ_CP086119.1 coordinate 6,764,283, forward strand.
GACCACTCACCCACCCGGACAGGCGAGACAAGGCTATGGCGGCAAGGTCTCGGCTATCCATCGGCGTCGGGCTGCTGGTTGACCAGCAGTTCGGCGCCAAACTCCTCTGTTCGTGGTCGTGAGCGGTTGCTCTCCGCTCTGCACTCTCACATTCCAACTTTGAGGTGTGCGTGGCCCTCACGGTAGCAACCGGTTGACATTAGTAGGGCGTGATTGACCCTTTTAATTGTCAGCCGGGTACCGCCCGAAGCAACTCTAAGTGTGTTACCTCAGCCGTGTTGCCTGGTCAAGGGCAGCCAGCCGGTCCAGCACGCCCAGGGCCAGACGGGCCTTGGACACGTGCGCGACATCGTCGGGCACCCCGGCCCGTCGCCTGTGCTGGTGATCATCTGCCTGTTCCCCGGGGGACAAGTCCCATTCCAGTGGGCAGGACGCAGCATCGGTGGCAGCATGCACGCTGACCGCGACCTGGCAGTTGGCCCGCTTGCCCAATGCTCCGCGGTACTGCCGTGACACCCTCACCGATGCTCGCCCGCACTTGGGAAACGACACATCATCGACCGCCCACACCTCCGGCTGGATCACCTGGCACAGTCGCTTGGTGATCCGCCGGCGTACCGGCGTCCAGTCCCACGGAGGCTGGATGATGGACTGCTGCAGGGCTTGCGTATCGCCGTCCGGCAGCCGTTCAGTCATCGGCTGGATCGACTCGCGTCGGCCGGCCAGCATCAGGCCCCGCAGATAGCATTCGCCCTTGGCCAGCTGATCCTTGCGTGGCACCGAGGCGAACACATCGGCTACGACCAGCCCCGACGCAGCCCGCAAACGGTTACTTCATGCGCGTCCACACATCCAACATGCGCCTGATCAGCACCAACGGAAAGACCTACCGAAGCACTGCTAGTGCACGCACGGCCGCAGCTCACTGCTGGCGCAGAGCCAACTGATACAGAAACCGCTCAATGGTGAACCCCGCGTGTGAGTGGACAATAGAACCTCTCGGCCTGGAGGCGGATGTGCGATGCCCAGCCGCGAAGATGTGCAGAGTAGGTGCTAGAAGGCACGTGCTCTATCCACTGAGCTACGGGGGCTGACCTGCGTAAACGCAGCTTCCAGGCGCTGTCCCCCGGAGCGTGGGGGACACATGGGGGAACCTTAGATCCCTGGTGGCTGGGGGACGCGAGCTGCCTCCAGCCAGGCCGTACGCAGGATCTCACACTATCTTCACGCCTCCGAAGCCTTGCGCGGAAACAACCTGCACCTTCTCGGCGTTGGTGATCTCCGAGCCGAGGAGGGGAAGGTGTCGGGCCTGAAGCTGTTCCACACGACAAATAGCAGCGTGACCGAGGTCACGCCGCATCTTGCTGAGGTTGAGGCGGATGTGCAGGACCTCGTCGAGGCGCACATGGAGACGATGCTGGGCGTCACCTTCTTGGCGAGCGAGTACGTCATCGATTGCGTCGATGGCGGGCGGATCGACTCGTTGGGCCTCGATGAGAACGGGGCACCCGTGATCGTCGAGTACAAGCGCGGCACCGACGCAGGCGTGATCAACCAGGGCCTTTACTACATGGCCTGGCTGACGAATCACAAGGACGCCTTCCGGAACCTGGTCCGCGACCGTCTCGGGGTGACAGCCGCCTCCCAGATCCTGTGGAGCGCACCCCGGCTGATCTGTGTGGCCGGCGACTTCACCCGCTACGACGCGCATGCCGTACGCGAGCACCGACGCTCGATCGACCTGGTCCGCTATCGGTACCTCGGCAGCGACCACTTCGGCCTGGAGACCGTAGCCTCCGTCACGGGGCACTCGGCTCTGGCCAAGCGGGTACGCCGACGAGCGGCCGGGGTGCTGGCCCGGAGCCAGGGCGGTGCGATGGCCGAGCTGGCCCGGGCGGTCGACGAGGTCTTGGTCGGACTCGGGGACGGCGTCACTCGGGTACAGCGCAAGCAGTACCGCGCCTACCGACGGCTGCGGAATTTCGCCAGCGTCTGCCCGCCCCAGCAGACCAAGCTTCTCGTCTACCTCAAGGCCGACCCGAAGGAGGTCGACCTCGTTCCCGGCTTCACCCGAGACGTGACGGGGCTCGGCCACCACGGCACGGGAGACCTGGAACTGCAGCTGCGTACGGAGCGCGATCTGGAGCGCGCTGAAGACCTTCTCCGCCTCAGCTACGCCGCGGCATAGACACTCAACCGCTTCGTGGGCCGCCTGAAGCTCGCTCCCTTCCGCACAGCAACTTCACAAGGTGATACAAGGCGCCACTGTCGCCAGCCTTGGCGCGGCGGTGCAGCGCTGTGTCCATCCCGCGTTCGTGAAGCGATCTGTTGAGTCGTCGGCGCGCGTGGACGTCTGTGAGCGCGAGTTCGGTGAGCTCGTCGAATCGCTCCGCACGAACGAGCAGATCCATGTGCCACAGATGGTTGTCGTGCGCGAGAAACTCGGTGGAGTAGCACTCGGCGCGAGCGCTTACCAGCGAAATGGCTGCATCCCAATCACCGATCTGTTCTGCCGCTTCTACCTGCTCGCGCCATTCCACAGGGCGAGTATCGCGCAGCGCTTCCCACAGAGACACCGAGAAGTGGTACCCGAAGCATCATGCTCCGCTTGCGGCCCACGATCCGTTTGCCCCGTCAGTGCCCTGTGCACGAAGGGGGTAATGGTCGAGGTCTTCACGCTCTGCGCGTCGATCACGAAGCCGGTCGACTCCGCGTTGCGGTCCTCTTCCTCGCGGACCCGGCGCCGCAGCAGTGCATTGAGGTGCTCGAAGATCCGTCGCGTTCTCGAGCCGGGTGCTGGTGCGGCGGGATGGAAGGGTGCATGCGGCACCCGGATGAGTGTCCGATGAACGGACCAGCCTGTCTGAATAACGGTCTGGTTGCGTTCGCTGGGGGTTTCGAATATTACACATGGTGATGTGACTTGCGTCACTAAAGGATTCGTAAAAGTCGTGGTAGAACTGCGCAACTCCGCAGGTGGCACCACCCCTCGCCGCAACTCGGAGTGGCCGGCACGCACCGGCAGTACGACCAGGGTGATCACGTTCCGAGTCCGCGGTACGTGAGCCCAGGGTCGCCGATCGGACAACGGCGTTCGCTCAAAGACCGCACATCTTCCGGCGCCATCCCAGCGCCGGTCCTGCGCCATCGAGGTAGCCACCGTGTCACTCGACTCCATCACCACCTCCGTCGACGAGGCCGTCAGCGGCTTCTTCGAGCCCATAGCCACCTGGCTCGGGGACGTCGTTTTCTACTCCGTCCCCGTCGCCGGTACGGAGCTGCCGCTCATCGTTGCCTGGCTTGTCATCGCAGGTCTTGTCTTCACCGCCTGGTTCGGCCTTGTGCAGGTCAGGAAGTTCAAGCTCGCCGTCGACGTGGTGCGCGGGAAGTACGACGAGAAGGGGTCGGCCGGTGAGGTCAACCACTTCCAGGCGCTGACCGCCGCCGTCTCCGGCACCGTCGGCCTGGGGAACATCGCCGGCGTGGCCGTCGCCGTCTCCATCGGCGGCCCCGGCGCCACCTTCTGGATGATCCTGTGCGGCCTGCTGGGTATGGCCACCAAGTTCGTCGAGGTCACCCTGGGCGTGAAGTACCGCGAGGTGCACGCCGACGGCACCGTCTCCGGCGGCCCGATGCACTACCTGCCCAAGGGGCTGGCCGACCGCTTCGGCAAGAACGGCAAGACCCTCGGCAAGGTCCTCGGCGTCCTCGCCTCCTTCATGATCCTGTTCTTCGGCCTCTTCGGCGGCAACCTCTTCCAGGTCAACCAGTCCTACGCCCAGCTCGTCTCCGTCACCGGCGGCGAGAACGGCGTGACGGGCTCCTCCGCCGGCGCGCTGTTCTTCGGCATCCTCATCGCCGCCCTCGTCGGCATCGTGCTCCTCGGCGGCATCCGCTCGATCGCCAGCGTGACCAGCAGGCTCGTGCCCGCCATGGCCGGCATCTACATCGCGGCCTGCCTGGTCGTCATCCTGACCCACGTCACCGCGCTCCCGGCCGCGATCGGCACGATCCTCGAGGGTGCGTTCAACCCCCAGGGTGTCGCAGGTGGTGTCCTCGGTGCACTGATCATCGGGTTCAAGCGGGCCGCCTTCTCCAACGAGGCCGGCCTGGGCTCCGCGCCGATCGCCCACTCGGCAGTCAAGACCAAGCACCCCGCCAGTGAGGGCCTGGTCGCTCTGCTGGAGCCGTTCATCGACACCGTCGTCATCTGCACGATGACGGCCCTGACGATCGTCATCGCCAACCCCGCCAGCTGGGCCGAGGCCCGCAAGGACCCGGATTCCATCGGCGGCGTCACCATCACGTCGGACGCCTTCGGCACGGTCATGCCCTGGTTCCCGTACATCCTCACTGTCGCGGTGCTGCTGTTCGCCATCTCCACCGTGCTGACATGGGGCTACTACGGCCTCAAGGCGTGGACGCACCTGTTCGGCCGCAGCGCGGCCAGCGAGCTGACGTACAAAGTCGTCTACACCCTGTTCGCGATCGCCGGATCGCTCCTGACGCTGCAGACCCTGATCGACATGGCCGACGCCGTGCTCTTCATGCTCGCCGTCATCAACATCATCGGCCTGTACCTTCTCGGCCCGGTCGTCAAGCGCGAGCTGCACTCTTTCCTGGAGTTCGTCCGCGCTCGCAAAGCCGGCGAGGTCACCGAGGCCGACGAAGACCAGGAGTCGGTGAAGACCACCGTCTGACCGCCCCCGCGGCCCGGCTCCTGAGCGGGCCCGCCCACACCTTGACGCCTGGTGTGGACGGGCCCGCTCGCCATGCCCCGGCATGCCGTCTCAGCAGGGAAAATGCGGCCTGGCGAGGGGCGGGTGGGCCCGTTAGGGTGTAAAGAACGCGTCAACGGTCCGCCTTAAGCGGCCATGTTCGGCGCGCGGTGTGCCGGGAAGTCTGGTCGGCGTCCTAGGGCCCTCATGCCCTCATGTCGATGCCCAGGAGGATTTCCCCGATGTCTGCCGCGCCCGGTGAGCGTTCCCCCTTCCTCGGCCTCCTGCCGCTGCCTGAGCGCAACGCGGTAGTGCAGGCGTTGAGGACGGAAACGGTTGGTGGTCTGGTCCTCCTCGCGGCTGCTGTGGTGGCGCTGGTGTGGGCGAACACCCCGTGGAGCGGGATATACGAGCAGATACGCGACTTCCACTTCGGCATACCCGCCCTGGGCCTGGACCTGTCCGTGGAGCATTGGACCGCCGACGGACTGCTGGCCATCTTCTTCCTTGTCGCCGGCATCGAGCTCAAACGTGAACTGGTCGTCGGTGAACTCCGCACCCCCGCCACCGCGGCGCTGCCGGTCGTCGCCGCCCTCTGCGGCATGATCGTGCCCGCCGCCGTCTACGCGGTCACGGTCACGGCGGGCGGAGGCAGCCTGGAGGGCTGGGCCGTGCCCATGGCCACCGACATCGCCTTCGCACTGGCCGTCCTCGCCGTCCTCAGCACCCACCTGCCCGCCTCGCTCCGCGCCTTCCTGCTCACCCTCGCCGTCGTCGACGACCTCGGCGCTATCCTGATCATCGCGATCTTCTTCACCAGCGACCTCGACTTCGCCGCTCTCGGCGGCGCCTTCGCCGGGCTGGGGGTCATCTACCTCCTCCAGCGCTTCCGCGTGCACGGCTGGTGGTGGTATGTCCCACTCGGCGTCGTCATCTGGGCGCTGATGTACAACGGCGGCGTCCACGCCACCGTCGCTGGCGTCGCCATCGGCCTGATCCTGCGCACCACCCGCGACAAGGGCGAGACAGCTTCCCCCGCCGAACGGGCCTCCCACCTGCTGCATCCCGTCTCCGCGGGCGTGGCGGTTCCCCTGTTCGCGCTCTTCGCCGCCGGCGTCGGCATTTCAGGCGCGGCCCTGGGGGAGGTGTTCACCCGGCCGGAGCCGCTGGGCGTGGTCCTCGGCCTTGTCATCGGCAAGACCTTCGGCATCTTCCTCGGCACCTACCTGGCTGTGCGCTTCACTCGGGCCAAGCTGAACCCGGATCTCGCCTGGGCGGACGTCTTCGCACTCGCGGTGCTGGCCGGGATCGGTTTCACAGTCGCCCTTCTCATCGGCGAACTGGCCTTCCCCACCCCGGCCGTCGTCGAGCACATCAAGGCCGCGGTGCTGGCCGGCTCCCTCATCGCCGCAGCCTTCGCGGCTCTCCTCATCAAGCGGCGCAACGGCGTGTACCGGCGCCTGCATGACGAGGAGACCCGCGACGACGACCACGACGGCATCCCCGACATCTACCAGCGGGCCGATACCGCCGAACGCTGACAGAAAGCCCTTCATGGACACCTCTCTGCTGCCCGCGGCGGTCATCGCCGCCGCTCTGGTCATCAGAACGGCCTTGCACGAAATCAGGATCCCGGGCAGCGCTCGCCAGGAGTGGGGCTTCCTCAATCAACGCAAGGCCGTGCTCTCCGGTGCGGTGACGGCCTTGTGTCTGGTTGTCATGGGCTGGTCCTACGCCGGACACGGCACACTCGCGTGGGCGGGACTCGTAGGCGTGCTTGTGGCCTACCTGGTCGGGCGACAGGGCCCGGGTGCCTGACCCGGTGAAGCGCGACGGAAGCAGGAAAACCGGGATCATGCGATGGCCAGCGGTGCGCGGTCGCGGGCCCGCTGGTGCAGCGTTCGTAAAGGGGGCCAGGGGCGTCTATGGCTGGTGGGCTCGGTGGTCCCATCGGAGGAGGTCGGCAAGGCCCTGGCGGGTCGCGGCGATGACGACCCGGTCCTGCGGCTGAAGGACGTAGCCGGGGTGTGGGTCCCAGAGCAGGCCGGTGGAGTGTTCGCCTTCGTCGGCGGGAGCGGATGCCAAGTCCGGGAGGCGTTCGTCGGGTGCGGCGGAGTCCAGGGCCAGGACGCGCCACGCCCCGGCCCTGAAGGACTCGGCAACCGTGCGCCCTTCGAGCCGGGGGTGCCCGGCCACATCGAGAGCGGCGAAAAGCAGGACTCTGCGCTCCACGGGGATAGCGCCAAGGACTTGACGTCCCATCATCGCGCCCGCGAAAGCCGGCGCGGCGAGAGTGGAGACGCTGCGGCTGCGGGTGAGGGCCTGAGGATGCGCGGCGCGCAGAGTGCGGTACACGGCGGTGGCGAACGCGTCGTCGTACAGGCGCAGCGCCACGCGGAGGTCGGGCTTGACCGAGCGTGCGTAGAGGGCCGCTTCGAGGTTGGTGGTGTCGCTGCTGGTGAGGGCGAGCAGTGCGTGCGCGCGGTGGATCTTCGCGGATTCCAGGACGCCTTCGTCGGTGACGTCGCCGATGACGGTGGGCACCCTCAGGCGTCGGGCCAGGGGGATGCCGCGGGCCTCGGGGTCCTCCTCCACGCACACCACGGGGATGCCGAGTTCGTGCAGCCGCGCGAGCACGCGAGTGCCGATTTTCCCGAGGCCGAGCAGGACGACGTGGCCGGAGAGACCGCGCGGCGGACGTCTCAGTGCGGCCGCGCTGCGGAATGTGCCCAGGGCTTCCAGAACGGCGGCCAGGAGAACGGGCAGGAGGAGCAGGCCCGCGAGGCCGGCCAGGAGTTGGAGGATCTGGCGGGAGGTGGCTTCGCCGAGGGCGGGGTCGTCGATGGCGAAGAGGTCGAGCAGGGTGAGGTAGCCGGCGTGCAGCGGATGGGTACCCGGGACCGTCAGCCAGTTCGCCACCGCCAGGCCGAGGACGCAGGCCACGAGCCCCGCGAGTGACCAGCGCAGGCGTGCTGAGAACAACGAGCTGAAGGGAAGGGCCCGGCCTGCGAGGCGTCCCGGTGGCAGCGTGGGCCCGACGTGGGAGACGGCCTCAAGGACGACTGTGCCCCGCCCTGTCGCGGCGGTCACCGTGCGGTCGTCGGGCAGCAGCAGGGGCCCCTGTCCTTGATCGCTTTCGTCGGAGCCCTCTTGTCCTGCCGGGTCGCTGGTGGTGGCCGACAGCAGGGCGAGGGTGCACAGGCCAGGATCGGCGATCTCGTCCCGGCCCGGCGGGGTGCGCTCCACCGCGCGCAACAGGAGTCCGTCGGCTTGGACGACTTTGCTGGTCCCGGCGACGGCGGTGGCCGCGAGGGCCGGGGCGACGGTGTCGGCGTCGGACAGGACGGTGGTGGAGGTGTCCAGTGCCGCCAGGTCGAGGCCGGGGGCAGCGACCGCTGCGGCTTGGTCGAGGAGCTCCTCCAAGTACTGGCCGAGCTTGCGGTTGTAGAGCCGGATCACCAGACGGAGACGGGGGTTGAGGCGGCGGGCGGCGAGCGCGGCGTGAATGTTCCTCTCGTCGTCGTCGTAGACGAGCGCCAACGCGGCGGCCCCACGCACCCCCGCCTCGGTCAGTGTCGCTTCGTCGGGTTCCGGAGCTTCAAACACTCGCGGTTCTCGCGTCCCTTCTTCGGGACCGGGGCCGCGGGGGGATCGGTTCATCATGGCTTGGACCCGGCCCAGTAGAGCGGTGGCGGGGCGACCGACCGAACCTGTCCGCGAGCCGCCGTCTGCCTGTGCGGAGGGCACGACAACAGTGACGTCTTTGCGGTAGACGGTGTGCAGTTCCGCGGCCAGCCGTTCGGCGAGCGCGTCGTCGCCGCAGACAATCATGTGGCCTGTCGGTGGGCGTTGAGGCGTCTGGCGGGGAAGAGCGGACGCACCACGTGGAGCGCGAGGGGCCGCCTGCTGGTTCCCTTCGTTCACCACTCGTTTCCTCTCCCACGGCGACGGACGGACGGGCAGGGCTGGGCATCGTCACGTGCCACCGGGGCTGTCCTTGGTGGTCGAGGACTCGCCGGAGCGGGCGGCGGGCACGGCCTCGTCGGTGGGCTCGTCGATGTCGAAGAGGCGCGCGATGGGTACGTCGGTGCTGCTGTGCGCCACGATGGAAAAGGCGATGCACACGGCGATGACGGTGTACGCCTCCTCGCCCTCGGGGATTCCGGCCTGCAGGACCAGTAGTCCGTAGACGACCGAGGCGAAGCCTTTGGGCCCGAACCAGGCAGCCACCAGTTTCTCTTGACGTGTGAACCGGGTGCCGATCAGGGAGAGCAGCAGCGAGGCGGGACGGATCAACACGATGGCCAGGACCACGGCGACGTACCCGCCGAGGGACAGGTCTCCAAAGAGGCTCGGGGTGAGCAGCGCGCCGAACACGAGCAGTGCTGCGAACTTCGCCAGTTCGGCAAGTGACTCGCCCAGGGGCTCGAATGCTTCCTTCGCCTCGATGGAGCGGGCCGTGAGGACCGCGCCCGCCGAGAACGCGGCGAGGTAGGGGTTGGCATGGGTGAGGTGGCACAGCGCGTAAAGGATCACGCCGATGGCCAGCGGCAGCAAGGGCTGCAGTTTGGGTTCGGCGCCGAGGACGCGGAAGCGGACCAGGGCGATGACAAACATCGGCAGGGCGACACCGAAGACGAGGCCGAGCAGCAGCTCCAGGCCGATCTTCCCCAGTGATGACTCGGCATGACCCGAGGTGGGGCCGGCCGCCGCGATGAGGATGAGGACGACAGGCAGCGCCAGACCGTCGTTGATACCGCTCTCCACATTCAGCAATTGCCGTAGCTTGGCAGGGACTTCCTTTCGGCCCACGATCGCCGAGGCGAACACCGGGTCGGTCGGCGCAAGTACCGCCCCGACCAGGAACGACGTCGTCCAGTCCAGGCCGACCAGGTAGTGGGAGACCAGGGCCATGGCGATGAATGCCAGCGGCATGCCGAGTGCCAGGGCTCGTGCCGGGTTCTTCCAGTTGGCGCGGAGCTTGGGGAAGGAGACGTGCATGCCGTCGGTGAACAGCACCGCGAACAGGGCGAGATCGGCCGTCACCGACACGATCTCGCTGTCCGGGGTGATGTGGATCAGGCCGAGGAAGCCGTCGCTGACAAGAGCACCGCCGACGAGAAAGAGGAAGGAGGTGGAAAGCACCGTGCGGGCGGCGAGACCCGACAGCAGCACTGCGATGAGCAGTGCGACTCCGAAGACGATGATGAGCACCATGGCCGGAATTCCCCGATCTGCGAAGAGACTTGTCTCAAGACGCCGACCAGGCTTCCCGGCACACCGAGGGGAACCCTACACGTTCTTTACGCGGCTTTGACAAGTTCTTGATGGGCGCCGGGGCGGCATCGGTTCCGGGCGTCGTACCGCGTGCGCCAGGTGTCGATCAGGGCGGTCACTTCGCGCCGCAGAAGTCGTGGAAGTCTCGCATCTCGTGCAGGCGCTGTCCGGCGATGCTGGCTTCCCTCGCCGCCTTGATGCCCTCGGCGGCCGAGGCGCACATGACCGCGGGCATCGCGTTCTGATTGCTCATCAGGGTGGCCCATGCGTGGCCGCGAACTGCGGGCGACGAGGTGGCCTGTCAACCCGACCTGCTCCTCGCCCATCCGATCACCCGAACCGGACTCGTCCTCCATCGCTTCGGCGCACTGGCCACTGGCCGGGGGGCTTGCCTTGGGCCGTCGTGCCGTCCTGCCATCGTCCTCACCGTCACCGCGGCGATCCGTGTCCTCGAGTACGGGGCCCACACCTTCGCCACGCAGCTCAGCACCGGCTGGCTCGCCAACCTCTCGCTCTTCCACTACTACAGCGGCCGTGAACCCCTCAAGTACGGCTTCCAGTGAGCGGATGCTGCCGTCCTAGTGGCCGTTGGCGCGGTCCGTGTCAACCACCGTGACCTCAACAACTGGCATCCGGGTGCACCACGCCACGGACGGCGACCGGGCTTCCGTGCCCGGCATCAATAGCGCGTAAAGATTGCCGGAACGCGGCAGTGAACTGATACGGGATGCCAGGTCAGTATGAGTCCGGCAGGAACGGGGGCCTGGCCCCGATGCCGGGTTACGGAAGCGTGATCCGCATTGGGGTCGGAGCTGCGGAGGCGTGAGGGAGATGGACGGATGCCGGAGTTTCTGGAGGCAGCCACAGGTTTTCCGGCCGTCATCTTCAGTTCTGCCCTAGTGGTCGTCCTCGGCTTCTGGCTGCTGGTCGTGCTCGGCGGGGCTGAAGCGGGCAGCTTCGACTCCGACGCGGACCTCGGCATGGTGGGGCTCGGCGGGGTGCCGGTGACCGTGGTGGTCTCGATGACGGTCGTGGTGGCGTGGTTCAGCGCCTTTGCCGGGTCGGTGCTCATCGGCAGGGCCGAACTGACCGGGCTCGCCCGCGCCGCGGCTGGCCTTGTGCTGCTGCTCCTGTCCCTGCCGGTGGCTTGGGGGGTGGCACGCGTACTCGTACGTCCCTTGGCGAAGCTCTTCCCCGATGAACCCGGGCCGTCCCGGCAGGACTTCATCGGGTCGGTCTGCACCATCCGCACGGGGTGGGTGGACGCGGGCTTCGGCCAAGCCGAGGTCGCGTCCAAGGACGGCGCCGTCGCCCTCGTGCAGGTCAGGCAGAACCCGCAGGCCCGCGAGAGCGTGCTGACCGCAGGCTGCAGTGCGCTGCTGTACGCGTACGACGACACCGGCGAGTTTTTCTGGGCCACGCCCTACGCGGCGTCGCTGGATCCCGGTCACCCGCGCGCCGGTCGCTGACGGGCCGCCCCGCACGCTCCACTCGTCGCTCACTGGGCATCGACGCCCCAGGAACCTTGAGGACTTCACCATGGACGCCATCACCCTGGGCATCGGCGTGTCCGTCGCCGCTGTCCTGCTCATCGTCATCGTCCTGCTGTTCACGGTCACCCGCTTGTTCCGCAAGGTCGAGCAGGGCAAGGCGCTGATCGTCTCGAAGATGCGGAAGGTCGACGTCACTTTCACCGGGCAGGTCGTCCTGCCGGTACTGCACAAGGCCGAGGTCATGGACATCTCGGTGAAGACCATCGACATCATGCGGACCGGTCGTGACGGCCTCATCTGCCGGGACAACATCCGGGCCGACATACGCATTTCGTTCTTCGTGCGGGTCAACAAGACGGTCGAGGACGTGATCCGGGTCGCGCAGGCCATCGGTACGGCGCGCGCCAGCGACCAGAACACGCTGCAGGAGCTGTTCAACGCGAAGTTCTCCGAAGCGCTGAAGACCGTCGGCAAGCAGATGGACTTCGCGGACCTGTACACCAAGCGCGACGAGCTGCGGGACCGCATCATCCAGGTCATCGGCACCGACCTGAATGGCTACAGCCTGGAGGACGCGGCGATCGACCACCTGGAGCAGACGCCGCTGAACCAGCTCGACCCGTCCAACATCCTGGACGCCCAGGGCATCCGGAAGATCACGGAACTGACGGCCGTCGAGCACGTGCGCACCAACGAATACACGCGGCACGAGGAGAAGGAGATCACCCGGCAGAACGTCGACGCCCGCGAAGCGATCCTGGAGCTGGAGCGCCGCCAGGCCGACGCGGAGATCAAGCAGAAGCGCGAGGTCGACACCGTACGGGCCCGGGAGGAGGCCGAGACCGCGCGGGTGATGGAGGAGGAGCGGCTGCGCGCGCAGAGCGCGTTCCTCGCCACCGAGGAGAAGCTCGGCGTGCAGCGGGAGAACCAGGCCCGTGAGGTGGCCGTCGCGCAGAAGAATCGTGAGCGGGTCATCGCCATCGAGAACGAGCGCATCGAGAAGGACCGGCTCCTCGAGGTCATCGCCCGGGACCGGGAGACCGAACTGACCCGCATCGCCGCCGAGAAGGAAGTCGAGGCGGAGAAGCGGGAGATCGCAGAAGTCGTACGCGAGCGCGTCGCCGTGGACCGCACGGTCGCCGAGCAGGAGGAGTCCATCAAGAAGCTGCGCACCGTGGAGGAGGCGGAGCGCGAGCGGCAGGCCGTCGTCATCGCCGCTGAGGCGGAGGCGCAGGAGGGCTTGGTCAAGAGCATCAAGGCGGCGGAGGCCGCGGAGCAGGCCGCCACCCATCGGGCGGCAGAGGAAATCACGCTTGCCGAGGCCCGGTTGAAGGCCTCTGATCTGGACGCCCAGGCCAAGCTGCGGCTCGCGGAGGGCGTGCAGGCCGAGTGCGCGGCGGAGGGGCTCGCGGCCGTACAGGTCCGGGAGAAGGAGGCCGACGCCATCGAGAAGGCGGGCCGCGCCGAAGCCGAGGCCACCGGAGCCCGGATGCGCGCGGAGGCCGAGGGCGTGGAGGCCAAGCTGAAGGCCGAGGCCGCGGGCCTGACCGAGAAGGCCGCCGCGATGGCGGCGCTGGACGAGGCATCCCGCGCCCACGAGGAGTACCGGCTCCGCCTGGAGGCGGAGAAGGACATCCGCCTGGCGGGGATCGACGTGCAGCGGCAGGTCGCCGAGGCGCAGGCGACGGTTCTGGCCACCGGCCTGGAGAACGCCGACATCAGCATCGTCGGCGGCGAGTCCGTCTTCTTCGACAGGCTTGTCTCCTCCATCTCGCTCGGCAAGAGCATCGACGGATTCGTCCAGAACTCCGAGACCGCGCAGGCCCTCGCCGGACCGTGGCTGGACGGCACGGCGAGCTTCACCGACGACCTGTCCCGGCTGCTCGGCTCCGTCTCCACGGCCGACGTGCAGAACCTCACCGTCTCCGCCCTGCTGGTGAAGCTCATGAAGGGCGGCGGCGAACAGTCCGGGCCCGTGCGCGAACTGTTGGAGAAGGCACGGCAGCTGGGGCTCGCCGACATGCCGGTCGCCGAGCTGAACGGCTCCCTCAAGAGCTGACACAGACCGGCCGGGGACGCTCCACGGGGGTGAGCGGCCCCGGCCTTCTCACACGCGAGAACACGGAACGCAAGAACACGGAACGCAGGAACACGGCAAGGGGAGTCGGACATGGAGAGCGGGACCGGTCTGGACGCGGGAACGTACGACGTGCTGCGCGACCGCCTGGTGGCGCAGGCCCGGCAACTGGCCGAGCGCGCCACCGCTCTCAACGACCGCCGCGTGGCCGCTTTCGGCTCCACCGAGCTCACGCTCACGGGCACGGAGAGCATCCGCACCCAACAGCCGTGCGTGCCGCGCGACATCATCGCCATCGGCGACACCCTGCTCCTCGGCCACCACGTCCACGTCGGCCGGAAGCCCGAGACCGCCGTCGGCGACGTCCTCGCGCTGTACGACCGAGAGCTGAACCGCCTCCCCGACGACGCGGTTCCCGGGCTCCTCGACGATCCGGACTTCGTTCGCGAATTCGTCGCGCTCTTCCGCTACTACCGCGACGCCAGACTCCTCCAGCTCCGGCATGTCGACGGCAAGGTCCTCGCCGTCTTCCGGACCGGTGAGAAGGCCGACGACATCAGGGTCCTTCGCTGGGCGCTGCCGGCCGACGGGCGGGTCGAGTTCCTGGACGCGCGCGGCGAGCGCGACCACGTCTTCCCACCCGTGCACGACTTCACCTGGACGGAGACGACCCGCGAGGACCACGTCCTGGGCCGCCACCCTCACCTCTCCATCGAAGGTGACGTCTTCGTGGGGACGGCCGGCGGCACTCTCACCGTCAAGGTCGAGAACGACACCGAGACAGGGGAAGGCGTCTACGAGGAGCCGGTCGAGGAACCACTGCAGTCCCTCGCCGACGCGGACGTGGCCCACGCGCGCGTGGGCCCGCTCATCCTGCTGCGCGTGCGCCCCTACAAGGAGGACGCCTGGCGCCACCTCGTCTTCAACACCCTCACCCGGCACGTCATACGCCTCGACGGCATCGGGCAGGCGTGCCGTCGCCTCCCCGACGACCAGGGCATCGTCTTCCCCGGGGGCTACTACCTGGCCACGGGCGCGTACAAGACCTTCGACGCCTTGGACACCGACGACCTGGAGTTCGAGCGCGCGGTGCGCTCCCCCAACGGTGAGGACATCCTCTTCACGTTCCACGCGCGCGTGGAGGGGCGCACACTGCTCCTGCCGTACAACATGATCCGCAAGGAGATCGCCACCCCGCTGTCCTGCCACGGGTACGCGCTCTTCGACGACGGACTGCTGGCTGTCCTGCGCGCTGACCCCGCGGAACCCGCACGTGTCCACTCGCTGCAACTGTGGCAGTCCCCCTACGTCTCCGACACGTACGCCGCAGCCCGCCCGGCGGGGGAGGGCCCGCTGGCGCGCATCGGCAACGCGGACCTCGTCCGGGGCATCTCCGACTGCCTCTCCATCGCCCGAGCCGTCACCGAGACGACCCCGACTTCCGAGGTGTACGAGGCGCTCGCCGCGGCCTGCGTACAGGCCGCCGACTCCTACCACTGGCTCGGTGACAGCGAGGTGGGAGATCTGGGCGCGTCGTTGGGCGACGTGCGCGGAACAGCCGGGCAGGTCGTCGCCGAGTTCGACACCGTGCAGACCCTGACGCGGCAGGCCGCTGACGCGCTCGCCGACTCGGCCGCACGCATCGACTCGCTCGTCCGCCGCATTCGCGGGGAGGCCCCGCGCGACACCTCCGCGTGGGTGGAGCGGATCACGGAACTGCGTCGCGCTCAGGGACACCTGCTGACCCTGAAGGACATGCGTTACGCGGACGGGGAACGCATCGACGCGCTGGCCGAAGATCTGGTCGCCGACATCGCCTCGGCCGGCCGGCGCGCCGCCGCCTTCCTGGAGCGCCCCGACGGCTTCGCTGCCCACCACGCCGAGATCGAACGCCTGACCGTCGAAGCCGGCGCACTCGCCACCGCCGCCGAGGCGGCCCCCCTCACGAGCCGACTCCAGGAGCTGACCGAGCAGCTCCAGACCCTCACCGAGGTCATCGCCGGACTCGACATCGGCGACACGACCGTCCGTACCGGCATCCTGGAGCGCGTCGCGGAGGTACTCGCGGGCATCAACAGGGCTCGCGCCACGCTGGACGCTCGCCGCCGCGAACTGACCGCGCACGAGGGACGTGCCGAGTTCGCCGCCGAGTTCTCCCTGCTCGGCCAAGCCGTCACCGGTGCCCTCGCCGCCGCCACGACCCCCGACTCCTGCGACGACCAACTCGCGCGGATTCTCCTCCAACTGGAGAACCTGGAGGGGAGGTTCACTGATTCGGACGAGTTCCTGACCGAGCTCGACAACAGACGCACCGAGGTGTACGTCGCGTTCGCCTCCCGCAAACAAACGCTCGCCGACACCCGCGCCTGGCACGCCGAACGCCTGGCCACCTCCGCCACCCGCGTACTGGACACCGTCGCGCGCCGCCTGGCCGCGCTCGCCTCCGCCGACGAGATCAACACGTACTTCGCCTCCGACCCGATGGTCGGCAAGGTGCGGCACACCATCGACGAACTGCGCGAACTCGACGACCCGGTGCGGGCCGAGGAGCTGGAAGGCCACCTGAAGGCGGCCCGTCAGGAGGCCGCCCGCTCGCTGCGCGACCGCACCGAGCTGTACGCGGACGGCGGCGACACCATCCGCCTGGGCCGCCACCACTTCGCGGTCAACACTCAGCCCCTCGACCTGACGCTCGTCCCTACGGCGGACGGTGACAGCATGGCTTTCACGCTCACCGGCACCGACTACCGTTCGCCGATCACCGACCCGTCCTTCGCCGAACTGCGCCCCTACTGGCACCAGCTCCTGCCGTCCGAGACCCCCGAGGTCTACCGCGCCGAACACCTCGCCGCCCGACTCCTCGCCGAGCACGGCCCCGAGGCGCTCCGAGCAGCCGCCGACCTGCCCGCCCTCATCCGCGCGGCCGCGGAGGCGGCATGCGACGAAGGGTACGAGCGCGGCGTCCACGACCACGACGCGACCCTGATCCTCGGCGCCCTGCTGCGCCTCCACGAGGACGCAGGCCTCCTGCGTCACACACCCGAGGCGCGTGCGGCGGCGCAACTGTTCTGGGCGTACGAAACGGAGCCAGAAGAGCGGCAGCTCTGGACACGGCGCGCGGTGTCGCTCGCCCGGGCACGCGACACCTTCGGCCACGCGCCCGCCATCGACGACCTCCGCGCGGAACTCGCCGAGCGGATCGGCGTACCGGCCGCCGCCTACCTCCTCGAGGAACTCACCACCGCGCCCACCGGGTTCGTCATCAATGAGTCCACCCGCGCCTTTCTCGACAAGTTCCACCGTGCCGTGGCCAGTTCGGCCTACGAGGAGGACCTGGCAGGCATCTCCCGCCTTGACGCGCGGCGGCAGCTGGTCGAGGCGTGGCTGTCCTCGTACATGACCGCGACCGGCGCGAGCGGCGACGACCTGGCAGAGGCGGTCGCCGTCGAACTCTGCCCCGACCTGCGGCGCTACGACCACACGGCGCCGCTCACCGAGACTGTCGACGGACTCCTCGGCATCCACCCCCGCGTCGAGGGCCGCCGCCTTACGATCCGCATCGACGAGTTCCTTGTCCGCACCCACGACTTCCGCGCCGAGACCGTCCCCGGTTTCCGCGCCTACCAGGCCCGGCGAACCGAGCTCGTCGCGGCCGAACGGGCCCGTCTGCGGCTGGACGAGTACCGGCCCCGCGTCATGGCCGACTTCGTCCGCAACCGCCTCATCGACGAGGTGTACCTGCCGCTCATCGGCGACAGCCTCGACAAACAACTGGGCACAGCAGGTGGCCTGCTGCTGCTCATCTCCCCGCCCGGCTACGGCAAGACGACCCTCATGGAGTACGTCGCCGACCGCCTCGGCATGGTCTTGGTGAAGGTGAACGGCCCGGCGCTCGGCCACGGCGTCACCTCGCTCGACCCCGCCGAGGCACCGAACGCCACGGCCCGCCAGGAGATCGAGAAGGTCAACTTCGCGCTCGAGGCCGGCAACAACATCTTCCTGTACGTGGACGACATCCAGCACACCTCACCCGAACTGCTGCAGAAGTTCATCTCTCTGTGCGATGCTCAGCGCCGCATGGAGGGCGTGTGGAACAGCACTTCACGCACGTACGACCTGCGCGGCAAACGATTCGCGGTCTGTATGGCGGGCAACCCCTACACCGAGTCCGGCGCCCGCTTCCGTATCCCCGACATGCTCGCCAACCGCGCCGACGTCTGGAACCTCGGTGACATCCTCACCGGCAAGCAGGACGCGTTCGCCGTCAGCTTCGTCGAGAACGCCCTCACCGCCAACCCGGTCCTCGCCCCACTCGCCGGGCGCGACCGCACCGACCTGGACCTGCTGATCCGACTCGCGGAGAACGACCCCACCGCGCGCACCGACAGGCTCACGCACCCGTACGCCCCCACCGAAGTGGAACGCATCGTCACCGTGCTCCGGCACCTGCTCACCGCCCGCGCAACGGTCCTCGCGGTCAACGCCGCCTACATCGCATCCGCCGGCCGGTCCGAGGACACCCGCACCGAGCCGCCCTTCCGACTCCAGGGCTCCTACCGCGACATGAACAAGATCGCCGCGAGGATCGACCCCGTCATGAACGACGCCGAACTCGCCGCCCTCATCGACGACCACTACACCGGCGAGGCCCAGACCCTCACCACCGGTGCGGAGGCCAACCTCCTCAAGCTCGCGGAGCTGCGCGGCACACTCACTCCGCAACAGTCCGACCGCTGGGCCGACATCAAGGCCGCCCAGGTCCGTGCCCGTACGCTCGGCGGCCCCGACGACGACCCGCTGGTCCGGGCCGTGGCCGCCCTCGGCCTCCTCGCCGACCGCGTCGCCTCGGTCGAGACCGCCATCAGCAGAGCCGCCGACCCACGTCACACACTCGCCAACCCGAAGGCGCGGCACGCCGCTGGGCCTCGAGGCAACTCCGGCTGACCGGTCGCTTCTCAGTGCTCCCGGTAGCGCAGCAGAAGCATTGCGGCGTCATCGTGCAGTGGCCCTCGGGCATGCCGTACAAGATCCGTCCGGATTGCCTGCAGAGCGGTCCTCGGATCCGCGTCCTTGAGGAAAGAGGAGTGATCTCCGAGAGGGTAGAAGCTGCCGGCGTGGTCACGGGCCTCGCTGACGCCGTCGGTGTAGAGCAGAACCTGGTCACCCGGCACGAAGTCCACCTCGTATGGTGCGGGACCGGCGACGTCAGGCAGTCCCAAGCCCAGCGGCGGCGCGTACTGCGGCGGTTCCGGGAAACAGGTGGTGCCGTCCGGTCGTACGACCATCGGGGTGGGGTGACCGTAGTTGAGCAGTGCGATCGTGTGCCGGTCTGCCACTTCGGCGAGGATCGCCGTGACGAACTTCTCTCCCTGCAGCTCGCGGTCGACCGCGCGCTGCACTGGGTAAGCAGCCGGCGCTCCGAGCTCACTGGTCCGGTGCACTGGAGGCTTCTCGCCGGGGTGGGGCGGGCAGAGCGAAGGCGAGGGCGGCAACGGCCGTGCACACGGCCGCGATGACCAGGAACACCGCGCGGTAGGAGGCGGGCGCATCGGTCGTCGGCGAGGCGAGGGTGACCAGCGCGGCTAGGCCGACCACGCCGCCGATCTGCCGGGTGGTGTTCATCAGCCCCGACGCCGCGCCCGCGTCCTTCTCGGCGATACCGGAGGTGACGGTGGTGGTGATCGGGGTGATCAGCAGGCCCATCCCGGCCGACAACACGATCGCGGGCCCCAACAGGCCCTCCCAGTAGGTGCTGTCGGCGCCGATCCGGCTCTGCCACACGAACCCCGCCGCAGCGAGCAGCGCGGCCAGCACGATCAGAGCCCGAGGCCCGGTGCGGCGCATCACGGCGGGGGCCAGGCGGGCTCCGGCGATACCGACCAGGGTGTGCGGCAGGAAGGCGACGCCGGTGGCCAGCGCTCCGTAGCGCAGCACGTTCTGCATATAGAGGGAGAGGAAGTACCACATCGGGATGAAGCAGGCCCCGGCCAGCAGCATCACCGCGTTACCCGCCCAGATGGGCCGCATCCGCACCAGGTGCGGCGGCATGAGCGGTGCCGCGGCGTACCGCACTTCGGTCACCGCCAAGGCGGCCAAGGCAAGGGCGCCGACGGCAAGACCAGTCAGGGTGGTTGGCCCGCTCCAGCTGTGATGCTGGGCCTGGGTGACACCGTAGACGAGGGCGGTGACACCGAGAGTGGCGAGCACCGCCCCCGGCAGATCCAGCTTCGCGGACTGTGTACGGGAGCGGTCGGCAGGCAGCAGCCGCAGAGCCGCGAGCACGGCTACGGCGCCGATGGGCACGTTGATAAGCAGGATCCACCGCCAGGACAGCGACTGGGTGAGCACCCCGCCGATCAGATTGCCCGCCGCCCCGCCCGCCGAGCTGGCCGCCGTCCAAATCGCCAACGCCCGTGTGCGAACAGGCCCTTCGGTGAACGTCGTGGTCAGGATCGTCAGCGTGGCCGGGGCCAGAACCGCGGCACCCAGGCCCTGCACCGCCCGCATCGCAACCAGCACGCCGGGAGTGGCGGCCAGCCCGCCCACCAGGCTGGAGGCGGCGAACAGCACCAGCCCCCACACGAAGACCCGGCGCCGTCCGCAGACGTCTGCCAGGCGGCCCCCGAGCAGCAGAAACCCGGCGAAGACCAGCGCATAGCCGCCCACCACCCACTGCAGGCCGACGGCGCTGAAGCCCAACGCGGACTGGATCGAAGGCAGAGCGACGTTCACCACCGAAACGTCGAGCACCACCATGAACTGCGCCGCGCACGCCAGCCACAACACCGCCGCCCGCCCCGCGCTCTCGACCACCGGTTCCGTGTCCGCGTGGCTGCCGGTGTCGTGCGCTTCGCGAAACCCCATGGCCCTCCCGTCGTCGCCCACCGGTTTTTCATCGTACAGCGGTACTATGAAAGCGGATGGGCAACGGAAGAGAAGGAGTCAGGGTGCCGAAACGGGTGGACCACGCCCAGCGCCGGGCGCACGTCATCGACGCTCTGGTGCGCGTGGCCGCGGTCGAGGGCCTGCACGCGGTGACGCTGCGCGCGGTCGCCGCCGAGGCGGGCATGTCGCTGAATCTGGTGCAGTACTACTTCCAGACGAAGGCCCAGCTGCTGCACGCCGCCCTGGAGCGCCTGCAGCAGCAGAGCCGCGCACGGTGGTCGGACCGCCTGGACGGCCTGCCACACCCGGTGACCGCGCACGCCTTCATGGAGGCGTTCCTGGCCGAGGCACTGCCCACCGACGAGGCCAGCCGCGCCTTCCACCTGGTGTGGACCTCGTATGCGGTC
Source organism: Streptomyces huasconensis (assembly GCF_021028635.1). Classification (NCBI taxonomy): domain Bacteria; kingdom Bacillati; phylum Actinomycetota; class Actinomycetes; order Kitasatosporales; family Streptomycetaceae; genus Streptomyces; species Streptomyces huasconensis. The sequence continues at coordinate 6,785,140 of NZ_CP086119.1, forward strand.
CTGGCGATGACCGACCCCGAACTGGCCGCGCAGCCCTTCGTCGCCGGCCCCGACCGCCTGGAAGGACAGCTGACCGCAGTGCTGCGACAGGCCCAGCGAGAAGGCGCACTGGATCGGCAGCGGGACGCGGCGACCGAGGCCGCCCACCTGCTCTCGCTGAGCCACGGTCTGGGCACCAGCGTCCTGGTCGGCCAGCGCACCGCGGATGCGGCCATGAAGATCCTGCGCGCCCATCTCGAGCGACTGTTCCCAGACCCGGCGCCGAGCCCGGAATCCGCGGCCGGCCAGGCCAACTGCCCCACCGAGTCGCGGCCTCGGGGGAAAGAGGTCAGAGGGCGGGGGCGCGGGTGAGGCGTTCACGCAAGGTGGCGGCGAACTCTTCCGCCCGCGCCAGCTGCGTACGCAGCTTCTCCACCTGCTCGGACGCGTCCTGCTCGTAGCCGCGTACGCGCTCCAGCAGGGCCTCGCGCTCGTCCGCGGTCAGCTCTTCGTCGGAGTCGAGGCGGTCCGTGGCCTCCAGCAGGTCGCGCATCTGGTCCAGGGTGAAGCCGAGCGGCTTCATGCGGCGGATGACCATCAGGCGGGCCACGTCAGACTCGGTGTAGAGGCGGAATCCGCCGTGCGAGCGGGCCGAGGGCATGACCAGGCCGGTCTCCTCGTAGTGCCGGATGGTGCGCAGCGACAGCTCGGTCCGCGTGGCGACCTCGCCGATCTGCATGTGCTCGCTGCTCACGCGGGCGCCTTTCCTCTTCTGTCGCCAAGGCCACAGGCGGCCGACGTCGATCTCTACCGTAACGTCAGGGTAGAGTAAGTGATCGTGGGGGTCGGCTCCAAGCCGCCCCCGCTCCCATGGTGCGGGATCGTTCCCGTGACCGTCAGCCGTGTCGGGGCCGACGATGCCCCCGGCGAAGACCGATGCCTGCAGGAGAGAGCGTGCGCATGTCCATGATGCTCAGCGCCGCCGCCTGCCCGCCGTGACCCTTCGCCCTTGAAGCAGCGCCCGGTGCCCTCGCTCGTACCCGCTGCTGCGTTTTGAACTTCAGCCCGCCGCCGTACGCGGGCTCCGCGGATGGCCGCCCGGCCCTCCGGCGCCTTCCCGCACGCCCCGCACCACGGCCGGGTGTGCCCGAGAACGACAGGTATCTGTTCTTGTCTACGTCTGCACTGTCCCCGGCCGCACGGCTGCGCGGCCTCAAGCCCGACTGGTTGAACGACCCGAAGGTCTGGCGCACCGAGGTCCTGGCTGGCCTCGTCGTCGCCCTCGCGCTGATCCCCGAGGCGATCTCGTTCTCGATCATCGCCGGAGTGGATCCGGCGATCGGCTTGTTCGCCTCGTTCACGATGGCCGTGGTCATCTCGATCGTCGGCGGGCGCCGCGCGATGATCTCCGCCGCCACCGGCGCTATCGCCCTGGTCATCGCCCCGCTCAACCGCGAACACGGCCTGGGCTACCTCATCGCCGCAGTCATCCTGGCCGGCGTTTTCCAGATCATTCTCGGCGCGCTCGGCGTCGCGAAGCTGATGCGGTTCGTGCCGCGCAGCGTGATGGTCGGCTTCGTCAACGCCCTCGCCATCCTGATCTTCATGGCCCAGGTACCCGAAATGCACGACGTGCCCTGGCCCGTCTACCCGCTGATCATCGGCGGGCTCGCGCTCATGGTGTTCTTCCCGAAGGTCACCAAGGTGATCCCGGCCCCGCTCGTCTCCATCGTCATCCTCACGGTCATCACCGTCGCCGCCGGGATCGCGGTGCCGACCGTCGGGGACAAGGGCGAACTGCCCTCCTCTCTGCCGGTGCCGGGCCTGCCCGACGTGCCCTTCACCATGGACACCCTGACCACCATCGCCCCCTACGCCTTCGCGATGGCACTGGTCGGCCTGATGGAGTCCCTGATGACCGCGAAGCTGGTCGACGACATCACCGACACCCACTCGTCCAAGACCCGCGAGTCCATCGGCCAGGGCATCGCCAACATCGTCACCGGCTTCTTCGGCGGCATGGGCGGCTGCGCCATGATCGGCCAGACCATGATCAACGTGAAGGTGTCCGGCGCCCGTACCCGCCTGTCCACGTTCCTCGCCGGATCCTTCCTGATGGTCCTGTGCATCGTCTTCGGCCCGGTCGTCTCCGACATCCCCATGGCCGCCCTGGTCGCGGTGATGGTGATGGTGTCCTTCGCGACCTTCGACTGGCACTCCATCGCCCCGAAGACGCTGAAGCGGATGCCCGCCGGCGAGATCGCCGTCATGGTCATCACCGTGATCTGCGTGGTCGCCACCGACAACCTCGCCATCGGTGTCGTCGTCGGGTCCGTCACCGCCATGGTCATCTTCGCCAAACGCGTCGCCCATCTCGCCGATGTCACCTCGGTCACCGACCCCGACGGCAGCAGCGTGGTCTACGCCGTGACCGGTGAGCTGTTCTTCGCCTCCTCGAACGACCTCGTCGGCCAGTTCAACTACGCGACCGACCCGGACAAGGTCGTCATCGACCTGACGGCCGCGCACATCTGGGACGCCTCCTCGGTCGCCGCTCTCGACGCGATCGAGACGAAGTACGCCCAGCGCGGCAAGACCGTCGACATCATCGGCCTGAACAAGCCGAGTGCCCAGATCCACGAGAAGCTCAGCGGTGAACTCGCCGGGAGCCACTGACCGATCACCCCGCCTGCGAGGGCCGCCCGGACCCGACAGGTCCGGGCGGCCCTCGCTGCGTCTGCTGCCGAGTTCCCGCATGCAGAACGCTCCGATACCAGCCGGGCCTTGTCAGGGCAGGCGCGGCGGCTGGCGGGGCATGGTCCGAACGTTCGCCGCTTCTGCGTCTCGTCCGGACAGAGCGGCGTTCTCAAGGGAGACCAGGTTGAGAGCGGTTGCGTAGACCTGGAGCCGTGCTTCCAGGAACCGGCAGTGCGCCTGAAGACGGCGTGCTTCTTCTTGAGCGCCTCGAAGGCGTCTGCGGACGGACATGCGCCGCTCTCTCGGCCTCCGCTTGGACAGCTTGGGCCTGGAAGAGGTCTTTGAGATCGGGGTGCTGATGGGTCAGGTGCCATCGCTTGACGTCGGCCTCGATGGCGAGTTGGGAGACATTGAGCCGGCCGTTGGATCGTTGTGGCGTACCGGCGAAGAGGCGGTTCATCGCGGTGACGATCGCCCGCCGGACGGGGTCTGTCTCATGTTCGATCGACAACGCGGTCATCGGTCGCCAGCTCCTTCCTCGTGAACGCGAATGATCTTCCTCAGCCGGGCCAGTTCGTGCCGTTCGCGCTCGTGCCGGATGGGTGGTGCGAGCGGGTCGTCAACGGCCAACAGTCACTGGATACCGAACCTTCTGGTCCATGGAGGAGGAGTCCGAGGAGCTGTACGAGACCGCCCAGGTGCTCCTCGATCCCGAGACAGGCTCGTTCACCGGCGAGGTCAGCGAGCGTCTGGAGTACGTCGGTTCCACGCTGCTCATCATGGACCGGGTGACGCTGGATCCTGCGTGGCGTGGGCACGGCCTGGCGGCCGTACTCGCCTGCGAAGTGATCCACCGGCTCATGATCGGCTGCCGGGCCATTGCCTGCTCGCCCGGAGTCACCGACCTCAGCAGCCAGCGGCTGACGGATCAGTCCGAGTGGGATCGCGTAAACGCCAAGATCGCCCAGGGATGGGAGAGCCTCGGGTTGCGCCTCTACCGAGACAACGTCTATCTCCTCTCGCCTGCGTCGCAAGAACTGGAAGAGCAGCGCGCAGTACTTCGAGGGCGGCTTGCGGAACTCGGTGCGTCGTGGCGGACCGGGACCTCCTGAGAGGCGTCCCGCTGCGCTCGTCGTGTGCCGGTTTTCGGCGATGCTGTTCTGTGTGCAGCCCGGCGGAGTGGTGACCACTCAGGGTCGGTAGCACGATCGTTCTGTGCCGCCTGGGCAGTGTGTGTGCGCTGATGTTGCCAGCGCTGCACTGCATTGGTGGTTGCGGTCTCGCATCCGCCGGGCCTACAGGAACGATATGGGTTGGCTGAAGGCGGGCGGCGTACCGAAGGGGGAGTTCATCCATTCGGGGATGGGTTACTACTCGGCATGGGGATGACCCTGTCAAGCGCTTTGTCGTGCAGTGACCGCGGCGCGATTTGGTGGCGACGTTGGGTCCCCATGCGGCGTAGGAGGAGTAGTTCGCCGGGAGCAGACAGGAAAGATCGCGAAAGGACTGGTGGAAGCCGCCAGGGGCATGTCAACGTAGACGACCTTCCCCGAAACCCCAGGTCAGAGAGGTGATGCCCGTGACCGTGGACGCGTCCACACCCGGATTCTCCACCACCACCGAGGCGCTGCGGCTGCGTTCGTGGCAGCTGGGGCCAGGCCAGCCGACGATGGTCACCGACCTGTTCAAGGCGGAGTTCTTCCACCTCGTTGTGGACGACCGGGCCGATGTCCATGAACAGCAGCAAGGACGGCCGCTTCTACTTCGGATGGTTCCCGCTGGGGCGCCCCGGCACCGACGGCGACGGCTGGACGCTCGCCGTCACCGGCACCACCAAGGTCCCCGGCTACCGGATCCGCTTCGACACCGAAACGCCGGCGGAGATCGTCGCGGCCACGGTCCAGCGCGTGCTGGCCACCTCCCGGCCGCTGTGAGTCCACTGCCACCGCGCGGCTCGGAGCTGCCGCCCAGGTATGGCACGTACCCTGCCTTCGGCCCCTGGTGGGGCGCCCGTTACTGCAAGGAGATGCGTCTTGGCCCCGGAGCTGACCGTCGGAGACCTGCTGGAGAGCCTGTCCGCCAGCGACCGCGACGTGGTGGTCCGTCTGTGGATCAACCCCTTCGCCCGCTCGGCCCGCCGCCTGGGCGGCGTGGTCCCCACCCGTGACGCAGGCCGGCCGGTGGTGTTCATCGCCGAAACCAAGGACGCCAAGCCGCTCGGCACACTGCCCGAGCCGACCGTCGGCGACCTGCTCGACCAACTGTCGGCCTGCGACCGCACCGCCGTCGTGCAGCTCGCCCTCAACCCCGACTTCCCGATGGCCCACCGTGCGGGCACCGTGGCCGCTGCCCGCGACGAGCAGGGCAGACCCGTGTTGTTCCTCACCGAGCCGGAGGAGGCCGAGCAGTTTGGCCCCCTGCCGCCCGATGTCGCGGTCGCGCTGACCTGGCACGAACCGACCGAGGCCCCGCCGCGCCGACGGCGCGGCACCCGCCCCACTGGCGGGCAGTGAACCACCCCCCGAGCCCACGGAGGCGCCCCTGCACCCGCACCATCCCTCCGACTCCTCCTACCCCGCCGCCTCGCCGGACCCGGTGCGCTGGGTCACCCCGCGCCATTTGGCCGGCGACGACGACGCCCTCGCTGAGCGAATCGGCGACACCCTGACCGCTCTGGGCTGGCGCATGTGGCCGACCGCCCGCGACACCCTGCTGTATGTGAGCCCGGACGAGCTGCGCGGCGCCGAATGGACCCTGGTCAGCAGCCCGTTCACGCTCGGCGGCCTGCGGGTGGCCCTACAGATCTCCGCCCGCCCGGACACTGCCAGCGCCCTGGTGCAGTGGAACGCCTACTTCACCACCGGCGTGCCGCACGAGGCACTGCACGACTTCCTCGCCGCGCTCGACGCCAGCGCGGTACCCGACAGCGGCTTCGAGGAGCCCGAGGCGGTGGTCACGGCGCTGAGCGCACAGGGCTGGATCCGTGACGTGGACCGCCCCCGCCCCCGCACCGCGGCCACGGACCCCGGCTTCGCCTCGCACGTCTCGCTCGAGATGCTGCCGGACCTGATCGCGGACGCCGACCTGCGGGAGGACCTAATGGGCTGGCAAGCGTGGGCCGAGCCCACGTTCGGCGCCCCCTATCTGTGGTGCGCGAACTTCAGCCCGAGCGTCCCCAACGAGCTGGTCGCCATCTTCGCTTCCTCGCTCGCGTCCCCGGTCCCGGTGGCACGCCACCGGTTGCCTCAGAGCGCGGAGAAGCGCCTCACGATCGTCCACCGCAGCTGACTGGGGGCCCGGCACGCGAACGACGCCCTGCCGTTCGCGTGTCGCGTTCCCGCTTCAACCTTTGAAGGTGTCCTTCACGAACCCCCTTTCTGCTTCCGGCGCGCAGTGCTGCGAGCGCTGCGGCTCCGTCGGCTTCCTCGCCCGCAACCGCGACGTCGCCCATGCGCCTGGATGGGGCATCAGCTGTCACGAACGGGCCGACACCACCTGGGCCCGCTCGGGTCACCTGCATCCCACTGCACTCGGACGGACAGTTCACCATCAACTGGCTCTAACAAAATTCGTTGATCACCGGAGAGCACGGTAGTAGTCCGACTCGAAGCCGGCCGGCGTGATCTGGTGACCTACGCTCAGCGGCCCCAGGTGCGGTGTCGGTGTACGTCGTATAGGAGCCAGTGGTACGGGGAGTTCCTGTCCGTGGCGTCCAGGCCATCCAGGACTGCGTCACCCCGGGGATCGTCGCGCAGCGCAAGCCGGACTGCGGCCTCTACCCGGACGTTTTCGTCCGTGTCGGTGAGGCAGGAGGCGAGCGCCTCAGAGGCGCCCTCAGCATGTGGTGGTGCGTCGGCGATGGCCCTGCACGCCGCCTGTCGGACGGCTGCGCACTCGTCTTTGGTGCCCTGTGTGAGAGCGGCCAGCGCCTTGGAATCCTCCGTCTCGGCCGCATGGTGCAATCCGCTGACCGCCCACTGCCGGACCTTGCTGTCGCTGTGGCGGGCCAGCATTGTCAGCGGTTCTTCGGCGCGGGAGTCCAGGGCGTCGGCCAGGCCGGCGGTGAGGGCCCCGGCCACACGGGGATCCGGTTCCTGCGCCACCCAGGGCACGAACAGGTCGACGAGCGGTGCGTCGAACGGCAAGTCGTCGCTCTCGTCGAGCAAGTTGATCACGCGAAGGACTTCCGCGCCGAAGTACCGCTCCAACGGGTCCGCTCGGTCACGCAATGCGGCGGCCGCGTCCCAGATGGCGGGGTCGTGGCGCTGCTGGAGCACGAGAGTCGTCGCCTCCCACACTTCGTGGTCGACATCCGGTTCTTCCAGGGCGCGGGACAGCAGTTCCTCGAAGGACGGAAGGATTCCGTACCTCGGTTCCAGCATGGTGAGGATCGCAGTGTGCCCGGTACGGACCGTCAGGCCGCCCAGCGACAGTTCCTCACACGTCGCTCCCGATGCAGAGCGGACGGCACCGCGCTGGATCGGTCCAGGCCGTCCGCTTCTACGGCGCAGCTCGTTTGCGGCACCTGTCCGGTGCCAATGCCGAGCCAGTGCCAGAGCGTCGCGTCCTTCGCCATCCTGGACCGACAGTGATGCCCCATGACGGATCAGGGTTTCGGTGATGTCACAGGCGCCGCGGTCGATCGCCCGCAGCAGGGGGGAATGTCCGTCGGCAGCGGTGTGGTGCAGCCGCGACGACGCCAGCAAGGCCTCGACGGTGTTCAGGTCGAAGGCGTCCACAGCCAGGCGCAAAGCGGAGGTGCCGCACGCGTCCGCGGAGTCGGGGTCGGCACCTGCCTCCAGCAGTACATCCACCGCCTGCGCGTCCCCCCTCCGCACGGCTTCTATGAGTGACTCCCCGCTCACGCCTCTCCCTTCGTACCCCGCTGTGCGCCATCGCCCAGCCATCTGGCAGGAAGCACCCATCCTGCCGCACATGCGCGGCTGGATGACGAGGGCGGCTCCGGCCTGCCGCATGACAGCGTCCGTGACGACGATTCGCTCCCCGGCATCCGCCTTACCGGGACGAGGTGGCCTCGGCGTAGCCTCAAGCGCATGCACGTGGTTGCGGTTCTCGCGCTCGACAGCGTTTCGGCTTTCGATCTCGCCATCCCCTGTCAGGTGTTCGCGCTCGTTACCGGTTCCGACGGGACCCCCGCCTACGATGTCCGCGTGTGCGTCAATCGCGACACAGCGGCGACAGCCGGCCCCACGGCGCCCTTCCGGGTGTCCTCCTCGTACCACTGGGACGACGCACTCTGTGCGGACACGGTGATCGTGCCGGGCATTCCGGCCGAACGCTCTCCGGACCCTCGTGCGGTACGACTGCTGCGGGAGGCGGCGAACAACGGGGCGCGGATCGCTTCCATCTGCACCGGGGCCTTCGCCCTGGCGCACGCGGGTCTTCTGGACGGACGCAGGGTGACGACCCACTGGCGGTTCGCCGACGCGCTGGCCGAGCAGTTCCCGGACATCGACGTGGACCCGTCCGTGCTGTACGTCGACGAGGGACAGGTGCTCACCTCGGCGGGCATCGCCGCGGGCCTGGACCTGTGCCTGCACATGGTGCGCCGCGACCACGGCGCGGCCGCCGCCTCGAACGCCGCACGGGTGCTGGTGATGCCACCTCAACGCACGGGCGGCCAAGCGCAGTTCATCGAGTACCGCGCGCCCGAGACCGATTCCGCCGATCTCGGCGAGACGTTGCAGTGGATGCGCGGCAAGCTCGGCGAACCGCTCTCGTTGGCCGATATCGCGTCGCACGCGATGATGAGCAGGCGCAGTCTGGCGCGGCACTTCCGCGCCCAGACGGGCACCACGCCACTGCGCTGGCTGCTCGCGCAGCGCGTTGAGCGCGCCAGAGAGCTGCTGGAGACGACGGAACTGCCGCTGACGCGGATCGCGGAGGCCACGGGCTTCGGGGCCGTTGAGACGCTCCGCCACCACTTCGTCCGGCACGTCGGTACGACACCGTCGGCCTACAGGGGCGCTTTCCGCCGGTGACGGCGTTCCCCGTGTCCAGGCCTGGCCGTATCTTGCGCACCGTGGGCACGCGTGCCGGTGTCGCCGGGGGGCGGCCGTCGGAAGACTGAGCGTGTTCTCGCCGACTCGTTCCGGGAACCACGCCACCTCTTCACGGAGCCCCTTCATGCCTGGTCCACCTGCACGTTCTCGCCGTCCCGCACGCCCGCTGCGTGTCCACACCGTTCTCTATGACGGCGTGGAGGAGCAGGATTTCGCCGGTCACATCGAGGTGTTCGGCATCGTCGGCGAGAAACTCCTTGCGCAGTCCTTCGTCACCGTGGACGGAGCCCGCCGAGTGACGACGTCCGCCGGCATGGAGATCGTCTGCCGTGACCCGTGGGCGCCGCACTCCGCCGACGTGATCATCGTCCCCGGCGGAGGCTACGGCGAAGGCTCCGGGCTGCAGCGGGAGATCCGCCGCGGTCGCCTGCCCCGAGCACTCGCGGCCGCCCAGCGGGACGGTCTGGTGCTGGGTGCGGTGTGCTCGGGCACCATGCTGCTGTCCGCCGCCGGTCTGACGGACGGCCGCCGCTGCACCACCCATCACATCGCTCAGGAGGACCTCCGGGCCCAGGGCGGTCGCGTAGTGGAAGGCCGCGTCGTCGACGACGGCGATCTGGTCACCTGCGGGGGCGTCACCTCGGGCATCGACCTGGGGATCTGGCTCATCGAGCGGTTCTTCGGCCCTGACAAGGCCCTGTTCGCCGAGGAAGTCCTCGAATACGAGCGCCGCGGCACTGTGAACACCGCATGACCGGCGCCGCGCTCCGTACCACCCCGCCCATGCCCACGCTCTCCTGTCGCGTGCCCGCACCGCACCCCACACGAACGGCCTCCGCATGACCACCTATGGCATCCTCCTCTTCGACACCGCCGAGGAACTCGACTTCGTCGGCCCCTGGGAAGTGTTCACCACCTCCGCCGCCCTACGGGAAGGGCGCGACAGCGCCCTGCTCCTCGCCGAACGCCCCGAGCCCGTCCGCTGCGCCAAGGGCATGCGCGTCCTGCCGGACCACACCCTGGACGGCCACCCTCCGATCGACGTGCTCCTCGTCCCCGGAGGGTCCGGCGCCCGAGAGACCGAACCCCACAATCCCCGCGTCACCGGATGGATCGATGCGCAGGCCGCTCGGGCCGAGTGGGTCGTCGGTGTCTGCACGGGCGCCTTCCTGCTGCACGCCGCGGGCCCGGCGCGCGGCCGTCGGGTCGCCACCCACCGGCACTACGAGCAGGCGCTGACGGCGCGCGGCGACGTCACCGTGGTGTCCGACGCCCGCTACGTCGTGGACTGCAACTTGCTGACCAGTCAGGGAGTGTCCGCCGGCATCGACAGCACGCTCTGGCTCGTAGGGCGTCTGCACGGCCGCGAGCACGCCCGCGCAGTACGCCGGGAGATCCAGTACGACCCCGCTCCGCCCTACCTCGCGGACGAACCACTCGCCCTCTGACCACTCCGACCACCCCCCGAAGACGAACAAAGGAGTTTCGCGTGAACCGACGCACCGTTCTGCGTACCGCGACCGCCCTCGGTGCCGCGGGCATCGCGACCGGCATTCCCGCCCACACGGCCGCCGCCGCACATGCGACGGGAGCCACCTCGGCGTCCAAACCTGACCGCCGCTCACCCTTGCGTGTCCAGGTCGTGCTCTTCCCAGGCGTGGAGGAACTCGACCTCGCCGCCCCCTACGAAGTCCTTGCCGCCTCCGACCACTTCACCGACCGCGACGTCGACGTGCGCTACGTCGCCCTCGACGGCCCCCGCACCATCACCGCCGCCTTCGGCACCCAGCTCCGCGCCGACCACCGCTGGGCACCCGAGAAGGCGGACCTCCTCATCGTGCCCGGCGGCGGATACGCGCGCCGCGAGGACCCGGGCGTCTGGGCCGAGATCCGCAGGGGCGCCCTGCCGCGAGCCCTGGCCGCCGCCCAACGGCCCGGGCTGACCCTAGCGGCCCTGTGCACCGGCGTGATGCTCCTCTCCGCGGCCGGCGTCACCCGGGGCCGTCCCTGTACCACTCACCACAGAGCGCAGTCCGACCTCGTCGAGCAGGGCGGTGTGCTGAAGAAGGCCCGTGTCGTAGACGACGGCGACCTGGTCACCGCCGGCGGCGTCACCTCCGGCCTGGACCTCGCCCTGTGGCTGGTCCGCCGCGAACTCGGCGTCGACGCCGCACTCGGCCTGGAGAGCATGCTGGAGTACGAAGCCCGCGGCACCGTCTGGACTTCCTGACGGGCGTCAAAGCCGACGCATAGCCGGTACGGACATACAAGTCTCGATTGGCATCGTGGTCACGCTGCGGACATGGCCGGATGCGTTCCGGTCTCCGGCAAAGAGTCGGGCAGACGGGGTCCTCCGTATCCCCAGCACACGTTGACGCTCATGTGGCCGGGCGCGAACTGTCACACCTGGCCTTCTTGCACCCGGCTTACCCTGCGCAATGTCGCGTAGGATACGGCGTTCTGTGCACGCCTTCGTGAAGGATCCTGTGATGGCCCTGGCGCCCTTCCGGCTCGTCTGGCTGGCCCTATGGGTGGAAGCCTCGCCCGAGGAGAACGCGGCAATCACCGAACATCTTCGTACGGCCCTCATGCGCCACGGCGACGTTGCCGTACACGCCCGAGGGCCGTTCCACCGAACTCCGGAGATGTTGCACTTCGAGGTCGACCTGAAACCCCACACCACCACCTCCGAATGCCTTCGGGCCCTGGGGTTCACGTGGGACGAGGACTTCGGCTGGAGCGAGTGGGAGCGCCCGGTCAACGGCGGAGCATTTCTCCATCCCGCCGTCTACGGTGCTCAGGCCGGCGAAATGGAGGCGGCCGCAGCTCCCCGCTTCGAAACGGGAGACATCGTGCGGGTCAAAAACTCCGATGAAGCTCGCAGGCTGGGCCTGGCAGGCAGGAAAGTAGCCGTGCTGCATCCGCATACCGACGAAGAAGCCGACCCTTCCCACAGGCCGTGGCGCTACTCCGTGCACATCGAAGGGCAGGAAGAGACCGGCGACCTCGGTGAGAGCAGCCTGGAACCGATCGGTCGACGCGTACAGCTGTACAACACCGTCATTAGCGTCAACGGCGAAGGCGTGCTGGAGAGATCAGCTGACAGGCACGGCGCCTACAGCAATGGCGCATAGAGCCACAGCCGATTGCTGCGGCTGGATCGCTCCCGGAGTGCGCCACTAATCACCATGGAGACTGGTCTGCACTGGGACAGCTGGCTGCTATGAGCACGCGATCGCCCTGGCCGACAGGTCCCCGTCCTTCTCCGGTTTCCCATGGCCTCTTCGCTCGTTGCGCTCCCACGACGCCAACGTGATCGACGACCAGGCGATTACGTCTGGCTGCCCGTCAGCCTTGCAGCGACAGATCAGGCGGCACCGTGTCTCCTGGCGGTAAGACGGATCTCCTGTGCCGCGCCTGGCCCCTCCAGCAACAAGGTGCCGATCTCTTGCCCTTGATGGTGTACGCGCAGTCGGGCGCCGTCGGCGATCACCCGCAGCTCGGGCCACGAGTGCCGCCAAAGCAGGACAGAACGCTCCCACATCTGTACGCCGCTTGTGGTCAGGCGCAGTTGGTACTGCGGGCCCTCATGCGCCGCGGGCGGTGTGTGCTCGGTGAATGGGGGCTGGACGTTGTAGGTGGCGACCACCTTTTCCCCCGGCGCCAGGACCGCGTCGCGCACGCCCTCGCGACGCCCGATCACGGACCCGACCCAGCCGGCGAACCCCGCTGTAAGCAAGCCCACGGCCAGCACGACCCACCAAGGAAGACCGGATTTAACGCCAAAGCCGATGACCGCCGTCACGGCGAGCAGAGCCGTTGCCGCAGCACTTGTCAGTTCCGCGCTGCGAGGGCGCTTCCCCTGGCCGCTGCCCTCCACAGCCTGCGTCTTTGCCACCGTTCCCTCGTTTTCCCTGGTACTGGATTCCGTCAGCTCGCGGGTTCCCCTGCTGCCAGTGTCCGCCGCAACGATACGCGAGGGTTGTCAACCAGTCGGCGAGCCATCGATGAGGCCGAGGGAGACCGGAACCGGCGCGTGCCTGTTTGTCTGCTCGCCGAGTGCGCTTACGGATTCCACGGCGCTGGACTGCGCCTTCCAGATCGCCGACCACGGCTAAGGAATGGCACGCCACTGGCCGCAGTTCGCCCCGGTCGGCTGCTTCATATGATCGACAACGACCGCCTGTGAGAACACTACGGGCGGTCACTTCGGGAGACGTGGGCGGCGGGACGGAGAGGGAGAACTCATGGCGCAGTACCTGGGGCCGCTGGAGCTGAGGGGAAACCAGTGGGTCATAGGCGACCCGACGCGGGGGGACGGCTTGTCCGTCGTACTTCGGCCGGAGGGTTTGGAGCAACGTCGCCGCAGCGAGGCGGCCCCCCTACCCGCCATCAAGTGGGCGGACTTCACGGTGCTGTGGGTACGGGCTGCCTACCGGAGGTGGCAAGTCACTGCTGGTGGAGGCCTCGTCGGAGCATTTCAGCCTGGGGTCAACATGGGTCGCGACGGCTGCTCTGTGCACGGCATCCTGCATCGTTCCCACGAGCCATGGTCCGTGCGTTACACGCATCACGAGCGTCGTTACACGGGAGGCCACGTGATTGCGCTGAAGGCGCTGTTCAGCGAGCTGACCGCGGCGAAGAAGCTGGACCGGCTCGGCGATCGAGAGTGGTTGGGCATGGCGGTCGCCGAACTGTCCTCGCACAGTTCGTGGAGCAGGTCCAAGGGCAGTCTTCTGGTCAAGGAGACAATCCAGAGTCTCGGCACCTGAGCGGCCCCAGCAACGTCCTCAAAGTGCGGTACGTGAAGTAGAGCCCGCTTCGCGGTTGGGTCTGGGTGACGAGCTCTGGTTGGCGGGGCGCGTGGACGGTTAGGGGCGGGTCTGAGCAAACAGGTCGGACTCGGGTTCGTGAGGACGCCATGGGTAGCCGTGTATTCGCCGAGGCCACTCACTTCATTGGCGCCTCACGCGACCTGCAGCCCTGGCAACATCGTCAGCACTGTCGACCGGTAACGGAGCGAGGGGGCGTCGTGACGCAGGGGACTCGGGGGTTACTGATAGGTGGGCGGTACCGGCTTGACCGCATCCTGGGCTCCGGCGGCTTCGGGCGGGTCTGGGCAGCCCGCGACCAAATGCTTCGAATCGACGTCGCAGTAAAGGAGTTGGTCTTGAGAGAGAGCCTTTCCAAGACCGACCGCAAAGACCTCCTCCTCCGCGCCACGCGCGAGGCGCGCAACGCCGCCAAGCTGCGCGATCACCCCAACATCGTCAGCGTCCACGACGTCGTCATGGTGGACGACGCCCCCTGGATCGTGATGCAGTTCGTGGAGGGCGGCACCCTGCAGGACAGGCTGACCGGAAAGAGGGGGTGCCTCTCAGTGGGCACCACCGCGAGGGTCGTTAAGGCACTCCTACGCGCCCTCGATGCGGCTCATCAGCAGGGCATCGTGCACCGGGATATCAAGCCGGCCAACGTCATGGTGACCACGGAGCGCCGGATCCTTCTGACCGACTTCGGCATCGCCGTCAACCAGAGCGATGCCACACTGACCCAGACCGGGCTGATCGTCGGCTCCGTGTCCTACCTTTCCCCGGAGCGGGCCCAGGGCGAGAAGGGGGGCCCGGCTGGTGACCTCTTCTCCCTGGGTGCCACGCTGTACGAGGCGGTGGAGGGGATCAGTCCGTTCCAGCGCGGCAACCCAGCCCGGACGCTCCATGCGGTGGCCTTCGAAGACCCACCCCCGATGCGCCGGGCCGGCCGCCTCGAGCCGCTCATCGAAGCCCTCCTGCGGAAAGACCCGACCGACCGCCCGTCAGCCACCGAGGCATTGCTGCTGCTCGACTCCCCGGCAGAGAGGGAGGAGACGACAGCGAAAACGATGGAGAACGCCTCCTCGGCTGCTTCTCCAAGCACGACCAAGCCCACCGGCTCAGGCGAGAACACCCTTGACGGGGGTTCGATCCTGAAAGGCCTCGGTGCCGCCCTCGTGGCATTCTTTGTCTACATCGGGATGTACGTCTTCGTGATCGGGGACGATGTAAAGGATGCGAAGGTGGGCGACTGCCTCTGGTTCGACACGAACGCGGATCGCGCGAAGCGCGGGCACACGTACGCGGACGTGACCAAGACCGAGCCCTGCGGCATGCCTTTTCGGTTTTTCTGGAACCACCACTACGTGGTGGTAAAATGCATCGCCGGAACCACCGACTACACCCAGTGCAAAAGCGTGCCTGGGGCGGTTGTCGACGACGACACTTCGATCTTGAGGTCCACTTCACCGCCGCACTGGGTACTGTGTGTCAAACCCAAGTAAGGGTCCGGTTATGCGAGCTTGCGTCCGGCTTGCCCTCGCTCGATGGTGTGACGTCGGAGTATCGCTGCCGGTCAGTCATTCGGGTTCGGCTCGGTTATGGCATGGACATACGCAAGCCGTATCCGAGCGTTTTCACCGACAAGCAGTCGATCGAACCCGTCATCACGACGTGAAAGGCGCGGCACCCCTCGGCCAGCGGGCACCTGGGCAAGTATGCAATGCGGGAGGTCGTGAACGCGATCCTGCACCAGAGCCGCAGCGGCTGCCAGTGGGACCTGCTGCCTCACGACCTGCCGCCCGCCTGGGTAGTGAAGTACTACTTTTTACAGGTGGTTAGACGACGGCAGCGCGATCTTGAAACCTTCGTGACTACAGGCGAAGCCCAGTGAGGCATAGAAGCGGTGTGCGTTTTTGCGCTCTTTGTTACTGGTCAGCTGCATCAACTCGCAGCCGCGCGAGCGTGCTCGGGTGATCGCATGCACCATCAGAGTTCGGCCGAGTCCGCCCCCACGCCGGTCCGCGCGAATCCGCACCGCCTCTATCAGGGCGCGCTCGGCTCCGCCCTTGCCGAGGCCCGGAATGTAGGTCACTTGCAGGCACCCCACCACCGTGCCATCGTCGTCCAGAACCAGCATTTCGTTGCGCGGGTCCGTATCGATCTCCCTAAAGGCGCGTTCATACGCCTCCGTCACAGCAATTGTTCCGGGGTCCACCACCCTCTCCTCGTCGGCGAGCAAAGCCAACATCGCGGGCAGATCGGAACGGGTCGCAGGGCGCAAGGTATAGCCAGGCGTGGGCTCAGTAGCAGCAGACATGCAGCAGACCTTAACTGGATCTTGTCGTGGACCGGTGTGCAAGGGATGCGGCTCGGTCCGTCGTGCTGACCTGGCGGCCGCGATGTCGTAGAGAGCTGATAGGGAGCCACCGAGGTACACCCAATGCACTCATGACAGGTGAGGGGTCAGCGAGCCCTGCGTACGAAGTGCTCGCTTGTCCGCCGAAGCTGAGCGAGTGCCTGTTCGCGGTGCCGGCGCGAGACGAGGAGAGCTATAGCCCGGTCTTCAAGAGACCGGCACGCGAGGTGCGGCTCACCCACCAAACACGCCGCTCCTCGCTGCACCTTCCCGGAGGAACGGCCTCAACAGGGACTGGCGATCTGTCACCGGAGTCGCAGGACGCCAGGAGCGCGATCGTCGAAGATCTCGACCAGCCAGTCAAAGACAGTGGGCCCGCGCTCCTCTCTTGCTGCGGCAAGGTCGGCGCCGACAGAAGGACGGTTCGTGGGGTGACAGCGTGACAACCGGATCTCCAACTGGCGAGCTGTCTCTGGGTAGCCGAATTGCTCGCGAGACAGCTGGTGGTGGCGCCACTCAACCACGTAGTCATCATCTTCGGGTGCCCCGAAGCCACCGCTGAGGCAGTCGGCGAAGGCGTCGAGGTTTCGACCGAAGTAGCCTCCGGGACCGTTGATCGCCTCGCCGATGACTCGCCAGAACTCTTCCAGCGTTCTGATCTGCCTGCCATCCAGCACATATATCGGTGTCATGGCTCGGAGGATACGTGTGGCTCCGCGACTGCCTCCCCTCGATTCTTACCGCCTCCGCTCACTGACTACGACACCTTTTAAGTGGCTGCAGGCTCGCGGCGAGGCGCTGCCCCTTGACAACTATGTGTTCAGCCTGGTCTTTCCACCTGTCGCTGCGTCACTCATCTTCCTTCTGGCGACGCGCCCTCGCCGGAGATTGGCCGGGCTGGTGCCAGCAGGGGTGCCGTATACGCTGGCCAGGCCGGACTGCGTACTTATTAACCGAAGGCGGCTGGGGCGCAGCGAATGCTGCGCCCCAGCCGCCTTCGGCGTATCGCCAATGACTACTCTGAGTCACTCTGTCGGAGGCTGGCCCAGTCCGGTGGGACGCAGTGACACCTGCAGCTTCAGGTCCGTGGCGGCGACTGCACGCCGGCGCGGCTCCTGCCGATTCTCCCCAGATTCTCCCCAGAGGGCTCCAGGGGTGCCTGAGAGCGGCGGATCCGCATCTTGCGCACGGACGATCCCCATTGTTGACATAGTTACTCAGAGCCAATCTCGACGCTTGAACACAAGGTACAAAGTGACGCAAACAATCCCCATCAGGGCAACGGCGAAGGGGTATCCGAACACCCAGCGTAGTTCTGGCATGACCTCGAAGTTCATGCCGTAGATCGTTCCCACCAACGTGGGAGCGAACAGAATCGCCGCCCACGACGAGATCTTCTTGATCTCCTCGTTCTGTTCGAAGCCCGCCTCCGCCAGCGCGCGCATCTCCGCGTTCTGCTGCTGTGTCACCAGGGTCGTGTTGACCGTGAGGATGTCGGTCAGGGCCTGGCGGAAGCCGTCGACGCGTTCGCTGGTGTGGGTGACGTGGTCGGCCACGTCGCGCAGGTAGCGCTGGAGTTCCTCGTCCGTGCCGTACTTCGCGAAGCCCGCCATCAGGGCGTGCAGCATGCCGACCAGGGGGCGGGTGGCGCGCTGGAACTCGACCATCTCGCGGGAGAGTTCGTAGATGCGGCGGGAGACCTCGGGGTCGCCGCTGAAGACCTCGGTCTCGATCTCGTCGATGTCGTTCTGGACACCGGCCACGACCGGGGCGTAGCCGTCCACCACCGCGTCGAGGATGGCGTAGAGCACCGCTTCGGGGCCGAGCCGCAGGAGTTCGGGGGTCGCCTCCATGCGGCGGCGGACGGCCGAGAGGTCGGGGGCCGCGCCGTGCCGCACGGTGATGACGAAGTCGGGGCCGACGAAGACGTGCAGCTCGCCGAAGTCGACCTCCTCGGGGGCGTCGAGGTAGCGGGCCGCGCGCAGGACGACGAAGAGCGTCTCGCCGTACCGCTCCAGCTTCGGGCGCTGGTGGGCCTCCATCGCGTCCTCGACGGCCAGCTCGTGCAGGTCGAACTCGGCGGCCAGGGAGAGCAGTTCGTCCTCCGTCGGCCGGGCGAGGCCGATCCAGGCCATGCCGTCCCGCTGCTCGCACAGCTCCCGGAAGGTGTCCGCGAGGGAGGACGGCGTCGCCACGCGGACTCCGCCCTGGTACAGCGCCGCCTGGATGACGCTGTCCGCCTCCCGCTGGTCCGCTGCGGCCCCGGTGGCGGGTGCGGCCGTCCCGGTCCTCGCGGGGGGAGGGGTCGCCGGGGGCCGTGTCGTGCGTCGCCACGTGTGCTTCTTCGCGGTCGATGCCGGACGGACTCGGCGCTCCGCCATGCTGGCCGCCTCCAGGTCGTGTCGAACGTATGTCTAGATGGCCACGGAGCAGGATATACGTCCCAAAAGGCCCAGGCGTGGCGGCGCCGCGGCCGGTCGGTGGATCGTGCCCCCGGGTCAGTGGATCATGCGGGCGGTCGGTGCGGGAGGTGAGGGGTGCCTCGAAGCGGGGCCGGCAGTCCGGGGGCCGCCCTTTCCCCTGCGCGCCCGGCCGGGCTCCATGCGTTGCGGACCGTACGTGTCCGCAAGGCCCGCTAGCGTCGGGCCCATGACCAAGACGACCAGGACCCGGGACCTGACCGGCGGCTCCGCCCCCGTACTGGGAAGGCGCGCGCTCAACCGCGCCACGCTCGACCGGCAGCTCCTCCTGCGCCGCTCCCGCGAACTGTCCGTCAAGGACGCCGTCACCCACCTCGTCGGGCTCCAGGCGCAGAACGTCAAGCCGCCCTACTACGCCCTCGCCGCGCGCCTGGCGGACTTCGACCCGCGCGAGCTGTCCGCGCTCCTGGAGTCGCGCGAACTGGTCCGCATGGTCACGCTGCGCTCCACCATCCACCTGCACACCGCCGCCGACGCCCGCACCCTGCGGCCGTTCGTGCAGGACGCGCTCGAACGCGAGCTGGGCGTGTTCCGGGCCGGTCTCACCGGCGTCGACCTGCGGGAACTCGCCGAGATCGCCCGCGAGGCCGTCGAGGCGGAGCCCCGCACCATGAAGCAGCTCCGCGAGGCCCTGCTCGTCCGGTGGCCCGACGCCGACCCGCAGGCCCTCGCGATCGCCGCCCGCTGCACGCTGCCGCTGGTCCAGGTGACCCCGCGCGGGCTGTGGCGGCGCAGCGGACAGGTCGCGCTCACCACCGTCGAGAAGTGGCTCGGCCCCGACACGGGAGCGGACGCGGAGACGGGGACGGACGGGGGCGTGGGAGCGGGTGTCGCGGGCCGGTCGGTGCCCGAAGACGTCGTGCTGCGGTACCTCGCCGCCTTCGGGCCCGCCTCCGTCAAGGACATGCAGACCTGGGCGCGGCTCACCCGCATGCGGGAGGTCTTCGAGCGCCTGCGGCCCCGGCTGCGGACGTTCCGCGACGAGAACGGCGTCGAGCTGTTCGACCTGCCCGACGCGCCGCGCCCCGACGAGGACACCCCGGCCCCGCCCCGCTTCCTCCCCGAGTTCGACAACCTCCTCCTCTCCCACGCGGACCGGACCCGCGTCGTGCCCGCCGAGTACAAGGGGCGCACCTGGCAGGGGAACTTCGCCTACAGCGTCTTCCTGCTCGACGGCTTCCTCGCCGGGGTGTGGCGCCTGGTGGAGGACGCCGGGCGCGGGGAGGCCGTGCTGACCATCGAGCCGTTCGGGGACCCGGGGCGCGCCGAGCGGGCGGAGCTGACGCGGGAGGCCGAGCGGATGCTGACGAGGATGACCTCTTCTTCGGATTCCTCGGATTCCTCGGATTCCTCGGTTTCCTCGTACGACATCCGGTTCGGGGCCGTCATCGGCAGCTGACGCCCCGCGGCAACAACCCACCCGCCCCACGCCACCCCCCCTACGGCAACACCCCAGCCCGCCGCGCCGCCACCACCGCCTCCAGGCGCGTGTGCGCCCCCAGCTTCCGCATGGCCGAGCGGAGGTAGCCCTTCACCGTCTCGGGCCGCAGGCCGAGCCGCTGTGCCGCCACCGCGTTCGTCGCTCCCGCGGCCACGCAGGTGAGGACGTCCACCTCACGCGGGGTGAGGCAGGCCGGGCGCTCGCGGTCGTGCGCCGGGAGCGTGGTCGCCGACGCCAACGTGCCGCAAACGGAGAGGATTTCGGCGCGCAGTCCGGGGTCCACGATGCGCGGGGCCAGCGCCCGCAGCGCGCCGTGCGCCTCCCGGACCTGCTCCCACGCCCCGGGGCCCGCGACCGGCTCGCGGACCGCCGCCAGCAGCGCCCGCACCTCATCGCGTACGACCAGAGCCTGCTCCACGTCCCGCGCCGCGGCCACCGCCGTCGACAGGACCCGGTCGCCGAGCGGCTGGGCCGCGCGCAGCGCGCCGTACAGCACGCCCCGCACCCGGCGGCGCACCACCACCGGCACCGCGAGCACCGACCGCAGGCCCTCGGCCTCGACCGCCGCGTCGTACTCGTGGCTGATGTGCCGCGAGACGCTGTAGTCCGTGACCGCGCACGGCCGGGAGAGGGCGAGCGCCTTGCCGCCGAGGCCGTTGCCCGACGAGACGGCGAGCCCGTGCAGCGCGGGCGTCCGCGCGCCGCTCAGCTCGTCGATCCGCAGTCGGCGCTGCCCTTCGAGGAGGCCTCCGAAGGCGATCGGCAGCCCCGTGCCGCGGCGCAGCCGCAGCAGAGCGGTGCGCATCTCGACCGCCTCGCTGCCGTCCGCCGACACGTGTTCCTCCCTCCGGTTCCGCACATCTCTTCGGCCTTGGGCTCTTGCGTTCCTCCGCTTGCGGCACCCCCGTCCGGGGGTAGTGAGACCCGCATCACGAATTACACGATGCTACGGAGCGTCCGGCAATGAGTGCGGCAGTACTGCGGTGAGGCAGTACGGCGTCATGCGGTACGTCCGGGCCGGCCCGAGCAGTGGTTCCCGATGTCAGGAGAGAGCGCAATGCGGACACCTATGACCGTCACGGACTTCCTCGACCGGGCGGAGCTGGGCTTCGCCTCCAGCCCCGGCGTGATCGACGAACCGCTCCAACCCGCCCCCGTGGTGCCGGAGTCGACGTACGGGCGCCTCGGGGAGCGGGTCCGGGCGTGGCAGGCGGGGCTTGACGCGCTGGGTGTCGGCGAGGGCGAGCGGGTGGCGGTCGTCAGCCACAACTCCGCCCGGCTCCTTGAACTGCTGTTCGCCGTGCCGATGAGCGGGCGGATCTGTGTGCCCGTCAACTTCCGGCTCAAGCCGGAGGAGGTCGAGTACGTCGTACGGCAGAGCGGCGCCTCGGTCCTGCTCGTGGACCCGGAGCTGGACGAGGCCCTGTCGGGTGTGAAGGCGCGCCACCGCTTCGTGCTCGGCGAGCAGACCGAGACGGAGCTGATGCGCTTCGGCGTGCAGCCGCGCCCGTGGGCGAACCCGGACGAGGGCGCCACCGCGACCATCAACTACACGTCGGGGACCACGGCCCGGCCCAAGGGCGTGCAGCTGACCCACCGCAACATCTGGGTCAACGGCCTGACGTTCGGCCTGCACACCCGCGTCTGGGAGCGGGACGTCTATCTGCACACCCTGCCGATGTTCCACTGCAACGGCTGGGGCATGCCGTTCGTGATGGCCGGGCTCGGCGTCAAGCAGGTCGTGCTGCGCAAGGTGGACGGCACGGAGATCCTGCGCCGCGTGGAGGAGCACGGCGTCACGCTCATGTGCGGCGCGCCCGCGGTGTGGAACGCGGTCCTCGACGCGGCGGCGGCCTGGTCCGGCGAGGTGCCCGGCCGGAACCGGGTGCGGATCGTGTGCGCGGGCGCCCCGCCGCCGAGCAGGATGATCCAGCGCGTGGAGGCCGAGCTGGGCTGGGAGTTCACCCAGATCTACGGGCTCACCGAGACGTCCCCGCTGCTCACCTTCAACCGGGCCGCGCCCGCGGACCTGGAGCTGCCCGCCGAGGAGCGGGCCCACAGACTCGCCCGTGCCGGACTGCCCGCGCTCGGCGTCAAGTTGAAGGTGTCCGACGCGGGGGAGGTCCTGGCCCGGTCCAACGTCGTGCTCGAAGGGTATTGGGAGAAGCCGGAGGAGACCGCCGCGGCGCTGGAGGACGGCTGGTTCCACACCGGGGACGGGGGCACGTTCGACGAGGCGGACGGCCATCTGACCATCTCCGACCGGAAGAAGGACGTGATCATCACGGGCGGCGAGAACGTCTCGTCGATCGAGGTGGAGGACACCATCTTCAGCCACCCCGCGGTCGCCGAGGTCGCCGTCATCGGGGTGCCGCACGAGAAGTGGGGAGAGACGGTCAAGGCTCTGGTGGTCCTCGCGGAGGGGGCGACGGCGCGGGAGGCGGACATCATCGCCCACTGCAAGGAGCGGATGGCCGGCTACAAGGCCCCGACCACCGTCGAGTTCCGCGACGCCATCCCGCGCACCGCCACCGGCAAGATCCAGAAGTTCAAGCTGCGGGAGCCGTACTGGGCGGGGCGGGAGCGCGGCGTGAACTGACCGCCGGGCGAGGCCACCGCCCCCTCCGTGTCCCTTTCGGCCACCATTCGGCACGCCTTCAATGAACCTGCACACCGAATGCGCACCCCGGTCACGCCATTCACCGGGTACCCCCCATGAATTCCCGCTCAGCGGGTACGGGGTGTGCTTTTCGCCGTACCCGTGTCCGTTTTGTTGAAGGGAGTCCCGCCGTGCCCTCGATTTCCTTCTGTGAATCTTGTGAAGGAGCTGCCCCCGCGCGGTGAAACCGCCTGCACGCAGCGGCGATGCGTTGTCACAACCGCGGTCGGGCGGTGCCCGGGCGATTGGATGTGCGAGCTGCGAACGTGCTTTGATCCTGGCCGACGCGGAATTCGCACCCCGGATTCCGCACCGCTGGAAACACCTTTGCGACATTCATGACTTTCATGAGAAGGGCAGCTCACACCATGAACAACACCCCGCAGGTCGAGACCCTCGAGATTTCCGACGCCGACCTCGACAACGTCTCCGGCGGCCTCGTCGCCACGGTCGCGGGCAACGTCACGGGCACCGTCGACTCCATCGCCCCGGTCTCCGGCGTCGTGGCCGGTGTCGTCGGCACCGTCGAGAGCGCCACCGGCGTGAACACCGGCGTCGTCACGGGCCTGGCCTCGGGCCTGACCGCCGGTCTCTGAGCCTTCGCTCACCGAGACGCGTGAATCCATGAGCCCCGGGGCCCCTCGCCCCGGGGCTCACGGACGCCACAGGCAGGCAGAACGGATGCCACAGGCAGGCAGACGCGAGTGCAGACGTGAGTCAAGGAAACGTGAGTAAGGGAAGCGTTCCGTGCAGTTCCGCCAACAGGCCCTGTCCAAGCTGCAGTCGCCCGAGGAACTCGACCTTCCGGTGCGCTACGCCCGCCCCCAGGGCCTGCTCGTCCTCGCCGTCACCCTCGTCGTCATGGCCGCCGCGAGCCTCTGGGCGGTGACCGGCTCGGTCGCCTCGACGCTGCGGGCGCCCGGCATCCTCACCCACGGGCAGGGCAGTTACGTCCTCCAGAGCCCCGTCACCGGACAGGTCACCGGCGTCTACGCCAAGGAGGGCGAACGGCTCGCCGCGGGCGCCCCCGTGCTGAAGGTCCGTACGGAGCATGGCGACAAGGCCGTCCGGGCGATCGCCGCCGGCCGTGTGACCACCCTCCTCGCGCGGATCGGCACCGTCGTCACCACCGGCGCCGACGTCGCCGCCCTGGAGCGCGTGGCGGGCGCCGACGACCCGCTCCTCGCCATGCTCTACGTGCCCGCCGACAGCGCGGCCACCGTGCCCGTCGGCGCCTCGGTCGACCTCACGGTCCAGTCCGTGCCCACCCAGCGGTACGGGACGCTGCGCGGCCACGTGAAGGCGGTCGGCCGGGCCGCGCAGACCCGGCAGAAGATCACCGGCTTCCTCGGCGACAAGGAACTGGCGGGGCAGTTCACGCAGGACGGCCCGCCCGTCGCCGTCCTCGTACGCCTCGACACGTCCCCCGGCACCACGTCCGGCTACGTCTGGTCGACCGCCGGCGGTCCGCCCTTCGCGCCGGACTCCATGACCCTGGCCACCGGCGCCGTCCACCTCGCCGAGCAGCGCCCGATCGATTGGCTGCTTCCGTGACCGCACCCCACGCCTCCCCGGCCGCACCGTCCCCCTCCCCGGCGCACCAGCGGCAGCTGCCACCCCCCGGCGGCCGCCGCGGGCACCGCCCCGAGCCCCCGCGCCGGGGCCGCCGCCGCGCCGCGCCGCCGCGTCCTGCGCCGAAGGCCGGGCGGCCCAGGACCGTCCGTACGCCCACTGTGCTCCAGATGGAGGCCGTGGAGTGCGGCGCCGCCGCCCTCGCCATGGTCCTCGCCCACCACGGACGGCACGTGCCCCTGGAGGAGCTGCGCATCGCGTGCGGCGTCTCCCGCGACGGCTCACGGGCCAGCAACGTCCTGAAGGCCGCGCGCGGTTACGGCCTCACCGCCAAGGGCATGCAGATGGAGCCCGCCGCGCTCGCCGAGGTGAAGGCGCCCGCCATCCTCTTCTGGGAGTTCAACCACTACGTCGTCTACGACGGCATGGGGCGCCGCCTCGGCCGCCGGGGCGTCTACATCAACGACCCCGACAAGGGCCGCCGCTTCGTGCCCTCCGAGGACTTCGACACCAGCTTCACCGGCGTCGTCCTCGTCCTCGAACCGGGGGAGGAGTTCCGCCCGGGAGGCCGCAGACCCGGCGTCCTCAAGGCGCTCCCGGCGCGGCTGCGCGGCACCACGGGCACGATGCTCGCCGCGCTCCTGGCCAGCCTGCTGCTCGTCGCGGTCGGCGCCGCGCTGCCCGCGCTCAGCCGCACGTACATCGACCTGTTCCTGATCGGCCATCAGACGTCACTCCTTGGCGCCCTGTTCGCGTCCATGGGCGCAATGGTGGCGCTCACCGTGGTGCTGACCTGGCTGCAACAGGCGAACCTGCTGCGCGGCCGCATCATCTCCTCGACCCTCGGCAGCGCCCGCTTCTTCCGCCATCTGCTGCGGCTGCCCGTCACGTTCTACGCCCAGCGCAGCCCCGCCGACCTCGTACAGCGCCTCGCCTCCAACGACGCGGTCGCCGAGACCCTGGCCCGCGACCTCACGGCCGCCGGGGTCGACGGCATCGTCGTACTCCTCTACGCGGCCCTGCTGTGGACGTACGACCCGCAGCTCACCCTCGTCGGCGTCGGCATCGCCCTGCTGAACGTCGTGGCGATGCGCGTCGTGGTCCGGCTGCGCGCCACCGGCACCCAGAAGCTGCGCGCCGACACCGCCAAGCTGACCAACACCTCGTACACCGGCCTGCAGTTGATCGAGACCATGAAGGCCACCGGAGGCGAGAGCGGCTACTTCCGGCGCTGGGCCGGCCAGCACGCCACCACCCTGGAGGAACAGCAGCGGCTCGGCGTGCCGAGCGCCTGGCTCGGTGTCGTCGCGCCGACGCTCGCGACCCTCAACAGCGCGCTGATCCTGTGGATCGGCGGCCTGCGCGCCGTCGAGGGACACCTGTCGATCGGGCTGCTCGTCGCCTTCCAGGCGCTCGTCACCCGCTTCACCGCGCCCATCACCCGCCTCAACGGCGTCGCGGGCCGCATCCAGGACTTCGCCGCCGACGTCGCCCGCCTCAAGGACGTCGAGAACTTCCCCGCCGACCCGCTCTACGCCCGCCCCGAACCGGCCGCGAGCACCCGCCGCCTCAAGGGGCACGTCACCCTCGAAGACGTCACCTTCGGCTACAGCCCCCTCGACAAGCCGCTCCTGACGGGTTTCTCCCTCTCGGTCGGGCCGGGACAGCAGGTCGCGCTCGTCGGCGGCTCGGGCAGCGGCAAGTCGACCGTCTCGCGGCTCCTCTCGGGCCTCTACAGCCCGTGGGAGGGCACGATCCGCATCGACGGACAGCGCCTGGAGGACATCCCGCGCGGCGCGCTCACCGCCTCCGTGTCCTTCGTCGACCAGGACGTCTTCCTCTTCGAGGGCACGATCCGCGACAACGTCGCGCTGTGGGACCCCTCCATCCCCGACGACGACGTCGTCACCGCCCTCAAGGACGCCTGCCTGTACGAGGTCGTGGCCCGCAGGCCCGGCGGCATCCACGGCCGCGTCGAGCAGGACGGGCGGAACTTCTCCGGCGGCCAGCGCCAGCGCCTGGAGATCGCGCGGGCCCTGGTCCGCCGCCCCAGCGTCCTCGTGCTCGACGAGGTGACCAGCGCCCTGGACGCCGAAACCGAACAGGTCATCATCGACAACCTGCGCCGCCGCGGCTGCGCCTGCGTCGTCATCGCCCACCGCCTGAGCACCGTGCGCGACAGCGACGAGATCGTCGTCCTCGACCACGGCCAGGTCGTGGAACGGGGCCGCCACGAACACCTGGTCGCCGCCGGTGGTGCCTACGCCGACCTGGTCAGGGAGCACTGAGGTGACTCCGGAGCACTACACGTATACACAGGGCACGCCTACGC
Source organism: Streptomyces huasconensis (assembly GCF_021028635.1). Lineage (NCBI taxonomy): Bacteria > Bacillati > Actinomycetota > Actinomycetes > Kitasatosporales > Streptomycetaceae > Streptomyces > Streptomyces huasconensis. The sequence continues at coordinate 6,811,493 of NZ_CP086119.1, forward strand.
ACGGCACACATGCGCACGACGTGCACACGTACGACACGCACACGCAGGGCCCGGTCGCCGCCTCCTTCGGCGCCCTCGGCACACCCGTCGACTGCGCGGGCCTGCGCAGCGTGCACCTGGAGGGCCCGCAGGTGCTGTGGCTCGTGGTGGCGGGCGCCCTCGACCTGTTCGCCGTCGATGCCGCGCAGCAGGGCCACTGGCACTACCTCGGCCGCCTGGAGCCCGGCGCGCTGCTCCTCGGCCCCGTCGAGGGTCCCCGGCACACCCTCGTCGGCCGCCCCCTGGCGGGCTGCGCGCTGCGCCGGGTTCCGCTGCGCGAGCTGTACCGCCCGGACCTCGGCGCCCCCTGGCCCCACGAGCAGCAGTACCCCACTCACTACGACACCCAGGACACCGCGCTCAGCCTCCTGGAACACGCCTTCGCGCTCGGCATCGGACGCGGCCACCGCGTCCTGTTCGAGGCGCCGCTCGACGGCCGCACCATGGGCGACGAGGTGGCGACGGACGACGACATCCTCTGGATGCCGGTCGCGCCGGGCAGCGTGCAGTACGGCGCCGCCTACAGCGCCGAGGCCGCGGGCGACCTGCTCGTCGACGCCGCGCTGTGGCAGCGCATGGTCAACCAGCAGCACCGGCTGCTCGCCGCCCTCGACCGCTGGATCGAACGCCTGGAGCGGGCCCACGAGGACCGCGCGGCGGCCGGCATCAAGGCCGGTGAGAGCGTCCGCGAGCAGGCCGACCGCACCCTGATCGCCTCCATCGGCCGCACGCGCGGGGGCGCCGCGCGCCGCACCGGCTCGCGAGGCGGTGACGACGCCACGTACGCCGCCTGCCGGCTGGTCGCCGAAGCGGCGGGCATCACCCTGGCCGATCCCGCGGACGGCGGCGCGGTGAGCGAGCGGATCGACCCGGTGGAGCGGATCGCGGTGGCCTCGCGCGTGCGCACCCGCGCCGTCCGCCTCGACGGACGGTGGTGGCGCGAGAACGCGGGCCCGCTGGTGGGCCACCGCGCGGCGAGCGGCGCGCCGGTCGCCCTGCTGTGGCGGCGCGGCGGCTACGAAGCGGTGCACCCCACGTCCGGGCGGCGCACCCGGGTCGGCAAGAGCAACGCGGACGAGTTCGAACCCCATGGCGTCATGTTCTACCGGCCGCTGCCCGACCGGCCGTTGACGCCGTGGCGGCTGTTCCGCTTCAGCCTGCGGGGGACCCGCGGCGATGTCCGCAACCTCGCGCTCGCCGGCCTGGTGACGGTCGTGATCGGCGCTCTCGTGCCGATCGCCACGGGCCAGGTGCTCGGCGTCCTCGTCCCGAACGGCGAGAAGAGCCTCATCGCCCAGGTGTCCCTGGCCCTCATGATCACCAGCGTCGTCTCGGCGGCGTTCATGCTGCTCCAGAACCTCACCGTCCTGCGGATGGAGGGCCGCATGGAGAGCACGCTCCAACCCGCCGTCTGGGACCGCCTGTTGAGACTGCCCACGCGCTTCTTCGCCGCGCGGTCCACCGGTGAGCTGGCGAGCGCGGCCATGGGCGTCAGCGCCATCCGCCGCGTCCTGTCGGGCATCGGCCCCGTCGCCCTGCAGGCGGGCACGGTCGGCGCGATGAACCTGGCCCTGCTGCTCTTCTACAGCGTGCCCCTCGCCCTGGCCGCACTCGCCATGCTGGCCGTCATCGCCGCCGTGTTCCTGGCGCTCGGCCTCGCCGAACTGCGCTGGCAGCGGCGCCTGGTGGAGCTGGGCAACAAGCTCAACAACCAGGCGTTCCAGACCCTGCGCGGCCTGCCCAAACTCCGCGTGGCCGGCGCGGAGAGCTTCGCGTACGCGGCCTGGGCCGGGGAGTTCGCGCGCAGCCGAGAGCTGCAACGGCGGGCGGGCCGCGTCAAGAACGCGACCACGGTCCTCAACTCCGTTTACCTCCCGCTCTGTACGCTCGTCATGTTCGTCCTCCTCGCGGGCCCGGCCCGCGGCAGCCTCACCGCGGGGGAGTTCCTCACCTTCAGCACCGCCGTGACGATGCTGCTGACCTCCGTCACCCAGCTGACGGGTGCCCTGATCTCGGCGGCCGCGGTGCTCCCCATGTTCGAGCAGATCAAGCCGGTCCTCGACGAGGCGCCGGAGGTGCGCGCCGGAAGCACGCAGCCGGGGGAACTGCAGGGCGCCATCGAGGCGCGCGGCCTGTCCTTCCGCTACACCGACGACGGCCCGCTCGTCCTGGACGACGTGTCCCTGACGATCCGGCCCGGCGAGTTCGTGGCCGTCGTCGGCCCGAGCGGCTGCGGCAAGTCGACGCTGCTGCGCCTCCTGATCGGCTTCGACGAGCCGCTCACCGGCAGCGTGCTCTACGACGGCCAGGACCTCGCCGCCCTGGACCAGGCGGCCGTGCGCCGCCAGTGCGGTGTCGTCCTGCAGAACGCCCTGCCGCTCACCGGCTCCATCCTGGAGTGCATCTGCGGCGCCGAGTCGTACACCCAGGAGGAGGCGTGGGAGGCTGCCGCCATGGCGGGCCTCGCCGAGGACATCAAGCGCATGCCGATGGGCCTGCACACGATGATCTCCGGCGGCGGGGCGGTCTCCGGCGGTCAGCGCCAGCGGCTCATGATCGCCCAGGCACTGATCCGCCGCCCCCGCGTGCTCTTCTTCGACGAGGCCACGAGCGCCCTGGACAACGAGACGCAGCGCACGGTCATCGACAGCACCCGCGCCCTCAACGCCACCCGGGTCGTCATCGCCCACCGCCTCTCCACCGTCATGGACGCCGACCGGGTCCTCGTCATGTCGGAGGGACGCGTCGTGGAACAGGGCCCGCCCGCACAGCTGCTGGCGGACCCGGACGGACGGCTGCGGGAACTGGTACGGCGCCAGATGCGCTGAGCCGGTCCCCGGACTGATCAGGTGCGCCGAACCAGTCCTCGAACTGCTCAGACACGTTGACCCAGTCGTCGAACCGCTCAGACGCGCCGAGTCAGTCGTCGTAGTGGAGCGTGCCGTCCTCGTCCATCGTGGGGTGCATCTTCATGGGGCCGTAGGAGTCCACGTCCGAGGGGCGGGGCGGCTCAGGGCCGTCGGGGCCAAAGCGGACCAGCCGTTCCGTACGGCAGATCCGGTACAGAGTGTCACCCACGCGCACCTCGTTGGCGTGCGCGGTGGCCTTGAACTCCTCGGCGGCCCGCGCGTGCGCCGCCTTCTCCTCCTCGTCGAACCCGTGGAACAGCGGCCAGGACTCCGTCATCGCGTCGTACAGCATCCGGCGGGCGTCGTGCGGGGTCGGCATCAGGGCCGAGCGCGGCCGCCAGCCCTTCTCGCCGCGCTCGGCCACGCCGAAGCCGACGGGCAGGAGCGCGATGTCGGGATGGGTGGTGACGGCCCGCTCGGAGTCCGCGCGGACGTCGGCGGGGAACCGCGCGCCGCTGTAGGCGAAGTCCCGCAGCCCCAGCTTCAGGGCGCTCGTCATCAGCCCCGGGGTGTCCACGGCCGGGTCGAGCGTGAACCCCACGTCCTTGGACGGGGCGTCGTGCCGCCCGGTCCACGAACGGTCGGCCGGTTCCGGGTCCGTCGGCCGGGGCGGCTCCAGGCCGTCGGCGCCGGTGCGGGCGAACTCGTCGCCGCGCACCACGCGGTAGCGCACACCGCGGACCTCCAGCTCGTCGACCGGCTCGCGTTCGAGGACGGCGACCGCCGCCAGCAGATCGCGGCGCACGGCGGGATCGTCGGTGTCGTCCTTGGCCCTGAACCACAGCGTCGAGTTCAGCGCGTCCCTGGCCTGCTGCGGCATGCCGTCCACGATCGGCTTCAGCACCCGCCATTCGGGCCCCGCCGCGGCATCCTGCACCGCGACGCCGAAGACGGGCCCGCGGACCGCGAGATGCGGATAGCGGTACGACGCGTCGACGGCGTCGGCCTCGGTCACCAGCTCGGCGGGATCATCCCGTTGCACCAAACCGGCGTGGAGCTGGTTCAGTCGTTGCTTCCAGTCATCGCCCATGCGCACATTGTGGTGGCTTCGGGGGAGGGAACGGCCTGAAATGCCACAAGTGATCTCACGTGACGGAGTGCGGGCCGACGTGTGAGCCCCGCCGCCGTGATCGGGTACGGGGCTAGGCGGTGAAGGATCAGCGGGGCATCCTTGACGCCATGTTGCAGAAGGCAGACACGGGGCGCGCCCGCGCGGCCGGCACGGCTGAACTCTCGTACGCCCACGGCACCGGGGAGACTCCTCTCCTCGGTGACACCATCGGCCGCAACCTGGACCGGGCCGTCGCCGCCTGGCCCGACCGGGACGCCCTCGTGGACGTCGCCGCGGGAGCCCGGTGGACGTACGCGGAGTTCGGCGCCGCCGTCGAGCGGCTGGCGCGCGGCTTCCTCGGCTCCGGGGTGGCCAAGGGCGACCGCGTCGGGATCTGGGCGGTGAACTGCGCCGAGTGGGTGCTCGTGCAGTACGCCACCGCGCGGATCGGCGCGATCATGGTGAACATCAACCCCGCCTACCGCGCGCACGAGTTGGAGTTCGTGCTCAACCAGGCGGGTGTCTCGCTCCTGGTCGCCTCGCGGGCCCACAAGAGCAGCGACTACCGCGCACTCGTCGACGAGGTGCGGCCCCGCTGCCCCGGACTGCGCGCCGTCCACTACATCGGGGCCGGCTCCTGGGACGCACTGCTCGACGCCGCCGCATCGGTCACGGGTGAGCAACTTGCCGCCCGCGAGGCCGAGTTGAGCTGCGACGACCCGGTGAACATCCAGTACACCTCGGGCACCACGGGCTTCCCCAAGGGGGCCACGCTCTCCCACCACAACATCCTCAACAACGGCTACTGGGTGGGCCGTACGGTCGGCTACACCGAGCAGGACCGCGTCTGCCTGCCCGTCCCCTTCTACCACTGCTTCGGCATGGTGATGGGCAACCTCGGCGCCACCTCGCACGGCGCGTGCGTCGTCATCCCCGCACCGTCCTTCGACCCGGCCGCCACACTGCACGCCGTCGAGCGCGAGCGCTGCACCTCCCTGTACGGCGTACCGACCATGTTCATCGCGGAGCTGAACCTCCCCGACTTCGCCTCGTACGACTTGAGTTCGCTGCGCACCGGCATCATGGCGGGCTCGCCCTGCCCGGTGGAGGTGATGAAGCGGGTGGTCGCCGAGATGCACATGAGCGAGGTCTCCATCTGCTACGGCATGACGGAGACGTCACCCGTCTCCACGCAGACGCGCCGCGACGACGACCTGGAGCGCCGCACCGGCACGGTCGGCCGCGTCCTGCCGCACATCGAGGTGAAGGTCGTCGACCCCGCGACCGGCGTCACCCTGCCGCGCGGCACCTCCGGCGAGCTGTGCACCCGCGGCTACAGCGTGATGCTCGGCTACTGGAACGAACCCGAGCGGACCGCCGAGGTCATCGACTCCGGCCGCTGGATGCACACCGGTGACCTGGCCGTCATGCGCGAGGACGGGTACGTCCAGATCGTCGGCCGCATCAAGGACATGATCATCAGGGGCGGTGAGAACATCTACCCGCGCGAGATCGAGGAGTTCCTGTACGGCCACCCCAAGATCGCCGACGTCCAGGTGGTGGGCGTGCCCGACGAGCGGTACGGAGAAGTCCCGCTGGCCTGCGTCATCCTGCGGGACCCCGAGGAGACGCTGACGGTGGAGGAGCTGCGGGCCTACTGCAAGGGGAAGCTGGCCCACTACAAGGTGCCCGCCGCACTGCGCGTCATGGAGTCCTTCCCGATGACGGTCTCGGGCAAGGTCCGCAAGATCGAGCTCAGGGAGCGGTACGCGGAGTGAGGGCGCGGCGCATGCACAGGCGGGGCCACCGGTCGAGGCCCAGCTCCGCCTCATGCGCGCGGATCTTCCGCAGGGCCGGGGTGAGTTCGGCCTCCGTGAGCGGGCGGAAGCCGATGCGGGCGTAGTACGGGGCGTTCCACGGGACGTCCGCGAAGGTCGTGAGGGTGAGGGCGGTGCCGCCTTCCGCGAGCGTCCGGCCCGCGAGGTGGTCGATCAGGGCCCGCCCGATGCCGCGCCGGGCGGCGCGCGGGTGCACGGTGATCTGCTCGATGTGCTCGCACCGCGAGGCCGTCGCCGTCACCGTCGGCTCGTCCAGGGGCTCGCTGAGCAGGTACGCGAGCGGGGCGCCCGTCCCGCCCGCCGCGACCCACGCCCCGCCCGCCCGGCGAAAGCGCTCCAACTCCGCGACCGTCGGCGGCTCGTCGTCCGCGACGGCGTCCATGCCGAGGGCGCGGAAGGCTTCCCCCGCGGCGCGTTCGATGTCCTGGAGGGCGGGGAGTTCGGCGGCGGTGGCGGGGCGGATCGGCATGGGGCGAGTATGCCCCGGCCAAAAGTGGTTGTGCCGAGCGGCGATGCCGGGGATCGTGTGCCGGTGATCCATGGAGTGACCGGTCGCGGTGAGCGGCCCGAGACGGAGCCGGCCGCGGGCCCCGCCGCACCACCGGCCGGCCTGAGCCGCGGCATGGTGCTGCTGCTCGCCGTGGTGTGCGGGGTGGCCGTCGGCAACGTCTACTTCCCGCAGGCCGTCAGCCCGTTGGTCGCCGAGGGGCTGCACGTGTCGGCGGACACCGCCACCCTGGTGGTCACGGCGACCCAGTTCGGCTACGCCGCCGGCATCTTCCTCCTCGTACCGCTCGGCGACCGCATCCCCTCCCGGTCGCTCATCGCCGCGCTGCTCTCGCTCACCGGGCTCGGCCTGCTCGGCGCGGGGCTCGCGCCGGGCCTGGTGCCGCTGGTCGCCGCGAGCGCCCTCGTCGGCGTCACCACCGTCGTCGCCCCGGTCGTCGCCCCCATGGCCGCGGGCCTCGTGCCCGAGGAACGGCGCGGCGCCGTCACCGGCACCCTGCTCAGCGGCTCCCTCGGCGGCATGCTGCTCTCCCGCGCCTTCGGGGGCAGCCTCGGCGAGTGGCTCGGCTGGCGCGCCCCCTATCTGACGTCGGCGGCCGTCGCCCTGCTCATCGCGCTGGTCCTCCTGCGCGCGCTGCCGAAGACCGCCGCACCCTCGCGGCAGAGCTACCCGGCGCTGGTCGGCGAGTCGCTCCGGCTGCTGCGCACGGAACCGGAGCTGCGGCGCTCCGGCTTCTACCAGGCGATGCTGTTCGGCGCCTTCTCCGCGCTGTGGACCGGCGTCGCGCTCCTGATGACCGGCCCCGCGTACGGGCTCGGGGCCTCGGCGGTCGGCCTGCTGGCCCTCGTCAACGCCGGAACCATGATCTGTACGCCGCTCGCGGGGCGCCAGGTGGACCGGCGCGGGCCCGACGCGGTGAACCTCGCCGCCGCCCTCGCGGTCCTCGCGGCGGCTGCGGTCCTCCTGTTCGGCGGCGCCGGCGGGGCGGCGGGGCTCACGGCGCTGGCCGCGGGGTCGCTGCTGCTCGACGTCGCGATGCAGTCGGGCATGATCGCCAACCAGGTGCGGATCTTCGCGCTGAGCGACGAGGCGCGCTCCCGGCTCAACACGGCGTACATGACCTGCGGCTACCTCGGCGGAAGCATCGGCTCCTGGCTCGGCGCGCGCTGCTACGAGGCGTTCGGCTGGCCGGGGGTCTGCGGGCTCGTGGCGGTCCTGGCCGCGCTGGCCCTCGCCCGCCATCTGCTGCACGTGAAGTCCCGGGGCTCCGGCGCCTGAGGGCTCCGGGGCAGCGGCTCCCGAGGGCTCCGAAGGCAGCGGGTCAGCGCACTCCCCGCGGGCGGAACTGGATGCTGATGCGACCCCCGGTGGCCCGGGCCGACTTGGGGACGGCGTGTTCCCAGGTCCGCTGGCAGGAGCCGCCCATCACGATGAGGTCGCCGTGCCCGAGCGGGTGGCGGACGGTCACGCCGCCGCGGCGCGGGCGCAGCAGCAGGTCGCGCGGTGCGCCCACGGAGAGGATGGCGACCATCGTGTCCTCGCGGGCGCCCCGGCCGATGCGGTCGCCGTGCCACGCCACGCTGTCGCGCCCGTCGCGGTAGTGGCACAGCCCGGCCGTCGCGAACCCCTCGCCGAGTTCGGCGGCGTAGTGCTCTGACAGCGCGCGCCGCGCCTCGTCGAGGACGGGATGCGGCAGCGGTGCGCCGGCGCCGTAGAAGGCGAGCAGGCGGGGCACGTCCACGACCCGCTCGTACATCTGCCGGCGCTCGGCCTGCCACGGGACGTCCGAGGCGAGGTGTTCGAAGAGGGCGTCGGCGCCGGTGAGCCAGCCCGGCAGGAGGTCGATCCAGGCCCCGTCGGCGAGGACCGTCCTGCGGACTCCGTCCAAGGGGCGCAGCCGCGGTTCCTCGCCCTGGTCGAAGAGAGACCCTTGGAGCTGGTGCTGTGCCATGGCACCAGCGTACCCCTGGTTCGAATGGGTGTACTAATAGCGCTGTCCGGCCCTCAGGCGCCGCGTGCGACGAGTTCGTCCGCCGCGCCGTTCACCGGCTGCGGCGTGCCGGTGAGGTCGATCGTGAACAGCGGGACGCCGAGCGTGTCCGCACGGGCGCGCGCCTCGCCCGTGTAGCCCGCCAGGCAGAAGAAGGCGCGGCCGAGAGGCGTGTCGCCCGCCGCCGTCATCGCGGTGAGCCACAGGCATTCGACGTCGCGGGCCGCGACGCGCCGCAGGCCTGGATCGACCTGGGCGACCATCCCGCGGGCGGTGATCCGCGTCCCCGAGGGCGGGCGCCGCGTGGCGCTGCGCGTGTCGCGGTAGCCGAGCCACCGCAGGTACAGCGCGGCCGTGGCCACGGCGTCACGGGCGTCCCGGATCGGCGCCGGCCGGAAGGCGGGGCGGGGGCGGGGCGCCGTGCGCGGCAGCGGGATGTGGGCGGGGGCCGCGCGCCTCGGGGGTGCGGCGGCGCGCGCTATCGGCACCACCGCGAGGCGCAGGACGGTTCCGCAGGCGCAGTCCAGCTCCGGTTGCGGCCACTGGCACCGGCGGCCGCAGGCCGGGCAGCGGACCGTCACCCACTCGTCCGCCCAGCTCCGGTCGGTGACCGGCGTCGGCGGCGCGCCGCGGGCCATCGGCGGGGTGAGCGGGGCCCCGCAGGCGCAGGGCAGGGGAGGGGGCGCGTACAGATGCTCGCGCCGGCACCCCGGGCACCGCACCGGCATGCCGCCGTCCGCCATCGCCCTCACCCGCCCTCGTCCGCCCTCGCGCCGCCTTCCGCACCATCCTCCCCGCATGCGGGCGGCCCGGTGGCCGGATCGCGGACGTCTCTTGACGGCCTTCGGCTCACGCCCTTACATTGCTTCCATATAGCAGAACATTCTTTCCACAATGCGGAAACAGAAGCTCGCCGCGGGGCGCGACGGGAGCCGAATCCGCCAGCCGTATCCGGCAGCCGCAAAGCTGCCGAAGCTGTCGAAGCAGGAGAACCCCATGGCTCGTATGACCGCTGCCCGCGCGGCAGTTGAGATCCTCAAGCGCGAGGGCGTCGTCAACGCGTTCGGTGTGCCGGGCGCCGCGATCAACCCCTTCTACAAGGCGCTCAAGGAGGGCGGTGGCATCGACCACACCCTCGCGCGCCACGTCGAGGGCGCCTCGCACATGGCCGAGGGCTACACCCGGTCCAAGCCGGGCAACATCGGTGTCTGCATCGGCACGTCGGGCCCCGCGGGCACCGACATGATCACCGGGCTGTACTCCGCGACGGGCGACTCCATCCCGATCCTCTGCATCACGGGCCAGGCGCCGACGCACCTGCTCCACAAGGAGGACTTCCAGGCCGTCGACATCGCGACGATCGCCAAGCCGGTCACCAAGATGGCCGTGACCGTCCTGGAGGCCGCGCAGGTTCCCGGCATCTTCCAGCAGGCCTTCCACCTGATGCGCTCGGGCCGCCCGGGCCCGGTCCTCATCGACCTGCCCATCGACGTCCAGCAGACCGAGATCGAGTTCGACCCCGAGACGTACGAGCCGCTGCCGGTCTACAAGCCCGCCGCGACCCGCGCCCAGATCGAGAAGGCGGTCCGCTTCCTGGTCGAGTCCGAGCGCCCGCTGATCGTCGCCGGCGGCGGCATCATCAACGCCGACGCGAGCGACCTGCTGGTCGAGTTCGCCGAGCTGACCAACACCCCCGTCGTGCCGACCCTGATGGGCTGGGGCACCATCCCCGACGACCACGACCTGAACGCCGGAATGGTCGGCCAGCAGACCGGCCACCGCTACGGCAACGCGACGTTCCTGGAGTCGGACTTCGTCCTCGGCATCGGCAACCGCTGGGCCAACCGCCACACCGGCTACAAGCTGGACGTGTACACCCAGGGCCGCACGTTCGTGCACGTCGACATCGAGCCGACCCAGATCGGCAAGATCTTCGCCCCCGACTACGGCATCGCCTCCGACGCGAAGGCGGCGCTGGAGCTGTTCGTCGAGGTGGCGAAGGAGCTGAAGGCCGCGGGCGAGCTGCCCGACCGCTCGGAGTGGGTCGCCTCCCACCTCAGGCGCAAGGAGACCCTCCAGCGCCGCACGCACTTCGACAACGTGCCCATGAAGCCGCAGCGCGTCTACGAGGAGATGAACAAGGCCTTCGGCCCCGAGACGCGCTACGTCACCACGATCGGCCTCTCGCAGATCGCCGGCGCCCAGATGCTGCACGTCTACAAGCCGCGCCACTGGATCAACTGCGGCCAGGCGGGCCCGCTCGGCTGGACCATCCCGGCCGCGCTCGGGGCCGCCAAGGCCGACCCGGAGAGCCCGGTCGTCGCCCTCTCCGGCGACTACGACTTCCAGTTCATGATCGAGGAGCTGGCGGTCGGCGCGCAGCACCGCATCCCGTACGTCCACGTTCTGGTCAACAACGCCTACCTCGGCCTGATCCGCCAGGCGCAGATCGGCCTGGAGATCAACTTCCAGGTCAACCTGGAGTTCGAGAACCAGAACTCCCCGGAGCTGGGCGTCTACGGCGTGGACCACGTCAAGGTCGCCGAGGGCCTCGGCTGCAAGGCGATCCGCGTCACCGAGCCCGACGAGCTGCTGCCGGCCTTCGAGCAGGCCAAGAAGCTCGCGGCCGAGTACCGCGTGCCGGTGGTCGTCGAGGCGATCCTGGAGCGCATCACGAACATCGCGATGAGCCCGACGGCCGACATCAGCGCCGTCAAGGAGTTCGAGGAGATCGCGACGGAGCCCGGCCACGCGCCGACGGCGATCCGTCCGCTGAAGGTCTGAGGCGTCGGCCGAAGTGACCGGGGCGGTCCACCCGAGGGGGGTGGACCGCCCCTTCGGCATGCCCTGCGGCAACCCGCTGCGGGTGCACGCACGTTCCCGTAGCGTGGCCTCGGTGACCGCCGCGGAGGTCAACGACGTGGCGCTCTGCCACGGCTGGATCACCGGACACCGCAAGGCGTACGACGACGTCACCACCTGCAGAAGAGCACCCGCCGCCGACCGCGCGCAAGGCGTTTGAGGCGCTGGGCAAGACGGCCCGGCACACCGTGCCGCACCGCCTGATGACGGCGCGGACGTATGCCACGCCAGCGGCCCGCCTGGAGCGGATGATCGCCACTCTGGAATCCGGCGGCAAGGTGACCCAGGGGGTCGCACATCAACCGCCCGAGGCTGGGGGCGAGGCATCGCCACGCGCTACGAGCCCAGGGGCCGCCCCGCAACGAAGTGACCGGTCAAACCACGTGTGGGTTGCATGCGTTTTTGGTGAGGATCGTCACGCAATGGTGATTGGCGATGCCCCAGAGTGGTCCGTTATGTTCATGATCATTCCGCTCGGGCCGGGCCCAACTTCGCCCCGTGCCCAAGGGATCGCATCAGGAATCACAGGCGGATGCGGGCGCCAGTGCACAGGTTTCGCAAGCCCAGGTGCACTCGTGACGCCCGCACCCTATTCACCTTCGATCAGGAGCATACGTGAACCGCAAGGGACTGCGCATAGCCGCCGCCGCCATGGCCGGCGTCGCTTTCGGAGTCGCCGCCCCGATGGCGTCGGCCACCGAGGCCCGCCGCGCGCAGGAAGCAGCCGTACAGTTCGAGGAGTCGCTGAGCCCGACGGCGAGCGACGTGCGTGACCTCGTCTCGCGCATGCGCGCCGATGGCGCGGACGAGCAGGAGATCAAGCAGTTCGAGCTGTACGCGCAGGAGTTGGAGAACCCCCACCACCGCACGAAGCGGGCCCTGGGCATGGGCACGATCGTGCGCAAGCTGATCGTCGCGGGGCTGCGTCACGGCGGCACCTGGGCCGGCAAGATCCTCGGCAAGGTCAACAAGAAGACCGGGCGGTACGTCGGCAAGTACGGCAACAAGATCGCCGACGCCATCGAGGACGTCGAGGGCTGGAGCGAGACCGCCCTGAGCATCGCTCTGGTCCGCGCCGGTGTCCCGACCGACATCGCTCGTGACCTCGCGCACGCGATCATGCTCGTCGCGATCTGAGCCCTGTCCCATGAGCGTCGGGCCGCGCTCTCCTTGCCTCGCGAGGGCGCGGCCCGCCTCAGGAACTGCCCACTTGCGCCAGGAAGGTGTCAGCGATGAGTGACGAACGTCGGCCGGATGACGAGCAGGAGCCGACATGGGGTTCCTTCGGTACCGGAGGGAAAGTCCTTGCCGCGGTCGGGTTCACCGGGCTGGGACTCGGTGTCGCGGCCCTCGTCATGCTCTTCCTCCTGCTCGTGGTCCTGGGGGTCACGGCTCTGTGCAGCGACCTGATCGAGTTCGACGGACTGAGCGCGCTGTTCTGGGCCGCACTGCTGTGCCTCCCCTGCGGAATCCTCGCCGCTCTCTTCACCGCGCCGGTGCGTCTTCTCCTGCGGCTCAGCAGCCTTGCGGAGCGGACCAAGCGGGCTGCGACAGAGGCCACTTCGTGCCTGACGACGTTCCTGGCCGCCCTCTTCGTACTGGAGTGCACTCCGGGCCTGCACGCCACCAACCCGTGGCTCCCGGCGGCAGCGGCGACCGTGCTCGGGATCGTGGCGAACCTGATCGTGGCCCGGGCGGAGTCACGCGGGAGGTGAGAACCCGGGGGGCCAGCCCCAGCGCAGCGTCAAGCACGGACGGAGGCGGTCCGCGTACGCGCCGAAGAGCGCCGTGGGAACGACGTCGACGACCGACTGGTCCAGGCGAAACCGCCCGGACCCCACGCACGGAAGAGCGCCGGGTACGGGACCGTCCGTACCCGGCGCTCTGGCCGTGTGGCATGTGAAGTGGTGACCGCCCGACGGCGCGCGACTGGCGAGACATGCATACGTGCTGCCGGGCGGAGTCCGTGGACCCCGGGTGCGGGTACGGGACCGCGGCGGGTGCGACGGACCGGTGGTTCCCCTCCCTCAGGTCGAGAGGAAAGCCGCCGGACCTTGACCACCGCACTGGCTCGCAGAGCCGCCGCGGACCGTGCCCGCCCGCCCGCGTCACGTACCACCCCTCATCCGGGTCCGTGACGGCGGTGCGGGCTCAGCGCCGGTGAGCTGACCTCCCGTCAACCCACCGGCGCAGCCTGGGTGCTGGTGCTCGCTCAGTCCTCGCGCAGGGCGCGGACGGCCTCCTCGACGCGCTTGCCGTAGTCGGCGTCGGCGGCGTGGAAGTGGGCGAGGTTCTTCTCGATGACGTCGTCGCGGGAGACCTGCGAGAGGCCACCGGCGATGTTCGCCACCAGACGCGACTTCTCGTCCTCGGACATCAGGCGGTACAGCTCACCGGCCTGGAAGAAGTCGTCGTCCTTGGTGTGGGTCGGGGCGGCGTGCGTGCCCGTGTAGCCGGCGATCGCGAGCGGCGCCGACAGCGGCCGGCCGGTCTCGACGGGGCCGTCGTACGAGTTGGGCTCGTAGTTCTTGCGGTCGCGGCCGTAGGGGTTGGACGCCATCAGGCCGTCGCGCCCGTAGTTGTCGGCCTTGGCCGCCTTGGGGGCGTTGACCGCGAGCTGGGTGTGGTTGACGCCCAGGCGGTAGCGGTGCGCGTCCGCGTAGGCGAACAGGCGGCCCTGGAGCATCTTGTCCGGGGAGGGACCGATGCCCGGCACGAAGTTGTTCGGGGAGAACGCGGCCTGCTCGACCTCGGCGAAGACGTTGTCCGGGTTGCGGTCCAGGACCAGGCGGCCCACGCGCTGGAGCGGGTAGTCCTTGTGCGGCCACACCTTGGTGAGGTCGAAGGGGTTGAAGCGGTAGTCCGCCGCCTCGGACGCGGGCATGATCTGCACGTGCAGCGTCCAGGACGGGTTCACGCCCCGCTCGATGGCCTGGAGCAGGTCGGTCTGGTGCGAGTTCGGGTCCTTGCCCGCGATCTCGGCGGCCTGCTCGCTGGAGAGGGAGCGGATGCCCTGGTTCGTCTTGAAGTGGTACTTGACGAAGAAGGCCTCGCCCTTGGCGTTCGTCCACTGGTAGGTGTGCGAGCCGTAGCCGTTCATGTGGCGGTACGAGGCGGGGATGCCGCGGTCGCCCATCAGCCAGGTGACCTGGTGCGTGGCCTCGGGGGCGTGCGCCCAGAAGTCCCAGACGTTGTCCGGCTCCTGCTTGCCCGTGAAGGGGTCGCGCTTCTGGGAGTGGATGAAGTCGGGGAACTTGATCGGGTCCTTGATGAAGAACACCGGGGTGTTGTTGCCGACGAGGTCGTAGTTGCCCTCTTCGGTGTAGAACTTCACCGCGAAGCCGCGCGGGTCACGGACCGCGTCCGCGCCGCCGAGGTTGTCCGCCACGGTCGAGAAGCGCAGGAAGACCTCGGTGCGCTTGCCGACCTCGCCGAGGAAGTCGGCGTGCGTGAAGCCGGTGACGTCGTCGGTCACCTCGAAGTAGCCGTACGCGCCGGAGCCGCGGGCGTGCACGACGCGCTCCGGGATGCGCTCACGGTTGAAGCGGGCCAGCTTCTCCAGGAGGTGCTGGTCCTGGAGGAGGATCGGGCCACCGACGCCGGCGGTGGCGGAGTTCTGATTGTCGGCGACGGGAGCGCCGGACTCGGTCGTGAGCACACGCTTCGACATGGTGGCGAGGTTGACCTTCCGTACGGAACTGCTTCGACTGCAGACGGTGTTCGGGAGCGTAAGGACCCCTGAACAGCTACGTCAACAGTTTGTTGAAGTTTTTGGGTGGGCCTTGCGGGCGTGCTGGTTCCGGGCCGCGGCGGCGCCTGGGCGCGACAGGACAGGTGTCAGCGCCGCCACGGCCCGGAAGTCTTGGGGAGCCCCGGTGGACTAGAGCTCGGCGCCCGACAGGCGCTCGACGGAGCGCAGCAGGGCGGAGTGGTCGAGGCCGCCGTCGCCCTGCGCGCGCAGGGAGGCGACCAGCTGGGCGACGACCGCGCCGACCGGCAGGGCGGCACCGACGTTGCGGGCGGCGTCGGTGACGATGCCCATGTCCTTGTGGTGCAGGTCGATCCGGAAGCCGGGCTTGAAGTCCCGGTTCAGGAAGTTGTCCTTCTTGCGGGTCAGCACGGTCGAGCCGGCCAGACCGCCGTTGAGCACGTCGAGCGCGGCCGCCAGGTCCACGCCGGACTTCTCCAGGAAGACCACGGCCTCGGCGCACGCCTGGATGTTGACGGCGACGATCAGCTGGTTGGCGGCCTTCACGGTCTGACCCGAGCCGTGCGGACCGCACAGCACGATGGTCTTGCCGAGCGCCTCCAGGAGCGGCTTGGCCTCGTCGAAGTCGGCCTGCTCACCGCCGACCATGATGGACAGGACGGCCTCGATGGCGCCCGCCTCGCCGCCGGAGACCGGGGCGTCCAGCACGCGGATGCCCTTGTCCTTGGCGGCCTTGGCGAGATCCACGGAGGTCTGCGGGGTGATCGACGACATGTCGATCAGCAGCGCGCCCGACCGCGCGTTCTCCAGGATGCCGTCGGGGCCGTACGCGATGGCCTCGACCTGCGGGGAGGCGGGCACCATCGTGATCACGACGTCGGCGTTCTCGACGGCCTCCGCGATGGACTTGGCGGCGGTGCCACCGGCGGCCGAGAGCCGGTCCAGCTTGTCCTGCTCCAGGGTGTAGCCGGTGACGGAGTAACCCGCCTTGATCAGGTTCTCGGACATGGGGGAGCCCATGATGCCGAGACCGATCCAGGCGACCTTGGGAAGCGTGCTCATGAGGGTGCCTCTCTGACTGCTCTAAAGCGTTTGGTACGTCGATGAGTTGGCGCTCAGCGCGCGGCGCGGGCCTCGGCGGGCAGCCAGTCGAAGGCCTCGGCGCTCGGGCGGTCGCCGGCCTTGTACTCCAGGCCGATCCAGCCCTGGTAGCCGGTGTCCCGCAGCTGGTCGAGCAGGGCCTCGATCGGCAGCGAACCCGTGCCGGGGGCGCCGCGGCCGGGGTTGTCCGCGATCTGCACGTGCCCGGTCTTCGCGGTGTACCGCTCGATGACCGAGGGCAGGTCCTCGCCGTTCATGGACAGGTGGTAGAGGTCCATGAGGAACTTCGCGTTGCCGAGGCCGGTCGCGGCGTTCACCCTGTCGACGATCTCGATCGCCTTGGGCGCGCTCACGATGGGGCACTTCGGCGACTCGGGTGCGTTGAGCGCCTCGATCAGCAGGGTCGCGCCGACGCGGTCGGCCTCCCGGGCGGCGAGCACCAGGTTCTCCAGGGCGAGTTCGTCCTGGACGGCCGGGTCCACGCCGTCGACGCGGTTGCCGTACAGCGCGTTGAGCGCCGTGCAGCCGAGCGACTCGGCGAAGTCCGCCGCCACCGCGAGGTTCGCGCGGAACTTCTCGCTCTCCTCGCCGGGGACCGACAGGGCGCCGCGGTCGGGGCCCGGCAGCTGCCCGGCGTAGAAGTTCAGGCCCACCAGTTTCACGCCCGCGTCCTCGATCGCCTTCTTCAGGGCGTCGAGCTCGGACTGCTCGGGGGTGGGGGCGTCGACCCAGGGCCACCACAGCTCGACCGCGCCGAAGCCGGCCTTCGCGGCGGCCGCGGGGCGCTCCAGGAGCGGGAGCTCGGTGAAGAGGATCGACAGGTTCACATTGAAGCGCTGGTCGGAGTATCCCATGGGGCTTCCGCGCTCCTTCCGTATTGCGGAAGTTCATTTCTGCTTGATGGAAGAGTGCCTCCGATCTGCGGAAGCTGTCAAGAGGGGGCTGCCGAAAAATCCCGACGCGGCAGTAGGTTGGCCGCGTGCGATTGAGAGTGGAGTTCACGACCGAGCCCTTTGATCTCGACGAGGCCCCGCAGCATGCGCTGGTGGCCCGCGAGGTCATCCAGGGGGCCTCGCTGGACGCGGTCGATGTCGGCCCGTTCGGCAACACCGCCGAGGGCGACGTCGACGCGGTCCTGACCGCCGTCGACGCGATGCTGCGCCAGTCCCTGGGGGCGGGCGCCACCCGCGTCTCGCTCCAGGTCAACGTGATCGGGGAGCCGGGCCGGCCGGGAGACCGGGGCCTGCCGGGGGAGGCGGATAAGTGACCAGCTTCGGGGACGACCCCTTCGTCACCGCGGTCAAGCCGCTGGTGGACGCCATGGGCGGCGAGATGGTGCCGCCGGACCAGGCCGGGACCGATGACGTGGTCCTGGCCTGGCAGGGCGAGGACGTGGTGGCGGTGCGCCTGCCGCAGCTCGCCGACTCGCTGGACCACATCCTGCTCGCCCTGGAGCGCAAGCGGGGCAAGCCCCTCTCGGAGCTGGACCGCAAGGCGAAACAGGAGGTCGTGCGGATACTGGAGGCGCGCGGCGCCTTCGCCGTCCGGCATGGCGTCGAGACGGTGGCGGGTGCCCTCGGGGTCTCCCGCTTCACCGTGTACAACTACCTGAACAGGGAGAATGCCGCGAAGGGTGATTAAGGGCGGTCCGCCCCGCACCCTCCTGTCGCTCAGTGTGGTCGAGCCGTCACCCGTTTCGTCGGGTGGCGGCTTCTTTGTTCAAGTTATTTCAACAAACTGTTGACGCTGCGTTGTTGAAGGTCTTAGCTGTTCCGCAGCCCGTCCAGCACAAGGCCACGGAGGCTTCCCGTGACTTCGAGTACGACACCGGGCATCGCCCGGTTCAACGCCTTGGCGGAGCCGGCGGCCACCGCCGCGCTCCACGAGGCCTGTGCCTCTTCGGCCTGGGGGAGCAAGCTGCTCTCCCGGCGCCCCTACGCCACCGCCGAGGACCTCTTCGCCGCGAGCGACGCCGCCATGGCCGAGCTGACCGCGGACGACCTGGCCGAGGCGATGGCCGGGCACCCGCCGATCGGCCGCCCGAAGCCCGGGGACCCGACCTCCTCCCGCGAACAGCGGGGCATGGCCGGCGCCTCCGAGGAACTCAAGGCCGAGATGCTCGAACTGAACCTGGCCTACCAGGAGAAGTTCGGCCACGTCTTCCTGATCTGCGCCACCGGCCGCACCGGTGAGCAGATGCGGGACGCGGTCAAGGAACGGATCGGCAACTCGCCCGAACAGGAGCGGGAGATCGTCCGCGCCGAGCTGGGCAAGATCAACCGCATCCGCCTGACCCGCCTCCTGGAAGAGGAAGAGACCGCATGAGTACGGAAACGACCGCATCCGTGTCCACGCACATCCTGGACACCAGCGTCGGACACCCCGCGGAGGGCGTCGCGATCTCGCTGTCGGCCCGCGGTGGCTCCGACGCCCAGTGGCAGGCGCTCGGCGGCAGCGCGACCGACGCGGACGGGCGTTGCAAGGACCTGCCGGCGCTGCCGGAGGGCACCACCCACGTACGCCTCGACTTCGAGACCGAGGCGTACTTCCTGAAGTCGAAGAACCAGCAAGCCGAGGCGCAGCAGGACGCCCCCGCGAATCGGGACAGCGGTGCGACCGGAGCGTTCTTCCCGGAGGTGGCGATCACGTTCGCCGTCACGCCGGGCGAGCACTACCACGTACCGCTGCTGCTCAACCCGTTCGGCTACTCCGTTTACCGAGGGAGCTAGCAGACATGCCCACCATTCTGGGACAGAACCAGTACGGCAAGGCTGAGAACCGGGTCGTAAAGATCACGCGGGACGGCGACACCCACCACATCAAGGACCTGAACGTCTCCGTCGCCCTCTCCGGCGACCTGGACGACGTCCACTACAACGGCTCGAACGCCAACTGCCTGCCGACGGACACGACGAAGAACACCTGCTTCGCGTTCGCCAAGGAATACGGCATCGAATCCGCCGAGCAGTACGGCATCCACCTCGCCCGGCACTTCGTGGACAGCCAGCCCTCGATCCACCGCGCGCGCATCCGCATCGAGGAGTACGCCTGGGAGCGCATCGGCGGCTCCGACAGCAACGCCAAGTTCATAGGCGCCGACGAGGTCAAGCACTCCTTCGTCCGCAAGGGCCAGGAGACCCGGCTCGCCCAGATCACCTACGACGGCGAGAAGTTCGAGGTGCTCTCGGGGCTGAAGGACCTGACCGTGATGAACTCCACGAACTCCGAGTTCTGGGGCTACATCAAGGACAAGTACACGACGCTCCAGGAGGATTACGACCGTATCCTCGCCACCTCCCTGTCCACCTGGTGGCGGCACAACTGGACCAGCGACGAGCAGCGCATGCCGAGCTGGGAGCGCAGCTACGAGCAGGCCAAGAAGCACATCCTGCACGCCTTCGTGGAGACCTACTCGCTCTCCCTGCAGCAGACGCTGTACCAGATGGGTTCGCGGGTCATCAACAACCGCAGCGAGATCGACGAGATCCGCTTCTCCGCGCCCAACAAGCACCACTTCCGTCAGGACCTCTCGCCCTTCGGCCTCGACAACGAAGCCAAGGACGGAGCCGTCTACTACGCCGCCGACCGTCCCTACGGCCTCATCGAGGCCACCATCCTGCGGGACGGCGTCGAGCCGAAGATCCCGGTCGACATGACCAACCTCTGACGCGGGACGCGCGCCCCCGCCCCACCGCAGTGGGCGGGGGCGCGCCACACCGGAGGGAACAGCAATGGCACAGCCTGCACAGGGGCCGGCAGAAGGCCCGTGTTCCACCCCACCCGTAGGTGACGACGCAGCAACTCCCGACTGTCACCCGGTGGATGAGAAGCTCCACCCCTCGCGGCTGGTCCCCGCCGCGCTCCAGCACATCGCCGCCATGTACGCGGGTGTGGTCACCCCTCCGCTCATCATCGGCCAGGCCTGCGGCCTGGACACGGTGGCCCAGACCCGGCTGATCGCCGCCGGACTGCTGATCGCCGGTCTCGCCACCATCCTGCAGACGCTCGGCGTCAAGGGATTCGTCGGCAACCGCCTGCCATTTGTGAACGCCGCCTCCTCGGCCGGCATCGCACCGATCCTCGCCATCGCCGAGACCAACGCCAAGGGCGACCAACTCCCCGCCATCTACGGCGCGGTGATGGTCGCGGGCGTCTTCTGCCTCGCCGTCGGCCCCTTCTTCGGCAAGCTGCTGCGCTTCTTCCCGCCGCTGGTCACCGGCGTCGTCATCACGCTCATCGGCGTCACGCTGATGCCCGTGCCCGTCAAGTGGGCGCAGGGGGGTGACGACACCGACCCGGCCTTCGGCGACATGAAGTACCTCGCGCTCGCCGCCTTCACGCTCGTCGTCATCCTGATGTTCCAGCGCTTCGGACGCGGCTTCCTCAAGCAAGTCGCCCTGCTGGCGGGCATGTTCATCGGCACGCTGGCCGCGATCCCGTACGGCATGGCGGACTTCACCTCCGTGCAGAGCGCGCCGCTGGCCGCGCTGCCCACGCCGTTCGCCGCGGGCACCCCCGTCTTCCAGCCTGCCGCCATCCTCTCGCTCTGCATCGTCATGCTGGTCCTGATGACCGAGTCGGCGGCCGGCATGCTCGCCCTCGGCGAGATCTGCGAGCGCAGGACCGACGGCAAAACCATCACCCGGGGCCTGCGCACCGACGGCATCGCCACGCTCGTCGGTCCCGTCTTCGGCGGCTTCCCGACCTCCGCCTTCGCGCAGAACGTCGGCGTCGTCTCCCTCACCCGGGTCCGCAGCCGCTACGTCGTCGCCGTCGCGGGCGCCACGCTCATCGTCCTCGGCGCCTTCCCGGTCCTCGGCGCCGTCGTCAACGTCGTCCCCATGCCGGTCCTCGGCGGCGCGGGCATCGTCCTCTTCGGCTCCATCGCGGTCAGCGGCATCCGCACGCTCTCCGAGGCGGGCCTCGACGACAGCTCCAACATCATCCTGGTGGCCGTGTCGCTCGGGGCGGGCATCATCCCGCTCGCCGCGCCCACCTTCTACGCGCAGTTCCCCGCCTGGGCACAGACCGTCCTCGGCTCCGGCATCAGCGCCGGCGCGCTCGTCGCGGTCACGCTCAACCTCTTCTTCCACCATCTCGGCACCCGCAGCAGCGCGCAGAGCGCGGCCGCGGCACTCAAATCTTCCTAGGGTCATGCCGTGCCCTCATCGCCACTCACAGAGTAAGGAAGCACCATGGCAGCACCGGCAACCCCCGACAGCGGCGCCGTAGAGCGCATCGTCATTGAGAACGCCGCGATCGCGACCGTCGACGCCCAGGACACCGAGTACGCCTCGGGCCACATCGTCGTCGCGGGCAACAGGATCGAGTCCATCGGCGCGGGCAAGGCGCCCGAGGGCCTGGCGAACGTCGTACGCCGCGTCGACGCCACCGGTCACCTGGTCACCCCCGGCCTGATCAACACCCACCACCACTTCTACCAGTGGATCACCCGGGGCCTGGCCACCGACCACAACCTCTTCAACTGGCTGGTGGCGCTGTACCCGACGTGGGCGCGCATCGACGAGCAGATGACGTACGCGGCCGCGCAGGGCTCCCTCGGCATGATGGCCCGAGGCGGCGTCACCACCGCCATGGACCACCACTACGTCTTCCCCAAGGGCTCCGGCGACCTCTCCGGGTCGATCATCCGCGCCGCCTCCGAGATGGGCGTGCGCTTCACCCTGGCCCGCGGCTCCATGGACCGCAGCGAGAAGGACGGCGGCCTGCCGCCCGACTTCGCCGTGGAGACCCTGGAGGGCGCGCTCGCCGCGACCGAGGAGACCGTCAAGAAGCACCACGACGCCTCCTTCGACGCGATGACGCAGGTGGCCGTGGCCCCCTGCTCGCCCTTCTCGGTGTCGACCGAACTCATGAAGCAGGGCGCCGAGTTGGCCCGCCGCCTGGGTGTACGGCTGCACACCCACGGCAGCGAGACGGTCGAGGAGGAGAAGTTCTGCCATGAACTGTTCGGCATGGGCCCCACCGACTACTTCGAGTCGACCGGCTGGCTCGGTGACGACGTGTGGATGGCGCACTGCGTCCACATGAACGACTCCGACATCGCCGCGTTCGCCCGCACCGGCACGGGCGTCGCCCACTGCCCCTCCTCCAACGCGCGCCTCGCGGCCGGCATCGCCCGCGTCCCCGACATGCTGAAGGCGGGCGTCCCCGTCGGCCTCGGCGTCGACGGCACCGCCTCCAACGAGTCCGGCGAACTCCACACCGAGCTGCGCAACGCCCTGCTGATCAACCGCCTCGGCGCCCACAAGGAAGCCGCCCTCAACGCCCGCCAGGCGCTGCGGCTCGGCACCTACGGCGGAGCCCAGGTCCTCGGCCGGGCCACGCAGATCGGCTCCCTGGAGGCCGGCAAGCTCGCCGACCTCGTCCTGTGGAAGATCGACGGCATCGGACACGCCTCGATCGCCGACCCGGTGACCGCCATCGTCTTCGGCGCGGCGGCCCCCGTCACCCTCTCCCTCGTCAACGGCAGGCCGGTCGTCGAGAACGGCCGCCTGCTGCACGCCGACGAGGACGCCATCGCCCGCTCCACGCGGGACGAGGCGCAGCGCCTCGCGCGGATCGCCGCCGAGAGCTGACCCCAAGAACTCCGGTCAGGGGGGACGGCCCTTGACCGGACTTGAGCGGCCGAGCGGGCCGCTCAAGTGCCGCCCCGCGAACGTGGCCCAAAGCTTCACGTGCGCGGGGCGGTCAGTACTACCTGGGCGCATTTCCACAACCGCATACCGAGCAAGTCCTTGCACCACGCACCACCCCCCCACCTCCCAGAAGCGAAAAGTGCCGGCGCCCAGCCGGGGCTGGAAAACAACCGGAGGAGCCATCGTGGCCACTCAGCCCAGGTTCACCAAGCAAGGCACCACCCCGGACCCCGACTCCGACGACGGGTCCATACGACCGGAAGGCATCCATCCGGTCGACGAGAAGCTCCCGCCCCTGAAGATGGCCACCACCGGCCTTCAGCACGTGGCGGCCATGTACGCGGGCGTCGTCGCCCCGCCGCTCATCGTCGGCGCCGCCGTCGGCCTCTCCGCGAAGGAACTCACCTTCCTGACCGGCGCGTGTCTGTTCACCGCGGGGCTCGCGACCTTCCTCCAGACGCTCGGCATCTGGAAGATCGGCGCCCGCCTGCCGTTCGTCAACGGCGTCACGTTCGCCGGCGTCGCGCCGATGCTCGCCGTCGTCGACTCCACGAAGGACAAGGACGACGCGCTGCCCCTCATCTTCGGCGCGGTGATCGTCGCCGGCGTGCTGGGCTTCATCGCGGCGCCGTTCTTCTCGAAGATGATCCGCTTCTTCCCGCCCGTGGTCACCGGTACGGTCATCACCCTCATCGGCATCTCGCTGATGCCGGTCGCCTTCGGCTGGGCGCAGGGACCGGTGCCGGGCGCCGACGACTACGGCTCGACGAAAAACCTCGCCCTCGCGGGCATCACGCTCGTCGTGGTACTGCTGCTGCGCCGCTTCACCACCGGCTTCGTCAAGCAGATCGCGGTCCTGCTCGGCCTGGTCATCGGCACGCTGATCGCCATCCCGTTCGACGCCACGGACTTCGGGCCGATCGGCGAGGCGGACATCGTCGGCTTCCCGACGCCCTTCCACTTCGGCGCCCCGCAGTTCGCGGCCGCCGCCATCGTCTCGCTCTGCGTCGTCATGGTCGTCTCGATGACGGAGTCGACGGCCGACATGCTCGCCCTCGGCGAGATCGTGGACCGTCCGGCCGACGAGAAGACCATCGCGGCGGGCCTGCGCGCCGACTGCCTCGGCTCGGCGGTCAGCCCGCTCTTCAACGGCTTCATGTGCAGCGCCTTCGCGCAGAACATCGGCCTGGTCGCGATGACGAAGATCCGCAGCCGGTTCGTGGTCGCGGCGGGCGGCGGCTTCCTCGTCCTGATGGGCCTGTGCCCGATGGCGGCCTCGCTGATCGCGGTCGTGCCGCGCCCGGTGCTCGGCGGCGCGGGCGTCGTCCTCTTCGGCTCGGTCGCGGCGAGCGGCATCCAGACGCTGGTCAAGGCGAACCTGGAGAAGGACAACAACGTCCTCATCGTGGCCGTCTCGCTGGCCGTCGGCCTGATCCCGATCGCGGCGCCGGAGTTCTACCACGCGTTCCCGGAGACCGCGAAGATCATCCTCGACTCGGGCATCTCGACGGGCTGTGTGGCCGCCGTCCTCCTGAACCTCGTATTCAACCACATCGGCAAGGGCCGCGAGGACGACGACGTGACGGCACCGATGGAGCCGGGCGGGGAGATCGCGCAGCAGCGTACGCACTCCTCGGCGACGGGGTCGTCCGCAGCCGGGGTGCACTGACGCACGGCCGCGGAGCCGCCCCCGTAGGGCGAACGCCACGCCCACTTTGCCCCGCCCCAGCCGGCCCCTGCCGTCTCTCATGAACACCACGGCACGGGGCCGGCTTCCGACGTCATGCGACGGAGCGCCTCGGGCAGGCCGGAAGCTGCGCGATCGTCAGCTCCCGCACAGCTTCGCCGAGTTGACCGCGCCGCCCGTGTTCTCGTCGTCCGTGCCGAGCAGGGCGGTGCGGGAGTTCGGCACGCACTCCACGGCCTCGATCTTGTGGCCCTTGAACTTCCGCAGGACTTCGGGGGAGTCGCTGAGGCCGAGGCGGACCTTGCCGGTGCGGGTGACGGACAGTGTGCCCGCGTCGACGACCGCCGAGTCGAACGGCCCGTCGTCGCCCGGGTCCGAGGCCGCGCCGATCAGGAGGCGGCCCGACTCCGTGACCGAGATGTCCGAGGCGTGCCGGACCGGGCCCGACGGGTACGGCGTGCGGTAGCGGACGGTGGTGACCGGGCCGAAGTCCGCCTCGCCGTACTTGGTGAAGGCGAAGGAGGCGGCGCGCAGCGTCGCGGGGCGGTCTTTGCCCGCGCCCCGGTCGGCCCACACGGCGGCCGTCCTGCCGTGCCGGGAGATGAGCGCGAAGCTCTCGTAGTCGTCGCCGTCGGCGATCGCGGGGAGCGGGGAGGTGCCCAGGACCTCGACCCGGGTGCCCGTCGCCTTGAGGTGGTAGACGAGGCCGCGGCTGGCGAGTGCCACGTACTCGCCTGGGGTCCCCGGCACCGCCTCGATGGCCTCCAGGTCGATGGGCTCGCCGCCGCCCGCCCAGGTCATCGGCTCGACGGCGGCGGAACGTCCCGGGCGGTAGGTGAGCGCGGCGACGCGGTTCTGGCCGGGCTTCTTGTTGTCGCGTACGACGAGCGCGTGCGTGGTGCCCTGGGCGCGGCCGCTGAACGCGAGGCCGCTGACGCCGGAGGTGATGTCGGCACCCACCTGTTGCCAGCCGCCGCTCGTGGCGGGGGCCGGGGCGGCTCCCGCCGCGACGAGTGCGGCGGTGGCGGCGGTCAGCACGGTCATGCGAAGGAACATGGATCTCTCATCTCGGTGCGCGCCGACGCGCGCGGACGCGCGTAGACGGGGAGTTGGCCGGAAACGTACCCAGCTGCGTGCGCCGGAGACAAGAGGTGCGTGGAAGGGCTGTGGGAGGTGCGTGGAGTGCGTGAGAGCACGCGCCGTCGCGCGGGACGTGTGTGCGCCCCGCGCGAGCGCGCCGGACCGGAGAGGGGCGCCCGTCAGCCGATGCGGTACGAGTCGCCGTACACCTTCCACTCCAGCGGGGTGTCCAGGTTGAGGTTCTGCTTCTTCAGG
Organism: Streptomyces huasconensis; assembly: GCF_021028635.1. Classification (NCBI taxonomy): domain Bacteria; kingdom Bacillati; phylum Actinomycetota; class Actinomycetes; order Kitasatosporales; family Streptomycetaceae; genus Streptomyces; species Streptomyces huasconensis. The sequence goes on from NZ_CP086119.1 coordinate 6,837,181, forward strand.
AACACGCGCTGCGCGGTGTCGACACGGCTGGTGTCCTCGTGGGCCTCCTCCTGCTTCATCGCCCACACGCGCGCGTCCAGGAAGGCGTTGAGGTACGTCACCTCGTCGCCGCCCTGCGCCGGCGTCTTCGCCGAACGCAGCGCGCGCTTGCGGATGTTGCGGAAGCTGGTGGAGTCGCTGCCGTCGCCGTGCATGACGATCGCGTCGTAGTAGCAGAACTGGCCGAGGACGCCGACGCCGTCCGCCTTGCCCTGCTTGACCGCCGGGTCGAAGTACACGCGGTCGCGCTCGTCGTTCTGCGCCTTCTGGAACGCCGGGTCCTCGGCGGCCTTCTCCCAGTCCCTCGTGAAGGTCGGGTCGAGGCCCTCGTGCGAGTCGGTGCCGTCCACCTCGCGCAGCGCGGGCAGGTACTTGGCGAGGACGTTGCCGGGCTTGCGCCGGGTGTACAGCTCGACGAGGTCCAGCATGTCGCCGGTGCCGGAACAGAAGCCGATGATGCCCGCGGTGTAGCCGCGGCCGTCGTTGATGTCCTCGATGTAGCGGTAGTACTTCTTCCAGTCGAGGCTGGAGTTCTCTGCGCTGCAGACGAGCTTCATGGCGATCTCCTTCTTCGCCGGCTCGTCGAGCCCGCCGGCCCGCAGCGGGGACGCGGTGGCGGAGGTCATCTGCGAGGCGATGACCGGCCCGGCCACGACCGAGGCGCCGATGAAGGCGAGCAGGGTGCGGCGGGAGGTGAGGGGTCGCGGGCGTGTGTGAGGGGAGTCGGGGGTCTGCACGAGGGCCTCCAGAAGGGGGAGTTCGTCGTTCCGCGTACTGTTAGGAAGGTTTCCTACCAGAATTTCGGTGTGACGGATACCCGTCAATGCACAATGAGCGGCTCCGCGTTACGAATACGTGGGGGTGGTGCGCCGAAGGTCGCTGAAACCGGCGGCGACCCCTTGGGAACCCATGGTCATCATCGACAGGTGCTTCTTGTCGGGCGTCGTCAGGTACATCTGGGCGGGCAGGGAAGCGGGACAGGCGGAGCCATCCGGGGGTGACCCCGACTCGAGGTTCGTGGTGAAGAGGATGTCCTTCTTCTCGCCCGATATCGAGAACACGCCGCCCTGGTAGAAGCACGATGTGGCCTCACCGGGCTTCCCCGCCTTGATGGAGACCGCGACCTTGCTGGTGAGAAGCACGTTTCCCGGATCGATGGTGACCGTCTGGAGCTGGAGGCGCCGGTCCGGCGAGAAGCCGCTGTCGTCCTTCTTGAGCTGCCAGTGGCCCGTGAACGCCGTCGGCACCTTCTGCTGGACGGCCATCTTCGGCTTCTTGAAAAGCGTGACCGCGTGGTTGCCGAACTCCCAGCTGAGCGTCGTCACCTCGCTGTTCTCCGCACCCTCCGCCACGAGGCTGCCGATCGGCTGCCCCGCGCACGCGTCCTTCTCTGTCGCGGGCGCGCCGGTCCGGAGCTTCGGTGAGCCGAGTACCAGCCGGTCGTAGAACTCCTTCTTCACCTTGACGGGATCGGCTTCCACCATGCAGAACCGATCGGAGTCGACGGTCTGCACAGAGATCTTCGTGTCGCCGGGCAGGATCTCGACCCGCACGACGCGATTGCTTCTCATGGGGCCTTTCTGGGTGAGCTGGCCCTCCCATGTGCCCGTGAACTTGTCCGGGACGGTGGCCGGCGTGAGTCCACCGGCTGATTCCCCCTTTCCGGCTGTCCCGTCACTGCCGCCGCTGCCGTCGGCCCAGGGTTCGAGCGCGACCAGCCCACCGACGGCGGCGATCACGGCCACTGCCCCTGCCGCGATGGCCGTGCGGCTGCGGCGCCGTACGGGGGCCGACGGCGGTGGGCCCGCAGGGGGCCGCGCGGGCATGGTCGGGAACGGGGGTGACGACGGCTCGGGGACGTGCACCGTGGCCGGGTGGTCCTGCGACGCGGCGGACACCGCCGGCGCTGGATCGTAGTCGAGCAACTCGGCGGTACGGCGAGCAAGTTGAGCGAGTACCGCACTGGGCAGCCAGTGCTCGGTCGACCCGTCCTCGGCGCGCTCGGCGATCTGGCCGGGCGTGGGGCGCTGCCGCGGGTCCTTCGCCAGGCACTCCCGCACTAGATCCACCAGTGAAGACGGCACTCCGCTCAGGTCCGGCTCGTCCTCGGCCACACTGAACAGCTGTGCGGCGAGCCCGCCGTTTCCGCCCGCGCCGAACGGCTGGCGCCCCGTGGCCGCGTACACGAGGACAGAGCCGAGGCAGAACACATCGCTGGCCGGGGTGAGTTCGCGCCCGCGGGCCTGCTCGGGGGACATGAACCCGGGTGAGCCGATGACCATGCCCGTGCGGGTCATCGCCGATTCCGCGGCCATCGTGTCCAGGCCGTCGAGGGCCCGCGCGATCCCGAAGTCGATGACACGCGGCCCGTCGACCGTGACCAGGATGTTCGACGGTTTGAGGTCGCGGTGGATCAAACCGCCGCCGTGTATGCCCTGGAGTGCTAGGGCGAGGCGGCAGGCGAGGAAGCGTACGGAACGCTCGGGCAGCGGGGCGAAGTCCTGTGCGACCACGGTGTGCAGATCCGGGCCCGCGATGTACTGGGTGGCGACCCAAGGGACGGCCGCTTCGACGTCGGCGTCGAGAACCGCCGCGGTCCACGGCCCGGCCACACGCCGCGCGGCATCCACCTCGCGCGCGAACCGTCTCCGGAAGTCGGGGGCTTGGGCGATCTCGCTCCGTACGACCTTGAGCGCGACCGTGCGCCCGCCCTCCGACCGGCCCAGGTATACGCGGCCCATGCCGCCCTCGCCGAGCACCCCCAGGATGCGATAGGCCCCGATACGTGCTGGATCGCCCTTGCCCAGTGCCTTCACGTCGTCCCCCGCCGTCTGCCCCACCTGGTCGAAGGTCAAAGTACCCCACGTGTGTGTGGCGGGTGCGGTGGTCCGCCGCTGCTCACGGGCGCGGCGGCCGGGCGGTGGCTGTCAGCCGGGCGTGCACCCGCTTCGCGATCTCGTATGTGTCGCCGACCGGCCGTTTCGCCAGGCGTCCCGGATCGCGGATCCACTGGTCCTCCATGGCGAACCAGTCGATCTTCCGGGGCGTACGGCGCTCCGCGAGCGCGGTCCGCAGCTCCGTGAAGTACCGCTCCCAGCGCAACCGGTAGAGGCCGCCGACGAGCCCGGCCCACTCGCGGTTGGCGTAGTCGCGCAGCCCGGCGTCGGCGCCGGACCGCGGGCCCCACACCGTCACCAACGTCAGTTGGTCGTAGGCCAGCTGGTCCCGCTCGTGCTCGTCGGCTCCCCAGGCCCGTGCGTCGGCGACCCAGCGGCCGAGGAGGTGGCGGGAGTCCGTCGCCACGAGCCGGTCGAGCAGGTCCATCAGCTCCAGCCACTCGCGGGTGAGCCGCTCGAAGCGGGCCGCGTCCCGGGCGTTGTACGCCTCCTTAATGTGTGGCAGCAGGACGCGGCTGCGGTTCGAGAGCGCCTGTCGGGCGACGTCGAGCAGGTCGCGACGGTACGCGGAGGAGTTCCGCAAGCCGGTTCGCACCGCCAGGAGTTCGCCGAGCGCGGGCTCGAAGTCGGTGGGTTCGTACCGCATCTTCCGTGGTGACCAGGACGCCGCCGACTTCGCCGCCAGGTCGGGGCGCGCGCCGAAGAGGCCGTCGGCGCCCTCGGCCCACTTGTCGGCACGGGTCGTGCCGTAGGCGGTGCGGCGCAAGGTGTCCCACGCGGCGGCGGCGTGCGGGTCGGCGGCGCCGTACCGCGCCGTCGACCAGTCGGCGAACCAGGCTTCGAGGTCCAGGTCTCCCGTTCTCCAGGCCAGTTCGGAGAAGAGCGCGAAGGCGGCGGGGTTGTTGTCGGCCGCCTCCGGCATGAGGGAGATGCCGGTGAGCGTGCTGCCCTCCTTGGTGCGCCACGCCTCGAACAGAGTGGCCCAGTCGGGGGTGTTGGCGCCGAGCGTGGTGTGCCCGCCGAAGTTCCAGATGGAGCCGAAGGTGTAGGGCGTGGCGCCCCAGTCGGCCTCGCGGTCGGTGATGGCCGGGAAGCGGTCGGAGAGGCCGTCGACGACGAGCATGCGCTCCTTGTCGACGGCGTCGGTGAGGGCCTTCGGCGGGTTGTGCTGCCAGCCGAGGATCACCCAGATGGCGCCGGGGTGCGCCGTCCTCAGGGCCTTCTCGACGCCCTTGGCCGCCTCGCCCACGGGGACGTCACCCGGTTTGCCGCCCTCATGGAGCAGGTCCATCTTGTACATCGTGGACGGCCCGAACAGCTCGTCCTGGGCGCGGTAGAACGCGGCGGCCACCCGCGCGAAGTGGCCGGTGCGCGGGTCCAGCCAGTCGGGGCGCGCGAAGCCCACCCAGTCGCCCTGAGGGACCGTCCGCGCGCCCGGGTTCCGATCCGCGAAGCCGGGCGGCACGGTCCCGAAGTAGCCCGGCAGGACAGGCGTCATGCCGAGTTCCCGCAGCCGGTCGCAGACGCGGCGGCCGAGGCGGGCGCGGGCGTCGAGAAGCTGCCGGGAGACGAGGTGCGGGAACGCGGACATGTTCTGCAGCAGCCACCACGGCTGGTGGGCGGGGGCGGGTACCCAGGCTCTCAACTCCTCGTCGCCGTACCCGAACTCCCGCCCCTGGAAGGCACGGTGGTACACGGCGTCCGCACCGATGTACACCAGGACTTCGTTGTAACCGTGCAGGGCCAGTACGTCGAGTTCGCGCTCCCAGTAGTCCCAGCCGTGGTACGCGCCCGTATAGCCGTCGTTGGTGTCGTTGAGGACGAAGCGGTGCGGGGTGTTGGCCCGGATGGTGACGGGGGCGGCGAGGGCGGGGAGGCGGTCGGGCAGGTCGGTCTGGCTGCCCGCCCAGGTGATGTTGGCGTGTGCGGTGTGTCTCAGGTAGTGGCCCAGCCCGGTGAGCTGGGTCGCCGGTGTGGTCCCGGTGACGGTGATGTGGCCGCGCCGGCCGCTGATCCGGAAGAAGTCCTCGGCGCCCTGCCCGGGCCGGGCGGTCCGGAAGGTGATCTGGTCCCAGTGCCGGGGCAGGAGACGCCGCGCCGCCTCGGACGCGGCGGCACGGCGCGGGACCGGCGCGCCGTCCCCGGAGGCGCCGTCGATGGTAGTGCCGGGGGAGCAGGCGGCGGTGGCCCCCGCGGTCCCGGCGAGGCCCGTGAGGAACGTACGGCGGGGGAGTGGCATCGGGACTCCGTAGGTCGAAGGGGCCACACAGGGCGGGGCGAGGGCGTACCGAAGTGACTCTTCCCCCGCGCGGCCAGAAGTGTGCTGCCGCAGCCGGACAGCCGGGCAAACGGACGTCATAGGGCCGCAAGTCCCACGAACCAGGGACCAGAGACCATCCGCGCGAGGACCAACGGCAGGCACTTCCCGCCCCGGAGGTTGGCAGTGTTGATCGACGCCCGCAGGGCAGACGAATGATCAGCAAGGACCGACGCCGACCGAGAAAGTGACTGACTGCACCGTGAGCGCGCCCGAAACACCAGAAATACCCGCACCGCCCGCTCCGGAAGCCGTCGCCCGTCACCGCGCGCTCTTCCGTGCCATCTACCGCCGCACGCACCCCCGCCTGCGCCAGTCGGACATCACGGTCACCGAGGAGGCCCAGGTCAAGCGGGCGGTGAAAGCGACCGCCCTGGGCAACGCCATGGAGTGGTACGACTTCGGCGTCTACGCCTACCTCGCCGTCATCATCGGCAAGGAGTTCTTCCCCTCCGGCAACGACACCGCCCAGACCCTCTCCTCGCTCGCCACCTTCGCCGCGGCCTTCTTGGTGCGCCCCATCGGCGGCATGTTCTTCGGCCCGCTCGGCGACCGCGTCGGCCGCAAGAAGATCCTCGCGCTCACCATGATCATGATGTCGACCGCGACCCTCGCGATCGGCCTGATACCCAGTTACGCCTCGATCGGCGTCTGGGCCCCGGTCCTCCTGGTCCTCTGCCGCATGGTGCAGGGCTTCTCCACGGGCGGCGAGTACGGCGGCGCGGCGACCTTCATCGCGGAGTACGCCCCCGACAAGCGGCGCGGTTTCTGGGGCTCCTTCCTGGAGTTCGGCACGCTGATCGGCTACACGGTCGCCGCCGTCCTCGTCACCACCCTCACCGCGCTGCTCAGCGACGACGCCATGCAGTCCTGGGGCTGGCGCGTCCCGTTCCTGGCCGCGGCGCCGCTCGGCCTCATCGGCCTCTACCTGCGGATGAAGCTCGACGAGTCACCCGCCTTCCAGAAGATGGAGGAGGGCGAGGGCCCCGCCGCCGAACGCCAGAAGAAGTCCTTCAAGGATTCCTTCGTCGGTCAGTGGCGGGCGATGCTGCTCTGCATCGCGCTGGTCGCCGCGTTCAACGTCACCGACTACATGCTGCTGTCGTACATGCCGACGTACCTGACGCAGCTCGGCTTCGGCGAGACCGGCGGCCTGCTGTCCATCGTCGTCGTCATGCTGATCCTGATGGCGCTCATCAACTCGGTGGGCCGTCTCTCGGACCGCATCGGCCGCAAGCCGGTCCTGATGGCCGGTTCGGTCGGCTTCTTCGTCCTCGCGCTCCCGGCGTTCCTGCTGATCAAGCAGGGCGGTACGGTGGCCGTCTTCACCGGCCTGCTGATCCTCGGCCTCGCTCTGGTCTGCTACCTGGGCGTCATGTCCTCCTCGCTGCCGGCCCTCTTCCCCACGGACGTGCGCTACGGCTCGCTCTCCATCGGCTTCAACATCTCCGTCTCGCTCTTCGGCGGTACGACACCGCTGGTCGTCGCCGCGCTGATCGGCGCCACCGGCAACGACCTGATGCCCGCGTTCTACACGATGCTCGCGGGCCTGGTCGGCATCATCGCCGTCGCCGCGATGAAGGAGACGGCCCGCCAGCCCCTGGAGGGCTCCCCGCCGGCGGTGGCGACCGACGAGGAGGCCAGGGAACTGGTGGCGGCCCAGCGTCAGCCGCGCGAGGCGTAACCCACGAAGTGCGCCCAGGCACGGGGCTCCAGCGCGAGCTGGGGCCCCTCGGCGTTCTTGGAGTCGCGTACGTGGATGGCGGCGGGGCAGGGGGCGATCTCTACGCAGTCGTCACCGGAGCCGCCGCTGTAGCTGGACTTGCGCCAGGTGAGGGCGACTTCCACGCAGTCACCGGAGCCGCCGCTGCTGTAACTGCTTTTGAACCAGGCCAGGTCGGGGGTGCCCATCATGCTCCTCGCATCCGCTTCAGCAGGCTCACCGAGTCTTCGAACGAGAGAGCCTGGGAGCGCATCTTGGCATACCGCATCTGGAGCGTGCTGACCACTTTTGGGTCGGAAATGAGCTGGCCGCTTTCCTGCCCCTCGGAGTAGGCGAACCACTTGTTCTCCGGGCTCTCCAGCAATCGCATGGGACCGTCGAGCCCCGCATGGCTCTCACGCTGCAAGGGCATGATCTGCACCTCGATGTTCCTGTACTCGGCGAGCGCCAGGACGTGGTCGATGAGTTCCATGGTGACGTCATGCCCGCCCACATGCCGCAGGAACAGGTGTTCCTCAAGGATGAAGCTGTACGCCGTGTTCGGCCGCTCTGTCAGCAGGCGTTGCCTCTCCATGCGGGCCACCAGCTTCTCCTCGACCTGCTCGTCGCTGAACGGGGGCAGCTGATTGGCGAAGAGCGTCCGCGCGTACGCCGGGGTCTGCAACAGTCCCGGGATCAACCGGCATTCGTACGTGTAGAGAGCGATCGCCTCCTTCTCCATATCGGCCCACTGCTGAAACCACTTCGCGAGCCCCGGCTTCCGCGACAGCTGGTTCGACGCGAGCCGCAGCGTCCCGAACGCGTCGAGTGCCGCCTCGCAGCGGTCGACGAAGCCGGGCGGTGGGAACCTCCTGCCCTGCTCGATGGAGGCCAGGAAGTGCGACGAGCAGCCCACCTCACCGGCCAGCTCCTCCTGGGTGTGCCCCGCGCGTTTGCGGAAGCTCTTGAGCACGGCGCCGAACGTCTTCAGACCGTCCGACGCTTCCGGCTCTTTGCTGCTTGACGACATCATGAGTAACCCCCGGCGCTCCTGCCTCTGTCCCCGCCAACACCTCAATGATTACGCACCGTTACCCTGAATGTCTACCCTTCGTACTCGTACGCTTACTCAGCGTACGAGTTTGGGGGCTGGTGCATGACGCCAGGATGGTTCACCGTGGACGCCATGCTGATCCAAGCGCAACCCGCCACCGCGACGCGGGAATTCACGCAACGTCTCAGCGCCACCCCTCGGGGTGCCCGCCTGGCACGCAGGCTGGCCAGGTATCACCTGGACAGCTGGGGCATCGCGTACGACAGCGAACTCTCCGATGTCGCGGAGGCGATCGTCGCCGAACTCGCGGCGAACGCGGCGACGCACGGCCGTGTGCCGGGCCGTGACTTCGAGGTCCGCCTGGCGCTCGGCGTGGACACTCTCCGTATCGAGATGACCGACACCAGAACCGAACTGATGCCCCCGGAATCACCCAAACCCCCGGCCACCGACGGGGAGTCGGGCCGGGGGCTCGTGATCGTGGCCGCGCTGGCCGATCAGTGGGGTGTGACGGCACGGCAGGTGGGCAAGACGGTCTGGGCCCACCTGTCCTTGCCGGGGGCGAGCCGGTAGCCGTGGAGGCGGAGGCGGCGCGCCGACGGCGAGGGAGCCGTGCCGGTCGAGGGCGGGGTCAGCCGGGCAGATCGCCGGTGTAACGGTAGATGTTGCCCGCGGAGTTGACGCCCCAGACGGTGCCGTCGGCGCCCGCGCCGATGTCGGTGAGGGCGCCGGAGACCTGCTGCCAGGGGCCGGCGTCGTTGTTCGTGTAGGTGTAAATGTTGCCGCCCGCGTTGACTCCCCACACCGAGGTGCGGGACCCCGAGGCGATCGCCTTGAGGCCGCCGCTGATCTGCTTCCAGTGGGCGGCGTCGTGGTCGCCGGTGTAGCGGTAGATGTTGCCCGCGGAGTTGACGCCCCAGACGGTGCCGTCGGCGCCCGCGCCGATGTCGGTGAGGGCGCCGGGGATCTGCTGCCAGGGGCTGGCGTCGTTGTTGGTGTAGCGGTAGATGTTGCCGGCCGAGTTCACGCCCCACACGTTGGTCCGTGAACCCACCGCGATGCGCGTCAGGCCGCCGCTGATCTGCTTCCAGTGGGCGGCGTCGTGGTCGCCGGTGTAGCGGTAGATGTTGCCCGCGGAGTTGACGCCCCAGACGGTGCCGTCGGCGCCCGCGCCGATGTCGGTGAGGGCGCCGGGGATCTGCTGCCAGGGGCTGGCGTCGTTGTTGGTGAAGCGGTAGATGTTGCCGGCCGAGTTCACGCCCCACACGTTGGTCCGTGAACCCACCGCGATCCGCGTGAGCCCGCCGCTGATCTGCTTCCAGTCGGCCATGGCACCGACTCCTTCCGCTCGGGAAAAGCTGCGTCCGCATGCTCTCCGGACGCTCTCCAGGCGGAACGATTCACTTGTCAGGAAAATATGCTGAGCGGACGACATCATCGTCCGGAAGGCAATGTTTGGCGGGGGCGGACGCAGTGCCGGGGCGGAGTGCGCCGGTGTCGCGGCGGGTCAAGGTGGCGCGATCCGAGATCCCCCGAGTGAGTTACGAACCGGGCGCGGTGTTGACGCGCCTCGCGTGCGCCCGGTCGCATCAGGGTCCGCACGGGCGGCGGCTTCTCCGCCCGGGTGGCGTGGTCACGGCTTGCGGGCCACCGCCCCGTACGCGTCGACCGCCGTCTGGTCCTCAGTCTCCGGACGCCAGCGCGTGACCTGGGTGACGCCGGGTTCCACCAGTTCGAGTCCCTCGAAGAAGGCGGCGATCTCCTCGACCGCGCGTACGTGGTAGGGGATGGCGCCGCTCTTGTTGTACTCGTTCGACGCGGCGATCATGCCCTCGCTGGTCGCCGTGGAGTCGCTTATCACCAGGTAACTGCCGGACGCCAGACCCGACATGAGACGGGCGACCAGGTCGCGGGCCTCCTTGTGGTCGGCGACGTGGCCGAGGGTGTTGAGGATGATCAGGGCCACCGGCTGCGAGAGGTCCAGCGTCTTCGCGGCCTCCCGCAAGATCGCCTCGGGCTCGTAGAGGTTCGCGTCGATGTACGCCGTCTCGCCCTCGGGGGTGCTGGTCAGCAGGGCCCGGGCGTGGGCGAGCACCAGGGGGTCGTTGTCGACGTAGACGATGCGGGCGTCCGGGGCGGCGCGCTGGGCGACCTCGTGCGTGTTGTCGGCCGTGGGCAGTCCCGTACCGATGTCGAGGAACTGCCGCACGCCCCGCTCCGTCGCGAGATGGCGCACCGCGCGGCCGAGGAAGAGGCGGCTGGTGCGCGCCACGTCGACCAGGCCGGGGAAGATCTCCTTGATGTGGTCGCCGAGTTCGCGGTCCTTCTCGTAGTGGTCCTTGCCGCCCACGAAGTAGTTCCAGAAGCGTGCGGAGTGCGGCTTGCTGGTGTCGATGCGCGCACGGACGTCGGCGGCGGAGCCGAGCTGGGGGTCGTTGTCTGACACGAGAGCCTCCTGGGAACCTGCGTCATGTTGTTCGACGATCAAGCGTCAATCTAGACGGTGTTCCGCCCGGATCGCCCGCCTGCCCCAAGGTTCCGTCGCACGACGGCCGTTGAGCGGGTCACCAGACCTCTTCCACCCACTCCGGGTGATCGATGAACGGGTTCCGGTTGTGCTGGAACTTGTCGAATATGACCTGGTTGCGGTTCTTCTCGAACGCGTCCGGCGGGTCCTCGTCGCTCCACTGCTTCAGGACCGAAAGGCGGCCGATGGCGGGCGCGCTGCCGTTGTCCACCCTGTCGTTGGGCTCCAGGTCGGGGAAGCCGTCCGCGCCGTCGTAGCGCACGGCCATGTAGAGGATCATGCGGGCCACGTCGCCCTTGACCGCGTCGCGGGGTTCGAACGAATCGCCGTCGGTGAGGTTCCCCGGGGCCCCGGAGACGGTGCCGCCGCCGTTGTCGAAGTCCTTGTTGCCGCGGATGCTGTTGACCGTGACGTCCTCGGGGCGCAGGTGGTGGATGTCCGTGCCGGGCCCGGTCGTCGTGCCGAAGTCGCCGTGGGACTTGGCCCAGACGTGCTCGCGGTTCCAGTCGCCCTGGTCGCCGCCGCTGCTGGACTTGCTCCGTGAGGTGCCGGTGTAGAGCAGGATCACGTTCGCGCTGTTGGCCGGGTCCTGGTCGGTGGTCTTCAGGGCGTCCCACACCTGGCTGTACGACAGCTTGGTCTGCTTGCTGATGATGGTGTGCAGCGCGGACTTCAGCGCGGGACCGGTCTTGCCGAGCGCGTCCTTGTAGTACGTGTCGTCATAGGCGCTGACAGCCGTGACGGCCGGGGCCGGCGCGGGAGAGGTGGTGGCCGTCGCCGTGGCGGGCACGGTGATGCCGGCGAGCATGGCGGCGGCGGTCAAGGCCAGGGGTTTCCAGCGGCGTACGCGCGGGACGGGCATGGGGGGCGTGTCCTTTCCCGGAGGCCTCGCGCGCCGGGCGCCCACCTGACAGGGCCGCGGTCTACGCGAGTTGACTTTTCAATCACCGGGAGAGTGGCACGAATGTGCGTACGCCTGTGTGAACGCCGTGAGTCGGTCCGGTAAAGGTGTCATGCACGCGCTCAAAGGGTGGTCGCGTGTGCGCGCGGTGCGTCAGAGGCCGAGCCGGGCGGGGTCGGCCGCCAGCGCCCGGAAGCGTGCGCGAGGCTCCGCCACCATCCGCCGCTCCTTGAGATCGAGCAGCCCGCCCACACAGGAGACCGTCGCGGCGACCGTGCCGTCCGCCTTGGTGATGGTCTGCTCGACGCGGAAGGTCTTCCGCTCACCCCACACGAACGCGCAGCTCACCGCCGTCTCGTCACCCGCGTGCAGCTCGCTGAGATAGCGGATGGTGGTCTCCAGGACCACCGGACCGACCCCCTCGGCCAAGAGGTCGGCCTGTGTGATGCCGGACGCACGCAGCAGCGACCAGCGGGCGTGCTCGGCGTATTGGAGGTACACGGCTTGGTTGAGGTGGCCCTGTGAATCCGTCTCGTACCCACGGACGGCGACGGTCACGGTAAAAGGCTCTGCCATCGTCTTCCCTTCTCCGGTTCATGTTCGTCTCGGGGAGGCCAGGAGATAGCGGGCGCCACGCGGCCCGGCGTGCTCGCCGACCTGCCAGCCCGCCCGCTCCAGCGCCGCCGCGCAGGCCCGCAGCCCGTCCGGGGACGGCTCGCGCACGGCGACGGCCTCGGGCTGCGGGGTGCCCGACACCTCGTAACCCTCCACGAAGCCGGGACCGGGGCGGGCGGGAAGGCAGCCGGCCGCCTCCAGGGCCAGGGCCGCCGCCTGCACCAGATGCGTGCGCTCCCACGCGCAGGGGCGGTCCCGGGCACCATCGGGGTTCGTCATGCGGCGCAGCTCGACCAGGCCCTCCCAGGCACTGCGGACCTCCCGCGCGCGGGCGGGGCCCTCGCTCCCCGTCACGGACGTCTCCGTGCCGGTCCGCGCGGCGAAGACGCCGGGGGCCGCCGCCGTCTCGGCCGGAGCGACGGCGGGCGCGGGACGCGACCGCGCCGCGGCCTCGTCCCGCAGGCGGTGGCCCGCGGGCGTCAGGAAGTACGCGTGCGGGGGCCGGGGATGGCGGAAGGCCAGGCGCGCCCGCACCAGGCCGGACAGCTGGGCCTCGCTGCCGGACAGCCGCCCGGTCCCCGGGTCCGCCGCCTCGATGATCCGTCGCTGCGCGGCCGTGGGTGGCTTCACCGCGCACGCACCCCCTTCCGCGTCGGCACCGTCAGGTCAACTGGTACCGATGGTGCCCTGTGCCACTGACATCACGAGTTCGAGCACCCGCCGGTCCTCGTCGGCGCCCGCCCGTTCGCCGGGAGCACCGGGGTAGGTGTCCAGCAGCACGTCCGTGGCGCCCAGCTCGGCGAGCGTCTCCAGGTCGCCCCGGATCTGGTCCACAGTGCCGTGCCCGAGCGGCCGGTCGCAGGTGTCGGGCCGCTCGCCGATCCGGATCTGGAGCCGCGGCGCGAGGTCCGGCACGGGGCGGCCCGCGGCCTCGGCCTCGGCCGCGATACGGGGCAGCGCGGCGGCCAGCGCGTCCCGTGTCGGCATGAACGGATGCCAGGCCTCACCGAGCCGGGCCGCGCGGCGCTGCGCCGCGGGGGAGTTGCCGCCGACCCAGACCGGCAGCCCGGTCGCGGGGGCCGGGGCGGTGCGGACATCCTCGTACGAGACGTACGTGCCCCGGAAGGACGTCGGGTCCTCCCGCCAGGCGGCGCGGATCGCGGTGAGGTACTCGTCGGTGATCGCCCCGCGCTCGCGGAAGGGGACGCCGAGCACCTCGTACTCGGCGGCGGACCAGCCCACCCCGGCGCCGAGGATGAACCCGGCGGCGTTGAGCCGGTCGATGTTGGCGGCGAGCCGCGCGGTCTGCAAGGGGTGCCGGTACGGGATCACGGTGATGGTGGTGCCGAGCCGCAGCCCCGGCACGCGCCCCGCGAGATGCGCGGCCAGCACGAACTGGTCGTAGAACGGCGCCGGATAGACCTCGTGGACGTCCGGGGTCACCGCGATGTGGTCGGAGATCATCGCGAACTCGAAGCCGAGTTCACGGGCGTCGGTCGCCTGCCGCACGAGGGAGTCGGGGGTGGTGCCGGAACCGAAGTTGAGGAGATTCACGCCGTATCGCATGCGCGCAGTCTTGATGATCAAGAGCGTGGCTGTCGAACGCCGTCCTGCGGCCGCAGGTTCCAGCTCGCCACCACCGGCCGCCCGTGCTCCGTGCTCAGCCGGCTCACCGTGCCCGTGGCGAGGAGGAACATCGAGCCGCCCGACGCGGGCAGGCCCAGCCGACGCGCCGTCAGGACACGCAGGAAGTGGCTGTGGGCGAAGAGGACCACGCTGCCCTCGTTGTTGGCGAGCGCCGCGTCCACCTTGGCCAGCATGCGGTCGGCGCGCTCGCCCACCTGCTCCGGGCTCTCGCCGGGGTGCTCCGGCGGGCCGGGCGCGACGCCGTCGGTGAACAGGTACCAGTCGGGCCGCGTGCGGTGGATCTCGACGGTCGTCACGCCCTCGTACCCGCCGTAGTCCCACTCGCGCAGATCCGGGTCGACGTACGCGTCCGGGAACCCGACCAGCTCCGCCGTCTCCCGCGAGCGCCGCAGCGGGCTCGTGAACGCCGCCCCGATCCGGAACCCGCCGACGAGCGGGGCGAGCGAGCGGGCCTGCCGCCTGCCGTTGTCCGTGAGGGGGATGTCCGTCCAGCCGGTGTGCTGCCCCGAGAGGGACCACTCCGTCTCGCCGTGCCGGACGAGGAGCAGATCGCCCATGGTCGCGCCCTTCCTGTTCTTCCGGTGGTGGCCGGACCGTGCGGTCCGGCCACCACCGAGCCTGCCACGCCGCGCGGCGCACCCGCGTGGCGGGCCCGCCGAGGCGGCTACATGCCTTGCGGCACCCGCGCGGGGCGGCCCGAGCCGCGGGTCAGGGCGTATCCGCCGACGCCCGCGAGGGCCGCGAGCACACCGCCGGCCGCCGTCCAGAGCCAGCGCGAGGACCACCAGCCGGAGGACCAGCCGTCCTCCGGTTCCGTGGCGGCGGCGGGCCGCTGCCGGTCCGAGCCCGCGCCCGGCACCAGCGGCTCCGCGAGCGACCCGTCGACGGCCTGCGCGCCGCCCGCGTCGGTGGTGGTCACCTTCGTCTCGGCCCGCACCGGCAGGCCCAGGTCATCGGCCTTCAGCCCGGTGACCGTGAGCCGCAGGTAGTAGGTGCCGGGCAGCGGGTCGTTCGCCCACTGCTCCGACCAGGCCCGCACGGTGCGCAGCGTGCAGGAGAGCGAGACGGACGCGGCGTCCGGCGCCACCGTCCTCTTCGGCGTGCCGAGCCGGCAGGCCTGGCGGCGCCGCAGGCCGTCGTACACGTCGACCTGCCAGGTGGAGGCCGCGTGCCGGGCGGCCGCGTCCGGCAGCTTCACCGTGGCGTGCACGGTGGCGCGCTGCCCGGTGTCCACGGGGAACGCCCAGTACAGGTAGTCGCCCGTGGACGCCTCCGCGGTGGCCGCCTGGTCGGGGCGGATCGGGGTGGCGGTACGGAAGGACGTGCCCGCCTCGGTCGGGGCGTCACCCTTGTCATCACCGTCGCCGTCGGCGGCGGCTGCTCCGGGGAAGGCCAGCAGGGCGGCCGCGCCCAGCAGGGCCGCGCGCCCCCATACACGTGTCGTAGGCGTTGAACGGTCCATCAGTTGGTCCTCCAGACCGCGAAGCGCCAGCGCGAGAGCCAGCCCCAGACCAGACCGGCGACGAAGCCGACGAGTACGAGCAGACCGAGCAGCCACCAGCCGTGACCGAGCCCGAAGAAGGCGACGTCCGAGGCCTCGTCGGGGGAGTCGACCAGGTCGACGGCGAGCTCGACCGGCAGGCCCGGCGTCTTCTTCACCGAGGCGGGCGCCGAGAAGGAGTTGCTGACGCGCAGGCAGACCGTCTCGGTGGCCCCGTACTTGTCCTTCTCGTCCATACCGTCCGCTTCCGGCCTCGGGTAGCGCAGACCCGTCGAGATGACGTCGGTACGGCCGTCACCGGACTCCTGGCCGCGTACGATCTCGCGTCCGCCCGGCGTCTCGGCGCGCAGCAGCACGCCGTAGTCCTGGTTGACGGCGCGGTCGGCCGACACACTGACGGAAGCGCGCAGCTCCTTGCCCGCGGGCACGTCCACGCGGTACCAGCGGTGCTCGCCGAACTTCTCGCGGTCGGTGTAGAGGCCGGACTTCAGCCGGGGCGCGTCGGTGCATTGGGCGGCGCCCTTGGCCTCCGCCGGGGTGACCACCGGATCGGCGGCGCGGTCGATCAGCTGCTTGACGCGGCCCGCGAGTTCGTCGGTGTGCCGGATCGACGTGTACGTCCCTCCGGTGGCCTCCGCGATGCAGCTCAGCTGGTCGCGGGTCTTGGCGTCCGGCACCAGGCCGAGCGTGTCGATGGTGAGGTGGATGCCCTTGGCGGAGATCTCCCGCGCCACCACGCACGGGTCGAGCGGCTGGCAGGTGTCCTCGCCGTCGGATATCAGTACGATGCGGCGGCTGCGCTCGGCGGTGTCGTCCGTCAGGTCGTCGGCCGCCTTGAGCAGCGTCGGGCCGATCGGGGTCCAGCCGGTCGGCGCGAGGGTCGCCACGGCGGTCTTCGCGTCGGTGCGGCCCGCCTTGTCGAGGCGCTCCACGGGGTAGAGCAGCTCGGTGTCCTTGCAGCCCGTCTTGCGGTCGTCGCCGCGGTAGTTGGCGCCGAGGGTGCGGATGCCGAGCGCGACCTCGTCCGGGGTGGCGTCCAGGACCTCGTTGAACGCCTGCTTGGCCGCGGCCATGCGGGACTTGCCGTCGATGTCGCGGGCCCGCATGGACCCGCTGACGTCGAGCACCAGCTCGACCTTGGGGTCGGGGCGCGCCGGTTCGTCGTCATCGGCGGCGGCGGGGCCTGCCGTGACGACCCCGGCGGTCAGGGCGGCGAGCAGGGCGATGACCCAGGCCGCCGGCCGTTGTCTTGTGATCATCGCCGGATCTTATTGATCACGCCCACCATCCCCCAAAACGACACCGCCCCAGGAGGCACTGGACGGGCCCGAAGCCCCGTCAGGGGCGCGGGGAACTGCGCGCCCAGCCACCCCCACCCGCAGACCCGGACGGCCCGCACCGGTCCCCCGGAAGGGCACGGTGCTCCTCAGGTGGTCGGTGCGGTCACTGGCGGTAGCCGCTCAAGAAGCGGCCGATGCGGCTGATCGCCGCGTCGAGGTCGTCGGCGTGGGGGAGGGTGAGGATACGGAAGTGGTCGGGGCGGGGCCAGTTGAAGCCGGTGCCCTGCACGACCTGGATCTTCTCCTGGAGCAGCAGGTCGAGCACGAACTTCTCGTCGTCGTGGATCGGGTGGACCTTCGGGTCCAGGCGCGGGAAGGCGTACAGCGCGCCCTTCGGCTTGACGCAGGAGACCCCGGGGATCTCGTTCAGCTTCTCCCAGGCCCGGTCCCGCTGCTCGTGCAGCCGGCCGCCCGGGGCGGTGAGCTCACGAATGGACTGCCGCCCGCCGAGCGCGGCCTGAATGGCGTACTGCGCGGGCGCATTGGGGCACAGCCGCATGGAGGCGAGCATCGTGAGCCCCTCCAGGTAGTTCTTCGCGTGCTGCTGCGGCCCGGTGACGACCAGCCAGCCGGAGCGGAACCCCGCCACCCGGTACGTCTTGGACAGGCCGCAGAAGGTGAGGACCACGAGGTCCGGGGCGAGGGCGGCGACGCTGTGATGCACGGCGTCGTCGTAGAGGATCTGGTCGTAGATCTCGTCGGCGAAGACCATCAGGCCGTGCCGTCGCGCGAGATCGAGGATGCCCTCCAGGATCTCCTTCGGATAGACCGCGCCCGTCGGGTTGTTGGGGTTGATGATCACGACGGCCTTGGTCCGGTCCGTGATCTTCGCGGCCATGTCGTCGAGGTCGGGGTACCAGTCCGCCGACTCGTCGCACACGTAGTGCACGGCCTTGCCCCCGGAGAGGGTGGTGACGGCGGTCCACAGGGGGAAGTCCGGCGCGGGGATGAGGACTTCGTCGCCGTCCTCAAGAAGCGCCTGCACGGCCATCGTGACCAGTTCGGAGACGCCGTTGCCGAGGAAGACGTCGTCCACGGAGACCTCGTCGAGGCCGAGCGCCTGATAGCGCTGGGCGACCGCGCGGCGGGCGGACAGGACACCGCGCGAGTCGGTGTAGCCGTGCGCGCGGGGGAGCATCCGGATCATGTCTTGGACGATCTCCTCGGGCGCCTCGAAGCCGAAGAGCGCCGGGTTGCCGGTGTTGAGGCGCAGGACGCTGTGGCCCGCCTCCTCCAGCGCGTTGGCGTGCTCGATGACGGGGCCCCGGATCTCGTAACAGACCTCGCTGAGCTTGCTCGACTGCCGGAACTCCATGCGGTGCGCCTCCCGTGACGTGAGTTACTTGGTTTTACCAAGTCCCGCCTTGGAAAGTCCAACAACCTGTCTAGACTGCGTCCCATGTCACCTCGCCGAAGCTACGACCAGTACTGCGCCGCGGCCCGCGCCCTGGACGCCGTGGGCGACCGC
The DNA here is from genome assembly GCF_021028635.1 of Streptomyces huasconensis. Lineage (NCBI taxonomy): Bacteria > Bacillati > Actinomycetota > Actinomycetes > Kitasatosporales > Streptomycetaceae > Streptomyces > Streptomyces huasconensis. The sequence continues at coordinate 6,855,189 of NZ_CP086119.1, forward strand.
TGGACCCTCCTGGTCGTCCGGGAGCTGCTGGTCGGCCCCCGCCGCTACACCGACCTGCACGCCGACCTGCCGGGCGTCAGCACCGACGTCCTCGCCTCGCGCCTGAAGGACATGGAGCAGCAGGGCCTGACCACCCGCCGCCGCCTGCCCCCGCCCGCGGCGGCGTACGTCTACGAACTCACCGAGCGGGGCCGGGCGCTGCTCCCCGTCCTGGAGGCCCTCGCCGGGTGGGGCGCGCACGGCCTGGCGGAACGCAGGCCCACGGACGCGGTGCGCGCCCACTGGTTCGCCCTGCCGCTGCTGCGGCGCCTCGCCGGGACCGGGCTCGAAGGCGTGGTGGAGGTACGGCTCGACGAGGGACACTTCCACGTACGCCTCGGCGACACCGGGAGCTACGGCGACGGACCCGCGCCGGACGAGCCGGACGCACGCGTCGCGCTGGACGCCGGGACGTGCGTCGCGCTGAGCCGCGGCGAACTCACCGTCGGGCAGGGCGTGCGGGAGGGCCGGATCGAGGTCGCCGGGGACTCCGTCCTCGCCAAGGCGCTGCGCGAGACGTGACGCCCGCGGCCCCGGCGGTCAGGGCAGGGGGCCGCCCCGGGCGGTGACCCACAGCTCGTACCACTCCTCGTGGGTGAGTTCGGGCTCGCGGCTGACGGCGTCGCGGCAGGCGAGGATGCGTTCGGGCCGGCTGGAGCCGATGACCGGCGCGATCCGGGCGGGATGGCGTTGGAGCCACCACAGCAGGATCGCCTCCGGCGTCGTCCGCTTGCGCTCGGCGAGGTCGGCGACGAGCCGCCTGACCGGTGAGTCCTCCGTGCCCGTGTAGCGGCCCTGCGCGAGGGCGCCCCAGGCCTGGAGCTGGATCTTGTGGGCGTGGCAGTACTCGACGGTCCCGTGCGGGAAGCCGTTCGCCGCCGCGGCCGGTGTGTTGACCAGGACGCCCGCTTCGACCCAGTCCCGGTCGGCGAGGCTCATCTCCAACTGGTTGGCCACCAGCGGGACATCGACGTACGCCTGGAGGTGCGCGATCTGCGCGGCGCTCATGTTCGACACCCCGAAGCGGCGCACCAGGCCCTGCCCGTGCAGCGAGCCGAACGCCTCCGCGATCTCCGCCGGGTCCGCCAGCGGATCGGGCCGGTGCAGGAGCAGTACGTCGATGACGTCGGTCCGCAGCCGGGTGAGGCTCTCCTCGACGCGCCGCACGATGGTCGGCCCCCGCAGGTCGTACATGCCGGGCAGACCGTCGGCGGCCTGCCGGATGCCGCACTTGGTCTGCACGGTGACACGGCTCCGCAGCTCCGGCGCGCGGGCCAGCAGCTCACCGAAGACCGCCTCGGACTTGCCGTGCCGGTAGATGTCCGCGTGGTCGAACACCGTGATGCCGATGGCCAGCGCCGCCTCGACGGCGGCCTCGGCGTGCGCGATGTCCGAGGCGGTGTACGGCGTGGTGTCCCAGGCCCCGCCGAGCCCCATGCACCCGTAGAGCGGTCGGCCGGTCGGCCCGGCGGCGGTCTGCGACGTCATGCCTCTGCCTCCGTCTGCGCGAGAAACGTGGGTGACGAACCCGCCGTGGCCACGTGTTACGCGTCGTCGGTACGGTCTCGCCGGGCGGCGCGGCGCCGCAGGGCGAGCGGCAACGCGAACCAGCAGACACCGAACCACAGCATGACCCCGCCGACGAGCACTTCGGCGAGGACACCGGGAACCGTGACCCGGAGGATCAGCAGAAGGGTGCAGCCGATGGTGAGCGCGAGGAGCACCATGCCGCACATCATCAGACGGCCGGCGACCTCCACGAGGTCGTCCTTCATCCGCTGCCCCGACAGGAAGCGGTGGAGGGAGACGGGCGCAATCAGGGCTCCGGTGGCCGTCGCGCCGAGCACCACGGTGACGACGTAGGTGACGCGGTCGAACGTCTCCAACTGCCGGAACAGGGGAGTGAAGGCCACGCTGAGCAGGAAACCGAAGAGGATCTGCACGCCCGTCTGGGCGACCCTCGTCTCCTGCAGCAACTCGTGCCAGCGGCGGTTGACCCGCTCGTGCGCCGCTTCCGGCTCCTCTCCGCCGGGCCCCTGCCCGCGGCCATCGTGGCGCGGACAGCAGGCCACGTCGCCCTTCGGCACCACTGGCTGCTCCGTCATGGTCATGGCATCCTCCACTTCCCAGACGGTCAGCTTGCCCCGCGCCGACCCGGCCATGCGTGTCGGGCTTCCGAGGGGGTGCCTGCCCGTGGGGCTCGGCCATTAAGGGTGACCCGCGGCGCGCTCGCGTTCCCCGCACTCTGTGAAAGAAACGTGACGCTTCCGCGTTTGTGTGGCGAACTCAAGAGCACACGGTGGTCAGGAGGTTGATACACATGGTTCCCCTGCTTTTGGTTCTTCTGCTCGCCCTCATCCTTTTCGGTGCCGGTTTCGCCCTGAAGGCTCTGTGGTGGATCGCCGTCATTGTGCTGGTCGTATGGGTTCTCGGATTCATCATCCGGCCCGCTGCGAGCGGCGGCCGCAAGGGCCGCTGGTACCGATGGTGACGAGCATGCCGTGAAGGAACACGCGCATGAAGGGGTGGGCCCAGCCGACAACGGCTGGGCCCACCCCTTTTCGGTGTGCAATAACGGTGTCCAATAAAGGGACGATTTCGAGCCGGGGTTCCCTGTATGGGACATATGGGGCGGGCGGCGGGGTACGCGTAATCCCAGCGGCCCCCGCGGGCCCAGCAGTGGGAACCCTGCGCCTCCACCCGCGGGGGCCGCCTTCGGCAGACGCTAGTGCGGGACCGGGCACACGCCCGAGGCGACCGAGTTGTAGTTGGGCGCGGCCATCGGAGTCGTCGTGTTGCTGCCCAGCTGGATGAGGATCTCGTCGGACAGCAGGTCCTGCTGGCCCTTCAGCGCGTCGGCGACCTTCGTGTCCTTCGGGAACACCATCTCGGCGGCGATGTTGTCCTGCACGATCCGCGCGAGGTTGTCCAGCGCGGTGAAGATCGGGTCCGCCGGCGGCTCCAGGCCGGGCAGGTCGATCAGGTGGGTGGCGACCTTCGCCGCGTTCATGCAGTCCTTGATGATGATGGTGTTCTGGTTGAGGACGCTCGTCGTCCACTGCGACAGGACCACGCAGTACAGGTCGGTCCACGCTTCTTCGCCGACCTTGGCACGCCAGGTCTTCATGATGTCCTGCACGCCCTTGATCTGGGCCTGCGAGGCGTGCTCCATGTTGGTGCGGATGTCGGGGTAGACGCTGGCGGAGAAGGTCTCGAAGGACGCCATGTCGAACTTCTTGGCCGCGACCGAGGCGCTGATGAACTTCTGGCCGCCGTCGAGGATGTTGCCGCAGGACGTGGTAAGCGCCGCGGGCAGATTGGCGGAGGCGAGCTGGTGGCGGGCCGTGGCGAGTTTGGCGGCGTACGCCTGCAGCGGCTCGATCCACGCGGTGGACGTGCTGCCGTTGAACGCCACCATGACGAGGTCGTGCGCGTCGATGCGGTTGGCGTTGGGCAGGTTCGGCACCTTGTTCGCCAGGTAGGGGGCGATCACGGAGAAGATGCCGAGCGGGACGTGAGCGATGGACTTGGCCAGCTCGAACGTCTCCGACACGGGGTTGGCGGACTGCTGGCCGTCCTTGGTCACCAGGGTGAACCGGCCGCCCTTGGCGTCGTTCTGCACGACGACCACCGGGGAGAGGTGCTTGATCAACTCTGACTTCAGAACGGCGTAGTTGGCGCGCATTCCGGCGTTGACGGCGAGCAATGAGGACCGCGCCGTCTGCTGGCTGACCGCTTCCGCGGCCGCGGTGTCCGCCGCGGTGGCCGCGTGGCTCGGGGATGCCGAGTAGCCGAGCAGGGTCGCCGTGCCGATACCGGTGGCGCTGCCTATGAACCCTCTGCGGGTAGCCATCTTCGTTTTCTCCATTGGGTTTTGCTGTGCTGTTTCTGACGCTTTTTCGATGTGGGGATCGAATTCATGGGGGGACCTTTGGGTCGGGAGGTTGGGGGGTTTGGGGGGATAGGGGGGATCGGGGGAAGGAGGGGGATTTTGAGGAGGGGGCTTTTCAGGGGGCGCAGGTAGTTGCGCTCATCGGCGGGGAAGGAACCGGAGTTCCTTCCCCCGCCGAAGTCGGAGCTACTTGATGTCGCGCTGCCGGGGGACCACGACGCCGAAGCGGTCCTGGATCGTGGCGAGCGCGGACTCGTGGACCTGCTTGGCGGGAATGCCGTTGGGGTTGCCCTTGACCGGCAGCGGCCGCGTCGCGGAGGCGTCGCCCACCACGGTCGGGTTGTACCCGTTGTAGACGGCTCCCTCAGTGGTGAAAAGGGTGCACATGTGGGTCATGAACCCGGCGATGATGACGTTCTTGCGGCCGGTCTTCTTCAGCTCGGCGTCGAGGTTCGTGTCGTGGAAGCCGTTGGGGACGGCCTTCTCGACGACGGCCTCGCCCTTGGCCGGCTCGAGCGCCGGAATGATCTGCCCGGCCTTCGACTTGAGGTCGTAGCCCTTCTCGACGATGTGGATGACCGGGGTGTCGGCCTTGCGGGCCCGCGCCAGCAGGGCCTTGGTGTTGTCCACCGACTCGCGCCAGCCGTCGAGTTCCATCGGGCCGCCGGTATAGACGTTCTGGTAGTCGACGAGGATCAGCGTGGCGTCGGACAGCTTCGCCGGCGTCTCGTCGAGCTTCATGATCTGACGCAGCGTCGTGGTGTCCTTCGCGACGTTCCCCTCGGCGGACGGCGACGGCTTCTTGTCGTTCCGGTCGGTGCGGGTGGCGGCGTCGGTGTCCCCGCCGCACGCGGTCACGGTGGCCGCGAGAACGGCGGTGGCACCCAGGACGACGAGCGAACGCAGCGGCTTCATCAGACGATCTCCTTCTGGGAGGCGGTGACGACCCCGTACAGGTCGGCGATGGTGGCGAGAGCGCCCTGATGCACCTGGTCGGCGGGGACGTCGGTGCCCGCGACGGGAAGCGAGCGGGTGGCGGTCGCGTCGGCGGCGACCGTGGGGCGGTTGCCGTTCAGGAACGCGCCCTGCGCGGTGAACGCGACACACATGTGGGTCATCCACCCGGCGATGACGACGTCCTGGCCCTCCGTGAGGTGGCTCGCCAGGTCGGTGCCGACGAACGCGTTCGGGACCTCCTTGACGACGACCGGCTCGCCGTCGACAGGGGCGACCTTCGGGTGGATCTGGCCGATCTCCGCCCGGATGTCGTACGGAGTTCCCTCCCCGCCGTCGTTGATGACGTGCACGACCTTCGTGCCGGCGGCGCGGGCCCGGGCCAGCAGCTGCGCGGCGGCGTCGAGGGACTGCTCCCAGCCGTCGAGCTCCATCACGCCCTGGGTGTAGGTGTTCTGGAAGTCGATCAGGATGAGCGTCGACTCGGCCAGCTTCGCGGGCGCCTGAACGAAGCCGTTCAGCTCGCGCAGCGTGGTCCTGGACATGGGTGTACCGCCTTTGCATCGCGTGGAGAGATCACAGCCCGATGCCGGTCCTTCTCGGTCCGGGAGGCTGTGTCCACCACGCTATGAGCCCGCGGCGATGTCAACAATGACGTCTAACATGCAGAAACCGACGTACGGTTGGCCGACACAGCGGCAGCGACTCCAGGGGGAAGCGTGACGGAAACCGCGAAACGGCTCGTCGTGATCGTGATCTTCGAAGGTGTGGACCTGCTCGACGTCACCGGGCCACCGGAGGTGTTCGCGCTGGCCCGCCGGGAGACCGCGGACGCCGCCAGCTACCACGTGGTCCTCGCCGCCGAGACCATGGACCCGGTCACCACCGGCGCCGGTGTCCGTGTCCTGCCCGACCTCACCTTCGGCGCGGCCGCCGAGCGCAGCATCAACACCCTCATCGTGCCGGGAGCCGTGGAGATCGATGACGACGGGCGCGTCCACCCCCTCGTCGACCCCGCCCTGGTCGACTGGGTGAAGGTGCTCGCGGCACGGACGCGGCGGATCACCTCGGTGTGCGTCGGGGCGCACCTGCTCGCCGCCGCCGGGCTGCTCGACGGCAAGCGGGCCACCACGCACTGGTCGACCGCACCGCAACTGGCCGCCGACCACCCGGAGGTGGAGGTTGACGCCGACCCCATCTTCATCCGCGAGGGCGACGTATGGACCGGCGCCGGGATCAGCGCCTGTCTCGACCTCTCCCTCGCCCTGATCGCCGACGACCTCGGCGAAGCCGTCGCGCTGCGGGTGGCCCGCCAGCTGGTGATGTACCTCAAACGCCCCAGCGGCCAGAGCCAGTTCAGCGTCCCGCTGGAGCAGGTGTCCACCACCCGCCGCATCGAGGAACTGCGCCACCACATCCTGCGGCACATCTCCGAGCCGCTCACCATCGTGGACCTCGCCGCGTACGCGCACGTCAGCGACCGGCACCTGACCCGCCTGTTCAAGAACGAACTGGGCACGACCCCGCACGCGTACATCGAATCGGTGCGCGTCGAGAAGGCCCGCCACGAGCTGGAGTCCTCCGACGCCACGCTCGACCGCATCGCGTCCCTGTGCGGCTTCGGAACGACCGACACCCTCGTACGGGCCTTCCGTCGTCGCCTGAACACGACGCCGACGGAGTACCGGCGCAGGTTCCGGGTGCCACACGTCTCCTGACGGACGTGATGCCACGAAAAGCCAAGAAGAGGCGAGGAGGGGCAAGAAAAGCCAAGAAGAGGCAAGAAAAGCAAGCAAAGGTTAAGCAGAGGCAAGCAGAGGCAGGGAGAGAGGAACAGCGTGCAGAATCTGCCCGATTCCACGACGGACCGAGACGACGGGCACGCGGTCGTGCGCGTGCTCAGCTACAACGTCCGTTCCATGCGGGACGACGTCGCCGCCCTCGCCCGGGTCATCCGGGCCTGCCGGCCCGACGTCGTCTGCGTCCAGGAGGCGCCCCGGTTCTTCCGCTGGCGCAAGGCCGCCGCCCGGCTCGCGCGGACCAGCGGGCTCGTGTACGTCTCGGGCGGGGCCACCGCCTCCGGCCCGATGATCCTCTCCTCGCTCCGCGCCCGCGTGGAAAGCACCGAAGACATCCTGCTGCCCCGCACCCCGGGCCTGCATCAGCGTGGCTTCTCGACCGCCGTGCTGCGGTTCGGCCGGGCCCGGCTCGGCGTCCTGAGCTGCCACCTGAGCATCGACGACCAGGAGCGCTACACGCAGGGAGAACTGCTTCTGGAGAGGCTGTCCGCCCTCGGAGCGCCACACGCCGTCGTCGGGGGCGACTTCAACGACCGGCCCGACGGCCGTACGTTCGGCCTGCTCAGCGACGCTCTCCAGGACGGCTGGGCGACGCGGCCGTGGGGGCGGGAGCACACCACCCGGCTGGGCGATCCGCTCCAGCGCATCGACGCCGTCTTCGCCACGCCGGAGGTGGAGGTGCTGGGCTGCGGAGTGCCGATGGGGCTCCCCGGGGTCCGTGAACAGGATCTGCGCGCGGCCACGGATCACCTGCCGGTGCTGGCCGCCGTGCGGGTTCCGGCCGCGCGCTGACCGCTCCGCGGGCATGGACGCCGGTGATCGTTGTGGCGGGAGGTGTCGGTGTGGCCTGTGGTTTTCGGGGTTAGACGTACGACAGTCGTACGAAACTGAGGAGTGCCGATGAGTCGCCCCCTTCACCAGGCTCCGCTGACCCGGCAGGACGGATCTGTCCGGTGGCAGCCGCGCCGCCACCGCACCGCCGGTGGGCGTCACGCAGGCCGGGTGACCCGTGGTTGATCCGGAGCGACGCCGCGGCCTCGACATGAGCGCGGCGCAGTGACCATCGCCGACGCGGTGTTCGCGTGGCTGGGAGTGGGAGCGCTGGTCGCGGCGGTGCTGCCCCGGGTGGTGGCCGGGCGGCCCGTGTCGTTGCCGGTGGTGTTCCTGGTGTGCGGCATCGTCGTGTACGCGTTGCCGCTGCCGTTGCCGGAGGTCGACCCGGTGGAGCAGCGGCTCCTGACGGAGCACGTCACCGAGGTCTGCGTCATCATCGCCCTGATGGGCGCCGGGCTGGCACTCAACCGGCCGGTGGGCCGGCGCCTGTGGGCCTCGACCTGGCGGCTGCTGGGCATCACGATGCTGCTGACCGTCGCGGTGACCGCGGTGGTGGCGTGGTGGCTGCTGGGCTGGCCGCCGGCCGCCGCGTTGTTGCTCGCGGCGGTCCTCGCGCCGACCGATCCGGTGCTCGCCTCCGAGGTGCGGGTGGGGGAGCCCACCGAGGACAAGCACGACGAGGACGAGGTGCGGTTCGCCCTCACCAGCGAGGCGGGCCTCAACGACGGCCTGGCCTTCCCCGTCACCTACGCCGCGATCGCGCTGGCCGCCGCCGCGGGCAGCGGCTGGTCGGCGGAGTGGATCGGCCCGTGGGCGGCGAAGGACGTGGCGTTCAAGTGTGTCGTCGGCGTCTTGAGCGGCTTGCTCATCGGCAAGCTGCTCGGCTGGCTGTTCTTCCGGACCCGCTCCTCGGCGCTGCGGCTGGCCGAGTACAGGGAAGGGTTCGTCGCGCTGGGCGCCACCTTCCTGGCGTACGGGGTGACCGAACTCCTCGGCGGCTACGGCTTCCTCGCCGTGTTCACGGCCGCCTGCGCGGTCAGGGCGGCCGAGCGGGCCCACGGCTTCCACAACGTGCTGCACGACTTCGTGGAACAGGTCGAGCGACTGCTGACGGCGGCGCTGCTGTTCCTGCTGGGCGCGTTCGTCGCGCTGGGCGGCCTGGCCCCGCTGACCTGGCAGGGAGCCGTCACCGGCCTGCTGCTTCTGCTGGTCGTGCGGCCGTTGGCCGGGTGGGCCGGACTGCTGGGGAGCCGCTTGCGGGGCCGGGAGCGCCGGGTCGTGGCGGGCTACGGAATCCGCGGGATCGGTTCGCTGTACTACCTCGCCTACGCGCTGGGGCAGCAGGATTTCTTCGTCCCGGCACGGGAGCTGTGGGCGGTGGTGACGTTCACGGTGCTGGTGTCGGTCGTGCTGCACGGTGTCACGGCCGGGCCGGTGGTGGCGCGGCTGGACCGGTGGCGGGCCGGGGGGCCGGGAGAAGGGGCGGAGTCGGGGGAGCCGGGGCGGGGTGCCGAGACGCTGCGGGCGGTTTCTGGCCCCCGGCGTAGGCGGTAGCCGGACCCTTCATCGCCGGTGCCCGGGACGGCAGTCATACGGGACCGGAGCGGTGACAAGGCGAGGAGCACGGGCCACCGCCGCCCGAGCGCGAGGCACGTCTTTGCGCCATTCGGGTGGACTCGCGCCGTTTCCTGCCGCGCCGTCGGGTTCCTTCGTCTTGGATGGCCGAGGGTGCCCGGCCGTGCCCGGCCCCCGCACGTCGGCGTCGCGCGCTTCTGGAGGGGGTCGGCCGAGTGGATCGACAGGTGCACTTCGCGTATGTGCTCCCGGTGCTGCCCGCAGGCCCCCAGGCGGTCTCCGTCCTGGACGCGGGCCATCACCTCGTCGGCTGCCTCGAATACCAGGTCTGCCATGTGTGCCGGATCGGCTACGTGGCCAATATCGCCGTCGCCAGCCACTGCCAGGGGCAGGGACTCGGCCGCCACGCCCTGCACACGGCGATGGCGCCGTGCGGGGGGTATGCCTGGTCCACGTCCCGGCAGTCGTCCGAAGGACGGCGCTTCTTCGCCGCGATGGAGGAGGAGACGGAGGTCGCCTTCCCTGCCCGCGGCGTGCGGTGCTCACACATGAGGTCGTGATCGCCCGGAACGGAATGCCGCCGAGATGCCTGGTGTTTACAGGCTTCGCAACCGGGGCCCGTAACGAAGGAGAAACACCTCATGTCGCAGCCCGTGTTCCAGGGTGACCGCCCCACGGCGCGGCACCCACGATGCCCCCGGCGCCCATGGCCGCATGCGGGCGAACGGAGCGCGTCGTGAACCGGTCCGCCGCCACCCTCGGCCTCCCGCCCCTCCCCCGGTCCTCCGCATCCTGCGCGGAGGACCGGGGGACGGGGGCCGCCAAGGAGTCCGACGAGACGCTGCGCATCGGTGAGATGGCCGAGACCACCGGGGTCAGCGAGCGACTGCTGAGGTACTACGAGAGCCGGGGCCTGCTCACGCCGGGACGCAGCGCCACCGGACACCGCGTCTACACCCGGGCGGACGTGGCCCGGGTGCGGCTCGTCAGGTTCCTGCTCGACGGAGGGATGAGCACCAAGGACATCCGTTTCCTGCTGGAATGCGTCCACGAGGGAGTGGACGTGGCACGGGTGTGCCCGGAACTGGACTCCGTGCTGACACGTGAGTTCGTCCGCATCAGCAAGGAGATCGAGTCCCTCGCCCTCACCCGCAGCTACCTCGCGGTGCTGACCGGACGTCCGCTCGCGGACGGCGACCTGGCGGTGAGCGTCGGTCAGGAGTCCGCCCCGGCCGCCGCGCGGCTCCCGTAGCCCACCGCGTTGCGGGGTGCGCCCCGACCGCCGTCGCCCGTGTCACCGGCGTTACGGTCTCAACGCCCCACCCGCACGCCGAGCGCGCCGCACAGAGCGGCCTCGTACGGTGCCAGAAAGGCGTCGATCTCGTCGAGCGGCGCCGACGGCAGCAACGTGGCCACCTGGTCGACCCCGGCCTCGGCCAGGACGGTGATGACGGCCGGGTCGTGCGGCACGCCCATCACCACGATCGGCAGGTGCCGGCCCTGTTGTCGGCCGATCTCGCGGACCGCGGCGACGCCCTTCAGCAACTCGGGCAGCGGGACCGAACCGAAGTCGGGCATCCAGCCGTCGCCGAAGGCGCGTACCCGGTGCGGGGCGCGCGGGCCGGCGCCCGCGACGAGGAGGGGCGGGCCGGGCCGTTGCAGCGGTGTCGGGAGGACCACCACGTCCTCGAAGTCGAGGTGCTCCGAGCGGATGGTGGTGGGTTCGCCCGACCACAGGGCCCGTACCGCCAGGGCGTGTTCGGTCAGCCGCGCGTTGCGGCGGGCCGGGTCGACGCCGTGCCGGCGCATCTCGTCCTCGATCCAGCCGGCGCCGACGCCGACGTCGAGGCGGCCGTCGACCAACCGGTCCAGGCTGGCGAGCCGCTTGGCCATGGAGATCGGCTCGTGCTGGGCCAGCAGGCTGATGGCGGAGCCCACCCGCAGGCGTTCGGTCACGGCGGCCGCGGCCTGCGCGGCCACGAAGGGGTCGAAGGTCTCCCGGAACCGGCGCTCCAGCGTGGGCGCCTGCCGGGCGAACGCCAGGGACTGGTGGGTGTGCTCGCAGAAGTACAGGGCGTCGTAACCGGTCTCCTCCAGGCGGCGTGCCAGGTCGGTCACCTTGGCGGTGCGGGTGGTCTGGAAGACCGAGGCGCTGATCTTCATGCCGCTGCCGCCTCTCCCGCGCCCTGCTCCCGCGGGGTTGCGGAGGTGATCACGGAAGAAGCCATGGGATCTCCGTCGCAGGGCGCATGCCCGGAACCGGTCTGCCGGCGGCGTACGAGGACCCAGGCGAGGGCGGCCGCCAGGGCGGCGGGCGGCAGCGCGATGAGCGGTAGGTTCTCGATCGGCCGGTCGGAGTCGAGCCAGGCCGAGCCGGTCCAGCCTGCCAGCGCGATGCCGATGTTGAAGGCGGAGCTGTTGAGGGCCAGGGCGAGGTGCGGGGAGATGCCCCGGGAGGTGGCGGCCACCCAGGTGTTGAGGGCCGGGAAGGTGGCGAAGTAGGCGAGGCCGACCAGGACGGTGAGGGCCACCGTCGGCACGGCGTTCCCGGAGACCAGCAGGAGGAGGGCGAGCACGGCGAGGGTCGCGGTGACGGTGGCGGCCATCGCCTGGAGCACGCGGCCGTTGGCCAGCCGTCCGCCGAGGGTGTTGCCGACGACGCAGGCGACGCCGTACGCGAGCATGATCCACACGATCAGGCCGGAGTCGACTCCGGAGCCCCGGGTGAGGAAGGGCGCCACGTAGGTCACCACGGTGAGGGCGGCCATGCCGGTGAGCGCGGTGACGCAGATGCCGATGACCAGTTCGGGGCGCCCGAGTCCGCGCAGGCCGGCCCGGGTCGCGCCGTCACCGGTGGAGCCGTCGGCGGGCCCGGCCTCGGGCCGGTCGTCGGCCGGGAAGGCGGCCAGGACCACCAGGAGGCTGACCGCGGCCAACACGACGACCAGCCAGAACGAGGCCTGCCAGGCCAGGTGCCGGCCCAGGAAGACGCCGATCGGGACACCGAGCACGGTCGCGACAGAGAGGCCGAGGGTGATGCCGGCCGCGGCTGAGGCCTCCTTGCCGGGCTCGGCGACGCGCATGGCCGCGGTCATGAAGACGACCATGATCGTGGTGTGTACGAGGCCGGTGACGACCCGCCCCGCGACGACCATCGCGAACGAGTCGCTTACGGCGGCCAGGACCGATCCCGCGAGGTACAGCGCGATCGCTCCGGTCACCAGCTTCTTCGGCCCCACCCGGTCGAGGAGGAGCGTCACGATCGGCCCGGCCACGGTCACCGTCCCGGCGTACGCGGTCACGAGCAGTCCGGCGGAACCTTCGCTCACGCGCAGCCCGCGAGCGATGTCGGGCAGGATTCCGGCGACCACGTTCTCGCTGGTGCCCAGGGCGAAGGCACCGATCACGAACCCCAGGAACAGGAGCCTTCGGGTCGCCTCATGAGGTCTTGACTGGATCATGGGACAGGACGCTATGACCTGACACCATGTGAGCCCGAAACCCGCGAAGGGGTGAGCTGAGCCACACCCCTGACGTGCGGAAGGGTGCAGCCCGCCTCGCGCCTTCCCCATGGCGGAGTACAACGCGCAACGCCTGCTTGCCGGAGTAGGCACAGAAGGGGCGGTCGTCGCCAACGTGTCGCCTTGGGCTATCGTCTGATGCTTCGTCATACGGATCACTCCGGCCGGCCGGACGCGGCGCCGCAGCCCACCAGTGGCGTGCGCCATCTGCTGAAGGGCCGGGTCTCCGACTGCTCGTCCGCAGCCGCCGTCAGGACCCCACGGCCACGCTCTCGCCCCGGGAGCGGGACGTGCCGTAGGGCTGCACCCGGAAGACGGCGAACACCGCCGTGTACTCGCCGTTCCACGTCACTTGGGAGCTTGAAGAACATGGCAACGCGCAAGAACCGCTGGCTGCTCGCCGTCGGCCTGACCGTCCTCGCCGTGATAGCCGGCACCGGTGCCTGGTTGGTCACCAAGGCCCTGCCCGCCCATGAGCAGTACTCCTCCACCCACACCGCGAACGCCGCCGGCACCCTGCTGCGCGTCGACACCCGCGGCGGCGTCACCCTGCACGCCGGCCATGATGCCAAGATCCACGTCAAGGCCACCGGCGATTACGCGGACACCCCGCCGAAGGTGTCCGTGAAGTCCGCGGACGAGACGACCACCGTCACCGGCTCCTGCGGCGACGACTGCTCCCTGAACCTGGACATCACGCTGCCCGCCGCCCTGGCCGCCGAGGTCAGTTCGGGCCCGGGGCAGATCACCGGGAGCGGCCTGACCGGACGCCTGGCCCTGACCACCGAGGCCGGGGCCATCGACCTCACAGGCCCGCGGGGCCCGCTCGTGCTGCACACCTCCAGCGGCCGGATCGAGGTGAAGGACGCCAGGCCCGCCGCCTTCGAGGCCAGGACGGAACAGGGCGAGGTCCGCGCCACGTTCGCGACCGCCCCCGCCACCACCGACGTCACCACCGGCCAGGGCGGCGTCGACCTGACCCTGCCGCCGCACGCCGACTACTCCATCCAGGCCCAGAGCAAGACCGGGACGCCGCACATCACCCTGCCGTGGAATCGCGACGGCAAGCACACCGTGACCGTGCACACGAACCAGGGCGGCGTGGAGATCCACTGACGGCGTGCGAAGGCACCGCCGACCCACCACAGCCCCCCCGTGAAGGGGGCACGGTTGACCGCGCCGTCAGGTGAGCCGCCGGTAGCGGCGAAGAACACCAAGGCGGTCAGCGCGGCGCCGAAGGCGATGCCGAGCTGGGTCGAGGTGTTGAACAGGCCTGCCGGGTGCTGACCTGCACGCCGTGGACGACCATCGCGGCGACTGCGATCACTGGCCCGGTCTGAGGCACGCGGCGCCCCAGGCGCCCGACGGTCTGCATCACGATCACCCCACCGGCCAGCTCACCGAGGGCGATCAGCACGAAGGTCCCGGCCGCTTGGAGCGGAGTCAGGCCCAGCCCGCGTTGCAGGTACAGCGTCCAGGTCGTGAAGAACGTGCCGGACAGCAGCTCCAGCAGCAGCTGCGCCAACAGGCCACCGGAGAAGCCTCAGTGGGACGTGCCCTCGGCAGCGGGCGAGTTCGTGCGGGAGGCCTCCCGCAAGCTGTTCAGAAGTGCGGCGCCGCGTTCGGCGTCGTCCACGCTGACGGCGAAGTCCTTCCCCTTGGCGCGGATGACGAGGCACTGACCGCCGCGCACCATCACGGTGGTGCCCAGGCCGCTCAGCCGGTAGCCCCAGCCACCCACCTGCGCGGGGGTGCGGTGCTCGACGCGGGCGGAGTCGATGTCCTTCACGGCCCAGTGGCGGCTCGGCCAGCCGAGGGGGCCGAACGTCACCTTCATGCCCCGCTCGCTGACGCGCACCTGTACGGAGGAGCACCCCAGGAACGCGAGGGCGGCGAGCGCGAACGGGGCGAACAGCGACGGGTGCAAGGAGAAAAGGCCGCCATACCCGGCCACGAGGAGGGACAGGCCCGTGATTCCGGTGACGGTCGCGGCCATGGTGAGCCGGCGGTTGGACGTACGGGCGAACCAGACGAGCTGCTGGCCTGCGGGAATACTCATGCCGGGGCCACTCGTGACCCCCTGTGCCCCGTCGGCCGGTCGGCGGAGCGCCAGCCAGGCGAGAACGCCCGCGGCGAGGGCGATGGCGAAGATCGACACCACCCACGGTGTCACCGAATCGGCGTCGCGCCAGGTGGACTTGTCGAGGTTGGCCCACACGATCGACGCCTGGCCACCGGCCAGGAACACCCCTCCCGACGCCAGGGTGACCCCGGCCCACCCTCTGGACGCCGGGCCCGTCGCGCCGCCCGGCCGCCTGGCGAGGAACGCCACGGCCAGCATCAGGACGAGCCAGACCAGCGCGGGGAACAGCGCCGCCGCCCACAACGGCATGGAGTCGTCAGGGCTACCGCCCGCACCCCAGTGGGTCGCCAGCCGGTCCGGAAGCCGCCTGCTCGCCGCCGTCGGCAAGCCCAGC
This sequence comes from Streptomyces huasconensis, assembly GCF_021028635.1. Lineage (NCBI taxonomy): Bacteria > Bacillati > Actinomycetota > Actinomycetes > Kitasatosporales > Streptomycetaceae > Streptomyces > Streptomyces huasconensis. The sequence continues at coordinate 6,870,280 of NZ_CP086119.1, forward strand.
AGCAGCGCCAGGACACCGGCCCCCCAAGCGGCCGCCGCCCATACGGTGCCGCTAGCGCGCCGCACTTGTGCGTTCACGAAACCCCCTCGATCGCTTTGACGACGTCCGCCTTGCTGTAGCCCCTGCGGGCAGCCTCCTCGACCAGGGCGCGCACGAGGTCGACCAGATCGGAGCGGCGGTCCGCCCCGGCGGCCACGGTCACACCCCGGCCGCGCCTGAACTCCAGGACGCCTTCGTCCCGCAGGGTCCTGAGGCCGCGCAGCACCGTGTTGGTGTTGACGCCCAGGGCCTGGGACAACTCCCTGGCCGGGGGCAGCCGGTCACCGGGGGCGCACTCGCCCTCCGCGACCGCGCGCCTGATCGCACTCGCGACCTGTTCGTGCAGCGGGCGGGAGTCCGAGACGTTCAGCTTCAGCAGCATGGTGCTATTGAAGGTAGCACCAACCGGTCGCGTCGTGCGTCGGCAGAGGGCGACAGGGGCAGCGGCGTGCCTTGCGGGGCGGCCGGCCAGGTCCGCCCTGTCGCCGCGCGCCGAAGAAGCGAAACCCTCTCCTCGCCCGCGATCACCGGTCACTATGCTCACTTCATGCTGAGAGACGTCACCGCGACCCGCTACATCGAGCCCCTGCACACCGGCGGCTCCGTCCCCGGCGTCGTCGAGGCCGACGACCTCGGTACGTACGTCGTGAAGTTCACCGCGTCCGCCCAGGGCCGCAAGGCGCTGGTCGCCGAGATCATCGTGGGGGAACTGGCGCGCCACCTGGGGCTGCGCTTCCCCGAGATGGTCCTCGTCCACTTCGACCCGGCGGTCGCACGTGACGAGCCGCATCAGGAGGTCCAGGACCTGCTGCGCGCCAGCGCGGGCCTCAACCTCGGCATGGACCTGCTGCCGGGCGCGAAGGACTTCACCCCGGACGCCATCGACGTGGACCCGCTGGAGGCAGGCAAGGTCGTCTGGCTCGACGCCCTCACCGCCAACGTCGACCGCACGGTGCACAGTTCGAACCTCATGATCTGGCCCACCTTCGGCACCCGCCCCCCGAAGCTGTGGCTCATCGACCACGGCGCCGCCCTCGTCTTCCACCACCGCTGGGGCGCGTCCGCGCCCGACAAGGCGTACGACTTCCGCCACCACGCCCTCGGCGGCTACGGCCCCGACATGGCCGCCGCCGACGCCGAACTCGCCCCGCTCGTCACGGAGTCCGTGCTGCGCGACATCGTCGGCCTCGTACCGGACGCCTGGCTCGCCGACGAGCCGGGCTTCGCCTCGTCCGACGAGGTGCGCGAGGCGTACGTCGGCCACCTCCTGGCCCGCGCCCGCTCCTCCGCGGCCTGGCTGCCCACCGGCTTCCCCACCCGCGGCGAACTGGCCGCGGCCGACGCGCGCCGCGCCGCCGCCACCCAGGCGGGCCGCCCGGCCTGGCTGAAGCGGGTGCCGGACCTGCACGGCAAGCCGGCGGCGGAGCAGGACTGGACGCGGCACGTGGGCTGACGGCGCGCGCCCGCCCGGGGAAGCGGGGGCACGCCGTCAGCCGGTCTCAACGGAGCGGACGGACGGTCAGCTCTTGGGCATCAGGACGGTGTCGATGATGTGGACCTTCGCGTTGGAGGTCTCGACGTTGCCGCAGACCACGTTCGCCGAGTCGTTCACCTTGAACGACTCCCCGGAACCGGACGTCGTCAGCCTGCTCTTCTCCAGCGTCTCGTAGGAGCCCTTCTCCAGGTCCTTGGGCTCCAGCTTCTCCCCGACCACGTGGTAGGTGAGGATCTTGGTGAGCTGGGCCTTGTCGCCGAGGACCTTGTCCAGGTCGGCCTTGGGGATCTTCGCGAAGGCGTCGTTCGTCGGGGCGAAGACGGTGATGTCCTTGGCGTTGTTGAGCGTGTCGACGAGACCGGCCTTCTTCACGGCCGTGACCAGCGTCGACAGCTCCGGGTTGTTCGAGGCCGCGGTGGCGACCGGGTCCTCGGCCATGCCGTCGAAGCTGCCCTTGCCGTCCTTGGGCACGGACGAACAGGCGGGGCCGAAGGGCTCGGTCATGGCGGCCGTGTCCTTGGCGGGACTCTCGTCGGCCTTCTTCTCGGCGGCCGACGACTTCGACGCGTCGGACGACGAGGAGCTGTCGCCGCTGTCGTCCGAGCAGGCCGTGAGGGCCAGCGGGAGGAACGCGACCGAGGCGGCGGCGAGAGCGGTGCGGCGCAGACGGCGGGGTGTGGTGTTCATGGTTCTTTCTCCTGGGAGACGGCCGCGGTACGGATCTGGTCCGCGGGGATTGGTGTTCTCTGGTGCGAGCGGAGGGCTCGCGCGGGTGCCGGAGGCGGGCGGGGGTCAGTCGACGGTGACCACCACCGAATGCCGGCCGCTCGCCCCGTCGGGGATCGTGCGGGTCCGCTTCTCGGTCTGGACCGTGCCCGTGCGGTCGGTCGCCCGCACGGTGAGGGTGTGGCCGCCGGACGTGGCCTCCCAGGGGAACGACCACAGGCGCCAGGTGTCCCGGGTGTTCTCGGCGGCGAGGTCGGCGGGCCGCCAGGGGCCGTCGTCGACACGCACCTCGACCTTGTCGATGCCGCGGTGCTGCGCCCAGGCGACCCCGGCGACCATCACCGTGCCCGCTTTGGGCCGGGCGAAGGGCTTGGGGGTGTCGATCCGCGACTGGGTCTTGACGGGAGCCTTCCGGGCCCAGTCCCGCTTCACCCAGTACGGGTCGTAGTCGTCGAACGTGGTCAGCTCGATGTCCCTGATCCACTTGCAGGCCGACACATAGCCGTACAGGCCGGGGACCAGCATGCGCACCGGGAAACCGTGCACGAAGGGCAGCGGTTCGCCGTTCATGCCCAGGGCGAGCATCGCGTCGCGGCCGTCCATCACGTCGTCCACGGGTGTGCCGATGGTCATGCCGTCCACGGACCGGGCCACCAGCTGGTCGGCGGGGCCGCCCCGGGACGGGGGTACGACACCGCTCTCCTCCAGCAGCTCCGTCAAGGGCACGCCGATCCAGCGGGCGTTGCCGACGTAGGGGCCGCCGACCTCGTTCGAGACGCAGGTCAGGGTGATGTCCCGTTCGATCAGGTCACGCCGCAGCAGATCCGCGAAGGAGAAGGTCCTTTCGCGCGTGACGCCCTTGCCGTGAATCCGCAGCCGCCAGGTCTCGGCGTTCACCTTGGGCACCACGAGCGCGGTGTCCACCCGGTAGAAGTCCTTGGTGGGCGTGACGAAGGAGCTGATGCCCGGCACCCGCGGCTGTACGCCCCTGGGCACGCGGGCGGCGGGCGACGCGGGGTCCGGGAGCACGACACCCGCGCGCGAGGCGACGGCGTCCTTGCCGCTCGCGGCGTTGAGGGACTTGCCGAGGACACCGGCCCCCGCCGACGCGGCGGCGGCCGCGCTCGCGGCGATGAGGAAGCCGCGCCGGTCCCATCCCTCGCCGCCGTCCCCGGCCGCCGCGGGCGCCGCGCGCCGGACGAGGCGTCCCGCGAGCACGTAGAGGACCGCGGCACCGGCGACCGAGCCCACGAGCGAGGGCACGGCGTCCCCGAGGCTCGTGGAGTCCGGGCGGGCCGTCGCCGCGACGGCGCCGATCACGCCGAAGAGCAGCACACCCGCCGCGCCCACCCGGCGGTGGCGCAGCGCCAGCAGCCCCAGCGCGAGGGCCAGGAGAGCCAGCACCGCGAGAATCCCCGCCTGGAGGACGAGCTTGTCGTCCGTGCCGAAGCGCTGGATCGCCCAGTCCTTGACGGCGGCGGGCGTGCGGTCGATGGCGGCGCCGCCGACCGCGACCACGGGACCGGACTCGGGGCGGACCGCCGCGGACAGCAGTTCCGCCACCGCCAGCGCCGCGCAGCCGGCCAGCAGTCCGCTGAGCGCGCCGGCCGCCACGCGCCACCGGTCGGCGTGCCGCCGCGGGACCTTCCGTTCTGTCTTCACGTGGGGTATCCGTGGCCGACGGCCGCGCGGATTGGTCGATTCCCCGATCGAGTGAAAGGACTTCTGGCGGCGACGCCGACGCCAGACGTCTGCGCAGGTCAGCTCGGGAAGGTCAGGAGCGCAACCGGCGTGGACGTCGGTTCCTTGGAGCCGCCCGCGGGCTCCACCGTGATGCCCATGCCCCTCGCGTCGCCGACCTCGCCCCGCATCAGCACCGCCTCGGTCGGGCGGTCGGGGTCCATCAGACCGGCCGGGCGCATGGCGTCGCCGTCGTTGAACCAGAGCTGATAGACCTTGCCGCGCGGTGGCCGCGCCATGCCGTCGGCCACGAACACGGCCTTGTCGAGGCTCTTGGAGACCACGACCGTGCCGCTGGCCCCGCCGTCGATCCCGCCGGTGCGCGCCCTGGCGTCGGGGGCGGCCAGCACCTCCGCCAGTTCCTGGGAGCGTTCCCTGGCCTGCTCCTGGACCTGCCGGGCCTGCTCGCGCGCCTCCTGCGCCCGCTGGTGCTGCCAGACCGTCGTGCCGCCGAAGGCCACGGCCGCGGCGAGGCACGCCGCCAGGGCCCACCGGGAGGCACCCTGCGACCTGGGTGTCCTGCGCGGCTTCGTGGCCGGGCCCGGGTCCGGTTCGCCGCGCGGGACGTCCTGGCGGACCGTGGCGATGCGCCCGAGCACCTCGTCCTTCATGGCGCGCCGGGGAGCCACGGCGGATGCCATCGCGAGCCGCGTGACGGTCGCCGTCAGCTCCCGTACCTCCTGGGCGCACGAAGGGCAGAGCGCGAGGTGTTCCTCGAACCGGGCGCGCTCGGCGTCGTCCAGCGCGTTCGCGGCGTAGGCACCCGTGAGGGTGTGGAGATCGGCTGTGGTGCTCATGCGGTCACCCCCAGGCAGTCGCGCAGCCGGATGAGTCCGTCGCGCAGGCGGGTCTTGACCGTGCCCAAGGGCAGGGCGAGGAGTTCGGCGACCTGCCGGTAGGTCAGGCCGCGGTAGTAGGCGAGCGTCACGGACTGGCGCTGGACCTCGGTGAGGCCGCGCAGGCACCGGCGCACCTGTTCCCGCTCCAGGTGGGTCTCGACCTGCTCGCTGACCTCGTCGAACTCCGGGGTCCGGGAGAGCAGGGCGGCCTTGTGCTCACGGGCCGCCGACGCCTCCACCGAGCGGACGCGGTCCACCGCGCGACGGTGGGCGAGGGTGAGCACCCAGTTCATCGCGGTGCCGAGGTCGGGCCGGTAGCGGGGCGCGGTGCGCCACACCTCGACCATGACTTCCTGGGCGACCTCCTCGGACTGGGCGTGGTCGCGCAGCACGCCGCGCACGACGCCGAGGACGGGGCCCGCCACGGCGTCGTAGACACCGGAGAAGGCCTGCTGATCGCCGCGGGCGACGCGGGCGACCAGCTCTTGGAGGTCGGGTCCGGGTGCTGACCGGGAGCCGATGCGGACGACATCATTCACGCGGTGATCCTTCGGGGACGGGGCGCGGGTCGGCGTACAGAACTGATACGTAGCCGACGGCGCCCCGGATTGCCCACTGACGCACGCGATCCGCCCCCGGCGCTGTGCGGTGCCGGGGGCGGACAGAAGGAACGCAGGCGGAAGGGGTGCGTCAGCGGAGCTGCTCGTACGCCGGGAGCGTCAGGAAGTCCGCGTAGTCCTGGTCCAGGGAGACCTGGAGGAGGAGGTCGTGGGCCTGCTGCCACTTGCCCGCGGCGAACGCCTCGTCGCCGATCTCGGCGCGGATGGCGTCGAGTTCCCGCGCCGCCACCTTGCGGGCGAGGTCCGCGGTGGCGGTCTCGCCGTTCTCGAAGACGACACCGGCGTTGATCCACTGCCAGATCTGCGAGCGCGAGATCTCCGCGGTGGCGGCGTCCTCCATGAGGTTGAAGATGGCGACGGCGCCGAGGCCGCGCAGCCACGCCTCGATGTAGCGGATGCCGACCTGGACGGCGTTGACCAGCCCGTCGTACGTGGGCTTCGCGTCGAGGGAGTCGATGGCGATCAGGTCGGCCGCCGAGACGTGCACGTCCTCACGGAGGCGGTCCTTCTGGTTCGGCTTGTCGCCGAGCACCGCGTCGAAGGACTCCATGGCGATCGGGACCAGGTCCGGGTGGGCCACCCACGAGCCGTCGAAGCCGTCGGCGGCCTCGCGGTCCTTGTCGTTCTTGACCTTCTCGAACGCGACCTTGTTGACCTCCGCGTCCTTGCGGGAGGGGATGAACGCCGCCATGCCGCCGATCGCGTGCGCGCCGCGCTTGTGGCAGGTGCGCACGAGGAGTTCGGTGTACGCGCGCATGAACGGGGCGGTCATCGTGACCTGGTTGCGGTCCGGCAGGACGAACTTCTCGCCGCCGTCGCGGAAGTTCTTGACGATGGAGAAGAGGTAGTCCCAGCGGCCCGCGTTCAGCCCCGAGGCGTGGTCACGCAGTTCGTAGAGGATCTCCTCCATCTGGTACGCGGCGGTGATCGTCTCGATCAGGACGGTCGCGCGGACCGTGCCCTGCGGGATGCCGACGTAGTCCTGGGCGAAGACGAAGATGTCGTTCCAGAGGCGCGCCTCCAGGTACGACTCCGTCTTCGGGAGGTAGAAGTACGGGCCCTTGCCCAGCTCGATGAGGCGCTTGGCGTTGTGGAAGAAGTACAGGCCGAAGTCGACCAGGGCGCCGGGGACCGGGCGGCCCTCCACCTGGAGGTGGCGCTCGTCCAGGTGCCAGCCGCGCGGGCGCATGACGACCGTGGCCAGCTCACCGGCGTCCTTCAGGGCGTACGACTTGCCGGTGCGCTCGTCGGTGAAGTCGATGCGGCGCTCGTAGGCGTCGGTGAGGTTCAGCTGGCCGAGGACCACGTTCTCCCAGGTGGGCGCGGAGGCGTCCTCGAAGTCGGCGAGCCAGACCTTGGCGCCCGAGTTCAGGGCGTTGATGGTCATCTTGCGGTCGGTCGGGCCCGTGATCTCGACCCGGCGGTCGTTGAGCGCGGCCGGGGCCTCGGCGACCCGCCAGGAGTCGTCGGCGCGGACCGAGGCGGTCTCCGGGAGGAAGTCGAGGGTGGAGGTGGCGGCGATCTCGGCGCGGCGCTCGGCGCGCCGGGCGAGGAGCTCGTCACGCCGGGGCGTGAACAGCCGGTGCAGCTCGGCCACAAAGGCGAGGGCCGCGTCGGTGAGCACCTCTTCCTGCCGGGGCAGGGGCTCTGCGTCGACGATGGCCAGCGGCGACGGCGCTAGTGCGGACATGAGCTGTCACTTCCTTCAGAGAGCTGCACGGACGGTGCCGGGCGAGCCGCCGGGCAGACACGGTGGCACTGAGTGCCACAGGAGCCGAGGTGCGGCTGCGGGGCCCCGTCCGAGGGAACGGGCCTTCTGGTCAGTGGATACTAGTTTTCTCATGGTGGAAGTTCAATCGTTTGTTGATGTCGAGATTCTCTTCGTCGACAGAACGTGTCGCTGAGTGCCACCCCGGTCACTCCAAGTGGATCAGGTCCTCCGCCGTGTCGATGTCGTACGCCTCGGCCACCTCCCCGCACTCGATGAGCGTCAGCGCGTCGGCGTGCGCCCGCAGATAGTCGCGTGCCCCCCGATCGCCGACCGCGGTCGCCTCGATGCCCGCCCAGTGCGCGGAACCGAACAGCACGGGATGGCCGCGCAGCCCGTCGTACGCGGCCGCCGCGAGCGTCGACGGCGAGCGGTAGGCGTCCCGCACCCGCGCCGTCGCCGCCGCGCCGATCCCCGGCTGGTCGACGAGCGAGACCAGCGCCGCGCCCGCCCCCGTGCCCCGGAGCGAGGCGAGACCGGCCCGCAGCGACGAACCCATGCCCTGCTCCCACTCCGGGTTGTCGACCAGTACGCAGCCGGGCAGTGAGGCACGCGCGCGTACGGTGTCGGCGGCGGCGCCGAGGACCACGTGCACCCGCGTGCAGCCCGCCGCGCGGAGCACCTCCACCGCGTGCTCCACCAGGGGGCGGCCGCGGTGCTCCAGGAGCGCCTTCGGCCGACCGCCGAGGCGCCGTCCGCCACCGGCCGCCAGCAGGAGCCCGGCGACCTCGGTCACATCCGTGTCCTCGGCCGCGTCCGCGCCCTGGGGATGCCCGTTCATCGGTTCTGTCCTCATGCCTACTGGATACACCCGATCGGGGCAGCCCGTTCCGGCCGCGGCCACGGCCGGAAAGTGGCGCCGCCCGGGCGAGGGGCGGTTTACTGATCCACGGCCCCCGGCGCCTGACCAGCGCCGACCGGGGGCCCTGGAAGACGCACGAGAACAGCCGCACGAAGACGTGCGAGGGGGAGAACTGTGTTGCAAAGCATGGGGCAGAGGCGAGTGACGGGCAGCGACGAGGACCCGCGGGTGGCGGAACTGCGCACCGCCGTGTCCCGGCTGCGCCGAGAACTCGCCGCGCACCCCGTCGAGTTCGCCGACCGGGGCATCGCCGAGGACGAACTGGCGGCGCTCGCCGCGATGGCCGACGGCGGCACCCCGGAGATCCCCCGGCTGCGGCGTTCCCTCCTCCTCGTGGCGGGCGCGATCGGCTCGGTCAGCGCCCTGGCGCCGGGCCTGGCGGGGGTGCGGGGGGCGGTCGAGACGTTCGGCGAGACGGGCGGCCGCTGACGGGGCGCCCGGTCCCGCAGGGCCGGGGGCGCTACGCCACCCAGTGCCGGCGGCTCACGTCGTCCCCGGCGCCCCGCAGGTCGCCCGCCGACGCCGCCGCCAGTCGCGCCACCGCCTGCTCCAGCAGGTCGGGCGGGAGCGTGTAGGGGATGCGGAGCCGGTGCTCGTGCGTCCCCGGGTCCGCGCCGAACCGCGACCCGCCCTCGATCCGTACGCCGTGCGCGAGCGCCGCGCGGGCCAGCGACGACGCCACCGGCCGCCCCAAATCCACCCAGAGCGAGAGGCCGCCCGGCGGCAACCGCCAGTGCCACTCCGGCAGCTGGCGGGCCAGCGACGCCGCCAGGGAGTCCCGCTGCGCCCGCAGGCGCGGCAGCCGCTCGCGCAGCACGTCGTCCATGCCGCGCAGCAGATGGAGCGCCACCAGCTGCTCGATGACGGGCGTCGCCATGTCGACCGGCACCCGCGCCATCGCCAGCTCGGTGACCAGCTTCGAGCCCGCCCGCACCCAGCCGATCCGCAGCCCGCCCCAGTGCGACTTGCTCAACGACCCCACGGTGACCACCTGTTCACCCGCGCCGGCCGGTGCCAGCGAGGCGAACGGCGCGGGGCGCGGGACGTCCAGCGCGATGTCGGAGATGGTCTCGTCGATCACCAGCCAGGTACCGGTGGCCCGGGCCGTCTCCAGGACGCGCACCCGCTGCTCGCGCGGCATCAGCCTGCCCGTCGGGTTCTGGAAGTCCGGGACGAGGTACGCGATACGGGGCGCCGCCTGCCGCAACGACGACTCGACGAGCCCGCTGTCCCAGCCGTCGTCCGTGACCGGCACCGGCACCGCGCGCAGGCCCGCGCCGCGGATCGCGTCCAGGGCGTTCGGGTACGAGGGGTTCTCCACCAGGACCCGGTCGCCCGGCCTGCCGAGGAGGTTCAGGGTCAACGACAGCGCGTGCTGGGCGCCCGTGGTGATCAGGATCTGGTCGGGGAGCGTGGGCAGGCCACGCCGCGTGAACCGCTCGGCGACCGCCGCCCGCAACTCCGGGATGCCGTACGGGTGGTAGCCCGGCGTCGGCGCGTGCGCGGCCAGCATCCCGGCCGCCGCGCCGAGCGCCGCGCTCAGCTCCGCCTCCGGGGCGCCGGGCGCCGCCACCGCCAGGTCGAGCACGTCGTCCCCCACCGGGAACGCCGCCACGCTCGACGGGCGCTGCCCTTCCGGCAGCTCGGTCCAGGTGCCCGCGCCGCGACGGCTGCGCGCGTAACCGCCCTCGCGCAGGACGTCGTACGCCGCCGTGACGGTGGCCCGGCTCACCGAGAGGGCCGCCGCCAGCTCGCGCTCGGCGGGCAGCCGGGTGTGCAGCGGGACGCGGCCGTCGAGCAGGAGCGTGCGCACGCCCTGGGCGAGCGCGCGGTAGCCGGGGCGCTCGCCGACGGTGCCGGTCAGCAGATCGGCCAGCCGGTGGCTGCCCAGCCTTCGGTCCACCCTCCGGGCGGCGCTGTCCATGCTGTGGACCACCCGTGCCTCTGCCATGCCAACTCCCGCTGATTGGCCCTGCTCTCCAGGCCAATCAGCGTACAGACTCCCTTCCCGTCGGCTTCAGTGAGCTTGTTTGGCCTGGGAGGGGCAGCGATGACGCGGATGTGGACGGGGTCCGGCAGTGGAACGGGACGCGTGGTGGTCGGGGTGAGCGGCTCCCTCGCGAGCCTCGCGGCCCTGCGCGTCGCCGCCGAGGAGGCCCGGCGCAGCCGCCGCGTGCTCGTCGCGGTGATCGCCTGGGAGCCACCGGAGGGCGAGACGCTGTATCTGCGCCACCCCGACCGGGAGTGGGCCCGCCACTGGTGGGGCGACGCGCGCACCCGCCTCGACCGTGCCTTCGACGAGGTCTTCGGTGGCGCGGCGCCCGGCGTCAGGACCGAACGCCGGGTGGTCAGGGCCCGCCCGGCCCGTGCCCTGAGCGACCTCGCCGCGCACCCCGGCGACCTCCTGGTCCTCGGCACCCGCCCCGGCAGACACCGCCCGACCCGGACCCACCGCCGCGTCCGCGCCCGCATCACCTGCCCGATCCTCACGGTCCCGGCCCCGCCGGTGCCGCGGCGCGTGCGCAGGGCGCTGCGCAAGATGACGGCGGAGGACTTCGCGCTGGCGGGGGAGTGAGGGCGGGCTCCCACGTCTCGACGCCGGGTTCCCGCCAGCCCCGGAGGTCCTTGCGGCAGGGGGAGCGGCCGCCGGGTGCCCCGCAGGGCCTTGCCTCAGGGAAAGCGGCCGCCCGGTGCCCCGCAGGGTCCCGTCAGGACGGCGTCGGGCCCGCGTTGACCAGGGCCGCGGAGAGTTCCACCGCCACCTGCTGCAGCACCGGCACGATCCTCTCCGTGGCCGCCTCCGTCACCCGCCCCGCCGGGCCGGAGATCGAGATCGCCGCCGCCGTGGGCGAGTTCGGCACCGGCACGGCAAGGCACCGTACGCCGATCTCCTGCTCGTTGTCGTCCACTGCGTACCCCGCCCGGCGGACCTCCTCCAGCGCGTCGAGGAACCCTTCCGGCGTCGTGATCGTCTTCTCCGTGGCCGCCGGCATCCCCGTACGGGCCAGCAGCGCCCGCACCTCCTCAGGCGGCGTGTGGGCCAGCAGCGCCTTGCCGACGCCCGTGGAGTGCGGCAGGACCCGCCGGCCGACCTCGGTGAACATCCGCATGGAGTGCTTGGACGGCACCTGCGCGACGTACACGATCTCGTCGCCGTCGAGCAGCGCCATGTTGGCCGTCTCGCCGGTCTCCTCGACGAGCCGGGCCAGATACGGCCGCGCCCACGTGCCGAGCAGCCGCGAGGCCGACTCGCCGAGCCGGATCAGGCGCGGGCCGAGCGAGTAGCGGCGGTTGGCCTGCTGGCGCACGTACCCGCAGGCGACGAGCGTGCGCATCAGGCGGTGGATCGTAGGAAGGGGCAGGCCGCTGCTGGCGGAGAGTTCGCTCAGGCCGACCTCGCCACCCGCGTCCGCCATCCGTTCGAGCAGATCGAAGGCGCGCTCAAGTGACTGGACGCCACCGCTCGCGGCGGGGGGCTTCGAGACGGCGACTTCAGCAGGGGCGTCGTTGGCGCTTGACGTCGGCACGGCGCGTTCCTTTCGGTGCTGGCGGGCAAGGAAGCAGCCTACCGGGCGGTTCCTGCCGAGGGGTTTCGCGCGTGGGGGCGTCATAGCCGGTCAGGGGGGCTTTGTCCGTGTCTTCGCGGGCTTGTCCGGTGGCCCACGGTGGTGTGGTTGTGGATAGCTACGTTCTGATTGGCGGAATTCTAATTCCACTCTGTGGAAACGTCCAGTGTGGGTCTCTGGCGGCGCTTCGGTGACCTCGGATGGGCACCGGCTGCCGAAGTCAACTCTTGACGCCGCGCGGGCGAGCGTGAAAACTCCTTCAACAGAACGTTGAATTCCGTTAAGCGGAAACAAAAGGTCTGTGTAGCGGAACAGAAGAGAGGGGACACGGGTGTCCGAGAAGGACGTGGACGTGGACACGAGCGTTGCCGCGGGTGTGGAGCTGGTGCTGCGCTCCACCCGCGTCGTCACCCCGGAAGGGACGCGCGCCGCCTCCGTCGCCGTCTCCGGCGGGAAGATCGTGGCCGTCGCCGCGCACGACGCCGCGGTGCCGCACGGCGCACGTCTTGAGGACTTCGGCGACGACGTCCTGCTCCCCGGCCTCGTCGACACCCACGTCCACGTGAACGACCCGGGCCGCACCGAGTGGGAGGGCTTCTGGACCGCCACCCGCGCCGCGGCGGCCGGTGGCATCACCACCCTCATCGACATGCCGCTCAACTCCCTGCCCCCGACGACGACGGTGGACAACCTGCGCACCAAGCAGGACGTCGCCCGCAGCAAGGCGCACATCGACGTCGGCTTCTGGGGCGGCGCCCTGCCCGACAACGTCGCGGACCTCAAGCCCCTGCACGACGCCGGTGTCTACGGCTTCAAGTGCTTCCTCTCGCCCTCCGGCGTCGAGGAGTTCCCCGAGCTGAACCAGGACCAGCTCGCCACCTCCATGGCCGAGATCGCCGGATTCGGCGGCCTCCTGATCGTGCACGCCGAGGACCCGCACGAGCTGGACGCCGCCCCGCACACCAGCGGCCCCAAGTACGCGGACTACCTGGCGACCCGGCCCCGCGTCTCGGAGGACACCGCGATCGAGAAGCTCATCGCCCTGGCCAAGCGCATCGGCGCCCGCGTGCACGTCCTCCACCTGTCCTCCTCGGACGCCATCCCGCTGATCGCCGCCGCCAGGCGCGAAGGCGTCCGGCTGACGGTGGAGACCTGCCCGCACTACCTGACCCTGACCGCCGAGGAGGTCCCCGACGGCGCCAGCGAGTTCAAGTGCTGCCCGCCCATCCGCGAGGCCGGCAACCAGGACCTCCTGTGGGGTGCGCTGGCCGACGGCACCATCGACTGCGTCGTCACGGACCACTCCCCGTCCACCGCCGACCTCAAGACGGACGACTTCGCGACCGCCTGGGGCGGCATCTCCGGGCTCCAGCTGAGCCTGCCCGCCGTATGGACCGAGGCACGCAAGCGCGGGCACACCCTGGACGACGTGGTGCGCTGGATGTCCACGCGCACCGCGGAGCTGGTCGGCCTCGACCGGAAGGGCGCCATCGAGGCCGGCCGCGACGCCGACTTCACGGTCCTCGCGCCCGACGAGACCTTCACCGTGGACCCCGCGGAGCTGCACCACAGGAACCGGGTCACGGCGTACGCGGGCAAGACCCTCAGCGGCGTCGTGAAGTCCACCTGGCTGCGCGGCGAACGCATCCTGCACGGCGGCGAGTTCACCGAACCCGCGGGCCGACTTCTGGAAAGGAACAACTGAACCAGTGGCGATACCTTCCTTCACCGGCGACGCGAGCCCCTACGGCGGCGGCGAGCCCTACGCCGACTACCGCACGGCCGACTTCCCCTTCACCCAGTACGCCAACCTCGCCGACCGGCAGCTCGGCGCCGGGGTGATCGCCGCCAACGACGAGTTCTTCGCGATGCGCGAGAACCTGCTGCTCCCGCACCCGGCCGTCTTCGACCCCGAGCACTTCGGGCACAAGGGCAAGGTCATGGACGGCTGGGAGACCCGCCGCAGGCGCGGCGTCTCGGGCGAACACCCCTGGCCCACCGAGGCCGACCACGACTGGGCCCTCGTGCGGCTCGGCGCCCCCGGCGTCATCCGCGGCATCGTCGTCGACACCGCCCACTTCCGCGGCAACTACCCCCAGGCCGTCTCCGTGGAGGGCACCAGCGTCGAGGGCTCGCCGACGCCCGAGGAGCTGAGCGGCGACGACGTGAAGTGGACGACCCTCGTCCCGCGCACGCCCGTCGGCGGGCACGCCGCCAACGGCTTCGCCGTCGACGTCGAGCAGCGCTTCACGCACCTGCGCGTCAACCAGCACCCGGACGGCGGCATAGCCCGCCTGCGCGTGTACGGCGAGGTCGCCGCCGACCCGAAGTGGCTCGCCGCGCTCGGCACCTTCGACGTCGTCGCCCTGGAGAACGGCGGCCAGGTCGAGGACGCCTCCGACCGCTTCTACTCCCCGGCCACCAACACCATCCAGCCGGGCCGCTCCCGCAAGATGGACGACGGCTGGGAGACCCGCCGCCGCCGCGACACCGGCAACGACTGGATCCGCTACCGGCTCGTCCAGCAGTCCGAGATCCGCGCCGTCGAGATCGACACCGCCTACCTCAAGGGCAACTCGGCCGGCTGGGCCTCGCTCTCGGTGCGCGACGGCGAGAACGGCGAGTGGGCCGAGGCGCTGCCCCGCACCCGGCTGCAGCCCGACACCAACCACCGCTTCGTCCTGGACACCCCGGTCGTCGGCACGCACGTACGCGTCGACATCTTCCCGGACGGCGGCATCTCCCGCCTGCGCCTGTTCGGTTCGCTGACCGAGGACGGCGCCGCCAAGCTGGCGGCCCGCCACCAGGAGCTGGGCGGCTGATCCGCCCCCGCTGAACGTGGGGCGCACCGGGTGGACAGCCCCGGTGCGCCCCGCACCCATCTCCTGGACTTTCCGTCGGTACTTCCGCCCTTGTACATTCCTGCGTGCGCAAAGCTGCTGGTGAAGTACGTATACGGGGGTTGCGGCATGGCGGGCCATCGGCCGAAGGATTGGCATGTCCTGGATCTGGACAAGGATCCGACGCCGGGTGATCCGCACCGGGTGCGCAAGCTCGCCAAGGATCTGCATGACTTCTCCGATGACGTCGGCAAGGTGCTGCGGGACATCAAGGGGATGGCGGGCGAGGACGCGATCCTGCGGTGGGCGGGGAAGACGGCCGACGCTTTCACGGAGAAGTTCGAGAAGGCGCCGGAGAAGCTGAAGAAGCTGAAGAAGTCCTACGGGATGGCCGGCGACGCCCTGGCCGCGTACTGGCCGGAGCTGGAGCGCGCCCAGGCCCTGGCCGACAAGGCCCTGGTCAAGGGCCGCGAGGCGCAGGCGGACCTGAGCAGCGCCAAGTCCCGGCTCTCCTCCGCCGATTCCTGGGTGGAGAAGGCGGGCAAGGAGGCCGACAAGTACAAGGACGGCGGCTCCAAGGGCAAGGACGTGCCCAAGCCGGACGAGGACAAGGTCCGCGCCGCCACCCGTAACGCCGCCTCCGCGGAGAAGGCCCAGAAGTCCGCGCAGGGTGACGTCGACGCCGCCAAGAGCGCGCTGGAGGCGGCCAAGAAGATGGCCGCCGATGCCCGCAAGATGCGGGAAGAGGCCGCGGGCACCGCGAAGCGGAAGATCGACGAGGCCTCGGACGCGGGCATCAGGAACCGCAAGTGGTGGGAGGAGATAGGCGACTGGGTCTCCGACAACTGGGACACCATCGTCGAGATCTGCAAGGTCGTCGTCGCCGTCGTCGGCATCATCGCCATCATCATCGGCGGACCGATCCTCGCCGCCATCGTCATCGTCGCCGGCGCCATCGTCCTGGCCGACACCCTCAACAAATACCGAAAAGGCCAAGCAGGCCTGATGGACGTGGCGTTCGCCGCCCTCGACTGCGTTCCCGGCGCCAAGGGGCTGACCACCGCCGCCAAACTGGCCAAGGGGATGAAGGGCCTCAAGGGCATGAGCAAGGGCCTGAAGAACGGCCTGCGGCGCGGCGGGGACGACCTGGCCACCAGCAAGCCCGCCAAGGGCCGCTGCAAGAACGGCGACCCCGTCGACATGGTCTCCGGGGAAATGATCATGGAGAAGACGGACGTGGAACTGCCGGGCCTGCTGCCGCTGGTCCTGCGCCGCACCCATCTCTCGACCTACGAGTACGGCCGCTGCTTCGGCCCGTCCTGGGCCTCCACGCTCGACGAACGCCTCGAACTCGACCACGAGGGCGCCCTGTTCGCCACCGAGGACGGCATGATCCTCATCTACCCGGTGCCCGCACCCGGTGCCTCCGTCCTGCCGGTGGCGGGCCCCCGCCGGCCTCTGGACTGGGACGGTGCGCCCGGGGCGCCCATCCGCATCACCGACCCCGACACCGGCCACACCCGCCACTTCGCGCCGACCGGTCGCGCCGCGGCCGCCGACGAGGCGTTCACCCTCCCGCTCGCGGCGGTCACCGACCGCAACGGCCACCGCATCGACATCGACCGCGCCGCCGACGGCACCCCGGTCGCCGTACGCCACTCGGGCGGCTACCACATCGACATCGACACCGAGGGCGGCCGGGTGACCGGGCTGAGGCTGCGCGACCCCGAGGTCGGCCCCGCCGGCACGAGCCTGCTGACCTACCGCTACGACGCCGACGGCAACCTGAGCGAGGTCCGCGACTCCTCCGGGCTGCCGTACCGGCTCACCTACGACGAGCGCGGCCGCGTCACCTCCTGGACCGACCGCAACGACCACTGGTACCGCTTCACCTACGACGAGGAGGACCGCTGCGTCCGCGGCGAGGGCGCCGAAGGCTTCCTCGACTGCACCATCGGCTACGACCCCGACCTCCGTACCACCCGCTACACCGACTCGCTCGGCCACACCACCCGCTACGAGTACAACGAGCGGCTGCAACTCGTCTCGGTGACCGACCCGTTGGGGAACACCACGCGCACCACGTGGAACAGCCGGGACCAACTCCTGTCGCGGACCGACCCGCTCGGCCACACCACCCGGTACAGCTACGACGACGCGGGCAACATGGTCAGGGTCGAGCAGCCCGACGGCAACGTCACCACCGCCGTCTTCAACGAACTGAACCAGCCGGTGGTCATCACCGACCAGGACGGCCTGGTCTGGTCCCACGCCTACGACGGCCGCGGCAACCGGCTGAAGACGGTCGACCCGGCGGGCGCCGAGACCCACTTCGGCTACGACGGAGCGGGACGCCCCGTCTCCGTGACCGACCCGCTCGGCAGGGTCCAGCACGCCGTGTGCGACGCGGCCGGACTGACACTGGAGATCATCGACCCGCTCGGACAGCGGACCCGGGTCAGCCGGGACGCCTTCGGACGCATCGTCGCCGTCACCGATCCGTCGGGCGCGGTCACCCGCCTCACCTGGACGGTCGAGGGCCTGCTCGCGCGGCGCGAATCGGCGAACGGCGCGGTCGAGGGCTGGGAGTACGACGGCGAGGGCAACGTCCTGCGGCACGTCGACCCCGCCGGGCACACCACGTGTCACACGTACACGCACTTCGCCCTGCCGACGAGCCGACGGGACCCGGACGGCACGGTCCACACCTTCACGTACGACACCGAGCTCCAGCTGACCGCCGTGGTCAACCCGCAGCAGCTGCACTGGAGTCACACGTTCGACGCCGCGGGACGGCTGGTCGCCGAGACCGATTTCAACGGGCGGGAACTCACCTACACCCACGATGCCGCGGGCCGGCTCACCTCCCGTACCAACGGGGCGGGCGAGACCGTCCGCTACGAGCGGGATGTCTTCGGCCAGGTCTCGCTGGCGCGCTCCGCCGACGACACCACCTCGTACACCTACGACGCCTACGGCCGTCTCGTCCGCGCCGCCAACAGGGACGCGGAGGTCGAACTCGCCTACGACGCGCAGGGCCAGGTCGTGCGGGAGAGCATCAACGGACGGGTGACCTCGTTCGTCTACGACGCCGCAGGCCGCCGGACGACCCGCAGTACCCCGTCCGGAACGGTGTCCAGTTGGCAGTACGACGCGGCCGACCGGCCGCTGTCACTGGTCATGGCCGGTACGCGCATGGAGTTCCGGCACGATGCCGCCGGTCACGAGATACGCAGGAGCTTCGGCGACGGCGTCGCCCTCGCTCAGGGCTGGGACGCCGTCGGCCGGCTGGCCGACCAGACGATCAGCGCACGTACCGATGCCGGCGGCCGTGTCCTGTGCCACCGCTCGTACGCCTACCGGCCCGACGGGCACCTCACGGAGATCCGCGGGCCGGCCGCGCACAGCCGGCGCTTCAGCCTCGACGCCGCCGGGCGGGTCACAGGTGCCGACGGTGCCGGCCGGACCGAACGCTACGCCTATGACAGCGCGGGCAACCTCAGCCAGGCCCACGTGACCGGCTCGTCCGGCCATCCCGACGGGTGGACGGCGACCGGCACCCTCGTGCACCGGACGGGGAACGGCCACCACGAGTACGACGCCCAGGGGCGTCTCGTCCGTCGCAGCCGCCGCCTGCTGAACGGGCAGCGGCGGGTGTGGACGTACTCCTGGGACGCCGAGGACCGGCTCACCCGGGTGACCACACCGGACGGCGAGACCTGGCACTACCGGTACGACCCCCTGGGCCGCCGTATCGCCAAACAGCTGCAGGCCGCCGACGGCACGCTCGCGCGGCAGACCACCTTCACCTGGGACGGCAGTCTGCTCGTGGAACAGGTCACGGACGGCGTGGTGACGACGTGGGACTACGAGCCGGAATCCCACCGCCCCCTGGCCCAGACCGAGCGCGCTCAGGCCGACTACGACGTGCGTTTCCACGCCATCGTCACCGACCTGGTGGGAACTCCCACCGAACTCGTCTCCACCGGCGGTGACATCGCGTGGCAGACGCACACCACCGTATGGGGCGTGGCCGTTCCGCACCCGGAAGCCGACGCGTACGCCGCCACTGCCGACTGCCCCCTGCGCTTTCCCGGCCAGTATCACGACCCGGAATCCGGACTGCACTACAACTACGCACGCCACTACGACCCCGAGACGGCCCGGTACGCCTCCGCCGACCCCCTCGGCCTGGAGCCGGCACCCAACCACCACGCCTATGTGCCGAACCCGCTGACCTGGCAGGACCCTCTCGGCCTCGCCCGCCGGGGCCCCAAGGACCCGATCAATCTCAGCGAGGGCTACCGGGGCCGGATGGACACCTTCGACATCGGGCATGCCACAGACTTCGAAATGCATGTCTACGACAAGAACGGCCGGGAGGTCGGCCTGTACGGAAGCAACGGCTGGTTCGACAAACACCGCCTTGATTCCGATGTACAGGTCCCGCGCAGCGTGGAAAACCGCCTCAAGGGCGAGGCAGTAAAGTTCATGCGCAGAACCGGTCGCATCGGCCCTCGCGGAACCGAGGACATCTCCGGCGACAAATGGAAGCGGCCCCGCCTGAAAGGATCGTGCGGATGAAGTACGTGAAGGTCGACTGGGACCCGGAGCTCCACGGGTTCCGGACCGACGCGCGTGCCTATGTGGCCGCCCTTCCCGAATTCCGGGACGCGCTTCCCGAGGGGGCCCGCGCCTTCGCGTCCGAGGCCGGGCACTACGACTACACGAGCGAGCGGTGCGTCAAGGACCTGGAGCTCGCCGACATCGCCCTGCCCACGACGACCATGGGCAGGGCAGGCACCGCGTCGGTCACCTATCGCCCCAACCGGTGGAAGCACTCCGCCGGACTGCGGATCGAGTACACGGGCGTCACGCACTTCTCCGTCGACTACGAAGCGTCGATCGACTGGATGGAGGCCATCACGGTGCTGCTCGACGAGACCCTCCCGCACGAGGACGGCGTCGTGCACCGTACCGAACTGACGGACGCCATGATCACGGTCCGCTGCGCCGACCTGACGGCGACGTGGGTGGCGGTCCCGTGAGTGCGTGACCCCGGGTGTCAGGCGGCGTGGCCGCCGTCCACCGACAGCTCGGTGCCCGTGATGTACGCGGCGTCGTCCCCGGCCAGATAGGCCACGAGGGACGCCACCTCATCGGGGGAACCGAACCGGCCGAGCGCGGTCAGCACGCTCTGCCCCTCCGCGTAGGGGCCGTCCGCCGGGTTCATGTCGGTGTCGACGGGGCCCGGCTGGACCAGGTTCGCCGTGATCCGGCGCCCGCCGAGCTCCCGTGCCAGCGCCTTGTTGAGGCCGATCAGCGCGGCCTTGCTCGTCGCGTAGAGCGTGCCGCCGGGGCCCGGGACCCGCTGGGCGATGCAGCTGCCGATGGTGATGATCCGGCCGCCGTCGCGGAGCCGTCCCGCGGCGGCCTGCGAGGCCAGGAAGACCCCGCGTACGTTGATGGCCAGGAGCCGGTCGATGTCGGCGAGCAGGAGGTCGCCGAGGGGCCCGAGAACTCCGATGCCCGCGTTGTTCACCAGGATGTCCAGCCCGCCCAGGTCGTCCGCCGCGCGCTCCACGGCGCCCGCGGCGTCCCCGGCATCGGCCGCGTCCGCCCGCAGGGCGAAGCCGCGCCTCCCCATGGCCTCGATCTTCGTGACGACCTCCAGGGCCGCCGCCTCGCGGTGCACGTACGTGACCGCCACGTCCGCGCCCTCCCGAGCCAGGCGCAGCGCGATCGCCGCGCCCATGCCACGGCTGCCGCCGGTGACCAGGGCCGTCCGGCCGGTGAGAGAAGACATGTCTGTGCCTCGTTCCGTAGGGCGAATAAGTGCTTGCGGGTTCAATGAAAGGCGTCGGCGCGGTCGAGGGCTGGCGGGAAACGGACGCGCATCTGCCGCTGGCCGAGCGGCGATGACTTCCGGTCGGTGGCACGGTCTGAGTAGGTGACAAGACCGTGCTGACCGGTTGGCCGTGTTGACCGGTGGACCGTGTCACCGAGGAGAGGCCTTCGCCATGAAGATCACATTCACCCAGTTCCTCACCCTCGACGGGGTCTTCCAGGCCCCCGGCGGCCCCGACGAGGACCGCGGCGGCGGCTTCGAACACGGCGGCTGGTCGGTGCCCTACGGCGACGACGACTTCGGCGCCTTCATCGACCAGGTCTTCGCGCAGGCCGACGCGTTCCTGCTCGGGCGCGGCACGTACGAGATCTTCGCCGGGTACTGGCCCGCGGTGCACGACCCCGACAATCTCGTGGCCACCAAGCTCAACGACCTGCCGAAGTACGTCGCGAGCACCACCCTGACCGACGCCGACTGGCAGAACTCCCGGATCATCGGCCGCGAGGACCTGGTCAAGGACGTCACCGCGCTCAAGGAGCAGCCGGGGCGCGAGCTCCAGATGCACGGCAGCGGCGGTCTCGCGCGGTCCCTGATGGGACACGACCTGATCGACACCCTGCACCTGCTGACGTTCCCCGTCGTCCTCGGCACCGGCAAGCGGCTCTTCGCGGAGGGCGCCCCGCCCACCGCCTTCCGGCTGACGCAGTCGCGTACGACCTCCACGGGCGTCGTCATCAGCACGTACGAGCGCGCGGGGCGACCGGAGTACGGCACTTACTAGACCTGCGGCGTCATGGTCGCGCCTCGCGTGAGACGTCATCGCCATGCCTTCACCTCGCGATATTCGGCCGATACGGTGTGTGCTCCGCGTGAGAGCCGCCGAAGTCTCCACATCGCCGCACCCGTTGGAGACCGCGCCCCGTGTCGACGCTCGCCGCCCCCGCCACGCCCGCCCCGCGCAGCGCCTGGCGCACCGATCTGCCCGTCCTGCTCGTCGCCGTGGTGTGGGGCGCCAGTTATCTCGCCGCCAAGGGCATCACGACCACCCACACCGTCGTCGCCGTGCTCGTGCTGCGGTTCGCCGTGGTGCTGCCCGCGCTCATGGTGGCGGGATGGCGCTCACTCCGCGCGCTGACCGGCGCCCAGTGGCGGGGCGCCGGGGTCCTCGGGCTGATCCTCGGCGTCATCTTCCTCCTGGAGACGTACGGGGTCGTCCACACCTCGGCGACCAACGCGGGCCTCATCATCAGCCTCACCATGATCTTCACGCCGCTCGCGGAGGCCGCCGTGCGGCGAACCCGGCCGCCGCGCGCGTTCCTCGCGGCGGCCGGGCTCTCCGTGCTCGGCGTGGTCCTGCTGACGCAGGGCGGCGGCTTCACCCGGCCCTCGGCCGGTGACCTGCTGATCCTCCTCGCGGCCCTCGCCCGCACGGTCCACGTCCTGGCCATGTCCCGCGTCAAGGCGGTGCGCGACGCGGACTCGCTCTCCCTCACCACCGTGCAACTCGGTACCGCTCTGGGGATGTTCGCCGTGCTCGCGGCTCTGGGCACGGGACGTTCGCCGTGGTCCGTCGCCGTGGACTTCGGTGCGCGGGAGTGGGCCGGGCTGCTCTTCCTCTCCGTCTTCTGCACGCTCTTCGCCTTCTTCGTGCAGATGTGGGCGGTACGCAGGACCTCGCCCTCCCGGGTCAGCCTGCTGCTCGGCACGGAACCGCTGTGGGCCGCGGCGGCCGGCATCGCGCTCGGCGGTGAACGGCTGGGCACGGTGGGGCTGTTGGGCGGGGCGTTGGTGCTCGCCGGGACGAGCTGGGGGCGCGGCGCGCTGCGTGAACTGCCGGGTGGAAAAAGTTAACTCCCGGAGAATTCAGCGGCCTTGTCGTTGACACGCCAACCTCTACGCGCGTCACACTGATCCCATGCGAATCCCCCCACGAATGCTCGCCGTCACCGCTCTCGCCGCCGCCCTCTTCGCCGGCGGCCCCGTCACGGCCGCCGCGAGCGCGGCCCCCACCGCTCCCGTCGTGTCGGCGTCGGCGTACTCCGCCGCCGTCGGCGACATCTGTTACTCCGCGCTGCCCCCGCAGGCGCACGACACCCTGAAGCTGATCGAGGCGGGCGGCCCCTACCCGTACCCGCAGGACGGCACCGTCTTCCAGAACCGGGAGGGCGAGCTGCCGCGGCAGAGCTCCGGTTACTACCACGAGTACACCGTGGTCACGCCGGGCTCCGACGACCGCGGCGCCCGCCGCATCGTCACCGGGGAGAAGAGCCGGGAGGACTACTACACCGCCGACCACTACGCCTCGTTCGACCTGGTCGACTACGGCTGCTGAGGTCCGATGCGGCAGCGCGGCGGTGCGGCGCGTGCTCAGCCGGTCCTGCGGCCGCTCTCCGCCGCGGCGAACAGCGCGACCGCCAGCACGATCATGGCGATGCTCGCGTACAGCTCGTAACTCTCCAGGAAGCCGAAGCGCCGCAGCAGGCCCCAGCCGTACCGCTCGTCGGTGAGGTCGTGGACCGCACCACCGGCGCCCTGGACCAGCAAGAGGAAACCGAGACATTCCAGAAGCCGCTTCATGACCCAGATCCTCGCCCCACGCCTTCCCCGCGCACATCCGCCGCGGGGCGAGGATCTGCCCGGCGGATCGGTCCGAAAGTCGGGGCCCGCGCGACTTTGGTGCACGATCGCTCGCCGGGGCCGCCTACGGCCCTCCTCGGCCGCTGCCGGTGCGTAGATTTGTCGACCATGAGCGGTCACGAGCGGTCATGAGCAGTACTGAGTCCACGCGGCACCCCAGGAGACCCTGGGCGCTGCCGTCCGCCGTCGCCCAGGAGTTCGACCCGAGCAGAGCGGGGCGCGGGACGCGGCGGACCGTGCGCGACTGGTTCGCCGACTTCACCTGCTTCGGCGCGGCCGTCCTCCTCGGCATGATGGGCGCCGACGCCATCAGCTCCAACCCGCACGTCTCCCAGGGCCTCGCGGACTTCGACCAGGTCGTCGGAGCGTTCGCCTGCGCCGCGGTCTGGCTGCGCCGGCGCTGGCCGGTCGGCCTCGCCATCGCGATGGTGCCGGTCGGCCTGGCCTCCGACACCGCGGGCGGCGCGGCGGCCGTCGCCCTCTTCACCCTCGCCGTGCACCGGCCCTTCCGCTACGTCGCGTGGATCGGCGCCGCCTCGATCGCGGTGATCCCCTTCGCGTACCGGCTGCGCCCGGACGCCGACGCGTCGTACGGGGTGTCGATCGTCTTCGGGGTGCTGGTCAGCCTGACGGTCATCGGCTGGGGCATGTTCGTGCGCTCCCGCCGCCAGCTCCTGCTCAGCCTGCACGACCGGGCGCTGCGCGCCGAGAACGAGGCGGTCCTCCGCGCCGAGCAGGCCCAGCGGCTCGCCCGCGAGGAGATCGCCCGCGAGATGCACGACGTCCTCGCGCACCGCCTCACCCTGCTCAGCGTCCACGCGGGCGCCCTGGAGTTCCGCCCCGACGCACCCCGCCCCGAGATCGTCCGCGCGGCGGGCGTCATCCGGGAGAGCGCCCACGAGGCCCTCCAGGACCTGCGCCAGGTGATCGGCGTCCTGCGCGGCGGCGACACGGAGACCCCGGGCCGCCCGCAGCCCACGCTCGCCGCCCTGGACGCCCTGGTCTCCGAGTGCCGCGAGGCGGGCATGAAGGTCGTCCTCGACAGCCGCGTCCCGGACCCCGGGTCCGTGCCCGCCGCCCTCGGCCGCACCGCGTACCGCATCGCACAGGAAGCCCTGACCAACGCCCGCAAACACGCCCCCGGCGCCGAGGCCACCGTCACCGTCACGGGCGCGCCCGGCGAGGGCCTGACGCTGACCGTGCGCAACCCGGCGCCGCCCGGCGACGTGCCGCGGGTCCCCGGCTCCGGGCAGGGCCTCATCGGCCTCGCCGAACGCGCCTCGCTCGCGGGCGGCAGGCTCGGTCACCACCCCCTGCCCGGCGGCGGATTCCACCTGGAGGCCTGGCTACCGTGGGCGTCATGAAACCGATCAGGCTGCTCCTCGTCGACGACGACCCGCTGGTGCGCGCCGGGCTCTCCTTCATGCTCGGCGGCGCGGACGACATCGAGATCGTCGGCGAGGCGGGCGACGGCACCGAGGTCGCCCCGCTGGTCGGCGAAGTCCGCCCGGACGTCGTCCTGATGGACATCCGCATGCCCACGATGGACGGCCTCGCCGCCACGGAGGCGCTGCGCAAGCGCCCCGACGCCCCCGAGGTGATCGTCCTGACCACCTTCCACGCCGACGAACAGGTCCTGCGGGCCCTGCGGGCGGGCGCCGCCGGTTTCGTCCTGAAGGACACGGCGCCCGCCCAGATCGTCGCGGCGGTCCGCGCGGTCGCCGCGGGCGAACCGGTCCTCTCCCCGACGGTCGCCCGCCAGCTGATCGCGCAGGTGACCGGAGCCGACCCGCAACTGGAGCGCAGGAAGCGGGCGTTGGCGCGGCTCGACGCGCTCGGTGAGCGTGAGCGGGAGGTCGCCGTGGCGGTGGGCCGAGGCGGCTCGAACGCGGACATCGCGGCCCAGCTGTTCCTGAGCGTCGCGACGGTCAAGGCCCATGTCTCCCGCATCCTCACGAAGCTGGACCTCAACAACCGGGTGCAGATCGCGCTGTTGACGCACGACGCGGGGCTGCTGGACGAGGACGGCTGAGGGTGCGCCCGCGCCGTCCCCCGCTCGCCGGGCGGCCCCGGACGGTGGTAATAGTCGTGCATGACGGAGACGCCGCCCGAGCCCATCGACCTCGCCATGGCCCAGAAGGTCCTCGACGCCCAGCCGTTCAGCAGGCTCGTGCGGGCGCGCATCACGCGGTTCGGCGAGGGCGCGGCCACCCTGGAGATCGGCGCCCGCGAGGAACTGCGGCAGCAGAACGGCTTCCTGCACGGCGGAGTCCTCGCCTACGCCGCCGACAACAGCATCACGTTCGCCGCGGGCACCACTCTCGGCCCCGCCGTGCTGACCTCCGGCTTCTCCATCCAGTACGTACGTCCCGCGACCGGCGCCAGGCTGGTCGCCCACGCCGTCGTCGTGCACACGGGCCGACGCCAGGCGGTGGTCCGCTGCGAGCTGTTCAGCGTGACGGATGAGGCGGGCGT
Source organism: Streptomyces huasconensis (assembly GCF_021028635.1). Lineage (NCBI taxonomy): Bacteria > Bacillati > Actinomycetota > Actinomycetes > Kitasatosporales > Streptomycetaceae > Streptomyces > Streptomyces huasconensis. Next base: position 6,895,735 of record NZ_CP086119.1, read on the forward strand.
GAGCGAAGAGGACGGCCGGACGCTGTGCGCCATCGCCCAGGGGACCGTGCTCTCCACGGCGTGAGGGCCGGGCGCGGCTCCTCAAGCCTCCTCAACGCTTCTCAACTTGTGGCGATCTCCGCCATCGGCACCGGCCGCCGCTCCCGCCGCGACAATTCGCACGCCTCCGCGATCCGCAGCGCGTGCAGCGCCTCGCGGCCGTCGCAGGGGTTCGCCCGCTCCCCGCGTACGACCGCGACGAAGGCGGCCAGCTCCGCCTCGTACGCGGCGGCGAAGCGCTCAAGGAAGCCGGGCCACGGATTGCCCGGCGCGGGCGGGCCCGCCGGTTCCGCGGAGGTGAGGGGCGTGCGGTCGTCCAGGCCGACCGCCAACTGGTCCAGCTCACCGGCGAGTTCCATGCGTACGTCGTAGCCCGCGCCGTTGAGCCGGGTCGCCGTCGCCGTGGCGAGCGTGCCGTCGTCGAGGGTGAGGAGCGCCGCCGCCGTGCCCACGTCGCCCGCCTCGCGGAACATCGCGGGGCCCGCGTCGGAGCCGGTCGCGTACACCTGGGTCACCTCGCGCCCCGTCACCCAGCGCAGCACGTCGAAGTCGTGGACCAGGCAGTCGCGGTAGAGGCCGCCGGACAGCGGCAGGTACGCGGGCGGGGGCGGCGCCGGGTCCGAGGTGATCGCGCGCACGGTGTGCAGCCGCCCGAGCCGGCCCGCCCGCACCGCCTCGCGCGCCGTCACGTACCCCGCGTCGAAGCGCCGCTGGAAGCCGAGCTGGAGCACCGTGCCCGCGGCCTCGACCTCGGCGAGCGCGGCCAGGGTCCCCGGCAGGTCGAGCGCGATGGGCTTCTCGCAGAACACCGGGAGCCCGGCCCGCGCCGCCCGGCCGATCAGCTCGGCATGGGCCGCGGTCGCCGCCGTGATCACCACCGCGTCCACCCCGATGGTGAAGACGTCGTCCACCGAGGGCGCGGGCACCACTCCGGTCCGCGCGGCGAGATCGGCCGCCCGCACCGGGTCCGCGTCGGCGACGACGAGTGACGTCACGTCGGGGTGACGGCTCAGGGCCGCCGAGTGAAAGGTGCCGATACGGCCCGTTCCGATCAGTCCGATGCGCATGGGGCCACCCTCCTCATAGCCGCCCGCCCTGTCAATCCTTTGTCAGGACAAACGAACCAACCGAGGCGGTGCGCGCTGATCTCGCACGGCAGCGTGTCAGCGTCGAGCCCATGTGCTGCCCGCGCCGTCCGCGTCTTGTCCGGACAACAGAACTTCCTGACTTCCCGCCGTCATTTCCCCGGACTACGCTCGGCCCGTGTCCAAACCAGCCGCCAGATCAGCTCAGCACGGTCGGGCCGACGACCCCACCGTGACCCTCCGGCTCGGCGTCGACCGCGGCAGCCCGGTCCCGCTCTACTTCCAGCTCGCCCAGCAGCTGGAGGCGGCGATCGAGCGCGGCGCCCTCACCCCGGGCAGCCTCCTCGGCAACGAGATCGAGCTGGCCGGACGGCTCGGCCTCTCCCGGCCCACCGTCCGCCAGGCCATCCAATCTCTCGTCGACAAGGGCCTGCTCGTACGGCGCCGGGGCGTCGGCACGCAGGTCGTGCACAGCCAGGTCAAGCGCCCCCTGGAGCTCAGCAGCCTCTACGACGACCTGGAGGCGGCGGGCCAGCGGCCCGAGACCCGCGTCCTGCGCAACACCGTCGAGCCGGCCTCCGCCGAGGTGGCCGCCGCGCTCGGCGTGGCCGAGGGCGACGAGGTGCACCGCGTCGAGCGGCTGCGGCTGGCCCACGGTGAGCCCATGGCGTACCTCACCAACCACCTGCCGCCGGGACTCCTCGACCTCGACACCGGGCGCCTGGAGGCCACCGGCCTCTACCGCCTGATGCGCGCCACCGGCCTGACCCTGCACAGCGCGCGGCAGTCCGTCGGCGCCCGCGCCGCCACCGAGGAGGAGGCCGAGCGCCTCGCCGAGCCGCCGGGCGCCCCGCTGCTCACCATGCGGCGCACGACCTTCGACGACACGGGACGCGCGGTCGAGTTCGGTGCGCACGTCTACCGGGCGTCGCGCTACTCCTTCGAGTTCCAGCTCCTCGTACGGCCGTAGGAGCCTGCCTCGCCGCGGGGCCCCACCGGGCACGGTCGTCAGAATGTTCTGACAAAGTCATTGACGGTGCCGCGTCAGCGCCGCTAGAACTCCCCCAACCGCGCTCGGGCGATCCGCGTGGTCGATACTTGGGCGGCTGGGGCCGGGCATCCGGACCGGCCGCACGGAGCAGCAGACCAAGAAGGGCACGGCGTCGTGACAAGGGTGAAGACAGGGGTACGCGCGGTGGGGGCCGTGCTGGTGGCGGTGCTCGGCGTGACCGCGGGACTGACCGGATGCAGCAGTACCGGCGGCAAGCGCGCCGAGGACGCCCGCAAGGCGGCAGCGGCGGGCGGCAGGGCCGCCGTGGACACGCCGCGCTGGACCTTCGGCATGGTCACGCACTCCGGCGATGGCGACACCTTCTGGGACATCGTGCAGAGCGGCGCCAAGCAGGCCGCGGTCAAGGACAACATCAAGTTCCTGTACGCCCATGACGACGAGGCCCAGCAGCAGGCCCAGCTCGTCGACTCGTACATCGACAAGAAGGTCGACGGGATCATCGTCACGCTGGCCAAGCCCGACGCGATGAAGGGCGCCCTGGCCCGAGCGAAGAAGGCCGGCATCCCGGTGATCACGGTGAACTCCGGCTCCGCCGAGTCCAAGAAGTTCGGCGCGCTCACCCACATCGGCCAGGACGAGACGATCGCCGGCGAGGCCGTCGGCGAAGAGCTGAACAAGCGCGGCAGGAAGAAGGCGCTGTGCATCCTGCACGAGCAGGGCAACGTCGGCCATGAGCAGCGCTGCGAGGGCGCCAAGAAGACCTTCGACGGCACGATGCAGAACCTCTACGTGACCGGCACCAACATGCCCGACGTCCAGTCCTCCATCGAGGCCCGCCTGCAGAGCGACAAGTCGGTCGACGCCGTCGTCACCCTCGGCGCGCCCTTCGCGGACACCGCCGTCAAGGCCGCGGACAGCGCGGGCAGCAAGGCCGAGGTCGCCACGTTCGACCTCAACGAGAAGGTCGCCGCGGGCCTGAAATCCGGCGACCTCGGCTTCGCCGTCGACCAGCAGCCCTACCTCCAGGGCTACCAGGCCGTCGACCTGCTCTGGCTGTACAAGTACAACGCCGACGTGCTCGGCGGCGGCAAGCCCGTGCTGACCGGCCCGCAGATCGTCACCAAGGACCAGGCCGACGAGCTCGAGGATTACGCGAAGCGAGGCACCCGATGACCGCCACAGCGCCCGCACCGGCACCGGGTGCCGAGGGCGACGAGCGGCTGCTGAAGACCTCGCCGCTGAAGAAGCTCCTCGGCCGCCCCGAGCTGGGCTCGGTCGTCGGCGCCGTCGCCGTCTTCGTCTTCTTCGCGATCGTCGCGGACAGCTTCCTCCAGGCCACCAGCCTCGCCACGGTGCTGTACGCCGCCTCCACCCTCGGCATCATGGCGGTGCCGGTGGCGCTGCTGATGATCGGCGGCGAGTTCGACCTCTCGGCGGGCGTCCTGGTCACGACGTCCGCGCTGATCTCCTCGATGTTCAGCTACCAGATGACGGCGAACGTCTGGGTCGGCGTCCTCGTCTCGCTCGTCGCGACCCTCGCGGTCGGCGTCTTCAACGGCGTCATGCTCACCCGCACCGATCCGCCGAGCTTCATCATCACGCTCGGTACGTTCCTGATGCTGACCGGCATGAACCTCGGCTTCACCAAGCTGATCAGCGAGACCGTCTCCACCAAGTCGATCGCCGACATGGAGGGCTTCTCCTCCGCCCAGGACGTCTTCGCCTCCACCATCACCATCGGCGGCGTCGACTTCAAGATCACCATCGTCTGGTGGCTCGCCCTGATCGCGGTCGCCACCTGGATTCTGCTGCGCACCCGCGTCGGCAACTGGATCTTCGCGGTCGGCGGCGGCGAGGAGGCGGCCCGCGCGGTCGGCGTCCCGGTCGCCGCGACCAAGATCGGCCTCTACATGGGCGTCGCCTTCGGCGCCTGGATCTCCGGGCAGCACCTGCTGTTCAGTTACGACGTGGTCCAGTCCGGCGAGGGCGTCGGCAACGAACTGATCTACATCATCGCGGCCGTCATCGGCGGCTGCCTCATCACCGGCGGCTACGGCTCCGCGGTCGGCGCGGCCGTCGGCGCGCTGATCTTCGGCATGGTCAGCAAGGGCATCGTCTTCGCCGAGTGGAACCCCGACTGGTTCAAGTTCTTCCTCGGCGTGATGCTGCTCCTGGCCACCCTGCTCAACCACTGGGTCCGCAAGCGCGCGGAGGCGACGAAATGACGGAAGAGACCGACGCGACGCCCGTGACGGAGCGCACGCCTCTCGTCGAGCTGGACGACGTCAGCAAGTATTACGGCAACATCCGCGCCCTCGAAGGCGTGTCCCTGGAGGTCCACGCGGGCGAGATCTCCTGCGTCCTAGGCGACAACGGCGCGGGCAAGTCCACCCTCATCAAGATCATCGCGGGGCTGCACCAGCACGACGCGGGCGGCTTCCGGGTCGAGGGCGAGGAGACCCGGCTCGGCTCGCCGCGCGAGGCCCTGGACCGCGGTATCGCCACCGTCTACCAGGACCTCGCCGTCGTCCCGCTGATGCCGGTCTGGCGGAACTTCTTCCTCGGCTCCGAGCCGACGAAGGGCGTCGGCCCCTTCAAGCGCATGGACGTCGACTTCATGCGCGAGACGACGCGGGCGGAGCTGCTGCGCATGGGCATCGACCTGCGCGACGTGGACCAGCCCATCGGCACCCTCTCCGGCGGCGAGCGCCAGTGCGTGGCGATCGCCCGCGCCGTCTACTTCGGCGCGAAGGTGCTGGTACTGGACGAACCGACGGCGGCACTCGGCGTCAAGCAGTCGGGCGTCGTCCTGAAGTACGTGGCCGCGGCGCGGGACCAGGGCCTCGGCGTGGTCCTGATCACGCACAACCCCCACCACGCGTACCTGGTCGGCAACCGCTTCGTGCTGCTGAAGCGGGGCGTGATGTCGGGCTCGTACGCCCGCGAGGACATCACCCTCGACGAACTGACCCGAGAAATGGCGGGCGGCAACGAACTGGACGACCTCCGTCACGAACTGGAGGGACGGGGCGCCTAGCGCCCCGCCAGGGGCGCGGGGAACTGCGCGACAAGCCACGACGTGGCCGCAGACGCGTGTGCTGCGTTCTCGGCAGTCGCGTCTGCGGCCTTTTCGTCGGCCGACCCTCCGTCCGGGCGCCCCGCCAGGGGCGCGGGGAACTGCGCGCCCAGCCACGACCTGGTCGCAGACGCGTGTGCTGCGTTCTCGGCAGTCGCGTCTGCGGCTGTTCGTCGGCTGAGCGCGCAGTTCCCCGCGCCCCTGGGGGGCGACACCGCCGACCTCCGCCACGCTGGAGGGACAGGGCGTCCAACGCCCCCGCGGCGACCACACCCCGTATCCCGTTGTGCGCGCCCCCGCGAGAGTGAGGCAGAATCGCCGCAATGAGCACCTACCGCGACCTCGCGCACCGCGGCTCCGCACGAGCCACCGTCCTGCGGACCGTGGGCACGCGCGAACGCCGATCCCACCTGACGGCCCCCCGCGTCAACACCGTCGGCATCGACATCGGCGGCACCAAGGTGATGGCGGGCGTCGTCGACCCCGACGGCAACATCCTGGAGACGCTCCGCACGGAGACCCCGGACAAGTCCAAGAGCCCCCGGGTCGTCGAGGACACCATCGTCGAGCTGGTCCTGGACCTCTCCGACCGGCACGACGTGCACGCGGTCGGCATCGGCGCGGCCGGCTGGGTCGACGCGGACCGCAACCGCGTCCTGTTCGCCCCCCACCTGTCCTGGCGCAACGAACCGCTCCGCGACCGCATCTCCGGCCGCCTCGCCGTGCCCGTCATGGTGGACAACGACGCCAACACCGCCGCCTGGGCCGAGTGGCGCTTCGGCGCGGGCCGCGGCGAGGACCACCTCGTCATGATCACGCTCGGCACCGGCATCGGCGGCGCGATCCTGGAGGACGGCCAGGTCAAGCGCGGCAAGTTCGGCGTCGCCGGCGAGTTCGGGCACATGCAGGTCGTCCCCGGCGGCCACCGCTGCCCCTGCGGCAACCGCGGCTGCTGGGAGCAGTACAGCTCCGGCAACGCGCTGGTCCGCGAGGCCCGCGAGCTGGCCGCCGCCGACTCCCCGGTGGCGTACGGCATCATCGACCGCGTCAAGGGCAACGTCCCCGACATCACCGGCCCCCTCATCACCGAGCTGGCCCGCGAGGGCGACGCGATGTGCGTGGAGCTGCTCCAGGACATCGGCCAGTGGCTGGGCGTCGGCATCGCCAACCTCGCCGCCGCGCTCGACCCCTCCTGCTTCGTGATCGGCGGCGGCGTCAGCGCCGCCGACGACCTCCTGATCGGCCCGGCCCGCGACGCCTTCCGCCGCCACCTCACCGGCCGCGGCTACCGCCCCGAGGCCCGCATCGCCCGCGCCCAGCTGGGCCCCGAGGCAGGCATGGTGGGCGCCGCCGACCTGGCCCGCCTGGTCGCCCGCCGCTTCCGCCGCGCCAACCGCCGTCGCGTCGAGCGCCACGAACGCTACGAGCGCTTCGCCGAGGCCCGCCGCACCGACGACCGCACTTCGCAGGGAACCCCGTAGATGACCGTCCCCCGCCAGCCCACGCCCCCGGACCTCCCCGGCGCCCACGAGCCGGGGCGCGACGGAGGCCGGACCGAGGACCACCGCCACATGATCCGCCGCCGCTGGCTGACGGCGACGATCATCGTGCTCCTCATCGGCATCCCCGCCGGCTACCTGGTGATCTCCGCGAACCAGAGCCGCAACAGCGGCCGCGACAAGGAGGACAAGTACTCCGCGACCGGCCTCACCGAGGGCTGGCCCTCCAAGGTGCAGCGCCGCCTGTACGACGTGCCGATCCCGCCGTACTCGGCGGAGGTCGCCTACTACGAGACGAACAACTGGCGCACCAGCCGCCTCTACGTCCAGTTCCTCACGAGCAACGAGGGCCTGGACAAGTTCCTCAAGCAGGTCGGGACGGACAGCGGCAAGCTGAAGCCGAAGGACATCACCATCAGCAAGCGCGACCAGAACGTCGTCGGCTGGGAGTTCACGGGCCCCGGCCCCTGGTCGGGCCTGACCCACGAGCAGAAGGACCCGGTACCGACGCTGGACGTGGTCGTCGACCGCGCGAACGCCCGGCACCCCATGGTGTACGTGGTGTCGACGACGACGCCCTGACGGCGCATGAGCACGCTCTGACGAGAAGGGAGTTGTGACCCGGTAGGGTCGCAACTCTTTCTCTCGCCCAGGAAGGTGTGCGTGCCATCCAGCACGTGTTCCGGCCCGGCGGCCAACCGACCCAGCAGCGGTGCACGCGGCGGTGTGCGGCGCGGGGTCACTCACGCGTCGGCCGCCTGCCGACGGGTGACACCGCGCGACCAGGCGGGTGATCCACGCGGCCAAGTCATTGCCCGTGGCGCTCCGCCGGAGTTGAGGTGGGCTCGTTCCACTCGCCCCCCTCTTGGAGGTTCCCTTGCCGCGCACCCGTTCCCGTACCCGGCTGCTCCGCGCCGGTGTGCTCACCGCCGCTTCCGCGATGCTGGCCGGCACCGCCCTGGCCGGTACCGCCGAGGCGGCTCCGAAGCCCGAGGCCAAGGACAAGAAGGACGTGAAGGTCCTCGACTGGCTGGCGGTCAAGCAGTCGGACAGCAGGCCCAAGCACGCGCGTGTCGGCGTCGACTGGACCATCCACTCGCACCTGTACACCAACCGCAAGGGCCACCCCGGCAAGAAGATCGGCGACGCCTCCTCGCACTGCAGCGTGGTCGACGTGAACCACCGCGGGTACGTCGCCCTGTGCCACCGGGTGCTGCGGACCGACAAGGGCGGCATCAGCCTGAGCGACACCATCGACCACTACGGTCCGCACCCGCACGGCGGCTACTCGAAGGTCACCGGCGGCACGGGCAAGTACCGCGAGGCCGAGGGCCAGGCGGAGATCACCATGCGGCACGACATCGCGCGGTACCGCATCATGCTCGACGACTGACCGTACGCCCGCCACGGGCGTCAGTCGGCCTCCCGTTCGTCTGCCGGGGCCCTTCCTGGGCCCCGGCAGCGTGCTGTCCGGCACTCCCCGGCGCGCGCCGCACGCGGCGGCGCAGCGCGCGGCCACCGGCGGCGTACCACTGGGCGGCGAGCACCGAGGCGAGGGCGATCTCGACGAGGTCGCCGCCGTAGTACATGAGCCGGGCGGCGGTGTGCACGTCGTCGGCCGTGAAGCCGGTGCCCGGCGGCGGAGCGGCATAGAGGGTCTTGGCGAGGACGGCGTGGGCCCAGCCCGCGGCCAGCAGGGTGGCGCCGCGCCAGGCGAGGCTCCACCGTCGGCGCACCGGGTCGAGCCGGCAGACGGCGAAGGTGAACAGCAGCCCGGCCGCCAGGACGTGCAGGTGCACGGCGGCGCCGAGCAGCGGCCGGTGGTGGGTGGCGGCCAGCAGGGGAGTGCGGTGGAGCAGCCACAGGCCGCCGATGTCCAGCAGGGCGGCCAGCGGCGGGAACAGCAGCCACGCGGCGGGCCGGGAGTGCGCGACGGCCAGCAGACCGCGCCGGACCCGGCCGGGCGGCAGGGTGCGCAGGACGAGGGTGAGCGGGCGGCCCAGAACCAGCAGCAGCGGGGCGGCCATGGCGACGGCCAGGTGCTGGGCGACATGGGCGGTGAACGGCCCGCCCGGCGGCGTACCGACGACGGCGTGGGCGAGGACGGCACCGCCGGCGGTGAACGACGCGTCCCGGTGACGCGGCCAGGCGTCGCCGCGCCGGCGCAGGCGGGCGGCGGCCGTCAGATAGGCGAGCACGACCAGCGCGACCAGTACGACCGTCAGCTGGGCGGCGGTGGCGACGGACCCGAGGGGCCATGGCCAGGCTCCGGTGTGTGCCTGCGTCACGCCGTCGGCCTGTCCCGTGACGCGCGGCGGCGTGCACGTACGGCCAGGGCGGCGCCGACCAGGAGCAGGACGAGACCGGTGGCGTTCCACGCCCAGTCGTAGGGGGTGACGTCGACGCCGTAGCGGACCTGGTGCAGGCGCAGCAGCTTGTGGTCGACGATCCCGTCGAAGAGCTGGAAGATGCCGAGCCCGAGGAAGAACCCGGCCCAGGCGTGCGCGACGGACAGGGCCCGGCGTCGGCGCAGGTCCGCGAAGAGGAAGAACCCGGCGACCAGGGCGAGGAGTTCGCCGGTGTGCAGCAGCCCGTCGGACAGCAGGCCGATGCCCAGGGTGGACCGGTCGTAGAAGTGGTGCCAGTGGAGGATCTGGTGGAAGACGATCTCGTCGAGGGCGGCCATCACCGCCACTCCGATCAGCGCGGACACCGCCAGCGACCGCTCCGGTCGGGGGTGGGCGTCGGTGGCGCCGGGTGGAACCGGTCGGCTGCTGCTCATCGCGGCTGCATCTCCTGGGGGGGCTCGGGTGCGCTACGTGTACCCGCGTGGGCCCCGAGAAGCCCGCTCGGCGCCGCATACGGGTGAGGAGCGATGAGGACGGGCGAAGGGGGGAACCCGTAGGGACATGATCAAACGTGCGCTGTGGCAAGGACTCCTCGCGGGCACGGCAGGAGTCGTGGTGATGACGCTGGGCGAGAAGGCCGAGCAGCGCCTGACGGGCAGGCCCGACTCCCATGTGCCGGCGCGCACCCTGGAGCGGCTGACGGGCAGGGCGGAGCGGCCGGGACGTCAGCCGGTGGCGGTGAACCTGGCGATGCACTACGGCCAGGGCGCGCTGCTGGGCGTACTGCGGTCGGTGATGGCGCACGCCGGGCTGCGCGGGCCGGTGTCCTCGGCGCAGTTCGCCGTCGTGCGCCTGACCAACGACCAGATCCTGGAGAACGCCACGGGGGTCGGAGCGCCGCCGCAGACCTGGCCGCGCAAGGAACTGGTGGTGGACCTGCTGCACAAGACCGTCTACGCGTTCGCCACGGGCGCCGTCGCCGACGCCCTGGCGGCACGCTCCGGCCCGGGCCCCGGTCAGCGGCACGCCGCCCTGCGGCCGGGCCGCCACGCGGACGTGGGGCCGCTGCCCCGCCACCTGGCCTGACGGGGCCGGGCCTTTCCTCCCTCAGGCCAGGTGGAGCCGGGGCCAGTCCGCGAGGTCCCGCAGCAGCTGCCGGTCGTGCGTCGCGACCACGACGGCGGCGCTCGTGGCGCGGATCGCCTCGGTCAACTCGTCGACCAGCGTGGACGACAGGTGGTTGGTCGGCTCGTCCAGCAGCACGAGGCCGGGCCGCCCCGCCAGGGCCAGCGCCAGGTCGAGACGCCGCCGCTGCCCCTGCGACATCCGCCCGACCGGTGTCCGCATCGCCTCGGAGTCCAGCAGCCCGAGCGCCCCGAGCGGGACGGCGTCGGCGTCGCGCAGCGCCCCGCGGGCCACGAGGTGCCCCACGTGACGGGCGTGCACCTCACGGGCGGTCAGCCCGGGGTCCTGCTCGGCGGTCTCCTGGGAGATCCGGACGACCCGCGCCTCGCGCGCCCGGCTGACGTACCCGTGCGTCGGTTCGAGGGCGCCCGCGAGGACCGCGAGGAGCGTGGACTTCCCGGCTCCGTTGGCTCCGGTGACCAGCAGCCGGTCGCCGCCGTCGAGGGCGACGTCGACGGGGCCCGCCAGCCGCCCTTCGACGGCGACGCCATGCGCCCGCAGCTGCGGTGCGCCCGGCCGGACCCCGAGGTCCGGCCACCGCAGGGCCGACGGCGGCTCGGGCACGTCGACCCGGTGCGCGTCCAGCGCGTTCCGCTGCCGGTGCAGGGCCTGTACGACCCCGGGGGCGCGGGACTGGCGCTGGTGCTTGCCGGTGCCCTTGTCGGGCCGCCAGCCGGTGGAGAGCCGGTCGCGGGCCTTCGACACCGCGTCCTGCAGCCGCCGGTGCTCGGCCTGCTGCTCCTCGTGGTCCTGCTCCCAGCGCTCCCGCTCGCGCCGCCGGGCCGTCTGCCAGGCGTCGTACCCACCGGCGTACAGGCGCGCCCTTCCGTCGCGGGCCGGGTCGAGGTCGAGGAAGCGGTCCGCCACGTCGCGCAGCAGCGCACGGTCGTGGCTGACGACGGCGAGGCCGCCGTCGTGCTCGCGCAGCCTGCGGGTCAGGAAGGCGAGCCCGCCGGCGTCGAGGTGATTGGTCGGCTCGTCCAGCAGCAGGACATCGTGCCGCGCGCCGAGCAGGCACGCGAGGCGGACCCGGTAGCGCTGCCCGACCGACAGCGTCGACAGCGGACGGTCGCGGTCGGCGCAGGCGCCGAGGGCTTCGAGGGCGACGTCGACGCGGCGTTCGGCGTCCCACGCGTCGAGCCGGGTGGCGGCGTCGAGCGCGGCGGCGTAGCGGTCATCGGCGGTGGGGTCGCCCTCGGCCAGGGCGCGGGTCGCCTCGTCCAGCGCGCCGAGCGCGGCGAGCGACGCGGCGAGCGCCTCGGACGTGAGGGTGCCGACGGTCTCCCCGTCCCGCGCGGACAGCTCCTGGCGGGCCAGGCCGATGGTGCCGTTGCGGTGCACGGTGCCCTCGTCGGGCGTGAGCAGCCCGGCGAGGACGTGCAGCAGGGTCGTCTTGCCGCGGCCGTTCTCGCCGACGACGGCGATCCGGGACCGGGCGGAGACGATGACCGACAGGTCGTGCAGGACGCGCCGGGATCCGCGGGTGACGGTGACGCCGTCGGCACGGAGGTGGGCAGAGCCGCCCGCTTCGGGGGACGGGGACAGGGTGGAGACGGCCTCGGGGGCCGGGGTGGTGGGGTACAAGGTGTGCTCCGCAGCTCGCAGTGGAGCCGGGCAACGCGAGAAGGCCGCCCGGCGGGAACCGGGACGGCGAGCGCGGATTCAGCAGAGAGAAGGCGCCGCCGTCAGCGGGCGGAGCGGACCTTCTGCGACCAGATACCTCGTGCCATACCTGTCAGGCTAGCAGCGGCGGGCCCGGTCGGCAGGGGATATCGCTGCCGGGCCGTGCGGCCGGCCGGCTCGGCCAGTCGGCTTCATGTGACGGGAGCGGTCGGCTTCAAGTGATCAACAACTGCGTACGTTCGGGCGTTGCGGGATACCTGGTGCGCATGAACCTTTTGACAGGTGTGAGCGAGCTCGACCGAGTGGTGACGCAGCAGGTGGCCCGGCGCGTCCCGCCAGGTGTGGGCAGGGTGTTGTCCGGGGTGGAGGAGGCGGCGGAGAGCACGAAGCTGTGGTGCGGGGCCGCCGTCGCGATGGCGTGCCTGGGCGGGTGGCGGGGCCGTACCGCCGCGGTCGCCGGCCTCGCGGCCATGACGGTGGCGCAGCTGGCGTCGAACGGCGTGTGCAAGCAACTGGCCGACCGGTCCCGGCCGCCGAAGGAGTGGTTCCCGCACGACGAGGCGGACGACCGTCCCGACTCCTCGTCGTTCCCCTCCGGGCACACGGCGGCCGCGGTCGCGTTCACCGCCGCCGTCCTCCCGAACTGGCGGGCGGCCGGCGTGGCCTGCGCGGTACCGGCGGCCATGGTGGCGGTCGAGCGGGTGCAGAGCGGCGCGCACTACCCCAGCGATGTGGTCGGCGGTGCGGCCATCGGCCTGGCGAGCGCCTGGTTCGTCCGGCGGATTCCCCGCCTCGCCCTGCGCCACTGGCTGTAGAAGGCACCCGGAACGACGAAGGCCCCCGGCGCGATGCGCCGGGGGCCTTCGTCAGGAGTGGGACGGGATCAGGCGTGCCGTCGGGCCCACAGCGGCGTCACGAGCGAGATCAGGACGGCGGCGACCCCGATCTGGAAGACGTGCCGAATCCAGTCGATGCCGCCGGTGTCCCGGACGCCGAAAGCACTGGCGAGGGCGTTGCCGACGACGGCACCGACGATGCCCAGGACGACCGTCAGCCAGAGGGGGATGGGCTGACGACCGGGCAGAACGAGCTTGGCCAGCAGGCCGATGATGAGTCCCGCGATGATGGCCCAGAGAAACGACACGACAACTCCTCCTGATCTATGGTCCCGATCTTTCGGATACCTACGTCCGCTTGCCCGGCAATCCGCGGCTCATTCATCCCCGTGCCGAGTCGTGTCGTGCCGTTTTCGAGTCGTGTCGTTTCCGTGTCGTGCCGGCCGCGCCGCCCCGGGCGGGGCGGCGCGGGATCGGGCGCGGTCTAGTACGGGCCGTTCACGTTGTCGATCGAGCCGTACCGGTCGGCCGCGTAGTTGCAGGCGGCGGTGATGTTGGCGACCGGGTCGAAGCTGTCCGTCGACGTGCCGGGCACGTGGTACGCGGCGAACGTGGGGCCGATGACCTGCAGGAGGCCCTTCGACGGGGTTCCGGCGACAGCGTTGGAGTCCCAGTTGTTGATGGCCAGCGGGTTGCCGGAGGACTCGCGCATGATGTTGCGGTGGATGCCCTCGTAAGTGCCGGGGATGCCGTGCCGGGCCATGATGTCCAGCGACTCCTTGATCCAGCCGTCGAGGTCGTCGGTGTACGACTTCTTCGCCGGGGCGGCGGCGGTCTTGACGGAAGCCGGGGAGGCGGCCGACTTCTTCGCCGGCTCTGCGGGGTTCTTCTTTCCGAGGGTGAGCTTGAGGCCGGGGTGGATCAGCTTCGGGTCGTCGCCGAGAACTCCGCGGTTGTCCTCGTACAGCTTCTTCCAGCCGCCGCTGAGGGAATGCTCCCGGGCGATCTTGGAAAGGGAGTCACCCGCGACGACGACGTGGACATTCGGGGCGGCGGCGGGCTTGGCGGCCGCCCCGGGCTCCGCCGCACCGGCGGCGGTCGCGCCGAGCACCGGCAGGACGAGCACGGCTCCGCCCGTTCCCGCGGCGGCTATGCCCCGGTGGAGCGAGCTGGACTTCGGGCGGCGGTGCTTTCCCTTTGCGGGCATGGCGAATTCCTCTCCGTCGCCTACGAGGTGAGCTGTCGGGTTCGGACGGGAGATGTCCGGTCGCACTGGGCGTGCGACTTCACCCCGAGCCGTTCCGGAAACCGGATCGGCGGCTTACCTGGGTCCCCCGCTCCTGCCGTGCGTGAGTCAGTGTGTGTGGGTGGGTGCAAAGGCTTCCGGACGGCGGCAGGATTCGGCGTTCCATCCGGTTCGACGGTGACATTAAGCGAGAAAGTCCGGACGGAACAAGACGGGAATTCGAATACGGAATGCGAGACGCTGTTCCTGAATGATCAAATTCCACCGTCCCGTTTTGATCGAAAACTCAACTCTCGTGCCGGGTAACGGGAATGCGTCCCGTGACCCCACAAGATCGTGGAATTCGGCGTGACCCATTTCACGGAACGGGTGCGGCGAAAGGTTGGTCTTTCACTTCAAAACGGGCATACCGCAATCCCTTGTTGAGGGTTCCGTGGATGTGGGCGGCTTTTGGCTGACCGGTGTGTGTCCGCGTCACTGATGCCGTCAACTCAGGGGAATTGCAAGGTGCGTTGGGTCGGAAATGCGTCTGCCGGGCCTTTCGGCGTGGCCGGCGGCTCGCGGCTCAGTCCCGCCCCGCCGTCAGACGGCGTCCCGCGTACCAGACCGCACCCGCCGCCAGGACCGCGGCACCGGAGACCACCGACGCCACGGGCAGGGCGAAGGCCAGCGCCAGGCAGCCGGCCAGGCCGACGAGCGGGACGGCCCGGGGTGGGCGGCCCCCGTCCGAAGTCAGCGTCCAGGCCGAGGCGTTGGCGACGGCGTAGTAGGCCAGCACGCCGAAGGAGGAGAAGCCGATGACCCCGCGTACGTCCGCTGTCGCGGCGACCACCGCCACCACCGCGCCCACGGCCAGTTCGGCGCGGTGCGGCACCTTGAACCGCGGGTGGACCGCGGCGAGGGCGTGCGGCAGATGCCGGTCGCGGGCCATGGCCAGCGTGGTGCGGGAGACGCCCAGGATCAGCGCGAGCAGCGAGCCGAGCGCCGCCAGGGCCGCGCCGGCGCGGACGACGGGCACCAACCAGTCGGCCCCCGCCGCCCGGGCCGCCTCGGACAGCGGCGCCGAAGCCCCGGCCAGTTCCTCCGGGCCGAGGACCGCTGTCACGGCGATCGCGACGACGGCGTAGACGACCAGCGTGATGCCGAGCGCGATCGGGACGGCCCGGGGGATGGTGCGCGCGGGGTCGCGGACCTCCTCGCCCAGGGTGGCGACGCGCGCGTACCCGGCGAAGGCGAAGAAGAGCAGACCGGCCGCCTGGAGCACCCCGCCGACGGTCGCGTCGTCACCGATCTCCAGGCGGGCCATGTCCGAGGCGCCGGACGTGAGGGCGGTGACCGCCACGGCGGCGAGCACGGCGAGGACCACGGCCACGATCACGCGGGTCAGCCAGGCGGACTTCCGCACCCCGGCGCAGTTCACCGCCGTCAGCGCCACCACCGCGGCGACCGCGACCGCGTGGGCCTGCCCGGGCCACGCGTACGCGCCCACCGTCAGCGCCATGGCGGCACAGGAGGCGGTCTTGCCGACGACGAACGCCCACCCGGCCAGGTAACCCCAGAACGCGCCGAGCCGCTCGCGTCCGTAGACATAGGTGCCGCCGGAGGCCGGGTAGCGGGCCGCGAGCCGGGCGGAGGAGGTCGCGTTGCAGTAGGCCACCACGGCCGCCAGCGCGAGCCCGAGCAGCAGCCCGGACCCGGCCGCACGCGCCGCCGGGCCCAGCGCGGCGAAGATCCCCGCGCCGATCATCGCCCCGAGACCGATCACGACGGCGTCGGACAGCCCGAGGCGGCGCCGCAACTCGTCCGGAACGCCGGTGGTGGTCGACGGCTCACTCATGGACACACTCCTCGGCGGCAGGCACGGCCTTTTTCACGGGTCCTCGCGGGCTCCCACGCATTCTCGCGGTTCTCGCCGACTCGACGGGACGGCCGACGGCCGCATCCTAGGGGCTCCGGCACCACCACCTGGCGCGGCGGCGCACCGCTCGCATCAGCGGTACGCCGCATACGCCGCCCGCGTCACCGGAGCTTCAGTGACCGACCCTCAGTGCCCCAGTGCCTGCCCGTAGTACAGCGCCCCGCGCAGCCCGAACAGCCGTGCCGTCAGCGCCTTGGAGCCCGTCCCGGCGCCGTTCGGCAGCGTCCAGACACCACCGGAGCTGAGCGTCTGCTCGTACTCCGTGCTGTCCTCGTTGAAGACGCCGACCGTGATGTCCCCGTCGCCGTCGTAGTCACCCAGGGCCAGCGCCGAGCCGAACTCGTCGTTGACCTCCGGCGCGCCCGGAACCCCGGCGGAATCCTGGTGCCACGCCGCGGACTTGGCGGTGCCCGAGGCGTCCGGCAGACCGGTCGGGCCCGAGGTCAGCACGGTCGCCGAACCGGCCCTGTCCGCCGCCCCGACGCCCTCAGCGGGCGTGCCCGCCACAAGGTCGTCCCGGCCGTCACCGGTGAGATCACCCGCGGCGAGCTTGATGCCGAAGCTGTCCGCTTCCTCGGCCGTGCCCGCGACGCCCGGAGTCTCCCGGCCGATGGTGTGGCTGCGGGTGCCGAAGCCCTCCGCGTCCGCGCTTCCATAGAGGACCCGCACCTTGCCGCCCTTGGCCAGTTCATCGGGGCCGCATGCCCCGGTGGGCCGGTCGGCCTCGGCGGTGATCAGACAGTGCCCGAGGGCCAGGTCGTCCACGTTGTCGCCGTCGAAGTCACCCGCGGCCATGTCGTAGCCGGTGGCCGGGGACTTCCAGTACTCCCGCAGGGCCGAGCCGTTCCGGCGCCACAGGGTGGTGCGCGAGTCGTCGTTGGAGTACGCGGAGACCGCCAGCTCGGTCCTGCCGTTCCCGTCGAGGTCCCCGGCCGCCAACCTGCCCGCGGTGCCGTCGAAGCCGGTGTGGAGCAGACGCGTCAGCGGCTTGTCCTCGGTGAGCGGACCCGGCCGCAGGGTGACTTCTCCGAACTCCCCGTGGGGCAGGCCCACCGCCACGTCCATGGCGCTGTCCTGGGTGAAGTCGCCCACGGCGAGCGAACTCCCGGCGCCGCTGCCCGCCTGGCCCTGCGCGATCGTCCGTCGGACGAGCCGTACAGGACGACCACCGAGCCGTGGCCCGCCGTACAACACGTGCAGGTAGCCCGCGGACTTCTTGCCGTCGACGTCGCCCCGGTACACGCCGACCACGGCATCCGCGTACCCGTCACCGTTGAAGTCGGGCCCCTTGACGGCCGCCGGCGCCGCGGTACTCCACATCTCAAGGCGGGAAGGTCAGGGACTTGCCCTGCGGGTACGTCTCCCGGGTGCCGCTCGGCGCGAACCAGCGGCCAGGGTACGTACAGGCGAACACGGCGTGGTTGCGCGCGAGTTCTCTTCCCAGGCCCGTGTTCGCGTCGATGGCAGACCATGTGCTGATCTATGGGGCACTG
Source organism: Streptomyces huasconensis (assembly GCF_021028635.1). NCBI lineage: Bacteria > Bacillati > Actinomycetota > Actinomycetes > Kitasatosporales > Streptomycetaceae > Streptomyces > Streptomyces huasconensis. The sequence continues at coordinate 6,913,095 of NZ_CP086119.1, forward strand.
TTACATGATCTGCGGTTATCCGTTATGACGGGTCAACTACGTTATGTAGGTACTCGCCGCACGGCACTGATGGCGAGGCCGCACAGGACAGCCTCCCGGCGTGGCGCCGCCCGACCAGCGGAGCTGTGCCGTGCGTGCGAACAGATCCATGATCGTGAAGGGGAACCACGTTATGCGTACCACCACCCACCGCCGCAGCGCCCTGCGTACCGCCGCCGTTTCGGTCCTCGCCGGTACGGCGCTCCTGGCCCCGGCCGCGGCCGCGCTGGCGAGCACCCCCACCGCGGAGCGACCCGCCGCGGTGCGCACCGCCGCCGCCAAGTCCGTGAAGATCGACATCGGTGCGGGCGTCACCATCACCGTCAAGGACGGCAAGCCGTACTACAACGGCAAGGTCCTCAAGCCGGGCCAGACGGTCAACGACGGCATCTACCTGCACCTGAGCGCCAATGGCAAGCGCCTGTACAGCAAGACGCAGGGCGGCGGCACGCCGTACGCCATCTGGGACGTCGCGACCGGCAAGAGCCTCGGTACCCAGAAGAACAGCCCCACCGCCACGGTGAAGGCCGCACTCACCGCCAAGCCCTCGACGGCCACCGTGAAGGCATGGCAGGAGCTGCGCGTCAGCGGCAAGGCCACCGGCCTCACGGCGGGCACCAAGGTCGACCTGCAGCAGAAGCAGCGCGGCACGTGGAAGACGCTGCCCGCCTCCACGACCGTCAACAAGTCCGGCGCGTACAGCCTGCGCGTCAAGCTCGGCCTCAAGGGCAAGAACGAACTGCGCGTGCAGAGCGGCTCCACCTTGTCGCCCGTCTTCACCGTGACGGTCCGCTGACAACGCAGCGACCCGCGCACGACGCACAGGCGTCCGCCAGCCCCAGGGGTGGCGGACGCCTGTGCGTGGCGGGCACCTTCATTGCGGAGCGGCGGCCGCCGTCTTGAGCGTGTCGCCGGTGTACTGGAATTCCTCCATCAGCCGGGTGGCCTCGACGATGAGCACGCCGTACGGCCGGGAGGGGTCCGCCAGCGGCAGCTGATGCCGCTGCGCCGCGTCAAGGACGTCCTCGAGCGCTTGCTGGGCCGACGTGGACTGGCGGCAGACCTGTTCGGCCTGTTCCTCCAGGGTGTCCGCGTCCAGTTCGGAGAGGGTGCCGGCGATGCCTTCGAGACTGGCGGTGAAGTCGGCGTAGGCCCGCAGCACAGGCGTATAGGTGTACGTCTCCTCGCGCTCACGCCACTGATGGAGGCTGCGGGTCAGCGAGGCCAGCTGGTGGACGGCGCGTTCCATCGCGTCCAGGACTCGCCGGTAGCGGTGGAACGTCAGGTACTTGCGGTGCGCGGGCAGGAACCGGCGCGGATTGAGCGGCAGGCTGTTCTGCGCGGTGTCGAGTGCCGCCCTGGCCTGGGCGACGGAGCGGTGAGCGCGTTCGCCGGCCGCCACCCACGCCTGAGTGCGCTCCTTGCTCAGGTCCTGCTCCCGCAGTCCCTCGGTCATCTCGCGCAGCAGGGACCCGATCTCACAGGCGAGGGACCGGAGGCCCTGCTCGGCGCCGCGGTAGCGCAGCGGCGGGGCGATGCACATATTGACCAGCACTCCGAGGCCACAGCCGATCAGAACCATGACGACGATCTCCCCCAGATCCACGGCGCGCTGGTGGGGGGTGCTCCCGGTGGCGTAGGTGGAGAACGCGAAGAACGCCGCGGTGGCCACCTGCGAGCGCTGTTCCCCCAGCACCGGCCACTGCCCGATCGTCAAGGCGATGAGCGCGACCAGAGGAAAGACGAACAGGTCGGGGCCGATCAGGAAGCCGAGGACGGCCTGGACGGCCACTCCGACGGTGACCGCCCCCGTGTAGCGCGCGGCCTGCCACACACTCTGATACACGGTCACATTCATGATGAGCACGGCGGAGAACGGCGCGAACGCCGGTGACTTCGCGTGCAGGAGATCGTGGGCGATCCACCAGGCGACGGTCGCGGCCAAGGCGCTCTTGCAGATCATCAGGACGGTGTTGCGCTCATGTCCCGAGGACGCCCAGGCCCGCCTCATCCATGCGCCCGCCCCTCGTACGGTGGTGCTCGACACGTGTTCTGTGCGCCTTTCTCGAACTGATTCCTGGGAGAGCGGTTAACCCGCGTGGAGCAGCTCACACAAAGTGCTCACGACGCGCCCATGTTCCCTGTTTCGTCCTCCGATGACGGGGAAGACGCGGGAGGCAACGCCATCGGCAATGAGGTAAGGGTGGGACGCATGATCACCGTGACGGCCACGGAACAGACCACGGCGCGGACCGAGGGGGACCTGGCGGAGCGTCCCTGTCTGGACCCGGCGTCGGTGGCGCCGCGTGACGCGCGGGTGATCTCCAAGCGCTTCTTCGAGCGCCTCGGCGAGCTGGAGGAAGGCACGCACGAGTACCAGTACGTGCGGAACTGCCTGATCGAGATCAACCTGTCCCTGGTGAAGTACGCGGCATCGCGGTTCAAGCACCGGGGTGTGCAGGAGATGGAGGACATCGTCCAGGTCGGCACGATCGGGTTGATCAAGGCGATCGACCGGTTCGAGCTGACCCGCGAGGTGGAGTTCGCCACCTTCGCCGTCCCGTACATCACCGGTGAGATCAAGCGCTTCTTCCGCGACACGAGCTGGGCCGTGCACGTGCCGCGCCGCCTTCAGGAAGCGCGTATCGAGCTGTCCAAGGCGACCGAGGAACTGCGTACGCGCCTGGGCCGCACGCCCACCACCGCGGAGCTGGCCGAACTGATGCAGCTGGACCCGGCCGAGGTCAGCGAGGCGCAGAAGGCGTCGAACGGTTACGCGTCCGTCTCCCTGGACGCCGCCCTCAGCGGGAACGGCGACGACACCGAGTCGGCTCTGAGCGACTTCATCGGCGTCGACGAGGACCGCTTCGAGCTGGTCGACGACTTCCACGCGCTGGCCCCGCTGATCGCCGAACTCGACGACCGCGAGCGCCAGATCATCCATCTGCGTTTCGTGGAGGAGCAGACGCAGAGCCAGATCGGCGAGATCCTGGGCTGCTCGCAGATGCACGTCTCCCGCCTCATCAGCAGGATCGTCGCGAAGCTCCGGGCGGGCCTGAACGCGAGCTGACGGAAGATCTCGCGCCGGCCCGCGGCATCAAGCTGAGGCCGGCAGGCAGACAGGTCGGTCGGCGAGTGGAGGTTGGCACTGCCGTCGTGTGCCATCGAGACGGCCACGTGTTCCGCGAGGCGCGGAGTACGTGGCCGTAATCAGTGGTGCGATCAGTAGTGCGATCAGTGGGGTGCAGCCGGACGCGGGGCAGCCGTGGCCCAGTCAGGCCGTGCCGTGGCCCAGTCAGTGAGCGACGGCACGTGGAGCGGCGGTCACATCGCCTGGCGGCCGGCCGCATCGTTCCCCGGATCATCCGCGAGGACGACCGTGGCGGTGATGCGCTTGCCGACCGGCTCACGACGTACCTCAAAGCTCCGGCACACCGCCATGACGATCTCCAGGCCGTGCTGGCCGATCCGGTTGGGGTCCGGTGCCAGGATCGCCGGCAGGGTCGTACTGCTGTCCCATACCGTCACCTCGACGGCCCCGTCACTGACGGTGAGCGTCAGTGCGCAGGGGCCGGGAGCGTACTTGCCGGCGTTGGTCACCAGCTCGCTCACGACGAGCTGCACCATACCCATGACCCGAGACGACACCGGCAATCCGTGCACCGCCTGCAATGAGGTCAGGAAGTCCCTGCTGAGCGCCCGGGCGGCGGCTATGTCCTCGCCGCTGCCCTCGAACGCGGCAGATACCGATGGTGCGTCCTCCAGGAGTCGCAGGTGGCCATTGTCTTGCCCAGCCAGGTTCATCTGTTCGCCTCACTGCCGAAGCGCTGTCACTTGTCGCTCCGCCTACCCCGAAAACGGCACCGCATGTCGCCACCTGCCGCGGGGCCGGTCGGCACGTGGGGGCCCGACCCAGTTTCACCGAACCCTGGGGCGAGTGCGGCGAAGCATCCGGGCGCCGGACGGTGTCGGGGAAACCCATGGAAGCCGCTCCGCCCGCAGGCGGCTCAGGTGTCGTACGGACCGGCCTGCGCGTTCCCGCAAGGGTGCGCGGCCGGCTTAAGGATGCGCGGCCGGCTTTAAGGATGCGCGGCCGACTTGCGGCGGCGGTAGGCGGCGGCGTTGGCCCGGCTCCCGCACGCCAGCTTGTCGCACCAGCGGCGGTTGCCCGCGCGTGAGCGGTCCAGGAAGAGCCGGGTGCACTCCGCGCCGGCGCACACGCGTACGAGATGCCGATCGTCACCGCCGAACAGTTCCCCCGCCCTGGTCGCGACCGTGGCCAGCACCTCGTGGACGCCACCGCGCCGCTCGACCTCGCCCAGCGACTTGAGGGCCACGACCACCTGGGGCCCACGGGCGCACTCGCGGATCAGCCGTACGTCGGCCACGGCGGCATCCGCGCCCCGCTCCGCCGCGACGGCCGTCCGGTAGACGGCCTCCCGCAGCTGCCGGGCGCGGTCGAGAGCCGTGCGGGACACCCGCCCGGGATGGTCGGTCAGACCCGCCTGTGTCGCCCACGCGGCGAGGTCCGCCGGCTCCGCGAGGAGGTCGATGGGGTGAGTGGTGCGCCACGTCAGGGTCGCGGCGAAATCCAGGGCCAGGTGATCGCTGACGAAGAAGAAGTCCACGACCTCAGTGTGGCGCTCGCCGGCATGGAACAGCAAGATCGTGGAATCAGACCCTTGACCGATGACGCCGAACAGGCCCTGTGGGGTCGGCTCGACGCCCCGCCGCACCCGTATCGCGGCCGCCACCCGGCAGGAGGGCACATGACCACGAATGCCGCACCCGTCACCACCACCCCCCGGCTGATCCACTACCTCGGGGTGGCCGTACCCGCCCGGCTCGTCGGCGAGGGCGCCCGGATCGGCCTCGTCCTGCTCGCCCTGGAGCGCACGCACAGCGCGGGGCTGGGCGGCGCGCTGGTCGCGGCGCTGACGATCCCGCACGTCGTGGCGGCACCGGTCCTCGGCGCCGTGGCGGACCGGATCCGTCGCCGCCGCCTCTTCCATGCCTTATGCCTGTTCGCCTACGGCCTGGGACTCGCCGTCACGGCGGTCGCGGTGGGCCGCGTGCCGGACGGGCTCACCCTCGCCCTCGTCGCGGCGGCCGGATGCTGCGCACCGCTTGTCACCGGGGGCCTGACCAGTCTCCTCGGCGAGCTGGTCCCGGCCGACCGGCTCAGCAGGGCCTTCAGCATCGACTCCACTTCGTACAACCTCGCGGGCATCTGCGGCCCGGCCCTGGCCGCCGCCCTGTCCGCGGCGGCCGGCCCGGCCATCACGTTGACCGCACTCGGCGCGGCCGGAGCGGTCGCGGGCCTCGTCATGCTCACGCTGCCACTGCAACCGAGGACCGAAGAGAGCGGGCACAGCACGCGCCCGCGCCGCGCCGACCTGGCCACCGGACTGCTGCAACTGATCAGGAACCCGCCCTTGCGCGCGGTCACCTGGTCCAGCAGTACCGGTCAGATCGGCGTCGGCGCGCTGCCCGTACTGACCGCGCTGCTCGCCCAGCAGTACGGCGCGGGCTGGGCCGCGGGCGGCCTCATGACCGCGTTCGCCGCCGGTGCCCTGGCCGGGTCGCTGATCTACGCGGTACGCCCCTGGACCGACACGCACCCCGAGCGTGTGGTGCTGGGCTGCTTGGCGGCGACCGGCCTGCCTCTCGCCCTGGCCGCCGCGCAACCGGCACTCGGCGTGACGACCGTGCTGTTCGTACTGGCCGGAGCCTGCACCGGCCCCCTCTTCAGCGCGCTGCTCGCCGCCCGGGAGCGGTACGCGCCGACCGAGGTCCGCACCCAGATCTTCACCCTGGGTGCCGGGCTGAAGAGCACCGCCGCCGCCGGGGGCGCGGCCGCCGCGGGAGCCGTCAGCGGCGCCGGCAGCGGCGCCCTCCTGCTGGCGATCGCCGCGTGCCAGCTCCTCGCGACTCTGCTCGGCGCGGCCCTGCTCACCGGCCGCCGTGCCGTCGGCGCGGACCGAGGCGACCGGGCGGGGGAGGCCGCCGTCCCGGATACGGCTTCCCGGACGGGCCATACGTGAAGCCCGGGCCCCGGGCCAGCAACGGCCGTCCCCCAACTCGTCGGCAGCGGCGAGGCGGACGGTTCCACGGAAGCCGTCGGAACTCGCACCCGCACACCGGTACGACACCGCCGAGGTCCGCGTCCTCACCTCTCTCAGTTTCGGCGCGTTCGCCCTCGACGAAATCCTCCGGTCATCGCGACGGATTCCTCCGGTCACCGCGAAGGCATTCCCGGCGCCCCGGCACAGTGGGGTGGACGCGGCCCGCGCAACCGTCAGGACAACGTCAGCCCGAACCCTGGGGATCGCCCGTCTGTCGCAGGACGGACATCGATCTCATCATCACCCGCGGCTGCCAGAACGCCCTGACGGCCTCGCTGCTCGCGTGGTGCCGGTCATCGGAACCCCGGGCACGGCCACGTCTGTCACCCACCGCTGAAATGACACGCGGCCGTACAGCGCCCAGGACGCGCACCCGACCACTCGACCGGCAGCCGAGCCAAGCACCCCCTCCCTCACGCCCCGCACCCATGGAGCGCACATGTCCGGCGCCACGACCACTCCCCTCACGGCCGCAGCAGTGCTCTTCGACCTCGATGGCACTCTCATCGACTCGGAGCCCCGCAGCCAGGAACTGTGGCGAAGGCTCTTCGCCGCTCACGGCATCGCCACCACGCCCGCGCTGCTCGCCTCGTTCGGCGGGCGCCGCAGCGCGGATGTCATCGCCGAACACCTCCACCGTTTCGACCCCGGCCTCACCCCGGACGCCCTCCGCCGCGACCTGCGTCGGCTCGACGAGGAGACCGGCCTGCCCGAGGCGCGGCTGATGCGCGGCGCCCGCACCCTGCTGAACCGGCTCAGGGACGCCGGCATCCCCACCGCCCTGGTCACCTCGGGCGGCCCGCGATACGCGACCCACCACCTGACGCGGCTGGGTATTGCCGACCATTTCAGGACTCTCGTCACGGCGGACGACGTCACCCACGGCAAGCCCGACCCCGAGGGGTACCTCCTCGCCTGCCGACGCCTCGGTGTCGACCCGCGCCAGGCCCTGGTCTTCGAGGACTCGGCGGCAGGCATTGATGCAGCCAGGGCGAGCGGAGCGGCCTGCATCGCGGTCGGCGCCCGTTCACCGGCGTCGACGGCGGAGACGCCGGCCGTGGTGCGCGACCTGGCCGACACCCCGGAGATCCGGCCGGCGGCTGGAGTCGCGTACAAAGGCCAGGCGGAAGCCGGCCCGGGGCCCGACTGATCGAGTGCGTGTCCGGCACAGCCGACAGCCCCTGCCGCAAGCCGCCGGGATCACGCACTCAGGTGATGACGGGACGCGTCCGGCGACATACGGGGAAGTGGAATCTCAGCCGGCCTTCTCCCAGGTTTGGCTGGGAGGAGAGGGCGTGCCCGATTTCGAGGTGGACCAGGTGGTTCAGCGGGCCCTGGACCGGCTGACCCTGCTGGCGGAGACCACCACCGCCATGACCAGCACGCTGGACCCCTATGCCGCCGTACGACGGGTATGCCGCATCCTGGTGCCGCAACTGGCCGACTGGTGCGCGGTCGACCTGCTCGAGGACGACGGCCGCCCGCGCCGGGTCAGTGTCGTCCACCGCGACCCGGGAACGCTGCCGATCGGCGGCCTCACCGGGCTGCTTCCCGAGGTCCCGGAAACCCCGGTCGGACCGCTGTCCCGCGCGCTCCTGGGCGCGGGCCCGCTGCTGCTCACCTCGGCCGACATTTCTGGCCCGGACGAGGCCGCCGACCCCCTGCACGCCCGCCAGCTGCAAATGTTCGAGCAGCTCGGAACCCACACCGCCGTGGTCGCCCCGATCCGAGCCCGCCGACAGGTACTGGGGGCCCTGACCATCGGCCGCTCCGCCGACCGCGCCTCCCTCACCTACGACGACCTCGCCATGGTGGAAGACCTCACCCACCGCATCGCCCTCGGCGTCGACAACGCCCGGCTGTACCGCGAGACCCAACGCATCGCCGAACGCCTCCAGCGCTCCCTGCTGCCGACCCTTCCGCAAACCGGTCCTCTGCGGCTCGCCGCCCGCTACGCACCCGCTGCCAGCACCGCCGAGGTCGGCGGCGACTGGTACGACAGCTTCCTCCTGCCCAACGGCAGCACCACCATGATCATGGGTGACGTCACCGGTCATGACCTCCGCGCCGCGATCACCATGAGCCAGCTCCGCAACATGCTGCGCGGTATCGCCTGTGACCGGCAAGAACCGCCCGGAGAGATCCTGCGCCGCCTCGACGTCGCGCACCACGCCCTCTATCCGCACGCGACCGCCACCTGCCTCTACTCCCTCCTCGACCAGGACGAGGACGGAAGGTGGAGCCTCGCCTACTCCAGCGCCGGACACCCGCCGCCCCTGCTGGTGACCGCTGAGGGCGACACCCACTACCTGGACGGTGGCCGCGGCCTTCTCCTCGGCGTCGACCCCGGCTTCCCACGCAGCCACGCCACCGAACCGCTGCCCGCCGGCGCCACACTGCTCATGTACACCGACGGCCTCATCGAACGCCGCGGCGAGGACCTCACCCACGGCATGACCCGCCTACGCCAGCACACGGCGGCACTCACCCGCGAGGGGCTCGACACCTTCTGCGACGAATTGCTGATCGGCATGGCCACCGACCATGCCGACGACATCGCCCTGCTCGCCGTACGAACACCACCCGCACACACTCTGAACGGCGCCTGACGTCCCGCACACCTTGCGGACCGGGCAGGGCTGACTCGATCGACGAGGCCGACTGTGTGCGTTTTCGTGAGACGTGAGAAGGTCTGGGGCGTGAGTGAGACGCCGTCGAACACCCTGCAATACCGCTTTGACGGGCCAGAAGAGGCCCCCGTCCTGATCCTGGGTGCCTCACTGGGTACCACCTGGCACATGTGGGACCGGCAGATACCCGACCTGACCCGGCACTGGCGGGTCTTCCGCTTCGACATGCCCGGGCATGGCGGTGCGCCCGCGCACCCGTGCGGGTCCGTCGGGGAACTCGCCGAGCGGCTGCTCGCCACGCTCGACGAATTGGGTGTGCAGCGCTTCGGGTTCGCGGGGTGCGCCTTCGGTGGTGCCATCGGCATCGAGCTGGCGTTGCGGCACCCGCAGCGGGTCGCCTCGCTCGCCCTGATCGCCGCGTCGCCGCGGTTCGGCAGCGCCGACGAGTTCCGGCAGCGCGGCGTGATCGTCCGCAGCAACGGCCTCGACCCCATCGCCCGCTCCGCGCCCGAACGCTGGTTCACGCCCGGCTTCGCCGCCGCGCAGCCCGCGATCACCGACTGGGCCGTGCAGATGGTGCGCACCACCGACCCCGGGTGCTACATCGCGGCCTGCGAGGCCCTCGCCGCCTTCGACGTCCGCGCCGAGCTGGGCCGGATCGGCGTTCCCACGCTGGTCCTCGTCGGCTCCGAGGACCAGGTCACGGGGCAGGGCGAGGCCCGTACGCTCGTCGCCGGCATCCCCGACTCGCGGCTCGCCGTCGTGCCGGGCGCCTCGCACCTCGCGCCCGTCGAGCAGCCCGCCGCCGTCACCGACCTCCTCGTACGCCACTTCTCCACCGCCTGGCAGGAGAGCCACGCGGCGATCACACCGCCGCCCGTCAAGCCCGTCCTGTCCCCGCCCGCCGCCCCGGTGGCGCCCGTGGCCGCGATCGCCGGCGCCGAGCAGCCCGAGGCGGTCGTCGGCGCCGTCCGGAACGACCCCTACGAGGCGGGGCTCAAGGTCCGCCGCGAGGTCCTCGGCGACGCCCACGTGGACCGCGCGCTGGCCGCCGCCGACGACTTCTCCGGCGACTTCCAGGAACTCATCACCCGCTACGCCTGGGGCGAGGTCTGGAACCGCCCCGGCCTCGACCGCCGCTCCCGCAGCTGCGTCACCCTCACCGCCCTCGTCGCGGGCGGTCACCTGGACGAGCTGGCCTTCCACACCCGCGCCGCCCTGCGCAACGGCCTGACCCCGGCCGAGATCAAGGAGGTGCTGCTCCAGGCCGCCGTCTACTGCGGCGTCCCCGCGGCGAACTCCGCCTTCAAGGTCGCGCAGGCCGTGATCCGTGAGGAAACCACACCGCAGGAGTAGCAGGATGGGGGGATGACTGGCATGAGGACCCCCGCGGACAACGCTCCCACGCGCGCGAAGCGCATCACGTTCACGAAGAAGTCCCACGCGTGCGTGCGTCTCGAAAAGGACGGACGCACGCTCGTCGTCGACCCGGGCGGCTTCAGCGAGGACGACGCCGCCGTCGGCGCCGACGCCATCCTCGTCACCCACGAGCACCCCGACCACTTCGACGAGGGCCACCTGCGCGCGGCCATGGAGGCCCGCCCCGGCACCGAGATCTGGACCCTGAAGGCGGTCGCCGACCAGCTCTCGGCGGCCTTCCCCGGCCGCGTGCACACCGTCGGGCACGGCGACACGTTCACCGCCGCCGGGTTCGACGTCCAGGTGCACGGCGAGCTGCACGCCGTGATCCACCCGGACATCCCGCGCATCACCAACGTCGGCTACCTGGTGGACGGCTCCGTCTTCCACCCCGGTGACGCGCTGACCGTCCCCGACCAGCCGGTGGAGACGCTGATGCTCCCGGTCATGGCGCCCTGGAGCAAGATCTCCGAGGTCATCGAGTACGTGCGCGAGGTCGGGCCGCAGCGCGCCTACGACATCCACGACGCCCTGCTGACCGACCTCGCCCGGCCGATCTACGACAACCAGATCGGGGCCCTGGGCGGCGCCGAACACCTGCGGCTGACCCCGGGGGAGACGGCCGAACTCTGACTGTCGGTGGCGGCCGGTAGGTTGTGAGGCATGCGCATTGCGACCTGGAACGTGAACTCGATCACCGCTCGGCTCCCGAGGCTCCTGGCCTGGCTGGAGAGCACCGGCACGGACGTGCTGTGCGTCCAGGAGACCAAGACGACGGCCGAGGGCTTCCCGGCCGCCGAGCTGAGCGAGCTGGGCTACGAGTCGGCGGTCCACGCGACCGGCAGGTGGAACGGCGTCGCGCTGATCTCCAGGGTCGGCCTCGAAGACGTCGTCAGGGGCCTGCCGGGCGATCCCGGCTACGACGGCGTGGAGGAGCCCCGCGCGATCTCCGCGACCTGCGGCCCGGTCCGCCTCTGGTCGGTGTACGTGCCGAACGGCCGCGAGGTCGACCACGCCCACTACGCGTACAAGCTCCAGTGGTTCGAGGCCCTGAAGGCCGCCGTCGCCGGGGACGCGAAGGGCTCCCGCCCCTTCGCCGTCCTCGGCGACTACAACGTCGCGCCGACCGACGACGACGTCTGGGACCCCTCGCTCTTCGTCGGCGCCACACACGTCACCCCCGCCGAGCGCGCCGCCCTCGCCGACCTGCGCGGCACGGGCCTGTCGGACATCGTGCCGCGCCCCCTGAAGTACGACCACCCGTACACGTACTGGGACTACCGCCAGCTCTGCTTCCCCAAGAACAAGGGCATGCGCATCGACCTCGTGTACGGCAACGAACCCTTCGCCAAGGCCGTCACCGACTCTTACGTGGACCGCGAGGAGCGCAAGGGCAAGGGCGCCTCCGACCATGCCCCGGTCGTGGTGGACCTGGAGCTCTGAGCCCCCGGGCTCAGGGCACCAGCTTCCGCAGGTCCACGGAGTCCGCGAGCGCCGCGAGGCCCGCGTCGCCCGGATGCAGATGGTCCCCGCTGTCGTAGGCGGGCAGCATCCGCGCCGGGCGCGCGGGATCGCGCAGCACCGCGTCGAAGTCGAGCACGGCGTCGAAGTCACCGCCCTCACGGAGGTAGGCGTTGACGGCTTCCCGTCGGGCGTTCGCCGCCGCCGTGCAGAGCGACTCGCCCTCGCAGGGCGCGATGGTCGCCGCCACGACGCGCAGGCCCCGGGCCCGCGCCCGCTCCGCGATCTCCCGCAGCCCCGCGATCACCTGGTCCGCGGAGGTGCCCCAGCGCACGTCGTTGACGCCCTCGAAGACCACCACCGTGCGCGCCGACGTCTGGGCGAGGACGTCGCGGTCCAGGCGGTGCAGGGCGCTCACGCCGCCCGTGTCGGTGGAGACGCCGTCGCCGGGGTAGCGGTCGGTGACCACGCGGTTCGCCGAGATGCCGTGGTTGAGGACGCCGTAGCGCGGCACGTCGGACTGGCTCAGCAGGCGCCTCGCCAGCACATTCGGCCAGCGGCGGTTGGCGTCCGGCGTCGACTTCGTCCCGTCGGTGATCGAGTCGCCGAGCAGCACCACCGAACCGGGCCCGCCGCCGACATCGACCCCGGTGAGCAGCGGCCACGTCGTGATCGTCGAGGTGTACGCCGCCGGGGAGCCGTCCGCCGCGTGGTCGCCGGGGCCGCTGACGTACGAGCGTTGGAGGGCCTGGCTGTGCACGGGCGCCGCCGCCACCGGCCCCGGCAGGTGGAAGCTCACCAGCAGGTTGGCGTCGGCGGGCACGTCGAAGTCGAGGGGGTCGCTGAAGCCCTGGGCCCCCGCCGGGATCTCGGTGCCGGCCCGGCCACGGAAGGACAGCCGCCGCGGCTCGCCCCGCGCCTGCGCCCCGGCCGCCTGCACCACCACGGTGGCGCCGCCGATCCGCACCGGAGCCGCCGCGAAGGTGTTGTCGAGCCGGACGCGCACCCGGGGCCCGCCCACGCTGGTGTGCACGACGAGACGTACGGTGCGGTCGCTCCAGGGCCCGACCGTCGTGTACCCGGCGGTCGACGCCGCCCAGCTGCCGGTCCACCCCGTGGTCCGCGCCCGCACCGACAGGGCGAAGACGTGCAGGTCAGGGGCGCCCGGGTCGCGCGGCAGCCGCACCGACGCCACCTCGCGCCCCCGGACCAGCGGCACCGTCACCACGTACAGCCGTGCCTTCTCGGCGCGCTGACCGCCCGGGGTGTTGATGTGCGGCAGGGCGACCGACTTCGTGGCCGCCGGACCCGAACGCCAGTCCGGTGCGGTGAGCCGGTAGCTGCCCTGTGAGCCGTCCCGGTAGCGCACCACCCCCGTGCCGCTCGCCTCGCCGCCCGTGCCCGCCACCAGGAACGCGAGGGCGTCCCCACGGCCGCGCACCCGCACCGACTGGCCGTCGGCCCGCACGTTGTCCCGCTCGCCCGGCTCCGTGCGCGGCCAGGTCAGCCGCGCCCCGTCAACCCCGAGGGAGCGCCCGGGAGTCCACCCCGCGGCCCGCAGGTCCCGTGCCGAGAGCGAGCCGCCCGCCCCGTCGAAGTCCGCGGCGCCGGGCCGGGCGTCGTCGCTGACCGCCCGGTTGTCGAAGAGGCGCTCCAGGGGCAGCGGCCGGGGCGGTCCGTGCGGGGCCGCCTCGGCGGCGACCGCGGGGGCGAGGCCCGCGCAGAGGCAGAGCGCGGTGGCCGCCCCCCGGATACGTCGACGCACGACAGTCCCCTCCCGCGTGATGACGGATGCGCCATGAAGCTACTGGGCCGGTGAGCGGCTGTCACGTACGCCCCGATGGCCCTCCACGGCCGGTCACATCGCGTTCATGCCAGGTACATTTCTTGGGCACACGGACGTTCGCGTGTCGTCGCGTTTCCGGCGGACGCCAGCAATGGAGAGGTGCCGACCATGAACATTCCGTTCCTCGACAAATGGCGCAGACGGCACTCCGCGGCGGACGCGGCCGGCGAGGGGCTCGCGGCGGCCTTCCGCGAGAACCCGCAGGGCGTGGCCGAGCTGCTCTCCGAGTGCGAGCTGCTGCGCTCCCAGGCGGCCGCGGCGGGACTCGAACTGGACGACACCCCGGCGTCGTTGACCGCCCTCGACCAACTGCTGCCGCGCTGGCGCGACGACCCGGAGCTGCTGCCCTGGCTCGGCAACGACGCGGGGCTCTACCTGGGCACGCTGGTGGTGCGGACCGTGCCGGGCGCCGCCTGGCACGTGTGGCCCGGCGGCAGCCCCGTCGTGCGGCTCCGCTCCGGGCGGGAGATCCCGGTCGTCCAGGCGGGGCTCGACTGGGCGGTGCACGGGGCGCCGGAACTGTCGCAGATCTACGCCGAGGCCGCCGAAACGTAACCGGCGATGCCGGGGAAACGCCTCAAATACGGTTAATGCCCCCGCGAGCGTGTCGTCCAGTAAGTCCCGTTTTCACGCGGATAGTTTGCGCGGACGTACACAGCTGAGAGTGGGCAGGTCTTGCCATGGCCGTCGATCCTTTGATCGAGCTGCGTGATGTGAACAAGTACTACGGGGAGCTGCATGTCCTCCAGGACATCAACCTCACCGTCGGCAAGGGGGAGGTGGTCGTGGTCATCGGCCCCTCGGGGTCGGGAAAATCAACACTGTGCCGGACGATCAACCGACTGGAGACCATCCAGTCCGGGGAGATCAGACTCGACGGGCAGCCGCTGCCCGACGAGGGGAAGGCACTCGCGAGGCTCCGCGCCGAAGTCGGCATGGTCTTCCAGTCCTTCAACCTCTTCGCGCACAAGACCGTGCTCCAGAACGTCTCCCTGGCCCAGGTGAAGGTGCGCGGCCGCAAGAAGGACGAGGCCGACCGCCGCTCCCGTGAACTCCTGGAGCGGGTGGGTCTGGCCTCGCAGGCCGAGAAGTACCCCGCGCAGCTCTCCGGCGGCCAGCAGCAGCGCGTGGCCATCGCCCGCGCCCTGGCCATGGACCCCAAGGCGCTGCTCTTCGACGAGCCGACCTCGGCCCTCGACCCCGAGATGATCAACGAGGTCCTGGAAGTCATGCGGCAGCTCGCCCGCGAGGGCATGACGATGGTGGTCGTCACCCACGAGATGGGCTTCGCCCGCTCCGCCGCCAACCGCGTCGTCTTCATGTCGGACGGCCGCGTCGTCGAGGACCGGGCCCCCGAGGACTTCTTCACCCATCCGGAGAGCGAGCGCGCCCGGGATTTCCTCTCCAAGATCCTCAAGCACTGACGGGGGCGACGTGCTCGTGAAGAAACCCACCATGCCCACCGCCCGGCTCATCGCCGCCCTCGTCCTGTCCGCACTCGTCGCCACCGCCTGCGGCAAGGACGGCAGCCCGCCGACCAAGGGCCCCGCGGCCGGAAAACTCCCCGAGTACCGGGTGGCGACCGGCTTCCAGCTGCCCGAGTCGGGGACCTGGCGCAAGGCCAAGAGCCGCGGCCGCTTCATCGTGGGGGCCAAGGAGGACCAGCCCTACCTCGGCGAGAAGGACCCCGCGAGCGGCACCTACTCGGGCTTCGACATCGAGATCGCCAAGATGATCTCGGCCTCCCTCGGCCTCGACCCCCGGCGGATCGAGTTCAGGACCATCGCGTCCGCCAACCGTGAGACCGCCCTCCAGAACGGGCAGATCGACTACTACGTAGGCACCTACACCATCAACGACAACCGCAAGAAACTCGTCGGCTTCGGCGGCCCGTACTACATGGCGGGCCAGGGCCTGCTCGTACGCCACGACGAGGAGGACATCAAGGGCCCGCAGGACTTGGACGGCAAACGCGTCTGCTCGGCCGCCGGGTCCACCCCCTTCCAGCGCATCCAGCAGGACTACCCGAAGGCCACCCTCGTCGCGTACGACACGTACTCCGTCTGCGTCGACAACCTGCTGACCTACCAGGTCGACGCCGTCACCACCGACGACGCCATCCTGATCGGCTACGCGGCCAAGGTGCCCGACGAACTCAAGGTGGTCGGCAAGCCGTTCTCCGAGGAGCCGTACGGGATCGGGGTGCCCCGGAGCGACAACGCGCTGCGGTTCGCCGTCGACGACGCGCTCGCCGCCCGCGAGAAGAACGGCGACTGGAAGAAGGCCTACGACGCCACCCTCGGGCTCTCCGGCGTCCCGGCGCCGAAGCCACCCGCCATCGACCGCTACCCGGCGAACTGAGGAGGCGTCATGAACGTACTGACCGACAACTTCTCCACGTTCGGCGACGGCTTCCTCGGCACCGTCGAACTCACCGTCTACGCCTCGCTGCTCGCGCTCGTGCTCGGCTTCCTCATGGCCTCCTTCCGGGTCGCGCCCGTCGGCTCCTTCCGGACCTTCGGCACGGTGTGGGTGACCGTCCTGCGCAACACTCCGCTCACCCTGCTCTTCTTCGCCGTCCTGCTGGGCCTGCCGCGCTTCGGGCTCGTCCTGCCCTTCAAGGTGTTCGCCGTCCTCGCGCTCGGCTGCTACACCTCCGCCTTCATCTGCGAGGCGCTCCGCTCGGGCATCAACACCGTGCCCAAGGGGCAGGGCGAGGCGGCCCGCAGCCTCGGCATGTCCTTCGGGCAGACCCTGTCGATGGTGATCCTGCCGCAGGCGTTCCGGTCCGTCATCGCCCCGGTCGGCTCCAACCTCATCGCGCTCGCCAAGAACTCCGCGATCGCGGGCGCGTTCAGCGTCACCGAGCTGCTCGGCACGTACAAGACGCTCAACGAACTGGGCTACAACATCATCTGGACGTTCGTCTGGATCGCCCTCGGCTACCTGATCATCACCCTCGCCATCAGCGCGATCTTCAACATCCTCGAACAGCGCTGGGGAGTCGCCCGATGAAAGTCCTCGCCCACGACTCCACCGCCCTGTACGACATCCCCGGGCCCAAGACCGTGCGGCGGCACAAGCTCTACGGGGTGCTCTCCACCCTGGCCGTGCTCGCCCTCGTCGCCTGGATTCTCTACCTCCTCTTCGACACCGAACAGTTCACCGCCACCAAGTGGTCGCCCTTCGAGTACGAGGGCATCCAGGAACTGCTCCTGCGCGGCCTCGGCAACACGCTCAAGGCCTTCGCGATCTCCGCCGTCCTCGCGCTCGCGCTCGGCGGACTGCTCGCCATGGGACGGCTCTCGGACCACCGGCCGGTGCGCTGGGTGGCCACGCTCCTGGTGGAGTTCTTCCGGGCCATGCCCGTCCTGGTGATGATCTTCTTCGTCTTCGTGGCGCTGAAGGTGCAGCCGCTGCCGGCGCTCGTCGCCGGACTCACGCTCTACAACGGCTCGGTGCTCGCCGAGGTCTTCCGCTCGGGCGTCAACTCCATGGAGCGCGGCCAGAAGGAGGCCGCGTACGCCCTCGGGATGCGCAAGACCCAGGTCATGAGCCACGTCCTCGTGCCCCAGGCCCTGCGCGCCATGCTGCCCGCCATCATCAGCCAGTTGGTGGTGGCCCTGAAGGACACCTCGCTGGGCTTCCTGATCACCTACGAGGAGTTCCTCCACGCCGGGAAGCTGATCGCGTCGAACCTCGACTACGATTTGCCCTTCATCCCCGTGGTCATGGTGATCTCACCGATCTACATCGGGATGTGCATGCTGCTGTCGTGGTTCGCCCAGTGGGTGTCCAAGCGTCAGCGGCGCAATCCCAAGACGGAGGCCGCGGAAGTCGCGCCGGCCGAACCAGGGACGCTGCTGCCGGGCCGGTAGCAGCGGAAGCAGGCCCACCCGGCAGCAGCCGGAGATCACTGCTCGCGCAGCGGGACGGACACGTACGACGGGTCCGCCTGCGGTGAGGAGAAGGTCAGCTGCGCGCCGGACGGGTTGTGCTCGATGTAGAGCGGGTCGACCGTGTCGACGACCAGGGCGAGCCGGTGGCCTGCCGGTACGTCATAGGCCGTGGAGAACAGTTCGAGGTCCACGCCGAACGGCTTGCCGGGCGTCTTGCCGTGGAAGGTGTACGGCGCGTTGCTGACCAGCTTGCCGAGGCCGAGCGGGCCCACGTCGTACAGGTATGCGACGAGGGTGCCGCTCTCCTCGGTGCTGGTGAGCGTGGTGTGCAGCTTCGCCGTCCCGCGCACCCGCTGGGCCGACGCGTACCGCTCCGACTGCCACACGCCCGTGTAGCGGCGCGGCAGCAGCGGCACCGAGGCCGTCGGCGGGATCTTCAGGAACTGCTCCAGGGCGTTGGAGAGGATCGCGATGCCGCCGTTGGCGCCCGAGTCGACGTTCGTACGGATCGTGGTGGTCCCCGCCATGGCGATCTTCTTGCGGGTGGGGCCGACCGACTTCCAGTCCGGATAGCCCTCGTAGCCGCCCGTGGAGCGGGACTTGAGCTGGACCGGCTGCTCCTTGTCGATGCCGTTGGCCTCGCCCTTGAGGTGGTGGTCGAACCAGCGCTGGGTGGAGGTCCAGGTGTCGTTGGGGAGCCCGAGCAGACCGGTCGCCTCGGCCGTCGCGTGGTCGCCGGGGCGGAACTCCAGGCGCTTGGGGCCGGTCAGACGCTCGTAGAACTCGGCGTACTGGTTGGGCGGGAAGAGGGTGTCGCCCCAGGCGTTGCCGAGCATGATGGCCGCGCCGTTCGCGTTGATCTTGTCGAGGTGGGTGACGGGGGAGCGCTTGGCGCCCCAGGTGATCATCTCGTCCTCCTTGTCCAGGTTGGAGGCGAGGAAGTCCTTGAGCGTCTGCTGGAGTTCGGCGCTCGGGCGGCCGGTCAGGGCCCCCGCGCCGCCGAGCAGGGCGGCGGCCTGGACGTGCTGCGTGCGCCCGCTGTAGATGGAGTCGATCAGGTTGGCCCAGCCGCTCATCGCGGCCACCGCCTTGATCCGCTTGTCGTGCCCGGCCGCGAGCAGGCTGATGCCCGCGCCGTACGAGACGCCCGCCATGCCGACCTTCGTCGGGTCGGCCGGGGTGTTCGCCAGCGTCCAGTCGATGACCTTGGAGGCGTCGGCGATGTCCTCGGGACCCGCGGTCTCGATCTCGCCGCCGGACTGCCAGAAGCCGCGTGAGTTGTAACTCACCACGACATAGCCGGAGTTCGCGAGCTTCTGGGCCTGGGCGACGTACTCGATCTGGGGCATGGCCCAGCTGGTGGGCAGCACGATCGAGGGGTATCTCGTCCCGGGCTGCGCGCCCTTGGGGGTGAAGACGTTGGCCTTGAGCACCGTGCCGCCGTCGCCGGGGATGTCGACGAAGCGTACGTCGGTGGCGCTCGCCGTCGGGGGCGCGGTGGCGGGCGCCGCCTGCGCCGCCGGGGCGAGGCCGAGGGCGGTACCGGCGACGAGGGCCGCCGATACGGTCCCCACGGCGGTCGTACGCAAGGCATGGTGCGGCAGTCCCACGGGTCACTCCTCACTCGGGCGGTGCAAAGTGACCCGACGGTAACCGCCGAGCTTTACCGGGGGTAACCCGTCGGTAAGTTACGCCCCGGTAACGATTGTTGACGGACGTACCGTCAGCTCAGCGCGCTCTTGGCCTGCCACTGCGACCAGGAGAGGTTCCACTCGCCGTAGCCGTTGCCCGGGTCCGGCGTGCCCTTCGAGCCGCTGCCGGTGACCTCGAAGGGGTCGCCCACCTGAGCCTCGCGGTAGAGCCAGCCCGCGTCGCCGGTGCTCATGCCGACGCAGCCGGAGCTGCGGTTGGTGTTGCCGAAGTACGCGACGTTCCACGGGGCCGCGTGCGCGTACATACCCGACCAGGTCAGGCGCATCGAGTAGGGGACCATCTTGTTGTAGCTGTCGCTGCCCGACAGGCCGACGGTCTCGGAGCGCATGTTGATCGTGCCCTCCTTCGACATCAGGACGGAGGTGCCGCCCCAGGAGGCCTTCTCGCCGCCGGGGGTGCCCGCCGACATCGGCAGCGACCTGACCGTCTTGCCGTCCCGGACCAGCGTCGTCGTCTTGCTGTCCAGGTTCACCTTCACGACCTGGCTCTTGCCGACGGTGAAGTTCGTCGCGTAGTCGCGCACGAACCAGTCGTCGCCACCGGAGTCGATGCCGTTCAGCCGGGCGTCCAGCTTCACCTTGGTGCCCGACTTCCAGTACTCCTTGGGGCGCCAGTCGACGCGGTCCTTGCCGTCGTAGTTCTTGATCCAGCCCCAGGAGCCGGTGGTGCCGTTCGAGGTCGTCACCTTCAGCTGCTTCTCGACCTCGGCCTTGTTCCGCACCGGGTGGTCGAAGGTGATCGACAGGGGCTGGGCGATGCCGACAGTGGTGTGCTTGCCCGGGGCGAGCGTCACCTTGTTGACCTGCTGGGGCGCGGCCGTCTCGAAGGACGCCTTCGCGCTGCCGCCCTGCTCGCTGACGGCCTCGACCCGGTACGCGGTGCCGGGCGCCGCCACGCGCCGCGACGTCCAGGTGGTGCCGTTCGCCGAGACCTTGCCGGGCAGCTGCGCGCCCTTGGCGTCGGCGACCGTCACTTGCTTCAGCTTGCCGTCGGCCAGCTTCACCGTGACCGGCTCGCCCGCCTTCGCCTGCCGCCCCGTGAGGTTCACCGAGATCTTCGGCTTCTCGGCGGCGGCGGCCTTGCCGTCGGCCGCGTCGCCACCGCCCGAGCAGGCGCTCAGGGCGGCGGCAAGGACCGCGACTCCCGCGGTCGCCGCGTGGCGGGTGCGAAGGGGGCGTCGGCGGCTCGAAGAGCTCTGCGGGGACAAGGAAACGTACCTCCGTGCGAATGTGGACTGCCCGGAGAGAGGGCGTACGGGGCCGGCGGGTTGCCTGTTGTCCGGAAATTGACCGCTAGGTCACAGAAGGCCCCGGCGAAGTGCGCACACCGTGAGGGGGCGGTCACTTCGCGCGATGCGAGGCGCGCGACGAGGGCGCGGGTATCGGCGTCCGGGCGGCCTGCGTCACGTCCGCGACGAGTTCGACGACGTCCGGTCCGTACGCCTGTGAGTTGACGACCTTCAGCAGCAGCACGAAGGAGTCGTTGCCGTGCTTGCGCGCGAGCTTCTCGTGGTGGCGGGCGAGATAGCGGGCGGCCGCCTGGCTGGTGACCGCGCGCTGGCCGCAGAAGAGGAAGACCGGCCGTGCCTCCTGCCCCTGGCCGGCGGTGAGCCGCGCGAGGATCACGTACTCCGTGAGCCCCGCCTCCAGGCGGTACCGCTCGGCGCCGATCTGGAACGCGCCTCGGTCGGGTGCCGGCTCCGGCTCGGCGTTCACCCGCACGCCCGGGAGGAGCGAGTGCATGTGCGCCGCCATGCGACGGTTCACCACCGGGCTGCCCACGCAGAACTCCGTGCGGTCGCCGAAGCCCTGCCGGGCCGTGTCGTGCGCGACGATCTGGGAGTGCGCGCCGCACTCCTTGATCACCGCGGCCAGCTCCAGGAGCGCGGACACGTCGGGGTGCACCACCATCAGCTCGCCGCCGCCCGCGTCGCGGTTGACCACGAGCAACGACTCGGAGTTGTCCGGCAGCCCGAAGAACGCCTGCTTGCGACGGAGCCCGCGCTTGCCCAGCCGGCCGCGGACGAGCCAGCCGAGGAGGGCGCCGAGGCCGACCGCGATCAGGCCGAGGACGAGGTTGCGCACGTCTTCCGTCATGGGGGCGCATGCTAGCGGCACCTCGGAGACACGTTCGAGGGGGTCCTGACGTGGCGGGGCCCTCGAAGTTACGCTGCGCGGACGGCTGTTGACTGGAGGTACGAATGCGTCGCGCTGTCACACGTCATCTGACGCTATGGGCGGTCGGAGGGGTATTGGTGTCGGTCGGTGCCGCCGCGCCCCCTGCGCCCACGCGCTCGGCGGAACACACCCCGCCGGCCCCGGAGAAGGTGCCGGTCGCCGTCGGGTACGGCGGCGCGGTCGCCAGCGTCGACCCGGACGCCTCCGCCGCGGGCATCGAGGTGCTCCGCAAGGGCGGCAACGCCGTGGACGCGGCCGTCGCCACCGCCGCGGCCCTCGGTGTCACCGAGCCGTACTCGGCCGGTGTCGGCGGCGGCGGATACTTCGTCCACTACGACGCCAAGTCCCGCAAGGTCAGCACGATCGACGGCCGCGAGACGGCCCCGCGCACCGCGGACGCCGGGCTCTTCCTGGAGAACGGCAAGCCGATCCCCTTCGCGGACGCGGTCACCAGCGGCCTCGGCGTCGGCACCCCGGGGACCCCCGCCACCTGGCAGTCGGCGCTCGACGCCTGGGGCACCAAGAAGCTCGGCACGCTCCTGAAGCCCGCCGAACGCCTCGCGCGCCACGGCTTCACCGTCGATGAGACCTTCCGCGCCCAGACCGCGTCGAACGAGCAGCGGTTCAGGGACTTCCCCGCCTCGGCGAAGCTGTTCCTGCCCGGCGGGAAGCTCCCGGTGGTCGGCTCCACGTTCAAGAACCCCGACCTGGCCCGTACGTACGGGGAACTGGCCCGCAAGGGCGTGGGCGCGCTCTACCACGGGAAGCTCGCCAAGGACTTCGTACGCACCGTCAACAAGCCGCCCGTCGACCCGGCGTCCGGCCGCGTGGCCCGCCCCGGCGACCTCTCCCTGAAGGACCTCGCGGCCTACGGCGTCAAGCGGCAGAAGCCCACGAAGACGACGTACCGCGGGCTCGACGTCTACTCCATGGCTCCCTCGTCCTCCGGCGGCACCACCGTCGGCGAGGCGCTAAACATCCTGGAGCGCACCGACCTCTCCAAGGCGTCGAAGAAGAAGTACCTGCACCGGTACATCGAGGCCAGCCGCATCGCGTTCGCCGACCGGGGCCGGTGGGTGGGCGACCCCGCCTTCGAGGACGTACCGGCGAAGGAACTCCTCACGCAGCGGTTCGCGGACACGCGGGCGTGCCTGATCAAGGACGACGCGGTGCTCAAGAGCCCGCTCGCGCCCGGCGACCCGCGCCACCCCAGGCCGTGCGCCTCGGGGGACAAGGCGGCCCCGACGACGTACGAGGGCGAGAACACCACGCACCTCACGGCCGCCGACAAGTGGGGCAACGTCGTCGCCTACACCCTGACCATCGAGTCGACGGGCGGCAGCGGCATCACGGTCCCCGGCCGGGGCTTCCTCCTCAACAACGAACTGACGGACTTCTCCTTCGCACCCGCCGACCCGGCGGTGCACGACCCGAACCTGCCGGGCCCGGGCAAGCGCCCGCGCTCCTCGATCGCGCCCACGATCGTGCTGAAGCACGGCAAGCCGGTGGTGGCGCTCGGCTCGCCGGGCGGCGCGACCATCATCACGACCGTCCTGCAGACCCTCACCGGCTTCGTCGACCGGGGCCTGCCGCTGGTGGACGCGATCGCCGCGCCGCGCGCGAGCCAGCGCAACGCCGCGCAGACCGAGCTGGAGCCGGGTCTGTGGGACAGCGAGCTGCGGGCTTCCCTGGAGTCGATCGGGCACTCCTTCAAGCGGAACCCGGAGATCGGCGCGGCGACGGGTGTCCAGCGGCTGCCGGGCGGCAAGTGGCTGGCTGCTGCGGAGAAGGAGCGCAGGGGCGGCGGCTCGGCGATGGTGGTGCGTCCCGCCGAGTGAGCCGCCGCGCCCTGGGGGCCTCGCTGAGGTGAGGCCCCTATGCGGGCAGGCCTTTATGCAGGGGCGGCCTCTATGCGGGGAGGCCGCGCAGTTCTGCTCCGGTTCGTTGGCGGCCCAGCGGACAGCGGATGGGTGGCTCCGGGTCGTCGTGCAGGTGGCGCAGGGCGGGCAGCGCCTCGTGCACGGCGGCGAGCTGGGCGTCACCGCGTCCGCCGCGGGCCTCGCGGACGTCGGCGAGGTCCGCGATGAGCAGCAGCAGCGTGCTCCGCGAGAGGTTGTCCGGGTCCCGCGTCAGTTCGACCAGGAACGGGATGGCCGGGACCGCCGCCGCCGAGGAGGCCTCCTTGGAGACGAGCAGCCGGTCGGTACAGGTCGTGCACCGCGTCCATGGCGGTCTTCTTGTCGTCCGAGGCGACCTTGCCGATCAGGTCGGGGACCATGTGGCCGGGTCCGCGGGAGGTCCACAGTGGGCCCCAGTCGACCCCGTCCAGGCGCAGGCGGGGATCGCGGTGCGGCCAGAGTTTCGCGGGGTCGAGCCGGAGTACGGAGGTGCCGTCCGCGTCCGTGACGAGCAGGTCGGCGTCCGGGTCGAGGCCGAGGTGTGTGCTGCCGGTGCCCAGGCGCAGCGTGGCCACCGCGTCGGAGCCGAGGTCCCAGACACGGACCAGGCCGTCGGCCCACGCGGCGGCGAGCGCGGGCCCGGTCTCCAGCTGGGCGGTGGTCAGCGCGCGACGGGCGTGCGGCGGCGGGCGAAGGGGCTTGTGGCGGGTGCTCCAGTAGCGGATCACGCCGTGCTCGTCGCCGCTGAGGACGAGGCGCTTGTCGCCGCGCAGCTTCAGGCAGGTGAGCGCGGTGACGGGGGCGCGGTGCAGTGACAGGCTGAACGTCTCGGGGTGCTCGTCGTCGGTCTCCAGGACGTGGACGTGGCCGTCCGCGTCGCCGGCCACGAGGGCCGTCGCGTCCTGCTCGGCGGCGACCGCCCCGACGGCTCCGGGCCCGGGGCCGAGCGCGGCGGCGGCGCCGGGCACGGCGGGCGGCGAGGCGGGGCGGCGGGAGACGACCGCCCAGCGCCCCCGCGGCTCGGCGTTCCTCTCCGGCAACGAGACCGGCCCGAGGTCCTCCAGGTGCTGGGGCACCTCACTTGGCGGCCGGATCGCCTTCTCGCCGGTCCAGTCCACGCCCAGGGTCTCGGCGACCGCGATGAGCGCGTCGCGCGTCCGGGCGTTGATGACGACCTGAAGTCGGCGCCGTGCCCGCGCCCGTGCCGTATGACCGCGTCCGGGGGCCGTACGAGAACGCGTCGGTGCCCCTCTCCTGCCAGGGGAGCAGCCCCAGTGACCCGTAGCGTCCAGCCGTAGTGCGCGGGCATCCGCTCGAAGGCCGGCTGCGTCAAGAACTCGGACAACGAACGGTTCTGCTCGACCCACGCGCCGCCGACGCTGACGACGACGCGGGGGGCGGGCTCTTCGGCCTCGGCGGCGAGATGGCCCCACTCATGGCTGTAGTAGTACTCGGACATGAACACACACGCCGGGGTCCTCGTACCCTCACTCGCGCTGGACGGCCTCCAGCAACTCCCAGCGCGGCCGCGCCTGCTGATGCCGCCTCAGCCGCTCGGCGAACTGTCCGTAGTCGATGATCTCTGGTGTCGCCGACGCATCGTACGAATGATCTACGAGGGTGAATGTCCCCGCGGTGTCACAGTGCCGTCAGGACCCTGGGGCCGTCCGGGGTGATCGCCACGGTGTGCTCGGCGTGGGCCGCGCGGCTCCCGTCGTTCGTCCGCAGTGTCCAGCCGTCCGGCGCCTGGTGGTAGTCGTCACCGCCGCCCGCGATCACCATCGGCTCGATGGCCAGCACCATGCCCGGCCGCAGGGGCATGCCGCGGCCGGGACGGCCCTCGTTCGGCACGCCGGGGTCCTCGTGCATGCGGCGTCCGATGCCGTGGCCGCCGAAGCCCTCGGGGATGCCGTACCCCGCCTTGCGGCATACGGTGCCGACGGCGTGGGCGATGTCCCCGATGCGGTTGCCGACGACCGCCGCCTCGATGCCCGCCGCCAGGGCGTGCTCCGCTGTCTCGATGAGGCGTACGTCCTCGGGGCGCGGGGTGCCGACGACGAAGCTGACCGCCGAGTCGCCGGCCCAGCCGCCGAGCTGGGCGCCGAAGTCGATGGAGACCAGATCGCCGTCGCGCAGGCGGTAGGCGGTCGGGATGCCGTGCACGATCGCGTCGTTCACCGAGGTGCACAGGACCGCGGGGAAGGGGACGGGGGCGAAGTCCGGCCGGTAGCCGAGGAAGGGGGAGGAGGCGCCGGCCTCGCGGAGCACGTCGTGCGCGATCGCGTCCAGGTCGAGCAGCGATACGCCGATGTCCGCGGCCTCGCGTGCGGCGGTCAGCGCCTGGGCCACGACGCGGCCCGCCTCGCGCATCGCGTCGATCGATCGGTCTGTCTTGAGTTCCACCATGCCCATTACTATACCGGTATTTAAATGGGCGTCGTACGATGGCCGCATGGTTCGTACTCCCTTGACCCCTGAAGAGCGTGAGCGCGGCGAGCGGCTCGGGCAATTGCTGCGGGAAGCGCGGGGGGAGCGGAGCATGGTGTCGGTGGCCGCGGAGGCGGGGCTCTCCGCGGAGACCCTCCGGAAGATCGAGACGGGGCGGGCGCCGACGCCGGCGCTCTTCACGGTGGCGGCGTTGGCTTCCGTCCTGCACCTTTCCCTGGACGAGATCGTGCTGCGCTGTGAGCTGGTGCCGGTGTGAGGACGGGGCTGCCGAAACCCAGCGGTATCCCCTTCCCCGCCGCTCCGCGCCGGAAGCTTCCCACTCACCCGCCCGGAACCCGGCGTCGAGACGTGGGGGTAGGGGCGGGCGGGAGTAGCTCGGGGTGAGGTGTCGGGGTGGGGGTGCCCGGGACTTGGCGTTGAGGTGTCTGCGTGGGGACGCGCGAGGAGCCCGCCGTCCGGCCTCCAGTGCCGAGGCGTTTAGGTGAAGGCGCGGCGGGGGCGCCCCGCACCCGGCGGCCCGGGGGACGGCCCTAGGGTGGATGGCGGCCCGCAGCCGCGAACGCACCGGAGGGGGCGTGGGGGTATGTGCGCGCGGAGCACAGTGGTGGTCATGCCGAGGCGATGAGCAACCGCAGGCCCGGGCCAAGATGGCGAGCACGGACATGCCCCCGCGGCCCCGCCCCGCACGTGAACCCCAGGCGCCTCACGCACGCCCCCCGAATCCCGCCGGAAAACTGCGTGTAGTCGTCCAGTAACACGTCTGATGTTATCTTCCGGACCGGAAGACTCCAGTCTCCACGGGGCGGTGCTGGTCGGATGACAGTGGGACAACTCCCGGACCAAGTAGGGGAGTTCGCAAGGTATTTGAGGGAACTGCTGGACCGCCTGGACCAGGCGACCGGCTGGTGCGGCGTGTTCTGGCAACGCGACCCGGACGGCATGCGCGCCTGCCTGGACGGCGTGGAGGTCCCGCCCTGGGACGTGGTGCAGGCCCTGCTCCACGACCTGGCGGCCGACCGAGGCATCCCCGAAGCCGAGCGCGAGACACGCAGGGCCCGCACGCTGCACCGGGCGTCCCTCACCGCGTACGACGCCCGCCCCGGCGCCCGCCAGCTGCTGGCGGACCGGCTCGACCTGATGGTCGCGGAGCAGCGGGCCGCCCTGGAGCGGCAGGCGGACCTGGGCCGCCAACTGGCCGAGGCGACCACCCCCGACGAGGCGGACCGCCTCAACCTCGACCTCGCGTGGGTGCGCGACGACCACGAGCGGGCGACCGCCCGATGCGCGGAACTCCAGGAGCGGCTGGCCCGCCTGGACGCCGACGAGTTCCACGTCTTCGGCCCGCCCCCCACCGAGGACACGCCCGCCCGCACTCCCCGCGTCCCGGAGCAGACCAGAACCCGCCGCCCCCGCGGAGCCCGCTACGCAGGCCTGCCGGACACAGACACGGACACGGACACGTACGAGCAGACCGACGCACCCACACCCGCACCCACACAGGCACCCGCCCCCGCCCCCACCCAGGCACCCGCCCCCACCCAGGCACCCCCCACCACCCAGACCGTCCAGACCCTGCTCCACCTCCGCCACGAGGGCCGCACCGGCGAGGCCCACGCCGT
The DNA here is from genome assembly GCF_021028635.1 of Streptomyces huasconensis. Lineage (NCBI taxonomy): Bacteria > Bacillati > Actinomycetota > Actinomycetes > Kitasatosporales > Streptomycetaceae > Streptomyces > Streptomyces huasconensis. The sequence goes on from NZ_CP086119.1 coordinate 6,940,369, forward strand.
CCTCGTGGAGGCCGCGGCCTGGCCCGCCCCCCACCTCCCGCCGCTCGCCGTGGAACTGCACCGCGCGGGCCTGGCCGCAGACTGGGCCACGCTCCTGTGGGAGGCCGCCTCGCTGCCCCCCGACCGCCTGGTCGCCCTCGCGGACGCGCTCGCGGGCGCGGGCCGCGCGGGCGACTGCCGGAAGCTGCTGCGGCAGGGCGTCGCGCGCCCGGCGCCGGAGATCGCCGAGGCGGTCCTCGCGCTGATCGACGCCGGCCGGGAGCGCGAGGCCCGCGCGCTCCTCGACTCCTACCTCCGCGTCCGCACCCCCGAGGACGCGGCGCGCTGCGCGCACACCGACCCGCGCCGCCTCATCCCGCTGCTCCTGGAGACGGCCCGGGCGGTCTCGGAGGACCGCCGCTGGGACGTGGCGCACGCCCTGCGCGTGGCGGGCTTCACCGCGTGACGACGGCTGCCCCCGGCCGCCCCCCTCCTCGTCCGCCCGGGTACGAAACAAGATCGATTCCGCCGGTTGCCGACGATGGTCTTGCTCACCCCCTCGACGCAGGCTTACGTTCTCCTAATCCACGCACCGTGTCTACGGGCGTAGAGGCTCTCTGGCGTCCCCTCGAACGTCCCCTCAAGGGCTGTCCTCCCCAGGGCAGTGAAGGAGCAGCTCATGGCCAACGTCGTACGCGCCGCACTGGTCCAGGCGACCTGGACCGGCGACACCGAATCCATGATCGCCAAGCATGAGGAACACGCCCGCGAGGCGGCCCGCCGGGGCGCGAAGATCATCGGGTTCCAAGAGGTCTTCAACGCCCCCTACTTCTGCCAGGTCCAGGAGCCCGAGCACTACCGCTGGGCCGAGCCCGTGCCGGACGGCCCCACCGTCACGCGCATGCAGGCCCTCGCCCGCGAGACCGGCATGGTGATCGTCGTCCCGGTCTTCGAGGTCGAGCAGTCCGGCTTCTACTACAACACCGCGGCCGTGATCGACGCCGACGGCGGCTACCTCGGCAAATACCGCAAGCACCACATCCCGCAGGTCAAGGGCTTCTGGGAGAAGTACTACTTCAAGCCGGGAAACCTGGGCTGGCCGGTCTTCGACACCGCCGTCGGCAAGGTCGGCGTATACATCTGCTACGACCGCCACTTCCCGGAGGGCTGGCGCCAACTGGGCCTGAACGGCGCGCAGGTCGTCTACAACCCCTCCGCCACCCACCGCGGCCTCTCCTCCCACCTCTGGCAGCTGGAACAGCCCGCCGCGGCCGTCGCCAACGAGTACTTCGTCGCCGCGATCAACCGCGTCGGCCAGGAGGAGTACGGCGACAACGACTTCTACGGAACGTCGTACTTCGTCGACCCGCGCGGCCAGTTCGTGGGCGAGACCGCGAGCGACAAGACGGAGGAACTCCTCGTCCGGGACCTCGACTTCGGGGTCATCGAGGAAGTACGTCAGCAGTGGGCGTTCTACCGCGACCGACGCCCCGACGCCTACGAAGGGCTGGTGCGGCCGTGACCGACCTGTACGACCGCCACAGGGCGGTCATGCCCGAGTGGCTCAATCTCTACTACCAGCAGCCCATCGAGCTGACGCACGGCGAGGGCCGGTACGTCTGGGGCGCCGACGGCAGGAAGTACCTCGACTTCTTCGGCGGCATCCTGACCACCATGACCGCGCACGCCCTGCCCGAGGTCACCAAGGCGGTGAGCGAGCAGGCGGGCCGGATCATCCACTCCTCGACGCTCTACCTCAACCGCCCGATGGTCGAACTCGCCGAGCGTGTCGCGGCGTTGTCGGGCATCCCCGACGCCCGTGTCTTCTTCACCACCTCCGGCACGGAGGCCAACGACGCCGCGCTGCTGCTCGCCACGGCGCACCGCCGCGCCAACCAGATCGTGGCGATGCGCAACAGCTACCACGGCCGTTCCTTCACCACCGTCGGCATCACCGGCAACCAGTCGTGGTCGCCCACCAGCCTCTCGCCGCTCCAGACGCTGTACGTGCACGGGGGCGTCCGCAGCCGCGGCCCGTACGCCTCGCTGAGCGACGCCGAGTTCACCGCGGCCTGCGTCGCCGACCTGCGGGACATGCTCGGGCAGGCCCGCGGGGAGGTGGCGGCGCTGATCGCCGAGCCGATCCAGGGCGTCGGCGGCTTCACCTCGCCGCCCGACGGGCTGTACGCCGCCTTCCGCGAGGTCCTCGCGGAACACGGCATCCTGTGGATCTCCGACGAGGTGCAGACCGGCTGGGGCCGCACCGGCGAGCACTTCTGGGGCTGGCAGGCCCACGCCCGCAGCGGCCCGCCGGACATGCTGACCTTCGCCAAGGGCATCGGCAACGGCATGTCGATCGGCGGTGTCGTCGCCCGTGCCGAGGTGATGAACTCCCTCGACGCCAGATCCATTTCGACCTTCGGCGGTTCACCGGTCACCATGGCGGCGGGCCTGGCCAACCTCACGTACCTCCTGGAGCACGACCTCCAGGGCAACGCGCGGCGCGTCGGGGGCCTGCTCATCGAGCGGCTGCGGGCGATCTGCGCCCAGCTGCCCGGCGTACGCGAGGTGCGCGGGCGCGGTCTGATGATCGGCATCGAACTGGTCGAGCCGGGCACCGGCGAGCCCGACCGGCGGGCGGTCGCCGCCGTGCTCGAAGCGGCCCGCGAGGGCGGCCTGCTCATCGGCCTGGGCGGCGCTCACAGCACCAGCGTCCTGCGCCTCACCCCGCCCCTGTCGCTGACCGTCGCGGAGGCGGAGGAAGGTGCCACCATCCTCGAACAGGCCCTGCGCAGCGCCTAGTTCCACACCGCCCCCCCGTGCAGAAGAGGGAGCGCACCACATGAGCACCCGCACCCTGATCCGCGGCGGTCTCGTCGTCACCGCCGCCGAGGAGATCCACGCCGATGTGCTGATCGGGGACGGCGGGATCGCCGCGCCCACCGCGAACGGGAACGCCGCTGCGGCGAACGCGTGGACCGTCGAGCACACCATCGACGCCACCGCCAGGTACGTGATCAAGGCCGGGGTGGACGCCCATACGCACATGGAGTGCCCGTTCGGCGGCTCCTTCTCGGCCGACACCTTCGAGACCGAGTGCCTGGCATGCCGGGTATGAGAGCGAGCCGACAGGCGGGTCGCAGCGAAGAGGAGCACAGTCATGACACGCACCCAGATCATCGGCGGTCTCGTGATCACTGCCGCGGAGGAGACACACGCGGACGTCCTGATCGAGGACAGCCGTGTGGTGGCTTGGGCCGCCCCCGGCACCCAGAGCTGGACGGCGGACCGCACGATCGAAGCGACGGGCAAGTACGTCATCCCGGGTGGCGTGGACGCGCACACGCACATGGAGATGCCGTTCGGCGGCACCTTCGCCTCGGACTCCTTCGAGTCCGGCACGCGGGCGGCGGCGTGGGGCGGTACGACCACGATCATCGACTTCGCGATCCAGTCCCAGGGGAAGAGTCTGCGCGCGGGCCTGGACGCCTGGTACGCGAAGGCCGACGGGAAGTGCGCGGTCGACTACGGCTTCCACATGATCATGTCGGACGTGAACGAGTCGTCCCTCAAGGAGATGGACGCCTTGGTCGCCGAAGGAATCACCTCGTTCAAATTGTTCACCGCTTACCCTGGGGTCTTCTTCAGCGACGACGGCCAGATCCTGCGCGCGATGCAGAAAGCCGCCTCCAACGGCGGGCTGATCATGATGCACGCCGAGAACGGCCTCGCCATCGACGTCCTCGTCGAGCAGGCCCTGGCGCGCGGTGAGACGGACCCCCGCTACCACGGAGAGGTCCGCAAGGCCCTCCTGGAGGCGGAGGCCACTCACCGCGTGATCAAGCTGGCGCAGGTGGCAGGCGCGCCGGTGTACGTCGTCCACGTGTCGGCGGAGGAAGCACTCGACGAGATCGCTTCGGCCCGCCACGAGGGCCTCCCCGTCTTCGGCGAGACCTGCCCCCAGTACCTCTTCCTCTCCACCGACAACCTCGCCGAGCCGGACTTCGAGGGCGCGAAGTACGTCTGCTCGACTCCCTTGCGCCCCAGGGAACACCAGGCCGCCCTCTGGCGAGGTCTGCGCACCAACGAGCTCCAGGTCGTCTCCACCGACCACTGCCCCTTCTGCTTCACCGGCCAGAAAGAACTGGGCCGCGGCGACTTCTCGAAGATCCCCAACGGTCTGCCCGGAGTGGAGAACCGCATGGATCTCCTCCACCAAGCCGTCGTCGACGGCCACATCACCCGTCGGCGCTGGATCGAGATCGCCTGCGCGACCCCGGCCCGGATGTTCGGCCTGTACGGGCGGAAGGGCACCATCGCGCCGGGCGCGGACGCCGACGTCGTCATTTACGACCCTGCCGCGGAACAGACCATCTCGGCGGCTACGCACCACATGAACGTCGACTACTCCGCGTACGAAGGACGGCGCATCAGGGGGCGGGTCGAGACCGTGCTGTCCCGGGGTGAAGTAGTGGTCGAGCAGGGCGTGTTCAAGGGGAGGGCGGGGCACGGGACGTACCTCGCCTGTGCTACTTCCCAATACTTGAAGTAGGCGGCTCCTCTCCATCCGCTGCCGCAGGTTCGTAGAGGTCGGTGTGATCGTGTTCGCCACGCCGGGGCCGTCCTCGTCTCCGTCGCTGCACTCGCGAACAGCCACCGTCCCCTGTATCAGGGTGCCTTCGGCGTCGACCGTCGTGTCACATGAGCTGTCGTGGCCTCTCTGAGAGATAGCCGAAACGGCGCACCATGTGTTCTTCACCGACGATTCATTCGTGCTTCCGCCGGCCGGATAGATGCACTGCGAACAGAGCTGCGCGTAACGGGTTTCCGTCGGCCGGAGGGCCCAGTCCTGGTCCACCTGCCCGCGGGAGGCACACGCGAACGCGGCCTGCCTCCCCTGGCGGCCGCAGCGTGTATCCGCCCGTCACCACGCCCTCCAGTTGCCTCAACGCCGACTCCGAATTGTGGGATTCACCCACCTGTGGGCCGCGCTGACCAGCACATACTCACTTGATCCGCGCGAAATCTCGCCCACGCCAGGAACCTCCCTCGCGGCAGCCGTGCGTCGTGATCAGAAGACACGCGGTGGATCGGGTGAGAAGCCGCAGGCGGTGACCGGGCAATCGGAGATCTTGATTCCAATTGTGCAGAACGGCGGGCAGTTCGGAGTCGCCGTCACTCTCCGCTGTCAGGGCGCGAATGCACCTTCACTGGGCAAACCGGTGAGAGAAACGGAGAGTTGGGAAGACAGGGCTGGCGGAGTGATCTCTCGTGCTTTACGCTCCCGATGTTTTGGTGATCAGGGTGCAGATGTTGTGCCTGAGGCGCCCAACGGGGGGAGATGTCATGGTGGTTCGTTCGTGTTGGCCAGGTTTTCTGGGTGCTTCCGCTCCCCGGTCCGGGGTTGAGTGGACTTAGCCGCCGCCGATTCCGGTGAGCGCGCTGCCCCTTACGGACACCATGTGGCCGGGCTGGTTCGCTGCCCGGCCGGGTCGGAGTCGGAGTGAGGCCGGGGCGGGGGAGCGGGGAGGGCGAAGCTCCCCGTAAGGCGGCTTCGAAGATTCCGAGTAATTGAACCTTTCAACGTTTGGTGCCGCTTCTGCGTGCGGCCAGCGTGATGTCAGCGTGCATGCCTCCCTCGGCGGAGAGTTGCCGGCCTTCCGGGACGACCATTTAAGGATGAGTGATGAATCGGTTGCTTCAGCGTCGCCATGTGGTGATCATTCACCGGTGGCGGGCGGAGTACGTCGACTACGCGGCCGTGCTCGACCACACCGCCCAACGCGTCACCTACGTCACGACCGAAGTTGGTCTCGCCGGGGTCCCGGAGCCGGCCGCGGGCGTGGAGATCGTCGCGAACACTGATGACCTCGTCGCGGTGCGCAAGGCCGTCTCGGTACTCGCGGACCAGTACGGGCCGCCGCGGCTGATCGTCGCGCTGAAGGAAGACGATCTGCTGACGGCGGCAACGCTCCGGGCTGAGTGGGGCTGTGCGGGAACCCAGCCGGGACAGGCGTTGCCCTTCCTCGACAAACTCGTGATGGCCGAGACTGTCGCGGCCCGCGGCCTCGCGGTGCCCGCCTTCGCGGCGGTCGACGGCGCCGACCAGGTCCGCGCCTTCGCCGCGGAGCACGGCTGGCCCGTCATCGTGAAGCCGCGCATCGGCAGTTCGAGCAGCGGCGTCACGCGACTGCGCGGCCCGGCCGACGTGGACGGGGTCGACCTCACCGGGCAGCCGATGCTTGTCCAGGCCTACAACCCGCACCTGATCTACCACGTGGACGGCGTTTACCTGGACGGCCGCCTCGCGGCGTACCGCGCCTCGCGGTACGTCAACGACTGCCTCTCCTTCCGAACCGGCGCCTATCTGGGATCGGTCGAGGAGGACGACCCGGTGATCGTGTCGGCGGTCGGTGCCGCCGCTGAGCGCTTCCTCGGCGCCTTCGACACCGATCCATTGGTGTTCCATCTCGAACTGTTCGTCGCGCGGCCGGAGGGCACGGGGGAGCCCGAATGCACCTTCCTGGAGGTCGGCGCCCGGGTGGGCGGCAGCGAAATACCGTTCCTGTGGCGGGAGGTCCACGGGTATGACCTGATGGCGGCGGCGCTCAAGCTGCAATTGGGTGAGCCCATCGAGTCGCCGCGGCTGACGAACGAAGAGGTCGCCGGCTGGTTGCTGGTGCCCTCGCCGGCAAGGCGGCCCTGCCGTATCACCGAGGTCACCCCACTGCGCGGGCGTGTCCAAGGCCTGTACGCCGAGGCGCTGTTGGGCCGCGGCGAAGTACTTCCCCTGGCCGACGCCTATTACGAGCATGTCGGCGGCCGGTTCCGCTTCCGGGGAGCCACAAGCCGGACGGTCGAGGAAGCCATCCGAACCGCCGCTGCCGATTTCCGGGTCAGCGCCGAGCCGCTGGGAGACGTGGCATGAAGCACGTAGTGCTGGTCGATCCGTACGCGCCGGCGCGGGGGCTGCCGCCCGAGTTCCTCCGGGCCGGGTACCCCTGTGTGCGTGTGCAGAGCACGGCGGAGGTCCCGGCCGTGTACCGGGGCCCGCTGGATCTCAGCGGCTATGTCGCGAACGTGATCCACGACGGCGACATCGAGGACACCATTCGGCGGTTGTCCGCGTACGAACCGGTGGCCGTTCTTACCGGCAGCGAACTCGGTGTTGAACTGGCGGACAAGCTCAGCGAGTCGATGGGCCTGGACACCAACGGCACCAAGCTGAGCACCACAAGGCGGGACAAGTTCGAGATGATCGAGCGGGTGGCGTCCGTCGGGCTGCGGGCACCGCACCAGATGCTCGCGACCGACGAGGCCGAACTGCGGGCCTGGCACGAGAAGGTGGGCGGCCGGATCGTCGTCAAGCCGCTGCGCAGCGCCGCCGGCGATGGTGTCACGTTCTGCGACGGCCCCGATCAGTCCGCGGCGGCCTTCGCGGCGATCATGGGGCGGGAGAACATCTTCTCGCTGCCGAACCTCGGGGTCGTGGCGCAGGAGTATCTCGTGGGTGCGGAGTACATCGTCAACACGGTGAGCCGCGCCGGACGGCATCATGTCACCGACTGCTGGGGATCAGGCCGGCTGTCCGTGAATGGCATCACGGACCTGCTGGTGGAGAGCGTTCTCCTTGATCAGGACGCGCCCGGTCTTGACCGGATGACGGCGTATGCCTTCGACGTTCTGGACGCGCTCGGCATCCGGTACGGTCCGGCCCACCTTGAGATCAAAATGACCCCGGACGGTCCTTGTGTCGTCGAGGTGGGTGCGCGGATCTCGGGGGGCGAGCTGCCCTATTTCGCGGCCGAGGCGATCGGTGAATCACAGCTCGACTGGACCGTCGACTGCTATGTCCGCCCGGAACGCTTCGATGAGCGCTGTGGTACGCCATACCGCCTCCAGCACCATTTTGCCTGGTCCGCATTGGCCTCGCCGACCCAGGGGAAGCTTCTCGGCTACCGGGGGATCGAGCAGATCGAGGCGTTGCAGAGTTTTCGGTCACTGCGGATATTCGTCACGCCGGGAAACCCTGTCCAGCCCACCGTGAACGACCTGACCTACCCGCTCACCGTCACACTGCACCACGCTTCCGAGGGCGTCCTGCAACGGGATCTGAACACGATCAGATATCTCGACGGGATCGGCTTCTACGACGTCGACCAAAACCAGTAGAACGGCACAATAATGCGCATTGTCGACCTCACTCACGGATTCTATGAGGGCATGCCCTCCTATCCGGCTGACTGGTATCCGCGCTTTACCTTCGACCGGGCGATGACGCCGCAGACGGATCCGTACGGCACGAACCGCACGTTCTCGACGCTGCACATCTTTCCGCACAACGGCACCCACATCGAATACAAGCAGCACTTCTACCCGGAGGCCGAGGGCATCGCGGACGTTCCGCTCGAAACCCTCGTCGGACGGGCGTGCGTGGCGGATCTGTCCCACAAGGGGGACCTGGAGCCGGTGACGGCCGAGGACTTGGACAAGGCCGTGGGCGATCTGTGGTCGCCCGGCGACCGCCTCCTCATCCGCACCGACTACCTGCGCCACAACTGGGGCGCCGCGGACTACTGGGACCGTCCGCCCTACATGACTCCATCGGCCGCGCGGTGGGCCATCGACAACGGAGCCGTGCTCGTCGGCTTCGACTGCCTGACCGAACGCCCCGGCGACGCGGAGTCCCCGGTGCACCACGCTCTGCTGGCCGCTGGCATCCCCATCCTGGAGTACGTGACCAACCTGCACGATCTGGCGCAGCCGGTGGTGCAGCTGTTCGCCCTGCCGATCAAGGTGGCCGGCGTAGAGGCCGCGCCTGCCCGAGTGGTGGCAGTGGAGTACGAGAACACGGCCGATCCCCTGAATGGCCGTTGACATGGCCACCGCTGTGGAGTCTCTCGCGGCCGTACGTAGCGGCTTGCGCGCCGGCGACGTCGTGTACAGATACGAGCTGCGCGGACCCGAGGTCGACCCGGTTGTCGCGGCGGCCGCGCTGCGCGGCTCGGACCGGATCATGCTCAGCCGTGAGGCCGCCGAACCCGAACCGGCCGTGCTGCTGGCGGTCGGGGAGCTTGCCGTCGCCCAACGGACGGGGCCGGCGCGCGATCGCTCGGCGCCCACTCTGGTCACCTCGGCGATCGATTTCCTGACCGGTCTCGAATTCGCGGCCGATGCGGCGCCCGACGAGCGCAGCTGGTACGGATGCATCGCGTACGACGCGGTCACCGATTTCGAGCGACTGTCGCTGCGGCCGACGAACATGCCGACCTACGACATATTCCTGCCCGAGGTGCTGATCCGCTTCGACCGGACCGGTTCCACGGTGGTTGGCCGGGGCGCCACGGTGTCGCAGGCCCGGGACGCCGCCGAGCGCGCCGAGCGGATACTCCGGGCGGCCCGGGAACGTGCGGCCTCGCCGGCCCGTGTCGGCGTGGGCGCCTTCGGGCACGGACCGGACGAGTATCTGGAGGCCGTGCGCCGGGCCAAGGAGTACATTCTGGCCGGCGACATCTTCCAGGTCGTGCTGTCGCTCCGGTACTCCGCGCCCGGCGAGGTGGACGGCCTGAGGGTGTACCGGCAGCTGATGGAGTTCAACCGCTCGCCCTACCACTTCTGGTACCACAGCGGCGAGTTCGAGGTGGTCGGCGCGTCACCGGAACCGTGCGTCACCCTCGCCGGCAGTGACGTTCTCATCCGGCCGCTCGCCGGGACCCGCCCCCGAGGTGCCGATCCCGTCGCGGACCGCGCGGCTGAGCAGGACCTCCTCTCGTCGGAGAAGGAACTTGCCGAGCACCGGATGCTCGTCGACCTGGCCCGCAACGACCTCGGGCGGGTGTGCGTGCCCAACTCCGTCCACGTGCCGCGCCTGATGGAGATCGAGCGCTACTCCCATGTCATGCACTTGACGTCGGATGTCCGTGGGCAGTTCCGTCCCGGCTGCCGCACCGACGATCTCCTGCGCGCCGGCTTCCCGGCCGGCACCATGACCGGGGCCCCGAAGCTGAGGGCGATCGAGATCATCGACGAACTGGAGCCGGTCGGCCGAGGCCTCTACTCGGGCGCGGTCGGCTCGTTCGGAGCCGGCCACGCGGACCTGTACCTGACGATTCGTTCGCTCGTCATGCACCAGGGCGAACTGCATCTGCAAGCCGGCGGCGGGATCGTCTACGACTCCGATCCGCTCGCCGAACGGGAGGAGTGCGTGGCGAAGCTCCGGGCCGCCGCCCGTGCCGCTGGCGTCCGTCTCGGGCCGGAGGTGCCCGCGTGATCGTCGTCATCGACAACTACGACTCCTTCGTCTACAACCTCGCGCAGTACGCCGGTCAGCTCGGCCACGAGTGCCGCGTCGTCCGGAACAACGAACTGACCGTCGAGGAGATCGGCGCGCTGAACCCGAGCCTGATCCTCGTCTCACCCGGTCCGGGCGGACCGCGGGACGCGGGGATCTCGCTGGAGCTCATCCGCGGCCAGCAGGTGCCGATCCTCGGCGTCTGTCTCGGGCACCAGTGCATCGCGGAGGCATTCGGCGCACGGGTGGTCCGGGCGGCGGTGCCGATGCACGGCAAGCTCAGCCCGGTGTTCCACCGGGGCGAGGGCGCCTTCACCGGGTTGCCGAGCCCGTTGGAAGTGACGCGCTACCACTCGTTGACCGTCGACCCGGCATCCCTGCCCGACGAACTCGTCGTCACAGCCTGGACCGAGACCGGAGAGGTCATGGGACTGCGCCACCGCGACCTGCCGATCGAGGGCGTGCAGTTCCATCCCGAATCCCTGTTTACCGAGAAGGGCCTTGACATGGTGGCGAACGCGCTGAAGGCAGCTGAGCGGGTGACGGCGTGAGTGACCACGACGACACCGCCGCGCGCCGGTACCTCCAGAGCATTCTGCAGTGGCATTTCAGCCCGGAGACCGGATCGCCCTTTTGGCTGAAGCGCCGGGACAGCCTCGGGTTCGACCCCCTGCGTGACGTGGCGGACTTCGCCGATCTGCGGAATTTCCCCGACGTGAGCGACGAACTGCGCACCGTTCCGGTCGACCTCCTGGTACCGGCCGGTTCGGCCGACAGCCCGTTCGAGGTGTACGAGTCGGGCGGAACGCTCGGCGCGCCGAAGCGTGTCGTCGAGCACACGTCCCGGCAGGAGGGCGTGGATTGGGTCGAGACCGTGCTGCCCGCGTTCGGCGGCGAAGGCCACTGGCTGCACGTCGGGCCGACGGGGCCGCACATCGTCGGCCGGTCCGTGCGTCGGCTCGCGCACCTGCGCTCGGCCAAGTTCTTCACGGTGGACTTCGACCCACGGTGGGTGAAGCTGCTGATCCGCACCGAACGACGGCCGCTGGCCGAGGAATACGTCCAGCACGTCCTCGACCAGGTCGAGATCATCGCCGAGTCGCAGGACATCCGCGTACTGTTCATCACGCCGCCCGTGCTGGAGGCGCTGTGCGCCCGCGAGCGCCTGTACCACCTGCTGGCCGATCGCGTCACCGGCATCATCTGGAGTGGAACCAGCATCAGCGGCACCTCCCTGCGGCTGCTCCAGACCGAGTTCTTCCCCAACGCCGAGGTGCGCGGCATCTACGGCAACAGCCTCATGGGCATAGCGCCGCAGCGGTCCCCCGAACCCGGCGACACGCACCCGTGTGTGTTCCGGACCTTCCAGCCCCGTTCGGTCGTCGAAGTCGTGGACCCGGACACCGGGGAGCGAGTGGCACCCGGCGAGCGCGGCCGCGTACTCGTTCACCTGCTGACGAAGGACCTGTTCCTGCCCAACGTGCTGGAGCGCGACTCCGCGGTCCGGATCCCGGCCGGTCCAGCGGCGTACGGCGACGACCTCGCCGACGTGCAGCCCTTCCGTCCGACAGCCGGCACACAGGTGATCGAGGGCGTGTACTAGATGACCACCTCCCAACTGCAGCCGCTGGTCGGCGGCGAGACGCTCGTCTGCGACGAGACCGTCGAACTGCGCGGCGTCGACGGCGCACCGGTGGCGGAAGTCGGAGTGTCTCCGACGCTCCTGCTCACCCTGGCGCTGCGCCGCGCGCGCGGCGCAGCGGTCTCACCGGAAGTGTTCAGCCGGGCCGGCACGCTGTTCGCCGAGGCCGAACTGGCCGGCGAGTCGGCCGACACGTACCGCCGCCGTGTGGTGGCCGCGACGGGCCTGCCCCACCGGGTGGTCGGCGACGGGCTGCGCAGCGTACGGAACGGCCTTGCCCAGCTGGAGGAGAGCAACGCACGACAGCTGCCGGCGCCGACGGCAGGCGTCCACTGGGTGCCCCGCGGACGGACCCTCGGGATCGTCACCCCATCCAACCACGTCGACCCGCACCTGACCTGGGTCCGTGCGCTGGCGCTCGGATACGGCGTGGTCGTGCGGCCGGGAACACGGGACCCGTTCACACCGTTCCGCCTCGCGGCCGCCCTGCTGGCGGCCGGGTTGCCGCCGCACTGCCTGAGCGTGCTGCCGGGCGATCACCGTCTGGGCGAGCAGCTCCTCGACGCGACCGACCTGGGCATCGTCTACGGCGGACCGACTGCGGTGAGCCGTTGGGCGGACCACCCCCGCGTACTGACGCGAGGGCCCGGCCGCAGCGCCGCCCTGCTGGACCAGCAGTTGACGCCGGACATCATCGAGGCGTTGGCCCGCTCCGTCGCCGGGGACGGCGGTGTCCGGTGCGCCAACACCTCGGTGATCCGCACCAGCGGGGATCCGGCGGAGGTCGCTGAGGCCCTCGCAGCCCGCCTGGATGATCTGCCGACGCTCCCGGCGGCCGACCCCGACGCCCTGCTGCCCACGTTCTCCACGGAACAGGCCGCGCACCTACGTCGTACAGTCGCCGCGCTGGACCAGGCCGGCCTGCGGCGTCACTCGGCCTCGGACGGCCCGGTCCCCCTGCCGGACGGCTCGTCCGCCGGGCGGCCGGTCGTGCTCAGCTCCACCGACCCGCGGCATCCGGCCATCGGGACCGAGCTGCCGTTCCCCTTCGTCGTCGTCGCGCCATGGTCGGCCGCCGACGGCTTGGCGCCGTTCGGCCGCACCCTCGTGCTGTCGGTCTTCAGCGACGATGCCGGCCTCCCGTCGACCGCCCTCCTGGAGCCGCGGATCCGAAGGGTCGTCATCGGCGGGGCTACGCCCTGGACGAGCGGCCCCGAACTGCCGCACGACGGCAGCCTGACCAGCTTTCTGCTGGAGCCCAAGGCGCTCCTCTCGGACAAGGAACTCGTCGCATGAAACGTGTAGTGGTCACCGGAGCGTCCGGAGACCTCGGTACCGCAGTCGTGAGCCGCGCGGTGGCTTCGGGGGCGGAGGTCCTCGCCCAGTTCCACACCCGCCCTCCGGCCATCTCTCATCCGTCCGTCGTGCCGGTCCAGGTGGATCTGACCCACGACGACGGGCCCTTTGGGCTTGTCTCGGCGCTGCCCTGGGAGGGTGTGGACCTGCTGGTCAACTGCATCGGCGGGGCGCGGCCGACGCCGTACGCCGAGCTGAGCACCGCGGCATTCCGGGACAGCATGCGGCTCAACGTCGATGTGCCGTTCGCGGTGACGCGGGAGCTGCTCGGTCCGTTGGCCGCGGCGACCGGTGCGGTCGTGAATCTTTCGAGCGTGGTGGCGTTCACCGGCGGCGCGTTCGGCCCGCACTACGCGGCCGGCAAAGCGGCAGTGGTCGGCCTGACCCGGTCCGCCGCCCGCGAGCTCGGCGAGTGGGGCATCCGGGTCAACTGCGTCGCGCCCGGTCCGGTCGCCTCGGCGATGACCGACTCGCTCCCCGAGGACGTACTCGCCGGCCTCCTGGCCACCACCGCGTTGCGACGTGTCGTGACACCGGACGAGGTGGCTGACGCGGTGTTCGCGATCGCGGCGGCCACCGGCGTCACCGGACAGACGTTGGTCGTCGACGGCGGCCGTTTCCTCCACTGACCTTTTCCGCACACACAACAGACGTCCGACGTCTGAGAGGAGCTTCAGTGCTGCTTGTCTGCAGGGCTGCCGATACAGAGACGGTGCGCGAGCGGATCCACGCCCGCGTTCCGGCCCCGCACGGCACGACCATGTGCCGCATCGGCGATCAGCTGATCGTGCACGTGCCGGGCGCCCAGAGCGTGGTGGCCGAGGTGCTGAACGAATCCGGCCTGGTGGAGCGGACGGTGGCCGACCACTCGGATGCGCCGCTGACCGACCGCCAGGCCAATCCGCTCGGATCCGTGGTCGCCCTCGGCGGCACGGCGACGGTCGGCGGCGTCGACTTCGCGCTGATCGCGGGGCCCTGCGCGGTCGAGACCCACGAACAGATGTCCGCCTCGGCGGAGATGGCGAAGGCCGGTGGCGCCGTCGCTCTGCGCGGCGGCGCCTTCAAGCCACGCAGCTCGCCTTACAGCTTCCAAGGGCTGGGCGATGAGGGGCTGCGGATCATGGCCAAGGTCGGGACGGAGACCGGCCTGCCCATCGTGACCGAGGTCGTCGACCCGGCGACGGTCCAGCTGGTCGCCGAGCATGCCGACGTGCTCCAGGTCGGCACCCGCAACGCACAGAACTTCAGTCTGCTCAAGGCGGTGGGCCAGGCAGGGCGGCCCGTCGTGCTCAAGCGCGGCTTCGGGTGCACCGTGGGCGAGTGGCTGCAGGCCGCCGAGTACGTGCTCGCCGCCGGAAACCCCGATGTCGTACTGTGCGAGCGCGGCATCCGCAGCTACGAGCCGGCGACCCGGTTCACCCTGGATCTCAGCGCGGTGGCGGTGGTCAAGCACAACAGCCACCTGCCCGTCATCGTCGACCCCAGCCACGGCACCGGCCATCGCCACCTGGTCAAGCCGCTCGCGCTGGCGGCCGCGGCCGTCGGCGCCGACGGGCTGCTGATCGACATCCACAACGACCCGGCCTCCGCTCTGTGCGACGCCGATCAGGCGCTCGATCGCGAGCGCTGGTTCGACCTCACCGGCGCGTTGCGCGGCGTCCTCGCCGGCGTGGGCCGAGGCCTGACGCTGCGTGAGCCGGAACTGGCGGGGCAGGCATGATGACGCCGCGTCCGGACGTCGCCGTGATCGGCGGCGGAGTCGTCGGCCTCGCGGTGGCGTGGCGCTGTGCCCAGCGCGGGCTCGACGTGCACGTCTACCACGACGAGCTGCCCGGCACGGCCTCCGCGGTCGCTCCCGGCATGCTGGCGCCGGTCAGCGAGGCGGACTTCCCCGATCCGGCCCTGCTGAAGTTCGCCCACGACGCGCGTGTCGGCTGGCCCGCGTTCGCCGCGGAGCTCGCCGAGGCGAGCGGGATCGACCTCGGATACAACGCGGGCGGCCTGCTCCTTGTCGCCCACGCCGACGAGGATCGCTCACGACTGGCCGCGATGTACGGCTTCCGCGACGGCTACGACGTCCCGTGCACGCGTCTGGACGCCGCCGAACTGCGGGCTCGGGAGCCGATGCTCTCGGCCGAGAGCGTCGGCGGCGGTTTCGCCACCGAGGACCACCACGTCGACGCGCAGCGGGTCCGGCAGGCGTTGCGAGTCGCCGGAGAGGCGCTCGGCGTCCGTTACATCACACGCCGGGTCACGTCGCTCGACGAGGTCACGGCGGGCTCGGTGCTCGTCGCCGCAGGGGCCTGGTCGCCCTCGCTGCACGACTGGCCGGGCACGCCGGTCCAGGGCCAAGTGGTGCTGCTGCGCGATCCGTCCGGCGGCCCCGGCCTCCGGCACGGTATCCGAGGCGTCGTGGGCGGCGAGCCCGTCTTCCTGGCCGGCCGCGACGGGAGCCGGACGATCGTCGCCGCCACCGTGGACCACACGGGCTTCGACGCACGGCCCTCGGCGCGAGCCACCGACTCGCTGCTGCGCAAGGCGATCACGCTCGTGCCGGCACTCGCCGGCCACGAGGTGATCGAGACCCGAGTCGGCCTGCGGCCCGACACCCCTGACCACCTGCCGATCATGGGCCGCGTCCCGGATCGCCCCGGCGTCTACGTCAGCACCGGGCACTACCGGCACGGTGTCCTGCTCGCACCGGTAGCGGCCGAGCTGATGACCACGTTGATGGTCACCGGCGCCGACGGGGTCCCGGCGGCTTTCACCCCTCAGCGGTTCCGCTCAGCGAAGGAAGGTGCGTCGCGGTGACAGCTCCACCTGACCAGTCCGCACCGCCGGCGAAGCGCCGGCCGGTGATGGCGCGGTTGGACCCGGCACGCCTGCTGCCCGTCGCCTGGCCCGTGTACATCGAACTCATGTCGGGCGTCATCGCCGGCATCATCTCGGTCGTCTGGATCGCCAAGCTCGGTGCCTCCGCGCTGGCCACCGTGACCATGGCCAGCACTCTGGAGAACGTGCTCACCAGCGTCATCCTGGCGGTCAGCGGCGGCACGACGATCGTGCTGTCCGGCGCCGTCGGCGCGAACGAGTACGGGCGTCTGCGATCGGTTCTGCGCGCCGCGCTCCGCCTCACCACCCTCGTCACCGCGGTGATCTGCGTGGTGCTCTTCGTGCTGCGCGAGCCGCTGGCCAGGCTGATCCTGGGCTCGGGCGAAACAGCCGCGGTCCAGCTCTCGGTCGACTATCTCGCCGTCGCGGTGCCGGGCATCGCGGTGTTCTATGGCCAGCACCTCGTGGACAGCACGTTCAAGGCCAACGGCGACACGCGTACGCCGATGCGCATGGCCATCCTGTCGAACCTGATCCTCGTCGTCGTCGACCCGATCCTCATCTACGGGTGGCTGGGTGCCCCGCGGCTCGGCGTCACCGGTGCGGCCGTGGCGCTGGTGGCGTCGAGGGCCATCACCCTGACGGTGACCCTGTGGCTCTACCGCACGTCCGCGCTGCGCCGCCAGATGCAGGCCGCTCCGGACGCGCCGGCCTCCACCGGGCCGGACCCGGTCCGCGAGATCCTCAAGACCGGCCTCCCGCTGGGCGTGGACTTCCTGGTACGGATGGCCGCCGGCATGCTGATCGTCGGAGTGGTCGCCCGGTTCGGAACGGATCAGGTCGCCGCGTACGGAACCGTTACGCGGACGCTCCTGTTCCTCACCATGGCCGCGTACGCGCTGCGACAGGCCGCGACCATCATCGCCGCCCAGGCCACGGGCGCGGCCGATGACGAACTGCTCGCTCACAGCCGCACGTCGTCGGTGCGGCTCGGTATCGCCTGGTCCCTCGTCGGCGGCCTGGCGGTGCTGACTCTCGGCGGTCTCGCGGTCGACGCGGTCACCAGCGAGGCCGCGATCCGCGCGGCGGCCTACGACCAGATCCCGTGGCTCGCGGTCTACATCACGCTGCTGCTCTGCAACGTCACCCTCAGCGGCATCTTCCTGGGGGGCGGCCACGGCAAGATGCTCGCCGCCTCCACCACGGTCGGTGCGGCCCTGCAACTCTGTCTGGCTCCCCTTCTCGCCCTTACGCCGTTGGGGCTGGTGGGAGCGTGGATCGCCATGATCATCAACGCCGGGACCCAGACGGCGGTTCTCCTCGTGCTGGCGTCCCGTCAGACCCGCAAAGTCAAGGAGGTTACGGCATGAATCCGCCCGTGACACTCGGAATCGCCTCCCTCGCCCACGTCCTGGGCGAGCCCCGCGACGTCGCCGAGACAGCCGGCTCCTACGTGGACGACCCCGAACGGGTGATCCGCTGGGGCTACCGCACCTACCACCGGGCCGCCCCGGGCGTCGGTCAGACCCGCATGGCGGCCGACGCCGCCCGTCGGGCGCTCGACGCCGTCGGCCTCTCGGCGTCGGACATCGACTACCTGGTCGTCGCCGACAGCGGCGTGCCGGAGTACCTCAACTGGGACGCATCCGCCGCTGTCGCCCGCGAGCTCCAACTGGGCTCGACACCGACCCTGCTCGCCACCCAGGGCTGCGCCTCCGCGGTCACCGCACTCCAGCAGATCGCCGGGCTCATGGCGGTCCGGGACGACATCCAGCGCGTCCTGCTGGTCGCGGTGCACCGGGTCAGCGAGGCGCACATCAATCGGATGCGCAACAACACCTGCCTCGGCAGCGACGGCGCGGCCGCCGCGGTGGTCCAGCGCGGGCACGACCGGCTGCGGTGGTTGGCGACCGATCAGATCGTCGACCCGCGGTATGTGGACTTCTTCCGGGTCGAGTACGGCGGCAGCGCGGCCCCGACGGGAGCCAACCTCGAAGTGGACCAACTGGCCTTGGTCCACCAGTACTTCCGCCGCGAACCCGAGCAGCTGGCCCAGTTCGTCAAGGACGTCGACCACCAGGTGGCCGCCGTCGTCGAACGCGCCTGCGAGCGCGCCGGCGTGCCGACCTCGGAGATCTCGCGCCTGATCTATCTGAACGACAACCAGCACTCGCTGGCCGGCGTCGCAAAGACCACGGGCGTCCCGCTGGAGCGGACGAACGCGGCGCTCTCCGCCGAGCTGAGCCACGTCGGCTGCGCCGACCAGCTGCTCTGCCTGAGCATCTACCAGGAGCGGGGCGATCTGGCCCCCGGCGACCTCGTGGCGCTCGCCGGCCTCTCCGGAGGCATGCAGTGGTTCTGCAGCCTCGTACGGGTCTGAGGCGGGACCGGACATGACCGACGACATCGACCTCGGCCGCACCGAGGAACTGGCGCTGGACGACGACCGCACCGCGATCCTGCGGCTCCCGGACGAGCCGCTGCCCGGCCGGACCGTCCCGGCGGTCGTGCTGCTGCACCCCTTCGGCGCCTGGGACCGGGACGCCTTCCTGCCCGCCGAGGCCTCCGGGAACGGCCCGGTCCGGCTGTTCGGCGATCTGGGCGCCGCCCTGGTCCGGGCCGGAACCGGCGCCGCCACGTTCGACACCCGGTTCCTGACCGAGGACCGCCGTGCAGGCGCGGGTTCGCCTCGGTTCACGTTCACCGGCCTCGTCGACGACGCGGTCCGGGCGGCCGAACAGGTCCGGGCCCACCCCGACGTGGACGACAGCCGCGTTCTGCTGCTCGGCGTCTCCATGGGCGTCGAGGTGGCGTTGGCCGCGGCCGAGCGACTGGGCGGCGACAGCCGCCTGGTGCTCGTCGCGCCGAGCGCGCAGGCCCGCCCCGTGTTCCAGCGCTGGATGGGTCTGGACCGGCGGCTGGAATGGCTGACCGCGGCCGGGTTCGCCGGCGCGGACGGCACCGTCGATCTTGCCGCGGCGCAGGCCGACGACACCGGACGCAGCGGCTGGTGGGAGGAGTTCGACCTGGTCGACCGGTTCGGCCGGAGTGCCGACCTCGAAGTGCTGCGCGCCGAGCTCGCCCGCGAGTACGACGACTGGGAGCAGCAGGCGCTGGCGCACGGCGATGAGTCGGCACCCGCCTCGTTCTGGCGCGACTGGTACCTGCAGCCCGCCCCGTACCGCCGACTGGCCGGGATCACCGGCCGGATGATGATCCACGTGGGCGCCGAGGACTGGACGACGCCGCCCCGGCAGGCCCACCTCCTGCACCACGCGGCGCTCACGCGGGGCCTGCGCTCACAGCTGACGGTCCATCCGCGGCTCGGACACCTGATGTCGCCCCGCTCGGCCGACGGCCGACGCACCTACGGGCCCTTCGCCCCGGCCTTCCTGGAGAGTCTCGTCGCATCGGTCGAGGCGGTACTCCGTCCCGACCCGACTCTCTGAACCAACTGAGCCGACCGAACCAACCGGATCAATCCACGAAAGGACTCTCCCGATGGAGAAGCTCACCCTCGACGCACTGATCGAACTGCTCAATGAGTGCAACGACTTCGAGGACCCCGTCGACCCCGTCCCGGACGTGCTCGACGCCACCTTCGACGCGCTCGGATTCGACTCGCTGACGCTGCTCAACGCGATATCGAAGCTGGAGCGCCAGTACGAGATCGAGCTCCCCGAGACCGTCACCTCCGACGCGAAAACGCCGCGCGAGCTCCTCGCGGTCGTCAACGCCCGCCTCGCATAGCGACGACCCGCAGAACGGAGAACACACGACGTGTGTGGAATCACCGGTTGGCTCGACCGTAACCGCGGACTCGAGAGCGATCACGAGCTCGTGCGGCAGATGACCCGGACCATGGAGTGCCGCGGCCCGGACGAGGAGGGGATGTGGATCTCCGGTCCGGTCGCGTTGGGGCACCGGCGGCTGTCGATCATCGACCTCGAAGGCGGCAAGCAGCCGATGGTCGCCGATCACGACGGCGATCGCACGCTCGCGGCCCTGACCTTCTGCGGTGAGGTCTACAACTACCGAGAGCTCCGCGAGGAGCTCGTCTCGTACGGCCACGCGTTCCGGACGAACAGCGACACCGAGGTCGTCCTGCGGGCCTACCTCCAGTGGGGAACGGACTTCGCCCGCCGCCTGAACGGCATGTACGCCATCGGCGTCTGGGACGCCCGGAGCGAGGAGCTCATCCTCGTCCGGGACCGGATGGGCGTGAAGCCGCTCTACTACTACCCCACCCCGGGCGGCGTCCTGTTCGGTTCCGAACCGAAGGCGATCCTGGCGAACCCGCAGGCGCGCCGGACCGTGGACCGGACCGGCCTGTGCGAGGCGCTGGACATGGTGAAGACGCCCGGCGTGGCCGTGTTCAGCGGCATGCACGAGGTCATCCCGGGCGAGATCATCCGCTTCGACTCCTCGGGCATGAAGAAGTCCCGCTACTGGACGCTCGAAGCGGCCGAACACACCGATACCCGCGAGCAGACCATCGGGCATGTCCGGGAGCTGCTGGAGGACATCGTCGGACGGCAGCTGATCTCGGATGTGCCCGTGTGCACCCTGCTCTCCGGCGGGCTCGATTCCTCGACGATCACGGCGCTCGCCGCCCAGGTCCTGGAGCGAGAGGGCCGCGGCGACGTGAACTCGTTCTCGGTGGACTTCAAGGGCTCGAACGACAGCTTCGAACCCGATGCGGTCCGGGGCGCTCCCGACGCGCCGTTCGTGCGGGACCTGTCCGCGCACGTCGGCACCAACCACCGGGAGATCCTGCTGGACAGCGCCGAGCTGTCGGACCCGGCGGTCAGGGCGGCCGTGCTCCGGGCCACTGACGTGCCGCCGGCGTTCTGGGGCGACATGTGGCCGTCGCTCTACCTCCTGTTCCGTGCGGTCCGGCAGCACTCGACGGTGGCACTCTCGGGTGAGTCCGCCGACGAACTGTTCGGCGGCTACCTCTGGTTCCACCGGCCCGAGGCGGTCGACGCGACCACGTTCCCGTGGCTCACCTCCGGATCGGCCCGGTACTTCGGCGGCACGTCGCTGCTCGACGGCGGCCTGCGGGAGAAGCTCGACATAGCCGGTTACCGGGCCGAACGGTACGCCGACGCCTTGGCCGAGGTGCCCGTGCTGCCCGGCGAGAGCGACGTCGACCGGCGGATGCGCAAGGTGTCGTACCTCAACCTGACACGGTTCGTGCAGACCCTCCTCGACCGCAAGGACCGCATGAGCATGGCGGTCGGCCTGGAGGTGCGCGTCCCGTTCTGCGACCACCGCCTGGTCGAGTACGTCTTCAACACGCCGTGGGAGATGAAGACCTTCGACGGCCAGGAGAAGAGCCTGCTGCGCGCGGCGGCCCGCGACCTCCTGCCGGCTTCCATCCTGGAACGGAAGAAGACCCCCTATCCGGCGACCCAGGACCCGGGCTACGAGGCCGCGCTGCGGGTCGAGATGGCCGAGGTGCTCGCCGACCCGAACGCCCCGGTGCACCCGCTTCTGGACCGGGCGAGAGTCGACAAGGTCCTGGACAGGTCGCTCAGTGCGACGAGCCTCCCGTACAGCCGCGGCGGTCTGGAGATGGCGCTCTGGCTCAACCGCTGGCTGACGGCGTACGACGTGACCCTCGACATCTGACGAAGGAGGGCAAGACGATGGACTTCAGTCTGTTCTACTTCGCCAACGAGCAGGGAGCGGATACCGGTTCGACAGACCGGTACGGCCTGCTGCTCGAGGGGGCGAAGTTCGCCGATACCCACGGCTTCACCGCCGTGTGGACGCCGGAACGGCACTTCCATGAATTCGGCGGCATCTACCCGAACCCATCAGTGCTGGGCGCGGCCGTCGCGGCCGTCACCGAGCGCGTCGGCATTCGCGCCGGCAGTGTGGTGGCGCCGCTGCACCACCCGGTGCGCATCGCCGAGGAGTGGGCGGTGGTCGACAACCTCTCCGGCGGCCGGGTCGGCGTGTCGTTCGCTTCCGGATGGCACCCGCAGGACTTCGCGCTACGCCCGGAGAACTTCACGGACCGCAAGGACAAGCTCGGCACGATCGTTGAGGACGTGCGCGAACTGTGGCGCGGAGGCTCGACGTCCGTGGTCGACGGCGCGGGTGAAACGCAGCTTGTGCGGTCCTACCCGCGTCCCGTGCAGGCGGAACTCCCGGTCTGGATCACGAGTGCGGGCGGACCCGACACCTTCCGGGCGGCGGGGCGCGCGGGGGCGGGCATGCTGACCCATCTCGTCGGGCAGGACCTGGACCAACTGTCCGACAAGGTCGCCCTCTACCGCGAGGAGTACGCGGCACAGTCCGGCTCGGCCGGGGGCCGCGGGCACGTCGTGCTGATGCTCCACGCGTACCTGCACGAGGACGAGGCCGTCGCCAAGGAGACCGTGCGGGTGCCCCTGACCACTTACCTGCGCAGCTTCGCCGGGCTGACCATGGGTTCGGGCCCGAAGGGCCGGCGGGTCGACCCGGAATCGCTCAGCCCGCGGCATTTCGACGCCATGGTCGAGCGGTCCTTCGAGCGGTACTACGACGAAGGCGGTCTGCTCGGCACCGTCGACAAGGCCGTCGACGTCGTCGAGCGGGTCCGCAAGGCCGACGTCGACGAGATCGCCTGTCTCATCGACTTCGGGGTGGCCCGAGACAAGGTCGTGGCAGGTTTCGAACTCCTCGACTCGTTGCGGGCGGCCACGTCGGAAGACGGCCGATGACCCGCACCGAGAGCGCGGAGCGCGTACGGCTGCCGGAACACCCGTCCAGTGAGTTCCGGCGGTCGGCCGGCCGGTTCCCCACCGGCGTGACGGTGTTGACCTGCGTACGGGACGGGGAGCCGCACGGCATGACGGTGAACTCGTTCACCACCGTGTCGCTCGACCCGCTGCTGGTGCTGGCGGTGCTCGGGACCGGCTCCCAGACGACGGGTCAGCTCCTGGCCGGCGACGGGTTCGCGGTGACCGTGTTGAGCTCCCGCCAAGAGCAGACGGCACGGTCGTTCGCGGACCCGTCCCGGGCCCGGGGCGGCGCCGCGTTCTCCGGCGTGGCGCACGCACCCGCACGCCGCACCGGTTCGCCCGTGCTCCTCGACGGGATCGTCTACTTCGACTGCGCGGTCGAATCCGTCCATACGGCCGGCGACCACACGATCCTCGTCGGCGCCGTACAGGCGTTTGGCCCGCTGTCGGAGGAGCCCGCACTCCTGTTCAGCCGCAGTCGCCTCGGCGCGGAACCGGATCTGCGGCAGCCGTGACAGGGGCGGGGTACGTGAGAGAGGCGGGGTACGTGAGAGAGACGGGGTAGGCGTGGACGGATGGGACGCCGGACTGCTGACAGTTGCCGCCGCTGTCGCGGGCGCGGTCAACGCGGTGGTTGGTTCGGGTTCGCTGATCACGTTCCCCGCCCTGGTCGCCATGGGGTATCCGCCGATCCTGGCAACCGTCTCCAACAATGTCGGACTCGTGCCGGGCATGGCCGGCGCCGTGTACGGCTACCGGCGGGAGCTCGCCGGGCAGGGGCAACGCCTCTGGTGGCTCGCGTCGGCCGCCGGCTGTGGCGCGGTGATCGGCAGCAGCCTGCTGCTCTGTCTGCCGGCTTCCTGGTTCAGGGCAATCGTGCCGGTACTGATCGGAGCGGCCTGCGTGCTGGTGCTTGTGCAGCCGTTTCTCTCCCGGCGGCCCGATACCGGGCTCCGGCGCGGCGGTGTATGGCTCTGGCTCGGTGTGTTCGGCACCGGTATCTACGGGGGTTACTTCGGTGCCGCGCAGGGGGTTGTCCTCATCGGACTCCTTGGTGCGTTGACGGCCGAACACCTGCAGCGGCTGAACGCGCTGAAGAACGCGTTGGCGCTGACAGTGAATCTGGTGGCGGCGATCGTCTTTGTCGGCGTCACCACCGTTGAGTGGCGCGTTGTCCTGATCATCGCGGCCGGGTCGACTCTCGGGGGAGTTCTGGGTTCCCGGTACGGGCGTTCGCTTTCGCCGGCGGTCCTGCGCGCCGCGATCGTTGCCGTCGGGGTACTCGCCATGGTCGATCTTGTGGCGAGAGGCTGGTGATCCACCAGTTCACTCTCTGATTGCCTTGGACCGTGGTGTCGAGCCTCGTATTCCTCGGGCGGGAGGTGGCGGCACTGCCCGCGGTGCACGCGGAGTTCCTCGTCCGCGCCGCGCTCCACGTGCCCGTACCGGGACTGAGGGCGCGTGCCCGGCGGTCTCAGGCCCCGCCGCGCCATTCCCCGGCAAGGACCGCCCAGTCCTGCGTGTCGTGGCGGGTGCCGTCGTAGGGCCAGGCCTCGCGCCGGACCCCTTCGAGGGTCATGCCGAGCCGCTCGGCCACCGCCGCGCTGCGGGCGTTGTCGGCGCGGCAGTGCCACTCGGCGCGGTGCATGCCCCGGGTGGTGAACGCCCAGTCCAGCACCGTGCGGCACGCCGCGGTGATCAGGCCGCGGCCCTCGGCGGCCGGTTCCAGCCAGCAGCCGACCTCGCAGGTGCCCGCCGCGGCGTCGAAGGCCACGAACATGACGCCGCCGACCAGGGTGCCGTCGAGCCATATGCCGTACAGGCGCGCGCCGTCGGCGGCCTGCCGCTGTGCGTACCGGCGCAGGGTGGCACGGGCGCCGTCGAGATCGTCGGTGACGAACGCGGCGCCCACCCAGGGCCGGATGTGCTCACGCGCCCGGTCGAGGTGGGCGGCGAACTCCTCGGTGTGCCACGTCTCGAGGGGGCGCAGGTCGGCGCCGTCCCGCAGCGGGAGGGAGAACATGAGGACCCCATTCACACAACAAGCGTTACGGTTATGTACGGTGGCAGCATGCCACGTCCCAAGGGAGATCACGAGGCCCGTCGCCGTGACGTCTCCGAGGCCGTCTGGCGGGTGCTGGCCGCGCACGGCTTCGGCGGCCTGACCATGCGTGCCGTGGCCGCCGAACTCGGCGCGAGCACCGGTCTCCTGACGCACTACTTCCGCACCAAGCGCGACCTGGTCGCCCACGCCCTCGACCTCCTGGAGCGGCGCACCGAGGCCCGCCCCAGACGCGCCGCGGGGCAGGGCCTGGCCGCCGTGCGGGCCGCGCTTCTGGACATCCTGCCGCTGACGGACGAGGCCACCGGCGGCAACCGCGTCTGGGTCTCCTCCTGGGACACCGCGCTCGCCGACCCCGGTCTGCGCGCCGACCACGCCCGCAGATACGCGCGGAGCCGCGACAGGCTGCGCGAGCTGATCGCGGAGGCGCAGCGGCTCGGCGAGATCGCCCCCGGCGACCCGGAGCGCCTCGCCGCCGGCGCCCAGGCCTTCGTGCTCGGCCTGGTGGTCCAGGCGCTGCTCGACGCCCCGGCGTTCCCGGCGTCCCGCCAGATCCGGCTGGTCGACGACCACCTCGCCGCGCTGACCCCGGACGGCCGCGTCACGAACGGGGGCTGACGCACGGCGAGGTGCTCTTGCCATGGGCCGGGCGGACGTTCAGGATTGTCCCTTCTCGGATCACCTCCGAGGCCTCATCCGGCACGTGGACCAGGAGGTCCGGCTGTGGATTTCGGACTTGTGCTGCAGACCGATCCGCCCGCGTCGGCGGTCGTCGGACTCATGCGGCGGGCGGAGCGGAGCGGCTTCCGCCACGGCTGGACCTTCGACTCCGCCGTCCTGTGGCAGGAGCCGTTCGTCATCTACAGCCGCATCCTCGAACACACCACACGGCTGACGGTGGGCCCCATGGTCACCAACCCGGGCACCAGGACCTGGGAGGTCACCGCCTCCACCTTCGCCACCCTCAACGACATGTACGGCAACCGCACCATCTGCGGCATCGGCCGCGGCGACTCCGCGATGCGCGTCGCGGGCCGCGAGCCGAACACGCTGGCCCGGCTCGGCGAGGCCATCGACGTCATCCGTGACCTCGCCGAGGGGCGCGAGGCGGACGTCGACGGGCAGCGGCTGCGGCTGCCGTGGGTGCGGGACGGGAAGCTGCCGGTGTGGATGGCGGCGTACGGCCCGAAGGCGCTCGCGCTCGCCGGGCGGAAGGCGGACGGGTTCATCCTGCAACTCGCCGACCCGTACCTGACCGCGTACATGGTGAAGGCCGTGCGGGACGCGGCGACCGCCGCCGGGCGCAGGGCGTCCGACGTGAAGATCTGCGTCGCCGCGCCCGCGTACGTCGGCGACGACCTCGCGCACGCCCGCGAGCAGTGCCGGTGGTTCGGCGGCATGGTCGGCAACCACGTCGCCGACCTCGTCGCCCGGTACGGCGCGGAGTCGTCGGCGGTGCCGCAGGCCCTCACCTCGTACATCAAGGCCCGGCAGGGATACGACTACAGCCACCACGGGCGGGCCGGGAACCCCGACGCGGCGTTCGTGCCCGATGAGATCGTCGACCGCTTCTGCCTCCTCGGCCCGGTCGAGTCGCACCTCGAACGGCTGCGGGAGCTGCGCGAGTTGGGCGTCGACCAGTTCGCCGTGTACGCGATGCACGACGCCCGGGAGGACGTCATCGACGCGTACGGCTCGTCGGTCATCCCGGAGTTCTCCTGACGTCGGCCCCGAGGCCGGCGACGAACGCGAGCAGCAGGTCCGCGGCGCGCGGGGGTGCCTGCGGCGTGGGGGTCTCACCGGAGCTGTGGAGGAGTTCCAGCCGCAGGCCGGGAACGGCCCGGTAGCGGTCGGCCGTCCGGCGCCGCCGGAGGTGGTCCGCGCCGCCCAGGACGGCCAGCACAGGCAGGTCCAACCGGCTCAGTCGCTCGGGGAGTTCGCGTTGCCCGAGGCAGTTGAAGGCGTCCCGTGAAGCCGCGGTGAGCGCGAGGTACGTCATGCCGCGCACCCTCATGACGATCCGGTCGGGAACGTCGGTCTCGCGCCGGGCGGCAGTCTCCGGGCCCCGGCCGGCCGGGTCGTCGCCCAGCATGCGCCCCACCCAGCGGCCGAGCCCGGGCACGGCGACGAGACGCCCGGGCCACCGCGGCGGGAGCCCCGCGTCAGGGCCTTCCCCGGTGTCGAACAGCGCCAACGCGGCGACGAGGTCCGGGCGTTGCTCGGCCAGGGCCGTGCCCACCAGGCCACCCGTGGCGTGCCCGGCCACGACGGCATCGCGCACGCCGAGGCCGTCCAGCGCGGCGGCGACCCGGCGGACGTGGACCGGCAGGCCGTCGTCGCTCCCGGGCGAGCGCGCCGGACCGCCGTGCCCCGCGAGGTCGAGACGGATGACGCGGTGGGTCCGCGCCAGAACCGGCACCACGGGCCCCCACCAGTCGGGGGAGCCGGTGAGCCCGTGGATCAGGACCAGGGCGGGCGCGTCGGGGGAGTCGTTCTCGGCTCGGCGGGACCGGGTGCCCCGCATGACGCGAGGTGTGCCGGTCGGCACCGGCTGTGCCGAGGGGTCCGCTCCGGGGCGGGGTGCGCGTGAGGGCATGGCCGTCTCCGTTCGGGCGGGGGCGCGGCTGTCCCCATCTCACCGGCCGGGCGCCGTCACGTCTTGGACGAATGTTCCCCCGCCGAGAGGCTCAGCTCGGCCGGCGTGCAGGCCGCGAAGTGCCGTACGTCGCGGTGCAGGTGGGGCTGGTCGGCGTAGCCGCACGCCGACGCCACCTCGGCCGTGTCCCGGCCCGTCGACAGACCGCGTACGGCCCGGTCGAAGCGGACGAGCATCGCGGCACGCTTGGGCGTCATCCCGATCTGCGCGGCGAACCGGGACCACAGCCGCTTGCGGCTCCAGCCGCAGGACGCCGCGAGGTCGCCGACGCGCACCTGCCCCTGCCGGGCGACGATGTGCCGCCAGGCGGCCACCACCTCGGGGTCCATCGCCGCGCCCGCCCCGAGCCGCTCGGCGAGGAACTCCTCCAGCAAGGCGAAGCGGGCCGCCCAGCCGGACGCCGCCCACAACTGTTCGCGCAGCAGGGCCTCCTGACGGCCCCACAGGTGTGCCAGGTCGATGACGGCTCCGCCCTCGCGGTCGGGTGGTGAGACGTCCAGCGTGGCGTAGGCCGTGACGGGGGAGAGGCGGATCTCGACGCAGTCGATGCCGCGCCCTTTGATGCGCGTCCGCCCGAGCGTCAGGCCGGCGCCGATGCTGCACAACTCCCGCCTGGCGTCCGCCTCTTCGACGCTCAGCGCCTCCTCGCCCAGCTCCAGCACCACGGTCACGGCCGGGTGGGGGAGCACCCGCGCGTCGAGCCCGAGCGCGTCCCGGTCGCGGAAGCCCGCCATCTCCACTCCGGCGAACGGCACCCCGCCGACCGGGCGGGCGACCTCCCACCCGGTCGGTGCCCAGGCTTCGGGCGGGTCCGCTTCCATAGGGCGAGGCTAGCGGCTGTGCGCCCGCCACGCCTCGCCGATCCCGCGCATCAGCGGCGGGTACACGACCAGGTGCCGGAACGGGGCGATCGCGGCCATGTAGGCCTTGCCCCACAGGCCGTTGGGCTTCACCAGGACCGCCATCTGCCCCCGGTAGCCGCCCTCGCCGTCGGGCACCCAGCTCAGGTGCATCACGCCGTGGACGGTGCGGTTGCTCATCTCCGAGGCCCATTCGTCGTCCGTCAGATAGACGGACGAGAAGGGCAGCTTCTCGAACTCCGGCCCGGCCGGGCCCTCGCGCAGATCGGCGGGCAGCCGTTCGCGCAGCGTCGCCACCCGCGAGCCGACACCGGCGTCCGGGCGGTCCCAGCCGAACAGCTTCCCGAGCTTCCAGCGGATCGCGAAGAGGGCGCGGGCGACGGCGGACGGGTTGTCCGACGTGTCGCCCTCGACGGTGTCCCGCACCAGCAGCGGAAAGTCGCCGGGCCCGCCCGGAGTCGGCAGCGCCCACACGTCGTAGAGGCGGAAGTCGGGGGTGATCTCGTGGATGCGCCAGGGCCGCGACGTGTGCGCGGTGTCGGGGAGCTTCATGCGTCTGCCTCCGTCTGTTCGGTGAGTGTGGACGTACGGGGGTCGAGCCCGAGGACGCCCGCGACGGCGCGGACGGCGAGCAGCTCGTCGTGAGGCTCCTGACCGGCCAGGGCGATCACCGTGCCGTCGAGTGCGCCGACGAAGGCCAGGGCGAGGGTGCGCGTCGGCGGGCCCGGCGGGATCGCGCCCGCCTCCCGCGCGGCGCCGATGAGGTTCTCGCAGCGGGTGACGAGGAGTTCGTAGGACCGTTCGATCTCCTGGCCCACGGGGTGGTCCTGCCCGCTGAACTCCAGCCGGAGCGCGGTCGCCACCCGCGCGCCGTTGCGCCGGCAGTACACGGCGTGGCCGCGCGCCAGGGCGAGCAGCGCCGCGACCGGCTGCCGCTCGCGCTCAAGGAGGGGCTCGACCTCCTGCGTCCAGGTCTCGCCGATCCACTGGATCACGGCGAGGGTCAGCTCCTGCTTGTCCTTGAACTGGTGGTAGAGGGCGCCGCGCGTGTACCCCGCATCCCGCGCCACCCGTTCGAGTACGAGGTTGCCGTAGCCGTAGCGGGACAGGCCCCGCGCGGCTGATGCCAGGAGGGCGCCACGGGTACGGGCACGCCGGTCCGCCTGGGTGACTCGCTCAACACCTACATGCATGTATGTATGTTACTTCGGCGTGCCACCGCCCCGCACCCGGCCCCTCCTTTCGCGCCTCTTTCCACCGCGGGCGGTCTTGCGGTTCCAAGGGGGCTGCCCTTCGTGGCCATGACATGATCCGTACGTGACCGTCATACCGGGACAGCCGCTCAGGTACGCCGTCGCGCTCGCGGCGACCGCCCTTCTCGTGTCCGGATGCGGGCTCGGCGCGGAGCTGGACCGTGAGGTGAACCCGGACCGTGAACCGACGTCCGGGGCGGCGCAACCCGAGCCCAGCGGTACGGGCGGGCCGTCCGACCCCTCGCTCGGGCCCACCGGCGGCCCCTCGACCCCGACCGAGCCGCCCTGCCCGAAGTCCGGCGTGAGCATGGCCCCGGGCATGGTGTCCGCCACGATGGGGCTGCGCGCGATGTCGGTCAGGGCGATCAACTGCGGCAAGGACGTCCTGGAGCTCAACGGCTACCCCGACATCCGCGTCCGCGGCCTGGACCGGCAGCTCTTCGACGTGACGGTGCTCAAGGGGACGGAACCGATCACCGCCATGGACGACCCGGGGCCGAGCCGCATCAGGCTCAAGCCGGGGCAGTCCGCCTACACCTCACTGGTCTGGCGGTACTCCGCCGTGGACGCGTCCACCCTGCGGGGCAGCGGCGTGTACGTCGAGATCGGCCCCGCCAAGGGCGCGCCGCGCGAGACCATCGAGCCGGACGGCGGCCTCGACATCGGCGAGACCGGCATGCTCGGCACGACCGCCTGGCAGCGCAGTCCCGAGGACGACGGGGGCGAGACCGGGGCGGACGGCGGCCGGCCCACCGCGGGG
This sequence comes from Streptomyces huasconensis, assembly GCF_021028635.1. Lineage (NCBI taxonomy): Bacteria > Bacillati > Actinomycetota > Actinomycetes > Kitasatosporales > Streptomycetaceae > Streptomyces > Streptomyces huasconensis. The sequence continues at coordinate 6,970,794 of NZ_CP086119.1, forward strand.
CCGTCGTCGGCGACCCCGGCGGGCTGACCGCCGTACGGCTCAGGGCACCCGCGCCGTCCACTCGGCGGTGCCGAACTTGGTGCGGACGAGTTCCTCGGCGCGGGCCAGTTCCTCGTCGGTGACCTTGCCCTCCGCGAGGCCGTAGCGGGCGCGGAAGAAGTCGATCATGCGGTCGATGACGGTCTCGCGCGGCAGACCGGTCTGGCGGCGCAGCGGGTCCACCCGCTTCTTGGCGCTCTTGGTGCCCTTGTCGGAGAGCTTCTCCTTGCCGATGCGGAGCACTTCGAGCATCTTGTCGGCGTCGATGTCGTAGGACATCGTCACGTGGTGCAGGACCGCGCCCGGGCCGCCGCCGGGCCCCACCACGCGCTTCTGTGCGGCGCCCGCGATCTTCCCCGCGTCCGTCGCGATGTCGTTGAGCGGCTGGTACCACGCCTTGATGCCCATGTCGGCGAGCGCGCCGAGGACCCAGTCGTCGAGGTAGGCGTAGCTGTCCTGGAAGGAGAGCCCCTGCACGAGGGCGTCGGGCACGGAGAGGGAGTACGTGATGGTGTTGCCCGGCTCCACGAACATCGCGCCGCCACCGGAGATGCGGCGCACGACATCGATGCCGTGCCGCACCGCGCCCTCCTGGTCGACCTCGTTGGCCAGCGACTGGAAGCTGCCGATGATCACCGAAGGGGCGCCCCACTCCCACACCCGCAGCGTCGGCGGCCGGCGGCCCGCCGCGACCTCCTGCGTCAGCACCTCGTCCAGGGCCATGTGCAGGGCGGGCGGCTGGGGCCCCTCGTGGACGAGCTGCCAGTCGTAGTCGGTCCAGTCCGTGGCATGGGCCAGGGCACGCCGCACGGCGATCCCCACGCCTTCCGCCGTCAGGCCGTACATCACCGTGCCCTCGGGGAGCGCCGCCTCGATGCGGGCGGCGAGGCCGGCGGCGTCGGTGTCGGCGGGCGCGCCGTCCAGCGCGGCGTTGATCGCGTCGAGGGCCTCGTCCGGTTCGAGGAAGAAGTCGCCGGCCACACGGGTGCGCCGCAGCTCGCCGCCCTCGACGTCCAGATCCACCACGACGAGCTTGCCGCCTGGGATCTTGTACTCACCGTGCACTGTGCTTCCTCCATGCCCGCGGGCCGCGTCGCCCTCGGCTCGCTGTTCCGAATCGTCCCCCACGCTAGCCGAGTGCCGGATCGTCCGTCCGGGCGGAAGATGGGGCGGGAGGGACAGCGGGGGCCGACGGGGGACAGGAAGGGAAGACGCGCGTGAGGGCGAGCACATGGAGCAGGCGATGAGCGGGCACGCGGCACCGGGCGGCGCGCCGGGACCGCGCGTCCTGGTGACGGGGGCGACGGGCTACATCGGCGGCCGCCTCGTCCCCGAACTCCTGGCCGCCGGATACCGCGTACGCTGCCTGGCCCGCACCCCCGAGAAGCTCCGCGACCACCCCTGGACGCCCCGCACCGAGGTGGTACGAGGCGACGTCACCGACGCTTCCTCGCTGGCCGGGGCGTTGCGCGGCGTCGACGTCGCGTACTACCTGGTGCACGCCCTCGGCACCGGCAACGGCTTCGAGGACACCGACAGGAAGGCCGCCGAGACCTTCGCCGACCAGGCCCGCGCCGCCGGGGTACGGCGCGTCGTGTACCTCGGCGGCCTCACTCCGTCGGGCGTGCCGCCCCGCGAACTCTCCGCCCACCTGCGTTCCCGGGCGGAGGTCGGGGAGATCTTCCTGCGCGCGGAGGTCCCCGCCACCGTCCTGCGCGCGGCCGTCGTGATCGGCTCCGGTTCCGCCTCCTTCGAGATGCTCCGCCACCTCACCGAACGGCTGCCGGTCATGGTCACGCCGAGCTGGGTCGGCACCCGCATCCAGCCCATCGCCGTACGCGACGTCCTGCGCTACCTCGTCGGCAGCGCGCGCATGCCGCCCGAGGTGAACCGCGCCTTCGACATCGGCGGCCCCGACGTCATCACGTACGAGGAGATGATGCGGCGGTACGCGGTGGTCGCCGCCCTGCCGCGCCGCCTCATCGTGCGCGTGCCCATGCTGAGCCCCGGCCTCTCCAGCCTCTGGATCGGCCTCGTCACCCCGGTCCCGCGCGGCCTCGCCCGGCCCCTCGCCGAGTCCCTGCGGCACGAAGTGGTCTGCCACGAACACGACATCGCGCGGTACGTGCCCGACCCGCCCGGCGCCCCCATCCCCTTCGACGAGGCGCTCGCACTGGCCCTCCAGCGGGTCAAGGAGGCACAGGTCGCCACCCGCTGGTCGTCGGCGGCGCTGCCCGGCGCGCCGAGCGACCCCCTGCCGACCGACCCCGACTGGGCGGGCGGCAGCCTCTACACCGACCGGCGCCAGATCACCGTCGACGCCTCGCCCGAAGCCCTGTGGCGGATCATCGAGGGCATCGGCGGGGAGAACGGCTGGTACTCCTTCCCGCTGGCCTGGGCCGTGCGGGGCTGGCTGGACCGCGCGCTCGGCGGCGTAGGGCTGCGCCGGGGCCGCCGGGACGCGGCACGGCTGCGGGTGGGCGACTCGCTGGATTTCTGGCGGGTCGAGGAGATCGAGCCGGGGCGGCTGCTGCGGCTGCGGGCGGAGATGCGGCTGCCCGGTCTCGCCTGGCTGGAGATGCGGGCCGGCCAGGACGCGGAGGGCCGCACGTGCTACCGGCAGCGCGCGCTCTTCCACCCGCACGGACTGCTCGGCCACGCCTACTGGTGGAGCGTCTCGCCGTTCCACGCCGTCGTCTTCGGCGGCATGGCCCGCAACATCGCCCGGGCCGCGGCGCGGGAGGCGGCGCGGGAAGACGGCGGGAGCGCGAGAAGTGGGGCGAGCGGCCGTTCTCCCGCCGGAGCGGCGCGATGAACACCTCCATTGTCCTGTTCACCTCCGACCTGCGGGTGCACGACCATCCGCCGCTGCGCGCTGCACTCACCGGGGCGGACGCGGTGGTGCCGCTCTTCGCCCTCGACCGGGCCATCGAGGACATCGGCTTCGCCGGGCCGAACCGGAAGGCGTTCCTCGCCGACTGCCTCGCCGACCTGGACCGGCGGCTGCGCGACCGCGGCGGGCGCCTGGTGGTGCGCGGCGGCGACCTCGTCGAACAGGTGCGCGCCGTCATGGCGGAAGCGGACGCCGCCGACCTCCACCTGGCGGCAGGCGTCAGCCGGTACGCGCACGACCGCGAGCGGCGGCTGCGCGAGGCACTGGCGGCGGACGGCCGCCGCCTGCACGTCCACGACGCCGTGATCACCGCCGTCCCGCCCGGCGAGGTGACCCCCGCGGGCTCGGACCACTTCGCCGTCTTCGGCCCGTACTTCCGCCGCTGGTCCGGGTGCGGCCCGCGGGCCGTCCTCAGCGCCCCGCGCGCTGTGCGCGTCCCCGACCACGTCCGCTCGCATCCGCTTCTCGCGCGCGAGGACCTCACCGGCCTCTCGCCGGGGCTCCCGCGCGGCGGCGAGAGCGAGGGCCGGGCGCGGTGCAACGCCTGGCTGCGGGACGGAATCGACCGGTACGGCGAACGCCACGACGCCCTCGCGGACGACGCCACCTCGAAGCTCTCGCCCCACCTGCACTTCGGCACCCTGTCCCCGGTCGAACTCGTCCACCGCGCCCGCGCCCGGGCGACCCCCGGCGCCGAGGACTTCGTCCGGCAGCTGTGCTGGCGGGACTTCCACCACCAGGTGCTCGCGGCCAGGCCCCGGGCGGCGACGGCCGACTACCGCACCCGCGGCGACCGCTGGCGCTCACCGGACCCAGCGGACTCGGCGGACTCGGCGGACTCGGCGGACTCGGCGGCGGAGGACGTCCGGGCGTGGCAGGAGGGGCGCACCGGATATCCGATCGTCGACGCCGCCATGCGCCAGCTCCTGCACGAGGGCTGGATGCACAACCGCGGCAGGCTGCTCACCGCGAGCTTCCTGACGAAGACCCTGTACGTCGACTGGCGGGTGGGCGCCCGCCACTTCCAGCGCCTGCTGGTCGACGGGGACCTGGCCAACAACCAGCTCAACTGGCAGTGGATGGCCGGGACCGGCACGGACAGCCGCCCCAACCGCGTCCTCAACCCCGTGCTCCAGGGCAAGCGGTACGACCCCGACGGCGCCTACGTACGCCGCTGGGTGCCGGAGCTGCGTGAGGTGCCGGGCGCCGCGGTCCATGAGCCGTGGAAACTGTCGGCAGAGGAGCGGGCGCGCCACGGCTACCCCGAGCCGCTGCTCGAACTGGCCGAAGGGCTGCGGCGGTTCAAGCGGGCCCGAGGACTCGACTGACCGCCGGCGTCCACGGCCGACGCCTCAGCCGACGTACCGGCGGGCGGACGAGTGCCGCTGCGCCTCCTCCAGGGCCCGCAGCCGCGCCTCCGCCGCCCGGGGCAGCACCCGGCGTTCGCGCACCACCCACGGCAGAGCGGCCGCGGCTTCCGCGAAGGCCCGTACGGAGACGAGGTCACGCGGAACCGTGCGGGCCAGGTGCACGGTCCGGCGCAGGGCGGGCCGCGCCGGACGCCGCAGCCAGGTGAACCACAGGGTGTTGCGGATGCCGTGGGCCCGGCGGAGCGTCGCGTCCCGTACGCGGGAAGGGTGATGATGGATCGTCAGGTGGTCGGCGTACACCAGCCACCAGCCGGCCGCCGCCAGGTCCGCGGCGAGCAGCTCCTCCTCGCCGCCCAGCCACAGCCGGGGGTGGAAACCGCCCGCGGCGCGGAAGGCGTCGGCGCGCAGCACGGTCGCCGCGGCGAGGAAGGAGCCGAGGGCGGGCCCGGGCAGCCAACGGGGCCCGGGAACAGGGGAGTCGCGCAGCTCCTCGGTGATCGGGTCCTCGGTGCCCCCCGGCTCGACCAGGATGCGCGCCGTGACGGTGGCGAGCGCGGGGTGGCGGTCGAGGAGGTCGGCGGCGCCGGACAGCGAGCCGGGCGCCCACCAGGAGTCGTCGTCGCAGAACGCCACGTAGGGAGTACGGACCTCACGTACGGCGAGATTGCGGCCGACCGCCCCGAGGTTGCGGCCGGGGCGCAGCAGCCGCACCGACGGGTGGTGGCGGGCGACGGCGTCCGCCGTGCCGTCGGTGGAGGCGTTGTCGACGACGATCACCTCCGGCTCTTCGGGCAGCTCCGCCAGCCGGTCGAGGGTGCGCAGCAGCTCGGGGCGGCGGTTGTGGGTGATGACGACGACGGTGGTGCGGGGGTCGGTCATGCCGGTGCTCCGTCCAGGGTGCGGGCGGCTTGTTCGAGATGCGGGGGGAGGGGGCGGCGGGCGCGCAGCGCGGCCGGCAGCCGTGCGAGCGTCTGCCGCAGGGCCTGGCGGGCGGCCGGATCGCGGCGGGCCTCGGCGGCCAGCCGGCGGGTGCGGGCCACGGCGTGCGGCAGGGGGCGGCGCAGCCACAGGGTGAGGAGTTCGTTGCGGCGCAGCCTGGCCGGGCGGCCGCCGCGCGGGGCCGGGTCCGGGTGGTGGTGGGCGACCACGTCCGGGCAGTGCGTCACGCCCCAGCCGTGTGCGGCGAGGTCATAGGCGAGGAGGGTCTCCTCGCCGCCGAAGAACAGCAGCGGGTGGAAGCCGCCCACCTCCAGGTAGGCGCTGCGGCGGACCACGGAGGCGCAGGCCAGGAAGCCGAGGACCTGCGTGCCCGGCAGGTCGCCCGCCGGGCCGAGCGGCGACGTGGCGAGGACGTCGTTGAGCGGGTCGGGCCCCTCGTCGGGCCCCACCAGCGTGCGGGCGGAGACCAGGCCGAGGCGGGGGTAGGCGTCCATCAGCTCGGCCGCCTGCTTCAGGGCGCCGGGCGCCCACCAGGAGTCGTCGTCGCTGAAGGCCACGTACCGGGTGCGCAGGGCACGCACGCCGTCGGTGCGGGCCAGGGCGCCCCGGTTGCGCGGCAGGGCCACCACCTGGACCTCGGGGAAGTCGCGGGCGAGGCGGGAACGTGTGTCGTCCGTGGAGGCGTTGTCGACGACCAGGATCTCAGGGCGTTCGGGCAGGTCGAGCAGGTGCCGCAGGGTGCGGACCAGGCTGTCGGCGCGGTTGCGGGTGGCGATCACGACGCCGAGGTCGGAGTCGGGGTTGGCGCTGGGGTCGGTGCTGTGGTGGGTGCTCGGGTCGGGATCGAGGGTGAGGCCGGGGGGCGGTTTCTGCTTCATGAGGTGTGGGGGGTGGATCGCGGGGATGCGCATGGGGGTGCTGCTCCGGCTCGGGCGGCGTTCGGGGGAGGGGCTGCGGACTGCGTACGGAATCACCCCGGTCCCGCTGGTCCCGCGCCCGGTGGCGTCTGAAACCCTCGGGGCCGCGGCAAGGCTCGGTACGGCCTCACGGGGCGACCGTCTCGCCGGTGATCAGCTCGACGAGGGCGGGCAGGCCGCCGTCGGCCAGCGCGCGGCGCTGACGGTCCGCCGAGGTGCCCTCCTGGAGCAGGCGGTGCATCAGCGAGGTCACCTCGCGGGTGTCGTCCGCCTCGTCCAGGGCGGGCGTGACGTGGTCGAGCAGCATGCACAGCACGTCACCGGCCCGCCGTGGCTGCCCGGCCGGATCGATCAGCGTGCCGCTGAGGCCGTGCCGGGCCGCGTGCCAGTTCGCCGCCTGCAGCAGCTCCGGCGTGCACTCCGGGAGCGGAGCGCCCGCCTTCTCCTCGCGTATGGCCGTGGCCACCAGCGCCCGTACGATCCCGGCGAACATGACCGCCGAGTCGGCGCGCAGCTGGACGTCCGTGCAGCGCACCTCGACCGTGGAGTAGCGGTCGGAGAGCCGGGCCTGCCAGTACAGCTGGCCGGTGTCGCTGATGATGCCGGTGTCCAGCAGGGTGCGGATTCTGCTCTCGTGGTCGGCGAGCGAGGCGAAGCGGGGAGGCGGCCCGCTGACCGGCCAGCGGCCGAACACCACCGTGCGCCAGCTCGCGAAGCCGGTGTCGTGGCCGTCCCACAGGGGCGAGTTCGCGGACATGGCCACCAGCGCCGGCAGCCAGACGCGGATGCGGTTCAGGATGGCGACGCCCATCTCCTGATCCGGCACGGCCGCGTGCACGTGCATGCCATTCACGAGCTGCTCGGCCACGAGCTGCGGAGCCTGGGAGCGCATCGCCAAGTAGCGGGCCTTGCGGGTCACCGGCACGGGAGCCGCCGTCCGGTACGGGGCCGTCGCACAGGCGGCGATCCGGCAGCCGCTGCGCTCCGCCGCCGCGCCGAGCGCGTGCCGCAGCCGCAGCAGGTGGCCGCCGACCTCCTCCAGGTCGGTGCAGATCGGCGTGGCGACCTCCACCTGCGCCTGGAGCAGTTCCGGCTGCAGTTCGCTGTCCTCGGCGATCGGCCCCAGTCCGGCCGCCGCCCGCACTTGGTCCCCGAGCGGTACCGGCAGGCACGTGTCCGGATCGAGCAGCAAGTACTCTTCCTCGACCCCAATAGTGATCATGTCGTATCGGATACCCCCGGATGGAAGGGGTAAATCGGACATCGTGGTGAACGGTTCGGTTGCTCCTGCCGTTCGGGTGACCTCGGGTCCGCCGGAGGCGTGCCGTCGACGTGCGGGTCCTCGCCCCCTGTGTGCACGATGCGTCCGCAAGGAGTTCCCGCCTCCCCGATGGCAAGGAGACCGCTGTGGCCGACGTCAGTCCGATCGACCTCCAGAAGGCGCTCAAGGGTGCCCAGTACCCCGCAAGCCGTGACGACCTGGTCAGCCTGGCCAGGGACAACGGCGCGGAAGACTCCCTCGTCCAGAAGCTGTCGGGCGCGTCGACGGACCGGTTCGACGGTCCTGACGACGTCCAGAAGGTGGCTTTCGGCAACGGGTGAGGGAGGGGGCGGCACTTCAGCGTCCGGCGTCTGGGTCTCGTCCTCTTCCGTCTCGTCCTCTTCCGTCTCGTCTACTTCCGTCTCGTCTCGTTATGGTTCTGGCCGCCGGGCGGCCTGCCCGGCGGCCAGTCGTTCTTGATCGGAACCTGCCGGGAGCGACGCGGAAGCGACGAGGTGAGAGGCCGTATGTTCACGACGCGTCCCACGCTGCAAGGCACCTTCGGCATGGTGTCGTCCACCCACTGGCTCGCCTCGCAGTCCGCGATGGCCGTCCTGGAGGACGGAGGCAACGCCTTCGACGCCGCGGTCGCCGCCGGGTTCGTCCTGCACGTCGTCGAGCCCCACCTCAACGGGCCCGCCGGCGAGGTCCCGATCATCCTCGCGCCCGCCCGCGGCGACGTACGCGTGCTCTGCGGTCAAGGGCCCGCCCCCGCGGGCGCCACCGTGGCCCACTACCGGTCCCTCGGGCTCGACCTCGTCCCCGGCACGGGACCGCTCGCCGCCGCCGTGCCCGGCGCCTTCGACGCGTGGATGCTGCTGCTGCGGGACCACGGCACGAAGTCCCTCGCGGACGTCCTCAAGTACGCCATCGGGTACGCGGAGGACGGGCACGCCCCCGTCGAGCGCGTCGGCGAGACCGTGGAGACGGTGCGGCGGCTCTTCGAGGAGGAGTGGCCGTCCTCCGCGGAGGTCTATCTCCGCGGGGGGCCGGGTGGGGATGAACCGCCGCGTACGGGCGAGTTGTTGCGGAACCCGGCGTTGGCGGCGACGTGGCGGAGGTTGCTGGCGGAGGCGTGTGCGGGCGACGTGGGGAGAGGCGAGGCGGGGGAGCGGCTGCGGGTCGCGCAGATCGAGGCCGCCCGGGAGGTGTGGCGGACCGGCTTCATAGCCGAGGCGCTCGTGCGGCAGGCCGGACGGCCCACCCTGGACACGAGCGGGGAGCGGCACGTCGGGACGCTCTCGGCGGAGGATCTGCGGGGGTGGTCCGCGTTCTACGAGGACCCGGTCACGTACGACTGGAACGGCTGGACCCTGTGCAAGGCCGGGGCCTGGAGCCAGGGCCCCGTCTTCCTCCAGCAGCTCGCGCTCCTGCCCCGCGACGTCGCGGAGATGCCCGCGTACGGGTCCGCCGAGTACGTCCATCTCCTCGTCGAGGGCTGCAAGTTGGCCATGGCGGATCGGGAGGCCTGGTACGGCGACGCGGGGGGCTCCGCCGGTTCTGTGCCGATACGTGAGCTGCTCTCCGAGGAGTACAACGCGCGGCGGCGGAAGCTGATCGGGGACGAGGCCTCGTACGAGCTGCGGCCCGGGTCGCCCGGTGGGCGCGAGCCGCGGCTGGCCGCGCATGCGGTCGCGGTGGCCGCGGGGGGTGGGGGCGGCTTCGACACGGTGGGGGGTGCGGCGGTCGGGGGCGGGGAGCCGACCGTGGCCGGGGACGGAGGGACGCGGGGGGACACCTGCCACCTGGACGTCGTCGACCGCTGGGGCAACATGCTCTCCGCGACGCCCAGCGGGGGGTGGCTCCAGTCCAACCCCGTGGTGCCGGAACTCGGGTTCCCTCTGGGTACGCGGCTTCAGATGGCGTGGCTGGAAGAAGGGCTGCCGAACTCGCTCACGCCCGGGAGGCGGCCGCGGACCACCTTGACTCCGTCTCTGGCGCTGCGGGACGGCGTTCCCGTCATGGCCTTCGGCACGCCCGGGGGTGATCAGCAGGATCAGTGGCAGGTGCACTTCTTCCTGGGGGTGGTGCTGCGGACCGCGGTCCGGGGTGGCCTGGACCTGCAGGGCGCGATCGACGCGCCCAACTGGCATACGGACGGCTTTCCGGGGTCCTTCCATCCGCGGGGGATGCGGGCCGGGAGCCTGACCGTGGAGTCGCGGATGGCTCCGGAGGTGGTGGCCGAGCTGCGGCGGCGGGGGCATGACGTGCTGGTGGGGGGTGCGTGGTCGGAGGGGCGGTTGTGTGCGGTGGCGCGAGATCCGGGGAGCGGGGTGCTGTCGGGGGCGGCCAATCCCCGGGGGATGCAGGGGTATGCGGTGGGGCGGTGAGGGGTTGGGGCGGGGGTGTGGGGGGTGCGGGTGGGCGCCTGGGGTTCGTCTGTGGGGCGGGGTCGAGGCGGCTGCGGTCGGTTCGCCTGGGGTGTGTCTGTGGGGCGGGCCGCGGGGGTATGTCCGTGCTCGCCATCTTGGCGCGGGCCCTTTGCTGCTTCGGGGCCGTCATGACCACCGCTGTGCTCCGCGCGCACATACCCCCACGTCCCCTCCGGTGCGTGGGCGACTGCGGGCCGTCGGCGGCCCATGCCCCCTCAGGCCGCTGGGCGCCTGCGGGCCGTCGGCGGCCCATGCCCCCTCAGGCCGCTGGGCGCCTGCGGGCCGTCGTCGGCCCATGCCCCCTCAGGCCGCTGGGCGCCTGCGGGCCGTCGTCGGCCCATACCGCCCTCGGTCGCTGGGCGCCTGCGGGCCGTCGCCGCTTGCTGCTCCCTCGGGTCGGCGAGCCCCTGCCGCAGCGTCTCGAGGCGGATTCACCCTCCCCCCCCGGCCCCTAACACAGCGTCTCGGCGCGGGTAACGGTCGCCCCGGGCCCGCCCCCAGCCCATCCATCTCGACGCGGAGCCACCCTCCCCCCCCGCCCCTACCTAGCCCTCTCGACCCCAGTTGACGGGCGGGTGGGTGGGAGACGTCCGGCGCGGAGCGGCGGGGTAGGGGATACCGCCGGGTAACCGTTCGCGGCTGGGCAGGGGGACCCCAGGGCGAGGCCTGTTCAGGGGGTGGTCATCTGGGGGGCGGACAGGATGTCCTTGCGGCGTGCTCTCATGGGGGGATGATCGATGAGTTCTTGACGTACGGCGTACGTGACGTGGAAGAAGCCCTGCGGAAGGTCGCGGCCGCCGAGGTGACCCCCCGCTTCCGGCAGCTCGCCGCAGGCGACATCGTGGAGAAGAGCGGCCCGCACGACGTGGTGACCGTCGCCGACCGCCGCGCGGAGGAGCAGCTGACCGTCGACCTGCCCGCCCTCCTGCCGGGCTCCGTCGTCGTGGGCGAGGAAGCGGTGCACGCCGACCCCACGACGTACGAGGCCATACGCGGGGACGCGCCCGTGTGGATCGTCGACCCGGTCGACGGGACGAGGCAGTTCGTGCACGGCGACCCCGGCTTCTGCATGCTCGTCGCCCTCGCGGTCGACGGAGAGGTCCAGGCCTCCTGGACGTACGCACCCGCGCTGGACCAGTTCGCCGTGGCCGTGCGCGGCAAGGGCGCCTGGCTGAACGGACAGCGGCTGACCGCCGGGTCGCCCGAGCCGGGGCGGGACCTCGAAGTGGCCACCTCGCACCCCGACTTCACCACCGAGGACCAGAAGCGGGCGCTGCTCGGCCTGCGCGTGGACGGCGTACGGCCGAGGCCGTGCGGATCGGCGGGCCTGGAGTATCTCGCCGTGGCCCGGGGCGAGTTGGACGCCGTCGCGTTCTCGTGGGAGCTGGCCTGGGACCACGCGGCGGGACTGCTGCTCGTCGCCGAGGCGGGCGGCGCCGCCCTGACCCTGACGGGTGAGCGGTTCCGTACGGCCGGGGGGAACGCCCTGCCGTTCACCGCGGCGCGCGACGCGGCCACGGCCCGGCGCGTGGTGGACCTCCTCACGAGCGAGGTCTGAGCCCGCGGCCCGCGAGGGGCCACCGCGGCGGCGGCGCTGTCGGTGCCGCCGCCTATCCTGGGCGGCAGTGGCCATCGGCTGACGAAGGAGTCCGAAGGTGCCGTCGATGCTTGATGCCGTCGTCGTGGGAGCGGGGCCGAACGGCCTGACCGCCGCCGTAGAGCTGGCCCGCCGCGGCTTCTCCGTGGCCGTCTTCGAGGCCAGGAGCACCGTGGGGGGCGGCGCGCGCACCGAAGAGCTGACGCTCCCCGGCTTCCGTCACGACCCCTGCTCGGCCGCCCACCCGCTGGGCGTCAACTCCCCGGCGTTCCGCGCCATGCCCCTGGAGCGGTACGGCTTGAAGTGGCTGCACGCCCGGCTGCCCATGGCGCACCCCTTCCTGGACGGCAGCGCCGCCGTGCTGGCCCGCTCGGTCGCCGAGACCGCCGCCTCCTTCGGCCCCCGGGACGCGGGGACGTACCGACGCCTGGTGGAGCCCTTCCTCCCGAAGTGGGACGTCCTGCTGCGGGACTTCATGTCCCTGCCGCTCAGTTCGCTGCCGCGCGATCCCGTCACCCTCGCCCGCTTCGGCCTCGCGGGCCTGCCCCCCTCGACGTGGCTGATGCGCCGCTTCCACGACGACCGGGCCCGCACCCTGTTCGCGGGTCTCGTCGCCCACGTCATGGCCCCGCTCGACGGCATCGTCACCAGCGGCGTCGGCATGGTCTTCGCGCTGGCCGCGCACGCCCGCGGCTGGCCGGTCGCCCGGGGCGGCTCCCAGTCCATCTCCGACGCGCTCACCGCGTACCTGAAAGATCTGGGCGGCTCCGTCCACACGGACTTCGAGGTCAAGCGGCTCGACGACCTGCCGCCCGCGCGCGCCTACGTCTTCGACACCTCGCCGACCGCGCTCGCCCGCATCGCGGACCTCGGCAGCACCTATGCCGGGTATCGGTACGGCGCCGGCGTCTTCAAGGTCGACTACGCCCTGGACGGCCCCGTCCCCTGGACCGCAGAGGAGGCGCGGTCCGCCGGGACCGTGCAGGTCGCCGCGGACCGGGCCGAGATCGGCGCCGCGCTGCACGCCGCCTCCCGCGAGGGACGCGCGCCGGACCCGCCGTTCCTGATCACCGTCCAGCCCAGCGTCGCCGACCCCACGCGGGCCCCCGAGGGCAAGCACGTCTTCTGGGCGTACGGCCACGTGCCGAACGGCTGGGACGGCGACCTCACCGACGCGATCGAACGGCAGCTGGAGCGGTTCGCGCCCGGCTTCCGCGACCGCGTCCTGGCGCGCGCCACGTCCGGCCCGCCCGAACTCGCCGCACGCAACGCCAACTATGTGGGCGGAGACATCGCCTGCGGCGCCGCCAGCGGACTCCAGCTGCTGCTGCGCCCCAAGCTCTCCCTGTTCCCGTACGCGACGAAACACCCGGCGGTCTTCATCTGCTCCTCCGCCACACCCCCGGGCCCCGGCGTCCACGGCATGTCCGGGCACAACGCCGCCAAGGCCGTCTGGAAGCGGCTGAGGGCCGACGGATGAACGAGGAGAAGCACGCGGCCGTACCCATCACCCTCGTCCTCGGCGACATCACGGCACAGCACGCCGACGCCATCGTCAACGCCGCCAACTCCTCCCTCCTCGGCGGTGGCGGGGTCGACGGCGCCATCCACCGGCGCGGCGGCCCCGAGATCCTCGCCGACTGCCGGCGCCTGCGCGCCTCGCACCACGGCAAGGGCCTGCCCACGGGCCAGGCCGTCGCCACCACCGCCGGCCGCCTCCACGCCGCGCACGTCATCCACACCGTGGGCCCCGTGTGGTCCGCCACCGAGGACCGCTCAGAGCTGCTCGCCTCCTGCCACCGCGAGGCCCTGCGCGTCGCGGCCGAGGTGGGCGCGCGCACCGTCGCCTTCCCGGCGATCTCCACCGGGGTCTACGGCTGGCCGCTCGACGACGCGGCCCGCATCGCCGTGCGCACGGTCCGGGAGGCCGCCGACCCCGCGCTCTTCGACGAGGTGCGGTTCGTCCTCTTCGACCAGGCCGCCTACGACGCGTTCGCCGCGGCGGCGGCCGCGCACGGTTGTTAGCGGGACGGCCCCGGCCGCGCGAGGTTGATGTCGGATTCTCGCCAGTGCCGCCCGGGGAGATCCGCGATGCTTGAGCGCATGCACACCGACACCGAGCGCTGTGTACGTGCCGTTCAGTCGAAGGACGCCCGCTTCGACGGCTGGTTCTTCACGGCCGTCGTCACCACCCGCATCTACTGCCGTCCCAGCTGTCCGGTCGTGCCGCCCAAGGCCGAGAACATGACCTTCTACCCGAGCGCCGCCGCCTGCCAGCAGGCCGGCTTCCGGGCCTGCAAGCGGTGCCGCCCGGACAGCACACCGGGCTCGCCCGAGTGGAACCAGCGGGCCGACCTGGTCGCCCGCGCCATGCGTCTCATCGGCGACGGCGTCGTGGACCGCGAAGGCGTCCCCGGCCTCGCCACCCGCCTCGGCTACAGCGCCCGTCAGGTGGAGCGCCAGCTCCTCGCCGAGCTGGGCGCGGGACCACTGGCGCTCGCCCGCGCCCAGCGGGCCCAGACCGCGCGGCTGCTCATCGAGACGACCGCCCTGCCCATGGCGGAGATCGCCTTCGCCGCGGGGTTCTCCTCGATCCGCACCTTCAACGACACCGTCCGTGAGGTCTTCGCGCTCGCCCCCGGGGAGCTGCGCGCCCGCGCACCCAAGCAGGCCGCGGGGGAGCCCACCGCGACGTCCGGGGCCCTCTCCCTGCGGCTGCCGTTCCGCGCCCCGCTCAACCCCGACAACCTCTTCGGCCACCTCATCGCGACCGGCGTCCCGGGTGTCGAGGAGTGGCGCGACGGCGCGTACCGCAGGACCCTGAGCCTGCCCTACGGCCACGGCGTCGTCGCCCTCACCCCGCACCCCACCCACATCGGCTGCCGGCTGAGCCTCACCGACCTGCGCGACCTGACCATCGCCATCAGCCGCTGCCGCCGCATGCTCGACCTGGACGCCGACCCGGCCGCCGTGGACGGGCGGCTGCGTGACGACCCGCTGCTCGCGCCGCTCGTCGACAAGGCCCCGGGGCGGCGGGTGCCCCGTACCGTCGACGAGGCCGAGTTCGCCGTGCGCGCCGTCCTCGGCCAGCAGGTCTCCACGGCCGCCGCCCGCACCCACGCCGCGCGCCTCGTCACCGCGCACGGCACCCCCATCGAGGACCCGGAGCCCGAGGGGGGCCTCACCCACCTCTTCCCGAGCCCGGCGGCCCTCGCCGCGCTCGACCCCGAGGCGCTCGCCCTGCCCCGCAGCCGCCGCACCACCCTGACCACGCTCGTACGCCACCTCGCCGACGGCAGCCTCCGGCTCGGCGCGGAGAGCGGCTGGGACGAGGCCCGCGCCCGGCTCGCCGAACTCCCCGGCTTCGGCCCCTGGACGGTCGAGATCATCGCCATGCGCGCGCTCGGCGACCCCGACGCCTTCCTCCCCTCCGACCTCGGCATCCGGCGCACCGCCCGGCGGCTGGGCCTGCCGCACACCCCCGCCGCGCTCACCGCGCGCGCCGCCGCCTGGCGGCCCTGGCGGGCGTACGCCGTGCAGTACCTGTGGGCCACCGACGACCACCCGATCAACCACCTCCCCGCCGCGTAAAGGGACATCACCATGGAACGACTGCACACCGTCCTCGACAGCCCCTACGGGCCGCTCACGCTCGTCGCCACCGACGGCGTCCTCAGCGGCCTGTACATGTCCGACCAGCGCCACCGGCCGGCGCAGGAGACGTTCGGCGAGCGCGACCCGGCGCCCTTCGGCGAGGCGATCAGCCAGCTCGAAGCCTATTTCGCGGGGGAGTTGAAGGAATTCGACCTGCCGCTGCGCCTGGACGGCACGCCGTTCCAGCGCCTGGTCTGGGACGAGCTGCTGCGCATCCCCTACGGGGAGATCCGTACGTACGGCGAACTCGCCGAACTCCTCGGCAAGCCCGGCGCCTCCCGCGCTGTCGGCCTCGCCAACGGCAAGAACCCGATCAGCGTCATCGTCCCCTGCCACCGCGTCGTCGGCGCCAACGGCAACCTCACCGGATACGGCGGCGGACTCGACCGCAAGAAGCAACTGCTGGCCTTCGAGGGCGGCGGCGTGGGCGTGGGCGGCGGCGCGGACGCCCTCTTCTGAAGCCGGGCTTCTGGGCCGGGGCCGCCGGGCGGCCGGGCGCCGGGCGTCAGCCGACCCGGTGCCCGTCCTCCAGCTCGGCCGGGCCGTCACCGCGCGCCAGCGCGTCGAGCGCGGCCTCGACCCGGCGGGCCGTCGCGCCCAGCAGCAGCCCCGCGACGTCCTCACGGGCCACCAGCCGCCAGGAGAGCAACTCCTCCTCCTGGA
This sequence comes from Streptomyces huasconensis, assembly GCF_021028635.1. Taxonomy (NCBI): domain Bacteria; kingdom Bacillati; phylum Actinomycetota; class Actinomycetes; order Kitasatosporales; family Streptomycetaceae; genus Streptomyces; species Streptomyces huasconensis. The sequence goes on from NZ_CP086119.1 coordinate 6,986,559, forward strand.
GCCTGATCGACTTCAGCTGCTCCGCGTCGAGCACCCCGCCGTCGTACAGGTACGCCACCAGCGGCGGACGCGGATGCAGCGGGCCGGGCGGCACCCAGTCCACGGCGAGCAGCCGCCCGAGCGGCACGTCGAGGCCGATCTCCTCCAGCGTCTCCCTGCGCGCCCCCTGGCGCGGCGTCTCCCCGCTGTCCGACTCGACCGTCCCGCCGGGCAGCGCCCAGCCCTCGCGGTAGTTGGGCTCGACGAGCAGGACCCGGCCCTCCGCGTCCCGGAAGAGCGCGGCGGCCCCGGTCAGGACGCGGGGGAGGCCCGCTATGTACGTGGCGTAGTCCTGAGTGGTCATCGGGGAAGGGTAACGCCGGACCGTTCGCCCGACCGGGACTGATCGATCATTTCTGCGGGTCGGAGACCGGGTAAATGATGAAATAGGGAGGTTTTCCGGCGGGGTGTGGCGTCCCGCTCCGCAGGCGGCCATGGGCAGGGGGCCCCTCCTGCGGTTATGGTCGCAGCGGCGCGACTGCCTTGCCGCGAGCAAGGCCGGAAGCAAGGGGAATGCAAGGTGGCGGACGCTGCAGGGACGGCGGGACGCGGGCAGCAGGTGCGGCGCGAGCAGGCGCGGCACGTGCTCATCGCCGCGGACAAGTTCAAGGGTTCGCTCACGGCCGTGCAGGTCGCTGAGCGGGTGACGGCCGGGCTGCGCGCCGTCGCCCCCGAGGTGCCGGTCGAGGCGCTGCCGGTCGCCGACGGCGGGGACGGCACGGTCGCCGCGGCCGTCGCGGGCGGCTTCGAGCGCCGGGACGTCACCGTCACCGGACCGCTCGGCGACCAGGTGACGGCGGCGTACGCCCTCAAGGACGGCACCGCCGTGGTGGAGATGGCGGAGGCCTCGGGCCTCCAGCTGCTCCCGGAGGGCGTCTTCGCGCCGCTCACCGCCACGACGTACGGCTCCGGCGAGCTGATCCGCGCCGCGCTCGACGCGGGGGCCCGCACCATCGTCTTCGGCGTCGGCGGCAGCGCCACGACCGACGGCGGCGCGGGCATGCTGGCCGCGCTCGGCGCCCGCTTCCTCGACGCGGACGGCGCGCCCGTCGCGCCGGGCGGCGGTCCGCTGAAGGAACTGGCCACCGCCGACCTGTCGGGCCTCGACCCGCGCCTGAAGGACGTCGAGATCGTCCTCGCCAGCGACGTCGACAACCCGCTGACCGGGCCGAAGGGCGCCCCGGCCGTGTACGGGCCGCAGAAGGGCGCGACCCCCGAGGACGTCGCCGCGCTGGACGAGGCGCTCGCCCACTTCGCCGCGGTCCTGGAGAAGTCCATCGGCCCCAAGGCCGCGGAGTACGCGCAGTCGCCGGGCGCGGGCGCCGCGGGCGGCATCGGGTACGGCGCGCTCGTCGGCCTCGGGGCGGGCTTCCGGCCCGGCATCGAGGTCATGCTCGACGTGCTCGGCTTCGCGCCCGCGCTGGAGCGGGCCACCCTCGTGATCACCGGTGAGGGCTCGCTCGACGAACAGACCCTGCACGGCAAGGCGCCCGCCGGGGTGGCCGCGGCGGCCCGCGCCGCGGGCGTCGAGGTCGTCGCGGTCTGCGGGCGCCTCGCGCTGCCGGCTCAGGCCCTCGGCAAGGCGGGGATTCGGCGTGCGTACGCGTTGACCGACATTGAGCCGGATGTGGCGCGGTGCATCGCCGAGGCCGGGCCGATTCTGGAGGAGCTGGCGGCGAGGCTGGGGCGGGACTACTTGGCGTAGGGCCTGGGCGGGTTCCGGGAGGCGTTTGCCGGTCCGGGGGCCGTTGCGGGGTGCGGGTGTGGGGTTGGTTGCTCGCGCAGTTCCTCGCGCCCCTAATGGGGCGTCTGTGTGCGGGGCGTCTGAAGGCCGGGTGCGGGTGTGTTTGGGTTGCTCGCGCAGTTCCCCGCGCCCCTTGCGGGGCGCCCCCGCCAGGTCTCCCGCGCCCCCCTCACCCCGGTGACAGCCTGTGCGCCTCCACCGCCAACGCCACCTCCACCAGGTCCCTCGGTCTCGCCAGCGACCTCGACGTCAGCTGTTCCAGGCGGCGCAGGCGGTTGAAGACCGTGTTGCGGTGGCAGTAGAGGCGGCCGGCCGCCCGTCCCGCCGAGCCCTCGCACGCCAGCCACGCGTCGAGGGTCTCCAGCAGGACCGCGCGGTCCGCCGGCTCCAGCGCGAGGACCTCCCCGAGCACCTCCGTGACCAGCCGCCCGGCCAGCTCCGGCTGGCTCACCACCAGGGCCGTCGGCATCCGCTGGTCCAGGCGTACGATGCCGGTCGCGTCCGGGGGACACGTGCGCAGCGCCAGTTCCGCCAGGCGCCGCGCGTGGCCGAGGTCGGCGAGGCCGTCCACCACGGGGCTGATGCCACCGGGGCCCGGACACCGCCCGTCGAGCAGCCGGGCGAGGCCGTCGAGCCCCTCATCGGCGCCGAGCGCGACCACGCCCACCTCGCAGTCCGTCCGCATCCGCCAGACGAAGCGGAACCCCGGCCGCTGGATCTGCCGGTGGAAGGCCTCACGGCCGTCGCGCCGCTCCGCGCGCAGCACCACCACCGCGTACGGGCCGTGCTCGGGCAGGTCGAGCCCGGCCGCCGCGCGCGCCGCGAGGCCCGGCGCCTGCCGCCCCTCCAGGAGCGCGTCCAGCAGCGCCTGCAACTGCTCGTCGGTGCGCCGCCGCAACTCCAGCTCGGTGGCCCGGTACGCGTCGGACGCGACCGCCGCCTGCGCGTCCACCGCCGACCACACCATCGTCGCCGAACGCATCAGGACCGCCAGCTTCTCCGGGTCCTTGCCCGCCACCCCCTCCAGCAGCGAATCCCACACCAGGTAGCCCGCGTTGCGGTACGAGTGCACCAACAGGTCCAGCGGCAGACCCTGTTGCGCGCGCCGCCGCCCCGACTCCTCCGCGTACTCCAGGTCGAGGCGCGGTGAGGCCCGGGGCGCCGAGATCGCCTCGATGCCGATTCGCATGGCTTCCTCGGCCTCGCGCCAGTGCACGTCGTACGGCAGGACGCGTCCGAACACCGGGGAAAACTCGGACAGTTGCCGCAGGTGCTCGTCGACCAGCTCGGGAACCCGTGGCAGCAGGGCCGTGCACGCCTCCTTGAGGAGCCGCCAGTCGTGGCCGGTGCGCGGCCGTCGGCCGTTCGTGGACCCGCTCACGGAACCCCCATCATCGCGCTCCAGGACGTCGATGGTGCGGAGGATGCCACGGGCCGCCCCCCTCCCGCAGGCCCCTGACACGCGGTCTTGTGCGCGTGCACAACGGCGGACCGCCGCCGCTGGTCCCCCGCAGCGTTTCGCCCGCTGCCCGTGGACGGGCCCGTCCCCGCGGTGCTGGGGTGAGCGCCACGCGACGGCGGACGGGCCGTGCGGGACCTGGAGGGCTGGTACGTGGGTGGTTCCGACATACGAGGTTCCGGAATGCGATATTCCGGCGGCTCCGGACTCGTCGTACGGGAGGTGTCGGTCGGTTACGGCCCCGTACGCGCCCTGCGCCGGGTCTCGCTCGACGTGCCGGACGGCACCGTCGTCGCCGTGCTCGGCGGCAACGGCGCGGGCAAGTCGACGCTGCTGCGCGCCGTCTCCCGCACCCTCGCCTTCCAGGGCGGGGCGCTCACCTCGGGCGGCATCCACTTCGGCGGCACCCGCCTGGACGGCCTCGCGCCGGACCGGGTCGTCGCCGCCGGGGTCTCGCACGTTCCGGAAGGCAGACAGGTGTTCGCCCGCATGACCGTCGCCGACAACCTGCGCGCCGGGGCGCTCGGCTCGACCGGGTCGCGCGCCGCCAAGGCCGACGCCCTGCGCCGCGTCCACGAACTCTTCCCGGTCCTCGCCGAGCGTGGCGCCCAGCGCGCCGGACTGCTCTCCGGCGGTGAACAGCAGATGCTCGCCGTGGGCAGGGCGCTCATGGCCGCCCCGCGCCTGCTGCTCCTCGACGAACCCTCCCTCGGCCTCGCGCCGCTGATGGCCGCCCGCATCGCCGACACCATCCGGGAGATCAACGCCCAGGGCACCTCCGTACTGCTCGTCGAGCAGAACGCCGCGCTCGCCCTGCGGCTCGCCTCCCACGCGTACGTCCTCGACGTCGGCGAGGTCGCCCTGTCCGGCCCCGCCGACGAACTGGCCGCCTCCGACGAGGTACGCCGCCGCTACCTCGGCGTGGTCGACCAGGACGCGGCGGCCGACGCCGGCCAAGGCCTCGGCGCGCTGCCGGCCCTGCCGCGCTGGGAGGCCGGACGGTGACCGCGGAGACCGTACCCCCGCTGGAAGTGCGCGAGCTGACCGTCCGCTTCGCGGGGCTCACCGCTCTGGACGCCGTCAGCTTCACCGTCCGCCCCGGCACCGTGCACGCCGTCATCGGACCCAACGGCGCGGGCAAGTCCACCTGCTTCAACGTCCTGTCCGGCGTCTACCGCGCCTCCAGCGGCAGCGTCCGCTTCGGGGAGCACGAGCTGACCGCCCTGCGCCCGCACGACATCGCCGGACTCGGCGTCGCCCGCATCTTCCAGAACCTCGCCCTGCCGCCGCGCGCCACGGTCGCCGACAGCCTGCTGCTCGGCCGCCACCGCCTGACCCGCACCGGCTTCCTCGCCGCCGGGCTCCGGCTCCCCTCGGCGGCCCGCGAGGAGCGCCTGCACCGTGAACGCGTCCGCGAGATCGCCGCGTTCGTCGGCCTGGAACGCCACCTCGACCAGCCCGCGGGCTCCTTGCCCTACGGACAGCAGAAACTCGCCGAACTGGCCCGCGCCCTGTGCATGGAGCCACGCCTGCTGCTCCTCGACGAACCCGTCGCCGGCATGACCGGCGACGAGCGGCGCCGCACGGCCGCCGTCATCGCGGGCGTCCGCGACAGCCTCGGCATCTCGATCGTCCTGGTCGAACACGACATGGGGGTGGTGATGCGGCTCGCCGACGCCGTGACCGTACTCGACTTCGGGCGCCGCATCGCCGACGGCGCCCCCGCCGACGTACAGAACGACCCGGCCGTCATCCGCGCCTACCTGGGGGAGGGGGACACCCGCCCATGACCACCTTCACCGAGCTTCTCCTCAACGGACTCTCCATGGGCTCCGTCTACGCGCTCATCGCGCTCGGCTTCGTCGTCATCTTCCGCGCCACCGAGGTGGTCAACTTCGCCCACGCCTCGCTGCTCCTCGCGGGCGGCTACATCACCGCCTCCCTCCACGACGACCTCGGCTTCTGGCCGGCGCTGCTCGTCGGCGTCGCGGGCGCGGCCGTCGTCGGGGCCGCCGTGGAGTTCCTCGTCATGCGGCGCTACCGGGGCGCCGACCACAGCGTCCTCGCCATCGTCACCATCGGCGTCGACATCCTGCTCACCACCGAGCTGACCCGGCGCCTCGGCACCGACGTCCTGCCGCTCGGCGACCCCTGGGGCGACGACGTGCTGACCCTCGGCCCGATCTCCCTCGCCCACACCCGCATCGCCGCGTTCGTCGCGGCCGCCCTGCTCATCACCGTCTTCCTGCTGGCCTTCCGCTACACCTCCTGGGGCGTGGCCATGCGCGCCGCCGCCGAGAGCCCGGAGACCGCCGCGCTGATGGGCGTACGGCTCGGCCGCGTCTCCCTGGGCGCCTGGGCGGTGGCCGGGGCGCTCGCCGCCGTCGCCGCGCTGTTCCTGACCGTCTTCCCGACACCGGGCCTGGAGCGCGCCACCTCGCTGGCCGCCCTGAAGGCGTTCCCCGCCGCGATCCTCGGCGGCCTGGACTCCACCACGGGCGCCCTGGTCGGCGGCCTCGTCGTCGGCGTCACCGAGTCCCTCGCCACCGGCTACCAGAGCGAACTGACGTTCCTCGGACGCGGCCTCGGGGACCTCGCGCCCTACCTCGTCATGACCGTGATCCTGCTGATCCGGCCCGCCGGGCTCTTCGGCACGAAGGAGCTCGCCCGTGTCTGACATCCGCCGCACATGCGTCTGGGCGGCCGCGGCCGTGGTGCTGCTCGCCCTCCCCTTCTACCTCGACCGCTTCTGGCTCCAGGCGGGCCTCTTCGCCATGGCCGCCGCGATCGGCGCCATCGGCATCAACCTCCTCACCGGCGCCACCGGCCAGCTCTCCATGGGCCACGCCTTCTTCCTCGCCGTCGGCGCGTACGGCTACTGCGTCCTCGCGGGGGACGGCGGCGACGGCCTGACCGGGCTCGGGCTGCCGACGTGGCTCGCCGCCGCGCTCGCGGTGGCCCTCGCCGGGCTCGCGGGCGGCGTCTTCAGCCCCATCGCCGGACGGCTGCGCGGCGCCTACCTCGGTATCGCCACCCTCGCCCTGATCTTCATCGGACAGCACGTGCTGTTCAACGCCCACGACCTGACCGGCGGCTCCAACGGGCGCGACGTGCCGCCCCTGAGCCTCTTCGGCCTCACCTTCGACGAGCGCGAGGCCGTCGTCGCCGCCGTGCCCTTCGGCTCCGCGGAGAAGCTCTGGTACGCCGGTCTCGTGCTGCTCCTGGCCTGCGGGCTCTTCGCCCGGGGCGTGCTGCGCGGCCGTCCGGGGCGCGCCATGAACGCCATCCGCGACCACCGCGTCGCCGCCGGTGTCATCGGCGTGCCGGTGGCCCGCTACCGCGCCGGGGTCTTCGTCCTGTCGTCGATGTACGCGGGCCTCGCCGGGGTGCTGCTGGCCCTGGTCTTCCAGCGCACGGTGCCGGACTACTTCGGGATGACGCTCTCCCTGGAGTACCTCGCCATGATCGTCATCGGCGGCCTCGGCTCGGTCTCCGGGGCCGTCGCGGGCGCGGCCCTCGTCTCCCTCCTGCCGCAGCTGCTGACCCGCTACAGCGACGCGCTGCCGCTCGTCTCGGCACCGGGCGCGGGCGGGATCTCACCGGGCGAGGCGTCCCGGTACCTGTACGGCGCCGCCGTCGTCGCGGTGGTGCTCTTCCTGCCCGGCGGCCTGGTGAGGATCACCGCCCGGCGCAGCAAACCCACTCCAGGCACCGCACGTACTCCAGGGGAGACAGCATGAACGCAACCACCAGGGCCACGGCGGCCGCCACCGCTCTCGCCGCGCTGCTCGCGCTCACCGCGTGCAGCTCCAAGGCGACCGACGGCGACACGGGCGGCGAGAAGAACGCGGGAGGCGTGAAGACCGGCGAGGGCGTCTCCGGCAAGACCATCGACCTCGGCGTGCTCACCGACATGACCGGCGTCTACGCCACCCTCGGCAAGAGCGTCACCCAGGCCCAGCAGCTCTACGTCGACCAGACCAACGCCGACGGCGGCATCTGCGGCCACCGGCTCAAGCTGACCGTCCGCGACCACGGCTACGACCCGCAGAAGGCCGTCGCCGCCTACACCGAGCTGGAGCCGAAGGTCCTCGGCTTCGCCCAGTTCATCGGCTCGCCCTTCGTGGCCGCCGTCAAGCAGCGCGTCGACGGCGACAAGGGCCTCGTCCTGCCCCAGGCCTGGTCGGCGAACCTGCTCGGCAGCCCGTACGTACGGGTGATCGGCTCGACGTACGACCTGGAGACGATCAACGCGATCGACTTCCTGATGAAGGAGAAGGGCCTCAAGAAGGGGGACAAGCTCGGGCACGTCTACTTCGAGGGCGACTACGGCGAGAGCGCCCTGAAGGGCTCGCGGCACATGGCGGCGAAGGCGGGCCTCACGGTCGTCGAGCAGAAGATCAAGCCGACGGACAACGACATGACCGCGCAGGTCTCCGCCCTGAAGAAGGCCGGGGTCAAGGGCGTCGTGATCAGCGCGGGCCCCCGCCAGGCGGCCTCCCTGGTCGGTGTCGCCGCGGCCGGCCGCTTCGACGTCCCGGTCATCGGCAACAACTCGGCGTTCGCCCCGCAGCTCCTCGCCACCCAGGCGGGCCCGGCCCTGGAGAAGAACTACTACGTGGCCTCACCGACGCTGCCGATCGGCGCGGACACGGCGGCGGCCAAGAAGCTCGTATCCGACTACAAGAAGGCCCACCCGAAGGACTCGCTGGACAACGGCGTGGTGGCGGGCTGGACGGCGGCCTCCGTCTTCGGCGAGGCCCTGAAGAAGGCGTGCGAGGACAAGGACCTCACGCGGGACGGCGTCGGCAAGGCCCTGCTGACCCTCGACGCCTTCGACTCCGGCTTCGGCGTCCGCCAGGACTTCACCGACCCGAAGGCGCCCTCCAGCAGGGAGAGCGTGATCCTCCGGCCGGACAAGGGCGCGACGGGCGGCATGAAGGTGGTCCGGGGGCCGGGCGCGGCCCCGGCGGCGCGCGGCTACACGCCCGGCGGCTGACGGCATGCGAAAGGGGCCCGAACCGAATGGTTCGGGCCCCTGAAGCCGGGTACAGCCGCTACGGCAGCTGCGCGGCGCGGGCCTCGCGGCGGTTGCCCCGGAAGTTGTTCACCCGTCGGGCGGTGGCGAACAGGGGGATCACCGCGCCGAGGACCGCCTGAAGGGCACAGCCGGTCTGGAGGAGCAGCTGGCCGCCCGGCGCGTCGAACGCCCAGGCCGCCAGGAGCCCCATGGCCGCCACGATCCACGCGAGCATGGCCACCGCGAGGGGGCCGCGCGGCTTCGGGTACTCGACGCGGCTGACCATGAGCCAGGCCGTGCCGAGGATCGCCAGGAGCGTCGCCACGAACGGCAGCTCCAGAAGCACGATCGAGACGACCGTGAGCGCCCCGAAGGGCGAGGGCATGCCCTGGAAGGTGCCGTCCTTCACCGTCACGCAACTGAACCGCGCGAGCCGCAGCACCACCGCCAGCAGTACGACGATCGCGCCCAAGGCCGCCACCCGCTGGTGCGCGTCGTCCGCGACCATGCCGTAGACGAGGACGAAGTACGCCGGCGCCAGGCCGAAGCTGATCAGGTCCGAGAGGTTGTCCAGCTCGGCGCCCATCGGCGAGGACCGCAGCTTGCGCGCCACGAGCCCGTCGAAGAGGTCGAAGACGGCCGCGCAGAGCATCAGGATCACGGCGGTCGCCGCGGAGTGCCGCGCCATGCCGCTCTCGGTGCTGCCCTGGAGGTACGGCGTGAGGATGCCGGTGGTGGTGAAGTACACCGCCATGAACCCGCACGTGGCGTTACCGAGAGTGAGGGTGTCCGCTATTGAGAGGCGCAACGAGAGAGGCATCTCCTCGTCGGCCTCGTCCTCCAGGGCTTCCGGCACCCAGCCCGCCTGTGTCTCAGGATCAACCACGGTCAATGCGAGTCACCCCAGCCACGGTCTTCTGACCGACCTCGACGTCCACCTCGACACCCTCGGGGAGGTAGATGTCGACACGGGAACCGAAGCGGATCAGGCCGATCCGCTCGCCCTGCTCCACCTTCGTGCCCTGCGGCACGTACGGCACGATGCGCCGTGCGACCGCGCCCGCGATCTGGATCATCTCGATGTCGCCCAGCTCGGTGTCGAAGTGCCAGACAACGCGTTCGTTGTTCTCGCTCTCCTTGTTGAACGCCGGGACGAACCCGCCGGGGATGTGCTCCACGGACGTCACCGTGCCCGCGAGGGGCGCGCGGTTGACGTGGACATTCAACGGGCTCATGAAGATGGCGACGCGGGTCCGCCCGTCCTTCCACGGCATGATGCTCTGCACCACGCCGTCGGCGGGGGAGATGACCCGGCCCTGAGCGATCTCACGCTCGGGGTCGCGGAAGAACCACAGCATCCCCGCCGCCAGCGCGGTGGCGGGAACGGCGACGGCGGCGGCACCCTTGGAACGGCGCGCGCGGGCGAGGCTGAGTGCCGCGGTGGCGACGGTCGGCAGGAGCCACGGCGATGCTCCGCGAGCAAGGCGTCCCTGGAGAATGCCGTCGCGAGGTGCAGAGGTTTGGCTGTGGGGCATGGATGACCTTCGTAGCGGATGATGCCGCGCGGTGATACGGGGGACGGCGGCTTTCTCCGGATGCTATCGGTTGCGGGCCACAACTGGGCAAGCCAGGAAGCCGAGTCGGCGGCCGAAGAGTGTTGACAGGGTGTGATCTTCTTCGCGAAGAAAACACCCCAAACCGGGCATCTAGCCCTGGAACCGATACTCTTCGAGCAGTCGACGACCAATGATCATTTTCTGGATCTCGGCGGTACCTTCACCGATCAGCAGCATCGGAGCCTCCCTGTAGAGGCGCTCGATCTCGTACTCCTTCGAGAAGCCGTAACCGCCGTGAATCCTGAACGCGTCCTCGACGACTTCCTTGCAGTATTCGGAGGCGAGGTACTTCGCCATCCCTGCTTCGAGGTCGTTTCGCTCCCCGGAGTCCTTTTTGCGTGCTGCGTTGACCATCATCGCATGGGCGGCCTCGACCTTGGTAGCCATCTCGGCCAACTTGAACTGGATCGCCTGGTGCTGGGCGATCGGCTTGCCGAAAGTGTGGCGTTGCTGGGCATACGAGACGCCCAGTTCGAACGCACGCTGCGCGACACCGCAGCCACGCGCCGCGACGTTCACACGGCCCACTTCGACACCGTCCATCATTTGGTAAAACCCTCGGCCGGTGACCCCGCCGAGCACACGATTGGCCGGAATTCGCAGGTCGTCCATGATGAGCTCGGTGGTGTCGACCCCCTTGTAGCCCATCTTGTCGATCTTGCCGGGGATGGTCAGGCCGGGGCGGACCTCGCCGAAGCCCGGCTCCTTCTCCACGAGGAACGTCGTCATCGACTTGTGGGGGGCGGTGCCCTGAGGGTGTCCTTCGTCACTTCGGCACAGAACGGCCACCAAAGTGGACGTACCGCCGTTCGTGAGCCACATCTTCTGGCCGTTCAGGACGTACTCGTCGCCGTCCTTGACACCCTTCGACGTGATCGCCGACACATCGGAGCCGAGCCCCGGCTCCGACATCGAGAACGCGCCGCGCACCTCGCCGGCCGCCATCCGCGGCAGGAAGGTCTCCTTCTGCTCCTGCGTGCCGTGCTGCTTGAGCATGTAGGCGACGATGAAGTGGGTGTTGATGATGCCGGAGACCGACATCCAGCCACGCGCTATCTCCTCGACGCACAGCGCGTACGTGAGCAGCGACTCGCCCAGGCCGCCGTACTCCTCCGGGATCATCAGGCCGAACAGGCCCAACTCCGTGAGACCGTCGACGATCTGCTGCGGGTACTCGTCGCGGTGTTCGAGTCCGGTGGCGACAGGGATGATCTCCTTGTCCACGAAGTCGCGGACGGTGGAGAGGATCTCCTGCTGGACGTCGGTGAGACCGGCGGTCTGCGCGAGTCGGCTCATGGCTACTTCTCCGTGCTCTCGGCGCTCTTGGAAGGGGTGTTCAGCTCCGGGCGGCCGGGCTGCTCGCCGCCGCGCTCCTTGATGTACGTCTCGGTGGGCACCATCACCTTGCGGCGGAACACGCAGACCAGGGTGCCGTCCTGCTTGTAGCCCTTGGTCTCCACGTACACGATCCCGCGGTCCGACTTGGACTTCGACGGCGTCTTGTCGAGGACCGTCGTCTCGCCGTAGATCGTGTCGCCGTGGAAGGTCGGCGCCACGTGCTTGAGCGACTCGACCTCCAGGTTGGCGATCGCCTTGCCGGAGACGTCCGGCACCGACATGCCGAGGAGCAGCGAGTAGATGTAGTTGCCCACGACGACGTTCTTCCCGAAGTCCGTCGTCTTCTCCGCATAGTTGCTGTCCATGTGGAGGGGGTGGTGGTTCATGGTGAGCAGGCAGAAGAGGTGGTCGTCGTACTCGGTGACCGTCTTCCCGGGCCAGTGCTTGTACACGGCGCCGACTTCGAACTCTTCGTAGGTGCGGCCGAACTGCATGGTGTCTTACGCCTCCGGGGCCTCGAACGTGGACGTGCGGGTCATCCCGGCCGCACGGCCCTTCCCGGAGATGACCAGCGCCATCTTCCGGCTCGCCTCGTCGATCATCTCGTCGCCGAGCATCGCCGAGCCCTTCTTGCCGCCCGCCTCGGACGTGTAGTACTCGTACGCGTCCAGGATCAGCTCGGCGTGGTCGAAGTCCTCCTGGGAGGGCGAGAAGACCTCGTTGGCGGCCTCCACCTGGCCGGGGTGCAGGACCCACTTGCCGTCGAAGCCGAGCGCGGCGGCGCGGTTCGCGACCTCGCGGTAGCCGTCGACGTTCTTGATCTGGAGGTAGGGGCCGTCGATCGCCTGGAGGTTGTTGGCGCGGGCCGCCATCAGGATCTTCATCAGGATGAAGTGGTACGCGTCCGCCGGGTAGCCGGGCGGCTGCTCGCCGACGACCAGGGACTTCATGTTGATGGAGGCCATGAAGTCGGCCGGGCCGAAGATGATGGTCTCCACGCGCGGGGAGGCCTCGGCGATGGCGTTGACGTTGTTGAGGCCGCGCGCGTTCTCGATCTGCGCCTCGATGCCGATCTTGCCGACCTCGAAGCCCATGGTCTTCTCGATCTGGGTGAGGAGGAGGTCGAGCGCCACCACCTGATCGGCCGTCTGCACCTTCGGCAGCATGATGCAGTCGAGGTTCTGGCCCGCGCCCTCGACGACGGTCACCACGTCGCGGTACGTCCACTCGGTCGTCCAGTCGTTGACGCGCACGACCCGCGTCTTGCCCGTCCAGTCGCCCTCGTTGAGGAACTTGACGATGGTGTGCCGGGCCTCCGGCTTCGCGAGCGGCGCGCAGGCGTCCTCCAGGTCCAGGAAGACCTGGTCGGCGGGGAGCCCCTGGGCCTTCTCCAGGAAGCGCGGGTTCGAGCCGGGGACCGCCAGACACGAGCGGCGGGGGCGGAGCCGGTTCACGGGCTGGGTCATGCGGGGACCTCCAGAGGGTCGAGCTTGTTCGCTTTCCGGATCTCGTCGACGATACGACCGATGATCTCCGTGATGCCGAAGTCCTTCGGGGTGAAGACGGCGGCCACACCCGCCGCCCGCAGGTCCTCGGCGTCGCTGTTGGGGATGATGCCGCCCGCGATGACGGGAATGTCGTGGGCGCCGGCCCGGCGCAGGCGCTTCAGCACGTCCGGCACCAGCTCGGCGTGCGAGCCGGAGAGGATCGACAGGCCCACCGCGTGCACGTCCTCGGCGAGCGCCGCGTCGACGATCTGTTCGGGCGTGAGCCGAATGCCCTGGTAGACGACCTCCAAGCCGGCGTCACGCGCGCGCACCGCGATCTGCTCGGCGCCGTTGGAGTGGCCGTCGAGGCCGGGCTTGCCGACCAGGAAGCGGAGCTTGCCGGTGCCGAGGTCGGCGGCCGTCTTCGCGACCTTGTCGCGGACCAGGGCGAGCGGCGTGCCCTCCTCCGCGGTGACGGCCACGGGGGCGCTGGAGACGCCCGTGGGCGCCCGGAACTCCCCGAAGACCTCCCGCAGGGCACCCGCCCACTCCCCGGTCGTCACACCGGCGCGTGCGCACTCCAGGGTGGCCTCCATGAGGTTGCCCGTGCCCGCGGCGACTTCCTTGAGCCGCTCCAGGGCCTTGCAGGGGCGGGGGTGGTTGAACGGCGGCTGGTAGCGGTTGTCCCGCCAGTCCTTCAGGGCGTTCACCACGCGCGCCTCGACCGCCGGGTCGACCGTCATGATCGCCGCGTCCAGGTCCGCGGTGAGCGGGCTCGACTCGGTCGACTCGTACGAATTCACGCCGACGATCTTCTCGTCGCCGGACTCGATGCGCGCCCGGCGCTCGGCGTGCGAGGAGACGAGCTGCGACTTCAGATAGCCGGACTCGACGGCGGCCATCGCGCCGCCCATCTGTTCGATCCGGTCCATCTCCGCCAGGGACTCCTCGACCAGGGAGGCGACCTTGGCCTCGATGACGTGCGAGCCGTCGAAGATGTCCTCGTACTCCAGGAGGTCGCTCTCGTGGGCGAGGACCTGCTGGATGCGCAGGGACCACTGCTGGTCCCACGGGCGCGGCAGGCCCAGCGCCTCGTTCCAGGCCGGAAGCTGCACGGCACGCGCGCGTGCGTCCTTGGAGAGCGTGACGGCCAGCATTTCGAGCACGATCCGCTGGACGTTGTTCTCCGGCTGCGCCTCCGTCAGCCCCAGCGAGTTGACCTGCACGCCGTAGCGGAAGCGGCGCTGCTTGGGGTCCTCGATGCCGTACCGCTCGCGCGTGACCTGATCCCAGATCCGCCCGAACGCCCGCATCTTGCACATCTCCTCGATGAAGCGGACACCCGCGTTCACGAAGAAGGAGATGCGGGCCACGACGTCCCCGAACTTCTCCTCGGGGACCTGCCCTGAGTCGCGTACGGCATCGAGGACCGCGATGGCGGTGGACATCGCGTACGCGATCTCCTGGACCGGTGTGGCCCCCGCCTCCTGGAGGTGGTAGCTGCAGATGTTGATGGGGTTCCACTTGGGGATGTGGGCCACCGTGTACGTGATCATGTCCGTGGTCAGCCGCAGGGACGGACCCGGCGGGAACACGTGTGTCCCGCGCGACAGGTACTCCTTGACGATGTCGTTCTGCGTCGTCCCCTGGAGCTTGGTGATGTCCGCGCCCTGCTCCTCCGCGACCACTTGATAGAGCGCCAGAAGCCACATGGCGGTGGCGTTGATCGTCATCGAGGTGTTCATCTGCTCCAGGGGGATGTCCTGGAACAGGCGTCGCATGTCGCCGAGATGCGAGACCGGGACGCCGACCCGGCCGACCTCACCGCGGGCGAGGATGTGGTCGGGGTCGTAGCCGGTCTGCGTGGGCAGGTCGAACGCGACCGAGAGGCCCGTCTGACCCTTGGCGAGGTTGCGCCGGTACAGCTCGTTGGACGCCTCCGCCGTGGAATGACCGGCGTACGTCCGCATGAGCCACGGCCGGTCCTTCTGGCGCTCTGTCATGTCCCGCTGCTCCTTAGGGCGTTCAGACGTTGCGGAAGCGGTTGATGGCGTCGATGTGCTGGGCCCGCTTCTCCGGGTCGCGCACGCCGAGGCCCTCCTGAGGTGCCAGCGCGAGGACGCCGACCTTGCCCTGGTGGAGGTTGCGGTGGACGTCGTAGGCGGCCTGGCCGGTGTCCTCCAGGGCGTACACCTTGGAGAGCGTGGGGTGGATCTTGCCCTTGGCGATCAGGCGGTTGGCCTCCCAGGCCTCGCGGTAGTTGGCGAAGTGGGAGCCGATGATGCGCTTCAGCGACATCCACAGGTAGCGGTTGTCGTACTCGTGCATGTAGCCCGAGGTCGAGGCGCAGGTGGTGATGGTGCCGCCCTTGCGGGTGACGTAGACGCTCGCGCCGAAGGTCTCGCGGCCGGGGTGCTCGAAGACGATGTCGATGTCCTCGCCGCCGGTCAGCTCGCGGATGCGCTTGCCGAAGCGCTTCCACTCCTTGGGGTCCTGCGTGCGCTCGTCCTTCCAGAACTTGTAGCCCTCGGCGTTGCGGTCGATGATCGCCTCGGCGCCCATGGCGCGGCATATCTCGGCCTTCTGGGGGCTGGAGACGACGCAGATGGGGTTGGCGCCGCCGGCGAGCGCGAACTGCGTGGCGTAGCTGCCGAGTCCGCCGCTCGCGCCCCAGATCAGGACGTTGTCGCCCTGCTTCATGGCGGCGCCGTTGCGGGAGACCAGCTGGCGGTACGCGGTGGAGTTCACCAGGCCGGGGGAGGCGGCCTCCTCCCAGCTCAGGTGGTCCGGCTTCGGCATGAGCTGGTTGGACTTGACGAGCGCGATCTCGGCGAGGCCGCCGAAGTTGGTCTCGAAGCCCCAGATGCGCTGCTCGGGGTCGAGCATCGTGTCGTTGTGGCCGTCGGAGGACTCCAGTTCGACGCTCAGGCAGTGCGCGACGACCTCGTCGCCGGGCTTCCAGGAGTTCACGCCGGGCCCGGTGCGCAGCACGACGCCGGCGAGGTCGGAGCCGATGATGTGGTACGGCAGGTCGTGGCGCTTGGTGAGCTCGCTGAGCCGGCCGTAGCGCTCCAGGAAGCTGAAGGTGGAGACCGGCTCGAAGATAGAGGTCCACACGGAGTTGTAGTTCACCGAGGAGGCCATGACGGCCACCAGGGCCTCGCCGGGGCCGAGTTCGGGCACCGGCACGTCGTCGAGGTGGATCGACTTGCGCGGGTCCTTGTCGCGTGTTTCCAGGCCCGCGAACATCTCCGTCTCGTCCTTGTGCACGGTGATCGCGCGGTACGAGTCGGGGAGGGGGAGAGCGGCGAAGTCGGCGGACTGCGCGTCCTGCGACTGAATCGCGTCCAGGATTTCCTTCACGGTGTTGCCTCCGGCTAAGAAGCGGTCTGGGGAGAACGCTGCTCGACGTTTCGTGGGGTGCTGGCGGGGCTTTTGGAGGTGTGCCGTCGGTTCGGCCAAGGGGTGGAGCTCGGCAACGCCTTGGTGGGGCGTGAGAGGTGCCTGTGACGCAGGCGTCCGGACGCGCAAGCCGTGGCTTGAGGGGACAGCCGGCGTGCGGATGATCTCTGCACGCCGGCCGCCCGGACAACATCAACGTATGGCACCGCGTGCCAGTCGGCAAGACACTGGGTGCCAGTATTTTTTGACCGATGATCGATCAGTGCAGGTCAGAGGGGGTGGCGGCACGTTTGAGGGGCCGCTACCGACCAGTAGCGACCCCTCAAAAGCCAAGGACGAAATGGGTGAAACGGGTCAAGAAGCCCGCTCCCTGAGCGCCTTCTCGATGGTCCGCATGACCTCGTCGAGCGGTGCGTCCGTTCGAGCCACCGTGACCAGAACCTCTCCCTGCGCGGACACCGTCGCCGGGGCCGCCGCGGGCAGGGTGTCGCGGCCCGCGCCGATGCCCGTGCCGAACGTGCGCCGCACGATCGCGAAGGCGTGGTCCAGCTGCGTCTCCACGTCGCCCTGGCCGCCGGCCCGCAGCCAGCGCCGCAGCACGTGGTTGTGGGCGGTGACCACGGCGGAGGCGGCGACCTCGGCGAGGAGCGGGTCGTCATTGCCGTCGTGGTGCGCGTGCTCGTCGAAGTGGCCCAGGAGATAGCGGGTGAAGAGCCGCTCGTAACGGGCCACCGAGGCGATCTCGCGCTCCCGGAGCGTCGGCACCTCGCGGGTGAGGCGGTAGCGCTCCACGGAGACCGCGGGGGAGGCCGCGTACATCTTCATGACTTCCTTGATGCCGCGGCACACCGTGTCCAGCGGGTGCTCGTGCGGGGGAGCGGCGTTGAGCACCGCCTCCGCGCGGATCAGGGTGTCGTCGTGGTCCGGGAAGATCGCCTCTTCCTTGGAGCGGAAGTGCCGGAAGAAGGTCCGGCGGGCGACGCCCGCGGCGGCGGCGATCTCGTCGACCGTCGTCGCCTCGTACCCCTTGGTCGCGAAGAGCTCCATGGCCGCCGCCGCCAGCTCCCTGCGCATCTTGAGCCGCTGGGCGGCGGCACGGCTGCCCGCTGCGCTCTCCGGGGCGTCGGGCGTGGCGGGCGTACGTGAGGACTTGGCGGCCTTGGACATGCCATGAACGTACTGCATATGCGCGGCGCGGTGCTGATGAGGGACGGGGCTGCCCGGGGGCCCGAGCAGCCCGCCCCAGTCCGCCGGCGCCCCCCACGGCTCCCGGGCCGGCTCAGCGCCGGGCATGTTCGCGGAAGCCGCGGCCCGTCTTGCGGCCGAGGCAGCCCGCGGCCACCAGATGTTCGAGCAGCGGCGCCGGAGCCAGGCCCGGGTCGCGGAACTCCCGGTGCAGGACCTTCTCGATGGCCAGCGAGACGTCCAGGCCGACGACGTCCAGGAGCTCGAAGGGGCCCATGGGGTAGCCGCCGCCGAGCTTCATCGCGGCGTCGATGTCGTCGAGCGTCGCGTAGTGCTCCTGGACCATCTTGATCGCGTTGTTGAGGTAGGGGAACAGCAGCGCGTTCACGATGAATCCGGCGCGGTCGCCGCAGTCCACCGGGTGCTTGCGGATGGTCGCGCAGACCTCGCGGACCGTGGCGTGCACGTCGTCGGCGGTCAGCACGGTGCGGACCACCTCGACGAGCTTCATCGCCGGGGCCGGGTTGAAGAAGTGCATGCCGATCACCTCGCGCGGGCGCGTGGTGGCACGGGCGCACGCCACCACCGGCAGCGACGAGGTGGTGGTCGCCAGGATCGCGCCCGGCTTGCAGACCTTGTCGAGCGTCGCGAAGAGCTGCTGCTTGATCTCCAGGTCCTCGGCGACGGCCTCCAGGGCGAGATCGACGTCGGCGAACGCCTCGTAGGAACCGGCCGGTGTGATCCGCTCCAGCGCCTGGGCCGCCGTCTCGGCCGTCATCCGGCCCTTGTCGACGGAGCGCGCGAGCGACTTCCCGATCCGGGCCTTGGCGGCCTCGGCCTTCTCCTCGGTGCGGGCGGCGAGGACCACGTCGTAACCGGCCTTGGCGAAGACCTCCGCGATGCCGGACGCCATCGTCCCCGAGCCCGCGACGCCCACGGAGCGGACGGTACGTCCCTGCGCGCGCCGCTCGCCTTCCAGCGGGGTCAGCGCGTCGGGCACCACGTCCGCGCTGCCCGGCGCGGCGTACGTGTAGAAGCCGCGGCCCGACTTGCGGCCGGTCAGGCCCGCCTCGCCGAGCTGCTTGAGGATCGGCGCGGGCGCGTGCAGCCGGTCGTGCGACTCGGCGTACATGGCGTCCAGGACCGTGCGCGCGGTGTCCACGCCGATCAGGTCGAGCAGCGCGAGCGGGCCCATCGGCAGGCCGCAGCCCAGCTTCATCGCGGCGTCGATGTCCTCGCGGGAGGCGTACTTCGCCTCGTACATCGCGGCGGCCTGGTTGAGGTAGCCGAAGAGCAGCCCGTCGGCGACGAAGCCGGGGCGGTCGCCGACCGCGATGGGCTCCTTGCCGAGGGAGTGCGCCAGCTCGGTGACGGTGGCGACGGCGGCGGGCGAGGTCAGCACGGACGAGACGACCTCGACGAGCTTCATGGCGGGCGCCGGGTTGAAGAAGTGCAGGCCCAACACCCGCTCGGGGTGCGCCGATTCGGCGGCGAGACGGGTCACGGACAGCGCGTTGGTGCCGGTCGCGATGATCGCGTCGGGGCGCACGACGCCGTCGAGTTCCCGGATGATCTGCTGCTTGATCTCGTACGACTCCGGGGCGACCTCGATCACCAGGTCGGCGTCGGCGGCGGCCCGCAGGTCGGTGAAGGTGCGGAAGCGGGCGAGGACGTCGCGCCGCTCCCCGTCGGTGAGCCGCTCACGGCTCACCGCGCGGGCGGTGGCGGCCTCCAGGGAGGCGACCGCCTGCGTGGCCGCCGCCTGGCTGATGTCGATGCCGATGACCTCGCGGCCCGCGCGGGCCAGGACCTCGGCGATTCCGGTGCCCATCGTGCCCAGACCGATGACGGCGACCGTGTGCAGGGAGGTGTCGTTCAAGGGAGCGTCCATGCGTGGACTCCAGGAAGAGAGTGACGACTGAGGGGCGCACGCGGACACGTTGACTGTCGCAAGGCGTGCGGGGGTTGAGAGGTCCTGTCCGGGCGGCGCAGAGTCCACGCCCGGTGAGAGGCCGGCCGGCCCTGTCCCGGGGCCGTGCCGCACTGGATACCGGAGGTTCCTCCGGGCACCTGGGGTGCCCGCGAAACCGGCGGCACCTGAGGTACCGAACCGACTGACACCCACGGCGGCTGCGTCACCAGGCCGTCGTGAGGACGTGCTCACGGGGAGTGTGCCCCGCTCAGATGAGATTAACCGCCGGGTAACGAGCGCGCCAGCCCTCTCTCCTTCCGGTTCCCTGTGATCTACGTCGCGACCGCTGGGTAAGGCTTAGGCTCGCGTCCATGGATGAGGAGTTGCGGACGGTGACCGAGCGTTTACGGGCCGAGGCGGGGGCCTCGCGGGAGTACGAGGAGCTGGTCGCCGCCGATGATCTCGATGAGCTGGCCGAGGTGCTCGTCTCTCCGGGCCGCCCGCTGTGGGCCCGGGAGTTGGCGGCGGTCCGGCTCGGTGTCGCCGGCGACCGCAGGGCCTTCGAATCGCTCGTCCTCCTCCTCAACCACCGCGATCCACCGCGGTGCGCGGCGGCGGCGTACGCGCTGGCGCGGCTCGGCGACCCCCGCACGGCCCGCGCGGCGGCGGCCCTCGCGACGAACGAACTCCGCGTCGCCTACGCCCTGCATCCCGTGCGGCTGCTGACGGAACTGCGCGCCCCGGAGTCGGCGCCCGCCCTGATCACCACTCTGCGCCGCAGGCTCGCCCCCCATGACCCCTACGGGAAGATAGCCCTCGCCTGCGTGGAGGGCCTCGGAGCACTGGGCGACGCGCGCGCCCGCCCGGTACTGACCGAGGCGTGCGGCCACCCTCGCCTCGCGGCGGCAGCGGCGGCGGCGTTGGCGCGGCTGCCGGGGTGAGGTGGGGGCCGTGCGGGTTGTGGGTCGGGCTGCGGGTGTGTGGGGGCTGGGCGCGCAGTTCCCCGCGCTCCTGAGGGGGAGGGCGCTGGGGGCCGAAAGTTGCGCCAGAGGGCAGAGGGATGGCTGAGCGGTTCGTACACTGACGAAAATGGGGGATCACACGGCCACCGGGATCGGTGCACGTCCGGCGCCCGTCTTGCGGGAGTACGTCGACTCGTACGTCGGCTTCGACCTCCGCGGGGCACCGACGGGGGTACACCGCGGCCCGCCGGGCCGCGCGCTCACCGCGGTGATCAGCCTGTCAGATCCTCTGGAGGTGGCGGCGGGCGTTGACGACGGATCACCGGTCACCCGGTTCACCGGCGTGGCCGGCGGACTGATGCGCAGGTCCGTCGCGTTTCACCACGACGGACGCCAGCAAGGGGTCAAGGTAGCGCTGACACCGCTCGGGGCCCGGGCCGTGTACGGCATGCCGTCCGCCGAACTCGCCCACCAACTGGTCCCCCTGGACGAGCTTCTCGGAGCGCTGGCCGTC
This sequence comes from Streptomyces huasconensis, assembly GCF_021028635.1. Lineage (NCBI taxonomy): Bacteria > Bacillati > Actinomycetota > Actinomycetes > Kitasatosporales > Streptomycetaceae > Streptomyces > Streptomyces huasconensis. The sequence continues at coordinate 7,007,237 of NZ_CP086119.1, forward strand.
GAGTTGGCCGACCGGCTCCGCTCGGCCACGACATGGGCGGCGCGGTTCACCGCGCTGGACGAACTGCTCCTCCGAGCCGTCGGCCGTGGCGCCTGCGGCGACCGTGCGCGTCAGGTGCGCCCCGAGGTGGTTGAGGCGTGGCGCCGCCTCGTCGCCGCGCGGGGCCGCGTCCAGGTCGGTGCGCTCGCCGCGGAACTCGGCTGGAGCCGTCGGTACCTCACCGAGCGGTTTCGCGGCGAGGTGGGCCTGTCCCCGAAGACCGCCGCCCGAGTCCTGCGCTTCGAGCACGCGCACGAACGGGCGGCGGTGCGGGACCCGCTCCCGTGGGGCGATGTGGCAACGGTCACCGGCTATGCCGACCAGGCGGGACTGGCGCGAGTTCACGGGCCGCACGCCGACGGCCTGGCGTCGCGGCGAAGTCCTCCTAGGAGCCGGGTGACCGCCGACCGCCCGCCCTTCGCGCCGGTTTCTCTTCCCTTTTCTTCAAGACCGCCCGATCGCTGTCGTGGACGATCCTCGGCATGAGACTCCTCAACCACGAACGCGCTGCCATGGGCCTGCGGACCACCCCCGTGCACCTCGGACTGGGATCGCGAGCGAAACCCATCGAGGGATTCACCTGGGACCCGGAGGTGCTCCAGGCCTACAGCGCCGCCGTCGCGGCAGACGGCGCCGAGGGCCGGATAGTGGCGATCTTCGACGGCGACGGGCCCGGCGACCACTGGGAGAGCCACCCTGCGGGCGACGAACTGGTCGTCTGCCTCAGCGGGTCCGTGACGGTCACCCGCGACATCGACGGGGTGCCCGACCACGTTCGGCTCGGGCCGGGCGAGGCCACCATCAACCCGGCCGGGGTATGGCATGCGGTCGACATGGAGGGGCCGGCGTCCATCCTGGCCATCACCGCGTCCCTCGGCACCGACCACCGTCCTCGGACCGACCCCCGCCCGACCGAACGCGTCGGCACGCCCGGCCCGGAGGAAGCGCCGTGAGAACACGCAGCGGGTGCCTCGGCGACAGCCGTCACCCGCGCGTGGTTCGGCGCCCACTACCTGGGCTTCCCGGACGACGCCCGCCACCCTCCCGGTGACACCCGCAGCGGTCGTGGGCGTCCTCGTCCGGCACGCAGTGCTGCGCCGCCGTCTCGACACGGTCTCGCGGCGGCAAGGTCTCGTGCTCACGACCGACCCAGGTGGCACGGCTGCGGGCCCCTTCACCGGCAGCCCGGCACCACCCAGCTGCCGCCCCGCCTCATCGCTCGCCGCACCCCCTACTCACCCACCACCGCGAACGCCTCGATCTCCATGAGGAATTCGGGGCCGACCAGTGAGGCGACCTGTACCGCCGAGGACGCGGGGAGCCGGTCGGGGGCGAGGAAGGCGTCGCGGGCCGCGCGGATGGCCGGCATGTGTGCCATGTCCGTGACGAAGTACGTCAGCTTCACCACGTCGTCGAAGGTGGCGCCCGCCGCCGCGAGGCAGCGCCGCAGGTTCTCGAACACCTGCCGGGCCTGCGCCGCCGCGTCACCCTCGCCGACCAGCTCGCCGTCCTCGTCCAGCGCCAACTGGCCGGAGACCGCTATGAAGCGGCCCGTGCCCATGACGACGTGCGTGTACGCGGTGGCGGGGGCGACGCCCTCGGGGGCGCTGATGCGGATCAGTCGGCTCATGTCCCCATGGTGGACCACGGCACTGACAACGCCCCGCGCGCGGGGGTGCCTTGACGGGCGCGCGACGGCTGCGGGTCGGGCAGCGCCGCGCACTCCGCGTCCACCTCACCACCGCCGCTGCCGGGCACCTCACCGGTCGCGAGGTACGCCGCCAAGTGCCGGTCCAGGCAGGCGTTCCCGCGCAGCGTGACGCCGTGGTTGCCGCCTCCCCGCTCGACCACCAGGCGCGAGTCGCCCAGCTTGCGGTGCAGGGCGACGGCGCCCTCGTACGGAGTGGCCGGGTCGTCGGTCGCCTGGAAGAGCAGGACCGGCCCCAGCGCGGAGGTGGAGACGTCCGGCGGGCTCAGGTGGCGCGTCGGCCAGAACGCGCACGGAGCGTTGTACCAGGTGTTGTTCCAGGTGGAGAACGGTGCCTTCGCGTGCACCCGCGCGCTGTCCTCGCGCCAGGTGCGCCAGTCACGCGGCCACCGCGCGTCCCGGCACTGCACGGCCGTGTACACGCTGTAGCTGTTCTCACCCGCCGGGCCGCTCGCGCCGAAGGTCTCGTACGCCTTCAGGAGCGGGCCGGTGTCCTTGTCGTTCACGTACGCCGCGAAGGCCTCCGCCAGGTGTGGCCAGTAGCGGTTGGTGTAGCCGCCGGGGATGAACGTGTCCTCCAGTTCGGCGGCGCCCACCTTGCCGCCGGCGGGCCGCTCGGCCAGCGCTCGCCGCATCGCGTACCACTGGGCCTCGACCTTCGCCGGGTCCCTGCCCAGCCCGTACGCCGAGTCGTGCCGGGCGATCCAGGCCAGCAGGGTCTGGTGACGGGCGTCGAAGGCGAGGTTCTGCCGGAGGTTGGCGGCGTACCAGACGCCCGTCGGATTGACCACGGAGTCGAGTGCCATGCGGCGCACGCGGTGCGGGTGGAGCTTGGCGTACACGGCGCCCAGGTACGTGCCGTACGAGTAGCCGAGGTAGCTCAGGCGCGGCGCGCCGAGGGCCGCGCGGATGGCGTCCAGGTCCCGGGCCGCGCTCACGGTGTCGATGAACGGCAGGACGGCCGCGTACTTCGAGGCGCACGCCCGGGCGAAGGCCCGCGCCCGGTCGAGGTTGGCCCGCTCCAGGGCGGGTGTGACCGGGACGCTGGCCGGCCGCACCGGGGCGGAGTGCCCTGAACGGCAGTTGAGGGCGGGCTCGCTCTTCCCGACGCCGCGCGGGTCGAAGCCGATGACGTCGTACTGCGCGGCCACCTCCTTGGGGAGGGCCTTCGCCACGGTCCCGGCCATGGTCAGCCCGCTGCCGCCCGGGCCGCCGGGGTTCACCAGCAGCGGCCCCTGGAACGTCTTCGCGGTGTGCGGGACGCGCGACAGGGCGAGGGTGAGCTGTTCGCCCGCGGGCGACCGGTGGTCGAGCGGGACCTTCAACGACGCGCACTGCAGCGCCGGGTGGGCTTTGGTGGCGCACTGCTTCCACGCGAGCGGGGCCGTTGGGGCGGTCTGCGCGGTGCGCGGGGCGGGCACCGCGCTCACCGCGGGCGCGAGCCCGGCGGCCGGTACGGCCGCTCCGGTCAGCACGGCGAGGGAGGAGAGGGCGACGACGCGTTTCTTCATCGGGCTTCCCGGGGCGGAGGGTGCGGAGCCGCGTACGCCACGGCCTCGGGCGCATCGTCCCGGAAACCGCCGCCCCGAAGCGGCTGTTCTGTCGCCGCGTTACCTGAAAGGAGCAGGGCGCGGTCCGCCAAAGGGGGAGGGCCCTACAGGAGCGTGAGCTGGGTGGGGCCGGTGGCCGGCTCCGGTTCCTCGGGGGCCCGGATGCGACGCGCGGCACCCGCGCGCGTGGGGCCGATGCCGAACTCCTCGGCCAGCTCGTGCACGTGCCGGGTGATGCGGCGCTGGTACCACTTCGGGGCGTAGGCCCCTTCCGCGTACAGCCGCTCGTACCGCCGCACCAGATGCGGATGGTGCTGCCCCACCCACGCCATGAACCACTCGCGCGCGCCGGGCCGCAGGTGCAGCACGAGCGGCGTCACGGAGGTCGCGCCGGACGCGGCGATGGCCCGCACCGTCGCCCGCAGCTGGTCGGGGTGGTCGCCGAGGAACGGGATCACGGGCGCCATCAGGACCCCGCAGCCGATGCCGTGCCCGGTCAGGGTGCGGACGACATCGAGGCGCCGCTCGGGGGCGGGGGTGCCCGGTTCGACGGTGCGCCACAGCTCGTGGTCGGTGAAGCCCACGGAGACGGAGATGCCGACGTCGGTCACGGCCGCCGCCTGCCGCAGCAGATCCAGGTCGCGCAGGATCAGCGTGCCCTTGGTGAGGATCGAGAAGGGGTTGCCGCGGTCGCGCAGTGCCTCGATGATGCCCGGCATCAGGCGGTAGCGGCCCTCCGCGCGCTGGTAGCAGTCGACGTTCGTGCCCATGGCGATGTGGTCGCCGTGCCAGCGCGGCGAGGCCAGCTGGCGCCGCAGCAGTTCGGCGGCGTTGACCTTGACGACGATCTGGCTGTCGAACCCGATGCCGGTGTCCAGGTCCAGATAACTGTGGGTCTTGCGCGCGAAACAGTAGACGCACGCGTGCGTGCAGCCCCGGTAGGGGTTGACCGTCCATTCGAACGGCATGCGGGACGCCCCCGGCACGCGGTTCAGGATCGAGCGGGCCCGGATCTCGTGGAAGGTGATCCCCGCGAACTCGGGGGTGTCGAAGGTCCGTGTCGTGACCGCGTCCGCGCCGAACAGCGGGGCATCAGCGGTGCCCTGACGCGGTCCGTCGGAGAGGTTCTCCCAGCGCATGACGCCTCCTCGGTAGCACTGACCTCAGAATAGAACACATGTTCCCTTGATCGTGCGACCCGAAGTCTCCCCGTCGGCGTTTGATAGCGTCCCGTCAAGCGCGGCCCGCGCGCTGGCTCTGCCGGGACAAGGAGGTCGATGAATATGGTCCGCCGGACGCTTCGTCGCCATGCCCTTGTCCGGGCCGCGCGAGCCTGAAGAAGCAGGGCTCCCCACGAGCGGCCCGGTCGTCCCGAAACGACCTGGAGTGTCGCGTGTCTTCCTTTCCCCTCCCCTTCCCGTCGGCAGAACTGACCACCGAGCGCCTGCGGCTGCGGAACTGGTCCCCGGCCGACGTCACGGACGTGCTCGCCGACCGCCGGTCGGCGCGCTGGGCCGAGGACTTCCCCGCCGAGGGCGACCGTGTGATCGCGGGCGTCATCGCCCGGCAGGTCGCCGAGGGCCCGGGTGACCCCGGCGCGCACGGCCACCGGCTGATCGTCGAACAGGAGAGCGATCTGGTGGTCGGCTCCATCAGCCTGCTCTGGCCGCCGAGCGAGGGCTCCGTGGAGTTCGGCTACGGCGTCGTCGCCTCGCGCCGCGGCCGCGGCTACGCCCCGGAGGCCGCCCGCGCCCTCGTGGCGTACGCCCTGACCCTGCCGGAGGTCACCACCGTGTACGCCGACGTCGAGCGCGCCAACCCCGCCTCCCTCCGCGTCCTGGAGAAGGCCGGGCTGCACCGCTGGAGCGACGACGGGACCACGGCCCGGTTCCGCGCCACGGCACAGGAGACGTCCGGCCGCTAGCGGAACCACAGGGTCCGGTGACGGACGGGACACACGCACGTTGCATGATCGGAGGCATGCTCGCCGAGTCCCTGTCCGTCGCCGCCCTGGCCGTGGTGCTGATCTGCGCCGTCGTCCGCCCCTTCGGCCGCCCGGAAGCCGTCTTCGCCGTACCGGCCGCGGGTGTGGTGATCGCGGCCGGGGCGATCCCGCTCGACGACGTGCGGGACGAGGCCGCGCGGCTCGGGCCCGTCATCGGCTTCCTGGCGGCCGTCCTGGTGCTCGCCAAGCTCTGCGCCGACGAAGGGCTCTTCCACGCCTGCGGCACGTGGATGGCACGCAGGGCCGCCGGACGCCCGCGCCGCCTGCTCGCCGCCGTCTTCGGGCTCGCCTCGGTCATCACCGCGGCCCTCAGCCTGGACGCCACCGTGGTCCTGCTCACCCCCGTGGTCTTCGCGACCGCCGCCCGCATGGGCGTCCGGCCCCGGCCGCACGTCTACGCGAGCGCCCACCTCTCGAACACCGCCTCGCTCCTGCTGCCCGTCTCGAACCTCACGAACCTCCTGGCGTTCGCCGCGACCGGCTTGAGCTTCACCCGCTTCGCCCTGCTGATGACGCTGCCGTGGCTGGTCGCCATCGCGGTCGAGTACGCCGTCTTCCGGCGGTTCTTCGCCGCCGACCTCGACGCCCCGGCGGACGGGGGCCACGCCGCGGAGCCACCCCGGATGCCGCTCTTCGCCCTGGTCACCGTGGCGCTCACGCTCGCCGGGTTCGCGGTCGCCTCCACCGTCGGCGTCGACCCGGCCTGGGCCGCGGCGGCCGGGGCGTCCGTGCTCGCCGTGCGCGCCCTTGTGCGCGGGCGCACCACCACGCCGACGCTCGTGCGCGCGGCCTCGCTGCCGTTCCTCGCCTTCGTCCTCGCCCTCGGCGTCGTCGTCCGGGCCGTCGTCGACAACGGCCTCGGCGACGCGCTCGGGCACGTCCTGCCGGACGGCGCGAGCCTGCCCGCCCTGCTCGGCACCGCCGCCGTCGCCGCGCTCCTGGCCAACCTCATCAACAACCTGCCCGCCGTCCTCGCCCTGGTCCCGCTGGCCGCGCCGTCCGGCCCCGGAGCCGTCCTCGCCGCCCTCATCGGCGTGAACGTCGGGCCGAACCTCACCTACGCCGGCTCCCTCGCCACCCTGCTCTGGCGCCGCATCGCCCACCAGCACGAACACCACGTCCGCCTGCGGGAGTTCACCCGCCTCGGCCTGCTCACCACACCCGCGGCCCTCGTCCTCGCGACCGTCGCGCTCTGGGTCTCGCTGCGGCTGCTGCCCGCCTGAGCGGGCCCTTGCGGCGGCCCCGATTTGGGGGGCCGGTGCGCCGGGTGGTTGGCTCTCCCTGCAATCCCCGATAAACCGAGTGCTGGAGGAAGTGCAATGGCGCAGGTCGAGGCGACCACGGAGCGGATCATCGCGGCACAGCCGGACGACGTCTTCGACGCACTGGCCGACTACAGCGGCACGCGCGGAAAGATCCTGCCCGAGCACTTCAGCGAGTACGAGGTACGCGAAGGCGGCGACGGCGAGGGCACCCTCGTCCACTGGAAGCTCCAGGCCACCAGCAAGCGGGTCCGGGACTGCCTCCTGGAGGTCACCGAGCCCACCGACGGCGAACTGGTCGAGAAGGACCGCAACTCCTCCATGGTCACCACCTGGACCGTCACCCCGGCCGGCGAGGGCAGGTCCCGCGTGGTCGTCACCAGCGTGTGGAACGGCGCGGGCGGCATCGGCGGCTTCTTCGAGAAGACCTTCGCGCCCAAGGGCCTCGGGCGGATCTACGACGTCGTCCTCGGCAACCTCGCCACCGAGCTGGAGAAGTAGCCGACGGAGCCGCCGGAGAAGCAGCGGTGGAGTAGCCGGAGAAGTAGCGCTCGCGCAACCCCTCAAGGCTGATCGCACGCTCACCGTTTCGAGTGGTTCTCAGCACGGCTCCGTTGTGCGCCGTAGGCCTTCGACCGGCGCATTCGTCCTTGAGGTCCCACTGAAGAGCGACTCGTCGCGCTTGCCCCCAGTTGTCGCGCAATGCGAGAAAGCTGGCGGCGCAGGCGCGACGAGGGGAGCAGTACGTGGGTGGGACGACGCTGGCGAAGGCCTCCGGGCAGGGCGGCGAGGCGGCCGCACCGCCGGACGGCCGAGGGGCGGGACAGCCCCCGCGGGGCGCCGGCGCGACGGAGGGGGAACTCAGCCCCCGCCGCGTCCGCATGGTCTTCTTCGGGCTGATGCTCGCCCTGCTGCTCGCCGCCCTGGAGCAGATGATCGTCGCCACCGCGCTCCCCAAGATCGTCGGGGAGCTGCACGGCCTGGACAAGATGTCCTGGGCGATCACCGCCTATCTGCTCACCTCCACCATCGGACTGCCCATCTACGGCAAGCTCGGTGACCTCTACGGGCGCAAGGGCGTCTTCCAGTTCGCGATCCTCGTCTTCATCGTCGGCTCCGCCCTCGCCGGCTGGTCGCGCACGATGGATCAGCTCATCGCCTTCCGCGCCCTCCAGGGCGTCGGCGCGGGCGGCCTCCTGATCGGCGTACAGGCGATCATCGCGGACATCGTGCCGCCCCGGCAGCGCGGCCGCTACATGGGGCTGATCGGCGCCTCCTTCGGCCTCGCCTCGGTCGCGGGCCCCCTGCTCGGCGGCTTCTTCACCGACCACGCCTCCTGGCGCTGGTGCTTCTACTTCAACGTACCCTTCGGCCTGGTCACGCTGCTCGTCGTCACCGTCGCCCTCAAGCTGCCGAAACCCACCGCCAAGGCCCGCCTCGACGTGCTCGGCGCGCTGCTGCTCGCCGCCGCCTCCACCTGCCTGGTCCTGGTGACCAGCTGGGGCGGTACCCGCTATGCCTGGGACGACCGGCTGATCCTCGGGCTCGGGGCGGGCGCCGTGGTGGCGAGCCTGCTCTTCCTCCTCGTCGAGAGGTTCGCCGCAGAACCGATCATCCCGCTGCGCCTCTTCCGCGACCCGGTCTTCAACCTCACCTCCCTGGTGGGCATGGTCGTCGGGGTCGCCCTCTTCGGTGCGGCCAGCTATCTGCCGACCTTCCTGCAGATGGTCGACGGCGCGAGCGCCACCGAGTCCGGCCTCCTGATGCTGCCGATGATGGGCGGCATCGTCGGCGCGTCGATCATCTCCGGACAGCTCATCAGCCACACCGGGCGCTACAAGATCTATCCGGTGCTCGGCGGCGCCCTGTCCGTCGTCGGCATGTGGTTCCTCTCGCACCTCGAAGTCGGTACGACCCGCCTTGAGTACAGCGTGTGGATGGCGCTCCTCGGCGCGGGCATCGGCCTGGTCATGCCGGTCCTGATCCTCGCCGTGCAGACCGCCGTACGCCCCGGCGACCTCGGCACGGCCACCAGCGCGCACAACTACTTCCGGCAGATCGGCGGCAGCGTGGGTGCCGCGATCTTCGGCACGCTCTTCGCCGACCGCCTCGCCCGCGCCCTCGTGGACCGGCTCCCCGCCGACTTGGACCAAGGCCTGCCCGACCCCGAGTCCCTCACCCCGCAGCTGGTCCACGCGATGCCCGCGCCGCTGCGCGAGGGCTACGTCCAGGCGTACGCCGACGCGATGCCGCGCATCTTCCTCTACCTGGTGCCGGTGCTCGTCCTCGGCATGCTGCTCGCCTTCTTCCTCAAGGAGACCCCCCTCGTGTCCAGCGCCACCTCCCCCAACGCGCCCGCCGCCGCGCCGGTGACCGTCCCGCACGCCCGTACGACGACGTACGCGGCCGGGGTCCCCGTCTGCGGTACCGTGCAGCACCCCGACGGCACCGTCGTACCCCGTGCGGCCCTCACCCTCATCGATGTGACCGGGCAGCAGATCGGGCGGGGCGCGAGCGGGGAGGACGGGCGGTACGCCCTCTCGACGCCGGGCTCGGGGTCGTTCGTGCTGATCGCGGCCGCCGGCGGGCACCAGCCGCAGGCCGTCACCGTCACCGTCGGCGAGCGGCCCGTCGAGCTGGACGTGGTCCTCGGCGGCGCGGGCCGCCTCGCGGGCTCCGTGACGACCGCCGACGGGACGCCCGTCAGGGACGCCGCCGTCACCCTCACCGACGTCCGCGGCGAGGTCGTCGCCACCACGCGCAGCGGCCGCGAGGGCGGTTACGTCATGACCGAGCTGGTGGCCGGCGAGTACACCCTGGCGGCCAGCGCCCCCGCCTTCCGTCCCGCCGCGCTGCCGGTCACCGTGCAGGCCTCGCGCGAGACCCGCCAGGACGTGGAGCTGGCGGGCGGCGCGGTGCTGCGCGGCACCGTGCGCGCGGGCGGCGGACGGCCCGTCGAGGACGCGCGCGTGACGCTGCTCGACGCCGCGGGCAACGTCGTCGACACCCTGACCACCGGGGCCGACGGCACCTTCCGCTTCGTCGACCTGTCGTCGGGCGAGTACACGGTCATCGCGGCGGGCTACCCGCCGGTCGCCACGGTCCTCCAGGTCGCGGGCGGCGGACGCACCGAGCGGGACCTTCAGCTGGGCCACGAGGACTGAGGTAGGGGACTGATGTAGTGGACTTACGTCGGGGACTGACGTAGGGGGGGCGGGCGTCCGTCGAACTCGGCCTGCCGCGCGCGTAGTTCGCGCCTCGGCCGAAGCCGCGTGCACCGGCCGGGCGGGGTCCTGCCGGACGTCCCGTGCAGGGCCGCGTCGGTGCCTTGCCCGCGGGGGCGGGGGCGCGGTAGACCGATCCCGCCGCCAGCTTCGGCGGCTCTCGTCTCACCCTGGGAGCTGGGCATGAGCGTCACGAGTCGGTACCGGGAGGCCTGGGAGGGCTTCTGGCGGGAGGCCCCGGACGTACCGGGCGCCGTCATCTGGGACGCCGAGCCCGCCCTGACCGCCGCGGTCCATCTCGCCCTGTTCGTACCGCACTTGGTCGCTTCCGACCTGCCCGTGGTCGACCTGGGGTGCGGCAACGGCACCCAGACCCGTTTCCTCGCCGACCGCTTCCCGCGCGTCCTCGGCGTCGATCTGTCCGCCGCGGCCCTCGCCCGCGCCCGGCACGCGGACCCCGCGGACCAGGCGGAATTCCGCCAACTCGACGCCGCCGACAAGGGCGCGGCGGAGCAACTGCACGCGGAACTCGGCGACGTGAACGTCTACATGCGCGGGGTCCTCCACCAGTGCGAGCCCGACGACCGCCAGGCGCTCGTCGACAGCATCGCGACGCTGACCGGCGAGCGCGGCAGGGCGTTCCTCGTCGAACTGTCCGAGGCGGCCAAGCCCCTCCTGATGGACCTCGCGCGGCGCCCGGGAGGCCCGCCACCGAAGCTCGCCCCCGTCTTCGCGCACGGCATCGCCCCCGCCGAGGTGGTCGACGAGGCCGTACCGCGGTACGTGGCCGAGGCCGGGCTCGGTGTCGTCGCGAGCGGCGAACTGCCTCTGGCGACCACGGAGTTCACTGAGGACGGCACGCGCATGGAGCTGCCCTCGACGTGGCTGGTGGTGGGCAGGGCGGGCTGATGCCGAGCGTGCCCGGGCTGCCGTACGTCCTGATCTGCGGCCCGCGGCCCGCCGCGCGGCTCGACGGGACGGGCGCCCCGAGTCGGCGGCTCGCAGATCAACGCTCCACCTGTCCGGGCACGGCCTTCACGTCTCCGTGGGCTGCTGATCGTCGTGTTCTTGCTCCTGCGCCCAGGTGATCGCCCATTCGTCGAGCGGACGGAGGGCGTCCCTGAGTGCTGTCCCGAGGGGGGTGAGTTCGTAGCCATCGGCCGAGGGGGCGACGATCCCGCTCGATGTGAGTTCGCGGAGCCGCTGGTAGAGGACGCTGGACGACAGCCCTTCGCACCGTGCCAGCAGCGCGCGGGCGCCGAGCGGACCCTCGCGCAGTTCCCAGAGAATGCGCAGCGCCCACCGGCGGCCGAACAGGTCCATCGCGGCCATGAGGGGGCGGCCGGTCGTCGAGCCACGAACCGGTGTTCCTGGGCGCGGTGTCGGCATACCGAATCCTCGTCCTTGCGTTTCGTTTTTCGAAACATTAGCATCCACTCGGCGTTTCTGATTCCGAAACGAGCTCGACGGGGGCGCGCCGTCAGCTTCTGATATCTGATATCTGATGGAGGCCGTCATGCATAAGTTGGTCGTCCTGTATCCCGAGCCCGCCGACCCTGACCACTTCCGCGACTATTACGTGACCAACCACCTTCCGCTGGTCGCGAGTTGGCCCGGCCCGCTTGCGTGGCGCTACAGCTTCGACGTGGCGGTGACCGAGGGTGAAGCGCCGTACTTCGCGGTCTTCGAAGCCGACTTCGCCGACGCCGCCGCCATGGAGGAGGCGCGGACGTCACCGCACGGCGAGCGGCTCTCCGCCGACGTCGCCAACTACGCCACCGGCGGCGTGGTCATCCTCCACTACCCGGTGCTGGACGGCACCGGCTGAGGCGGGCCGGTCTGCCTCGGGGCGCGTTCGGCCGGACGGTGGTGGTGGACGCGTGCGTGCGGCGCGACGGCCGGGGCGGCAGTCCCACGGCCGTCACCGACGACGACCCGGCGGCGACGGACGCTGACCGGCGTGCGGTCGCCGCCGCGGCCGGCACCTCGCACGCGGCGTTCCTCGGCCCGGGGCGGACGCCGGACGGTGGCCTGCCGGTGCGGTTCTTCACCGCCACCGCCGAACTGTCCGGCTGCGGCCACGGCACCGTCGCCGCGCAGGCCGTCCGGTTGGCCCGCACCGCGCTGGGCGAGCTGACCGGCCGTCAACACAGCGGCGGGCGCACGTTCGACACCCTCGCGATCCGTCGGCCCGCAGGGATCGAGGTGTGGTTCGACCAGGGCCTCGTCGTGCTGCGTCACCCGGCACCGAGCGAGCGCGCCGCGATCGGCGCCGCGCTCGGGCTCACCGCCGACGACCCGCATCCGGCCGACGCGCCATGCGTCGCCGCGCCCGGCGCACCCCGCATGCTGGTCCCGGTCCGCGACCGGTCGGCGCTGTTCCGCGTCCGCCCGCACTTCGGCAGGCTGACAGCGGCGTGCAGGCGGTACGGGCTTCTCGGCTGCTTCGTGTACGTACCGCCGGTCGGCGACCGACCAGGCGCGGCGCGGATGTTCGCGCCGGCGATCGGTGTCGACGAGGACGTCGCCAACGCCAACAGCACCGGCTGCCTGGCCGCCCACCTGCTCGACACGACAGGGGCGCAGACGATCGCGATCGGCGCAGACGATCGCGATCGAAGTGGAGCAGGGCGACGGCCTCGGCCGACCATCCGGCGTGCTCGCGTCGGCCCGGCGCGGGCCGACGGGCATCGCGACCCGGGTCGGCGGGTTGGCTGTGGTCCGCGACTCTCACGGAGAGCGGGAGGACTGCGTCGGCAACAGGAGGCGTACACACTCCTTGCCACTTTCAACTTATAGCGCACAGGGGGTCTTGCGGCAAGGCCCCCATGATGGGGGAGTATCCCGGTCCTGACCCAAGGACCTGCGGAAACGGGAGAACCACCTAGTGCGCTTGCCGGCCGATGCCATGACCTCCGTGCCCCCTACGACGTCCGGGAACTCTGTGGGTACCAGCGCGTTCGACCTCCCCGACCACCTCGCCCCGAAGACGGAGCCCACGCTGATCGCCGCCGACGAGCGGCACTTCGCCGCCATCGCGGCGAGCCTCAAGGAGACCATCGCCGAACTGTCCGACCGCCTCGAAGCCGCCCGCAGGGCGCCCGGCGGCATCGGCCGCGGGGCCATGGACCGCGACCTGGAGATCCACCGGCTCACCGGCCGCCTGCGCACCCTGCGCCGCTTCGGCCTGGACCTGTGCCTCGGGCGGGTCGTCGGCACCGACGGCGCCGAGCCCGTGTACATCGGACGGCTCGGCCTCACCGACAGCGAAGGCCGGCGCCTGCTGGTCGACTGGCGTTCCCCTGCGGCCGAGCCGTTCTTCGCGGCCACGCACGCCCGCCCGATGGGCCTCGCGAGCCGCCGCCGGTACCGCTGGGCCGACGGCCGGATCAGCGACTACTGGGACGAGGTGTTCACCGCCGACGGGCTCGAAGGGCACGCGGCGCTCGACGACCAGTCCGCGTTCGTCGCGAGCCTCGGCGGCCACCGGTCGGACCGGATGCGGGACGTGCTCTCCACCATCCAGGCCGACCAGGACGCCATCATCCGGGCGGGCTCGCGTGGCGCCCTCGTCGTCGACGGCGGTCCCGGCACCGGCAAGACCGTCGTCGCCCTGCACCGCGCGGCCCACCTCCTCTACTCCGACCCCCGCCTCGGACACCGCCGCGGCGGAGTGCTGTTCGTCGGCCCGAGCCGGCCCTACCTCGCCTACGTCGCCGACGTCCTGCCCAGCCTCGGCGAGGAGGGCGTGCAGACCTGCGTCCTGCGCGACCTGGTCACCGAAGGCGCCACGGCGGCCGCCGGGAGCGACCCGCACGTGGCGCGGCTCAAAGCCTCCGCGGACATGGTGCGGGCGATCGAACCGGCCGTCGCCCTCTACGAGGAGCCGCCCACGCAGGGCATGACGGTGTCCAGCCACTGGTCCGACCTCTGGCTGAGCGCCGACGACTGGGCGGCGGCCTTCGACGCGGTCGAAGCGGGCACCCCGCACAACGAGGCACGCGACCAGATCCGGGAGGAACTGCTCACAATCCTCATGGACAAGGACGACAGCGACGCCCCGCCCCACCTCCTGCGCAGGTCGCTGCTCCAGGACCGCGAACTGATCGGCACCCTCAACCGCGCGTGGCCGATGCTGGAGGCGAGCGATCTCGTCGGCGACCTGTGGTCCGTACCGGCCTACCTGCGCAAGTGCGCCCCCTGGCTCAGCGTCGACGACGTCCGCAGGCTCCAGCGCGCGGACGCCCAGGCCTGGACCGTCTCCGACCTGCCACTCCTGGACGCCGCACGGCAGCGGCTCGGCGACCCGGAGGCGTCCGCGCGCAAGGAGCGGCAGGAGGCCGCCGTCGCCGCGGAGCGGGCGCGCCGGGCCGACGTCATGGACAGCCTGCTCCAGAACGTCGAGATCGACGAGAGCGAAGGCGCGCTCGGCATGCTGCGCGGGCGGGACCTCCAGGACAGCCTGATCGACGAAAGCGCGCTGCCCGCCGCCGAACCGGACCTGCTCGCCGGGCCGTTCGCGCACGTCATCGTGGACGAGGCGCAGGAACTGACCGACGCCGAGTGGCAGATGCTGCTGCAGCGCTGCCCGTCCCGGAGCTTCACCGTGGTCGGCGACCGCGCGCAGGCCAGGCACGGCTTCCCGGAGCCGTGGCGGGAACGGCTGGAGCGGATCGGGCTCGACCAGATCGAGGTGACCTCGCTGAGCATCAACTACCGGACCCCGGCGGAAGTCATGGCCGAGGCCGAGCCGGCGATCCGGGCCGCGCTCCCGGACGCGAACGTGCCGACCTCCGTCCGCAGCGCCGGCGTCCCCGTCGTCCACGGGTCCGCCGCCGACCTGGAGGAGATCCTCGGCGCGTGGCTCGCCGCGCACGACGACGGCGTGGCCTGCGTCATCGGCGCCCCCGCCTTCCGGGCCACGCCCCGCGTGCGGTCCCTGACCCCGGAGCTGTCCAAGGGGCTGGAATTCGACCTGGTCGTCCTCGTCGACCCCGAGGCGTTCGGGGCGGGGATCGAAGGGGCGGTCGACCGCTATGTGGCGATGACCAGGGCGACCCAGCAACTCGTGGTCCTCACGAGCCGCTGCCCCCGCGTCGGCCGCGCTGACGCGACCGTCCGCCCGTGAGCTAAGGTTGCGGTTTCGGGTTTGGCAAAACGAGGTTGCCGTCAGGGGCGCCTGATGCGGGGAGTCGTCATGAAATCTCTTGTGCTGCAGATAGTTGCGATTCTCGCGGTCTTCTGGGGCCTGCTCGTCGCTCTCGGGTCCGGGATGGGGTCGCTTGAACTGGGCATCTGGGCGATCGCTCAGGGCGCTCTGATCGCGTTCGCGATCGTGCGGTACCGACGTGCTTCCGGCGAGACGAATACACGTATCTGACCGAGCGTCTGTCAGAACCATTGACGAAGCCCGGGCACCCTCTTAGCTTCTACGCGTCGTACGTCGTACTTCATATATGAGACGCGATACGCGAGATCTGAGGGTGCCCATGACGTCCGCCCCGACCCCGACCCCGGCCTCGGTGCCGCCCCCGGCCCCGATCCCGTCGCGCACACAGTTCGTGCTCGACTCGATCAAACACCGCATTCTCGGCGGCGAGTTGAGCCCGGGGCAGCCCCTGATCGAGACGGAACTCGCCCGCGCGTACGGAGTCTCCAAGACGCCCGTGCGCGAGGCCCTGAAGACCCTCGCCGGCACCGGACTCGTCGAGATGAGCCAGTACAAGGGCGCCACCGTCCGCACCGTGGACGCCGCCATGGCGCGCGAGGTATACGACGTACGGCTGCTCCTGGAGCCCGAGGCGCTGCGCCGCACCGTGCTGCGCGGCGCACCGCTCGACGCCGCGCGCGAGGCCCTGGTGCGGGCCGAGGCCGCCGAGGACGCCGCCGAACGCTCCCTGGCCAACCGGGAGTTCCACCGTGCCCTGTACGTCGACTGCGGCAACCCGCTCCTCGGGCGGCTGCTGGACGGGGTGCGGGACCAGGCCGCGCTCGTCTCCGCCGTGGCCTGGGCCGCCGACCCCTCGTGGGTGCGGGAGGCCACCGAGCACGAGCACATCCTGCGGCTCGCCCTCGCCGGGGACCAGGACGGGGCGGCGCGCGCCCTGCACGAGCACATCGCGTCGTTCGTGCGCCGGGCCTTTCCCGGGGGAGGGGAACTCCAGTGACGTTCGAGACGCAGCGCACCGCACTCGCCGACGTGGTGGCGATCCCGGTGACACCCTTCACCCGGGAGGGCGCCATCGACCGCGCCGCGCACGCGACGATCCTGCGCCGCCTGCTCGACGGCGGGGTGCGCACCGTGACCCCGAACGGCAACACCGGCGAGTTCTACGCCCTGACTCCCCAAGAGCGGCGCGATGTGGTCGAGTTGACGCTCGCCGAGGCCGCCGGGCAGGCCGTGGTGCTGGCAGGGGTGGGCCATGACGTGCCGACCGCCGTCGCCGCCGCCCGGCACGCCGGGGAGCGTGGCGCGGGCATGGTGATGGTGCATCGGCCGGTGCATCCCTACGTCTCCGACGCGGGCTGGGTCGCCTACCACCGGGCGATCGCCGAGGCCGTGCCGGACCTGGGGGTCGTGCCCTATCTGCGGGACGGCGGCCTGCCGGGCGCCCGCCTCGCCGAACTCGCCGACGCCTGCCCCAATGTGATCGGCGTGAAGTACGCCGTGCCGGACGCGGCGCGGTTCGCGGGGTTCGCGCGCGACGCGGGGCTCGACCGCTTCGTGTGGATCGCGGGGCTTGCCGAGCCGTACGCCCCCTCGTACTTCTCGGCGGGCGCCACCGGCTTCACCTCGGGCCTCGTGAACGTCGCCCCGGGCCTTTCGCTGCGCATGATCGAAGCGCTTCGATCAGGTGATCACGGCGAGGCCATGAAGGTGTGGGAGCGGATCCGCCGCTTCGAGGAACTGCGCGCCGCCGACGGCTCCGCGCACAACGTCACGGTCGTCAAGGAGGCCCTCGCCGTCCTCGGCCTGTGCCGCCGCGACGTGCGCTCCCCGAGCAGCCTCCTGCCGGAGGCCGAGCGCGCCGAGGTGGCCGCGATCGTCGAAGGGTGGTCCCTGTGAGCGACCGTCGAGGGGTGGTCCCTGTGCACAGCGCGTCCGGAGGGCAAGTGGCCTCTGTGTGTGGCGCGCCCGGAGGGGGAGTGGCCTCTGTGAGTGGCGCGCCCGGAGGGGGAGTGGCCTCTGTGAGTGGCGCGCCCGCAGAGCGTGCGTCGCGGCGGGAGCTGCGCAGCCGCCAATGGTACGGCGAGAGCGTCTCCTCCGGCCTGCGCTCCTTCAGCCACCGCGCCCGCACCCGCCAGCTCGGCTACCTCCCCGAGGAGCACCTGGGCAAGCCCGTCATCGCGGTGCTCAACACCTGGTCGGACATCAACCCCTGCCACTCCCACCTGCGCGACCGCGCCCAGGCCGTCAAGCGCGGGGTGTGGCAGGCGGGCGGCTTCCCCCTGGAGTTCCCGGTCGCCACGCTCAGCGAGACCTTCCAGAAGCCGACGCCCATGCTCTACCGCAACCTCCTCGCCATGGAGACCGAAGAGCTGCTGCGCTCCTACCCGGTGGACGGCGCCGTGCTGCTCGGCGGCTGCGACAAGACGACGCCCGCGCTGCTCATGGGCGCCGCCAGCGTCGACCTGCCCGCCGTCTTCGTGCCGGCCGGACCCATGCTGCCGGGCCACTGGCGGGGCGAGACCCTCGGTTCCGGCACCGACATGTGGAAGTACTGGGACGATCACCGCGCCGGGCTCATCGGCGACTGCGAGCTGACCGAACTGGAGAGCGGCCTCGCCCGCTCGCCCGGCCACTGCATGACCATGGGCACCGCTGCCACGCTCACCGCGGCGGCGGAGGCGCTCGGTGTCACCGTGTCCGGCGCCTCGTCCATCCCCGCGGTCGACTCCGGGCACGACCGGATGGCGGCGGCGTCGGGCCTGCGGATCGTCGGCCTCGTACGCGAGGACCGCAGGCTGTCGCGGATTCTCACCCCGGACGCCTTCGCCGACGCCGTCACCACGGTCCTCGGGCTCGGCGGCTCCACCAACGCCGTCATCCACCTCATCGCGATGGCCGGACGCGCCGGGGTGCGGCTCACGCTGGACGACTTCGACCGGATCGCCCGCACCGTGCCGGTGCTCGCCGACGTCCGGCCGGGCGGCGAGCGATACCTGATGGAGGACTTCCACTTCGCCGGCGGCCTTCCGGGCTTCCTGTCGCGGATCACCGACCTGCTGCACCTGGACCGGCCCACGGTCTGCCACGACACCCTGCGCGAACAGCTCGCGGGAGCACGCGTGTACGACGCGGACGTGATCCGCACCCGCGACGACCCGGTCGCCGAGGAGGGCGGCGTCGCCGTCCTGCGCGGCAACCTCTGCCCCGACGGCGCCGTCATCAAGCACATCGCCGCCGAGCCGCACCTGCTGCGGCACACCGGCCCCGCCGTCGTCTTCGACGACTACCGCACCATGCAGCGCACCATCCATGACCCGGCCCTCGGCATCACCCCCGACCACGTCCTGGTCCTGCGCGGATCTGGCCCCAAGGGCGGGCCCGGCATGCCCGAGTACGGGATGCTGCCCCTCCCCGACCACCTGCTGAAACGAGGGGTGCGCGACATGGTGCGGATCTCCGACGCGCGGATGAGCGGTACGTCGTACGGCACCTGTGTGCTGCACGTCGCACCGGAGTCGTACGTCGGCGGGCCCCTCGCACTCGTGCGCACGGGCGATCTGATCACCCTCGATGTCCCGGCGCGCAGTCTGCGTCTCGAGGTGTCCGACGAGGAGCTGGCGCGCCGGCGCGCCGCGTGGACGCCGCCGCCCGCCCGTTACGAGCGGGGGTACGGGGCGCTCTACAGCGAGCAGATCACGCAGGCCGACACGGGCTGCGACTTCGCGTTCCTCGCGCGGCCGGGCACGGTGCCCGATCCGTACGCGGGCTGAGCGCCCCCCTTTTTTCTTGCCCGACATTTCGAACGCCGTGCGGGAAGCGCTTCACCTCGGGCCGCCCCGGACCCCCGCACCCCCGCACCTCCACGATCGGAGAAGTGTCATGGCCCAGGCCGCAGCCGTGGCGAAGCCACCGCCGAGCACCGCGCAGCCGCCGCCCGACCAGGGACAGCGGCGACGGCGGGCCGGGTCGACCCCGCGCCGCCTCCCGTACCTGCTGATCGCCCCCGCCGCCCTGCTGATGCTCGGCTTCATCGCCTATCCGGTCATCAGCGTCTTCTACTACAGCCTGCGCCACTACAACCCCACCAAGCCGTGGCGCGACGGCTTCGCGGGCCTCGACAACTTCGTCATCGCCTTCACCGACGACCCCGAGTTCTGGCACACGCTCGGCTTCAGCCTCCAGTGGGTGGCCGTCGAGGTCGTCCTGCAACTGCTGCTCGGCCTCGCGCTCGCGCTGCTCGTCAACCAGACCTTCGTGGGCCGCGCCCTGGCCCGCGCCCTGGTCTTCTCGCCGTGGGCCGTCTCCGGCGTCCTCACGTCGACCATCTGGCTGCTGATCTTCAACTCCCAGACGGGCATCTCGCGTTACCTCGCCGACGTCGGGATCGGCTCGTACGGCACGTCCTGGCTCTCCGACACCGGCACGGTCTTCCCCGCCGTCGTCGTCGCCGAACTCTGGCGCGGGGTCCCCTTCTTCGCCATCCTCATCCTCGCCGACCTCCAGTCCGTCTCCAAGGACCTCTACGAGGCCGCCGAGGTCGACGGCGCGAGCCGGTGGCGGCAGTTCTTCCACATCACGCTGCCGCACCTAAAGGACGCGATCATTCTCGCCACGCTGCTGCGCGCGGTCTGGGAGTTCAACAACGTCGACCTGCTCTACACCCTCACCGGCGGCGGCCCGGCCGGCGAGACGACGACTCTGCCGCTGCGCATCGCGTCCATCGCCGTGGACTCGCACGACTTCGGCTACGCCTCCGCGCTCACCGCCATCGCCTTCGTGATCCTTCTCTTCTGCTCGCTGCTGTATCTGCGGCTCAGCAAGTTCGGGGGCCAGTCCACATGACCACCACCACGACCCGGGCGGGGGCCACCACCATCGGACGCACACCCCGTCGGCAGATCTACCTCCCCCTCGGCCTGTACCTCCTGTTCACCCTCATCCCCTTCTACTGGATACTGCTCTTCGCCCTGCGCCCCACCGGCTCCACCTCGCTCGTGCCGTGGCCGGTCACCTTCGCGCACTTCGACAAGGTGTGGACCGAGCGCAGCTTCGCGACCTTCTTCCAGAACAGCCTGCTCGTCGGCGCCGTCTCCATGGTGATGACCACCCTCGTCGCCCTCACCGGCGGCTACGCCCTGGCCCGCTTCGACTTCACGGCCAAGCGTGCCTTCATGCTGGCGCTGCTGTGCTCGCAGTTCATCCCGGGCGCGCTGATGCTCGTACCGCTCTTCGAGATCTTCGCCGAACTGCGGATGATCAACTCGCTGGGCAGCGTCATCATCGCCGAGACCGTCTTCCAGCTGCCCCTGTCGATGATCCTCATCAGCGGGTTCATCAAGAACGTGCCCCACGTCCTGGAAGAGGCGGCCTGGGTCGACGGCTGCGGGCGCTTCCGCGCCTTCTGCGCGGTCGTCCTGCCGATGCTGCGGCCCGGGCTCGTCGCGGTCGGTTCCTTCGCCTTCGTGCACAGCTGGAACCACTTCTTGTTCGCCCTGATGTTCCTCAGCGACCAGGGCAAGCAGACCATCCCCGTCGGCCTGGCCACGCTCATGGGTGCCGACAGCGTCGACCTCGGCGCGCTCGCCGCGGGCGGGGTCGTCGCCGCCGTACCCGTCGTGATCGTCTTCGCCTTCATCCAGAAGTGGCTGGTCACCGGGTTCAGTGCCGGGGCGGTGAAGGGATGAGCGCCACGGCACGGGGGCTGCGGCTGCCGCTGCCCGTCGTCCTCGCGGGGGCCCACGGCCACGGCCGCTGGCACCTGGAGAACATCCGCCGCCTCCAACTCGCCGGTCTGGTGCGGCTGGTGGGCGTCTGCGAGCTGAAGCCGCTGGTCGGCGAGGAACTCGTCGGCTTCGGCGCGGTCGAGCAGTCCGACGACTTCGGGGCGCTCCTCGACACGACCGGCGCCGCCGTCGCCGTCGTCAGCACACCCATACCGACCCACACCGAACTGGCGCTCGCCGCCGCGCGACGCGGCGTCCACCTCCTCCTGGAGAAGCCGCCCGCCCCTTCATACGAGGAGTTCCGGCGGATGGCGGACGGCACGGCCGCGGCCGGGACCGCCGTCCAGATCGGCTTCCAGTCGCTCGGCTCGCACGCGGTCCCGGCCATCCGCCGGCTCGTCGCCGACGGGGTGATCGGCGAGGTCACCGGGGTGGGCGGGGCCGGTGCGTGGGTGCGCGACGCGGCGTACTTCCGGCGGGCGCCGTGGGCCGGACGGCGCCGCGTGCACGGCGCGGACGTGGTCGACGGCGTCCTGACGAACCCCCTCGCGCACGCCGTCGCCACCGCCCTCGCGCTGGCGGGCGGCACCGCCGCCGAGGACGTCACGGGCGTGGAGACGGAACTCTTCCGCGCCCACGCCATCGAGTCCGACGACACCTCCTGCGTACGGGTCTCCACGGCGGGCGGCGGCCGGATCACCGTCGCGGCGACGCTCTGCGCGGAGACCTCCGAGGAGCCGTACGTGGTGGTGCACGGCAGCGAGGGGCGCATCACCTTCTGGTACAAGCAGGACCGCGTGCAGGTGCGGCGCGGCGGCACCGAGAGCGCGGGCTCACCCGCCCTGTACGGCAGGACCGACCTGCTGGAGAACCTGGTCGAGCACCTCATGGGGCGCGCCCCGCTGCTGGTGCCGCCCGCCACCACCGGCGCCTTCATGCGGGTCGTCGAGGCGGTCAGGCTCGCGCCCGACCCCGTCGCGCTGCCCGCCGACGCGTGGCGCGCCGTCCTCGGCGAGCGCGCCGAGCGGCGCGTCGTCGAAGGCATCGACGGGCTGGTCGCGGTCGCCGCCGACACGCTCTGCCTCTACTCCGAACTCGGCGTCTCCTGGGCCCGGCCGCCCGGCAGCGACGCCCTCGGCCTGCACGGTGCCTCTCCTGGTGACCTTCACGACGAGGTGAACACGTCATGACCGCTTCCCCGCAGCACCGCCCACCCGGCGGCTCCCTCCTCCTGCGCTGCACCGGGCGGCCGGTGGCGCGCTACGTCATCCGACCCGACCACCTGGACCGCGCCCTGGCGCCCCGCCCCTACCTCCACCCCGTCACCACCCTCACCGGGACGCCCGTCACCGAGCTGGCCCCCGACGACCACCCGCACCACCTCGGGGCCGGGGTCGCCGTGCCCGATGTGGCGGGACGCAACTTCTGGGGCGGGCGGACCTTCGTACGCGACCGGGGGCCGACGGAGCTGGACAACCACGGGGAGCAGCACCACCGGGGGTTCAAGCTGCGTGACCCGGACGGTTTCGTCGAGGACATCGACTGGACGGCGGACGGCGAGGTCCTGTTGCGCGAGCGGCGCACCGTGGCCGCCGCCGAACTCACCAACAACGCCTGGGCGTTGGACTTCACCTTCTCGCTCACCAACGCGACCGGCGGTGAGCTGTCCCTCGGCAGCCCGGCCACCAACGGCCGCCCGGGCGCCGCGTACGGCGGCTTCTTCTGGCGCGCCCCCAAGGCGGACGCGCCCCCGCGGGTCTTCACGCCGGAGGCGGAGGGCGAGGAGGCCGCGCACGCCGCCCCCGCCGACTGGCTGGCGCTGGCCGGGGACGGCTGGACGCTGGTGTTCGCCGGGGCCACCGCGCGGACCCGCCGTGACCCGTGGTTCGTACGCGCCGCCGCGTACCCGGGCATCGGCTCCTCGCTCGCCGCCCGGGACCGCGTCCCGATCGCCCCGCGTGACACGCTCGTACGCCGCGTCGTCACCGTCGTCGCCGACGGCACCCTGGACCGGGCCGAGGCGGCGACCCTGGTCCGCAGGGCGGTGACGGCGTGAGGGCGGACGCGGCGGGTGCTTGTGACCTCGGCGACCTCGGCGGCGGTACCTACCGCAATCCCGTCCTCGCCGCCGACTGGTCGGACCCCGACGTGCTGCGGGTCGGGGACGACTTCTACCTCACCGCGTCCAGCTTCGGCCGGTCGCCCGGGCTGCCGCTGCTGCACTCCCGGGACCTGGTCAACTGGACGCTCACCGGCCACGCCCTGGACCGCCTCGAACCGGCCGAGGCCTTCGCCGTCCCCCGGCACGACCGCGGGGTGTGGGCGCCGTCCCTGCGCCATCACGACGGGCGCTACTGGATCTTCTGGGGCGACCCCGACCACGGTGTGTACCAGATCAACGCCCTACGCATACGCGGGCCTTGGACCCGGCCGCACCTCCTCAAGCCCGGCAAGGGCCTCATCGACCCCTGCCCACTGTGGGACGAGGAGAGCGGCGCGGCCTACCTCGTGCACGCCTGGGCCAAGTCGCGGTCCGGCGTGAAGAACCTGATCACCGGCCACCGCATGACCCCCGACGGGAGTGAACTGCTGGACGAGGGGCGCGTGTTGATCGACGGCGACCGGCTCCCCGGCTGGTTCACCATCGAAGGGCCGAAGCTCCACCGGCACGACGGCTGGTTCTGGATCTTCGCCCCGGCCGGCGGCGTGGTGACCGGCTGGCAGGGCGCCTTCCGGTCCCGCGCCTTCCACGGCCCCTACGAGGAGCGCGTCGTCCTCCAGCAGGGCGGCACCGACATCAACGGACCGCACCAGGGCGGCTGGGTGCGCACCGCGGCCGGTGAGGACTGGTTCCTGCACTTCCAGCAGCGCGGCGCGTACGGCCGTGTCGTCCACCTGCAGCCGATGCGGTGGGGCGCCGACGGCTGGCCGGTGCTCGGGGACGACGGCGCCCCCGTCGACGTACACCGCAAACCGAACCTGCCCCCGCAGCCGCCCTCCGCCCCCGCCACGAACGACGACTTCCCCGGCGGACGGCACGGCCCCCAGTGGCAGTGGGCCGCCAACCCCCGCGCCGACTGGGCCACTTCGCACGCCGGGGACGGCCTGCGCCTGACCTGCGTACGCACCGCGCGCGCCGACGACCTGCGCGCCCTGCCGCACACGCTCACCCAGCGGCTGCCCCTGCGGCCGTGTTCCGCCGACGTCGAGCTGCGTCTGGACGCCGAAGTGCCGCTCGCACGAGCCGGGTTGGCGGTGCTCGGCGACGCGTACGCATGGGTGGGTCTGGAGCGGGACGAGGGCGGGGCGGTCCGCCTGGTGCACCGGTTCGCCGAAGCGGGCGCGGGGGCCGAGAGGGACGCCGCGCCCGGCACCGCACGGCACGGCCCGGCTGCGCGTCGAGATCACCGAGGGCGCCCGCTGCCGCTTCCACGCCGACACGGGCGACGGCTACCGGCCCACCGGAGCACCGGAGTTCACCGCGACCCCCTGGCGCTGGGTCGGCGCTCTGCTCGGCCTGTTCGCGGCGGCTCCCGCAGGCGAGGAACCCACGGGTACGGGCCTGTTCACCCACTTCCGGATCATCCACCGCACGCTCACCACACCCCGAGAAGAGAGCCGACGATGACCACGACCCCGCACACGCGCACCCGGCGCCGCCTCACCGCCACGCTCGCCCTGGCCACCGCCCTCGCGCTGACCGCCACCGCCTGCGGTGACGACGGCAGCGGCGCGGCCGGGGACAAGGGCGGCGAGGGCAGCGGGAAGGGGGAGGTCGTCTTCTGGGACAACAACACGGCCGTCCGCCAGGACATCTGGCAGGAGATCATCAACGACTTCGAGACGGCGAACCCCGGCATCGACGTCAAGTACGTCGGGGTGCCCGCCGAGAACGTCCAGTCCAAGTACGACACCGCCATCCAGGGCGGCGGCCTCCCCGACGTCGGTGGCGTCGGCGCCGCGATGCTCGCCGGGATCGCCGCCCAGGGCGCCCTGGAGCCGCTCGACGACCGCGTCGAGAAGAGCGCGCTGCGCGGCAAGCTGAACCCGGCGATGGTGGACGGCGTCCGCGCGGCCGGCGGCGGCGTCGACCTCTTCACCGTCCCGACGTCCGCGAGCAACGGCGTCCTGTACTACCGCACCGACCTCTTCAAGGCCGAGGGCCTCGCGGCGCCCACCACCTGGCCGAAGTTCTACGAGGCCGCCGAGAAGCTCACCGACCGGGAGAACAACCGCTTCGGGTACACCATCCGCGGCGGCGAGGGCTCCATCGCGCAGGCCCTCGACGCGATGTACGGGCAGTCCGGCATCGGCGACTTCTGGGACGGCGACAAGACGACCATCAACGACCCCAAGAACGTGACCGCGTTGCGGAAGTACGTGGCCCTCTACAAGAAGGCCACGCCCTCCGCCGACCTCAACAACGACTTCACCAAGATGGTCGCCCAGTGGGACAGCGGCCAGATCGGCATGCTCAGCCACAACCTCGGCTCCTACCAGGACCATGTGAAGGCGCTCGGCGAGGACAAGTTCCGCGGTCTGCCCAACCCGACGACCGGCGCGGGCGTACGCGTCCAGGTGTCCAACCCCGTCGACGGGCTCGGCCTGTTCAAGTCGAGCAGGAACAAGAAGGCCGCCTGGAAGTTCATCGAGTTCGCCGCCTCGCACGCGTCCAACAGCAAGTGGAACGAGTCGGCGGGCGCCATCCCCGCCCACACCGACGCCGCCAAGGACCCGTGGGTGAAGAAGTCCGAGCCGACCAGGCTCGCGGCCGAGGCCCTGAACGACGGCTCCCTGAAGATCGTGCAGCTGCCGTACCACCTGCCCGACTGGAACACCATCAGCAAGGCGGAGAACGAGCCCGCGTTCCAGAAGGTGCTCCTCGGCACGATGTCCGCGAAGGACTTCCTGGACTCGCTCGCCGAGCAGCTCAACGAGGCGCAGGCGGAGTGGAAGAAGGAACACCAGTGACCGCCGGCCGCCAACTTCCGCTGATCCGGGCCGCGGAGCCGGGCTGAACCCTGGACTTACCCGTGCGCGCCCTGAGACCGTCGACGTGCCGCGCACTTGCGAGAGGCGCCCACCCGCGAGGGTGGGATACGGGGGAGGACGGTGAGGTCCATGGGGGGAGTCTGGGTCGTGGGGCTCGTGGCGGTGGCGCTTCTGGTGGCCGTGATCGCCGTCGTCGAGAAGGCCGGGAACAGGCCCGCACGACAACCCGGCAAGAGCGCGCCGAGCGCATCACGACGGGGCGAGGACGGGAGCTGGGTCACGGGCGGCGCGGTGGCGGGCTGCGGCGGGGGGACGCTCGGCCCGAGCGCGCCACCGGACAAGGACTCGTCGTGCGACGGCAGCTCGTCCTCGTGCGGTGACGGTGACGGGGGTGGCTGCGGCGGGTGCGGGTGCGGAGGCTGAACCCGGGCACCCCGGGCGTCCCGGGCACGGCTCGGTTCAGCGGCACAGGGCCGTGTCCACGACGCTCTCCAGCCGCTTCCCGGTCGCCTCGGCGGTCGGCTGCATGGTCACCGCGATGTTCGCCGCGCGGCCGTCCTCGGTGACGCCGCCCCGCGTCTCGTACCCGGGGAAGCTGCCGCCGTGGCCCCAGGAACGCCCGCCGCACGACAGGGGCCTGCTGACGATACCCAGACCGTAGCGGGCGCCGTCGCCGAAGTAGGGGGCCCGGACAGTGGTCCGCATCTCGGCGAGCTGGGCCGCCGGGAGGAGGCGGCCGCCGAGGAGTGCGGCGAAGAACCGGTTGAGATCGGAGTTGGTGGAGATCAGCTGACCCGCCGACCAGGCCCAGGAGGGGTCGATCTCCGTGATGTCGGTCGGCGAAGAGCCTGGTGCGTCCTGGTAGTAGCCCTTGGGGTGCGGTTCGCGGATGGTCGCGTCGCGAGGGGCGGGGAAGTAGGTGTGCCGCAGACCGAGGCGTCGGATGACGCGCCGGTCGATCTCCTCAGCGATGGTGCGGCGGGTGACCTTCTCGATGATCAGGCCGGCCAGTACGTAGTTCGTGTTGCTGTACTCCCACTTCTTCCCCGGCGCGAAATGTCCCTTGTGGCGCAGCGTGATGTCGAGAAGTTCGTGAGGGTCGTAGTACCGGGGCTGGATGTCGTACTCGGTGTAGTTGGGCAGCCCGCTGGTCTGCTGGAGGAGATGGCGGACGGTGATGCGCCGGCCGTCGATCCTCTCCCCGCGCACCAGGCCCGGCAGATACGTGTCGACCGGGGCGTCCAGGGCGACCTTCCCCTCGGCGACCAGTTGCAGCATCACCACCGCGGTGAACGTCTTGGTGTTGCTGCCGATCCGGACCTGGCCGTCCCGTGGCACCGGCGCGCCGGTCGCGAGGTCACCGACCCCGGCGGTGTACGTACGGTCGCGCCCCGCGCGGTCCGTGACGCTCGCCAGTGCGCCGGGCATGCCGTCCGCGCGCACCAGCGCGTCCAGGCCCTGCTGGACCGTGTCGGGCCGGGAAGCCGCGGATGCCACGGGCGCCTGAAGCGTCCCCGCCGTCATGACGCCCACGGCCACCGCGACCGCCGCCGCCACACTCCTGCGCCGACCGCTCCGCCGACCGGACGAACGAACCTTCTGCGATGCCTGCTCACGCACGAGCCAACTCCTGTGAATGCCGGGGGCCCGGCGGTGTCTGCCGCCGGGCCCTCAGCATGTTCTGCCGCCCCCGCCCGCGGCGATCCTGCCACCCACCGCTCAGGGAGGGGGTTAACCCCCCAGGGGCGAAGCAGGTCCACCGGCCCTCACGGGTGCCGCGGCTGCTCGGCCGCGCTGTCGCCGTACACGACGCCGCGCCCGTTCGTCGCCACGTACACCCGGCCGAAGATCTTCGGGTCACCGGTGATGGCGGCGCCCGTCCAACCCCACTGATGTCGCGCGTCGTTGATCCGCGCCCAGCTCGCGCCCGCGTCCGTGGAGCGGAAGATGCCGCGCACCCCGCCGATCCTCGCGCTGGTGTAGAGCGTCTGGTACGAGGCGCCGGGCGCCGCCTTGCCGAAGCCGATGGTGTCGGCCTCCTGGACGCCGCCGGTTCTCGTGAAGCTCGCACCGCCGTCCGTGGAGTGCCACAGACCGTACGTGCCACCGGCCTTGCCGCCCGCCAGCCAGATGTCGCCCTTCCTGCCGGGCACGGCCTGGAACTTCACGGGCCCCTCGGCCGGCAGGCTGGCCGCCGCCGTCGCGGTGAAGGTCGCGCCGCCGTCCGAACTCACGTAGAAGCGGCCGGAGACGAAGCCGTAGAACCTCTTCGGGTCGACCCGGTCCGCCTCGACCACCGCGCCCCGCGGGATGCCCCTGGCGGCCGTCCACGAAGCGCCCGGCCCGGTCGCGGTGTGCACCCCCGCGCCCTCCGGGCTCCACACGAAGCGGTTCCCGTCGGCCGCGGCGGCCACCGCCCCGCCGCCCGTGACGCCCGAAGGCTCCT
This sequence comes from Streptomyces huasconensis, assembly GCF_021028635.1. Lineage (NCBI taxonomy): Bacteria > Bacillati > Actinomycetota > Actinomycetes > Kitasatosporales > Streptomycetaceae > Streptomyces > Streptomyces huasconensis. Next base: position 7,035,356 of record NZ_CP086119.1, read on the forward strand.
GGCCGCCCGACCACGTGGCGCCGTTGTCCGTGGAGAAGGCCACGCGGGGCGCCGCGTCGGCGTTGCCGGACCGGATCACGACGTCCGGTCTGGCCGCCGCGTAGTCGAGGCTCGTCGTCGAGGTGAAGTTCGGCGAGGTGTACATCAGCGGCGGCACTTTGGTGACGTCCGTGTGCCGGAAGCCGCCGATGTCCCCGAGCGCGCTCAGCAGCGGCGCCCCGGACGGGGGAGCCACGAGGTCGTTGACGGCGGTCTCCTCCAGCCCCCGCACCATGGGCGTGACGGTGAACCGGCCGCCCGGGTCGTCCCAGTCGGTGAGGTCCCGTGTGCCGTACACCGTGGCGCCCGTCCCGTACATCATGCGGTCGGAGTCGAACGGATCGATCTCCAGTGACTCCGTCATCCACCCGAGCTTCGGGGACTGCTCGGGCGGCGCGGGCCGCGCGCCCCAGGAGAGCCAGGGGACGGACGAGATGTCCATGGTGTAGCGGTTCTCCCGCGTCGGGTACGGCGCATAACCCCACGCCGCCGTCCAGTTGGCGCCGCTGTCCGTGGTCCGGAAGATCTGCGTGTCGGGCCACCAGGAGCTGTACCCGGTGGCCATGACCGTGCCCGGGTCCTGCCGGTCGACGCTCAGGCCGCTGAAGCCGTAGTGGGTGTCGGCCTCCGCGACGGGGCTGATGTTCTTCCACTCGCCGGTCCGTGTCGCGTACCGCCAGACCTGGCCCTTGCCGCCGTCGTAGGGCCCGGCCCGGTCGCTGTAGGCGAGGTAGAGGTAGCCGTTCTCCGCGTCGAGGACGCCCTTGTGGGCGAGGAGCCCGGTCGGCTGGCCGCCGACCCGCGACCAACTGCTACCGCCGTCCGTGGACCTGTAGACGGAGTTGGCCTTGTCGGCGACGCCCACGTACACCGTCTGCGTCTTCCGGGGATGCCTGCCGCCCGAGCCCGTCGACTCGTCGAACGTGACCCAGACGATGCCCTGGTTGTCGGAGTTGTAGCCGCTCGTGTCGCCCGGGTCCTGCTGGAAGTTGCCGGGGTTCGGGAAGTTCGTCACCTGTTTCCAGGTGGCGCCCGCGTCCGTGGAGCGCCACAGGCCCTTGCCGCTCGGTGCCCCGAGGTAGAGCACGTCGTTGTCGTGCGGGTCGACGGCCAGCCGCTCGCCCATGCCGCGCCCCGGCATGTTGCCGCCCAGCTTGAACGGCAGATCCGCCTTGCGCCAGGTCTCGCCCCGGTCGGCCGAGCGCAGGACGGCGCCGTTGCCGGGGTCCCAGTCGTTGGTGTACGTGCCGACGGCCGCGTACACCCGGTCGGGGTCGACGGAGTCGGACGCCAGGCTCACCACGCCGGTGTGCCCCCAGTCGTCCCAGCCCACCGAGTCGAGCAGCGGCTTCCAGGACGCGGACGACTCCTGCCAGCGGTAGGCGCCGCCGATGTCGGTGCGGGCGTAGGCCAGGTCGCGCTCGGAGCGGTTGAAGACGATGCCGGGGACGAAGCCGCCCCCGTCGACGCGGACGTTCTGCCAGCGGTACGAGGCGGCGGGGGAAACCGTGGCCGCCCCGGCGGCGGGGCCGTGGTCGTCGGCGGTCGCCACCGGGCCGCCGAGGAGCAGCCCGCCGAGCAGGCCGGTCAGAGCGGGGAGGACGCGCGCTCTGTGCGCGCGGGGCGCAGGGGGCATGGGGGGTCCCTTCGCACATCAGGTGGGGAGTGGGCGCTCAGCACTCCAGGAGTTCCGTGTACGCGGCCGGGTTCGCCGCGGTGTGGAAACTGTTCGTCGGCCGGTCCGCGCGCGTGGGGAGCATGAACGGCCGCGACCCGCGCGCGCTCCGATGAGTGTGGGAGCGCTCCCAAAGTCCTTGTGTCACCTGGGGTTGTCAAGGGTGCTCGCGTGCATTGAGTCGTCGAATCCATTCGACCGCCGAACGCGCCGGAATTTCCCGGGAACCCGGCAACCTTCTCTTCCCCCGGCGGTGACTGCACGTCAGAGGTCCGTGTTTACCGACCGACAAGGAGTCGCCCATGCGGCATCCCCAACGGCTGTTGCGCACCCTCGCCGTGCTGGCCGTCCTTCTCGTCGCAGGTGGTCTCACCGCACCCGCGTCCGCGCGCCCCGCCGCGGCCGGACCGCCACCCGTCCTGCACGCCGAGGGCAACCGCCTCGTCGGCGCGGACGGCACCCCCCACCGCCTCCTCGGCGTCAACCGCTCCGGAGGAGAGTTCGCCTGCGTCCAGGGGTGGGGCATCTTCGACGGCCCCGTCGACGACGCCTCCGTCAAGGCCATCGCGGACTGGCACGCCAACACCGTACGCATCCCCCTCAACGAGGAGTGCTGGCTCGGCACCGCCAACATCGACCCCCGCTACCGGGGCGCCGCCTACCGCTCCGCCGTCGACGGCCTGGTCCAGCGCGTCCAGGCGCACGGCATGACCCCGATCCTCGAACTCCACTGGACCCACGGCCGCTACACCGGCAACTCCGCCGGCTGCCACGACGTCCACGCCAGCTGCCAGAAGCCGATGCCGGGCGCCGCGCACACCCCCGCGTTCTGGACCTCGGTGGCGCACACCTACAAGAACGACCCCGAGGTCGTCTTCGACCTCTTCAACGAGCCCTACCCGGACCGCGCGACCTTCACCACCGCCCAGGCCTGGGCCTGCTGGCGCGACGGCGGCACCTGCCCCGGCATCGACTACGAGGTCGCCGGGATGCAGGACCTGCTGGACGCCGTACGGGGCACGGGCGCCCGCAACCTCGTCCTGGCCGCCGGCATCGCCTACGCCAACGACCTGAGCGGCTGGCTCCGGCACGCGCCCCACGACCCGGCGGGCAATCTCGCCGCGGCCTGGCACGTCTACAACTTCAACGCCTGCGCCGACGAGGACTGCTGGAACCGCACCCTCGCCCCCGTCGCCGCCCGCGTCCCGCTCGTCGCGGGCGAGATCGGCGAGAACACCTGCTCCCACGGCTTCATCGACCGCGTCATGACGTGGTTCGACGACCGCGCGCTCTCCTACCTCGGCTGGACCTGGAACGCCTGGGACTGCTCCTCGGGCCCGGCCCTGATCCGCTCCTACGACGGCACACCCACCCCGTTCGGCATCGGGCTGCGCGACCACCTGCGCGCCCTCGACACCTGAGAGGCACCGGAGACGACATGAGCCGCACACGTATACCCACCCACCGCAGAACCCGCACCCTCCTGCTCGCCCTGTCCACCGTGCTCGCGGTCAGCGGCGGCACCGCCGTCGCCCTCGCCGGCCAGCCCGCTGAGCCCGCCGGGGCCACCGCGGCCGCCGCCCGCGTCGACAACCCGTACGCGGGCGCCAAGGTCTACGTGAACCCCGAGTGGTCGAAGAAGGCCGCCGCCGAGCCGGGCGGCACCGCCGTCTCGAACCAGCCCACCGGCGTCTGGCTCGACCGGATCGCCGCGATCGCGGGCGGCAACGGCAAGATGGGCCTGCGCCAGCACCTCGACGCGGCACTCCAACAGCGTGCGAACGTCGTGCAGTTGGTCATCTACAACCTGCCCGGCCGGGACTGCGCGGCCCTCGCCTCCAACGGCGAACTCGGCCCCACCGAGATCGACCGCTACAAGCGGGACTACATCGACCCGATCGCGAAGGTCCTCGGCGAGGCGAAGTACGCGAACCTGCGCATCGTCACGACCGTCGAGATCGACTCGCTGCCCAACCTCGTCACCAACACCGGCGGCCGGCCCACCGCCACCCCCGCCTGCGATGTGATGAAGGCCAACGGCAACTACGTGAAGGGCGTCGGCTACGCCCTCAAGCAGCTGGGCGCCGTGCCCAACGTCTACAACTACGTGGACGCCGGCCACCACGGCTGGATCGGCTGGGACGACAACTTCGCCGCCTCCGCTCAGGTCTTCCACCAGGCCGCCACCGCCGAGGGCAGCACCGTCGACAACGTCCACGGCTTCATCACCAACACCGCCAACTACAGCGCCCTGAAGGAGGAGAACTTCCGCATCGGCGACACGGTCGGCGGCCGCTCGGTCCGCGAGTCGAAGTGGGTCGACTGGAACCGCTACACCGACGAGCTGTCCTTCGCCCAGGCCTTCCGCGACCAGCTGGTGGCCACCGGCTTCCGGCCCGGCATCGGCATGCTCATCGACACCTCCCGCAACGGCTGGGGCGGCACGGCACGGCCCACCCGCCCCGGCCCGACGACGGACGTCGACTCCTACGTCAACGGCGGCCGCTACGACCGCCGCATCCACGTCGGCAACTGGTGCAACCAGTCGGGCGCGGGCCTCGGCGAACGCCCCACGGCCGCACCCGCGGCCGGCATCGACGCCTACGTCTGGATGAAGCCGCCGGGCGAGTCCGACGGCTCCAGCAAGGAGATCCCGAACGACGAGGGCAAGGGCTTCGACCGGATGTGCGACCCCACCTATGAGGGCAACGCGCGCAACAACTACAACCGGTCCGGCGCCCTGCCGGACGCGCCGGTCTCGGGCCACTGGTTCTCCGCCCAGTTCCAGCAGCTCCTGAAGAACGCCCACCCGGCGCTCTGACGGCACCACGGGGCGCCCCGCCCCCTGTGCCCGCCGTGTCGAAGCGCTTCGACACGGCGTATGGACAGGCCAGGGGCGCCCCCTTAGGGTCGATCGCGTCGCCCCGTCGTCCAGTTCAGGAGAGCCGCATGGTCACCCTCGCCGAGGTCGCCAGGCACGCCGGAGTCTCGGCCAGCACGGTGAGCTACGTCCTCAGCGGCAAGCGGTCGATCTCGACCGGCACCCGGGAACGCGTCGAACGCAGCATCCAGCAGCTCGGCTACCACCCCAACGCGGGCGCCCGAGCCCTCGCCAGCAGCAGGTCCAACGTCATCGCTCTGATGATGCCGCTGCGCACCGACATGTACGTACCGGTGATGATGGAGATCGCCCTCGCCGTCACCACCACGGCCCGAGCCCACGGCTACGACGTCCTGCTCCTCACCGGCGACGAGGGCGCCCGGACCGTGCGCCGCGTCACCGGCAGCGGACTCGCCGACGCCATGATCCTCATGGACGTCGAACTGGAGGACGAGCGGCTCCCGCTGCTGCGCGAGAGCCCGCGGCCCGCCGTCCTCATCGGACTGCCCGCCGACACGGCCGGACTCACCTGCGTCGACCTCGACTTCGTGGCGACGGGCGCGCTGTGCGTGGCGCACCTGGCCGGACTCGGCCACCGCGACATCGCGGTCATCGGCGAGGCCCCCGCCGTCTACGAACGCCACACCGGCTTCGCCGAGCGCACCCTCGACGGGCTGCGCGGCAAGGCGCGCGAGCTGGGCGTACGGCTCCTGCACCGGCCCTGCGAGGCGGGGTACGGCCCGACGGCGGCCACCCTCGCCCGGATCTTCGACGAGCGGCCCGGCACCACGGGCTTCGTGGTGCAGAACGAGTCGGCCGTGGAGCCGCTGCTCGGAATTCTGCGCCAGCAGGGCCGCGCGGTGCCCGAGGACGTGTCGGTGATCGCCGTCTGCCCCGACCAGGTCGCCCTCCAGGCCTCGGTACGGCTCACCTCGGTCTCCATCCCCGCCGAGGAGATGGGGCGCAGGGCCGTGGAGCGCGTCGTCGCCAAACTCGCGGGGCACGGCGAGGACGACGTCACCCTCCTCGCCCCGGAACTGACGGTGCGGGCCAGCACGGGGAGCGCACCGGTCTGACATGGGGGGCGCACGTGCGGCGTTCGCCACGGTGAGCGGTCACGTCACTCCTGAGGGTGATATTCCGGTACGGGGCAGGACTGCTTCTCTACAGGGGTCCCTCTGTTCCCGCACAGGGACCTCTGTGGCAGACACTCCCGAACGGAGTACTGAATGAGGCTGTCCGCCCGCTGCGCCTGCGCGGCGCTGCTCCTGCTGCTCCCTCTCACCGCCCTCCCCGCATCGGCCGCCGAGCCGAGCCCGAAGGAGCCCGCGCGCTCCGCCCCCGCACCGCTGCGCACCACGTCGGCGCCCATCCCGGACCAGTACATCGTCACCCTGAAGCCCGACACCCCCTCGACTGCCGCGCAGATCACCCAGCAGGTCGGCGCCACCGCGCTCCACGAATACCAGCGGGTGCTGCACGGCTTCGCGGCCAAGCTCGACGCCGGCCAGCTCGCGGCCGTGCGCAGGCTTCCGGAGGTGGCGGCCGTCGAGCAGGACGCGACGGTCACCGCCACCCCGCTGCGCGCCCCCCGCGTACCGGCCGCCAGCTGGGGGCTGGACCGCATCGACCAGCCCTACCTCCCGCTCAACGGGCAGTTCAACGTCAACAGCACCGGTGCCGGTGCCTCGGCCTACATCTTGGACACCGGCATCGACTACGGCCACGCGGAGTTCGGCGGCCGTGCGGTGCCCGGCTTCGACGCGATGCGCGACGGCAGGAACGGCCAGGACTGCAACGGCCACGGCACGCACGTCGCCGGCACCGTCGGCGGGGCGAACTACGGCGTCGCCCGGCAGGCGAGGCTGGTCAGCGTCCGCGTCCTCGGCTGCGACGGCAGTGGTTCGTACGCCGGCGTCATCGCCGGCTTCGACTGGGTGGCGGGCAACGCCCGGCAGCCCGCGGTGCTCAACGGCTCCCTCGGCGGCCCGCGGAGCGACGCCGTCAACCGGGCCGCGACGGCTCTGTCGGACCGCGGTGTCCTGCCGGTCGTCGCGGCGGGCAACGACGCGACGGACGCGTGCAATGTCTCGCCGGCGAGCGCCCAGCGGGTCCTCACCGTCGGAGCCACCGACCACCAGGACCAGGAGGCGAGCTTCTCCAACCACGGCCCTTGCCTGGACATGTACGCTCCCGGCACCGCCATCGTCTCGGCCAGGCTCGGCGGCGGAAGCGTCGCGCTCAGTGGTACGTCCATGGCCAGCCCCCACGTCGCCGGTGTCGCCACCCTCCTGAAGGGGCGCGCCCCGTCGGCGACCTCCGCCGAGGTGTACAACTGGATCGTCGACAAGTCGGTGAAGGGCATCCTCACGGTGACCAGGTCCTCCCCCAACCGCCTGGTGCAGACCGACGGCCTGTGAAGCAGTGCGCGAACGCCCCCTCCGGCAGGTGAGCCGGTGGGGGCGCCCTCATCAGGGTCGGCCCTTCATGTCGGGGTCAGCCCTTCACGGCGCCGGTGAGCATGCCCTGCTTGAAATGCCGCTGCACGAACGGGGAGAGGACGGCGACCGGCAGCAGCGCCAGGACCATCACGGCCATCTGGATGGCGAGCGGCGACAGATGACCGGTGTTGATCGCCTGGCCGAGGCCGGTGGGCCGCTGCTGTTTGATGACGAGCTGCTGCATGACGTTCTGGAGCGGCATCATGTCCGGGTCGCTGAGGTAGATCGAGGCGTTGAACCACGCGCTCCAGTACCCCACCGCGTAGAAGAGCGTGATCACCGCGAGCACCGCACGGGACAGCGGCATGACGATCCGCCACAGGATGCGCAGGTCCCCGGCGCCGTCGATGCGGGCGCTCTCGATCAGCTCCTGGGCCGTGCCCATGAAGAACGCCCGCAGCACGAGGATGTTGAAGACGTTCAGCGCGCTCGGCAGGATCAGCGACAGATAGGTGTCCGTGAGCCCGAGGCCCTGCACCACCAGATACGTCGGGATCAGCCCGGCCCCGAAGAACATCGTGGCGACGATGACCAGCAGGATCGGGCGGTGCAGCACGGACCCCGGGCGGGAGAGGCCGTACGCGCACAGGACGGACACCACCATGCTGAAGAGCGTGCCGACGACCGTGACGCCCACACTGACCAGCGTGGCCCGCGAGACCTGGCCGCCGCCGAGCAGCTCCTGGTAGTGGATGAAGGTGACGCCGCGGGGGATCACCACCAGGCCGCCCGTCTCGGTGATCGTCTTCACCGAGGAGAGGCTGGTGACGACCACGACCCAGACCGGGAAGAGGACGGCCAGACAGACCAGGGCCAGCGTCACGCCCTTGGTGGCGAGCCCGGCCCTGGTCGGCGGCTCCTCCCACACCGGGCGCAGCCCGGACCTGCTGCCCGGCTCGATGCCGAAGTTCAGCACGTTCACCGCTTGTACACCCCCTGTTCGCCCATGAGGTGGGCGGCCTTGTTGGCGCCGAGCACCATCAGCAGGCCGAAGACGCCCTTGACGATGCCGATCGCGGCGCCGTAGCCGAAGTTGCCGTTGTCGAGGCCGGTGTTCCACACGTACGTGTCCAGGACCTCCGAGGCCGTCGGCCCCACCGCCGTGCGCTGGAGCAGGATCTGTTCGAAGCCGACCGTGAGGGCGTTGCCGACCTGGAGGACGAGCAGCAGGGCCACCACCGGGCGCAGGGCGGGCAGTTGGATGTGCCAGATGCGCCGCCAGCGGCCCGCGCCGTCCATCGCGGCGGCCTCGTACAGATCGGGGTTCACCGCGGCGAGTGCGGCGAGGAAGACGATGACGCCCCAGCCCGCGTCCTTCCAGATCAGCTCGAAGGTGATCAGGAACTTGAACAGGCCGGGGTCGGTCATCAGGTCGAAGCCCTCGTGGTCGTGGTCGCGCAGCACCTGTGCGACGAGGCCGGCCCCGCCGAACATCTGCTGGAAGACCGTGATGACGAGCACCCAGGAGAAGAAGTGCGGGAGGTAGAGGACCGCCTGGGCGACGGCCCGCACCCGGGGGCGCGCGAAGCTGTGGATGAACAGCGCGAGCAGCACCGGTACGGGGAAGAAGAGCGCCAGCTGGATGGCGAAGATGGCGAGGGTGTTGCGGACCGCCTGCCAGAACAGCCGGTCCTCGGCCATGTGCCGGAAGTGTTCGAAGCCGATCCAGGGGCTCCGCGACATCGCCTGGAACGCGTTGTCCGCGATGTAGGGGTCGTAGTCCTGGAAGGCGACGACGTTGCCGATCAGCGGTACGTAGTGGAAGACGAGCAGGAGCAGCAGCGCCGGCAGCACCATCAGGAGCAGGACGCGGTCGCGGCGCAGCCGGTGGCGGAGCGGGACGCGGGACGAGGCCCTGGGCGGGGCCGCGGCTTCGGCGGGCGCCACGTCCCGGCGGGCGGCGGGCGGGCGAACCGTGCTCTGCGCCATGTCAGGACGCCGAGTCGCCGGTCTCGTCCAGCAGCTTCCGGTACCAGTCGCGCAGCTTGTCGCCACCGCCCGACTTCCAGTCCGAGGCGGCCCGCCGCACGTCGGTGACCTTCCTGCGGCCCCGCACGACGTCCTTCTCCAGGTCCTCGAACTCGGCGTTCAGTTCGGTATACCGCGTCGGCTCGACGATCATCATGCCGTGGAAGAGGGGCTTTCGCGTGTGCGCGCCCTGGCGCTGCTGCCAGCCGACCATGCCCCGCGTGACGTCCGGCAGATCGGCGTAGGCGATGAAGGGCGCGGGCGAGGCCAGGTACTCGTACGTCGAGAAGACCTCGTTGTTGCCCTTGCCGTTCTTGGTGAGGACGCCGTCCTCCAGGGTGTGGTGGACGCCCTCGACGCCGTACATCCGCAGCCTCTGCTCCTTCGAACCGTAGGGCGCGGCCGTGAAGTTGGCGAGGGCGAGGATGTCGCGGACGGTCTTCTCATCGGCCTTCTCGCTGATGAACGTCCAGATGTCGGCGGGCGGGCGCGCGTACAGCGTGGGGGCTCCGCCGTCGGGCGCGAAGTAGTCGAAGGCCTCCATGCGGAACGTCTTGTCGTCCACGCGCTGCACGGCGGCCTTGCCGTACCAGTCGGAGAGGTCGTGGCAGTACATCCAGACCTTGCCCGCCGCGCAGAGGTCGCCGATGTTGCCGGTCTCCGCCTTGGCGTCGGGGTGGACGAAGCCGGCCGAGTAGAGCTTGCGCGACCACTCCAGGGCTTCGAGGTACTCGTCGGTCTCGTAGCGGTTGACCAGCTTGTCGTCGACGAGCTTCCAGTAGTAAGGCTTCTCCGGCAGCACCCCGAAGATGTTCCAGGCGGCCCAGGTCATGTCGCCGCACGCCCACAACTTGCTCCTGGGGGCGTTGAGCTGCTTGCACAGGTCGTGGAACTCCCGTGCGCTGGCGGGCGCCTGGAGGCCTTCCTTCTCGAAGAGGTCCGTGCGGTGGAAGGGCGCGATGTTCGGGGTGGTGGCGGAGGGCATCGGCAGGCCGCGCAGCTTGCCGCCGAAGACCGAGCGCTGCCAGGCCCCGGTCGGGATCGCGGCGAGGTTCGGGTACTTCTTGACCTCGTCGCCGCTCAGGTAGGGCCCGAGGTCGGCGAACTTGTGGGCGATGGCGCTCGGGATCTTGCCGGTCAGCTCCCAGCCGGGCACGACCACCGCGTCCGGCACACCGCTGGAGGCGAGGACCGCGCCGAGTTTCTGGCCGTACGTGTCACCCTGCTGGTTCTGCCAGGTGACGCGGACGCCCGCGGCCTCGTCCATCGCGGTCCAGTAGGGGTTGCCCCGCGGGGGCACGTTCCCCCAGATCGGCGACATGACGGTGAACGCGCCGCCCTTGCCGAGCCGTTCGGGCACCGACGTCTTGAGCCGGGCCGTGGGCAGGGCCTTGGTGAAACCCGCGGCCGAGCCGTTCTCGGCCGGGATGTCCGGGGTGACGAGGTCCGGGGCGACGTACGCCGGGAGCAGGTCCCTGAGCTTCTTCCCCGTCGTGGCGCCCTCGTTCTTCGACCCGCCGCCTCCGCAGGCCGTGAGCAGTGGAGCCCCGCCGATCGCGGCGAGCACCGCGAGCCCGGAGGAGGCGAGGAAGGTTCTCCGGTTCGGCTCGGAGCCGTTGGGGCGCGGACCGGAGCCGGTGGAGGGGGAGTTCGGCGTCATTGCGTCAACCCTTCGTGGCGCGTGCCCGGACACACGGCGGTACCGCCGCCGGTCGGCTTTCGAAGCGCTTCAATTCCGGGGAGGAGATTAAGGGAACGCCGGGACCGTCACAAGGGTCGGGACAGAAGTCACGCGCGGCGGGCGCGAGTTGGCGCAGGCCCCAAGAACAGGCAGAACAGGGACTGTTCTGGATCCCGTATCTTGACATGGACATCGGGTAACGCAGAGCATCGAAGCGCTTCGAGAGGAACACCTCCGATCGACCGTCCGCCGAGGGGACCCGCACGTGACCGAGAGCCCGCCGCCGTTCCGTGATCCGGGACGTGAGCCGGACCAGCGCGTGGACGACCTGCTGTCCCGGCTGACCGCCGACGAACGCCTCGCGCTCCTGCACCAGTTCGCGCCCGCCGTCGACCGGCTCGGCATCGGGGCGTTCCGCACCGGCCAGGAAGCCCTGCACGGCGTCGCCTGGATGGGGCCCGCGACGGTCTTCCCGCAGGCCGTCGGGCTCGGCGCGACCTGGAACGACGACCTGCTGCGCAGGATCGGCGAGGCCGTCTCCGTCGAGGCGCGGGCGATGCGCTCCCGCGACGAGCGCGTCGGCCTCAACGTCTGGGCCCCCACCGTGAACCTCCTGCGCCACCCGCTGTGGGGCAGGAACGAGGAGGGCTACGCGGAGGACCCGCACCTGACCTCCGCCCTCGCCGCCGCCTACACCCGGGGCCTGCGCGGGGACCACCCGACGCACTGGCGCACCGCGCCCGTCCTCAAGCACTGGCTGGCCCACAACAACGAGACCGACCGGGACACCTCCAACGCCTCCGTAAGACCCCGCGTCCTGCACGAGTACGACCTGCGCGCCTTCCGCCACGCCGTCGAGGCGGGCGCGGTCGCCGGTGTGATGCCCGCCTACAACCTCGTCAACGGCCGCCCCAATCACGTATCGCCTTATCTGCGCGAGCAGTTGAGGCGCTGGACCGACGACGAGCTGCTCGTCTGCTCCGACGCGGGCGCGCCCAGCAACCTCGTCGACAGCCAGCACTACTTCGCCACCCACGAGGAAGCCGTCGCCGCCGCCCTCGTCGCGGGTGTGGACAGCTTCACCGACCACGGCACCGACCCGACGGTCGTCCTCGGCCGCCTGCGGCGCGCCCTCGCGGCGGGACTGCTGAGCGGCTCCGACGTCGACGCGGCCGTCCGCAGGCACCTCACCGTCCGTCTGCGGCTCGGCGAGTTCGACCCGGACGGCGGCCCGTACGGGTCGGCGGACGCGAGCGACGTCGACACGGCCGCCCACCGGGAGCTGGCCCGCGAGGCCGCCGAACAGGCCGTCGTCCTGCTCAAGAACGACGGCCTGCTGCCCCTCGCGCCCCCGTCCGGCAACGCCCGTGTCGCGGTCGTCGGCCTCCTCGCGGACGAGTGCAAGACCGACTGGTACAGCGGCACCCTGATCCGCCGCAGCACCGTCCTCGACGGGCTGCGCGAGCGCTTCGGCGCCGAGCGGGTGGTCTGCGCCGAGGGCGTGGACCGGGTGCGCCTGAAGTGCGCGGGCGGCTGGCTGAGGGTCCCGGCGTCCGCCGCCGCCGCGCACGCAAGGGTGGCCGCGGGCACGTTCGACCCGGCGCTCCTCGCGGGCCGCACCGACCTGCCGCCGGTCGGCACCTGCGCGGCCGCGGCGGACGCCACCGAGTTCGCCCTCGTCGACTGGGGCGAGGGGGCCTGGACGCTGCGGGCACCCGACGGGCGCCACCTCTCCGTCGCCGCCGACGGCTTCGTGCGGGCGTCGGCCGACCAGCCGGGCGGCTGGGTCGTACAGGAGACGTTCGCACTGGTCAGCGCGGCGAACGGAGACGGGGACGGAGAGGGAGGCCGGGACGGAGATGGGAGCGGGGACGGGCACGCGGGCGGGCACCTCCTCAGGCACACGGGGACGGGCGGGTACGTCTGTGTCGCCGCCGACGGCGTGAAGGTTGCCGCGGACGGCGAGGTTCTTCCGGCCGAGCGCGCCACGCCGTTCACGGTCGAGGTCCTGGAGCGCGGCGAGGACGCCGTTGCCCGCGCCGCCGCGGCCGCGGACACCGTGATCGTCGTCGCCGGGAACGACCCCCACATCAACGGCCGCGAGACCCAGGACCGCACGACCCTCGCCCTGCCGCCCCACCAGGACCGGCTGTGGCGCGCCGCCCGCGCCGCCAACCCCCGCACCGCGCTCGTCCTCGTCAGCGCCTACCCGTACGCGGTCACGGACGCCGACGCCGAGCTGCCCGCCCTGCTGTGGACCGCGCACGGCGGCCAGGCCGCGGGCACCGCGCTCGCCCGCGTCATCGCCGGCGACGTCTCCCCGGCCGGCCGGCTGCCGCAGACCTGGTACGCCGCCGACACCGATCTGCCGGACCTCCTCGACTACGACATCATCGGCTCCCGGCAGACCTACCAGTACTTCGACGGCACGCCCCTCTACCCCTTCGGCCACGGCCTCGGCTACTCCTCCTTCCGGTACGAGGACCTGACCGCCGAGCGCGACGGCGACGCCCTGCGCGTGGCGGTCACCCTCACCAACACCGGGGCCGTCACCGCGGACGAGGTGGTGCAGCTCTACACCCGCGCGCCCCGCGGGCCCGTCGCCCTGCCGCACCGGCGCCTCGCCGCGCACCGCAGGGTCCGTCTCGCCCACGGGGCGTGGCGCCGCCTCGCGTTCCGGCTGCCCCTGACCGACCTGGGGTTCTGGGACGTGCGCCAGGACCGCTGGGCCCTGCCGCCCGGTACGTACGAACTGCTGGCCGGGGCCTCCAGCCGCGACATCCGGCTGATGACACCGGTCGAGCTGACCGGCGAGCCGCTCGCCGCCAGGCCGGTACTGGGGGCCGGCCTGGCGGCGAACGGCTACGACACGCAGCGCGGCACCGAACTCGTCGACCGGACGAAGACCTCGGGCGACGCCGTGCACGCCAGGGACGACGGCACGGGCGAACTCCTTTACCAGGAGTGCGACTTCGGGGACGGCGTCGCCGCCGTGACGGTCGAGGCCGCGGGCGAGGGCGCCGTCGACCTCATCGCGGGGACCACCGCCGCCACCGTCACCGTCACACCGACCGGCGGCCCGTACCACTACGCGTCGCACACCTCGGGCTTCGCCGTCTCGGGCGTGCGCGATCTGCGCGTACGGCTGCGCGGCCCCGTCCGGCTCGCCCGGATCGCCTTCACCGCCACCGGCCCGCGAAAGGACGCCGCATGAAGTTCACCGACGGCTTCTGGCTGATGCGGGACGGGGTGCGCGCCTCGTACGCCACCGAGGTGCGCGACGTGCGCGAGGGCGAGGACGGCGGAAGCTTCACCGCCTACGCCGCCGTGCGGCGGGTGCGCGAGCGCGGTGACACCCTCAACTCGCCCCTCCTCACCGTCACCTGCTTCTCGCCCGCCGAGGGGGTGATCGGCGTACGGGCCACCCACCACGCGGGAAAGGTCGCGCGCGGACCGGAGTTCACGGTGCACACCACCGGGAACGCGGGACACGTCGTACGCGAAGGCGCCGTCACCGAACTCGTCAGCGGGCCCCTCACCCTGCGCCTGGACGCCGCCAGGCCCTGGGGTCCCGAGTTCCTCGACGAGGAGGGCCGTCGGCTGACCGCCGTGGAGCGCAGGGGCACCGCCTTCGCGACGACACCCGAGGGCACCCACCACATGGTGGCTCAACTGGCGCTCGGGGTAGGCGAGTTAATCTACGGCCTCGGCGAGCGCTTCACCCCGTACGTCAAGAACGGGCAGAGCGTCGACATCTGGCAGGCCGACGGCGGCACCAGCAGCGAGCAGGCCTACAAGAACATCCCCTTCCACCTCTCCTCGCGCGGCTACGGCGTCTTCGTCAACCACCCCGGCAAGGTGTCCTACGAGATCGGCTCCGAGGCCGTCGGCCAGGTCCAGTTCAGCGTCGAGGACCAGAGCCTGGAGTACTACGTCATCGCGGGGCCCACACCCAAGGACGTCCTGCGCCGCTACACCGCGCTCACCGGACGGCCCGCGCTGCCGCCCGCCTGGTCGTTCGGCCTGTGGCTCACCACCTCGTTCTGCACGCCCTACGACGAGGAGACCGTCACCTCGTTCGTGGACGGCATGGTCGAGCGCGACATCCCGCTGTCCGTCTTCCACTTCGACTGCTTCTGGATGCGCGAGCACCAGTGGACGGATTTCCGGTGGGACCCCGACGTCTTCCCCGACCCGGACGGCATGCTGCGCCGCCTGCGCGAGCGCGGGCTCAGGGTCAGCGTGTGGATCAACCCGTACATCGCGCAGAAGTCCGCGCTCTTCGAGGAGGCCCGCGCGGCCGGGTACCTGGTCCGGCGGCCGGGCGGCGACATCTGGCAGTGGGACCTGTGGCAGCCCGGCATGGCCCTCGTGGACTTCACGGACCCGGCCGCCCGCGAGTGGTACGCCGATAAGCTGCGCCCCCTCCTCGACCAGGGCGTCGACTGCTTCAAGACCGACTTCGGCGAACGTGTCCCCACCGACGTCGTCTGGCACGACGGCGCCGACCCCGAGCGCATGCACAACTACTACACGCAGCTCTACAACCGCACCGTCTTCGAGGTTCTGGAGAAGGAGCGCGGAGCGGGCGAGGCCGTGCTGTTCGCGCGCTCCGCCACGGCCGGCGGCCAGCGGTTCCCCGTGCACTGGGGCGGCGACTGCTTCGCCTCGCTCGGTGCCATGGCCGAGTCCCTGCGCGGGGGACTCTCGCTCTCCCTGAGCGGCTTCGGCTTCTGGAGCCACGACATCGGCGGCTTCGAGGGCACCCCCGACCCGGCGGTCTTCAAGCGCTGGCTCGCCTTCGGACTGCTGTCCTCCCACAGCCGCCTGCACGGCAACGTCTCCTACCGCGTGCCGTGGGCGTTCGGCGACGAAGCCGTGGCCGTGGCCCGGAAGTTCACCAAGCTCAAGCACCGCCTCATGCCCTACCTGTACGGCGCGGCCTGCGAGGCCCACCGCACCGGCGTGCCCGTGATGCGGCCGATGATCCTGGAGTTCCCCGAGGACCCGGCCTGCCGCACCCTGGACCGGCAGTACATGCTCGGCCCCGACCTGCTCGTCGCCCCCGTCTTCACCGCGGAGGGCGAGGTGGAGTTCTACCTCCCCGAGGGCACCTGGACGCACCTCCTCACCGGGGAGAGCGCGCGGGGCCCCGGCTGGCGCCGCGAGATCCACGGCTTCGACAGCCTCCCTCTCTACGTCCGGCCCGGCGCGCTGCTGCCCCTCGGCGCCGACGAACGACGCCCGGACGGCGACTGGCTCGACGGCCTGACCCTCCTGGCCGCCCCCGACACCGCATCCGACACGGCGTACGAGACCGCGCACGACACGGCGTACGACACCGAAGTGACCGTCCCCGACCTCGAAGGGCGCCCCGCGGCGGTCTTCCGCGCGATACGGGACGGCGACGGCCTCACGGTCCTCGCCCTCGGCTCCCGCAGGCCCTTCCACGTGCGCACGGTGGACGGGCGCGCGGCCGCCCACGGCGTGAGGGAGGTGACCCTGCCCGATGTCTTCGCGCACCGAACGACCGGCTAGGGTGCCCGCTTCCGGAAAGGAGGCGCCCGTGCCCGTGGCCGCCGACGACGCGGCCGCCGAGTTCCACGCCTTCTTCGAACGGCACTACGCCGAACTCGCCCGCCTGGCCCACCTGTTGACCGGTGAGAGCGATGGCGCGGACGACCTGGCGGCCGACGCGCTGCTCGCGCTCTGGCACCGCTGGGACCGGGTGCGCGCCGCCGACCACCCGGCCGCGTACGCCCGCGGGGTCGTCGCGAACATGGCGCGCAGCCGCATCCGCAGCGCCGTGCGCGAACGCCGCCGCGTCACCCTCTTCTGGTCGGGCCGCGGCGAGGACGTGTCGGACCCCGACGTACCGGCCGTGGTCGACGTGCGCGACGCCTTGCGCGCGCTGCCCTTCCGCAAGCGGGCCTGCGTGGTCCTGCGGCACGCCTTCGACCTGTCGGAGAAGGACACCGCGCAGGCCCTCGGCGTCTCGGTGGGTACGGTGAAGAGCCAGACGTCGAAGGGAATGGCCGAGCTGCAACGACGCCTCGGTCCGCACACCACCTGGGAACGGGTGCGCGCGGTCACGGCGGACACGGGGGGAAGCACATGAGGGACGACGACGAGGAAGTGCGCGGCAGGCTGCGCGGCGCCGCCCGGGCCCACCGCCCGGACCGGGAGCGGATGCTCGCCCGCGTCGAACAGGGCATGGCCCGCCGCGAGCGCCCGCGCGAACACCGCCCGAAGCCGCCCCCGCGGGCGGCCGCGTCCTGGCTGCGCGTGGTGACCGCGACCGCCGCCGTCGCCGGTGTCTGCGCGGTGGCCGGGTACGGCGTGGCCGCCGCGCTGCGCGGTGAGGACCCCGCCCCGCAGTCCGTCGCCACCAGCTCCACCCCGACGCCGGACCCGCCGCCCGCCGCCACGGCACCCGGCCGCACCGCCGCGCCACCACCGCCGAGGCGCCCGAGCGGCACCCCGGCCAAACCCCCCGCCTCCCGGGGGCCGGAGTCCGGCAGGCCGCCGAAGTCCGCCGGGCCGCCGCGCGGCCCGAGGTCCGTGCCCGCGGCCGACCTGCTGTGGGCGGACGGCTCGATCGACCCCGGCTCCAGCACGTACTGGTCCCAGAGCGACATCACCCTCAAGGCGCGCAAGCCGCTGACCTCCCTCACCGTCGAACTGCGCGTGGCTCTCGGCGGCAAGGTCGCCGACACCGGCAACTGGCGCTCGCTGCCCGTGGAGGACTTCGACGTGTCGGTGGGGGAGCGCGACGGGTTCCTCGTCTACCGGTGGACGCTCAAGGCGGGGCGGACCGTGCCGGCCGGCGAGCACGTCTTCGCCGGGCAGTACGACCACGGCGAGGGGAAGCGGGACGCGGGCGGCGACCGGTATGCCATCCGGGCGGCCACCTCGGAGGAACGCACCGCGTGGCGGGGTGATTTCTTCTGAGGAACGGTTGATTCCGAGGGGCAACCTTTCGCCGGGCGGTGGCGACCAGAAGACGCACACTTCTGTCCACCGAAGGAAACCGGACATGACTTCAACCGCTGACGGGCGCGTACGCCACCGTCGCAACCGCACCCGCCGCCGCGCCGTCATCGGCGGCGCCGCCGCGCTCGGCCTGACCGGCGCCGCCCTCGTCACCACCTCCCTCATGTCGTCCGCGGGGGCGGCCACCGCCTGGCCCGAGGCCAAGGGACAGCAGGCGGTGCCCAAGACCATCGAGGTCTCCGGCACCCGTGACGGCGGCCTCAAGCGCTACTACGGCAGCGGCGAACTCGGCGGCGACGGCCAGGACGAGGGCCAGGACCCGATCTTCAAGCTGAAGGACGGGGCCACCCTGAAGAACGTCATCATCGGCTCGCCCGCCGCCGACGGCATCCACTGCATGGGCAGCTGCACGCTGCAGAACGTGTGGTGGGAGGATGTCGGCGAGGACGCGGCCACCTTCAAGGGGACCTCGGCCGGTGCGACGTACGCCGTCCAGGGCGGCGGCGCGCGCAAGGCCGACGACAAGGTCTTCCAGTTCAACGGCGCCGGCAAGTTGGTCGTGAACAAGTTCCAGGTCTCCGACTTCGGCAAGCTGGTGCGCACCTGCGGCAACTGCTCCAAGCAGTACCAGCGCCACGTCACCATCAACGACACCGACATCACCGCCCCCGGCAAGTCGATCGTCGGCATCAACACCAACTACGGCGACACCGCCGCGCTGCGGAACATCCGCATCCATGGTGACGGCAACAAGAAGATCAAGACGTGCGCGCGCTTCACCGGCAACAACACCGGTGCCGAGCCCGTCGAGACCGGCAGCGGCCCCGACGGCACGTACTGCAAGTTCACGGCGTCGGACGTCACCTACCGGTAGGTCCGGCGCGCATGAGGGAGGAGGCCCCCGCCGGCTGGACCGGCGGGGGCGCCCTGCGCGGGAGCCCCGCCATCAGGCACCCCGCCATCAGCTGCGCCCACGGGAGCGTACGAAATAACGGATGCTGCTCGCCACTTCGAACGGACCGTAGAGCCGAACTCCTCGCGCGTCAACGCTTTGCGCAGGGTTGGTCCCAGGCGTTGACGCGAGATCCCTCCGCTTCCTAAGTTTCCGTTCGGAGTGCTGACCAACGTCCGACATTTCGAACACTTGGGGATGACATGGCACGCAGACGAGGGAGCCTCGCGCTCACCGTCACCGCCCTGCTGGCCGGCACGCTCGCCGTCGGCCCGAGCGCCGCGGCCGAGCCAACCGACTACACGATCGACGTCGACACCGCCGCGACCGGCGCGAAGATCGACGACACGATGTACGGCGTCTTCTACGAGGACATCAACCGCGCCGCGGACGGCGGGCTCTACGCCGAGCTGGTCCAGAACAGGTCCTTCGAGTACGAGCCCGCGGACAACCGGAACTACACGCCGCTGACCTCGTGGGACACCAAGGGCACCGCGAAGGTCGTCAACGACGGCGGCCGCCTCGACGAACGCAACCGCAACTACCTCTCCGTCACGGCCGGTTCGTCCGTCACGAACTCCGGTTACAACACGGGCATCGCGGTCGAGAAGGGCAAGCGCTATGACTTCTCCGTCTGGGCCCGCACCGACCACGCCGGCGGAGCACCGCTGACGGCCACCCTGCACGACGCCTCGGGCGAACTGGCCGCCGCCCGCCGCGTCACCGCCCGCGGCGGCTGGGCCCAGTACAAGGCGGCCTTCACCGCCACGCGGACCTCCGCCGCCGGGCGGCTGACGGTCACCTCCGGGGCGGACGCCGCGCTCGACATGATCTCCCTCTTCCCCCGCGACACCTACAAGGGGCGCGCGAACGGCCTGCGCAAGGACCTCGCCGAGAAGATCGCCGCCCTGAAACCCGGCTTCCTGCGCTTCCCCGGCGGCTGCCTGGTCAACACAGGGAGCCACGAGGCGTACGACGAGAAATCCGGCTGGCAGCGCACGCGCTCCTACCAGTGGAAGGACACCATAGGCCCGATCGAGAAGCGCGCCACCAACGCCAACTTCTGGGGCTACAACCAGAGTTACGGTCTCGGCTACTACGAGTACTTCCAGTTCGCCGAGGACACCGGCGCCATGCCGCTGCCCGTCGTCCCCGCCCTGGTGACCGGCTGCGGCCAGAACAAGGCCACCGACGACCCGGCCCTTCTCAAGCGCCACATCCAGGACACCCTCGACCTCATCGAGTTCGCCAACGGCCCGGTGAGCAGCGAATGGGGCAAGAAGCGCGCCCGCATGGGCCACCCCAAGCCCTTCGGCCTCACCCACCTGGAGGTCGGCAACGAGGAGAACCTCCCCGAGGAGTTCTTCGCCCGCTTCAAGGAGTTCCGGGTCGCCATCGAGGCCGAGCACCCGGAGATCACCGTCATCTCCAACTCCGGCCCCGACGACAGCGGTCCGGTCTTCGACAAGGCCTGGCAGCTCAACCGCGACGCACGCGTGGCGATGGTCGACGAGCACTACTACAACAGCCCGCAGTGGTTCCTGGAGAACAACGACCGCTACGACGCCTACGACCGGAGCGGCCCCGAGGTCTTCCTCGGTGAGTACGCCTCGCAGGGCAACACCTTCGGCAACGCCCTCTCCGAAGCCGCGTTCATGACCGGCCTGGAGCGCAACGCGGACGTCGTGAAGCTCGCCTCGTACGCGCCGCTGCTCGCCAACGAGGACTACGTCCAGTGGCAGCCGAACATGATCTGGTACGACAACGACCAGTCGTGGGGCTCGGCCAACTACGAGACGCAGAAGCTCTTCATGCGCAACGTCGGCGACGAGGTCGTGCCGTCGAAGGCCACCGGTACGCCCGCCACGTCGGGCCCGATCACCGGCGCCGTCGGCCTCTCCACCTGGGCCACCAGCGCCGCCTACGACGACGTCTCGGTGACCGGCGCCGACGGCAGGCCCCTGTTCTCCGACGACTTCTCGGCCGGCGACGGCAAGTGGACCAGGGCGGCCGGCAAGGGCGCGTGGGCCGTCAAGGACGGAGCGTACGTCCAGTCCGACGAGAGCGCCGAGAACACGCTGGTCACCGCCGGTGACCCGGGCTGGCAGAACTACGACCTGAAGGTGAGGGCCACCAAGAAGTCCGGCAAGGAGGGCTTCATGGTCGCCTTCGGCGTCAAGGACAGCGGCAACCACTACTGGTGGAACCTCGGCGGCTGGAACAACACCCGGTCCGCCGTCGAGAAGACCGTCGGCGGCGCCAAGCAGACGATGGTCGAGGACGGCACGAAGATCGAGCCGGGCCGCGGCTATGACCTGCGTGTCGAGGTCCGCGGCCGCCAGGTGACGCTCTACCTCGACGGCGAGAAGTGGGGCTCCTTCACCGACGACAAGCCCGCCGAGCCGTTCCGCCAGGTCGTCACGCGCGACAAGGCGACCGGTGACCTCATCGTGAAGGTCGTCAACGCCCAAGCGGTGCCGGCCCGGACGAAGGTCGACCTCGACGGGGGCGCGAAGGTCGCGCCGAAGGCGCGGGTGACCACGCTGGCCGCGGGCCCGGCCGCCGCGAACACGAAGGACAAGACGCCGGTCAAGCCCGTCGACTCGGTCTTCACCGGGGTCGACGACTCCTTCTCGTACACCTTCCCCGCCCACTCCGTGACGTTCATGCGGATCAAGACGGCCTGACGCACTCCGAACCGTCAATCCTGGCCGACCTGTTGAGGAACCCATGACGCGCTCCGCCCGCCCCGCCCGCTTCACCCTCCACCCGGACTTCACCGTCGGCGACGTCGACCCGCGGCTCTTCGGCTCCTTCGTCGAGCACCTCGGCCGCTGCGTCTACACGGGCATCCACGAACCGGGCCACCCCACGGCGGACGGGGCGGGCCTGCGCGGCGACGTCCTCGACCTCATCCGCGAACTGGGCGTCACCGCCATCCGCTACCCCGGCGGCAACTTCGTCTCGGGCCACAAGTGGGAGGACTCCGTCGGCCCCGTCGACGAACGGCCGCGCCGGCTCGACCTCGCCTGGCGCTCCACGGAGACCCACCGCTTCGGCCTCTCCGAGTTCATCCGCTTCGTCCGCGCGGTCGGCCCGCAGGCGGAGCCGATGATGGCCGTCAACCTCGGCACCAGGGGAGTGGCCGAGGCCATCGAACTCCAGGAGTACGCCAACCACCCCTCGGGCACGGGCCTTTCGGACCTGCGCGCCGCCCATGGCGACAAGGACCCCTACGGCATCCGGCTCTGGTGCCTCGGCAACGAGATGGACGGGCCCTGGCAGACCGGGCACAAGACCGCCGAGGAGTACGGCCGCCTCGCCGCCGAGACGGCCCGCGCCATGCGGCACGACCGACCCGGCCCTGGAACTCGTCGCCTGCGGCTCCTCCGGCCGGTCCATGGGGACCTTCGCGGCCTGGGAGGCGACCGTCCTCGCCGAGACGTACGACCTCGTCGACCACATCTCGCTGCACGCCTACTACGAGGAGACCGACGGGGACCGCGACTCCTTCCTCGCCTCGGCCGTCGACATGGAGTCCTTCATCGAGGCCGCCGTCGCGACCTGCGACCACGTCGGCGCGCGCCTCAAGTCCGAGAAGCGGATCAACCTCTCCTTCGACGAGTGGAACGTCTGGTACCAGCGGCGCACCGCGCTCCAACCGGAGGAGGACTGGCAGGAGGCCCCACGCCTCCTGGAGGACAACTACACCGTCACCGACGCCGTCGTCCTCGGCTCGCTGCTGATCGCCCTGCTGCGCCACGCCGACCGGGTGACGATCGCCTGCCTCGCCCAGCTCGTCAACGTCATCGCGCCGATCCTCACCGAACCCGGCGGCCCGGCCTGGCGCCAGACGACGTTCCACCCCTTCGCGCAGGCCTCCCGGCACGGCCGCGGCCGGGTCCTCGACGTGCGCGTGGACGCTCCGACGTACGACACGGCGAAGTTCGGCGCGGTGCCTCTGCTGCACGCCACGGCGGTACGGGCTGACGACGGCACCGTCACCGTCTTCGCCGTCAACCGCGGCCAGACCGAGCCTCTGCCCCTCGAAGTCCACCTGCTGGGTATGGAGTTGACCACGGTCGTCGAGCACACCGCCGTGGCCGACGCGGACCCCGAGGCCCGCAACACCCTGGACGACCCGGAGCGCGTCACCCCGCACGACGTGGCGGGCACGCGGCTCGGCGACGGCGTCCTGACCGCGGCCCTGGAGCCCCTGTCCTGGAACGTGATCAGGCTGGGCTGAGCCGCTGTTCCAACCGACCGGCACCTTCACGTCACCCCCCGATCAGCCCCACCACCCCCGAAAGGCAGTCACATGAGCCACCACGACCACGCACTCCCGCCCCGCAGAACACTGTTGAAAGGCTCCCTGGCGGCGACGGCCGGCGCGGTCGGTGTCCTCGCCACCGCTCAGGGCGCCGCCCGCGCCGCCGTGCCGGAAGCCGTCAAGGCCGCCCGGCCCGTCAACCCCCTCGTCCCGAACCGCGCCGACCCCCACATCCACCGCCACCACGACGGCCGCTACTACTTCACCGCCACCGCCCCCGAGTACGACCGCGTCATCCTGCGCCGCTCCCGCACCCTGCACGGCATCGCCACCGCCGAGGAGGCCGTCATATGGCGGCGCCACACCAGCGGTGACATGGCGGCGCACATCTGGGCGCCGGAGATCCACCACATCGACGGCAAGTGGTACGTCTACTTCGCCGCCGCGCCCGCCCACGACGTGTGGAAGATCCGCATGTGGGTCCTGGAGAACTCCCACCGCGACCCGTTCAAGGGCACCTGGGTGGAGAAGGGGCGGATCGCCACGGCCTGGGACACCTTCTCGCTCGACGCCACCACCTTCACCTACCAAGGATCTCGCTACCTGTCGTGGGCGCAGCACGAGCCCGGCACGGACAGCAACACGGGCGTCTTCCTCTCCCGGATGGCAAACCCCTGGACACTGACGGGCCCTCAAGTGCGGCTCACCACGCCCGAGTACGACTGGGAGTGCGTCGGCTTCAAGGTGAACGAGGGCGCCTCGTTCCTCCAGCGCAACGGCCGCGTCTTCATGACGTACTCGGCGAGTGCCACCGACGCCCACTACTGCATGGGCCTGCTCACCGCCGAGGCCGGCAGCGACCTGATGGACCCGAGGTCCTGGACCAAGTCGCCGCGGCCGGTCTTCACCAGTGACGACAGGACCAAGCAGTACGGCCCCGGCCACAACTCCTTCACCGTCGCCGAGGACGGCCGCACCGACGTCCTCGTCTACCACGCCCGCCCGTACAAGGACATCGTCGGCGACCCGCTGAACGACCCGAACCGGCACACCCGCGTCCAGCGCCTGAACTGGAACGCGGACGGCACCCCCGACTTCGGGGTTCCCGTGCCGGACGGGCCGGTGCCGGACCTGGGGCGGCAGAGGTAGCCGCCCCGCCCGCTCAGCGCGCCGAGAAGCTGTGCACCGTGCTCGACCGGTAGGTGGCGCCGGGGCGCAGCACCGTCGAGGGGAACGACGGCTGGTTCGGGGAGTCCGGGAAGTGCTGGGTCTCCAGGCACAGGCCGTCGCCCTGGCGGTAGGTGCGGCCCGAGGGGCCGGTCAGGGTGCCGTCCAGGAAGTTGCCGGAGTAGAACTGCACACCCGGCTCCGTCGTGGCGATCTTCATCGTGCGGCCCGACTCCGGGTCCCGCAGCGTCGCGAAGTGCTCCGGGCGGTCCGTGATCCCCTTGTCCAGGACCCAGTTGTGGTCGTACCCCTTGGCGGTCACCAGCTGCGGGTGCGCGGCACGGATGTCCTCGCCGACCGTCTTCGCCCGCCGGAAGTCGAACGGCGTGCCCGCCACCTTCGCCAGCTCTCCCGTCGGGATCAGGCCGGAGTCGGTCGGCGTGAACCGGCCCGCCTTGAGCGACAGTTCATGCCCGTAGATGTCACCGCTGCCCTCGCCCGCGAGGTTGTAGTACGTGTGGTTGGTGAGGTTCACTACGGTGGCCTTGTCGGTCCGCGCCGCGTAGTCGATCCGCCAGTCGCCGCGCGCGGTGAGGGTGTACGTCACCTTCACCCGCAGTGTCCCCGGGTAGCCCATCTCGCCGTCGGCGCTCACGTACCGCAGCACCAGGCCGACCCCGGAGGCGTCCGTGAACGGCTCCACCTCCCACACCCGGGTGTCGAACCCCTTGGCGCCGCCGTGCAGGCTGTTCTCCCCGTCGTTCACGGAGAGCTGGTGTGTCCTGCCGTCCAGGGTGAAGCGGCCGCGGGCGATGCGGTTGCCGTAGCGGCCGATCAGCGCGCCGAAGAACGTCGTGCCCGCCGCGTACGCCTCGATCGTGTCGTACCCGAGGGAGACGTTGCGGTAGCGGCCGTGCCGGTCGGGCAGTTCGAGGGACTGCACGATGCCGCCGTAGGAGAGGACCTTCAGCCGCGTGCCGCCGTTCGCCAGCGACCAGCGGTGGACCTTCGTGCCGTCGGCGAGCGTGCCGAACAGCTCCTTGGTGGGCTTCGCGAACCGCGCGGACCCGCCGCCCTCCGACGAGGCGTACGAGGTGCCGGCGACGGCGGCGGTGAGGCCGGCCGCGGCGGCGGTGGCCAGGACGGTGCGTCTGCTCGTATCCATGTACAGCTCCTGTTCCGGAAGGTGGAAAGAGGGGGTTACCGGCCGACCTTGCGCTTGTTCCATACGTCGAAGCCGACTGCGGCGAGCAGCACGAGACCCTTGATGACCTGCTGGTAGTCCGTGCCGATGCCGACCAGCGACATGCCGTTGTTGAGCACGCCGAGCACCAGGCCGCCGATGACCGCGCCCATCACCGTGCCGACGCCGCCGCTCATCGAGGCGCCGCCGATGAACGAGGCCGCGATCGCCTCCAGTTCGAAGTTCAGGCCGGCCTGCGGGGTGCCCGCGTTGAGGCGGGCCGCGTACACACAGCCCGCGAGGGCCGCGAGGACGCCCATGTTGACGAAGACCAGGAAGGTGACGCGCTTGTCCTTGACGCCGGAGAGCTTGGCTGCGGCCTTGTTGCCGCCGAGCGCGTACACGTGCCGGCCCACGACGGCGTTGCGCATCACATGGCCGAGCACGAGGAGCAGCGCGCACATGATGAGCATGACGACCGGCACGCCGTGGAAGCTGGCGAGGGTCAGCGTGAACGCCACGACGGCCGCCGTCATCGCCACGCACTTGGCCGCCCACAGCCCGGTGGGCAGGACGTCCAGCTCGAACGCCAGCTGCCGCTTGCGGTCCCGCCACTCACGCAGGAGCAGGAAGACGATGGTGGCGAGGCCGAGGAGCAGCGTCGGGTTGTGGTACTGCGTGTACGGGCCCATCTCAGGGATGAAGCCCTTGGCGATGTTCTGGAAGCCGTCGGGGAAGGGGGCCAGCGACTGCCCCTCCAGGACGATCTGGGTGAGACCGCGGAAGAGCAGCATGCCGGCCAGCGTCACGATGAACGACGGGATGCCGACGTAGGCGATGAAGAAGCCCTGCCAGGCGCCCGCGACCGCGCCGATCAGCAGCGAGAGGACGAGGGCGAGCACCCACGGCATGTCGTGTTTGACCATCATCACCGCCGACATGGCGCCGACGAAGGCGACCAGCGAGCCGACGGACAGGTCGATGTGGCCCGCGATGATGACGATCATCATGCCGATGGCCAGGATGAGGATGTAGCCGTTCTGCTGGATCAGGTTGGAGACGTTGTTCGGCAGCAGCAGCGTGCCGTCGGTCCAGATCTGGAACAGGACGACGATGAAGGCCAGGGCGATGA
The DNA here is from genome assembly GCF_021028635.1 of Streptomyces huasconensis. NCBI lineage: Bacteria > Bacillati > Actinomycetota > Actinomycetes > Kitasatosporales > Streptomycetaceae > Streptomyces > Streptomyces huasconensis. The sequence continues at coordinate 7,061,798 of NZ_CP086119.1, forward strand.
GCATGCCGTACTGGCGCATGTTGGAGCGCATGCTGTCCAGCAGCAGCGTGCCGGCCGACCGCACGGCGGGCGGTGGCGCGGAGGACGGGTCCCGCGGCGGAGTGGTCGTGGTGGTCATGGCGGCCTCAGCTCTTGCTTCCGGTGCTTCTGGTCTGGGTCATATGGCGCATCAGGACTTCCTGGGTGGCCTCCGCGCGCGTGACCTCGCCGGTCAGGCGGCCCTCGGCCATCGTGTAGATCCGGTCGCACATGCCGAGCAGCTCCGGCAGCTCCGAGGAGATGAACAGGACCGCCTTGCCCTGCGCCGCGAGCCGGTCGATGACGGTGTAGATCTCGTACTTGGCGCCCACGTCGATGCCGCGCGTCGGCTCGTCGAGGATCAGCACCTCGGGGTCGGCGTGAATCCACTTGCTCAGGACGACCTTCTGCTGATTGCCGCCGGAGAGCCGGCCCACCTGCTCGAAGACGGTGGGGGTCTTGATGTTCATCGACGCGCGGTAGCGTTCGGAGACCTGCCGCTCGTGGTGTTCGTCAACGAAGCCGCCGAGGCCGCCGCGCCGCCGCATCCCCGGCAGTGAGGCCAGCGAGACGTTGCGGTTGATGTTGTCGATGAGGTTCAGGCCGTAGCGCTTGCGGTCCTCGGTGACGTACGCGATGCCGGCGTCGACCGCGGCCGGGACCGTCTTGGTGACCACCGGGCGGCCGTTCACCGCCACGGTCCCGGCGACGTACTGCCCGTAGGAGCGTCCGAAGACGGACATGGCGAGTTCGGTGCGGCCCGCGCCCATCAGGCCCGCGATGCCGACGATCTCACCGCGCCGCACCGTCAGCGACACGTCGTCGACGACCGTGCGCTGGTGGTCGACGGGGTGCCGCACCGTCCAGCCCTCCACGGCCAGGGCGAGTGCGCCCGCGTCCGCGCCCTCGTACGGCGTGCGCGCGGGGAAGCGGTGGTCGAGGTCGCGGCCGACCATGCCCCGGATGATCCGGTCCTCCGACAACTCCGGCTCGTGCGAGGGGGTCTGGCGTACGCTCAGCGACTCGATGGTGCGGCCGTCGCGCAGGATGGTCACGGTGTCGGTGATCTGCCGGATCTCGTTCAGCTTGTGCGAGATGACGATGCTGGAGATGCCCTGCTCGCGCAGTTCCACGATCAGGTCGAGCAGCTTCGCGCTGTCCTCGTCGTTGAGCGCGGCCGTTGGCTCGTCGAGGATGAGCAGCTTCACCTCCTTCGACAGGGCCTTGGCGATCTCCACGAGCTGCTGCTTTCCCACGCCGATGTCGGAGACCGGTGTCTGCGGGTTCTCGCGCAGCCCGACCCGCTGGAGCAGGGCCTTCGCCCGGCGCAGGGTGTCGTTCCAGTCGATGAAGCCGCGCCGGGTCTGTTCGTTGCCGAGGAAGATGTTCTCGGCGATCGACAGGTAGGGGACCAGCGCCAGTTCCTGGTGGATGATCACGACGCCGTGACGCTCGCCGTCCCGGATGTCCTTGAACGCCGCCGGCTCGCCCTCGAAGAGAATCTCGCCGTCGTAACTGCCGTGCGGGTACACGCCGCTGAGGACCTTCATCAGCGTCGACTTGCCGGCGCCGTTCTCGCCGCAGATCGCGTGGATCTCCCCGGCCCGCACCGTCAGGTCCACACCGGAGAGCGCCTTGACGCCGGGGAACGTCTTGGTGATCCCGCGCATCTCCAGGATGGGCGCGCTCACTTCAGCTGTCCTGCCGTGAAGTACCCCTCGTCCACGAGGAGCCGGGTGTTGGACTTGTCGACGCTGACCGGCTCCAGGAGGAAGGCCGGCACGGTCTTCTCGCCGTTGTGGTAGTCCTTGGTGTTGTTGACCTGGACCTTCTTGCCGGTGAGGACCGCGTCGCCCATCTTCACCGTCTGCGCGGCGAGCTTGCGCGTGTCCTTGAACACGGTCTGCGTCTGCTCGCCCCGCATGATCGACTTCACCGACGCCAGCTCGGCGTCCTGCCCGGTGATGACCGGCAGCGGCTCGCTCTTGCTGCCGTACCCCGCGCTCTTGAGCGCCGAGATGATGCCGATGGAGATCCCGTCGTAGGGGGAGAGGACCGCGTCGACGCGCTGGTCGCCGTAGCTCCTGCTGATCAGGTCGTCCATGCGCTTCTGCGCCGTGCCGCCGTCCCACTTCAGCGTCGTGGCCTGGGTCAGCCGCGTCTGCTTGCTGCGCACCACGAGCTGACCGGTCGCGAAGTACGGCTTCAGCACCTTCATGGCGCCGTTCCAGAAGTACTTGGTGTTGTTGTCGTCCGGGTCGCCCGCGAACAGCTCGATGGACCGCGTGTCGTCGGCGTTCTTGTCGGGCTTGCCGAGCTTCAGCTTGTCGACGAGGTACTGGCCCTGGAGCCGCCCCACGCGTTCGTTGTCGAACGACGCGTAGTAGTTCACGTTCTTCGTGCCCAGGATGAGGCGGTCGTACGAGATCACGGGGATGCCCGCGTCGTGCGCCCGCTTCAGTACGTCGGTGAGTGCCGAGCCGTTGATCGCGGCGACCACCAGCAGCCGGTGCCCCTTCGTGATCATGTTTTCGATCTGGGCGACCTGGTTCTCCACCTTGTCGTCGCCGTACTGGAGGTCGGTGTCGTAACCGGCCTTCTTGAACTGCGCCGCCATGTTCTTGCCGTCGGCTATCCACCGCTCGGAGGACTTGGTGGGCATGGCGAGGCCGATGGTGCCGCCCTTGCCGTCGGCCGGCTTGTAGCGGCTGCCGCCCTTGGCCTCCTGGCCGCAGGCCGTCAGCGAGACGGCGAGCAGCGCGGTGGTGACGGCGATGCCGAGTGTGCGGGTGCGCATGGGTCAGTCCCCTTCCGGGACGGGGAAACGGCACAGCTCGCCCGGCAGCCGCGAGCCGAGCGGCGACATGCCGCCGTCCGCGCCGTGCCGGGCCAGCAGATCCAGGGCGAGACGGCCGCGCCTGACCCGCTCCCGGGCCGTGGCGAGGGCGTGCTCGCGCAGGTGGGCGCCGTACGGGTAGATGCCGGTGGCCTTGGCGAGGCCGAACTTCACGTACAGCGGGGCGCCGCGCTGGATCAGCTCGGCGACCTCGTACATCCGGACATAGCCGCCGAGGTCGTCGGGGGCCTCCACGTACATGTCCATCGGCGCCCGGCTGACCCGGCGGATCTCGGTGAGATGGGCGGGGGTCAGATCGGACGGCACGTTCAGGGAGTCGGCGCCGAGCCGCTCGTACACCGCGTACGAGGCGGGGTTGACGGGGCCGGTCAGCGCGGACAGCTTGAACGTGGTGCCGGCGGGGAGCACCCCGGCGGCGCGGAGCCGGTGCAGCGTCCACAGCACGCCCTCGTCGGCGACGAGCAGGCACGTGACGCCCAGTTCGGTGGCGCGCACGGCGTCCTCGACGCAGCCCGCGAGCGCGTCGTGGCCACGGGCGCGCAGGCCTCCGCCGCCGGAGTCGGTGCGGGTCGAGCCGCCGATGTCCCAGGTGCCGCGCGGCCCCGTGAACAGGCACAGCTCGATGTCGCGCTCGGCGCAGGACTCCACCATCTCGGTGATCTCCTCGTCGCGGAGCATCCAGACGCCGCTGCCCTGGCTGATCCGGTGGACGGGCACGTCCAGGCGCGCGCTCTCCTTGAGGACGACGGCGAGCGCCTCGGGCCCCTCGACGGAGGGGATCTCGGTGCGCCACGTGCCGCCGTCGGGAAACGCGTGGGGCGAGGCGTCGGCGGAGTGCGCGGGCGGCACGGGATGGCCGATACGGGCGAGGGCGTCGGCGCCGGGGCGCCGGGGGGCTGACGGGGCGGACACGGGACTCCAATGATCGGTGACCGGAGAGGGATCGGCTGTCGGGGTACGAGGGGGGGCGCCCCCGAAGGGGCGCGGGGAACTGCGCGGCCAGCCACATCCGGCCCCGCAGCCGGGACTCAAGGAATCAGCAGCACCTTCCCGACCTTCGGATCGCCCCCGCCGACCAGCGCGACGGCCTCCCCGAACCGCTCCAGCGGGAACTCGTGCGTGATCAGCGGGGCCGGGTCCAGCAGCCCGAGCCCGAACGCCCGCACCGCCTCCGACCACGCCGACGACGGCGCCCCGAACACGGACCGCACCTCCAGCTGACTCAGCGACAGATGCACCGGGTCGATGCCGACCGCGCCCGGCGTGAACATGCCGGTGAGCACGGTCCGGCCGCCCCGGCGGGCGAGCAGGCAGGACGAGGCGGCGGTGGTCGGCGCGCCCGCCGTCTCCACGACCAGGTCGAAGCGGCCGTGCGCCGACCTGGCCTCGTCGGGGGAGAGGGCCGCGGTGGCCCCGAAGTCCCGCGCCTGCTCGCCGCGGGCCGCCCGCGGGTCCACGACGGCCAGCTCGGCGGGGCTCGACGCGGCGAGCAGCTGTACGGCGAGGAGGCCGAGGGTGCCCGCGCCGACCACCGCGACGCGCTCACCGGGCGTCGGGCGGCCCGCCCGCACCGCGGCGGCGATCACCGCGGACGGCTCCAGGAGGGCCGCCGCGCGCAGGTCGGCGTCGTCGCGCAGCGGGTGCAGGAGCCGGGCGGGCACGGTGAGGTGGTCGGCGAAGGCGCCCGGCTCGGTGAACCCGGTCTCGGCGTAGCCGCCGGTGCACAGGCTGGTCTCCCCGCACCGGCAGCGCTCACAGACACCGCAGGCCCGGAACCCCTCCGCGACGGTCTTGCGCCCGACGAGGCCGGGGTCGACGCCCGCGCCCACCGCCGCCACGGTCCCGGACCACTCGTGGCCCGGCGTCACGGGGTAGCGCACGTACGCGGCGTCGCGACGGCCGTCGTACACCTCGCGGTCGCTCATGCACACCCCGGCGGCGGCCACCCGCACAAGAACCTCACCGGGGCCGGGCTCCGGGACGTCGCCGCTGACCAGCCGGTGCTCGCCCGGCCGGTCGACGACGACGGCGCGGCTGCGAGCGGCTGCGCGCGGCCGATCACTGATGGCTGCGCGGCCGGCCGCTTCCTCGTCCCGCCGGTCGGGGGCGATGGTGGTGCGGTGGCGCATCTCGTCACCGGGCCGGTTGGCGCGGCTCGTGCGGTTGTTCTTTTCCTCTTCGGGCCGGTTGGCACGGGTCGTGCGGCTATTGACTTCCTCGCCCGGCCCGTCGCCGCGGGCCACCCGGATGCTCACTTCCCCGCCCCGCCAGGAGACCGCTTCTCCCAGCCCTCGGCCCACAGGTCGAACCGGGCCTGCTGCTGCGGGAACTCGGCGGCCGCGTCGGTGTCGAGTTCGACGCCGAGGCCGGGGGCGTGGGACAGCTCGAAGCAGCCCGTCTCCGGGTCGACCTGGGGCGCGCCCATGACGACCTTCTTGATGTCGGCGTCCGCGAAGTCGTTGAAGTGCTCCAGGACCTTGAAGTTCGGTGCGGTGAAGCCGACTTGGAGCGAGGCGGCGGTCAGGACGGGCCCGCCCACGTTGTGCGGGGCGACCAGCATGTAGTGCGTCTCGGCGGTGGCCGCCAGCTTGCGGGTCTCCCAGATGCCGCCGATGTGGCCGACGTCCGGCTGGATGATGTCCACGGCCTGGCTCTCGAACAGCTCCCGGAACTCGATCCGGTCGTGGATGCGCTCCCCGGTGGCCACCGGCATGTCCACCTTCGCGGCGACCTTCTCCAGGGCCTTGAGGTTCTCCGGCGGCACCGGCTCCTCCAGCCAGGCCGGGCGGAACGGCGCGAGATCGCGGGCCAGGCGGACCGCCGTGGCGGGCGAGAAGCGGCCGTGCATCTCCAGCATCAGCTCGGCGTCAGGCCCGATCGCGTCCCGCACGGCCTCGATCAACGACACGGCGTACAGGCTCTGTTGGTGGTCCAGTTCGTAGTGGCCGGTGCCGAAGGGGTCGATCTTCAGCGCGCGGTAGCCGCGCTCCATGACTCCCTGGGCCGCCTTGTGGTACGCCTCCGGGGTGCGCTCGGTGGTGTACCAGCCGTTCGCGTACGCCTTGACGCGGTCGGTGACCTTGCCGCCGAGCAGCTGCCAGACGGGGACGCCCAGCGCCTTGCCCTTGATGTCCCAGCAGGCCATCTCGATGACCGCGATGCCCGACATCACGATCTCGCCGGCCCGGCCGTAGTCGCCGTACTTCATCCGGCGCACGAGGTCCTCGACCGCGAACGGGTCCGACCCCTTGATGTGGTTGGCCTCCGCCTCGCGGAGGTAGCCGATGAGCGCGTCGGTGTGGCCGAGCATCCGCGTCTCGCCGACGCCCGTCAGGCCTTCGTCGGTGTGGACCTGGACGTAGGTGAGATTACGCCAGGGCGTTCCGACCACATGCGTGCTGATTCCCGTGATGCGCAAGGCAGTTGTCCCTTGACTTGTTCGGTATTTCGTCACACGTTCGAAATGCTGGCGTGACGTTATTTGTGGTGGCCGGAAGGTGTCAATGGCTCGCGCGGAATGGTCTTGAGGCGGCCCCGGCGGCGACTTGGTGCCACCCGCCCGGCCGCCGAGCCCGACGCCGCCGCTCTGCCGGGCCCCGGCGGCCATTGCGCCGCGAACGGCGCCATGCCTAACCTGTGTTCGTCATACCGATCAGCGGCCGAGGTTTCGGACGCACGGGTTCACGCTCAGGGTGGGAGGCCTCATGGGACGACTGGTTCCCGCGGTGACCAGGTCGCTGGACATACTCGAACTCTTCCTGGAAGGGGACGGGACGCTCTCCGCACCCGAGGTCACCCGCAAGCTGCAGCTGCCGCGCACCACCGTGCACGAACTGCTCACCACCCTGGCGGCCCGCTCCTACCTCACGCAGATCCCCGACCAGCCGGGCCGCTACCGCCTCGGTGTACGCACCTACCAGCTCGGCAGCCGCTACGCCGAACAGCTCGACCTCGCGGCCGAGGGACAGCAGGTGGCCCGCGAGGTCGCCGAGACCTGCGACGAGACCGTCCATGTCGCCATCCTGGAGGACACCGACGTCATCTACATCGCCAAGGTCGACTCCACCCACGCCGTGCGCATGGTCTCCGCGGCGGGCCGCCGCCTCCCGGCGCACTGCACCTCGGTCGGCAAGATGCTGCTCGCCTCGCTGCCGCAACCGGAACTCGAAGCGCGCCTACAGGGGCGGGAGTTCACGGCGATGACCCCCGCCAGCATCACCGACCCCGACGAGCTGGCCGCCGCGCTCGCGGAGATCCGGGAGCGGGGCATCGCGGTCGAGCACCGGGAGTCCAACCCCGACGTCAGCTGCGTGGCCGCGCCGGTGCGCGACAGCGCGGGCCGGGTCGTCGCCGCCCTGTCCATCTCCGTGCCGATGATCCGCTGGAGCGAGGAGCGCGAGCGGGAACTGGCCGACCTCGCCGCCAAGGGAGCCGGAGACCTCTCCGTCCGCCTCGGCCACCGGGGCGCATGATGACGGCCTCGCCCAAGAGGTCCGTGTACGAGGTGGCCGTGCGCGAACACGCCCTGCTCGGCGAGGGTCCCACCTGGGACCCGGCGGGCGAGCGCCTCATCTGGGTCGACATCCTCGGCTCCCGCGTCCATACGTACGCCCCCGGCGACGGCCGCCGCACGGTCATGGCCACCGAACAGCACGTCGGCGCCGCCAAACCCCGCGCGGGCGGTGGCCTGGTGGTCAACCTCCGCGACGGGATCGGCCTGTACGGACCGGGCGGCGCGTCCTTCACCTGGCTGGTGCGCGACCCCGTACCGGGCCGCCGCGGCAATGACGCCGCCGTCTCACCCGACGGCGCGCTCTGGGCGGGCACCATGCGCTATGACGAGGCGCCGGGCGGCGGCGGCCTCACCCGCGTCGCCCCCGACGGCACCGCCACCGAACAGTCCGGACCGCTCGGCGACGTCGCCGTCAGCAACGGCACCGGCTGGAGCCCCGACGGACGGCTCATGTACTACGCCGACAGCCCCACGCGCCGCGTCGACGTCCTCGACTTCGACGGACGGCACGCGCGGAACCGCCGCCCGTTCGCGGTGATCGAGGACGGCACGGGCGACCCCGACGGACTCACCGTCGACGCCGACGGCTGCGTCTGGATCGCCCTGTGGAACGGCGGAGCCGTCCGCCGCTACACCCCCGAGGGACGGCTCGACCGCGTCATCGCCCTCCCGGTGCCCCGGCCCACCGCCTGCGCCTTCGGCGGCCCCGGCCTGCGCGACCTCTACATCACCACGGCCCGCGCCGGCCAGGAGCGCCCACACCCGCTGGCGGGGTCGGTGCTCGTGGTGCCGGACGCGGGCCAGGGACTGCCGGGCACGCCCTTCGCGGGCTGAACCGGCCGACCGCGAGAGGGTCAGCGCTTCAGCTCGCGCAGGTACTTCCCGAACTTCTCCAGGCCGTCGATGTTGCGGGGGCCGCTGATGCCCTCGTTGTAGTCGAGGACGAAGAAGTTGTTCTTCTTGACGGCGGGCAGCTCCTTGGTGTGCGGGGACTTCTTCAGGAACTCGATCTTCTTCTTCGCGGGCTGGTCGCCGTAGTCGAAGATGATGACGACCTCGGGCTCGGCCTCGGTGACGGCCTCCCAGTTGACCTGCGTCCAGCGCTCGTCGAGCCCGTCGAAGATGTTCCGGCCGCCCGCCGTCTTGATGATGTCGTTCGGCGGGACCTGGCTGCCGGCGGTGAAGGGCTGGTCGGTCCCGGAGTCGTAGAGGAAGACCGGCACCCGATCGCCCTTGGGGGCCTTCTTCTTGACGGCGGCCACGCGCTTCTTCAGGTCCCCGACGACCTGATCGGCCTTCTTCTCGACCTTGAAGATCTTCCCGAGCCGCTCCAGGTCGCTGTACAGGGCGTTGAACGGCGTGACCTTCTGCGGATATCCGGGGTAGTTGAAGCAGCTCTCCGTGTGCATGAAGCTCTGGATGCCGAGCTTGTCCAGGATCTTCGGGGTGATGCCGCGCTGGTCGCTGAAGCCGGAGTTCCAGCCCGCGACGACGAAGTCGGACTTGGCCTCGACGACGATCTCCTTGTTCAGCAGGTCGTCGCTGAGCATCTTCACCTTGGCGTACTCCGACGCCCACGGCGACTCGGTCACCGGCGGGTTGGCGGGCGGCATCACGTACCCGTGGACGTGCTTCGTCAGGCCGAGGCTGAACAACTTGTCGGCGCTGCCGCCCTCGTAGGCCACGGCGCGCTCGGGCACCTTGTAGGAGACGGGCTCACCGCATCTCTTGACGGTGGTCTTCTCGGACGCCTTGGCGTCGCCGTCCGCCTCGACCTCGGCGCCGCAGCCGCTCAGCAGCAGCGCGGCCGCGAGCGCGGACCCGAGGGCGATGGACCGGGTGTGTGACATGGGGATGTGGTGCCTTTCAGAGGTGGCCCCGCGGGGTGCGGGGCATGGGGTGCGAGGCCGGGTCAGAGGGAGGGGTGCAGCGCGTACAGCAGTTGCGGATCACCGGTCAGCGGATGCGGCACGACCGTCGCCTTCACGCCGAACACATCGGCGACCAGGCTCTCGGTGAGTACGTCGGCGGGGGGCCCCGAAGCCACCAGGCGCCCCTGGGACAGGACCCCGATCCGGTCGCAGGCGGCGGCCGCGAGGTTGAGGTCGTGCAGCACGACCAGGACGGTCAGCCCGGCGCCGCGCAGATGCGAGAGCATCTCGATCTGGTGGCGCACGTCGAGGTGGTTGGTCGGCTCGTCGAGCACCAGGACGCGGGGCTCCTGGACGAGGGCGCGGGCCAGCAGCACGCGCTGGCGCTCCCCGCCGGAGAGGGTCAGGACGCCCCGCTTGGCCAGGTGGACGATGTCGAGCCGTTCCATCGCCCGCGCGCACAGCTCCCGTTCACGCCCGCTGAGCGCCTGGTTGCCCCGCTGGTGCGGGGCCCGGCCGAGCGCGACGACCTCCTCGACGGTGAAGTCCAGGTCGACGGCGCCGTCCTGCGTCATCGCGGCGACGAGCTGCGCGCTGCGGCGCATCGACAGGCCCGCGATGTCGTCGCCGCCGACCCGCACCGTCCCGGTGGCCGGGCGCAGCGCGCGGTAGACGCAGCGCAGCGCGGTCGACTTGCCGCTGCCGTTCGGGCCGACGAGGCCGACGACCTCGCCGCTGCCCGCGTCGAGCGAGAGGTCCCGCACCAGGCTCTTGCCGTCGATGACGACGCCGAGCCCCTCGATTCGCAACTCCATCTCAACGGCCCCCGAACACATAGCCCTTGCGGCGCATCAGCGCGATGAACACCGGCACTCCGACGAGCGCGGTGATGACGCCCAGCGGCAGTTCGCGCGGCGCGACCACCGTCCGGGACAGCAGGTCGACCCAGACCATGAAGAGGGCGCCGACCAGCGGGGCGACGGCGAGGACCCGGGCGTGTCCGGCGCCGACCACCATGCGCACCAGGTGCGGCATGACGAGCCCCACGAAGCTGATGGCGCCGCTCACCGCCACCATCACGCCGGTGACCAGCGAGACCAGCACCAGCAGCGACCTGCGGTGCCGGTCGGGGCTCAGGCCGAGGCTCGCCGCGGTCTCGTCGCCGAGCGCCAGCACGTCCAGGGCGCGGCCGTGGCGGTACAGCACGGCGAGGCCGAGCAGGACGGCCGCGGCGACGACGGGCAGCGCGGCCCAACTGGCGGCGCCGAAGCTGCCCATGGTCCAGTACAGGACCATGCCGGTCGCCTCGCTGTCCGGCGCGAAGTAGATGATGACGCTCATCACGGCCTGGAAGCCCAGGGACATGGCGACGCCGGTCAGGACGAGCCGCAGCGGCGAGAGGACACCGCCGCTGGACGAGGCGACGTACACGAGGAACGACGCGACGAGCGCCCCGAGGAACGCCCCGGCCGACACGGCGTACACCCCGAGCGCGGCCAGGCCCCCGGTGACCGTCACCGCGACGGCGCCGACCGACGCCCCGGAGGAGACGCCGAGGACGAAGGGGTCGGCGAGGGCGTTGCGCACCATCGCCTGGATGGCGACGCCGACCGCGCTGAGCCCGGCCCCCACCAGCGCGGCGAGCAGCACGCGCGGGGTGCGGATCTGCCAGATGATCTGGTACGTCGTCGTCTCGTCGGCGCCGATGCGCCCGCCCGTGAGCGCCGCCCACAGATAGCGGGCCGTCTCGGCGGGCGTCACGAAGGCGGCGCCCAGACCGATGGCCACGACGACGGACGCGACCAGGACGAGGAAGAGCGCGACGCAGGTCAGGGCCAGGGCCCCCGGCGAGGCGAGCCGGTCGCGGACGGCGGCCCGAGGGCGCGCGGGCACCGCCTCCGTGAGGGTGCTCATGCTGATCCGGCCTCCTTTTCGGCGTCGGCGGCGTCGGCTTCGTCGTCACCGTGGGACGCGCGCCGCACCAGGACCGTCGCGCCGAGCGCGGCGACGACCAGGGTGCCGAAGACGGCGGCGGTGCCGGGGTAGCCGGCGAGGCCGAGGCCCGCGCCGCCGAGCGCCGCGCCGACGAACACGCCGAGGCTCTGGCCCGCCGCGTTGAGACTCAGCGCCGAGCCGCGCAGCGAGGTGCCGCAGCGCCGCACGATGAGGCTGACCACGCACGCGGCGACGACCGCGTGGCTCGCCGCGTGCAGCGCGGTCATGGCGAGGGCGAGCGGCAGCCAGTGCGTGAAGTAGAAGCCGACGACGGAGACGAGGGCGGCGGTCAGACCGATGCCGAGCATGCGTTCGGTGGTGACGCGCGGCGCGGCGGAGTTGGTGACGCGGCCGGTGAGGAGGTTGCTGACGAAGAACGACGCGCCGCTGAGCGTCCACACGAAGGCGAACAGCCCGGCGTCGAGGTCGAACCGCTCCTCGTAGAAGGCCGCGAGGTACGACAGGTAGCCCATGAACACGGCGGTGCGCAGGAAGCCGATGAGCAGCAGCGGCACCACCCCGCGCACGGCGGCCAGCGCCTTGAACGAGGCGAGGTAGCCAAGACGTCGCGCGTCGGGGGCGTCCTGCGGGGAGGTGTCCTTCTTGCGGCGGGCCACGAAGACCGCCGCGAGCAGCAGCGCCACCACCGTGACGGCGAACAGGTCGCCCTGCCAGCCCCAGAACAGCGCGGGCAGCGCGATGACGGGCGCCGCGAGCATGGCGGTCATCGACTGCGTGGCGGTGACGAGGGTCGCGGCGCGCCCGGCGGCCTTGCCGGTGCCGAAGCGGTCGGCGGCGGCGGCCGTCAGCGCCGGGTTCAGGACGGCCGTACTCGCGCCGACGAGCAGGCAGAACACGGCGAGCAGGAGGAAGTCGCCGCTGGCGCCGAGCGCGGCGGAGGCCCCGAGGGCGACGAGCGCGCCCGCCGCCGCCCGCTCCTTCGGCACCCGGTCGATCAGCGGGGCCAGGGCCGTGCCCACCAGCAGCGCGGCGAGACCGCCGAGCCCGCGCAGGCCGCCCATCGCGGCGACGCCGCTCCCCGCCTCGTCGGCGATCGGCACGAGGTAGGTGCTGAAGACGGTGAACGGCAGGAGGCCCACCGCCGAGGCGAGCAGCACCGGCCACAGGGTGCGGGCCATGCGCAGATCACCCGGGACCGGCTCCTCCGCCTTGTCCGTCGCGGGGCCCTTCACGGCGTCGACGCTCACGCACCCGCTCCGTTCGCGAGGGCGGCGCGGTAGCGGTACATCGGCGTGGCGTCGGCGCTGAACTGGGAGAACGTGAACGGCTCGGCGTTGAGTCCGGTGACGCCCGCGCCGAGGAAGGCGCGGGCGACGGCGCTGCCGCTCTGGGCGTAGACGGTCAGCGGGACGCGGTGCTCGACGCAGTGCCGCAGGATCAGGTCGAAGGTGCCGTTGCTGAGCGTCATGCCGGTGGCGACCACCGCGTCGGCCTGCGCGAGGACCTCGGTCATGTCGTCGGTCACGGGGTCGCCCCACGCGGTCGTCCGCAGGTTCAGGTCGCAGGGCAGGCAGACGCCGCCGCGCTCCCGGATCGCCGCGACCAGCGGGTTGACGACGCCGATCAGGGCGACCTTGGCGCCGGGCTCGATGTCGAGCAGCCCCGCCACGGCGGCGTCGCGCGCCTGGGCGCGGACCTCCGGCGTGCCGGTGGGCAGCGTGACGCGCTCGGCGTCGTCGGCGTCGCGGTGCGGGCGCACCCGGGAGAGATAGGCGTCGAGGGCGGCGGTCCGTACCGGCGCGGACTCGTCGCGCAGCAGCTTTTCGAGGGAGTGGCCCGAGGCGTTCTCGCAGAACTCCGGGGCGAGTTCGCCCGCCTCGAAGGAGCACGCGCCGAAGGAGTCGCCGACGCGCAGCAGCAGGTAGTGGTTGTGGTAGGTGACGTCGCCGCCGGCCAGCCGGGTGGTGTGGTAGAGCCAGAACGCGCTGGTGACGGTGAGACCGGCCGGATCGGGGCCGTGCTCGCCCGCGAGGACGGCCTCCGTCAGCTCCGCGACGGTGGTGGGGGGCGGGGGTATGGGACGCGACATGGTGTTCTCTCTTGATCTGCGGGGGTGTTGAGGGGGCCGAAGCGGTCGGCGGTCGAAAAGGGGTCAGGAGGTGACGGGCCAGGCCGTGGTGGACCAGGGGTGGCGCAGCCGGTCGAGCGAGGTGATCTCGTGCGGCTTCAACGTGTCGATGTCCAGGGCCTGTTCGTGCCGGGCGTAGGCGCTGTCGACGTAGCGGTGGCCCGTGTCGGCGGCGATGAAGACGTACGTGCGCGAGCCGTCCCCGCGCCGCTCCCACAGGGCGCTCAGGTACGCGGCGCCCGCGGAGAGTCCGGCGAAGATGCCGCTGGTGCGCAGCAGGGCGACCGCTCCGGAGACGGCGCAGTCGAAGTTGACCCAGTGCACGCGGTCGTACAGGTCGTGCCGGACGTTCTGGAACTCGATGGCGCTGCCGATCCCGGCGATGATCATGTCCGGGTCGGCGACGTGCTCGGAGCCGAAGGTGACGCTGCCGAAGGGCTGTACGCCGACGAGCTTCACGTCCCGCCCGGCCTCGCGCAGATACGTGGCGATGGCCCCCGTGGAGGCGCCCGACCCCACGCCGCCGACGAGCGCGAGGGGGCCCGTCGGAATGCCGGCGTCGATCGACGCGGCGACCTCGCGGTAGCCGTAGTAGTGGATGGCGTCGTGGTACTGCCGCATCCAGTGGTACGAGGGGTTGGCGGCCAGGATCTCGGCGATGCGCCGCACCCTCAACTCCTGGTCCAGGCGGAGGTTCTTGGAGGGCGCGACCTGTTCCAGGGTGGCGCCGAGTATCTCCAGCTGGACGCGGGTCGAGCGGTCCACGGTGGTGGAGCCGACGATGTGGCACTTCATGCCGTAGCGGTGGCAGGCCAGTGCCAGGGCCTGGGCGTAGATGCCGCTGGAGCTGTCGATCAGGGTGTCGCCGGGTTGGACGGCGCCCGTGTCGAGGAGGTGGCGGACGGCTCCGAGAGCCGAGTAGATCTTCATGGTCTCGAACCGGAGGCAGGCCAGGTCGGGTTCGAGGGATATGAGGTCGGGCTTCTTCACCGCTTCGGCGATGTGTGGATGCATGGCGTGGGTCCCCCCGTTGGGACGTCGGAGCGGAAGACGCCGAGAGCATCACACTAGATGAAAATGATTGTCAAGACCGGGTAGAGTCGGCACACTGTCCGGGAGGGGCGGGGCGCCGAGTCGCGGCCCGCCGTGTCGAGAGGAGTCGCGTGAAGCTGTCCCAGGAGGCCGGAGCCAGGGCTCGTCTGCCGCGCCAGGGGCCGCCGAGAGGGGCCGGGCCAGGGGCGGCGACCGGTGTCGGCACCGCCTTCGGCACCTTCGGGGAGCTGCTCCAAGGCGTGCTGCCCGAGGAGGACGGGGACTTCCTCGTGACGCTGCCCGTCGCCCGCTGGAGCATGGCCACCTACCGCCAGGAGTCCGCATCGGGCGAGCTGGAGGTCTGGCCGCCCCGCAAGACGAAGGCGCTGCGGCTGGCCCGCATGATCGCCGACCTGGCGCCGCGCGGCGCGCGGTCCGCGCGCGGCGGGACCCTCACCGTCAGCAGCGTCATCCCCGAGGGCAAGGGGCTCGCCAGCTCCTCCGCCGATCTGGTCGCCACCGCACGGGCCGTCGGCCGGGCCCTCGGCGTCCCCATGCCCCCCGCCCGCATCGAACGGCTCCTGTCCCGCATCGAACCCACCGACGGCGTGCTCTACCCCGCGATCGTCGCCTTCCACCACCGCAGCGTGCGGCTGCGCGCGGTCCTCGGGTCACTGCCCGCCATGGCCGTGGTCGGCGTCGACGAGGGCGGCTCGGTCGACACCGTGGACTTCAACCGCATCCCCAAGCCGTTCACCGCCGCGGACCGCGGGACGTACGCCGCCCTGCTCGCTCGGCTCACCGACGCGGTGCGCGCGCGGGACCTCGCGGAGGTCGGCCGCGTCGCCACCCGCAGCGCCCTGATGAACCAACGCCTGCGCCACAAGAGGCTGTTGGAGCCGATGCGGGCCATCTGCCGCGAGGTCGGCGGCCTCGGCGTGGCGGTCGGGCACAGCGGCACGACTCTCGGCGTCCTGCTCGACGCCACCGACCCCGCGTACACCCGCCGGGTGACGGCGGCCTCGCAGGCGTGCGCAGAGCTGGCGGGCGGCGTCTCGGTCTACCGGACGCTCAGCTTTCGGGGCGCCGGCCCGGGGGGCGCCTCGCGCGCGACGGTGACGGCGGGGGAGGGGGTGCCGTGAGCGCGGGGGCCACCGAGCCGCAGGGAGCGCGAGGAGGCCGCCCCCGGGCGGCAGGCGGGCGAGCGGTGACCGGCGTGCGCAGGACCCCGCAGCGCGCCGCGGTGCTCGAAACGCTGGGCCGGTGCCGGGAGTTCGTCTCCGCCCAGGAACTGCACGCCCTGCTCGCCGGGCTCGGCAGCGGGGTCGGGCTCACCACCGTCTACCGCGCGCTGCGGGAACTCGACCGCGCCGGACTCGTCGACGTCGTACGGGACGAATCCGGCGAGCGGCTCTACCTGCGGCGCCCCACCGACGAGCACCGCCACTACCTCATCTGCCGCCGCTGCGGCCGCAGCCGGCCGGTCGACGCGCACGACGTCGAGGCGTGGGCCGCGCGCCTCGCCGAGAGCACCGGCTACGCGGAACTGGAGCACACCCTCGAACTCAGCGGAGTCTGCGGGCGGTGCCGCCGCCCCGCCGACGCCACGCCGGACGGCGGAGCCCACCCGGAGGGCCGGACGTGACGGGGGGCGGCGCGCCCCGCCCGTCGGCTCCGGGGAGTCAGCCGCGTCGCCCGGCCGCGGCACCACCCTGCCGCCAGGCCGAACCCCGCAGCAGCCGCAAGCCGTTGAGGCCCACCAGCACCGTGGACCCCTCATGCCCCGCCACCCCCAGCGGCAGCGGCAAATGGCCCGCCAGGTCCCAGATCACCAGCGCGCCGATGCACACGGAGGCGATGACGAGGTTCTGCACCACCACGCGCCGGGCGCGCCGGGAGAGTGCCACGACGGCGGGCACCGCCGCGAGTTCGTCCCGCACCACCACCGCGTCGGCGGTCTCCAGAGCCAGGTCGGAGCCCGTCCCGCCCATCGCGACACCGGTGTGCGCGGCGGCGAGCGCGGGCGCGTCGTTCACGCCGTCCCCGACGACCAGGACCCGCTCGCCCCGCTTCTCCCACTCCCGCACGGCCGCCACCTTGTCCTGGGGCAGCAGCCCCGCCCGGACGTCCTCGATGCCCGTCTCCCGCGCGAGGCGCGCCGCGGCGTCGGCGGTGTCGCCGGTCAGCAGCACCGGGGAGGAGCCGGTCAGTTCACGCAGGCCCGCGACCGCCTCGGCGGCCCCCGTGCGCGGCAGGTCGGCGAGGCGCAGCAGGGCCGCGGGGACGCCGTCGACCACCACCAGGACGGCCGTGCGGGCGTCGTGGTCCGCCGCGGCCCGCGTCATCGCCTCCACCGCCATGACCGACGTACGAGAAGCCTCGTCGGCGGCGAGGAGCCGGTCCGGGCTGCCGACCCGGACGGTGCGGCCCGCGACGACCGCGCGGACGCCGTGCCCCGGGGCGGCGGCGAAGTCCCCCGCGTCCGCCAGGGCGAGACCGCGCTCGCGGGCGGCGCCGACCACGGCGCGCGCCAACGGGTGTTCGCTCGGGTGCTCGGCGGCCGCGGCCAGCGCCAGCACCTCGTCCTCGGTGAGGTCCGAACCCGGCAGCGTCCGGATGCCGGTGAGGCGGGGCGCGCCCTCGGTGAGCGTGCCCGTCTTGTCCAGGGCGACCTTGGTCACCGCGCCCAGCCGCTCCATCACCACCGCCGACTTCACGAGCACGCCGTGCCGCCCCGCGTTGGCGATCGCCGAGAGCAGCGGCGGCATCGTCGCGAGCACCACCGCGCACGGCGAGGCCACGATCATGAAGGTCATGGCCCTCAGCAGCGTCTCGGTCAACGCGGCGCCGAAGGCGAGCGGCACCGTGAAGAGCGCGAGGGTGGCCACCACCACGCCCACCGAGTACCGCTGCTCGACCTTCTCGATGAACAGCTGCGTGGGCGCCTTGGTCCCGCTCGCCTCCTCCACCATCGCCACGATGCGGGCGATGACGGAGTCCGCGGGGTCCCGGCCGACGCGTACGCGCAGCGCGCCCGTGCCGTTGAGGGTGCCCGCGAACACCTCGTCGCCCGCCTCCTTCGCCACCGGCAGGGGCTCCCCGGTGATGGTGGCCTGGTCGACCTCGCCGCTGCCGTCGAGCACGGTGCCGTCGGCGGGCAGCCGCTCGCCGGGCCGTACGAGCACGGTGTCGCCGATCCGCAGCGCGGCCGCCGCCACCCGCTCCTCGCCGCCGTCCGCGTCGATCCGCAGCGCCATCGCGGGCGCGAGATCCAGCAGGCCGCGCACGGAGTCCGCCGTGCGCCGCGTCGCGAGCGCCTCCAACGCGCCGGACACCGCGAAGATGACGATGAGCAGGCCGCCGTCGAGGAACTGCCCGATGGCCGCCGCGCCCAGCGCCGCCACCACCATCAGCAGGTCGACGTCAAGGCTCCGCTCCCGCAGCGCCCGCAGCCCCGCCACGCCCGGCTCCCAGCCGCCGGCCGCGTAACACAGGGCGTAGAGGGGGCCCCACGTCCAGGCGGGCGCCCCGGCGAGGTCCAGCGGGAACCCGAGCAGGAAGGCGGCCGTGGCGAGCGCGGCCCAGCGGACCTCGGGCAGGGTGGTCAGCCGCGTGCGGCGCGCCGGTGCGGGAGCGGCGGTTGCGGAGCCCGGGCTCGGCCGGTCGCCCACCAGGGCGGAGGACATGGAGGGCACACCTCGTGTTCGGGGACGCTTCGGGGGACGGTCCGTCCACCATAGCCGAATACATGAAGACCTCTTCAAATATACGACGAGTAGGATTGCCGCATGGGACACGGAGTCGACAGCGAGATCACCCCTGCCGCGCACCTGGACGCGGACTCCGCCGCCACGATCGCCGCCACCCTGCAAGCGCTCGCCACGCCGTCCCGGCTGATGATCCTCACCAAGCTGCGCCAGGGACCGTGCGGCGTCGGCGCCCTCGCCGAGGCCGTCGGCATGGAACAGTCCGCGGTCTCCCACCAGTTGCGCCTGCTGCGCGCCCTCGGCCTCGTCACCGGCTCCCGGCAGGGCCGCCGCATCGTCTACAGCCTCTACGACAACCACGTGGCCCAGCTCCTGGACGAGGCCGTCTACCACATCGAGCACCTGCGCCTCGGCGCGCGGGACCTCCCGCAGCGGGACGCCCTGGAGTAGCCGTCCCGGCGGCACCCGCGGGCCTGCGACGCCGTCCTCAACGGTGGACGCCGACCCCCGACCGCCCCGGCGCGAACCCGGGCCGCAGCACCAGATCCTCGTCGTACGCACCGCCGTGCTCGTGGCGGTAGGGCAGCGGCCGCGCGGTGGGCAGCGTCCGCAGGCGCTCGCGCAGGCCCTCCGTGGCGCGGGCGTGGCCCGCCGCCGTCAGCCGGTCCGCGCCGTAGACCGCGAACGGCGGCAGGGCGGCCATGCCGGTGTACCAGAACGTCCCGTGCAGCAGCGGGAACAGCACCTCCTCCAGGTGCCCGTGGATGCCGCGCGGCCCGAAGCCGGACTCCCGGGCGCCGACCGACGTGACGATCAGCGCGCGCTTCCCGGCCAGGCCGCCGTCGCCGTACCGCGGCGTGCGGCCGTCGGGCCCCGCCAGACCGAAGCCGAAGCCCTGGACCAGGACGCGGTCGAACCAGCCCTTGAGGATCGCCGGCGGGCCGAACCACCAGAGCGGGAAGTGGAAGACGAGCGCGTCCGCCCAGGCGGTCTTCTCCTGCTCCCCGACGATGTCCGCGCGCAACGCCCCCGAGGCGTGGGCGCGTTCCTGTGCCGCCCCCACGAAGAGACGCCCGCGCGAGGAGCCCCCGAAGTCGTCGGCGTCCACGGTGGCCTTCCAGCCCATGGCGTACAGGTCGGAGACGCGGTGCTCGTGCCCGAGCGCGTCCAGGGTGCGCAGGCCCTCGGCCATCAGGGAGCCGTTCAGGGAGCGCTGTTCCGGGTGGGCGAAAATCCAGAGAACCTTCATGCCCCGATCCTGCGGGGCCGCCCCCGGCGGCAACGAGTGGCCGGATGGCCAGGGCCTGAAAGGATCTGGCCACGGAAACGCACGGCCGGCGACTGCCTTCGCGTCTGTGCCGCGGGCCCGCGGGAGGCCCTGGTTAGGGTTGGTGTTCGACCGGCAGCTTCCACCTCCCGGGCCGGGAAGAAGAGAGGGACTGTTGAAGATCCTCATCAGCGCCGACATGGAGGGCGCGACCGGAGTGACCTGGCCGGCCGACGTGCTGCCGGGCACCGCGCAATGGGAGCGGTGCCGGGCGATGTTCACCTCGGACGTGAACGCCGCCGTGCTCGGCTTCTTCGACGGCGGCGCCGACGAGGTGCTCGTCAACGAAGCGCACTGGACCATGCGCAACCTCCTCCTGGAGCAGCTCGACGAGCGGGCCCAGATGCTCACCGGGCGGCACAAGGCGCTCTCCATGGTCGAGGGCGTGCAGCACGGCGACGTGGACGGCGTCGCCTTCCTCGGCTACCACGCGGGCGCCGGCATGGAAGGCGTCCTCGCGCACACCTACCTCGCCAACCAGATCACCGGCGTCTGGCTCGACGGCGTACGCGCCAGCGAAGGCCTGCTCAACGCACACGTCGTCGCCGAGTACGGCGTCCCCGTGGTGCTCGTCACCGGCGACGACCTGGCCTGCGAGGACGCCCTCGGCTACGCCCCCGGCGCCCTGAAGGTCGCCGTCAAGGACCACGTGTCGCGCTACGCCGCCGTCTGCCGCACCCCCGCCCGCACCGCCGCCGACATCCGGGCCGCCGCGAAGGACGCCGCCGCGCTCGCCGTGCGGCACGAACCGGTGACCGGCGGGCCGTTCACCGTGGAGGTCGAGTTCGACGCCGAGCACCTGGCGATGGCCTCGACCGTCGTCCCCGGGGTGCGCCGTACGGGGGAGCGCAAGGTCGCGTACGACAGCGGGACGATGTACCAGGGGATTCGTACCTTCAAGGCGGTTACGACGATCGCCTCCGCCGCCGTGGAGGAGCAGTATGGCTGACCAGCAGCAGGAGCCCGGGGAACCCACCGACCACACCGACCACGACCAGGTGGACGCGCGGGCGCTCGACGAGGTCGTGGCCTTCACCTCCGAGCTGATCCGCATCGACACCACCAACCGCGGCGGCGGCGACTGCCGGGAGCGGCCCGCCGCCGAGTACGCCGCCGAACGCCTCGCCGACGCCGGCCTCACCCCCACCCTCCTGGAACGCGCCCCGGGCCGCACCAACGTCGTCGCCCGCGTCGAGGGCACCGACCCCGGCGCCGACGCGCTGCTGGTCCACGGCCACCTCGACGTCGTGCCCGCCGAGGCGGCCGACTGGAGCGTGGACCCGTTCTCCGGGGAGATCCGCGACGGCGTCGTCTGGGGCCGCGGCGCGATCGACATGAAGAACATGGACGCCATGATCCTGGCGGTCGTCCGCGGGTGGGCGCGGGCCGGGGTGCGGCCCCGGCGGGACATCGTCATCGCCTTCACCGCCGACGAGGAGGCCAGCGCCGCCGACGGCTCCGGGTTCCTCGCCGACCGGCACGCCCCGCTCTTCGAGGGCTGCACGGAAGGCGTCAGCGAGTCGGGCGCCTTCACCTTCCACGACGGGCGCGGCAACCAGCTGTACCCGATCGCGGCGGGCGAGCGCGGCACCGGCTGGCTCAAGCTGACCGCGCGCGGCAAGGCGGGCCACGGCTCCAAGGTGAACCGCGCCAACGCCGTGAGCAGACTGGCCGCCGCCGTCGCCCGCATCGGCGAGCACCGCTGGCCGGTCCGGCTCACCCCCACCGTGCGCGCCTCGCTCGTCGAACTGGCCGCGCTCTACGGCCTGGAGAGCGACCCCGAGGCACCCGGCTTCGACGTCGACGCCTTCCTGGAGAAGCTCGGCGCGACCGCCGCGCTCGTCGAGCCGACCGTCCGCAACAGCGCCAACCCGACGATGCTCCAGTCGGGTTACAAGGTCAATGTGGTCCCCGGGGAAGCCGTGGCCTACGTGGACGGCCGCTTTCTGCCCGGCGGCGAGGAAGAGTTCCGCCACACGCTTGACCTGCTCACCGGCCCTGACGTGGACTGGGAGTTCCACCACCGCGAGGTGGCGCTCCAGGCGCCGGTCGACTCGCCGACGTACGCGAAGATGCGGGCGGCCGTCGAGGAGTTCGCGCCCGAGGGGCACGTCGTGCCCTACTGCATGTCGGGCGGGACGGACGCGAAGCAGTTCTCGCGGCTCGGCATCACCGGCTACGGCTTCTCGCCGCTGAGAACTCCGGAGGGCTTCGACTACCAGGCGCTCTTCCACGGAGTCGACGAACGCGTCCCCGTCGACGCGCTGCACTTCGGCGTCCGTGTCCTCGACCGCTTTCTGCGCACGGCCTGAGAAAAATGGGGGAAGTAAAGGACATGATGCAGACCCGGGCGTACGGATCATGGCCGTCGCCGATCGACGCCGAGCTGGCCGCCGCCCACGACGGCGCGCCGGGGCACGTGGGCTTCGTCGGCGGCGAGGCGTGGTGGACCGAACCGCGCCCCACCGAGGGCGGCCGCCGCGCCCTGGTGCGCCGCCTCCCCGACGGCGAGGAGCGCTCGGTGCTGCCCCCGCCGTGGAACGTGCGCAGCCGCGTCGTCGAGTACGGCGGCCGCCCCTGGGCCGGGGCGGACCGCCCCGAGGGACCGCTGCTCGTCTTCGCGAACTTCGCCGACCAGCGCCTGTACGCGTACGAGCCCGACGCCCCGGACGCCGCCGCGCCCCGCCCGCTGACGCCGGCCGGTGAGATCGGCGGCGGCCTGCGCTGGGCCGAACCGCTGCTCCGCCCCGACCGGGGCGAAGTGTGGTGCGTCCTGGAGGAGTTCACCGGACCCGAGCCCACCGACGTGCGCCGCGTCATCGCCGCGGTGCCGCTCGACGGCTCGGCGGCCGAGGACCGCGGCGCGGTGCGCGAACTGTCCGACGGCGCCCACCGGTTCGTCACCGGACCGCGCCTGTCGCCGGACGGCGCCCGCGCCGCCTGGATCGGCTGGGACCACCCCCGCATGCCGTGGGACGGCACGGACCTGGTCCTCGCCGACGTGCGGGACGACGGCACCTTCGGCGCGGCCCGCGTCTTCGCCGGCGGCCCCGAGGAGTCCATCGCACAGGTCGAGTGGGCGCCGGACGGGCGCCTGCTGTTCTCCAGTGACCGCACCGGCTGGTGGAACCTCTACCGCGCGAGCGCCGACGACCCGTGCGGCGTGCGCGCGCTCTGCCCCCGCGAGGAGGAGTTCGCCGGACCCCTGTGGCAGACCGGCCTCACCTGGTTCGCGCCGCTGGACAGCGGGCTCATCGCCGTCGTGCACGGCACGGGCGCCACCGCGCTCGGCATACTCGACCCCGAGACCGGTGAAGTCGTCGACGCGGCGGGCCCCTGGACGGAGTGGGCCTCCACCGTCGCCGCGCACGGCCCCCGCGTGCTCGGCGTCGCCGCCAGCCCGCGCAGCGCGCCCGAGGTCGTGGAACTGGACACCGGCACCGGCCACGCCCGCGTCGTCGGCGCCGCCCACGGCGACCCGGTGGACCCCACGTACTACCCCGAACCTCAGATCCGCGCCTTCGCCGGCCCCGCGGGACGCACCGTCCACGCCCACATCTACCCGCCGCACCACCCCGGCCACGTCGCACCCGATGACGAACTGCCGCCCTACGTGGTGTGGGCGCACGGCGGCCCCACCGGCCGCGCACCCCTCGTCCTGGACCTGGCCATCGCCTACTTCACCTCGCGCGGCATCGGCGTCGCCGAGGTCAACTACGGCGGCTCCACCGGGTACGGACGCGCCTACCGCGAACGGCTGCGCGAGCAGTGGGGCATCGTGGACGTCGAGGACTGCGCCGCCGTCGCCCTGGCCCTGGCCGACGAGGGCACCGCCGACCGCGACCGCCTCGCGATCCGCGGCGGCAGCGCGGGCGGCTGGACCGCGGCCGTGTCGCTGGCCACCACCGACGTCTACGCCTGCGGGACCCTCATCTATCCGGTGCTCGACCCCACGGCGTTCGCGGGCGAGACCCACGACCTGGAATCGCGGTACCTGGAATCCCTCCTCGGGCCGTGCGACGAGGTGCCGGGGCGGTACGCGGAGCGGTCGCCGCTGCGGCACGCCGAGCGCGTCACCGCGCCCTTCCTGCTCCTCCAGGGGCTCGACGACGTCATCTGTCCGCCCGCCCAGTCCGAACGGTTCCTCGCCGAGATGGCCGGGCGCGGCATCCCGCACGCCTACATCGCCTTCGAGGGGGAGGGGCACGGCTTCCGCCGCGCCGACACGATGGTCCGCGCCCTGGAGGCCGAACTCTCCCTCTACGCGCAGGTGTTCCGCCTCGACCTCGCCGGGCCCCCGCCGACCCTGGAGCTCGGCAAGTGAAACCCCTCGCACGGCCCGCGCGCCTGACCCCCGGCGCGCGCGTCGCCGTCGTCGCGCCGAGCGGTCCCGTCCCGGAGGAACGTCTGGCGGCGGGCCTCGACATCCTGCGCGGCTGGGACCTCGACCCGCTCGTCATGCCCCATGTACGGGACCGCCACCGGGAGTTCGACTACCTCGCGGGAACGGACGCCGACCGCGCCCGCGACCTGGAGCGGGCCTGGTGCGACCCGTCCGTGGCCGCCGTGTTCTGCGCCCGCGGCGGGTACGGCGCCCAGCGCATGGCGGACCTCCTCGACTGGGCGGCCATGCGGGCGGCCGGGCCCAAGGTGTTCCTCGGCTACAGCGACATCACCGCGCTGCACGAGGCGTTCGCCACGCGGCTCGGCCTCGCCACGCTGCACGGCCCCATGACCGCCGCGGCCGACTTCCTCAAGAACGCGGACGCCCAGAACCACCTGCGGGCCACCCTGTTCACCCCGGAGGAGGTACGGGTGATCACCGCGCCCCCGCGCGCCACGCCCCTGGTGGGCGGCCGGGCTCGCGGCGTCACGCTCGGCGGCTGCGTGTCGCTGCTCGCCGCCGGACTCGGCACACCGGAAGCGCGGCCCGGCGCGCGCGGCGGGCTGCTGCTCCTGGAGGACATCGGCGAGGAGGCCTACCGCCTGGACCGCATCCTCACCCAGCTGCTGCGCGTCGGCTGGCTGGACGGGGTCGCGGGGATCGCCCTCGGCTCCTGGGAGCAGTGCACGCCGTACGACATGGTGCGCCGCCTCTTCGCCGACCGGCTCGGCGGCCTCGGGGTGCCCGTGGTCGAGGAGTTCGGGTTCGGGCACTGCGACGGGGCGCTGACGGTGCCGTTCGGCGTGGCGGGCGAACTGGACGCGGACGCGGGGACCTTGACGCTGGACGTCCCGGCGCTGGCCTGACGCGTGTGCTCCGCGGGGACGCTCCGCAAGAAACGTCCGTCACGGTCGTTGACCTCGCTCTGACACGTGTCACAACATGAGCGGGGCCGGTAGTACCGGTCAGTAGACGTCAGGCCGGTACCAGCTGCCCAGGCGCCGCCGGGCTCTGGCCGTCAGCTGCCGGAAGTCCTCAGCGTGGAGGTCCCCTTGTCCCGTCGCCGTGCCCTGACCCTCGCCGCAGCGGCGGCGCTCGCCGCGCCGCTCGCCGTCGCCGCGCCCGCCCCGGCCGGCGCGGCGGGGCAGTACACCGTCACCGAGCTGAAGTTCACCGTCCCGGCGGGCGGCAGGAACTGCACCGTCGACGCCGACCTGTACCGGCCCGCCGGGGTGGACGCCGCGCACCCCGCCCCCGCGGTGCTCTCCACCAACGGCTTCGGCGGCAGCAAGTCCGACGGCTCGACCGCCGCGGTCGGCAAGGCGTTCGCCGAGCGCGGTTACGTCGCTCTGGTCTACTCCGGCCTCGGCTTCGGCAGGTCCGGCTGTCTGATCTCCCTCGACGAGCCGGGCATCGACGGCAAGGCCGCCTCCGGGCTGGTCGACTTCCTCGCCGGTGAGCGCGCCGCCGACGACGGCACCAAGGCGGACTACGTCACCGCCGACGGCGCGGGCGACCCGCGGGTCGGCATGATCGGCGGCTCGTACGGCGGCGCCGTCCAGCTCGCGACCGCCGCCGTGGACCACCGGGTCGACGCCCTCGTCCCGATGATCACCTGGCACGACCTGGCCTACTCCCTCGATCCGAACAACGCCGCCGACCGCTCCGTCCCCGGCGCCGCCAAGTGGCAGTGGATGAACGGCTTCTACCTCATCGGCGAGGGCCAGCCGCTGCTCGTCCCGAACCTCGATCCGTCCCGCGTCAACCGTCTCGGCTGCCTGCACTTCGTCACCAAGGTTTGCGAGACGATCCGCACGCTCAACTCCGGCCGTTACCCGGCGGACAGGACGAAGGCCCTCCAGGAGTACGCGCGCGGCGTCTCCCCGGTCTCGTACCTGCACAAGGTGAAGGCGCCCACGCTCCTCGTGCAGGGCCAGGCCGACACCCTCTTCAACCTCAACGAGGCCGAGGCGACGTACCGCACGCTCACGGCGCAGGGCACCCCGGCGAAGATGATCTGGCAGTCCTGGGGCCACAGCGGCGGCGTGCGGGACGCCGCGTCGGGCGAACTGAACCTGGACGAGGGGAACTTGGAGACCTCCTACGTCGGCAGGCGCATCCTCGCCTGGTTCGACCGCTACCTCCACAAGAAGCAGGGCGTCACCACCGGCCCCGCCTTCGCCTACCACCGCGACTGGATCGGCGACCCGGACCGCACCTACGCCACCGCCTCCCAGGTGCCCCCGCGCAACCGCACCCTGTATCTGTCCGGCGACGGCAAGCTCGTCGACAGCCGCGCCGAGGTGGCGCGCGGCAGCCGCGAGTACCGCAATCGGCTGGTGCCGACGAGCCATTCGGAGTCCTCCCTCGCCGGGCTGATCGGGCTGCCCGACCCCGCCCCGTACGACACCAAGGGCACCTACCTGGACTGGACGACCGAGCCCCTCACCGAGGCGATGGACGTCGTCGGCGCCCCCAGGGCCACGCTGAAGGTGTTCTCACCGCGGACCGAGCGGGTGCAGCACTCGGGTGACGCCGCCGACAAGCTGGTCCTCTTCGCCAAGCTCTACGACGTGGCGCCCGACGGCAAGAAGACCCTCGTCCACCGGCTCGTCTCGCCCGTGCGGGTGCCCGACGTGACGAAGCCGTTCACCGTGTCGCTGCCGGGCATCGTGCACCGCTACGACAAAGGCCACCGGCTGCGGTTCGTGGTGGCGGCGAGCGACGGCGCGTACCTCGGCAACAAGGGCGTCAAGCCGGTCACGGTGACCAGCGCCCCCCAGGACACCGGCGTCCTCGACCTGCCCGTGGTCCGCCACGGACGTCACCGGTGACGACGGTGGCGATAACGTGGCCCGATGCCCGATCCGCACACCTGTGACCACACCCGCCGCCATCTTGCCGAAGGCCCCCGCGTAGGCATACGCCACTTCAGCCTCGCGGACGGGGCCGAGTTCACCGCCCGCGCCCGCGAGAGCCAGGAACTGCACCGCCCCTGGCTCTTCCCGCCGACCACGGACGACGCGTACCGGACCTATGCCGCGTCGCTTCTTGAGGACCCCGCCAAGGCCGGTTTCCTCGTCTGTGAGCGGGACAGCGGTGCCCTCGCGGGATTCATCAACATCAACAACATCGTCCACGGCGCCTTCCGCTGCGGGGCGCTCGGTTACGGGGCCTTCGCCCACGCGGCGGGCCGCGGACTGCTGAGCGAGGGGCTCGGCCTCGTCATGGGGTACGCCTTCGGGGAACTGCGGCTGCACCGCCTGGAGGCGAACATCCAGCCGGGCAACGCCGCCTCCATCGCCCTGGTGCGCCGCCACGGGTTCCGGCTGGAGGGTTTCTCCCCGGACTTCCTCCACATCGACGGTGCCTGGCGCGACCATGAACGCTGGGCGATCACCGCCGTCACTCCGTGACGGCGCGGCGGTCCACGTACTCGAAGACGGAGCCGTCCGGGTGCATCGCGATGAGATTGCGCCCGGCGGGCGTCGGGACGGGGCCCGCGATGACCCGGGCACCGGAGGCGTTGAGCACGGCGTACGCCTCGTCGACGTCCCGCACCGCGATGGTCGCCGTGACCTTGCGGAGCACTTCCAGTTCCTCTTCCGGGCCGCTCATCAGCAGGAAGCAGCCGACCGCGGCCACGGACACGCCACCGCGTTCGAAGCGCATCGCCTTGCCGCCCGCGAGGCGCTCGTAGAACGCGACCGAGGACTCCAGGTCCTCGACGCACACGCGCAGCGTGGTTCCCAGGATCTCCATGATTGGCAACGCCCTCACCTCTGTGACCGGCCAACGGCTCCGCAACGATTTCATGATTGCCCGCCCCCTCGCCACCGCCTCCGACGAGGAGGTCGCCCCAACTCGGCGGTGCGGCAAGCGTGGTGGAGGGCGGCACCGTGCGGTGCCGCCCTCCGGCCGTTCGCGCGCCCGCCGTTCAGGACTGGGGACGGCGGCCGTGGTTCGCGCCGTTCTTGCGGCGGGCCTTCTTCTTGCGGCGTCGCTTCGAGGACATGGATACCTCCGTGTATCTGGTGGTGCTTCCCGGGCGCGAACCCGGGCGATCACGCGCCGCCTACCCAAGTGGCGAACTCGCCAAGGTGTGTGCTGTGTCACAAAGCCCCGCCCTCGCGGCGGCCGGGCCCGTTACCGGCCGGTGCCCTCGGGTACCCGGCCGCCATGACTGGTCCCGAGAAACCTGTGACCGGCCTCGACAAGCAGCCGTTCGACAAGGCCCTGACCGACGAGCTGGTCCGCGCGATCCGTGCCGAACTGCGCGAGGAGTTCCGCGAGCAGACCAAGAAGCAGCGGCGCAAGGCCACGCTCTACGCCGCGTTGGGCGCCACCGCGCTCTACGCGGGCGCCGCCGTCGCGCTGGCCGCCGGACTGGCCCTCGACCTCGTCCTGCCGGACTGGGCGGCGGCCCTGATCGTGGCCGCGCTGCTCGGCACCGCGGCGTTGCTGCTGCGCAACGCGGCCCGTCCGCGGGCGGGGCGTTCCGGCGCCGCCGACCGGTACACGGCCCCTGCGGCCCCTGCGGCCCCTGCGGCCCCTGCGGCCCCTGCGGCCCCTGCGGCCGACGTGCCGCCTGCCCCCGCGGCCCCGCCGATGCCGCCCACGGCGCCTGCCGCGCCCACCGCCCCTGCCGCCCCGCCTGCGGCTGCCCCTCGCGTGCCCGCCCCTCGCGGGGGTGAGGGGGAGCGCGGGGAGCACCGGGAACACTGACGCAGGCGAGGAGGAGCGGGCGCGGCCTGATGGCCCCTCACCTGGTCAGGCGGCCAGTCGGGCAGTTAGTCAGGCAACCAGCCGGTCGTCGCCACCACCTCCGCCGCGATGGCCGCGACGTCCCGGCCGTCGGTGGCGACACGGTGGGTGGCGGGGGCCGCGTGGGTGTCCAGGTGGCGGGCCATGAACGCGCTGCGGCGCAGCTGCCGGGCGAGTTCGGAGCCGCGTTCGCGTCCGCGCAGCCGCTGCTCGGCCGTGGCGTCCGTCGCGGTCAGGAGGACGCGGATGAGGCGCGGCCCGTGCAGCGCGCGCGTGAACAGCGACTCCTCGTCGGCGAGCACGCTCGCGGTGTTCGTGTAGACCAGTCGGCGGCAGCCGAGTTCCGCGTACGTGGTCCAGAGCGCCGCGAGGTTGCGCCGCGTGATCGACGAGCGGTGCGGGTCGTCCGGCGGCGCGGGGTGCACCGCGTCCAGGAGGTCGCCCTCGATCAGGGCGTGGCCGACGTCCGCCGCCCGAAGCCGAGCGGCGACCTCCAGGCCGACCGATGACTTGCCGGCTCCGGACCGGCCCCCGATGAGCAGTGCTTCCACGGTCTCCATGCAGGGAGCCTGCCAGCGCGTACGGCTCCCGCGCGAGGGTAATTCTCACACCACACGGAACTCCTCCACCTCGTCCGTGCGCAGCTCCAGGCCGAGCCCGACACCTCCCTCGGGGCGGACCACACCACCGGTCGGGTCCAGCGCCCCGTCGAAGAACATCGACTCGATCCGCACATGGTCGTGGAACCACTCGATGTGCCGCAGATTGGGCACGCACGCGGCGACCGCGGCGTGCGCGTGCGGCGCGCAGTGCGCCGAGACCTCCAGGCCGTGCGCCTGGGCGAGGGCCGCCGCGCGCAACCACTCCGTGAGGCCGCCGCAGCGCGTCGCGTCGACCTGGAGGCAGTCCACAGAGGGGATCATGCGCGCGAAGTAGGGCAGGTCATAGCCGTACGCGCCCGCCGTCACGTCGCACACCAGCGCGTCCCTGACCTGCGCGAGCCCCCGCAGGTCGTCCGAGGAGACCGGCTCCTGGAACCAGCCCACGCCGTGCTCGGCGAGCACTCTGCCCACCCGGACCGCCTGCTTGCGCGTGTAGCCGCCGTTCGCGTCGACGTACAACTCGGCCTGGGGGCCGATGACTTCGCGTGCGGTACGGACCCGCGACACGTCACGCGCCGCCGCCCGGCCCCACCGCTCCCCGATCTTGATCTTGACGCGCGGAATGCGCTGACCGTGCACCCAGCCGTTGAGCTGTGCCGCCAGATGCGTGTCGTGATACGTCGTGAAGCCGCCGCTGCCGTAGACGGGCACCTCGTCGCGGGCCGCCCCGAGGAGGCGTACGAGAGGGAGTTCGAGGAGGCGGGCCTTCAGATCCCACAGGGCGATGTCGACCGCCGAGATGGCGCAGCCGGCGGCGCCGGAGCGGCCGGTGTTGCGGACCGCCTTCGTCATCGCCTCGTGCGCGGCGGGCACGTCGAGGGCGTCGCGCCCCATGATGACCGGGGTCAGCAACTCGTCGACCAGGGCGGCGACGGAGGCGGGCGCGTAGGTCCAGCCGGTGCCCGTCGCGCCGCCCGCGGTGATCTCGGCGATGACGACCGTCGTCGTGTCCCAGGCGAAGGTGCCGTCCGCCTCGGGGGCGTCCGCGGGCACCGTGTACGCGGAGACGGCGGGGCGTTCGATGGAGACTGCGTCCTTCATCTGGACTTCCTCGGTTCGCGGTTCGCGGTGACGGGTCCACGGTCATCGTTGACGGCGCGCAGGGCGCGGCTGCCGAGGGCACGGGAAGGTGCCTCCGGTGCGACGGGGAGTAGCTGGTCGGATACAGCTTCGGGTAACCCCGAGGGGTGGTGACAAACGGCGTCCGGAGGGTGCCGGGCCTCGGATTTCGGGGCCCCCGCGCGTGGGCCCGTACGCCCGTCACCCCGTGCCCCGGGCGCCCCGCGCCCCCGCGCCCCGGAGTTTGGTGCCCGCCGGGCCGGGCACGCGGGAGGTTCCGGCCTTGGCCACCCCGTCGGCGGAGCCGTCACCCGGCCCGAGGCCACCACCTGGGCGGCACGCCGGGCGAGCGTGTGAGCGCCCCCGCAGACTGGCTCCTGGACGCCGTACCTCCGCGCCCAGGAGGCCGCCGCACACCAAGGAGACCCCCCATGACCAGCAGCGCACCGAACAACAGCGCACAGGGCAGCAGCGCACGGGACAGCCACGAACTCGCCGCCCTCGGCCAACAGCTGCGCGTCGACTCGGTCCGCGCGGCGGCGGCCGTCGGCTCCGGGCACCCCACCTCCTCGATGTCCGCGGCCGACCTGATGGCGGTGCTGCTCGGCGGTCACCTCCGCTACGACTTCGACCGCCCCGACCACCCGGGCAACGACCGCTTCATCCTCTCCAAGGGCCACGCCTCACCGCTGCTCTACGCGGCGTACAAGGCGGCCGGCGCCCTCACCGACGACGAACTGCTGACCTTCCGCAAGGAGGGCAGCCGCCTCCAGGGACACCCGACGCCCCGCGCCCTGCCCTGGGTCGAGGTCGCCACGGGTTCGCTCGGGCAGGGCCTGCCCGTCGCCGTCGGCATGGCCCTCTCCGGCAAACGGCTCGAACAGATCCCCTACCGCGTCTGGGTGATGTGCGGCGACAGCGAGCTGGCCGAGGGCTCCATCTGGGAGGCGGCCGAACACGCCGGGTACGAGCGCCTCGACAACCTGACCGCCGTCGTCGACGTCAACCGCCTCGGCCAGCGCGGCCCGACCCGCCACGGGTGGAACCTCAAGGCCTACGCGGACCGCTTCAAGGCCTTCGACTGGCACGTCATCGAGATCGACGGCCACGACGTCGACGCCATCGACCACGCCTACCAAGAGGCGGCCTCCACCGCCGGGCAGCCGACCGTGATCCTCGCCCGCACCCGCAAGGGCAAGGGTGTGGCCGCCGTCGAGGACCAGGAGGGCAAGCACGGCAAACCGCTGCCGGACGCCGACGAGGCCATCGAGGAGCTGGGCGGCGTACGCGACGTGCGCGTGCAGGTGCGCAAGCCGGCCGCCGCGCGGATCATGCACACGACCCGCAGCGGCCACCTCGAACTGCCCCGTCACGACGTGGGCGAGGAGATCGCCACCCGCGACGCCTACGGTCAGGCCCTCACCGCGCTGGGCAGCGCGCGCGGCGACGTGGTGGCCGTCGACGGCGAGGTCGGCGACTCGACGCGCACGGAGTACTTCGCCGAGGAACACCCCGAGCGGTACTTCGAGTGCTACATCGCCGAACAGCAGCTCGTCGCCACCGCGGTCGGCCTCGCGGCGCGCGGCTGGGTGCCGTACGCGACGACGTTCGCGGCGTTCCTCACCCGCGCCCACGACTTCGTGCGGATGGCGGCGATCAGCGGCTCGGGCATCAATCTCGTCGGCTCGCACGCGGGCGTCGCCATCGGTGAGGACGGCCCCTCCCAGATGGGCCTGGAGGACCTGGCCCTCTTCCGCGCGGTGCACGGCTCCACGGTCCTGTACCCCTGCGACGCCCATCAGACCGGGCGGCTCATCGCCCAGATGGCCGAGCTCGACGGCGTGCGCTACCTGCGTACGACGCGCGGAGCCACGCCCGTCGTCTACGGCCCGGGGGAGGAGTTCCCCATCGGCGGCTCCAAGGTGCTGCGCTCCAGTGACGCGGACCGGCTGACGCTCGTCGCCGCCGGGGTGACCCTCCACGAGGCGCTGTCCGCCGCCGAACTGCTGGAGGGCGAGGGCATCCCGGTGCGCGTCATCGACCTGTACTCGGTCAAGCCCGTCGACCGCCGCACCCTGCGCGAGGCGGCCGAACAGACCGGCTGCCTGGTCACCGTCGAGGACCACCGCGAGGAGGGCGGCCTCGGCGACGCGGTCCTCGACGCGTTCACCGACGGCGCCCCCGTACCGCGCCTGGTGCGGCTCGCGGTACGGACGATGCCGGGCTCGGCGTCGCCCGAGGAGCAGTTGCGCGCGGCGGGCATCGACGCCCAGTCGATCGCCGCGGCGGCGCGGCTCCTGGTCGAGGAGGCGGTGGTGCGCTGACCCGGCGGCGTGGTCAGCGGGTGCGCCGGGCGGCCCTGAACCACGCGTTCGCCGAGGGGCGGAACATCAGGGCCACCGCCGCGAGCACGGCCGCCACGTGCAGGGCCCGGCTCGCGCCGAACATCACGTCCACGGCCCCCAGGCCGCGGAAGGCGGCGCCGAGCGAATGCCCGTCCGCGAGCCACTGGACGGGCTCGATGAGCAGGGACAGCGTGCCGAGGACGCCGAGTACGCCCGCCAGGGCCAGGCGCGCGCCGTTCCCGCCGCGCCGCATCCGCACCGCGACCAGCACCACCGCCGAGTAGACGGCCACGCGCAGCGCGAGGCCGCCCGAGAGGTCACCGAGGGACGCGTCGCCGTCGGCCGCCGCCCCGATGAGCGCGAGCACCGTCTCGAAGACACCGGCGGCGACCGCGGTGAGCCAGAGCGCGAAGGCCGCCCTGACGGACGCGGGGGCCGGCGGCTCGTCGGTCCCCGGGAGCATCGGGGGCAGCGTCCGCGGCTCCTGGGCGCGCGGGCGGGGGCGGGAGGGGCGCGGCAGGTCGGCGTGGCGGGGGCGCGACTCGGAGATGTGTGTCATGGCAGGCCTCACTGCGAGGTCGCTGAGGGGTGCGGCGGTTGCCGGACCGGGACGCGACGACTGTGCTGGGTACACGGGAACGGGAACGGGAACGGACGACTGTCTCTTCGCTCGCCGTCGATCCTTCCGGACCCGCGGGCGCGGGGCACGCCCGCCATCCCCCGGCTTCCGGGTGGTGCCAGCCACCCTCCCGACGCCCCTGAATACCCAACGGGTTTGGCCAAGGGTCGTCGGGACACACGTATCGGGAGGTGGACATGGCCAATACGTCACGTAAGACAACAGACAACGAGAACGACCAGAAAGACCAGCAAGAGAAGGAAGAGCAGGACGAACTGCCGGGCCCCATGGCGGTTCTGCGGGCCGCCCAGACGCAGCTCGCCGAACTCACCGGCATGACAGCCGAATCGGTGTCGTCCTTCGAACGCACCGAAGAAGGCTGGCTGTTGGAGATCGAGGTCCTCGAACTCGCCCGTGTCCCCGACACGATGAGTCTGCTCGCGAGTTACGAGGTGCGGCTCGACCCGCACGGTGAACTCACCGGCTACCGCCGCGTCCGCCGCTACGAGCGCGGACGTTCGGACCCGCACAACAGGTGACCCGAACAACAGGTGACCCGCACAACAAGTAGGGAAAGCAAGCCAGACCAGCCCGAGCAAGCCCAGACAAGCAAGGAGGCACAGTCGGCATGACCGTAGTCCCGGCACAACAGTCCGGCGGCGGAGGCGGCTCCAGTGGCCTGTACGACGTCGTGGAGCTCATCCTCGACCGAGGACTCGTCATCGACGCCTTCGTACGCGTCTCACTCGTCGGCATCGAGATCCTGAAGGTCGACGTCCGTGTCGTCGTCGCGAGCGTCGACACCTACCTGCGCTTCGCCGAGGCGTGCAACCGCCTCGACCTGGAATCCGGGCCGAAGAAGGACCCCGGCCTGCCCGACCTGGTCGGCGAGATCACGGAGTCCGGCGCCAAGGGCAAGTCCAAGGGGGCGCTCTCCGGGGCGGCCGAGACCATATCGGACGCCTTCAAGCAGTCCCGTGAGGAAGGCCAGCGCCAGACCGAGGAGCGCCCGCGTGCCCGGCGTTCCACGACCTCTCGCCGGAAGGAGGAGAAGGAGTGACGACCTACGTCTACGGCATCGCCGCCGGCACCCACCCGGGCCTGCCGGACGGCATGGAAGGCATCGGGAAGCCGGCGTGCACCGTGCGCATCCTGAAGCAGGGTGACCTCGCCGCCATCGTCAGCGACGCCCCCGAGGACCTCAAGCCGAAGCGGCGTGACCTGCTCGCGCACCAGAACGTGCTGTCGGAGGCGGGCGCCGCGGGCTCCGTGCTCCCCATGCGCTTCGGCAGCCTCGCACCGGATGACGAGACCGTCATCAGCGTGCTCGGGGAGCGGGCCGACCACTACACGGAGCGGCTGAGCGCACTCGACGGCAGGGTCGAATACAACGTGAAGGCCTCGCACAACGAACAGGCCGTGCTGCACCAGGTCCTCGCGGAGAACCCGGAGCTGCGCGCCATGGTGGAGGCCAACCAGCGCCAGGGCGGCGGCAGCCACGAGCAGAAGCTGAAGCTCGGCGAGGCGGTCACCTCGGCGGTGCGTGCCCGGGAGACGAGTGACGCCGTCGAGGTGCGGCGCGCGCTGGAACCGGCGGCCGAAGCGGTCGCCGAGGGCCCCGAGGGCACCGGCTGGCTCGCCAACGTCTCGTTCCTGGTGAGCCGCAAGGCGGCCGACGGCTTCGTCGCCGCGGTCGAGGAACTCAAGTCCACGCAGCCGCACTTGGACCTCAAGGTGCACGGACCGCTGCCGCCCTACAGCTTCGTCGACCCGGGGCCCGCCGCCCCCCCGGAGTAACGGGAGTGACGGCATGGGACTGCTCGGAGAACTGCTCATGCTGCCCCTGGCCCCGGCCCGCGGCTCCCTCTGGGTGCTGAGGCAGGTGGTCGACGAGGCGGAGCGGCAGTACTACGACCCCTCGGCCATCCGTCGCGAACTCGCCCGGCTCGAGGAGCGCCTTGAGTCGGGCGAGATCGACGAGGACGAGTTCGAGCGGGCCGAGGACGACCTCCTCGACCGGCTGCAACACAGCACAGGACAGGACTTCAGACAATGAACCGAATGGCAATGGGCCTTGCCGTGGGCGCGGGATATGTCCTCGGCCGCACGAAGAAGGCGAAGTTCGCGTTCGCCGTGGGCACGATGGTCGCCGGCAAGAAGCTGAACCTGAGCCCGAAGGCGCTGGGGTCGCTGGTGACGCAACAGCTGGAGAACAA
Organism: Streptomyces huasconensis; assembly: GCF_021028635.1. Taxonomy (NCBI): domain Bacteria; kingdom Bacillati; phylum Actinomycetota; class Actinomycetes; order Kitasatosporales; family Streptomycetaceae; genus Streptomyces; species Streptomyces huasconensis. The sequence goes on from NZ_CP086119.1 coordinate 7,097,256, forward strand.
CCCGCAGTTCAAGGAGATCGGCGACCAGCTGCGGCAGGACCTGCGCGGCGTGGGCAAGGCGGCCACCGGCTCGCTCCTCAACCGGCAGCTGGAAGGCCTCGCCGACCGGCTGCACGACCGCACGCTCGACGTCCAGGACCGCATCGCAGGCGTGGTGCCGGACAAGGCCAAGGGCGCGGCCAAGGACGAGGACGAGGACGACGACCCGGACGCCGAGGTGGACGAGGACGACGACCCGGACGCGGAGCTGGACGAGGACGACGACGACCCGGACGCGGAGGCGGAGGCGGACGCGGAGTCCGAGCCGTCCGGCCGGCGCGGGAGGGCCGCGGCCAAGACGGGCACGCGGACCGCCGCGAAGAAGACGGCCGCGAGGAAGACGGCGGCGAAGAAGACCGCCGCCAAGAAGGCCCCCGCGAAGAAGACGGCCCGCAAGACCGCCGAGAAGACGGCTCAGAAGCCCGCACGGAAGGCCGCCCAGAAGAAGACCTCGTCGGCCGCCCGCACGGGCGGCAGGGCGAAGGGAGGCCGCGACCATGGCTGAGTCACCGTTGGGCAACATCACGCACAGCCCCGCCGCCGACCGCCTGAAGGAAGAGGCGCAGGCCTACCTCATGGCCCAGGTCGAGCGCATGCTCGTCGGCGTCGGCCACCGGCTCGGCGACGCCACCGTCAAGCTGAACGACATCGCGGACGGCAAGAGCCCCGGCTTCGCCAAGCTGGCCTCGCAGGCGGGCAAGAAGCTCGCCGAGGGCAAGGGCCCGGTGCGCGGCGCGCTCGAAATGGGCGGCAGCCACCTCAAGGACAAGGTCACCGACGCCGTCAAGGGCCTCGGCGGCGGCAAGCGCAAGAAGGGCGGCGCGGGCCAGAAGCCCACGGTCATCCTGGAACACGTCGACGTGGGCGTCCCGGTCCGCGAGGCGTACGACCAGTGGACCCAGTTCCAGGAGTTCTCCACCTTCGCCAAGGGCGTCAAGAGCGTCACCCTGGCGAACGACACGGAGTCCGACTGGAAGGCCAAGGTCTTCTGGTCCAGCCGCAGCTGGAAGGCGCATATCACCGAGCAGGTGCCGGACCAGCGGATCACCTGGACGTCCGAGGGCGCCAAGGGCACGACCAAGGGCGTCGTGACCTTCCATCCGCTCGGCGAGAACCTCACCCGCGTCCTGCTGGTCATCGAGTACTACCCGAAGGGGCTCTTCGAGAAGACCGGCAACATCTGGCGTGCCCAGGGCCGCAGGGCACGCCTGGACCTCAAGCACTTCGCCCGGCACATCTCGCTGCGCGGCGAGGCGAGCGACGGCTGGCGCGGCGAGATCCGCGACGGCGAGGTCGTCCGCAGCCACGAGGACGCGGAGGCCGAGGAGGAGACCGAGGGCCGGGACGAACACGACTCCGACGCCGAGTACGAGGCGGAGGACGACCGGCCCGAGGACGAGGAGTACGAGGACGAGCCCGAGGGCGAGTACGCGGACGAGGCCGGCGACGAGGCCGAGGACGCGTACGAGGACGACCCCGAGGCCGACGAGGAGGCCGACGAGCCGGACGCCGACGCTGAAACCGACGCGGACGCCGACGCCGAGTACGACGACGAGTACGCGTACGAGGATGAGGACGACGCCGAGGCCGCCGAGGCCCCCGACGCCGAGGCCGATGACGCCGAGGCCGACGACGACAGCGGCGAGGAGACGACCCGCGAGTACGCCGATGCGGCCGGTGCCGCCGGACGGGGGCGTCGATGAGCTCGCCCGCAGGCGGGCTCCCCGGCCCCTACGGCGGCGGTGGCAGCGGGGCCAACCTCGCCGACATCCTCGAACGCGTCCTGGACAAGGGCGTCGTCATCGCCGGCGACATCAAGATCAACCTGCTCGACATAGAACTGCTCACCATCAAGCTGCGCCTCATCGTCGCCTCCGTCGACAAGGCCAAGGAGATGGGCATCGACTGGTGGGAGCAGGACCCGGCGCTCTCCTCCGGGGCGCGCCACAAGGAGCTCTCCCAGGAGAACGCCGAGTTGAGGCGGCGGCTGGAGGAACTGGAGTCCCAGGCGGCCCTGGACCCCGCCACCGCCGAGAAGGAGACACGTGAGCCTCGCAATTGAGGAACTGCGCTACGTCTACGCGGTCTGCCGCCCGCTGGACGCGCCGCTCGCCGCCGATCTCACCGGGATCGGCGGCGAGCCGCCCCGGCAGCTCGCCCACGAGGGCCTCGTCGCCGTCGTGGGCCCGGTGCCGGAGCGGGACTTCGCGGAGGAGCCGCTGCGCAGGCACCTGGAAGACCTGGACTGGCTCTCCGACACGGCCCGCGCCCACCAGCGGGTGATCGCCGCGCTCACCAGCGTCACCTGCCCGCTGCCGCTGCGGCTCGGAACCGTGTTCCGGGACGACAGCGGTGTACGCGCCATGCTCCAGGAGGGCGCGGAGCGTTTCCGGCGGGTGCTGGGGCGCATCGACGGGTGCGTGGAGTGGGGCGTCAAGGTCCATCTGGAGAGCGAGGAGCCGGCGCGGGACCGGTCCACCGGGACGCCGGCGCAGGACAAGCCGCTCTCGGGACGCGACTATCTGCGTCAGCGGCGCAGCCGGCGGACGGCGCAGGAGGAGGGCCGGCAGCGGGCCGAGGCCTTCGCCCAGAGCCTGCACGAGAAGCTGTCCGAGCGCGCCGACGACTCCCGGCTGCACGCCCCGCAGGACTCGGCCCTCTCCAAGGCGCCGGGGGTGAACATCCTGAACGCCGCCTATCTGGTGTCCCGCGCGCACTCCGAGGAGTTCGTCGAACTCGTGGACCACACGAAGGACGAGGAGCACGATTCGCCGGGCCTGCGGGTCGAGCTGACGGGCCCCTGGGCGGCCTACTCCTTCACCGCCGACGACCCCGAGCCGGGCGCCCAGGGAACGGAGCGCTCGCGATGACGGTCGTCGAGCGCCGGGAGATAGCCCTGGTCGACCTGCTCGACCGCCTCCTCTCGGGCGGCGTCGTCATCACGGGCGACATCACGCTGCGGATCGCGGACGTGGACCTCGTACGCATCGATTTGAACGCCCTGATCAGCTCGGTGAACGAGCAAGTGCCCTCACCGTGGCCGGAATTGGAGTGACCCATGGAGTCCACTGAGCCCGAGCCCGGGCCGGAGCCCGGTGCCCTCGCGGACGCGGGCGGCGGCGGCCGCACCCGCATGGACCTCGACCCGGACACCGTGGAGCGGGACCTGGTGAAGCTGGTCCTGACCGTCATCGAGCTGCTGCGGCAGCTCATGGAGCGTCAGGCCGTGCGCCGCTTCGACACCGGCGACCTGACCGAGGACCAGGAGGAGCGGATCGGGCTGACCCTGATGCTCCTGGAGGACCGGATGGCGGAGCTGCGCGACCGGTACGGGCTGCGGGCCGAGGACCTGAACCTGGACCTCGGCCCGCTGGGCCCGCTGCTGCCCAGGGAGTAGCGGCCGGGGCCCCGGCGTGTCATGCCCGGCACAGGATCTCGCCGTGCAGCACGACGAACCACCCGTCCTGCTCGCCGCCCCACGCCCGCCACGCCGCCGCGATGTCCCGCAGCCGCCGCATGTCCGCGTGGCCGCCCGAGACCGCGCGTTCGGCGTACGAGGAGGCGACGGTGCGGTCCGCCCACAGCTCGCTCCACCAGGCGCGCTCCTCGTCGGAGGAGTAGCACCACGTGCCGGCGCTCGCGGTCACGTCCGTCAGACCGGCCTTCAGCGCCCAGGACTTGAGGCGCCGCCCGGCGTCGGGCTCACCGCCGTTGGCGCGGGCCACCCGCAGATAGAGGTCCAGCCAGTCGTCCAGGGCGGGCGGGTTCGGATACCAGGTCAGCGCCGAGTAGTCCGCGTCGCGGACCGCGATGAGGCCGCCCGGCCTGCAGACCCGCCGCATCTCCCTCAGCGCCCGCACCGGGTCGCCGACGTGCTGGAGCACCTGGTGGGCGTGGACGACGCAGAAGGTGTCGTCGGGGAAGTCGAGGTCATGTACGTCGGCGACGGCGAACTCCACGTTGTCCAGGCCGCGTTCGGCGGCCGTCGCGCGCGCCGTGCCGAGGATGCCCGGGGCGTGGTCCACGCCCGTGACATGGCCGTCCGGGACCAGCTCCGCCAGGTCGGCGGTGATGGTGCCGGGGCCGCAGCCGATGTCCAGGACCTTCATGTGCGGCTCCAGCGAACCGATGAGGTACGCGGCCGAGTTGGCGGCGGTGCGCCAGGTGTGGGAACGCAGGACGGACTCGTGGTGCCCGTGCGTGTAGACGGCGGTCTCCTTCGGCATGGCGGAACTCCTCCAGGTGCGCTGTGAGCCTGCTGCGGTACGCCGCACCGTACGCCGCCATGCCGAAGGGTGAGACACGCATATCAGTATGTGGTCAGTCGGTGGCGGGAAGCGGACGGTAGACCGTCAGCGCCTCCGGCAGCTTGTCGAGCACCAGCGCGCCCCCCACCTCGGTGACTTCACCGTCGTACGTCACGACCGTGCCGGGGGCGATGCAGTCCACCCGCAGGCCGCGCAACCGCACCGACGTCTGGGCGGGGGAGTGGACCGCCGGGCCGGTGAGCGCGGCGGTGAGCAGCCGCGCGCGGGGCCGGTGACCGCCGTGCACGAGCCGCAGGTCGAGCAGTCCGTCCGCCAGGTCGAGCCGGCGTCCCGGGCCGAGCCCGTGGCGGCGGTGGGTGCCGTTGCCCGCGACGAGCAGCCACAGCGGCCGCCTGCGCCCCCGGAACTCGGCGCTCATCGGCTCCCGCGCGGACCGCCGTACCCGGAGAGCGGCCAGGACGGCGGCCGGCCGGTCGCCGAGGCGCTGGGCCCAGCGTTCAGGGGTGTGCACGAGTTCCGGGTGGGCGGCGATGCCGAAGGTGTTGAGGAAGATCCCTTCTGCCCCGCCGCCGGTGGCACCCGCGTCGTCCGGCGACGCGAAGCGCCCCACGTCGACCGCCACCGCACCGCCCTCCTCCACGGCGCGGATCAGATCACGCGGCTCCGCCACGCCGATGTCGTACGCGAAGTGGTTCACGTCGCCGCCCGGCAGCACCGCGAGCGGCAGCCCGTGCCGCAGGGCGACCCCGGCCGCGGCGTTGACGCAGCCGTCGCCGCCGCACACCCCGAGCGCCCGCGCGCCGGCCGCCGCCTTCTCCAGTTCGGCGGCCATCGTGTCCCGCTCGCAGGTGATGACCTCCGCCAGCGGCAGAGCCTCGCGCAGGGCCTTCGTACGCTCGTCCGCGCGGTCCCCGGCCTCGGCGACCAGGACCAGGCCCTCGCCGCCCGGCAGCGCGGGGGCGTCGGCGCGCGGCCTGCCCGGTGCGGGCAGCCGGGTGCGGGCCGGGGCGAGGCCGCGCACCGCGAAGGCGGCGCCCACGCCGAGGGCCGCGCCCGCGAGGACGTCGCTCGGGAAGTGCACGCCGGTGTAGACACGGGAGAGCGCCACCGCGCCCGCGACGGGCACGACCCCCGCGCCCCAGCCCCGCGACTCCAGCGCGACCCCGGTCGCGAAGGCGGCGGCGGAGGCGGAGTGCCCCGAGGGGAACGACGTGGTGATGGGCTGCCGCTTCAGCTGCCGCATCAGCGGCACCGAGTCGAGCAGCGGCCGCGCGCGGCGCACCGAGCGCTTGCCGACCGTGTTGATGGTCACGGAGGCCAGCGCGAGCGAGGTGACCCCGCGCACGGCGGCGCGGCGGGCCCGCGGCGAGCCGGTCGCCGCGATCGCCCCGGCCGCGGCGAACCACAGCACCCCGTGGTTGGCGCTGCGGCTGAGCCGGGGCAGGAAGCGGTCCGCGCCCGGCCAGTGCCGGGAGGCGACGGCTTCGAAGGCGCGGCAGTCGAGCGCGAGCAGCCTGGCCCGCAGACTGTCCTGACGTGGGGCAACGACATCAGTGGTCATACGGTGCGGGTACCCCGGGGCGGGCTCCGCCACTACCGCGGGGAAACCGGTTTGCCGTGGCGGGGGCCCGGCACGGACAATCCGGCCCATGGGACATCTGGAAGCCGCGCACCTCGAGTACTACTTGCCGGACGGGCGGGCGCTGCTCGGTGATGTCTCCTTCCGGGTCGGCGAGGGCGCGGTCGTCGCCCTCGTCGGGGCGAACGGCGCGGGCAAGACCACCCTGCTGCGGCTGATCTCCGGCGAACTCCAGCCGCACGGCGGCAGCGTCACCGTGAGCGGCGGACTCGGCGTGATGCCGCAGTTCGTGGGCTCCGTGCGCGACGAGAGCACCGTGCGCGACCTGCTGGTCTCCGTATCCCACCCGCGGATACGCGAGGCGGCGAAGGCGGTGGACGTCGCCGAGCACGCGATCATGACGGTCGACGACGAGGCCGCCCAGATGAGCTACGCCCAGGCCCTGTCCGACTGGGCGGAGGCACAGGGGTACGAGGCGGAGACGTTGTGGGACATCTGCACCACGGCCGCCCTCGGCGTCCCCTACGACAAGGCCCAGTTCCGCGAGGTCCGCACCCTCTCCGGCGGCGAACAGAAACGCCTCGTCCTGGAGGCCCTGCTGCGCGGCTCCGACGAGGTCCTGCTCCTGGACGAGCCGGACAACTACCTCGACGTGCCCGGCAAGCGCTGGCTGGAGGAGCGGCTGCGGGAGACCCGCAAGACCGTGCTCTTCGTCTCCCACGACCGGGAGCTGCTCGCCCGCGCCGCCCAGAAGATCATCAGCGTGGAGCCGAGCCCCGAGGGCGCCGACGCGTGGGTGCACGGCGGCGGCTTCGAGACGTTCCACGAGGCCCGCAAGCAGCGCTTCGCCCGCTTCGAGGAGCTGCGCCGCCGCTGGGACGAGAAGCACGAGCAACTGAAGAAGCTGGTGCGCACGCTGCGCCAGGCCGCCGACGTCAGCCACGAGATGGCCTCCCGCTACCACGCGGCGCAGACCAGGCTCCGCAAGTTCGAGGAGGCCGGACCGCCGCCCGAGCCGCCGCGCGAGCAGGACATCACCATGCGCCTCCAGGGCGGCCGTACCGGCGTACGCGCCGTGACCTGCGAGAACCTTGAGCTGACCGGCCTGATGAAACCCTTCGACCTGGAGGTCTTCTACGGCGAGCGGGTCGCCGTCCTCGGCTCGAACGGCTCGGGCAAGTCGCACTTCCTGCGCCTGCTCGCGGGCGACAGCGAGAACCCCGTGGCGCACACCGGCACCTGGAAGCTGGGCGCGCGGGTCGTGCCGGGCCACTTCGCGCAGACCCACGCCCATCCGGAGCTGGCCGGCCGCACCCTCCTGGACATCCTGTGGCGCGAGCACGCGCAGGCCCGGGGCGCCGCCATGTCCCGGCTGCGGCGCTACGAACTCACCGGTCAGGCCGAGCAGAAGTTCGAGCGGCTCTCCGGGGGCCAGCAGGCCCGCTTCCAGATCCTCCTCCTGGAGCTGGAGGGCTGCACCGCGCTGCTTCTCGACGAGCCGACGGACAACCTCGACCTGGAGTCCGCCGAAGCCCTCCAGGAGGGCCTCGAAGCGTTCCAGGGCACGGTCCTCGCCGTCACCCATGACCGCTGGTTCGCCCGCTCCTTCGACCGCTATCTGGTCTTCGGCAGCGACGGCCGGGTCCGGGAGACGCCCGAGCCGGTCTGGGACGAGCGCCGCGTGGAGCGGGCCCGCTAGGCGCCCGGCGCGCCGCGCGCCCGGGACAGGCGCGGTGCATCCTGGGGTGGGACGCGCCGAGAGGGTACCCGGGGGGCACCGGAGCGACGCGACAAGGAGCGATCCATGAGCAACGGAGTCGACCCGGGTCAGCTGGACGACCAGCAGCTCGCCAAGGAGCTGGAGGCGATCCACCGGACTCGGCACACCACCTTCCTGCACGGCTCGGACGACGCCCTGCAGACCCACGACGAACGGATGGCCGAACTGGAGGCCGAGTACCTGCGCCGCCACCCGCGCAGGTCCATCGCCCCCGGACGGACCCGCTCAGGGGCGCGGGAGAGGGGAGGGACGGAGTCGTGACCGCCGACCGGCCACCCGTACTGGCCCGGCACGGCGAGGCGCTCGACCTCTTCACCCGGCGGGTGCACGCCGTGCGCGCCGACCAGTGGGACGCGCCCACCCCGTGCACCGACTGGACCGTGCGCGACCTGGTCAACCACCTCACGGCCGAGCAGCTGTGGGTGCCGCCGCTGCTCCGCGACGGCGCGACCGTCGACTCGGTCGGCGACGCCTTCGACGGCGACATGCTCGGCCCCGACCCGGTCGCCTCCTGGGACACCGCGGCGGCCGCGTCCCGCGCCGCGTTCCGCGAACCGGGCGCCCTGGACCGCGCCGTCCACCTCTCCTTCGGCGAGACCCCCGCCCCCTTCTACTGCGGCCAGATGACGACGGACCTGGTGGTGCACGCCTGGGACCTGTCCCGGGCGATCGGCGCCGACGAGACGCTGCCCGAGGCCCTGGTCGAGTTCTCCCTGGGCGAGATCTCGCCGTACGCGGAAGAACTGGAGAAGAGCGGCCTCTTCGCCCCGCCGATTCCACCCCCGCCGGGCGCCGACGCCCAGACGGAACTGCTGTGCCTGGTCGGGCGCAGGGTGTGACGCGCCCCGACCCCTCGGCCCGCGACGGCCGCTGCTCACCCTGTTCGAACGGCGCCCCCGGCGCGGCGGACCGGCGGCTGATTCCTTTCGCGCCCAGCCGGGTACCCCACCCTTCATGAGAGTGGGCGTGGTGGACGTGGGGTCGAACACGGTGCGGCTCGTGGTCGCTGATGCCGACGGGCAGGTGCCGCTGCCGGTCCACACGGTGAAGCGGCGGCTGCGGCTCGCCCAGGACGTGGACCGCGACGGGCGGCTCGGGGAGGAGCCGGTCCACCGGCTCACCGAGGCGGTGCGCGACGTACAGGAGGAGGCGCACCGCTGGGGAGTGACGGAGCCGTTCGCCTTCGCCACGTCCATCGTGCGCGACGCGCCGAACCGGGCCGAGGTGCTCGACGCCGTGGAGAGCGGGACGGGGCTGCGGCTGCGCACGCTCTCCGGTGAGGCCGAGGCGGAGCTGACGTTCCTCGCCGCCCGCCGCTGGATGGGGTGGCGGGCGGGGCCGCTGGTGCTCTTCGACATCGGCGGCGGCACCTTCGAGGTGGCCTTCGGCCGCAGCAGGCTGCCCGACTACGCGGCCTCGCTGCCGCTGGGCGCCGGCCGGCTGACCCGGGAGTTCTTCGACGTCCAGGACCCGCCGCGCCCCCGGGACATCAAGGCCGTACGCCGCCAGGTGCGCCATCAGCTGCGGGACGTCGCCGCGCGCATCCGGTGGGAGATGCCGCACACGGCCGTCGCCACCTCGCGTACGTTCCAGCAGCTGGCCCGCCTGTGCGGTGCCGCGCCGGGGCGCCACGGCCCCTTCGTCCAGCGGGAGCTGGGCCGCCGCGAACTGGGCGTCGCGCTCCAGGAACTCGCACGCCTGCCCGCCGAGCACCGGGCGCAGCTGCCGGGGATCTCGGCCGCGCGGGCCGGACAGTGCCTGGCGGGCGCGGTCGTCGCCCATACGGCGATGAAGCTGACCGGCCTCGAAGTGCTGACCGTCTGCCCCTGGGCCCTGCGTGAGGGCATCCTGCTGCGCTACATCGAGGACGGCGACGCCGCCTGGTGGGACCGGGAGGGCGACAGCGGGGCCTTTGCCGGCGGAACACGCGGCGGCACACCCCTGCGCCTGGCCGGCTCGCCCTGACCCGGGACGGACCCGGCCGGGCCCGACCCGTGACGCGCCCGGCCCCTGACGCGGACGGTCAGGCCTGGTGGATGCCCGGCCAGCTGTCCGGGTCGGCCCGGCTGATGTCGGCCAGCGCGGACGACGGGTCCTGGGAGAGCGCCAGGTCGCCCAGGCTGACCATCCCCACTGGGTGACCGTCCTCCACGACGGGCAGCCTGCGCACCGCGTGGTCCCGCATCAGCCCCACCGCCTCCGACACCGGGTCATCGGGGGCGACCACCACCGGATTGGGCGTGCAGACGGCCTCCGCGCTCACCGTCAGCGGATCGGCCCCGTCGGCCACGGCACGCAACGCGATGTCCCGGTCGGTGAGCACGCCGACGACCTGCCCGTCGGCGGCGACCAGCACATCCCCGATGTCCTGGGCGCGCATGAGCTGCGCCGCTTCGACGAGCGAGGCGTCGGGGCGCACCGCCACGACTCCCGGGGTCATGACGTCCCTTACGAAATCGGCCATGGCAGAGCCTTTCCTGGATGGGTGCTGCGTGCGTTCGCCTGAGGTTCGTCCGTCGGTGGAGGTCCGTCGTCCTCCGGGGTGACTGCACCCGCAGTACCCCGGTGGGGCGGGGCCATACCTTGCCGCTAGTCGCCGTCGCGCCTGCGCCGCTCACCCACTCCCGGCAGGAACTCCTGCACCTTCGCCTTCAGCCCCTGCTTCATCACCGAGGCCCGGTCCGCGTCGCCCTTGAGGATCGACTCCGCCGTCGACTCCATCTGCTCCCACGTGGCGTGCGGCGGGATCGGCGGCACCGCCGGGTCGGTGCGGAAGTCCAGGACCGCGGGGCCCTCCGCCGCCAGGGCGGCCCGCCACGCGCCCTCCACGTCCTCGGGCCGTTCCACCCGGATGCCGGTCAGCCCGATGGAGCGCGCGAAGTCGGCGTACGGCACATCGGGCAGCGACTGCGACGGCAGGAAGGACGGGGCGCCGCCCATGGCCCGCAGCTCCCACGTGACCTGGTTCAGGTCCCCGTTGTTCCACACGGCGACGATCAGCCGCGGGTCGTCCCAGCGGTGGCGGTACTTGGCGGCCGTGATCAGCTCCGCCATGCCGTTCATCTGCATCGCGCCGTCCCCGACCAGGGCGATGACGGGCCGGTTGGGGTGCGCGAACTTCGCGCCGATGGCGTACGGCACCCCGCACCCCATGGTGGCCAGCGTCCCCGAGAGCGAGGCGCGCATGTCGCCGCGCATCGTCAGATGACGCGCGAACCAGTTCGCCACCGAGCCGGAGTCGGAGGTGATGAGGGCATTGTCGGGCAGCAGCGGGTCCAGGGCGCGCGCCACGTACTCCGGGTTGACCGGGTCCGCGGACTGCTGGGCCCGGCGCTCCATCACCTCGTGCCAGCGCCTGACGTTGGCGCAGATCTCCGCCTGCCACTCGCGGCTGACCGACCGGCGGTCCTTGTCGATCAGCGGGATCAGCTCGCGCAGCGTCGCCCGCGCGTCGCCGACGAGATTCACCTCGTACGGATAGCGCATGCCGACCATGTGCGGGTCGATGTCGATCTGCACGCCCCGCGCCGAGCCGAACTCCGGCAGGAACTGCGCGTAGGGGAAGCTCGACCCGATCGTCAGGAGGGTGTCGCAGTCGCGCATCAGCTCGTACGAGGGCCGGGTGCCCAGCAGGCCGATGGAGCCGGTGACGTAGGGCAGTTCGTCGCTCAGCGCGTCCTTGCCGAGCAGAGCCTTCGCGACGCCCGCGCCCAGGATCTCCGCGATCTCCTCGACCTCGGCGCGCGCGCCCGCGGCGCCCTGGCCGATCAGGATCGCCGCCTTGTCGCCGGCGTTGAGGACCTCCGCCGCCCTCTCCAGGGCCGTCGGCGAGGGCAGCGCCGTCCAGCCGCTGCGGTCCAGGCTGGAGGGGACCATCTTGAACGCGTGCGGCGGCGGGCTGTACTCCAGCTCCTGCACGTCACCGGGGATGATCACGGCGGTCGGGCAGCGGCGCGCGTACGCCGTGCGGATCGCCCGGTCGAGGACGTTCGGCAGCTGCTCGGGCACCGTCACCGTCTCCACGAAGTCGGACGCCACGTCCTTGAACAGCGTGTGCAGATCTACCTCTTGCTGGTACGAGCCGCCCATCGCGCTGCGGTGCGTCTGCCCGACGATGGCGAGCACCGGCACATGGTCCAGCTTCGCGTCGTACAGGCCGTTGAGCAGATGAACGGCGCCCGGCCCCGACGTCGCCACGCACACCCCGAGACGCTTGCCGAACTTGGCGTACCCCACCGCCTCGAACGCCGACATCTCCTCGTGCCGGGACTGCACGAACCGGGGCTGGTCCTCCGCCCTGCCCCACGCGGCGAGGAGGCCGTTGATGCCGTCCCCCGGATAGCCGAAGACCTGCTCGACGCCCCAGGCGCGCAGCCTCTCCAGGATGTGGTCGGCGACCTTGACGCTCATGACGTGGCCTTCCGGGTGCTCTCGGGTACGACGGGTACTCCCCGGGTGTCCGGCGGGACCCGGGGGAAACCTACGGCGGGACCGGGGGCGTTTGGCCCAGCACACGCGGGGCAGGCGGAGAAACAGTGCTTCGGACCGGAGGCACGTCCGTGGGAGCGGCCGCACCGCTCGCCCCGGGTGTGCTCCGTTGTGCTTCGAACTTCAGTGCGCACTCCCACGGTGACCGTTCATCCCCCGGCACCCCCATAGGGAGTTGCGAGGCACCATGCGATCCCACCCGAACACCGCGGTACCCACCCAGAGCAAACGTCACACACACGACGACGCCCCGGACACCACCGCCGCCTTCGAGCGTCTGGTCGAGCTGGCGGAGGGCCCCGAGCGGGACGCCCTGCGCCAGGAGATCGTCAAGGCCTGGCTGCCCATGGCCCACCGCCTCGCGGGCCGCTTCCGCAATCGGGGCGAGTCCCTCGACGACCTGCGCCAGGTCGCCGCCCTCGGCCTCGTCAAGGCCGTCGACCGCTACGACCCGCGGCGCGGCACCGCCTTCGAGAGCTACGCCGTACCGACCGTCACCGGCGAGATCAAGCGGCACTTCCGCGACCACATGTGGACCCTGCACGTGCCGCGCCGCGTCCAGGACCTGCGCAACCGTGTGCGGTTCGCCCGCCAGGACCTCTCCCAGACGGTCTCCGGGCGCGCCCCCACCACCGCCGAGATCGCCGAGCACGCGCAGATGAGCGAGGAAGAGGCCAAGGCCGGCCTGGAAGCGCTCGACAGCTTCACCGCGCTCTCCCTCGACGCGGAACTCCCGGGCAGCGAGGACGGCTACTCCCTCAGCGACGCCCTCGGCGGCCCCGATCCCGCGCTCGACATCATCGTCGACCGCGAGGCCGTCAAGCCCCGCCTCGCGCAACTGCCCGAGCGCGAACGGACCATCCTCTATATGCGCTTCTTCGGCGACATGACGCAGAGCCGCATCGCCGACGAGATGGGCATCTCCCAGATGCACGTCTCACGGCTCATCAGCCGCTGCTGCGACCGGCTGCGCGACCAGGTGATGCGGGACGCCGCCTAACGCCCGGCGGCCCGGCCGGCGCCGCCCTCGCGCCGCATGGCCAGCGCCATGTGCCGGGAGAGCACGTCGACCGCCCGCGCCTCGGCCAGCGAGAAGGCCAGCCGCGCACCGCACCGGAACAGCGTCAGGACCCCCTCCACGGGAGCGTCCGCCCGGGCGGCCAACGGCACGCACAACAACGATGTGACCTCGGCGCGCACCAGGACGTGCGCGCCGCTCGCGTCCCGCCCGAAGGCGTCCGGGTCCTCCGGACGCACCTGCAGCGACGCGGCCCCGCCGCGTGCCGCCTCAACGACGAGGGGGCACGCGGCGGGGTCCTGCGCGTGGACATCGGCGACCGGCGCGTGCGGCGGCCCCAGCACCGTTCTTCGCCGCGGCCGCGCCGCGCCCTCGTCGACTATCACCCAGTCCGCGAACCGCCCGTGCAGCACCGCCGCCGCCCGCTCCAGCACGGCCGCGCGGTCCCCCGCGGGCGCCGTGAGCAGCGCCGTCGTCATCGCGTCCGCCAGGTCCAGCTGGGCCGCGTGCCGTGTCGCCTCGCCGAGGTCGGGCGCGGGGCGCGGCACCCTCGGCGGCTGCTGCGTGCGGCCCACCGACGGCTGGAGCACGACGAGGACCGCCGTGCGCGGCTCGGCACCGGGCCGCAGCGCCGTGAGCGTCGCGCGGACCGGCGTGCCCGGGCTCTGCTGGAGATGGACCACGAGGCTGCGGTCGCCCTCCCCGCGGGCGACGGCGGCGGTCTGCGAACGGAACGCGACCCGGTCCGCGTGCACCAGGAACCCGGTCAGCGGCCGCCCCGCGGCGAAGCCCGCGCGGACCCCGGTGAGCGCCGTCCCCGCGAAGTTCATCCGCCGCACCACCGTCTCCCGGTCGAGCAGCGCCACCGGCAGCGGCATCCGCTGGAAGATCGCCCGCAGCAACCGCTGCTCGTCCCGGTCGGGAGCGCCGCCGCCCGGCTGCCCGTCGGCGCTCAGCCGCTCGTACGTGGGCCACAACTGCTCGGCCACATGGTCCAGTTCGAAGAGGGCCGCGTCGAGCACCGTGGCGAGGTCGTCCGGCGGTAGGGACCGCGCCGACTTCAACTCCGCGACGCGGCGCACGAAATCCGCGAGGTCTTCACCGAACTCCTCCGTCTGGGACATGCGTCGAACCTAGCCGCTGCGACCGTTTTCCGGAGGACCAGGGGGGAAGCCGGGAAGAGAGGAGGAACCCCCCATGGCGCCCTTGCCGGACCCGGACCTGCTCCGCCCGGAGACCGCACTGCCCGGACGCAGGCTCTCCGAACTCTCCGAACAAGCCGTGCGCTGCACCCCCGGGTGCTGCGGCGCGAGCACCACCGTCACCGACGGCGGCGACGAGCACCCCACCGCCGTCACCCACCCCGACCTGGCCGGGCTCGTCGCCGTGCAGTTGCGCACGGGCGACGGCCCCATCCCCGCCGCCGAGGAGCGGGGCACGCCGGTCGACTCCGGGGACCTGCTGCGCGAGGAGCGGTGGCCCGAGTACCGCGCGCTGGCGCTCGACTCGGGCGTACGCTCCAGCGTCACGCTGCCCTTCCAGCGTGCGGGGCTCACGGTCACCCTGACCCTGTTCGGCTTCCGCCCCGGCACCCTCGACGACGCCCGGCACGGCCCCGCCCAGGCCCTCGGCGACCTCGCCACGGCGAGCCTGGTGCGCGACCGGCACTACCGCGCCGCCCTGACCGAGCTGGACCAGATGGGCACGGCCCTGCGCACCCGGCCCGTCGTGGACCAGGCCTGCGGGATCGTCATGCACGTCCTGTGCTGCGAGGCCGACGCCGCGTTCGCCGTGCTGCGGCGGATCTCCCAGACGACGAACCGGAAACTGGCGGACGTCGCGGCGGCCCTGGTCGAGACGAAGGGCCGCGGCCTGGAACGCGAACTGGCCTCCCTGGCCCGCTGAGACCCGCGGAGAGGGGCCCTGACCGGTAGGCATCGACCGGTCAGGGCCCCTCGCGCACGCCAGGACCGCCCCCGCCGTCGCGCTCACCCGGGCGGGGGCCAGAGCGGGCGCGAGGCGGGGGAGGGCGCTGTGATGGGGACGTCCGGGTAGACCCCGCCCCACGGGGGCAGGAGACCCCCACACGAGTGCATGGAGGTGCGCATGAGGCGGGCGGACGCCGAGGGCTGTGGCCTTGTGCGGTATGGCCTGCCCCTGCCTGAGCAGGGCCTCCCGGTCCTGCCCGGGCTGGCTTCGGCCGCTGCCCGCCCGCATGGCGAACCTTTCGGCGGTGCTCCCGTCGTCCTGGATGCCGCGAGCGCCTGCTGGGGCTGCCGTATGAGTGCACGGAGGTGCGCATGAGGCGGGCGGACGCCGAGGGTCGCGGCCCTGTCCGGTACGGCCCGCCTTCGCCGGAGCAGGGTCTCCCGGTCCTGCCAGGGCTGGCTTCGGCCGCTGCCCGCCCGTACGGCGAGCTTTTCGGCGGTGCTCCCGTCGTCCTGGATGCCGCGAGCGCCTGCTGGGGCTGCCGTATGAGTGCACGGAGGTGCGCATGAGGCGGGCGGACGCCGAGGGTCGCGGCCCTGTCCGGTACGGCCCGCCTTCGCCGGAGCAGGGTCTCCCGGTCCTGCCAGGGCTGGCTTCGGCCGCTGCCCGCCCGTACGGCGAGCTTTTCGGCGTTGGTCCCGTTTTCCTGGACGCGGCGAGCGTCTATTGGGGCTGCTGTACAAGTGCACGGAGGTGCGCATGAGGTGGACGGATGCCGGGGGTCGTGGCCTTGTGCGGTTCGGCGCGCCCCTGCCGGGGCAGGGCCTTCCCGTTCTGCCCGGGCTGGCTTCGGCCGCTGCCCGCCCGCATGGCGAACCTTTCGGCGGTGCTCCCGTCGTCCTGGATGCCGTGAGCGCCTGCTGGGGCTGCCGTATGAGTGCACGGAGGTGCGCATGAGGCGGGCGGACGCCGAGGGTCGCGGCCCTGTCCGGTACGGCCCGCCTTCGCCGGAGCAGGGTCTCCCCGTCCTGCCCGGGCTGGCCTCCGCCGCCACCTCGGCCGCTGCCCGTCCGCACGGTGAGCCTTTCGGCGGCGGGCCCGTCCTGCTGGATGCCGCGAGTGTCTACTGGGGCCGGCGTGGGCTGGCCGTCGAGCGTGACCACGTCGTCGCCGCCCCCGGCGCCCCGCCGCTGCTGCTCGCCCTCACCGCGGCACTCGGCGGTGACGTCCTGCTGCCGCGCCCCTGTCCCGCCTGGTGGGCGCCGCAGGCGCGGCTCCTCGGCCACGGCGTCTACCACGTGCCGACGCCCGCCGAGTGCGGCGGCGTGCCGGACCCGTACGCCCTCCTGGAGACCGTCCGCCGCGTACGCGCCGAAGGGGGCAGGCCCCGGCTGCTCGTCCTCAGCGTCGCCGACGACCCCACCGCCACCGTGCCGCCCCCCGAAGTGCTGCACGAGGCCGTCGAGGCCGCCGCCGGCGAGGGTCTGCACGTCGTCAGCGACGAGACCTGGCGCGACACCCTGCACCGACCCCACGACACCGTCCTGGTCGGCCCCGCCGAGATGGACCACGAGCGCGTCACCGTCGTCTGCGACCTCGCCGGGCCCTTCCTGCCGCCGGCGCTGCCCGCCGCCGTCGCCCGTTTCCCCGACACCCCGCTGGGCGCCGCCCTGCGCGCCCGCACCCTCGACGTGCTCACCGCGCTCGGCGCGAGCCTCGCCGCCCCGGCCGCCGCCGCGGCGGCGTACGCACTCGGCGAACCGGACGAGATCACCGGGCGCCTGACCGCCGCCGTGCGCCTGCACGCGCGCGTGGCCGAGGCCGCGCAGCACGCCGTGGTCGCCGCGGGCGCCCTGGCTCGGCCCCCGCGGGCGGGCCGCCACCTCTACGCCGACCTCGGCCCCCTGCGGCCCGCGCTCGCCGCGCGCGGCGTCGGCGACGCGCAGGACCTGGAGGACTTCCTCGGCGCACGGCTCGGCATGCCCGCACCCGGCGGCCACCGCTTCGGCGACGACATCGCCGCCCTGCGGGTGCGCCTCTCCACGGGTCCGCTCCTCGGCACGACCCCCGAGGAGCGCCTGGCGTCCCTCGAAGCACCCGAGCCCTTGGCATCGCCGTACGTCGTACGGGCGTTGGACCTGCTCGGATCGGTCTTCGCCGATCTGCGCGCGGAAGCACGGCGAATGGAGCCTCCTCGGTGACCCAGCAGGCGGAGCAGCAGACCAAGACGCACGAGTGGGCCCCCTCGGTGCGAGGGGCCGAACCGCGGCGGCCGCACCTCCCTCCCGGTGCCGTGCGCCCGTGGCCGAGGTCGTTCGCCGACCGGCTGACCGCTCCGCTGCCCGGACTGCGCGCCTTCGCCCGGTTCGCCCGCGAGGGCGCCCTGCGGCCGCGCCCCGAAGGCCTCGCCGACATCGGGCGGCTGCCGTACGCACCAGGCACGCTGCCCCTCGTCGACCACCGCACCGTCGCCGTCACCTGGGCGGGACACGCCAGTTGGGTCGTCCGCATCGGCGGCCTCACCGTCCTCACGGACCCCGTCTGGTCCCGCAAGATCCTCGGCACACCGGCGCGCGTCACCCCGGTGGGCGTCGCCTGGAGCGCGCTGCCCCGCGTCGACGCGGTCGTCATCAGCCACAACCACTACGACCACCTGGACGCCCCCACGCTGCGAAGGCTCCCGAGGGACACGCCCGTCCTCGTCCCCGCCGGGCTCGGCCGCTGGTTCACCCGCCGCCGCTTCCGCCGCGTCACCGAGCTGGACTGGTGGGAAGGGGCCGAAGTGGGCGGCGTGCGCTTCGACTTCGTGCCCGCCCACCACTGGTCCAAGCGGAGCCTGTTCGACACCTGCCGCACCCTCTGGGGCGGCTGGGTCATGACCGACGCCGACGGTCAGCGCGTCTACTTCGCGGGCGACACCGGCTACGGCCACTGGTTCGAGCGGATCGGCGACCGCTATCCCGGCATCGACCTCGCCCTGCTGCCGATCGGGGCGTACGACCCGCGCTGGTGGCTCAGCGACGTCCACTGCGACCCCGAGGAGGCCGTCCGGGCGGCCGACGACCTGGGCGCGCGGCGGATGGCCCCCATGCACTGGGGCACGTTCCTGCTCTCCGCGGAGCCGGTCCTCGAACCGCTGGCCCGGGCGCGGGCCGCCTGGGAGAAGGCGGGGCGGCCCCGCGAGGATCTGTGGGACCTGCCGGTGGGGGCCTCGCGGGTACTGGCCCGATAGCCTGCCCGGACAGCCCGACAGCCGCCCGACAGCCGGACAGGTCAGGCCGGGGCGCCCCGCACCTTCCGCCACACCGTCGGCGCCGCGCTGATCAGCACCGTCAGCGCGACGGCCAGCGCGACACCCTCCCACGGCTCCTTGAACAGCGAACCGCCGAGGATGCCGATCAGCTGGTACGTCACCGCCCAGGCGAGGCACGCCGGCACGTCGCCGCGCGCGAACTGCCGCAGCGGCATCTTCGCCATCAGACACGCCAGCATCACCGGGATGCGCCCGGCGGGCACCAGCCGGGAGAGCACCAGGACCATGACCCCGTGGTCGTCCAGCTTGGCCTGGGCCTGCGCGAGCCGCTCCTCGGGTGCCCGGTCACGTATCGCCGCCAGCCAGCGCGAACCGTTCTTCGACCGCATGCCGCGCCGCCCGAGCCAGTACAGGGTGATGTCGCCGAGGAACGCCGCGAGCGCCGCCACGCCGAAGACGACGAGCAGCGAGAGCGACGGCGTCGCCTGGTGCAGGGCCACCACCGCCGCCGAACTGACCAGCGCGCCCGTCGGCACCACCGGCACCAGCGCGCCGATCACCACCAGCAGGAACAGCGAGGGGTAGGCGACCGCCTGCTGCGTGCTGTTCGGCGCCACCTGGACGGCCGCGGCGAGGTTCACCGGATCACCTTCGGCTGCACGCTCTCGCCGTGCAGGAGCCGGTGCACGGCCACCGCGGGCGCGAGGCGGGCCGCATGGCGCACGAACTCCTGACCGGGCGCGTGGAATTCGTGCGGGCGCACCGCGTCCATGCCGATCGGCCAGTACGTGCCGTAGTGCACCGGGATCGCGCTGCGCGGCGCGATGCGCGCGAGTGCTTCGGCCGCCCGGCCCGCGTCCAGATGGCCATGGCCGAGGTACGGACCCCAGCCGCCGACCGGCAGCAGCGCCACGTCCACGTCCCCGACCTCCGCCGCCATCGCGTCGAACAGCCCGGTGTCTCCCGCGAAGTACGTACGCGCCTCGCCGCTCACCACATAGCCGAGGGCGGGGGAGAGCCGCGGGCCCACCGGGAGCCGCCGCCCGTCGTGCAATGCGGGCACCGCGCGCACGACGAGGTCGCCGACCGGTATCTCGTCGCCCGGCGCGACCTCCAAGAAGCGCAGGTGGGGCAGTCTGCGGGCGAGGCCCGGCACCGCGCGCGCCGTGCCGCGCGGGACCAGCGCGCGGGTGCCGGGGGCGAGCCGGGCGAGCGAGGGGACGTGCAGGTGGTCGGCGTGCAGATGCGAGACGAGCACGACGTCGGCGACCGCGGCGCCGGGCGGCGGCAACGCGCCTCTGCGGCGCCGCAGATGCGCCAGGCGGCGGGCGAAGAGCGGGTCGGTCAGCACGCGGACACCCGAGTCCTCGACCGTGCAAGTGGCGTGACCCCACCATGTGACCTCGACGGGCACCCGGTTCCTCCTTATGGCGACTGTCTCCGAGCCTACGGCCAGGAGTAGGGTCGGCGGCCGGGACCGAGGTGAGGGGGACGCCGTGGGAGAGGTCGTGGACATGGACACCGTCATGGACACCGCCGTGGTGCGAGTGGCGTCGATCGCCAGCCTGACACCCCTGGAGGAGCTGGACGCCGACCCCTTCCTGGTCGACTCGCGCAGCCAGCACGCCATGTGCGCGCGGTGGGCGGCCGCGCAAGGGTACGTCGTCACGCGCGAACTCCTCGCCCGGGGACTGCGCGCCGACCACGCGGTGCTGTGGGGCGACGTCGAGGCGGGCCTCGTGGACCTCTTCGTCGTACCGAGCCGCCGCGTCCTGGAGCGGGCGCTGCGGTGCCCGGAGGAGTTCACCGCGGAGTGCGCGCGGCGCGGGGTGCGGGTGGAGACCGCCGGGCTCGCGGAGCCCGCGTACGACTCACGGATGAAGGCGCGGGTGCACCGCCGCCTCTCCATGCCGACCGCGGGCTACGACGGCCGCTGAGGGCGCACAGGCCCGCGACCGGAGGCCTGTGACAGGCTGGTGTCCGGTTCCGGGTGGTAGGTGAAGGGGTGCGGCGTGGGGAGAGGGCGATGGCGCAGGGCGGGCAGCGCTCTGTGGCGGGTGGTCGCCGTATGGGCCGTCAGCACGCTGACGATGCTCGTGCTCGCCGGCATCCTGCCGGACTTCAAACTCCAGTCCGAGGACGGTGACAGCGCCACCCGGATCGCGGTCACCGCCGCCTTCGGCGCGGGCGCCTTCGGTCTGCTCTCCGCGCTGGTGTGGCCCCTGCTCGTCCGCGCACTGCTGCTCGTACCCGCGCTGGTGCTCGGTCTGCTCGCCTTCTTCCTCAACGGTTCGCTGCTGCTGCTCGCCCTGAGCCTCATCCCCGAGAACCGCGGCGAAGCCGGCGCGGAGACCGCCGTGGTCGTCGCCGCGGTCATGTCGGCCGTCGCCTCGGCCGCCGGCGGCGCCCTCGCCGTCCGGGACGACGACGCCTACCGGCGCCGCCTCTACCGCCTCGCCGACCGCCGCAGACGACGCGGCACCCCCGGGCAGCCGGGCCCGATCGCCCCCGGCACGGTCTTCATCCAGCTCGACGGCGTCGGCCACGACATCCTCACCGCCGCCGTCACCAAGGGCCTCATGCCCACCGTCGCCCGCTGGCTCGGGCAGAGCCCCCCGGGCAGCGTCCCCACCCACCGGCTCACCCCGTGGCGCACCGACTGGTCCAGCCAGACCGGCGCCAGCCAGCTCGGCATCCTGCACGGCTCCACCTTCGACGTGCCCGCCTTCCGGTGGTACGAGAAGGACACCGGCGAGGTCATGGTCAGCAACCGCCCCGCCTCCGCCGTCGAGCTCCAGCGCCGGGCCGTGCGGCGCACCGGCGACGGCGGCCTCCTCACCGTCGACGGTGCCAGCCGCGGCAACCTCTTCAGCGGCGGCGCGGAACAGCTCGCCCTCGTCCTCTCCGTGGCCGCCCGGCGGGGCAAGGGGAACCGGTCGCGCGCCGGATACTTCGCCTACTTCTCCGACCCCGCCAACGCCGTGCGCACCGCCCTGTCCTTCGTGGCGGAGGTCTTCCGCGAGATCGGCGAGTCCACCCGCGCCCGCGTCGAGCGGCGCCGCCCGCGCGTCGGCCGCGGCGGGCTCTACCCGTTCATCCGCGCCTTCGCGACCGTCGTCGAGCGGGACGTGGTGGTCGCCGCCGTCATCGGGGACATGCTCGCCGGACGCAGCGCCGTCTACGCCGACCTCGTCGCGTACGACGAAGTGGCACACCACTCGGGCCCGACCGGCCGCGACGTGGAGAAGGTCCTCCGCCGCCTGGACCGCTCGCTCGCCCTGCTCTCCCAGGTCGCCGAGCACGCGCCGCGCGCCTACCGCATCGTGCTCCTCTCCGACCACGGCCAGAGCCCCGGCGAGACCTTCCGCGCCCGCTACGGCCTGACCCTCGCCGACCTCGTCCGGGCCGGCTGCGGGCTGCCCGTGCCGCGCAGGGCGCAGCGCACCCACAGCGGCGCCGAGGCCCGCGCCGCGGTCCGCGCCGCGCTGCGCCGCCCGGTCGAGGAGGGCACCGGCGAGCGCCGCCCGGCCCGGCGCGCGGAGCCGATCGTGCTCGCCTCCGGCAACCTCGGGCTCGTGTCCTTCCCGGACGTGGGGCACCGCATGACCCGCGAGGAGATCGACCGCCGCCACCCGGCGCTGCTGCCGACCCTCGCCAACCACCCGGGCATCGGCTTCCTCCTCGTACGCAGCGCCGGGCGCGGCCCGCTGGTGCTGGGGGCGCGCGGGGCCGAGGTGTACCTGGACGAGGACCCGGTCGATCTCGGGCCGCTCGCCGACTTCGGGCCGGGCGCCCTGGAGGCCGTGCGGCGCACCGACGGCTTCCCGCACGCCGCCGACATCATGGTCAACTCCTGGTACGACCCGCAGGACGGCGAGGTCCTCGCCTTCGAGGAGCAGATCGGCTCGCACGGCGGGCTCGGCGGCGCGCAGTCCCGCCCCTTCCTCCTGTCGCCGCTCGTCCTCTCCGCCCCGGTGGCGGACGGCGAGGAGCTGGTCGGCGCCGAAGCGGTCCACCACGTCCTGCGGCGCTGGCTGGGCGAGGCCGTGGGGCCGCAGGTCCCGGTCACCGACGCTGCCCCCATCCCGGCGGAGGATTCCGTTCCGCTCTCGGCGGAGGCTTCCGTTCCGGTGAATGATTCGCCGTCCGGCGCCCCAACAGGCACAGCTTTTGCGGTCGTCGACCATGCCCCGCAGGACAAAACACGCTGATTTTGAGCGGCGTCCGCCGTGCCCGACCATGGCTTCCGCCCGGCGATCCCGGGCCCCATGGCACGACGAGAGGCGCACGACCCATGCACGACACCGGAACCGCACCGCAGCCGGCTCCGGCCTCCGGGCACGACCGGGCTCCCGCACAGGACCCGGGCTCCGCGCAGGAAGGGCAGGGCAAGCACGCGCGCAGCTTCGGGCTCCCCATCGCCAGCTGCCTCGTTCTGGGCAACATCATCGGCGGCGGCATCTTCCTGCTCCCGGCCTCCGTCGCGCCGTACGGCACGATCAGCCTCGTCGCCTTCGGTGTCCTGACCCTGGGGGCGATAGCCCTGGCGCTCGTCTTCGGGCGCCTCGCCGAGCGCGACCCCCGGACCGGCGGCCCCTACGTCTACGCGCGCGGGGCCTTCGGCGACTTCGCCGGGTTCCTGGCCGCCTGGTCGTACTGGATCACCTCGTGGGTCTCCAACGCGGCCCTCGCCGTCGCCGCCGTGGGCTACCTCGACGTGCTCGTCCCCGTCAACGAACACAAGTGGACCGCCTGCCTGGCCGCGCTCGTCCTGCAACTCCTGCCCGCCCTCGCGAACTTCGCGGGCACGCGGTACGTCGGCGCGGTCCAGCTCGTCGCCACCGTACTGAAGTTCCTGCCGCTGCTGCTCGTCGCGGTCGGCGGGCTCTTCTTCTTCGACAGCGCCAACCTCGGCCCCTTCCAGGCGAGCGACGACAGCCCGGTCGGCGCCGTCTCGGCGTCCGCCGCGATCCTCCTCTTCTCCTACCTCGGCGTGGAGTCCGCCGCCGTCAGCGCCGGTGAGGTGCGCGATCCGCGCCGCAACGTCGGCCGCGCCACCATCCTCGGCACGCTCGGCGCCGCCCTCGTCTACCTGCTCGGCACCCTCGCCGTCTTCGGCACCGTCGCGCACGACAAGCTGGTGGGCTCCACCGCGCCCTTCTCCGACGCCGTCAACGTCATGTTCGGCGGCTCCTGGGGCGGTACCGCGGTCGCGCTCGCCGCGCTGGTCTCGATCCTCGGCGCCCTCAACGGCTGGACGCTGCTGAGCGCCCAGACGCCGTACGCCGCCGCGCAGGACGGCCTGTTTCCGAGCGCGTTCGGCCGCAAGAAGCGGGGCGTGCCGACTGTCGGCGTCCTCGTCACCGTCGTCCTCGCCTCGCTCCTGACCGTCTACAACTACGCGGCGGGCTCCGGCGGCGTCTTCGAGTCCCTGGTCCTTATCACCACGTTCACGGCGACCGTGCCCTACCTCCTGGCCACCGTCGCCCAGATCTACTTCCTGGTGTCCGGGCAGCGCGAGCGCGTCCACCGCGGGCGCCTGGTGCGCGACGCGGTCCTCGCGGGCGCCGCCTTCGGATTCTCCATGTGGCTGGTCGCCGGGTCCGGATACGCGGCGGTCTACCAGGGCGTGCTCTTCCTCTTCGTCGGCGTGCTGGTGTACGCGGTGATGGCGGCCCGCAAGCAGCGGACCGCCACGGTCTCGAACGGCTGAGGTCAACGGGCCACGGGCCCACCGGGCTACCGGGCCGGCCCCGCGCCGGCCGCGTACGACGCGTCGAAGGCGGCGTCGAAGGCCGCGTCGCCGAGGGCGGCGCGGCCGCGGGCCGCGGCGCGGTCGGTGTCGGCGCGTTCGGCCGGGGGCAGCGGGGCGCCCTCGGCGGCGCGGAGGGCGGCGGCGCGGCCGAGGAGTGCGGCGGCCTCGGTGAGGGCGGCGGGGTCGGCCGTGAGGGAGCGGGCACCGGCGAGGCCTTCGAGGGCGAGGGCGACGGCCCGGTTGTCGCCGCCGGCCCGGGCGGCGGCGAGGCTCTCGCGGTGCAGCCGCTCGGCGCGGGCGGCGTCGCCGCGCTGCTCGGCGACGTAACCGAGCTGGGCGAGGACCAGCGCGGTGCCGGAGACGATGCCGAAACGGCGGTTGAAGTCCAGCCAGGGGGTGAGCAGGCGTTCCGCGGCGTCGAGGTCGCCGCGGCGGCGGGCGCCGAGGGCGAGGCCAATCTCGGCGAACTGCTGGGCGGGCCGGTGGGACTGCCGGACGGCGAGGCGGGCGGCGCGTTCGTGGCAGTCGGTGGCACGGGCGTCGTCGCCGGTGAGCAGCGCGAGGCGGCCGAGCCGGGAGAGGCGGAAGGAGACCTCGGTCCACAGTCCCAGCTCTTCGGCGCCGCGCATGCCCTCGTGCTGCAGCCGGGCGGCGGTGTCGTAGTCGGCGGCGATCTCGGCGAGGACGCCGAGCTGCTCGGAGGAGTGCATCTGGCCCCAGCGGTCGCCGAGCCCGGCGAACAGGGCGGCTGCGTGCTCGGCGTCGCGGCGCAGGGCCGCCAGGTCGCCGCGGTACAGGGCGCGGCTGGCGCGGGTGCTGAGCGCGGCGGCCTCGCCCCAGCGGTCTCCCGCGGCCCGGAACTCGGCGAGCAGGCCGTCGACCCGCCGGTCCTCCTCGGGTGAGCGGTCGAAGCCGCAGCGGGCGAAGGAGAGCAGCCAGCGGGCGCGGGCGTCGGCGCCGTCGGGGCTCGGCGCGCAGCCGGCGTCGTAGGCGCAGCTGTCCTCGCCGACGAGCAGTCCGAAGGCGCCGCGGGCGGCGGCAGCGGCGCCGCGCGCCGGGTCATGGGGCGGCGCGTCCAGGCCGAGGGCCAGATCCAGCGAGCGGACGGCTTCGGTGAGGCGGCCGCGCAGGTACCAGTACCAGGTCTGGGCGGTGACCAGGCGCAGGGCGAGGACGCTGTCGGCGTCCGCGACGGCGTGGTCCAGGGCGGTGCGCAGATTCACTGTCTCGGTGTCGAGGCGGCGCAGCCAGAGCCGCTGGTGGGGCCCGTGGAGGGCGGGGGCGGCGCGTTCGGCGAAGTCGGCGTAGTGGCGGGCGTACTGGCGGCGGACCTCGCCCATCTCGCCCGCCTCGGCGAGACGTTCGAGGCCGTACGCGGCGACGGATTCCAGCATGCGGTGGCGGACGAGGCCGTCGCCGTCGCCCGGGGCCGGGCGCGCGGGGGTGAGGAGGGAGCGGTCGAGGAGGCGGGCGACGAGGTCGAGGACGTCTTCGCCGTCATCCCCGGTGTCCTCCCCGACGAGGACGGCTTCTCCCGTGCTCTCCCCGTCGGAGGCGGTTCCCCTCGTGCCAGCTTCCCCGTCCGGCACGTCCCGCACGTCCGGCGTGTGCGTCAGCACGGCTTCCGCGCTCTCCAAGGTGAAGCCGCCGCGGAAGACGGCGAGGCGGCGCAGGGCGCGGCGTTCGGGCGGGGTCAGGAGTTCCCAGCTCCAGTCGATCATCGCGCGCAGGGTGCGCTGGCGGGCCGGGGCGTCGCGGCGTACCTGGGTGAGGAGGCGGAAGCGGTCGTGGAGGCGGTCGGCGAGGGCGTGTACCCCGAGAGCGCGGACGCGGGTGGCGGCGAGTTCGACGGCGAGGGGGATGCCGTCGAGACGGCGGCAGATGAGGGCGGCCGCCTCGCGGTTGTCGTCGGTCAGGGCGAACCCGGGAGCGGCGGCCCGGGCCCGTTCGGCGAACAGGCGTACCGCCTCGTCCTCGCCGAGGGGCGCCACGGCTTCCAGGATCTCGCCGCCGAGGGCGAGAGGTTCCTGGCTGGTGGTCAGGACGCTCAGGCGCGGTGCGCGGCGCAGGAGGTGGGCGGTCAGCTCCGCGGCGGCGTCGAGGACATGCTCGCAGTTGTCGAGGATGAGGAGGAGGGTGCGGGGGGCGAGGGCCCGGGTGAGGGAGCGCACCGCAGTGTCCGCCCCTGCCCGGGGCCGCGGCGATGCCGCCCCCTGGGGTCCGGTGTCGTCGCCCCCGCGCGGCTCGTCCTCGTACGCCGGAGTGGCCGGGTCGTCCTCGCGGACGCCCAGCTCGGCGGCGACCGCCTCGGGCACGCCGTGCGCTGTCGTACCGGCCAGCTCCACCAGCCAGACCCCGTCCGGGAAGTGGTCCGCCAGGCCCGCCGCCGCTTCCAGGGCGAGGCGGGTCTTGCCCACGCCGCCGGGGCCCGTCAGGGTCACCAGGCGTTCGCGCCGCACGAGTTCGCGGACGCGGGCCACGGCGTCGTCGCGGCCGATGAGGCCGGTGGTGGGCGCGGGGAGGTTGGTGCGCGGGGGAGCGGTGTCCTCAGCGGTGTCCTCCGGCGAGAGCGGTGGCGTGCCCGCGGGCACGCCACCGGGCGGGGGCGTCGGCAGGGCTTTCGCAGGGGTCCGCGACAGGGCCTTGGGGCCGGTGAGGGACGCGTCCTGGCGCAGTATCGCCTCGTGGAGGGCGGTGAGTTCGGGGCCGGGGTCGGTGCCGAGTTCGTCGGCCAGCCGGGTACGCAGGGCGTGGTACGAGGCCAGGGCCTCGGCGGGGCGGCCCGCGCCGTAGAGGGCCCGCAGGTGCGCCGCGCGCAGCCGCTCGCGCAGGGGTTCGCGGGCCACGAGAGCGGCCAGTTCGTCCGCGAGCGGGGCGTGTTCGCCGAGGTCGAGGCGGGCTTCGGCCAACGCCTCCTGAGCGGTGAGCCGTTGCTCCTCCAGCTGCGCGGCGGCGGCCCGGGCGAAGCCCGCGTCGCGGACGTCGGCGTAGGCGGGACCGCGCCACAGGGCCAGGGCGTCGGTCAGGAGGGACGCCCGGGTGCGGGGATCGGCCGTGGTCGCGTACGCCGTGGTCGTCAGGGCCGTGAAGCGGGCCGCGTCCGTCGCGTCCTCGGCCAGGCGCAGGCGGTAGCCCGCCGGGCCGTACGTCACCTCGTCCCGCCCGAGGGCGCGGCGCAGCTGGGAGACCTTCGTCTGCAGGGAGTTGGCGGGATCGGCGGGGAGGCGGCCGTCTCCCCAGAGGGCTTCGATCAGGGCGTCGGCGGGGACAGGGGCGCCGGCGCGTATGAGGAGGGCGGCGAGGAGGGTGCGGACCTTCGGCTCGGGGACCGGGGTGGCCGTGCCGTCGGTCGTGCGGACGGTCAGGGGGCCGAGGACCTCGTATCGCATGGGGTCACCGTACGTGGGCCCTCGCGGGGGGCGTCGCGAGGGCGCCCTTCCCCACGTCAGGGATCCGTGCGTGGGGCGTCAGGGGTTCGTGCGCGGCCCCGGGCACGGTGGTCCCGTCACCCCGACAAGCACCACCTCTAGAGGAGACGGCCATGCCCCGGTCCCGTGAAATCCGTCTCGCCGCCCGCCCGGTCGGCGCCCCCGCCCGCACCGACTTCGCCCTCGCCACCACCACCCTCCCCGACACCCCGCCCGCGGGCACGCTGCTCGTCCGCAACCTGTGGATGTCCGTGGATCCGTACATGCGGGGCCGCATGGACGACGCGCCCTCCTACATGCCGCCCTTCGAGCTGGGCGCCCCACTGGAGGGCGGAGCCGTGGGCGAGGTCGTGGCATCCGCCGTGCCCCAGGTGCCGGTCGGGGCGA
This sequence comes from Streptomyces huasconensis, assembly GCF_021028635.1. Classification (NCBI taxonomy): domain Bacteria; kingdom Bacillati; phylum Actinomycetota; class Actinomycetes; order Kitasatosporales; family Streptomycetaceae; genus Streptomyces; species Streptomyces huasconensis. The sequence continues at coordinate 7,125,180 of NZ_CP086119.1, forward strand.
CGGTCGTGCACTTCGCGGGGTGGCGCGAGTACGCCCTGGTCGACGCGGACGCGGCCACGGTCGTGGACACCGCCCTCGCCCCGGCCTCCACCTACCTCGGCCCGCTGGGCACGACGGGCCTCACCGCATACGCGGCGCTGACGCGCACCGCGCCCGTGCGGGAGGGCGACGTGGTGTTCGTGTCGGCCGCCGCGGGGGCGGTCGGCAGCGTCGCGGGGCAGGTGGCCCGTGCGCTGGGCGCATCGAAGGTGATCGGTTCGGCGGGCGGGCCGGAGAAGACGAAGAAGCTGCTGGACACGTTCGGCTTCGACGCGGCTCTCGACTACCGGCAGGGCGGCCTGGCGGAGCAGCTCGCGCAGGCGGCGCCCGACGGCATCGACGTGTACGTCGACAACGTGGGCGGCGACCACCTCCAGGCGGCGATCGGCGCCATCCGCCGCGAGGGCCGTATCGCGCTGGTCGGCGCGATCAGTACGTACAACGACACGACCCCGGCACCCGGCCCCGACAACCTCTTCCAGGCGGCGAAGCAGGAGGCGTCCCTGCGCGGGATGCTGGTGACCAGCCACCTCGACCTGTTCCCGGAGTGGATAGGGAAGGCGGCCGGGATGCTCGCGGACGGTTCGCTGCGCACGGAACGGACCGTCGTCGAGGGCATCGAGCGCGCGCCGGAGGCCTTTCTCGGCGTACTGAGCGGCGCCAACACCGGCAAGATGCTGGTCCGCCTCGCCGAAGGGGCCGAGTGAGGGCCACCGCGCTCCCTTCGTCCCGGCACCGCCTCATCGGTCGGCTGCGGGCCCGGCACCCCGCCGAGCCGCCTCACCACCTCGGCCGACGTGACCTTCCAGCCGGGCACGGGCGTCACCGCCATCCACCTCACGGTCGCGGGCACGGCCCTCGGCATCGACGAGGACGCCAAGGCCGACTCCCGGTGAGCCGGGCGCCGACGGGTACGACCATCACCCTCACGGCCAAGCTGGGCTGACGCGGGACCCGGAGACGGTCGGACGGGAGCGGCGAGGCGCAAGGAGCAAGGGCAGGGTGGAGGACCCGGGTCGGCATCGCCCGAGGCCGCCGGCCGGGACGGCTCCCGGCCGGCGGTCAGCCGCCGACGTACCAGCTGAACTCGCCCGACGCGGCCAGCGCCATCAGGACGACGAACAGGACCACGTCGACGATGCCCAGAATGATGGCCGCCTTCGCCATCCCTCCGCCGCCCGCCCGCTGCCGCAGGGCGAGGGCGCCGAAGACGATCGCGAGCGGTCCCAGGATGACGCTGAGGAAGAACAGCCCGACGATGCCGCAGACGAGCCCGGCCACCGCGAAGCTGTTCGTGCGGGAACCGGGAGATGCCGCTGACCGACTGCCGTAAGCCGACATGGCCACACTCCTTCGAGTCGCGTTCCAGTCTTGCGTGACGTGACGGCGGGTGCCCCAAAACGCGCCGGGTAGTCCGCGCGGCGGCGACCGCGCGCTCCGCCGGAGCCGCCCCGCGGCCCATTCGCGCCCCGAGTGTGATCGGATGGTGGCCACGGATCTCCGATCACGGAACCGCACTCCGATTCACGGAACCGCACTGAAGGGAACTGCATCGTGGCAACCACGCGCTCCGCGCACACGGTCTGGGAAGGCTCTCTGACGGAGGGCTCGGGCACCGTCACCTTCGACTCCTCCGGCATCGGGGAGCAGGCGGTGTCCTGGCCCGCCCGCGCCGAGCAGGCGAACGGCAGGACCAGCCCGGAGGAGCTGATCGCCGCCGCCCACTCCAGCTGCTTCTCCATGGCGCTGTCGCACGGCCTGACCGGCGCCGGCACCCCGCCGAGCCGCCTCACCACCTCGGCCGACGTGACCTTCCAGCCGGGCACGGGCATCACCGGCATCCACCTCACGGTCGAGGGCACCGTCCCCGGCATCGACGAGGACGCCTTCGTCGCCGCGGCCGAGGACGCCAAGGCCAACTGCCCGGTGAGCCAGGCGCTGACGGGTACGACCATCACCCTCACGGCCAAGCTGGGCTGACGCGGGACCCGGAGACGGTCGGACGATGCCGTCCCCCCCTCGCCGGGGGTGGCGGCATCGTCGTACGCGGCCCCCGACCCCTGGCACGTCCCTTGCCCCCGGCCCCCCTTGCCCTCCAGCCCCCTTGCCTCCCGCCCCCTCGCCCCCTGACCCTTGACAATGACTCGCTCAAGTTTTGTGATGGGAGAGGAGTGGAGTAGGCCTGGACACGGGGGACATGAGCTCGCGGCGGAAGGGACTGGACCATGGCACGAGCGGTCGGGATCGATCTCGGGACGACGAACTCGGTGGTGGCCGTACTGGAGGGCGGTGAGCCCACCGTCGTCGCCAACGCGGAGGGCGCGCGCACCACTCCCTCGGTCGTCGCCTTCGCGAAGAACGGCGACGTCCTGGTGGGCGAGGTCGCCAAACGGCAGGCGGTCACGAACGTGGAGCGCACCGCACGCTCCGTCAAACGCCACATGGGCGACGGCGGCTGGCGCTTCCCGGAGAGCGGCTCCGTGGACGGCACCCGCTACACCGCGCAGGAACTCTCCGCGCGCGTCCTGCAGAAGCTCAAGCGGGACGCCGAGTCCTACCTCGGCGAGGACGTCACCGACGCGGTGGTCACCGTCCCCGCCTACTTCGACGACACCCAGCGCCAGGCCACCAAGGAGGCCGGCGAGATCGCGGGCCTCAACGTCCTGCGCATCGTCAACGAACCGACGGCGGCGGCCCTCGCGTACGGCCTGGACAAGGGCGAGGACCAGACCGTCCTCGTCTTCGACCTGGGCGGCGGCACCTTCGACGTCTCGCTCCTGGAGATGGGCGAGGGCGTCATCGAGGTGAAGGCCACCAACGGCGACACCCGGCTCGGCGGCGACGACTGGGACCAGCGGATCGTCGAACACCTGGTACGGCAGTTCAAGAACGCGCACGGCGTGGACCTCGGCAAGGACAAGATGGCGCTCCAGCGGCTGCGCGAGGGCGCCGAGAAGGCGAAGATCGAGCTGTCCTCGTCGACCGAGACGGACATCAACCTCCCCTACATCACCGCTTCCGCCGAAGGCCCCCTGCACCTGGCCGAGAAGCTGACGCGCGCCCAGTTCCAGGAGCTGACGTCCGACCTGCTCGACCGCTGCAAGGAGCCCTTCCACCAGGCCGTGAAGGACGCGGGCGTCAAGCTCTCCGCCATCGACCACGTGATCCTGGTGGGCGGCTCGACCCGGATGCCCGCGGTGACCGAGCTGGTCAGGGAACTCACCGGCAAGGACCCCCACAAGGGCGTCAACCCGGACGAGGTGGTCGCGCTCGGCGCGGCTCTCCAGGCCGGTGTCATCCGCGGCGACGTCAAGGACGTCCTGCTGCTCGACGTGACGCCGCTCTCCCTCGGCATCGAGACCAAGGGCGGCATCATGACCAAGCTCATCGAGCGCAACACCACGATCCCCACCCGGCGTTCGGAGACGTTCTCCACCGCCGAGGACAACCAGCCCTCGGTCGGCATCCAGGTCTTCCAGGGCGAGCGGGAGATTGCCGCGTACAACAAGAAACTCGGTGTCTTCGACCTGACCGGGCTGCCGCCCGCCCCGCGCGGCGTCCCCAAGATCGAGGTCACCTTCGACATCGACGCCAACGGCATCATGCACGTCTCGGCGAAGGACGAGGCGACCGGGCGCGAGCAGCGCATGACGGTCACCGGCGGCTCCGCGCTGCCCAAGGACGACATCGACCGCATGGTCCGCGAGGCCGAGCAGCACGCGGAGGAGGACCGCAGGCGACGCGAGGCGGCCGAGACCCGCAACCAGGCCGAACAGCTCGTGTACCAGACGGAGCGGTTCCTGACGGACGGCGGCGACAAGGTGCCCGGCGACGTCAAGGACGAAGTGGCAGCCGCGGCGGCCGAGTTGAAGGGGCTCCTCAAGGACCGGCCCGACGACACGGCCGCCCTGCGCACCGGCACCGAGAAGCTGGCGGCCGTCAGCCAGAAGATGGGCCAGGCGATGTACGCGGCCTCCGGCGGCGGCGCGGAGGAGCAGCCCACGGCCACGGAGTCACCCGCCGAGGAAGGCGTGGTGGACGCCGAGATCGTGGACGACGACCACGGCAAGGAGGGGCAGGGCAAGGCGCCCTAAGGCCCGGTGCGTTCCCAGCCGCGCCGCTCCGGCCGCGCCCCGATCCGCTCCGGGTCCCGGGAGCGGTAGACCACGTAGGGCCGGAAGAGGTACTGGAGCGGCGCGCTGAACATGTGGATCAGGCGGGTGAACGGCACCAGGGCGAAGAGCACCATGCCGACCACGGCGTGGATCTCGTACATCAGGGGCACGCCCGTCATCGCGTCGATGTCGGGCTGGAGCGTGAAGAGGCTGCGGGCCCACGGGGCAATGGAGGCGCGGTAGTTGTAACCGTCGCCGGAGGTGTGCAGCAGCTTGGCCACCATGCCGAGCACGATCGCCGCGAACAGCACCAGGTACATGAGCTTGTCGTTCGCGGTCGTCGCCCGGAACACCGGCGTGTTGGTGCGCCGCCGGTAGAGCAGCAGCAGGATGCCGAGGACGAGCAGGACACCGGCCGCGGTGCCGCCGTACAGCGAGAACAGGTGATACGTGTGCTCGCTGACGCCCGCCTTGTCCGTCCACGACTCGGGGAGGAACAGACCCACCAGGTGGCCGACGAGCACGAAGAGGATGCCGTAGTGGAACATCGGCGAGGCGATGTTCAGCAGCTTGGACTCGTAGACCTGCGAGGAGCGGGTCGTCCAGCCGAACTTGTCGTAGCGGTAGCGCCAGACGGTGCCCGCGACGAGCAGGACGAAGGCGATGTAGGGAAGGGCGCCCCACAGCAGCGTTTCCATCAGTGCTCCCCGATGAGTGCGAAGGGTGCGAACGGCTGGAGGCCGACCTCCTCGCGCGGCGGGCCCGACCGGGCCAGCGCGAGCGCCTCGGCGCGGTCCTTGGGGCTCGGGCCCGGCAGGCTCGCGCACACCGCCTCCAGCACCCCCGCGTACGGCGTGCCGTGCTCACGCAGCGCGAGCCGCAGCAGCTCCAGCCCACTGCGGTGCTCCAGCAAAAGCTCGGGCCCCGCCAGCGCGGAGAACTCCAGGACCGCGGGGAGGAAGTCCGGCAGCTCCTCGCCGGTGAACTCCAGGCCGTGCGCGCGGTAGACCTCCTTGAAGCGGACCAGGGCCATGCCGCGCCGCCGGGTGTCGCCGTCGCGCCACCAGCTCAGGTACAGGCTGTGCCGGTTCTTGAAGTCGAAGACCTGCACGTAGTGCGCGGCCAGCTCCCGCGGGTCGGTGGTGGTCGCGTACGTGAGGAACTCGCCGAGCTGTGGGGGAGCGGCGGCCCGCAGCAGGGGCAGCCGCTCGTGGAACGCGTCGTCCGGGTAGCCGAGGCAGAGGGCCGCGGCCTGGTGGAGCACGGCGTGTTCAGTCACTGTCGTCCTCCTTGGCCGCGTTGGCCTTCTCGGCCGCGCTCGGCTGCTCGTCGGCGGTCTGGCGGGCCCGCAGCGCGTGGAAGTTCTCCAGCGTGACCAGCGGCAGGTTCCGGCGGCTGCCGGAGTCCTGGCCGAACGGGCCGTCGCCGCCCATTCCCGGACCGCCCTGGTGATCGAGGCTGCACGTGTCGGGGACCGCCGACTCCTCCAGGCGCCGCGCGTCGCCGACCGCGGCGGTCGGAATGACGTACCGGTCCTCGTACTTGGCGATGGCCAGCAGGCGGTACATCTCTTCGATCTGCGGGCCCGTCATGCCCACCGACTCCGCCACCGAACTGTCGGGCGGGTCACCGAGGTTGACGGCCCGCATGTGTGCCCGCATGGCGGCCAGCTTCTCCAGGCTGGAGCGCACCGGGCCCACGTCCCCGGCGGTGAAGATCTCCGCGAGGTATTCGAGGGGGATGCGCAGGGTGTCGATGGCGCCGAAGAGGTTGGCCGCGTCCTCGCCGTCGTGGCCGGTCTCCGTCAGCGCGTCCACCACCGGCGACAACGGCGGGATGTACCAGACCATCGGCATCGTGCGGTACTCCGGGTGCAGCGGGAGCGCCACCTTGTACGTGCTGATCAGGGCGTGCACGGGGGAGCGGCGTGCCGCCTCGATCCAGTCGCGGGAGATCCCGGCCCGCTCGGCCGCGCGGCGCACCTCGGGGTCGGCGGGGTCGAGGAAGACGTCCAACTGCCTCTGATAAAGCCGGTGTTCGTCGGGCTCGGAGGCCGCCGCCGTCACCTTGTCGGCGTCGTACAGGATCACCCCGAGGTAGCGCAGGCGGCCCACGCACGTCTCCGAGCAGACGGTGGGCAGGCCCACCTCGACGCGCGGGTAGCACAGCGTGCACTTCTCGGCCTTGCCGGTGCGGTGGTTGAAGTAGACCTTCTTGTACGGGCAGCCGGTCACGCACTTGCGCCAGCCCCGACAGTGGTCCTGGTCGACGAGGACGATGCCGTCCTCCGTGCGCTTGTACATCGCCCCGGACGGGCAGGACGCCACGCACGACGGGTTCAGGCAGTGCTCGCAGATGCGCGGCAGATAGAACATGAAGGTCTGCTCGAAGGCGAACTTCACCTTGTCGGACGCCTGTTGGCGGGTCTTGGCGACCATCGGGTCCAGGTGGCCGTGCTCGGTGGCGCCGCCGAGGTTGTCGTCCCAGTTCGACGACCACTCGATCTTCATCGGCTTGCCGGAGATCAGGGAGCGGGGTTCGGCGACCGGGTAGTCGTCGCCGAGCGGGGCGTCGGTGAGGTTGCGGTACTCGTACGTCCAGGGCTCGTAGTAGTCCTTGATCTCGGGCAGCTTGGGGTTGGAGAAGATCTCAAGGAGCGACTTGATCCGGCCGCCGTTCTTGAGCTTCAGGGCGCCGCGCCTGTTCAGCTCCCAGCCGCCGCGCCACTTCTCCTGGTCCTCGTAGCGGCGCGGATAGCCCTGGCCGGGGCGGGTCTCGACGTTGTTGAACCAGACGTACTCCATGCCGTCGCGGTTGGTCCACGCCTGCTTGCACGTGACCGAACACGTGTGACAGCCGATGCACTTGTCGAGGTTCATCACCATCGCGATCTGTGCCATACAGCGTCCGATGGTGCCTGCGTCACGGGGCATCAGTACTCCACCTTCTGCGACCTGCGGCGGATGACGGTGACCTCGTCGCGCTGGTTGCCCGTCGGACCCAGGTAGTTGAACGCCCACGACAACTGCGCATAGCCGCCGATGAGATGGGACGGCTTGAGGATGAGGCGGGTCAGGGAGTTGTGGATGCCGCCGCGCCTGCCGGTGGTCTCCGTCTTCGGCACGTTCACCGTGCGTTCCTGCGCGTGGTGCATGTAGACCGTGCCGGCCGGCATGCGGTGCGAGACGATCGCGCGCGCCACCACGACGCCGTTGCGGTTGACCGCCTCGATCCAGTCGTTGTCCCGTACGCCGATCGCGTCCGCGTCCTGCGGCGCCATCCAGATGGACTGCCCGCCGCGCGAGAGCGACAGCATGAACAGGTTGTCCTGGTACTCGGAGTGGATCGACCACTTGTTGTGCGGCGTGAGGTAACGGACCGTCACCTCCCGCTCACCGTCGGGGCCGAGCCGTGGTTCCCCGAAGAGGCGGTGCATGTCCAGGGGCGGCCGGTAGACGGGCAGCGCCTCGCCCAGCTCGTGCATCCAGTCGTGGTCGAGGAAGAAGTGCTGGCGCCCGGTGAGGGTGTGCCACGGCTTCAGGTGCTCCGTGTTGAGCGTGAACGCGGTGTAGCGGCGCCCGCCCGACTCGCTGCCGCTCCACTCCGGTGAGGTGATCACCGGCACGGGCGCGGCCTGTGTGTCGGCATACGTGATGCGCTTGCCCTCGTGCTCGGCGGCCAGGTGCGCCATCTCCTGGCCGGTGCGCTCCTCCAGGGTGTGGAAGCCCTGCGTGGCCAGGCGCCCGTTCGTCGTGCCGGACAGCGCGAGGATGGCGTTGGCCGCCTTCACGGCGGTGTTCAGGGCCGGACGGCCGTCGGCGGGCCCGCCGAGCACCACGCCGTTGCGCTCCCGCAGCTCCTCGACCTCCCGGTCGGGGTGCAGGGCGATGCCCTTGGCGGGCAGCCCCAGCCGCTCCACCAGCGGTCCGAGCGCGGCGAACTTCGCGCCGATCGCCGTGTAGTCGCGCTCCACGACCGCGAGGTTCGGCAGCGTCCGCCCCGGGACCGGTTCGCACTCGCCCGTGCGCCAGTCCAGGACGACCCCGCCGGGCTGCGCCGTCTCGCCCGGCGTGTCGTGCTGGAGCGCGGTGGCGACGAGGTCCCTGCGGACGCCGAGGTGGTCCACGGCCAGCTCACTCAGCCGCTCGGCGATCTCCCGGAACGTGTCGAAGTCGGTCCGCGCCTGCCAGGGCGGGTCGACCGCCGGGGTGAAGGAGTGCACGTAGGGGTGCATGTCGGTGGTGGACAGGTCGTGCTTCTCGTACCACGTTGCGGCGGGCAGCACGACGTCGGAGAGCAGCGTGGAGGACGTCTGCCGGAAGTCGAGCGAGACGAGCAGGTCGAGCTTGCCCTCGGGTGCCTCGTCGCGCCACGTGACCGTGGAGGGGCGCTCGTGCGGTGCCGCTTCCTCGGCGCGCAGCGACGCATGCGTGCCCAGCAGGTGCTTCGTGAAGTACTCGGCGCCCTTGGCGGACGAACCGAGGAGGTTGGCGCGCCACAGTGTCAGCACACGCGGCCAGTTCTCGGGCGCGTCCGGGTCCTCGCAGGCGAACTTGAGGCTGCCCGCCTTGAGTTCCGCGACGGCGTTGGCCACCGGGTCGTCGGTCGTCTCCGCGAGGTCGAGGGGGTTGCGGTCGAACGTGGGGTACGACGGCATCCACCCGGAACGCGCCGACAGCGCCAGGCAGTCGGCGCCCGTCATCCCCGCGAAGCGGCCCTCGCCGAGCGGTGAGGCGAGCACGTCGGCGGCGAACCTGTCGTAACGCCACTGGTCGGTGTTGAGGAACCAGTAGGCGGTGCCGATCATCTGCCGCGGCGGCCTGCTCCAGTCGATGCCGCCCGCCAGCGTCGCCCAGCCGGTCACCGGGCGGCACTTCTCCTGCCCGACGTAGTGCGCCCAGCCGCCGCCGTTGCGCCCCTGGCAGCCCGTCAGCTGGAGCAGGGCGAGGAAGGCCCGGTAGATCGTCTCGGAGTGGAACCAGTGGTTGGTGCCCGCGCCCATCAGGATCATGCAGCGCCCGCGGGACTTCTCCGCCGTCGCGGCGAACTCCCGGGCGATCTTGACGCACTTGGCGGCCGGTACGGAGGTGTGCACCTCCTGCCAGGCGGGCGTACCGGGCGTCTTCGCGTCGTCGTACGACGAGGGCCACGTGCCCGGCAGCCCGTCGCGCCCGACGCCGTACTGCGCGAGGAGCAGGTCGAAGACGGTGGTGACCAGCGGCCCGTCCTGCCCCCCGAGCCGCGTCGCGGGCACCCCGCGCCGCATCACCTCACCGCGCCCCTGACCGTGCGCGCCGCCCTCGGTGTCGAAGCGGGGCAGCAGCACCTCGACGCCCGCCGCGACCGGCGAGCCGTGCAGCGACAGGAGCGGCTTGATGCCGCCGAGGTCGAGGTTCCACTTGCCCTTGCCGGACTCGGTCCAGCGGAAGCCGAGTGAGCCGCCCGGCACGGCGGGCCGCCCGGTGTTCTCGTCGAGCACCACGGTCTTCCAGTCGCCGCCCTCGCCCTCCTCGCCGAGGTCGGTGGCGCGCAGGAACTTCGCGGGCACGAGGGAGCCGTCGCGCTCGGTCAGCGTCACCAGGAAGGGCAGGTCGGTGTAGGTGCGGACGTACTCGGTGAAGAAGTCCGTCGGCCGGTCGACGAAGAACTCCTTCAGGACGACGTGCCCCATGGCGATGGCGAGCGCGCCGTCCGTGCCGGGGTGCGGGTGCAGCCACTCGTCGGCGAACTTGGCGTTGTCGGCGTAGTCGGGCGCGACCACCACGACCTTCTGCCCGCGATAGCGGGCCTCGGCCATCCAGTGCGCGTCGGGCGTCCGCGTCACCGGCACGTTGGAGCCCCACATCATCAGATACGCGGCGTCCCACCAGTCACCCGACTCCGGTACGTCGGTCTGGTCGCCGAACACCTGCGGCGAGGCCACGGGAAGATCCGCGTACCAGTCGTAGAAGGAGAGCATCGGCGCGCCGATCAGCCCCATGAAACGGGCCCCTGCGGCATGCGACACCATCGACATCGCGGGGATGGGCGAGAAGCCGGCGACGCGGTCCGGGCCGTGCGTCTTGATCGTGTGCACATGTGCGGCGGCGATGATCTCGACCGCCTCGTCCCAGCCCGCCCGGACCAACCCGCCTTTGCCGCGCGCCTGTTGGTATTGGCGGCGGCGCTCCGGATCGCCCTGGATGTCCGCCCAGGCCAGCACCGGGTCCTTCAGGCGCGCCTTCGCCTCCCGGTACATCTCCAGCAGGACGCCGCGCAGGTAGGGGTAGCGGACGCGCGTGGGGGAGTACGTGTACCAGGAGAACGCCGCGCCCCGGGGGCAGCCGCGCGGCTCGTACTCGGGGCGGTCGGGGCCGACGCTCGGGTAGTCCGTCGCCTGCGACTCCCACGTGATGATGCCGTCCTTGACATACACCTTCCAGCGGCACGAGCCGGTGCAGTTCACGCCGTGCGTGGAGTTCACGACCTTGTCGTGGCTCCAGCGGTCCCGGTAGAAGGCGTCCGCGTCCCGGCCCCCGGTGAGCGCGACGCTGTGCAGGTCGGGGGCGGTGGTGCCGCGCCGGAAGAACTTCCCCGCCCGCAGCAGGGCGGCGGCGGGCTCGGTCGTCTCTGTCACCGTGGAGCTCCCTAGGTCTGCCTTTGAACGAACCTAGGGGCGAGGGCCACGGGGCACCCTTCGGCCGCCGCCGTATGGGTTGCGGAGCGAAAGACGGGCACCGCCCGGGACCGCGGGCGGCATTACCTGGGACGTAATCGACCGGGGGGGCGCGAGGACGACACAGTGGTGTCAACGGAACGGGCCGCGCACCGCGGCCCCTGATCCGCCCACCGAAGCCCGCCCGTCCCCGCAGCCTGGAGGCAGCCGCCATGTCCGTCTCGACGTACCCCCTCACCACCCTGGCCCGCACCACCGACCCGACCACCATGCTGCGCCGCTTCCTCGGCCTCGACGCCGTCGTGACCGCCGGCAACGGTCTCGCGTACGTCGCCGCCTCAGGGCCCCTCGGGCGTTTCCTCGGCGTCGACTCCGGGCTGCTCCTCGGGCTCGGCGTCTTCCTCACCCTCTACGGCGCGGGCGTCGGTTACCTCGCCTCCCGCAAGAGCCCGCCGACGCTCGGCGTGCGCGCGGTCATCGAGGGCAACGCCGCCTGGGCGGTGCTCAGCGTCGTCGCCCTCGTCGCCTGGCTCTCGCCGAGCACGGCCGGCGCGGTCTGGATCCCGCTCCAGGCCGTCACCGTCGGCGGCTTCGCCGCGCTGCAGTACGGGGCACTGCGAGCGCTGCGGGCGTGAAGCGCGCGGCGGGTGTGAACCGCGCGGCGGCGTGAACCGCCCGGCGGCGTGAACCGCCCGGCGGCCGGGACGCCCGCGAGGCTTCCGGCCGCTAGGTCATGCGGGTCCGGAGGTACTTGGCGGTCGCCGGGTCGGCCGGGAGCAGCGTCTCGATGGCCAGCTCGGCGACCGTCACGTCCATCGGCGTGTTGAACGTCGAGATCGACGAGATGAAGGACAGCACATGCCCGTCGTGCTCGATCCGCAGAGGCAGCGCGAAGTACGGCACCTCCGTCCCGGCGTCGAAGGCGTCCACCCCCGGGTCCGCCACCGGGTACGCGGCCACCTCCTCGTACACCGCCCGCAGACCGTCCGAGCGCTGCAACGCGATCTGCCGCTCCATCTGGTGCAGCAGGTGGCCGCGCCACTCCCGCAGGTTGCGGACCTTCGGGGCGAGGCCCTCGGGGTGAAGGGTGAGCCGCATCGCGTTCAGCGGCGGCGTCAGCACGTGCTCCGGGATGCCTTCGAGGAACATCGCGATGCCGCGGTTGGCCGCGATCACGTCGTACGTCGCGTCGACGACCAGCGCCGGATAGGGCTCGTAACCGGTCAGCAGCTGTTCGAGGTTCGCGCGCAGGGTGCCCATCGAGGGGTCGGCCAGCGGGGTCTCGCGAAAGCGCGGAGCGTAACCAGCCGCCAGGAGAAGGGAGTTGCGGTCCCGCACCGGCACGTCGAGGTGGTCGGCGAGGCGCAGCACGAGTTCCTCGCTCGGGCGCGAGCGGCCCGTCTCGATGAAGCTGATGTGCCGGGCGGAGGAGTCCGCGCGCAGGGCCAGCTCCAGCTGGCTGACCCGGCGCCGCTCGCGCCAGCCGCGCAGCAGCGGGCCCACGCCCGTGGCGTTCCCCTTGGTGGTGTCCCTGGCCTTGCCTGTGGTGCTCCCCTTGGCGGGCGCGGCGGTTGTCATCCCTCGACGGTAGTCATCCTTGGACGGTAATCGAAACAGGTTGTGGCAAGGTGAGGTGATTCCGTGGAAGGAGCCCTGACCATGACCTCCGAACCGCTCTCGCAGAAGGAGATCGAGGACCGCCTCGCCGAACTGCCCGGCTGGTCCCTCGACGGCGGCAAGCTCACCCGGTCGTACCGGCTCGGTTCGCACTTCGCGGCGGCCGGTCTGGTCGTGCACATCGCACGGACGCAGGACGAGCTGGACCACCACTCCGACCTGACGCTCGGCTACCACACCGTGACGCTGGCCGTGCACACGCACAGCGCGGGCGGCGCGCTCACCGAACTCGACTTCGAACTCGCGCGCCGGGTCGAGGAGTTGGCGCCCGCGCACGGCGTCCAGTGAGCACCGGCATGCTGGACTACAGCAAGGAAGCGGACCGTTACGACGCCTCGCGCGGCGGTGAGCCCCGCGCCGCGGCCGCCGCGGCCGCCGTCCTCGGCCTCATCCCCTCCGAGGCCCGCACCCTGCTCGACGTCGCCTGCGGCACCGGGCTCGTCACCCGGCGCCTGGCCGCACGCGAGGGCCTGTGGGTGACGGGCGTGGACGCGACGCCCCGCATGGTCCGGATGGCGGCGGGCCGGGTGCCGGGCGCCGTCGTACTCGGTGACAGCCGACGACTGCCGTTCCCGGACGGGGCGTTCGACGCCGTCAGCTCCGTATGGCTGCTGCATCTGCTGTCCGGCCCCGAGGAGGCGTCGACGGTCGTCGGCGAGTGCGCGCGGGTGCTGCGGCCCGGCGGGGTCTACGTCACCACCGTCGACAAGGCCGCCTCGCACGACGTGGGCAGCGACATCGACGCCGTGCTCGCCCCGCGCCCTGTACGCCCCGCCGTCGACCGCGGCCCGGCCGTCGAGGTGTACGCCGCCGAGCACGGCATGGCGCCCGCGGGCCGCGCCGGGTTCACCGGCCACGGCCAGGGCCGCTCGCCCCGCTCCACGGTCGACGACCTGCACCGCGGCTGGTTCACGCAGATCCCGCCGGACGGCCCTCTGGCGGCACGCCTGGCCGCCGGGCTCGCGGCGCTCCCGGACCAGGACGTGCCGCGCCCGGACCCCCGATTCAGCCTGCGGGCGTTCCGGAAGCGGGGTTGAGGGCGGGGGGGGGCGACGGGCGCCGCAAGCCGCGCCTGCCGGCGGAATTTGCGGGAACGGCAACGCGGCTGGTCGAAAACCGGGAAACGGGAGCAGGCTGGTCCCTGTCACGACGACGGCAGAACCGGAAGGCGGCACAGTGATGGGGCACGACCAGGGGCACCACCAGGGGCAGGACCAGGACCAGGACCAGGGCCAGCGGAAGGACCAAGGGCAGGGACAGAGCGCGAGCCACGGGCACGGGCACAGCACCGGCCACAGCCACAGCCACAGCCACGGTCACGGCGAGGACCGCGACATGGACTGGGCCGCCATGGGCGCCATGCTGGAGCGGTACGCGCGCGTCGCCGCGCCCCTGTACGGCGACGCGGCGGCCTGGCTGCGCCGGTGGGCCCCGGACCCCGGCGTCGTCGTCGACGTCGGCAGCGGCCCCGGGGCCGTCTCCTTCCTGCTGGCCGAGGCCTTCCCCAAGGCACGGATCGTCGCGGCGGACCCCGAGGAGCCCCTCCTGGAACAGGCCCGCGACCGCGCGGCCCGCGAGGGTCTGGGCGACCGCTTCGCCACGGTGCGCGCGGCGCTCCCGGACGCCATCGACGACGTACCGACCGCCGACCTCCTGTGGCTGTGCAAGTCCCTCCACCACGTCGGCGACCAGGGCGCCGCGCTCGCCGCCCTCGCCGACCGCCTCGCACCGGGCGGCGCGCTCGCCCTCCTGGAGGGCGGCCTGAGTGCCCGCTACCTCCCCCGGGACATCGGCTTCGGCCGCCCCGGTCTCCTCGCCCGCCTGGAGGCCTCCGACGAGGAGTGGTTCGCCGGCATGCGCGCCGGCCTGCCCGGCTCGAAGGACGCGGCGGAGGACTGGCCGGCGCTCCTGGCCGACGCGGGCCTGCGCCACACGGCCACGCGCACCTTCCTCCTGGACCTCCCGGCCCCGCTCTCCGAGGACGCCCGCGCCCACATCGTGGAGGAGTTCACGCGTCGCCGGGACACGCGCGAGGACCGCCTCGCCCCCGACGACCTGGCGACCCTCGACCGCCTCCTGGACAAGGACGACCCGCAGAGCCTGCACCACCGCCCGGACCTGTTCCTGCTGACGGCGCAGACGGTGCATGTGGCGGTCAAGGACGCCTAGGACACCGAGGACGCCGGCCGCCGAGGACGCCGAGGACGCCGAGGGCGGGGCCAGGGCATAGGGCCGGGCTCAGCAGTGGCCGGGCAGCGCGTAGACGATGACGCGCGCTCCGCGGCCGCGCCACGCCCGGCACGTCTCGAAGCGGCGCTCGGCGACGAGGGCGCGCTTCACCTTCTCCCGTGCGTCCTCCTCGTCCCTCCCGCCCGACGGGTCCGTGACGAGCACGATCCGCGGCTCGGCGCGCATACGGCGGGCGATGACACCGGCGGGCACCTCCGTGCCGTACAGCGTGGCGGAGGCGACCGGGCTCCGGGCGAGGGCGATGTCGCGCAGCTGGTCGGCGGCGCCGGGCACCGCCAGCGACCACACCCTGCGGCGCAGCGGCAGGTACACCACGGCGTCACCCTCCCGGCCCGCGGCCCGGATGGCGTGCGCGGCGGAGGTGGCGTCGTCGAGGCGGCCGGCCGGGGTGCGCATGTGCAGCGTCATGGGCAGCACGGCGGCCACGGCCGCACCGGCGGCCACCACGGCCACGGAGGCGCGCCTCCGGCCGCCCCGCGGGGCCCGGTCGAGCACGGCACCGAGGAGGAGGGCGAGGCCGGCCATGCCGTACAGGACATAGCGGTCCACGAAGAGCGGCTTGACCGGCGCGCAGAGCAGCAGCAGCGTGGTGGGGACGACCAGGAGGGGCAGCGCGAGCCGCACGAGAACGCCCGCCGGAGCGCCCCCGACGCCCCGTCCCCGAAGTGACGCCGCGCAGCCCGCTCCGAGCAGGCACACCGCGACCGCCCCCGCGTACGTCCAGGGGTTGGCGTAGAGCCAGTCCACCTGGGCCTTCTGCCGTTCGCTCACCACGGCCAACGGGGCGACGACCACGACGACGGCCCCCGACGCCACGGCCCACCGCCGCCGTGCCGCCCGGGGCACCCACACGGCGTGCGCCGCGAGGGCGAGCACGGCGAACTCGTGCAGCAGGCACGCCACCAACGACAGCGCGCCGTACAGCCACCACGCGCGCCGCGCGCGACCCCCCTCGGTGGCGACCGTGCTCGTCAACGCGTACGTGGCCCAGACGACCAGCGCGCACACCATCGCGTACGAACGTCCCTCCTGCGCGAAGCGCTGGACCGGGGGCAGCACGGCGAAGACGAGGCCGGCGAGCGTACCCGCGCGCGGCCCCGCGAGCCGCTCCCCGATGAGCGCCACACCGGCCGCGGCGGCGCCCATCGCGAGCATGGAGGGGACGCGCAGCACCAGGAGCGGGTCGATGTCACCCGACCATCGGAAGAGGCCGTGCATCACCAGGTAGTACAAGCCGTGCACGGCGTCCGCGTCGCCGAGCGTCCGCCAGAGGACGGTGAGGTCCCGGCGCGAGACGTCGTACGTGACCACCTCGTCCCGCCACATGCTGCCCTGGCGGCGTATGCCCCAGAGGCCGAGGGCGAGCGTCAGGAGCAGGGGTGGCAGCGCGGCGGCACGCTTCGACGGACGGGGTGGTCCGGGCGTGGCCGGATCAGGACCTCGCGTACGCGCTCGCGTGAGGGCGGATGACAGGGTTCGGGTGACAGTGGTGATGGCGGGCTCCCCGAGGGTGCGCTGCGACGGCTGTACCGGCCCAAGGGCGGGCCGGGACAGCCGAGTCCAGCCGCGCGAGGATTGATGGGCAGCCCCCTTCCGCCGCGCCGATCAATGGCCGGAGCGGCCCGGGGTGGCCGTGGCGTGACCGGGGCGGGCTCGACGGGGGGCCCGGAGCGCGGCCTGGAGTGGACAGCGGAATTGGGAAGAGGGAGCGGGGAGTCGGAGTGGGGCGTCGCGAGAAACCTGTGGAGCCGACGGCGGGGCCGGTCCCGCGCCTCGCGCACGATCTCCGCAAGCTCCGCGTGAACGCGGGCAGCCCCACGTACCGCACGATGGCGGAGCAGGCCCCGTACTCGGCGCCCACCCTCTCCGCGGCGGCCTCGGGGGAGCGGCTGCCGACGCTGCCCGTGCTGCTCGCCTACGTGGCGGCGTGCGGCGGGGACCCGCGGGAGTGGGAGCGGCGCTGGTACGAGACGGTCGCCGAGGACGCCGGACGTGGCACGGACGAGGGCGACGCGCCCTACCCGGGCCTCGCCCGGTTCGGCACCGACGACCGGGAACGCTTCCACGGCAGGGACGACCTCGTGGACGAACTGGCACGGCTCACGGCACGCCGCCGGGTGACGGCGCTGATCGGGGCGTCGGGCAGCGGAAAGTCGTCCCTGCTCAGAGCCGGCCTGATCCCCTCCCTGCGGGAGCCCGGCGGACCCTGGCGCCCCGCCTCCGTCCGCATCCTCACCCCCGGCGAACGCCCGGCCCGCACCCACCGGCGCCTCTTCATACCCGCCGGCGGTGACGGCGACACACTGCTCGTCGTCGACCAGTTCGAGGAACTCTTCTCCCTCTGCCACGACCCCGCCGAACGGGACGCGTTCCTCACCCTGCTGCTCACCGCCCGCGACGCCGCGTCCCGCCTGCGGGTGCTCCTCGCCGTGCGCGCCGACTTCTACGGCCGCTGCGCCGAGCACGGGCCGCTGGCCGAGGCGCTCGGTGATGCCAACCTGCTCGTCGGGCCCATGCCCCCGGCACGGCTGCGCGAGGCGATCGTGCGGCCGGCCGCCGCCGAACGCCTTGTGGTGGAGCGGTCCTTGACCGCTCGGCTCGTCGCCGATGTCGCGGACGAGCCGGGCGGCCTGCCGCTCATGGCACACGCGTTGCGCGAGGTGTGGCGGCGGCGCAGCGGGAGAACGCTGACCGAAGCGGCGTACGAGGCGATCGGAGGGGTGCGCGGCGCGGTCGCGCACACCGCCGAGGAGGTCTACGGCCGGCTGAGCGAGACGGAGACCGAAACCGCGCGCACGCTGCTGCTGCGGATGGTGGCGCCCGGTGCCGGCACGCAGGACACCCGGCGCCCCGTCGACCGCGCCGAGCTGCCGCCCGGCTGTGCACCCGTCCTGGAACAGCTGGTCGCGGCACGGCTGTTGACGGTCGACGAGGGCGTGGTCGACCTCGCGCACGAGGCGCTGATCACGGCCTGGCCGCGGTTGCGCGGATGGATCGAGGAGGACCGTGAACGGCTGCGGCTGCACCGCGCGCTCACCGAAGCGGCCTACACTTGGGCGGAGTTGGGGCGCGATCCCGGGGCGTTGTACCGAGGGGCACGGCTCACGGCGGCCGCAGAGACGTTCGTAGCGAATCAGCGCAACGGCGAACTCGCTCCTGGCGAGGCAGAGTTCCTCATGGCCGGCATCGACGCCCACGCGCAAGGAGTACGGACGGCAACCCGCGCCGCACGCCGTACCCGCGCCCTCCTCTCGGGACTGGTGGCACTCCTCTGCCTCGCCATGGTGGCGGGAACCGTCGCCTGGCAGCAGAACGAGAACGCCGACCGGCGGAGCACCGAGGCACAGGCCAGGCGGATCGCCGGCGTCGCGCGGACGCTGCGCCTGTCGGACCCGGTCACCGCGACACGGCTGAGCGTGGCCGCCTGGCGGCTCGCGGACCTGCCGGAGACCCGCGAGGCGGTACGAGGGGTTGCCGCGCAGCGCGAGCGGGACATGTTCGCCGGCGGTGACCAGAGTGAGCGGGCGGCGCACTTCCTCAGCGGTGACGGCCGGGTCCTGACCAGCTCCACCGGCCGCCGGGTGACACGGTGGGGGGTGCCGGAGCGGCGGCGGCTCGGTACGTACGACCGGCCCGGCCCGTCCGGCCCGGCCGACTTCGCCATGGATGTCAGCGCCGACGGGCGGTTCGTCGCCCGGGCCACCGAGCGGGGCGTCCAGGTCTGGGACCTGCTGCGCGAGCGTCCGGTGGGGCGGCCCCTACGAGAAGGCCGTTCGGCGGGCATGGACGCCAGGTTCGCGCCCAGTGGGCGGCTGCTCGTCCTGCAGCGGGAGACGCCGGGCGAGGTCCAGGTCTGGGACGTGCGACGGCACCGGCTCGTGACGACGGTCCGGAACGCGGCGACGAGCAGCAGCCCCTACTCCGCCATGAGCCCCGACGACCGTCTCCTCGCGGCCTGTTCCGGGGACGACGGTCCGCTGGTTCTGCGTGACATCTCCACGGGACGCGATCTCCCGAGGCGGTGGCCGCGCGCGCTCGACCAGGCGTTCTGCACGGCGCAGACGGCGACATTCACTCCCGACGGGCGGGCCCTGGCCGTGCCCGTGGAGGGCGGCATCCGGACCTGGGACATGCGGACCGGCGAGGAACGGCCCGAGGTCGACCTCCCCGGAGCCCCTGAACCGAGCCTGGACTTCAGCGACGACGGGACCACGGCGGTCGCGCTCGGCAAGCAGGAAGTGGTCCTGTGGCGCGTCGCCGACCCCGGCACTCCACTGCTGCGCCACCCCATCGGGGAGGGCACGGCACGCGAAGTGCGGCTGGACACGGAGGCGGGGGTGATCCGTGTGCGGACGAGCACCAGGGTGGTACGGACCCTGGGCATCGCCGACGTCCTGTCCGGCCGTCACCGCCAACGCCCGTCGGTCGGCGCACGGTTCAGCCCCGACGGCCGCT
The DNA here is from genome assembly GCF_021028635.1 of Streptomyces huasconensis. Classification (NCBI taxonomy): domain Bacteria; kingdom Bacillati; phylum Actinomycetota; class Actinomycetes; order Kitasatosporales; family Streptomycetaceae; genus Streptomyces; species Streptomyces huasconensis. The sequence goes on from NZ_CP086119.1 coordinate 7,144,371, forward strand.
CGCTCGCCACCGCCGAACGCCGGGGCGGCACTGCGGTGGTACGGCTCCGTGACGCCCACGACGGGACCCTGCTGCGCTCGCTGCCGGGCCGGTCGTGCGAGGGCTGCCCGGACCCCGCCCTCACGTTCTCCCCGGACGGCAGGACTCTCGCCCACACCACCGGTACGGAGCGGGGAACGACCGTCCGCCAGTGGAGCGTCCGCCACGGCCGGGCGAAGGCCCGCCACACGGTGGCGTCCTGGGTCGAGGACCTCGTCCTGCCCGAGGGCGGCGGGCCGCCCGTCATCGCGGGCATGAAGCCCGGCAAGCAGGAGAACGACAACCGAAAGGTCGAGGTCCGGCGCATCGATGGCCGCACCGACGGCCACCTCGACGGGCGCACTGACGGCCGGACCGACGGCGGCACCGACAAGCGGCTGCTGAGCCGCAGGTCCCTCGGTTCACCGGTCTTGGCGCCCGACGGCCGCGCGCTCTTGACCCTGGACGGCCGGATGACCGACCTCAGGACAGGCCGTTCGACGCCCGCGTTGCGCGGCGAGGACAGCTTGATCACCGGCGCGTTCAGCCCCGACCACCGTTTCCTCGCCGTGTGCGACGACAACGGGCGGCTCACCCTGTGGAACGGCCCGGGAACCCGCCTCCTCGCCGTCCTCTCAGCAGGCGGCCCGGGTGAACACCGGCCGGCCTCGGCGCTGTCCTTCTCCGCCGACGGGCGCCACCTCGCCGCGAGCACCCCCGACGGTTCCGTCCGCGTGTGGGAGACGGGGACCCCCGGCCTCCCCGGCGCCGAGTACCCCGGAGCGGACGGCGCCGTCCTCGCCCTGGGCTTCGCCGGGGACGAACTGCTGATCGCGACCGCGCACGGGGCGGTCCGCGGGGTTCCCTTCTCCGGGGAGCGGGCGGCGGGCATCGCGTGTCGGCGGGCCGGTGGTGGCCTGACGCGTGGACAGTGGCGTACGTATCTGTCGAACGCCCCCTATCGGCCGACCTGTTGACGTTACCTTTTCAGGCAAGGGCTGTCGGGGCGTGGAGCGGAGTCGGTCAGTGAGCGAGCTGGTGCGGTGGGAGTCCGACGCGGGGCCCGTCGTGGTCGAGGTCGACTCCCGGGACCCGGGGTTCAGGTCGGTGTCGCGGCGCGGTGACAGCGAGGAGATCCATGACGTCGAGGGGCGGTTCGAGTCGGCCCTCGGGCACGTGCGCGGCGCCGCGCTCTCCGCGCTGCGGACCTTCCGGGAGCGGGCGCTCGACCCCGACGCGATCGAGCTGGAGTTCGGCGTCAAGCTCACCGCGGCGGCGGGCGCCGTCATCGCCAAGACGTCGGCCGAGGGGCATCTGACAGTCCGTCTCACCTGGTCACGCGAGCGGCAGGAGACGCGGGCCGCCGACCTGCCCACCCAACCCGGCGGCAGCCAGGACGGGCAGCAAGAGGCGGGGCGGGACGTATGGCAGGACCCGGGGCGGGACGTACCACAGGACGCGGGACGAGACGTACGACGGGACGCGCAAGGCAGGTAAGGGCGGGCACGCACTGGCATGCCCGCGACACCCTTGCCGCTCGGCTCGGCTCGGCTGCTCGGTGGCCGGGCGATCGCTGTGCACGGCCTGGAGACGCGGCCGGCCCGCCCGCGCCGACCCCGAGGGGCCGACGCGAGCGGGCCACCGCTTGCACGACCGGGTGCCTACACCACGTCGAACGTCGCCGGGTCCGGGCCGAGGCGGCGGTCCTCGTTCAGGGCGGAGATGGCCGCCATGTCCTCGGGGTCGAGCTCGAAGCCGAAGACGTCGATGTTCTCCTTGATCCGGGACGGGGTCACGGACTTGGGGATCACGACGTTGCCCAGCTGGATGTGCCAGCGCAGGACGATCTGCGCGGGCGTGCGCCCGTGCTTCCGCGCGATCGCGACGATCGCCGGGACCTCCAGGAGCCCCTTGCCCTGGCCGAGCGGCGACCACGCCTCCGTGGCGATCCCCTGCTCCGCGTGGTACTCGCGGGCGGCGCGCTGCTGGAGGTGCGGGTGCAGCTCGATCTGGTTGACGGCGGGGACGACCGACGTCTCGGCGATCAGCCGGTCCAGGTGCTCGGGCAGGAAGTTCGAGACGCCGATGGACTTGGCGCGGCCATCGGCCTGGATCTTCTCGAACGCCTTGTAGGTGTCGACGTAGCTGTCCTTGGAGGGCAGCGGCCAGTGGATGAGGTAGAGATCCACATAGTCGAGGCCGAGCTTCTTCAGCGAGGCGTCGAAGGCGCGGAGCGTCGAGTCATGGCCCTGGTCGGCGTTCCAGAGCTTCGTGGTGACGAACAGCTCCTCGCGGGGCACACCGGAGGCGGCGATGGCCTTGCCCGTGCCCTCTTCGTTGCCGTAGATCGCGGCGGTGTCGATACTGCGGTACCCGGCCTCCAAGGCCGTCGTGACCGCCGTCTGAGCCTCGTCGTCCGGCACCTGCCAGACACCGAAACCGAGCTGGGGCATCTCGACGCCGTTGTTCAGGATGATCGGGGGGACCTTGCTCACGAGCTCTCGATCCTTAAGTCGTCGGGTGGTACTCCCATGGTCAACGATCAGGGTCGCCGCCGCATTCCTGAACCGGGCGACGTGATCCTGACCGCTGATTGGCCGGATCTCGAAGAGACACGGAGGTCAAGTCGGTCCGGACCATTGACGGTGTCCCATCATGCCGAGACGCTATGACGCGACACTGAACGCGGGACACTCATGTGAACGCTACAAGCATGTCCCCGCCCCGCGGCCCGTGGCTCGTCCTGAACCCCCACCTCTTCAGGAAAGGCGGCGTCATGCCGATGTCTATGTCCATGCCTACGCCTACGACGTCCATGCCTACGCCTACGACCTCCATGCCTACGCCTACGAGGTCCATGCCCGCGCCCGAGCAGTCGATGCCTACCTCCGCGACGTCCATGCCTACGCGACCCGTGGCCGCGGTTCCCGCGCCCGGCGACTGGCAGAGCCCCGCGTACGCCGTCGTCGACACCGCGCTCGAAGTCACCGCCTACCGTCTCGCCGACCGGTAGACCCGCCGCCATGCTGCTGCAGGTGCTCGGCACCGCGGCGGGCGGCGGGCTGCCCCAGTGGAACTGCGCGTGTCCCGGCTGTGCCGGGGCCCGAGCCCACCCGGAACGCCGCCGCCGGCACGCCGCGCTCGCCGTCCACGCGGGCGAGAACCACCGGCCGGGCGGGGACCACCGGCCCGGTGATGGCCACCGGCCCGGCGAAGGCCGCTGGTACCTCGTCAACGCCACCCCCGACCTCGCCGACCAGATCGAGGCCACCCCGGCCCTGCACCCCGGCACCGGCTCCGACACGCGGCGCACGCCCGTCGCCGGGGTCGTCCTCACCGACGCCGAACTCGACCACACCCTCGGCCTCGCCCGCCTCCGCGAGGCCCGCGACGGCGTCGACGTCATCGCCACCGCGCCCGTGCGCGAGGCGGTGCGCGACGGGCTGCGGCTCGACGCGCTCCTGACGCCCTACACGTCCGTACGGTGGCGGGAGCTGACCGCAGACCCCGGGCTGCCGCTGGACGACAGCGGCGCGATCCGTGTCGCCGCCGTACCGGTTTCGGCCAAGCGGCCGCGGTACGCCGCCGGAACCGGCCCCGACGCCGACACCTGGTCGGTCGCGCTGCGCCTGACCGAGACCACCACCGGCCGCACCGCCCTCTACGCCCCCGCCCTCGCCGTCTGGAGCGAGGCCTTCGAGAAGGCTGCCCAGGACGCCGACTGCGTCATCGTCGACGGCACCTTCTGGGACGACGACGAACCGGTGCGCGCCGGTTTCACCGACCGGACCGCCACCGCGATGGGACACCTCCCCGTCGCCGGCCCCGGCGGAACGGCACACCGCTTGGCCCGGCTGCCCGGCCGCTGCCTCTACACCCACCTCAACAACACCAACCCCCTCGGCGACCCGGACGCCGAACAGCACGCGATCCTCGCGCACTGGGGGCTGGAAGTCGCCGCCGACGGGATGGTGATCGAGCTGTGACGACCACGGCCCCCCGGACAGCCGCGGACGCGGACACGGCCCCCTGGACCCCGGACGAACTCACCGAGCGGCTGCGCGCCGTCTCCGCCGCGCGCTACCACGACCGGCACCCCTTCAACGTACGCATGCACGAGGGCACCCTCACCCGCGAGGAACTGCGCCGCTGGATCACCAACCGGTTCCACTACCAGCGGCACATTCCCGTCAAGGACGCCCTGATCCTCGCCAAGTTCGACGATCCCGCGCTCCGCCGCGGCTGGCTGCGCAGAATCCAGGACCACGACGGGGAGCGGGACGGCGCGGGCGGCATCGAACGCTGGCTGCGGCTCGGCGAGGCGGCCGGTCTCGACAGACGCCAACTCCTGGACAGTTCACAGGTGTTGCCCGGCGTGCGGCTCGCCGTCGACGGCTACGTCAACTTCTGCCGCCTGCGCCCCGCCCTCGACGCCGTCGCCGCCTCCCTCACCGAACTCTCCGCGCCCGACCTGATGCGGACCAGGATCGCCGCCTTCGAACGGCACTACCCGTGGATCGACGCGGCCGGTCTCGCCTACTTCCGCACACGCGTCGGACAGGGCGGCCGCGACGGGCGGGAGGCGCTCGGCCTCGTCCTGGCGTGGGCGCGCACCCGCGAGGAACAGGAACGGGCCGTCGCCGCCCTCACCTTCAAGTGCGACGTCCTCTGGTCGCTGCTCGACGCCGTCGCTGCCGTCGACAACGGCGCGGGAGGTGCCCGATGAGTGCTTCCGGGGCCGTACGCGAAGGTGTACGCCGGGCGTGGCGCCCCGCGCTGGTCCGCTCCGTCCTGCTCCGGCACGACCGGGTGCGCGGCGTCGACCTCCTGGTGCTGCCCGAACGCGTCGTCGTGCTGCGGGGCGCCGCGGGCGGCATCGTGGCCCTGTGCGACGGCGAGCGCGACGTCGCGGACATCGTCGCGGAGCTGGTGCGCCGCCACCCCGACGCACCCGTGGCAGAGGAAGTCCCGCCGTTCCTCGCCCGGTTGCGGGCCGAAGGCTGGCTGCGGTGAGCGCCCCCGACCCCGATCCGCCGTGGGCCCTCCTCGCCGAGCTCACCCACGGCTGCCCCCTGCGCTGCGCCTACTGCTCCAACCCCACGGAACTCGTCGGTAGATCAGCGGAGTTGACGGCCGTGGAGTGGGCGGACGTGTTCCGTCAGGCGGCCGACCTCGGCGTCGTGCAGAGCCATCTGTCCGGCGGGGAACCGCTCCTGCGGCGCGACCTCGCGGAGATCGTCGCCGCCGCCGACGCCGCGGGCATCCACACGCAGCTCGTCACCAGCGGCGTCGGCCTGCACCGCGAGCGGCTCGGTCACCTCCGTGACGTCGGGCTGCGCAGCGTCCAGCTCTCCGTGCAGCACGCCGACCCGCGGGCCGCGGCGCGCATCGCGGGCGCCCGGGCGTTCACCGCGAAGGAACGCGCGGCGCGCCTGGTGCGGGCCGCCGGGCTGCCGCTCGGCCTCAACGCCGTGCTGCACCGCGCCAACCTCGACGCGCTGGACGCCCTCGTGGAACTCGCCCTGACCTGGGGCGCCGACCGCGTCGAACTGGCCAACACCCAGTTCTACGGCTGGGCCCTGCGCAACCGCGAGGCCCTCCTGCCCTCCCGCGCGCAGGTCGCCCGCGCCCGCGAGCGCGTCGAACGGTGGCGCGAGCGGCTCGCGGGCCGCATGGAACTGGTGTGGGTGGCACCCGACTACGTCGACGGCGTCGCGAAACCCTGCATGGGCGGCTGGGGTGCCGTCTCGCTGACCGTCGCCCCCGACGGCACCGTCCTGCCCTGCCCGGCCGCCGCGGACCTCCTCGGCCGGGACGCGCCGAACGTCCGTGACCACCGGCTCGGCTGGATCTGGCGGGACTCGGACGCCTTCGGCCGCTACCGGGGCCAGGCGTGGATGGGCGATCCCTGCCGCGGCTGCGAGCTGCGCACGGTCGACTTCGGGGGATGCCGCTGCCAGGCGTACGCCCTGACCGGCGACGCCACCCGCACGGACCCCGCCTGCCACCGCTCGCCCGACCACGGCGTGGTCCAGGCCTTGGTGGACGCGGCGACCTCCCGCGCCTCCGCCTCCGATGGCGAACCGCTCAACTACGCCTATCGCACCAACGCGCCGTAGTCGGGGCGGGCCGGGGCCGGGGGTGGAGCCGGGGCGGCCGCCTGCGCTTTGTCACCGCCGTGCCGGGCGCCGACGAACTGTGGCTGTCGACCACGGACGCCGACGCCCACGGCGGGCAGCCCGACAGCTCGGACAAGATCCTCCGCGTGCCGATCGGCCAGCCCTGCCCGGACGTCACACCCGCCGCGCGGCGGCCAGGCGCTGCCGATGGGCCTCGTACAGTACGGCGGTCGCGGCGTTGGCGGCGTTCAGGGAGCTCGCGGACCCGGTCATGGGGATGCTGACCGTGTGGTCGCACAGGTCTCGCCAGGCGTTGCTCAGCCCGGACGTCTCGTTGCCGACCAGCAGCAGCACCGGCTGGGTGAAGTCGAAGTCGAAGACCTCGCACTCGCCCTTCTCGTCGGTGCCGACCAGCACGAGCGGCGTCCCGGCGGCCCGCCGCGCGGCGAGCCAGGCCATCACGGTGGCGGGGGAGGGGACGCGTACCGCAGGCACGGCGAACAGGGAACCCGTGCTGGCCCGCACCGACTTGGGGTCGTAGATGTCCGCGGCGTGTCCCGACACGATGAAGCCGTCCGCCCCGAAGGCGTCCGCGGACCGGATGACGCTGCCGATGTTCCCCGGGCTCGTCGGCCGGTCGAAGCAGACGCCGAGAAAACCGCTCCCGCCCCGCAGCCGGTCCAGGTCGTCGGCGGGCATCTCCACGACGGCGACGATCTCCGGCGCGCCGCCGTCCTTCTCGCCCAGGTCGGACAGCAGGTCGGGTGCCATGGCCACCTGCTCGGCGGGGACCGTGCGCAGCAGCTCCCGGGCCCACTGCGACAGTTCCCTGCTGTCGTCGTACAGCAGTGCCTTGACGGGCCAGCCGTACCGCACCGCGAGCGAGATCGGACGTACCCCCTGGACCAGGAACTCCCGCGACCGGGTGCGCTTGTTCCGGTTGCTCAGCAACGCCTCCCACTGCTGGAATCGGGCGTTGCGTGCGGTGATCCGCGGGCGGGCGGGCATCGGTCCTCCAAGGGGGCCGTCATCGTGACGGAACGGCGTGACGGAACAGGCTCTCATCCGAGGCAGGCGTCCCGCACTCTCGGGTCGGCGCGCCCCTCGGCGGCCGTGCCGACACGCGGCCGGGGCCGAGCACGACGACGCGGGCGCACCGGCGCACCACTCCTGACGGGCCATGGTCCGGGGGGGCGACACGAGCGCCGTGCCACGACCTCCGCTAGCTGCGATACAGCGCCTCGATCTCCGCCGAGTACACCGTCTCGATCGCCTTCCGCTTCAGCTTCAGCGACGGGGTGAGCAGGCCGTGTTCCTCGCTGAACTGATGCGCCAGTATCCGGAACGTACGGATCGACTCGGCCTGCGAGACCAGGGTGTTCGCGGCGACCACGGCCCTGCGCACCTCCGTCTCCAGATCCGGGTCGCGCACCAGCTCACCGGGGGGCAGCAGGGGCTTGCGGCGCATCGTCAGCCAGTGCTCCACGGCCTCCGCGTCCAGCGTGACCAGCGCGGCGATGTAGGGCCGGTCGTTGCCGACGACGATGCACTGCGCGACCAGCGGGTGGTCGCGCACCCGCTCCTCCAGTCGGGCCGGCGAGACGCTCTTGCCGCCGGAGGTCACGAGGATCTCCTTCTTGCGGCCGGTGATCGTCAGGTAGCCGTCCTCGTCGAGCGAGCCCAGGTCGCCGGTGGCCAGCCAGCCGTCGCGCAGCGTCGCCTCGGTGGCCGCCGGGTCGTTGAGATACCCCTGGAAGACGTTGCCGCCGCGCAGCCAGACCTCGCCGTCCTCCGCGATGTGCACGGAGGTGCCGGGGATGGCCTGGCCGACCGTGCCGTAGCGGGTGCGCTCGGGCGGGTTGGCGGTCGCGGCGGCCGTCGACTCCGTCAGCCCGTACCCCTCGTAGACCGTCACGCCCGCGCCCGCGAAGAACAGGCCGAGCCGCCGGTCCATGCCCGAGCCGCCCGACATCGCGTGCCGCACCCGGCCGCCCATCGCCTCGCGCACCTTGGAGTAGACGAGCTTCTCGAAGAGCTGGTGCTGCACGCGCAGCCCCGCCGACGGCCCGGGCCCCGACCCGAGCGCCTTGGCCTCCATCGCGTCCGCGTACCGCACCGCGCACTCGACGGCCTTGTCGAACGCGCCCGCCCGGCCGTCCTTCTCCGCCGTGCGCCGCGCCGCGTTGAAGACCTTCTCGAAGATGTACGGCACGGCCAGGATGAACGAGGGCCGGAACGCGGCCAGGTCGGGCAGCAGCGCCGCCGCGTTGAGGTTCGGCTGGTGGCCCATCTTGACCCGGCCGCGCACCGCCGCGACCTGCACCATGCGGCCGAAGACGTGCGCCAGCGGCAGGAAGAGCAGCGTGGTGGCCTCGTCGCCGCGCTTGGAGCGGAAGACCGGCTCCCAGCGGCCTACCATCACGTCCGCCTCGAACATGAAGTTGGCGTGCGAGATCAGACAGCCCTTGGGGCGGCCCGTGGTCCCCGACGTGTAGATGATCGTGGCGATCGATTCGGGGGTGACCGCGCGGCGGTGGCGGTGCACCACCTCGTCGTCGATGTCCCGGCCCGCGCCGGTCAGCTCACCGACCGCGTCGGCGTCCAGCTGCCACAGCCGGCGCAGCTGCGGCAGCCGGTCGACGACCGAGCCGATCGTCATCGCGTGGTCCTCGTGCTCGACCATCGCGGCGGACACCTGGGCGTCGTGCAGCATCCACAGGACCTGCTCGGCCGAGGAGGTCGGGTACACCGGCACGACCTGGGCGCCGATGCTCCACAGGGCGAAGTCGAAGAGCGTCCACTCGTAACGGGTGCGGGACATGATGGCCACGCGATCGCCGAACCGTACGCCCTGCGCGATGAGCCCCCTCGCCAGCGCCAGCACCTCGTCGCGGAACGCGGCCGCGGTGACGTCGTGCCACTGTCCGTCGATCTTGCGGCCGAGGGCGATACGCGCCGGGTCGTCGAGGGCATGGTCGAAAACAGCGTCGGCAAGGCCTCCCACCGGCGGCCCCGACGCCATCGGGGGGTTCGTGAACTCGCGCAATGATGCTCCTCGTGGCGCTCCGCACAGCGCCGTGACCGTACCCCACGGCGCCGCCCTCCGGGAGAGGGACGAGACGCGGTGGTACGGACCATCGGCACTGGTCAGGCGGTGGAAATGCGGCCACAAAGGGAAGGGCCGGACAGATCAACTTACGCTGGAGTAAGTTTCGGTGGCGTAATCTCCACGGAATCTGTACGCGTCCACGGAATCCGCACGACCTCGAACTCGCCGGCTTCCAGGATCGCCTTGCCGGCGGTCAGGCAGCGGGAGGCGATCACCGGGCCCACCGACCGGCGCCTGTGCATCCGGGAGGTCACCCCGCCCACCGGCTGACGCCTACGGCTGCCGCAGGGCGGCGGGTTCCGGGCTGCCGTCCCGGAGCGCGCCGCCCGGCACTCCTGAGGGCTTCGCGTCGGACGCCGTCTGCGGCCGCCGCCCCGGCGTACGCACCAGGACGAGCACCAGCACCCCGGCGACCAGCCCCGCGACGCCCGCCGCGAGGGACGCCCCGTTGAGGCCGTCCGCGAACGCCGCCCGTATCGCCTGCTCGGAGAGCGTGCCGCGCAGGGCTGGAGCGCCGCCGCCCGCGACGGCGTGCGCCGCGTCGTGGCCGAGCGAGTCCGCCATGCGCGAGGTCAGCACCGTACCGAACAGGGCGACCCCGACCGCGTAGCCGAGTTGGCGGAAGGTGTTGACCGCGCCGCCCGCCATCCCGGCGTTCGCGGGCGGCACCGCGGCGAGCGCCGCCCCGGCGAGACCCGGCGCGAGCAGCCCCGTGCCGATCCCCGCGAGGGTCAGCCCCGGCGCGATGGCCGTCCAGGACGACCCGGCGTCCAGCACCGCCATGCAGAGCCCGCCCGCGCCGATCAGCAGCAGCCCGACACCGATGGTCAGGCGCGGCGCCACGCCGTGCAGGAGCCGTCCGCTGACCAGCGCCACCACGAACGACGTCGCCGCCAACGGCAGCAGCACCAGGCTGCCGCGCACCGGGCTCATGCCGAGCACCGTCTGGAGCCACAGGGAGAGGTACGGGATGACGCCGAACGCCGCCGCGTTGTAGCCGATCGCGCCGATCAGCACCCCGGTGAACGCGGGCTTGCGCAGCAGCCGCAGATCGAGCAGCGGATGGGCGGCGCGCCGCTCGACCAGCACGAAGCAGAGCAGCGCGAGCGCCGAGAGGGCGAAGGCTGTGGCGGTGACCGTCGACGTCCAGCCGTCGGTGCCGCCGCGCAGCACGCCGTACGTCCCCGCGCCCGCGAACGCCGCGAAGGCGGCCGTGCCCGCCCAGTCGACCCGCCGCCCGGCAGCGCCCTTCGACTCCGGCACCACGCGCAGCGTCAGCCAGATCGACACCACGCTCACCGGCAGGTTCACGAAGAAGATCCACCGCCAGCCGGGCCCCTCGGTGAGCACCCCGCCCACGATCGGGCCGAGCGCGGCCGACGCCCCGCTCACCGCGCCCCACACGCCGAGCGCCGCGGACCGGTCGCGGCCCTGGTAGGCGGCGCCGAGCAGCGGCAGCGTCGTCGCGAACATCGCGGCGGCGCCCACCCCTTGCAGCGCGCGGGCCGCCACCAGCAGCGCCGCGTCCGACGCCAGGCCGCAGCCCAGCGAGGCCACGGCGAAGAGCGCCGTCCCCGCCACGTTCAGGCGCCGCCGCCCCAGCACGTCGGCGGCGGCGCCGACCCCGAGCAGCAGCGCGGCCAGCGCCAGCGCGTAACCGTCGATGACCCACTGGAGGTCGGTGAGCGAGGCGTCCAGCGCCCGCGCCATGTCCGGCAGCGCCACCACCACGATCGTCACGTCCAGCAACAGCATGAACGTCCCCAAAGACACCGCCGTGAGCGGCCCCCATCTACGCATCGCCTTGTTCTCCCTGCCTCTTGTCGCTGCCGTACGACGCCTCAGGTCACGCCGCGTACGACGGATGTGCGTGCCCTCGTACGATGGGACGCGGGTGGACGATCCCGGTGCCCGCGAGCGCGCAAGCGCCGGATCTCGACATGAACAGGCAGTCACGTGGCGGAAACCGAAGTCTTCGACGAGCTGGACCTCAAGCTGCTGCACGCCCTGGAGATCGACGGCAGGGCGCCCTTCAGCCGTATCGCCGCCGTCCTCGGTGTCTCCGACCAGACCGTCGCGCGCCGCTTCCGCCGTCTGCGCGCGGAGGCGGGCCTGCGCGTCCTCGGCGTGCGGGACAGCGCGCGGCTCGGCAGGGACCAGTGGATGCTGCGCCTGCGCTGCACGCCCGACGGCGCGGAGGCCATCGCGGCCGCCCTCGCCCGCCGCCCCGACACGGCCTGGGTCCACCTCACGTCGGCCGGCACCGAAGTGGTCTGCATGACGCACCCCCGCAGCCCGGGCGACTACGACGACCTGCTCTTCGGCAAGCTCCTGCGCACCCGCAAACTCATCGAGATCACCGCCCACCAGCTCCTCCACCGCTTCTACGGCGGACGCACCGGCTGGATCGGCAAGCACCGCCCGCTGACCGACGAGCAGGCCGCCGCCCTGCGCGCGGCCGCCCCGCCCGCCGCGCCGCCGGGCCCCACCCGCATCGCCCCCGACGACGAACCGCTGGTCGCCGCCCTGAAAGCCGACGGCCGCGTCACCTACCCCGAACTCCAGCGGCTCACGGGCCGCTCGGAGTCCTCCGTCAAGCGCCGCGTCGCCGCGCTGCTCGGCTCCGGCGCGGTGTACCTCGACACCGAGTACGACACCGCGCGCTTCGGCTTCACCACCGCCGCGATGCTCTGGATCACCGTCGCCCCCGGGGCACTCGACGCGGTGGGGCGGGCGATGGCCGCGCACCCCGAGGTCGCCCACGTCTCCGCGATCACCGGGTCCGCCCACCTGATGGCGAGCGTCCTGACCCGCGACACCGCGGAGCTGTACGGCTACCTGAGCGGCAGCCTCGGCGCGCTCGACGGCGTGCGGCACATCGAGTCGGCGCCGTACCTGCGCCGTCTGAAGGACCTCACCTACCCGAGGCCGCTGCGTTAGCGTCCCGCCGCAGCCGGTCCCCGCCCGCCAGGATCGCCGCAGCCAGCGCGTCCGCGGCGCCCGGCGCGCCCCGCTCGGCGGCGCGCCGCTCGCCGTGCAGCAGCACGAAGTCGACCGGCCCCAGCTCCGGCAGGCCCGCCCGGTCGGGGACGCGGACCAGGCCCGGCGGGATCAGGCCGCGTGAGTGCGCCATCACGCCGAGGCCCGCGCGGGCCGCCGCCACCAGGCCGTTGAGGCTGCCGCTGGTGCACGCCACCCGCCAGGCACGGCCGCGCCGCTCCAGCGCCTCGAAGGCCAGGGCGCGGGTGATGCCCGGCGGCGGGTAGACGATCAGCGGCACGGGGCGTTCGGGGTCCAGGCGCAGCCGCTCGGCACCGATCCACACCAGCTCGTCGTGGTGGACCAGTTCGCCGCGCGGGTCCTCGGGGCGCCGCTTGGCGAGCACCAGGTCGAGCTTGCCCGCGTCCAGCTGTTCGTGGAGCGTGCCGGAGAGTTCGACGGTCAGCTCCAGGTCGACGTCCGGGTGGTCGCGCCGGAAGGACTCCAGGATGTCGGTGAGCCGGGTCAGGACGAAGTCCTCCGACGCCCCGAACCGCAGCCGCCCGCCGAGCCGCGTCCGGGTGAAGAACGCCGCCGCCTGCTCGTGCACCGCGAGGATGCGCCGCGCGAAGCCGAGCATGGCCTCGCCGTCCTCGGTCAGCTCGACGGTGTGCGTGTCGCGGGTGAACAGCGGCCGCCCCGTGGCGTCCTCCAGGCGGCGCACGTGCTGGCTCACCGTCGACTGGCGCAGGCCGAGGCGGCGCGCGGCCCGCGTGAAGCTCAGCGTCTGGGCGACCGCGAGGAAGGTGCGCAGCTGCGAAGGGTCGTACACACCCACCAGCGTAGTACCGCTCATCGTGCACCGTGATGACAGTGAGAGCGGTGTACGGCGTTCCCGATGACGCCGGACAGGAGGATCATGGAGGAGGCACGTTCCGGCCGCGGGCCGGATACCGCCCCCGAGAGCGCCGGATACCGCCCCCGAGAGCATGGAGCACCGTGAAACGCCTGACGTGGCCGTCCTGGATGCCGGTCGACCCCTACATCGTGGCGTTGCTCGCGACCGTGGGGATCGCGGCGCTCATACCCGCCCGCGGCACCGCCGCGGACGTCACCTCAGGGGCCTCCATCGCCGCCGTCTCGTTCCTCTTCTTCCTCTACGGGGCCCGGCTGTCCACCCGGGAAGCGCTCGACGGGCTCAAGCACTGGCGGCTGCACGTCACGGTCCTCGCCTGTACGTTCCTCGTCTTCCCGCTGCTCGGGCTCGCGGCGAAGGGGCTCGTGCCCCACGTCCTGACCCCCGCGCTCTACAGCGGCTTCCTCTTCCTCACGCTGGTGCCCTCCACCATCCAGTCGTCCATCGCCTTCACCTCCATGGCCCGCGGCAACGTCCCCGCCGCCATCTGCGCGGGCTCCTTCTCCTCCCTCGCCGGCATCCTGCTCACCCCGCTGCTCGCCGCCGCCCTGCTCGGCAGCAGGGGCGTCGGCTTCTCGGCGGACTCCGTCGTCGGAATCGTGCTGCAACTGCTCGTGCCGTTCGTCGCCGGGCAGCTGCTGCGCCGCTGGGTCGGCGGCTTCGTCACGCGCCACAAGAAGGTCCTCGGGTACGTGGACCGCGCATCGATCCTGCTCGTCGTCTACACCGCCTTCAGCCAGGGCATGGTGCAGGGCATCTGGAGCCAGGTCACTCCGTGGCGGCTGCTCGCGCTGCTCGGCGTCGAGGCGGTGCTGCTCACCGTGATGCTGACGCTGACCTGGTACGGCGCCAAGCGGCTCGGCTTCGGCCGCGGCGACCGCGTCGCGATCCAGTTCGCCGGGTCGAAGAAGTCCCTGGCCGCCGGGCTGCCCATGGCCAGCGTCCTCTTCGGGGCGCACGCCTCCCTCGCCGTCCTGCCGCTGATGCTCTTCCACCAGATGCAGCTGATGGTCTGCGCGGTCATCGCCAAACGCCGCTCGCGCGATCCGCGCGACTTCGACGGCGAGGAGTCGCTCAGCGCGGCGCACCCAGCCGCAGCGTCACGAACCGCGGCCGGTACAGCGCCACGTTCCGGTTGACGTTCGCCTGCGCGCCCGCGGGCACCGGGTCCAGCCAGTTGACGTCGTAGCTCAGCACCACTCGCCCGTCCCCGCCGAGCGCCGGATGGGCCTGCGGGTTGTAGGCCGCCGTCTCCTGGCGCACCGCCGCGTCCTTCGGCAGCGGCGCCTCGAACGCCTTGGCGGGGCCGTGCCAGGGCCCGGTGGGGGAGCAGGACCAGTACGACGTGACGGTGGTCAGCCCTTCGGCGCCCGCGGCCATGGTGAACAGCACATAGGTGCCCTTGTCCCGAACGACCGTGAACGCGCTGCCCACCCCCTTGCGCTTCCCGTCCCCGAGGACCGGCCGCGAGGTGGCCGCACGCCCCCACTCCTCGCCGTCCCAGTACTCCCACGCGGCGGCCTCGGCGAGCCTGCCGTGCCGGACGCGCGCGACATGGGCGTGCGAGGAGGGACGCGAGGTGGCCTGGGCGTCGGTGCCGCCGAAGACGTACGTCCAGCCGTCGTCGTCGACCGTCGCCGCGCCGTACAGCACCCGCTTCTCCGGGTCCTCGACGCCCTGCTGGTCGGAGACCTTCACGATGCCCTCGACGCGCAGGTCCGGCAGGGAGAGCGTGGCGACCTCCGTGGCGAGGGGAACGCCGTAGATCCAGGGGCCCTGGCTCGCCATGCGGTTCCACAGCAGGACGCGGACGACCTGCTCGTCCGCGCCCGGCGTGCGGGGTTCGACGCGCGCCGCCACCGGCCAGCGCCACTGCTGGGGCGCCGGGTCGGGGAAGAGCGGGGCGGGGAGGGTGCGGCGCAGGGTGCCCGAACGGGACATCACGACGGCCGAGTTGCGCACCATGGGCGCGCTGGTGTCGCGCCAGGTGTGCGGCTGGCCCACCGGGTTGGGCGGGGCGTGGACCTGGCCGAGGAAGGTGTCGGAGAACAGCCACAGGACGCGCCCGTCCGGCAGCCGCACCGAGTGGGTGCCGTCCCCGCCCGTCCAGTCGTCGGTCCGCGTCCCGTCGTCGCCGTAGCGCGCGAACTCTCCCGTCGCCTTGTCGTCGGCGGACCAGGACGCCACGGTGCGGGGGCGGCACGCCGCGTCGGGCGCGCCCTCCCGGTCGTCTTCCGGCAGGGCGATCAGCAGGACGGCCGCGCAGGCGGCGGCGAGCAGCAGGACCAGCCAGATCCTGCCGCCCCCGCCACCGCGACGTTCTCGGTCGGACACGCCGGGGACGTTAGTTGCTGCCGCGCACGCGGTCCATGGGGAGCCGGGCGACGGTGTCCCGTGTCACAGGAGCCTCACCCGTACGCAGGGCTGCCACCTCCGCGTCGCTCAGGGCCCTGTCGTACACCGCCGCGTCGTCGACCGACCCCGTGAAGTGGGCGCGGCTGTCCATGCGCTGCCCGATGTGCACGCCGAAGGCGGAGTTGCGGCTGACCGAGCCCGGCACGTCCGGGGCGGTGACGCGCTCCTCGTCGAGGAAGAGCGTGAGCAGGCCCTCGCTCCGGCGCAGCGCGACGTGGTGCCACTCGCCGTCGTTGTACGCGTCCGTGGTGCGCACGGCGGCGGACCTCGGCGGCGTGCCGCCGTCGCGCGTGGTGATCAGCCCGGTGACGCGGTCGCTCGCGGGCTCGCCGCGCAGCCACACCTGCGGCTGGTTGGTGCCGATGCCCCCCATCCACAGCAGCGGCTGTTCACCGGTGGCCGCTGAGTAGCGGAACCACAACGAGGCCGTGAAGTCCTTTCTCCCGAGCGGCAGTTGGCGGCGGAAGGGCAGGCGTACGGCGTCGTCCGCGCCGTCCAGGGCGAGCGCGCCGCCGAAGCGTCCCGGGGTCTCGCGCGCCCCGCCGAGCACGGCCGCGGCGCGGGCGCCCGGGGCGTGGTCGCGGGTCGTCGGGTCGGGGCCGCGGCGCGGCTTCAGCCACTCCTCGGTGAAGCGGGCGAAGCGGATCTCGTCGCGCGCGTCGACCGCCCCGGCCTCGTACAGCAGCCCGATGTGCGCGCCGTCGGCCCGCACCAGGTCGGAGTAGCCGGACCAGTCCGTGGTGACCGTCGTGCCCCGGTCGACGCTGTCCCAGGTGCGGCCGCCGTCGTAGGAGGAGCGGATCTGCATCGTGCGGCGGCGGTCGGGGTCGCCGGGGCAGGCGAGCAGCATCCGCTTGCCCGACTGGAGGGTGGAGCACTGCACTTGGGGCGCGTAGAGGTCGGGGACCGCCCGGAAGGGGGCGGTGAAGGAGTTGCCGCCGTCCCGGCTGACCGCCTGGGTGCGGTGGCCGAGGTCGGTGCCGTCCTGCTCGCGCCCGCTGACGTGGAGCGCACCGTCGGGCCGCTCGGTGACGGTCATCTCGGACGGCTTCTGGCGGAACGTGCCGTCGGCGGCGACCGGGTAGGAGTCCGTGGCGCCGATCCGCCAGTGGTCGCCGCCGTCGTCGCTGACGGCCAGCGCCGCGTGGTTGGCGCTTATCCGGCTCCCGTCCCACGTCTCGGCGTTGACGGCGAAGACGAGCCGCCCCGTGTGCCGGCCGCGGGTCAGCTGCACGCCGTGCACGGGCCCGGTCGCGTACCAGGAGTTCCAGTGGTCCGGCAGGATCTCCTCGCTCAGGTCGCGCGGCTGCGACCAGGTGCGGCCGTCGTCGTCGCTGTACTGGAGGTGGGGGGTGCGGTCACAGGGGATGTCGCAGTTCTTGCCGTCCGTGCGGCCGGTGTTGAAGGTCTCCGCGAGCAGCACACGGCCGGTCGTCCGGTCCACGACGGGCGCCGGGTTGCCGTGGGTGTCGCCCCCGCCCTCGTTGATGACCTGGAGCGGACCCCAGGTGCGGCCCCCGTCGTGCGACCGCTTGAGCACCAGGTCTATGTCGCCCGCGTCGCCGCAGTTGTCGACCCGGCCCTCGGCGAAGGCGAGCAGGGTCCCCTTGGTGGTCCTCACCACGGCCGGGATGCGGAAGCAGGCGTACCCCGGGTCCTGCGCGGCCTTGAACAGCACCTGCTCCTCGAACGCCGCCGTCCGCTCCGGCGCCGCCTGCGCCCCGGGGGCGAGCAGCAGCGCGCCGACGGCCACGGCGGTCAGGGCGGCGGTGGCGGTGCGCAGCGATCTGAGGCGTACGCGAAGGCCGGATCGCGACGGGCTCGATGGGCGCGGTGGACTCGATGGGCTCGGTGACAGCGACGACATGGTGCGGCCCGCCTTTCATGGCGACGGCGACAGCGACTGGACATCCTGACATCCCACGTCCTACGTGCGAGCCATAGACGGTACTGAGGGCCACCCCGCCTCACAAGAACCGTGCGCCGGCGTCACCGCGCGTCGGGTCACGGCACGAGGACCACCTTCCCGAGGTTGCTCCGCCCCTCGATCGCCGCGTGGGCGAGGGCCGCGTCCTCCAGCGCGAACCGCGCGTGCACGGCGGGCCGCAGCTCACCCGCCTCGTACAGGCGCCACACCTCCCGCCGCCACGCCTCGTACAGCTCGGGCCTGCCGCGCGCGATCAGCCCCATCTGGAAGCCGATGACCGACTTCGCGCCGACGAGCAGGTCGTACGCCGCCACCGTGCCGCCGCCCGAGCTGTAGGCCACCAGCCGGCCGTGCGGGGCGAGAGCCTTGACGGCGGAGGGGAGCAGGTCGCCGCCGACCGCGTCCAGGACGTAGTCGACCGGCTCTCCCCAGTCCTGACGGTCGTACGTGATGACGTCGTCGGCGCCGAGCCCGCGCACGAAGGCGGCCTTGCCGGGGTCGGACACGGCGCCCACGACGCGCCCGGCCCCCCGCGCCTTCGCCAGCTGTACGGCGAGATGGCCGACCCCGCTCGCCGCCGCCGTGACGAGCGCGGCCTCACCGGGCGCGGGACGCGCGGCCTCCAGCGCGCCGAACGCGACGAGCCCGGAGCGGACCAGCGCGACGGTGTCGACCGCGCTCGCCCCGTCAGGAACGGTGGAGGCCATGGCGGTGTGCAGCAGGGCGTAGTCGGCGTACCCGTGCCCAAAGACGAGCCCCGTGACCCGGTCACCCGGCGCGTGGCCGCGGGCGCCCTCGCCGAGCGCGACGACCTCCCCGGCGATCTCGCCGCCGAGCGCGATCGGTTCGCGCTGCTCACGGACCTTGCGGACGACGGGCAGCGTGACACCGGCGGCCTCGACGCGCACGAGCAGCTCGCCCGGTCCCGGCTCGGGGACGGGGGCCTCCTCCAGGAACAGGACCTCGGGGCCGCCGCTGCGTTCATACCGGACGCGACGCATCCGCACCACCTCCAGGTGCATGAGGAAATCATTGGGACGCCCAACGGTAAACCGCTCATCGTTGGGAAGTCCAATGATTCTTCGCTAGGCTCCGCCCATGCCGACGACACCACCCGCCCCCAGCACCATCCGCACCCTCCCCAGCTGGCTGCTCGGCCGCGCGGCCGCCCGGGGCCGGGGCCTGGTCGCCGAAGCGCTAGCGCGGGAGGGCCTGAAGATGTGGCACCACGTGGTGCTCGCGGCCGTCGCGGACCTCGGCCCCCTCGCCCAGGCGGAGCTGGGCCGCAGCGTCCTGCTCGACCCGAAGGACATGGTCGGGGTGGTCAACGACCTCCAGGCCGACGGCTTCGTCGACCGCGCGCCCGACCCCAAGGACCGCCGCAAGAACGCGATCACGATCACCGCCGAGGGAAAGCGGCTCCTGGCCCGCTGCACCCGCGCCGCCGAGCGGGCCAACGGCGAGCTCCTCGCGCCCCTCTCCGCCGACGAGCGGGCACGGTTCGTGGAGATGCTGACCCGGATCTCCGGGGTGACGGAGGAGGGCGCGCCCGGGGGCAGGTGACCCGACCGGCGCCCCCGCAGCGGCTCCGGGACGGCCCGGGTCAGCTCTGGGTCGGCTCAGAGGAAGCCCCGGCCAGCCCTGGGCCGGCTCCGGGACCGCCCCGGGTCAGCCCTGGGCGGCCGCGGCCCGCAGGGCGACGCGGTGCTCGCCCGCGTACACGTTCATGGAGGAGCCGCGCAGGAAGCCGACCAGCGTCAGACCGGTCTCGGCGGCCAGGTCGACCGCCAGCGAGGACGGCGCGGAGACCGCGGCGAGCACCGGGATGCCCGCCATCACCGCCTTCTGGGCGAGCTCGAAGGAGGCACGGCCCGACACGAGCAGGACCGCGCGCGACAGCGGGAGGCGGCCGTCCTGAAGGGCCCGGCCGACGAGCTTGTCGACGGCGTTGTGCCGCCCCACGTCCTCCCGTATGTCGAGCAGTTCGCCCTCCTCGGAGAAGAGCGCCGCGGCGTGCAGCCCACCGGTCCGGTCGAAGACCCGCTGCGCCGCGCGCAGCCGGTCGGGCAGCACCGACAGCAGCTCCACGTCGAGCCGGACCGGGGGAGTGTCGGCGATCGGGAAACGGGCCGTGGTGCGGACCGCGTCCAGGCTCGCCTTGCCGCACAGGCCGCAGGACGAGGTGGTGTAGACGTTGCGCTCCAGCGTGATGTCGGGGATCACGACACCCGGGGCGGTCCTCACGTCGACGACGTTGTACGTGTTGACACCCTCGGCGGTCGCCCCGGCGCAGTACACGATCGACTGGAGGTCGTCCGCCGCGCCGAGCACGCCCTCGCTCACCAGGAACCCCGCCGCGAGCGCGAAGTCGTCACCCGGCGTGCGCATGGTGATGGCGAGCGGCCTGCCGTTCAGCCGGATCTCCAGGGGCTCCTCGGCGACCAGGGTGTCGGGCCGCTCGGAGACGTGCCCCTCCCGGATGCGGATGACCTTGCGTCGCTCCGTGACTCGTCCCATGTCCTGATCAGTCCCGGTTCTGTACGTCTGGCAGCCGAATGGTCCTTGTCATTGTCCTGCACGTGCGGCGTGAGGTCCCGGCCGACTCCGCCCCGACGACAGGAAGGACGTCGGCGCCGATCGCACCGGCATCGCACCGGCGCCGAGGGGTGCGGGTTGCGCCCCCTTCCCAACTCCCCGCCCGATTCCTAGCCTTCGGGATCATGAGGCCCCCCGTCGCACCCCCCGGCTGGAGCCGCTGGCTCGTGCCCCCGGCCGCCCTGTCGGTGCATCTCTCCATAGGCCAGGCCTATGCCTGGAGCGTCTTCAAACCGCCCCTCGAATCCGCGCTGCACCTCAGCGGCACCCAGAGCGCGCTGCCCTTCCAGCTCGGCATCGTCATGCTGGGCCTGTCCGCCGCCTTCGGCGGCACCTTCGTCGAGCGCAACGGCCCACGCTGGGCGATGACCGTGGCCCTCGTCTGCTTCTCCTCGGGCTTTTTGATCGCGGCGCTCGGTGCCGCGACCGGCCAGTACTGGCTGATCGTCCTTGGCTACGGCTTCGTCGGCGGGATCGGCCTCGGCATCGGCTACATCTCACCCGTCTCCACCCTCATCAAGTGGTTCCCCGACCGCCCGGGCATGGCCACCGGCATCGCGATCATGGGCTTCGGCGGCGGCGCGCTCATCGCCTCGCCGTGGTCGGCGCGGATGCTGGACGCCTTCGGCACCGACACGGACGGCATCGCGCTCGCATTCCTCGTGCACGGCCTCGCCTACGCCGTCTTCATGGCGCTCGGGGTCCTCCTGGTGCGCGTACCGCGTACGGAGGGCGCGCGCCGGCCCGGCGTGCCCGGCGCGCTGGACGGACCGCAGGTGTCGGCGCGACAGGCCGTCCGCACCCCGCAGTTCTGGTGCCTGTGGGTCGTGCTGTGCATGAACGTGACCGCGGGCATCGGCATCCTGGAGAAGGCCGCCCCCATGATCACGGACTTCTTCGCGGACACCGCGACCCCCGTCTTGGTCTCCGCCGCGGCCGGCTTCGTCGCCCTGCTCTCCGCCGCCAACATGGCGGGACGCATCGGCTGGTCCTCGGCCTCCGACCTGATCGGCCGCAAGAACGTCTACCGCGTCTACCTCGGCGTCGGCGCGCTCATGTACCTGCTCATCGCACGCTTCGGCGACACCTCGAAACCGCTGTTCATCTGCTGCGCGCTGGTGATCCTCTCCTTCTACGGAGGCGGCTTCGCGACCGTCCCCGCCTATCTGAAGGACCTGTTCGGCACCTACCAGGTCGGCGCCATCCACGGCCGGCTGCTCACCGCCTGGTCCACGGCCGGCGTGCTCGGCCCGCTGATCGTGAACCGGGTGGCCGACCACCAAGAGGCGGCGGGCCGGCACGGCTCGGCGCTCTACGGCCTCTCCTTCGCCATCATGATCGGACTGCTGCTCGTCGGTTTCGTGGCCAACGAACTGGTGCGCCCCGTCCACCCCCGCCACCACATCCCCGCCCCGAGGGAGGCCGACGATGACCAGCCCGCCGAGCACACCGCCCCGTGACCGCCGCCCGCTCACCGTCTTCGCCTGGCTCTGGGTGGGGCTACCGCTCGGCTACGGACTGTATGAACTCGTACACAACGTCACACAACTCTTCAGAGGGTGACCGCAGGGGTGACCGGCTCATGAGAAGCATCCAAAGGGGGCGCCGCTTTCCTGTCGCTTTACCTGCCCGGTTACCGGTGAGTCGCTGAGCACACTGGAGGGTCCCGCATCTCCGGCAACAAGGGGGACCCGTACATGCACGGCTCGCGCATCGCCGCCGTCGGCCACTACCAGCCCGCCCAGATCCTCACCAACGAGGACCTGGCGGGCACGGTGGACACGAGCGACGAGTGGATTCGCTCCCGGGTGGGCATCCGCACCCGGCACATCGCGGGTCCGGAGGAGCCGGTCGACGAGCTGGCCGCCCACGCCGGCGGCAAGGCCCTCGCCGCCGCGGGCCTGACCCCCGACGCGATCGACCTGGTCCTGGTCGCCACCTCCACGGCCATCGACCGCTCGCCGAACATGGCCGCCCGCGTGGCGGCCCGGCTCGGCATCCCCTCGCTGGCCGCGATGGACATCAACGTCGTGTGCGCGGGCTTCACGCACGCCCTCGCCACCGCCGACCACACCCTGCGGGCGGGGGCCGCCACCCGCGCCCTGGTCATCGGCGCGGACAAGATGTCCGAGGTCACCGACTGGACCGACCGCACCACGTGCGTGCTGACCGGTGACGGCGCGGGCGCCGCCGTCGTCGAGGCGTGCGGGCCCGGCCAGGAGCGGGGCATCGCCCCGGTGCTGTGGGGCTCGGTGCCCGAGATGGGCAACGCCGTCCGCATCGAGGGCACCCCGCCGCGTTTCGCCCAAGAGGGGCAGAGCGTCTACCGCTGGGCGACGACCCAGCTGCCGCCGCTGGCCCGCGCGGCCTGCGAACGCGCCGGACTCACCCCGGCCGACCTCGCCGGGGTCGTCCTGCACCAGGCCAACCTGCGCATCATCGAACCGCTCGCGGAGCGCATCGGCGCCGTCAACGCCGTCGTCGCGCGGGACGTCGTCGACTCCGGGAACACCTCGGCGGGCAGCATCCCGATGGCCCTGTCCAAGCTGGTGGAGCGCGGGGAGCTGCGCTCCGGCGACCCGGTCCTGCTGTTCGGCTTCGGCGGGAACCTCTCGTACGCGGGCCAGGTCGTGCGCTGCCCGTGAGCCGCCCGCGGCGGTGACCGGCTGCTTCCGGCGACGCTCACTTGCTCCTGGGCGCCAGCACCGCCTGCGTCTGCGTGGTCTGTCCCGCCAGCCGCCCCTGATCGTCGTACACCTCGGTCTGTACGACGATGAAGGAGCCGCCGACGTGCAGCGGGCGGGCCACGGCGCGGGCCGTCCCGGAGCGCACGGCCCGCAGGAAGTTGGTCTTGGACTCGATCGTCGACGTGGCCTCGCCCTCGGGCAGGTTGAGGTACGCGCACACCGCGCCGACCGTGTCCGCGAGCGCCATCAGCGCCCCGCCGTGCAGGACGCCGCCCGCCGTGCACAGCTCCGGGGACCACGGAAGTGTGCCCTCGACGCGCTCGGGCCCCGCCTCCTGGAAGGCGATGCCGAGATGGGCGGCGAAGGGGACGGCGGAAAGCAGTTGGGCCCGGAGATCGTTCTCGGGCAAGGTGTCCGACATGGGGTGACCTTCCACTGGGGGGCGTGGCGACCACCATCGTGCGGCACGGCCCCCCAAGGCGTCGATTACCCCGGAGGTAAGTCACCGCGGCGCGGCCCCAGCACCGCCGCGGCCCGACAGCGACACCGGGAGAGCACATGAGCACCGAGCACCGCGTACGCCCCGCGACCGAGGAGGACGTGTCGACGGCCGTGGACACCCTGGCCCGCGCCTTCGCCGACTACCCCTTCACGCGGTACGTCGTCGCGGCCGACGGCCACGAGGAGCGGGTGCGCCGCTTCCAGGAACTCTTCCTCACCAAGATCGGCATGGTCCACGGACGTGTGTGGGTCGCCGACGCCGGACGCGCCGTCGCCGTGTGGACCACCCCGGACCAGGACCCCGGCCCCGGCTTCGCCGAGGTCGGTCCGCGGATCGGTGAACTCGCCGGCGACCGCGCTCCCTGGTTCGAGTCGGCGGAGCGCGTACTGGAGCCCCACCGGCCCCGACGCCCGGCGTGGTTCCTCGCCACGGTCGGGGTCGACCCGGCGGCGCAGGGCCAAGGGCTCGGCAGCGCGGTGCTCCGGCCGGGCCTGGAGGCCGCCGAGCGCGCGGGGTGCCCGGCGTTCCTGGAGACGTCGGCCGAGCGCAACGTCGCGTTCTACGAGCGGCTCGGCTTCGCCGTCACGGCGGAGGTCGCACTGCCGGACGACGGCCCGCGGACGTGGTGCATGCTCCGGGAGCCCGCGTAGCGGCGCACGTGCCCGGACTGATGGCGAGCCCCCTTTGTCCTGTCGCAGGAGAAAGTCGGGGGCGTTTTCCGCGCAACTTCTTCCCACCCCCGGCACGCACTGCTACGTTCCCCTCCAAAGCTCGAAGGAGCCCGATGAGGCGGGGAGGGGCGCGTGAGACGTATGACGGCTCGACCCGCCAACGCGCACCAGGCTCGGCTGCTGCGGCTGTTGCGTGACGGCGGACCCAACTCCCGCGCGCAGCTCGGCGACTTGGTCGACCTCTCGCGGTCCAAACTGGCCGTCGAGGTCGACCGGCTCCTGGAGACCGGCCTCGTCGTCGCCGACGGACTCGCCGCCTCGCGCGGCGGGCGCCGCTCCCACAACATCCGGCTGGCCCCGGCACTCCGCTTCCTCGGCGTGGACATCGGCGCGACCTCGGTCGACGTCGCGGTGACCAACGCCGAGCTGGAGGTCCTCGGCCACATCAACCAGCCCATGGACGTCCGCGAGGGCCCGGTCGCGGTCTTCGAGCAAGTCCTCGCCATGGCAGCCAAGTTGAAGGCCTCCGGGCTCGCGGAGGGGTTCGACGGCGCCGGCATCGGCGTCCCCGGCCCTGTCCGCTTCCCCGAAGGCATCCCGGTCGCCCCGCCGATCATGCCGGGGTGGGACGGCTTCCCCGTCCGGGAGGCCCTCAGCCAGGAGCTGGGCTGCCCGGTCATGGTCGACAACGACGTGAACCTCATGGCGATGGGCGAGCAGCACGCGGGCGTCGCACGCTCCGTCGGCGACTTCCTCTGCGTCAAGATCGGCACCGGCATCGGCTGCGGCATCGTCGTCGGCGGCGAGGTCCACCGCGGTACGACGGGCAGCGCCGGCGACATCGGACACATCCAGGCCGAGCCGGACGGGCGGCCCTGCGCCTGCGGCAACAGGGGCTGCCTGGAGGCCTACTTCAGCGGCGCGGCGCTCGCCCGCGACGCCGAGGAGGCGGCCACCCAGGGCCGTTCGGCCGAACTGGCGGCGCGGCTCGACGAGGCGGGGCGGCTCACCGCCGTCGACGTCGCGGCGGCCGCCGCCGCGGGCGACGCCACCGCGCTCGACCTCATCCGCGCGGGCGGCAACCGCACCGGCCAGGTCATCGCCGCCCTCGTCAGCTTCTTCAACCCCGGCCTCGTGGTGATCGGAGGTGGCGTGACCGGGCTCGGCCACACCCTGCTCGCCGCGATCCGCACCCAGGTCTACCGCCAGTCCCTGCCGCTGGCGACCGGCAACCTCCCCATCGTCCTCGGCGAGTTGGGGCCCACCGCCGGTGTCATCGGCGGCGCCCGGCTCATCAGCGACCACCTGTTCTCACCGGCCTGACCGGCACACACGCCCCCCACATACACGCCACGCACACGCACGGCACGCACGTCACGCCCCACCCCGCACACCTCACACTTCACCCCGCACACCTCACCCCGCACAGCGCCCTGCTCTGCCCTGCCCTGCCCTGAGACCGGCACGTACGCATCCGCCTGGGGGAACCGCCATGGCACCAGAACCACCGCTGCTCACCATGTCCGGCATCACCAAGTCGTTCCCCGGCGTCCGTGCCCTCGACGGCGTCGACCTCCAGGTCCAGGCCGGGGAGGTGCACTGCCTCCTTGGCCAGAACGGCGCCGGGAAGTCCACTCTCATCAAGGTCCTCGCGGGCGCCCACCAGCCCGACGGCGGCGAGATCCGCTGGCGCGGCGAGCGCACCGCCCTCCGCTCGCCCATCGCGGCCATGCGGCTCGGCATCGCCACCATCTACCAGGAACTCGACCTGGTGGAGGGGTTGTCCGTCGCCGAGAACGTCCACCTCGGGCACGAGCCGACGGCCGCCGGGTTCGTGGTGCGCGGCCGGGCGGCCAAGGCGTCGACCGCCGCGCTGCTCAAGCGGCTCGGGCACGCCGAGATCGACCCGGGGCGGCCCGTCGGCGACCTCTCCGCCGCGCAGCAGCAGATCGTCTCGATGGCCCGCGCCCTCTCCCACGAGGTGCGCCTCATCGTCATGGACGAGCCCTCGGCGGCCCTCGACCCGGACGAGGTCGACAACCTGTTCCGCATCGTCGGCGATCTCACCGCCGAGGGCGTCGCCGTCGTCTACATCTCCCACCGCCTGGAAGAGATCCGCCGCATCGGCGACCGCGTCACCGTCCTCAAGGACGGGCGCGCCGTCGCGGGCGGCCTGCCCGCGAAGACGACGCCGACCAGGGACATCGTGGCGCTCATGACCGGCCGCAATGTCGAGTACGTCTTCCCGGACCGCCCCACGCGACAACAAGGCCACGCACAGCCGGTGTTGGCCGTACGGGGCCTCACCCGCCACGGCGAGTTCGCACCCCTCGACCTCGACCTGCGCCCCGGAGAGATCGTCGGGCTCGCCGGGCTCGTCGGCTCGGGCCGCTCCGAGATCCTGGAGACGATCTACGGCGCCCGCAGACCGGCCGCCGGGCAAGTGACCGTCCAGGGCAGGGTATTGCGGCCCGGCAGTGTGCGCGCCGCCGTCCGCGCGGGCCTCGGCCTCGCCCCCGAGGAGCGCAAGGCACAGGCCCTGCTCATGCTGGAGTCCGTCACCCGCAACGTCTCGGTCTCCTCCATGTCCCGCTTCTCGCGCGGCGGTTGGCTCGACCGGGGTGCCGAACGGGAGGCCGCCCGCGCCGCCACCCGCGAGCTGTCGCTCCACCCCGACCAGCCGTCCGCCCCCGTGCGCACCCTCTCCGGCGGCAACCAGCAGAAGGCGGTCCTCGCCCGCTGGCTGCTGCGCGGCTGCCGCGTCCTGCTGCTCGACGAGCCGACGCGCGGCGTCGACGTCGGCGCCCGCGCCGAGCTGTACGCGGTGATCCGCCGCCTCGCCGACGAAGGCCTCGCCGTGCTCCTCGTCTCCAGCGAGGTGCCCGAGGTGCTCGGCCTCGCCGACCGTGTCCTCGTGCTCCGCGAAGGCCGTGTCGTGCACACCGCGCCCGCCCGTGACCTCGACGAACACCGCGTACTCGACCTCGTCCTCGAAGGGAGCCCGGCGTCATGACCCAGCCCGCCCCGGCGGCCGGGGCCGCCGCCCGCAAGCCCGTACCCGCCGATGACGGCGGCAGCCCGTGGCGCGCCTCTCTGGCCCGGGCCGACGTGCGCACGCTGTCGCTGCTCGGTGTGCTCGCCGCGCTGATCGTGATCGGCGGCATCACCCAGCCCGACGCGTTCCTGGACACCGACAACGTCCAGCTGATCCTCACCCAGGCCTCCGTCATCGGTGTCGTCACCGTCGGCATGACGTTCGTGATCATCTCCGGCGGCATCGATCTGTCGGTCGGCGCGATCGTCGCGCTGGCCTCGGTGTGGGCGACGACGGTGGCCACCCAGGAGTACGGCTTCGCGGGCATCCTCTTCACCGCCGTCGTCGTCGGCACGGGGTGCGGCCTGGTCAACGGCCTGCTCATCGCGTACGGCGGCCTGGTGCCGTTCATCGCCACCCTCGCCATGCTGGCGGCGGGCCGCGGCCTCGCCCTCCAGATCACCGACGGCAAGACGCAGATGGTCACCGTCGACGGCGTGCTGAGGCTCGGCGAGCGCGACTCCTACGTCCTCGGTCTCCCGCCGCTCGTCCTGGTCTTCGCCGCCGTCACCGTCGTCGGCTGGCTGCTGCTCAACCGCACCACCTTCGGCCGCCGCTCCGTCGCGGTCGGCGGCAACGCGGAAGCGGCGCGCCTCGCCGGCATCGACGTACGCAGGCAGCGGCTGTATCTGTACCTGCTCTCGGGCCTGTGCTGCGGCATCGCGGCGTTCCTGCTGATCATCCTGTCCGGTTCGGGACAGAACACCAACGGCAACCTCTACGAGCTGGACGCGATCGCCGCGGCGATCATCGGCGGCACCCTGCTCAGCGGCGGCCGGGGCACCATCACCGGCTCGGTGCTCGGCGTGCTGATCTTCACCACGATCACCAACATCTTCGCGCTCAACAACCTGGAGACCGCCACCCAGCAGATCGCCAAGGGGGCGATCATCGTCGCCGCGGTCCTCGTGCAACGACGTACGGCCCACACTTCCTGAGCTGAGGGGTTCACCCATGCCATCCCACACGAGCCGCAGAGGCCTCCTGTTCGGAGCCGCCGCGCTCTCCTCCGGGGCCCTGCTGACGGGCTGCACCAGCAACGACCCCGACGAGGGCGACTCCGACGACAAGAGCCGGCAGGTCGCCGACGACAAGCCGGGCAAGAAGGTCACCATCGGCTTCGCCGGCCCGCAGGCCGACCACGGCTGGCTCAACGCCATCAACGACAACGCCAAGGAGCGGGCGGAGAAGTACTCCGACGTCACGCTGGAGGCCACGGAGGGCTCCAACGACACCGCCGCCCAGATCGGCCAGGTCGAGACGCTCATCAACAAGAAGGTCGACGTCCTGGTGATCCTGCCCGCCGACGGCAAGGCGCTCACCCAGGTCGGCCTGAAGGCGATGAAGGCGAACATCCCCGTCGTCAACCTCGACCGGGTCTTCGCCTCGCCGCAGGCCTACCGCTGCTGGATCGGCGGCGACAACTACGGCATGGGCCTGAGCGCCGGTCACTACATCGGCGAGAAGCTCAAGGGCAAGAAGGACGCGCGCGTGGTGGAGCTGGCCGGGCTCGACAACCTCGAACTCACCAAGCAGCGCACGAAGGGCTTCGATGACGCCCTGAAGAACTACCCGAGCATCAAGAAGGTCGCCCGCCAGGCCGCGGAGTTCACGGTCGAGTCGGGGCAGTCGAAGATGTCCCAGCTCCTCCAGGCGCAGAAGAACTTCGACGCGCTGTGGAACCACGACGACGACCAGGGCGTGGGCGCCCTGCGCGCCATCAAGCAGGCGGGCCGCGACGACTTCCTGATGGTCGGCGGCGCGGGCGCGCTCTCCGCCTTCCAGGCCATCGAGGCGGACAACAGCGTCCTGAAGGCCACCGTCCTCTACCCGCCCACCATGGCCGCCTCGGCGATCGACCTGGCGCGCGCCCTCGGGCAGGGCAAGGGCGTCAGCGGCATGGCCGAGTACGAGATCCCGGCCTTCATCACGCTGTACTCGGCGGTGGTCGACAAGGGGAACGTCGGTCAGTACATGTCCACCGGCTTCAAGTGATGCGCGCGCCCGCACCCCCCACCGAGCGTCGACGACGAGGAGGAGTACCGCATGCGTGAGACGGAAGCGTCCGGCCCCGGGGCCGATTCCGAGACGGCGGGGAAGCGGCCGCTGGGCGTGGGCATGGTCGGTTACGCCTTCATGGGCGCCGCCCACTCCCAGGGCTGGCGCACCGTGGGGCGCGTCTTCGACCTGCCGGTCGAGCCGGTGCTCGCGGCCGTCTGCGGCCGTGACGGGGGCGCCGTGCGCGCCGCCGCCGACCGGCTCGGCTGGGCCGCCGCCGAGACCGACTGGCGGGCCCTGATCGCCCGGGACGATGTCGACCTCGTCGACATCTGCACCCCCGGCGACAGCCATGCGGAGATCGCCGTCGCCGCCCTGGAGGCGGGCAAACACGTGCTGTGCGAGAAGCCGCTCGCCAACACCGTGGAGGAGGCGGAGGCCATGGCCGACGCCGCCGAACGGGTCCACGCCCGAGGGCAGGTGGCCATGGTCGGCTTCAACTACCGCAGGGTTCCGGCGCTCACCCTCGCCCGGCGCATGGTGGCGCAGGGACGGCTCGGGGCGCTGCGCCACGTGCGGGTGACGTACCTTCAGGACTGGCTGGTGGACGCCGAGTTCCCGCTCACCTGGCGGCTGATCAAGGAGCATGCCGGCTCCGGTGCGCTCGGGGACCTGGGGGCGCACATCGTCGACCTGGCGCAGTACCTGGTGGGTGAGCAGGTGGCGGGGGTCTCCGCGCTCACCGAGACGTTCGTCAGGGAACGGCCGCTCCTGGAGGGCGCGTCCAGCGGGCTCACCGCGGCGGGCGGCACGCGGCGCGGCGCGGTCACGGTGGACGACGCGGCCGTCTTCACCGGCCGCTTCCCGTCCGGGGCGCTCGCCTCCTTCGAGGCGACGCGCTTCGCGGCGGGCCGCAAGAACGCGCTGCGGCTCGAACTCAACGGCTCAGACGGCTCGTTGTCCTTCGACCTGGAGCGCCTGAACGAACTCTCCTTCCACGACCACACCGAGCCCGCCGCCTCGTCCGGCTTCCGCAGGATTCTCGTGACCGAACCGGAGCACCCGTACCTGGACGCCTGGTGGCCGCCGGGCCACGGGCTCGGCTACGAGCACACCTTCGTACACCAGGCCCGCGACCTGCTGCACGCCATCGCCACCGGGACGCGGCCCGAACCCTCCTTCGCCGACGGGCTCTGCGTGCAGCGGGTGCTCGCGGCGGTGGAGGAGAGCGCGGCGAAGAACTCCGTGTACACGCCCGTCCCCGCGTAGGCACCGCGCCGATCTGCGCCCGCGCACCCACGCCCTCGCCCTCACCCGAGGAGGCCCCGGACATGCCCCGTAGGTTCACGCTCTTCACCGGCCAGTGGGCCGATCTGCCGCTCGAAGAGGTCTGCCGGCTCGCCCGCGACTTCGGCTACGACGGCCTGGAACTCGCCTGCTGGGGCGACCACTTCGAGGTCGACAAGGCGCTCGCCGACCCGGCCTATCTGGACGGGCGGCACGCCCTGCTCGACAAGTACGGCCTGAAGTGCTGGGCCATCTCCAACCACCTGGTCGGCCAGGCCGTCTGCGACGCGATCATCGACGAACGGCACCGCGCGATCCTGCCCCCCCGGATCTGGGGCGACGGCGAGGCGGAGGGCGTGCGGCAGCGGGCCGCCGCCGAGATCAAGGACACCGCGCGGGCCGCCGCCGCCTTCGGCGTCGACACCGTCGTCGGCTTCACCGGCTCGGCGATCTGGCACCTGGTCGCGATGTTCCCGCCGGTCCCCGACTCCATGATCGAGCGCGGGTACGAGGACTTCGCCGAGCGCTGGAACCCGATCCTGGACGTCTTCGACGAGCACGGCGTGCGGTTCGCCCACGAGGTGCACCCGTCCGAGATCGCGTACGACTACTGGACGACCCACAAGGCGTTGGAGGCCGTCGGCCACCGGCCGGCCTTCGGCCTCAACTTCGACCCGTCGCACTTCGTCTGGCAGGACCTCGACCCGGTCGGCTTCCTCTACGACTTCCGGGACCGCGTCTACCACGTCGACTGCAAGGAGGCCCGGCGGCGCCTGGACGGCCGCAACGGCCGCCTGGGGTCCCACCTGCCGTGGGGCGACCCCCGCCGCGGCTGGGACTTCGTGTCGGCGGGCCACGGCGACGTCCCCTGGGAGGACGTCTTCCGCATGCTGCGCTCCATCGCGTACGACGGCCCGATCTCGGTGGAGTGGGAGGACGCCGGCATGGACCGGCTCCAGGGCGCCCCGGAGGCCCTCGCGCGCTTGAAGGCGTACGACTTCGAGGCGCCGACCGCCTCGTTCGATGCCGCGTTCGGCGGCAACGACTGACAAGCGCGGCCCGCTGTTTGTCCAGTGACGGGAAAAAGCTGAACTTCAGTGCCGCGTAAAGGCTATCCGCCCGGGACAAACGTGGTTACCGTCCCTGATGTGCCTGATGTGTACAGGACATGAAGCAGGATCGCTCGACTTGAGGTCCGGGGTGACGGCGCACCCCGGCGCACGGCGCACACACCCGCGTACGACCGTCCCCCTCCGGAGGAACCCCGTGCACAGGAAACGCCCAAGACTTCGCCACCAGGCCCTCGCCCTGCTCACCGGCGCGCTGCTCACCGGTGCCTCGCTGACCCTCGCCGCGCCGACGGCGGGGGCCGCCCCCGCCGACCCGCCCGCGTCGTCGCCCGCGCCCACCGCCGCGGACTTCCAGCAGGTCACCCTCGCCAAGGGCGAGCCGGAGGTCGGCGAGCCCATGACGCTCTCCGTCCTCCCCGACCGCTCGGTCCTGCACACCTCCCGCGACGGCACGCTGCGCCTGACCGACGCGGCGGGCAACACCAAGATCGCGGGGAAGATACCGGTCTACACGCACGACGAGGAAGGCCTCCAAGGCGTCGCCATCGACCCGCGGTTCAGCGAGAACCGCGCGATCTTCCTCTACTACGCGCCCCCGCTCGACACCCCGGCCGGTGACGCCCCGGAGAACGGCACGGCCGAGGACTTCAAGAAGTTCGACGGCGTCAACCGCCTCTCCCGCTTCGTCCTGAAGGCCGACGGCACCCTGGACACCGCCAGCGAGAAGAAGGTCCTCGACGTCCCCGCCACCCGCGGCGTCTGCTGCCACGTCGGCGGCGACATCGACTTCGACAAGGACGGCAACCTCTACCTCTCGACCGGCGACGACTCCAACCCCTTCGCCTCGGACGGCTTCACCCCCATCGACGAGCGCCCGGGCCGCAACCCCGCCTACGACGCCCGGCGCGGCGCCGGCAACACCAACGACCTGCGCGGCAAGATCCTGCGCATCAAGGTCGCCGACGACGGCTCCTACACGGTCCCGGACGGCAACCTCTTCCCCAAGGGCACCGAGAAGACCCGCCCCGAGATCTACGCCATGGGGTTCCGCAACCCCTTCCGGATGAGCGTCGACAAGCCGACCGGCATCGTCTACGTCGGTGACTATGGGCCCGACGCGGGCGCGGCCGACCCCAAACGCGGCCCCGCGGGGCAGGTCGAGTTCGCCCGCGTGACCAAGCCCGGCAACTTCGGCTGGCCGTTCTGCACCGGCAAGAACGACGCCTACGTCGACTACGACTTCGCCACCGGCACCTCGGGCGCGGCCTTCGACTGCGCCAAGCCGAAGAACGACTCGCCGTACAACACCGGCCTCACCGAACTGTCGCCCGCCCAGGAAGCCTGGATTCCCTACGACGGCGGTTCGGTCCCCGAGTTCGGCTCCGGCTCCGAGTCCCCGATGGCCGGGCCCGTCTACCGCTACGACGCGCAGAACTCCTCGCCGGTGAAGTTCCCCGAGGCGTACGACGGCGACTTCTTCGCCGGTGAGTTCGGCAGGCGCTGGATCAAGCGCATCGAACAGGGCACGGACGGCGCCGTCTCGAAGATCAACCCGTTCCCCTGGACGGGCACCCAGGTCATGGACATGGAGTTCGGCCCCGACGGCGCGCTCTACGTCCTGGACTACGGAACCGCCTGGTTCGGCGGCGACGAGAACTCCGGCCTCTTCCGCATCGAGAACGCCACCACAGGGCACTCGCCGGTCGTCGAGGCGAGCGCGTCGGTGACCAGCGGCCAGGCGCCGTTGCGGACCAAGTTCACCGCGAAGGCCACGGACGCCGACGGCGGCACGCTCACCTACGCCTGGGACTTCGGCGACGGCGGCAAGTCCACCCAGCAGAACCCCACGTACACGTACAAGAAGAACGGCGTCTACACCGCCACCGTGACCGTCAAGGACTCCACCGGCCGCACCGGCTCGGCCAGCGCGCACATCACCGTCGGCAACACCGCGCCCAAGGTCACTCTGCAACTCCCCGGCGACGGCCAGCTGTTCACCTTCGGCGACAAGGTGCCCTTCAAGGTGAAGGTGACGGACCCGGAAGACGGGCCCATCGACTGCGCCAAGGTCAAGGTCACCCACATCCTCGGCCACGACAGCCACGGCCACCCGGTCACCTCGGCCAACGGCTGCTCCGGCACCATCCAGACCTCGGCGGACGGCGAGCACGACCCCAACGCCAACATCTTCGGGGTCTTCGACGCCGAGTACACCGACAAGGGCGCGAACGGCCAGCCCGCGCTGACCACCCACGACCAGAACGTCGTCCAGCCCAAGCACCGCCAGGCCGAGCACTACGGCGACGCCAAGGGCGTCTCCGTCGTCAACCACACCCCGGCGCACGGCGGAAAGACCGTCGGAGACATCCACCACGGCGACTGGATCTCCTTCAAGCCGTACATCCTCGGCAACGCGACCAAGCTGACCGCGCGGGTCGCCTCGGCCGGGAGCGGCGGCACCCTGGAGATCCGCAGCGGGTCGGTGCGCGGCAGGCTGCTCGGCAGCGCGAAGGTTGAGCCGACCGGTTCGTGGGAGACGTACAAGGACGTCAGCACGGCCATCACCAAGGCGCCGACGAGGACCACGACGCTCTACCTGGTCTTCAAGGGCACGGGCAGCGGCGCGCTCTACGACGTGGACGACTTCACGTTCACGACCAGGGCGACGACCGGTGGGAAGAGGTGAGCGCGGTGAGCACCATGCGTGCGAGGCACGGACGAGCACGGCTGCTCACCGTGACGGCGGCGGCCGCCCTGCTCATCGGGTCCGTGTCGGGCCCGGCGGCCTCCGAGCCGGGCCCGAGCCCGGGGGCGGGAGCGGCGGGTAAGGGGGGCGAACGCGTCCTGGTGTTCTCCAAGACGGCCGGCTTC
This sequence comes from Streptomyces huasconensis, assembly GCF_021028635.1. Taxonomy (NCBI): domain Bacteria; kingdom Bacillati; phylum Actinomycetota; class Actinomycetes; order Kitasatosporales; family Streptomycetaceae; genus Streptomyces; species Streptomyces huasconensis. The sequence goes on from NZ_CP086119.1 coordinate 7,178,629, forward strand.
CGGCACGATTCGATCCCCGCCGGGGTGGCGGCCGTCAGGGAACTCGGCGCCGAGGGCGGTTTCGCCGTCGACGCCACCGAGGACGCGGCCGCCTTCACGGCCGAGAACCTGCGCCGGTACGACGCCGTCGTCTGGCTCTCGACCACCGGGGACGTCCTCGACACCGCCCAGCAGCGGGCCTTCGAGGGTTACATCCGCGGCGGCGGCGCCTACGTCGGGGTGCACGCCGCCGCCGACACCGAGTACGACTGGCCCTTCTACGCAGGTCTCGCCGGGGCGTACTTCCAGTCGCACCCCGCGATCCAGCGGGCGAAGGTCCACGCGGAGGACCACGCGCACCCGGCCACGTCCCACCTGGGCACCGGGGCCTGGGAGCGCACCGACGAGTGGTACAACTACCGCTCCAACCCGCGTGCGCGGGCGCGGGTCCTCGCCTCGCTCGACGAGTCGTCGTACGCGGGCGGCACGATGTCGGGCGACCATCCCATCGCCTGGTGCCAGAGCGACTACCAGGGCGGCCGCTCCTTCTACACGGGCGGTGGCCACACCAAGGAGTCGTACGCCGAACCGGCCTTCCGCCGGCACCTCCTCGGCGGACTTCGCTGGGCGGTCGGCGCCGTCCAGGCCGACTGCCGCCCGGAGAAGGGCTACACGTCGGTCTTCGACGGCACGGCGGCGTCCCTGTCGGGCTGGAAACAGGCCGGCCCGGGCTCCTTCGCCCTGGACGAGAACCACGGGACGCTCACCACCGTCGGCGGCATGGGCATGCTCTGGTACGAGCGTCGCCAACTCGGCACGTACTCGCTCAAGCTCGACTGGCGGATGCGCGGCGACGACAACTCGGGGATCTTCGTCGGCTTCCCGGCATCCGACGACCCCTGGTCGGCCGTGAACAACGGCTACGAGATCCAGATCGACGCCACGGACGTCCCCGAGAGGACCACGGGTTCTGTCTACGGCTTCAAGTCCGCCGACCTGAAGAAGCGGGACAGGGCGCTGAACCCGCCGGGTTCGCCGGATTCACCGGATTCACCGGGTTCTCCGGGGTCGCCGGGGGAGTGGAACACCTACGAGATTCGCGTCGAGGGTGAGCGTCTGCGCGTCTACCTCAACGGCGTGAAGATCAACGACTTCACCAACACCGATCCGGCGCGGAGCCTGCGCCAAGGGCACATCGGCATCCAGAACCACGGCGACGCCGACGAGGTCTCCTTCCGGAACATCCGGGTGAAGGACCTGCCCGCGGCACGACCGGGCGCCGGTCACTAGACGGCGGCGGGCGGAGGACGCCGGACCTCCGCCCGCCGTCTCGCACCGCACAGCCACGTTTCGTGAGCTCGTGAGCGCGTGAGCTCTTGAGTCTTGCAGGAGGCAGCCGTGTCCGAGTCCCCCGAGTCCGCCGTTCAGCGTGTCGAGCCTGCCGCTCCTCCGTCCGTCGCTGCGTCCGTCGGGGTCTGGCTGATCGGCGCACGGGGGTCGGTCGCGACCACGGCCGTCGCGGGGTGTGCCGCCGTGGCAGCCGGCCTGCACCCGCCGATCGGCATGGTGACCGAGACGCCGCCCTTCACGGACTGCGGCCTGCCCCCGCTGTCGTCGCTCGTCTTCGGCGGCCACGACACCGCGAACTGCCCCCTGCCCAAGCGGGCCGAGGAACTCGCCGCCGGCGGCGTACTGCCGTACGGCCTCCCCTCGGCCGTGCGTACCGAACTCGCCGCCGCAAACGCCGAGATACGTCCCCGTGGCCCCCTGCCGGGCGACTCCCGCACCGATGAGGAACTGATCGACGCCTTCGCCGCCGACCTGCGCGACTTCATACGCCGCCGGGAACTGGCCCGCGCGATCGTCATCAACGTCGCCTCCACGGAACCGGTCGTCGAGGGCGGGGACGGGAGTGGGGGCGGGCACCGGCGCGGGGGCGGGGGTCAAGGCGGCGGTGAGGGGCGGGGAGGTGAGGCTTCGCGTGAGGTGGCTGCCGGGGGCGGGGCGCGGTTGCCCGCCAGCTCGCTCTACGCCGCGGCGGCGCTGCGGGCCGGCTGCCCCTACGTGAACTTCACCCCCTCCACAGGCCTGCACCACCCCCGCCTCGCCGAAGCCGCGCGCGCCTCCGGGCTGCCCTACGCGGGCCGCGACGGCAAGACCGGGCAGACCCTCCTGCGTTCCGTGCTGGGCCCGATGTTCGCGCAGCGGGCGCTTGCCGTCCGCGCCTGGTCCGGCACGAACCTGCTGGGCGGCGGCGACGGCGCGGCCCTCGCCGACCCCGCCGCCGCGGCGGCCAAGAACGCCGGCAAGGAACGCGTCCTCGCCGAAACCCTCGGCACCGTCCCCGAGGGAGAGGTCCACATCGACGACGTCCCTTCCCTCGGCGACTGGAAGACCGCCTGGGACCACATCGCGTTCGACGGTTTCCTCGGCACCCGCATGGTCCTCCAGACCACCTGGCAGGGCTGCGACTCCTCTCTCGCGGCGCCCCTGATCCTCGACCTGGCACGCCTGACCTCCCGGGCCCACGAGCAAGGCCTCGCGGGCCCCCTGCCAGAACTCGCCTTCTATTTCAAGGACCCGGACCCCGGCGCGACCGCCGCGCTCGGCGAGCAGTACGCGGCCCTGCTCGCCCTCACCGACCGCCTGCGGGCCGACCGATGAGCCGGGCCGGGGGGCCGGGGACGAGGGCGGGGGCGAGGACGGAGGCAAGGGTGGAGGCGAGGACGGAGGCAAGAGCGGGGACGAGGGGGGAGGCAAGGACGGAGGCGAGGGCGGAGGCGAGGGCGGGGCACGAGTCGGCCGCGGGGGCGGCTGCGGACGCGGTAGTCGGTTCCGTCGCGCGCTCCACCGCGCGGGACTGGGCGGAACTGCTGCGACTCCCCGCGTTGTTCACCGTCCCCGGCGACGCGCTCGCCGGGGCCGCCGCGGCCGGCGTGCGCCCCAACCGCCGCACTCTCCTCGCTCTCACCTCCTCTCTCTGCCTGTACGAAGCGGGCATGGCCCTCAACGACTGGGCGGACCGAGTCGACGACGCCGTCGAACGCCCCGAGCGGCCCCTGCCGTCAGGCCGCATCCCCCCGCCCGCTGCCCTCGCGGCGGCCGCCGCCCTCACCGCGACGGGCCTGGCCCTCGCCTCCCGCGCCGGTCGCCCCGCCCTGGCGGTGGCGGGCACCCTGGCCGGCACCGTGTGGGCTTACGACCTGGGCCTGAAGCACACCCCCGCGGGACCCGCGGCCATGGCCGCCGCACGAGGTCTCGACCTGCTCCTCGGCGCGACCGCCACGGCGGGCCCGGGCGACAGTGCGCGCGCCCGGCACGCCCTGCCCTCCGCCGGTGCCCTCGCCGCCCACACCCTGGCCGTCACGGTGGTCTCCCGTCGTGAAGCCGAGGGCGGCTCCTCGGCGGCCCCCTTGGCCGCGCTGGCGGTGACGACGGCCCTGGGGCGGATCGTCGGCGGGTGGCCGGGCAGCGGCAGCCGCCCAACCGGTGGGGGCGCCGGGGTCGCCGATGAGGCCCGTGCCGGGACCAGCGCCGGGACCCGTGCCGGGATCAGTGCCGACGCACGGACCAGCATCGATGCCGCCCCCGGAACGCGCACCCCCTCCCACGCCCCCCGCCAAGCCCTGCGAGCCGCCCTCGCTCTCGCCTACGTCGGAACCGCGGCCAAGCCCCTCTTCCACGCCGTCCTCAACCCTTCGCCTCCCCTCACCCAACGAGCCGTCGGCGGCGGAATCCGCGCCATGATCCCGCTCCAGGCCGCTCTCGCCGCCCGGGCGGGCGCCATGGGCACCGCCCTGTTCACCGCCGCCCTCGCCCCGGCCGCCCGGAAGTTCGCACGGAAGGTGAGCGTCACATGAGCGGCACCACCCCCAGGGACCACCCGCACCCGCCCCCGGGCCCACCCGAGGAGAACGCGACCGACAGCCCACCCGGGAGCCCCCCGGCCGACGGCCCACCCGGCCGCCTCCCAGCCGACGACCCGACCGGCCCCCCGGCCGCCCCCCTCCGCTTCGGCTACGGCACCAACGGCCTCACCGACCTCCGTCTCGACGATGCCCTCAATCTCCTCGCCGACCTCGGCTATGCCGGCGTCGGCCTGACCCTCGACCACATGCACCTCGACCCCCTCGCCCCGGATCTCGCCTCCCGCACGCGCCAGGTGGCCCGCACGCTCGACCGCCTCGGCCTGACCGTCACCATCGAGACGGGCGCCCGCTACGTCCTCGACCCGCGCCACAAACATGGCCCCTCCCTCCTCGATCCCGACCCGCGACGCCGGGCCGACCGCGTTCGTCTCCTGGTCCGCGCCGTGCACGTCGCCGCCGACCTGGGCGCCCACGCCGTGCACTGCTTCAGCGGTATCCGCCCGGACGACACCCCTGACGACGTCGCGTGGAAGCGGTTCGCCGACGCGCTCGGCCCTGTTCTCGACACCGCGTCCGACGCCGGTGTCCCGCTCGCCGTCGAACCCGAACCCGGCCACCTCCTCTCCTCGATCACCGACTTCCACCACCTCCGCCAGGAACTGGGCGACCCCGCGCCGGAAGTGCTCGGCCTGACCCTCGACATCGGCCACTGCCAGTGCCTCGAACCGCTCCCGCCCGCCGACTGCGTCCGCGCCGTCGCCCCCTGGCTGCGGCACGTCCAGATCGAGGACATGCGGCGCGGCGTCCATGAACACCTGCCCTTCGGGGACGGGGAGATCGACTTCCCGCCCGTGCTCGCGGCGCTGGGCGCCAGCGGCTACCAGGGGCTCACCGTCGTCGAACTGCCCCGCCACTCCCACGCAGGCCCCCGGCTCGCCGCGGACTCCCTCGACTTCCTTCGCCGAGCTGCCGCGACAGCCGCGAAGCAGGCGGCGGCACCTCCGCCCGCCGCGACCCATCCCCTGCCCCCCACTGCCGTCGCCGCCGAGGGAGGAACCCCGTGACCGACACCGCCGGAATCGCCGCCCTCCGTACCCGTCTCGAAGCCGAGCTCGGCGGAGCCGCCCGCGCCTGGCTCGACCAGGCCACCGCCGAGGCCGCGGCCCACGCCGCGCGGTCCGAGCCGCCGGCACGAGGTCCCCTCCCCACGTGGGAGCTGCGGATCGCCGAGGCGGGGCGGCGCTGCGGGCCCGAGCACGCCGACGCCGCCCGTGTCCTGCTGCTCCACGCGGCGTCCCCGGACCCGGCCACCCTCGCCCGGGTGTACGCCCAGGGCACCGCCCCCGAACGCCGCGCCGTCCTGCACGCCCTGCCGCACCTGGTGCCGGGGCCCGAAGCCCTGCCGCTGGTCCAGGACGCCCTGCGCACCAACGACACCCGGCTCGTCGCCGCGGCCGTCGGGCCGTACGCCGCCGCGCACCTGGCACCGCACGACTGGCGCCACGCCGTCCTCAAGTGCCTGTTCACCGGCGTGCCCGTGGACGCCGTCGCCGACCTCCCGAGGCGTGCCCGAGACGACGGGGAACTCGCCCGCATGCTCGGCGACTTCGCGAGCGAACGCACGGCCGCGGGCCGCCCCGTCCCCGGTGACCTGCACCGCGTCCTGGCCCTGACCGCCCCGGGGGCGGTCTCGCCTCCCACGGCTCCCGCAGGCCCCGTGGCCCCTTCGACCGGCGAGGAGTAGGAGTCCCGATGCGCATCTTCGATCCCCACATCCACATGACCTCCCGCACCACCGACGACTACCAGGCGATGTACGCGGCGGGCGTCCGCGCGGTCGTGGAGCCGGCCTTCTGGCTCGGCCAGCCGCGCACCGCGCCCGCCTCCTTCTACGACTACTTCGACTCCCTCCTCGGGTGGGAACCCTTCCGTGCCGCCCAGTACGGCATCGCCCACCACTGCACGCTCGCCCTCAATCCGAAGGAGGCGAACGACCCCCGCTGCACGCCCGTCCTCGACGAACTGCCCCGCTACCTCGTCAAGGACAACGTCGTCGCCGTCGGCGAGATCGGCTACGACTCCATGACGCCCGCCGAGGACACCGCACTCACCACCCAGCTCCAACTGGCCGCCGACCACGAACTGCCCGCCCTCGTGCACACCCCGCACCGCGACAAACTCGCCGGCCTGCGCCGCACGATCGACGTCGTCCGTGAGTCCGCGCTGCCCCTGGACCGCGTACTGATCGACCACCTCAACGAGACCACCGTCAAGGAAGCCAAGGACAGCGGCTGCTGGCTCGGGTTCTCCGTCTATCCCGACACCAAGATGGACGAGGCGAGGATGGTCGAGATCCTGCGGGAATTCGGCCCCGAACGGGTCCTGGTCAACTCCGCGGCGGACTGGGGCAACAGCGATCCGCTCAAGACCCGCAAGGTCGCCGACGCCATGCTCGCGACCGGGTACGACGAGGACGACGTCGACCTGGTCCTGTGGCGCAACCCGGTCGCCTTCTACGGGCTCAGCGGCCGCCTCGCCCTGGACGTCACCGGCACGGACGCCACCCACGAGGGCAACTCCATCCTGCGCGGCGGGGCGTGAGCCATGCGCTTCAGACACCCCGACGGCTCCACCGTCCACCTCGCCTACTGCACGAACGTCCACCCCGCCGAAACCCTCGAAGGCGTCCTCGCCCAGCTCCGCGACCACTGCGAACCCGTACGCAAAAGGCTCGGCAGGGACCGCATCGGCATCGGCCTCTGGCTCGCCAAGGACGCCGCCCGCGCCCTCGTCACCGACCCGGCGGCCCTGCGCGGCCTGCGCACCGAACTCGACCGGCGCGGCCTCGAAGTCGTCACGCTCAACGGCTTCCCCTATGAGGGCTTCGGCGCCGAAGAGGTCAAGTACCGCGTGTACAAGCCGGACTGGACCGACCCGGAGCGTCTCTCCCACACCACCGACCTCGCCCGGCTGCTCGCCGCCCTGCTCCCCGACGACGTCACCGAAGGCACGATCTCCACCCTGCCCCTGGCCTGGCGCACCCCCTTCGACACCGTCCGCGCCGAGACCGCCCGCACCGCTCTCACCACGCTCGCCCAGCGGCTGGACGCCCTCGACGAGCTGACCGGCCGCTCCATCCGTGTCGGCCTGGAACCGGAACCGGGCTGCACCGTCGAGACCACCGCCGATGCCATCGCCCCTCTCACCGCGGTCGACCACGACCGGATCGGCATCTGCGTCGACACCTGCCATCTCGCCACCTCCTTCGAGGACCCCCAAACCGCCTTCGACGCCCTCACCGAAGCGGGCATCCCCGTCGTCAAATCCCAGCTGTCCGCCGCTCTGCACGCCGAACACCCCCATCTTCCCGATGTACGCGAGGCCCTCGCCGCCTTCGACGAGCCCCGCTTCCTCCACCAGACCCGCGCCCTGACCAGCAGTGGACTGCGCGCCGCCGACGACCTCGGCGAAGCCCTCACCGGCGACGCCCTGCCCGACACGTCCCCCTGGCGCGCCCACTTCCACGTGCCCCTCCACGCGGAGCCCGCCGCGCCGCTCACCTCCACCCTCCCCGTGCTCCAGGACACCCTGACCCGACTCGTCGGCGGCACCACCCCCCTCACCCGTCATCTGGAGGTCGAGACCTACACCTGGCAGGCACTGCCCCCCGCGCTGCGCCCCCGCGGCCGCTCCCAGCTCGCCGAGGGCATCGCCGCGGAACTCGCCCTCGCCCGCGACCTCCTGACGGACCTCGGCCTGAAGGAACTCCCATGAGCCGGACCCGGACCCCGAGCGACCCGCACCACGACCCCACCCCTCTCCTCGTCCTGGACGTCGTCGGACTCACCCCCCGCCTCCTCGACCACATGCCCCGCCTCAAGGCCCTCGGCCAGTCCGGATCCCGGGCCCCGCTCGGCACCGTGCTACCCGCCGTGACCTGCGCCGCCCAGTCCACCTTCTTCACCGGCACCACCCCCGCCGAGCACGGCATCGTCGGCAACGGCTGGTACTTCCGCGAACTCGGCGACGTACTCCTGTGGCGCCAGCACAACGGCCTCGTCGCCGGCGACAAGCTCTGGGACGCCGCCCGCCGCGCGCACCCCGGATACACCGTCGCCAACATCTGCTGGTGGTACGCCATGGGCGCCGACACCGACTACACCGTCACCCCCCGCCCCGTCTACTACTCCGACGGCCGTAAGGAACCGGACTGCTATACCCGCCCCCCGGACCTGCACGACGAACTCACCGAAAGACTCGGCACCTTCCCCCTCTTCCACTTCTGGGGCCCGGGCGCCGACATCCGCTCCAGCCGCTGGATCGTGGACGCCACCCGGCACATCATCGACACCCGCCGTCCCGACCTCGCCCTGTGCTACCTCCCTCACCTCGACTACGACCTCCAGCGCTTCGGCCCCGACGACCCGCGCTCCCACCGCGCCGCCGCCGACCTGGACGCGACCCTCGCCCCGCTCCTCGACGACGCCCGAGCCGAGGGCCGCACCGTCGTCGCGCTCTCCGAGTACGGCATCACCCGCGTGCGCCGGCCCGTCGACATCAACCGCGTGCTGCGCCGCGCGGGCCTGCTCGAAGTGCACACGCAGGACGGCATGGAGTACCTCGACCCGATGGCCTCGCGCGCCTTCGCCGTCGCCGACCACCAGATCGCCCACGTGTACGTGCGCCGACCGGAGGACCTCGACACCACCCAGGCCGCCCTCCAAGACGTCCCCGGCATCGAGCAACTCCTCGACGACGCGGGCAAGAAGGCGCACCAGCTGGATCACCCGCGCTCGGGCGAACTCGTCGCCGTCGCCGCACCGGATGCCTGGTTCACGTACTACTACTGGCTCGACGACGACCGCGCGCCCGACTTCGCGCGGCTCGTCGAGATCCACCGCAAACCCGGCTACGACCCCGTCGAGCTCTTCATGGACCCCGACGACCCCTACGTCCGCGTCAGAGCCGCCGGCGCACTGGCCCGCAAGAAGCTCGGCATGCGCTACCGCATGGCCGTCGTGCCCCTGGACCCCTCACCTATTCGAGGCAGCCACGGCCGCCTCCCCGCGAGCGACGACGAAGGTCCGCTCATCCTGTGCTCCACCCCCCAGGCCCTCACCGACCGCGTCGCGGCCACCGACGTGAAAACGCTCCTGCTGCGCCTCGCGGGCCTGCACTGAACTCGGCCCGCCCCGCCCCGCAACTGCTCGATCTCCCTTGCTCTCTCGATCTCCACTGAACCAGACGGCCCGGCCCCTGCCATCGGGGTCCGACCCCCAGCCAACCCTGAACCGCACGTCGAACCGATCCCTGACACGACCCTGATCCAGCCGAGGAGAACCACATGACCCGCAAGCCGGCCCAGGCCGACCCCGAACTCGCCCAGAGACTCAGCCGACGCGGCATGCTCGGCGTCGCCGCGGGAGCCACCGCCGCGGCTCTCCTCGGCACCGCGCCCCCGGCTGCGGCAGCCGACCACTCCGCGGCCGGAGGGGTCGCAGGAGCCAGAGCAGCCGGTGGGGCCGGTGGGGCCGGTGGGAAGGGCCGAGGCCGCCCCGTCCTGCCCCCCGGGCGCCTCGGCATCCAGCTCTACAGCCTCCGCGACAAGGTCTCCACCCTCGGGTTCGCCGCGGTCTTCGCCGAGCTGGAGAAGTACGGCTACGACGAGATCGAGTTCGCCGGATACAGCCAGGGCTCGGCGGGCGCCATCACCCTCGCCCAGCTGAAGGCACTCGCCCATGACCACGGACTGAACCCCATCGGGTCCCACGTCGGCTATTACGACAACAACAACCCGAACGCGTACACCTTCGCGCAGAACCTCACCAAGGTCCTCGACGACGCCGAGGCCCTCGGCCTCAAGCACATCGGAACCGCCTCGGCACCCTTCCGCCACGGCTCGACCGTCGACGCCTGGAAGCGCGCGGCGGACGACTTCAACACGTACGGTGAGGCGGCCCGCAAACGCGGCATGAAGTTCTACCAGCACAACCACGCGGAGGAGTTCTCCTTCGCCACCGACAAGCCGGGCGTCCGCCTCTACGACGTACTGCTCGCCGAGACCGATCCCGACCACGTGTTCCTGGAAATGGACATCTACTGGGCCTACTGCGCCCAGTTCCGGTTCGGCAAGCGCCCTGACGGCACGCCCGCCCCCTTCGACCCGGTCGACTACGTACTGAAGCAGCCCCATCGCTATCCGCTGTTCCACGTCAAGGACGGCGTGCGGGACGAGACGGCCCGCGACGGCTACCGCATGTCGGACGTCGGGGACGGCGACATCGACTACAAGAAGTTCCTCTCGAAAGTGACCGCGCGCACCCACCAGGGACGGCGCTATCACCACTGGCAGACCGAGCACGACAACCCGGTCGAGTCCTACGCCTTCGCCCGCAAGTCGAGCGAGCACCTGCACTCCCTGCGTACCGGGCGCTGCGGGGACTGACCCCTGTATCGACGCCTGACACGGCATGGGCGCGGCGGGGAGCTGCCGCCGGGAACTTCCGGTGACCGATCCATCACTCCTGGTGAGAGCGGGTGCGAGGCGGGGCGGCTCGCCGCGCATCCGCCGGTCGGCGGGCAGATATGCAGGTGAAAGGCACTCCGAAACCTTGGTATTGTTGTCCATGTCGCCGCGGGGAACACCCCGCACGGCGGCAGCACCTGGTCCGGGTGGCGGAATGGCAGACGCGCTAGCTTGAGGTGCTAGTGCCCTTTATCGGGCGTGGGGGTTCAAGTCCCCCCTCGGACACAAAGTAGTGACGCGCTACGCGTCGTGATCCCCGCGGTCTCTTGGAGGCCGCGGGGATTTTTCGTGTACGCGATGGGCCCGCGCCGCCAGCCCCCCCGCCTCCGGAGCGGGCGCGGGGCTACCGGGACGCCGCCGACGCGCCCTCCGCCCACAGTGACCGCACGTGGCCGAGGTGCCGTGCCATGCACCGTTCCGCCGCCTCCGCGTCGCCCGACAGCATCAGGTCGAGGAGTTCGAGGTGCTCCTCGGCCGACGGGGTCAGCTGGTCGTTCTCGTCCAGGGCCGTCAGGCCGTAGAGGCGGGAGCGTTTGCGCAGGTCGCCGACTGTCTCGACCAGGCGGTCGTTGCCCGACAGGGCGAGCAGCGACAGGTGGAAGCGGCGGTCGGCCTCCAGGTAGGCAATGAGGTCGTGGCCCCGGGCGGCGCGCACGATCTCCTCGGCGATGGGGCGCAGCACCTCCAGGTCCTCGCGGGCGGCGGTACGGGTGATGCGGCCGATCATGGGGACCTCGATCAGGGCACGGATCTCCGTGTACTGGTCGAGGTCGCGCTCATTGACCTCCGTGACGCGAAAGCCCTTGTTGCGGACCGGCTCGACGAGGCCCTCCCGGGCCAGGTCGAGCATCGCCTCGCGCACCGGCGTCGCCGAGATGCCGAAGTCCTCGGCGAGGCCGGGCGCGGAGTAGATCTCGCCGGGCCGCAGCTCGCCGGAGATCAGGGCGGCCCGCAGGGCGTGGGCGACCTGATCGCGCAACCGCTCCGTGGTGGTGATCAGGTTCTTGTGCTTCAGGTGCCCCATGGCGCTCCCCTCCGGTGGTACCCGCGCCCGCGCGGAGCACCAAAGTACAATGTCACGTTGTCAGTTGAGGGGGCGGGCGGGGGGAGTGGGCTACTTGGGGCTCGGGCTTGGGGTTCGGGGCTTGGGGCCTACGGTCAGAGGGTGAAGCCTGCCGGGAACGGGTCGTCGAGGTCCAGGAAGTACTGCGCTGTGCCGGTGATCCAGGCCCGTCCGGTGATCCGGGGGACGACCGCGGGCCGGCCCGCCACCTCTGTCCGCGCGACCAGTCGGCCGGTGAACTCCGTACCGATGAAGGACTCGTTGACGAAGTCGCGGTTCAAGGGGAGTTCGCCGCGGGCGTGCAGCTGCGCCATCCGCGCGGAGGTGCCCGTCCCGCACGGGGAGCGGTCGAACCAGCCGGGGTGGATCGCCATCGCGTGCCGGGAGCGGTACGCGTCCGAGCCCGGTGCCGCGAGGTAGACGTGCTTGACGCCGGCGATGTCCGGCTGCTCGGGGTGGACCGGGCGGCCCGGCGAGGCGTTGATCGCGTCCATGATGGCGAGGGCCGCCGCGAGCAGGTCGTCCTTGCGGGCGCGGTCGAACGGCAGGCCCAGCGCCTCCAGGGGCACGAACGCGTAGAAGTTCCCGCCGAAGGCCAGGTCGTACGTGACCGTGCCGCGCCCCGGTACGTCGACCTCGCGGTCCAAGGCGACGCAGAACGCGGGGACGTTGGTGAGCGTCACCGATGTCGCCGCGCCGTCGCTCACGCGCACGTCCACGGAGACCAGGCCCGCCGGGGTGTCCAGGCGGACCGTCGTGACGGGCTCGGTGACCGGCACCATGCCCGTCTCGACGAGGACGGTGGCGACGCCGATGGTGCCGTGCCCGCACATGGGCAGCACTCCGGAGACCTCGATGTAGAGGACGCCGTAGTCGGCGTCGGGCCTGGTCGGCGGCTGGAGGATCGCGCCGCTCATCGCGGAGTGCCCGCGCGGCTCGTACATCAGGAGCGTACGGAGATGGTCCAGGTGTTCGATGAAGTGGAGTCGGCGCTCGGCCATGGTGGCGCCGGGGATCACCCTTACGCCGCCGGTGATCACACGTGTGGGCATGCCCTCGGTGTGCGAGTCGACGGCGTGGAAGACGTGTCGGGTGCGCATGTGTCTCCTCTGCGGGGTGGGGAGGTCTCTAGCGGTGGCCTGCCGCCAGCGCCTTCTCGGTCGCCGCCCGCACCAGCGCCTCCGTGGCGCCGGTCAGGGCGGCGCGCGGCGGCCGGGTCGGGCCGCCGCGGCGGCCCACGAGGTCCATCGAGAGTTTGATGGACTGCACGAATTCGGTCTTGGAGTCCTGGCGCAGGAGCGGGTGCAGCGAGCGGTAGAGCGGCAGCGCCGTGTCCAGGTCCCGCGCGCAAGCGGCGTGGTACAGCTCCGCGCAGGCGGCGGGGAAGGCGTTCGGGTATCCGGCGATCCAGCCCACCGCGCCCGCGACGGCCAGCTCGACCAGGACGTCGTCCGCGCCGATCAACAGGTCGAGGTCCGGGGCGAGTTCGGCGATCTCGTACGCCCTGCGCACGTCGCCGCTGAACTCCTTCACCGCCACGATGACGGCGTCGCCGTGCAGCCGGGCGAGCAGCTCGGGCGTCAGGTCGACCCGCGTGTCGTGGGGGTTGTTGTACGCGACCACGGGCACGCCGGCCTTGGCGACCTCGGCGTAGTGGGCGCGTACGGACTGTTCGTCGGCGCGGTAGGCGTTCGGCGGCAGGAGCAGTACCGAGCCGCAGCCCGCCTGTGCCGCCTGTTCGGCCCAGCGGCGGGACTCGGCGCTGCCGTACGCGGCGACGCCGGGCATCACGCGGGCTCCGTCGCCCGCGGCTTCGACGGCGGTGCGGACGACGCGGGCGCGTTCGTCGTCGGTGAGGGTCTGGTACTCGCCGAGGGAGCCGTTGGGCACGACGCCGTCGCAGCCGTTCGCGAGGAGGTGGCGGACGTGTGCGGCGTAGGCGTCGTAGTCGATGGAGAGGTCGTCGTGGAGGGGGAGCGCGGTGGCGACCATGATGCCACGCCAGGGGTGCTCGGGGGTCCAGGTCGGGGCAGTCGGGGCGGAGGGGGTGGTGGTCATGACGGCTGTCCTTCCGTCGGGGGGAGAGGGGCCGGGGGTCAGGGCGAGAGTGGGGGCGTGGTGCGGTTGTCTGGGATGCCCGGAGTCGGTGCCGGGTGGGTGGTGTCGGTGGGGTCGACCCGGTGGGTGGCGTGGTCGGGATGTCCGTCGGGTTCCGTCGCGGTGGTCGCGAGACGGGCGAGTGTGCCGAGGGGGACGGGGGTGGCGAGCAGGCGGCGGTCAGGGGGTGCGGGCGCGGGGGCGGTGGTGGCCGACGCGGCGAGGCAGGTCACGGCCGTGCCGCACACGCGGCCCTGGCACCAGCCCATGCCCGCCCGGGTGAGGAGCTTGGCGGTGCGGGCGTCGCGGGCGCCGTAGTCGGCCACGGCCTCGCGGACGCGGCCCGCCGTCACCTCTTCGCAGCGGCATACGTCCGTGTCGTCGGTGAGCCACCGGGTCCAGCCGGGGCCTGGCGCGTGCGCGGCGGCCATCGTCTCGGCGAAGGCACGCATCCGGTCGAGGCGGCGGCGCAGGGCGCGCAGCCGGGGGAGGGGGGCCGGGCGTTCACCGGTCAGGCGGGCGGCGATCGCATACGCCGCCAACTCGCCCTCGGTGCGCGCCAATTGCGCTCCGCCGATGCCTGACGTCTCGCCCGCCGCCCACAAGCCCCGGAGCGATGTCTCCTGGAGCGGGCTCACGGCGAGGGCGTGGGTGCCATCGGCGGTGCGGCGGGTGGCGCAGCCCAGCGTCGTCGCCAGGTCGATCTGTGGGATGAGGCCGTGTCCGACGGCCAGCGCGTCGCAGGTGACGCGGCGGCCCGTGCCCGGTACCGGACGCCAGTTCCTGTCCAGCCGGGAGACCGTCACCGCCTCCACCCGGTCGGCGCCGTGCGCCGCGGTCACCGCGCTGCGGGTGCGCAGGCGTGTTCGGTGGCGCAGCAGGGTTGTGCCGTGGAGTGCCGCTTCCGCGAGTTTGTGCGGGTTGGTGGCGAGCGCGGTCGGGTGGCGGGCGTAGCCGAGGTAGCCCGACGCCTCGACCACCTCCGGGACCGCGGCGCCGGCCGTGGCGAGCGAGGTGGCGACGGCGAGCAGCAGCGGTCCGCTGCCCGCGACGACGACACGCCTGCCGGGCAGGGCGAGGCCGGACTTGAGCGTGGCCTGGGCACCGCCTGCGCTCACGACACCCGGCAGGGTCCAGCCGGGGAAGGGGAGGTGGCGTTCGTACGAGCCGGTCGCGAGGAGGAGCGTGTGGGCCCGGAGGGTCACCGGCCGTTGTGCGGGTCTGGAGTCATGACCATGCTCGTGGTCGTGGTCGTGGTCGTGGTCGTGGCCGTCGCCTTGGCCGTGGTCGTCCCCGTATCTGTTCACTCGCGTGTCGTCTTCTCCGCCCTCCTCGCCGGTGAGCGCGTGGATGGTCCACCCGTCCCCGGTCGCCTCGCGCGTCACCGTCCAGACGTGGTGGCCGAGGCGTTGGGCGACGTCGCTCGCCGCCAGGCGGTCGCGCAGGTCGGTGTAGGCGGCCCAGTCGTGGTGGAGGGCCTCGGGGCGGGTGGCGCCCATGGCGGGGGCGGGGTGCCGGTAGAACTGGCCGCCCGGCCGGTCCGACGCGTCCAACAGTACGACGGAGAGGCCGAGTTCCGCCGCCGTCACGGCACCGGCGAGGCCTGCGGGGCCCGCGCCCAGGACCGCGAGGTCGTACGTCTCAGGTATCGAGCCCGGCATGACCGTGTCCCTCCTGTGTGGTCACCGCGTCACCGGGCCGGGCGGTGACCAGGCATGCCCGCCGGTTCGGGCGGCCGTTGACGGTGGCGAGACAGTCGTAGCACTGGCCGATCCCGCAGAACGCCCCGCGCGGGCGGCCGCCGACGCGGGTGCTCCGCCAGGCGAGTATCCCGGCGGACCAGAGCGCGGCGGCGATGGACTGCCCTGGCAGGACCGGGAGTTCGCGCCCGTCGAAGGTGATCGTGAAGGTGGCGGTTTCGGGGGAGGCGTCTACGACTCCCGCGGGCGTGCGGTCGTCACGTGTCAAGGGGGGCTCCTCTCGGGTGTGGGTACGGATGTGAGGTGCGTCGGCCGGAGCGGGTATGGGATGCGGGGGCGATGTGGAAGCGTGACCGCACGCACGCCTCACCCCGTGGCCGCCCTTTCCGCGAAGCGTTCGGGTGCGAACGGTGCGACGGACACAGGGGGTTGGCCACCCGTCAGCATCGCGGCGATGAGCATGCCCGTGGCCGGGGCGAGGCCGATGCCCGCGCCCTCGTGACCGCACGCGTGCAGCAGGCCGGGGGCGCGCGGGTCGGGGCCGATCGCGGGGAGGTGGTCGGGGAGGTACGGGCGGAACCCCGCGTACGTGCGGATCGCCCGGACTTCGGCAAGGGCGGGGAAGAGCCGTGTGGCCTGTGCCGCGAGGCGCCGGAGGGCCTCCAAGGAGAGGGCGCGGTCGAAGCCCACCCGCTCCCGGCTCGCACCGATGAGCACCGGGCCCGCCGGGGTGCCCTCCACCACGGCGGAGGTCTGGAGCCCGGCAGAGCCGCTGGTGACGTCGGCGACGTAGTCGGCGGAGTACACCTTGTGCCGCACCACCCGTGGCAGCGGTTCGGTCACGAGGACGAAGCCCCGACGGGGGAGTACGGGCAGTTCCACCCCTGCCAGGCGGGCGAGTTGGCCGCCCCACGCGCCCGCGGCGTTCACTACGTGCGGAGCCTTCGCGTCACCCTTCGGGGTCCGAACGCCGCGCACCTCGCCGCCGGGGCCGGTGAGGACCGCGGTGACCTCCTCGCCGAGGCGCAATGTCAGGTGTCCCATGTCGGCAGCCGCCTTGAGCAGGTGGGCGGCCGCCAGAGCGGGCTGCACCTGCGCGTCCTGGGGGTAGTGGAAACCGCCCGCGAGGTCGGGGGCCAGGTGTGGTTCGAGGGTGGCGAGACCGTCGGCGGGGATCTCGATCGCCTCGACGCCCGCCCGTTTCTGGCCCGCCGCGAACTTCCGCAGCGCGGTCATTTCCGCCTCGGTGGAGGCGACCACCAGGCCGCCTTTTCTCTCGTACTCGAAGCGGGACTCGAGGCGTGACTCGAGGCGTGACACGGTGCGTGCCTCGTTGCGCGCGGGAGGACCGGCCGCCAGCTCTCGCCACAACCGGGCCGATAGCAAGGCAAGTTCGAGTTCTGGACCCGGCTCCTTGTCGGATACGAGGAGGTTGCCCTCGCCCGCTCCCGTCGTGCCGCCCGCGACGGGTCCGCGGTCGATGACGGTGACTCGGAGGCCGGAAAGGGAGGCGTAATAGGCGCAGGCCGCGCCGATCACACCTGCTCCCACGACGATCACGTCCGAGTGTTCCGGACGTCCGGAGGGATGTCTCGTGAGCACGTCAGTAATATTTCACATGGCACTGGGGCTGCCAAGGGGGCAGACAGAGGCGGGAGTTGAACCCTGCGGGGGCGAGGTCAGTCGCGGCGGTGGTGGGCTCCCGGCGTGTAGCCGAAGGCGCGGCGGAACACGTCGATGAAGGCGCTGGTGGACGACCACCCGCAGCGGTGCGCGACCGAGGTGACCGGCGTGCCGTCGGCCAGCATGCGCAGCGCGTGGTAGAGGCGCAGCTGGGTGCGCCACTGCGGGAAGGTCATGCCCAGCTCGCGGCGGAAGAGGCGGCTGAGGGTGCGTTCGCCCGCCCCGGCCGTGGCGGCCAGTTCGGCCAGGCCGCGCGCGTCCGCGGGGTCGTCGTGCAGCAGGTCGCAGACCGCGGCGAGGCGTGGGTCCGAGGGGGCGGGCAACTGGACGGGTTGCTGTGGCGACGCGCGCAGTTGGTCGAGGAGCACCGCGCGCAGGCGCCGGCGCTCGGGGGTGTCCTCGTACGGGCTGCGGGTCCAGGCGAGGATCAGTTCGCGCAGCAGTGGGCTGACGGCGAGGACGGTCGGGGCGTCGAGGCCGAGCGGGTTCGTGTCGGCGGGCAGGCCGAGGAGGTGCAGGGCGAGGTGGCCGTGGGCGCGGTGCGCGTGGACGCAGCCGGCGGGGACCCAGATGGCGCGGGTGCCGGGGGCGAACCAGGTGCCGGCGTCGGTGGTGACGGCCACGACGCCGGAACCCGCGTAGATGATCTGGTGGTCGTCGTGGCGGTGCGCGTCGATGCGTTCGCCGGGGGCCAGTTCCTGGATGCGGGTGGGTGCCTCGGGCGTGTGGCGGATCTCCGGCATAGGTTGGCATTTTATCGGAAGCGCGCCATGGCGGAGGGTGGCGACGATGAGGCGGTGCCAGCGAACCAGCCTTTCCTTCCAGCGGGTCAGCCTTGGCGTCCGGTGAGCCCGCCGCCGCCCCCACCAACCCCCCAGGCCCCCGGACGCCCCAGCCACCCCCACCGCCCAAACCGCCCCATCCTCCTCCTCGCCCTTGGCCACGCCTGTGTCGACGTCTATCAAGGGGCCGTCGCCGCGCTCGTCCCCTTCTTTGTCGCCGAACGTGCCTACACCTACGCCGCCGCGTCCGGCATCGTGCTCGCCGCGTCGCTGTTGTCCTCCGTGGTGCAGCCGCTGTTCGGCGCGCTCACCGACAAGTGGGCCATGCCATGGCTGCTGCCGGTCAGCACGCTGGTGGGCGGGACCGGCGTCGCGCTCGCCGGGGTCGGCGGGGACTATGCCCTCACCCTGCTCGCCGTCGCCGTGTCCGGCATCGGCGTCGCCGCCTACCACCCCGAGGCCGCGCGGGTGGCGCGGCGGGCGAGCCGCGGCAGCCATACCGCCATGAGCTGGTTCTCCCTCGGCGGCAACCTCGGCTTCGCGACCGCCCCTCTGCTGACCGCCGCCGTCGTCACCACGGGCGGCCTGGGCGCCTCGCCGCTCCTCGTGGTCCCCGCCCTCGCGGGCGCCGCCCTGTGCGTGGCCGCGTTGCGCGGCATCCGGGTCGCGGAGACCGCCGCACCGCAGAGCGCGGCGCCCGCCCAGCCGCCGCCCGCCGACGACTGGCCCTCCTTCCTCAGGCTGTCCGGTGCCATCGTCTGCCGCTCGATCGTCTTCACCGGCTTGAGTACGTTCGTCTCGCTGTACGCGCGCCAGCGCACCGGCGGCGGTGAAGTCGGCGGAACCGCCGCGCTGTTCGTGCTCTACCTCGGCGGTGCCGTCGGCACGGTCGCGGGCGGGAGGCTCGCCGCCCGCCACGGCCGCCTGCCGGTGGTGCGCTGGTCGTACGCGCTGACGGTCCTCGCGGTGGCGGGGGTCGTGCTGGTGCCGGGGCCCGCGCTCTTCCTCTTCGTGGTCCTCGCCTCGGCCGGCCTCTACGTGCCGTTCTCCCTGCACATCACCCTCGGCCAGGACTACCTGCCCCGGCGGATCGGCACCGCGAGCGGGGTCACGCTCGGCCTGACGGTCAGCATCGGAGGTCTCGCGAGCCCACTCGTCGGCGCGCTCGCCGACGCCACCTCCCTGGGGCTCGCGCTCACCCCGCTGATCGCCCTGCCCGCCGTCGGCTGGCTCCTCCTGCGGGCCCTGCGCGAGCCGGGGGGAGCAGGCCCGGGCTGAACAACCCCTGGTTCCTGGCGGAACAACTCCTCGTTCCTGAGGGGTTGTCAGTGCAATTTCACATTATTACGTTACGCATCACATGGTTCATGGTGGCAGCCGCCAACTGCCGGTGCCACGTCATGAGTTGAGCATCGCCTCAGTCCCCCACCTCCCCGTCAGGAGCCCACGGTGTCCCAGCCACGCCCACGAACCCTGCGCAGATCCGTGCTCGCCGTCATGTCAGCGGCGAGTCTCTGCCTCACGGCCACCCCCCTCGTACAAGCCGCCGAGCCCACCCCCGTCCCCGCTCCCGCGCCCACTGCCGAGCGCCGCACCACCGAGCCGAACCCCTTGGACGTGGTCGACCGCAGGGCGCGCGCTCCCAAGCCGGGCGCCTACGAGATCCCGGCCCCCGGCGGGCTCACCGCGGGCCGCGTCCCGGGCGCTCGTACCCCCAAGCCGAAGCCCGCGGCAAAGGCACGAGAGGCGGCCGGAGCGTCGCGCGCCGTGCCCTGCACCCTCGACGGCGTCACCGGTCTGTCCCCCGAGCGGTTCGCGGACTTCCTCGGGGACCCGGCCGTCACCGCCGACGGCTGCCTGCGCACGCTCGTCTGGACCTGGGACAAGCGGCTCGCCCCCGTGATGTCGGACGCCCACGTCCAGGCCGTCTCCGCGCGCGTCACCCGGCTGGCCGCCGCCCATGACGGCAAGAACGGCAGCAACCTCCTGGAGATGCTCACGTATCTCCACGCCGTCGCCTACCAGGACTTCTCGCACGACGAGATCGACGTCACCGACGGCCCGACCGTCGACGCCATGCGCCGCGCCGTCGACGCCTTCGGCAAGGCGCCACGTACGTTCGACGTGACCCGGACCAACGCCGAGTCCCTGCGCGAGTCGCTGTACGCCGCAGGCGCGCCAGGGCTGCGACAGCACCAACTCCCGCTCGTCAAAAGCGTCCTGGCCACGATGGACGCCGACCACCCCGCGACGGCCAAGGACGCCACCTGGGCCGGCTCCGCGCTCGCCGCCCTCTCCCTCAACTACCTCGGCGTCCACCCGGGCAACAAGGACACCGCCTTCCACGCGGCGGTCAAGGCCGACGCCTCCTACCGCGCCGCCTTCAAGGCCTTCGCCGGGCACACTCACCTGAAGGGCACGGCCAACGCCTGGGTGGTGCGCGACGCGCTGAGCGAGTACGGCAGGTTCGGCCAGATATCCGGGCTCCGCGACGAGATCGTCCCGGGACTCGGCGGCCTCGTGACCGTCACGGCCCGCAACTTCGGTGAGGGCAGCGCTCCTTGGGTCAAGGTCGCCATCTGGCTGAACGAGTACGACGCCTGCGCGCCGTACCAGGTCTGCAAGGCCGACATCGAGCGTCGCCTCTTCCCGAGCACCTACACGTACGACAAGGGCGGGATGAAGGTCCGCACCGCACTCGACCGGAAGACCGTCGACCAGCTCTACTACGCGGGCAAGCAGGTCAAGGCGCAGTTCCACCGTGTCCTCGGCACCCAGGAACCGCTCGCCGGTGACCCCAACACCGGGCTGACAGCGGTGCTTTACTCCTCACGCGCCGACTACGAGAACTACCACCCGCTGCTCACGGGGATGGGCACGGACAACGGCGGCGTCTACATCGAGCGCGGTGCGACCTTCTACACCTACCAGCGACGCGTCCCGCAGGACTCGACGCTGTCGCTGGAGGAACTCTTCCGCCACGAGTACACGCACTACCTCAACGGCCGCTGGGCCGTGCCCGGCTTCTTCGGCGAGGGCCCCTGGTACGAGGGCGACCGCACCACCGCCATGGACGAGGGCACCGCCGAGTTCTTCGACGGCGCCACCCGCGACGACGGCATCAAGGTCCGCAAGTCCCTGGTGCGGGGCGTCATCGACGACACGGCCGACGGCGGCCCGCGGATGAGCGTCGACCAGATCCTGCACGCCACGTACGAAGGGGACGGCTTCCGCTTCTACGACTACGCCGGCACGCTCTTCGAGTTCCTGTGGGCCGAACGCCCGGCGCTCATCCAGGAGATGTACCGTCACCTGCGCGCCGACGACCCCGCCGCCTTCGACGCCTGGCGCGACCGGCTCGGGAAGGACCGCGGGCTGCAGAGCGCGTACGACGCCTTCCTCGACCAGCAGATCGCGCATGTCGACGACCTGTTCGTGCCCGACACCACGTACGTACCGGTCGACCGGCTGCGGGACACCACCGCCACTCAGGTCCGTGACTCCTTCAGGACCACCACCGGCGTCACGCCCCAGTGCCGCTCGAACGGCGCGCCGGAGCGCCCGCGTTACACCTGCACGGGCCGGATCACGGCCCGCTTGAGCGTGGCCGACGACCCCGACGCCGTCTTCCGGGACATGTCGGAGACGGTGGACCACTTCCTGCTGGAGAGGGCCGCGGCGGGGCACAACAACCTGGCCGACATGAACTGCTCGTTCGGTGGGGTGGAGGTCTGGACCGACGGCAGCGCGGGCAGCGCGGACTTCAGCTGCGAGGGCCCGCTCCGGGGCTGAGCGCCGCCCGGTACCGGTACCGGGCGGGGTCCTCGCCCGGCCGGGAGACGTCAGCCGGTGGCGCCCACCAGCAGCTCGGCCGCCGCGATCCCCGACACGCGGGTCGCGCCGTGCGTGATCAGATGCGCGGCGCCGAGCGCGTCGCCCGACGGGACGCCCATCTCGACGACCAGGGCATCGGGGCGGCTGCGCAGGAGGCGCGTCAACGTGTCGGTCATCCAGCGGTGGCGTGCCGCGTCGCGGACCACGACCACCAGGGCGCGGCCCGTCGCCGGGGCCAGCGCCTCGCGCTCCAACAGGCCGGTGGAGTAGGCGAGTTCCGGCTCCGTGAGACGGACGGACGTGGTGCCGGGGCGCAGGTCCCGCAGGGGCTGGGCGACGCCCCAGGGAGTACGGCCGTCGACCGCGAGGTTCATCGTCGGCGACAGTTCCACGACGTGCGGCGACCCGACGAGGGGCAGCGCGGCCGTGCCGACGCCGTGCCGCACGTGGACCGCGCGTCGGGCCGCGACCAGACCGATGTCCGTGACCCGGCTGGTGTCCTTAACCTGGCCGGTGCCGGTGCCGGTGCTGCGGGCGGTGCCCGCCGCCTGTCCGGCACCCATGCTCCGGCTGATGTCCACCCCCGGCTCGGCGCCGAAGTCGCCCCCAGCGGCCGTCACGGCCCGGGACCTCTCGCCCGACCAGGCCGCGAAGTCCCGCACGCGGGCGCTCGCCTCCGCCAGGCGTTCCTCGGGGAGCGTGCCGTCGAGGACGGCCTTCACCAGGGCCGTGGCGAGCAGGTCCACCGTCTCCTCACCGGCGCTCTCGCCGCCCACGCACACCGCGTCGACGCCGCCCGCGACCGCCCTGACGGTCGCACCGTCGATGCCGTACCGGTCGGTGACGGCGCCCATCTCGATGCCGTCCGTGACCAGGAGCCCGTCGAAGCCCAGTTCCCCGCGCAGCAGGTCCACCAGGATGCGGGGGCTGAGGGTCGCGGGCAGGTCGGGGTCGTAGGCGGGGGCCAGCAGATGGGCGGTCATCACCGCGCGGACACCCGCCTCCGTCGCCGCGATGAACGGCGGCAGCGCGGTGAGCGCGATCTCCTCGGCCGAGCCCTGGATCTGCGGCAGGCCGTAGTGCGAGTCGACGACGGTGTCGCCGTGGCCGGGGAAGTGCTTGGCGCAGGCGGCGACACCGGCGCTCTGGAGGCCGCGAATCCAGGCGGCCGTGTGCCGGGAGACGAGGTCGGTGCGGGAGCCGAAGGAGCGTACGCCGATCACCGGGTTGAGCGGGTTGGAGTTCACGTCGGCGCTGGGCGCGAAGTTGAGCGAGACGCCCGCGGCGTGCAGGTCGCGCCCGATGTCGTGCGCCACGCGCTCGGTCAGGTCGATGTCGTCGACCGCGCCGAGGGCGAGGTTGCCGGGCCGGGACGAGCCCGTCCACGCCTCCAGGCGGGTCACGTCGCCCGCCTCCTCGTCGATGGCCACGATCAGGTCGGGGTTCTCCGCCCGCAGGGAGGCGGTGAGCCGCGCGACCTGCTCGATGCTCTCGATGTTCCGTGAGAACAGCACGACGGAGCCCAGGCTCTCGGAGACCCTCCGGCGCACCCAGTCGGGGGCCTTGGTGCCCTCGAAGCCGGGTTGCAGCACGGAGTGGGCCAGGTGCTCCAGAGTCGGGTCACTGCTCGATGCGCTCGGTGCCATGGCGCGACCTCCGAAGTTGCGGCTACGTGGCTCGTGTGACGTGGTGCGAGGCGCGGGGCTCCTGCTGATTGGTCCAGGCCAATCGGATAGTGGATATTGGCTCGTATCGATCGAGGCTGTCAAGGAGTCCGAACCGGCCGGGACCGGCGAATCCGGCGCCCTGAGGACGGAGTTAGGCGATCCTGGTGACTTCCGCTGATCGCACCCGGTGAGGAAGTGGGCCATGCGCAGGTACGAACTTGTCGGCAGGCGCGACATCAGGCTGGTCACCGACGCGGCGGTGCCGGACCCCGGACCGCTGGAAGTCCTCGTCCGCGTCCGCGCCTGCACGGTCTGCAACCGCAGCGACCTCGCCTACTTCCACTACCACGGCCTGCGCGACCACTGCTCCCAGGGCTGTTTCGGTCACGAGATCGCCGGGGTCGTCGAGGCGACCGGCGCGGGCGTGCGCCGGGTCGTGCCCGGTCAGCGGGTCTTCGTGCGGACGCCGCTCACCACCGGGTACGCCGACTTCGCGCTGGCCCGCGAGATCTCCGTGGGCGCGCTGCCCGACCCCGTCCCCTTCGAGCAGGGCGCCCTCCTGCAACTGCTGCCGCTGGCCGTGCACGCCACCCGCGGCATCCGGCTCGGCGACCGCGTCGTGATCGTCGGCCAGGGGCCCGTCGGGCAGATGGCGCTGCGCGTGGCGGTGGCGCGCGGCGCCGCCGAGACGGTCGCCGTCGACCTCGACGACTGGCGCCTGGCGCACTCCACGGCCGCCGGGGCCGACGCGGTACGCCGCGTGGACGGCGGCCGGGAGCAACTGCTCGCCGTCGGCGCGGACTTCGACGTCGCCGTGGACGCCGTCGGCACCCCCACCACCCTCAACGCCTGCGTGGAACTCGTACGACAGAACGGCCTCGTCGTCCTCCTCGGCACCCACCACATCGACACCCACGTCAGCGTCGACCTGGTCACCTGGGAGCGCAAAGGGCTGCGGGTGCACAGCTCCGCCGAACCGCTGGACACCGCCCGAGCCGAGGCCCTCGCCGTCGCCGAGCGACTCGCCCACCGGCGCACCGACGCCCTGCGCCTCGCCGACCTCCACACGCACACCTACCCCCTCGACGAACTCCCGAAGGCCATGGAGCAGCTCTCCGCGAGCCGCGTGCTCCACCCCGACGCCGAGCACGCCCCCTACGACGGGCCGCCGCGCGAGACCCTGAAGGTGGCGATCGTCCCATGAGCCCGGGGCGGCGGCCGGGCCCGGCGTGAGGTGGGGCATCGCCGGCTACGGCGACATCGTGACGCGGCGCGCGCTGCCCGCCCTGCGCGCGCTCGGCGAGGAACCGGCCGTCCTCTGGGGCCGCGACCCGCACCGCGCGTCGCGCGTCGCCGAGCGGTACGCCGTCCCCAGGTCCGGCGCCGACCCGCGGGTCCTCCTCACGGACGTCGACGCCGTGTACGTCGCCACGCCCGTCGCCGCCCATGTGCCGCTCGCCCGCGCCGCGCTGGACGCCGGCCTCCCGGTCCTCGTCGAGAAGCCGCTCGCCGGAGGGCTCGCGACCGGCGCCGCGCTGGACACCGCAGGGCCGTGCGCGGGCGTCGCGTACTACCGCAGACTCGCCCCCGCCGTACGCCGGCTCCGCGCCGAGCTGGCCGACTGGACACCCGAGCGGGTCGAGGTGCGCTTCCGGTGCGCCTTCGCACCGGGCCCCGGCGACCCGATGCGCTGGCGCACCGACCCGGCCGTGTCGGGCGGCGGCGTGCTCGCCGACGCCGGCAGCCACCGGATCGACCTGCTGCTCCACCTCTTCGGCCGCCCGTACGAGATGACGGCCCGGCTCGGCGGCCGCTTCCCCCGGGGCGCGGAGCGGCGGGCCGACCTCACCCTGCGCTGGCCGTTCGGACCGCGGGCCCACTGCCTCGTGGAGTGGAGCGAGGGCCCGCCGATCGACCGCCTCGAACTCACCGGCGCCGGGCGCGCCGTGACCCTCGACCCGCTCGACGCGGGGCGGCTCACGGGCCTGGCCGAGACGCCGCTCCTCCTGCCCCCGGCGGCCAATCCGCACCAGCCGCTGTTCGCCGACTTCGCGCAGGCCGTGGCGAGGGGCGGGGCACCGGTGTGCCCGGTGGCCGAGGCCCGGCTCGTCGACGAGGTGATCGTGGCGGCGGAGCGCTCGGAGGCGGCGGGCGGCTCCCCGGTCCACCTGGGAGCCTGAACACCCCGCATACCGGGATCTCATGCCCCGTCATCCGCCGACCACGGCGTCAGCCAGCGCGGGTCGGGCGTGTCGGCGGCGCGTACGAAACGCACGTCGGCGGAGAGCCGCATCGCGTCCGTGGTGGTGTCCAGGGACGCGTGGATGACGCGCGGCACGTGCACCATCACGTCACCCGCCGCGAAGTCGGCCCACAGCCAGCGGCGGCCGAGCGTGCGGGCCGTCAGCTCCAGGTCGTGGCAGATCTGGCGGCGGTCCGTCGGCCGGTCGGTGATGTCGCGCAGCGGCGCGTACTCCTCGGGCGGCAGCCGGTGCGAGCCCTCCAGGTACACGAGCGCGCCGGTGCGCGGCGGACAGTCGCCCACGGGAACCCACAGGGTGACGACGGCGGGCGAACCCCGGTCCATGTAGTCGAAGTCGACATGGGCGCGCGAGGCCCGGCGCGTGCCCCGGTGGAAGTGGCGCAGGATGCGGCGCGGCAGCATCCGCGCCGCATCGCCGAGGAGGAGGGCGGCGAGCGAGGCGAGGGCCGGGTCGCTCACGAACCGGTCGAAGGCCGCCGAGCGCACGAACGTGTGCGCGGGGTGCCCCGCGACCCCGTACTCCGGCAGTCCGTCGGGCACCCGGCCGGAGAAGATCCCGTCCTCGGGGGTGGTGCCCGCCGCGAGCAGGCCCGGCGGGAAGAGCGAGAAGTACCGGCCGCGCAGCCGCAGGACCTCCGAGCGGTCGAGCAGCCCCGGCAGGTACAGATAGCCGTCGGCGTGCAGGCGCGCGCGGAGCGCGGCCGGGTCTCTCGGCGGCAGCAGGTCCGCGCTGGGGCGCAGCGGGCCGAAGAGTTCCGGCGTGCAGGGTATCGGTACGCCGTTCGACGACAGGTTCACGGTGTGTGTCCCTCGATCCATCGGGCCTTCGGTCAGTAGACGCCTTCCACTGCCTCGGCACTGGCCTCGCCGTCCTCCTGGAAGGGCCGCACGGCCGCGACCCCGTCCCAGGGGAACCACGGGTGCGGCCCGGTCCGGACCGCGCTGTCCCGCTCCAGAAGGTTGGGCAGGAAGAGGTCTTCGAGGAGGGTCGTGGCGCGCACCCGGCCCCGCTCACCGACGGCGACCTCGCGCCACGGGTCCCCGGGGTCGACGACCTTCAACACCGCGAAGGGCGGCGGCAGATGGTAGGAGTGTCCGGCCCCGGCGGGCACGCCGTCCGCCGCGCCGTCGTCCGTCACGTCGGCCTGGAGGGCGTGCCCGACGAGCGTGTTGCCGTAGGTGTCGATCCACTGCACGCCCCGCAGATGCTCCTGGCGCAGGAACGCGGCCTCGGCGGCGGTGCACGACGTACCGCCTGTGCACACGGCCCGGATGCCGTACGAGTGCAGCGGGCGCGGCAGCCGCATCGCCAGCTCCAGGAGCAGCCGCGCGGTGGTGAAGAGCAGCGAGGGGCGCTCGGCGGCCAGCAGGGCCAGGGTCTGGTCGATCAGGTGCGCGGTGTACGCGTCCGCCTCGCCGCCCGCCCGCAGCGCGGCCTTCACCCAGCGCGGGTCGAAGTCGATGGCGTGCACCGCGCCGCGCCAGCTGTCCGCGAGGCCCTCCACGAAGTGCCCGTACGCGTGCGGCCCGCCCGGTGTCATGGCGAGCACGTCGCCGCCGGCCACGCCGCGTGCCTCAAGGACCGTGCGGTAGATCTCCACGTCGTACGCGAGGCGCGTGACGTTGACGATGCGGCAGGGCGCGCCCGTGGTGCCGCCGGTCTCGAAGACGCGGAAGGGGCGGTCGCGGTAGCCGCGGGGGAGGAGGTCGCGGGCGTGCGCGGCGCGCAGCTCGGCCTTGTCGAAGAGGCCGAAGAGCTCCAGCGCGGCGAAGCCGTCGACGTCCTTGAGGGGGTCGAAGCCGAGCGTCGCGCGCCTGGCCGCCCAGAACGGGCTCGCGGTGTCCGGGGCGAAGTGCCAGCGCATCATCCGCCGCGTCCAGGTGTCGAGGTCCACGCCCAGCTCCGGCACGCGGGAGCGCAGGGTGCCGGTCAGCGTGTCGAAGGCGGTCGTCATGCGGGGCCCCACTTCGCTGGGCGGTGCACGAACAGGGACTCGGCGGTGATGGCCCGTACCGTTCCGGGCGCCGCGGCGAGGACGGCGGCGAAGGGGAAGGGGACTTCGTGGCCGACCAGGGGGTGGCCTTCGGGCGCCTGGAGCCGTACGAGGCGGGGCAGCACGCACGGCGCGCCGTCGACCTCCACGATCGGCTCACGGCGGGTGAGCATGCGGTCGCCCGGGCGCATGCGTTCGTGGACGGAGCGCAGCGCACGGTGGGCCTCGGCGGGTTCGCGGAATACGGTGAGCGGCCGGTCACGGGAAGCCGGGTCCGGCGGGATGGTGTCGAGTGCGGCGCCGAGGGAGGACGCCAGGGCGTGGCTCTGGGAGGGGTCGGTGCAGACGACGGTGCGTACGTTGCTGCAGAACCGCCCGGCGTCGGCCGCGACCAGGGGCAGCAGCCAGTCCACGGCCGCCTCGACGGGCATGCCGGGTGGCACCAGGGCGCAGCCCCGGCCGGGACCGTGCAGCGTGAGCGACTCCGCGTCACGGACCGACGCGGCGAGGCCCGCGCCCCCGTAGACGACCCGTCGGTCCGCGAGCTTCAACAGGCCGTGCAGGGTGCGGTGTTCGGCGGGGTAGAGGCCGATGCGGGCGGGGGGCCAGCCGACGGCGAGCAGGGCGGCGACGAGCCGGGCCGCGGAGAGCGGCTCGCGCCGGCTCGGCCGCACCCAGACGGCGCCCGAGCGCTCCGCCTGGTCGAGCACCGAGTCCAGGCACGTGAACGTGTTGCCCGGCAGCGCGACGAGGCTCAGCCGGTCGTCGGGCACCGGCTCACCGCCCCGCTTCAGCAGCGCCTCGCGCAGCATCGCGCACCAGCGGTCCACCAGCGGCCCCGGCAGCCCGGCCGTGCCCCACAGCGCCGCACGGAAGCCGACGGCGTCCTGCGCGCCGACGCCGCCGACCGTGACGGTGCCCCGGCCGAACAACCCCACTGCTTCGAGCAGCAGTTCGCGGCGTCCGGCGAGCGGCGGCAGGGTGGCACGCGTGGTGTCCCACCACCGCCGGTCGGCGTGGGCGACGATCTCCGGGACCAGCGCGAGACCGTACGAGGCGCCTCCCGTGCCCGGCAGCGCGGCGGTGTCCAGCGACGTCCGCCACTCGCCTCTGCGGAAGGTGCGGACCACCGCCGTCACGACAGCTCGCTGCGGAGCGCGGTGACCACCCGGATCTGCTCGGCCTCCGTGAGGGACGGGTACAGCGGCAGGGCGACATGGTGACGGGCGAACCGGCGCGCCCGCTCGAACGGCCCGTCACTGCGCGCGGGTTGGGTGCCGTCGGCGAAGTACGGGTGATCGCAGAGCAGGTGGTCGTAGACCTCGCCGGCCAGGGACACGCCGTGCCGCTCCCGCAGCCGCTTCTTCAACAGCGTGCGGTCGAGCGGCCCGTCAGGATCGAGGTGGGCCAGGTACTTGTAGAAGTTGCTGTCCGATCCGTCGGGCACGGCGTGCGGCCGGAGCCCCGGCACGTCAGCAAGCAACACGTCGTAGCGGGCCGCCAGTTCACGGCGCGCCGCCAAGGTGCGCGCGAAACGCTCCAGGTCGACCGTGCCGACGGCGGCGTGCAGTTCGCTCAGGCGCCAGTTGCCGCCCGGGCGGTCGTGGAGCGTGGAGCCCTGGGCACTCTTGCCGTGGTCGCGCCAGCGCCGTGCCTGTTCCGCGTCGTCCGGCAGCGCGGCGGACAACAGACCGCCCTCGCCGCTCACGGCGACCTTGGTGGGGAAGAACGAGAAGGCGCCGAACCGGCCGAAACTCCCCGCCGGGCGGCCGCCGAGCGTGGCACCGAAGGCGTGCGCGGCGTCCTCCACCACAGGGATGCCGCGCTCCCGGCAGTACGTGAGCACCGCGTCCAACGCGGGCGACACGATGCCGCCGATGTGCACCGGCAGGACGGCGGCCGTGTCGGGAAACCGGTCGACAGCCGCGCGCAGGGCGTCCGGGTCCATGCCGAGGCCGTCCGGCTCGATGTCGACGAAGCGGACGGACGCGCCCGCGCGCACCGCCGACGCGGCCGTGGCGAAGAACGTGTTGACCGGCACGAGGACGGTGCGGCCCGCCACCCCGACGATCCGCAGCGCGATTTCCAGGGCTGCCGAGCCGGACGCCACGGCCACCGTCTCGGCGCCGCCGGTCCAGGCGCGTGACAGCTCCTCGAAGCGCGCGACCTGCGGGCCCTGGGTGAGCACGCCCGAGGCGAGCGCGGCGTCGACGCGGTCGAGCACGGCGCGCCGCTCGGACACCTCGAAGCGGATGCGCTGGGCGGGCACATCAAGGCCTGTGCGCTCGGCGGGCACGGCGTCGCATGCTGTGACGGCGTGCCCGGCGCCACCGGACAGGTAACGCGTGAAGAAGTCCGCCGCGTGGCCGACGTGCGTGCCGTGGCCCATGGGCAGTTCATGGATCTCCGCGGAGGCGCCCGCCACCGCGAACGCGGCCCGGACCCTGTCCGCCGCCGCGCGCGCGTCGGCCGGTTCCAGATAGGTGTCGGCGGTGCCGTACTGGAGCTGGAGGGGCGCCGGGGCGAGCGCGGCGTACAGGTCCGCGAGGTCGGCGTACTCCAGGATTCCGGGGAGCGTCGCGCCTTCGTGGCCGGTCAACAGCCGTGCGTACAGGGCCTGGTAGCTGCCGAGGTGGCTCGCCGCGCAGAGCGGGAGGCCTTGGCGGGGTGCCAGCAGCGCGGTGTGCAGGGCGACCGCCGCGCCGAGGCTGTGGCCGAACAGGCCGAGCCGGTCCGGGTCGGCGCGCGGGTGCGCCGCCAGTACGTCGAGCGCGCCCAGGGCGTCACCGACGAGCGCGCCGAGCAGGGAGCGGCCGGTCAGCGTGAACGCGTGGGCCAGCAGCGTCCCTTCGTCCCGGCCGGCTCTGCGCTCCTCGTCGAGGCCGCCGCCGATGCCGTGGTCGAAGGAGAGCGTGACGAAGCCCGCCCGCGCCAGGTGCTCGGCGACATTGCGGTCGGGGTGGTCCGGCGGCACGTCTCCGGTGAGCTGGTCGAGGCGGGCGTTGCGGCCGCCGAGGACCAGGACGGCCGGGCCGCGCGGGACGCCGTGGGGCGCGAGGAGGGTGCCGTGGAAGGTGCCGCGTACGGGCGAGTCGAGGACCAGTCGCTCACGGCGCAGGCCGTCGCGCACCGAGACGTGGGTGTCGGTGACGGTGAGGGGCGCCCGCTCGACTCGGGCCAACCGCTCGACCAGCGCACGGAGTTGGCGGCAGGCAGCCGTGCGGTCCTCGGTGGCGTCACCGGCGGCCGGGCGCGGCGACGGCACGGCGGCGAGGAGCCTGCGGAGGTGACGGAGCTGCATCCGCGGCTCAGACGAAGTCGCCGTGCAGGGTGCTGGGCACTTCCAGCGCGTACGCGTCCAGCGCCTCGTCCAGTTTGATCTGGCCGCGTTTGAGGAGTTCCAGGAGTTCGTTCTGCGGGCGGTAGAAACACGATTTGCACAGGTCGGTCCTGCGCGGGTTGGAGGCCTCCCATTCGGCGCGCGGACCGCCTTCGAGTACCTCCGCATATCCCTGCTCGATGACATTGCCGATGAGATAACGGCTGTTGAGGTGGACCTGTGGGCACGGATAGAGATTTCCGTCGGCGCCGACCGCCGTGACGAAACGGCTGTAGTGGCAGCGCTCGAAGTCGCCCTCGACCTCCTCGACCTGGTCCATCGGGCCGCGGTCCAGCTTGGGCACCGAGACCTCGAAGGCGTCGGTGGAGAGAGCCGCGGCCGCGGTGAGCGACTCGGCGATCTGCGGCATCACGGATTCGATGGTCTCGTGGCCGAGCGCGCTGTAGAACTCCGGCTCGAAGCGCACGTAATGCGCGCCGGATTCCCGGGCGATATGGGTCGCCGGGAGAATCTCGCGGTAATTCTGGAGCGTGATCACGTAGTTGAAGCCGATGCGAAAGTCCGGGTCGACGGCGCTCTCCCTGAGCCTGCCGACGGCTCCGACGAACCCCGAGAAGGTCTGCTCCCGGTCCCGGGTGATGGCGTCGAAGGTGGCCTCCGTGCCCGCGTTCAGGCCGATGCGGACCCAGGTGTGGGTCTCGGCGACACAGTCGGCGACCTTCGGCCGACCGAGGCGTGAGCCGTTGGTGATCAGCCCGATCCGCAGCCCGGCCGCGTGCCCGGCCCGGCAGATGTCGGTGTAGCCCGGGTGGATGGTGCACTCGCCGCTGCCGCAGAAGGTCACCGCGCGCCCGTCGTTCTC
Source organism: Streptomyces huasconensis (assembly GCF_021028635.1). Taxonomy (NCBI): domain Bacteria; kingdom Bacillati; phylum Actinomycetota; class Actinomycetes; order Kitasatosporales; family Streptomycetaceae; genus Streptomyces; species Streptomyces huasconensis. The sequence goes on from NZ_CP086119.1 coordinate 7,210,288, forward strand.
GGCGAACTCCCGCAGCAGCGTGACCGCCTTGTCGGTGGCGATGGAGTCCTTGAACGAGAACAGGTCGTAGAACTGCTCCTCGTTCGGTGAGTGGAAGTTGCAGAAATTGCAGCGCATATTGCAGGCGCCCATGATGCCGATCCGCATATGGACCGGCTTGATCTCCTGGCCCGCGACGAACCGTCGGAGCAATGCGCCGTGGGCCAGGACCTTCTGCGGTGAGTGCGCCTGATCGAGACTGACGAGGGGCAGTCCTTCACGGTTTTGGGGGGCTGCCATGTCGATGTCGCCGGCACCAGGTGTGCTGTTCACGAACCCCCCACGCAAGATGGATGTGCGTTGACGCTGTTCGAGACGGTCCTTGCGACAGTAGGGAGCCCCACCACACCTGTCAACGGGCCCGGAAATACGGCTGGTTGACGGCGATTGGCGATCTGGCGTGACGGGTGGTCAGGCGGTGGCCGGGCCGAGGTCGCGGAGGAAGTCGACGACCGAGGCCGTGATCTCCTCCTTGCCGAGGCCGAGGCCGGTGAGCGGCCCTTCGCCGTCCTCGAATTCGATGAGGGCGAGCAGGATGTGTTCGGTGCCGATGTAGTTGTGGCCGAGGCGCAGCGCTTCCCGGAAGGTCAGTTCGAGCACCTTGCGGGCCCCCGCGTCGTACGGCACGAGTTCGGGCACCTCGACGGCGGTCGCGGGCAGTGCGTCCAGGGCGGCCCGGCGTACGTCGTCCAGGGGGACGCCCTGCGCGGTGATCGCCTTGGCGGCGAGGGCCTCCGGCTCGCTCAGCAGGCCGAGGACCAGGTGCTCGGTGCGGATCTCGTCGTGCTGGGCCGCCTTGGCCTCGTGGTGCGCGGCCATCAGGACGCTCTTGGCCCGGGGTGTGAAGCGGCTGAAGCCCTGGCTGGGGTCGAGGTCGTTCGTCTCGCCCGGCTTCTTGGGCACGAACCGCTTCTGGGCGGCCTGCCGGGTGACGCCCATGCTCTTGCCGATGTCGGTCCAGGACGCGCCGGAGCGGCGCGCCTGGTCCACGAAGTGGCCGATGAGGTGGTCGGCGACGTCGCCGAGGTGGTCGGCGGCGATGACCGCGTCGGAGAGCTGGTCGAGGGCGTCGGTGTGGACCTTCTTGATGGCTTCGATGAGGTCGTCGAGGCGGACCGTGGGCGGCTGAGGAGTGCTGTCGGATCGCGTCATGTGACAACCGTAGGTTGACAGTTCGCGGGCGTCAACCATCAGTTGACGCGAGGTGGGTGCGAGTGCAACTTCCTTTCCGCTGCCATCCGTTGGGCCCTGTCACCGCCCGCTCATGGCCCCGTTAGGGTGGCCCGGTGACCGACGAGATCGTGGACGGACTGCGCGCCTTCCGAGTCGAGGCGATATCCCGAGGCCTGGCGTCGGAGGAGGTGGAGGAGTGGATACGTGGTGTCCTGCCGGCGGTGTACCTGGCCGAGGGCGGTGACGGCCCCCTCGTGGCCCGGATCGGCGGCGACCCCCTGCTGCCGCCCGGCGCGCCGAAGCCATCCGACCCCTTCGTGGCCTCCGTCGACCTCGCGGCCCTCCCGCCGGGGGCGACCCGCCTTCCTCTGCCCGCCGACGGCCGTCTGCTCTTCTTCTCCGGCTCCGATGTGCAGGGTACTGACGGGCAGGTGCCCGATGCGGTGCTGTACGTCCCCGCCGGGACCCCTACCACCCCGACCTCCCTCGCTCACAGCCGGCGCGAGCCGTACCGGCCGCGCGAACTCCGCACCGTATGGCACCAGCCGAGTGCGCAGATGCCGGAGAGCTACGCCCTCGACAGATGGGGCGACTTTCCCGAGGAAGAGCAGTTCGAACTCGCCGACGAACTCAGCGACGCCTGGGCACGCGTGGGTGGCTACCGCCCTCCCTGGGCCCTGCAGATCGGCGGCCATCCGGTCTCGCCCCAGAACGACCCCGTCCACTACGCCCGTACGCCCGAGGAGGCCGGCCCCTGCGAGCCGGGCGGCGCGGCCCACGGAGAGGACGCCGACGACTGGGCTCTCCTGGCCACCTGGAGGTGCGGTGACGACGTCACGGAACTGGACTCCGGCGTGGCCCACTGGGTGATCCGCCACCGGGACCTGATGGCCCGGCGCTTCGACCGGGTCCACCGCTACGTCGAAATGGCCTGACCGCGCGGGGCGGGGACCGCCCGCTCCCTCTCCCGCAGCCGCAGCCGCAGCAAGTAAGGCAGGCCCACGCGCTGCCTCGTCCCCGCGGCGCGTCCTCGGCGGGGGAGTCCACCGGATGGTGAACGGTCCCCACCCGCCGCCGATGTGCCCGGCCCATCGACCGCACCCACCCTGCCGGGAGACGATCGGCCCATGCCTCCCACCACGAAGGGCGCGGGTCACGCCGAACGCCGGGCGGGTCACGCCGAACCCCAGGCAGGCCATGCCGAACCCCCGGCGGGCGATGCCGAACACCGGACAGGCCATGCCGAACCCCAGGCGGGCCTGCGTAGCCTGCTCGACATGCTCGACCGGGGCGCACCCGCCGAGGACTTCGCGCGCCCCGCCGCCCGCGCCCGCGAGGCCGGCGCCGCGGCCGAGGACCTCGCGGCGCTCGACGAGGCCACCGATGTGGCGCTGCGCGTCCACCGCACCCTCGGCGCGCACCGCCGCCGCGAGGCCGAACTCACCGCGCTGTTCGACACCGCGAGCGACCTGGCCGCGCTGCGCGACCCCGACGCGGTGCTACGGGCCATCGTGCGCCGCGCCAAGCTGCTCCTGGGCACGGACGTCACGTACCTCTCGCTCAACGACGAAGCCGCCGGCGACACCTACATGCGGGTGACCGACGGGAGCGTCGCCGCGGCCTTCCAGCAGCTGCGGCTCGGCATGGGCGAGGGCCTCGGCGGCCTCGTCGCCCAGACCGCCCGCCCCTACGTCACCGGCGACTACCAGCACGACCCCCGCTTCCACCACACCGACGCCATCGACAGCGCCGTCCGCCAGGAAGGGCTGCGGGCCATCCTCGGCGTCCCCTTGCGGCTCGGCTCCCGCGTCATCGGCGTGCTGTACGCCGCCGACCGCGCCGCCCGCGAGTTCGCGAGGGAGGAGATCGTGCTGCTCTCCTCCCTCGCCGACCACGCCGCCATCGCCATCGACGGGGCGCGCCTCCTCGAGGAGACCCGGGCCGCGCTCGTCGACCTGAACGCCGCCACGGAGACCATCCGGGCCCACAGCCAGGCCATGCGCCGGGCGGAACAGGCCCACGACCAGCTCACCGACCTCGTCCTGCGCGGCGGCGACACGGGCGACGTGGCCGACGGCATCGCCGCCCTCCTCGACGGCGGCGTCCTCATCCACGACGTGGACGGCGTCGAACTGGCCCGCACCGCCGCCGCGCCGCTGCCCCCGCCCGCCCAGGCCGTCGCCGCGTCACGCGCCAGCGGACGCGCGGTCCCGCAGGACGGCACCTGGGTCTGCGCGGTCCTCGCCGGACCCGAACTCCTCGGCAGCATCGCCCTGACCGGACGCCCCGAACTCGCCGACGCCGACCGACGGCTGTTCGAACGCGCGAGCGTCGTCACCGCCCTGCTCCTGCTGCTGCGCCGGTCCGTCGCCGAGACCGAGGACCGGGTGCGCGGCGAACTCCTGAACGACCTGCTGTCCCCCACCGGCGACCCGGTCAGCCTGACGGGCCGGGCCCGCCGCCTCGGCGTCCGGCTCGACAGCGGGCACGCGGTGTTCGTCACCCACAGCGAGAGCGCCTCCCGGCAGCGGCTGCTCGCCGCCGCCCACCGCGTCGCCCGCGCGCGCAGCGGCCTGGCCGGACTCCACCACGACGGTGTGGTGCTCGTGACCCCCACCGGCGCTCCGGGCGACGACGCCCGTACGCTCGCCGCCGAGCTGGGCCAGGCCGTCGGCGCCGCGGTCACGGTCGGCGCCGCCGGGCCCGCGCAGGATTCCGCCGGGCTGCCAGGTGCCCACGCGGAGGCGTCACGCTGCCTCTCCGCACTGCGGGCGCTCGGCCACGCCGGTCATGGCGCCGCCCTCGCCGACCTCGGCTTCGTCGGGATGCTCATCGGTGAACAGGCCGACCTCGGCGGCTATGTCCGGGCCACGCTCGGTCCTCTCCTCGACTACGACGCCGAGCGCGGCACGGAGCTGGTCCGCACCCTGGAGGCGTATTTCGGGGAGGACCGCAGTCTTACGCGGGCCAAGGCCGCGTTGCATGTGCATGTGAACACGGTGGTGCAGCGGTTGGAGAGGGTGGGGCGGTTGCTGGGGGGTGACTGGAACAGTCCTGCGCGGAGTCTGGAGGTGCAGCTTGCGTTGCGGCTGCACCGGTTGACTCCGTCGGTTTGACGGGGCTGTTGCGTGGGGGGTGGTTGCGTGGGGGTGGTGGCTTTGGTGCGCGGTCGCGGCTGCCGGGGGTGGTTTGTTGGCGGGTGCGGGTTGGGTGTGGTTGGGCGCGCAGTTCCCCGCGCCCCTTTGGGGGCGCAGGCCCCTTGCGGGGCGCCGCCCCTTACCGGGGCGGTAGTTCTGCTCGTAGGCGGGTGAGGAGTGTTTGGGCCGCGGGGGTTGGTGGGCCGTCCGTGCGCCAGGTCAGGGCTATGCGGCCGCGCAGGGGCGGATCGGTGATCGGCAGGGTGTGCAGGCCCAGGACCGCGGTCGCCTCCTCGGGCAGTGCGGGCAGTACCGCCACCCCGAGGCCGCGCGCGGCGAGCCGGATCAGGACGTCGGGGGTGGCCGCCTCGAAGGCGATGCGCGGCCGGAAGCCCGCCTCGGCGCACGCCCCGTCGAGGACCCCGCGCAGGCCGGTGCCGCGCGGCAGGCTGATCAGCGGGCGGTCCGCGAGGTCGGCCAGCAGCACCTCCCCGCGGCCCCCGGCGCGCAGCAGCGGATCGCCCGGAGCCACCACGGCGACCAGCGGCTCGTCGACCACCATGGCCAGCGAGACACCAGGCGGCGGCTCGCCCGCCGCGAGGCCTAGCAGCGCGATGTCCAGCTCACCCTGGCGCAGCGCGGTGAGCATCCGGTCGGAGGAGTCCTCCCTGAGGGAGATCTCGACCTCGGGGTGCGCGTCATGGAAGTCGGCGACCACGGACACCACGTCGAACTCATGGGTGGCGGCGCCCGACACGAGGCCCAGCGTGACCTGGCCGCGCAGCAGCCCCGCGAACTCGTCGGCCGTGGCGCGGGCACCGTCGACGGCGGCGAGCGCGGCCCGCGCGTAGGGCAGCACGGCCCGGCCCACCTCCGTCAGCGTCACCGCCCCACCCGAGCGGTCCAGCAGGCGGTGGCCCAACTCCCGTTCCAGACGGCGGATCTGCGCGCTCACGCCGGGCTGCGCCAGATGCAGCCGGGCCGCTGCACGCGTGAAGTTCGCCTCCTCGACCACGGCGACGAAGTACTGAAGCTGCCGGAGTTCCATAACCGATGATGCTAGCGGCGAGAACAAGTGGCTCTTGGACTTATGGCCGAGCCTTGATCACCCTGGAGACATGGGGAAGACCACAGAGAACGTGCACCACATCCGTGCCGAGATCGCCGCCGAGCGCCAGGAACTCGCCCGTACTTTCGCGGAGTTGCGCCCTGAGCAGTGGAACTCCCCCTCCCTCTGCGCGGGCTGGCGCGTACGCGAGGTCGTCGCCCACATGTCCCTCGGCTTCCGCCACACGCTGCCGAGGACGCTCCTCGAACTCCTCAAGGCGCGCGGCAGCCTGCACCGCGTGACGGACCGCTGCGCCCGGGCGGACGCCGTCCGCTACTCGCCCGCCGAACTCGTCGCGCACATCAGGGAGAACGCCCACCACCCCTGGACACCCCCGGTCGGCGGCTACACCTCCGCGCTGGGCCACGACGTGGTGCACGGCCTCGACGTCACGGTCGCCCTCAACATGTCCCGAGAGGTCCCGTCCGAGCGCGTCCGCGTCCTGCTGGAGACCGTCGACGCCAAGAGCCTCAAGTTTTTCGGCGCCGACCTCACGGGCGTCGAGCTGCGCGCCGACGACCTCGACTGGCGGCACGGCAGCGGCACCCCCGTGCACGGCGCCGCCCAAGACCTCCTGCTCGTCGCGTTCGGCCGCAAGGTGCCGCCGGGCCGGCTCCGCGGCGAGGGGTGCGAGCGTTTCCTCCTGAGTGAATAACACTCCTGCCGTGAATGGCTTCTGCCGTGAGTGACTCCTGAGGCGGATGACTCTCGCGGTGAACCCGAGGTTTCTGGCCGCCAGTTGTCACACACCGGCCTGTTGGATACGTCATACATGCGACCTACTCTGGTAGCCGCCTGAAAGGGAGTCGCATGAGCGGAAGCATCGAGCGCACCGGGGCACGCGGGCGACCGGGCCGGTCCGGGCGGCCGGGCAGGGGTGAGCGCGTCGCGGACTGGGCGGACGGGCGCCTCGGGATCAACACCCTGGCCAAGAGCCAGATGCGCAAGATCTTTCCCGATCACTGGTCGTTCATGTTCGGCGAGATCTGCCTCTACAGCTTCCTGATCCTGATCCTCACCGGCACGTATCTGACCCTCTTCTTCGAGCCGAGCATGGCCGAGGTCACGTATGACGGCCCGTACGTGCCGCTCAAGGGCCTCCAGGTGTCACGGGCGTTCGAGTCCACGCTGGAGATCAGCCTGGAGGTGCGCGGCGGTCTGCTGATCCGGCAGATCCACCACTGGGCGGCGCTCGTCTTCATCGCGGGCATGTTCGTGCACATGATGCGGGTGTTCTTCACCGGCGCCTACCGCAAGCCGCGCGAGCTGAACTGGCTCTTCGGCTGGACCCTGTTGATGCTCGCCATCATCACCGGTCTGACCGGGTACTCGCTCCCGGACGACATGCTCTCCGGCACCGGCGTCCGCTTCGCGCACGGCGCGATCCTCTCGATCCCGGTGGTCGGCACGTACCTCGCCTTCTTCCTGTTCGGCGGCGAGTTCCCGGGCGAGGACATCGTGGCGCGGTTCTACCCGATCCACATCCTGCTGCTGCCGGGCATCATGCTCGGGCTGGTCGTGGCCCATCTGATCCTGGTCTTCTACCACAAGCACACCCAGTTCGCGGGGCCGGGAAAGACCGAGAAGAACGTGGTCGGCGCGCCGTTCCTGCCCGTCTACGTCGCCAAGGCGGGCGGCTTCTTCTTCCTCGTCTTCGGCGTGCTCGCGATCATGGGCGCGGTCGCCTCCATCAACCCGGTCTGGGCGATCGGCCCCTACCGCCCCGACATGGTCTCCACCGGCGCCCAGCCCGACTGGTACCTCGGCTTCTCCGAGGGGCTGATCCGCGTGATGCCCGCCTGGGAGATCAACATCTGGGGGCACACGCTCGTCCTGGGCGTCTTCATCCCCTTCATGCTCTTCCCGCTGATCATGACGGCGATCGCGGTCTATCCGTTCATCGAGGCCTGGATCACGGGCGACAAGCGGGAACACCACATCGCGGACCGGCCCCGCAACGTACCCGTGCGCACCGGGCTCGGCGTCGCCTGGCTGACGCTGTACTTCGTCCTGCTCATCGGCGGCGGCAACGACATCGTCGCCACCCACCTGCACCTGTCCATCAACACCATCACGTGGTTCGTGCGCATCTCCTTCTTCGCGGCGCCCGTCATCGCCTACCTCGTCACGTACCGGATCTGCCTCGGCCTCCAGCACAGGGACCGGGACAAGGCGCTGCACGGCCGGGAGAGCGGCACCATCAAACGCCTGCCGCACGGTGAGTACGTGGAGATCCACGAGCCGCTGCCGCAGGGGGAGCTGTACCGTCTGACCGCCCACGAACAGCCGCAGCCCTACGAGATCGGCCCCCTGGTCGACGCCAACGGCGTGGCCCGCAAGGTGCCCCGCTCCGAACGCCTGCGCTCCCGCCTCTCCCGCGCCATGTACGGGCCCAAGGCGCAGGTGCCCAAGGCGACCCCGGAGGAGTACCTCGCGATCCAGCGGGGCGAAGTCGATCACCACTGACGGAACAACTCGGTTAGCCTCGCACGGTGATGGCATCCGAGAGCACCCCGAAGCTGTTGGCGATCAGCGACCTGCACGTCGCGTACGCGGAGAACAGGCAGTACGTCGAGACCATCCGGCCACAGACGGACGGGGACTGGCTGATCGTGGCCGGCGACGTCGCCGAGCGCATGGCCGACGTCGAGTGGGCGCTGCGCACGCTCGCCGGGCGCTTCGCCAAGGTGGTGTGGTCGCCGGGCAACCACGAGCTGTGGACGCCCAAGGACGATCCGGTCCAGCTGCGCGGCGAGGAGCGCTACCAGCACCTCGTCGCGCTCTGCCGCGAGCTCGGGATCTCCACCCCCGAGGACCCCTACCCGGTCTGGCGCGGCGCGGGCGGCCCCGTCACCGTCGCCCCGCTCTTCCTCCTCTACGACTACAGCTTCCGCCCCGAGGGGACCCACACCAAGGAGGAGGCGCTCGCCGTCGCGCACGAGGCGGGCGTGGTCTGCACCGACGAGTACTTCCTGCACCCCGACCCCTACGCGACCCGCGACGACTGGTGCCGCGCCCGGATCGCGCTGACCGAGGAACGCCTCACCGAGCGGCCCGACGGCCTGCCCACCGTCCTCATCAACCACTGGCCGCTGCTGCGCGAACCCACCCGCATCCTGCGCTACCCCGAGTTCGCCCTGTGGTGCGGCACCGAGCTGAGCGCGGACTGGCACGTGAAGTACAACGCGGCGGCCGTCGTCTACGGCCATCTGCACATCCCGCGCACCACCTGGCACGACGGCGTACGTCACGTGGAGGCGTCGGTCGGCTACCCCCGCGAGTGGCGCAGGGACTTCCACCCCGACCCGCACCTGCGCCAGATCCTGCCGGTGCCGGACGAGGGCTGAGCCCGGACCGAAGCTCTCCTACGGGCGCGCCGGCAGCGGTCTGCGGGCGAGGAGTTCGGCCAGGCCCTGCCGGGTGGCCGCCAGGACGACGCGGTCCTGCGGCCGCAGCACGTACTGCGGGTCCATGTCCCACTCCAGGCCCGACTCCGCGCCGGACGAGCGCTCCAGGGCGACCACGCGCCACGCCCCGGGCCGGAACACCTCGGCCACGGTGCGGCCGGTCAGCTGCGGCTGGAGCGAGACGTCGAGCGCCGCGAAGAGCAGCACGGAGCGCTCGACGGGCAGCGCGCCCAGGATCTGGCGGCCCATCATCGCCCCGGCGAAGGCGGGCGCGGCCAGCGTCGACACGCTGCGGCTGCGCGTGAGGGCGCCGGGGTGCGCGGCCCGCAGGGTGCGGTAGACGGCAGTGGCGAACGCGTCGTCGTACAGCCGCAGCGACACCCGCAGATCGGGCCGCACCGACCGTGCGTACAGGGCCGCTTCGAGGTTGATGGTGTCCGCGCTGGTCACGGCGAGCAGGGCGTGCGCGCGGTGGATCTTGGCGGCCTCCAGGACGCCCTCCTCGGTGACGTCGCCGATCACCGTGGGCACGCGCAGCCGCCGGGCCAGGGAGATGCCGCGCGCCTCCGGGTCCGCCTCCACGCACACCACCGGGATGTCCAGTTCCCGCAGCCGGGCCAGGACCCGGGTGCCGATCTTGCCGAGGCCGAGCAGGACCACGTGCCCGGAGAGGCCGCGTGGCGGACGGCGCAGCGAGGACGCGGTGCGGAAGGTGCCGAGGGCCTCCAGGACGGCCGCGAACAGGATCGGCAGCAGCAGCAACCCGATCAGCCCGGCCAGGAGCTGGAGGATCTGGCGGCTCATCGGCCCCTCGGTCGCGGGGTCATTGATCGAGAAGAGGTCGAGGAGGGTGAGGTACGTGGCGTGCAGCGGGGAGCCGCCCGCCGTCACGATCGAGGCGATCGCGAGCCCCAGGACAGCGGCGGCGAACCCGGCCACCGACCAGCGCAGCCGCCGCGAGAACAGCTGGCGCAGCGGTACCCCGCGCCCCGCCAGGAACCCGGGCGGCGGCGCGGACCCGGAGTACGACACGGCCTCCAGGACCAGCGCGCCCCGGCCCGGCGCGGCGGCCACGGCGTCGTCGTCGGGCAGCAGCCGCGGGCCCGCGCCGCCGCCCGCCTCGTCCGAACCCTCCGCGCCCGCCGGGTCGTTGGCGGTGGCCGAGAGCAGCGCCAGCGTGGCGAGACCGCGCGGCGCCACGTCGCCCGGCTCGGGCGGCGTACGCTCCACGGCGCGCAGCAGCAGCCCGTCCGCGTGGACGACCTTGCTGGTCCCCGCGACGGCGGTGGCGGCGAGCGCCGGGGCGGCGGTGTCGGCGTCGGACAGCACGGTGACGGTGGCGTCGGTGGTGTCCAGGCCGGCCACGGCGGCCGCCTGGTCGAGCAGCTCCTCCAGGTGCTGCCCCAGCTTGCGGTTGTAGAGCCGGATCACCAGCCGCAGCCGGGGGTTGAGGCGCCGGGCGGCCAGAGCGGCGCGGATGTTGGTCTCGTCGTCGTCATGGACGAGAGCGAGGGCGCCGGCCCGCGGAACGCCCGCGTCGATGAGTGCGTCGTCACCGATCTCGGCGGCTTCGACCGTCCGCGGGACCGGCCCCTCGGCCTCGCCGCCTCCGCTGCCACCTCCGTTGCCGTTCCCCGCGGTACGGGAGACCACGGCGGTGATCCGTCCGAGCAGCGCCGTGGTCCGGGCCCGTCCCGTCGGCGACGGGGACCGCTCCCCGCCGCCCGCGGGCGGCACGACGAGGACGACCTGCTCGCCGTAGACGTCACGGAGTTCGGCGGCGAGCCGGTGCGCCAGGGCCTCGCCACCGCCGCAGACGACCATGTGGCCGGTGGCGGGGAACGGCGGGCGCTGCGGGGGAAGCGAAGATGCGTACGACACAGGGAGAAGAGTGCCTCAACGGGGACCATAACGCGGGCCGCGCCACCCCCCCCGGACGAGATCCGCGAGCGCTTGACCGGCCTCACGGAAGCGCCCCCCGAGTGGGCGGGCCGCTCGATCACGGCCGTGCCGAAGGGCGCCCAACGCTCCCGCTTCTCCTAGCGCTCCAACTCCTTGTGCGCCGTCTCCGGAAGACGCAGATACACCACCGACGACGCCAGGCAGATCACGGCCACGTACCAGGGGAAAAGGCCGGGCCTGTCGATCTCCTTGAACAGGGTGCCCATGTACGGGGCCGTGCCGCCGAACAGCGCGACGGTGAGGGAGTACGGGAAACCGATCCCGGCGGCCCGCACCCGCGCGGGGAACACCTCCGCGTTCACGGCCGCCGAGATCGACGTGAAGCCGGTGAGCAGCACCATGCCCGCGCAGCTCACCAGCAGCAGCGAACCGAACGACCCGCTGAGCGACTTGAGCAGCGGCACGCTCAGGACCGCGAAGCCGACACCGAAGAAGAGCAGCAGCGGCCTGCGGCCCACCCGGTCGGAGAGCAGCCCGCCGACCGGCTGGAGCAGCGTGAAGAACGCGAGGGAGAGGGTGCCCGCGAGCAGCGCCTGGCTCTTGTTGATGTCGGTGTTCAGCTCGGCGTACGTCGGCAGGTACGACGTCCACGTGTAGTACGCGATGGTGCCGCCCGCCGTGATGCCGCAGATCAGCAGCGACTGGCGCGGGTGGTGGCGCAGCGCGTCGAACAGGCCGGGCCGGGCGTCCGGTTCGGCGGGCGCGCGGTGCGTCTCGTGGGCGCCCTGCCTGATCCAGAAGCCGACCAGGCTGAGCACCGCGCCGAGGAGGAAGGGCAGCCGCCAGCCCCAGCCGTCCATCTGCCCGTCGGAGAGCGTGGCGACCAGCAGGGCCGCGATGCCGGAGGCGGCCAGCTGGCCCGCGCTCGTGGAGACGTACTGGAAACTGGAGAACAGACCCCGTCGCCGCGGCCCCGCCGACTCCACGAGGAAGGTCGTCGACGCCGCGAACTCGCCGCCCACGGAGAGCCCCTGGAGGAGCCGCGCCGCGACGAGCACCGCCGGAGCGAGCACGCCCACGGACGCGTACGTCGGGGTCAGGCCGACGAGCAGACTGCTGCCGCCCATCAGCAGGATGGTGACGGTCAGCGCGGCCCGCCTGCCACGCCGGTCGGCGACGGCGCCCATGAGCAGCCCGCCCACGGGCCGCATGAAGAAGCCGACGGCGAAGACGGCGAACGTGGAGAGCAGTGGAACCAGGGAGTTGTCGGCGCTCTTGGGGAAGACCTGGTCGGCGATGTAGGTGGCGAGGAAGGTGTACGCGTACCAGTCGTACCACTCCACGGCGTTGCCGACCGACGCGGCGAGCAACTGCCGTATCGGGCGCCGCTCGTGGGCGGGGGAGGCGTCGGTCACCTGCTGGTCGTGCTGTGTCATGATCACGACTTTCCCCTGCGGGGCGGCGCCCCACACGTCCTGTCCGCCAGACGGACACCGGGCCGCCCCGTGAGACTCAGCCCGTCGTCGGCTTGTACGTGTACACCGCCGTCGTCACCAGACAGGGCGCGGGCGGCACCACCTCGACCCGCAGCGTGCGCCGCGCGGAGTCGTAGTCCACGCCCTCCGTCTCGAAGGAACCCGAGCAGACACTGCGCTGCGGCACCGCGAAGAGGGACGAGACACGGCCGGTCACCGGCCGGCCGTCGAGCGCCCGCTCCAAGTCGACCTGGAGGACCGGCCGGTCCTCGGGGAACAGTTCTCTGGACGCGTCGTTGGACGCGCACACCAGCCGGGTCGCGGAGGCGAAGTCGCAGCCCTGGATGTCGCGCACCGGCTTGTTGAGCGTGATCTGCCCGGCCTGGGGCAGCGCGCCGCCGCCCGGCGGAGTCGAGGGGTTGAGCAGCGGGGCGGGGAAGACCTGGAGCCGTCTCTGGTCGCCCCACTCGCCGGAGACCAGCCACCGCGCGTCGGGCGAGACGGCGGCGAAGGAGTTGTTGAGCTTCTCGTCCGCGTCGAGCCGGTGCTCGTAGAGGTGCCGCTTGCCGTCCGGGGCGGTGACCGCGAACATCTTCGACGACGCGCCGTCACCGCCCTGATAGGCGTCGAAGGTGTGGCCGTTCGCGATGTCCGGGTCGCCTATGTGCCCCCAGCCCTTGACCCGCAGCCCCAGCGGTATCGAACCGAGGCCCCGATAGAGGAGGGAGCCGTCCGCGCGGCTCGCCAGACCCTGGCTGCCGGTGAGGGAGTTGACGTACGAGGTGCCGGACGCCTGCCAGCCGCCGGGCGAGGCGGGGGAGCCGGGTGCGGCCGACGCGCCGCCGCCCGTCATCACCGCCAGAGTGACGGCACCGAACAGGGCGGTTGATGCCTTCCAAAGGGTCATCGGGGCGCTACCTCCGTGGGGGGTCGGAACGCTGCCGCGCCATCGTACGTAACGTGAGCCCCGGCGATAACAGTCCGACAGAAGGCGGTTGAAGACGTGAAGCTGGCAATTCTCGGCGGTGGCGGGTTCCGCGTGCCGCTCGTGTACGGGGCCCTCCTCGGCGACCGTGCCGAGGGCCGCGTCACCGACGTCGTCCTGCACGACCTGGACGCGGACCGGCTCGGAGCCATCGCCCGCGTCCTCGCGGAGCAGGCGGCGGGCGTCCCGGACGCACCGACCGTCACGGCCACCACCGACCTCGACGAGGCCCTGCGCGGCGCCGACTTCGTGTTCTCCGCGATCCGCGTCGGCGGCCTGGAGGGACGCGCCGCCGACGAACGCGTCGCCCTCGCGGAAGGCGTCCTCGGGCAGGAGACGGTCGGCGCGGGCGGCATCGCGTACGGGCTGCGGACCGTGCCCGTCGCCGTCGACATCGCGCGCCGCGTCGCCCGGCTCGCCCCCGACGCCTGGGTCATCAACTTCACCAACCCCGCGGGCCTGGTGACCGAGGCCATGTCCCGCCACCTCGGCGACCGCGTCATCGGCATCTGCGACTCACCCGTGGGCCTCGGCCGCAGGGTCGCGCAGGTGCTCGGCGGCGACCCCGACGAGGCGTTCATCGACTACGTCGGGCTCAACCACCTCGGCTGGCTGCGCGGGCTGCACATCAGGGGCCGCGACGAACTGCCGCGGCTGCTCGCCGACCACGGCCTCCTCGCCTCCTTCGAGCAGGGCAGGCTCTTCGGCGCCGACTGGCTCCAGTCGCTCGGCGCCATCCCCAACGAATACCTGCACTACTACTACTTCAACCGCGACACCGTCCGCGCCTACCAGCAGGCCGAGCGGACCCGAGGCGCCTTCCTCCACGACCAGCAGGCCCGCTTCTACGCCGAAATGCGGCACCCCGGCACCCCCGCTCTCCAGGCCTGGCGCGACACCCTCGCCGAGCGCGAGGCGGCGTACATGGCCGAGAACCGGGAAGCGGCCGGCGTGGGGGAGCGGGCCGAGGAGGACCTGGAGTCCGGCGGGTACGAGAAGGTCGCCCTCGCGCTGATGCGAGCCATCGCGCGCGACGAACGGGCGACACTGATCCTCAACGTCCGCAACGGCACCACCCTCGCCGCGCTCGACGCCGACGCCGTCATCGAGGTGCCGTGCTCCGTCGACGCCAACGGCGCCCACCCCCTGTCGGTGGCCCCGCTGCCGGGGCACGCCACCGGGCTGGTGTGCGCGGTCAAGGCCGTGGAACGCGAGGTGCTCGCCGCGGCGGACAGCGGGTCGCTCGCCACCGCCGTCAAGGCGTTCGCGCTGCACCCGCTCGTCGACTCCGTGACGGTGGCCCGGCGCCTGGTGGAGGGGTACCGGGAGGTGCATCCCGGGCTCGCGTACCTCGGCCGCCGGTAGCGGGGCGGCCGCCTCGCGGGGCCGGTAGCCGGGGGGACAACACGGCACCTGCACCGCGGGGCGTCGAGCGGGCCTGAGATGATCACGGGATGAGTCCCGTCGTCTCCATCGGTGCCGCCGCCCGCCGCCCCTGCACGCTCGTCGTGTGCCGGGGCTGCTGCTGCGGCGACGCCCGCAAGAACCCCGGCATCGACCACGCCTGGCAGCTGGAGCGGCTGCGCTCGGCGGCGGCCGCCTCGCGGGGCCGGTTCGCGGTGCGCACGAGCGACTGCCTCGGGCCGTGCGGCCAGGCCAACATCGTCGTCGTCCAGCCCTCGTACGAGGGTCGCAGGCGCGGCGGCCGGGCGGCCTGGGTGGGCTTCGTCACCGACGACGAGTCGCTCGACGGGATACTCGCCTGGGCCGAGGCGGGCGGGCCGGGGCTCGCCGAGCCCTCGGCCACGCTCGCCCTCCAGCTGGTGGACCCGCGCACGGTCTGAACCGCCCGCCGCGCGGCCCCCGCCCCTGGTCAGCCGGCGAGCACCTGGTCCAGGAAGCCGTGGAGGTTCCGCAGCGTCCTGGCGTTCTGCTCCTCGGGCGAGAGGCTCTCCTCCATACGGCGGGCGAGCACCGTCGTCTTCTTCCCGCGGACGTAGAGGGAGCAGGCCAGGTCCGCGCAGATGTAGAGGCCGACCGAGTTGCCCTGGCGGCCCGCCGCCCCGGCCTTCGGGGCCACGAGCAGGGTGATGCCGGAGCCGGCCTGCGGGGTCACGCAGACCGAGCAGATGCTGGACTTGAGCAGGCTCTTGCGCGGCCCGGTCGAGGCGCGCAGCGCGATGCCCACGGCCTCGCCGTCCCGCCACGTCACCACATAGCCGCGCTCGGGGGCCTTGGGGTCACGCCAGCCCAGAAAGTCCAGGTCGTCCCAGGGAGTGTCGGCGAAGCCCGTCGGCAGCGTGAGCCTGTTCGCCTCGCCCTTCGAACAGTTCACGAAGGAGGCGCGGATCTCTTTTTCACTGACGGGTTCCATGATCCGGAACATATCAACGGATAAACGGAACCGTCCTCCTATTTTCCCCGGCGGCTCACCCGACCTCGATCACGATCTTCCCCCGGGCATGGCCGCCCTCCACCGCGCGCAGGGCCTCGCCCGCGCGGGCCAGGGGATAGGTGGCCGTGACGTACGGGCGCAGGACGCCCGCCGCGGCGAGCCGGGCCAGCTCCGCCAGGACCGCGGCGGTCCTGGCCCGCGCCACCGGGGCGCCGCCCAGCTCCCCGACCGTCTCCTTGGCGGCCGCCGTGATCAGCTTCGTACGGTCGCTCAGCAGGCCCGCGACCTCGGGCAGATCCGCGCCGCCGACCAGGTCGAAGACCGCGTCGACGCGACCGCCGGGCGCCGACTCCCGCACCCGCTCGGCCAGCCGGGGACCGCGCGCCACATGGACCGCCCCGAGCGACTCCACGAACTCCTTCTTGGCCGCGCCCGCCGTGCCGACCACGCGCAGCCCGAAGTGGCGGGCGAGCTGCGTCGCCGCGACGCCGACACCGCCCCCGGCACCGGTGATCAGCAGCGTCGCCCCGGCGGTCAGGCCGAGCTGCCGCAGTCCGTCGTACGCGGTGGCGGCCGCGACCGGCAGCACCGCCGCGTCCGTGAAGGAGACGTCCTGCGGCTTGTGCGCGGCGATGCCGGCCGGGACCAGCGTGAACCGCGCGTAGCCGCCGGTGACCGGGTTGCCGAACACCGCGTCCCCGACCGCGAACCCGGACACGCCGGGCCCGACCCGCTCCACGACGCCCGCGACCTCACTGCCCAGCACCTCGGGCCCCACCAACGGCCCCTGCCCGGGGCGGCGCTTGCCCGCGCGCAGTTTCCAGTCGACCGGGTTCACGCCGGCCGCGCGCACCGCGACGAGCAACTGCCCCGGTCCGGGTTCCGGAACGGGCAGGTCGGCAAAGGCCTCCACCTCGGGACCGCCGTGTTCGGTGAATACGTAGGCCGTGGGCATCCGGCTCCCTCGCTCAGTTCGTGCCGCTCGTACCGCGTGCTCAGTTTCCTCAGCGGATGACACCATGATCGCCGAACTCCCGGCCGCGGGGTGGCGTTCGAGGGCGACGTCACAACCGCTGAGTGCCCGTGCGCGTGATCGAGGAGTACGCGCGCCACGGCGGCCGCCGAGCAGCGTGCGCGCACCGCCGGTGGTGGAGGTGCCGTCCCCCCTACGACCCCATCGCCCCCAGCGCCTTGTAGAGCGCCCCGACCAGGTGCACGCTGCGCAGGTCCTCCCCGGAGGTACCGGCCCCCATGCGGTTCATCGTGTACGCGTACGAGACACGGTTCTCCGGGTCGGCGAAGGCGTACGACCCGCCCGCCCCGCCGTGCCCGAACGCGCGCGGGTTGGTCCCCGCCTGCCCGAACTGGTTGGGCATGAAGCCGAGCCCCCACGACCAGGCGTCGGCGAGCGGTGTGGCCGCGCGCAGCACCAGGTCCGGTTCGCCGGGGCCGCCCTGCGGTGTGCGCAGCCGCTCCACCGTGTCGGCCGCGAGCAGCCGCCCGCACGCCAACTCGCGGTACACGGTGGCGAGTCCGCGCGCGGTGGCGTGGCCGTTGGCGGCGGGGATCTCCGCGCTCCGGTACGCCGCGCCGTTCACGTCACCCAGTGGCAGATAGCCGAAGGCCAGCGTGATCGGCGCCATCGGGTGGTCGTCGAGACCGCGCACCGGGGGTTCGGCCAACGGGGCAAGGGTGCTGCTCCCCGAGCCGCCCCGCGCCGACATCATGTCCGCGCACCGCCCGTGCTCGCTCGACGGCGTCCCGACGAAGACGTCGGCGCCCAGCGGCCCGGTCACCTCCGCGCGCAGGAAGGTGCCGAGCGAGACCCCGGTCACGCGCCGCACCACCTCGCCGACCAGAAAGCCGAACGTCACCGCGTGATAGCCCTGCGCGGTGCCCGGCGGCCACCACGGCGCGGTGGCCGCCAGCGCCTCGGTGACCTTCTCCCAGTCGTACACCGCGCCGGGCCCGAGCGGTTCACTCGGTGCGATCAGCCCGCTGCGGTGACTCAGCAGCCACCGCACGGGGATCTCCGCCTTGCCCGCCTGCGCGAACCGCGGCCAGTACCGCGCGACCGGCGCGTCGAGGTCCAACTCGCCCCGGTCCACCAGCAGATGGGCGCAGAGCGCCGTCAGCCCCTTGGTCGTGGAGTAGACGTTCACCAGTGTGTCGCGCTGCCAGGGACGCGTGCCGGCGCGGTCGGCGTCACCGGCCCACAGGTCCACGACGAACGCGCCGTCGACCGTGGCCGCGACCGCCGCCCCCACATCGTCGCGCTCGGTGAAGTTGCGGACGAACTCCTCGCGTACGCAGTCGAATCCGGGCGCACAGGTGCCGTGGACGCGCACAGTCATGGACTCTCCCGGGGCGGTGAGACGGGTCGGGGCCACATCGTCCCGCATGGTTGCCCCTGGCACCTACCCCTGTGACGTGTCCGGTCGGCCGCCGCTTCCGACACGCCCGGGACCACCGCCGCCGCGGAATCGGCCGGGGCCTTGTGCCGAGCCCGCCGAAGGTTGGACTTCTCTTCACCCGCCGGCCACCGCCCCTTCCGTATCGCTTGCTCCCCTTGACACACTGCACCCGCTCGCGTCCCCCACGGACCACCCCCACGAAATCACGAGGTCGGAAAGACACATGCCTGAACTCAATCGGCGCCGCTTCATGCAGCTGGCCGGCGGCACCGCGGCCTACGCCGCGCTCACCCAGAGCATCGCCCGCGCCGCCTCGCTGCCCGCCCGCCGCGCCACCGGCACCATCCAGGACGTCGAGCACGTCGTGGTGCTGATGCAGGAGAACCGTTCCTTCGACCACTATTTCGGGACGATGAGGGGCGTACGGGGCTTCGGCGACCCGCGCCCGGTGACGCTGCCCAACGGCAAGCCGGTCTGGCACCAGCCGAGCGGCGGCAAGGAGGTCCTGCCGTTCCACCCGGACGCCGAGAACCTCGGGATGCAGTTCATCGCGGGCCTCGACCACGACTGGGCCGGCGGCCACAAGGCGTTCAACAACGGCAAGTACGACCAGTGGATTCCCGCGAAGTCCGAGCGCACGATGGCGTACCTCGAACGGAACGACATACCGTTCCACTACGCGCTCGCCGACGCGTTCACGATCTGCGACAGCTACCACTGCTCGTTCATCGGGGCCACCGACCCCAACCGCTACTACATGCTCACCGGCCACGTCGGCAACGACGGCAAGGGCGGCGGCCCGGTCCTCGGCAACCAGGAGCTGGGCTACGACTGGACGACGTACGCCGAGCGCCTGGAGCGGGCGGGCATCTCCTGGAAGGTGTACCAGGACATAGGTGACGGCCTGAACGCCGCGGGCCACTGGGGCTGGATCGACGACGCCTACCGCGGCAACTACGGCGACAACTCGCTCCTCTACTTCAACAAGTACCGCAACGCCAAGCCGGGCGACCCGCTGTACGACAAGGCCCGCACCGGCACCAACGTCAAGGCGGGCGAGGGCTACTTCGACATCCTCAAGGCCGACGTGGCGGCGGACCGCCTCCCGCAGGTCTCCTACATCGCCTGCCCCGAGGCCTTCACCGAGCACCCCAACTGGCCGGTCAACTACGGCGCCTGGTACATCGCGCAGGTCCTGGACGCGCTCACCGCCAACCCCGAGGTGTGGGCGAAGACGGCGCTGTTCCTCACGTACGACGAGAACGACGGCTACTTCGACCACATCGTCCCGCCGTACGTCCCCAAGGACGCCGCCCAGGGCAAGTCCACCGTCGACACGACGCTCGACTACTTCCCCGGCAACGCCTCCTACGCGGCCGGGCACTACGGCCTCGGGCAGCGCGTGCCGATGATCGTCGTCTCGCCGTGGAGCACGGGCGGTTTCGTGGACTCCGAGGTCTTCGACCATACGTCGATCATCCGGTTCATGGAGCGGCGCTTCGGCGTCAAGGAGCCGAACATCTCGCCGTGGCGCCGCGCGGTCTGCGGCGACCTCACCTCCGCCTTCGACTTCAGCGGCAAGGACACCGGCCCGGCGAGGCTCCCGGACACCGCCGCGTACGAACCGCCGGACAACAAGCGCCACCCCGACTACGTGCCCAAGGCGCCCTCCGGGGCGAAGCTGCCCAAGCAGGAGGCCGGCTCCCGGCCCGCCCGCGCCCTGCCGTACGCCCCGCTGGTGGACGGCGGCGCGGACGTGGCCGCCGGGAAGTTCACGCTGACCTTCGGCGGCGGCGACAAGGCGGGCGTCTGCTTCCACGTCCGCTCCGCCAACCGCACCGACGGCCCGTGGACGTACACCACGGAGGCGGGCAAGACCCTCTCCGACACGTGGAACTCCGCCTACTCCGGGGGCACGCACGACCTGTCGGTGTTCGGCCCCAACGGCTTCCTGCGCATCTTCAAGGGCCCCGCGAAGAAGGCCGGCCCGGAGGTCACCGCCCGGCATGACGCGACCACCGGCAACCTCAAGCTGACCCTGCGGAACGCGGGCGGCGCCGACGTGAACCTCACGCTGACCAACGCCTACGGCGGCACGCCCCAGACCTTCAAGGTCAAGGCGGGCGCCACCGTGCAGCACACCGTCGACCTGCGGGCCACCAAGCGCTGGTACGACATCACCGTGAGGTCCGACGCCGACGCGGGCTTCCTGCGGCGGCTCGCGGGCCATGTGGAGACCGGCGCGGCGGGTGTGAGCGACCCGGCGATCATTACCGGCTGAGGTCACGACCCCGCAATGGACTGGCGAACCGCCCGGACCCGGAAGGTAGGGTCACCCGGGTGACAACGCATTCGAACACACCTGCAGGCTGGCACCCGGACCCGCACGGGGCGCCCCAACTCCTCCGCTGGTGGGACGGCTCCCAATGGACGGAGCACACCAGCCCGGCCCCGCAGGGCCAGGCCCAGCCGGCGCAGGGTCAGCCGGCGCACCAGGCCCCGGCCCAGCAGGTCCCGCAGCAGCCGCAGGCGCCCCAGGGGCAGTTCGGTCAGCCGCAGGCCGCGCCGGTCGCGCCGCCCGCCGCCGACCCGGCGAAGGTGCAGCGCCAGGTCCAGCGGCAGGCAGGCGTCACGCCGACGGCGCAGGGCGGCGGCACGCTGTTCACCGAGCCCGTCCTGGTCGTGAACCAGAAGGCGAAGCTCATCGAGCTGACGAACGAGTACAGCGTGATGGACCAGGCGGGCAACACGCTCGGCTCGGTCGTGCAGGTCGGCCAGAGCACGCTGAAGAAGGTCGCGCGCTTCGTCGCCAGCATCGACCAGTTCATGACGCACAAGCTGGAGATCCGCGACGCGTACGGCCAGCCGCAGATGCTGCTGACCCGCCCGCGGAAGTTCATGAAGTCGCGGGTGATCGTCGAGCGCGCCGACGGGCAGCCGGTCGGCGAGATCGTCCAGCAGAACATGATCGGCAAGATCAACTTCGCGATGATGGTGAACGGCCAACAGGTCGGCGCGATCAAGGCGGAGAACTGGCGCGCATGGAACTTCTCGATCGTCGACCACGCGGACAACGAGGTCGCCCGGATCACGAAGACCTGGGAAGGCCTCGCCAAGACCATGTTCACCACCGCGGACAACTACGTCCTGCAGATCCACTACCAGCTGCCCGAGCCGCTCCTGAGCCTCGTCGTGGCGACGGCGCTGACGGTCGACACGGCCCTCAAGCAGGACGCCCGCGGCTTCGGGTGACCGGGCCCCGCCCATAGGCGTACGCACGAGAACGGCGTCGGCCGCTCTTCCCCGCGGGGAAGAGCGGCCGACGCCGTTCCGCATCTCGCGCCTACGTTCAGGTGGGTGTACGCCGTGGTCAGGGCCGTGACAGGCGCAGGGCCGCAGGTTCGGCGGAGGGGCCGGGGATCGACGGCAGGTACTCCCGCGCCGGTTCGGCCGCCGGGGCCCGGGGCGAGCGGGTGAGCACCACGACTCCGTACGCCGCCACCATCGCGCCCGCCACCGCGACGAGGATGCCGCCGGCACCGCCGCGCAGCCGCTCGCCGAGCAGGGCCACGCCGATGACCGAGGCCGCCATCGGGTTGGACAGGGTCACCACGGCGAGCGGTGCGCCGAGGCCGCCGCGGTA
Organism: Streptomyces huasconensis; assembly: GCF_021028635.1. Classification (NCBI taxonomy): domain Bacteria; kingdom Bacillati; phylum Actinomycetota; class Actinomycetes; order Kitasatosporales; family Streptomycetaceae; genus Streptomyces; species Streptomyces huasconensis. Next base: position 7,231,966 of record NZ_CP086119.1, read on the forward strand.
GGCGGTCTGCGAGAGCAGCAGGCCACCGGCGGCGAACGCCGCGACGAGCAGCGCCACGGTCACGACCTGCGGACTCAGCAGCGGCCCCGAGCGGTCGGTCACCGCCACCGTTACGGTCTGCGTGAGCGCCGAGGCGACCCCGGAGGCGAAGCCGGACGCCGTCGCGTGCCGCAGCCCCGGCCGCGTACCCGGCCGCGAGAGCGCCCCGATGACCGCCATCGTCGCGGCGGCCACCACCAGCGCCTCGGGCACGGTGAGCGTGTCGTCCGGCGCCGGTCCCGAAGCGGTCAGGAGCAGCGCCCCGAGGCCGATGAGGGTGAGCCCGGTGCCGCGCCACTCCAGCCGGGTGACCCGGCGCCCCGCGAGCCGCGCGCCGAGCGGTACGGCGGCCACGAGCGTGAGCGCCCCCAGCGGCTGCACCAGCGTGAGCGGCCCGTACTTCAGGGCGGCCACGTGCAGCAGCGCGGCGGCGGCGTTGAGCCCGACCGAGGACCACCAGACCCCGCTGGCGAGCATCCGCAGGGCCCCGCTCTCGCCCTCGGTGACCCGCGAGGCGAGCCGCTCCTGGGCGACCGCGGCGGCGGCGTACGCCCCCGCCGAGACGAGGGAGAGCGCGACGGCGAGAAGAGTGGCGTTCACTGTCCGGCCCCCGAGGGGATCAGTCCGGGGGAGGCGGCGGACGGGGTCACGGACAGTGAGGCGGGTGCGGCGGGTGCGGAGCCGCGTACGACCAGCGACGGGGCGGGACGCGGCAGCCGGACGACCGCGAGGGCGACGCCGAGCAGCGCGGTCGCCACGAGCGCGTCGAGCCAGTAGTGGTTCGCGGTGCCGACGATCACCAGCAGCGTCGCCAGCGGGTGCAGCAGCCACAGCCAGCGCCACCGCGTCGAGGTCGCGACGATCATGCCGATGGCCAGCATGAGCGCCCAGCCGAAGTGCAGCGAGGGCATGGCCGCGAACTGGTTGGCCATGGTGTCGGTCGCGGGCTTGGCGGCGTACACCGAGGGCCCGTACACCTGTGCCGTGTCCACGAGGTGGGCGGCGTCCAGCATCCGCGGCGGCGCGAGCGGGAAGCCGAGGTGCAGCACGAGCGCGGCGGCGGTCAGCGCGGCGAGGACCCGCCGCGTCCAGACGTAGTGCCGGGGCCGGCGCAGGTACAGCCAGACCAGGAAGAGCAGCGTCGCCGGGAAGTGCACGCTCGCGTAGTAGGTGTTCGCGAAGTGGATCAGCGTGTCGCTGCTCAGCAGGGCGTGCTGAACGGCGCCCTCGCCGGGCAGGCGCAGCGTCCGCTCGGCGTCCCACACGCGGTGCGCGTTGCGGAACGCCTCGCCGGTGTGGCCGTTGGCGAGCTGCCTGCCGAATTTGTAGACGAGGAAAAGTCCTACGACGAGGAGGAGCTCGCGGACGAGGGGCGGTCGGGCAGATGTGTCCGGCTTCCGGACGGCGGTTGCCTCCGGCTTCCGGACCGTGATGTCCGGCTCCCGTTCGACAGGCTCGGTTCGGGATTCCATCCCCCGGCCCCTTTGCGTGATGACTGGGTAGTGCGGTGCGGAGCGAGGGATCGCCCCACTCATCGATACGCCAGTGTACCGATACGGAGTCGTACCGGTACACTGGCGTATCGATGAGGGTCGGTCGAGCTGTGATCAGCTGGGATCGAGCCGATCCGGCCGCCGTACCGAGGGGAAGAGCCATGACGTCGACGTCGAGCCGCTCGAAGATCACGCCCGAGCGTGAGCAGGAGTTCTACGACGCCGTCCTCGACCAGCTCCGCGAGTGCGGCTATGAGGCGCTGACCATGGAGGGCGTGGCCGCCCGCACCCGGTGCAGCAAGTCCACGCTCTACCGGCAGTGGAAGTCCAAGCCCCAGTTCGTGGCCGCGGCCCTGCGGGCCAACCGCTGCGTACGCTTCCAGGGCATCGACACCGGCAGCCTCGCCGGGGACCTGAGGGCGGCGGCCCGGGCCGCGGGCGAGCAGTCGGGGCGTGACACGATGCTGGTCCAGGCGCTCAGCCACGCGGTCCTGCAGGACGTGGACCTGCAGCGGGTGCTGCGCGAGACCCTGGTCGAGCCGGAGCTCCAGGCCATGGACGCGATCATCCGGCGCGGCGTGGAGCGCGGCGAGATCGCCGAGGGGCATCCGGCGGTGGAGTTCGTCACGGTGCAGCTGTTCGGCGTGCTGCGGGCGCGGCCCGTCATCGAGGGCGCCCACGCCGACGAGGAGTATCTGACCCGTTTCGTCGAGGCCTGCGTGCTGCCCGCGCTCGGCCTCACCTGATCGTGGGCCCGAGTCCATTGGATGGGGGACTCGGGCCTGCCCGCGCCGCACCGTGGGGACGGGGGCGGCGCGCACCCCCGGGCCGGACGGGGTTCCTCCTGAGCGGCGAGGAACCCCGCCCGGCCCTTTGGCCCGCCGGGCCCCCTGATCCGACCGGCCCCTTGGTGCGTGCGGGTTTCTACACGTCCTGCCCGGCTTCGTCGCCCTCTCCGACGGGTCCTGCCGTGATGCCCTTCGCGATCCGGTCCATGGTGGACGGCGAAGGAGCCTTCGGGTGGTCGTCGATGCCCATGCGGACGATGATGATCTTCGACTTCTCGGCGGGGGAGAAGAAGGCGAGCGACTCGACGTAGCCGTCGTCGCTCTTCTCCGTGACCGCCTTCCAGCGGACGTGGTAGCCCTTCTGGCCCGCGACGGTGATCGGCTCGGAGGCCAGCACCTTGTGCGAGGTGATCTTGCCGTAGGTCTTGCCGCCGTAGCCCTCCTTCGCGTTCTTCGCGATGTCGGCCTTGGCGGCCGCCTCGGGCGTCTTCGCGTCGATGCCCAGCTTCTTGGCGGACTGGGAGAACGCGCTGCCCCGGGTGCACCGGTCCTCGGGGTTGCCCGGGCAGGGGATCGGCTCCGTCTGCACCCCGGCCCCCACCTGGGTCGGCCCGCCCAGCCAGCCGTCCGGCACGGGGATCTTGATGCCGTTCACCGGGTCGCTCGCGAAGCCGGACGCCTGGCCCGGCGCCCGGGGCGTGTCCGGGCCGCCCGGCGACCGGGGCGTCTCGGGGGTGCCGGGCTCCCGCGGGGCCCCGGGCTCCCGCGGGGCCCCGGGCTCCCGCGGGGCTCCGGACGACGGCTCCTTGGCCGCGGAGCCCCCCTCGCCGTCGTCGTCGGCGGTCAGCGCATACACCCCGCCGCCGATTCCGGCGAGGACGGCGAGCACCACGCCCGCGGCTATGGCGACGCGCAGGCGCCGCCGTGGTGCGGGGGCCTGCCCCGGGTACGCGGGGAAGGCCGGCTGCGTCGGGTGGGCGTGCGTGCCCTGGGCGGCGCGCACCTGATCCGTCCACACGTTCCCGTTCCACCAGCGCTCGGTGGGGGGACCGCCGGCGGCCTGGCCGGGATCGGGGTACCAGCCTGGAGGAGTCATCTGCGTCATGGGCGCCAGCGTATGAGCCCAGCCGGAAAGTGGCATGAGAGGGGCCTGGAAAGGGGGCTCCCATGCTCCAGGCAGGCTCCCATGCTCTCGGGAGGCTCCCACGCTCCGGGGGAGGCTCCCCATGCTCCCGCTCAGGCTCAGGGGCCTTCGCCGCCCCGCGGACTACCGCGCCCGGCTGCCATGGCCGTTGACGACCAGCCGGGCCGGGGCCTCCTTCTCGGGGAGCGTCTCGGGCCACGGCGTGCCGCGCCGCCCCGGAGTGATCGAACCCAGCACGCTCGCGTGGCGTGCCCCCGTGCTCGTCGGGACCGTCCCCGGCAGCCCGTGCAGGGTCAGGAAACCGAGGACCGCGAAGGCGTACGCCTCCTTCGCCGCGGCCGGCAGCCCCAGCTCGTCGGAGGTGCGCAGGGGCATGCCGCCCAACTCCGCCCGCAGGAAGGCCATCAGCACGGGGTTGCGCGTGCCGCCGCCGGAGACGATGACCTCCGAGGCCTTCACCGAGCGGACCGCGTCGGCGGCCGTGCGGGCGGCGAGCCGGGTGAGCGTGGCGACGACGTCCTCGGTGGGCAGCGCCTCGAACCCCTTCAACGCCGTACGCAGATACGGCAGATGGAAGAGTTCCTTGCCCGTCGTCTTCGGTGCCGGGAGCGCGTAGTACGGCTCGGCGAGGAGGCGGTCGAGGAGGCCTTGGTGGACCGTGCCGCGGGCGGCCAGCTCACCGTCCAGGTCATAGGCGAGACGGCCGCCCGTGGCCTCGCTCACCGCGGCGTCGATCAGGGCGTTGGCGGGGCCCGTGTCGAAGGCCGTGCCGTCGGCGGCGGTGATGTTGGCGATGCCTCCCAGGTTCAGCGCGGCGGGGGCGCCGGGGCGGCCGCGCAGCCACATCCGGTCCACCAGGCTCACCAGGGGCGCGCCTTGGCCGCCCGCCGCGATGTCGCGCGGGCGGAAGTCGGCGACCACCGGCAGCCCCGTCGCCTCGGCGATCCACGCGGGCTGCCCGATCTGGAGGGTGCCGTGCACCTGCCCGTCCGCCACCCAGTGGTAGACCGTCTGACCGTGCGAGGCGACCAACTCGGCCTGCCCGTCGCACAGTTCGCGGTCCGCCTCGACGGCCGCGGCGGCGAAGGCGCGGCCGATCGCGGTGTCCAGACGGCAGACGTCGGCGAGCGTGGTCGTCGCGGGCGGCAGCGCGGCGGCGAGTTCGGCGCGAAGGCGTTTGTCATAGCCGCGGGTGATCAGCCCGAGGGGGGTGAGCGTCAGCCGGTCCCCGTCGAGGGTCAGATCGGCCGCGGCGGCGTCGATCGCGTCGTACGAGGTCCCTGACATGAGCCCGATCACGCGCACGTGGGGCCTCCTTCTCGGTCGGCTCGCAATGCTTTTGATCATCGCATCCCGTCGGCCGGGGGTCGACGCGTCTTCCCGGAACGCGGCACGGGGCGCGGCGGCATCGGTGGCATCCGGCCACGCGGAGACCCGGCGGAGCCCGCGCCACATGGGTCGTGAAGCGCGGCACATGGCCTTGGAGTGTGTTCCAGCGTCGCACGGAACGGGGCCGCGAGGACGGACGAGGCGCGGAGAGAGTCCCCCGCGCGGGGGCCCGGACGAGCGCCGGGCTTCTGCGCCGTCTGTCCGCCGTGCGCTCGGCGCAGGGGCGCGCGGTGGGGTGTATTCGGGCGGGCGTCCGCGCCGGGCGGGGGCGGCGTGCGGCCGACCTGTGGAGCTGTGGAGCCGTGGTTGATGGGACCTCAGTGGTCCTACGCGGGCCGGCGGCGTCCTCGGCTCACGCTTCCTCGGTGAGCACCTTGCCCCGCCACACCCCAGGGTCCCCCCACGCACTCCGTAGCGCCCGCGCCTTCGTCAGCCACAGGGAGAGGTCGAACTCCGCGGTGTACCCGATCGCCCCGTGCAGTTGCAGCGCGGCGCGGGCCGCTCCGTACGCCGCCTCGCCCGCCGTCACCTTGGCGGCGGCGATGTCCCGCGGCGCCATGGTCAGCGCGGCGCCGAGCACCAGCGGCCGGGCGAACTCCAGCCGCACCAGGACATCCGCGAGCCGGTGTTTCACGGCCTGGAACGCCCCGATCCGCGTCCCGAACTGGGTGCGCTGCTTCACGTACGCCACGGTCCTGTCGAGCAGTGCGCACCCGACGCCGAGCGCCTGCGCGGCCGTGGCGAGCGCCGCCCAGTCCGTCGCGTGCCGCGCGGCGGTGGCCACGGCCGGGCCCGCGGCGAGCAGTTCACCGCCGGGCAGCGGGGCGGCGAGGCGGCGCGCGGGGTCGAGGGAGCGACGCACGCGCGCGTGGCCGGGCGCGAGCCGCAGCTCCCCGTCGGCCACGGCGAGGACCAGCTCCGCCGCATCGGCGTCCAGTGCGTACGGCCCCCCGCCCGGCAGCGTCAGCGTCGCGCTCACGGCGCCGGACGCGAGCGCGGGGAGGAACCGCTTGGCCGGGCACGCGTCGCCCAGCTCGGCGAGGCGAGCCAGCAGCGCGGCCGCGGCCACCGTCTCGACGGCCGGGCCGGGCACCGCGTACCGCCCCAACTCCACGAAGGCGACGACCGTTTCGACGGGCAGGGGGCCCACACCGTCGTACTCCTGCGGAACCGGCAGCGCGAAGACCCCCGCCTCCGCGAGCCGCGCCCGGACCGCGCGGCCCGGAGCGTGGTCGCCGGTGCTCCACGCGCGCGTGGCCGTCACCGTGTCGGCGGCCGTCAGCATCGCGCCCAGTGACCGGGCGAACTCCCGCTGCTCGGCGTCGAGGAGGAACCTCATCAGCGGCGTCCCTTCGGCAGACCGAGCAGCCGTTCGGCGATGATGTCGCGCTGGATCTCGTTGGTGCCGGCGTAGATCGGCCCGGCGAGCGAGAAGACGTAACCCTCCATCCAGTCACCGCCGTCCAGCCGGCTGACCTGTCCCGCCTGTGAGGCATCGGCTTCCGCGAGGTCCGCCTCCGTCGCCGCGCCGCCGATCAGTTCACCGTCCGCGCCCAACAAGTCCAGCGCCGTCTCGTGCAGCGCGATGTCGTACTCCGACCAGAAGACCTTGTTCAGGCTGGATTCGGCGCCGATCCGCTCCCCGGCCGCGAACCGCGAGGCGTTGGCCCACGTGAACAACGCGTAGGCGCGCGCCCCGATGACGGCGTCCGCCACGCGGTCGCGCAGCGCGGTGTCCGACGGGTCGCCGTGCGCCCGCCAGCGCCGGGCGAGACGCTCCGCCGAGGCGAGGAAGCGGCCGGGGGAGCGCAGCATCAGACCGCGTTCGTTGCCCGTGGTGGACATGGCGATGCGCCAGCCCTGCCCCGGTTCGCCGATCACGTCCTCGTCGGGCACGAAGACGTCGTCGAGGAACAGCTCGGCGAAGGCGGGCTTGCCGTCCAGACGCCCGACGGGCCGGACCGTCACGCCGTCCGCGTCGAGCGGGAACATCAGATACGTGAGGCCTTGATGCGGCTTGCGCACGGTCCCCGAGCCGCTTCCCGAGCCGCTTCCCGCGCCGGTCCCGGAGTCGGCCTCCGAGCCGGTCCGCAAGCTGGTCTCACGTGGCTCGCTGCGGAAGAGCCCGAACGCCCGATCGGCGAAGGCGGCCCGTGACGACCACGTCTTCTGCCCGCTGAGCAGCCAACCCCCGTCCGTGCGGCGGGCGGTGGACCGCAGTGACGCGAGGTCGGAGCCCGACTCCGGCTCCGACCAGGCCTGCGCCCAGATCACCTCGCCGGTCGCCATGGAGGGCAGTACCCGTGCGCGCTGCTCGGCGGTGCCGAAGTCGAAGAGAGTCGGGGCGAGCAGGCTGATGCCGTTCTGCGAGACCCTGGCCGGAGCCCCCGCCGCGTAGTACTCCTCCTCGAACACCAGCCACTTGACGATGTCCACGCCCTGACCGCCGTACTCCTCGGGCCAGGCGACCACCGACCAGCGGTCGGCGGCGAGCCGGCGCTCCCACTCCCGATGGGCCGCGAAGCCCTCCTCGGTCTCCAGCGAGGGCAGGGGCGTGACCGGCACATGCGCGACGAGCCAGTCGCGCGCCCGCTGCCTGAACTCGTCGTCCTCGGCGGTGAAGTCGAGGTCCATCGGCGCCCCACCTTCCAGTGGCCCGTTCTTTATGTCTTCCCTAACAAGTGTTTGGTAGATTACCGTGAAAGCGGCGAAGGAGTCGAGAGTCAGACACCCACCCCCGCCGCCGCACCCGCAGTGGAAGCCGAAGCCGAAGCCAGAACCGAGCCGGAGGGCCGCCATGGACGCACCTGCTTGCCCCCCGGGGCACGACCTGCTCGCGGGCCGCACCGCCGTGATCACGGCGGCCGCCGGCGCGGGCATCGGCGGCGCCACCGCGCGCCGCTTCCTGGAGGAGGGCGCGCGCCTGGTCATCGGGGACGCCCACGCGCGCCGCACGAAGGAGACGGTCGCGGCGCTCGCCGAGGAGTTCGGCGCCGACCGGATCGACGGCATCCCGTGCGACGTCACCGATGAGGCGCAGGTCCAAAGCCTGTTCGACCTCGCGGAGGGACGGCACGGCAGCCTGGACATCGTGGTGAACAACGCGGGACTGGGCGGCACGGCCGAGCTGACCGAGATGACCGACGAGCAGTGGGACAAGGTCATCGACGTGACGCTGAACGGCACGTTCCGCTGCACCCGCACCGCCCTGCGCCGCATGCGGGCGAGCGGCCGGGCCGACGGCCCGCCCGGCACCCTGCCCGGCGGCGAGCAGAGCCGAGGAGTGATTGTGAACAACGCCTCCGTACTGGGCTGGCGCGCCCAAGCCGGCCAGGCCCACTACGCCGCGGCGAAGGCCGGCGTCATGGCCCTCACCCGCTGCGCCGCGATCGAAGCCGCCCCCCACGGCATCCGGGTCAACGCCGTAGCGCCCAGCCTCGCCCTGCACCCCCACCTCGCGAAGGTCACCTCCCCCGAGCTCCTCGAGGAGCTGACCGCCCGCGAGGCCTTCGGGCGGTTCGCGCAGCCCTGGGAGATAGCCAACGTCATCGTCTTCCTGGCCAGCGGCTACTCCTCGTACATGACGGGCGAGACCGTCTCGGTCAGCAGCCAGCACGCCTAGGCGGAGAATGACCGTGTGTCGAAACCGAACCAGACCATCAAGAACCAGACCAGCAAGAACCCGGCCACCCAGAACCCAGCCGCCAAAAACCAAGCCGCCAAGAACACGAGCAAGAAGAAGCCCCAAGTGAGCCCCTCTCCCGAGCGGCGCCGTGAGCTCCTCGGCATCGCCGCGGAGGTCTTCGCCGAACAGGGGTACAACGCCACCACGGTCCGCAAGATCGCCGACTCCGCGGGCATGCTCGCCGGCAGTCTCTACTACCACTTCGACTCCAAGGAGTCGATGCTCGAAGAGATCCTCCGCACCTTCCTGACCGAGCTGTGGGACGGGTACGACACCGTGCTCCAGGCAGGGCTGGGCCCCCGCGAGACGCTCGAAGCGCTCGTCACCGAGTCCTTCCGGGAGATCGACCGGCACCGCCCCGCCGTCGCGATCTACCAGAAGGAGTCCAAGCACCTGGTCGCACAGGAGCGCTTCCAGTACCTGTCCGACTCGCAGCAGCGCTTCGAGGAGGCGTGGCTGACGACGCTGGAGCGCGGCGTCGCGGACGGCGTCTTCCGCGGCGACCTGGACATCCGGCTCGCCTACCGCTTCGTGCGCGACACCGTCTGGGTCGCCGCGTCCTGGTACCGCCCCGGCGGCGGCCACAGCCCCGAGGAGATCGCCCGGCAGTACCTGTCGATGGTCCTGGACGGCATCTCCGTCCGCACGTAAGGGACGCGCCGACGCACGGCGCGCCACGACCGAGGAGTACGCAGCCATGGCCGAGGCCTACATCGTCGAAGCGGTCCGCACCCCCGTCGGCCGGCGCAAGGGAGGCCTCTGCGGGGTCCACCCGGCCGACCTGGGCGCCCATGTCCTGAAAGCGGTGGTCGAGCGCACCGGCATCGACCCCGCCGCCGTGGAGGACGTCGTCTTCGGCTGCCTGGACACGGTCGGCCCGCAGGCCGGGGACATCGCCCGCACCAGCTGGCTCGCGGCCGGGCTCCCCGAGGACGTACCCGGCGTGACGATCGACCGGCAGTGCGGATCGTCCCAGCAGGCCGTGCACTTCGCGGCGCAAGGCGTCCTGTCCGGCACCCAGGACCTCGTCGTCGCGGGCGGCACACAGAACATGTCGATGATCCCCATCGCCTTCGCGTCCCGGCAGGCCGCCGAACCGCTCGGCCTCACCGAAGGCCCGTACGCGGGCAGCGAAGGCTGGCGCGTCCGCTACGGCGACCAGCCCGTGAACCAGTTCCACGGCGCCGAGTTGATCGCCGCCAAGTGGAACATCTCCCGCCGGGACATGGAGGAGTTCGCGCTCCGCTCCCACCGACGGGCCGCGCGCGCCATCGACGAGGGCCGCTTCGACCGCGAAGTCGTCGCGTACGGCGACGTGACCACCGACGAAGGCCCACGGCGCGACACGACCCTGGAGAAAATGGCGGGCCTGAAGCCCGTCCTGGAGGGCGGCACGATCACCGCCGCCTGCTCCTCCCAGGTGTCGGACGGCGCCGCCGCCCTGCTCATCGCGAGCGAACGGGCCGTGCGAGAACACGGTCTGACCCCTCGCGCACGGGTCCACCACCTCTCCGTGCGCGGCGAGGACCCCATCCGGATGCTCTCCGCACCGATCCCCGCCACCGCGTACGCGCTCAAGAAGACCGGCATGCGGATCGGCGACATCGATCTCGTCGAGGTCAACGAAGCGTTCGCCCCGGTCGTCCTCGCCTGGCTGAAGGAGACCGAAGCGGACCCCGAGAAGGTCAATGTCAACGGCGGCGCCATCGCCCTCGGTCACCCCCTCGGCGCGACCGGCGTGAAACTGATGACGACACTCCTGCACGAACTGGAGCGCACCGGCGGCCGGTTCGGCCTCCAGACGATGTGCGAGGGCGGCGGCCAGGCGAACGTGACGATCATCGAACGCCTCTGAGCCGTCACCCTCTGAAACCCCCTCCGCGTCCACGAAACGGACCCTTCCTCACCCTTGCGGGAGGACCTGCGCCGACAGCGCTCCACAGCGGCGCCGACCCGGCTAGTCTCGACTCCTGTACGTCGATTGAGCGACCCCGGGAGGTAGCGCGATGACGCAGGGACGGCCCGGAGGAGCCGCCTGGGCCCCGCTGTGGGAGCGCGACGCCGAACTCGCCGCGGCGACCCAGGCCGTCGACGCGCTCTGCGCGGACGCCATGAGCGTGGGCGGCCTGCTCGTTTTCAGCGGCGAGGCCGGCATCGGCAAGACCGCGCTCCTCGCCGAAGTGCGCCGCATCGCGGAGGCACGCGGCGCCACGGTCTGGTACGCACGGGGCGGCGAGGCCGTCACCTCCGTCCCCTTCAACGTCGTACGCCAACTCCTGCAGCCCGCACTCATCGCGTTCACCCCCGAGGAGGAACGCGAATACCTCGGCGACTGGTACGACATCGCGGGCCCGGCCCTCGGCATAGTCGCGCCCGGCGGCCGGCAGGCCGACCCGCAGGGCGTCTGCGACGGCCTCGTCGAAGTCGTCTTCCGGCTGGCACAGCTCAAATGGCCGCTCGTCCTGCTCATCGACGACGCGCACTGGGCCGACCAGGAGACGCTGCACTGGCTGGCCGCCTTCGCCCGCCGCCTGGCCGAGCTGTCCGTGCTCGTCGTGATCGCCCACCGGCCGAGCGACGCCGAGGGGGACAGCGCACGTCACCTGGCATCGGTCGCCGCGTCGGCCCGCTCCTTCACCACGCTGCACGCGCTCACCCCGGACGCCGCCGCGGGCCTGACCCGCGCCACACTCGGCGAGCACGCCGACGCTCCGTTCTGCCGCGAGGTGTGGGCGGTCACCGGCGGCAACCCCTACGAAACGGTCGAACTGCTCGCCAAGGTGCAGGACAGCGACCTCGAACCGGTGGAGAGCTCGGCGGACGCCCTGCGCGCCCTCAACCGCACGGCCAAGGGCCGCGGCCTCATCGCCCGTCTCGAAGACCTCGGCACCGACGCCACCCGCTTCGCCTGGGCCGCCGCCATCCTCGGCACCGCCATCTCCCTGGACATGGCCGCCCGGCTCGCCGTGATGCCCCGCGCCGCCGCCGAACGCTGCGCGGAACAGCTCTGCACCGCGCGCATCCTGCTCCGCGGCGAGGACGGCCTGGAGTTCGTCCACCCGCAGATCGAGAGCACGGTCTACCGCTCGATCCCGTCGGCCACCCGCACCGCCATGCACGGCGTGGCCGCCGCGGTCCTCACGCAGGAGGGCCGGAGCGCCGCGGACGCCTCCCGGCACCTCCTGGAGGTGCACCCCGAGGACGACCCCGACATGGTCGAGCAACTGCGCCAGGCCGCGGCCGAACACCTCGCGGTCGGCGCGCCCGACGCGGCCCGCCGCTGTCTGGAGCGGGCCCTGAAGGAGCCGCCGCTGCCCGAGATCCACGCCCGCGTGCTCTACGAACTGGGCTGCGCCACGCTGCTCACCTCGCCCTCCACCACCATCCGTCACCTCCGCGAGGCGCTCTCCATGCGGGGCCTCGACCGGGAGCTGCGCGTCGACGCGGTCTGCCGGCTCTCCCAGGCCCTCGTCCACAACGACCAGCTGGGGGAGGGCCTGCGGGCCATCGCCGAGGAGGCGGCACGGCTCGAGCCGGGACCCGCGCTGCTGCGCCTCCAGGCCGTGCACTACATGTGGGAGGGCATCCACGCGGGCGAGGAGGACTCACCGGCCCGATCACGGCGTCTGGCCGACCTCGCCGGCCCGCTGACCGGCCGGGACAACTCCGAGCGCGCCCTGCTGATCCTGCGCGCCTTCGACGCCATGACCCGCGGTGAGAACGCCGAACTGGTCGTCGAACTCTGCGACCGCGCCCTCGTCAACGGCCGCCTCGCGCCAGGGCTCGGCTGGACCGACACGGAGTGGAGCTTCGAGCTGCGCCTGATGCTCGGCGGTTCCTACGCCTTCTCGGACCGGCTCGACCGCGCGGAGAGCCTGTTCACCGAGGCCGTGCGCGTGTACGAGACGGCGGGCTGGAGCGGCGGTCACCTCGCTCTCGCACACGCCTTCCTCGGTTACGTCTACCGCAGGCGCGGACGGCTGATCGACGCCGAGCACTCCTTGCGCGAGAGCCTGCGCCTGGCCGACCGCGTCGGCAAGGGCCTGCCCATGCACTGGGAGGCGGCCAGCATGCTCATCGACACGCTCCTGGCGCGCGGGCACATCGGCGAGGCGGGCGCCATCGCCGACCGCTACGGCTTCGCACCACCCTCCGCCTCCACGATCTACGTCCCCGACGCCATGTCCGTACGCGGCAGACTGCTGCTCGCGCTCGGCCGCACGGAGGAGGGGCTGAACGAACTGGAGGCGACAGCGAAGGCGTTGACCGCGCGCGGTCAGTACAACACGGTGCTCGCACCGTGGGCGTACGACCTCGCCCGCGCCTTGGCCCACGACAACCCGAAACGGGCCGCTGACCTCGTCGCCGACGCCCGCATGCAGGCCGAGCGGTTCGGCACGGACACGGCGATCGGCGAGGCCCTGCGGTGCGAGGCCGCCCTGGCCACGGGCCCACGCTCCATCGCCCTCTACCGCCAGGCGGCCACGTACCTGGAGGCGTCACCCTGCGCGTACGAACACGCGGTGGCCCGCGTGGAGTACGGCATCGCGGCACATGCCGTACCGGAACTGGAACGCGGCCTGACCCTGGCAAGAACCTGCGGAGCCGACGGCCTCGCGGAACGAGCACTCGCACACCTACCACTGGTACGGGGCTAGCGACGCCCTCTGCTGCGGGGGGCCTGCGGGCGTGACGCCGCCGGGTAGGGGACTGCCTGGGCGGTGACTCTGCTGCGGGGGCTCTGCGGAACCCTCAACGCCGCTGCTGAGCCCCCCGGCTCACCCGCCCCGTTCGCCCGCCCGGGCTGCGCTCCCCCCGGCTCACCCCCTCCGCCCATCACCCCCACCCCCCAACCGCCCCATCACCTCCCCCGCTTCCACCATCACCCGCTCCACCAGCTCCGCGCACGACGGCAAGTCCTCTATCACCCCGGCTATCTGGCCCGATGCCATCACCCCCGCGTCGGGGTGGCCGTCTACCATCGCCGACTTGAGCAGCATCGGGGTGTTCGCCGCGAGCAGGACCTGGCTCCATGTCAGGTCCCTGCCGCGCCTCATCGCCAGGCCGTCACGCGCCAGCCGGCTCCAGCTCAGCCCGGACAGCTCGCGGAACGCCGCCGCGTGCCGGACCGCCCGGGCCAGGGAGGTGAGGCGGCCCGACTTCTCCAGGCCGGCCACCAGCTCCGTGCGCAGCATCCGGTGCGGGAGGCCGTCCACGCGCGTGGTGACCATGACGTCCTTGACGGAGGCCGACAGATAGCGCGCCTTGACCGCGTCCGGCACCGTCGAGTCCGAGGTGAGCAGGAAACGCGTGCCCATGGCCACGCCCGCCGCGCCATAGGCCAGCGCGGCGACCAGACCGCGGCCGTCATAGAACCCGCCCGCCGCGACCACCGGGATGTCCACCGCGTCGACGACCTGCGGCAGCAGGACCGTCGTGGCCACCTCACCCGTGTGACCGCCGCCCTCGCCGCCCTGCACGACGACCGCGTCCGCGCCCCACGCCGCGACCTTCTCGGCATGCCGGCGCGCGCCGATCGAGGGCATCACCACCACCCCCGCGTCCTTGAGTTCGGCGATCAAGTCCCTGGACGGTGCCAGCGCGAAGGACGCCACCCGGACGCCCTCCTCGACGATGACGGCGACCCGCTCCCGCGCATCACCCGCGTCCGCCCGCAGATTGACCCCGAACGGCGCGTCCGTACGGGACTTCACCTCGCGCACCGCCGACCGCAACCGCTCGACCGTCATGGTCGCGGAGGCCAGGATGCCGAGCGCCCCGGCGTTCGCGGTCGCCGAGACCAGACGGGGGCCCGCCACCCAGCCCATGCCGGTCTGCACGATCGGGTGCCGCACCCCGACCAGCTTCGTCAGCGGTGTCTCGAGGACCAGCGGCGCCGCCGTCACGCGCGCACCTCGCGCTCGCGCAGGCCCCGCGGGTCGACCACCTCGCGGATCAGCCGCAATTCCTCGTCCGTGGGCTCGCGGGTGTACGGCAGACCGCCGTCCGGTACGGCGGCGAGCGTGAAACCCGTGGCCTCCCGCACCTGCGCAAGCGTCACCCCCGGATGCAGGGACACCGCCCGCATCGCGTGATCGGGCGTCGCGAAGTCGAAGACGCCGAGGTCGGAGACGACGCGGCGCAGATCGTGGAAGCGGGTCGCGGAGGGCCCCGCGGCGGCCGCGCTGTCGTACCCGACGCCGCTGATCATGTCGACCTTCTCGACGAAGACGCGCGTCGAATGCCTCGGGATCCAGTAACTCACCGGGTTGTTGATGGTGTTGGCCGGGGCGCCGCGCACGCCGAGCAGCTGACGCCGGGGCCGCGCCCAGTCGCCGATGCACGAGATGTTCTGGTTCCCGAACCGGTCGATCTGGCTCGCGCCCATCATCACGTGCCGCCGCCCGCCCAGGACCATCGTCAGATGCTTGCGGTACGGCAGCCAGCCCTCGGTCACGCCCGACGCGGCGCCGAGCGCGGGCACGTCACCGATGAGCAGCGCCTCACCGTCCGTCAGCAGCAGGTCGGGGGAGAAGGTCAGCTTGGCGAGGCGCGCGCCGATGGACGGGATCCTGCCCATGGGGGACGCGAGGATCTCGCCGTTGTCCCGCCACGCCTCGGCGCAGGCGACGACGCAGTACTCGGCGCGGGTGGCGGTCCGCTCGGCGGCCCGGGTCATCGCTGCTCCTTGTGCCAGGCCTGGACGGCCAGGTGGTAGTCCCGCTCGCTGCCGGCGAGGAAGCGGGCGCGGAAGGCGGCCCAGGACTCCGGGTCCGCGGCGGCGTCGGCGTACGCCTTCTGGAAGGGCTCGTCGCGGCCGTAGTCGGGCACGCAGGACGTGAAGTGCGCGCCCTTGGGCGTCTCGGCCACGCCCGTCACCGTGTGCCGGGAGATCAGCAGGGACTGCGGCGCCGCGTGCTCGGCCGGCCGCCCGGCGTCGACGACCTGCTCGCAGGAGACGTACGCCGTGTCGGAGGCCTCGCAGAACAGGTCGTCGAAGTAGGGGTCGGGGCCCAGATAGCGGGCGTTGCCGAACCGGTCGGCGCGGTTCAGGTGCACCAGCGCCGCGTCCATCCGCAGGGCGGGCACCGCGACCAGCTCCTCCCTGTCGTCGTACGGCGAAGTGACCGTACGCAGCAGCGGGTTGACCCGCAGGACGTCGGAGCCCAGGCCCGCGCGGATCGGCAGGAACGGCAGGCGCTGGGCGGCCGCGGTGAGGCCCTGCATGAACATCGCCTCGTCCAGCTCGACGAGCTCGAAGGCGCCCCGCTCGCGCGCCGCGCGGAAGTGCGGCTCCAGCGGAATCGAGTCGAGCGTCGTGAACGCCGTGACCAGCTTGCGGATGCGGCCGGCGGCGGCAAGCAGACCGACGTCCGGGCCGCCGTAGGAGACGACGGTCAGGTCCGTGACGCCGGACCGCAGCAGCGCGCGCACCAGGGCCATCGGCTTGCGGCGCGAGCCCCAGCCGCCGATGCCGAGCGTCATTCCGCTCTCCAGGCGCCCCACGATCTCGTCGGGCGTCATGATCTTTCCGGCCCTGTGGTCCGGACCCCGCCGGTCGCTCATGTCCCGCCTTCCTCTCGCCTCGTCCCGAAGCCTTCACGGATGCGGTCGGCCAGGCCGCTGAGATTCGCCTCGAAGGTGAAGCCCTGCTCGAAGCGGTAGCTGCGGTGCACGTCGACCGGGTCGATGCCGTTGATGGACGCCTTCGCGAAGCGCAGCAGGGTGCCGTCCTTGCGGGCGATCTCCCGCGCCAACTCCAGGGCCGCTTCGCGCAGTTCCGCCCGCGGCACGACCTGCCACACGGAGCCGTGGGCGTGCAGCTCGGCGGCCGTCACCGTGCGCGAGGTGTAGTACAGCGCGCGCATGAGGTGCTGCGGCACCAGGCGGGCCAGGTGGGTGGCGGCCCCCAGCGCGCCCCGGTCCAGCTCGGGCAGGCCGAACGTGGCGTCCTCGCTCGCCACGATCGCGTCCGCGTTCCCCACCAGGCCTATCCCGCCCCCCAGGCAGAAGCCCTGCACGGCGGCGACGACCGGCACCTCGCAGTCGTACACCGCGGAGAACGCCGCATGGCAGCCGCGGTTGGCGCCGATCAGCGCGGTGTGTCCCCTGTCGCGCCGCATCTCCTTGATGTCCACGCCGGCGTTGAACCCCCGGCCCTCGGCGGTCAGCACCACGCAGCGCGTGGCGGGATCGCGTCCGGCGGTGCGCACGGCGTCCGCCAGGTCGTACCACCCGCGCACAGGAAGGGCGTTGACAGGGGGGTAGTCGACGGTGACGACGGCCACGCCCTGCGCGGACTCCGGGACGGAGGTGGAGACAGACATCAGAGGATCGGCTACCTTTCGACCACACGCCCTCAACCAAACATTTGTTAGTTGGAAGGTAGCAGCGATGACTGACACCCGACAGGTGGCCGTCGTCACCGGCGGCACCCGCGGCGTCGGCGCGGGCATCGCCCGCGGGTTCCTCGCGGCAGGGGCCCGCGTCGTCATCTGTGCCCGCAGGCCGCCCGAGGTGCCCATCGAAGCGGCGGGCGCCACGGCGCAGTTCCGGCCGCTCGACCTGCGCGACGCCCAGGCCACGCACGCCTTCTTCCGCCAAGTCGCCGCCGACCACGGCTCGGTGGACGCCCTGGTGAACAACGCGGGCGGCACCCCCTTCGGTCTTCTCGCCGAGACCGCGCCCGCCCGCCAGGCCAAGATCATCGAACTGAACCTCCTCGCTCCCCTCCACGCCTCGCTCGCCGCGTACGACGTGATGCGCGCCCAGCGGTCGGGCGGCAGTATCACGATGATCGGCAGCGTCAGCGGAACCCGGCCCTCACCCGGCAGCGGGGCGTACGGAGCGGCCAAGGCCGGCCTGGAGAACCTCGCGCGGACCATGGCCGTCGAATGGGCGCCGGCCGTCCGCGTCAACACGGTCGTCCTCGGCCTCGCCCGCACCGAGAGCGCCCACCTCCACTACGGCGACGACGAGGGCGTCGCGCGGGTCGCCGCCACCGTGCCGCTCGGCCGCCTCGCCGACCCCGCGGACGTCGGCGACGCCTGCGTCTTCCTCGCCTCCGACCGCGCCCGCTACATCAGCGGCGCCGCCCTCCACCTGCACGGCGGCGGCGAACGCCCCACCTTCCTCGAAGCCGCCCCGGTCAACCACTGAACGACCCACAGGGAGCTGCCGCATGACCTCAGCCGCCGCATCCGGAATCTGCGCGGGCCGCGTCGTGATCGTCACGGGCGCGGGCCGGGGGCTCGGCCGCGCCCACGCGCGCGCGTACGCCGCCGAGGGCGCCTCCGTCGTCGTCAACGACCTCGGCGTGGCACCGGACGGCTCCGACGAGCCAGGGGGACCCGGAGGGGCCGACGGTCCGGCGTGTGCCGTCGTCGAGGAGATCCGCGCGGCAGGCGGTGACGCCGTCGCGCACGGCGGTGACATCGCGACGCCCGAGGGCGCCGCCTCGCTGGTGCGGACCGCCCTCGACACGTACGGACGCCTCGACACCCTCGTCAACAACGCGGGCTTCCTGCGCGACCGCATGCTGGTCAACCTCGACGAGGACGACTGGGACGCGGTGCTGCGGGTCCACCTCAAGGGGCACTTCCTCCCCCTGAAGCACGCGGCGGCGCACTGGCGGGCCGAGGCCAAGGCCGGGCGCGTGCCGCACGCGTGCGTGGTCAACACCAGCTCGGGAGCGGGTCTCCTCGGCAGCGTCGGCCAGGGCAACTACAGCGCCGCCAAAGCCGGCATCCTCGGCCTCACCATGGTCGCCTCCGCCGAACTGGCCGCCTACGGAGTACGTGTGAACGCCATCGCGCCCGCCGCCCGCACCCGCATGACCGAGCAGACGTTCGCCGACACCATGGCCGCCCCGGCGGACGGGGCCTTCGACGCGATGGCCCCGGAGAACGTGTCACCGCTCGTCGTCTGGCTCGGCTCCGCCGCCTCGGCCGGGGTCACCGGCCGCGTCTTCGAGGCGGAGGCCGGCCGCATCACCGTCATGGAGGGCTGGCGCCCGGGACCGACCGCGGACAAGGGGGCCCGCTGGACCCCGGCCGAAGCGGGCGAGACGGCCCGCAAGCTCCTCACCGACGCCCAGCCGCCCGGACCTGTCCACGGGGCACGCTGACCGGGCCTCAGTCCCGTGCTTCGGGTCCCGTCGCCGTCTCCTCCTCCGCCAGCACCCGCTGAGCCACCCCGAACGCCGCGTTGGCCGCCGGTACACCGCAGTAGACCGCCGTCTGGAGCAGGACCGCGCCGATCTCCTCGGGCGTGAGGCCGTTGCGGCGGGCGGCGCGGACATGCGGGGCCAGCTCCGCGAGATGACCGTGGGCCACCAGCGCGGTCAGCGTGATCATGCTGCGTTCGCGGTGCGAGAGCGTGGGGTCGGTCCAGATCTCCCCCCACGCATAGCGGGAGATGAAGTCCTGGAAGCGGGCGGTGAACGGCGTGGTGGCGGCCTGCGCGCGGTCGACGTGCGCGTCACCGAGCACCGCGCGGCGCACGGCCGCCCCACCGCCGTCCACCGGGCCCGGAGACCCGGTCGAGCCGGCGAAGTGGGCGCGCAGCGCGGCGCTCACGGCGGTGGGGCGCTCCGCGGGTGCCAGATGCGAGGCGCCCGCGAGTTCCACCAGGGACGCGCCCGGCACCGCGTCGGCGATCTCCCGCGCGTGGGCGGGCGGCGTCGCCGGGTCCTCGCGCCCGGCGAGCACCAGCGTGGGCGCGGCGACCGACGCCACGCCGTCCCGCAGGTCGTACGCGGCCAGGGCGTCGCAGCACGCCGCGTACGCGCCCGGATCGGCGTACGCGTGGTCGGCCACCAGGGCGGGAACCGTGAACCCGGGCGTGAACCAGCGCCGCGGCGCCGACTCCGCGAGCGCCGCCAGGCCCTCGCGGCGCACGGTCGCGGCCCGCTCGCGCCACTGCTCTTCGCCGCCGAAGTGCAGCGACGTGCAGACGGCGGCGAGGCTCGTCATGCGCTCCGGGTGGTGGGCCGCGAGATGCAGTCCGACGGCACCGCCGAGCGAGACACCCGCGTACGCGAAGCGGTCGATGCCGAGGGTGTCGGCGAGTGCGAGGACGAGTCCGGCGAGATCGGCGACCGTGGCGCCGGGCCCGATCAGCCCTGCGGGGGACCGGCCGTGACCGGGCAGATCCCAGCGCACGACCCGGTGGGCGGTGGCCAGTTCCGGCGCGACGGCGTCCCACAGGGCGGTCGACGTGCCGAGGGACGGGCCGAGGAGGAGCGCAGGAGCGCTGTCCGGCCCCTCGGTGGTGTGGTGCGGCAGCCTGCCGTTCGGGAGGGTCGTCAACGTCGCTCCAGGGCGCGGTCGGTGAGGGTGCCGGCGGAGCCGGTGTAGCGGGTGGGGTCGGTGAGTTCGGAGAGGCGGACGGGATCACGGAGGGCGGCGAGGGCGGCGAGATCGACCCCCTCCGGGGCGGACTCCTCCGGGGCGGACTCCTCCGGGGCAGCCTCCCCCGGGGCGGACTCGTCGGGCAGGCTCTCCCCGAAGTCGGCCAGGATCTCCCCGAGGACCTCCGCGAGCGTGCGCCCCTCGACGCGCGTACGCCGTGCCGCCTCACCCAGCAGCCGCTTCGCGCGGGCCCGGCCGAGCAGCGGGGTGAACACGGCGACGAGCCGTTCGGACACGGTCAACCCGCCCGCCAGGTCGAGGTGTTCGCGCATCACGTCGGGGTGGACGCGCAGCCCTTCGGTCATCTCGGCCGCGTCACGGGCGGCGCCACCGGCCAGGCGGAGCAGGTCGCGCAGCGGTTCCCACTCGGCGTGCCAGGCGCCCGCGGGCCGTTCGTCCTCGGCGGCGAGGGAACCGAGGAGGGTGGCCGCGAGGGCGGGCGCGCGGCGCGCAGCGGCGGTGATGAGCGTGGCGCGCACCGGGTTCGCCTTGTGGGGCATGGCGGACGAACCCCCGCCGGAGCCCTCGGAGAGCTCGCCGATCTCCGTCCGGGAGAGCGTCGTCACGTCCACCGCGGCCTTGCCGAGGGCCCCGGCCGTGAAGGCGAGGGCGGCCGCGAGGTCGGCGACGGGCGTACGCAGGGTGTGCCAGGGCAACAGCGGCTCGACGAGCGCCAGCTCCCGCGCGAAGGCCGCCACGAGCCCTTGCCCGCCTCGCTCGCCGGGCACGCCCGGTTCCCCGCCCCCGTACGCCTGGAATGCCGCCAGTGTCCCGGCCGCCCCGCCCAGTTGCACGGGCAGCGCCGCCCGCGCCCCCGCGACCCGGTCCCGCGCGTCGAGCACCAGCGAGCGCCACCCCGCGGCCTTCAGCCCGAACGTCGTCGGCACCGCGTGCTGTGTCAGCGTGCGGCCCGGCAGCACTGTGTCCCGGTGCTGCGACGCGAGGCGGGCCAGGGTGCGTTCGGTGCGGGACAGGTCCGTGAGGAGCGGGTCCAGCGTGCGCGCGGCGACCAGCATCAGCGCGGTGTCGAGGATGTCCTGGCTCGTCGCACCCCGGTGGACGTAGGGCGCCGCGTCGGCGGGCACCGCCGCCGTGAGGTCGGCCACCAGGGGGATCACCGGGTTGCCGCCCTCCCGCGCGCGGAGGGCGATGCCGCGCGCGTCGAAGCGGGTCGCGTCCGAGGCCGCCCGCGTGACCGCCGCGGCGGCTTCCGAGGGGGCGAGGCCCACGGCGGCCTGGGCGCGGGTCAGCGCCGCCTCGGCGTCCAGCAGGGCCTGGAGGAAGGCGAGGTCACCGGTCGCCTCCTCGGCGGCGGAACCCGCCCATCCGGGAGAGAACAGGCCGCTCACGCGAACTCCAGGAAGACCGTCTCGTCCGCCCCTTGGAGCCGGATGTCGAAGCGGTACGTGCGCGGGGCCTCGCTCCGGGCGATCAGCGTGGCGCGCCGGTCGGTGTCCAGCGAGCCGAGCAGCGCGTCCCCGGGCTCCTCCACCAGGTACGCGCGCGTGTAGAGGTGGTGCAGCAGCCCGCGCGCGAAGACGGCGAGCGAGATGTACGAGACGCCGCCCGGCGGCAGCGTCCGCACCGCCCAGTGGCCGTCCGCGTCGGTCGGGACCCGGCCGAAGCCGGTGAACGCGACACCGTCGCGCCCGACGGTCCGTCCCGTCACGGGGTCGTGCCGCAGCGATCCGGGGGCGCCCGCGCGCGAGCAGTCAGGAGCGGGCTGCCAGGTCTCGACCAGGGCGTCGGGGACGGGCTGCCCCGCGCCGTCGTACACGTATCCGTGCAGCGTGATGGTGTCCGGGTGGCCCACGGGCGCGACCTCACCGCCGCGCGGGAAGGGCAGCGCGTAGCCGTAGAAGGGCCCGACGGTCTGGGAGGGCGTGGGGAGCGGGTTGGCGGCGGACGCGGACATCAGCTGGGGTCGCCTTCTTCGAAGAGGGTCGCGGACGGGCCGTCCAGGACGATGTCCCAGCGGTAGCCGAGCGACCACTCGGGGACGGACAGGGCGTGGTCGTAGGCGCAGACGAGGCGCCGCCGCGCGGACTCGTCGGTCACCGAGCGCAGCACGGGGTCGTACGGGAAGAGGGGGTCCCCGGGGAAGTACATCTGGGTGACCAGGCGCTGGGTGAAGGCCGTGCCGAAGAGCGAGAAGTGGAGGTGCGCCGGACGCCAGGCGTTGACGTGGTTGCGCCACGGATAGGCGCCCGGCTTGATGGTCGTGAAGGAGTACGTTCCCTCGTCGTCGGTCAGGCAGCGGCCGAAGCCCGTGAAGTTCGGGTCCAGGGGTGCCGGGTGCTGGTCCAGCTGATGGGCGTACCGCCCGGATGCGTTGGCCTGCCACAGCTCGACCAGCTGGCCGCGCACGGGCCGCCCCCGGCGGTCCAGGACGCGCCCGGTGACGGTGATGCGCTCGCCGAGCGGCTCGCCCTGGTGCCGGCGCGTCAGATCCCGGTCCAGGGCCGTGACGTCGGTGACGCCGAACACGGGGCCGGTCAGCTCCACCGCCTCGGGGTCGCGCAGCGGGACCAGCGGTTGCTTCGGGTGGCGGAAGTGGCTGCTGCGGTAGGGCGGGTAGTCGCGCGGCGGGTGGTGCCCGCCGCCCGGCGCCGCCGCCTGCGCCTTCGCGATTTCGGCGTCCACCGCGTCCTGGCTGAGGCCGTCGGGCAGCGGCGCGGCGGGCTGCGAGGGGGAGGAGGCGGCCGAGGGGGAGGAGGGCGTGGAAGGGGAGGAGGTGGTCGTGGTCATGGTGTCCTGCGTCTCCGGAGTCGAGGTCGGCGTTCCCGTGGTCATGACGTGAAGCCCGCCGATGGGCGGATCTCGGCGGAGGTCCGCGCGACGACCTCCTCCACCGTGCCCCCCGGCGCCAACTCGGCCAGCTCCAGGCCGCGTTCCGTGACATCGAGGACGCAGAGGTCGGTGATGACCCGGTCGACGCATCCCTTGCCCGTCAGCGGCAGACCGCACTCCTCGACGATCTTCGCGGTGCCGTCCTTGGCGGTGTGCGTCATGACGACGATGACGGTACGGGCGCCGTGCACCAGGTCCATCGCCCCGCCGATGCCGGTGATCATCTTGCCGGGGACCGCCCAGTTGGCGAGGTCCCCGCGCGCGGAGACCTGCATCGCGCCGAGCACGGCCACATCGATGTGGCCGCCGCGGATCATCCCGAAGGAGAGCGCCGAGTCGAAGAAGGAGGCGCCCGGCAGCACGGTCACGGTCTCCTTGCCCGCGTTGATCAGGTCGGGGTCGACCTCGTCCTCCTCGGGGTAGGGGCCCACCCCGAGGATGCCGTTCTCGGACTCCAGGACCACTTCGACGCCGGGCGGGAGGTGGTTCGGGATCAGCGTGGGCAGGCCGATGCCCAGGTTCACGTACTGCCCGTCGCGCAGTTCGCGCGCGGCGCGGGCCGCCATCTGCTCGCGGGTCCAGGGCATCAGCCGCTCACCGTCCGCTTCTCGATCCGCTTGTCCGCCGCCTGGTCCGGGGTGAGCGCGACCACGCGCTGCACGAAGACGCCGGGCAGGTGCACCGCGTCCGGGTCGATCTCGCCGGGTTCCACCAGCTCCTCCACCTCCGCGACGGTGACGCGCCCCGCCATCGCCGCGAGCGGGTTGAAGTTCCGGGAGGACCTGCGGAAGACGAGGTTGCCGTGCCGGTCGCCCCTGGCCGCCCGCACCAGCGCGAAGTCGGTGCGGATGCCGTGCTCCAGGACGTAGGGGATGCCGTCGAACTCGCGCACCTCCTTGGGCGGCGAGGCGAGCGCGACGCCGCCCTCCCCGTCGTAGCGCAACGGCAGCCCGCCCTCGGCGACCTGCGTGCCGACCCCGGCCGGGGTGTAGAAGGCCGGGATGCCGGCCCCGCCCGCCCGCAGCCGCTCGGCCAGCGTGCCCTGCGGGATCATCTCGACCTCCAGCTCGCCGCCCAGGTACTGCCGGGCGAACTCCTTGTTGGCGCCGATGTATGAGCCGGTCACGCGGGCGATGCGCCCGGCCGACAGGAGCACCGCGAGGCCGGAGTCCATCGCGCCGCAGTTGTTGGACACCACGCGCAGGTCCGAGGCCCCGGACGCGTGCAGCGCCCGTATCAGCTCGTTCGGCACGCCGCTCAGGCCGAAGCCGCCGACCGCGAGCGACGCCCCGTCCCGGACGTCGGCCACCGCCTCGGCGGCCGTGGCCACCACCTTGTCCATCCGTCCCCCCTCCCTTGCCGGCCCGGATCAACGCACAGCAGTTAATCAGGGCACTGAGTATTTCTGCGAGGGTAGGGGTCGCCCCAACTGCCTGGCAAGAGCAGGCAGTACAGGGAATCGGGAGCGGGTATCGTTCAGTGCACCGACGAAAAGCGCCGGGAAGTCCGGCGCCGGCGCACCGGAGAAGCGGAGGAACCCATGGCCGCGGTGGACCTCGCCACCCATCCCGGGCACCTGGCCCGGCGGCTCCAGCAGGCGCACCACCTGCTGTGGAACACGATGGTCTCCGAGGAGATCACCTCACCGCAGTTCGCGGTCCTCAACGCCCTCGTCGCCGAGCCCGGCCTCGACCAGCGCACCGTGGGGGAGCGGGTGGGCCTCGACCGGTCCACCGTCGCCGAGGTCATCGGCCGGCTGATCCGCCGCGAGCTGCTCGACAAGGTCCGCGACCCGCAGGACGGCCGCCGCTACCTGCTGCGCCTCACCGACGAGGGCAGGACCACGCACCGCAGGCTGACCGTGCGCACCGCCCGGATGAACCAGGTGTTCCTCGCCCCGCTCACCACCGACGAACAGAGCCTCTTCCTCGACCTGACCCAGCGGGTCGCGGACGCCGCGGAGAGCCTGCGCGACCCCGGTCAGCCGCCGGCGGCGCCCCGGTCCTGAGCGCCCGTCACGGCTGCGCGTACACCACCCACACCTGCCCCTTGGCGAACGGCAGCGGCCTGCCGTCGGGCGTCGTGAAGCGGGTGCCGTCCTCGGCCGACGCGCGCTTCCACCGCGCCTCATAGGCATGCCCGTCCCGCAGGACGCGCGCACCGCCCTCGCCGACGGTCTCGGTGAACGGAGAGACGTTGCCCGAACGGTCGTGGAACTGGGACGGCCGCACCTTCGTGTACTGCACGACGACCGTGGACGCGGCCAGCTCCTTGCCCGCGGAGGTCCGCGCCCGCTCGCCGTCCATGGTGATGCGCCAGCGGCCCTCGTACTCCACCCAGTCGAACGCGAAGCGGGCCGACGGGAAGCGGATCGTCCGGTGCGTCTCCGGTGTGCCGCCGGCCGGCCGCGGGCCGAACCGGAACCCGGTGCTCTCCAGGGCGCTCGCCTGCGGGACCACCTTCAGGGCGCCGGGGCGTACGAAGAGATCGTGCGGCGCCGCCCTGGCGTCGTCCCGGTAGTAGGCGTCCTCAGCCGCCTTCTCCGGCGGCACGGCCCGCAGGGGCGCGCCCGCGATCAGCGGCAGCAGCTTCGACTGCGCCCCGGAGAACGCGAGCACGGGTGTGTCGAACTGGCGCAGGAGTTCGAGATCCGTCTCGCGCGCGCTGCGGACCGGCCCGACCGCGGCCGGCAGCCGGGACGCGTACACGCCCATCAGGCGGCTCAGCCCCGCCTCCACCTGTTCGACGTACACGACGTCGGCGGTGTCCAGGCCCGTCTGCGGACGCGCCTGTGGGACGTTGTCGATCTTCACGGCGAGCGCGACACCGCCCCCGGGACTCCTCCCGGGGCCGCCGCCGGGGGCGCCTGCGGGGCCGCTCGCAGGCGGCTCCTTCTTGTCGGTCTCCACCGTGCAGCCGACCGCCAGGGCGGCCAGCATCACCGCCCCCAGTCCCGCACGCGTCCGCGTCCACCGTCTTCTCATGCATACGTCATACCTCGTACACCCCCGCGATCAGCCCACATCGAGCGCGTTGCGCAGGCCGAGTCGGTAGCGGGTGCGGTCGTGGCGCTTGGCGAGTTCCACGGCCGGGGCGCGGTACAGCGGCCGCACCGTGCACGGCTTCTGGTCCGAACCCACCCGCGCCAGCAGCGCGTTGACCGCCTGGCGGGCCGAGGCGTTGGCGCCCTCCATGGTCGCGAGGTCGATGTCCACGGAGACGTAGTCGCCGGAGAGGAAGAGATTGGGGATCTTCGTCGCGGCCGAGGGGCGGTTGTGGAGTGTGCCGACCGGGTGAATGAGGAGTTCGTCGTCGTTCGTCGGGTTGGGTGTACCGAGGCCGTCGACGCCAGGGTCAAGGAACCACGAGTGCAGTTTGCCGTCCTTCAGCACTGTCTTGCCGGTGTCGTTCAGCGCCGCCTTGAGCTGCGCCCACACCTCCTTGGCGACCTCGTCGCGGGTGCACTGCTTGGCCGTCTTGCCGTACAGGATGCCCGGCTTGTCCCACTCGGAGATGTCCACCGACAGGCACTCGACCGCCACCCCGTCGCCGTAGTCGGCCGGGAAGTCGCGCTCCGGCCAGTGGCCCGCCTGTGCGATGCCGGTCAGCGACCAGGGCGAGTCGATGCAGTTGAAGTGGCCCTTCACGAGGGGCGGACGCTCGGTCAGATAGAACTGGATGCCCGTCATCCAGTCCGTCTGCAGCTTGTCGCAGCGCGCCAGCTGCGGGTCGGCCGCCTTCATCGCGGCGCTCCACGTCCTGCGCGCGTGCTCCACCGGCATGGCCTGCACGTAGTGGTCGGCGGTGATGTCACGCCGTACACCGTCCGGGTCCTCGACGACGGTCTTGGTGACACGCCCGCCGCCGTACGCCAGCTCGCGCACCGTCCAGCCGACGCGGAACTCGACGCCGAGCGACTTCAGATGACTCACCCAGGGATCGATCCACGCCTCGTTCGTGGGGGCGTTCAAAAGCCGGTCCGGCGGGCCGTCCGCGCCCTGGCCGAGCGCGTTGAAGACGAAGGCCTCGCCGAGGGTGCCGACCGTGCGGGTGCTCGCCTCCTCGGCCTTCGTCGCCACGATGTTGCGGGTGACGCCGATCGCGAGGATGCGCTGGTAGTCCTTGGACATCTTCTCGGCGCGCACGAAGTCCCACCACGGCGTCGCCTCCCACTCGTCGTCGCGGCGCTCGTCGCAGCTGGTGAGGAAGACCAGGGCGCGGTTCACGAAGTACGCGACCTCGTGCGCCGGCAGGTTGAAGGCCGTGTCGAGCAGCGCGGTCAGCGCGCGGGCGATGTCGTCGAGGCTCAGCCGCTCCGGCTGATTGCCCGGCCACGGGATCGGCATCCGCAGGTCCTCGCGGCCGGTGCGCGCGAACGACATCTCGCGCGGCGCGACGAGGTTGTCCCACACCCCGTTGGCGTTCCCGGGGAAGGGGATGCGGCGCATGGTGTCCGGGAGGTTGTGGTAGATCCCCGGGATGAAGCGGAAGCCGTGCTCTCCGGGCAGCGGTCTGCGGTTGCCCTTGGCGCTGTCCGGCACGTCCATGCTGCGGGCCTTGCCGCCGAGCGCCCGGCGTTCGTAGACCGTGACGGCGAAGCCGCGCTCGGCCAGTTCATGGGCGGCCGTCAGCCCCGCGACGCCACCGCCGAGCACGGCCACCGACTGTTTCGCCCGCGGTGCTCCCGGTGCGGCGGCGGCGGGCCGCGCGGCCACTCCCACTCCCAGCGCGGCCGCCCCGCCGACCGCGGCGGCCCCCGAGACGAACCCCCGCCGCGTGCTTCCCTCGGCACGACTGTGCCCCATGCCCCTGCCCCCTTACCGTCGGTAACTGACGTGTCAGGCGCAGGAGCATACGGTCACGGGCGGTGGGGCGGAAGGTACGGGGGAGCGGCTTCACACAATGGCGTGATTGCGGTGGCGGGCGGTGTGTCGACTGCTGCTGCCGTGGTGGTCAGCGCCGGAGGGACCTCATCAGCCGCTGGAAGGGGCCGCGGGGCGGGGACGGGGCCCGGCCCGGGGGAGACGTGGGTGCGACGCGGGGCACGAGGGTGCGGCCGTCCTCCGTCTCCAGGTGGCAGACGGGACCGCCGTCGGCCGCGGCGGCCCACTCGACCCGGAGAGTGCACGGTCGTGGCGCGTCGCCCGGCAGCTCGGCCGTCAGCGCCGTGACGCCGCGGCGGCGCTTCTGGCAGGTGGCCACGACCTTGCCGTCGACCAGTACCTCGACCGGGTCCCGTGCGCGACCGACACACACCGTGATCGAATGCCCGTCACGGTCGAGGTGAAAGCGGGAGTCATGCGACACGGGCCACCTCCCCGTCCCTGCCGTCGGCGGCGTCAGTGCCGCACCCGGCCGGACTTCCTCTCCCAGCCGCTGCGGGTCCAGGCGATGTACGCGCCCTCCGGGACGTACTCCGCGCAGTCCGGGTTGCGGCATGGCCCCGCCGTCCAGACGGGGACATAGACACCGAGGCTCTTGTGGCGCTCCACCACGGTGTCGACAGGTCGCTTGCACGCGCCGCAGACATGCCCCGACGCGCTCGTCCGGTGTTTCCGCTCGCCGTTCATAGCACCACTTTACTATTGCTTGGTGTTTTTTAACACTATTTTGCGGTTCATTTCCGGCATATCGCGCTACGGGGGCGGCTGAGGCCGCAGCAGGCTGAGGGCCACGGACACGGCCAGCACGACGCAGATGACGGCCAGGCTGATCAGCGAGGGAATCTCGGGGACGGCGCTGCTGATCGTCTTGTGCGAGGCCTGGAGGACGAGCTTGACGCCGATGAAGGCCAGGATGAGGGCCAGGCCCTTGCTGAGGTAGTGGAAGCGGTCGAGCAGCCCGGCGAGCATGAAGAAGAGGGCCCGCAGGCCGAGGATGGCGAACGCGTTGCTGGTGTAGACGATGAAGGCGTCGCTGCTGACGGCCAGCACCGCGGGCACGCTGTCCACGGCGAAGACGAGGTCGGCGGCCTCGATCGCGGCGACGACGGCCAGGAGCGGGGTGGCGACGCGTTTCCCGGCCTCTTTCACGAAGAAGTGCGTGCCGGCGTATTCGTCGCGGACGGGCACCACTTTGCGCAGCAGGCGTACGGCGATGCTCTTGCCCGGGTCGAAACTGTCCTCCTCCTCTTTGAGGATCTTGTAGGTGCTGTAGAAGAGGATGAGCGCGAAGACGAACAGCACGGCCGTGAAGCGGCTGACCACGGCCACGCCCGCGGCCAGGAAGATGCCGCGGAAGACCAGGGCGCCGAGCACGCCGAAGAACAGCACCCGGTGCTGATAGGCGCGCGGCACCCGGAAGTAGCCGAAGATCAGCGCGAAGACGAAGAGGTTGTCGACCGACAGGCTCTTCTCCAGCAGCCACGCGGTGGTGTACTCCACTCCGGCGGTCGTCCCGACCACGAGGAAGACGAGGGCGCCGAAGGCGATGGCCA
Organism: Streptomyces huasconensis; assembly: GCF_021028635.1. Classification (NCBI taxonomy): domain Bacteria; kingdom Bacillati; phylum Actinomycetota; class Actinomycetes; order Kitasatosporales; family Streptomycetaceae; genus Streptomyces; species Streptomyces huasconensis. The sequence goes on from NZ_CP086119.1 coordinate 7,261,201, forward strand.
GTCCGACCCAGACCGCGCTCCAGGCGGCGGCTTCCCGGAACCCGATGACGTGGGCATGCCGGTGCGCGAGCAGGTCGACCGCCAAGGACACCAGTACGGTGACGACGAAGACCATCCATAGCCAGAGCGGCACACTGTGCACGGCCTCGACCCCCTGGGTGCGGCGAACCGGTCATCACTTCCGAGTGTGCGGCGCGTGGCCGCGGCTGTCCTCCCGGCAGCGCCGCACCGCGAGCGGCGCTCAGCCCGGCGGCGGCCCCAGAACGTCCGAGAGCGAGTACCGCACCGGCTCCTCCAACTGGGCATACGTGCAGCTCCACGGGTCCCGGTCGGGCCGCCACGTGCGGAACCGCGCCGTGTGGCGGAAGCGCCGCCCGTTCTCCATGTGGTCGTACGCCACTTCGCAGACCCACTCCGGGCGCACCGGCACCCACGACAGGTCCTTCTTGCCGGACCAGCGGCTCGGCGCGCCCGGCAGCCGCGCCGTCTCGTGCGCCGCCTCGTCCGCCCAGGCGGCCCACGGATGCCCCTCCGCGGACGCCATCAGCAGCGGCTCCAGCTCCTCGATCAGCTCCGCCCGCCGCTTCATGGAGAAGGCCGCGGCGACGCCGACGTGCTGGAGGGCGCCCCCGGCGTCGTACAGGCCGAGGAGGAGGGAGCCGACGATCGGGCCGCTCTTGTGGAAGCGGTAGCCCGCGACCACGCAGTCCGCGGTGCGCTCGTGCTTGACCTTGAACATGACACGCTCGTCCTGGCGGTAGAGCAGATCCAGCGGCTTCGCGATGACGCCGTCCAGGCCCGCGCCCTCGAACTGCTCGAACCAGCGTCGCGCCACCTCCGTGTCGGTCGTCGCCGGAGCGACATGGACGGGCGGAGTCACCCCGGACAGTGCCGTCACCAGCCGCTCGCGGCGTTCCGTCATGCGCGTCGCGGTGAGCGGCTCGTCCCCGAGGGCGAGCAGGTCGAAGGCGACGAACGAGGCGGGCGTGCGCTCGGCGAGCGTCGCGACGCGCGAGGCCGCCGGATGGATGCGCTCCGTGAGGGCGTCGAAGTCCAGCCGCCCGTCCCTGGCGATCACGATCTCGCCGTCCATCACGCAGCGCGCCGGCAGCCGCTCCCGCAGCGCCGTCGCCAGCTCGGGGAAGTAGCGGGTGAGGGGCTTGCCCGTACGGCTGCCGATCTCGACCTCGTCGCCGTCGCGGAAGACGATCGCACGGAAGCCGTCCCACTTGGCCTCGTACTGCATGCCCGGCGGGATCTTCGCCACGGGCTTGGCGAGCATGGGCTTCACGGGCGGCATCACCGGCAGATCCATACTCCGATTCTGCGGTGATTCACGGCATACCGCCCGGTGTGCGCCGTGTGTCCGGCCCGCTTAGCGTGGCTCCATGGGTGAAACCAAGGGCAAGAGCGCGGCCGTGGAGATCGACACGGGGGAGCGGACGGTCCGCCTGTCCAGCCCCGACCGGGTCGTCTTTCCCGAGCGCGGCTACACCAAGCTGGACCTCGCCCAGTACTTCCTGGCCGTCGGCCCCGGCATCCTGCGCGCGCTCCGGAACCGCCCCACCACCTTGCAGCGGTATCCGGACGGCGCGGCCGGGGAGTTCTTCTACCAGAAGCGGGCGCCGAAGAACCACCCCGACTGGATTCCCACCGCCACCATCACCTTCCCCAGCGGCCGCACCGCCGACGAGATGTGCCCCACGGAGGTGGCCGCCGTCATCTGGGCGGCCCAGTACAACACGCTCACCTTCCACCCCTGGCCGGTACGCCGCGACGACATCGACCACCCCGACGAACTCCGCATCGACCTCGACCCGCAGCCCGGCACGGACTACACGGACGCGGTGCGGGCCGCCCACGAACTCCGGGCCGTGCTCGACGAGTTCGGCGGCCTGGTCGGCTGGCCCAAGACCTCCGGCGGGCGCGGCCTGCACGTCTTCGTGCCCATCGAACCGCGCTGGACCTTCACGCAGGTGCGGCGGGCCGCGATCGCCTGCGGGCGCGAGCTGGAGCGGCGCATGCCGGACCAGGTCACCACGGCGTGGTGGAAGGAGGAGCGCGGCGAACGGATCTTCGTCGACTACAACCAGACCGCCCGCGACCGCACCATCGCCTCCGCCTACTCGGTACGGGCCCGCCCGCACGCACCCGTCTCGGCTCCCCTGCGGTGGGACGAGGTCGAGGACGCCCGCCCCGAGGACTTCGACCTCGCCACCATGCCGGGCCGCTTCGCCGAGGTCGGAGACCTCCACGCGGGCATGGAGGAGCGGGCCCACTCCCTCGAAGCCCTCCTCGAACTCGCCACCAAGGACGAGCACGACCACGGCCTCGGCGACCTGCCCTACCCCCCGGAGTACCCGAAGATGCCGGGCGAGCCGAAACGCGTCCAGCCGAGCCGCGCGAAGCACGAGGAGTGACCCCGCGTGTCGGTGCTGGCGGCCACGGACACCGACGACTAGGCCCCTCACCGGCACCCACCGCGCGCGACGGCGCCCCCGCCCCGTGCGGGGGCGAGGGCGCCGACGCGGAACGGCAAGGGCTCGGCTACAGCTCCTTGATCCGGATGTCGCGGTACGACACCACGTCCGTCACGCCGTGGACCTGGAGCCCGAGGTAGCCGGACGCGTAACGGCGCCCGTCCGTGCCCGGGTCGTCGGCGCGCGGCGGCGTGAACTCCTGGCCGCCGGTGTTGTCGAACTCGTTGATCAGGACGCCGTTGCGGTAGACCGCGTAGTGCTGGTCCACCATGCGGATCTCGTAGTCGTTCCAGGTGCCCTTCGGAGTGACCCCGGCACCGGCCAGGCCCACCCGGTCGAAGCCGTAGATCGACCCCGTCTTGTACATGTCGCCGTCGGGCCGGTCGTGGACCTGCACCTCATGCCCGTACTTGATGGCGACCCACTCCGGACGAGACTCCTCCGGATGGTCGTGGACCTGCGGGAAGCGCACGAAGACACCGGAGTTGGTGTGGCTGTTGCCCGGCGCGTCGTCCCGCCACTGGAGCTTCAGCGAGAAGTCGCCGTACTTCCGCTCCGGGAACCAGAGCATGCCCATGCCCTGGACCGTGGTGGAGCTGGTGAGGGTGCCGTCGGCGTTGAGCCCGAACCTGCCGCCGCCCACCTGCTCCCATCGGGCGAAGGACTCCCTCGTGCCGTCGAAGATCTTCCGGTAGCCGTCCGTCTCGCCCGGCTTGCCGATGCCGGACTGCTTGGCGGCGCGATTGATCTTGTTGTACTCGCGCTGGTCGATCTCGCCCGCCCGCAGGAGCTTGTCCGCCACGCTCTTGACGTGCTTCAGGAAGAGCGCGTGCGAGGTCCACTCCTTCTCGTCCTCGATCAGCTCGCCGATGCGGCAGCGGTTGTTCGTGACACGGTTGGGGACGCCCGTGTCGACCGTGCCCACGATCACCGTCACCCGCTCGTCGAACTCCGGGCAGTTGGGCGCCGGGACACCGCCACCCTCGGAGACGGTGAAGGAGACCGTCTTGGCCTCCGCCGTGTTGCCCGCCTTGTCGCTCGCCCGGTACGTCACGCTGTGCCGCCCCACGCGATCGACGACGACCGGCGCCTCGTACGCCAGATACGGGCCGCCGTCCAAGGAGTACTCGGTCCTCGCCACCCCCGAACCGGCGTCGCTCGCGGTGACCGTCACCTTCGCCCTGCCGAGGTAGGCGCCGTCCGAGTCCTTCTCGCCCTCGACCTTCGCCGACGTCTCCGGAGGCGTCCTGTCCTCGGCCGGAGGCGCGACCACGGTGAACTCCACGGACTTCTCGGCCGCCTGGTTCCCCGCCTTGTCGGCGGCGCGGTAGCGGACCTTGTGGGTGCCCGTCTCGTGGACCATGACCGGGGCGGTGTACGCCTTCCAGGCGCCGCCGTCACCGATCGCGTACTCGATGCTGTTGACGCCGGAGCCGGTGTCGGACGCCGTCACCGTGACCGTGGCCATCGCGACGTACTGCCCCTGGTCGTTCTTCTCGCCGGACACCGTGGCCGACGTCTCCGGAGGCGTCTTGTCGTCGGTGGACGGCGCGACGACCGTGAAGTCGACCGCCTTCTCCGCCGCCACGTTGCCCGCCTTGTCGAAGGCCCGGTAGCGGATCTTGTGGGTGCCGACCTGGTTCACGACCACGGGCGCGGTGTACGGCTGCCAGGCGCCCGACGCACCGACCGCGTACTCGATCCGGTCGACGCCCGAACCCTCGTCGGTCGCGCTCACCGCCACCGAGGCCGAACCGACGTACGCGCCGTCGGCGTTGGTCTGCCCCTCCACCTTCGCCGACGTCTGCGGAGCCGTGGTGTCCTCGCCGCCGCCCTCGGTCACCACCAGGATGCCCTGCATCGCGCCGTGGCCCGGGATCGTGCAGTAGTAGCGGTAGCGGCCGGGGGTGAGCGTGACCTCGGCGGTGTGCCTGCCGCCCTGGTCGTCGTTGGGGTTGGCCAGGATGTTCAACGGGACGTCGTTGTTGTACTCCGGGTCGGAGACGTCGAACGTCAGCGTGTGCGGCATGCCCGTCGTGTTGCCGGTCGCCTCACTGTTCTCGAAGACGATCGTCGTCGGTCCCGCCACCGCCGTGGTCGGCGCCGACCTGTACTTGTTGATGTCGTTGTCGGCCGTCCAGGTCAGGGTCTGGGCCGCCGCGATCCCGGTGTCGTCGCCGCGTGCCGTGGCCGCCGTCGACGTCAGGCCGAGCACCATGAGCAGCGACGCGAGCAGCGCTGTGCACAGTCTTCGCTTCCGTACGGTCCGTCCGGTCCGTGCCGTCGGGGAACGCCTCATCCCGCCCTCCTCGCCAGATCACCGGCGGCCGGGGTCGGCCCGCCGCCCTTGTAGGTCACGCGCCACAGCGCGGACTTGGAGTCCGAGGTGAAGAAGCCGCGGCCGTAGTCCAGGACGTACAGGGAGCCGTCCGGCGCGAACTTCCAGTCCATGAGGTTCCTGATGCCGTCGTTGCCGACCGGGATGATCTTCTTCAGCGATTCGGCGTGCACCGGCAGACCGCCGTCGCCGACCGTCTTCGGGTCGGTGAGCACCGCGTGCCGCGGCTGGTCGCCGTCGTAGAAGTCGCCGACGAACCACTTGCCGTCCCAGTACGAAGGCCACGCGTCGGCGCTCGCGCTCGCCGCGTCATGGCGGTACACCGGACCGTTCATCGTGGCCTGGCCGCCGCCCTTGAGCCAGGGCAGAAGCTGCTTCTGCTCCTCCGTCCGGTAGCTCGGCACGCCGTTCGCGTCGCGCGGGTAGTCGATGCCGCCGCCCTGCGGCGAGTACCAGATGTTGTTCGGCTCGGCCGGGGGGATGTTCACCAGGCCGTCGTTGTTGGGCGACTCGTTCTTCAGGTTGGCGCAGTCGTACCAGCCGAGCGGCTTCGACGGGTCCGGCAGGTTGCGGTCCCGGTAGGGCTGGTTGTTGCCCATGCAGTACGGCCAGCCGCGGTTGGAGGCGTGCGTGATCGCGGCGAACGTGTCGTACTTCGCCGGGCCCCACGTCGTCGACGGCCCGGACGCGTCCGGGCCGACCCATCCCGCGTACAGCGTGTCGGTCTTCTTGTCGATGGAGATGCGCGCCGGGTTCCTGACGCCCATCACATAGATCTCGCCGCGCGTCTTGCCGCCGCCCTCGTCCTGCTCCTTGCCGGTGAAGAGGTTCCCTGCGGGGAGGGTGTACGTCCCGTCGGGTTCCGGGTGGATGCGCAGGATCTTGCCGTTGAGGTTGTTGGTGTTGCCGGCCGTGCGGCGCGCGTCGGCGAAGGAGACGCCCTTGAAGTCCGGCTCGGGGTTGTTGCCCGAGTAACCGTCCGTGAACCGCGAGGAGTTGTTGTCACCGGTCGCGATGTACAGGTTGCCCTTGGAGTCCCAGGCCATCCCGCCGCCCGAGTGGCAGCAGCTGTGGATCTGCACCGGCCACTTGAGCAACACCTTCTCGCTGCCCCTGTCCAGCTTGTTCGTGGCCCGGTCGAGCGTGAAGCGGGAGACGTACCGCTCGGCCATGTGCGTCTCGCGGTTGATCCTCGCGTGGGGTGTGTAGTGCAGGTACACCCACCCGTTCTGCTCGAACTGCGGATCGATCTCGATGCCGAGCAGGCCCTCCTCCACCTTGATCAGCTCGTCGCCGCCGCCCTTGTTGCCGAAGACCGACAGGGCGCCCGCGAGCGTCACCTTCTTGGTCCTCGGGTCGTAGACGTGGATCTCGCCCTTGCCCTTGCCGATGTCCGGGTCGTTCCAGTCGGTGACCACCGGCTGGGAGGAGTCGGCGCCGCCGCGGCCGATGTAGAGGACCCGCCCGTCGGGGGCGGTGACCAGGCCGTGCGGCTCGCCGATCTGGTCGTTGCGGCCCGGCTGGTTGGCCTGCGTGAGGCGCTCCGCCTTGTAGTTGGCGTCGATCGTCGCCTTGCAGTCGGCGCGCGCGATGCGGGTCGTCCACAGCAGGGCGCCGCGCAGATGACCGCGGAAGTCCACTTCGTCGTACGAGGAGACCGTGCCGCCCATGCCGGTGTAGAAGGAGCGTCCGCCGTCGTAGTCGCGGCACCACGACACCGGGTGGTCCCAGCCGTTCTTGCCGGCGCCCGGCTGGTACGTCGACTCCCGCACGCGAGCGACCGTGTGCACGTCGCCCGAGGGGTTCTTCGTCCAGTTCGGCCACCGGTCGGACCGCTTCCACTGGAGCGGCAGACTCTTGGTCGCCGGGTGCCCGCGGTCGCCGACCTCGACGGTCGCCCGCTGGACGTTCGCCGGGCTCGCGTCGGCCGGACGGGCGCCGATCAGGCCGGTGAACCAGGTCGAGTACGGCTCGGCGCGGGCCGCGTCATGGATGCCGAGGAAGCCGCCGCCGGCCTCCATGTACGCCTCCAGGCCCGCTTCCTGCTCGGGGTCGAGGACGTCGCCGCCGCCGGTCAGGAAGGCGACCGCGTTGAACGTGCCGAGCTTGCGCTCGTTCGTGAAGACGGCCGGGTCGTCCGTCGCCACGATCTTGAACCTCTGGGCGGCCGGGCCCGACTGGCCGATCTCCTCGATCGCCTCGATGCCGGCGTTGACCACCGGGGACTCGTCGCCGCCCGCCGCCGAGCCGTGGAAGACGAGGACCTTGACGTTGGCGCCGCCGGGCGGCGAGGGAAGGGACATCGTTGTCAACGGTGGTTCCGGGTACGGCCGCGCGGAGGCGGCCTGGGCCGAGAGCGCCCCGGTGACCAGGGCTCCGGAGAGCAGCGCGGCTGTCCAGGCCCGGCGTGAGCGGTTCGGTCTGCGTCGTGCTCTGCTCAACCCTCGTACGGTCAAGGGCCCTTGATGCGGTGTGCGCCGCATGAGTACACCCACCCCTCGTCGGTCACAGGAACAGCGCCGACGAAGCTAGACCTCTTTCCGCAACTCGCCAATAGGTATCACCGTGATAGCCCGAACTTTGTCCTGCGTGTGGATAAACGCATACCCGGCCGATACCGTGTGGCCGTCCGGGGCATCCCGCGCCCCGTCAGTCTCCGTACGGCAGTGGGGAGTTCGGCATGGACAGACGGAGCTTCAACCGGAGGGTGCTCGCGGGCGGCGCGGCGGCGGCAGCGGGCGTGACATCGTTGTCGGTCACGAACGCGCCGGACGCCGTGCCCGCCGAGGCGCCGCCGAGGACCGCGCCGGCGGGCGGTGAGGTGAAGCGCATCAAGATGTACGCCGAGAAGCTCCCCGACGGGCAGATGGGCTACGGCCTGGAGAAGGGCAAGGCGACCATCCCGGGCCCGCTCATCGAGCTGAACGAAGGCGACACCCTGCACATCGAGTTCGAGAACACCATGGACGTGGCCGCCAGCCTGCACGTCCACGGCATGGACTACGAGATATCCAGCGACGGCACCAAGCACACCAGGAGCGACGTCGAGCCGGGCGGCAGACGCACCTACACCTGGCGCACCCATGCGCCGGGGCGCCGCAAGGACGGCACGTGGCGGCCCGGCACGGCGGGCTACTGGCACTACCACGACCACGTGGTGGGTACGGACCACGGCACGGGTGGTGTGCGGAAGGGGCTCTACGGTCCGCTGATCGTGCGCCGCAAGGGCGATCTGCTGCCGGACAAGACCTTCACGATCGTCTTCAACGACATGACGATCAACAACAGATCCGGCCACGACAGCCCCAACTTCGAGGCCACGGTGGGCGATCGCGTCGAGTTCGTGTCGATCACGCACGGCGAGTACTACCACACGTTCCACGTGCACGGTCACCGCTGGGCGGACAACCGCACGGGCATGCTGACCGGCCCCGACGACCCGAGCCAGATCCTGGACGACAAGATCACGGGCCCGGGAGACTCCTTCGGCTTCCAGGTGGTGGCGGGGGAGGGCGTGGGCGCCGGGGCCTGGATGTACCACTGCCATGTGCAGAGCCATTCGGACATGGGCATGGCGGGGCTGTTCCTGGTGAAGAAGGCGGACGGGACGATTCCGGACTATGAGCCGCATCATCGCGCGGGCGGTGCGGCGAAGTCTTCTGGGGAGCCGTCGAAGGCTGAGGCGCCGGGGAAGCCGGAGGCGGCGACGGAGTCCGGGGCGGCGTCGCGGGATGGCGCCGGGGGGCACGCGCACCACTAGACAGTCACTCCCGGACCGGGCCCCCAAGAGGGGCGGCCGGCGGCAGGAGCGTGGCGAGGTGATCGTCACCGGCACCGGCCGGGGCGGCTACGCCGGAGTCGAGCGGGTCACAGGCTGCAACGGGCGCCGGTGGGCGGGGTTTTGCGGTCGAGGAGGTATGCGTTGACCGCGTCGTCGACGCACTTGCTGCCGCCGAGGAGGTAGGCGCCGTGCTGCCTGCCGTCGACTGAGAGCAGACTTCCGCCGAGAGCTTCCGCCATCGTGATGCCGCCTTTGTGCGGCGTCACAGGATCGCCGGTGACCGATACGACGAGCGTCTCGGGGATGCCTTCGACATCGGAGAGCCAGGGCTCATCGCGTGTCGGCGGCGCCGGCCACGCCTCGCATTCGCTGTGGTGAGTGCCTGTAATGAGCACGCTGATGTCGAACATCGGGGCGGCCTCCCCGATCTTGCGTGCGGGCGCGGTCTGCTGTTCTGGCGTCCGGGGTGAGTCCATGCGGCGCACAGCGATGTTCGTGTCGAAGTCGTGGCCGTAGGCGCCGTCCGCTGTGCGGGCGTAGAAGGCGTCGCGCAGGGCGAGCATCAGGTCGGTGTCGCCCGCTTGGAGCGCGGTCAGGGCGGAGATGACATCGGGCCATTTCGCCTCGGAGTACAGTCCACCGCTGATGCCGAGGTAGACGTCCCAGACGCTCAGGTCCCGGCCGCCGGTGGTCGGTGCCGGCGTCTCGACGAGCGGCTGGACGATCTCGTGCAGGCGGTCGTGCGCAGCCGCGGGGTCGGGCCGAGGACACAGTCGGGCGATTTCGCGCAGAGTGCGGCGAAGTCGCCGAACCGTGCCTGCAGTCCGGTGAAGGAAGAGAGGCGGAACTCGCTCGCCGTCAGATCCGGCGAGACGGCTCCGTCCAGCACGATCGCGCGGACCTTGTCGGGGTGGGCCGCGGCGTACATGGCTCGGAGCCGTAGCTGTAGCCGAGATAGGTCATCGTTGGTCCGGGTGCTCCATCGACTGCTGTGTAGTGGGCCCGAATTGAGCCCTGACTCCCGGTCCGGACGTCGAAGCGGGGTGGCCGCCGACGGGACCATCACGGGGTGATCGAAGCCATCGCCCAAAAGTTCCAGACCGGCACGCAGTGGGTCCGCCCGCCGGAGAGGTACGGCAACTGGCGGGGCGTCTGCACCCGGCTGCGGTGTGGGCTGTCAACGGCGCCGCTGACCACGAAGACCCCCCTCGCGGCCGATGCCCGCTGCCGGCCTCTGGCGTGCATTCTCACCGAGGCCAGGTGGGTGGATGACGCACCCGCCTTCGTCGACGTCATGGCCCGCCTGCGCGCTCCTCGTCGGCGAGACGGCCTCGCGCGCAAGTGCCCGCGGATCGCGCGGGAGGAGCGCGCCTTGTCGGCCAGGACCAGGTCCGGCCTGGTACCTGCTCAGGTACTGGACCGGCGCCTGCACCACCTGCGGCCGCCCCCTCACCAAGAGCAGACCCAGAACCTCACGAAGTACCACTAGTACTCCAGTCCAGAAATCGTTGCCTGAGCTGGTTCTTCTTCGGTAGTGGCAGCGGCGGGCTGTGGCTTGGTGTCGTCTGCGCCAAAGGCACCGTTTCAGGACATGTGCAACAGGTTGGAGGCGGGGTGTCGGGCGGGGCAGCAGAGCGTCCATGAGTCGGCGGACTTCTGCCACGGTGAAGTGGATGATGCTGCTGGAGTCGTTTCTACGGCCCCCCCCTTTCAGTGGTTTGCGCTGCGACAGCGGCCAGGAACGCGTGGGTGAGCATGGCCAGGGGCATACGCGGCGAAGACCCCGATCTGGCAGTTCTCGGTGCGGCCGGCCGTGTCCGAGTGGCTGCAGAGCGCCCCGGACCGCGTCAGCGTCCCAGGAGGCACCGTTCAGCGGATTCCAGTCAGAAATCGTTGCCTGAGCTGGTCGACTCGTTGTTCCAGGCATGGTGGAGGTAGGCGAAGCTGACCTGCGGGCCGGCGAGTTGGAGTCGGTTTTCGCCTGTGTGGCGGGCCGGTTCTCGCGGGTGGATCTCGGTGGCGGATGCGGGACTACACGCGTGGTCCGCTGGCTGGTACTACGCCCATCCGCCGGTCCCTCGCCGCACCCGGTTCCGCGGCTTCCCGATGGGCGAAGCGGTGGGCTCGCCGGGCGGAGTCCCGCATCAGGCCGGAGAGCCGTTCGAGGGCCTGTTCGCCCTCCGTGTTCAGCCCGGTCCGGTCGAACACGCGGAGGCGGCGCAGAAGGGGGCGTAGGACCTCTTGGTGGTGGACGGTCGGTGAGTAGATGCCGGCGCCTGCCATGACGCGGGCCATGCGGGCGTACCCGGGCGCGCTGTGTCCCGGGACCCGGAAGGTTTCGATGACGTGGGCGAGGGCGGCGAGGAAGCGGTCCGGGACGATGTGGGAGGCGGCGTCGAGGACGGTGCGGTAGAAGATCATGTGCCGGTTCTCGTCCTGGGAGATGCGCCGCAGGAGGGCTTCACATCCGGGTTCACCGCACATGACCCGCATGTTGCGGTAGGAGACGCGGGTCGCGAGTTCCTGAAGGGTGACGTAGATGAGGGAGGCGAGGACGTCGTCGCGGTAGTCGATGTCGTACCCGCTCTGGACGTGGGCCGAGCGTGCGTCTTCCAGTGCGACGGGGTCGGTGGCGCGGGTGACGATCAGATAGTCCCGCAGGGCCATGCCGTGTCGGCCTTCTTCGACGGTCCAGCGGTTCACCCAGGTGCCCCAGGCGCCGTCACGGCTGAACAGGTCGGCGATGACGCGGTGGTAGCTGGGGAGGTTGTCCTCGCTGAGCAGGTTGTGGATCAGGCCGGCCTGTACGGCGGGGGCGAGTTGTCGCTGGCCGTCGTGCCACGGCTCACCGGCGTAGACCCCTTCGAAGTTCCGGCCCTGCCCGAAGGGGACGTACTGGTGCGGGTACCAGTCGTCCGCGGCCTCCAGATGCGCGTCGAGCGCTGAGGCGACGGTGGGCTCCAGATCCGAGAGGAGGCGGACGTCCCGGTCGGGGACAGGTGGCTTCATGGATTTCTCCGACGGGGGGGAACAGGCGGCGTAGACCCTTCTAGCGCATGCGGGCCAAGACGCGCGCAAGGGCTGCCGGGCGTGTTCGGCGCGCCGCTGCGGCCTCCGCGAGCGCGGCGCGGCGCCGTCGTCCGTCTGGCCCAGTAACCAGCGGACAGGTGCTGGTGTTGGTCACGGGGACTGCGCGAGATGAGCATGCCGAAGCCCTGGAGACGAGCATGAGCGAGGAAACCGACCGGCTGCATCCGATCGACACGGACGGGCTGGTGGTCCTGTTGCAGGAGTACTTCGCTCTCCCGGCGGGGAAAGCGCAGCCGACGAGCACTCTGGAGACCCTGGGACTGGACTCGCTGGCTCTCATGGAGCTGGCGGTGGTCCTGGAGGAACGCACCGGGGCGGGCCTGGACGACCAGCTGGCCGGGCTCACCCCCGCCCACACCGTGGCCCAGGTCGCCGACGCCCTCCGAAGCGCCCCCGCGTGACGGCTCCCGCCTCGGACCGCCGCGGCAGCGCGTGGGCGCGTGGACCGGCGACCGGAGAGACGGGACCCTCCGACGCGCTGCGCGGCCACGCAGACACAGTGCCGATCGACGACGACACGCACACCGGAGGAACTCATGCCACAGCGCGACGCAGTGGCCGTCACCGGTCTCGGGCTGATCACACCGGCCGGCAACGACCCGGGGACCTTCTGGAAGTCGATTGCCGCCGGGCGGTCCATGGCCCGCACCGACCCGGAACTCGCCGGTCTGCCGGTCGACATGGCCTGCCGCGTCGAGGACTTCGACCCGGTGGTGGAACTGGGGAACCGGCTTGCCCGCCGCCTGGACCGCTTCGCCCACCTCGGCATCGTCGCCGCCCGGCGTGCGGCCGCCGACGCGGGACTGCGCCACGACCGCTGGGACCCGGAGCGTACGGGGGTGGTCCTCGGGGTCGGCTCCAACAGCCTGCGCACCTACACGCAGGAGTTCACCCGGCTCGACCAGGGCCGGCCACGGCGGGTGTCCCCGCTCGCCCTGCCCCGCAGCGTGCCGAGCACGGCGGCCGGAGAAGTCGCTCTCGACCTGGGCGCCCAAGGCCCCAACTTCACCGTCTCCAGCGCCTGCGCCTCGGGCAGCACCGCCCTGGGAACCGCCCGTGACCTGCTCCTCAGCGGCGCCTGCGACGTCGTCCTGGCCGGCGGCTGCGAGGCCGGCTCCGCCATGACCGCCACCTGCTTCGCACAGATGCGCGCCCTGTCCACCCGCGTCGACCGGCCCGCACACGCGTGCCGCCCCTTCGACCGCGACCGGGACGGCTTCGTCCTCGGCGAGGGAGCGGCCGTCCTTGTCCTGGAGCGCGCCGAACACGCACGCGCCCGCGGCGCCTCGCCCCGCGCCTGGCTGCGTGGATACGGGGCTTCGGCCGATGCCCACCATGCCACCGCACCGCATCCCGAGGGGGCCGGCGCGGAGCGGGCCGTCCGCCGGGCTCTGGCCGACGCCGGATGCGCGCCCGGCGACATCGGGCACGTCAACGCCCATGGGACCGCGACACGACTCGGGGACACGGCCGAGGCCCTGATGTTGCTGCGCGTCTTCCGGGGCGCTCCGCCCGCGGTGACGGCGATCAAGAGCATCATCGGTCACGCGCTGGGCGCGGCCGGGGCGATCGAGGCGGTGTGCACGGTCCTGGCCCTGCAACATCAGCGGGTGCCGCCCACCGCCAACCTCACGCTTCAGGACCCGGGCCGGGAACTCGACGTGGTCACCGCGCGGCCGCGCGACGTCGACGCCGCCCCGGCCCTGTCCACCTCGTTCGGCTTCGGCGGACAGAACGCCGCTCTGGTCTTCGCCCCGGCCTGAACCGGCTGTGGCCACGGGGCGATGTGCTCGCCCGGCGGGAGGGCGGCGCGTGTGCCGCACGCGGAGAGCAGACCCGGGAGTAGGCGGCGGGCCCGCCGCGGGAGACCGTACGGTCGAGGAGGTCCGCGCGGCCGCCCGGGCCCGCAGTGGCGTACCGCTCAGCAGCCGGTGAGGACCAGCACCGCGTTCTGCCCGCCGAAGCCGTACGACGCGCTGACCGCTGCCCCGACGGAGACGGCGCGGGGCGTCTTGGCGACGACGTCCAGGTCGATGTCGATGTCGGTGTCCTCGTGGTTTGCGGTGGGCGGGATCAGGCCGCGCTGCACGGTCATGACAGTGATGGCCGCCTCGATGGCACCGGCTCCTCCCATGGCATGGCCGATCGCCCCCTTCAGCGATGTGACCGGCGGCGGCGTACGGAAGACCGTGCGCAGCGCGCGGGCCTCGGCGAGGTCGTTGAGGCGGGTGGCGGTGCCGTGCGCGTTGACGTGCGCGATGTCGCCGGGGGTCAGGCCGGCGTCGGTGATGGCCGCGCCCAGCGCGGCGGCAGCGCCCTTGCCGTGCGGATCCGGGGCGGCGTAGTGCACGGCATCGCATGACGCGGCATAGCCGTCCAGGTAGGCGCGGGGCCGAACCCCCCGCGCTCGGGCGTGTTCGGCGCGTTCGAGCACGAGGACGGCCGCGCCTTCCGACAGGACGAACCCGTCACGGGCGGAGTCGAAGGGGCGGCCGGCGCGAGCAGGGTCATCGGTGCGCCTGGAGAGGGCGCCCATGCGATGAAAGGCGGCAGCGGACGCCGGGAACCGCGCGCTTTCGGCGCCGCCGGTCACGACGATGTCGCACGTCCCGGAGCGCAGCAGGTCCCGCGCTACACCGATCGCCGTGCCACCGGACGCGCATGCTGTGGACACCGAGAAATTGGGTCCGGTGGCACCGACATCGAGGGCGATCTCCGCGGCCGACATGTTCGGCACGCTACGGGGGATGGTCAGCGGGGAGACGTCCAAGGGGCTGGACTCGTAGAGTTTACGGAGCTCGGGCACCACGCGTTCCAGACTGGTGGCCCCCGTGCCGATCACGACGCCCACCCGAGCCGGCTCCCACTCCCGGTGATCCAACGCGGCGTCGGCCAGAGCCTGCCGAGCCGCCACGACCGCCATCGCGGAGAAACGGTCCAACCGCCACCCGGAGGCCCGCACCAGCTTGCGGGGATCGAAGTCGGGCACCTTGCAGGAGATGTCCACCGGCATCCCGGCCAGTTCTTCGTCCCGGGAGGAGGTGGAGACGCCCCGCAGCAGTGTCTGCCAGGTGCTCTCAAGATCAAGACCCGCGGGACTGACGACGCCCAGGCCGGTCACGGCCGTCCGCGTCACGCCTTGTCCGCCGCGGTCAGAACGGCGCCGTTCGCCCGCGCGGCATCCAGCATGGTGACCAACTCGCCCACGGTCCTGGGCATCTCCGTCTCATTGAGGGTGATGCCGGTTTGCTCCTGCAGAACCAGAGCCATCTCCACCAGGGCCAAGGAGTCCATGCCCAGATCCTCGAAGGGCTTCTCCGGAGTGATGTCCGCGGCGTCGATCGGGAAGACCTCGGTCAGGGACTTGGTGATCAGGCCGAGGGTAGTGGTCGTCATGATGTCTCCAGAGTCGATGCGGTTGATGTTCGGACAGGAAGGGCGAGATTCGTCTCCGCCGGCCGGCCCGGGCTGTCCGTCGGTGCCGCCTGGGGCCGGGCTCGCGAGCGGAGCCGGCGTGCCGCCGCCGCGGCGGCCACCAGTACGACCGCGGCCGCGGTCAGCGACGTCACGGTCATGGCCTCGATGAACGCCTGCCGGGCGGCGGACAGCACCGCGAGGCGCTGCTGAAAAGGCAGCCCGGCGGCCTCGCCGGGGACGGCGAGCAGACTGTGACGGGCCGCCTGAGCCGTCCTCGGCCCGGCGGCCTCGACAGCCGGCGCCCGCACGAAGCGCGTGGTGAAGGCGGCGGACAGCAGCGATCCTTGCACCGCGACGCCAAGGGCGGAGCCGACCTGGCGGGTGGCGTCGTTGATCGCCGAGCCAAGTCCGGCCCGGTCGGACGGCACCGAATCCATCACGCATTCCGTGCCCGCCGCGGCCACCAGCCCCACACCCACTCCCGCGAGCAGCTGGAACAGCGCGCAGTGCCCGTAACCGGACTGCTCCGTGGTGGTGGCCCAGAACGCGAAGGCCGTCGCGACGATCAGCAGTCCCGTCACCACCGTGACCCTGATGCCGCACCGACGCTGGAGCACCACCGCCACCCCGGCCCCCGCGGCCAGTCCCGCCGGCAGCGGAAGGGTGCGCACCCCCGCTTCCACCGGGCTGTAGCCGAAGACGCCCTGCAAATACAGCGTGAGCACGAAGAAGCCGCCGAACAGCGCGAACGAGGCGAGCGCCAGCACCGCCGCGGCAACCCCCACGCCGGGCTGTGCCACGAGTCGCAGCGGCAGCATCGGCGTCGGCGTGCGCCGTTCCCACAGAACGAACCCCGCCAGCATCCCCGCCGCGAGCACGAAACCGGCCACTACGGGACCGCTGCCCCAGCCTCGGTGCGGCCCCTCGATGATCGACCACACCAGTGCCAACAGACCCACCGCGGACAGAGCCGCACCCACCGTGTCGAAGACAGACGTCCGCCTCGCACGGGATTCGGGGACCACCACGCACGCCGCGGCGACGATCAGCACCGCCAAGGGCAGATTGATCCAGAACGCCGCCCGCCACGAGGCATGCTCGACCAGCCAGCCCCCGACGACCGGACCGCTCAAACCGCCGAGTCCGCCCACCGCCGTCCAGGCCGCGATGGCCCGGCGCCTCAACTCCCGCTCGGGAAACAGGTGATGCAGCACACCCAGAGTCGCCGGCATCAGCAGCGCCGCTCCCGCGCCCATCCCGCAGCGCGCCACGATCACCTGCCACGCCTGCTCCGCCAGTGCCCCGCCCACCGAGGCGGCCCCGCACAAGGCCACCCCGGCCACAAAAGAACGCCGGCGACCCCACCGGTCGGTGAGAGCGCCCACGGCCAGGACGGTCCCTCCCAGGACCAGGGCGTATCCGTCGACGATCCACTGCACCTGTTCCGTGCTCGTGTCCAGCGCGTCGTGGAGCTGCGGCGCCGCCACGTTCAGCACGGTCAGGTCCATGCCGAGCATGAACAGACCCAGGCACACCACCGCCGCCGCCCAGAACCGTCCCGCCTCGGCCCCGCGTCCGTCGCGGCCCGCGCTCATACAGCGGCCACCACAGCGCCGGCCACCGCTTCGATATCGGTGATCACCTGCCGTGTCAGTGCTCTGGCCTGTCCCCGCGGGTACATGTGATTGCCCGGGAACACCCGGGGCTCCGCAGGCGCGGCGAACAGCTCGTTCCAGGCCCGCAGTTGCTCGACACTGGCGGTCGGGTCGTCCGCGGCGCCGTACAAGGACCATGGAACGTCCAGCACGGCTTCGCTGCGCAAGCGGTGGTGCAACAGCAACAGGCAGTCGGCCAGCAGTGCCGTGTACGCGGCAGCCGCCACGACCGGGTTCCGCACGAACCGCTCGGGCACCGCCCCGCCCACGAGCTGAGCCACACCATCGAAACCGCCGGTCACCAGCGGCAGGAGCCCCTTCGCGTAGGCACTGTCCTGAGGCCCGCGCAAGGAGGAGAGTCCCAGCCACAGGGGGCGGTGACCGCCGGTGGCCCGCAAGTGGCGCACCGCCTCGAAGGCGATCAGCGCGCCCACGCTGTGCCCGAACACCGCGAAGGGCCGCGTGTCCTCACCATCGTCCAGAACACCGGCGACCAACGCGGAGACTTCGGCCGGGTCCGTCAACGACGGCTCCCGCACGCGACGGCCCCTCCCGGGCAGGGAGATCGAACACACCTCCACCCAGGACGGCGCCGCCCCCACCCACGGCAGATAGAAGCCCGATCCGGAACCGGCAGGCGGCACGCAGTACAACCGCACAGCCGCCTCCGGGCGTTCCTTCAACACGACCCGCTCGACCTGGCCTGTCACCAACGCCCACCCATCTCGCTCGCCCGGCCCGGAAGCCGCGGAACTCGGTGTGCCGCGGCCGGACTTCGCAGCCCGCTCGTCATGGTTTCGCGCACCACCGGCCGCGCGGGACCAGCACGCCGCGAGCCGCACAAATTCACCGGAACGAGCAGCTGCCGAGGGCGACCCCCAGACGTCGTCTTCAAATACGGGCTTCGACGTCAGGGTGGTCAGCGCAGGCCGAGGCAGGGCAGCCAGTCCCGGGGGCCGCCCCGGGCCGTGAGCAGGGCGCTCAGCGCGCCCGGGGCGCCGGTCAGCAGTGCGGGGGACCAGGGGGTGGCGAGCGCGTCGGGGAGCCTGGTGCGGAGGTGGGCGGCAAGGCGGGCGCTCAGCGCGGCCGCTACGGGCAGGCGCGCATGCCGGTCGAAGGCGTCGGCCACGGCCAGGACGCCCGCCGCGCCGTGACAGAGCCCGAGGATGTCGGCCGGTCCGTCGCCGAAGAGGTGGAACTGCTCGTCGTACCGCTGGGTGAGCGTCATGAATGCCTCCAGCGCTCGATCGGCGGCCTCGTGGTCGCCGAGCGCGTCGGCCGCGTCCCACAGCGCCCAGGCGATGCCGGGTGTTCCGTAGCACCATGCCTGGCGGGGGTTCGCGCCGCTCGGGGGCGTCCCGTCACCGGCGCCCGGCCAGGTGCGGATACCGCGTTCGTCGACGTATGAGCGGGTGATGAGCCAGCGGACGGCCCGGCGCAGCGCTGCCGCGGTCGCCGGGTCGCCGGTGCGGCGCAGAGCGGCGGTGAGCGCCGTGAGGACTCCGGCGACGCCGTGGCCCATTCCGGTGTTGACACGTCCGTGCGTCCAGGACAGGTGCGGGTGGTCCGCGTACTGGCCGGTGCGCAGCCGGGGCAGGTCGTCGTGGTCGCACAGGGCCTGTAGATGGCTGGTCGCGGTGGCGGGCGTCGGGGAGTCCGTGCCCGCGCACAGGGCGAGCAGGATGCCGGCGGGGCCGGTGATGAGGTCGTAGTCGGAAAAGCCGACGTCCTTCGTCCGCCAGACCGCGGCGACGGAGGCGCCGGTCAGGTGGTCGCGCAGCCGGTCGGCCGCGCCGTACAGCACCGGGTGGAGCCGGGCGCCGAGCCGCAGTCCGACGAGGGTCCCGGCCAGGCCGCTGTCGTACAGGCCGGGGTGGCCGGGACCGCGCCCGGCCGTCCGGGCCCAGACGGCGACGGCGCGGGACGCGGTGGCTTCGGCGTCCGGCCCGCCGGTCGCGGCCACCTGGTGGGCGAGTACGGGGATGCCGGCGTCCGAGGGTTCGGCCGTTCGCGCGGGCTGCGCTGTCCACTTCTCCAGGTAGGTGATGGAGAGAGCGAGGACCGGGTCGTGCGGGTCGTCCATCTGACTCCTCGTCGGACGGGGCCGGGGTGGACGGAGCCGCCCGGACCTGCCGGGCGGCTCCTGGGTGCGGGCACGCGCTGCGGCGCGTCCACGGATCAGGCGCAGATGACGACCGTGTTGCAGACGACGATCGTGCACAGACCGCTGCAGCCTGTGGTGGAAGCCTGCGTCTGGACGAGTTCCGTGTCAGTGATGCGCTCGTCGAGGTCGTCGATGAGGGCGTCGAGGTCGCTGAGTTCGATGGTTTCGGGCATGGTGGGTTCCCTTCTCCGCTAGTGGGTGATGGCCGCCCCGTCGGTCGGTCCGTCTGATGCGGACAGACCGTCGGGGACGTTGTGGGGGGCGTCGTCCAGCAGGGCGTCGGCGGCGGCGCCGGTGTCGCAGGGAAGTCTGAGCAGTACCTGGGCGGCGACGGCGCCGCCACCGTGCAGGGGATCGCGCAGTGGCATGTCACCGGGAGCCGGGAGCATCTCCTCGAAGAGCAGTTCGCTCCCCGGCTGCTGGGCGCACAGCCGGTCGATGACCTGTAGGGCCGTCAGTGCCTCAAGGTCCACGGGTACGGGTTTCGCGCCCGCGGCGGTGCGGAGGAAACCGTGGCGGGGCATTGCGTGCGTGTGCCGCAGGAGCGCGAGGACGCGGGCCTTGCGCAGGGCGTCGTCGCCGGGTCGCCACAGCCGCCTCCGGTCCAGCCGCCAGACGGCCGGGGCGAGGACCAGCTCGCCGGCGGCGGTCAGCCGTGGCAGCCGGGTGCGTCCGGGCAGGGCACTGTCCAGGCCGTCCAGGCGCAGGAGGCGGGATGCGGCCGGGTGACCGGCGGCGAGCAGCACGCGCAGCAGCAGGTGGTAGGGCGGCGCGGGGGTGCGGGTGGCGTGGTGGAGAGGGACGAGACGCCGGCCGTCGGCCTCGGCGACGATCCTTCGGCCGCTGCGACGCACGGTGATCCGGTCCAGGGGGAGGTGGCGGGCGTCGCCACCGCGGGACCCGTAGTACGGCGTCGGGTCGGGGTCACCCGTCCACCAGCCGGTGGTGACCGGGCGGCGCACGGCATTGGCGGCGCGCTCGCCGAGCGGCGGTACGAGCAGCTCCACGAACCGTACGCCGGTGCGGCGTTCGGTTTCCGCGAGGAAGGCGCGGTGGGCGTCGGCGCTGTGGTGGCCGCCGTACAGGGCGTGCAGACCGTCCGTGAACCGGGCGTCGAGCACGCCGGCCGCGGACGCGGTCTCCAGCACGGCCACCGGTCCGTCGCTCCCGGGGGACGTCAGGGGCCGCAGCAGGCAGTCCAGGGGCCAGGGCGGCAGTGCGTCGTCGGCAGGCGGGGCGCCGAGGGTGTCCAGCAGCGCGTCGTCCACGTCGACGGGGTCCGGGCCGGTGTGGGCTCCGAGGTGGGTCAGGAGCCGGGCGTAGCCGGACCCGGTCTCGGTGGGCACGGGCCATCCCTGATACCGGCGCGCAACGGCGGAGGCCGGGCGCGGGTCGCCGTCGTCGAGGGGCAGCAGCGCCGCGAGGATCTCGCTGAGGGGGCGCGGCTGTTCGGTGATCGGGGAGAGTTCCGGTGCCTCTTGCGCGGGGGCGGTGTCCGCGTCGCGCAGGGCGGCGATGCGTGCCGCGACGCGCAGCCCGCGCCGTACCCGCTCGACGGCCGCGGCGGGAACCGGGGCGGTCGGGGCGCGGTAGGAGTCCACGAACCAGCCTCCACCGGTGGGGGCGAGGGGTTGGGGAAGAGTGCCGTGGGCCGTGACGTCCTCGGGCGGGGTCCAGGCACTGTGCCGGACCCGCGGGGCCGCGCAGACCTGGAGGACGCCCGTGAGGTGCAGGTGCTGGAGGAAGCCGCGCACGACAGCCGGGTCCGCGGTCTTGGCGCCGACTGCCCTGGCCAGCAGGATCTCCAGTTCACCCAGCGGGCGCGGTCCGTCAGCGAGCAGGTGCAGCACGGATTCCAGGACGCGGGTGCGGCGCAGGACGACGTGGCGCAGCCGGCCGGGTTCGCGCGGATCGACGACATAGGCCCGTACCGAGCACGGCGGCTCGGTGAAGTGCAGGGGCGCGGGCGCCAGCAGGGTGCCGCCATCAGCGGTGCGCAGGTCGGGCCGACCGGACGGACCGGAGCGGACGAGGTGGACGTTCTCCGTCGCGGTGGTGGCGAGAGCGCCGAGCGCGGTGCCGGGGGCGATCAGCAGATCACCGGGAGCCCGGGTGAGGAGCGGGGTGGTGGCGAGCTGGCCGGCCCAGCCCCTGGGGGTCGTCTTGGCCGCTGCGCGGCCGAGGACCCGCCAGACGCAGGCCGTACGTTTGCGCAGGCTCCTGCCCGTCCAGGACTCGCCGTGCGCCAAGCGCTTTTCGACGTCCGCGAGGAGGCCGGGTGCCGCGCTGTCCACGAGGTTCGTCAGCACGGGGTGGGTGTGGGTCAGCTCCCAGGCCAGCGCCGCCACTCGTCGTTGCCCGTCGGCCACGGCCCGCTCCAGCTGCGACTGTTCGGTGTGGGCCCGCCCGGCCTCGCTCGCCAGTGCCCCGGCCTCGTCCGCCAGCGCGGTCGGGACGGCGTGGCCCGGCAGCCCGGACAGCACTTCCAGGTCATCGGCGCCGGGCGCGTGCCCGGCGTGCAGGCGCCTGCGCAGCGCCAGGACCGCTCGGCGGTCGGTGCCGGCCAGCTTCGGGTGCGGCACGACGTCCGTGCCGAGCCGTGCGGCGAGCTCTCGGGCGCGGTGGGCCCGCTGTTCCTCTGCGCGGGCGTGCCGTGCGATCCGGCCGAAGAGGGCGGGGTCACCGGCGGAGGCCCAGGCTGCGAGCGGCATGCCCGCGATCCGCAGCAGCACTGTCGCACCGTCGCCTCCACCCGGGGCGCTGCCCGTGCCTGCCCCAGGGATGCGGGTCCGCTGCTCATTCATGTCAGCAGGCCTCACGGTCGCGGGCACGGGGCGCGTCCGGTGTGTCGTCGGGGTCCGGGGCGTCGGCGAACAGCGCTTCGACCAGCAGGCTCTGTCGGGCGAGTGAGAACCGGCCCCGGTTCCAGTGGAAGATGGCGTGGTGGGCGGCAGCCCTGCGGGGGCCGACGGTCGCGTCACCAGCCTCGAAGTAGTCGGTGCGCCAGCGCGAGGCGGCTTGCCGCGCGGCGTCCTGGTGGTCGCGCACGATGGTCCGCCAGGTGTCCGGGAGGACACCGAGCTGGTCCTCGCGGGAGAGGTTCCAGTACGCGCGAATCCCCGCGGCGGCCCCTTGCCTGGACGCGTCGCGCAGGCCGCCGACCAGGCGGCGCCCCGTCTCCTCCCGTGCGACCTGCCAGACCCCCCGGTGCTCCCAGCCCACCACGCCCAGGCCGTCCAGGGTCGCGCGCAGCAGTGTGAGGGACACACGCCAGTCCGCGCCGGCCTGCGGCCCTCCTTCGGCCCGGGAGGCGAGGTGGTCCAGCCATGCCAGGGAGTCCGCGGTGAACAGGGCGTGCACCAGGGGCATGGCGCGCGGGCCGCCGAACAGGTAGGTCTCCGGCTCGTACACACCGTCCGTCGGGCTCGTCCGTGCACCGCAGCGGCGGTCGAAGCGGCGGAGGAGTTCAGCGCGCAGAGCGGGGACGTCCGCCGGTCGGCCGGTATGGAAGCGGATACGCAGGCCGGGGGGCTTGTGCATGAAGAAGAAGTCGTTCGCCCAGCCGCTTCCCAGAAGTTCCCGGGCGGCCTCGGCGAGCCGTCGGTAGAGCGCGGGCCAGGCATCCGGCGCCGGTGCCAGGCCGAGCTGCACCCATCCGGTCTCCGGCAGATCGTCACGCAGCGCCCGCAGCCCGGCAGCGAGGAAGGTGCGGCGGGCCTCGGCGTACGCGGCGCCCTCGGGTGCGAGCGGCAGTACGCCGAGAGACGCGGCACGCGCGTCCCGCAGACAGTCGGCCAGCAGCCGCTCCACGTCCACCATGCGGTCCCCTTCAGAGGCGTCATCCTTCCTCTCAGCAGATGTCCGGACCACGTCGTCCGAAAGCACGACAACAGTTAGTCATATGAGCAACTGAGGCACGCCGGAGCGGCGTTGGCCCCGCTGTGCCCACCGGCGCGCACGCCAGCCGGTCACCGCGTGCCCGGCGGGCGCGAAAGCTTCGGGACGCCGTCAGGCGCGGCGTGGTGGAACTTCGTGGGCCGGGCCCAAGAGGACAAGGAACAGGGCCGCGCCGACTGGACGACGGGCACCCGCTTCGGCGAGGTGAAGGGTTACGAGTGACGACGGCCCCGCGCACTTCGCCCCGGAACGGCCGCCGGAGGTGCTGAAGTCCCGATGCGACGGTTTCCCTCGGGTGAGTGCAGACAGTGCGCTCCTGTGCGCGAGGCTCCTGCGAGGCCGTCTCGTGCGGGACTCGGCCGTCGCCTACAGGGGGACGAGTCGCTCCCTCGCCGCCTGGGGCCCGGCACCGGCCGGGGTGACCGCCGGCCACCTGGGTCGGCACGGGTCACGGCGCGTGAGACCTCTTGCCGTTCACCCATGCGCCTCGGCCGGGGCGCATGGATGGGGCTCTTCGGGCAGGAAGGTGACCTGGGGCGCGCCCGTGCGCGGAAGGGTGGTGACCTCGCTCGCCACGCCATAGGCATCGGCCAGCAGTTCGGGTATGAGGACATCGACGGGCGGACCCGAGGCGGTGACCTCGCCATCGCGTAGTACGTAAAGGCGGTCGCAGTAGTACGTGGCCAGATTGGGCCGGCCTACACGGCCACGCGGTGCTGATCGTCTGACGTGCCCTCACGGTAGGCCCCGGGAAGTGCAGATGGCACAGGTGGCCCCCACGTCACGGTGGCCGGTCCTCAGCGCACCCCACCCCATTCCAGCCCACTCCGCCCCACCCCTCGCCGAGCCGGTGGCTGAGCCGATACGGGAGGATGCCCCCTGACACCGTCAGGGAGGAGTGAGCGAAGGTGACCGAGGAACCGCGTCCGACCCTGGAGGCCGTGGCCGCCCGCGCCGGGGTTTCCAGGGCCACCGTCTCCCGTGTCGTCAACGGCGACCCCGGGGTGCGCGAGGTGCTCGCCGCGAGGGTGCGGCACGCGGTCGACGAACTCGGCTACGTCCCCAACCGCGCCGCCCGCAGCCTGGTCACCCGGCGCCACGACGCGGTCGCCGTGGTGATCGCCGAGCCCGAGACCCGGGTCTTCGCCGACCCGTTCTTCGCCCTGCAACTACGCGGAATCAGCGCGGAGTTGACCGCGCGGGACGTGCAGCTCGTGCTGCTGCTCACCGAGGGGCGGGACGACCACGAGCGGGTCGGCCGCTATCTCGCGGGCGGTCACGTGGACGGCGCCCTCGTCTTCTCCCTGCACCTCGACGATCCGCTGCCCGCCATCATCCGGCGCGCCGGGGTGCCGACCGTGTTCGGCGGCCGCCCCGGCTGGTTGGACGCCGCCGCGGGCGAGCGGGGCGCGCCGTACGTCGACTGCGACAACCGCGGTGGCGCGCGCGAGGCGGTGCGTCATCTGGTGGGGCTCGGTCGCGGCCGCGTGGCGCACATCACCGGTCCGCTCGACCAGATCTCCGCGGTCGACCGGCTCGACGGCTACCGTGACGCCCTGGCCGACGTGGACCCTCGGCTGATCGCCGAGGGTGACTTCACGCCTGCGGGCGGGGAGCGTGCGATGCGGGAACTGCTCGACCGAGTACCGGAGTTGGACGCGGTCTTCGCGGCCAACGACCTGTCGGCGTCCGGTGCCCTTCGGGTGCTGCGGGAGCGGGGCAGGAGCGTGCCGGACGACGTGGCCGTGGTCGGCTTCGACGACATGCTGCCGGTCGCCGAGCAGACCGATCCCCCGTTGACGACGGTCCGTCAGGACATCGAGGGAATGGGTCGGTTGATGGCCGACATGCTTCTGCGCGGCAGGGGAGGCGAGGGTCTCGCCTCCGGGCCGGAGAGCGTGGTGCTGCCGACCGCCCTGGTGCGCCGGGCCTCGGCGTGACGCGCCGGACGCCTTGAGAGCTACGGGGTCACGAGCCCACGCTCACCGTGAACCGCCGCGGGTTGCCGTCGTGCGCCGCTCCCGAGACGTCCGGCTGCCCGTCGGGACGGACGTCGTCGTACGGGAACGCGTACCCGATGGGGGAGTTGGCGTGCACGACACGTGACCAGTGGTTGGTCACCTCACCCCGGTAGTAGTCGGCGCTGGTCGCGCCATTGGGCTGTTGCGGGTGCGTGAGCATGAGGCTGCGGTTGAACCCGGCGGCGAGCCGCGCGAGGAGGCCCTTCTTGTCGTCGGGGTCGCCGGGGTTGTTGGCGAAGGGGCCGTGGTTGCAGGTGAAGATGTCCTTCGACGTCGGTTTGGTGAAGGAGTGTCCGCCGTTGAACGTCAGTACGTCGCCGTTGACGCGCCCGGTGAACACGCTCCGGCCACCCTGGAGATCGATCCTGAGGTCGGTGGAGCGGTACTTGTCCCACACCTGGTCGATGTAGCGGTTCCAGACGTCGCGGAAGGGCATCTGGTCGGGCCGGTCGAAGTAGGGCGCCATGAGGTTCTGCGGCGAGATGACGCGCAGTACGCCTCCGCCGTTGCCCTTGATGACCAGGTCGTCCCACGGCTGGCCGTCCCTCGCCGCCTGCGCGACGAGATCGGAGGCGATCCTGTCCACGGCGCCGTCGGGGAGCGGGGCCACGGTGTGCGTGGCATCGCCCTCCAGGGTCAGCCCGATGGGCAGGGCGGTGACGAGGTCGACGTAGCTGATGTTGGCGTAGAGCTGCTGGGGGTTGAAGGTGAACTCGCAGAACGACCAGGTGCGGCCGTAGTTGGGGTCCGCCCGGGTCGCGAAGGCGGGCTCGACCAGCGCGGGGCCGGGATTGAGGAAGAAGTCCAGCTTGTCGTCGCGTACGAAGTAGACCCGGGCGCCGTACATCTGCGGCAGCGTCAGGACTCTGGGGGCCGAGCCCGCCGCGCCGAGCGGTATGGCGCAGTCGACGGGCAGCGGGGTCTGCGGCGCCGAGGGGGAGTCGGGGCGGTAGACGCCGCCGTCGGGCTTGAGCAGCACCCAGCGGCCGGTGCCCTGTTCGTGACCGGTGACATAGGCGTGGACGCGGCCGGGGAGCGACTTGTTCTTCAGGGCGAGTTCACAGGTGGCGGGCGCCGCCTTGCCGCCGGCCCGGGCGCTGGGGCTGAGGGCGCTTCCCCACAGGGGATAGGTGAGGGCGCCCGTGGCACCGGCGGTGGTGGTCAGGAACTTTCGACGCGATATCACGGAAGGTCTCCTGCGCGGTTGTGGGGGTGGTGCACCACTGTCGTGGTGGGTGGTTGCGGCGTCAAGAGATGTGACTGAGAGCGCTCTCAGAATTCTTGTCCGTTCATGAAGTGGCGGCAGGCGGATTGTCAGTGGTGGGTGCCAGACTCGAAGGAGCGGGACGGAGATACGTCGGCGGCGGTGACGTCGGTCGACGGCAGACATGCGACAAAGGAGTCGATCATGCTTAGCACTCGTTTTGCTCTAGGAGCCCCGGTCTGGGCCGACATGTGCGCCCCCGACCTCGACACGGTCAGCGATTTCTACCGCGAGTTGTTCGGCTGGGAGCTGCTGCGGGGCGGCCCCGAGGTGGGCGGCTACAGCCAGTTCCAGCTCTCCGGCCGGACGGCGGCGGGAGCCATGGCCATCGCGGCGGACGAGGCGCCGCCCGCCTGGACGCTCTACTTCCGCGCGGCGGACGTGGACGCCACGGTCAGGTCGGTCGAGCAGGCCGGGGGGCGGGGGATCTTCGAGCCCACGGACGTCCTGGACCTCGGCCACATGGCGGGCTTCGCCGACGTGGCCGGTGTGCCCTTCTCCGTCTGGCAGCAGGGCAGCCTCAAGGGGCTCGATGTCCTGAACGAACCGGGTGGCCTGGTCTGGACCGAGCTGTACACCCCGGACGTCGCCGCGGCCACCGCGTTCTACGGCTCGGTGTTCGGCTGGCAGACCACCGAGATGGCCTTCCCGGGCGGCACGTACACCATGGTGCATCCCGCCGACGGCACCGCGGACGACATGTTCGGCGGCATGGTGCCGCTCGACAGCGACCCCTCCGAGGCCGGGGCCTATTGGCTGCCGTACTTCCAGGTGGAGGACTGCGACGCCACGGTCGCCAAGGCCGAGCGGGCCGGCGGCTCGGTGCGGATGGCGCCGGTGGAGATGGCGGGCGTGGGGCACTTCGCGAAGCTGGCGGACCCGGCGGGGGCGCGGTTCGCGGTGCTTCAGCCGTCGCCCCCCGGTGAGCAGATGGAGTCGCAGTCGTAGTGGTTGCTGCCGGGGGCGGGTGGCCCGGTGGCGTGGGGTGGGGTGAGGGTTTCGGGGTGGTGTCCGACGGGCAGCGCTTGTCGGGGCGCGGCTTGATCGGGGGCGTGCGCCGCGGTGGGGCTCCGCCGGGGCCGGGGTGGAAAACGCCGCCCCGGGTGGTCGTTGATTGTTCGTTGATCGTCTGTTTCGCGCGCCCGGGCAGTATCGACGGCATGCAGATCGACATGACGGCCCAGCCCGAACTCGCCTGGCAGGAGCAGGCGCTGTGCGCACAGACCGGAGCGGACTTCTTCTTCCCCGAGCCCGGTAGCTCGGTGCGCGAGGCGAAGGACATCTGCCGGATGTGCGCGATGCGCCCGGCCTGCCTGGAGTACGCACTCGCCAACGACGAGAGGTTCGGCGTCTGGGGCGGCCTCTCCGAGAAGGAGCGCTACGCCCTCAGACGCGTGCCTCGCGGTTGAGGGGGGTGTGGTGGGGGCGGTCGCGTGTGCCTCGCCCTCATGGGGGTGGGGGCGAGGCGCGTGCCTCGCCTTTGCGGGGGAGTGGTACGGGTGGGCGTGTGCCTCGCGCCGGTAGGGGACCAGTGGGGGCGAGGCGTGTGCTTCGCGCCCGTAGGGGACCACTGGGCGGCGGGGCCGTATGCCTCGCCCTCGTTGGGGGGGCAACTAAGGGCTCGGCGCGTACCTCGCCCGCGACGGGGCAGCTTGGGCTCAGCGGCGCGGGGGCGGACGCCCTGACCCGGGCCTCGGGCTCGACAGTGAGCATGACGCCAGACCGCCCCTCCGCGCCGCCGTTGGCGAGCACCGCCCACCTCGCAACCCGTGACGCGTCGCCGCCGCGGTGACCCGAATACGGCAACCCTTGCAGCCACACCGCACCGCCCCGGTGACGCGAAGCCCTGCACCTTCCGAGCCGCGCCGCGCCCGTGACGCGGCCCCGCGACCTGCGCAGCCGCACCGCACCAGCGACGCGCGGCCCTTCCCCAACTTCGTAGCGGACGCCGCGCCATTGACGCGGCCTTCGCATTCCCAGGCTGCGGCCCCGCACTGATGACGCGCGGCGCCCGCAGCCCGGTCAGCCTCGCCACACCGGTGACGCGCAGTCCCACAACCGCGCCACACCGGTGACGCGCCGCCTCTGCAACCCCCACAGCCCCACCGCACCTGTGAGGCCCCCGCAACGACACAGGCCGCACTGGCTGCGCGAGGCCTCAGCAACCCCGCACCGGCGACACGCCCCCCGCATGCCCCGCTACGGCACCGCCCCGCAGTACCGCGCCGCACGCTCCGCGCCGCCCGCCGGAGGCATACCCCCGCGGCTCAGCCGGCGCGGCCGTGCGGCTGGCCGGTGAGCCAGCCGAACGGCCGACCAGCCAGCCAGCCGGTGAGCCAGCCGACCAGCGCCGGCCGGTGAGCCAGCCAGCCGGTGAGCCAGCCAGCCGGTGAGCCAGCCGAACGGCCGACCAGCCAGCCGGTGAGCCAGCCGACCAGCCAGCCCGCCGACCGGTAAGCCAGCCAGCCAGCCAGCTCGTCGGCCGGTAAGCCCGCCAGCCGGGCGACCAGCCAGCCGCTAAGCCAGCCACCCGGTAAGCCACCCAACCGACCAACCAACCAACCGTTTACGTCCGGTCAGGCCTTCCGCGCCGCCATTCGGGCCTTGCGGGCCGCCAGCCTCTCGTCGAACTTCGATGCCTCCGCGTCCAGGCCGCCCATGTAGAAGCCCAGCTCCTCCTGGGCCTGGAGGCCCTCGGGGCCGAGACCGTCGATCTCCAGGACCTTCAGGAAGCGCAGCACGGGCTGGAGGACGTCGTCGTGGTGGATGCGCAGGTTGTAGACCTCGCCGATGGCCATCTGCGCGGCGGCCCGCTCGAAGCCCGGCATGCCGTGGCCCGGCATGCGGAAGTTGACCACCACGTCCCGCACGGCCTGCATCGTCAGGTCCGGGGCCAGCTCGAAGGCGGCCTTGAGCAGGTTCCGGTAGAAGACCATGTGGAGGTTCTCGTCGGTGGCGATGCGCGCCAGCATGCGGTCGCAGACCGGGTCGCCGGACTGGTGTCCGGTGTTGCGGTGCGAGATGCGGGTCGCCAGCTCCTGGAAGGCCACGTACGCGACCGAGTGCAGCATCGAGTGGCGGTTGTCCGACTCGAAGCCCTCGCTCATGTGGATCATCCGGAAGCGTTCCAGCTCGTCCGGGTCGACGGCGCGCGAGGCGAGGAGGTAGTCGCGCATCACGATGCCGTGGCGCCCCTCCTCGGCGGTCCAGCGGTGCACCCAGGTGCCCCAGGCGCCGTCGCGGCCGAAGAGGGAGGCGATCTCGTGGTGGTAGCTGGGGAGGTTGTCCTCGGTGAGCAGGTTCACCACCAGGGCGATGCGCCCGATGTCGGTGACCGGGGACTGGCCCTTCTCCCACGCCTCGCCGTCCTCGAAGAGGCCGGGGAAGTTGCGCGCGTCCGAGAACGGGACGTACTCGTGGGGCATCCAGTCCTTCGCCACCTTGAGGTGGCGGTTCAGTTCCTGCTCGACCACTTCCTCCAGCGCGTAGAGCAGCCGGGCGTCGGTCCAGCTGTCCGAGCTGCTGCCGAGGTGGGGAGAGGTGATCGTCACGTGGGCTCCATACGGGGACGGGGGTGCTTACGGGCAGCGCGAGCGGTGCGCTACCTACGGTCTCGTAGGTTACGTTGCCGTAGGTTAAACCCTCCGTAAAGGGCCTGTGAGACCGCACCCCGCCGGGTTCCCCGCCACGAAGGCCTCATCACTGGTCAGACGTACAGTTCACGGAGCCGGACTGAGAGGCACGTCACACATCCTTCGAGCTTCTCGAACTCGCTGATGTCCACCCGAACAGGGTCATAACCGAGGTCGGCGAACAGCTCCGCGCTCTTCGGCGCGCTCGCCGCCATCAGCAGCTTCCCGCCGCCGAGCAGGACCACGTGCGCGCCTGGCTCCTCCGGTACGGGCAGAAAGCGCGGGAAGAGAGAGGGGCGCCCCATCGGCGGCTCCCGGCCGATCACGGTCCCGTCGGGCAGCGCCGTCACCGCGGACTTCAGATGCAGGGCCCGGGCGAAGGGTCCGGTGAGAGGTACGGCCACCACCCGTGCCCCGAGCGGTTCGAAGGCGGCCCGCAGCTG
Organism: Streptomyces huasconensis; assembly: GCF_021028635.1. NCBI lineage: Bacteria > Bacillati > Actinomycetota > Actinomycetes > Kitasatosporales > Streptomycetaceae > Streptomyces > Streptomyces huasconensis. The sequence continues at coordinate 7,291,383 of NZ_CP086119.1, forward strand.
CCGCACTCCCTCCGCGTCGGTCCGCCCGCCCCGGCCGACGTAGAGCGTGTCGCCGATTCTGAGGACGTCGCCGCCGTCCAGCGTGCCGGGCTCCCGGACCCGGTTCACCGAGCAGCCGAGCCGGGCCACGGCCTCCTCGACGCCCGCCGTCTCGCCCCGCCGCGGCCCGGCACCCGGCCGGGCGATCAGCGCCACGTTCCGGAAGACGACCACCGCGTCCTCGACGAACACCGAGTCCGGGCAGTCGTCCGCCGGCTCCACCTCCAGGGTCTCCCAGCCGTGGGCGTCGAGCGCGCCCACGTACGCCTCCCACTGGCGCAGCGCGAGCCGCACATCGACCGGGGTACGTTTCAGGTGGGTGACGAGGCCTTCGGCGAGGCGCGGGCCGGGGCGGCGGACCAGGGCCTTCTTGCTGGGCACGGCAGGCTCCTCACGGGGGCGGGGCGGTGCCGCACATCATGCGGCGTGCGCCCGCCCCGTGCCCAGAGCGCCTCGGAGGTGCTCCGCGGTGAACGACCCTTCGGCCTCCACGAGTTGGGCCGGGGTGCCCTCGAAGACGATCCGCCCGCCGTGCTTGCCGCCGTCGGGGCCGAGGTCGATGACTCAGTCCGCGTGCTTGACGACGTCGAGGTTGTGTTCGACGGCGAGCACCGTGTTCCCGGCGTCGACCAGCCGGTCGAGGAGCGCGAGCAGCCCGTCGACGTCCGCCAGGTGCAGGCCGGTGGTCGGTTCGTCCAGGACGTACGTGGTGCCGGTGCGGTGCAACTGCGTGGCCAGCTTGATGCGTTGGCGCTCGCCGCCGGACAGGGTGCTCAGCGGCCGGCCGAGCGTCAGGTAGGTGAGGCCCACATCCCGCAGGGCGCCCAGGCGCCTGCGTACCGCCGTGTCGTCGAAGCGCTCGAAGAAGTCCAGCGCGCGCTCGGCGGTCATCTCCAGCACGTCGACGACGGACCGGCCGTCGACGGTCAGGCGCAGCACCTCGTCCTTGAAGCGCCGCCCCGCGCACGCCTCGCACGTCGTGGTCACCGGGTCCATGAACGCCAGGTCGCTGTAGATGATCCCGCGCCCCTGACAACGCTCGCACGCCCCATGGGTGTTGAAGCTGAACAGGCTCGCCTCGGCACCGGTCTCCCGCGCGAAGAGCTTGCGTACGGTGTCCATGATCCCGAGGTACGTCGCGGGGGTCGAGCGGCCCGAGATGCCGATGGACGACTGGTCGACGACCACGGCGTCCGGGTGCGCCGCGGTGAACGCCTTCGACACCAGCGTGCTCTTGCCCGACCCGGCGACGCCGGTGACCGCGGTGAGCACCCCGGCCGGCACCCGCACGCTGACGTTCTTGAGGTTGTGCAGATCGGCGTCCTTGATCCAGAGTTCGCCGGTCGCCCTGCGCGGGTTCTCCTTGACGCGCCGGACGCGGCGCAGGTGGCGGCCGGTGAGGGTGTCCGCCCGCCGCAGCTCGTCCGGGGTGCCCTCGAAGACGACCAGGCCGCCGCCGGAACCGGCCGCGGGGCCCATGTCGACGACGTGGTCGGCGATCGCGATGACGTCCGGGTCGTGCTCGACGACCAGGACGGTGTTGCCCTTGTCGCGCAGCCGCAGCAGCAGGTCGCCGAGGCGCCCCACGTCGCGCGGGTGCAGGCCGACGCTCGGTTCGTCGAAGATGTACGTCATGCCGGTGAGGCTGGAGCCGAGGTGGCGCACCATCTTCAGCCGCTGCCCCTCGCCGCCGGAGAGCGTGGACGTCTCGCGGTCCAGGCTGAGATAGCCGAGGCCGATCGCCTCGATCCGCTCCAGCGCCGCGACGGCCGCCGCGGCGATCGGGCCCGCCACGGGATCGTCGATGCGCCCCAACTCCTCGATGAGATCGGTGACTTCCATCCTGGTGCAGTCGGCGATCCCCAGGCCGTTGATCCGGGTGGCGAGCGCCGCCGGGTTGAGGCGGGCGCCCCGGCACGCCGGGCACGGGCCCTCGCGGAGGAAGGCTTGGGCGACGTCGCGGGTCTTCTGGGAGAGGGTGGAGAGGTCGCGTTTGAGATAGAGCCGCTCGAAGCGGTCCGCGAGGCCCTCGTAGTCGGTGTCGCGGGCGCCGCCAGTGTTGCGGACGGGCACCTTCTTGCCGCTCGGCTTCCCGCGGGAGTCGCGGCCGCCCCGCATCAGGAACTCCCGCTCGGCGTCGGTGAACCGCCCGACCGGCTTGTGCGGGTCGAGGTCGGGCGTGTTGGTGTAGGTCTGGCCGTGCCAGGTCCCCACGGCGAACGGCGGGAAGAGGATCGCGCCGTCCGCCAGGGACCTGGTGGGGTCGAGGATGCGGTCGTAGTCGGGCCGCACGGTGCGGCCGAGGCCGTCGCACTCGGGACACATGCCCGACGGGTCGTTGAAGGAGTACGCGGTCGCCGGGCCCGCGCTGGGCGTCCCGTGCCGGGAGAAGAGCACCCTGATCACGGAGTAGATGTCCGTCATCGTGCCCACGGTGGAACGGGAGTGGCCGCCGATCGGCTTCTGGTCGACGACGATCGCGGGCGAGAGATCCTCGATGACGTCCGCGTGCGGCCGCTCGTACTTCGGCAGCCGGTTGCGCACGAACCAGGTGAAGGTCTCGTTCAGCTGGCGCTGGGACTCGACCGCGATCGTGTCGAAGACGACCGACGACTTCCCGGAGCCAGAGACCCCGGTGAAGACCGTGAGGAGGCCTTTCGGGATGCGCAGATCCACCTCCCTGAGGTTGTTCTCCCGGGCTCCGGCGATGGTGATGTGCTGATGTGTGTCGTGTCGGATGGCTCGCTGCGTGCGTGTGTCGGGCTCCATACGCGCGAAGCTAGCCGCAATATCCGACAGCTTCTGTCTTCTTTTCCCGGGTGATCTCCTTCAGTTCCCCGTCCAGCAGCAGCCATCGTGTGATGCCGATGGACTCCAGGAACGGCAGGTCGTGGCTGGCCACGATCAGCGCGCCCTCGTACGACTCCAGGGCCGTCGAGAGCTGCTTGACGCTCGCCATGTCGAGGTTGTTCGTCGGCTCGTCGAGCATGAGCAGCTGCGGCGCCGGCTCGGCGAGGAGCAGCGCCGCGAGCGCCGCCCGGAACCGCTCGCCGCCCGACAGCGTCGCCGCCTGCTGATCGGCCTTGGCGCCCTTGAACAGGAAGCGCGCCAGGCGGGCCCGTACGCGGTTGTTGGTCGCGTCCGGGGCGTACGCCGCCACGTTCTCGGCCACCGTACGGTCGTCGTCGAGCACGTCCAGCCGCTGAGGCAGGAAGCGCAGCGGCACGTGGGCCGGCGCCTCGCCCGAGACCGGTTCCAGCTCCCCGGCGATGGTCCGCAGCAGCGTCGTCTTGCCCGAGCCGTTGCGCCCGGTCAGCGCGATCCGCTCGGGGCCGCGCAGCTCGAACCGGCCCCGCACACGGGCTCCGTAGCAGAGTTCGAGACCGTTGAGGGTGAGGACGGTACGGCCCGGGTGCACCAGGGTCTGCGGCAGGTCGACGCGGATCTCGTCGTCGTCCCGCACCGCCTCCACGGCGTCGTCGAGGCGCTCCTTGGCCTCGGCGAGTTTCTCCTCGTGCATGATGCGGTGCTTGCCCGCGGATTCCTGGGCGGCCCGCTTGCGCGCACCCATCACGATCTTCGGTTCGCGCTTCTGGTCCCACATCTTCTGGCCGTACCGCTTGCGGCGGGCCAACTTGACGTGGGCGTCCGCCAGTTCGCGCTTCTGCTTGCGCAGGTCGGACTCCGCGACGCGCACCATGCGCTCCGCGGCCTCCTGCTCGGCGGCGAGGGTCTCTTCGTACGCGCTGAAGTTGCCCCCGTACCACGTGACCTCGCCGTCGCGCAGATCGGCGATCTGGTCGACCAGGTCCAGGAGTTCGCGGTCGTGGCTGACCACGATGAGGACCCCTGGCCAGGCCTCGACGGCCGCGTACAGCCGCCGACGGGCGTACAGGTCAAGGTTGTTGGTGGGTTCGTCGAGCAGCAGGACGTCCGGTCGGCGCAGGAGCAGCGCGGCCAGGCGCAGCAGCACCGACTCGCCGCCCGAGACCTCGCCCGTGGTGCGGTCGAGACCGATGTGGCCGAGCCCGAGCTGGTCGAGGGTGGCGAGGGCGCGCTCCTCGACGTCCCAGTCGTCGCCGACGGCGGTGAAGTGCTCCTCGCGCACGTCGCCCGCCTCGATGGCGTGCAGCGCGGCGCGCGGCGCGGCGATGCCGAGGACCTCGTCGACGCGCAGCCCGGTGTCGAGCGTGACGTTCTGCGGCAGGTAACCGACCTCACCGGCGACCTTGACCGCACCGTCGGTGGGCGTCAGCTCACCGGCGATCAGCTTCAACAGGGTCGACTTTCCTGAGCCGTTGACGCCGATGAGTCCGGTGCGGCCGGGCCCGAAGGACATCTGGAGCCCGTCGAAGACGCCGGTGCCGTCCGGCCAGGCGAAGGTGAGGGAGGTGCAGGTGATGGAGGTGGGGGAGGGAGACATACGGGCCTCGCGTCTGCGTGGTGTGGAGCGCGGTCAGGGGCAACGCGTTCGAGACACCGCGGCGGTGGTGAGGCCTGGAGCGGAGAGCATGAAAAAAGGCCTGTGCCGGGGCGGGACGGCTCGTGAGCCGAGGTCGCACGCGACGTGCACGGCAGCGGAAGCTGCGTGACGCGGTGTCTCATGACCTCAGACGAGCAACGTCCTTCTCCTATCGGCGGCAACAGAACCGAGAACACCGTAGGAAGAGCCGCCCGGCGCTGTCAACGAATTATCCGGGTGCCGCCTTCCGGGCCGCCGTCGGGGAGAGGGGCTGGACCGGTCGTTCGAAGAAGGTCTCCAGGGCCACCGTCGCCTGCGTGCCACTCACGCCCTCGATGGCGTACAGCCTGCGCAGCACGTCCTGGAGCTGTTCCGTCGTCGCGGCCCGCACCTTCACCAGGACCGAGGCGCTGCCCGCGATGACGTGCGCCTCCTGGATCTCCGGGATCGCCGCGAAGGCGTCGGCCGAATCCCCCATCCACGCGGTCGATTCCACCATCACGAAGGCCAGGACGCCCCGGCCGAGCGACGCCGGGTCCACCTCGATGGTGGTGCGCCGGATCACGCCCCGTTCGCGGAGCTTGCGCACCCGTTCATGAGCGGCACCCGCCGAGAGGCCGACCTCCTTGCCGAGCGCCGCGTACGCGGTGGTCGCGTCGCGCTGGAGGGCCGCGATCAGCTTCCGGTCGACCTCGTCCATGCCGTACACCCCGCCCATGCCGCTCACCGCCCCCATGCCGTTGCGTCCCCCCGCTCCCATGTCGTTCACCGTCCCCATGGCAAAACCATATGGCGTTCTGGCATAGTCCACTAGGGCCATACACCGTTCGGTCTCAGCTCGCTTAGGGGTAATCATGCCTGGTTCCGGTGACACGATGCTGTACGAGATCCTGGACGACCGGTTCCGCACCGGACGCTGCGCCAACGGCGACGACCGCCTCGAAAAGCTGTACGGCGACTGCCGCTGGGCCGAAGGCCCCGTCTACCTCCCCGCCTGGCGCCAGCTGATCTGGAGCGACATCCCCAACGACCGGATGCTGCGCTGGGACGAGGAGACCGGGGCCGTCTCGGTCTTCCGCCGCCAGGCCGGACACAGCAACGGCAACACACTGGACCGCGAGGGCCGCCTGATCAGCTGCGAGCAGGGCAACCGCCGGGTCACCCGCACCGAGCCCGACGGCACGGTGACCGTCCTCGCCGACCGCTATGACGGCAAGCGGCTCAACAGCCCGAACGACGCGGTCGTACGCTCCGACGGCTCGGTCTGGTTCTCCGACCCCGACTTCGGCATCACCAGCGACTACGAGGGCTTCCGCGCCGAGCCCGAACTCGACGGCCTGAACGTCTACCGGATCGACCCCGGGACGGGTGAGGTGCGCCTGGTCGCCGACTGCTTCGGCGCGCCGAACGGGCTCGTCTTCTCACCCGACGAGCGGCAGCTGTACGTCTCCGACACCCGCGCCCGGGTCATCCGCGTCTTCGACGTCCGCGACGACGGCACACTCTCCGACGGCGAGGTCTTCGCCCGGGCCGCGGACGGCACCGGCAGCTTCGACAACCTCCGCTTCGACGACGGCGGCCGGCTGTGGGCCGCGGCCATGGAGGGCGGCGTGCACTGCTACGACCCGGACGGGACGCTCATCGGCCGCCTGAACATTCCCGAGCCGGTCTCCAACATCGCCTTCGGCGGCCCCAAGAACAACCGCCTCTTCATCACCGCGACGACCTCGTTGTACTCGGTGGTGATGGGGGTAACCGGACTGCCGAGGGTGGCGCGCCGGGCCTGACCCCACGTCTGCCCCGACCTCCGCCGCATACAACCGTTCGACACAGGAGCAACCATGACCGACCGCACGACGCTCTCTCCCCAGCAGGAGATCGCCCGGACGCTCCGCGTGAGCGCGGACTTCGACGCGACGACGGAGACCGAGCGCCGCGTGGCCTTCCTCGCCGACCAGCTGACCACCACGGGCCTGCACGCGCTGGTGCTCGGCATCAGCGGCGGTGTGGACTCCACGACCGCGGGCCGGCTGTGCCAGCTCGCGGTCGAACGGGTCCGCGCCACCGGGCGGGACGCGACGTTCTACGCGATGCGGCTGCCGTACGGCGTCCAGGCCGACGAGAGCGACGCGCAGGCGGCGCTGGAGTTCATCCGGCCCGACCGGGTCCTGACCGTCGACGTGCGGCCGGCCTGCGACGCGGCCCTGGACGCGCTGCTGGCCGGCGGCGCGATCTTCCGCGACGCCCACCACCAGGACTTCGTCCACGGCAACATCAAGGCACGCCAGCGCATGATCGCCCAGTACGCGGTGGCGGGCGCGCACGACGGCCTGGTGGTCGGCACCGACCACGCCGCGGAGGCGGCCTCCGGCTTCTTCACCAAGTTCGGTGACGGCGGCGCGGACGTCGTACCGCTCGCCGGTCTCACCAAACGGCGGGTGCGGGCCGTGGCACGGGTCCTCGGCGCGCCGTCCGCGCTCGTCGAGAAGGTCCCGACGGCGGACCTGGAGACACTGGACCCGGGCAAGCCGGACGAGGAGGCGCTCGGCGTCTCCTACGACGACATCGACGGCTTCCTGGAGGGCGAGCCGGTGGCGGAGGAGACCGCCGCGGCCATCGTCCACCGGTACCGGATCACCGAGCACAAGCGGCAGCTGCCGATAGCTCCCTGAGGCCGGGGCCCGGCGGGACGGGCGCTCACCGGCATGCGCGTCGGCGCGTCAGCACGCGTCCCGCATCAGCTCGACCAGGTCCTGGTCCAGGTCGACGTGGCGGTGCTCCTGGCCGACCGGCACCAGGGCCGTCGTACGGCGCAGGAAGCGGCGCAGCTCCCCGGTGCGGACATGGACGATCGCGGTGCCCTCGGGGGCGTGGAACTCCACCACCGTGCGGTCGAAACCGTACGGACGCACCCGCACGTCGCCGTCGCCCACCGCGCGCTCCACACCGTCCGTGAGCAGTTCGCGGGCGAACGTCCAGTACACCTCGACGCCTTCCAGCGTGGCCGGGGCGGGAAAGCTCATCCGTACGGCGAAGGGGTCCCGCCGGTCGTAGTGGAGCGTTGCGGGAATGGTCGGCATCCGCGGCGCGGCGGCGACCAGGCGGGCCTCTACGGCTTGCTCGATGACGGTGGACAACGCCTGCTCCCTCACTGACTGCTGGACGACTGGGGTCGGCACTTGGATAGACGACGGAATGACGAGATCCGTGCACACGCGGGGTGGGCGAGACCGAGTGACCTCTGTCACCGCGACACCGTGGGAGCGCCCGCGGTTCCCGGAGCCCGTCGCACAGGGGGCGCCTTCCGGCCATCTGGACGAGGCCCGGCGCGTCGGCTAGCTTCGCCCGCCATGAGGGCCATGGGGAAGTCGAAGTCGGTGGGCCGCGCGGTGCTGGCGGGACTGTGCGGGGCGGCACTCGCGGGAGCCGTCCTCGCGGCGCCCGCGACCGCGAACGGCGCGAGCCCGAAGGGGCACGGGCCCGCCCCGGGCAAGGGTCTGAGCTGGCGGCTCAAGGAGAGCGGCACGGACGCCCGCTTCCGCGGCCTCGCCGCCGTCAGCCGGGACACGGCCTGGGTGGCGGGGACCAAGGGGACGGTGCTGCGCACCTCGGACGGCGGCAGGACCTGGCGCGATGTGTCCCCGCCGGGGGGCGCCGGTCTCGAACTGCGGGACGTGGAGGCCTTCGACGGCCGGCGCGCGGTGGTGCTCGCCATCGGCGAGGGCGAGGCGTCCCGCGTCCTGCGCACCGACGACGGCGGCGCGACCTGGACGGAGTCCTTCCGCAACACCGACGCCAAGGCGTTCTACGACTGCGTGACCTTCTTCGACCGCCGCCACGGCCTCGCCGTGAGCGACCCGGTCGACGGCAAGTACCGCATCCTGTCCACGGCCGACGGCGGCCGCTCCTGGAAGGTGCTGCCGTCCGCCGGCATGCCGGCCGCGCAGGAGGGCGAGGCGGCCTTCGCCGCGAGCGGCCAGTGCCTGGTCGCCTCCGGGCCGCATGACGTGTGGCTGGCCACGGGCGGGGCGGCACGCGCGCGTGTCCTGCACTCGGCCGACCGGGGGCTCACCTGGACGTCCGCCGACGCGCCGATCCCGGCGGGCGACCCGGCCCGCGGCGTCTTCGGCCTCGCCTTCCGCGACCGTACGCACGGCATCGCGGTCGGCGGCGACTACCGGGCGGGCCAGGCCTCGCCCCGGGCGGCCGCGGTCACCGGGGACGGCGGCCGCACCTGGACCCCGGCCGGGCGCCCGCCGCCCGCCTACCGCTCGGGCGTCGCGTGGTTCCCGCACAGCCGGGCCACGGCCCTCGCGGTCGGCCCGACGGGCACCGACGTCACGCGGGACGGCGGGCGGAGCTGGCGGACGGTCGACGCCGGGTCGTTCGACACCGTCGACTGCGCCGCGGACCGGGGCTGCTGGGCGTCCGGCGAGAAGGGGCGGATCGCCCGGCTCGAGCCGCGCTGAGACCCGTCGCGGCGACGGACGGCCCCCAGGCGGCCATCCGCTACGCGGGCAACTGCTCGCGGTAGGAGGCGAGTTCGGGTGCCGTCTTCGTCGCGTAGAACTCGGTGACGCGGTACTCGCACACACCGGCCAGCACGAACGGGTCCGCGGCGGTGATCTCCTCGATCCGCGCGCGGTCCTCCGCCACGGCGATGATCACGCCGCCGTCGCGGGGGTTCTTGCGACCGGAGGCGATGAAGACCCCCGCCGCGTACTGCTCGTCGAGCCAGGCCACGTGGGCCGCCAGCTGCTCGTCGACGGCCGTGACGGGCGCGGTGTAGGTCAATTCGAGAATGAACATGATCGCGAGGCTACCGGGCTCCCCGGCAGCGGCCGAGGGGCACCTGGCGGCTGCCGGGCACTCCAAGGTGCTGCCGGGCACCCGTGGCCTTCGGGCGCTCCATGGCCGTCGGGCAACCCCGTGACCGTCGGGCACCCGCTCGGGGCGCTCGTACAGCCGTCGCGCCCTCTGTGTACGCCTAGTCGGTGACCTCGATCCGGCCGTTGACCGTGGCGGGAGCGGCCGCGGCCGGCGCGGGCGCCGGTGTCCTGCCGCCCGTGAGACCCTTCAGCAGCTCGGCGAGGTCGACTCCCGTGGTGGAGCCGAGGAGTTCGATGCCCTGGGCGACGTTGTCGGCGACCGTGCGCGACAGCTGGCTCGCCCCGTCCGTGGAGATCACCGTCATCTTGTCCACCGCGCTGAGCGGCTCGGACGCCTTCGCGACCACGCTCGGCAGGACCTCGACGACCATCTGCAGGACGGCGGCGTCACCGTACCGCGCGAACGCGTCGGCCTTCTTGCGCATCGCCTCCGCCTCCGCGGCGCCCTTCGCGCCGATCGCGGCGGCCTCGGCCTCGCCCTCCAGACGGACGGCGTCGGCGAGCGCCGCACGGTGCGCCTTCTCGCCCTCACCGGTCAGGCGGGCCCGCTGCGCGTCGGCCTCGGCCTGCTTGACCAGGGCGATCCTGCGGGCCTCCGCCTCCTGTTCGGCCTGGTAGCGCGCGGCGTCGGCGGGCTTGCGGACCTTGGTGTCCAACTCACTGTCCGTCAGGGCGGCCTGGCGCTGGGCGACCTTCTCCTGCTCGGTCAGGACGTCTTGCTGCCGCGCGGCCTCGGCGAGCGGCCCCGCGGCGGCGGCACGCGCCGCCGCCTCGTCCGTCTCGGCCTTGATCTCGGCCTGCTTGAGCGCGAACGTCCGCTGGGCGACCGCTATCTCCTCCTCGGCCTTCAGCCGCGCCTGCTCGGCGGCGCGGCGCGCCACGGCCTCGGCGATGTCCGCCTCCTGCTTGGCGCGGGCGGCCTCGGGACGCCCGAGGTCCTCCAGGTAGGAGCCCTCGGTGGTGATGTCCTGGATCTGGAAGGCGTCAAGGACCAGGCCCTGCCCGGAGAGGCTGGCCTCGGCCTCCTCGGCGACCTGCCCGGCGAACGCGGCGCGGTCCCGGATGATGTCCTCCACCGACATGCGCCCCACGATGGAGCGCAGCGCTCCGGAGAGCACCTCCTGGGTGAAGCCGACGATGCCGTCCTGCTGGACGAGGAAGCGCTGGGCGGCGGCGCGGATGGAGTCCTCGGTGCCGCCGACCTTCACGATGGCGACGCCTTCCAGGTTGGCTTTCACGCCGCGCAGGGTGACGGCGCCGCGCACCGCGATCGGGATGTGCCGCGAGGACAGGTCGAGGGTGAACTTCTGCTGGACGAACGGCACGACGAAGACGCCGCCGCCGACCACGACCTTCTGGCCGCTGTTGTCGGTCATGACACGGCCGGTGTCCGGATCGGTGGACCGCTTGCCGCGCCGCCCGGTCACGATGAAGGCCTCGCTGGGCCCCGCCACCTTGTAGCGGGTGATGACGACGAGCGCCAACAGGACGAGGAGTACGACGACGCCGACGACGGCGGTCAGGACTGGACTCATGGTGCATTCCCCCCTGCCACCCGGGGACGGCAGATCGGTTACGTGATGGTGGTCGGTCGGTACGTGCCCGGGGCGGGGTCAGCGCTCCACGGGCCGCACGGTCACCGAGGTCGGCGAGAGCGAGGCGTCGACCCAGATCTCGGTGCCCCGCGCCACGGCTGCGGAGCTGCGCGCCGCGATCTTCACGGGCTGGCCGCCGAGGCGCAGCAGCACCTCGCCGTAGCCGTCGGCCGGGATCGCGGTGACGACGGAACCCGCCGTACCGACGAGATCGGCGCCGCGCGGCGTGGCGGCGGTCTGGTCGCGCATCAGGGCGCGGGTCAGCTTCAGCGTGAGCCAGCCGGCCCCGGCCCCGGCGCAGCTCCCCGCCACCGTGGCGGGGACCGCGCCGAGACCGGTGGTGCCGAGCACGATGGCTCCCCCGAAGCCGAGCATCGACACGAACCCGGCGACGACCGGCAGGGAAAGGAGCCCGTCGAAGAGCCCGTCCAGCACGCCCGCTCCGCCGAAGAGCCCTTCGAGCACTCCGTCGAGGATGAGCGAGAGCACCAGCAGCACGAGGCCCGCGATGCCGAGAACCAGAAAGACCGTCATCGGACCATTTCCCCTGTCGTGCCGTTCACCTCGGTACGGACAGATCCTGGCATGCCGGTCTGACAACCGACATTGCCTGGTTCCGGCAGTCTTTACGCGTCCTTGATGCCGGTCGGCGGCGAGGGGCACCCCACTAGGGCCTGTCTGACAATTCCCGTCTGCCTCGCGACGCCATGCACGCTCCCCCGAGCTCTTCGAGCAGGGGGTGCCCCCACTCGCCGCACCGGGCGCAGAGCCAAGTGCATCCAGTACGAGGCACTACGCCCGGCACGCCGAGAGCACGCACCTGACGCCGCGAGGCCGCCCTCCGGGCGACGACGGGAATTGTCAGACAGGCCCTAGGCTGGCCCGCACCATGATCAGCTACACACTTCCCGCCGACTGGCCCACCGACGAGAAGGCGGCACGCGCCGTCCAGGACGAACTGCGGACCCGTGTCGTGCTCGACGAGCCGGGCCCGCCGGCCGGCACCGGACACGTGACGGGTGTCGACGTCGCGTACGACGACGAGCGCGACATCGTCGCCGCGGCCGTCGTCGTGCTCGACGCGGCCACGCTCGACGTGGTGGAGGAGGCGACGGCGGTCGGCACGGTGGCGTTGCCCTACGTCCCCGGGCTGCTGGCCTTCCGGGAGGTCCCCGCCGTGCTCACCGCGCTCAGCAGGCTCACGGTCCACCCGGGACTCGTCGTCTGCGACGGCTACGGCGTGGCGCACCCGCGCCGCTTCGGCCTCGCGAGCCACCTGGGCGTCCTGACCGGCCTCGCCACGATGGGCGTCGCCAAGAACCCCTTCACCTTCACGTACGAGGCTCCCGCCGCGCCCCGGGGCAGCGCCTCGCCCCTGCTGGACGGCGCGGAGGAGGTGGGCCGCGCGCTGCGCACCCGTGAGGGCGTGAAGCCGGTCTTCGTGTCGGCGGGCCACCGGGTGACCCTGGACAACGCGTGCGCCCACGCCCTGCGCCTCACTCCCCGCTACCGCCTGCCGGAATCCACCCGCCGCGCGGACGCCCTGTGCCGGTCCGCGCTGCGGGAGGCGACCGGGTGAAGGCGACCGGGTGAACGATCAAAAAGAAGAGCGGGTTAGCATATGAGCGCCGCCTAGCTCGAAAGAGAAACCTGTGACTGTCAACGACGACTCGTTCACCAACTGGAAGCACCGCGAGGAGATCGCGGAGTCGATGATCCCGCTCATCGGGAAGCTGCACCGCGAGCGGGACGTGACGGTCCTGCTGCACAGCCGCTCCCTGGTGAACAAGTCGGTGGTCAGCATCCTCAAGACCCACCGCTTCGCCCGGCAGATCGCCGGCGCGGAACTCTCGGTCACCGAGACGCTGCCCTTCCTGCAGGCTCTCACCGCGCTCGACCTCGGCCCGTCCCAGATCGACATCGGCATGCTCGCCGCGACGTACAAGACGGACGACCGCGGCCTGTCGGTGGCGGAGTTCACCGCCGAGGCCGTCGCCGGCGCCACGGGCGAGAACAAGATCGAGTGCCGCGAGGGCCGCGACGTCGTCCTCTACGGCTTCGGCCGCATCGGCCGCCTCGTCGCCCGCCTCCTCATCGAGAAGGCCGGCTCCGGCAACGGCCTGCGGCTGCGCGCCATCGTCGTACGCGGGGGAGGGGAGCGGGCCGCCGAGGACATCGTCAAGCGCGCCTCGCTGCTGCGCCGCGACTCCATCCACGGCCAGTTCCAGGGCACGATCACCGTGGACGAGGCGAACAGCACGATCATCGCCAACGGCAACGAGATCAAGGTGATCTACGCCAACGACCCCTCCGAGGTCGACTACACGGCGTACGGCATCAAGGACGCCATCCTCATCGACAACACGGGCAAGTGGCGCGACCGCGCGGGTCTCTCGAAGCACCTGCGCCCCGGTGTCGACAAGGTCGTCCTGACCGCCCCGGGCAAGGGCGACGTGCCCAACATCGTGCACGGCGTCAACCACGACACGATCAAGCCCGACGAGCGGGTCCTGTCCTGCGCCTCCTGCACCACCAACGCGATCGTCCCGCCGCTGAAGGCGATGGCGGACGAGTACGGCGTGCTGCGCGGCCACGTGGAGACCATCCACTCGTTCACCAACGACCAGAACCTCCTGGACAACTACCACAAGGCCGACCGCCGCGGCCGCTCGGCGCCGCTCAACATGGTGATCACCGAGACCGGCGCGGCCTCCGCCGTCGCCAAGGCGCTGCCGGACCTCAAGGCGCCCATCACCGGCAGCTCGATCCGCGTCCCGGTGCCGGACGTCTCGATCGCCATCCTGAGCCTGACGCTCGGCCGCGAGGCCACCCGCGAGGAGGTCCTCGACTACCTCCGCGAGGTGTCGCTGACCTCGCCGCTCAAGCGCCAGATCGACTTCACCAGCGCCCCCGACGCGGTCTCCAACGACTTCATCGGCTCGCGCCACGCCTCGATCGTCGACGCGGGCGCGACCAAGGTCGACGGCGACAACGCGATCCTCTACCTCTGGTACGACAACGAGTTCGGCTACTCGTGCCAGGTCATCCGCGTCGTCCAGCACGTCTCCGGGGTGGAGTACCCGACGTACCCGGTGCCGGTCGCCTGATCCGCACCTGATCCTCACGGGTGCCCCGCCCCGCCCTGCGTGGGGCGGGGCACCCGGTTCCGGCTAGCGCACCGACGCGACCCGGAAGGTCAGCCCCGCCGCGTCCAGGCGCGCGATGAGCGCGTCGCCCATCGCCTCGGCCGTGGTGACCTGCCCCGCGGACGGCGGCAGGTCGTCCAGCGCGAGGCACAGCGCCGACTCGGCCAGCATCTTCGCCGTCTCGTCGTACCCCGGGTCGCCGCCCGCGACCTCGGTGAAGACCCGCTTGCCGCCGCCCTCGCCGACGAACCGCACCGAGAACCACGTCCGGTCCCTGACCTCCTTGCCCGGCCCGTCGCCGGGCTTGAGGCGGCCGGACAACCACCGCCGCACGGGCGGCAGTTGCGCGGCCGCCAGCAGACCGCCGAGGGCGAGCGGGCCGCCCAGGGCCATCGGCAGCGTCTTCACGGCCGCGTAGTGGCGGTAGCGGAAGTCCGGCCCGTACCGCTCCAGGGCGCGCGCGGAGCGCTGCACGACCTGCGGGTCGATCGTCGGCAGCGGCAGCGCCCAGGCGCCGACCTCGGCCGCGTACCGCGGTGGCCCCGGCGGCGCGTACGCCGTGCGGCCGGCCGGGCGGGGCTCGAGGCGGCGCCGGTCCTTCGCGGCGGCCAGCATCTGCCGTCCCCGCCCGAACTGGTTGAGCGCGGAGGCGAACGTCCCGCCGGAGAAGCGCCCGTTGGTCCGCACGAACCCGTCCACCCGCAACGGCACACCCTCGGGCAACTGCCGCACTGTGAAGTACGCGCCCAGGTCGTGCGGGACCGAGTCGAAGCCGCACGCGTGCACGAGCCGGGCCCCGGTCTCCCGCGCGCGGGCGTCGTGCCGCACGTACATGAGGTCGACGAACTCCGGCTCACCCGTCAGGTCCACGTAGTCCGTGCCCGCCTCCCCGCACGCGCCCACCAGTTCCTGGCCGTACGTCAGGTAGGGGCCGACGGTCGTGGCCACCACGCGCGCGTGGGACGCCATGTCCCGCAGGGAGGCGGGGTCCGCCACATCGGCCCGCACCAGCGGCAGTCCGGCACACGCGGGGTCGAGGGCGGCCAGCCGCTCCCGCAGCTTCTCCAGCTTCGCGGTGTCACGCCCCGCGAGCGCCCAGCGCAGCCCCTCGGGCGCGTGCGCGGCCAGGTACTCCGCCGTGAGCACCCCCACGAAACCGGTCGCTCCGAAGAGCACGATGTCGTACGCGCGATCCCTCTTCGCACCGCTCGCCGTGGTCCCGCTGCCCTCACTGCTCTCGCCGTGCTGCTGACTGGTCATGGCACCTCTCCGTCGTACGCCGGGGCGGTTGTGGGTGCCGAGGCTAGCAATTCGCTAAGCGCTTGCTCCTCAGGGGCTTGTGCGCGGTGGAACACGTTCTTAGCATCACTGGTGTTACATCAGTTGTGTCATAGCGCTGGGGGCTCAATGGCAGTACCGGGCAAGGGCGTTAACGGTCCGCTCGCCGGGGTGCGCGTGGTGGAGCTGGCGGGCATCGGGCCCGGCCCGTTCGCGGCCATGCTCCTGGCCGATCTCGGCGCCGACGTCGTACGGGTGGACCGGCCGGGCGGCGCCGGCCTCGCCATCGACCCGGCGTACGACGTCACCAACCGCAACAAGCGATCCGTGGTGATCGACCTGAAGGCACCCGGCGGCGCCGCACAGGTCCTCGACCTGGTCGAGCGCGCCGACGTCCTCATCGAGGGCTACCGCCCCGGCGTGGCCGAGCGCCTCGGCGTCGGCCCCGAGGAGTGCCACGCCCGCAACCCCCGGCTCGTCTACGGCCGGATGACCGGCTGGGGCCAGGAGGGGCCGCTCGCACCCCGCGCCGGGCACGACATCGCGTACATCGCCATCACCGGCACCCTCGGCATGATCGGCGACGACGGGAAGCCGCCCGCGATCCCCGCGAACCTCCTGGGCGACTACGCGGGCGGCTCGCTCTACCTCGTCGTCGGCGTCCTCGCCGCGCTCACCCACGCGCGCGCGGGTGGCGAGGGGCAGGTCGTGGACGCCGCGATCGTGGACGGGGCGTCCCACCTCTCCGCCATGATCCACGGCATGCTCGCCGCCGGTGGCTGGCAGGACCGCCGCGGCGCCAACCTCCTCGACGGCGGCTGCCCCTTCTACGGCACGTACGAGACCTCCGACGGCGGCCACATGGCCGTGGGCGCCCTGGAGCAGCAGTTCTACGACGAGTTCATCGCGTTGCTGGACCTGACCGAGGCGGCGCCCGCCCGCAAGGACCTGGCGCGCTGGGGCGACCTGCGCGAGGCCGTCGCCGCCCGCTTCAAGGAACGTACGCGCGAGGAGTGGACGGCCGTCTTCGAGGGCTCCGACGCCTGCGTGGCACCGGTGCTGTCCCTGCGCGAGGCGCCCGCGCACCCCCATCTCGCCGCCCGCGGCACCTTCACCGACCACGGCGGCATCACCCAGCCCGCCCCCGCGCCCCGCTTCTCCGCCACCCCCACGCGCGTGCGCACCGGTCCCGCGCGGCCCGGGGCCGACACCGCCGACGTGGCCCGCGACTGGGACGTACCGGCCCTCACGCGCCCGACGACGCCATGATGACCGCCAACCGCCAAGGGCAGGCCCGCACCGGGCCCCAGGAGGCCACGTACCGATGAAACGGCAGATCTTCTCCGCCGAGCACGACGCGTTCCGCGAGACCGTGCGCACCTTCCTCGCCAAGGAGGTGCTCCCGCACTACGAGCAGTGGGAGAAGGACGGCATCGTCTCCCGCGAGGCGTGGCTCGCGGCCGGACGGCAGGGGCTGCTCGGGCTCGCCGTCCCGGAGGAGTACGGCGGGGGCGGGAACGCCGACTTCCGCTACTCCGCGGTCCTCGCCGAGGAGTTCACCCGCGCGGGCGCCGCCGGGCTCGCGATCGGCCTGCACAACGACATCATCGGCCCCTACCTCACCTCGCTCGCCACCGAGGAGCAGAAGCGCCGCTGGCTGCCCGGCTTCTGCACCGGGGAGACCATCACCGCCATCGCGATGACCGAGCCCGGCGCGGGCTCCGACCTCCAGGGCATCCGCACCAGCGCCGAGGACCGGGGCGACCACTGGGTGCTGAACGGCTCCAAGACGTTCATCTCGAACGGCATCCTCGCCGACCTCGTCATCGTCGTCGCCAAGACGTCCCCCGAAGGCGGCGCCCACGGCCTGTCCCTGCTCGTCGTCGAGCGCGGCATGGCGGGCTTCGAGCGGGGCCGCAACCTCGACAAGATCGGCCAGAAGGCCCAGGACACCGCCGAGCTGTTCTTCCACGACGTACGCGTCCCCAAGGAGAACCTCCTCGGCGAGCTGAACGGCGCCTTCGTCCACCTGATGACCAACCTCGCGCAGGAGCGCATGGGCATCGCCGTCGCGGGGATCGCCGCCGCCGAGCACCTCCTGGAGATCACCACGGCGTACGTCAAGGAGCGCGAGGCCTTCGGGCGGCCGCTGGCCAAGCTCCAGCACATCCGCTTCGAGATCGCGGAGATGGCCACCGAGTGCGCCGTCACCCGTACGTTCCTCGACCGGTGCATCGTCGACCACTCGAACGGGGAGCTGGACGCGGTCCACGCGTCGATGGCGAAGTGGTGGGCCACCGAGCTGCAGAAGCGCGTCGCCGACCGCTGCCTGCAACTGCACGGCGGCTACGGCTACATGACGGAGTACCGCGTCGCGAAAGCCTTCACCGACGGACGCATCCAGACCATCTACGGCGGCACGACCGAGATCATGAAGGAGATCATCGGCCGTTCCCTCCTCGACTGAGCCCCCAGAGCCTCTCACCCCTCCCGGACACCCTGAAAGGCACACGCGTGACCACCGAAGCGTACGTATACGACGCGATCCGCACCCCGCGCGGACGCGGCAAGGCCAGTGGCGCCCTGCACGGCACCAAGCCGATCGACCTCGTCGTCGGCCTGATCCACGAGCTGCGGGACCGGTTCCCCGGGCTCGACCCGGCCGCCATCGACGACATCGTCCTCGGTGTGGTCGGGCCCGTCGGTGACCAGGGCTCCGACATCGCGCGGATCGCGGCCATCGCGGCCGGTCTGCCCGACACGGTCGCGGGCGTGCAGGAGAACCGCTTCTGTGCCTCGGGCCTGGAGGCGGTCAACCTCGCCGCCATGAAGGTCCGTTCGGGCTGGGAGGACCTGGTCCTCGCGGGCGGCGTCGAATCGATGTCGCGGGTGCCGATGGCCTCCGACGGCGGCGCCTGGTTCAACGACCCGATGACGAACTTCGACACGAACTTCGCGCCGCAGGGCATCGGCGCCGACCTCATCGCCACCATCGAGGGCTTCTCGCGGCGGGACGTCGACGAGTACGCGGCCCTCTCCCAGGAGCGCGCCGCCGCGGCCTGGAAGGACGGCCGCTTCGCCAGGTCCGTCGTCCCCGTCAAGGACCGCAACGGCCTCGTCGTCCTCGACCACGACGAGCACATGCGCCCCGGCACCACGGCCGACTCCCTCGCCGGGCTGAAGCCGTCCTTCAAGGACATCGGCGACATGGGCGGCTTCGACGCGGTCGCGCTGCAGAAGTACCACTGGATCGAGGAGATCGACCACGTCCACCACGCGGGCAACTCCTCCGGCATCGTCGACGGCGCCTCGCTGGTCGCCGTCGGCACCAAGGCGGTCGGCGAGCGGTACGGCCTCACCCCGCGCGCGCGGATCGTCTCCGCGGCCGTCTCCGGCTCCGAGCCGCTGATCATGCTGACCGGGCCCGCGCCCGCGACGCGCAAGGCGCTGGCCAAGGCCGGGCTCACCATCGACGACATCGACCTCGTCGAGATCAACGAGGCGTTCGCGGCGGTCGTGCTGCGCTTCGTGAAGGACATGGGGCTGTCCCTGGACAAGGTGAACGTAAACGGTGGCGCGATCGCACTCGGGCATCCGCTGGGGGCGACCGGGGCGATGATCCTCGGCACGCTGGTCGATGAGCTGGAGCGGCGGGACCTTCGGTACGGGTTGGCCACGTTGTGCGTGGGGGGTGGCATGGGCATCGCCACGATCGTGGAACGGCTGTAGGGCTACGCGCCGTTAGGAGCTGGGGTGCGTCGCCGACCGCGGGTGCGTCGTGGTCGCTCGCGCAGTTCCCCGCGCCCCTGAGGCAGCGGCTTCGCCGCGCCTCATGAAGGCGCACGCAGTGCGTCCTTCAGGGGCGCGGGGAACTGCGCGACCAGCCCCCACCGGCGGTCCGTCGGCCACGATCCCCAGCCGCCCTCCCCAGACTCCGCCCCCCCCGACACAGACCTCCCGGAGACACAGACATGACCGAAAGCACGACCATCCGCTGGGAACAGGACGACACCGGTGTCGTCACCCTCGTCCTGGACGACCCCAACCAGTCCGCCAACACCATGAACCAGGCGTTCAAGGACTCCATCGCGGCGATCGCCGACCGCGCCGAGGTCGAGAAGGAGTCGATCCGCGGCATCATCTACACCTCCGCCAAGAAGACCTTCTTCGCGGGCGGCGACCTCAAGGAAATGATCAAGGTCGGGCCCGAGAACGCCCAGCAGGCGTTCGAGACGGGCAACGCCATCAAGAACTCGCTGCGCCGCATCGAGACCCTCGGCAAGCCCGTCGTCGCCGCCATCAACGGCGCGGCGCTCGGCGGCGGTTACGAGATCGCCCTCGCCGCCCACCACCGCGTCGCCCTGGACGCGCCCGGCTCCAAGATCGGCCTGCCCGAGGTCACCCTCGGCCTGCTGCCGGCCGGTGGCGGCGTCACCCGCACCGTACGCCTCATGGGCATCACGGACGCGCTCCTGAAGGTGCTCCTCCAGGGCACCCAGTACAACCCGAAGCGCGCCCTGGAGAACGGCCTCGTCCACGAACTGGCCGCCACTCCCGAGGAGATGCTCGACAAGGCCCGCGCCTTCATCGACGCCAACCCCGAGTCGCAGCAGCCCTGGGACAAGCCCGGCCACCGCATCCCGGGCGGCACCCCGGCCCACCCCAAGTTCGCGGCGAACCTGCCCGCGTTCCCCGCCAATCTCAAGAAGCAGCTCGCGGGCGCCCCCTACCCGGCCCCGCGCAACATCCTGGCCGCGGCCGTCGAGGGCTCCCAGGTCGACTTCGAGACGGCGCTGACCATCGAGGCCCGGTACTTCACCGAGTTGGTCACCGGCCAGACCGCCAAGAACATGATCCAGGCGTTCTTCTTCGACCTCCAGGCCGTCAACTCCGGCGCCAACCGACCCAAGGACATCGAGCCGCGCCAGGTCCGCAAGGTCGCCGTCCTCGGCGCCGGGATGATGGGCGCGGGCATCGCGTACTCCTGCGCCCGCGCGGGCATCGAGGTGGTCCTCAAGGACGTCTCCGAAGAGGCGGCGGCCAAGGGCAAGGGCTACTCCGAGAAGCTCTGCGCCAAGGCCGTCCAGCGCGGACGGACGACGCAGGAGAAGGCGGACGCGCTGCTCGCCCGCATCACCCCTACCGCCGACCCGCAGGCGCTCGCCGGCTGCGACGCCGTGATCGAGGCGGTGTTCGAGGACACCTCGCTCAAGCACAAGGTGTTCCAGGAGATCCAGGAGATCGTCGAGCCGGACGCGCTGCTCTGCTCCAACACCTCCACCCTGCCGATCACCACGCTCGCCGAGGGCGTCACGCGCCCCGCCGACTTCATCGGGCTGCACTTCTTCTCGCCCGTCGACAAGATGCCGCTCGTGGAGATCATCAAGGGCGAGCGGACCGGCGACGCGGCACTCGCCCGCGCGTTCGACCTCGTACGCCAGATCAACAAGACGCCGATCGTCGTCAACGACTCGCGCGGCTTCTTCACCTCGCGCGTCATCGGGCAGTTCATCAACGAAGGCGTCGCGATGGTCGGCGAGGGCATCGAGCCCGCCTCCGTCGAGCAGGCCGCCGCGCAGGCGGGCTACCCGGCGAAGGTGCTGTCCCTGATGGACGAGCTGACCCTCACCCTGCCCCGCAAGATCCGCAACGAGACGAAGAAGGCCGTCGAGGCGGCGGGCGGCACCTGGGCGGGCCACCCCTCGGACAGCGTCATCGACCGCATGGTGGACGAGTTCGAGCGGCCCGGCCGCAGCGGGGGAGCGGGCTTCTACGACTACGAGGACGGCAGGCGCGGCAAGCTCTGGCCGGGCCTGCGCGAGCACTTCACCAAGCCGGGGCACGAGATCCCGTTCCAGGACATGCAGGAGCGCATGCTCTTCTCCGAGGCGCTCGACACGGTGCGTCTCCTGGAGGAGGGCGTCCTGACGTCGGTGGCCGACGCCAACATCGGCTCCATCCTCGGCATCGGCTTCCCCGGCTGGACGGGCGGCGTGCTCCAGTACATCAACGGCTACGAAGGCGGCCTCCCCGGCTTCGTGGCACGCGCGCGTGAGCTGGCCGAGCGCTACGGAGAGCGGTTCATGCCGCCCGCGCTGCTGGTCGAGAAGGCGGAGAAGGGCGAGAAGTTCAGCGACGACTGACCTCGCGCCGACGGTGTGCGGGGGTGGCCGGGCTCGCCGAGAGCTGTCCCTTCAGCTCTCCTTGAGCCACTCCCGCAGCTCCTCCTTGAGCGACCGCTGGAACGCCGTCACCAGCGCCTGCACCACCATCGGCTGCATATGGGCCGACAGCGACCGCATCGCCGCCACGTGCTCCGGGTCCGACTCGCGCTCGCGGTAGGGGCCCCACACCTCGTCACGGAAGAGGCGGGACAGCTCGTGCGCGGCCGAACGCGTGTGCTCCAGCAACACCGTGCGCGCCGCCAGGATCGTCTCGTGCGCGATCGGTACGTCCAGCAGCTGCACCCCGAGGCGCAGCAGCCCCAGATCCACGCGGTACGTCCCCGGGACCTCCGTCCGGGCGAGCACGCTCATCGCCGCGAGCCGGTCCAGGTCCTCCTCGCCCAGCGTGCGCCCCGCCCTGCGCTCCAACTCGGCGCGCGGCACGTCCTCGGCGGAGTCGGGCGCCCAGGAAGCCACCAGCGCACGGTGGATGGCCAGGTCGTGCGCGCTCAGGTCGGGCGGCAGCTGCTCCAGATACCGCTCTATCGCGGCGAGCGTCATGCCCTGCTGCTGCAACTCCTCGATCAGCGCGAGCCGGGACAGGTGGTCCTGGCCGTAGTGCCCGACGCGGCGCGGCCCGATCACCGGCGGAGGCAGCAGCCCCCTGGTGCCGTAGAAGCGGATCGTGCGGACCGTCACGCCCGCGCGCGCGGCCAGCTCGTCGACCGTGAACGTCGGTTCCTCGGCGCCGCGCCGCGCCGCCCCCGCGTCCGTCGACACGCTTTCGGTGTCCGTCGCCATCGCAGCGCCCTCCCTCCCCGGCCGGCTCCGGCGGACCTCTCGCCGGTCCCGCGGCAATCCGGTCCAACAGTATTGCTGGCACACCAGTGTTGTGAAACCCTCCGGGCCAGTCACGTGCTCCGTCCACATGCTCCGTCGCGCGCCCCGCGAAGCCACAGTCACGCGTCCGCTCACGCCCAGCCGATGGCACCAGGAGGCGGTCATGACCACGCCCTTGCGACTTCCCGCAGACCCCGCCGGCATCACGCTCCCCGCCCTGCTGCTCCGCAACGCCGAGGACCACGGTGACCTCCCGGCGCTGTCGTGGCGCTCGGGCGAGGGGTGGTCGACGCTCACCTGGCGCGAGGCGCGGCGCGAGGTCGCCGTTCTCGCCGCCGGGTACGCCGCACTCGGCGTCAAACCCGGCGAGCACGTCCTGATGATGCTGGGCAACCGCCCCGAGCACTGGCTGAGCGACCTCGCCCTGACCCACCTCGGCGCCGTCCCCGTCACCGTGTACGGCACCTCCGCCCCCGAACAGGTCGCGCACATCGTCCGGCACAGCGGGGCCCGCCTCGCGATCGTCGAGGGCGCCGGGGAGCTGCCGCGCTGGGAGCCGCTGCTCGCGGACGCCACGGCCCCGCTGGAACGGCTCGTCGTCGTCGAGGCCGCCGAGGCGGAGGAGCACCGTACGTACGGCTCGCTGCACGCCACGGGCGCCCGACTCCTCGACCCCGAGGCCTTCGAGAAGGCGTGGCGCGGAATCCGGCCGAGCGACGCGCTCACCGTCGTCTACACCTCCGGCACCACCGGCGACCCCAAGGGCGTACGCCTCACCCACCGCAACGTCCTGGTGGGCGGCGTCGCCCTGGACGCCGTCGTCGACTTCCCCGAGCACGTCGGCCACATCTGCTACCTGCCGTTCGCGCACATCGCGGAGCGGCTGCTCGGCATCTACCTGCCGGTGCTGCGCGCCGGACACGTCTACCTGTGCGCCGACCCGGCCCAGGTCGCCGCCACCGCACGTGAGCTGCACCCCTTCCAGTTCTTCGGCGTCCCGCGCGTGTGGGAGAAGCTCGCCGCGTCCGTACGGGGGGCGCTCGCCGGACTGCCGGCGGAGTGGCGGCGCGCGGTCGAGGCGGCGAACGAGACGGCCCGCGCGCACGTCGCCTGCCGGGAGCGCGGCGAGCAGCCGTCCGCCGAGCTGGAGGCCGCGTACCGGCGGGCCAAGGAAGAGGTGCTCGATCCGCTGCTCGCGCTCGCCGGCTTCGACCGCCTGGTGTGGACCGCGAGCGCCTCGGCGCCGATGCCGCTGGACGTCGCCCGCTTCTGGGCCGGCTTCGGCCTGGTGATCATGGACGCGTGGGGGCTCACCGAGACCTCCGGAGTGGTCACGGCCAACGTCCCCGACGCGTTCCGCCTCGGCTCGGTGGGCCGCCCGCTCGACGGCATGGAGATCCGCACCGCCGGCGACGGCGAGATCCTGGTCCGCGGCGCCACCGTCTGCGACGGCTACCTGCGGCCCGACGGCGGTGTCGACAGCGCCTGTGACGCCGACGGCTGGTTCGCCACCGGCGACATCGGACGGATCGACGAGGACGGCTTCCTCTGGCTCACCGACCGCAAGAAGGACATGATCGTCACCTCGACCGGCAAGAACGTCTCGCCCGCCCTCGTGGAGAACGCGCTCAAGGAGCACCCGCTGATCGGCCAGGCCTTCGTGCACGGCGACGGCCGCTCCTACCTGGTGGCGCTCCTCGTCCTGGACCCGGAGCTGGCTCCCGCCTGGGCCGCGGCGCGTGGCATCGAGGGCGACCTCGCCACCCTCGTCTCCCACCCGGCCGTACGGGAGGAGACCGACCGTGCCGTGGCCGCCGCCAACGCACGCCTCAACCGCACCGAGCAGATCAAGCGCCACCGCCTCCTCGCCGAGGAGTGGAGCCCCGGGACGGGCGAGCTGACGCCGTCCCTGAAGCTGCGCCGCCGGGCCGTCCTTGCCAAGTACCAGCAGGTCATCGACGCTCTGTACACCCCCTGACCAGCATGTGAGAAGTCCCGCTATGTGACGTGCGCCACCGCGTGGACGGGGGCCTCTGAGGGAAGGTGTCCCGTCGGTCCGCGCGCGTCAGGGGTGTCGTGGGCCGGAGCACCATCCGGACCCCGGAGCTCTTCCGGGCACCAGAGAGTAGATCCCCCACGTGAGCAAGGAAGCCGTAGATTCGGCCGCCCTGGACGCATCCCGCACAGATGCGTCCCAGGCCCCCGCGGACGCGGGCGACGCCGGTTACAGCAAGGACCTCAAGGCCCGTCACGTCAACATGATCGCCATCGGTGGCGCGATCGGCACTGGGCTCTTTCTCGGGGCGGGCGGCCGCCTCCACTCGGCGGGCCCCGCGCTCGCCCTCGCGTACCTCGTGTGCGGCATCTTCGCGTTCTTCGTCGTCCGCGCCCTCGGCGAGATGGTGCTCTACCGTCCGTCGTCCGGCTCCTTCGTGAGCTACGCGCGTGAGTTCCTCGGTGAGAAGGGCGCTTACTTCGCCGGTTGGATGTACTTCCTCAACTGGTCGACCACGTGCATCGCCGACATCACGGCGATCGCCCTGTACACGCACTACTGGAGCTTCTTCACCGACATCCCCCAGTGGGTGCTCGCGCTGATCGCCCTCGCGGTGGTGCTCTCCGTGAACCTCATCTCGGTGAAGTACTTCGGCGAGATGGAGTTCTGGTTCGCGATCATCAAGGTCGCCGCGCTGACCGCCTTCATGATCATCGGCGTCTTCCTGCTGGCCAGCCAGCACGAGGTGGGCGGCGGCAAGCCCGGCCTGAGCATGATCACCGACCACGGCGGCTTCCTGCCCAACGGCATGATGCCGGTCGTGATCGTGATGCAGGGCGTCGTCTTCGCGTACGCCTCGCTGGAGCTGGTCGGCGTCGCGGCGGGCGAGACCAAGGACCCGCAGAAGATCGTCCCGCGCGCGGTGAACTCGATCATGTGGCGCGTGGGCCTCTTCTACGTCGGCTCCGTCGTCCTCCTCGCGCTGCTGCTGCCGGGCTCCGTGTACTCGGCGGACCAGAGCCCGTTCGTGACGGTGCTGTCCAAGATCGGCGTCCCGGCCGCCGGTGACGTGATGAACTTCGTGGTCCTCACCGCGGCCATGTCCTCGCTGAACTCCGGCCTGTACTCCACCGGCCGCATCCTGCGCTCGATGGCGATGGCGGGCTCCGCCCCCAAGTTCACCGCGAGGATGAACCGCAACCAGGTGCCCTACGGCGGCATCCTGCTCACCGCCTCCATCGGCGTGCTCGGCGTCGGCCTGAACCGCATCGTCCCGGACCAGGCCTTCGAGATCGTCCTCAACGTCGCCTCGCTCGGCATCATCGGCACCTGGGTCATGATCATGGTGTGTCACCTGGCCTTCGTGCGCCGCGCGAAGGAAGGCCTGATCACCCGGCCGAAGTTCCGCCTGCCCGGCAGCGGGATCACCGAGTACGTGACGATCGCGTTCCTGCTGGCCGTCCTCTGCCTGATGTGGCAGGACGCCGAGGTGGGCCGCAAGACGCTGTTCCTGATCCCGATCGTGGGCGTGGCCCTGGTCATCGGCTGGCTCGGTGTCAGGAAGCGGGTGGACCGTGAGGCGCGGGGCCTCACGGAGCCGCCGCAGGAGAAGCAGGACCGGTAGAAGCCGGTAGAAAACGGTGGCGGCGGCCGTGTGACGGCCGTTGTCAGTGGCAGCCCTTACGGTGGCGTCATGTCGGAGATCACGTGTCTCCGGGGTGATGCCACCGCGCTGTTGTACGAGGGCGTCCCTGGCCAGGCGCCCGGGTTTGCAGATGGGCCTGATCCGATAGGCGTGATCCGTTAGGCGTGATCCGTTAGGCGTGATCCGACGGGTTCCGGTCGCGGGGTGTACGCATTCGGGTCCTCGTGGGGCCCGAACCCTGGCGGCCTCGCCCTCATCGCCACAGACTCGGCACATGGACGCGATGGTGTCGGTCAAGGACGGCGAGGTCTGGGCGCACGACTCGGGCGCACCCGACGGCAAGGCCGCCGGTGGCCCGCTGCCCCTGGTCCTCCTGCACCCGGGGGTCGGCGACTCCCGCATCTGGGACCCGGTCCTGCCCCGCCTCACGGAGCGGCACCGCGTGATCCGTTACGACGCCCGGGGGTACGGCAGGTCGCCGGCGCCGACAGCGCCGTACTCCCTGGTCAAGGATCTGATCGCCGTCCTCGACCACTTCGGTGTCGCCCGGGCGGTCCTCGCGGGGTCGAGCATGGGCGGCGCGACGGCCATCAGCCTCGCCCTCCGCGACCCCGCGCGGGTGGCGGCCCTCGCGCTGGTGGTCCCGGGCGTCACGGGTGCCGAGGAACTCGTCTCGCGCGCGTTCACGGCCGAGGTCGGGAGGCTCGCCGAGGCGGGCGACATCGAGGGCATCGTGGCGCTGACGCTGCGCACCTCGGCCGCCGGGGGCTCCGGGGACGACCCTGAGGCCGAGGCGCACATCAGGTCGGTGATCCCGGCGTGGTTCGCCAACCACCCGCACCACGTGCCGGACCCGCCCGCCTTCGACCGGCTCGGCGAACTCGACGTGCCGTGTGTCCTCGTCCTCGGGGAACGCGACCGGCCCGAGGTGGTCCGGACGAACGAGATCATGGCCGACCGCATCCCCGGCTGCCGCGTCGTCCGCCTCGCGCACAGCGACCACTTCCCGACCCTGCGCGAACCGGAAGCGGTCACGGAGGCGATCCTGGAGGCGTACGCGGCCGTGACCTGACCTCGTGGCTGACCTGACGCGTCTGGTGGCGCGGTCTTCGTTCGCCCCTGTTGCCCCCGTACGCAGGCCTGCGCGGCCATCCGCCCCGCGCGCCCCCCCGCGGACAGCCGATGCCCCGCCCGTCGCATACTGGAACACGCACCACCCGGGCACGGCCCCGCAGGCGAGACGCCTCACCCGCCGCGCCCGACCCCGCACGGCCGAGGAGCACGTCGCATGAAGCCCCACGACGACCGCGGCGGCCGCGACGACCGTGAGCATCGCGACGACATCGCCCGCCGCGATCACCGCAACGCAGACCCCGCCCCACCCCCACCCGGCGGCATCCTCTGGAGCATCGCGGGGGACCTCCGCGCGCTCCTGATGCTGCCCTCCGCGCTCGCCATGCAGGTCGCGCACCCCGCGGTCGGCGCGGGCGTCGACGCGTACTCGGTGTTCCGGACCGACCCGTGGGGCCGGGGCGAGCGCTCGCTGCGGTCGGCCCTGCTGTGGGTGTACGGCGGCGACGAGGCGGCCGCGGAGGGCCGCAGGCTCCGTACGCTGCACCGTTCCATCCAGGGCACGGACACCCGCGGCCGCCGCTACCACGCGCTCATGCCCGCCCCGTACGCCTGGGTCCACGCCACCGGATTCCCCGTCTACCGGCACGCGCAGCGCTACCTCGGCCGCCCCTTCACCGAGGCGCAGGAGCGGCAGCTCTACGCGGAGTGGCTCCAGGTCGGGCGGATACTCGGCATCCGCGACCGGGACATGCCCCAGACGCCGGAGGAGTTCTGGCCGTACTACCGCAAGGTCCTGGCCGACGAACTCGAACTGACGGCCGTCGTCCGGGAGCTGACCGGCACCGACGCCCCCGTCCCGCCGCCGGACCGGGGCCCGCGCCCCGTACGCCCCCTGCTCAGGGCCCTGTGGCCGCTCGTGCTGCCCCCGCTGACCCGCTTCCGCCGCTTCCTCACGATCGGCCTCATGCCTCCGGACGCGCGGCAGGCGCTCGGCCTGCCCTGGACGCCCCGCCAGGAGCGCGCCCTGCGCCGCTTCGGCCTGGTGGTCCGGACCCTGGTGCCGCTGCTGCCCGAACGGCTGCGCTACCTGCCGCTCGCGCGGCGGGCCCGAGCACGGCACCGCGCCGCCCGGCGGTGAGCCCGGACGGCGCGGCACCTCAAACGTCAGCGCATCCACACACGTCGCTACGACAGCAGTACGTCAGGACGTCGAACCGTCAGTGCTTGTGCCCACGGCCCTGCTTCGCACCATGCTTGTCACCACGCCCGTCACCGTGATCGTGCACACCGTTCGTCGCGGCGATCTGCTTCCACGACTTCGGCTTCGTCGGCGCCGCCGACGACCGGGTGAGCCCGGCGTCCCGAGCGGTCGGCGCGTCCGGCCGCGCCGGCTCGTACAGCCAGGTGTCGAAGAGCGCGGCGAGCGGCTTGCCCGAGATCTTCTCGGCGTACTTCACGAAGTCGCCCACCTTGGCGTTGCCGTACGCGAACTGCTGCGGCCAGCCCTTGAGGATGGCGAAGAAGTCCTCGTCGCCGATCTCGTTGCGCAGCGCCTGGAGGGCGAGCGCGCCCCGGTCGTACACCGCGACGTGGAACTGCTTGTCCGGGCCCGGGTCACCCGGCTTGACCGTCCAGAACGGGTCGTCGGCGCCCCGCTGCGCGTACACGTAGTCCGCCAGCTCCTGCGCCGTCCCCTCGCCCTCCTTCTCGGACCACAGCCACTGGCTGTAGCGGGCGAAGCCCTCGTTGACCCAGATGTCCTTCCAGTGGTGCACGGAGACGCTGTCGCCGTACCACTGGTGAGCCAGTTCGTGCACGACGATGGAGGCGTTGGAGCCGTTCGCGAACGCGGCCGGGCTGTAGAAGGGCCGCGTCTGGGTCTCCAGGGCGTAGCTGCTCTTCACGTTCGGGACGTACCCGCCGAGCGCGTTGAAGGGGTACTTGCCGAAGATTGTCTCCAGCCACTCCGCGACCTCGGTGGTCCGCTCGATGCTGGCCCGCGCGGCGCCCGCGTTGTCGCCGAGGTCCTTGCTGTAGGCGTTGAGGACCGGCAGGCCGCTCTCCGTCTTGTCGGTCGTGATGTCGAACTTCCCGACCGCGAGCGTGGCGAGGTAGCTCGCCTGCGGCTTGTTGGAGCGCCAGTTGAAGCGGGTCCAGCCGAGCCGCGAACTCTGGGACTGCAGAACGCCGTTGGAGATCGCCTGGGTGCCGTCGGGCACCGAGACCGACACGTCGTACGTCGCCTTGTCCAGCGGGTGGTCGTTGGAGGGGAACCACCACGCGGCGGCCTCCGGCTCCTGCGCCGCGACGCCGCCGTCCGGCGTGCGGTGCCAGGCCGTGTAACCGCCGATCTTCAGCTCGGACGGCTTGCCCGCGTACCGCACCACGACGGTGACGGGCGTGCCCTTGGGGAGGCCCGCGGCCGGGGTGATCTCCAGCTCCTGGTCGCCGGTCTTCGCGAACTTCGCCTTCTTGCCGTTGACCCGCACCTCGGAGACCTTCAGGCCGAGGTCGAGGTTGAAGCGCGAGAGGTTCTGCGTGGTGCGGGCGTTGATCGTGGCCGTGCCTTCGAGCAGGTCGGTCACGGGCTGGTACTTCAGCCTCAGGTCATAGTGTGAGACGTCGTAGCCGCCGTTGCCGCTGGCCGGGTAATAGGGATCGCCGATGCCCGGGGCCCCGGGGGAGAAGTCCGCGGCCGATGCCGGGATCGCCAGCAGCGCGAGAGAGGCCGCGAGCGCGCCCGGGGCGATGAATCTGCGGTGCACGTCAAGCTCCAAGTCGTAGGGGCACAAGATCGGTTCTTCTGTTCGACGAGCCTATTCAGCCCTTGCCGCGGTCGTCATGTCCATGGCCTCGTCTGTCACACGATCGCCATTCGGTCGACATGTGCCGTGATGCCCCATGCGCCCGTCACGGTCCGTGCGGCCCTCTGTCGCCCGGCAGTTCACCCGTGTACCTTCCGCGCCATGCCGATACGTGCGCGACACACCCGCCGCCTCCGAGGGCCGCTGCTGACGGCGGTCCTGGCCGCCCTTCTCGCCACCCTCATCTCCCCGGGCGCCGTCCAGGCCTCGGCGTCGCCGGGCCAGGCGCCCCGCCCCGCGGGCGAGAGCAGGCCCGTGTACTCGTACGAGGACGCCATCCGCGAGTCCGTCTGGGTCGACACCCGGATCGACGGGGATGCGGACGGCAGGACCGACCGCGTCGCCGTCGACATCATCCGGCCCCGGGAGACGGACCGTACGGGCCGCCGCATTCCGGTCATCATGGACGCCAGCCCCTACTACGCGTGCTGCGGGCGCGGCAACGAGAGCCAGAAGAAGACGTACGACGAGAACGGCGACCCCGTCCAGTTCCCGCTCTACTACGACAACTACTTCGTCCCGCGCGGCTACGGCTACGTCGCCGTCGACCTCGCCGGAACCAACCGCTCCGACGGCTGCGTCGACGTCGGCGGCCGCTCCGACGTCCAGTCGGCCAAGGCCGTGGTCGACTGGCTGAACGGCCGCGCCCGCGGCTACACCAGCCGCACCGGTCACGAACCCGCGCAGGCCTCCTGGACCAACGGACGCACCGGGATGATCGGCAAGAGCTACGACGGCACCGTCGCCAACGGCGTGGCCGCCACCGGCGTCAAGGGCCTGAAGACCATCGTGCCGATCGGTGCCATCTCCTCCTGGTACGACTACTACTTCGCCAAGGGAGCCCCGCTCTTCGGCAGCGGCCCCGACGGCCTCGCACGGGCCGTGGAGAGCCCCGAGGCCCGCGCCCGCTGCGGCGCCGTCAAGCAGCGCCTGGTCGACGGCGCGCCCCGCAGCGGCGACTGGACCCGCCTGTGGAGCGAGCGCGACCACGTCCCGGACGCAGGCAAGGTGCGGGCCAGCGTCTTCGCCGTCCACGGCATGCAGGACCTGAACGTCCGCACCAAGCACTTCGGCCAGTGGTGGGACGCCCTCGCCGCGCACGGCGTCGACCGCAAGCTCTGGCTCAGCCAGGCCGGCCACGTCGACCCCTTCGACTTCCGCCGCGCGGAGTGGGTGCGCACCCTGCACCGCTGGTTCGACCACGAACTCCTCGGCATCGACAACGGCATCGACCGCGCACCGATGGCCGACATCGAGCGCGCCCCCGACCGCTGGACCACCGACCGCGTCTGGCCCCCGCGCGGCACGGACACCGTCAGGCTCCGCCCCGCCAAGGGCACCGCACCGGGCGTCGGCACCCTCGGCCCGCGCCCCGGCAAGGGCACCGAGACCTTCACCGACGACCCGAGGCTGAACGAGACCGACTGGGCCGAGCGCGTCCACACCACCACGCCCGCCAAGGCCGGGTTCATCAGCAGGCCGCTCGCCCGCGACATGCGCCTGTCCGGCTCCTCCCAGGTCACGGTCACGGTAACCCCCACCACCCGCACCGCCCACCTCTCCGCGGTCCTCGTCGACCTCGGACCCGCCACCATCCGCGACTACGCCGACGACGACGAGGGCATCACCACGCTCCCTGAGCGCAGCTGCTGGGGCGCGAGCACCGCCGGCGACAGCGCCTGCTTCAAGAAGACGGCGGCGAAGACCGCCGCCGTCCAGCACACGATCTTCAGCCGTGGCTGGGCCGACCTCGGCAACTGGGCCGACGCGGACCGCGGCCGGCCGCTCACCCCCGGCAAGCCGCACACCATCACCCTCGACCTCGCCGCGAGCGACCACGTCGTGCCCAAGGGCCACCGCCTCGCGCTGATCGTCGCGGGCACCGACAAGAACCTCATCGAACCGCCCGCCGACAGGCCGACACTCACCGTCGACCTGGCCCGTACGTGGGCGAAGGTGCCCCTGGTCGGCGGCGCGAAGGCGTTCACCACCTCCGCATCCGTCACCCCCCGCGCACCCCGTCTCGACGGCGTGGCCCCGCCGCGTCCGCTCAACCCCGTACCCGGAGGCAGCACTTCATGACACCGCGCATCCGCACCCTGGCGCTGGCCTGCGCCACCGTCGCGCTCGCCGCGCCGCTCCTGACGGTGCCCGCCCGGGCGACACCGACCCCGCCCCGTACGGGCTTCGAGGAGAGCGACGGCGCCCGCTGGACCAGCCTGCCGGAGGAACAGCGGTTCCTGGCCACCGTCGACAAGGCGAGCGACCGGGTCTCCGTCTCCCGCATCGGCACCACCGAGCAGAACCGCCCCCTGCAACTGGTCCGCATAGCCGAACGCCCCACCCGCAGCACCGTGTTGCTGATATGCAGCCAGCACGGCGACGAACCCTCCGGCCGCGAGGCCTGCCTGTCGACGATCCGCGACCTGGCGTACGCGCAGGACAGGAAGACCCGGCGCTTCCTGGAGCGCACCACGCTCCTCGTCGTCCCCACCGCCAACCCGGACGGCCGCGCCGCCGACACGCGCGGCAACTCCGACGGCGTCGACATCAACCGCGACCACATCGCCCTGAAGACCGCGGAGGGCCGCGCCCTGGCCGCCGTGATCCGCGACCACAAGCCCGACGTCATCTACGACCTGCACGAGTACGGCTCCACCCCCAAGTACTACGACAAGGACCTCTTCGACCTCTGGCCCCGCAACCTCAACACCGACGAGGCGGTGCACCAGGAGGCCCGGACCCTGTCGAAGGCGTACGTACGGCCGGCCGCGGCGGCCGACGGGTACACGACGGGCACCTACGGCATCTGGACCGACCCGGTCACGGGCGAGCCCGTCAAGCAGACCGCGGGCGACGGCCAGGAGCGCATCCTGCGCAACGTCTCCGGCATCAAGCACGCGGCGGGCCTGCTCATCGAGAGCCGCGTCGACCCGGTCACCGAGGCCGAGAAGAAGGACGAGGCGCTCAACAACCGCCGCCGCGTGGCGTCCCAGGCCTCCGCGCTGAGCGGCCTCTTCACCTACTCGGACCAGCGGCGCACCCGCCTGGAGCGCGCCACCGACGCGGCCCGCGCCGAGGGCCACCGCGACCGCGGCCCGGTCTACCTCGGCGGCGCCGACAACGACCCCGCCGAACCGTCCGAGGTCATCCAGGACCCGCCCTGCGGCTACCGCCTGGACGCCGCCCAGTACGCCGACATCAAGGACGAACTGGCCCTGCACGGCGTCACGGTGAAGCGCCGGAAGGCGGGCGCCTACGTCCCGCTGCGGCAGTCCGCGCGGGCCCTCGTACCGCTCCTGCTCGACGAACGTGCGCCATATCACATGGTCACAGCTCGGCCCGACATGAGCTGTTGAACGGCAGAGATGTGCGTCACATGTGGTAGGGGGTAACGGGAACAAAGTCTCGACGCAATCGATCGACCCCTTGAAAGGTGTCACCTGTGACGCAGGATCAGCGACAAGCGGACGACGGGGGAGGGCCCCAGGAAATCATGGCGCCCGCCCCCGGCGGACGGTCCCCGGGCACGGACCGGGTGGTGTTCGGCGTCACCGCCGTGCTCACCCTGGCGTTCGTGGTCTGGGGCGCGGTGGCGACGGACTCGCTGGAGAACGTCACCACCGACATGCTCAACGGCCTGATGCACAACGGCGGTTGGTTCTTCATGCTGACCGCCACGGGCTTCGTCGTCTTCGCGCTCTGGCTGGCCGTCAGCCGGTACGGGAAGATCACCCTCGGAAAGGAGGGGGAGGAACCGGAGTTCCGCACCGTCTCCTGGGTCGCCATGATGTTCAGCGCCGGTATGGGCATCGGCCTGATGTTCTACGGAGTGAGCGAGCCCCTGGCCCACTTCACCGCGCCACCGCCGGGCACCGACCCGGCAGACTCGGCCGCCGCGATGGAGACGTCGCTGGCCACCACCCTCTTCCACTGGACGCTCCACCCGTGGGCGATCTACGCGGTCGTGGGGCTCGCCATCGCGTACAGCACCTTCCGGCGCAACCGGCGCCAGACCATCAGCGCCGTCTTCGAACCGCTCATCGGCAAGAAGCACGCCCACGGCGCCTGGGGCCGGGTCATCGACATCCTGGCCATCTTCGCCACGCTCTTCGGCTCGGCCGCCTCGCTCGGCCTCGGCGCCCTGCAGATCGGCAGCGGCATCGAGGTGCTCGACTGGATGGACGACGCCGGCACCGGCCTGCTCGTCGTGATCATCGCCGTGCTGACCCTGGCCTTCGTGGCGTCCGCCGTCTCCGGGGTGGAGAAGGGCGTCCAGTGGCTGTCCAACATCAACATGGTGCTCGCGCTGCTGCTCGTCGTCTTCGTGTTCATCGCGGGCCCGACCGTCATCATGCTCGACATGCTGCCGACCTCGCTCGGCGCCTACCTCGACCAACTGCCCCAGCTGATCGGCCGCACCGAGGCCTCCAGCGGCAAGGGAGTCGCGGACTGGCTGAGCAGCTGGACGGTCTTCTACTGGGCGTGGTGGATCTCCTGGACGCCCTTCGTCGGCATGTTCATCGCGCGGATCAGCCGCGGCCGGACGATCCGCCAGTTCGTCGGCGGCGTCATCCTGGTGCCCAGCACGGTCAGCCTCATCTGGTTCGCGGTCTTCGGCGGCAGCGCCATGACGGTCGCGGACCGCGGCGGCCTCAAGGACCAGGCGACCCCGGAGGCGCAGCTCTTCGGCCTGCTCCACGAGTACCCGATCGCCACCGTCACCAGCCTCCTGGTGATGATCCTCGTCGGCATCTTCTTCGTGTCCGGCGCGGACGCCGCGTCGATCGTGATGGGCACGCTCTCCCAGAAGGGCGCGCTCGAACCGGGCCGGTTCATGGTGGTCTTCTGGGGCATGGTGACCGGCGCCGTCGCGGCGATCATGCTGCTGATCGGTGACGGCTCGGACGACGCGCTGACAGGCCTGCGCAACCTCACCATCCTGGTCGCGGCACCCTTCACCATCGTCATGATCGGGATGTGCGTGTCCCTGATGCGGGACCTGCGCCACGACCCGCTGATCGTACGCGGCGAGCACGGCACGGAAGCCGTCGAGAAGGCCGTGATCGCGGGCCACGCGCAGTATGACGGCGACTTCGAGATCCGCATCGGCCCCGCCCAGGACGAGGACGGTCCGGAGCCGGACAACGCCCCGGTCAAGACCGGCTGACCGCCCCGGGAGGCGGCACGCACCACGCGTGCCGCCTCCCGCTCGAGCCCAATGTGTCCTGCCGTGCTCACATCATGCTCCGGGTGGGGATACTCACCACATGTCTGCCGAGTACGCGACCTTCGGTCTGGCGCCGGCCATACGAGCCGGTGGAGTTCTCGCCAACGGTGACGTCCAAGTGCACCGGGACTTCGTCGACTTCATCGTGAACGGGCGTCCTCTGCTGTTCCAGCTCTCCGACCTCGACGCGGTGTCGCCCCTGGCCGCCGACATCCCGCCCGCCATCTTCACGGCACACGTACGCCGACTCCTCCTCGAAGCCCGGGCACCACTGCGCGAGGGCCGTTACGTCATCTACGGCTGCCCCGAATGCGAGGACCTGGCGTGCGGCGCGGTCACCGCGGTCATCGAAAAGGCCCCGGACAGCGACGACTTCATCTGGCGCGACTTCGCCTGGCAGACCGCGGAACCCGCCGACCTGGAACGCAACGGCTACCACGGCATCGGGCCCTTCCGCTTCCGCGGCGCCCAATACCGCGAAGCCCTCGGCCAGTTGCTCGCCGACGAGCCGCGCCCCCGCCGCCGGGTCCTGCTGATCGGCGCCCGCGTCGCGCTCCTCGCCAAGCTGGCGGCGGCCCTGCGCACGATCGGCATCGGCGCGGAGATCGCGGCGGACGCGGCGGACGTCCCACCTGACGAACTGCGCACCTACGGCGCCGTCGCCTTCGGCCGCAAGGTCACCGACGAGACCCGGCAGGCGGTGCGCGCGGCGTTCGACCGAGCGCGGGCGGAGGTGGCGTACGTCGACGGCCTCGCCCCGATCGTGCCGCTCCTGGTCGCCCAGATCGAACACGCCCTGGACCGCAGCCCCCAGGAACAGCGCCGCCTCACCGCCCTGGCGGCGTGCCGTGAGGCGGCCCGGCTGGAAGTCACCTCGACGTGCCGGGTCCAGCTGACCGCGTACCGCATGGACCGCTTGTCCCGCACCCACGTACACGAAGTCTTCGACGAGATCCTGGAGCCCGGAGAACACAGGGTCCCCCTGACCCCGAAGGCAACAAAGGGCAACTCCTACGTAGTGGCCCGCACCTCCACCAGCGTCTTGGTATCCCCCACAGCCACCCCATAGCCACGACCACCCCGCAGAGGACGCGCACTGACGACGTCCCGCAGCCGCGACCGAGGCGGAGAGGGCTGCACTGACGACGTCCCGCAGCCGCGAGCGCGCCGGAGGGGACGTGGGGGTAGGTGCGCGCGGAGCACAGTGGTGGTCACCAGGGCGCCGAAGCGGCAAAGGCCCCGCGCCAAGATGGCGAGCACGGACCTACCCCCGCGGCCCCGCCCCACCCGACACCCTCAGGCGCCCGAACCACGGACGCCCCTGAGGCACAGAAAGACCGAGCACCCCCCACCCGTAGAATCACCCCCCTGATGACCGCAACCCTCGTCGCCAAAGACCTCACCGCCGCCCACGGCGACCGCACCCTCTTCTCCGGCCTGGACCTGGTCGTCGCCCCCGGCGACGTCATCGGCCTGGTCGGCGCCAACGGCGCCGGCAAGTCCACCCTCCTGAGGCTGCTCGCCGGCCTCGACACCCCGGAAGCGGGAGAGCTGAGGCTGTCGCCCTCGTCCGCCGCCGTGGGCCACCTCCCCCAGGAGCCGGACCGCCGCCCAGGCGAGCCGATCCGCGCGTTCCTCGCCCGCCGCACCGGCGTCGCCGAGGCTCAGCGGATCATGGACGAGGCCACCCAGGCCCTGGTCGACGGCGCCCCGGGCGCGGACGACGCCTATGCGGACAGCCTGGAGCGCTGGCTGGCCCTCGGCGGCGCGGACCTCGACGAGCGCGCCGAGGAGGTCACCGCGTCGCTGGGCCTGACCGTCGGCCTGGACCAGGAGATGACGTCCCTGTCCGGCGGCCAGGCGGCCCGCGCCGGCCTCGCCTCCCTCCTCCTCTCCCGCTACGACGTGTTCCTCCTCGACGAGCCGACCAACGACCTCGACCTCGCGGGCCTCGACCGCCTGGAGGGCTTCGTCCGGGGCCTGCGCGCCGGCACGGTCGTCGTCAGCCACGACCGCGAGTTCCTCAGCCGCACCGTCACCAAGGTCCTCGAACTCGACCTGGCCCAGCAGCAGATCAACCTCTACGGCGGCGGCTACGACGCGTACCTGGAGGAGCGGGACGTGGCCCGCCGCCACGCCCGCGAGGAGTACGAGGAGTACGCCGACAAGAAGTCGGCGCTCCAGAGCCGCGCCCAGATGCAGCGCTCCTGGGCGGACAAGGGCGTCAAGAACGCCCGCCGCAAGGCGGCGAAGGCGGGTGGCGGCGACAACGACAAGATCGGCCGGAACTTCCGCGCCGACGCCAGCGAGAAGCAGGCCGCCAAGGCCCGCCAGACGCAGCGCATGATCGAACGCCTGGACGTCGTCGAGGAGCCCCGCAAGGAGTGGGATCTCCGCATGGAGATCGCGTCGGCGCCCCGCTCGGGCGCGGTCGTCGCGAGCCTGCGCGACGCGGAGGTGCGCCGGGGGACCTTCACCCTGGGCCCGGTCACCCTCCAGATCGACTGGGCGGACCGCGTGGCGATCACCGGAGCCAACGGCTCGGGCAAGTCGACGCTGCTCGGCGCCCTCCTGGGCCGGATCCCGCTGGACGCGGGCCACGCCGCTCTCGGCTCCGGCGTCCTCGTCGGCGAAGTGGACCAGGCCCGGGCGCTGTTCCACGGCGAAGAGGCCCTGCTCGACGCGTTCTGCGCGGCCGTACCGGAGACGGAACCGGCGGAAGTCCGCACCCTGCTGGCGAAGTTCGGCCTGAAGGCGGACCACGTGCTGCGCTCGGCGGCCACGCTGTCGCCCGGCGAACGCACCCGCGCGGCCCTCGCCCTGCTCCAGGGCAAGGGCGTCAACCTCCTGGTCCTGGACGAGCCGACCAACCACCTCGACCTGCCCGCGATCGAGCAGCTGGAGTCGGCCCTGGAGGCCTACGAGGGCACCTTGCTGCTGGTCACGCACGACCGCAGGATGCTGGACGCGGTCAGCGTGACGCGCCGCCTGGAGGTGACGGAGGGCAGAGTGACGGAACTGTCACTCTGACCCCCGCCGCCGCACGAGACTCAGCGTCCCTTCGGGTCCACCAGCCCCGCCCGCCGCAACGCCTCGGCCATCGCGTCGTTGGCGGGCGGCGGCCCCTGCCGCTGCGGCTTCTGCCCCCGCTGACCCTGACCGCCACGCTGACCCTGACCGCCACGCTGGCCTTGGCCACCGCGCTGCCCCTGACCGCCTTGACCCTGCCCCTGACCCTGCCGCCGCTGCTGAGGCGGACGCCCGCCCCGCTTCGGCTGCTCCCCGCCGGCGTCGCCCGAGGGGCCCGTCTCGTCGTCGAGCCGCAGCGTCAGCGAGATCCGCTTGCGCGGGATGTCGACGTCCATGACCTTGACCTTGACGATGTCGCCGGGCTTGACCACATCGCGCGGGTCCTTGACGAAGTTCTTGGACATGGCGGAGACGTGCACCAGACCGTCCTGGTGGACGCCGACATCCACGAACGCCCCGAACGCGGCGACGTTCGTGACGACGCCTTCGAGTACCATCCCGGCGGCCAGGTCGGAGATCTTCTCGACGCCGTCCTTGAAGGTGGCCGTCTTGAACGCGGGACGCGGGTCGCGCCCGGGCTTCTCCAGCTCCTTCAGGATGTCCGTGACCGTGGGCAGCCCGAAGACGTCGTCCACGAACTCATCGGGCCGCAGCGAACGCAACGCGGCCGTGTTCCCGATCAGCGAAGAGACCGCGCCGCCCGCCGACTTCACCATCTTGCGCACCACCGGATAGGCCTCCGGGTGCACGCTGGAGGCGTCCAGCGGATCGTCGCCGCCGCGGATGCGCAGGAAGCCGGCGCACTGCTCGTACGCCTTGGGGCCGAGCCGGGGCACGTCCTTGAGGCCCTTGCGGCTCTTGAACGGGCCGTTGGCGTCCCGGTGCGCCACGATGTTCTCCGCGAGGCCGGAGCCGATGCCGGACACACGGGCGAGCAGGGGAGCGGAGGCCGTGTTCACGTCCACCCCCACGCCGTTCACACAGTCCTCGACGACGGCGTCGAGCGAACGCGACAGCTTCACCTCCGACAGGTCGTGCTGGTACTGGCCGACGCCGATGGACTTCGGGTCGATCTTCACCAGCTCGGCGAGCGGGTCCTGGAGCCGCCGCGCGATGGAGACCGCGCCGCGGATGGAGACGTCGAGGTCCGGCAGCTCCTGCGAGGCGAAGGCCGAGGCGGAGTACACGGAGGCGCCCGCCTCCGAGACCATCACCTTGGTGAGGTTCAGCTCCGGGTGCTTCGCGATGAGGTCGGCGGCCAGCTTGTCGGTCTCACGCGACGCCGTGCCGTTCCCGATCGCGATCAGCTCGACCGCGTGCTCCTCGGCGAGCCGCGCGAGCGTGGCCAGGGACTGGTCCCACTTGTTGGCCGGGACGTGCGGGTGGATCGTGTCGGTGGCGACGACCTTGCCGGTGGCGTCGACGACGGCGACCTTCACGCCCGTACGGAAGCCGGGGTCGAGGCCCAGCGTCGCGCGCGTGCCCGCGGGCGCCGCGAGCAGCAGGTCCCGCAGGTTCGATGCGAAGACCCGCACCGCCTCGTCCTCGGCGGCCGTACGCAGCCGCAGCCGCAGGTCGATGCCGAGGTGCACCAGCATGCGGGTCCGCCAGGACCAGCGCACGGTGTCCTGGAGCCACTTGTCCCCGGGACGCCCCCGGTCGGCGATGCCGAAGCGCCGGGCCACGATCCCCTCGTACGACGAAGGTCCTTCGGTGGGCTCTTCCGGCTCCAGGACGAGGTCGAGGACCTCTTCCTTCTCACCGCGCAGCATGGCGAGTACGCGGTGGGAGGGCAGCTCTGTGAAGGGCTCGGCGAAGTCGAAGTAGTCGGCGAACTTGGCGCCCGCCTCCTCCTTGCCCTCGCGGACCTTCGCGACGAGGCGCCCGCGGACCCACATGCGCTCGCGCAGCTCGCCGATGAGGTCGGCGTCCTCGGAGAAGCGCTCGGCGAGGATCGCGCGCGCCCCGTCCAGGGCGGCCTGCGGGTCCGCGACCCCCTTGTCGGCGTCCACGAACGCCGCGGCGGCGGCCTGCGGCTCCATGCCCGGGTCGGCGAGCAGACCGTCGGCCAGCGGTTCGAGCCCCGCCTCGCGGGCGATCTGCGCCTTGGTGCGCCGCTTCGGCTTGAAGGGCAGGTAGATGTCCTCCAGGCGCGCCTTGGTGTCCGCCTCGCGGATGCGCGCCTCCAGCTCGTCGGTGAGCTTGCCCTGCTCACGGACCGAGTCGAGGATCGCGGCGCGCCGGTCCTCCAGCTCACGCAGATAGCGCAGGCGCTCTTCGAGCGTGCGCAGCTGCGCGTCGTCGAGCATCTCGGTCGCTTCCTTGCGGTAGCGCGCGATGAAGGGCACCGTCGAACCGCCGTCGAGCAGGTCGACGGCGGCCTTCACCTGCCGCTCCCGCACGCCGAGCTCCTCGGCGATCCTGCCTTCGATGGACGAGGGATGGGACGAGGGGATGGACGAGGGGGTGGACGTCGTCAAAGCTGCCACGTTCCGGTACCGCCTTCTCACTGAGGTTGCCGGGCAATTGTGGCAGGTGGCACCGACAGCGGGTGATCAGACCCGGCGGGCCCGGCCCGTGCGGCCGGAACGCCCGCCGGCGCCCCGCCCGCCCCGCCCCGCGGAGCCGGCGGCTCCGCCGAACAGCCGGGCCAGCGCCCGGAAGGGCAGCGTGACGACCGTGGCGATGGCGCCGGCGATCTGACGCAGTATGTCGGCGATGGCACGGAACATGGGGATTCCCCTTTCGTCTCCCGGCGCGGCCGGAGCGGCGGCCAGGAGACGTACGGGTACCGCGGAGCCGGCGCGCCATGCCGCCGCGCCCTGCCGAGTGTTCCTCAGCCCTTGCCGACCAGGTCCGCGGGGAACGCCCCCGCCCGCAGCGCCGTGCCGATGAACGCGGTGCCCAGCTCCGTCAGCCGTTCGACGCCCGCCGCGCCCAGGTGCGCGTAGGGCGCCCGGTCCAGCCGGTCCGTCTCCTCCTCGATCTCGCGGCGCAGCGCCACACCGGCCTCCGTCAACTCGCCCTCGGCGTCGAGCAGTCCCCGGCCGCGCAGCCGCTCCTCGGCGACGTCCCACTCCTCCTGGTTCCAGCCCCGGGTGGAGAAGAGCCACTTCGGGGCGATGCCCTTGCCGGTGGCGGTGTGGCTCACGAGGGCTTCGAGGCCGTCGAGTTCGGCGCCGAGCAGGACGGTCAGGTGCCCGTCCCCGCGGTGCTCGCGCAGCAGCGTCGCCGCGTGCCAGTACGCGAGGTGCGGCTCCTCGGGGACGGGCAGATCGGCGTGCGCGGAGTACAGCGGACGCGCGGCGCGGGTGCAGGCCTCGGCGGCGCGCAGCGCGAGCCCGGCGGCCTCCGCCATCTCGGGGGAGGCGACGGCGTCCTCGCCGAGGAGCCTGCGCAGCGTCGCGTCGACGGCGCGCAGGCGCGCGGCGAGGACGTCCTTCGGCGCGGCGGCGCTCCACACCGCGGGCACGTGCGCCGCGACGAGTTCGTGCTTGTAGTTGTAGAAGGCGGCGGTCACGGTCCCCGCGCCGACGGGGCCCAGGGCCGCCGCGCGCACGGCGAAGTTGACGGCGCTGGGGTGCGTTATCCCGAGCCCGGCCAGCTCCCGCGTCACATCCGGCGAGAAGTAGTGCGTCGAGTGCAGCGAGTTGAGGATGTTGTGGCAGCGGCGTCCCGCGCGCGGGTGGGCCGAGGCGGCCGAGGACGAGGTCGTCGAAGAGGTCATGAGGGCACGGTACCTACTGGTTGGTATGGCGCTGTGGGGCGGCTGCCCGATGGCAGGAAAGGTGGAGTACTCGTCATTGCGGCCGCCACCGGGGCGGCGAAGAATCGGGACATGGAACCGCGCACCGTCCTGGTCGTCCTCTTCGACGGAGTCCAGAGCCTCGACGTCACGGGCCCCGTGGAGGTCTTCACGGGCGCGACGCACTGCCTCGACGACGCCGACGGGGCCCACCGCGGATACGCCGTCCGCAC
Organism: Streptomyces huasconensis; assembly: GCF_021028635.1. Lineage (NCBI taxonomy): Bacteria > Bacillati > Actinomycetota > Actinomycetes > Kitasatosporales > Streptomycetaceae > Streptomyces > Streptomyces huasconensis. The sequence goes on from NZ_CP086119.1 coordinate 7,333,613, forward strand.
CGCCTCCCTGGACGGCGCCCCCGTGCGGACATCCAGCGGTCTCACCCTCGTCCCGGACTCCGCGCTGGCCGACGCCCCCGCCCCGGACACGCTGCTCGTGCCGGGCGGCACGGCGACGCGTTCCCCGGACCCGGAGCTGACCGCCTGGCTGCGCGTCCACGGCCCCCGCGCCCGCCGTCTGGTGTCGGTCTGCACCGGTGCCATCCGGCTCGCGGAGGCGGGCCTCCTGGAGGGCCGCAGGGCGACGACGCACTGGGCGTACTGCGACAAGCTCGCCAAGGACCACCCCGGCGTCGAGGTCGACCCGGAACCGATCTACGTGCGCGACGGCCACGTCGCGACGTCCGCCGGGGTCACCGCCGGCATCGACCTCGCCCTGGCGCTCGTGGAGGAGGACCTGGGCCGCGCGGTGGCGCTGACCGTCGCCCGGCACCTGGTCGTCTTCCTGCGCCGCCCGGGAAACCAGGCGCAGTTCAGCGTCCAGCTCTCCGCCCAGACGGCGCGGCGCGAACCGCTGCGCGAGGTCCAGCAGTGGATCACCGAGCATCCGGCGGACGACCTGTCGGTGGGCGCGCTCGCCGCCCGCGCCCGCCTCTCGCCCCGCCACTTCGCCCGCGCCTTCCAGGCCGAGACCGGCCTGACACCGGGCACGTACGTCGAGCGCGTCCGCGTCGAACATGCCCGCAGGCTCCTGGAGGACACCTCCGACGGGGTGGCGGAGGCGTCACGCGCGTGCGGCTACGGCACACCGGAGGCCATGCGCCGCGCCTTCCTCAAGGCGCTCGGCACGGCGCCCGCGGAGTACCGCCGCCGCTTCCACCCCGTCCCGGCGCCCGCCCCCGCGACCGGCACGTCCACCACTCACCCGCACCGATGAGGAGAGACACATGCAGATAGCGATCGCCCTCTACGAACGCTTCACCTCCCTCGACGCGATCGGCCCGTACCAGACGCTGAAGAGCCTCCCCGGCGCCGAGACCGTCTTCGTCGCCGAACAGGCGGGCCCCGTGCGCGACGAGAGCGGCACCCTCGCGCTCGTCGCCGACAAGTCCTTCGCCGAGGTCCGGCGTCCCGACATCGTCGTCGTCCCCGGCGGCCCCGGGCAGAGCGACCAGATGGAGAACGAACCGCTCCTCGACTGGCTCCGGGCCGTCGACGCCACCACGACCTGGACGACCTCCGTGTGCACCGGCTCCCTGGCGCTCGCCGCCGCCGGCCTCCTCAAGGGCCGCCGCGCCACCTCGCACTGGCTCGCCCTGCCGGAGCTGGACCGGCTGGGCGCGCGGTCGACGGGGGAGCGGGTCGTCTTCGACGGGAAGTACGTCACCGGGGCCGGTGTCTCGGCGGGCATCGACATGGGCCTCACGCTGGCCGGCAAGATCGCGGGCGACGACCACGCGCGGGTCGTCCAGCTCATGACCGAGTACGACCCGCAGCCGCCCTACGACGCCGGTTCCCCGGAGAAGGCCCCCGCGCACCTCGTGGCGGTCTGCCGCGACCGGAGCCGCGCCGAACAGTGACAACCGCCTTTCGCGGCGGGCTCTTCGCGGCCTAGGGTGCGTGGAGACCAAGTGACGTACGAGGAGCCAGACATGCCCGGTCGCCCGAGCGCGCGTTGACGTCGTAGGCCCTGACCGGCCTGTCATCGCGTGCTGCCCCGAGACGCGGCACAGCGAGCCTTTCCCCGCCCGCACCGCCCGCGCGCCTCGTGCGCGCGGGCGTGGCGGGTCCCGTCGCCTGTGTTCCCAGGGGTCCGTGTGCCGCCCACCTCCTCCGACGTACCTGCCGCATCCAACGCGCCCCAGCTGTGGCGCCACCCTGATTTCCGCCGCCTCTGGCTGGGCCAGACCGCCTCCCAGCTGGGCGAACACGCCACCCTCGTGGTGCTGCCGCTCTTCGCCGTCCTGACCCTCGACGTCGGCGCCGATCAGCTGGGCGTCCTGCGCGCCGTGGGCCAGGCGCCGGTCCTGCTGCTCTCGCTCCTCGTGGGCGCGTGGGTGGACAGGTGGCGCACGCGCACCGTGATGGTGTGGGCGGACGCGGGCCGGGCCCTGGTCCTGGGCGCCGCCACCGTGCTCGCCCTCTGCGGAGGGCTCGGGCTGCCCGCGCTCCTCGTGGCGGCCTTCGCCGTCGGCGCCCTGTCCGTGTTCTTCGACGTGGCCTACCAGTCCTCGCTCGTACGCCTGGTGAGGCGCGATCAGCTGGTACGGGGCAACAGCGCCCTGGAGGGGAGCCGGTCCGCCGCGCAGATCGGCGGCCCCGCCCTCGGTGGGGCGCTGGTGTCACAGCTGTCGGTGCCGGTCGCCGCCGTTTCCAGCGCGCTGTTCTTCGTCCTGTCGTTCCTGTCGATCCGGTGCATCCGCCGCGGCGAACCGGTCCAGGAGCGCTCGGCCCGCCCCGCCCGGACGGGGTGGCGGATCGTGGAGGGCCTCCGCTTCGTCGCCGCGGGCCCGCTGCGGGCCGTCTGTCTGGCCTCGGCCGCCTTCCAGTTCTTCTTCGCGGCCATGATGACCGTCTACCTGCTCTTCCTCCCCAGGGAACTGCACGTGACAGGGGCCGTCGTCGGGCTCGTGCTGGCGGCGACGGGGCCGGGCGCGCTCCTCGGCTCGGTGCTGGCCGCCCGCCTGCCGGGCCGGTTCGGCCACGGGCCGGTACTGGTGACCGCGGCGGCGCTCGGCGACGGTGTGCTGCTGTGTGTGCCCGCGCTGCACGGCTCCTCGGCGCTGACCCTGGCCGCGCTCCTCGCGGTCAACCTCGTGTTCGGGACCTTCGGTCAACTGGTGAACGTCACGGTGACGGCGGTGCGCCAGGCCCTCACTCCGGCCGGGACGCAGGGGCGCGCCGCCGCGACGATCACCTTCGTCGGCATGGGGATGGCCCCCCTCGGCTCCCTGCTCGGCGGGTTCCTCGCGCAGGAGTGGGGCCTGCGCACCGCCCTCCTGGTGACGGCCGCGGGCATGCTGCTCTCCCCCGTACTGATGGCCGCGTCCCCGCTCGCCCGCCTGGGCCCGGTGCTCGAAAGCCCCGCTCAGTCGGCCTGAACGCTCCACGTGAACCGGGGCTGTCTGCGCTCCAGGAAGGCGGCGACCCCCTCGACGGTGTCGCCGCTGCCGCGTGCCTGGTCCCTCCAGTACGCCTCCCGGCCGGTGTGCCCCGCGGCGAACTCCTTGGCCGCCGCCTGCGTCAGCTGGGAGCGCGAGGCGAGCGTCCGGGCGAACTCCGAGACGCGCTTGCCCAGCTCGCCCGCGGGCAGCACCTCGTCCACCAGGCCGGTGCGCAGCGCCCGCTCGGCACCGATCAACTCGCCCGAGAAGAGGAGGTACTTGGCGGTGGCGGGCCCCACCAGCGAGACGAGGCGCCGGGTGGACGACGCCGAGTAGACGATCCCGAGCTTGGCCGGAGTGATCCCGAAAGAGGCGCCCTTGTCCGCGAAGCGCAGGTCGCAGGCCCCGGCCAGCTGGCAGCCGCCGCCCACGCAGTACCCCCGCACCGCGGCGAGCGTCGGCTTGGGGAAGGCCGCGAGCGCCTCCTCGGCCCGTACCGCCAGGTCCTGTGCCGTCTGCGCCGACTCCCGCAGCGAGGAGATGTCCGCGCCCGCGCAGAAGGTGCCGCCCTCGCCGGTGAGCACGACGACGTGTACGGCCGGGTCGGCGGCCAGCCCCGCGAACAGGGGCGGCACCTGGCGCCACATGGCCTCGGTCATGGCGTTGCGCTTGGCCGGATGATCGATGACGACGGTGGCGACGCCGTCCGCGACGGTGTGCCTCAGCTGGGGCTCCATGCGCCGGATGCTATCCGCACTCCTCGAACGTACGATCAAGAAGGGGAGGTCGGCCAGGCCCACCATGGCCCGGGCGGCTCTGCCGAGCGATACGGAGACGCTGATGGCCAGACGCAAGGACCCCATGTCCCCGAGGCGGGGGAGTGTGACGACGCAGACGCAGGGCAAGCGGCTGAGCCGCAGCTTCGGCTGGCTCGCCGTGCTGGGCGTGGTCCTGGCGGTCGCCGGGATCATCGGCCTCGTCTACACCGGCCTCGCCACGCTGACCTCGATGCTGCTGTTCGGCTGGCTCCTGCTGGTCGGCGGCCTGGTCGGCCTGCTGCACGCCGTCCAGTCGCGCGGCAGCAGCTTCTTCTGGCTGGGCGTGGTGGTCGCGGCGCTGAACCTCGCGGCGGGCGTCGTGATCATCCGCAGGCCGGAAGTGGCGGCGGAGGCGCTGACCATGTTCGCGGCGCTGCTCTTCCTCACGGGCGGGGTGTTCCGCCTGGTCGGCAGCCTGGTGGTGCGCGGCCCGCAGTTCGGCTGGACGCTGGTGCAGGGTGCCTTCGGGCTCCTGCTCGGCATCCTCGTCCTCGCGGAATGGCCCAGCAGCAGCCAGTACGTCATCGGCTGCTTCTTCTCCCTGGCCCTGCTCTTCGACGGTCTGGGGCTGATCGCCACCGGCGTCGGAGGCCGCGGGATCGTCAACCTCGTACAACCTGAAGAAACCGGGAAGAGTGAACAAAGGGGACAGGATCAGTCGTACAACTGACGCTGTCATACTCCGCCGATCAAATCCCGTCGATAATCGCTGACTTCTAGTCAGTGGCGCGGTCCGAACCAGTGCGTTACCAACACTCGATGTGTGGTGACAATCGAGCGTGAGGGCGGCGACCGGACGATGGAGAACCACGGGAGGGGGCCAGGCCCGCTTCCCCGGGGCGAGGCACAGGTGCCGTACGAAGGGGTGTGGCGCTTCACCGCCCCCTCTGTCGACGCCTCCGTCCCCCAGGCGCGGCACGCGGTGCGCGACCTGCTGGCCCGGCAGGGCGTACCGGCGTCGGACGAGCTGATCCAGGGGCTGTTGCTCATCGTCTCGGAGCTGGTCACCAATGTGGTGCGGCACGCCGCGCTGCTCTCGCCGATGCTCGCGGTGGAGGTCGCGGTCGGCGCCGAGTGGGTGCGGGTCTCCGTCGAGGACAACCACCCCTACCGCCCGACGGCCCTGGTGGCGGACCACGGGCAGACCGGCGGCCGCGGCCTCCTCCTCGTCCGCGAGATCACGCAGGAGGCGGGCGGCGCCTGCGAGGTCGAGCACACCGCGAGCGGGGGCAAGGTCATCTGGGCGGCCCTGCCCCTCAAGCCCGGCGGCTAGCCGCCGGCGCTACCAGCCGGCTGAGGGGCCCGTCAGCTCCTTGATGGCGGGCCGCGCCGCGTCGAGCACCGTCATGAACCACGCGGAGAACGGCTCCTTCTCGTGCCGGGCCGCCAGCTCCTCGGCCGTCACGAACGCGGTCCCACCGACCTCGGAGGGGTCCGGGCGCAGCGGCGACTGGACCATCCCCACGAAGAGGTGGTTGAACTCCTGCTCGACCAGACCCGAGTCCGGGTCCGGGTGGTTGTAGCGCACGGTGCCCGCCTCGGCGAGCAGCGACGGCGACACCCCCAGCTCCTCGTGCGTACGCCGGGCGGCCGCGGCGAACGGCGCCTCGCCCGGGTAGGGGTGGCCGCAGCAGGTGTTCGACCAGACGCCGGGGGAGTGGTACTTGCCGGCGGCGCGCTGCTGGAGCAGCAGCCGCCCCTGCTCGTCGAAGAGGAAAACGGAGAACGCCCGGTGCAACTGCCCGGGCGCCTGGTGAGCGGAGAGTTTCTCCGCTGTGCCGATCGTCCTGCCGTCCTCGTCGACGAGTTCGAGCAAGATCGCTTCTCCGGTGCCGTTCGACGAGCTGTTCGCCGCGGTGGCAGGTGTGATCGGCATACCCATCCTTCGCTTCGGTCTTCAGGCCTCAAGTCTGCCGTACGTTCCGGACACTCCAGGCACACCGGGGGCCGCATGTCCCGGCGCCGGGAAGCACGCCGGGACATGCGGGACCGGACGCCACCCGGGCGCCCGGAGGGGTCTCAGACCCCGAAAGCGGCCGGATACCTGATCGTGCCCCGCGGCAGCGGCTCGGAATCACCGGTCCCGTTCAGGACAAGGGCCATCATGGCCTCGTCGGGAACCTCGAACCCTGGCCTGATCCCGTACCCCGAAGCGGGCTCGAAACCGAACCTCGGGTAGTACGCGGGATGCCCCAGCACGAGGACCAGCCGCTCCCCACGCGCGCGTGCCGCGTCCAGCACCGCGCGGACGACGGCCGATCCCGCCCCCGTCCGCTGGTGTTCCGGCAGTACGGCGACGGGCGCGAGGGCCAGCGCGGGCGCCCCGCCCACCCGGCAGCGGGTGAGCAGCGCGTACGCCGCGACGGAGCCGTCCGGTGCCTCCGCGACGTACGACAGGCCGGGCAGCCAGGCCTCCGGGTCCGCGCGCAGCGCGTCCACGAGGTCGGCCTCCGCCCCGGTCTCGAACGCCGCGCGGTTCACGGCGTGCACCGCGGCCGCGTCGGCGCCGGTCTCCGGGCGCGTCGGCCAGGAGCCGGGGCCGACGGGGCGCAGGACGTAGCCGGTGTAGCCGTACTCCGCCCCGTGCTCGCGCCGCATCGCGATCTCCTCGCGCGTGGCGGCGAGCGCCTCGGCCATCCCGGGCGAGGCGGGGTCGGCGGCGTCCGCGCGGGCGGCCAGCGGCCCGTAGTACTCCTCCCAGTCGGACTCGGGCTGCCGGTGCACGCCGAGCACGGAGTACCCGGCGGCGGTGGCGGCCCGGGCGTTCTCCTCGCCGGTACGCAGCGTGTAGTGCCGCGCCCAGAAGGCGCGCGCGGCGGCGGACGGCTCGGCGGTCGTCCACTCGCACTCGGTGACGACGAGCGTCCCGCCGGGCGCGAGCAGCCGGCGCCAGGCACGCAGGGCCTTGTCGAAGCCGACGGCGTAGGCCGAACTCTCGGCCCATACGAGGTCGAACGACCCGTCCGCGTAGGGGAGTTGGGCCATGTCGGCCTTGACGGGGGTGATCGAACCGGCGAGCCCGCGCGCCTTCGCGGACGCGCGGAGTTCGTCGAGGAACGGCTCGTGCAGATCGACGGCGGCCACCTCGGCCCCCGCCTCGGCGGCGAGCAGGAGCGCGGCCCGGCCGGGCCCGCACCCCAGGTCCAGCACCTGGGGGTGCTCGGGCAGCGCCCCCGCCAGGGAGAGCAGCCGCCGGGTGGTGTCGTCGGAGCCGGGGCCCTGCCGGGGAAGGCCGTGGTGCAGGGCGAAGAAGGCGTCGGTGATCGAAGCGTTGTCGGTCAACGTGGGAAACCCTTGAGTGAGGGGCCCGCGGACATACGTACGTACGAAAGGGTCCGGAGACGGACGACGAACGTCAGGCGCGAGCCCGGGAAGTGGGGATGCACGTGGCGCCGCGCGGAGCAGCGTCGGCCGCGACAGTCATCAACCCACCTCCTGGAGGAACTCAGAGTCAGGGCCACCGTAACACCGTCAGTGGCAGAGCTTCGCCTCGTGTTCCGCGTGACCGCTCGGCTCCAGCTGGAACGTGCAGTGCTCCACGTCGAAGTGGTCGCCCAGGCAGCCCTGGAGTTCGTGGAGCATCTTCTCGTGGCCGATGGAGTCGAGGTGGTCGGTGCTGACGACGACGTGCGCGGAGAGCACCGGCAGGCCCGAGGTGATCGTCCAGGCGTGCAGGTCGTGGACGTCCTCGACGCCCGGCAGATCGAGTATGTGGGCCCGCACCTCGGCCATGTCGACGCCCTTGGGGGCCGACTCCAGCAGGACGTTCAGGGTCTCCTTCAGGAGCTTGACCGTGCGCGGCACGATCATGACGCCGATGACCAGCGAGGCGATCGGGTCCGCGGCCTGCCAGCCGGTGAGCATGATGACGGTCGCCGAGACGATCACCGTCACGGAGCCGAGGGTGTCCGCCACGACCTCCAGGAAGGCGCCGCGCACGTTGAGGCTCTCCTTCTGGCCGCGCATCAGCAGCGACAGGGAGATCATGTTCGCCACCAGGCCGAAGGCGCCGAAGAAGACGGCGATGCCACCCTGGGTCTCGGCGGGCGTGACGAACCGCTCGACGGCCTCGTACAGGACGTAGCCGCCCACGCCGAGCAGCAGCAGACAGTTGGCGAGCGCGGCGAGTATCTCGGCGCGGGCGTAGCCGAAGGTGCGGTTCTCGGTGGGCGGCCTGTTCGCGAAGTGGATGGCGAGCAGGGCCATGCCCAGCCCCAGCGCGTCCGTCGCCATGTGCGCCGCGTCCGCGATGAGCGCGAGCGAATCCGCCAGGAGGCCACCCGCGATCTGCGCGAACATCACGGTGATCGTGATGGCCAGGGCCATCCGCAGCCGCCCCTTGTGGGCCTGGGCCGCCGTGCCCGTCGCCGCTGCCCCGTGTGTGTGTCCGTGATCGTGCCCAGCCCCCATGGAGCCCGCCTCCCGCGTCGGTGATCGGTCTGCTGTTCGGTCGTCGCGCGCCCACAGTGAACTACGGGTGGGGGGTATCTGGCAACGCGGCACTGAACACCGTTGTCATCTGCTCTGACCTGCGAAAATGGCAACGATTGCCGTCAAGGGAAGGGTGCAGGTCAGCCATGTCCGCCGCGTCGGAGGCGACCCTGAACGCCCCCGAGTCATGGGCGCTCACCCCAAGTCGAACGCTATGGGGGCAAGCCGGGCGTGAGCCGGGTGCGGTTTGGAGGGGCGGGCCCCCATCCACCATGATGATCGCGAAGGCCGAGGCCCTCGCAGGCCGCCCTTATCGGGGCGTGAACGGGTGGTGAACGCCCGCTTCTCATCATCCGATAGCCTCTGCCGACGTGCCGCCCGGCCGCCATGGCCAGGGGCGCCCCCCTTACGCACGTGCCCGGCGCGAGCCGCGCCGGGAATCAAGGAGTGAGTTCGTCTGTCGACCGCCATCGTCACCGGTCAGCCGGTCCCCGGGTCGCCGCTCGAAGGCGATCTGCGGTCCCTCGGCTTCGACGTGCGGGTCGCCTCCGACGCGGCGGACGTGGCGACGCTGCTCGCCGCCGTGCCGGGTGACCAGCGGATCGCCGTCGTCGACGCCCGCTTCGTCGGTCACCTCCACGCGCTGCGCCTGGCGCTCACCGACCCCCGCTTCGCCGCCTCCGCGGTACCCGGCGCCGTCACGGCCAAGCCGGAGGCCCGCAAGGCCCTCACCCACGCGCTGCCGTCGAACACCGGGGACACGGACCCGCTCCCCGACGCCATCGCGACGGCCATGGAGTCCGGGGCCACGGACGTCCACCGCCCCGAACTCGGCACTCTCGTCGCCACCGTCCCCACCGACCCCCAGACCCGCAACGAAGCGCGCCAGGCCGTCGCCGCCGTCGACGACGAAGCCGTCCGCCTGCGCACCGCGGTCAAGTCGCGGGACGGCTTCTTCACGACGTACTGCATCTCGCCGTATTCGCGCTACATCGCCCGCTGGTGCGCCCGCCGGGGGCTGACCCCGAACCAGGTCACCACCGCCTCGCTGCTCACCGCCCTGATCGCGGCGGGCTGCGCGGCGACCGGGACGCGCGGCGGCTTCGTCGCCGCCGGTCTGCTGCTGATCCTCTCCTTCGTCCTGGACTGCACCGACGGACAGCTCGCCCGCTACTCCCTCCAGTACTCGACGCTCGGCGCCTGGCTCGACGCGACGTTCGACCGCGCCAAGGAGTACGCCTACTACGCGGGGCTCGCGCTCGGCGCGGCCCGCGGCGGGGACGACGTATGGGCGCTCGCGCTCGGCGCGATGGTGCTCCAGACCTGCCGGCACGTCGTCGACTTCTCCTTCAACGAGGCGAACCACGACGCCACCGCCAACACCAGCCCCACCGCCGCCCTCTCCGACAAGCTCGACAGCGTCGGATGGACGGTGTGGGTGCGCCGGATGATCGTGCTACCCATCGGCGAGCGCTGGGCGCTGATCGCCGTGCTCACCGCGGTCACCACCCCCCGCATCACGCTCGTCGTCCTGCTCATCGGCTGCGCGCTCGCCGCCTGCTACACCACGGCGGGCCGCGTCCTGCGCTCGCTGACCCGCAAGGCCACCCGCACCGACCGCGCCGCGACGGCACTGGCCGACCTCGCGGACAACGGCCCCCTGGCCTCGGCGTTCTCCGCCCTCAGGCCGCGGGTGACCTGGCTGCGGCCCGCCCCGGTGCTGGCCTTCGTCGGCGGCGCCGGGCTCATCGGCACGGCGTTGAGCAACTCCTACGGCGGCCCCGCGGTCGTGGCCGCCGCCGCGCTGTACATCGCCCTGTCGGGCCTCGCCCTGGTCATGCCCCTCAAGGCCCCCCTGGACTGGCTGGTCCCGCCGTTCTTCCGCGCCGCCGAGTACGGCACGATCCTGGTCCTGGCGGCCAAAGCGGACGTGAACGGGGCGCTTCCGGCGGCTTTCGGACTGGTGGCCGCGGTCGCCTACCATCACTACGACACGGTGTACCGCATCAAGGGCGGTACCGGCGCGCCGCCGGCCTGGCTGGTGCGCGCGATCGGCGGCCAGGAGGGCAGGGCCCTCGTGGTCGCGGTGGCAGCGGCCCTGCTGCCCGCCACAGATTTCACCGTCGCGCTCACGGCACTCGCCGTGGCCGTGGCACTCGTGGTGCTCGTCGAGAGCATCCACTTCTGGGTGACCGCTCACAAGCGCGGCGCACCCGCCGTACACGATGAAGGAGAACCCGCATGATCGGCCTCGTGCTGGCGGCCGGCGCCGGACGGCGTCTTCGCCCTTACACGGACACCCTGCCCAAGGCCCTGGTGCCCGTCGACGGCGACACGACCATCCTCGACCTGACGCTCGGCAACTTCGCGGAGATCGGTCTGACCGAGGTCGCGATCATCGTCGGCTACAAGAAGGAGGCCGTGTACGAGCGCAAGGCGGCCCTGGAGGCGAAGTACGGCCTCAAGCTGACGCTGATCGACAACGACAAGGCCGAGGAGTGGAACAACGCCTACTCCCTGTGGTGCGGCCGTGACGCCATCAAGCACGACGTGATCCTCGCCAACGGCGACACCGTGCACCCGGTCTCCGTCGAGAAGACGCTGCTCGCCGCCCGCGGCAACGGCCAGAAGATCATCCTCGCCCTCGACACGGTGAAGCAGCTCGCCGACGAGGAGATGAAGGTCATCGTCGACGACGCCAAGGGCGTCCAGCGCATCACCAAGCTGATGGACCCCGCCGAGGCCACCGGCGAGTACATCGGCGTCACCCTCATCGAGGGCTCCGCCGCCGACGAGCTGGCCGACGCCCTGAAGACGACCTTCGAGCGCGACCCCGACCTCTACTACGAGGACGGCTACCAGGAGCTGGTCAACCGCGGCTTCAAGGTCGACGTGGCCCCGATCGGTGACGTCAAGTGGGTCGAGATCGACAACCACGACGACCTCGCCAAGGGCCGGGAGATCGCGTGCCAGTACTGACGAGGCTCATCCCCTCGCCGGTCGTCGTCGACATCCGGCCGGGGGCGCTCAACGACCTGGCCGGCGTCCTCGCCGACCAGCGGATCTGCTCGTCGACCGGCAAGCTCGCCATCGCCATCAGCGGTGGCTCCGGTGCGGTCCTGCGCGACCGCCTCATGCCGTCGCTGCCCGGCGCCGAGTGGTTCGAGGTCGGCGGTGGCACCCTCGATGACGCCATCAAGCTCGCCGACGCCATGAAGAAGGGCCGCTACGACGCGGTCGTCGGCCTCGGCGGCGGCAAGATCATCGACTGCGCCAAGTTCGCCGCGGCGCGCGTGGGCCTGCCGCTGGTCGCCGTCGCGACGAACCTGTCGCACGACGGCCTCTGCTCGCCCGTCGCGACCCTCGACAACGACGCGGGCCGCGGCTCGTACGGCGTCCCGAACCCCATCGCGGTCGTCATCGACCTCGACGTGATCCGTGAGGCGCCCGTCCGGTTCGTCCGCTCCGGCATCGGCGACGCCCTCTCCAACATCTCGGCGATCCGGGACTGGGAGCTGGCCGCCCGGGAGCGCGGCGAGGACATAGACGGCCTGGCGGCCGCCATGGCCCGCCAGGCAGGCGAGGCCGTCCTGCGCCACCCCGGCGGGGTCGGCGACGACGGCTTCCTCCAGGTCCTTGCCGAAGGCCTGGTCCTCACCGGCATCGCGATGTCCGTGTCGGGCGACTCCCGCCCGGCGTCCGGCGCCTGCCACGAGATCAACCACGCCTTCGACCTCCTCTACCCCAAGCGTGCCGCCAGCCACGGCGAGCAGTGCGGCCTCGGCGCGGCCTTCGCGATGCACCTGCGCGGTGCCCGCGAGGAGTCCGCGTACATGGCCCAGGTGCTGCGCCGCCACGGCCTGCCCGTGCTGCCGGAGGAGATCGGCTTCACCGTGGAGGAGTTCGTGAAGGTCGTGGAGTTCGCTCCGCAGACCCGCCCGGGCCGCTACACGATCCTGGAACACCTCGACCTGTCCACCGACCAGATCAGGGACGCATACGCCGACTATGCAAAAGCCATCGGTAGCTGAGCTGCGCCCGGTCGTTCACCCCCCGGGGGTGAAGGACCGGCGCAGCGGCGAACACTGGGCCGGCCGGCTCTACATGCGCGAGGTCTCCCTGCGCATCGACCGGCACCTGGTGAACACGCGGGTCACGCCCAACCAGCTGACCTACGTGATGACCGTCGCCGGCGCCCTCGCCGCCCCGGCCCTGCTGGTGCCGGGGATCACGGGCGCCGTGCTCGGCGTGCTCGCGGTCCAGCTCTACCTGCTGCTCGACTGCGTCGACGGCGAGATCGCCCGCTGGAAGAAGCAGTACTCGATGGCGGGCGTCTACCTCGACCGCGTCGCCGCCTACCTGTGCGACGCCGCGGTCCTGGTCGGCTTCGGCCTGCGCGCCGCCGACCTGTGGGGCAGCGGACGCATCGACTGGCTGTGGGCCTTCCTCGGCACCCTGGCCGCCCTCGGCGCGATCCTGATCAAGGCCGAGACCGACCTCGTCGGCGTCGCCCGCCACCAGACGGGCAAGGAGCCGGTCAAGGAGTCGGCGTCCGAACCGCGCTCCTCCGGGATGGCGCTGGCCCGCAAGGCGGCCGCCGCGCTGAAGTTCCACCGGCTGATCCTCGGCGTCGAGGCGTCCCTGCTCATCCTCGTCCTCGCGGTCGTGGACCAGGCCCGGGGCGACCTGTTCTTCTCGCGCGTGGGCGTCGCGGTCCTCGCGGGCATCGCGATGCTCCAGACCCTGCTCCACCTCGTGTCCATCCTCGTATCGAGCAGGTTGAAGTGAGCACCCCGAGCATCCCGAGCACGTCCGGCACCGCGGCACAGAAGCTGAAGGTCGGCGCCGTCGTCATCACGATGGGCAACCGGCCGCAGGAGCTGCGCGCCCTCCTCGACTCGGTCGCCAAGCAGGACGGCGACCCGGTCGAGGTGGTCGTGATCGGCAACGGCGCCCCGGTGCCGGACGTCCCGGACGGCGTCCGCACGGTCGAACTGCCCGAGAACCTCGGCATCCCCGGCGGCCGCAACGTCGGCATCGAGGCCTTCGGCCCCGGCGGCACCGACGTCGACATCCTGCTCTTCCTGGACGACGACGGCCTGCTGGCGAACACGGACACGGCCCAGCTGTGCCGCGAGGCCTTCGCCGCCGACCCGGAGCTCGGCATCATCAGCTTCCGCATCGCCGATCCGGACACGGGCGTCACCCAGCGGCGCCACGTGCCGCGGCTGCGGGCCTCCGACCCGATGCGCTCCTCGCGTGTGACGACGTTCCTCGGCGGCGCCAACGCCGTGCGGACGAAGGTCATCGCCGAGGTCGGCCCGCTGCCCGGCGAGTTCTTCTACGCCCACGAGGAGACCGACCTCGCCTGGCGCGCCCTGAACGCGGGCTGGATGATCGACTACCGGTCCGACATGGTGCTCCTGCACCCCACGACCGCCCCCTCCCGCCACGCGGTCTACCACCGCATGGTGGCCCGCAACCGCGTCTGGCTGGCCCGCCGCAACCTCCCCGCGCCGCTCGTCCCGGTCTACCTGGGCGTCTGGCTGCTCCTCACCCTCGCCCGCCGCCCCTCGGGACCTGCGCTGAAGGCGTGGTTCGGCGGCTTCAAGGAGGGCTGGACGACGCCGTGCGGCCCGCGTACGCCGATGAAGTGGCGTACGGTGTGGCGGCTGACGCGACTGGGCCGCCCTCCTGTCATCTGACAAGCTCGGATCTGAGAGCATCTGGGCCATACCCCGGTCCCTGGCCCACGCCTACGCCCGACCGGCTGCGCTTCTGAAGACGAAAGTTTCCACTCGTGAGTGAGACAACGCATGACGGTGGAGTCGCGGTGACAGCATCCCCGTCGACACCGCCGCCCGATGACGGGCTCTCCCGCGCCGAACTCGCCGCCAAGTACGGTCTGACCGTCAGCGGCGCACGGCCCGGACTTTTCGAGTACGTCCGCCAGCTCTGGGGACGGCGCCACTTCATCATCGCCTTCTCCCAGGCGAAGCTGACCGCGCAGTACAGCCAGGCGAAGCTCGGCCAGCTGTGGCAGGTCGCGACACCGCTCCTGAACGCGCTGGTCTACTTCCTGATCTTCGGCCTGATCCTGGAGGCCGACCGGGGCTTCGAGCGCGAGGTCTACATCCCGTTCCTGGTCACGGGCGTCTTCGTCTTCACCTTCACGCAGAGTTCGGTGATGGCGGGCGTCCGGTCGATCTCGGGCAACCTCGGCCTGGTGCGCGCGCTGCACTTCCCGCGCGCCTCGCTGCCGGTCTCGTTCTCGCTCCAGCAGCTCCAGCAGCTGCTCTTCTCGATGATCGTGCTGTTCGTCATCACGATCGGCTTCGGCAGCTACCCGAAGCTGTCGTGGCTCCTGATCGTCCCGGTCCTGGTGCTGCAGTTCCTCTTCAACACCGGCCTCGCGATGATCATGGCAAGGCTGGGCAGCAAGACCCCCGACCTCGCGCAGCTGATGCCGTTCGTGATGCGCACGTGGATGTACGCGTCCGGCGTGATGTTCTCCATCCCCGTCATGCTCCAGGACAAGCCGGCCTGGATCGCGGACGTGCTCCAGTGGAACCCGGCCGCCATCTACATGGACCTGATGCGGTTCGCGCTGATCGACGGCTACGGCGAGAAGTACCTGCCGATGGGACAGTGGGCCTGGGCCATCGCGGCGGGCTGGGCCGTGCTGCTCGCCGTCGGCGGCTTCGTGTACTTCTGGAAGGCTGAGGAGCGGTACGGCCGTGGCTGACGACAAAACGACCCTCGACAAGGCTCCCGAAGCCTCCCAGGGGCACATCCCCACCGTCATCGCCGACGAGCTGCACATCGTGTACCGCGTCAACGGCGCGAAGACGGGCAAGGGCAGCGCCACCTCCGCGCTGAGCCGCATCCTCAGGCGCGGCGAGGAGCGCGGCGTGCGCAAGGTGCACGCCGTGCGCGGCGTCAGCTTCACCGCCTACCGCGGCGAGGCGATCGGTCTGATCGGCTCGAACGGTTCGGGCAAGTCCACCCTGCTGCGCGCCATCGCGGGACTGCTACCCGCCGAGAAGGGCAAGGTCTACACCGACGGCCAGCCCTCGCTGCTCGGCGTGAACGCGGCCCTGATGAACGACCTGACGGGCGAGCGCAACGTCATCCTCGGCGGACTCGCGATGGGCATGTCCCGCGAGCAGATCAAGGAGCGCTACGAGGAGATCGTCGACTTCTCCGGGATCAACGAGAAGGGCGACTTCATCACCCTGCCGATGCGGACGTACTCCTCCGGCATGGCGGCCCGCCTGCGGTTCTCCATCGCCGCGGCCAAGGACCACGACGTCCTCATGATCGACGAGGCCCTGGCCACCGGCGACCGCAAGTTCCAGAAGCGCTCCGAGGCCCGCATCCGGGAGCTGCGCAAGGAGGCCGGCACGGTCTTCCTCGTCAGCCACAACAACAAGTCCATCCGCGACACCTGCGACCGCGTGCTCTGGCTGGAACGCGGCGAACTGCGTATGGACGGGCCCACCGACGAGGTCATCAAGGAGTACGAGAAGTTCACGGGCAAGTAGCCCGGTCGCGCACGGGCGAGTAGCCCGTTTGCGCCATCGCCGACGTACTCGTTCGGCGGCAGGGCCCCGCGGGGATCTTTCCCGCGGGGCCCTGCCGTGTCTCCGGTCCCGCCGCGCCCCACCGGAATCTCAACTCGGCGGCGTGCGGGGAAGGTTGACGCCGATCGGTGCGTTGTTGTGATGTGCCGAACACCCCGACGATGCGTGCGGGGTTGTACAACGTAAGCTGTACCGGTGCTGATTCGCGGCAAGTGGGGCGAAATGGCACGGCGCCCCGGCCGGGCCACGGCCCGTCTCGGCCAGGGCTGGGCGGCGTGTCCGAAATAGGATGTATTGGGTCGGCAGTGTAGAACGGGAGATGTGACGGCAATGGCTACGGATGATCTCCAGTTCCGCGATGCGTCCGCCGTCCTCGACAAGGCCGCGCACGAGAACTTCCCCGTGGCCCCTTTCTTCCTGCCCCGGTCCTGGCGCGAGGAGCTGATGGCCGTCTACGGCGTCGTGCGGCTCATCGACGACATCGGCGACAGCGACCTCGCCCCCGGAGCCGGGCACGCCCACTGGCTGGGCGTGGACCCGGCCGACGCCCGCGACCCGCTGCGGCTGCTCGACGCCGTCGAGGCCGACCTGGGCACGCTCTTCGCGGGTGGCGCGGCCGGCCACCCGCTGATCCGGGCGCTGGCGCCGGCGGCCGAACGCGGTGTCCTCACCCCCGAGCCCTTCCTCGCCCTGATCGCCGCCAACCGCCAGGACCAGCACGTCTCCCGCTACGAGACCTACGACGACCTCGTCGCGTACTGCGCGCTCTCGGCGAACCCCATCGGCCGCCTCGTCCTCGCCATCACCGGCACCGCGACCCCCGAACGGCTCCGCCGCTCGGACGCCGTCTGCACCGCCCTTCAGATCGTCGAGCACATCCAGGACGTCGCCGAGGATCTGCGGCGCGACCGCATCTACCTGCCCACCGAGGACATGTCGCTCTTCCACGTCAGCGAGGCCGACCTGGCCGCGCCCACAGCAGGCGCATCGGCGCGCGCACTGATCGCATACGAAACGGAACGCGCCCGTTGCCTCCTGAATGAAGGCACCCCCCTGGTGGGTAGCGTCCACGGCAGGCTGAAGCTGCTGCTGGCCGGTTTCGTGGCAGGGGGAAGGGCCGCGGTCCAGGCGATCGTCGCCGCCGGACACGACGTGCTTCCCGGTCCGCCCAAGCCCACCAAGCTCCGCCTGGTGCGCGAGGCGGGGGCGGTTCTGCGAGGAGAGGGGTGAGCCGGGCCGTGGAGTCGGATCAGCACGTGCCGGCGCCGGTACTCGCCGCGTACAGCTACTGCGAGACCGTCACCGGGCAGCAGGCGCGGAACTTCGCGTACGGCATCAGGCTGCTGCCCGCGCCCAAGCGACGCGCCATGTCCGCGCTGTACGCCCTCTCCCGTCGCGTCGACGACATCGGCGACGGCGCGCTCGCGCCGCAGGTCAAGGCCGAGCGGCTCGACGACACCCGCAAGCTCCTCGCCCGCATCCGCGAGGGCGGCGTGGCCGAGGACGACACCGACCCGGTGGCGGTCGCCCTGTCGCACGCCGCCACGCACTTCCCCATCCCGATGGGCGGCCTCGACGAACTCATCGACGGCGTCCTGATGGACGTACGCGGCGAGACCTACGAGACCTGGGACGACCTGAAGGAGTACTGCCGCTGCGTCGCCGGAGCGATCGGGCGGCTCTCCCTCGGCGTGTTCGGCACGGAGCGGGGGGCGCACCACGCCGAGCGCGCGCCGGAGTACGCCGACACGCTGGGCCTCGCACTCCAACTCACCAACATTCTCCGGGACGTTCGCGAGGACGCCGAAGGCGGGCGGACCTACCTGCCCGCCGAGGACCTCGCGAAATTCGGCTGCGCCGCCGGGTTCTCCGGCGCCGAGCCGCCCGCCGGCTCCGACTTCGCGGGCCTCGTCCACTTCGAGGTCCGCCGCGCCCGCGCCCTGTTCGCCGAGGGCTACCGGCTGCTTCCCCTGCTGGACCGGCGCAGCGGCGCCTGCGTCGCCGCCATGGCCGGCATCTACCGCCGCCTCCTCGACCGCATCGAGCGGGAACCGGAGGCCGTCCTGCGCGGCCGCGTCTCCCTGCCGGGCCACGAGAAGGCGTACGTCGCCGTGCGCGGCCTGTCCGGCCTCGACGCGCGGAACGTCTCACGGCAGACCGTCAGGAGGCGCGTGTGATGCGCGACCGGTGTCTCCCGACGACCCCCGCGGACGGGCGGGCAACCCTCCGCGCCGAGGCCGCGTCCCAGACTGCGACGGCCGAGAAGGAGGGCGCGTGAAGAGCGACGACGTGCGGCCCGAAAGGACCGCGGACGCCGAAGGCCGCCCTGGTGGGGCGGCCGCCGTGGTGATCGGCGGCGGACTCGCCGGCATCACCGCCGCCCTCTCCCTGGCCGACGCCGGGCTGCGCGTGACGCTGCTCGAAGGGCGGCCGCGCCTCGGCGGCCTCGCGTTCTCCTTCCGCCGCGGCGAGCTGACCGTCGACAACGGCCAGCACGTCTACCTGCGCTGCTGCACGGCCTACCGATGGTTCCTCGACCGGGTCGGGGGCGCCCATCTCGCCCCCCTGCAGGACCGCCTCGACGTGCCCGTGCTCGACGCCGACCGGGGCCGGCTCGGACGGCTGCGGCGCACCGCGCTGCCCGTGCCGCTGCACCTGGCGGCGAGCCTCGCCACGTACCCGCATCTGTCGGTCGCCGAGCGCGCCCAGGTCGGGCGCGCCGCGCTCGCGCTCAAGGGGCTCGATCCGGCCGACCCGGTGCTCGACGGCCAGGACTTCGGCAGCTGGCTCGCCGGGCACGGCCAGTCGGCGCGCGCCATCGAGGCGCTGTGGGACCTCGTGGGCGTCGCCACGCTCAACGCCGTCGCGGGCGACGCCTCGCTCGGGCTCGCCGCGATGGTGTTCAAGACCGGGCTGCTCTCCGACCCGGGCGCCGCCGACATCGGCTGGTCCCGGGTGCCGCTGGGCGAGCTGCACGACACGCTGGCCCGCAAGGCGCTCGACTCGGCGGGCGTGCGCACCGAACTGCGGGCCCGGGTCACCTCCGTCTCCCGTACGGGGAACGGCGGTTGGCGCGCGGAGACGCCCGGCGAGGCCATCGACGCCGACACCGTCGTCCTCGCCGTGCCGCAGCACGAGGCGCACGACCTGCTCCCGGACGGCGCGCTCGACCAGCCCGACCGGCTCCTCGACATCGACAACGCCCCGATCCTCAACGTCCACGTCGTCTACGACAGAAAGGTGCTGAAGCGGCCGTTCTTCGCCGCCCTCGGCACACCCGTCCAGTGGGTCTTCGACCGGACCGAGGCCTCCGGCCTCACCGACGGGCAGTACCTCGCGCTCTCGCAGTCCGCCGCGCACGACGAGATCGACGCGCCCGTCGCCGCCCTGCGCGAGCGCTACCTGCCCGAGCTGGAGCGGCTGCTGCCCGCCGCGCACGGCGCGCGGGTGCGGGACTTCTTCGTGACCCGCGAGCGCACGGCCACCTTCGCCCCCACCCCCGGGGTCGGCCGGCTGCGGCCCGGGGCCCGCACCAAGGCACCCGGCCTCTACCTCGCGGGCGCGTGGACCGCCACCGGCTGGCCCGCGACCATGGAAAGCGCCGTACGCAGCGGCATCAGCGCGGCCGAAGCCGCCCTCTGTGCCCTCGACCGCCCCCGCGGCCACCTCTTCGCATTCGAGGAGGCGGCGGCGTGAAGCTCGACTTCCTGGGGTCAGGTCCCCAGCGAATCCGCACCGGAACAACCGGAACCAGAGGAGAAACTGTGCCAACTGTGCCCACGGCCGAAACGGCTGCCGACACGGTGGACGTGACCTCACTGCTCGAACGCGGAAGGACCCTGGCCACCCCGGTGCTGCGGGCCGCCGTGGACCGCCTCGCGCCCCCCATGGACACCGTCGCCGCCTACCACTTCGGCTGGATCGACGCCGCGGGCAACCCGTCCGACGGCGACGGCGGCAAGGCCGTGCGTCCCGCGCTCGCCCTGCTCTCCGCCGAGGCCGCGGGCGCGGCCCCCGAGGTCGGCGTCCCCGGAGCGGTCGCCGTCGAACTCGTGCACAACTTCTCGCTGCTGCACGACGACCTGATGGACGGCGACGAGCAGCGCCGCCACCGCGACACCGTGTGGAAGGTGCACGGTCCCGCACAGGCCATCCTCGTCGGCGACGCCCTCTTCGCCCTCGCCAACGAGATCCTCCTGGAGATCGGCACCGTCGAGGCGGGCCGCGCCACGCGCCGCCTCACCACCGCCAGCCGCGCCCTGATCGACGGCCAGGCGCAGGACATCTCCTACGAGCACCGCGAGCGGGTCACCGTCGAGGAGTGCCTGGAGATGGAGGGCAACAAGACCGGCGCCCTGCTCGCCTGCGCCGTCTCCATCGGCGCCGTCCTCGGCGGCGCGGACGACCGCACCGCCGACACCCTGGAGAAGTACGGCTACCACCTCGGCCTCGCCTTCCAGGCCGTCGACGACCTGCTCGGCATCTGGGGCGACCCGGACGCCACCGGCAAGCAGACGTGGAGCGATCTGCGTCAGCGCAAGAAGTCCCTGCCCGTCGTCGCCGCGCTCGCCGCGGGCGGCCCCGCCTCCGAGCGCCTCGGCGAACTGCTCGCCGCCGACGCCAAGAGCAGTGACTTCGACAGCTTCTCCGAGGAGGAGTTCGCCGCGCGCGCCGCCCTGATCGAAGAGGCCGGGGGACGCGCGTGGACCGCCGAGGAGGCCCGGCGCCAGCACACCATCGCCATCGAGGCGCTGGACACCGTCCAGATGCCGGACCGGGTGCGGGCGCAGCTCGTCGCGCTCGCCGACTTCGTCGTCGTACGAAAGAGATGATCACTATCACCCGTATATGACTCGCAGTCGCCGGCCGGCGCCCAGCGCGTCGGCCGACGGCGGACCCAGAGCAGAGGAACCGACTGCACGAAGGGGAAGCCATGACAGCGACGACCGACGGAAGCACCGGAGCGGTGACGCCCCGCGCGGCCTCGGCCAGCCAGCCCAGCACCACGACCGCCACCACCGGTACGACCGCGGATACGCGTGACCTCGCCGCGCGCGCCATACACCGCTCCACCGACTTCCTGCTCTCCCGGCAGGACGCCGAGGGGTGGTGGAAGGGCGACCTCGAGACGAACGTGACGATGGACGCCGAGGACCTCCTCCTGCGGCAGTTCCTCGGCATCAGGGACGAGAAGACCACCCACGCCGCGGCGCTCTTCATCCGCGGCGAACAGCGCGAGGACGGCACCTGGGCCACCTTCTTCGGCGGCCCCGGCGAACTCTCCACCACCATCGAGGCGTACGTCGCGCTGCGCCTGGCCGGGGACCGGCCCGACGAGCCGCACATGGCGAAGGCCTCCGCCTGGGTCCGGGAGCAGGGCGGCATCGCCGCGAGCCGGGTCTTCACCCGCATCTGGCTCGCTCTGTTCGGCTGGTGGAAGTGGGACGACCTGCCCGAACTCCCGCCGGAAATGATCTACTTCCCCACGTGGGTGCCGCTCAACATCTACGACTTCGGCTGCTGGGCCCGGCAGACCATAGTGCCTCTCACCATCGTCTCCGCGAAGCGGCCCGTACGCCCCGCGCCCTTCGCGCTGGACGAGCTGCACCGGGACGCCGCCGATCCGAACCCGGTCAAACCAAAGGCCCCGGCGACCAGTTGGGACGGAGTCTTCCAGCGGCTCGACAAGGCCCTGCACGTCTACCACAAGGTCGCGCCCCGTCGGCTGCGCAAGGCCGCGATGAACAGCGCCGCCCGCTGGATCATCGAGCGGCAGGAGAACGACGGCTGCTGGGGCGGCATCCAGCCGCCCGCCGTCTACTCCATCATCGCCCTGCACCTGCTCGGCTACGACCTCGGCCATCCGATCCTGAAGGCCGGGCTCGACTCCCTCGACCGGTTCGCCGTGTGGCGCGAGGACGGCGCCCGGATGATCGAGGCCTGTCAGTCACCCGTGTGGGACACCTGCCTGGCCACCATCGCCCTCGCGGACGCCGGAGTGCCCGCAGACCACCCGCAGTTGGTCAAGGCCGCCGACTGGATGCTGGGCGAGCAGGTCGTGCGGCCCGGCGACTGGTCGGTGCGCAGGCCCGAACTGACCCCGGGCGGCTGGGCGTTCGAGTTCCACAACGACAACTACCCCGACATCGACGACACCGCCGAGGTCGCCCTCGCGCTGCGCCGGGTCGCGCACCCGGACCAGGAGCGCGTGGAGAAGGCGATCGAGCGCGGGGTGCGCTGGAGCCTCGGCATGCAGTCGAGGAACGGAGCCTGGGGAGCCTTCGACGTCGACAACACCAGTCCGTTCCCCAACCGGCTGCCGTTCTGCGACTTCGGCGAGGTCATCGACCCGCCGTCCGCCGACGTCACCGGGCACGTCGTGGAGATGCTCGCCGTCGAGGGCAGGTCCCACGACCCGCGCACCCGGCGCGGCATCGCGTGGCTGCTCGCCGAACAGGAGCCCAGCGGCGCCTGGTTCGGGCGCTGGGGCGTCAACTACCTGTACGGCACCGGCTCGGTGGTGCCCGCGCTGATCACGGCCGGGCTGCCCGCCGCCCACCCCGCGATCCGCCGCGCCGTGCGCTGGCTGGAGTCCGTGCAGAACGACGACGGCGGCTGGGGCGAGGACCTGCGCTCCTACCGCGACCGCGGCTGGGTCGGGCACGGCACCTCGACGGCGTCGCAGACCGCGTGGGCGCTGCTCGCCCTCCTCTCGGCGGGGGAGCGCGAGGCCGCGTCGGTGGAGCGGGGCGTGGAGTGGCTCGCCCGGACGCAGGCCGAGGACGGCTCCTGGGACGAGCCGTACTTCACCGGCACCGGCTTCCCCTGGGACTTCTCCATCAACTACCACCTCTACCGGC
This sequence comes from Streptomyces huasconensis, assembly GCF_021028635.1. Lineage (NCBI taxonomy): Bacteria > Bacillati > Actinomycetota > Actinomycetes > Kitasatosporales > Streptomycetaceae > Streptomyces > Streptomyces huasconensis. Next base: position 7,356,349 of record NZ_CP086119.1, read on the forward strand.
AGGTGTTCCCGCTCACCGCGCTCGGCAGATACGTCAATGGAGAACCGTTCGCGGGCGGCTCCGGTCACTTCGCCAAGGGGAGCTGATGGGCCCGGCCCCGGCTCGCCGGCCGGGCCCCGCACCGCTGCTGATCGCCTGCGCGCTCGGCATCGAGCGGCTCGCCCTGCGCACCGGCGACCGCAGCGGGGCCCCGGGAGTCATGACGGTGCTGCGCACCGGGATGGGCCCCCAGAACGCCGAGCGCGCCGTCAGCGGGGCGCTCGGCACCGAGCCGCTGCGGGACGCGGCCGTCCTCGCCACCGGGTTCTGCGCCGGGCTGGCGCCCGGCATGCACCCCGGCGACCTCGTCGTCGCCGAGGAGACCCGGGACGGGCGCGGCAGCACTCCCTGCACGGGAACCGCACTGCTGATCGAGGAGCTGGTGCGGGCGCTGCCCGGACGCACCGTGCACACCGGCCCGCTCACCGGCTCCGACCACGTCGTCCGTGGCCCCGAGCGCGGCGCGCTGCTGGCCACCGGGGCCATCGCCGTGGACATGGAGTCCGCCGCGACGCTGCACAGCGCGGCGCGCGCCGGGCACCGGCCCGTTGCCGCCGTCCGGGTGGTCGTGGACGCCCCGCAGCACGAACTGGTCCGCATCGGCACGGTGCGCGGTGGAATATCAGCGTTCCGCGTTCTCCGTGCCGTGCTTCCCGCGTTTTTCGAATGGCACCGTTCTTCTTTGCTCCCCCGGAGGTGAGCCAGATGGCCATGCCGCTGCGCCAGACCGTCAAGGTCGCTACGTATCTCTTGGAACAGAAGCTCCGCAAGCGCGACAAGTTCCCGCTGATCGTCGAGTTGGAACCGCTGTACGCGTGCAATCTCAAATGCGAGGGCTGCGGAAAGATCCAGCATCCGGCCGGGGTGCTCAAGCAGCGCATGCCGGTGGCCCAGGCCGTGGGCGCCGTCCTGGAATCCGGTGCGCCGATGGTGTCCATCGCCGGCGGTGAGCCGTTGATGCACCCTCAGATCGACGAGATCGTGCGGCAGTTGGTGGCGAAGAAGAAGTACGTTTTCCTGTGCACCAATGCCATGCTGCTGCGCAAGAAGATGGACAAGTTCAGCCCTTCGCCGTACTTCGCGTTCGCCGTGCACATCGACGGCATGCGGGAGCGGCACGACGAGTCCGTCGCCAAGGAGGGGGTGTTCGACGAGGCGGTGGCGGCCATCAAGGAGGCCAAGAAGCGCGGCTTCCGCGTCACCACCAACTCGACGTTCTTCAACACCGATACCCCGCAGACCATCATCGAGGTCCTGAACTTCCTCAACGACGAGCTGCAGGTCGACGAGATGATGCTCTCGCCCGCCTATGCCTACGAGAAGGCACCCGACCAGGAGCACTTCCTGGGCGTCGAGCAGACCCGCGAGCTGTTCAGGAAGGCCTTCGCTGGCGGCAACCGGCGCCGCTGGCGGCTCAACCACTCGCCCCTCTTCCTGGACTTCCTGGAGGGCAAGGCGGACTTCCCGTGCACCGCGTGGGCGATCCCGAACTACTCGCTCTTCGGCTGGCAGCGCCCCTGCTATCTGATGAGCGACGGCTACGTCCCGACGTACCGGGAGCTCATCGAGGACACCGACTGGAACAAGTACGGCCGCGGCAAGGACCCGCGGTGCGCGAACTGCATGGCGCACTGCGGTTACGAACCGACCGCCGTCCTCGCCACGATGGGGTCCCTCAAGGAGTCCCTCCGCGCCGCCCGCGAGACGGTCTCCGGACACCACGGGTGACGCCCGACGCCGCCGTGAGCTGAGAAGAACCAGAGAGGGGGCCCGAGCATGACCATTCTCGACACCATCCGGGGGCCGCGCGACCTGAAGGCACTCACCGAGGCCGAACTCGGCGAACTGGCCGCGGAGATCCGGGAGTTCCTCGTGCACGCGGTTGCCAGGACGGGCGGTCATCTCGGGCCCAACCTGGGGGTGGTGGAACTCTCCATCGCCCTCCACCGGGTCTTCGACTCACCCGTCGACCGCCTCGTGTGGGACACCGGCCACCAGACGTACGTACACAAGTTGCTGACCGGACGTCAGGACTTCTCCAAGCTGCGCGGAAAGGGCGGCCTCTCCGGCTACCCCTCGCGGGAGGAGTCCGAGCACGACATCGTCGAGAACAGCCACGCGTCCACCGCGCTCGGCTGGGCGGACGGCCTCGCCAAGGCGCGCCAGGTGCGCGGCCAGCGGGGCCACGTGGTGGCCGTCATCGGGGACGGCGCGCTCACCGGCGGCATGGCGTGGGAGGCGCTGAACAACATCGCCGCCGCCAAGGACCGCCCGCTGATCATCGTCGTGAACGACAACGAACGCTCCTACGCCCCGACCATCGGCGGCCTCGCCGACCACCTCGCGGCGCTGCGCACCACCGACGGCTACGAACGGGTCCTGGCCTGGGGCAAGGACGTGCTCCAGCGCACCCCCGTCGTCGGACAGCCGCTCTACGAGTCCCTGCACGGCGCGAAGAAGGGGTTCAAGGACGCCTTCGCCCCACAGGGCATGTTCGAGGACCTCGGGCTCAAGTACGTGGGGCCCATCGACGGGCACGACATGGGCGCCGTCGAGTCGGCGCTGCGACGGGCGAAACGCTTCCACGGGCCCGTCCTCGTCCACTGCCTCACCGAGAAGGGACGCGGTTACGAACCCGCGCTCGCCGACGACGCCGACCGCTTCCACACCGTCGGCGTCATGGACCCGCTCACCTGCGAACCCCTCGCCCCCGCCGTCGCGCCCTCCTGGACCTCGGTGTTCGGCGACGAGATCGTCCGCATCGGCGCCGAGCGCGCGGACGTCGTCGCCCTCACCGCCGCCATGCTGGAGCCGGTCGGTCTGAAGAAGTTCGCCGAGGCCTACCCCGACCGGGTGTGGGACGTCGGCATCGCCGAGCAGCACGCCGCGGTGTCGGCGGCGGGGCTCGCCACCGGCGGCCTCCACCCGGTCGTGGCCGTGTACGCCACCTTCCTCAACCGCGCCTTCGACCAGCTCCTGATGGACGTCGCGCTGCACCGCAGCGGGGTCACCTTCGTCCTCGACCGGGCGGGCGTCACCGGAGTGGACGGGGCCTCGCACAACGGCATGTGGGACCTGTCGATCCTCCAGGTCGTGCCCGGCCTGCGGATCGCGGCGCCCCGCGACGCCGAGCAGCTGCGGGCGCAGCTGCGGGAGGCCGTCGCGGAGGACGACGCGCCGACGCTGCTCCGGTTCCCCAAGGAGTCCGTGGGTCCCGCGATCCCCGCGCTCGGCCGGCTCGGCGGCATGGACGTGCTGCTGCGGGACGCCGACGCCTCCGCCACCGACGTACTGCTCGTCGCGGTCGGGGTGATGGCGCCGGTCTGCCTCCAGGCCGCCGAGCTGCTCCGGGCACGCGGCCTGCGCTGCACCGTCGTCGACCCGCGCTGGGTCAAGCCGGTCGACGCGGAGCTGCCCGGCCTCGCCGCGCGGCACCGCGTCGTGGCGGTCGTCGAGGACAACAGCCGGGCCGCCGGGGTGGGCGCCGCCGTCGAGCTGGCCCTGGGGGACGCCGAAGTGGACGTACCCGTACGGCGGTTCGGCATCCCCGAGCAGTTCCTCGCGCACGCCAAGCGGGGTGAGGTCCTCGCGGATCTCGGGCTCACGCCGGTCGAGATCGCGGGGCGGATCAGCGCCACACTGGCGGTCAAGGAGAGCGCGGGGGAGCAGCGCCCAGGCAAGGAGCACAGCGCATGACCGGAGCACAGCGCATGACCAAGGAGTTCGACCTCGGCCGCCTTCTCGCCGAACGAGGTGCCGAGCGGTACGAGCTGCACGCCCGGCACCTCAACCACCAGCTGCCCCGCATGCTGCACACCATCGGCTTCGACAAGGTCTACGAGCGGGCCGAGGGCGCGTACTTCTGGGACGCGGAGGGCAACGACTACCTCGACATGCTCGCGGGCTTCGGCGTGATGGGCCTCGGCCGGCACCACCCCGTCGTCCGCAAGGCGCTGCACGACGTCCTGGACGCCTCCCTCGCCGACCTCACCCGCTTCGACTGCCAGCCGCTGCCCGGCCTGCTCGCCGAACAACTGCTGCGGCACAGCCCGCACTTGGACCGGGTGTTCTTCGGCAACAGCGGCACGGAGGCCGTCGAGACCGCGCTGAAGTTCGCCCGGTACGCGACGGGCCGCCCCAGGGTGCTGTACTGCGCGCACGCCTTCCACGGCCTGACCACCGGGTCGCTCTCCGTCAACGGCGAGAGCGGCTTCCGGGACGGCTTCGCGCCGCTGCTGCCCGACACGGCGGTGCCGCTCGGCGATCTCGACGCACTGCGCGCGGAGTTGGCGCGGGGCGACGTCGCCGGGCTGATCATCGAACCCATCCAGGGCAAGGGCGTCCACGAGCCGCCGCCCGGATACCTGCGCGCCGCCCAGGAGTTGCTGCACCGGCACAAGGCGCTGCTGATCGCCGACGAGGTCCAGACGGGCCTCGGCAGGACCGGCGCCTTCTACGCCTACCAGCACGAGGACGGCGTCGAGCCGGACCTCGTCTGCGTCGCGAAGGCGCTGTCGGGCGGCTATGTGCCGGTCGGCGCCACGCTCGGCAAGGACTGGATCTTCAAGAAGGTCTACTCGTCGATGGACCGCGTGCTCGTCCACTCGGCGAGCTTCGGCTCCAACGCGCAGGCCATGGCGGCCGGCCTCGCGGTCCTCGCCGTCATGGAGGACGAGAAGACCGTCGAGAACGCCCGGACGACGGGAGAGCTGCTGAAGTCCCGGCTCGCCGCGCTGGTCGACCGCTATGAGCTGCTGAGCGAGGTGCGCGGCCGCGGCCTGATGATCGGCATCGAGTTCGGTCGGCCCAAGTCCCTCAAGCTGCGCGGGCGTTGGACGATGCTGCAGGCCGCCCGCAAGGGGCTCTTCGCGCAGATGGTCGTCGTACCGCTGCTCCAGAAGCACCGCATCCTCACCCAGGTCTCCGGGGACCACCTGGAGGTCATCAAGCTGATCCCGCCGCTGATCGTGGGGGAGCGCGAGGTGGACCGCTTCGTCGAGGCGTTCACCGCCGTCATGGACGAGGCGCACAGCGGCGGCGGGCTGATGTGGGAGTTCGGCAGGACGCTGGTGAAACAGGCGGTCGCCAATCGCTGAGGCCGGTTTCCGGAGCCTTTGCCTGAGCTTTTGCCTCTTAGGCAAGAAAATTGCCCGATAGGCAAGGCTCTGGCTCAATCGGTGTATGAGCCCTGCCGAGCCCGCCGAGCCGCCGGAGGCGGCCGAAGCGCTGCCCGCCGTCGCGCCCCAGCTGCGTGAGCTGCGCCGTCGCGCCTCCCTCACGCTGGAGGCCGCCGCGCGCACCGCGGGACTCTCGCCCGCCCACCTGTCCCGCCTGGAGACCGGGCAACGCCAGCCGTCGCTGCCGATGCTGCTCGCCCTCGCACGGGTCTACGGTACGACGGTCTCGGAACTGCTCGGGGAGACGGTCGCCGACCGGGACGCGGTCGTCCGCGCCGCGGACATGGAGCCGACCCGCGCGGGCGGCTGGACGTACTGGCAGGCGGGCGCCCCGGGCCGCGGCATGCAGGCGCTGCGCGTGCACGTCCCCTACGGGGCGCAGGGCGACATCGTGCGCGTCCACCCCGGCGAGGAGTGGCTGTACGTCATCGAAGGACGGCTGCGGCTCTCCCTCGGGGACACCGCGCACACCCTCGCGCCGGGGGACAGCGCGCACTTCGACTCGCTGACCCCGCACCGGATCGCCGCCACCGACCGGGGCGGCGCCGACCTCCTCTTCGTCCATACGTTGCTGCAGAGCCCCGCCACCGCGCTGTGCCTCGGCGGCCCCAGCCAGGGAGAACCGACATGACCGCATCCGAGCCGCAGGGACCCGCCCGACCGGAGCGGCCCGCCAAGAACACGATGGAGGAGAAGTTCCCGCGGGCGCTCTGGGTCCGGCTGATCATCTACGTGGCGGTCGGCCACATCTTCGCGGCCTTCGTCTACCTGCTGTTCGAACTGGGCGCACAGAACAAGTGACGGACCGCCTCGGTCGCGTCCGTCGCGTTAGGCGGCTCAGCTGACGAGGCGCTCGCGCAGCCGCTCACGCGTCCGCGGAGACACCTTGAGACCCTCCGCGAGATACGTGTCCGTGTCGCCCCAGGTCTGCTCGATCGTCTCGAAGGCCGCCGCCAGATACTCGGCGCGGGCGTCGAAGAGCGGGTTGAGCAGCTCCATGACCTCGGGGGACATCGCGTTCGGGGAGTCGCTCGTGCGGTGCACCTTGTAGCGGCGGTGCGTCGCGTTCGACTCCAGGTAGTCCGCCTCGATGGCGTCGCGCTCGACGCCCACGGCGAGCAGCGTGACCGCTATCGACAGGCCCGCGCGGTCCTTGCCCGCCGCGCAGTGCATCAGCGCCGGCACGCTGTCCTCGGCGAGCGCGTGCAGCACCTGGCTGTGCTCGGCCGTGCGCTCCTTGATGATCGTGCGGTACGAGGCCGCCATCCGCTCGGCGGCCCTGCCGTCGGAGAGGATCGCGCGCAGCTGGTCGAGATCGCCGTCGCGGACCATCTTCCAGAACTCGGCGCCGTCGGCCGGGTCGGTCAGCGGCAGGTTCACGTTGCGCACGCCGGGCAGCGCGACGTCAGGGCCTTCGAGGCGCTGGTCGGCGGCGTTGCGGAAGTCGAAGATCGTGTGCAGGCCCAGCGACGTCAGGAACGCCGTGTCGTCGGCGGTGGCGTGCGCCAGGTGGCCGCTGCGGAAGAGCCGCCCCGGGCGGACGCGGCGGCCGTCCACGGTCGGCAGTCCGCCCACGTCACGGAAGTTGCGCACGCCGGTCAGCCGGGGCTCTGACGGTTCCGACAGCTCTGCCGTCTCTGTCGGCGGGACCTGCTGGGTCACGGGCTCTCCTTCGCCTCTGCTGCCGGCGCGGCTCGCCGGAGGATGCGCCTTCGACGATACGACACGGCTGCCTGGGGCAATCACCCCTGCGCGGACGTTGCCCGACCTACGGGCGCCCGCGAAGATGTGCGTACACGCGCGGGCTTGTGCGTGTCCCGGGACCGGTTCTGTGGGGGTCTGATGATCGAGGTCGGCGCCGACGGTCGTACGTGGCTGTTGTCGGGCCCCACCAGCAGTTACGCCCTCCGGCTCACGGACCGGGACGAGCTGCTCCACCTGTACTGGGGCGCGCGGATCGCCCTGGCCGACGCCGAGGCCCTGGCGGCCGAGCCGCCACCCCCGGATCAGCCCTTCGAGGCACCGCTCGACGGGTGTGAGGAGTACCCCGTGGACGGCGGCCCCCGCTTCGTGCGGCCCGCGCTCTCCGTCCGTGACGACACGGTCCGGGGCACCGAGTGGCAGCACGCCGGATCGGCGGTGGACGGCGACGCGCTCCAGGTCCACTTCCGTGACCCGCTGCACCATCTGCGGATCACCCTCGCCTACCGGCTGCGCGGCGACGTCGTCGAACGGTCCGTACACCTCGCACATGAGGGCGGCCGCGGGGCGCGGCCGCTGGAGGTGCTGCGCGCCGACTCCGCGACCTGGACGCTGCCGTGGCGCGAGCGGTGGCGCCTGTCGCAGCTGCACGGCCGCTGGGCGGCGGAATCACGGCTGGTGCGCTCCGCCGTCACGTACGGCGAGAAGGTCATCGGCAGCAGGCGCGGGCACACCGGGCACCAACATCTGCCCTGGGTCGCGCTCGACGCCGAGGGGGCCACGGAGGAGCACGGGGAGGTGTACGGCTGCGCGCTCGCGTGGTCGGGGTCCTGGCGCATCGCCGTGCACCAACTGCCCGACGGCACCGTACAGATCAGCGGTGGGATGGGGCACGACGACTGCGGCGTCACCGTCCTGGAGCCCGGCGCGTCGATCGCCACGCCCGTCTTCGCCGGGCTGTGGAGCGGGGACGGCTTCGGCGGCGCCAGCCGGGCCTGGCACGCCTACCAGCGCGAGCACGTCATCCCGGACGCGGACACCGTACGGCCGGTCCTCTACAACTCCTGGGAGGCCACCGGCTTCGACGTCACCGAGGAGCAGCAGCGGGCGCTGGCCCGCAAGGCCGCGGCGCTCGGCGTCGAGCTGTTCGTCGTCGACGACGCGTGGTTCGGCGGCCGGGTGAGCGACCGGTCGGGGCTCGGCGACTGGACGCCCAACCCCGACCGCTTCCCCGACGGTCTCAAACCGCTCGCCGACGAGGTGCACGGGCTCGGCATGCGGTTCGGCATCTGGGTCGAGCCCGAGATGGTCAACCCCGACAGCGACCTCTACCGCGCCCACCCCGACTGGGTGCAGCACCAACCGGGCCGCCGCCGGGCCGAGTTCCGCAACCAACTGGTGCTCGACCTCTCGCGCGAGGACGTGCGCGCATACCTGTGGGACCGGCTCGACGCGCTCCTGACCGGCGCGCCCATCGACTTCGTCAAGTGGGACTTCAACCGCAGCTTCACCGACGCGGGCCGGCCGGGTGCGGCGGGGCCCGAGCCGTGGTGGGCCCATGGGCGGCATCTGTACGACCTGCTGGACCGGCTGCGCGCGGCGCACCCCGCCGTGGCCTTCGAGTCCTGCTCGGGTGGCGGCGGCCGGGTCGACCTCGGCATCCTCTCTCGCGTCGATCAGGTGTGGACCTCGGACAACACCGACCCGCTGGACCGGCTCGCCATCCAGCACGGTTTCAGCCAGCTGCACCCGGCGCGTGTGATGGCCGCCTGGGTCACCGACAGCCCCCACACACCGTTCAACGGCCGTGCCGGCTCGCTGCGGTTCCGGTTCGTGAGCGCCATGGCCGGGGTGCTCGGCATCGGCGCGGACCTGGCCCGGTGGAGCGAGAGCGAACTTGCCGAGGCGCGTGAGTGGGTGGATCTCTACAAGGAGATCCGGCCCCTCGTGCAACTCGGCGACCTCTACCGGCTCCGGCCGCCGGAGGGCGGTCTCAGCGCCGTCCAGTACGTTCGCGGCGACGAAGCGGTGGTCCTCGCCTGGCTCGGGGCGCAGGCCTACGGGGAGGAGCAGGCGCCGGTACGGCTGCGCGGGCTCGATCCGGCGGCGTCGTACGCGTGCCGGGACACGGGGGAGACGTACCGGGGCGCGGTGCTCATGCGGCGCGGGCTGCGAACCGGGCTCAAGGGGGATCTGGACGCGGGGGTGTTCCGGCTGCGGCGGGTGTGACGGGGGTGAGGGGTGTGACGGGTCTGAGGGGTGTGAAGGTCAGGAACGCCGGTGCGGGGCGGTGCTTATTCCGCCTTTGAATGAATCTTGACCGGTGGCTTATCTCACGCCCCGTCAACCCCTCCCTACGGTGGCGTAGGTCACTTAGGGAGGTGAAAGATGTGTCGTCGTGAGCGCAGAGTCGACAACCTTCATCAGTCCCCCCATCAGCAACGGCGTATTCAGCTCCTACGCAGCGGTCGGCGACAGCTTCACCGAAGGCGTGGGTGACCCCGGCCCCGACGGCACGTTCGTCGGGTGGGCCGACCGCCTCGCCGTCCTGCTGGCCGACCGGGTGCCCGAGCACTCGTTCCGGTACGCCAACCTCGCCGTGCGCGGCAAGCTTCTCGACCAGATCGTCGCGGACCAGGTGCCGCGCGCCAAGGAGCTGGCCCCCGACCTCGTGACCTTCTGCGCGGGCGGCAACGACATCATCCGTCCCGGCACCGATCCCGACGAGGTGGCCGAGCGCTTCGAGCGGGCCGTCGCCGATCTCTCGTCGGCGGTCGGCACGGTCATGGTGACCACCGGGTTCGACACGCGGGGCGTCGCCGTGCTCAAGCATCTGCGCGGCAAGATCGCCACGTACAACATGCATGTGCGGGCGGTCGCCGATCGCTACGGCTGCCCCGTCCTCGACCTGTGGTCCCTGAAGACCGTGCAGGACCGCCGGGCCTGGGACGGCGACCGGCTCCACCTGTCCGCCGAGGGGCATACGCGCGTGGCGCTGCGTGCCGCGCAGGTGCTCGGCCTGGAGGTGCCGGCCGACCCCGACCAGGCGTGGCCGCCGCTGCCGCCCCGCGGTGCGCTGGACTTGCGGCGGGACGACATCCACTGGGCGCGGGAGTATCTGGTGCCGTGGATCGGGCGGCGTATCCGGGGGGAGAGCTCGGGGGACCATGTGGCGGCGAAGCGGCCGGATCTCTTGCCGCTTTAGCGCTCCGCTGGGTGGGCGGGGCTGGGGGTGGGGGCAGGGCTTGGGGGTCGGGTGCGGGCTGGGGGTGGTTGCTCGCGCAGTTCCCCGCGCCCCTTGAGGGGCGGTGGGTGGTCTCGGTTTGTCGGGTGCGGGCTGGGGGTGGTTGCTCGCGCAGTTCCTCGCGCCCCTTAAGGGGCGGGGCAGGGGCGGGGCAGGGGCGGGGGGTTATGCCGTTGTCAGTTGGGTGGGGTGGAGGCCCAGTTCGCGGGCCAGGGCCTCGTCCGTCCAGGTGCGGGCCAGGGCGCGGGGGAGTGCGCCCTCGTACGCCGTCATCTGGACGGCCAGGCCGTCCAGGAGTGCCGTGAGGCGCAGGGCCGCCCCCATGGGGTCCGGGCAGTGGAACTCGCCCGCGGCCGAGCCCTCCGCGATGACCTCCGCCAGCGCCGCCTTCCACTGGCGGTCGAGGTCACGGGTCACCGCGCGTAGCGTCGGCTCCCGCAGGGCCGCGGACCAGCCCTCTATCCACAGCCGCCAGCCCTTGGCCTGCGCCGTCGGCGCGTACCACCGCACGGCCGCGCGCAGCCGCCGCAGCGCCGAGGTGCGGCGGCCCAGCAGTTTGCGCAGCCGGGTCAGATCGCGCCGCGCGGCGTGCTCGAAGGCCGCGGCGACCAGCTTCTCCTTGGACGAGAAGTGGTACAGCACCAGCGCGTTGCTCACCCCGAGGGCGGCCGCGACGTCCGCTATCCGTACGGCCGCGACGCCCCGCAGCTCGATCTGTTCGACGGTCGCGACGAGCATCTCCGCCCGCCGCTCCGCCACGCTCAACCGCACCCCAGTCACGCGGTGCACCCTACCCAGACCCGCCGACCATGCCCGGACCGCACGGACTCACCGGGCATCGGCACGCGGCAGATCGCCCAGGTCGCGCAGGTCGCAGGAGTCCTTGAAGCCCTGGCTGGTCAGGCCCAGCGCCGAGTTGAAGCGGGAGCGGTAGTTCTCCACGGCGACCATCGCGGTCAGTTCGACGAAGGCGGGCTCACCGAGGCGTTCGCGCAGCCGGCCGGCGAGGGCGTCGTCGACGGTGGGCGGGTTCGCGGTCACCGCCTCCGCGTACTCCATCACGTCACGCTCCAGCGGGGTGTAGGCGTCACTGTCCCGCCAGACGGGCACGTCCCGCAGCTTCCGGGCGTCCATGCCGCGCCTGTGCGACTCCCAGAACCCGAAGTCCATGCACCACGAGCAGCCGATCGAGGCGGCCGACGCCATCACGGCGAGTTCCTTGAGGTCGGCGTCCAGCTTGTTCCACTTGGCCACGCCCTGCTCGAAGCGGAGGTACGTCCACAGCGCCCGCGGGTTGTGGGCCATGGCCTTGCCGGGGTCGAGGACCTTGCCGTAGGTCCGCTTCGAGTACCACTCCATGAGGCGGTAGAAGAGCGTGCGGCGAGGGGCGAGCGAGACGCGGGCCATGAGGGCACCTCCGGTGTCATGATCCGGCGACGGTCACCGGATCACTCATGCGACGGATCGAGCTCCGGGGAATGTGACATCCGGCCCGCGCCGCGGCGGGCCGGGCGCGGAACCGGTCGAATCGGGACTCCGGAAATGTGGCCCCGCGTGGCATGGACATAATGGGTAGGCCCCATCACCCCCTCAGGAGGTCCCGTGTCCCGGTCCCTGATTCCCGGGCTCCGCTCGCTGCGGACCCCCGCCTTCGGAGCGGACCCGGCCGGTGCGCGGCTGGCCCGGATTCGCAGCTCGCCGAACTTCTCCGTGGCCGAGGGCTCCTTCCAGAACCCCGTGGGGGCGCGGATCAGACCCTCGGGGTCCACCATGGAGTTCGCCAAGATCTACTTCCGCAAGGAGGAGCGCGTACGCCGTGGCCCCGCCGGCACGGTCCCCGTGCACCCCACCACCCTCGCCGACCTCGCCAAGCCGCCGACGGACGGCCTGCGCATCACCTGGATGGGGCACTCCAGCGTCCTCGCCGAGATCGACGGCCGGCGCGTGCTCTTCGACCCGGTGTGGGGCGAGCGGTGCTCGCCGTTCTCCTTCGCTGGGCCCAAGCGGCTGCACCCCGTGCCGGTGCCCCTGGCCGCCCTCGGCCCGGTCGACGCCGTGGTCGTCTCGCACGACCACTACGACCACCTGGACATGCCGACGATCAAGGCGCTGGCGGGTGCGGACACGGTGTTCGCCGTGCCGCTCGGCGTCGGCGCCCACCTGGAGCGCTGGGGCGTGCCCGCCGACCGGCTCCGCGAGCTGGACTGGCATGAGTCGGCGGAAGTGGCGGGGCTGACGCTCACGGCGACGCCCGCGCGGCACTTCTGCGGCCGCGGCCTGCGCAACCAGCAGCACACGCTCTGGGCGTCCTGGGTGGTCGCCGGGCCCGAGCACCGCGTCTACCACAGCGGGGACACGGGGTACTTCCCCGGCTTCCGCGAGATCGGCGCGGAGCACGGACCGTTCGACGTGACGATGGTCCAGATCGGTGCCTACAGCGAGTTCTGGCCCGACATCCACATGACACCCGAGGAAGGCATGCGGGCCCACCTCGACCTCCAGGGCGACGACCCGGCCCGCGGGCTGATGCTGCCGATCCACTGGGGCACGTTCAACCTCGCCCCGCACCCGTGGTCGGAGCCGGGGGAGGGCACCCTCGCCGCGGCGCGCCGCGCGGGCGCGAGGGTCGCGCTGCCCTGCCCCGGTGAGCCCTTCGAGCCCACGGCCCGGACCGTGCCCACCGCGCCGTGGTGGCGCGGCGTGGCGGTCGTCCCGGACGGCGGCTGGCCCGAGCTGCCGACGCCGGGCGGGTCCCGGGCCACGCCGACGGACAGCGGCGACCAGGAAGCGGCGCCCGTGGCTTAGCCCGCCGCCATACCCCCGCGCGCAGAAGAACAGCAGTGCCCCGGCCGATCCGGCCGGGGCACTGCTGTTCGTGCGGGGTGCCCTGCGGCCCCCTCCGGCCCGCTACTCGTATCTGCGTACGAGCCGAATCGGACTGGCGTGCGGCGCGTCATACCAGAGCGGGGCCCGGGCCCGCTGACTTTGTCAACTGCCCACCACACATGATGGGTTGCCGACTACCGTGAGTGGTCGTCGGGCAACGCAGCGATCACGGCGCAGGCATGCCCTCGTGACCTGTCGGCCGGCACGGCGATGCCCTACACCCTGCCGAGACCCATACCGAAGAGCCCGCCGAGATCCATGCCAGAAAAGGGAGTCGGGACGCCCGCTGGAGCCCCGTCACCCCGTACCTAGGACGCAGATGTCTCACCTACGCGCACCGGCCGCCCGCGCAGACCGCCGTGAGGGCGGCCGGCACGGCAGGCCAGGGGGCCGCACCGCCACCGCCCTGCCCGAGACCCACATACGGCCGCACCTCCTGCGCATCGCGGTGCTGCCCGCCGTCGCCGTCGGTCTGAGCGCCTGCGCGGCCGTGCTCTTCACCCTGCGGACGACCGGAGCGCGGCCCGGCCCCGCCCTGCTCGCCGTCCTCACCGCCGCGGCGCTCGTCGCCCTCACCGGCATCGGGGTCGCCGCCGTGGCGGCCGACCGCGCCGCCAGGTCCGTACGGGACCGGGTGGGCACCCTGCGCCGGGCAGCCGTGCAGGGCCAGTCCGAGCTGCGCGGTGTCGTGGAGCGCCTGCGCCGCGGCGACGAGCCGCCCGTGCGCGGGACACCGCCGCGGGACCGGCCGGACGGCGACGAGTTCGACCAGCTCGCGGTCGAGCTGACGCGCGCCCAGGACGTCGCCGTCGACGCCGTCGTGCAGGCCGCGCAGCTCTCCAGCCAGGCGGGCAGCGAACAGAAGGTCGAGGTCTTCGTCAACCTCGCCCGGCGCCTCCAGTCGCTGGTGCACCGGGAGATCTGCCTGCTCGACGAGTTGGAGAACGACGTCGAGGACCCCGAGCTGCTCAAGGGTCTCTTCCACGTCGACCATCTCGCCACCCGCATCCGCAGGCACGCCGAGAACCTCGCCGTGCTCGGCGGCGCCGTCTCGCGCCGCCAGTGGACCAGCCCCGTCCCGATGACCGAGGTGATGCGCTCCGCCACCGCCGAGGTCGAGCAGTACTCCCGCGTCAAGCTGGTGCCGCCCATCGCCGGCACCCTGAGCGGGCACGCCGTGGCCGACGTCATCCACCTGCTCGCCGAACTCATCGAGAACGCCACGGTGTTCTCGGCGCCGCACACCCAGGTCCTGCTGCGCGCCAACCTCGTGACCGCCGGCCTCGCCGTCGAGGTGGAGGACCGAGGCCTCGGCATGCCCCTCGCCGAGCAGAACAGGATGAACCGGCTGCTCGCCGACCCCGACCAGGTCAACGTCGCGAGTCTGCTGCAGGACGGGCGGATCGGCCTCTTCGTGGTCGCCGCGCTCGCCCGTCGGCACGGTGTCGCGGTCCGCCTCCAGGGCAACATCTACGGCGGGGTGCAGGCCGTACTGATCCTGCCCCAGGAACTGCTGGGCGCCGAGCCGCGGGACGAGCCCGCCGCGAGCGACGTACAGCAGCATGCACAGGGCGCGGTGCGGCACGGTCAGGACGTCGTACCGCATGCTCCGGACGTACGCGGTACCGGCGGTGCACTGCCTCAGGCGCACCCCGGGCCGGAGCCGCGCCAGGAGCCCGTCCCCGTGCCGGTCCAGCCGCAGCGCGACACCGCTCCCGACCGCGCCGGGGGGCAGCCCCGCCCCCTGCCCGTGCGCGGCGCCCGCCAGGACCGGCCGACGCCCGCCGACGCCGTGCCCGGCATCCGCCCCGAGGACCGGCAGGCCGCGGCCGAGCACGCCGCCGCGCCGCTGACGCCCCTCGGCGGAGCCGTGGGAGGGCGGGCCGACAGGCCCCAGCTCCCCAAGCGGCGCGCGCAGGAACACATCGTGCCCCAGCTGCGGGACTCCCCGGGACCGCGGCCCGACGGCGACCAACTCGTCGGCCACGATCCGGGGCTGATGGCCGCGTTCCAGCGCGGCATCGGCCTGGCCCAGGCGCAGGAAGCGCGCGACCCCACCCCACGGGAGTACGGCACCGGCGGCCTCCCGGACAGCGGCCTCCAAGCCAGCAGCCTCCAGGACGGCGGCTTCCAAAACTACGGCTTCCCCCGTGACGGCAGCGGACAAGGCGGCTGAGCAGCACGATGACGCCCGATCACCCCCCACCACCTCTGCGCAGGCAGACCCTCGTACGTCGTATCTCAAGGAGTCGATCCACCATGGCGAGCGATGCGCCGACCGGCCATGTATCCGATCTCGACTGGCTGATGAGCGGACTCGTGCAGCGCGTGCCGCACACCCGTAGCGCCGTCCTGCTCTCCTCCGACGGGCTCGTGAAGTCGGTGCACGGCCTCGACCCGGACAGCGCCGACCACATGGCGGCCCTCGCCTCGGGCCTGTACTCGCTCGGGCGCAGCGCCGGTGTCCGCTTCGGGGACGGCGGGGACGTCCGGCAGGTCGTCGTGGAGCTGGACTCCACACTGCTGTTCGTCTCCACGGCGGGCTCCGGCACCTGCCTCGCCGTGCTCGCGGGCCGCGACGCCGACGCGGCCGTCCTCGGCTACGAGATGGCGATGCTCGTCAAGAGCGTGCGCCCGTACCTGATCACCGCGCCTCGGCAGCCGGCCGGGGAACCCGCGTCGATGAGGCGATGAGCGTGGCGGCCCCGCACGACGGGCCCTGGCTCGACGACGCCGCGGGACGGCTCGTCCGCCCCTACACCGTCAGCGACGGACGGACCAGACCGACCAGCCAACTCGACCTGCTCTCCCAGGTGATGACCACGGGGGTGACCCCGCTCGGCTACCTCGGACCCGAGCACTCCGCGGCCCTCGGCCTCTGCGGAGCCCCGACCTCCGTCGCCGAGATCGCGGCCCAGCTGAAGCTGCCCGCGGTCGTTACCAAAGTGATCCTCTGCGATCTCCTCGACTCCGGGGCGCTCACCATGAAGGCCCCGGACTTCTACCACAACCCCACTGACCGGTCCCTGTTGGAGGCAGTGCTCGATGGATTACGACGACAGCTCTGACCCCTTCCCCACCGCATTGAAAATCCTGGTCGCCGGTGGTTTCGGGGTCGGCAAGACGACCTTTGTGGGCGCCGTCAGCGAGATCGCGCCGCTGAGCACCGAGGAACTGCTCACCACGGTCAGCGAGGCCACCGACGACCTGTCGGGCGTGGAGAACAAGACCACGACGACCGTCGCCATGGACTTCGGACGCATCACGCTCGACCCCGAACACGTGCTGTACCTCTTCGGCACGCCCGGCCAGGAGCGGTTCTGGTTCATGTGGGACGAACTCTCCGAAGGCGCGCTCGGCGCGGTCGTGCTCGCCGACACCCGCCGCCTGGAGGACTGCTTCGCCGCCGTGGACTTCTTCGAACAGCGCGGCATGGGCTTCATCGTCGCGATCAACGAGTTCGACGGCGCCTACCGCTATGAACCGGAGGAGGTACGGGCCGCGATCGACCTCGACCCGCAGGTCCCCGTCGTACGCTGCGACGCCCGGATCTCCAGCTCCGGCATCCAGACGCTCCTCATCCTCGTCAAGCACCTCCTCAACCACGCCCCGGCCCCCAGCTACGGAGCCCACACATGACGCCGGACCGGCACCTGCTGCTCACCCCTGTCGACAAGGAGGCGCCCGCGCGCGTGCGGCGGCTGCGCGGGCTGGGCATCGGCGACCGGCCCGACTCGGCCCTCGACCTCTTCGCGGACCGGCTCGCCGAGCTGACGGGCGCGCCGTACGCGATGGTCAACTTCATCGACGAGCACCGGCAGTTCTTCGCCGGGCTGCACAGCCCGGACAACGTCATGAGCCGCTACCTCGCGCGCGACCACGGGTACTGCCCGCATGTGGTGGTGCGCCGCAAGGCGCTCGTCCTGGAGGACGTCTGCGACTATCCGCGGTTCGCCGGCAACCCCGTCGTGGACGAGATCGGCATCCGCTCCTACCTGGGCGCGCCCCTCATCGACCGTACGGAGATCGTGCTCGGCACGGTCTGCGTCGTCGACGTCGAGCCGCGCCGCTGGGGCAGGGCGGGGCTCGACACGATCAAGACGCTGGCCGCGGAGCTGGTCGAGCAGATCCACCGGCGGGAGGACGGCGGCATCTGACCCCGGCCACAGCTACAGCTCCAGCTCGGTTCCGTCGGGGAAGCGGACGCGCACGCCCTCGTCGTCCACGGCGCAGGTGAGGGACTCGCGCAGTGCCCGCGGGTCGACGGTCTCCCGCGTGAGGGCGACCAGCGTGACGTGCACGCTGGGCCCGCCCGGGTGCTGCGGGCGGGTCAGGAAGGGCGTCGCGGAGTGCGGTCCGTACGCGTTGGCCGCGGTCTCGCGGGCGATGCCCGACTCCCCGTCCCAGCCGTGCAGGGCGACCACGGCGCTGGTGAGCCCCGCCGCCGTACGGGTGAGCGCCCAGCCGGGGCCGTGTGCGGCGTACGGGGGTGTCCGGTCGGCCACCGCGTAGCCGCCCTCGCGGACGGTCGTGCCCGCCGGGGCCCGCAGCCGGTGCGCGCGGATCTCCCACGGGCCGTGCAGCGCGCTCGTCGACACGACGGGGAACGCGCTGTCGTGGCCCGGGAGTTCGGCGTCGTACCGGGACGAGGCGACGCGCCCCGCGCAGCGCAGGGGGTGGATGCGCAGGCGGCGCGAGGGCGTGCCGTCGGCGGTGACCAGGGCGAGGTGGCCGTCGACGGTGCGTTCCCAGGCGCGCGGGGCGGTCTCGGGGGCCGTCGCCGTCGAGTAGGCGAACTTGGAGTAGTGCGGGTCGTCCTGGGCCGGGCCTTGGAGGGGGTTGTGGTCGCTGCCGTGGTTGACGAGCCGCACGATGCCGTCGAGCCGCGTGCCGTGCAGGAGCCAGCCGGGCACGGGGAGCGCGGTGTACTGGTCGGACTCCTCGACGGGCAGCGGGAGTTCGCGCTCCGTCCACACCGGGTGGTCGGCGGACAGCAGCAGGCCGAGGAAGCCCTTGCTCGCCCAGTACGGTGACGCGGGGCCCGAGTAGGCCTGGGTGGTGGGCAGGAACGTCCCGTACCAGCCGAGCGGCAGCAGCCCCCGTGTGTCGGGCGCGCCGCGCTCCACGAAGTGCCGGGCCGTGCCGGAGGCGAGCCGCCGGGTCAGGCCGGGGGCCAGCGGCGTGCAGTGCGCGAGGGCGCCCATCCACACGGGCGCGGCGGCGGCGAAGCGGTAGGTGAGCGAACGCCCCTGGTGGACGGGGGCGCCGTCGCCGCCGAAGAAGTGCGGGTAGGTCGCGAGGAACCGGGCGAGGCGCTCGCGGTACACCGCGGCGCGTCCGCCGTCGCCGCCCGGTCCCGCCATGCGCGCCCACAGCAGCGGGTACAGGTGCATGGCCCAGCCGTTGTAGTAGTCGTAGTTGCGCCCGTCGCCGTCGCTGTACCAGCCGTCGCCGTGGTACCAGTCCTCGATGCGGTCCAGGCCGCCCTCGATGTCCGCCTTGCTGTACGGGGCGCCGACCGAGGCGAGGAACTGTTCGGACACCACCTGGAAGAGGCGCCAGTTGTTGTCCCACGTCTTCGCGCCGAGGAACCCGGAGAACCAGTCGACCACCCGCTCCTGGACCCCGGTGTCGAGCGCGTCCCAGATCCACGGGCGGGTCTCGTGGAGCCCGATCGCGATGGAGGCGGCCTCGACCATCTGCTGGGAACGGTCGGTGAGCGGGGGCCACGCCTCGCCGCTGCCGGGGTCGGTGCCGGCCGCCAGCCCCAGCGTGTAGCGCTCCACGAGGCGGGGGTCCACCTCGCCGCCCGCCCCCGCGATCCGGAACGCGGCCAGCAGGAAGGAGCGGGCGTAGCCCTCCAGCCCGTCCGACACCACCCCGGACCAACTCGCCCGCCCCGGCAGCCGGTACTGCGCGAACCCCGGCGTGGCGAACGGCACCAGAGCCTGCAACTGCCGGTCGGCAAGCGCCTCCCAGTGCGCGCGGGTCCAGCCGGTGAGGGGGGAGAGGGCGTGGTCGGTGGGCGGCAGGGAGAGGCGGGGTCCGGGCATGGTGATCTCTCAACTCCTGGTCCGGGGGCGGTGGATGATGCACACCCGGGCCGGGGCACCGGGTGGTCGTCACGGCCAGGGAGCATGTCAGACGGGCGCCTTGGCGGCAGCTCTCAGGTGCCGGGCGGCGGGTTCTGAAGATCCGTGCGGAAATCCCCTTGCTCAATGGTCAAGAAACGTTGACCATTGGGCGCATGCCTACCGATGATCTCCCCGAGACGTTTCACGTCACCACGGACGAACAGCTGCGCGCCGTCTCCAACCTCACGCGCCACCGGATCATGGCCGCGCTCCGCTTCGAGCCGGCGACGATCACACAGATCGCCGAGCGGGTCGGCCTGGCGAAAGGGAGTTCCAGCTATCACGTGCGGCTGCTGGAGCGGGCCGGCCTGGTGAAGGTGGTCCGCACGCGCAAGGTGCGGGGCGTCACCGAGCGGTACTACGCGATGGCCGCGCGGTCGGTCGTGCTGCCCGATCCGGGCGAGGGAGGGCCGGACGTGCTGATGCGGCACGCGGTGGCGGACCTGGAGGCGTCGTCGGCGGATGGCGAGCGGCACGTGCGGATGGCGCATCTGCGGCTCACCGATGAGCAGTTCGCGGAGCTGGGGGCGCGGCTGGAGGCGCTGGCGGACGAGTACCGCAAGCTGTCCGACCCGTCACTGCCGGACGCGTCCCTCGTCTTCGCGCTGTTCCACCCGGCGCCGCGCGACCAGGCCTCGGGCGGTGCCAAGTGACGTCAGCCAAACAGAAGTTGCCGGCCGGGTTCGGACGGCTGTGGACCGCGCAGACGGTCTCCTCCCTCGGTGACGGGGTCTCGCATGCCGCGCTGCCGCTGCTCGCGCTGGCGTTGACGCGGGACCCGATGGCGCTTGCCGTCGTCACGGCCGCCGGGACGCTGCCGTGGCTGCTCTTCGGGGTGCTCGGCGGTGCGCTGGTGGACCGCTGGGACCGCCGCCGCACCATGTGGGTGGTGGACGCGGCGCGTGCGGTGCTGCTCGTGATACCGGCGGCAGCGGCCTTACTGGATGTCCTGAGCATTCCGCTGCTCGCGGCCGTCGCCTTCCTGCTCGGTCTCGGCGGACTCTTCTTCGACACGGCCGCCACGGCCTATCTGCCGGATCTCCTCGGCCGCGACCCCGCACTCCTGGAGCGCGCCAACTCCCGCCTGCGCGGCGCCCAGACCGCTATGTCCGGGTTCGCGGGGCCGCCCGCGGGCAGTGCGCTGCTCGCGCTCGGGCGGGCGGTGCCGCTGCTCGCCGACGCGGTGTCGTTCCTGCTCTCCGCACTGCTCGTACGGACGCTGCCCGCCATCCCCCCGCCCGTGCCGGAGGCCCGCGAGTCGCTGCTCCGGCAGGCGCGGGCCGGGGCGTCGTACGTCTTCCGGGACCGGTTGCTGCTCGGGCTCGCACTCCGCCCGGCGGTCGGGAACATCGCCTTCCTCGCCGTGGAGACCGTCCTCGCCCTCTTCGCGCACGAGCGCCTGGGCATCGACACCTACGGCTTCGGCCTGCTCCTCACGGCGGAGGCCACCGGCGGCCTGCTCGGCGCGGCCATCGCCTCCGGCCTCGGCCGGCGGCTCGGCACCGGCACCGCGCTGACCTGCACGGCCGCCGTCGAAGGGCTCGCCATCCTGGGCCTTGCCGCTGCCCCGAACCCGTATGTGGCCGGGCTGGCGCTCGCCGTCTGCGGGGCCGGCATGGGCGCCACGATGGTGCTCGGCCCCTCCCTCCGGCAGGCGATCGTCCCGGCCCGCCTCATGGGCCGGGTCGCCTCCACCTCCCGCATGCTGGCCATGTGCGCCGCCCCCTTCGGGGCCTTCGTCGGCGGCTGGCTGGCCACCGCCTACGACATCCGCACCCCGCTCTACGCCGCCGCCGGCCTCCTCCTGGCGATGACGGCCGTCACGGCGTCCATGACCAGCAACCGCCGCGTCGAAGCGGCGCTGCGTGCCGCCGCCCGGGCCGACGATCCGGACCAGCACCCGGCACCCGAGGAACCCGCCCAGGAGAGCGCGCCGGGCATGCGGTGAGGCCGATGCCTCGATGCCGTGGCCCTGGGCAGGGAGCCCCGGGCCGCGGCGGCGCGATACTCACACGACCTCCACCGTGTGCGTCCGCCCCCGAGACCCACCGACCCGGACGCTCACCACGCCACGCCGCCCCACCGCGACGGTCACCGTGTCATCCGCCCGCCGAACACCCCGTACCCGGAGGGGCAGTTCGACGCTGACCGTCACCCCCGTGCGGCTCGGGTCGGCCACGGCCACCGCCGTACCCCCCTGCCCCCGCCGCACCAGGACGGTGCACGGCCCCGAGGCCGTCAGCCCCGCCACGGTGCCGGACCGCCAGAAGTGTGCGGCGAGCAGCCCGGACCGGGGCTCCTCGACGGCCTGGACGGTGGTGTCGTTGGCCGCGATCCGCACGGGCCGGGCCCGCGCCCACGCCGCGGTCGCGGACGCGCCGGCGCCGGGCAGCAGGACATAGGCGTACGAGGCCGCGTCCGGCGAGACGCCGTGGTCCAGCCACAGCGTCACATAGCGGCGGCTGACCGGCGTGACGCTGCCACCCGTGTCCGCCCCGGTGTTGATGTCCCGCCAGCGGCCGGTGCGCTCCTCGCGCAGGGCGCGCAGACCGAGGCCGCCCGCCCGGCCGGGGTGGTCGGGGAAGACGTAGCCGCCGGTACCGTGCAGGTGCGCCCACCGTGCCGCGTCGAGCCGCGCCGACCACCCGTCGTGCCCCGGCTGCCCGCGCCCGTCCACGGTCAGTGTCCGCGCGGGCTCGCCGACGTGCAGATTCCGGTTCTCGACGACCGTCTCGACGGTCCGGCCGTCGTGCGCGCTGATGCCCGCGCCGAGCGCGACGACCACGTTGTCCACGCAGAACCACGCTTTCCGGGCGCGCAGGGAACTGCCGTCGGCGAGGAGTTCCATGGCGGCCGCGCCGTGGCGGCCGTCCAGGACCGCGCCGCCCGCCACCGCGTTCTTCGGTCGGTACGTCCCCGTGCCGGCGCCGGAGCCGATGTCGGCGCGCGCACGGGTGTCCACGGTCGTGCCCGGCAGGCGGTACGGGTCCACGGTGGCCCAGAAGCCGTCGCCGTACTGCCCGAGGTCGTCGCCGTCGTACAGGTACGTCATGCCGTCACCGGTGTACCAGCCGTGCAGGTTCTCGCCGTTGCCCGCCTCGTACGCGGCGATCCGCTGCGAGGAGAGCGACAGCGTCAGCGCCCAGCCCGGCCGCCGGTGCACCACGCGGTCCATGCCGGCGAACACGAAGTGCCCGGTGAGCCGCTCCGCCACCGGGACCGAAGTGTCGTCGAGGACGGCCTTGGCGCGCGCCAGCGCCGGGATGCCGACGAGGCCCGGGTACGGCGTGACCGTGTTGCGGCGTATCCACCCCTTGGCGAGCGCACGCCAGCGGCGCGCGTACGCCTGCGGGGCGCCGGAGGCGAGGTGGAGGATGTGGGAGAGCGTGGCCGCGCCGTCGTGGTGGTCCCGCGCCCGCTCCCGGGATATCGCCCGGCCGCGCACGGCGTCCATCATCAGCCCGTCGAAGACCACCGGCGCGAAGGTCCGGTCCACCGCGTCGTACAGCACGGAGGTCTTCGGGTCCGTGACCGCCCAGGGCGAGCCCGCGAGCAGCGCGATCAGCTGGGCCGTGCTGCCGAGCAGGACACTGCCGTACGTACCCGTGTACGCGACGGAGCCGTGCTGGACGAACGACCCGTCCTCGTAGAAGCCGTCGCCCGAAGTGACGTACCGGAAGAGGCTGTTCGTGCCGCCGTCCCGCACGTCGGACAGACCGTCGCGGGCGAGCGCCACCGTCGCCGCGTCCCGGGTGAGCAGGCCGCGCAGGGCCACGATCACGGCCTTGTCGGCGCGGTTGGCCCCGGTCTCCGAGAGCGAGGGGGCGTTGGTGCGGCGGTCCGGGTCCGGGCAGAACTTCGCGACCGTCGCCGTGTACGCGGCCAGGTCCTCGGCGGGCATCCGCGCCCGGAGCAGGACGCAGGTGTCCATCAGCGCGCGGGGCGCCCCGATCTCCCAGAACCACCAGTTTCCGGACTCCGGGCGGCCCGGGTGGTAACCGGAGGTGTGCAGCAGGCGCAGCGCTTCGAGCAGGGCGCCGGCGATCTCCGCGCGGCCGGTGAGCGAGGTGCCGGGGGTGGCCCAGGCCGTCGCGAGGGTGCGCAGACGGGTGTAGCTCTGGCCGAAGTTGCCGGGGTCCGAGGCGGGGGAGAGGTCGGGCCAGAGCGCGGTTCTGCCCGCCGAGCGGTCCAACCGCCGCCACCAGGTGGCCGCTTGGGTGTCGAGCGTCTTGAGCGCCGCGGCGAAGTCGGGGTCCGCGGGGTCGAACGCGCCGCCGGTCAGCTGCGC
Source organism: Streptomyces huasconensis (assembly GCF_021028635.1). NCBI lineage: Bacteria > Bacillati > Actinomycetota > Actinomycetes > Kitasatosporales > Streptomycetaceae > Streptomyces > Streptomyces huasconensis. The sequence continues at coordinate 7,379,818 of NZ_CP086119.1, forward strand.
CGCCGCGCGGGATAGGAGCGTGTCGTAGGCGTCGTCCTTGACGGACGCGGCCTCGGTGCCGTCCGTGTCCTCGCGGTCGGCGGCCCGCGCCGCGCCGCCCGTCGCCGACACGGCGGCGGAGGCCGCGCCGGCCGTGAGCAGTGCGCGACGGCTTGGCCCGGTGGAGCCGGAAAGAGGCGTGGGCATGCGAACTCCCAGGGGTGTCGGAGGGGGTGACACAGATGGGCACAGGTGGCCGGGGTCGGGCGCCGCGCGATCGCTTCGCGTCAGCATGTAAGCGGTTGCTGTACTGCGCAAGGGGGTCGGCGGTCTTTCTGTGTTTTCTCGGCAGCACAGCTGCCGTAAGCGATTACCGCGTCGCCGCCTGCGTCTCCGCCTCGCCGTTCTCGGCCCGGGCCCCGAACTGATCGCCTGTTTCGAACGCGGTCAGACCCGCTGACCTACAGGTCTGAAGGAAACCTGCGGCGGCGCTTAAGAAATCCTCGATGGACCGGGGCGCCCCGGTAGGGGAGATTCCTGTGTCGTCGAAGCAAGCAGCGACATACGAGACGTACGACAGGAGCCGTGGCCTTGAAGGCGCTGGTCAAGGAGAAGGCAGAGCCGGGACTCCGGCTGATGGACGTGCCCGAGCCGGTCATCGGCCAGGGAGACGTCCTGATCAAGGTGCTCCGCACCGGGATCTGCGGGACGGATCTGCACATCCGGGACTGGGACGGCTGGGCGCAGCAGGCGGTCGCCGCGCCGCTGGTGGTCGGGCACGAGTTCGTCGGCGAGGTCGTGGAGACCGGCCGGGACGTCGTGGACATCACGGTCGGCGACCAGGTCAGCGGCGAAGGCCACCTGGTCTGCGGCAAGTGCCGCAACTGCCTGGCAGGGCGCCGCCACCTGTGCCGCGCCACGGTGGGCCTCGGCGTCGGGCGGGACGGGGCCTTCGCGGAGTACGTCGCGCTGCCCGCGAGCAACGTATGGGTGCACCGCGTGCCCGTCGACCTCGACGTGGCCGCGATCTTCGATCCGTTCGGCAACGCCGTGCACACCGCGCTGTCCTTCCCGCTGGTCGGCGAGGACGTGCTGATCACCGGCGCCGGACCGATCGGCCTCATGGCGGCGGCCGTGGCCCGGCACGCCGGGGCCCGCAACGTCGTGATCACCGACGTCAGCGAGGAGCGTCTGGAGCTGGCCCGCAAGGTGGGCGTCAGCCTCGCCCTGAACGTGGCGGACTCGACGATCGCCGACGGCCAGCGGGAGCTGGGGCTGCGCGAGGGCTTCGACGTCGGCCTGGAGATGTCCGGCAACCCGCGCGCGATGCGCGACATGGTCGCCAACATGACCCACGGCGGCAGGATCGCCATGCTCGGCCTGCCGGCCGAGGAGTTCCCCGTCGACTGGTCGCGGATCGTCACCTCGATGATCACGATCAAGGGCATCTACGGCCGCGAGATGTTCGAGACCTGGTACGCGATGTCCGTCCTGCTCGAAGGCGGCCTCGACCTGGCCCCCGTCATCACGGGCCGCTACGGCCACCGCGACTTCGAGGCGGCCTTCGACGACGCGGCGAGCGGCCGCGGCGGCAAGGTCATCCTCGACTGGACCTCCTGACCCTCCTCGGCACACCGACGCCGGCCCACCAACGCCGGCGCACCTACGCCGACCGGCCAGCGACCGGCCCGACTCGACCGGGCATCGGTCCACCGCCGGCCCACCAACGGCTCACCACCGAAGGAACCCCGCATGTTCGACTCCGTACGCCAAGACCTCCAGGCCACGCTCGACGAGATCGCCGCCGCCGGGCTGCACAAGCCCGAGCGCGTCATCGGCACCCCGCAGTCCGCCACGGTCGCCGTCACCTCCGGGGGCCGTCCCGGCGAGGTCCTCAACTTCTGCGCCAACAACTACCTCGGCCTCGCCGACCACCCCGAGGTCGTCGCCGCCGCCCACGAGGCCCTGGACCGCTGGGGCTACGGCATGGCCTCCGTCCGCTTCATCTGCGGTACGCAGGAGGTGCACAAGGAGCTGGAGGCGCGGCTCTCCGCCTTCCTCGGCCAGGAGGACACGATCCTCTACTCCTCCTGCTTCGACGCCAACGGCGGTGTCTTCGAGACCCTCCTCGGCCCCGAGGACGCGGTGATCTCCGACGCCCTCAACCACGCCTCGATCATCGACGGCATCCGCCTGTCCAAGGCCCGCCGCTTCCGCTACGCCAACCGTGATCTCGCGGACCTGGAGCAGCGGTTGAAGGAGGCGTCCGACGCGCGGCGGCGACTGATCGTCACCGACGGCGTCTTCTCCATGGACGGGTACGTCGCCCCGCTCGCGGAGATCTGCGACCTCGCCGACCGGTACGACGCCATGGTCATGGTCGACGACTCGCACGCCGTCGGCTTCGTCGGCCCCGGCGGCCGCGGCACCCCCGAACTGCACGGCGTCATGGACCGCGTCGACATCATCACGGGCACGCTGGGCAAGGCCCTCGGCGGCGCCTCCGGCGGCTACGTCGCGGCCCGCGCGGAGATCGTCGCCCTGCTGCGCCAGCGCTCGCGCCCGTACCTTTTCTCGAACACGCTCGCCCCGGTGATCGCGGCGGCCTCCCTGAAGGTCCTCGACCTCCTGGAGTCCGCGGGCGACTTGCGTGAGCGGCTCGCCGCGAACACGGCGCTCTTCCGCTCGCGGATGACCGAGGAGGGCTTCGACGTCCTGCCCGGCGACCACGCCATCGCCCCGGTCATGATCGGCGACGCGGCCGTCGCGGGCCGCATGGCAGAGCTGCTGCTTGAGCGGGGCGTGTACGTGATCGGCTTCTCGTACCCGGTGGTGCCGCAGGGCGCGGCCCGCATCCGCGTGCAGCTGTCCGCGGCGCACTCCACGGAGGACGTGAACCGTGCGGTGGACGCCTTTGTGGCGGCGCGCGCGGAGCTGGGGGAGGCGGGCGCGGCCTGATGGTCTGACGGCCTGACGGCCTGGTGTGCGCAGGGGGTTGAAGGGTTCGGGGGGCGTCGGCGTCCGGGCTGCGGTACGCGTGTCCGGGGCGCCGGCGCCTTTCGCGCGCCGGGTGCGGGGTGCGGGGTGCCTCAGCGTTCGCCGGGGTTCTTCCTCGGGGACGCCACGCCCCTCGCGCCCGGCGCGGTGCGCACGCCGTGGCGGTCGTCGCGGCCTCCTGCCGCCACGCCGCGGGTAGCGCGCACTGCACCCCAGGTCCAGCGCCCGTACCGTGGCTCAGCCGGTCAGCGCCTCGGTGATCTGGCGGGTCGTCTGCGCGGCGACCCGGGGGTCGGTGGCGGCGTACGAGGTGTAGGCGTTGAGACCGGTGGCCAGCGCCCAGCCGCGACCCCGCAGCCAAGTGGCGTCGTCGACGCCGAGCGCGGCGCGGAACACGGCCCGGCTCGCGGCCGACATCAGGGTGAAGGCGATGGTCAGATCGCAGGCCGGGTCGCCGACACCCAGTTCGCCGAAGTCGATGACCGCGCTGAGGCGCCCGTCGACGGTCAGCAGATTGCCGGTGTGGAAGTCACCGTGGAACCACACCGGTGGACGGTCCCGCGCGGGGGCGGCGAGGGCCGCGTCCCACAGCTCGGTCATCGCCGGGCCGTCGAACACGCCGTCGGTCGCGGCGATGGCGGCCCGTGTGTCGTGGTCGCGGTCGGGGAGGCGGTTGACGGTGAGCGACTCGTGGGCGCCTCCGCTGTCCCCGCCACCGGTCGCACACCCTTGAAGAGCGGTGAGGAACTCCGCCAGTCGCACGGCCGCGCTCGGCGAGTCGCCCAGCGCCCGCGTGCTCGCCACCTCTCCGTCCAGCCAGCGGGTCACCGCCCACGGCCAGGGGTAGCCGAAGCCGGGCGCGCCCACCCGCACCGGCCGGGGGACGGCCAGCGGCAGCTGCGGGGCGAGCCGGGGAAGCCACGCGAACTCCTTCTCGGCCTGCCTGATGGCCCCGGAGTGCCGGGGCAGCCGGACGGACAGCTCGTCGCCGAGGCGGTAGATCACGTGGTCCGAGCCGGCCGGGTCGACCGGTTCGAGCGGCAGCCCGGCCCACTCCGGGAACTGCGCGTCGACCAGTCGCCTGGCCAGCGGCGCGTCGATCACCGGACGGAGTTCGGCACCGCACGCGGTTTCCCCGACACCCCGGGGCCGGGTTCCTTCGGTCGTCAACCCGGCTCCTCATGGTGGTCACCCGCCCGTATGGGGGCGGCGCGCGCCAGACGTACGGGCGGCGCGCGCAGACGGTCGGAACCATCACAGCGTGCGGCCCGGCCGCCTGTCGACCGGATTACCTCGGCGGCGCCGGAAGCCCGGCGGGACCGGTGGCGCGGCGCAGGCCCACGGTTTGGGAGAATCGGCAGCATGATCGAAGCGCGGCGGCTGCACATCCTCCGTGCGGTGGCCGACCACCGCACGGTCACGGCCGCTGCGGCCGCGCTGTACCTCACCCCGTCCGCGGTGTCCCAGCAGCTCACCGCCCTGGAGCAGGAGACGGGCCACCGCCTGGTCGACCGCTCGGCGCGCGGCGTACGCCTGACGGCGGCCGGAGAGATCCTGCTCACGCACACCAACGCGGTCCTCGCCCAGCTGGAGCGGGCCGAGGCCGAGCTGGCCGCGTACAGCTCCGGTGAGGCGGGGACGGTCACCGTCGCCTCCTTCGCCACCGGCATCGGCCTGGTCGTCGGCCCGGCCCTGGCCCGCCTCGCCGACACCGCGCCCGGCATCAGGGTGCGCGTACAGGACGCGGAGGGCGACGCCAGCCTCCCGATGGTGCTGGACCGGCAGGTCGATGTCGCGGTCGCCGTGGAGTACCGCGGGGCGCCGGGCGCGGACGACCCCCGGCTGACCCGCGTCCCCCTCTACGCGGAGCCCTTCGACGCGGTTCTCCCGCTCGGCCACCGGCTCGCCGAGGCCGACCGGGTCCCGCTGGCCGAGCTGGCCAAGGACGCCTGGATCGGCCCCTTCGCCGGCAACCCGTGCCACGACGTGGTCGTCCTCGCTTGCGAGCAGGCGGGGTTCCAGCCCGTCCTCGAACACTGGTCGGACGACTTCCGTGCCGTGGTGGCGCTCGCCTCGGCCGGCGCGGGCGTCGCCCTCGTGCCGCGCTCGGCGCTGCGCGGCATGGACGTGTCGGGCGCGGTGGTGCGGCCGGTGGAGGGCGCGGCCCCGACGCGCCGGGTGTTCGCGGCGGTGCGCTGCGGGGCGGAAGGCCACCCCCTGATCCGCCCGGTCCTGGCGGCGCTCGGGGAGGCCGCGGCGGGCTGAGGGCTCATGGCTGAACGTGGAGCTGAACCGCACCCGTGGCGGTAGCCGGGTCTGACGGGGGCCGGGGTCCGAGGGCCGAGGTGTGCGGGCCAGAGCCCGAGAGCCACGTCCGCGGGCCGGGGCCCGAGGGCCGCAGTCCGCGGGCCGGATCACGCTTGCCCGCCATCCCGCATGCGGGCTAACGTGCCAAATATGGAACACGAAGGAGTCGACGCGCGCCTGGCCGCCCGGCTGGCCGAGCTGCGTGCCGAACGCGGCTGGTCCCTGGGCGAGTTGGCGGAACTGAGCGGGATCAGCCGCTCCACCCTGTCCCGGGCCGAGCGCGCGGAGATCAGCCCCACCGCCGCCCTCCTGAACCGCCTCTGCGCCGTGTATGAACGGACCATGTCGCAGCTCCTGAGCGAGGTGGAGGCCGAGCCCGCGCAGCTGGTGCGCGCCGTCGACCAGACGGTCTGGGCGGACGACGAGGCGGGGTTCATGCGCTGGGCGGTCTCTCCGCCGCACATCGGGATGCGCGCCGAACTCGTCGAGGGGCGACTGCAACCGGGCGCCGACATCACGTACGACCGGCCGCCCGTGCCCGGCCTTGAACAGCACATCTGGGTCCTTGAAGGCGCCCTGGAGGTCACGGTGCAGGGGGACGCGCACACCCTGCGCACCGGTGACTGCCTGCGCTTCCGGCTGTGGGGCGCGTCGCGCTTCCGCTGCGTGGGGGAGGAAGCCGTGCGGTACGCGCTCGTGGTGGTGAAGCCGTGAGCGCGGCCGCCCAGGGCCCCGTCTGCCTCGGTCGGGACGCCGTCACCCGCATCGACGCCGCCCGGTTCCTGGACCACGCGGCCGGCCTGGCCGAGTTGCTCGTCGACACGGTGCGGGGCGGCGCCTCGCTCGGCTTCCTCGCCGGGCTGGAGCGCGCCGAGGCGGCCGCCTGGTGGCGCGGACTCGCCCCGGCGGTCGGGAGCGGCGGCCTCGCCGTCTGGACCGCCCATGACGGGACGAGAGTCACCGGAACCATCGGCGTCGCCTTCGTCGACAGACCGAACGGCCGCCACCGCGCCGAGATCACCAAGCTGATGGTCCACCCCTCCGCGCGCGGACGGGGCCTCGCCCGCCGGCTCCTGGCCGCCGCCGAAGAGGCGGCGGCGGACGCGGGCGTGACCCTCCTCGTCCTCGACACGGAGACCGGCAGCCCCGCCGAGACCCTGTACGAGAAGGCCGGTTGGACCCGGGCCGGAACCATCCCCGACTACGCGAGGGACCCGGCCGGGACTCTCCACCCGACGACGCTCTTCTACAAACGGCTCCCCTGAACGTAAAGCCGCCATCGCGTCGACCACCACGGCGCGGGTTCCGGTTCGGCGAGTGGTCCGCATGAGGCGCCGCGCGTGGGGGAGGCTGAGCCGCAGGACCGCCACCCGACGAACCCGAGGCGAGCCGACCAGCAGGAAACCACCCCAGCAGCGAACCACCCCAGGGAGCCCGCGCGATGCCCGACCGGACCGACCACTTCGACGACACCCACACCACCCCGAGCGCCGCCTACACGGCAGGATTGCTCAACGCGGCGGACGGCGTGCCCGTCGCCACGTACACCTGGCTGCCCGCCGACGGCAGGCCGCGCGCCTACGTCCAGATCGCGCACGGCGCCGCCGAACACGCCCTGCGCTACGACCGGTTCGCCCGCCACCTGACCGCCCACGGCTACGGCGTGGTGGCCTCCGACCACCGTGGCCACGGCGCGACCGCCCAGGCCACCGGCGGCTACGGCGTCACCTCCGGACCGGACGGCGCCTCGGACGCCGACAGCTGGCGGGCGATCGTCGACGACCTCAAGGCCATCGGCGACCAGGTCCGCACCCTGCACCCCGGCGTGCCGTTCTTCCTCCTGGGGCACAGCCTCGGCTCGATGCTCGCGCGGGACTACGCCCAGGAATACGCGGACGGCCTCGCGGGCGTGATCCTCTCGGGCACGTTCCGCTCACTGCCCGGCGCCGACCCGGCCGGGGCGATCGCCCGCCTGGAGCGCGAGGTCGCCGAGCGGGGCCGTGCCGCGACCTCCTCGTACATCCCCGCCCTCTTCGCCTCGTTCAACGACCCTTTCCCGCGCCGCACCGGCTTCGAGTGGCTCTCCAGGGACGAGGCCGAGGTCGACGCGTACGCCGCCGACGAGCGCTGCGGGTTCGCCTTCTCCGCGGGGCTCTGCCTGGACTGGATGCGCGCCGTACGCAAGATCAACGACCCGCGCAACCTCGCCCGCGTCCCCGCCGACCTGCCGATCCACGTCGCCGTCGGCGAGCAGGACCCCTGCAACCAGCGGATGACGCTGGTCCACGAACTCCTGGAGGACTTCCGCTACGTGGGCGTGGAGGACCTGACGTGGAAGGGCTACCCCGACGCGCGCCACGAGATCCTCAACGAGACCAACCGGGACGAGGTCCAGGAGGACCTCACGGCGTGGCTGGACGAGCGGGTGCTGTGAGCCGGGCCGGCGAGTCCGCGCCTGTCAGTGGCGTTGGCTACGGTTCGTGCCATGTCGAAGTCCAGATCCCGGGCCCGCGTCACCTCCGATGACGTGCGCCGCATCGCCCTCGCCCTGCCGGACACGGTGGAGAAGATCGCGTGGAGCATGCCCACGTTCCGTGTCGCCGGAAAGATGTTCGTGACAGTGCCGGACGACGAGACGTCGATCGCGGTGCGCTGCCCGAAGGTCGAGCGGGACGAACTGGTCCTCGCCGAGCCGGACAAGTTCTGGGTCGCCGCGCACGAGGCGAGTTCCGCGTGGGTGCGGGTGCGCCTCGCGGCGCTGGACAAGGAGGAGCTGACCGACATCCTGGCCGACTCCTGGCGCCAGGCCGCGCCGCCCCGACTCCTGGAAGAACACCCGGAGTTGGGAGTCCCGCCCCTGGAGTGAAGCGGCGCCGGCCCGCCACGGCGCACGTAGGGATGCCCGCTATGACGTACGTAGGGAAGTCCGCGCACTCAGGAAGCCGCTGATCCGCCCGCGCAGCGACCCCGCGTCGAGGCCGTGGGCGGTCAGATGTTCCTCGACCTGACCGTAGCGGCGCAGCTCACGGCGGCCCACGCCCAGGCCGAGCACGCGGTGCGGCAGGTCGGCGAGCGCGTCGTTCACCGCGGCGGTCGACGTCCCGGCGAGGTACGGCTCGACGACCACCACATCGGCGGAGTCGGCGGCTCCGGCGGCCCGGCGCAGCGCCCGCTCGTCGAAGGGGCGCACGGTGGTGGCGTAGAGCACGCTCACATCGAGCCCCTCCGTCGCGGTGAGGACCTGGTCAAGGAGCGGCCCGACGGCGACCACCACACCCCCGCGCCCTTCGCGCACTGTGAGGAACCGCTCACCGTCCACGGGCAGTGCCCGCGCGTTGGCCTGCACCGACAGGCGTACGTACACCTTGTCGTCGCCCGCCGCGACGGCGTGCCGCAGGAGTGTTTCCGCCTCGTCGGGGTGGCCCGGCACGTGCACGGTCCAGCCGTCGAGGGTGTCGAGCAGCGCGACGTCACCGGGCGCCATGTGCGTGAAGCCCCCCGCCGGCCAGTCGAAGGACGCCGCGGCGCTGACGAGGACGCCGCCGAGACCCTGGTGCCCGAAGTCGAGCTTGATCTGTTCGAAGGGCCGCTCCACCAGGAAGCTCGCGAAGGTGTGCACCACGGGCCGCAGCCCGGCGAGCGCGAGCCCCGCGCCCGCCCCGACGAGCAGCTGTTCCCTGATCCCGACGTTGATCACCCGGTCCGGGTGCTTGCGCATCGCCGCTTCGAAGGCGTCCTTGCCGATCTCGGCGAGGACGACGGCGACGCGCGGGTCCTCGTCCAGCAGCCGCGAGACGACGGGGGCGAAGCGGTCACGCATGGTGTCCATGACGGAAAGGTCCTTCCAGAGGTGGGGAGGGGGAGGTGGCGGCGCCGGTCCGGCTCACGCGTTCTTGGGCTCGCCCGAGAACTCCTTGGGCTCGACGCGGGCGACCACCACGTGCGGCCGTCCGGGGTGCGGCGCGGTGAAGGCCGCGTACAGCGCGTCGTGGTCCCGCCCGTCGACGGTCGCGGTGGACCACCCGGCGGCCTCGAAACGGGCGGCGATCCCGCCGGGCCTGGCGTAGCTGGCCGAGGCGTTGTCGATCACCAGGGCATGCAGCTGTTCGAGGCCGGCCGGTCCCGCGTAGGCGACGGACTCGTGATTGCTGCCCTCGTCCATCTCCGCGTCCCCGACGAGCACCCAGACCCGCGGGTCGGTGAGGCCCCGCGCCTTCAGCCCGAGCGCCGTCCCCACGGCGATCGGCAGTCCGTGACCGAGGGACCCGCTGCCGATCTCGGCGCCCGGCACCAGCAACCGGTCGGGGTGGTGCCCGAGCGGGGAGTCGTACGCCCCGAACCCCTCCAGCCACGCGACGGGCAGGAAGCCCTTGGCGGCGAGTACGGCGTAGTAGGCCATCGGCCCGTGCCCCTTGGACAGCAGGAACCGGTCCCGCTCGGGGTCGTCGGCACGCTCCGGTGTGACGCGCAGCACCCGGTCGTAGAGCACCCACAGGGCGTCCAGCGTCGAGGTCGCGGCGGGCCCGTGCTTCTCGTCCCCGGTCATCAGCTCCATGAGCCGGGGCAGGTCCGTGTATTCGTACGCGCGTTCCGTGGTCGTCGTCATGCGAAGAAGCGTGCGACCTCAACCGCACTTGAGGTCAAGTGGCGGCCGACGGACGAAAGGGGTGAGCGATCACCAGTCAGAGTGCGGTATTGTTTCCGTGCGCGTTCGGCCAGGGGGAAACCCCAGGTCACACGGGCAACGGGACGTGGCGCAGCTTGGTAGCGCACTTGACTGGGGGTCAAGGGGTCGCAGGTTCAAATCCTGTCGTCCCGACTGGAGACAGTCGCAGGTCAGGGGCCGTTTCAGAGAAATCTGAAACGGCCCCTTGATCGTTTCTGGGGACCAGTTGGGGACCAGGCCCTCTTGGCCGTGTCAGCGGGTGACCACGATCGGGCTCGGCAGCGAGCGTGGGACGCGCAGCGCTGTGAGGTGGGCCGAGAGGGCGGCGCCCGCAGCGGTGATCTTGTGCACGTCGGGGTGCAGCACCTCTGGGTGGTGGTCAGCGAGCCGTGTCCGGCGATCGTGCGTCGACGAGCTGGAGGCGCTGGAGACAGCGTTCGCCCGCCCCGGCGAGGTCGTCGTGCGCGCGGTGCATGGGCTGGGCGGGGTCGGCAAGTCGGCGCTTGCCGCGCACTGGGCGGCCCGGGAAGGTCCGGTGGTGGATCACCGTCGACGACGCGGGCGGGGACGCGGTAGCCGTCGACCAGGCCCGTGACCCCACCCTTGCTCTCGCCCGCAGCGCTGCGTACCGAATGGGACAGGGTGCACTCGCTCCCGCCAGCCATGCCTTCCAAGGCGCACTCATCACCCTCGAGCGGCTGCTGGGCGCGGAGCAGCCTGACGCGCTGTCCTCCGCAACAACCTCGCGTACGCATACGAGTCGGCGGGGGATCTGGGGAGGGCAATCCCCCTGTACGAACGCACCTGGCGCACTACGAGCGAGTGCTGAGCCGGAGCCATCCAATGATCGCGGTGGTGCGGGCGAACCTGGAACGGACGCGGTCCTCATAGCGGTTTTGGCGTCCTCCGTTAGCCGAGCCAAGCTGTTGGCGTGGGTGGACCGGGCGATGGCGCAACAACCGGAGGCGGGTGGCCGCCGGATCGAGTGCACGGCGTTGGATCAGTGGTTGGCCACGTCCGTCTTGGCTACGCCCGCGCCCCGACCGCCCGCCAGTTCCTCGACGCACAGCTCGATTCGCTCGCCGAGGTCGGGGCGAAGCGGGTCTTCTCAGAAGAGATCACCACCCGTGGCACCAGGCATCGTAAAGCTCGCCGGTGAGATTCGCTCGTCCAGCACTGCCATGACTTCGTCGTCCTCGAGCAAGCGGTTCGGCCGCCGCGTCGAACTGGGCATGCTCGCGTAAGAGTTGAAGGCCAGTGACGTCGGTGCGTCCATCTCGCCAACACCGACCCCCGCCTCAAGGAAGCCCTCAACTCGCTCTGGGTCGCCGGCCCCGGATCAGCGGAGCCGGGGTTGATGCTCTCCGACAGCGAGCCGATGTCACGGCAGGAAGCCGAAGCCCCGGCCATCGACCTCACCCACCGCAGCACACCGGCCGAAGGTGGCTTCTGCACCTTCCAACCCAAAACGGGTGCAATGGCGGATGCTCGCCGAACGCGCACCTGACAGCACCACCGCTGGCCATCTGTACGAGGTCTTCGAACCGGCCATCCGCGCGATCGACGGCCTGAACACCTACGGAGGTTCTCGTCCGGGGCGCCGAATGCACGCTCGTCAACGAGCTCAACCAGCGGGACGGCGACGGCTGGATCAAAGGCCACCTGTGGAAAGACAACGTGGGCGGCCACGGGGTCTCGATCAACCTGACGCCCATGACGACCAGCACGAACCAGAACTTCAACCGCAGGTTCGAGGAGCCTCTGGAAGCGATGCTGCTCGCTTGCACACGCCACGCGCAGAACAACGCGGGAGCACCCTTCTGGTACGGCGTGGGGTCCGGCGGCCGAATGGGGCAGATGAGCGCCAAGCGCATACGTGGTTGTTTCGAACAACGAGACGAGGTCAGACGGAGGGTATGAGTGAATCGGCGAAGAACGGAAGCAGCCCTGCAGGTGACGCCACGACGGAAGGCAAGGCCGACCGGTCCAAGGCGGAGAGCGCCAAGGCCACGACGGCCAAGGCCACGGGAAGCGCGGCCCGTTCCGCTTCCAAGGCCACCTCCGGAGCGGCCGCCAAGACCGGCTCCGCGGCCCGTGGCGTCAAGTCATCGGCCGCCGAGGCCGGAGAAGGCGCGGCGGCGCTGAGCGCCACGCTCGGTGCGAAGGCGAAGGCGGGGGGCGAACTGCTGTCCGCCGTACCGGGGAAGACGCTGCAAGCGGCGACGACGACGTGGACGGTGCTCAAGAACCGCAAGGCGATCGCGATGGGCGTCGGCAGCGGCGCCGTCGCCATGCTGGCCGGTGCCTACGCACTGGGAGGCGCCAACGTGAGGCGTGGTCAGGGCCCCCTGACCCGCGCCACGCGCGGAGTCCTCTGAACGGCCACCGTCACGACTGAGCCCCTGGTACCGCCCGCCGGCGGTACCAGGGGCTCAGCGGGGTCTGGCTTGCTCAGCGCTTCCTCACGGCTGGAGCCCCGAGCGGACAAGCAGATCGCGCGCACCGTCGACCACGGCCCGGAGATCGCGGTCGGCCAGGATCAACGCCCGCTCGCGCACGCAGTCCGCGTGCACCACCACCTCCGTCGGCTCCAGGTGGTCGATGGCCGTCTCGATCGCCTCCAGCGCACCCGCGTGGTCTCCCGCCATCCGCAGGGCGCCGGCCTTGCGGAACGCCGCCTCGGGATCGGTGCCGTCGGCGAACACGGGGGCGGCCAGCAGGTCGAGCATCAGCCGCGCCTGATCGTCCAGCCGCTCACCGAGCCACAGGCCGTGCAAGAGCGTGTGCAGCACCTTGCCGTCGTCGCCGGCCCGCCGCAGAACCTCCTCCATCAGAGGCAGCCCGGCCTTGTCGGAACGCCCCAGCAGAGCGAAGGCGCGCAGGGCGGCGATGTACGGATCCACGGCCGAAGCGACAGACGCCGGGACGCGCGCGAAGAACCGGCTGATGGCCGAGCAACGGAAGTCGTAGCGCAGCGTGGTGAGGAACAAGTGCCACAGCGCGCGCCCCCGGGCCGTGTCCACGGCCGTGGCCGCCACTTGGTCGGAGGAGAGGAACACCAGTGCGCTGCGGTGCGCCGAGCGGGCGCGCCACGCCACATCCGCGCAGAGGCGGGCCGATTCGGACCACTCGGCACGGCCGCGGTCCAGCCAGTGCGCCGCTTCCTGGGTCCAGTCCCGGTCGCTCTCCATCTCCTGCACGACACGTGCGTACACGAGGAGCCAGCCCCGCTCACGCACGGCCGCATCCTGCGAGGCGAGCGCTTCACTGACGGCCTGGGCGGCGCCCGGCAGCCGCCACACGCCTCCGGCGGCGCGCTCCACGACCCGGGAAGGCCCCGTCGGCATCGCGCACATCGCGGCGAAGGCCTCTGTCACACCGGGCGCCGGTCCGCCGACGACGCCGGGCGCGCCCGCTGCGGGCCCCTCATCTGTGCCCATACGGATGTCCTTCCGATCATGATCAGACTCTCGGGCCCAACGAATCGGGGACACAGGGTGTTACGGGCGCGGGCGCGACCTGACGCAGGAGGGGGGAGACGAGCTTCTGGGAGACCGTCACGGGCAGCGCCCTCTTCACCGGCCGCAACCTGACGCCGATGGAGTCCATCGACAGGAAATCCGGTACGGCTGGGACGTATCTGACCTGGCATTCGGCCCGTGCCCTGGCACGGACGACGCCACCAACGACGGGCCCCGCGTGACCATCCGTGCCAGGGCAACGCGTCCGTCAGCGTGACGTTCTGCGACCGGTTCACCTTAGACGCGGACTCCGTGCACTACGCCGTCGAGCTGCGGGCCCCGGGGCTGACGGCTCGTACTGCGTTGGTGCGGCCTGCGTACGCGCAGCCAGACCGACAGGCTCAACCGCCCTTCGCGCCCGAGTCGAGTGTGTGGGCCACGAGCCGGACGCAGGCCCGCTCCCGCCACTCCCGCATTGGCGTGAAAGCAGCACGTCGGGGTAGTGGATGAAAGGTTGATCAGGAGAGGGCCGCGGAAACCTGGGGAGGTCCAAGCGGCCCTTTCCGACACCGCGTCGAACGTGGCGCCTCCTCCCGCTGCTCACTTATACGGTCGACGCCCTCGGGGAACGATCAGTAAGCGCGTGTGGCTCCCCGAGAGCGGACAGCCTCTCTCGTCGCCGCCGAGGAACAACACCGGGGGCGTTGCGGATCCTGCACATGTCGCCGACACATGACAAATCGCGCTTGCCTCCGCTTTGTGCCACCCTGGATGAGGTGCCGACAGTCGGGGCGTGGCGCCGACAGCCGGGGCACTGGGTGATTATCCACCCGCCTGCGCCCGGCGCCCCCGTGCGCGCCCGGCCCGGCTCCTGGGCCATCAAGATCAGCAATCAGCATGCCTTCGCGTGTCGCGTGCTGTTGACGGCAGGGCCGCGTAGCCCTGCCGAAGGCCGCCACCCGATGGGTTCCATTCGGGTCCGCCGCTGTGCCGACGCGTCTTTTCCGTAGTACGGCCGCGTGCGTAGTACGGCCACATGAGCGCAGGTATGCGACCCGCGGTCCGCGCGAGGAAAGCCGGTGTGAGGGAAGTGTCCTAATGGTCAGTGCCATCGAGGATTACGCCTTCATCGGCGACCTGAACTCGGGCGCCCTGGTAGGGCGTGACGGGTCGGTCGACTGGTTGTGCCTGCCCCGGTTCGACTCGCCGGCGTGCTTCGCCGCGCTGCTGCACGACGACAGCGCCGGCCGGTGGCTGCTGGCCCCGGCCGCGGGCGGCGCCGCGACACAACGCCGGTACCGGGACGACACCTTGGTCCTGGAGAGCGAGTGGCACACCGCCGACGGCGGCGTCCGCGTCGTCGACTGCATGCCGCTGCGCGGCGAAGCCGCCGACGTGGTGCGCGTGGTCGAGGGCCTCAGCGGACGCGTGCCGATGCGGATGGACCTGCGGCTGCGTCCCGACTACGGCCGGATCGTCCCGTGGGTGCACCGTGCGGGGGCGGGCCTGCGAGCCGTGGCCGGGCCGGACGCGTTCTGGCTGCACACCCCGGTGGAGGTGTACGGCGAGAACCTGACCACCCGGGCCGAGTTCACCGTCGAAGCGGGCCAGCAGGTGCCCTTCGTACTGACGTACAAGCCGTCCCATCTGGTCAGCCGCCCCAGGCCGGTCGAGGCGCTGACGGCCATCGAGGCCACCGAGCGGTTCTGGCGGGCCTGGATGAGCCGGTGCCGTTACCGCGGGCCGTGGGACGACGCGGTACGGCGCTCCGTGCTCACCCTGAAGGCCCTGACGTACCGGCCCACCGGGGGCATCCTCGCCGCGGCCACCACCTCGCTGCCCGAGCAGCTCGGTGGCCCGCGCAACTGGGACTACCGCTACTGCTGGCTGCGCGACGCCACGTTCACGCTCCAGGCGCTCATCGGCACCGGGTACCTGGAGGAGGCGACGCAGTGGCGGGACTGGCTGCTGAGAGCGGTCGCCGGTGACCCCGCCGACCTGCAAATCATGTACGGCCTCGACGGTGCCTGGCGGCTGCCCGAGTACGAGCTGGAATGGCTCTCCGGATACGAGAACTCGTCCCCGGTCAGGGTCGGCAACGCCGCCACCCGCCAGTTCCAGCTCGACGTATGGGGCGAGGTCCTCGAATGCCTCTACGTGGGCCGCGAGGCGGGGATGGCCGCCAGTGAGACGGCGTGGAACATGCAGCGAGCGCTCCTGGACTTCCTGGAGGGCAACTGGCGGGAACCGGACCTGAGTCTGTGGGAGGTGCGCGGCGAGCCGCGCCACTTCGTCCACTCGAAGGTGATGGCGTGGGCCGGCCTGGACCGGGCGGTGCGCTCGGTGCGGCGTCATGGCTGCCCCGGACCGGTGGACCGCTGGGAGAAACTGCGCGACCGCATTCACGAGGAGGTCTGCGCGCGGGGCTTCGACGCCGAACGGAACACCTTCACCCAGTTCTACGGGTCGAAGGGTGTGGACGCGGCACTCCTCCTGCTGCCGCGGGTCGGGTTCCTCCCGTGGCAGGACCCGCGGGTCCGGGGCACCGTCGACACGGTGCGCCGGGAGTTGAGCGAGGACGGTTTCCTGCGGCGCTACCGCCCGGAGGCGGACGGCGGCGTGGACGGTCTGCCGGGCACCGAGGCCACCTTCCTGGTCTGCACGTTCTGGCTCGCCGACGCGCTGCACGGCACGGGACGCCGCCGGGAAGCGCTGGAGCTCTTCGAGCGGCTGCTGGACCTGCGCAACGACGTGGGACTGCTCGCCGAGGAGTACGACCCGGCCACCGGCCGCCACCTCGGCAACACGCCGCAGGCGTTCAGCATGGTCGGGCTCGTCAACAGTGCCCTGTGGCTCAGCGGTACGACGGACATCACCAGCGTCGACGACGAGAACATGTCGAAAGGACGTCCATGAACGACACCGATGTGCCCATCGCCACCGAGGCTGACGTACTGATCATCGGCAGCGGACCCGTCGGGTGCACTTTCGCCCGCAAACTGGTGGAGGAGGGCAAGCACGTCCTGATGATCGACGCCGGGGCCCAGCTGTCCCGCCGCTACGGCGAACACCTCAAGAACAGCTACCTGTTCCAGAAGAACATCGACCTGTTCGTGTCCGTCATCAAGGGCAACCTCCTCCCTCTGTCGACCGCCACCAACAGGGAGCCGGTGCTCACGCTCGACCCCTCGGCGTTCTCGTACGACCCGGACAAGTACGCCGGCTTCTCGCTGCGCAACCAGAACCCGGAGCAGCGCAAGCACCTCAACCTGCCCGCCGCGGCCGCCACGTACGCGGTGGGCGGCATGGCCACCCACTGGACCTGCGCCGTGCCCCGCTTCCACCCCGAGGTGGAACGGCGGTACGGCGGCCAGGACTACCCCATCGACGACAAGGAGATGGACGAGCTCTACGACGAGGCCGAGTCCCTGCTCGCCCGGAACACCTCCGTCTTCGCCTCCTCCGCCCGGCACCTGCTGGTCAAGCGGGTGCTCCAGCGGGCCGGGGCGGAGTTCACCGACGTGAGCGAACTGCCCCTCGCGGTCAGCGACCGCGCCGACTCCGCCCAGACGTCGGCGGTGACGTGGTCGGCCGCCGACACCGTCCTCGGTGACCTCGCCGACCCCTCCCACACGCCGCCGCGCGGCTCGTTCACCCTGCTGCCCGAGCACCAGTGCGTCCGCCTGGAGATCACCGGGTCCGGCAAGCACCAGAAGGTCCAGTACGCCGTGGTGCGCAACCTGCGCGACGTACGCGACGAAGTGCGGTTGCGGGCCGGGACATACGTGGTGGCGTGCGGCGTCATCCCGACGCCGCAGCTCCTGTTCAGCTCCGGCGTCACCCTGCCCGCACTCGGCCGCTACCTCACCGAACAGCCCATGTCCTTCTGCCAGGTGGTGCTCCAGCAGGAACACATGGACCACATCGAGGACATCCTGCGCACCACCTCCGGCCACGGCGACGAACCCGCCGAGGCAGCCGCCGACCGGGTCGCCCGCTACCGCGCCGCCCAGCTGAAGCGGCTGCGCTCCGGCGACAAGTGCGCCGACCCGGTGCCCTTCCCGCCCGACGAGCGGGACCCGAACCTGGCCCTGCTGGTCACCGGCCAACGCCCCTGGCACTGCCAGATCCACCGGGACGCCTTCACCTACGGCGCCGTACCGCCCAACGTCGACCCCCGACTCATCGTCGACCTGCGCTGGTTCGGCATCTCCCGGCCCCGGCCCGAGAACAAGGTCACCTTCTCCCGCAGCCTGCGCGACACCTTCGACATGCCCCAGCCCACCTTCCGCTTCTGCCTCGACGAGGCCGAACGCAAGGAGACGGACCGCATGAACGAACACATGCTGCGCACCGCTTCCGCACTCGGCGGCTTCATGCCCGGCTCCGAACCCGTCTTCCTCACCCCCGGCCTGCCGCTGCACATCGCGGGCACCACCCGCATGGGCACCAATCCGCTGGACAGCGTCGTCGACGAGTACTCCAAGGTGTGGAACATCGACAACCTCTACCTCGGCGGCAACGGCCTGCACCCCTTCGGCAACGCCTCCAACCCGACGCTCACCAGCGTCGCCACGGCCGTGCACGCGGCCGACACCATCGTCAAGGGCCACCCCGGACACTGACCGACTCCCCGACCCCTGGACCCCACCATGCCGGCACACATATCCCCGCCCCCGGACGGCATTCACCTCGGCATCACCCCCACCTGCTGGAGCAGCGACGACTTCCCGCTCATCGGCAACGACATCCCGATGGAACAGTGCCTCAGCGAGATCGCGCTCGCCGGGTTCGAAGGGTGCAGCATCGGACACACCTTCACCACCGACGTCCACGCGCTGACCGCCGCGATGCACCTGCGCGGCCTGAGCGTGAGCGAACCATGGGTGAGCACGTACTTCACCGTGCCCGACGGTCCCGAGCGCTGCGCCCGCGACCTGCTGAAGGTCCTGGAGTTCCTCAAGCGGTTCAACGCGGGCGGCCCTCCGGTGAAGACCCGTGTCATCGGCGCCGCGGAGTTCGGCAGGTCCGTCCACCTCCAGGCACTCAGCCTGCGCAGCAACAAGCCGGAGTTCACCGACGAGCAGTGGACCGACCTGTGCGACGGACTGAACAGGATCGGCGAGATCACCGCCCGTCAGGGCTTCACCCTGGCATACCACCCCCACATGGGCACCGGCGTCCAGACCGAGCAGGACGTGGACCGGCTCATGCGGCACACCGACCCGCGACACGTCGGCCTCCTCCTGGACACCGGCCACCTCACCTGGGCGGGGGCCGACCTGACGGGCATCGTCGAACGGCACCGCGACCGCATCACCCACGTCCACCTGAAGAACGTCCGCGGCGGCGTCCACGCCGACCGCACCCTGGCCGCCGGCAGCTTCCGCGAATACGTCGAGGCGGGCGTCTTCACGGTGCCCGGCGACAGCGACGGCCACATCGACTTCGACACCTTCCTCAAGGTCCTGCGCCCGGGCGATGCCTACCGCGGCTGGCTGGTCGTGGAGGCCGAGCAGGACCCGCGCGGCGGCCACCCGCCGCTCCACTACGCCCAGACCGCCCGCGCCTACCTGGCCGAGGCCCTGAACTGACCCACCCCCACACACGTATCGGAAGGCACCCCCATGGGCGTCGCAAGCACACCCCTCGACATCCGCGTCCCCCGCTTCACCCGGGAGGTCCTGCACGACAACCTCAACGAGGGCTACTGGCTGGAGGCCCCCGACGTCGACGGCGACACCCGGCCCGACCTGGTCGGCCACGGCCTCTACCTCGGCGAGATCTACTGGTACCGAAACCCCGGCTGGCAGCGGCAGTTGGTGGCCGACGGCTTCCACATGCCGATCGGCGCCCACTACGGGGACATCACCGGCAACGGCTACCCGGACCTCGTGGTCTGCTACGAGCTGTACGGCGCCGGCGGACGGATCGACGACCCCGACCTCCAGGGCGGGAAGATCGACTGGATCGAGAACACCGGGAAGTTCGACTCCGAGACCCGCTGGAAGCGGCATTACATCGGGCGTGAGACGGGCATGCACCGGCTGCGCCTCGGCCACTTCACCCAGACCCGCAAGCTGGAGCTGATGGCCCTGCCCACCGTGAGCGGTCGCCACGTCCACGCCCTCATCCCCGTCGTGCTGTTCAGCCCCGACGACGACGTGCGCAGACCCTGGAACAAGCACATCATCGACGACAGTCACTTCCGCATGATCCACGGAGCGGAGATCCAGCAGAACCCACTGCCCGGCAGCGAGCACCTCGACTCCGTCCTGCTCGCCTCCGAGGAGGGCGTGACCTGGCTCCACTACGACGCGCGCGAGCAGCGCTTCACCACCACGCACATCGGCTCCGGCGAGCAGGAGCGGTTCGAGCGGACCGGGTTCAAGGGCAGCAGCGACGTGGGCGCCGGAAAGATCGGCGCCGACCCGCACGCGTACGTCGTGGCCACCGAGCCCTTCCACGGCAACACCGTGGCGGCGTACATCAAGGAACGCCCCGGCACCCCCGTGACCGAGGCGACCTGGCGCCGGATCGTGCTCGACGTCTTCGGCGACCCCAACGAGCTCGGCGAGGGAACGAGCCACCAGATCATCTGCGCGGACTTCGACGACGACGGCGACGACGAGTTCCTGGTGGCCCTGCGGGGCCCGTACCCCTGGCAGGGCGTCTTCTACTACAAGGCGCTGGACATCGCCGCCGGCGTGTTCACCAAGTGGCGGGTGTCCTCGGACAGCGCCGGGCGGATCGCCCTCGGCGACTTCAACGGCGACGGCCGGCTCGACTTCGCCACCATCGCCTACAAGGTGGACAAGTACTTCCACGCCAAGGACGCCAAGCTCTGCCTGTTCCGCAACGACATCGAAGCCACCACCACATGAGGAACGACAGATCCTGGTGGCCCTGGGTCATCGGAGCGGCCGGCATCGCGGCGCTCGCCACGGTGGTGGCCCTCGTGGTCGGCGCGGGCGCACAGGCCGCCGCGACCTCGCTCAGCGTCCTGATCTCCGCCACCGCCGGCCTGCTCAGCTGGTCATGGCACCGGACGCGCCCCGCCGCGCCCGCCACCAAGGCGGAGCTGGACCAGGCCGCGGAGGCGCTCGCCGCCATGGTGCGCCGCCAGTGGACGGAGGAAGCCGCCGCACAGGGGCTGCTGGACCCCCACCCGCTGGCCGTGCGCTGGCACAGCGGGCAGACGGAGGCCGGCGACCACGCGCGGATGGTCGGCCGCACCCTGTCCGGCCGCAGCGACGACATCCGCGCCTTCGCCGAGGCCTTCCGCGCCCTGCCCCGCCGAAGACTGGTCATCCTCGGTGATCCCGGTGCCGGCAAGACGGCCCTCGCGATTCTGCTCGTACGAGAACTCCTGCGCGCCCCCGAGCCCGGCGAACCCGTCCCGGTCCTGCTCGATCTGGCCCCGTGGAACCCACGCAAGGAGACGCTCCTCGACTGGCTGGCGCGCCGCATCCACGAGGACTACCCGGCGCTGCGCAACCACGAGACGTACGGCCGTGACCCCACACGCAAACTGGTCGCCGAGGGACGCATCCTGCCCGTCCTGGACGGCGCCGACGAACTCCCCGCCGAACTGCGGCCCAAGGCGCTGGCCGCCGTCAACCACGCCGTCGCCGTACACAGCCCCCTGATCCTCACCTCACGCACGGCCGAGTATCACCGCGTGGTCGCCGAGACGGACGTGATCACCGCGGCGGCCGTGGTCGTCGCCGAACCGGTGGAACCGGCGGACGTGGCGGACTACTTGCGCAGCGCCGTCCCGCCCCGGCGCACCGCCGCATGGCAGCCGGTGATCGACGAACTCACCGAGCGGCCCCACAGCGCCGTGTCCCGAGCCCTGTCGGTGCCGCTGAACGTCTGGCTCGCCCGCACCGTCCACACCTCACCGGCCGGCGACCCCGCCGACCTCACCCGCTGCACCGACGCGGCCGGCCTCCAGCGTGAACTCCTCGACGCGCTGGTCCCCGCGGTCTTCTCCGCACAGCCCACCGCGTCGGCGCCCTCGGTCCCCGACGTACGCCGCACGGCCACCGCCCGTTGGCGGCCCGAGGACGCCCGCAGAACGCTCACCTTCCTCGCCGCGCACGTCAAGCACCAGGGCACCGACGACATCGCCTGGTGGGAACTGCACCGGACGCTGCGACCCGACCCGGCGGGACCGCTGTCCGCGCCGATCGCCGGCGCGATGGCCGGACTCGGGGCCGGGGGCGTCGCCGGGGAGTACTTCCACTGGGCGCTCTCCCCGTTCCCGCGGCTGGTCTGCTTCCTGACCATCACGCTCGCCACGGCCGTCGCGGTCACGGCGGTGATCCGGCTCGCCTGGGTCGGGGGCGGCGGCGGGGCCGGGCCGGGCGACGGGAACGGGTCCGGGCCGGCAGGAACGCGGGCCGGGCTTCCGCGGCGCGTCCGGCGACGGCTGCCCACCGTCACGAAGATCGCGCGCCGCTCGGGAGTCGGCTGCGCCGTGGTCCTCCCACTCTCCCTGGCGGTGGGGGCGGTGATCGAGAGCTGGGCGCGGACGGTCGACCCCGCCGAAGCGGGCCTGGCGTCGGGGGTCGCACCGTACACCTGGCTACGGGCGGCTTGCGTCTGGACCCTGTTCATGGCGCTGCTGGCCCTCGCCGTGCTGGGCGCCTCACTGCTCCGGCGGCGGGTCGGGTGGCACCCGGACAGCACGAGCCGTCGAGTCGCCAGGCTGCGCAAGGCCCTCGTGTTCGTCCTGCTCTACTGGCTGGGGACCGAACTGGCCGGCGCCCTGTCGTATCTGTCGATCCGGCAGCGGCCCGGCACGTCCGCCACCGAGGTCTCCTTCATCGACCTCCCCGGGGACCTGGCACTCGTCAGCCAGGACGCGACGTACCACTCCTGCATCTTCCTGCTGATCGTCGGCATCATGGCGGGACTCGACCCGACCAGGGGCTCCTCCCGCCCGACCCGGCTGGAGTTCCGCGCCCCGAGGCGTCTGCTGTGGGCCATGCTCCCCGCGTCGATGGGCCGGGGGATGCTGGTGGGCATCGGCCTGGGCGCCGCGCTCTCCGTCGTGGAACCCTGGAGCGCCCACCTGCCCTGGTGGGAGAGGTTCACCACGACAGCCATGCTCGGGGCCTTCTTCGGCGTCCTGTTCGGGGCGGGGCTGGCGATCCTGCGCTGGGCCCATGTGCCGGCCGACCTGGAACAGGAGACCCCGCAGTCCACACTGCGCGGCGACCGCGCCGTCGCCGTCGCGCTCATGATCTTCGCGGTGGTGCCGCTGCTCGCCAAATGGATCATCACCGTCCTGGCGGGCCTGGCGGAGAGCGACGACACGGGCGTGCAGGTCCTCGCCTACTCGCTGTGGACCCCCGAGGCGAACCTGTCCGTCGGACTCGCCGCCGGACTCCTCGCCATGTCGAGCACCGCCTACTTCGCGTACCGGGAGACCGGCCTGCGGCTCGCCGCGACGCACGGGCTGCCGCGTCACCCCGTGGCGTTCATGGAGGACGCCCGACTGCTCAACGTCCTCAGACGTGTCGGGCCCGTGTACCAGTTCTGCCACGCGGAGTTCAGGGACCGCCTCGTCAACGGCGGCGCCACGGCGGGGGATGCCGCCTCCGCACGCCCCGCCGGGGTGTGACGGCCCGCCCGCGTCTCGCGCCGGCGCTCCCCGTTCACTTCACTGTCACTGTCACTGTCACTGTCACTGTCACCGGAACGGCTGACGCCCCACCGTCTCCACGTAGCGCTCGGCACACAGCACGTCGACGACGGCCGCGGCCGTGTGGGCCCGCTGGACCTCGCCGTGGAACGCGCCGCTGCCGAGCATGGGCCAGGCGCCGGAGAAGCGGGCCTGCACCCGGGCGGCCACCCGCAGCCGCCCCTCGCCGTCCCACCGGTCGGGAAGAGTGAATTCCCCGACGGTCTCGGGCATCTCCGCCAGGTCGGCCTGGAGCAGCGCGGTGACGTACTCGTAGGTGTCGAAAGCGTCGGAGATCGCGCGGTCGCCGTCGGCGCCCGGTTCGGCGAGCACCTCCCGCAGCCGCCGGCGCAGCCACGTGCTGGGCGCCGCCTGGACGAGCGACGGGGGATGCGGCACGTCCAGCAAGGCGTTGACGCGCTCACCGGAGCCGAGGATGTCCGCCGGGCGCAGGGCCAGCACGGCGGGCTTCGGCTCTGCGGCGGCCCGGCCGGAGCCCGGCCGTGACGGGCGGGGATGTGCCTGGACCGGTTCGAGCAGCAGGCGGCCGAGCAGGTCGTCGCGGTCGGCCAGTACGGCGGCGCTGCCGGCGGCGGCCAGGGCCAGCAGGGCCGGGTAGTGACGCAGCCCGGAACCCCGCTGGTCACGGCCGTCCCCGGGGACGGCCAACAGCCGTTGCAGCACCCGCACCCATACCCGCGCGTGGACCCCGGCCTCGTCGTGGAACACACCCACGGCCAGCAGGTGCAGCAGCGTCTCGCAGTCGCTCCGGTACCGCTCCAGCCTCTCCCGGTACGCGTCCGGGTCCGGCGTGTGCTCGCCGGGCGGGTACCGGCCCCTGTCCGTGAGGCGTTCCACGACCCGCGTCGCCTCGGCGTCCAGCAGCTCGTGCAGGTCGATGCGGCGCACGGGGTCGGGCAGGGCGCGCTTGAGGCGGGCCACGGACAGCTCACGGGTCGGCGGCGGCGCCGACAGCTGGTCCAGGGCCTCCAGCCGCGCCAGGAGGCCGGGGAAGAACTCCGCCGCCGTCGGGCCCTGGACCACCACGGCGCCATGCCGGGCGACGAGTTCCGCGGCCTTGCCCCGCGGGCGGTGCGGAGAGGCCCAGAACACGGGGTAGCGGCGCGCGGCACGGCGATCGAAACAGTTGACCAGCGCGTGGTCCCACTGGGCCGACCAACCGCACACGATCAGTCCGTACTCGTCGAGGACCTGGTCCACGAGACCTGCCCAGGCCGCCGGGTACTGCTCCAGCTCACGCTCGGTGTTGCGGGCCTCCAGGTCGGTCAGGTCGCCGTGCAGTTTGACGACCGTGGCCCGGGCGTGTGCCAGCGGCGTCATCCCGCGGAGACCGGCGGGACTGTGGATGACCTGCGGCTGCACCCCCGCTGCTGCCAGCGCCTGCTCGGTGAGCCGGTCGAAATTCGTGGTCAGCACCACGCGCACCGAGCCACGCGCCACGAGCCGGGCCGCCGCGTGATGCGCCGCCCCGGGCCGCTTGCGCCCGGCCTCACGGTCCTCGGCATCCGGCTCGAAGTAGCCGTGCAGCAGCTTGTGCCGGGCGGCGGGGGTGCCGCCCAGCGTCTCCAGCAGGGCGGAGTAGCCGAGCGGCCCCCCGTCCCCGTACCGGGCCCACCATGACTCCGGATCGGCGACGGCGAGCTCCTCGTCCGCGCCCCGCGCCACGGCGGCCCGGCGCACCAGATCCGAGACGATCTCCCACCCGGTGGGCACACCGGCGTCCCGCGACACGCCCGCACCCAGCAGCAGTGCGTAGACACCGGGCCCGGCCTGCACACACATGGCGAGCGAGACCATGGGATCGAGACCGCGCAGCGCCGCCGCCGCAGCCGGCCTGTCGTCGTCCGTCATGCCTTCCACTGTGCGTCGCGGGCCGCGGAAATGCCTCTCGGCCTCCGTCCGGGCACGGCCGGGGCGACGCCGGAAGCGACCCACGGAAGGCCACCACGGACGGCCGCGCACCGTGCCGCGAGCAACGGAGCGTGCGGTTACCGTCGGCGGTATGGACGGTGATCTGCGAGGCAGGCGCCAGAGCCTGCTCAGCGGGGCGGTGTTCGCCGTATGCATGGCAGGTACGACGCTGCCGACCCCCCTCTACGGCCTCTACCAGCAGAAGTTCGACTTCTCCGAACTCACGGTCACCGTCGTGTACGCCGTCTACGCGGTCGGGGTCATCGGCGTACTGCTGCTGGCGGGCAACGCCTCGGACGCCGTGGGCAGACGGCCCGTCCTCCTGTGGGGCCTGGCATGCGCGGCGTCGAGCGCCGTCTGCTTCCTGTCCGCCACCTCGCTGGGCTGGCTGTACGCGGGGCGGCTGCTGTCGGGGCTGTCCGCGGGCCTGTTCACCGGGGCCGCCACGGCATACGTGATGGAGCTGGCGCCGCACGGCGGCGGCTCACGCGCCACGTTCCTGGCGACCGCCGCGAACATGGGCGGGCTCGGCTGCGGCCCGCTGCTCGCCGGGGTGCTCGCCCAGTACGCGGACTGGCCGCTGTACCTGCCGTTCGCCGTCCATCTCGCCCTGGTGGCCTGCTCGGCCGCCGTCCTGCTGCGGCTTCCGGAGACCGTGGGGGAGCGGCGGCCGCTGGGCACCGTACGGCCGCAGCGGCCCGGCCTGCCGCCGCGGGTCCGGGCGGTCTTCGGACCGGCGGCGGCCGCCACCTTCGTGGGGTTCGCCCTGTTCGGCGTGTTCACATCGGTCAGCCCCTCCTTCCTCGCCCAGACCCTGCACGTGCACGACCGCGCGCTGAGCGGGGCGGTCGTCGCGCTGGCCTTCTTCGCCTCGACCGCCGGCCAACTGGTCGTCGGGCGGGTCGGGTTGACCCGCTCCCTGCCGCTGGGCTGCGCCGCGCTCCTCGCCGGGCTGGCACTGCTGGCAGGCGCGTTGTGGTGGGAGCTGCTGCCGCTGGTCGTGCTGAGCGCGCTCGTCGGCGGCATCGGGCACGGGCTGGCGTTCCGCGGATCGCTGGCCGCGGTGGCCCAGGCGTCCGAGGCGAACCGGCGGGCGGCTGTGATCTCGACCCTGTTCGTGGCGGCCTACGCGGGCATCTCGCTGCCGGTCATCGGCGTCGGGCTGCTGGCGGGCCCGATGGGTCTGGAGGGCGCCGGGCTGGTGTTCATCGCCTGCATGACGCTGCTGGTGTCGGTCGCGGGCCTCTACTTGCTGCGGCGGCCGGTACCTGCGACGGAGGCCGACGAAGCGCGCCGGACCTGACCCCGCCGCCATGGGCTTTCCCACGGCCGTACGCGCCGCGCCGCCGAGAACGCAAATGCGTCGACAGCGCCCCTCCACACCCGGCAAAGTGTCCGTCCGTGACGAGCAGCGAACTGTGGACCCGTGAGACCGCCGACCGCTACGACGCCGAGGAGACCGAAGCCTCCTCGGCCGCCGTCCTCGGGCCGACTCTCGCCTTCCTCACCGAACTCGCCGGAGAGGGCCGGGCATTGGAGTTCGCCATCGGAACCGGACGCGTGGGAGTCCCGCTCCGCGAACGCGGCGTGCCGGTAGTGGGCATCGAACTGTCCGAGCACATGGCGGCGGTGCTGCGGCGAAAGATCGACGAGGACACGCTCCCGGTGGTCATCGGGGACATGGCCACCACCGTCGTTCCCGGCGAGTTCACCCTCGTCTATCTCGTCTACAACACCATTACGAACCTGCTCACTCAGGACGAGCAGGTCGAGTGCTTCCGCAACGCCGCACGGCATCTGAGGCCCGGCGGCCGATTCGTCATCGAGCTGGGGGTGCCGCCGCTGCGGCTCCTGCCGCCCGGCCAGATCGCGGTGCCGTTCGACGTCTCCGAGCAACACCTCGGCTTCGACACCTTCGACCTGGTCCGGCAGATGCTCGTCTCGCACCACTTCACCCGCGACGGCGAGGACGGCCGCTACCGCCGCGCCACCTCCCGGCATCGGTACGCCTGGCCGGCAGAGCTCGACCTGATGGCACGGATCGCCGGGCTCGAGCTGGAACGTCGCGTCGCGGACTGGAACGAGGCCCCGTTCACCCAGGACTCCGCGAAGCACATCTCCGTGTGGCGCAAGCCGACCTGAGGCCGGCCTGACGGACCACGGACGGGACGAGCTGACGTACGAACGGGGCACGGGTCACGGTCGGTGGTAAGCGGCAAGCGGCAAGTGGCAAGTGGTAAGCGGCATGGGTGCGCGGGTCCGGGCCGTCACAGGTAGCAGTGGACCGAGCTGCCGCTCTGGCGTACGAGCGCGGGCGTGTGGAACGTCGACTCCTCCCGGGCGCAGGCTGCCGGGCTGCGGTGTCGGCCTCCGAGACGATTAGTTCGCCTTCGCCGAGGCGTAGTCGCCCGAGTAACGCGCCATCCCGTGTGCCGAACGAACCCAGCGCCACAACTCCCACTCGTCGAATATCTCTCAACCACAGCATGTTGAACGGGACGTCGCGCACCGCCCGTCCACGTACCGATTCGACGGACGCCGTATGGCCGGTGTGCTTGCTCCGGCC
Organism: Streptomyces huasconensis; assembly: GCF_021028635.1. Classification (NCBI taxonomy): domain Bacteria; kingdom Bacillati; phylum Actinomycetota; class Actinomycetes; order Kitasatosporales; family Streptomycetaceae; genus Streptomyces; species Streptomyces huasconensis. The sequence goes on from NZ_CP086119.1 coordinate 7,407,417, forward strand.
CCTCCAGAGACTGCCGAACGCCGTCGCCAACGACGTGCGGAAGTACGTCGAGATCGACCCCGCCGAGGCCGTCGAGGACGCTTGCGCCCGCTCGACGACTGTTCGTTGAGGGCAAGGAGGGCCTGGAGCCTGCCGCACTGTGGTTGACCGAGTGGGGGCGCTGTGTGGCGGCCAGTTCGGGGAAGGCGTGTGCCGGACGGCGAACTCATCAAGTGGAGGCGCAAAGGACGTGCAAGATAACTATTTCGGGAGAAAAAGGGCGACCTCCCAGCTCTTCACGCTCGCCACGGTACTCCTGGTATGTGTCGCGGGCATCGGCCTCGCCTTGACCGTGGCGGGGAAACCCGCAGGTTTGGGTCTGGTGGCACTCTGCGCGGCTATCTGGGGAGTGAGCTATCTGGCCCGGCGAAGAGTGACGCGCGACGAACTCTGAGATCCGCCCGGCAGCAACGCGGCCCCGGCCACAACAATGACCGCGGTCGACCAGGAGGGACGGGGCCGTCCCTAGCGGCATGCCCCAACCGTCCGCGTGTAGGAACCGGACGCCGGGTACCTCACCGAAGTGCGCTGTGACGTAGCGGTGTTGGGGGGCGACAGTTCGACGGCCTCGACAAGTGCGCCGTGGGCTTGGGCGCGGTGGACGGCGTAGTGGCCGGGCGCCAGGGGCCGAGCACCTCGCCCCCGGGGCCGACACCGTCCCAGCAGCCCCATCGCAGCTGTGCAGGTACGGCTGCATAGCGTGCGGGTTTGAGGTGGGTCACGCTGAGTTGGTCGGTGGTCAGTGGGTCTTGGCGACCTTGTTCAGCGGCTAAGTGGAGTCACCCGGCGTGCGGACGGGGCGTCAGGGGCCGCTTCGACGTGTGGCGACGCGGTCGGGGGTTTCGATGACGCGTCCGGCGAACGGGGCCAGAGCGTCCGGCGTGGGCGCGCCGGGGGCACCTCGGAGCAGCACATGGCCCGCGCGCTCCACCGCGACCACACGGGGGTGCGCGGGGCTTTCTCTGAGCTAAGCCGTCAAGCATCCGACCAACACGCGCACACATCACGCGGCGCGCCGATCGAATGTGTGGCAATTGCTGATTGACCGGATGAGCGAGAACTGCACCGATGAGTTCCGGCCGTAATCGATCACTGATCGAGCCGCCGACGGTTTGTCGGTCCTCCGCAGAGGGCGTGAGGGCCGTGCCGCACACGCTCGTGCGCCTCAGCCGTGCTCCGGTCGCCGCTTGGCCGGATCGGTGGTGTGATGCTGTAAGAGGTTCAGCCGCGCGTTACGCGGGGGCTGGTCGTGTCAGCGATGAGCGTCCTCATGGTTATGGCGCTCCTTCTGGGTGGTCTGCCCGCGTTGGGGTACCTGAGCGCCCACGGACGCACCCGGCATGGAGGTCGGAAGTGAGTGAGCAGACGCCATCACAGGCTGAGGGTGAACGAGAGCAGGACGGTTCGGCAGCGGACGAGCAGTCGAGGGCCGAAGCCGCCGAGGCACCCCGCACCACCCCCTCTCAGGCAGAAGGCGAAGACACCGAAGATCGACGTCGCGAGGCCACGGGAGACAGCTGAGGGCAGGAGCGGAAACAGCATGTCCACGCGTGCGAGCATCAAGCATCGGAGTGTCGAAGAGCTGGGCGGCGAGGCCAGTGTGCTGGCGCGGCAACGACGCGATCATGCCGAGATGAGCCAGCTCATGGCACGCCACCAGGCCCTGCCCGACGGCACTGGCCGGGAGGAGATCCTCCAACAGCTGATCCAGCTGGTGTTCAGCCATGCGTTCGCGGAGGAGACCGTGCTGTGGCCCGCCGTGCGGCGCCGTGTCGCCGACGGGGAAGCGCTGACCGCCCAGGTCGAGGAAGAACACCAGCAGATCAACGACCTCACCACCGATATCGAACGGCTCCCCCCGGGCGACCTGGAGCGCGAGGACAAAATCCGGCGGGTCTTCTCCTTGATCCGGCAGGACATCAGGGACGAGGAAGACGAACTGCTGCCCCGCCTCCGCGATGTCGTAGACGCGGAGCAGCTGCGTCGGCTCGGCACCGCCTGGGATGCCGTACGAAAGAGCGCCCCCACGCATCCGCACCCCGCCGTCCCTCGGCGACCGCCCGGCAACGCGCTGCTCGGCGTGCCGTTGAGCGCGTACGACCGTCTCCGTGACGCGTTCGGTCTGAGTACTTACGCGGCTGCCGGCAGAACGAAGGCCGTCACGCTGACCGGTGCGCTCATCTTTGCCGGCGCAGGGATCGTGGCGGCGCGACGCAAACGGAGGTGACCGGCAGCCGGTCAATTCCTCCGGCCGACCTGTTACGCGCTGGACAGTACAGACCAGAGAACCAGCATGTCTTGGCGCTTGCCGAGGCACTGCCGACAAGGAAGGCCATCGTGATGACTGCACGCACGCGCCCCACAGGGGGCGCCCGTACCCCGGTCCAGCAGGCGGCCCTGCTCGTCGGGGCGGTGTTCCTGCTGGTGGGAGTGCTGGGTTTCATTCCGGGGATCACCGCGGACTACGACACCATGAAGTTCGCGTCCCACGACTCCCGCGCGGAACTGCTGGGCATTTTCCAGGTCTCCATCCTGCACAACCTGGTGCACCTGGCCTTCGGCGTCGCGGGTCTGGCCATGGCCCGAGCCGCCTCCACAGCCCGGACCTTCCTGCTGGCCGGAGGCGCCGTCTATCTGGTGCTGTGGCTCTACGGCCTGATCATCGACCACCACAGCAGCGCCAACTTCGTGCCGCTCAACAACGCCGACGACTGGCTGCACTTCGTCCTCGGCATCGGGATGATCGCTCTGGGCGCGCTGCTCACGCGTCGCACCGCCGCGGCCAGGTAGGAATTGGGCCGCCTTCACCTCGGAAGTTCCAGGTGACATACGGCGACGGACCGCCGTCCACGGGCAGTTCTACGCCGGTGGTGAAGGTGGCCTCGGCGGCCAGGTGCAGTGCGGCGGCGGCGACCTCCTCTACGGTGCCTGAACACGATGGAGCCTTCCCCGGACATCAGAGGGGGCCAGGCGCTGGATGGTGAAGAAGGCCCCCTTGGTGTTCACATCCAGGCTGCGGTCCCGAGGCGTCGGGTTGGCTCTGTCCCGGCCGTCGCAGGTCAGGGCCGGGGTTCCAGGGGAACAGGCCGGGGGCGAAAGCGGTCTCCACCTGATCGACGGCGAAACCGGCCGCGTCGAGGAGTGTCTCGAACTCCGTGCGGACGCGCAGCCGCCCGCCCCAGGCGTCCATGCCGAGAAACTCACGGTTGCCTCGTAGCCCTCGACGACCCGGCCGGCGTCCGCCGCGTCCCGGCCGAACCAGTCCACGATCAGGAGGCGGCTGCCGGGTCCCATCGCGCGGTGCAGATTGGCCAGCAGGCGGGCGACCTGCGCGTCGGGCCAGTCGACCATGATGCTCTTCAGCATGTAGAGGTCGGCGCCGGACGGGACGGACTCCAGGAAGCTGCCGCCGGTGGACTCGATCCGCTCCACCACGTCCGCGGCCGCCTCGGAGCGCAGCGACGACTTGGCCATCTCGATCACATGGGGCATGTCGAACAGGATGCCCTGGGCCTTGGGCGCCGCCGCCAGGACGCGGCTCAGCAGGGTGCCCCTGCCGCCGCCGACGTCCATGATGCGCGCAGCGGAGCCCATCGACCCGCCGCCGTGGGCGCGTCGACCCTCGGCGCCACCCCTGACTTCCCCCTGACTTCACCCTGCCGAGCGAGAAGGCCGAGCGAGCCGAGCCGGGGCAGCACCCCCGTACCACCGTCGGCTCCGACCGACAGGCAGCCGGAAGCGGTCGACACCGCCTGCGACCGGCCGGGGCAGATGGTGGCAGTGGAGTCCGGGGCCGATCAGGTGAGGGCGCCGTGTGGCGACCGGCCGCCGTGGTGGCCCGGCCCGCACCCCGTGCAAGGCTCGCGGAAGCGTGCGCGTGGGCGACGGAGGAGCGGATATGCCTGGTGGACCGGGAGTCGGAATGTCCTTGCTGCGGACGGCCGTGGCGCTCGCACTGCTGACCGCGGCGGTCGGCTGCGGGAAAGGTGACGACACGTCGTCCGAGAGCGACGTCTCACTGGCAGCGGCCGGGGCCGCCACGCTCTTCCCGGGGAGCGGGGACGAGCGGGGGCCGGACATCGACTTCCCGCGCGTGGCCGTCGGCGAGTCCGCCGCGGTCGACGTCAAGGTCCGCAACACCTCGGACGCGCCGCTGACCGTGAAGAAGGTGGCGGCGGAGAACGCCGAGGTGTCCAAGGACGACTGCACCGGCAGGAGGGTGCGGTCCGGCGATGAGTGCGATTTCCAGATGCTCTTGCCGCCGAAGAGCGAGGCGAAGAGCGTCGCGGGCAGCGTGACGGTCGAGACCGACAGAGGAACGACCTCTTCGAGCGTATCGGCCCAAGTGGTCGAGAAGAACGAGCATGAAGGCCACGCCCCCGCGGACCCGCCGACGCCCGAGGTGGCGACCGACCCTCCCTCGGTCGAGCCGTCGGACGCCACGGGCGGCCCGGTGGATACCCCGCCGGGCACGACGGTCGGCCCGAAGCAGGGAGCCACGCCGAGCGCCACGGCCGGGCCCGAGGAGTTCCCGGCCGCATCCGGGGCGTGGTAACCGGACGTCCGACGCGGGCCGCCGGTCGGCCTGCGCCACGCGCAGCATCTCCACGCGGACGTTGTCGTCGTCCCGCAGGACGAGCGTGATGTCACCTCGCCGGACCGCTTGTGCGGCATTAGGAAGGACCACGTGCTCGACTCGGCGAGAATCTGGAAGCCCACGCACCGGAACCGGAACGGCGTATGCGCCCGCCCGCGGTCCTCACAGGCGACGAAGGGCGCCGAGGCGTGGATCGGAGCGCGTGCGTGGATCAGCACGGGAGTGGCCCCCCGGTAGTCCAGTTCCGCGTCGTGCTGGGCCCGGGACACTCCCGCGACGTGCGCGTAGCGCGCCATGGTGAAGAACACGATCATCACCACCGCGGCCAGCAGCAGCCCTTCCGCGATACTCCAGAACCGCTCCCTCCGGCGCTCCGGCCCGCGCCTGCTGTCCTCTCTGCCGCCCGGCCGTGTAGAAAGCTGACGGCGCCTCCTGCGACGGACGTCCCGACACGCGGCGGCGCGGCTCCGGCTGCCCCGGATCAGCCGTGCCGCGCCCGACCAGCACCTGCGGCGGCCACCCGGCGGTCCCCTCGCCCGAGCGGGTAAAATAGTCGCAAACTGAGCAAACTGCGCAAAAGGTGCTTTGTGCCTGATCCCGCCCCCACACTCACGCACTCACGTCGGCGTCCGTGTCCAGGGGAGGAGGTACGCGATGGACCCGTGGCTCATCTGGCTGATCGCCGCGGCCGTCCTGGCCGTGGCGGAGATCTTCACCCTCACCGCGGCGCTCGGCATGCTGAGTGCCGCCGCGCTGGTCACCGCGGTGTGCGCCGCGACCGGACTTCCGCTTCCCTTCCAGTTCCTGGTGTTCGCCGTCGTCGCGGCCATCACCCTGCTGTTCGTGCGCCCCCTCGCGGTGCGGCACGTGCTCCGGCCGCAAACGGTGCGCTTCGGCATAGACGCCCTGGTCGGCAGGGCAGCGTATGTCGTGTCGGAGGTGTCGGGCCTGGACGGCAGGGTGCGGATCGACGGTGAGGAGTGGACCGCCCGCGCCTACGACGAGATGCTGGTGATCCCTCCGGGAAAGACCGTGGACGTCATAGAGATCAGCGGCACCACCGCGTTCGTCTACCCCCGGGACTGAATCATGGAAGTCTCCGCGTTTCTTGTCGCAGCCCTGATCATCGCGCTGATCGCGCTCTTCACCGTGGTGCGGGCGGTGCGCATCGTCCCCCAGGCGCGCGCCCGCAACGTCGAGCGCCTCGGCCGCTACCACCGCACCCTGAACCCCGGCCTCAACCTCGTCATCCCCTACATCGACCGCGTGCACCCGGTGATCGACCTGCGGGAACAGGTCGTCTCCTTCAAGCCGCAGCCGGTCATCACCGAGGACAACCTGGTCGTCGAGATCGACACGGTCCTGTACTTCCAGGTCACCGACCCGCGGGCGGCCTTCTACGAGATCGCGAACTTCCTCCAGGCCGTCGAACAGCTGACCGTCACCACCTTGCGCAACGTCGTGGGCTCCATGGACCTGGAGAAGACGCTCACCTCGCGGGACACCATCAACAGCCAGCTCCGCGGCGTGCTGGACGAAGCCACCGGCAAGTGGGGGCTGCGGGTCAACCGGGTGGAGATCAAGGCCATCGACCCGCCGCAGACCATCAAGGACGCGATGCAGAAGCAGATGCGGGCCGAACGGGACAAGCGGGCCGCGATCCTCGGGGCCGAGGGGCAGCGCCAGTCGCAGATCCTCACCGCCGAGGGCGACAAGCAGGCCGCTGTCCTGCGCGCCGAGGGCAACCGCACCGCCGCCATCCTCCAGGCCGAGGGCCAGTCGCGGGCCATCGACGAGGTGTTCCAGGCGGTGCACCGCAACGACCCCGACCCGAAACTGCTCGCCTACCAGTACCTTCAGGCCCTGCCCGAGCTGGCGAAGGGTTCCGGGAACAACTTCTGGGTGATCCCCAGCGAGATCACCACGGCCCTCCAGGGGGTGGGCCGCGCCTTCGCCGAGGACCTGCCCCGGTCACCGGCCACCCGCGAGAAGCCCGCCGACGACGACATGGCCGCCCGGGCCGCCGACGACACGGCGCAGGCCGCGGAGGCGGCCGCCGAAGCCGTCGCCGACGCCGCGAAGGCCGATGGTACGGCCACGGGCACGCTTCCGCCCTCGTCATGAGGCGCGCCTCGTCGATTGAGCCGGCATGCCCGCCGCGGGGTTGGGTACGTCCCCTCCGTTACCGATACGGGAGTCGCGCAAGCGACCGAAGAGTGAGGGGTGACGGAAGTGATCCGGAAACTGCAGGCGGTCGCGCTGGACTGCGCCGACCCGGTACGGCTCGCCGAGTTCTACGCGGAGCTGCTCGGCGGCCGGGTGGTCGCCGACCCCGGGGACGACGACTGGGTCGAGGTGCACGGCTTCGAGGGGACACCGCTGGCCTGCCAGCGAGTGGACGGCTACCGGCCGCCCGAGTGGCCCGGCCAGGGCCACCCGCAACAACTCCACCTGGACTTCGACGTGGACGACCTCGACGGCGAGGAGAAGCGGGCGCTTGCCCTCGGCGCGACCGTGCTGGAGCGGACGGACCAGATCCGCCCGGGGGCCAACTGGCGGGTCTACGCGGACCCGGCCGGCCACCCGTTCTGCCTCTGCTTCCACTGAGCCGGGGCCGGCGGCGACGGAGGGGAGCTGCTACGAGCCGGGCGGCAGCAGTTCGCGGGTGAGGGTGAAGGCGGCGGTGGCCGTGGCCAGAAGGGTGTTGATCCTGCCGAGCACGCGGGCCGTCCTGTCGGCGTCCTGCGCGTCGACGGCCGAGGCCAGGTCGTCGGCGTACTCCCGCGCGCGTACCGCCTCTTCGGGGCGCGCGGAGTCCGCGTCCGCGCGGAGGGCCGCGGTCAGCCGCTGGTGAGGGATGTCGGCCGCGTCGGGCCGGTTGCCGTAGCCGCCATGGGCCATCGCGTGCGGGCTGTTGACGTTCGCCACGACGAAACCGCCCGATGTGGAGGAGATGTGCACCCCTTCGCCTCCCGTCCAGATGAATTTGCTCTCGTAGTCGGCCCATCCCTTGCGCGTCACGCAGTACCCGCCGAACCGCAAGCCCTTGACCCTGATCAGCTTGTGCTTGAGCGGCTCCGCCAGGATGCGCATGACGTCGGCGCGGTTCCATCCCTGCGCGGTGAAGTAGTCCGTCATCTCCACGCGAATTCCCGGGTTCGCGGCCCGGCGGCAGATCTCGCGGAAAGCCTGCCCCTGGCACGCCTCCAGTTGGGCCGGCGCGAGTGACGGTGGCGGCAGGCCCCGCCGATGCGCGGCGTCCCGCGTCCAGACGAACAGCGCGTGGACCAACCAGCAGAGCAAGGCGATCAGGACCACATGCGCGAGTGTCGGCTCCACGGCCCCCGCCCTTCTCCGACGGCCCTTCCCGGCCGCCAAGTCCACATATGTTAGGGGGAGTTGGCCGCCGGGCGCGAGATGCGGGGGTGGTCCGCGTGGTGGAGTCGCGTGCGGCGCGCCTCCGCCGTACGGGGGAAGCGGGTCGTACGTGAGTCTGATCCCCGCGCGCCGCGGACCCGGAACAGTGGTCACCATGACGGTCTGGCTCATGTCCTTCCCCGCCTTCGCCTGTGCGCTGGCCTTGTTCGCCGTCGTGGAGAGCGTGTGGCGATGGTTCACGGGGCTGGGCCTGCTCCCGTGGCTGCGCAGGCGCACGGGGCGGTCGTTGTCGAACATCGCCTTCGACGAGTTCACGGCGGTCGTGAACGGAAACAAGACGGTGGAGCTGGAGCAGCGGCGCGTCGAACTGCTGCGGCGGGACGACGAGAGCGACGGCGCGCCGCCCCGCTCCCGCGTCGACCTGGCCGAGGGCACGGCGTTCATCGTGGTGCCGCGGCGGTAGCCGACGGCCGGTCCCGCGCCGGGTACGCCGGTACCGGGAACTTCTTCCGGCCCCCGAGAACCGAACACCCCCAAGATCGCGTGTTACGGGCGACCACAGCAAGTACGCTCAAAGGACAGGCATATCGGGTGGCAGGCATATCAAGGGTGGGGGCGGCGGCGATAGCCGCCGTGGTGTCCGGCGCGCTGGTCGCGGGGGTGGCCTCGGCCGACTCCGGGACACGGCCGGACCGCACCGCGGACACGCGGACCGGCGGCGGGACCAAGGCCGGTCAGGGGGCGCGGGGCGGGAAGACGGCGACCGTCACGCTGGTCACCGGCGACCGTGTGGTCGTCCGGGCGGGCGGCAAACAGGTCGTCCGGCTGATCCGCGGCGAGGGCCGCGAGGACGTCGCGATCGCGGTGCGGCGCGAGGCGGGGCACACGTACGTCATCCCGCAGGACGCCCAGCCGTTGATCGGCGCGGGCACGCTGGACCGGCGCCTCTTCGACGTCACGCGGCTCGTCAGGGACAAGTACGACGACGCCCACCGCACCTCGCTGCCGCTGATCGTCGAGTACCGGCAGGGCATCCGCACCGACGGCCGTGCCGGTGACACGTTCAAGGGCCTCGCCCGCGACCGCCGCGCGCTGCCCGCGATCGGCGGTGAGGCGTTCGCCGCGCCCAAGTCCGGCGCGGAGGGCCTCTGGTCGAAGATCACCGGTGGGACGGGCGGCCGTACGAACGCGCGCACCACCGCGGCTCCCGCCCTCGCGCACGTGTGGCTGGACGCCAAGGTGCGCCCCGCCCTCGACAAGAGCGTGCCGCAGATCGGCGCCCCCACCATGTGGAAGGCCGGCTACACCGGCAAGGGCGTCAAGGTCGCCGTCCTGGACACCGGAGTCGACCAGACGCACCCCGACCTCAAGAACGTCGAGGTCGCCGAGAAGAACTTCACCGAGTCCGCGCCCGACGCCAAGGACCGCATGGGCCACGGCACGCACGTCGCCTCGACCCTCGCGGGCTCCGGGGCCAAGTCGGGCGGCAAGTACAAGGGCGTGGCGCCCGACGTACAGCTCCTGGACGGCAAGGTCATCTCCGAAGTGGAGGGGACCGGTACCGAGTCCAGCATCACCGCCGGCATGCAGTGGGCGGTCGACAACGGCGCGAAGGTCGTCAACCTCAGCCTCGGCAGCCTCGACTCACCGGGCACCGACGCGATGGAGGCGGCCGTCGCGCGCCTCTCCGGCAAGGCCCTCTTCGTCATCGCCGCGGGCAACGACGGCCCCGCGTACGGCACGCTGAACTCACCCGGCAGCGCCCCCGCCGCCCTGACCGTCGGCTCCGTCGACAAGCAGGACGGCATCGCGGAGACCTCCAGCCGCGGCCCGCAGGCCGACGGGGTCACCAAGCCGGACCTCACCGCGCCCGGCGACGACATCACGGCCGCGCGCTCCACGCTGACGTCCGACGACCCGGGCGACCCCGGCAGCGACGGCTATGTCGCCATGTCGGGCACCTCGATGGCGACCCCGCACGTGGCCGGTTCCGCCGCCCTGCTCCTCCAGCAGCGCCCCAAGTGGACCGGCCCGCGGCTCAAGGCGGCGCTGACCGGCTCCACCACGCCGAACCCGGCGCTCAACCCGCAGCAGCAGGGCGCGGGCCGCGTCGACCTGACGCGCGCCGTCACCGCGTCCGTCGTCCCCGAGCCCGGCACGGTCGCCTTCGGCACGCAGGCCTGGCCGCACACCGACGACAAGCCGGTCGCCAAGACCGTCACCTACCGCAACCTCGGCACCAAGCCCGTCACCCTCACGCTCTCCACCGACTCCGTGGACCCGAAGGGCCGCCCGGGCCCGGCGGGCATGTTCACCGTCAAGGACAGCCGGCTCACCGTCCCCGCGGGCGGCACCGCCAAGACGACCGTCACCGCCGACACCAAGACCGGTACGGCCGATGGCGTCTACGGCGGAACCCTCCTGGCCGCGGGAGACGGCCAGGAGGTGCGCACCGGCCTCGTCGTCGACCGGGAGGTGGAGTCGTACGACCTGACGCTGAAGCACCTCGACATCAACGGCAAGGCCTCGTCCAACTACACCACCATGCTCACCGACGGCGCGCAGCGGAAGATCGAGGTCCCCTTCCGCGAGGGCCCGGTCACCGTGCGGGTGCCGAAGGGCACGTACGCCGTGGAGAGCGCCGTGTACGGTCCGACCAAGAGTTTCGCGGTCTTCGTCCAGCCGAAGCTGAAGGTCGGCGCCAAGGCGACGGTCACGCTGGACTCCCGCAAGGCCAAGCCGGTCGCCGTCACGCCCCCGGACGCCGGCGCGCGGCACACGGAGTCGAACATCAGCTACGACGACACGACCCTCGGTATCGCCAGCAGCTGGAGCCTCAGCGACGGCACCGCCCTTCGCACCCTCGGCATCGGCCCGGACTCGCCCACCCTGAACGCGCAGTACAACGGCCACTGGAAGGCCTCGGGCACGGCGGCGAAGAAGGTCGACTACCGGCTGGCCTTCAGCCGCACCGGCAACTGGTTCTCGGGCCTGAAGCACGCCGCCACCAAGGCCGAGCTGGCCGAGGTCAAGTACGGCGTCGGAGCCTCCGTCGCGCAGCGCAAGGGCACGCTCTCCGCCACGCCCGTCGGCAAGAACGGCTACAACCCGCCCCTGGTGCCGGTGACCGGGCTGAAGCTGCCGGCCTCCGGCACGAGCTACGTCAACACCAAGGACCTGCGCTGGAGCTGGTCCATGGAGCAGCTCGACGACGCGGGGGTGGCGGCCGTCAACTACTACTCCGGTGACGTGGCGTACAAGGCGGGCAAGCGCTACACGCTGAACTTCAACACCGGCGTCGTCGGCCCTGACCTCAAGGCCGACGACCGGCAGGGCGCGCGCCGCGCGGGCAACGCCATGGACGCCTACATCGAGCTGTTCAGCGACGGTGCGGGGCACGCGGGCGGCTCGGCGACGACCGGCGGCTTCACCCGGCTGGAGTCGGGCGGCCGTACCCTCGCCGAGGGCGGCCCGGGCGCGGTGAACGCCGAACTCCCGGCCGCCTCGGCCCCGTACCGGCTGACCATGGAGGCCACCCGCGCGGCGAAGGTCGCCACGACCAGCACGAAGGTGGCCGCGGCCTGGACGTTCACGTCCGGGAAGACCCCCGAGGAGGAGCCCACCGAGCTGCCGCTGTCCACCGTCCGGCTCGCGCCGAAGCTCGCGCTGAACGGCACGGCCCCGGCGGGCAGCACGCTGACGGTGCCGCTGAAGGTGGCGGGCGCGGCGGCCGGCCCCGGCAAGATCGCCGAGCTGACCGTCAAGGTCTCCTACGACGGCGGCAGCACCTGGAAGCCGGCCCCCGTCACGACCGACACCAAGGGGGCGCGCACGGCGACCGTCCGGCACCCGGCGACGGCCAAGGCCGTGGCGTACCGCGTGTACCTGAAGGACACGTCCGGCAACACCATGACCGAGACGATCACCAACGCGTACCGGCTCGCCCCGTGACGCGCGCCCTCCATCCCTGACGGCCCCCAGGGTGTCGTCATGAGGCCGGGCCACGGGGACACGTCCCGTGGCCCGGCCTTTTGTGCGTACGGGGACGGGTTACGCCAGCGGCGCCGTCCGGATCGCCGAGATGTCGAACTGCAACCGGACCTTCTCGCTCACCATCGTGCCGCCCGCCTCCAGACGCTGGTTGTAGACCAGGCCCCACGCCGTGCGGTCGATGGTGGTGGTGCCGTCGAAGCCGGCCCGTTCATATCCGAACGGGTCCACGACCGACCCCAGGTAGTCGAGTTGCAGTTCGACGGGACGGGTGATGTCCCGGATGGTGAGGTCCCCCGCCATGCGGAAGGTCTCCCCGCCCTCATGGGCCGTGGAGGTGCTGCGGAACACCATCTCCGGGTAGCGGCTCGCGTCGAAGAAGTCGCGGCCCAAGAGGTGCGCGTCCCGCTGCTCCACGCCCGTGTCGACGCCGGCGACCCGGATGGTGATCTCGGCCCGCGAGGCCTCGGGCCGGGCGCCGTCGAAGTACAGCGCGCTGTCGTAGTCGCTGAAGGCACCCCGCACGGTCGTGACCATCGCGTGCCGCACGGAGAACCCGATGCGGCTGTGCGGGCGGTCGATGGTCCACTGCCCGGTCAGCGCGCGCAGCGCCGGGTCGAGCCCGGCATCACCGGCCGCCGCAAAGGGCGTACCGCGGCCCCCGGCCCGCGCCGGGTCGAGCGTGGCGGTCTGGCGACGGCTGAAGATGCCCATGGTGTCGTCGTCTCCTTCGGATCTGATCACCCTGTGCTATCACGCCGTCGTCGGACGCTCCCCGGTGAGATGGGAGGTCTCGTCCGGCTTCCATGGCGCTGCCCGCAAAGATGCACAGGATCGCCACGGAGTGGATGCACCCTGGGCCGACCCGACGTGACGCACGGTCATGGCGGGACGCCGCCCGCGCGTCGTCGCGTCACACGTGCAGCGCCCCGCCGACCTCGCCGTGCGCCCGTGGCTCCAGTTGCAGCGTCGAGTGCGCCACGTCGAAGTGGCCGGCGACGCACTGCTGAAGCCGGGTGAGCAGAGCGCCGTATCCGGCCGCGAGGGCCTCGTCCGTGACCACCACGTGCGCGGTGAGCACCGGCATGCCCGACGTCACGGTCCAGCCGTGCAGGTCGTGCACGGCGACGACGCCCGGTTGTGCCAGGAGATGACGCCGGACCTCGCCGAGGTCGACGTCCTGCGGGGTGGCCTCCAGCAGGACGTGGACGGAGTCCCGCAGGAGCCCGTACGCGCGCGGCACGATCAGCACGCCGATGACGAGGGAGGCGATCGGGTCGGCGGCCTGCCACCCCGTCAGCAGGATGATCAGGCCGCCCACGATCACGGCGACCGAGCCGAGCGCGTCCCCAAGAACCTCCAGGTAGGCGCCGCGCAGGTTGAGGCTCTTGTCCTTTGCGTCCCGCAGCAGCCACAGCCCCACGAGGTTGGCGATCAGCCCGCCGACCGCGACCGCGAACATCAGGCCGCCCTGGACCTCCACCGGCTCGCTGAGGCGGCCGATCGCCGACCACAGGACCCAGACGAAGATGGCGACGAGGAGCAGCGCGTTCAGGACCGCCGAGAAGATCTCCACCCGGTAGAAGCCGAACGTGCGCCGCGGCGTCGGCGCCCGCTGGGCGAGGGTGATGGCCCCGAGGGCGAGAAAGACGCCGACCGCGTCGGTCAGGCTGTGCGCGGCGTCGGCGAGGAGCGCGAGGCTGCCGGACAGCAGCGCGCCGACCACCTGGATGACGGTGATGGAGCCGCTGATGCAGATGGTCCACAGCAGCCGCTTCCGGTAGGTCCCGCTGAGCGTGCCGCCCGTCGCCGCGGAGGACGGGCCGTGGTCGTGCCCCATGCCCGCGAGTGGATCATGGCCTTCCGCCGGCCGCCACTCGGAGCAGTCGTCGGAGCGGCGGTCTTCGGAGCGGTGGTCTTCGGAGCGGTCGGCGGAGCATGTGTACGGCGCTCAGTGGACCCGCGGCGGCATGGAGATGTCGCGCTGATGCGGGATGCCGAGCGGCGGCGGCAGTTCGCCCTGCTGGACGGTGACCGTGCGGGCCGGGGCGGGGACCCGGATGCCCTCGGCGCGGTAGCGCTGGTGCAGGCGCTTGATGAACTCGTGCTTGATGCGGTACTGGTCGCTGAACTCGCCGACGCCGAGGATCACCGTGAAGCTGATCCGCGAGTCCCCGAACGTGTGGAAGCGGATCGCCGCCTCGTGATCGGGGACCGCGCCGGTGATCTCCTTCATCACCTCGTCCACGACCTCGGCCGTGACCCGCTCGACCTGCTCCAGGTCGCTGTCGTAGCTCACCCCGACCTGCACCGTGATCGACAGCTCCTGCTCGGGGCGGCTGAAGTTGGTCATGTTGGTGCTCGCCAGCTGGGCGTTCGGGATGATCACGAGGTTGTTGGAGAGCGAGCGGACGACGGTGTTGCGCCAGTTGATGTCGACCACATACCCCTCCTCGCCGCTGCTCAGCTGGATGTAGTCGCCGGGCTGCACGGTCTTCGCCGCGAGGATGTGGACGCCCGCGAAGAGGTTGGCGAGGGTGTCCTGGAGCGCGAGGGCGACCGCGAGACCGCCGACGCCGAGCGCGGTCAGCAGCGGGGCGATGGAGATGCCGAGGGTCTGCAGGACGACGAGGAACCCCATGGCGAGCACGACGACCCGCGTGATGTTCACGAAGATGGTGGCCGAGCCCGCCACCCCGGAGCGCGACTGCGCCACGGAGCGGACGAGGCCGGTGACGACCCGCGCCGCCGTCAGCGTCGCCGCGAGGATCAACAGGGCCGTCAGCGTCATCGTGACGTTGCGGCCGGTGCGCGGGGTCAGCGGCAGTGCGCCCGCCGCGGCGGCGAGGCCCGCGGTGATGGCCGCGCAGGGGACCAGCGTGCGCAGCGCGTCGACGATGACGTCGTCGCCGCTCCACCGGGTCCGGCTCGCCCGCTCGCCCAGCCAGCGCAGCAGGGCGCGCAGCAGCAGCCCGGCCGCGATGCCGGCGACCACCGCGATCCCGGCCACCATCCAGTCGTGCAGTGTGAGCGCACTGGTCATCGGTTCACCCCTGTCGTACGGAGTGAGGGCGCCTGCACGCGGCGTATGTGATGTGTCGTCACCTTGTGATACCTGCTTGGTTCCGGGAGTTCGGTCGCGCCCGGTGCGGGGCTCCGGCCGGGCGCGGACGTCATCCTGCCGCATCTGTGCGGGACGGGTGCGCATACCCCCACCTGGATCTTCACGAACCGGCCACGCGTGGCGGCCGCCACGGCGGTGGCATGAATGTCGCGGAAGCCGGTACTCGACGCGGCGCGGGAACTCCTCCCGCGCCGATGCCCGAAGGCCGATGCCCGAAGCGTGTGTCCGTGCGCACGGGGTACGACGACGGGCGCGCCACCTGTGGTAAAGCGTTGAGTTCGGTGAGACGTTTGTTTTCTGCGAGCGGAAGCGGTGAACATGGGCGTAGCGCAAAAGCCTGGAATTCCGGCAGGGGTGACCGTCGGGGAAACTCTCGTGTCACCGGTCAATTCGCACAATGAGTGGGACCCGCTGGAGGAAGTGATCGTCGGGCGCCTCGACGGCGCGACGATTCCCTCCAGTCATTCCGTGGTGGCCTGCAACATCCCGCCGTGGGCGGCCCGGCTCCAGGGACTCGCCGCCGGCTTCGAATATCCGCGCCGGCTGATCGAGCCCGCGCAGGAGGAACTGGACGGGTTCGTCGCCCTCCTGGAGTCTCTCGACGTCACGGTCACCCGGCCGGACGCGGTGGACTACAAGCAGCGGTTCGCCACCCCCGACTGGTCCTCCCGCGGGTTCTGCAATTCCTGTCCGCGCGACGGCATGCTCGTCATCGGCGACGAGATCATCGAGACGCCCATGGCGTGGCCGTGCCGGTATTTCGAGACCCACTCCTATCGCACGCTCCTCAAGGACTATTTCCGGCGCGGCGCCCGCTGGACGGCGGCGCCGAAGCCCCAGCTCACCGACGCGCTGTACGAGAAGGACTTCAGGCCGCCCAAGGACGGCGAGCCGATGCGCTACATCCTCACGGAGTTCGAGCCGGTATTCGACGCGGCGGATTTCGTGCGGGCGGGCCGCGATCTGTTCGTGACGCGGAGCAACGTCACCAACGGGATGGGCATCGAATGGCTGCGCCGCCATCTCGGGCCCGGCTATCGCATCCACGAGATCGAGAGCCGCTGCCGCACACCCATGCACATCGACACGACGTTCGTCCTGCTCGCTCCCGGCAAGGTCCTGGTCAACCCCGAGTACATCGACGTGGACCGGCTGCCCGACGTGCTGCGTTCGTGGGACGTCCTGGTCGCCCCGGAACCCGATCCGATCGACGAGCGCCTGCTCAAGATGACGTCGATGTGCGGCAAATGGCTCAGCATGAACGTGCTGATGCTCGACGAGAAGCGGGTGATCGCCGAGCGGCACCACACCGGCATGCTGCGGGCCCTGGAATCCTGGGGCTTCGAGCCGATCCCGTGCGACCTGCTGCACTACGCGCCGTTCGGCGGCTCGTTCCACTGCGCGACGCTCGACGTGCGGCGCCGCGGCACGCTGGAGTCGTACGTCGACTAGCGCCGCCTCTCGCGGCGGTGACGGAGCCCGGTGGCCGTGACGCGCCACCGGGCTCAACGTCGTACCCCTGCCGCCGAGAGGCGCCGTCGAAGGGGTTCCCGGGCCGGGGCGGATATGGAAGTGTCCTACCGAATTCAGCGGGCCGGCAGGACACCGGGCCGCGGACTGGGCCGGCCCGGCGCGGGACCGAGGTGAAGCACTGGTGCGGAATGCGGCGCGGGGGCACGGTCTGGTCGCGCTGCGGCGGCTCGACACCACCGCCGCCCTGCGCGCCCCGCACCGCCGCAGCCATCAGAGCCTCGCGGGACGCGCCGTGGGCACCGGCCTCTCCGGGCCCATTGTCGAAGCCGCCGTGGACGAACCGACCGAGCGGGGCCTCGGCGTCGGCATCGGTCTGCACAAGAGGGGGCTACTCCTCGGCGCCGCTGTGCCGCGATGGGGCGCCGTCACCTCCGTCGTGGTGCCCGAGTGGTCCGGCGTCGACCTGGGGCGGCTGCTCTCCGACGGCACGCGGGGACACGACGTGCACCTCGCGGTCCTTGCCGAGCACCGGCAGGGTGCCGCCACCCCCACGGGAGAACTCGGCATGCTGCCGCTGCTCGGCATCAGCACCGCGCACACGGCCCTGCGCGGGCCGGGCGCCCGGCGTGCCGGGGAGTCCGAGGTGACCGCGCCTACCCGCGCCGCGGACGCCGCCGACCCGGACGCGCTGGCCGCCATCGCCGCCGTCACCGCCAGCGCCGGTCGGCCCGCCCCGGGCGTCGTGGCCCGCCCCCTCGCCGTCGGCCCGGAACCGACCGTGCTCACCGACGAGGCCACCCCCGCCGGCCGGCATCTGGCGCCGCTGCTCGAAGAACGGCTGCGCCCTGTGACCCCACACGCCCCGAACGTCCCGAACGCCCCGCGCCCCGCGCTGAGCCGGCTCGGCGAGCGGGGCGTCGCCCTCGGCACCGTACGCAAGGCGCTCGATCAGGTGGAGGAGGAACTGCTCGCGGACACGGCGCCGTAGCGGCACCGCGGGGCGCCTGTTCGCGCGCCCGCGGCGGCCCGGCCGGCGCCCGACGGCTTCCTGGGAGGCACGTATGCGCAGAAGGACTCTGCTCGGCGGGGCGCTCACCGCCCCGATGGTCGCCGCCTGCTCCGGCGGGGGCGGCGGCGCGGACGGCGGGGGCGGGACCACGCTCTCGTACGGGATGTGGGACCCGGCGCAGGTACCGGGCATGGAGAAGATCATCGCGGCGTTCGAGAAGGAGCACCCGAAAATCTCCGTGCGGATCGAACTCACGCCCTGGGCGAGTTACTGGACCACCCTCAAGACGTCGATGCGCGGCGGCACCGCCCCCGACGTCTTCTGGATGAACGCCGTCAACTTCCAGCTGTACGCGGCGAACGGCGTCCTGGAACCGCTCTCCGGGCACATCAAGGCCGACGCCACACCCGTCGACCGCCACCCGGACGCCCTGGTGAAGCTGTACGCCTATCGCGGCACGCAGTACGGCCTGCCGAAGGACTTCGACACCATCGGGCTCTGGTACAACAAGGCGCTCTTCGACAAGGCCGGCATCCCCTACCCGGACCAGACGTGGACGTGGGACGACGTACGGCACGCGGCGGCCGAACTCACCGACCCGCGCCAGCGCGTGCACGGCTTCGCCGCCGAGATGCACCGGCAGTTCAAGATCTACCCGGCCATCTGCGGCGCGGGCGGCCACGTCCTGGAGGACGGCCGCTCCGGCTTCGGGGACGAGCGGTCCATCGACGGCCTGCGCTTCCTCACCGACATGGTCGACCGGGGCTGGTCGCCGCCGCAGAGCGCGATGGTCGAGTCCATCGGGCGCGTGCGCTACTGGTCGGAGAAGGTCGCCATGAACTACGACGTCTCCGCGGTGTCCGGGCAGATGTACGCCGTGCCCGCGATCAAGGACCACGGCGGCATCGCGGTCCTGCCCCGCGGGCGCCGCAGGGCCACCATCATCCACGGCCTGGCGAACGTCATCTCCGCCAAGAGCCGCAGAAAGGAAGCGGCCTGGAAATTCGTGCACTTCATGGCGGGACGCGAGGCCGCCGAGATCCAGGCGAAGGCGGGCGCCACCATCTCCAGTTACCAGGGGACGCAGGACGCCTGGCTCACGTCGATGCCCGAATTCGACCTGAAGCACTTCATCGAGATGCAGGAGTACGCCGTCCCGTACCCGAGTTCCGAGAACACCCCCGTCTGGGAGAACCTCCAATACCCGCTGCTCGGCGCCGCGTTCAGCGGAAAGGGCGGCATCGAGAGCGCCGCCCGGACGCTGGGCGAGCAGATGGACCGGGCCCTGAAGGAGGAACGCGCCTCATGAGTGTCTTTCCCGCCACGGCGGCCGCGAAGGCGAGAGAGCGGCGCGGCGCCGCCGCGCCCGCCACGTCCCGCGGTCAGCGCGCCGCCTACCTCTTCATCGCGCCGCTCGGCCTCGGTTTCGCCGTCTTCTACTTCTGGCCGCTGCTCCAGACCTTCTACTTCAGCTTCACCGAGTTCGGCGCCTTCGGCGGCCACACGTTCATCGGCACCGACAACTACGTCCGGGTCGTGCGGGACGTCACCGTGTGGCAGGCGCTCGGCAACACGCTGATCTACAGCCTCATCGGGCTCACCGCGCTGCCGGTCGCGATCGTCGTCGCGGCCCTGTTGAACCGGCGCGGCCTGCGGGGCGTCGCGGTCTACCGCGCCCTGTACTTCGTGCCGTTCGTGACGCTGCCCGTCGCCGTCGGACTGGTCTGGAACTGGCTCTACAACGGCGACTTCGGGCTCCTGAACGAAGTGCTGAGCCGGTTCGGCGCCGAGCGGCACTACTGGGTCTCCGACCCGTCCACGGCCGTCTTCGCCATCGGCACGGTGATGGTCTGGTCGACCACCGGCTACTACTTGGTCATCTTCATGGCGGGCATCAAGGGAATTCCGCGGGACTACTACGAAGCCGCGGAACTCGACGGCGCCGGAGCGCTGCGCAGGTTCTTCACCATCACCCTCCCGCTCCTCAGCCCGACCATCTTCTTCGCCTCCGTGATCTGCATGATCAATTCCTTGCAGACCTTCGACCTGATCTACATCATGATGGGCGAGACGAATCCCGCGATCGGCGATACGCAGTCCGTCGTCGGCCTCTTCTACAAATGGGCCTTCGTCGAGAACGCGCAGGGCGCCGCGGCCGCACTCGCCTTTCTGCTCATGCTCCTCATCGCCGCGCTGACCTACCTGCAATTCCGGCTCCAGAAGAGGTGGGTGCACTATGCCTGACACCCGGACACGCCGCGGACGCGCCGGTTCCCTCGTCACCCACGCCGTGCTCTCGCTGGGCGCGCTCGTGATGGTCTTCCCGTTCCTGTGGCAGCTGCTGACCGCCCTCAAGACACTCGCCGAGACCTCGCGCGTGCCGCCGACCTTCCTGCCCGACGACTGGAACCCGGCGAGCTTCGAGAAGGTCTTCACCGCGCTGCCGTTCCGCGAGATGCTGACCAACAGCCTGCTCAACACCGTCGGCCGCACCCTGGGCCAACTGGTGTTCTGCTCCCTCGCCGCCTACGCCTTCGCCCGCATGCGCTTCCGGGGCCGCAATGTACTGTTCGCGCTCTTCCTGTCCGTCCTGATGGTGCCGAGCTCCCTGCTCGTGCTGCCGCAGTACGACATCATCCAGGCGCTCGGCCTGCTGAACTCCGCCCCGGCGCTGTTCCTGCCCGGCATGTTCAGCGCGTTCGGCACCTTCATGCTGCGCCAGTTCTTCCTCACGCTCCCCAAGGAGCTGGAGGAGGCCGCCCGCATCGACGGCGCGGGCTCCTTCCGGATCTTCTGGTCCATCATGCTGCCGCTGATCAGGCCCGCCCTCGCCGCCCTCGCCGTCATCACCGCCATGTGGTCCTGGAACGACCTGCTGTGGCCCCTGGTCGTCAACACCGACCCGGCGACGATGCCGATCAGCGCCGGACTGACCTCCCTGAAGGGGCAGTTCGAGACCAACTACCCGATCATGATGGCCGGTTCGCTCATCGCGAGCCTGCCCATGCTGCTGGTCTACGTCTTCCTCCAGCGGCACTTCGTCCAGAGCGTCGCCCTCTCCGGTTCCAAGAGCTGACCCTCGCCCGTGCCCCCCATCGCGCCGCCCGGCACCACCTGGCCCCGGGCGCCGGTCGCGCTTGCCCTGGAGCGCACTCCAGCTCGTAAGGTCACGGCAGCCGAGTGGGCCCGAAGGGGGACACGGCCAAGGAGAGTCGCATGCGCCACCGCGTTCTGGGCGGGACCGGTATGGAGGTCAGCCCCTACTGCCTGGGCACCATGATGTTCGGCCACGTCGGCAACGCCGACCACGACGACTGCGCCCGAATCGTCCACGCCGCGCTGGACGAGGGCATCAACTTCGTCGACACCGCGGACATGTACTCCGCGGGCGAGTCGGAGACCGTCGTCGGCAAGGCGCTCAAGGGCCGCCGTGACGACGTCGTGCTCGCGACCAAGTTCCACTTCCCGATGGGTGAGGGCCCCAACCGGGGCGGAAACTCCCGGCGTTGGATCGTCCGGGCCGTGGAGGACAGCCTGCGGCGGCTGGGGACGGAGTGGATCGACCTGTACCAGGTGCACCGGCCCGACCACACGACCGACATCGAGGAGACGCTCTCCGCCCTCACCGACCTGGTGCGTCAGGGCAAGATCAGGGCCTTCGGCTGCTCCACGTTCCCCGCGGACGAGATCGTCGAGGCCCACCACGTCGCCGACCGGCGCGGACTCCACCGGTTCCGCACCGAGCAGCCGCCCTACTCCCTGCTGGCCAGAGGCGTGGAGAAACATGTGCTGCCCGTCACACAGCGTCTGGGCATGGGAACGCTGACCTGGAGCCCGCTGGCCTCGGGGTTCCTCACCGGCCGCTACCGCAAGGGCCGGGCCATGGATCTCAGCAGCGGGCGCCCCACCCTGCACCCGGGCCGCTTCGACCCCGCGGCGCCGCTCACCGCCGCGAAGCTGGAGGCCGTCGAGCAGCTCGTCGCCGTGGCCGAGGACCTGGGCTGCACCCTGCCCGAGCTGGCGACCGCCTTCCCGCTCGCACACCCCGCCGTCACGTCCGTGATCATCGGCCCGCGCACGATGGAGCAACTGCGGGCCACCCTCAAGGGCGCGTCCGTGGCGCTGGACGACGCGGCGCTCGACCGGATCGACGCCATCGTGCCGCCCGGTACCGACGTCTACCCGCCGGACGGGGTGTGGACCCCGCCGGCCCTGACCACACCGGCCCTGCGGCGCCGCTCGGCCGGGGAGCGGTCCGCCGCCTGACCGCTCGCCGGGAGATCCGCGGGGCCCGCGAGGGCGCACCACCTGAAGCCGGGACCCGCGGCGGGCGCGTCCCGAGACCGGAGCCGGATTCGGAACGGATCGGGAGCGTATTAGCGTGGACGGGACAGATCGACCAACAGGAGCCGAGGTGCCCGGTCCATGCCAAGCCGTAGCGAGAACCGTACCGAACTCGTCGAATCGCTCATGGAGCGGTTTCCGCACGTGCCACGGGAAGCGGTGATCAAGGAGGACCTGCTGCGCGGCGGCATCGCCTTCGACGAGTCGGCACTCAGCGATACCGCCAACGAGGCTTCCGGCGAGGTCAAGCCGAAGTCGTACTTCATCTTCTCCTTCGACCACGGCACGCTCCCCGAGCTGGGCGCCGCCGCCCTGCGCCGCCCCCCGGAGGAGATCGTCCTCACCGGCGGCCCCTACGAGCTGCGCCGCACCGTCGTCTCGGTCCGCGTGAACCCGTCCTCGCCCTACCGGGTCGCCGCCGACGACCACGGCGTGCTCGGCCTCTACCTCGACGGCGTGCGGATCTCCGACGTCGGCCTGCCGCCGATGCCGGACTACTACCGGCACACGCTGGAGAACGGCAAGTCCGTCATGGAGGTGGCGCCCACCATCCAATGGGGCTACCTCATCTACCTCACGGTCTTCCGGGTCTGCCAGTACTTCGGCGCCAAGGAGGAGTGCCAGTACTGCGACATCAACCACAACTGGCGCCAGCACAAGGCGGCGGGCCGCCCCTACACGGGCGTGAAGCCGGTGGAGGAGGTCCTGGAGGCCCTCGCCATCATCGACAAGTACGACACGAACAAGTCCTCCACCGCCTACACGCTCACCGGCGGCGCCATCACCTCGCAGATCGGCGGCAAGGACGAGGCCGACTTCTACGGGCAGTACGCGAAGGCCATCGAGGAGCGCTTCCCCGGCCGCTGGATCGGCAAGGTCGTCGCCCAGGCCCTGCCCAAGGCGGACGTCCAGCGCTTCCACGACTACGGCGTACGGATCTACCACCCCAATTACGAGGTGTGGGACCCGTACCTCTTCGAGCGGTACTGCCCCGGCAAGGAGCGCTACGTCGGCCGCGACGAGTGGCACCGCCGCATCCTGGACTCCGCCGAGGTGTTCGGGCCGCGCAACGTGATCCCGAACTTCGTGGCGGGCGTGGAGATGGCGGAGCCGTTCGGCTTCAAGACGGTCGACGAGGCCATCGACTCGACCGTGGAGGGGCTGCAGTACTTCATGTCGCGCGGCATCACGCCGCGCTTCACGACGTGGTGCCCGGAGCCCACGACGCCGCTGGGCAAGGCGAACCCGCAGGGCGCTCCGCTGGAGTACCACGTGCGGCTCCTGGAGGCCTACCGGGCGACGATGGAGGCCAACGGGCTGACCTCGCCGCCCGGTTACGGCCCTGCGGGCCCCGGCAACGCGGTCTTCTCCGTCAGCTCCTTCATGGACAGCCTGCCCGCGGAGGCGGCCGCCGAGGAGGACGCCGTCGCTCCTGTGGCGGGGCGGTAGGCCGGGCGGGGCCGGGACCCGAGAGGGCCTGCCGCGGGGTGCCGCCGCAAGGCCGCAAGCCGGCCACAAGGCCGCAAGCCGGCCACAAGACCGCACGTCAGCCATCAGATCAGCCAGCAGAACTGAACCGGAGGACCACCCCATGCAGCACCGCCCCGTCACCGTCGTCACCGGCGGCAGCCGCGGCATCGGTGCCGCCGTCGGCGCGCGTCTCGCCGAGGACGGTCACGACGTCGCGATCGGCTACCGCTCGGACGAGGCCGCCGCCGAGAAGGCCGCGGCGGCGGTCCGCGCCGCCGGGCGGCGCTGCGTCACCGTGCGGGTCGACACCGCCGACGAGACGGACGTCGACCGCCTTTTCGACACGGCCGCGGCGGAACTGGGCGCGGTCACCGGACTGGTCAACAACGCCGGGGTGAGCGGCCCCGTGGGACCCCTTGCCGAGGCCGACGCCGAGGGGATGCGCCGGGCGTTGGAGGTGAACGTCCTCGGATATCTGCTCTGCGCCCGGCGCGCCGTGCGGGACCTGAAGGCGAACGGCGGCGGGGCCGTCGTGAACATCTCGTCCGCCGCCGCGACCCTCGGCGCGCCCGGCGAGTACGTCCACTACGCGGCGGCCAAGGGCGCCGTCGACACCCTGACCGTCGGCCTGGCCAAGGAGGTCGCCGCGGACGGCATCCGCGTCAACGCCGTGGCCCCCGGCGTCATCTGGACCGAGTTCCACGCCGACCCCGAGCGTCCCGCGAAGCTCGCCCCCGGCATCCCGATGGGACGCTCGGGCCGGCCCGAGGAGATCGCCGCGGCCGTCTCGTGGCTGCTCTCGGACGACGCCTCGTACACCACGGGCACGGTTCTGCGGGTGGCGGGCGGCCGCTGACCGGCCACCACCGGTCTCTCGTACGCTGGTTCGCATGATCGGTGGACAGACAGCACTCACGGCGGACGTCTCGATGAGGCCCGTCACGCTCGACGACGCGGCGGCGCTCGCCCGCGCCTACCGGCGCAACCGCGCCCATCTCGCCCCCTGGGACCCCGACCGGCCCGAGGCCTTCTACACCACCGAAGGCCAGGAGGACCGGGTCCGGGGGCAGCTGGACGAGAGGGTGGCGGGCCGGAGCGCGCACTGGGTGCTCGTCGAGGGCGACGAGGTCGTCGGCCACGCCGCCCTGGTGAACATCGCGCTCGGCCCCGCCCGCAGCGCGATCCTCGGGTACTGGATCGACGCGGGGCAGGTCGGCAGGGGCCTCGCCTCCGCCGCCACCCGGCACGTCTGCGAGGTCGCCGACACCCGGCTCGGCCTGCACCGCGTCGAGGCCGGCACCCTGCTCCACAACACCGCCTCGCAGCGCGTGCTCGTCAAATGCGGCTTCCACGAGTACGGGATCGCGCCGAAGTCCCTCTACATCAACGGCGCCTGGCGCGACCACCGGCTCTTCCAGCGCATCCTCAACGACCGTCCCGCGTTCTGAACGACCGTCCCGTGTGCTAGACGATGCCCTCCGCGACCTCGGCCTGTTCGCGGTCCGAGCCGTACGCCTGCGGGGTGCTGTACGAGCGGCGCGCCACGAACCACCACACCGTGGCCAGGACCAGCACCACGGCCAGTGCGATCGACGCGTAGTTCATCGAGCTGACCGTCACCGGCGAGGCCTGCGGCAGGCAGAACAGGACCGTCACGAACGCCACCCACACCACCGCGATCCAGCCGATGGGCCTGCTCCAGCGCCCCAGGTTCCACGGGCCCGGCCGGAAGCGGTCGCCCGCGCGCAGGCGCAGGAAGATCGGGATGGCGTAGGCGGGCGTGATGCCGATGACGTTGATGGCGGTCACGGCGGTGTACGCGGTCGCCGAGTACAGCGAGGGCAGGGCGATCGCGGCGGCGAGGCCCACCGACAGCCACACCGCGGGCACCGGGACCTGGGTGCGGGAGCTGACCTTGCGCCACAGCGCGGAGCCGGGCAGCGCGTTGTCGCGGGAGAACGCGAACACCATCCGGCTCGCGGCGGCCGTCTCGGCGTTGCCGCAGAACAGCTGGGCCACGATCACGATGAGCAGCAGCGCCGTCGCCCCCGACTCGCCGAGCGCGTCGATCATGATCTGGGCGGGCGGCACCCCGGTCTCCGTGCCGAGCGTGCCCGCGTAGTCCTGGATCGCGAAGGTGAGACCGGCGAGCAGCACGAAACCGGCGATCCACGACGCCCAGATGGCGCGCACGATGCCGCGCGCCGCGGTCACCGAGGCGTTGGAGGTCTCCTCGGAGAGGTGGGCGGACGCGTCGTACCCGGAGAACGTGTACTGCGCGAGGAGCAGGCCGATCGCCGTGACGTAGAGCGGGTTGTCCCAGCCGGTGCCGTTCTCGTATCTGCTGAGGACGTCCCCGATCGACTGGTGGTGGTCCGGCACGATCGCCAGCGCCCCGACGATGACGACCACCCCGGCCAGGTGCCACCACACGCTGATGGAGTTGAGCAGACTCACCAGGCGGACGTTGAACAGGTTCAGCAGGGCGTGCACGAGCAGGATGCACAGGAAGATCAGGAAGGTCTTCTCCGGGGTCGGCTCGAAGCCGAACCGGAGGTTCAGGAACGCCCCGGTGAACAGCGCCGCGCCGTAGTCGATGCCCGCGATCGCGCCGAGCAGCCCGAGCAGGTTCAGCCACCCGGTGTACCAGCCCCAGCGGCGTCCGCCGAGCCGGTCGGCCATGTAGTAGAGCGCCCCGGACGTGGGGTAGGCGCTCGTGACCTCGGCGAGCGCGAGGCCCACGCAGAGCACGAAGAGCCCGACTCCGGCCCAGCCCCAGAGCATGACGGCGGGGCCGCCGGTGTTCATGCCGAAGCCGTACAGCGTCATGCAGCCGGAGAGGATCGAGATCACGGAGAAGCTGATGGCGAAGTTGCCGAACCCGCCCATGCGGCGGGCCAGGACGGGCTGGTAGCCGAGTTCTCTGAGCTTCTGTTCCTCGTCCTGGCGTGGTGCCGGGGTGCTCGACGACCAGGTGGTGCGGGACACGGGGGGTACCTCCGGGGGCGGGGTGGGCGGGAGCGGAGAGCGGGGGAGCGGGAAGGGGCCCCGCCGCGCCTAGCGCGTGTCGCGGGAGGCGGCGAAGCAGCGGGAGCGGGCCTGGGCGAAGAGTTCGGCCGCCGCGTCCGCGTCACCGGGGGAGTGGGTGCGGTACGTCCACGGCACGACCGTGTAGAAGGGGTCGAGGACCTCGAACACCCGTGACGCGTCGTGGAATTGGTGCGCGCCCCACAGGGCGTGCGCCAAGTGGTTGAGGTCCAGGAGCGAGGTCGCCGTGGGCAGGGCGTGGTCGAACCACAGCTGGAGGGCGCGCAGCGCACCCCGCGTCGCGTCCTCCGAGATCCAGTGCAGGTCCAGCGCGCGTTCGTTGCCCGCTTCCCTGCGGTAACGCTCGACGTGCACGTACAACGGCAGCAGGTGCAGCGCCGAACCGGCGGGCGCGGAGGTCACCGCCCACTGCACGAAGTTATACGCCTCGGTGAGCGGCCCGCCGGAGCGGCGCCCGTACACGAACTGGAGCATCCGGTGGTACGCCTCGCGGTTGCCCGGGTCCCGCTTGTCGGCCTCGGCCAGCAGCTGCCAGGGGCCGGGGAAGAGCATCGGCTCGGGAGGCGCCACCCGGTGCTCGTCCCACCGCTGGCCCTCGTCCAGCTGGGCCAGGGCGAGCAGGCAGATCCACGGCACCGGGTCCTCCGGCGACAGGGACGACGCGGCGGCGCACGCGGCGACGGCGTCGCGCCACAGGTCGTTGGTCCGCCGGTGCCCCGCCCGGTGCGCGCGCAGGGCCCGTTCCACGAGGACCCGGGTGTGCAGGACGGCCGCGGAGGTGCTGTACGGCTCCTCGGCGCGCCAGGTGTGCACCACGTCGGAGCCGGCGACGGCCGCCGCCAGGATCTGCGTACGTTGCGTCCACAGTCCCCAGTCGGGCGTCTCGGTCAGCAGATTCCGCGTGGAGACCCAGCGACCCGCCTTGAGGTCCTGGAGCACCGCGCGCAGCGGTTCGTCGTGGCCCGCCGGGTGGTACACGGGGCGGCCTGACGGCTTGGGCATGGGTCCTCTGTCGGGAGGGAAGGAAGGCGGCTGGGCGGGCAACTGGCGGCTTGGCAAAGGGCGTTGTGGACGTCGTTCGGCGGTCAGTGTAGATCCGGGGCTTCCGGTTCCAGGGCACTTCTTGGATCTTTTGTGACCGGCTTTTGTCAACACGGCGCGCAGAGCGTCCACTTGGTGGCCCATTGCAGTCCAGTCGCCGACCGTTGCCGTCCCCTTCCCTTGACGCCCTCCGTCCCCCTGTAGCAGTCTTCCGCGGTGATCAGCTATGAGCGGCCCACGGCGCGGCACCCCGTGCTCGCCGTCGACCAGGGCACCTCCGGGACGAAGGCCCTCGTGGTCTGCCCGGAGCGCGGCGTGATCGGCTCGGGCGCGGCAGCCGTGCGACCCCGCTACCTTCCCGGTGGCCTGGTGGAGGCCGACCCCGCCGAGCTGCTCTCCTCCGTCCTCGACGCGGGCCGGCAGGCGCTGGCCGACGCGGGGGAGCCGGTGGCCGCCGTCGGCCTCGCCAACCAGGGCGAGACGGTCCTGGCCTGGGACCCGCACTCGGGGGAACCGCTCACCCGGGCCCTCGTCTGGCAGGACCGCCGAGCCACCACGGTCTGTGACGAACTGGCGCCGCACGCACAGGAGTTGAAGCAGCTCACCGGCCTTCCGCTCGACCCGTACTTCGCCGCTCCCAAGATGGCGTGGATACGCCGCCACCTCACCCGGCAGGGCGTGGTCACGACCAGCGACGCCTGGCTCGTCCACCGCCTCACCGGCGCCTTCGTCACCGACGCCGCGACGGCGGGCCGCACCCAGCTCCTCGACCTCGACGACGTCACGTGGTCACGGCGCGCCCTGGACCTCTACGGACTCGCCGAGGAGCGCCTGCCCGCCGTCGTCGACGCCGCGGGCCCCGTCGGCACCACCACCGCGTTCGGCTCCGAGATCCCGCTCACCGGGCTCCTCGTCGACCAGCAGGCCGCGCTGCTCGCCCAGGACGTCACGGAGCCCGGCAGCGCCAAGTGCACCTACGGAACCGGGGCGTTCCTGCTCGCCCAGACCGGCGCCCGGCCCCGCCGCGGCGACTCGGGGCTGGTCAGTTGCGTCGCCTGGCGACTCGACGGGAAGAGCAGCTACTGCCTCGACGGGCAGGTCTACACCGTCGCCTCCGCCGTCCGCTGGCTCACCGACCTCGGCGTGATCGGCGGCGCCGAGGACATCGACCCCGTCGGCTCCGCCGTCCCGGACGCGGGCGGTGTCACCTTCGTCCCCGCGCTGGCCGGACTCGCGGCGCCCTGGTGGCGCGGCGACCTGCGCGGCTCGCTGACCGGGCTCGGCCTCGACACCACCGCCGGGCACCTGGTCCGCGCCCTGTGCGAGGGCATCGCCGCGCAGGTCACCTCCCTCGCCGACGCGGTCGCGGCCGACCTGGGCGAGCCCCTGACGAGCTTGCGCGTCGACGGTGGCCTGACGCGTTCGGCGCTGCTCATGCAGACCCAGGCCGACCTGCTCCAACTGCCGGTCGAGGTCTCCGCGTTGCCGGACGCCACCGCGCTCGGCGCCGCGGCCGTCGCCCGCGTCGGCCTCGATCCCGGCCTCGCGCTCACCGACGCGATCCCCGCGTGGCGGCCCGCCGCCGTCTACGAACCGCGGATCGGCGCGGACGAGGCGGCCGAGCGCCTCGCCGGCTTCCGGTCGGCCGTGACGGCTCTCCTGGAACGTACGCCTTCATGAGCGCCCACATGGACGTCGTCGAGAGCGCCGCCGAGAGGGCCGGGCGGGTCACGAGGCGCGGGGCGACGCCGGACACGACGTACGACGTCACCGTGGTCGGCGCCGGAGTCGTGGGCACGGCCATCGCGCGCGAGCTGGCCCGCAGACCGGGCTTGCGCGTCGCCGTGGTGGAGGCCTCGAACGACGTCGGAGAGGGCACGTCCAAGGCCAACACGGCGATCCTGCACACCGGTTTCGACGCCGTGCCCGGCTCCTTGGAGTCCCGCCTCGTCCGCGAGGGCCGACAGCTCCTCACCGCGTACGCCGCCGAGTCCGGCATCCCCGTGGAACCGGTCGGCGCGCTCCTCATCGCCTGGGACGAGGAGCAACTAGCCGCACTTCCGGCCCTGTTGGCCAAGGCCGCCGCCAACGGCTACGACCAGGCGCGGATCATCGGCCCCGAAGAGGTCAGGTCCCGCGAGCCGCACCTCGGCCCCGGCGCACGCGGCGCCCTCGACGTGCCGGGGGAGAGCATCGTCTGCCCCTGGACGACGACCCTCGCGTACGCCACACAGACGGTCCGCGCGGGCGTCGACCTGCACCTCAACTGCCGGGTGCGACAGGTCGAACAGACCGAGGGGCGGCATGAGCTGACGACGGACCGGGGCGTCGTGCGCACCCGGTACCTCGTCAACGCGGCGGGCCTGCACGCCGACACCGTCGACTGCCTGCTCGGCCACGACGACTTCACCGTCACCCCGCGCCGCGGCCAGCTCATCGTCTTCGACAAGTTCGCCCGCGGCCTGCTCACCCACATCCTGCTGCCCGTGCCCACCGCACTCGGCAAGGGAGTCCTGGTCGCCCCCACCGTGTACGGCAACATCCTCCTCGGCCCCACCGCCGAGGAGACGCACGACAAGACGGCCACCGCTTCGAGCGCCGAGGGCATCGCCGTGCTGCGCGAGAAGGGCCGGCGCATCCTGCCCGAACTGCTCGACGAGGAGGTCACCGCGGTCTACGCCGGACTGCGCGCCGCCACCGAGCACGACGACTACCGCGTCCGCGCCCACAAGGAACAGCGGTACG
This sequence comes from Streptomyces huasconensis, assembly GCF_021028635.1. Taxonomy (NCBI): domain Bacteria; kingdom Bacillati; phylum Actinomycetota; class Actinomycetes; order Kitasatosporales; family Streptomycetaceae; genus Streptomyces; species Streptomyces huasconensis. The sequence goes on from NZ_CP086119.1 coordinate 7,437,675, forward strand.
TCACGGTCGGCGGCATCCGCTCGACCGGGCTCACCGCGTCCCTGGCCATCGCCGCCCACGTCACCGAACTCCTCGGCACCACGGGCCTCGACCTCGCCGAACCCGGTGCGCTGCCGCCCGTGCGCATGCCCAACCTCGGTGAGGCCTTCCCGAGGCCGTACCAGCGCGCGGACCTCATCGCCGCCGACCCCGCGTACGGCACCGTGGTCTGCCACTGCGAGCGGGTGACGCGCGGCGAGATCCGCGACGCGCTCGCGGGAACCGTCCCGCCCGGCTCACCGGACGGGCTGCGGCGCCGCACCCGGGCGGGCGGCGGACGCTGCCAGGGCTTCCACTGCGGGCCCGCAATACGGGAGCTCTTCGCACAAAGCGCGGTCGACCACGGTGAGCGGTCCGAACAGAGCGGGGAGTCGGTGTCCGGATGAGACGTGAGCGCATGGTCGACGTACTGGTCGTGGGCGCGGGACCGGCGGGCCTCGCCGCCGCCGCGGGGCTGGCGGCGGGGGGCGCGGGCGAGGTCGAGGTGGTCGACCGGGACCAGCAGGCGGGCGGCGCCGCACGGCACTGCGCGCACGGCGGCTTCGGCCGCCTCGGGCTGACCGGGCCGCAGTACGCGGAGCGCTGCGTGGCGGCGGCCGTCGGCGCCGGGGCCGTGCTGCGGACCGGCGTCACCGTCACCGGCTGGTCGGGCGCGCTCACCCTGGACACCACGAGCCCGCGCGGCCTGGAGCGGGTCACCGCCCGCGCCGTCGTCCTCGCCACGGGTGCCCGCGAACGACCGCGCGCCGCACGCCTGGTGCCCGGCACGCGGCCCGCGGGCGTCTTCACCACGGGCGAGGTGCAGCGGGCGGTGCACGGCCACCGGCAGCGGATCGGCACCCGGGCCGTCGTCGTCGGCGCGGAGTCGGTGAGCTTCACCGCCCTGGAGACGCTGCGGCGCGCCGGGGTCGAGGTCGCGGCGCTGGTCACGGAGTACCCCCACCACCAGGCACCGCGGGGCCGCGCGGCCGGGGCCCGGCTGCTGCGCGGTGTCCCCCTGCTCACGGACGCCACCGTCACCGAACTCCTCGGGCACGGCCGGCTGTCGGGCGTCCGGCTGCGGCACCGTGACGGCAGGGCGGCGCACATCGCCTGCGACACGGTGGTCTTCACCGGCGACTTCGTGCCCGACCACGAACTGGCCCGGCACGGCGGCCTGCCGCTCGACCCGGGAACCCGCGGCCCGGCCGTCGACAGCGCCTTCCGCACCGCCGAGCGCGGCGTCTTCGCGGTCGGCAACGTCCTGCACGCCGCGGAACCGGCACGTGTGGTGGCCTGGGAGGGCGCGGCCGCCTCCGCGGCGGTGCGGCGCTACCTCTCCGACGGCGACTGGCCCTCGGCGTCGGTCCCGCTGCGGGTCACCGCGCCGCTGGCCTGGATCGCCCCCAACCGGCTGACCCCGGACGAACCGGGTGACGGGGCCGACGGGTTCACGCTGCGCACGACGGAGTTTCTCGCGCGTCCGACGCTGGTGGTCACCCAGGACGGCAGGACCCTGTACCGGGCGCGGCACCGACGGCAGGCGATCCCGAACCGGCCGCTGCGCGTTCCCGGGGACTGGGCCTGCCGGGTCGACGCGCGCGGCGGTGCCGTGCGCGTCGCTCTCGGCACCGCGAGCGGGTAGCGCGCCCGTCCCGCGCCCTCCGCGCGCCCCGCTCACTGCCGCACGCTCCCTCCTTCGAGGGATCGCGGCACGACGAGCGGCTCGGCAGGCTGTGCCGGGAATCCGCAGATGTTCACGGCATGTCAGCCGAGGAGCGAAGGAGCGTCAATGAGGCAGAAGTTCTCCGCACTGCTCGTGGCGGTGACCGCCGTGGCCGCCGCCGCGCTGCCGGTCTCCACGGCACGCGCGGCCGACGGGTACGACCGATGCCCCCAGGGCTACTACTGCATGTTCTCGGGCCTGGACGGAACCGGCGACATGATCGAACTCAGGGGGAACACCCCGGATCTCGCGGCGCTCGGCATGGACGACCGGGCCAAGTCGGACTGGAACCGCACGGCCTCCACCATCTACCTCTGGTCCGACGCCCACTACTCCGGCTGTACGGCCGTGACCTCCTCCGGCCCGACGGGCAAGGGCAACTTCTTCCCCACGTACCAGGACTTCTTCAGCTCCGTGCAGTTCGACGGGCCGGGTGGCCCGAGCTGCGGGACACCGCCCGGCGAGGGGAGCTGAGGCGGGGGCCGTCTCAGCCGAACCGCAGGATGCGCGGCGCGAAAGTGCCCTCGGGGCCTTCCGCGCGGCCGACCGACCACACCGTCCCCGTGCCCGGCACCGGCGCCAGCCGCAGCGCCGAGGACTCGCCCTCACCGGCCACCGCGGGTTCGCTGTGGCCGGTGAAGGAACTCCCGTCCCAGGAAAGGAAGTCCGGCCCGGGCGCGATCGGCGGATAACTGCCCGGTACGTCGCGTTTCTGTGAGCGGGACACCGCGACCCAGGCCAGCTCGCCGGACGCGCGGGGCGTCAGGGAGGTGATCCCGCCGAAGTCGGTGGGCACCGTCACGCGGCTCCAGGTCTGCCCGTCCCAGCGGACCAGCAGGGGTGGAATCGGTTTGCCCACCGGGCCGCCGACAAAGCCGGCCGTGCCACCCGCCCACACCTCCGTCTTCGACACCGCGAGCACACTGCCCACCGCCGACCGGGGGAACCCGGACACGATCGTCTGCTCCCACGTCTGCCCGTCCCAATGCGACACGGCCGCGCCCGAGTGGGTCTCGCCCGCGGCCCAGACGTCGTCGGCCGCCTTGATGTGCAGGCCGTACACCGCGCCCGGCGGCGCCGGCATGTCCCGCCAGCCCCGCTCGTCCCGGCGCAGCAGCACCTGCGCGCCGTCCCGCGAGCCGATCAACCAGGTCTCGCCGCCCCCGGTGACGACCTTGGTCAGCGCGACCCCGCCCGGCGGCCGTGCCTCGTGCCAGGCGTCGCCGTCGAGGCGGAGCAGGCGCGCGCCGCCCGTGGAGTCGCGGCCGACCGCCCAGGCCGCGCTCGGTGAGGTCGCGGCGACGGAGAGCAGCTCTCCCTGCCGGCCGGCGCCGGGCAGGCCCTGGCGCTGCCACGCGGTTCCGTCCCAGCGCAGCATCAGCGGGAAGCCCGGCGCCTCGCGTCCGACGGCGTCGGTGCCCACGGCCCACGCCCGGTCCGGCCCGAACGCCACGGCGTCGTTCAGCCCCGCCTGGGGGCGCACCTGCGCCGGAACCGGAACGTGCTGCCAGGACGCGGACCCGGCCTCCGCCGCGGCCGACGTCATGGCGGTGAGGAGGGTCAGGGCGACGGCGAGGGCCGCGGCGACGAGTCTGCGTGCCATGGGTCTCTGTGCCATGGGGCTGCGTGCCATGGGTCAGCCTCCCAGTCGTCGTTCGCTCATCAGGTTCGGTTTCGAGCCGTAGATCTCGACGGTGCCGAAGGACAGCAGTGCGGACCCGGCCCTCGCCAGCGCACGCGGTCTCACGTCGATCGCGCCCGGGCGCTCCGGCCCGTACGAGAACGTGGTGCGGGCACCGTTCACCCGGGCGTACTTCGACTGGAACGCGCGGTCACTGCGCACCGGCAGCCACAGCGCGCCGTCCGGGCCGCGCACCATGGCCTCGGTGGAGGCGTCACCCAGCGGCGGGTAAGTGGTGCGCCAGGTACGTCCGTTCCACGTCATCAGGTAGGCGCGGGTCATGCCCTCGGTGTACTGGCTGCCGCCGATCGTGACCCGGCCCGACGGTTCGGCAAGCAGCGTCTGGACGTTGCTGTTCGACGGCAGCGGCACCTTCGCGTCCCGCCAGGCGGTGCCGTCCCACCGCAGGACGGCGGTCCCGGTACTGGTGTCTCCCCAGGCCCAGGCTTCGGTGGCGGTACGCGCGGTGATCCCCATCAGGAAGTGCACGCCCTCCGGGGCGGACTGCGTGGTCCAGCGGGAGCCGTCGTAGTGCAGCACCTTCAGCCCGCTGTCGTCCTCCCCGACCACCCAGGCGGCGCCCGGCACCGCGGTGAAGTCCTGGTACGTCCACAGGGTCTGCGGCAACGGGACGGAACTCCACTGGCCCCCCGACCGGCGCAGGATCTCCCCGGCCCCCGCACGGTGGCGGAAGATCCACACCTCCTCGCCGACGAACCGCACCTCGCCCAGCCAGCCCGGCTCCTGGGCGCCGGGGAAGGACGTGTCCCGGCTCCACGCCCCGCCGTCCCAGCGGTACAGCATCGGCCGCAGGCCATCGGCGGCGTGCTCGTACCCCGTCGCCCACGCCTCACCCGGTCCGCGCGCGGCCACGTCGGACACGGTGACCGGAGGGGCCGCGGCCGGAACGGGCAGCGTCGACCAGCCCGGCGTCACGGCCGCGGCGGGCGGCACCATCGCGGTCGGCGACAGCACCGCCGCGCACGCGACCACAAGGCAGATGATGACCGTACGGAGACCGCTCACGGGACCCTCCATGACGCGAAGGCCGCTCAGCTTAAGGGCCCTCACCCACCGTGAACAGATGTCGCACGCCACAGGCCGCCCTCGCCCCCCGGGGCAACATAAGAAGCTTAAATAAGCGGGCAACGCATCCTTGGAGTGGACCACATGTCGAACGACGAACTGCACACCGCCCTGCGAGGCGCCGCCAGCGACCTCAGCGATCCCGGCGACCCCAGCGGCGCGAAGGCCCACGGCCCGGCCCCCGCCGATCCGCACGGTGACCTCGGCGCCGTTCTCGATGTCGAGGCCTTCACCGCGGCGATCGAGAACTTCAACCGCTTCTACATCCGCCTCCCCGTCCTCGAGAAGCTGCCGTTCACCACCCTCTCGGTGCTCGACACCCTCGCGTTCGGCGGCAGTCCGCGGCGGCTGACCGAGCTGACGAAGACCGAGCAGGTCAGTCAGCCCGGCATCACCCAGCTGGTGACGCGTCTGGAGCGCGACGGCCTGCTGGAGCGGCGTCCCGACCCGACCGACGGCCGCGCCGTCCTGGTCCACATCACCGACGCGGGCCGTGAGATCATCCGCTCCCGCCGCGCCGACCGCTCACGCCACCTGCGTCCGCTCGTCGAGCAGCTGACCCCGCAGGAGCGTCGTGCCCTGTCGGACGCGCTGCCCGCCCTCGCCCGCCTCGCGGAACTGGGGCGCGGCCAGTAGGAGGAGGCGGGGGCGCGGGGCCCCGGCGGCGGAGCCCCTTCCCACAGCCCCCACCTCCCGCATAGACTCCAAAACTAGCAGCGCTAATTTACCTGCAGGCGTCACCGCGACCCACGCAGCGAGACCCGCACAACGATCCGGAGCCGTATCGTGCGCACCGTCCACTTCGCCGCCGCCCGCCGCACCCCCATCGGCAAGCTCCGCGGCGCCCTCTCCACCGTCCGCCCCGACGACCTCGCCGCGGGTGTCGTACGCGGACTCCTCGCCGACCTCCCGCAACTGGACCCCGCGCGGATCGACGACATCTACTGGGGTGCCGCCAACCAGGCGGGCGAGGACAACCGCAACGTCGCCCGCATGGCCGCCCTCCTCGCGGGCCTCCCGGAGACGGTGCCCGGCGCGACCGTCAACCGGCTCTGCGCCTCGGGACTCGAAGCCGTCACCACCGCCGCGCGCACCATCGCCGCGGGGGAGGCCGACATCGTCCTCGCGGGTGGTTCCGAGTCGATGAGCCGCGCGCCCTTCGTCCTGCCCCGCCCGGACGAGGCGCTGCCGCACCGCATGGAGACCGCCGACACCCGCCTCGGCTGGCGGCTGACCAACCCGCGGATGAAGGACCTGCATGGCGTCCTCGCGATGGGCGAGACCGCCGAGGAGGTCGCCGAACGCCACGGCGTCTCGCGCGAGCGCCAGGACACCTTCGCGCTCCGCAGCCACCAGCGCGCCGCGGCCGCCCGCAAGAACGGCCACTTCGACGACGAACTGCTCCCCGTCACCCGCCCCGACGGCGTGCTCGTCGACACGGACGAATGCGTGCGCGAGGACACCTCGTACGAGAAGCTCAGCGGCCTGAAGCCGGTCTTCCGCAAGGGTGGTTCCGTCACCGCGGGCAACGCGTCGCCGATGAACGACGGCGCCGCCGGGCTGCTGCTCGTCAGCGAAGAGGCCCTCGACGACCTGGGCCTGGAGTCCCTCGGACGGTACGCCGCCGGTGCCTCGGCGGGTGTGCACCCGGACGTCATGGGCCTCGGGCCCGTCCCCGCCACCCGCAAGGCGCTCGACCGCCTCGGCTGGAGCGTCGCCGACGTCCAGGAGGCGGAGTTCAACGAGGCGTTCGCCGCCCAGGCCCTCGCCTGCGTCGACGCCCTCGGCTTCGACCCGGAGCTGGTCAACCCCTCCGGCGGCGCCATCGCGCTCGGCCACCCCCTCGGCTGCTCGGGCGCCCGCATCCTCACCACGCTGCTGCACCGCATGCGCCGCACCGGCGCCACACGCGGCCTCGCCACGATGTGCGTGGGCGTGGGCCAGGGCAGCGCGCTCCTCGTCGAGCGCGACTGACTCTGCCGTCGGGGCGCACCGCCGCCCGGTGCGCCCCCGCCGAGCAGCATTCCGAACCACCGCAACGCCGCACGGAACGGAGCACCACCCCCCATGGCAACGCTGTCCCTCGCCGCGATCCTCGCCGAACCCGCCCGCCGCCACCCGGACCGCACCGCCCTCGTCGAAGGTGAACTGCGGCTCAGCTTCGCGGAGTTGTGGCACCGGGCGCGCGCCCAAGGCGCCGCCCTCGCCCGGCTCGGCGTGCGGCCGGGGGACCGCGTCGCCCTGATGGCACCGAACACCACGGAGTTCCCGACGGCCTACTACGCGATCCTGGCCGCCGGAGGCGTGGTCGTCCCCGTCCATCTCCTGCTCTCCGCCGAAGAGGTCGAGCACGTCCTGCGGGACAGCGGCGCGAGCCTGCTCCTGTGTCACCCCGCGCAGGCCCCGACGGGCCGGGCCGCCACCGAGGCCACCGGCGTACGCATGCTGGAACTGGGCTCCGAGGGGGAGCTGGCGGCCCTGGCCCGCGACAGCGAGCCCCTCGTCTCGTACGTCACCCGCGACGCCGACGACCCGGCCGTCGTCTTCTACACCAGCGGCACCACCGGCGTCCCCAAGGGCGCCGTGCTCAGCCACTTCAACCTGGTGATGAACGCGACCGTCAACGCCTTCGACGCCAACGACGTCCGCCCCGACGACGTCGTGCTCGGCGCGCTGCCCCTCTTCCACGCCTTCGGCCAGACCGTCTCCATGAACTCCACCTGGCGGGCGGGCGCCACCCTCGTCCTGCTGCCCCGCTTCGACGCCGCGCGGGCCATCGAGCTGATGGTGGCGGAGGGCGCGAACACCTTCCACGGGGTGCCCACCATGTTCGTCGGCCTGGTGGCCGCCGCCGCGTCCGCCCCCGAGCTGCCGAAGCTGCGGCTGTGCGTCTCGGGCGGCGCCTCGCTGCCCGTCGCCGTGCTCGAACGTTTCGAGGAGGCCTTCGGGACGCCCGTGTACGAGGGGTACGGCCTCTCCGAGACGTCCCCGGCGGCCTCCGTCAACCAGCCCGACTTCGGCACCAGGGCGGGCACCATCGGCCACCCCCTGTGGGGCGTCGACGTCGAGATCGCCCGCGCCGACATCGACGACCGCGTCGAACTCCTGCCCACGGGCGAGCTGGGCGAGGTGGTGATCCGCGGCCACAACGTCTTCTCCGGCTACCTCGGCCGCCCCGAGGCCACCGCCGAGGCGCTGGTCGACGGCTGGTTCCGCAGCGGTGACCTGGGCACCAAGGACGCCGACGGCTTCCTGACCATCGTCGACCGCAAGAAGGACGTCATCATCCGCGGCGGCTTCAACGTCTACCCGCGCGAGGTCGAGGAGGTCCTGATGCGCCACCCCGACGTCGCCCAGGTCGCCGTGATCGGCCTGGCCCACCCCGTCCACGGCGAGGAGGTCTGCGCCGTCGTCGTCCCGGCACCCGACGCGGCCAAGGACCCCGAAGCGGTCATCACGTGGGCGAAGCAGCACCTCGGCCGCCACAAGTACCCGCGCCGCGTGGAGTTCACCGACGCGCTCCCGCTCGGCCCGAGCATGAAGGTCCTCAAGCGGGAACTGCGCGCCCAGTACACCGCGTAGCGCGCCAGGCCCCTGCTTGCCGACGCCATGGACCTGTTCTGGGCGCGTGGCTACGAGGCGACCTCGGTGCGCGACCTGACCCACCACCTGGGGATCGGGCAAGGCAGCCTGTACGCCGCGTTCGGCGGCAAGGACGGCCTGTACCGGGCCGCGCTGGAGCACTACCGCACCACCCCCGCGGCAGCCTCCCTGCGCGGTCTGGAGGAGGAGGCGGACGCCCGCGCGGCGATCCGCACGCTGCTGACGGAGCGCATCCGCGTCGCCGTCGGTGAGGGCGGCCGGGGCTGCCTGGCCGTCAACGCGGTCTGCGAGCGGCTGCCTTCGGACGCGGCGACCCGGCGCACCGTGCGCGACATGCAGGAGGCCGGCCGGGAGGCCCTGGCCGAGGTGCTGCGCGCCGCGCGGGAGCGGGGCGAGATCGCGGAGCGGTGCGATCCGCACGCGGTCGCCGCCTTCCTCGTCACCTTCCTCAACGGCCTGCTGGTCTCCTCGAAGATCACCCCGGACGCACGGTCTCTCGAACCCCTCATCGATGTCGCGCTGACCACCCTGGACTGACATCCTCGCGACCGCCGCCGGGCGGGCGGTTCCCCTGCGGTCATTCTGTAACGTACGCCCAAGAAAGCGGATGCCCATGATGTACGACCATCACGGAGCGCCCCTGCGCACCGGCCGTGCCGCCGTCAACGGAACGAGCCTGCACTACCGGGCCGCCGGCTCCGGCCCCGCGGTCGTGTTGCCGCACGGCGTGCCGAAGACCGGCTACCACTGGCGCCACCTGGTGCCGAAGCTGGCGCCCCACCACACCGTCGTCATACCCGACCTGCGCGGTCTCGGCGACTCCGCCCGGCCCGCGGCCGGCTACGACTCCGCGACGATGGGCGACGACATCGCCGAGCTGATGGCCCGCCTCGGACACGACACCTACGCCGTGATCGGCGAGGACTGGGGCGCGGTGATCGGCTACCAGCTCGCCGCCCGCCATCGCGACCACGTCACCTCCCTCGTCTTCGCCGAGGCCCTCCTCCCCGGCTTCGGCTTCGAGGACCACACCGCCCTCACCCCCGAGAACGTCTCCGGCATGCACCTGTGGCACCTGGGCTTCTACTTCCAGCCCGACATACCCGAGACGCTGATCTGCGGGCACGAGCGCGAACTGATCACCTACATGATCAAGAACGAGCGCAGCCACCCCGACACCGCCGCCCCCGACGCCATCGAGGAGTACGTGCGCTGCTACTCCCTGCCCGGCGGCATCCGCGCCATGCTCGCCGTCTACCGGGCGATGCTCACCGACGCCGAGCAGAACCGGCAGGCCGCCCAGGAGAAGCTCGACATCCCCGTCCTGGCGCTCGGCGGCTCCGCCTTCATCGGCGAACGCAACGCTGAGCAGGCCCGGTTCATGGCCCACGACGTCACCGGACACGTCTTCGAAGCGGGCCACGACCTCGCGGAGGAAGTGCCCGACGAGATGACCGCCGTCGTCCTGCCGTTCCTGGCCGCGCACTGAACATGTGCACAGCGCTTCAGGCACCCCGTCGGGTGACCGCGTCCGCCGAAGCACCCGAAACCGCCGCTCTGCGAACAGCTGGTGATCGACGCGACCGGGCCGCGCGGACTCCAACTCCCGCCGCGCCAGGCACACTTCACCGCGAGGCCGCCGACGCGCCCGCCGTCTCGGAGGTGAGCCCCTGCTCCAAATCCTCCGCCAGAAGCCGCTTGGCGATCGTGTCCACCGCCGCCGTCAGCTCCTCGTCCGCGGGCCGCCCGAGGTCCTTCTCGATCTGCCCGCCCAGCCAGGCCGACCACGCCGCACCGATCACCTCCGCCTCGCGCTCCCCGGCGGGCGTCAGCGAGAAGTACGTGCCCGTACGCGTCACATACCCCTCGTCCACCATCCGGTCGAAGACCGGCACGAGCACCTCGGGCGGGATTCTGCGCCGCGCGGCGATGAGGCCGAGACTGGCGTACCCCACCATCCGGGTGAACAGCGAGACCTGCATGACCGCCCAGGCGCCCGCGATGTCCAAGCGGGTGTCGGAGTCCCGGATGATGCCGCGCGCGGTGTTCATACCGACGTTGCGGACGATCCCGGCGACGCTGCGCTCCAGCACGTGCCCCGAGTCCGCGGGCGCCGGCTGCGCGAAGCCCTCGCCCATGTCGGGCGCGCCCATCCGCGCGCTGTCCCGCAACTCCACCTGCTTGAGGAAGAGCGCCACCAGGAACCCGAGGAGCGCCACGGGCACCGTCCACAGGAAGACGGTGTGCAGGGTGTCCGCGTACGCCTCGACGACCGGCGCCGCCGCCCGGGCAGGCAGCGCGTGCACGCCCTGCGGACTCTGCGCCGCCTCCGCGATCGCCGCCGGGTCCGCGGCGCCGGTGCGCGCGGCCGCCGCGACCCCGTCCTTCAGGTTCGGCGCCAGGGTGTTGGCGTAGATGGTGCCGAACACCGCCGTGCCGAACGAACTGCCCAGCGTACGGAAGAAGGTCACGCCCGACGTGGCGGTGCCCAGATCCGCGTACGCCACAGTGTTCTGCACGGCGATCGTCAGGACCTGCATGCACAGGCCGATGCCGGCGCCGAGCACGAACATGTACACGGACTCCAGCCACGCGCTCGTGGCGCTCCCCATGAGGGAGAGCAGATAGAGCCCGAGCGCCATCACCAGCGCGCCGACGATCGGGAAGATGCGGTACGTCCCTGTCTTGCTGACGACGTTGCCGCTGAAGACGGACGCGATGAGCAGCCCGATCACCATGGGCAGCGTCCGCACGCCCGAAACGGTGGCCGAGTCCCCGTCGACGTACTGGAGGTAGGTCGGCAGGAACGTCAGCGCGCCGAGCATGGCGAAGCCCACGATGAAACTGAGGATCGAACAGACCGTGAAGACCGGGTCGGCGAAGAGCCGCATCGGCAGCATCGGTTCGGCGGCGCGCGTCTCGACGACGCAGAACAGCGCCAGCGCGACCAGCCCGCCGACGAAGAGACCGATGATGGTGGGCGACCCCCACGCGTACTGGTTGCCGCCCCAGCTCGTCGCCAGGATCAGCGCGCTCGCCCCGATCGCGACGAGCGCGATGCCCAGATAGTCGATGACCGGCCGCGCGGCCGACTTCACGACGGGAATGGTCCGGGCGGCGGCGATCACCACGACGATCGCGATCGGCACGTTCACGTAGAACGCCCAGCGCCAGCTGAGATGGTCCGTGAAGAGCCCGCCGAGCAGCGGCCCGATCACGGTGGACACCCCGAACACGGCGCCGATGGCCCCCTGGTACTTGCCGCGCTCGCGGAGCGGGATGACATCGGCGATCAGCGCCATGGACGTCACCATCAGCCCGCCGGCGCCGATGCCCTGCATCGCCCGCCACGCGATGAGCAGCGTCATGTTCGTCGACAGGCCGCACAGGAACGACCCGGTGATGAAGATGACCGCCGAGACCTGGAAGACGACCTTCCGCCCGAACAGGTCGCCGAACTTCCCGACGAGCACGGTGGCGACGGTCTCCGCGAGGAGGTACGACGTCACCACCCACGACATGTGCTCCGCCCCGCCCAGGTCCGACACGATCGTCGGCAGCGCGGTGCCGACGATGGTCTGGTCGAGGGCGGCCAGCAGCATGCCCAGCATGATCGTCACGAAGACGACGTTGCGGCGCCGCCGGTCGAGCACGGGCGGCGCCTGCGCCGCGGCGGCGCCCGGCTGATCGCTCATCGTCACACGCCCCACCCTCACACCGGGGCCGGGGGGCTGCATGCGGGGTGGGGCCGGTCCGGTGATGGTGGGCGTCCCGGCTATCCGGTGGCGGCTGACCTCGCGGCCGGGGGGGCCGGGGGCCGGGTGTCGGGTGTCGGGTGAGCCGGTTCGGTGATGGTGGGCGGGGTGTGTCCCGGCTATCCGGTGGCGGCTTATCTTGCGGCCGGGGGCCGGGTGTGGGGCGAGCCGGTTCGGTGATGGTGGGCGGGGTGTGTCCCGGCTATCCGGTGGCGGCTCACTTCGCGGCCGGAGGGCGCGTGCGGGGTGAGGCCGGTCCGGTGGTGGTGGGCGGAGTGTCCCGGCTATTCGGTGCCGGCTCACTCCACGGTCGGGGGCTGTGTGCGGGGCGAGCCCGTCCGGTGATGGTGGACAGGGTGTGTCCGGCTACGCGACGGCGCCTCACTCTGCTGCCGGGGGCCGCGTGCGGGGTGAGGCCGGTCCGGTGGTGGTGGGCGGGCTGTGTCCGGCTACGCGGTGGTGGCTCGCTCCGCTGCCGGGGGCCGCATGCGGGGCGAGCCGGTCGCGTGATGGTGGGCGGGGTGTTTCCCGCTATCCGGTGGTGGCTCACTGCGCCGTCGGGGGCCGCGTGCAGGGTGAGGCCGGGCCCGGTGACGGTGGGCGTCCGGCCCGGCTGCGGCTGCACGGGGCCGCACCGCCCCGGCTACCCGGCCGCGGTCCCGCGCAGCCGTGGCGCGTGGGCCGCCGCGTCCACCGCCGTGCTCTCGCGTTCCAGCAGGTCCGCCAGCGCCTCGGCCCAGCGGACCAGCTCCGTGAGGTCGAGCCCGTACGGCTGCTCCTGGCCGCTCGGCCCCGCCCGCCAGCCGGTGACGGCCCCCGCCCCCCGGAGCAGCAGCCGCGCCCCGCCCTTGGTGTTGCCGCGGGCCGCGTGGGTCAGTCCGACGGCCAGCTGGGCCAGCCCCTTCCACAGGTCACGCTCCGTCGGCGGGCCCGACTTCCACGCGTCCTCGAAGACCTCGTGCGCGTGGAAGGGCCGCCCCGCGTCCAGCAGGGCCTGCGCCTCGGCGACGGACTCCTCGGGGGTGCGCACGACGCCCTCGGGCTGCCGGGCCACGCCGTCCGTGCCGTAGGGCAACGGTCGGCCGAGCCCGTCGCGCGGCCGCTGGTTGCGGGCCCGCCCCGCCTCGTCACGGTCGCGCTCACGGCCACTGTCGTATGGTCCAGGTGCAGTGCTCATACGTGGATTGTCGCGCGTACCTGACGGTGGTCACCGGGGAACGGAGCACCCTCGCAGGTGGGGTAGAGTTCTACCTGTGATCACGCGGGACACCGCACCGAACACACCGGGACGTGGCGCAGCTTGGTAGCGCACTTGACTGGGGGTCAAGGGGTCGCAGGTTCAAATCCTGTCGTCCCGACTCGAAAGAGTCGCAGATCGAGGGGCCGTTTCAGAGCAATCTGAAACGGCCCCTCGATCGTTTCCGGGCCCGTGGGCCGACCCGCCGGGGGCAACCCGTCAGCGTCGGCCGCCACCCCCGCCTCCACCCGTGCCCGAACCGCCGTTCGGGGAGCCGGCGCAGCCCGCGCAGGGGCCTGTTCCCTGTTGCAGGTACCGGCGCTGGTTCGCCAGGTCGATCACCGGCGCCAGCGACGTGTCGTCGGCGGGGACGCCGACGCCGAACCGCCCGTAGAAGGTGAGCAGGTCCGCGTCAGCGCGCCGCACTGCCGCCTGGGTGCGCTCGTACGCCACCGACGTCAGACGGCGGACGTCGATGCGCAGGAGGCGGCCGCCGTCGGGCGGGGGCGTGCCGATGCCTTCGCCCCACCGGTGGAAGATCCTCTTCATCGGGCCGTCTTCCACCAGCCCGCCGAGATACTCCTTGACGAGCTGGACGACCTGACTGTCCCCTAGGTCCACGGCGTCGAAGGTGCGGGTGATCGCGAGGGAGGCGAGCTCCGCGAACCGGTCGGTCTGTTCCTCCCGCTCCGCGGTGCGTCGCTGGTTCTCGTCGAGTTCGTCGAGCCGGCCGCCGAGGTCCTCGGCCTCCGGGGCCGGGGCCGGCTGTGGCGCCGGCTCGTCGACCGCGAGGGTGGCCGCCTGGAAGCGGCCGACATGCCGGGCGATGCCCAGCGCCGTCCCGTTCACGGGCTCGCCCGGCGTCGAAGGGGCAGCCCGGTCCACGGCGAGGATCACGGCCCTCAGGCGGGCGGCGGCCCGGGGGTTCACCGAGACCTGCTGGTGGATCTCCTTGTACGCGGCAGCGGCCCCCTCGGCGTACTCCCGGCGCTGCACCTCGAGCGCGTACCTCTCGGCCACCGGCCGTTTCCACGCGCCCTCGGACACCGGGGCCGCCACGACGACGAACAGCAGGGCGACCATGAGGCCGACGTTGACCCCTGACAGCGACCGCCGTACGAAGTTGGCGGTGGCGCCCGCAGGCAGCCGGGACTCGCTGAAGCGTGCCGGACGCAACCGCTGTCTGACCCGCGCGACGCGGTCCGGCCAGCGCAGTACGGCGTAACTGCCGACAGCCAACAGCGTGTAGGCCGCCAGCCAGTACAGCCAGTGCACCTCGGTGAGTCCTTGGACCTTCTCCACCACGGAGCGCACGGCCGTGACCTGGGGCGGGGTGAACGACAGGACGTTGGCCAGCCACACCATGAGCACGGTCAACACCAGTCCGAGTTGTACGGACAGGACGATGTCCGCGGCCGCCCGCACCGTCGGCCGCACCGACTCGCTCAGTTTCCGCCAGCCGCGCAGCGCGAGCCAGAAGGCGAGCGGGAAGAACAGTCCGGCGGCCGGCGTGAGGGTCAGTACGTCGCCGGAGACGAGCTGCTCGGCGGCGAGAACGACCAGGAACACGCCGGGCAGGTCCGGAAGGTGGCGCACGACCAGGCGGTCGGAGGTGCCGCACCGCCGCACCGCGAGCAGCAGCGTCCAGCCACCGAAGAAGAGCAGCACCACCAGCGGGACCAGACGCGAGGGGAACGCGCGGAACAGAACGAGGAGCAGGGCCGCCGAGGGGACGACCGTGCACAGCGCGAGGACGGCCGCGGCGACGTATCGGCGATGCCGGAACCAGCGGATCAGAGCTTCCAGGATCACCTCACCCACCACCTTCGGCACCGCCATGACGGCTGCCGCCAGGCCAACGCCGAGGGCGGCCCCGACGAGTCCCCCGAGGGCGGCCCTGGCGGTGGCGAGGAGCGCGGAACCCATTCCGTCGATCTCGTCTCGGGTGCCGAGGCGCCAGGCCGCGTACGCGGCCACTCCGAAGACGACGTAGAGGCTCAGGAGTTCCGGTACCGGGATCAGCGGCTCCGCGTCATCGTCATCGCGGGTGTCCGCGGCAGACCCGGGCGGTGTCCCAGCCGGAGCCGCAGCTGAAGCAGAAGCAGAAGCCGAAGTAGAAGCCGAAGTAGGAGTAGGAGTCGGATCGGTTGGTGCTCGTGTGGCCCGCGGTCTGTCTGCGCGCAGCCGATCGGCGACATCGAGGAAGATCTCCAGGTTGGCCACCTGGTACCCGGGCCGTATGAAATGTGTCGGGAAGTCACTGCCGCGCGAGGTGATATAGAGGTCGCCTTCGGCCGTGAGGGAGAGCGAGTCGACGTCCTCCCAGGCGGTGAAGTCGTCCTGGCCGCGCCTGCGACGTATGGTCAGGCCGTCCCGGCTCAACACCAGGTCCGCGAAGGGGACTTCGCCACCGGCCAGAGCTGTCTCGGTGGCCGGGACCAGCCGCGCGTCACGAACACCCTGCCGGATCGCCGGGCCCCATTCCTCCTGTTGGGGGAGACGGGCGCCCCGGATCACCGTACGAGTGCGCAGGCCCCGGATTCTCTCGCCGCCCAGTACCAGGCCACGGTGCGCCGCCCCGAGTGTGACCACCGTCCCCTCGGGGTTGGACAGCTTGTAGTGATGCGAGCCGCTGGTGAAGACAGCGGTGGTCCGCCAGAGGAAGACCGCTTCCGTACCGTCGGCCGCGATCGCGACGAGCCCCTTCTCGTAAAGGCGGAACTCCACTCGTGTGTGCCGCCGCAACCACACGACCCGAACCGTGAACGGACCCAGCAGCGCCAGCCCGGCGGGGACCCCGGTGGCAAGGGAGACCTCCCACCCGAAGAGCGCGCAGAGGAGAAGCGTCAGGAGGTAGACGAGGGCCGAGAAAGGGGTCAGGGCCAGCAGGAACAGCGCGAATGCGGCGGGTCTCCCGGGCTCCGGGCGATACGTGTGACGATGGGACCCCAGCTCTGGGCGCTCCGCACCGTCCCCCGGACCGTCCAGGGCGCCCTCGTCCGCACTGTTCCGCGCACCGTCTTCCGCACCCATGAGTTCTCATCCATCCACGAGGCTTCCCACCCAACCCCGTACGACAGGTGGTCGGTTGATGTCGCGCGGCAGGGTAGCAGCCGACCTGGAAAACGGGCGGGCCCGGAACCCGGGAGTGCGGCACACTGGAGAGCGTGACCATGGACCATGCGTACGCCGACCGGAGGGCCACCGTGGGCAGTAACTCCCCGCGCAGGAGTGACAAGAAGTGTTTCACCGCCATGGCGACAGCGGCGCTGCTCCTCCTGGCGGGCTGTGGCACCACGTCGGACGACGGGGCCGAGTCCGGCAAGCCTCCAGCAGGGGCCCCCGACGCCGTCAGGGAGTACGTGAAAGCGCTCAACGCCCGTGACCGCGAGGCGCTCCTGGCCGTAGGCGCGGCCCCGGACGAGCCATGGTCACGGGCGCAAGCGAAGCGGATCATGCGCGACAAAGGCGGCCGGGGGCTCACCATCACCGGGATGCCCGTTCGGTATGAGCAAATGGGCACCTACTTGGGGAAGGCGGACCTGACGACCGCCTCCACGAAAGGGCGGCCGCTGCGGGAGACAGTGGAACTGACGCACGAGCGGGGTCGCTGGCGCGTCGCGCTGTTCGAGTGGCCGTCCAGCGAAGAGAAGCCCACGTCGAAACCGTAGGCTCCCTTTCCGGGTGTTACTGCTGTTCCCCGAGCCCTGCCGAGCGCGGGCGCGGTACTTCCGCTTTCAGTGGGGCAGCGGTGGCCGCCGTCTCATGGGCCGGTTCCTCGGCGGGCAGCGGCACGCGGGCCTGCGGAAGGCGGTGGCGAGGTGCGGCGCGCTTGGGCGGCCGGGTGAGAGTGACCTGTCGGACCAGCTGCTGGAAACAGGCCAGGGAGGCGAGGCTGGGCAGGGCGGCGACGGTGATGTCGATGACGTCCCTGGGCGCACGGGCGATGCACAGGAGCATCGTGATGCCGGAGAAGATGACGACCACGCACCACGAGTGGACGGCGCGGCGTTGGTGCAACGCGGCTCGCAGCACGGACAGGGACGCCACCAGCCAGGGGCCGAAGATGAGGACGGGCCACCAGGTGACCGAGCTGTTCTCCGTGTGGCTGATCGCGATGAGCCGCAGTGGGTCATAGGCGACCGCCGTGCTGAAGAGGCTCACCGCCGAGGCCGTGATGGCCACCAGCGTCGTGATGGCGCAACTCGCGGTGCGGACAAGGTGCGTGCGCCGCTGTTCGCGTGTCTTGCGGTGGCTCTGCGGGTTCTTTCTCAGCGGCGGCAGTTCGGTCGTGATGTCCTGCAGAGCGCGGAGCGGGGAGCCGACGGCGGTCTGCGTGCCCGGGACCTCATCAGCCGGCGGAACGGGCGGAGGCGGCTGTTCCGCGATCGCGTCCTGAAGCAGGTACGCCAGTTCCTCGGCCGGGTCCCACCCCGGATCAGGCGGCTCCGACAGGGGTGGATAACGGCCTTCGGGGTGGCCGTACTGCCCGCGGTGTTCATTGAAGTACCCGGACGCATGATCGCCTGAGTATCCCGGATGATAGTAGACAGGCTCATTCTGCATGGTCTTATCGGATCATTCCGACATGGCCACATCGGGCCTGTCGGAAGAATCGCTCCATCGCTGCGCGAGGCCCGATTCCAGTGCGTTCATATGGTCCAAGAAGTCCAACAGGAGGGATTCGGTGGAAGGTCCGCCAAGGGCCCGGTGGTGTGTTTCGCCGACAGTCGCCGGTGTCCCCAAGGCGGAGTCCCGCAGGTGGGGGGTAGGCTTGACTTTCCTGCGCACGGGCAGAGGGGCCTTGTCGAGGCGCGCGTGGGGGGTCTGCTCCGGAAGTTCCTGGGTCATATTCGAGATAACGCGCACTCATTCCCGCGGATACGTGGCATTCGAGTGATGCAATTCCCCAAACGGGGGACCCTTTGGCTGATAAGTGTTTGTGGGAAATAAGTGCCGGTGCGAGGAAAGGTTCAGGGCGCGGGCGGCGGCCCGACCGAGGAGCGCACGACCAGGCGGGCGTGGAGCGTGTGGGTCTCGCGGCGCGGTTCCGCTCCTTCGAGCGAGTCGAGCAGTGCTTCCGCCGCCTTCGCGCCGAGTTGGCGCACCGGCTGTTCGATCATCGTCAGGGGCGGGTCCATGACCGCTGCCCAGGCGCTGTCGTCGAAGCCGATCAGCGACAGGTCGCCCGGGTACGACAACTCGCGTGCACGCATGGCCCGCAGCGCGCCCGTCATCGCGTCGGTCTCCGTGCAGAACAGCGCGGTGGCGCGGTCGGGCAGGGCGAGCATGCGGCCGACCTCCTCCGTCGCGTGTTCCTCGGTCTTCGGCCCGACCATCACCAGCTCCGGGTCGAAGGGGATGCCCGCGTCGTCCAGCGCGTCGAGGTAGCCGCGCAGCCGTTCCCCATCCGTCCACACGTTGCGGGCCGCCGCGGCGAGCAGCGCCCGGCGGGTCGCCGGCGCCTGCGGCACCGGTGGCCCCCAGACGAAACCGATGCGGCGGTGCCCGGCCGCGATGAGCGTCTCGACGGCCTCACGCGCCACATCCCTGTTGTCGATGACGACGGTGTCGAGATCGAGGGAGCCGATCGCCCGGTCCACCAGCACGACGGGAACACCCTGCTTCAAGGCCGTGCGGATGTGCGTGACCTCGCCGCGGCCGACGGCGGCCGAGGCGATGATGACGCCGTCCACGCGCTTGTCGATCAGTACGTTGGTCGCCGCGATCTCCTCGTCGAGGTCCTCATAGGTGCTCAGCACGATGGTGTCGAAGCCCCGTGCGCGCGAGGCGTCGGAGATCCCGCGCACCATGCCCGCGAAGAAGGGGTTGCCGATGTCCGCGACGACGACTCCCAGGGTGTGGCTCACCCCGGTCGACATGCTCCGCGCGAGCGCGTTCGCGCGGTACCCGAGCTTCTCGGCCGCCGCGAGCACGCGCTCCTTCAACTCGGGGCTGACGTACCCGTACCCGCCGAGGGTGCGCGCCGCGGTCGCGCGGCCGACGCCGGCCTCGGCGGCCACCTCCGAGATCGTCGGTGTCCTCGGCGTTCGCGGCGGGTCGCCCCGGTCTGCTGGCATCGGCTTCCGTACCTCACTTGTCCTGGTCGACGGCTCGCCACATGCTAGACACAGCCGACTGCCCGGCGGGCCGGCCGTGGCCGAAGGCTCCCTCCACGAAGCACTGCTCGTACGCGGCGTCGGCGCCCTCGCGCAGCGCCTGTTCGATCGTCGTCCGGTGGAGCGGGGTGTCCGCGGACCACCCCTCGCGTACGAGGGAGATCGCGAAGCCGGTGAGGAACGCGTCGCCGCACCCCATGGTGTCGACGATCGGCTCCGCGTCCCCCGCCTGCCGCGCGGGTGCCGCGACGCTGCACCGGTCCGTCCGGGCGATGGCTCCGTCGACGCCACGGGTGGCGAGCGCCATTCCCGCGCCCCGGTCCACGGCGTCCGCCAGGAGCGTGTGCGTCGCGGCCTCGTCGAGGTGTGAGCAGGACAGCAGGACCAGGTCCGCGTACGGGCAGACGCGGTCGAGGTAGGAGGGAGAGCGGTATTCGTCCTCGCTCGACAGGTCGAACATCACGAGGGGGGCGGACGCGGCGAGCCGGGGCAGTTCGCTCTCGCCGCGCGCGTACACGCTGGAGTGCACGAGGTCGAACGACGCGACGTACGAGGCCAGTTCGGGGTCGAGCCGGAGCGGTTCCCGTACCGTGACGCCGCCGCCGTTCCAGCCGAGGAACACGCGCTCCCCGTCGTCGACGCGCAGGGTGGACAGGCCGGACTCGCCCGCGCGTACGACGCAGTGATCCATGGCCACCTCCTGGGCGCCGATGGACTCCCGCAGGAAGCGCCCGAGGCCGTCGTCGCCGAAGACGCCGAGGTAGGCGGCCTCGACGCCCAGCCGTCGGGCGTACACGGCCACATTGACGCTGTTGCCCCCCGGGTAGTCGATGCCGCGGTCGACGAACCGGTCGACGATGTTGTCGCCGAAGCCGAGGACTTTCATATGGGTTCTCCTGTGCGAGGGGCGGTACGGGGCGGCCGGCTTCGGCGGCGGGCGGACGGGCGGGCGTCGGGCGGGTGGGCCACCACGCCGGGCAGCAGGCCGGCCCACCTCAGGGCTCGGCCCACCCCAGTGCCCGGCCCACCCCAGTTGTCGGCCCGGTCAGTAGTCCATGACGCGGTAGTAGCGCCGCAGGTCCAGCGAGTGGTCGCGCACCCGCTCCAGGTGCTTGCTCACCCTGCCCATGACGGTGTCGAGCACGAGCGGCGCGAGGAGGCCGCGGAACTCGGGGCTGATGCCCTCCAGCGCGTAGTCACGCGTGTCGAAGACCGTCACGTCGCGCGAGATGCGCCGGGCGAAGGCCTCGACGCGGTCGGTCAGCGCCCGCGTCTCGTCCTCCCCCTGGAAGATGACCACGCTCGTGTCCTCTTCGAGCAGTTCGAGGGAGCCGTGGAAGAACTCTGCGCTGTGCACGCGGGTGGTGCGCAGCCACTGCATCTCTTCGAGGATGCACATGGAGTAGAGGTACGTGAATCCCCACAGGTTCCCGCCGCCCACGAGGAAGTGGTAGTCGGTGTCCTTGTGGGCCTCGGCGAAGGCGCTCGCCGACGGATCGGCCTGCTTCGCCACGTCGACCATGAGGCGCGGGATGGCGGCCAGCTCCTCGGCGAGCTTCTCGTAGCCCGCGAACTCGCCGCGGCGTGAGAGCAGGCGGCCCATGAAGAGCAGCATCTGGGGGTCGAACGGCCACGCCTTCGGCTCCGACACCAGGGCGACGTCGACGGCCCGGGCGATGGGGGAGTCGGCGTAACCCGTGAAGCCGATCGTGTGGACGCCCTTGGACCGGCAGAACTCGATGGCGCCGAGACTGTCCTCCGTCGTGCCCGACACGGACGTGAAGACGGCCACCGAACGCTCGCCGAGCGCGGCATCGCCGGAGGCGACCAGCTCCGCGGCGATCACGGCACGCACGGGGAGCGTCGAACTGCGCCGGGCGAGGTGCTCGTACGGCCACATCTGGGCGTAGGTGCCGCCGGCGCCGACGAGGAAGAGATGGTCGAACCCCTCGTCCACGAGGCGGTCGGCGAGCTCTTCGATGCGGGGGCGCAGGGCCACCGTGCTCGCCAGCTGGGAGAGAACTTCCGGCTCGTTGAATCCGAGCATCTTCGGGTCCTTTCGGGGAGGGTGCGGCCGGCGGCGCCGAGCGACCTGATACCGGTATCACGCGGGCCTCACGCTGGCACACGTGATCGGGGCCGTCAATACCGTGCCGTCCCAACAGCTCCCGTACAGCCCGCAACGCGCTGTCCTGACCTGCCGGTTAATGCGTACTCATGGGCCGGAGGTCGGTGGCGTCGTGGCGGCTCGGAGCGGGCTCGGGAAAGTTCTCTGCCTCGACTCTGGTACCGGTATCAGAACCTCTGTACAGTCGCCGCACACAAGCGGTCCACGTCACGGATTCCGCGGCGGAACCGAGGTGCCCGGCGGCACCGGCGGTCCCCTCCCGAGCGAAAGGAAGCCCATGCGCGCTCGTGCAACGACGAGATACGCGGCACTCTTTGGGGCCTCGGTGCTCGCCCTCACCGGCTGCTTCACCGGACCGACGCGAGCACCGGCGGCCGACGTCGGCGCCGAGCCGGAGTTCTCCGGCACCCTGAGCGTCCTGACCAAGTTCGCGGGGGACCCGCTCAGCCCCTACTTCGAGGACCTCGCCGCCGCCTACGAGCGGAAGCACCCCGGGGTGAAGGTGGAGCTGATCCAGGAGACCGACCAGAGCATCAAGGACAAGACCAAGACGCTCACCGCCTCCGACGCCCTCCCCGACATCTACTTCACCTGGCCGGGGAAGTGGGCCGACAACTTCGTCCGCGGCGGCCGGGCGGCGGACCTCACCGAGGTCATCGGGCCCGGCACCCCGTGGGGGAAGACCTTCGGCAAGTCGTCCCTGTCCGCCTTCGCCCACGACGGCAAGTACTACGGCATACCGCTCTACAACAACGGCAAGTTCCTGGGCTACAACAGGGCGGCGTTCGCCGAGGCCGGCGTCGAGGTGCCGGCCACCTTCGACGAGTTGATCGACAGCTGCCCCGATTTGCGCGAGGCCGGGTACGAACCCATCGCCTTCGGCAACAAGGACGGCTGGCCCGCGCTCCACTACCTCCAGCAGCTCTTCGCGTACAACGTGCCCGCCACCGTCCGCGAGGCGGACAACCATCCCGAGACGGCGACCTTCGACGACCCGGGATACCTCACGGCCCTGCGGCAGTTCAAGACACTCGTCGACGCGTGCACCGACACCCGGGGCGGCACCAACGGCGTCCTGTACACCTCGGCGCAGGAGGCGTTCGCCCGCGGCAAGGCGGCGATGTACTACCAGGAGATCCTGGAGTTCGACAGCACGACATCGGGCGGGTCCCTCAAGCCGAAGAACCTCGGGATCGTGCCCCTGCCCGCCCCGCGCGGCGCGAAGGGGGACCCGAAGGTGATCGAGGGGGCGCCGGAGGGCTACTTCGTCGACGCGCGGTCGCCGCGCGCGGCCCTCGCCGTCGACTTCATGAAGTTCGTGACCGCCCCGAAGAACGCCGCGACCCTCTCCTCCCCGCCGTACGGCCAGCCCAGCACGGTGGTCGGGGCCGTCACCCCGAAGACGTCCAGCGAAGCCGTCTTCGAAGGCATCCGGAAGGTCAACAAGGCGCCGGCCCTGGTCGGTTGGCTCGACATGGTCACCGCCCCGGAGGTCGCCGACGCCTGGCTGGCCGGCGGTGAGGCGCTGATCAGCGGCGGCATGTCTCCCGAAAAGGTGATCGAGAGCGTGCGCCGGGCCTCCGAGTCGGCCACATGACCCGCGCGGCCGAAGGGAACACGCCGGTGCGCACCATGTGCCGACGGGCACTCGGGCTGGCCTGGGTCCTACCGGCCCTCGTCGTGCTCGGAGGCTTCGTCTACCTCCCACTCGTGCAGAACTTCGGGTTCTCCACGCTCACCTGGGACATCTACAGCGGTGAACAGGAGTACGTCGGCCTGGAGAACTACCGCCGGCTCTTCGACGACCCGGTCTTCTGGTCCTCGTTCGCCAACAACCTCTGGTACGCGGTCATCTCCATCGTGTTCCAGGTCTTCGGCGCCCTGCTGCTCGCCGCGCTCGTCGAGAGCGTGCGCCGCGAGCGGTGGCAACGCGCGCTCCGCGCCGTCTACTTCATCCCCTCGGCGATCTCCCTGACCGTCGCGGGCCTGCTCTTCTACTTCGTCTACGAACCCAACATCGGCCTGCTCAACCACGTGCTCGACGCGGTGGGGCTGCGGGAGTTCGCCCAGCCGTGGCTGGGGCAGGAGAGCACGGCGATGTTCGCGGTCATCGCCATGAGCCAGTGGCAGGGCTTCGGGTACTGCACCCTGCTCTTCGCCGTCGCCATCCAGCGCATCCCCAACGAGCTGTACGAGGCGGCCGCCCTCGACGGCGTCGGCGCCGTCCGCCGCTTCTTCCAGGTGACGCTGCCCCTGGTGCGCGAGATGACCGGCCTCATGACGATGGTGACCGTCTCCGGCGCCTTCCAGGTGTTCAACGAGGTCATGGTGATGACCAGCGGAGGCCCGAACAACTCGACCCAGGTCCTCGGCACCTGGCTGTACCGCAGTGGCTTCGTACGCAATGACTTCGGCTCGGCGGCGGCGATAGGCACCGTACTCTTCGTGATCACGCTCACCATCGCCATGGCGCAGCTGTGGATCACCCGTAGGAAAAGGGTGGAATGGTGACTCGTCTCGGCTTCCTCGGCGTCATCGCGCGCCTGTTCCTGTGGGCCTTCCTGCTCGGCCTCGCGGTGGTCGTGCTCTATCCGCTGCTGTGGATGGTCCTCAACGGCTTCAAGACCAACGCCGAACTCTTCGACAACCCCTTCGCGCTCCCGGACTCCTGGAGCCTCGAGAACTACCGGAAGGCGTGGAACCGCGGCGTCAGCGACTACCTCATGGCCAGTGTGCTCGTCACGGTGACCTCGACGATCGCGACCGTCTTCATCAGCGCCTGGGCGGCATACGGCCTCACCCGGGTGAACATCCCGCTCAACAAGGTGCTCACGGCCGTCATCCTCGGCGGGCTCATGCTCACCCCCACCGTGGCACTGGTACCGCTCGTGCAGATGTTCGAGGGGCTGGGGCTGTACAACAGCTTCTGGGCGCTGCTCATCCTCTACACGGCCTTCCGGGTGCCGTTCACCACCTTCCTCATCCGCGCCTACATGATCGACCTCCCGCGCGAGGTCGACGAGGCGGCCCAGATCGACGGCGCGGGGCGCTGGACCGCCTTCTGGCGGATCATCCTGCCGATGTGCAAGCCGATCATCACCTCCACGGTCCTGCTGCACGTCCTGTTCGCCTGGAACGAATACCTCTTCGCGATGGTGTTCACCAACGGCAGCGACGTCCAGACCCTTCCGGTCGGACTCACCAGCCTCATGAGCAAGCACGGCACGGACTTCCCCGTCGTCTTCGCCGGGATGGCGATCGCCGCGGTCCCGGTGGTGCTGCTCTTCTTCTTCGGCCAGCGCTACATCGTCAAGGGCCTCGCCGACGGCATCGGCAAGTGACCGCACGCCCGCCACGACAGGAGCCCCGTACCCCCATGGCCCTCTCCTCCCGGCAGCTCACCGGGTCCAACTTCGCCTACCAGCACCTGCCGTTCACCACCTTCCTCGACGACGCGGCGGACCTCGGGCGCGAGAAGCTCGAACTGTGGGGCATCGCCCCGCACCTGCACGTCCCGCGGCTCAGCGACGCCGACGCCCGCGGCATCCGCCGCTCCGTCGAGGCGCGCGGGCTCACCGCGTACTGCCTCACGCCCGAGCAGGTGATGTACCCGGTCAACGTGGCCTCCCCGGTCGGCTGGCTGCGCACCGAGAGCATCGCCCTGTTCCGCCGAGCGGCCGAACTGTGCGTCGAACTCGGGGCGGAACTGCTTCTCCTGACCCCCGGGCGCGGATACGAGAACGAGGCCCCGGCAGCCGCGTGGCGCCGCTCCGTCGACGCCATCGGTGAGATCGCCGCGTACGCGGGCTCCCTCGGCGTGGAGTGTGTGCTCGAACCGCTCCAGCGCGTGGAGTCGAACCTGGTCAACGACTCCCGCACCCTCGCGGCCATGCTCGACGAGATCGGCGCGGACCACCTCGGAGCCGTCCTCGACACGGTGACGATGGCCGTCGCCGGGGAGAGCGTCGACGACGCCTTCGACGCGCTCGGCGACCGCGTCCGGCACGTCCACCTCATCGACGGCCGGCCCGCCGGACACCTCGCCTGGGGCGACGGCGAACTGCCCCTGCAGGACTACCTGGCGGCCCTCGACCGGCGCGGCTACGACCGCTGGATGACGTTCGAGCTGTTCGGCGACGGCCGCTATGCGCTCGATCCGCGGACGGCCGTCGAGCAGTGCCACGCGCGGGTCGGCCTCACCTAGCCGCGCCTCAGGGGCGCCTTGTACGCGCCGTGCCCAGCATTGTGGTTGCGTTTTCGGCGGGGAGTGCGCCGGGCGGCGCCCCCGCCCTCCTCGTGCGCGGTCCGGCCGCCGCCCCGGACGGTGCGTCGGCGGCACTGCGCAGGTCGGGCGCGTCCGCCGCCCCGAACGCCTCCCCACGCCACCCCCTTCCGATTCCGGCGGGGGTGCTCGGCAGGCCGGACAGCGCCCAGGTCAGGCCCCTTGCGGTCTGTTCATATGACTTATGTCCCGCACCTTGCTCGTGCCGCGTACCGCCCCGCTAGCTGGTGACAACGCCGCCGGCCACACGGAAGGCCGATGGCACCGCTCACATCGAGGTGATGACATGAAGAAGGCGTACGAGGCTCCGACGCTCGTCCGACTGGGCACGTTCCGTGAGAAGACCGGCCTGCTGCAGCGCAGCGGCAACGACCGTCTCATCCTCAGCAAGAACTGACGGCGGCCGACACGTAACGCGACTCCATGTCAGATATGCATGAGAGCGCGGAACCGGGCCGCGGCGACGCCTGCTTCGCAGTCTTCACCGACTGCGAGGAGGCGGCCGTCGCGGCCCGCTTCTTCCGCCACCCCGGTACCCGCGTCCTGACGCATGCCTCGGGCCGCCCCTGGCTGATCGGCCGGTGGTCCGGCGCGGAGATCACCGTGGCCAGGGCCGGCAGCACGGCACTGGCCGCCGTCGGATGGTGCCCGGCTGACCGGCAGCAACTGGAACGCCAGGCCGCCCGCATGCGCGACATCACCGAACTCGACGCCCTGGCCCGGACCCTGCCGGGCAGCTTCCACCTGGTGGCCGCCCACGACGGGCAGCTCCGGGTGCAGGGCAGCGCCTCCGGGCTGCGGCTGGTCTTCCACGCGCGGATCGGCGGCGTCCACGTGGCCGCGACCAGCGCGGACCTGCTCGCCACCACCCTCGGCAGCAGGCCGCACACCGGCCGAATCGCCACCCGCCTCCTGTGGCCCGTACCCCATCCGCTGTACGAGACCTCGGTCTGGGAGGGAGTCGAGGCGGTGTCCCCGGAGGACGCCCTGATCGTCTCCGCCGACGGACACCGCGTCCGCACCTCCCGCTGGTGGCGGCCCCCCGAGCCGACCCGCTCCCTCGCGCGGGGCGCCCCGGCCGTCCGCGAGGCGCTGGCCGAAGCCGTGGACATCCGGACCCGGTCGGGCGGCGTGGTCAGCTGCGACCTGTCCGGCGGCCTGGACTCCACCTCCGTCTGCTTCCTGGCCGCCCGCTCCACCGCCTCCGTGGTGGCGGCGACCTGGCCCGGACGGGACCCCGCCGACACCGACCTCGCCTGGGCCCGGCAGGCGGCGGAGCACCTGCCCAAGGTGGACCACGTCGTCTGGGACGCGGACGCGTCGGCCCTGGTCTACTCGGACCTGCTCGGCATCGACGACCTGCTCGACGAGCCGACGATCGGGGTGATGGACCGCTCACGCGTCCTGCAACACCTGCCGTGGCTGGCCGAACGCGGCAGCCGGGTGCACCTCACCGGCATCGGCGGCGACCACGTCGCCTGGTGCTCGGAGGCGTACTACCACCGACTGCTGCGCACCCGGCCGCTGTTCGCACTGCGCCAACTGCGGGGCTTTCGCGCCCTGTGGACCTGGCCGCTCGGCGCGACGGCGCGTGCCCTCGCCGACGCCCGTACATACCCGGCCTGGCTGGCCGACTCCGTACGCCACCTGCGCGCACCGATGCCGGCGTCCTCGGTCACCGGCAGCCTCGGCTGGGGGATGTCGCCCCGCCTGTTCCCCTGGATGACCGCCGAGACGGAGCGGCTCGCGCGCCGCGCCCTGCTGGACTCGGCGGCGCGGGCCGAACCGCTGCACTCGGACCGCGGCCTGCACACCGACCTGGAGTTGATCCGCACCTGCACGCGCATCATCCGCCAGTGGGAGCGGATGGCGACCCGGGCGGGACTTCCGATGGCGTCGCCCTATCTGGACGACCGCGTGATCGAGGCGTGCCTCGCGGTGCGGCCCGAGGACCGCGTCACGCCGTGGCAGTACAAACCGCTGCTCACCGAGGCGATGCGCGGGGTCGTCCCGGAGGAGTGCCTGCGGCGCGCCAACAAGGCCGAGGCGTCGATGGACGCGTCGGACGGACTGCGCCGCCACCGGGACGACCTGATGACCCTGTGGACCGACTCCCGGCTGGAGAGCCTGGGCCTGGTGGACGGCGGCGAACTGCGTCGGCTCGCGCAGCGGCCCTCCGCGCCGGGCCTGCGCGACGCGATCCTCTACTCGACCATCGCGTGCGAGGTGTGGCTGCGCGCCCAGGACCGCGCACCCCACCCCGGGCCCACCGTCAGATGACGGCGGACAGCCGCGGCGGCGGACAGCCGTGACGGGAAACAGCACAGCCGTGACCGCACACAGCAGAGAGGCCCGACCCCATGACGCTCCGATTCGGGACCGACGTCTCCACCGCCGAGACGCAGTACGGAACGGTGCTCCTCGACCAACGCACCGGCGACTACTGGGAGTTGAACCCCACGGGCGCCCTGGTGGTGAGAACACTCATGGACGACGGCGACGAGGCGGCCGCCGTCACGGCGCTCGTCGCACAGTTCGCCATCGACCGCGACCGCGCGGAGCGGGACGTGACGGCGCTCGTGAGCGACCTCCGGAACGCGGGACTGCTCTCATGACCACACCCAGCGCCCTGGACCGGCCCACCGGAGTCCCCCTCGCCCGGCGCCTGGCCGCCCGCCTCGTTCTCGTCCCCGCGCTGGCCCTGTCGTTCCTGCCGCCGCGCCACATCCGCGCGTTGCTGGAACGCGTGCGCCGGGGCGCGCGGCCCGCCACCCCCGCGCAGGCCGCCGCGGCCCGGGAGGCGCTGTGCGCGGTCAGCCTGCGCTGCGCGGGGCCGCGCGGCTGCCTCCCGAGGTCGCTCGGGGCGGCCCTGCTGTGCCGGTTGCACGGCACCTGGCCCACCTGGTGCACCGGGGTGCGCAAGGTGCCGCCGTTCTCCGCCCACGCCTGGATCGAGGCCGACGGCCGTCCCGTCGGGGAAGGCGTACCGGACGACTACTTCGCGCGGCTGGTGACGGTGGCCCCGGCGCGGCGGGCGGAACCGTGAGCGGCACCGCCGTCGCGGACGACGCCCCGGCGGGCACCGGCCCGGACGACCGCGGCACCGGACGGCCGGGGCCACCCGCGGACCGTACGACGGGGGGCTCCGTCGCCTCCCTGTTCCGTCTCACGGCCGGGCACCGGCCCAGCATCGCCCTGGCGACCGGGCTGACCCTGGCCGCGTCGGCCCTCGGGCTCGCCCAGCCGCTCATCGCCAAGCACGTCGTGGACTCCAGCGCCCGCGGCGAGGTGCTCTGGCCGTTCCTGCTCCTCCTGTCCGGGCTCTTCGCCGCCGAGGCCGCCGCCGGAGCGATCGGCCGCTTCCTGCTGGACCGCATGGGCGAGGGCGTGGTCCGCATGGTGCGCCACGGGCTCGTCTCGCGGTTGCTGCGGCTGGAGATGCGGGAGATGGACCGGCACCGCCGAGGCGACCTGGTCTCCCGGGTCACCGCCGACACCACCCTGCTGCGGGACGTCGTCTCCCAGGCACTGGTCGACCTGCTCACCGGCTGCCTCGTCTCCGCCGGGGCCCTGCTGCTGATGCTGTGGCTCGACCCGCTGCTGCTGCTCCTGGTCGTGGCGACGGTGGCCCTCGCCGCGGCCGTCGTCGCCACGCTCCTCAAGGGCATGCGGGTGGCGTCGGAGCAGATGCAGACCTCCGTGGGCGCCGTCGCCGCCGAACTGGAACGCGCCCTCGGCGCCCTGCCGGTGGTCCGCGTCTACCGCGCCGAGGAACGCGAGGCGCACCGCATCGGCGAGCGGGTGGACTCGGCGTACCGGTCGGGCGTACGGACGGCGAAGCTCGCCGCGGTCATGAGCAGCGCCGTCGAACTGGCGGTCCAGGGGTCCTTCCTGCTGGTCCTGGTCGTCGGCGGCATGC
Source organism: Streptomyces huasconensis (assembly GCF_021028635.1). Taxonomy (NCBI): domain Bacteria; kingdom Bacillati; phylum Actinomycetota; class Actinomycetes; order Kitasatosporales; family Streptomycetaceae; genus Streptomyces; species Streptomyces huasconensis. Next base: position 7,467,229 of record NZ_CP086119.1, read on the forward strand.
GGGTCGGCAGCGGGGGAGCGGACTCGCTCGGAGACCTGGTCGCCTTCCTGCTGTACGCCTCGTACCTGGTCATGCCTCTGTCGTCGGTGTTCCGCGCCATCGGTCTGATCCAGCGCGGCACGGGCGCCTACCTGCGGATCGACGAAGTCCTCGCCCTCCCCGAGGAGCCCGCGGAGCAGCCCGGCGACAGGGCCCCCGGCACACGCCGCCCCCCGGCTCCCGCGCTCGAAGTGTCCGACCTCCACTTCGCCTACGTACCGGGACGGCCGGTCCTGCGCGGGGCCGCCTTCACCGTGCCGCACCACGGCCTCGTCGCTCTCGTCGGCCGCTCGGGCGCCGGCAAGAGCACACTCTTCGCCCTGATCGCGCGCCTCTACGAGCCCGACGCCGGGACCATCCGGTTCGACGGCCGCCCCGCGACGCCCCTGAACCGCCGGCAGTGCCGCGCGGGCATCGCCCTCGTCGACCAGAACACCCACGTCCTGGAGGGCACCCTCCGCGAGAACATCACGTACGCGGCCCTCGACGCGACGGACGACGACATCCTCCGCGTCGTACGGCTGACCCGGCTCGACCACGTGGTGCGGCGGCTGCCCGGCGGCCTGGACGGCAGACTCGGCGACCACGGCGGCACCCTCTCGGCGGGAGAACGCCAGCGCGTCGCCCTGGCCCGCGCGCTGCTCGCCCGCCCTCGGCTGCTCCTCCTCGACGAACACACCTCGCACCTCGACGCCGTCAACGAGGCGGCGCTCACCCGGGCGTTGAGCGACGTCAGCCGGGAGTGCGCGGTGCTCGTCATCGCGCACCGCCTCTCCACCGTGCGCCACGCCGACCGCATCGTCGTCCTTGAGGACGGCCGCACGGTGGCGTGCGGCCGCCACGACGAACTCCTCGCCAAAAGCCCGGCCTACCGCGAACTGGCCACCACCCACGTCCTGCACAGCGGCGGACCCGAGAACGGCGAGCGGTGAGTCCCGTCAGGGGTCGGACGGCTTCTCGTTGTCGAAGAGCCAGGTCTTGAACACGTCGGAAAGATCGGCCCCCGACATGTGCTCGCACAGGGAGATGAAGTCCTGGGTGTCGGCGTTCTTGTGCCGGTACTTCTTGGTCCACTTCCGGAGGATGTCGAAGAAGACCTCGTCGCCGACCTCCTCGCGCACCTTGTGCAGTGTCATGGCGCCTCGGCCGTACACCGGCGGGTCCGACACCTGGCGGCTCCTGGGCGGGTCGCCCGGAGGGAAGTCCCAGATGTGCTTGCTCTCGCGGTGCCGGCCTTCGTAGAAGGAGTCGAAGGTCTCCTGCGCGGTCGGGCCGCCGTGATCCTCCTGCCAGAGCCACTCCGCGTAGGTGGCGAAACCTTCGTTCAGCCACATGTCCTTCCACTGGCGCGGCGTGACCGAGTTGCCGAACCACTGGTGCGCCAGCTCGTGCACCAGCAGTGTGTCCTCGGGCGCCGCGTCGAAGTACGGCTTGGTCTGGGTCTCCAAGGCGTATTCGAGGTCGGGGAGGTGGTCCACGACGGCGCCCACGGAAGAGAAGGGGTACGGGCCGAAGCGCTCGCTCGCCCAGTCGGTGATCTCCGGCACCAGGTCCTGGACGTCGTCGGAGCCCGCGGGCTCGTCCTCGTCCGGGTCGACGGCGACGTAGACGGGCAGGTCGTCGGAGGTCCAGCCCTTGTGGATGTCGAAGTAGCCGACCACCACGCTCGCGAGGTAGCTCGCCATCGGTTCCTTGCCGCGCCAGTGCCTGACGACGCGGTTCCCGGTGTCCTCCTCCTTCTTCAACTCGCCGTTGGCCACCACGTCGTAGGGGTCGCCGTCCTCGTCCTTGGGCACGGAGACCGTGATGTCGTAGGCGGCCTTGTCGGAAGGATGGTGGTTGCCCGGGAACCAGGCCATGGAACCGGTGGGTTCACCGAGGGCGGTCGAGCCGTCGTCCGTCTCGATCCAGCCCTCGACCGCACCATCGGCGTCCTCGATCATCCGAGGGGTGCCGTCGTACTCGACGGTCGCCTTGAACGTCCGGCCCTTCCGCAGCGGCCGGACGGGCGTCACCGTCAACTCGTCCTTCTTCCGCGCGAATCGGGCCGCCGCGCCGTCCACCGCGGTGCCGCGCACCTTCAGGCCGGTGAAGTCGAGGTTGAAGCGGGTCAGATCCTGGGTGGCGCGGGCGGTGATGACCGCGGTCCCCTTGAGGTGGTTGGTCTCCGGGGTGTAGGCGAGGGTCAAGTCGTAGTGCGCGACGTCGTAGCCGCCGTTCCCCAGCGAGGGGAACAGCGTGTCGCCGACGCCGGGCGCGCCCGCCCGGCCCGGTTCCGCCCGGCCCGCTGAGGAGCCGCCGTCGCTCGTGCAGCCGGCTCCCGCCATGAGCACCATGCTCAGGAGCACTGCGTACGCGCGCGCCGGCCGGGCCGACCCTGTCGTGCCCCCTGCTCCACCTGTCGTGGCGTGGATCATGCTGTCTTCCCCCTGTCTGTCCCCGGTCATCTGATCATGTCGTATCCGGGGTGGGGGGGGCGACGAGCTGCTGCGGGCGCCTCCGCCCCGGCCGCGGGCCGGGGTGGAGGCGCCGAGAGCACCATGAGGTCGCGTCAGGCGGTGACGCCCGCCTTCGCGGGCTCGGCGCTCACCGTGTCGGTCACCGCGCTGCCCGCCTTCTTCGACGTACGCGACGGGGTTCCGCCCCGATTGAGGCCCAGCAGTGCCACCGCCACGATCAGGACGAACGCGACCCCGGCGAGGGCGAAGCTCAGCGTGAACTGGCTCTCGGCGGGCAGCGCGGGCGCACCGGCCGGCAGGTGCTCCAGCGTCTTGGACGCCAGCAGGGAGGTGATGATCGCGCTGGCGATCGCGCTGCCGACGGACCGGGAGATGGAGTTGAGGCCGTTGGCGATGCCCGTCTGGTGGTGCGGGACACCGGCCACGATGAGCGCGGGCATCGCGGCGTAACCGAAGCTGATGGCCACGCCGATCAGCATCCCGGCGAGGATGACCGACGCCGACGAGTCATGCGCGGCGGTCAGCCAGGCGAAGCCGGCGACGCCGAACACGGCGCCCGTGGCGAGGGTGAACCGCGGCCCGATCCGGCCGACCAGCACACCGCCGAACTGCGCGGCGATCAGCGAGATCACCGTGGCGGGCAACAGGTACTCGACGGAGGAGCGCAGGACCGAGGCCCCGAAGCCGTAGCCCGTGAGTTCCTTCGGCATCTGTACCAGGTAGGCGACGCCGATGAACTGCGAGAACATCGCGAAGCCGAGGAAGAGCCCGGCGAGGTTGGTGAAGAGCACCGGCCGGTGGGCGAACATCCGCATGTCCACCATGGGTTCGCGGACCGTGCGCTCCACCAGCGTCCAGACGGCCGCCATCACCACGGCGCCGCCGAACAGGCCGAGGGTGCGTCCGGAGGTCCAGCCCCACGCGTGTCCCTGCGAGATCGGCAGCAGGAGCAGGACGAGGAGCACCGCCAACGTCGCCGCCCCGAGCCAGTCGGTCCGGCCGCCCGTCGTGGACCGCGAGGCGGGAACGCGCAGCAGGACACCCGCGAGGGCCACCACGGCGAGACCGGCCGCGAGCCAGAACACCCGGTGGTAGTCGGGGTCGGAACCCTGGGTGAGCAGGCCCGCCGCGACGAGCGCGAGGCCGCTGCCGACCGCGAGCGTGCCGCTGACCATCGCCATCGCGCCGTGCAGCTTCGCCGGGGGCATCTGCTCCCGCAGCACGGACAGGGCCAGCGGGAAGATCGCGGTGGCCGCGCCCTGGAGCACGCGGCCGACGATGAGCCACAGGAGCGAACTGGTCGTGGCGGCCAGGACCGATCCGGCGATCATCAGCAGCAGGACGCCGACCAGGGTGGGCTTCTTGCCGTGCATGTCGCCGAAGCGGCCGAGGAGCGGGGTGAAGACCGCGGCGGACAGCAGGGTCGCCGTGGTGACCCAGCTGACGTTCGCGGTGGAGGTGCCGAGGTCGCCCTGGATGATGCTCATGATCGGCACGACGAGGGTCTGCATCATCGAGACGATCATGGCGGCGAGGCCGAGGACCAGGACGAGCGAGGTGTCTCCTGCGGGGCGTCTGTGCGCCGCGTGAGCTGTGGATGTCACGGGATTACTTCCATGGGGTCGAGCGCGGGGGAGGGCGGCCTCGTCGGGACGAGGCGAGAGGGTGAGGCCCGGAGGTGAGGAACCTGGCAGGTGGAGGAGGACCAGGAGACCTGGAGGGGCTCCAGAGACCTGGAAGGTGAAGAACCTTGAAGGTTGACTACCTCAAGCAACTCATTAGAGGTAAACATCGAAAGTTGAAGTCGTCAAGTTCCGAGTTACGCTGGTGCCATGCCCGAAACACCCGACGTGCGCCCCGACGCGTCCCATGCCCCGCTGCTCGACGCCCTGTGGACCTCCATGGCGGGCCTGTACGGAGACCTGACCGCGGCCGCCGCTGCGCAGGGCCTCACCTACAGCCAGGCCAAGGCGCTGAACGTGCTGCGGCAGAGTGGTCCGGCCCCGATGCGGGTGCTGGCCGCCTCGTTCCGCTGCGACGCCTCGAACATGACCGGGATCATCGACCGCCTGGAGAGCCGCGGCCTGGTCCGCCGCGAGCCGAGCGCGACAGACCGGCGGGTGAAGAACGTCGTCCTCTCCGAGGAGGGGGTGGCGGCGATCGAGCGCATCCGCGCCGGCATGCACCTCACCCACCGGGCGCTCGACGCGCTCAGCGAGGAGGAGCGGGCCACCCTCCAGGGCCTGCTCTCCCGCCTCTCGCCGGACGCGGACACCGCCCCCGGGGCGTCAAAGGCACCGTGAGGTTCCCCAGGCACCAAAAAGTGCGTTCTTCCACGTCAGCGCCGACTCTCCTACGGTTTCCCGGTAACCACAGGAGAGCGCGAACGCAGCACGAGGAAGCGGGAACCATGGCCATCACCCTGGTGGACCCCAGCGGATTGCCGAAGATCGACGCCTATCGGCAGGTGTCGGTCGCGACCGGGTCGAGGCTGGTCTTCATCGCCGGGCAGGTCGCCTGGGACGCCGAGGGGGTCACGGTCGGCGAAGGCGACCTCGCGGCCCAGGTCGAACAGTGCTACCTCAACATCGGCACCGCCCTGGCGGAGATCGGTGCCTCCTTCGACGACGTGGCGAAACTGACCGTCTACGTCGTCGACTGGACCCCCGACAAGATGCCGCTGTTCCTGGCGGGGGTCGCGCGGGCGGCCGAGAAGCTGGGGGTCACGCCGGTGCCGCCGGGCACGCTGCTGGGCGTCGCGGCGCTGGCCGCCCCCGGACTGCTGGTCGAGATCGAGGCCGCCGCGGTCCTCGACTGAGCGGCGCCGGCGGTCGTCGCGGCCGGAGTCATCCGCCCGCGACGCCCTTGGCCTCCGCGTTCTCCGTGTTCTCCGTGGCCTCCCACCGGAGCAAGTCCCCCGGCTGGCAGTCCAGCACCTCGCAGAGCGCGGCGAGCGTCGTGAAGCGCACCGCCTTGGCGCGGCCGTTCTTCAGCACCGCCAGGTTGGCCGGTGTGATCCCGACGCGCTCCGCGAGTTCGCCCACGGACATCTTCCGCCGGGCCAGCATCACGTCGATGTCGACCGCGATCGGCATCAGATCACCTCGTCGAGCTCGGCCCGCATGCGGTGCGCCTCGACGTCCCGCGCGACGGCCTGGGCGAGCAGCATCCGCAGCACGAGCACGATGAGCGCGACCCCCAGGACCGCCACGCCGACCCCGCCGACCAGCAGGACCACACCCGGCGCGACGGCCTCGCCGGGCGCCAGGACCGCCCCGAGCGCGAACACCAGCAGGGCGGCCGCCACGAAGGCCCCGGTGACGACATCCACGTACCGGAACGAGGCGTGGGAGAACACCGTGCCGCGCCGCATCATCGTCACGAGCCGCCATACGCAGACCATGACGACCTCGGCCGCGACGAAGCCGAGCAGCACGATGACGACGACCGGGACGCCTCGGGACGCCAGGTCACCGTCCGACCCCCGCAGGTCGGCGGCGAGGAGCGGCACCAGCACCGCCTGGACGAACACCGAACCGGCCAGCAGTGCCACCAGCACGACGCGCAACGCACCCACCGTCAGCTTTCCCATCACCGCTCCTTCGATCGATACGCGATGGGAATGTATCGAAATTCGATAGGTGCGGCAAGGGTCGCGACGGTGGCCGCGTCACGGTGCCTGGGTCCGGCGGGCGCACTCCGCGACCATGGCGCCCAGGCTGCCCGTGCGTTCCAGGAGCTCCCGCTGGACGCGGGCCCCGGTGCCGTGCTCCAGCAGGTTCATCGCCGTCTTGCGGGCCATGTCGAGGTCGCCCGATTCCTCGAGGGCGTCCCGCACGTGGTCCAGGAGCGCGGTCACCGCCTCCTCGCAGGGGACGGGACGCATGGTCACCGGGTGCAGCAGGTCGTCGTCCAGGCCGGACCGCGCCGCCCGCCACCCGGCCAGCCGCAGCAGGCTCACGCCGTGCCCCAGCGGCTGGCGCCCCGCCTTCCACTCCCGTGCGGCCGTTTCGACGAGGGCCCGCGCGAGAGTCGCCACCAGGACGGTCGTGGACGCGTCCAGGCACACATCGGCGACGCGGATCTCGACGGTGGGGTAGCGGTGGGACAGCCGGGCGTCGAAGTAGACCATCCCCCGGTCGCCCAGGACACCGGTGGCGACCATGGCGCTCACCCGCTCCTCGTACCGCTCGGCGGAACCGAAGAGGTCGGTGGGCCCCGACATCGGCCAGCGCCCCCACACCCGGCTGCGGTAGCTGCTGTACAGGGTGTCGTTCCCGTGCCAGAACGGCGAGTTGGAGCTCAGCGCCACCAGGACCGGCAGCCACGGGCCGATCCGGTCGATCGCGGCCACGCCTTCCTCGTCCGACTCGACCGAGACGTGGACGTGGCAGCCGCAGGTCAGCTGCTCCTGCGTGGTGAGGCCGAACTGTTCCTCCATCCACTGGTAGCGCTTGCCGACGTTGATCGAGGGGCTGACCGGCAGGGGAGAGGTGGCGAGGGCGGCGACCCCCGCCCCCAGGTCACCCGCGTGCCGCGCCGCCTCCGAGCGCCACCGGACGATCTCCTGCATGAGGTCGTCCATGCTGGTCCGCGGCTGGGTCGCGAATTCCAGCTGCTGGCCGGTCAGCTCCTTCTCGAACGTCTCTTCCTCGGGGTCGCGGTAGTCGTTCGCCTGCCGCTCGGCGCCCGCGGACGTCTCGGCGATGTCCTTGGCCGCTCGTGCCAGAACCGCCGAGGACAGGGCCCGGGGCTCGCCACTCTCACGATCGACGAGGAGGAGCTCCTCCTCCACTCCTACGGTGCGCAAGCGACGCCGCCTCTCACTCATGGCTTCTTCCGGCTTCTTCCGTGGCTTTTCTCGGACGGCGGATGCCGCCGTGGTCATCCCTGTACCCGCATGTGGCGTTCGCAGCGCCTTCCGTGGCTGCGAAAACCGTGGGAGGTTTCAGCGGAGCCATTTCGGCAAACCGATGCACTATGGTGCAAATCGGCTACACAATGATGACTGAGCAAGCCGGGCCCCGCGCCCTGGTCGACGATGTGGTCGCCGCCGAGCAGGCGGGATTCGACTTCTCCGTCACCTCGGACCACTACTTCCCGTGGCTGGAGTCCCAGGGGCACTCACCGTACGCCTGGAGCGTGCTCGGTGCCGCGGCGCAGGCCACCTCGCGGATTCCGCTCATGACGTACGTCACCTGCCCGACGGTCCGCTACCACCCGGCCGTGGTGGCGCAGAAGGCCGCGACGATGCAGCTGCTCTCCGAAGGCCGCTTCCGGCTCGGCCTCGGCTCGGGCGAGAACCTCAACGAGCACGTCGTCGGCGCCGGTTGGCCCTCCCCGCAGACCCGCCTGGAGATGCTGGAGGAGGCGATCGAGATCATCCGCGCCCTCTTCTCCGGCAACAACGTCAACCACCAGGGCACCCACTTCGACGTGGCGAACGCCCGCCTGTGGGACCTGCCGGACGAGCTGCCGCCCATCGGCGTCGCCGTCTCCGGGAAGCGCTCCTGCGCCCTGGCCGGACGCCTCGCCGACCTGGTCATCGCCACCGAGCCCAAGGCCGAGCTGCTCGACTCCTTCGACCGGCACGGCGGCAGCGGCAAGCCGCGCGTGGGCCAGCTCCCCGTCTGCTACGACCCCGACAAGGACGCCGCGGTGGCCCGCGCCCACGACCAGTTCCGCTGGTCCATGGGCGGCTGGCCGGTCAACTCCGAACTGCCCGGGCCCTCGGGCTTCGCGGGCGCCACGCAGTTCGTCACCGAGCAGGACATCGCGGAACAGATCCCCTGCGGCGACAACGTCGACGACTTCGTCGAGGCCGTACGCCCTTACGCCGAGGCCGGCTTCACGGAGATCGCCCTCGTCCAGGTGGGCGGCGACCATCAGCGTCCCTTCATCGAGTGGGCCGAGAAGAACCTCCTGCCCGCCCTGCGCGAACTGTGACCCGCCGGGTACCCGCCGCCGCACCGGGTACCCGCGCCCCGTCAGCCATCAGCGACACCACCGGAGAGAGTCAGCGTGAACGACACACCGAACCCCGCTTCCCCCACCCAGCACCCCGACTCCGACCTGGTACAAGTCGCGCTCGACGACTGCTCACCGGCCGACGCGGACACCGTCTTCACCGTGCTGAACGAACACTTCCCGTCCGACCGCGGCTACGACGCGCCCCACCAGACGGCCGAGACCCGGCCCGCCGTCTGGACCGGCGTCTTCTGCGCCTCGCACACCCCGGAATCCATCCCCGGTGTCCTCCTCGCGGGCTCCGTCACCGCCGACCTGCAGGGCGGCCCCGTCGCGGTGAACAGGGTGCGCGCCGCGCTCGAATCAGCCTTCGAAGCGAAGGTCACCGGGACCGTCTCCGGTGACCAGGAGGTACAGACGCAGATGCGTCTGCGGGGCGCGGAGCGCGGGGAGCCCCGCGAGAAGGCGTGAGCGGGCCGCGCCCCCGCGGCGCCCAGGAAGCGCCTGGAACTGGTTGATCCAGAGGGGTCCCGGCCTGCCGGGGCCCCTCGATCGGGCGGACCCCCCGCGTGTCGGACGGACACGTTCCGCCGCGCCCGGAGGTGTGCGGGCATCGTGGCGGGAGGCTTTCGCAGCCGCGCGGATCATCGCCGGTGGCGGCAGCCGGTCGACCAGTCGCCGTGAAGGGGGCACAGCTCGTGCGTGCGCTGAGGTCGGGACTGCTCGCGGTGGCGTTGCTCGGCGCGGCGGCGGGCTGCGGAAACACTGACGGCCGTGAGGACGCCGCCGTGCAGGCGGCGTCCCGTTTCGCGGCGAGTCTGCGCGTGAAGGACGCGGTACGCGGCTGCGCGGCGCTCGCCCCGGGGACCCGCGACGAACTGGAGCACTCCTCCGAGCTGCCCTGCGCGCGGGCCCTGCCCGAGGCCGGTCTGCCCCTCGCGCGCCAACTCCGCGGCGTCGACGTGTACGGACGGCAGGCGCGTGTGGTGACCGACCGCGACACGCTCTTCCTGTCGTCCTTCCCCGGCGGCTGGAAGGTCACCGCGGCCGGGTGCACGCCGCGCCCCGAGAAGCCGTATCAGTGTCGGATCAAGGGCGGTTGACGGATGCGGACCTTGTTCACCGCGTATCTGCTCATGGTGTTCGGCGGGCTCGTCTACTGCGTGGCGCTGGGAGTGATGCAGCGATGACCCGCGACCGGAGCCCTGCCCGGAACTTCCTGCGGGACAACGGACTGACCCTGGCGTTCGGCGCCGGCTTCCTGCTGAGCCTGGCCGGACAGGCGATCGCCGGGCACGCCGACTTCAACAACCGGCTGATTGCCGAGGAACTGCACCCGCTGAGCTTCGGCGGCTATCTCATGACCTCCGACTTCGCCGTCGACGTGACGGAGAACTGGCAGTCCGAGTACCTCCAGTTCTTCCTCTACATCTTCGGCACCGTCTGGCTGCTCCAGCGCGGCTCGCCCGAGTCCAAGGAGCTGCACAAGGCGGGTCCCGAGTCGGACGCGGAGCAGAAGGCGGGAGAGCACGCGGAGCCCACGTCGCCGCGCTGGGCCTCGGCGGGCGGGGCGCGTCAGGCCTGGTACTCCCGTTCCCTCGGCACCCTCATGTGCGCGCTGTTCCTGCTCTCGTGGTTCGCCCAGTCCGTCACGGGCATGGCCGCCTACAACGAAGAGCATCTACGCCAACTCCAGGCGCCCATCGGCTGGTTCGACTACCTGGGCGCCGCCGACTTCTGGTCCCGCACGCTGCAGAACTGGCAGTCCGAGCTGCTCGCCGTGGGGTCGATGGCCATCTTCTCCGTCTACCTGCGCCAACGCGGCTCCCCGGAGTCGAAGCCGGTGGGCTCAGCCCACGGCGCGACCGGCGTCGAGGGCTGAGCGGACGGACGAACGGCTCACGCCGCCGGGGCGTCCGGACCGAGCGCTCCCGGCAGCGGCGCACGCAGCGCGCTGCGCCCCCGCCGCCAGTCGTCCAGGAGACGCGCGCCGAGGCGGTCCTCCAGGAAGCCGGTGGCCCGGACACCGAAGGCCACATCGGCGTCGAGCGCCGGCTCCGCGCTCAGGAGCCCGCCGACCACATCACGGCGCACCACCTGCTCGTGCACGGCGTCCGCCTCCACGTGCTCGTCGTAGAACCGCTGGGCGGCAGGCCCCGCACCGGCCCGGCGCAACGCGTTGGCCAGCCGCCGCGAACCGGGCGAGGAGGTCACCTCGACGGACGCGAAGTGCCCGACCAGCGCGCCGCGCAGGGCGCGGTGCAGACCGAAGAGCGACATGAGGTTGACCGAGGCGAGGGCCTCGGCGGGGGCCGCGTCGACGTAGTGGCCGTACGCCGTCTCCAGGCCGAGATCGGCCATGAGGTCGGCGAAGAGCCGGGCGTGGATCTCCTCCGGCCGCCCCGCGCCGAACTCGTCGTACTCGATCGCCACCATGGCCGCCTTGGCCCGGCCGTGCAGCCGGGGGATGACCCAGGCGTGCGGGTCGGCCTCCTTCAGGTGGTAGAGGGAGCGCAGCGCGGCGTACTCCCTGAGCTGCCACAGCTCTCCGTCGCGCTGAAGGTGGTGGCTGACGCTCGACTCGTCGTGCCCGACCGGCTCCACCAGCAGCGCCGCCAGGGCCTCTTCGGCGCTCTGGTCCGACGGCACGTCGGCGCGCAGGGCCTGAAGGAACCGCTGCTCCAGAGTGTGCCGCAGGGTCAGCAGCCGAGGGTCCCACTCGCGCTCGTCGGGCACACCCTGAAAGCCCTGGTAGTGGAGTTCGTACAGGATGTAGAGGGCGAGCTGGAGGTCGTCCCCGTACGGGTCGGCGCGCTCGGCCTGCTGCTCTCGCGGCGGCGCGACGGGCCCGTCGTACAGCAGCGCGGCGGCGACGGCGTCGGACAGATCGCCGCGCGGAGCCGGGAGTTCGGGGCTGTGGAGGCGGGACTCGACGAAGACCGTCATGACGAGGCCTCCGTTTCCTGCTGGCCGGCCGTACGTGCCCGGCCGCCGTCCGGCTTCACCCGGCGGCGGTGGCTGGTGTCGCACCAGGGGTACGTACGGCTGCGGCGGCAGGTGCAGATCGCCACGGCGAAGCGTCGTGAGGCATGGACGGTGCCGTCGTCACCGACGACCTCGACCGGGCCCTCCACCAGGAGCGGCCCCTCGGGGTCGATCGTGACGCGGCGCGGCTGTTCAGCGGAGTTCGGCACGGACGACCACCAGCTCCTCCCGGTTCTCGTCGTCCCGCAGGAGACCGCGTCGGCGCAGCCAGGCGCGGCGGGAGCGCAGCACGGGCCCGAACGGGATGAACTCCCGTTCCGTGACCTCGGCTTGCATGCCCAGCCCCGCGAGCCGCTCGAGCGTCGCGTCCGCGTCGCACAGCGCGGAGTGCACCATCAGCAGGACGCCACCGGGACGCAGGGCGCGGGGCGCGGCGTCGCAGACGTGGTCCACGAGGGTGCGCCCGGCGGGGCCGCCGTCCCATGCCCGCGCCGCGCCGCGCCGGGGGAGCGGTGAGGGGGAGGGCACGTAGGGCGGGTTGCTGACGAGAAGGTCGTAGGGGCCCTTGGGCAGCGCGGTCCGCAGATCGCCGTGGCGCACGGTCACCGACTGCCCGGCTAGGCGTGCGTTGAGCCGCGCGGTCAGCACCGCCCGCCAGGAGATGTCGACGGCGGTGACGCGTGCGCCGCGCCGGGCCGCCGCGACGGCGAGCGCCCCGGTGCCGGTGCCCAGGTCCAGGACGGAAGTGCTCTCGTCGATGCCTTCGCGGTGCAGGGCGCGGGTCAGGAGTTCGGTGTCGTACTGCGGTGCGTACACACCGGGCGGGGCGAGCAGATGGGCCGGACGGACCGGCGGCGGCATCGACGTCCGCGTCTGCGTGGTCATGCGGCATCTCCCGTCTGTGGGAACTCCACGAGGGGCGTTCCTCCCTCCACACTCCGCCGGTTCGTCGTCGGTCACCACTTGAGACCTCACAGGTAGTGACGTGTCACGAACAGTGCGGATGGCTTCCTGCGTCTGTCCTGCCCCAGGGTGCCCGCCCGGCCGTGATCCACACCTGGCCGGTGGCCGCGTGTGCGCCGGTCAGCCCGCCGACGTGTGCCGGTGCCGCGCCCAGGCGGGCAGCACGAACCAGCACAGCAGGTACCAGGCGACGACTCCGGCCACCAGCCACGGCACGAGGGTGTTGTCGGTGGCGATGCGCAGCACCAGCAGCAGCGCCGCCGTCGATGTGCCGAGCAGCAGGATCAGGCCGGCGAAAGTCAGCCGGGACGCCCACACCACCGCCTGCGGCTTGATCCGGCGGCCCGAGACGATGCGGTGGAAGGAGACGGGGGCGATGAGCGCTCCGGTCGCGGTCGAACCGAGGAGCACGGTCACCACGTAGATCTTCTGGTCGGTGTCGCCCAGCTCCGCGTAGCGCGGTGTGAAGACCACGGTGAGGAGGAAGCCGAACAGGATCTGCACCCCGGTCTGGGCCACCCGAACTTCCTGGATCAGCTCGGTCCAGCGGCGGTCGGCGCGCTCGCTCTCCGTCTCGCGGCGGTCGTCGTCCGTGTGTCCCGTTCCCGCCCCGTCCGGGGGCTTCCCGTGCGACGTGTTCACGCCGCCGAGTCTGCCGACGAACCACGGAAACAACAATTCGGGGCGATGACCGGCCCCCGGCTGATTCGACTGGGCGAGGCGGGGCAGGCGGGGCGTGAGCGACCATGGAACGTGAACCTCAGGAGGCCCTCGTGCTGCTGGCACACCCCGCCGTGCTGGAAGACCTCGTGGAGCGCTACAAGGCCTTGGCGGTGCTGCGCGCCGACCAGGGGAGCGAGGCGGCGCGCCAGGAGTTCGAGGACGTGGCGTACAGCCTGTGCCTGGCCACCGGCACCAGCGACGTCGACGCGGCGCTCGTGGCCGCCAGCCACCGGCTGCCGGGAGCCAGGACGACGGACGATTCGCTGCTGTCCGCCTCGTCCTGAGCGCGACCCGGCTCGTCCCGGCCTTTCCTGGCTCGTCCCGGCCGCGTGCTCTACTCGGCCGGGCCGTGCCAGACCGTCGTGGCGTTGCAGAACTCGCGGATGCCGTGGCCCGAGAGCTCCCGGCCGTAGCCGGAGCGCTTGACGCCGCCGAACGGCAGGCCGGGGTGGGAGGCGGTCATGCCGTTGAAGAAGACGCCGCCCGCCTGGAGGTCCCGTACGCAGCGCGCGATGTCCGCGTCGTCACGGGTCCATACGTTTGAACTCAGCCCGAACGGCGTGTCGTTGGCCAGCGCCACCGCCTCGTCGAGGTCCGCCACGCGGTAGAGCGTGGCCACCGGGCCGAACGTCTCCTCGCGGTGGATGCGCATCCGCGCAGTGATGTCCGCGAGGACGGTGGGGGCGTAATACCAGCCCCGCTCCTGCTCCTTGGGGCGCTGTCCGCCGCAGAGCGCGGTCGCGCCGTGGCCGAGCGCGTCGTCGACGAGTTCCTCCAGGTCGGCGCGGCCCCGCTCGCTGGCGAGCGGACCGACGTCGGTCTCCTCGTCCAGCGGGTCGCCGACCGTCAACTCCCGCATCCCGGCGACGAACCGGTCCCGGAAGGCGTCGTAGACGTCGGCGTGCACGATGAAGCGCTTGGCGGCGATGCAGGACTGGCCGTTGTTCTGCACCCGGGCGGTCACCGCGGTCCGCGCGGCGCGCTCGACGTCGGCGCTCGGCAGCACCAGGTAGGGGTCGCTGCCGCCCAGTTCCAGGACGGTCTTCTTGATCTCGTCGCCCGCCACGGACGCCACCGCGCGGCCCGCGGGCTCGCTGCCGGTCAGCGTCGCGGCGGCCACCCGGTCGTCCCGCAGGATGTCCTCGATGGCGTCCGAGCCGACGAGCAGGGTCTGGAAGCAGCCCTCCGGGTAACCGGCGCGGCGGAAGAGGTCCTCCAGGTAGAGGGCCGTTTGCGGCACGTTCGAGGCGTGCTTGAGCAGGCCGACGTTGCCCGCCATGAGCGCGGGCGCCGCGAAGCGCACGACCTGCCAGAGCGGGAAGTTCCACGGCATCACGGCGAGTACGACCCCGAGCGGGCGGTAGTGGACGACCGCCCGGGACGCCCCGGAGTCCGTCACGTCGGCCTGCGCCGGGTGCTCGTCCGCGAGGAGGCCCTCGGCGTGGTCGGCGTACCAGCGCATGGCCTTGACGCACTTCGCCGCCTCGGCCCGGGCGGCTGTGATCGGCTTGCCCATCTCCGTGGTCATGGTGCGGGCGATGCTGTCGGTGTCCTCCTCCAGCAGGTCGGCGGCCCGGTGGAGCAGACGTGAGCGTTCCTCGAAGCCGGTGCTGCGGTGGTGGCCGTACGCGGCGTGGGCCGCCGCCAGCCGGCGTTCGATCTCCGCGGGCGCGATCGGCTCGAAGGTTTCGAGGGTCTCGCCGGTGGCGGGGTTGACCGTGGCGATGGGCATGCCGTTCCTCCTCGGCCCGGGGCGCCTGGCGCGGCCCGGCTGGTGCGGTGGGGCGGGCGGGGGCGGCGGCCTGCCGCCGTTCCACCCTAGGTCGGCGCATGCCCGCGGGCATGCGGAGAGGCGGAGCGCGCCGCCCGGGCGGGGCCGCGCGCTCCGCCCCGGGCGGCGCGTGCCGTCAGTCGGTGGAGAGGGCCTCCAGGAGCTGTCCGGCCTTGGGGTCGGACAGGGCGCGGGCCGCGTCGGCGAGTGCCACCATGCCCACGAGCCGGTGTCCGTCGATCACGGGCAGTCGGCGGACCTTGTGGCTGGTCATGGTCGCGAAGACCTCGTCGACGCTGTCGTCCGCGCCGATCGTCACGGCCTCGCTCTGCGCGAGTTCCTTCACGAGGACCTTGGCGGGGTCCTTCCCCTTGCCGAGCACCTTGACCACGATGTCCCGGTCGGTGATGACGCCCTTGAGGCGGTCGTCGGTGCCGCAGATGGGCAGGGCGCCGACGCCGAGTTCGGTGAGCTTCGTGGCCGCCTGGGTGACGGTCTCCTCGGCTCCGGCGCATTCGGCGCCCGGCGTCATGATGTCGCGTGCGGTGGTCACGTGGACCTCCTTGGCGGTCGTTGGACGGTCAGGCCCGGTGACCCGGGCCGTTGTCGCCGACCGGGTGCCCCGCGCGGCCGGGACTGACACACGGCTGCCGGGTCCGTTTTCGCCCGATCGGGCCCGGCACCGGTTCACAGGCCCAGCTCGGTGAGGCCGGGGTGGTCGTCGGGGCGGCGGCCGAGCGGCCAGTGGTACAGCCGGTCGGACTCCCGGATGAGCAGGTCGTTGATGCAGGCGTGGCGGGCGCGCATCAGGCCGTCCGCGGCGAACTCCCAGTTCTCGTTGCCGTACGAGCGGTACCACTGGCCGGAGTCGTCGTGCCATTCGTACGCGAAGCGCACCGCGATGCGGTCCTCGGAGTGGGCCCACAGCTCTTTGACGAGGCGGTAGTCGAGTTCGCGGGCCCACTTGCGGGTCAGGAAGGCGACGATGGCGTCGCGCCCGGTGACGAACTCGGCGCGGTTGCGCCAGCGGGAGTCCGCGCTGTAGGCGAGGGCCACCTTCTCGGGGTCGCGGCTGTTCCAGCCGTCCTCCGCGAGACGGACCTTCTCGGCGGCCGACCGCTGGGTGAAGGGCGGGACGGGGGGACGGGCGGTGGTGCTGGTCATGGCTTCCTCCAGGGGGTGCGGGCAGGGGTGAGCGCTTGACCACGAGAGGGAGAACGGTCGTTCTCTCGCGGGGCGCCACCGTAGCGAGAACGACCGTTCTCGCGCAACGCCGCGCAGATGGGACGTAGTAGGGTGGGAGAACGTACGTTCTCGAAGGTCCTTCGGAGGCGCCATGGATCACGCGGAAGCCGAGGCCAGGCTTCTCGACGCCGCGGAGGAGCTGTTCTACGCACGCGGTGTCCAGGCGGTCGGCATGGATCAGGTCCGCGCGGCCTCCGGCGTCTCGCTCAAGCGGCTCTACCAGGTCTTCCCCTCCAAGTCGGAGCTGGTCCGCGCCTGCCTCGACCGCCGTGACCGCCGCTGGCGGGCCAGGCTCGCGGCCCATGTCGAGGCATGCCCCGTGGGCCGGGAGCGGGTGCTCGCCGTCTACGACTGGCTGTACGAGTGGTTCACCGAACCGGACTTCCGGGGGTGTGCCTTCATCAACGCCTACGGAGAGCTGGGCGCCGTCGATCCGGCCGTCGCCGCCGCCGTCAGGGCGCACAAGAGCGCGTTCCACGACTATCTCGCCGGTCTCGTGGCGGCGGCGGGCGGGCCCGAGCGCGTCGTCGCCCCGCTCGTCCTCCTCGCGGAAGGGGCCATGACGGCCGCCGCGATCTCCGGCTCGCCCGAACCGGCACGCCAAGCCCGCCTCGGTGCCGACCAGTTGCTGGCCGCGTCGTAAGCTCCGTGCTTTCGGCCTACGGAGGGGTGATGGCGAAGACGTATCGCATGAACGCCGGCACACGTGTGATCAACCGGGTGTTCCACACGATGACCCGGCTCGGCCTCGGCAAGGGCTACCGCCACAACCTGACGGTGCGTGGCAGGAAGAGCGGCCGTTCCTACTCCACGCCGGTCGACGTGATGGCGCACGGCGACGAGCGCTGGCTCGTCGCCGCCTACGGGGTGAGCCAGTGGGTGCGCAACGCCCGCGCGGCCGGTCAGGTGGGGCTCAGCCGGGGCGGCAGGTCGCGGATGCTCAAGGTGGTCGAGCTGGGGCCCGAGGAGAGCGTGCCGGTGCTGCGGCAGTACTGGCGCGAAGTGCCGGTCACCAGGGCCTACTTCGACGTGACCGACGAGTCGTCGGACGAGGAGTTCGCCGCCGAGGCGGCGCGCCACCCGGTCTTCCGGCTGGAGCCACTGGCGTAAGGCTGTCGTCGGTGGTGTGAGGCTGCCTCCGGCGGCGTGAGGCCGCCTCCGGCGGCGTGACGTACCGGGCGGGCCCGACCCGCGGGCCCGCCCGGACGCGTGTCAGCAGCTCAGGTTCGAGCCGGGCGTGGTGCCCAGGATCTGCGTGAACGCCTTGTACTTGTCGACGCGGCTCTGGACCTGCGCGGGGTTGCCGCCGTTGCACTCCAGGGTGCCGTTGATCGCGCGGATGGTCTCACCGAAGCCGGCGCCGTTGACCATGGCGTTGTGCGGGGTCATGGTGCCGGGGCCGCTCTGGGTGTTCCAGTACCAAAGGCCCGTCTGCCAGGCGATGGCGGGGTTCCGCTCCACCAGCCAGGGGTTGTTGAGCAGGTCGATGCCGAGCGCGTCGCCCGCCGCCTTGTAGTTGAAGTTCCAGCTGAGCTGGATCGGTCCACGGCCGTAGTAGGCGGCTTGTCCGGCGGGGCAGCCGTAGGGCTGGGTCTTGTCGCAGTAGTGGGGGTAGTTGTTCTGGTTCTGCTCGACGACGTGGACCAGGCCGCCCGTCTCGTGGCTGACGTTGGCGAGGAACGCCGCGGCCTCCTGGCGCTTGACGGTGTCGCTGCCGGTGTTGGCGAAGCCGGGGTAGGCCTTGAGCGCGTCGGTCAGGCCCTTGTACGTGTAGAACGAATTCCGGTTCGGGAACATCCGGTTGAACTGGGCCTCGCTGACCACGAAGCCGGACGGATCGGGGTTGCCCGGACCCGTGCCGCCACCACAGGTGCCCTGGTCCGCCCAGACGTCGGAGCGGCCCGGTGTCTCGTTCTGGGTCCACCACTTGGCGGTCCAGTTGTGTCCGTTGTACGAGGCGGACTTGCCGCCGGTGTAGACGGTCGAGGAGCTCCAGGGTGAGGCGCACTCGGCGGCGGACGCCGTGGTGGCGGCCGGGCCCAGGACGATCAGCGCGCCGGTCGCGGCCAGGGCGGCCGCGAGGCTGATGAGGCGTTTGATCATGCGACATCTCCTAACGGGCGGCGCGGGGGCTGGGGCCCGCGCCGCCATGGGGGTGTCGGTGACTCAAGCGAAAATGGTCTGAACCTGTCAAGGTCTAGACCAGCCCTCGAAGGTAAAACCTCGAACGAAATCCGTGCGGCAGGTGCGTCATGCGTCTGCGGCGGCGCTTTTGACAGGCGAAACATGGGATGTTCCCATGTCTAGGGTCCCCTGAGTGAAAGAGAAGGTGCCGACCCATGCCCTTGCGCAGTGCCGCCAGGATCAACCTCGTCGACCTGGTCATCGCCCAGATGGAGAGCCTCATCTCCGACGGCGAGTGGAAGGTCGGGGAGAAGATCCCGGCCGAGCCGCTCCTCGTCGAGCAGCTCGCCGTGGGCCGCAACACCGTGCGGGAGGCGGTCCGGGCGCTCGTGCACACCGGCATGCTCGAACCCCGCCAGGGCGACGGCACGTACGTGCGCGCCAACAGCGACTTCGGGGCGGCCGTGCAGCGCAGACTGCGCAGAGCCGGGGTGCTCGAAGCGTACGAAGTGCGCGCCTGCCTGGAGCGCGACGCCGCCCGTCACGCCGCGGAGCGCCGTACGGAAAAAGACCTCGTGGCGCTGCGGGCCGCTCTCGCCGAGCGCGGGCGGGCGTGGGAGAGCGGCGACACGGCGGCGTTCATCGACGCGGACATGGCCTTCCACCGCACGGTCGCCGAGGCCTCGCACAACGGCGTCCTCGCCGAGCTGTACGGACACCTCAGTGACGTCCTGCGCGAGACGCTCCAGTCGGTCGTCGCCGCCCCCGTGCCCGACGCGGTCCGTCACCAGTTCGACGCCCACCAGGCGATCGTCGACGCCATCGAGGCGCGCGACCCCCAGGGCGCCGAGGCCGCCGTACTCACCCATCTCGCCGAGGGCATGGCCGCACTGCGCGACCAGCCGCTGGACGGCCCGGACTCCGAGCAGAACGACGCGGGAGCAGCACATGAATGACACGGCAGCAGCCGCCCGGGACGCGCAGGGCGGGGGCCCCGCCACCTCCGCGGCGGACCAGGGGCCGACCCGCTCCCGCCGCGCGTTCCTGCTCGCCCTCGGTGTCGTGCTCCTCGCGCTGAACCTCCGCCCCGCCCTCGTCGCCGTCTCCCCGCTCGCCGACACCATCCGCGACGACAGCGGCATGTCGGCCGCCGCCACCAGCCTGCTCACCGCCCTCCCGCTGCTCTGCTTCGGGCTGCTCGCGCCCGTCGCGCCCCGGCTCGGCCGCCGCTTCGGCATGGAGCGCTCGCTGCTCGCCACCATGGCGCTGATCTGCGCGGGCACGGCCCTGCGTCTGCTCGACTCCGTCGCGGCCCTCTTCGCGGGCACCGTCGTCATCGGCGCGGGCATCGCCGTCGCCAACGTCCTGCTGCCCGGCCTGATCAAGCGGGACTTCCCCGCGAAGGCCGGACTGATGACCGGCCTCTACTCGATGTCGCTGTTCGGCGGCGCCGCGCTCGCGGCCGGCGTCACCTTGCCCGTGCAGCAGTCCAGCGGCATGAACTGGCGCACCACGCTGGCTTGTTGGGGCGCCCTCGCGGTCGTCGCGCTGCTCGTGTGGCTGCCGCAGATCCGTTCGCGTACGAGGGTGGGCGCGGCCGCGGCCCGGCAGGCGGCGCATCCCGTACGCGGTCTGTGGCGCTCCCCGCTGGCCTGGCAGGTCACCGCGTACATGGGCCTGCAGTCCCTCAACTACTACGCGGCGGCCGCGTGGTTGCCGACCGTCTTCCAGGACGCCGGCATGGCACCGGGCGACGCCGGCTGGATGCTCTCCTTCTCCTCGCTGCTCGGCATCGCGGGTTCGTTCCTCGCCCCGGTGATCGTCGGCCGGCGGCTGCGCTCGGGCACGCTCTCCGCGCTCGCCGCCGTGCTCTGCGCGCTCGGCTTCGCGGGGCTGCTCGCCGCGCCGGTCGGCGGCGCCTATCTGTGGATGACCCTGCTCGGCCTCGGCCAGGGCGCGGCCATCAGCCTGGCGCTGCTGTTCATCGTGCAGCGGGCGCCCGACGCCCGGCACGCCTCCCAACTCTCCAGCATGGCCCAGTGCTTCGGCTACATCCTCGCCGCCACCGGGCCGACCGTCCTCGGGGTCGTGCACGACGCGTCGCACAGCTGGACGGTGCCGCTCGTCCTGCTGCTGGTCCTGCTCGTGCCGCAGGTCGTCGCCGGACTCGGCGCCGCCAGGGACCGGCACGTGGCGGGCGACGGCTGAGACGGGCGTCGGCCGGCAGGAGCGTTGGCCGCGACGGGCGTCGGCCGACAAGAGCATTGGCCGAGACGGGCGTCGGGGACGCCTCGACGACGAGCCCGTGTCCGCGGTCTCCGTCGTCACCTACGGGCAGGACCACGCCTTCCCCGGCTTCCACCTCGTCCGCCCCGACCGGCGCGGCCGCGGCTTCGGCCTCGCCACGTGGCGGACGGGCCTGAAGCATGCCGCGGGCCGCACGGTTGGCCTGGACGGCGTCCCCGCCCAGTAGGGCAAACTGGGCTGGCGCTCAGGAACGACGCCGCGGGGCCAGGGATGGGCATCCCCTGGCCCGCGGCGCTCCGGCGTTCGCGTCACTACCGGGGAGGCTCCTGGCCCTGATCGCCGCCGAACCGATTCTTCAGGTGGTCCTGCGCGGTGTCGACCTGACCGCTGTACTTGCCCTGGGTCTTGCCGTCGACGAAGTCGCCGGCCTTGTCGATGCCCTGGCCGGCCTTGTCCTCGTGGCCCTTGAGCATCTGCTTGAGCTTGTCCATCACAGACATCGTCGGCCTCCTAGGTGTGAGCCGTCCTTCCCAGCATGCGGGCTCATCCGGCTCACCGCATCTCGTCCCTCGCCGGGCGGCCGCCTCCTCCGTCAGGTGATCGTCAGCCTCCGCCTGGCCGTGGCCCGCGAGCTGCCGCCCACGTAGAGGTCCACCGCGCCCTCCTCGACGCGGAACTCCCCGTCCGGCGCGTTGGTCCAGAAGCCGAGGTCGTCGGCGCCGATCCGGAAGCGGACCGTGCGGGACGCGCCGGGCTCCAGCGTGACCCGGCGGAAGCCCCGCAGCTTGCGTACCGGTTGCGTGATGCTCGCGGTGAGGTCATGGACGTACAGCTGGACGACCTCGTCGCCCGCCCGGTCCCCGGTGTTCGTGACGCTCACCGAGACCTCCAGGGTGTCGCCCTCGCGCAAGGCACGCGCCGCGATCCGCTCGCGGCTCAGCCTCGGCTCGCCGACGGCGAACGTCGTGTAGCTCAGGCCGTGGCCGAACGGGAACTGCGGGTCGGGGGGCAGGTCCAGGTACTTCGAGGAGTACTTGTTGCCGGCGTCGTAGGGGCGGCCCGTCGACTCGTGGTTGTAGTGGACTGGGATCTGGCCGACCGCGCGCGGGAACGACACGGGCAGCTTGCCCCCGGGGACGACCTCGCCGAACAGCACGTCGGTGATGGCGTTACCCGCCTCCAGACCCGGATGCCAGGCCTCCAGGACGGCGGGGGCCGCGTCCAGCCAGCCGCTCATGGTCAGCGGACGGCCGTTGACGAGGACGACCACGAACGGCTTCCCGGTCGCGGCGACGGCGGCCACCAGCTTCTCCTGCCCGCCGGGCAGGCCGATGTCGCTGCGCGACGCCGCCTCACCGCTCAGCGCGGGCGGCTCCCCGACCACCACCACGGTCACGTCGGCCGCCTTCGCCGCGGCCACCGCCTCCGGAATGCCGCCCATGTCCGCGCCCTCGGCGTCCACACCACGCGCGTACGTCACCTTCGCGCCCGGAGCCGCGCGCCGGACGGCGTCCAGGACCGTCACCGAGGGGTACTTCTTCACGGCTTCCGGGAACGACCAGGTGCCGAGGAGGTCGTCGGAGTCACCGAACGGGCCGACGACCGCGAGGGACCGGACGGACGGCTTCAGCGGAAGCACCTTGCCCTTGCCTCCCGGGTGACCCCTGCCCGCCGGGTGATCGTCGTTCTTCAGGAGGACCATCGAGCGCGCGGCCGTCTTGCGGGCCGCCTCGCGCGTGGCGGCGGTCGGCCCGTGGATGGCGTCGCCCTCATCGACGTACGGATCGTCGAAGAGCCCGAGGTCGAACTTGAGGCGCAGGACGCGGGCGACCGCGTCGTCGAGCCGGCGGCCGTCGATCTTCCCCTCGCGCAGCAGCTTCTTGCCGTACGTGACCAGGTGCGTGCTGGTCATCTCCATGTCGACGCCCGCGTCGAGGGCGAGGCGGGCCGCCGCGGCGCCGTCCTCGGCGAACCCGTGCGGGATCAGCTCCTGGACGCCGCTCCAGTCGCTGACGACGACCCCGTCGAAGCCCCACTCCTTCTTCAGGATGTCGGTCAGCGTGTGGGAGTTGCCGTGCGCGGGGACGCCGCTGATGGTGTTGAAGGAGGCCATCACCGTGGCCGCGCCGGCTTCCAGCGCCGCCTTGAACGGCGGCAGGTAAAGATTGCGCAGGCGCGACTCCGAGACGTCCACGGTGTTGTAGTCGCGGCCGCCCTCGGCACCGCCGTAGGCGACGAAGTGCTTGGCGCAGGCGGCGACGCGGTTCCGCGCGCCATAGGCCGCGGAGCCACCCTCGCCAGGATCGCCCTGGTAACCCCGCACCTTCGCCGTGGCGAAGGCCGCCGTCAGGTAGGGGTCCTCGCCGTTGCTCTCGGCGACGCGGCCCCAGCGCGGCTCGTGCGTCACGTCCATCATCGGCGAGAACGTCCAGTGCACGCCGTTCGAACGCGCCTCCGCGGCCGAGACCTCGCCGTCCGTCCGCGCCACGTCCGGGTCGAAGCTCGCGGCCTGCGCCAGCGGGACCGGGAACGTCGTCCAGCAGCCGTGGATGACGTCGAGCCCGAAGACCAGCGGAATCCCGAGCCGGGACTCCTCGACGGCGACGCGCTGGAGGGCGTTGGTTGTCCTCGCGCCGAAGATGCTCAGGACGGAGCCGAGCCGGCCCGCGCGAGCCTCCTCCTCGGCCTTCGCGGCGGCTTCGGACGCGCCGCCACCGGGACCCGTGTCCCAGCCCCACGGCAACTGCTGGAGCTGCCCCAGCTTCTCTTCGACAGTCATACGGTCCAGCAGCTGCCGGACGCGGTGGTCGTGGGGTCCGGGGGCCGGTCCCGGGCGGCCGGGCGCGGCGTGCGCGGGGCCCGTCCCCGCTGCCCCGGCGGCGCCCACCGCGGCCGTCGTGGCGCCGATCGCGGACAGCAGAGTACGCCTTCGTACATCACGCATGCGTTCGCCTTCTCACCTCGGGGCGGGGCCAACTTCTGGAGCGGCCGCAAGAGTTGAAGCGAAAGTACGTTCCTGGTACACCCGGGTCAACAGACGCGGCAGGGGGCGGAGCGACGAGAGTCGCGCGTGCGGGTGAACCCTTGACCTCAAGTTTGGTCGAGGTCTTAACGTTCCCCTCATGAGCATGGAAGTCACCGCCTGGAGTCAGCTGCACAGCGTCATGAACGCGCAGCAGGACCGTCGTCCCTTCGCCCGCGCCACCCTGCGCCGCATCGGCGCCTTCGCGCGGCCCCACCGCCGCCGCATCTGGTACTTCGTGCTCCTGAGCGTCGTCACCGCGCTGCTGGCCGTCGCCACACCCGTCCTGGCCGGCGGAGTCGTCAACGCCATCGTCTCCGGCGCCGACTCCTCGACCGTCGTGCGCTACGCCCTGCTGATCGCCGCCATCGCGCTCGCCGAGGCCGGACTCGGCCTGCTCAGCCGCTGGCTGTCGGCGAACCTCGGCGAGGGCCTCATCCTCGACCTGCGCACCGCCGTCTTCGACCACGTCCAGCGCATGCCCGTCGCCTTCTTCACCCGCACCCGCACAGGCGCCCTGGTCAGCCGCCTGAACAACGACGTGATCGGCGCCCAGCGCGCCTTCAGCAACACGCTCTCCGGCGTCGTCGGCAACATCGTCACCCTGCTGCTCACCCTCGCCGTCATGCTCACGCTCTCGTGGCAGATCACCCTGCTCGCGCTCGTCCTGCTGCCCGTCTTCATCGTGCCCGCCCGCCGCATGGGCGCCCGCATGGCCAAGCTCCAGCGGGAGGCCGCGCACCACAACGCCGCCATGGGCACGCGCATGACCGAGCGCTTCTCCGCGCCCGGCGCCACCCTGATCAAGCTCTTCGGCCGGCCCGGCGACGAGTCCGCCGAGTTCGCCGCGCGAGCCCGCCGGGTGCGGGACATCGGCGTACGCACCGCCATGGCGCAGTCCGCGTTCATCACCGCGCTCACGCTGGTCTCGGCGCTCGCCCTCGCCCTCGTCTACGGCCTCGGCGGTTACTTCGCGCTGGAGGGCACGCTGGAGGCCGGCGCCATCGTCTCGCTCGCCCTGCTGCTGACCCGGCTGTACGCGCCGCTGACGTCCCTGGCGGGGGCGCGCGTCGAGGTGATGAGCGCCCTCGTCAGCTTCGAGCGGGTCTTCGAGGTCCTCGACCTGAAGCCGCTCATCGAGGAGAAGCCGGACGCCGTACCGGTCCCCGACGGGCCCGTGGCCGTCGAGTTCGACGACGTCCGCTTCGCCTACCCGGCGGCGGACAAGGTCTCCCTCGCCTCCCTCGAAGAGGTCGCCGCCCTCGACACCCGGGGAGGCGAAGAGGTCCTGCACGGCGTGTCGTTCCGCGCCGAACCCGGCCAGACCGTCGCCCTCGTCGGTTCCTCCGGAGCGGGCAAGTCGACCATCGCCCAACTGCTGCCGCGGCTGTACGACGCCGACGAGGGAACCGTGCGGATCGGCGGCATCGACGTACGGGACCTGTCCGCCGCCTCCATGCGGGCCACCCTCGGCATGGTCACCCAGGACGGCCACCTCTTCCACGAGTCCATCCGCGACAACCTGCTCCTCGCCCGGCCCGGCGCGAGCGAGGACGAACTGTGGGACGTGCTGCGCCGCGCCCGGCTCGACGACCTCGTGCGCTCCCTGCCCGACGGCCTGGACACCGTGGTCGGCGAGCGCGGCTACCGGCTCTCCGGCGGCGAGCGGCAGCGGATGACCATCGCGCGGCTGCTCCTCGCCCGCCAGCGAGTCGTCATCCTGGACGAGGCGACGGCCCACCTCGACAACACCTCCGAGGCCGCCGTCCAAGAGGCCCTCGGTGAGGCCCTCGCCGGCCGCACCGCCGTGGTCATCGCCCACCGGCTGTCGACCGTGCGCTCCGCCGACCTCATCCTCGTCGTCGAGGCCGGACGGATCGTGGAGCGCGGCACGCACGAGGAACTCCTCGCGCTGGACGGGCGGTACGCCGAGCTGTACCGGACGCAGTTCGCCAAAGGGACGGACGGGACGGCCGGGGCGCAGATCGCGGACACCGCGGCGGTCTGAGGCGCCGCCCGTGGCCGGACGTCCACCAGGAGTTCATCGGACCCCCACCAACCTCACGCCCCGCCGTGAGAGAAACCCCCCATGTGCGACGACGAGTTGATACCGCCGAGCGCGGACATGACGGAGGAACAGTGGCTGCGGGCGGACCCGGCCCTCGCCGAAGGACCGGTGGGGGAGCGGGTCCGCGCCATGCGGGCGCCCCGGCGGCGGGCCGTGCTCGGCGGCGTGGTCGCGGGGGCCGCGGCGCTGACGGTCCTGCCGGGCGGCGGGACGCGGGCCGCCGCGGCCGCACGCGACGGGAAGTTCCCGCTGCCGGCCGCGCCGAACCGGTCCGGGGAGTACGCGGTGCTCCTCACCGGTGACGCCGGTACGGGCGAGGAAGCGCAGCACGCGGTGGCCGCCGCGGCGCGTGAGGTCTGCCGCGCCGAGAAGGTCTCCCTGGCGGTCGGCCTCGGCGACAACATCTACGAGAACGGCCCCGAGTCCGACCACGACTCGGAGTTCCGCACCAAGTTCGAGGACCCCAACTCCGGTCTGGACATGCCGTGGTTGATGGTCCTCGGCAACCACGACTGCTCCGGCCTGATCCCGGGCAGCGGCGGCGACCCCTCGCGCGGCGACCGCGAGGTCTCGTACGCCAAGGGCTCCCCCCGCTGGTACATGCCGAGCCGCTACTACAACGTCGCGCTGCCCGCGGCCGACGGGGGCGGCCCGCTGGTGGAGTTCTTCGCCCTCGACACCAACCCCGTCTCCTCGTACGTCGCCCAACTCGACCCGCACTACCGGTGGGACGGCCCCTACATGCGCGAGCAGCGCAGGTGGCTGGAGGGCGCGCTCACGGCGTCGCGGGCGCGCTGGAAGATCGTCCTCGGGCACCACCCCTACCTCAACAACGGCAAGCACGGCAGCGCCGGTTCGTACGACGGCTTCGTGATCGGCCACTACACCAGCGGCATCCACCTCAAGGAGCTGTACGAGGAAGTGGTGTGCGGGCGCGCCGACCTGATCCTGTCCGGGCACGACCACACGCTGCAGATCCTGGAGCCGACCACCCGCACCGGCGGCACGCGGCAGATCGTGTGCGGGGCCGCCGCCAAGGCCGGTGACGGCAGAGCCCACTTCGGCCACCCGGCCGCCTGGCAGAACTTCTCCGACCACGGCTTCATGGTCCTGAAGGTGTCCGGACGGGCGATGGCCGTCGACGCGTACACGGTCGACGTCGCCACCCGCACGGCTCGCCTCGCCCACAGCGTCCGCACGGCGGCCGTCCTCAGGTGAGGGTGATGGCGACCTTGATGTCGTCGTCCTGCGGGGTGAAGGCCTCGGCGGCGCGCTCCAGCGGCACGCGCCTGGTGATCATCCGCTCCAGCCAGGCGCGGTCCGCCTTGGCCAGGGCCTCGGCGCCCTGGTGGTAGTGGCGGAGGTTCGCGTTGACGGAGCCCACGACCACGTCGTTCTCCAGGACCAGGTCCCGGTTGATCGAGCCGGCGTCCACCGACAGCTTCCGCCCCGCGGGCGAGACGCCGGTCAGGCACACGACCCCGTACGTCGCGGTGCCCGCCATCGACGCGAAGACCAGGGAGCCCGCTCCGGTGGCCTCGATCACCACGTCGGGGCGGAGCGCCGAGGTCACCTCGCCGATGTCCTCGCTGTGGTACGTCGCGCCGAGCCCCGCGACCAGGTCCGGCTTCGGACCCCGGCTCACCTGGTCGAGTACGTGGACGTCCAGGCCGCGCTGCACGCCCAGCAGCGCCGCGAGCAGGCCGATCGGGCCCGCCCCGGTCACCAGCGCCCGGCGCGGCTCGAACCACGCCCGGCCGCCGACCCGCTCCACCTGCTCCCAGGCCTTGGCCACCACCGTGGCCGGCTCCAGCAGCATCCCGACCGACTCCAGGCCGGGGTCGAGGCGTACGGCGTACTCGCTCTCCACGGTCCATGCCTGGCTGGCGTAGCCGTGGCGCTCCTTGATGCCGCGCTCGGTGTAGCGGCCGTTGCGGCACATGTCGAACTCGCCGTGCGCGCAGGCCCCGCACGGCTCCGGGTCCGGACGCCGCACCACTCCGACCACCAGGTCACCGGCGGCGAACCCGCTGCCCTGCGGCGCCTCGCGCACCCGGCCCAGTGACTCATGGCCGAGGATCAGCCGGTCCTCGCCGGGCGGGGCCCATCCGTAGTCGCCCGCGACGATCTCCTTGTCGGTGCCGCACACCCCGACCGCCACCCCGTCCACCAGTAGTTCACCGGCGCCGGGGACGGGATCGGGGACGTCGCGCACGGCGAGGGAGCCGGCGGACGACGGACGGACGGTGACGGCGCGCATAGGCATCTCCCGGTTGTGCTGTGTCCCCCTGTGCTGTCGTTTCTCGCTTTTCACCGGATCAGCGGTCGAAACCGGACGAGGCGGGTTTTGGGTCCACCGGCATCCCGGAACAATCACCACATAACTGGCCCAGCATGACAAAGCGACGGGGAGGAAGGGGGCGGCCGTGGACCTGGAGACCGTCGCCGACGAGCTGTACGGGCTGCGGCCGGACGAGTTCACCGCCGCCCGGGACCGGCACGCGGCACAGGCCCGCGAGGACGGCGACCGTGCCCTGGCCGAGCAGATCAAGGGCCTGCGCCGCCCCAGCCTCGCCGCCTGGGCCAGCAACCTCCTCGTACGCGAGCAGCCCGGCGAAGTGGAACCGCTCGTCCAATTGGGTGACGGACTGCGCCAGGCGCACCGCGGCCTGGACGGGGAGCGGCTGCGCGAACTGTCCCGGCAGCAGCACGCCCTGATCCACGCGCTGGCGAGCCAGGCCGCGGGGCTCGCCGAGGAGGCCGGCCACCCACTCGGCGAAGGCGCCAGGCGCGAGATCGAAGAGACCCTGCACACGGTCCTCGCCGACGAGCGGGCCGCCCGGGCCTGGGCCTCGGGGCGCCTCACCAAGGCGCTCAGCGGGGCCACCGGGTTCGACGTCGTCGCGGCCGCCGACGATGCCGCCCCACCGCGCCGGGCCCCGGCCAAGCCCTCACCCGGTGGGCGGGACGAGCGGGCCGAGGAGCGGCGGCGGCAGAAGCTCGCCGAGGCCCGCCGGGACGCGGCGGAGGCAGAGCGGCGGCTCCGGGACCGCGAGAAGGAGGCCGCGGCGGCCGACCGCGCCGCGGAGCAGGCCGGAAAGCGGACGGAAGAGCTGGAGCGGCGCCTCCAAGAACTCGCCCGGGAGCGCGAGCGGACCGAGGAGCGGCACCGCGGCGCCCGCGCCGAGGAGCGCGCGGCGCGGGACCGGGCGCGGGCGGCCGAGCGCGCGGTGCGCGAGGCCGTCGGCCGCGCCGGGACCGCCGCCGCGCTCGTCGAGCGGCTGACCGGCGAGAGACGTGACCACCGGGGGGCCGAAGGAGGCGATGGGTGATGGCGAGATCGATCTGGAGCGGCGTGCTGACCTTCGGGCTGGTCACGGTCCCCGTCGGCCTGTTCACGGCCACGGAGGACCACACCGTCCACTTCCACCAGCTCGAACGCGGCACCGGCGACCGCATCCGCTATAAGCGGATCAACGAACGCACCGGCGAAGAGGTCGACAGCCGCGACATCGTCAAGGGATACGACCTCGGGGACGGCGAGTACGTCGTCATCGAACCGGAGGAGCTGGACGACATCGCCCCGGGCAAGTCGAAGGTGGTCGACATGACCGGCTTCGTCGACCTCGACCAGATCGAACCCGTCTACTTCGACCGGACCTATTACGTCGCGCCGCGCGGCAAGGAGTACCTCAAGGTCTACGAACTGCTGCGCGCCGCCCTCGCAGAGGCGAACAAGGCGGGGATCGCCACCTTCACGATGCGCGGCAAGCAGTACCTGACCGCGCTGCGCGCCCAGGAGAACGTCCTGGTCATGCACACCATGCGCTGGGCCGACGAGGTGCGGGACCCGCGCGAGGAGGTCGCGGCCCTGCCCGACCGGCGCCAGAAGGTCACGTCCCGCGAACTGAAGACCGCGCGGCAGCTGATCGACGCGCTCACCGTCGACTGGCACCCCGAGGACTACCACGACACGTTCGAGGAGCGCGTCAAGGAACTCGTCGAGGCCAAGCGCGAGGGCAAGGAGATCGTCGGCGAGGCGGGCCCGCCGGAGGCCACCAACGTCATCGACCTGATGTCGGCCCTGCAGCAGAGCGTCGAACGCAACCGGGCGAAGAGCGGCACCGCGCGGCCCCGGGAACGGGAACGGGAGCGGCAGGAGGACGTCTCCGGGCTCACCAAGAGCGAGCTGTACCGGCGCGCGACCGACGCGAAGATCCCGGGCCGCTCGAAGATGACCCGCGAGCAGCTGATCGAGGCGCTCGGCAAGGGGCGGGCCGCGGCCTGAACGCGGCGGCGGGTGTTCACGGCGGCGGACACCCGCCGTGAACACCCGTACACCCGTGAACGCTACGGCCGTGGACGGCCTTCGCTCAGCGCCCGAGCGCCTTCTTCAGCTGCTGCTTGTTCATCGAGGAACGGCCGTCGATGTTCTTCTTCTTGGCCTCCTCGTAGAGCTGGTCCTTGGTGGGCCCCTGCGAGCCGCTGTGCGAGCGCTCCCCGCCCCGCTGCGACGCGGACTTCGGGTCCTTCAGCGAGGTCTTGCTCGCCGTCTTGGACTCTCCGGAGCGGGCCCGCTCCTTGTTGACCGTACGGGCCGCCATCTCCTTGGCCCGGCCCTTGGAGGCGCCGCGTTCCTCGGCGCTCTCCTTGATGTGCTCGTACTGGCGTTCACGCTTGTTGCTGGCTCCAGCAGGCATGGTGACCTCGCTCTCTCATGGCCACGGGGGTCACTCGCGGACTCCGCGCGGCCTCCTTTCGGGCATGTCGCCCAGCTTTTCCGGTCCCCCTGCGACGAGTGCCGGGTTCACCCTCCTCGGGTGTCCCGGTCCCGTTCGTTGTACGCGTCGGCGGCTCGTTCGTTCAGCGCGCTCCCGGCCCGCTGGACGGTCCGCGCCACCGGCCCCCGCGGCGGGTCGATGTCCTCGCCCGCGCGCATGCCGTGGGGGTGCGCGGGCGCGCGCGGCAGCAGGCGTGCCGCGAGCCCGCTCAGCCGGGTGGTGGTCGCCGGGGCGATCCCGTGCGCCAGGTCGGCGGCGCGCGCCGCGGGCGTGAGGACCAGGCGGGCCCGGCGCCGGACGGTGGCACGCACGATCCGCTCCGCCGCCTGCCGCGCGCTCATCGACACCAGCGGGGTGCTCGCCACCGTGGAGAACCACCCGTACTCCTGCCGCTGCGCGCCGCCGAACATGGCGTGCAGATGGGACCCCGTACGCATCAGACCGGGGTACACGGCCGTCACGCTCACCTCGGTCCCCGACATCTCGGCCCGCAGCCCCTCGGCCAGCGTGCCGACCGCGGACTTGGCGCACGCGTACGGCACCAGATGCGGGACACCCAGCAGCCCGCCCACGGAGGAGATGAGCGCGAGGCGCCCGCCGCTCGCGCTCTCCTTGAGGTGGGGGAGGGCTTCGAGGGAGGTGTGCAGGGCCGCGTGGAAGATCGACCGCATCGCGTCGTCGAAGTCCGCCGCGTCCAGGGACTCCACCGGGGCGACCTGGATGATGCCGGCGTTCGCGATGACGAGGTCGACGCCGCCGCAGGCGTCCCGGGTGGCGGTGAAGAGATCCCGTACGTCGGCCTGTTCACGCAGGTCGCAGACCGCCGTACGGACGGTCGCCCCGGGCTGCCTTTGGAGGAGCTTGGCGCGCGCCCGGTCGAGTTCGGCGCCGTCGCGCGCGGCGAGCGTGACGGCGCAGCCCCGGGCGGCCAGCCGGTCCGCCAGGAGGAGCCCGAGCCCCCGGGAGCCGCCGGCCACGACGGCCGACTGCCCGTGCAGGCTGTCGGTGCCCCGGCCGCCGACGCCCCGGCCGGGGAAAGGTGATGCCTGGCCCACTGCGGCCTCCATGGATCGCTCGGTTCGTGCAAGCCGGTCAGATGAACGGCCCGTCAGACGTGCGGCCGGTCAGACGTGCGGCCGGTCACGGCCGGAGGAGTGTCTTGATCATGTCGTCCTCCTTCGCCTGGAACGTCGCGTACGCCTTCGGACCCTCCTCCAAGGAGAGGTGGTGGGTGGCGAAACCGTCGACGCCGAGCGGGTCGTCGTCGGTCAGCAGCGGCAGGATGTCGTCGACCCAGCGCTTGACGTTGGCCTGGCCCATGCGCAGCTGGAGCTGCTTGTCGAACATGGTCAGGAGCGGCATCGGGTCGGCTGCGCCGCCGTACACCCCGGAGAGGGAGATCGTGCCGCCCCGGCGCACGAGGTCGATCGCCGCGTACAGGGCGCCCAGCCGGTCGACGCCCACCTTCTCCATGACCTTGGCGCCGACGGCGTCCGGCAGCATGCCCACGCCCCACTGCGCGGCCTTGACCAGCGGCGCGCCGTGCGCCTCCATGCCGACGGCGTCGATGACGGCGTCCGTGCCACGCCCCTTCGTCAGGTCGCGCACCGCGTCACCGAGGTCCTTGCCGTGGCGGCGCAGATCCAGGGCCTTGACGCCGTCCCGCGCCGCCCTGCTCAGCCGCTCGGGGACCAGGTCGACGCCCACCACCAGGCTCGCCCCGCGGTGCAGGGCGATACGGGCGGCCATCGCGCCGATCGGCCCGAGGCCCAGCACCGTCACGGTGCCGCCGGGCGGGATGGCGGCGTACTCCACGGCCTGCCAGGCGGTGGGCAGGACGTCGGAGAGGTACACGAACCGGTCGTCGGGCGGGCCCTGGGGGACCTTGATCGGCAGGGTGTTGCCGAACGGCACCCGCAGCAGCTCCGCCTGACCGCCGGGCACCTGCCCGTACAGCTTCGTGTAGCCGAAGAGCGAGGCGCCCGTGCCCTGGTCGCGGTTCTGCGTCGTCTCGCACTGGGAGTGCAGACCGGCGTCGCACATGAAGCAGTCGCCGCACGACACGTTGAACGGCACCACGACCCGGTCGCCCACGGCCAGCTCCGTCACCCCGGGACCGATCTCCTCGACGATGCCCATGGGCTCGTGGCCGAGGATGTCACCGGCGTCCAGATACGGGCCCATCACCTCGTACAGGTGCAGGTCCGATCCGCAGATGCCGGTGGAGGTGACGCGGACGATGATGTCGGTCGGCTCCTTCAGCACCGGGTCCGGTACGGTCTCGACCCGCACGTCGCGCCTGCCGTGCCACGTCAGTGCCCGCATGACTCTCTCCTTGTGGCAACTGGTGATGAATGGATGGGGACCAAGAGGTTCCGGTGCGCGGGTTCCCCGGGCCGGAGGCGTCATGCGAGAACGGCCGGTGGCGTCGTACGAGAACGACGAGCACGGACCGCGGCGACGCGACGCGCGTACTTCGTCGTCCAGCAAACCCGCAGCCGCGCCGCCCTGCCAACAGCAGAGGGGCGTTCGGGTGCCAGGCGCTCCTCCGCGGCCGTGAGACGGCGGTCAGATGACGCCGCGGATCGCCGCCTCGAACCCTTCCACGTGGTTCGCCGCGAGAGCCCTGGCCTTCTCCGCGTCGCGGTCGATGACGGCGCGCAGCAGCGGCCCGTGCTCGTGGACGTGGCCCGCCAGCCCCGGCAGGCGGTCGAGGAACAGGCACCAGATCCGTGTGGCCAGGTTGTCGTACCTGATCAAGGTGTCTTCGAGGTAGGGGTTGCGGGTCGCGGCGTAGATCGCCCGGTGCAGGGTCATGTCCAGCCGGATCAGGTCGCTCTCGCCGCCGGACGCCTCGGCGAGCCGTTCCAGCAACCGGCTGAGTCCGGCGCGGTCGTCCTCGCCGGCCCGCTCGGCGGCCAGGGCCGCGGCTAGAGGCTCCAGTTGCAGACGTACCTCCGACAGGTGGCGGAGATCGGCGATCTGCACCTCGGCGGCGAACGTGCCGCGCCGGGGGTAGGAGACGATGAGGCGTTCGTGCTCCAGCCTCTTGAGCGCCTCGCGGACCGGGGTGCGCCCGAAGCCGAGTTCGGCGGCGATCCGCTCGTCGTTGAGGGGCTCGCCGGGGCGGATGCGGAGGGTCACGAGGCGGTCCGCGAGGGAGCGGTAGGCCTTGTCGGCCAGCGTGCCCCGGCCCTGACCGGCAGAGCTTTGACGGGCAGAGCCCTGACCGGCAGTGGAAGAGGTCACCGCGCATCCCTCCCTTGACGCCGCCCGATCCGCCCTCCTAGCGTAGCGCAACAGCAGGTTGATATATCAGTCGTCCATCAGGCTTGTGGTTCATCAAGGCCTGGTGGTTCATCAGGCTCAGCCGTCCCTCAGACCCCGGTCCGGAGGTCGCCGGTATGCACCCGCACGACAACGCTGCCGCCACGCCCGGCGACGTCCTGCCAGGCCCGCCCGACTTCCTGTGGCGCAACCCCGACCCCAAGCCGTCCTACGACGTCGTCATCATCGGCGGCGGCGGGCACGGCCTGGCCACCGCCTACTACCTGGCCAGGAACCACGGCATCACCGGCATCGCGGTCCTGGAGAAGGGCTGGCTCGCGGGCGGCAACATGGCCCGCAACACCGCCATCATCCGCTCCAACTACCTCTGGGACGAGAGCTGCGGCATCTACGAGCACGCGCTGAAGCTGTGGGAGACCCTCGAAGAGGACCTTGGCCACCCCGTCCTCTTCAGCCGACGCGGGGTCCTCAACCTCGCCCACACCCCGCAGGACATCCGCGACAGCAAGCGCCGCGTCCACGCCAACCGGCTCAACGGCATCGACGCCGAGTGGCTGGAACCGGCCGAGGTCGCCGAGATCTGCCCGATCGTCAACACCTCGCCCGACGCGCGCCATCCGGTGCTCGGCGCCACCTACCAGCCCCGCGCGGGCATCGCCAAGCACGACTACGTCGCCTGGGGGTTCGCGCGCAGGGCCGACGCGTACGGCATCGACCTGATCCAGGACTGCGAGGTCACCGGGGTCGACATCCAGGGCGGGCGCGTGACCGGCGTGCGCACCACTCGCGGCCGCATCGCCACCGGGAAGGTCGCCCTCGCCGCCGCGGGGCACTCCTCGGTACTCGCCTCCATGGCCGGCCTGCGCCTGCCCCTGCCCCTCCAGAGCCACCCGCTGCAGGCGCTGGTCTCCGAACTCCTCGAACCGGTGCACCCCACCGTGGTGATGTCGAACGCCGTGCACGTGTACGTCTCCCAGGCCCACAAGGGAGAGCTGGTCATGGGCGCCGGCATCGACAGCTACAACGGATACGGGCAGCGCGGCGCCTTCCACATCCTCGAACGCCAGATGGCCGCCGCGCTGGAGTTGTTCCCCGTCTTCGCCCGCGCCCACCTGCTGCGCACCTGGGCCGGCACCGTCGACGTCACCCCGGACGCCTCGCCCATCGTCGGACTCACACCCGTCGAGAACCTCTACCTCAACTGCGGCTGGGGAACGGGCGGTTTCAAGGCCACACCGGGCGTCGGCTGGTGCTACGCGCACACCATCGCCACCGGCGCACCCCACCCCTGCAACGCGCCCTTCACCCTCGACCGCTTCACCACCGGCGCCCTGGTCGACGAGCACGGCGCCGCCGCCGTGGCCCACTGAAAGCCCACCGAACGCCTGCTCCGGCCAAGGAGGTTCCCGTGCAGCTCATCACCTGCCCCTGGTGCGGTGAGCGCGAGGAGATCGAGTTCCGCTACGGAGGGCAGGCACACGTGGCCTACCCCGAGGACCCGTACGCGCTCGACGACGAGCAGTGGGCCCAGTACGTCTTCTTCCGCGACAACCCCAAGGGCCCGTTCGCCGAGCGCTGGGTGCACACGGCCGGCTGCCGGCGCTGGTTCAACGCCGTACGCGACACCGCCACCCACGAGTTCCTCGCCGTGTACGACGTCCGCGACCGGCGACCGCACACGGAGACCAGCCGATGAGCACCCCGTTCCGCGCCCACGGCCTCGGTCACATCGACCGCACCACCACGCTCTCCTTCGTCTTCGACGACACCGCCTGCGCCGGTCACCCTGGCGACACCCTCGCCTCCGCCCTGCTCGCCAACGGCGTCCACCACGTGGCCGACAGCATCACGTACGGACGTCCGCGCGGCGTCCTGGCCGCCGGAGCCGAGGAGCCCAACGCGCTCGTGCAGATCGAGGCCCCCTTCCCCGAGCCCATGCTCACGGCCACCACCGTGGAGCTGTACGACGGCCTGGTCGCCCGGGGCCTGTCCGGCCGGGGCCGCCTCAGCGGCACCCACGACCCGGCCCGCCACGACACCCTGCACGCCCACTGCGACGTCCTGGTCGTCGGCGCGGGTCCGGCCGGGCTCACCGCCACGCTGACCGCCGCCCGGTCCGGTGCCCGCGTCATCCTCGTCGACGAACTCCCGCAACCCGGCGGGTCATTGCTCGGCACCCAGGAACTGCTGGACGGCAAGGCCGCGACCGAGTGGGTCAGCGAGGTCGTCACCGAACTCGGCGCCTGCGCCGACGTACAGGTCCTCCCGCGCACCACGGCCTTCGGCCACTACGACGACGGACTCGTCCTCGCCCTGGAGAAGCGCACCGACCACCTCGGCGCGGCGGCGCCCGCCCACGTCTCGCGGCAGCGGATCTGGCGCATCCGCGCCCGCCAGGTCGTATACGCCACCGGTGCCTACGAGCGTCCGGTCGCCTTCGACGACAACGACCGCCCCGGCATCATGCTGGCCGGCGCGGCGCGCACCTACCTCAACCGCTTCGGCGTGCTGCCCGGATCGCGGGCCGTCGTCTTCACCACGAACGACAGCGCCTACCCGGCGGCGCTCGAACTGGCCGCCGCGGGCATACGGATCGCCGCGGTGGCCGACGCCCGCGAGGACGTGCCGACGCACTGGCGCGCCGCGTGCGACGAGCGGGGCGTCGAGCTGCGCGCGGGGCACGTCGTCACCAAAACCAGCGGCATCACACGTATCTCCCGCGCCCACCTCGCGCCCTTCGGCCAGGGGCGCCCAGGCCGACGCCAGGGCGTGGACTGCGACCTGCTGCTGGTCTCCGGGGGCTGGAACCCGGCGGTGTCCCTGTTCAGCCAGGCGGGCGGCGCACTGCGCCACGACTCCGGAACCGGTGCCTTCGTGCCCGCGCGGGCGCTGGAGACGGTCCGTACGGCGGGATCGGCCGCCGGGACGGCCACACTGGCGGGCTGCCTCGCCGACGGCACCGAAGCCGCCCGGCAGGCCCTGGCGGCCCTCGGCAGGACGGGCCGGGCGGTCGCCCTGCCGAGCACCGGCCCGCTGCCGGAAGGAGCGCCGGGCCGGGTGCTGTGGCGTGTCCCGAGCCCGCGGGACGGGCGGGACGGCTCGCACCAGTTCGTCGACCTGCAACGCGACGCCCTCGTCTCCGACGTCCTGCGGGCGGTCGGGGCGGGCCTGCGCTCGATGGAACACGTCAAGCGGTACACCACGATCGGCACCGCACACGACCAGGGACGCACGTCGGGTGTGATGGCGTCGGGCATCGTCGCCGAGGCACTCGGGGTGGACATCGCCGACCTCGGCACGACGCGCCCGCGTCCGCCCGCCGTGCCGGTGGCCTTCGCCGCCCTCGCGGGCCGCAACCGGGGGG
Organism: Streptomyces huasconensis; assembly: GCF_021028635.1. Lineage (NCBI taxonomy): Bacteria > Bacillati > Actinomycetota > Actinomycetes > Kitasatosporales > Streptomycetaceae > Streptomyces > Streptomyces huasconensis. Next base: position 7,504,275 of record NZ_CP086119.1, read on the forward strand.
AACTGTTCGACCCGGTACGGGTGACCGCGCTGCACCCCTGGCATGTCGAGCACGGCGCCCGGTTCGAGAACGTCGGCCAGTGGAAGCGCCCCTGGTACTACCCGCGGGCGGACGAGACGATGGAGGACGCGGTGGTGCGCGAGTGCCGGGCCGCCCGCACGGGCGTCGCCATGATGGACGGCTCCACGCTCGGCAAGATCAACGTCCAGGGCCCGGACGCGGGCGTCCTCCTCGACCGCCTCTACACGAACATGATGAGCACGCTCACGGTCGGCCGCGTCCGGTACGGCGTGATGTGCGGCGTCGACGGCATGGTCCTGGACGACGGCACCGTGCTCCGGGCCGCCGAACGGGAGTTCCTGCTGATCACGACCACCGGCAACGCCGCCAAGGTCCTGGAGTGGATGGAGGAGTGGCTCCAGACGGAGTGGCCCGAGCTGCGCGTCCACCTCACCTCCGTCACCGAGCACTGGGCGACCATCCCCCTGGTCGGCCCGCGCTCCCGCGACGTACTGGCCCTGGTCGCTCCCGGCCTGGACACCGGCAAGGACGCCTTCCCCTTCATGTCCTGGCGCGACACCGCCGTCGTCGGCGTCCCGGCGCGCGTGTGCCGCATCAGCTTCTCCGGCGAACTCGCCTACGAGATCAACGTCCCCGCCTGGTACGGCATCACCGTATGGCAGGCCCTGTACGAGGCGGGCGCCCCCTACGGCATCACCCCGTACGGCACCGAGGCCATGCACGTGCTGCGCGCGGAGAAGGGATACCCCGTCATCGGGCAGGACACCGACGGCACCGTCACCCCGCAGGACCTGGGGATGTCGTGGGCCGTGTCCAAGAAGAAGGCCGACTTCATCGGCAAGCGGTCCTTCCGCCGCGCGGAGAACCGGCGCGGCGACCGCAAGCAACTGGTGGGCCTGCTCCCGGCCGACGAGCGGGTCCTGCTGCCGGAAGGCGCCCAAATCATCGCCACCAGCGGCATCCCGGAGCCGCCGGTCCCCATGCTCGGCCACGTCACCTCCAGCTATCGCAGCGATGCCTTGGGGCGGACGTTCGCGCTGGCCCTGGTGCGCGCCGGAACCGAACGCATCGGTGAGACGCTCTACGTGCCGCTGGACGGCCGCACCGTCCCGGTGACCGTCACCGACCCCGTGCTCTTCGACAAGGAGGGGACTCGCCGTGACGGTTGAGACGCCCACCCCCGAGCCCACGCCCGCGCGCCGCAGTCCGCTCGCCGCCTGGCAGGACAGCCTGGCGCGGCTGCCCGGAGGCCTGCGGGTGACGGAACTGCCCTTCCTGACCCAGCTCACCCTGCGGGCACAGCCGGGCGGCCCGGCGGCGAAGGCCGTCGAGGGCGTCCTGGGCATCACGCTGCCGGGCCCGGTGAGCGCCCATTTGTCCGGCGATGCCGGTGTCGAGGCGCTGTGGATGGGCCCGGACGAATGGCTGCTGGTCGCTACCGACGGCCCGCGGCACGACCTCCTCACCCGGCTGCGGTCGGCGGTCGGCGAGGAGTTCGCCACCGTCACCGACGTCTCGGCGCAGCGCACCACGCTGGCGCTGTCCGGGCGGCTGGTGCGCACGGTGCTGGCCCACGGCTGCGCCGTCGATCTCGACCCGCGGGTCACACCCGTCGGCTCGTGCCTGAACACCCTGCTGGCCCAGGCCCCGGTCACCCTGGTGGTGCGGGACGACACCGCCACCGCCGTCCGGCTGCTGGCCCGCTCCTCCTTCGCCTCCTACCTCGCCGCCTGGCTCGTCGACGCCTGCACGGAGTACGGGGCGGGCGGCGGATGCGGCTGACGGCTCACCGAGGCAGCGGATCTCAGACGGTGTCCGTGCCGACGGCCTCCGGCTCGGGCCGCCGCGTGCGGCCGGGGGAGGCGGCGGCCGTCGTGGTGGTGAGGTCCCGGCCGCGGGTCTCCCTGGCGAGGGCGACGGTGACGGTGGTGACGACCGCGGCCAGGCTGAGATACAGGGCGACGGGGGTGGCGGAGTCGTACTCCTTGAGGAGTTCGACCGCGATGATCGGTGCCAGCGCGCCCGCGACGATCGAGGCGAGCTGGGAGCCCATCGACGCGCCGGAGTAGCGGACCTTGGTGTCGAACAGTTCCGAGATGAAGGCGGCCTGCGGGCCGTACATCGCGCCGTGCAGCAGCAACCCGACCGTCACCGCGAGGGTGATTACGGCGAACGACTTCGAGTCGAGCAGGGCGAAGAAGGCGAAGGCCCACAGCGCCATGCCGACCGAGCCGATCAGGGTGACCGGCCTGCGGCCGACGCGGTCGGAGAGCGCGCCCCACAGGGGGATGGTGACGAAGTGGACCGCCGAGGCGATCAGTACGGCGTTCAGCGCGGTGCTCTTGGGGAGTTCGAGGTGGTTGGTGACATAGACGAGGAGGAAGGCGGTGAGGACGTAGTAGGAGATGTTCTCGCCGAACCGGGTGCCGATGGCGGTGAGGACCTCCCGCCAGCTGCGCCGGAACACCTCGATCACCGGGGCCTCCTCCTTGACGCCACGGGCGGCGTCGGCCCGCGCCTTGGCCTGGGCGGCGAGGAAGACGGGCGACTCGGAGACGGAGACGCGGATGTACAGGCCGAGCAGCACCAGGACACCGGAGAGCAGGAACGGCACGCGCCAGCCCCACGCCAGGAACGCCTCCTCCGACTGCACGGCGGCGAGCAGCGCGAGGACACCGGTGGCCAGGAGGTTGCCGCCCGGGGCCCCGGCCTGCGGCCACGACGCCCAGAAGCCACGCCGCTCGTCGCCGCCGTGCTCGGAGACGATGAGCACCGCGCCGCCCCACTCGCCGCCCAGCGCGAAGCCCTGGACGAGGCGCAGCACGGTGAGCAGGATCGGCGCGCCCACGCCGAGCGTCTCGTACGTGGGCAGCAGACCCATGGCGAAGGTGGCGCCCCCCATCATGAGCAGGCTGATGACGAGCAGCTTCTTACGGCCGATCTTGTCGCCGAAGTGCCCGAAGACCACACCGCCCAGCGGCCGGGCGGCGAATCCGATCGCGTACGTGATGAAGGCGATCAGGGTGCCCACGAGCGGGTCGGCGGTGGGGAAGAAGAGGGTGTTGAACACCAGGGCGGCGGCGGAGCCGTAGAGGAAGAAGTCGTACCACTCGATGGTGGTGCCGATGAGGCTCGCGCTGACGATGCGGGCGATCCCGGTGGAGCGGCCGGGGGCGGCGGGACCGGTGGCCGGTGCGTCGGACATGTGTCACCAGTTTCGGGTGCGGGGAGGGGCGGGGAGGGAGACGGACGGGGAGGGGCGGGGATGTGTGCGGCGGGTGAAAGGCGGGGCCGGGGGGCTCAGTTGGCTCCCCAGCCGCCGTCCAGGGGCAGGGACGTGCCGGTGATGTAGCTGGTGTGCGGCCCGCAGAGCCACAGGACGGCGGCCGCGACCTCTTCGGTTTCCAGGAGCCGCTTGACCGGGGCGCGGGAGAGCAGGACGTCGGAGAGGACGTCGTCGGCGCTGATGCCGTGGACCGCCGCCTGATCGTGGATCTGGCTCTCGACCAGAGGGGTGCGGACGTAGCCGGGGCTCACGCAGTTGCTGGTCACGCCGTGCGGGGCGCCCTCGACAGCGGTGACCTTGCTCAGGCCCTCCAAGGCGTGCTTGGCCGTGACGTAGGCGGATTTGTACGCACTGGCGCGCAGGCCGTGGACGCTGGAGATGTTGACCACGCGGCCCCAGCCACCGGCGTACATGTGCGGCAGCACGCGGCGGATCAGCAGGAACGGGGCGGTGACCATCACCTGCTGCATGAGGACGAAGCGCTCCGGCGGGAACTCCGGGAGCGGGGCGACGTGCTGGAGCCCGGCGTTGTTGACGAGGATGTCGATGTCCTCGGGCAGCGCGTCGATCACGGCGGGGTCGGCCAGGTCGGCGACATGTGGCGTCCCTCCGACGGTGTCGGCGACCGCCGTGGCCTTCCCGGCATCCAGGTCGACCACGTGGACCTCGGCGCCGGCCGCGGCGAGGGCGGCGGCGCACGCCAGGCCGATGCCGCTGCCGCCGCCGGTCACCAGTGCGGCACGGCCCGACAGGTCCACGCCGTGCGCGGCCGAGAGGGGCGAGGCGGCCGGCCTGGGCGTGTGCGGGGAGGTGAGTTCGCTGGTCATGGCCGGAAACAGTAGGGTCGCCGCGCCGGCTCTCCTATGGGGGCGACCACCACAATGCCCCGCTCGCGAGTGGCGGAACTGCCCATGCCTGCCGGGCCCGAAGCGTCCGCGGACAGGTGGACAGGTGCGTCGCCGCGTCGGCGCCGGGCGGCCACAGCGGCCCGACCCACCGTCAGCCCCGCCGCCCCCGCCCCGGTCCGGCTCGCCGATAGCACCCGCCCACCAGTGCCACAACCCCTCCCGCGGCCACCCGGAGCCGACCCGACTGTGGTGATCCCTGCCATGTCGCTCACACCCGGCCGCCACCTACGGTTCCGGACACCCGACCGCTTTCGGCCCCCACACACCGGCAGTGGTCCGGGCCCCCACAGTCGAGTCACCCGAGGAGCCGCCATGCCGTCCCATGTCATCGAACCCGCAGCAGGGCCCGGCCGCCGACCGGCCGCGGCACTCACCGCGGCAGTGGCCGCGGGCGTGGCGGTACTGCTGCTGGCCGCGCTGTCCGTCGTGGCCATGTCCAGCCCGGCCCGGGCGGAAACAACTCCCGGAGAGGTGACGGGCTTTGGCTCCAACCCGGGCAACCTGCGCATGTTCCGCTACGCGCCCCCGGGGCTGACCGACGGACGCCCCGTCGTCGTGGCCCTGCACGGCTGCACCCAGAACGCCTCCGGTTACGCGGCCGCCACCGGCTGGATGCGGCTGGCCGACACGTACAAGTTCACCGTGGTCTTCCCGCAACAGCAGACGGCGAACAACATGAACGCGTGCTTCAACTGGTTCGAATCCGGCGACACCCGGCGGGACTCCGGGGAAGCGCTGTCGATCAAGCAGATGGTCGAGCGTACGAAGCGGGACCACGGCTCGACGAGCGCCTACGTCAGCGGACTCTCGGCCGGGGGAGGGATGACCTCCGCCATGCTGGCGGCCTACCCCGACGTCTTCTCGGGCGGGGGAGTGATCGCAGGGCTGCCCCACGGCTGCGCCAACTCGGTTGCCGCCGCCCTCAGTTGCATGAGCCCCGGCGTCAACAAGAGTCCCAAGGAGTGGGGAGACAAGGTCAGGGCGGCCTTCCCGGCGTACGCGGGGCCGCGCCCGAAGGTGTCGATCTGGCACGGCACCACGGACTCGACCGTGCGGCCCATGAACGCCACCGAACTCATGGAGCAGTTCACCGATGCCAACGGCACCGACCAGACGCCGGACACCACGGACACGGTCGGCGGCTACCCCCACCGGGTCTACGGCAGCACCGTCGAGACCTATCAGATCACCGGCATGGGGCACGGCCAGCCCGTCGACCCCGGCACAGGGCCGGCCCAGTGCGGCACCGCGGCCGCGTACGTCCTGGACGTGAACATCTGCTCCGCGTACCACCTCGTCCGCTTCTGGGGCATCGACGACAGCGCCTCACCCACGCCGACCCCGACCCCGAGCCCGACGCCGACGGCCCCGCCCTACTCCGACACCGCCATCGGCACCGCGACCGACCACTACGTGGCGCAGCGCGTCACCGTGACCGAGTACAACCGGCTGGGCGCCGCCCACGGGTACACCACCCCGTTCACCCTGTACCGGTGTGAGACGGGATGGACGGACAAGGCCGACTACTCGCCGATCTGACCCGCCAGGGCGGGAGGCCGCGGGCGTCAGTCGAGCTGCGAGCGCAACCACTCCTCCACCACGCGCACATGCGCCCCCGCGGCCGACCGTGCCGCCTCCGGGTCCCTCGCCTGAAGTGCGCGGTAGATCCGTCCGTGGTCCTCGCGGGCCTGCGCGAAGGCGTCGGCGTCCTCGTGGCCGCGCTGCATCCGGGCGCGGAAGGTCCGTGAGGAGAGCCGCTCGATGATGGCGGCGAGCACGTCGTTCCCCGCGGCCCGGGTGATGGCCCCGTGGAAGGCCATGTCGGCGGTGATGAAGTCCTCCGCGTCGGAGGTCTCGTGCATCGCGGTCAGATGACCGGCCACCGTGGCCAGCTGTTCCTCGTCGATCCGGGCGGCGGCCTGAGCGGTCGCCGCGGACTCCAGAATCCGGCGCACTTCGAGCAGTTCGACCAGCGCCGCCTTGGGCGAGATCTCCGCGACCAGGCCGAACGTCTCCAGGAGATCACTGGCCTCCAGCCGCGTCACGTAGATCCCGGAACCGTGCCGCGCCTCCAGTACGCCGAGCACGGTCAGCGCGCGGATGGCCTCCCGCATCGAGCTGCGGGACAGGCCGAGGCGGGCCGCGAGGTCGCGCTCGGTGGGCAGCCGCTGCCCCGGCTCCAGCGTCCCGTCGGCGATCATCTGCTTGATCTGCCCGATGGCCCGCTGTGTGACGGTCCCCTTGACGGGGGTCGCGACCTCCATGGTGCCCCTCTCCGATGACCGGTGTCGCGGCAGTCTACTCAGTAAAGTAGTCCGACCAATGTGCGTGTTCCGGCCGGGAATTGTGGGTCTGAGGGTGTTGCGCGCGTCAAGTGGTCTGATAAATATGCGTCACGGCGGAGGGCCGGGTCCTCGCCGTCCACCCCGTCTCCGCGGACTGAGCGGCCCGAACGGCCCGAACGGCCCGAATGGCTTCATGACCGCAGGGCGGCGGGCTCGGCAGCCGGCGCGCACACCTTCGTATCCGCCCGAAAGGCACACCTGTGAGCGTAACTCCCCACCAGCTGTCCGCCGGTTCGCGGATCACCGCCGTCGACACGTATGACATCCGCTTCCCCACCTCGCGGGAACTGGACGGCTCCGACGCCATGAACCCCGACCCCGACTACTCCGCCGCCTATGCGGTGCTCCGCACCGACGCGGGTGACGGGCTCGAAGGGCACGGCTTCACCTTCACCATCGGCCGAGGCAACGAGATCCAGGTCGCCGCCCTGGACGCGCTCCGGCCCCACCTGATCGGCCGCCGCGTCGACGACATGTGTGCCGATCCCGGCTCGGTCAGCCGCGACCTGGTGGGGGACAGCCAACTGCGCTGGCTCGGGCCGGAGAAGGGCGTGATGCACATGGCCATCGGGGCCGTCGTCAACGCCACCTGGGACCTGGCGGCCAAGCGCGACGGCAAGCCGCTGTGGCGGTTCCTCGCCGACGCCGGGCCCGAGTGGCTGGCGAGCCAGGTCGACTTCCGCTACATCGAGGACGCCCTCACCCCCGACCAGGCCCTCGCGCTCCTGCGCCGCGGCCGGAACGGCGCCGCACGGCGCGAGGCCGCCTTGCGGAAGCACGGCTATCCCGGCTACACCACCTCGCCCGGCTGGCTCGGCTACTCCGATGCCAAGCTGACCCGGCTCGCCAAGGAAGCCGTCGCCGACGGCTTCACCCAGATCAAGCTGAAGGTCGGCGCCGACCTCCACGACGACATCCGACGCATGCGGACGGCGCGGGAGGCGGTGGGCCCCGACATCCGGATCGCCGTCGACGCCAACCAGCGGTGGGGCGTGCGCGAGGCCGTGGCGTGGACGAGCGCTCTGGCCCCGTTCGACCCGTACTGGATCGAGGAGCCCACCAGCCCCGACGACGTCCTCGGCCACGCCGCGATCCGCCGGGCGGTGCACCCGGTGAAGGTCGCCACCGGTGAACACGTACAGAACCGCATCGTCTTCAAACAGCTGCTCCAGACGGGCGCGGTGGACGTACTGCAGATGGACGCGGCCCGGGTCGGCGGCGTCAACGAGAACCTGGCCATCCTGCTGCTCGCGGCCCGGTACGGCGTGCCGGTGTGTCCGCACGCGGGCGGAGTGGGCCTGTGCGAGCTGGTCCAGCACCTGTCGATGTTCGACTACGTGGCACTGTCCGGCACCACCGAGCACCGGGTGATCGAGTACGTCGACCATCTCCACGAGCACTTCGAGGACCCGGTGCGCATGGTGGGCGGACACTACGCCGCCCCTCACGCCCCCGGCTTCTCGGCGACGATGCGACCGGAGTCGATCGCGACCTACCGGTACCCCGACGGCACGTTCTGGGCGGCGGACGCCCCTTGAGTACCGCCCTGCACACCAGGGTCCGTGAGGACCGCGTCGAGCAGTACCAACGTGCCCACCACGAAGTGCCCGCCGAACTCGACGGACCGCCCCCGCTCGCAGGGCCGGTGATCGTGGGCCATTGTGCCGGTTGTCCGCTCTTGTCATGATGGTGCGGTACGCCCGTACGCGTCCGGCGGTCTTCCTTCCGCCTGGGCGCTGCCTCCGCCGAGCGGTCTCCGACTGATCCAGGACGGTGCGATGACCCGGCACTCCGCCGTGGACGGCGAACCACTACCCCTCCCGCTGGCGCGGGCCTACGACACCGCGCTGCTGGACCTCGACGGCGTCGTCTACGTGGGTCCGTACGCGGTCGAGCACGCCGCCCCTTCGCTCGCCCGCGCCGAGGCCCTCGGAATGCGTCTGGCCTACGTCACGAACAACGCCTACCGAACGCCCCGGGCGGTCGGCGAACACCTGCGGCGGCTCGGGCTGCCGGTGGCGGAGGACGACGTCGTGACCTCGGCGCAGGCCGCTGCCCGCCTGGCCGCGGAGCTGCGCCCGCCCGTGGTCCGGGTCCTGGCCATCGGGGGCGAGGGGCTGCTGGCCGCGTTACGTGCCCACGGGCTGGAGCCCGTCCGTTCCGCCGATGACGAGCCGGACTGCGTCGTCCAGGGCTTCGCGCCGACCGTCAGCTGGCGCGAACTCGCCGAGGCGGCGTACGCGGTGGGACGCGGGGTGCCCTGGATCGTCACCAACGCCGACCCGAACGCGCCCACGCACCGGGGCACGGCGCCGGGCAACGGCGCTCTCGCCGGCGTGGTGCGGGCCGCCACCGGAGCCGTCCCCCTGGTGGCGGGCAAACCGGCCGCCGCGCTGCTGCGGGAGGGCGCGGCCCGGACCGGTGCCCGGCGGCCCCTCATGGTCGGCGACCGGCTGGACACCGATGTGGAGGGCGCGCGGACGGCCGGGTTCGACAGCCTCGTCGTACTGACCGGTGCCACCACACCGTACGAACTGCTCACCGCCCCGGAGCACCAGCGCCCCACCCACCTGGCGGCGGACCTGCGCGGGCTGCTGGCCCCCGCCCGCCGCGTGGAGGAGCACGCCGGAGGCTTTCGGTGCGGCGGCTGGCGGGGCCATGTGTGCGACGGCGAACTGGTGCTCAAGGGGCGGGGGGATCGCGAGGACGCACTGTGGGTGGCCTGCCGGGCGGCATGGTCGGCGCCCGAACCACCCTGTACGGCAACCGCGTTGGCGGCACTGGCCCGCTGCGCGCTGGGGTGACCCGTACGGGCCGGGGGCGTGGGCCGCTCACGCGGCGGGAAGGCCGTCGCCGAGCGCCGCCTCCCGCCGCACATGGTCGGCGACCTGCGCATGCGTCGCGTACCAGACGTCCTGCCGCCCGCAGACGTGCTCCAGCAACCGCTCCAGGACGACGGCCCGTGACCGGTGGCCGATGACATGCGGGTGCAGGGTGATCTCGAACAGTCCGCCCTCCGCGTAGGCGGCGTCGAACTCGTCCTGCCACAGGCCCAGTACGTGGCGCGGCATCGTGTACGGGCGCACGGCGCTGTAGCGGTCCATGTTGAAGTAGACGGCGTCGTCCCGAATCCACTCGGGCGGTATCTCCACCAGTCCCGTCGGCCGGCCGTAGGAGAGGACCTCGTACGGGTCGTCGTCGGCCATCAGGGAGGAGTCGTACGACAGGCCGAGTTCGAGGGTGATGTCCAGCGTGTGTTCGCTGAAGTCCCAGGACGGCGTGCGGATGCCCACCGGCCGCTGTCCGGTGATCCGTTCGAGTACCTCCGCGCAGCGGAAGGCGAGGTCCCGCTCGTCCCGCCGGCCCAGCTCCATGTTGCGCTCGTGAATCCAGCCGTGAAGGGCGACCTCGTGACCGCGTTCCACATAGCCCCGCGCCTCCTCGGGGCGCAGGAGCGCGGACACCGCCGGCATGAAGAACGTCGCGGGCAGGGCGTGCCGTTCGAGCAGACGGAGAATGCGCGGTACGCCTACGCGGGCCCCGTACTCGCCCTGCGAGAGCTTTCCCGGCATCACCTCCGCGTCGCGCAGCGGAATCGTCTCGTGGTCGGGGTCGAAGGAGAACGCCACGGCGGCCTTGGCGCCGTGCGGCCACCGGGCCGGTTTGAGACTGCGCCCGGCGCGCACCCGCTCGACATGGCGGCGCCATTCCTCCTCCCGCCACTGCCAGGGGGCCCGGGGCGGCTGCCCGGTGGTGTCGTCAGCCGGTTCGGTCATGACGGTCCCTCGCTCCTTCCGTAACCCAGGAGGTGTGAACTCCCCGGGCCTCACCTGGATGAGCCAGGAAGAGCATGCCAGTGCCCCGGACCACGGACAGGAGCGCGAACAGGACAACGCCCTATGGCGCCGCGCTGGCCGAAACGCGGGCCTCGGCGGAGAGGCCAACTGCCCGGCACCGGGCGGTCTGCCTACTGTGGTGGGGCCGGCCCTCGGGCTGTCGACCCCACAAGGCTCCGGCGGGCCTCGGCCTGCGGGGAGGAGAGCCCACCATGATCCTGGACGAGACCCGGCGGCTCCTGCCCGACGCCGTGGCACTGCGCCGCGCCCTGCACGCCCGCCCGGAGACCGGACTGCACCTGCCGCAGACGCAGCGTCAGGTCCTGGAGGCGCTGGACGGCCTGGGCCTGGACATCCGTACCGGCCGGCGGCTGTCGTCGGTGACCGCGACCCTCGACGGGCCACGGGACGGCCCGGTGGTCCTGCTGCGCGCCGACATGGACGCCCTGCCCGTCGCCGAGGCCACCGGCCTGGAGTTCGCCTCACGCAACCCCGGCGTCATGCACGCCTGCGGTCACGACGCCCACACGGCCATGCTGGTCGCCGCCGCCCGGCTGCTCGCCGCGCGCCGCGACGGCCTCGCCGGGCGCGTGGTGTTCATGTTCCAGCCGGGCGAGGAGGGCCACCACGGCGCCCGCCACATGATCGACGAGGGGCTGCTGGCCGGACACGGCCGCGAGGTGGCCGCCGCGTTCGCCCTGCACGTCACGCCGGGACTGCCAAGTGGCGGCCTGTGGCTGCGCCCCGGCCCGCAGATGGCCGCCTCCGACAAGCTGCACATCGTCGTACGAGGCCGGGGCGGGCACGCGTCGTCACCACACACGGCGTGCGATCCCGTGCCCGTGGCCTGCGAGGTCGTCCTCGCCCTGCAGACGGCGGTGACCAGGACGGTCAGCGTCACCGATCCTGCCGTCGTCACGGTCAGCTCCCTCAACGCGGGCTCGATGCCGGGCGTCATCCCGGAGACGGTGGCCCTCGCCGGGACCCTGCGCACCTTGTCGCACGAGACACGCGCACACGTGCACGAAGTGGTCACCCGGGTGGCCCAGGGCGTCGCCGCGGCCCACGGGGCGACGGCGGAGGTGTCGATCGTGACGGGGTATCCGGTGACCCGCAACGACCCGGCGTTCACCGACTTCGTGCTCCGCACGGCGGCGGACGTGCTCGGTGCCGAGCACGTCCACGTACAGCCCGCCCCGGCGATGACGGCGGAGGACTTCTCCTACGTCCTCGACGCGGTCCCGGGAGCCCTCGCCTTTCTGGGCGCGTGCCCGCCCGGCCTCGAACCCGGGCGCGCTCCTGCCCTGCACTCCGACCGGGCGGACATCGACGAGGACGCCCTCGCGGCCGGGATCGCCTGTTACGCGGCCGTGGCCCTGCGCCGGCTGGGTGCCGACATCGGTGCGGATGCGTCATGAGTGAGCTGCGGATTCGCCCCGCGGGCTCCGGTGAACTGGACCGCGTGGAGGGGCTGTGGCTGGAGGCCAGCCGCTGGCTCGCCTCCAAGGGGATCGACCAGTGGCAGTACCCGCCCCGGCGCCGGCGCATGGCAGAGGCCGTCCGCGCCGGCGACTGCCACCTCGCCTTCCGGGACGGCCGACTGGTGGGAACGGTGACCGTCCAGCGGCAGGCCGATCTCGAATGGTGGGCGGACGACGACCCGGAGTCGGCTCTGTACGTCCACGACCTGGCCGTGAGCAGAGCGGCCGCCGGCCAGTCGGTGGGCGCGCAACTGCTGAACTGGGCGGGCCGGTTGGCGGCGCGGAGCGAGAAGCCCTGGCTCAGGCTGGAGGCGTGGAAGACCAACTCCGTGCTGCACCGCTACTACCTGAACCAGGGGTTCGAGCTGCTGCGGATCGTCGACCTGCCGCACCGCAACTCCGGTGCCCTGTTCCAACGGCCCACAGGTGTCACCGTGACCGGACGCCACAGCTGACGGCAGGCTCTTCGTACTGTCCCACTTGTTAACTCGTACTGATTCAACCGCGCGTTGCCCGAGGAACGAGGGAGAGACTGGAGGCAGCAAGGCTTGTTCGCGGTCGCAATTTGCCGTCGGGTGCCCGGAGGGTCGGCCTCCGCCCGGCAGGCCCCTGCGTCCCACCAGGAGGAGCCGCCCCATGAAGCAGCCCTGTGTCACCCGCCGCCGACCACGGCGTCAGCCGGACGTGGTGACCTTACGAACCCGATGGCGATCGGTCTCGGCGATGACGAGGTCACCACCCGGCGTGCTGCGCACCGCCCGTGGATAGCGCAGCAGCACACCGGCGGCCGGACCGTCCTCCCGGTCCTCGCCGGGCGGCCCGCCGGCCACCGTCGCGATGCCGCCGTCCGGCAGGACGACGCGGACGCACTGGTTGAGGGAATCGGCGATGTAGAGGTTGCCCTCGCCGTCCAGGTCGACGCCGCGTGGCTGGTGGAGCGGCGTGTCGGTGGCCGGGGCGCCGCCGGCGTCGTCGTATCCGGGCTTCCCGGTTCCCGCCACCGTCGTGATCAGCCCGTCGGGCGACACCACGCGTATCCGGTGGGAGAAGCAGTCGGCGATGTACAAGCGGCCCTCGGCGTCCGTCACGAGGTCGATGGGATGGTGCAGTTCGTCGGCGACGGCCGGTACGCCGTCCGGACCGGAGCCGGGCTCGCCGGTCCCCGCGACGGTGGTGATGGAGCCGTCGGCGCGGATGGCACGGACCCGGTGCCCTTTCCACTCGGCGACATAGAGCGTCCCCGCGCCGTCCAGGGCCAGCCCCCTGGGTTCGTTGAGTGTCGCCCGGGTGGCCGGGCCGCCGTCTCCGCCGGAGCCGGGCTCGCCGGTCCCCGCGACGGTGGTGATGCAGCCGTCGGGTGCGATCCGCCGTACCCGGTGGTTCCAGTAGTCGGCGACGTACAGATGGCCCGCGGCGTCGCGGACCAGCCCTCCGGGTTCGTTGAGTGCCGCCCGGGTGGCCGGGCCGCCGTCTCCGCCGTAGCCGGGCTCGCCGGTCCCCGCGACGGTGGTGATGGAACCGTCCGGCGCGATCCGCCGGACCCGGTGGCCCTTCCACTCGGCGACGTACAGGGCACCCGACGCGTCGACCGCCAGGGCCCGGGGCTGATGCAGAGCCGCCCGGCCGGCCGGCCCGCCGTCTCCGCGTGAGTCCGCCTCGCCGGTGCCGGCGATGGTGACGATGACATGGCCCGCCATGTGCGCGGACCCGCTGCCCGTACGTGTGCTGCCCGTCATGCCCGCCTCCTGGCCAAGGGTGGGAATCCCATTCCGCCGCGCGTGTCGAATGGCGCCGCGGATCGTCGACTCACCGTAGAGACCATTCGAGGACACCGGTAGAGAGCCCCCGCGGAGGGCCGGGTGCTTTCCGGCCATCCGCCGCGAGGCTGCCGGGAAGCGCGAATCGCGCGGAGACCGGTTCAATCGTACAGAAACCGGTTTGGGGACCGTTGATGATGCTCCAGAAGTTATGACCGACCGCTCTCCCTCATCGACGGAGGCGGTCAGCGGTATGACACCGAAGCGGCATTGATCGACTCTTTCTCCTGCCGCTCATGCCGGATCGCCCACACCCACTCGGCCCGGAATGCCACTCGTGCGCGGGCCACCCACGGGAACCGGCATGAAAACTCTTCGCGCATACCGCAGCTTTCCGCTCGTGGTACGGCTGCTGCTCATCAATCAGTTCGGGGTGGACATCGGGTTCTACCTCCTCATCCCCTTTCTGGTGACCTATCTCGGCCACGATCTGGGGCTTTCGGCGGCCTTGGTCGGCCTGATCCTCGGCGTGCGGAACCTCAGCCAGCAGGGCCTGTTCGTGCTCGGCGGTTCCGCGGCCGACCGGCTCGGCCCCCGCGGCGTCATCATCGTCGGCTGCATGCTGCGCACCGTGGGGTTCGCGCTGTTCGCGGTCGGTTCCACCCTGCCGATCCTGCTCGCCGCCTCGGCGCTGAGCGGCCTGGCCGGGGCGCTGTTCTACCCGGCGGTGCGCACCTACGTGGCCCAGGAGGCCGGGCCCCGCAGGGCCGAGGCCTTCGCCCTGCTCACCGTCTTCGCCACCGGCGGCTCACTGCTGGGCCTGGCCCTGGGCGGGGTGCTGCTCCTGGTCGACTTCCGCGTCTGCGCCCTCGTCGCCGCCGGCGTCTTCGCCGTCCTGTGCCTGGCCCAGCTGTACGCGCTGCCCGCGCGCAAGGCCCCCCGGCGCGACACCACGGTCCGCACGGACTGGCTGGAGGTGCTGGGCAACCGGCCGTTCCTCGCGTTCGCCGTCGCCATGGCGGGCATGAGCACCTTGGAGAACCAGGTGTATCTACTGGTGCCCGAGGGTGCACGCCAGGCGACGGGACGTCAGGAGGCGGCCGTCGCGGTGCTGATGATCGGGGCGCTGGCCAACCTGGTCTGGCAGCTGCGCGTCACCCGGGCGCTCGCGCGGCGCGGCGGCGGCCCGGCGTGGATCGCCCGCGGCATCGTCCTGACGGCCTTCGGGTTCGTGCCGCCTCTGCTGGTGTGCGGGGCGGGGGCATCGGACGGCTGGGGCGCGGCGGTCCGCAACGCCTGCCCGGTGATCGCCGGAGCACTGCTGGTCCACGTCGGCATCATGATCGTGCACCCCCTGGTGATGGAGATGGTCCCCCGGTTCGGCCCGGCCCGGTTGACCGGCACCCACTTCGGCATCTTCTACGTCTTCTCCGGGCTCGCCGCCGCCGGGGGCAACGCGCTCGTGGGCTGGACCCTCGACGTCGGCAGACGCACCGGCCTGACGGTGCTGCCCTGGCTGTGCTGTCTGGTGCTGGGGCTGATCTCGGCCACGGCTGTGACCTGGCTGCACCGCACGAAAGGGCTCCCTGCTGCGGGCAGTTCGGCGCCCGCGCGACGGCGTCCGGCCGGGCGCGGCAGCTCCGCCCCTCGCCGGCGTGTGTCGGTGGGGCGCCTGCATCGGTCGCCCTCGTGCGGCCGGACCATGACTGTGCCGTTCTTGCCGCGCCACTGCGGGGTGGTTCGCCGGGCCGTCCGGTGCCGGGGGTGCTGCCGCGGGTGCTGTCACAAACAGGCGCGGACCGGCGAGGCGTAACAGCACGCCTCTCGCGCCGAATGCCGGGTTGAGTCCAGCAAGGGCTCAGGAATAACAGCCGCCCCAATGACGTCCATGGGATGACAAATGACGTCCCCGGGCATATGCCCCCAATAATCGCGGGTGGCATCGGGACGTGGCGTGTTCCCTTCCTTGTGCTGTCATGAACAGCGCCATAGCCTGGGAAGTGGAAGCGTCACAGCGGTTCCGCGCACCATTTACGGTCCTGACGAGACCACGCCGCGGAGGCGTCTTGGAAATATTTCCGGATCGGTTTCCCGGCAACTCGGGCCCTGCGGACAGTTCCTGGTCTCCCAGCCCGGTGGTGCCGCTGGGCATCATATGTGATGGCGCGCCCAGAACGCTCTGGCTGAAACTCGAAGCGCACAATCCCTATGGCTCCATCAAAGGGCGCACCGCATTCGCTCTCTGGCAGAGCGTGAAAGACCGTATCGATGCACGCATAGGTCTGATCGAGTCGACGTCGGGCAATCTCGGCCTGGCACTGGCCGGGCTGGCCGCGTCCCTCCACGTGCCCTTCACCGCCGTCGTGGACCCCCGGGTCAGCCCCTCGGTGCAGAACGCCCTGCGGGTCATGGGGGCCAAGGTCGTCGTGGTCGACCGACCTGACGGAGCGGGCGGGTTCCTGCTCAACCGCCTCGCCCATGTCGCGCAGCGGGTGAGCCGTGAACCGGGACTCGTCTGGCCGAACCAGTACACCAACCCCGCCAACCCCGCCGTCCACGCCCAGTGGACGGCACCGGAGCTGCGTACGCAGCTGCCCGCGAAGCCGATGAGCGTCCTGGTCGCGGTGTCCACCGGCGGCACGCTGGCAGGATTCCGCGACTACGTCTCCGCCCACTCGCCGGACTGGGAACTGATCGGGGTGGATGTCGTCGGCTCGGTGGCCTTGGGCGACGTACACGGCGAACGTGTGCTTTCGGGAATCGGGGCGAGCCGCAGGTCGACCTTTCTGCCGCACGGCTACCGGCCCGCCGTGCACATCGATCCACCGGAAGCGGTCAGCGCGTGCCTGTGGCTGAAGGAGACGACCGGCATCGCCGTGGGCTCCAGTTCGGGCGCGCTCGTCGCGACGGCTCTGCGGCTGTTCCACGAGGACCCCGCACGCACCGACATCGTCTGCCTGTGTCCGGACGGCGGGGACCGCTACCTCGACACCGTCTACTCCCCACTGTGGCGTTCTGAGCACGACTTGGCCGCTGTCGACATAGCCGCCGGGATCACGGGTGGGAGTGTCCTGGACGCGTCGAGCGGTGCCGCGCCGGGCTTCGACCGGCCCGGCACGGAGGACTCCGTCCAAGAGGGCCCCGCCCAAGGGGACCCCGCTCAAGAGGTCCCTGCCCATGGTGAGGTGACGCTGAGTTGAGTACGCAGGAACGGGACTGGTACCAGCGTGCCGGTGTCCGCAGTGGCCCCCGGCGGCATCTGACGGACGAACTGGAGACCGGGCGCGTCTTCTTCCCCCCGGCCCTGGTGCCCTACCTGGACCATCCGCTGGTGACGGAACTCGGTGAGGCGGGCCGGAGGGAACTCCTCGCCCGGCATCTCTTCCAGTACCTGGACTTCACGGCCCAATTCGAGACGCGTGTCGTGAACCGTGCCACGGACCGCATCGCCGGCAACCGGTGCGGCACCGACACGGACGTCGCCGTCCGGCTGGACGCGTACCGCATCTACTGCGACGAG
Organism: Streptomyces huasconensis; assembly: GCF_021028635.1. Classification (NCBI taxonomy): domain Bacteria; kingdom Bacillati; phylum Actinomycetota; class Actinomycetes; order Kitasatosporales; family Streptomycetaceae; genus Streptomyces; species Streptomyces huasconensis. The sequence continues at coordinate 7,521,429 of NZ_CP086119.1, forward strand.
GGGTACCACTCCCTCTACAGCCTGGACGTCGTCCAGCAGGTCTCCCGCGCGTCGGGGGTGCCGCAACTGCCGTACGACTTCGGCCCGTTCCTGCGGCGGCTCGACGCGGTCGGGACGGAGGCCCTGCCGTACGAGCCCGCCCTGGCCCAGTTGCTGCAAGTCGTGGTCTTCGAGACGCTGATCACCGCGGTGCTCAACGACATACCCAAGGACCCGGATGTGCTGACCGTCGTCCGGGACATCGTCAGGGACCACGCCAAGGACGAGGGCTGGCACCACGCGTTCTTCTCCCGCTTCTTCCGTGAGCTGTGGACGCGGGAGCCGGCGGGGTCGCGCGGCCGCATCGCGCGGTGCCTGCCCGAGCTGATCCGGTGCAGCCTGCTCCCCGACCTGCGGCCTGTACGCGCGTCATTGACCGCCGCGGGACTCGCGCCGTCCGCCGTCGAGGACGTCGTGCACGACTCCTACCCGCCGGCTTCGGTCGACCAGGGCATCCGCAGGGCGTCCCGGCACGCCGTGCGGCTCTTCGAGGAAGTCGGGGCCATGGCCGTGCCGGGCGGCGCCACGGCGTTCGAGGCGGCCGGTCTGCTGCCGTGAACCGCGCGGGCCGACGGTGACGCAGACCGAGAGGTGACGATGTCTGAGCGACACCCTTCTTCTGGGCAGTTCCCCGTTCGGCATGGCCGTCCTGGACGTCGGGCTGCTCGGCGCGGTGTACGGCGCCGCCGTCCGCCTGGGGCTCGGCCGGACCCTGACCCTCTACTGAACCGGCCCCTGACTCCACCCCTCCGCCCCTCCACCGCCTCTCACGCCCGCTTCTACCGAAAGGGACAGCATGGACAACGAGTTCGCCTGGTCCGGTCCCGCTCCCGCCCGCGGCCTGTTCTCCCTCGCCGAGCTGGAGCCGGCCGTGATCAGGGAGCTGGCCGCGCGATCGGTGGAACTGTTCCGGGACGGGCACGCACACGACCGGCCGCTGTCGGGCCGCGTCGCGGGTGTGCTGTTCACCAAGACCTCCACCCGCACACGTACGGCCTTCACGGTCGGCGCCATCCGGCTGGGCGCCGTTCCCGTCACCTACGGCCCGCAGGACCTGCAGTTGAACACCGGCGAGTCGGTGGCCGACACCGGGCGCGTCCTGGGGAGCATGCTCGATCTGCTGGTCGCGCGCACCTCGGGCCCCTTGGCGGAACTGCGGCAGCTGTCCCGCCAGGGCGGCCTGCCGGTGATCAACGCGATGGCGGCCGAAGAACACCCCACGCAGGGAGTCACCGACCTCGCCACCCTGCACCTGGCGCTCGGCGACCCGGCCGGCGTGAGCGTCCTGTACATGGGCGAGGGCAACAACACGGCCGTCGCCCTGGCCCATGCGCTGGCGGCCGTGCCGGGGGCGCGGGTCACCTTCTGCACCCCGCCCGGATACGAGCTGCCCGTAGGGGAGTTGGCGCGGGCGTCGCGCAGAGCTGCGGCGGTGGGCGCCACGCTGGAAGAGGTGCACGACCCGGCACACCTGTCCGACCGTGTGGACGCCGTGTACACCACCCGTTGGCAGACGACCGGCACGTCGAAACCCGACGCCGGCTGGCGGGAGACGTTCCGCCCCTTCCATGTGGACGCCTCCCTGATGGGCCGCTGGCCCGACGCCCTGTTCCTGCACGACCTGCCCGCCCACCGCGGCGACGAGGTCGCCGGTGACGTCCTGGACGGGCCCCGCTCCCTGGCCTGGACGCAGGCGGCCATGAAACTCGCCGGAGCCATGGCCGTCCTGGAGTGGGTGAGCGGCCGGGGCGGCGACGCCGATACGAAGAACGGCCAGGACGCCGGCATGCGGTGACGCGCCGTACACCGCGTACACGCGTACACCGCGTACACCGCGCGCACGCGGTCGCGGGCGTTCACCGCGCCACGGCCCCTCCCCGCCGCCCATCCGCCACCCCGCCCACTCGCCTTCACACGGATCGAGGCCCTCACACCATGAAACCGGCCCGTGTCACCACCTACCGGCATCTGACGCCGCACGACCTGACCCCGCCCTCGTCCTCGCACGTCTTCTTCGAACCGGCCGACACCGAGATCGGCGTGTGGGTCGCGCGGGACCTCATCAGTGACGGCTGCGCCGTCCTGGACCTCGGCTCCGGCAGCGGCGCCGCCGCGGCGGCCATGGCCCGCGCGGGAGCGGCCCGCGTCCACGGCATCGACTCGGGAGAGGAGACCGTGGCGTGGGCCCGCAAGCACTACGCCTCGTCCGACGGCGCCGGTCCCGTCACCTTCGCCCGCGGTGACTTCACCAAGCTGTCCCCCGTCGAGCTGCTGGCCACGGCCCCCGCCCCGCTCCGCCGCCCCCTGGTCGTCACCAGCAATCCGCCCTACGTCCCCCTCACCCCCCGGGCGGACGCCCTGCGCCGGTCCGTCGGCGGAGGGACGGACGGCCTGAAACTCATCCCCGCCGTCATCACGCACGGCCGGGCACTGGGGGACGGCCTGGGCCTCACCATCGGCAGCTACTCCAGCCCTCGGAAGGCGATCGGCATGGTGGAGTCGGCCGGCTTCACGGTGCGCGCGGTCACCTTGTGCCCGCTGCCCTTCGGGGACTTCACCCGGGACCACCCCGATCAGGTGTTCCTGCTGGAGGAGCAGGGCGAGGCGGTGGTCTGGCGCTCGGGCCCGTACCCACTGGCCTACTTCATCGTCGGCCTGGCCTGTCATCGGACCGCTCCGGAGGGCGCGGCGGCGGAGAAGGACCGGCTCACCGGCGACGGGCTGATGGAGCTGCTGCGTACGGCCGCCCGCTCCCGCACCACGCGGCTGGAGGCCCTGGACGGGGCGGCCTCGCCCCCTTGGGCCGGTCCTCTGCGTGTCGTGGACCTGCCGCAGCCCGCCGTGCGCCACCACTGGTGACCGCACGCCCCGCACCCACGAGGCATCCCGTTCCGTCGTGCCGTCCAGAGGGCATCCGTTCCGTCAAGAAGAGAGGCCGTTCATGAACACCGCTCGGACCGTGCCCGTATCGCCCGTCTCGCCGGTCAGCGTCACCACCGGCGCGGTCGAACACAGCGTCGACTTCCTCCGTCCGCGGCTGCTGGCTACGGGGCACGACCGTGTGTCCCTGTATGCCGGTGTCCAGATCAACGGTGCTCCGCACCTGGGCACCAGCGTCATGCAGACCTCCGCGTTCCTGCTCGCGCGGACGGCCCGTGACAGGTTCGGCGTCGACGTGACACTTCGGTTCGGCGCCCTGGACAACTCCGGCTGCGAGACACGGCGGTGCGCGCGGACGGGAACTCTCTACGAGCGCTCCTTCCACCATGCCTTGGGCAGCGAGCGCATAGAGGAACTGATCCGGACGTACTACGGAGGCTTTTTCGACGCCCTGTCCGCGGCCACGGGTGTCGCCTACGAGATCGAGACCTACACCCGGCAGCAGAGCCGGCCGGAGTTCCGGCAGGAGTTCCTGGACTCGCTGAACCGGATGGACGCCCTGCGGTGGGTGCTCGCACCGACACACGGTCAGGTGCCCCTGAGCCCTCCGTGCCCGCAGTGCGGCTGGGCGCAGAAGCACGGCGAGCACACCGAGGTCCGCGCGGTGGGGCCGGACCGGGCCGAACTGGCGGCGGTCTGCCTGGACCACGGCGACTACGTGGTACGGGTGCGGGCCGACGAGAGCGCCGGCACGGACGGGGTGGTTGAGCCAGGCGGGGTAGGCGGGGTGAGCGAGGGAGACAGGGCTGAGGGGGCGTACCTCAGCTCGGGCACGCTCCACCGCAACCTCCTCAAGGAGCGTGTGGCCGCGCGGGAGGACGCGCTCGCCGTGGTGGTCAAGGGAGCCGACTGGGCCGCGGGGTGCCGCCTGCTCGACGAGGCGTTCCTCTGCTATCCGGGGGCGGCGCTCCCGGCACGGCTGTTCACCCCCGTAGTGCTCGCGCCCTCCGGTGCCAAGCTCTCCAAATCGCTCATCCGTGCGGGGCGGGCGGAGGCGACGGCGGGCAGCGAGCCCTGGATGCTCGACGCGGGCGCCTGGCCCGGCACGGTCGAGGAGTACGCGCGCCTGCTCCTGGGCCTGGTCTCCCTGATGCTGTCCGAGCCGTGCCACTTCGAGCGCGGCTACACCACGCCCGAAGTGGCCCGGCTCATCGACTCGGCCGGTCTTCGGCTCGGGGCACGGGTGTGAAGGTCCGGTCGGCGAGATATCCCGGGCGGGCTTCCGGGGCCGCGTACGGCCTGGTCAGCCGGTTGTCGACGCTGTTGTAGACGACGAAGAGGTTTGTCCGGGGAAACGGTGAAACGTTTCCCCCCGAGGCGTGCAGGCAGTTGCAGTCGAACATGACGGCGGAGCCCGCCGCTCCGGTGAACTGCCGGATGCCGTGCCGTTCGGCCAGTGCCGCCACGGCGGTACGGTCGGCCGGTCCGGCCGGGAGGTTCTTCCCCAGCAGCGACAGCTTGTGATAGCCGGGGGGAGTCCGGCCGACCGAGGGCACGAAGGTCCGCTGCGACCCGGGAATGATCATCAGCGGGCCGTTGAACGGGAGGTTGTCGGTGAGGGCGACGGAGAAGCTTAGCGCGCGGGGCGCGGGCATGCCGTCCTCGGAGTGCCAGGTCTCGAAGTCCGAGTGCCAGCCGAACTTCGAACCGTCGAAGGCGGCCTTGTAGTTGATCCTGCTCTGGTGGAGATAGACGTCCGAACCGAGGACCTGCCGGGCCCGGTCCGCGAGCCGACCGGAGTGGACCACGCGCTCGAAGACCGCACTGTGCCGGTGCACCTCGAAGACGGAACGGATCTCGTCGGAGTCCGGTTCCGCGACGATCCGCCCGGAGGAACGCAGAGCGGTGTTGGCGGCCATACGTCGCATTTCCTGACGGCACTCGTCCACTTCGGCCGGGTCGAGGAGCGCGTCGAAGGCGAGGAAACCGTCCCGGTCGTACGCGGCCACCTCATCGGCGGACAACGGGCCTCGCGCTGCGTCACCTCCGTCGCTCCACACCACTGGGTGGTGCCGCCGGAAAGGCACCGACGCGGTCACGGAACGAGTGGGATAGAGGTCGTCCGCACATTCGACAGATTCACTCACGCCGATGCCCTCCCGCATATTGGTGTTCATCTGCTTCCCGTCGGCATCTTCGAGGAAACCCTCGGCAGACCGCGCCCGTCGAGTCCGCGCCATTCCAGTGCCGTAAGACGGCGGGCCGCGTAGGAAAGCAGGAGGCAGGTGATGATGTACAGCGAACCGACCACGCAGAGAACGGGGAGGTAGGGATAGCCGTGCGGAGTCGCCGTGTTCTGCGCCAGGAGCTTTCCCGCATAGAGGAGTTCCTCGTACATGATGAAGAAACCGAGCGACGTATCCTTCAGCGTCACCACCATTTGGCTGATTATGCTCGGTAACATGGTCCGTACCGCCTGCGGCATGACCACCGCTGTCATCACCTGCGTCTTGCGCATCCCCAGCGCGTATCCCGCCTCGAACTGCCCCTTGGGAACGGCGCCGACCCCCGCCCGCAGGATCTCCGCCTGCGCCGCGCCGTTGTACAGGGCGATTCCGACGACCAGGGCCCACAGGGTGGGGCTCGCGAAATTCGCCGCCGCCCATTCACCCGGGCTTCCGAGGTTTTCCCGTAGAAAGTCGGCGGCTGCCGCGACAGCGGTGCGCAGCAGGTCGGTGGCGTACAGGGCGAAGACCGTGATGATCACCGGTACCGCGCGGAAGAACTCCACCAGCGCCCCGGCCGGCCAGCGCAGGAGGCCGTGCGTCGAGAGGCGTCCCGCCGCGAACAGGAGACCCAGCAGCAAGGAGAGCACCACTGCCAGGACGAACGCCTTGACGGTGTCGACCATGCCGGTGAGGATGCGCAGTTGCACGCCGCGGTATGCGAACGCCTCCCACATCCGCGCGTCGAACTGCCCGGCGTCCTTGAACCGGAGGAGGGCCCAGCAGAGCGCGCCACCGGTCACCGCCGCCACCAGGACCGTGTACCAGGCGTGGCGGCGACGGGCGCGAGGGCCCGGGGCCTCGAACAGGGCGGACCTCATCGCGGCACCGCCAGCCGACGCTCCAGCAAGCGGAATCCGGCACTGATCACCGCGATCAGCAGCACGTAGGCGGCGGCCACCCACAGGAAGACGACCGCCACCGCGTAACCGCGCTCCACCAGGGTCTTCTCGGTGCTGAACAGCTCATAGACGCTGAAGCCGCCGGCGAGCGCGGAGTTCTTGACCAGAGTGATCACGGCGTTGCCCAGTGGGGGGACCGCCGCCCGCCCCGCCTGGGGGAAGACGATCAGGGCCGCCGTCTGCGCGGTGGACATGCCGAGGCTGCGGGCGGCTTCCGCCTGCCCCGTCTCCACGGTGTTGACGCCGGAGCGCAGTGCCTCACAGACGAACGCCGACGCGTAACCCCCCATCACCAGGACGGCCAGCGTGAAGTAACCGGCACCGGTGAGGCCCAGCATGGGCAGCCCGAGCGTCACGCCGAAGAAGAGGACGGTGAGCGGGGTGTTGCAGAGCACCGTCACCACCGTTGCCCCCAGGCCCCGGCACAGCGGCACCGGGCTGATCCGGAGGGAGACGAGCAGCATCCCCAGGGCGAAGGCGAGCAGCGTGCTCAGGCACATGAGTCGGACGGTGCCCACGAAACCCTGCCAGAAGAGACCGGCGTTGTCGGTCAACACCTCCATGGGCGCCTCCAGGCTGACGGGGCCGCGACGGTGTGCGGCCCGAAGGATGCCGCGGACGGACGAACCTCGCTGATCAGTAACGCCGCACCGCTGGCGGCGCCGGGGCCGGAGCGCCGGAACGGCCGAGTGTGGCGTGGTAGGCCCGGAGCCAGTTGCCGTTGCGGACGTGGTGTTCGAGCGCGTCATTGACGGCGTCGCGCAGGACCGCGTCCCGCCGGGCCAGTCCCACCCCGTAGGGCTCCGCCGAGAACGGGCGGCCGAGCACCCGCAGACGTCCCTCGTTCTGCGCCGCGTACCCCTTCAGGATCGTGTCGTCGGCGGTGACGGCGTCCACCACGTTCATGACGAGATCCTGCACGCAGTGCGCGTAACTGTCGTGGGACACGACGGTCGCCCCGAACTCCGGTCGGCTTATCCGCTGGAACGGGGTGGACCCGGTCACGGTGCAGACTTTCTTGCCGTGCAGGTCTCGTGGGCCGCGGATACCGCGGTTCTCCTTGTCGACCAGGAGATCCTGTCCGCCCACATAATAAGGACCCGCGAAAGAGACCTGCTTCTTGCGTTCATCGTTGATCGTATAGGCGCCGACAAACAGGTCGACGTCCCCCTTGGCTATCGATATCTCACGTACCTGCGGAGCCACCGTCTTCCACTCGATGTCGCTCGGGCCGAATCCCAGATACGCCGCGATCATTTTCGCGATCTCGACATCGAATCCCGAACGTTGTCCCGTCACCGGGTCCTCGAACCCCATGAACGGGTGGTCGGACTTCACACCGATGGTTATGGTGTCTTTCGTGAGGGCGCGGGAGTAGCCTTTTGAGCCGATGGCGGGGGCGTCTTTTCGGACGGGGTACTCGAGGCCGGGCGTGGCGGCCGTCAGCGCTCCGACGCTCCCGGGAACACTTCCTTCTCTGCCGCACCCGCTCAGAACGCCCGCGCCCAGCACAAGAGATGACAGCAGCACCAGAGAACTCAGGCGACGAAACCGTGGGCGCACCTTCCCTCCTCGGGAAAGGGGTGTCCCGCACAGTTTAGCGAGACGTCTGCGCCGCGCTACCCGGGCAGCGTTCCGTAATCGCCGCGGAACCAGCGGGCGGCCGGAGAAAGACCAATTCCGGCCGCCCGTGTGGTCCGCCTCACCTACCGGCAGCGGTGAGGTCAGTGGGTGGCGCCCGTGGGGACAGCGATCAGGTGTTGTGGCGGAGGTTCTGTCCGGAGCTAGTCGACGGAGACGGAGGAGCCGTACATGACGGCCCGGCCGCCGGGCGCCAACCAGCCCTCGGACTGACCGGAGCAGGCGCTGTTCGGGTAGATGCGCACCGTCCGGTCCGTGTTGTTGACGATGGAGACGAAGGAGCCGTTCGACGGGTAGCAGCCGCGCGGGTTGGTGTGGGAAACACCATTGACGATCAGGGTGCCCGTGGCCGCGCCGTTGCGGTCGGTGGCCGCTGCGGGAACAGCGCCGGGGCCGAGGGTGGCGACGGTCAGTGTGACGCCGAGGGCGGCGAGGAAGGTACGCACAGAGTGATCCTCTCGGTTCGTGCTTCTGTGCGACTGATCCCCGCTTGTCCGATTCCCTTTGCTTGCCCCAGCGCGTCTTCACCCGAGTGGATCTCCGGAGCGGAACGCCGCCCGACACGCGACGCGCTGTAGAATGAGGAAACAGCACTTGACCTGCAAAAACGCAGGCAGGGAGCCTATGTTTGGGGAGTATCTCGATGATGCGCACCATGTTCAAGTCCAAGATTCACCGCGCCACCGTGACGCAGGCCGACCTCCACTACGTGGGGTCCGTCACCATCGACGCGGACCTTCTCGACGCCGCCGACCTCCTGCCCGGTGAGCTTGTCCACATCGTCGACGTCACCAATGGCGCCCGCCTGGAGACCTACACCATCGAGGGGCGGCGCGGGAGCGGGGTCATCGGGATCAACGGCGCGGCCGCGCACCTCGTCCACCCCGGCGATAAAGTGATCATCATCAGTTACGCCCAGGTCGAGGACGCCGAGGCGCGGGCGCTGCGGCCGCGGGTCGTGCACGTCGACGAGGCCAATCGGGTGGTGGCCCTCGGTGACGATCCGGCCGAGGCCGTGCCGGGAGACCCGGAGACGGCGCGGAGCCCGCTGAGCGTCTGAGTTCGGACCGTTCCGACTGGTTGAGGAACTGAGCGGGGCGGCCGTTCCCGCGTCCCCGGCCGGCGTCCAGTGCGAGGAGAGTCGATGAGCGTGGAGATCCGTGACGATCGGGCCCGGGGAGTGCTCGAAGCGGTCGACGGGGGGGAGGTCGTCGGGCACATCACGTACTTCACCCTCGACGTGCCCGGCACCGAGTCCGACGACGTGCCCGGTGGCGCGGCCGAGACCGCGCTCGTGCCGGTGCACACGGAAGTGACGTCCGCCCATGAGGGGCAGGGCATCGCGGGGCGGCTCACCGCGGAGCTGTACGCCGTCGCCGGACGGGAAGGCGCCGCGGTCGCGCCGCTGTGCTCGTACGTCGTGAAGTGGGCGGAGCGTCACCCCGAGCAGGCCCCCGCCGCCTCGGACGCGTTGATGCGGGCCGCCCTGGACAAGGTCCGGACGGACCCGACGGCGTGGTGACCCTGGGGCTGCTGCACACGTCGCCCGTGCATGTGCCCGTCTTCGACGGCCTGCGGGACGCCCATCACCCGGGGCTCGCGCTGCGGCACCATGTCGCCGAGTCCCTGTTGGAGCGGGCCGGGCGGGAGGGGCCGGAGGCGGTCGCTCCCGCGGTGCGGGATGCCCTGGTGAAGGCTGTGGGGGAGGGGGCGGAAGCCGTTCTGTGCACCTGCTCCAGCATCGGCGCGGTCGCCGAGGCCCTCGGCCCACAGGTGGGCGTACCCGTCCTGCGGGTCGACCGGCCCATGGCGGCGGCGGCCGTCGCCGCCGGGCCGCGCGTCGTCGTACTGGCCACCGTCGAGTCGACCCTGGCGCCGACCGTGGCGCTGGTCGAGGAGGAGGCGCGCACGGCGGGGCGTGACGTCGTCGTGCGGGCCGTCGTGGTCGACGGGGCGTGGGCACGTTTCCAGGCGGGGGATGCGCGGGGGTACACGGAGGCCGTCGCGGAGGCGATCTCCGAGGTGCGGGACGCCGACGCGATCGTGCTGGCACAGGCCTCCATGGCGCCGGCGTCGAAGCTGGTCCCGGACGTGTCGGTGCCGGTGTTCGCCAGCCCCCGGTTGGGGCTCGCGGCGGTCGCCGCCTCGGTGCCAAGGCCTCGGTGACAGGGCCGGTCACTGCGGCGGCCCCCACCCCCCTGCCCCAAGCGAAGCCCGGCAGCCCTCGCCCGCCTGCGCCTTCGGCCGGGCGAGGGGTGGTCAATGGTGTCAGGCTTGGGGCCGGGGGTGTCGGGTAGGCGGGGGAGAAGCCGACGAACCACTGGCTGGAGGATCGCAATGACCCATCCGTTCCCTGGCCCCGTACCGCCGGGGCCGCCCTCTCCCGGGCCGGACAGGCCCTTCCCCGACCCGGAGCCCGTGCCCCGGCCGGAGCCCCGGCCCGCACCGGAGCCGTCGCCGTCCCCGATCCCCACGCCGCCGGGACCCGAACCGACGCCTCCCGCGCCCCAGCCGGGGCCCCTGTCCTGACACGTACGCTTCCTCCGCAGGACACGTACACCGCCACAGGAGGCGCACGCCACCACAGGGGCGGGACCGACCGGTCCCGCCCCTGTGGCATGCGGGCGGCCCTGCCGGACGGGACGAGACTGGCATAGCGTGATGCTCCGACGCCCTGCACGAAGGAGGAGCCGCCTGTGCCCCAGTTCGACCTCCCCCTGGAGGAACTGCGCCGCTACCGGCCCGAGTTGCCCGAACCCGAGGACTTCGACGCCTTCTGGCAGAAGACGCTGCTGGAGGCCCGGCAGCACGACCTGGACGCGCGGTTCGAGGCGGTGGAGTCGCCGTTGGAGGGCGTGCGGGTCTTCGACGTCACGTACGCGGGGTTCGGCGGGCACCCGGTGAAGGGGTGGCTGGTCCTGCCCGTCGGCGCGCGGGAGCCGCTGCCCGCCGTCGTCGAGTACATCGGGTACGGCGGCGGCCGCGGCCTGCCGCACATGCATCTGCTGTGGGCCACCGCCGGATACGCGCACTTCGTCATGGACAGCCGCGGCCAGGGCGGCGGAGGGTGGGCGCAGGGCGACACCCCGGATCCGGTGGGCAGCGGGCCCGCGTACCCCGGGTACATGACGCGCGGCATCGAGGACCCGTACGCGTACTACTACCGGCGGCTGTACGTCGACGCGGTCCGCGCCGTCGAGGCCGTCCGCGCCCACCCGCTGGTGAACGCCTCGCGGGTCGCCGCGCTCGGCGTCAGCCAGGGCGGTGGCCTCGCCCTCGCCGTCGGCGGACTCGTGCCGGACCTGGCCGCCATCGCGCCCGACGTGCCGTTCCTGTGCGACTTCCCGCGCGCCACGACCCTCACCGACCGGCAGCCGTACAAGGAGATCGGGCTGTATCTCAAGGCCCGGCGGGGCGGGCAGGAGCGTGTCTTCCGGACTCTCTCCTACTTCGACTGCGTGCACTTCGCCGCCCGGGGGCGGGCGCCCGCCCTCTTCTCCGCTGCCCTGGAGGACCAGACGTGCCCGCCCTCCACGGTGTTCGCCGCCTTCAACGCGTACGCGGGAAGCGAGCGTTCGATGGAGGTGTACTCCTTCAACGATCACGAGGGCGGTGGCCCCTACCAGCAAGGTGTCCAACTGCGGTGGCTCAAGGGGTACTTGAAGGGATGATCCATCAATGCCTCCTCGGCGTCCGGCCCTTGTCACGGGTTGCTCCGACCCGCTAGCTTGCGGGCTTGTCGCGTGTCCGATGTGCACAATCCGTGATGACGTGTGTCCGAGGGAGCTCGCCATGGCCGTACGGGGTCGGCACCGCCGGTACCAGCCGAACCGCATCAACCGTGCGTCGCTCACCGTCACCGCGGGGGGCGCGGGCATGGCGCTCCCGCTCACCATGGCGGGCGACGCCGGTGCCGCCGACGTCGGCACCTGGAACAAGGTGGCGGCCTGCGAGTCCGGCAAGAACTGGAGCGTCAACACCGGCAACGGCTACTACGGCGGCCTCCAGTTCAAGCAGTCCACCTGGGAGGCGTATGGCGGCACGGCCTACGCGTCGCGCGCCGACCGCGCCACCAGGGACCAGCAGATCGCCGTGGCCGAGAAGGTCCTCGATGCCCAGGGGCCCGGCGCCTGGCCGGTGTGCTCCGCGAAGGCGGGCCTCACCAGAGGCGGTGGCTCGCCCGACCTCACCCCGGCCCGCGCCCCGAGCAAGCCGACGCCGCCCAGGCGCGAGGTCAAGGACGTCAAGCCGGAGGTGACCCCGCAGTCCACCGCGGGCACCGCCGAGATGTACACGGTGGTACACGGCGACACGCTCTCCGGGATCGCCGACGAGCGACGCGTCCGGGGCGGCTGGCAGCAGTTGTACGAGGCCAACCGGCGCGTCATCGGCGGCGACCCCGACCTGATCACGCCGGGCCAGCGGCTCTCCGTACACGGTCAGGGCCGGCGCGTGTCCCAGGGCGCGGGCAAGCCCGGTCAGCGTGCTGAGGACCGAACGCGACAGGAGGCGGCCGAGCGGAAGGCCGCCGAGCGGAAGCGGGAGAAGCCACGCTCCTCAGAGGCCGCCGCCTCGCCCACCAAGCAGGCCAGGCCCACCACCTCCTCGGCCGCCTCCGCCCCGATCGCCGCGTCGCCCAGCACGCCCTACCGCGCGGCGGGCAGCTCGTGGTCGAAGGGGTATCACACCGGCGTCGACTTCGCCGTGCCCACCGGGACGTCCGTGAAGGCCGTCGCCGCCGGGCAGGTCGTCTCCGCGGGATGGGCCGGCAGCTACGGCTACCAGGTGGTCATACGGCACACCGACGGGAAGTACAGCCAGTACGGGCACCTGTCGGCGCTCTCGGTGAGGGCGGGGCAGAAGGTCGGCGCGGGTCAGCGCATCGCCCGCTCGGGGTCCACCGGCAACAGCACGGGCCCGCACCTGCACTTCGAGGTGCGGACGGGCCTCGGCTTCGGTTCCGACATCGATCCGCTCGCCTACCTGCGGGCCCGAGGTGTACGCATCTGAGGCACCCGGCGCCGGCACCCGGCCACAGGGACGCCGTTCATGACCCGATGCGTTCCCTGCGCCGCGAGTGCCGGTGGGCCACCCGGCGGTGCGCCGACGCCGCCGTCACGGGCTGCGAGGGCACGGCGGGAAGAACCTCGGCCCTGAACCACGGCTCGACCGGGCCCGGGGCCGCGGGTGCCGGAACCGGCCCCGGCGACACCACAGCTGCCGACGCCTCCTCCTCCGGCTCCGAAGCCGACGTCGGCTGCCCGCCCTCAGAGCCGGTCGACGTCTCCCGGGCGATCCGCTCCGACGTCAGCAGGATCAGGCCGCCCGTGGCGACCACGCCGCACCCGAGTGCCAGCACGGTGCCCATGGTGCCGTAGCGGAAGGTTTCACCGAAGAGGGTCAGGCCGACCGCCGCCGCGACCACCGGGTTCACGACGGTCACGGTCGAGAGCGGCGCCGCGAGACCCGCGCCCCGGTAGGAGGCCTGCGAGATCAGCACCCCGGCCGCCGCCAGCCCGGCGATGACGCCGAGGCTCGGCAGGTGCCGTGCGAACGCCGTGCCCTCCTCCCAGTCCACCGCCACCGTCTTCGTGAAGACCGAGGCGATGCCGAAGGCGGCACCGGCCGCGCAGGCGAGCATCACGCTGCGCACCACGGGATGCCGGTGCACCGCGTGCGCCGCCACCGTCAGGGCGAGGACGCCGCCGCCCGTGGCCAGCGCCAGTACGAGACGCTCGGCGCCGTCCAGGGACTGCGCGCCGGACGCCGAGGTGAGCGAGAGGAGCCCGGCGAGCCCCACCGTCGCCATGATCGCGCCGCGCCAGGCGGTGGCCCCGGCCCGGCGGCGTACGAACAGCGCGGCCATCGGCAGGGCGAAGACGATGGTCAGCGCGCCCAGCGGCTGGACCAGGCTGAGCGGGCCGTACGCGAGGGCCGCGACGTGCAGGAGCGCGCCCAGGCCGTTGAGCGCGATCGCGGCCCACCAGGCGCCGCGGCGCAGCGGGACGTACCGCTGCTCCGGCGTGGTCGCCGCCACGCGCTCCTGCAGGATGGCCCCGCCGGCGTACGCCACGGCGGAGACGAGCGAGAGCAGCACGGACAGCGCGAGGGCACTCATGAGGTGCTCCGCGGCGTGCGGTGCGTCCGGTGGTCCCGGCGAGGCGAACGGTCGGCTTCCATGGCTACCACGATGCCGCGTGGATCGCTTCACGTCGTCGTACCTGAGCAGGCATTCGGTCCTACTGCCGATGGAGTACGGTCCCGCCCGGGTCCTCCCCAGGGCGTGCCGCCCCTAGGGGCGGAGGAGGAGACCACGGGTGCGGAGAGGGGCGACCCCGCGGGGCGCGGGCGGTCCGCGGCTTGCTGTACTGCTCTCGTGAACACCCCCATCGACCTGGCAGAACTCGCATCCGTCGGCGGCTTCTTCGCCCTGCGCCCGGCGCCCGCGCCCGGCGGCGCCGTTCCCCTCGTCAAGGTGTACGACCCACCGACCGGCGCCGACCCGCTGGCCTTCCGCGTCGGCAAGGTGGCGCGGCGGCTCGGCGCCCCCGAGGAGCGGATCGCGGTGTCCGTGGCGCAACTGGGCCTCGCCGCCCGGCTCTGGTCCCTCGCGCTCGGCTCCGCGGCGCTGTACGGCGCGGTGCCCGACCTGGACCCCGCCCTGCTGTCCTGGGACGCCGACGGCACCTCGCCCGACGACCTGTGGCTCGACGGCACCCGCACCCTGCCCGGCGACGCGGAGACCGTACGGAATGTCGTACAGCACGGTCATCTCGCGCCGCTCGCCGACGCGTTGCGCTCCCGGTACCGGATCTCGGCCGGGCTGCTGTGGGGCAACGCGGGCTCCGCGCTCGCGGGAGCCGCGCGGGAACTGCACGGCTGGGCGGTGCGGCAGGGCCGCGAGGAGGCGGGGGAGCGGGCGCTCGCCCTGGCCTCGGCACTCTTCGACCACCCTGACCTGCGCGGCAGCGGCACCCTGCACGGCACCGCGTTCCGGCGCCGCAGCTGCTGCCTGTACTACCGGTGCCCCGGCGGCGGCGTGTGCGGCGACTGCTGCTTCGAACGGCCCCCGCGGCGCTCTTCCCCCGGGGCCGCGTCTGGGTGACCATGAGGGGGCGCGGCCGACACCAGGCGGACGACGGAGGGTTCTGCGTGCGAGTGGGACTGCTCACCCGGGAGTACCCGCCCGATGTGTACGGCGGGGCGGGCGTCCATGTCGAGTTCCTCGCCCGGGAGTTACGGTCCCTCGTCGACCTCGACGTGCACTGCTGGGGCGACGGCGCGGCCGACGGCCTGGTGCGCCACCGGGCCTGGCCCGCGCTCGACGGCGCCAACGACGCGCTGCGCACCCTCTCCGTGGACCTCGCGATGGCCGCCGCGCTCACCGGGCGCGAACTCGTCCACTCCCACACCTGGTACGCCAACCTCGCGGGCCACCTCGGCAAGCTCCTGCACGGCATCCCGCACGTGATGACCGCGCACTCACTGGAACCCCTGCGCCCCTGGAAGGCCGAGCAACTGGGCGGCGGCTACGCCCTGTCGAGCTGGGCCGAGCGCACCGCCGCCGAATCGGCCGACGCGCTGATCGCGGTGTCCGGCGCCATGCGCGAGGACATCCTCGCCTGCTATCCGGCCGTCGACCCGGCGAGGGTCCACGTCGTGCACAACGGCATCGACACCCACCTGTACCGCCCCGACCCCGCCACGGACGTCCTGGAGCGTCTCGGCCTCGACCCCGGGCGCCCGTACGTCCTGTTCGTCGGGCGCATCACCCGGCAGAAGGGCGTCCCCCATCTGCTGCGCGCCGCACGGCAGTTGGACCCCGGCGTCCAGCTGGTCCTGTGTGCCGGGGCCCCCGACACCCCGGAGATCGACGCCGAGTTCCGGGTGCTCTTCGAGGAGCTGAGCCGCGGGCGTGCGGGCGTCCAGTGGCTCCCCGACATGCTGCCGCGCCCCGAGATCGTCCAACTCCTCACGCACGCCGCCCTGTTCGTCTGCCCTTCGGTGTACGAGCCGCTGGGCATCGTCAACCTGGAGGCGATGGCCTGCGGCACGGCGGTCGTCGCCTCGCGCGTCGGCGGCATCCCGGAGGTCGTGAAGGACGGCGTGACGGGACTGCTCGTCCCGTACGAGCCGAAGGACCCCGAAGGTTTCGAGCGTGACCTCGGCCTGGTCCTGAACGAACTGGCCACCGACCCCGGGCGGGCCGCGGCGATGGGCGCGGCCGGGCGGCGGCGCGCCGTCGAGGCCTTCGGCTGGGACGCGGTCGCCCGGCGCACGGTCGAGGTGTACGAGGAGACCTTGCCCGCCGGCAGATAGCCGGATGGCCGACAGGTAGGAGGCTGGGATGCGCGGTGGACCTTCGGTGCTCGGGATCGTGCTGGCCGGCGGGGAAGGCAAGCGGCTGATGCCGCTCACCGCCGACCGGGCCAAACCAGCGGTCACGTTCGGCGGGACGTACCGCCTCGTGGACTTCGTCCTCTCCAACCTCGTCAACGGCGACATCCTGCGCATCTGCGTCCTGACGCAGTACAAGTCGCACTCCCTGGACCGGCACGTGACGACGACCTGGCGGATGTCGAGCCTGCTCGGCAACTACGTCACACCCGTGCCCGCCCAGCAGCGCCTCGGGCCGCGCTGGTACTCGGGCAGCGCCGACGCGATCCTCCAGTCGCTCAACCTCGTCCACGACGAACAGCCCGACTACATCGCGGTGTTCGGCGCCGACCACGTCTACCGCATGGACCCGCGGCAGATGCTCCAGCAGCACATCGACAACGGCGCCGCCCTGACCGTCGCCGGGATCAGGGTGCCGCGCGCCGAGGCGCCGTCGTTCGGCGTCATCACGCCCGCGCGGGACGGGACGCGGGTCGAGAGCTTCCTGGAGAAGCCCGCCGACCCTCCCGGCCTGCCGGGCGCCCCGGACCAGGTCTTCGCCTCGATGGGCAACTACCTCTTCACCACCAAGACCCTCGTCGACGCCCTTCAGCAGGACGCCGAGGACGAGGACTCGGCGCACGACATGGGCGGTTCGATCCTGCCCATGCTCACCGAGCGCGGCCTCGCGCAGGTGTATGACTTCGACGGCAATCACGTGCCCGGCGAGACCCCGCGCGACCACGGCTACTGGCGTGACGTCGGCACCCTGGACTCGTACTACGAGGCCCACATGGACTTGATCTCCGACCACCCGGTCTTCAATCTGGACAACCGGCGCTGGCCGATCTACACGCACTCCGGCGGCCTGCCGCCCGCGAAGTTCTGCGCGGGTGGCATGGCGGGCGAGTCGATCGTCAGCCCCGGCTGCGTCATTCGCGGCCAGGTCACCCGCTCCGTCCTGTCACCCGGGGTGATCATCGAGGAGGGCGCGGTCGTCCAGGGCTCGGTGCTGCACGACAACGTACGGGTGGGGCGGGGCGCGGTGGTGCGCGGCGCCGTCCTGGACAAGAACGTCGACGTCCCGCCCGGCGCGACGGTCGGGGTCAATCCGGAGCGGGACGAGGAGCTGTACACGGTCTCGAAGGGCGGGGTGATCGCGCTGGGGAAGGGGCAGCGGGTCGAGTGAGCGCGTCATGATCGTGGACGGTCGCGCGGAACGCGCGATCAAGGCCTCGGGGCGGTGTGGGCAAGGTCACGGGTTTGGTGACGGGGCCCGGAGCTACGTAAAGTTCGGCTTTTGAGAGCTTCCGCGGACGACCGGACGGGCCGCGGCACGAAATGACACGAGGACACAGCGGCGATGACGGTGACAGACGAAAGCCACGAGGGGACCGTCGCGTACGGCCCCGGCATCGACCCGGACCGTCTCGCCGTCTGCCTCAGCGTGCTCGACGAGCTGGACAAGCTGGACGTGGACCACCCCGACGCGATCGCGGTGCGCCGCGCCACGGCCGGGATCTACCGCACGGTGAAGCAGCGCCGCCGCCAGGAGCGCCGCGCCGCCAAGACCGCCCACGACCGCGCGGTCACCGAGGCCACGGCCACCGGCTCCGCCGACCGCATCGACGACGAGACGGCGGGCGTGCTGCCCTCCTCCTCGGTGAAGGGCGAGATCGCGGGGATACTCCAGCGCCCGCGCTCCTGCTACACCTGCAAGACGCGGTACGTCGAGGTCGACGCGTTCTACCACCAGCTCTGCCCGGCCTGCGCCGCCGAGAACCGCGCCCGCCGCGACGCCCGCACCGACCTGACCGGCAAGCGCGCCCTGCTGACCGGCGGCCGCGCCAAGATCGGCATGTACATCGCGCTGCGGCTGCTGCGCGACGGCGCGCACACCACGATCACCACGCGCTTCCCCAACGACGCGATCCGCCGCTTCAAGGCCATGCCCGACAGCGACGAGTGGATTCACCGGCTGAAGATCGTCGGCATCGACCTGCGCGACCCGGCCCAGGTCGTCGCCCTCGCCGAGTCGGTCGCCGCCGAGGGCCCCCTCGACGTACTGATCAACAACGCCGCGCAGACCGTACGCCGCTCCCCGCAGGCCTACAGCGAGCTGGTCGCCGCCGAGTCGGCCCCGCTGCCCGCCGGTGAGCTGCCCGCCTCCGAGGTGATCGGCACCTTCGGTTCCGGTGCCGTGGCCGCGCTGCCGGTCGCCGGGGGCGGCGCGCTGACCGCGGACGACGTCACGGGTCTCGCGCTGGTCACGGGGTCGGCGTCCCTGGAGCGCATCGCGGCCGGCACGGCGATCGACGCGGGCGGCCTGGTGCCCGACCTGCACGACAGCAACAGCTGGGTGCAGACCGTCGAGGAGGTCGGCCCGATCGAGCTGCTCGAAGTCCAGCTCTGCAACTCGACGGCGCCGTTCATCCTCATCAGCCACCTGCGCTCCGCGATGGCGGCCGCCGCCGCGGCGCACGAGGACGGCCGCGCGTACGTCGTGAACGTCTCCGCCATGGAGGGCGTCTTCGGCCGCGGCTACAAGGGCGCCGGCCACCCGCACACCAACATGGCCAAGGCCGCCCTGAACATGCTGACCCGCACCAGCGCGCAGGAGATGTTCGAGAAGGACCGCATCCTGATGACCGCGGTCGACACGGGCTGGATCACCGACGAGCGCCCGCACCCCGACAAGATGCGCCTGGCCGAGGAGGGCTTCCACGCCCCCCTGGACCTCATCGACGGCGCGGCGCGCGTCTACGACCCGATCGTGCGCGGCCAGGCCGGCGAAGATCTGTTCGGCGTCTTCCTGAAGGACTACGCGCCCGGCAAGTGGTAGTCCGCACCCCTCTGTGACGCCCTGGACACGGGGGTGCGGGCCTGGCCCGCACCCCCCTCCTCGCCTGTGCCCGCCTCGACACCGTTGCCCGGAATTTACCCAGGGTTGTCATTCCATCGAGCGCGGGCGCGCTCATTTGGTTAACCTGGGGTGAGCGGACGGCCACGAGAGATCCACGTAGATCCACGAACGTCTTTCGGCCGCCCCGGGGACAGGCCGGCAACCACGGCCGCGGTCCCGCCAGATACCGGCGCCACCGCGACCGAACTGCCCTTGTCCTTCCGTTACGCGACACAGAGGAGTGCGCGGTGACACCAGAATTGACGAAGCACGAGAAGCGACCGGCGGAACGCGGCGGCGAGCGGGCCGGCAGACCCCCCAAGCTCCGCAACCTGGAGGCGTGGGCCAAGGCGGCCCCCATCCGCCTGGCGGGCTACGAGGACGACCTCGCCGAGCCGCACATCCTCCCCGGCATCGACTGAGCACCGACTGAGATCGATCGCCGGCGGTCGTTCGTCCGCTTCGCACCTGCGCCCCCGTCCCCGCGGCGGGGGCGCAGGTGTGTCCGCCGCGGCGCGGACGACCGTCCCCTCCACGGCCGTCCGCTCCCCGCCGCTTCTCACGCCAGTACCCCTGTGGAGGCGGGAGATTCACCCGGGCGACACCTCGGCACGGGAAGCGCGTGACGACGCGTCGAGGAGGTCGCCGAGGGACGTACGGGCCTGCTGCAGGTCGGCGATGCGTGTGTCCAGTTCGCGCAGGTGTGTCTGAAGGGGTTCCAGGACGCAGGTGTCGAGCTCCGGCCCTTCGCCGAGGAAGCACGGCATGAGGTCGCGGATGACACGGGTGGGGAGCCCGGCGGCCAGCAGCGTCCGTATCCGCGTGACCGTCGTCAACGCGCCCTCGCCGTAGTGGCGGTGGCCGCCGTCCGTCCGGGACGAGACGAGCAGGCCCTGTTCCTCGTAATAGCGCAGCAGGCGCACGCTCACGCCCGTCGCGCGGGCCAGGTCCCCGATCCTCATGTGGCACACCTCACGCGTCGTCGACTTGAACCTCACATGGATGTGAGATCGTAGCGTCGCCCTCATGACGACGACACAAGCACCCATCTCCCTCTACGGTTTCCTCCGCCCCCGGCCCGAACGGGCCGACGAGGTCAGGCAGTTCCTCGCCTCCCTCGTGGAGCCCACCCGACGCGAGGAGGGCAACCTGGAATACCACCTGCACGCGCAGGACGACGGCCGGCTCTTCCTGTACGAGGTCTGGCGCTCCCAGGAGGACCTGGACCGGCACAACGCGACACCGCCCCTGCGCGACTTCCTGGCACAGCTGCCGGCCTTCCTGGAAGAAGCCCCCGACGGCTACTTCGACACCATGATCAGCCCGTATCCGGGCGAGGCGTCCGGTGGCTCGAAAACCGGTGGAGCGGCGCCGCCGCATGCCAGTACCGTGCTGCCGGAGCCAGTCGCCTGAGCCGCCCGAGTCGCCTGAGCAAGGACGTGCCGTTGTACACCGTGTGAGACCCCCCGAGAGCTGATCTGTCGCGCCGCGCGCCTGTGCGCGCCGCGCTGCCTTTTGCTGCGACTTCTCACTGAAACCGGTGTACTTCTGTGCTCGAAGAATGGGTGGTCATGCCCACCTGCCTGCCTCTCGTCGTCCGGCGCTGCCACACGTGCGCGTCGGATCGCTTCCGTCCGAACGGCAAGTTCCGCGTCAACGCGAACCACAAGCTGATCGACGCCTGGCTCCTGGTGCTCTGCACCGCCTGCGGGGCCACGGCGAAACTCACCGTCCTGGAGCGGATGAACGTGCGCTCCGTACGGCCTGAGCTGCTGGACCGCATGCACGACAACGACCCCGCCCTGGCGGGCGAGTTGCTCCAGGACCCGGTCGTACGGCGCCGTAACCGCACCGCTCTCGACTGGAGCGACGCCTGGCGCCTCGACACCGGGGGACCGGTCCTCCGGGACCGCGAGGTGATCGACACAGCGGTCCGTTTCGTGGCGCGCATACCTGTGCGGCCCGTGCGGCTGATCGCTGAAGGGTGCGGACTTTCGCGGGCCGAGGTCGAGCGGCTCGTGGAGGACGGGAAACTCGTCTCGGCGGTCCGGCTGAGCGGCAAGGTGACCGGCGACTTCACCTTCATGCTCAAACGCTGAGCGCTTCGGCCCCGGGGCCCGCCCGGCCGGCACAGTGCCGGCCGGGCGGGCCCCGGGCCTTGCGCGGTCACCGCGGGCTCAGGCGGCGGCCTTCTGCTGCTGGTCCACGAACTCCGTGACGGTACGGGCGAACAGCTCGGGCTGCTCGAAGGGCAGCGCATGGCCGCACTCCAGCTCCAGGAACTGCGCCCCGGCGACGGCGGCCGCCAACCTCCGCTGGTGGTGCGGCGGGACGATCAGATCCTGGGACCCGGACACGACCAGGGTGGGGGCGGTGATCCTGCCCAGTGTCTCGGTGATGTCCACCCGGACGTTCAGTTCGGACTGCCGGGCCATGCCGTCCGCGTCGAACAGCGCGTTGCACGCGGCCACGTTCTCCTCGAAGTCCTCGATCCGGCGCCCGGCCAGCGTCCTGGCCCCGAACGCCGTGACCTGGAGTGCCCGTGAGAACAGGTCCTTGTCGACGCGCAACAGCCGCTGCCACAGGTCGAACTGGAACTCCTGCCACGGGTCGGTCACCGCCCAGCCCGCGTGCAGGAAGAGGGAACGTATCCGCTCCGGTCGGGACGCGGCGGTGGCGGCCGCGACCGTCGCGCCCAGGGAGTGCCCCGCCAGGTGGAAGGTGTCCACGCCCGCTGCGTCCACGGCGCCGAGTACTTGCGCGACCAGGTCGTCGACCGTCAACGGGCCCCCGGCGTCGGTGGTGGAGCCCGAGCCGGACAGAGTCGGGGCGACGATGGTGTACCGGTCCTTGAGGGTGTCGATGACCGGACCCCAGTTGCCCTCGGGGGTGGCGCCGGTGCCGTGCACCAGCACCAGAGCCGGCCCCGAGCCGGTGACCAGGCAGTCGACTGCGCTGTCACCACCGGAGATCGGGACGTGGACGGTCGTGTGTGTCATGGGAGTTGTGGCCTTTCGGAGGGCGGACGGGGGCGGATCGGGCGATGTCGGCGGCGGCCGGGGCGCGGAGGGCGCGAGGCCTGTGCCGACCTGATGCATACGCCACCGACGGGCACGCCCAAACGTCGGACGCGGGGGCCGCGTTGACAGGTGGGGGAGCGGGCGACTGTAATGGCGCTCGTGCCGCGTGGCGCCGACCAAAGAGCAGTGGGCAGGTCGGTGACCGGGCGAGCACCTTCACTCAAGGACGTCGCCGATGGACACGTCGTGAGTTCACACCGTCCGCGCCCGCAGGCTCGCGCCTGACCGCGCGCCTCCGCGCCGCGCCCCGGCCACGCCTCTCGCGCGTGGACCCCTCACCTTCCTCTCCCCCTCACCGCGTACGACGCGGTACCGCACACCTCGTACGGAGACCCGAGACCGTCATGCCCACACCCACCCCATCCTTCAACCAGGCCGTCATCGAGGAGTTCCGCGCCAACGGCGGCAAGGTCGGCGGCCCCTTCGCGGGCGGCGGGCTCCTCCTGCTCACCACCACCGGAGCGAAGTCCGGCAAGGAACACACCACCCCGCTCGGCTTCGTCCGCGACGGCGGCCTGCTCCTGCTGGTCGGGTCGAACCTCGGTGGGCCACGCCACCCCGACTGGTACCACAACGTCCTCGCCCACCCCACCGTCGGCGTGGAGCTGGGCACCGAGGAGTTCCAGGCGATCGCCGTTCCCGCCGAGGGGGAGCGACGCGACCGGCTCTTCGGGCGGATCACGGCGCTCGAGCCCGGATACGGCGACTACCAGGCGCGGACCAGCCGCACCCTGCCCGTCGTCGTCCTGGAGCGGCCCGCGCACGAGGCCGATATCCCCGCGCAGGCGGGCAACTTCGCCGAGAAGATGCGGCAGGTGCATCTGTGGCTGCGCGGCCAGTTGCGGCACGTACGGGACGAGACCGACGCGTACTTCGCCGCGCTCGCCGCCCACCAGGGACCCGGAGCGGTCCCGGAGCCGGGGCTCGGCCTCCAGATCCGGCAGCACTGCCTGGCGTTCTGCGACGCCCTGGAGTTCCACCACACCAGCGAGGACGCGCACCTCTTCCCGACGATGGCCGGTTACCACCCCGAGCTGCGCGAGACCTTCGACCGGCTCGCGGCGGAACACCGGACGGTCGCCCGCATCCAGGGTGAACTGGCCGCACTCCTCGCGGACGTCGGCGGCGCCGACCCGGAGCGATTCCGTACGCAACTGGCGCGAATGTCAGAAGAGTTGATCCGCCACCTCGATTACGAGGAGGAGGCGCTCCTGCCGATCCTGGCCGAGCTGCCGTGGCCGCCCGGTCCGCCCGGTCCGCCCGCGGGTGTCAGGTAGCCGCGGTCCGTTCGGTTCCGGGCAGCCGTGGCCCCCGTGCGGGGTCCGGTGTCAGGCCGGCGGCGGTGCGGGTGGCCAGGTCGTCGACGACGTCGAGCAGGCTGCCCGCACGGGCGTGGACGGAGCGCTGACGTTCGGCGCCGCCGCCGTGCGTGACCAGATGCCGCAAGGCCGCGGTCACCCGGGGGAGTTCACCGTGCTCCGCCAGCGCGGGCCGGGCGTGCTCCAGCAGGCGGCGGACCTGGAGTGTGGTCGGCACCAGTCGGCTGGTCCGCGGGTCGAGACTCTGCCCGGTCAGCCCGTCGCGGGCACACCGCCAGTACGCCGCGCGCAGCAGCGCTTCGTCCATGGCCGGCCCGGGGTCGCCGCGCCGCACCCGTTCCAGCGCCCGGACGACCAGCGCCCGCACCAGGACGGCGAAGACCGCCGCTTCCTCGACGCTCGTGGGGACGTCCATCGCCCTGATCTCGACGGTGGGCAGGTGCGCGCACGGACGTACGTCCCAGTACAGCGAGCGTTCGCCCCGGGTCGCGCCGATCTCCTGGAGGGAGGCCGCGAGCGCGTCGTAGTGCGCGGCCGAGGAGAAGTACGGGGGCGGGCCCGCCACCGGCCACCGCGCGGCTCCCAGGGTCCGCCAGCTGCAGTAACCGCTGTCCCGCTCCTCCCAGAAGGGGGAATTGGCCGCCAGCGCCACCAGGACGGGCAGCCACGGCCGCAGATGGTTGCCGACCAGGACGGCATGCTCCCGGTCCGGGACCTGGACGTGTACGTGGAGCCCGCAGAAGACGAAGGTGTCGTAAAGGGACCGGAACATCTCGAACTGGGGGAGGTAGTGGGGGTCGCCGCTGAGCGGTATCGGCGTCCGCACGCCCAGCAGCGGCGTCCCGGAGGCCAGGGGGCGCAGGCCCTCCTGTGCCGCGGCGGTGACGACGGCCGAGCGCACCCGCCGCAGTTCGTGCCGCAGCTCGCCCAGCGTCCCGCAGGGCGGTGTCTTGCCCTCCACCTGGTACCGGGACGCCTCACCGGTCACCAGGTCCCCGAGCACCGGCTTGGCGCGGGCCAGGAGGCGGGGCGCCGCCGCGGCCACCGTGCGCTGCGAGGCGTCGACGAGGAAGTACTCCTCCTCGACACCGACGGTGGGGAAGTGGTCCGCCATGCGTCGTGTCCTTCCGCCGACGTGAGCGAGGCATGCCTGGCCCCCCTGCCACCTTCCTCGCCCGATGGACCGGCAGCGAGCCCGGCGCGTCCGGGAGCATGACGCGC
Organism: Streptomyces huasconensis; assembly: GCF_021028635.1. NCBI lineage: Bacteria > Bacillati > Actinomycetota > Actinomycetes > Kitasatosporales > Streptomycetaceae > Streptomyces > Streptomyces huasconensis. The sequence goes on from NZ_CP086119.1 coordinate 7,546,074, forward strand.
CCCGGCCGCGGGGGCACTCCAGGATGCCAGCGCCGGGCCGGGTTCACACGTCTCGTACCGGCCCCGTGCTCTCCCGCTCGATGAGCCGCGGCAGCGGCACCTGGACCGTCGCCGCGGGCCCGTCGTCCAGGAGGGCGAGCAGCTCCCGGGCGGCCGTGCGGCCGAACGCGACGGTGTCCCGGGACAGGGCCGTCAGCCACGGGTGCACCATGCGGCAGAGCGCCGAGTCCTCCCAGGCCACGACCGACACGTCGGCCGGCACGCCGAAGCCGAGGGAGGACGCGGCGGCGACCCCGGCCACGGCCATCACGTCGTTGTCGTACACCAAGGCCGTCGGCGGTTCGGCGGAGCGCAGGACGCGGCGGGTCACGGCGGCGCCCTCCGCGTCGGAGTAGTCGGTCGTCACCGAGCGCACGCCGGACAGGCCGCGGCTCGCCGCCTCGGCACGCAGGGTGCGCACGCGGCGCTCGGTGTGCGCGAGCCCCTCCATGCCCGCGATGTGCACGATGCGGCGGTGGCCGAGCGCGTGCAGGTGGCCGACGACCGACGCCATCGCCCCCGCGTCGTCCACCCACACCGTCGACAGACCCGGCGGGCCCGCCTGCGGGTCCGGTACGCCGCCCGTCACCACGGCGGGCAGCCCCAGCTCGTCCAGGAGCGCCGGCCGGGGGTCGTCCGTACGCGGGTCGACCACCAGGACGCCGTCGACCCGGTGCTCGGCCCACCAGCGGCGGTAGACCGCGCACTCGGCGGCCACGTCCTCCACCACCTGGAAGAGCAGCCCCAAGTGCCGCTCGGCGAGCACCTCCTGGACGCCGGAGATGAGCTGCAGGAAGAACGAGTCGACGCCGAGCGTCGCCGCCGGCCGCGCCACGACCAGGCCGACCGTGGCCGAGCCCTCGCCCGACAGGGCGCGCGCCGCCGTACTGGGCCGCCAGCCGAGCTGCTCCGCGACCCTGCGCACCCGGTCACGGGTGATCTCGGAGACACCGGGCCGGCCGTTGAGCGCGAAGGAGACGGCGCTCTCGGAGACCCCGGCGCGGCGCGCGATGTCCTTCATGGTCGGCCGGCGTGCCGGTGACCGCTTGCCTTGCACCCGTACCCCCTTTCCTGAGAGCCCTTCCCGAGCCCCTTTCCCGGCGCCGCACCTAAAGCGCTTGAGCGGACAGACCCTAAAGCGCATTAGTCGTTCACCGCAAGAGCTGTAAGGCCCCCTTCTGACCTGCGTGTTGGTGGGCGTGACGGGAGAAGTTCGCACCCGATTCCCCGAATCCATTGACTTTCCGCCACGGTTGGATGCAGGGTCGGCCTCGGCGTGGACTGCCCGGCTCGGACGGCCGCAGTCACCGCCGTCTCACGCTGGGCCGAGCAAAGGAGCCGTTTCACCGTGCGTATCTCCCGTATCCCCCGCAGAGCGGTCGCCGCGGGCGCCGCCCTCGCTGTCCTGCTGCCGCTGAGCGCCTGTGGCGACGGAGGTGACGGCGGCGGCTCCACGGACGCGTCGGGCAAGATCGAAGGCGAGATCACCTTCCAGACCTGGAACCTGAAGGCGAACTTCAAGCCCTACTTCGAAGGCGTGGTCGCCGAGTTCGAGAAGAAGTACCCCGGCACCGACGTCAAATGGGTCGACCAGCCCGGCGAGGGCTACGCCGACAAGATCAGCGCGGACGCCGCCGCGGGCACGCTGCCCGACGTCGTGAACGTCTCGCCCGACCTGGTCGCCCCGCTCGCCAAGGCCGGCCTCGCGCTCGACCTCGACAAGGCCGCGGGCAAGTACGAGAAGGAGTACCTCCCCGGGGCCTGGAAGAGCCACCAGATACCGGGCACCGAAGGGACGTACGCCTTCCCCTGGTACCTGAACACCGGGCCGCTCTTCTACAACAAGCGCCTCTTCAAGGACGCGGGCCTCGACGAGAACAAGCCCCCGAAGACGTACGACCAGCTCTTCGACCAGGCCCTGCGGCTGGCGGAGAAGAGCGACGGGAAGATCGCCACGCTCGCCAACGTCCCCACCATCGAGGACTTCGGACGTTACGGCGTCCCGCTGATGAACAAGGAAGGCACCGGATTCACCTTCAACGACGCCAAGGGTGTCGAACTCCTCACCAAGTACAAGGAGTTGTACGACGCGAAGGCGCTGGACGGGCAGGCGCTGACCGCGACACCGGAGTCGACCGGGAAGAAGTTCCTCACCGAGGCCGTCGCCATGAACCCCGGCAGCGCGCTGGACCTGGAGAAGTTCAAGAAGGACGCGCCGAAGCTCTACAAGAACATCGGCATCACCCCGCAGATCAGCAACACGGGCAAGGACAACATGTACGTGATGGGCGTGATGGTGAACGCCCGCACCAAGCAGACGCCGGCCGCCGTCGCCTTCGCGCACTTCGTCACCGACGCCAAGCACCAGATGGAGTTCGCCAAGCAGGTCGCGATCTTCCCGAGCACCCAGGGCTCCCTCGACGACCCGTACTTCACCAAGCAGGACGGCAAGGAGGAGACGCGGGTCCGCGTCGCCGCCGCCAAGTCCATCAAGACGGCGGTGAACTACACGCCCGTGCTCTTCAGCGAGCAGATGAAGGTCGAGCTGCGCAACTCCGTCGCCAAGGCGCTGCAAGGCAAGGAGAGCCCCGAGGAAGCGCTTGACAACGCTGTCAAGAACTGCGACCGGCTGCTGAAGCAGAGCTGAGCGCCCGCGCCGTGCCGCCGAGCCGCGCCGTGCCGAGCCGTGAAGCCATGACCAGGGAACGCCAGCCATGAAGACCAGCACCGCCACCAGAACCCCGGGCGCGGGCCGCGCCGCCGCCTCCCCGGGCGGCGGCCGGACCGCCGCCCGGAGACCCGCCAAGATCAGGCGACAACTGCCCACCAGTCCCTGGCTGTTCGCCGCCCCAGGGCTCGCGATCGTCGCCGTCTTCATCCTCTATCCGTTCGTCAGCACGCTCAACAACGCCTTCACCGACAAAAGGACGTTGATCCCCGGCGAGTACGTGGGACTGGCCAACTTCCGCGAGCTGCTGCACGACGACATGTTCTGGATCGGCCTGCGCAACAGCACGCTGTACGTCCTCGTGGTCGTCCCCGCGCTCGTCCTGCTGCCGCTGCTCCTCGCGATGCTCGTCCAGAAGCACATCCCCGGCATCACCTTCTTCCGGTCCGCCTTCTACACCCCGGTGGTCGCCTCCATCGTCGTGGTCGGCCTGATCTGGGTGTGGATGCTCGACGAACGCGGCCTGGTCAACGCGGTCCTTGAGGCGGTGGGCGTCGGCAAGGTCGGCTTCCTCAGCGACCAGTGGCTGCTGCTGTTCAGCGCCATGGCCGTCACGGTCTGGAAGGGCCTCGGCTACTACATGATCATCTACCTCGCGGCCCTCGCCAACGTGCCGCGCGAACTGCACGAGGCCGCGGCGGTCGACGGCGCGGGGGCGGTGCGCCGCTTCTTCAGCGTCACCGTGCCCGCCGTGCGCTCCACCATGGTGCTCGTCGGCGCGCTCTCCTCGGTCGCCGCCTTCAAGGTGTTCTCCGAGGTCTACCTGATGGCGGGGCCCACCGGCGGCCCCGCGGGCGAGGACACCACGCTGGTGATGCTGGTGCAGCGCACGGGCACCGGCCTCACCGGACGCGTCGGCTACGCCTCGGCCATCTCCGTCGTCGTCTTCGTCGTCACCGTCGCGCTCATGCTGCTCGTGCTGCGGGCGGACCGGAAGGAGGACGCGTGAGCACCGCGAAGAGCAGTGTGCGTGAGCGCCGTCGGCCACGGATCACCGACGAGAACGGCCGCCGGATGCCGCTGTGGGAGATCGTCCTGCGCTACGGACTCCTGCTCGCCGTACTGGCGTTGATGATCGGCCCGTTCCTCTGGCAGCTGTCCACGTCCCTCAAGGGGCCGCACGAGGACATCTTCAGCTCCCCGCCGAAGTTCCTGCCCTCCGACCCGACCCTGCACAACTACGAGCGGGTCGCCGACACCATCCCCGTCTGGGACTACGCCCTCAACTCCTTGAAGGTGGCCGCCGCCAACGTCGTCACCAACTGCGTGGGCGCCGCCCTCGCCGGCTACGCGCTGGCCCGCCTGCGCTACCGGGGCCGCAAGGCGGCCACCCTCGTCTTCATCCTGGCCATGCTGGTGCCCGTCGAAGGCATCATCATCGCCCAGTTCACGACCATGCGGGAGCTGGGCCTGAACAACACCCTCATCGGTGTGCTGCTGCCCGGCTGTGTCTCCGCGCTCAACGTCCTGCTGATGCGCAACGCCTTCCTCAACGTGCCCTACGAGATCGAGGAGGCCGCGTTCGTGGACGGCGCGAACGTCTGGCAGCGGTTCGTCCGGATCGCGCTGCCCGCCGTCAAGGGCACCCTCGCGGTCGTCGCGATCTTCGCCTTCATGGGTGCCTGGGACGACTTCCTGTGGCCGCTGATCGTCCTCAGCGACCCCGAGCGCTTCACCCTCACCATCGGCCTGAACTACCTGCACGGCACCTTCGCCAACGACGAACGCCTCGTCGCCGCGGGCACGGTCATCGCCGTGCTCCCGCTGATCGTCCTCTTCGCCTGCCTCCAGCGGTACTTCTTCCGCGGCGTCGGCGAAGGAGCGGTCAAGGGCTGATGCCACGCGGCGCCCGCCGTGTCGGTGCGGTGCCCACCCCGAACTTCCGAGAACCAGGATTCGCATTGCCTCTCGCATCGCCTTCCGCATCGCCCTCGGCGCCGCCTTCGGGCGCGCGACCTCCGGGCGCGCCGCGCTTCGGCGCCAACTACACGCCCGCCCAGGGATGGTTCCACCACTGGCTCGACTTCGACCTCGACGCCGTGCGCGCCGACCTCGACGCCGTCGCCGCACTCGGTCTCGACCATGTGCGGGTCTTCCCCATCTGGCCTTACTTCCAGCCCAACCGCGCCCTCATCCGTCCGCGCGCCGTCGAGCAGCTCGTCCAGCTCGCCGACGCCGCGGCCGAGCGCGGCCTCGACGTCAACGTCGACGGGCTCCAGGGCCACCTGTCCAGCTTCGACTTCCTGCCCGCCTGGACGCAGACCTGGCACCGGCGGAACCTCTTCACCGACCCGGACGTCGTCGCCGGGCAGGCCGCCTACCTGCGGACGCTCGCCGCGGCCCTCGCCGACCGGCCGAACTTCATCGGCATGACCATCGGCAACGAGATCAACCAGTTCTCGGCCGGGCCGCACCCCGACCCCGACCGCATCACCGAGGAGCAGGCCGAAACCTGGCTGCGCACCGTACTGGCCGCCTGCGAGGACGGCGCCCCCGGCAGGCTCCACCTGCACGCCGAGTACGACGCCGCCTGGTACCAGAACGACCAGCCCTTCACCCCCGGGCAGGCCGCCCGGCTCGGCGCCATGACCGCCGTGCACTCCTGGGTCTTCAACGGCACCGCCCAGCGCCACGGACGCACCGGCACCGCCACGCGCGCCCACGCCGCGTACCTCATCGAGCTGTCCAAGGCCTGGGCGCTCGACCCGCACCGCCCCGTCTGGCTCCAGGAGGTCGGCGCACCCGCGCCGCTGATCCCCGCCGAGCACGCCGCCGCCTTCACCGAGGAGACGGTCGAGGCCGCGCTCGACTGCCAGGACGTGTGGGGCGTGACGTGGTGGTGCTCCCACGACGTCTCGCGCGACCTCGCGGACTTCCCCGAACTGGAGTACAGCCTCGGCCTGTTGACCAACGACGGGCAGGTCAAGCCCGCGGGCGCGGCGCTGGCCCGCGTCGCGAAGGAGTGGCGTGGCCGCACGTACGCGCCGGCGCCCCGGACCACGGCGGTGGTCGTGGACGACGCCATGGAGCGGCGCGCGGAGTGCGCGCCCGGGGGAGCCGTCTTCGAGGCGTTCGCCCGCCTCACGCGGGACGGTGTCCGGCCGGCAGCCGTCCTGGCGAGCCGGACCGCGGACGCGGAGCATCTCGCCGCGCGGGGCATCACGGACGTGGTGACGCCGGAGGAGGTCCGCTAGGCCGGCACGACGTCCGTAGACCGCGCTGCGCGCTCGTCCCGATCGCCGGACGGGCTCACAATTACCACCCCCCGGGAGAATCTCATGCATGACGACCGCACCCTGGTCGAAGCCCGCCTCAAGCGCGTTCTGGACGAGCGCATCAGGCCCGCCGTGTACCCGGCCTCCGTACCGCTCGACGTCGCGGTGTGGCACGCGCCCGGCGAACCCGTGCCCGTCGCCGAAGGGCTCGCCGCCGAGCCGTCGCCCACCGCCGTCGGCGAGCGGTGGGGCGCGCCCTGGGGGACCAGCTGGTTCCGGGTGACCGGGACGGTGCCGAAGGAGTGGGCGGGCCGGACCGTCGAGGCCGTCCTCGACCTCGGCTTCGACGAGAACATGCCGGGCTTCCAGTGCGAGGGCCTCGTCTACCGCCCCGACGGCACCCCGGTGAAGGGCCTCAACCCCCGCAACCAGTGGGTGCGGATCGCCGCGTCCGCCGAGGGCGGCGAAGAGGTGCGCCTGCACATCGAGGCGGCCTCCAACCCCGTCATCCTCGACTACCACCCCTTCCTGCCGACGCGGTTGGGCGACAAGGAGACGGCGGGCAGCGAACCCCAGTACACGCTGGCGCGCATGGACCTCGCCGTCTTCGACGAGACGGTGTGGCAGCTCGTCATCGACCTCGAAGTCCTCGGCGAGCTGATGCGGGAGCTGCCCGAGGACTCCGGGCGGCGCTACGACATCGTGCGCGCCCTCGGCCGCGCCCTCGACGCCGTCGATCTCCAGGACGTCAACGGCTCGGCCGCCGCGGCCCGCGCCCGGCTCGAAAAGGTCCTGTCCACCCCCGCCGAGCCCTCCGCGCACCGCATCAGCGCCGTCGGCCACGCCCACATCGACTCCGCGTGGCTGTGGCCGCTGCGCGAGACGGTGCGCAAGGTGGCGCGTACGACGTCGAACATGACGGCGCTCATCGAGGACGAGCCCGACTTCGTCTTCGCCATGTCGCAGGCGCAGCAGTGGGCCTGGATCAAGGAGCACCGCCCCGAGGTGTGGGCGAAGGTCAAGCAGGCGGTCGCCGACGGGCGGTTCGTGCCCGCGGGCGGCATGTGGGTCGAGTCCGACACCAACATGCCGGGCTCGGAGGCGATGGCCCGTCAGTTCGTGCACGGCAAGCGGTTCTTCCTCGACGAGTTCGGCGTCGAGAACGACGAGGCGTGGCTGCCCGACACCTTCGGCTTCGCCGCCGGACTGCCGCAGATCATCAAGGCGGCCGGCTCGAAATGGCTGCTCACGCAGAAGATCTCGTGGTCGCAGACCAACCGCTTCCCGCACCACACCTTCAACTGGGAGGGCATCGACGGCACACGTATCTTCACGCACTTCCCGCCCGTCGACACCTACAACTGCTCGATGAAGGGCAGCGAGATCGCCCACGCGGCGAAGAACTTCAAGGACAAGGGGGTCGCCCGGCACTCCCTCGCGCCCACCGGCTGGGGCGACGGAGGCGGCGGCACCACCCGCGAGATGATCGCGAAGGCCGCGCGCCTGCGGGACCTCGAAGGGTCGGCGACCGTCCGGTGGGAGACGCCGGAGCAGTTCTTCGAGAAGGCCGAGGCGGAGTACCCGAACGCCCCCGTCTGGGTCGGCGAGCTGTACCTGGAGCTGCACCGCGCGACGCTCACCAGCCAGGCCGGCACCAAGCAGGGCAACCGGCGAAGCGAGCACCTGCTGAGGGAAGCGGAGCTGTGGGCCGCGACGGCCGCCGTGCGGTGCGACGAATTCTCGTACCCCTACGAGGAGTTGGACCGCGTCTGGAAGACGGTGCTGCTCCACCAGTTCCACGACATCCTGCCCGGCTCGTCCATCGCCTGGGTGCACCGCGAGGCCCGCGCGACCTACGCGGCGCTCGCCGAGGAGCTGACCGGCATCATCGAGGCGGCACAGCGCGCGCTCGCCGGGGAGGGCGGCGAAGACCTGGTCTTCAACTCCACGCCGCACACGTGTCACGGCGTGCCTGCCGGCGGCGCGCGGCCCGCGGTGATCGACGGGCAGGCAGCGATCGCCCCGCGCGCCGACGGCGGCTTCGTCCTCGACAACGGCCTGCTGCGGGTCGAGATCGACGGGCGGGGCCTGGTCGTGTCGGCGTACGACATGGAGGCCGACCGCGAGACCGTCGCGCCGGGCACGGCCGCCAACCTGCCGCAGCTCCACGCCGACTTCCCGAACATGTGGGACGCGTGGGACGTGGACGAGTTCTACCGCAACACCGTCACCGACCTCACGGACGCCGACGAGGTCGTGGCGGGGGAGGGCGCCTCGGTGCGGATCGTGCGCACCTTCGGTGCCTCGCGCATGACGCAGATCCTCTCGCTGGCGCCCGGCTCGCGGCGGCTCGACATCGAGACCGAGGTCGACTGGCACGAGACGGAGAAGTTCCTCAAGCTGGCCTTCCCGCTGGACATCCACGCGGAGCGGTACGCGTCGGAGACCCAGTTCGGCCACTTCTACCGGCCCACGCACACCAACACGAGCTGGGAGGCCGCCAAGTTCGAGGCGTGCAACCACCGCTTCGTGCACGTGGAGGAGCCGGGCTGGGGCGTCGCGCTGGTCAACGACTCGACGTACGGCCATGACGTGACCCGCGCGGTCCGCGCCGACGCGGGCACGACCACGACCGTACGGGTCTCGCTGCTGCGCGCCCCGCGCTTCCCCGACCCCGAGACGGACCAGGGCGTGCACCGCTTCCGGCACGCGCTGGTGCCGGGCGCGGCGATCGGCGACGCGGTGCGCGAGGGCTACCGCGTCAACCTGCCCGAGCGGCGGGTGCGCGGCGGCTCGGAGGTGGCCCCGCTGATCGCGGTGGACAACGACGCGGTCGTCGTCACGGCGGTCAAGCTGGCCGACGACGGCAGCGGCGACGTGGTCGTCCGCTTCCACGAGGCGCACGGCGGCCGGGCGCGGGCCACGCTGACGGCGGGCTTCGAGGTCGGCTCGGTCACGGTGACCGACCTGCTGGAGCGGCCGCTGGCCGACGCGGCCACCCCAGAGCGGACGGGCGGCGTGATCGCGGTGAAGCTGCGGCCGTTCGAACTGGTGACGCTGCGGCTGACGAGGGGCTGAGCACCGGCCGTCCCCCGCGGGCGCTGCCGGGTGCCGCCACCCTCCAGGAGGGCGGCGGCCCCCGGCAGGTGTCAGGAGGAGCAGGGCTTGTAGAAGGGCTTCCAGCCGTCGCCGGGCATGGTGGGCGGTTCGGCGGGCGTCCCGGTCTCGCCGTACTTCAGCTGGAGTTCGTAGTCGTAGGTCCCCGGGCCGCTGCCCGGCTTCGACAGGCGCACCTCCCGGGTCAGCACTCCGTCGCCCTCGTTGTTGAGCACCGCGAGGTCCGGGTAGGCGTCGCCGCCGTAGTCGGCGATCCGCAGTTCCCTTGCCTCGCCGCGGTCGCCGATGTCGGAGTGCCGGGCGGTGGCGGAGCCGAGGTTCGAGCGCTTGAGCGGGCCGGGGCGGTACTCCGCGATGCGGGCCGTGGCGGGGTCGTCCACGCCGGACGGCTTGACGACGTTGACGACGATGTCCAGCGTGCCGTCGCGCCGGAAGTCGGCGACCGCGGCGGTCGTGATCTCCCCCGGCTTGGCGCGGAGCAGGTCGCTGACGGCGTACTTCTGGCCGAACGAGCCGCCCGCGGTTCCCCACTGGACCGTCATCTTGATGCCCGTGTGGCCGGGGTTGTCGATCTTGTCGGGGTGGCCGTCACCGTCGAGGTCGCCGACGAGCACCGTGGCCCCGGCCAGGCACGGCCCCGCCGCCGCGGCGGCCCTGCCGGACTGCCCCGGTCCGCCCGAGGGGGACGGCCCGGCCGCGTGGGCCTGGAAGCCGGTGGCGGTCAGGGTCAGAGCGACGGCCGCGACCGGCACCGCGATCAGGCGTGAGCGCTTGCGAAGCATCTGCATCTGCGAACTCCCATGTCGTTGCTGCTGAGCCGGGTTCGGGTCAGCACGGTTCGGTACGGATCAGTACGGCTTGAGCTTGCGCGGCATTCTGTCCCGGCTGCCACGGTCGCCCGGAAGTTGGGGACGCTGGAACGCGAGGACAGGCGCTGACCAGGGAGAACGCGAGCCGCTTGGAACGCGGGAGTGGGACGGGCGGGGGCGCTGCACGACGCGCTCTCCTTGGGCGCGTTTCTCGCGCTCGCCGCGGCGGGCTTCGTGTTCGCACCGTCCGGCTCACCCGGGTGGGCTTCCATGCCCTTGGTGTCTGACGCGATGTGGTCCGACCACCCGGGGCTGAATTCGCCGGGAGTTACGGACCAGGGGTGTTGTGGGCGTCAAGTGGTCTGATAAATATGCGCTTCAGCAGGCCCCGACCGCACGGACAAGGGAGAGCCGCATGACCGACTTCGAGGGGCTCAAGGCGTTGGTCACGGGTGGCGCGTCCGGCATCGGCCGCGCCACCGCCGACCTGCTCGCCGCGCGCGGCGCCGAGGTCGCCGTCCTCGACCTCGATCCCGGCGGCGTGGAGAAACCGCAGCGCGCGTACGCCGCCGATGTCCGCGACGACGCCTCGGTAAGGGAGGCGGTCGCCTCGGCCGCAGCCGACCTCGGGGGCCTCGACGTCCTCGTCAACAACGCGGGCATCGGCGCCCAGGGCACCGTCGAGGACAACGACGACGCCCAGTGGCACACCGTCCTGGACGTCAACGTCCTCGGCGTCGTCCGCACCACCCGCGCCGCCCTGCCCCACCTGCGCGGCTCCGCCCACGCGGCGATCGTCAACACCTGCTCCATCGCCGCGACCGCGGGCCTCCCGCAGCGCGCCCTGTACTCGGCGTCCAAGGGCGCGGTGCTCTCCCTGACCCTCGCGATGGCCGCCGACCACGTCCGCGAAGGCATACGCGTCAACTGCGTCAACCCCGGCACCGTCGACACCCCGTGGGTCTCCCGTCTCCTGGACGCCGCACCCGACCCGGCGGCCGAGCGGGCCGCGCTCCGGGCCCGCCAGCCCACCGGCCGCCTCGTCACCGCGGACGAGGTCGCCGCCGCCATCGCCTACCTCGCGAGCCCCCTGTCCGGCGCCACCACCGGCACGGCGCTCGCCGTCGACGGCGGCATGCAGGGCCTGCGACTGCGGCCGGTGACCCCGTGAACGCCCTGGCCCGACGCCCCCTGGGGCGCGGCGGTGTCGCGGTGACCGCACTGTCCTTCGGCGCCGCAGGCCTCGGCAACCTCTACGCGCCGATCACCGACGCCCAGGCGGCCGCCGCCGTCGACCACGCCTGGCGCGCGGGCATCCGCTACTTCGACACCGCCCCGCACTACGGCCTCGGCCTCTCCGAACGCCGCCTCGGTGAGGCTCTGCGCGGCCGGGACCGCTCCTCGTACGTGATCTCCACGAAAGTCGGGCGGCTCCTCGAACCGGTCGACGACGTGCGCGGCGACGACCTCGCCGAGGGCGGGTTCGCGGCGCCTGCGACGCACCGCCGGATCTGGGACTTCAGCGCGGACGGCGTGCGCCGCTCGATCGAGTCCAGCCTCGGCCGCCTGGGCACGGACCACGTCGACGTCGTCTTCCTGCACGACCCCGACCACCACGGCGAACAGGCCTTCCGCGAGGGTTACCCGGCCCTGGAGAAGCTGCGTTCCGAAGGCGTCGTCGGGGCGATCGGCGCCGGGATGAACCAGGCGGAGATGCTCACCCGCTTCGTCCGCGACACGGACGTCGACGCGGTGCTGTGCGCGGGCCGCTACACCCTTCTCGACCACACGGCCCTCGCCGAGCTGCTGCCCGCGGCCACGGAACGGGGCGCCTCGATCGTCATCGGCGGTGTCTTCAATTCCGGGCTGCTCGCCGACCCGAAGCCGGGCGCGCGGTTCGACTACACCGAGGCGCCGACCCCACTCCTGGAGCGCGCCCGCGCCCTGCGGGCCCTCGCCGAACGGCACGGCACGACGCTGCGGGCAGCCGCACTCGCCTTTCCCTTCGGGCACCCGGCCGTCGCCGCTGTCCTGGTCGGCATCCACACCCCGGAGCAAGTGGACGACGCCGCCGCGCAGTTCGCGTCCGAGGTGCCGGCCGACTTCTGGCGGGAGGCCCGGGAGGGGGGACTGCTGCCCCCCGAGGTACCGGTGCCCGCGCCCGTGCCGGTGCCGTCCTATGTGCGAGGAGCGGGTGGCGTACGAGGCGAGGGCCGCCCGTGCCGCCCATGAGAAGCGCCCCGCCCGCCAAGCCCTCCGCCGGGCGCGTCCTGGTCGACGCCCATCATCACGTATGGGACCTCTCCGTCCGGGACCAGGCGTGGATCACCGGCCACGCGCTGGCCCCGCTGCGCCGGGACTTCTCCCTGGCCGACCTCGCGCCGGCGGCCCGCGCGGCGGGGGTCGGGGCCACCGTCCTCGTCCAGACGGTGACCGTGGCGCAGGAGACCCCGGAGTTCCTCGCCCTCGCGGCGGACAGCGACCTCGTCGCGGGCGTCGTCGGCTGGACGGATCTGACCCGCCCCGGCGTGGCCGACACGCTGGCCCGGCTCCGTGACCTCCCGGGCGGGCGGCACCTGGTGGGCATCCGCCACCAGGTGCAGAGCGAACCGGACCCCGCCTGGCTCCTGCGCCCCGATGTCCGCCGGGGCCTGGCCGCCCTCGCCGACGCGGGACTCGCCTACGACCTCGTCGTGCGGCCCCACCAGCTCCCCGCCTGCACCGAGGCGGCAGCGGGCCTGCCCGAACTCATGTTCGTACTCGATCACTTGGGCAAGCCGCCGATCGCCTCGGGAGCCCTCGAACCCTGGGCCTCGGCGGTCCGCGCGTTCGCCGCCCGCCCCAACACCATGTGCAAGCTGTCCGGCATGGTCACCGAGGCCGACCACGCGACATGGACCGTGGACGACCTGCGGCCCTACGCCGACACCGTCCTGGACGCCTTTGGCCCCGAGCGCCTGATGTTCGGCTCCGACTGGCCCGTCAGCACGCTCGCGGCGCACTACACCGAAGTGCTCGACGCTGCACGGCTGTTGACGTGGGGCCTCGCCCCCCATGAGCGCGAGGAGGTGTTCGGCGGGACGGCGCGCCGCGTCTACGGCCTCTGAGCGGGCCCGGCCAGCTTCGTCGGAGGCAGGAACTCGCGGACGTACGTACGGTCCCAGCAGGCGCCCGTCTCGCGCAGCTCACGCCAGGTGGTGTACCGGTAGCGGTACAGCCGCGCCCGGATGTGCGTCGGCGGGGAGCCGGGCGGGAACGGCGAGTGGCGCAGCAGCCGCAGCGTGTCGCGGTCGTCGTCAAGGAGGCGCTCCACCAGCGGGCCGAACCATGTGCGGGCGTACGCGGGGGAGAGCGCGGCGAACCACATCAGCCAGTCCAGCCGCAGGTGATAGGGCGCGAACTGGCGGGGCCAGCGCCGCACATCGCCGGGCTTGCCCTTGAACTCGTAGGCGAGCCACTCGGAATCCGCACGCGGCCGCGCGTCCGCCGTGCCCTCGATGACGATCTCCTGGCGGACCCGGCTGACGCTGCCGAACGCACCGTACGCGTTGACGAGGTGCAGCGGGTCGAAGGAGCGGTTCATGACCTGCCGTCGCGACAGCAGGTTCCGCACGGGGCGGTAACTGAGCGCGAGGAGGCCCGCGGAGACGGCGATGACCAGCACCTCGTACCAGAGCGGGGCCGGGGCGTACCGCGTCGGGGTGTGCCAGGCGGAGAAGTCGACGGCCGACACCGCGAGCACGATGGTGATCCAGTTGAGCCAGGCGAAGTTGCCGGACAGGACCAGCCACAGCTGGGTCACGATCATCAGGCAGGCCGCGCCCGTCGCCACCGGCTGCGGGGTGAACAGCAGGAAGGGCACGGCCAGTTGGGTGACGTGGTTGGCCGCGACCTCCACCCGGTGCAACGGCTTCGGCAGATGGTGGAAGAACCAGCTCAGCGGGCCGGGCATCGGCTGCGTCTCGTGGTGGAAGTACAGGCAGGTCAGCTCGCGCCAGCACGCGTCGCCGCGCATCTTGATCAGCCCGGCGCCGAACTCCACGCGGAAGAGCACCCAGCGGAGCAGGAAGAGCACGAGGACCGGCGGCGCGACGTCGTCGTTGCCGAGGAAGACCGCGAGGAAGCCCACTTCCAGGAGCAGGGACTCCCAGCCGAAGCCGTACCAAGTCTGCCCCACGTTCACGATGGAGAGATAGAGCGCCCACGGCACCAGCCACAGCGCCATCGCGCCCCACAGCGGGAGCAGACCGTCGGCACCAGCGAGCAGCGCCACCGCGACCGCGCAGCCCGTCCACGCGCAGCACGCGAAGAACCGGTCCGAGTAGTGGAGCTGGAACACGCTCGGGGCCCGCCGGAACGGCACCCGTTCCACGTACCTCGGCACGGGCAGCATCCCGCGCTCGCCGATCAGCGCGCGGAACTGCAGGGCGGCGCCCAGGAAGGCCACGAAGTAGAGCGCGGCGAGGCCCCGCTGGAAGACCAGCCGGCTCACGCCGTACGCGTCCGAGGTGAACCAATCCACGCCTCCATTGTGCCGCCGGGGGATCTTCTCGGCTTGCGAGGCGCCGCGCGCCCCCGCGGACAATGACGCAAGCCCCCGCCCCATACAGCAGGAAGAAGCGGGGCACAGGGACCGGCAACGGCGGGAGTGCCCGTGCGCGCATCGACCAGGACCTACGTGGTGACCTTCGCGATATCCGCGGCCCTCGCGGCGGCGGGCTGCTCCGGCGACGGCGGCAGGGACGCCACGGACGGCGGGCGGGAACTGTTCATGCAGCCCGTCGCCGCGCAGGGCCCCGACCCGTTCACCGACTCCACCGCGAGGAGCGCCCCGACTCCGCCGCCCGTCACCCGTTCGCCGCAACCCGCGCCCAGCGGTTCCGCCACCCCGCAGGGCACCCGCTCCGTCCCGGGCGGCACACCCGGGCTGTACGGCGGCACACGCGCCGTCGGCAGCTGCGACGTCGAGCGGCAGGTGCGCTTCCTCACCGCCGACCGGGGCAAGGCCCGGGCCTTCGCACAGGTGTCCGGCATCGCACAGGCGGCGATCCCTGACTACCTGCGGGGCCTGACCCCTGTCGTCCTGCGGGCCGACACCCGCGTGACCAACCACGGCTTCCGCGATGGCTCCGCGACGAGCTTCCAGTCCGTCCTCCAGGCCGGCACGGCCGTCCTGGTCGACGCGCGCGGGCTGCCGCGGGTCCGCTGCGCGTGCGGGAACCCGCTCAAGCCGCCCCTCGCCCTCAAGGGCACGCCGCGTCACCACGGCCGCCCCTGGAGCGGCTACGAACCCACGCGCGTGATCGTGGTGACGCCGGCGCCGCGGCCCGTCATCAGCATCGTCATCGTGAACATCTTCGACAACACCTGGATCGAGCGGAAGACCGGCGACGAGCACGGCGACCGGGACCGCGTGACGAAGCCGCCGGTGCCGCCCACGCCGACCCCGACCCGGACGCTGCCGTCTCCGGTTCCGTCCGACGCCGACGAGACGCCCTCCGACGAGACGCCCTCCGACGAGACGCCCTCGGACGAGCCGTCCGAACCCACGGAACCCGACCAGGACCGCGACCGCAGCCAGGCCCCCGATGAGGACCGGCCGGACGAGGGCATCGTGCCCACCGACCCGGATACGGCCTCGACCGACTGCCCGAGTCCGCCCGCGCCCTCGGACACCCCGCAGGAAGCCCCCTCGCCTCTGCCGCCCGGCTGCCCCTCGCCCCCGTCACCTGCGACGCCGCCTGACGGGCCTTCGGCGCACACCTTCGACAGCTGAGCCGAGCCCAGCCGAGCGCCGCGCACCGCTTCCCCCACGTGCGCGCACCCAGGGCTCCGCCTAGCGTGGCCCCATGGACGCGGGTACCGGTGGGCACGACCCGGCGGGGCACTGCCGCTGCGCACAGCAGGCCACGGAGCCGACCGGCTGCTTCATGCGGCTGTACGGCGCCGCGCTGCGCATGGGCTGCTTCGACTGGGACCTCGACACCGGCGTCATGTGCATGGACGCCACCGCCCACGAGGTCTTCGACGTACGCCCCGACGAATACGACGGCAGGCCCGAGACCCTCGCCGCCCGCGTCCCGCCCGTGGAGGCGCACCGCCTGGACCGGATCGTCGCGCACGCCCTGAAGGACGGCAGCGAGACCTACGGCGCCTACTTCCGGGTGCGCTGCCGAGGCGGCACGCTGCGCTGGACCCACACCCACGGCTGCATCCGGCGCGACGACACCGGCCGCCCCCGCCGCATCGTGGGCATCGTCAGGGACGCCACCCGCGAGCTGGGCGACACGCCGCCCGCGGCGCGGGAACCGGTCGACGAGGACGCCGAACGGCGCCGCACGACCAGCATCGTCCAGGGCACCACGGCGGCGCTGGCCCACGCCCGCACGGTGCGCGACGTCATCGACGTGCTCAAGGACACCCACGGCCTCGCCCATCTCGGGGCGTCGAACCTCGTCATGGGGCTGGTGGAGGCAGGGCGTATCCGGCTGGTAGCCGAGGGCCCCGCGGGCAGCTTCGTGCCGGGCACCCGGGTGACCCGCATCGACGAGCCGTACCCCATGAGCGAGGTCGTGCGCACCCTCGCGCCGCGCTACATCGAGAGCGCCGAGGACTTCGCCCGGTCCTATCCGCTGCTGTGGCCGCACATCGCCGGCCTCGGCATCACCTCGGCCGCCTACCTGCCGCTGATCGCGCAGGCCCGGCCCATCGGCGCGCTCGGCCTGCTCTACGAGGCCAAGACCGGCTTCACCGTGGAGGAGCGCAACGTCCTGGTCGCGCTCGGCAGCAGCATCGCGCAGAGCCTCCAGCGCGCCATGTTCTACGAACAGGAGAAGGACCTCGCCCAGGGCCTCCAGCAGGCGATGCTGCCGCGCACCATCCCCGGGGTGCCGGGCGCGGAGATCGCCGTGCGGTACCGCTCGGCGGCGCTCGGCCGGGACATCGGCGGCGACTGGTACGACGTGATCCCGCTGTCCGGCAGCCGGGTCGGGGCCGTCATCGGCGACGTACAGGGCCACGACACCCACGCGGCGGCCGTCATGGGCCAGCTCCGCATCGTGCTGCGCGCCTACGCCGCCGAAGGGCACATGCCCGCGACCGTCATGGCCCGCGCCTCCGGTTTCCTGCACGAACTGGACACCGACCGCTTCGCGACCTGCCTGTACGCGGAGGTGGACCTGATGACCGGCGTGGTGCAGTTCGTGCGGGCCGGCCATCTCGATCCGGTCCTCCAGCTGAGCGACGGCTCCTGCCGCAGGGTGCCGGTCGACGGAGGCCTGCCGCTCGGGCTGTCCGCCGAGTTCGGGCGGCTCGACTACCCCGTCACCACCCTCGAACTCGATCCGGGCCAGACCCTGTTGCTCTGTACGGACGGCCTCGTCGAAGTGCCGGGCGCTGACCTCGACGACGGCATGCGGGCCCTCACCGAGCTGGCCGCCACCGGCCCCCGCGACCTGTCCGAACTCGCCGACCGGCTCTGCGAGATCGTCGACGGCAGGGGCGGGGACGACGACGCGGCACTGCTCCTGCTGCGGCGCCGCGAGATCGACGCGCCCCGCTCGGGCGGCCGCCTCCAGCAGCACGTGGCGCCGAGCGACCCGGAGGCGCTCGCCGAGGCCCGGCACATGATCAGGGCGGCGGTGCGCGCCTGGGGCGCGGGCGAACGGGCCGACGAGATCGAGCTGGTCGCCGACGAGCTGATCACCAACGCGCTGATGCACACCGACGGCGCGGCGGTCGTCACCCTGCGCGTCCTGAGCGGCGCCGACCGGCGGCTGCGCGTCGACGTGGAGGACTCCTCCAGCGCCCTGCCGCGCCGCCGCGAGGCGGGCGAGGAAGGGGTGTCCGGCCGGGGTCTGCTCCTGGTGGACCTGCTCGCGGACGTGTGGGGCGTGGACGCGCGCGGCGGCGGCAAGTGCGTGTGGTGCGAGTTCGTCGTCCCCGCGAGGAACGAACGCGTGTGAGAAGAACAGGTGTGAGTAGAGCACGTGTGAGATTCGCTGGTGCGAGAAGAGCGCATGTGAGAAGAGCGGGTGCAAGGGAGAGCCATGCCGGAACTGCCCGAAGTCGAGGCCCTGAAGGACTTCCTGACGGACCATCTGGTCGGTCGCGGGATCGTCCGCGTACTGCCCGTCGCGATCAGCGTCCTCAAGACGTACGACCCTCCGCTCACCGCCCTCGAAGGCCGCGACGTCACGGCCGTGGAACGGCACGGCAAGTTCCTGGACATCGACGCCGGCGGTCTGCACCTCGTCACGCACTTCGCCCGCGCCGGCTGGCTCCAGTGGAAGGACCGGCTCCCCGACAGCCCCCCGCGCCCCGGCAAGGGCCCGCTCGCGCTGCGCGTCGCCCTGGACACGGGGGAGGGCTTCGACCTCACGGAGGCTGGCACCCAAAAGCGCCTCGCGGTGTACGTGACCGAGGCGCCGCACGACATCCCGGGCATCGCCCGCCTGGGGCCCGATCCGCTCGCCCCCGACTTCGACGAGGAGCGGTTCGCGCGGCTCCTGGCGGGCGAACGGCGGCAGATCAAGGGCGCGTTGCGCGACCAGAGCCTGATCGCCGGCGTCGGCAACGCGTACAGCGACGAGATCCTGCACGCGGCCCGCATGTCCCCGTTCAAATTGACGTCGAGCCTCACCGAGCAGGAGATGCGGGGCCTGCACCGGGCACTGCGGACCACGCTGACCGAGGCGGTGGAGCGCTCGCGCGGTGTGGCGGCGGGCCGACTCAAGGCCGAGAAGAAGAGCGGGCTGCGCGTGCACGGCCGCACCGGTGAACCCTGTCCCGTCTGCGGCGACACGATCAGGGAGGTGTCCTTCGCCGACTCCTCCCTGCAGTACTGCGCCACGTGCCAGACGGGCGGGAAACCGCTGGCGGACCGGAGGCTGTCGCGGTTGCTGAAGTGACCGCGCTGCCGTCGTCGAACACGCCAAGCGCTTGGGCGCGCCACCGGACGGCGTGACGGTGCCGCTCCAGGGACCTCGTGGCGCCCGGCCCGCGAGGTCAGAAAAGGTGGATCGCGAGGTGCCCGAGCGGCAGTCCGAGCCGCCAGGCTGGTGTCCACACCTTCGGCCCGTCCTCCTCGCCGCCCGGCAGGGCCCCGCCGCCGGGCACCGCGTCCAGGTCCGGCGCGAGCAACTCGGTCTCCTCCAGCCACCGCCAGGCCAGCTCGGCCAGCTCCAGGTCGGGCCCGGCCTGCCCCGCCGCCTCCTCCAGGAGCAGAGCCATCCGCTCCCGCACCCACTCCTGCCAGGCCTGGTCGTACTCCGTCAGGGAGAGCCAGGTCTCCAGCTGGGTGATCACCCGGATGCCGGACAGCTCGCCCCGGCTGTCCGACAGGAAGATCGTCAGCGCGAGCGCGTCACGCCCCGCGCGGTACTCGAACGACGTGGGCGGCATCAGATCGCCCGTGCGCAACAGCTCGTCGGCGATGTACTCGGCGTACAACCACGCCATGGGCACCGTCAGTTCGCCGCCCCGGTGGCCTTCCGTGTTGCCTCTGCTCTCGTGCAGCATCCCGCTCCGCCTTCCTCCGGTCCGTGCGCGTCACCGGCCTCTGGCCCCCCACCTCCGGAACACGGATGAGGACAGCCGATTACCCAACAGGGGTGCCGAGCAAGGCGCTTTACCGAGCCTTGACCCGGCCGACGGTTTCCCCGCAGGTGGGCGGCCTTGTGTTGTTCGCGTCACAGGGCCTAACGGTTTGACCCCTTTTGGGGACTGCGGCGCCATTGCTGCATGATTCACCCTTAGCTCCGCACATTTATTCATATGATCTGACATCAACCCTTTCGCGGAGTCCGCCGATGACGCAGCACCCAAGGAACGCACAGCTCACAGGGGTCGCAGGCACCCCAGGGCCCCCAGTCCGCCCCGGGTCGCGAACAGCCCTCCAACCGCGCCCGGGCCCCCGGCCCGTACGGCGACGGCGGCCGGTGACCCTCGCGGTGACGGGCGCGGCGGCGGCCTTCCTCGTCGCGGGCGTCTCGTCCTGCGGGGCGGAGCAGGAACGCCGGGCCGCAGCCCCGCAGGACGGGTCCCACCGCGCCGCCCCCTCCGAGCCCGCCCCGGCCCACTCCCCGGCGAGCGGCGGCGCGGCCGATCGGCGCGGCTTCACCCTCGTCGCCTCGGGGGACGTCCTCCCGCACACCTCGGTCATCCGGCAGGCCGCCGCCGACGCGCAGGGCGGGGGCCACGACTTCGTACCGATGTTCAAGGGCGCCGAGCGGATCGTCTCCGGGGCCGACCTGGCGATCTGCCACATGGAGACGGTGTACGGCGCGCCGGGCGACTACAGCGGCTACCCCAGCTTCAGGTCCCCGCCGCAGATCGCCCGCGCCCTCAAGGCCACCGGGTACGACGCGTGCTCCACCGCCTCCAACCACGCCCTGGACGACGGCGCGGCGGGCGTGCGCCGCACCCTGGACGCGCTCGACAAGGCGGGCGTCAAACACGCCGGAACGGCCCGCTCCGCCGCCGAGGACAAGAAACCGGCATGGCTGCGGGCGGGCGGCGCCAAGGTCGCGCAGCTCGCGTACACGTACGGCACCAACGGCTATCCGATGCCCGATGGCAAGCCCTGGTCGGTCGACCTGATCGACCGCGGCAAGATCGTCGCGGACGCCCGGGCGGCGCGCGGGGCGGGCGCGGACGTGGTCGTCGTCAGCCTGCACTGGGGCACGGAGTGGCAGCCCGCTCCCGACGGCAGACAGCTGCGCCTCGGCGAACAGCTCACGAAGTCCCGCACGCGAGGCCGCCCGGACATCGACCTGATCATCGGCACGCACGCCCACGTGCCCCAGGCGTACGAGAAGGTGAACGGCACCTGGATCATCTACGGCATGGGCGACCAGATCGCCGGCAGCATGACCAACCACGAGGGCGCCCATGACCCGCGCGGCAACGAGAACTCCATCGGCCGCTTCACCTTCGCCCGGCCGGCCGAGCCGGGCGGCCGGTGGAAGGTGCGCAAGGCCGAGTTCCTCCCCATGTGGTTCGACACGGCCGCGGGCCGCGTCGTCGACCTCAACGCCGCGCTCGACCGGGGGGCGGACGTCCGCGACGTACGCGACCGCATCCGGCGCGTGGTGCTCGGCAGGGGAGCGGACAAGGACGGCCTGGTGATGGGCGAGTGACCGCGAGCGCTACTCGACGGCGTCCCGCTCCGCCTTGGCCAGCTCCGACCTGCGGTAGGAGTAGCCGAAGTACACGACGAGTCCGAGGCCGAACCACACGGCGAACCGCGCCCACGTCTGCCACTGGAGGAACGTGATCAGCCAGAGGGAGAAGACGACACCGACGGCGGGTACGAACGGCATGCCCGGGCAGCGGAAGGTGCGCGGCAGGTCGGGGCGCTTGTAGCGCAGCACGATCACCGCGACGCACACCACGACGAACGCCAGCAGGATGCCGATGTTGGTGAGTTCGGCCGCCTCACCGATCGGCAGGAACCCGGCGATGGCGGCCGACGCGATGCCGACGATCCACGTCACACGTGTCGGCACGTGCCGGGTCTCGTGCGTCTTCGCGAACCACTTGGGAAGGAGGCCGTCCCGGCTCATCGAGAACCACACGCGCGTGCAGCCGAGCATGAACGTGAACATCACCGTGAGGATGCCGATGATCGCGCCGACGGCGATGATGTCCGCGAGCCCGCCGAGCCCGACCGACTTGAACGCCGTGGAGAACCCGCTCTCCGGGTCGACCTCCGTGTAGCTCTGCATCCCGGTCAGGACCAGGCAGGCGAGCACGTACAGCACCATGGAGATGGCCAGGGAGTAGAGGATCGCCTTGGGCATGTGGCGCTGCGCGTCCTTGGACTCCTCCGCGGCCGTGCTCATGGCGTCGTACCCGAAGACGGCGAAGAACACCGTCGCGGCCCCGGTGAACGCGCCGCCGACCCCGTAGGGGAAGAAGGGGTTGTAGTTGCCGGTGTCGATGTGGAAGAAGCCGACCGCGATCACCAGCAGCACCACGAGCACCTTCAGCACGACCACGACCATCTCGAAGCGCGCGGCGTTCTTGATGCCGAGGGTGAGGAGATACGCGATGAGCAGGCACAGCACGGCGGCGAAGAGGTCGACCTTGTGGCCGCCGCCGGTGCCGGGCGCCCCCATCATCCACGCCGGCAGCTCGGCGCCCATCTCCTCGACGAGGAAGCCGAAGTAACCGGAGATGCCGATCGCGACGACCGCGACGATCGCCGTGTACTCCAGGAGCAGGTCCCAGCCGATGAACCAGCCGGTCAGCTCGCCGAGCACCACATAGCCGTAGGTGTACGCGGACCCGGCCTTCGGGATCATGCCGGCGAACTCGGCGTACGAGAACGCGGCGGCCGCGCTCGCGACCCCCGCGATCAGGAAGGAGATCAGCACGGCCGGCCCCGCCGTGCCGTTGGCCACGGCTCCCGCGAGGCTGAAGATGCCGGCGCCGATGATGCCGCCGACGCCGATGGCGGTGAGCTGCCAGAGGCCGAGGGAGCGCGACAGGCCCCCGCCCGCCTCCGTCTCCTCGATGTGCTCGATGGGCTTGCGGCGCAGCACGCCCCGCCCCATACGGAGTCCCGCCATGAGCTCCACCTCTTCGCAGACGCCGATCGGCTGATGGCGGATCATGATGGCCCAGTGGGCGCCGCGACGGAAGACGCCACACCTCTTGCACCCGGGGCGTTCATCCGGAGCGGTCGGGCCACCGGGGGAGACGGCTCAAGACATCATTCGCAGGGGTACCCGGAGGCCGCCTGGGCCGGGGTACCGGTCACGGCACCACCGTGACCGGCCAGCGGCCCGCCTTCACGAGGCGGACGGCGACCGAGCCGACGATGCGGTGGCCCGCCTGCTCGGAGGCGCCCACGACCACGGCGTCGGCCTTCAGCTCGTCGGCGGCGGAGACGAGACCGCTGTAGGGGTCGCCGTGGAAGGTGTGGAACTCCCACCTGACGTCGAATATGTCCTTCGCCCGCTCGGCCGCGGCCCTGATCTCCGCGATGAGCCCCTCGGCGATCTCGTCCGTGGTCTCGGCCACCGGCACACCGAGGGCCGCGCCCGCCGCGAGCACCGGCTGGATGTAGACCACGGCGAGCAGGGCCCGCTGCCGACGGGCGAGGCCCGCGGCGTAGGACGCGGCCCGCAGCGACGAAGCGGAGCCGTCGACCCCGACGACGATCACCTTGGGCCCGTCGGTGCCCCGTTCGAACTGGTGGAACTGGTCTTCGCTCACGCCGAGAGGTTAACGGAGGCCCGCCGACCGGTTGTGGGCAGGCATGGCGCGCGGCGCCCCCGCCGGTCACACCGCGTCGCGGGCCCCGTGCTTCCTCGACGCGCGCCCCGCCGCAGGACTTCCTAGAGTCGTGCCATGAGTGCCAGCGAGGAGAACCCCGGACCGACGGGGCCCGCGGGGCCGACACGAGCCTGGGACGGCGTCCTCGGCCGCGTACCGGAGGGCTTCGCCGCCTTCTTCGGCGTCCTCGGCGTGTTCTGCGCGGTCCTCGCGGTCGTCCCCCCGCTGCGCCGGCTGCTCATGCCGGTCGTCCGGGTCCTGGACCTCGTCACGGTCCCGGTCAGCGTGAACCTCGCGTACGCCGTCTTCCTCTTCCTCCTCGCCGCCGCCACCGGCGCCCGCAAGAAGATCGCGTGGTGGTTCGTCGTCGTCTATCTCGGGCTGCTGCTCGCCTTCGACGTCCTCGGCGCGGCGCTCGGCTTCTGGGTGGAGTCGCTGCCGTCGTTCCTCGTCTGCGGCGCCGCCTTCGTCCTGCTGCTCCTGGCCCGCGGCGAGTTCTCCGCGGACTCGCGCCGCGGCGCCGTCCGGCGGGCCGTCGCCGTGCTCGTCGCGGGCCTCGGCGCCGCCGTCCTGGCCGGCTGGGGCCTCGTCGCACTCTTCCCCGGCACGCTGCCCCGCCACGAACGGCTGCTGTGGGCGGCCAACCGCGTCCTCGGCGGCCTCATCCACGGCCACGACTACTTCCAGGGCGCCCCGCCGCGCCCCCTGTTCTTCTGGCTCGGCCTGTTCGGCGCCCTCGCCCTGCTGAGCGCCGCCGCCACGCTCTTCCGCTCCCAGCGCATGGAAGCGGCCCTGCACGGCGACGAGGAACCCCGCATCCGCGCGCTCCTCGGGGCATACGGCGACCAGGACTCGCTCGGCTACTTCGCCACCCGGCGCGACAAGGCCGTCGTCTTCTCGCCCAGCGGCAAGGCCGCCGTCACCTACCGCGTCGAGGCGGGCGTCTGCCTGGCCAGCGGCGACCCGGTCGGCGACCGCGAGGCCTGGCCGCACGCCATCGCCGCCTGGCTCGACGTCGCCCGGCGGTACGCCTGGGCGCCCGCCGTGATGGGCGCCTCCGAGGACGGCGCCACCGCGTACGCCCGGCACGGCCTCGGCGCGCTGCAACTGGGCGACGAGGCGATCCTGCACGTCGCCGACTTCGACCTGCACGGCCGGGACATGCGCGTGACCCGGCAGGCCGTGAACCGCGTGCGCCGCGGCGGCGCCACCACCCGCATCCGCCGCCACTCCACCCTCACCGACGAGGAGATGGAGGAGATCATCGACAAGGCCGACGCCTGGCGGGACACCGAGACGGAGCGCGGCTTCTCCATGGCCCTGGACCGCCTCGGCGACCCCGAGGACGGCCACTGCCTCCTCGTCGAGGCCCTCGACGCCGAGGGCAGGCTCCTCGCCCTGCTCTCCCTCGTCCCCTGGGGCGGTGACGGCATCTCCCTGGACCTGATGCGCCGCGACCGCGCCGCGCCGAACGGCGTCATGGAGTTCATGGTCGCCGAACTGTGCGCGGCGGCACCCAAGTTCGGCGTACGCCGGATCTCCCTCAACTTCGCCGTCTTCCGCTCCGTCTTCGAGGAGGGCGCCCGGATCGGCGCGGGGCCCGTCCTGCGGCTCTGGCGCAAGCTGCTGCTGTTCCTCTCCAAGTGGTGGCAGCTCGAAGCGCTCTACCGCTCCAACGCCAAGTACCACCCCGAGTGGTACCCGCGCTTCATCTGCTACGGCGACAGCGGCGCCCTCGCCCGCATCAGCCTGGCGTCCGGCATCGCCGAGGGCTTCGTCTCCGTGCCGTCGCTGCGCAAGCTGTGGGGCAAGGGGCACGCGAAACCGCGGGGCGTCGCCCGGCCCGCGACCACCGAAGGCCTGCCTTCCCTCGCCGCCCTCGGTCTCGCGGAGCGGAGCGGCGCCACCGCGCCCGGCCAGGCCGCGAAGCCGCCGGAACAGATCCGCGTCCGGCATCGCACACTCGACCGGCTGCGGGCCGAGGGCACCGACCCCTACCCGGTGGGCCTTCCCCCGCGTACACATGAACTGGCCGCCATCAGTCAGGACATGACGGGGACTCAGGTAAGCGTCGCGGGTCGCGTCATGCTCGTACGCGACTTCGGCGGCATCGTCTTCGTCGTCCTGCGCGACTGGTCGGGGGACCGGCAGCTCGCCCTCAGCCGCGACGTGTCGGGCACGGACCCGCTCGACCGCTTCACCGCCGACGTCGACATCGGCGACCACATCACGGCCACCGGCACGGTCGGCACCAGCGACCAGGGTGAACTCACCGTCTTCGTCACCGCCTGGCGGCTCGCCGGCAAGTGCCTGCGGCCGCTGCCCGACAAGCGGCGCGGGCTGACCGACCCCGAGGCCAAGGTCCGTCGCCGCTACCTGGACCTGGTCGCGAGCCCCGCCGCCCGCGACGTGGTCCGGGCCCGCTCCACCGCCGTACAGGCCCTGCGTCAGGGCCTCCTGGACCGCGGCTATCTGGAGGTCGAGACGCCGATGCTCCAGCAGATCCACGGCGGCGCCAACGCCCGCCCCTTCACCACGCACATCAACGCCTACGACCTCGACCTCCACCTGCGCATCGCCCCCGAGCTGTACCTCAAACGGCTCTGCGTCGGCGGCATGGAGAAGGTCTTCGAGATGGGCCGCACCTTCCGCAACGAAGGCGTCTCGTACAAGCACAACCCCGAGTTCACGATGCTGGAGGCCTACCAGGCCCACGCCGACTACGACGTGATGCTCGACCTCACCCGCGAACTCATCCAGGGCGCGGCGACCGCCGCCTTCGGCAGCCCGGTGGCCCACAAAGACGGCGCCCGGCACGACATCTCCGGGCCGTGGCCCGTCAAAACCGTGTACGGCGCGCTCTCCGAGGCGCTCGGCGAGGAGGTCGACGCGGACACCCCGCTGCGGGAGCTGCACCGGCACTGCGACCGGACCGCAGTCCCGTACACGGCCGGCCACGGCCGCGGCGACGTCGTCCTGGAGATGTACGAGCGCCTGGTCGAGGAGAGGACACAGCTGCCCACCTTCTACAAGGACTTCCCGACCGACGTCTCCCCGCTCACCCGGCAGCACCGGCGCGACGCGCGCCTCGCCGAACGCTGGGACCTCGTCGCCTTCGGCACCGAACTCGGCACCGCCTACTCGGAGTTGACCGACCCCGTCGAGCAGCGCCGCCGGCTCACCGCGCAGTCGCTGCGCGCCGCCGGAGGAGACCCCGAGGCCATGGAGCTGGACGAGGACTTCCTCGACGCGCTGGAGTACGCGATGCCGCCCACCGGCGGACTCGGCATCGGCGTGGACCGGCTCGTCATGTTCCTCACCGGCCTGACCATCCGCGAGACCCTGCCCTTCCCTCTGGTCCGCCGCGCCTGATCCGGAGTCTCCGCGTCCGATCCGGCGCCCCGCGTCTGTTCGGGTGCTTTCGGGGGCCGCCCCGGTGTTGTTGTCCCGCCTGGACCTTCGGCCGTGCGACGGATTAGTCATGAAAGACGATCAGCTGACTCCAGGGCGCCGGAAGGTGCTCCGCGCCGCCGCGGCTCTCGGCCTCGCCGCCACCGCCGGCTGCGCGGGCGCGGACCCCTCCGCCGCCCCCGGGCCCACCGCGCCGAGCGGCGCCGCCGCCGCGGGCCCACCGGCCGCCCGCGCCCTCAAGCCCTCCGCGTACCGTCTCCAGCCCATGGCCGGTCATGGCCCGCCCCGCGCCCCGCGCGCCCTGCCGCGCGTCCGCAAGGCCCCGATCCTGCGCCTGGACCGGCGCGACCGCTCGATGGTGCTGACCTTCGACGACGGCCCCGACCCCCGCTACACCCCGGCCATCCTGCGAACCCTGCGCGAGCACGACGTGCGCGCCATGTTCTTCGTCTGCGGGGAGATGGCCGCCGACAGCCCGGACCTGCTCCGCGAGATGGCCGACGACGGGCACCTGATCGGCAACCACACCTGGAACCACCCGCTGCTGCCCAAGCTCAGCCGGGCGGCGACGCGCCGGCAGATCGAGAGCACCTGCGACGTCATCGAGCACCTGACCGGCGAACCTCCCGCGTGGTTCCGGGCCCCCTACGGCGCGTGGAACCGCAACGCCTTCCAGCTGGGCGCCGAGTACGGCATGGAACCGCTCGCCTGGACCGTCGACACCCTCGACTGGACCGAGCCGGGCGCGAAGGCCATCGTGCGGCGCGTGTACGCGGGCGCGGCGCCGGGTGTCGTGGTGCTCTCGCACGACGCGGGCGGCGACCGCTCGGGCACCGTCGACGCCCTGCGCACCTACCTCCCCGACCTGCTGGCGTCGGGCTACCGCATCACCGTGCCGAACCGCTACGCGACCTGAGACCGTTCGCCCGCCCGGTCAGCGCACCGCGGTCAGGCGGGCGAAGGCGACGACGTTCCCGTCGTATCCGGACTGCTCGGTGAAACCACCGCCGCAGGTGATGACCCGCAGCTCGGGGGTTCCGCTGTTGCCGTAGACCCGCTTTCCCGGGAAGTTCTCCTTGTCGAAGACCTCGATGCCGTAGATCTCGAAGATCGCGGTCTTCTTGTCCTTGCGCCTGACCTCGACGTGGTTGCCCTTCTCCAGGGAGCCGAGGCCGTAGAAGACGGCCGGGCCCTGCTGGTTGTCCACATGTCCGACGATGACCGCCGTGCCCTTCTCGCCCGGCGAGACGGCCCCCGTGAACCATCCGGCGAGATTCGGGTCCTCGGGCGGCGGCGCGTCCACCCAGCCCTCCGGGTCCAGGCCCACCGGGATGACCGGGGCGTCCACCTGGATGCCCTTGATGCGGATGCGCTCGGCCGGCGAGAAGATCAGCGGCGCCGGGGCGTCGGCACTCGCCTCGGGCGTATGATCCGCCGCCGCGGCCGAAGCGGGCTGCGGCGGACCCACGTCGAATTCCCCCGACCCGTTGCGGATCAGCGCCAGACCGGTCAGCAGGACAAGCGCCATCACACCCCAGGGGGCGCGCTTCTTCTGCTTTTCGTCCTCCTGGGCATCCTGGAATCGGAACTCGTCGGCCGGATGGGACGAAGGCATTCTCTATCCCCTCTCAACGCGGCGGGCGCGCCGCGTCCGTAGCGCGTACGAGAACGCTAAGCGCGGGGCGCGCGGCGTGCGAAAGGGCGGGAGCGAACGGGTGGCGGCGCCCGGCGGGTGCGCCATCCGGGTCGGCCGTCGGCAGGAAATTTCTGACGGTCCGTGACCTGCGGTGATGCCCACTGGCGCGGACGCCGCCCGGCGTGTCGTCTCACCAGGACGGCCGATCCCCGAAATGCGGCCCCGCGTGCCGCATCTGAGGGTCTGTCTGGGAGGCGCTCTCACCGATCGACCGGGGACGGTACCCCCGGGGCGTCTTTCGCGGAGGAATGCCATGCGTACATCTCGTATGCGTACCACCCGTGTCCTCGCGGTCGCCGCCGCGGCGGGCGCGGTCGTCGGGCTCGGCGCCCCGGCCGCGTCCGCGTGGGCCGACCCGACCAACATCGTGGCGATGCCGAGCGTCATCCCGAGGGGCGGGCACCTGACGGTCACGGTCGACGGCTCGTCCTGCCAGCACGGCGGCAAGGTCACCTCGCCCGCCTTCTCGGACGCGCGTCTGCACTCCATCCCCGGCGGCACCACGTCGAGCGCCACCGCCGTCATCCACCACCACACCGCGCCGGGCGCGTACGACATCACGGCTCACTGCGGCGGCAAGACGCTGATGCGTCCGTCCGCGTTCACCGTCATCCACGGTGGTGTGCGCGGCGGCTTCGGCGGCAGCTCGCAGTCGGGGGCGAGCGGCACCGACATCGCGATCGGCGGTGCGCTGGTGACCGCGGCGGTCGTCGGGGGCGGGGTGTTCTGGATGCGCCGCCGGTCCGAGAACCGGGCCTGAGCCGATGGGCGGACCCGGCGCGCCCCCCTTCCGCGCCGCCGCCTGACCGCACACGACACCGCTCCGCCGTACGTGACACCGCTCTGCCGCACGCGACACCGCTGCACCGCACGCGACACCGCTTCGCCCCCGGGACTTGGAGACGTCCCGGGGGCGAAGCGGTGTCGGCGGCGAAACGGGTCAGTCGTGACCCTCGCCGGTGCGGCGGGTCAGGAGTTGTTCTCGCCGGTGCGGCGGCGGGACTTGTAGTACGCGGTGCCGACGGCGCCGAGGATCAGCGCGCTGCCGAGGGCGATCTCGTGCAGGTCGAGCCCGCCGAGGCTGCCGCCGACGCCGGCCTTGACGCCCTTCTGGGCGGGGGGCTGGTGTCCCTGGTCCCGGCGGCCGTCGTCGTCGGGCCGGCCGGTGGCGATGGTGAGGTCCGTCTTGCCGATCTCGCCCTTGCAGTCGAACGTCACCTCGTACATCGCCCCCGGCTTCGCGTCCCAGAACACCTGGGCCGTGGTGGTGGTCTGCCCCTTGGGGATGTGGGCGTCGTCGAAAATCCCGGAGGTGACCTTGGTGTCGCCCTCGCAGCCGTCGACGCTGAGGGTGACCTGTCCGCCCGCGGCGATCGTCGAGGGGGTCACGCGGAAGCCGAACGAGGTGACGTTGTTGTTGTTCTCGTCGCCCGTGACGGTCGCCGAAGCGGGCGGGATGGTGAGGGTCAGCACGGTGGCGGTGAGCAGAGCGGCCGAAGCCACGCGTATCGCGTGCATGGGTGGTTCCTCCGGGTCCCCGAGGAGCAGCCGCGGACCTTCTTCCGCTGACGCCTGGAATGCACCTCGATGCCGGAAACGCTAGGTATGCCCCCGCATGGCCGCGATCGGTGTCGTACGAACGGGGCAATCCGGTACGCCGGTCGGGCGAACGGACCGGCGCGGGGCACGGGCGGTGTGCCCCCGCGGGGAACCGGCGGGGCCGAGGTCAGGGCCACTCGTGGGGTTCGCCGCGCCACTCGACGAGACACGGGTCGTCGAGCGCAATGTCGGCCTCGCCGAGCCCCGCGCGCCGCAGGAACTCCTCCAGGTCGCGGTCGCCGTGCGCGACGCCCACGTCCTGCCCGCGTACGGTGACCCGCCGCCCGCCGTCGGCGGCGGGCGGATGGACGATGATCGGTGTCTGCCAGGCCATGGCACCAGGATGCGCCGGACCGGGGTGCGGCGCAGCACGGTTCACGGCCATCGGAGGCCGGGCCCGGCCGGCGTACCGCCCGCCTGCACGGCCGTGGCGCAGGCCGCGGTGCCTCAACTCGGCGTGGTCACCCGGCGGTTGGGGCAGGCGGGGCGGGCCGGGCCCAGTGCGGCGTCCAGATCCCGTCGTCGGGGCGGCCGGGGTACGCGGCGGCGAGGTGCTCACGCAGCGCGGTGAGCGCGGGGTGCGGGTTGTCGGTGCGCCAGATCAGCGAGTGCGGGTAGACCGGGGTCGGGTCGCGCAGCGGGATGCGCCGCAGGTCGTGGCCGGCGGGCCAGACCAGGGGGGTCTGCTCGCTGACGAAGGTCGCCAGCGTCGAGGAGGCGGCGATCGTGTCGAGGAGCGCCTCGAAGCCGAAGTCGGGGCCGACCGCGTCGACGGTGAGGTCGAACGTGGCGGCCAGTTCGTCGTAGTAGGCGGCCCACTCGGTGCCCGGCAGGTTGGCGGGCATCCAGATCCGGCGTCCGGCGAGCTGGGCGGGCGCGATCGAGGCGGCCGCGGCGAGGTCGTGCGCCGGTCCGGTGAACAGGTGCAGCGGTTCGTCGAAGACCGGGGCGGCCTCCACGCCGTCGGGCAGCGGCCTGCCCGGCATGGTCACGGCGCGGAAGGTCGCGTCGATCGTCCCGGACCGGACGGCGGCGATGGCCGTGGCGGAGTCGAACAGGGTCACGACGTCGAGCTCGGTCTCGGGGTGCGCGCGGTGGAAGTCGCGCAGCAGACCCGCCACCGAGGCCCGGCGGCCGATCACGTCGACGCGCAGGGCCCGGCGCCCCGGCCGTACGGACGCCGCCGCCCGGTCCTCCGCCTGGAGGAGGGCCCGGGCGTACGGCAGGAACGCCTGCCCGTCGATGGTGAGCCGCGCTCCCCGGGCCGTACGGCTGAACAGGCGCACGCCGAGGTCCTTCTCCAGCGCGGCGATGCGCTTGGAGACGGCCTGCGGGGTGATCGACAACTCGGCGGCGGCCTCTTGGAACTGCCCCGCGTCCGCGGCGGTGACGAAGGTGCGTACGGCGATGAGATCCACGCCGCTGATCCTAGCCGGAGGCCGAGATGGCAGGACAACTTCTGGTTGAGTCGGTCAGACCTGTCCGTGGTTTCAGGCCCCGTATTCAGGCTCCTAGTGATGGCTACAGTTCAACGGATGGTTGATGAGGTACCACTCGCGTCCCGGGATCGGTGGGGCGTCAGCCGTCGAGGTGTGGGAAGAGCGCCCGGAACGGTTCCGCCGTCGCCGCGATGCCCCGGCTGTACGGGGCGTCGAAGTCCCAGATCAGGAAGAGCAGGAAGGCGAACAGGGCGGAGAAGAGACCGGCGAGGAGCAGTTCGCGCGGTGTGCGGCGGATCTGGAGCGTGAAGATCATGCCGATCGTGACCAGACCCCCGATGATCAGGCCGAACCACACCACGCCCGGCATGGTCGCTCCCACGCTGTCCGCCCGTCGGCTGCGCGCGTCGTCGGCGGCGGCCACCTGGTCCACCAGTGGCTGGTACGCCTGTGCCTCGAAGTCCGACTTCGGCTCGTAGTCGGTCACGTCGTGCCGGATGCGGGCGAGGAGATCGGCGCCGCGGTCGGTGAGTTCGCCCTGGGCCGCCATGGCGTCCCACTCCTTGGTGACGACATGGCTGACATATGTGTGGACATCGGCGCGAATACGCTCCCGGATGTCCTCCGGGTAGACCCGGGCCCGCTCCGAGATCTCGTGCAGGGCCTGGGCCTCGACGCGGACGTGTTCCTGGGCCGCGCCGCGTGCCTCCCAGACGCCCGCGATGGCCAGACCGAGGACAATGGCGTAGACGACACCGATCATCATGGTCATGTACTCGATCACGTCCGGGGTCTCCGACGCGTCGTAGTCAGCCCCCGTTCTGCGGTGCCGCAGCAGGGTCACGATGAGCACGACACCGCAAGCGGCCGCCATCGCGAGGGTGAGAACAAGCCATTCCGACAAGGAAACCTCCGGCGGGGGTCAGCGCGGGCGGAGCGCGGCGACCGCGAGCACCGCGGGCGCCGTGATGAGCAGGGTGAGCGAGACGAGGGAGGGGCCGCTGCGGTGCGGCTGGTGACGGGTCGGGGCGTGGTACGCCGGATAGGTCACGGGCGGCGCCGGCTTGGACGTCTTGGTGCGGACGGGGGGCTTCGGCTTGGGCTTCGGCTTCGGCTCCGGCGGTTGTGGGGGCGGGGTGAGGGACGGCACGGGGGCGGGCGTGGGCTTCGGTGCGACGGGCGGTGGCGCCGCGACGGGCGGTGGCTTCGCGGCCGGCGGCGGCTCAGCGGGCGGCGGAGGAGGGGGCGGAGGAGGAGGCGGCGGAGGCGGGGGAGGCGGTGGTGGAGGCGGAGGAGGTGGTGGTGGTGGCTTCGGGCGCTGCGTGGGCCCCGCCCAGCAGTCGGCGCCGTTGCCCGAGACGGCCACCGGGCCGCTGCCCGAGGAGGAACCGCCCTTGCCGATCGACGCGTACGCACAGTCGCCGGCCACGGCCGCACCGGTGGTGGCGGAGGCGCCGAGCAGCAACGCCAGTGCCAGGAGCGTCAGTAGGCGCGAGACGACGGACGACAGGGTCCGCGAGGTTCCATGCACGACGGAGATCATGGGCGGCGTCCACCTCATGCATGCCGGAAGGCGACCGGATGCCCCGAAAGGAGGGGGTGCGCCGCCCCTGGCTTGACGCTCGTCCCGTACATCCGTTCGATCCGCGTCCGCGGACCGCGCGAATAATTTTTCCGGGCCGATTGAACGCGACGGCCGCCCCCGCCCGTACCTAGGGCCATGTGTGACGCAAAACGGCGCCACAACACCCAAGCGGACAGCGGGAGTCACAGATGCGGCATCCAAGTGGGCGAGCCCCTCGGGCCTGGCGGAGCGCCTCGCTCGTAACGACGGCTGCGGCCCTGCTGGCACTGACGACGGCATGCGGCCAGGAGAAGGGGGACCAGTCCCCGAACGGCCAGAACGTGGGCAACCAAGCGCCCGCCAAGGCCGACGGCTACGGCGCGGGCGACGGATACGGAGCCGACGCCGGCGCCGCCGACGAGGGCGCCGGCGCCAAGGGGAAGCCGGCCGGTCAACTCGCCGTGTGGGACAGCAAGAAGCTCGGGAAGGTCGTCACCGACAGCGCGGGCTTCACGCTCTACCGCTTCGACAAGGACACCGCCCAGCCGCCCAAGTCCAACTGCGACGCCGCCTGTCTGAAGCTCTGGCCGGCCGCGCCCGCCGACGGGGCGAAGGCCGCGCCGGGCGTCGACGGCTCCCTGCTCGGCGAGGTCACGGGCGTCGACGGCACCAAGCAGCTCACCATCGACGGCTGGCCGATGTACCGGTACGCGAAGGACACCAAGCCCGGCGACGCCAAGGGGCAGGGCGTGGGCGGCGTCTGGTACGCCGCGGCCCCGGACGGCAAGAAGGCCTCACCCCCGGCGGCCGGAACCGACCCTTCCGAGACCGCGCCCGACAAGACCGCCCCGCCCGAGGCCGCCCCCGCCGACCCCGCGGGCCTGTCCACCCGCAAGGACCCGAAGCTCGGCGAGATCGTCGTCGACAGGAACGGCATGACCGTCTACCGCTTCACCAAGGACTCCGCCTGGCCGATCAAGTCCAACTGCGTGGGTGCCTGCGCCGAGAAGTGGCCCGCCGTGGCCCCCGTCGACAAGGCCGACACCAAGGGCATCGCCAAGAAGGGCTACATGACCTACGACCGCCCGGACGGCGGGAAGCAGCAGACGATCGACTGCTGGCCGCTGTACACCTTCGCCGGGGACAAGAAGCCCGGTGACACCAACGGGCAGGGTGTGGGCGGCACTTGGTACGCCGTGAGCCCCGACGGCAAGGCGGTGGGCGCCCCCCGGTAACCCCGCCGGTAGCCCCCGGAGCAACCCCTGGTAACCCCCCACACGGACCCCCACGAACCCCCCACGGGCGCGGTCGGCCGGTCCGTTCCCCCTCCCCCTGAAAAAGGGAAGGGGAACGGACCGGCCTTCTGTGTGGTGTACGGCACTTGCCGCAGGCAGTGACCGAGAACGGACGGCCAATTTCCGTTTTGACTCGCTCCCTTGGCGGACGATCAGTAGCCTCACCCTCGAACACCGGATCGCCCGCCGCACCCCCTATGCCTTGGAGTCCTGATGGAGCGTCCCGCCTGGGCCCCGCTCGGCATCGACATCTCGATGCCCAGCGTGTCCCGCATCTACGACTATTACCTGGGCGGTTCGCACAACTTCGAGGTGGACCGGGAGGCCGGCCGCAGGGCCATGGAGTTCATGCCGGGCCTGCCGAAGGTCATGCAGGCCAACCGGGCCTTCATGCGGCGAGCGGTGCGGTACGCCGTCGACCAGGGCGTCACCCAGTTCCTCGACATCGGCTCCGGCATCCCCACCTTCGGCAACGTCCACGAGGTGGCGCAGCAGGCCAGCGACGAGGCACGTGTGGTGTACGTCGACCACGACCCGGTCGCCGTCGCGCACAGCGAGGCGGTCCTCGACGGCGACGAGCGGACCGCGGTGGTCGCCGCGGACCTGCGCAAGCCCCGGGACATTCTGGGCAGTTCGGAGGTGGAAGAGCTCCTCGACCTGGAGCGCCCGGTGGCCCTGCTGCTCGTGGCCGTGCTGCACTTCGTCGAGGACGCGTACGATCCTCGCGCGGCGGTCGCCGAACTGCGGGACGCCCTCGCGCCCGGCAGCCTGATCGTCGTCACCCATGCCTCGTACGAAGGGATTCCGGTTCCCCCCGAGCAGGCCGACGGCACGGTCGGTGTATACAAGGACATCCGCAATCCACTGATCATGCGCTCGCGCGACGAGATCGCGCGGTTCTTCGAGGGATACGACATGGTGGAACCCGGCCTGGTGCCGATGCCGCACTGGCGGCCCGACACGGCGCCCGACGAGGAGGACCCCTACTCCTTCTCGGGGTTCGCGGGCGTGGGACGAAAGCGTTGAGCGCCGAGCCGGACGGGCCGGAGGGAAGACTCCGCAGGTTCGCCACGATCTGGAGCCGCGCCATCTTCCCGGTGACGGCGACCTCACTGACCCGTCCCGAGTTCGAGGAACAACTCGTGCCGCTGGCCGGGATGTTGCGCGACGCGCTTCAGGAGCGGTTCTTCGACGCGGCGCGGGGCCGCGCGGTCGGCGCCGCCCTCGTCGACACGCACTGCACCGACCCGGAGGCGCTGAGCCGTACCCTCGACTGCGTCGACGCCTACCTGGTCCTGTACTGCGGCGGCGACGGCTCCCAGGAGGAGCTGCGGGCCCGCAGCTCGCGGATTCAGCACGCGGTCGCGGCCGGCTTCGCGCAGGCGCTGCGCGAGCGCACCCTCACCGAGCAGGAGGCGATCTCCCGCGCCGCGCTGAGCGCCCGCAGCGCCGTCGCCGAAGCCCTGCACGCGAGCGAGGCACGCTTCAGGGCCGTCTTCCACGGGGCGGCGATCGGCATCGGCATCGCGGCCCTCGACGGCACGATCCTTGAGGTCAACGACGCGCTGGTGCGCATGTTCGGCGGCCTGGAGAGCAACCTGCGCGGGCGCAACGCGGCCGAGTGGACCCACCCCGACGACTCGCCCCACGTATGGAAGCTGTACGAGGAGCTGGTGCGCGGCGAGCGCGAGCACTACCGCGTGGAGAAGGCCTTCTACCGCCCCGACGGCACGGTCCTGTGGACGAAC
The DNA here is from genome assembly GCF_021028635.1 of Streptomyces huasconensis. Taxonomy (NCBI): domain Bacteria; kingdom Bacillati; phylum Actinomycetota; class Actinomycetes; order Kitasatosporales; family Streptomycetaceae; genus Streptomyces; species Streptomyces huasconensis. The sequence continues at coordinate 7,582,015 of NZ_CP086119.1, forward strand.
CTGACGGTGTCCCTGCTGCGGGACGCGGACGGACTGCCGCAGTACCAGCTGGCCTTGATGGAGGACACCACCGAGCGGCGGCTGCTCAACCTCCGCCTGCGGTACGAGGCCACCCACGACGCGCTCACCGGGCTGCCCAACCGCACCCTGTTCTTCGAGCGCCTGGAGAAGGCCCTCGCGGCGGGCGGGAACGCCCGGTTCGGCCTCTGCTATCTCGACCTCGACGGCTTCAAGACCGTCAACGACAGCCTCGGCCACGCGGCCGGCGACCGGCTGCTCGTCGAGGTCGCCGACCGGCTCCAGTCCTGCGCGACCGCGCCCGGCGAGATGGTGGCCCGGCTCGGCGGCGACGAGTTCGTGGCGCTCACCACCGGCCCCGACACCGAGACCGAGGTCGACGAGCTGGCCGGGCGCATCATGAACGCCCTGGCCGCCCCGATCCGGGTCGACGGCCGCGAGCTGACCGTGCGCGGCAGCATCGGCATCGTGGAGGGCCCGGCGGGGGAGCGCGGCGCGGCGGAGGTGCTGCGCAGCGCCGACATCACGATGTACCGCGCGAAGTCCGCGGGCGGCAACCGCTACGAAGTCGCCGACCCGGAGGCCGACGCCCGCGCCATCACCCGGCACGGCCTGACCACCGCGCTGCCCGCCGCCCTGGAGCGCGGCGAGTTCTTCATCGAGTACCAGCCGCTGGTGCACCTCGGCGACGGCAGTGTGCGCGGCGCCGAGGCGCTGGTGCGGTGGCTGCACCCGCAGCACGGGATCATCGGCCCCGACCGGTTCATCCCGCTCGCCGAGCACACCGGCCTGATCGTGCCGCTCGGCCGCTGGGTCTTGGAGGAGTCCGTACGCCAGGCCCGCCTCTGGGAGGCGCGTACGCAGGGCGGGGCGGACGCGGCGCCGCTGCGGGTCAACGTCAACCTCTCGCCCATGCAGCTCACCCATCCGGGCCTTGTCTCCGACACGGTCGACATCCTGGAGCGCGAGGGTCTCGCGCCGGGTGCGCTCTGCCTGGAGGTCACCGAGTCCGCGTTGATAGGAGCCGACGACGATCTCCTCAAGCCGTTGCGCAGGCTCGCGGAGATGGGCGTCGACATCGCGCTCGACGACTTCGGCACGGGTTACTCCAACCTCGCCAACCTGCGCAGGCTGCCGGTGAGCGTGCTCAAGCTGGACCGCTCCTTCACCCAGGGCATGCAGCACTTCCCGGCCGACCCCGTCGACCTGAAGATCGTCGAGGGCATCGTCGCGCTCGCCCACAGCCTGGACCTCGCGGTCACGGTCGAGGGCGTCGAGACGGGCCACCAGGCGGACCAGCTGCGGCAGCTGGGCTGCGACACGGCTCAGGGCTGGTACTACGCGCGGCCGGGGCCGCCGGACCAGTTGCACGAGCTGGCGCTGGCAGACGCGGTGGGCTGACCGCCGGGGAGCGGGGGCGGGCCAGGGCTCGGGGGTGCGCCTGATCCGCCGTCCGCGGGTTTCATGTGGTTGCGCGCGCAGTTCCCCGCGCCCCTTGAGGGGCGCGCATCCGTGCCCCGTCAGGGGCGCGGGGAACTGCGCGACCAGCCCCCCACGCACCCGCACCCGCAACAAGACACGCACCCCCGAGCCCTCACCGCCCAGCCAGCAGCATGCGCTGAAGCTCCCGCGCGGCCCGCGGCGGAGCCACATCACTGCGGTGCGCCAGCGCGATCGTCCGATGCAGACTCGGCTGCGAAAGCCGCGTCACCCGCAGATCCGACCCCGACCGCTCCGCCACCATGCGCGGCACGACCGCCACCCCGAGCCCCGCCCGTACGAACCCCAGCACCGCATCCATCTCGCCGCCCTCCACCGCGAACTCCGGTTCGAACCCCGCGGCGCGGCACGCGGCGACGGTGAGTTCCCGCAGGTCGTATCCGTGCCGGAACATCACCAGGCGTTCGCCCTGGAGGTCGGCGATCCGCACCGGGTCACCGAGCGGGCGCCGCGCCCTCGGGGACGACACCACGACCAGGTCCTCCCGCAGCAGCTCCACCGTGGTCAGCGCGGGCGACGGACTCGGCAGCGGCAGCACCACCAGCGCCAGGTCCAGCGCCCCGCGCGCCAGTTCGCGCACGAGGTCGTGGGAGCCGCTCTCCTCGATCAGCAGCTGGATGCCCGGATGCCGGTCGTGGAAGGCGCGCAGGACCTCGGGGAGCAGCCCCGTGCACACGCTCGGCGTCGCGCCCAGCCGGATGCGGCCCCGGCGCAGCTGCGCCAGCTCCTGGACCTCGATCCGCGCGGTGTCCGCGTCCGCGAGGATGCGGCGGGCCAGCGGCAGCAGGGCCTCGCCCGCGTCGGTCAGTGTGATGTTGCCGCGGGCCCGGCTGAACAGCTCGGCGCCCAGCTCCTTCTCCAGGGCCCGGACCTGCTGGGACAGGGACGGCTGGGAGACGTGGACCGACTCCGCCGCCCGCGTGAAGTGCCGGGTCTCGGCGACCGCGACGAAGTAGAGGAGCTGCTGGAACTGCATGCAGGCACCCTACGCCGCACGATAGGCCCAGGCTATCGAGATGAGCCGAACCATCTCTTGGACCGATCGGGCCTTCGGCCGTAGCGTCGCTGACATGGCTCTGGCAACGCGGACGGACAAACGGCCGTCCATGACCCGCACGCTCTGGGACTCGACCATCGGCAAGAAGATCGTGATGGCGGTCAGCGGTCTGATCATGCTGCTCTACCTGTTCGCGCACATGTTCGCGAACCTCAAGATCTTCTTCGGCCCGGCCGAGATCAACGCGTACGCCCGCTGGCTCCGCACCCTCGGTGAGCCCTTCATGCACTACGAGTGGACGCTCTGGCTGGTGCGCGTGGTGCTGGTCGCCGCGGTCGTCGCGCACGCCACCGCCGCCTACCAGCTGAGCCGCCGCGACCTCAGGGCGCGCCCCACCAAGTACGTGCACAAGAGGGCACAGGCGAGCTTCGCCACCCGCACCATGCGCTGGGGCGGCGTCATCCTCGCGCTGTTCATCGTCTGGCACGTCCTCGACCTGACGACCGGCACCGTGCACCCCGGCGGCTACGAGCACCTGCGTCCGTACCAGAACGTCATCGACACCTTCTCGACCTGGTACGGCAACGTCATCTACATCGTCGCCGTGGTCGCCGTCGGCTTCCACGTGCGGCACGGCCTGTGGAGCGCCGCGCAGACACTGGGCGTCGGCACCGCCGCCCGCGACCGCGTCCTCAAGCCCCTCGCCAACGGCCTCGCCCTGGTGCTGACCGTCGGCTTCGTCTCCGTACCCGTGGCCGTCATGACCGGACTGGTGAGCTGAACCATGAATCACTCCAGTGAGTACGCCGCCTACGCGACCGGCGAGCCGCTCGTCGACACCAAGGCCCCTAGCGGCCCCATCGCCGACCGCTGGGACACCCGCCGCTTCCAGGCCAAGCTGGTCAACCCCGCCAACCGCCGCAAGCACACCGTGATCGTCGTCGGCACCGGCCTGGCCGGCGGCTCCGCCGGGGCCACCCTCGCCGAACAGGGCTACCACGTCGTCCAGTTCTGCTACCAGGACTCGCCGCGCCGCGCCCACTCCATCGCCGCGCAGGGCGGCATCAACGCCGCGAAGAACTACCGCAACGACGGCGACTCGGTCCACCGCCTCTTCTACGACACCGTCAAGGGCGGCGACTTCCGCGCCCGCGAGTCCAACGTGCGCCGCCTCGCGCAGATCTCCGTGGAGATCATCGACCAGTGCGTGGCGCAGGGCGTGCCGTTCGCCCGCGAGTACGGCGGGCTCCTGGACACCCGCTCCTTCGGCGGCGTCCAGGTCTCCCGGACGTTCTACGCGCGCGGCCAGACCGGCCAGCAACTGCTCCTCGGCGCCTACCAGGCGCTGAGCAGGCAGATCGCCGCCGGGAACGTGGAGATGCACCCGCGCACCGAGATGCTGGACGTCATCGTCGTCGACGGACGGGCCCGCGGCATCGTCGCCCGCGACCTGATCACCGGCAGGATCGACACCTACTTCGCGGACGCCGTGGTCCTCGCCTCCGGCGGCTACGGCAACGTCTTCTACCTGTCGACGAACGCCATGAACTCCAACGCCACGGCCGTCTGGCGGGCCCACCGGCGCGGCGCCTACTTCGCCAACCCCTGCTTCACGCAGATCCACCCCACCTGCATCCCGCGCACCGGCGACCACCAGTCCAAGCTCACCCTGATGAGCGAGTCGCTGCGCAACGACGGCCGCATCTGGGTGCCCAAGGCCAAGGGCGACACCCGCCCGGCCAACGAGATCCCCGAGGACGAGCGCGACTACTACCTGGAGCGCATCTACCCCTCCTTCGGCAACCTCGTGCCCCGTGACATCGCCTCCCGCGCCGCCAAGAACGTGTGCGACGAGGGCAGGGGGGTCGGCCCCGGCGGCCAGGGCGTCTACCTCGACTTCGCCGACGCCATCCGGCGCATGGGCAGGAAGAAGGTCGAGGAGAAGTACGGCAACCTCTTCGACATGTACGAGCGGATCACCGCCGAGAACCCGTACGAGGTGCCGATGCGGATCTACCCCGCCGTGCACTACACGATGGGCGGCCTCTGGGTCGACTACGACCTCCAGACCACCGTCCCCGGCCTCTTCGCGATCGGCGAGGCCAACTTCTCCGACCACGGCGCCAATCGGCTCGGCGCGAGCGCGCTCATGCAGGGCCTCGCCGACGGCTACTTCGTCCTGCCCGCCACCATCAACGACTACCTCGCGCGCAACCCGCACAAGGACGAGATCGACGCCGAACACCCCGTCGTCCAGGAGGCGTTGGCGGAGACCGAGGACCGGCTGAACCTCCTGCTCGCCGTCGACGGCGACCGCACCCCCGACTCCTTCCACCGCGAACTCGGCGAACTGATGTGGGAGTTCTGCGGCATGGCGCGTACGGAGAGCGGTCTGCGCAAGGCTTTGGAGCGCATTCCGCAGATCCGCGAGGAGTTCTGGCGCCGCATCAAGGTCCCCGGTACCGGCGAGGAGTTCAACCAGTCCCTGGAGAAGGCCAACCGCATCGTCGACTACCTGGAGCTGGCCGAGCTGATGTGCCTCGACGCCCTCCACCGCGCCGAGTCCTGCGGCGGCCACTTCCGCGAGGAGTCCCAGACCCCGGACGGCGAGGCCGCCCGCCGCGACGAGGCGTTCTCCTACGCCGCCGCCTGGGAGTTCACCGCCACCGGCGAAGCCCCCGTCCTGCACAAGGAAGACCTCGTCTTCGAGTACGTCCACCCCACCCAGCGGAGCTACGCATGAAGCTCACCCTGCGCGTCTGGCGCCAGAAGAACGCCGACGCCGACGGCACGATGTCCACGTACGAGGTGGACAACATCTCCCCGGACATGTCCTTCCTGGAGATGCTCGACACCCTCAACGAAGAACTCATCGTCAAGGGCGAGGACCCCGTCGCCTTCGACCACGACTGCCGCGAAGGCATCTGCGGCGCCTGCTCGCTCGTCATCAACGGCGACGCGCACGGCCCCGAGCGCACCACCACCTGCCAGCTCCACATGCGGTCCTTCGAGGACGGCGACACCATCGACATCGAGCCGTGGCGCGCCGCCGCCTTCCCGGTCGTCAAGGACCTCGTGGTGGACCGCTCGGCCTTCGACCGGATCATCCAGTCCGGCGGTTACATCAGCGCCCCCACGGGCTCCGCGCCCGACGCGCACGCCACTCCCGTCCCCAAGCCGGCCGCCGACTCCGCCTTCGAACACGCCGAGTGCATCGGCTGCGGGGCCTGCGTGGCCGCCTGCCCCAACGGCTCGGCGATGCTGTTCACCTCGGCCAAGGTCAACCACCTGAACGTCCTGCCGCAGGGCGCGCCCGAGCGCGAGACCCGCGTCCTGGACATGGTGGCGCAGATGGACGAGGAGGGCTTCGGCGGCTGCACGCTGACCGGCGAGTGCGCGACCGCCTGCCCGAAGGGCATCCCGCTGCCGTCCATCGCGGCGATGAACAAGGAGTGGCTGCGGGCCACCCGAAAGGTCAGCCGGTAGTTACGGCGTGGGTCCAGCGTTGATTGCCGCCGTTCGAGCAGGTGTAGAGCTGGATAAGGGTGCCGTTGGCGGTACCGCCTGCGACGGCATCGAGGCAGAGACCGGACTGGACGCCGACGATGGACCCGTCGGAGGTGAGGCGCCACTTCTGGTTGTCGCCACCCCAGCAGCTGTAGATCTGGACCCTGGCGCCGTTGCCGGTGCCGGCGGCGTCCAGGCACTTGCCGCCGTGCACCCTCAGCTCGCCCGCGGCGGTGCGCTCCCACTGCTGGTTGGGGCTGTTGTGGCAGTCCCACAGCTGGAGCTGGGTGCCGTCAGCGGTGCTGGAGCCGGGCACATCCAGGCAGCGGCCCGAAGCGACGCCCTTGACCTGGCCGGATGCCGAGGGGGGAGTGGGGGTGCCGCCGTTGAGCGCGTTGAGGACGGCGGTGTAGGCGGGCTTCTTGCTGCCGTCACCGTTGAACAGCAGCGGTGTGTGCTCGGGACGCCAGGAGTCGGTGTCGCGGACACCCCAGACGGTGATGCCGAGGCAGCGTGAGACGGCCAGGCAGTCGTTGGTCACGTTGGCGTAGGCCGTGGCCGGGGCGCCCTGGACGTCGAGTTCGGTGATGGCCACGTCGACGCCGAGAGCGGCGAAGCTCCGCAAAGTGGTGCGGAAGTTGCTGTTGTAGGGACTGTCGTTGTTGAAGTGCGCCTGGAAACCGACGCAGTCGATCGGCACGCCGCGCTGCTTGAAGTCGCGCACCATGGCATACATGGCCTGGGTCTTGGCCCAGGTCCAGTTCTCGACGTTGTAGTCGTTGTAGCAGAGCTTGGCGGCCGGGTCGGCGGCGCGTGCGGTGCGGAAGGCGACTTCGATCCAGTCGTTGCCGGTGCGCTGCAGGTTGGAGTCGCGCCGGGCTCCCGAACTGCCGTCGGCGAAGGCTTCGTTCACGACGTCCCACTGGGCGATCTTGCCCTTGTAGTGGGTCATCACGCCCTTGATGTGGTCGATCATCGCCTGGCGCAGTGGGCCGCCGCTGAGGCTCTGCATCCAGCCGGGCTGCTGGGAGTGCCAGGCCAGGGTGTGGCCGCGCACCTGCTTGCCGTTCCGCACCGCCCAGTTGTAGACGCGGTCACCGGCGGTGAAGTCGAACTGGCCCCGCCGGGGTTCGGTGGCGTCGATCTTCATCTCGTTCTCGGCCGTCACCGAGTTGAACTCGCGGTTCGCGATCGCCGAGTACGTCGAGTCACCCAGCCTGCCCGAGGCGATGGCGGTGCCGAAATAACGACCGCTCTGCGCCGCCGCGGCTGCGAGCGTGCTCTCAGCCGCGTGGGCGGGCGGCGGCGCGACCAGTGTGGCGGCCGCGCCGAGGACGCCGACGATCAGCGTCAGCAACAGTCCGCGAATCTTCCGACGGATATCGGGTCCGGGAAGTGCGTACCAGCTCATGACATGCCTCCAAGGCAGACATCACGCGCACAGATGGTTCAGGGCTGACATGGTTCGAAATACCGAACCTTGGCCGATCCTCAGGTCGGGATGATTGAGGTATCGACGGTGCCCGTCAATACCTTCACCGAAGAAGCTTCCGTTTCTCGCCCGAAACTTGCCGGAAATCCGGTGATCAGAGGCCGAATCCAGGGTGCGGCGTCGTCAACTGCCGTCGAGCGGGGTCGGGGTAGCCCTGAAGGGCGCGTTGTTGCGGGCGGATGGAGCGAAGGGCTTGACCGGAAGGTCCCACCTTCCTAGCTTGGGGACTCGCAGCATCCGGAATGCTTCTGAAAAGTTTCGGACTCGTATCCCATCCCCGGCCGGCCCCGAACCACGCGCAAGGCGTTGACGGGGCGTCAAGGCACTGCCTGGCTCGTCGAACGGACCCCGTGCGGGCACTCCCCGGACTCGCTGCCCGCACTCCCACACATTCCTGTCAGGAAACCGAGGTACCGTCATGCGCCGCAGATTCCGCACCCTGGTGGCAGCGCTCGCCGCGCTGCCCCTGGCGTTGACCGTCGCACCGTCCGCCCACGCGGCCGACCCGACGACCATGACCAACGGGTTCTACACGGACCCCGACTCCAGCGCCAGGAGATGGGCCGCCGCCCATCCCGGCGACGGCAGGGCGCCCGCCATCGACACCGCCATCGCCCATACCCCGATGGCCCGCTGGTTCGGCGCCTGGAGCGGCACGATCGGCACCGCCACAGGTGCCTACGCAGGGGCGGCGGACCGCTCGGACAAGCTGCCGATCCTCGTCGCGTACAACATCTACAACCGCGATTACTGCGGTGGGCACTCCTCGGGCGGCGCCGCTTCGCCGAGCGCCTACGCGAGCTGGATCGCGCAGTTCGCAGGCGGGATCGCCGACCGTCCCGCCGTCGTCATCCTCGAACCGGACTCCCTCGGGGACTACGGCTGCATGACCCAGGCCCAGATCGACGAACGCGAGGGCATGATCACCGGCGCCCTCACCGAGTTCAGCCGCCGGGCCCCCCACACCTGGGTCTACCTCGACGCGGGCAACCCGGGCTGGGAGACCCCGGCCACCATGGCCCGGCGCCTCCACGAAGCCGGCCTCCGACAGGCCCACGGCTTCTCCCTCAACATCTCGAACTACTTCACCACGGCCGAGAACACCGCTTACGGCAACGCCCTCAACAGGGAACTGAGCGCCCGCTACGGCTACACCAAGCCGTTCGTCGTGGACACCAGTCGCAACGGCAACGGTTCCAACGGCCAGTGGTGCAACCCCGCGGGCCGCCGGATCGGCACCCCCACCCGGATGGGCGGAGGCGCCGAGATGCTCCTGTGGATCAAGACCCCGGGCGAGTCCGACGGCAACTGCGGTGTGGGATGGGGTTCCTCGGCCGGACAGTTCCTCCCCGAGGTCGCCTACAAGATGATCTACGGCTACTGATCTAGGGCCGGCTACGACGCGGCCACCGCTCGGCTACGGCGCGGGGAGGACGTGCGATGTGCCTTGCGCCTGGCCGACCGGCCGGCCCAGTGGTGCGCCCGTCACGCCGTCGTGCTCCACACGTATCTCGCACCGCATCCGCCGCTCATGCCCCGCCTCCCGCGCCGTCCCCGTCAGGGTGAGCGGCACCGTGTGGTGGACGCATGCGCTGGAGGCGGCGACGCGTAGTTCGAGGGCTCCGGGTTCGACGACTCGACGGCCGTCCGCACCCGTGTACGCGGCGAGGTCGGCGGGGAACGTCGCGTGCACCTCGGCCGAGGCGCCGGCCTCCAGCGGGACGCGGGCGTAGCCGACGAGCCTGACCTCGGGAAGGGCGACGGTGCCGACCGGGTGGTGGAGGTAGAGCTGGACGACCTCGGTGCCCGGCCGCTCGCCGGTGTTGCGTACGGTCATACGGAACGATGTCTCGCCCTCGGTGGTGAACTCCGTTGCGGCACAGTCCGGTTGGCCCCACTCGAACGAGGTGTAGGAAAGGCCGTGCCCGAACGGATACAGAGGCGTCGGGTCCACGGTGCTGGGGAAGCCGTGCCGACCGAGCGGCGGGGCCAGGTACGGGGCGGGCTGACCGCCGGGGCTGCGCGGCACGGCGACGGGGAGCCGCCCGGACGGCTCGACCCGGCCGGACAGGACACCCGCGACCGCGCCGCCGCCCCCCTGGCCGGGGAAGAACGCCTCGACGACGGCAGCGGCCCGGCCGGCCCAGCGGCCGAGCGCGTAGGGGCGGCCACCCAGAACGACGATGACGACCGGCGCGCCGCAGGCCATCGCCTCGTCGAGGACATCGGCCTGGCCGTACGGCAGCCGGAGGTCTTCCGCGTCGCAGCCCTCGCCCGACGAACCCCGACCGAACAGCCCCGAGCGGTCCCCGACCACGGCCAGGCATACATCGGCTCCCGCCGGGTCCTCGACGAACACGGCACCCGGAAACTCGGCGTGCAGTGCCTGCGCGAGCGTCGGCACGTCGACCCCGATCGGCAGGTCGGGATGGTGGACGCCGACGTGCCGGGGAAACGTGTAGCAGCCGAGCATGGCGGCCTGCTCGTGGGCGAGTGGACCGAGGAGCGCGATGCGCAGCCCGTCGTCGAGGGGCAGCACCCCGGAGTCGTTGGCGAGCAGTACGACCGACTCCTCGGCCACCACACGTGCCAGTTCCCGCATGTGCGGAGGGTTCAGCTGGACGTGAGTGCCGCTGGTGGCGGGTACCCAGTCCGGATCGAGCAGCCCCAGTTCGCACTTCTGGGCCAGGACGCGCAGCGCGGCCCGGTCGAGCAGCTCCTCGGGGAGCGGGTCCGCGGGGCTGAAGCAGCGCGCCGCCGGCAGTTCCACGTCGACGCCGGCGGCGAGGGCGAGCCGCGCCGCGTCGCCCTCTCCTTGGACGACCCGGTGTGCTTCCTCCAGTAGTGAGACGCCGTAGTAGTCGGAGACCACGGTCCCGCTGAACTGCCATTGGTCGCGCAGGAGTTCGGTGAGCAGTCGCGCATGAGCGTGGGCGGGCAGGCCGTCGATGTCGTTGTAGGCGGGCATCACCGAGCGGGCGCCGCCGTCGCGCACCGCCATCTCGAACGGCGGCAGGAGCACGTCGGCCAGCTCGCGCGGGCCGAGGGAGGCCGGAGCGTGGTTGCGGGCGGCTCGCGAGGCCGAGTAGCCGGCGAAGTGTTTGAGGGTGGCGACGATCCCGGCCGCCTGGAGACCTCGTACGTACGCGGTGCCGATCGTCCCGACCAAGTACGGGTCCTCTCCGATGGCCTCCTCCGTACGGCCCCAACGCGGGTCCCGTACGACGTCCAGAACGGGGGCGAGTCCCTGGTGGACGCCGACCGCGCGCATCGACGTACCGATGGCCTGTGCCATCTCCGTGATCAGCGCGGGGTCGAAGGTGGCGCCCCAGGCGAGCGGCGTGGGAAAGATGGTGGCCTGCCAGGCGGTGAAGCCGGTCAGGCACTCCTCGTGGACGAGGGCCGGCAGGGCGAAACGGTTACCGGTGCGGATGGTGCGCTGCAGGTCGGCGAGGCGGGCGGCGCCCTCGGCGGGCTCGACCGGGACGGTGCCGAAGGGGCGGGTGAGATGTCCGAGGCCGTAGGGCAACAAGGCGTCGAGGGCGGCACTGCGCGCCGCGTAGGCGTGCTGCCCGGGTGCTACGTCGGCGGCGCCGTCGGCGTCGGTCTCGGTGCCGATCCATACGCTGGACAGCTGGGCGGTCTTCTCCTCGGTGGTCATGCGGGCGAGCAGGTCCGCCGCCCGGACGTGGGCGGGCAGGGTGGTGTCCTGCCATGGCTCGGCCATGGAACTCCTCACAGGGGATGCGGTACGAGTCGGGGAGGTTGGCCCGCGGGGGCTCAGCCCTTGGTGGCGCCCATCGTGATGCCGCCGATCAACTGCCGTTCGGCGACGGCGTAGAAGGCGAGGGCGGGCACCATGGCGAGGACCAGGTAGGCGAAGACGCGGGCGATGTCGGTGGCGTACTGGCCCTGGAACTGCTGGACGCCTACCGGGATGGTCCACCAGGTCGGCTCGCTGAAGACGAGCAGCGGCAGCAGGAAGTTGTTCCAACTCGCCACGACGGCAAGGACGGAGACCGTGCCGAGGGCGGGCCGGGCCATCGGCAGCAGGATTCGCCAGAAGAAGCCGAACGGGGAGCAGCCGTCGAGGGTGGCGGCCTCTTCCAGCTCGCCGGGGATCTCCCGGAAGAAGCCGCGCAGGATGACGATGGTCATCGGCAGCCCGAAGGCGGCCTGCGGCAGGATCACCCCCCACGGGTCGTCGAGCAGTCCGAAGGTGCGCAGCAGGATGAACAGCGGGAGGATCGCCACCGCGAACGGGAACATCAGGCCGATGGTGAAGAGCGTGAACAGCACCTCTCGCCCTCGGAAGGCGAACCGGGCGAGCGCGAACGCCGCGAGCGCCGCCGAGCCGACCGTCAGCAAAGTCGTACCCACCGCGATCAGGGTGGAGGAGCCGAGCATCCGCCAGAAGGCGCCGGAGCCCAGGATGTCCGTGTAGTTGGACGTGACCCACGGCGAGGGCAGACCGAAGGGGTTCCGGGAGAGCTGATCGGTGGACTTGAAGCCGGAGACGAAGGCGTACAGCAGCGGCGTGATCATGACCACGCCGACTCCCCATGCGGTGACGTGGACGGGCAGGGAGCGCATCCTGCGCCGGAGTGTCGGGATCATCGGTTGCCTCGCATCGAGGTGAGGGCTCCTTCGGTGTCGCGGCGCAACACGAACCGCTGGTAGGCGAGGGCGAAGACCAGACTGATGAGGAACATCGCGATGCTGATCGCGCTGGCGTAGCCGATCTGATAGCGCTTGAACCCGAACTGGAAGAGGGTGACGGCCATCGTCTCGGAGTGGTGGTCGGGGCCGCCCTGGGTCATCACCCAGACCAGGTCGAAGAGCTGGATCGCGCCGATCACGGACAGGAAGACGCTGATGCGGATCGTCGGCCCGAGCAGCGGCAGGGTGATGTGACGAAAGCGCTGCCATGGCCCCGCGCCGTCGATGCGGGCCGCCTCGTGCAGTTCGGCGGGGACACCCTGCAACCCGGCCAGGTACAGCATCATGTGGAAGCCGAAGTACTTCCACATCATGACGAGGAACACCGTGGCCAGGACGTTGTCCTGGTCCGCGAACCACAGCCCGCCCAGGCCGTCGAGCCCGATCGCGCCGAGCGTCCGGTCGGCGAGCCCCTCGTCCGGCGCGAAGATCATGGAGAACAGGACGCCGGTGATGACCTCGGAGAGCACGTACGGGGCGAAGAACAGCATCCGGTAGAAGGCCCGGCCACGCAGCTTCTGGTTGAGGAGCACAGCCATGGCGAGCGCGAACGGCAGCTGTATCCCGACGGAGAGCAGGATGAGCAGCAGGCCACGCCACAGGTCACCGAGGAAGACCGGGTCGTCGAGGAGGCGGGTGTAGTTGCCGGCACCCGCGAAGTCCGAAGGCGCTCCGAATCCGCCCCAGTTGAAGAAGCTGACGTACAGCGCGTACAGGATCGGCGCGAACACGAGCAGGCCGAACAGGACGAGGGCGGGGACCGTGAAGGCGAAGGCGGTCAGCCAGTCCCGCGCCCTGCGGGCGAGCGGACGCCGGTTGGGCCCGCCCGTGCCCGGCTTCTCGGCAAGGACGGGCCGCTCGTGGCGTGTACCGGTGGAAGTCATCGTCATTCACTGGCTCTTGGCGACCTGGGTGATGGAACGGGCCACCTGCTCCGCCGACTTCGCTCCGGCGATGAGACCGGCGACCGAGTCGTTGACCTCCTGGCCGACGGCCGGCGGGTACGCCTGGTCGGGGTAGAGCTGGAAGCCGGTTGCCTTGCCCAAGGTGGCCGAGACGTCCTTGAGGTTGGGGTCGGCCAGCGCGCTCGTGGCGTCCTTGACGACCGGCATCATGGCCGCCTTGGACACGAGGACGCGGTCGGACTCCGCCGTCACGAGGAACTTCAGGAAGTCGACGGCCGCCTGTGGTGCCCCCTTGCGCACGGCGTAACCGCCGCCTCCGCCGAGCACGTCCGTGAGCGCGCCGCTGCCGCCCGCGACCGTGGGGAACGGAAAGAAGCCGAGGTCCTCGCCGATGCCCTTGCCCGCGTCGGCCTGGACCACGGGTGCCCACTGGCCCATCAGCTCCATCGCGGCCTTGCCGTTGCCCATGACCGCTGCCTCGCCGTTGGGTGTGGAGTACCCGGCACCGAGGTGGCCCTTCTGGAACGGCTCCAACTCCACGAGTTCCCGGAGGTGCCGGCCTGCCTTGACGAAGTCGTCGCCGGTGAAGTCCTTGGCGTCCGCGGCCTCCTGCATGCCGTCGACTCCGGCGATCCGCAGGGCCAGGTAGGCCCAGTAGTACATGCCGGGCCACTTCTCCTTGCCCGCGAGCGCGACAGGCGTGATCCCGGCCCGCTTCAGCCTTCTGACCACGTCGAGGTAATCGGCCCAGGTCGCGGGCGGCGTGTCGATACCCGCGTCGGCGAACAGCGCCTTGTTGTACCAGAAGCCGACGGCACCGATGTCGAAGGGCACGGCGTACGTCTTGTCGTCGAACTGGTATGCCTTGACCGACACCGGCACGAGGGTGCCGGTCAAGGAACTGACGGAGGACGTGATGTCCTCCACCAGCCCCGCGTCGATCTGCTGCTCGAGAACTCCGCCACCCCAGGTGTGGTAGATGTCCGGGAGCTTTCCGGAACTTGTCAGGGCCGTCATCTTCGATTTGTACGCGTCGTTCTCCAGCGTGACGAGCTTGATGCGTACGTCGGGGTTCTTGGCCTCGAATGCCTTGGCCCGCTCCGGCCAGACGGACTTCGACGGCTCGGTGGTCTGGATGTTCCACCACTCCACGACGGTGCGGCCCTCGCTGTCGGTGGTCGCGGACCCGGAGTCCGAGCAGGCGGACAGACCGGCCGTGGCGAGTCCCGCCGCCGACGCGGCCCCCAGAAACCGGCGCCGGGACAAGGACATGGATACGGCGCCGGTCACGGAGGCCCGCACGGCGGCTCTGACGAAGGCTGGCATGACATACCTTCCGGAAGCGGTCCGAGAATTATCGGGAGACGGCCACGGAAGTTACGGGCATGCGCAAAGGGTGTCAACGGCCTTGCCAAAACTGGCCGTTGGCACTGCCCGCGGACCCTGCCACTCCCTTACGTGCGCCGTGGCCCTGTCGTGCTCGGCCGTGCGGTGCTCGGCTGTGCCGTGCTCGCCCGGATCACCAGCTCCGTCGCCAGCTCCACCCGCGGCGAGGCCGGCGCCACGGACCGGGCCAGGTCGAGGACCGCGCGGGCCGCCAACTTGCCCATGTCGGACAGGGGTTGACGTACGGTCGTCAGGGGCGGGGACGACCAGCGCACCTCCGGAAGGTCGTCGAAGCCGACGACACTCATGTCCTCCGGCACGCGCAGGCCGCGTTGGCGCAGCGCCTCGATCGCGCCGAGCGCCATCTGGTCACTGGCCGCGAAGACCGCGGTGGGCGGTTCGGCCAGCTCAAGCAGTCGGTTCATGGCCGTGAACCCGGACTCGTGGTAGAAGTCGCCCGGCACGACCAGTTCGTCGTCGACCTCCACCCCGGCCCCGTCGAGAGCCGCACGGTAGCCGTCGAGGCGGGCCCGCGAGCAGAGCAGCCGGCGCGGCCCCTCGATGAACCCGATCCTGCGGTGGCCGAGCCCGATCAGGTGCTCCGTGGCCGCCATGCCGCCCGCCCAATTGGTGGCGCCGACGGTGGGTGCCTGGGTGGCGGGCGAGCCGGCCGGGTCGATCACCACCAACGGCACGCCCAGGCGCCGCAGTTCGTCGTGGAGCCCGGGTTCGAGCACCGAGGTCACCAGGATCACGCCGTCCGAGGCGCGGGCCCGCAGATTGGTCATCCACCGCCGCGCCGCGCCCGCCCGGTCGTGGATGGCGGACACCACGGTGCCCACGCCCTGCTCGTGCGCGACCTCCTCGACACCTCTGATGATCTCCACCGCCCAGGGGCTGTCGAGGTCGTTGAAGACCAGGTCGAGAAGGGCCGCCCGGGTCGCGGGCGTCCCCGGACGGCGGCGGTAGCCATGCCGGTGGAGCAGGTCCTCGACGCGGGCCCGGGTGGCAGGCGAGACATCGGAGCGCCCGTTGACGACCCGCGAGACGGTCGGCACGGACACCCCGGCCTCCCGCGCGATCTCGCTGATCGTCACCTTGCCCGCCCCGTCGGGACTCCGCGATCCTGTCGTGTGCTGGGCGCGTTCCCCGGCCACAGTCCCCACCTCCGTAGCTGTACGCCCGGAACTGCTCCGGGAGTCTTCCGGAAACCGTAGGGCATGTGGTCCTGACGGTGGTCGCAGACGAGGGCCCGCTGGTGGACTGTCCCGCCATGCGCGAGCGGATCGGCGGTGCCGAGTCCGCTGAGCAGGACGAGCCCGCCGAGCAGGACGGGTCCGGCGAAGCCGACGCGGAGATGAGCGCGTTCCCCGTACGCGCCCCACTCGCCCGCGACCGCCGCGACCGCCCGACATCGCGACGAGGTCGGCGAGCAACCAGGTCCCGGGGAGGATGCGTTGACGGTGGAGACGGCCAGGGCGCTGATGCCGCAGGCCGCGAGGAGACGCGCGTAAGCGCCCCCCCCGGGGACGGCTCGCCACGGGCGGGCTCTGCCGTACCGCCAGAACAGAGCCCCCTGCGCAGCCGCGCACGCACCCGCGCCGGTCGCTCGTCGCCGGAACATGCCGCGTGTGCTGATCACCTCGTCGGCGGCCCCGGCCGTCGCCGCGTTTCCCCTCGTCGCACCCGCTGCCGGGGGCCGTCAGGCGGTGGGCCGGAGTCCGCTGCCGAGCGCACGGGCCAAGTAGGGTGCCGTGCGGCTGCCCTCCGACCGGGCCACGTCCTTCGGAGGGCCCGCCGCCACGATCCGGCCGCCCCGGTCACCGCCGCCGGGACCGAGGTCGATCACCCAGTCGGCGCCCGCGACGACCGCCATGTCGTGCTCGACGACGATCACCGAGTTCCCCGCGTCGACCAGTTGGTGCAGGCGGTGCGTGAGCACCTCCACGTCGGCGGGGTGCAGCCCCGTGGTCGGCTCGTCGAGGAGGTAGAGCGTGTGGCCGCGCCGGGCCCGCTGCAACTCGCTCGCCAGCTTGATCCGCTGGGCCTCCCCGCCCGACAGCTCCGTGGCCGGCTGCCCCAGCCGCAGATAGCCGAGGCCGACGTCGAGGAGCGTGCGCAGGCTGCGGACGACGGACGGCGTGTCCGCGAAGAACTCCGCGGCCGCCTCCACCGTCAGGTCGAGCACCTGGGCGATGTTCTTCCCGTGGTACGCCACGTCGAGCGTCGCCGGGTTGTAGCGCGCCCCCGCGCAGTCCGGGCAGGGCGTGTACGTGCTCGGCAGGAAGAGCAGTTCGACGCTGACGAAACCCTCGCCCTGGCAGGTCTCGCACCGTCCGCCCGCCACGTTGAAGGAGAACCGGCCGACGCCGTAGCCCCGCTCCTTCGCCGCCTCCGTGGATGCGAAGACCTTGCGTACGACGTCGAAGAGGCCCGTGTAGGTGGCGAGGTTGGAGCGCGGCGTGCGGCCGATCGGCTTCTGGTCGACGCGGACCAGCCGGCCGACGCCCGGCAGTTCCTCGGTGATCTCGCCGACGAGCGTGGACTTGCCCGAGCCGGAGACGCCCGTGACCGCCGTGAAAGCGCCGAGCGGGACCTCCGCCGTCACCTCGCGCAGGTTGTGCCGCGTGACCGGACCGACCTTCAACCAGCCCCGAGGGGCGCGTACTTCACGGTCCTGGACTGACGCGCGGCCGAAGAGGAAGCGGGCGGTCGCGGACTCCTTGACGCCTTCGAGCGCGGCGACCGGACCGCTGTGCAGCACCCGGCCGCCGTGCTCGCCCGCGTGCGGGCCGACGTCGACGAGCCAGTCCGCGTGGCGCACGACGTCGAGATGGTGTTCCACGACGAAGACGGAGTTGCCGGCGGCCTTGAGACGGTCGAGCACCGTCAACAACGCCTCGGTGTCCGCCGGATGCAGCCCCGCCGACGGCTCGTCCAACACGTACACCACCCCGAAGAGGCCCGAACGGAGCTGCGTCGCGAGCCGCAGGCGCTGCAGCTCACCCGCCGACAAGGTGGGCGTGGCACGGTCCGGGCTGAGATAGCCGAGACCCAGCTCGGTGACGGTCGCGATGCGGGCCCGCAGATCCTCGGTCAGCACGCGCGCCGTCTCGGACGTGTCCGCGGCGCCCGCGAGGACCTCCGCGAGTTCGGACAGGGGCAGCGCGGCCAGCTCGGCGATCGTCCGGCCCGCGAACGTCACCGCCAACGCCTCGGGCCGCAGCCTGCTGCCGCCGCACACCGGACAGGGGGCGCTCGCCAGGAACCGCTCCGCCTTGGCGCGCAAGGTCGGGCTCTTGGAGTCCGAGAACGTCTTCATGACATAGCGCCGGGCGCTCATGTACGTGCCCTGGTACGGGCGTTGGATGCGCCCCGCCTCGCGCACAGGGTGCACGGTCACCACCGGCTGCTCGTCCGTGAAGAGAATCCACTCCCGGTCGGCGGCGGCCAGCTCCCGCCACGGACGGTCCACGTCGTAGCCGAGGGTGTCCAGGACGTCCCGGAGGTTCTTGCCCTGCCAGGCACCGGGCCAGGCGGCGATCGCGCCTTCACGGATGGACAGCGACGGGTCGGGGACCAGCAGCTCCTCCGTGGTCCGGTGGACCAGGCCGAGGCCATGGCACGCCGGGCACGCGCCGGCCGCGGTGTTCGGCGAGAAGGCGTCGGAGTCGAGCCGCTCGGCGCCCTCGGGGTAGGTGCCGGCGCGGGAGAAGAGCATCCGCAGCGAGTTGGACAAGGTGGTCACCGTGCCGACGGAGGAGCGCGAGGTCGGCGAGGAGCGGCGCTGCTGGAGCGAGACGGCGGGCGGCAGCCCCGTGATCTCACCGACCTTCGGGGCGCCCACCTGGTGGATGAGCCGCCGGGCGTACGGGGCGACCGACTCGAAGTAGCGCCGCTGCGCCTCGGCGTAGATCGTGCCGAAGGCGAGCGAGGACTTCCCGGAGCCGGAGACCCCGGTGAAGACGGCGAGGACGTCGCGTGGGACGTCCACGTCGACGCCGCGCAGGTTGTGCTCCCGGGCACCCCGGACGCGTACGAACGGATCGTGAGGGCTGTGCATGGGCGGGCTCCGTACGCGGCTCGGGGACAAACCCCACGATTCTAGGTCCCGGACCACAGCGCGAGCGGGGCGGGTGCGTGGGGCAGGCGTGCGGGGAGGGCGGACGGGCCGATGGTTCAGGGCTACCTGGTGACAAGCGGCCTTGTTAGGGTGTGATCTCTCTTGTCATGGGCGTCGGGCGGTGGGGAAATGACATCGGGTTCGGGTACGGGTACGGGCACGCTTCTGAAGTTCGACGGAATGCGCGGCTTCGGCTTCATCGCGGCGGATGACGGCGGCGAGGACGTTTTTCTGCACACATCGGTCTTCTCGGGCGATCCCGGGACCCTCGTCCCCGGAGCGCGCGTCGAATTCCAGATCATCGCGAACGATCGCGGCCGAAAGGCGTTCGCGGCGCACCTCATGGACGGCTCGCCCGCGCCCGCTTCCGCTTCCCCGGTGAACGGGCACGCCGCGCCGTCGGGGGGCGGCGCGACCCAGGGGGCCGCCGGCGACGAGGGCGTGTGCGACGTCCTGTCGCGCGACGAGTTCGCCCACGAGATCACCGAGGTCCTGCTGAGCTCCGTACCGGAGCTGACCGGTGCTCAGATCGTGCGGGTGCGCGCCAGTGTGCTGGAGTTCGCCGAGAAGCGGGGATGGGTCGACCTCTGAGACCGCGGTGCCGCTGCCGGGGCCGCGTGGTCATCGCGTCAGCCCCGCCACCACTGCCAGGCGCCGGAAGGAATCGAGGAGGCCCGCGCGGTCGTACGTGCTGGTCGTCACCAGCACCTCCTGCGCGCCGCTGTCCTTGATCACCCGCTCCAGCGCGTCGGCGACCTGCTCCTGCGTGCCGTGCAGCTGGCCGCTCAGCCCTGACTCGTAGAAGCCGCGCTCCTTCTCCGTCATCGTCAGCGTCTCCACGCGCTCGGCCGGCGGCAGCGGCGGGAACGTGCCGTGCGTGCGCGAGTAGGCCATCGACCAGGCCTCCGGTATCAGCAGCCGGCGGGCCTCCTCCTCGCTTCCGGCGACGGCGACCGTGCCCGCGATCATCACGTACGGCTCGGCCAGCCAGGGCGAGGGCCGGAACGCGCCGCGGTAGGTGTCGATGCCGCGCAGCATCTTCCCGCGGTCCTTGAGGTCCCCGATGACCAGCGGAAGCCCCGCCCGGGCCGCGATCGTCGCACCCTCACCGACCGCGAGGACGTACGGCGGGACGGTGAGCCCCTCCGCCGGACGCGCGCGCACGCCCGTGTCCGACGTGCCGCGGAACCAGCCCAGCAGCTCCGTCAGCTGCGCGGCGAAGTCCTCCGCGTCGTGCTTGTCGCGCCCCAGCGCCTTGCGCACCCCGTCCGTGAACCCGACGGAACGGCCGAGCCCCATGTCGATCCGGCCCGGAAAGAGCGACTCCAGCACGCCGAACTGCTCCGCCACCACCAGCGACTGGTGGTTCGGCAGCATCACGCCGCCTGTGCCGACCCGGATGGTGCGGGTGGCCGCCGCGACGGCCGCGGCGAGGACGGTGGGCGCCGAGCCCGCGACGCCCGGCACCCCGTGGTGTTCGGAGACCCAGAACCGGTGGTAGCCGAGAGCCTCCACCTCCTGGGCCAGGCGCACGGTGTCGCGCAGGGCGGCCGGACCGTCGTGCCCCTCACGGGTGCGCGAGCGGTCGAGGACGGAGAACCGGGTTGCCGCGATCACTGAGCTCACGCAGGTTTCAACACCGCCGAGCCGCCAGGATTCCCGCCTGCTGTCAGCCGTCCTGATTACGCTGATTCCGTGACCCACGACAGCAGACCTCTTGCCGTGTTCGACCTGGACGGCACCCTCGCGGACACCGCGCACCGGCAGCGGTACCTGGAGCGCAGGCCCCGCGACTGGGACGCGTTCTTCGCCGCGGCGCCCGATGATCCGCCGCTGGCGCAGGGCGTCGACCTGGCCCGGCGGAGCGCGGAGGAGTGCGAGGTCGTCTACCTCACCGGACGCCCCGAGCGCTGCCGGGCGGACACCGAGGCCTGGCTCGCCCGCCAGGGCCTGCCCGCCGGCCGGATCCGGATGCGCCGCAACGACGACCGCCGCCCCGCGCGCCGCACGAAGCTGGAGATCCTGCGGAACATGGCCCGCAAGCGGGAGATCCGCATGCTCGTGGACGACGACGAACTGGTCTGCGACGAGGCGGTGCGCGCAGGCTTCACGGTGGTCCGGGCCGACTGGTCCCACACCTCCGAGACCCTGAAATCGGCCCAGGAAAAAGAGGGCCGAACCTAACAGCCCGAGGATGCTGCGCAGGGCGGCGGGGAACTGCGCAAAACGACCTCAGCCCCTACCGCCCGGCAGCCGAGATCGCACGCCTGTCAGGGGCGCGGGGAACTGCGCAAAAGATGCCCAGCCCCCACCACCTGGCAGCCGAGATCGCACGCCTGTCAGGGGCGCGGGGAACTGCGCAAAAGAAGCCCAGCCCCCACCGCCCCGCAGCCGAGAACGCACGCGTTTCAGGGGCGCGGGGAACTGCGCAGAACTCACACCCCGCCGTCCCCGTCCTCCAGCCGGAACCCCACCTTCAGCCCCACCTGATAGTGCTGGATCTGCCCGTCCTCGATGTGTCCGCGCACCTGGGTCACCTCGAACCAGTCCAGCGAGCGCAGCGTCTGTGAGGCCCGCGCGATGCCGTTGCGGATCGCCTGGTCGACGCCCTCGTGCGAGGTGCCGACGATCTCGGTCACGCGGTAGGTGTGGTCCGACATGAGGGGGTTCCTCCCGGCCGTGGTGTGGCGCATGAAGTAGGTGACTCCACCGTGCACCAGGCCGTGCCGACGCGCGAGACGGCGTATCGGATCTCGTACCCCCTTGACCGGTTCTTTGGTACATACCAAAATCATCGCGCACCCGTTCGAGCCAGCTGCTCACCCCCCGCGTCGGGCTGACCTTCCCCTGTCCGCAGGCAGAAAGTGACCCACGTGAGACCGCACCGCCCCCGCGCCGCCACGCCCCTGGCCCTCGCCCTCTCCTCCGCCGTCCTGCTCGCCGGCTGCGGCGTGCTGCCCGGCGGGGACGAGCGCAGAACCGTGACCGTCTGGCTGATGCGGGGCAGCGCCTCGGCCGAGTTCGTCGAGCGCTTCACCGAGGACTTCGAGAAGGAGCACGAGGACATCGAGCTGGACGTCCGCGTCCAGGAGTGGACGGGCATCGGCGCCAAGGTCAAGAAGGTGCTCAAGGAGAGGGACGGTGACGGGCCTGACGTCATCGAGGTCGGCAACACCCAGGTCGCCCAGTACGTCGACGAGGGCGGCCTGTACGACCTGACCCTGGAGTCGGCGCGCGACCTCGGCATGGACGACTGGCTGCCGGGCCTCGCGGAGCCGGGCCGCTACAACGGCGCCCAGTACGGCATCCCCTGGTACGCCGCCAACCGCGTGGTCATCTACAACAAGGACCTCTTCGCGAAGGCCGGCATCACCCGGCCGCCGCGCACCCGCGAGGAGTGGATCGCGGACACGCAGAAGCTCAACACCGGGGAAAACCAGGGCATCTACCTCGCGGGCCAGGACTGGTACACGCTGTCCGGGTTCATCTGGGACGAGGGCGGCGACCTCGCCAAGGAGACCAAGGAGTCCTCCGGCGACTGGCGCGGCACCCTGCACACCCCCGAGGCCCTGCGCGGCATGGCGTTCTACCAGCGCCTCCAGGCGCTGGGCCGGGGCCCGCGCGACGCCGACGAGGAACACCCGGCCCAGAGCGGGGTGTTCGCGCGCGGCGACGTCGCGCAGATCATCGCGGTGCCGGGCGCGGCGCGGGCCATCGAGGAGAAGAACCCCGAACTGAAGGGAAAGCTCGGCTACTTCCCGATCCCCGGCAAGAAGGCGGGCAAGCCAGGCGCGGTCTTCACGGGTGGCTCCGACCTCGTCGTCCCCGAACGCAGCGACGACCACGAGGGCGCCGTCGACGTCATCGCGGCGCTGGCGGGCAAGAAGTGGCAGACCGACCTGGCCCGCACCATGAACTACGTGCCCAACAAGGCGAAGCTGGCCCCTGCCGTCGCGGGCGAGGCGGGTGTCGCGGCGATGGCCGTCGGCGCGGCCAACGGCAGGGCGACCCCCAACTCCCCGCGCTGGGCCGCCGTCGAGGCCGACAACCCCATCAAGGGCTACATGACCGCCGTCCTGACGGGCGGCGACCCGGCGACCCACGCCCGCGAGGCCTCACGCGAGATCACCCGGGCACTGAACCTCGGCGGCCTCTGACAGGCGGGCACCCCGGTGCCGTACGCGCCACGCCTACGGCACCGGGGGACCGCACCGCCCCCTACACCGGCGTGCTCAACGACAGCGCGAAGCGGCCGCGCTCGTCCGTCCACCAGTGCGTCAGGTCCAGGCCCTGAGCCGCGAGTTCAGCCTTCACGCCCTCCTTCCTGAACTTCGCCGAGACCTCCGTACGCATCTCCTCACCGGCCGCGAAGTCGACGGCCAGGCCGAGCGCGGGGATCTTCACCGTCTGCGCGGCCGTGGAGCGCAACCGCATCTCGATCCACTCGTGGTCACGGTCCCAGACGGCGACGTGGTCGAAGGTGTCCGGATCGAAGTCCGCCTCCAGCTCGCGGTTCATCACCGACAGGACGTTCTTGTTGAACGAGGCGGTGACGCCCGTGGCGTCGTCGTACGCCGAAACCAGCACCGACTCGTCCTTCACCAGGTCCGTGCCCAGAAGCAGCGCGTCACCGGGGGAGAGCAGCCCGCGCACCGACGAGAGGAACGCCGCGCGCTCGGCGGGCAGGAGGTTGCCGAGCGTGCCGCCGAGGAACGCGACCAGGCGCGGCCCCGGCGTGCCCGGCAGCGCGAGGCCCCGGGTGAAGTCGGCGATCAGGGCGTGCACGTCGAGCCCGGGCCGGTGCGCGAGCAGTGTGTTCGCCGCGCCGGTCAGCGCGCTCTCGCTGACGTCCACGGGGACATACGTGCGCAGCGACGCCATGGCGTCGATCAGATGGCGGGTCTTCTCCGAGGAACCCGAACCCAGCTCGATCAGTGTGTGCGCGCCCGTGATCCCCGCGATCTCGGCGGCGCGGGCGACCAGGATCTCGCGCTCCGCGCGGGTCGGGTAGTACTCGGGCAGGGTGGTGATCTCCTCGAAGAGGGCGCTGCCGCGCGCGTCGTAGAACCACTTGGGCGGCAGCGCCTTGGGGGTGCGGGTCAGGCCGTGCAGGACATCGGCCCGCAGCGCGGCTCCGGTGGCGTCCTCGGGCAGGGTGCGGGTCAGCAGGAACGGGCTCACGCGGGTGGCTCCTTGAGCGGGGTCAGCAGTACGTCGGTGCGGCTTGCGGCGAGCAGGGTGCGGTCGGGCACCTCGCGCCAGAGGGGGTCGTCGTCATAGGGCTCGGAGGCGACCACGGTGCGGCGGCCGGGCTCCGCGAGGTACCAGAGGGTGTCGCCCCAGGCGGTCGCGGTGATCGTGACGCCGTCGGTCATGAGGAGGTTGAGGCGCGACGCGGGAGCCGCTCCCGCGACGTCCAGGACGGTGTCGGCCAGGGCCTGCCCCGCCTCGTCGCCGCGCCGCAGCCGGTGCAGGACGAGCGCCCACACCAGCGCGGAGTCGCAGTGCGCCTCCATCGACAGCAGCTCGTCGGGCGGCAGGCCCTCCGCGAGGGAGGCGAGCGAGCCGGGCCAGCCGCCCACCGCGCCGTTGTGGCTGAACAGCCACGGCCCGTACGCGAACGGAGCGGCCGCCGCCTCCCCGTCCGCGCCCGCCAGTGTGGCGTCGCGCACGGCCGCGAGCAGCGCCCCGGAGCGCACCACCCGGGCCAGGTCGGCGAAGGACTGGTCGGCCCAGATCGGCCCGGTGCGCCGGTAGCGGCCGGGCACCGGGTCGCCGTCCGCGTACCAGCCCACGCCGAAGCCGTCGGCGTTGACCGTGCCGTACCGCTGCCGGCGCGGCGCCCACGACTGGCGGTACAGGCCGTGCGCGGGCTCGACGAGGAGGCTTCCCAGCGGCACCTGCGGGCCGAGAAAAGCGATATGACGGCACATCAGGACACCTCGGGTTCGGGGGCGTCGGCCGGCCCCGCGTCCCGCGCCGTGCGGAACCCGGAGAAGATCTGCCGCCGCACCGGATGGTCCCAGTTGCGGAACGTGCCCCTGCAGGCCACCGCGTCCACGGAGAACGCCCCGCCGCGCAGCACCTTGTAGTCACCGCCGAAGAACACGTCCGAGTACTCGCGGTAGGGGAAGGCGGCGAAGCCGGGGTAGGGCAGGAAGTCGCTGGACGTCCACTCCCAGACGTCACCGATCAACTGCCGTACGCCGAGCGGGGACTCGCCCATCGGATAGCTGCCCGCCGGGGCCGGGCGCAGGTGCCGCTGGCCGAGGTTCGCGTGCTCGGGCGTCGGGTCGGCATCACCCCACGGGTAGCGCCGGGAGCGGTCGGTGACCGGGTCGTGCCGGGCGGCCTTCTCCCACTCCTCCTCGCTGGGCAGACGCCGGCCCGCCCAGCGCGCGTACGCGTCCGCCTCGTACCAGCTCACGTGCAGCACCGGTTCGTCGGCGGGCACCGGCTCCACCGTCCCGAAGCGGCGCCGCAGCCACTGCCCTCCCTCGCGGCGCCAGAACAGCGGCGCGCGCAACTGATTCTGCCGGACCATCGCCCAGCCCGCCGGGGACCACCAGCGGATCTCCTCGTACCCGCCGTCGTCGATGAAGCGCTGGTAGGCGGCGTTCGTCACCGGCGTGGTGTCGATGAAGAACGGCGGGACCAGGCGGCGGTGCGCCGGGCGTTCGTTGTCCAGGGCCCACGGCTCGGTGGAGGTGCCCATCGTGAACGGGCCGCCGGGGACGAGGACTTCGTCCGGGCCGGTGAAGGGCGGGCCGGGTTCCGGGTCCGGCGCGGTGAGCGCGGTGGGGCCCGAGCGCAGCTGGTGCGTGATGAGCATCGTCTCGTCGTGCTGCTGCTCGTGCTGCGCGATCATCCCGAACGCGAAGCCCGCGTCGGTGAGCGGAGTGCCGTGCAGCGGCGTCTTCTCCAGCACGTCGAGGGCCCGGCCGCGGACCTGTGCCGCGTACCCCCTGGCCTCGGCGGGCGCGAGCAGCGGCAGGCTCGGCCGCTCGGCGCGGGGGTGCTCGAAGGCGTCGTAGAGCGGGTCGATCTCGGGCCGCATGGCGTCGCGGCCCGCGACCGCGCGCAGCAGCCACTGCTCCTCCTGGTTGCCTATGTGCGCGAGGTCCCAGACCAACGGCGACATCAACGGCGAGTGCTGCGCGGTCAGTTCACTGTCCTCGACGCACGAGGTGAGGAGGGTGGTGCGGTCCCGGGCGGCCAGGAGCGCGGCGCGCGCACGCTCACGCAGGGCTTGCGGGTCCACGGTGGGGCCGTTCATCGTCGGGTGTCCTTCCCCGAGGCGTCATGGTGTCGATGGGCGTCGCCGAGCGCGTCCAGCAGGTCGTCGGCGGGGCAGCGGCCCCGCGCGACGTACCGGTCGGCGTACGCGGCGACGGCGTCCCGCGTCGAGGCGTCCGCGCCCATCCGGGGCAGCGCGTCGACCGCGGCGGCGAAGCAGACGGCGGCGGCCTCGCGCAGCTCCGCGTCGGCGAGGCCCCCGCGCGCCGCGTCCAGCCACAGTGGACTGCGCGGCGCGGCGGGCGAACCCGGCGGCCCGTCCCGCTCGGCCAGCGGCTTGACGGCGCGGTAGGCGGTCTCGGCCGCCTCGGGGTCGTCGAACAGCGCGCTGGTCACGGCGAGCGGCACGATCCAGCCGTCCTCGCCCGGCTGGGCGTCCACCATGCGCAGCTCCAGGTGGCCGCGCGGACGTACCGGCGGGAACAGCGTGGTCAGGTGGTAGTCGACGTCGTCACGCGTGGGCCGCCGCGGCACACCCGAGCGGGTCCAGGCACGGAAGGTGAGCCCCTCCGGGACGTGCCAGGGACCGGCGCCAGACGCTTCCTTGACGCACATGACCGGCGCGTCCAGGGCGTGCCGGGTCCAGTCCTCGCGCGGCTCCCCGTCCAGCGGCGGGGCGCCGGATCTGCCGGGTTCGATGCCCGCCCACACGGCCTGCCGGGTGGAGAGCCAGCCGGTGGCGCGGCCGTCCTGGAGCGGTGAGTTGGCGAACGCGGCGACCAGCACGGGACCGAGCAGATGCGCGAGGCGCCAGCGGCGCGCGTAGCCGAGCGGGCCCGGCTCCTCGTACCCGGCGTCCAGGCAGATCTGCACGGACGCCGTCGAGCACATCATGCGGCGCCCGGCGGGGCCGCCGCGGTCGAGGCTGGACTCCAGGGCGTCGTAGCGGGGCTCGCGCAGGAACCGTGACGGGGGCCGCCACGGGTCGGCGCCGATCCCGCTGAGGGTGAGGTGGTGGGAGCGTAACGCGTCCCGGACGAGGCCGAGATCGGCCCGCATGGCCGCGACGCACTCCGTCAGGGACGCGGCGGGCAGCGAGCTGAGCTCCAGCTGGCCGCCGGGTTCGACGGTGAGGGACGCGTGCAGGGGCAGGGCCCGCAGCGCGGCGTAGGCCGCTTCGAGGCGGGCAGGGGGGACGGGCACATGGGCCAGTCCGGGTTCGTGGACGAGCCATTCCAGTTCGACCCCGGTGGTGCGAGGCGGCCCCGTCTTGAAGCAGATGCCGCGGACCAGGGCCTCCACTTCCGCCTCGGTCACCGGGTCCGGCGCCTTCGTGCGCGGCGGTGGGCGGTGCGTCGTACAGTCTCCCTCGGGCACGGGGGACTCCTTCCGGTCGAGAGTGCTCGTCACACCCAAAACCTTTGAGGCCGATCGCACAAGGGGGCCCCGACGCCGGGCCCGTACCGGGAAACTCTGTTGCGCCGCCCGACGTGCCCGGCTCACCATGCGTTCATGAACGACACGGGGGAGCGGGCGTGAGCGCCCGGCTGCGCGCGGTGGCGCAGGAGACGGAGCAGATCGTCGCGGCGGGCGCGTACACCACGCCGGGTGGCCGGCGGGCGGACATCGCCGCGCTGGTGGCGGCGGCCCGCGCCGGCACCCGGATGTACGGACCGGAGCCGGTGGACGCCGACGTGCCCCGGCGCACGCCCGTCCCGACCGTCTTCGAGGTCACCGGCGAGAGCAGCCTGGAAGCGGCGCGCAGACTCACCGGGAACACAGCCGCCGCCGCACCGGAGGGCTCAGGCGTCGCGGTCCTCAACTTCTCGTCCGCGCGCAACCCCGGCGGCGGCTATCTCAACGGCGCGCAGGCACAGGAGGAGGCGCTGTGCCGCGCCTCCGCGCTCTACACCTGCCTGCTGGAGGCGCGCGCGTTCTACGAACACCACCGCGCCCACCGCGACCCCTTCTACACCGACCGCGTCATCCACTCGCCGCGCGTCCCCGTCTTCCGCGACGACCGCGGGCGGCTGCTGGAGTCGCCGTACCTCGTCGGCTTCCTCACCTCCGCGGCGCCGAACGCCGGGGTCATCCGCCGCGGCGCCCCCGAGCGCGCCGCCGACATCCCGCACGCCGTGGAGCGGCGCGCCACCCGCGTCCTGGAGACGGCGCTCGCGTGCGGCTACCGCCCCTGGTCCTCGGCGCGTGGGGCTGCGGCGTCTTCATGAACGACCCGGCGCACGTCGCCGGTGCCTTCCGGGCGCTGCTCGGGGCGGGCGGCCGGTTCGCCGGGCACTTCGACCACGTCGTGTTCGGGGTCCTCGACCGCACCAAGGGCGCCGTGACGCGCGGGGCGTTCGAGCGGGCGTTCGCCGGGGAGGTCAGCGCCAGCCGTAGCGCTGCCTGAGACGGAGTACGACGAGGTCGAACCGCACGCGGTCGAGCGCGCACGCCTCGCGCCGCATGCCGCGCTCGTGCACCCGCAGCACCCGGTCGATGTCCACCCAGGACTCCCGCCCCTCGCGGTCCCACGGGCCGCTGCCGATCGGCACCCACTCCCTGTCACGATCGTGCCGCTTGCTGGACAGCCGCACGGCCAGCAGGGTGCCCGCCGCCTCGCGGGCGACGACCAGGACGGGCCGGTCCTTGCCGCGTCCGTCGTTCTCCTCGTAGGGCACCCACGTCCAGACGATCTCCCCCGGGTCGGGGTCGCCGTCGCGGTCCGGCGCGTACGCGGTGCGGACCCGCCCCACCTCACGGGGCGTCACCTCCGTGGTGGCGGTGGGTCGGTGGCGCCCGGGGGAGGCGGAGCGGTGCGGGTCGTCGATGAAGGCAGTCACAAGGGTCACCGTAGAACCTGTCCGGCCCAGTCCGCGGGGCGGGCTTCCCGCAGGGCCCGCGGGCTCGGTGCATGGTGCTTCGACTCCCGCGCAGGGCCCGCGCCCTCACCGTCCTCGCCTCCCTCGCCGTCGCGGCCGCGGCGCTCGCCCCGCTCCCGGCCGCCTCCGACCCCGCGCCGCCGCCCGCCGCCGCCCCACCGCCCCGCACCGTCTCCGCCTGGCTCCCGTACTGGGACCAGGACAACGCCTACGAGACCGCGCTGCGCCACGCCGGCCAACTGCACACCGTCAGCCCCTTCTGGTACGAGGCGAAGCCCGATGGACGGGTCGCCAAGCACTTCAGCGCCGAGGAGCAGCGCGTCATCGACGGACTGCACGGAGCGGGCATCCAGGTCGTGCCCACCGTCATGGAGAAGATGCCGCGCGGCGCCCTGGCCGCCCTGGTGACCGACCCCGCCCGCCGGGCCGCCCACGTCAAGAACCTGCTCGCCGTCGTCGAGAGCCGGGCCTACGACGGCCTCGACCTCGACTACGAGACCATCGCGCCGACCGGCGACGCCGACTACCAGAAGGTCCGCGACGGCTACGCCACCATGGTCACCGACCTCTGCCGCGCACTGCGCGCCCTGCGCAAGCAGTGCGTCATCACCGTCTCACCGAAGACGGCGGGCACCGGCCGCGTCTGGGACTACGCGCGTCTCGGCGCGGACGCCGACCGGCTGCGCGTCATGGCCTACAACCTGCACTGGGCCGAGGGCCGGCCAGGACCGCTCTCCACCCCCGCCTGGTACGACGACATCCTGACCCGCGCCACCGCAGAAGTGCCGCGCGAGAAACTGGAGATGGGGCTGCCCGCCTACGGCTGGGACTGGGCCGTCGGCTCGCCCGGCCGCGCCCGGCACGTGACGTCCCGGAGCGCGGAGGTGCTGCGCCGCGAGGTGGGCGCGCCCTACCACCTCGACCCCGCCTCCAGCACACCCCACTTCACGTACAAGGAGGGCGGCACGACCCGCGAGGTCTGGTACCAGGACGCGCGCGGCACCGCGGCCCACCTGCCCGTGCTGCGGCGCCACGGCGTGGACCGGACCGTGCTGTGGGCGCTCGGCTTCGAGGACCCCGAGCTGTGGCGCACGCTGGCGACGCCGTGACGCGACAGCATCACGCCGCCGACGCCGCGCCCGGGACCGGCGCGGGCCACCGCTCGTACCACCGCTGGTCCGCCTCCAGCTGTGCGGCCAGGGAGATCAGGAGCGGCTCGCTGCCCGCGGGGCCGAGCAGTTGGGCGCCGACGGGGAGGCCGTCCGCCACGTGCCCGGCGGGGACGTTGACGCCCGGCCAGCCGAGGACGTTCCACGGCCAGGCGTAGGGGCAGGCGGCGATCATCGCCCGGTCGGTGCGCCACCCGCTCAGGGCGGCCAGCGCGCCGATCCTCGGCGGGGGAGTGGCGGTCGTCGGCGCGAGCACCACGTCGTACGCCGCGAAGACCGCACCCACCCGGCGGTGCAGCAAGGCCTCCGCACGCCGCGCCAGCCGCAGCGGCGGCCCGCCCAACAGCCGCCCCATACGGGCCGCTTCGCGCGTACGCCGGTCCAGGAGCATCACGTCCGGGACGTGCCGCGTCCACTCGGCGATGCCCGCCGTGGCGCGCGGCACGAACGCCAGGCCTATCTGCCCGTAGCGCGGGTCCGCCTCCGCCACGTCGTGCCCGAGCGCGGCGAGCCGGTCCGCCAGCGCGACGACCCGCTGCCGCACCGCCGGGTCCAGTTGCTTGGGCGTCGCCGTGAACGGCATCCGCAGGGACAGCGCGATCCGCAGCCGCCCCGGCTCGCGCGTCGCCGCCTCGGCGGCACGTACCGCGGGCGGCCGGTGCGGGTCGTCCGGGTGGTTGCCGCTCACCGCGTCGAGGAGCAGCGCGGCGTCTCCGACGGTCCTGGCGAGCGGGCCGTTGACCGTGATGCCGTGGAACGCCTCGGGCCACGGCCACGTCGAGATCCGCCCGCGCTGCGGCTTGATGCCGACCAGATGCGTCCAGGCGGCCGGTATGCGCACCGACCCCGCGCCGTCCGAGCCCAGCGCGGCCGGGACCAGACCCGCGGCGACCGCGGCCGCCGAGCCGCCCGACGAACCACCCGGCGTGTGGCCCGTGTGCCACGGGTTGCGCGTGTCGCCAAAGCCGGGGCCCTCCGTGAAGGGCCACTGCCCCAGCTCACACGTGTTGGTCTTGCCGACGATCACGGCGCCGGCCGCCCGCAGCCGCCGCACCGCCTCGCAGTCCTCGGACTTCGGCGGGAAGTCACCCCTGCACCCGAACGACGTCGGCTCGCCCGCCACGTCCATGTCGTCCTTGACCGCGAGCGGCACACCCAGCAGCGGCCGGCCCGGGAACGGCCCGCCCGCCGCCAACTCCCGGTCGGCGGCGTCCGCCTCGGCGAGCGCGGCCTCGGCCCGCACCCGCTTGAAGGCGTTCAGCGAGGGCTGCGCCGCCTCGATCCTGGCCAGCGTCCGCTCGGTCAGCGCACGCGAGGACACCTCTCCCTCGGCCAGCGCGCGAGCGGTGCGCGCCAGCCCATCGGCACGGTCACGGTCGGCAGTCATGTGGGGGCACCTTCGGTCGACGACGTCGGGACCGCACGTTAACCGGCGAGTAGCCCAACAGGGAACGCCACCAAGGGACTTCGCGCCGATCATCCGCACGGCACACGGCGTGCGCGGCGCCCGCGCCCGGGCGGCGCCCGCCCGCGGCCGCCCCACCGCGGTCTGCGAGGATGCCGATGTCATGGTGCAGATACCGAACCAGCAGCCCGCCCAGCGCTCCGTGCCGACGAGCGCCGACGTCGCCCGCCTGGCGGGAGTCTCCCGCGCGACCGTCAGCTACGTCCTCAACAACACCAGCGCCGTGCGCATCAGCGAGCCCACGCGCCGCCGCGTGCACGACGCCGCCCGGGAACTCGGGTACGTCCCGCACGCCGCCGCCCGCAGCCTGCGCGCCGGACACAGCCGCATGGTCCTCATGCCCACCTCGGAGATCCCGATGGGCCCCCTGTTCGGCAAGTTCTTCAACGAACTCCAGTGGGCGCTCAGCCGCCTCGACTACACCGTCGTGCAGTACGCGAGCCTCGGCATGACCGGCGAGGACGCCGCCCGCGCCTGGGCGGAGCTGCGCCCGGTGGCCGTCCTCGCGCCCGACGCCTCCGCGCTCGGGCCGCGCGGCGTGACGGTCCTGAAGCGGTCAGGTGCCAAGGCGGTCTTCACGCTGGGACCGCAGCGCGTCGAGGGGGCGCACGCGCTCCTCATGGACGGGCGGCGGGTGGGGGAGGCCGCGGCCCTGCACCTGCTGGCCCGCGGGCGGCGCCGGATCGGCGCGATCGTGCCCACGGAACCCGGCCTGGAGATCTTCTCGCGCCCCCGCGTCGAAGGGCTCCACGGGGCGGTCAGGGCGGCGCGTGTCACCGGCGCCTCGGTCACGGAGCTGCCCCTCGCCCACACGGAGGAGTCCGCCGCCGCGCTCGCGGCGCGCTGGCGCTCCCTGGGCCTGGAGGCCGTCTTCGCGTACAACGACGAGTACGCGATGCTGCTCATGCGGGCCCTTCAGGACGAAGGGATCGCCGTCCCCGAGGAGGCGGCCGTCATCGGCTCCGACGACCTGATGCTCGGCAGACTCCTCAGACCCCGGCTCAGCACCGTCCGCATCGAACTGCCCTCGGGCCGCGGCCTCGCGGAACTCGTCGACCGTGTGGTGCGCGACCCGGGCGCCGAACCCGAGGTGCACGACGTGCTCGGGGCGGACGTCGTGCACCGCGAGTCCAGCTGACCGGCCGCGCACCCGTGACCTACTGCGGCCGACGCTGCTAGCCCTCCTGGCCCTGCTGCTTCGCCTGCTCCTCGGCGACCTGCCGGCGGACCTCGTCCATGTCCAGGTTCCTGGCCTGGCCGATGACGTCCGTGAGCGCCGCCTCGGGCAGCGCGCCCGGCTGGGCGAAGACCGCCACCTGATCGCGGACGATCATCAGGGTCGGGATCGACTGGATGTTGAAGGCGGCGGCCAGCTCCGGCTGCGCCTCCGTGTCGACCTTGGCGAAGACCAGGTCGGGGTTGGCCTCGGCGGCCTTCTCGTAGACCGGGGCGAACTGCTTGCAAGGACCACACCACGAAGCCCAGAAGTCGATCAGAACGAACGCGTTGTCCGTGACCGTCTGGTCGAAGTTCTCCTTGGTGAGCTCCAGTGTCGCGTTGCTCATGGTGTCCCTGCTTCCTGATGTGGGGCATGGCCGCTGTCGACAACGGCCGATGGTACGAACGTATTCCGCCCGTCGCGCGCACGCAGCTGTTCCCCGCGTGCACAGGCGTGCCCGGCGCGCTTACCCATGTGGCCGCGGCGCACACCTGACGACAGACTGTCCCCATGACGGATATGACGGATGCCAGGACGTACGACGTAGTAGTCATCGGAGCCGGTCCCGTGGGGGAGAACGTGGCGGACCGGGCCCGGGCGGCGGGGCTCAGCGCCGCGATCGTGGAGAGCGAACTCGTCGGAGGCGAATGCTCCTACTGGGCGTGCATGCCCAGCAAGGCGCTGCTCCGTCCCGTCATCGCCCGCGCGGACGCCCGCCGCGTCCCCGGGCTGCGGCACTCCGTCGAGGGGCCGCTGGACGCCGCCGCGGTCCTCGCGCACCGCGACGAGTACACCTCGCACTGGAAGGACGACGGCCAGGTCGGCTGGCTGGAGGGCATCGGCGTCGACCTGTACCGCGGCCACGGCCGCCTCGCGGGCCCCCGCCAGGTCACGGTCACCGCGACGGACGGCACCGAACACCGGCTCCGGGCCCGCCACGCGGTGGCCGTCTGCACCGGCACCCGCGCCGCCCTGCCCGACCTGCCGGGCCTCGCCGACGTCAATCCGTGGACCAGCCGCGAGGCGACCGCCGCGGACCACGTGCCGGGCCGCCTGCTGGTCGTCGGCGGCGGTGTCGTCGCCGTGGAGATGGCCACGGCCTGGCAGGCGCTCGGCTCACACGTGACGGTGCTTGTGCGCGGCGGCGGACTGCTGCCCCGTATGGAGCCCTTCGCGGGCGAGCTGGTCCAGGAGGCCCTCACCGAGGCGGGCGCCGAGGTCCGCTGCGGCGTCTCGGTCACCGCCGTCGAGCGCGAGAACGGCACCGTCACGGCGACCCTGGACGACGGCTCCGCCCTCCAGGCCGACGAGATCCTCTTCGCCACGGGCCGCGCCCCGCGCACCGACGACATCGGCCTGGAGACGGTCGGCCTGGAGCCCGGCTCGTGGCTGCCGGTCGACGAGAGCCTGCGCGTGGACGGCAGCGAGTGGCTGTACGCGGTGGGCGACGCGAACCACCGCGCGCTCCTCACCCACCAGGGCAAGTACCAGGCCCGCGTCGCGGGCGCCGCCATCGCCGCGCGCGCCCAGGGCGTCCCGCTCCTGGAGACCGACCGCTGGGGCGCCCACTCCGCCACCGCCGACCACGCCGCCGTCCCGCAGGTGGTCTTCACCGACCCCGAGGCGGCCTCCGCGGGCCTGACCCTCGCGGAGGCCGAGGCCGCCGGTCACCGGGTCCGCGCCGTCGACTACGACATGTCGGGCGTCGCGGGAGCGGGGCTGTACGCCGACGGCTACCGCGGCAAGGCCCGCATGGTCGTCGACCTGGACCGCGAGATCCTCCTCGGCGTCACCTTCGTCGGCCCCGGCGTCGGCGAGCTCATCCACTCGGCGACCGTGGCGGTTGCGGGCGAGGTCCCCCTGGAACGCCTGTGGCACGCGGTCCCCGCCTACCCGACGATCAGCGAGGTGTGGCTGCGGCTCCTGGAGACGTATCGCGGCTGAGCGCCGGGCGGAGGAATACTTGCCGGGCGACGCGCGGGCATCGCCTGACGGAGAACCCCTTACGGCGGCCGCTCAGACGTCCTGACGCCCCCGCAGCTCCTCCACGGCGACCCGGGCCGCCGCGCCGATCACCGCGTCGGCGCGCGGCAGCTTGGTGTCGGACCGGGCGGCCTGGGTGAAGACCACGGCGGTGTAGGCGCTGCCGTCGGCGAGTTCGACGACGCCCGCCTCGTGGCGCAGGGAGCCGAAGGTGCCGGTCTTGCCGTAGACCGTGACGTCGTCGTAGGGGAACCCGGAGGCGAGCCGGTGCGCCCACGCCTGCTTGCCCATCACCTCCCGCATGAACGCGCAGCGTTCGTCGGAGGCGGCCTCTCCGGTCCAGATGGCCCGCAGGAGCCGTGCCATGTCCGCCGCCGTGCTGGACGCCTTGAGCGCCGGGTCGTACACGCCCGGGGGCACGACGGTGTCGTTGTCCGCCACGCGGGCCAGCGCCGCGTCCAGCGAGCGGGTGCCCGTCTCGGCGACCAGGCGGCTGAAGTTGCTGACCACGCCCGCGTGGATGTGCGTGTCGGGCATGTCCAGGTCGCGGCAGAGGGCGTCGACCGCGTCCGGGCCGACGGCCCTGAGCACGGCGTCGGCCGACGCGTTGTCGGAGATGGTCATCATCAGCACCACCAGGTCGCGCAGCGACATGGTGACGGGGTCGCTCAGGATGGAGACGCCGGTCGGGCCCGGCACCCGCTCGCCGGGCTCCAGCGTCACCCTGCGGCACGGATCGATCAGCCCCGCGTCCGCGAGCCGGCAGAAGGCGGCCATCAGGGGCACTTTGTAGACCGACCCGATGGGCAGCCGTCCGGTGGGGTCGATCGTCACCCGCGCCGTTGGGCGGTGCAGTTCCGCCACGTGCAGCCAGCCGCGGACGCCCGCGTCGTCGAACATGCCGCGGATCTCGCGCTCCACGCCGCTGTCCTGCCTCCGCCCGCTCACGGTGCCACCTTCCGGGTCAGGGTGTCCTCCAGGAGCCGTGCCGTCTCCGCCGTCCGGTCCGCGTCCGGCCGCCGGGGGTCCCAGGCCACCCGCAGCCGCAGCGGAAGCGGTGGGTCCGTCGTCTGCCGCCGCTCGATCCCGGGGGCCGTCAGCGTCTCGTCGGCCGTGACCAGCACGGCCTGCCCGGCGGCGACCAGGGCCAGGCCCGCGCGCTCGTCGGACACCACCACGGTCTCCACCCGGCGGCCGCGGCTCGCCAGGGTGTCGACGAACAGGTCGTGGGCCGCCGGGGCCTCCCCACGCGGACGTACGGCGACGGGCAGCCGCGGCGTCGGCGTGCCACCGGCACCCGCACGGCCGGCCGGGGCGAGGAGCCAGGTCGGCAGCAGGATCACCCGCCCGGCGGCGAGACCGTGCAGCACGGAGGGGTGCCGGACCACGGCGATGTCCAGGCGCCCGGCGGCCACATCACCGAGCAGCGCGGCGGTGGGGGCCGTCACCATACCGATCCTGGCCCGCTCACCCGCCCGGACCGGCGCCGCCGCCACGCCCGCCGCGAGCGACGCCGGTACTTCGGGGGCGAGCCCGAGGCGCAGACGCCGCCCACCGGCGTGTTCGCGAGCGCCGGTCTCGCGGAGTTCCCTGAGCGCGGTCAGCGCTCTGCGCGCGTGCGGGAGCAGCAGCGTGCCCTCGTCGGTGAGGGAGACACCTCGCTCGCGGTCGAAGAGGCGGACGCCGAGCAGGGCCTCCAGGCGGCGCAGGCCCTGCGACAGGGGCGGCTGGGTGATGCCCACCCGCTGCGCGGCCGTTCCGAAGTGCTCCTCCTCGGCGAGCGCCACGAAGATTTCCAGATGCCGTTCCGTCAGCACTCCGCCCCTCCTGACGTGCAGCGATACGGGCTGCGAATCGCGGTGATGCCGAGATCGTATTCGACATGCGGGAGCGCCGCGGGCTTGACTCCCGAACGGGGCCGGCGAGCGGCACCACGGCGGCCGCGGGGACGGCCGGCCCCGGCAAGGACCGTGCTGGTCAGGCCCGATGTGAAACGGAGAGAACCTTGACGCCCACCCACATCCCGGACCGCTCCGCCCCGTACGGGCGGCCGCGGCGTGAGCGACGGCTGCTCGGCATCTTCGTGAGCCTTCTCCTGCTCGCGGGAGGCGGCTACGGCGTCTACTCCCTCGTGGGCGACGACGTACCGGACGAGGACCCGCAAGTGGCCTCCGCCCGCGAGCCCTTGACCGCGTTCCTCGACGCGTGGGCGGCGAAGGAGGCGCGGAAGGCGGCGCGTTACACCGACACCCCCGACGGCGCGGCCTCCCTGCTCACGTCGGTGCTGACCAATCTCAAGCCCACCAAGACCACGATCGTCGGCGGGCGAGGCAGGCTGGAGACTGAGGGGGAGGCGGAGTTCCCCTTCACGGTAACCATGGCGGTTCCCGGCGCGGGCAAGGTCTCCTGGGAGTCGCGGGCGCGCGTGAAGCAGACCTCGGGGGAGACCGCGGGCGAGGCATCAGGGGAGTGGAAGGTCGTGTTCACCTCGCCGATGATCCATCCGGAGTTGCAGCCGGGCCAGACGCTCGCCCTCAAGGGCGGCGGCTCCCGGGCGAAGGTGCTCGACAGCAACGGCGACCCGCTGCTGGCCAGCAGCCTCGTCGGCACCGTCGACCCGGTCAGCGGCAAGGGCACCTCCGGCCTGGAGGCCCGCTACGACGACGTCCTGTCCGGCGGCAAGAAGGCGCGCAGATCCCTGGTGGTCGCCGACCGCCGAAGCGGGCGCGCCATCAAGGAACTGACCGGCGCGGAGAAGGCCGAGGGCCGCCCGGTGCGCACCACCATCGACCCGCGCGTCCAGGAGGCGGCGGCCAAGGCCCTCGACGGCGTCGACGACAAGGCGGCCATCGTCGCCATCGACCCGTCCAACGGCCACATACGGGCCGCAGTGAACCGCCCCGGCGGCCTCAACCGCGCCCTCGAAGGCCGCTATCCGCCCGGCTCCGTCTTCAAGGTCGTCACCGCGGCGGCCCTCCTCAAGGGCGGCCTGCGCCCCGAGGACCGCGCGGCCTGCCCGAAGTTCGCACGCGTCGACGGGCAGCGCTTCGAGAACCAGGACCAGTTCGAACTCCCGGCCGATTCCACCTTCGCGGACGTCTTCGCCCACTCCTGCAACACGTACTTCGTCAACGCCCGCGGCCGCCTCTCCGACACCGACCTGCGCGACGCGTCCCGCGCGTTCGGCATCGGCGGCCGGTGGGACGTGGGCACCACGACGTACGACGGCAGCGTCCCCGTCAACAACAGCGACAACGACAAGGCCGCCGCGACCATCGGCCAGGCACGCGTCCAGGCCTCGCCCCTGGTGATGGCGTCCGTGGCGGCCACCGTCAAGAACGGCGGCTTCCACCAGCCGGTGCTGGTGCCGGACGCCGTGAAGAAGAAGTACGAGGCCCCGGTCGCCCTGGACACCGACGTCAACGCCCATCTGCGCGAGCTGATGCGCGCCACCGTGACCTCCGGCTCCGCCCGCGCCCTGAAGGACCTGCCCGGCCGGCCCCACGCCAAGACGGGGACCGCCGAGTTCGGCACCGCGAAGCCGCCCCGCACCCACGCCTGGATGATCGGCTACCAGGGCGACTCCGACCTGGCCTGGGCGGTCCTCCTGGAGGACGGCGGGTCCGGTGGCGCCGACGCGGGGCCCGTCGCCGCGCGGTTCCTGCGCAATCTGGGCGGCTGAGCGGGCGGTGGCGGCCGGGCGGGGTCCGGGGTGAGACAGGTCACATCCCCCCATGTCACAGGGGATCGGGCCACCTCGTCCCAGGGGGTGTACGCCACTGACGAGCACCGAGGGAGCACACCATGGACGCGCGACTGAACCTCTTCGCCGACGCCACCGCGAGCAAGGTCTTCAAGCACCTCATGACGGCGGGCAAGGCCCTGAAGGACTCGTCGCTGCCCGCCGCCACGCAGGAGCTGGTCTCGCTGCGCGTCAGCCAGATCAACGGTTGCGCCGCCTGCGTCGACATGCACACCAAGGAGGCCGCCGCGGCCGGCGAGACCCCGGTACGGCTGAACCTGGTCGCCGTCTGGCGGGAGGCCACGGTCTTCACCGAGGCCGAGCGGGCCGCGCTCGAACTGGCGGAGGCGGGCACCCGCGTCGCGGACGCGGCCGGCGGGGTCGGCGACGCGGTGTGGGCGATCGCCGCCCAGCACTATGACGACGAACAGCTCACGGCCCTGGTGCTCCTGGTGTCGTTCATGAACCTCGCCAACCGGATCAACGTCATCACGAGGCAGCCCTCCGGCGACTACCAGGCCGGGCAGGCCCACTGAACGGCCGGGCGACCGGCGCGTACAGGCGGGGGAGCACAGGCGAGAGGGGACACGGAGTGGACAAAGCCGAGGAGTTCGAGGAGCTGCGGCCCCTGTTGTTCTCGCTCGCGTACCGGATTCTCGGCAGTGTGGGTGACGCCGAGGACGCCGTGCAGGAGACCTGGCTGCGCTTCGACGGCTCGACGACCCTGCCCCGGTCGACCAAGGCCTTTCTGTCGACCACGGTGACGCGGATCGCCATCGACGTGCTGCGCTCCGCGCGGGTGCGCCGGGAGGAGTACGTCGGCCCGTGGTTCCCCGAGCCCCTGCTGAACGACCCGTACGACGATCCCGCCCGCGCGGTGGAGCTGGCCGACTCGCTGTCGATGGCGGCGCTGCTGCTGTTGGAGCGGCTCAGTCCGCTGGAGCGGGCGGTGTTCGTGCTGCGGGACGTGTTCGGCTTCGGCTTCGACGAGGTCGCCCCCGCGGTGGGGCGTTCGGAGGCCGCGTGCCGACAGCTGCTGGTGCGGGCGCGGCGGCACATGGCGGGGGGTCGGCCGCGGTTCGCGGCCGACCGGCAGGAGCGCCAGGAACTGGCGGCGCGCTTCTTCGACGCCCTGAAGGACGGCGACGTGCACGGGCTCCAGGACCTGCTGGCCGCCGATGTGCGGCTGGTCGGCGACGGCGGCGGCAAGACCCCGCAGCTGGCCAGGACCGTCACGGGCGCGGAGAAGGTGGCCCGGCTGCTGGGAACGGCCTTCCCCCGGCTGTTCCGGATCGACGTGTCGTGCGAGCCGCGCGACGTCAACGGCCAGCCCGGCGCGGTCTTCCGCGACCGGGACGGCAAGGTCCTCCACATCATGGTCCTCGACGTGCTCGACGGGCGCGTCCAGACCGTCCGCGCGGTGACCAACCCCGACAAGATCGACCACATCGGGCCCGTCGCCGACGCCTGGGCCATCGACCGCGAGGTGAAGCGGGCGCGCAAGCGGGCGAACTGACGCCGAGCGGGGACCTCCGCCGCACTGGGGCACCCCCGGCACCCCGCCGGGCACGCACAGGCACCCCGCAGGGCACGCACAGGCCAGGACCGGGGCGCGGACAGGCAAAGCGCCCCGGGCCTCGCCCTCAATACTCCCTATGTCCCTGGGGTGCGCTCATCAGGCGCACCCCAACACCCGTTCCTGGCAAGGGAGTCCCTCATGTCCGAAGCCGAGAAGCCCACCGTCGTCCTGGTCCACGGCGCCTTCGCCGACGCGTCCAGCTACGCCCGGATCATCCCCGCCCTGCTCTCCCGCGGCCTGGACGTCGTGGCGCCCGCCGTGCCCAACCGCAGCCTCATCGGGGACGCCGCGTACGTCGCGTCACTCGTCCGGCAGATCCCCGGCCCCGTCATCCTCGTGGGGCACTCCTACGGCGGCGCCGTCATCACCGTCGCGGGCGCGGAGGACAACGTACGGGCCCTCGTCTACCTGGCCGGCTACGCCCTGGAGAAGGGCGAGAGCCTCGGTGAACTCCAGGGCCGCTTCCCGGACTCCGACCTCGCCGCCGCGCTCGTCCAGACGCCCTTCCCCGGCGAGGGGCCGAACGCGCCGGGCGTCGACGTGTCGGTGCGGGCCGACAAGTTCCCGGCCGTCTTCGCCGCGGACGTCGACCCCGGCCTCGCCTCCGTCCTCGCCGTCTCCCAACGCCCGCTGGCGGCCCAGGCGTTCGGCGAGGCGGCACCGGTCGCGGCCTGGCGGACGAAGCCCTCCTGGGGCCTGGTCGCCTCGTCCGACCGCACCATCAACCCCGACGTGGAGCGCTACGGCTACCGGCGAGCCGGCATGACCACCGTCGAGGTCGACTCCTCGCACCTGGTGATGCTGTCCCACCCCCGGCGCGTCGTCGAGCTGATCGAGCAGGCCGTCGAGGCCACCTCCCGCTGACCCGGCAGGCCCCCGCCCACCTCCACTCCGCAGAAAGCGAACGATGAACGCACCCCTCTCCCGCCGCACGGTGACCGCCTCCCTCCTCGCCGGTGCCGCCGCCCTCGGCACCACCGGTGTCGCCGCCGCGGCCGCCCGTCCCGTCGAGCCGCGGTGGCGGCCGGTCAGACCCACCGTCGTCCTGATCCACGGCGCGTTCGCCGACGCCTCCAGCTGGAGCGGCGTCGTGCGGCGCCTCCAGCGCGACGGCCACCGCGTCCTCGCCCCGGCGCTCCCGCTGCGCGGGCTGACCAGCGACGCCGCCTACATCCGCAGCGTCATCGACAGCGTGTCCGGGCCGGTCGTCCTCGTCGGACACTCCTACGGCGGCGCCGTCATCAGCCAGGCCGCCGCCGACGCCCCGCACGTCAAGGCGCTCGTCTACATCGCCGCCTTCGTCCCCGACGTAGGCGAGAGCGCGCTCGGCCTCACCGACAAGTACCCCGGAAGCACACTCGGGCAGGCCACCGCCCCCCAGTCCTACCCGCTGCCCTCGGGCGGTCAGGGCACGGAGCTGGTCATCAAGAAGGAACTGTTCCGCGAGCAGTTCGCGGCCGGGGTGCCCACCAAGACCGCGCAGGTCATGGCCGCGGGACAGCGCCCGATCACCCTCGCCGCGCTCCAGGAACCGGCCACCGCCGCGGCGTGGAAGAAGATCCCGAGCTGGTACCTCGTGGCCACCGAGGACCGCAACATCCCGCCGGCCGCCGAGCGGTGGATGGCCCGCCGCGCCCGCGCCCGCACCGTGGCGGTCCGCGCGCCCCACGCCGTGTCCGTGAGCGACCCCGGCCCCGTCACCGACCTCATCCTGCGCGCCTCCCGCGCGGTCCGCCCCGGTCGGTGAGCGCGGCCCTCCCCGTCACCGGACGGGCGAGCAGCCCCGGCCGGCCACAGAGAAGAGCACAGAGCATGCCGAGTCCCACCCCGCTGCCACGGCGGCGCCACCTCCTCACCACGGCGGTCGTCACCGCCGTCGCCCTGACCGCGGTCGTCGGCCACGCCCACGCGGCGCATCCCCCGAGGCCGCCGGTGTCCCACGTGCGCGTCGTGGCGCACCTGGACAAGGCCGACGGACAGCGCCCGGAGAACATCACCCTCGGGCCGGGCGGCACCGCCTACGTCACGTTCGCCTTCAGCCGCCAGGTCGCCCGCATCGGCCCCGACGGCCGGGCGCGCGTCCTCGCCACCCTGCCGAAACCCCAGGACGGCAGCAGCACCCCCGTCCTGACCTCGCCGTTCCTCGGCGGGATCGTCCGCGCGGACGACGGAACGCTGTACGTCCTCTACGCCACCGGCAGCCGCGACCTGACCGGCGTGTGGCGCCTGCGCCCGGGCGGCACCCCGCAGCGCATCGCCGCGCTGCCGCCCGAGGGCCTGCCCAACGGCCTGGCCCTCGACGCGCGCGACGGACAGCTGTACGCCACCGACTCCGTGCTGGGCACGGTCTGGCGCGTGCCCACCCGCGGCGGCACTCCCACCCGGTGGGCCACCGCCCCCGAGCTGGCGCGCACCGGCTTCCTGGGAGCCAACGGCGTGAAGATCCATCACGGCGCGGCCTGGGTCACCAATCTGGACAAGGGCACCGTCCTGCGCATCCCGATCGCGCGCCACGGCGCCGCGGGCCCGGTGGAGGTCCGGGCCACCGGGCTCGTCGACATCGACGACTTCGCGTTCACCGGCCGCGGCGACACCCTGCTTGCCGCGATCAACGCGGACAACGAAGTCG
This sequence comes from Streptomyces huasconensis, assembly GCF_021028635.1. Classification (NCBI taxonomy): domain Bacteria; kingdom Bacillati; phylum Actinomycetota; class Actinomycetes; order Kitasatosporales; family Streptomycetaceae; genus Streptomyces; species Streptomyces huasconensis. Next base: position 7,624,563 of record NZ_CP086119.1, read on the forward strand.
CCCTGGTCCGGCCGGACGGCCGGCACACCACCGTGCTCACCGCCGCCGACGGCCTCCAGAACCCGACGTCCCTCGCCGTACGCGGCTCCAAGGCGTACGTCACCAGCGGCGCCTACTTCACCGACGAGGACCCGAACCTCCTGACCGCCCGGATCACCTCGCGGAAGTGACGGGAGTGCTCGCGTAGACGTCCTCGACGTAGCGGCCCGCGGCGACCAGACCCTGCCACCAGGCCTCGGCCGCCGCGGCGTCGCCTCCCTCGCACTTCGTACGGATGCGCTGGAACGCCTGGCGCACGCCGGGGGCCATCCGGGAGCCGTCACCGCAGACACGCACCGTCGCCCCGGCCTCCAGCAGGCGCCAGACCTCCTCGGCCTCGGCCGCGATCCGGTGCTGTACGTAGCGCAGGTCGCCCTCGGGGGTCTTGGAGAACGCGGGCCGCATGGACACCGCGCCCGCGCGCTCCGCCTCCTCCAGCTCCGCGCGGTGCAGATAGTCGGCGTCAGGATGGTCACAGCCGAAGTAGCAGAGAGCGGGAGGCAGTTGAGCGCCGCCACGCAGCCGGTGCAGGCGGTCGGCGATCGCCCCGCGGAACGGCGCGAGGCCCGTGCCCGCGCCGACCATGATGACCGGCGTCCGCCCGTCGCCGGGCAGGCGGAAGGCGTCCCGACAGGGCTGCACGCGCGCGTGCAGGGTGTCACCGGGCCGCAGACCGTACAGGTACGAGGAGCCCGTGCCGCGGAAGGTGCCGCGACCGGAGCGGTCCGGGGCCGACAGGAGGGAGACCATCAGGTCGGCGTGGCCCGGTGACATGGCGGGCGACGACGAGATCGAGTAGTGGCGGGTCCTGATGGGCGGCAGCAGTTCGAGCAGCACGGGCCACGGCAGCATCCCGCGCAGCGCCGGGTGGTCCTCGATCAGATCGAGCAGACCACCCTGCCGGGCCGCCAACGCCATGGGGTCGGCGGCCAGTTGCTCCAGGGAGATCCGTTCGGGCGGGCACGGGTTGTGCTCGGCGAGCAGCGCGACCTGCGCCTGGGTCGGTGCGTCGCCCAACTCCACGTAGCGGGCGAGGAGTTCACGTACGGGGATCGGACGGTCGAGCGGCAGGGTGGCCCGGCTTGGCCGGTGCGCCCGGACATTCAGGACCGCGTCCAGGTCGACCCCCAGCACGGCCGCCGCGCGCTCGACCGCCTCCGGACGGTTGGCGGGGAGCACGGTCAGATGGTCCCCGGTGCGGTAGGTCACGCCGTCGGGGAGCGCGACGCGCAGGAACCGCTTCGGGCGGGCGAGCGGGTGCGTCCCGTCGACGAGGTCGGTGCTCTCCACGACCGTCATCGCCGCTGTGCCGTGCCGGGCGGCCAGCGCGTCCAGCGGCCCACCGGTGACCTCCACGACGTCGTACGCGCAGGCCGGGGCGGTGGCCGCGGCGTCCGCTGCTCCGACGCTCTCCGGGTCGCCGTACCGCCGCAGCAGCGTGTCCCGCAGCTCCGTGGCGAAGTGCCGTACCGCACCGGTCAGGTCACCGGAGGCGTCGGCCTCCGCGCGCTTTAGGAGCCGGGTCGCCCCCGACGCGGCCAGCGCGTCGTCGATGAGGGTGGGCACCCGCTGATAGGTCGCCGCCCAATTGCGGTCCCCGACACCCAGAACCGCGTACCGCACGCCGACGGCCGCGTCCGGTGCCGCGTCCGTCAGCCAGGACACGAACGCGTGGGCGTCGTCGGTCGGTTGGCCGTTGTAGGAGGCGGCGACGATCACCACCGGCGTGTCGGTGGGCAGGGCGCCGACGGCTTCGTCCAAAGGCGCGACGCGCACGTCGAAGCCGAGGTCGGCGGCGTGCTCGCCGAGCTGCTCCGCGTACGCGCGACAGGTCCCGAAGTTGGAACCGTGCAGCACGGTCAGCGCGGTGCCCGCCGTGACCCGGGCCGGCAGCCCGTCGGCGGGACGGTCCGCCGCACCCGCCGAACCATCCGTGCCGGTGAGGGAGACCAGCTCGCGCAGGGCGGACCGGCTCCGCGCGCGGTCCTCGGGGGTGCGTGCGGCGAGGGCCATCGTGAAGCCGTCGGGCTTGAGGGTGAGGGTCTCCTTGACCTTCAGCTCGTAGCCGCAGTGGTCGATGAACCGGTAACGGTGGATGAGCATGCCGAGCAGCATCGTGGCCTCGTGCAGCGCGAACTGCCGCCCGATGCAGGCGCGTTCACCGGTTCCGAACGGCTTGTACGCGTGCGGGGAGCGCGCCGCCTCGGCCTCGGGGGCGAAGCGTTCGGGGTCGAACTCCTCGACGTTGTCGCCCCACACCGGGTCGCGGTGCAGCATCGGCGTGAGCACCACCGCGAACTCGCCGGCCTTCATCGGATGGCGCCCGCCGAGCACCGTGTCGGCGAGCGCGCGGCGCTGGAACGCGGGCGCGGTCGGCCAGAGCCGCAGCGTCTCGTTGAGCACCTGACGGACGTACCGCAGGCGGCCCACGTCTTCGTACGACGGCTCGGGATCGGGGGTGTCGCCCCACAAGGCGTCCACCTCGGCCTGCGCGCGGTGCAGGGCCGCCGGGTTCTTCAGGAGGTGGTAAAGGGCGAAGGAGAGCGTGCCCGAGGTGGTCTCGTGCCCGGCGATCAGGAAGGTGATGACCTGGTTGCGGATGTTGGCCTCGTCCAGCACCTCTCCGCTGCCCGGGTGCGGGGAGTTCAGCATCAGACCGAGCAGGTCGTCGGTGGCGGTGTCGCCCGCCGCCTTGCGGCTCTCGATGACCTCGTCGACCACCTCGGCCAGGAAGGCGGCGTCGGCGGCGAACTCCGCGTCCTCGGCGGCGTAGTCGCCGCCGGGCGTCCGGGCCAGCTTCGCCTGACTGTGCCCGAGCGAGCGTACGAGCGCCTCGACGAAGGGATGCGGATCGGTACGGGCGAAGGAGTCGAAGTCGTAGCCGAAGCCGGACAGGCCGATGGTGTCCAGGGTCATCCTCGTCATGTCCTCCGACACCTCCACCGGAGCGGACCGCGCCGCGCCCGGCGCGAACCGGCCGTCCCAGGAGGCGATGAGGCGCCGGGCGACCCGCAGCATGTGCGGGTGGTACGTACGCATCGAGTTCATGGCGAAGGCGGGCAGCAGGATGTCGTGCGCCTTCGCCCAGTTGGGCTCGTCGTCGTACGCCGTGAACAGGCCGTCGCCCGCGATGCCGCGGACGTTCTCCAGCGCCGGACCGACCCCCTTGGCGAAGCGCGTCTCGTCGGAGAGTTCCTCGACCAGCTCCAGGGAGGAGGCCCAGAGGCTGTCCCGGCCGTGGTAGCGGCGGACGTAGAGCGGGCCGTACCGGCGCGCCAGCTCCACGGCCTGCTGAACGGGGGTGCTGCTCAGTCCCGTTGCCGTGATGTCGACGGTGGGCGGTGCGGGGTACGCGGGGTCCGGGGCGTTCCGGGGGCCGTGGACCTCGACAGTGGGGGATTCGCTCATGGCCAGTGCCTCTTCCCAAGGACGTGGGGGAGTCGCGCCCGACGTGCTGGACGCGCACTCCACCGTGCCGCGCCCCCGACGTCCGCCCGCCGCGAGAACTACATAATCTTGTAGGGGGCTTTTCCGCGCCGCCGCTTGCGCGGACCGGGGTGACATGTGTGAGGGGGAAAGGACGGAGAGGAGACGGGGCGTGACCCGAACAGCCGGTGGGCCGGGCGCGGATGGGCCGGGCGGCGGTGACGCGGTGGACCCGGACAGGCCGAAGGTGGCGGACGCGGCGGTGTGGCGGGGCAGGTTCCTGAGCCTGCTCGACCGCTCCCCGGCGCCGACCGCCATCAGCAGCGGCGAAGGACTGGTCTCGGTCGCCAACCCGCCCTTCGCCGCGGCGCTCGGCCTCCGGCCGGGCCGGGTCGCCAACCGCATGCTGCTCGACCTGCTCACGCCCACCAACAGGAAACAGCTCCGCAAACTCGACGAGGCCATGCGCTCCGGCCGCAGGTCCCGCTACCCGGTGGAGGTGAGCTGGACCGCCGGGGACGAGGTCCGCCACGGCCAGGTGACCGTGGAACCGGTCACCGACCCGCTGGAGCAGACACCGCCCCTGTTGGTGACGTTGCGCGTGGCGCAGGAGCGGGCCCCGCGGCCGTCCGGGCCGGGCGGCGCGACGCGTCCCGGCGAGGCGGACTCCGCGCATCCGGCGCTCAGCGCGCAAGAGGCCCGCATCCTGCGGCTCGTCGCGGGCGGCTCCACGACGGCGGTCGTGGCGCGCGCCGTCGGGATCGGCGTCGACGGCGTCAACTACCACCTGACCCGGTTGTGCCGCCGGCTGCGGGTCCAGAACCGGACGGCGCTGGTGGCCCGGGCCTACGTACTCGGTCTCCTGGACGCGACGGCGTGGCCGCCTGAGGTGTCACCACCCACCGCCCGGCAGCCCCCGCGCCCCGGCGATCGCGGCGGGGGCCGCGTGGGGGGCGGGAGTTGACGAGCTGCTCTGCACACACTTATGCGCGGGCGGACCGGGCCAGGACGTGTAGGGGGCGGTCGCGCGGATGATGACCTTCAGTCGCGACCGAGTCGGGGCGGGTGTGCCCCTGGTCCGGGCGGATGTCTCCTACGGGGGCGCGGTTGTCGTCGTGGCTGTCCTGCCCCGGCAGAGGACCGCGCGCCCGGCGACGCGGCGTCCCGCCCGGGCGGTTAACCTGGTGTGAGCGGTGATCTTCCCGGGGCATAGGCCCGCCCGGCCTCCTGGGCGCCGCGCGGCGGTGGGGCCCGCCGTACCCGAACCGCGGCGAAGGATGCCGCCGACGGTCCCTACTTGCGAGCGAGTGCGTCCGGCGACGGGCGACGCGAGTAGGAGGCGATGCCCATGGAAGCCCAGCGGTCCGGAGCGGTCGACGAACCCGCGGATGCCGACCCCGACCTCTCCACCCCCGCACGGCGGCCTCGGTACGCGCCGACGCGGGAGCAGGGCCCGGTCATCGCCGCGGTGGCGGTGGGCGGCGCGCTCGGGGCATCGGCGCGTTACGGCGCGTCTCTCCTGTGGCCCGTGGCCGCCGACGGCTTCCCCTGGTCGACGTTCGCGGTCAACGCGGTGGGATGCGCGGTGATCGGCGTCTTCATGGTGCTGATCACCGAGGTGTGGGCGGCACACCGCCTGGTGCGGCCGTTCTTCGGCACGGGCGTGCTCGGCGGCTTCACCACCTTCTCGACGTACGCGGTGGACATCCAGCGACTCGTGAGCGGCGGCCACGCCCGTACGGGGCTGGCCTATCTGGCCCTGACGCTGCTCGCGGCGCTGGCGGCGGTGTGGGGCGCGGCGTGGACCACGCGCCGCCTGGTGGGGTGGAGGCGGTCATGACGAGGCCACACGCACCGGCCGCTCTCCAGGGGGAGGCCCGGTGAACTGGCTGGCCATGGGACGGGGGGAGGCCCGGTGAACTGGCTGTTCGTGATCGCCGGGGCGATGATCGGCGCCCCGCTGCGCTACCTGACCGACCGCGCCGTGCAGAGCCGCACCGGCACCCTCTTCCCGTGGGGCACCTTCACCGTCAACGTCGTGGGCAGCCTGGTCCTCGGCGTACTCGCAGGGGCCACCGCGGCGGGCGCCGCCGCCACCTCCACGCAACTGTTCCTCGGCACCGGCCTGTGCGGGGCCCTCACCACGTACTCGACCTTCTCGTACGAGACGCTGCGGCTCGCCGAGGGCGGGGCACGGTTCTCCGCGGCGGCGAACGCGCTCGGCAGCGTCGCCGCGGGCCTCGGCGCGGCCTTCTTGGGGGTGGCCGTCGCCGAGGCCCTGTGGCTGTGACGCGCGCTTCGACTGCCGGGGGGGGGAGGGCAGTCCACGCGACGCAGCCTGTCAGGGGCGGATCTTCAGCGCCGAGGAGACCTCCGCCGCCCACTTCCAGGGCGCGGCCGTGCCGCCGGGTCGGGAGTTGAAGTACTCCCAGCCGGCCACCCCGCCGAAGCCCGGGTACTTCGAGGCGAGGGCGCCGATCGTGGACTTCAGCGTCGTCATGCCGACATAGCCGCTGCCGCCGTTGTCCGGTGACGTGAGCGTTCCGGCGACCACCTTCGAGGCGGGAATCAGGCCGCGGGCGATGATGGCGTCGTAATCGGCCGTGGAGTGCACGCGGCCCCAGCCGTTGTAGAACTGCGCGTTGAACCACGCGATGTCACCGCCCCGGCTGCGGTAAAGGGCGTCGTAGTCGAAGCCGGAGAGATTTCCGCCGCCGCTGAGCGCACTGGCCACCGGCGCGAGCGTGATGATGAAACCGGCGCCGAAGTCTGCGCGCAGCGCACTGATGACCCGCTCGATACCAACCAGCGACATCTGCTCTTCCACGTCGAGGTCGACGCCGTCGAGTTCGTACCGCCGAATGAAGTCCCGCAGCAGCGGGTAATACGTGTCGAATTCCTCGTCGAGCCGGGTGAAGCTGCCGGGCGCCGCGCCACCGACCATCGCCAGCACGTGCACGCCCTGGCCGCGCAGGGTCTTCAGGTCCCGCCACATCCAGTCGTACTTGGCGGCGCTCGGCGGGTCGTCGTTCAAGTGCACCGGCGCGTATGGGCCGTTGAGGTCGTTGAGGTGCACCGCGGCTACCAGCACGTCCGTGACGCCGGTGCGGCGCTCGGTGAGCGCGAGCGGTGACACGTACGTGCCGTTCGTGTACTGCGTCTGGTAATAGACGACCACGCGTCTGCCCGCCGCGGACGGTTTCCCCGCCGCCATCGCCGTACCGCCCGACGCGGCCGTGAGAGCCAGTGCCGCGAGCAGGACGCTGCGCCTCTTCATGCTCATCTCTCCCCTGATCGAAGTCGCCGCAATTCTTACGGGGGCCTGCGGCGAATGGCTAGGCCGAGACAGAGCTAATGCGCATTAGTTTCAGTGGCCGCCCTCACGCCCAAAAGACCTCACGACCGCACGACCTCACGACCGCACGACCTCATGACCCATGACCTCATGACGGAGCTGCACGACTCCATTGCCGAAGGTGTGGGTCCCGGCGAGCCGGAGGCCGGCACGCACGTCCGGTGCCCGGAACATGGGCTTGCCGCGGCCGATCACGACGGGGTGGACGTAGGTGTGGATCTCGCCGATCAGGCCCAGCCGCAGGAAGGACGCGGCCAGGTCGGCGCCGCTGATGACGAGGTCCCCGTCAGCCTGCTCCTTGAGGGCCCGGATCTCCTCGGGCACCACCTCGCGCAGGATCGTGGTGTTCCAGCCGGCCTCGCGCAGGGTGCGGGAGAACACGTACTTGGGCATGTCGCGCCAGATCCCGGCGTAGTCCACCTCGATGTCGCCGCTCGCCGGGTCCTGGTCGGCGGTGGGCCAGTACTCGGCCATGAGTTCCCAGGTGACGCGGCCGTGCAGGATGCCGCCCATCACGCGGACCTTGTCATTGAAGTGGCGATGCACCTCGTCGTCCACGAGGTGCCAGTCGAGTTCGTGGTTCGGCCCTTCCATGAAGCCGTCCAGGGAGACCGACATCATCCAGATGATCTTCCGCATCACGGTCGTACTCCTCGCGGTCGTCGCCGCCGCGGTCGTGGCGGCCGTGGCGCCTGCCGTGACGACGACGATACGCGGGGGGTGGGGGGCCTTGCCGGGCGGAGTACTGGTGGGAAGGGGTGCTGCCAGGAACGGCGTGCCGCAAGGGCGAGGCTGCTGTCAGGAACGGCGGCCGAAGTCTCCGCCCAGCGCCGCGGCCATCCGCAGGTGCGGGGCCGCGTCGGCCGCCCGGCCCTGCCGCTCCAGCGTGCGCCCCAGCATCAGCCGGGCGTAGCTCTCGACCGGGTCGAGTTCGAGCACCCTCCGCAACTCGGCTTCCGCACGCAGCAGTTGCGCCGAGTGGTAGTAGGCGCGGGCGAGCAGCAGACGCGGGGCGACCTGCTCGGGCACCTCGTCGGCCAGGGCGGCGAGGATGCCCGCGGCCGTCGTGTACTCCTTGGCCTCGAAGAACTGCCCCGCACGCTCCCAGCGCTCCGCCGCGGTCCCGTGGTCGTAGTAGGTCATCTCCATTGTCTGCCTCCTTCGGACGCTGCAACGAAGCCGTATGGTTGAGTATTCCACTAACGGCCCGGGTGACGGGCGGATGGCTCCTGACGGATGGTGGCTCCTGACGGATGACTGACGTGCGGCGGCCACAGGGCTAGGTTGGGCGGCATGAGCAATCTTGATCGCGAGGCGGTGCCGAGCAGGTGCGGCGGCCGGGGTTTTGTCGTCGCGGAACCGGTACGGGAACTCCTCAGCCCCCGTCGGGTCAAGCTCGGCGAGTCCACCGAGGTCCGCCGCCTGCTGCCCAACCTGGGGCGCCGCATGGTCGGCGCGTGGTGCTTCGTCGATCACTACGGCCCCGACGACATCGCGGACGAGCCCGGCATGCAGGTGCCGCCCCATCCGCACATGGGCCTGCAGACGGTCAGCTGGCTGCACGAGGGCGAGGTCCTGCACCGCGACTCCACCGGCAGCCTCCAGACCATCCGCCCGCGCGAGCTGGGCCTGATGACCTCGGGCCGCGCCATCTCGCACTCCGAGGAGAGCCCGCGGGCCCACGCCCGCTTCCTGCACGGCGCACAGCTGTGGGTCGCGCTCCCCGACACCGACCGCCACACGGCCCCCCACTTCGAGCACCACGCGGAGCTGCCGCGGATCACGGCCCCCGGCCTGACCGCGACCCTGATCCTCGGAAGCCTCGACGGGGCCGCCTCGCCCGGCACGACGTACACCCCGATCACCGGCGCGGACCTGACGCTGGCCCGTGGCGCGGACGTACGCCTCCCCCTGGAGCCGGACTTCGAGTACGCGGTCCTTTCCATGTCCGGCGAGTGCCACGTCGACGGCGTCCCGGTGCTCCCCGGCTCCATGCTCTACCTGGGCTGCGGCCGCACCGAACTCCCGCTGCGCGCCGAGTCGGAATCATCCCTGATGCTCCTGGGCGGCGAGCCGTTCGAGGAGGAGCTGGTGATGTGGTGGAACTTCGTCGGCCGCACGCAGGCAGACATCGAGCAGGCGCGCAAGGACTGGATGACGGGCTCCCGCTTCGGTGAGGTGAAGGGGTACGACGGCCCCGCGCTGCCCGCACCGGAACTGCCGCCGGTAGCCCTGAAACCGCGGGGACGGGTGCGCTGACCTAGGGCGATGGGTGACGCCCGCCGACTCGTGGACGATGGCGTGGCTGTTCGCTGACCAGTGCCTGCCGGGGCTCCGTCGCGCGGTCAAAGTGGAGATGGGGCTGGGGCTACGTGTGCCCTTGTCAAGGAATAGAGCGTCGAAAAGCGGAACTCGGCTCTGGCGGCACAGCATCGTAGGTCAGCGGGTTCTTCGTCTGCTAGGTATACAGCAGTTGCACCCTGGCTGACCTGGTAAAACGATGCTCCTTGAACCTCCCACACGGAGGCTGGTCCGGAGCTGGTCCGGATCTTGGTAGCCGCTGCATAGGCGACAGGGGCCGTAACAGTGGGAACTGGTGGAATGGACCGGGAGCAGGGACGGGACCCCCGATGGCTGTCGGCGAGTGCCGAGCCTGGGCGGTTCAGTGCGGCGGCGTCCTGGGGGGCCAGGGAGTCACAGCCGGGCGGCACCAGCTGAGCAGGACGGGAGATGCTCAAGCACGTCACGAGGTAACCGCGACCCGCCCAGCCGTGACAGCTCAGCTGCGCCGGCTGCTACCGCCGAATGACGGAGCGAATCCAGCGCAGCTGCTGGGAGACCTCTCCGGCCTCGGCGCTCTTCTCCCGGTCGGAGCCGTTGAAGACGCCGATGAGGGTTTCGGTGCCGCGCGGGCCGACGGTCATCACCGGACCGCCGGAGTCGCCCCCAGCGGGAATGCCCTTCACCTTCTTCATGCAGAAGTCGGGGCCGCCCGGTGCGGTGTGACCCGCGCACAGGGGGTCGTTCGGCCGTACGACCTTCAGGTCCGACTGCTTGAGGACGGGAGACTGGCAGGCGCTCTCGTCCGTCGTGCAGGTGGCGCCCCACCCGTACTGCCGCACGGCCTGGCCGCGATGGACGCCGACCGAGGACAGGCGTGCCGTGGGGATATTCATCGGAGGGACCTTGACGAGCATCATGTCGGCGTGTGCGCTGCCCACGCGCTTGCCGGGTATGGGGCGGACCTTGGTGCCCCTGCGCATGTCGAGGTTGCCCACCCGGAAGGAGATCCGCTTGTCGGCGACCGGCAGCGCCTGCTCGTAGAAGCAGTGGGAGGCGGTGAGAATCCACTGGCGGGCGACGGCTGTCCCCGTACACGCCGGTTTGCCGTCAACGAGCATGCGCACCGCCCATGGGCCGTAGGTGCTCTTCGACCCGCCGATGACGGCCGAGGCCGGAGCGGACGACATCACCGAGCCCATGACCAGCGCCAAGGCGGTCAGCAGCAGTACACGAACGCGACGCATCAACTGGGACAACTCCTCTCAGGGGTACAGCTGTACGGCTGTACAGGTAGTGAGAGGCCCCGCTGAGCAAAAGCGTTCCGCACGAGCCCTACGACATCGGAAGAGATGGATGGCAGGCTCTGCGGACCCCGGCCCGCGGCGGCACAAGACCCCGCGGAACAACCGATTCCGTCGGATGGGGAGTGAGGCGTTGAATACCGGGTCGCGCACAACGCACGGGTGTGGGACTACCGGATTGGCGGGAAAGACCACTACGAAGTCGACCAGCAGGTCGGTGACGAGGTCTGCACGATGTTCCCGGTGATCCGAGAAGTGGCCCGCGCGGACCGCGACTTCCTCGGCCGCGCGGTCCGTTTCCTGACCGCCGGCTGAGGAGTGCGGCAGTTTGGACATCGGCACCGGATTGCCGACCCTGACAGCCACGAGAGCGCCCCACGTCTTGGTGCGCCGGAACGTGATGCCGCGGCGGGCAGTCCGCTGCAGCTCCTTCCCCTCCTGCTCGGTCAGCCCTCGTACCCGAACTGCTGCGCCACCCTGCCTCCCCGCCCCGATCGGACATGCCGTCACACCCAACCGGAACGACACCTCCAGTGGCGTGCTCGGTTCTGGGCGGCCGGGCCTGCGTCAGCGCCCCTTGCGCCTGCTCGGCCGTCGGGCGGGGTCAGTCGTGCGGCACGACCGCGACCGGGGCCGTTGAGTGATGCAGAACTGCATGGGTGACGGCCCCGATGTGGGTGCCGAACCGTCCATGGCGCACCTTGCGGCCGACGACGACGAGCCGGGCGTCGTGCGACAACTCCGTCAGGTGCTCCGCCGGACGGCCCTGACGGCAGTCGCGCACCACGGGTACGCCAGGGAACTTCAGGGGCCAGGCAGCCAGCGTCTCGTCGAGCGACCTGCGTGCGTCTTCGGCGACCTCCGTCATGAGCATGGGCAGTGCACCGCCCATGTCCGGCCCGTATACCGCCGGCAGGGCCCAGCTGTGCACCACGCGCAGATCGCATTCGTACCGGTCGGCGGCGGCGAAGCCGAAGGCGAGCAACTCGTCGCTGGGGGCCAACACGTCAAGTCCGAGCACGATCTGTCCGCCTGACCGGTCCTCCTCGAGCTCTGAGGGACTGGATGGGCGGACAAGAACGACGGGCCGCTGGGTGCGGGCGAGCACGGCCAGCGAGACGGACCCGGCGAGGAAGCCGGCCACCCCGCCCAGCCCGCGGGAGCCGAGCACCAGCAGGTCCGCTTCGCCGACAGCAGCGCACAACACCTCGACCGGGTCTCCGCTCACCCATGCCGTCTCGACGTTCAGGCCGGGATGGCGCCGCCGCAGCCGTCTTTCGGCGGTGGCCAGAGTGCGCTCACCCCACCCACGAGCCGTTGCGGGATCGACGAGACGTGTGCGCGGGTCATCGACACTCCATACCTGCAGCAGGCGCAGAGGCACCGCGCGGCGCAGGGCCTCTTGGGCGGCCCACTCCGTGGCGGCAACGCTTTCCCGGGATCGGTCGTGGCCGACGGTGACGGTGCGGGAACATCGGGGACTCCGTAGGGTGGGCGGCCCTGGGGGGCCGGGTGTGGCTTGTTTCGGGGGTGCCTTCAACGACTTCAGTGGTCGGTTGGGGTGTGATCCCCACAGGGGGCCGGAGGTCCCGCTCACGGGCCAAGGGGCCTCACGGCCGCTCATGATCGCCGGGTTTACGGCCGCTTGGGGGCCGGGTGGCCGGGACTCAGGGCCGACCGGCCCTCGGCGGATGGCCGCCTCCTCCCGGATGCTTGACGAGAGAAGAGGGACGGCCGCCGCGGCCGTGCCCGTCGAGCCGTATGGAGGCATCCCCATGACCAGCGCCATCACTGTAGGAGTGGACGGCTCCGCGGAGAGCTTGGCGGCGGCCGACTGGGCGGCGGACGAGGGGTCGCGCTGCGCGGGATGCCGCTGCGCATCGTGCACGCCTGGCTGTGGCAGCCGCTTGACGTCCCCGTCGTCCAGGACCGGGACGCCCAGGCCGAGTCCGCCCGCACCGTGCTCCGTGAAGCGGAGACACGCGTCGCCGGCCGTTACCCGGCCCTCAAGGTCACCTCGGAAGTGGTCCACGACACCGCGGTCGCCACGCTGCTGAGGGAGGCCGAGGCCTCCGAGATGCTGGTGCTGGGTTCGCGGGGGCACGGGGCGCTCGTCGGCTTCCTCCTCGGCTCCTACGGACAGCAGGTGATCGCCGCCGCCGAGCGGCCCGTCGTCTCGGTGCGCTCCCAGGACGGACGAACCCCGGCGCAGGACGGCGAGATCCTCGTGGGCCAGCAGGGCACACCGGAGGAGAGCGGCTCGGTGCTCGGCTTCGCCTTCGAGGAAGCGGCCGCACGCGGCGCGGCTCTGCGTGCGGTACGGGCCTGGAGCCTGCCGTCGCTCTACGCATACAGTCCCGGTTCGATGCGCTTGGCGGACGAGGCGGGAGGACTGGAGTCCTTCGAGAAAAAGGCTCTGGCGGAAGCACTCGCCCCATGGCGGGCGAGGTACCCCGCCGTCCCGGTGACCGAGCACGTCGAGATCGGCAGCGCCGGCCAAGTATTGCTCTCGGTCGTGGCGAACGCGCAGATGCTCGTGGTCGGCCGACGGACGCGCCGCGCGCCCGTCGGTACCCGCATCGGGTCGGTCGCCCACGCGGCACTGCACCACGGTCCCTGCCCCGTCGCGGTCATACCCCACGGCTGAGGACTTTCGTAGCGGGGGCGCACCACGCGGTCGGTCCCCGCCACGAGGGCGGCACCGGCAGCCCGGCAGCGGCAACCGGGCCCCCTTGCCCGCCGCACCCGTCGGCAATGACCACCAGATCAGCGCCGTCGGGTGTCTCCGTCACGGTGTGCCCGAGCTGAACCAGCACTCCTGCTACCGCAGCCTGCACGACCGCCTTCATGCTGTCGCTGCTCACCGCGCAGCCGGCCTGCTCACGGGCCGGCGAGGTGAACCCGGCGGAGGCCGTCCAAGTGGCCAGAGCGCCCACGGCCGCCTTGGCCACCGCAACCCCAAGGCACCCGCGTCGGGGGTCCTTGGCGGCGGCAAGAGCCTTCCGGTACGTCGAAACCTGCCTGGATGAGGGTGAAGCTCACCTGCGAGACGAGCTCAGCAGGTGCGCATGCCCACGGCGGGTCGCCTGCCCGCAGAAGGCGGATCGTTCCGCCTGGTTCTTCATGGCGCCGACGACCGGCGCGGTGGCCCGGGCTAGAAAGCCTCCGAGCGGCGATACAGACCATCAACCTCTACCGGGACCGCGGGCGCCCGCCGCCTCCCGCCGGGTCCCCCTGATCGGCCTGGGCGGCCAGCGCCTGGGTGGCGATGACGGCGGCCTGCACCCGGCGTTCCACACCCAGCTTGGCGAGCAGCCGGGAGATGTTGTTCTTGACCGTCTTCTCGGCCAGGTACAACCGTGTGCCGATCTCCCGGTTCGTCAGACCCTCTCCGACGAGGGCGAGGATCTCCCGCTCCCGATCGGTCAGTCCGGGCAAGCCCTGAGGCCGTTCCTCCTGCGAGGACCCGCCACGAAGCCGGGCCATCACCCGTGCCGTGGCGCCGGGGTCCAGCATGGACTGGCCGGAGGCGACGGGGCGCACGGCATTGACCAGGTCGGTGCCGGTGATCTGCTTGAGGACATAGCCGGACGCACCGGCCATGATCGCGTCGAGCAAGGCCTCCTCGTCGTCGAACGACGTCAGCATCAGGCAGGCCAGGGTCGGGCATGCGGGAGCGCAGCTCGCGGCACACGCTCACGCCGTCCCCGTCCAGCAGGCGCACGTCGAGGACGGCGACCTGCGGCCGCAGTGCGGGGACGCGCACCAGCGCCTGTTCGGCCGTACCCGCTTCCCCGACGACGGTCAGGTCGGGCTCGGCGTCCAGCAGGTCGTGGACGCCGCGACGCACCACCTCATGGTCGTCGAGGAGGAAGACCCTGACCGGCTCCTTCTCGGTGAGGCCGCTGCTGTCCGTCATCACACTCTCCGTGTTCGCCGAAACGTCCGCCCCGAAGGCGGATGCGTCAGCGTCGTGCCGCTTCACCGGGCCCTTCGGCCAGGGCCGGATGGCCCTCACCTCTTCCGGGCAGGCCCCGTCCACGTCGGTAGCCCGCTGCTGTGGAGCCCCACGCACCGCTCCCTGGGGCCACCCCGAGCGGGGTAGCACGGCGTATGTGAAGCGCCCGCATGTCGCATGTATCCGGCCATGGGTACCGCGGCGACGGAACAGCGCAGACACAGGGACCTTCGGCCCTGCGGGAGGGGCCCGGCGGACCTGCCGCCCACAAGGGCGTTCTGGTGGGCTTGCTCCGCCGGCACAGCCGGGGCAATAGCACCACTGGACCACAGCACGACGGCCGTCGCCATGGCCGGGGAACTCGACCTGTACGCCGTCGCCCACATCGAGTCGGCGTTGGCTCACGTCACGCGGGACGCGGAGCGCGAACTGGTTCTCGACCTGGCGGCTGTCACTTTCTGTGACAGTTCTGGCGTCGCGCTCCTCCTCCGCACGCACCGTCGCTGTGCGGCGGCTGGTGTCCGCCTGAGTCTGTGCCGCATCCAGCGGTTTCCCGCCCGTGTCAGCCGCGCTCTGGGGGTGGATCGCACCGTGCCCTGCTCCTTCGCCTGATCAGGCCGGAGAGACGCGGGGCTGTCGACTGCGGCGGGCAACCGGCCTGCTGGAGAGGCCCGTTCGGCCCTATCGCGGCAGCGAGTACCGGAACACGCTGGCGGAAGACAGCGAAGTGGCTCTGAACCGGGACTGGCACAGAAGGCGGGCACCATGAAGGACGAAGCCATACGAGGAGCGGTGGCCGGCCACCGTGAGGCGATGGCTCGGCACCCCGACGGATCGGGCAGCTCGACAGGACCGAGGCTCTGCGCCGGCTCGGCAGTGTCTCGCTCGGGCGCATCGTCTTCACGCACCAGGCCCTCCCGGCCATCGTCCGGTCAACCACCTCATGGACGGTGAGGACATCATCGTCCGGATGCCCGACGGCGCCACGCTCGCCTCCATCGTGACGGCCACCCATGCAACCGATGTCGTGGTGGCCTACGAGGCGGACGTCATCGACCCCGACACCCACATCGGCTGGAGCGTCGTGGTCACCGGATACGCCCACCGGATCACCGACGACCGCGAACTCGCGCGCTTCGCCGCCCGTCTGCGCCCCTGGGCGGAACGCCCAGTCAAGGATGCGGCGTTGCGCATAAAGCCGAACCTGGTCACGGGCTTGCGGCTCACCGGCTAGGGCCCGCGAACGGCGCACGGCCAGCCCCCACGGGCTCGGGCAGGCCCTGACAGCGCAGCCGACGGTTATCCGGTGAGGTCAGCGGAGAGCGGCGCTCGCCAGACCACCCGACTGCCGCCCCCGTCCGGGCTGTCGATCCGCAGGGTGCCGCCCACGCCGCGGGCCCGCTCCTCCAGGTTGCTCAGGCCGCTGCGCCTGCCGTCGGCGGGTATCCCGCGGCATCAGCCTCTTCTGTGGGTGAGCTGCCTTCTCATTTCGGTCGAGCGGACCTACGACTGGCTGATGTTGCACCCACCGCCGCCTGGCCCGCGACCGCGGAACGCTCTCGCGATGGCCACTTTCATGGCCCGCCGCCTCGCCGACGAGACCACCGTCTCCTGGCGCGACCGGGGCGAATGTGCATCACGGGATGGCACAACGAGAGGAAAGGACCCTTCCCGACACTCCAAGCTGTCGACAGAAACCTGCTCACTCACCGCCGCACACGCGCAGGTGACGGTCCCTGCCCGCGCCATGGCTGGGGTCAGGCACCGTCACCTCGGGATGGCCCTTGCGACTAGGGCGCGTCCACCAGCACGCGGCCGTCGGTCCGGGCGGGTGCCGCGGCGCCGTTCGCGTACGCGTTCTCGACGCGTGAGCGTTCGGCCGCGTCGGGCACCGCGTTACGGCAGCCCGTACCGGCGCTGGAGCCCGACATCAGCTGCGAGCAGGGGCCGGGCTTGGTGTCCGGCAGGCCCAGGTTGTGGCCGAGTTCATGGGCGACGATGCGGGTCTTGTCGTAGCCCTGGGAGACCGCCTGACTTCCCAGTTCGACCCGGCCCCGGCCGCCCGGGCGGACCGGTCCGAGCGTGGCCTGCGGCCAGCCGGTGGTGGCCACGATCTGGATCTCAGCTCGGCTGCCAGGGGCGGCTTTGACCAGCTTGACGTTGCCGACGTTGCCGTTCCACGAGGCGACCCCGGCGGAGATCGCCTGCTCCCAGCCTGCCGCTCGGCTGGCGTCGTAGCGGAGCGTGACCTGCGCGGCCACGCTCTTGGGCGTGGTGGGCTCGGCCGCGGACACGGCGTGCGCCGCCGGGACCGCGGTCAGGAGCATCCCTGCCGAGGCACCGGCTATACCCAACCGTAGAAAGTGCACCATCACTGTCCTCTCACACGTGGGGGCTCTCGGACCCTGCGGGGGAACGAGAGAGGGGACCAAGTCGAGTGTCGCGGACATGCCAACCGTGTCAACTGGTGGGGCGATAGCTCATGACGACGACGCCGTGCCGGGCCAAGGCGGCGACGCCTGCTTACCTGCCGTTCGCGGTACCGCCGTAGGCGGGTCTGGCTTGCAGGTGGCGCCCCACCCGTAGACGTTGGAGCCCCTCTGGGGGTAGGTGCTGGCGATCTTGGCGGGTGTATTGGTGACGTCCCGGTCCAGCTTCACCACGGCGAGGTCGGCCGAGGCGTGCAAGGTGACGCGTGCGGCGGTGGCCGTGGTGCCGCCGCTGTACGCGTGGGTGCTGCCGATACGGAAGGTGTACTGCGCGGATGTGTTCACGCAGTGCCTGGCGGTCAGGATGTGACGGGCTGACAGCATGGTGGCGGTGCAGTGATCCTGGCGGTTCTTGAACAGGCGGGCGTCGTAGGGCTGCGCCTTTGTCTCCTGGCCGCCGATGATGGGCTGTGTGCCGGTCATCTCCGGGAGTACGTCCTCGTAGGACGGCCGCGTCGCGCGGTCGAGGTCTGGCGCGGCAGCCACCTCAAGCATTCGCCTTTTGCCTGGGCAGATCTTGCCTGGGCAGCCCCGATCCACTGCCGAACTCATCGACCACGTGCTGCTCGCCCTCGTGCTCCCCGGCCGGTGGAGGCCGGTGGCGGTGACCTCAGGCGGAGATTCCGGCGAATGGGTAGAATTCTGGCATGGGGAAGCGGCCTGTGGCGCCGACTGCGCCCGAACTCGTGCTGGAGACCGACACCGGCTCCACGGTGCTGAGTCCGAGCCGGGACTACCACGTGGGCCGCGACCCGCTGAGCGACATCGTCATCGACGACATCCGCGTCTCGTGGCATCACGCCGTCCTCCACGCCGAGCTCGATCACTGGACCATCGAGGACGAGCACAGCACCAACGGAACGTACGCCGACGGGCGGCGCGTCGAGGAAGGGGAAATCGGGCCGGGCAGCGTCATCCGCTTCGGCAGCGTCACCGACGGCCCGCGCGCGGTGGTCGTCGGCCGCGCTCCGCCCGAACCCCGCGCCCCCGAACGCCCCTCCTCCGTCAGCACGCCCTCGGCCACCGGCACCTTCCGGCAGCCGACGACCGTGCGCCCGCTGCCCACCCGCACCGTCCGCATCGGCCGCGCCGACGACAACGACGTGGTCATCGACGACCTGGTCGTCTCCCGTCGGCATGCCGAACTGAGGGTCCTCCCGGACGGTACGTACGAGATCGTCGACCTCGGCAGCCACAACGGCACCTACCTCAACGGCCAGCCGGTGGACCGCGCCCCTCTGGCACCGGGGGACATCGTCGGCGTCGGCCACCGCGCGTACTGCCTCGTCGGTGACCAACTGCAGGAGTACGTCGACACGGGCGAGGTGTCTCTCGACGTCCAGGGCCTGACGGTCACCGTCGACCGCGGCCGCAAGACACTCCTCGACCAGGTCTCGTTCCCCGTCGGCGAGAAGTGCCTGCTGGCCGTTGTCGGACCCAGCGGCGCGGGGAAGTCCACCCTGCTCAACGCCCTCACCGGGCTGCGCCCCGCGGACGGCGGCACCGTCCTCTACGACGGCCGCGACCTCTACCGCGACTACGCGGAGCTGCGCCAGCGCATCGGCCTCGTACCGCAGGACGACATCCTGCACGCCCAGCTGACCGTGCGCCGCGCCCTCGGCTACGCCGCCGAACTCCGCTTCCCCCAGGACACCGAGCGGGCGGAACGCCGGGCCAGAGTCGACGAGGTCATCCGCGAACTCGGCCTGGAACAACGCGCCGACCAGCCCATCCACAGCCTCTCCGGCGGCCAGCGCAAACGCGTGAGCGTCGCACTCGAACTGCTCACCAAGCCCTCGCTGCTCTTCCTCGACGAGCCCACGTCCGGGCTCGACCCCGGCATGGACCGCTCGGTGATGCACATGCTGCGCGGCCTCGCCGACGACGGCCGCACGGTCATCGTCGTCACGCACAGCGTGCTCAGCCTCGACGTGTGCGACCGGCTCCTCGTCCTCGCCACAGGCGGGAAGATCGCCTATTACGGGCCGCCGCGGGACGCGCTGCCGTTCTTCGGCTTCCCGCAGTGGCCGGAGGCGTTCGAGGCCTTCGAAGGCGACCGCGACCGGGACTGGGCACGGGACTACCACCTCTCTCCGCTGTACCAGCGCTACATCGTCAACTCCTCCGCGCAGCCGTACCTGACGTCCCTTCCGCAGGACGGCGCGGCCACGCCCGGCTCCTTCGCGCCGCCGCCGAAGCCGCAGAGCTGGGGTTCCCAACTGCGCACGCTGGTGCGGCGGTACGCGGCCGCGCTCGGCGCGGACCGCACGTTCCTCGCCATCATGATCGCCCTGCCGTTCGTGATGGGCGCCATGGCCCGCGCGCTGGCCGGAAGCCGGCTCACGCAGGAGACGGCGATGAACGCGCTGCTCATCCTCTGCGTCGGCGGAGTCCTGACCGGTGCCGCCAACGCGGTGCGCGAACTGGTCAAGGAACGCGTCATCTATCGGCGGGAGCGGGCGGTGGGGCTCTCCAGATCGGCGTATCTGATGTCCAAGGTCGTCGTCCTCGGCACGGTCACTGTGCTCCAGGCCGTCGTGCTGACCCTCGTCGCTCTCCTCGGCGTCGACCTCAACGCGCCTGGCGGCGAAGGGGTGTTGCTGCCACCGCTGGTGGAAGTCACTCTCGCGGTGGCCCTGCTGGCGTTCACCGCCATGATGCTGGGCCTGCTCGTATCGGCGCTGGTGCGCAAGGAAGAGGTGACGATGCCGCTGCTCGTGTTCCTCGCCATCGTCCAGGTGGTCTTCTGCGGCGCGCTCCTCAAGCTGGACGGCGTGCCCGGCGTCGAACAACTGGCGTGGCTGGTGCCCTCGCGCTGGGCGCTGGGCGCCATGGCGGGCACCATCGGCCTCGGCAGGATCGTCCCGGGCGAACTGACCACCGACCCGCTGTTCCGGCACTCCGCGGGTGTCTGGCTGCTCGACATGGGGATGCTGGTGGTCCTGTCGGCCGTCTTCGGATACGTGGTCGCCAGGCTGCTGCGCCGCCACGAACCCGCCGTGATGCGGAAGTAGGAGCACCGGCGATGACCCCCGCGGACTTCCGCCCCACCCATGTGGTTCCCCAGGACGGACTGCCCGCCTGGGAGGCACCCGACGTGGAGCGTCCGACGACCCCCCTCGACGCGCTGCTGCCCGTGCAACTGGTCGACCGGCTCGGCGACTGGGGCCGGATCGTGTGCGCCAACGGCTGGTCGGCATGGGTCGACGGTCGGCTCCTGGTCGCCGTCCCACGCGATCCGCCGGGCGCGAGCGGCCCCCTGGCCCGCACGGCGGACCCGCGTCCGCTCTTGACCAGGACCGAGGAGGCCCTCGGCCGCTACCGGCGTGCGGCGGAGAAACTGGCGGGCGGCGGCGACGGGGAGTCCTTCCGGCGCGGGACGCACGGGCTGCGGGTGGGCGTGGTCGTGGAGGGCGAATCGTTGTGGCTCTACGACGCCGACCACGAGCGGTGGGTGTACTGCGACGGAACGCGGCTCAGTACGTACGCGGCGACGGAAGGGCCCGCCACCGAGGGACACGGCGATGACCACGAGGCCGCCGAACCCCCACGGGCAGCCGCCGCCGCCCCCGGCGCTTCCCCTCCGCCTGACGAGGAGCTGACCCGCCTCGTCCCCGCCGCGCAGGAACCGACCGACGGAACCGACGGTTCGACCGCCGGGATGGGGCCGGGGGAGACGCAGGTGGTACATGAGGTGGCAGGGCCTGAGCCGACGCGGGTGGTGGGCGAGGCGGTAGGGCCGGGGGAGACTCAGGTGGTCGATGAACCGCACACCCCTGAACCGCACACCCCAGAACCGCACACCCCGCACGGCGGACACCCCGCCCCGTTTCTCCCGCCCGAGGGAGACGAATTCGATCAGCCGCTCCGGCCCGGTGACGCCTGATGGCGGCCGCGCCGGGCGAGGGCGGCCCGAGCCCGCACTCCGGGCGGCCCTCCGAGCTGGTCGGACAGCGGATCGCGGACTACCAAGTCGAGGGCGAGATCGGCCGCGGCGGCATGGCCGTGGTCTACCGCGCCAGGGACCTGCGCCTCGACCGGACCGTCGCCCTCAAGCTGCTCGCCCCCGAACTCGCCCGCAACGACACCTTCCGGCGGCGCTTCACGCACGAGTCACGCGTCGCCGCCGCGATCGAACACCCGCACATCGTGCCCGTCTTCGAGGCCGGGGAGACGGACGGGGTGCTCTACATCGCCATGCGGTACGTCCCCGGGAGCGATCTGCGCCACCTGCTCGACCGCGGCGGCCCGCTCTCCGTCACGGCCGCGCTCCGCATCGCCACCCAGATCGCGTCCGCGCTCGACGCGGCGCACGACCACGGCCTGGTCCACCGGGACGTCAAGCCCGGCAACATTCTCATCGCCAAGGGCACGGACAGCGACCACCCCGAGCACGCCTACCTCACGGACTTCGGCCTGACGAAGAAGTCCTTGTCGCTGACCGGATTCACGACCGTGGGCCAGTTCGTAGGGACCCTCGACTACGTGGCGCCGGAGCAGATATCGGGCCGCCCGGTGGACGGCCGATGCGATGTCTACAGCCTCGCCTGCGTCGTATACGAGACCATGGCGGGCGGGCCGCCGTTCCAGCGCGACGACGACATCGCCCTCCTCTGGGCCCATCAGTACGACCAGCCGCCCCGCCTGGCGGAGAAGCGGCCGGGTGTTCCCCCCGGCCTCGACGGGGTCCTCGCGAAGGCGCTGGCCAAGAGCCCGGAGGACCGGTACGGGTCGTGCCTGGAATTCGCCGCCACGCTGCGGGCCGCGGCCATGGGCAGCTGTACGGACGGCCACCCCCGTACGCGGGTGGACCGCCGCGTCGAGCAGGCCCCGGCCCACCCGGGCGCGCCCCCCGACCCACCCCGCTGGGCCCAGCCGGTCTTCCGGCGGCTGACCGAATAGAGCGGCCGGGCTCCTGACGGCCGACCGCACAGCCCGCTCCAGGCCAGGACAGCCCGCGCCAGGTCAGGCCCCGGGCCGCACCTCGCCCCGCCGATGGACCCGCCGCGCCAGCACCCCGCCGAGGAACCCCGAGACCAGACCCCAGGCAACGGCCAGGAGCAGCGCCTTCCAGAGGTGCGGCCGCAGCTCCACGAGGCCGGACAGGCCCCCGCCGAGATCCCCGATGCCGAGGAGCGAGAGCCCGTAGTGGGCCGACACGCCCGCCAGGAGACAGACGGCGAGCACGGTGAGGGCCAGCGCCACCGCCATGTGCACGGCGTGCTGCCAGGCCCGCATCCGTGCCGGGGAGCGGGCCGCCATCAGGAACGCCGCTGTTGGCACCAGGACCGCCGCGACGACCAGCAGCCACCACACCCGCCCGTCGTGCTCGGCGAGAGTCCGCAAGCTGAGCGTGGAATCGGCCGGCGTACGCAGCACCTCGTCGAGGACCCGCGGCATGGGCAGCCCGAACGGCCCGTCGACCCGGCCCTCCCAGGACGCGCCGAGCCCCAGGGTGAAGGCGAGCCAGACGAGGTTGGGCAACCCGAGCAGCAGCACCGCGAACGTCTCGGCGGCATGGCCGCGGGTCGCCGCCACGACGAGGCCGGCGGCGAGCCCCAGGGCGGCGTACGACAGCAGCAGGAACACCATGGCGTACGCCGCGGGGCGCACCGATTCCTGGAAGCGCAGCAGGCGGGCGGGGAGCGGGGCGCCGCGCGAGACGGACAGTGCCACGACGAGGACGCCCGCGAGCCACAGCAGTCCGAAGACGAGGGTCAGCGGCACGTCCGTCCTGAATCCGACCTCGGGCGAAGAGTCCAGCAGATCGCCGATCTCCCCGCCGGGCCCGTCGCCGAGCGCGATCGCGAAGCGGTGCCGGGCCAGCAGGCCGAGGCCGGTGAGCAGCAGAACCCACAGCACCGCGACCCGGGCGGCCCAGCCGACGAGTTCCCGCACGTCGGCCACGGCCCGGTGCCGCAGCGGCCGGAGGAACCCGGCGGCGACCACCAGAGCGCCGACGAGGCTGGCGGAGAGCGGGAGCACGGAGAGCCCCGCGTCCGTCTCGGCGATCATCCCGGCGTCGCCGGAGAGCCCGACGGAGCCGCCGACCGCCATCACGACGACGGCCGCGACGACACTCGGGAACGCCCCGCCGGGCAGGTCGGCGGCTCCCGCGGCCCACAGGCCGAGCCCGGCGACGACGGCCATGGCCGCCAAGGAGGCGAGCACGGCCGCAAGGGCATGGGGCCAGCCATGAGGGGCGCGTCGGCCCTGCTCCGCGCGTTGCGCCCCGGCCGGCCGCGGCGGTGTCTGCTCGCTCACGGTGCCACGCTAAGCAGCGCGGGACCGGTCCGCCTTTCGAGAGGGCCTTGGGGAGGGCCTTCGGGAGGGCTTTCGGGAGGGCTTTCGGGAAGGCCGACCTGCGTCGGCTTGCGAGCCCCCGGATGCCGGAGCACACAATAGGCGCGTACCGGGATATAAGGTACGTCGCCGATCCCCCTACGCAGGGAAGTGTTCGTGAGCGTCGAACCGCCGTCGTCAGGACGCCCCACAGGGCCCCCTTCGGGTCCGCTCTCGGGTCCTTCGCGGCCAGGCCCCTCGGGGCCGGGCGAGACCCAGGCGGGCGCGAGCCCCACCGGCTCGACGCCGCCTCCGGGTGGTGCGCGGCCCTCGGGCCCGTCGAGCGGCGGCCCGCCGAGCGGTCCGGCCGGTGGCGGGGGCCGCGGCGGCGGGTCCGACGGCTCGGGCGGGGGCGGTCGCGGAGGAGGTCGCCCGTGGTGGAAGTCGGCGCCCCGCGTCGCGGCGATCTCCGCCGCGGTGGTGGCCGCGGTGATCCTGGCCGTCGTCCTCACCCGCCCCGAGGGCTCGTCGGAGTCGGGCGGCGAGGTCCTCCTCCAGCCCGCGGGCAAGTCGGGGCCCGACCCCTTCACCGAGTCGACGGCCCGCGAGGGCTCCACGCCACCCTCCCCGAGCGAGCTGCCCAGCTCGTCCGCCTCGGCCAACGTGACGCGCGGCGTCGACGGCGGGGCGCCCGGTCTCTACGGCGGGACGCGGAAGGTCGGCAGCTGCGACGTGGAGAAGCAGGTCGGCGCGCTCCAGAAGGACCCGGCGAAGAACAAGGCGTTCGCCTCCGTCCTCGACATCGAGCCGTCTGGCGTCCCCCGCTACCTGCGCTCGCTCACGCCCGTGCACCTGCGGCTGGACACCCGCGTGACCAACCACGGCTACCGCGACGGCCGTGCCACCGGCTACCAGGCCGTGCTGCAGTCCGGCAGCGCGGTACTGGTCGACGACCACGGCGTGCCGCGGGTGCGCTGCGCCTGCGGCAACCCGCTGCTGCCGCCCGTCGCACAGAAGAGCACACCGCGGCAGACGGGCGACGCGTGGCCCGGGTACCGGCCCTCGAACGTGGTGGTCGTGGCGCCCGCCACCCAGGTCGTGCACCGGTTCGTCGTGTACGACCCGGACAGCGGAGACTGGTTCACCCGGGACAAGGGCGACACGGGCACCGGCGACAAGAAGACGAAGCCTCCGGCGACCAGGCCTCCCTCACTCCAGCCGGACACCCCGTCCCCCGACGAGTCGACCTCGACGGCCAGTACGCCGCCGTGCGACGCGCGGTCCCCCGGGGCGCCCCCGGCAAACTCGTGCCCGCCCTCGTCGGTCCTGCCGCCCTCCTCGGTCGAGGAAGAATCGCCCGCGTCCGAGCCCGCACCGCCGCCGTCGTCCCCCGAGGTGGACGGGAGCCCGTGAGCGAGCGGATGCCGCCGGGCCGACGACGGCGGGACAGTACTCTCCTGGCATGACTGACAATGCGCTGCGTTCCGTCACCATCGAGCGGGCAGGCCCCGGCCGGTTCACCGCGACCAACGCCCGGGGGACCACGCTGACTTTCGGCACCGGCGGGGGTGCCGACTTCACGCCGGTCGAGTTGTTCCTCGCGGCGATCGGCGGTTGCGGCGCGGCCGACGTCTGGGCCTGAAGGCGACACCAGCGTCAGCTCCTGAGGGATACGGCGCCGGAAGCAACACCGCAGCTATACGTAGGCGCGATCTGTGCGCACGCACTCCGTGCACGTTTCCCTCCGGGAACGGCGAAGTGATGAACACGATGACGCGCAGTGCCGTCGGCGGCCGCATCGGCCGTATCTAGCTCTTGAGGGGGGCGGGCCGGCTGGCCGGGATGGCGGTGACCGCGTCGGCAGCCGTCGTGTGGACGGTCAGGAATGAGTCGATGCCGGTGACGGCGAGCATGCGCATCAGGCGGTCGGGTACGTCGGCGAGGCCGAGTGAGCCGCCCGCGGCCTGGGCTGCGTGCCAGGTTCCGATGAGCGCGCTGAGACCGGAGGAGTCACAGAAGCCGACCTGCGCCAGGTCCAGGACCACGTGACAGGGCTCTTGCCGCATGATCTCCGCGGTACGGGCGCGCAGCGCGGGGGCGGTCTGTAGGTCGATGTTCCCGACGACCGTCACGACGATGAGGTGCTCATGGGGGTATCGGGCGGTCAGGTGGAGGGTGTGGGGCACGTCGGTCATCACTCCTGGCCGAAGTGTTCGGGCGTGGCGGTGGTGTGGGCGGTGGTCGCGACACCGCTCTCGGGTGCGGTCGCGGGGTCGGGTACGGACAGGGTCAGCAGGGCCACGTCGTCACCGACTCCCTCGGGCAGCGCGTTCAGGAGTGTGACGGTGTCCTCGACCAGGGCGGTGGCGGTCAGCGGGCGGGTGCGCTGGTGGAGGAAGCCGGTCAGACCGTCTTCACCGAGCATGGTTCCCTGGGCGGTACGGGCTTCGGTGAGCCCGTCGGTGTAGAGGAACAGGCCCTCTCCGGGGGACAGCGGGAAGGTGCTCTGGGCGAAGTGGGCCTCGGGGAAGGCGCCGATGAGCATGCCGCCCTTGGGGCGTACCGTCTTGACCCATACGGAGCCGCTGTCGTCGGGGCGCACGTGGTAGGCCGGTGGGTGGCCGCCGGTGGCGACGGTCACGGTGAAGCCGCCGTCCTGCTGGGGTGTGAGGAGTCCGAAGAGGGCGGTGCAAAAGCGGCTCCCGGCGGCGACATCGCTGAGCAGGACGGTGTTGAGCGTGCTCAGGACTGAGACCGGGTCCGGGTCGATCTGGGCCGCCGCGCGCAGGGTGTGGCGGGCCAGTGCGGTGACGGTCGCCGCTTCGGGTCCCTTGCCGCACACGTCGCCCAGGAAGAACGCCCACCGGCCCTGGTCGATGGGGAAGACGTCGTAGAAGTCACCGCCGACGTCGTGAACGGAGGCGGTGCGGTAGTGGCAGCCCAGCTCCAGTCCGGGGACCACGGGAAGCGCCGGAGGCAGCAGCGTGCGCTGGAGCGTGGAGGCGAACGCCGCGATGGCGGCCTTGTCCTTCTCCGCCTGCTCCCGCGCCGCACGTTCCGCCTCGGCGCGCGCTCGCTCGATTTCGGCGTGCCAGCTCTCCTGGGCCCGCCGCTCCTGCTCGTCGCGCAGGGCCCGCAGTGCCGACAGCCGCAGTTCCATCTCGTCCATGACGATCGCGGCCAGGTCGTACAGGGTGGCGATGTCGTCCTGGGTGATGGAGCGTGGCCGGGTGTCGAGGACGTTGACGGTGCCCAGTCGGTGGCCGTCGGGGGTGGTGATGGGTGCGGCCGCGTAGAAGCGCACCCCCATTTCCCCGGTGACCAGCGGGTTGTCCGCGGCGACCGGGTCGCGCAGGGTGTCGGGTATCACCAGTGCGTCGTCGCGCAAGATCGCCGAGCCGCACAGTCCTGGGTCGCGGCCGATTTCCTTGACGCCGTCGAGACCGTGGGCCGCCTTGAACCAGATGCGGTGGCTGTCGACGATGGTGACGGTGGCCACCGGGGCGCCGAAGAGACGGGCGGCCAGCGCCGCGACCCGGTCGAAGGCGCCGTCGGGCGGTGTGTCGAGGATGTCGTAGCGGCGTACCGCCGTGAGACGGGCCGTCTCCACATCCGGGTCGATGGCCAGCTCGGGGCTCCGCCCGGGTGCCGGTTCGGCCGCCGAAGCCTGTGCGGTCATCGGCTTTCCTCTCCGTCGAACGGGCTGCCTCGAGCAGCAGGACCGACGCACCGTAGGCAGAACATCTGTCCGAACGCCAATTGCCGGCACGAGCCGGACGGGGTGGCAGGGGACATCTGCGCTCCGGAGTGACGGCAGTCACCTTCCTCCGGCATGGTGGGCGTCGGCCGTCCCGGCAGCGGTCCACGTCGGCACCTCAACTACGGCCACGCCGCCGGCCGGGCCATCGAGACCACGAGCGGCTTCACCCTGCGCCACGGCGAGGCCGTCGCCCTGGGCATGGTCTACGCGGCCCGCGTCTGGGAGCTGCTCACCGGCGCCGCGGCACCGCCACGCTCACCACCATGCCGGAACGCATCGCTCAGGCGGCCTTTGACGACGTCCTGCGCCCCGGTCCGAGGCGCGTACGGCCGCCTCCGGCTGGACGCGCCCCGCCGCCGCCAGCACCGTGGTGCCGACCGGGACACACGCGCGGTGTCGACTGTGCGCCCGGCACCCTGCGCGTGGGCCCGAGGAGTTCTCACCGACCGGACGTGCGACCACGGGAGTTGGAAGGATTGCGCGCCCGATAGCGACCTTCTCTGCGAGTGGATGAACTCGCCGGGCCGGCTCCCCTGCCAGAACCCGTCACGCACGACTCATATGACGTCCCGTGCGTGTCTCACCCGTTCGTACGCAGAGGCGTTACACGGGGTCCGGGCCGCCGCACTGGCGGGCCGCTGCCCTCGCACCGCCGTTTCGTAAGGTTCATGCCGTACGCACGATCTTTCAGGAGCAGCGCGATGAACCGACGTACCCGTATGGCCCTCCTGTTGGCGCTGGGCGGGCTGCTGTCCGGTTGCGGCTCCGCCCCGGTCGACGGGGACGCCCCCTCGACCGGGCACAAGCCGTTCTGGCGGGCCGAGTTCGACGGGGCCGCGGCTGTCCGGCCCTCGGAGAAGTTCTGGAACACCGAGATCGGGAACCGGGACGCCGAGGGGTGGGGCAACAACGAGTTGCAGTACTACACCGATGACGCGGCCAACTCCGCTCTCGACGGCTCGGGGCACCTCGTGATCTCGGCGCGGCCGTCCCCTGCCGGGTCGAAGCTGCCGTGTCACACACGGAAGCACTGTCCATGGACCTCGGCCCGTCTGACGACGGAGGGCAAGGTCGCGCTCACCCGCGGACGCGTGGAGGTCCGCGCCAAGATACCCACAGGGACAGGCCTGCTGCCGGCGATCTGGATGCTGGGGGACAACGGAGTCGAGTGGCCCGGACAGGGCGAGATCGACATCTGCGAGGTGGTCGGCGGTGAACCGCGGACGGTGTACGGCACCGCGCACGGCCCGACCTACTACAACGAGAAGGGGAGGGGCGGCTCCGCCACGCTTCCGGCAGACGCCTCACGGGCGTTCCACACCTACGCCGTCGACAAGCGGCCGCACCGCATCACCTGGTCCGTGGACGGCGAGCCGTACTTCACCCTGACTCCGTCGCAACTGCCCGCGAAGCGCGACTGGGTCTTCGAGCAGGACATGCACCTCCTGCTCAACGTCGCCGTCGGAGGCGACTGGCCAGGCCCTCCCGACGCCTCCACACCGGCGCCCGCGAGGATGACGGTCGACTACGTACGCTTCTACGGTGAGGGCAAGGCATAGGCGACGCCGGGAGGACGTGACGGACGATCGCCCCCTGCTCACGGTGTTCAGTCACGAGCCTCGGACGGCTTCAGTACTCCGGCCAACTCCTGTTCGTACTGGCGTCCAAGTTGATACGCCCGCCCCGAACCCTTGACGCTGATTCGGTGGCCGCGGTCGAGACTGAGGTCGACGAAAAGCTCCTCCGGGCACTGCCAGGGCCCCCTTTCCTTGTTCGCGGTGACGTTTTCTTCTTCTTTCGCGGACTCCGGAAAAAGCACGTCTGCCTTGAGTGCCCACGCGCACTTTGATCCGTAGGTCAACGTGCCGTCGAGTTCGCCGCTCGACGTGGTGTCGAGTTCCAGGGTCGCTTCGATGCTCTTGTCGTGTCCTGTCTGGCGCATTTTTCCGGACCACTCTCCGTTGAGCGGCGGCGTGTCCTTGGCGAAGACTGCCCGTGCCCAGTCGGGTGCGTAGTGGACGCACGCCCAGAAGGCTCCCGCGATAACGGAAAGCGCGATGATGACCCCGAGGGTGTCGGACAGCCTGCGCCTGATCACACTCAGGTTCTCGGGAGAGTCGTTACCTCCCAACAGGAGGACAGAGAGCGTTGCGATGACGGTGATGGAGAGCAGGATTCCCAACGTGATGTATCCGCCGGGAACGTAAGGCGCGATGCGGTCCGACAGCAGACTGCCGCTGATGGCGGCTACGACCGTCGCGATGACGACCACAATGATCGTCGCAGGCTTCGGTGACCCCATGCTCCCCCCCGGGTAGCAGAAACGCGGCATTCTGCAGTGCGAAAGGTGTGCCGCGTCGGTTGTGCCGATCACTTAACACCCCCGGGCGGAAAGCGTAAAGCCGACAGGTGTTCGGTATTCGAGTGCTCGAATGTGCTGCGGTGCGTCCGGTGGTCAAAGGCCGGTGAACGACTTCCACGCCGAAACGTGTGCCGAATCCGAGGAGGCTCGTCGGGGAACTCGAGGCATGGTGTGGCGATCCGCCCGCCGGGGCGGGCAACCGAGGGCCGGTCTGCGACCTCTGCGATCGGGTGGCTCGTCTCACCCGGGTGCAGCAGGACCACGTCAGCCGTCTTCAGTGGGTGTCCCGGGCCGCCGATGAGTGAGGGAAGCCCGTGACGGTTCCGGGTCGAACCCCGATCAGCAAAGAGGAACAATGACTGCCGACGTACGCCGCACCCTCAGCATCGCGGCCCCCATGGTCTTGGCTCTGGCCGCCCTCACCGCACCGGCGCAAGCCGCTGCCGACCCGGGCCACGGCGGTCCGCACTGCCACGCCATCGACTCCTTCGCCCCCAACAAGAACGAGGAGCACACCGTCGCACTCTCCGACGGCCACGCCTACGCCGGCGCCTGGGACAAGAAGGCGAAGACCATCAGGTGGCAGGAGCTGTCCGACAACAAGGGCTACCCCGCGGGCGCCTGCGACATCACCCTCAGCGAGCAGGGAAACAGCGTCTGGGTGAAGGCCATCACCACTGATGGCAAGGTGTACGAGACCTCTTGCGTCAGCCCGGGCAACAAGCTGATCTGCAACAAGCCCTGGACCCGCCTCCACTGAGCAGCCAGCAGCTCACACCCGCCGGTGGCGCCGCCGGTCAGCCCCAGCTGGCCGGCGGCCCAGTCACACGAAGAGGTCCAGGTCGGGGATCTGGAACGCCTTCGCGGGCTCTCGCTCGCGGCGTATGAGCTCGATCTCCTCCTTGCCCATGACGATCCTCGCAGGCGTCCGGTCGGTGGTCCCACCCCCTGCGGCGTACGCCCCTCCCGGAGCCATGAAAATGGTGACGGAAAATGTTGGCGTCGCACAGACCAACCGACCAGAAGGGAAGTCATGAGTACCGAGACGCTGGAGTTTCAGGCCGAGGCGCGGCAGCTGCTGGAGCTGATGGTCCATTCGATCTATTCGAACAAGGACATCTTCCTGCGCGAACTCATCTCCAACGCCTCTGATGCCCTGGACAAGCGGCGCCTGGCCGGCCTGAAGGACGACAGCCTCAAGACGGACGACCCGCACATCGAGATCGAGGCCGACAAGGAGGCCCGCACGCTGACCGTGCGGGACAACGGCATCGGCATGACGCGTGACGAGGTCGTGGGGCTGATCGGCACCATCGCCAGGTCCGGCACGGCCGAGACACTGCGCCGGCTCAAGGAGAACAGGGGGAACAAGGAGACCAAGGACAACAAGGAGAACGGGGAATCGGCCGAGCTGATCGGGCAGTTCGGCGTCGGCTTCTACTCCGTGTTCATGGTCGCCGACAAGGTCACCCTGCTCACCCGCAAGGCCGGTGAGCCGACGGGCGTGCGCTGGGAGTCGGACGGCGACGGCACGTACACGATCGAGACCGTCGAGGACGCGCCCGAGGGCACGTCGGTCCGCGTGCACCTGCGGCCCGCCGACGAGGAGGACGCGCTCTACGACTACACCGACGAAGGCAAGATCCGGGAGATCGTCAAGCGGTACTCGGACTTCATCTCGTTCCCCGTCCGGATGGGGGAGACCACCCTCAACTCGATGAAGGCGCTCTGGGCCCGCCCGCGCTCCGAGGTGAGCGAGGAGGAGTACCACGAGTTCTACCGGCACATCAGCCATGACTGGACGGACCCGCTCGACATCATCCAGATGCGGGCCGAGGGCACTTTCGAGTACGAGGCCCTGCTGTTCCTGCCGTCGCGGGCCCCGCGCGACCTCTACCAGCGGGACGCCCGCCACGGTCTCCAGCTGTACGTCAAGCGGGTGTTCATCCTGGACGACAGCCGCGAACTCCTGCCCGACCACCTGCGCTTCGTCAAGGGCGTGGTGGACGCCGCCGACCTGTCGCTGAACATCTCCCGCGAGATCCTCCAGCAGGACCGGCACATCCAGCTCATCCGCCGCCGCCTGGCGAAGAAGATCCTCGCGTCCATCAAGGAGCTGATGAGCAAGGACGCCGAGAAGTACCGCACCTTCTGGCGCGAGTTCGGGCCCGCCGTCAAGGAGGGACTCCTCGACCGGGCGGAGGACCACAAGGCGATTCTCGACATCGCCTCCTTCGCCTCCACCGCCGGCGAGGAGCCCACCACTCTGGCCGATTACGTCGCCCGGATGCCGGAGGGCCAGGACAAGATCTACTTCATGACCGGCGAGAGCCGCGCCCAGGTCGAGAACTCCCCGCACATGGAGGCGTTCCGGGCCAAGGGGTACGAGGTTCTGCTGCTCACCGATGCGGTGGACGAGATCTGGGTCGAGGCCGTCCGTGACTACGACGGCACGGAGTTCCAGTCCATCACCCGCGGTGAGGTGGACCTGTCCTCCGAGGAGGAGCCGTCGGCGGAGGAGGCGGGGGAGTACGAAGCGGTGCTGGCCTGGCTCAACGAGACGCTCGACGACGTCAAGGAGGTGCGCCTGACGACCCGGCTCACCAGCTCACCGGCGTGCCTGGTCAGCGACACCGATGGTCTGACGCCGGCCCTGGAGAAGATGTACAAGGCGATGGGCCAGGACCTGCCGTCGGTCAAGCGCATCCTTGAACTGAACCCGAAGCACCCGCTGGTCAGCGCGGTCAAGGCAGCGCATGACAAGCGGCCCGACGACCCGGGGCTGAGCGAGACGGCCGAACTGCTGTACGGCACCGCGCTGCTCGCCGAAGGCGGCGATCTGGCCGACCCGGCACGCTTCGCCGCCCTGCTGGCCGACCGCCTCAGCAAAACGGTCTGAGCCGGGCATGAGCTGTGGGCCGTGAGCTGCGCGGCCCTCGGTTCGACGTCTGATGCAGTGTGACGATGATTGCCGCGGATACGGAGGTGTCCGCGGCAATCGTGTGAGGGCACGCGTGACGCGTGGGCTCATCGGCTTGTTGGCCTATTACGCGGGCGTACGCCAATTGGCTGAAACTGTGCGTTGCGAAGGCGGCGGTCCTCCGTTCGATTATCAAACGGGTGAGTGGTACGGCGGTGACGCGTGGCCGACCGGAGCGCGGCGGCCGTGGGGAGGATCTCTCCACCGCGTGGCGAGCCGCCGTTCTCCGCGCGGGCCCGCACGCGGCCGCTGGCTGAATCATTACCCCAGCTCAGGGCAGATCTCGGCCGATGTGCCGACGGCGCGGTGGCGCGTACAGGTGGTGTGGTGTGGCGGCTTTCGGCGTGGCGGTTTGCCCTTCGGTCGCGTTCCTTTCCGCACAGTTCGGTTTGCCGAAGCGATGGCTGGGCACACGACGCGGTGCCACATCGGGCGGTCGATTTGACCGCGTGGTCGGCTGAACGAAGTGGCTGAGTGGTGACGTAAAAGCACCGAAGAGGCACTCTCCGTTCAACCTCAGGGGGTTGCTTGCACGTGACTCGCCGTGAAGACTGTGGCCGAGTTCCATCGAAACGAAGGTGTTCCGGGGGGCGCATCATGCCATTCGTGGCACGGGACGCGCTGCGATTGCGTACTCTCAAACCCGTTTCGAACGGCCGGGACCGGTGGTCCGCTGTCTGTCCGGCCAGGAGCTGGGAGGGGTCCGCGCACCCGGTGCGCGGGGAGTATCGCCGAGGGGGATGGGTTATGTCGGGTTGGCGCGCCGCACGACTGGGCCGACTGCGGGGCCGTGGCCGGCCCTGCAGCCGCCTCGGCAATCAGCACCGCATGTGTTGACGGCCGGGAGCCCGCCCCGGTGCCGGGCTGACGCCGATTGACCGTCCCGCCCTACGACGATTCCGCGGGGCACCTGCTGTTCTTGTTCACGTCCAGGTGCGAGTCCAGGCCCAGGTTCAGGTGAACAGTGGCACGGCCGCGCCCGGGGCCGTCCTGGCCGGCCCGGTCCACCACACCCCTGTGCGCGTGACCCCACCGTGCCCGCACGCGCCAGCCGCTAGCAAGGGAGACAAGGTGATCAGCAAGCAACCGACGGGCGAGCGACCCCTCTTGGAGGAGTTACCCGACCGCTGGCGGCGCTTACGCGAGAACGGGCCGGTGCGGTACGACGAGACCCAGCGCGTCTGGCAGGTGCTTGATCACGAGACCGTCTCCGCCGTGCTCGCCGACCCGGCGACGTACTCCTCGGAGCTCTCCACCCTGGCGCCCACCCAGTCCGACTTCGAGACCTTCACCCAGGGCAACTTCGTCGGCATGGACCCGCCGGAACACCGGAAGCTCCGCACTCTGGTGAGCCAGGCGTTCACGCCACGCGTCGTACAAGGCCTTGAGCCCCGCATCGAGGCCGTCTGCGCCCGGCTCCTCGACGCCGTGGCCGACCGCGACCGGTTCGACCTGGTCGACGCGCTGGCCTATCCGTTGCCGATCATCGTGATCGCCGAACTGCTCGGCATCCCCGCGGAAGAGCACCGGCTCTTCCAGGAGTGGGCGAGCGTCCTGTTCGGCGGCGACCAGCTCGGCGACGCGCCCGACATGGCCGACCTGGAGCGGGCGCTGGAAGCCATCGCCCCCACCGTGCGCCAGATGAACGGCTACATGCTGGAGCACATCCGCGCCCGCCGCGCCGACCCCGGTGACGATCTCACCAGCAGACTCATCGCCGCCGAAGTGGACGGGGTGCGCCTGCGGGACCAGGAGATGGTCGGCTTCGTGGCCCTGCTGCTTGTGGCCGGGCACATCACCACGACCGCGCTGCTGGGGAACGCGATCGTCACGTTCGACGCGCACCCCGGCACGGATGCCGCGCTGCGCTCCGATCCCGCGCGCATCCCGGCCGCCGTCGAGGAGGTGCTGCGCTGGCTGCCGCCCTTCCCCGAACTGGGCCGCAGGGTCACCCGGCCCGTGGTCCTCGGCGGGCACGAGATCCCCGCCGACACCATGCTGATGGCCCATCTCGGCGCCGCCAACCGGGACCCCGCCCGGTTCACCGCGCCCGACGTCTTCGATGTGACCCGGAGCCCCAATCCCCACCTGACCTTCGGGCACGGCATCCACTTCTGTTTCGGCGCGCCGCTGGCCCGGCTGGAAGCGCGGATCGCTCTTCACATGTTGCATGAACGATTCCGCATGCTGGTGATCCCCTCCCGCGAAGACATCGTCCACCAGAACCCGGCCGTCCTCATCGGCGTACGACATCTGCCGGTAGAGGTCGGCAGACCATAACCCCCGGCGCACGACGCGCCGCCGGCCGGCCCGCACCGCTCGTCCCCGGGGCCGACCGGTACCCCGCACATGAGACCCATCCAACGGGAGTTCCCTTCTCATGCCCTACACCGTCCCCGCCGCTCCGGTCGCCTTCAGGGCACCGTCCTTATCTCCCCGCGAGCTGCAAGACCGTCTCGATGACCTGGCCCGGACCCACCGGGTGCCCGGCGCCCAACTGGCCCTGTACACCGGCAGCGAAGTCGTCGCCGTGCACACCGGGACAGCCGATGTCACCACCGGCCGTCCTTTCGCCGCGGACACCGCGGTTCCGCTGGGGTCGCTGACCAAGCCCTTCACCGCCGCGCTCGTCATGCTCCTGGCCGACGACGGCGACCTCGACCTCGACGAGCCGGTGGCCGAGTATCTGGCCGAACTGGCCGACACGCCGCAGGTGACGGTCCGTCAACTGCTCAGCCACACCGGGGGACTGCCCACGGGTCCCGACTCCGACACCGCCGCCGCGACCACCCCCGCGCGCTATCTGACGGCCGTCTGCACCGCCCGCGACCTGCTGTTCACGCCCGGGGCCGACTTCTCCTACTCCAACGCCGGTTACATCGCCGCCGGACGGCTGGTGGAGACGGTCACCGGCATGCCGTGGCCGGAAGCCGTGCGGACGCTGCTCCTCGAACCCCTCGGTGTGCTGCCCGCGTTCGTCGCCGATGCCGCGCCCGTGCGTCCGGTGGCCGCAGGGCACGCCGTCAACACGGCCACCGGGCAGGCCGTCGCCGCCCGGCAGAACCTGGCACCGCTGGAGGCACCGGCCGGCGCGCTGCTCGCGAGCGCCCTGGACCTGGTCGCGTTCGGCAACGCGCTGACCGGCCGCTCGGACCTGCTGCCGCCCGCCGTCGCCAAGGAGATGCGCCGGGCCGAGACCGCCGCCGACCCGGGGACGCTCGCCGACGGCTGGGGCGCCGGACTCGCCCTGTACCAGCGGGACGGCCGGGTGTGGTGCGGCCACGACGGCAACGCCCAGGGCACCTCCTGCCACCTGCGGGCCGACCCGGAGAGCGGAGTCGTGGTGGCCTTCACGGGCAACGCCGGAGGCGCCACCGCTCTCTGGCGCGACCTCGCCGAGGACCTGGCCCCGCTCACCGGCGTCCGAATACCGGCCGACGCGCTCGCCGCCGACGTGCTCACCGCGGACCGGGGCCTCCCCATCGGCCTGCCCGACTGCGCGGGCACCTACCGCAACGGCGCCACGACCTACCGCGTCGCACCCGGACCGGACGGTACGCCTGCCCTGTCCGTCGACGGGGACCTGCCCCTGCCGCTGGTCTGCTACGCCGACCTCTCCTGCGATCTGCGCGATCCGGCCACCGGGCGTGTCGAACCCGGTGGCCGCTTCCACCGCGATCCGGCCACCGGCACGATCGACCGGGTACAGATATCCGGGCGCACCGCGCGCCGCGCCGACGACGGCTAAGCCTCGGCCACCGAGCACTTCTGGTCCCGGTTCCGGTCCCCTCGGGGGCGGTGCGCGTAGTCGCCTTGCCGTGTGGCACCGGCACACCGGCCCGCCGAGCAGCGGTCGGCTCCGGTGGTTCCGCTCGCCGGGTGGTCGGCCGGCCGTGCCGTGCCCGACTTCGTGGCGTGCCGGTCCGCGAGCCGTGCCGGTTCCGGGCCCGCCCGACGGGGTGGTCCACCGCCGAGGTCGGCGCGTCGTTCGTCGGCGCCGCGGTTCCGTCACCGGCCGCACCCGTCGGCCACCGCGCCACCCCCCCGTATCCCGTCCGCTCGCTCCCGCGAGGTCACCGCCCCGTACCACCGCGCACACCCGGTGTGTCACGTCAGATCCTGCGCCGCCCACGAGGCGAGGTCGGGGTCACCCGCGTGGCCCGCGCCGCATCGCCCCGCTCTCCAGAAGGACTTCACCCATGACGGACCTGCACGACAAGCCCGCACCGGCGTCCTCCCTGCCGCAGGGCGGCCCCACCGCCGACGCGCCGAAGGGCCAGGGGGCTCCGGCGCATCCGACGCTCGGCGAGCTGTTCACCGCCTGGGTGACACGGACCCCGGACGCACCGGCCCTCACCGACGGCCGGCGGACCTGGACCTACCGTCAACTGGCCGACCGTACCGACCGGTTGGCCGCGCACCTGATAGGCAGGGGAGCGGGGCCGGACCGGGTGGTGGCCCTCGTCCTGCCGCGCTCCATGGAGCTGATCGCGGCGGAGCTGGCCGTCGCCCGGGCGGGCGCCGCCTTCCTGCCCGTGGACCCCGCCTACCCCGCCGAGCGCCGAGCGCTGATGCTCGCCGACGCCGCGCCCGCGCTCACCCTGGACGATCCGCGCCGGGTGGGCGAACTGCTGGAGACCGACGGCCCGGCAGGGCCCGTGGACGGCCCGGGCGTCGACCTCGACGCCGACCACGCCGCCTACGTCATCTACACCTCCGGTTCCACCGGCACCCCCAAGGGCGTGACGGTGACCCACCGCGGCATCGGCGGCTTCACTGCGGCCGCCGCCGAACGGTACGCGGTGGGCCCCGGCGACCGGGTGCTCCAGTTCTCGTCGCCGAGCTTCGACGCCTCCGTCCTGGAGCTGTTCATCTCCGTCCTGTCGGGTGCCACGCTCGTCGTGCCGCCGCACGGGCCCTGGCTGGGCGACGAACTCGCGGCCGTACTGGACGAGCACCGCATCACCCACGCCCTCATCCCGCCCGCCGCGTTGACCTCTCTGCCGGACCCCGCGCAGGGCACCGCCCGCGGGCTGCGCACGCTGATCGTGGGCGCCGAGGCCTGCCCGGCCGGGCTCGTGGACCGCTGGGCACCCGGCCGCCGGATGATCAACTCCTACGGTCCGACCGAGACCACCATCGTCGCCACGTGGACCGGGCCGCTCACCGCGGGCAGCGGCACGCCGACCATCGGCGGTGCGCTGCCGCACACCCGGGTGTACGTCCTGGACGCGGCGATGCGACCCGCACCGCCCGGCACCGACGGCGAGTTGTACGTGGGCGGGGACGCGGTGGCCCGCGGCTACCTCGGCCGCCCCGGCCTGACGGCGGCGCGCTTCGTCGCCGACCCCTTCGGGGCGCCGGGAGCACGTCTGTACCGCACCGGCGACCGGGCGCGGTGGACCGCCGAAGGAGAGCTGGAGTTCCTGGGGCGGCTGGACCGGCAGGTGAAGGTCCGCGGCTTCCGGATCGAGCCGGGCGAGATCGAGGCGGCGTTGCGCCGGGCGGGCGCCGGTACCGTCGGCGAGGCCGTGGTCGTGGTGCGCGAGGATGTGCCGGGCCACCGACGCCTCATCGCCTACGTCACCGAAGCCACCCGGACAGCACCCACCGGCCACGCCGACACGACCGATCCCACCGACCCCGCTGTCGCGGCGGCCGTCTCCGCCCCGCGCGCTCTCGACCCCGCCGCCCTGCGCGCCGCCATCGCGGCCGTGCTGCCCGGACACATGGTGCCGTCCGCCATCGTGGTCCTCGACCGGATGCCGCTCACCCCGCAGCACAAGATCGACCGGCGGGCCCTGCCCGCGCCGGAACGGTCGGCTGCGGCCGGCCATGTGGCGCCGCGCTCGCCCCAGGAGCGGGCCCTCGCCGGGATCTGGGCGGATGTGCTGGGCGTCGACGCGGTCGGCATCACCGACGACTTCTTCGACCTGGGCGGCGAGTCGATCCTCGCCGCCCGTGTGCTCGCCCGCGTCCGGGACGACCTGGGCGTCCGGCTGAGCGTGCGGGACGTGTTCGGCGCGCGGACCGTCGCCGCGCTCGCGCCCCTGCTCGCCGACCCGTCGGCCGCCGCGCCGTCGGAGCCGATCCCCCCGGCCCCCCGCGACGGCGCACTGCCGCTGTCCAGCGCGCAGCGGCGGCTGTGGTACCTGGACGACCTCACCGAAGGCGGCACCGAGTACAACACCGGTGTCTCCCTCAGGCTGCGCGGCGCCCTGGACGCGGACGCGCTGCACCGCTCCCTGCTGCGTCTCGCGGTCCGGCACGACTCCCTGCGGACCACGTTCCCCACGGTCGACGGGCAGGGCGTCCAGCGGGTCGTGCCGGAGCCGGACGTACCGCTGCGGGCGGCCGATCTCACCGGCGTGCCCGAACCGCGCCGCGCCGAGGCCGCCGAGGAGCTGCTCGCCGAGGAACTGGGGCGGCCCTTCGACCTGGCGGCCGGACCGCTCACCCGGGCGCTGCTCGTCCGGCTCGCCGCCGACGACCACCTGCTGCTCCTGGCCCAGCACCACATCGTCACCGACGGCTGGTCGGTCGGCATCCTCACCCGTGAACTCGCCGCCCTCTACCACGCGGAGACCACCGGTGAGCCGGACGGACTGAACCCACCCGCCGTGCAGTACCCGGACTTCGCGGTCTGGGAGCGCCGGCAGCGGGCCGGTGACGCGGACGCCGCCGATCTGGCCTACTGGAGACGGCACTTGGCGGGCCTGCCGCACCTGGAGCTGCCCACGGACCGCCCGCGTCCCGCCGTCCGCACCACCGGCGGCGCCGCCCACCGGCACGTACTGCCCGCGGAGTTGACGTCCCGGCTGCGGCAACTGGCCGCGGGGCGCGGCACCACGGTGTTCACCCTGTTCGCGGGCGCCGCCGCGCTGCTGTTCTCCCGCTACTCGGGTCAGCGCGACGTCGTGTTCGGCACCGTCACCAACGGGCGCGGGCGCCGGGACCTGGAGGACGTGCCGGGGTTCTTCGCCAACACCGTGGTGCTCCGCGGCGAAGTGGACGAACGGGCGACAGTGGACCGGTTCGTGGAGACGATGCGGACGACGGTGCTGGACGCCTTCGCCCACGACGGGGTCCCGTTCGACCGGGTGGTGGAGGAGCTGGCCCCGCCCCGCGACCCGAGCCGCACCCCGCTCGCGCAGGTGCTCGTCGTGCAGCAGACCGCCCCGGACGCCCCACCGCTCGCCGGTGGGCTGCGCGTCACCGACCATCCGCTGCCCCGCCCCGCCGCCCGCTTCGACCTGGTCCTGGAGTTCACGCCGGACGCGGACGGCGGCTGCGTGCTGACCGCGGAGTTCAACAAGGACCTGTTCGACGCGGCGACCGTCGCCCGGATGACCGCGCACCTGCACCGGCTCCTCGAAGGCATGGCGGACGGCCCCGGCCGCAGGCTGGCCGAACTGCCCATGCTCGCGGCCGAGGAGCAGCGCACGCTGGTGGACCGCTGGAACCCGCCCGCCCGCGCGACCCGGGAGAACGCGTACGGCACGCTGCCCGCGCTGCTCCACGCCCAGGCGGCCAGGACCCCGGACCGTACCGCCGTCGTCTGCGGCCCGGACCACCTGGACTACGCCGAAGTCGCCCGGTGCGCGTCCCGGCTGGCCCGGCTGCTCGTCGAGCGCGGTGCCGGACCCGAGACGCTGGTCGCGCTCTGCCTGCCGCGCACCGCCGACCTGGTGCCCGTGCTGTGGGCGGTGCTCGCCTCGGGGGCGGGCTACCTCCCGGTCGACCCGGCCTATCCCGCCGAGCGCGTCCGCTTCATGCTCGACGACGCCCGGCCCGCCCTCGTCCTCGCCACCCGGGAGACCGCCGCCGCGCTGCCCCCGGAGTGCGTACCGCTGCTCCTGGAGGAGTGCACGGCGTCGGACGCCGGGCTGGGTGACTCCGCGCTGACCGACGCCGACCGGCTCCGGCCGCTGCTGCCGGACCATCCCGCGTACGTCATCTACACCTCGGGTTCCACGGGCCGCCCCAAGGGCGTGGTGGTCAGCCACCGCAGTGCCGCCGCGCTCGCCGCGTGGGCGGGGGAGCGGTTCGGGCCCACGGGGCTCGCACATGTGATCGCCTCCACCTCCCTCAACTTCGACGTCTCGGTGTTCGAACTGATCTGCCCGCTGGTGGCCGGCGGCACCGTCGAGGTGGTCGCCGACCTGCCGGCCCTCGCCGACGGCTCCGGGCCCCGGCGCGCCACCCTGCTCAGCGGCGTGCCGTCCGTCGTCTCCCGGCTCGTCGCGGGCGGCACGGCACCCCTGACCGCCGACACCGTCGTCCTGGCCGGCGAGGCCCTGCCCGCGCAGACCGCGCACGACCTGCGGGCCGCCATGCCCGGCTGCCGGATCGCCAACATCTACGGCCCCACCGAGGCCACGGTGTACGCCACCGCCTGGTTCGCCGGCGACCGCCTGCCGGATCAGGCCCCGCCCATCGGCGACCCGGTGGCGCTCACCCGGACCTACGTACTGGACACCTCCCTGCGGCCGCAGCCCGTCGGCGTCCCCGGTGAGCTGTACCTCGGGGGCGGCGGCCTGGCCCGCGGCTACCTGAACCGGCCCGGGCTGACCGCCGCCCGGTTCCTCGCCGACCCGTTCGGCGCGCCGGGAGAGCGCATGTACCGCACCGGCGACCTGGTGCGCCGACGGCCCGACGGCGGACTCGAATACGTGGGCCGCACGGACCAGCAGGTCAAGGTGCGCGGCTTCCGCATCGAACTCGGCGAGGTGGAGGAGGCGCTGCGCGGCTGCGCGGGCGTGGCCGAGGCGGCGGCCGTCGCCGCCACCGACGGCGACGGCAACCGGCGCCTGGTCGGCTACGTCGTCCCGGCCGCCGGTCAGCACACCGAAGCCGAGGCGGTGCGCCGGGACCTCGGCCGTACGCTGCCGGACTACATGGTCCCGGCGACCGTCGTGGTCCTGGACGCCCTGCCGCTCAACCCCAACGGCAAGCTCGACCGGGCCGGGCTCCCCGACCCGGGCCCCGCCGTGCGCGCGGTACGCCACGTCGCGCCCCGCACGCCCACCGAGCGCGCCCTCGCCCGGATCTGGGCGGAGGTGCTGCGGGAGCAGCGCGTCGGCGTCGACGACAACTTCTTCGAACTCGGCGGCGACTCGATCCTCAGCATCCAGGTGGTGGCCCGCGCCCGGCAGGAGGGCCTGCCGCTCACCTCACGGGACCTCTACCAGCACCAGACCGTGGCCGCCCTCGCGCACTGCGTGGACGCGGCGGCCGGGCCGCGCGAAGCCGCGCCCGCACCGGAGGCGCCCACCGGCACGGCCCCCCTGACCCCCATCCAGCACTGGCTGTTCGACGCCGTCGGCGCACGCGCCGGCCGCTTCTCCCAGGCGCTGTCCCTGCGCATGCCCGCCGACCTGGACCCGGCGGCGCTGGAGGACGCGCTGAACGACCTCGTCGCCCACCACGACGCCCTGCGCTCCCGCTTCACAGGCGGCGACTCGGGGGGCTGGCACATCGACGAACGGGCACCCCGTCTCCGACTGGCCCGCCATACCGGCCCGGAGACGGACACCCCGCACTTCGGCCCGTTCGACCTCGCCGGGGGACCGGTGCTGCGGGCCGTGCTGCACGACACCGGTACCGAGGCGCCTGCCGTCCTGCACCTCGCCGTGCACCACCTGGTGGTCGACGGAGTCTCCTGGCGGCTGCTGCTCGAAGACCTGGACCGCGCGTACCGGGCCCGGCGCGCGGGCGAGGACGGCGCGGCCGCACTGCCCGCCAAGTCCTCGCCGCTACGGCAGTGGGCCCGCAGGCTGAGCGCCCACGCGGCGGACGGCGGCTTCGACGACGAGCGCGCGTACTGGGCCGAGGCGGTCCCCGCCGACGCGCCCGCCCTGCCCGCCGAACTGACGGGCGGCGGCCCCGGCACCTACGCCGAACAGAGGTCGCTCACCGTACGCCTCGGCGCCGAGGCGACCGCCGCCCTGCTGCGCACCCTGCCCGACACCTACCGCACCCAGGCCAACGACGTCCTGCTCGGCGCGCTCGGCCGGGCCCTGTGCGGCTGGAGCGGCCGGGAGCGGGTGGTGGTCGACGTCGAGGGACACGGCCGCGAGGAACTCTTCGGCGACCTGGACATCAGCCGCACGGTCGGCTGGTTCACGACTCGGTACCCCGTCGCGCTCGCCGTCCCCGAGGGCGCCGGCTGGGACACCGTACTGAAGCAGGTCAAGGAGCAGCTGCGCGCCGTGCCCCGCAACGGCCTCAGCCATGACGCGCTGCTCCGGCTGGCCGGTCCCGGGGCGGCCCCGCGCACCGCGGCCGCGCAGATCAGCTTCAACTACCTGGGCCGCATGGACACCGCGGAGGACTCCGACGGCCTCTACCGGGGCACCGTACGCCCGCTGGAACTGGACGCCGACCCGGCGGCCGAGCGCCCGCACGTCCTGGAGGTCGTCAGCCAACTCGTGGGCGACGAGCTGGAGTTCACCTGGTTCTACGCCGATCTGCCCGGCCGTGAGGACGCGGTCGCGGATCTCGCCGGGCGCTACGGCGACGCGCTCACCGACCTGGCCCGGCACGCCGCCCGGCCCGGCGCCGCGGGCCGCACCCCGTCCGACTTCCCGCTGGCCCGGCTCGACCAGGCCGCCGTGGACCGGATCACCGGCACCGACCCGGCCGCCGTGGCCGACGTCCTGCCGCTCACGCCCACCCAGGCGGGCATGCTCTTCCACGGCCTGTCCCAGGACGACAGCGGCGTCTACGTCCAGCAGCTGACGTTCGTCCTGGACGGCGTGCCCGACCCGGCGGCCCTCGCCGCGGCCTGGCAGCACGTCACCGACCGCACCGAGGTGCTGCGCGGCCGGGTCCTCTGGCAGGACGTCCCCGAACCGCTCCTCGTGGTGGAGCGCCACGCGGCCGTGCCCGTCACCCGCCTCGACTGGCGCGACCTGACGGAGGACGAGCGCCGTGCCCGCCTCGACGACCTGCTGGTCCGGGACCGCGCCGACGGCATCGACCTCGGGCGGGCCC
Organism: Streptomyces huasconensis; assembly: GCF_021028635.1. Lineage (NCBI taxonomy): Bacteria > Bacillati > Actinomycetota > Actinomycetes > Kitasatosporales > Streptomycetaceae > Streptomyces > Streptomyces huasconensis. Next base: position 7,667,793 of record NZ_CP086119.1, read on the forward strand.
CGCTCCAACGCCTCCTGCTCGCCCGCGTCTCCGACACCGCCGTACGCGTGGTGTGGTCCTTCCACCACCTGCTCCTCGACGGCTGGAGCATGTTCCAGGTCCTCTCGGACGTCTTCGCCCACCATGCCGGACCCGACGCCGCCGCCCTCCCGCACCGCCCGTCCTACCGGAAATACGTGTCCTGGCTGCGGGGGCGGGACCAGGACGCGGCCGAACGGCACTGGCGGCGCCAGCTGTCCGGCCTGGCCGAGGCCACGCCGCTGCCGTACGACCGCGAGCCGCGCGAGGCCCACCGCGCCGAGTCCACACACGCCGTCCACGGCACCGTGCCCGCGCCTGCCACCCGGGAGCTGGAGGAGCTGGCCCGCACCTCGGGCCTCACCCTGAACACCCTGGTCCAGGGCGCCTGGGCGCTGCTGCTCGCCCGGCAGGCGGGCCGCGACGAGGTGGTGTTCGGCACCACCGTCTCCGGCCGTCCGGCCGAGATGCCCGGCGCCGAGGCCATGACCGGCCTGTTCATCACCACCCTGCCCACCCGGGTCACCGTCCCCGGCGACGGCACCCTGCTCGACTGGCTGCGCGCGCTCCAGCACGACCAGAGCGAGGACCGGCGCTTCGACCACCTGCCGCTCACCCGGCTGAAGACGTTCACCGAACTCCCCGAGCGCGTCGGTCTCTTCGACAGCATCGTCGTCTTCGAGAACTACCCGGTGGACGACGACCTCGCCGCCGCCCACGGCCTGCGCCTGAGCGGCCTGGAAGGCGTCGAGACCACCAACTACCCGCTGAGCCTGACCGCTTACCCGGGCACGGAACTGGGCCTGCGCCTCGGCTACGACCCCGAGCTGTTCGACGCCGACACCGCGGGGCGCATGGCCGAGTACCTCACCGTCCTGCTCACCGGCATGCCCGCCGGCTCACCGCGCCCGCCCGCCCGGCTGCCGCTGCTCGGCCCGGACCGCCGTCAGCAGGTCCTGGAGACCTGGAACGACACCGCCACCGACCTGCCCGACAGCACGGTCGCCGACCTCTTCGCCGCCCAGGTGCGCCGTACGCCCGACGCCGTGGCCCTGGAAGCGGGGGAGGAGTGCCTCACCTACCGTGAACTCGACGACCGCGCGGCCGCGTTGGCGGCACGCCTGGCGGGGGCCGGGGTAGGCCCGGAACTCCCGGTCGGCGTCCTCATGGACCGCTCCGTCGACCTCATCGTCACCCAGCTGGCGCTCGTGCGCACCGGTGGCGTGTTCGTGCCGCTGGACGGCAGGGCACCGGCCGAACGGCTGCGCCGGACGCTTGCCGAGGCCGGGGCCGACCTGCTGCTCACCGACGCCGCGTGGGAGACGACGGCCCGCGAGGTGCTGCCGGGCGACGGCGTCCTGCGCGCCGACGGCGCCTTCGAGCCGCCCACCGGGCCGTTGCCCCACCATGCCGTACACCCCGACAACATCCAGTACCTCATGTTCACCTCGGGCTCCACCGGCACGCCCAAGGGTGTCGCCGTGCGCCAGCGGGACGTCGCCGCACTCGCCCTCGACCGGGCCTTCGCCGGGCACGACCGCGTCCTCGTGCACTCGCCGCACGCCTTCGACGCCTCTACGTACGAGGTGTGGGTGCCGCTGCTGCGCGGCGGTACGGCCGTCCTCGCCCCGCCCGCCGACCTGGACGCCGCCCAGGTCCGGCACGCCGTCACCGAGCGGCGGGTGAGCTGCCTGTGGCTGACCGCGGGCCTGTTCCGCCTGCTCGCCCAGGAGGACCCCGGCTGCCTGCGCGGTGCCCGCGAGGTGTGGACGGGCGGCGAGGCCGTGCCCGGCGCGGTGGTGCGCCGCGTCCTCGACGCCTGCCCCGGCCTGACCGTCGTCGACGGCTACGGCCCCACCGAGACCACCACCTTCGCCACCCGCCGCGTCTTCCGCTCCGGCGACCCGCTGCCCGCGGTACTGCCCATCGGACGCCCGCTCGACAACACCCGCGTATACGTCCTGGACGGCGCCCTTGAGCCGCAGCCGCCGGGCATCCCCGGCGAGCTGTACATCGCCGGCGCCGGCCTGGCCCGGGGCTACGCGGGTCGGCCCGGCGCGACCGCCGCCCGCTACCTCGCCGACCCCTACGGGCCGCCCGGCACCCGCATGTACCGCACCGGCGACATCGTGCGCTGGAGCGCCGACGGCGAGCTGCACTTCGTCGGCCGCGCGGACGACCAGATCAAGATCCGCGGCTTCCGCGTCGAACCCGCCGAGATCGAGGCGCGGCTCACCGCGCACCCGGCCGTCGCCGAGGCCGTCGTATCCCTGTACGAGGACGGCGGGCGCAAGCGGCTCGCCGCCCACCTCGTGCCGGCCGGCGCCGCCGAGGTGCCCGTCGCCACCGCGCTGCGCGCCCACCTGGCGGCGGGACTGCCCGACTACATGCTGCCCGCCGCGTTCGTCACCGTGCCCGAACTGCCCCTGACGGCCAACGGAAAGGTCGACCGGCGGCGGCTGCCCGCACCCGACTGGGCGGCGGGCGGTGCACAGACGCACCGCGCCCCGCGCACCGAGGCGGAGCGCGTCCTCACCGGGATCTGGACCGAGCTGCTCGGTGTGGCACGGGTCGGCGTGGACGACAACTTCTTCATGCTGGGCGGCGACTCCATCCTCAGCATCCAGGTGGTCTCCCGGGCCCGCGCCGCGGGACTCGCCCTCAGCCCCCGCGACCTCTTCCGGCATCCCACCGTGGCCGAACTGGCCGCCGCCACCGAGGGCGTCGCGCCCGCCGTCGCGGGCACCGGACCCGTCACCGGAGCGGTGGACCTCCTGCCGATCCAGCACTGGTTCCTCGACCCGCGGCCCGCGCGCCCCGACTTCTTCAACCAGTCCGTCGTCATCGAGACGGCAGGCGCCGTCGACCAGGACGCCCTGCGCGCCGCCCTCACCGCCCTGTGGACACACCACGACGCCCTGCGCGCCCGATTCCGCCTCGACGGCGAGGGCGCCTGGCGGCAGGACATCGCCGCTGCCGACGGACCGATACCCGAGCTTCTCCACGTGCACGACCCGGCGGACGAGGAACGCGTCACCGCGGAAGCGCACAGCGGACTCGGCCTCGACACCGGTCCGTTGTTCACCGCCCGGCTGTTCGCCGCCGACAGCGCCCGGCTGCTCCTGGTCGCCCACCACCTGATCGTCGACGGCGTCTCCTGGCGCATCCTGCTGGAGGACCTGGAGACCGCCTACCGGCAGGCCGCGTCCGGCGCACCCGTACGGCTGCCCGGCCGCACCACCTCCGTACGGGAGTGGGGCGACCGGCTGCGCCAAGACGACCGCTTCGCCGCGCAACTCGGCCACTGGGAGCGCACCGCCCGGGCCTGCGCCGACCCGCTGCCCGTGGACCTCGACGGCGGCAACACCACCGCCGACGTCCGCGAGGTCACCGTCCGCCTCGACCCCGAACGGACCGACGGCCTGTTGCGCCGCGTCCCCGGTGTCTACCGCACCCGCGTCGACGACGTGCTGCTCACCGCGCTGGGCCGGGTCCTCGGCGACTGGACCGGCCGCGGCACCGTCGCCGTCGGCCTGGAGGGGCACGGCCGCGAGGACCAGCTGTTCGAGGACATCGACCTGTCCCGCACGGTCGGCTGGTTCACCTCCCTCCACCCCCTCGCGCTGTCCGTCCCTTCGGGCTCCTGGGGCACCGCGCTGAAGTCCGTGAAGGAGCAGCTGCGGGCCGTGCCCGACCGCGGACTCGGCTACGGCGTGCTGCGCCACCTCGCCCGCGAGGAACGGCTCACCGGCACACCCGAACCCGGCATCAGCTTCAACTACCTGGGCCGCTTCGACTGGTCCGCCGACGCGGGCACCCTGGTCGCCGGGGTGCCCGGCGGCCTGGGCGGAGCCGAGGCACCGGAGACCGAACGGCCGCACCTGATGGACGTCGTGGCCCGGGTCGAGGACGACCGGCTGGAGATCACCTGGTACTACAGCGCCGGACGGCACCGCGAGGAGACCGTCACCGCGCTGGCGGAAGGCATGCTGCGGGCGCTCGGCGACATCGTCGCGCACTGCGCCCTGCCGGACGCCGGCGGCCGTACCCCCTCGGACTTCCCGCTGGCCCGCCTCGACCAGGCCGCCGTGGACCGGATCGCCGGGAACGGCCGGGACGTCGCGGACATCTATCCGCTGACACCGATGCAATCCGGGATGCTCTTCCACAGCCTGCTCGACGCCGACAGCCGAACGTACGTCAACCAGGTGCAGTTCGTGCTGTCCGGCGTCACCGATCCGCAGGCGCTCGGGGAGGCGTGGCAGCACACCGCCGACGCCAATCCGGTGCTGCGCACCCACCTGGTGTGGCAGGAGACCGCGGAGCCCCTCCAGGTCGTACGGGACCGGGCCACCGTGCCCGTCACCCACCACGACTGGACCGGCTGGTCCGCCGAGCGCGGCGCACGCGAGCTGGACCGCCTGCTCGCCGAGGACCGCGAGACGGGCATCGATCTGGGTGCCGCGCCCCTGATGCGGCTCATTGTGATCCGGCTGTCGGCGGACCGGGTCCGGCTGGTGTGGACCTTCCACCACGTCCTGCTCGACGGCTGGAGCGCCGCCCAGGTCTTCGAAGAGGTGTGCGAGCGGTACGCCGCCCTGACCGCGGGACACCTCCCGCGACTGCCGGACCGGCGGCCCTTCGGCGACTATCTGCGCTGGCTGTCCGGGCAGGACACCGACCGCGCCGAACAGTACTGGCGCACCACCCTCGCGGGCTTCCAGGCCCCCACCGAACTGCCCCGCGACCGGCGGCCCGCCGAAGCCCACCGCGCCTCCTCCTCCGGGACCGTACGGATGGCCCTCGGCGCCGATGTCTCGGCACGGCTCCGCGAGACCGCCCAGCAAGCCGGACTGACCCTCAACACGGTCGTCCAGGGCGCGTGGGCGCTGCTGCTGTCCCGCTACGGCGGCGGCGATGACGTGGTGTTCGGCACGACCGTCTCCGGCCGGCCCGCCGACATGCCCGGCGTCACCTCGATGGTCGGCCTGTTCATCAACACCCTGCCCACCCGGGCCCGTGTCGACGGGCGGTGCGCCCTGCTGGACTGGCTGCGCGCACTGCAGGACGCCCAGGCCGAGGCCAGGCGCCATGACTTCGTCTCGCTGGCGCAGGTGCAGTCGTGGAGCGATGTGCCCGGCGGCACCAGCTTGTTCGACTCCATCGTGGTCTTCGAGAACTACCCCTTCGACGAAGGAGCCATGGCCCGGCACGGCCTGGCGATGGAGGCCGAGCGGGACCTCGAACCGACGAACTACCCGCTCAGCGTGGTCGTCGCGCCCGGCGAGACCCTGGCCGTGAACCTGGACTACGACCCGGCCGCCTTCGACACCGGCACGGTGGAGGCGCTCGGCGAGAGCCTGCGCGCCCTGCTGACCGGTATGGCCGACGCGCCGGACCGCCGCCTGGCCGACCTGGCGCTGCTCGACCCGGCCGAGGGACGCGAGCTGGTCGCCCGGTTCGGTGGACGGGTGGCCGAGGCCCCGTACGACACCCTGCCCGAGGCGTTCCGACGGCAGGCCGAGCGCACCCCCGACGCCCCGGCCGTCCGCCACGCCGGCGCCTGCCTCAGCTACCGCGAACTCGACGCCCGCTCCAGCAGGCTGGCCCGGCTGCTCATCGCCGCCGGCGCCGGACCCGAGCGGTTCGTCGCCCTCTGCCTGCCGCGCACCGCCGACCTGGTCGTGGCGCTCCTGGCGGTGCTGAAGAGCGGCGCCGGGTACCTGCCGGTCGACCCGCAGTACCCCGCCGAGCGCGTCGCGTTCCTCTTCGAGGACGTACGCCCGGACGCCGTGATCACGGCCGCCGAGACCGCCGGCCGGCTGCCCGAGGGCACGTACACCCGGATCTTCCTCGACGAGGAACCCGGCACCGACCTGCCGGACACCCCCGTCGGCGACACCGAACGCCACGCGACCCTGCTGCCCGCCCACCCGGCCTACGTCATCCACACCTCCGGTTCGACGGGCCGCCCCAAGGGAGTGGTCGTCAGCCACGCGTCGGTGCGCGCCCTGACCGACTGGGCGGCGGCCGAGTTCACCGGGCACGGCCTCGAGCACGTGGTGGCGTCCACCTCGCTCAACTTCGACGTGTCGGTGTTCGAGATCTTCTCGCCGCTGCTGTCCGGCGGCTGCGTGGAGATCGTCCGCGACCTGCTGGCCCTCGCCGAACGCCCGGGCCCCTGGCGGGCCGGACTGCTCAGCGCGGTGCCCTCGGCCCTGGACCGGCTGCTCGCCGAGGACGCCGTCCGGCTCACCGCGGACACCGTCGTCCTCGCGGGGGAGAGGCTGCCCGCCCGGACCGTTGGCCGGGTCCGCGCGACCGTGGCCGGCAGCCAGGTGCGCAACATCTACGGGCCCACCGAGGCCACCGTCTACGCCACCGCCTTCACCTGCGACCCCGCCGACCCCGACCGCGAGCCGCCGATCGGCCGGCCGGTCGGCGGGTCCCGCGCCTACGTCCTGGACGAGCGGATGCGGCCGGTGCCGGTCGGCGCGCCCGGCGAGCTGTTCCTCGCCGGAACCGGTGTGGCCCGCGGCTATCTGCGCCGCCCCGGCCTGACCGCCGCCCGGTTCCTGCCCGACCCGTTCGGCCCGCCCGGCAGCCGTATGTACCGCACAGGCGACCTGGTCCGCTGGACGGCCGAGGGCGACCTCGTCTACCTCGGCCGCGGCGACGACCAGGTCAAGGTGCGGGGCTTCCGCATCGAACTGGGCGAGGTGGAAGCGGCCCTGGCCCGCCACCCGGCGGTGGCGGAGGCGGCGGCCCGCGTCGTCGAACAAGGCGATCACCGCCGCCTGATCGGGTACGTGGTGCCCCACGCGCAGGCTGTGTCTGTGCCTGCGGGTGTGGCGGGGGCCGGTGGTGAAGGGACGGTGCCGGCCGGGACCGCCGACGTGGCGGGGCCCATCGGCGAAGTGGGGGCTGCTGACGGCACAGTGGCGCCGAGCGTGTCTGCCGATACGGCGGGGGCTGCTAGTGGTGCGGCGGCTCTGTCTGTATCCGCCGCCGAAGCGGGAGCCGCCGACCCGCGCCCGCACCCGGCGAACCGGCCGGACCCCGCCGGTCACCCCGGATACCCGGCCGCCCTGCCCGGCACGGGTGAGCTGCGGGCCTTCCTCGCGCGCAGTCTTCCGGACCACCTGGTGCCCGCCCTCGTCATCCCGCTGGAGCGGCTGCCGCTCGGTGCCACCGGCAAGCTCGACCGCCGGGCGCTGCCCGTGCCCGAGTGGACGGCGCCGACCGCGGGCGCGGGTGGCCGGCCGCCGCGTACCAGCGCCGAGCAGACCCTCGCGGCCATCTGGTGCGAGGTGCTCGGCGTACCCGAAGTCGGCGCGGACGACAACTACTTCACGCTCGGCGGCGACTCCGTCCTCGGCATCCAGATCGTCTCCGCCGCACGCCGGGCCGGGCTCGCCCTCACCCCCCGCCACCTGTTCACCCACCAGACGCTCGCCGAACTCGCCGCCGTGGCCGAGCCGTTGACCGACACCACCGGAGCCGCCGCCGAGCAGGGGCCGGTGACCGGTGACGCCCCGCTCACTCCCGTACAGCACTGGCTCCTGGACACCCTCACGGGCGACCCGGCCCACTTCAGCCAGACGGTCTCCTTCGAGCTGGCCGCGGAGCCCGACGAGGCGCTGCTGCGCGCCGCCCTGTCCGCCGTACTGGAGCACCACGACGCGCTGCGGATGCGTTTTGTGCGGCTCGGCGACGGAGGGTGGCGGCAGTACGGCACCCCGCCCGGCGACCATGACGTCCATCTGGAGGTGCACGATCGGACGGCCCCGGAGGAGGTGGCAGGGGCCCTCGGCGCCGGCTTGGACCTGGCCGGCGGACCGCTGCTGCGGGCCGCGCTGTGCCGGTCGGGTGACGGCGGCAGGCGGCCGGTGCTGCTGCTCGCCGCCCACCATCTCGTCGTGGACGCCGTGTCCTGGCGGCTGGTCCTGGAGGACCTGGACGCCGCCTACGACGCCCTGCGGGACGGCGGGCGGCCCGCTCTCGCCCCGAAGAGCACGTCGTTCCGGACGTGGGCGCGACGGCTCGCCGAGCACACCGAGGCGGGCGGGTTCGACCGCGAACTCCCTTACTGGCGCGGCCTCGACGATGCCGCCGCCGCGCTGCCCGTCGACCGCCCCGGCGGCGCGAACACCGTCGCCGACGAGGAGAGCCTGACCGTCGGCCTCGACGCCGAGGAGACCCGCCGGCTGCTCCAAGAGGTGCCGGACGCGTACCGCACCCGCGTCAACGACGTCCTGCTGTGCGCGCTCGGCCGGGTCCTGGCCCGCTGGACCGGGCAGGACCGGGTGGCGGTGACCCTGGAGGGACACGGGCGCGAGGAACTCTTCGAGGACACCGACCTCGCGCGGACCGCCGGCTGGTTCACCGCCATGTACCCCGTCGCCCTGGACGTGCCCAGGGCCGCCGACACCGGCACCGTGCTGAAGGCCGTCAAGGAGAACCTGCGGGCCGTGCCGCACGGCGGCCTCGGCTACGGCGCGCTGCGCTTCCTGCACCCCACCGCCGGACCCGAGCTGCCCGACCTGCCGCCGGTCTGCTTCAACTACCTGGGCCAACAGGACCGCACCAACACGCCGGGCGGATTGCTGCACACGCCCTACGGCGGATTGTCCGGTGGCATGGACCGCACGGCGCAGCGGCCGTACACCCTCGATGTTCTCGGCCAAGTCACGGACGAGCGGCTGGAGTTCACCTGGTCGTACTCCCGCGAGGTGCACCACCGGGAGACCGTCACCCGGCTGGCGGACGAGCTGACCGGCGAGCTGCGCGCCATCGTCCGGCACTGCGCCGAGCCCGGTGCCGGTGGCCGCACCCCCGCCGACTTCCCGCTCGCCCCGCTGGACCAGGCGGGCGTCGACCGGCTCGTGGGCGGCGGACCGGGCGTGGCGGATGTGCTGGACATCTACCCGCTCACGCCGACCCAGACCGGCATGGTCATGCACGGCCTGGACGAGGCGGAACACGGCCTGTACGTCGAACAGATCACGTTCGTGGCGGACGGCGCCCACGACGTGCGGGCCCTGGCCGCCGCCTGGCAGCACGTCGTCGACCGTACCCCCGTCCTGCGTACCTCCGTCGCGCTCACCGGCGTACCCGTGCCGCTCCAGGTGGTCCACCGGGACGTCACGCTGCCGGTCACCGAGCACGACTGGAGCGCGCTCCCGGCGGACCGGCACGACGCGGAACTGGAGCGGCTGCTCGCCGACGAGCGGGCCCGGGGCCTCGCCCTGGACCGCGCGCCGCTGCTGCGGCTCGCTCTGGTCAGGATCGGCCCGGACGCGGTCCGCGTGGTGTGGACCTTCCACCACGTCCTGCTGGACGGCTGGAGCGTCTTCCACGTCCTGTCCGACGTCACCGCCGCGCACGCCGCCCTCACCCGCGGCGAGCGGCCGCACCTGCCCGAACGTAGGCCGTTCGCGGATTACGCCGCCTGGCTCGCCGCCCGCGAGACCCGCCAGGCGGAGGAGCACTGGCGCGCCGCCCTTGCCGGCCTGCGCGGCCCGACCCCGCTGCCGTACGACAGGCGGCCCGCCCCGGACGCCACCGCGCGCTCCGGCACCTGGCTGTCCCAGCGGCTCGACACCCAACGGACCGGGCAGCTTCAGGAGTTCGCCCGCAGGCACCGCCTCACCCTCAACACCCTGGTGCAGGGCGCCTGGGCGCTGCTGCTCGCCCGGTGGAGCGGGGAACGGGAGGTCTGCTTCGGCACCACCGTCTCCGGACGGCCCGCCGATCTGCCCGGCGCCGACACCATCACCGGCCTGTTCATCACCACCCTGCCCGCCCGCACCGAGGTCGACGGCGGCGCCGAAAGCGGCGCCTGGCTGCGCGCCTTCCAGGAGGCCCGCGCCGAGGACCGCCGCCACGACCACCTGCCCCTCACCGCGCTACAGGCCCTCGGCGAACTACCGCCGGGCACCGCGCTCTTCGACAGCCTGGTGGTCTTCGAGAACTACCCCGTCGGTGACGCGACCGCGGGCGCGCAAGGGCTCGCGCTGCGGGACCTTGACGCCCGGGAGGCCACCAACTACCCGCTCACCGTGGTCGTCTCGCCCGGCGACCGGCTGACCGTCGAACTCGGCTACGACCCGCGGTACTTCGACGCGTCCCGCGCCGCATCGCTGGCCGGACAGCTGCTGCACACCCTGGACGTGCTGGCCGCCTCGGACGGCACCGCCCGCCTGGACGACCTCGACGTCCTGCCGCCCGCGCAACGCGACCGGCTGCTGCGCGGCCCGGCCCGCCCCGCGACCGGCCCGGTGCCCGCCACCACCCTGCCCGCGCTCATCGAGGCCGCCGTCGACCGGTGGCCGGCCGCCCCCGCGATCGAAGTACTCGACGCGCTCGCCCCCGGCGCCGCGCCGCTCACCTTCACGGAGGCCGAGGACCGCGCCAACCGGCTGGCGCACCGGCTCATCGCACGGGGCACCGGGCCCGGCGACCTCGTCGCGCTGCTGCTGCCCCGCTCGGCGGACATGGTCCTCGCCCAACTGGCGGTGACGAAGGCGGGCGCCGCGTTCCTGCCCGTCGACCCGGCCTACCCGAAGGAGCGGATCGCCCTGATGCTGGGCGACGCCGCCCCCGCCCTCACCCTCGACGCCCAGGAGGTCGCCGACCTGCTCGCCGCCGCGCCGGACGGCGTCCCCGGACACCGGCCCACCGACGCCGACCGGACCCGCCCGCTCGACCCGGACGACCCGGCGTACGTCATCTACACCTCCGGCTCCACCGGTACGCCCAAGGGTGTCGTCGTCACCCACCGCGGGCTCGCTGCGTTCAGCTCCGCCGAGGCCGCCCACTACCAAGTCGGCGCGGGCGACCGGGTGCTGGCCTTCGCCACGCCCAGCTTCGACGCCTGCGTACTGGAGCTGTGCGCGTCCCTGCCGCACGGCGCCCGGCTCGTCGTACCCCGGCCCGGACCGCTGCTCGGCGCCGAACTCGCCGACGTACTGCGCGCCGGGCGCATCACGCACACCCTGCTTCCGCCCGCCGCGCTCGCCACGCTGCCGTCCGACACGCCCGGCACCCTGCCGGACCTGAAGACCCTGATCGTCGGCGCCGACGCGTGCGGACCCGAACTCGTCGCCCGCTGGGCGCCGCACCACCGCATGGTCAACTCCTACGGCCCCACCGAGGCCACCGTCGTCGCCACCTGGTCGGCGCCCCTGACGGCGGACGGCACGGCGCCGCCCATCGGCCGCCCGCTGCCCGCCACCGGCGCCTACGTCCTCGACGCCCGCCTGCGGCCGGTTCCCGACGGCGTCACCGGCGAACTGTGGCTGAGCGGACCGGCGTTGGCGCGTGGCTACCTCGGCCGGCCCGGCCTGACCGCGGCCCGCTTCACCGCCGACCCGTTCGGGCCGCCCGGCACCCGCATGTACCGCACCGGCGACCTGGTGCGCCGCGACAGCGCGGGCGAACTGCACTACCAGGGGCGTACGGACCACCAGCTCAAGCTGCGCGGCCACCGCATCGAGGCGGGCGAGGTCGAGGCGGCCCTGGTCCGTCATCCGGGCGTGCTGGACGCCGTGGTGACCGTGCGCGAGGACGAACCGGGCCTGCCCCGCCTGGTCGCGCACCTGCTCACGGCCCCCGACGCGGAGCCGCCGGTCCCGGCGGAACTGCGGGAACTGGCCGCGCGTTCACTGCCCGGGTACATGGTGCCGTCCGCGTTCGTGATCCTCGACCGCTTCCCGCTCACCGAGAACGGCAAGACCGACCGTGCCGCCCTGCCCGCCCCGGCACCGGCCGAGGAGCAGGACCGGGAGAGGGCACGGGAACGAGCCGCGTACGTGGCGCCCCGCACCCCCACCGAGGAAGCGGTCGCCGCCATCTGGGAGGAGGCCCTCCGGACGACTGTCGGCGCCGAGGACGACTACTTCCTGCTCGGCGGCGACTCCCTGCGCGCCCTGCTCATCGCCTCCCGCGCCAACGACGCGTTCGCCGTCACCCTCACCCCCCGCGACGTGCTGGTCTCCCGCACCGTCGCTGCCCTGGCGGAGCTGGTGGAGGAGCAGGTGCTGAGCGAACTCGAACAGAGCGCGTACGACGAAGACGCCGCGTACGGCGACCACGACAGCGAAGACGCCGCGTCCGGCGACCACGACAGCGAAGACGCCGCGTCCGGCGGCCACGACCACAACCACGAACGGTGAGGACCCGACGACCATGACGTCTTCGACCCCTTCGAACAACTCCGCCGCCAACTCCGCCTCGGGCCCCGCCGACTCCGCACGTCCGGCCCGTCCCTCCCGGCAGGCCCGTGCCGAAGCCCTGCCCGAGGACATGCGGGAAGCGCTGCGGCGACGGCTCGCGGGCCGGGCGGCCGGCGCCGCCCCGGCCGCCCGGCAGGGCATCCCGCGCGCCGACCGGGACCGCCCCCTGCCGCTGTCCTTCGCGCAGCAGCGGCTGTGGTTCCTGGACCAGCTGCGCCCCGGCGACGCCCGCTACAACAGCGCGGTCGCGCTCCGCCTCACCGGCACACCGGACCAGGAGGCGCTCGCCGCGGCCCTGACCGCCGTCGTGGCCCGGCACGAGGCGTTGCGCACCACCTTCGAGGAGACCGACGGCCGCCCGGCGCAGCGCGTGCACCCGGCGGGCCCGGTGCCGCTGCCGGTCCGGGACGCCGGTGACCTGGACAAGGACCTCCTGGCCGAGTACGCCCGGCCCTTCGACCTGCGGGGCGGCCCGCTGCTGCGCGCCCTGCTGCTGCGCGAGTCCGCGACCTCACACGTTCTGCTGCTGACGGCCCATCACATCGTGACGGACGGCTGGTCGATGGGCGTCGTCCTCGACGAGCTGTGCACCGCCTACGACGCCCTCGCGCAGGGCGCCGCGCCCGACCTGCCGCCGGTGGCCACGCAGTACCCGGACTTCGCGGTGTGGCAGCGTGCCCGCCTCTCGGGCGCGCGACTGGACGGTGAACTCGCCCACTGGCGCGAGCGGTTGGCCGGGGCGGGCGCGCCCGAGCTGCCCCTGGACCGGCCCCGGCGCGGCGAGGAGGCGGGCGAGGGTGCCGTGAGCGCCTTCACCGTCCCGGCCCGCCTGGCCGCGCGCCTGCGCGACCTCGCGAGAGAGCAGCACACCACCCTGCACACCGCCCTCGTCGCCGCCGCCCAGGCACTGCTGGCCCGCTGGTCCGGCCAGGACGACATCACCGTCGGCTCCCTCACGCCCGGCCGCTCCCGCACCGACCTGGAACGCACCGTCGGGTTCTTCGTGAACACCGTCGTCCTGCGCACCCCGGTGGACGCGTCCGGCACCTTCCGCGACCTGCTCGCCCGCGCGGCCGAGACCGTGGGCGACGCCTTCGCCCACGGCGACACGCCGTTCGAACGCATCGTGGAGGCGGTGGGCGCGCCCCGCGAGGCAGGCCGCAACCCGCTGTTCGACGTGATGGTCCTGCTGCACCCCGACCCGCCCGCCGCCACCGCCCCCCGCGGCCTCACCACCACGCCGGTCACCGTTCCCCGGCAGGCGGCCACCTTCGACCTGAGCATCGAGTTCGTGCCGGACGGCGACGGCCTGACCGGCCTCCTCGAGTACCGCACCGACCTGTTCGACCCGGCCACGGCCGAGCGGATGGCCGGACAGCTCATACGCCTCCTCGACGGCGCCTGCGCCGAGCCGGACCGCCCGCTGGGCAGCCTGCCCCTGCTGTCCGAGGAGGAGACCCGCCGCCTCGTCCACGACTGGAACCCCGCCCCGCTCCCCGCCACGGACACCTCCTACCCCGAGCTGTTCGAACGCCGGGCGGCCCGCACCCCTGACGCCCTCGCGCTCGTCGCGGGCGGCGAACGGCTGGACTACGCCACGCTCAACACCCGCGCCAACCGGCTCGCCCACCACCTCATCGCCCACGGCGCCGGGCCCGAACAGCTCGTCGCCCTGCGGCTGCCGCGCACCGCCGACATGATCGTCGCGATCCTCGCCGTCTGGAAGTCCGGCGCCGGCTACCTCCCCCTCGACCCGGCCCTCCCGGAGGAACGGGTCCGGTTCCTGCTGGACGACGCCCGCCCGGCCCTGGTCCTCGACGAACCGGCCCTGCGCGCCGTACCCGCCGAGACCCCCGGCACCGACCCCACCGACGCCGACCGGCGCGCCCCGCTGCTGGCGGACCACACCGCGTACGTCATCTACACCTCCGGTTCCACCGGCCGCCCCAAGGGTGTCGCCGTCACCCACCGCGCGGCGGCGCACCTGCTCGCCGCCCACCGGGCCGGGTTCGTCGCCGAGGCGGGTGGCGGCCCGCTGCGGGTCGCGCTCACCGCGTCGTTCTCCTTCGACACCTCCCTCGAAGGCGTGCTCCTGATGGCCGACGGCCACCCGCTGCACCTCGTCGACGAGACCACCCGCATGGACCCGGCCGCCCTCGTCGAGTACGTCGTCGAACACCGTGTCGACTTCCTCGACGTCACCCCGTCCTACCTGCGGCAACTGCTGCCCGCAGGACTGCTCACCGACCCCCGGCACCACCCCCGTGTCCTCATGCTCGGCGGCGAGGCGGTCGGCCCCGCGCTCTGGCGCGAGCTGGCCGCCCACCCGGACGTGGCCGCCCACAACTTCTACGGCCCCACCGAGTGCACGGTCGACGCGCTGTCCTGCCGCATCGACGGCGGCGACCGCCCGCTGGTGGGCCGCCCCCTGCCCGGAGTACGGGCCTACGTACTGGACGACCGGCTCCGCCCGGTGCCGCCCGGTGTCGGCGGCGAGCTGTACCTCGCGGGCGGCCAGCTCGCCCGGGGCTACGCCGGGCGGCCGGGGCTGACCGCCGCCCGCTTCCTGCCCGACCCGTTCGGCGGCCCCGGGGAGCGGATGTACCGCACCGGCGACCTGGCCCGCTGGACCGCCGACGGCCGCCTGGACTACCTCGGGCGCGCCGACGACCAGGTGAAGGTGCGCGGCCACCGCATCGAGCCCGGCGAGATCGAGGCCGCCCTGCTGGCGCTGCCCGCCGTGGCCGCCGCCGCGGTCGTCGCCCTGCCCGACGCGCACGGCCACACCCGCCTCGCCGCCTACGTCGTCCCCGCGCCGGGCGCTTCCCGGCCCGCCCCCGCCGACCTGCGGGCAGCCTTGCGCGAGACGCTGCCCGACGCGCTGGTGCCGTCCTCCTTCACCTCGCTGGACGCGCTGCCGCTGACCACCAGCGGCAAGCTGGACCGCCGCGCCCTGCCGACGCCCGAGAACACCGCGGAGGAGCGGGAGTTCGTCGCCCCGCGCACCCCCGGCGAGGAGACCCTGGCCGGCATCTGGGCCGAGGTGCTCGGGGTGGCCCAGGTCGGCGTCACGGACAACTTCTTCGAGCTGGGCGGCGACTCGATCCTGAGCATCCAGGCCGTCTCCCGCGCCCGCGCGGCGGGCCTGCACATCGGCTCGCAGGACGTCTTCCGCCACCAGACGGTCGCCGACCTCGCCGTCGCCGCGTCCCGCCGCACCGCCGCCGTGCCCGCGCCCCGCCGCCCGCACACGGACGGGCCCGCTCCGCTCACCCCCGTACAGGAGTGGTTCTTCGCCACGCACGGGCCGCTGCGGCACTTCGCCATGTCGATGCTGCTCGACCTCCCGTACGACCTCGACGAGCAGGCCCTGGACCGGGCGCTGCACGCCGTGGTGGCCCGCCACCCGGCCCTGCGCACCCGCTTCACCCGCACCGACGGCACCTGGCGGCAGCACCCCGGCACCGGCCCGGCGACCGGCCTGCTCACCCGCCACCACCCCGAGACGACGCCCGCCGAAGCCGCCGAAGCGGCCCGCGCCGCCCTGGACCCGGCGACCGGAACCCTGCTGCGCGCGGCCCTGCTGCCCGGCGGGGAACGCCCGCAACTCTTCCTCACCGCGCACCACTTGGCTGTGGACAGTGTCTCCTGGCGCGTGCTGCTCGCCGACCTGGAGCACGCCTACCGCCAGGCGGCCGCCGGAGAGGAACCGCAGCCGGAGGCCGAGCACACGCCGTTCGCCGACTGGGCGCGCACCCTCACCGAACGGGTCCGGGCCGGCGACCTCGACGACGACCTGCCCCACTGGACGCGGGAGACGGCGGAGCCACGCACCCCGCTCCCCGTCGACCTGCCCGGCACCCCGCTCGCCGGGTCCGTGCGCACCGTCCGTACGCGCGTGGACCGCGACACCACCGAGGCACTCCTGCGGCGAGTGCCGGGCGCGTACCGCACGCAGGTCAACGACGTGCTGCTGAGCGCGCTGGGCCGCGTACTGGCCGACTGGACGGGCGCCGACCGGGTGACCGTCGCCCTGGAGGGCCACGGCCGGGAAGAGGAACTCGACGAGGGCGCCGACCTGTCACGTACGGTCGGCTGGTTCACCACCCAGTACCCGGTCACCCTGACCCCGGCCGGACCGGACGACTGGGGGACCACCCTCAAGTCCGTCAAGGAGCGGCTGCGCGCCGTACCCCGCCGCGGCCTGGGCTACCAGGCGCTCGGTCACCTCGGCTCACCCGCGCCCGAGGCCCGTGCGCTCGGCCAACTGCCGCTGCCCGACGTGTGCTTCACCTACCACGGGCAGTGGGAGGCGTCCGCCGGAGGTGACTTCGCGCCCGTCGCCGACGTACCCGGCCGGGACATGGACCCCGAGGCGCCGCTGGACCACCTCCTCGACGTGTCCGCCCTGGTGACCGACGGCCAACTGGAGATCACCTGGCACTACAGCGATCAGGTCCACCGCGAGGACACCGTCCGGGACCTGGCCGCGGGCATGGTGGGGGCGCTCACCGCCATCGCCGAGCACTGCGCCCGCCCCGGCACGGGCGGACGTACACCCTCCGACTTCCCGCTGGCCCGCCTCGACCAGGCCGGTGTGGACCGGCTCGTCGGTGACGGCCGGGACGTCGAGGACCTGCTGCCGCTCACCCCGCTCCAGGAAGGCATGCTCTTCCACCGCCTTGTCGGTGGCGAGGACGACGTGTACGTGGACCAGGCCGCACTGCTCCTTGAAGGTGTGAGCGACCCCGACGCCCTCGCCCTGGCCTGGCAGCGCGTGACCGACCGCACGCCCGCCCTGCGCACATCCGTGGTGTGGGAGGGCGTCCCGGTGCCGCTCCAGGTCGTGCACCGCCGTGTCGAGGTGCCCGTCGTCCAGCTGGACTGGCGTGACCTGGACGCGGCGGAGCGGACCGAGCACTTGGAGCGGCTGCGCGCCGACGACCTTGCCCGCGGCCTCGACCTCGGCACCGCGCCCCTGATGCGGCTCACCCTCGTCCGCCTCCCCGACGCCCGGCTGCACCTCCTGTGGACCTCCCACCACCTGATCCTGGACGGCTG
The DNA here is from genome assembly GCF_021028635.1 of Streptomyces huasconensis. Classification (NCBI taxonomy): domain Bacteria; kingdom Bacillati; phylum Actinomycetota; class Actinomycetes; order Kitasatosporales; family Streptomycetaceae; genus Streptomyces; species Streptomyces huasconensis. The sequence continues at coordinate 7,685,108 of NZ_CP086119.1, forward strand.
GAGCCTCGCCCAGGTGCTCACCGAGGTGTCCGAGGAGTACGCGGCACTCACCACCGGCAGCGAACCACGGCCCCCGGCGCGCCGGCCGTTCGGCGACTACGTGCGCTGGCTGGCCGGCCGGGACACCGAGGCCGCCCACGCCCACTGGCGGACCGTCCTCGACGGATTCGCCACCCCCACCCCGCTCCCCGTCGACCGCGCCCGCCGCCCCGGCCACGAGACCCGGTCGGCCGACGTGCACACGTGTGCGCTGTCCGACGACGTCTCCACCCGCCTGGCCCACACCGCGCGGACGGCCGGACTCACCCTCGGCACCGTGGTGCAGGGCGCCTGGGCGCTGCTCCTGTCCCGCTACAGCGCCGAACGGGACGTGCTGTTCGGCACCACCGTCTCCGGACGGCCCGACGACCTGCCCGGCGCCGAGTCGATGGTCGGCATGTTCATCAACACCCTGCCCACCCGCGTCCGCGTGGACGGCGGCCGCACCGCCGCCGCCTGGCTCAGGGACCTCCAGGAGGAACAGGCGCAGGCACGGCGGTTCGCGGAGGTGTCCCTCGCCGAGCTGACCTCGCTGAGCGACGTACCGGCCGGCAGCCCCCTCTTCGACAGCATGGTGGCCTTCGAGAACTACCCCTTCGACGAGGCGCGTTCGGCCACGACCGGGATACGCCTGGCCGACGTCTCCTCCCGGGACGCCACCAACTTCCCGCTGGTGCTGCGGGCCTACCAGGGCGAGCGGTTCGGGTTCGACCTCGCCTACGACCCCCAGCTGTTCGACGCCACGACCGTCCGCACCCTCGCCGACCGGCTCTGCCTGCTGCTCACGGAACTGTCCGACGGCCCCGACCGGCCCGTGCGCTCCCTCGCCTGGACCACCGCCGAGGAGCGGCGGCGGATGCTCACCGAGTGGAACGGCACCGAGGAGGGCAGGCCCGCCGACACGCTGGACGCGCTGTTCGCCGCCCAGGCCGCCCGCACCCCCGACGCCGAGGCGCTCACCTGCGGCGACGAACGGCTCGACTACGCCACCCTGGACGCGCGGGCGAGCCGCCTCGCCCACCGGCTCGCCGAACTCGGCGCCGGACCCGAGACGTTCGTCGCCCTCGCGCTGCCCCGCTCCACCGACCTCGTCGTAGCCGTCCTCGCCGTCCTCAAGACCGGCGCCGCCTACCTGCCCGTCGACCCCCGGCTGCCCGAGGAGCGCGTCCGGCACCTGCTCACGGATGCCGCACCGGTCGCGCTGGTCACCACGCGGCAGACCACGGCGGCCGACCCGGACGTGCCCCGGCTGCTCCTCGACGACCCCGAGGTCCGCGCCGACCTGGCCCGCCGCCCGGCCGCGGGCCCGGCCCGGCGCGCACTGCCCGAAAGCCCCGCCTACGCCATCTACACCTCCGGCTCCACCGGCCGCCCCAAGGGTGTGGTCGTCCCGCACGCCAACGTGGTCCGGCTGTTCACCCGCACCCGGCAGTGGTTCGGCTTCGGTGCCGACGACGTGTGGACGCTCTTCCACTCATACGCCTTCGACTTCTCGGTGTGGGAGCTGTGGGGGCCGCTGCTGCACGGCGGCCGGCTCGTGATCGTCCCCGAGGACACCGCCCGCTCCCCGGAGGACTTCCTGCGCCTGCTCGCCGACGAGCGGGTCACCGTCCTCAACCAGACGCCGTCCGCGTTCTACCCGCTGATCCGCGCGGACGCCGAACTCCCCGCCGTCGGCGACCGGTTGGCACTGCGCACGGTCATCTTCGGCGGCGAGGCGCTCGACGTGGGCAGGCTCACCGACTGGTACGCCCGCCACCCGGACACCGCGCCGCGCCTGGTGAACATGTACGGCATCACCGAGACCACCGTCCACGTCACCTACGCGGGCCTGGACAGCGGCCTGGCCGCCCGCCCCGGCGCCGCCGCGAGCCCCATCGGCACCGGGATACCCGACCTGCGCCTCTACGTCCTCGACGACGCGCTCCAGCCGGTGCCGCCGGGCGCCGTGGGCGAACTGTTCGTGGCCGGTGAGGGCCTCGCGCGCGGCTACCTGAAGCGGCCCGGACTGACCGCGACCCGCTTCCTCGCCGACCCCTTCGGCCGGCCGGGCACCCGCATGTACCGCACCGGAGACCGGGCCCGCTGGCGGGCCGACGGCACCCTGGAGTACCTGGGCCGCGCCGACCAGCAGGTCAAGATCCGCGGCTACCGCATCGAACCCGGCGAGATCGAGGCCGCCCTGCACGCCCACCCGGGCGTCGGTGCGGCCGTCGTGGGCGTGTACGAGGATGCCGCGGGGACGCGGCGGCTTGTCGCCCACGTCGTCGGAACCGGAACCGGCGCCGGGGAGCGCGGGGACGGTGCCGCACCGCCGCCCGCCGCCGAACTCCGCGCCCACCTCGAAGGGCTGCTGCCCGCGCACATGGTGCCCGCCGCCTACGTGCCGATGGCCGCGCTGCCGCTCACCGCCAACGGCAAGCTCGACCGGCGCGCCCTGCCCGCGCCGGGACCCGACGGCTTCGCCGCCGACGGCCCGCGGACCGCGCCGCGCACCCCTGCCGAGCGGCTCGTCGCCGCCGCCTGGACGGACGTCCTGGACACCGACGAGGTCGGTGCCGACGACGACTTCTTCGCCCTCGGCGGTGACTCCATCCTCGCCGTCCGCGTCACCTCCCGGCTGCGCGCCGCCTTCGGCGCGGACGTCTCGCCCCGGCTGCTGTTCACCCACTCCACGCTCCGCGACCTCGCCGCCGCCCTGGGCGAGCCGGGCGGCGCGGAGGACGCCGACGTCATCCCGGCCGCCGACCCGGACACCCCGGCGCCCCTGTCGTACGCCCAGCAACGCCTGTGGTTCCTCGACCGGTTCGAGCCGGGCGGCACGGAGTTCACCACCCTGTCCGTGCTGCGCCTGCGCGGCCCGCTGGACACCGCCGCCCTGCGCGCCGCCCTGGACGGCCTGGTCGCCCGGCACGAGGCGCTGCGCACCACCTTCGCCGAGCACGACGGCCGGGCCCGGCAGATCGTCCACCCGGCCCGGCCCGTCGACCTGCCGCTGCTCGACCTCCCGGACGGCGACACCGCCCTGGACGGCCTCGTGGAGCAGGTCGCCGCCACCCCGTTCGACCTGGCCGCGGGCCCTCTGCTGCGGGCCCGCCTGGCCCGGCTCTCCGCCGAGGACCACGTCCTCGTCCTGGCCGTGCACCACATCGTCACCGACGGCTGGTCCGTCGGCGTACTGGCCCGGGACCTGGGGGAGCTGTACGCGGCCGCCCTCGAGGACCGCCGCCCGCAGCTGCCCACGCTGCCCGTCCGCTACGCCGACTACGCGGCCTGGCAGCGTTCCCGCGCCGACCGCGCCGAGGCCGAACTCGCCTACTGGTGCCAGGCCTTGGACGGCATAACCCCGTTGGAGCTGCCCACCGACCGGCCGCGCCCGGCCGTCCGTACCCGCGACGGGGCCCTGCTGACCTTCACGCTGCCCGCCGCGCTCGCCGAGCGGCTGCGCGATCGGGCCCGGGAGGCCGACGCCACCCTCTACATGACGCTCGTGACGGCCTGTCAGGCGCTGCTCGCCCGGTGGGCGGGCCAGGAGGACGTCACCGTCGGCACCGTCACCGCAGGACGCGAACGGGCCGAACTGCACGACCTGGTCGGCATGTTCGTCAACACGCTGGTGCTGCGTTCCCGCGTCCGCCCCGGCGTGCCCTTCCGGGAGCTGCTGACCGAGGTGCGCGACACCGTCCTGGACGCGTTCGCCCACCAAGAGGTCCCCTTCGAGCGCGTGGTGGACGCCCTCCAGCCCGAACGGGACACCAGCCGCACCCCGCTCTTCCAGGTCATGGTCGCCCTGCACAACCTCGGCGCCGAACCGCCCCGGCTGCCCGGCCTGACGGCGGAGCCGGTGACCCCGCCCGTGCGCACCGCCACGTACGACCTCGCGTTCGACTTCGTGGAGGGCGACGACGGACTCACCGGCCACCTGGAGTACAACACCGGGCTGTTCGACGCCGGCACCGCCGAACGCCTGGCCGCCCGGCTGCGCGTCCTGCTGGAGGCCATCGCCGCGGACCCGGGGCGGAGCGTGGACCGGCTGCCGCTGATGAGCGACGACGAGCGGCACCGCGTACTGCGCCAGGGCGAGGGCATCCGCCTGCCCGAGCCGGACACCACCTTCCCCGCCCTGTTCGAGGCACAGGCCGCCCGCACCCCGGAGCACACCGCCCTGGCCGCCCGCGACACCACGCTCGGCTTCGCCGCCCTGAACCGGCGCGCCAACCGGCTCGCCCACCACCTCATCGCCCAGGGCGCGGGCACCGAGGACGTGGTCGCCGTCCGGCTGCCGCGCACCAGCGACCTGATGGTGACGGTGCTCGCCGTCCTCAAGGCGGGCGCCACCCTGCTCTGCCTGGACCCCGAACTCCCCGCCGAACGGCAGGAGTTCCTTCTCGCCGACGCCCGCCCGCACACCCTGCTGACCGGCCTGGACGCGGTGCCCTGGGACCGGCTCCCCGCCCACGACCCGACCGACGCCGACCGCGTCCGGCCCCTGCTGCCCGAGAACACCGCGTACATCATCTACACCTCGGGCTCCACCGGCCGCCCCAAGGGCGTCGCCGTCGAACACCGCAACCTGGTCAACCTCTGCCACGACCACCGCGCGGGCCTGCTCGCCCCGCACACCGCCGACGGACGGCGGCTGCGGGCCGCGCTCAGCGCCTCCTTCTCCTTCGACACCTCCTGGGAAGGACCGCTGCTCCTCGCCCTCGGCCACGAGGTCCACCTGATCGACGAGGACGTACGCCTGGACCCGCGGGCGTTCTGCGCCCAGGTCACCGAAGACCGCCTCGACCTGGTCAACGTCACCCCCTCCTACCTGCGCGAACTCACCTCCGCCGGACTGCTCGCCGCCGACCGCCACCACCCCCGCCTGCTGCTCGTCGGCGGTGAGGCCGTCACCCCCGCCGGGTGGCGCGACCTCGTCCGCGCCGAACAGGACCTCGGCGTGGCGGTGTACAACATGTACGGCCCCACCGAGACCACCGTCGACGCCGTCTACGGCCGCTGCGCCGACCAGCCGCACCGCCCGGTCATCGGCCGTCCCGGCGGCAACCTGCGCGCGTACGTCCTCGACGCCGCCCTGCGCCCGGTGCCGCCCGGCACGCCCGGCGAGCTGTACCTGGCCGGGGCGCAGGTGGCCCGCGGCTATCTGAACCGGCCCGGACTCACCGCCGCCCGCTTCCTCGCCGACCCGTTCGGCGCGCCCGGCGAGCGCATGTACCGCACCGGAGACCGGGCCCGCTGGGACCGCGACGGACTCCTGGAATTCCTCGGCCGGGCCGACGAGCAGGTCAAGATCCGCGGGTTCCGCGTCGAGCCCGGCGAGGTGGAGGCCGCCCTCCTGGACCACCCGGACGTCGCCGACGCCGCGGTCGCCGCCCGCGAGAACGCCGGCCGCCTCATGCTCGTCGGCTACATCGTGCCCGCCACCGACCGCGTCCCCTCCGCCGACGCCCTGCGCCTCACGCTGCGCCGCACCCTGCCCGACCACATGGTGCCCGCCGCGTTCGTCCCGCTGACCCGCATCCCGCGCACCACCAGCGGCAAGACCGACCGGCGCGCCCTGCCCGCCCCGCCCGCACAGCCCGACAGCGGCACGCCGTACGTCGCTCCCCGGGCGGGCACGGAGGAGCGCCTGGCCGCGATCTGGGCCGAGGTGCTCGGCGTCGAACGCGTCGGCGCCCGCGACAACTTCTTCGCGCTCGGCGGCGACTCCATCCTGAGCATCCAGATCGTCTCCCGCGCCCGGCAGGCCGGTCTCGCCCTCGCCACCAAGGACGTCTTCCGCCATCAGACGGTCGCCGAACTCGCCCTGTGCGTACGGGAGTCCGCACCCGCGCAGGACACCGTCGAGGAGCCGGCCGAGGCACCGCTCACCCCGATCCAGCGCTGGTACCTGGACGGCCGCGAACCCGGCCAGCCGCTCCGCTTCACTATGACCCAGCGCCTCGAACTCGCCCCGGGCGCCACAGGGCCGTCGCTGCGGGCCGCCACCGACGCACTCGTACGCCACCACGCCGCCCTGCGCACGCGCTTCCGCCGCACCGCCGACGGCTGGCGCCAGGACGTCTTGCCCGAGGCACCGGACGGCGTCTTCACCCGGCACGACGTGGCGGACCTGGACGACATGGCCCTGGAGGCCGAGGTCCAGCGGCTCACGGACGAGGCGCAAGCCGCCCTCGACCCCACCGCCGGACGGGTCGTCCGCGTCCTGTTCTTCGACGGCGGCCCGGACCGACGTGGGCAACTGGTCGTCACCGTTCACCACTTGGTCATCGACGGCGTCTCCTGGCGCATCCTGCTCGCGGATCTGGAGACCGCCCAGCGGGCGGCGGCAGACGGCCTGCCATTGGAACTGCCCCCCACCGGCACGTCCTACGGCCGCTGGGCCGCCCGGCTCGACCGGCACACCCGCTCCGGCGCACTCGAAGCCGACCTGCCGTATTGGACCCGCACCGGCACGGCACCGGCCGAACTGCCCGCAGGACAGCCCGGCCCCAATACCCACGGCACCGCCACCACCCTCACCGTCACTCTGGACGAGCGGACCACCGACGCCCTGCTGCGCGAGGTCCCCCCGACCTACCGCACCCAGGTCAACGACGTCCTGCTCAGCGCTCTCGGCCGCACCCTGGCCCGCTGGTGCGGACGCGACACCGTCCTGCTCGGTGTCGAGGGCCACGGCCGGGAGGAGCTGTTCGCGGACGTGGATCTGTCGCGGACCGTCGGCTGGTTCACCGCCGAGTTCCCGCTCGCCCTGCGCGTCACCCCGGACGCCGGCTGGCACGAGACCCTCCGCTCGGTGAAGGAACAGCTGCGCGCCGTGCCGCTGCACGGCCTGAGCCACGGCGCCCTGCGCCACCTCGTGCCCGACAGCCCGCTCGCCACGGCCCCCGCCCCGCAGGTCGGCTTCAACTACCACGGCCAATGGGACGCGGACACCGCCGACGGCTTGTTCCGCGGCGCCCTGCCCCCGGCCGGCCGGGACACCGACCCCGACGAACCCCGCCCCTACCTCCTGGACATCACCGGAGTGGTCCAAGAGGGACGGCTCGAACTCGGCTGGACCTACCCGGCCGCCGTCTACGACCAGGCCACCGTCGAGCGGCTCGCCGAGGACATGCTCGCGGCCCTGCGCGAGATCGTGGCGCACTGCGCCCGCCCCGAGGCGGGCGGCCGCACCCCCTCCGACTTCCCCCTCGCCGACCTCGGCCAGGACCAGCTCGACCGGCTCGTGGGTGCGGGGCGGCACGTCGAGGACGTCCTGCCGCTCACCCCACTCCAGTCCGGCATGCTCTTCCACGGCCTCGTGGACACCGAGCACGCCTACTTCGACCGTACGGCCGTACGACTCTCCGGCGTCGCCGATCCGCAGGCCTTCGCCGCCGCCTGGCAGCAGGTGGCCGACCGCACCCCGGCACTGCGCACCAGCGTCCACTGGCACGGCCTGCCCCACCCGGTCCAGGTCGTCCACCGCCACGCGGAACTGCCCGTCCGCCACCTCGACTGGCGCGCGCTCACCCCTGCCGAGCGCGCCGACGCCACCGAGCGGCTGCTCGCCGAGGACCGCGCGGCCGGCATGGACCTCGGCACGGCGCCGCTCACCCGGCTCGCCCTCGCCGCCCTGCCCGGCGACGAGGTGCTCCTCGTGTGGTCCACCCACCACATCGTCCTCGACGGCTGGAGCACAGGGCAGCTGCTCACCGAGGTGTGCGAACGCTACGCCTCGCTCACGGGCGGCCCCGACCAGGCGCCGCCCGTGCGGCGGCCCTTCGCGGACTTCCTGCACTGGCTGCGGGAACAGGACGAGACGGCTGCGGAACGGCACTGGGCCGACGCCCTCGCCGGGTTCACCACCAGGACGCCGCTGCCGTACGACCGCACGCCCGCCGAGGCCCACCGCGCCCGTTCCGCCGCGGCCGTCCACCACGAACTGGACGCCGACAGCTCACGGCGGCTGCGGGAGAGTGCCGCCCGCGCGGGAGTGACCGTGAACACGGTGGTGGAGGGAGCCTGGGCGCTGCTCCTCGCCCGCTCAGGCGGACGCGACGACGTCGTCTTCGGCACCACCGTCTCCGGTCGCCCGGCCGAACTCCCCGGCGTCGAAGGCATGATCGGCATGTTCATCAACACGGTGCCGAGCCGGGTCCGCATACCCGCCGGGCCGGTGCTGCCGTGGCTGCGCGACCTCCAGGAACGGCAGAGCGACGCCCGCCGCTTCGACTTCCTCGCCCTGCCCCGCATCCAGGCGGTGAGCGACATCCCGTCCGGCGAGGCGCTGTTCGACAGCATGGTGGTGTTCGAGAACTACCCCGTGGACGAGTCGGCGACGGCCCGCACCGGGGTCCGCGTCGAGGAGGTCCGCGCCGACGACGCCACCACCTTCCCCTGGTGCCTCCGCGCCCACCTCGCCGAACACCTCGGCTTCGACCTGGCCTACGACCCCGCACTCTTCGACCTCGCCACCGCCGAGCGCGCGGCGGCCCGCCTGGCCGGGCTGCTCACCGCCCTCGCCGACGGGTTCGACACCGACCTGACCGGCCTGGACGTGCTCGCCCCGGCCGACCGCGAGCTGCTGGCCGCCTGGAACACCACCGCCCGCCCGACCGCGCCGCGCAGCCCCGTCGACCTGTTCGCGCAGCAGGCCCGACGCACCCCGGACGCACCCGCGGTCCACGACGGCGACCGCCAGCTGACCTACCGCCAACTCCATGACTGGGCACACGCGCTGGCCGCCAGGCTGCGGACGGACGGGCTGTCCCCCGAGGACCGGGTAGCGCTGCTCCTCGACCGCTCCGCCGAACTGGTCGTGGCCCAGCTCGCCGTCCTCCTGGCCGGCGGGGCCTACGTCCCCGTCGACACCCGAGCCCCCGAGGAACGCCGCCGCACCCTGCTCGCCCAGGCGGGCGCCACCCGCCGGCTCACCGCCGTGGAGGTAGCGGCGGCCCGGCCCGGGACCCCGCAGCGAGACGGTCGGCCCGCGGCGACCATTGACCCCGACCGCCTCGCCTACGTGATGTTCACCTCCGGTTCCACCGGCCTGCCCAAGGCGGTCGCGGTGCGGCACCGCGACGTGGCGGCGCTGGCCACCGACGGCCGGTTCACCGACGGGGTGTGCGACCGCGTGCTGCTGCACTCGCCGGTGGCGTTCGACGCCGCCACCTTCGAGGTGTGGGCGCCGCTCCTCAACGGCGGCTGCGTGGTCGTCGCCCCGGACGGCACCGTCGACGCCGCCTCGCTGCGCCGACTCGTCGCCGCCGGCGGGCTGACCGCGCTGTGGCTGACCGCCGGACTGTTCCGGCTGCTCGCCCAGGACGCGCCCGACTGCTTCCGCGGCCTCACGCAGCTGTGGACCGGCGGTGACGTCGTACCGGCACCGGCCGTGCGCCGCGTCCTCGACGCCTGCCCCGGCCTGACCGTCGTGGACGGCTACGGCCCCACCGAGACCACCACCTTCGCGACCTCCTTCGCCCTCACCGACCCGGCAGCGGTGCCCGGCACCATCCCCATCGGACGGCCGCTGGACGACATGCGGGCGCTCGTCCTCGACAGCCGGCTGCGGCCCGTACCACCGGGCTGCCCGGGCGAGCTGTACCTCGCGGGCGAAGGCCTCGCCCGAGGCTACCTGGGCCGCCCGGGCGACACCGCCGCCCGCTTCCTCGCCGACCCGCTCGGCCCTCCCGGCACCCGCATGTACCGCACGGGCGACCTGGCCCGGCGGCGCCCCGACGGCACCGTCGAGTTCCTCGGCCGCGCCGACGACCAGGTGAAGATCCGCGGCTTCCGGGTGGAGCCCGGCGAGGTCGAGGCCGCGCTCGCCGCCCACCCGGACGTCATCGACGTGGCCGTCCTGGCCCGCGAGGACCGCCCCGGCGCCAAGCGGCTCGTCGCCTACGTCGTCGGACCGGCCGGCCAGGACGGCGAGGAACTGCGGGCGTTCGCCGCCCGCACCCTGCCCGACTACCTCGTGCCCACCACCGTCGTCCCGCTCACCGCGCTGCCGCTCAGCCGCAACGGCAAGGTCGACCGGGCCGCCCTGCCCGCGCCGGACGCGGTACCGGGCCGCGAGCGGATCGCGCCCCGCACCGAGGCCGAGCGCCGCACGGCGGACGTCTTCGGCGAGGTCCTCGGCAGCGAACCGCCCGGCGTGGAGGACGACTTCTTCCAGCTCGGCGGCGACTCGATCCTCAGCATCCGGCTCGCCTCCCGCCTCGCCGAGGCCTTCGACACCGACCTCTCGCCGCGCGCGGTCTTCACCCACCCGACCCCGGCCGCCCTGGCCCGGCTGCTCGGCGGCCGGCGGGGCTCCGGCCGCCCGGCGCTCGTCCCGGTCGCCCGCGACGCGATCGCCCCCATGTCCCACGCCCAGCAACGCCTGTGGTTCCTCCACGAGTTCGAACCGGACGGAGCCGAGTACGTCACCGCGCTCGCCCTGCGGCTGCGCGGCACCCTGGACACCGACGCGCTGCGCGCCGCCCTCGGCTCCGTGGTGGCCCGGCACGAGTCGCTGCGCACCACCTTCGACAGCGTCGACGGCCATGGCATCCAGTGCGTCCACCCGCCCCAGGACGTACCCCTGCCCGTCCACGACCTGTCCCGACACGACGCGGGGGAGCGGGAACAGGCCGCGCGCCGCCTGCTCGCCCAGGAACGCCTCCGCCCCTTCGACCTGCGCGAGGGCCCACTCCTGCGCGCCGGCCTGCTCCGGTTCGCCGAGCACGATCACGTACTGACCCTCGCCCTGCACCACATCGTCACCGACGGCTGGTCCACCTCCGTCCTGCTCAGTGACCTCACGCACTTCTACCGCGCCGAACTCGGCGCCACGGAAGGAGAGTTGGCCCCGCTGCCGGTGCAGTACGCCGACTACGCCCACTGGCAGCGCACCACCGGCGACACCGACGCCGACGAGCACCTCGCCTACTGGAAGGAGCACCTGGCCGACACCACACCGCTGGAGCTGCCCACCGACCGGCCCCGGCCCGCGGTGCGCACCAGCGCCGGCGCGACCACCCGGCTGGTCGTGCCTGCCCCCACCGCCCGGCGGCTCACCCGGCTCGCCCGCGACCACGGCACCACCCTGTTCACCACGCTCGTGGCCGCCGCCCAGAGCTACCTCGCCCGGCTCTCCGGCAGCGAGGACATAACCGTCGGCACCGTCAATGCCGGCCGCGACCGGCCCGAGACACAAGGCCTCGTCGGCTTCTTCGTCAACACCCTGGTGCTGCGCTCCCGGGCGGAGGCCGACCGGCCGTTCAGCGCGTTCCTCGGCGACGTACGGCAGACCGTCATGGACGCCTTCGCCCACCAGGACGTGCCGTTCGAACGAGTCGTGGACGAGGTGCAGCCCGTCCGCGACACCAGCCGCAGCCCGCTCTTCCAGGTCATGGTCGTCCTCCAGAACACCCCGGCCGTCACCCTCGACCTGCCCGGCCTGGACGTCACCGACATCGAACCGGAGTCGGAGCAGGCCGCGTTCGACCTCACCGTGGAGTTCGCCGAGACCGACTCCGGCGAGCTGCACGCCCTGCTCACCTACAACACCGACCTGTTCGACGCGGCCACGGCCGAACGGATGGCGGGGCAGCTCGGCACCCTGCTGCACGCCGTCGCCGAGGACCCCCACCGCCCGCTCGGCGCACTGCCGCTGTCCTCCGACAGCGAGGCGCAGAACCTGTTGGCACAGGGCCGCGGCACCTTCCGCCCGGTGCCCGAAGCCACCCTGCCCGCCCTCTTCGAACGGCAGGCGGCCCGCACCCCGGACGCCGTGGCGCTGATCGACGGCGAGCGGGAGCTGACGTACGCCGACGTGGACCGGGCCGCCAACCGGCTCGCCCACCGGCTCGTCCGGGACGGCGTCGGACCCGAGCGCGTGGTGGCCCTCGCGCTGTCGCGCTCGGCGGCGGCCGTGGTGGCGCAGCTCGCCGTCACCAAGGCCGGCGGGGCCTTCCTGCCCGTGGACCCCGACTATCCGCCGCAGCGGCGGGAGTTCATGATCCGGGACGCGTGCGCCCACCTGGTCCTCGACGACCCGGCAGCGGTGTGGTCCACCGAGGGACCGGACACGGCACTCACGGACGCCGACCGCGCCACCGCGCTCACCCCCGCCCACCCCGCGTACGTCATCTACACCTCCGGCTCCACCGGCACACCCAAGGGCGTCGTGATCACCCACCGGGGCCTCGCCTCCTTCGCCGCGGCGGCCGCGGAGCAGTACGCGGCGGGCCCCGGCGACCGGGTACTCCAGTTCGCCTCCCCGAGCTTCGACGCGTCCATCCTCGAACTGTGCGTCTCGCTGCTCAGCGGGGCCGCGCTCGTGACCGGCGAGGAAGGGCCCCTGGTCGGGGAGCGGCTGGCGGAAGTCCTCACCGAACGGCGCGTCAGCCATACGCTGATCCCGCCGGCGGCACTGGCCACCTTGCCGCCGGAGACCGCCGCCGCCCTGCCCCACCTGCGTACGCTCATCGTCGGCGCCGAGGCCTGCCCGGCCGACCTGGTCGACACCTGGGCCCCCGGCCGCCGCATGGTCAACTCCTACGGCCCCACCGAGGCCACCGTCGTCGCCACCTGGACCGGCCCGCTGACCCCCGGCACGGGCACGCCGACCATCGGCGGCCCGTCCGGCGCCACCCGCGTGTACGTACTGGACGCCGCCCTGCGCCCCGTACCGCCCGGCGTCACCGGCGAGCTGTACATCGCCGGACCCGGCCTCGCCCGCGGCTACCTGGGCCGGCCGTGGCTCACCGCCCAACGCTTCCTGCCGGACCCGTTCGGCGCGCCGGGGGAGCGGATGTACCGCACCGGGGACCTGGTCCGCTGGACCGCCGACGGCCGACTGCGGTTCGCCGGCCGCGCCGACGACCAGGTCAAACTGCGCGGCTTCCGGATCGAGCCGGGCGAGATAGAGAGCGCCCTGCGGCGCAGCCCCCTGGTGCGGGACGCGGCCGTGGCCGTCCGCGCGGGGGAGGGGGCAGGAGCACCGGCCCGACTCGTCGCGTACGTCGTACCGGCACAGCCGTCCGGAACCGGCACCCAGGGCACGGAGGCGTCCGGAACCGCCCTGCCCATCGCCGACCTGCGGCTGCACCTGGCCGGGTCGCTGCCACCGCACATGGTGCCGTCGGTCTTCGTGCGCCTCGACCGGCTGCCGCTCACCCCGAACGGCAAGACCGACCGGCGGGCGCTGCCCGCGCCCGGACCCGCCGTCCAGGCCGCGGACGGCCCGCGGACCGCGCCGCGCACCGACACCGAGCGCCGCGTCGCCCGTATCTGGGCCGACGTGCTCGGCATCGAGGAGGTCGGAGCCGACGACAACTTCTTCGCGCTCGGCGGCGACTCCATCCTGAGCATGCAGGTCGTCTCCCGGCTGCGCCGCGACGGACTGCACGTCGCGACCCGGGACCTGTTCACCCACCAGACCGTCGCCGAACTCGCCACCGTGGTCCGCACCGCGCCCCGGCGCACCGACGACGGCCCGGTGACCGGCGAGGTACCGCTCACCCCGATCCAGGAGTGGTTCCTCACCACACCCCGCGCCGCCCACCACCACTTCAACCAGTCCGCGCTGCTCGAACTCGACGGCCGCCCCGACCCGCGGGCCCTGGGCGCCGCACTCGACGCCCTGCTGGAGCACCACGACGCCCTGCGCATGCGCTTCACCCGGGACGAGCACGGCTGGCGGCAGTTCAACCCGCCGCCCGCCGCGGGCGACGACATCCTCGTACGCCATGACCTGACCGGTCTGTCCGCCGAGGACGCCGACGCGGCGATGGCGAAGGCCGCCGACGAACTCCACGCCGGATTCGACCTGGCCCACGGCCCGCACCTGCGGGCGGCCCTGTTCACCGGGGACCCGGACCGGCCCGCGTACCTCCTCCTCGTCGCCCACCACCTGGTGGTGGACGCCGTCTCCTGGCGCGTCCTGCGCGACGACCTGGAGAGCGCCTACCGCCAGGCACTCCAGGGCGAGCCGGTCGCCCTGGGCGAGCGCGGCACCAGCTTCCGCGAATGGTCCCGGCGCCTGGCCGCGCACGTCGCCGAAGGCGGACTCGACCACGAACTGCCGCACTGGGAGCAGACGGTGGGCGCCGAACCCGCCCCGGCCGACCCGGCTGAGGCGACGGGTGACGGCGGCCCGGCGGCCGCCACGGTGAGCGTCGGACTCGACGAGGACGACACCACCGCCCTGCTGCGCGCCGCGCCCACCGCCTACCGCACCCGGGTCAACGACGTCCTGCTCGCCGCGCTCGCCCTCGCCCTGGCCCGCTGGACCGGCCACGACCGGGTCCGCCTGGACCTGGAGGGCCACGGCCGGGAGGACCTGCTCGACGGCGTCGACCTCTCACGCACCGTCGGCTGGTTCACCACCGTCTACCCGGTCGCCGTCCAGGTGCCCGACCCCGCCGGCCTCGGCCCGGACCGCGACTGGCGGGCCCTGGTGAAGTCGGTGCGCCGCCAGCTGCGCGGCGTGCCCGGCAACGGCATCGGCTACGGCGCCCTGCGCACCTTCGGCCCGCCCGAGGTCCGTGAACGCCTCGGCGCCCAGGCCCACAGCCAGGTGGTGTTCAATTACCTCGGCCAGTGGGACGCGCGCCCCGAGACAGCGGACGGCGGCCTGGTCCGTGCCGAACACGGCTCCTTCGGACAGGACCACGACCCGCGCGATCCCGGCTCGCACCCGGTGGAGGTGGTCGGCGCGGTGCAGCACGGCCGACTCGCCTTCACCTGGCACCACCGGCCGGACCTGCACGACACGGCGGCCGTGCGCCGGGCGGCCGAGGAGTTCGCCGAGGCCCTGCGCCACCTCGCCCGGCACGCCCGAGGAGGCCGGTGACACCACTCCGCCCCCACGAGGCACCGCCCCGGCAGACCGCACGGCACGGTCCTCGCGCACCCCGATCACCCCCTGAACCCACCCGAACCGAACGCCGAACCGAACGACGCACGACGACGAAAGAAGGCGACATGGACGAGAACACCCGCTACCAGGTGCTGCGCAACGACGAGGAGCAGTACTCGCTCTGGCCCGCCGACATCGAGGTGCCCGCGGGCTGGCAGCCCGTCGGGAAGGAGGGCACCGAGGCCGAGTGCTCCGCCTACGTCGACGAGGTCTGGACCGACATGCGGCCCAAGAGCCTGCGCGAGCGCATGGAGAACGCCGGCGCCTGACCGGCCCACCCGCATCCGCACGCCGGGCCGGCCGCGACCGCGCCGGCCCGGCGCGCCCTCCCCCCCCCACACACACACCCACAGCCGTTCCGGCGCCCCACCGTCCTCGGCCCACCACCGCACGGCATCACTCCCGAGGAGCTCGCCATGACGCCCGCCCTGCACACCGAACGCCTGGACTTCCTCCCCTACCGACCCGAACACGAGGACCACTTCGTCGCGTTGCTGCGCGATGAAGAGGTGTGCCGCTGGATGGGTCAGGACATGGTGCCCGAACCGCAGTTGCGGGAGGTGTTCCGCGCCATCCTCACCGATGTCTACCCCCAGAGCCGGTTCGACGTATGGGGCCTGTGGCTGGCGGACGCCTACGTCGGACATGCCGAGGTGAAACCCACCGGGAACGTCGACGGCCATGAACTCGTCACCGCGCTCGCCCCCGCGTACTGGGGGCACGGGCTGGGCGGCGAAGCCGTACGCGGCCTCCTCCGGCACGCCGCCGACACCCTCGGGCTCACCGAGGCGTACGGCATGGTCGGCGCCGAGAACACCGCGAGCCTCGCCCTGTGCCGCCGCCTGGGGTTCCGCCACGTCCGGGACGTCGTCGCCGACGACGGGTCCGTCACGAAGATGCTGGTCATCCCGGTCACGGAAGGCCGGGCCGGAGCAGCCGGGGCCGCGCCGACCGGGGACCCGGTGTGAGCCGGCCGTCCGTCGGCGAAGGCACCCCCGGGACGGCGGACGGCGACCGCTCGCCGGGGCTGTGGCGCAACCGTGACTTCAACCTGCTGTGGAGCGGGCAGTGCCTGTCCGACCTCGGCGGCGCGATGGTGGAACTGGCGCTGCCCCTGCTGGTGCTCCAGCAGACCGGTTCCCCGGCACAGGCCGGGCTCGTCGGCACCGTGGGACTCCTCACCACCCTGGTGTGCCGGTTGCCGGCCGGTGTCCTCGCCGACCGCTTCGACCGGCGCCGTCTGATGATCACCTGCGACGTGCTGCGGCTCGCCGGGTACGCGCTGCTCGGCTGGGCGGTGGCCACGGGCGCCGCGAGCCTGCCCGTGATCGTCGCGGTGGTGATCGCCGGTGCCGCCGCCACGGCCGTCTTCAGCACCGCCGAGCACGCCTCGGTGCGCAACCTGGTCCGCCCCGACCAGCTCACCGCGGCCGTCGCCCGCAACGAGGCGCGCGCGTACGCCGTCTCGCTGTCCGGTCCGCCACTCGGCGGCCTGCTGTTCGGGCTCGGCCGCGCCCTGCCCTTCCTCGGCAACGCGCTGAGCCACCTGCTGTCCCTCGTCGCCGTCTCCCTCATCCGGCGGCCCCTTCAGGAGGTACGCCAGGAAGCGCCCCTGCCGGTCGCCGTCTCCGCGATCCAGGGACTGCGCTTCCTCCTCGGCCACCCGTTCCTGCGCGCCCTGCTGATGATCGCCGCGCCGTTGAACATGGCCTTCACCGGCATGATCTTCGCGATGACGCTCGCCCTGCTCGACGCGGGAGTCGCCCCGGCCCTGGTCGGTCTCGCCGGCACGGTCTTCGCACTGGGCGGCTTCCTCGGCGCCCTCGTGGCCCCCGCGCTGCAACGCCGGCTGCCACTGCCCCTCTTGATGAAGCTGCTGTGCTGGACGACCGCCGCGCTGATGGCGGTGAGCACACTGCTGGCGGGCACGGTGCCGGCCGCCATCCCGCTGGCCGCCGCCGTGTTCCTCGGGCCCACGGCGAACGCGGCGCTCTTCGCCCACCAGGCCGCCGTCACACCGGACCACCTGCAGGGCCGCGTGGTCAGCGGCGTGCTGCTCGCCGCGGGGTCCGCCGCCGCGCTCGCCCCCGCCCTCGCCGGTGCCCTCCTGGCCCGTTTCAGCCCGGCACCGGCCATGCTGGTCTTCCCCGTCCTGGTGGCCCTCGCCGGGTGCGCCGCTCTGCGGATGAAGGGCTGCAACTGGCGGGAAGCGTAGGTATGTTGGTGGCCGCCCGGTGCGGCCACAGTCTGTGGACGACCGGTCGTAGCGCCCCGCCACGCTGTGGGTGCGGGGGGCCGAGTGACGGGAGAGCGGGAAATGAGCCAGGACGCGCGAGCGCAGTCCAGCACTGTCGACGTCAGCATTCCGAGCGTAGCGCGTATGTACGACTACTACCTCGGCGGCAAGGACAACTACGCCGTGGACCGTGCGGCGTGCGAGGAACTGAACAAGGTCGTGCCGAGCACACAGGTCCTGGCCATCAACAATCGCCGCTTCCTTCAGCGGGTGGTCCGTTGGCTGGCGCAGGAACAGGGCATACGGCAGTTCATCGACCACGGGTCCGGTCTGCCCACCCAGGACAACGTCCACCAGGTCGCCCAGCGTGTCGACCCTGACTCACGAGTGGTCTACGTCGACAACGACCCCATCGTGCTGGCGCACGGCCGCGCGTTGCTGGAGGAGAACGAGAACACCGCGGTCATCCAGGCCGACATGCGCGACACCGACGGCATCATGAGCCACCCCGAGGTGGAGCGGCTGATCGACTTCAGTCAGCCGGTGGCCGCGCTCTTCGTCTCCGTACTCCACTGCATCCCGGACGAGGACGACCCCGCCGGCCTGATCGGACGGGTGGCGGACCGCCTGGCCCCCGGCAGCTTCCTGGTCGTGTGCCAGCTGGTCAGCGAGGACCAGAAGACCCGTGACTTCGTGACCGAGTTCATGCGGGTCAGTACACAGGGGCAGTGGGGCCGGGTGCGCACGGCCGCCGAACTCGCCGCGATCCTGGAGGGCCTGGAGATTCTCGAACCGGGCCTGGTCGAGGTGTCGACCTGGAAGCCCGACGGAGACCTCGGGCCCAAGCAGCGCACCACGGAGTGGATCGAATACGGAGGGGTCGCCCGCAAGCGGTAACCCACAAGCGGGGCCCCGCGAGCGGCGGTTCGCACGCGGGAGCCCCCGATCCCTCCTACCTCTCCTCCAACGACCTGATCAGCTTCTCCACCATCGCCCGGGAGTCGCGAGGCGACGAGGCCTGCGCGCTGAGCTGGTCGGTGACGGCGAGGTAGTGGTCGACGTCGTCGCGCTTGTCCAGGTAGAGCGCGCTGGTCAGCTGTTCCAGGTAGACGATGTCGGGCAGGTCCGGTTCCAGGAACCGCAGGATCGTTATCGGCCCGCCCGCCGCCGCGTGCCCGCCGAGGTCGAACGGGGCGATCTGCACGGTGACGTTGGGCAGCCGCGTCATCTCCAGCAGATGGCGCAACTGGGCCACCATGACGCCGGGCCCGCCGAGTGGACGCCGCAGGCACGCCTCGTCGAGCACGGCCCACAGCCGGGGCGGGTTCGGGGCGGTGAGCAGCGCCTGCCGCCGCAGCCGCAGTTCCACCCGGCGTTCGACCTCCGGCGCGGCCGCGTGCGGGTCGCCGAGCCGGCAGACGGCACGCGCGTACTCCGCCGTCTGCAACAGCCCCGGGATGAACTGCACTTCGTAGGTACGGATGACGGAGGCGGCCTCTTCCAGCCCGATGAGCGTCTCGAACCAGCCGGGCAGCACGTCGTTGTACCGGTGCCACCAGCCGGGCGTGCTGGTCCCGCGGGCCAAGGCGAGGAACGCGGCGCGTCGCTCCTCGTCCGTGACCCGATAGAGCGTCAGCAGATCGGCCACGTCGCGTTCCTTGCAGCCGACGCGGCCGAGTTCCAGACGGCAGATCTTCGCGTGGGAGCCGCGAATGGCGTCCGCGGCCTCCTCCCGGGTGACGCCGACGGACTCCCGCAGGCGGCGCAGCTGCGTACCGAGAATGATCCGCAGAACTGTCGGGCCGCCCCGGGGGTGCTCGATGTGACGGCGCAGGGGCGGGACGCGCCCCGGCTGCGCGGCTGCCATGCTGGCTCCCGTGTCGGTCGGATGGGCACTCAGTTTCCCACCGCGGCCACCGTCCGTACAGCGGCGGTGACTATCCGGCCGACATATGCGTCAGGCGAGCCCGGCCAGGTCGTCGAAGTCGCCGTCCTTCGCTCCTTGGACGAAGGCCGCGATCTCCGCGCGGGTGTAGATCAGCGCGGGCCCGTCCGGGTGCCGGGAGTTGCGTACGGCCACCTCGCCCTCGGCGAGAACGGCCAGCTCAACGCAGTTTCCGTTGGGGTTGCTCCGGCGGCTCTTGCGCCATGCCGCGCCTTCGATGGCGTCGGCGCGCGTGCCGTTGGTCGGTGAGTTCATCTGCTTTTCCCCTCGGTCGGCGGTCGGTTGCGGCCCGGTGGGGCCGTGCGCCGCGGTGGCGTGAATCGGCCTCCGGGCGGCCGTTCTTGCCGCTGCAATTGCAGATGTACTTGCAGCGGATGTCAGCCGACGGGGATATTAGCTCCTCGGAACTGCGCGGCCCAGACCCCGAATGCCTGCGGGAAGATTGTGATGACCACACACTTGGCACCTACCGTGCCCGACGTCTTCCATGAAGCATCACCGCTCGAACGAGAGCCGTACATGTCGCTCGTCCAGGCCGTGCTGGCGTGGTCGGTACCGGAAACGGCGCCTCGGCCCCGTGACTGCGAACAGATCGCGCTGCTGTTGGCGGCCCATGCCCGCGCCCTCGCCGACGACCTGCGGCACCGCTGCACGCGACTGCCGAAGAGCGGCTCCCTGCGGACCCTGCCCGAGATCGTGCTCGGCGAAGCCGAACGGCGCCTGTCGACGGGGCACCGGGCCACGGTGGCCGGGGTGCAGAATCTCGCCCGGCTCGTACGTGCCCTCTACGAGCGCCTCGACCACCTGCATGCCCCGGCATCCCCCGGCCTTGACCGGCCGTGGTCAGGCACGGGAGGCGCGGCGTAGGAGGACGTGACAGCGGCGGGCCCTCTCCTCAGCGGGCCCGCTCGGCTTCCTCGGCGTAGCGGGCCAGCCCTTCCGCCATGCCCTGCATGAACTTCTGGAGGTAGCGCGGCATGAACCAGCGCAGCAACAGGCTCGTCTCGTACTCGCCGGACCAGCGGATGGCCGTACCGGAGCCGTCGGTCGGCTCCAGTTCGATGCGCGCGCGGTAGTTGCGCATCGTGGCATTGAACGCGTCCTCGTAGGCCAGGAGACGGCACTCGACCTTCTCGGTGAGCCGCTCCCCGGTCACGTTGCGTCCCGTCCGGAAGGCCCGCACGGCCCCGACGCCGTCGTCGCCGCCGGGGTCCAGCCCCACCGACCGCGCCGTGTCCAGACTGTCGACCTTCGACCACACCGGCCAACTCGCCGCGTCGACCAGCAACTTCCAGACGGTTTCCGGAGAGGCGCCGGTGGTCACGGTGACGTAGTACTTGTGCATGATGGAGGGCTCCCATGGGGGCTCGCTGGTGCCTCACCATCTTGCTACCGGCCTCGTGACGTGGCACGGCTTCTTGCCGTTATGGCAACCGTCACTCCGTTCGTCCGGCGCCGTTCGTCCACATGTCTCCCAAGAAGCCGGACGCTACCCACCGCGAGCGACAAGTCCCGCTTCGTGCGCCGTGATGGCGGCCTCCACGCGGTTGCGTGCGCCGAGCTTCGCGAGAACGGCGCTGACGTGGGCCTTCACGGTCCCTTCGACGAGGTGCAGTTCCGCCGCGATCTCCGCGTTGGACAGGCCCGCGCCGAGGCGGGCCAGCACGTCGCGTTCCCGGTCCGTCAGGTGCTGGAGGGGGCGCCGGGGCCGGGCGGCCCGGTGTGCGCGCAGACCGGCGACGACACGGGCGGCGACCCTCGGCGACAGGTAGGCCCCGCCGGAGGCCACCGCCTGCACCCCGTGCAGCAACTCCCGGGGATCGTCCGCCTTCAGCAGGAAGCCACTGGCGCCTTCCTCCAGGGCCCGCTGGATGAAGTGGTCCTCCCCGAACGTCGTCAGCATCACCACGCCGGTCGTCGGCACGGCCCGGTGGATGCGGGCCGCCGCCGTGATCCCGTCGAGGCCCGGCATCTGAATGTCCATCAGGACCACGTCGGGCCGGTGGCGGCCCGCCAGGGAGACCGCCTCCGCCCCGTCGGCCGCCTCGGCGACCACGTCCGTGCGCGGGTCCCTGGCCAGGATGGCCCGAATGCCGGCCCGCACCATCGTCTCGTCGTCGGCGATGAGGACACGGACCGGCCGTTGACCTGGTGTCGTCTCTTCCACACAGCGAGCGTACGACCCAGGTGCGGTACGCGTGGCCGGGCGCCCTCCGGATACGGCCGAAGGCGCGGGACACCCCTGACGAAGGGAAGGGAGGACCTGACGATCGGCCCATGTGCCGCCAGGGGACCGCCCTCTTAGCGTCGTTGTCGCCGCACTGACAGGCGTGCGGCACACGCAGAAGAACCCGAAGGACGCGAAGGGATCAAAGGAACGGTTGTGATCACGCTCAGAGGGCTCAGCAAACGCTACGGCGAGACCGTCGCCGTGAAAGACCTGACACTGGACGTCGACGAAGGAAAGGTGACCGGCTTCCTGGGGCCCAATGGGGCCGGGAAGTCCACCACGATGAGGATGATCCTCGGCCTGGACCACCCCTCGCGGGGCAGGGCCCTCATCAACGGCAGGCCCTACGCCGCGCTGCGCCACCCGGTCCGCGAGGTGGGCGCGCTGCTGGACGCCAAGGCGCTGCACCCGGCGCGGTCGGCCCGCGACCACCTGCTCGCCCAGGCCCGCAGCAACGGCATCCCGGCGCGCCGCGTGGACGAGGTGCTGGAGACCGTGGGCCTGGCCAAGGCGGCCCGGCGCCGCGCCGGCACGTACTCACTGGGCATGTCCCAGCGGCTGGGCGTGGCCGGGGCGCTCCTCGGCGACCCGGCCACCCTGATCTTCGACGAGCCCGTCAACGGCCTCGACCCCGACGGCGTGCGCTGGATGCGCGACCTCGTCCGGGCCCAGGCCGCGCAGGGCCGCACGGTGTTCCTCTCCAGCCATCTGATGAGCGAGATGCAGCTGACCGCCGACCATCTCGTGATCATCGGCAGGGGAGAGCTGCTCGCCGACACCTCCATGGGGGACTTCCTCGCGAGTAGTTCGCGTGCGACGGTGCGGGTGCGCGTGCCGGACCCGCAGGAACGGGCCGTCCTGGTACGCCGCCTCGCGGCGGACCACCCCGGGGCGGCCGGCGCGGCGGCCGCCACCGTGACCGTCGACGCGGCGGACCGGGACGGCATCGTCGTCACGGGGCGGACCGCCCGGCAGATCGGCGACCTCGCCCACCGGTGCGGCGTACGACTGCATCAGCTCAGCGACGTCCACGTGTCCCTGGAACAGGCCTACATGGACCTCACGGCGCACAGCGTCGAGTACGCGACGGGCGTACGGCACGAAGCAGGCCCCGCACCGCACGGCGCCCACCCCCACCGACGCGAGGAGACGCGATGACGGCGCACGAGACGACCGGCGCGGCAGCGCACGGGACCGTGGTCACACCCGGCCCGCATACCCCCGCCCCACCCTCCGGCCATCCGTTCGGCGGTGCGGCAGCGGCGGAGTGGACCAAACTCCGGTCGGTGCGCTTCCCGTACATATGTCTCGCGGCCGGCCTCATCGCGACGGGTGTGTTCACCTTCTACTACGGGTCGATCGCGCGGATCAACGACCATCCCGTCCAACCGGTCGGCCATGCGGCGATCTCGTCCACGGTGCTCGTCCAGTTCGCCGTGGTCGTCCTGGCCATGCTCACGGTCACCGGCGAGTACACGACCGCCAGTATCCGTTCGTCCCTGCTGTGGGTGCCGGTGCGCCACCGCGTCCAGTCGGCCAAGGCGCTGGTCACCGCGCTGGTCTCCTTCACCGCGGGCACCGTGTCCGCCGCGACGGGAACAGCTGTCGCGTGGGGCTCGTTCTCCGGTCACGCCTCCTTCGACGCGGGCGAGACGGTGGGCCAGGCGCTGGCCGTCGGCGTCTACTACGCCCTCATCGCCGTCATGACCGTAGGCGTCTCCTTCGCCACACGCCACGCGGCCGGGGCGCTGACGGTGCTCCTCACACTGCTGTGGGCCTTGCCGAGCATGCTCGTCGGGCTCGGCGGCCCGGCCCTGCTCACGATCAACGACTGGCTGCCGCACAGCGCCGGTGACAGCTTCATGCGCGGCGGCGCCGGCACTCCCTACGGCGCCACCACCGCGGTCTTCGTCCTCCTCGCGTGGGTGCTCGCCGCCCATGTGACCGGCCTGCTCCTGCTGCGCCGCCGAGACGCCTGACCCGGCGACACCCGGACCGGGACCCCTTCCTCGCAGCCCGCCAACGGCCCCTGCGATCGACGTCATACGTGTGACATAACGCCCGCCCGGTGACAGCATGCACCGCACACCCCCGGAGCACCCTCAGGAGAGGAACCCCAAGCGACCATGCGGCGTCATCTCACCCCGCCGAAACCGGTGGCCGCCGACATCGCCCTGTGGGCGGTCTTCGCCACCGCGGGCGCCCTGTGGTTCGGCGACGCCCGAAAGGCTTCGGTCGCCTGGGACCTCGTCCTTCCCCTGACCGCGCTGGGCGTGGCCGTGGCTCTGTCCCGGTGGCGCCGGCCCGGGGCGGCCGTCCTGCTGGCCAACTGCCCGTGCGCCGTGGGCCTCGCCGGTTCCGAGAGCCCGGCGAACGTCTACGCGTTGACGCTGGCCTGCATGAGCTTCCTCCTGGGCGCCCGCACGGCCACAGCGCGTGTCCCACTGCTGGTGCTCGCCGGTTGCCTCACCGCCGACCTGGCCGTACTCGCCGTCCTGCGGGCGCCCGCGGTGTGGTGGTTCTACGCGATGACCATGCTGCCCGCGGCACTCCTGCTGCCATGGCTCGCCGGCCGCTACTGGCGTACGCGCCGTGAACTCGTCGAAGGCGGCTGGCAGTTGGCCCGCGGCCTTGAGGAACGGCAGCACTTGGCCGCGGAGCGGGCACGCCTGGCCGAACGCGCGGCCATCGCCGCCGACATGCACGACTCGCTGGGACATGTGCTGAGCCTGGTCGCCCTGCGAGCCGGCGCCCTGGAGCTGTCACCGACCCTGACCACGCAGGACCGCGACGACGTCGCCGAACTCCGGCGGTCCGTCTCCGACGCCGTCGACCACCTCCGGGAGACCGTCACCGTGCTGCGCGCCGACCCGCGCCCGGGAGCCGACTCCGCGACAACCGACACCGTGGAGGAACTCCTCGGCCGTGCGATCGCCTCCGGTGTACCAGTGCGCTGGGAGCGCGGCGGGTCGCCGCCGACACGATCGCCCCTGGTCGAACGGGCCGTGTACCGGGTGATCCAGGAGGCCCTCACCAATGCCGCCAAGCACGCGCCGGGCAGCACCGTCCACGTCACGATCACGCATGCCGCCGACGCCACACGGGTGCGGGTCGTCAACACCCCACCCGAGCCGGTCCGTTCGCCCGGACCACCGCTTCTCACGTCGAGCGGGAACCACGGGCTGGCAGGGCTGCGCGAGCGGGTGACGGTCCTGGGCGGCACCTTGCGAGCCGGCCCGTACGAGGACGGCTTCGAGGTCGCCGCGGTGCTTCCGCACCACGCCCCGGCCCAGGCGCCGCCACCCGACACGGCCGACCTCACCGGCCTGCCGACCCCAGCGGACCGCGCGGCGCCCGCTGCGGAAATGCCTCTGTCGGTGCCCGAATCGGTGCCCGAATCGGTGCGGCGACAGGCCCGCATCCGCCGCAGCGCTCGGTGGCGCTTCGCGGCGGCCCTCGCGGCCCCCGCCGCCGTGGCAGTCGTCTTCCTGCCGAGCGCCGCCTACCTGGCCCACCAACTCACCGGCAGCGTCCTTTCACCGTCCCGCTACGAGGAGATGCGCGTCGGCACGCCACGCGCGGAACTGGTGCGCATCCTGCCGAGACGGCCGTTCCCGTACGCCCCCGACTCCCTGCGAGCCGCACCCCGCCCGCCCGGCACCACGTGCGACTTCTACCGTTCGAACGGCAACGTGCTGGACGACGTGGATCTTTACCGCCTGTGCTACTCCGGCGGGAGACTGGTCGCCAAGGACACCCTGAACGCGGGCGACGACACGGCCTTCCCGTCGTGACGGCGACCGGGTGAAAGCCGACCGCCTCGCGCAACCTTTGCCGCGATGGGCCGGTTGGGTCCGGCGTCGGCACCCGTACGGGGTGCCGTGTCTTACCGGACAGGAGCCCTGGGCGAAATGAACCCCACCCAAAGGAACACGAACAAGAAGGTGCTGGCCGGGTCGGTGCTGACCTTGATGGCGACCGGTATGGCAGTGACGCCGGCCATGGCCGACGAAGAGGTCCACGGCCACAAGTCGCAGAACATCGAAGTCATCCGTGACGTGTGTCCGACCGTGCAGGACATCGACGCCGTCATCACCATCGAGGTGCTGGACCAGGCCCGCGCCTTCCAGTGCAACGAGATCCGCCAGAAGTCCCGCGTCCGGGACGATTCCGCCGCCACCGCGCTGCCGATCCTGGGCAGGGTCATCAACTGACGCGGTCCTCCCCGATACGCCTGCTCAGCCCCTGCACGGGGCGGGCAGGCGATGCCGGGCCGCTCCGGCGACGGCATCAGCCGGTCGCGTCGAGGGCGTGTTCTTTGAGGAAAGCGCCCGCATGGGCTGCTGCTTCCTCCGCAGTCGCACAGCGCGTCCCATCGGTGCCCGCGGCGGATACTCCGTCAGCGCCCACGCCTGTCCAACTCCAGTCACCGCAAGGCGCCTGCACCAGTTCGGCGGTCCCCCCGAAGAGCGCGAGCGTGCTCCTGCCCGCTGTCGCGGGCACTGAGCGGCGGACGGCGTCGGGCCATTTCTTGCGGGCACCCTGCCGGGTGATGCCCCAGACGGCCCCCATCTGCTCGTAACTGGCGCCGTAGGAGCCAGCGGTCGCTGCCGCGTGCGCGGTCAGCCGCCTGACCTCGGCATCCACTGCCTTCCAGGCGGCCAGGACGGACAGCGCCACTTCGACGGGTTCCGCTTCCCACATACGGTCCGCGGAAAGCCCCGTCTGCCGGGAGCGAATGGCCGAGGCCAGCGGATTCAAGGCGTCGTACAGGGCCTTGTCGAGTTCTGCCTGTTCTTCCGGGGTGAGCTCAGAGACCGTCATGCGGCAACTATAGTTCCCGTAACGGCGAATGGAAACAAAAGTTTACGTACGGGTGGAGCCATGCGGCAGTGTGCGGGCTAGTCCGGGATCGCGTTCGCCGAAGGGGCGTCGCTGCGGCCGTGATGGTGCGTGGTGAACATGTACAGGAGGCCGACGACCACCACGACGCCGCCGCCGAGCAGCACGATCCAGTTGTCGTACCAGGCGGCCTCCGGCGTCCGGGGCCACGCGATGGTGACGATGGCGAAGATCCCGTAGGCCAGCGCCCCGATGTTGACGAGCAGGCCCCACCGGCCCAGCCGGTACTCGCCGCTCGGCTTCCAGCCCTTGACGCGGGCCCGCAGCGCGGCCAGGACCACCATCTGGAAAGAGGCGTAGATGCCGAGGATCGCGAAGGACACGATCTTGGTCAGGGCGTCCGTCGAGATGAGGGAGCCGACGGCGATCAGCGCCGGGATCACCGCGGCGACCAGCAACGCGTACTCGGGCACCGCGCGGGTCGGCGAGAACTTCCGCAGGAACCGGTGGCCGATGATCATCTCGTCCCGGGCGTACGAGTAGATCAACCGGCCGGCCGCGGCCTGGAGGCTGATCGTGCAGGACAGGAACGAGATGAGGACGACAGCCATCACGATCCGCGCGCCGGCCTCACCGAGGGCGTCGAAAAGGATTCTGACCGCGGGGTCGGGGTCCTTCCCCGAGATCACCGCCTGGTAGTCGACGACGGCGAGCAGCAGCGTCAGACAGGTGAAGGTCGCCGCCGCCCCGCCCACATAGATCGTGCGGCGCATCGCCTTGGGGATCACGCTGCCGGGGTTCTTCACCTCCTCGGCGACATCGCCGCAGGCCTCGAAACCGTAGTACTGGTAGAAGCCGATGATCGCCGCCCCGAGGAAGACGGGCAGGTAGGAACCGTCCCCGGCGGCGCCGTAGTCGTCGAAGAGCACGCCGAGACCGTGGAAGCGGTGCGTGACCAGGAGGATGACGCCGACCACGAGGGCGCCGATCAGCTCCGCGCCGAAGCCGATCAGCGCCGCCCAGGAAAGCGACTTCGTACCGGCGTAGTTGATGAGCACGGCGACGACGATCAAGCCGATCGTGCACAGCACGGTGGTGTGCACGGTGGCGTCGAAGCCGAGCAGGATGGCGATGTACGGTCCGGCGCCGTACGCGACACTGGTGATCGTGATGAGCAGCGCCCACATGTAGACCCACCCGGTCATCCACGCCCAGCGCTTGCCCCACAGCCGCCGCGCCCACGGGTAGACGCCGCCCGCGACCGGATACTGCGCGACGACCTCGCCGAAGACCAGCGCGACGAGGAACTGCCCGCAGCCCGCCATGACGAACGCCCAGATCATCGGCGGACCGCCGTCGGCGAGAGCCGTGCCGAAGAGCGTGTACGTACTGACCACGGGGGAGAGGTAGGTGAACCCGAGGGCGAAATTCGCCCACGGTCCCATGTCCTTGCGGAACTCCGACTTCTCTTCCCCGTGCTCCGCGCCCGCGGCGCCCGGGGCGCCCTCCGGCGTCGTGGGAACAGTCATCGGCCGTCCCCCGCCGTCTCCGTGCCCATCGGCTGCGGGGCGGGATTGCCAGTGATGAGGTCCGCCGCGCGCTCGGCGGCGAGCAGCACGGTGACCATGGGGTTGATGGTCGGCATGGTGGGGAAGATGGACGCGTCCACGACGCGCAGCCCGTCGTGGCCGCGCAGCCGCAGCTGCGGATCGAGCACCGCCATCGGGTCGTCCTCGGCGCCCATCCGGCAGGTCCCCGCCGGGTGGTAGACGGTGTGGGCGGCGCGCCGACCGTACTCGGAGAGGTCCGCGTCCGACTGGATGTCCGGGCCGGGCGCCACCTCGCGCAGCAGCCAGTCGCTGAGCGGCTGAGCGGCGGCCACCTCACGGGCGATCCGCAGGCCGTCGACGATCGTCCGCTCGTCGTGACCGTCCGGATCGGTGAAGTAGCGGAAGTCCAGGGCCGGATGGACCGTCGGGTCCGCACTGTGCAGCCACATGCGGCCGACCGAATGGGCTCGCGGCACGTTCGGCGTCATGCACACGCCGTGCTCGGGTACGGGATAGCCGAGCCGCTCCGTGTTGACCGTGAACGGCACCTGGTAGAAGTGGAACATCAGGTCGGGGCGCGGGCCGCCCGAGGAGTCGCGCCGCAGGAAGAGCCCGGCGTCGGAGTCCATGGCCGAGTTGGGCGGCAGCGGACCACGGGTCTCCCACACCATCACCGACTCGGGGTGGTCCAGGAGGTTCTCGCCGACCCCGGGCAGGTCCGCGAGGACCTCGATGCCCAGGTCGCGGAGGTGGTCGGCCGGTCCGATGCCGGAGAGCATGAGCAGCCGCGGCGTGTCGATCGCCCCGGCGCACAACAGCACCTCCGCCTCGGCCTCCAGCGTCGACACGGAACCGTCGGGGTTGCGTACCTGGACGCGGGTGAAACGTCCTTCGTCATCGCGCAGGAGCCGGTACGCCCAGGTCTCCAGACGCAGCGTCAGGTTGGGGCGGTCCATCACCGGGTGCAGGTAGGCGACCGACGCGGACGAACGCGTGTTGGTCCTCGGGTCGTAGGCGAGGGAGAAGAAACCGGTGCCGTCGGTGAAGGGACGGGCGTTGAAGTCGTCGATGACCGGGACGCCGAGGCGGGTGGACGCCGCCGTGACGAAGTCCTCGGCGATCGCGTTGCGGTCGGCGGCAGCGACGGGCACGATCGTGTTCCGCAGCCTGGACCGGTACGGCAGGATCGTCTCCGGCCCCCAGCCGTCGCAGCCGCGCTCCACCCACTCGTCGAGGTCCTGCGGGAACGGCAGGAAGCTGATCAGGGTGTTGTGCGAGGAACAGCCGCCCAGGACGCGAGCCCGGGAGTGCAGGATGTGCGAGTTGCCGCGCGGCTGCTCCTCGGTGGTGTAGCCGTAGTCGAACTCGGAGCCGAGCAGGTTGATCCAGTTGCGCAGCTTCAGGATGCGCTCGTCGCCGACGTCGCTGGGGCCGCCCTCCACCACGCACACCCGGCAGGCCGGGTCCTCGCTCAGCCGGGCGGCCAGTACGGAGCCGGCCGTGCCGCCGCCGATGATGAGGTAGTCGTAGGTCGTCGTCTCGTCGTCCATGCCGTCGCCTTCCCTCGCCCTGCCCGCTCAGCCCTTGAACCAGCCGGAGGGACCCGGCCGCAGGTTCTGGTAGATGTGCTTGGCCTCCTGGTACTCGCGCAGGCCGGTCGGCCCCAGCTCCCTGCCGAAGCCGGAGCGGCCGAAGCCGCCCCACTCGGCCTGGGGCACGTACGGGTGGAAGTCGTTGATCCAGACCGTGCCGTGCCGCAGCAGGCCCGCGACCCGCTGGGCGCGGCTCGCGTCATTCGTCCAGACGCCGCCGGCGAGTCCGTAACGCGTGTCGTTGGCCAGCTCCACGGCCTCCTCCTCGGTCCGGAAACGCTCCACGGTGACGACCGGGCCGAAGACCTCCTCCTGGACGATCCGCATGGCACGGTCGCAGTCCGCGTAGATGGTGGGCAGCAGGAAGAAGCCGCGGGACAGCTCGTCGTCGTCCGGGCGGCGGCCGCCGCAGACCAGCCGGGCGCCCTCGGAGCGGGCGATGTCGAGATAGCCCTCGACCTTCTCGCGGTGCTGCGCCGAGCTGAGCGGCCCGCTCTCGGTCGCCGGATCGAGACCGCTGCCGAGCCGGATGGCCTGGGCCCGCTCGGCCAGCCGCTCCACGAACCGGTCGTGCAGACCGTCCTCCACCAGCAGCCGGGAACCGGCCGAGCACACCTGCCCCGAGTGCAGGAACGACGCCTCCAGCGCGTGGTCGACCGCGGCCTCGAAGTCGCAGTCCGCGAAGACCACGTTGGGGTTCTTGCCGCCCAGCTCAAGGGCGAGGTTCTTCACCCCGGGGGCGCACGCCTCCATGATGTGCCGTCCGGTGGCCAGGCCGCCGGTGAAGGAGACCAGGTCCACGTCGGGGTGGGCGGACATGGCCGCGCCGACGGTGGCGCCGGGGCCGAGCACGAGATTCGCGACCCCGGCCGGGGCCCCCGCCTCGGCGATCAGCCGCATCATGTGGATCGTGGAGAGCGGCGTCGTCTCACTGGGCTTCAGCACGAAGGTGTTGCCCGCGGCGAGGGCCGGGGCCACCTTCCACGAGGCCTGCAGCAGCGGGTAGTTCCACGGGGCGATGAGAGCGCACACCCCGATCGGGTGGTAGGTGACCCGGCTGAGCACGTCGGGGCCGACGTCCACGACCCGCCCGCCGTCCTTGTCGGCGATCTCCGCGAAGTAGCGGAACGCGTTCGAGACGTCCTCCACGTCGATCCGCGCCTCGGCGAGCGTCTTGCCGGTGTCCAGGGTCTCCACGTGGGCGATTTCCTCCTGGTCGCGCAGGAGGTACCGCGCCACCCTGAGCAGTACGTCGGCCCGCTCCCGGGTGGGCGCCGACGACCAGTCACCGCGGTCGAAGGCACGCCGGGCGGCCCGTACGGCGAGGTCGACGTCGGTCTCGTCCGCGTCGTCGACGTCCTGGATGACGGACGCGTCGAACGGGTTGATCACGTCCCGCCGCGCGCCCCCGGCGGCACCGGTCCACTCCCCGTCGATGAACAGTTCCGGCATCGCGGCCTCCCTCGCACTCGTATCCGTCCGGCGCCGAACGCGACCACCGCACGGCACACCGGGGACCAACATCGTCCGCTCGCCCCGCACGGGCCACGCGGACGCACCGGGCGGGGGCGGGTTGGGCGGAGATGTGACCTGGTTGGGCTAGGTCGCGCCGAGGGTCCCCGCAGCGGGGGCGCGGGCCCGTGGACCTGGACGGAGACCGGGGTGGCGTCGAGACGGCGGCGGCTGGCCCGTCCGGGGTGTCCCTGCGCGCTCCGTGTGCGCCGTCCGGGCGTCGCTCCAGCTCACGGCGCGCGACATGGGAACGTGCATCACATGACTTCTTCCCCCCACCCGGACCCCGATCCGGAGCCGCGCGACACCTCAGGACTTGAGCCCGGCGGCGGTGTGCCACCGGGTGAGACCCCGCCCTCGGAGGGCGGCATGTCGGGAACCGGGCCCGCCCACAACCCGCCGAAGGGGTGGTCCAAGGGCCCCCTGGCCCTGATCCTCGGCCTCGCGGCGCTGATCGCCGCGTTCTTCCTCGTCTACGCGCTCGTCCTGCTGCTCTGACGCGGGCGCGCACCGGCGGAGCCGGCACGATCCGTGTGGGGGCCGCCGGGGTCAGAGCCGCGGTGCCCCGCAGCGCGTCACCGTGCCAACGGCCCCCACATGCGGGAGCTTGATACCGGATCGCGGCGTTTGCTACCGATGTGAGGAAACTGATGACTGCTCAAGCGGACCCGGTCACGCTGGTACCGACCGAAGGACGTCGCAGCAAGGGGCGGGTGATCGTCTCCTGGCTCACCACGACCGACCACAAGAAGATCGGTCACCTGTACCTGATCACGTCGTTCGCGTTCTTCCTGATCGGCGGGGCGCTGGCCATGGCCATCCGCGTCGAACTGGCCCGCCCCGGCATGCAGTTGCTCTCCGCCGAGCAGTACAACCAGTCGTTCACCATGCACGGCACGATCATGCTGCTGCTCTTCGCCACCCCGACGTTCGCCGGCTTCGCCAACGCGATCATGCCGCTGCAGATCGGCTCCCCGGACGTCGCCTTCCCCCGCCTGAACATGCTCTCGTACTGGCTGTTCCTCTTCGGCGGGCTGATCGTGCTCGGCAGCTTCCTCACCCCTCAGGGCGCCGCCGACTTCGGCTGGACCGCCTACACGCCCCTCAGCGGCGGCGAACGCACCCCGTACGTCGGCGGCGACCTGTGGATCATGGGCCTTGCGCTCTCCGGCTTCGGGACCATCCTCGGCGCGGTCAACTTCACCACCACCATCATCTGCATGCGCGCCCCCGGCATGACCATGTTCCGCATGCCGATCTTCACCTGGAACGTGCTGCTCACCTCGGTCCTGGTGCTGTTCGCCTTCCCCGTCCTCGCGGCGGCGCTGCTCGTCCTGGAGGCCGACCGGCGCTTCGGCGCCCAGGTCTTCAACCCCGAGAACGGCGGCGCCCTCCTGTGGCAGCACCTGTTCTGGTTCTTCGGCCACCCCGAGGTCTACATCCTGGCGCTGCCGTTCTTCGGCGTGATCACCGAGATCCTGCCGGTCTTCTCCCGCAAGCCGATCTTCGGCTACATCGGGCTGGTCGGCGCCACCATCGCGATCACCGGTCTCTCGGTCACCGTGTGGGCGCACCACATGTTCGCCACGGGCGGGGTGCTGCTGCCCTTCTTCTCCTTCCTCACGTATCTGATCGCGGTCCCCACCGGTGTGAAGTTCTTCAACTGGATCGGCACCCTGTGGAAGGGGTCTCTCTCCTTCGAGCCGCCGATGCTGTGGGCGGTCGGCTTCCTGGTCACGTTCCTCTTCGGCGGCCTGACCGGGGTCATCCTCGGGTCGCCGCCGCTGGACTGGCACGTCACCGACACCTACTTCGTCGTCGCGCACTTCCACTACGTCCTCTTCGGCACCATCGTGTTCGCGATGTTCGGCGGCTTCAGCTTCTGGTGGCCGAAGATGACGGGGACCATGCTCGACATGCGCCTGGAGAAGATCCACTTCTGGACGCTGTTCGTCGGCTTCCACACCACCTTCCTCGTCCAGCACTGGCTCGGGGCCGAGGGCATGCCGCGCCGCTACGCCGACTACCTCGACGCCGACGGCTTCACCGCCCTCAACACCGTCTCCTCCCTCGGGGCCTTCCTGCTCGGCCTGTCGACGCTGCCGTTCCTCTACAACGTCTGGAAGACCGCCAAGTACGGCGAGCGCGTCAAGGTCGACGACCCCTGGGGGTTCGGGCGCTCCCTGGAGTGGGCCACCTCCTGCCCGCCGCCCCGGCACAACTTCGTCACCCTCCCCAAGGTCCGCTCCGAGTCCCCGGCCTTCGACCTGCACCACCCGGACGTCGTCCAGCTCGACCAGAAGGAGAACACCGGCCGGCGGGACGTCTTCGACGCCAGTGGCCACGAAGGCGACCGGTCCTGACCGCTGCCCGCCATGCCGGTCCCTCCTGTGGCGCACCGTTCCGGGCAACAGCCGGGCATATCCCTTAAAGTCACTTTATGATCACAAAAAGGAATGGCTCCGCCTCCCGGCAGGGGCGTCCGCCGGTCTCGCGAGGCACCGGCCTGCTCTGTGCCGCGGTCGCGGCGGGAGCCCTGCTCACGGGCTGTGGCGACGACAACGGCAACGGCAACGACGGCGCCGCGAAGACGGGGACGGCCGAGGCGGCCCCCGTACCCACCGCGACGCCCACCACTTCGCCGGGCGGCCTCACCGACGACCAGGCGGAACGCAAGGCCCTCGTCCCGAAGGCCAAGGTCGGCTACGAGGACGCGCTGCGCACCGCGGTCGCGGCGGTGCCGAAGTCGAAGCCCGTCTCCATCGAACTCAAGGGGCCCGCCGACAAGCCCACTTGGGAGACCGAGGTGGCGACGACCGACGGCGCTGCCCACACGGTGCGCGTCGACGCGGTCTCCGGCAAGGCCGGTGGTGCGCAGGCCAAGAAGGACCAGGACGCGGACGACAAGCGCGAGCTGGCGGACCGGCTCGGCAAGGCCACCGTGACCGCGCAGCAGGCCGCCGAGACCGCCACGGGCAAGACCAAGGGGACCGTCACCTCCGTCGAACTGGAGGACTCCGACTCCAACGGCGGCGCGCCGAAGTGGTCCGTCGACGTCGTGACGACCGACAACTGGAACAAGACGACCTTCGACGTCGACGCGACCAACCGCAAGATCGTCCGCGAGCACGTCGACAAGGACTGACAGCGCTATAGCGGTATGGCGGCATGGCGGTACCCGGCACCTGCCGTCTCCATCGCTGACACCGGCCCCCGCACCGGCCGGTGTCAGCGCGTCATCCGCCGTCGTGCCCCCAGGGCCGGACCGCGTACCCACGTCAGCGCCGCCTCTCCTCCAGTGCCTGGGCGCCCGGAGCGCAGCTCCGTCGCAGGTCGTCGAGTTCGGCGGGCGTCAGGTGTCTGCGGGCGGAGCCGCGGCGGCTGCCGTCCAGCAGGGCGCACGCGCCGTCCAGCCACGGCGGGCACGGCTCGACGCCGACGAACGCGGCGAGGCGGGTGAGTTCCTCCCGGGGGGCGTCGAGGAGATCCTCGTAAGCCAGTGTCATGCCCTGGGCGGCAGGCAGGTCGTCGACGAAGTGCGTGCCCTGTGCGACGAGTTCGGACCACAGGGCGCCGAACCGCCGCAACGGGAAGACCCGGTCGCGTACGAGGGCGGGGTCGAAGCGGTCTTCGAGCAGCGGGGCCAGGTCCGGTGGCAGGGAGCGCACGTGATCGGCCGTCAGCTCGCCGAAGCCCTCGACGCCCGTCCGCTCCTTGATCTCGCGCATCAAGGTGATCGTGCGGTACCCAAGATGGCGGCTCATGGACAGGGCGCAGTCCGGCCCGTCCCGGAAGAGGTGCACGAACTTGGCGTACGGGAAGGCGGCCCGCAGCCCCGGCGCCCACCCCGTCGAATACCCGGAGCGCTCCACGACGGCGGTCCGTCCGAACCGCGCGCAGAGCAGATCGAAGAGGGCTTCGTGGTGTGCGGGGGCGGCCCGGTCGGGCCAGTCGACGACCGCCGCGCGGATCTCATCGAGGAGGCCGTCGGGGTCGTCGGTGAGGTGGGGCA
Organism: Streptomyces huasconensis; assembly: GCF_021028635.1. Taxonomy (NCBI): domain Bacteria; kingdom Bacillati; phylum Actinomycetota; class Actinomycetes; order Kitasatosporales; family Streptomycetaceae; genus Streptomyces; species Streptomyces huasconensis. Next base: position 7,719,965 of record NZ_CP086119.1, read on the forward strand.
GCACCATGAGGGAGAGCGCGGGGATGCCGGTGGTCTCCGCCGTGTACCGCCCCGGGCGGCGCGTGTAGAGGAACTCGGGCATCGGCACCCCGCTGCGGAGCATGCTCGCGAAGTACGGGGTGGGCCGGAACAGGGCTTCCCAGAACTCCGCGCCCGACAACCGGCCCTCGGGGAAGGCCGCGTCACCGACCGATGCCATGTACTCGTTGAGGCTGAGGACTTCGGGGTGGGTGTGGAGGACGCGGGACAGCGCGGTGGAGCCGCTGCGGCCCGTGCCGATGACGAAGGTCAAGCTGCGCAAGGTCACTCTCCGGTTTCGGCTCAACGCACCTGGGGGCACGTACGCCCGAACGCCGCGCACTTGGCTTCGAAGCCCGGGGGCAGCCAGCTTCCGCCCGCGAGCCGGGGGTGGGCGGGGAAGGCGGCGTGGGCGGCCAGGACGAACATCAGCGACGCCCACAAGCTGTGCAGCCGGACCAGCTGCGGCGAACCGTTGTACATGTCACCGCTGCCGGGCGTCCGCCGCGGCCTGGCGCCGGCGGGCGGCGTTGCCGAGGGCCGAGCCGACCGGGCTCCCGATCACGAAGGCGGGCTGCCCGACGGCCAGTACCGAGCTGTGCCGGTAGGAGCCGTCGCCGACCGCCCGCCAGGTGGAGCGCGAGGCGGGCCCCACCGCCACGGACAGTTCACCGGGCGCCAGGCGGGCCATCGAGGGCACCGGCGGCCGGTGGGCGAGCCGTCCTCGCGTGAGGTCGTCGACGACATGGCAGGTGTACAGGAGGTGAAATCGTCCAGCGGCGTCCAGGGAGGCGGCTGTCCGATGCGCCAGCGCGCGGCCCTCTCATCGGTCGAAGAAGTGCCGGTGCCGGTGGAAGCACTGGTCGAGGCGGCGCTGAGCGAGACGGACCCGAACGTCGCGGGGGCCCTTCGATGGGCCCTGGCACGTTCGGGTGGTGACGGATGGCCCCTGCTGGCCAAGGGCCTCGGGTCACCCGCGGCCGACGTGCGCGAACGTGCCGTCCAGGCCCTCGCCGAGATCCCGGGCGACGGGGCGACCGCACTGCTGCGGGACACCCTCGCCCACCCCGACATCGTGGTCCGCAGGCACGCGGCTCTGGCGCTCGGGGCCCGGGGCGTGGCCGAGGCGGTCCCCACCCTCGTCGACATGGTCGTGGCGGAGGCGAACGACGTCGACGCCGCCGATGCGTTGAGCGCGCTGGCGGGCACCGGTCCCGCGCTCGCCGACGACATCGCGGGCAGGCTCGTCGACCGCCTCGCCGACCACTCCCGTGACGCGTCCGCCCGCCGCCGACGGCTGACGGAGGCGCTCGCCGAGATCCCCGGGGTCACGGCGTCGCGTGCCCTCGCGGAGCTGACCCGTGACGACGACCGTGCCGTCGCCGTGACGGCGGCGTACGTCCTCGGGATACGTGACCCCCGGTGACGCGGGGCGAGGCGACAGCCGGGCGCGGTCAGGGCCGTTCGGTGAGCATCGCCATGGTGCGGCCCATCAGGCCGGGTACGTCGGCGTCGCGTACACCGTCGAGCTGCCACCGGCCGATCCGCACCGACGCCTCCACCACGGCCCGCACGCGGGGGACGCGGCGCTCGTAGTACTCCTGGAACAGCGCGTCGTCCCAGTCCCGGTCGTCCGTGAGGAGTTCGGCGAGGACGAGGGCGTCCTCCAGGGACAGGGCGGCGCCCTGCGCGAGGGTGGGCGGGCAGCCGTGCGCGGCGTCACCGGCCAGGACCACGCGGCCGCGGTGCCACGAACCTTCCACCAGCATCTGGTGGAAGCGGGCGTAGTTGACCCGCGACGGGTCGGTGAGGTGCGCGGTGATCGTCGGCCAGTGGCCGCCGTACCCCTTGGTAAGGCGTCGCATCTCGTCGGCGTACGACTCGGGCGGGATGGACGCGCGGTCGCGGTCGGCCTCGACCACGAACGCGTAGAGCGTGGCGTCGCCGGTGGGGCAGTAACCCGCTATGTAGGCGGCCCCGCCGTAGGTGACGTTGCTGTGGGTGACGTCGGCCGGGCGCGGGGCGGCGACGCGCCAGATGGCCATGCCGGTCGGCTTCGGCTCGGCGGTGACGCCGATCGCGGCGCGCGTGGCGGAGCCGAGGCCGTCGGCGGCGATCACCAGGTCGTGGCGGGCCTCGGTGCCGTCGCTGAACCGCACGGTGACACCGTCCGCGTCCTGGTCCAGGCGCACGGCCCGGATGCCCAGGCGCACCGTGGCGCCGCTCGCGCGCACGGCATCGGCGAGGATTCCCTGGAGCCGGGAGCGCTGTATGCCGACGGTGGACGGCAGGTCGTCGCCGCCGCTGCGGGTGTCGCGCGCCACGTGCAGGACCGTTCCGTCGGGTGCGGTGATGCCAAGGGCGTCGAAGGCGAAGCCGGACGCCCGCACCCGTTCCCACACGCCGAGTTCGCGCAGGACGCGCAGGGCGTTTCCCTGGAGGGTGATGCCCGAGCCGGCGGTGGCGTTCCAGTCGGCCCTGGCCTCGACGAGGTCGACGCGGACACCGGCCCGGCGCAGCAGGATCGCCACGGCGCTGCCGGCGGCCCCGCCGCCGATCACGAGAACCCCGCGGGGTCGATGCATCGACAACTCCCTTGTTCCGTACGCCTCCGGGCATGTGCTGCGCGGAGGCGGGCGCGGTGTCCTCCATCTGACGCCATCCGGCCGGATTTCGGAAATCGATTCCGCGGATGCCGTCTGTCGGCCCGGGCGGGTCAGGCGTCGACGTCGAAGGGCACACCGGCGGGCAGCGCCGCGGCCAGGTGGCCGGGGAAGCTCGTGTCCTTCAGGCCGAAGGTGGCGCTGCCGAAGTCGTGGGCGCTCAGCTTCTCCCGCACGCCCGCCGGATACCCGTGCCAGCCGACGAGGGACGGCAACTGCCAGGCGCCGCGGTGGTTCTCGGGCGGCTCGTCGGCCGCGTTCGCGGGGCGGAAGCAGTGCGTGCCGATGCCGTCCTTGTGGTAGACGATCTTCGGGTGGGTGCCGTCCCAGCGGATCTGGTCGCGGCGGTGGATGTCGAAGCGGCCGTGGGCGGACGTGGCGACGTACTCGGCGCGGCCGTCCTTGACCCACACCACCACGTGCTCCCAGTCGTGCCGGTGGCCGCCGAGTCCGCTGCCGGGCACGGCCTGGTCCTTCTCGAAGTAGAGGCCGTAGAGGATGGCGCACCAGCCGTTGTCGCACTTGGCGCGGGCGTAGCCGTTGGTGTTCGCCAGGTCGCTCGCGTCGCGGCACTGGCCGTTGAGCGCGCCGCCCGGTTTGAGACCGCCGTTCACGGTGCCGTCGGGGGAGATGGCGGGGGCCGGGTAGCAGCCGTCGCCGTCGTAGTCGTACGCGGGCTGGAACGTCTGCTCGATGGCGTCGGCGTTCGCGGGCAGGGGCGGTGGCGGGGCGGCGACGGCCGTGCCCGCGAGGGCGATCACCAGGGCGAGTGCGCCGGTGGCGGACACGGACGTACTGCGGATGACTCTGCTCGGCTTCACTGCGGTCTCCTGCGTCACGGTGGGGGCACGACAGAGTTGTCATGCCCCCACCATCAGCAGGTGACGCGTACGTGCGACACCGGTGAACGGAGCGGGAATTGAGCGGTGGCGAGCCCGCCGTCAGGGGCGGCTGGTGAGGTAGCCGCCCATGGACCTGAAGTACTCCGTCGCGGGCAGCTCGCGGCCGTCCTCGGTGCGGACCCGGGTGATGGCGAGGCCGTGGTTGCGGCCGGTGCGGGCGTCGGCGCCGGCGACGATCACCACGCCGTCCCCCTCGCGGTAGAAGATGCGGCCCGGGGTGCCGCCGTAGCGGTTCTCGGAGACGACCGCGGAGACGACTTCGAGCCGCTTGCCCTTGTGGAAGGTGAAGGCGCTCGGGTAGGGGGCGGACTGGGCGCGGACGAGGCGTTCGAGGTCCTCGGCGGGCCAGTCCCAGTTGATGCGGATGTCTTCCTCGGCCCGCTTGTGGAAGAAGCTCGCCTGCGACCGGTCCTGCTTGGTGAACTCGGTCTGCCCCGAGGCGATCAGGTCCAGGGCGCCGATCGTCACCGGGGCGATGAGGTCGACCGTCTTGTGGAACAGGTCGGTGGCGGTGTCCGTCGGCTCGACCTTCACCGCGCGCTGCATCACGATGTCGCCGGCGTCGAGCTCCTCGTCCATCATGTGGCCGGTGACGCCCACCTCGCTCTCGCCGTTGATGAGGGCCCAGATCAGCGGGGAGAAGCCCGCGTACTTCGGCAGCAGCGAGTCGTGGATGTTCAGCGTGCCGTGCCGCGGCAGCGTGTAGATGCGCGGCGGTATCCACGTACGCCAGTTGTTGGCGACGATGATGTCCGGGTCGGCCTCCTTGAGGCGGTCGAACAGCTCCTCGTCGTCGGGGCGGTTGCGGATGACCACCGGGACGCCGTGCTCCTCGGCGAGGTCGGCGACCGAATCGCTCCAGATCTTCTCGTACGCGTGCTCGCTCTTGGGGTGGGTCACCACCATCACGACGTCGTGCTCGGAGTCCAGGAGAGCTTGCAGGGTCCGGTGGCCCCAGGTCTGGTAACCGAACATGACGACCCGCATGTGTTTCCTCCTCGGAGAGCAAAATGAACCGCGCTTAGTAAAGCAAGCCTTACCTAACGGTGCAACAACTGCCCTTCTGTGGTGAGTTCGGCGGCCCTCGCCGCCCCCTGTCCGATTTGTCGGGTCGACAGGTTGGCCGGATCAGGTTAGCTTTACCTAAGTTCCGCTGGTCGCCGCCTTCGGTGTGCCCGGTTCCTCTTGTTTTCATCCACGCCTGACAGGCGGCTGTCCCGCACGATGGGAGTGACATGTCTCAGGTTCTTCCTGGCGACGCACCTCTGATTCACGACCTCATTGGCATCGGCTTCGGGCCGTCCAATGTGGCCATGGCGCTTGCGCTCAGCGAGCACAACGCACGGGTCGGCAGGCAGGAGACCGTCACCGCTCACTTCTTCGAGCGTCAGCCGAACTTCGGCTGGCACCGCGGCATGCTCATCGACGACGCGACGATGCAGGTCTCCTTCCTCAAGGACCTGGTGACGCTCCGCAACCCGTCGAGCGAGTACACCTTCCTGCGCTACCTGCAGAGCAAGGGCCGCCTGGTCGACTTCGTCAACCACAAGAACCTCTTCCCGCTGCGCGTGGAGTTCCACGACTACCTCGAGTGGGCCGCGGCGAAGGTCGACGACATGGTCTCCTACGGCCACGAGGTCATATCCGTCGAGCCCGTGGTGCGCGACGGAGTGGTGGAGTACGTCGACGTGACGGCCCGCTCCGGAGCGGAGACGGTGGTCCACCGCGCCCGGAACCTCGTCATCGGCACGGGACTTCGCCCCGTCGTCCCGGAGGGCGTCGAGCGCACCGACCGCGTCTGGCACAACTCCGACCTGCTGGCCAAGGTGGACGGCCTGGAGGGCACCGACCCCACCCGCTTCATCGTGGTCGGCGCCGGCCAGAGCGCCGCCGAGAACGTGGCGTACCTGCACCGCCGCTTCCCGAAGGCGGAGATCTGCGCCGTCTTCTCCCGGTACGGCTACAGCCCCGCCGACGACAGCAGCTTCGCCAACCGCATCTTCGACCCCCAGGCGGTCGACGAGTACTTCACCGCCCCGGACGACATCAAGCGGCAGCTGATGGACTACCACGGCAACACCAACTACTCCGTGGTGGACATCGACCTCATCGACGACCTGTACCGCCAGGCGTACCAGGAGAAGGTCCTCGGCAACGAACGGCTGCGGTTCATCAACGTCTCGCGGCTGACCGGCGTCAAGGAGGGCGACGGCAAGGTCCGCGCCACCGTCAAGTCGCTCGTCACCGGCGAGGAGAGCGACCTCGACGCCGACGTCGTCGTGCTCGCCACGGGCTACAGCCCCGCCGAGCCGCTCGGCGTCCTCGGCGAGGTCGGGAACCACTGCCACCGCGACGAGCGGGGCCGGGTGCGCGTCGAGCGCGACTACCGCCTCACCACCGACCCCGAACTGCGCTGCGGCATCTACCTCCAGGGCGGTACCGAGCACACCCACGGCATCACCTCGTCGCTGCTCTCCAACACCGCGATCCGGGTCGGGGAGATCCTCGACTCGATCGTCGGTCGGGGCCTTAAGTCCGCTTTGAGTGAAGAGTCCGCTCTGGACGAGACCCGGCCGGTCGCCGACGGCGTCGGTTCCGGGCGCTAGACCTCCGCTCGCCCCGATTCCCCCGGGGCTCCGCGCCCGGACCATCCCCCACACGCCTTGCCCGCCGCAGCGACGTCGTACGCCGTCACGTCGCGGGTGTCGGCACGCACATCGTGAAAAACCCCGTGAAAGGAACAACCGTGTCCACTGGAACACGCCCCGCGCTGACGCGGCTCGTCAGAAACGTCCCCCGCGTGGCCGTCGCAGCGGTCGCCGCACTCACCCTGGCCGCCTGTGGGGGCGGCGACGGGAACTCCGAGACGAAGTCCTCGGGCGAGAGCGGCACCAAGTCCGGTGCCTTCCCCGTCAAGGTCGAGCACAAGTACGGCACCACGACGATCGAGTCGGAGCCGAAGAAGGTCGTCACCCTCGGCCTGTCGGACCAGGACGCGGTGCTCGCGCTCGGCGTGAAGCCGGTCGGCGCGGTCGACTGGTTCAAGGAGAAGCCGTACGGCAAGTGGCCGTGGGCCAAGGACAAGTGGGGCTCGACCAAGCCCACGATCGTCGGTGAGCGCGACGAGTACAACATGGAGAAGATCGCCGCGCTGAAGCCGGACCTCGTCATCGCCCAGTACTCGGGGATGAAGAAGGAGCAGTACGACACGCTCTCCAAGTTCACCAAGGTCGTCGCCCAGCCCAAGGGCTCGCCCGACTACGGCGCGTCCTGGCAGGTCATGACCCGCCAGATCGGCAAGGCGCTCGGCAAGGAGGCCGAGACCAAGAAGCTGATCTCCGGCATCGACGCCCGCTTCAAGGCCGTCCGCGACAAGCACCCCGAGTTCGCGAAGAAGACGCTCTCCGTGGCCGACAGCTTCGAGGCCGGCAAGTACTCGGCGTTCACCAAGACGGACCCCAAGTCGATCTTCTTCTCCGAGCTGGGCTTCAAGCTCAAGCCCGAGATCGACAAGCTGGCCAAGCCGGGCGCGAACGTCGCCGACCTCAGCGCCGAGAAGCTCAACGTCCTGGACGTCGACCGGCTGGTGTGGGTGACCTCCAGCACGGAGGCGAACGACCGCATCAAGGCCGAGCCGCTCTACAAGAAGCTGAAGGTCCACAAGGACAAGCGCGACCTCTTCGTCCCGTACCAGGACCCGGATGTCGGTGCCGCGTTCTCCTTCAACACGGTCCTCTCCATCCCGTACGCGATCGACGAGATCGAACCGATGCTGGCGGACATCAAGTAACACCCCCACCGCCGAGGCGGGGCCGGCTGACGAGGGGCCAGGAGAGACGACCACTCGACGGCGCGCCGGACGGCGCGCCGTCGACGACGCGGCTCCTGGCCCCTTCTCGCTCCGCGCGCGGGCTCGCCACGGGCGCGGGACCACCTTCACCGACGTACCACCAGGGAAAGGCCACTTCGTACGATGTTTGATGTCGAGTCGGACCGGACATCCGCTTCCGGGATACCCGTGACCGGCGGGCAATCCGGCATCTGGCTTGCCCAGCAGATCGAGCCGGACAGCTCCGCCTACAACATCGTCTTCGCCCTGGACCTGCACGGCGACATCGACCTCGACCGTCTCGGCGGCGCCGTCCGGCAGGCCGTCGAGGAGGCCGGGTGCCTCCATGTGAGCGTCGTCGGCGAGCACGGCCGGGCCCGCCAGATCCCCCGGGCCGCCTCCGTGGACGTGCCCGTCGTCGATCTGCGCGACGCGGCCGCCCCCGAGGACGCCGCCGCCGCGTGGATCGCCGCCGACCGCGACCGGCCCGCCGACCTCGCCCACGGGCCGCTCTTCGCCCAGGCGCTGCTGCGCCTCGCGGACGACCGCGTCTGGTGGTACCAGCGCTACCACCACATCCTCATCGACGGCATGGGCGTCGCCCTCGTCACCCGCCGCGCCGGTGAGCTGTACACCCTGGGCGAGCAGGCCCCGGCGCCCAAGGACTGGGCCCCGGCCCGTCTCGTCGCCGCCGACGAGGCCTACCGCGCCTCCGAGCAGCACGCCGAGGACCGCGCCTGGTGGCGCGCGCGGATGGCCGACCGGCCCGAGCCCGTACGTCTCGTCGAGCGCGCCCCCTCGCTCATGGCGCGCCGCCTGCGGCGCACCGTCGAACTGCCCGCGGCGGACGTCGCGTCGCTGCACACCGCCGCCCGCGACGCGGGCGTGCGCACGTCCCGCCTCCTCATCGCGTCCGTCGCCGCCTACCTGCACCGCGTCACCGGCGAGCAGGACCTCGTCATCGGCCTGCCGATCGCCGCCCGCGGCGACGCCGTCTCGGCGGACGTCCCCGGCATGGTCTCCAACATCGTCCCGCTGCGCGTCGCCGTCCGCCCCGGCACGACGGGCACCGCCCTCGTGGCCGAGGTGCGCCAGGCCGTCGCCGACGCCCTCGCGCACGGGCGCTACCGCGCCGAGGACCTGGCCAGGGACCTCGGCCTCGTCGACGGCGTGACCGAACTCGTCGGCCCCACCGTCAACATCCTGCCCCGCGGCGACGACCTGCGCTTCGCCGACCACGCGGCCGAACTCCTGCCGGTATGGCTCGGCCCGGTCAGCGACCTCGGCATCAGCTTCGGCGAGGCGGGCGACGGCAGCGGCATCCACCTCCACCTGGACGCGGACGCCGACGTCTGCGACGAGGAGACGCTCCGCTCCCACGAGCACCGGTTCCTCGCCCTGCTCCGCGCCTTCGCCGACAACCTCGACCGCCCCCTCGGCCACCTCGAACTCACCACGAGCGACGAACGCGCCCGCCTGCTCGAAGAGTTCGGCGTCGCCCCGCGCGAGGTCACCGACCTGTCCTGGCCCGCCGCCTTCGAGGCACAGGTGCGCCGCGCACCCGACGCCGTGGCGCTCGTCTGCGAGGACGAGGAGCTGACGTACGCCGAACTCGACGCCGAGGCCAACCGGCTCGCCCGCCTCCTGGTGACCCGAGGCGTCGGCTCCGAGGACGTCGTCGCCGTCGCCCTGCCGCGCTCCCCGCAGCTCGTGGTGGCCCTGCTCGCGGTGATGAAGGCCGGCGCGGCCTATCTGCCGCTGGACGCGGACCACCCCCAGGACCGCATCGCCTACATGCTCTCCGACGCCGGGGCGCGCACCGTGCTCACCGTGCGGGAACTCGCGGGCCAGCTCCCGCAGTCGCCGGACGTCACCCCCGTCCTGCTCGACGACCCCGCCACCGCCGAGGCCCGCGCCGCCCTGCCCGGCACCGCGCTCGGGGTGCCGGTCGCGCTCGACCAGGCCGCGTACGTCATCTACACCTCCGGCTCCACCGGCCGCCCCAAGGGCGTCGTCGTCCCCCACGACGGCGTCGGCAGCCTCATCGCCACGGCCACCGACCGCATCGGCATCGACGCGACGAGCCGTGTCGTGCAGTTCGCCTCCGTCGGCTTCGACGTGACGGTGTGGGACCTCATCATGTCGCTGTGCGTGGGCGGCCGCGTCATCCTCGTCCCCGCCGAGCGCCGCGTCGCGGGCCCCGCCCTGACCGACTACATCGCCCGGCACCGCGCCACCCACATGATCCTGCCGCCGTCGCTGGTCTCCGCGCTGCCGCAGGAGTGCGAACTGCCCGAGGGCGCCGTCCTGGTGGTCGGCACCGAAGCGGTGCCGAGCGAACTCATCGCCCGCTGGTCCGGGCGCGTCCAGGTCGTCGTCGCCTACGGCCTCACCGAGGCGAGCGTCAACTCCACCCTGTGGCGCGCCGAGCCCGACCGCCCCGGCGCGACCCCCATCGGCGAACCCGACCCCAACACCCGCGCCTACGTCCTCGACGCGGCGCTGCGCCCCGTCCCCGTGGGCGTCGAGGGCGAGCTGTACGTCGCCGGCCGCGGCCTCGCCCGCGGCTACCTGGGACGCCCCGCGCTCACGTCGGAACGTTTCGTCGCCGACCCGTACGGCGAGCCCGGCACCCGCATGTACCGCACCGGCGACCGGGTCCGCTGGGCCGCCGACGGCAACCTCGAATTCCTCGGCCGCTCCGACGGCCAGGTCAAGATCCGCGGCCACCGCATCGAACCGGGCGAGACCGAGAGCGCGTTCATGGCCTGCCCCGGCATCGCGCAGGCGGCCGTCCTCGTCCGCGACGACCACCGGGGCGTCAAGCGGCTCGTCGCCTACCTCGTCGGTGACGGCCGCACGGCCGACGAGACCGAGGCCGCCGTGACCGCCGCCCGCGCCCGGGTCGCCGAGGCCCTGCCGGACTACATGGTGCCGTCCGCCGTCGTCGTCCTCGACGGCCCGCTGCCGCTGACGCCCAACGGCAAGCTCGACCGACGTGCCCTGCCCGAGCCCCACTGGACGGCCGTGAGCGGCGCCGACGCGCCCGCCACCGAGGCCGAGACGACACTCGCCGCGCTCTTCGCGGACGTGCTCGGGCTGCCGTCGGTCGGCGTCCACGACAGCTTCTTCGAACTGGGCGGCGACAGCATCGTCGCCGTCCAGCTGGTCAACCGGGCCCGCGAGGCCGGTCTGCGGATCAGCCCGCGGGACGTGTTCCGGCTGCGTACGGTGGCGGCGCTCGCCCGCGCCGGAGAAGCGGTGTCTGCTGCGCCGGCTGTGTCGGCCGTGTCGGTGCCGGAGGTCGAGCTGGACGCCGACGCCCTGCCCGTCTCCCCGCTCCAGGAAGGCTTCTTCTTCCACGCCGAGTTCGACGCCGGGGCCCAGGACCTCTACGTCGTCCAGAAACTCCTCGACCTGGCCGGACCCGTCGACCCGGACCGGCTGCGCCAGGCGCTGCAACTGCTCGTCGACCGGCACCCGCTGCTGCGCGCCGCGTTCCGGCAGCTGCCCGGCGGCCAGGTCGTCCAGCGCCTCGCCGACGACGTCACGCTGCCGTGGCGGGAGGCCGACCTCGCCGGTACCGGCCTCGACGACCTGCTCGAAGCCGACCGGGCCGAGGGCTTCGACCTCGCTCGGCCGCCGCTGCTGCGCGCCACCCTGATCCGGGACGGCGCACGCCACCGGCTCCTGCTCACCCTGCACCACATCGTCGCCGACGGCTGGTCCGTCTCCGTCCTGCTGCGCGAACTGACCGCCGCCTACCGTGGCGAGGAGCTGCCCGAGCCGGTCGCCCCGCACGCGTACCTTGCGTGGCTGGCGGCCCGGGACCAGGACGCGGCGCGCGACGCCTGGCGCCAGGCCCTGGCGGGCCTCGACGAGCCGACCCGCCTGCCGGACCTCGTGACCTCCGACGGCCTTGCGGCCGACGACGCGACCGGGCGGGCCAGGACCGCGCACGTCGACACCCGCCTCCCCGCGGACCTCACCGCTGAACTGACGGCCTACGCCCGCGCGCACGGCCTCACCCTCAGCACCGTCGTCCACGGCGCCTGGGGCCTGCTCCTCGGCGCTCTCACCGGCAAGCGGGACGTCGTCTTCGGCACCACCGTGTCCGGCCGCACCACCGAGGTCACGGGCCTGGACTCCGCCGTCGGCCTGTTCATCAACACCGTGCCCGCCCGCGTGGAGCTGCGCCCCGACGAGTCCCTCACCGACCTGCTGCGGCGCGTCCAGGACGAGCACTCGGCGCTCCTGGACCACCAGCACCTCGGCCTCGCCGACATCCAGAAGACCGCGGGCGGCGGCGAACTCTTCGACACGCTCGTGGTCTTCGAGAACTACCCGACCGGTGACGTGTCCGCCGCCGGCGAGCCGGACGCCCCGCGCATCACGGCCGCCGAGGTGTACGACGCCGTGCACTACCCCCTCGCGCTCGTCGTCGAGCCGGGGGAGAGCCTGCTGCTGCGGTTCAAGCACGACGCGGGCCGCCTCGACCGGGCCACCGTGGACGTGCTCGCGGGCCGGTTCGCGGCGCTGCTGCGCACCCTGGTCGCCGAGCCCGGCCGCACGGTCGCCCGCACCGGCCTGCTCTCCGGCCCGGAGCACGAGCGGCTCGCCAAGCTGAACGCCACCGCGCGGCCGGTCCCGGACGCCACGCTCGCCTCGCTCTTCGCCGCGCAGGTCGCCCGCACCCCGCAGGCCCCGGCCGTCGTCTTCGAGGACACCACCCTCACGTACGAGCAGCTGGACGGGCGCGCCGAAGCCCTCGCCCGGCGGCTGCGGGCACGCGGCGCCGGTCCCGAGCGGTACGTCGCGGTCGCCGTGCCCCGCTCGGCGGAGCTGATGGTCGCCCTCCTCGGCGTCCTCAAGGCGGGCGCCGCCTACCTGCCCGTCGACCTGGACTACCCCGCGGACCGCGTGGCGTTCATGCTCGGCGACTCGGGCGCGCGCACCGTCGTCACCACGGCGGAGGCGGCCGGCCGGCTGCCCGCCGTACCGGGTCTGGAACCCCTGGTCGTCGACGAGGCGGAGCAGAGCGCTGGTGGCGCAGAAGCGCCGCGGGCCCAGCAGGCGGAGCCCGACCACCCCGCCTACCTCATCTACACCTCCGGTTCCACCGGCCGCCCCAAGGGCGTCGCCGTCACCCACCGCGCCATCGTCAACCGGCTCGCCTGGATGCAGGGGGAGTACGGTCTCACCGCCGACGACCGGGTGCTCCAGAAGACCCCCGCCAGCTTCGACGTGTCGGTGTGGGAGTTCTTCTGGGCCCTGATCGAGGGCGCCACCGTCGTCCTCGCCCGCCCCGAGGGCCACCGCGACCCCGCCTACCTCGCCGACCTGATACGGGCCCGGCGGATCACGACCCTGCACTTCGTGCCGTCGATGCTGGCCGCGTTCACGCAGGTCATGGAGGCCACCGCCGACCGGCGTGACTGGGCGGCCAGCCTGCGGCGCGTCTTCTGCAGCGGCGAGGCGCTCACCGGCGCCGACGCCCGCCGCTGGAGCGAGCTGACGTCCCGCTCCGGCCAGGCACCCGTGCCGCTGCACAACCTCTACGGGCCCACCGAGGCCGCCGTCGACGTGACGTACTTCCCCTACGAGGGCGCCGCCGAACTCGCCGTGCCCATCGGCCGTCCCGTCTGGAACACCCGGCTGCACGTCCTCGACCCCTTCCTGCGGCCGGTGCCGGACGGCGTGCCCGGCGAGCTGTACCTCGCCGGGGTGCAGCTGGCGCGCGGCTACCACGACCGGCCAGGACTGACCGCCGAGCGGTTCGTCGCCGATCCGTTCGGCGAGCCCGGTGAGCGCATGTACCGCACCGGTGACCTGGTGCGCCGCCGCGCCGACGGCGCCGTGGAGTACCTCGGCCGCACCGACCGCCAGGTCAAGATCCGCGGCAACCGCATCGAACTCGGCGAGATCGAGGCGGCCCTGGCGGGTCTGCCGGGCGTCGCCCGCGCCGCCGTGGTCGTCCGCGACGGCGCCCTCGTCGGCTACGTGGTCCCGGCCCCCGGCACCACCGCCCCCGACACCGACGCCCTGCACGCCGCGCTCGCCGACGCGCTGCCCGCGACCATGGTGCCGAGCGCCGTGCTGGCCCTGGCCGAGCTGCCGTTGACGCCCAGCGGCAAGCTCGACCAGAGCGCCCTGCCCGCACCCGACGTGACGGCGCGGGCCGGTGGCCGCGCGCCCCGCGACGAGCGCGAGCGCGCCCTGTGCGACATCTTCACCGCCGTACTCGGCCTGGAGGGCATCGGCGCCGACGACGACTTCTTCGTCCTCGGCGGCGACAGCCTCACCTCCATCGCCGTCGCCACCCGCGCCCGTGAGCAGGGGCTGACGCTCAGCCCCCGCGACGTCTTCGAGCACCGCACTCCCGCCGCGCTCGCCACCGCCGCCGCCGAAGCGGCCCCGGCCCCCACCCCCGAGGCACCCGTGCCCAGCGACAACGTCACCGTCTCCGCCACCGACGCCGGACAGGCCGCCGCCGCGCTCCAGGCCATGCTGGCCCAGCAGGCCCAGTCCGGCGCGGCCGTCGACCCCGCCCTGCGGGCGCTCCTCGACCAGCTGACCTCCGCCGCCGGCACCCCCCAGCAGGCCCCGGCCCCAACGCCGGGCCCGCTGGGCGGACTTGAGCTCTCCCCCGAGGAGAAGGCCCGCGTCGAAGCCGTCGCCGGGCATCCGGTCACGGACATCTGGCCGCTCTCCCCGCTTCAGGAAGGCATGTACTTCCATGCCACCTACGACGCGGGCGACGCGCTCGACGTCTACCTCTCGCAGGAGACCCTCGACCTCGACCGGCGCGTCGACGCCGACCGGCTGCGCGCCGCCTGCCGCACGCTCCTGGAGCGCAACGTCAGCCTGCGCGCCGGGTTCACCAGCGACGGCCTGCCGAGTCCCGTCCAGTTCATCGTGGACGGCGCCGAGATCCCGCTCACCGAGGTGGACCTCTCCGCACTGCCCGCCGACGAACAGCGCACCCGTACCGAGGAGTTGCTCGCGGCCGACCGCCGTCAGCGCTTCGACCTGTCCGCGGCCCCGCTGTGCCGCCTGCTCCTGATCCGCCTCGGCGACGGCCGGGACCGGCTCGTCGTCACGCACCACCTCATCGTCTGGGACGGCTGGTCGGCGTGGCTGTTCCTGGAGGAACTCTTCACGCTGTACGAGCGCTCCGGCGACGCCACCGGCCTGCCCGCCCCCGGCTCGTACCGCGACTACCTGGCCTGGCTGGACGAGCAGGACACCACGGCCGCCCTCGACGCCTGGCGCACGGCCCTGAGCGGGTTCGACGAGCCGACCCTGCTGGCGCCCTCGGGCCGCGACGCCGGACCGGTCATCCCGGCGGACTTCGACGCCCTGCTGACCCCGGAGACGAGCGAGAAGCTGCGCGCCCTCGCCCGCCGCCACGGGCTCACCCTCAACACCGTGCTCAACGCCGCCTGGGGCCTGGTGCTCTCCGCGATGACCGGCCGCGCCGACGTCACCTTCGGCACCGCCGTCTCCGGACGGCCCGCCGACGTGCCGAACGTCGCCGGCATCATCGGCATGTTCCTCAACACCGTCCCCGCCCGCGTCGCCTTCTCCCCGGACGAGCCCCTGCTCGACCTGCTGCGCCGCATGCAGTCCGAGCGCGCCGCCGTCATGCCGTACGAGTACGTGGGCCTCGGCACCCTCCAGCAGGAGACCGGCCACCGGAAGCTCTTCGACACCCTGTTCGTGCTGCGCTCGGCCGACGGCGAGGACCGCGCGGCGGCCCTGCGGCAACGGCACGGCATCACCGGCGTCACCAACGTGGACGGCACGCACTTCCCGCTCACGCTGATCGTCACGCCCGGCGCCCGGACCCGGGTCACCCTGGCGGCCCGGCCCGACCTGTTCGACGCGGCCCAGGCGCAGACGATCCTCACCCGCTTCACCGCCGTGCTCGACCGGCTGGCGGCAGCCCTCGAAAACGGCACCCCCGGCTCCGCCCGGACCGTCGGCGTCGACCTGCTGCTGCCCGCCGAGCGGACCTCGCTGGCCCGCGACTGGGCGGACAGCCGCGAGCCGGTGCCCGACGAGACCGTCGCCGACATGCTCGCCGCCCAGGTCGCCCGCACCCCCGACGCGGTCGCCCTCGTCTTCGGCGAGCGCTCCCTCACGTACGCCGAACTCGACGCGCACATCAACCGGCTCGCCCGGCTGCTGCTCGCCCGCGGCGCCGGACCGGAGAAGGTCGTCGCGCTCGCGCTGCCGCGCTCCATCGAGATGGTCGCCGCGCTCTTCGCCGTCCTGCGCACCGGAGCCGCGTACCTGCCGCTCGACCTCGACCACCCCGCCGACCGGCTGCGCCTGATGGTCGAGGACACCGGGCCCCTGTGCCTGCTCTCCACGGCCGCCGTCGCCCCGACCCTGCGCGGCACCGAGGGCCCCGTCGCCCCCGAACTGCTCCTGGACGACGAGACCGTGGCCGCCGAGCTGGCCGCCCTGCCCGGCGATGAGATCACCGACGCCGAGCGGCCCGCCTTCGCGCACGGCGTGCCGGGCCGCCTGGAGCACCCCGCGTACGTCATCTACACGTCCGGCTCCACGGGCCGCCCCAAGGGCGTCGTCACCCCCTACCGCGGGCTGACGAACATGCAGCTCAACCACCAGAAGGAGATCTTCGACCCGGCCATCGCCTCGGCGGGCGGACGGCGGCTGCGCATCGCGC
Organism: Streptomyces huasconensis; assembly: GCF_021028635.1. Taxonomy (NCBI): domain Bacteria; kingdom Bacillati; phylum Actinomycetota; class Actinomycetes; order Kitasatosporales; family Streptomycetaceae; genus Streptomyces; species Streptomyces huasconensis. Next base: position 7,736,072 of record NZ_CP086119.1, read on the forward strand.
ACACCGTCTCCTTCGCCTTCGACATGTCCTGGGAAGAGCTGCTCTGGCTCGTCGAGGGCCACGAGGTGCACGTCTGCGACGAGGAGCTGCGCCGTGATGCCGAGGCGCTCGTCGCCTACTGTGACGCGCACCGCGTCGACGTCGTCAACGTGACGCCCACCTACGCCCAGCTCCTCATCGAAGAGGGCCTCCTCGACCAGGACGAGACGGCCGGCAAGCACCGGCCCGCGCTGGTCCTGCTCGGCGGCGAGGCCGTCCCCGACACGGTGTGGACGAAGCTGCGCCGCACCGAGGGCACCTACGGCTACAACCTGTACGGCCCCACCGAGTACACGATCAACACGCTCGGCGGCTCCACCACCGACAGCGCGACCTCCACCGTCGGCGTGCCGATCCGCAACACCCGCGCCTACGTCCTCGACACGATGCTGCGCCCCGTCCCGCCGGGCTGCCCCGGCGAGCTGTACATCGCCGGCACCGGCCTGGCCCGCGGCTACCACGACCGGGCCGGCCTGACGTCGGAGCGGTTCGTCGCCGACCCGTTCGGCGCGCCCGGCGAGCGCATGTACCGCACCGGCGACCTCGTACGGCAGCGCCCCGACGGGCTGCTCGACTTCCTCGGCCGCACCGACGACCAGGTCAAGATCCGCGGCTACCGCGTCGAACTGGGCGAGATCTCCACCGCCCTGTCCGCGCACCCGGACATCGCGCACGCCGCGGTCGTCGTGACCGAGACCGCCGGGACCAAGCGCCTCGTCGGCTACGTCGTGCCCGAGGAAGGCGCGGACCGGGGCGAGGAGCTGACCCAGCGGCTGCGCGACCACCTGAAGACCGGCCTGCCGGACTACATGGTGCCCTCCGCGCTCGTCGCCGTGGACACCCTGCCGTTGACCGTCAACGGCAAGCTCGACGTCAAGGCCCTGCCCGCCCCCGACCTCGGCGCCACCGGCCCGAGCCGCGCGCCCCGCACACCGCGGGAGGAGACGCTCTGCGCGCTCTTCGCCGAGGTGCTCGGGCTGCCCGAGGGGAGCGTCGGCATCGACAGCGACTTCTTCGAACTCGGCGGCCACTCGCTGCTCGCCACCCGTCTCGTCAGCCGGGCCCGCACCGCGCTCGACACGGAGCTGGCGATCCGCGACCTGTTCGAGGCGCCCACCGTCGCCGAACTGGGGGAGCGCGTCCAGCACGCCGACGGCCCCGCACGCCCGGCGCTCACCGCGGGCGAGCGGCCCGACGAACTGCCGCTCTCCCACGCCCAGCAGCGCCTGTGGGTCATCCAGCAGATCGAGTGCACCTCGGCCGCGTACAACTTCCCGCTCGTCATGCGGCTGCGCGGCGCCCTCGACACCGAGGCGTGGCGTACCGCGCTCGCCGACGTGACGGCGCGGCACGAGGCGCTGCGCACGGTCTTCGTCACCGCCGCCGACGGCCGTACGTTCCAGCGCGTGCTCCCCGCCGCGCAGGCGCGCCCCGTGGTGGAGTGCCTGCGTGCCGGTGAGGACGAGGTGCCCGGCATCATCGACGCGGCCGTCAACCGGCCGTTCGACCTCGCCGCCGAACTGCCGCTGCGCGCCACCATCGTGGAGCTGGCGCCCGAGGACCACGTCGTCGTGCTCCTGCTGCACCACATCACCACCGACGAGTGGTCGGACCGCCCGTTCCTGCGCGACCTGGCCACCGCCTACGCCGCCCGCCTCGCCGGCACGGCCCCCGACTGGGAGCCGCTGCCCGTCCAGTACGCCGACTACGCGCTGTGGCAGCAGCGGCTGCTCGGCGACCCGGAGGACGAAGGCAGCCTGGCCGCGCGGCAGTTGGAGTACTGGCGCACGACGCTCGCCGGGGCCCCGGAGGAACTGGAGCTGCCCACCGACCGGCCGCGTCCCGCGCGCCCCGCGTTCTCCGGTGCCGAGCTGGACATCGCCTTCGACGCCGAGCTGCACGAGGGGCTGCGGCGGCTCGCCCGCGAGACCGGCGCCAGCATGTTCATGGTGGTGCACGCCGCCGTGGCCGCCCTGCTCCACCGCATGGGCGCCGGGACGGACATCCCCCTCGGCTCGCCCATCGCCGGACGCGGCGACGAGGCGCTCGACGAACTCGTCGGCTTCTTCGTCAACACACTGGTGCTGCGCACCGACGTGAGCGGCGACCCCAGCTTCACCGAACTCCTGGCCCGGGTCCGGGAGACCGACCTGGCCGCGTTCTCCCACGCCGACGTGCCCTTCGAGGCGGTCGTCGAGAAGCTCAACCCGACGCGCTCGCTCTCCCGCAACCCGCTCTTCCAGGTGATGGTCGGCTACCACGCCCGCACCGGCGACGCGCTGGAACTGCCGGGCGTGCGCCCGGAGTACGTGCCGTTCCGCACCCGCTCGGCCAAGTTCGACCTGGTCTTCAGCTTCACCGAGCACACCTCGACGGACGGTGGCGCCGACGCGCTGAACTGCCGCCTGGAGTTCGCCACCGAACTGTTCGACCAGGGGACCGCCGAGCGGATCGGCGACCGCCTGCGCAGGCTCGTCTCCGCGCTGGTCTCCGCCCCCGAGCGGCCCCTGTCGCAGGCGGAGATCCTCGCCGCCGACGAACGGCAGCTGGTCCTCGAAGGGTTCAACGGCGCGCCCCGCGCGGTCGACGAGGAGACCTTCCCCGCGCTGTTCGCGCGGCGGCTCGCCGAGCGGCCCGACGCGCTCGCCGTCGTGGACCGCTCCCGGTCGGTCAGCTACGCCCAGCTCGACGCCCGCGCCAACCGCGTCGCCCGGCTCCTCGCCGCACGCGGGGTGGGCGCCGAGAGCGTGGTCGGCGTGGCCGTGCCCCGCTCGGTGGACATGGTCGCCACCGTGCTCGCCGCGCTGAAGCTCGGCGCCGCGTTCCTGCCGCTCGACCTGGTCCACCCCGGCGACCGCCTCACGTACATGATCGAGGACTCGGGGGCGGCCCTGGTGGTCGGCACCGAACCGGTCGCGGGGAAGATCCCCGGCGTGCCCGGCGTCCCCGTGGTGCTGCTCGACGAGCCGGACACGGCCGCCGAACTGGCGGACCTCTCCGACGCACCCCTCGACGGCGGACCGACCGGCCTGGACCAGGCCGCGTACGTGATCTACACGTCCGGCTCGACCGGCCGCCCCAAGGGCGTCGTCGTCCCGCACGAGGGCATCTCCAGCCTCGTCGCCACCGCCGTCGACCGGATGGGGCTGCGGCACGACAGCCGGGTGCTCCAGTTCGCGTCGATCGGCTTCGACGTCTTCGTCTTCGAACTGGCCATGGCCCTGTGCCACGGCGGGCGGCTCGTCCTCATCACCGACGAGGCGCGCGTCGCGGGCCCCGCGCTCACCGACTTCCTGGCCGACCAGCGGATCACCCACATGATCCTGCCGCCGTCCCTGGTCTCCGCGCTGCCGCCCGGCTGCCAACTGCCCGAAGGGTCGACCGTCCTGGTCGGCACGGAGACGGTGCCGCCGGACCTCTTCGAGCGGTTCGGCACGACGGCCCACCTGATCTGCGCGTACGGACTCACCGAGGCGACGGTCAACTCCACCCTGTGGCCCGCCCGCGAGCACAACGGCCCGACCGGCGGCCGGGTACCGATCGGCCGCCCCGACCCCAACACGCGCTGCTACGTCCTCGACGAGCACCTGCGGCCGGTCCCGCCGGGCGTGGTGGGCGAGCTGTACGTCTCCGGGCGCGGCCTCGCCCGCGGCTACCTCGGCAAGGCCGCCCTGACGTCGGAGCGGTTCGTCGCCGACCCGTTCGGCGCGCCCGGCAGCCGCATGTACCGCACGGGTGACCGCGCCCGCTGGTGGGCGGACGGCAACCTCGACTTCCTCGGCCGGGTCGACACCCAGGTCAAGGTGCGGGGCTTCCGCATCGAGCTGGGCGAGATCGAGGCCGCCCTCGCCGGGCACCCCGCGGTCGCCCAGGCCGCCGTGGTCCCCGACCGGGACGGCGACATCGTCCGCATCATCGGTTACGTCGTACCGGAGCGGGAGGATGCCGCCGTACCGGAGCGTGGACTTGACGCTCAGGAGGTCCGCGCCCATGTCGCCGGGCTGCTGCCCGAGTACATGGTCCCCGCGATCGTCGTGCCGCTGGACGGGCCGCTGCCGTTGACGCCCAACGGCAAGCTGGACCGCAAGGCGCTGCCCGCGCCGGACTGGTCCGCGATGACCGGCGAGGCCCGACCTGCCACCGAGACGCAGGCGCGGCTCGCGGAACTGTTCTGCGAGATCCTGAAGCTGGAAAGCGTCGGCGTGCACGACAACTTCTTCGCGCTCGGCGGCCACTCCATGGCCTCGATGCGGCTCCTGAGCCGCATCCGCGCCGAGTTCGGCGCCGAGCTGAGCATCAGGGACGTCTTCGACGCGCTGACCGTCGCCGGGATCGCCGGCAAGCTCGACGGCGCCGCGGCCGCCCGCCCGGCCCTGCGCCGCGCCGACAGCGGCGCCGACGGCCACGACGGGCCGCGGGAGGCCGCGCCCGTGCAGCGACCCCAGTGGGAGGCGTACCGCCGGGGCTCCGGCTTCGACCACGCGCTCGTCCTCCGTTCCCCGGGCGGCCTCGACACGGACGCCCTGCGCGCGGCGCTCGCCGATGTGGTGAGCCGCCACGAGCCGCTGCGCACGGCGTTCGTCGAGCGCGACGGCACGCTGCTCCAGCGGCCTGCCGAGGCGCCCGCCCTGACCGTGGAGCGGTGCGCGGACCTGGACGGCCGCCTGGCCGAACTCGCCGCGGGGCAGCCCGACCTGAAGGCGGAGGCCCCGCTTCGGGCCTACCTCCTCACCGGTCCTGACGGCCGCCAGGCCGTGCTGCTGACCATGCACTACCTCGCGGTGGACGAATGGTCGGTGGTGCCGCTCTTCCGCGACCTCACCTCGGCCTACGCGGCCCGTACGCAGGGCGGGGCGCCCGCGTGGGAGCCGCTGCCGGTCGCGTACGGCGACTACGCCGACTGGGCCCGCGAGGTCCTCGGCGACCTCACGGACCCCGGCAGCAGGGGCGGGCAGCAGCTCGCGTACTGGCGCCAGGCGCTCGGTGACGTACCGAAGGAGCTGGCGCTCCCGGCGGACGGCCCGCGCGCGTCCCTCGCGGACGGCACCGGCCGGCCCGGCGGCCACGTCGGTTTCGTCCTCGACGAGGAGCTGCACGCGGCCGTGGACCGGCTCGCCCGCGCCACCGGCACCAGCATGTTCATGGTGCTGCACTCGGCGCTGGCGGCCCTGCTCACCGCCCATGGCGCGGGCACCGACCTGCCCATCGGCACGATGGTCGCGGGCCGCACCGACGACCAACTCGCCGACTTGGTGGGCTGCTTCCTCAACACGGTCGTCCTGCGCACCGACACGGCGGGCGACCCGACCTTCGCGGAGCTGCTGACCCGGGTGCGCGAGACCACGCTGAGCGCCCTGGACCGCCAGGAAGTACCGTTCGACGAGGTCGTCCGCGCGACCGGGCTGCCTCCGGAGGGGCCGCAGGTCATGGTGATCCACCATGAGCAGGCCGACCTGGAGCAACTGGAGGGCGGCATCGGCTCCCTGGAGGCCGTGCCGACCGGCACGGCGCGGGCCGACCTGACCCTCAGCTTCTACGAACCCCGCGGCGACGGCCCCGTGCACTGCGGGCTGATCCACGCGACCGACCGGCTCGGCACCGCCAAGGCGCGGCAGCTGGCCGACGAACTCCAGACGCTGCTGCGTACCGTGGCAGCCGAGCCCGAACAGCCGCTCTCCGAGCTGTTCACCGTACCGTCCATGAGGAGTGACAACGCATGAGCACCAACCCGTTCGAGGACCCGCAGGGCACCTTCCTGGTCCTGGTCAACGACGAGAACCAGCACTCGCTGTGGCCGTCCTTCGCGGAGGTGCCCGCCGGCTGGCGGGTCGTCTTCGGCGAGGACACCCGTGAGGCCTGCCTGGCCCATGTGGAGGCCCACTGGACCGACATGCGCCCCGCGAGCCTGGCCGCCGCGCAGGGCTGACCGCCGACCGGCCGACTGACCGCCGCCCCCGGAGAGTTCCTCCTCTCCTGGGGCGGCGGTCTTTTCGTACGTGCCGGAGCGGGGTGGCGCGGTGGCGGCGCGCCGCTCAGGTCCCTCGGGGCGCGTGGCGGGTGTCGGCTTCGGGGTCCGGTCCGCGTACACGTCCTCGTCGTCCACGTCCTCGTCGTCCGGTCCGCGTGCGGCACGAACGAAGACGGGGCCCGAACCGCAAGCGGTTCGAGCCCCTGTCCTGTCGGCGGAAGCCGTGTGCTCAGGCCCCTTCGGGAACCTCTCGGCGGCTGTCGGACCAGGCGGCCCACAGCGCGGCGTAACGGCCGCCGGCCGCCACGAGTTCGTCGTGCGTGCCGGTCTCCACGACGCGGCCCTGGTCGAGGACGACGACGCGGTCCGCGGTCGCGGCCTGGGGGAGGCGGTGCGCCACCATCAGGCCGGTGCGGCCTTCCAGCGCCCGTACGGCCGCCGTCTCCAGGACGCGGGCGCCCGCGCTGCCCGCGTCGGCCGTCGCCTCGTCGAGGATGGCGATGGGCGGGTCCGCGAGCACCAGGCGGGCCAGGGCGAGGTGCTGCGCCTGGGTCACCGTGAGCCGGTGCCCGCCTTCGCCGACGACCGTGGCGAGCCCTTCCGGCAGGGCCTCGGCCCACTCCAGGGCGCCCACATGGGTCAGGGCCGCGCGCAGTTCGTCGTCGGTGGCCTCGGGCCGGGCCAGGCGCAGGTCCTCCGCGAGCGGCCCGGCGAACACGTGGACCTCCTGGCTGATGAGCGTCACCGCGCGGCGCACCCCGGCCGGTCCCAGCTCCCGGGTGTCGACGCCGCCCAGGGCGATGGCACCCTTCGACGGCTCGTGGACCCCGGCGATGAGCTTGGCGAGCGTGGTCTTCCCGGCCCCGCTCGCACCCACCAGTGCCACGCGCTCGCCGCTGCGGATCTCCAGGTCGACGTCGGCGAGCACGGGCTGACCCGAGGCGTACGCGTGGCCGAGCGCGGTCACCTTGACCGAGCCGTCCACCGGAGCGTCGCCGCCCTGCGGAGCGCGCTCGGCGGGGAGGTTCGACACCCCGATCAGGCGGGCGAAGCTCGCGCCTGCGGACTGCGCGTCGTCGAGGAGGAACAGCGCGGCGTTGACCGGGTTGAAGAGGCTGTGGAAGTACAGCGCGGCCGCGGTGGCCGTACCGATGCTCACCGAGCCGTTGTCGACCAGCGCGAAGCCGGTGCCGAGCACGGCGGCGAGACCGACGTACTCGGCGAGGTTCAGCCGGGAGAAGAACCCGGTGACGATGTGGATGCCGCGCAGCGCCAGGTCACGCGCCGACGCCGACCGCTGCTCCAGGAGGCCGGCGTGCGTGCCGTTGAGCCGGAAGGCGCGCACGGTCCGCACCCCGCCGATGCTGTCGAGCAGCTGGTGCTGCAAGGCCCCGGTGGCGACGCGGTGTTCGGCGTACACGGGGGAGGAGCGGCGCAGGTACCAGCGTACGGAGAGCACCTGGACGGGCATGGCGACCAGCGCCGCGAGCAGGAACCGCCAGTCGAGGACGGCGAGTCCGCCGAGGGTCAGCACGATGGTGAGCGCGGAGCGGGTGAACTCCGGCATCGCCTGCCGCACCGACTTCGCGATCATGGAGACGTCGCTGGTGACCCGGGAGACCAGGTCGCCCGAGCCGGCGGCCTCGACACGCTCCAGCGGCAGCCGCAGCGCCCGCTCGATGAACTGCTCGCGCACGGCCGCCAGTACCGTCTCGCCGAGCCGGGCGACCAGCGCGCTGCCGACGGCGGTCGCGGCGCCGCGCACCAGCGCCACCGCGACCAGCAGCACGAGCGGCACGGTCAGCGCGTCGGAGCCGCGCTTGTCCACCACCAGGTCGACGATGTGCCCGAGCAGGGGAGCGGTCAGCAGGCCGATCCCGGTGCCCGCGGCCAGGACGACGAAGGCGCCCGCGGCCAGGAGCCGGTGGCCGCGCAGCATGGTGCGCAGCGCGGCCAGGCTCTCGGCGGCGGAGGCGGTCGGCAGGAGCACGCGGTCCGTGCTGGTAGGGCTCATGGTGTCGGGTGTCTCTTCTGTCTCTCCCGGCTTCGCGTTCTGCGCCGGCTTCTGTGTCTCGCTCGCGTACGCGGATGTCATGCGAGCACCGCCGCTCGGTACGCCTCGTCGGCGGCGACGAGTTCGGCGTGCCGGCCCTCGGCCGAGACGGTGCCCTCGTCGAGGACGATGACCCGGTCGGTGACCGCGAGGAGGGCCGGGCTCGTGGTGATGAGGACGGTGGTGCGGCCCTGGCGGGCGTCGCGCAGCCGGGCCGCGATCCGCGACTCGGTGACGGTGTCCACGGCGGTGGTCGGGTCGTGCAGGACCAGGACGGGCCGGTCGGCGGCGAGGGCGCGGGCGAGTGCCACGCGCTGGCGCTGGCCGCCGGACAGGGACCGGCCGCGTTCGGCGAGCACCGTGTCCGCGCCGTCGGGCAGCAGCCGGGCGACCTCGTCCGCCGCGGAGGCGGTGAGGGCGGTGTCGACGGCCGCGGCTCCGGCCTCGGCGTCCGCGCCCGCCCGGACGTTGTCCAGCAGGCTGCTCTCGAACAGGTCGGCGTCGTGGTGGGCGACCAGCACGGCGCGGCGCAGCCCGTCCGGGTCGAGTGAGGTCAGGGGTACGCCGTCGAGTTCGACGGTGCCGTCGGCCGGGTCGGTCTCCCTGGCCAGGCAGTGCAGCAGGTCGTTGGCGACCGCAGGGTCCTTGGTGACGACCCCGGTCAGGCTGCCCGCCTCGATGTCGAGGTCCACCGCGCGCAGCGTGCCGAGCGACACCCCGCGCAGCCGGATGTGCCCCGCGGCCCGGTCGGACGGCGTGTCGTCGCCGCCTTCCACGGCGGCGGGCGCGGCCAGCACCTCGGCGATCCGCCGTGCGGACGCACGGCCCTGGGCGAACTCGGCGTTGACGTAGGTGAGCAGCTGGAACGGGCCGAGCAGGAACTGGGCGAGGCCGACCGCCGCAACGAGTTCGCCGACGCTGATGCTGCCGCGCATGGCGAGGTAGGCGCCCACGACGCCGATGACCGCGATGAAGACTCCGGTCAGGGCGAGGACGGCGCCCTCGTGGCCGGACCGGCTGCGGGCGGCCCTGAGCGCGGCCGCCAGGGAGTCCTGGCTCGTCGTGCGGTAGCGGGCCACGGCGGCCGACTCGGCGCCCATGCCCTTGAGGACCCGCAGCCCCGAGACCAGGTCGGCGGCGACGCCGGAGGCGTGCGCGGCCTGCTCCTGCTCGGTCTCGCTTCGGCGCTCCAGCGGCCGGCTGATGCGGTGCCCGAGCCACAGCAGCGGCGGGATGCCGAGCAGGACGAGGAGTCCGAGCGGGACGGAGATCCTGAGCAGCGCCACCGCGCTGATGATCAGGGCGGCGACCGCGGCGATGCCGTAGGTGAGGACCGTCGCCACGGAGCCCACGCGGCGGGCGTCGTTGGTGGCGATGCTGGTGAGCGCGCCGGGCAGCCGGTTCGCGTCGGAGCCGCCGCGCGGGTCCAGGACGCGGGCGCCGAGTTCGAGCCGCAGCTCGTGGGCGGCCTGCTCGCCCGCGCCCTCCGTGATCCGCGCGCTGTTGCGGTAGCAGGTGGACAGCACGAAGAAGAGGACCGCGAGCACCAGGAGCCAGCGCCACAGGGCACCGGAGTCACCGGTCGCGACGGCCGTGTCGATGGCGACGCCGATGACCACCGGGACCAGGGCCTCACAGCCTTGGTGGGTCATGCCGAGCAGGGAAGCGGCGACGATACGGCGTCGTTGCCCCCTGATCGCCCTGCGGAGGACGTGCCCCCCGGTTGGTGCTCCAGCTGGCATGCGGCCCTCCGCGACGATGTTCAAATGGTTAGGTAAGGCTACCTTAAACAGGTACTGCGCCTCTGTCGCCACTACGGGCGACCTCTGCGCACTCGGTTCCCTATCGTGACCGCACGTCCATCTCGAGGTCACCACCCGCGCGTTGACCGGGCCGGATGCGTTCGGTTAGCCTCACCTAAGTCTCAACTTGCCGTTCGCGCCGTGTCCTTTGTGTTGTCCACGCGGCACGACGCCTGAACCGCCGCCAGGGGGAGTTGTCGTTGTCGGTCGAAACCCGGGCGGTGTCCGAAGGGCCGGCCGCCGTCGCGGCCCCGCCCGGAGCGGGCCGGACCGTGAACGCCCTGCGGGGCATGGGCCTGCTGGTGGCGCTGGGTGCCCTGATCCTTGTCGCGTTGCTCAGCATTTGGGTCGGTACGCGGGGGATTCCCTTCACCGCGACCTGGAGCGCGCTGTGGCACCCCGACGGGTCCGAGACGTCGATCATCATCCACGACTACCGCATCCCCAGAACCCTCCTCGGCCTCCTCGTCGGCATGGCGCTCGGCCTGTCCGGCGCGCTGATGCAGGCGCTGACCCGCAACCCGCTCGCCGACCCGGGCCTGCTCGGGATCAGCCTGGGCAGCGCCGCGGGCGTCGTGGTGGCCATCGCCTTCCTCGGCGTGGGCTCCGTGCTCGGCTACGTGTGGTTCGCGTTCATCGGCGCCGCCGTCGCCTCGGTCGTCGTCTATCTGCTGGGCACCTCGGGACGCAAGGTGGCCACCCCTGACCGCCTGGTCGTCGCGGGAGCGGCCGTCACCGCCGTCCTGTACGCCTTCAACTCCGCGGTCCTGCTGCTCGACCCCGAGGCCTTCGACCAGTTCCGCTTCTGGAACGTGGGCTCGCTCTCCGGCCGGTACTTCGAAGTCGTCCACGCCATCCTCCCGTTCGTCGCCGTCGGCCTGCTGATCGCGCTCTGCCTCGCCCCGTCCCTCAACGCCCTCGCGATGGGCGACCAGCTCGGCCGGGCCCTCGGGCTGAACGTCGGCCGGACCCGGCTGCTCGGTGCCCTCGCGGTCATGCTGCTGTGCGGCGCCGCCACCGCTGCGGCGGGACCGGTCGGATTCGTCGGCCTCGCCGTGCCCCATGTCGCCCGGTTCATCGTCGGCCCCGACCAGCGGTGGGTCCTCGCGTACTCGATGCTGCTCGCGCCGATCCTGCTCATCGGGTCGGACGTGCTCGGCCGGGTGCTCGGCTCGCCGGGCGAGGTCCAGGTGGGCATCATCACCGCGTTCATCGGCGCACCCCTGTTCATCGCGCTGTGCCGTCGTCGAAAGCTGGCCATGCTGTGAGTGCTGTACGCGAGGCGGGCGCTCCCGCCGAGGAGAAGCCCCCGGGCACGGGCGGCCCCGTCATCAGCGGAACCGTGCTGCGCGCCGGACGGCGGGGCCCCTCCGTACGCGTCCAGGGGCGGGTCCTCGCCGTGACGTCCGCGATGCTCGTGGCGCTGATCGCCGTCATGCTCGTCACCCTCACCACCGGTGACTTCGAACTCTCCGTCGGGGAAGTCCTCAAGGCCGTGACGGGCAACGGCTCGCCCGGCGCCGACTTCATCGTCAACACCCTGCGCATGCCGCGCCTGCTGACCGCGATCTGTGTCGGCGCGGCCCTCGCGGTCAGCGGCGCCATCCTGCAGAGCCTGACGGGCAACTCGCTGGGCAGCCCGGACATCATCGGCTTCACCAACGGCTCGGCCGTCGGCGCGCTCGTCGTCATCACCGTGCTGCACGGCAGCATGGCGCAGATCGCGTTCGGCGCGCTGATCGGCGGGTTCCTCACCGCGGCCGCCGTCTATCTGCTGCTGCTCGGCCGCGGGCTCCAGGGCTTCCGGCTGGTCGTCGTCGGCATCGGCGTCAGCTCCCTGCTGCTCTCCGTCAACTCCTACCTCATCACCCGGGCGACCTGGCAGGAGGCGCTGGAGGCGCAGGCCTGGCTGATCGGCAGCCTCAACAGCCGTGGCTGGCAGCACGCGAACGCCATCGGTCTCGCGGTGCTCGTCCTGCTCCCGCTCGCCTTCCTGCTCTCCCGCCGCCTGTCCATGGTGGAGATGGGCGACGTCACCGCCATGGCCCTCGGGGTCAACGTCCAGCGCACCCGTACGGCACTGCTCGTCATCAGCGTCGCGCTCGCCGCCTTCGCCACGGCGGTCACCGGCCCCATCTGGTTCATCGCCCTGGCGGCGCCGCAACTGGCCCGCCGGCTGACCCGGTCCTCGGGACCCTCGCTGATGTCCGCCGCCCTCATGGGCGCGCTGCTGCTGGCCGGCAGCGACCTCTTCGCCCAGCGTGTCTTCGCCCCCACGCTGCTGCCGGTGGGCACCGCGACCGGCACCATCGGCGGGCTCTACCTCATCTGGCTGCTGATCACCGAGTCGCGAAAGAGCCGCGCATGACTGCCATGACCGCCCCGACCGCAACGACCGCGCCCACGCCTCGCCTGCGGGCCGAGGACCTCACGCTCTCCTACGACCAGCGGACCGTGGCCACCTCGCTGGGCGTCGACATACCCGACCACTCCTTCACCGTGATCATCGGGCCGAACGCCTGCGGCAAGTCCACGCTCCTCAAGGCCCTCGCGCGGATGCTCAAGCCCCGCTCCGGTCAGGTCTACCTCGACGGCGCGGCCATCGCGTCGTACCGCTCGCGCGAGGTCGCCCGCCGCCTCGGACTGCTCCCGCAGTCCTCGACCGCGCCCGGCGGCATCACCGTCGGCGACCTCGTCGCCCGCGGCCGCTACCCCCACCAGCGCCTCCTCAAGCAGTGGTCGGCCGAGGACGAGGCGGCCGTCACCGAGGCGCTGCGCCAGACCGGCGTACTCGAACTCGCCGACCGCCCCGTCGACGACCTCTCCGGCGGGCAGCGCCAGCGCGTGTGGCTCTCCATGGTCCTCGCCCAGCAGACCTCCATCCTGCTCCTCGACGAACCCACCACCTACCTCGACATCGCCCACCAGGTCGAGGTCCTCGACCTCTGCGCCGAACTGCACGCGCGCAAGAAGAACACGGTCGTCGCCGTCCTGCACGACCTCAACCAGGCCTGCCGCTACGCCACTCACCTCATCGTCATGCGGGCCGGCGGCACGGTCGCCGCCGAGGGCGACCCGGCCACCGTCGTCACCGCCGACCTCATCGAGGACGTCTTCGGACTGCCCTGCCGGATCATCGACGACCCCGAGACCGGCACCCCCCTGGTGGTGCCCGCGGCGCCCCGCCGCCACCTGCCCGACGCCCCGCGGGACGACGTGCCCACCGCTGCCGCGATGGCCGAGACCAGCTAGGACGGACCGCCCCCGATGCTCTCCACGCGACTGACGAACGCCCGCTTCCTCACCATGGACCCGGCCCACCCCGTCGCCCGTGACGTGGGGATCTGGCGGGGGAGGATCGTGGGCCTGGACGACGCCGTCACCTCGCTGCCCGCCCGCGAGGTCGTCGACCTGCAAGGCGCCACCGTGCTGCCCGGGTTCATCGACAGCCACGTCCATCTCGCGTGGACGGGACTGAAGGCGCGTACGCCGAGTGTGGCGCCCTGCGAACGGGTCGAGGACGTGCTCGCGGTCGTGGCGGACGCCGTCGCACGGCAGCCCTCGCCGGACGCCTGGGTGGCCCTCGCCGGGTACGACCAGCGGGCTCTCGGGCGCCATCTGACAGCCGCCGAGCTGGACCGGGTCAGCCAGGGCCGCAAGGTGTTCATGCTGCACGACTCCGGCCACGGCTGCGTGGTCAACAGCGCCGTCCTGGACCTGCTCCCCGCCGACGTGCCCCATGAGAACGGCTTCCTCGCCGAGGGCGCCATGGGCGCCGCACGCGCGCTCCGCCCGCCGCACACACAGCAGGAACTCGCGGACGCCATCGCGCACGCCGCCCGGACCTGCCGCGCGGAAGGCGTCACGGCCTGCGCCGAGGCGGGCATCGGCGGCTCCCTGTTCGGCCACAGCCCGGCCGAGCTGGCCGCCTACCAACTGGCAAGGGAACAGGGCCAACTGCCCCTGCGCGTCCAGCTCATGGTGGCCGCGGACGCCCTGCACCCCGTCGCCCTCCCGGATGGCGACCACACCCCCCGCGCCCTCGACCTCGGTCTGCGCACCGGGTTCGGCGACGACTGGCTCTCCATCGGCGCGCTGAAGGTCTACACCGACGGCGGCATGATGGCGCGTACGGCCGCGCTCACCGCCCCGTACCACGGCATGGACCACACCGGGCAGTTGCAGGACGACCCGGAGGCGCTCACCGACACCATTGTGGCCGGCCACCTCGCCGGGTGGCAGCTGGCCGTCCACGCGATCGGCGACCGCGCCGCCGACGTCGCCCTCGACGCCCTGGAACGGGCCCAGCGGGCGCACCCGCGCCCCGCCGCGCGCCACCGGATCGAACACGCCGGGCTGATCCGCCCGGACCAGCTCGCCCGCTTCGCCCGGCTCGGCGTCAGCGCCGTGGTGCAGCCGAACTTCCTGCGGTACTTCGGCGACGACTACGCGGCGATCATGGGCGAGGAGCGGGCCCCGTGGCTCTACCGGGGCCGGGGCTTCCTGGACCACGGCGTCACCTTGGTGGGCAGCTCGGACCGGCCAGTCACGGACGGGGCGCCGCTGCGGGCCATCCAGTTCATGGTCGAGCGCGCCTCGGAGTCGGGCCAGGTGATCGGCCCCGACGAGGGCATCACCGTCGACGAGGCCCTGCGTGCCTACACCGTCGGCGGCGCCTTCGCCTGCCACTGGGACGACAGTGCCGGCACGCTCACCCCGGGCAAGCGGGCCGACCTCGTCGTGCTCGGCGACGACCCACGCGGCGTCAGCACGTCGCACATCGGTGACATCGAAATCGTGACGACGTACGTCGACGGCCGCGCGGCGACCGCCTGAGGTCTGCTGGCCTCTTCTGGCCGCTGCTGGCGTCTTCTGATGTCGTCTCATGTCGTCTGACGTCTTCTGGCGTGACGGTGGCTCAGGTGCCCCGACTGGCTTTTGCAGCTCTACTTAGGGCAGGCTAACCTTAGTTGACCTGGAGGAAGGGAACCTGTTGTCCACGGCCGTCCCCCGCCTCGGCGCCCCGTCGCCGTGCGCCGCCCCGCCCGCCCTGCTCGCCGTGCGTTCCGCGCGCCCGGCGGACGCCACCGCCCTTGAGGCGCTGTCCCGGCCATTCGCCCGCTCCGGAGCGCTGCGCGAGCGCCCCCTGTCGCTCTACGCCGCCGACGCGGCCGACTTCCTGGTCGTGGAGGCCGACGACGGCACCCTGGACGGCTGTCTGGGCGTGAGCCTCCACCCCGCCGACCCGGACGCGGACCGCGGACCGGCCGGCGTCCTGTACAACTTCTGTGTCGCGCCGCGCAGTCAGGGGCGCGGAGTGGGGGACGCCCTGCTGCGCGCGGCACTGACCGAGGCCGACGCCCGGTCCCTGCACGCCCTGTTCACCGCGACGACCGGCGGGGGCGAACTCTTCCTCCGGCACGGCTTCGCGCCCGCCGCGGCGGAACTGGCGCCGCGCGCCTGGGCGCAGTCGCTGGACCCCGCCCGCAATTCGCGGGTCCTCGCCCGCACGCTCTGACCGCGCCGGCCGCTTGGCGTTGGCGGCGGCGTTGAGGCGCATCTACAGCTGAACCCCGGCCCAGGGCCGGGGTTCAGCTGTAGGTACAGCCGTACAAGGCGTCTCTCAGCGCTCCCTGTCGCCGCTCGGTTCCGGCTCGGGAACCACGACTGTGCCGTGGTGGACGTCGGAGAAGACCCTCCGCAACACGGCGTGGGGGACCCGGCCGTCGAGTACGTGGGCCATGCGCACGCCTGCCTGCGCGGCTCGCAGGCACGCCTCCATCTTGGGGAGCATGCCGCTCGTCAGCTCGGGCAGGAGCTTCTCCAGCTCGTCCGCCGTGAGGTGCTCGATCACCTCGGTGCTGTGCGGCCAGTTCGCGTACAGGCCCTCGACGTCGGTGAGCATCACCAGCTTCTCCGCGTCGAGCGCCACCGCGAGCGCGGCAGCCGCGAGGTCGGCGTTGATGTTGTAGACCTGCCCGTCCGTCCCCCGGGCTATGGGGGAGACGACCGGGACGCGGCCCTCGTCCAGCAGGGCCTTCAGGGTCTCGGTGTTCACGTCGACGATGTCGCCGACGAGCCCGATGTCCACCGGCTCGCCGTCCACCCAGGCGGGACGGCGCACGGCGGTCATGGTGTGCGCGTCCTCGCCGGTCATCCCCACGGCGAACGGTCCGTGACGGTTGATGAGCCCGACCAGCTCCCGCTGGACGCGGCCGGTGAGCACCATCCGGGCCACGTCCATGACTTCCGGCGTGGTCACCCGCAGACCCGCTTCGAAGCGGACCTCCAGGTCGAGCCGGTCGAGCAGGGCGCTGATCTGCGGCCCGCCGCCGTGCACCACGACCGGACGCAGGCCCGCGCGCCGCAGCTCCACCACGTCCCGGGCGAAGGTCCGCTTGAGGTCGTCGTCCACCATGGCGTTGCCGCCGAACTTGATGACCACCGTGTGGCCCCGGAACTCCTTGAGCCGGGGCGTCTCCAGCACCTCCCCGCTGTCAGTGAGAGGGGTGAAGGGCGCGAGGGGGTCGGTGGCACCAGGGCGAGGTGTGCGAAGGGCATCGGTCACTTAGCTGAGCCTAACCTAAGTGGCCATCGCGTGGGAAGGCACCCCCCAGAGGTCTCACCAGCCCCGGCGCCTCCACGTCACGGCGTGCCCGGGACCGTCAACGCGGGCGCAAGGCCAAAGTGTTGGAGGCGCTACTGGCGAGGCGGCAGGATCGGCGACCAACGGTGCTGCTACTGCTCCTCCTCCTACTACTGCGGTCGGTGCCGGTCGGCATCCTTGACGAACACGATCCCGTCACTGTCCGCCAAGTGCGACGGATCGAGCGCGGAGTAGCCGAACCACGGCGACACGCGGGGCATCAGCGGCGTGTCGCCGAGGGCCGCGGCCAGCCGCGGGGCGTCGGCCACGCAGCGGTCCTCCGGCAGCGCGTACAGGAGGCCTTCGACAGTGTCCGGTGGCGGTACGTCCACCCCCTGGTGCCGGAGCGTCCCCAGTGCCATGGTCACGAAGGCGTACTCCGCGCCGAGCCGGGCGCTTGTCAGCGCGCCGGCGCTCCACCACTCCACCGATCCCTCCCACATGCGCATCGTGCTCTTCTCGCGCTGGAGATGGGAGTTGTGGGCGTGGACGAGGGCCGGGCCGCGGTCGGCGACGGCCAGGAGGTTGTGCGCCATCATCTGGTCCCGCGTGCTCACCAGCCGGGCCATGCGGGCCGGCGAGGTGTCGGCCATCCAGTGGTGGTAGCGCAGCAGGCCGCTCGCGGTGCGCCCGTGCAGCCCGGCCCGGTCCCAGTCGTCCCGCGAGGCCGCCGCGAGCAGGCCCGGCGCCTGGACGTCGAGCAGTGCGGTCAAGTCATCCGCCAGCAGCCGCAGTTGGCGTACCTCGGCGGACTGCCCCACGGAGCGGTCCGGTTCCAGCATCGCCGCCGGATCGGTCCACCGGTCGTCGTCGCCGAGCAGATCGTCGAGCGTTTGCGCGGTGCAGGGGAGCAGGTCCGCGCGCACGTGGGCGGAGAGGTAGCCGTGCAGCGCCATGAGGGACCGGCGGGGACTCTCGGCAGCGGCGACCTCCACCGGGCCGTCGAAACCGGCGAAGTGGAGCCGGTCGGCCGCAGGCCGGCCGTCGTTGAAGTCGCGCATCCACCGCACGAGTTCACGGTTGCCCGCGAACTCGCCCCAGCCGTGGCTGAATCCGCGCTCCATCACCTCGTCGAGGCTGCCCGCGCCCGAGGTGACGTACTCGTCCACGACCAGGCCCCGCAGGCAGTCGACCTCCATCGCGATCGTCCGGTAGCCCTCCTCCTCGACGAGCTGCCGGAAGAGTTCATTGCGTACGTCGAGCAGAACGTCCTGCCCGTGAGTGGGCTCGCCCAGGGCGAGCAGCCGCGGCCGGGCAGGGAGAAGTCCCATGACGGCGGCGGCGTCGAGGGCATGGACGGTGTCCTTGATGTCAACCATGACCTCAACGGTATCTTTGAACCCTCGGTTGAAACTTTCCCGCGCTACTGGACGACAACGGCAGGATCATGGGGCGAAACCTTCAAAACGGTGAGCGGCTCAGGCCGATCGACGTGGCACGCGGGCACGGTCTGTCCACGCAGGCGGTCAGGAACTACGAAGAGGCGGGCATCCTCCCGCCCGCCAAGCGCACGCCCCACGGCTACCGCACCTACACACCGCTGCACGCGGGAGCCCTGCGCGCGTTCCTCGCCCTGGTGCCCGGCCACGGGCACCGGACGGCCACCGCGATCATGCGGATGGTGAACGAAGGATCGCCCGACGAGGCGTTCCGCCTCATCGACGAGAGCCACACCCAACTCCTCGACGATCGCCGGACCCTCCAGGCCGTGGAGAGCGCCCTGAGCGACCTGGACCCCGCCACCGTCTCCGAACCGGTGGTGCCCGTGCCCGGCGGCACGTTCATCGGGCCACTGGCGGGCGAACTCGGCATCCGGCCCGCGACGCTGCGCAAGTGGGAACGCGCCGGGCTGGTGCGCCCCAGCCGTGACCCGCGGACCGGCTACCGCGTCTACGACGAAGCCGACGTACGGGATGCCCGGCTCGCCCACCAGCTGAGGCGCGGCGGCCATCTGCTGGAGCAGATCGCCCCGCTGATCGCGCAAGTACGGGCGGCCAAAGGCCTGGAGCCCCTGGAGGCGGCCCTGCGTGACTGGCACGGCCGGCTCGCCGCCCGCGGGCGGGCGATGCTGAGCGGGGCCGCGGAGCTGGAGGCGTACCTCCGTGAACGCGAGCGTGAACGCGAATACGGCTGAGCCCCGAACGGCACCGCGCGGTGGCCTTCCAGTCGCGTAGCCGAGTTCTGGCCTGCCGCCTCCCGGGGCTCGTCCCGGGAGGCGGCAGCGGACGCCGGAGGACAGGTGCGTGTGCGCGCACAGCGCGGGGAGTCGGGGGAAGGCCTACGCCCGGCGCCGCGCCGCGATGACGTTGTCGTCCACGGTCGCGGTCTCCCCGTCGGGTCCGGTCGCCTCCCGGTGGCGGGTCTCCGCGAGCTCGACCGTCCAGTCTTCTTCCGCCAGGGCGAGCCCGGCCAGCGTCTCGGCGGCGGTCGGCAGCTCCAGGTCCGGATGGGCCGCGCGGCCCCATGGCGGAACCGAGGCGTGCTCGACGATCAGCAGCAGGCCACCGGGGGCGACCGCCTCGGCGGCCCGCCGCAGCACACGTCGCCGGGGGAAGGCGAGAGGCGTCTGGAGGAACTGGGCCGAGACCAGATCGAACCGGCCCTCCGGAAACGACACGCTCAGATCGTGGTGCTTGGTGCGGACCCGGCCCCCCAGCCCGGCGGCGTCCGCGTCGGCCCGCACGCCCGCCAGCGCGGTGGGCGAGATGTCGACGGCGGTCACGGTCCAGCCACGCCCCGCCAGCCAGAGGGTGTCACCGCCGGGGCCGCAGCCCAGGTCGAGGGCGGCACCGGCCGGCAGACCGGCGACGAGGCCGGCGAACACGGCGTTGGGGCGGCCGCGGCCGGGCTGCGTACCGCCCCGGTACCGCTTCTCCCAGAACTGCTGTGCGTCTTCGGGTGCTCCGGTGCTCGTTCCCGCCGCGGACGCGGACGCGGGGGCGGAGCTGCGTGAGGTCGTCATGCGCCCACTGTGCGGAGGCCCTCGGCGTACGGAAAGATTTCTTGCCGAAAGAGCAAGCCGTACGTGCGGGACGGCAAGCCGTACGCGGGGGGCAAGCCGTACGCGCGTCCGAGACCTCAGCGGCCCCGGCGGACCATGGCCGCCTTGCGGGCCTCGGCCAGTTTGCGGGCCTCGCCCGCCTTGCGGGACTTGCCGCCGGTGCCGCGCGAGGCGTCCTTGCTGGTGCCGAGGCCGCGGAAGGGGGCGTTGACGTTCTTGGGGCGGGGCGCGGCGGGTCCACCGTCGAGCGGGGTGCCGGAAGGGGCCTTGGCCCCGGTGATCCGGCTCAGCTCCGCCTCGCCCGAGCGCACCTTCGTGACCGTCGGCTCGACGCCGGCCTCGGACATCAGCCGGCTCATGTCGCGGCGCTGCCCGGACAGGACGAGCGTGACGACGCTGCCGGACTCACCGGCCCGGGCCGTGCGGCCCGCGCGGTGCAGATAGTCCTTGGGGTCGGTGGGGGGATCGACGTTCACCACGAGGTCGAGGTCGTCGATGTGCAGGCCGCGGGCCGCGACGTTGGTCGCCACGAGGACGGTGATCTGGCCGTTCTTGAACTGCGCGAGGGTCCGGGTGCGCTGCGGCTGGGACTTGCCGCTGTGCAGTGCCGCCGCGTGCACCCCGCTGGCCCGCAGGTGCCGGGTGAGCAGGTCGACGGCGTGCTTGGTGTCCAGGAACAGCAGGACGCGGCCCTCACGGGCGGCGATCTCCGTGGTCACGGCGTACCGGTCGGGGCCGTGGACGACCAGGACGTGGTGGTCCATCGTCGTGACCGCGCCCGCCGAGGGGTCGACGGAGTGGACGACCGGATCATGGAGGTAGCTCTGGACCAGCTGGTCGACGTCACGGTCCAGGGTGGCCGAGAACAGCATCCGCTGACCGTCGGAGTGGACTTGGTCGAGCACCTCGGTGACCTGCGGCAGGAAGCCCATGTCGCACATCTGGTCGGCTTCGTCGAGGACCGTGATCCGGACCCGGCCCAGACGGCAGGCCTTGCGCTCGATGAGGTCGTGGAGGCGGCCGGGGGTGGCGACGACGACCTCGGCGCCCTCGCGCAGCGCGGCGATCTGCCGGCCGACCGACATGCCGCCGACGACCGCGGCCATGCGCAGCCGGAGCGCGTCGGCGTACGGCGTGAGCGCCTCGGTGACCTGCTGGGCCAGCTCACGGGTCGGCACCAGGATCAGGGCGAGCGGCTGCTTCGGCTCCGCGCGGCGCCCGGCGGTGCGGGTGAGCAGCGGCAGCCCGAAGGCGAGCGTCTTGCCGGAACCGGTGCGGCCGCGCCCCAGGACGTCGCGTCCCGCGAGGCCGCTGGGCAGCGTGGCCGCCTGGATCGGGAAGGGCTCGCGTACGCCCTGCTCGGTGAGGGTGCGCAGGACCGCGGCCGGCAGTTCCAGATCGGCGAAGGAGGTGATCGCGGGCGCGGCCGGGGCGAGGCCGCCGAGGTCGTCGCCGGTGGTGCCGAGGCTGCCGGTGGTGCCGGGGTGGTCCGTACGCTTCATGAAGAGCCTTCCGCAGGGGAACATACCGAGGAAGGCCCGGCAGGATGGTGGTGGCTGGTGGCTGCGCCCGGAGCGGTGGAGGCAGCGGCCGCCACGCGCGCGCAAACGTCTAATGGTAACACAAAGTGACATCCCGGTGCCCGCGACCAGGATGGCCATGCCATCGTGGTGTCATGAGCATCGAAGTCCGTCCGGCTTCCCGCTTCGCGGACGTCCGCGCCGTGCTCGGCCCGAAGTCGCCGGGCGCCAACGTGTGCTGGTGCCTCAGTTACCGGATTCCCTCCCGGCTCAACAACGAGCTGCGCGGCCCGGCCCGGGGCAGGTACGTCGCCGAACTGTGCCGTACGGAGCCCCCGCCGGGGGTGTTGGCCTACGACGGCGACGAACCCGTCGGCTGGGCGGCCGTGGCGCCGCGCGCCGACACCTCTTTCGCACGCAGCCGCACCATCCCGCACGTCGACGACCTGCCGGTCTGGTCGCTGTGGTGCGTCCGCGTACGTCCGGGCCACCGCAAGCAGGGCATCTCACACGCGTTGATCGCCGGGGCGGTCGAGTTCGCGCGCACCCATGGCGCACCGGCGATCGAGGCGTACCCCATCGACAACGGCGCCCGTACGGGGACCCGAGGCGACGGTGGCGCCAAGGTGGACCTCACGATGGCGTACGCCGGAATCCGGAAGAACTTCGAGAGGGCCGGGTTCACGCACGCCGCCGACACCGGCTCGGTCCTGGCCGGTCACCCCCGTGTCGTGATGCGGCTCGACCTGCGCTGACCGCGCCCTCCCACCGTGCGCTGCGGGGGCTGCTCAGGGGTGCAGGGCGCTCCAGGTGGCGGCGTCGACGACACCCGTGACGGGCAGGGCGAACTGCCGCTGCAGGTGTTCGACCGACGCCTTGGTGACCTCTTCGAAGACACCGGTCATGGGGACGTTCACGTAGCGGTAGACCTCGTTGAGGATGCATTGCAGGTGCCGCACGGTCTCTCCCGTGCTCCCCATCTGGAGGGTGGTGTGGCCGCCCAGGTACATGCACAGGCGCCATTCGCTGCCGGCCGCGCTCACGGCGCTCTCGGGGCGCGCCCCGTCGTGGGGTCCCGGGCCGCCGAGAACGGCGGCCTGCGGCGGCGCGCCCTCCGCCGTGCGGGCGGTGGCCGGGCCACCGGCGGACATCGCCAACGCCGCGGCGGCCACGGCCACCGCGGCGGCCGTACGGATCGTGCGTCCGGTCTTCATCGGGTCTCCTCCTCGCGCCTGGGGGCGCCTGCTGGGACCGGCCCGGGCGGGCCGGTCCGGGCGGTGCGATGGTGCGGCGGTGCGGTGGTGCGTGACGGGTCGGGGGCGGGCGGCTGTCAGTACCAGGGGCAGCGCGGCAGCCCGGCGACGGGGTGCGACATGGTGGAGGGGATCTTGACGACCTCTGCGGGGACGTTGCCCCAGCCCTTGATGCGGGGGAGTTCGCCCACCTGGTCGCCTTGGGTGTAGTACCAGACGTTGTTGCCCTGGGTGTCCCTCGGCCCGATGGTGTAGCAGGTGAACCAGGACGGCGTCAGACGCAGCCACCCGGTGATCGGGGCGTCGAAGGAGGGTCTGCCGTACACGTCCGACGGAAGGTTGTCGCAGTACAGCGCCTTGGTGAACGCGTTGCCGATGGTGTCGCGCAGGTCGAGGCCCTCCTGAAGGGAACAGGTGGCCCGCTCACCGGCGCTCGCGGGAGCGGCCGTCAGCGGCAGACACAGCAGCGCGCCGACGGCCGCGGCGACGGCGGCGGCGCGGGGCGAGACGCGGGGGAGGAACGGTTTCCTGTTCACGACGTACTCCTGATGGCTCGTCATGTGCCGGAAGGGGCAAGGAAGGAAGAACGGGGATGGCGCGCAGGGGGAGCGGTGGTGGCACGGCGGCCGTCACGACCAGGGGCACTGGGTGAGGCCCGGGAACGGGTGCTGAGGGGCCTTGACCGCGACCGCGGGCATGTAACCCCACGCCTTGACGGTGGGGGAGGACACCACCTGGTCGCCCTGGGTGTAGTACCAGATGTTGTTGCCCATGTAGTCGGAGCCCTCCTTCCAGCACACGAACCAGCGTGGGCTGAAGAGCATCTTGCCCACCACCGGGCTGGTCGAGCGCGACTGGATGCGCACCGAGCCGGGGGTGAGATCGCACCACATGTCCCCGGCGAAGTTCATGCCGGTCCAGTCCCGGTGCGGCTCGCCGGGGCGCAGCCAGCACGCCGGCTCCGCGGTGGACGCCGCGGAGGCGGGCACGGTGAGCGCCCCGCACACCAGTACGGCGGCGGCCAGTGGGCCCACTGCCTCGCGGAGCCGACGCAGCCGGCCCCTGGGTCTTCCACTCATGGCGCGTACACCCCTCGTCTCGGTCGACCGATCCGTCCGTCTCGGGTTTCGTCCGTCTCCGGTTCCGTCCGGCTCCGGTGGTACGGGGCCGATGGTGACCGCGCCGGCTGACGTACCGCTGACGAACGGGCTCCCGCGCACGGGTGAGCTAATGTCAGGCTCACGTCAGGCCGCTGTGCGAGGCTCCGCTCCCGCTCCGCCCGCATCCGACCAAGGGGGACACATGCGAAGACCAGGCCGCCCCGGACGTCCACGCTCCGCCGCACTGCTCACCGCCGTCACCCTCCTCCTCGCCCTGGTGGGCGCGCAGGGAACGGCGCGCGCGGCCTCGACCGCGGAGCAGAACATCAACATCGTCTCCACCCACAGCGGCATGTGCCTCGAAGTGGCCACGGCCGCCGAGGGCGAGGTGGTCGCACAGCGCCGCTGCGCGGGGCGCAAGAACGCGCTGTGGACCCTGAAGTCATCGCCCCTGGGCGGCGGTTCGTACCAGATCGTCAACGTCTACAGCGGCAAGTGCATGGCGGTGGAGAACTCCAGCCCCTCCGCCGGCGCCCTCGTACGGCAGCAGACCTGCGGCAACCAGCCCGGCGCGAGCCTCACCTTCACCGAGACCGACGGCGGTGTCTGGCTCCAGCCCAAGACCGTCACCACGACCCCGCAGTGCCTGGAGGTCACCGAGTCCTCCACCGCCGACGGGGCGCGGCTGCGGCAGTGGGGCTGTGACCGCCAGCCCGGTTCCGTCTTCACCCAGGAGCGCTTCCAGGGCCCACCGCTCGGCTGGGCCAAGATCCGCCCGGCGAGCGCGCCCTCGCTGTGCGTCACCGAGGGCCGCGACCGCAAGGGCCTCTACGCCAGTGCCGTCGCCGTGCAGCGCGCGTGCGCCCAGGCCGTCCCGCCGCGCACCTACCTCGAAGAGGCCGGCACCGGCCGCTACCGCATCCAGTGGCACCACCCCGAGTTCGGCATCGGCTGCCTGACCGTCATGAACGGGGGACCGGTCCCCGGCATGCTCGAACCGTGGGACGCCTGCGCCTCCGCGAGCGTGTTCCTGGTCGAGCCGGCCGAGACCCCGGCGCCGGGCGGCTTCCGCATCCGGGAGGCGGCGACGGGCCAGTGCCTGGGCATGGTGGGCGGCGCCACCGCGGAGGGCGTCGAGGTCATGCGTGAGCCGTGTACGTCAACCCTGGCCCAGGAGTTCTTCATCGACCCACAATGACCGCATGATCGATGACTTCGCGAAAGAGCACCTGCACGGCGACCTGCGCGTGATGCGCGAGGCGCTGCTGTGGAAGCTCGACGGGCTCGGTGAGTACGACGTGCGCCGCCCCCTGACCGTGACCGGCACCAACCTCCTCGGCCTCGTCAAACATCTGTCGACCTGGGAGGCCAGATACCTGGGCGAGGTCTTCGGCCGGCCGTTCCCCGAACCGCTGCCCCGCTGGGACGACCTCGCGGAACGCGGCGCCGACCTGTGGGTGACCGAGCGGGAGACGAGGGAGGAGATCGTCGGCCGCTGCCGTCGCGTCTGGGAGCACTCGGACGCGACGATCGCGGCACTCACCCTCGACTCTCCCGGCCACGTGCCCTGGTGGCCGCGGCCGGACGTGAAACTCTTCACCATCCTCATCCACCTGCTGACCGAGACCAGCCGGCACCTCGGGCACGCCGACATCCTGCGCGAACAACTCGACGGCTCGACAGGGACGAGCGCCGAATACGCCACCCCGCAGCACGACGCGGCCTTCCGGGAAGCCCACCACGCGAGGATCGAGCGAGCGGCCACAGCGGCGGCCGCCGCGTTCGGCCGAGGGGACGCGGGGCGGACTCAGTAGGCTCCCGGTGGCGGATCACCGGGGCCTCGGCGCCGGTGGCCCACCACCGTGGCGAGCCGGCGGGTCAGCGCGCCGCCCATGCCCGCGCCGGGGGAGAGGGGCAGGGCGCGGAAACGCTGGACGGTGCGGGTCGGTAACGGCAGCGCGGCGCGGGGGAGTTGGAGCAGCTCGAAGGAGTGGACTCCGGCCGCATCGTCGAACCGCCCGTGGTAGGGGCGCGAAGCGTCCCAGGGGCAGCAACCGCCCGGCTCCGACGTGCACATGGCGCCGCCCGGCGTCGAAGGAGACCTGGCCCCTCCGCATGTGCAGTACGTGGAAGGCCAGCGGGTCACGCCGCCGGATGAGCGGCGTGGTGCGGCCGAAGCGGGTCGGGAGGCACGTCAACGCCGCGACCCACGCGCCGCCGAGGTGCAGGACCCGCAGGCCCGCGCGGGGGTACGGCGGCCCGGCGCGGTGCAGGGCCGGCAGGTGCCAGAGCCCGGTGATCTCGTCCAGCACCGTGCGGTGGGGCCGTGTCCGGTCGCCGTCCGGGCCTGACGGGCGCCGTTCGGAGTGAGGGCATCGTTCGGGCAGGACCATGCTCCGCCTACCTCCTGGGCCGGGATGGTCGTGTCGTGCACGCCCCTCGGGGAGGGGGCCGGTGGGGTCCAGGCTGCTGCTCAGGGAGGCTCCGGGGCAGGCGGACCCCTGTCCAGGACAGCCCCGGACAGGGAGCAGTGCCGCTATGTCTTGCTCTGGATGGATATGCGCGCTGACACGCCCCGGCGGGGCCAGAGGTCACCCGAATGGCGGTGAGCGGTCGCGGGAACCGGCCGTGGGCTATCTGCTGGAGAGTGATCGCTTTTCCTACACCGAGGAGATCACCCCATGCGTGTCCGTACCCTCAGCGTCGCCGTCCTGATAGCCGCCAGTGCCGTGGTCGGCGGTGCGGGCCAGGCCCTCGCCGACGACGGCCCGTCCGCCACGGGTCATGTCCACGACAGCCCGGGCATCGTGTCCGGCAACGCCGTTCAGGTGCCGGTCGAAGCCGATCTCAACGTCTGCGGCAACACCATCGACATCATCGGGCTCCTCAACCCGGCCAGCGACAACAAGTGCAAGACGAACTGAACAAGTGGCGGCGCGGCCCCGGGGTATTCCTCGGGGCCGCGCCGCTGTTTTGGGCCGGCTGAGCGAGGTTCGGTGCCGACGCTGCCGCGGGCGTCTGTCCCCGGCGCGGTCGCCCAGGCTGTCCCCATGGGCCATGTGTCCCGCTGAGACACTTCGTGGAGTACAGTCGGAGACATGAGCGACAAAGAGGGCGGGCGGGCCCAAGGTCGACGGGCCCGCAAGGTCCAGGAGAGCCGGGCCGTCATGGCCAACGCCGCCGTGGACCTCGTGCTCGACCGCGGACTCGACCAGGTGACCGTCGAGGCGATCAGCGAACGCGCCGAC
This sequence comes from Streptomyces huasconensis, assembly GCF_021028635.1. NCBI lineage: Bacteria > Bacillati > Actinomycetota > Actinomycetes > Kitasatosporales > Streptomycetaceae > Streptomyces > Streptomyces huasconensis. Next base: position 7,762,702 of record NZ_CP086119.1, read on the forward strand.
GTCTCCCGCCGCACCTTCTCCCGGTACTTCTCCGGCAAGGAGGACGCCGTCGTCGACACCCTGCGCGCCGACTACGCGCGGATCAACACCGCGCTGGCCGCCCGCCCCCCGCAGGAGACCCCCCTCACGGCCTACTACCGGGCCCTGCGCGGCTGGCTGGACGACGAGCCGACCGCCTGGCACCGCCGCCTGCCGCGCTCGCGCGACCTGCTGCGGCTGCTCCACGAGGAGCCCGCGCTGCTCCCCGCGTACCTGCGCGTGCAGGACGAGGCGCAGAACGAGTCCGTGGCGATCGTCGCCCGGCGGCTCGGTCTGGACGCCGAACGCGATCTGCGGCCCGCGCTGGCCGTCTCGCTCGCCGTGGGGGCGTTCGGCACGGCCGTACGGTTCTGGACCGCGCCCGGCGAGCCGGCCCCCCTCCCGCAGCTCATCGACGCGGCGTTCGCGGCCCTGGCCGACGAGCCCGCGCCCAGCGCACCCGGCACCGCCACCAAGTGAAACCAGGCACCACCATGACCACCAGCAACAGCACCAGCACACAGGTCGACACCGCCCCTGACCACGGCACGGGTCACCTCGCCCCGCAGGAGTTCGCGGGCAGGACCGCCCTCGTCACCGGCGCCGCCTCCGGCATCGGCCTCCAGGTCGCCCGCCGCCTCGCGCAGGCCGGGGCCGCCGTCGTCGTCGCGGACCACAACGAGCAGGGGGCGAACGACGTCGCCCGGAAGCTCACCGACGCCGGCGGCCGGGCCGCCGCCGTACGCGTCGACGTCACCGACCCCGAGTCCGTGCGTCGCGCCGTCGACTTCGGCGTCGAGACCTTCGGCGCGCTGCACCTGGCCGTCAACAACGCCGGGATCGCCGGGGCCTCCGCCCCGACCGGCGAGTACGCGGTCGAGGAGTGGCAGCGGGTGATCGACACCAACCTCAACGGCGTCTTCTACTCCCTGCGGTACGAACTGCCGCGAATCCTCGCCGCGGGCGGCGGCGCCGTCGTCAACATGTCCTCGATCCTCGGCACCAACGGCTTCGCGGGCTCGCCCGCCTACGCCGCCGCCAAGCACGCGGTCGTCGGTCTGACCAAGACCGCCGCCGTCGAGTACGCGGCGCGGGGCGTACGGATCAACGCCGTGGCCCCCGGCTTCATCGACACCCCGCTGCTCCAGGGCGACGCCGCCCAGCGCGAGCAACTGGTCGCGCTCCACCCGCAGGGTCGCCTGGGCACCGCCGAAGAGGTCGCGGAACTGACGCTCTTCCTGCTCTCCGACCGCGCCTCGTTCATCAACGGCAGCTACCACCTGGTCGACGGCGGATACGCCGCCCGCTGAAGCCCCCTGCCGAAGAAACCCGCCAGACAAACTTGTCGAAGAACGGAGGCACACACGTGTCAGGGCAACGACAACTCCCCTCCTCCCCGCCGAGATGAGGGCCCTCCAGTACGCCGGTGCCGGCACCGCACCCGAGGTCGTCACCCTGCCGCGCCCCGCGCCGGGCCCGGGACAGGTCCTCCTCAAGGTCACGGCGGCGGGCGTCTGCCACTCCGACTTCGCGGTGATGAGCCGGCCGGACGAGGCGCTGGGATTCCCGCTGCCGCTCACCCTCGGCCACGAGGGCGCGGGGACCGTCGCCGCGCTCGGCGAGGGCGTCACCGGCCTCGCGCTCGGTGACCCCGTCGCCGTGTACGGCCCGTGGGGCTGCGGCACCTGCCCGATGTGCGCGCAGGGCAAGGAGAACTACTGCACGCGCGCCGCGGAGCTGGGCATCCGCCCGCCCGGCCTCGGGGCGCCCGGCGCCATCGCCGAGTACATGGTCGTGGACGACCCCCGGCACCTGGTCCCGCTCGGCGCGCTCGACCCGGTCACCGCGGTGCCGCTCACCGACGCGGGCCTCACGCCGTACCACGCCGTCAAGATCTCGCTGCCCAAGCTCACCCCCGGCAGCACCGCCGTGGTCATCGGCACGGGTGGCCTCGGCCATGTCGCCATCCAGCTGCTGCGGGCGCTCACCCCGGCGCGGGTCATCGCCCTGGACGTCACCGACGAGAAGCTGCGGCTGGCTCGCGAGGTCGGCGCCCACGACGCCGTACCGTCGGACCAGCACGCGGCGGCCGCGGTGCGTGAGCTGACCGGCGGTCTCGGCGCGCAGGCGGTGTTCGACTTCGTCGGCGCACCGCCCACCGTCTCGACGGCGACGGCCTGCGCCGCGGTGGAGGCGGACGTCACGATCGTCGGCATCGGCGGCGGCGCCGCGTCCGTGGGCTTCGGCACCACCGCGTACAACGTGGCGGTCCGCTCCCCGTACTGGGGCAGCCGGGCGGAGCTGACCGAGGTGCTGGACCTCGCCCGGGCCGGCGCGATCGACGTACACGTCCAGACGTACGCGATGGACGAGGCCCCCACGGCGTACGAGGACCTGCGCGGAGGCCGGGTCCACGGCCGCGCGGTCATCCTCCCCAACGGCTGACGGGCCATCCGGCCAGGACGTACGAGCCCCCGAACTTCCCCTTCGGGCCGTTCCGTTGCCGAGTCCGCGGGAGGGGGACCCCGCCCCGGGCGGCGAAGATCATCGGGTGCAGAATGACCCGTATGCCTATATCGCACACGCCGAAGACGGCGACGCCCGACGATGCCTCCGCGGTCGGCACCACCCTGGCCCGCGCTTTCGGCGACGACCCGATGATGCGCTGGTTCTTCCCCGACGAGGCCACCCGGGAAGCGTCGCTGGGCCGCTACTTCGCCACCATCTTCACCCGCCAGTACGTGCTGCACGGCGTGTGCGAACGCACCGACGCCGCCGCCGCGTTCTGGGTGCCCGCTCAGGCGCAGGAGAAGGCCGTCCCCGACCAGGAGACCATCCAGGAGCTGACCAACCTCCTCGGCGACCGGGCGGAGCTGTTCGGGGGCGCCGTCGAGATGGCCGTCCAGCACGCGCCCCAGGAGCCGCACTGGTCGCTGGCGCTCATCGGCGCCGACCCGGCCGCGCAGGGCCAGGGGCAGGGTGCCGCCCTGCTGCGTTCGGGCCTCGCCCAGGCCGACGCGGACGGCATGCCCGTCCACCTGGAGTCCTCCAAGCCGGAGAACCTCCCCGTCTACGAGCACTTCGGCTTCGCCGTGCGCGACGAACTGCGGCTGCCGGGCGGCGGGCCGCGGCTGTGGACGATGTGGCGCGAGCCGCGCCGCCCGGCCGACGCGTAGCCGTGGCGCTGGGCGTCAACTGAAGGGACGCGGATACGGGCCGGGCCGGTACGACGTGTAACGGGCCGGGGTGGCCGGATCGGCGTCCCGCGCACGGGAGTTGAGGGCGGCCGGTGACGTGTCGCCCCAGCTTCCCGTGGCGACCCGGTGCTCGACCGTGTGCAGTGCGCCGAGCTGCTCCGCCGGGCTGAACGTGCAGTGACCGGCGTTGTCGGTGTACGCCTGGCGCAGCAGAGGCGCGCGGCCCGCCCGGTTCACCGCGCGGCGGTAGGCGCTCTCGACCTCGGCCGGCACGAGCGCGTCACCGGTCGTGTGCACGTCGAGCTGCGGCTTGCGGAGGAGACCGGAGGGCGCGGCGTGGTCCACCATGTAGCGCACCGCGCCCGGGTCGGCGCCGACCCGGGGTTCCCCGGCCAGTACACGCAGGTCGGCACCGAGGGACAGGCCCGCCGTCTTGTAGAGGGACTTCACCTGCCGGTAGGCGGCGGAACGGGCCAGCATCGCCGTGTAGTCGACACCCGTGTTCCAGGACATGGTGCCGCCCGCGCGGCGCTCGGCCTCCGCCCGCCAGACGAAGCCGGGCCGCGCCACCAGACCGCGCAGCGCCGCGTACTGGTTCGCCTGCCGGGACGCGTGGTCGTCCGGGGCGGGCCGGGGGGTGGCCGGGTCGTTCCAGCCGGGGATGGCATGCAGCGCGGCGGCGAGCGCGATGCGGGCCCGGCCGGGAGCCGTGCGCTGCGCCGCCTCCACCGCCGCGCCGAGCCGGTTGCCGGAGGCCGTGGCGTCGGCGGTGTCCTGGAAGCCGGTCAGCCGGATGCCGGAGCCGGGCGCGAGCAGCGTACGGAGCGCGAACGTGGCGTCCAGCGTGGAGTTCCAGTTGGCGACACCGCCGTGCACGAGGCCGCACAGGGAGAGCGAGCCGTTGATACGCCGGGGGTGGCGCTCGGCGATCGTCGTGGTGACGAGCCCGCCCAGCGACTGCCCCCAGGCGAGGGTCCGCCGCGCCGCGCCGGCCTTCCCGGTGAACGTGTCGAGGGCGGCCAGCTGGTCGGGCACCGCCTGCTCCACCGCCCAGCCGTTCTTCGCGTAGGAGGAGCCGACGAGCGCGTACCCCTCCTTCAGGAGCAGCTTCCTCGTGGGCTCGTCGGGGGCGTTGACGGCCGGGTTCGGGGTGCCCTCGGGGCGGTAGCCGTGGCTGAAGAGCAGCACGGTGCCGTTCCAACGGGCCGGGGTGTCGATCACGTACGTGGCGCCGGACGGCAGGGTGCCTTCCAGGTGCCGGGGAGTGGGCTGCGCGGCGGAGGCCGGGGCAGGGGCCGCGGCCAGGAGGAGGAGCAGGGCGGCGAGTGCGGTCACGGGGCGGCCGGTGGCGCGGGTCATGCGGAGACTCCTTGGGCGGGGAGGTTGCGGTCGTTGGTCTCCTTGACCCGCCAGACGGCGAGCGCGGTGACCGCGCTCCCGGCCGTGAGCAGCAGGGCGACGGAGTCACTGGAGTGGTCGGCGGCCAGCAGCGCGCCGGCGATCGGCGGAGAGAGACCGGCGCCGAGCAGCGTCGCGGTCTGGTAGCCGAGCGAGGCGCCGGTGTAGCGCACCCGGGTGGGGAACATCTCGCTGAACAGGGCGCCGAGCGGCCCGTACATCACGGACTGGGCGACGCCGTGCCCGATCACGCAGGCGAGGATCAGCAGCCCGGGCCGGTGGCTGTCCACGAGCGCGAAGACCGGGAAGGCGGTGGCCGCCGAGAGCAGCGCCCCGGCCAGGACGACGGGCCGGCGCCCGAACCGGTCCGAGAGATGGTTCGCGCACGGCAGCACCACGAGGGCCACGCAGGAGGCGACGGTGACGCCGATGAGCACCTGCTGGCGGCCGTACCCCTCGTCGACGCCGTACGAGATCATGAAGCTGGTCATCAGCGCCTGCGCGGTGAACGGACCGATGCCGACCGCCGAGGCGAGCAGCACCGGCCGCGGCGCGCGCAGCACGTCGAGCAGCGGCGTGCGCGCCCGCTCCCGCCGCTCCGAGAGCGAGGCGAAGAGCGGACTCTCGGCGACCTTCAGGCGTACGTAGAGACCGGCGCCGAGCAGCACGAGCGAGAGCAGGAACGGCACCCGCCAGCCCCAGGCGCGGAAGTCATCGTCCGGCAGCATGCCGACCAGCGTGACGACCCCGGTGGAGAGCACCGTGCCCAGCGGGGCGCCGAGCTGGGTGAAGCTGGTCCACAGGCCGCGCGGGCGGTCACCGGCGTGCTCGGCGACCATGAGCGTCGCGCCGCCCCATTCGCCGCCGATCGCGACGCCCTGCACGACGCGGAGCAGGACGAGCAGGACGGGGGCCCAGACGCCGATCGTGTCGTACGTGGGCAGCAGGCCGATGAGGAAGCTGCCGGCGCCCATCAGGACCATCGTCAGGAGCATCATCGACTTGCGGCCGAGCCGGTCGCCGAAGTGGCCGAAGACGATGCCGCCGAGAGGACGGGCGAGATACCCCGCGGCGAACGTGCCGAAGGCGGCCACGGTGCCCACCGCCGGGTCGGCCCCGGGGAAGAAGAGGTCGCCGAAGACGAGCGCGGCGACGGTTCCGTAGACGAGGAAGTCGTAGAACTCCACGGCTGTGCCGAGCAGCCCGGACAGCGCGACGCGGCGCAACTGCCCGGGCGCGGACCCGGCTTCCCCGGCTCTGGTCCCGGGGAGCGCCGCCTTGCCAGGTGGGTGTGACATGGCGGGCTCCTTACGCGTAGAAGCGGGACAGGCTCCGCAGGACGCACGCGGGCTTGTCGCCGCCCTCGATCTCGACCGTGCCGTCCACGGCGATCTGCACCCCGCCCCGCACCGCGTCGACGGAGGCGAGCGTGGCGCGCAGCCGTATCCGGGAGCCGGCCTTCACGGGGGCGGGGAAACGCACCCGGTCCAGGCCGTAGTTGACCTTCGTGGTGACGCCCCGGACGTCGAGGAGGTCGGTGAAGAGCGGGATGAAGAGGGAGAGGGTGAGGTGGCCGTGGGCGATCGGCGCCCCGAACGGTCCCCGCGCGGCCCGCTCGGGGTCGGTGTGTATCCACTGGTGGTCGTCGGTCGCGTCGGCGAAGGTGTCGATGCGGCCCTGTCCGACCTCCAGCCAGTCGGTGACGCCGAGTTCGCTTCCGGCGAGGGCGGTCAGCTCGTCAAGTCCCTGGACGACACGGCTCATCGGGATACTCCTTCGTCGGTGGGCGCGCCGCCGTGCTCGCGGCGCAGGCTGGGTTTGTGGAGCTTCCCCGAGGCGGTGCGCGGCAGTTCGCGCACGAACACCAGCGACGCGGGGATCTTGTACTTGGCGAGGCGGCCGGCGAGGAAGCCGAGCACCTCGTCGGCGGTGACCGTCGCGCCCTCGCGGAGCACGGCGACGGCGCGCGGCACCTCGCCCCACCGCGCGTCGGGCACACCGATGACGGCGCACTCCAGCACGTCGGGGTGGCCGAGCAGGGCGCTCTCGACCTCGGCGGGATACACGTTCTCGCCACCGGAGATGATCATGTCCTTGAGACGGTCGGCGATGGTGACGAAACCGTCGGCGTCCACCCGCGCCGCGTCACCCGTGCGGAACCAGCCGTCGGCGAACGCGGCGGCCGTCTCCTTTGGCAACTGCCAGTACCCGGCCATCACATGCGGCCCGCGCACCAGCACCTCACCGGTCTCCCCGACCGCCGCCGGGGTGAGGTCGGGGCGTACGACGCGTACGTCGGTGAAGAAGTGCGGCACCCCGGCCGTGCCCGCCTTGCGCGCCGCGTGCTCGGCGTCGAGATAGAGGGCGCCGGGGGAGGCCTCCGTCATGCCGTAGCCCTGCTGGAAGGCGAGGCCGCGCCGCGCGTACGCCTCGATGAGGGGCGTGGGCACGGGCGCGCCGCCGCACATGAGGATGCGCAGCGAGGACAGGTCGGCCGCCTCCCAGCGCGGCTCCCGGGCGAAGCGGTCGTACATCGTGGGCACCCCGAACATGACGCTCACGCCGTGCCGCTCCACCAGGTCCAGGGCCCGGGCGGGGTCGAACGACTCGACGAGGACGCAGGTGCCGCCCTTGAGGAGGACGGGCAGGGCGAGCATGCCGAGCGCCGCCGCGTGGAAGAGCGGGGCGCAGACCAGCGCGACCGTGTCCGCGGCGAGGTCGGCGTCGACCAGCACGTTGACGGCGTTCCAGGTGAGGTTGGCGTGGGTGAGCATGGCGCCCTTGGGGCGGCCCGTCGTGCCGGAGGTGTACATCAGCAGGCACACGTCGTCCGGGGCGACCGCCTCGTCCAGCGGCTCCTCGACGGAGCCGTCGATCAACTCCTCGTACTCCGGGCCCACTTCGACGACACATCCCAGGGAAGGGGTCTGCCCCGCCTGCCGCAGTCCGGTGACGAGGGCGGTGTGCGCGGAGGAGTGGATCAGGGTGCCCGCGCCCGCGTCGGCCAGCTGGTACGCGATCTCGGGGCCGCTCAGCCGGGCGTTGAGCGGGACGAAGACCGCGCCGAGCGCGCCCGCGGCGAAGAAGGTCTCCAGGAAGGCCGGGTGGTTCGGCCCGAGGTGGGCGACCCGGTCACCGCGCCGGACACCGCGGGCGCGCAGCGCGTGCGCGAGGCGCAGCACCCGGGAGTGCAGACCGGCGTAGGTGAGGGTGCGGCCCTCGTGGATCAGGGCGGTGCGGTGCGGGGTCTTGCGGGCCCGGCGCGCGGGCCAGGAACCGAGTCCTTCGTCGCGCATGGCGCCCCCTCTATCCGAGCCCGAGCAGGCGGGCGGCGTTCTCCTTGAGGATCTTGGGGCGGACCTCGTCCTTGATCGCGAGCCGCTCGAAGTCGGCGAGCCAGCGGTCGGGTGTCAGGACGGGGAAGTCGGAGCCGAAGAGCACCTTGTCCTTCAGCAACGTGTTGGCGTAGTGCACGAGTTGGGGCGGAAAGTACTTCGGCGACCACCCGGAGAGATCGATGTGCACGCCCGGTTTGTGGGTGGCCACGGCGAGCGCCTCGTCCTGCCAGGGAAACGACGGATGCGCGAGGATGATCTTCAGATGCGGGAAGTCGGCGGCCACGTCGTCGACGTGCATGGGGTTCGAGTACTTCAGCCGGATTCCGCCGCCGCCGGGCACGCCCGCGCCGATGCCGGTCTGCCCGGTGTGGAAGAGGGCGACGCAGCCGGTCTCCTCGATCACCTCGTACAACCCGTAGACGAGCGCGCGGTCGTCGGGGAAGAAGCCCTGGACGCTCGGGTGGAACTTGAAGCCCTTGACGCCGTACTCCTCGACGAGCCTGCGGGCCTGGCGCACCCCCGCCCTGCCGCGGAACGGGTCGACGGAGGCGAACGGGATGAACACGTCCGGGTGCGCGGCGGCGGCCTCGGCCACCTCCTCGTTCGGTACGGGCGGCGTGCCGGTGGCGGACTCGGCGTCCACGGTGAAGACGACGGCGGCCATCTTGCGCTCGCGGTAGTAGGCGGCCATCTCCGGAAGGGTCGGTTTGTGCGTGCGCCCCTCGACCTTGAAGTACGCGCCGGCGGCCGCGTCGAGATCGGGGGCGAGCGAGGCGTGGCCCCGCGAGGAGACCTCCGCGTGGGTGTGGACGTCGATCGCGGTCAGCTCGGAGAGGTCCACCGCGCTCACTCCCCGGGGGTCTTGGGCGCGGGGATGCCGACCGTCTCCGGGACGCTGCCCACGGAGGTGTGCCAGACGGCGGCGATCGACTCCGGGGTCCAGCCGCCGTCGGCGTACGCGACGGAGACCTCGCGGGGGTGCGACCACAGGGTGAGGCGGTCGCCGCCGATGCCCACGCACTGCCCGGTCACGTCGGCCGCCGCGTCGGAGGCGAGGAAGGGGACGAGCGCGGCGCAGTCCTCCGCCGTGCCGAACCCCTCGCCCTTGCGGAGGAAGTCCGGCAGCGGCCGCCCTTCCCGCATCGCCTCGACGTAGGGCGCGAAGGCCGGGATCGTCTCGGTCATCGCGGTGGCGGCGACCGGCACGATCGCGTTGACGGTGATGCCGGCGCGGGCCAGCTCCATGGACCAGGTGCGGGCCATGGCCGCGATGCCGGCCTTGGCGGCGGCGTAGTTGGTCTGCCCGAAGTTGCCGCGCTGCCCGGCGGGCGAGCCGACCAGGATCAGCCGGCCGCCCTCGCCCTGCTCCCGCATCCGCACGGCCGCGGCGCGGGCGCAGGTGAACGTGGCGCGCAGATGTGTCGTGACGACCGCGTCGAAGTCGTCGTCGGACATCTTCCACAGCACCCGGTCGCGGAGGATGCCGGCGTTGGTCACCAGCACGTCAAGGCGGCCGAACTCCTCGACGGCGCGGCCGACCAGCCGGTCGGCGGCCTCACCCGTCCCGACGGCGACGCACTCCGCGACGGCGCGGCCCCCGGACTCGGTGATGCTCTCGACGGCGCGGTCGGCGGCCGCCTCGTCGATGTCGTTGACGACGACGGCGGCTCCGGCACGGGCGAGGGCGCAGGCGTAGGCGAGGCCCAGGCCCCGCCCCGAACCGGTGACGACGGCGACCTTGCCGCTGAGGTCCACGGCGGAGGTTTCGGGCATGGCGGTATCCCTTCGACGGGCGGGAGAGGCGGGGACATGGTGCGGACGAGGCCGGACGGCGCCCGGAAAGGAAGCTAGGACAAACCATTGTTGTCGTCAATGGTTGTTGTCGACACCGGAGTTCGGGCATGCTGGACCGGCGGGCCACCATCGCCGCACGTACCCGCGAAGCACCGAAGAGGGAGAGCGCCGCTCATGACCAGCCGCAAGACGACCGCCGGACCCGTGGCGGAAGGCTCCGTCGACGAGGGCGCCCCCTGGATGCGAGGACTGCACGCCGACGCGGGCTATCTGCTGTACCGGCTCGGCCTGCGCTCGGGACAGCTCTTCAACGCGGCGCTCGAAAGGTCCGGCCTGCGCCTGCGCCACTACGCGCTGCTGCGCTACCTGGCCACCGTGGAGGGCGCCGCCCAGCGCGAGTTGAGCCGGCGGCTCGGCTACGACCCGAGCGCGATCGTGGGCCTCGTCGACGACCTGGAACGCCTCGGCTTCGTCGAGCGCCGCCCCGCTCCCGGCGACCGCCGCCGCCGCATCGTCGCCCTCGCCCCGGCGGGCAGCGACTTCCTGCGCGACTCCGACGAGGTGGCCAGAGGCGTGACCGCGGAGCTTCTCGCCCCGCTCGGCCCCGAGGAGCGGCACACCCTGCACACGCTGCTGAGCCGGATGGCCCACCCGGACGGGGAGTGAGACGGGCCGGGGCCGCCGGCCGGAACCGGGCGCGGCGGGGCCGAAGGGTCGCCCGCCCGGCCCGGTGTCAGCTGGGGGCCCGGTGTCAGCCGCGGTTCTCCGAGGCGAACGGCCCGCCGCAGCCGAAGGCCAGCGCGGCGAAGCGCTCGCCCATGAGGCGGTGGGTCGCGGCGTCGGGGTGCAGCTCGTCGGGGAGCGGCAGCTCGGCGTGGTCCGCCTGGCCGTAGAGGTCGCGGCCGTCGAGATAGTGGATGTGCGCGTCGTCGGCGGCGCGCTGCTTGACGATGCGGGACAGCTCGTCCCGGATCACGCCGAGCGTCAGCTTCCCGGCGGCTCGCTCGGCGGGGTCACCCATGGCCGCGAACCGGAGCCGTCCCTCACTGATGTCGCTGAAGTCCGGGGCCGCGGGGCCGGGAGTGTCCTCGTGGATGGGGCACAGGATGGGTGAGACGACCAGCAGCGGGGTGGCCGGGTGCCCCTCGCGGATCGTGTCGAGGAAGCCGTGCACCGCGGGGCCGAAGGCGCGCAGGCGCATCAGGTCCGTGTTGACGATGTTGATGCCGATCTTGACGCTGATCATGTCGGCCGGGGTGTCGCGCAGGGCACGCGCGGTGAACGGGTCGAGCAGGGCGCTGCCGCTCAGGCCGAGGTTGATCAGCTCCACGCCGCCGAGGGACGCGGCGAGCGCGGGCCAGATGGCCGTGGGGCTCACCGCGTCGGAGCCGTGGCTGATGGAGCTGCCGTGGTGCAGCCACACCTTGCGGCCCCGGTCGGGGACCGGCTCCACGGGCGCGTCGGTGCGCAGGGCGACCAGCTCGGTGATCTCGTTGTGCGGCAGCCAGATCTCGACGTCCTTCACGCGGCCGGGCAGACCGGCGAAGCGGACGGTGCCGACCGGCCCGGGCACGGTCTCCGTCGTACCGGTGGTCATGTCCATCATCAGGACGTTGCCGCCGTGCACACCGGCCTGCCGGGTGAGGGCGCCGTCGACGAGCAGGTCGTACACGCCGTCGGGGCGCGGTGGCGCGCCGTGATAGCCCATCTTCGTACGGAGCGCGTCCAGTTCGATGGTGGTGGCCCGCGTCCGGAGGACCAGCCGTACGCCGGAGGGCTGGGCCTCGGCCCGGGCCAGCTGCTCGTCGGCGCACTGGGCGCGGGCCCGCGCGGGCAGCCGGTGCGGCAGCACGCCGTGCTCGGTGCGTTCCACTTCGAGCGCGCCGCGCAGCAGCTCCGCGGCGCGCTCGGGGGTGAGCGGCGTGGTGATCCAGTCCGCTCCCCGGGAAGCGACAGAGGAGTCGGGGGCGGGGGCGGGGTCGTGCGGAGAGTTCATGGCCCCAGCCTGTCAAGCGGAATGCTGACCCGCACATGCTTTTGTCGCGCGACCGGAGGCCGGGCTTCCTACAGCCGTATCCACTCCCGGGCCGTGGTCACCGTCTCCAGCACCTCGGCGAGCGGGTCGACGCCGAGCCCCGCTCCGGTGGGCACGTCGAGGTGGCCGTCGGCGAGTTCGAACGGCTCGGTGATGTCCGTGGCGAAGTAGCGGCCGGACGCGGAAGTGTCGCCGGGCAGGGAGAAGCCGGGCAGCGCGGCCAGCGCGACGCTGGCGGCGCGGCCGAGCCCGGTCTCCAGCATGCCCCCGCACCACACCGGGACGCCGTGGGCCACGCACAGGTCGTGGATGGCCTTGGCTTCGAGGTAGCCGCCGACCCGGCCCGGCTTGATGTTGATGACGGAGGCGGCACCGAGGGTGATGGCCGCGGCGGCGTCCTGCGCCGACTCGATCGACTCGTCCAGACACACCGGCGTCCGCAGCAGTTTCGCGAGGGCCGCGTGCTGTACGAGGTCGTCGTCGGCCAGCGGCTGCTCGACGAGCAGGAGGTCGAACGCGTCGAGCTTGGCCAGCTGCCGGGCGTCGGCCAGGGTGTAGGCGGCGTTGGCGTCCACCTGGAGCAGCAGGTCGTCGCCGAACCGCTCCCGCACCGCGCGGACGGGGGCGAGGTCCCAGCCGGGCTCGATCTTGAGCTTGACGCGCAGGTACCCCTCATCGACGAAGCCGCCCACGGCGTCGAGGAGTTCGGGCACGGAGTCCATGATCCCGACCGACACCCCGCACGGCACCCGGTCACGCGCGGCCCCGAGATACCCGCCGAAGGACTGGCCCGACGCCCGCAGCTGAGCGTCGAGCACGGCGGTCTCCAGCGCCGCCTTGGCCATCTTGTGGCCCTTGAAGGGCTTCATCGCGCGCTTCACCGCGTGGGCGTCCGCCACGGCGGGCAGGGCCGGGACGAGGAAGCGGCGCAGCACGTCGGCCGCCCCGTCGACGTACTCGGAGCAGTAGCGGGGTTCGGACATCGCGACGCACTCGCCCCAGCCCTCGCCGTCGGGGGTGACGACCCGTACGAGCAGGACGTCACGGGCGGTCTCGACGCCGAAGGAGGTGCGGAACGGGGACCGCAGGGGCATCGCGATCCGGCGCAGTTCGATACCGGTGATCCTCATGTGGTCGGCTCCTGGGGTGGGCGTGCGGCAGGCGACGACGGCGGGTGTCGGGGCGGCGGGCGTGTGCGTCGAGCGCCGGGTCGGCGTGGCGGGCGCCAGGCGTCGGGCGTCGGGTGCCCGGCGTCAGGTGTCAGGCATCAGGTCGTCTGTCTCGCGGGTCACGACGTAGGAAGTCCGGTCGTGGAAGCCCGTGACGCGGGCTCCCTCGGCGAGCAGGCCGCCCAGCACTTCGCGCATCGCGAGCCGCCACGCCTTGGCCGCGCCGGGGTCGGTGCGGCGCAACGCCTCGATGTCGGGCGGCACGTCGACCAGCAGGGCGGGGGAGTCGAGCCGGCCCGCGACCGGCAGGCCGTCCTGTACCGACAAGGCGGTCACGGCGTCGGCGGGCACGCGGGCCGGCGGCGGGGCCGCCGTCGGCCCGGGGCCGTGCAGCTCCCAGGTGACGAGGGCGCGGTCGGTGTCGTCACCGCCGTTGATGGCGTCGTCGAGCCGGCCGTAGAAGCGAGTGAGGTACTCCACCGGCCGCGCGCCGAGCTTGGCCAGGTTGAAGTGGGCGTTGCGCCGCACCAGCGGGTCGTAGGTCCAGGTGATCCGGGAGAGCCCCCGGGCCAGGGCCCAGTCGCGCTGGTGCCGCTTCAGGGCGAGGCCCGCCGCGTATCCGGGCAGGGCGCCCGTGACGTGGGAGTGCAGCGTCTGTCCGACGGGGGCCGCGAAGAAGGCGACGGACGCGCCGACCAGACGGCCGTCGGCGAAGGCGGCCGCGACGTAGTTCCCGGCGTGCGACAGCGCCCGCATCTGCTCGGCCCCCATGGGCGAGGCACCGGGTGCGGTGCCCCAAATCCGCTCGAACAGGGCATCGACCGCGGCCAGTTCGGCCAGCTCGCACACCTCGCGCACCTCCAGCGCGCTCACCGGACGTGTTCCTCGACGAGGGCGGCGAGCAGCCGGGTCCGTGGGGCCATCTCGGCGACGATGACGTGCTCGTCGTCGGCGTGGGCTCGGCCGCTGGCGGCGCCGAGTCCATGCAGGGTCGGGCAGTCGATGCCGCTGGTGTGGTTCCCGTGGGATGCTCCGCCGATTGCGGCCAGTTCGGGCATGTCGCGCACCTCGGGCGTGCTCACCGGACGTGCTCCTTGACGAGGGCGGCGAGCAGTCGGGCCCGTCGGGCCATCTCGATGACGATGACGTGCTCGTGGTCGGCGTGCGCTCCGCCGCCGACGGCGCCGAGCCCGTCCGGGGTCGGGCAGCCGGCGCCGCCGGTGTGGTTCCCGTCGTAACGTCGGCCGGCCGTGGCCAGTTCGGGCGGCTCGTGCACCTCCAGCGCGCTCACCGGACGTGTTCCTCGACGAGGGCGGCGAGCAGCCGGATGCGGGGGACCATCTCGGCGACGATCACGTGCTCATGGTCGGCGTGTGCTCCGCCGCCGACGGTGCCGAGTCCGTGCAGGGCCGGACAGCCGGTGCCGCTGGTGTGGTTCCCGTCGTACGGTCGGCCAACCGCGGCCAGTTCGGGCGGCTCGTGCACCTCGGGGACCTCGGGCGTGCTCACCGGACGTGCTCCTTGACGAGGGCGGCGAGCAGTCGGGCCCGTGGGGCCATCTCGGCGACGATCACGTGCTCGTGGTCGGCGTGTGCTCCGCCGCCGACGGCGCCGAGTCCGTCCAGGGTCGGGCAGCCGACGCCCCCGGTGAAATTCCCGTCGGACGCTCCTCCGACCGCTGCCGACAGCAGCGGCCCCCAGCCCTGACGCCCGGCGATCTCGCGGGCCCGCGCGAACAACGCGGCGGACGAAGCCTCCTCCAGAGGCGGCCTGGTGGGACCGCCGCGTACCTCCAGGCGCGCCCCCGGAACTGTCACCTTCAGCGCCCGGATCGCGGCATCCACCCGCTCCTGCGCGGTGAGCGTCGGGACGCGCACATCGACGCAGACCGTCGCCTCGGCGGGCACCGTGTTGGTCGTCGAACCCGCCCACGTCATCGTCGGCGTCACCGTGGTCCGCCAGCCCTCCGGGGCATCGGCGTCGACCGTCGCCGCCAGCCCCTCCAGGGCGAGGACGAGGTGCGCGGCCTCGATCGCCGCGTTGACGCCCTTCTCCGGCTCCAGGCCGGAGTGGGCCGCCTTGCCGTGCACCACCAACTCGTAGGAGGACGTGCCCTTGCGCGCCGTCTTCACCGCGCCGCCGTCCGCCGAGGCCTCCAAAACGAAGGCCGCCGCACACTGCCGCGCCGTATCCTCGATCAGCTCCCGCGAGGTGCCCGAGCCGACCTCCTCGTCCCCGGTGATCAGGACGCACGCGCCCTCCAGGGACGGCAGCGAGGCCAGGGCGTGGAAGATCTGTACGAGCCCCGCCTTCATGTCGAAGACGCCGGGCCCGCGTGCCACGCCGTCCTTGAGCGACCACGGGTGCGTGGCCAGTGAACCCATCGGCCACACGGTGTCGTGATGGCCGAGGAGCAGCACCCGGGGCGTGCCGAACGCCCAGCGCAGATGCGTCACCCCGTCGACGACGAGGCGCTCGGGCGGGACGCCGAGAAGGCGGGTCCCCTGTGCGGCCACGACGTCCGCGCTGCGCGCCACCGCCTCCAGGTCCGAGGAGAACGACTCGCACTCCACCAGTTCCTTCAGGTCCGCGACCATCGCGGCGAGCCGGTCCGCCGTCTCCTCCGCCGCCTCGTCCGGCTCCGCCCCCGCATCGAACGTGCCACTGAGCAGATCTTCGGTCACCGTCGACTCCTTCTCGAAAGCGTTCCCGCGATACTAGGCCGGGCGGCCGATGCCGGCCGGTGGGTTCGAGGGCGCCCAGGCCAGGATGTGCGGGACCGCCTCGCGCAGATCGGTGAAGTGGCGGTGCGCGCCCTCCGCCGCGGTGGCGCCGTTCACGCCCCACACCGTCATCCCGGCGCTCAGCCCGGACCGCACTCCGGACGGCGCGTCCTCGATGACCAGGCAGTCCTCGGGCACGGCGCCCAGCGCCGCGGCGGCCCGAGCATACGGCTCGGGGGAGGGCTTGCCCTCGTCCACCGCCGCCGCGTCGACGATCAGCTCCGGCACGGACAGGCCCGTCCGCAGGAAGCGGCCGCGGACCCGGTGCTCGTAGTTGGAGGTCACCAGCGCCCAGCTCCCCGGCGGCAGACCGTGCAGCAGCTCCGACGCGCCGTCGAAGGCCGCGTAGACACCGGACCGGACGTCCTCGTCCTCCAGCGCGTGCAGTACGGCCAGGCACTCGCGCGGGTCACGGTCCGGGGCGACCTGGGCGAACGTCTCCACCGGCCGCGTCCGCAGGGCCACCCGGTACACCTCGTCCGCGTCCAGCCCGTACCGCTCCGCCCATGTCGCCCACACCCGGCGCTGGTTGCTCACCGCGTCGATCAACGTCCCGTCGACGTCGAACAAGACGTACCTCTTGCGGCCCGCCCACTCAGGTTCACTGGTCACGCGCCGATCATGCCAGCTGACGGCGGCGACCGGCAGTGACCGGCAGTGATCCTCACCGATCCTCACCACCCTCACCGATCCGCAGCGCGGCCCGGCGCGGCCGGCGTGTTCAGGGCCGCCAGTAGAGCGCCGGGTCCGGGTGGTCGACGAAGCCCAGGTCGCGGTAGAGCGGTTCGCCCTCCGGTGACGCGTACAGGTCCACACGCGACACCTCCCGCTCGCGGAACCAGTCGAGCAGGGCCAGCATGATCGCGCGACTGTACCCGCGCCGCCGGTAGGGCACATCGGTGACCACGCCGATCACGTGACCGACCCGGCCGGTGGGGTTGTGCGGCCCGGGGAACCACTGGTCGACGGTGCCGATCCCGCACGCGGCCAGGCCGGAATCGCCGTCCACGACAAGGATGCGCGCCGCGTCCGAGGCCAGCTGCTCCGTCATGACCGCGACGAGGCGGTGACGCCAGTCGCCGTCCGCGGAAGGCGGGTTGAAGTAGTCGCCGCCGAGATCCTCGAACAACGACGCGCGCAGACGGACGAGTTCGTGGAGATCGTCCGCCACGGCCCGTCGCACGGCCGGGCGGCGGTGCGTCGTGGTGTGCGCGGTCTGGTCCATGGCGGGCTGTCCGGCTGCGTCGGCGGGTCTCATGCCGATCACCTTGCTGTCATGCCCTCATGCATCTCAACCCTTACGGCGAGGACGCCGTGAACCTGGCTGCGGACCTGGGCAACCGGCGCCCGACCACCGCGGAAGAGCTGGCGGACCGCTGCCGCGGGGCCGGGCTGACCCTGGAACGCCCCGTCGAACAGGCGGGCTTGACCCACGCGCCGGCCGCCCTGGACGTGTGGGAGAAGGTCGTCGACGCCACCGACGAGCGGGAGCGCGCCGAGCAGGCCAACCGGATGCCGACCGCGTCCACCGCCCACCCGCGGCTCACCGACCACGCGGGCGACGGCCGGCACCTGCACTACCGCGACGACCGACTGCCGCTCGGCGCGCTGCTCTTCTCGTTGATCTCGGTCGGCACCGCGCTGCATCTAACGGGCCGCGGCATGCACCGGCTGCGGCGGTGCGAGGTCACCGAGTGCGCCACCCTCTTCGCCAACACCTCCCGCACCGGCCGCAGGCGCTACTGCTCCCACCGGTGCGCCAACCGCGACGCGGTACGCCGGCACCGCGCACGCAGCGCGACACGATGGCAGTTCGGGCGTGCGCGAAGGGTTGACCTGGCGTTTGAAGCCGCTTACGGTCCCGATCGCAAGTTCTTGCAGATTCAACCTGCAAGATTTCTGCAAGCAACCATCGAGCCCGCTTCACCGCGACCGGGGCCCCACGCCCCCGGCACCCCGGGCCCGGCACACCCGCGTCCCACCCACATCCCGTCCGCACCCCGACCCCGCCCCCCTGGAGGTCCCGTGAAAGGCCCAACGCGCATAGCGCGCAGATCCCTTGCCGGCACGCTCGCCCTGACGGCCGGTGTGCTCGGAAGTCTCTTCGCGACGACACCCGAGGCCGCGGCCTCCCCGCCCGGCGGCAAGGACGTCACCGCCGTCCTCTTCGAGTGGCGCTTCGACTCGGTCGCCAAGGCGTGCAAGAACCAACTCGGCCCCGCCGGTTACGGGTTCGTCCAGGTCTCACCGCCCCAGGAGCACATCCAGGGCGGCCAGTGGTGGACCTCGTACCAGCCCGTCAGCTATAAGATCGCCGGGCGCCTCGGTGACCGGGCGGCCTTCAAGAGCATGGTCGCCACCTGTCACGCCGCGGGCGTCAAAGTGGTCGCGGACGCCGTGATCAACCACATGTCGGCGGGCTCCGGCACCGGCACCGGCGGGTCGGCCTACACGAAGTACGACTACCCGGGCACCTACTCGGGCGCCGACATGGACGACTGCCGGTCGGAGATCAACGACTACGGCAACCGGGGCAACGTACAGAACTGCGAACTCGTCGGCCTCGCCGATCTGGACACCGGCGAGGCGTACGTGCGCGGCCGCATCGCCGCCTACCTCGACGACCTCCGCTCGCTCGGCGTCGACGGCTTCCGCATCGACGCCGCCAAGCACATGCCGGCGGCCGACCTCGCCGCCATCAAGGCACGGCTCAAGGACCCGGGCGTCCACTGGAAGCAGGAAGCCATCCACGGCGGGGGCGAGGCGGTCTCCCCGAGCGAGTACCTCGGCACCGGAGACGTCCAGGAGTTCCGGTACGCCCGCGACCTCAAGCGCGTCTTCACCGCCGAGAAGCTCGCCTACCTCAAGAACTACGGCGAGGGCTGGGGGTACCTGCCCTCCGGGAAGTCCGCCGTCTTCGTCGACAACCACGACACCGAGCGCGGCGGCGACACGCTCAGCTACAAGGACGGCGCCAACTACACCCTGGCCAACGTCTTCATGCTTGCCTGGCCCTACGGCGCGCCCGACGTCCACTCCGGCTACGAGTTCTCCGACCGCGACGCGGGGCCGCCCAACGGCGGCACGGTGAAGGCCTGTTACTCCGACGGCTGGAAGTGCCAGCACGCCTGGCGCGAGATCTCGGGCATGGTCGCCTTCCGCAACACCGCGCGCGGCCAGGCCGTCACGCACTGGTGGGACAACGGCGGCAACCAGATCGCCTTCGGCCGCGGCGACAAGGCGTATGTGGCCATCAACCACGAGGGCTCCGCGCTGACCCGCACCTTCCAGACCTCGCTGCCCGCGGGCGACTACTGCGACGTCCAGTCCGGCAGGCGCGTCAGCGTCGACTCCTCCGGGCGGTTCACCGCCACGCTCGGCCACAACACCGCCGTCGCGCTGCACGTGGGAGCGAGGAGCTGCAAGGCCTGACCGGCCGCCCTCGCGCCGCCGCGCGAAAAAGTGGTTGATCGTTTCGCGAGGAACGGGGTAGGAAGGCGCCATGACTGCTCTCGGCCTGGTGTTCCGCCCCCAGCTTCCGCCCGAGCGACTGCGCGGCATGGTGCGCGCGGCCGACGACGCCGGTCTCCAGGAGCTGTGGCTCTGGGAGGACTGCTTCCTGGAGAGCGGCATCGCCACCGCCGCCGCGGCCCTCGCCTGGTCCGAGCGGCTGCGCGTGGGCGTGGGACTGCTGCCCGTGCCCCTGCGCAACGCCGCCCTCACCACCATGGAGGCGGCCACGCTGCACCGGCTCTTCCCCGGCCGGGTCATGCTCGGCGTCGGCCACGGCGTGCAGGACTGGATGGGCCAGGTGGGCGCCCGCGTCGCCTCACCCCTGACGCTCCTGCGCGAACACCTCGACGCCATGCGGGCGCTGCTGGCGGGGGAGCGGGTGACGACCGAGGGGCGGTACGTCCGCCTCGACGGCGTCGCGCTCGACTGGCCGCCCGCCTCGGCACCCGCGGTCTACGCGGGCGCGCGCGGACCCCGTTCGGTGCGGCTGACCGGAGAGGCGGCGGACGGCACCGTCCTGGACGCGAGCACCACACCGGACGGCGTACGCCGCGCGCGGCGGCTCGTCGACGAGGGCAGGAAGGCGGCGGGCCGCCCCGAGCGGCCGCACCCCGTCGTCGTCTACCTCCACGCGGCTACCGGCCCCGGCGCCGAGACCCGCCTCCGCGCCGAACTGCGGCGCGACGGCCTGGAGGAGACGGCGGACCTCGGCGTCGCCGGGAGCGCCGAAGCGGTGGCGGCGGCCGTGCGCCGCCTGGCCGAAGCGGGCGCCGACACCGTCGTCCTCCAGCCCACCGCCGACGAGCCGGACCCGGAGGGCTTCATCCGCTTCGTCACGGGCGAGGTCGCCCCACTCGTCGGCTAGCGCCGCCGACCCGGCGCGAGCCCGCGCCCGCCGGGCGCCTTAGGCTCATCCGTATGGGAACGTCACAGGCCGGCGGGGGAGAGGCGGCCGCACCGCAGTCGGGAGCCGGGGCGCTAGACCTCAACCAGCTGCGCACCTTCCTCGCCGTCTACCGCTCGGGGTCCTTCACGGCCGCCGCCCGCATCCTCGGCCTGTCGCAGCCCACGGTCACCGCGCAGATCCGCTCCCTGGAGCGGCAGCTGGACCGGGAGCTGTTCGAGCGGCTGCCGCGCGGCGCCGCCCCCGCGCCCTTCGCGGACGAACTGGCGTCCCGGATCATCGAGCCCCTGGACGCGCTGGCCGAGGTCGCGGGCCACGGCAGCGACGGCACGGCGGATCCCGTCCATTTGGCGGGTCCGGCGGAGTTCCTCTCCCACTGCGTGCTGCCCGGCCTCGCGCCGCTCGTGGAGCGGGGCGTGCGGCTGCGGATCACCACGGGCCTGACCGACGACCTCCTGGACGAGCTGCGCACCGGCCGCCACGACCTGGTGGTCGCCACCACCCGCCCCCGCGGCCGGACACTGACCTGGGTGCCTCTCGCCGACGAGGAGTTCGTGCTGGTCGCGGCGGCTTCCTGGGCGGAGCGCGTCGGCGGGGCGGAGCGGCTCGCCGAACTCGGGCCCGCCGCGCTGCGGGGCGTGCCCCTGGTGGCGTACGCCGAGGACGTGCCGATCGTCCGCCGCTACTGGCGCCATGTCTTCGGCAAGCGTCTGGTGTGCGAGCCCGCCGTCACCATGCCCGACCTGCGCGCGGTCAAGGCGGCGGTGGCGGGCGGCGCCGGCTTCAGCGTGCTGCCCCGGTACCTGTGCCTCGACGAGCTGGCCTCGGGGGACCTGGTCCTGCTGAACGACCCCGAGGACCCGCCCATCAACACCGGTTACCTCGTGCAGCGGCCCGGCTCCTCGGACAACCCGCACGTCGCCGTCGTCCGCGACCACCTGCTGGCGTCCTCGCGGGACTGCTAGGCCCCGTCGGTCACACCCTCGGGGCGCTCGGGGTCCGTGAGCCGCAGGCCGTTCTCCCAGATCTTGTTGAGCGTCGTGACCAGCCGCTCGTACGGGATGCGCTGGCCCAGCACGAACACCATGTAGGCCATGCGGCTCACCATCACGGACAGGGCGTGCGCCGTCACCAGCGGATCGAGGCTCGTGTCGGCCTCGCCGTTCTCCTGGAGGGCGCGGATCAGCTTGGCGTTGCGCCGCGCGAAGGCGTTGCCGCGCTCGACGCGCAGCGCCATGAACTGCTCGTCGATCTGGGCGACCTGCTCGAACAGCGCCATCAGGCGGGCGTTCTTCTTGTACGCCCGCAGGTACTCGCGGTTGGAGGCGTCGATGAGCCGGCGGGTGTCGGTGATGCCGGTGCGCTCGCGCAGATGCGGGTGGAGCATCTCCTCCTGCACCTGCTCGACGAGCGCCCGGAAGATCTCTTCCTTGCTGTTGAAGTACGTGTAGAACGACCCGGAGGCGACCTGTGCCGCCTTGGAGATGTCGGTGATCCGGGCGTCCAGGTACCCGTCGCGTTCGAAGACCTCACGGGCGGCGGCGATCAGCGCGTTGCGGGTGCGGACACCGCGCGCGCTGCGTGGCGTGATCGGTTGCTTCTGGCCGCCGTCCGCGGCCGGGGCCTGGGCAGCCACTGCGATCCATTCACTGTCGTTCGAACGTGTCATAGGCGGTGTCATGGGCCGTGTCGTGACCCGGGTCATGACCGGTGGCAGCGGATGCTATCAGCCGACCGCGGCGAGGAAGCCGAGGAGCGCGGCGTTGACCTCCTCGGCCCGCTCCTGCTGAATCCAGTGCCCCGCGCCGTCGAGGACGACGTGCCCGCGCTGGTCGGAGAGCATCCGGCCGAGCCCGTCCGCCGGCATGAACCGCGCGACGGGGTCCTTCGAGCCGGTGACGAAGAGCGAGGGCTGCGCGATGACGCGGCCCTCCAGGTGCTCGGTGAGCGCCCAGTTGCGGTCCAGGTTGCGGTAGTAGTTGAGACCGCCGGTGAACCCGGTCGCCTCGAACGCGTCGACGTAGTACGCGAGTTCCTGCTCGCTCAGCCACGGCGGGGGAGGCAACTGCTCGTCGGGACGGGCGGCCCACTCGGCGGAGTAGATCTCCCGGGTGACCAGCGTCCTGCGCACATTGCGGCTCAGCGCCCGGTCCGCGACGCCCGGCTCCTGGAACCACACCATGTAGAAGTCGTCCCCCAGGCGTGAGCGCAGGATCGGCAGGGGCGGCGCGGGGGCCCGCGGCGTCACGGGCACACTCATCCCCGCCACCGCCCGCACCCGCTCGGGGTGCTCCAGAGCCATGTGCCACACCACGTTCGCACCCCAGTCGTGCCCCACGAAGACGGCGTCGTCCGCGCCGACGTCGTCGAGCACCCCGGCCAGGTCCGCGCAGAGCGTCAGGATGTCGTACGCCGCGATGTCGGCGGGGCGTGAACTCCCGCCGTAGCCCCGCATGTCAGGCACCAGGACCCGGTGGCCGGCGTCCGCCAGCGCGAAGACCTGATGCCGCCAGGAGAACGCCAGCTCCGGAAAGCCGTGGCAGAGCACGACCGGGGGCCTGCCCGGGCGCTCGTCGCCGTGGTCGAAGACCCGCAGCGTGACACCGCCCGTCGAGACGCGGCGCGCCTCGACGCGCTCCCATTCGCTGACCGGCACATGTGTCGTCATGGGCAGAACTCCTGAGGTCCGCGGGCACCCCCGCGAGGAACCCGCGCGGGCGGAGGACGTGTCGAAGGTATTGAACTTGACGTTGGATTCAACTGTACAGGGCGGCTCCGACCCGCGGAGCGCGAAGTGCGCGAGGTCTTGAACCTGAATCCGGATTCAAATACGGTGACGACGCAGAGTCGGCGAGCAGTACACCCTCAGAGCACGACCTCAGAGCACGACCGAGACCGTGGGAGAACATCCGTGTTCGACGTGACCGACAGGGCCAAGGAGTACCAGGAGAGACTGCTCGCCTTCATGGACGAGCACATCTACCCCGCCGAGGCTGTGTACGAGAGGCAGATGACGGAGTCGGGCGACCCGCACTTCCATCCGCCGGTCCTCGAGGAACTCAAGGCCGAGGCGAGGGAGCGGGGCCTGTGGAACCTCTTCCATCCGCACCCGGACTGGGGCCCGGGTCTGACCAACCTGGAGTACGCGCCGCTCGCCGAGATCATGGGCCGCAGCGCGCACCTCGCCCCCGAGGCCACCAACTGCAACGCCCCGGACACCGGCAACATGGAGGTCCTCACCCTCTTCGGCACCGAGGAGCACAAGGAGAAGTGGCTCAAGCCGCTGCTCGCCGGTGAGATCGCCTCCGCGTTCGCGATGACCGAACCCGCCGTCGCCAGCTCCGACGCCCGCAACATCGAGATGCGGATGGTGCGCGACGGCGACGACTACGTCCTCAACGGCCGCAAGTGGTGGACCTCCAACGCCCTGCACAAGAACTGCCGGGTGCTCATCGTGATGGGCAAGACCGATCCGGACGGGCCGAGCCACCGGCAGCAGAGCATGATGGTCGTCCCGCTCGACACCCCGGGCGTCACCGTCCTGCGCGGCCTGCCCGTCTTCGGCTACCAGGACCGCGAGGGCCACGCGGAGGTGCTCTTCGAGGACGTACGCGTCCCGCGCACCGCCCTGCTCGCGGGCGAGGGCGACGGCTTCATGATCAGCCAGGCCCGCCTCGGCCCCGGCCGCATCCACCACTGCATGCGGTCGATCGGCATGGCGGAGCGCGCCCTCGACCTGCTGATCGACCGCGCGCAGTCCCGCACGACGTTCGGCGCGCCCCTGTCCGACCGGGCCAACATCCAGGACTGGATCGCCGAGGCCCGCATCGAGATCGACATGGCGAGGCTCCTGACCCTCAAGGCCGCCCACCTCATGGACACCGTCGGCAACAAGCAGGCCCGCACGGAGATCGCCGCCATCAAGGTCGCCGCGCCCGAGGTGGCCCTCAAGGTCATCGACCGGGCCATCCAGGTCCACGGCGGCGCCGGCGTCAGCGACGACTTCCCGCTCGCGAGCATGTACGCCCACCTGCGCACCCTGCGCCTCGCGGACGGCCCCGACGAGGTGCACAAGCGCACCATCGCGCTGCGGGAGCTGCGCCGCCGCGAGACCGAGCGGAACGCGCGGTGAGCGGCCCGCTCGACGGCAGGGTCGCCGTCGTCACGGGCGCCTCGCGCGGCATCGGCCTCGCGGCCGCGGCCGCACTGCGCGACCACGGCGCACGCGTTGTGATCACCTCGCGCAGCCAGGAGCGTGCGGAGGAGGCGGCGACTGAACTGGGCGACGGAGTAGTCGGGTTCGGCGCCCACGCCACGGACGAGGACGCCGCGCGCGCCTGCGTGGAGTTCACCCTGGCCACGTACGGCCGGTTCGACGTCCTGGTCAACAACGCCGGCACCAACCCCGCGTACGGCCCCGTCATCGACCAGGACCACGCCCGGTTCGCCAAGACCATGGACGTCAACCTGTGGGCGCCGATCCTGTGGACCTCTCTCGCGGTGAAGGCGTGGATGGGGGAGCACGGCGGGTCGGTCGTCAACACCGCCTCCATCGGCGGGTTCACGGTCGCCCAGGACGTCGGCGTCTACCACGTCTCCAAGGCCGCGCTCATCCACCTCACCAAGCAACTCGCCCTGGAACTGGCGCCGAAGGTCCGCGTCAACGCCATCGCCCCCGGCGTCGTACGGACCCGGCTGGCCGAGGCGCTCTGGCAGGAGAACGAGGCGCGGGTCGCCGCGGCCACCCCGCTGGGCCGCATCGGGGAGCCCGAGGACCTGGGGGAGGCCGTGGCGTTCCTCGCCGGGGACGGCGCGCGCTGGATCACCGGGGAGACCCTCGTCGTCGACGGAGGCCAACTCCTCGGCTCCGGCCCGCTGTGACCCGCACCCGGCGCCGGGCGTGTCAGTCCGTGCCGGACTCCATCGCGGCGCGGTCCAGCATCGCCTCTTCGTCCGCGGTCTCGCCGCGCGAGGCGATCGCCTGGGCGCCGCCCGCGTCCATGGCGCCGATCAGCCCCGTCGAGGCCGCCTGCGCGGCGCCGATGGGCGTCGGGTGGGCGGTGCCGACCAGGCCGAGGCCCACGTACTGCTCAAGGCGGGCGCGCGAGTCCGCGATGTCGAGGTTGCGCATGGTGAGCTGACCGATCCGGTCCACCGGGCCGAACGCCGAGTCCTCGGTCCGCTCCATGGAGAGCTTGTCCGGGTGGTAGCTGAGCGCGGGCCCCTGCGTGTCGAGGATCGAGTAGTCCTCGCCGCGCCGCAGCCGCAGCGTCACCTCGCCGGTGACCGCCGCGCCGACCCAGCGCTGGAGCGACTCCCGCACCATCAGCGCCTGCGGGTCCAGCCAGCGGCCCTCGTAGAGGAGGCGGCCGAGGCGCCGGCCCTCGTTGTAGTACGCGGCGATGGTGTCCTCGTTGTGGATCGCGTTGACGAGCCGCTCGTAGACGATGTGGAGGAGCGCCATGCCGGGCGCCTCGTAGATGCCCCGGCTCTTGGCCTCGATGATCCGGTTCTCGATCTGGTCCGACATGCCGAGCCCGTGGCGGCCGCCGATCGCGTTGGCCTCCATGACCAGGTCGACCGGGGTGGCGAACTCCTTGCCGTTGATGGAGACCGGGCGGCCCTGGTCGAAGGCGACGGTGACGTCCTCGGTGTCGATCTCCACCGCCGGGTCCCAGAACCGCACGCCCATGATCGGGTCGACGGTCTCGACGCCGGTGTCGAGGTGCTCCAGGGTCTTCGCCTCGTGCGTGGCGCCCCAGATGTTGGCGTCCGTGGAGTACGCCTTCTCCGTCGAGTCCCGGTAGGGCAGCCCGTGCGCGAGCAGCCACTCGGACATCTCCTTGCGGCCGCCGAGTTCCGTCACGAAGTCCGCGTCCAGCCAGGGCTTGTAGATCCGCAGGTGCGGGTTGGCGAGGAGGCCGTAGCGGTAGAACCGCTCGATGTCGTTGCCCTTGAACGTGGAGCCGTCGCCCCAGATCTGCACGCCGTCCTCGAGCATCGCGCGCACCAGGAGGGTGCCGGTCACGGCCCGCCCCAGCGGCGTGGTGTTGAAGTACGGACGGCCGCCCGACTTGATGTGGAACGCGCCGCAGGCCAGGGCCGCGAGCCCTTCCTCGACCAGCGCCGCACGGCAGTCGACGAGACGGGTGATCTCGGCGCCGTACGCGGAGGCACGGCCGGGCACGGACGCGATGTCGGGCTCGTCGTACTGGCCGATGTCGGCGGTGTACGTGCACGGGACGGCGCCCTTGTCGCGCATCCAGGCGACGGCGACGGAGGTGTCGAGACCGCCGGAGAAGGCGATGCCGACGCGCTCGCCGGTGGGGAGGGAGGTGAGGACCTTGGACATAGGAAGAGTATGCATGATGATGCATGACCATGCAAGCCGGTGTCGCCCGCCCGGAACCGCCGCCGAGGGAGCCGATTCCGGGAGATGAACGGCGCCGACGCAGCTCATCTCCCGTGCACCCACCCCCTCGGCCGCGGCCGAAGCGAAGGTACGCCGCCGCCGCGCGCCGGGGCGCTCCGCACAACGCGGCGCTGTCCACAAAACGCGGGAACCTGCCCGGCCCCGGGTGGCCGCCGCGCTCACCCGGCCCGCAGGGTCTGCGACGGGGACTCGCCGAACCGGGCCCGATAGCGCCGCGCGAACCGGCCCAGGTGCGCGAACCCCCACTGGTAGGCCACCTCCGTGACGGTGACCGTGCCGTAATCCGCGACGCGCAGCTGCTGCCGCACCCGTTGCAGCCTGACCTCCTGGACGTACGCCATGGGGGACATGCCGAGATTCCTGCGGAACGCCTCCTGGAGAGTGCGCAGGCCCACATGGGCGATCTCGGCGAGCCGGGCCGCGTCGTAGGGCTCGGCCGGCCGCTCCTGCACGGCATCCATGACCCGCTTCACCGCGGCGGGCCGCGTCATGGGCGCGGGCTCCTCCAGCAGGGCCCGGTAGGGGTGGTCGGCGGCGAGCAACAGCCCTTCGAGCAGCGTCTGTTCGAACCGCCGCGCGAAGATCGGCTGCCGCAGCAGCCCGTGCGACACGTCCTTCTCCTGCAGAATCCACCGGGCGAGCCCCGCCCAGCTGCGGCCGGGACCGCGCGAGACGTCGAGCGTGGGCGCCAGGCACAGTCGTCCGTGCACGGGCCGGCCGAGCAGGGTCTCCAACTGGCGGTGGAGAGCCACCACGTCGATGTTCACGGAGAAGATGCGGCACTCGGCCGACCGGGTGTCGACGAAGTTGTCCGCCGTGGGGTCGTACACGGCGGCCCGGTCGGGAGTGACAAGCGTCCTCACCGACCGGCCCTGGCGCAGGTCGAAGCTGCCGGCGCGGGTCCAGGCGACGAGGTACGAACCCAGCTCGGCCGCGTGGAACTCGACGGCGGTGCCGAGCCCCGTCTCCCCGACGGCCAGCGCTCCGAACTCGACCATGTTCATGCTCGTACGAAAGTCCCGTGGCGGCCCCGTCGCACTCAGGCGCAGATCGCAGAACGCCTGCGAGAGCACGGTGCGCGCCTCGTCCAGATCCCGTGTGACGAAGCGACTGAACTCCGCCCGCCCGCCCCGTTCCGCAGCCACGATCCCGCTCCCTCTCGTGCCGCCCCGGCGGCCACCGATGGAAGCCGCCATTCATGATGGCACCGGCACCCGGCCCGGCTGCGCCGCTCGCGCGAGGCAGGAGCCGGACCGGCCCCCGCCACGGCTCGCCCCACATGCCCGCCGGCAAGACGTTTGAGCCGCGGATGAGCGGTCACACGAAGATCAGAACAAGATGCAGTCGATGCCAAGGGAGCGTGAGCGGACATGAGCGCCGACGAGAAGGCCAAGGCGAAGACCGAGCAGGCCAAGGGCGCCGCCAAGGAAGCGGCGGGCCGCGCCACGGGCAACGACCGCCTGGCCGCCGAAGGCCGCACCGACCGGATGAAGGGCGACGCGCGCCAGGCCAAGGAGAAGGCCAAGGACATCGGCAAGCACTGACGCGCATCGCCGCGTACACGGGCCCCGGGGACGTCTGCACGTCGTCCCCGGGGCCTTGCCCGTGCGCGGCCCGCCCGGCTCCGGTCACCGAGTGCCGCCGCGCGGCTACCTCTTGATCCCCGTACGGCAGTACGTCGTCCGATGTTCGCCCTCGCGTCACCCCCCGTCACCGTTGATCGACGACCATCTGAGGTCCGATCGCGGTATCCCGAGGGGACAACGTTGCAACGCCCACGTCCAGGACGTACGTACCAAGGCAGTAGAACGCTCGCGGCAGGCTCACTCGCGGCCGTGCTGGCGCTGGCCCTGGCGGGCTGCGGGGTCGCGGGCCTCGGGGAAGGGGACGGGGAGGAGCGCGCCTCCGCCGCGCCCGCCGCCCTCGCCGGGCTCGACTGCGCGCGCGGCGGCAAGGTCCCCGGCACGGGGTCGAGCGCCCAGTACAACGCGATGAAGTACTGGATCAAGCAGTACCAACGCGCCTGCCCGGGCGTGCGGATCGCGTACAACCCGATCGGTTCCGGGGCCGGGGGCGCACAGTTCCTGCGGGGCGCCACCGCGTTCGGCGGCTCCGACAGCGCGCTGAAGCCCGAGGAGGTCGCCCTCTCCGAGGACGTCTGCCGGGGCGGCCGCGCCATCGACCTGCCCATGGTCGGCGGGCCCATCGCGATCGGGTACGACCTGCCTGGCGTCGACGGCCTGGTCCTCGACGCCCCGACCCTCGCCAAGATCTTCGACCGGCGGATCACCTCCTGGGACGCCCCGGAGATCCAGCGGCTCAACCCCGGCGCCGAACTGCCCTCCATGCCGGTCCGCCCCATCCACCGCTCCGACGACTCCGGCACCACACAGAACTTCCAGGCGTACCTCGCGGGCGCGGCCCCCGAGGTCTGGCGGTACCCGGTGGGCAAGGCGTGGCACGGCAGGGGCGGCGCGTCCGCGAGCGGCTCCAGCGGGGTCGCCTCGGAGGTCACCTCCGGCTTCGGCGCGATCGGCTACTTCGAGCTGTCGTTCGCGCGGGCCCGGCACATCAAGACCGTCAGCATCGACACGGGCGCGTCGGCCCCGGTCGAGGCGACGCCCAGGTCGGCGTCGGCCGCCATCGCGGCGGCGCGGGTCGTGGGCCGCGACAAGGACATGACCCTGAAGTTCCGCTACGGCGCCCCGACGCCGGGCGCGTACCCGATCGTCCAGGTCACCTACGAGATCGTGTGCGACAAGGGGAACCAGAAGGCGACCCTGCCCGCCCTCAAGTCGTTCCTGACCTACACCGCGAGCAAGGCGGGGCAGAAGCCGCTGTCCCGCCTGAACTACGCGCCGCTGCCGGAGTCCGTCGCCGGTCAGGTGCGCGAGGTGATCCGCACGCTGTCCTGACCGGCGACGGACTCCGCCCCGTCCCGCCGTCCGCCGCCGTCCCCTGCGCGGCGGCGGACGAGGGCACGCCTCTCAGGGGCCTTCGACCACCGTGACCGCTCCGGACGGGCACACCTCGGCGGCCTCTCTGGCGGCTGCCCGCCGCGGGCCCGGTTCCGGTGCGGCGTCGAGGAGCAGCACCCTGCCGTCCTCGGCGTCCTGGTCGAACACGTCGGGGGCGGTCAGCGCGCACATGCCGGCGCTCAGGCAGCGCTCACGGTCGACTCGCAGCTCCACCGGGCCTACTCCTCGCCCCAGGTGACGGGCAGGGCCTGCACCCCGAAGATGCTCATGCCGGTCCGCAGCGGGATGTCCTCGGGCGCGGCGGCGAGCCGCAGCGTCGGGAACCGGGTGAACAGCGCGGGCAGGGCGACCTGCAGTTCGACGCGGGCCAGCTGCTGGCCCAGGCACTGGTGGATGCCGTGGCCGAACCCGACGTGGCCGGTGGCCTTGCGGCGCAGGTCGAGGCGGTCGGGGTCGGGGAAGCGCGCCGGGTCGCGGTTGGCGGCCTCCATGGAGACCACGACCGTCTCGCCGGCCTTGACCGACTGCCCCGCCAGCTCGACGTCCTCCAGCGCGGTCCGCGCCCCCGTCTGCGCGATGGTCAGATAGCGCATCAGCTCCTCGACGGCTGACTCGGCGAGGCCGGGATCGTCCCGCAGGGCGGCGAGCTGGTCCGGGTGGCTCAGCAGCGCGAAGGCGCCGTACGCGATCATGTTGGCGGTGGTGTCCAGGCCCGCGCCCAACAGGAAGTTGCCGATCCCGGCCAGCTCTTCGTCGCTGAGGTCGGTCCCGGTCAGGTCGCTCAGCAGGTCGTCGGTGGGCTCGGCGCGCTTGGCGAGCACCAGCTTGTGCACATACTCCTGGCCGGCCGTCATGGCGGCCGCCAGCTCCGCCTCGCCGATGCCCTGCGTCATCAGCGTCTCGGTCTGCTGCCGGAAGAAGTCCCGGTCGGCGTACGGCACTCCGAGCAGCTCGCAGATCATCAGGGTCGGGATGGGCTGCGCGTACGCCTTCACCAGGTCGAGCGCCGGTCCTTGGCGCTCCATGGCGTCGAGGTGGTCGGCGGTGATCCGCTCGACGCGTTCGGTGAGCAGCCGCATGCGGCGCACGGTGAACTTGCCGGTGAGCAGCCGTCGGTAGCGGGTGTGCTCGGGGGCGTCGAGCCCGGTGAGGTCGCCGACCGGCGCGGGCCCGAGCGGCCCCGAGAACTCGGATTCGTAGGGCAGGTGCAGGAGTTCGTAGCGCGAGCTGAAGCGGGGGTCGCCCAGGACCGCGCGGACCACGGAGTGGCCGGTGGCCAGCCATCCGAGGTGCCCGTCGGGAAAACGCAGTCGGGCGAGCGGCCGTTCCTCGCACAGCCGCGTCAACTCCTCGGGCGGGTCGAAGGGGCAGCCTTCGCGGCGGGCGGTGGGCAGGCGTAACAAGTCGTTCGACGCATCGTGCGACATGGCGTCTCCTCCGGTGCGGGAAGCGTTGTGATGCCAGCATGGCACATGTTTGGCGCCATGGCGAGCCACTATGGCTCCGTGTGGCGTCTTGGGGCTTTGCGGTTGCCCCGCCGACGGTGCCGTGCCGCCGTGGCGCAGGTCACAGAGGGCGGCGGGAACTCGGCGGGTGCGCGGGCCGACTCCTGGACCGGCCCGGTCGCAGCCGGGCCACGGTCCACCGATCCTGGAGTACGCCTCATGCCCGCCGAACCCACCACCCTCGCCGAAGGCGACGGACGGCAGCCCCCCGAACCCGCGCGGCCGCCCCTCGCCTCGCGGGCCCGGCCCGTCGGCAAGCGGTCCGGCTGGGCGTCGCTGCGTCCGCTGGTGCTGCGGCTGCACTTCTACGCCGGGCTGTTGATAGCGCCGTTCCTCCTGGTCGCCGCCACGACGGGCCTTCTGTACGCGTGCTCGTACCAGGTCGAGAAGTACGTGTACGCCGACGAACTGCGCGTGCCCGTGGCGGAAGACCGCCGCGAACTGCCCCTGGAGCGGCAGGTCGCCGCGGCCCGCGAGGCACACCCGGAGGGGGAGATCAGCGCGGTCCGGCCCGCCCCGGAGGAGGGCGCCACCACGCGCGTCCTGCTGTCCGGCGTGCCGGGCGTCGACCCCGACCGCACGCTCGCCGTCTTCGTGAACCCGTACACGGCCGAAGTGCGCGGCGCCCTGGAGCAGTACGGCTCGTCCGGCGCGCTGCCGCTGCGCACCTGGATCGACGAACTCCACCGCGACCTGCACCTCGGCGAGCCGGGCCGCCTCTACAGCGAACTCGCCGCCAGCTGGCTGTGGGTGATCGCCGGCGGCGGCCTCGTCCTGTGGTACGGGCGCCGCAGGGCGCAGCGCAAGGTGCGGAACACCACGGGCCGCCGCCGCACACTGTCCCTGCACGGCACGGTGGGCGTCTGGACGGCACTCGGGCTGTTCATCCTGTCCGCGACGGGGTTGACCTGGTCGACGTACGCGGGCCAGAGCGTCGCCGACCTCCGAGAGGCCCTCGGTCAGACCACGCCCGCGGTGACGGCGAGCGTCACACCGGGAGCGGAGCCGGGGCCGGAGGGCGCGGGGGAGCACGCCGGGCACGGCGGGGCGAGCGGTGCGGGCACCTCGGCGCCCCCGGGCTCCGATGGCGGCAAGCGCCCGGCCGACGTGGGTCTCGACGCGGTCCTGAAGTCCGCCCGTGCCCAAGGGCTTTCGGACCCGGTGGAGATCGTCCCGCCCGTCGAACCGTCCGGGGCGTCGGCGTATGTCGTCAAGCGGATCCAGCGCACCTGGCCCGTGCAGCAGGACTCGGTCGCGGTGGACCCGGCGAACGGCAAGGTGACCGATGTCCTGCGGTTCGACGACTATCCCGTGCTGGCGAAGCTGACGCGCTGGGGCATCGACGCGCACGCGGGTTCGCTCTTCGGCGTCGTCAACCAGCTCGCACTCGCCGCGCTCGCGCTCGGCCTGATCCTGCTGATCGTGTGGGGCTACCGCATGTGGTGGCAGCGCGGCCGCGGCTCCTCCTTCGGCCGCCCCATGGCACGTGGCGCCTGGCAGGACGTACCGGCGTACATCCTGGTCCCGCTGATGGCCGCGATCGCGGTCCTCGGCTACTTCGTGCCACTGCTCGGCATCCCGCTGGCGGCGTTCCTCGTCGTGGACGTGGTGCTGGGCGAGGTCGCCCATCGGCGGGGGAGGCGGACGTACGCCTGAGGTTCACGTAACCCCGACGAGCCGGACGATGAGGCGCCCCGCCGGCCCGCGCCCCGCTGAGCTGGGGAGAAGCCTCCCTGGGCGGCGCGTGCGCGGCGGGGCCGCCGCAACTGGTCGCAAGGAGGTGCCGCTCCATGCGTGTGACCGGCTTCGGAGCGGGCACTCGAAAGGTGGGCCCCGCCGCGTCTCCCCCGTCGCGGCGGGGCTCCCTTGTGCCGCCGCCTGCTCGCTGGGCGTGCTGTCCGGCCCTCGTGACGGTCACGACACCCTCACTCGCAACCGGGAGCAGAGCGCAGCCGTGTGCACCGCTCGCGTCACCGGCATTCCCTATTTCTGCAACGCGTTCTACTGTGTGCGCCGTCCAGCCGTCGAGCCGTCAAGTCCGGGGCCGAGCGAGCCAGTCAGAGCCTGGAGGGGCCGTGCACCTCGAATACACGCCCGAGCAGCAGCAGCTGCGCACCGAGCTGCGCGCGTACTTCGCCGAACTGGTGCCGGACGACGTGCACGCGCGCCACGCCGACCCCGCCGCCCGGAAGCGGTTCTACCGCGAGACCATCCGCCGCCTGGGCACGGACGGCTGGCTCGGCGTGGGCTGGCCCGAGGAGTACGGCGGGCGGGGCCTCACGCCCATGGAGCAGTTCATCTTCTTCGACGAGGCCGCGCAGGCCGGCGTCCCGCTGCCCCTCATGGCCCTCAACACCGTCGGCCCCACGATCATGCGGTTCGGCACGGCGGAGCAGAAGGGCTACTTCCTGCCGAAGATCCTCTCCGGGGAACTCGACTTCGCCATCGGCTACAGCGAACCCGACGCCGGCACCGACCTCGCCGCGCTCAAGACCAAGGCGGTCAGGGAGGGCGACGAGTACGTCGTGAACGGACAGAAGATCTGGACCACCAACGGCGACACCGCCGACTGGGTCTGGCTCGCCGTCCGCACCGCCGCCCCCGAGGACGGCGTCCCGCTCCACAAGGGCATCACGATGCTCCTCGTCCCCACCAGCGACCCCGGCTACTCCTGCACCCTCATCAACACCCTCGCCTCGCACGACACCACCGCCAGCTACTACGAGAACATCCGCGTCCCGGTCTCCCGCCGCGTCGGCGAGGAGAACAAGGGCTGGCGGCTGATCACCAACCAGCTCAACCACGAACGCGTCACCCTCGCCGCCCACGGCACCACGGCCATCCGCGCCCTGCACGACGTACAGCGCTGGGCCATGGACACCAAGCTCACCGACGGCCGCCGCGTCATCGACCTCGCCTGGGTCCGCCGGAGCCTGGCGAGGACGCACGCCCGGCTCGACGCGATGAAGCTCCTCAACTGGCAGATGGTGAACGCCGTCCAGGAAGGCACCCTCACCCCCCAGGACGCCTCCGCCGTCAAGGTCTACGGCTCCGAGGCGCGCAGGGACGCGTACGCCTGGCTCATGGAGGTCGTCGGCGCGGCGGGCGCCCTGAAGGAGGGCTCGGCGGGCGCGGTCCTCCGCGGCGACCTGGAGCGCGGCTACCGCTCCGCCGTGATCTTCACCTTCGGCGGCGGCAACAACGAGATCCAGCGCGAGATCATCTCCTGGATCGGCCTGGGCATGCCTCGCGTCCGCCGCTGACCCGTGGTGACCGCCGCCCGCGCCCCCCAGGGCCGGTCAGGACAGGATCTCGACGTACCCGTCGGTTCCGTGCACGCGGATTCGCTGCCCGTCGCGGATCAGCCGCGTCGCCTGCTCCACCCCGACGACGGCCGGCAACCCGTACTCACGGGCGATCACCGCGCCGTGCGTCATCACGCCGCCCACCTCCGTCACCAGGCCCTTGATCGCGACGAACAGGGGTGACCAACTGGGGTCGGTGAAGGCCGTGACCAGGATGTCGTCCGGCTCCAGATCGGCGTCCGCCATGTCGAGGACCACGCGGGCCCTGCCCTCGACGGTCCCGACGGAGACCGGCAGGCCGACCAGGGCACCGTCCGGCACGTCGTCCCGCCGGTACGACCCGGAGAGGGCCTCGCCGTCCGACGTGAGCACGCGGGGCGGGGTGAGCGTCTGATACGTGCGGAACGCGTCCTTGCGCTCCTGGATGACCCGCTCGTCCACCCGCCCGGAGCGCACGACGTCGTGCAACTCCTGGAACGTGAGGTAGAAGGAGTCCTCCTTCTCGGCGAGCACGCCGGCCCGCACGAGGCGCTCGGCCTCCGCCAGCAGGGCCCGCTTGTAGACGAAGGAGCGGCAGACGATGTCGTACTTGGGGTACTCCCGGTACCCGATGAAGGTCCGCACCCGGTCGATCATCCGTTTCGTCTCGTCGGCCTTCCGCTCCCCGTCCGGCAGGGCCCGCAGGCGCGTCAGGACGTCTTCCTCCTTCCGCAGGGCCTCCTGGCGGCCTTGCTCGAAGCGCCGCTCGGCCGCGCCCGGACCGAAGTTCCGTACGTTGTCGAGGATCACGGGCACGAGCGCCGTGGGGTGCTCGCGCCACCGCGGCCTGGTGATGTCGATCTCGCCGACGCAGCGCATGCCGTACCGGTCGAGGTAGGCCTCGATGGCGTCGCGTGCCTCGCTCCCGCCCGGGAGCTTCGCGAGGCCGTCCAGGAAGCCGTCGTCCTCGACGCCCTCGAGGTACGCCACCACTTCCGGATGCGGGCGGACCGCGTCCGCGACATCGAGCAGCGCGAGCCCCATCTCCGACGTGACGTTGCCCGGGGCGGACAGCGTGAGCGTGTCGGCCGCGTTCTTCTCGCCCAGCCACTCCAGCAGCTTGTCGTTGAGCCACCACGTGGCGTCCATGCCCGCCATGATCGCCCGCATGTTCAGCGGGTCGCCGAGGACGCGACGGTGCTCTTCGAAGGCCTCCAGCAGGAAGTCGAAGAGCGCCGGCCCGGTCAGGCCCCGGATGCCGCGCTCCAGGGCGGCGAGGGAGGCACGACTGCGCTCGATCAGTTCGGTGACGACGGCCGGATCGGTGGCGACAGGGGCGGGGGCGCCGCCGGCGGGCGGACCGGCGGGCCCGTCGTCCGGGAGGGACGGGACGAAGTCCTCGCGGTCGAGGACGGTCTCCAGCGCGTCCCTGGTCAGCGGATCGGCTCTCCCCACCACGTCCAGCAGGGCGGGGCGACTCGCGGGCGAGGCCAGGCGCCGGGTGACGTCGACGAACAGCCGGCCGCCTGCGGCCCGCATCGGGACCATGGCCGTCAGCTGCCACATGGAGAGCCCCAGCGGCTTCATCGGGTCGGTCATCATCTGCTGGTGACCGACAGAGACGTAGACGTGGTTCTCCTCGTCGTCGGCCTCCGGAACGGGGAACAGCGTGGTGATCGGCCGGCTCTGGACGATGTGGAAGCCGTCATCGGCCAGACACCACTCGATGTCCTGCGGCCGCCCGAAGTCTGCTTCGATCCGCCGCCCGAGCCGTACGAGCTCCACGACCTGGGCATCCGTCAGCGCCGGCTCCTCCTGCCGCCGCGCGTCGACGGCCACGTCCCGCGTACCACCGCCCGGCAGCGCCTGTACGGCACGCTGCTTGGCGGCGATCTTCCTGTCGACGACCTCGCCGCGCCGCACCTTGTAGACATCCGGGTTCACCAGACCGGAGACCAGGGCCTCGCCCAGGCCGAAGCCGGCGTCCACGGTGGCCACCTCGCGCTCACCCGTGACCGGGTCGGCCGTGAACAGGACGCCGGCCGCCCGCGGGAGGACCATCCGCTGCACGACCACGGCCATGTGGACCACCCGGTGGTCGATGCCGTTGCGCCGGCGGTACGTCACCGCCCGCTCGGTGAACAGCGAGGCCCAGCACCGGCTGATGTGCCGCAGGATCGCCGCCGCCCCCACGACGTTCAGGTAGGTGTCCTGCTGACCCGCGAAGGAGGCCGTCGGCAGATCCTCCGCCGTCGCGCTGGACCGTACGGCGTAGGCCTCTTGTCCGCCGAACCGGGCCAGGGCGCGGGTGACGGCCGCCGCGAGAGCGTCCGGGACGGGCGCCTCTTCGATGATCCGGCGGACCTCCGCGCTCAGCGTGCGGAGCCCCTCCTGGTCGTCCGGGTCCAGGCGCGACAACCAGTCGAGCCGGTCGTCGAGCGACGGTACGTCCGCCATGGCCCGCCGGAAGGCGTCCGTCGTCACGCAGAAGCCGTCCGGCACGCGGATGCCCTCGATCCGTGACAGCCCGCCCAGGTGTGCGGCCTTGCCGCCGACCACCGCGATCCGCGTCTCTTCGATGTCCCGGAGGTCCACCACGTACCGCTCGTGGAGATCCGCCACGTCCTGCCCGCTCCTCGCGGCACCTCCCGGGCCGGCTGCCGTGTTCTGTCGTGCTGGCACTGCACTGGGCACGTCGTGTCCTCATCTCCGCAGGTGGGGGCTTCGGCCGATGATTCTGCGGCACCACCGGGGCCTTGCCGCAAGCCCCCCGGTGCGCTATAAGTTGAGAGTGGCAAGGAGACAACTCTCCTTGCCTTTGTCATTTCCTTGCCTCTGT
Source organism: Streptomyces huasconensis (assembly GCF_021028635.1). Classification (NCBI taxonomy): domain Bacteria; kingdom Bacillati; phylum Actinomycetota; class Actinomycetes; order Kitasatosporales; family Streptomycetaceae; genus Streptomyces; species Streptomyces huasconensis. Next base: position 7,799,890 of record NZ_CP086119.1, read on the forward strand.
CAGCAGCGGCAGCGGTTCGGGCGGGCGGCGACGGGAACCGGGCAGCGCGCGTCAGGTGTTCACGCTCTCTCCACGCGTACGCCGCTCGTACGTGACGGGGAAGGCACCCCCTCCCGTGAGGTTCGCGGCGGAACACCCCCGCACCTCACCACTGGAGCCCAGGCATGGACCGCAGAACCCTTCTCGCGACGAGCGGCGGCGCGTTGGCGACCGCCGCCGTCGCCCCGCAGGCCCACGCCCTCCCCGGCACGCGTGCCGAGGAAAGCGGCGGCCGGGACGTCGTGCGGTTCAACGTCATCAGCGACATCCAGGGCGACCTGCGGGACTTCGGCCGGGCCCTGGACGACATCGCGGCGATCAACCCGCGCAGCGCCGGCCTCGCCGTCGCGGGCGACATCACGCCGCGCGGCTACGACTTCGAGTACGCGCAGGTACGCGCCGAACTCGGGCGGCACCCGCACCCCCGCGACACGGCCTGGGCGATCGGCAACCACGAGTTCTACGTGCCGAAATGGCGCGACCCCGACACCCTGGCGCAGGACACCTGGCCCAACGGGACCACCGAGGACTCGCTCTTCCGCAGCTTCCACCGGTTCGCGGAGCGCGGCACGGTGCACGCGGAGACCTCCTTCGGCTCCGTCCCGGTCCTCACCCTCGGCACCGAGCGCTACGCCCACTACCACGACGCGAAACTCTGGGACGAGGTCTGGCTCAGCGACGCGCAGTTCGCGTGGCTCGAGGACCGCCTGCGGTACTGGTCGCGCCGCCGCAGGCCGGTCATGGTCGTCACCCACCATCCGCTGCCCAACACCGTCTCCGGCACCCGCAACAAGCTCTACGCGAGCGACTACCTCCAGGCCGACCGCCTCCTGAACCTGCTCGGCCGCCACCCCGACGTCTTCCTCTTCTCCGGCCACACCCACTGGGACCTCGATCTGTCCGACTGGGTGGTACGCCGCGTCGTGCCCGGCACGGCCAACCTCAGCGGGTTCACGGTGGTCAACACCGGCGCCATCCAGACCGGTTACCGCGATGACGGCAAGGGCGGCGAGGTCGCCGTCGAGGGCTCCTTCAACCAGGGCCTCCAGGTCGAGGTGCACAGGGACTCCGTCGTCATCAAGGCCCGTGACTTCGGCCGCCGCGCGTGGCTGAAGCAGATCACGGTGCCGTTGGCCCGCTGAGGCGGTGAACTCGCCTTCGAAGCGTGCGGCGGCAGCCGTCGGCGACGCACCAGGGGCAGAAGCGTCCGTCGGTCTCTTGGGCGGTGTAGAAGGTCGCGGTGCAGATGTACCCGGTGCCGCGGTGGCAGCAGGCGCACTTCTCGGCGCTCTCCCGGATGGAGCCGCTGCGGTCTTTCCTCAAGGGCGACAGGTGGGCAAGGGCGACAGGTGATCGAGCCGGAAGATCGTACTTCCGGCTCGTCGTGGGAACTCCGCGCGCGCCATGCGCGTTGGTGTACGAGACACCCGTCAAGAGGGGACGCGCCATGCCCGAGTCCGCGCAGGAGCCCGACCCCGGTCTCTTCGGGCCGGCGTCCGTGACCTGGCAGGTGCACTCCGACCCCATGATGTGGGTCGCCGGCATCCGCGCCCTCTACCTCCAGGCCCTGCACCCCCGAGCCGTCCGCGGCGTGATGCAAAATTCCGACTTCCGCGAGGACGCCTGGGGGCGTCTGATGCGCACCGCCCGCTTCGTCGGCACCACCACCTACGGCACCACCGAGGCCGCCGAGAGGGCGGGCGCCCGCGTCCGCAAGATCCACGCGATGCTCGGGGCCACCGACCCGGACACGGGGGAGCGGTACGGCGTCGACGAACCGCCGCTGCTGCTCTGGGTGCACTGCGCCGAGATCGACTCCTACCTCCATGTCGTACGCCGCTCGGGCATCCGGATGCCGGACGGGCTCGCCGACCGGTACGTCGACGAACACCGCCGCAGCGCCCGGCTGGTCGGCCTCGACCCCGGTCAGGTCCCCGGCTCGACGGCCGAACTCGCCGCGTACTTCGCGCGGGTCCGCCCCGAACTCGCCGCCGGGCCCGACGCCCGCGCCGTCGACGACTTCCTCCGCAGGCCGCCCACACACCCGCTGCTCACCCCGGCGCGCGCCCTGCTGTGGCGGCGCGTGGCCGATCTGGCGTATGCCTCCCTGCCGCCGTACGCCCACCGGCTGTACGGCAGAACCGCCCCACCGGCCGCCGTGGTGACCCGTCGCCTGGTCCGCACCGGCACCATCCTGCGCACCGTCCCCGCGCGTGTGCGCTGGCAACTTCCGCCGAAGCACATCCTCGGCGCCATGGCCCGCCTCGGTCCCGGCAGCCGCCCGGCCCCGTACAAACTCGACAGGGGGGACGCCATACTGGACGGGCCGGGGAGGGCGCAGCGAGGCGACGGGGGCGACAGCGCGACATGGCGGACACCAGGCTGATCCAGAGCCGCTACCGGCTCCTGGATCTGATCGGGCGCGGCGGCATGGGCGAGGTGTGGCGGGCACGTGACGAGTCGCTCGGGCGGCACGTGGCGGTCAAGTGCCTCAAGCCGATGGGGCCCCAGCACGACCAGTCGTTCACGCGCGTGCTGCGCGAGCGCTTCCGGCGCGAGGCGCGCGTCGCGGCGGCGCTCCAGCACCGCGGCGTCACCGTCGTCCACGACTTCGGCGAGCACGACGGCGTGCTGTACCTGGTGATGGAGCTTCTGGAGGGCCGCAACCTCAGCCAGCTTCTGGAGGACAACAAACAGCACCCGCTGCCCGTCGCCGACGTCGTCGAGATCGCCGACCAGGTCGCCGCCGCCCTCGCGTACACCCACGACCAGGGCATCGTGCACCGGGACCTGAAGCCCGCCAACATCATGCTGCTCTCCGACGGCACCGTGAAGATATGCGACTTCGGCATAGCCCGGCTCGGCGCCGACATCGGCTTCACCTCCCGCCTCACCGGCACCGGCATCGCCATGGGCACCCCGCACTACATGTCGCCCGAGCAGATCGGCGGCGAACCCGTCGACCAGCGCAGCGACCTGTACTCCTTCGGCTGCGTGCTCTACGAGATCGCCACCGGGGCCCCGCCCTTCGACCTGGAGGACGCCTGGGCCGTCCTCGTCGGCCACCGGGACACCGCGCCCGCGCCACCGCGCAGCCACCGCGCCGAACTGCCCGCCTACTTCGAGGACGTCGTCCTCGACCTGCTCGCCAAGGAGCCGGCCGACCGGCCGCCGGACGCGCGGGAGGTGCGCCGCCGCATCGCCGGGGGCCGCGCCACACCCTCGTACGTCCCGAGCGTCGCCACCCCTCCGCTGCGCCGCCCCGAACAGCCGTTCGCCGGTGAGCCGCGCCTGCCCTCCTGGACCCGCGGCATGACCACCGGCCACAAGGCGACCGGCGCCTCCGCGCTGCGGGTCACGCCGCCCGACGCGGCGGCCGGCCTCACCGGTGAGTGGGTCCCGCGCACCGACGCGCGCCGGGCGGCGGTGCCCCGCAGGCCCGAGCGGCCCACACCGCCGCCGGAGCTGGTCGCCACCCTCGCCGGCCGCCACAACGCGGGCCTCAGCCTCGGCCGGCTCGGGCGCTGGGAGGAGGCGGGCGAGGTGCACCGCGCGGTCGCCGCCGAGCGCGAGCACGCCCTCGGCCCCGACCACCCCGACACGCTCGCCAGCCGGTACGAGGTCGCGTTCACCCTCAGCCGCACCGGCCGCGCCGCCGACGCGCTGCGCGAGTACGGCCGGGTCGCCCAGGGCCGGGAGCGCTCCCTCGGCGCCGAGCACCCGGAGACGCTCGCCGCCCGCCAGGAGATGGCGTACGTACTGGGCCAGCTCGGGCGGCACTTCGAGGCCCACCAGATGTACACCTCGGTGCTCGCCGTCCGGGAACGCACGGCGGGCCCCGACCACCCGGACACCCTGCGCTGCCGCCACAACCTCGCGTACAACCTCAGCCGCCTCGGCCGCCTGGAGGACTCCTACCGGCTGGCGGAACAGGTGGCGGCGGCCCGGGCGCGGGTGCTCGGCCCAGCCCACCCCGACACCCTCGTCACGCGGTACGAAGTGGCGTACGCGCTCGGCCAGTTGGGCCGCTGGCCGGAGGCGCTGCAGACGTACCGGGAAGTCGCCGACGCCCGGGTGCGGGCGCTCGGCCCCGACCACCCCGACACGCTCGCCGCCCGCTACGAGGTCGGCATAAGTCTCGGCAGGCTCGGCCGCAGCGCCGAGGCCCTGGAGCTGTACCGCGACCTGATCGACGACCGTACGCGCGTCAACGGCCCCGCCGACCCCGAGACGCTGCGGGCCCGGCACGGCCTCGGGGTGAACCTCGGCCGCCAGGGCCGCTGGGAGGAGGCCCTGGCGGAGGCGCGGGACGTGTGCGCCCTGCGGGAACGGGCCCTCGGCCCCGACCACCCCGACACTTTGGTGAGCCGCCGCGAGGTCGCCGTCGGCCTCGGCTGGCTCGGCCGCTGGTCCGACGCCCTCACCGAGTACCGCGGGGTGGCGGCCGCCAGGGAGCAGGTCCTCGGCCCCGACCACCCCGACACCCTCGCCAGCCGCAACGACGAAGCGCACTGCCTGCAACAACTGGGCCGCGGCACGGAGGCGGTCGAGCTGTACCGCCGGGTGGCGGCACTGCGACAGCAGCGGGCCTCCGGGGGGCTGTGAAACGGCCGGGGGCGGCCCCGGCACGCAAGGGTTCCCCCTCAGCACAACCGTGCTAGGAAGAGTCATGCCTGATCGCGATGCGTACGACGCCGTCATCGTCGGTGGTGGCCACAACGGTCTCGTCGCCGCCGCCTACCTCGCCCGCGCCGGGCGGTCCGTGCTGGTTCTGGAGCGGCTGGGCGGGACCGGGGGCGCCGCTGTGTCCAGCCGGCCCTTCGCCGGGGTCGACGCGCGGCTGTCCCGGTACTCGTACCTCGTCAGCCTGCTGCCGAAGAAGATCGTCCGGGATCTCGACCTGGACTTCAGGGTGCGGACGCGCACCATCTCCTCGTACACCCCGACCGAACGCGCGGGCCGCCCCACCGGTCTGCTCGTCGGCGGCGGCGAGGCCCGCACCCGGCAGGCCTTCGCGCGGCTCACCGGGGGCAGCCGGGAGTACGACAGCTGGCGCGCCTTCTACGCCATGACCGGCGAGGTCGCCCGGCGCGTCTTCCCCACGCTCACCGAACCTTTGCCAAGCCGCGACGAACTGCGCGCCCGCGTCGATGACGCCACCGCCTGGCGCACCCTCTTCGAGGAGCCCATCGGCGCGGCGATCGAGGAGCGCTTCGCCGACGACCTCGTGCGCGGAGTCGTCCTCACCGACGCCCTCATCGGCACCTTCGCCGACGCCCACGACCCGGCCCTGCGGCAGAACCGCTGCTTCCTCTACCACGTCATCGGCGGCGGCACCGGCGACTGGAACGTGCCGGTCGGCGGGATGGGCGCCCTCACCGACGCCATCGCCGACGCGGCGCGCGCCGCGGGCGCACGGCTGCGGACGGGCTGCGAGGTGACGCGGATCGACACCGACGGGCGGCGCGGCGAGGTCACGTACCGCGAAGGCGACCGCGGTGAGCGGACCGTCGCCGCCCGGCACGTCCTGGTCAACGCCTCCCCGCAGGCCCTCGCCGCCCTCCTCGGCGAGGAGCCGCCCGCGCCCGCCGAAGGCGCCCAGTTCAAGGTCAACATGGTGCTCAAGCGGCTGCCGAGGCTGCGCGACAGGTCCGTCGAGCCGCACGAGGCGTTCGCCGGGACCTTTCACATCGCCGAGGGGTACGAGGAGCTGGCGGCGGCCTACGCCCAGGCCGCCGACGGCACCGTGCCCACCGCGCCGCCCTCCGAGATCTACTGCCACTCGCTCACCGACCCGACGGTCCTCGCCCCCGACCTCGTCGAGCGCGGCCACCAGACCCTCACCCTCTTCGGCCTGCACACACCCGCCCGGCTCTTCGCCCGGGACAACGAGGCCGTGCGCGCCGACCTCCTGACGGCGACACTCGCCCGGCTCGACGCCCACCTCGCCGAACCGCTCGCCGACTGCCTCGCGCTCGACGCGGAGGGCCGCCCCTGCGTCGAGGCGAAGACGCCGCTCGACCTGGAACGGGACCTGCGGCTGCCCGGCGGCCACATCTTCCACGGCGACCTCGCCTTCCCCTACGCCGAGGAGGGCAGCGGGCGGTGGGGCGTGGCGACCCGGCACCCGAACGTCCTGCTGTGCGGGGCGGGCGCCGTGCGCGGCGGCGGGGTCAGCGGCATCCCGGGGCACAACGCCGCCATGGCCGCGCTGGGGCAGTAGCCACTGGTGTACGGTCGGACGTCGATCACCGGCGCGAGCGAGGAGAGGGGCGCCACGATGGCTTCCCGCCGCGGGGACGGCACCCCGACCTTCATCGAACAGGCCCGCCGCGGTCAGCTCATCGAGTGCACGATCGACCTGATCTCCGCCAAGGGGTATCCGGCGACGTCACTCGCGGCGATCGCCGAGCGCGCGGGCCTCTCCAAGGCCGCGGTGCTCTACCACTTCACGTCCAAGGACAATCTCGCCCGGGCCACCCTCACGTACGTCGTCGAACGGTTCACCGCGTACGTGAACGAGAAGGTGGCCGCGGCGCCGGACCCGCGCGCGGCCCTCGTCGCCTACGTCCGGGCGATGATCGGCTATCAGCGGGACAACCGCCGCCACGTGCGTGTCATCACCGAGATGCTCCTCGACGACGCCGAGGGCACCCGGCTCAAGAACCCCGGCGGCCATGACACGGCGGGCCGCTGGAACGCCCTCGCCGATCTCCTGGCCGCCGGTCAACAGGCGGACGTCTTCAGGGAGTTCGACCCGCCGACCATCGCCCTCGCCATCGGCGGCGCGATCGACGGGGTGATCGGGCAGTGGCTCGCCCACCCGGAACTCGACCTCGACGCCGCCGCGGACGAACTGGTCACGTTCACGCTGTACGCCGTCGAGCGCCGCGGCTGAACCGCTCAGGGCCGCTCGGGGCCGCTGAGGCCGTGCAGGAACAGCCGCTGGTCGTCCAGGAACCCGTCGGCGAAGAGCGCGCGAGGGGCGAAGAGCGCGGTGAGCGTGGTCCTCGGGCCGGACCGCTCGACGGACCGCTTGACCAGGGAGTGGGCCGCGTCCGGATAGTGCTCGACGGTGAGGGCGCCGCCGCCCGCGAGCACCTTGCGGTAGACGCGTTCCGTGTCGGCCGTGTCCACGTTGAGGTCGTGCCCCGCGAGGACCAGCAGCACCGGTACACCCCGCAGGGACCGCAGGTCGCCTGTCGCGTCCGCGCGGTAATTGCGGGAGATGAAGCCCCAGCGCGCGGCCGTCATGCCGTCGGCGTCACCGCCTCGCGCCCGCACGTACTCCTCGAAGGTCGCGCGGCGCTCCAACAGCCGCCGGGTGGCGTCGCTCTCCGCCACTTCGGCGGCCACGCGACCGCGGGACGCGCCGTCGGCCCGCAACTGCGCGAGGAGGTGGTAGCGGCCCTGGCGGAGCCAGTTGACCGCGGGTGAGACGGCGACGACGAAGCTCACCGGCGTCTTCGCCGCGACCTTCGGCAGGACCCAGCCCGCCTGGCTCGCGCCCCACAGCCCGATCCGCCGGCCGTCGATGTCCGGTCTGGCGCGGGCCCAGGCGATGGCGGCGGCCACCTCGTCGGCCCGGTCCGCCATGGACTGCCCGAGCCAGTCGCCGGGGGCGCCCGCGACGCCGGGCTTGTCCCAGGAGAGGGAGGCGTAACCGGCGCGGGCGTTCGCCTCCCACATGGGTTTGTAGCCGTCCTCGTGGGTGGCGTCGACCGGCCCGTCGCCGTGGACGTACACGACCAGGCCGTGGCGCGCGCGGCCGTCTCTCGGAGTGGTGAGCACGCCGTGCAGGGTGTGGCCCCCGTGACGGATCGTCACCCGTCGCTCGTCCATGGCGTACGAGTGCTGCCACAGCACCACGCCACCGAGCCCCGCGGCGAGGATCAGAGCGGCGACGAGTGACCACAGGACGATACGGAGTGCTCGCCGACGGAACGCGATCGGTGGGCGCACGGATGGGCCTCCCCTGGGAGTGTCTACGGCTACGGGGCACGGAAACTATCACTCTTTCCACGGCCGTAAGTGAAGTGATAGTTTCGAGTCTGCCGACGGAGTCCGGTGGCGACGTGCGTCGCCGGTGACACGGGGAGAGAGGCGGCGTCATGGAAGCCGACGAGAGGGACAGGAGCGGGTACGCGGGTGCGGGCGGAAGCGGGGGCGGCGGCGGATCGGTCACGGTCCGGCGAGGCGTCCCGGCGGGCGCCGAGCCCCGCGCGGCCGCGCTGTACTGGGAGGCCTTCGGCCGTAAACTTGGCCCCGCCCTGAACCCCCCGGACAAGGCGGTGCCCTTCATCGCGGCCCACCTCGATCCCGAGCGCGCGGTGTGCGCCCTGCTCGACGGAGAACTCGTCGGCCTGGCCGGCTACCAGCTCGACGGGCGCTCCCTCACCGGGGGATCGGCCGCCGCCGTGCTGCGGGCGTACGGTCGGATACGGGGCCTGCCCCGGCTCCTGCTCCTCGCCCTCTTCGAGCGCAGTCCGGCCCCCGGGCAACTCGTGATGGACGGCATCGCCGTGGACGCGCGCATGCGGGGCCGCGGGGTCGGCAGCCTCCTGCTCCGGGAAGTGGCCGCCCTGGCGACGGAGGCGGGCTGCCGGGAGATCAGACTGGACGTGATCGACACCAACCCGCGCGCCAGAGCCCTGTACGAGCGTCGCGGCTTCACGGCGGTACGGACGGAACGCACGCCCTACCTGCGGAGGCTGCTCGGCTTCGGCGCGGTGACCACCATGCGCCGCACCCTGGACCCGGGAGAGGCGGCGTGAGTGACGAAAGGAACCGTGGAGCGGTGAGCGCAGAGGCGGACCAGGTCGAGGTGCCCACGCGCATGCTCGTGCACGCGCTGATCCGCGAGGACGGCACCGTCGCCGCCGATGAGCTGTACACCGTGGCCAACACCCTCGGCATGAGCGACCAACAGGTCAGGCTCTGCGTCAAACGTCTGGTCGCCGAGGGCCGGTTCACGCACGAGGGCCGCGGCCGCAAGGCCGAGCTGCGCGCCACCGAGGACACCGTGCGCGCCCTCGCCCCGAACGCGGACTTCCTGCGGCACGCGTTTCGGCAGGACGCCGGTGAGGCGCCGTGGGACGGCGTCTGGCACCTGGCCGCCTTCGCGGTCCCCGAATCCGCGCGCACCGCACGGGACTCCTTGCGCGAGACGCTCCTCCACCTCGGCGGCTCCCCGCTCCAAGGCGGCCTGTACGTCTGCGCCAACGCCTGGGAGCCGTACGTCGAGGACGCGGCCCGCCGCATGGCCGTGCACGACGCGCTCACCCTCCTCACCACGACGGACCTGCGCAGGGGCGCGACGCGTGATCCCGTCGAACTGGCCCGCGCCCTCTGGCCCCTGCCCGAGATCGCCGACCGCTACCACCGCCTCGCCCGGATCGCCCGCCCGCGCCTGAAGCGGCTCACGGGTTCCGCCGCGCTCGCCCCGGCCGAACTCCTCACCCTCGCCATCGAACTGGCGGCCGAGCTGAGCCGTGCCATGGAACCCGACCCGCTCCTGCCCCCCGAACTGCTGCCCCGCCCCTGGCCCGGCGCGCAGGCCCGGGAGCTGGTCGCCCGCTGCTGGGCCGCCCTGCGCGCCCGGGAGGAGGACGGCGGCTCCCGGCCTGCCGTCTTCCGCCTCTACGCCGACCTCACGCGGGAGGAGGCGGACCGGGTCACCGGCTGAGGCCGCGCCGGGCGAACCGCGGCGCGTGCTCGGGCCGCACGCCCACGCCGCCGAGATAGCCCGCCACCGTCCGCAGCGGGGGTACCCGGCGCAGCATCCGCAGCGGCACGGGGAGCCGGTCGCCGCGCAGTGTTCCCGCCAGGGCGGGCCTCAGCAGCATCTCGTGCTCGGCGAGCTGCTGCTTCTGCGTCACCACGGTCGGCAGCAGGCGCCGCTTCTGGACCCGCGCCAGGTCGCGTACGTCCACGTCGCCCCGCCGCAGCGGCCCGGCCAGGACGCGGGCCGCCGCGACGGCGTCCTGCACGGCGAGGTTGACGCCGACGCCACCGACCGGCGACATGGTGTGCGCGGCGTCGCCGATGCAGAGCAGCCCCCGCGTGTACCAGCGGGGCAGGCGGTCCATGGTGACCTCCAGGAGTTTCACGTCGTCCCAGGAGCCGATCTCCGCGGTCGTCGCGCGGTCCCAGCCGAGCAGCGCGCCGAGGCGGTCGCGGAACCAGTCGATGCCGTGGGCCCGCAGTTCGGCGTCGGCGCCCTTCTCGATGAGGTAGGAGGTCTGGTAGTACTCCCCGCGGTCCATGGTGGCGGCGATCTGGCCGTCGCGTAGGGAGAGGAAGACGCGGCCGCTCTTCGAGGCGTCCGGCGGCGCGGGCACCCTGACCTGCCAGACGTCGATCGGCACGTCGTACGCGGTCGGGGTGAGTCCCGCGGCGGCGCGGACCAGGGAGCGGCGGCCGTCGCACGCCACGGTCAGATCCGCGGTCAGCTCGCCGGACGTGCCGTCGTCGGTCAGGTACCGCACACCCGTGACCCTGCCCGAGGCGTCGGTGAGCAGGCCGGTCGCCGCCGTCCGCATCCGCAGCGTGAAGGACGGCTCGGTGGCGGCCTCGCGCGCCAGCAGATCCAGGAAGTCCCACTGCGGGACCATCGCGATGTACTTGTGCCGGCCGGGGATGTGCCGCAGGTCCCCGGCGACGACGGTGGTGTCGTCGATGCGCATCCGCATCTCCCGCAGCTTCTGCGCGGGGAGGCGGGCGAAGCGCTCGCCGAGGCCGAGTTCGTCGAGCAGGCGCAGAGTCGACGGATGCACGGTGTCGCCGCGGAAGTCGCGCAGGAAGTCGCCGTGCTTCTCCAGGACCGTCACTTCGACGCCGGCCCGGGCCAGCAGCAGTCCGAGCATCAGGCCGGCCGGGCCGCCGCCCACCACACAGCATGTCGTGCGTTCCATGTCGCAGTCCTCCCTCAGTAGACGAGCAGCCCCCACACTAACCGCTCGGTGGGAAGTCTGACCGATCGGTCAGAGATGCGCAGGGCAATTTATCTGACGAGGCATCAGAAATCTCTTCCCTCGTCCGGACCGCTGCGGCATCCTGCGCCCATGCAGACGGAGTTGAGCAGGAGACTGGGAGTCGAGCACGCCATCTTCGGTTTCACGCCCTTTCCCGCGGTGGCCGCCGCCATCAGCAGGGCGGGCGGGTTCGGGGTGCTCGGCGCGGTCCGCTACACGGCGCCGGACGAACTGGCCAGGGACCTCGACTGGATGCAGGAGCACGTCGACGACCGGCCCTACGGCCTCGACGTCGTCATGCCCGCCAAGAAGGTCGAGGGCGTCACGGAGGCCGACGTCGAGGCGATGATCCCCGAAGGGCACCGGCGGTTCGTCGAGGAGACCCTCGCCGAGCACGGCGTGCCCGAACTCGCCGAGGGCGAGGCGTCCGGCTGGCGCATCACCGGCTGGATGGAGGAGGTCGCCCGCAACCAGCTCGACGTCGCCTTCGACTACCCGATCAGCCTCCTCGCCAACGCGCTCGGCTCACCCCCGCCCGACGTGATCGAGCGCGCCCACACCCAGGGCGTCCTCGTCGCCGCCCTGGCAGGCAGCGCCCGCCACGCCCGCAAACACGCGGACGCCGGCATCGACGTCGTCGTCGCGCAGGGGTACGAGGCGGGCGGCCACACCGGCGAGATCGCCACCATGGTGCTGACCCCCGAGGCCGTCGAGGCGGTCGCGCCGCTGCCGGTCCTCGCCGCCGGGGGCATCGGCAGCGGCGAGCAGATCGCGGCCGCGCTGGCGCTCGGCGCGCAGGGCGTCTGGCTCGGCTCCCTGTGGCTCACCACCACCGAGGCCGACCTGCACTCGCCCGCCCTCACCCGGAAACTGCTGGCCGCGGGCTCCGGGGACACGGTCCGCTCCCGCGCCCTGACCGGCAAACCGGCACGGCAGCTGCGGACGCGGTGGACCGACGCGTGGGACGACCCGCGGGGCCCGGGACCGCTGCCGATGCCGCTCCAGGGGCTCCTGGTCGCCGAGGCGGTGTCCCGTATCCAGAAGTACGAGGTGGGGGAGCTGCTCGGCACCCCGGTCGGACAGATCGTCGGCCGGATGAACAGCGAACGCGGCGTCCAGGCCGTCTTCGACGATCTGACGCGCGGCTTCGAGCGGGCCGTCGACCGAGTCAACCGCATCGCGGGAAGGGGCAGTCAGTCGTGAGCGCATCCGCCGGTACACCTCCCAACGGCTTCTGGGCACAGGCCACCGCCGACCCCGGCCGGACCGTCCTCGTCGCCCCCGACGGCACCGAGTGGACGGCCGGCCGACTGCACGGCGCCGTCAACCAGTTGGTGCACGGACTGCGGGCGGCGGGCCTGGAGCGCGGTGACGCGTTCGCCGTCGTCCTGCCCAACGGCGTGGAGTTCCTCACCGCCTACCTGGCCGCCGCCCAGGCCGGGCTCTACCTCGTCCCCGTCAACCACCACCTGGTCGGCCCCGAGATCGCCTGGATCGTCGCCGACTCCGGAGCCAAGGTGCTCATCGCACACGAGAGGTTCGCCGCCGCGGCCATCACCGCGGCCGACGAGGCGGGCCTGCCGGCGACCCACCGCTACGCCGTCGGCCCCGTGCCCGGCTTCCGCCCCTACCCCCAACTCCTCTACCGGCAACCGGAGTCCGCCCCCGCCGACCGCACCCTCGGCTGGGTCATGAACTACACCTCCGGCACCACGGGCCGACCGCGCGGCATCCGCCGCCCCCTGTCCGGCAAGCTCCCCGAGGAGTCCTACCTCGGCGGCTTCCTCGGCATCTTCGGCATCAAGCCCTTCGACGGCAACGTCCACCTGGTCTGCTCACCGCTCTACCACACCGCCGTGCTCCAGTTCGCGGGCGCCGCCCTGCACATCGGCCACCCGCTGGTCATGATGGACAAGTGGACACCCGAGGAGATGCTCCGCCTCATCGACGCGCACCGGTGCACCCACACCCACATGGTGCCGACCCAGTTCCACCGCCTGCTCGCCCTGCCCGACGCGACGAAGGCCGCGTACGACGTGTCGTCCATGCGGCACGCCATCCACGGCGCCGCGCCCTGCCCCGACCACGTGAAGCGGGCGATGATCGAGTGGTGGGGCGAGTGCGTCGAGGAGTACTACGCGGCCAGTGAGGGCGGCGGCGCCTTCGCCACCGCGCAGGACTGGCTGAAGAAGCCCGGCACGGTCGGAAAGGCCTGGCCCATCAGCGAGTTGGCGGTCTTCGACGACGACGGGAACCGGCTGCCGCCCGGCGAGCTGGGCACCGTCTACATGAAGATGTCCACCGGCGGCTTCTCGTACCACAAGGACGAGACGAAGACGAGGAAGAACCGCATCGGCGACTTCTTCACCGTCGGCGACCTCGGCCTCCTCGACGAGGACGGCTACCTCTTCCTGCGCGACCGCAAGATCGACATGATCATCTCGGGCGGGGTGAACATCTACCCCGCGGAGATCGAATCGGCGCTGCTCACCCACCCGGCGGTCGCCGACGCCGCCGCCTTCGGCATCCCGCACGACGACTGGGGCGAAGAGGTCAAGGCGGTCGTCGAGGCCGCCGAGGGATGGACCGCCGACGACGCGCTCGCCGCCGAGATCCTCACCCACTGCGAGCGGCGGCTCGCCGGATACAAACGGCCCAAGAGCGTCGACTTCATCGCGACGATGCCCCGCGACCCCAACGGCAAGCTCTACAAACGCCGGTTGCGCGACCCCTACTGGAAGGGTCGCGAACGCGCCGTGTGAGCGGGGAGCGGGCCGGGCACCGCGACGTGCCCGGCCCGCGACCTCAGCCGCGCTCGCGCACCCGCACCACCTTCAGCGCGGGATCGCCCTGGATGTCCTTCTCGCAGAAGCGTGACGTCACCCAGCGCTCCTTCGCGTACAGCCGCGTCTGATCGCTGTAATGGGGCGAGTTCGGGTTGGAGGACTGGGAGTACGTCAGCAGCGTCCGCGCCTTCGGGCAGCGGTCCTCGCCCCAGCCGACCGCCTGGATGTGGCTCGAACCGTGTGCGACCTCGGTGTAGCCGGCCTTCGCGTCCCAGGTCGCCTCGATCTTGTTCCAGACGCCGAGGGCTTCCGTGCCGCCGTGGACGGGCAGGCGCTTGCCGTTCCGTACGACGTACTGGTTCTCGCCCAGCGGTGCGTCCAGGGCGATCCCCGCCGCCCTCAGCTCGGCCACCGCGTCGGCCAGCGTGGTCGCGAAGCCCGGCGCCGACGTGTCCAGGGTGTTCGGGGTGCGCACCGGGTCGGCCGCCGAGAACGGCACCTTCCACAGCCGCTCGCTCGGCACGGCCGCCGTCAGCCTGCGCCAGAACCGGTCGAAGAGGAGCGCGCCCCGGCTGCCGGTGTCCATCCGGTGGTCCCAGCGCGCCAGCACCTCGCAGGCCTCGCGCACGTCGACGGCCTTGCCGTCACTGCCGGTCGCGGTGGCGCCGGGCAGTGCCGCGCAGGCCTTCGCCGTGTCGTCCGCCGCGAGATCCGCCGCCGGGACGCGGTTGGCGAACTGCTGACGCTGTAGATCGGCGACCGTCAGACGGCCCTTCTCCGCCATCGCCGCCACATCCTCGACGGCGCCGCGCGTGCGCAGGGAACGCCGCGTGCCGATCGTGCCGAAGATCCGCTCGTAGCCGGTGATCGGCCGGTCGGCGTTGGTCAGCCAGGCGCTGTCGTTGGAGTTCTCCACGTATGGCGCGTCCTTCAGCGTCGGCATCCTCGACGGCCCGAAGATGCCGGGCTGCACCGCGTCCTTGTCGGAGCCGAGCGCGCACGCGCTCCGCGAGCCGTCCAGCACGGCCACGCCCGACGCCGGGTAGGTGACCTTGCCGAGGGCCGTGCCGCACCGCTCGGCGAGGTCGTCCGTGATACGGGGGAGCACCTGTGACTGGGTGAGCAGCGAGTGCCCGTGCCGGTCCGCCGCGACGGTGTTGACCCAGGGCAGCCCCTGCGTGTCGCGCAGCGCCTTGACGATGCCGGCCGTGGAACGGGCCTTGCCGAAGCCGAGGTTGGTGTCGCTGCCGCGCAGGTTCATGGCGTT
The DNA here is from genome assembly GCF_021028635.1 of Streptomyces huasconensis. Lineage (NCBI taxonomy): Bacteria > Bacillati > Actinomycetota > Actinomycetes > Kitasatosporales > Streptomycetaceae > Streptomyces > Streptomyces huasconensis. The sequence goes on from NZ_CP086119.1 coordinate 7,814,955, forward strand.
GGGGTCGTTCAGCGCGTACGCCGTCGTGGCGGACCAGGGCAGGGGCAGCTGCGGGCCGAGGCCGGTGACGACCGGGCCGTAGCGGGTCCACCACTGGGTGCGGGTGACCGGGGCGCCGTCCTTCACCGGCACCGTGACGGTCCGCTTCACCATCTTGTGCGGCTTGCCGTCCACCAGGTAGGTGGTCGGATCGGCCGGGTCCAGCGTGAGCTGGTGCAGGTTCAGGGTGACGCCCGTGGCGACGGTGTGGCTCCACGCGACGTCGCCGTTGAAGCCGATGTTGACCACGCTGGTGCCGAGCAACGAGGCGCCGGAGACGTTCAGTTCACCGGGGATGGTCTGCTGCGACTGCCAGAAGCGGCGTCCGCCCTGCCAGGGGTAGTGCGGGTTGCCGAGCAGCAGCCCCTTGCCGTTCGCGGTGGTCCGGCCGTGGAACGCGACGGCGTTGGACCCCATGTCGGCGTCCTGCGCCGAGAACAGCTCCCGGGCGGCCCGGGCCGCCCGGTGCGGATCGGCCGTACGGCCGCGCTCCTTGCCCGTGGCGCCCGGTGGCCGGGCCCCCGTGATGCCGTCGATGGCGCGTCCCTGCCCGCCGAGCACCTGCACGGCGAAGCCCTGCCGGGCCACGTCCAGGGCGGTGATCGGGCGGACCCAGGCGGCCTTGGCGCAGGCCGGGTCGGTGACGCGGTTCTGCTTCAGCCAGGCGTTGTAACCCGCCGCGAAGCCGCGCATCAGCTCCTTCACCTGGCGGCCGGGTCCTGCCGGGGCGGGCTGCCGCAACAGCTTCTCCACCGTCCCCGCCTCCCGTACACCGCGGAAGTACAGGTCGCTGCCGAGGTTCGTGGACGCCGACGACAGGGCGGAGCCGGGCGCGGCGTCGGGCCCGAAGTACCGCGAGCGTTCACCGCGCACGGTCACATAGCCGTCGGCGAGCGTGCACACCTGGTCGGCGGCCTGCGCCCAACCGGTGCCGAAGCCGAGGTTCGTGTAGTCCTTCGCGAGGATGTGCGGGATGCCGTACTGCGTGTAGCGGACGGTGGCGTGCAGACCGCCGCCCGAGGGGCCGGTGTCGCGCGGCGCGGCCACCGCGCCGGCCGGCAGCAGGGCCGCGGCGGTCAGCAAGGTGACCCCGGCGGCGGCCAGTCGTCTCGTACGGATACGCAAGGTATGCCTCCCAACAGCGTTGAGGGAAGGGGCGGTTGAGCGTACCAAGCGGTATGTGATCTGTGTCGCGTCTTGACCGGGCCGCCCCGGGGACTGAGGATCACGCCATGACGGGTGTACGCGACAGCACGGTCGACGGAGTCCTCAGCCGCAGCGCGCGCCGCACGCCACGGAGCACGGCGCTCCGCTACGGCGAGCGGTCGTGGACGTACGGGAACTCGACGACGCCGTCTCACGCGCGGCCCGGGTGCTGCGCGACCAGGGACTCGCCCCCGGCGACCGGGTCGGCGCCTACGCCCACAACTCCGACGCCTACCTCATCGGCTTCCTCGCCTGCGCCCGGGCGGGCCTGGTCCATGTGCCGGTCAACCAGAACCTGACCGGCGAGGACCTCGCGTACATCCTGCGCCAGTCGGGCAGCTCACTCGTCCTCACCGACCCCGACCTCGCCGCACGCCTGCCCACCGGGGTGGCGGCCCTGCCCCTGCGCGACACGCGCGACGCGCTCCTGGCCCGGCTCGCCACATCAGCGGCGTACGAGGGCGAAGGCCCCCGCGGCGACGGCCTGGCGCAGCTGCTCTACACCTCGGGCACGACCGCGGAGCCCAAGGGCGCGATGATGTCGCATCGGGCCCTCGTCCACGCCTACGCGAGCGCGATCACCGCCCTGGACCTCAAGGAGAGCGACAAGCCCCTGCACTCGCTGCCGCTCTACCACTCGGCGCAGATGCACGTCTTCCTCCTGCCCTACCTGGCGGTCGGCGCCGAGAACACCATCCTCGACGCGCCCGACGCCGAGCGGATCTTCGACCTCGTCGAGGCGGGCCGCGCCGACAGCCTCTTCGCGCCGCCCACCGTCTGGATCGGCCTCTCGCACCACCCCGGCTTCACCACCCGCGACCTGGGCGCGCTCCGCAAGGCGTACTACGGCGCGTCGATCATGCCCGTGCCGGTCCTGGAGCGGTTGCGGTCCCGGCTGCCCGGGCTCGGCTTCTACAACTGCTTCGGGCAGAGCGAGATCGGGCCGCTCGCCACCGTCCTCGGCCCCGACGAGCACGAAGGGCGCCTGGATTCCTGCGGGCGGCCCGTCCTGTTCGTCGAGGCGCGCGTCGTCGACGAACACGGGCGCGAGGTGCCGGACGGCGCCCGCGGCGAAGTCGTGTACCGCTCACCGCAGTTGTGCGACGGCTACTGGGACAAGCCCGAGGAGACCGCGGCGGCCTTCCGTGACGGCTGGTTCCACTCCGGAGACCTCGCCGTGCGCGACGCCGACGGCTACTTCACCGTCGTCGACCGGGTCAAGGACGTCATCAACTCCGGTGGCGTCCTGGTCGCCTCGCGCCAGGTCGAGGACGTGCTGTACGCGCACGAGGGCGTCGCGGAGGCCGCGGTGATCGGACTGCCGGACGACCGGTGGATCGAGGCGGTCACCGCCGTCGTCGTCCGCACGGACGAACAGCTCACCGAGGCCCGGCTCATCGCCCACGCACGCGAGCACCTCGCCCCCTTCAAGGCCCCGAAAAGGGTCCTGTTCGTGGACGAGCTGCCGCGCAACGCGAGCGGCAAGATCCTCAAGAGGGAGCTGCGGGACCGCTTCGGCGAGCCCTGACCACCCGCTCCCTGTTCACGCCGTCCGCAGGTCCACGATCCGCTTGAACTTGCCCACCGAGCGCTCGATCGTCTCCGGGTCCACGATGTCCACGCCCACCGAGACGCCGATGCCGTCCTTCACCGCCGCCGCGATCTCCCGGGCCGCTGCCGCGCGCCGCTCGGGCGGGGTGTCGGCGCGCGCCTCCGCCCGGACGGTGAGGGCGTCCATGCGGCCCTCGCGCGTCAGGCGCAGCTGGAAGTGCGGGGCGAGGCCCGCCGTGCGCAGCACGATCTCCTCGATCTGCGTCGGGAAGAGGTTGACGCCCCGCAGGATCACCATGTCGTCGCTGCGGCCGGTCACCTTCTCCATGCGCCGGAAGGTGCGCGCCGTGCCGGGCAGCAGACGCGTCAAGTCCCGTGTGCGGTAGCGGATCACGGGCATCGCCTCCTTGGTGAGCGAGGTGAACACCAGCTCCCCGCGCTCGCCGTCCGGCAGCACCTCGCCCGTGAGCGGGTCCACGACCTCCGGATAGAAGTGGTCCTCCCAGATGTGCAGCCCGTCCTTGGTCTCCACGCACTCCTGGGCGACACCCGGACCGATCACCTCCGAGAGCCCGTATATGTCCACCGCGTCGATCGCGAAGCGCTCCTCGATCTCGCGCCGCATCTCCTCCGTCCACGGCTCCGCGCCGAAGATGCCGACTCGCAGGGACGTCGTACGCGGATCAACGCCCTGCCGTTCGAACTCCTCCAGGAGCGTGAGCATGTACGACGGGGTCACCATGATGATCTCGGGGCGGAAGTCCTGGATCAGCCGTACCTGCCGCGCCGTCATCCCGCCCGACGCGGGGATCACCGTGCAGCCGAGCCGCTCGGCACCGTAGTGCGCGCCGAGACCACCGGTGAACAGGCCGTATCCGTACGCCACATGGACCTTGTCGCCCGGCCTGCCGCCCGCCGCGCGGATCGAACGCGCCACCACGTCCGCCCACATGGACAGGTCGCGCTCGGTGTAACCGACGACCGTGGGCAGGCCGGTCGTGCCGCTGGAGGCGTGCAGCCGGCGCACCTCGGACTGCTCCACCGCGAACATGCCGAACGGGTAGTTGGCCCGCAGATCGTCCTTGGTGGTGAAGGGGAACCGCGCCAGGTCGGCGAGTGAACGGCAGTCGTCGGGGCGCAGGCCCGCCTTGCCGAACGCCGCCCGGTAGAACGGGACGTTCTCGTACGCGTGCAGCAGGGTGTCCTGGAGGCGTTCCAGCTGGAGCGCCCCGAGTTCGCGGGGGCCGAGCCGTTCCCCCGCGTCCAGCTGTGGCGGCATACGTGTCATGAGGAGTTCTCCCGTCCCGAACGGGCGACCGATCATTCGGTCGTCGATCTTCCGTCGAGGTCAGTAATCCAGCCCCGACGGTGGGCGTCAAGGGACCGCGCGCACCCGCTTCGAGCTGGGCGGGGCCACCCGCGCCGACTCCGTGGCACATTGCCCGGGCCCGACCCGGGATGTGATGATCACGCCCATGCCGGCATTCAGCGCGTACGACGGGACGAAGCTCGCCTACCACGAGAAGGGGGAGGGCGAGCCGCTGCTCTGCGTGCCCGGCGGCCCCATGCGTGCCTCCGCCTACCTCGGTGACCTCGGCGGCCTCACCGCGCACCGCCGCCTGATCCTGCTCGACCTGCGCGGCACCGGCGACTCCGCGGTGCCGGACGACGTGGCGGGCTACCGCTGCGACCGGCTCGTCGACGACATCGAGGCGTTGCGCGAGCACCTGGGGCTCGACCAGGTCGACCTGCTCGGGCACTCGGCGTCCGGCAACCTCGCCACGCTGTACGCGGCCCGCCACCCGAAGCGCGTCCGGACGCTCGTCCTCATCGCCCCGGCCACCCACTCCGTCGGCCTGACCGTGACCGGCGAGGACCACCGCGAGGCGGCGGCGTTGCGGCGGGGCGAGGCCTGGTACCCGGCCGCCGAGGCCGCGCTCAAGGCGATCGAGGCGGGCCGCGACCCCGCGGAGGTGGGCGACGCCCTCGCACCCCTCGCCTACGGACGCTGGGACGCCGGGGCACGGGCGCACCGCGCGGCGAGCGCCACGGAGAAGAACACGCGGGCGGCGGCCGCCTTCTACGCCGAGGGCGCCTTCGACCCGCCCGCGACGCGAGCGGCCCTGGCCGCCGTGGCGGCGCCGGTGCTGGTCCTCGCGGGGGAGTGGGACGGCGGCCCGAACCCCGCGCACGCCGAACAGTTCGCGGGGCTCTTCCCGCGTGGCGTGTGCCAGGTGCAGCCGCGCGGCGGGCACTTCCCGTGGCTGGACGACCCGGAGTGGTTCAGGCGACGGGTGGCGGGGTTCCTGGCGCAGGATTAGGGGCGGCGGCCCCGCCACCGTGATCGCGACGGGCGCGGGCGCGCACACCGCGTCCCGCCGTCCTCGTACGCGCGCGGGTCCTGGCTGCCGGCCGGGCCGGGCTCCGCGTCCGTACGGGCAGGTCGTACGCTCGCCGTACGACGCCGGACTCAGGCGTCGCGGGGAGGGGCTGACCAGTGAAGATCGTGCTGCCGGGAGGGACCGGCCAGGTGGGCGGCGTGCTGCGCCGCGCGCTGACCGCCGCGGGCCATGAGGTCGTGGTGCTGAGCAGACGCCCGGGGCGGGTCGGCGAGGTCCTGTGGGACGGCCGGACGCTCGGCCCTTGGACGGAGGCGATCGACGGCAGCGATGTCGTGATCAATCTCGCGGGACGCAGCGTCAGTTGCCGCTACACCGACGAGAACCTCCGCGCCATGATGGACTCGCGCGTGGACTCCGCCCGCGTCGTGGGCGAGGCGATCGCCGCCGCCCGCAAGCCACCCCGGGTCTGGCTCCAGATGAGCACCGCCACCATCTACGCCCACCGTTACGACGCGCCGAACGACGAGGCCACCGGCGTGATCGGCGGGGACGAGCCCGGCGTCCCCGGCTACTGGGCCTACAGCGTCGAGATCGCGCGGAACTGGGAGCGGGAGCAGGAGCGGGCCGCGACGCCGCGGACGCGCAAGGTGGCCCTGCGCGCCGCGATGGTGATGAGCCCTGACCGCGGCGGCGTCTTCGACTACCTGCGGTGGCTGGCGCGGCTCGGTCTCGGCGGGCCGGTCGCGGGCGGCGCCCAGTACATGTCCTGGATCTCCGACCATGACTTCGTCCGCGCCGTGGAGTTCCTGATCGACAGGGACGACATCAGCGGGCCGGTCAATCTCGCGGCTCCCGGTCCGCTGCCGCAACGGGAGTTCATGCGCGTGCTGCGCCAAGCCTCCGGAATGCCGGTCGGCCTGCCCGCGACGCGGTGGATGGCCGCAGTCGGCGCCTTCGTTCTCCGCTCCGACACCGAACTCCTCCTCAAGAGCCGTCGGGTGGTGCCCGGGCAGCTGCTGGACGCCGGGTTCACCTTCGACCACCGTGCCTGGCCGCAGGCGGCGGCCGACCTCGTACGGCGGAGGCGAAGTGAGCGGTCCCGCTTCCGGCAGGCGGCAGTACATCCCTGACCGCCCCATGAGCGTGCGTATCAGCCGAATCGGGTGCCGCCTGGGCCGCTTCGGCACACTGGCCTGATGCAGCACGACGAGGAACAGCCGTTGGCCGGTGGCAATGTCAACGAGGGCGTCGTCCGGGTGGGCGACACCGTCCGCCGCCCCGCCGGGCCGTGGACCCCTGCGGTCCATGCCCTGCTCACGCACCTGCACGAGGTGGGGTTCCACGCGGCGCCCCGCCCCCTGGGCATCGACGACAAGGGGCGCGAGGTCCTGACCTTCATGCCAGGACACGCGGTCTGGCCCGACCGGTTCTCGCTGCTGGAACCCGCCGGACAACTCGCCCGCGTGGCCCGGCTGATCCGCGACTTCCACGACGCCGTCCAGAACTTCACACCGCCGCCCGACGCGCGCTGGCAGGGGCTCATCCCCGCCGAGGGCGGTGACATCATCGCCCACCATGACCTGGCTCCCTGGAACCTCGTGGCCGGGGCCGAGGATGATCAGTGGGGCTTCATCGACTGGGACGGCGCAGGCCCTGGCTCCCGTCTGTGGGACGTCGCGTACGCGGTGCACGGGTTCGTTCCGCTGTCCGCCGATCCCGCGTGGCAGCGCCCCGACGCGGCCACCCGGCTGCGCGGATTCGTCGATGCGTACGGTCTCGACGAAGCCGGACGCCGTCGGCTCGTCCCGATGCTGGGGCGCCGCACCCGTTCCATGCACGACTTTCTGCGCGACCAGGCCGCCCGTGGCGCACAGCCCTGGGCCAGGCTGTGGGCCGAAGGTCACGGCGAGGTCTGGCGCAGCGATACGGAGTACATCGAGCAACGCGAAGACCAGTGGCTGCGCGCGCTGCTCACGGCCTGAGCCGTGCTCACGCGGTCGCGGGACGGCGCCTTCACGGCTGTCCCGAGGCCAGCAGCTCCGTCAGCCGTTCAAGGTCGCCGCGCACCGAACCCCTCTGCTCTTCCGTGAGCTGGACCGCGGCGGCCGTGTTCAGCATGTGCTCCGCCGTGGCGTCGTCGCCCAGCTGGTGCGCTGCTTCGGCGCGCAGCAGCAGGAGCCGGGCTTCCTGGAACGGTGTCGGGCGTTCGTCCTCCAGGCCGAGTACCCGGTCGATGATCCGCGCGGCACCGCCCGGGTCCTCGCGCGGGTGGGTGAAGATGGCGGCGTAGTGCAAGGCCCGCGCGAACGTCTCCTTCGGGGCGGGCCGGTGGTGCTGGTTCTCGCTGATCTTCTCGGCGACCCGGACGCAGTTGCCGCCCGGATCGCTCATCAGGAACTGCCGCGCGCCGTACGACGTGTCCTTGATGGGCCCGATCCGCGGCAGGCCCCGGCTCGGGATCTTGCCGTAGGCGGCCTTGAGTCCGGTGCGGAACGCGGCGTGCAGGGTGTCCACGTCGTCCGTGGCGACGCAGCAACCCCATAACCAGAAGCAGAGTTCGGCCAGCGACCGCATTGATCAACGGAAACGGTCAGTAATGATCAGTAGTGATCGGCAAGGGGAACGTCTCGTGCAACTCACCTCGGCCGGAGGCCGTGTTCTGACCGCCGTCGTCACGGCCGCCGCCCTGTTCGCCGGGAACGCCGCAGCAGTCGCCGCGCCCGTACGGACGAACGCCGAGACGCCCGCCGCCTCCCACGGGCCGTACGCCCGGCTGCACCCGCTCGCCCACCTGTCCGCGCGGCGCCTGGCCACGGCCGACCTCGTGGCCGCCGCCAAGTACGGCACGGGCGGCCCCATCGACGACCCGGCCCGCGAGAAGCAGGTCCTGGACACGGTGGCCCGGGCGGCGCGGGAGGCCGGCGCCGACCCGCAGGCCGCGGTGCGCATCTTCCGGGACCAGATCGAGGCCAGCAAGGCCGTGCAGCGGGAATTGTTCCGGCGGTGGGACGCCGACCCGTCCTCGGCGCCACGGGAGCGGCCCGACCTCGCCGAGGTGCGCGAGGAGATCAACCGGATCAACGGGGAACTGGTACGGGGCATCGCCGCCTCAGCGGCCGCGCGGACGGCGCCGTACTGCGGGGGAGTCCTGACCGCCGCCACCGCGCATGTCCGGCACACCGACCGCCTCGACGCCCTGCACGCGCGGACCTTGGCGCGGGCGTTGCGGTCCGTCTGCGCCGCCTGAGCCCCGCACGTAGGCGAACCGCGGCATGAAGAACTGCGTGAGGGGGCCCACCGCGAGCGCGTAGAGGACCGTGCCGACGCCGACGGTCCCGCCCAACAGCGACCCCACGACCAGCACCGCGACCTCGATGAGCGTACGGACCCGGCGCAGGGAGAGCCCCGTGGCGGCGGACAGGCCCGTCATCAGGCCGTCCCTGGGGCCGGGGCCGAGGCGCGCGCCGACGTAGACGGCGACGGCCAGCCCGTTCAGGAGCACCCCGACCAGTAGCAGGGCGATCCGGGCGGGCAGACCGAGGCGCTCGGGGAGGAGCGCGAGACCCAGGTCGGCGGAGACGGCCAGCACGGCGATGTTGGCGACGGTGCCGAAGGTCGGCCGTTGCGCCAGCGGAATCCACGCCAGCAGGACGAGCACTCCCACGACAGCGCTGACCGTGCCGAAACTGAGCGACGTGCACCGGCCGAGACCCTCGTACAGGACGCTCCAGGGGTTGACGCCCAGCGCCGCCCGGACCAGGACGGACAGGCTGAAGCCGTAGAGGGCGAGGCCGAGGAAGAGTTGGGGCAGGCGTCTCGTCGGACGCTCGCGCAGGGGGACGTACGTGATGTCCTGCGGCATGGCTGGGTGCCTCCGGGGCCGGGGTGAGGTGAGGGCGGGGCGTGGCAGGCCACATGTGTGTCAGGGCCACCGGCGGCCACTCTGTGGTCTGATTGGCCCGGAAAACACGGCCAATCAGAGGAGAATGGTGTGGTCGACGCTCTGGGTGGCCGGCAACTCGCGGCCCTGCTGCCCGACCCGGCCGGTGCCCGCCCCGCCTACCGCCACCTCGCCCAGGCGATCAGCGCCCTCATCCTGGACGGCCGGATCTCCCTGCACACCAGGCTGCCCGCCGAGCGCGACCTGGCCGCCGCCCTGCGGACCAGCAGGACCACTGTCACAGCCGTCTACGACCTGCTGCGCGAGGGCGGTTACGCGCGCAGCCGCCAGGGAGCCGGGACCTGGACCGCCCTGCCCGAGGGTCGCGCCCCGAACGGAGTGCGGCGCCTGCTCACCGCGGCCGAGGACACCGCGATCGACCTCGCGAGGGCCGCGCCCACGCTCCCGCCGGGCACGCTCGCCGACGTCCTCGCGCGGGTCACCCCGCGGCTCGCCGACCATGAGGGCACCCCGGGCTACCACCCGTACGGCCTGCCCGACCTGCGCGCGGCCATCGCCGAACGCTTCACGCGGCGGGGTCTGCCCACCGTGCCGGAACAGATCCTGGTGACCTCCGGCGCCCAGCACGCCCTCACCCTCGTCGTCGCGCTCCTCTGCCGCCCCGGGGACCGCGTCCTGACCGAGAACCCCTCGTACCCGAACGCCCTGGAAGCCCTGCGGCGCGCCCGGCTGCGTACGGTGGCGGTGCCGGTGTCCGACGACGGCTGGGACGTCGAGGTCGTCGAGTCGGCCTTCCGGCAGCTGCCCCGACTGGCTTACCTGGTGCCCGACTTCCACAATCCGACCGGTCACCTCCTGCCCGAGGGCGAGCGGGCTCGCGTCCTGCGGGCGGCCCGGCGCTCCGGTGCCTGGCTCGTCGTCGACGAGACGCTCGCCGAACTCCCCCTCGATGTCCCCGCGCCCGCGCCGTTCGCCTCCCATGCGGCTCCCGGCGAAGCGGGCCAGGTCGTCACCGTCGGCTCGATGAGCAAGACGCACTGGGCCGGTCTGCGGGTCGGCTGGCTGCGCGCGCCCGCGCGGCTCGTCACCGAACTGGCCGGGCAGCGCGTCGCCACCGACATGGGCGGCTCCGTCCTCGACCAGCTCCTCGCCCTCGACCTCCTCGACCGGGCCGACGAGCTGACGGCGGACCGGCTGGAGAGGCTGCGCGGTCAGCGGGACGCACTGGCCGCCGCCCTGGCCGCGAAGCTGCCGCGCTGGACCTGGCAACTCCCGCCCGGCGGGCTGTCGTTCTGGGTCGACCTCGGGGAGCCGGTCGCCGCCGCGCTGGCGGAACGGGCGCTCCACCACGGGGTGCGGATCGAGGGCGGGGGCCACTTCGCCACCGAACCGGGCCTCTTCGAGCAGCGGCTCCGCATCCCGTACACCCTGCCCGGCGACACCCTGCGCGAGGCCGTGAGCCGGCTGGCGGCCACGCTCGCCGCAGGGCTCCCGACGGTGGCCGCGGCCCGGCGGCCGCACTGGGTGGCCTGAACGCCGCGCCCTGCCCTCTGGCTTCCGGCCGCTGCTACCCGTCGGCCGCGACCGCCTTCGCCCACCGGTAGTCCGCCTTGCCGCTCGGCGAGCGCTGGATGTGGTCGGTGAAGACCACCGCGCGCGGGATCTTGTAACCTGCGAGCAGCGCACGGCAGTGGGACTGGACGCTCTCCAGATCCAACGGGGGTGCGTCGGCGCGGAGTTGGACGACCGCCGTGACCCGTGAGCCCCACCGGTCGTCGGGCACCCCGGCGACCAGCGCGTCGTACACGTCCGGATGGGACTTGAGGGCCTGCTCGACCTCCTCCGGATACACCTTCTCGCCACCGGTGTTGATGCACTGCGAGCCGCGGCCGAGGACGGTGACGACGCCCTCCTCGTCGACGGTCGCCATGTCACCGAGCAGCACCCAGCGTTCGCCGCCCTTCTGGAAGAAGGTCTCGGCGGTTTTCGCGGGGTCGTTGTAGTAGCCGAGGGGCACGTGGCCGCGCTGGGCGAGGCGGCCCGGCTCGCCCACCGGGACCGGTTCGTGGGTGGCCGGGTCCACCACCCGCGTACGCGCGTTGACCTCCAGGCGGAAGCCCTTCTCCGGGCCCGAGTCGTCCGTGGCCCTGCCGTTGGAGCCGGACTCGGAGGAACCGAAGTTGTTGAGGAGCAGTGCGTTCGGCACCAGTTCCCGGAACTGGGCACGCACCGTCTCCGACATGATCGCGCCGGATGAGGAGACGCTGAACAGGGAGGACAGATCGGTCCCCCGGAGCGGTCCGCGCAGCGCGTCGATGAGCGGCCTGAGCATCGCGTCGCCCACCAGCGACACGCTCGACACCCTCTCCCGCTCGATGGTGCGGAGCACCTCCTCGGGCACGTACTTGCGGTGCAGGGCCACGCGCTGGCCGTAGTTGAAGGCGATGAACGACGTCAGCGTCGACGTGCCGTGCATCAACGGCGGAGCCGGGAAGAAGGTGAGGCCGGGGGCGCCCGCCGCCACGCGCTCTGCCAGCTCCTCGGGGCGCTTCACCGGCTCGCCCGCCGGTTCGCCGCCGAAGAGCCCCGCGAAGAACAGGTCCTCCTGGCGCCACATCACGCCCTTCGGCATGCCCGTCGTGCCGCCGGTGTAGATGATGAACAGGTCGTCGGCCGAGCGCGGCCCGAAGCCGCGCTCCGGGGAGCCCGCTGCCTCCGCCTCCTCGAAGGGCACGGCGTCGAGCTCCGGGGCGCCCGTCGGCGGCGCCCCCACCCGGATCAGGTGCCGCAGCCGTTCCGCACGGGGCAGCGCCGCCGCGACGCGCTCGGTGAACTCGGCGTCGAAGACCAGCGCCGCGAGATCCGCGTCGCGGTAGAGGTAGGCCAACTCCTCCTCGACGTAACGGTAGTTGACGTTGACCGGGACCAGGCGCGCCTTGAGGCAGGCGAGGACCGTCTGGAGGTACTCGACGCCGTTGTACAGGTGCAGGCCCAGGTGCTCGCCGGGTCGGAGGCCGCCGCCGATCAGGTGGTGCGCGATGCGGTTGGCGGACGCGTCCAGCTCGGCGTAGGTCAGCCGGCGCACCGCGCCCGTGCCGGGGTGGTCGATGTAGACGAGCGCCTCGCGGCCCGGGACCACGTCGACGACCGACTCGAAAAGGTCGGCAAGGTTGTACTCCACCGCACTCCTCCTGCCCCCGGGGTCCCCGGCGACGTCGCGCACGACGTCCGGCTTGGCGGTCATCAGAGCAGAGGCACTGGCAAGTGGGAAGGGTCGCCGCAAAGGAAACTGACTGAGTGTCAGAAAACTATTGAACTGGCTCCCCGCCTACTGCAACCTGTTCCAGGTCCGGAGCGACAGGCCGGCCGTTCGGCGGCCGTCGAGGGAGGGAGCACGACACATGGACGTCGCGGACGGGACGGAACACCTCTCCGTGCGGCGCGCGGGCGCCACACTGGTCCTCACGCTCAACAGGCCCGAAGCGAAGAACGCCCTCTCGCTGCCCATGCTCGTCGGCCTCCACGACGGGTGGCTGGCCGCCGACGAGGACGACGGCATCCGTTCGATCGTGCTGACGGGCGCGGGCGGCGAGTTCTGCGCGGGCATGGACCTCAAGGCCCTCGCGGGCGAGGGGATGGCGGGCGAGCGGTACCGGGACCGGCTGCGGTCCGACCCCGACCTGCACTGGAAGGCGATGCTGCGCCACCACCGCCCCCGCAAACCGGTCATCGCCGCCGTCGAGGGGTACTGCGTGGCCGGCGGCACGGAGATCCTTCAGGGCACCGACATCCGGGTCGCGGGCGAGTCGGCGACGTTCGGCCTCTTCGAGGTCCGGCGAGGACTGTTTCCCATCGGCGGGTCGACCGTGCGGCTGCCGCGGCAGATCCCTCGTACGCACGCCCTCGAAATGCTGCTCACCGGACGCCCCTACACAGCCGCCGAGGCCGCGGCGATCGGTCTCATCGGCCATGTCGTGCCGGACGGCACCGCCCTGGAGAAGGCCCTCGCCATCGCGGAACAGATCAACGCGTGCGGGCCGCTGGCGGTGGAGGCGGTCAAGGCGTCCGTGTACGAGACCGCCGAGATGACCGAGGCGGACGGGCTGGCGGCCGAGTTGAAGCGGGGGTGGCCGGTCTTCGACACGGCCGACGCGAAGGAGGGGGCCAGGGCGTTCGCGGAGAAGCGGGAGGCGGTGTTCCGGCGGGCCTAGGGGCGGGCCTAGGGGTGGGCCTAGGGGTGGGTCGTTGCTTCTTGTGGGTGCGGGTCGGCTGTGGCTGGTCGCGCGGTTCCCCGCGCCCCTGAGGCGGGGGTGGCTGGTCGCGCGGTTCCCCACGCCCCGGGGGAAGCCTTGCGTTCTTTCGGTTCTGGATGAGAAGGAGTTCTGTCGATGGCATCCGTTCCCGCCCCGGAGGTGCTGCGCGCGCCTCTGGTCGTCGAGTTTCCCTTCACCCGTTCCCTCGGGCCCGTGCAGAGCGCCTTCCTCACCGGACTGCGTGAACGCACCGTCCTCGGCGTGCGGACCGGCGACGGCCGGACGCTCGTGCCGCCCGTCGAGTACGACCCCGTGACCGCCGAGGAGCTGCGTGACCTCGTCGAGGTCGCCGCCACCGGAACCGTCACCACCTGGGCCTGGAACCACGAGCCGCGCCGCGGCCAGCCCCTCGGCACCCCCTTCGCCTGGGTCCTGGTCACGCTGGACGGCGCCGACACCGCGCTGCTCCACGCCCTCGACGTACCCGGCCCCGAGTCCGTGCGCACCGGCATGCGCGTCCGGGTCCGCTGGGCCGCCGAGCGCGTCGGCGCCATCACGGACATCGCCTGCTTCGAGCCGTACGACGGGACGCGCGTCGCGCACGGCGGGCCCCAGGCGCACGCGGGCGACTTCGACGAGCCCGTCACCGGCATCGTCGCGGCCGCGCGGCTCGACTACACCTACTCGCCCGGCCGCGCCCAGTCCGCCTACCTCCACGCCCTCACCGACCGGAAGACCGTCGGCGAACGCTGCCCGGCCTGCCGCAAGGTGTACGTCCCGCCCCGGGGCGCCTGCCCCACCTGCGGTGTCGCCACGCAGGAGCGGGTGGAGGTCGGACCGCGCGGCACCGTCACGACGTACTGCATCGTCAACATCAAGGCCAAGAACGCAATGAATGACGCCATCGAAGTCCCGTACGTCTACGCGCACATCGCCCTCGACGGCGCCGACCTCGCGCTGCACGCGCGCATCGCCGGGATTCCCTACGACGAGGTGCGGATGGGCCTGCGCGTCGAACCCGTCTGGACCGAAGGCGGGCGCTACCCCGACCACTACCGGCCCACGGGCGAGCCCGACGCCGACTACGACACGTACAAGGAGCTGGTCTAGATGGCGCCCCGCAAGCCGTCCGCGCAGCCGTCCGCACGGACGCCCGTCCAGTCGTCCGCGCGGCCGTCCGCGCGACTGCCCGTGATGCGGCCCGTCCGTGACGTCGCCGTCGTGGCCTTCGGGCAGACCGACCACCTGCGCTCCACCGACGAGATCTCCGAAGTGGAGATGCTCATGCCCGTCCTGCACGAAGTCCTCGCCGCCACCGGCCTGAAGACCAGCGACATCGGCTTCACCTGCTCCGGCTCCTCGGACTACCTCGCGGGCCGCGCCTTCTCCTTCACCATGGCGCTCGACGGGGTGGGCGCCTGGCCGCCGATCTCCGAGTCGCACGTCGAGATGGACGGCGCCTGGGCGCTCTACGAGGCGTGGACCAAGCTCCAGACCGGCGAGGCCGACACCGCGCTCGTCTACTCCTACGGCAAGACCTCACCCGGCTCCGTGCGCGACGTCCTGACCCGCCAGCTCGACCCGTACTACGTCGCCCCCCTGTGGCCCGACTCCGTGGCGCTCGCCGCGCTCCAGGCGCAGGCGCTCATCGACGCGGGAGCGGCCGACGAGCCCGCGCTGGCCGGGATAGCCCACCGCAGCCGCACCGACGCCACCGCCAACCCCCATGCCCAGCTGCGTGGTTCGCTCCCGCAGGGCGAGTACGTCGTACGTCCGCTGCGCACCGGCGACTGCCCGCCGGTCGGTGACGGGGCCGCCGCCGTGATCCTCGCCGCCGGGGAACGCGCCCGTGCCCTGTGCGAGCGGCCCGCGTGGCTCCGCGGCATCGACCACCGCATCGAGGCGCACAGCCTCGGCGTACGCGACCTCACCGACTCGCCGTCCACCCGCCTGGCAGCCGAGCGCGCGGGAGTCTTCGAACGCCCGGTGTACACCGCGGAGTTGCACGCCCCCTTCACCTCCCAGGAAATCATCCTGCGCAAAGCCCTGAGCCTCGGCGACGACGTCGCGGTCAACCCCTCCGGGGGCGCGCTCGCCGCCAACCCGGTGATGGCCGCCGGGCTCATCCGGATCGGCGAGGCCGCCGCCCGCATCCACCGGGGCGCCTCCGACCGCGCCGTCGCCCACGCCACTTCGGGCCCCTGCCTCCAGCAGAACCTGGTCGCCGTTTTGGAAGGAGACGCCCGATGAGCAACACGCGGAGCGACGCGGCGGGCAAAGAGCCCGTGGCCGTGATCGGGATCGGACAGACCAAGCACGTGGCCGCCCGGCGCGACGTGTCGATCGCGGGACTGGTACGGGAAGCAGCTCAACGGGCGCTCGGTGATGCGGAGTTGAACTGGGCCGACATCGACGCCGTCGTCATCGGCAAGGCTCCCGACTTCTTCGAGGGCGTCATGATGCCCGAGCTGTACCTCGCCGACGCCCTCGGCGCCGTCGGCAAACCCATGCTCCGCGTCCACACGGCGGGCTCCGTCGGCGGCTCCACGGCCCTCGTCGCCGCGAACCTCGTCGCGGGCCGCGTCCACGGCACCGTCCTCACCCTCGCCTTCGAAAAACAGTCGGAATCCAACGCGATGTGGGGCCTGTCGCTGCCCATCCCCTTCCAGCAACCGCTGCTCGCCGGGGCGGGCGGCTTCTTCGCCCCGCACGTACGGGCGTACATGCGACGCACCGGCGCCCCCGACACGGTCGGCTCCCTCGTCGCGTACAAGGACCGCCGCAACGCCCTGAAGAACCCCTACGCGCACCTCCACGAGCACGACATCACCCTGGAGAAGGTCCAGGCCTCACCGATGCTCTGGGACCCCATCCGCTACTCGGAGACCTGCCCGTCCTCCGACGGCGCCTGCGCGATGGTCCTCACCGACCGCGCGGGCGCCGCCCGTTCGCCCCGGCCGCCCGCCTGGCTGCACGGCGGCGCGATGCGCAGCGAGCCGACGCTCTTCGCGGGCAAGGACTTCGTCTCCCCGCAGGCCGGCAAGGACTGCGCGGCCGACGTGTACCGACAGGCGGGCATCGCCGAGCCGCGCCGCGAGATCGACGCCGTCGAGATGTACGTGCCGTTCTCCTGGTACGAGCCGATGTGGCTGGAGAACCTCGGCTTCGCGGCGGAGGGCGAGGGCTGGAAGCTCACCGAGTCCGGCGTGACGGAACTCGACGGCGACCTCCCGGTGAACATGTCCGGCGGCGTCCTGTCGACCAACCCCATTGGCGCCTCCGGCATGATCCGCTTCGCCGAGGCGGCACTCCAGGTGCGCGGACAGGCGGGGGAGCACCAGGTAGAGGGGGCGCGCAAGGCGCTGGGGCACGCCTACGGAGGCGGCGCGCAGTTCTTCGCCATGTGGCTCGTCGGAGCCGAACCGCCCACCGCCTGACCGTACTTCCGTCGCGGCCTGTCCGGCGCCGGGGGCGAAAGCTAGGCTGGCGCCGGACGACGCATCGGGAGGAGCACGGACGTGGCCGACAGCACCATTCAGCAGCATCCACTCGCGGGCTGGAACAAGCCGGAGCTCGACCTCAGCACGGCCGACTGGCGATCGAGCAGCGAAGGGCGAGGAGACGTGCAGATCGCCTTCGTCGAAGGCTTCGTCGCGATGCGCAACGCGGGCCGTCCCGAGAGCCCGTCCCTGATCTTCACCCCCGCGGAGTGGGGAGCCTTCGTCCACGGCGCCCGCGAAGGCGAGTTCGACCTGACCTGACCCTCATCCCCTGATCTTTTGACCCCCGGCCCCTACGATGCCGTCGTGACGATCACGTATGAGTGGCGGGGCGACTTCGATGACGGGGCGGTCAATGCTCTCCACGCCGAGAGCTTCGACCACCCACCCCTTCTGATCGACTGGCGTGCGCAGACCCGCCGGCACAGTCTGGGCTGGGTCTGCGCTCGGCAGGACCGCAGGCTCGTCGGCTTCGTGAACGTCGCCTGGGACGGTGGCGTCCACGCCTTCATTCTGGACACCATGGTGACCGGAGGCCTCCGCAGGGCCGGGGTGGGGACCGAACTCGTGGCCACGGCCGCCCGAGGTGCCCGCGCTGCGGGATGTGAATGGCTGCACGTCGATTTCGATGATCACCTGCAGGCGTTCTACTTCGAAGCCTGCGGATTCAAGCGGACCGACGCGGGACTTCTCGCCCTCTGACCGTGGCCGGCAGCCCCGGGCGCGCTAGCGGAGGACGACACAGCCCTGGTTTTCCAGGGCCCGCAGGAGATCGTCGGGGACGTGCGTATAGTTCCAGCGCAGGTCCAGTTTCTCCAGCGCGGGCAACTCGGCCAGCCACGCGGGGAGTTGACGTACCCGGTTGCCGCGCAGGTCGACGCGGCGCAGGGACGGCAGGCCGCGCAGGGCCTCGGGGACGGCCGTGAAGGCGTTCTCCCTGAGCTCGATCTCGCGCAGGGCGGTCAGCGCCGCCACGCCCGCGGGCAGCTCGCTGAGGCGGTTGCCGCGCAGCCACAGTTCGCGGAGCGCGGCGAGGGAGCCGATCGTCTCGGGCAGCCGGGTGAGCCGGTTGTGCTGGGCACGCAGTTCGACGAGGCCGGACATCGCGCCGAGGGTGCCGGGCAGCGCCGTCAGACGGTTCTCGCCGACGTTGAGGTAGCCGAGCCGGGTGAGGCGGCCGAGGGAGGCGGGCAGCTCGGTGAGTGCGTTGTCGTGGAGGTAGAGGAAGCGGCTCAGCGCCGTGAGGTCGCCCAGTTCCTCGGGGACCGCGCGCAGCCGGTTGTGACCGAGGTCGAGGGTGTGCAGGGCCGTGAGGGTGCCGATGCGGGCGGGGAGGTGCGTGAGCGCGTTGTCGGGCAGGAGCAGCACCTCGAGGCGCGGCTGCCGCCAGACCTCGTCCGGCACCTGGCTGAGACCGCCGTGCCAGTAGTTGAGGACGGTGGTGCGGTGATCGGGGGCGGTGGTGTCGCCGTGTGCCCCACCTGTGTCGCCGCTGTCCGTCGCGGTGTGGTCACCGGACGCGGAGGCCTCACCCGCACTGCCCCCCGTACTGCCTCCTGTGCCGCCGCCCGCTCCGGCTCCCGCGCCCTCACCCCTCGTACCGCCACTCTCCCCGCCCACCGCCACGTCCTCGCCCGCCACGCCCGGCCCCTTTCCGCCGGCGCCCCGGCTCCTGATCGGCGACCGCGACCCTACCCGGCCGCCGATGACAGGCCCCCGCCACCGAGCACCGCGCCACCCCCGCCGACCAGCCGCCCCCCGCCTCCGACCAGCCGCGCCCCCGCGCCGGCACGCACCGGCGGCCACGTACCATGGGCGCATGTCCTTCCTCCGCCGCCGCAGCTCCGCCACCCCCGCGGGCCCGGACTTCGACGTCCTGGCCATGGACCCCGGTGACTGGCCCGGCAATCTCGGCGCGGGCCTGCTGCCCGCCCCCGACGGCAGCTGCCAGGGCGTCTTCCTGCGCTACGACCTGTTCGGCGGCCGTGGCCCCGCGATGATCATCGGTAACCTCCCCGAGGGTTCGCCCGCGCGCGAGACCGCCGAGGACGAGGTCCCCTTCGAGGTGGCCCAGCTGCTGCTCGCCCTGGAGAACGACGAGGACATCACGGTCGTCTCCACGGAGGACGTGCCGGTCATGCAGGGCGACAACCTCCTCATCGTGCGCCGCCTGAAGCTGTCGGAGAGCCGCATCTCGTGCGTGCAGTTCGACCGCAGCGACAACGTCCTGGTGACCATCGCCGCCTGGGACCGGCCGATCACCGACGATCTGTACGCGCTCCTCAAGCCGCTGCCCGCGGAACTCTTCCAGCAGGGCTGACCAGCCCCGGAAGCCCCGACCGCGCCGCACCCCGCCCTTCCGTCCAAGCGCCGCCCCGCTCCGTACAAGGAGCGGGGCGGTTCTCTGTCTTGTCGGGCCACTCGCCCCCGCGTGGCCCCGGGCCCGACCCCCGCTCACGGCGGCGTCACGACGTCGAGCGCACCACCTGCACGTCCGCCGCCCGCACATACCCGATGCGGTGCCCGTACTGGATGACGTAGTACATGTCCTTGCCGCGCACCACCTTGTGCCCCGCGGTGTCGAACGTCGAGGCGTAGTAGTACTCGCCCGGCACCTTGTCGCCGATCACGTACCTCTGGCCCGCCCCGATCTTGTACGGCAGCGGGGAGACCGCCTGGACGGGCACACCCGCCGGGTAGGCCTCCTTCTCCGGGTAGGCCCGCCCGTACACCGGGACCTCCGTGGCGCCCTCCTTCGGCGTCACCACCCACCCCTTCGCGTCGAGGGCGGTGGGCTGCTTCCGCGGGTTCTTGAACCAGGCCTTCTGGCCGAGGTACCAGACGGCGGTCCAGTCGCCCTGGCGGTCGGCGACCGCGTACCGCTGGCCGGTGGAGAGCCGCGCCCCGACGTCGTTCACATCGATCGTGGAGTCCTGCCCGCCCGGCCGCTTGCCGATGTCCTTGATCAGCGGCGCGTCGTCACGCGGCTCCGTGTGGACGCGCACCGCCGCCGAACCGTGCGGCACACACGTGTCGGCGGGCTTGCCGCAGCCCGTGTACACCGGCCGGTTCTTCGCGTACTCGGGCGCCACGGTCACCAGCCCGCCGTTCGGCCCCGCCGTGCGGTGGAACGGCTTGCCGAGCAGCGTGAAGTAGTGCTGCCAGTCCCAGTACGGGCCCGGGTCCGTGTGCATCCCCCGGATCGTGGACGAGACCGTGCCCTGGACGTTGTCGTGGCCGAGGATGTGCTGACGGTCCAGCGGGATGTCGTACCTCTTGGCGAGGTACTTCACCAGCCGCGCCGAGGAGCGATACATCGCCTCCGTGTACCAGGTGTCGGGAGCGGTGAGGAAACCTTCATGCTCCAGGCCGATCGACTTGGCGTTGACGTACCAGTTGCCCGCGTGCCAGGCGACGTCCTTGGCCTTCACGTGCTGGGCGATGTGGCCGTCGGTGGAGCGCAGGCTGTATTGCCACGACACGTAGGTCGGGTCCTGCACCATCTTCAGGACGCCCTCCCACCGGCCCTCGGTGTCATGGACGATGATCGAGTCGATGCTCTGGCTCCTGGGCCGGTCCGCCAGGTCGTGGTTGCCGTAGTCCGGGTTGCCGTTGGGGTCCTTGAACTCCTCGTACGGCGCCGGAATCCACTCGCAGGACACCGTCTTCGGGCACTCCGTCTCACCGGGCGCCGCCTTGCGCAGGCCCATGCTCCTCAGCTGCGCCGTGTCGGGCCGCAGACCGGGCTCCGGCGCCAGCTCCACCCGCTGACCCGCGTCCGTCGTCCGCCGCTCACCGTCGCGGATCACCGCGAACACATCGTTGGCGTACGTCGCCGCCGTCGCCTCGTCGTCCGCCCCGGAGAAGCGGGCGATCGCGCCGTACCAGTCGGCGGGGTCCTCGCTCAGCGGCTTGCCGAGCTTCTTCTGGGCCGCGGCGAGCAGGGCGGCACCGCCCTCCACGTTCGCGGCGGCATCCGTGCGCAGCTCCGCGGCGGGCAGGCCGGTCAGCTCGGCCGCGCGCGGCAGCGTCTTGAGCCGCGCCGGAAGCTCGGCCTCCGAGGGCACGGACGGCACCTCCGCCCTGGGTGGCGGCATCGGGCGCGAGGTGTCACCGCGCGGGTCCTCCTCGCCCTCGCTGTGATGCGGGGCCGAGGCCAGGGCGGTGCGCGCGTCGGTCAGGTGCATGGGGCCGTAGCCGCCGGTGACGCTGGCCGCACCACCGTGCGCGTCCCAGCGGGACTGGAGGTACGAGACGCCGAGCAGCACGCTCTGCGGTACGCGGTACTCCTCGGAGGCGGACACGAAGGCGCCCTGCAACTGGGTGTCGGACGCCTGTCGCGCGGCGCCGGACGACGGGGCGGCGCCGAGCAGCGGCACCAGCAGACCGGCCGACGCGAGGGCGCCCGCCGTTCTGATGGTGCGTCTGCGCGCCGACGAGGTACGGGCGGTGGTTCCTCGCAATGCAGCCTCCTGGGACTCCTTGGCCGATGAAGCGTGGCGGGGCGTGCGGGGCCGGGCGTGCGTCAGTGGTACCGGCTCCCCGACGATCCGTCAATCATGCCCAGGAGAAGGGATTTCGCATGTCAGTGACGGTCCCGGCGGGTCACACCCGGCCTTTCGCCCGGACACGCCCCACCGCCTGCGACGCGTCAGTGGCGTGGACCAATGGGAGTGCGCGGGATACACCTGTTCGGAGGAGCGGAGGTGCCGCCAGCGGAAGAGGCACACAGGCATAGGCCGGTGTGCCTTTCCCGACGACATAGACCAGAGGCATACGAAGGTCCGCGGTGCGCCCCTGGTCTCGGCGCACCGCGGACCTGTTTCCCCTCAGCGAGTACCGACCGCCGCTCGCACGGCCCGGCGGGCCAGCTGGCAGTCGTCGTGCAGCCGCCTCAGCAGCAGCCGCTGTTCCTCGCCGGTCGGCGCGGCACCGGAAGGGGCGGGGGCCGGCGCCGCCGGGGCCGATTCGTGCATCGAACGCTGCACGGCCGTCTCGTACTGACGGATCTCACGGGTCAGCACCAGCATGAGATTGACCAGGAACGCGTCGCGCGCCGCGGGACCCGCGAGCTGGGCCTGCTGGCTGATCTCGCGCCGCGCCACGGGGTTGTCACCGAGGACCGTCCAGAGCGTCGCCAGGTCGTACCCCGGCAGATACCATCCCGCGTGCTCCCAGTCGACCAGGACGGGTCCGGCCGGCGAGAGCAGGATGTTCGACAGCAGGGCGTCGCCGTGGCAGAACTGCCACATCGCCTCGGGGCCCTCGCCCTGGTGGACCGCCGAGTGCGCGATGCCGTGCAGGAGCTTCTGCAGGTCGCCCATGTCACGGTCGGTCAGCAGACCGAGTTCGTGGAAGCGGGTGATCCGCCTGCCGTACTCCAGCGGCCTGCCGAACATCTCCGCGGGCGGCCGCCACTGGTTCAGGCGCAGGACGGAGCCGAGCGCCGCCCGGATGTCGGCCCGCGGCGGGGCCTCGACGGGATGCCTCTGCAGTGCCGCCACCCGTCCGGGCATCCGCTCGATCACCAGTGTGCAGGCCTCGGGATCGGCGGCGATCAGCCGAGGCGCCCGCACCGGCGGCCGGTGCCGGACGAACGAGCGGTATGCCGCTATTTCGTGCCGGAGCCGATCCGCCCACAGAGGGGAGTGGTCCAATAAGCACTTGGCGACGGCCGCGCCGCGTCCCGCCGTACCGACCAGCAGGACCGTACGGCCGCTTCGGCGGAGCACCTGCACGGGGTTGAACTCGGGGCAGATGCGATGCACCGAGGCGATCGCGGCGCGCAGTTGCGTCCCCTGAGGGCCGGACAAGTCGAGTCTCCCGCTGAGCGGTTGCGAGCCGGGCCCCGGCGCGCGACGCGTCCGGCTGGCGCCGAGCTGCGCGGCAGCGGACCGCGCCGGCTCCAGATAGGGGCCGCTCCCCGCGGAGGGGGGCACCTCGCGGCCCCGGGGTACGGGGGGGCGCGGGCGGAGCGGCCGGGGCGGGGCGGACACGGAGGACGATGCTGCGTACATGGGCGAACAGATCCCTTCGTGTGCCTGTGGATTGCGTGCGCCCTCCCGCCCCGATCGCGTCGGGATCACCCTGGGGAGTGCCGTGCGGCGACCGGGTCGGGGTGGCGCACTTCTACCTGACACCTGGTGCCCCCTGGCACACCATGTGGCGCACCCTGGCGAACCCTGGCGAATAGTCGCTCAGCAACTGACAGGCGGTTACTGTCAACTCAGCCGAGAACCTGGGGGCTTGACGTGAGCGGACAACCCAATACCCGCCTTTCGGATCTGTTCGGCCTCGCCGGCTGGTCCAAGGGCGAACTCGCGAGAATGGTGAACCGGCAGGCGGCGGCCATGGGCCACCTCCAGCTGGCCACCGACACCTCGCGGGTGCGGCGGTGGATCGACATGGGGGAGATCCCCCGCGATCCGGTGCCGCAGGTGCTGGCCGTCCTGTTCACCGAGCGTCTCGGCCGTGTCGTGACCACTGAGGATCTCGGTCTGGTCCGGCACGGACGTCCAGGCAAGCGGCGTGGCGACGGGAGTGCGGAGCACCCCGACGGCGTGCCGTGGGCGCCCGAGCGGACAGCCGCGGTCCTCACCGAATTCACGGGAATGGACCTCATGCTCAACCGACGCGGCTTGGTGGGCGCGGGCGCCGCGCTCGCCGCAGGCTCCGCACTCAGCAGCGCCATGCACGACTGGCTGCACACCGATCCGGCCCTCGCGGCCGACGCCCCCCGTATCCACGACCCGCTGCACGCCGACCCCGCCGGGTTCGACCGCTATGAGGCCGCCCCGATCGGGTCCCAGGAGATCGAGGAACTGGAGCGCTCCGTCGAAGTGTTCCGCGCCTGGGACGCGGCCCGCGGCGGCGGACTGCAGCGCAAGGCCGTGGTGGGCCAGCTCAACGAAGTGGGCGGCATGCTCGCCTACCGCCACCCCGACCACCTCCAGCGGCGCCTGTGGGGCGTCGCCGCCAACCTCGCCGTCCTCGCGGGCTGGATGTCGCACGACGTCGGCCTGGAGCCCACGGCCCAGAAGTACTTCGTCATCGCCGCCCACGCGGCCCGCGAGGGCGGCGACCGTCCCCGTGCGGGCGAGGCCCTGTCCCGGGCCGCCCGCCAGATGGTTCACCTGGGCAAGCCGGACGACGCCCTGGACCTGATGAAGCTCGCCAAGTCGGGAGCGGGCGACGAGGCCCTGCCCCGCACCAAGGCGATGCTGTACACCATCGAGGC
The DNA here is from genome assembly GCF_021028635.1 of Streptomyces huasconensis. NCBI lineage: Bacteria > Bacillati > Actinomycetota > Actinomycetes > Kitasatosporales > Streptomycetaceae > Streptomyces > Streptomyces huasconensis. The sequence continues at coordinate 7,838,984 of NZ_CP086119.1, forward strand.
CTGGGCGCAGGCGTCGATGGGCCGCGGCCAGGCCATGCGGCGCACGCTCGGCCGCGCCGAGGACCTCTTCGTCTCGGACAAGGGCGACGTGCCGCCGCCGAGCTGGATGCAGATGTTCGACGAGGCGGACCTGCACGGCATGCAGGCCCTGGCCTACCGCACGCTCGCCGACCACGAACCGGCCGCGGCGCCCATCGCGCAGCGGCACGCCAAGGAGGCCATCGAACTGCGCGCGAAGGGCCACGACCGGTCGCAGATCTTCGACTACCTCTCGCTGGCGTCGGCGTGTTTCATCGCCGACGACCCCGAACAGGCCGACCGCTACGCGCGCCTGGCGCTGGTGTCGATGGGGGCCAACTCCTCGCACCGCACCTGGGACCGGCTGCGCGAGATGTACCGGCTGACGGCGCAGTACGCCGGCTATCCGAAGATCCAGGACCTGCGCGAGGAGATCAAGCTCGCGCTGCCGAAGGGGACCAGGGGGGCGGGCAGAACGGCCAGGGCGTGACACTCCCCGGCAGGTTCAACGGCAAATGCAACGGCAGGTTCAACACCGGGCGATCAGCAGACAGGCGTCGTCCTCGCGCGGGCTCCCGTCGAACTCCTCGACGACCGTCCGCACACAGTCCTCCGCCGTGCGCGCCGCGGTGAGGCGGGGGGCGAGGGAGAGCAGCCGGACCGCTGCCGCGTCCCGGCCGTGGCGGGGCACCAGACCATCGGTGTGCAGTAACAACAGGTCCCCGGGGCGCAATTGCTCCTCGGCCTGCTCGTACGCCGCTTCGGGCGCGGCTCCGAGGAGCGCGCCGGCCGGTGGCGTCAGCGTGCGCCCCGTCCCGTCGCGGAACAGCAGCGGGGCGGGATGTCCGGCCTGCGCCCAGGTGAGCAGTCGGGTGCCGGGGTCGTAGCGGCAGCAGATCGCGCTGCCGCGGGCGGGCCGGACCGTGGTGTCGAGGAGGCCGTTGAGCCAGCCCATGAGCCGGCCGGGCATGGCGCCCGCGACCGCCATCCCGCGCACCGCGCCGAGCAGCATCGCCATGCCGGAGGTGGCGGCGACGCCGTGCCCGGTGAGGTCGCCCACGCTCAGCAGGGCGTGGCCGTCGGGCAGTTCCATCGCGTCGTACCAGTCGCCGCCGGCGAGCGCGCCGGTCGAGGAAGGGAGGCGAGAGGGAGGCAGGGAGGAGGGAGGGAGGTAGCGGGCGGCGAGGTCGAGCCGGGCGAGGCCGCCGTGCGGGAAGCGCAGGGAGCCGCGCCAGGGCGGCGGGGCCTCGGCCTGGCGTTCGACGACGAACCGTTGCCCGGTCTGCCCGGGCTGCTGAGCCTGCTCGATCTGCTGGGTCTGCTCGCTCTCGTGGCGCCGGCGCAGCGACTCCTGAGTATCGCGCAGCATGCGTCGGCTGCGGCGCAGTGCGCTGACGTCCCGCAGGACCGCCCACATGGAGGCGGTGGAGCCGTCGGCGGCGAGCACGGGCTCGCCCATCATGTGCACGTGGCCCACCTCCCCGCCCGGGCGCACGATGCGGAACTCGCCGTCGATGGGCTTCCCGTCGACCAGGCAGTCCGTGACCATCGCGGTCAGCAGGGGCTGGTCGTCGGTGTGGACGAGGGAGGGGAGTTCGTCGAGGGAGAGCGGGGGAGCGGCGGGGTCGCGGCCGAGGATCTGGTAGAGCTCGCAGGACCAGGTGGCCTCGTCGGTGAGGAGGTTCCACTCGGCGCTGCCCACCCGGCTCAGGAGTGCGCCCCGGCGCGGGTCGGTGGCCGCGGGCGCGGCCGGCGCCACGGGCTCGCCGCCCATCCCGGGAGGGCCCTCCCGCAACTGGGCCAAGTGCTCGTCGAGGTCGTCGAGCTGGTGCACGGCCAGCTCGCACAGGGCTCGCTGCCAGCGCCCCGCCGGGTCTCCCCGGTCGGTCACGGCTTCGCGCCGTACGGCGTCCACCTCGCCGCGGAGACGGCGCGTCTGCGAGATCAGCGCGTCGACCGTGCCGCGCTCGGGCGGCCGGCCGGCGGCGTGGTCCGCGAAGACATGGGAGGGCATGGGTTGCTCCGGTGAGGGTGCGGTGCGACCAGTTTGACGGGTGGTGGACCGCTACCGACTTTCGCACAGCAGGAGGGGGCCCGTAAGGGATTTGGCGACACCTGATGCGGTGGTGCTCATGGCATATGCCTTTGTCCTGCGGGGATGCGGGGCCGACGGCGCGAGTCCAGGGGTGAACGGTGCACGATGCGTAGACGAAGAGGGCGGAACATGGTGCTCCTGTGGGGGAGTTGAGGCGGTGAGGTGTCCGGTCCGGCTACGCCGACTGAACGGCCCGGGCCCGGTCCGCCGCCTCAGGAACACAGATATCTGATCACCGCGAGTACCCGCCGATTGTGGTCCTGCGACACGGGCAGCCCGAGTTTCTCGAAGACCGCCGCCACGTGTTTCTCCACCGTGCCCGCCGACACGAACAGGGCCTGGGCGATCGCCGCGTTGGAGCGGCCTTCCGCCATCAACGAGAGCACCTCGCGCTCCCGGCCGGTGAGCGGCGCGAGGCCGGCCGCGCGGTGGCCCGCGCCGGCCAGCTGGGTGACGACCTCGGGGTCGAGCGCGGTGCCGCCCGCCGCGATCCGCTCCAGGGCGTCCGTGAACTCCGCGACGTTCGCCACCCGGTCCTTGAGCAGATAGCCGACGCCCGCCGAGCCCGCCGCGAGCAGGCGCGTGGCGTACTTCGTCTCGACGTACTGCGAGAACAGCAGCACCCCCGTGCCGGGGTATGCGGCGCGGATGTCGATCGCCGCCCGCAGTCCCTCGTCCGTGTGGGTCGGCGGCATCCGGATGTCGACCACCGCAGCCGCGCGTCGAGCCGCCCCACGAGACCCTCGCCCGGAAACAGCGGCGGGGGAGCGTCCGTCCGCTCACCGAGCAGCCGCTCCGCGAGCCCCCGGTGGACACCGCCGAGCGAGCGGGCGAGCCGCAGCCCCGCGAGGAGCAGCAGCACGCCCACCACCGCGAGGACCAGGGAGAGCGTCAGCCCGGCGCCGAGGGCGAGCAGCACGGTGAGGGCCACCCCGCCCGTGAGGGCCGGCACCAGACCGGCCAGGCAGTACGCCGCCTCGGCCCACGCCCTGCGGGTGAAGGGAGTGCGGAAGATGTCCTGTGCGTGCATGGGCCCCAGTTTCCCGTCACGCGTCCCGGCGGACCGCCGACCGCCCGACCGCGAGGCGCCGGGCGGGCATGCTCGCGAGGGCGGTGTTCGTCGGGTCGACGGCGACGGTGGGCCCGTATCGCTTGCTGAGCCCCTCGGCCTCGCTCATCACCACTCCTGCCACGGACCTGACGTGCTCCCTGCTCCCATGCCAGGTCGGCGCCGGCCGCGCGCGGGACGGGGCTGGCCTCCGTCTGGGCTGGGGGTTTTCCCAGGGCGGGGGTCAGTGCGCGATGCCGTCGATCAGTTCCCGGGCGCCCTGGCGCAGCAGCGCGACGGCCACGGATGTGCCGAGGGTCGCCGGGTCGAGCGGGCCCGCCCACTCGTGCGCGTTCAGCACCGTCTTGCCGTCGGGTGTGAACACGCAGGCGCGCAGCGACAGGTCACCGCCGCGCTCCGAGCGCGCGTACCCGGCGATCGGCGAGTTGCAGTGCCCCTGGAGCACGTGCAGGAACATGCGCTCGGCGGTCGCCTCCCGCCAGGCGTCCTTGTCGCCGAGGCCCGTCACCGCGTCGATCGTCGTGGTGTCGTCCTCGCGGCACTGGAGGGCCAGGATGCCGGCGCCGATCGGCGGGCACATCGTCTCCACCGACAGGACCTCGCTGGCCAGGTCGGGGCGGCCGATGCGCTCCAGCCCGGACTGGGCGAGCAGCAGGGCGTCGGCGTCACCCGCGGCGAGCTTCTCCAGGCGGCGGCCCGCGTTGCCGCGCATCGGCACGCACTCCAACTCGGGGTGCGAGGCGGCCAGTTGGGCGCGGCGGCGCACTGAGGAGGTGCCGATGCGGGTCCCCGCGGGCAGCTCGTCGAGGGTGAGTCCGCCCGGGTGGATGAGCGCGTCCCTGATGTCGTCCCGCTTCAGGAACGCGGCGAACGTCGTCCCGGCGGGCAGCGGCCGGTCCGCCGGTACGTCCTTGACGCAGTGCACCGCGAGGTCCGCCTCTCCCGCGAGCAGCGCGGCGTCCACCTCCTTGGTGAAGGCGCCCTTGCCGCCGAGGCGGGCCAGGTCGCCCATCCAGCGGTCGCCGGAGGTCGTGACCGGCACGACCTCGGTACGGATGCCGGGGTGCAGCGCAGCGAGTTCGGCGCGGACGCGCTCCACCTGGGCCAGGGCCATGGGGGAGGAGCGGGAGACGATGCGGATCAGCTCAGGAACGGGCATGCGGACCACGATAAGGGCTCGACGGTGACGCCTTGGACGGACGTCCAACTGATCAAAGTACTGTCCGCACGGGTGAGTTGACCGGCCGCCCCTCCAGCCAACCACCCCTCTGTCCGGCCGCCCCTCCGACCGGCTGGTCGGCGGCCGCCTGTGCTGCGTCGCCACGCGCCCGGGGCCGTGCCGAGGGCGTCGCCCCGCTCCGCATGCGTGACCCCGGCCCGCCTCCTAGCGGGAAGTGGACGAAGCCGCGGCCGACCGCCGCCCGCCCCAGGGAGGCCCCATGCCCATCCCCGCCGCGCCGGAGCACCGGGCGATCGCTCTCGCGCCGATGACGGCCACCCTTGTGGCCGATGTCCTCGCCCTCGGCCACAAGGTCTACGACACGTCCGCGAAGCCCTACACGCCCTGGTCGCTCTCGGCGATCGCGAGACATCTGGACAGTGAGGCGTCCGCCTGCTGGGTGGCGCTCGACGGGGAGCGGCTCGCCGGCTTCGTGCTCGGCTCCATGGGCTTCGACCAGTCGCCGACTGGGGCAACATGGAGTGGATCGCGAGCGCCCCCGAGTACCAGGGGCAGGGCGTCGCGAGCCGTCTGGTGAAGGCCTGCTGCGTGACGCTCGCGGAAGCGGGCGCGAGTGTTGTGGTGGCCGAGGTCGAGTCCCGTAACACTGTTTCGGCCGCGCTGATGCGGAGCAACGGCTTCGGGGCGGGCGTGGTGGTGACCTTTTTCGTACGTGAGACGCCCCGGTAGCTGTAAGCGTCGCGGCAGGAGGGGCAGGGGGCGTGGGCGGAGGGTCGCCCTCGCCGACGCCTCGCGTGCAGTGCGCCGGGCGACGACGAGGGCGGGTGCAGGGTGGTCAGGCCGCGTGGTCCGCCGCGGCGAGCAGCGCGCTCACCCGTTCCCGTGCGCGCGCCACCCGCGAGCGCACGGTGCCGATCGGGCAGTCGACGGCAGCCGCCGCGTCCGCGTAGGGGAGCCCCGCGAGCTGGGTGAGCACGAACGCCTCACGGCGCGGCGCGTCGAGCGTCGCCAGGAGGTCGAGCAGGGCCACGCCCTCCTCGAAGCCGGGCAGGCCGCGCGGCTGCGCGCGTTCCGCGGCCGCCTGCCAGTCGGAGATGTCGGCGATCCGCGGCCGGGCCGCCGCCGAGCGGAAGCGGTCGGCGACGACGCGGCGCGCGATGGCGAGCAGCCAACTACGGGCACAGGAACGGGCGGCGTATCCGCGCAGCCCGGTTAGGGCGCGCAGATACGTTTCCTGGGTCAGGTCGTCGGCGCCGTGCAGATCACCGCTGAGGTGGGCCACGAAGCGCCAGACGTCGCGCCGGGTGGCCCGCACGAACCGTTCGAACGCCGCGGCGTCGCCGTCCCGGGCCGCCAGTGCCCACTCGGTGATCAGGTCGTCGCGGTCCGGCTCGGCGGCACGGCCGGGTCCAGGACGCAAAAGGGCAGGAGTCATCGCTGAAGGTCCTCCGGTGAAGAGAGTTCGAGAAGCGGCGCGAACGCCGAAGAGCCGCCCGGCACCTTGAGGTGCGGGCGGGTGTCAGGAACTGACCGGAAGAACGGGTGGACCTCTGCGCGAGACGGCGTACTGAAGCAGGACCCCGCGCAGCCGTGGCACGGGCACCAGCGCGCCGACGTGCGGCGGTGCCGGGGGGAGGGCGGCGACGAGGAGCCGCAGGACGAGCCGCAGCGGGACGAACAAGGCCGCGGCGAGCGCGCGTCCGGTGCGGAACGCGGCGGCCTCGCCGCGCCACAGCCACAGGGCGCAGATCAGCGCGGCGGCCAGGTGCGCGAGGAACATGCCGAAGCCGCTGTGCCCGAAGACGGACATCACCCAACGGGACAGGGCCTCGTCGGCCAGCGCCTCGTCCGACAGGGCGGTGAGAGCGGCGTCGGAGGACGGCATCGGCGCCGACATCGGCATCGGCATCGGCATCGCGTGGTGCATGTGGTTCATGCCGTCGCCCCCACCGGACGGCATCCGGAGCGGGCCCGGGGCCTCGCGCCCGCTCGGGCCCGCGCCCAGCCGCTGCGCGAGCCCGAACAGTTCGTGCAGGGCCAGCTGCGCCGCGACCGTCGCGCCGGTGACCGCCGAAGCGCCGCGCTCGCGCTCGGTCAGCCACCACGCGGCGGCCGTCGTGGCGGCGAAGGCGTAACCCACCGCCCACCACGGCAGCGCGGCACCGGACATGAGGACGTGACCGAAGGCCGTGGTCACCACGCACAGAGCCGCGAACACGGCGGCTCGTGCGAGGCGGAACGCGGGCCCGGAGGTCATGAGGAGCATCGTGCCAGGCGCGGCGGCACCGCCGGGCGGCGAGTCCCGCACTTGGCCACGTGCCCTCCTGCGCACCGGATGCGCAAGCCCTGAAGGGTGTGACGAATACACACCGTCGACCTCTTGACGCGCTACGTGTCCACGGAAAACGATCTCTTCCAGCGGTCGGCATTGTCGAACCGTGTTCGTACGTCGAGCCGTGCTTCGGGCGCCGCACCGGGCTTCGTATGCCGACCCCTGTGTCATGCACCACCGAACGAGTCATGCACCACCGAAAGATGGGAACCGCCATGCATCTGCGTCACGCCGTCCGGTCCTTGATGACCGCCGCGGCCACCCTCGCCCTCGGCGTCGCGTGCTTCGCCGCCCCGGCGTCCGCTGCCACCCCGTCCGCCCCGTCCGCCCCACGGGCCTCGCTCCTGGACATACCGCCCCGCGGCGCGAACGACTGGTCCTGCAAGCCGGACCCGGCCCACCCGCAGCCGGTCGTGCTGGTCAACGGCACGTTCAAGCTGATGGCGGAGAACTGGGCCGTCCTCTCGCCGAAGCTCAAGCGAGCGGGCTACTGCGTCTTCGCGTTCAACTACGGGCACATGGCGACCGACCCGGTGGCCGACTCAGCCGCCGAGCTGAAGGACTTCGTCGAGGCCGTGCGCGGTGCGACGGGCGCCGCGAAGGTCGACCTCGTCGGCCACAGCCAGGGCGGCATGATGCCGCGCTACTACGTGAAGTTCCTCGGCGGCGCGGACAAGGTCGACGACCTGATCGGCATCGTGCCGTCCAACCACGGCACGACCAACCCGCTGGCCAAGCCCCTCGGCGACACGGTCTGCCCGGCCTGCACCGACCAGATCACGGGCTCCGACCTCCTGACGAGACTCAACGCGGGAACGCAGACCCCGCCCGGCCCGGACTACACCGTCGTCACCACGCGCTACGACGAGGTCGTGGTCCCGTACACGAACGCCCTGTTGAGCGGCCCCAAGGAGTACGTCACCAACGTCGTCCTGCAGGACCGCTGCCCGCTCGACCCGTTCATGCACGACCAGGCGCCCAAGGACCCGGTCGTCGCCCAGTGGGTCCTCGACGCGCTCGGCCGCAAGGGCCCGGCCGACGCGGACTTCCAGCCCAGGTGTGCGGGCTAGGGCCTGTCTGACAAATCCCGTCTGCCTCGCGACGCCATGCACGCTCCCCCGAGCTCTTCGAGCAGGGGGTGCCCCCACTCGCCGCACCGGGCGCAGAGCCAAGTACATCCAGTACGAGGCCCTACGCCCGGCACGCCGAGAGCACGCACCTGACGCCGCGAGGCCGCCCTCCGGGCGACGACGGGAATTGTCAGACAGGCCCTAGCGGAGCCCTCCGCGCCGGCCGGCCGGGACCTCGCGCCGTCCGGCAGGGCCTCCTTGGCCTCACACAGGCCGCCACCCTTCAGGACCGGTCGCCCGCGTCCTGTCCGTCCAGGGACTCGACCGTCTCCCGGGGCCCGGGCACCCGCGCGGGCTCCGGCGACGCGGCGTTCTTCCCGCGCCGTGCGAGGACACCGCCCACGAAGCCCGCCATGGGCTGCGTGTAACGGGCGGTCAGCGGCCCGACGATCACCAGGATCAGGACATACGCCGTGGCCAGCGGGCCGAGCGACGGCTCGATGCCGGCGGCGACCGCGAGCCCCGCGATGACGATGGAGAACTCGCCTCGCGCCACCAGCGCACCACCGGCCCGCCAGCGGCCCTTGACGGAGATGCCCGCGCGGCGGGCCGCCCAGTAACCGGTCGCGATCTTCGTCAGGGCGGTGACGACGGCCAGCGCGAGGGCCGGAAGCAGCACGGGCGGGATGCTCGCCGGATCGGTGTGCAGCCCGAAGAAGACGAAGAAGACGGCCGCGAACAGGTCCCGCAGCGGCGCGAGCAGCGCGTGCGCGCCCTCGGCGACCTCACCCGAGAGCGCGATGCCGACGAGGAACGCGCCGACGGCGGCGGACACCTGGAGCTGCTGCGCGATCCCCGCGACGAGGATGGTGAGGCCGAGCACCACGAGGAGCAGCTTCTCGGGGTCGTCGCTGGAGACGAAGCGGGAGATCACCCGCCCGAAGCGGACCGCGAGGAAGAGCACGAGCCCGGCCGCGCCGAGCGCGATGGCGAGGGTGAGGCTGCCCGCGGCCCACCCGACACCCGCCAGCAGGGCGGTGATGATCGGCAGATAGACGGCCATCGCCAGGTCCTCTAGGACGAGGATGCTCAAGATGACCGGGGTCTCGCGGTTGCCGAGCCGCCCGAGGTCGCCGAGGACCTTGGCGATGACGCCGGACGACGAGATCCACGTGACACCCGCGAGTACGACGGCGGCGACCGGACCCCAGCCCATGAGCAGCGCGGCTATCGCGCCCGGCAGGGCGTTCAGCGTGCAGTCGACCAGACCGGCCGGATACTGCGTCTTGAGATTGCTGACGAGGTCGCTGGCCGTGTATTCGAGCCCCAGCATCAACAGCAGCAGAATGACGCCGATCTCGGCGCCGATGGCGACGAACTCCTCGCTCGCGCCGAGCGGCAGCAGCCCGCCCTCGCCGAACGCGAGGCCCGCCAGGAGGTAGAGCGGTATCGGCGAGAACTGGAAACGTCCCGCGAACCGGCCGAGCAGTCCGAGGGCGAGGATGATCGCGCCGAACTCGATGAGAAAGACAGCGGAGTGCACGCGATCACTCCCGACCGAGTATCGCCGCGGCCGTCTCCACGCCTTCGCGCGTGCCGATCACGATGAGGGTGTCACCACCCGCCAGCCGGAAATCGGGGGCGGGCGACGGGATGGCGTCGGCCGTCCGCAGCACCGCCACGATCGACACGCCCGTCTCGGTCCGCATCCGGGTCTCCCCGAGGAGCCGCCCGTTCCAGTACGAGGTGGCCGACAGGAGCACCCGCTCCGCGACCAGCCCCAGATCGGTGGTGTGCAGCAGGTTGGGGCTGTGGTGCGACGGCATCAACGCGTCGATCAGCGCTTCCGCCTCACCCGAACTCAGCCGCAGGGAGAGGGCGCACTCGTCCGGATCGTCGGAACGGTAGGCGCTCAGCGTCCGCGCACCGTCCCGGTGCGCGACCACCGACAGGCGCCGCTGTTCTCGGGTCGTCAGGTCGTACCGGATGCCGATGCCTGGAAGCGGCGTGCGGCTGAGACGTGATGCGGGCACAGCTTTCCCCTTGTGCGGTAGGTGATCATCCCGGGATGTCACCCTATCGGGGCCAAGGATTGGCAAAATCCCATAGAGGGGGCGAGGCCGTTCGGGTGGCTCGCGTGGATCTGTCCCCAGCCTCGTTCCCCGCCGCGCAGGTCACCCGTGGGCGGGCGGGAAGCGGGACAGCACCGTTTCGACCGTGTCCGCCTGTGCGGGCGGCTTGTCCTCGCGGTAGCGCACGACGCGGGCGAAGCGGAGCGTGACGCCGGCCGGGTAGCGGGTGGACCGTTGCAGGCCGTCGTAGGCGATCTCGACGACGAGTTCGGGACGCACCTCCACCACGTGGCCGTTGTCGTTGACCGCCAGAGCCCGGAGCCGCTCGGTCTGCCAGGCCAGCATCGCGTCCGTCATGCCCTTGAACGTCTTCCCCAGCATCGCGTACGTCCCGTCCGGCCGTCGCGCGCCCAGGTGGAGGTTGGAGAGCTTGCCGGTGCGGCGGCCATGACCCCACTCGGCGGCGAGTACCACCAGGTCCAGGGTGTGCACCGGTTTGACCTTCAGCCAGGAGGCGCCCCGACGACCAGCGTTGTACGGGGCGTCGAGCGACTTCAGCACGACCCCCTCGTGGCCGCGCGCGAGCGTCGCGTCGAAGAACTCCTGGGCCTCGCCGCGTGCCTTCTCGTCCTCGGGGTCGTCCACCAGCGTGCGCCGTACCCGCATCGGCTCGGGCACCAGGGCGGCCAGCTCCGCGTGCCGCTCGGTGAACGGCAGGTCGAGCAGATCCCGTCCCGCCACGGACAGGGCGTCGAAGAAGACGGGCGACAGGGGCAGCCCGGCCGCCGCCGCCTCGACGTCGAGGCGCGACCCGACACGCCCCGCGATGTCCTGGAACGGCCGGGGTCGCCCGGTGCCGTCGAGGGCGATGACCTCCCCGTCCAGGATGAAGTGCTCCCCGTCCAGCCCGCGTGCGGCGGCCGTCAGCTCGGGCAGCCGGTCGGTGATGTCGTCCAGGGTCCGGGTGTAGACGCGTACGTCGTTCCCGCTGCGGTGCACCTGCACTCGGATGCCGTCCAGCTTCTCCTCGACCGCGCACGCGCCCAGCTTGTCGATGCCCTCGGCGACCGACGAGGCGCCGTGCGCGAGCATCGGCAGCAGGGGCCGGCCCACGGTCAGCCGGAACTCGTCCAGCGCCTGCGGGCCACGCTCCAGCAGCGCTTCGGCGACCGGGCTGATGGCACCGGCGAGCATCACCGAGCGCCGCACGGCGTCCGCGGGGATCTCCGTGGCCACCGCGAGGCCCTCCACGGCGACCGCGTCCAGTGCCCCCTGCCGGACCTCACCGGTGAGCAGCCCGAACAGGAACCGCTGCTCGTCCTCGGTGGCGGCCCCCATCAACTCGCCGATCAGTCGTCTGCGTTCGGCCTGGGAGCCGGTGCCGGACACCGCGCCGATCGCCGAGAGCGCCGCGTCCACGCCCCGTACCGTCAGCGACGGTTCCGCGGCGGGCGGTCCCGCTTCCCTGAGGGTGCTCCAGCCGATGCCGAGCCGCCCCTGGGGCAGCCGCCCCGCCAGATAGGGGATGACGATCGGTACGTCCTCCGGCTCCGCCGCCCGGAACAATTCGGCGAGCAGGGCGATCTTCCGTGACCGCGCGGAGGCGGCGGCCACTTCCTTGGACACGTGTGCGAGCCGAGCCAGCAGCATGGGCCCATCCTGCAACGCCGCGGGACGGGGCGCACGGTCGGAGGGGCGGGACCGGGGCTCCGGCCCGGCGGTCACGAGCGGCTCCCGCACCGAACGGCGAGCCACCGGAGCGGGTCGTCACCCACGCGGCCCAACCCCCCTGCGCCGCCCACGCGGGCTGCGGATCGTGTGACTGCTGTTCCTCGAAGACACGTGTGCACTCCGCTGTGACGGGCACACGGACGGGCACATGGATGGGCACATCGACGGACACCGCGACGGACACCTCGACAAGCGCGACAGGCGCGAAGCGCGGCCGACCCCCGGGGGGCCGGGGCGCCAGCAGGGCGAGTGGTGCAGGTCACACAGATCTGTTGGCGCGATGCCGTAATGACACCCCACGTCACGGGGTCGTAAGGGCACAGGGGTCCCCATGAGCGGAACCCCGAGTACTGGAAGAACGCAGAAGTGGAGCTCGATCATGGCCGTCACCCTCCAGCAGCCCACCCGCGCCCGCCTCATCACCCCGGAGGGCCAGGAGCGCAACCTCCCCGTGGTGCTGCGCTACTCGGCCGAGGACCCGCTGGCGGTCCAGATCACGTTCCCCTCCTCCGCCTCGCTCGACGGGGCGGAGGTCACCTGGATCTTCGCCCGCCAACTCCTGGAGGACGGTCTCAGCGCCCCCGCGGGCAGCGGCGACGTGCACATCTGGCCGTGCGGGCGGGCGCGGACGGTGCTGGAGTTCCACTCGTACCAGGGCATGGCCCTCGTGCAGTTCGACAAGATCGCCCTGCGCCGCTTCCTGACGCGGTCCTACGCCGCGGTGCCCGCGGGCGGCGAGGAGACCGGCCTCGACCTCGACCAAGGGCTCTCGCGGTTGCTCGGCGGTGTCTGACGACCCGGACGCCTGGGTTAGGCAACCTAAGTTGCGTGATCAAGAGGGTCACGCGCGATGCCGAGGGCATCGTCCAGGGGGAGGGGAGCCGCCGTGGGTCACGGCTGGGAGGGTGTCGTCCTCAAGCTGCTGCGGGGCAAGGACTTCGAGTTCACCGTGACGGGGACCGAGGACGTCACCGAGCACTATCGGCGCGTCCACGTCACGGACGGCGGCATGCTGGCCCGGACCGGCGTGCACCCCACGATGTGGGTCAGGCTGTGGTTCGAGAGCGCGGGCCGACCGCACCAGCGCGCGTACACCCTGGTCGACCCCGACCCGGCGGCGGGCACGTTCACCCTCGAGTTCGCGCTGCACGACGGTCCCGCGAGCGACTGGGCGCGCGCGGCGGCGCCCGGCGACAGAATCGCGGCGACCGTCCAGGGCACCGGTTTCGAGGCCCCGGACCCCGCGCCCGCACGGCTGTTCGTCATCGGCGACACGGCGGCGCTCCCGGCCGTCTCGTCCCTGCTGTCGGCGCTGCCGGGGACTCCCGCCACGATCTGGTTCGAGACCCGGCACGGCCCCGACGCCGACCTCGCCGCCTCGCGCGTCGACCCCGGCCTGCACGACGTGCGCCCCGTCGAACGCCGTCTCTCCGGAGGCCACCTCGTCCAGGAGGTGAAGTCCGCCCTGCCCGGCCTGCTCGGCGATCCCGCGGACGCCTACGTATGGATCACCTGCGACACGACGACGACCCGGGCCCTGGCCGCGTACGTACGCAAGGACCTGTCCGTCCCCAAGCACCGCGTGCACGCGCTCGGCTACTGGCGGCCGTGACCGCCCGCAGTCCTCAGCCGCCGCTGTCCCCGCCGTACAGCGCCGGGCGCTCCGCCATGTCGACGGTGACGCGTCCCCCGTCCCGCAGTGACGCCACGCCCGCCTCGGCGACGGCCGTCGCCGCGTAACCGTCCCACGCGCTCGGTCCCACGGCCCGGCCCTCGCGGGCGGCGGTCACCCACGCCCGTATCTCACGGTCGTACGCGTCGGCGAACCGCACCACGTAGTCCTGGGGCACGTCCGTGCACGCCCGGCCCGCCGCGTGGACGGTCATCGTGCCCGCCTCGCCGATCCGCGCGCTGCCGTGCTCGCAGACCGCCTCGCAGCGCACCTCGTACCCGAAGCCGCAGTTGACGAAGACCTCCACGTCGACGACGGCGCCGCCCGCCGTCTCGAACAGCACCAGCTGCGGGTCGAGCAGGCCCGCGGGCGCGTTCCCCGAGGGCGTCGGCCGGACCACCGTCACCGCGGTGATCTCCTGGCCGAGCAGCCAGCGGGCCGCGTCGATCTCGTGGGACACCGAGCTGCTGATCAGCATCGAGGAGGTGAAGCGCGGCGGGGACGACACGTTCCGGTGGACGCAGTGCAGCAGGAGGGGGCGGCCGAGGTCGCCGGAGTCGAGCAGGGTCTTCAGGGCCGCGTACTCGGCGTCGTACCGGCGCATGAACCCCACCTGGATCAGCCTGCGCCCCAGGCGGGCCTCGGCCTCGACGACGCGCAGGGCTGCCGCCGAGTCGGGCGTGAGGGGCTTCTCGCAGAAGACGGGAAGGCCCCGCGCGCACGCGGCGAGCAGCGCCTCCTCGTGCGCCGCCTCCGGTGAGGCCACCAGCACCGCGTCCACCCCGGGAGCGTCCAGCGCGGCGAGCGCCTCACCGTGCACGGTCACCCGCTCCCGCCCCGCCACCGCCGCCTCGGCCCGCGCCGTGTCGGGGTCCGCGACCGCCACCACGCGGGCCCCGCCCACCGTCTCGCCCAGCCGCCGCACATGGTCGGCCCCCATGTGACCGGCGCCCAGCACGGCCACCCCCAGCGGTTCACTCACCCGATGGCCCCCTCGCCCGTTCTCGCTCGACGTACTCTCCGTACTCTCCCCTGAAGTGCGCGCGCCGCGCCACGGTGGCGGCCGCGCGCCGCCGGACCGCCATGACGACACCCGCGAGGACGGCGGCCAGCCCCGCGATCACCAGCAGCACCGCGGGCCAGTCGGAGCGCTGCGGCTCCGCCCGCACGGCCTTGTCCTCGGTGGTGGCGGCGTGCACGGGACCCTGCGCGGTGCGGTTCGCCGTGGTCTGCGGCAGCAGCGAGCCCACGGGCCGTACCTTCCCGGCCGCCGCGAAGCCCCAGTCCAGCAGGGACCGCGCCTCCTCGTACACCGCCCGCGCGCCGCTCACCTGCGGATTCAGCACCGTCACGACCAGGGTGCGCCCGCCGCGCTGGGCCGCGCTGATCAAGGTGGAGCCCGCGTGGCTGGTGTAGCCGTTCTTGACGCCGAGCAGCCCCGGGTAGGGCGCCACTCCGTCGGCGCCGGTCAGCAGGCGGTTGGTGTTCCGGATGGGGTACGACCAGCCGCCGGCGGGGAACTCGGCGACCGGGGTCGAGCAGTAGCGGGTGAACGCCGGGTCGGCGAGCCCCGCCTTGCCGAAGACCGCCAGGTCGTACGCCGAGGAGACCTGCCCGGCGGCGTCGTAGCCGTCGGGCGACACCACGTGCGTGTCCCGGGCGCCCAGCTCACGGGCCTTCGCGCGCATCTGCTCCACGGTCCTGCGCATCCCGCCGTTGAGCCGCGCGAGGACGTGCACCGCGTCGTTGCCGGAGCTGAGGAAGACCCCGCGCCACAGGTCGGCGACGCGATAGGCGCGGCCCGGCGCCACGCCGACCAGGCTGCTGCCGTCGCCGACGCGGTCCAGCTCGTCCTGCGTGACGACGTGCCGCTGGTGCGGGTCGAGGCGGGGGAGCGCCGCGAGGGCGAAGAGGGACTTGAGCGTGGAGGCGGGCGGCAGCGGGCGGTGCGCGTCCTTGGCGGCGAGCACCTCACCCGTGTTGGCGTCCGCCACCAGCCAGGCGAGGGCGGTGACGTCACGGGGCAGCCCGGGCGCGGCGGGCCCGGGCCGGACCTGGACGCCCGGCCGGTCCAGGAGGGTGGAGGAGTACGCGGGAACAGGCCGGGGCGGCGCGGGCTCGGCGGGCAGGCCGGCCGCCGTGGCGGGTGTGGACAGGAGGACCAGAGGCCCGAGCGCGAGGGTCGCGATCCGTACGGAGGAGGAGCGCGAAAGGTACCTGATGACCATTCAGTCACCGTAGGATCGCGCCCGCGGGTCCGCAGATCGGCTTCGTCCGCCTGGACGTATCGCCTCGCCTCCCCCTCGTCCGAGTGCCTCCGGCCGAGGCCCGACCGGGCGCCGGCCGGGCCAAGGCGAGGATCAGGCCGGGAGGTGCTCCTCGATCGCGGCGACGACCTCCGGGGCGTCCGGCTCGACGCGCGGGCCGAAGCGGGCGACGACCTTGCCGGAGCCGTCCACCAGGAACTTCTCGAAGTTCCAGCGGATGTCCCCGGTGTGCCCCTCGGCGTCCGCCGTGTCGACGAGGCGCGCGTACAGCGGGTGCCGGCCCTCGCCGTTCACGTCGACCTTCTCCGTCATCGGGAAGGTCACGCCGTACGTCGCCGAGCAGAACTCGGCGATCTCCTCGGAGGTGCCGGGCTCCTGGCCCATGAACTGGTTGCAGGGCACGCCGAGCACGCTGAAGCCGCGCGCCGCGTACTGCTCGTGGAGCCGTTCCAGGCCCGCGTACTGCGGGGTGAGGCCGCACTTGGAGGCGACGTTGACGACGAGGACGGTCTTGCCCTCGAACTGGCGCAGGTCGGCGGAGCCGCCCCGCAGGGCGCCGATTTCTTCTTCGTAGACAGACATG
Organism: Streptomyces huasconensis; assembly: GCF_021028635.1. Taxonomy (NCBI): domain Bacteria; kingdom Bacillati; phylum Actinomycetota; class Actinomycetes; order Kitasatosporales; family Streptomycetaceae; genus Streptomyces; species Streptomyces huasconensis. Next base: position 7,855,073 of record NZ_CP086119.1, read on the forward strand.
GGGCCGAGCCTACGCCCGCCCCTGAGCCTGCCCGGAAGGGCTCGGCTCCTCGCGGTGCAGCCGGCCCCGGGAGACCAGTTCGACGGTGAGGGCCACCGCCACCGCCTGGACCGCCATCAGGGCGATCAGCACGAACAGCTGCACGGCGCCCGCGAGCACCGGGGACGCGCCGCCCAGGAGCATGCCGACGAAGGCGCCGGGGAGGGTGACGAGGCCGACCGTGCGGGTCTGGTCGAGGCCCGGCAGCAGGGCGTCCGAGGCGGCCGGGCGGGCCAGCTCCAGGCGGGCGTCGCGGTCGGGAAGGCCGAGGGCCAGGCCCGCCTCGAACTCGCCGTGGCGGGTGCGCAGTTCATCCAGGGAGCGGCGGCCGGCGAGCACCGTCGCGGTCAGCGCGCCGCCGATGAGGATGCCCGTGACGGGGATCATCGCGATGCCCCGCACGGGGAGCAGCCCGGCCAGGGTCAGGCCGGTCACCACCGGGACGACCGGGCCCGCGATCGGCAGCGCCGCCCACCACCACGTGCCGTTGGGCGTGATGCGCCGCCCCGCGGTGCGCGTGGCCACGGCGAACATGAGCAGCAGGAAGGCGAAGAGCGCCGCCGTGTGGTGCACCACCCAGCCGATGGCCAGGGAGACCACGGCCAGTTGGGCGGTGGCGCGGGCCCCGGCGACCAGGATCTCGCGCGCCCTGCCGCGCGAGCCGTCCGGGGAGAGCCGGCAGACCGCCGCCATCGCCGCGGCGGCGAGCAGCAGCACGAGCAGGACCACGGCGAGCGCGGTGTTGACCGGCAGAAGGGCTTGGGCGGCGAGATCGGACACGTGATCACCCTAGGCCGCGCGGCGCCGTGCCGTGCTCCTGCCCGTTCGGGTGCCGCCGGGGACACGAGGTGATCGACCTGTAACGATGGTCGGGAAAGACCTGGACGGAGAGAAGGGCTGAAGTCATGGCGCAGCAGGTGCGAGGCGTGATCGCCCGCGCGAAGGGCGAGCCGGTACGGATCGAGACGATCACCGTCCCGGACCCGGGGCCGGGAGAGGCCGTGGTGAAGGTCCAGGCGTGCGGGGTCTGCCACACCGACCTGCACTACCGCGAGGGCGGCATCAACGACGACTTCCCATTCCTGCTCGGGCACGAGGCGGCGGGCGTCGTCGAGTCGGTCGGCGCGGGCGTCACCGAGGTCGCGCCCGGCGACTTCGTGATCCTCAACTGGCGTGCCGTGTGCGGCCAGTGCCGCGCCTGTCTGCGCGGCCGCCCCCAGTACTGCTTCGACACGCACAACGCGAAGCAGAAGATGACCCTGGCCGACGGCACCGAGCTGTCACCCGCTCTCGGCATCGGCGCCTTCGCGGAGAAGACCCTCGTCGCCGCCGGGCAGTGCACCAAGGTCGACCCCGAGGCGTCCCCGGCCGCGGCGGGCCTCCTCGGCTGCGGTGTAATGGCCGGCATCGGCGCCGCGATCAACACCGGGGGCGTCGGCCGCGGCGACTCGGTCGCCGTCATCGGCTGCGGCGGCGTCGGCAACGCCGCCGTCGTGGGCGCCCGCCTCGCGGGCGCCGCGAAGATCATCGCCGTCGACATCGACGACAAGAAGCTGCGGACCGCGAAGGAGCTGGGCGCCACCCACACCGTCAACTCCCGCACCACCGAGCCGGTCGCTGCCATCCGTGAGCTGACCGGGGGCAACGGCGCCGACGTCGTCATCGAGGCGGTCGGCCGCCCGGAGACGTACGAACAGGCCTTCTACGCCCGGGACCTCGCGGGCACGGTCGTCCTCGTCGGCGTGCCGACCCCGGAGATGAAGATCGAACTGCCGCTCCTCGACATCTTCGGGCGCGGCGGCGCGCTCAAGTCGAGCTGGTACGGGGACTGTCTGCCCTCGCGCGACTTCCCGATGCTCATCGACCTCTACCGGCAGGGCCGCCTGGACCTGGACGCGTTCGTCACGGAGACCATCGCTCTGGAGGACGTGGAGAAGGCGTTCGAGCGGATGCACCACGGCGACGTCCTGCGTTCGGTGGTGACGTTCTGATGGCGGCCGAGTCGAGGGGCGGCGCGTCCGGCGCCCGCGTCGACCATCTCGTGACGTCCGGGACGTTCTCCTTGGACGGCGGGACCTGGGAGGTCGACAACAACGTATGGATCGTGGGCGACGACAGCGAGTGCGTCGTCATCGACGCCGCGCACGACGCGGACGCCATCGCGGACGCGGTGGGGGAGCGGCGGCTCGTGGCGATCGTCTGCACCCACGCGCACGACGACCACATCGACGCGGCCCCGGCGCTCGCCGCCCGAACCGGCGCGCCGATCCTGCTGCACCCGGCCGACACGGAGCTGTGGAAGCTCACCCACCCCGACCGGGCCCCCGACGGCGAACTGGCCGACGGGCAGGAACTGGCCGTCGCGGGCACGGCCTTGCGGGTGCTGCACACGCCGGGCCACTGCCACGGCGCGGTCAGCCTGTACGCCGCGAACCTCGGCACGGTCTTCACCGGGGACACGCTCTTCGCCGGCGGGCCGGGCGCCACGGGCCGCTCGTTCAGTGACTTCCCGACGATCGTGGAGTCCATCAGGGAGCGGCTCCTGACGCTGCCGCCCGAGACGGTGGTGCGCACCGGCCACGGGGAGAGCACGACGGTCGGCGCCGAGGCGCCGCACCTTCAGGAGTGGATCAGCCGGGGACACTGACACCTCAGAAACGGTACGTCCCCGCGAACGGCCGGATGGGTCGATCGAGGAAGCCCGGGCCGGGCGCTCATCAGAGCGCCCGGCCCGAAGCAGCACTGCCGAGCAAGCCCGCGCGCCCGAAGGTGTGTTAAACAGGCAGTAACCAAAGGGGTGCTTTGCCGCTACTCAAGCTCGGAATCATGTCGCAGACCCGCAAAGAGAACGAGCGTCGTCTGCCGATCCACCCGGCGCACTTCGAACGCCTCGACGCCGCTCTTCGGCCTCACATCTATCTGCAGACCGGTTACGGAGCGCACTTCGGCGTCTCGCACGGCCAACTCTCACCATGGGTCGCGGGATTCCGCTCACGCGAGGAACTGATCGCGGAGTGTGACGTCATCCTGCTGGCCAAACCGTTGCACGAGGATCTGGCGGAGCTGCGGGAGGGGCAGGTGCTGTGGGGGTGGCCACACTGCGTGCAGGACCAGAAGGTCACGCAGGCCGCCATCGCCCGCAGACTCACGGTCATCGCCTTCGAGGCGATGAACCACTGGACCCGGGAGGGCGGGTTCAGCCTGCACGTGTTCCACAAGAACAACGAGCTGGCCGGCTACTCGTCGGTGCTGCACGCCATGCAGCTGACCGGATCGACCGGTGACTACGGGCGTCGGCGGCGCGCGGTGGTGATCGGCTTCGGCGCCACCGCCCGTGGCGCGGTGACCGCGCTCAGCGCGCTGGGCGTCCACGACGTGGACGTGCTGACTGCCCGCGGGGTCGCCGCCGTCAGCTCCCCGATCCACTCGGCACGCATCGTTCACTTCGACCACGACGTGGCCGACGACAGCAGCGACCCGCGGCGCAGCGTCGCACTCACCGACAACGGCCCGCAGGCGCTGGCCGAGTTCCTGGCCGGGCACGACATCATCGTCAACTGTGTGCTCCAGGACACCGCGGCGCCGCTGATGTTCCTGCTGGACGAGGATGTGCCGAAGCTCGCGCCCGGCACCCTGGTCATCGACGTCTCCTGCGACGAGGGCATGGGCTTCGCCTGGTCTCGCCCCACCACCTTCGACGAGCCGATGTTCACCGTCGGCGACCAGGTCCACTACTACGCCGTGGACCACAGCCCCTCCTACCTGTGGGACGCGGCCACCTGGGAGAACAGCGAGGCGCTGATCCCGTTTCTGCGGCCGGTCCTGCAAGGACCGACCGGCTGGGACGGGGACCGTACGATTCGCCGCGCGATCGAGATCCGCGGCGGAACCGTCCAGAACCCCGCGATCCTGGCCTTCCAGGGCCGCGCCGAAAAGTACCCGCACGCGTTGCTGTGAACCGAACCTGAGCCAACAATCGAGCAATCAGGCCATATAAGTCATTCGATCATTCAGCGTGACGAATCGGGCGTTCTTTCGGGCTAGGTTATGAGTGTCAGCCGGAGAATTTCTCCGACTGGGCGAAAGGGAAGGCGTACCTCATGCGCTCCACGCGCACCACCCTCATTCCCCGTACAGCCTTGATCGCCGCGATCGCCGTGGCCGGCCTGGCCTTCACCCCCACCCTTGCCTCTGCGACGGCCCGGGCCGAGACGAGCAGCTCCCGTACGGCCACCGGCTTCGGCATCCTCGGGCTGCCCGGCGCCAACGGCGCCAACGGCGTGGGCACCAACGGCGGTATCGGCGGCCTGGGCGGCACTGGGGGCGCGGCCGGCGCCAACGGCAACGGCGGAACCGGAGGCGCCGGCGGCAACGCCGACGGCACCATGAGCACCGGCGGCGCAGGTGGTACCGGCGGTGCCGGTGGCGCCAACGGCAACGGCGGCAACGGCGGCTTCGGCGGTGCGGCCAAGCTCGGCGGTACCGGCGGCAAGGGTGGAGTCGGCGGCGTAGGCGATGCCGGTGCCGGTATCGCCGGCGGCAAGGGCGGCAACGGCGGTGCGTCCATCGTCGGTGGCGGATTCACCGGCGGCAGGGGCGGCGCCGGCGGCGCGGCCAGCCCGGTCTGCCCCGGCAAGCCCGGTGGCAACGGCACCGCGGCCACCCTCACGGCCAACGGCACCACCGGCGCCACGGGCGCGGCCGGCAAGACCACTCTCCCCTGCTGAACGGACCGACGGGCAGACAGCAAGCCTGTGGTCCAGCCTCAGGAGCCACGAATGGAAAGCGGATGACTGAGGTGTGAGGAAGGGTTCGGGCAAGCGCCCGGCTGGGACATCCCAGCCGGGCGCTTGTGCCGTCCACGGGCGCGCGGCCCAAAGTGAACTCCTGTGCCGTACACGGCCTTTACGCGCTGTAAACAGGGCGCTGCTGTACTGTGCAGAACAGGATGCCCCAGCCCCTGGCTGCTCTTCTGTGAACTCCGGGAAGACGTACCGGCGTCCGTACGAGGTCATGGACGCGGGCCGGAATCTAGCGACGCGTCAGGCCCTGCGGGCCCGATCCGCACGACGCGTCGTCATGGCGGCGTGACACATCCCGTCAATACCGCCCTCCCCGATACCGCTGTGACGGTCTGTTCCGACGTCCGAGCGACCGGGCGCGTGGCGGAAGAAGAGGCATCATGCCCACCACCCTCCGCACTCCCCTTCCTGCCCGTACCTGCCCGGTCGGGCCACAGGAACGTCAATGCCGTCCCTCTCGACGACAGGGCCGGCGATGAGCACGCAGGCGCCGGAACAGGCGAAGGTGGCTGTCGCCCCACAGGTGCGCCGGACGGGCAGTGACTTCGCCCGCCTGTCGAAGGAGATCAAAGACGCCGGACTGATGCGGCGCAGGCCCTTCTACTACGGCGTGCGCATGGCGATGGTCTTCGCCGCCTACGCGGGAGGCTGGTTCGCCCTCGTGGCTGTCGGTGACAGCTGGTGGACGCTCGCGGTCGGCGCGTTCCTCGCCCTGGTCTTCGGGCAGGTCGCCCTGGTCGCCCACGATGTCGGTCACCGCCAGGTGTTCCGCAGGACCCGTTCGAGCGCGCTGATCGGGCGTCTCGCCGGCAACCTGGGAATCGGCATGGGCTACGGCTGGTGGCAGGACAAGCACTCACGCCACCACGCCAACCCCAACCACGAGGAACTCGACCCCGACGTGGCCCCCGACATCCTGGTCTGGAGCCAGGCCCAGGCCAGGGCGGCCAGTGGCCTGCCCCGCCTTATCGGCCGTGTCCAGGCGTTCTTGTTCTTCCCCCTGCTGGCGCTCGAAGGCTTCAACCTCCACGCCGCAGGAGTACGGGGCCTGACCGACCGGTCGCTCAAGCAGCGCCGGCTCGAAGGGACGTTGCTGTTCGGGCACTTCGCGCTGTACCTCGCGACGTTGTTCCTCGTCCTGCCCCCGGGCAAGGCGGTGGCCTTCCTCCTCGTGCACCAGTGCCTGTTCGGGTTCTACCTCGGCTCGATCTTCGCCCCTAACCACAAGGGCATGCCCACGATCACCGGCCCTGACCGCCCTGACTTCCTGCGTCGTCAGGTCCTCACCTCCCGCAACGTACGCGGTGGTTTCCTGACCGACGTGGCGCTGGGCGGCTTGAACTACCAGATCGAGCATCACCTCTTCCCCAGCATGCCTTCCCCGAACCTGCGCAAGGCCCAGCTCCTGGTCCGCCGTTACTGCGACGAACTGGGGGTGAGCTACCTCCAGACCTCCCTGATCGCTTCGTACGGCCAAGCGCTCAAGAGCCTGCACCAGGCAGGGCGGCCCCTGCGCGGCTAGCGGGCGGTGACCTCTGGAAGAGGCCCGCCGGGACGAACGGCTTCGTGTACTGGCCCCGCTCCCCGATCTCCGATAAGTTAGGCAAGGCTTACCTAATGGAGGTTGAGGATGGGTGTCCGTCACAGCAGCGCGATCGTGCCCACAGCGGCGGCACGCGCTCGTTCCGTGCTCGCCACCGCGTGGTCCTGCGCGGTGACCACGGAGATCGGCAGGGACGAACTCGTCGGCGCGCACAGCTTCACCGAGGACGGAAGGCTGCGGCTGCGCCCGCCCGAGGACAGTGCCCTCGCCGCCGCCGTCATCTGCGCGCCGCGCGGCGAGCCGTCCACGCTGGTGGAGTTCGTCGACGTCGCGCCCGTACCGCTCAGGGACCGAATTCGCGCCCGCCTGTATCTCTCCGGCTCGCTGGCGTACGACGGGGAGGAACTGTTCCTCGAGCCGACCTGCGCGGTGCTGCACGAGTCGAACGGCGAACGCCAGGGCATCGAACTGGACGAACTCGCCCTGACCGTCCCCGACCCGCTCGCCGAGGCCGAGTCGCGGCTGCTCACCCACCTCGCGGACGCCCACCCGGACGCCGTCGAACAACTCACCCGCCTGGTCAGCCCCGACAGCCTGCAGGGCGTGGTGCGGGTCCGGCCGCTCGCCATCGACCGGCACGGCATCTCCCTGCGCCTCGAACGCGCCCGCAGCCAGGCCGACGTACGCCTGCCCTTCCACGAGACCGTCGCGGACGTCTCCCAGGTGACGGAGTGCATGCACGCCCTGCTGACGAAGGCCGCCCGGCTCTCAGCGACCCGGCGCGGGCGGCCCGTCGGCGGCTGACCGCATCGACCGCAGCGCGAGGAGCAGCACCCCGATGTCGTCCAGGTAGACGGGGTCGGGGAGCAGGTCCGCGGGCAGCAGGAGATAGGCGACCGCACCCCAGAACACCCACTGCCGCTCGACGGGAAGCCCGGCTCTGCGCAGGGCGCGGCGGGTGCGGACGAGGCGTATGAGCAGCACGACCGCGACGCCGAGCGTCACGGCGGCCAGGACGGCTGCGACGACGAGGAAGACGGTCAGTTCCGTGCTCATACGCGGGTACGTTACCCAGGGCGGCCCCCGGCGTCGCGGTCCGGGGCGCGGGGTTCGGCGGGAAATGTTCCGCGGTACATGATCGGCGGCGGGCATGATGGGCGCGTGAACACGCAGCCGAAGCCCGCCGGGCGACCGATACCCGCGGGGCCTGTCACGCCGGAGGCGGCCCCCGCACCCGTTCAGGCCCTGATCCTCGTCGACATGCAGTCCGCCTTCGTCACCGGCGACGGCGCCGTACCCGACGCCCGGCGCCTGCTCGACCGGGTCCGGGACCTCCTGGCCCGGGCGCGCGAGAGCGGCGCGCTCGTCGTCCAGCTCCAGAACGACGGGGAACCCGGCGCCCCCGACGCACCCGGAACGCCCGGCTGGCGGCTCCACCTGCCCGTCGAGGCCGAGCACGGCGAGACCGTCGTACGCAAGGCCGTCGACGACGGCTTCGAGGAGACCGGCCTGGAGGAGCTGTTGCGGGACGCCGGAGTCACGGACCTCGCCGTCTGCGGCGTCATGTCCGAGATGTGCGTGAGCGCCACCGCGCGCACCACCCTGGAACTCGGCTTCCGTGTCGTACTGCCGCATGACGCCCACGCGACGTACGACATCCCTGCGGCGGAAGGCATCAGCGACCTGGTGCCCGCCGCGGTGGTTTCGCGCGTCGCCGAGTGGGCCCTCGGCGACGAGGTCGAGATCGTCGCCCGGGCCCGCGACGTCCGCTTCACGAAGCCGTAGCGGGCAGCGCGCACACCGCGACTGGCGCCCGGAACGGCTTGTCGGCGAGGCGCAGTTCACCGCCGCGCCGGTCCACGTGGAACACGCTCACCGAATCCGACTTCTGGTTCGCGGTGAACAGCAGCCGCTCGGAGGGTGAGAGCGCGAGGTGCCGGGGGAACTCCCCGCGCACCGGCACCGTGCCCAGGAGCCGCAGCCGGGCGCCGCCGCCCTCGACCGCGTACCGGGCGAGGCTGTCGTGCCCCCGGTTGGCGAGGAAGGCGAAGCGCCCTTCGCGCGTCACGGCGATCTGCGCCGGGTAGTTGTCGCCCCCGCCCGAGCCCGTCGCCTGCGGCTCGCCCGGCTTGAGGCGTCCGGTGGCGCGGTCGTACGCGCAGACCACGACGGTGTCGTCCAGCTCGTTGGCGAGATAGGCGAAGCGCCCCGAGGGATGGAAGGTGAGGTGGCGCGGCCCCGCGCCGGGGCGCAACGTCGCGTGGGAGACCTGCCGGAGCGTGCCCGCGTCACCGTCGAGCCGGTAGGTGTGGACCGTGTCGTTGCCCAGGTCGACGGCGAGGACATGCCGCCCGTCGGGGGAGGTGATGACCTGGTGGGCGTGCGGACCCTCCTGGCCCGGGCCCGGCGGCGGGGCGGAGTGCGCGACGACGTCCGTCCGCTCGCCGAGGGCGCCCGAGTCGTCGATGGGGTGGACGGCCACGCTGCCCGAGCCGTAATTCGCGCTGAGCAGCCAACGCCCGCTCGGATGCACGGAGAGGTGGCAGGGCCCCGCCCCGCCCGTCCCTCGCGTCCCCAGGACCTCATGCTTGCCGTCGGACGAGAGCGCGACGGCGGTCACACCGCCCTTCTCCCGCTCGTTGACGCAGTAGAGCGTGCGACCCGAAGGGTGCAGCGCCAGATAGGAGGGGTCGGGCACACCGGTGAGCGTGCCGGTGCCGGTGACGCGGCCCGTGATCTCGTCGTACGTCGCCAGCCCGATGCCCGAGCCGCCGCCGTCCTGGGAGGTGTACGTCCCGAGGAACAACCGCCCCTCGCGGACGGGGCGGTGTGCGGCGGACGGGTCGGGGGCCTCGCCCCGGCGTGTCCCGCCGGGGGTTTTACGGCCAGGGCTCTCGCGGGCCGACGGGTCCGGGGAACCGCATGCCGCGGCCGAGGACAGCGCCCCGGCCGCAAGCGCCGCCATGAACCGCCGCCGCCCCGGACGGCTCCCGGCAGCCCCGGCCGGTCCTGCTCCGCTGTCCATTCCTGCACCTCGCGCGTCGGTGGTGACGGATGTACCGGCCACCCTGCCCCGTACATGATCGAGCCGACAAGAGGCGCACCGTGCGCCTGACACCGCCCGGATGACCGTCGCAGGGTGATCGGCGGGCGCGGGGCTCCGCCGCCCGGGGGAGGAGACCGGGCCCGGAGGGCGACGTGGCGGCCGCGCGAGCGCGAAAGGCTCGGAGGGATCGGCGTTCTCGCCCCTTACCTCTAGACCCCTTACCCCAGGAGAAACAGTGACGGTCTCCGCGAGCAGCTCTGGGACCACGCGCGCACGGCGGAGAACCGCCGCCCGCCGCCCGCCCGACCGGGCACCGTTCGCCGCTCAGGTCTGGGGCGGGCTCTACGCCCTGCTCCTCGTGGGCTGGGCCGCGACCGGCACCGCCGTGCCGCTCACGGCGCACACGCACCAGCCGGCGGCCCTTCACCTCGCCCAGGCCGCCCTTGCCGTCCTGGCCGCCGTCGCCTGCCGGGCCGCTGCTTCCGCGCACCGCGCCCCAACCGGCCGCGACGTGGTCGGGGTTTCGCTCGCCCTGCTGATCCCCGCTTTCGCGTGGGGCGCGATCGGGCTGCCGATGCACTTCGTGACGCTGGTGTCGGGTGCTGGTGTGGAGAGCGCCACCGGGCTCGCCCACGCGCTCCTCCACACCTGCGGCGCCGGGCTCCTCCTCAGGGTCGCCGTCGCGCGCCGCCGCAGGCTGCGCGGCCGGTGCGCCCGCTGCGGCGGCGCGCATCAAGGGCGGGGCGGCGGCACGTGGGTCCACCCCCCGGCCTCCACCGCGTCGGCGCGGACCCGTGCGACGGCGTACGTCCTCATGTGCGGGCTGCTGCCCTGGGCCGTGGTCAAGACCGTCTGGCTCCTCGGCGGCGACGCGCTCGGCGTGAGCGGTGAGGCCTGGCAGCACGACGTGGAGGCGCAGGCGTCGGGCGCCGCGCGCGTCCTCGCCTCGCTGGGCATCGACGTGACCGTGCTGGCGGCGCTGCTCGGGGTGTTCCTGCTGACCGGCCTGATGTACCGCTGGGGGCAGGTGTTCCCGCGCTGGACGTGGCCGCTCGCCGGGCGGCGCGTCCCGCGGCTGCTGCCGCTGATCCCCGCCTGGCTGACCGGCGGCGCCTTGACGGCGTACGGCACGGGCCTCCTCGTATACGCCCTGCTCAGCGCGGTGGGCGTGGTGCCCGCGGTCGAACCCGTGGGGGTCTTCACCACCGTCGCGGGGATGACCTGGATGGTGGCCTTCGGCGGGCTGTGCTTCGCGGGCCTGGGCGGCGGGCTGCTCGTGGCGGCCCGTTCGTACGCGGCACGCACCCGCCCGGTGTGCGGCGGTGTGTGAGCGGCGACCGTCCGCACCGCACACCGCCGCACCCCGGGGTACCGCGTGCTACGCGGACCGGCCCGAGGCCGCCACCGCGGGCGCGACCGGCCGTTCCTCCGCCTCGCAGGCGTCGACGCCGTGTGTCTCCCACGCCGGGAAGGGGTCGTCGAACGGCGCCTTCTCGCCCTCGGTGAGCAGGCAGCGGTCGAGCGCGGCCCGCAGCGGCCCGGCACGCAACTCCGTGCCGATGAAAACCAGTTCCTGGCCCTGCGCGTCGTCCGCCGTGCGCGCCCCCGAGGGCTCGAAGCGCGCCACCGAACCGGCCTGCGACCACAACCCCGTGACCCGGGGGCGGCTCGCCAGCCAGAAGAAGCCCTTGGAGCGCAGGATGCGGCCGAAGGCCCCGCTGTCCATCTCCTCCGTGACGAAGGACCACAACCGCTCCGGATGGAAAGGCCGTCCGGCACGGAACACCGTGCTCGAAATGCCGTACTCCTCGGTCTCGGGGACGTGGTCGCCGTTCAGCTCCCGCACCCACCCCGGGGCCTGCTGGGCGCGCTCCAGGTCGAAGAGGCCGGTGTCGAGGACCTGGGCCAGGTCCACCCGGCCCCGGGTGGCGGGCACCAGCCGGGCCAGGGGGTTGAGGCGCGCGAGGGTGGCCGCGAGCCGCTCGGCGGTGTCCGCGTCGACGAGGTCGAGCTTGTTGAGCACGATGACGTCGGCGAACTCCACCTGATCCATCAGGAGGTCGCTGACGGTGCGCTCGTCGTCCTCGTACTGGTCGAGTCCGCGCTCCACGAGGCCGTCCCCGCCGGTCAGTTCCGGCAGGAAGTTGGCGGCATCCACGACCGTGACCATCGTGTCGAGGCGGGCGAGATCGTCGAGCGTCGCGCCGTCGTCACGGGGGAAGGCGAACGTCGCGGCCACCGGCATCGGTTCGGAGATGCCGCTGGACTCGATGAGCAGATGGTCGAAGCGGCCCTCGCGGGCCAGCCGGTCGACCTCTTCCAGCAGGTCGTCGCGGAGGGTGCAGCAGATGCAGCCGTTGGTCATCTCGACCAGGCGTTCCTCGGTGCGCGACAGGGCGGCCTCGCCGCCGCGCACCAGGGCCGCGTCGATGTTGACCTCGCTCATGTCGTTGACGATCACCGCTACGCGCAGGCCCTCGCGGTTGCCGAGGACGTGGTTGAGCAGCGTGGTCTTGCCCGCGCCGAGGAAGCCGGACAGGACGGTCACGGGCAGTCGGCCGGGAGGGGCGGTCGATGTGTGCGTCATGCGGTTCGGCGCTCAGCTCTCCGGGCGCAGCAGGCCGCGCTCGTACGCCTTGAGCAGCCGTTGCGGGACCATGTGCCGCGTGCCGTCGACGGTGACGGGCACCAGCTGCGGCGTGCTGGCCTTCCACTGGGCGCGACGGTGGCGGGTGTTGCTGCGCGACATCTTCCGCTTGGGTACGGCCATGACGTCCTCCTGGGGTGTGGGGCGGGGTGACGCCCCGACGCTATATGAAAATGAATCCCATTAACAAGTGAGGCTGTCCGGTCGTGCGGAGGGAGGCGAAAACAGGAGCCGTGGGGCAGCCGTGGTCTCATCCTCAGCTTCAGGGTGAGACTCCGGTCGGCGGCCGGCGGGAGGTGTGGTCCTTGCGGGGCAGCAGCAGCGGGGTGGCCAGCAGGAGCAGCCCGGCCCCCGCGATCGCGGCGCGGGGCCCGGTGGCGGCGGCCAGCAGTCCCCACAGGGCGGTCATCGCCGCGATCGAGGCCTTGCTCGTGACCGACCAGGCGGTCAGGACGCGGGCGACGCGGTCGGCCGGGGTCTGTTCGAGACGGTAGGTGGCGATCACCGGGTTGTACATCGCCGAGCAGGTGATCAGCCCCAGCTCGACGGCCATGACGAGGACGAGACCGGCGACGCCGGGGCGGACGAAGGCCAGGCCGAGCGGCCAGCACGCGCGCAGCGCGCCGACGGTGAACAGGACCGTGCGCTGTCCGTACCGCGCCACGAGCCGCCGGGACAACCGCGAGCCGATCAGTCCGCCGACGCACGGCACCGCGAAGGCGAGACCGTACTGCCAGGGCGTGAAGCCGAGGCTCCCGAGCATCAGGACGGCCAGCAGCGGCGAGGCCGCCATGATCAAGCCGTTGACCAGCACCGAGTTGAAGAACAGCGGGCGCAGAACGGGGTCGGCGAGGAGGTGCCGCCACCCGTCGAGGAGGTCGCCCGCCCGCGGCCGGTGCGCGGCGAAAGCGCGCACCGGCCGCTGCTCTTCGCCGCCGACCGCCCGGAGGCCCAGCGCCGAGAGCAGATAGCTGGCCGCGTCGGCGGCCACGGTCGCCAGGGGGCCGAACAGGCCGACCACCGCCCCGCCCAGCGGCGGCCCGAGCATGGTGGCCGTCCAGGTCGTCGACTCGAACCGCCCGTTCGCGACGAGGAGGTCCCGGGGCGGTACGAGTGCCTTGAGGAAGGCACCGCTCGCCGCGCTGAACATGATGTCGGCCGCGGCGACGACGACCGACACGACGAGTAGCTGCGCGAAGCCGAGCACCCCGAGCGCGAACGCCACGGGCACGCTCAGCAGTGCCACGCACCGCACCAGGTCCATCGCGACCATCACCGGCCGCTTGCGGCGGAACTCCACCCATGGCCCGAGCGGCACCGCCACGGCCGCGCCCACCGCGAGGCCGGAAGCGGCGAGCACGGCCACCTCCGTGGCACCGGAGTGCAGCACCAGGATCGCGACGAGCGGGAACGCGTCGAACGCGAGCCGCGTACCGAACGTGCTGACCGTGTACGCCGCCCACAGCCACCCGAACCGCCGCCCGAGCGACCGCCTCCCCGCCACCGCGCGCACCTCCCACCGATCACCGGACAACCGCGTACCGACCGCCGTCATCCAAGCGAGCAGGCCCCGCAGCGATCAAACAACCACCGCCCGCACCACCCCCAACCAACCGTTGTCTTGCCTGGTCACGAGCGGATGACGGTGCGTCTCCGGTGGTCTCAGCCCTCTCGGTCCGGCCGGCTTGCCCACGGTCAGCGAGCCACGGAAGAGGGCGGCCACGATCCGCGAACGCAGCACCCCTCGGCGCGGGAACGCTCGAACAGTGCGAGGTCATCGAGGGAGCCCTGTGATCGACGACCGTGGTGATGCCGTGGCCGATCGCGTCGTCCAGGCTCTTGGCGAGCCGCCCGTACTGCGGGTCGGGCGACGCCCACGGCACGCCGAGCACGCGCAGCGCGCCCGGTGACCGTCCCGGCTCAGCCCCTTGACGGCGAAGTCCTTGACGAACCCGGTGGGTTCGCCGGTCTCCGGGACGGTCTCGGCGCGGTCGAACGGCAGGCGGGCGGAGGAGTAGCCCGAGCGGCCGACTGGCGAGGCGGTCCGTCGGGGCCTCGTGGAAGAGTTCCCGGCATGAGCGACTACCCGTACACGGCGCGTCCCCGGATCACGGTCCTCGGGGTCCAGCCCGGCAGCCCGCCGTTCCGCATCGTGGAGATCGACGGTGAGGTGGTCGGCACGGCGAAGACCGTCACGGACGTCCTGGACGCGGCCTCCATGGCCGGCATCACCGTGCACGACCTCGACGACCCGGACACCGTGCGCTGGGTCGGCGGCGACAAGTTCACCTGGCGGCCGCACTGACCGCCGCCCGGCCAGGCGCGCCGCGGAGGCCGTGCCGGTCAGGGCCGCCCGGTGGCGGGCACCTCCTCCCCGGCGGGCACCGGGCCCGGCGGTGTGCCGTCGCCGAACGGCCGTCCGCCCAGCTCCGCACGGTGGTGCGGCGTCAGCCACCCGGCGAGGTCGGGGCCGAGCGGCACGATCCCGGTGGGGTTGATGCCCGCGTGCACCTGGTAGTAGTGCCGCTTGATGTGGTCGAAGTCGATGGTGTCCCCGAACCCCGGCGTCTGGAACAGATCCCTGGCATACGCCCACAGCACCCGGTCCTCGGACAGCTTCCAGCGGTTGCACTTGAAGTGGCCGTGGTACACCGCGTCGAACCGCACCAGCGTGCTGAACAGCCGGATGTCCGCCTCCGTGATGGTCTCCCCGACGAGGTAACGCCGCCTCGCCAGCCGCTCCGAGGTCAGCTCCAGGCGGCGGAACACATCGCGGCACGCCGCCTCGTACGCACTCTGCTCCGAGGCGAAACCCGCGCGGTACACGCCGTTGTTGACGTCACGGTAGATGCCCTCCATCACCGTGTCGATCTCGTCGCGCAGCGGTTCGGGATAGAGGTCCGGCGCCCCTTCGCGGTGCAGCGACGTCCACTCGGTCGTGAAGTCCAGGGTGATCTGCTGGTAGTCGTTCGTGACCAGCTTGCCGCTCGGTACGTCCACGAGGGCGGGCACGCTGACGCCGCCCGGATAGCCGCTCTCCCGCGCGTCGTACGCCTCGCTCAGGAAGCGGATGCCGAGGACCGGGTCGCGGCCGCTGGGGTCCAGCGTGAACCGCCAGCTCCGGTCGTCCTGGATCGGGTCGGTGACCGCGAGGGACAGGGCGCCTTCCAGGCCGAGCAGCCGCCGGGCCACCAGCGCACGCCCCGCCCACGGACAGGCGCGGCTCACCACCAGGCGGTACCGCCCCGCCTCCACCGGCCAGCCGTCTCGGCCATCGGCGGTGACACGGTCCGCGAAGTGGCTCTTGGACCGCTTGAACTCCTTGTGGCCGTACGAGGCGTTGCCCTCGGCCGGGCTGCCCGCCGAGGCGCTCATGACCGGCCGCCCTTCCGTGCGCAGGAGCGGGCGACAGGGGCGGGCGCGGTGGCCGGCGGTTCCGGCGAGCGCGGGGGCGCGGGTGGCGTCAGGTCATAGATGCGGTCGATGAGCACCGCTTCGTTCCCCGCGAGGCCGGCGCGGCGCAGCGCGTCGTCCGCTTCCGCGATGGGGCCCGCCAGCAGCGTCGCCGCGGCGGCCGGTGGGACCGCCGCGGGGTCGGAGAGCGCGGCGCGCGCGGTGTGCAGCAGACGCAAGCAGGCCTGGGCGGCGAGCAGTTCCTCGGACGTCGTGCCGGTCATGTCGAGCGACTCCTCTGCGCTGGATGGCGTGGGCGGCATCGCGGCGATGCCCACCCCCACTCTCGCGCACGGGTCTGACAACGGCGCTCCTACACGGCCGGTGAGCGCCTGGTGAGCCGCAAAGTGAGGCCGTCCGGCATGAGGGTCAGGCGCTCGGCGACGCGCAGCCGGTAGCCGGGATCGGCGTGCAGGTCGTAGCGGCGCAGCAGCAGGCCGAGCACCAACGTCGCCTCGTGCAGCGCGAACTGACGTCCGATGCAGGCCCGCGCACCGGTGCCGAACGGCTTGAAGACATGGGCGGGCCGCGCGCGTACCGCTGAAGGGGCGAACCGGTCGGGGTCGAACTCCTCCGGACGCTCGCCCCACGCGGCCGGATCGCGGTGCAGCATCGTGGCGAGGACCAGCGCCCACGCGCCCCGGCGCATAGGGTGCTCACCCCCGAGCGTGGTGTCCTCGCGCGCCTCGCGGGCGAACGCGGGAGCGGTCGGCCACAGCCGCAGCGACTCGTCGAGCACCCGGCGTACGTACCGCAACTTGGCCACTTGCTCGTACGCGGGTTCCCCCTCGGCGCCCCACACCTCGTCGACCTCCGCCCGCGCGCGGGCGAGCACCTTTGGGGAACGCGACAAGTAGTGCAGCGCGAACGACAGCGCTCCGGAGGTCGTCTCGTGCCCCGCGACAAGGAAGGTGATGACTTGGCGGCGGATGTTCTCCACAGACAGCCGCTCCCCGGTCTCCGGGTGGGCCACCTCCAGCATGCGGTCGAGCAGATCACCGTGGCCGCCCGGCCCGGACGCGGCACGGCGGGCGGCGATCACCGCGTCCACGGTGCGGTTGAGGTACGCCATGTCGGCGTCGTTGCGCCGGCCGGCGCCGCGCAGCACCAGCGGGGCCAGCAGCGGAGGGACGACGTTGCGGCGCTGGGCGAAGGACAGCGTGCCGACCATGGCCCGCACGAAGGGGTGCGGCGCCGACCGCTCGAACGAGCCGAAGTCGTGCCCGAAGCCGGTGCGGGCGATCGTCTCCAGCGTCAGCTTCGTCATGTCGCCCGGCACGTCCACCGGGCGGCCCGCCGACTCCCGCTCGTCCCAGCGCGCCGTCAGCTGCCGGGCGACGTCCAGCATGAGCGGGTGGTACCCCGCCATCGCCTCACGGCTGAAGCCCGGGGCGAGGATGTCGTGCGCCAGCTGCCAGTTGGGTTCGTGGTTGTACGCCGTGAACAGCCCGTCACCCGCGACCGGACGGAGGTTCGCCACCCCGAGGCCCACGTGCTTGGCGAAGCGCGACTCGTCGGCCAGGTCGGCGACGAGGCCGGCGCCCCACACGAAGACGAATTCCTTGCCGAACGCCTTGCGCCGGAATATGGGCCCAAGACGCTGCCCCATCCGCATCGAATCCTGCAACGGCGTCCGCGCGTCGGCCCCCAGGACGTCGCCGAGGAAGGGCAGGCGGCGCGGCGGGTGCGGTATGCGGCGCAGCTCCGGCCAGCCCAGCTCCGCGCTGCGAAAGCCCTTGGGCGGGGGCGGCGGGGACGGCGGGGGAGCCGCCGACGCCGGCTGCTCCGCCGCGGACCGCGTCGTCTGCGCCATGAGCCATCTCCCTTGTCCAGCCGTCCGGTTGGCGCCGCGGGCCGACCCCGCGGCGACCTGTTGTACGTGGATTCAACAAGCGCCCTCAGTCTGATCCCGCTATTGAATTCGCGTCAAGTAAGTCGAGTAAAGTGCCCGCATGGCCGCGAACCCACAAGAGCGCACGCGCCGCAGGATGAGCACGCAGGAGCGGCGTGAGCAGCTGCTTTCCGTCGGGGCGCGCCTCTTCGCGCTGAAGCCCTACGACGATGTGTGGATCGAGCGGGTCGCGGAGATCGCGGGCGTCTCGCGTGGACTCCTGTATCACTACTTCCCGACCAAACGGGACTTCTTCGCTGCCGTCGTGCAGCGCGAGAGCGAGCGCATGCTGCGCCTGACGGCGGCGGTGCCGGGCCTGCCTGTGCGGGAGCAGATCACCGCCGGACTCGACGCCTTCCTCGGCTATGTGGAGAGCCACGCGCAGGGCTTCCGCGCCTTCCACCGGGCCGAGGCGGCGGGCGACCCGCTGGTCCGCGAGGTCTATGGCGAGGGCCTCGCGGCCCAGGAGCGGCAGATCCTCGCGGCCCTCGCCGCGGACCCGCGGGCCACGGACATCATCCAAGATCCGCCCGCGCTGCGCCTCGCGGTGCGGGGCTGGCTCGCCTTCCTGGTGGCCGTCTGCCTGGAGTGGCTCACGGAACCGGAGCTGACGCGCGAACAGGTGCGGGACCTGTGCGCCAAGGCGCTGCTGGGTGCGATCACGCGCTGAGGCGCGGCTCCTTCCGCAGCGCCTCCCGCAGGTCGGCCGGGATGGTGAAGAGGTGGCCGCGCAGGCCGCCGGCCTCGGCGGCCCGGACGTTCTCCTCGCGGTCGTCGACGAACAGCACCCGGCCCGCCTCGGTGCCCAGGGCGTCCAGACACCAGCGGTACGCGCCCGGTTCGGGCTTGGCGTGGCCGATGCGGCAGGAGAACGCGCGCACCTGGAAGGGCTTGAGCCAGGCGTGCCGCTCTTCGTAGTGCACGGCCAGCCTTTCGGGGATGTTGGACAGCAGCGCGATCCGCCTGCCTGCCGCCGCGAGTCTCCGATCAGCGTGACCGAGGGCTCCGGTGCCAAATCCGAGGCGTACCGCGCCGCGGTCGCATACTCGTCGCCCCGCCGCAGACGTCGCGCTACCGGCCAGAGCCCGGCCGCGCGGTAAGGGACGGCTTCGGCGGACGGCCCCCCGCGATGTCCGCGATCCGCCTGCCTGCCGCCGCGAGTCTCCGATCAGCGTGACCGAGGGCTCCGGTGCCAAATCCGAGGCGTACCGCGCCGCGGTCGCATACTCGTCGCCCCGCCGCAGACGTCGCGCTACCGGCCAGAGCCCGGCCGCGCGGTAAGGGACGGCTTCGGCGGACGGCCCCCCGCGATGTCCGCGATCAGCTGGTGGACGAGCGCGGCGCCGGGCGGCCCGGCCACCGTGGTGACCGCCGGGAGCGCCACACCGTCGGCCGCGCCAGTCGCCTCTCCGGTCAGGAGGGCCGCGCCGCCCCCGTCCGCCCGGCGCGCCACGGGGGCTCTCGTGGCGCCCGCCATCCGGATGGCTCCCGCGAGCGCCTTGTGGGCCCGGCGCCACGCACGGCTGCGGCGCCCGCGCAGATGATCGACGAGTGCCTGCGCGTACTGCGTCATGCAGCGCGTCCAGAGGTCGTGCCGCGGCTGGGAACCGGCCAGGGCCCGACGGACGCTGCGCCTCGCGTCGCGGGGCCGCCCGGCCTGGGCCTGTGCCACGGCCAGCAGCGCCCAGCTGACGGCCGTCGGCGGGCCGTGCTCCGCGTGCGCGGGAAGCGTGTCCGCGGCCTCCCGCAGATGCGCGATGGCCCGCTCCGTCCTGCCCTCGTCCAGGGCGAGCGCACCCAATACGTGGCAGACCCTCCCCACAGTGGCGTCGTCGCCCGCGAGCAGGGCCACGCGCCAGGCCTGGCCGAGGAGGTCGGTGGCGTCGGGGGAGCCGGTGCACACGGCCAGCCAGCCGGCCAGCCACAGCGCCTGCCCGCAGACCGGCGTATCGGTCCGGCCCAGGGGCAGCAGACGCAACAGGTGCTCGCGGCCCTCCCGGGCGTTGCCGCACAGAGCCCACCAGAACCACAGGTCCACGGCCAGGGCGAGCGCCATCGACGCCTGGTCCGCGCCGCTCGGCGGCCGGGTGAGCGCGGCGCACAGGTCGGCCTCACCGTCGCGGACGAGCGCGGTGGCCCGTTCGTGCAGGCCGGAGGTCCACAAGTGGTGGGCGATGGAGGCGACATGGCCGTACCAGTACAGATGGCGGCTGATGGCGGCGGCCGCCTCTTCTGCGGACCGCAAGCGCTCGGCGCCGAACTCGCGGACCGCCGCGGACATGCGGAAGCGGGGCGTCAGGACGCCGCCCGGGTCGTGGGCCGGCTCCACGACGGAGGCGAGGACAAGCCGGGCCAGCGCGGCCGGCACGTCCTGCGCGCCGAGCCCGCCGCCTGCGCACACGAACACCGCCGCGTCCTCGTCGAAGTCTCCCGCGAACACGCTGAGCCGGGCCCAGACAGTGCGTTCCGCCGCCCCGCACAGCGCGTACCCCGCGCCGACGGCGGCCCGCAGCGACCGGTGCCTGCGCAGGGGGGCATCCCGCGTCGCCAGCCAGCCCTGCCCGGACTCCAGCATCCGCGCGAGCCGGCCCAAGGAACGGTCCGCCGCCTGCGCCGCCGCCAACTCGATGGCCAGCGGTACGCCTTCGAGCCGCCGGCAGATCTCGCGGGCGGCGCGCAGGTCGGACGGATCACCGTCACGGCGGGGCCCGGCGTCGGGACGAGAGGCGGGGCCGGTTCGGGCGTACGACGACGGATCGTCGTCGGCACTCGCCGGTTCCGGCTCAAGGCCGGCGCGCGTGCTTCCCCGCCGGACGGCCCGCACCCGCTCCAGGAACAGGGCCACGGCAGGGCCCGCCTCCGAGCGCCCAGCAATATCGGCACCAGCATCGGCGTCGGAGGGGCTTCTGACGCCCTGCCCCGCGTCCCCCGCGACGGCGAGCGGCCCCAGGCGCAGCACCGTTTCGTCACCGAGCCCCAGCGGGTGACGTCCGGCAGCCAGCACCCGTACCTCGGGAGCCTCTTCGAGCAGTGCCCGCACCAGACGTACGCACTCGACCCGGACGGGATCGAAGTCGTCGAGCACCAGCAGCATGCGCCGGGACCGCAGGCGCGCCGCGATCTGCGCCACCCCCACGGCCGCCCCGCCGCCCGGAGGACCCACGGAGTCCGACGGGGCCGCCGAGTCCTCGCCCGGCCCCACCTCCCCGTCCAGTGCCACGGCCACCGTCTGCGCGACCGTTCGCCTACGTGTGCGACCCGGCCCCCCATCCCACCACCGCACCCGCACGACGCCGTCCGGCAGCGAACCCCCCACCGCGGCGGCCACATGCTCGGCGAGCAGGCTCTTGCCCATGCCCGCGCCGCCCACCACCGTGACGAGCCTGCCCTGGGCGAGGAGCCGCCGCAGCGCCGCCAGCTCCTCGGCCCTGCCCACCAGCCCACCCCTGGCGGGCCCGGCCGCCGCCGCGCCGCCCGCATCCGGACCACCGGCCCGCCCGCCGGACCGCTCCGGCCGGGCCGCGTCCTCCCCGTCACCCCGTGTTCGCACGCCTCGCCATTCCTGTCGCGTCCCTCGCCCACGCGAGCCTCGCTGCCCGCCCCGCGTCGCCACCCCTGCGCGGAACGAGTGCGCAGAATCGTCACTGCACCGATGTCGACAGATCGCTTAACTTCCCGGCCGCGCCCGAGGTAGTGAAGAGTCGAGCCGAATCATGCGGGGCGGCGAACTGTCGTATCCGTGAACGGGTACGGATGCAGGTACGGGGACGAGCACACGATCTGTGCGCGCCGCGACGCAGGGGAAGTCAAGCGTGAGTCAGGTGGATCACCCCCCGCTGCGTCCTGCCATACGTGACCGAAGCAGCCCCCGTCCCCGCCTCAGCCTCCGCCTCCGCCTCCGCCGAGAAGACCCCCGAGACCGACGCCGCCCCCGAGCGGCTCTCGACCGGGGAGACCTGGCGTGCCCTGTACCGCCACTTCCGCCCGCACCGCGCCGCCGTGGCCTTCGGCGCGCTCCTCACGCTGATCGGCGCGGCATCCGGCCTCGCGCAGCCGCTCGCGGCCAAGGCGCTGGTGGACCGGCTCGGCGCCGACGGTTCGATCACCGGCATCCTGGTGCTCCTCACCGCACTCGTGGTGCTCGGCACGGTGATCGAGTCGTTCGGCGCGTACGTCCTGGAGCGCACCGCCGAGTCCGTGGTGCTCGCCGCCCGGCGCACGCTGATCGGGCGGCTGCTGCGGCTGCGCCTCCCGGAGGTGGAGCGGACCCAGCCCGGCGACCTGATGTCCCGGGTCACCTCGGACACCACGCTGCTGCGGGCCGTGACGACGCAGTCCGTGGTGTCCGCCGCGTCCGGCGGGCTGACCTTCCTCGCGACGATCGTGCTGATGGCGCTGATGGACCCGGTGCTGCTGGGTGTCACCCTCGGTGTGATCGTGCTGATCGGGGGCGCGGTCTCCCTCGTCATGCCGAAGATCGCGCAGGCGACGCGGCGCGCCCAGGAGGCGGTCGGCACGATCTCGACCGCGCTCGAACGCGCCTTCGGGGCCTTCCGTACGCTCAAGGCCTCCGGTGCCGAGCGGCGGGAGGCGGAGGCGGTGCGGGCGGCCGCGCAGGACGCGTGGCGGCACGGTGTGCGGGCGGCGAAGTGGCAGTCGGTGGCCTGGAGTTCGGTCGGGCTCTCCGTGCAGGTGTCGTTCCTCGCGGTGCTCGGGATCGGCGGCGCGCGGGTCGCGTCCGGGGCGATTTCCATCTCGACGCTGGTGGCCTTCCTGCTCTTCCTCTTCTACTTGATCGACCCGGTGTCGCGGCTGGTCGAGGCGGCCTCGCAGTACCAGGTGGGCTCGGCGGCGATCGCACGAATCGTGCAGGCCGAGCGGCTCGAAACGGAGGAGACGGAGCCTGCGGCGGAGCGGGCGGTGGGGCACGGCGGCGGCGGTCCGGCTTCCGTGGCCTTCGAGGACGTGACCTTCCGCTACCGCGACGACCTCCCTCTCGTCCACCACGGCGTGAGCTTCGACGTGCCGGGACCCGGCATGACGGCCTTCGTGGGCCCGTCCGGCGCGGGCAAGACGACGGTGTTCGGTCTGATCGAACGGTTCTACGAGGCGACGGGCGGGCGCATCCTGGTCGACGGCAAGGACGTACGGGAGTGGCCGCTGCCCGAACTCCGTGCCGCCATCGGCTACGTGGAACAGGACGCGCCCGTCCTCGCGGGCACCCTCCGCGAGAACCTCCTCTTCGCCGCGCCCGACGCCACCGACGCCGAGGTCCGCGAGGTCCTCGTACGCGCCCGTCTCGACGGCGTCGTCGAACGGCTGCCGGAGGGCCTGGAGACGGTGGTCGGCCACCGGGGCTCCAAGCTGTCCGGCGGGGAGCGGCAGCGGGTGGCGATCGCCAGGGCGCTGCTCAGGAAGCCCCGCCTGCTCCTGCTCGACGAGGCGACCTCCCAACTGGACGCGGTCAACGAACTCGCGCTGCGGGACGTCGTGACGGAGGTGTCCCGCGAGGTGACGGTCCTGGTGGTCGCCCACCGCCTGTCCACGGTGATGCTGGCGGACCGGATCGTGGTGATGGACGCGGGCAGGGTCCGGGCGACGGGGACACACGCCGAACTGGTGGCGGCGGACCCGCTGTACGGGGAACTGGCGGCGACCCAGTTCCTGGCGGCGTCGACCCCGACGCCCGCGTCACCACCGGCAGCCAAGTCCCTCTCGGGCCCGGCTCCGACACCGCCGAACCCGGGGTCGGCGTGAGCGGCCGCGGCGAGGTCCCGGACGGCATGTTTCCCGGCGACCCGAGCGCCCCACCGGCCGTCCTGGTCACGCCCTGGTTCGTGCCCACCACGGTGCGGTCCGTCGTCTACCGTGGCGGCATGACGCGTCCGAACCCCCGTGCGGTGTACGACCGCTATGTCACTCGGATCTCCGACCAGTCCGCCCAGTTGGTCGCGGCCCTCGACGGCGCCGACGCCGCCGCGCCCGTGCCGGGCTGCCCCGGGTGGACCCTCGCCCACCTGCTCCGTCATGTCGCCGGCACGCACAGCTGGGCCGAGACCATCGTGCGGACACGGGCCGCCGAGCCCGTCCCCGACCATGAGGTGAACGACGTCACGCCCGGCGCGGACGACGACATCACCACGCTCACCGCCCGGCTCACGCGGAGCACCGCGCGGCTCGTCGAGACGCTGCGCGAGGCGGGCCCGGACGCCGCGGTGTGGACGCCGGCCCCCGGCGGCACGCCCCTGTTCTGGGCGCGGCGCATGACGTACGAGACCGTCGTGCACCGCTTCGACGCGACCGCCGCGGTCGGCGGGACCTACACCCTGGACCCGGGCGTCGCGCTCGACGGGCTCGACGAGTGGCTGGAGTTCAGCACACTGCCGCAGGCCTACGAGTCGCAGGCCGCGCACCGCGCGCTGCTCGGCCCCGGCCGCGGTGTCCACTTCCACGCCACCGACGCGCCGGAGGGCACGGGGGAGTGGTTCATCGATCTGTCCAGCGCGCCCATCACGGTGAGCCACGCGCACAAGAAGGCGGGCACGGCCGTGCGCGGCCCGCTCACCGACCTGCTGCTCCTCCTCTACGAGCGCCGCTCCCCGACGGCGGCCGACGGCATCGAAGTCTCGGGCGACGGAGCCCTGTTCGCCGCCTGGCTGCGGGGTGCGGGTCACTGGCTGCGGAGGTGAGGGAGGCGGCGGGGGCGCTGCTCGGCGGGGTTGGTACCGTCGCCCGCATGCCCTCCGTACTTGTCATCGGCTATGACCCTCAGGCCCTGCCCGGCACCGACGCCGAAGCCGTCCGCGCCGCGCTCGACAAGGAGCTGGCCGTGCTCGCGGAGCGTGGCGTCGAAGCCGCGGTCTCGACGGTCGTGTTCGACGAGACCGCGGAATCCACCCTCGTCGCCTCGCTGACCGAGCGCCCCTGGGACGTGGTGATCGTCGGAGCCGGCATCCGCAAGGTGGAGCCCCTCTTCCCGCTCTTCGAACGCATCGTGAACCTGATCCACCGCCACGCCCCGCAAGCGGCCATCGCGTTCAACAAGGGCCTCGACGACACGGTGGAGGCAGCGGAGCGCTGGCTCTGCTGACCGGGCCGCGTTCCATCGCTTCGCCGCGGAGGAGGAGGGGGCGGCGCCTTCCGCGGGGCGCGCGGCGCGGGGGCCGGCGCGCGCATCGGTTCCGGGTGGGCTCGCGCGCCCCGAACCGTGTACGCCGGTGCGCGCCCGGGCAAGAAGCACCGGACAGCCACGGCGGAACAGGCAGGCGGCGGAACAGGCCATGGCGGGGAGGGCCGCGCCGCGGCACCGGAGCAGGAGGAGCGGACGACATGGCACACCACACGTCCCAGGACTGGGAGTTCACCGACGACCGTGACCACCTGGTGAGGGCCCCACACCGCCCGGCCCGGCTGGTCGCGTACCTCCCGACGGCCGCCGCGCTGCACGACCACGGCATACGCCCCGTCGGCGCCTTCGGCTCCGCGCACGACGACCCCGCCGCACCAGATCCGGCCAAGTCCGGCAGCCTCCCGCCGGACGGCGTCGCCTACTTCGGGGCGGGCTCCGCGCTCGACCTGGAGGCGCTGCTCGCCGCGGGGCCCGACCTGGTCGTCGCGCTCACCTACGGCGGCGGTCAGGTCTACGGCATCGACCCGGAGGCCGCCAAGCACCTGGAGGAGCGGGTGCCGCTCGCCGTGCTCGACGTCGGCCGCGGCCGCGGCCTCGCCGGGATCAGGGACCGCCTGACGGCCCTCGCGCGCAGCCTCGGAGCGCCCGAGCAGCCCGAGGCGCGGGCCGGACTCGAAGCCGCCGAGCGCCGGTTGCGCGAGGTGGCGGCCGGTGCCGTACGGCCGCGTGTGCTCGCCCTCTCTCCGGCGGGGCCCGACGCCGTCCACCTGGCGAGGCCCTACGCCTGGCCCGACCTCGCCGCGCTCGCCGGGCTCGGCGTCGGCCTGGTGGACCCCGCGGCCGGGCAAGGCGCCAACTGGTCCACGACAGGCTGGGCCGAAGCGGCAGCGCTGGAGCCCGACCTCGTACTCACCGACGTACGCTGCAACGCGGCCCGGCTCGGCGATGCCCTGGGGCCCGGCGTCCGCACCCTGCCCTGGAACCCCGAACTCCCGCCCAGCGCCCAGGAACACGCCCGTTTCTACACCGCCCTCGCCGACGCGCTGGAGGACGTGCGGCCCTGAGGGGGAGCGGCGGAACGCGAGTCGGGCGCCGGCGCTCACTCCTCCCACGGCGAGTCCTGGATCACCTGGACGAAGTCGCCACGGCTGAAGCCCGGCACGAAGTGCTCCAGGACGTCGGCCTTCACATTGCCGAAGGTGGTCTCCGGCTTCGGCGCGATGCCGTCGGTGAACGCCTTGAGGATGCGCCGCTTGAAGTCGGGGCGCGGGTGCAGGGCCGTGATCTCCGCGCGGTCGCTCGCGCTGACGCTGTCGTAGCCGACGCCGAGCACGTCGTACTCCACCCCGGCGGTCACGAGCGCCACCTCCGGTTCCATGAACTCGGGGATGCCGGGCGTCGTGTGCAGGGCGATGGCGGTCCACACGCGCCGCACGGCGTCTTCGGGCACGCCCCGGCCGCGGAGGAAGCGGCTCGCCTCGTCGGCGCCGTCGACCTCGAAGCGGCGCCCGCTGCCGTGGAAGCGGGCGCCGAGCCCCAGGTCGTGGAACATGGCGCCGATGTACAGCAGTTCGGCGTCGAAGGTGAGCCCGCGGGCCCGGCCCTGGAGGCTTCCGAACCAGTAGACGCGGCGGGAGTGGTGGTAGATCAGGTCGTCGGTCATGTCACGGACGAGCGCGGTGGCCTCGGCGGCGAGCTTGGAGTCCGGCACGGAGACCCCCGCGGCGGAGGACGGGGATGAGGAGGAGGACGAGGACGAGGTGGTCATGGGAAGGCTGGCTCCTGTGTCGGTCGGCTCTGTAGGTCCAAGACTGCGCCTCATGCCCCGATGCGGCCATGTCCTCATGGACACAGGCCCCACAGATCCGGACACCGCCACCGACTACGTTGGAGCCATGCGCACCGCACCCACCGCCGCCCGCCCGCGCGCCGCCACCCGCGTCGACAGCGCCACCCACGCCGATCGCGCCGCCCGTGACGGCCACGATGTCCTCGTTCTCGCCTTCGACGGCGCGCGGCTCCTGGATGTGGCCGCCCCGTTGGAGGTCTTCCACACCGCGGCCGGCCGCTCCGGGGCCTACCGGGTACGGGTCTGCACCCCCGACGGCCGGGACGTCACGACCTCCACCGGGCTGCGCATCGCCGCCGACGCGGCCACGGCCGACGTCACCCGGACCGACACCCTCGTCGTCCCCGGCCCGGCCGACCTGCGTGTCCTCGGCCAGCGCCCGGAACTGGTCGCGGACGTGGCCCGGCTGGCCGCCCGCGCGGGGCGCGTGGCCGCGGTGTGCACCGGCGCGTTCGCGCTCGCGGCGGCCGGTCTGCTCGGCGGCCGCAGAGCGACGACGCACTGGGAGTACGCCGACGACCTGGCCCGCGCCCACCCCGACGTCACCGTCACGCCGGACGCCATCTACGTGCGGGACGGCCCGATCCTGACCTCCGCGGGCGTCACCGCGGGCATCGACGTCTGCCTGGCCCTCGTCGAAGAGGACCACGGCCCCGAAGAAGCCCGCCGGGTCGCCCGCGACCTGGTCGTCTTCCTCCAGCGCCCCGGCGGCCAGTCCCAGTTCTCCGCCGCCTCCCGCACCACGACGACGCGCCACCCGGTGCTGCGCCCGCTCCTGGACGCCATCGCCGCCGACCCGGCAGCCGACCACAGCCTGCGGTCCCTGGCCCAGCGGGCGAACATCAGTGCCCGGCACGTCTCGCGGCTCTTCGCGCAGCACATTGGCAGCACACCGGCCGCCCACGTGGAGACCATGCGGGTGGAAGCCGCCCGCATCCTCCTGGAGCACGGCGCGAACGTCACCGAGGCCGCACGGCGCAGCGGACTCGGCAGCGACGAGACGCTCCGCAGGACCTTCGCCCGCCACCTCGGCACGACGCCTTCCGCGTACGCCGCGCGCTTCCGCACGACGCGGGTGAGCTGAACGCCGTCCGCCCGCCGACGGCGGCTGCGGCTGCTCTCCGGGGGGGGGCTACCGTCGCCCGGTGCTCCAGCGGCGCTATTTCGAGGAGTACGCCGGGCAGGTGAGGAACCTGTGGCCGAGCCGCACGGCCGCGGAGATCCACGCGGCGCGGCTGGACGCCGACCCGGAGGAGAGCGAGGGCGCCTGTCACACCGAGGCCGGCACCATCGGTGCCGAGGCGCGCGCCCACCGCGAGATCCTCGGCGCGGTGCCCTGACCGGCGCGGGTCTGGTCAACTACCGCACAGAGCGGTGGCATTGGTCGTACGGCGACCGCTACGTGGTGTCGAGGTAGGCGTGCAGACGGCCCGCGCCCTCCAGCATCGCCCGCGTCCGCCCGTTCAGCACGGTCTCCCGCTGGGCCAGGGCCGTCCGGAGCGCCTCGACGCCGCCGCTGCGGCGCAGGTCGTCGAGGACCGGCCGGATCTGCGCGAAGAGGTAGTGGCTCTGCCGCAGCAGGTGGACGACGCGGGCGTCGCGCACGTCGGCGGGGAGGTACACGCGGTAGCCCGTGCCCGGCTCGCGCGCGGGCGTGAGCAGCCCGGCCGACTCCCACACCCGCAGAGCGGAGGTGCGCACGCCCAGATGGGCGGCCACCTCGCCGACGCGCAGCCGCGAGCGCGGCAGGGCCGGGGCGCCGGGCCCGCCCTCGGCGACGGCTTCGAGGGCCTGACCCGTCGCGCGCAGGGAGAGCCGCTGCTCGTGCAGGGCGGCGTGCCCCGCGTCGATGAGGGCGAACGCCCGCGGTACGTCCCCTTCGTGCACCGCCCGCATGACGGCCCGGGCCGTGCCGGGACCGTGCCCGCGGACCAGAGCCCGGTAGGTGAGCAGGGCCTGCCGGTGGCGGTCGTCGAACCTGCGGTACCCGGCGGGGGAGCGCGGCGCGGGCGGCAGGACGCCGGCGTCCGCGTAGTTCCGGATCTGCTGCGTGGAGACGCCCGCCGCCCGCGCGAGGTCGACCGGGCGAAGCCGCTCGGCTCCCGCCTGCCGCGCGAGACCACCTTCCCCGCGCGCCACGCCCTCGGCCCGGGACGCGGCGCCGGCCGCCGCCCCCGCCGCAGCGCCGGCCGCACCGGCCCGGCCCGCTTCCCGACGACTCATCAAGACCTCTCCGGTGATACGTCCCCCCTTGATGCGCAGGCTACCGGGGGAGCCGTGGTCCCACGGGCAGCGAGCCGCGGCGGGGGAGAACACTCGAACAGCTGGAGACGGTGCCCGGACAGAGCGTCCGCCCGGTGGCGAGGGCGACCGTGCGGCCCAGCGCGCTGCTGATGACGGCGGGCCACAGGCGGGCCTGACGCGCCCCCGCAGGGCAGGGCTTCACGCGTCGGCGGCCCGGCGTGCGCGCAGCGTCCGTACTTTGTGGAGGTTGCCGCAGTGCTCCATCGCGCACCAGCGGCGGCGGCCGGGCCGGGAGGTGTCGACGTAGATCAGGCGGCACTCGTCCGACGCGCAGGCGCGGACGCGGTGCCCGAACGGCCCCGTCAGCAGCTCGACGGCGTCCCGTGCCACGGTGGAGAGCAGCCCGGCCCCGTCCGAGCCCGGCGCCCAGCGGCGCCCGCCGTCCGGTCCGACGGAGGGGACCAGCGGCGGGTGGGCGGCCGCCGCGTTGAGGACGCCGAGGTCGGCCGGGTCGGCGCCCGCGCCCGCGGCCCGGGCGGACGACACCCGGAACAGCGCGTCCCGCAGCCGCCGCGCGTGCGCCACGTCGAGTGCGGACACGTCGAGGGCGGGCGTCGGCGTGAGCCGTGAACGCCCGGCCCAGGCGACCAGGTCCTCGGGGGCGCGCAACGTCTCGTGGCGGCGGAACTCCCCGGGGCCGCCGGTGGTCAGCAGCTCCAGGCAGAGCGCGCCCGGGTCGAAGCGGTAGGTGGCGCCGCTGCGGGCGCGCATCAGGATGCCGGGTGGCGCGGACGGTGCCATGTAACCACCATAAGCGGTTACGGTGGCCGCCCCCGGCGCTTAGACTCCCCGGCATGGACGACACCCCGCGGACACAGCTCGGCGCCGGAAAGTACCTGCTGGTCAGCAGTTACCGAAAGGACGGCACCCTCGTGCCGAGCCCGGTGTGGGTCGTTCCGGACGGCGACGCCCTCGGGATCTGGACCGCCGCCGACTCCTGGAAGGTGAAGCGCATCCGCCGACGGGCGGACGTCATGGTCGGGCCGTGCGATCTGCGGGGCAACCCGACGGGCAAGCAGCTCCCCGCGACCGCTGAGATCTGCCCGCCCGAGGTCACCGCGCGCTACCGCCGCCTCATCGCACGCAAGTACGGCGTCATCGGCTTCCTCACCCTGCTCGGCAGCAGGCTGCGGCGCGGCCTCGACGGCACGGTCGGCATCCGCATCACGCTCGCGCCCCCGGGCTGGTGAGCCGCCGAGCCGGTCGGGCCGGCGAGCCGGTGAGCTGAGCCGGGGCGGACCCGCCGCGCCGCCTCAGGAAGCGCCCGGCTCCTGCGGGGCCGTCGCCGTCTGCTGGGCCGTCGCCGCCTGGAGGGCCGAGATGCACGCGCCGATGGCCTGCTGGAGGTCTTCGAGGCGGCGCACCATGTCGTCCTCGTAGACGTCCTGGAAGTCCTCGGCGTTCTGGATGTCGTCGAACGTCAGCTCCTCGAAGACCTTCGTCGCCTTCTGCAGACTGCTGTAGAACTTCGCGCGCCGCTCCTGCACGCGCAGCTCCGGGTCGCTCTGCACCGTCTGCGCCACCAGGTCGCGCACCGTGTCGTACGCCTCGCGCGCCCACTCGCCGGACTCCTCGCCGTCGTCCAGCTCGTCGATGAGGGACAGGTGCCGCTCGGCCTCCTCGCGCAGCTCGGCCGGGGCCTCGATCAGCTGGCCCGCGGGGGTCTTGACCTGGCCCTTCTCCACGATCTGGCGGACGTACTCGACGCGGTCGCCCGCCTTGGCCTCGGCGGCCACGGCCTTCTTCAGGTCGTCGGCGCGCACGATGTCGCGGACCAGTTCGGTACGGAGCGCCGGGTCCTCGCCGAGGCGGTCCATCAGCGCCTTCCGCGCGGCCTCGGCGGTGCCGGGGTCGGCGAGGATCGCGGCGCGCAGCGCGGTCGGGTTCTCCGCGACCTCCAGGGCCTTGGTCGGGCGGATGCCCTCGGCCTCGGCGGCCTCCGTGATCGCGGTGCCGCGCGTGGTCAGCGCGCTGGAGCGGGAGGTGTAGTACGACAGCCACACGTCGGCGTCGGGCAGCTCCACGTCCATGCCGGGGGCGAGCGCCTCGAAGTGCGGCACCATCCCGTCGTCCGCGGCCTTGTCCCAGGCCTTGTAGTACCGCATGACCCGCTCCGCCGAGCAGCCCGCGAGCTCCGCGAACTCCTTGGCGGAGATCTTCGGCGTCTCGCCCGCGCCCTGCCCGCCCGGTCGCACGCTGCGGGCGACCTTCAGGCCGAAGGCCCAGCCGCCGGTGCGCGCGTACGCCCCGAAGGCGCGGGCGTCCTCGGCCACCAGGAGCGCCGCGTCGGCGGCCGGGGCCGCGGCGAGGGCAGTGGCCTCGGTCGCGGGCGCCTCGGGAGCGGCGGTCTCGGACGGGGCGGTCTCGGACGGGGCGATGGCTGAGGTCACGGAAGCTCTCCAGGTGGGACGGACGCGCGGAGGTGGACGGGACACTTTATCGCTCCTATTGGGACGGTTTGCACGTGAGTTGGCCGCGCGCTCCCCTGCACCCGGCATCCGTTGGCGCCATGCCTTCTGCCCGGGGCGACGGCTCGCATAGGGTGCGTGGATGAGCATTCTGGATGACGCCCGCCCGGGCATGAACCCCGAGATCCGCCCGCAGGACGACCTGTTCGGACACGTGAACGGCCACTGGCTGGACACCGAGAAGATCCCCGAGGACCGCTCCAGCTGGGGCCCCTTCGTACAGCTGGCCGACACGGCCGAGCAGCAGGTGAAGGAGATCATCCAGGAACTGGCGGCGGAGGCCTCGGGCGCCCCGTCCGAGGACGCCCGCAAGATCGCCGCGCTGTACGCCTCCTTCATGGACGAGGAGACCATCGCCGCGCGCGGGCTCGCCCCCGCGCAGCCCCTGATCGACGAGGTCGCCGGGGTACGGGACGTGCGCGAGCTGGCCGCGTTCCTCGGCCGCTTCGAGCGCATCGGCGGCTCGGGGCTCTTCGGCTCGTACATCGACTCCGACGACCGCGACTCCGACCGCTACCTCTTCAACATCCTCCAGGGCGGCCTCGGCCTGCCCGACGAGTCGTACTACCGCGACGAGAAGTTCGCCGAGATCCGCGAGAAGTACGTCGCCCACCTCACCCGGCTCCTCGCACTCGGCGGACACGCCACCCCCGAGGCCGCCGCGAAGAGCGTGCTGGCGCTGGAGACGAGGCTCGCCGCCGGGCACTGGGAGCGGGCCGAGACCCGTGACGTACTGAAGACCTACAACCTCACCACCCTGGACGAACTCCTCGCGCTGGCACCGGAGTTCGACTGGCGCGGCTATGTCGAGGGGCTCGGCGGTTCGGACGCCGTCATCGCCGAGACGTGCGTGCGCCAGCCGTCCTACCTCGCGCACCTCTCCGCGGTCCTCGCCGAGGTGCCGATCGAGCAGTGGCGGGACTGGGCGCTGACGCGGGTCCTGCGGGCCTGCTCGCCCTACCTCACCGACGACTTCGTACAGAACAACTTCGAGTTCTACGGCCGCACCCTCAACGGCACCCCCGAGCTGCGCGCCCGCTGGAAGCGTGCCGTGGCCTTCGTCGAGGACGCCATCGGCGAGGCCGTCGGCAAGGAGTACGTCGCGCGGCACTTCCCGCCGTCGTCCAAGGCGAAGATGGACGACCTCGTCGCCAACCTCCTGGAGGCCTACCGCCAGTCGATCGCCCGCCTGGACTGGATGACCGACGAGACGAAGGAACGGGCGTACGAGAAGCTCGCCACGTTCCGTCCCAAGATCGGCTACCCGGAGACCTTCCGCGACTACTCGGCGCTCCAGGTCAGCGCCGACGACCTGCTCGGCAACGCGCAGGCGGCGGCCGCGTTCGAGTCGGACCGGCAGCTCGCCAAGATCGGTTCGCCGGTCGACCGCGACGAGTGGTTCATGCTGCCGCAGACGGTCAACGCGTACTACAACCCGGGCACCAACGAGATCTGCTTCCCCGCGGGCATCCTGCAGAAGCCGTTCTTCTCGCCCGACGCCGACCCGGCGGAGAACTACGGCGGCATCGGCGCCGTCATCGGCCACGAGATCGGCCACGGCTTCGACGACCAGGGCGCGCAGTACGACGGCGCGGGCAACCTCAACGACTGGTGGACCGCCGCCGACAAGGCCGCGTTCGAGGCCAAGTCGAAGGCGCTGATCAAGCAGTACGACGGCTTCTCGCCCCGCAACCTCCCCGGCGAGTTCGTCAACGGCTCGCTGACGGTCGGCGAGAACATCGGCGACCTCGGCGGCCTCACCATCGGGCACACCGCCTACCTCATCTCGCTCGACGGGGCGCCGATGCCCGAGAGCGAGGGCCTGACCGGTTCGCAGCGGCTCTTCAAGAACTGGGCGTACTGCTGGCGCACCAAGCGCCGCAAGGAGCAGGAGCAGCAGTACCTCACGATCGACCCGCACTCGCCCCCGGAGTTCCGCGCCAACATCGTCCGCAACCTCGACGAGTTCCACGAGGCGTTCGGCACGGTGGAGGGCGACGGCCTGTGGCTGGACCCGGCGGAGCGCGTACGGATCTGGTGAGCCGGGCGAGCCCCTGGCGGCGTCCCGCCAGGGGCTCGGCTTGGACAGTCGGTTCGGTCTGTTCCCCGGCCGCCGGGGCCATGTGGTGGCGGATGTACCACTCGGTGGAGAGCAGCCGTGCCCGCTTCTCCGGGGGGAGAGCGGCGATCAGGGCGGGCACGGCGCCCCATTGCACCTCGCTGCGGTGGGCGAGCACGGTGGCAACCTTCCGGTCCAGCCAGGGGCCGACGTCCACGGTCGTGGACGTGGTCCGGGCGCCCCGACAGCCCGCCGTAGGCGTCATGGGTGAGCACGAGGTCCGGACGGACGTCCCGGATGTGCGTCACCAGCCGCCGCACCGCCTCGCCCAGCGGCGCGTCGAGGAACCGCGGCTCTCCCGGGGCGGAATCCGGCGTGCGCCTCGCCGGAGCCGGGCGGGCGGGGTTCCCCGGCGGCACCCCGGCCCACCTGCCCAGCGGCCCGGGCTACCCCACGCTCCGCGTCCCCGCCGCCTTCTCCTCCCGCGCCGCGAGCGGCACCCCCAACGGGCGCGCGAGGCCCACGATGCCCTCGTCGAGGCGCTGGAGGTGGCGCAGCACCCGGAAGGCGACCGAACCGGTGCGCAGCACCTCGTGACGGCCGCTGTCCAGCATCGAGGCGATGCTCGCCCCCGACTCGATCTCCCCCTCGGGCTCCTCGTCCCGTACGTGCGCGGCGATCAGATCGATGTTGTGCGTGATGCGCCGCCCCGCCAGGGCCAGCCGCGCGTCGGCCGCCACGCTCTTGCTGGACGGCACCAGCTCGGCCGTCGCCGCCAGCGAACGCGCGTGGTAGGCACAGGTCTCCAGGAGCGCCACCACATAGCGGGCGTTCTGCCGCCGGGCCCGCAGCGGGGCGATCGGATGCGTCAACGGCTTCGTGGAGCTGCGCAGATCGTCCAGCGCGGTGTCCAGGTCCCGCGCCAGGTCCACGAGGTCGACGGCGGGCCCGCCGCTGAGCTGCGCCACCGCCGCCGAGACGACGTCCCGCAGGCGTGCGAGGACGGTGCCGAGTTCCTCGTCGGTACGGTGCGACGTACGCACCGGCAGGACGAGGACCGCCGCGATGATCCCGCAGGCCGCGCCGAGCGCCGTCTCCTCGACGCGCAGCACCAGGACGTCGAGGCTGTAGGTGTTGAGCAGCGTGTAGAGGAGCCCCAGCATCGCCGTGACGAAGAAGGACATCAGCGCGTACGACAGCGGCGCGGTGAAGAACATCCCGAAGACGCAGAGGAGGACCAGGGCGAACGCGATCCACGTGTGGTTCCCGACGGCACCGGCCAGCGCCACCCCCGCCACCACACCGAGCACCGTTCCCACCAGCCGGCGGTACCCCTTGACCAGGATCTCCCCGGTGGAGGCGGTGTTGAGGAAGACGACCCAGCAGGTCAGCACGGCCCAGTACCAGCGCTGCGTGGACAGGAACTCGCCCCCGACGATGGCCAGCGCCGACCCCACGGACACCTGCACGGCCGCCCTGGTGGTGGGGCGCCGCAGCCCGGTCGGCTCCTCCTCGGCGGCCGCCGCGGCCTCACCGGAGATCGATATCTCCTCCGCCTCGAACTCCTCCCGGGAGCGCGCCGCTTCCGGAGTGTCGTACTCCTCGTCCTGCGAGGCGTCCACCGCGAGCCGCAGACCCAGGATGGCGCGCGCCGCCTCACCGACCGCGCGGAAACAGTCCTGCACGGCGGGCGAACCCTGCGGAAGTCCCTGCTCCTCGCGGTAGCCGAGCAGCCGGTTGCGCACGTAGGGGAGCGCCGTGCCGCGGTCGTCGGGGACCAGGCGCACCACGAGCAGGAGCAGGGCCCGCAGGTCCCGGCGCAGCGCCGAGCCCGCGTCCTGCGCGATCCGGGCGCGCGCCGGCATGGCCGCCGACGCGTTCGGCAGGTGCAGCGTCAGCGTCTCCACGCGCTCGGCGCTGCGGGCGTTGAGGAGCAGGACGCCGAGGCGCTCGGCGGCGATCTCCGCGTCGGCGACCCGCCGCTGGAGCAGCGCCGCCGCGGACGCGTCGCGGGTGCCCTCCGCCAGGCGGCCCTGGATCATCAGGGCGGCCTCGTGCAGGCGGGCGGTGCTGCGCCGCAGGTCGACCAGGACCGCGTCGACGTCCCCGGCGTCGGCGTCGAGGAGTTCGATCTGGTGGGCCACGAGCTGCGCGAGCCGGGCCCGGAACGCCTCGCGCAGCCGTGCCAGGGTGCGTTCGGGCGTCTCCGGCACCAGCGCGAACCGCGCCACCGCGCTGCACGCGAAGGCGATGGTGAGGGTCAGGAACAGTTCGGGCAGGGCCGGCACGGACGCGCTCACGAAGAGCGAGACGAAGTAGACCTGGAAGCCGATCAGACCGAGCGCGGTGCCCCGGTCGCCGAACCGGCGCGAGTACACCGCACCGAAGATCAGCATCACGAAGAAGATGTCCCCCGCGAGCACCCGGGAGTTGAGCAGCGCGCCCAGGGATATCGCCGCGAGCGCCACCGGCAGGCCGAGCGCCAGCGTGATCGCCTGGCCCCGCACCTCCTTCTCCTGGATGGCGAAGGTGGCGACCATCGCCGTCATCGCGCCCGCCACGAGGTGCGTCACGGAGGTGCCGACGAGGGCGAGCACGGCGAGCGCGAGGAGGATCGCCCCGACCGTGCGCAACCCCGCCATCAGCCGCAGGAGTCCTGGGTCCGACGCCGAGAAACGGTCCCAGACGCTCTTCGCTGTCCTTCGTGCCACTGCCATCGCGATGTCGTGCTCCCCGCTGTTCTCTCGGTCCCTCTCGGCTCGTGTCCAGCATCGCACGAGCACATTCGCGACGATCAAGGCTGGTGGGAGGCCTGTTCACCGGGGCCGCGCGACGCCTCCCGGCAGCCCCGCCCCTCCCTCATCGAGTAGGCTCTGGCCCCCTTGAGACTGCCGCTGGTCAGTAGTCGCCCGTCACTTGAGGAGGCAGCGTGTCGCCGATGGACCGTACGTCGCAGAGGAACCGGGCGTGACGGCGCGCGTGGCGGTCGGGGACACCGTCGAGGACTTCACGCTGCCGGACGAGACGGGCACCCCGCGTACACTCTCCGAACTCCTCACGGACGGCCCCGTGGTGCTGTTCTTCTATCCGGCGGCCCTCACCCCCGGCTGCACGGCCGAGGCCTGCCACTTCCGCGACCTGGCGGCGGAGTTCGCCGCGGCCGGCGCGCGCCCGGTGGGCATCAGCGCCGACGCGGTCGAGCGACAGCGGGAGTTCAACGAACGGCACGCCCTCGGCCTCCCCCTCCTCTCGGACACCGAGGGCCGGGTGCGCGACCGGTTCGGCGTGACCCGCGGCTTCTCCCTGGCACCCACCAAGCGCGTCACGTTCGTCATCGGCGAGGACCGGACCGTCGCCGAAGTCGTCCGCAGCGAACTGCGCATGAGCACCCACGCCGACCGCGCCCTGGCGGCCGTACGACGCCTCAAGGAGCGCCGGGCCTGAGACGGCCGCCCGGTCCGGGGCCCGGCTGGCGAGGGGCAGCGGGGCTACTGAGGCAGGGCGTCGAGTCGCAGGGCGGGGGGATCCCTGAGCGGCACGGGTCCAGGGACAGTGCCCAAGAGGCCGCCGCGTACGACGCCGGGCGGTTCTCCGCCGCCATGGACCGGGAGGTGCCCGACCCCTTCGCGCTGTACGAGCGGCAGCGTGAACGCTCCTTTCGGTGGGGGCGCGTCCCGGCCCGCGCGGACTGTCACACCACGTGGGCTTCCGGCCGGGTCGTGTACCCGGTGCGGAAGCGGTCCGCGTCGAGCGGGGCGACGTCCACGCACGGGCGCCGCCCGAGGTGCAGATCGCGGACGATCTCCCCCACGGCGGGCGCCTGGAGGAAGCCGTGCCCGGAGAAACCGGTGGCGTACAGGAAGTTGGGCACGGCGGTGGAGCGGCCGAGCAGCGCGTTGTGGTCCGGCGTGACCTCGTACAGTCCCGCCCAGCCTCGGCACGTCTCCATGCGGGCGACGGCGGGCGCCCGCAGCCGCAGGGCCGCGCGGAACAGGTCGAGCCACTGCGGCGTCCAGGTCGTGTCGAAGCCCTCCGGCTGCCGGGGGTCGGCGAGGCCGAGGAGCAGCCCGTCGTCGCTGTTGTGGAAGTACGCCGAGGAGGCGAAGTCGATCGTGACCGGGATGCGGGGCGCGGCGGGCCTGAGCGGGACGGTGAAGGCGAGTTGCCGCTTCAGCGGGCGCACGGGCAGCTCGACGCCCGCCATGGCCCCGACCCGGGCCGACCAGGCGCCCGCCGCGCACACGACCGCGCCGCACGAGACCGGTCCCTGGTCGGTGTGCACGACGGTGACGCGGTCACCGGCCACATCGATGCCGGTGACCGTGGTGTGCGGGGCGAAAACGGCTCCGGCGAGGGCGGCGGCGCGCGCGTACCCCTGGACGACGAGGGCGGGCCGGGCGTGGCCGTCGGCGGGGGAGTGGGCGGCGGCGAGGAGGCCGTCGGTGCGGACGTAGGGGCAGAGGGCCCGGGCCTCTTCGGGACCGATCATGCGGCTGGGGACGCCGAGCTTGTGCTGGCTGCGCACGCCGTCCTCGAACTCCGTCACCTGCCGCGGGTCGGTCAGCAGGAAGAGATAGCCGACGGTGTCGAGGCCGATGCGGGCGCCGGGGCGGCGCGGGAACTCCGCGAAGGCGCGCAGACTCCGCTGCCCCAGCTCGATGTTGAGGGGATCGGAGAACTGCGCCCGCACCCCGCCGATCGGCTTGCCCGAACTGCCGCCGCCGAGCGCGCCGCGCTCGACGACGACGATGTCACGTACGCCGGCCTCGGCGAGATGGAAGGCGATGCTCGTCCCCATCACCCCGCCGCCGATGATCACGACCTCGGCGGTGGACGGGAGGGTCCGGTAGGCGGTCGAGGGCCGCGGCGGAGGTTTCGACGGGGGGTCCGGCGGGGGCTCCCCCGGGGGTTTCGGCGGAGGCGCTGAGGGGGTCAAGGGGCCGCTCCCTTCCAGGCGTCGGCCTGAACCGACGTGGCCTGCCGGGCGACGCCGAGCCGCTCTGCCCGCCATGGTGCGCCACCGCGGGCCCCGCCGTCCATGAGCCGCCCCGGCTGCCTGCCTCCACGTCGCCACATTGGCCGAAGCTCTCCCCTGACGGGCCGCCGTGCCGCCGCGCCACGAGCCGCCACACCGCGAAGCCCACGGTGGCCACCAGCAGGTAGGCCGGTACGAGGAGTTCGACGTCCGGCGACGACACGTCCGCGTGCCAGCCGGCGCCGCGCCGATCTCCCTCGTACACGACGCGGTTGACGGTCAGGAACGCCAGATGGGCGCCGATGGAGACGCACAACGGGGCACGCCGGACGGCCGTGCGGGCCATCACCAGCATGAATCCGAACACTGTCAGCAGCACCAGATAGCCGACCGGCTCCTGCCCGCCGGGCGCCGCTCCGACGGGCCCCGCCTCCCGGCCGAGGAGGCGCGCGGTCGCCGCCCCCGCCAGCGTCGAGACACCCGGC
This sequence comes from Streptomyces huasconensis, assembly GCF_021028635.1. Taxonomy (NCBI): domain Bacteria; kingdom Bacillati; phylum Actinomycetota; class Actinomycetes; order Kitasatosporales; family Streptomycetaceae; genus Streptomyces; species Streptomyces huasconensis. The sequence continues at coordinate 7,893,763 of NZ_CP086119.1, forward strand.
ACGACCAGGAACACGGCCGTGGTGCCGAGCGCGGACGCCGCGCCGCCGAACCGTTCGCGCAGCGCCGTCCAGACGTAGCCGCGCAGGGTCGTCTCCTCGGGGAGAGCCTCCAGGAGGAGTGCGACCACGCCGTTCGCCACCACGTACCCGGCGAGCGTCCCGAGGTCGGGGCGGGACCAGTGGAGCAGCCCGGCGGCGGTCCCCGCACCCAGCACGAGCGCCGCCGCCGCGCCGGTCACTCCCACGCCGATGAGCAGCGCCCGCAGGTTCGCGCCGGTTCCGCCGAACCCGAGGTCCCGGAGCGAGCCGCCGCGGCGGCGCAGCGCGAGGACGACGAGCGGGACGGCCAGCGCGCTGACCGCCGCGGCGGGTATCAGCCGTGCCACGAACCCGCTCGCCCCGACGGCGTCGGCGATGACCGGCCCCGACTCGGTGCCCACGCCCAGCGCCACCCCCATGAGGAGCCCGCCGCCCAGGGCGCGCCGCAGCGTCCCGGGAAGCGGGGCCGAGGGTCCGGGGCGAAGGCCGGTCACGGGACGCATCTCTGTCTCACCTCTGGCTCACTTCCGACTTCCTCGCGTGCCACCCGCCACGTCGTCGCAGGTCGCACCGGGTGGTGTACTCACCATGGTCGGCGCCGCGGCGATCACGGGGGTCGTAGCCGCGGATGAAATGCGGGTACATCCTTCGATGCAGGAGCGTGCGAAAGGGCAGGGTCAGGGCGGTCGGGCGCGGCCTCACATCGGGGGCGTGGCGGGCGCCGGGCCCAGGGTCGTCGTGCCCGGCGCGGCCCGGTGCCCGAGACCCGTGCGGTACGCGTCCATCGCCGCCTCCACCCGCCCGGTACGGCGCAGCAGATCCCCCAGCAGGCGGCACAGATCAGCCAAGTCGCCCGCCGCGCTGGACCGTTCGAGCAGGGACAGCGCCGCGCAATAGTGCTCCTCGGCGGCCTCGGTGTCGCCCCGCTCCTCGGCGATCAGCCCGAGCAGGCGGTGCGCCCCGCCCGCGTGCACCGCGCCTCGCCCGGCTCCTAGCGCCCCCGTTCCCGCGCCCTCGCCGGCGCCGTCCCGTACCGCCCCGGAGGCCAGCAGCGGACGGAGCAGCGCCTCGGCCTCCGCGGCCTTGCCGCGCCGCCGCAGCACATCCGCCAGCTCCACCTCGACCTGCTCGGTGAAGAGCGCGGCCCGCTTCGAGGCGAGGATGGAGCGGGCCGTGCGCAGCTCGCTCTCGGCCTGCTCCAAGTCGCCGTCCTGGGCGTGCACATAGCCCCGCATCCAGTGGCAGTGCGCCAGTTCGGTGCGGATGTGCAGCTGGCGGTAGAGCTCCTGGGCCTTGGCGAGCGACGCGTCGGCCTCGGCGATGCGGCCCTCGGCGATGAGCGTGCGGGCCACCCCGCGGTGCATGCCGGCGACCAGCGCGGGATCGCTGACGCGCGGGGCGAGCGCGAGGGCCAGCTCGGCGGCGTGCGCGGCCCGCGCGTGCGCGCCCATGTCCATGTAGGGCGCGATCGACGCCGTGTAGAGGAGCAGCAGCGCGTCCGGGTCGTGCAGCCCTGCGGCGTTCAGTTCGTCGAGGGTGCTCTCCAGGAGGTAACAGGCGTACCGCAGTTCGCCGGTGAGCAGATGGGCGGTGGCGCGGCCCCGGATGGCCGGGACCCGGCGGGGCAGCGGCTCGTCGGCGAGCAGCCGCTCGACGGCGGCGAAACAGTCCCGGGCGCCGGTCAGTTCACCCGATTCCAGCAGGCAGTCGCCGAGGCCGAGCAGCGCGGCCGTCCGCTCCTCGGGGAGCGCGTACGCGACGGCTTCCTCGTGCAGGGCGCGGAAGAGTGTGGCCGCGTCCTCGGGAGCCCCGGTGGCGAGGGCGCGCCGGGCGTCGGTGAGCCGCAGGCGCAATCCGGCGGCGAGTTCGGCGGGGCGGCCGGTGGCCAGCTCCTCGTAACTCACACCGAGACGCTGCGCGAGATGCCGCAGCGCGGCCTCCGAGGGGCGCACCTTGCCCGATTCGAGCGTGGAGACGTACGCGGGTGTGTAGGCGGGCTCGGCCAACTGGCGCTGAGTCAAGCCACGTTCGGCGCGCAGCCGCTGCACGCGCCGCCCGATCTCGGTTGGGTCGTCGTGCCGTACGCCCGCGGAACTGTCCTGTGCCACCGTGGCCTCCCCCTGCATCACTGTTCCGGTCGCTCCGCGCCCGGCGACTTGCGGCATACCCATTGCCTGGATGCCCAGGAGCCTCTACGTTGAGCCGCGCTTAACCGCGTTTAACTCGCCATTTATATCCCGGACTTCGGAAGGATGCCGATGCCCCCCACGCACCGAATACCCGGCCGGAGCAGACGCGTACCGCTGCGCGCCGCTCTCGCCACCGGAATCGCCCTCACGGCGGTATGCGCCGCCACGGCACCGGCCGCTACGGCACCAGTCGGCACGGCAGCATCCGTTACGGGCGTGGCCGCCCCGCCCGACCCCGAGCAGCGGCAGTCGCCGCAGGCTCAGCGCGTCGAGTACTTCACCGGCCCCGGCGCCCATCCCCGGCACGCCGAGGTCCCCGCCGCCGAGCCGCTCTCCGCGAAGGAGCGCGCCACGATCAAGGCGGACGGAGACGTCGTCCCGATCGTGCAGACCGGACCGACCGGCACCAAACTCGACGTCGTCTTCATCGGCGACGGCTACACCGCCTCCCAGCAGGAGGACTTCCACGCCGACGTGCGCGCCAAGTGGGCGAAGGTCTCCGCCGTCGAGCCGTACGCCTCGTACAAGAGCCTCTTCAACGTCTGGGCCGTGGACGCGGTCTCGCGGCAGTCCGGCGTCTCCGGCGACCCGGCGAACGGGACCGTGAAGGACACCGCCCTCGGCTCGGCCTTCTACTGCGACGGCATCGAGCGGCTGCTGTGCGTCGACACCAACAAGGTCGAGTCGTACGCGAAGAAGGCCGCGGACCCCGACCTCGTGATCGTCCTCGCCAACTCCGCCAAGTACGGCGGCGCGGGCTACAACGACATCACCTCCCCGTCCGGCTACGACGGCATCGCCACCGCCTCCTCCGACCATGCCCACTCCGACCAGGTGCTCGTCCACGAGACCGGCCACTCGCTGGGCAAGCTGGCCGACGAGTACTGGTACGACGAGTACGGCACCTACACCGGCGCCGAGCCGTGGGAGTCGAACAGCAGCAAGCTCACGGCCGACCGGCTCACCGCGCTGAAGAAGAAGTGGTACCGGTGGATCGGCCGGACCTCGCCGGACGGCGGCACGGTCGGCGCGTACGAGGGCGGCGGCTACCACCCGCGCGGCCTTTACCGGCCCACCACGAACTCGATCATGCGCACGCTCGGCCGCGAGTTCAACCTGCCCGGCCGCGAGGCCATGATCGCCGGCTTCCACCGGCACGCGTCCGTCGTCACCCCCCTCACCTCCACGGACCGCGTGGTGCGCCGCGACGCGAAGGTCACCGTGGAGGCGGCGGACGGCATCCGACTGCGCTGGTCCGTCGACGGCCGCGAGGCCAAGCAGGCCAGGGACGACACGACGGTCAGCCCCCGCGCGCTCGGCGTCCCGGCCGACGGCCGCACGCACACGCTCTCCGTCCACGCCACGGACGGGACGGCCGCGGTCCGCGACCCGGAACTGAAACCGCTGCTCAGCGACACCCTCACGTGGCGGGTTTCGCGCTGACGAGGGTGCGGGCGGGGTGACCGGCCGTCGTACCCGCTGTCCCCGCCGTACGTACGTGCTCCCTGCCCGGGGTGTGACGGAGCCGCCGCTTCATCGGCCACCGGGCGGTGAGCGCCCCTACGTGACCCGTGTCCCTTCCCGCTCGGCCCCGCGAGGCCCCGCCAGGCGGCTCCGTGGGCTGGAGTCGCGTACGACCAAGGTGGGGGCCAGCCGTATCGACCGCTGGGGGCCGCCCGTCTCGCCGGACAGGCGCAGGGTCAGGAGGTGTGCCGCCTCGGCGGCCAGTTCGGCCACCGGCTGGCGGACCGTCGTGACGCCCGGCGCGGAGAGCGCCGCCATCGGGATGTCGTCGAAGCCGGTGACGGCGACCTCGCCGGGCACCGCCACGCCGAGCTGCTGGAGCCGCTGGAGCGCCCCGATCGCGATGAGGTCGTTGGCGCAGACGAGGGCGTCGGGGCGGGCGGGCCACACCTCGTCGACGGCGGCCCGGCCCCACTCCACGGAGAAGTCGCCGAGAGCCACCCGCTCCGGAGCGCCGGGATCGAGCGTGCCCGCCCCGGCCGCGTAGGCGCCGCGCCGCTCGGCGGCGGCCGACGCCGTCCCCGCCGCCCCGAGGAAGCAGACGCGGCGGCGCCCCGCGGCGGCCAGATGACCGAGGACGAGGGCCATGCCCGCGGTGTTGTCGACCGCGACGGAGTCCGCGACGCCGGGGCCGCAGCCGCGGTCCATCAGGACCAGCGGCACCCGCGCGGCCGCCGCGGCCACCGCCTCCCGGCTGCGGTCCTCGTCCGCCGGGATCACCAGCAGCGCGTCGACCCGCCGGCTCAGCAGGTCCGCCACGTACTCCGCCTCGGCCACCGGGTCGTCGTCGCAGTCGGCGAGCAGCACGGCCCGGCCGTCGGCGTGCAGGGCGTGCGTCAACTCGCGCACCAGTGCGGGATAGAAGGGGTTCGTGATCTGCGGCAGGACCAGGCCGACCGTGCCTGAGCGGCGGCCGCGCAGCGCCCGGGCCGCGTGGTTGGGGCGGTAGCCGAGCGCGTCGGCGGCCTCGCGGACCCTGCGGGCGGTCTCCGCGCCGACGGGCCGCGTACCGGCGAGGACCCGGGAGACGGTGGCGACGGAGCAGCCGGAGGCCCGGGCCACGTCCCTCAGCGTTACGTCGGCCACGCCGTGCCCGTCCCTTCGACCAGCCGCCAGATTTCGGCAAACGTTATCAGCGGGTGTTCGTCACAACCAGACCCTCGGTTCGTGACGACCAGACCGTGACCAGGCCCGTTTTTCGCAACGATTTCCGCCAGTTGACACCGGTACGGAGTCTGTCGGTCCCTGTCCGTTCCGGGCGCGTTTGCCACGGTGTGGTTTCGGCCATTGACATAATCCGGCCCTGTGCACACAGTCTTCGGAGAACGTTTTCCCGAGTCGGCGCCCCGCAGAGGCGGCGGCTCAGCCGAACAAAGAGGTTCCGCGATGCCCCGAAAGATCATCCTGGACTGCGACCCGGGACATGACGACGCGATCGCCATGCTCCTGGCGCACGGCAATCCGGATGTGGAGCTGGTCGCCGTCACCACCGTGGTGGGCAACCAGACCCTGGAGAAGGTCACCCGCAACGCCCTCTCGGTGGCCCGCATCGCGAACATCACCGGTGTCCCCTTCGCGGCCGGCTGCTCCCGCCCCCTGGTGCGCACCATCGAGACGGCGCCCGAGATCCACGGCGAGAGCGGCATCGACGGCCCCGTCATGCCCGAGCCCACTCTCGCCCTGGACGAGCGCCACGCCGTCGACCTGATCATCGACACGGTCATGGCCCACGACCCCGGTGAGATCACCCTCGTCCCCACCGCCGGTCTGACCAACATCGCCATGGCCGCCCGCAAGGAGCCCCGCATTGTCGAGCGCGTCCGCGAGGTCGTCCTGATGGGCGGCGGCTACCACACGGGCAACTGGAGCCCCGTCGCCGAGTTCAACATCAAGACCGACCCCGAGGCCGCGCACATCGTCTTCAACGAGCCGTGGCCCGTCACCATGGTCGGCCTCGACCTGACCCACCAGGCGCTCGCCACCCCCGACGTCCTCGAGCGGATCGCGAAGGTGGGCACCGGACCCGCCGTCTTCGTGAGCGAACTCCTCGACTTCTTCGGCGCCATGTATCTGGAGGCCCAGGGTTTCGCGGCCCCGCCGGTCCACGACCCGTGCGCGGTCGCGTACGTCATCGACCCCGACGTCATGACGGTCCGCAAGGCCCCGGTCGACATCGAGCTGACCGGCACCCTCACCCTCGGCATGACCGTCACGGACCTCCGCGCCCCCGCCCCCGAGGACTGCCACACCCAGGTCGCCGTCGACCTCGACCACCAGCGCTTCTGGGACCTCGTCGTGGACGCGCTCCAGCGGATCGGTGACGTCCGGATCGGTGACGTCCCCGCATGAACGCCTCCTTCACCGAACCGTCCGCCGCGGCCCCCGGCGGCGCCCGCGGGTCCCGCCCCGTGCGCATCGGCGTCCTGGTCACCGCGCTCCTCGCCGCGTGCTTCGCCTTCCAGCTCAACGCGAGCATGCTCAGCCCCGCCCTGAAGAACATCGAGGACTCCCTCGGGGCGACCTCCGCGGAGGTCGGCCTGACCCAGACGGCCTTCTTCACCTCCGCCGCGCTCTTCTCGCTCTTCCTGCCGCGCCTCGGCGACCTCGTCGGACGCCGCAAGGTGCTCGCCGGGATGCTCGCGCTCATGGTCGTCGGCTGTGTCGTCGCCGCTCTCGCCGAGAGCGTCCCCATGCTCTTCGCGGGCCGCGTCATCCAGGGCGTCTCCGGCCCGACCGTGCCGCTCTGCCTGATCATGCTGCGCCACGAGGTGCACGAGCCGAAGAAGTACGGCACCCTCCTCGGCGTCATCACCGCCGTCAACGGCGGCATCGCGGGCGTCGACTCCCTGGCCGGCGGCTACCTCGCCGACCACCACGGCTTCCAGTCGGTGTTCTGGTCGATGGCCGGCGTGGCCGCCGTCGCCGCGGTCCTGGTCGCCACCCTCACCCCCGAGTCCAAGGCCGCCGACACCGCCGACACCCGTATGGACTGGCCCGGCGTCGCCCTCCTGGTCGTCTCGGTCGGCGCGGCCCTCATCGCCCTCAACGAAGCGGGCAAGCTGGGCGCCGCGAACTGGCCGCTGGTCGCGGGCCTGTTCGTCGTCTCGGCCCTCGCCTTCGCCCTGTTCTGGCGCACCGAGGACCGCAGCAGCCACCCGCTGGTCGCCACCCGCCACCTGCGCCAGCGCTCCACGTGGGCGCTGCTGCTCACCACCGTCCTCACTATGACGGGCGTCTTCGCCGTGATGAACGGCATGATCCCCGCCTTCGCGCAGGACGCCCAGGCCGGCTTCGGCATGAGCGCCGAGCAGTCCGCCTGGTGGACCCTGACGCCGTACGCCCTCGCGGGTCTCGCCATGGGCCCGATCGCCGGGCGCCTGGCCGCCACGTACGGATACGGGCGCATCCTGCGGCTCGGTCTCATCGGCTCGGCCGTGACGGTCGCCCTGATGCTGTTCACGCTGCACGCCGACTCGCGGCTGCTGCTCCTGGCCGCGTCGATCCTCATCGGCGTCACCTACGCGGGCGTCGGCAACATCGTCCTCAACGGCCTCGGCATCGTGCTCTCCCCGAAGGAGAACCCGGGCTTCCTGCCCGGTCTGAACGCGGGCGCCTTCAACCTCGGCGCCGGCCTCAGCTTCGCCGTCCTGTACGCGGTGCAGACCGCCGCCGAACCCGCCGACAAGACCTCGCCCGCCGGGTACACGGCAGGCATGATCGCCGGGGTCGCGCTCATCGCGGCGGCCTTCGCGACGTCCTTCCTCATCCCCAAGCCGGTGGAGGCGGAAGCCACCGAGTGACCGGAGCCGGTACGCGCGGGCCCGTGCCACGGCTGAGCCGTGGTACGGGCCCGCGCGTGTCACCTGTCCCGCTCCGGCCGGCTCAGCCGTCCTCGGCCGCCGCGACCCGTGCCGAGAGCCCGTAGTCCAGCTCGGCCCCGTCGACGAGCAGGGCCTCCACGGAGCGCGTCACGGGGTCGATGTCGGCCTCCATGCCGTCCCCCACGTACCGGGGGTAGCCGGAGGCCCCGGTCTCGCCGGTGGCCACCACGATGGCCGAGCGCAGGGCTCCACGGGTGTCGCCGGTGGCCCTGCCGTCCCCGCCGAACTCGGGAACCAGCAGAATCTCGTAGCGCTGCGGATGTGTCTTCATGCGACGACGCTAGACAGGAGTGACGCCCGCCGCATGTTCACGCCGCCCGGGCGCGGCCCATCGTGTCCGCGCCCGAAGGTCACCAGCGGATGGCCGTGAAGTCCACCGGCCGGGGCCGCAGCGTCGCCGTCCGAGCGGTCAACGCGCGCATGCGGTCCGCCATTTCGGTGGCGGGCAGGTGCTTGCGGTCGCCGTGTCCGGGCAGCAGCCACTCGAAGCGGAGCCGTTCGGCCGTGCGGGCCAACGAGGCGGCCAGCACCTCGATGGAGTACCAGGTGACGCTCTCTGCCACCTCGATGTCGCCCGTCGCGCGCGACCAGTAGAAGCTGTCGCCGCTGAAGCAGTACCGCTCGTCGGCGACGTACAGGACGCTGCCCGCCGTGTGGCCGGGCAGCGGATGGGCCAGGACCCCGTCGCCGACCTCGACGCTGTCGGTGGCGCGCAGGACACGGTCGGCGTCGGGCGCGGCGTCCAGGTCTCCCTCGTGAATCCACAGCCGCGCCGCGAAGCGGTCGGCGTAGCGGCGGCCGTGGGCGGCGTGGTCGCGGTGGGTGAGCAGTACGTCGGTGACGGTGCCGATCCGCTCGTACCGGGCGGCCAGCGTCTCGCTCCAGCGGGGGGTGTCGACCATCAACAGGTTCCCCGAAGGGCGGCGCAGGAGATAGGAGTTGGCGCCCGCGGTACGGGTGGAGTTGTGCCCGCAGAACAGAACGGCCGCGCCGGCCTCGTCGGTGCCGTCGACAGGCAGGGGGTAGGGGTCCCACTGGTCGTCCAGCCGGCCGGTGGCGGGCCGGATGGAGCGGGTGTGGCAGGCGAACGCGGCGGCCCGCACCCGGCGTTCCTCCGCCGCGTCGCGCGGTTGGCGGAGCAGTTCGGATCGGCCGTCGACCTCGTGGATCAGGTCGGGCGCGAGCTGCCTGGCGACGTCGCAGTTCGTGCAGCGTTCGTCCACGTACCAACCGGAGGCTGAGGGCTGGGCGGCGAGGGTGTCGTTCATGGTGTGCCTCGTTTCCTGCGGGGGGCGGGCCGGCTTCCTCCCACCAGAGGTATCCCGGCGCGGGACGGAAGTGGAAGGGGGTCGCGCCCTTGTTTCCCCGGGCGGGAGCGACTCTCACCGACCACGAACGAGCGGCACGTTGTGTGACGTGTGCATGCCATTACTCGGCTTCGTCCGGCGGAGGAAGCACACGCCGAAGCCCCGGCGTACCCGCCCCGGTCAGGACATGATGATCTCCAGCCAGGGGCTCATCATCGTTCCGGTTGCGCCGCGCGGCTGCTGCTGGAGCTGTGCCTGGGCGGCTTCCAGGTCCTGGCCCGGGCCCTGCCAGAACGTGTACGGCCCGTTCCCGCGCTCGGGCGGGATCAGCGCCCAGTACTGGTAGTGCGTCAGGGTGAGGTAGACGCGCTTGTTGATGTAGTCCAGCACCACCTTGACGTTGTGCTCCCAGTCGCTTCCCGTCCCGGTGTACTCGGCGAAGCCGCGAGGGGCCGTGGCCGCGTTCTGGACGGAGGAACCCGCGCCGGACTGCGAGTGGGCGGTGTAGTGGGCGTGCAGCGGCTGGGCGTGCGCGGGGACGGCCGCGGGGTCGAACTGGTTGTCGGGAAGCCTGCCGTAGTCGTCCTGGTGCCAACTGCGCAGCGTGCCGGGCTGGTTGGGGCTCTTGTCGCGGGCCGCCTTCTGCGTCCCGGTCCGCTCGTCGATCACCGGCTGCTGTTGGCCCGCGTCCGGTGCCTCCAACTGGTAGCGCACGTCGAAGATGAGGTTGAGCAGCGGGCGCGGCAGCATGTCGACGGCCTGCCTCAGCGTGAGCCGCGTCAGGGGGAGGTTCGCCCCGCCCCGGGGGTGGCTCTGCAGCCTCGGCTGCTCCTGCGGCGCTCCCCCCACGAGCGGACCCAGCGACTGGCCGGTCTTCTCCCGCATCGTGTCGTCGTCTCCCCAGTACGGCTCCGTCTTGCCGGAGAGGGACGTGTGGTAGTAACCCGTGCCCTCGGTGTCCGGCTCCGTCGCGTACCGGGTGTCCGCGTTCGGCACCGGGACCAAGGCGCCGGGCCCGTCCGGGTGGCCCGGCGGGTTGTAGTCGGAGACGTAAGTCTGCTGATTCTCCAGCAAGGTGTTCACCTCGCCGACGAGCGCGGTGGTCAGCCGCAGGGCCTCCCGCACATCAGGCGTGGCGGACCTCAGCCCCCGCATGATCGCCTTGAACCGCGCCTGGAACGTGCCCTGGGGACTGAGGTTCTGGGCGCGGTTCACCTCGTCCTGCACGGCCATCGCCAGATACCGCATGAGCTGAGGGGCGGCGAGTGTCTCTTCGGTGGCGTCCACTCCCCGCATATACATGCCGGGGGTGACCTTGACGATCCGCTGCACGGCGGCGGGTTCACCGGCCACCGCCCGTGCGCCCGGGCCCGGCCCCGCGTCGTACGCCCCGGCCGCGGGCCCCGCCATCACGCGCCGCGCGGTTGCCTCGGCCTCCCGTTCGAACCGGTCGGCGGGATCGGAGACCTTCAGACCGCTCCCGTTGTCGGTCCCGGCGACGGGACCCTGGCGCTGCTGGATCACATGGACGAGTTCATGGGCGAGGGTGTGCCGGTCCGAGCCGCCCTCTCCCATCACGACGTGGCTGCCCGAGGTGTACGCCCGTGCCCCCACCTCGGCCGCGGAGGACCGGGCGGCCGGACCGCTGTGGACCCGTACGTCGGAGAAGTCGGCGCCGAGCCGGGCCTCCATGTCGCTACGGGTGGCTTCGTCCAAGGGACGTCCAGGGGCACGCAGCACGTCATGGACGGCGGAACGCTGCACCGCGGGCTGCTCGTGCCCGCAGCCGGCACCGTGCTGGTGCTCCTCCGGGGGCAGGTGCCCGGACTGGCGCAGCATCTGCACCACGGCCTCGTTCCCGGCGGCCGCCTGCAGCGCCGCGAGGCCTTCCGGAGCGGCCCGTGGTGCGGCGGGCTGCCGGGCCGGCGCCCGGCTCGTATCGGCGCCGGTCGTCCTCGCCCTGTCGCGGTCGTGCATGTGTGCCCCATCTGACGGCGTATTCCGGTTTTCCTTCTGAATACAGGGCGCGCGGTACCCGCACCAGGAGCGTCAGGGCAGCCCCAGGGGCCGAAAGACTGCCCCGGCGTGCCCTCGGGCCCGCACCCGACGGGGTGAAAGCGGGAAAGGTGTCAGAGGCGGGTGCTTCGGGTACGTCCGCCCCGCCGCGTCGTACGGCGCCAGCCGAAGGGGCCGGGCAGGTCCATCGAGGTCGTGCGGCGCCCCGTGCTGCTGTGGGTCCGCCGGGGCCCGTGGCGGCCGCCCGTGGTGAGGGACCAGGAGCGCTTGTTGATGTTCAGGCGCACCCCGGGAAGTATCCGGAAACTCTTGCGGAACGTGAGTGGCATGGACTCCTCCTGATGTCCCGTCACGGGTACCCGGCCGGGGCCGGACCTCACGCGCGCGTGCGGAGCCTTCGTGTGCGGAGCCTTCAGGGCGCCCCCTGCTTTCCGGGCAGGGGACGGCTCACTTCCCGGACAGGGGGCGGCGCAGGGTCTCCCAGAGCCGGCGCGTGTCGGCCGCGGGGTCCTCCTGTACGACGGGCGCGCCATCGCCCAGCCGCATGACGGACCGCCGCTCGCCGTACGCCGGCCACGGCGGCAGGACACCGCCCGGGGTGCCGGGCCGCCCGGTCCGGGCGAACGAGATCCACGCCTCGCGCATGCGCAGGGAGAGGTCGCGCGGGGCGTCGGCGCCGAGGAGCGGGTCGGAGAGGTTGCCGAAGACGAAACCGACGTCCGCCAGGTGACAGGCGCCCAGCGCGCCGTCCAGGACGGGCGAACGCCACGCGATGCCCCCGGGTGCGCGGCCCAAGTAGGCGGCGCGGGCCTCGGCGGGGTCGAGCCCGAACCCGGCGAGGAAGCCGTCCAGCACCCCGTCCGTGATGTGCGGCGCGATGCCCAACGGGACGAGGAAGAGACGGAACTCCTCGGTGGTCGTGCCCGTGAGGAGGTCGATGTCCCGGCCGGCCCCGCCGGCGAGGGCGTCGATCGGCCGCTCGGGCAAGGTGGCGCCGTCGACCACGGGCAGCACGGTGGTGCCGCCGCCCGCCGACTCGCCCCACAGAGCGGGGTCCTCGGCCCGCGCGATCTCCTGGCCGAGCGCGCTGTCGGCGGCGACGAGCCGCTCGGGCGGTACGGCCGCCAGTCCCTCGCGCGTCGGCTCGACCCCGGCGAGGGCGGCCAGCCGCTCGGTGACGCGACGCGCGACGCTCTCCGGGTGGCTGTGGTGCCCGGCACCGCTCTGCGTGATCGCGCGGCGGAACAGCCCGCGCGCCCGCGGCATGGTCATGAGCGCCGTGACGCTGATGGCGCCCGCGGACCGCCCGAAGACGGTGACGTTGTCCGGGTCGCCGCCGAACCCGGCGATGTTGTCCCGCACCCACTCCAGCGCCGCGATCTGGTCCAGGAGACCGAGGTTGGCGGTGCCGTCGGGCAGCAGCAGGAAGCCTTCGGCGCCCAGGCGGTAGTTGAGAGTGACGCACACGACGCCGTCGGCGGCCAGCCGCGTGCCGTCGTACGTGGGCAGGGAACCGGCTCCGTTGCGGAACGCGCCGCCGTGGACCCAGACCATGACGGGCAGCCGCCCCCGGTCCGGCCCGGCTCGGGCGTCCACACGTTGACGGTCAGGCAGTCCTCGCCCGGCTCTCCCGCGTCCGCGAGCAGCCCGGCCATCGCGGGGTGATAGCCCGGCTGGGGCGCGGGCGGACCGGGGCTGAACGTGTCCCTGACCGCCGACCAGGGCTCCGGGGCTTGCCGGAACCGGACGCCCTGGAGCGGGCCCGCGAGCGGGCATCCCCTACGCCGCCCCGCCATTCGGTCCGCGCCGACTGCGACCGCCAGACAACTCCTTTTCGTCGTCGTCTTCGGCCCGGACAAGGACGCCTGATGCTCCTGACCGGCACCTTTCGTCCTGTGAAAGTGGTCACAAGGCCCGAACTCATGATCGGGGGCGGGTGCCCATCACGCACCGAGTTCGCGTAAGGTCGCGGGTCGGCCACCCACGGCCGACCCGAACCACACCGTCATCGAACAAGGAGTCGCAGGTCATGCCGGCCAATGACACCGCCCAGGCGCCGATCTATGAAACCCTCGTCCAGGAGCACGGCGACGTTCTCGCCACGGCTCGCAAGGCCGCGGAGGAGACCCAGCAGACGGCCCAGGACGTCCTCGACTTCAGCACCCCGCCCCGCGTGAGCGTGCCCGCGGAGCCGGCCTCCTGACCCGGCCCCGGGGCGACGCCGCCTCGCGCCGGGGGCGGCCGATCGGTCAGGATGACGCCATGGACCACGAGTTCTGGAAAGAGATCCACGACCGCGGCGGCATCCCCGCGGTCAGGAGCGCGCTGGCGGAACTCCCCGAGGACCTGCCCCCTCGGGAGGCGGAGGCCGCGGCCGAGCTGGCGCTGAAGGTCATCGAGGAGGACATCGCCCGCCTCAACGCCCGTGCCGACGCGGCCGAGGCGAGGGCCCGCGACCTGGCCGAACAGACCCGCGAGGTGCACCGCCGACTCACCGAGAACGCCACCCGCGGCTCGCACGAGGCGTGACGAGCGGCACCCCCGGACGCCGGGGCACGCCGCACTGCTGAGCGTCGGCGCAAGCTCCCCTCGCGGCGGACGTCGGCGTACGGCCCCGGTCGGCTCAGCCGACCCACGGGCACGCCGGCCGACCGAGCGACAGGGCACGCCAGCCGACCGATCCACGGGCACGCCGCGCGACCGACCCACGGGCACGCCGCGCGACCGAGCGGCAGGGCACGCCGACCGACCGAGCGGCAGGGCCCGGCCCGCCCCGCGACCGAGCCGCAGTGCATGCCGTGCGACCGACCCACGGGCACGCCGCGCGACCGAGCGACAGGGCACGCCGACCGACCGAGCGACAGGGCACGCCGCGCGACCGAGCCGCAGAGCACGCCGTGCGGCCGAGGGCACGGGCAGCCCCCGCGCCGCCCGCACCCCCGGGGCAGTACCGCACAGCCGAGGTCACGCCCCAGCACCCCGGGGCCGGCCCCGCTCCAGTCCCCCCTGCGAGCAAACCTCGCCGCGACCCGTCACGTGCGGGACATCAGCCGTACCATCGCCGTGTCGTACCGCGCCTGGAGCCCCGCGTCCGCCGAGACACGGAGCAGCGCGCCGAGGGCCCGTACCGCGCCGTCGTCGTAACCGCACGTCTCCGCCTCCAGGGCCGCGTTCTCCAGGCGGCGGATGCCCTCCCTCTCGTCGCCCATCCCCAGCAGCGCCTCGCCGATCGCCGTGAGCAACAGCACCCGGGCCGCCACCGACGCCTCCGCGGGGCCTTCGAGGTCCAGCGCGGCGACGGCCGTCTCGTGGGCCGCCTGCCACTCCCTGCAGTCCAGCCGATGCCGGGCCAGGTGGCAGAGCGCGAGGCGTTCGGTATGCCGGTCGCCGACGCTGTGCGCCAGCTCCGCCGCGAGCGCGCACCCCTCGGCCGCCTCGTCCGGGCTGCCGAGCGCCGCCTGAGCGAGGGACAGATTGATGAGCGCGGTCGCCTCGCCGCGCGTGTCGCACGCCCGTGCCGCTAGTACCGGCGCGGCCTCCAGATGGACGAGCGCCTCGTCGACGCGGCCCTCCTCGGTCAGCACCCACCCCAGCAGCGCCAGGACCCGCGACTCCGCGCGCGGATCACCGTCGGCGCGCGCCGCCTCCAACGCCGTCCGGAGCAGGGGAGTCCACCCGTCCCGCACCCGCCATACGATCTGCGGCCACATCCCGAGGATGATCCGCCACGTCCTGCCGTGCAGCCCCGCGGAGTCCGCGGCGGCGGCCGCCAGCGTCAGGTCGTCGCGCTCGGCCTCGTACCAGGCCATGGCCTGGTCACGGTCGGCGAACTCCCGCGTGGCCCGCGGCGCGCGGAAGTCCGCGGGCAGGGCGAAGCAGGACTCGTCGCCGGGCTCGGCCGCGTCGGCGGCGGCCAGCGCGGTCGCCACCAATTGGTCGAGCACGCGCGGCAGGGCCTCCGCCCCGGCGTCCAAGTCGTGCGCGTACAGCCGTACGAGATCGTGCAGCGTCCAGCGGTCAGGACCGGCCCGCACGACGAGGTGCGCGGCGGTGAGCCTGTCGAGCGCGGCCTCGGCGGTCGCCGGATCGGTGTCGGCGAGGGCGGCCGCCGCGTACCGGTCGACGTACCTGCCCGGATGGCGCCCGAGGTGGGCGAACTGCCGTGCGGCGTCGGCCGGCAGACGGCGCACCGTGAGCCGCAGTGCGGCGCGCACGCTCGTGTCCTCCACGTCGAGGAGGCACAACCGGCGCGACTCGTCGGACAGTTCGGCGCACATCGCGCTCAGCTGTGCCTCCGGCTGGTCGGCGAGCCGCGCGGCGGCCACCCGCAGGGCGAGCGGCAGCCCACCGCACAGCTCGGCGAGCCGCCGCGCTGCCACCTCCTCCGCGAGCACCCGCTCCGTGCCGAGCACCGCGGCGAGCAGGGCGGTGCTGTCCTCCGGTTCGAGGACGTCGACGGGTACGGGGCGCGCGGCGTCGGAGGCGATCAGGCCGCGCAGCCGGTACCGGCTCGTCACGACGGTCACGCAGCGGGCGCCGCCCGGCAGCAACTCCCTGACCTGCTCGGATGCCCGGGCGTTGTCGAGGACGACGAGCAACTGCCGTGCGGCGCACAGGGAGCGGAACAGCGCGGACGCGGCGCCCGTCGACTCCGGTATCCGGCGCGGCGCGACCCCCAGGGCGAGCAGGAACTCCCGCAGCACCTCCAGCAGGGCCGGTTCGCCGGTCTCGCTGAAGCCGCGCAGGTCGGCGTAGAGCAGGCCGCCGGGAAACCGGTCGCGGTTGCGGTGTGCCCAGTGCGTCACCAGCGCCGTCTTGCCGACGCCCGCGGGCCCGGTCACCAGGCAGACGGGCGCCTCACCGGCGGCGGCGCGGGACAGCGCGGTCAGCTCCCGGGCCCGCCCGTGGAAACCGCGGGGCATACGTGGCAGCAGGTCGATGGTGGCGGAGACCGCGGCCGGCGCGGCAGCCACCGGGGGAGCCGCCACCGTGGAGCCGTCCACCGCGTCATGCCCGCGCCTGACGTTGAGCCCCCTCCTGTTCCCGTTCCCGCCCGCGCCGGCCTCCTCGGCCTCGTCCTCTCCGACTTCTTCGGCCCCGCGCAGTGCGAGCGCGTAGGCGTCGGCCAGCTCCCGGCCGGGGTCGACCCCCAGCTCGTCGGCGAGCAGCCGCCGGGTGCGGTGGAACCAGTCGAGTGCCTCGGTCCGCCGCCCCGCCCGCTGGAGCGCCCTCATCAGCGCGGCCGACAGCGATTCGCGCAGCGGATGGGCGCCGGCCTCGGCCCGCAGCACGGCGGCGGCCCGTGCGTGCTCGCCCATGCGCCCGTAGGCCCCGGCCAGCGACTCCACCGACGCCAGCCGCAGTTCCTCCAGAGCCTGGGCGGCGGCCTGGAGCGACTGACTCGGATACGCCCCGGTCAGCGCGGGCCCCTGCCACAGCGACAGCGCCTCCTGATACATGGCCACGGCGTCGGCGGGCGCCCGCTGACCGCGCGCCAGCGTCACCAGTTCCTCGAAGCGGTGGGCGTCGAGCAGCGACTCCGGCATCCGCAGGACGTACGCCGTGCCCTGAGTGACCAGCTCCACGCCGTACATGTCGGCCTCGGCACCGGCGAGCAGCACCCGCAGCCGTGACACATGCCCCTGGATGACGCCACGAGAGCGCGCCGGCGGTTCCTGGTCCCACAGCGCGGCCGTCAACTGATCCACGGGAACGGGGTGGTTGGGCCGCAGCAACAGCGCGGCGAGCAGGCTGCGCCGCTTGGCGGGGCCGAGCGGCAACACGCCGGCCTCAGTGGCCACGGACACCGCTCCGAGCAGCCGGAACTCCACTGACGCAACTCCTCCTGCGGGAAAAGATCCAGATTACCGGAGCCGTACACCTGTCCTGCCTGCCCTGCCCGCCCTGCCCGCCCCACCTCTTCCCTCGCTGACCGCGAACGGTCCATCAGGTCCCGAAAGGGCAGATTTGTCAGGGTGTCCTCGGGGCACACGATCATGGTGATCCGCCGATCACCCCTGGATCACCCGAGGGCGACCGGCGGACCACACCGACCGCACCACGCGTCGGCCGGAGACATGCGCGCGGGTCCTGGTTCGGCCAGGATCGTCAGAGGGCCACCACCTCCGCATGCCGACGGCCCGCGCCCCTTTTCCACCAGGAGGACCTCATGCTGGACCACACGCTGCCGCTCCTCGCCCAGGGCTACGCGTGGCTCCCCGACCTCACCCGCCGCAAGGGGCCGGGGCCCGTGCGCACCCGCCTGATGGGCAAGCCCGCCATCGCGCTGCGCGGTCCGCAGGCCGTCTCCTTCTTCTACGACGAGAACCACGTACGCCGTCGCACGGCCCTGCCCGAACCCATCCTCAGCACACTCTTCGGCAAGGGCGCGGTGCACACCCTCGACGGGGAGGAGCACCGCCGGCGCAAGGCGATGTTCGTCTCGGCACTCAAGGACGCGACCGCGGTCACCGTGTTGGCGGAGCGGGTCGCCGAAGAATGGGAGCGGGCCGCCAAGGAGTGGGCCGGGCGCTCCCAGGTGACGCTCTTCGACGACGTGAGCCTCCTGCTCACCCGTGCCGTCTGCGCGTGGGCGGGCGTCCCCCTCACCGGGCACCCGAGCGACCGGCACCCGAGCGACCGGCACCCGAGTGACCAGCACCCGGACGACGCGGCGCGGCAGACCGCGCAGGACCTCGTGGCCATGGTCGACGGCTTCGCCACCGCGGGTCCCCGCCACTGGAAGGCGCGGAGCGCCCGCAAGCGGCAGGAGGAACGGCTCGCCCGCCTGATCGAGGAGGTCCGCTCGGCCGGCCACGAGCCCTCGGACGCGCCGTCCGTGGTCGAGGCCGTGGCCGCCCACCGCGAGGCCGACGGGCGGCTGCTGGACCCTCGTACGGCCGCTGTCGAGGTCCTCAACGTGCTGCGCCCGACCGTCGCCGTCACGTGGTTCACGGTCTTCGGCGCGCACGCGCTGCACCGGCACCCGGCCCTGCGCGAGCGGCTGGCCGCCGAGGGCGACGGATACGCCCGGGCGTTCGCCCATGAGGTGCGGCGCTTCTACCCGTTCGCGCCGTTCGTCGCCGGCCTCGCCCCGAGCGACCTGGAGTGGCAGGGGGAGCACATCGCCGAAGGTTCCATGATCCTGCTCGACCTGTACGGGCAGAACCACGACCCGGGGCTGTGGAAGGCGCCGTACCGGTTCGACCCCGAGCGGTTCCACGGCCGTGAGCCGGGCCGTGACGAACTCGTCCCGCAGGGCGGCGGCGACGCCTCAGCGGGCCATCGCTGCCCGGGCGAGGACGTCACCCTGGCCGTGCTGACCACCCTGCTTCCGCGCCTCGCCCGGCTCGACTACCGCGTAGCCGAACAGGATCTGCGGATACCGCTGCACCGGGTGCCCACCAGGCCCCGCAGCGGCTTCGTCATCACGGACGTACGCTGACCCGCCCCCCTGCCCCCGCCGACCGACGCCCCCAGAAGGGACCGGTGTGAAACCATGGCGCGTGCCGCGCTGTTCGACGTCGACGGAACCCTCGCCGACACCAACCACCTGCATGTGACCACGTGGTGGGAGGCGTTCCGCCAAGCCGGTGAGGACGTCGCGATGCACGACATCCACCGTGCCATCGGCCTCGGCTCGAGCGACCTCATCGCCCACCTCCTCGGCGACGAACGCGACCGCGGCCTCGACGACGAGATCAGCGCCGCCCACAGCACCCTGTACGCCACGTACTTCGACCGGCTGCCCGCGCTGGAGGGCGCCCGCGACCTGCTGCACGCCTTCCACGGGCGCGGGTGGCGCGTCGTCCTCGCGACCTCGGCGGGCGGCGGGGAACTGGGCGCGCTGCGCCGGGCCATCGACGCGGACGACGTGATCGCCGGCATCGCGAGCGCCGACGACGTGTCCTCGGGGAAACCGGCCCCCGACGCGGTGCGGCACGCCCTGGACATCGCCGGGTGCGGCCCGGACGAGGCGCTGTTCATCGGTGACACCGTCTGGGACATGCGGGCCGCGTCCCGCGCGGGCGTACGGAGCATCGCGCTGCTCTCGGGAGGAATTCCGCGCGGCGACCTGGAGGAGGCCGGTGCCTCGGCCGTGTACGCCAACCCGGCCGATCTGCTGGACCAGTTGGACGCCGAGGTGCCCGCCGCCACGGCGTGACCGCGGGGGAGCATCAGGGGAGAGAGGGAGTCCGACCGGCCGCACCCCAATGCGGCCGGTCGGTGAGGCCTGCGTCCATGTGCCGTTCCGACGCTTCACCCACCGGCCGCGTGTGCCCCGAAAACGCCACGTCATTCCCTCGTTCACCGTTACGGACGACGCCTTGAACGCGCGCACGTATCGTCCGCGCCGAGCCGTTCGGCCAACGCCCGAGCCGCCGCAGCGAAGCCCGAGACGCTTTGCGGGAAAGGCTGTTTGGCCCCAGGTTCGGAGGGCAGGCGGAAAACGTGCTTCGGACCGGAGGCGCGTTCGCGGGAGCGGTGTGTCGCTGCCCGGTGGATGCCTGTCACGGGGCGCCTCCGTTTCCCGCGGTTCCTGTTGGCGGCACCGTTGAGGAGCGATTTTCTGATGCTTACCGACCTGACTGCATACTCCGCCCGTCGTCGTTCGTCGACCCGGCACCCCCACAACGACGCACCCGACACCGCGGCGGACTTCGCCCGCCTCGCCGCCCTCGATGACGGCCCCGAGCGTGAACTCCTCTGCGAGCAAATCGTCGAGGCGTGGCTGCCCATGGCGCACCGCATCGCCGGCCGCTTCCGCAACAAGGGGGAGAGCCTCGAGGACCTCCAGCAGGTCGCCGCGATGGGCCTGGTCAAGGCGGTCAACCGGTACGAGCCCGGCCGCGGCGCCTTCGAGAGCTACGCCGTGCCCACCATCACCGGTGAACTGCGGCGCCACTTCCGCGACCGCATGTGGGACGTGCGCGTGCCCCGGCGCGTCCAGGAGCTGCGGAACAAGGTCCGCGTCGCGCGCCGGGAACTGCTCGACCGGCCCGGCAGCGGCCCCGAGCCCAGCATCACCGAGATCGCCGAGCACGCGGGGCTCACCGAGGACGAGGTGAAGGACGGCATGGAGGCCATGGAGGGGTACAGCGCCCTGTCGCTGGACGCCGAGATCTCCTCCGCCGACCCCGACGGCTTCAGCCTCGCCGACACCCTCGGGGCGCCCGACCCCGCGTACGACTGCATCACCGACCGCGAGGCCGCCAAGGCGGGCCTGCGGCAGCTGCCCGAGCGCGAGCGGACCATCCTGTACCTGCGCTTCTTCGAGGACATGACGCAGAGCCGGATCGCCGAGGAACTGGGCATCTCGCAGATGCACGTCTCGCGCCTCATCAGCCGCAGCTGCGCCCGCGTCCGCGCGGAGGCCGACGCCGGGTACGACGACGCCGAGCACGCCCACGCCGCGTGACCCGCCCGCACCACAGCCGTGGACGCAGTCGGCGGCGGGCACGCGCCGCCGGCCGGGCGACCCACCTGGTCAAGGGGGGTTGCGCCCGGTTGCCGGATGCCCGGATTGGACGGCGTCCCGCCAGGGAACGCGTGTCCCATGCCGCTTGACCACACCCGCGCGCCCGTCCTCACGCCGCCGGGCCCCGAACAAGGCCGCGGCGCCGACCCCGCCGTACGCGACGTGCTCGTCGAGTAGGCCCCGCCGCACCCACCGGGGCCCGCCCCGGGCACAGAGAACAGAGAACACCGAGGAAACGGAGCACCACCCATGGACCCCATGGACGAGCGGAACCCCCCGTCGCCGGGCCAGGACGGCAAACCCGTGCCCAGGGACCTGCCGGACCAGCAGGCCTCCGACGAGCCCGACCCCTGGGAGGCCGACGAGAAGACGTCCACCACGGGCAACGCGCCCGAGGACGCGGACGACGACGTGCCCGACACGGACGAGGCGGGCACCGGCCGACGCGGCTCGGCCGAGGCCGAGACCTCGCCCACCGACGACCCGGAGCCGCAAGAGCCCACCGCCTGAGAGCAGCCTTCCAGGCGTACGCGCTTCCCCCTATGACGGGCCGCGCGGCCCGCTCGCCGTGCCGCGCGGCCCGTCATGGGCGACGCTGGTAGCACGCGTACGCCGCCGAAGGAGACCGGCGGCCGGAGGTGCCGATGGAGCCCGTGGAGGCGCTGGAACGGATCGCCTTTCTGCTGGAGCGCGGCCGCGCCCCGACCTACCGGGTGCGGGCCTTCCGCACCGCGGCCGCGGTGATCGGGGCCCTGCCCGACGGAGAGACCGCACGGCGCGCCGCCGACGGAACGCTGGAGTCCCTCAAGGGAGTCGGGCCCAAGACCGCCGGTGTCATCCGCGAGGCGCTCGCCGGCGGGGTGCCCGGCTATCTCGAACGGCTCGAAGGCGAGGCGGGCGACCCGCTCGCCGAAGGCGGCGCCGAGCTGCGGGCCCTGCTGCGCGGCGACTGCCACCTGCACTCCGACTGGTCCGACGGCGGCAGCCCGATCGAGGAGATGGGCCGGGCCGCACAGGCCCTCGGCCACGAGTGGGCGGTGCTCACCGACCACTCGCCCAGGCTCACCATCGCCCGCGGACTCTCCTCGGAGCGGCTGCGCGAGCAACTCGACGTGGTGGCCGACCTCAACACCCGCTGGGCGCCCTTCCGGCTGCTCACCGGCATCGAGTGCGACATCCTCGACGACGGCTCCCTCGACCAGGAACCGGAACTGCTCGACCGTCTCGACGTGGTCGTCGTGTCGGTGCACTCCAAGCTGCGCATGGACGCCGCCGCGATGACCCGCCGCATGGTCGCCGCCGTCAGCAACCCCCGCGCCGACATCCTCGGCCACTGCACCGGCCGGCTCGTCACCGGACGCGGCAGGCCCGAGTCGCAGTTCGACGCCGACGAGGTGTTCGCCGCGTGTGCGGCTGCGGACACCGCCGTGGAGATCAACAGCCGTCCCGAGCGCCTGGACCCCCCGCGCAGGCTGCTGCGCCGCGCCGTGGACGCGGGGGTCCTCTTCTCCGTGGACACCGACGCGCACGCCCCCGGCCAGTTGGACTGGCAGGTGTTCGGGTGCGCGCGGGCCGAGGAGTGCGGGGTCCCCGCCGAGCGCGTCGTGACGACCTGGACGGCGGAGGAACTGCTGGCCTGGACCCGTCGGAGCCGGGCCGGAGCCACCGCCTAAACCGTAGCGCCGCGCGGCCGGTCTACGGGGTGTCCGCGGCGGCCGCGAGCACCCGGTCCGGCGTGAGCGGCAGCTCGCGCAGGCGTACGCCCGTCGCATGGTGCACCGCGTTGCCGATGGCGGCGGCCGTCCCCACGATGCCGATCTCCCCGATCCCCTTGCTGCCCATCGGGTTCAGGTGGGGGTCCTCCTCCTCGACCCAGTGCGCCTCGATCGCGGGCACGTCCGCGTGGACCGGTACGTGGTAGGAGGCGAGGTCGGACTCCGCGAAGTCGCCGAAGGCCTTGTCCAGCGTGCTGTGTTCGGTGAGCGCCATCCCCAGCCCCATGGTCATCGCGCCGACGAACTGCGAGCGCGCCGTACGGGCGTTGAGGATGCGCCCGGCGGCGTAGACACCCAGCAGGCGGCGCACACGTACCTCGCCGGTCACCATGTCGACACCCACCTCGGCGAAGTGTGCGCCGAACGCGTGCCGCGCGTACTCGCTCTCCGCGTCCGCCGTACCCGCCGTGTCTGCCGTCGCGCCCACACCCTCCGGCGGCAGCTGCTGCCCCTGCTGCCCCGAGAGGCGCTCGGCCAGCCGCTTACAGGCCTCGTGGACGGCCCAGCCCCAAGAGGCCGTGCCGGAGGAACCACCCGCCAGCGGCGCGTTCGGCAGGTCGCTGCTGCCGACGTCGGCCCGCACCCGCTCCACCGGAACGCCGAGCGCGTCCGCGGCGACCTGCGCGAGCACGGTGCGCGCGCCCGTACCGATGTCGGTGGCGTTGACGCGCACCAGGAAGCTGCCGTCCGGGTAGGCGTGCGCGCTCGCGCGGGACGGCGCGGCGAGCACGGGATAGGTCGCGGCGGCGACGCCACTGCCGATCAGGACGGGTCCCTCGGCACGCGAGCGGGGCCGCGGGTCACGCGCCGACCAGCCGAAACGACGGGCCCCTTCCCGCATGCACTCGGCGAGGTGACGGCTGCTGAAGGGCTTGGAGCTGTCGGGTTCCGTACGGGTGTCGTTGCGCAGCCGCAGCTCGACGGGGTCGATGCCGAGGCGCTCGGCCAGCTCGTCCATCGCCGACTCCAGCGCATACATGCCCGGTGCCTCACCGGGTGCTCGCATCCACGAGGGGCTCGGCACGTCGAGCGGTACGACCCGGTGCGTGGTGCGGGCGTGCGGCGAGGGGTACATCACGCGCGTGGCGGCCGCCGCGGTCTCCACGAACTCCTTGACGCGCGAGGTGTGCGAGGCCACCTCATGGATCACGGAGACCAGCGTGCCGTCCGGCCGCGCGCCCAGCCGCACCCGCTGGAGCGTCGGCGAGCGGTGCCCCACCACGGTCGCCAACTGCCGCCGGGGCAGGGCGAGTTTGACGGGCCGCCCGGTCATGCGGGCGGCCATGGCGGCGAGCACGACATGGGGCCGAGGTGTGCCCTTGGAACCGAAGCCGCCGCCGACATGTTCGGAGACGACCGTGATCCGCTCCTTGGGCAGCGCGAACATGTCCGCGAGGACATCGCGCACGGTGGTCGCCCCCTGGCTGGAGTCGTACACCGTCAGCCGCCCGTCCTCCCAGGACGCGGTCGCCGCGTGCGGCTCCATGGGGTGGTTGTGCAGCGGCGGTACGCGGTAGACGACATCGACCTGGGCGGGCGCGGCGGAGAACGCCTCCTCGGCGTCACCGCGGACGTGCTCGCCCGAGGTGCCGTCGGTGTCCTCGGGCACGTACGCGTCGGCGTGGTCGGCGGTCAGGGTGACGTCGTGGGGCTCCTCGGCGTAGGTGACCTCGACGGCGGCGGCACCCTCACGGGCCGCCTCCAGCGTCTCGGCGACCACCAAGGCGACGTACCAGCCGCGGTGGGGCACCCGCGTGTCCTGCAACACCGCGAGGGTGGCGTCCTCCGGTTCGACCAGGCGCGGGGCGTTCAGATGGCTGAGGACGTCGATGACTCCGGGCAGGGCGAGGGCCGCCGTGTCGTCGAGGGCGGTGATCTCACCGCGCGCCACCGTGGCGGGGACCGGCCAGGCGTACGCGCACCCGTCGGGCGTGTGCTCGGCGGCGTACCGGGCGGTCCCGGTGACCTTGGCGGGGCCTTCCCTGCGCTCGGCGGGCGCCCCGAGAGCGCTGACGCTGGTGGTGTCCGGCATGAGGTGTTCTCCCTGAAGGGCGGAGGACGGAGGACGGAGGGGTGGGACGACGGGGGCCGCGTCAGGAGGCCGGGGGTCTGCCGGCCAGGCGGCCCAGGACGTCACACGCGAGATTGCGGGCCAACGGCACCTTGAACGCGTTGTCCCGCAGCGGCTCGGCCGCGTCGAGTTCGCTCTCCACCGCCTGCCGGAACGCCTCATCGGTCGGCGCGCCGCCCACCAGCGCCCGCTCGGCCCGCCGCGCGCGCCAGGGCCGGTGCGCCAGACCGCCGAACGCGATCCGCACCTCGCGTACGACGGAGCCCTCGACGTCCAGGACCACGGCCACGGACGCCAGCGCGAACGCGTACGAGGCGCGGTCGCGGGCCTTGCGGTAGGCGGAGGGCAGGCCTGCGGTCTCCGGCGGGAGCACGACGCCGGTGATGAGTTCCCCGTGCCTGATCTCGGTGTCCAGGTCGGGGCGGTCGCCCGGCAGCCGGTGGAACTCCGCCGCGGGCACGGTCCGCCGACCGCCCGGCCCGTACAGCTCCACCTCGGCGTCGAGCGCGGCGAGCGCGACCGCCATGTCGGAGGGGTGCGTCGCGATGCACTGCCGGGAGTGGCCGAGGACGGCGTGGTCGCGGTGGACTCCGTCCCTGGCCCCGCAGCCGGTGCCCGGCTCCCGCTTGTTGCACGGCTTGCCCAGGTCCTGGAAGTAGGGGCACCGCGTGCGCTGGAGGAGGTTGCCGCCCGTGGTCGCCATGTTGCGCAGCTGGCCCGACGCACCCGCGAGCAGCGCCTGCGACAGGACCGGATAGCGCTCGCGCACCAGCGGATTGGCGGCGAGGTCGCTGTTGCGCACCGTCGCCCCCACGCGCACGGACCCGTCGCGCAGTTCCTCGACCGCGTCCAGGGGCAGGGCGCTGACGTCGATCAGCGTACGAGGGCTCTCCACGCCCAGCTTCATCAGGTCGACCAGGTTCGTGCCGCCGCCCAGATAGCGGGAGGTGGGCCGGCCCGCGTGCGCCGCGGCCGCCTCGTCGACGCTGTGGGCGCGTACGTACATGAAGGGCTTCACCGGGTCACGTCCTCCACGGCCTCGACGATGTGCGGATAGGCGCCGCAGCGGCACAGGTTGCCGCTGAGCCGCTCCCTGATCTCGTCCCTGGTCAGCTCCACGGCCGACTCCGCGGGTGTCTGCGGGTCCGTGACGTGCGAGGGGTGGCCCGCCTCGGCCTCCGCGATGGCGCCGACGGCCGAGCAGATCTGCCCCGGGGTGCAGTAGCCGCACTGGAAGGCGTCACGCTCCACGAAGGCCCGCTGCAACGGATGGGTGCCCTCACCGGCGGCCGCGCGCAGCCCCTCGACGGTGGTGACATCGCGTCCCTCCTGCGCCACGGCGAGCAGCAGGCAGCTGTTGGCCCGGCGCCCGTCGACGAGGACGGTGCAGGCACCGCACTGGCCGTGGTCGCAGCCCTTCTTGGCGCCGGTCAGGCCCAGCCGCTCGCGCAGGACGTCCAGCAGCGTCGAGCGGTGGTCGACGGTGATGCGGCAGGATCTGCCGTTCACCGTCAGGGGCACTACCGACTGGAACGCTTCGGTTCCCATGAGCCTCTGCTCCTCGTCCTCCGTGGTCCGTGCGATGACCGCTTATCCAGCCTGGACCAGGACACACGTTCCGGCATGGCGGAAAGAGCCGGATGCTCCGACCGGCCGTCTGGTAAGACGGCAACGACATGGCCCCGACCGCCGGAGAAGGAGAACCGCATGCCCCTCAGCGTCGAAGAGCGCGAGCAGTTCCTGGCCGAACCCCACATCGGGGCGCTGGCCGTGACCGGGGACGGAGGGCGGGCGCCGCTCACCCTGCCGATCTGGTACCAGTACGCCCCGGGCGGCGAACTGTGGGTGATGACCGGACGCCACTCCAAGAAGGGCCGCCTGATCGCCGCCGCGGGCCGCTTCTCCCTCATGGTCGACCGCGTGGAGCCCACCGTCCGCTACGTCTCCGTCGAGGGCCCCGTGGTCCGCACCGAGGACGCCACCGTCGAGCAACTGCGGGAGATGGCCGCCCGCTACCTCCCGGCCGACAAGGTCGACGCGTACGTGGAGTTCGCCTCCAAGGAGCACGGCGAGCAGGCGGTCTACCACCTGCGTCCGGAGCACTGGTACTCCGCGGACCTGGGATCTGTCTGACCGCGCCGGCAGGCCGCCCGCGGCGGTGGCCTGCCCTCAGTCGGTGTGCCCTCAGTCGGTCTGCCCGGCGATGTCGACCATCCAGGTGGTGCCGTGGCGGTCCGTGCACATGCCGAAGACGTCGCCCCACATCTGCTTCTCCAGCGGCACGGTCACCGAGGCGCCCGCCGAGAGCTTCTCCCAGTACCCCCGCAGTTCGGCGTCGTCGTCACCGCTGAGGCTCACCGAGATGTTGTTGCCCGGCCGGTGGCCGTCCAAGGGGGTGTCGGCGCCCATCAGGGTGAAGCCACGGGGGGTTTCGAGCACGCCGTGCATGATCTTGTCGGCCATGGGGGAGTCCGTCTGGCCGAACTCGGCGTAGGTGTGGAACACCAGAGTGCCGCCGAAGACTTCCTTGTAGAACTCCATCGCCTGCCGGGCGTCACCGGCGAAGGAGATGTAGGGGTTGAGGCGCGTAGTCACGAATCCTCCTGAAACAGGGCCGAAAACCGGACATGTCAGTCTGTGAGGAAAGTAGCGCAGGCCACTGACAACGGCTCGCGCACGCACCCATCCCGGCTGGGGCTCGCGCAGCACCCATCCCGGCTGGTACGGGAAAACGCCCGCCTCCCGGTGTGAACCCACCCCGGGAGGGCACACGTGCAGTGCAGGGGTGACAACCTGACAGGGACCGCCGATGGTCAGTGGGCGGTGCCACGTGTGAGCTGAGCGGCCGCGCCTCCGTGGGACAGGGACGCGGCCGCTCAGACGGTTGCACGAGGGCCGGTGGGCTACTTGGCGTCGCAGGTCAGGTCACGTGCGGGCAGCTTGCCCGTGGCCAGGTAGGCGTTCACCCGCCGGTCCACGCAGGCGTTGCCGTGGTCACCGTAGACACCGTGCTGGTTGGCCCCGGGCACGGTGACCAGCCGGGAGCGCGTCCACCGCTCGCGCACCTGCCGTGCCCCGGAGTACGTCGTCCGGGTGTCACCCGTGGCGTTGACCAGCAGCGCCGGCACGTCGTTGTCGACCACGGTCGGCGCCTCGACGGGGCGGTCCCAGAACTCGCACGCCGTGATGTTGTGCGTCAGCGGACTCGCGAAGGGAGCCCTGCTCCGGTCGGCCTGAATGGCCCGCCAGTAGCTCTCGGTCCCGCGCCGCTCCGCGACGTCCCCGCAGAGTATGGCGGCCTGCGCACTGCCCTGGTGCGATCCGGCCTTGGTCGTCATGGCCGTCAGCATCTCCGTCAGCCAGGGGCCCGGCTCGACCCGTTCACGGTCGGCGGCCCGCGCGAGCGTACGGGCCGCGGTGGCCAGGTCGGTCCGGGCCGCGTCGAGATCGCTGCCGAGACCCCCGAAGAAGACGATCGGCAGGAAGTGTTCGTCGACGCGGAACCTCCCGACCCGCAGCGGCTGCTCCGCCGCGGCCTCCTCGATGCGGTCCACCGAGGCCAGCACGGCCTTCGGGGTCCTGCCGAGG
This sequence comes from Streptomyces huasconensis, assembly GCF_021028635.1. Classification (NCBI taxonomy): domain Bacteria; kingdom Bacillati; phylum Actinomycetota; class Actinomycetes; order Kitasatosporales; family Streptomycetaceae; genus Streptomyces; species Streptomyces huasconensis. Next base: position 7,921,631 of record NZ_CP086119.1, read on the forward strand.
CCGTACGTCCCATGGCGGGCGGAGGCCCAGGCCGCCCAGTCGCGCAGAGCCCGTTCGTTGGCCGCGGTGGAGTCCTCCAGGAGCGTCTGGCTGTACCTGGCGGGGTCGATGACTCCGTCGAGGACCATGCGGTCGGTGCGGCCGGGGAACAGCTCGGTGAAGACCTCGCCGAGGTAACTGCCGTAGGAGTATCCAAAGTACGAGATCCGCTTCTCGCCCAGCGCGGCCCTGACGACATCCATGTCACGGGCGGTGTTGCGGGTGGTGACGTACGGCAGCACGTCGGCGTTCGTGCGTCGGCACCGCTCGGCCAGGTCGCGCCCCCGGGCGACCGAACGCTCGAACCCGGTCCGGTCGCGGCCCGCGGAGAAGACCGTCGAGCCGACGTCCCAGCCGCAGTCCAGCGGCGTGGAACGCCCGACGAACCGCGGGTCCATGCCTATCAGGTCGAACTTCCCGGCCGCCTTGCCCATGAACTGGGCCATGCCGGGCGGCATTTCGAGGCTCGGCCCGCCGGGGCCGCCGTTGTTGAGCAGCATCGCGCCGACGCGGTGCGCGGAATCGGCGGCGCGCAGGCGGGAGATGGCGACGGTGATGGTCCGGCCGCCGGGATCGGAGTAGTCGAGGGGCACGGTGAGGTCGGCACACCGGGCGCCCGCGGCGTCCAGCTCACGTCCGGTGGTGTCGTCGGGGCCGAGGGCGCAGTCGTGCCACCGCACGTCCTGGTCGTAGTACCGCGTGAGCGGATCGGCGGGGGAGGAGGCCGCGGCGGGCAGGGCCCCCGCGCCGACGGCCAGCGTCGCGGCGGCCGCGACGACGACTCGTAAACACGAAGTGATTCTCATGAACCGCACGGTAGGCGCGGGCCCACCCGCGTCTCACTACGGTCCGCCCCCGAATCCCCCTGGGGTCATCCCCACCCCCTGACGAAACCCTGAGGCTCCCGAGCCCCCCGGTGGGCTACCTCGCCAGCTCCGCGCGGATCGTCTTGCCGGTGGCACCGAGCGTGACGCTCACAGCCGCGGCCAGGTTGCGCACCATGGGCCAGCCGAAGCCGCCCGTTCCCCCCGCGAGATCCGGGGTCCGCTCCTGAGGCGGCCGGGGATCCGCGTCGGACACCGTGACCGCGATGGCGTCGGGCAGAGCCTGGAGCCCGAGCGAGCACAGGGTGCCGCGGGCATGCCGCACCACGTTCGTGACCAGCTCGGAGACGACGAGCTCGATGCTCGCGGCGGTCTGCTCGCTCACGGCCGGACTCAGCCCGGCGAGGAAGCCTCGCGTGAGGTCCCGCGCGTCGGTGACCGCGCCCGGCTCCTTGTCGAAGACGGCCGGTCCAGGCGGCCCGTCGTTCAGCCGCATCGGTTGCGCCGGCATGAGCCTCCTCCCTTCGGTTCCCGCTGCGCGATGCCCGTTCGAGGGGGCCCCTGCCCGAAACCAGCGGATTTAATGCTCGCACAGTGGCCGGGAAGTACCGGTTGCCGAACCGTTGCGGAAACCATGGCGGTTCAGCCGACGGCGTCCCGGCATTCCACGTGGCCCCAGCCGTGCGCGTTCTTCGCGATCTTCTCCCCGGCGGCGTACGGCTTCTGGCAGTGGCAGCGGCCGGGGAACTTGGCCTTGATCACGGGGCCCGGTCCGGACGCCCCAGGGCCGGACTTCTTCGCGCGGGCGGCGGCCTTCTTGGGGGCGCGGCCCGCGGGGGCGGCGGTCATCCGCTCCGCGCGCGGCTCGGGGATCTCCAGCGCGCCGTGGGCGGTCCCGGCGGGCCGCTGGGTCGTCGCGGCGTCGCTGGCCGCGACATCGGCGATCGCGTTGAGGTGGTCGCCGCCCACCTGGTGGGCGGCGACGTACCGGAACGTCACCGCGCGGCCCTGCAGCAGCGCGTCGATGCGTACGACGATGTCCTTGTTGGCGACCGGCTTCTTGGCAGCGGTCAGCCAGCCGTTGCGCTTCCAGGAGGCGATCCACTTGGTGACCGCGTTCATCGCGTACTGACTGTCCATCCGCACCTCGATCGGCACCGCCGGGTCCGTGGACTCCAACAGCTCGGCCAGCGCGGTCAGTTCGGCCACGTTGTTCGTCGAGTGGCCCAGCGGCCCGGCCTCCCAGCGCTGCGGGCGGCCCTCGGCGTCGGCGACGACCCAGGCCCAGGCCGCGGGCCCGGGGTTCTTCTTGGCCGCTCCGTCACAGGCGGCGATGATCACGTCAGACATCCTCCGATGATTTCATCCGCCGTCCGGGGCCGGGACGCCGGACACCCCCTTGGCGCGCGCGCCGCTCAGGACGGCTGACTCTCCCGGCGGCGACCGCCGTGCTGGGCCAGCCCCCGCAGCTCCAGGTAAGCCCGCTGGATGAAGCCGCCGGACAGGGACGGGCTCGTGTTCGCCAGCGCGGCGAACGCGACCCGCGTCCGGGGACTGAAGCCGGCGAAGCAGGTGAAGCCCCGGGTGCCTCCGGAGTGGTGGTAGAGGTCGTGGCCGGGGCGGGGCCGGATGTTCCAGACCAGCGCGATGCGGGTACCGGTGGCCGGCAGCGCGATGCGGGGCACGGTGACATCGGTGAGGGCGGTCCGCAGCGTGTCGGGAACCTCTGGCGGTATGGCGCCGGGGGCGCACAGGCCGTCCAGGACCGTCAGCAGGTCCCGGGCGCAGGAGCGCCCCGCAGCCGCACCCGCCATGCCGGCCATGTGCCAGCTGGGCCGCGCGCGGCCGTGCCAGTACCCGGTGGCCTGCGGCTGGTCGGCGGCGCAGCTGGTGCGGGTGAGGCCGAGCGGGTCGAGTACGCGCTCGGCGACCAGCGTGGCGAAGGCGCCGCCGGGGCCGTGAGCGGCCCGGACCAGCAGCTCACCGAGGAGGCCGACACCGTAGTTCGAGTAGTGCACGCGCACGCCGGGGGCGGCCCGCGGTCGCGTTCGGGCGAGGGCGTCGAGCAGCGCGTCGGAGGAGAAGCAGGCGTAGGGGTTGCTGAACCAGGTGGGCACGCTCTTGCGCAGCAGCCCCGGAGGCAGGCGGGGCAGCCCTGAGGTGTGGGTGGCGAGGTGGAGGAGGGTGATGGGCGAGCCCCGCAGGCCCGGGGTCGCGAAGCGGGGCAGAAAACGGCTGATGGGATCGTTGTAGGCGACCTCGCCGCGCGCGACCATCTCGGCCAGCAGCAGGCCGGTGAACGTCTTGGTGAGCGAACCGATCTCGAAGCGGGTGTCGGCGTCGGCGGGTGTTCCGTCGCGCCACGCGGTCTCCCCGGTGGCGAGAAGGGCATGCTCGGGGCCGTGCCGCACGGCGAGTGCCACGGTGCTCGCACCGGGCGCGGCATCCCGCAGGGCCCGCAGGAGGTCGACCGCCCAGGCGGGGCTGTCCGGGGCCGCCACAGGCTCTGCCCGGCGCCCGGTGGGCCCGACACCACGGAGCTTCACCGCGCACCCGTCGCCCCGCCCAGCGCGCGGGAGACCGCGAGGGTCCCCGCGATCGCCGCCACGACGGCGGTGTGCTGGTGGTCGGAGAATCGCTGCGCCTGATCCGCACTGACGGGATCACCATCCCGGGGCACGAGACCGTCGGCGTGCTGGACGCGGGCCAGACGCTCCCAGTCCGCCGGGTCGCAGTACGGTTCCCTGAGACAGCTGCCGACGATCATCAGCTCGGCGACCAGGTCCCACTGCTCTATCTCGGCCCAGATGTCGATCCAGACGGGCAGCCACGTCGACACGTATGCGGCGAGGTCGTCGGGCAGCCCCTCGGGCTTGCCGCCCCAGTCGGTGAGGTGGAAGACGGTGTGGGTGACGCAGTAGCCGGTCATCCAGTCGATGAGCCAGGGCTCGGGAGTGTCGCCGAGCCAGGTGGCGCGCGTCAGGGTCGGCCAGTCATAGGCCCGGTCCCCTTGGTCGAGGCCCACGATACGGGCCGCGTTGGCGACGGCGAGTCTGCGGTTGGGCACGACCTCGAAGCCCCGGAACGAACGCAGGGCGCTGGTGTGCGCGAGCAGCCGTTCCAGGGGTTCGTGCCGGATGCCGCAGCGGACGAAGGGCGCGTACGTCTCCAGCGGGTCGGTCATCATCGAGTACCGCAACAGCCGCTCGTACAGCATGTCGCCGTCTCCGAACTGCCGCCAGCAGAAGGCCATCAGTTCCTGGGCCATGCGCAGCGTGGCGCTCCCCGCGGCCGACTCACGCAACACCAGTGAGGCGGCGAGCGAGGTCTCGCCGAGCGGTTTATAGACGCTGTCCGGGTCACCGAGGTCGATGGTGGTGTCGGCGGGCAGTGCGCCGAGTTCGCGGTGGGTATGAAGCCAGGCCACCGCCTGGGTGCTCACCTGATGCGCGGTCTGCGTCGTGGACGCCGTCATGGTGTCTCCAGTGCGAGCAGTCGCCCGGCGATCGCGACGTCGAGCGCGAGCCGAGGCCCGCCGCCGTGCAGTCGGAGGTGTTCGACCAAGGGCGCGGGGTCGAGGGGAACGGGCACACCCTCTACGCTCAGCAGGGCCAGCCAGCGCACGATCCGGGCGGCGGTGGGGAAGTCCCGACGCAGCACGGCGCGGGAGGCGCCGCGCGCGAGGGCGAGTGGGGCGGCGCGGGCGGCGACCTGGACCGGTCCTTCGAGTCGGGGCAGGGCCAAGGGCGCGAGCTGCCCCATCCGGACGGACCAGCGCTGCCAGCCGGTACCGGAGTCCGTCGCCGGAGCGGTGCCGGCGGCCACACCGAGGCCCGGCTCCCCGAGTACCGGGGCACCGGCGGGCCGCGGTGCGAGCACCGCTCCGCTCATCCCCGGGCCGGAGTCGGTCAGGTGGGCGAGAAGCGTGGCGGTGGCCCAGTCCTGCCAGGCGATGAGCCAGGGCTCGGCGGGGCCCTCCGGGGGCGGGGGAGGGGCGGTCACCGCGGCCGGGAACACGGTGAAGGACTGTTCGACCGCCGCCGCGTCCTTCGGATGGAGGGCAGTGTTCCTCAGCAGACAGGGGGCGAAGAGGTCGGCTCCGACAATGCGAATGGCGGCCAGGGCCGCCTTGGGGTCGTCGGCGGCTTCGACGTGCTCGGCGGCCAAGGCCGTGCCCCCGACGCCATGCAGGGCGTCGAGGGTACGGAGAGCCAGGTCAGCCGCCGACGCAGCGTAAGCGGTCCGCGACTGATCGGGACTCACTTGTTCGTCGGCTCCTTCGGTTCCTTCGGCTCCTTCGGCGAAGCAAGAAGCCCGAGCAGGAGCGCCCCTGCGGCTTGGGGACTGTACGTCGGTGCGTCGCTCAAGTCGGCTTCCGGCTCCACCATGGACGTACCAAGAGCCGTGACATCCGTCGGAGTGACGAGAATTGCTGTGTGCTGAGCAAGCATTGTGCCTCCTCAATAGAGTAAGACTTCGTCACTATGTCCAGTGACGCCCACCCTCGGACTAGTTTAGGGCAATTAGCCGCTGTTGTCTGTTTAGTTCGGAACGTGTGTGACGCCGTGACGGTGCGCATACACATGGTCAACCGTTGCCCGGCACGTGGATCGCACCCGGTCCTCGGTTCATAAGGTGGTGCGCCGTATGCGTCCTTCGCTGAGTGGAAGCCTGGTCCAGGTGCCGTCCAAGTGGGCTGGAACAACGGTGAGTTGAGGCTCGTACGTGATGGCCGATCACCTGGGCGGACAAAGGGGGGGGCGACAACAGCTCGGCGAAAGGGGCGAGTTGAGCGTAGGCGGACTCAACCGGCGTACGGCTCAAGGAAAGTGACCTGATCAGGCGTGGCGAGGGCATCGAGACGGCCGACCGTCACTCGTCGCCGCGCCACCTTCGCCGCAGTGACACGCTGCTTCGATCCGACCACTCACCGCCGAACCGCGTACCGTCGAAATTCCCTGCCGTGACAGGCGGCAAGGGCGCAGACTCGCCGTCATGACCGACATGGGGGCGTTCCGTGAGGAGATCACCGCGTGGGCGGCCGGGGACCCCGGCGACCCGGCGCGTCAGCTCGCCGGCCGGGCGCGTCAGCTCCCAGACCGGGCGCGTCAGCTCGCCGAGCGGCTGCCCGTCCGAGCAGTGGTCCTGCTCGAAGGCCCGAGCGATGCCGCGGCGGTCGACGCGCTGGCCGCGAGCCGCGGCCGGGACCTGGCCGCCGAAGGAGTCTGCGTCCTGCCGATGGGCGGCGCGATGAGCGCCGGCCGCTTCGCCGCACTCCTCGGGCCGACCGGCCTGGGCCTGCGCCTCACGGGCCTGTGCGACGAGGCGGAGCGTCCCTTTTACGCCCGCGGTTTGGCACGGGCCGGCGCGGCCCAGGCGGAGTTCTTCGTGTGCGCGGCGGACCTGGAGGACGAGCTGATCCGCGCGCTGGGCGTGACCCGGGTGGAGGGGCTCGTCGAGGCGGAGGGCGACCTGCGTGCCCTGCGGACCTTCCTGCGCCAGCCCGCGCAGCGGAACCGTACGCCCCAGCAGCAACTGCGGCGCTTCCTCGGCACGAAAAAGGGGCGCAAGATCCGCTACGGCAGGGTCCTCGTCGAAGCCCTCCCGCCCGACGGCGTTCCCGCTCCGCTCGACGACCTGCTGACCAGCCTCTGACCGCCTCCGCCGACGCCGCGAGGATCTCGCTCCGGCCGGGGCGCGTCAGCCGCCGGTCAGGTGTCCGTCAGGGGCCGCACGCACACTCGGGGGGCCATACCTGACCGGCGTCACATCTGACCGGGGCCCCATCTGACCTGACCGTCCCCGGGAAGGCCACACCGCCGGCCTTCCCGCTTCCTGGAGGAGACCGCGTATGCCCTCTGCGTCAGCTCAATACGAAGCGCGTGCCGAGGCGGGAAGGAAAGCGTTCGCCGACCACCCGGCCGTCCTGGAGCTGAGTTCACCGCACATCGACGCCGCGCTGTTCCTCCAGTGGCACTACCGCTACTGCCTGCACGGTGTCCACGTGACCCGTGACATGCAGCGCGTCATCGAGACCGCGGGGAACCGCTCCCGGGCCGCGGGCCACGGCTCCGTCGGCGAAGGGCTCGTCAAGCACGCGCGGGGCGAGACGGGCCACGACCTGCTGATGGTCGACGACGCCCGCTCCACCGCCTCGTTCCTGGGCGCCGCGGGCGGCGTCGTCCTGGACACCGAGGACATTCTGAAGAACGCGCCCGCGCTCGCCTCGGCCGCCCGCTACAACGTGTTGTTCGAGCGTCTCAGCGGGGGCGACGAGCCGGTGTGCACCGTCGCCGCGCTCTACGAGATGGAGCAGCTCTCGGCGGGCTTCGCCGTCGACCTGGTCGTCAATTGCAGGCGCACCATGGACGACGACCCGGCGCGGTTCACCTTCCTCGACGAGCACGTCGTCGTGGACGTCGGCCACATCGCGCTGGACCGCCGCATGCTGGAGACGGCCCTCACCGACCGGCCCCAGTTGCTCGACGCAATGGTGGAGGCGGGCACCGAAGTGCTCGCCTCCTACGCGGAATTCGTGGGCGAGTGCCTCGAACTGGCCCGCGCTGATCTTGCCGCGGACGCGGCTCGCTCGGCTCACTGAGTCAGCCGCGGTCCGCAGTACGCCGTCGGCTGCCGACATCCGCTGCCGACGCCGACGGCCGACCCGTTTCGGCGTTGCTACCAGTAGTGCCGTCGGCCACCCACGGCGTGGCCGACCGAGCCGAGAACCCAGAGGGCCGCACCGATGATGACCAGGATGAGACCGATGGTCCACAGGATGGAGATACCGGCTACGAGGCCGATGACGAGCAGGATGATTCCGAGTGCGATCATTGGATTCCTCCGACCCTTGAATGAATTCAAGTATGCGCCTAATGCCCGCTCGGCGACAGCGGTGCGGCAGGGCCCGTGAACAGGTTTGATGCCGACGCGGTCCTTGTGTGCGCCGATAAGATCTCTGTCTTCGGGATCTTCGGGCTTTTCGAGGTCTTCAGGATCTTCGGGCCCGGGGCCCGCCTACGGGCACAGGGCCGGATTCTGTCGGAGATGCGTCCCGTGGAAGAAGCGCCGCGAGGCGGTCAGTGGTGACCGTGGGCCGTGTTGGAAGCCCCGCCGAAGAGTCGCGCGACGGCGCGGAACGGCAGCGTCACAACGGTGGCGATGGCGCCACCGATGGAGCGAAGAACGTCTGCAATGGCCTTCAGCATGTCTGACCTCCATGAATCGCATCCCGGCTCGCAATTGCTGAATTGCTCCGCGGTGCTTAGTGGGCTCTTGCCTACCGGCTGCCCCGCGACCGTCGACAGAAACGCGACGGTGGTCCTGACTCGACTCGTCGGTGGTCCCGCATCGCCTTGTCGACGGTCCCTGCCCCGGTCTCCGGCGCAGCCCTGCAAAATTATGTGATTACCCTCCGTCCGAAGGGGCACAAGGGGACAGCCAAACGGCGATTTCCCCACCAGAAACAGCGATTCTTCGCACCGGACGGAAGGACCCCGACGTGCTCAGGCCTCACCCCTCCTTCGTGCACGATCTGCTCGAGACCCACGCGACGCTGCGGGCCCGGCTGTCCCAGGAAGACTCCGCCGAGGTCCGCCGCCGGCTGGACGACGTCACGTACACGCTCTGCGTGTCCACCGGTACGCGGACTCTCGACGCGGCCCTCGCCTCGGCCCGGGCCCAGCTCGCCGGGGTGGCCTCCCAGGCGGACTCCAGCCTGGCCGCCTGATCGGCACCGGTCTGCTCTGAACGGCTCTGAACGACACTCACCGGCACTCACCGGCAGCAGACTCTTCCGCATCGGCGAAGAGTTCTTCCGTTTCGCCCCGTGGGCTGAGGGCACACGGGGCGGCAGACGCAGGCGGCGGCCCCTCGCGGGGTGGGCCACCGAGTAACCGAGTACGGGTGAGTACGAGAGGAGCCTTCGCGGATGCGCTGTCTCTCCCGAAGACCGTAGGGGCGGCCCCACCACCCCCGCCCCGCCCTCTCGCGCCCCCCGCCAAGCCGCCCCCCACCCAGCCCGTGGCCCCTCTGGGCACTGCGATTCCTCGGAACCCCGGCACCTCGACGCCCCTCCGCGCACCGGCCCACTTCCCCGGCGCCGCCAGGAGTGCGCAACCACCGGAGCACCGGGGCACCCCTGGACGGGCGTATGCCTGTTTGGACGCGCCCTTCCGAGGCCATGGCTGTGACACCCCCCTCCCTCACCACTGGAGCACCCATGAGTGACGCGAACCGCAACGACATCCCGGGAGCGCCGGCCCCGCAGCCGCCGTCGGTCGACGAGCCGACCACGCCGCACGAGCCCCTGCCCCCGAAGCCCGACCAGGAGGCCCCGGAAGCGGTCTCCCCGACAGGCAAGCCCACCGGTGCTCCAGCCAACGCGCGCGCCCAGAGCGGCGCCTATCTCACCACGGCGCAGGGCGCCCGCCTGTACGAGACCGACCACTCCCTCAAGGCCGGCGCACGCGGTCCGGTGCTGCTTCAGGACCACCACCTGCGCGAGAAGATCACGCATTTCGACCATGAACGCATTCCCGAGCGGGTGGTGCACGCACGCGGCGCCGCGGCGCACGGCGTCTTCAAGGGATACGGGACGGCGGCGAACGTCACCAAGGCGGCGTTCCTGGCCAAGGACACCGAGACACCCGTCTTTGTACGGTTCTCCACGGTCCTGGGGTCGCGCGGCTCCTCGGACACGGTGCGCGACACCCGCGGGTTCGCCACCAAGTTCTACACCGAGGAGGGCACCTTCGACCTCGTAGGCAACAACATCCCGGTCTTCTTCATCCAGGACGCCATCAAGTTTCCCGACATCATCCACGCGGGCAAGCCGCACCCCGACCGCGAGATCCCGCAGGCCCAGAGCGCGCACGACACCTTCTGGGACTTCGTGACGCTGCACACCGAAGCGGCGCACCACACCCTGTGGAACATGTCGGACCGGGGCATCCCGCGCTCGTACCGCATGATGGAGGGCTTCGGGGTCCACACCTTCCGGCTGGTCAACAGCGAGGGCGCCACCACCCTCGTCAAGTTCCACTGGAAGCCGAAGCTCGGAGTGCACTCCCTGACCTGGGAGGAAGCACAGATCACCAACGGCATGGACCCCGACTTCCACCGCCGCGACCTCGCCGACGCCATCGAGGCCGGGGCCTTCCCGCAGTGGGAGCTGGGCATCCAGGCGTTCCCCGACACCCCCGAGCAGACCTTCCAGGGCATCGACCTGCTGGACCCGACGAACATCGTGCCCGAGGAACTGGCGCCCGTGCAGCCCATCGGACTGCTCACCCTGAACGCCAACCCGACCAACTTCTTCGCCGAGACGGAGCAGGTCGCCTTCCACCCCGGCCACCTCGTCCCCGGCATCGACATCACCGACGACCCGCTGCTCGCCGGCCGCCTCTTCTCCTACCTGGACACGCAGATCAGCCGGCTCGGCGGCCCCAACTTCGCGCAGATCCCCATCAACCGCACCCACGCGCCGGTCAACGACATGCTCCGCGACGGGATGCACCAGACCGCCGTCCACGCGGGGACCGCGCCCTACCGGCCGAACTCCCTCGACGGCGGCTGCCCCTTCCTGGCGGGAGCGGAGAACGGCGCCTACGTCGAGGTGCCCGTCGACGTACCGGCCGCGAAGAAGGTCAGGGAAGCCCCGGCCTCCTTCTCGGACCACTTCAGCCAGCCCCGGCTCTTCTGGCGCTCCATGACGCCCATCGAGCAGGAGCACATCATCGCCGCCTACACGTTCGAGCTGAGCAAGTGCTACGAACAGGCCATCAAGGAGCGGGCGCTGCAGGTCCTGGCCAACATCGACCCGGAGCTGTGCCGCCAGGTCGCGACCGGGCTTGGGCTGCCCGCGCCTCAGCCGACCGAGAACCTCGCGGACCCCGAGCCGAGCCCCGCGCTGTCCCAGATCGGCAAGAGGTGGCCCGTGGAGGGCCGGATCGTCGGCATCGTCACCGACGGGGAGACCGACCTCGACGGACTCGCCTCGGTACGCCGCTCGGTGCTGGCCGCGGGCATGGTCCCGCTCATCGTCGCCCCCACCGGCGGCCACCTCGGCACCGGTCAGGACGCGCTCGCCGTGCAGCGTACGTTCGCCAACGCGCGCTCCGTCGAATTCGACGCGCTGCTGCTCGCGGGCGCCCCGGTGCCGGGGGCCGATGCCTACGGCGCCAGGGACGCCAAGGCGGGCGAGCCGGCGGGCACCGGTACCGCCATCGACCCGCGGGTCCTGCTGATGGTGTCGGAGGCGTTCCGCCACGGCAAGGCGATCGGCGGCTGGGGAGGCGCGGAGACGGCGCTCCAGGCGGCCGGGATCACGGACGCGGCAGCGGGTGTGGTGCTCGCGAGTGACGGAGTGAGCGTTCTGGAGCAGGTGACGCAACTGCTGGGCGAGCACCGCGTCTGGGACCGCTTCCCGGCCGCGGTCTGACCTTCCGCAACACCTTCCTGCATCCCTTCTGCCACCGGGCCCCGGCCGTCGGCCGGGGCGGAACGGGGCGGCCGTCACTCACGGCCGCCCCGTTCGGCGTGCTCAACGGGCCGCAGCGGGGCTCTTGTAAGCCGAGGGCTGTCCCGCCAGGTGTCCCGGCGACATATGTCCCGTCGGTCAGGGCTGTGTTCCCGCTGCCACGTCCCTGCGGATGTCGACGTCCACCACGACCCCGTAGTGGTCACTCGGCCAGACCCCGTCGACGGGGCGGTCGAAGGCGAGGTTCGCGGCACGTATCTCGCAACGTGCCCTGGGGTGCGCGTGCCAGGAGCCGGTGAACACGTAGTCCAGTCGACGCCGGTGCCCCGGCTGGCGCACGATCTGGTCGAGCAGGGCGGCGGCGTTCTCGTTCTCGGCGCTCCAGGTGTGCCCCGGTCCCTCACCCGCGACCTCCCAGGCATCGTGGTAGTGCACGCTGCGGCCCGCGAGCGACTGACGTCCCGTGAGATAGCGGATGCTGGCCGCGTCGGGGCTCGCGTTGAAGTCACCGGCGATGATCGTGGGGAGGTCGGTCCGGTGCCGGGCGTCCAGATCGCTGAGCGCCACCGCCTGCTGTTCACGGACGGCTTCGGCGTCCAACCGCCAGGACGCGGTGGCGGAGATGAACAGCAGGTCGCCTTCGCCGGGCAGGGGAACCTTGACCGCGAGTGTGCACCAGGGCACGTCACCCGCACCGGCCAGGCGCAGATCGAGGACCTCCACGACCTGGTGCCGCCAACGGGTGGCGACCGCGTTGCCGCCGTAGCGATCGACGAACGGCGGGGCGTAGGACATCACCTCGGACTGGTGGGTGCAGTGCAGACCGGTGCCCGCCACCAGCTCGTCGAGATGCCGCGGGCTGCCCCCGTCGACGACTTCCTGCAGCGCGACCAGGTCGGGGGCGAGCCGGCGCAACTCCTGGTTGAGCAGGCGCAGACGCCCGGGGTCACCCTCGTGGTTCTGGACGTTGATCGTGACGATCCGCAGACGCATGTGTTCACTCGCTCCAAGCTTCTAGTCAGATGTGTGGCGGGGAGAGGAGAGATGGGGGTGCTTGACGCAGGAGGGCAGGCGGTGGGCGGCACCACCGGCTGACGCAGACACCGGTTCCGACGCGGACGCCGACACCGAAGCCCACTCCGACGTCCACCTCAACACGCCCTCCAGGGACGCAACTTGTCGGGGTTCCGCACCGACCAGACCCGCTTGATCCGGTCGCCCACGACCTCGAACGCGATCACCGAGATCGTCACGCCGTCCTGCTGGGCCACCAGACCGGGCTGACCGTTGACCGTGCGTTCCAGGAACGTCAAGGTCGACGCCGCCTTGTCGAAGATCTCGACCAGCCCGTGCGCGATCCGGGTACCGCCCTCCACCGGATGGAGCGCCGCGCTGACCAGGCCGCCACCGTCCCCGACCGCCGTGGCATCGGGATCGAGGAGGCCCACGAGGGCCTGGACGTCCTTGGCCTCCCACGCCTCCTTGAAGCCCCTGACGATGTCCGCCTGCCGGGCCTTGGGTGTCGCGAGCCCCCGCGAGGCGTGGACGCGGCGACGGGCGGAGGAAGCCAGCTGCCGGCATGCCGCAGGCGTACGCCCCACGACCTCCGCCACCTCGGCGAAGGGATACCGGAAGACGTCATGAAGGACGAACGCCACCCGCTCGGCCGGGCTCATCGACTCCAGCACGACGAGAAACGCCATCGCGATCGACTCGTCGAGCGTGACCCGGTCGGCGGGATCGCTGCTCGCGCCGCCGGACCGCCCGCTGATCCACTCCGTGCGGTCCGGCAGCGGCTCGGGCACCCACTCGCCCACGTAACTCTCGCGTCTGGCCCGTGCCGAGCCGAGCATGTCGAGGCAGATGCGACCGGAGACCTTCGTCAGCCAGGCACCGGGGGACTCGATCTCCTCCCGCTGCCGCGGGGACATCGCGTACCAGCGGGCGTACGTCTCCTGCACCACGTCCTCCGCGTCGGCCAGGGAGCCGAGGAGCCGGTACGCGAGATTGATCAGTCCACGCCGCTCGGTCATGATCGCGGTCAGGCCGGGGTCGGGCCGATCGCGTCCCGCCTCGGACGGGACGCCGCTGCTTCGGGTGGCCGTCATGCCGCCGACTCCCATGGTCGCGTCTGCCTTCATTCGTCCGACTCCTCGCACATCTCCTCGTACGGCCGATCAGTACGGCTGCTCGTACTGCTGCTCGTACGACTGCTTCACCAGTACGACGGGACGGCGCGCCGGAATGTGAGACCTGCGGGCGCGGTACAGGCGCGTCACCGGTCGAGTGAGACGCACGTCACGCTTGGGTGACTCTCACATTTCGCGGGGCCGCGTCGTCGATGAGGTGTCACACCAGCCGCAGTGAAGGAGATCAGCGTGGAAGCCCGATTCGACTATCTCGGCAAGGCCTCGGCGGGGAAGTTCTTCAAGCACCTCGTCTCCGCGGGCAGGACCCTCGTGGATTCGCCTCTCTCCATCACCACGCAGGAGTTGGTGCGGATGCGCGCGAGCCAGATCAACGGCTGCGGTTCCTGCCTCGACATCCACACCAAGGAAGCCGCCGCGGCGGGGGAGAGCGCGGTACGCATCAACCTGGTCGCCACCTGGCGGGAGGCGACGGTGTTCACCGACGCCGAGCGCGCCGCCCTGGAACTGGCTGAGCAGGGAACGCGCCTGGCCGACACGCCCGGTGGCGTCACCGACGATGCGTGGGCGAACGCTGCGAAGCACTATGACGACGCCCAGCTCGCGGACCTGATCTCCGTCATCGCGGTCATCAACGCCTTCAACCGGATCAACGTCATCGCACGGCGCCCCGGCGGCGACTACGAGGCCGGTCAGCTGTCCTGACGGCACCGCCTCACCGCAGGGCGGGCGGGACCGAACCAGTGCGTTCGCCTCCCGCCCGCCTCTCTCCGAAATGGACCAGAGGCAAGAGCACGAAGAAAGGGAAGAAGCAGATGAGTCATCTGGGGAACATCGCCGACCGCTTCGAAATCGAGGCGCTGCGCGGCGAATTCACCGACGCGGCCATGATGCGCGACTACGACCGCGTCGCCTCACTGTTCACGCCCGACGGAACGCTGCGCTTCCCCGACGCCGGGACCGAGATCACCGGTCGCCCGGAGATCCGCGCGGGGGCCGAGCGCCTGCAGGGCCTGTGGCAGTACTTCGTCCAGAGCACACACCCCGGCACGATCCAGATCAACGGCGACGACACCGCGACCGGCCGCGCCTACGTGGCAGAGTTCGGACGCATGCACGACGGAAGCTCCCACCGGAACCACGGCATCTACCATGACCGTTACCAACGCACCCCGGACGGCTGGAAGTTCGCGGAACGCACCTACGAGCTGCGCTATGTCGACACCACTCCGCTCCCCGGGACCGCGCCCGGCCGCATCGACGTCTGATCACCGCCGGGGCCCCGTGACGCACGGAGCCGGAGAGCCGCCTGCCGAGCCATCATCACGGCGCACGAGGAACACGTGACGCGACTGGCCGTGGGCCACGTGTGCCCCACGAGGCAGCTTCGTCCTGTTCTGGCGACGGGTCAGGTCGGGCCGGATCGGACTTGATCAGGCCCGATCAGATCGGTCGTCACGGACCATCGCCACACCCGAGGGTCCACCCCGTCTTCAGGCCGCGTCGGCCGTCTGCGTAAGGGTGTACATGACCGAACGCTGCTGCTTGTGGCGCTGTACGCGACCCTTGGCGACCAGGGACTCCAGGGTGTTCCGAACCACCTGCGGGGTCGGATTGCGGCTCGGGTGCTTCTCCAGAAGCTCGTCCCGCAACTCCTTCGCCAGGCGTGGTTCCTGGTGACCGGCGAGCAGTTCCATCAGCACGTCACCGAGCAGAGGCTCGCGCGACTTCCCCTTCGCGCCGCCCTTCGCCCCGGCCCCCGCACGAGCCGACTTGCCCTTGCCCGCCGTCGCCCGCTGCGCGGACTCAGCGGTCTTGCCGCGGCGCTTCGCTTTCGCGACCACGGGCTCGCCCTGCGCCTGCTCCGGCAGACGCACGGCGTCCGCGAAACCCTCGTACCGCTCGGCGAGATTCAAGATGTCCGACAGGAGGGCCTCCTCCTGCTTCAACAGCTCGATCTTCCTCGCCAGTTCCTCCTGACGCCTGCGGTTCGCCTCCAGATCCGCCGCGGCTTGTTCCACGTACCGCGATCGGAGGGTGGCGGCTGATTGGCTGCTCACAACCGTTCACTCCTTTGCTATGGACGATGCTGCGCATGGTAACCAGGCTGAGGTTCCGTGCGAATGGGTGGCGACGCCCGAGAGTTCTTGGGCGTGTTCACCCTTCACCATAAGCGCAAAGGAGGCCGGGCATGTACGTGCTGTCGCCCTCTCACTCGTTGGGAACGATGACGTGCCGACCGGTCAAACGTGTTTGCGGACCGTTCGAGGGGATGCCCGGCAGTGGTGCCGAGTTCCTCGACGCGGATGACGGCGCGCTCTTCTTTCGCGTACGGAGCGCGGCGGAGCGCGGCACATGGGGGGAGGGTTCCCCGTCCCCCATGTGTGTCCCATGTGCGTCCTGGTCAGGACCGGGAGCGGCTCGGCATCGACATCTCCTCCCGTTGCCGGGTGCCTTGCTCCAGCCGGAACTCGCGGCCCTGCCACCGCCGGCGCAGCCAGCGGTCGTGGCTCGCGAGGACGATCGCGCCCGGGCCGGTCCCCAACGCTTCCTCCAGTTCATCGCAGAGGCGGGGCGAGAGATGGTTGGTGGGCTCGTCGAGCAGCAGCAAGTGGGGTGGGCAGGCCACCAACAGGGCCAGTGCGAGCCGCCGGCGCTGACCGACCGACAGCCGGCCGACAGGCCTGGTCAGGTCGTCCGCGTGCATCAGGCCGAGTGAACCGAGCGGCACCCGCTCGGCCCGGGCCGGACCGAGCGACAGCTCATAGGTGTCCCGCACCGTGCGGTCGGGCCGGTCGAAGACGGTGTCCTGGGCGAGCATGCCCACGGTCAGGTGAGGCCGTCGGCGCACCTCACCCTCGGCGGCGAGCCGCCCCGCGAGGACGGCGAGAAGCGTCGACTTGCCCGCTCCGTTGTCACCCGTGACCAGCAGCCGGTCGGTCGCCGACACCTCCAGGGCGTCCAACGCGAGCCGCCCGGGCACCCGGACGTCTCGCAGCGAGACCAGCGGCTGCGTACCCTCCTCCGTCGGCGCGGCCGGCGCGCCGCCCGCGAACCGCAGGGGCCTCGGCGGCTCCGCGACCTGGGCGCGCTCCAGTTCCGCAAGGCGACGTGTGGCGTTGCGTACCCGCCGGGAGATCTGGTGCTGCACCCGTCCCGCGCGGTGGCTGTAGCCCATCTTCTCGTTGTCACGCCGGCCCCGGCCCGGCGCGAGCCGGTGCGCGGTCACGCCCGCCGCGTGCCGCAGTTCCGCCAGCTCCTCCTGCTCCTCGGCGTGGCGCCGCTCCCAACGTTTGCGCTCGGCGCGCTTCTCACCGAGGTACGCGCTGTAGTTGCCGCCGTAGCGGACGGGGCCGTCCACCGCCGGGTCGAGGTCGACCAGGTCGGTGCAGACGGCGTCGAGGAACGCCCGGTCGTGGCTGGCGGCCACCACGGCCCCGGGCAGTTCGCGGAGTTGCTCCTCCAGGAAGGCGGCGGCCCTGTCGTCGAGGTGGTTGGTCGGCTCGTCCAGGAGCAGCGCGGACGGCCGCCGGACGAGCAGCGCGGCCAGCGCGAGCCGACTGCGCTGCCCGCCGGACAGTGAGCCGAGCGTGCGGTCGTGGCCCAGCGCGCCGAGGCCGAGCCCGTCGAGGACGAGGGCCGCGCGACGGTCGGCGTCCCAGGACTCACGGTCCTGGGCTTGTTCGAGGCGCCTGCCGTAGGTGTCGAGGAGTTCTTGGTGGCCAGGGGCGTCCTCGGGGATTCGGGCGAGTTCCTCGCTGAGCCGTTCGAGTTCCGCGAGATCCTCACGGGCCTCGCGGAGCGCCTCGTCCAGCACCGCGGCGATGGTCGAGTCGGCGGCAAAGGGCATCTCCTGGTGCAGGAAACCGAGGTCGTCGGGGCGCCTGACGCTCCCCGCGTCGGGTGCGTCGACGCCGGCGAACACCCGCAGCAGGGTGGACTTGCCGACGCCGTTCTCCCCGATCAGGCCGATGCGGTGGCCGGGGGAGGCGGTCAGGGAGACACCGTCGAGGACACGTCGCCCCGCGAGGGTGCGGATGATGTCATGGGCGAGCAGAGCGGGCTGGTGAGCGGGCCGGTGAACGGGCTGGGACACAGCGATCGATCCGTCCGAGGTGGTGGGTGGTAGGCCCGCCGGGCGCACGGCCGCGGCGCGGGCCACTTCACACGTCGGCGGTTCACACGCCGGGGGCTCCGGTCTCCCTGAGTTCTCCGTCGGCCAGCCGCAGCCAGCGGTTCACCCCGATCGCGGTGAGGAACCGCTCGTCGTGGCTGACCACCACGAACGTGCCCTGGTAGGAGTTGAGGGCGCTCTCCAGTTGGCCCGCGCTGACCAAATCGAGGTTGTTGGTCGGCTCGTCGAGCAGGAGCAGGTGGGGTGCCGGTTCCGCGCACAGTACGCAGGCCAGGGTGGCGCGCAGCCGCTCGCCGCCGGAGAGCACACGGACGGGCAGGTGTGCCCCTGGGCCGCGGAACAGGAAGCGGGCGAGCAGGTTCATCCGCTCGGCCTCGGGCCGCTCGGGGGCGTACGCGGCGAAGTTCTCCGCCACGGTGCGGTCCGGGTCCAGCAGGTCGAGGCGCTGCGAGAGATGGGCGATCCGGCCGTCGTTGCGCTTGATCTCGCCGCTGCCGGGCGTGAGCTCGCCGGTGATCAGCCGCATCAGGGTGGTCTTTCCGGCGCCGTTGGGCCCGGTCAGTGCGATGCGCTCGGGGCCCCGGATGGTCAGGCCCACGCCGCCCTCGGCGAACACGGCCCGCCCGGCGTGGTGGACCTGCAGCCCCTCGCCGAGGAAGAGGTTGCGCCCGGCGGGCACCTGCGTGTCGGGCAGCTCCAGGGCGAGGCGCTGCTCCTCGCGCAGCGCGCGCCCGGCCTCGTCGAGCCGGGACTTGGCGTCGCTGACCCGAGCCGCGTGCGTCTGGCCGGCCCGGCCCGCGGACTCCTGAGCGCCGCGCTTCATGGTGCCGGCGAAGATGCGCGGAAGTCCGGCGTTCTTGAGGTTCTTCGCGGCGTTGCTCGCACGGCGCTCGGCGCGCTCACGGGCCTGCTGCAACTCCCGCTTCTCCCGCTTCAGTTCCTGTTCGGCGTTGCGGACGTTCTTCTCGGCGACCTCCTGCTCGGCGCGCACGGCCTCCTCGTACTCGGTGAAGTTGCCGCCATAGAGGCGCAGTTCGTCGCTGTCGAGTTCGGCGATGCGTTCCATGCGGTCCAGCAGCGCGCGGTCGTGGCTGACCAGCAGCAGGCAGCCGGTGAAGTCCGACAGCACGTCGTACAGCTTGTGCCGGGCCTCCCCGTCGAGGTTGTTGGTCGGTTCGTCGAGCAGCAGTACGTCGGGGCGCTTGAGCAGTTGGGCGGCGAGGCCGAGGGAGACGACCTGGCCGCCGCTGAGGGTGCTCAGATTGCGGTCCAGGGCGAGGCCGGTCAGGCCGAGGCGGTCGAGCTGGGCGCGGGTGCGTTCCTCGATGTCCCAGTCGTCGCCGATGGCGGCGAAGTGCTCCTCGCTCACGTCGCCGGACTCGACGGCGTCCAGGGCGCGGATCACCGCGGCGACGCCCAGCACCTCGGCGACCGTGAGGTCGCCGGTCAGGGGGAGGCTCTGCGGGAGGTGGCCGAGCGTGCCACTGACCGACACCGAACCGATGGTGGGCTCGAGGTCTCCGGCGATCAGCTTGAGCAGGGTGCTCTTGCCGGAGCCGTTGGGGGCGACCAGGCCGGTGCGGCCGGTGGCCACGGTGAAGGACAGGCCGTTGAAGACGGGGGTGTCGTCAGGCCAGGCGAAGGAGAGGTTCGAGCAGACGACGGCGACGTCGGACATGGAAGTGACCTCGAAGGATTGAGGGCAGACAGACCTCTGCCCTGGGCAGCGTGGGGAAAAGGGGTACGACAAACGGGCCACGGGGGCAGCGCTCTTGCCGCGCCGTCCGATGGCCGGTCACTTCCGGATCTCATCCGGAGATGTCGTCTTCACCCACCGCGTCTGCTGCTCCTCGATCGAGCGGTTCAGGTCGCCGACAAGCGTAGCAGGCATCACGCCTGAAGGTGCTGTGAACGGGCGGCGCGGACAGGGCCCGCAGGGGGGGGCATACGTTGCTCGCAAGCCCTCACACGTGTGTCGGCGCCGCATCGGATTGCCCCGCCCAGGCGGCGGCCGGAACTGTGCCTTGGCAGACCCATATGCGAGCATGCCGGGATGCCGATCCGCCTTCACCCCGTGCAGCAGTGCACCTCACCCGGCGAGGTCACTCCCGGGATGCGGCGGAAGCTCACGGCCTGCTGGGTCGAGGTCACCAACGCCGGGGGAGCGGCGGGGTTTCCCTTCCCTCCCAGTGACGCGACGCATGCCACCTCCCAGAGCCTCGGCAGTTGGCCCTCGTCAACCCACGCGATAGCGCACGGGAAGGGACAGTACGCCGCGGATGATGCCGGAGCCGATCCAGTCGAGCGAGTCCCACGGGACGGCCAGTTCCAGTTCGCGGACGCGGGACAGCAGGACGCGCAGGGCGATGGCCGTCTCCAGCCGGGCGAGCGGCGCGCCCAGGCAGTAGTGGACGCCGTGGCCGAAGGCCAGGTGCCGGGCGCCCGGCCGGGTCACGTCGAGAACCGCCGGGGCGTCGCCGTCGTCCTGCGGGGCGTCGTGTCCCGCTGAGCCGAGGGCGACGGCGATCATGCTTCCGCGAGGGATGGACACCCCGGCCAGTTCGAGGTCCTGTGCGGCGTAGCGGCTCGTCGAGCGTTCGACGGAGGTGTCGTACCGCAGGAACTCCTCCACCGCGCCGGGCAGCAGCTCGGGTTTCTCGCGCAACAGCCGCAGCTGGTCCGGGTGTTGGAGGAGGGCCAGTACGGCGTTGCCCAGCAGGTTCACCGTGCTCTCGTGGCCCGCGACGACCAGCATCATGGCCGTGCCGACCAGTTCCTCCTCGGAGAGCCGGCCGTCCTCCTGGTCGCGCACGGCGACCAGCGCGGACAGCAGGTCGTCCTGGGGGCGGCGGCGTTTGTCGGCGATCAGTTCGGCCAGCAGCCCGTGCAGAGCGGCCAGCGCCGGGCGGTGCTCGGGGGAGGCGACCCGGAGCGACTGCCCCGACCAGCGACGGAAGTCCCGGTGGTGCTGCTGAGGGATGCCGAGGAGTTCGGCGATGACCGTGGCGGGCAGCGGGGCGTTGAACGCCTCCACGAGGTCGAGTTCGCCCGACGGCTCCATGGCGTCGACCAGGTCGTGGGCGATCCGCTCGATGCGCGGTGCCATGTCGGCCGTACGACGTGGGGTGAAGGCCGCCGAGGCCAGCCGGCGCAGACGGGTGTGCTCGGGCGGGTCGGCCTCCAGCATCTGCGCGCCGAGTCCGACCGAGGGCTGGTGGAGGACGTAGCCGGCGGCCGCCAGGGTCTCGGCGGCGGGCGTGGTGTCCTTGAGCAGGGCCGGATGCGTCAACACCTCGCGTGCCAGGTCGTATCCGACGACCAGCCAGCCCTGCAGGCCGAGGGGGAACTCGGCGGGATGAATGGGGCCGAGCGCCCGCAGTCGGGCGAAGCGCGCGGGTGCGTCGGCCTTGAAGGCGGCGTCGAGGACCACTCTGCCGCCCTGGTACGGGCACTGCTCGTGCGGGTTCATGGCGTCTCCCGGTCCGGCCGCCCGATGGTGCCCGGACCGGGCGGCCGGACAACACCACGGGGCGGCGATCGTGCCGTGGTCGTCGTGAGGACGGTCCGATGCCCTTGCGGGGTCGGCCCGTTGCTCCACGAACGAACATGCCGGGGGGCATGCATGCTGTGCATGCCCTTCCAGGGCCGGAGAATTCCGTCGCGGCCGCCGAAGTCGGTCGACTCCACGGCGGCCAGGCCGAAAAGGGTCGGTCACGCCTCCGCGCCGGGGGGGGGAGCGTAGGCCCAGACGTCCCCGCGTCTCACTCGGCGGAGAGCTTATGGACGGTGGTGTCGTCCGGGTCCAGTCGGCGCCCGTCCGCGGACAGTACTTCCAGGGGGCGCAGCCGCTGCCCCTGTCGGCGGTCGACCAGCTCCGAGTGCGGCTCGCCGGGCGAGAAGAAGTTCCGCTCGCCCCACTGCCGCAGCGCCACGATGACGGGAAAGAGCGCCTTGCCCTTCGCGGTCAGGACGTACTCGCGGTAAGCGCTCCCGTCCGAGGCGGGTACGGATTCGAGGACGCCACCGGCGACGAGGGTGCGCAGGCGCGCGGTGAGGATGTTCTTCGCCACGCCGAGGCTGCGCTGGAACTCCCCGAAGCGCCGGCTCCCGTCGAAGGCGTCCCGCACGATCAGCAGGGACCACCAGTCGCCGATCGCGTCCACCGACCGGGCGACGGGGCACTCGCTGTCGTCGAAGCGCGTCCTGGTCACCATCGCGTCTCTCACTCTCCTCGCTGCTGGTTGCAACATGCTACCAACACGGCTACCGTCACCCCTCGTCGGCTCATTGGTAGCAAGATGAAACCAGATCTGAGGTGGAGTGCGG
Organism: Streptomyces huasconensis; assembly: GCF_021028635.1. Taxonomy (NCBI): domain Bacteria; kingdom Bacillati; phylum Actinomycetota; class Actinomycetes; order Kitasatosporales; family Streptomycetaceae; genus Streptomyces; species Streptomyces huasconensis. Next base: position 7,943,582 of record NZ_CP086119.1, read on the forward strand.
ATGTCCGGTGACGGTGAGGCCGTAACAGCGCGATGCGGCACCCGAGGTGAGGAGCGTCCCGCGCCGGTCCTGTCCCGCGGCGCCGTCATCCTGTTCGCCGTCGCCTGCGGGGCCGCGGTGGCCAACGTCTACTTCTCCCAACCGCTCCTGGTGACCATGGGCCACGACCTCGCCATGAGCCCGGCGCTTGTCGGCAGCGTGGTCACCCTCACCCATGTCGGATACGGGCTGGGTCTCTTCTTCCTCGTGCCGCTGGGCGACATGGCCGACCGCAGGCGGCTCGTCGTGGCCCAGTTGCTGCTCCTGGTGGTCGCGCTGATCGCCGTGGCCACCGCCCGTACGGCGGGCATCCTGCTCGCGGGCATGGCCGCGACGGGGCTACTCGCCGTCGTCACGCAGACGTTGGTCGCCTTCGCGGCCTCGCTGGCCCCTCCTGCCGGGCGTGGGCGGGTCGTCGGCGTCGTCACCAGCGGCGTGGTGATCGGAATCCTGCTCGCCCGCACCGCATCGGGTCTCCTGGCCGATCTCGCGGGCTGGCGCTCCGTCTACCTCGCCTCGGCGTCGCTCACCGCCCTGCTCGCCCTGATCCTGTCCCGCGTACTCCCGCGTCACAGCGAGGCCGCACAGAAGAACCTGCGCTACGGAGAGCTGCTGCGCTCCACGATCACTCTCTTCGCGCGCGAGCGACTGCTGCGGCTCCGTGCCGTGTTCGGGCTGCTGATCTTCGCCGCCTTCAGCACCCTGTGGAGCAGCGTCGCGCTGCCGCTCAGCGAGGCCCCGTACTTCCTTTCCCACAGTGCGATCGGCGCGTTGGGGCTGATCGGTGTCGTCGGCGCGCTGGCCGCCGCCGCGGCGGGCCGCCTGAACGACCGCGGGCTGTCCCGGCGGACGACCGGCATCGCCCTCGCGCTGCTCGCCGTCTCGTGGTTGCCCTTGTCCTTCACCCGCGGCTCGCTCTGGGCGCTGTTCGCGGGGGTGATCCTGCTCGACCTCGCCGTGCAGGCGGTCCACGTCACCAACCAGACCCTGATCTACGCGCTGCACCCGGACGCGGGCAGCCGGCTGATCGGCGGATACATGGTCTTCTACTCGATCGGCAGCGCCACCGGCGCCCTCGCCGCGACCTCCCTCTACACCGTGGCCGGTTGGGGCGCCGTCTGCGCGCTGGGCGCCGGGTTCAGCTGCCTGGGCCTCGCGCTGTGGGCGGTCTGCGGCGACCGCCGCTGAAGGTCGCCTGGGCGGACGGGGTGCGGACGGCGACGGCGTCCGGTGCGCCGTCGGCAAGCGCGGTCGGCGCCGATGGAGCGGGCTCAACAGGTCGGCCGCTGGAGAGCGGTGATCCCGGTCAGGATGAGGTCGATCCCGGCGAGGAACTCTTCCCGGTCGTCGTGCTCGCGCAGCTGACCGGCGACGTTTCGGGTGAACGCGTACTCGTCCGGGTCGAGTTCCTGCCAAGCGGCCGCCACGGAGTCGAGGAACTCGCTCCGGTCGGTGTCCGGCCGGAGCGCCCGGGTGTTGGCGGCGTTCTGGCCCGCCACTCCGAGGATGTAGCTCATCAGCGCGGACGCGGCGGTGAACTGGGCCGCCTCGGGCACGCGGAGCGCCTGGATCTGGCGTCCGATGCGTTCGAAGACCCGCAGCATCGGTGAGTGCGAGGGCGCGTGGGTGAGCTGCGTGCCGACCCACGGGTGGGCGTCCATGGCGTCGAACACGCCGAGCGCGAGGGCACGGATCGCTTCCTGCGGTGTCGCGTCGGCGTCGTCGACGGCGGCGATGGTGGTGGCGACGACGGAGTCGATGGCGGCGCCGAGGAGTTCGGTCCTGCCCGTGACGTGCCAGTAGATCGCCCCCGGTCCGGTGGCGAGGTGCTTCGCCAGGGCGCGGAAGGTGAGCCCGCCCTCGCCCACCATGTCGAGGAGTTCCACGGCGGCGCTGATGATGCGCTCCCGCGAGAGCGGTTCCTGACGTCGTTCCGGGCGGCGCGGGTTGGTTGCCATGCCTCCCACTCTAAGTGCCGTGGAACGCCGTTCCAGCTTGACAAGCCATGGAACGCTGTTCCAGCCTGAGGGGAATGGAACGGCGTTCCAGAGGTGTCCGGAGGGCGTTCGTCCACCGGTCCGCGACCAGGGAGGAACCACCATGACCACTCCGGTCACGATCATCGGCGCAGGGCTCGCGGGCCTGACGCTCGCCCGCCTCCTTCACCTGCACGGCATCCCGGCGACGGTCCACGAAGCGGAGACCTCGCCGTCGGCTCGCTCCCAGGGAGGCCTGCTCGACATCCACGACCACAACGGTCAGCGGGCGCTCCGGGCGGCCGGGCTGTTCGAGGAGTTCCTCGGCATCATCCACCAGGGCGCCGAGGTGTCACGCGTCCTCGACAAGGACGGCAACGTCCTGCTGGACGAGCGCGCGGACGACGGTCCCGGCGGGCGCCCGGAGGTGCCCCGCGCGGCCCTGCGGCGGATTCTGCTCGACTCACTGCCTGCCGGCACGATCCGGTGGGGGCACAAGGTCACCGCGGCCCGCACCCTGGGAAGTGGCCGCCACGAGGTGACGTTCACGGACGGGACGGCCGTGACGACCGGCCTGCTGGTCGGTGCGGACGGCGCCTGGTCTCGAATCCGTCCGCTCCTCTCCGACGCCGAGCCCCAGTACGTCGGCACGTCCCTGATCGAGTCCTACCTGTTCGATGCGGACGCCCGTCACCCGGCCTCCGCCCGGGCCGTCGGTGACGGTTCCCTCTTCGCGCTCGCCCCTGGTCGGGGGATCTCCGCCCACCGCGAGCCGGATGGGGCCCTGCATGCCTACGTGACGCTCACGAAGCCCCAGGAGTGGGTGCGCGCCATCGACTTCACCGACGTCGGCGCGGCCAAGGCGCGGGTCGCCGCGGAGTTCCATGACTGGGCGCCGGAACTCACCGCCCTGATCACGGACAGTGATACGGCTCTGGTCCCGCGTACCGTCAACTCCCTGCCCGTAACGCATCGTTGGGACCGCGTGCCCGGCGTGACGCTGCTCGGTGACGCCGCCCACCTGATGGCCCCGTCCGGCGAGGGGGCCAACCTCGCCATGTACGACGGCGCCGAACTCGGCAGGGCTCTCGCCGCGCACCCGGACGACATCGAAGCCGCGCTCACCGCGTACGAGGAGGAACTGTTCCCGCGCAGCGCCGCGGCCGCCGCCCAGGCCTCCCGCATCCATGAGATGTGCCTCGACGGCGATGCCCCGCACAGCCTGGTCAGCTTCTTCACGGACCACGGTCAGCCGACGGACTGAACGGCGCCCTCTGCCCGACGGTGCTGGCCCGCTCCCGGGAAGCCGTCGGCATCCGGGCAGAAATATCGCAGCACTGTTATATTAGCGCTGTGACATCTTCTGACCCCACCGCCCTGCCCGACCCCTGGCAGCCCCTGCACGAGCTGCTGGCCGCCATGGACGCCGAGATCGAGAAGCTCTACGTAGAGCGGGGCATCAAGGGGGTGCGGCCACGGTTCGCGTATCCGCTGATCCGGCTCGCGCACACCGGACCGCTGACCATCCGCGAACTGGCCACGTCCCTGAACCGCTCGCACTCCGCGGTCAGCCAGACGGTCGCCGCCCTGCGCAAGGAGGACCTGGTCACCTCGGAGCCGGGTCCCGACGCCCGTACGCGCCGGATCGACCTGACCGAGCGCGGTCGAGCGCTGGTGCCGTTCCTGGAGGCCGAGTGGCGCGCCACCCACGCGGCCGTCGCCGAGCTGGACGCGGAGGTTCCGTACGCGATGACGGCCGTCGTCCAGGAGCTGCGGCGCGCCCTGGAAAGCCGTTCGATGCGGCAGCGGATTCTCCGCCACCTCGTCGAGCCACCGGGGTGATGAGGAGCCCTGCCTGGTTCCTCGACCTCCGCCCGTTGCGGGACAGCCGGCGCTTCCGTGACCTGTGGATCGGCTCAGCCGCTTCCCAGCTCGGCGGGCAGCTGGCCACTGTGGCGGTGCTGGCCCAGGTCTGGGACCTGACCGGCAGCCCGGTGGGCACCGGCGCCATCGGACTCGCCACCGGCCTGCCGATGGTGCTGTTCGGCCTGGTCGGCGGCACGTTGGCCGACGCCGTGGACCGCCGTGCTCTGGTGCGGGCCACCACCGCGGGCCAACTGGTCACCGCGGCCGGACTGTACGCCCAGGCCCTGACCGGCAGCCGCAACGTACCGTTGCTGTTCGCCCTGGTGTCCTTGGGCGCCGCCTGCAGCGCGCTCGGCGCCCCGGCCCGGCGCACCTTCCCGGTCAGGCTGCTGCCGGCCGACCAGGTCGCCGCGGGGCTCGCACTGACCAACGTCTCCTTCCAGGCGGCGATGCTGGCCGGGCCCGCCATGGCCGGGCTGATCATCGCCCGATGGGACGTGTCCGCCGTCTACGCCGCGCAGGCCGTGGCCGTCGGAATCTCGGCGCTCGTGGCGATCCGCCTGCCGTCCGTGCGGCCCGAGGGCGTCGAGGTGAGAGGCGGCCGACACCGGTCGGAACGCGACGGATACGGCTGGGCGGAGCGCCTCCGTCGGCAGCTGCCGAAGCGCGGCGGCCTGGGGGTCATCCTGCGCCGCCCGACACTGTGGGGATCGATGGCCACCGACCTGCCCGCGACGCTCCTCGCCATGCCCATCGCCCTCTTCCCGCTGGTCAACGAAGCCCGCTTCGGCGGCGATCCGCAGAACCTGGGCCTGTTCCTCTCCGCCGTCGCGGCCGGAGGCATCACGGCGGGCCTGCTCTCCGGGGCGGTGACGCGCCGGCGCCGCGGCGGCCTCGTCCAGCTGACCGCCGCCGGCGCATGGGGCCTGGCGCTGGCAGGCTTCGGTCTGGCGGAACAGCTGGGGACGGCGCTCGGGTGCCTGGCGTGGGCGGGCGCCGCCGACACCGTGTCCGTCATCACCCGGAGCGCCCTGGTCCAGTTGGAGACCCCGGACGCGTACCGGGGGCGGGTCTCCTCGGTCGAACACGTCATCGGCGTCGCGGGCCCCGAACTCGGCAACTTCCGCGGTGGCCTGCTGGCGTCGGCCACCTCGGCCTCCTTAGCCCTCGTCGCCGGTGGCCTGTCCGCCGCCCTGGCGATCGCCGCCGTGGCCGCGACCAACAGCCCCCTGCGCACCTATCGCACACCGCAGGCCGCCACGAAGCCGACCGCGTCACGAGGGGGCGACGCGGCCACGGCGGCCACCAGTTGAGCGCACCGGCAGCAACGGTGGCGGCAGGTCGACCCCGCCCGCAGGCACGTTGGCTGTATCGCGTAGCTCGCGGTCGCGCAACAACTCTGACCGCACCCCCTTGTCCCGAACCTAGAGGCCTCTCTAAATTCAGGTGACTCTCCAAGTTCTCGCGAAGGGGTGTGCTCGGATGCAGACGGTCGACGGGGGATTACGTGAGCAGCACAAGGCCAAGCGACGGGCTCGGATTCTTGACGCGACCCGTGAACTCCTGCGCGAGGGCCCGGAGTCGGTGATCACCACCGAGCGGATCGCCGAACGGGCGGAGGTCGCTGCGGCCACCGTGTACAACCTGATCGGGCCGCGCGAGAAGATCTGGGAGGCGCTCGCCGCCGGGTTCATGGACGAACTGGAACGCCGCCTGGCGGTGTCGGCGCCCGGTGATCCGCGGGAGGTCGTCCGCTCGACCGTACGACTCTTCGTGGAGGACCCGGTGGTGTCGCGTCGCATGGTGCGCGGGTGGGAGGAGAGCGGCCTCGTACTCCACCGAGGTCCGCTCACCCGGCTTCGCCGGGCGATGGCCGAGGCGCAGGCGCAGGGCGTCCTGCGCGCCGACGCCCGTACCGAGGCACTGGCAGCCGTCGTCGGCGCCTCGTGCGTCGGCGCCCTGCATCAGTGGGTCGCGGCCCTGATCGACGACGACCGGTTCCTCGCGCGCGCTCTGTTCGCCCTGGACGTCGCGCTCGCCGCGGCGGCCGCGGACGCCCACCGCGACCGACTGCTGGCACCGCTGCTGACCCGAGGGACGGCGACGACATGACGGCCGACGCGCGCTCGCGGTCCCGAAGCTTCGTGAGCCGGGACGGGACCCGGCTCGAGGCGGAGATGTGGGGCGAACCCTCCGCGCCGCCGGTCGTCCTGCTGCACGGCGGCGGTCAGACACGGCACGCCTGGCACCGGACCGGCCCCCGGCTGGCCGCTCTGGGATGGCGGGTCGTCGCCCCCGACCTGCGCGGGCATGGCGCCAGCCAGTGGTCGTCCGACGGTGCCTACGACCTCGACGTGTTCGCCGAGGACGTACGGGCGCTCGTCGCCGAACTCGGCGGCCGGCCGGTGCTCGTCGGAGCGTCCCTCGGCGGCCTGAGTTCGCTGCTCGCCGCCGGAGAGACCCCCAGGGCGGCGATCCGCGCGCTGGTACTCGTCGATGTCGCCCATCGCCCCGATCCTCGCGGAGTGCGCCGGATCGTCGAGTTCATGCGCCGCCGGCCGGACGGCTTCGCGAGTGTCGAGGAAGCGGCCGCCGTGGTCTCCGCCCACCTGCCGCACCGCACGCGCCCGTACGACCCCGAGGGGCTGCGCAACAACCTGCGGCGCCAGGGTGATCGCTGGGTCTGGCACTGGGACCCCCGGATGCTGCACAGCTTCGAGGGCCGGACGGACCCGCCCGGGATGGCGGAGCGGCTCCTTGATGCCGCCCGCCACGCCGACGTGCCGATCCTGCTCATCCGCGGCGGAGTCAGCGACGTGGTGCCCGAGGACATCGCCGAGGAGTTCTGCGACATGGTCCCCCACGCGCGGTACGTCGAGGTGGGCGACGCGGGGCACATGGTGGTCGGTGACCGGAACGAACCCTTCATCGACGCCCTCATCCCGTTCCTGCAAGGCATCGGGTGAGGGGCGGAATCAAGCCTTCACGGGCCGGCTTTGGGCGTCAGGCGGGGGAGGGGAGGCGAAGGTTATCCAGCTGTCGGGCGGCAGGCCCGGGCGACCCGGAACCGGCCTGCGTTCCTCTGTCCACGCGTCACCGGCGATATCGGGGGCCGTGCCACTGGTCAAGAGGTACGGCGCCCAGTCGGCCCGCGTGACGGCGGCCTCCAGCCGTTCGCTGCGGAAGGTGCCGTCGGGGTGGGGCAGAACGCCGCTGAACTCCGACATGTCATGTTGGAAGAGCAACCAGAGGCGCTCCAGTACGGGGCGATCGCTCGCGTCGGCCAGACGCGCGCTTACGTCGGTCATCGATCTCCTTCGGTGGCGGCCAGGTGGGCGACGGGTGGCTCTTCGGGTCAGGGCTCACGCGGAGCCTCACCGATGCATCCCGCGACGAGTTCGCGTACGTACGCCTCGTCCGTGCCGGGGATCGAGAAGACCACCCGGAAGTAGAGCGGCGCGATGATCCGGTCCAGGACCTGTTGCAAGGAGGGGGGCGCGTCACCACGCTCCCGCGCGGTGTCGAGGACCGGGCGGAAGCGTTCGCTGACCCTGCGCAGACACTCCCGCAGTCCGTCGTGCCGCTCGTCGATGTCGGGGGCGACCTCGGCGCGGAAGAACGCGATGCCACCGGGCCGGGAGAGTTCCGCCAGTGTCCAGACCGCCTGGTTCTCCAGGTCGGCGCGCAGATCGCCGACGAGTGGGGGTGCGCCGACGTCGCCGCGGTGCCGGGCGATCTCGGCCAGGAGCGCGCCGACCGTCCCCCAACGCCGGTAGAGAGTACTGGAGTTGACCCCCGCACGCTGGGCCACGGCGGGGAGGGTCACCTGGTCGGCACCGCGCTCACTCACCAGCGCGATCGCGGCGCTGTGCACGGCGTCACGGACGCGGGTGCTGCGGCCGCCGGGCCGCTTCGTCGATGCGTCAGCGTTCACCCCGCCATCTTAAAGCAAAGGGTTGTGCCTTAACGGGCGGTGCGCCTACAGTCGCACTAAAGCGGGGATCTTCGCTTTAGTGCTCCGAAAGGAACGGAACGCCATGTCCATCAACGAAGCCGCTGTCGCCCTCGGTCGCAGCTTCCACCAGGCCCTCGTCGCGCGGGACTGGGACGGTATCCGAGCGCTGCTGCAGGACGACGCCACCTGGACCCTGCCCGGTGACAACACCATCTCCGGCACGGCCGACGGCGCCGACGCCGTGGTGGAGCGCGCTCAGCGGATCGCCTCGTACGGCGTCGACTTCGAGCTGCTGCATCTCCTGGTCAGCAGGGAGAACGTGGCGCTCTCCCTGCACAACACCGCGCGCAGGGAGGACGCCGTGCTGGACGAGCACCTGGCCACGGTCTGCCGACTCCGCGACGGCAAGATCGCGAGTATCGAGACCTATCTCTCCGACGTGCCCGGGATGAACGCCTTCTTCGTCTGACTCCTCCCCGTGCCGGTGCAAAGCGCCGATACGGCTCGGGCAACCCTGGAGCCCTGCGGCACGCCCGCGCACACCTCGCACCCTTGCGCCGGAAGCTGCTCGTGTAGTCCGCTGACTCCTATGGGGAAGAAGAGCATTGCCGCAATGACCGCCGCGCTTGTCGCGGGGTCCCTTCTGACGGGCGTACCGAACGCCGGTGCGCAAGCCACCGAGCGCGGCCCGGACGCCTCGCCGCAGCCGGCCGGGTCGGCACGCGTTCCCGGGGTCGACCTGGACACCGTGACGATTCCGGAATTACAGGCGCGTATGGCGGACGGTTCGCTGACGTCGTCGACGCTGACCCGGGCCTACTTGCGGCGTATCGAGACCGTGGACCCCAAGATTCACTCGGTGCTGCGGACCAGCCCGACCGCCCTGCGCGCGGCGGCCGCCAGCGACGCGAGGCACCGGCGCGGCAAGGTCCTTGGGCCGTTGGACGGCATCCCGGTTCTGCTCAAGGACAACGTGAACACCCGCGACATGCCGACGACGGCCGGGTCGCTCGCGCTCGCCGGTAGCCCGCCGGACACCGATGCCGTGCTGGTGAGCCGGCTGCGGAAGGCGGGGGCGGTGATCCTCGGCAAGACCAACCTCTCGGAGTGGGCCAACTTCCGTTCCGGGAAGCCGACATCGGGGTGGTCGGCGGTCGGCGGGCAGACCAACAACCCGTACGTCCTCGACCGGAACCCGTGCGGATCGTCGTCCGGTTCCGCCGCCGCGCTCGCCGCGTCCCTGGCGCAGGTGGCGATCGGAACCGAGACGGACGGCTCCATCGTGTGCCCGGCCGGGATGAACGGCGTCGTGGGCCACAAGCCCAGCCTCGGCCTGGTCAGCCCGTCAGGCGTCGTGCCGATCTCCGCCGAGCAGGACACCGCCGGGCCCATGGCGCGCAACGTGATCGACACCGCGCTGACGCTGGAGGTGCTGAGCGATCACCAGGGCTCACGCGGAGACGCCGCTCGTTCCGGCGGCCAGAAAGCTCTCCCGGGTCCCCGGAGCCGCCCCGGCGCGTCCGGCCTCCAGGACACGGCGGCGGGGCAGGTGGCGGGTCGGCCGGCGGGCCAGGCGGCCTCCGGCCTCCGGGGCAAGCGGATCGGCCTGTGGCGCCTGGCCTCGCTCGGGCCCGACGTCGACGCGGTGATGACGCGTACGGCGACGAAGCTGCGCAAGGCCGGAGCGGTGGTCGTCGAGGTGACACCCCCGTACCAGGCGCGGCTCGCCGAGCTTGAATTCCCGGCGCTGCTGAGCGAGTTCCACCGCGACATCGACGCGTACCTCGGCACCCGCAAGGGTCCGCGAAACCTCGCTGAACTGATCGAGTTCAACCGTACCCACCCCGAGGAACAGACCTGCTTCGCCGGCCAGGAACTGTTCGAGAAGGCCCTCGCCGCGCCGCCCACGACCGACCCCGGATACAAGGCGATGCGCGCCGAGCTGACGAACCTGTCCCGCCGCTCACTCGACGAGACCTTGGCGGCCCACCACTTGGACGCCATCGCCGCGCCCACGAACCCGCCCGCCTGGACGACCGACTGCGCGCGCGGTGACAACGACGTCATCCCCTCCTCCACGCCGGCCGCCGTCGCCGGATACCCCTCCCTCTCGGTGCCCGCCGGGTCGGTGAACGAACTGCCGGTCGGCCTGCTCCTGATGGCCGGCAGCCACCAGGACGCCGAGCTGCTGTCCCTGGGAGCCGCCGTGGAGCACCGGCTGAAGGCCTGGCGCGCACCGCGCTACCTGCCGACGATCGGGTCCGGCGCGGCACGGTGAACGAGGGGGGGCCGGACCGCCGACGGAGAACGTCGCTACTGCGGTGCGAGGGCGCGCCGGTATCGTCCCCGCACGGCTGATCATCGTTTGATCGACGCGGGAGGCGTCCGGCTGGCCCATCAGGTCTCTGGGCCGCCGGACGCGCCACCACTCCTCATGTCGTACGCGCTGGACGAGGACGGCACCGATTGGGGCCGCGTGGCGCCCTCCTTCGCGCGCGACTGGCGCGTGGTGCCGGCTGTCAGGCGCGAGATCGACACGCCTGAATCGCGCCGGCTGGAGCGGCTCGGGGAGATCACGGCCGAGACCCTCGTGGTGGCCGGCGGTCCACGCAGCCGCGTACCGCAGGAGGGCGTCGCCGACTTGGCCCGTCGTGTTCCTCGTGGGCGAGTCGTCACCATTCCGGCCGGGCACCTGATCCGCAAGGCCGAACCGGTGCGGTTCACGGAGACCGTTCTGAGGTTCTTGCAGTCAGCGGCAGCGCCGGTTACCAGCGGGCCGCGTCGAGCATCGGCCCCTCCCTCATCCGGCCGGGTCTTCGTCCGCGCGTCGGGCCGCCCTCTTCGCTGCCTGCTCCACCTCGTGGCGGGACTGCCCGGTCGCCTCGGCGTGCGCCGTGACCGCTGCCTGGAAGCGCTCGGCCGCGTCGTTCCAGTGGCGCCACTGCGCCGCGTACTCCTCGTCGTCGAGTCCCGCGAGCTTGGCGCGCTCTTCCTCGGCGCAATGTTCCAGCTTGACCAGTTCATCGGAGATGTCTGCCACGAGCGGATCTTAAGCATGCGATCCGGCGCGGCTGCCTCGACCCGCGCGACGGGGGCGGGGAAGCGCGCGGGACTGCGCTGTGCAGGGGAACCGTTCCGCCTCGTCCTGTCGTACGCAGCGCCCACCCGCCCCGACCGGCAGTGACGTTTCTGTGGTGAAAGTGCTGCACCGGGAGGGTGAGAGCAGCGCGGGTCGGGGAAGTTCCGCCATCGGCCCGAAAACATCCTGTCCCGGGAGTCCAACGCGTCGCCCCCACGCATCCCCGCCAACATGGCGCATCCCCCCACATGACGCATCCCCCCACACGACCAGGAGCCAGGCGTGAAGCACGGAACGAAATTGCGGGACCGGATCGCCGCGCCCGGCACGACTCCTCTCATCGGCGTGTACGACATGTACTCCGCGTCCGTCGCCGCCGGCCACTACGACGGGATGTTCGTGTCCGGCTTCGGCTTCGCCGCCTCGTATTACGGGCTGCCCGACATCGGGTTCATCGCCTGGCCGGACATGGTGGCGTTCGTGCAGCGGCTGCGGGGCGCGTTCCCGCGCCACCACCTGCTCGTGGACATCGACGACGGCTACGCCGATCCCGAGGTGGCCTGTCACGTCGTGGGCAGTCTGGAGCGGATGGGGGCTTCCGGGGTGGTGCTGGAGGACCAGAAGCGGCCCCGCCGATGCGGGCACGCGGACGGCAAGCAGGTCCTGCCTCTCGACGAGTACCTGACCAAGCTGGAGATGGTGCTGAGGACCCGGAGGGACCTGGTCGTGGTGGCCCGGACGGACGCGACGGACGAGGCGGACATCATGGAGCGCGCCAGGCGTCTGGCCGCCACCGACGCGGACGTGATCCTGGTGGACGGCGTGCGCGACGTGGAGGGCATCCGCCGGATTCGCGAGGTGGTCGGCGGCAAGCCCCTGCTGTTCAACCAGATCGCCGGCGGCAAGTCCCCCCGGCTCTCGCTCTCCGAACTCACCGATCTCGGCGTGGACGTCGCCATCTACAGCACGCCCTGCCTCTTCGCCGCGCACGAGGCGATGGAGGCCGCGCTCGCCGAACTGAAGCGTGCCGACGGCAGATTGCCGTCCCTCGACCCCGCCCGTGGCGTCGGCGTCGCCGCCTCGACCAAGCTCCTGGAACGGAACATCGCCCGCCATCACCCCGAGGGCCCGGAAACCGCGTGAGCCTGGCTGGATTTCGTCTTGTGAGACGAACACGACCCCCCATTTCCCAGGGGAATTAGGTTAGGCTAACCTCAGCGTCGTGCATGTAGGTGAAGAGACCGCCGAGGCCACGCGCCCCCAGGGTCATGAACTGTCGGCCACGGGTGTCACCGTGGCGTACGAAGGCGTCGACGTGGTCCACGACGCCGCGATGACGTTGCGCCCGGGCGACGTGACCGTCCTGGTCGGTCCGAACGGCAGCGGGAAGTCGACGCTGCTGCGCACGCTCGCCCGCCTCCAACAGCCCCGGACCGCCACACTCCGCATCGACGGCGAGACCGACGGCCTCGCCCTGAGCCCCCGCGCCTTCGCCCGGCACGTCGCGCTGCTCACCCAAGGCCGCCCCACGCCCAGCGGACTGACCGTACGGGACGTCGTCGAGTTCGGCCGCTACCCGCACCGGGGCCGCTGGGGCAAGGCCGACCCGGGCGGCCGGGCCGCGGTCGACCGCGCGCTCGCCATGACCGGCGTCGCGGACCTCGCCGAACGCGGCGCCGAGCACCTGTCCGGTGGCCAGCTCCAGCGGGTGTGGCTCGCCGGCTGCCTCGCCCAGGAGACGGGCGTACTCCTGCTCGACGAGCCGACGAACCACCTCGACCTGCGCTACCAGGTCGAACTCCTCGACCTCATGCGGGACCTGGCGGACGTGCACGGGATCGCCGTCGGAGCCGTCCTGCACGACCTCGACCAGGCGGCCGCCGTCGCCGACCGCATCCTGCTGCTGGACGCGGGGCGGATCGTCGCGGACGGCGACCCCGAAGACGTACTAACGGCCGAGCGGCTGACCAAGACCTACGGCATCCGCATCGAAGTCGACTCCGACCCCCTCACCGGCCGCCTGCGCAGCCGCGCCATAGGCCGCCACCACTCGCGAAGCGAAAGGCTCAGCACCACCTCATGAGACGCCTCCTGTTCACCGCGGCGGCCGCCACCGCCGCGGCCCTCGCCCTGTCCTCCTGCGGCACCACCGAACCCGCCGCCGACGACGCCAAGAAGAACACCTCCGCCCTCACCCTCACCGACGGCACCGGCACCAAGGTGAAGCTGGACGGCCCGGCCAAGAAGGTCGTCGGCACCGAGTGGAACGCCGTGGAGAGCCTGATATCGCTCGGCGTCGACCCCACCGGCGTCGCCGACGTCAAGGGCTACAAGGCCTGGGACACCGCCGCCCCGCTGACGAACGACCCCAAGGACGTCGGCACCCGCGGCGAGCCCAGCATGGACACCATCGCGTCCCTGAAGCCCGACCTCATCATCGCCACCACCGACCTGCCGGCCGCCGCCGTCAAGCAGATGCGCGAGATCGCCCCGGTGCTCAACCTGCGCCCCGCCGACGCCGCGGACCCCCTCGGCCAGATGACGAAGAACCTCGACCTCCTCGCCGAGGCCACCGGCACCACCGAGCGGGCCGCGAAGCTCAAGAAGGACTTCACGGCGAAGCTCGCCGAGGGCAAGAAGAAGCTCGCCGCCGCCGGGCACAGCGGCGCCAAGTACGCCTTCGCCGACGGTTACGTCACCGGCAACCAGACCTCCATCCGCCCGTACACCAGCGGTTCGCTCATCGGCGCGGTCAACGAGAAGCTCGGCCTGAAGAACGACTGGACGGCCAAGGGCGACAAGGGCTACGGCCTCGCCGCCACCGACGTCGAGGGCCTCACCAAGCTCGACGAGAACGTGCACTTCGCCTACATCGGCAACGACGGCGACAAGCGCAGCAACCCGTTCACCGGCGTCCTGAAGAAGGACAAGGTGTGGACGTCGCTGCCGTTCGTCAAGAAGGGCAACGTGCACCGGCTGCCCGACGGCATCTGGATGTTCGGCGGCACCGCGTCGATGAGCCAGTACGTCGACTCCGTCGTCGAGGCGCTGAAGAAGTAACCCCATGGCCGTCACCGCACCCACCACCCCCGCCGCCCGCCCGTCGACAGCCGCCTCCCGCACGGGCGCGGCCGCGGTGACGGCCGCACTGGTCCTCCTCGTCACCGCCCTCGCGGTCGTCGACATCACCCAGGGCACGGCCGCCGTCGGCCCCTCCGAGGTCTGGAAGGCGTTCACCGGCCGCGCCGACACGGGCGACGCGTCCGTCGTCGTCGCCTCCCGGCTGCCGCGCATGGCGGCGGGCCTGCTCATCGGGGCCGTACTCGGCATGGCGGGCGCCGCCCTCCAGGCCATCAGCCGCAACGTCCTCGCCTCGCCCGACACCCTCGCCGTCAACGCGGGCTCCTACCTCGCGCTCGGCGTGGCCGCCGCCGCCGGCATCTCGCTCCCGCTCCTCGCCTCCTCCGGCATCGCGTTCGTCGGCGGCCTCGCCGCGGCGGCCGTGGTCCTCGGACTGTCCGGCCTCGGCGCGGGCACGGTCCGCCTCGTCCTCGCGGGCAGCGCCCTCACCCTCGGCCTCACCGCAGTCACCGAGGGCCTGCTCCTGCTGTTCCCCCACGAGACCGAGGGCCTCTACAAGTGGAACCAGGGCGGCATCGCGCAGAACGGCTTCGACGGCGTACTCCAGATGCTGCCCGTCGCCGCCGTCGGACTCGTCGGCCTGCTCCTGCTCGCCCGCAGGGTCGACGCGCTGGCGCTCGGTGACGACGCCGCGCACGGCGTCGGGGTGCCCGTGCGCTCCACCCGTGTCATCGCCGTCGTACTCGCCGCGCTGCTCTCCACCGCCGCCGTCACCCTCGCCGGGCCCGTCGGTTTCGTCGGCCTCTGCGCGCCCGCCCTCGTACGCCCCCTCGCCCGCAGATTCCGGACGTTCACCCGGACGCGGGCGCGGCTGCCGCTCGCCGGTCTCACCGGCGCGGCCCTGGTGCTCGGCTCCGACGTGCTGCTGCGCGCCGTCGTCCCCTCGGACACCGCGGTAGCCGTGCCCACCGGCGTCGTCACCAGCCTGGTCGGCGCCGTCTTCCTGATCGCCATGGCCGCACGGGCCAAGGACACGGCGGCCGCCGCCCCTGCCGACCGGCTGCGCATCCGCAGCACCACCGTCTTCGTCGTCACGACGGCGACCCTGGCGGCCGTGCTGGTCGGCCTGGTGATCGCCGCCGTACTCATCGGTGACAGCAAGCTGCTGCTGGGTGACGTGGTCAACTGGGCCCAGGGCAGGGCCGGCCGGACCGTCTCCTTCGTCCTCGACACACGGGTACCGCGCGTCACCGCCGCCCTGCTGACCGGAGCGGCGCTCGCCCTCGCCGGGACGCTCATCCAGGCCGTGACGCGCAACCCGCTCGCCGAACCAGGTGTGCTCGGCGTCACCAACGGCGCCGCGGTGGGCGCCGTCCTGCTCGTCACGACGGTGCCGGTGGCCGGTTCGTGGAGCATCGCCGCGGGCGCGTTCGCGGGCGCCGCGGTCAGCTCGGTCCTCGTCTTCGGTCTCGCGGCGCGCGGCGGCTTCCAGCAGAACCGGCTCGTCCTCGTCGGCTTCGGAGTCGCCACGGGAGCGACGGCCGTCATCAGCCTGCTCATCATCCTCACCGACCCGTTCAACGCGACGAAGGCGCTGACCTGGCTCGCGGGCTCCACCTACGGGCGGACCCTGCCCGACGTGGTGCCTCTCGCAGCCGTCCTCGCCGTGGGCCTGGTCGTCGCGCTCGTACGGCACACCGAACTCGACCTGGTGTCGCTCGACGAGGACACGCCGAGGCTGCTCGGTCTCGCCCTGGGCCGCGGACGCCTGGCCTTCCTCGTCCTCGCCGTCCTGCTGAGCGCCACCGCGGTCGCAGCCGCCGGCACGATCGGCTTCGTCGGCCTCGTCGCGCCGCACGCGGCCCGGGCCCTGGTGGGCCGCCGGCACGCCCGGGTGGTGCCGGTCGCGGTCCTCCTCGGGGCCATCCTCGTGTGCGCCGCCGACCTACTGGGGCGGACGGTCATCGCTCCGGCCCAGCTCGGCGCCGGCCTCATGACGGCCGTGATCGGTACGCCGTACTTCCTCTACCTGCTCGTACGCGGCCGCCGATAGACGGGGCGCGGGCCGCAGATGGGCGCAGGGCCCGGCGAAGCCCTGGGGCAGACGCATGCGGTGCGCGAGGTCACGGGCCAGGCGTCGCGTGAGGCGGCTGTACCAGTCCACGTCCGGGTAGTAGGCCCGCAAGTGGGAGACGGCGCGCGTTCCCAGCCCGCTGTCCTGGAGCGGTCCTGTCACCTGGGCGTGGGTCACCACACCGCTCGCGCACTGTTCGCACAGCTCGTAGTCGAGACGACCGACGATGCGGCGCCCGTACACCAGCAGCAGACAGCGCGCCTTGTCACCCGTCGGGGCGGGCGAGTGGAGGATCTCCACGTCGCGGTAGGCGAGCAGACGCCGGTGCAGCCGGCCGCGGCGGCGGCTGCGACGCGCGTGGCGAGGCTCCTTGCGGAGCCGGGCGCCGGGCAGAGAGGCGGCGGGCGCGAAAAGGTGTGTCCCAAGCATCTTTGCCGTCTACCCCCGCCCGGCGCGAGCACTCCGGTTCCCCGGCTCCTGCCGTCCGCTCGGCTCCGACCGCCACGCGGTTCCAGCGCGGTCCAGCGGGGTTGCACGCGTGGTTTCAGGCGGGGCCTCAGGCGTGGGACAGGGCGAAGGACACCAGGAACCCGCACACCGTGATCAGCCCTATGGCCAGGTGCGCGTTCTCGAACGCCTCCGGGATCATCGTGTCGGCGATCATGGCGAGGATCGCGCCGGCCGCCACCGCGGTCACCGCCGCCACCACCGCCGTGGACATACCGCCCACCACCGCGTACCCGAGCACGGCCGCCACCGTACTGGCCAGCGCGATCACCCCCCACACGCCGAACACGTACGCCTTGCCGCGCCCCGCCTGCCGCATTCCGGCGGAACTGGACAGGCCCTCGGGGACGTTGCTGATGAACACCGCGGCCACCGTCGCGACACTGACCGCACCGCCCTTGAGCAGGCTCACCCCGATGACCGCCGACTCCGGTACGCCGTCGAGCAGGGCGCCCAGCGCCAGTGCCAGCCCCGAGCCGCCCTGTTCGGACTCGGAGGGCTGCCTGCCCTGGCCGCTGCGCTTGCGGTGGCGCGCGCCACGCCGTGCCAGCCAGGCGTTTCCGCCCGTATAGGCGAGCGCTCCGCCGACCGTGCCGATCGCCGCGGGGGCGAGGCCGGCTTCGTCGTACGCCTCCGCCACCAATTCGAAGGACACGGCCGACAGCAGGACTCCGGCGCCGAACGCCATCACGGATGCCACCAGCCACGGGGGCACCCGGACTCCGTAGCCGATCACCGCCCCCAACAGGAGGGCGGAACCGGCCACAAGGCCCCATACACCGGCTTGGAAGATCTCAGACATGCGATCTTCCCTACCCACCCGACAGCATGTGCCACCAGAAGGCATCGGTGCGCAGGGCGAGGCGCGCACCGGGTGGCGGGCGGGGCGGTGTTCTCAGCGGGCGGTGACCAGGGCTTCGTACATGGGTGAGGTGCCGTCGCTGACCCAGGCGCGGATCGCGCTCAGGTACTCGTCACGGCTGACGCGGCCGTCGCCGTCGGTGTCCAGGGCGTCGAACGCCTGCGCGGCGTTGTCCGCCCTGTTGCCCAGAACCTCGCGCAGCCGCGCGAACTCCGTCCGGGTGAGCATGCCGTCGCCATCGGTGTCGGCGAGGTCGAAGAGGGACCCCAGCGCCTCGCGGCAGACGTCGTCGAAGGTCTCGGCGCCTGCCCAGGCCGCGTACTCGTCGAAGGTGACCTTGCCGTCGCCGTCCGCGTCCATCGCGGAGTAGACGCGCGCGTGCGAGGAGCGGGCCGCGGCCACGAGGGGGTCGCTCACCTCACGGCCCAGCTTCACCGCCGCCCGGTCGGGACGGGCGAGGTACTCCTCGCGGGAGATCACGCCGTCGCCGTCCACATCAAGCATGCGGAAGACGTCTTGCCGTGCGGCCATCACATCCATGTGGTTCCTTTCGCTGCGTTCACGCCGTGGCGGGCGCCGTGAGACATACCCGGACGAAAGCGCGGGACAACCACTCGATGGACTGGAGGTGAGCGGCAGCCGTTGACTCGGCTCCGGACCCGGCTCGGCACCTCGGAATCCTGTGGCCGGAATAGGTCCTTGACCGGAACGAGCCGAAGTCTATGGTCTGGACTAATCGCCCCACGAGAACACTTCACGCCGCACACCCCCCCCACGAAGCGCCGCCCGTGAAGGAGTCACGCATGGACAAGAAGCGGAAGCTGGCCGCGGCGATCGGTGCCGGTATGGCACCCGTCCTCGCCCTCACCCTGCCGACCGGTTCGGCCGGCGCACACGGATACGTCAACGCCCCCGCGAGCCGGCAGGCGCAGTGCGCCGCGCGCACGGTGCCCTGCGGCGACATCAAGTACGAACCGCAGAGCGTCGAGGGCCCCAAGGGCCTGCGCAGTTGCAGCGGCGGCAACGCCAGGTTCGCGGAACTGGACAACGACGCCAAGGGCTGGAAGGTCAGCGACGTCAGCAGGACCCAGACCTTCACCTGGACGTTCACCGCCCGGCACCGGACCGCGAACTACGAGTACTTCGTCGACGGCACGAAGGTCGCCACCATCGACGGCGGCAACCAGCAGCCACCGGCGACCGTGTCGCACCAGGTCAACCTCGGCAACTTTACCGGCAGGCACAAGATCCTCGCGGTGTGGAACATCGGCGACACGTCCAACGCCTTCTACGCCTGTATCGACGTCAACATCCGCTGAACGGGGGGCCGCCGCCCGCAAGTCCGCGCCGACCGGGCTTGCGGTTGCGGTTGGTTGCGGGGTCCGCCCTGACGGGCCGGATCGGACAGCCCCGACGGGACCGGTGGCGGCGGAGAGTCCGCTCACCGGCAGCCCGAGGGCGGCGACGGCGCCGGAGGCGGCGGGCGGCGGGGCGAAGTCGGCGGCCTGCGGCAGGCTCGTATAGACCTGGCGGCTGGCGGCGAGACCGCCGGTCACGTACTTGTCGTACAGCTTGAGCTGGTGGACGGCGCCGGTGACGGCGGGCGGCGCGGCGGCGCTGACTCCGGTGCCGGTGGGCGGGGGAGCGAGGGCGTCCAGGGCCGGGATGCGGGCGCCGACGGAGAGCAGCCGGGGGTGTGCGGCCAGCCGTCCGGCGGCCGAGAGCTGGGCGGAGGCGGCCTGCGACGGCTCGGCTCCGACCCGCAGATCGGTGATGTCGACCGTGGACTTCTCGTCGGTCGTGCTCCTGTCGGGGGCGAGTTCGAGGCGGCCGGTGGCGGGCAGCGGGAGGTCCTTGGCGGTGTTCTCGTACGTGATGAGGGGGCCCCTCAGGTCGCCGTGGGCGAAGTTGCCCCGGATGAAGACGAGGGGAGCGGTGAAGTGGACGCGGTGGCCGAGCCGGTCATCGGCGCTGAGGGCGAAGGGCAGCGTCGTGGAGGGCGCGTCGGCGCGGTGCACCCAGTAGCCGACCCGATCAAGCGGGTCCCGGCGGAGATCTCGGTGTCGGTCGGCTGGTCGACCCGGACCCGGACGAAGGGGAAGGCCCGGCCGGCGTGGGGGGAGGGCGGCGACGCCCTCGTAGGTGATCTCCGGCTTCAGGACGGTCAGCCGCGTCGACTGGACGAGTCCGAGGTCGAGCCGCCGCTCGGTGCGGGTGGTGACGCGGACCGGGAACCCGAACGGCAGCAGGTAGCCCTGTTCGTCGACCTGGACGACGAGATCACGGCCGCCTGTCGAGCGGTGGTGGTAGCCGGTGACGCCGAGCGCGGGGTCCCAGACCCCGGTGAGGTCGGCATGGGCGCCGAGCGCGGACAGCACGAGCCCGTTGGCGGTCACCGGCCGGGCGCTGGTGGCGTCGTGGATCTGCTGCCGTTGAGGGGCGGTGAGCGAACTGGTGAAGGGTTGCCAGCCTCGCGGGGGCACGACCCCCACCAGGTTCACCGGGCCGTCCTCATGCGGAAGCGTGCCCGCGGGGGCGATCCGGGTGTGCCAGATGCCGGTGGCCCCGGAGCTGCCCGTGACGGGGGCGGTCACGTGCCGCCACACCAGGCCGGCGGAGGCGGGGCCGAAGAAGATGCCCAGACGCATTTGAGGACGGTGCCCGCCGGGGCGGCCTGGAGCGCGGCCCAGGACAGCAGTCCGTCCGCGGTGAACGGCACGGACGTGCCCGAAGGCACGCGCAGGGCGACGGTGCTCTCCCCGGAGTACCGCACCCGTTTGACGCCGATGGACGCCGCCGTCAGGGACGTGGCCTCCTCCAGAGCGGACTGCGGCGGGAAATGGGCGGTGATCGTTCCCGCGGTGCCGGGTGTGCTGGGCCCGAGGACGAAGGCGCCCGCCGTACCCGAGCGGGAGATGTTGGAGAAGGTGAAGTCCAGGACGAGCATGTCCTCGCGGCGGAGGAAGGTGACGGTGGTCCCGTCCATGGGCGTCCCCGAGATTGCGGCGCACATCGGCACCAGCTCCCGTGTCTATGGAACTCAGCCGGGAAGTACACCCCCTTGGGCAAGTACTTAACCGCCGTCAGGGGCCTGCCAGCGGCCGATGTGGTCTCCACCGTGGGCTGGGAACAGGTGAAGGGGACGAAGCGTCGAAACCGATCGGAGACCCATGCCGTACGACGAAGAACGCCATGAAGAAGGCGGTCAGGAAGGCAGCCCCGCCGCGCTCCTGCCGCTGCTGCGCACCAGCGTCGACCGGCTGCTCTCGACCGCGGCCGCGTTGTCGGACGAGGACGTACGGGCGCCTTCCCTGCTGCCCGGCTGGACCCGCGCCCATGTCCTGACGCACCTCGCCCGCAGCGCGGACTCGCGTACCCGGCTGCTCACCTCCGCCCGTACGGGCGCCGACGTGCCGCAGTACGCCGACGACGAGCAACGGGAGCGGGAGATCGAGGAGGGCGCCGGACGGCCCGCCGACGCTCTCCTCGGCGACCTGGACACCGCGCTCCGCCGCTTCCTGGCGGCCGCCGTCGACCACCCCTCGGACGCCTGGGACGTGCCGGTGCGCTGGCTGGGGGCCGGTCTGCGCCCGGTGCGCCGGGCCGTGGGCAGCATGCTGCGCGAGGTGGAGGTGCACCACACCGACCTGGCCACCGGTCACGGTCCGGCCCGCTGGCCCGCCTGGTTCGTCGCCCGCGAACTGGAGACGACCACCGCGCGACTGCGCGCCGACCCCAAAGCCCCGCCCATGACGGTGTGCGCGGACGAGGACCAGGTCCTTCGGGTGGTCGGTGACGGGCAGGGGCCGCGCGTGACCGGGCCGGCCGCGGAACTGCTGGGGTGGCTCACCGGGCGGAGCGACGGGCACACGCTGACCGTCGACCCGCAAGGCGCCCTGCCGGTCCTGCCGGTCTGGCGGAGCTGACCGTTGCAGCGGTTCGGCACGTCTCCGCAGGCGTGCCACCGAAGGCCTTCGACCGCGAGCTCCACCAGGGCCGCGACATGGTCGAAGGCCGCGTCAGCCGTGCGCCGGTTCGTCTCGGCAGGACTGGGCCTTGATCCGACTCTCCTTGGGCCGGGCCTCACCCATGCCGCGCTCATACGCGGTGGGCAGGCGAATAAGGGCGCATGGGTGACGCACAGGCCCGCCCGCTTCACCTCCCTTCAACACGCGCCGGCCCCTCACCCCCCTGGGACTCGAAGGTGCGCAGGAGATCCGCGGCGACGCTCACGGCGATCGTCGCGGGTTCCTTGCCGGTGATGTCCGTCAGCCCTATCGGGGTCTTGATCCTGTCGATGGTGGCGTCGTCGTGGCCGCCCTCGTGGGAGAGGCGTTTGCGGAAGCGCGCCCACTTGGCCGCCGAGCCGATCAGGCCGATCGAGCCGAGGTGGGTGGTGCGCAGGGCCGCGTCGCAGAGAGCGGCGTCCTCGGCGTGGTCATGGGTCATGATCAGGATGTGGGTGCCGTGCGGCAGGGCCTCCAGCACCTCCTCGGGCAGCAGCGGCGTGTGGTGCACGTGTACGTGCGCCACCGCGTCCGCCAGTGCGTCGAGCCGCCCAGGTGTGAGCATGTCCGCGCGGCTGTCGACCAGATGGAGGTCGAGGTCCTGGCGGGCCAGGATGCGCGCGAGTTCGAGACCGACATGGCCCATGCCGAAGACGGCCACCGCCCGTACCACCGGCAGGGGTTCGAGCAGTACCGAGACCGTGCCGCCGCAGCACTGCACGCCATGCCGGTTGGTCACCTTGTCGTTCAGGGCGAAGTCCATCAGCTCCGGCTCCGCCGTGGCCGCGGCGAGCATCTCCCGGGCCCGGTCGATCGCGACGGCCTCCACATTGCCGCCACCGATCGAGCCCCAGGTCTCGTCGCGCCCCACCACGAGTTTCGCGCCCGCGTCGCGCGGGGCGTGACCGCGCACAGTCGCGACGGTGACCAGCACGCCGGGCTCCCGGCGTGCCCGCAACCGCGTGACCGCGGCGATCCACGTCATGTCAGGCACCGTTCAGTGCCGCGGCTCCGGCCGCCCGGCCCCGGCCGTCGACGTTGCCGGCATCGGCGTTGACGGCATCGGCGTCCCCAGAGCCGGCCATCCCGCCCTCGGCGTTCCCGCCCTCGGCCGACGCGTCGGGCACGTGCCCCCCCGAGGTGGCCGCCGACGCGCCCCGCGCCGCCTCGATCGCCCAGAACACGGCCTCCGGCGTCGCGGGCGAGGCCAGTTCGACGCCGACCCCGTCCGGCCCGAACGCGGCGGCGGCCTGGCGCAGCGCCTCGCGTACCGAGAACGCCAGCATCAGCGGCGGCTCGCCCACCGCCTTGGAGCCGTAGACCGCGCCCTCCTCGGTGGCGTGTTCGAGCAGCGTCACGTTGAACTCCTCGGGCATCTCCGAGAAGCTCGGCAGCTTGTAGGTGCTCGCCGCCTGGGTCAGGAGCCGGCCGCGGTGAGGGCCGTCGCCGGTGTCCCAGCGGAGGTCCTCCAGCGTCAGCCAGCCCGCGCCCTGCACGAAGCCGCCCTCCACCTGACCGATGTCGATCATGGGGGAGAGGCTGTCGCCGACGTCGTGCACGATGTCGACTCGCCGGATGCGGTAGGCGCCGGTGAAGCCGTCGACCTCCACCTCGGTGGCGGCGGCCCCGTGGGCGAAGTACTTGAACGGCGAGCCCCGGAACGTCTTCGCGTCCCAGTGCAGGCCCTCGGTCCGGTAGAAGCCCGCGGCCGACAGCTGGACCCGCTGGAAGTAGGCGGTGCGCACCAGGTCGTCCCAGGCCACCTCCTGGTCGCTGCCCAGGGCCCGCGCGACGCCCTCGACGATGCGTACGTCCGAGGCGTTCGCGCCCAGTTGGGTGGCGGCCACCTGCAGCAGCCGTTCGCGCAGCTGCTCACAGGCGTTCTTGATCGCCCCGCCGTTGAGGTCGGTGCCCGCGCTGGCCGCGGTGGCGGAGGTGTTGGGCACCTTGTCCGTGCGCGTCGGGGCGAGGCGCACCTTGTGCAGCGGGATGCCCAGGGTGGTCGCGGCCACCTGCATCATCTTGGTGTGCAGGCCCTGGCCCATCTCGGTGCCGCCGTGGTTGATCAGGACCGAGCCGTCCTTGTAGATCAGCACCAGAGCGCCGCCCTGGTTGAAGGCGGTGAGGTTGAACGAGATGCCGAACTTGATGCCGGTGACGGCCAGCGCCCGCTTGGTGTGCGGGTGCGCGGCGTTGAACGCGGCGATCTCGCGCCGGCGGTCGGCGACACCGGCGCTGTCCTGCACCTGCTGCCAGACCGCGGAGATCCGCTCGGCCTGCGTGACGGGCTGTCCGTACGGTGTCGTCTGGCCCTGGCCCGGCCGGTAGAAATTGCGTTCCCGCAACACCATGGGGTCAAGACCGAGCTTCGGTGCGCAGCGGCCCAGGATGTCCTCGATCACCAGCATGCCCTGCGGGCCGCCGAAGCCGCGGAAGGCGGTGTTGGAGACCGTGTTGGTCCTGGCGATGCGGCCCGCCACGCGGGCGTGGGGAATCCAGTACGTGTTGTCGATGTGGCACAGCGCCCGGGCGAGGACCGGCTCGGAGAGGTCGAGGCTCCAGCCGCCGTCGGCGACCAGGGTGGCGTCCAGGGCCTGGATGCGGCCCTCGGCATCGAACCCGATCTTCCAGGTGGCGTGGAAACCGTGCCGCTTGCCGGACATGGTCAGGTCCTGCGTCCGGTTGAGCCGGAAGCGGACCGGCCGGCCGGTGAGCTTGGCGCCGAGCGCGGCGACGGCCGCGAACCCGTGCGGCTGCATCTCCTTGCCGCCGAAGCCGCCGCCCATCCGCAAGCACTGCACGGTCACTTCGTGCGCGGGAACGCCGAGCACGTGCGAGACGATGTCCTGGGTCTCCGAGGGGTGCTGGGTGCTGCTCTGGATGAACACCTGACCGTTCTCGTCGATCTGGGCCAGCGCCGCATGTGTCTCCAGGTAGAAGTGCTCCTGTCCGGCGAACTGGAACTCACCGCTGAACACGTGTGCGCTGTCGGCGAAGCCCGCCTCGATGTCACCGGTCTCCATCAGGGGCCGGGCCCCGTGGTAGCTGCCGGCCTCGATGGCTTCCCGCAGTGTGACCAGGGAAGGCAGTTCCTCCAGGTCCACCTCGACGGCGGCCGCGCCGAGCCGGGCCGCTTCCAAGGTCTCGCCGAGGACCCAGGCGACCGCGTGGCCGTGGAACATGACCTCGTCGGGGAAGAGCGGCTCGTCGTGCTTCATGCCCGCGTCGTTGACGCCGGGCACGTCGGCACCGGTCAGCACGCGCACCACGCCCGGCACGGCGAACGCGGGCTCGGTGCGCAGCGCGGTGATCCTGCCGCGGGCCTTCATGACCTGGACCGGGTAGGCGTGCAGGACGTCCTTGGTGCGCTGGACCAGGTCGTCGGTGTAGAGCGCGGCGCCGGTGACATGCTGGACGGCGCTCTCGTGCGGGATCGAGACACCGACGACGGGCTTCTCGGGACGCTGGGACAGATGACTCATGACGACACCGCCTCGGTGGTCTGTGCGTGCAGTTTCAGCAGGCTCTGGCCGAGCATCGCGGAACGGTAGAGGGCGCTGGCGCGGTGATCGCTCATCGGCGTGCCCTCCCCGCGCAGCACCCGGGCCGCGGCTTCGGCGGTCCGCGCCGACCACGGCTTGCCCTCCAGGGCCGCCTCGGTGGCCAGGGAGCGGATGGGCGTGGCGGCCACACCGCCCAGGCCGATACGTGCCGTGCGTACGAGCCCGTCCTCGATGCCGAGCGCGAAGGCGACGGCCACGCTGGAGATGTCGTCGAAACGCCGCTTGGCGATCTTGTGGAAGGCCGTGACGGGTGCCAGCGGCAGCGGGACGCGCACCGCGCGGATCAGCTCCCCCGGCCGGCGCACACTCTGCCGGTAACCGGTGAAGTAGTCCGCCAGCGGCACCACGCGTTCGCCGTCGGCGTCGGTGAGCACCAGCGACGCGTCGAGTGCGAGCAGGACCGGCGCGCTGTCACCGATGGGCGATCCGGTGCCCAGGTTGCCGCCGAGCGTCGCGCTGTTGCGGATGAGCCGGGAGGCGAACTGCGGGAAGAGTTCGGCGAGCAGCGGGACGTCGCCGTCCAGACGGCGCTCGATCTCGGTGAGCGTCAGTGCCGCGCCGATCTCGATGTGGTCGGACTCGACGCGCAGCTCCCGCAGTTCGGGCAGCCGGTCGATGGCGATGACGCAATCCGCCCGTCGGGCACGGATGTTGACCTCGACGCCCCAGTCGGTGGAGCCGGCGACGACGACGGCGTCGGGCCGTTCACGCAGCACCCTCAGGGTCTCGGCCAGGGTGCTCTTGCGCAGGAACACCGCGCCGTCCCGGGCGTGTTCGGTGGTGACCGGCGCGGGCGGGGGCAGTTCGCGGCGCCGGGCCAGCGGGTCGTCGTCGGTGGGTGCCCCGACGGCGAACGCGGCGTCACGGATGGGGCGGTAGCCGGTGCAACGGCACAGGTTTCCGCTGAGGGCGTGCAGGTCGAAGCCGTTGGGCCCATGTTCGGCGTCTGCGCTCTGAGCCGTCCCCGTGGCGGCGGCGGAATGCTCGCAGCGGCCCGGGCGGTAATACTCCGCGGCCATGCTGCAGACGAACCCCGGTGTGCAGTAGCCGCACTGGGAGCCGCCGCGGACCGCCATCTCCTCCTGTACGGGATGCAGGGCGGGCGCCGTGCCGGGCTCACCGGCCGTCGCGAGCCCTTCGGCGGTGACGATCTCCTGGCCGTCGAGCGCCGCGGCCGGAACCAGGCAGGCGTTGACCGCCACCCAGTCGGTGGGCTTGTGCACCCCGGGGCGGGCCACCATGACGGAACAGGCGCCGCACTCGCCCTCCGCGCAGCCCTCCTTGGTGCCGGTGAGGCCGCGCTCGCGCAGGAAGTCCAGCGCCGTGGTGTGGGGTGCGCACGGTGAGATCGGTGTCTCCGTCCCGTTCACCGTCATCCGCGCCCCGGTCGTGCCGGGCATCGGTTCGGGCGTCCGTTCCGGTGCGTGCTCGGTCGCATTCATGTTCGCCAATTTCAGGCAGCTTTCTGTGTTCAGACGCGCCTCACCGGAGCGGCGGGCGCAGCAGGGCACGGGACAGCGACGTGCCGGAAGGTGGTGGTGACGGTAAACCCGGAGAGTGCCGCAGCGGGGCACATCAGAACGGCGTACTCAGCAGCCGTGCGCGATCCGGCCCGGAACCCAGGCGGTGCACTGGGCGAGACGACCGAGGTCAGAGCTGGTGCGCATCTGCTGGTCGCCTCCATTCGAAGCCAGGGGTCAGTGGGATCGGAACCTAGTGGCTGTGTCGCCGCAGGTCAAGGGTTCCTGCCCTTGCGTACGGCGCGGCTGGCCCTCCTGGGAGACATACGTGTGGAGGCGACGGGGACGGCAGCGCGGGAGTGCGCGTACCGCGCGTTCATCGTGCCGGCACGTGGCTGGCCCGCCTCAACTTCTCCGACGGGCGTCTGCCACCATGCTGCTTCAAGGTGTCACTCGGATGGGGGGCGTGCCGAGCGTGTGTTCGCTGGAGTACCGGAGCGAACGGCCGCCGTTCCGGGGCGGCACCCTCACAAGAACGTAAAGGTGAAGCGAGGGCCCATGCCACAGCGCGCAGCGACCATCGTCGGCGGCGGGATCGGTGGTCTGGCCGCGGCCATCGCCCTGCACCAACAGGGATGGCACGTCGAAGTCCTGGAAAAGGCACCGGAGTTCACCGAGATCGGCGCCGGCATCTCCCTGTGGCCGAACGCGCTGCGCGCACTCGACACCCTCGGCCTGGCCGACACCGTACGAGCACTCGGTGCCGAAGAGGCCACGGGCGGCGTGCGGGACCGCAGGGGCCGCTGGCTTTCTCGTACGGACAACGCGGAGCTGGCCCGACGCTTCGGTCACCCGCTGGTGGTCCTGCATCGGGCAGAGCTGCTGCGGGCGCTCCGGGAGGCCCTGCCCTCCCGGAGCCTGAAGCCGGGCAGCGAGGTGTCGGGCGTCCGCGAAGAGGGCGGCCGCCTGGTCGTCGACCATCGCAACGGCGAGTCCCTGGCCGACCTCGTGGTCGCCGCCGACGGTCTGCGCAGCCCCGTTCGCCGGGCCCTCTGGCCCGCGGCCCCCGCCCCGCGCTACGCCGGTTACACCGCCTGGCGCGCGGTGACCGAGCCCCTCGCCGAGCCACCTGCCGAGGGCGCGGTGACCTGGGGGCGCGGGGAGAGGTTCGGTTTCACGGCGCTGCCGGGCGGTCGTACGTACGTCTTCGCCACAGTGACGCTGCCCCAGGCGACGGCCCTGGGCACGTCCGAGTACGCGGAGCTGCTGCGCCGGTTCGGGAACTGGCCGGATCCTGTCCCGGCCTTGCTGGCCGCCGTCCCTCCCGACGCGGTACTGCGGCACGATCTGTACGACCTGCCGCCCCTGTCCACCTTCGTCCGCGGCCGGGTCGCGCTGCTGGGCGACGCGGCACACGCCATGACCCCCAACCTGGGCCAGGGCGCGTGCCAGGCGCTGGAGGACGCCGTCACCCTCGCCCACTGTCTCGGCACCACCGCCGGCACCGACGCGGCGCTGCGCTCGTACGACCGACTGCGCCGCCCCCGGACCCAGGCCATCACGCGTCGCTCCGCGCGCCTGGGCACGGTCGGCCAGCTGGCCTGGCCACCTGCCGTGCTGCTCCGCGACGCGGCCGCGCGGCTGCTCCCGGCACGGGCCACTCTGCGGTCCATGGCGCCGGTGCTCCACTGGAGCCCGCCCGGCACCCACGCTCCCGCCACGGCGGGGGAGGGCCGCTGATGCCCGACTGGACCTACCACCCGCTGCGCGGCGCCGCGGCCGCCGTACTCGGCCGACGCCGCTCCCAGCTGACCGCGCTGCGGTTGCTGGCCTCCATCGGCTCCCGCCCCGGAGGCGCCCGGCTGATCGCGCGGGGCTTCGGGCACCGCCATCCTCCCGAGCGGCTCGCCGGAAAGGTCGCCGGCGTGCCCGTGGCCGTGCGCCTCGGCATATCCGTTTCGCCCCCGCTCGCCCGTGACGTGATACGCGCCATGCCGCCGCTGGGAGCCGGCTTCGTCGAGGTGGGGCCCGTCGCGGCGGCCGACATCGAGACCGTGCGCGAGGCCGCCGCCGACCGCTCGATCCCCGTGGTGGTGCGCGCCGCCGACCCGGAAGCCGAGGCCGCCCTGGGTTCCCACGTCGACGGGTTCACCCACGACGACGACGCGCACCTCGTACGCGTCGGTGACCCGTCGGTCACCGCGGCGGCGACCGTTCTGGCGGAACCGGGAGCCGCGGTGCTCGCCGGCCCCGAGGTGCTCGTCGCGGCGGGTCCCGGCTGGTTCGCACGCGTCACCGAGGCGGCCACACCCACCACGCCCGCCCCACGGTTGCGGGACGTCGGCCGCGACCCCCGGCGCTGGCCCGCCTGGTGGTGGGGGCTGCTCGTCGGACTCGGCATGACCGGCGCCGGGTTCGGCGCGGCCGTCATCACCCTGGGGCCCGTGCTGCTCTGGTACGACCGCGACTACCTCGGGATGACGGTCCACGAGCTGCACGCCGCCAACCACCATCTCGTGCACTTCCTCCAGCACGACCGCATCACGATGGCGGGCACGATGGTGGCCATCGGCGCCCTCTACACCGGCCTCGCCGTGGGCGGCATCAGACGCGGGTGGCCCTGGGCCCGCGAGGTGTACCTGCTCTCCGGGGCGGTCGGCTTCCCCACCCTGCTGTACTTTCTGGCCACCGGGTTCGTGGAACCCCTGCACGCGGCCACCAGCGTCGTGCTGTTCCCGATGTACGTGGCGGCGGTCCGCCGCGCCCCGCACACACCGAGGTGGCGCCCGGTGCCCGAGGGACCGGAGCCGGAGCGCCGAAGGGCGCTGATCGGACAGCTGCTGATGATCGTCACCGGGGCGGGCCTTTTCGTCGGCGGAGCGGTGATCTCCGTGGTCGGCCTGACCGGTGTCTTCGTACCGAGCGACCTGACCTTCATGGGAATCAGCACCGCGTCGCTGGACGGCGTCAACCCCCGCCTGGTCCCCTTCATCGCGCACGACCGCGCGGGCTTCGGCGGCGCGTTGATGTCGGCCGCGGTCGCCATCGTGCTGCTCAGCGCGTGGGGCTGGCGGCGGGGCGAGGCGTGGGTCTTCTGGACCTTGGCGGCGGCCGCCGCCGCGGGCTTCCTGCCCGCCGTCGTGGTGCACGGAGCGATCCATTACACGGATTTCCTCCACCTGGCGCCGGTGTACTTCGGCATCGCACTGACCGGGACGGCTCTCCTGCTGGCCCGCCCGTACCTCTGCGCCAAGACGCGGTGAAGCCGTTCGCGACGCGCGGTACTTCGGGCCGAGCTGATGGGTCGATCACCTCGAACAGAAAGAGTGGCCAGCGCTGACGTACCACCGCGACACCTCGCCCTTCCCCGAGGACCGGGTGCCTGTCATCACCTACGAGGACATCCGGAACTGGAGTGACTTCGACCCGACCCGCCACCCGTTCGCCTGGGACGAGGACGAGGAGGCCCGCTTTCGCTCACTGGTCCGCGAGTGGGTGCCTCCCGTGCTCTCCGGTCAGGCCGGCTGGTGGCAGGGCGAGCGCTGGTGCGAACGTCAGGTCGACGCGATCATCCGGGAGCGATACGGCCCCTGGGCCTGGGGCTGGAACTGGTGCTACCTCGACGGCGGACCCATCGGTGGCTGGGTCAGCGGGCCGACCTCGGTGACGACCCCTGAGGAGACCGCGACACGCGTCGTGGCCGCGCTGTTGGAGTGGCGGGAGTGGTTGGAGCGGACGGCTGAGCGGTTCGCCGAACTGGCGCCACCGCCGGACGCCTCACCCGAGGACCGCAGCTGGCACCTGGAGCGGGCCTGCGTCCGGCTCGTGACGCACGTACTCGACTCGGGAGCGGAGGGCGGCTGGCACGGGCAGGCCTCGATAGTTCTGGGCTGGTTCCTCACCCACGCCGGCATGGACCAGGCCGAGGCGGGGCGAGCGGTGGAGAGCGCGATCGGCGGCCGGTTCGAGAGCTGGGTCACCCCCGAACGGACACTGATCGAATCCGTCGGCGAGGACCTCGCCGTCGGCCTCACCGGCCATGCCCCCTACCACGACCACCGCGAGAGAGCGGCTTTGGAGGATCTCCATGACCGCCGCTGACAGTCTCGCGGTCTGGCTGCGCGTGCGTCGTGAGACCGACTGGCGACACGCACCGGCCCTCCGACGGGTCCCGCCGTCGAGCGACGGCTTCCAGGCCTGGTGCGAAGGGCCGGTGTGCCGCCGCGACCCCGTGCGCGCCGAGCGGCTGCTCGCCGCCCACGCCGTGGCCCGGTCCGATGCCGCACGCCGCGCGCCACTGACCTTCGCCCTGCTGGCCGGCTGGCAGCGCGAGGTCCTCGGCGTGCGAGAGGCACCGTTCCGCGTGACGGATGCCCACGCGAAGGCCGGCCGCGAGCGTTACGGGCTGACGCCGCGTACCCAGGCCGACTTCGCCGCTTGCCTGCGCGAGGCGACCACCCCGGACCTCCCACTGGCGGCTCGCGCGGCCCGCGCCTATCTCGACGTGGCGTTCTTCCACCCCTTCACGGATGGCAACGCCCGCGCCGCCCTGCTGACCTTGGTCCACGTCCTGGCCCGGGAAGGCGTCGTCCTCTCCCAGGTCGGCCCCCTTCAGACCACGCGCTACGCGGATGATCCGAGGGGCGCCGCCGACCTCGCCACGCTCATCGGGGTGCTTCATCACCGCGGGGCGGGCGGGAGTGGTGACGCTCCCTGACCGTGCAGGGCCGAGTCGCTCGCCGAAGTGGTTCGGGGCAGGCTGGGAGGGGTGGCCAGCGGGCGCCGATCGTCGTGTCGGCGGCTTCCCGGGGGTCCCGCTGTGAGAGGACTGCGAGAGGAGAAGACAGTAGATGGACGATGACACGCACGGTATGGCGGCCCGCCGAGTACGGCTGCTGCTTGTCTCGGACACCCATGTGCCGCTGCGCGCCAGGCGGCTCCCCGACGAGCTGCTGCGCGCGGTGGACCGGGCCGATGTCGTCATCCACGCCGGTGACTGGGTCGACGTGGCCACGCTGGACCTGCTGGAGGGACGCGCACGCCGCCTGGTCGGCGTGTTCGGCAACAACGACGGCGCCGAACTGCGCGCGCGGCTGCCGGAGGTGGCCCGCGTCCGGCTGGGTGGCCTGCGGTTCGGCGTCGTCCACGAGACGGGGGCGGCCCGCGGCCGGGAGGCGCGCTGCGCCGCGCTCTACCCCGACCTCGACGTCCTGGTCTTCGGCCACAGTCACATCCCCTGGGACACCGAGGCGCCCGGCGGGCTGCGCCTGCTGAACCCGGGCTCGCCGACGGACCGCAGGCGGCAGCCATACCGTACGTACATGACGTGTGTGGCGGCGGACGGAGCCCTCGGCGAGGTCGTACTGCACCGCCTGCCGACGCGCTGACCGTTCCGTGCCGCGGCCGGCGCGAGGGGCCTGGAAGGTGAGTTGCGAAAAAAAGTCCTCCGAGGGCCGATGAGTTTGGCCGCGGCCCGCCGTCTATCCCTGCGTAACAAGCATCCGATGCGTCACAGGCATCCGATACTTCACGAGTAACAACGATCTCTTCGAAACAGGAGTGGACGGCATGACGGAGCACGCCTACCAGCAGATGGTCTTCATCAACCTCGCCACCAAGGACATCGACGCGGCGAAGAAGTTCTACACGGAGCTCGGATACACCATCAACGCGCAGTTCAGCGACGAGAACACCGCGTCCGTGGTGATCAGTGACAGCATCGTGGTCATGCTGCTCTCCGAGAACAAGTTCCAGCAGTTCGCCTCGAAGCCGATCGCCGACGCGAGGGTCGCCAATGAGGCACTGATCTGTCTGAGCGCCGAGAGCCGCGAGGCGGTCGACGAGCTGTGCGACCGCGCACTCGCCGCCGGCGGCTCACCCGCGAAGGACCCCCAGGACTACGGCCAGATGTACGGCCGTTCCTTCCAGGACCCGGACGGTCACCACTTCGAGGTCATGTGGATGGACCCGGCGGTGGTGCAAGGCTGACCCGAGGTTGCGTCGACGTCCTGGACAGCGACGATGCCGGTATCGACACCACTTCCGTACGGGGTGACTGCGGTACCGGCACCAGCAAGAACAACTCGATGCCCTCACCGGGCACGTCCACGCGTTCGGGAAGACGCTCACCTAGGTTCTCTCCGCCGGATCATGTGACTTTCCGGCCGGGGCGCTCGCCCGGATGGCCGGGGCCACCCTCATGCACCACGTGCGCGGCCTCGACCACACCCGCGGCCACGTCGCCGGCGGCACCGCCGGCTTCCCCGAGCGCGCGCCGTACGACCGGACCGTTGCCTGGTGCATACCGCCGCCGCTGCGAACGCATGGCGGGCCAAGTCACCAACTGCGGCCTCAATGTCGCCTGCTCCCGATCGCGACCGTGCTCGACGTGACTGTCCAGCAAAGATCCCGAGGGAGACCCTCGACCTCGCACCGAGCCATACGCCGAGGCGAGCTGAAGCGTGCGTTCTGGGGGCTTTCGGCGTCACCCCCGCCCTCGCCCGCGGAGCGGAGGGTCGGGCCCCCCACCGGTGCCGGGGCCCGGGCGGGGAGCATGACGGCTCCCGCCCCGGCCGTGTCACCGGGCTTCTCGGAAGGGCTACTGCAAGAAGCTGCTGATGGGTGCCGCGTCGTACTTCCTCGCACCCGATGTGGTGATGCCGGTGGGCGAACCGGGCAGCCGTGCGCTGTCGGCGCCGTTCACATACAGGTCAGCCGTTCCGTCGCCTTCGGTGTCGCGCAGCCGCACCAGGGCACCGAACTGGTCGTCGGACGTCAACGGGCCCGGCACACCGGGGGTGTTGCGGGCGAACCACTGTGAACCGGCGCCGGACAGGCCGCCCTTTCGGCCCTTGAACACGTGTACGCCGCCCGCGTAGTCGTGGCCGTCGATCTCCTCGCCCCGCGCGCCGACCGCGAGGTCCGCGTAGCCGTCGCCGTTGGTGTCGCCTGCCGAGATGGATGAGCCGAACTCGTCGTCGTTCTCCGGGGACCCCATCACGCCGCTCGTCGTCTGGGTGAGGCGGGCGCTTCGGGACGGGCCGCCTGCCGAGCCGTACCAGACGCTGACGCGGCCCTTGTGCCGGGAATAGAGGGAGGTGCCGATGGCTATGTCGCCGTAGCCGTCCTTGTCGAAGTCGGCGATGACACCGTCGCCGCCGCGATCGGTGCTGCCGCCGTTACTGGCCTCGGATTCCAGGCGCAGGGTCTTGCCCGGGGTGAGCGCGCTCGCGCCTCCCTTGATGAACCAGGCGTCGGACGCGATCTTCTCGGGGTTGACCACGTCGCCGATGATCGCGAGGTCGGTCTTCTTGTCGCCGTTGACCTTGCCGGAGATCAGGGCGGTGGCAGAGAAGGCTGCCGTCTTGTCGAGCTTGGTCACGGTGCCTGTGGCGCCGGAGCGCTTGAGCGGGCCGCGGTAGACGTAGGTCTTGGACTCGTTGATGACGGCCAGGTCCTGCTTGCCGTCCCCGTTGAAGTCGCCGGTCGCGAGGTCTTTGCCCATCTGGTTGTAGCGGCCCGGGCTTTTGTTCGGGAGCGTCGTGCCCTTGGACAGGCCGGAGGCGGAGCCCCACAGGATCGTCACGGCACCCTCGTCGGCGCCGCGGGAGCCGTTCTCGCCGGTGGCGCCCACCGCGAGGTCGCCGTAACCGTCGCCGTCGAAGTCCGCGGCGGCCCGTACCTCGCCGAACATGTCGTCGGCCTCGTCGGCGCCGGGCACGCCCGGGCTCGCCTGGGTGATGCGCTGCTCCCTGGAGCCGGGGCCGGCGGCGGTGCCGAAGACCACGGTGACGCCGCCGCCGTCTCTGGCGCTGAAGCTCGAATACGCGTAGTCGCGGTAGCCGTCGCCGTTGAAGTCGTCGCCGTGCTTGGCGGGCGCGGCGCTCGCTGCCGCGCCGGGCAGGGTGAGGGGGGTCAGGCCCGCCACCAGGAAGGTGGTGAGCGTGGCTGTTGTGCGGATGCGCATGGGTGTTGCGGTTCCTTGCGTGTCGAGAGGCGGAGCGGGTGAGAAGGTGAGGCGGTGGGGTTGGGTTGGCTGGTGATCCGGCGCCGAGGCGAGATACGTGGCCGGGTGGCGCGCGGGTTCAGCGAAGCTGAGACCGCTGCCGGGGCTGAAAGGTTGTACGGGACGCCGTCTTCCTCCGCTCGGCACTGGGCGATGCTGGGTACTGGGCGATGCTCTGCGCGGGCGGAGTGGGTAGCGGGTAGTGGGTAGTTGTTAAGCGCCGTCTGCTTTGCCGGGCGTGCGCGGCCGGGGCAGCCGGCTGTTGCCGCGGGGGCCAGCCGTAGCGGGATCGCCTCCGGGCCTGCTCGTGCTCGCGTACGGCCGAAGCGGCCGCCCTGGACTTCACGCACAGCATCAGCGGGCGTCGTGTTTCTCTGCGTACGCCCGCTGGCTCGATGGGCAGGTCAGGGCCGGCTCTGCCGGGGGTGATCCGGACACCAGATACCTCAGCCCTCAGCCCTCAGGCTTCAGACGTTCAAGCCGTACGAACCGGTTCATCACCCGCTGACGTCGGCTCGGCTTCGTACCCTCCTGCCTCGGAAAGATCTCGGCTGCGGGTCTCGTCGGCGCAGCCGAGGGCGATGACGGTGAGCAGGACGGCGGCCATCACGTAAAGGGCGATCGGCGCCGCGCTGTTGTACTCGGCGAGCAGCGCGGTGGCGATGAGCGGGGCCGGGGCTCCGGCGGCCACGGAGGAGAACTGGGCGCCGATCGACGCTCCGGAGTAGCGCATGCGGGTGGCGAACATCTCGGAGAAGAATGCCGCCTGCGGGGCGTACATCGCGCCGTGGAAGAGCAGGGCCACGGTGACGGCAGTGATCATGGCGGGAAAGGACTGCCGGTCGACCAGGGTGAAGAACGGGTAGATCCAGATCCCCATGCCCAGGGCGCCGATGAGGTAGACGGGGCGGCGCCCGATCCTGTCCGAGAGGGCGCCCCACAAGGGGATGGTCACGAAGTGGACGCCGGATGCGATCAGGACGGCGTTGAGTGCGGTCTGTTTGCTGGTGTCGGCGTGCTCGGTCGCGTACACGAGGATGAACGCGGTGACGACGTAGTAGGAGATGTTCTCCGCCATGCGGGTGCCCATGGCGATGAGGACGTCGCGCCAATGGTCGCGCAGCACGGCGAGGATGGGCGGCTTCTCGGCCGCGGCGTGGACGGCCTTGCGGCGTTCGGCTGCTGCCAGGGCGGCTTTGAACACGGGCGATTCATCGACGGAGAGCCGAATCCACAGCCCGACGAGCACCAGCGCGCCGGACAGCAGGAACGGCACCCGCCACCCCCAGGAGTCGAAGGCCGCGTCCGACAGCGTCGCCGTGAGCGTGGCGAGGACACCCGTCGCCAGCAACTGCCCGGCCGGCGCCCCGGTCTGCGGCCAGGAGGCCCAGAAGCCGCGCCGTCGGGCGTCGCCGTGCTCGGCCACGAGCAGGACCGCGCCGCCCCATTCGCCGCCCAGGGCGAAGCCCTGGACCAGGCGCAGTGCCGTGAGCAGGAGCGGGGCGGCCGAGCCGACGGTGGCGTGGGTGGGGAGCAGGCCGATCAGGAAGGTCGCGCCGCCCATCATCAGCAGGCTGTACACGAGGAGCTTCTTGCGGCCCAGCCGGTCGCCGAAGTGGCCGAAGACGAGGGCTCCGATGGGGCGGGCGGCGAAGCCGACGGCGTAGGTCAAGAAGGACAGGAGCGTACCGACCAGCGGGTCGGAGTCGGGGAAGAAGAGTTTGTTGAACACCAGTGCGGCGGCGGCGCCGTAGAGGAAGAAGTCGTACCACTCGATGGTGGTGCCGATGAGACTGGCGGCCACGATCTTCTTGAGGCTGCTGGGAGTCTCGGGCTGGACTGCGGGTGGGGACGGCATGTGAGGCACCACTTTCGGGAGGGTGGCGATGTCTGTCTGCGCTCTTGCGTCAGAGTGGGATCGGTGGCCCGCTATCCGTTATGTGCGCGGCGCATACTGATCCTGCGGGGATGTCCTCACCGCGGCCATACCGGGTCGGGTCAGGTCGGGGGCGGCGTGCTGTGACAGGTGAAGCTGTGCGCGGAGGCGGGATCGCCGTGACCGCGGTACTTGGGCCAGGAGGGGTAGGCGCACAGCGGCCGGGTGCGGGCGTCGTGGGCGGGGATGGAGTCGATGACGACAGGCCGTACGGGCGCCTTGCCGGCTTCGGTCCAGCTCTCCAGGGCGCTGAGCGAGTCGTAGCTCGCCGCGAAGGACGCGTCGACGTTGACGTGGTTGGCGCCGGGGATGAGGTAGAGACGGGCGAAGGCGCCGGTGGCACGTGCACCCATGTGTGCGTGGACGCGTCGGAAGTATTCGACGGTGGAGCGGTGGCTGACGAGTTCGTCGGCGGTGCCGTGCAGCAGGAGGAGCTTTCCGCCTGCCTCGGCGAAACGGCGCAGGTCGGGGTCGTTGACGTCCTGTAGGGCGGAGAGACGGCTGATGCGCTGCTGCCAGGGGCCGGGGCGGCGGGGGTTCACGGCCAGCGCGTCGTGTGCCGGGTCGCGGGTGACGAAGTAGCGTGCCCACTGGTCCCAGAACTGGACGCCGTAGCCGCTGTCCTTCGGCATCGGATGGCCGGGGGCGCGGGTGCCCACGCCCAGCAGGGGAGTGCTCATGTCGGCGCCCGAGAGGAAGGGAAAGCCGGGATAGCCCCGCTCACCGCTGGCCAGGCGGTATTTCCAGCGCAGTGGCGAGGAGAGCGCCTCGACGGCGCGGATCTGGCGATCCGACAGACAACTGCCGGTGTCCCTCGCGTCCTTGCCGCCCGGGCAGCGCAGGGTGCGGGGCTGGAAGCGGCAGCCCGCCTCGTGGGAGATCACGCCGTCGCGCAGGCCGTCGTCACCGTCACAGGATGTGATGACGGCGCGGTGCAGAAGCGCCTGTTCGGCCGGGTCGAGGAAGGCCCCAGGACGGGAGAGGAGCTGCGCCTCGTAGCCGAAGAAGAGGTTGAGGCTCGCGGCGTTCCAGGCGAGGTAGGCGGCGATGACGCCGTCGAAGTCGGTGGGCCATCGCTGGGCGACGGCGAGTCCTTCGCGTCCGCCGCTGGAACCGCCGGCGAAGTACGTGTGGGCGGGGGCGGTGCCGTAGTGCGTGCGGATGATGTGGCGCGCGGCGTCGTGGGTCTTTTTCAGCGCGTCGCCGGCGAAGTTGCGCACGGCCTCGTCATTGAGGCCGAAGGAGCCGTCCAGGGAGGGGGTCGGTGTGAAGTCGGGGGCCGCCTGGTGGCCGGAGTCGCCGGCGTAAGTGGCGTAACCACGGGCCAGTGGGCGCGGGTGGCCGACCGGGCCGAAGGGGACGTTGCCCGTGACATCGGGGATGGTGCCGTCGTAGCCCCCACCGCCGAACATCATCGACTTCTTGTTCCACTGCCGGGGCAGCGCGACGCGCAAAGTGATGTCGGGAGCCGTGGGGTCCACCGGGTGGATGACGGCCTCGACACGGCAGTACGCGCCGGTCGCCGAAGAGCCACTGTCCGAAGAACCACTGCCCGTAGAGCCGCTGCCCGAAGAGTCACCGCCCGAAGAGCCGCTGCCCGAAGGGAAGATGGTGTCCGCCGCTCTCACCTCACCGCCCCCGGTGGGCAGTCCGATCACGGAGGCGGGCAGCCGCAGGCCGCGCAGGCTGCCGCAGTCGGCCGGTTGCCGGGCGGCGTGTGCTGCCGGAGGCGGGAGGGTGCCGCTGCCCAGAGCGCAGGCGAGCACTGTCGCGGCGATGGTCTTCTTCATGGCGTCTCCGTCGCTGATGCCTCGTGCCTCGTGTCTCGTGCCTCATGTCACGAGGCGCAAAGGCTACGAAGCGTGCCGCCATGGACGGTATGGGCCGGACGCACATAGGGGCGCCCTGTGAAGTGTGCCCGCGCCCCGGGGGAGGGGCCCTACGACTTGCTCACTTTCAGCAGGCGCAGGGCGACCTGGATCTCCAGGAGCCGTTCCGGGTCGCGCCAGGTGGCGCCGAGGAGCCGGCCCACCCGGCCCAGGCGCTGGGTGACGGTGTTCACGTGCAGGTGCAGCAGGTGTGCGGTGTTGCGGGCGTGCTGACCGGTGCGGCAGTACGTGTCGAGTGTGTGGACCAGGTCGGAGTGGTGGGTGCGGTCGTACTCGATGACCGGGCCGATGACGGAGTCGATGAACGAGGCGGTGGCCGGCTCGCCGCTGAAGAGGGCTCCCACGAAGCCGAGTCCGCGGGTGTCGGCGATCTCGCCGGCTCTGCCGAGGGCGATCAGGGCGTGCAGGCAGTTGTCCGCCTCGTGGAAGGCGGCGGCGACGTGGCCGACGTCCGCGGCTCGCGCCGTGCCCGCGGTGATCGGGTGGCGTGAGGTCCGCGCGAGTTCGTCGACGGCCCGGCGCGCCACGCACTGCGTGTCCTCTCCGGGCAGCAGCAGGATGACGTTGTCGCGCCGGAACGTGGCGAGGCCGTGGGAGCGTCGGGCGATGGTCGCGGCGGCGGCACGGACGCGCTCGCGCGGTTCGTCGGCGACCCGGGCCACCACCACGGTGCGGCAGGTGGCGAGGTCGACACCGAGCAGGGCGGCCCGGTGCCGCAGCAGGTCGTGGTCCTTGCCGGAGGTGGCCAGCAGGTCGCCGAGCAGTTCTCCGCGTACGCGCGCTTCGGCCTCCGCCATGCGTCTACGGGTGACGAGCACGAGGGAGGCCACCAGGGCGGCCCTCTCCAGGATGCGCCGGTCGGTGACGTCGACCTGTGCGGTGGCGCTCAGGATGATCGTGCCGAGCGGCTCGGATTCGGTGATCAGGGGGACGGCGCACCGCGTCGCGCGGATCACGGTGTGTCCGGCCTGCCAGGCGTCCGCGCTGAGCCGGCCGAGTTCGTCGGCCGGTACCGCCTCCTGGCCGCAGGACCGGGCCACGACAGTGCCTTCCTCGTCGAGTACGACCACCGTGCCCGCGACCGCGGCCGCGGTCGCCTGGACGACTTCGTCGACGTCGTTGCCCTGGATCACCAGCCGGGTGAGGCGTTCGTGGACCTCGGCGGTGCGTTCCAGGTCGGCCATGTGGGAGCTGATGGTGTCGTTGGCGACCCGCAGCTCCGCCACGGCCTGCTGGGCGGCGCTGAGCAGACGGTTGTTCTCGATCGCCACGGCCGCGTGTGAGCCGAGCATGGTCAGAACGCTGATGTCCCGGCTGCTGAACTCCTGTTGACTGCGGTGTGCGGCCAGGAGGACTCCGATCACCCCTTGGCTGAGTTTGACCGGCACTCCCAGCAGGGACTCGATCCGCTCGGCGGCGACCGTTCTGTCGATCTCGGGGGTGTGGGCGAAGGATCGGTCGGTGAGATACGTGGCGACGGCGTACGGTTCACCGGTCCGCGCGACGATCCCTCCCACGCCGGTGCCGACGGGCAGCCGCAGTTCGCGCAGCAGGCCGGAGATGTTGCCGGCGGCCGCTTTGATGTAACTGTCGCCCCGGCCGCGGTCGCTGAGGCTGATGTAGGCCAGGTCGCACTCGAGCAGCCGCCGTGCGCGGTCGGCGATCGCCTGGAGGATGGAGTCCAGATCCCGCAGGGAGGCCAGGTCGTTCGCGGTGTCGTTGAGCAGGTGGAGCTCCGCCTCGTTGCGGCGGTGGCGCAGAAGCCTGTCCCGCAGACGCAGCGCGACGGCTCGTTCCTGCTCCAGCGCGTCGAGCCGGTCAGTCGGCTCCCCCTTGGCGCGGGCCTGCGCCAGTATCTCGTCGAAGGCGTCGATCTCGGTGTCATTGAGCAGCAGTTGCAGGTACGACGTGCCGTAGGTGTGTGCCATCGATCCTCCCGTCGAGCCGTGCTCCAGGCGGCCCGGCAAGTATGGCGCCGTAACGAGGCAGAGACACCGCGGAATAGGTATCGCGGGGAAGAACTGAGGGCAGGCACTGAGGGAAGGGCGCCGCGGGGCGCCCTACGGCTGGGCGAGGTTGCGGCGGATGCCGTTGTCCAGGCGCTGTGCCACTTCTTCGCCCCGCCCGGCCTGCCAGGTCAGCAGCCCGGCTCCGGAGGCGCGGCCTCGATGGCCGGCGCTGAGAGGCTTGTCGAGCGCG
Organism: Streptomyces huasconensis; assembly: GCF_021028635.1. Lineage (NCBI taxonomy): Bacteria > Bacillati > Actinomycetota > Actinomycetes > Kitasatosporales > Streptomycetaceae > Streptomyces > Streptomyces huasconensis. Next base: position 7,984,080 of record NZ_CP086119.1, read on the forward strand.
GGAAAGGTGACAGCGGCCGAGAGATGGGGCGCCAGGGCGTCGAGGATGTTCCTGGTCAGGTCCAGCCCGATGAAATCCGCGTTCTCCATGGGGCCCACGGCCGCCCAGCGCAGGCCCAGGCTCGACCGCACGACCGTGTCGATCGTCGCCGGGTCGCAGACTTCCTGCTCCAACAGATGCAGGGCCTCCCGTACCAGTGCGAACTGGAGCCGGTTGCCGATGAACCCCGGGACGTCGCGGTGCAGGCGCACGGTCGTCTTGCCCATGCCGTTCAGTGCGTCGCAGGCTTCTTGTACGAACCGGTGGTCGGTTTCCGCGCCCGGGGCGACCTCGACGAGCGGAACGAGGTAGGGCGGGTTCCACCAGTGCACGCCCACCAGCCGCTGTGGGTGCCGCATGCCTTTGGCCGCCTCGGTGAGCGAGAGCACCGAGGTGTTGGACCACACCGGCAGCACGGCCGGGATCTTGGCCTCCAGCGCTTCAAGGACCTGTTGCTTGACGTCCAGGCGCTCGGGCACGGCCTCGATCACGGTGTCCACCCGCGGCACCAGATCGGCCAGGGTTTCCGCCGCTGTGACGCGTGCGGTGACCAGACCGACATCACCGGGCGGCATGTCGCAGCGTTCCAGGGCCCGCACCATGCGTTCATCGAGCGAGGCCAGCGTCGCGGGGTCCGCGTCGTACACCACCACCCGATGACCTGCCTGGGCGAGGGCGACGGCGATCCCGTGCCCCATGAGTCCGCCGCCGATGATGCCGAACCGGGTCATTGTCTGTCCTCCGAGAGAGCTGGGCGGATGCCGGTGCGGAAGTGCGTCCTCGGGAGCGGGAGACGCACGGCGAGAGGCGCGGGAGCCGCAGCCGCGGAGCGTGGGTTCACGGCCGGCGGCCCGTGTGCCCGGTGGCTGCCCGCTACGGCGGGCGCCACCCAGGACACCTCGCGGTCGTTGCAGCCCCGCCGGTCCGCTACGACGGTATGCCGCCCCGCCAGACCGCCACGAGAGCGGCGGCGCACATACGCGGAGCGCCGCGTGTGTGTCCGATGCACACCTGTCCCGCTCGCACGGCCCGGCGCCGACGGTGCGCGCCAGCCCGCCTCCACGGCCACCCCGACGTCGGCGGTGCGCGCACATCCCGGCCAACGAGGCCGGGACGTAATGGCCCGAGCGCACACCACGGGCAGTGAAAGACGTGTGCTGCGCCCATCTGCCCCCGCGACAGGCGGTCCTAGCGTGTTCTGTGCCACACCACCCCCCAGCCCTGTCGGCGCCTCTCCGAGTGCTTACGAGGTACGAGCCGCACAGCAGCACTCGGCGACCGCACGACGGTAAGGAGATCCCCATGCTGTTTACGTCCACCGGGCCCAGCGGGACGGCACCGGCCCACACGAGCACCCGGCGAGCAACTCCCAGGCGCCGGGCGCTCAGCGCCTCCGTCGCCGCCCTGCTGGCCACGAGCCTGCTGGGCCTGGCCTCCCAGACGTCCGACGCGGCGCCCCGGCCTGCTCCCGCCGCCGGACACGACCCCGTGATCATGATCCCGGGCATGACCGGCTCACCGGCCAACATGAACACCATGAAGTCCAACCTGCAGAGCAACGGCTGGCCCGCGAACCGGCTGTTCACCTGGACCGACAGCAGCTCCATGACGCAGGACCTGGCCGCGGCGGCCCGCCAGCTCTCAACCAAGGTCGACCAGGTACGCGGCCAGACCGGGGCCGACAAGGTCGTCCTCGCCACGTGGTCCGCCTCCACCCTGGCCGCCCGGTACTACATCAAGAACCTCGACGGCGCGGACAAGGTCTCCCAGTACATCGGCTTCGCCGGACCGCAGCACGGCACCACCAACAACGGCTGTCAGTGGTACGTGTCCTGCCAGCAGTTCGCCTCCCCGAACACCCCGTTCCTCCAGGCGTTGAACAGCCCCTCCGAGGTCCCCTTCAACGACAAGATCGACTACCTCACGATCAGGTCGACGGCCGACTACAACGCCACACCGACCGATACCGCGAAACTGGCCGGCGCGGACGAGAACTACCTCATGAGCGGGCCGATGGCGCCCAGCCACCTCTCGATCATCTCCAACGCCACGGCGCTGGCGAAGATGCGCTCCTTCATCACCGCGCACGAGAACGACTGACACACCGCCCCGTCAAGGAGGGTGTGCGCCGGGGGTACCGGGCGCCGCACCTGACAGCGCCCGGCACTCAGCCGGACCGCCGCCCTCCTCCGCACGCCGACACGAAGGGCCTTCCCACTTCCATGGACAAGACGATGGCGTCGGCCGCACGAGCGGTGGCCGACATTCCCGCCGGGGCGACACTGGCGGTCGGCGGGTTCGGCCTCAGCGGCGTACCCGACACACTCATCCGGGCGCTGCACGAGCAGGGCGCCGATGACCTCGAAGTCGTCTCCAACAACTGCGGCGTCGACGGGCGCGGCCTGGGAATCCTGCTTGGTTCAGGCCGCATATCGCGCGTCACCGGCTCCTACGTCGGCGAGAACAAGGAGTTCGCCCGCCAGTACCTGAGCGGAGAACTGGAGGTGGAGCTGGTCCCCCAGGGCACGCTCGCCGAACGGCTGCGGGCAGGCGGCACGGGCATTCCGGCCTTCTACACCCCGGCGGGCGTCGGCACACAGGTCGCCGCCGGCGGACTGCCCTGGCGCCACGCCCCCGACGGCACGGTCGCCGTCGCCTCCCCGCCCAAGGAAACCCGGGTCCTCGCCGGACACACGTATGTCCTGGAGCACGCGATCACCACCGACTACGCCCTCGTGCGGGCCTGGCGGGGCGACCGGCACGGCAACCTCGTCTTCCGCCGGGCCGCCGCCAACTTCAACCCGCTCGCGGCCATGGCCGGCCGCATCACCATCGCCGAGGTCGAGGAACTGGTCGAACCCGGCGAACTCGCCGCCGAGCACATCCACGTACCCGGCATCTTCGTCCAACGCGTCGTACAGCTCACGCCGGAGCAGGCGGCCGACCAGCAGATCGAGAAAAGGACGGTCCGTTCCCGATGACCTGGACCCGCGAGCAGATGGCGGCCCGAGCCGCCGCCGAACTCACCGACGGCTCCTACGTCAACCTCGGCATCGGCCTGCCCACCCTCATCCCCGGCCACCTGGCACCCGGCGTACACGTCGTCCTGCACTCCGAGAACGGCATCCTGGGCACCGGCCCCTACCCGTACGAGGACGAGGTCGACCCCGACCTGATCAACGCGGGCAAGGAGACCGTCACCGTCCTGCCGGGAGCCGCCTTCTTCGACTCGGCCCTGTCCTTCGGCATGATCCGCGGCGGGCACATCGACACGGCGGTCCTCGGCGCCATGCAGGTCTCCGCACACGGCGACCTCGCCAACTGGATGATCCCCGGCAAGATGGTCAAGGGCATGGGAGGCGCGATGGACCTCGTCCACGGCGCCCGCCGCGTCATCGTCCTCATGGACCACACCGCCAAGGACGGCACCCCGAAGATCGTGGAGGAGTGCGGCCTGCCCCTCACCGGTGAGCGGTGTGTCCACCGCGTCATCACCGACCTCGGCGTTCTCGACGTGACACCCCGCGGCCTGGCCCTGGTGGAGACCGCCCCGGGCACAACCGTCGAAGACGTCGTCAACAGCACGGCCGCGCCCGTGCGCCTCGACCACGTCTCGGCCGCCTGCTGAGACAGGCAGGCCAGACCGCCGCCCCGCTGATCACGCGGCGCGCCGCCCAACTCACCGACGTACAGCCCTTCTTGAGTAGAGGAGAAACATGCCCTTCCTTCCGCGCGCCCTGAAACGTCGTCACCCGAGCCGCCGCATCGGCACCGTGCTCGCGGCCCTGGCCCTGCTGGCGGCCGGCGGCACCACGGGCACGGCCACGGCCGCCGCGACGGCCTCGACCTGCCCGTCGGTCAACGGCCAGTGGGCCGCCCCCGGCCCGTTCGCCGTCAGCTCCGCCTCCAACGGCCGGGGCACGACCGTCTTCCGGCCGACCGACCTGGGGACCCTCGGATGCACCACACACCCGGTCATCCTGTGGAACAACGGAGCCCGCTCCGGCCTCGACCGGTACGCCCCGTTGCTGAACCACCTCGCCTCGCACGGCTTCATCGTCGCCGCGGCGGAGGGCAACGCGGGCACCGGAGGCCCCATGCTCCGGGGACTCGACTACCTGACCACCGAGAACGGGCGGGCCGGCAGCCCCTACCAGGGCAAGGTCGACCTGGCCGACGTGGGTGCCACGGGCCACTCCTTCGGCGGCGGCGCGGCGGTCGACGCCGGGGCCGACCCCCGGGTGGACACGATCGCCCCGATCTACCCCCTCGCGTTCAGCAGCGGCAGCCGGGTGCGGGGCCCCGCGGTGTTCTACGCCGGCCAGAACGACACCATCGTGCTGCCCTCGACGGTCCGCAGGACCTACGGCCAGGCCACCCAGGTGCCCGCCATCTACGCCGAGCAACGCGGCGCCGACCACTACGGCATACCCGGCCTGCACGGCCCCGTCACCGCGTGGTTCCGCTTCCACCTCATGGGCGACGAGCAGGCCCGCGGCCTGTACTTCGGCCCCGACTGCACCTACTGCTCGTCTCCGCTCTGGTCGGCCTTCGAGCGCAACCCCCGCGCCAGGGCCGTCCCTGGCCCCTGACCCGCCGGCCCCTGACCCGCCGGGACGACGACCGGGCGACGGCTCTGCCACCGCCCGGTCCGACGATGGCCCGGAACGCCCCCGGGCCTCAGCCCCGGCGGCCGGAGCCCGGCCGCACCATCACTTCCACCTCCGCCCCGCCGGAAGCCCACACACGCACCTGCCGTGCCTGCCCGGGCGGCACACTCCGGGCGCTGGGGTGTGCCGTGCGGCCCGACACCTCGATCCGCCAGCCGGTGGTGCTCGGCGGCAGGGACAGCACGGTGGTGCCGGGGCGGCGAGCCGACCGGTAGGCGAGGCGGTACGTGGCGTCGGCCGGGTCATGGGTGTCGGTGCGTACGGTGCCCGCGACCGCCGGGGCGTACGGCGTGGCGGTGCGTTCCTTGTTCGTACGGAAGCGGCCGTCGCGGTCGAGGGCGCAGTAGCCGCCGCCGTAGCACCAGACGTAGGCCGCCCAGCCCGAGGAGTAGCGGGTGAAGGAGGCGAGCGCGTCGTCGTGGAAGCGGCGCATGTTCGGCAGGCCGCTGTTCAGCGGGCCCCACTCGCCCACCACGACGGGAACCGAGTGCTCGCGCGGATAGGCGGTGACGGCGTTCTCGTACGCCGTGATCCACCCGGCCGCCGGGTCGTAGTCGGCGCCCGCCTCCATCGCGGTGTTGTAGAAGTGCGGGGCATAGACGACGCGTTCGTCAGGAACGCGGCCCAGGCCGGTGGGGACGCCTTCGCCGACGATCGGGGTCGGCTCGATGAACAGGTGGTTCGAGCGGTCCCGCGTGCGGATGGCGGCGGCGAGGCGGCGGTACATCGGGGTCAGCTGCGTCGCCTCGATGCGGCGTGCGGCACTCGCCAGGTCCTCGCCCGCGCGCAGCTCACCCATCGGCTCGTTGATCAGGTCGTAGCCGAACACCGCGGGGTGCCCGCCGAAGCGGTCCGCCAGCAGGCGCCACATGCGGGCCTGCGCGCGTCGCAGGTCCGCGTCCTCGTAAAGATGGGTGAAGGCCCGCTGGACGGCCGGTTCGAAGTACTCGGCGAACCAGTCGTCGGGGTGCGGGGTGAACGGCAGCCCGTCGGTCCGCGTCGCCCACGCCGGGATTCCGCGGTGGCCGAACGCGGGCCCGAACACGTCCTGGTGGGCGTCGATGACGACGTGAACCCCGTACTCGTGCGCCCAGTCGAGAATGCGTCCGATCTTGCGCAGGTACGCCTCGCTGTAACGCCCGCGCCGCGGCTCCAGGTCGTCCCAGAAGACCAGTAGGCGGGCGAAGTTGAAGCCGTGGGCCCGCAAGTCGGCGAAGTGCCGCTCGGTGATCGCGCTGAGGGCGTCCGGGCCGCGGTGGATCTTGTCCTCGACGTTCCAGCCGCGCAGGGTGAGTGTGCGGCCGCGGGCGTCGGTGAGGCGGGGTATATCGGCGGCAGCGGGGGCGGTTGGGGATCCGCGGCCGGACGTGGCCCCTGTGACGGCGCCGGAACCGGTGCCGACGCGCCTGCTTTCCGCTTCCCCTGAAGTGGCCGGGGCCAGGCCCACACCGAGCAGCGCGGTGACCATCAGGGCGATCAGGGCCACGGGGCCGAGGTGCTGCCGTGTGAAGCGCTTGCCCATGAGGGACCTCCGACACTCGGGGACTCGGGGATACGCGGTCACGTACATGTGTCCGTTCGGCACGCACCGTACCTATCAGGAACCGCTCTGACAGACCAGCGAACCGACAGCGCTCGGGCGGCCGCGCTGCAACTGACGCGACGGAAGCTCCAGGTGGGGAGCGGCCACCCGGGCGCGCGGGGCCGGGTGCTCTCAGACGCGCCCGGGCCACCACGCCCGGTCGCCGATGTCGCGGACCAGCGCGGGGACGAGGAGCGAGCGTACGACCAGGGTGTCGAGGAGGACGCCGAAAGCGACGATGAAGGCGATCTGGAGGAGGAACGCGAGGGGGATGACGCCCAGGGCGGCGAACGTCGCGGCCAGGACGACACCGGCCGAGGTGATGACACCCCCGGTCGCCGTCAGCCCGCGCAGGACTCCCTCACGCGTGCCGTGGCGTACGGACTCCTCGCGGACCCGCGACATCAGGAAGATGTTGTAGTCCACGCCGAGGGCCACGAGGAAGACGAAGCCGTAGAGCGGTACGGAGGCATCGGTGCCGCTGAAGCCGAACACGTGCCGGAAGACCAGTGAGGACACCCCCAGGGTGGCGACGAAGTTGAGGGCGACCGTCGCGACCAGGAGCAGCGGCATGAGGAGCGAGCGCAGCAGGCCGACGAGGATGACGAGGATGATCGCGAGGACCACCGGCATGATCAGCACGCGGTCGTGCTCCGCGGCCTGTTGGGTGTCGTACCGCTGGGCGGTGTAGCCGCCGACGAGGCCGTCGGCGCCGTTCACCCCGTGGACCGCGTCGCGCAGCCGCACCACGGTCTCCTTGGCGGCGTCGCTGTCGGTGGGGTCCTTCAATGTGACGTCGAGGCGTACGCGGCCGTCGACCACGAGGGGTTCGCCCGCACCGGGGCGGCCGGACCTGGTCACGGCCGCGGCCTCGGCCACACCGTCCGTCTCCTTCACCGCCGCGGTGACCCGGTCGAGCCGCGAGGCGTCGACGATGACGACGGCCGGGTTTCCGGAGCCGCCGGGGAAGTGCTCGCCCAGGGTCTTCTGCGCCGCCACGGAGGGCGCGTCGTTGACGAAGATCTCGTCCAGCGGGACGCCCTTGGAATGCAGGTTCGGCGCGAACGCGGCGCACACGCACAGTGCGGCGAGCGTCCATGCCCAGACCTTGCGCGGCGCCCGGTCCACGGTCCTCGCCACCCTGCGCCACACGCCGTGCCCGGCCGTGCCCTCCCGCGCGGCACGGGGCCTGGCGGGCCAGTACGCGGCCCGCCCGAGCAGCAGCAGCGCCGCAGGCAGGAAGGTCAGCGCGCTCAGGACGGCACAGGCGATGCCGATGGCGCCGACCGGGCCGAGCGCCCGGTTGTTCGCCAGGTCGCTGAGCAGCAGGGCGAGCAGGCCGAGGGCAACCGTCGCGCCACTGGCGACGATCGGCCCGGTCGAGCGGCGCAGCGCCGAGCGCATGGCGGCCACCCGGTCGCCGTCGAGCGCCAGTTCCTCGCGGAACCGGGCTGTGAGCAGCAGCGCGTAGTCGGTGGCGGCGCCGATGACGAGGATGGACAGGATGCCCTGCACCTGCCCGTCGACGCGTACGACGTCATGGTCGGCCAGCGCGTAGACGATCGCGCAGGCCAGTCCGAGCGCGAACACCGCGCCGACGATGATGACGAAGGGCAGCAGCAGACTGCGGTAGACGAGCAGCAGGATCAGCAGGACGGTGACCAGGGCGACGCCCAGGAGGATGCCGTCGATCCCGGCGAAGGCGTCGGACAGGTCGGCCTGGCCGGCCGCCGGGCCCGCCAGCCGCGCGGTGGTGCCGGGGACCTTCGCCGCCGCCTTCTCGATCCGCTCCAGGGCCTTGGGCAGCTCGTCCCCGAGATCAGGCCGTAGCTGCACGACGCCCTGCAGCGCGCGGCCGTCCTCGGCGGCCAGGGCCGGCGAGGCGCGGCCCGTCGTGCCGGGGGAGCCGTCCAGCGAGCGCAGGGACCGGGAAGCCGCCTCCTTCTGTGCGGCGGTCAGACGTTGTGCCCGCTCGTCGTCGGCGGTCCACACGACGACGGCGGGCAGGGTCTCCTTCTGGTCGAAGGCGCGTTGCGCATTGATGACCTGGGTCGATTCCGCGTTCTGCGAGAGGAAGGCGGCCTGGTCGTTGGTGGCGACCTCTCCGAGCTTCCCTGCGTAAGGACCGAGCACTCCGCCGATGCCCAGCCAGGCGGCGAGGAGGACGACGGGGACGAGCCAGCGGGCGATACGTGCACCGGCGGACATGTAGCTCCTCAAGGTAACTCAACCAAGAACTATCTCAATGATTGAATCAAATACGGGGTGAGTTCGGGGTTCGGGTGGTGGCGGCCGCCCCTGTGGGGCGGTCGGCTCGGCTTCAGGGGGACGGAGGGCGGCGTACGTCCGAGAGTTCCTCGTTGAGCGCCGTCAGAAACCGCATGACAACGGTCAGTTCCTCGGTGTCGAAGAGGGCCCGGGCGCTCTCCGTGGCGACCGCGAGCGGCTGGAAAAAGGCGCGGGCCGCGGAACGGGCGCTGTTCTCGTAGTGCAGATGAACGACCCTGCGGTCCTGGCTCTCCCGGGAGCGCCGGATGTGCCCGGCGCGTTCGAGCCGGTCCAGGCACGCGGTGACGGCGCCCGAGGTCAGCCCCAGATGTGTCCGCAGCCGCCCCGGGGTCATCGGCTCGTCGGCGTCCAGGATGGCGCTCAGGGCCTGCACATCGGTGGCGTGCAGGTTCTGACCGGCCGCGAAGGCGTGCACCACGCGGTTGAGCTCGCCGTTCATACGGCGCAACTGAACCGCGAACGACTGCAGGTCCGTCGCGGTGCCGCTCTCGTCCGTCGAGTCTTCGGTAGGTGCCACGTGATCAGCCTATATATCTGTCACCGGGCCTCGGGGCGGGGGCTTCGGGGAATGGAAGGGGCGCGGTGAGAGCTGCGAGGGTGTGCTGACGGGTGAGCCCTACGGGTGCCTCGGGTGGTCCACTCCACACCTCTCCACTTCATTGCAGGCGTCCAGTAGCGCGGTCAGCCGGTGGGACGGGGGGCCCGAGCGTACGGCCAGGCAGGTCCGTACGGCCGGGGCGGGTTCGGCGAAGGGCCGGAAGGTGACGCGGGGAGCCGGCTGTATCTGGGCTTGGGCCTCGTAATAGACCGTCCAGCTCGGCCTGCCGGAGGCGATGGCGGCCAGGGTGTCCTGATCGGTGGTGAAGGCGGGGCCCATGACGGGTTCGAACCCGGCTGTCCGGCAGGCGCCGACGACGATATCGGCCAGATGCGGGTTGGCTTCCCGGGGCGCGAGCCGCAGGGGCAGGTCGGCCAGGTCGGCGAGAGCGACCTCCCGCTGTGCTGCCAGGGGGTGCCGCGAGGGCAGGGCGGCCACAAGGACGTCGCGCCACAGGGGGAGTAGCTCCAGGTCCGGGCTGTGCTCGACTCCGCGGATGAAGGCGGCGTCCAGCTCCCCTTCGCGGACCTGCTGGAGCCGGGTCGCCGAGGACACGCTGACCAGGTCGACCACGAGTTGGGGAGCCCGTTCGGCCAGGGCCGTCAACAAGGCGTCCAGGCGGGTGCCCAGCCCGACGTGGGTGCCGAGGCGCAGGGTCGATTCCTGTTCGGTGCGCAGCCCGGCCATCGCCTCGGTCGCCGCGCGCTCGGCCCTCAGGAGGGCGCGGGCATGCGGCAGGAAGGCCCGCCCCGCCGCGGTCAGGGTCACCGTGCGGGTGGTGCGGTCGAACAGATCCAGCCCGAACTCGCGCTCCAGCCGGCGGACCTGCTGGCTGACGGTCGGCTGCACGATGTGCAACCGCTCGGCGGCACGTCCGAAGTGCAGTTCCTCGGCCACGCCCACGAAGTAGCGCACCTGACGCAGTTCCACGGGCACCTCTCATCCATCACGGTTCGTGATCAGTCTAGGAGCGGATCACTCCTTGGTCGTCACGGACCGCTCCGCTGGAATTGCCCACGTCAGCGCAGTTCGGCGAGAGCGGCCCCGCGAGGCGGGACCGCTGAGGGAAGGACGAGAAGATGACCTGTGCGACCGTCAACGGCGCCCGGCTCCACTACGAGGACCACGGCACCGGCCGCCCCCTGGTGTTCCTGCACGGCTGGGGCACCAGCGGCCGGGTGTGGGACGCCCAGGCCGCGGACCTGATGGCCGACCACCGCGTGATCACCGTCGACTGGCGAGGCTGCGGCCGCTCCGACCGGCCCGCCACCGGCTACACCATCGCCGAGATCACCCACGACATCCTGGAGTTCCTCGACGCCCTGGCACTGGACGAGCCTGTGCTGATCGGGTCGTCGATCGCCGGGGCGTTCACCATCGAGACCGCCCTGGCCGCTCCGGACAAGATCGGTGCCATCGTTCCCGTCGACGCCGGCATCCACCATTTCTCGGGCATGCAGAACGCGATGGACAAGCTGCTGGCGGACCTGCGCGCCGGCCGAGCGGGAACGCTCGCCGACCTCGTCCCGCAGTGGTACCGCCCCGGCGTCGGCGCCCCGATGATCGACTGGACGATACGGCAGCTCCTGGATTCGACCTTCCTCATCGACCAACTCCTCGTCGACCAGGCCACCTACGATCCGCGCGGCCGCCTGGGCCGGGTGCGCGTGCCCACCACGTTCCTGCACGGCGAACTGGACACCGAGGTACCGCTCGGCATTTCCCGTGAGTGCGCGAGCCTGATCCCCGACGCCCGGCTGACGGTCATCGAAGGCGCCGGCCACATGTCCCAGCAGGACCAAGCCGAGCGTTTCAACCAGGCGCTGCGCGAGGCCCTGCGCTAGACGGCCCGGCAGGCCGCCGGCTTCGAACTGCCGGGTCACACCTCCGCAGGCAGTTCCTCCGGCTCGGGGCGGCGAAGCCGCGATGCGTCGACAACCACTGCAGGGGATCAACTCGCAACGGCGGTCAGGGCGTCCTCCCGTATGCCACGTCCGGTGAGAGAGGGAGAGCCCTTCATGGCCACGTACGCCTTACCCCGCACTCTGGTCGCCCTGCTACTGGCGGGAGCGGTCGCCGTGACAGCCGCCGTCCCGGCTACCGCTGCACCACCTACCGCCTCACGCCATCCCACTCACTCCGCGACGCAGGACACCCTCCAGGCGATCACTCGTGCGGGGACCCCCGGAGCCATGGCCCGGGTCGACCGCGCACACGAGAGCTGGCACGGGACTTCCGGCGTAGCGGATCTGCGCACCGGCCGCCCCCGCCTGCCGCAGGACCGGTTCCGCGCCGGCAGCCTGATGAAGCCCTTCATCGCCACGGTCCTGCTGCAGCTCGCCGCAGAGCCCGAGTACGGCCTGGCGATCGACGACACGGTGGACAAGTGGCTGCCCGGCCTGGTGCGCGGCAACGGCAACGACGGACGCCGGATCACCCTGCGTCAGCTGCTCCAGCAGACCAGCGGGCTCCATGACTACATCAAGGATTCCGGACTCCGCGCCAAATTCACCGGTGAGGCGTTCTTCGCCCACCGATACGAGGGGGCCACGCCGGAGGAGCTGGTGCGGGTCGCGCTCGCCCATCGGCCGCGCTTCGATCCCGGTGAGCAGTGGGAGTACTCCAACACCAACTACATCCTGGCCGGCATGGTCATCGAGAAGGCCACCGGCAACAGCTACGCCTTGGAAGTGGAGCGGCGCATCATCAAGCCCCTCGGCCTGCGGGGGACGACGCTCCCCGGCACGTCGTCGTCAGTCCCCGGCCCGCATGGGCGGAATCACTCCAAGCTGTTCGTGGACGGCCCCGCCGCCCGAATTTACGATGTCACCGATTTCAACCCCTCGGTCTCCGGGGCATCGGGCGAAATCATCTCGACCGCCCGCGACCTGAACGTCTTCATGCGCGCACTCCTGCGTGGCGAGTTGCTTCCCCCGGCCCAGCAGAAAGAGATGTTCACAGTCCGTGACCTTGGGGGCGGCAGGTCGTACGGCCTCGGGATCAGGTCGCAGACGCTCGAAACCTGCGGCGTGGAGGTATGGGGGCACTCAGGCGACACCTTCGGCTCCGCGACCCGGACGGCGGCCACCGCTGACGGCGAGCACGTCATCACTCTCAACCAGAACAGCGATTGGGGCGACCACACACTCAAGCAAGCGGTCATCGAAGCAGAATTCTGCGGACCGCGACACCGTTGACATGAAGCCGACAGCGCGAAACTGCTTGGCCGCGCCACTGATGCTCGCGACCGTCCGGATTTGCTCGGACAGAGGGGGAGGGGATTCTCTGCCGTTTGGGCCGCAGGCTGCCGGACAATTCGACATGGTGGAACCCTCGGACCAGTACCGGAGGGGCCATGTGGACGACTGATCAGTACGGGGCCGCGCACGAAGGGTACGTCGGCGCTGTCCTCAACGACGGCACCGAACCCGAGCCCGCCTACCTCGATCCCGGTAGCAGCGCCAACTTCCATGAGACACGCGAGTGGTGGGCCTACAACGGCATCCTGAACCGCCCGCAGGCCGCACGAGGACGAGGCGCCTGCTCCTGCGGGTGGCGCGGAGTGGATGAGTACGACATCAACTGGGACGCCATCGGCAGGTTCACCGAGGTGTTTCCCTCGACCGGGCCGCGCGAGGCCTGGCACCAGCACATCGCCGATGTCGACGCCAGTACGGTCCCGCTGCCCACCGAGATGGTCGCACTCCTGGAACAGCTGGACGACCGACTGACGCGCCTCACCGATGAGACGCCGCTCGCTGCCCTCAAGGTCGTCGCCATCCTGGAGACCCTGGTCAAGCAGGTGGCCCCTGTGGCCGCGCGGTATGCGGAGAACGACGGTCTCTCGGACGAGGTGCTCGGGCAGGGGCTCGGCGTATCCCCCTCGGACGCGAAGTCGCGCCTCCTGAGGTACCGCCTCATGAGGTAGCCGTACGTACACGCCTCGCCTGGGCATGACGAAGAGCCGGGGGAGTGGGGCCGTCCTGAGCGGCATGGATTTCCAGCTGGTTGAGCGCGCTCTGGAGCTCGCGATCCGCCGAGGCTGTGACATGACGCCCCGCCCGGACGGCACCGCTCGACGTGTCGCGCCGTCGATTCCGCGGCGGCGCCTACCGGCGCGGGGGCACAGCGAAATTGCGGGTCACGACCCCTCTCGTGGCTCCGTGCGGAAGTCGAAGTATGCCCACGCGAAGATCCCGACAGCCGCCACCACGCCCACCACCAGGGCCTGCACGAGGGTTGGCGCGCTTCGCGTGAGGTAGCCGGCCAGGCCCGCCGCCAACCCGCCCACCAGCATCACCATGCGGCTGACGAAGTACTGCCCTGGGGCGGCGCCGACACCACCTTGCCGCTCCGCGAACAGCCCTCTCGCCGCCGCCTTCACCGGCTTATCCGCACCTCGGCGCCGCTTCGTCCGATACTCCAACACGAGACCGACCGCCAGATAGAGCACGAGAATCCCGATCACCAGGGCCCAGTCAGCCGGCCCGTCCATGCTGTTTCCGCGCGCCGTCGTCGTGGTCGAGACAGCAAGACTCATCAGAGCACCCCGTTCTTCCTCAACGGACAGGCCCCTCCGGCCTGACCGGCACAGGAATCCCAACTACCCCGTATCTGCGTTTTGTTGCCGGGTCCGCTGGAGGGGAGGGGATCAACTTCCCACCGTGCTGCGGGCGGTCGCCTCAGGCCTACCGGCCCGCGATGACTCGGCTGCCCTGGCCGCCATGGGAACCGGGGCGATGTCCCACACCGACACCTCCAGCCGCCCACCGAGCAGCTGAAGATCGACCACGCATGGGCTAAGGGACCTGTTCCTCTCTCGCGTAACGCTACGTCGAAGCTGCAGCATGCTCGGCGGCTGTGATGCCCAAAGCATCAGGGGGAAGGAGGTGTACAACGTGAGGAGGCTGTTGTGCAGCGTGATCGAATGGGACTGGCCGAGGTACTGGCAGCGGCGGAGGATGCCGCGCCGGTACGTTCTCTGGATGTCGTGGCGCACAATCTGCGCACACGGTTCGGCGCGCGTTACGTCTCATTCCTGTTCGTCGACGTCGTCGGCCGACGCCTGCTGCGGGTCAACGAGGAGAAGACGACGCGAGAGGAACGCGGCGCGGATCAGGTCCCTCTGGACGGCAGCGTCTATGACGAGGTCCTGCGCACCCAGAAGGTGATGCTGGCACCGCAGGATGCGCAAGGGCAGCGCGTGCTCGCCCCGGTCACCAACCGCGGCGACGCCATCGGCGTCCTGGAGCTCTACCTCACCTACGTCACACAGGACGTGCTGGAGCAGGTCGAAGAGGCCGCGCACGCGCTCGCGTACATCATCGTCACCGACCGTCGCTTCACCGATCTCTACCACTGGGGCAACCGCACCGCCACCGTCACCCTGGCCGCGGAAATCCAGCGCCAGCTCCTGCCCTCCGCGCCGTCGTGCGAGGCCGACGAGTTCGCTCTCGCCGGAGCGCTGGTGCCGGCCTCCGACATTGCCGGCGACACCTATGACTACAGCCTGGATGAGGACACCCTGCATCTGTCCATCACCGATGCCATGGGCCACGACGTCGACGCCTCCCTCATCGCCACCCTCCTGGTCAACGCCTCCCGCGGCGCCCGCCGCGCCGGCGCCGGACTCGCCGAACAGGCCCGCCAGGCCCTCCTCGACCACAGCCGCCGGACCTTCGCCACCGGCCAGCTCCTGCGCATCGCCCTGGACGGGTGCGGCGCCCAGTTCGTCAACGCCGGTCACTCATGGCCCCTGCGGTTGCGCGACGGCACGGTCGAGGAGATCAAGCCGCACATCAACCTCCCCTTCGGGGTCCCCGGTCAGGGCCCCTACCAGGTGCAGGACATCGACCTGCGCCCCGGTGACCGTCTCGTGCTCTACACCGACGGCATGCAGGACCGTCAGGCAGGAATCGTCGATCTGCCCGGCCTCATCCGGGACACCGCCCTCGAGCACCCTCGTGAGGCTGTGCGGGCCATGGTCGCCGCAGTCTCCGACGCCTGCGACGGCGATGTCGCAGACGACGCCACCGTGCTGTGCCTGGACTGGCGCGGCCCCCGTCCATAGGGTTCACCGGGCCCATGTGGGTGGGGGGCAGGGCATCCGCCCACGCTGTAACACGCCTCGAGGGGTTCACCAGCCGGACGAAACATCGCCAAAGGGGCCTGTTTGCTCCGCTATGCACGGCGCACCATACGCGAGCGCAAGCGCCCAATGGGCACTCTGTGCGCCCTCCCGGTTCCCATGAGTGACGGAAATGATGAGCACACTGCACATGAACCCGGTGACGACCCGCGTCCCCCGGTCCCTCGGCCGGTACGCGGGCCGACGGCGAAAGGAGTTCTGGGTGTTGCTTCTCATCTCCCCGGACGGTGTCGAGGAGGCTCTCGACTGTGCGAAAGCGGCGGAACATCTCGACATCGTCGACGTCAAGAAGCCTGATGAGGGCTCTCTCGGGGCGAACTTCCCCTGGGTCATCCGGGAGATCCGCGACGCGATACCGGCGGACAAGCCGGTGTCCGCCACCGTGGGCGACGTTCCGTACAAGCCGGGCACCGTTGCGCAGGCCGCGCTCGGCGCGGTCGTCTCCGGCGCCACGTACATCAAGGTCGGTCTCTACGGATGCACGACGCCCGATCAGGGCATCGACGTCATGCGCGCGGTCGTTCGGGCGGTGAAGGACCACTGCCCGGAGGCGCTCGTCGTGGCCTCCGGTTACGCCGACGCCCACCGGATCGGCTGTGTCAACCCGCTCGCTCTCCCCGACATCGCCGCCCGCGCCGGTGCCGACGTAGCCATGCTCGACACCGCGATCAAGGACGGGACGCGGCTCTTCGACCACGTATCGCCGGACGCGTGCGCCGAGTTCGTCCGGCTGGCTCACGCCGCCGGCTTGCTCGCCGCCCTCGCGGGGAGCATCAAGCAGGCCGATATCGGCCCGTTGACCCGGATCGGCACGGACATCGTCGGGGTACGCGGAGCGGTCTGTGAGGGCGGCGACCGGAACACCGGCAGGATTCAGCCGCATTTGGTGGCCGGCTTCCGCGCGGAGATGGACCGACACGCCCAGGAGCATGCGGCCGGCGTCACCGCCGTGAGTTGATCACCGGCATGCCGACTCGCGAGCCCCATCGCGTGCCCGGACGCCGGGCCGGACGTCTCCCCGCTGTCGACCCGGCCACCGGAGAGGTCTATGCGGAAGCCCTCGACGAGCAGCCGGTCGGGCCCGGCCTCGCCCCGGACACCCTGCTGGGGGGCCGGTCAACAAGGTCACCCCAGCTGGTGATCGAGGAGCAGTTCGGGCCGGTCCTGCCGGTCCTGCC
Source organism: Streptomyces huasconensis (assembly GCF_021028635.1). Lineage (NCBI taxonomy): Bacteria > Bacillati > Actinomycetota > Actinomycetes > Kitasatosporales > Streptomycetaceae > Streptomyces > Streptomyces huasconensis. Next base: position 8,000,584 of record NZ_CP086119.1, read on the forward strand.
GTACGGGAGCCTCGACGAAGTCGTCGACGCCGCCAACGGAGCCGGCTTCGGACTGGGTGGCTCCCTGTGGGGGCTGGGACACCAACCCGCCCGGGCCGAGGCGGTGGCCGACCGGCGCGGATGCGGCACGGCCTGGACCAACCACCGCGCCGAACTGTCCTTCGCCCAGCTCTGCACCGCAGGCGCCGAAGGCAGCGGTGCCGGCATGGCGGGCGGACCGAGGGGGACGTACGGCGGCGACCTGCGGCCGCTCGCCGTCCACCACCTGCGAAGGGCGTGACCATGAAGTTCCAGGCGGCCGTACTGCGCTCGTACGAGGGCCCGTTCACGATCGAGGAGGTGGGCCTGCAGACCGAGCCCGCCGTCGGCGAGATCCTGGTGGAGATCGCGGGCACCGGGATGTGCCGGACCGATCTCGCGGTCCGGCGACCCGCCGGCCGCAGCCCCCTGCCGGCTGTCCTCGGCCACGAGGGTGCCGGAGTCGTGGTGGGGACCGGCGGCGGCCCTGACACCGCGGTCGATGTAGGTGACCACGTCGTGCTGAGCTTCGACTCCTGCGGGCACTGCCGGAACTGCCGCAGCGGGGCTCCCGCCTACTGCGACTCCTTCGCCTCCCTCAACCTCCTCGGAGAACGCGACGAGAAGCCGCCGCGGCTCACCGACGCGACCGGCAAAGCACTGGCCCCCCGCTGGTTCGGCCAGTCCTCGTTCGCCGCATACGCGCTTGTCCCGGCGCGCAATGCCGTACGGGTGGACCCCGCACTGCCGCTCGAACTGCTCGGGCCCCTCGGCTGCGGCTTCCTCACCGGTGCCGGAGCCGTGCTGAACTCCTTCGGCGCGGGCCCCGGGGACCACCTGACGGTGCTCGGCGCCGGAGCCGTGGGCCTGGCCGCGGTGATGGCGGCCACCGCCGCCGGAGTACCGGCCATTGCCGTCGACCGGCATCCCGAGCGGCTCGCCCTGGCCGAACGGTTCGGCGCGACCCCGCTCCACGCCGGCTCAGCCGATCTGCCCGGATGTATCCGGCGCCTGACCGATGGTGGCGCCCAGTACGCCCTGGACACCACGGCCGCGCCGCCCCTCATCAACGCGGCGCTCCAAGCCCTGCGCCCCACCGGCATCCTCGGCCTGGTGGCACGCCTGCACACCCCCCTGTCCCTCGAACCGGGCGCACTCGACCGGGGCCGCAGCATCCGTCACATCTGCGAGGGGGACGCCGTACCCGCAGTGCTGATACCCCGGCTGATCCGACTGTGGCAGGCCGGCCTCTTCCCCTTCGACCAGCTGCTCCACACCTACCCGCTGGCCGGCATCAATGAGGCCGAACGCGACTGCGACGCGGGCCGGGTGGTCAAACCCGTCCTGCTCCCGGAGAGGGTGAACCGATGAGCGAGGCACACGGCATCAAGGACGCACCCCATCCGACGAGTGCGCACACGAGTACACACACGAGTGCACACCTCGCGTCCCCACCACCCCCGCCGACGGAGGAAGCATGAGCGACACGGCGTCGCAGCACACAGACGTGGACGGTGTGAACGGAGGTGTGGGCCTGACCGCCCTCCTGGTCGCCGCGGCACGGGCGATCGAGACATACCGCCACGACAGCCTGGCCCAGGACGTCCACGCGGAACACTTCGTGCGCGCGGCCCCCGCCTGCGAGCACTGGCCGGTGCGCATCGAGCAGGTTCCGGACGGGGACGCCGACCCGCTGTGGGGCCGGTTCGCCCGCTACTTCGGTCTGCGGACGAGGACCCTCGACGACTTCCTCCTCCGGTCGGTCGGTACTGGCGCCCGCCAAGTCGTCCTGCTGGGAGCGGGGTTGGACACCCGTGCCTTTCGGCTGGACCTGCCGTCCGACTGCGTCGTCTTCGAGATCGACAGGGCGGGCGTGTTGGCCTTCAAACAGCAGGTGCTCACGGACGTGTCAGCCGCCCCGAAGGTGACACGTGTCCCCGTACCGGTCGACCTGCGCGCGGACTGGGTCGGTGCGTTGACCACCTCCGGCTTCGATCCGGCCGTGCCGAGCGTGTGGCTGGCCGAGGGGCTGCTCTTCTATCTGCCGGGCCCTGCCGAGACGTACCTCATCCACACGGTGGACAGGCTGACCACCGCCGGGAGTGCTCTGGCCTTCGAGGCCAAGCTGGAGAAGGACCTGCTGGCGTACCGCGACAGCGCGATCTACACGGCGACGCGAGAGCGGATCGGCATCGACCTGCTCCACCTCTTCGACAAGGGGCCACGTCCCGACTCCGCTGGAGACTTGAAGGCCAAGGGCTGGTCCACCGCCATGCACACGCCCTTCGACTTCACCCGCCTCCACGGACGTGGCCCCCTCCCCGAACCGAACGACGCGCTGGAGGGCAACCGGTGGGTGTTCGCACACAGGCCCCGGCCATGACGGGGCCCGCGGCCATGACGGGGCCCGTCGCAAGCCCCGCCCGGAAAGACGTGCCCCGATGGAGGCGGCAACTCGGGTGCGGTCGGAACCCGGGTGCGGTGGAGCGGTTGCCGCCTCCGCCTGGCGAGGCCGTGGACGGGCCGTGTCAGACGGCCTGGGCGGCCACCAGTCGGTCACCGGGAATCCCGGCCATGTCCGGCGCGTAGTAGTCCTCGATGCCGGCGGCCCACGTGGCCACGGTGATGCGGTCCTGGGCGTCCGGCTCGAAGGCGTCGAAGAGCGCGTGGATGTTCGCCTCCTCGAAGCCGATCGCCGTCATCAGCGACACGAAGAGGGGGCGCTCGATCAGGCCGTCCCCGTCGGGATCGCCGAGGGCGGAGAGTGCCTGCGCGAACTCGGTGATCGTAGGCCCGAAACGCTCGGGGTCGAGCACGAACGGACGGAACTCGTCCACGGTGATCACACCGTCGCCGTTGGCATCCAGTTCAGTGGCCAGTGTCGTCCAGTAGCGACGGAACGCGGCACGGATGGCGGCCTTGGCGTCGTCGTCCGACGCGGTCGCCGCCTCCAGAACACGGTCCGTCATGAGATCGAAATCACCGGAGTCGATGACTCCGTTGCCGTTGGCGTCGAAGAGAGAGAAGACCAGTTCCACACGCTTGGCGGCCTCGATTCGCAATGTCCTCACCTGTCTGCTCCGACCCGACGATTCCGGGCCTGCCCAATGGGTGCCTCTACCTGACCGTGTGGGGACACACGCCCAACCCGGCTCGTATAGCGGCCATGAACCATGGAACCGCCACGGAGGGCCGCGGACCATGCGATCTCCGCTTGTAGTGACAGAAGGACTGCGGAATGAGCGTGTGTGACAAATCAGATGCTTACATGTGTCAACCGGACTGCTTCCACCGATCCCGTTCATCAGCTCATATGACCCCACTGGTGGACTGGCCGACGACTCCACGGCCCCGGCGGAGCTCGCGTAGCGGGAGCGCAGCATCGGCGGGGAGTTCGGTCAAACGATGTCGCCGGTGTCCGGCGCGTAGGTCGTAGGCGATGCCCGTCGGCGGCGCGGCGGTGCGCAGCGGGACGATGCTGGACACGCTGACGCAGACCGGGCCCCGCGACGGTGACGAAGCCGCCGCGACGAACTCGCGCCGCGCGCCGGTGGGTCCGTCCAGACCAACGTCGACGCCTGGCTCGCGCGCACCAAGGGCCGCGCCCTTCGGGCACTATCGCGCCCGCCCGCAGTCCGCGAGCCGCCGCCGGCCTCCTGACCCCGCCGGTTCTCGCGCACTCCGGGCATCGGCCGGCGTACGCGCAGATACTCGGCGTGAGACCAACCGGCGTGCGGGAGGCGGCCCGACCAGCGGAACCGCGCTGCCAGTTGCAGGTGTCTTCGGCACAACAGACGGAGTGCACATGAGCCAGCCACAGCGTGATACTTCGAACCTTTTGTCCGAGAACCTGGACTACGCCCTCAGAACGGCTGCGAGTGAACTCACCCGCGGCGAGACGAAGGCGAGCATTCTCCTGGCCATCAACAGCGTCGGCCTCGGCTTCGCCACGACGAGCCTCGACAGCGAACAACCCGTTGCTGTGCTGGTCCTGGGAGCGGCCGGTGCAGTCTTTCTCCTGCTCGCCACTCTCACTCTGCTCGTCGCCGTTCGCCCCAACCCTGTCGACCGAGCCGGCACCTCGTTGGGCTGGTCTCGCTGGAGGACGATGGACGTCGACGAGTTACGGGCCCATCTGGATGTGGAGAGGCGAGCGGAAACGATTGTTTTCTTGTCACGCGGGGTCAACTTGAAGTTCCAGATGTTGCGACGTGCAGTGAACTTCATTCTGGTCGGCGTCACCTTCGTGGCCGCTGCCGCGCTACTGAGAGCCTTTCTCTGACCTTCCATCTGCGCCCCCGGTATCCGGCACACGGACTCGGCGTGTGTACGCCGGGGGGGCAAACCGTGAAGCAGGCGAGGGGGCTACGTGCGCCCGCTGCACCAGGCTGTGGACCGGACGCGAGGTATACCCTCCAGCGTCAACTGGCGCACGGCGGCCACCTCGGCAGAGCCCAGGCGGCGGTGCAGTCCTGGCCGTCCCCCACCGCTCGGGGCCAGAGAGACGGCCGCGCATGTGGGTGGGGCCGCAGAGCAGGATGTCGTCGCGGGGGTCTGATGGAACCGCTTCGGCGCGATGGGCGAAGGACAGGTGAAAGCCCACGTATTCGAGCATCGTCCCCTGGACGAGAGGAGCCCCGATGACCGTCGGACCAGGCGTCGACATCGGCACCGCGCGTGCCGATGCGGAGAGCGACGCCTCCGTGATCGCGCGGTCCCGGGATGAGCCCGAGGCGTTCGCCGCGCTCTTCGACCGGCACGCCGACGCCGTGCACCGCTACGCGGCCCGCCGCCTCGGTGGCGAGGCCGCCGATGACCTCGTGGCGGAGACCTTCACCACCGCGTTCCAGCAGCGGCACCGCTACGACCCGGCCCGCGGTGCGGGCGCCGACGCCCGGCCCTGGCTGTTCGGCATAGCGACCAACTTGGTCGGTCGGCATCGGCGGGCCGAGGCGCGCCGGTTCAAGGCCATGGCCCGGGTCCCGGCCCCCGCCGACCACGACGAGCCGCTGGCCGACCGGGCTGCGGACCGGGTGGTGGCGCGGGCCGTACGCCGTGAGTTGGCGGCGGCGCTGGCCGCGCTGCCCGCTCGGCACCGGGACGTGCTTCTGCTGGTGGCCTGGGGGGATCTCAGCTACGAGGAGGCGGCCCAGGCCCTCGGTGTCCCCGTGGGCACGGTGAGATCACGGCTGCACCGGGCTCGCACCAAGCTGCGCGAAGCATTGGGCGGAACCAATCCGACGGCACTGCGAGAGGTATCCGACCATGAATGACGAACTCGAACTCCTGAGGGAGTGGGACGCGGACGCGGCGCCGCTCACCGGCCAGGCCCGGGACCGGGCCCGGCACCAGCTGCTCAACGCCATGGCCCACGCGGACCAGCGCGCCGGCATCAGCCCCGGTCGCCGCCATGTACTGCGCTTCGCGGCGGCCGCGGTGGTCGCCACGGCCGTAACGGGGACGGCGGTGCTGATGGGCACGGACGGCTCCGGCGAGGGCAGTGCACCGGGCACGAGCTCCCCGCGGGTGGAGATCGCCGCCGCGACGGTGCTGAACGGGGCGGCGGCGTGGGAACGCAAGCAGGAGAAGGAGCCGGTGGCGCCGCGCGACGACCAGTTCATCTACTCCAAGCGGATCATCAAGGAGACGGAGCAGAAGACAGGCAAGGTCAAGACTTACACCGACGAGATGTGGGACTCGGTGGACGTCTCCAAGCCCTCCTTGTCCATGGAGCTGGGCCGCGAGATGTGGGAGGAGCCCGCGGGCAAGGGCGGCGGGGTGTGGCCACCCCGGAAGTGGAGCGAGCTGAAGAAGCTGCCCCATGACCCGGAGCAGCTCATCTTGGCCATCATCTCCATGGGCTCCCGCACCGACGACCGGTCGGTCAGCGATCTCGACAAGATCGAACGGTACGAGGCCTACTGGCTGCTCGGCGAACTCCTGAAGAACCCGGTGCTGCCCCAGGGGCTTCGGCCCGCGGCGTACGAGGCGCTGGCCGTTGTGCCCGGCGTCAAGACGATCCCGGGAGTGAAGGACTCCGCCGGGCGGACCGGGGTGGGGATCGCCCATACCGGGCGTGGGTCCTCCGAAGACAAGTACCTGATCTTCGCCCCGTCGTCGTATGAATTCCTGGGTTTCCGCGACGAGCGCATCTCCGCTTCCGGGAAGAGGAAGTACATCCAGCTGTCGCACGTAGTGGACTGGGGGATCGTCGACCGGGTGAAGCAGCGCCCGTAGCCGCCGTCCCGCGGCGGGGGCCCACTGGGCTGTCGGCACCGGTAGATGGTCGCCGGCAGCCCAGTGGCGGCGGCCGTCTGGATAGCAAGCAGTCGGTGTAGGAGCGACAGCGGCTGCATCGGCCCCGGGCGATTACGGGCGTTAGGTTCCTGAACCGAGGTTCGATACGTGCCTTACGAGAAACAACCGAAGGTGTGGTGATGCCCGGCTAGGGCCTGTTCCGGAAGTGGACCTGTAGATGACTGCCGACCGGGCGGGCGCCCGAGGGCGTCCGCCCGGGAGTGTCAGAGTTGGCGGAAGTAGACGGTGCGTGGGTGGCGAGTGCAGTCGAGCGACTCGTAGAGGGCTCGAGCCGGTGCGTGGAACTGGTCTCCTCCGGTGCCGATCTCGACGACCTCGGCTCCGAAGGCCCGCATCTGGTCGAAGGCGTGCTCGCACAGTGCCGTGCCCACATGGTGACGTCGATGCTGGGCCGAGACGGCGAGGACCTTGACCTCACCCTTCTTGCGGTCCGGGACGACGTTCCACGCCACGTAACCCGCGATGGTGCCTTCTCCTTCGGCGATGGCGACGTGCGAGTGCCGTTTGGGAGAGTGGAGCTCGGCGACCTGTTTGCGGTAGTCGTCGCGCCAGCTGCCGTGCTGAACAGCGAAGACGGCCTCGCCCATCAAGGGGCGGAAGGGATTCCTCATAGAAGGGCCGGAACGTGTCGATGGTCAGTTCGGTGAGTGGTGCCAGGTCGTGCTGGGTGAATGCGCGGATGAGCACGGAAGTGTGCCTCTCAGGCCGAGGGCTTGATACCCGGGGCGGAACACGGACATCGTGCAGCCCGCCCCCTGCCACAGAATCGGCGGTGAGACGGGCTCCTCAGCGACGTGTACGCCGGGCGTCAAAACACTCCATGGCCCGCATCGTAGCGCCCAGCGTGTACTCCCAATACTTCGATCATAGTCACTCGTTGATGGCTGCGATAAGAACGGCCGCCTCGTAGCGGACCGCCAGCTTGTCGTATCTCGTGGCCACGGCGCGGTGCCTCTTGAGGCGATTGATTCCGCACTCGACTGCGTGACGCTCGCGGTAATCGACCGGGTCGAACTTCGGCGGCCGGCCGCCGCGGGAGCCGCGCTTCTTGCGGTTGCGGGCCTGGTCGGCCTTGTCCGGGATGGTGCAGCGGATACCCCGTCGACGCAGGTAGGCGCGGTTCTTGAGGGAGGCGTACGCCTTGTCGGCCCGCACCCGGTTCGGTCGGGTGCGGGGTCTGCCGGCCCCGGCGCGACGCACCCGGATTTTCTCCAGCACGGGCTCGAATTGCGGGGAGTCCCCACGCTGCCCGGCTGTGATCACGATCGACATGGGCTTCTGTCCCTGCTCGACGGCCAGGTGCAGTTTGGTGGTGAACCCGCCGCGTGAGCGCCCCAGTCCGTGATCTCCGGGCTCGGTGAAGACACCGCCCGGCGGTTCCTTTTGCAGGTCACCCTGCTTGCGTGCCCCGGCCGCATGCTGATGAGCGCGGCACACGGTGGAGTCGATGCTGAGGTCCCACGTGATCACGCCCTTGGCGTCGGCCAGGGACTGGAGCCGGGTGAGGACTCGGTGTCAGGTGCCGTCCCGCTGCCAGCGGCGGAACAAGTCGTAGATCCGGCCCCACGGTCCGTACTGGACGGGCACGTCCCGCCACGGCACACCGGTCCTGATTCGGAACCGTATGCCGTCGATCAGCTGACGCCGGGACCAGACGGGCGGTCGCCCTGCCTTCCTCCCCCGTAGGCAACAACGGCTCTAACACCGTCCCCTGTTCACCCGTGAGATCTCCCCGACCCATGAACCGTGATCATTCACACCTCAAGATCCACTTTCGATACACGGCCTAGGCGACGGCACGGCGGTCCAGGGGGTGGCGCGGTGGCCGCAGCCGCACGCCTGCCCCCGCTCTCGCGGCTTCCTTGGCTCTCTCGGCTCCCCCGACTCCCTCGACGTCTTGGTCAACAGCCATGAGACGAAAGGTACTTGCTTGCCCGAGATGCCTGCTCACCGGCTGAAGCCGGACTCGGCCGATCATCGACCGCGACCGGCGCCGGGCCGAACACGGCTGACGCCGACGTTCTCGCCGTCACCGGACAAGGGGTGTGCCCCCTGCCAAATAGCAGTGGGGCACACCCGGCAGTTCATTCAGCAAGGAGGTGACCTTGCGGCCTAATCAGGGCCGCCGGAAGCTGTTCACGAAAAGGACCGGAGCCCCGTAGTCGTCCTCGTCTGCCACTTCCACGTCGAAACCCGCCGAAGTGAGGATTCCAAGAAGGGCGTCCCGCATATGTACGCGGACGGTTGAGTGATGGCGAAGAGCGAAAGGCTGATTCGCAGGATCGAATCTTCCGCCCTCCAGAAGAGCGCCCTCCAGAAGTTTTACGGCAGCAGTCGTCAGTTCTACCCCCGTGTTCCAGTCCACCACCACTCGGCCGCCGGGGGTGGCTTCCATGTGAACCTCCGCCCCAGGCCTGCCTTCAGGCCCACCCCCAAGTTCAACCCGATGAACGGGAATTCCGGCTTGGGTCAGTGCTCGGCAAGCCTCATCGGCCAGCTTGTCGCGTTCAGCGAGGATCTCCGGTGAGGATTTCAACGGCAGATCAAATTCGTACTCGGCCATACGTCATTCACTTCCCTTCCTGTTGTTGGCCTGCCAGGGAGCGCGCCGAACGCCCCCCGCCAGCTCGCTTGACGTATTCAGCCAGCAGTTGCTTCGCGCCGCTCTCCATGCCGGGGAGGTATGGGACCGACCAGGTGACCGGTGTGCCCTCTTTGAGAGCGGCGGCCAGTTCGGAGGCGCAACTCCCACAGGGTGAGCGCTCAGTGTAGAGAGCGGTGATCTGCTTGGGGTCGAATCCCTTTGCCTTCAGCTTGTCCAGGATCTCTGTCTCCGAGTGACCGGAAAACTTGCTGTTCGCGACCACGAGGTCTCCGGTCTTAGGGTCGTTCCACCCCGGCACCTTGGCGACGGCGACATTGTGCTGCGCTCCGAAGTAGCCGTTCTCGGTCCTGTAGTGGTAGGCCATGCGGCTCAGCTCGTCGCTGTTGTAGCGGATCAGGCCACCGCATCCCGCACCGGGCACGGATGCCGGTGCGGTCAGGAGCCTACGGGGCGTCCTCTTGGTGCAGAACTTGGCAAACTCGTCCAGTGCCCGGTACCCGATGCGGGCGACGACGTCGTCGGCCAGACCGACCGTACGCAGCGCCTTGAAGGCGTCGGTGATGCCGATGCCGGTCCTGACTGCGGCGTCCAACGACCTGACAGCGTCGGCGATGGGCCGGAGAATCTTGCCCGCGAACAAGGTTGCGACATCCACGGCCGCCCAGGCGCAACCGCCCAAGCTCCCCTTCTCACCACCGGGGAGGATCTTCTGGACGCATCTGATCCAGCTCCCGAAGAGGATGTCGATCGGGTCGACGCTCTTCTGGTACTCCGCGATCGTGATGTTGTGTGTGACCTCGGTGGACAGTGCCTTGGTCGAGTGCTCTCCCAGATACACCGTCGAATCGGCGGGGCAGCCCCACTTCATCGCGTCCACGCCTTCGGCGGTGCAGAGGAACAGGTCGAGGTCGGCCTTGTATCCGATTTTCCCGGTGATCGTGCAGTCGCCGTCGTAGAAGAGCTGGTCCCACCAGCCGTCGCAGCCCTCCGTCTTCTTCAGGACCTTCATGTCGCCGACTTTTTCTACGCGGTTGATGACGTAGAACATGCCGCCGATGGATACGCCAGCTTCATCCGGGACCGTTCCGGTCTCGATCTGCTTGTTGGCCTCCTTGCGCTGTGCGGAGTCCGAGGCTTCCTGCGCTTCTTGGGCGTACTTCTCCGCGTCCTTGGCGTACTGCTCGGCCTCGGTCGCCGCCTCGTCGGCACGGTCGGCCGCGGCACGGGCGTCCTTGGCGTCCTGTTCGGCGGCGTCTGCCGCGTCCCTGGCCGCTTGTGCGTCGAGGGCGGCTTCGTCGGCGGAATCGCGGGCGTCCTTGGCATAGCCTTCGGCCCGGCCCGCCGCCTTGTCGGCCGCCTCGGCGTCCGCGGTGGCCTGCTTGCCGTACTCGACCGTGCGGGCCAGGGACTGCGCGGCCTTCGTGGCTGCCTTGGCGGCGGCTGCCGAGTGGCCGAGGGCTTCCTTGGCGTAGCCGCGCGCGGTGGCCGCGTAGCCGGCGGCGTTGGCGGCGTGCTGGTAGGCCGCCTTCGTGTCGTCCTGCGCCTTGTCGGCGATGGCCTTGGCGGCCTTGGCCTCCTCATCGGCGTTCTTGGCGTGGGCGTCGGCGACGGCCTGCTGCTGTTCGGCGATCGTCTTCGAGCCCTGTCCCGTCAGCACCACCAGGGAAGCGGCGCTGTCGGTGTCGGTGTAGGGCGAGCCGATCTGGATCGCGTCGTTGGCCGGCTGGGCCACCTGCACGGCGGCTTTTCCGGCGTCGACGGCGGCCCCGGCGGTGACATGCGCGTACCCGGCGGCCTTCACCGATGCGGCGCGGGCCTTGGCGGACTGTTTGCTCGCCTCGTCCGCGTGGGATTTGGCGGTCTTGGCGAGCTGCTCGGCCTTGTCGGCCTCCCTCACGGCCTGGTCGGCCTCGTAGGCGGCGTCCTTGGCCGCCTGGATGGCGTCGGCGGCGGAGCTGGTGGCCTTCTTGACGGCCGCGTCGGCTTTGAGCTTCGCCGCTTGCGCGTCGTCCGCGTGCGCGCGGGCTCTGTTGGCCGCGGCCTCGGAGCGGGTGGCCGCGGCATCCGCCTCGGCCGCCGCACGGGTGGCGGCATCAGCCTCGGAGCGCGCCTTCTTCGCCGCGGTCTCCGCCTCGGTGGCGTGCTTGTCCGCCTTGTCGGCCGCCGCGCGGGCGTCGTCTGCCGCGTCTCCCGCGTCCAGTGACCGGGCGTGGGCCTGTTTGGCGTCCGCCTTGGCGCGGGCGCTGTCGGCCTTCTGCTCGGCGTCCCACGCGTCGTCGCGCAGGTCGCGCGCCTTGTCGCTGGACTTCTTGGCGTCGTCTCTCTTCGACTGGGCGGTGGCCTCGGCGCCTTCGGCGTCCTCCTTGGCCTTCTTCGCCGTGGCCGCGTGGCCTTGTGCCTTGGTCTTGTGCTCCTTGGCCTCGGCCTGCTTGGCGGCGGCGGTCTCCTTCTCCGCCTTGGCCGTCTTCTCCTCGGCCTCGGCGGCGAGTCGCTTGGCGTGCGCGTCCGCCGCGGCGGCCTTCGCTTCCCCTTCGGCCTTCTCGGTCTCGGCGAGCTTGGCCTCGGCGGTCTCCCTGTCCTCCTTGGCGTTGTCCCGGTGGACCTTCGCCGCGTCCCGGGCGGCCTTGGCCTGCAACTCCGCGACATGTGCCGCTTCCTTGCGGAACTCCGTCTTCGTCTGCGCCGTCTGGGCCAGCGCGCGCTGTGCGATGGTCTTGCTGTCGCCGCCCGAGGCGCGGGTGGCGGCTTCGGCGGTCTCGCCGGCCTTGACCATGGCGTCGAGCGCGGCGGCCGCTCCGTGGGTGACCTGGGCCTTCTGCTGCCCGACGAGGAGACCGCGGCCACGCGGGGCGCCGGCTGTGTCCGCGACCTGGTAGGCCGCCTGTTCGGCGGTGTCGGAACTGGCTGCCGCCTTCTTCGCCTTGGCGGCCTGCGCCTTGAGGAACTCAAGGTTCACCCTGGCCTTGCTACGCGTCTTCGCCATGCCCGCGGCGGCCTGGTTGAACTGGACCTTCGGCGGCACGTCTCCCGCGTAACCGGACGGCTTGATGTCGAACTGCTGCGGGCCGGAGCCGTTGCACGCGCCCAACTGCGCGTTGTGACCGTTGTCGTACTTGGGCAGACTCAGGCACTTGCCCGTCCCGGCGTTCTTCAGCGCCGTGGTGGCGTTCAGGTTGTACTCCCACGTCTGCGCCGGGCCGCTTTTGCACGTCCAGATCTGGATGACCGTGCCGTTGGCCGCAGTGTTGTTGTCGACGTCGAGGCACTTGCTGGAGTTGGCGTTCTCCAGGCGCAGCCCGTTGTCGTCGCCGTGGACCAGCCACTTCTGCGCCGCGCTGCCGTTGCAGGTGTAGATCTGCACCGGGGTGCCGTCGGTCTTCCCGGAACCCTGCACGTCGAGGCACTTGCCCCGTGCGGCGTGCACCTCGATGACCGCCGGCTTGTCGCCGACCGTTCCCACTCCTCCGGGGGACCAGTAGTCCTGCCAGCGGGCCAGGCGATCCGCCGTCCACGAGTAGCCGATGAGCTTGCTGAGCGTCTTGGCACCCTCGGTCAGCGCGTTCGTGGCGTCCTTGTTCGCGTCCAGGATCTGGTTGCGCTGGACCGCCTGGGAGGCGATCTCCTGCTGCCACTCCTGCGTCGCGGTGTCCGAGACCCCGCCGAGGACCTGGCTCGGGTCGATCGCGTCGCGCCACGCGCACGTGGCGAACCGGCTCTTCATGTCCTCGACCGCGATGCGGAACTCCGCTGTGCCCGGCTCCGGCGCCAGCCGGGGAAAGCCTCCGGAGGCCAGGAAGAGACGGGCGTCGTCCGCGCCCATCGGCTCCTCCAGCACCCCGTCGGTCAGGTGCTCGAACGCCTCCTGTTCGGCATAGGCGCGATCACGCTCGTCCCGCGGCAGGCCGGGATCCGGGTCCTGCTTGTAGAGCGGGGCGCCGAGCTCCTTGACCGCCTTGACGGTCGTCTTGTCGGCCGACGGGGTGGTGTCCTCGTAGAAGTCGGCGTCGTCCTGCCAGAACCGGTCACTGATCCACTTCGTCAGACCGGTCTGGGAGTCGAAGGGCTCTCCGTCGTTCCCGGAGGTTCCCGGCGGCCAGTAGAAGCCGGTCACGGAGAACCCCGCCGGTGTGGCGAGACCTTCCAAGGGCTCCTGCCACGTCCCGCGGTCGGCGTACAGGGCCTCTTCCTGCTTGTCGTAGTCCTTCTGGTCGGTGGCGTACGCCGTCGCGAGCGGGGTGTTCTCCCAGTGTTCCCGGTTGGCCAGCGCGTGCAGCCGGTCGGGGTCCTGATCGAGGCCGCTCTGCGCGACGCCCGCCATGGCGGGCCCGCCGAGGCGCAGCACTTCGGTCATCAGACACTGGTCCTGCCGCAGTTGCTCGGCGGCGGTGTCCTGGCTCCAGTCGTACGGTCTGTCGTCGCCGGCGGCCGCACCCGCTCCGGCGAGCCGGTTCAGCAGATCCGGGTGGACGGCGAGCGTGAGCAGCACCGCCACGGTGGTGAGGAGCAGGACCGTCCGGGCGAGGAACCCGGACTTTCCCGGTCTCGGTAACAGGAAACCTGGCGACCTGGAACGCATGAGTGCGTCCCCCCGTCATGAGGAACGCGGCCGGGAGTCATCCGTGAGGCGGTCCCGGCGTCGGTCGTCGCTGGGCCCCTCCCGCAGCGGCACTTGACCCCGGCCGCTGAGTGAAAGTTTCGTGACGGAATGGTGGAGGTCCGTCAGCACGGCGATCACCGTAGGTCCGGGCCAAGCGGCGAACAAGGGTCCAGTTCCGTACGGCTCGAAAGCGCCTGACGGGACTTACGGGTCTGGCGGGTGCAACTCGCGTGTGGTGAAAGGGAGTTACTTATGCGTTTCCTGTGAAGAAGTGGGCGGCCTTCGTTCCAGAACGACTGAAAGCCAAGATCGGCGCCGAGCGAGGCAGGCGGGACTTTCGATACAGGCCCTAGCCGCTGCTCGACAGGATTCCCGTCGTCGCGGGCCGGGCCGACAGACCGCGCCGACGCGGACCGGTCCGGGCATCTTCCGTTACGTCGTCGAGCGCGCAACCGCCTGGCTCCACGGCTTCCGCCGCCTACGCATCCGCTGGGAAGTCTCCACGGCTGCGATGTCTCGCACTGCAGAGGCGAGTAGCCCTCTTCTGCCTGTGGCTGACGTATCTCCGAGATCAGATCACCAAGGTGTGAGCCGACCCTGCACTGGCGCGTTCGCGCCGAAGGGCGTGGCGGTCTTTGGGGGCCCGGGTTCGCCGACCGCGCCGGCCACGCGGGCGCAGTGCCAAGCAGTAGGCGGCTGCCCTGCTGGTCATGCGGGCGAGGAATGGCAGCGTTCACAGACACATGTCGGCACACCGACGCGCGGCGTGCCGCTCGCCGGTGGTCTTGCTGGGAAGCTGACTGCTGGCCGTTGGTCGCCGAAGCGGCGTGAAGTGATCTGCGCCCGCCGCGCGCATCTCCTCCAGCGCGACGCAGGGTGAGAGGATAGGAAATGGTCACACGCAGAGGATTCATCGACGGAGTTTCGGCGGCCGGTGCGGCAGCGTTGTTCGGCGTGCCCCCGTCGGCCTTGGCCGCCACGGCTGAAGATGGGGCTGGGACAGACACCGAGGTGAAGGCGCGTGACGCGATCCGAGAGGTCAACGCGGGGATGCGCGCGAGTTATGCCGCACTCAAGTCCGAGATGATCCGTCGTCTGAGTCCCGTGATCGTGGTCCAAAACGACGCCACCGGTGGCAAATTCACTCTTGTCCGTGACGGAAACCCCCAGCAGTCCGTCAGGCCGGTGCCCGAGCTGTTCGAGCTGGCGAAGTCGATCAGCCACGTACCCCAAGGCATTTTCTCGATCCTTGCCGCGTATCTGAGCGACAGGGTGCCCCACCTCCCCAACGCCTGCCGCATCGACCCCCATGACCTGGACATGGTCGCCTTTGCGGGACCTCGGTCAGACGGCTGGAGCGGCCCGCTCCAGAGTTACGCTGCCACGCTCACCACCGCACGCAGCCAGCTCGGAAAGGCCAACCTGCCCCGTCAACTGGAGTTTTCCTGCGGGCAGATCCTCGATGAAGCGCTCCAAATCATCCGTGATTGCGTCAGCAGCGGGACCTTCGACATGGCCTCGCTCCAGGAGTTCTCGTCCAAGACCTACCCCAGTATCCGCACGAACATGACGTATGCGGCCGCCGCGCAGATCTCGGGTGTGGAAGGGCTCATGCGCTCGTGGCGGGACCTGGTCGGAGAAAAGGCATGGGAGAACCTGTATACCGTCGTGCTGTCGATCTGGACGACGTCGGAGCTGAACCAGGCATCGATCATCATCAGGCGATGCATGAACCCGGCGAAGGTCGCCACGCACCTGATTGACCTGTCGACGGCCGAGGTTCCCCGCGACCCCGTCTTCGTGGCTCTGGACAACCTCGCCCGGATCGTTCAGGACAACGTCTCGGCCGAGACGGTCTTCCCCACCGATCCGGCGATCGCGGACGCCTTCAAGGGCAAAGCGGACCTGCTCTCCGTCGAAATCCTGGACCAGCTCGGAGCGCCGACCGGGGCATCCACTCTCGCTCCCCTGGCGGCGTCCGCCTGTCCCCTCGGTAAGCAGAAGCCGCACCCCGCCGTGTAACGGACTGTTCGGTGCGTCAGCTCCAGTCGCCTGCCCGCTCGTGGCGCGCCCAGGGAGCGGTGGGTGGCGGTGGCGGTGTTATGGGGTTGACCGTGCTGGCCGGGCCGATGACCGCAGGAGCAGTACAGGCCGCTTCGGAGCCCGACGTCATGACGTGAGGGGCGGAGGACGCCGGCCAATTGGGCGACGCGGGCAGCGGGGACCGCCGGTCGCCCGGGGCCGTGACCGGGCCGAACCGGGCCGAGGAGGAAGAGATCTCCACGGGCCGTAGAGGACGGCACCGTGTGGTCGTGGGGCAGTGGTGTGTGCGGGCAGCTCGGCACGAGTGGGCGGACCTCGCAGGACGTGCCTCAGCGGCCCCACCGCCCGCACATCGCCCCCAGATGATCAGGCGATGAGGAGCGAGTCGTCCTCCACGCGAGCGCCAGGCAGCCGGTGGCGCGCGGCGATGAGGGCCGCGTCGATGTCGCGCGTACCGGTCGACACGCACAGGGTGTATTCGACGTCGTTCATGCGCTGCCGCGCCTCGGCGGTGCCGTTCTCGGCGTGCAGGGCCCGCAGTGTCTCGTACTGCTCGACCAGATCCTTCAGCACTGCCGGGTGCGCCATCAGCATCGGAAGCTCCCTTTCACCGAATCCACTTGGGTCTTACATCCATCCTCTGCCCCGGTTCCGCACCACTATGCTCATCTTCTTCCGGACAGATGCTGCCTGCGGCAGGGCACGGGGTGTGCATCAGCCCTCCGGCTCGGGCGGCCGGAGAGGCACCGTGCACTACGGCGCCCGCGACGAGATCCTCCGCACCGCCTGGCGCTGCCCTGCTGTCCGGCGGCAGTAGCCGGGCAGCGCGGACCTGCCCGGCCGCTGTGGCTGCCGCTTTCAGGGCCTCGGCAGCGCTTACCACAGGACTCTGAGTCGGTCGGGCGGGTGGGTGGGTGAGGAACTGGGCCGGGGCAGAAACCGGGCGGTTGCGGGCCACAACCAGGCCGGGCCGGCCCTGTGCGGGGCGCGGCCGACGCGTTGGGGAGCCGTGAGCGGCTGGTGGGGGAGCGTACGCCGTACCGTGTGCTTTCGCCCCAGTGCGCCCCATGCCGCTGCACGTCGGCGAGTGCCGCTCATCCGGCGAGCGGTCGGGTCATGACACCTTCGTAGCGAAAATCGTCGGCCCCCGTGCCAGACCGGCACCGGCTGCAGGTACAGGTGGCGAAAGGACCACGGACGTGGAACCGCAGAAGCCAGTGGAAGCGGGAACGCTGCGCACGGAGGAGGACGCCTACCGGCAGGCTTTCACACGTTTTCTCGCCGGGACGGATGAGAAGAGCAATACGCACGCATACCTGCGCGACATGGTGGGGCGGCTTCACGCCCGGCAGGTGTTCCTGGACGTGGGGTCCGCCGACGGCACGACGACGCGATACCTCGCCCCGTACTTCGAACGGACTGTCTGTATCGAGCCCAGCGAGCCGATGCGGCGTGTTCTGCAACGGGCGTGCCCGCAGGCCGAGGTGGTGGGCGAACCCGTCATGGAGGCCAGGATCAAGGCGCGGGCCGACCTGGCCTTGCTCTCCCACGTCCTGTATTACGTTCCGCGCACCCAATGGGTGGCGACGGTGTCACGCATCATGCGGTGGCTGGCGCCCGGCGGTCTGCTGCTCGTACTGTTGCAGAATCCCGATGAGGCCTGCATGCGCATGGTGCGGCACTTCACCGGAGCCCGGTTCGATCTGAGAGAACTGGCGGATGAGCTGGCCGCGCTGCCACCCGGCCTGATCAGCGGCATCGAACTGGACACCGTGCCCGCCTCCTACCGCAGCAGCGACTTGGACGAGACCGTCGCCACCGCCGCTTTCCACCTCAGCATCCCCGGTACGCCTGCTCCCAGGCGGGAGGCCGTCGAGGCGTATGTCCGAGAGCACCTGCGCAACCGCGAGGGCGAGTACGTCCTCCGTCACGACCAGCACGCGCTGCGCCTCCAGCGCTCGCCCTCCTAGAGGCAACCCCGGCCCGGGCAGGGCGGCCGTGCGGGGTCAGTGGGGGGTGGCAGGATGCCTTCTTCCTGGGCAACGTGAGTGCAGGCCATGGCCGCGGCCGTCATTCCGAGTCGGTCGAGTACCTCGATGGACTCGAGCAGGATCCGGGTGTCGGCATCGGCCATGGCATTGCCGCAGCGGTCACGTTCGGCCAGGTCGTCGGCGGCCGTGGCGGTGCGAAGTGCTGTGACGCGATCGGCCAGCACGTTGCGGGAAGACTCCATGGCGGCGATGCCGCGTACCGCACGGACGATGTCTTCGTCAGTCATGTCGTTCATGTCCTCCCAGACGGTGCCCGTCTGCCTCACGTCACACCGCGGTCCCTGTCTGTGAGGCAGCACACGGTGCGTCGCCCATGCGTTCTCGGCGGCGGGGGGAGGACAGGCGGCCCCCCCACCCGGGGGGGCGGGGCCGGCGTGCTCGGAAGGGGGGAGCCGAGCTGTCTGAGGTGCTGGTGCCCGGGATTCGGGGCGGTATGCCTGAGGCGGCGTACATACGGTCGGCTGGTTGATCCGGTACCGGCGTATCGAGAAACGCATACATCACCGTGACCCTCCCCTGTTTCCATGGAGGCACGGATCACAGAGGTCGGGCCGAGGGCGTGGGGCTCTCTGGTTTCGGAAGGTGCTCATGAGAGGGCATGTGCCGTGTTATGTGTGAACGCTCGTCCGGGGTTCGGGAAGGCCGTGCTGGCGGCCGGTGTCGCCATGCTGATGATGGTTCACACCGGGCCCGCCACCGCTACCGCCAACGCCGCCCCGACCCGGAGTGGTGGGAACGTGCAGAAGGCGACGGAGGAACTGGCCAGGATTCCCGGGGTCGTTGGGGTCGTGGGCGGGGCCTACGTCGACGGTAAGTCCCTCGGGCTGGGCAGTGCGGGATCCCGGCTGTTGGGCGGCGAGGGCGGGAGGATACCCGCGGACGCCCGCTTCCGGATCTGGTCCCAGACCAAGCAGATGGTGGCCACCGTGCTACTGAAACTGGTCGAAGAAGGCGAGTTGGGGGTGGACGACAAGCTCGGTGAGCTGCTGCCGGAGGTGGTGGAGAAGGATCTGGTGACGCGGGCCGACCAGATCACGGTACGGCAGATGATCCGGCACACTTCCGGGATTCCTGACTGGTACGCGGAGAAGCCGAACCCGGACGGGAGCGAGGGGGAGCCTTCGTTCGACGTGTTCGACTTTACGACCCCCTACCGGCCGCTGGACCTGGTGCGGTGGAGCCGCGATCGACCCCGGACCGGGGAGCCGGGCGAGAAGTGGGCCTACTCCAACACCAACTACACCCTTCTCGGCATGATCATCGAGAGGGTGACCGGCCATGATCTGGCCTCCGAGCTGCGCACGCGCCTCTTCGAGCCGCTCGGGATGACCAGGAGCTACTTGATGGTCAAGCCGCCGGACGGCGTCAAGGGGCGGCACGGCCACGGCTACTACCCCGACGCCGATGGCAGGCCGCGCGACGTGGACCGGTACAACGCCGGCCTCGCGGGGGCGGGGGCCGGTGGAGTGGTCTCCACCGCACACGACGTGAGCGCCTTCAACCGGGCCCTCTCTCAGGGCAAGCTGCTGCCGCCGGAACTCCAGCGCATCCTGACCGACCGGCCGACCGCCGCGGCACACCTCCGAGGCAACAGCAACAGCAACAGCAATAGCAGTTGCAGCGATGACTTCTCCATCACGGGCGGGTTGGCCCCTGGCTCCGTAGCCATGACCTTCTACTCGGCGGACGGCCGTCGCCAGCTCGCGTTGTCGTTCACCCTGAGCGTCAAGCCCGGCGCTGTACAGCTCGATATCGGCAACGCCGTGGAGAGCATCTTCTGCCCTTCCTCCTGAGCGGCGGCTTCACTCCTCGGCGGCGTCACTCCAGTCGCGCATCACGGCTGGGGAGAATCGGCAGGCTCACCTGGAATTCCGGACCGAGGGTCTGGAAATCCTCCGGGGCTTCACCCGGTTCTACCAGTGAGTGTCGGGCCTACGCGAGGGGGGATCGGCAAAGTCGCCGTACGCTCGCGGGCCTATGGGCCTGGCTTACGTTTCGGTCGCCGCCGACGCGCATGACCGTCCCGCCTTCCCCGTCGTACGCCTCCCAGCCCGGGGCGCCCGTCCTGGCGAACCGGAGTCAGACCCCGCGCACGTGCTCGGACAGCGCGGCCATTGCGGCCGCCTCGGCCGGTGCCGGTACGGGGCCGAGGACGCCCTCGCCGTACAACTCGGGCAGACCGGTCACGCCGAAGACGAAGGGCAGCTCAACGGTGTGGGCGGCGCCCAGCACGGCTCCAACAGGGACAGTCCCACAACGCCTCCCCGGAATCCTGGACACCGCGTCCTTGTCCCGTCGCCGTAAGGACGTGGTCGATCTGGGCGATGATCTGCCAGGGCTTATGTATGGCCCGGGAGGGGAAGCCGCTCCAACTCCTGGCTTTCGCTGGTCGGTTCCGATATCGCCGCATGGGAGGAGCGTTTGTTCCCGTCCGCCGTGCCATCGGCGAGCCGGTCGTATCCGGCATTGTCCTGACACAGCCGGTACGACCTTTGCGCTCGTACGGGTGGCAGTCCACCCGAACCGCTCCCGGCGGTCGGCGGGCCCCGGTATGACCAGGTTGTGATCACTACCTGTATGCGTGCGGCCCTGGCCGCAGCCTTGCTCACTCTGCCCCTCACAACGTCGTCTCCGACTTCGGCCGCCGACGCCGACCCGGTCGCGCTCCCCATGACGTTGAAGCAGGCGGTTGCCGCCCTGCCGACGGCGGCGGAGTCGCGGGAGGGGTACGCGCGCTCCCGGTTCCACCTCTGGACCGACGAGGACCGCGATGGGTGTGACACCCGCGAGGAGGTCCTCATCGCCGAGTCCCGTACCCCGGCGGCCGTAGCAGCGGGCTGCAAGGTCACCGCAGGGCAGTGGTTCTCCTACTACGACGGCGAGACTCTCACACACTCCCGCGACTTGGACGTCGCCCACATGGTGCCGCTCGCCGAGGCCTGGGACTCCGGCGCCGGCACGTGGAGCGCGGAGCGCCGCACAGCCTACGCCAACGACCTCGGCGACGACCGGTCACTGGTCGCCGTGACCGCGCGCAGCAACCGCTCGAAGGCCGACCGGGACCCGGCCGAATGGCAGCCGCTGCTCGCCGATGCCCGCTGTACCCACACCACCCACTGGGTGGCGACAAAGCTCCGCTGGGGCTTGGCTGCCGACAAGGCCGAACGGCAGGCGCTGCGGGATCTGGCCGCCGGATGCGGGCAGGAGACGGTGGAGTACGAACCCGCCGGCTCACACCGGCCTGTTTGAGGCATTCGGAAGCCCCCCCAGCCCTCCCATCGCAACCGCACAGGCGGTGCCTACCACCTCGTCAGCACCCATTGCGCCCGCCTGTTCGACAGTGTCTTTGGCACGGCCGCCACCGGGGCTGTCTGACCCGAGGAGACTTGGCGCAGGGTTCCGCTTGTTGCCGCGGCGAAGGACAGGATCGCGGTCGCCCTGCACGAGGTCTCGGGCGAGTAGCGGAGCGTTCCGAGGGGCGGAAGTCGACACCTCGACCGTCGCGCTCCACGACCGCAGCTTGTGGCGGTATGACGACGAGATGAAGACGTCACCGTCACTGAGATCCGCCATCGTGGTCGTACGTAGAGGTCTAAGGATTGATCGCGTGCGGCTCGCCGCGCAGAGTTCCATCCGGAATGATCAGAAGGGAAAAGACATGAACTGGACCCCTCGCTGGGCCGCAGGCCTGCTGACCGTGGGCGGCGTGGCTACGGTACTCCTCATCGGCCCGGCGGCCACCGCCCAGGCGACCGAACTCACTCCCCGGTGCTCCGGTGGCTGCGCCCAGTCCGCCTCGGACGGCTTCCAGGTGTCCTCTCTCCCGGAGCCCGGCACCGTCACTTTGCAGTGCTCCGGTGGCTGCATCCAGTCCGCCCCGGACGGCTTCCAGGTGTCCTCCACCTCAGCGGTCCTGACCACCGACGGCAATTGGGAACCCAACTAGAGGGTGTTGCGGGAGGCGCGGTGTCGGGCCTTTGCCGTGTACGTGTACGGGCGTGGTGTTGAGGGCTGACTTGGTGGAGCCGGTTACGGCCTGCCGGGTCATCCCGCGCCTTGGACCGCTGCTGGCGCTGGAGGCGGGGTCCCGCGGCCGGTCGCCGACGCGGACCGGCTGCCCTGCCGAGCGCCGGGGGACAAGGCCGACACCCACATATGGCGAAAGTCGCGGATCTGCCGGGCGCGGCAGCCGCGAGGACGGTCATCGCCGACGGCGCCTACCTGGGCATCGCATTGCTCGTCCCGCACCGCAGAAGGGCCGGACGGCCGCTTCGGCGCGGTCGGAGGAGGACAACGCCGAAGAGGCCACCGGACCACTTAGGCCGTGTGATCACGACCTTCCACAACACTCTGCGGATATCGCCGCGCGGCACCGCACGTCGGAGCGGTGTGCGGGCCTGCACTTCACCTCGCCGAGCCGTCGTCGGGTGCCTCTGGGTTTCCCCACCGGTTCCAGAGTGTGTGGTGCCATGCGTCGGCGTCCGGACCAGGCGGCTGTACTGCAGGTAGCGGGCCGGGACCGGTCTCTATGAGGTGCAGCAGTGTCCAGGCAACGCCATAGCAGTCATCCGGGCCAAAGCATCTTGCCAGGGCCTGCGCTTCGTCAGCCGTGACGGGCTCGGAGATGGCTGCGAGTTCCTGTACGCGTCGTTCGATCCCGCCCTCATCGGTGTCCCAGTCGGGTAGCGGGCCGCCGGCTACGAAAGCTTGGACTTCGGGTCTCATCTGACCATGATCCGCTGGTGTGAGCGGTCCGAGCAAGGTCGGCCATGGCGTCGGCGCGAAGGTCGCCGCGCGGCTCAGGCACTCACGGCCCGGTGGGTAAAGCACAAGCTCAACGCAGTGGCTGTCCAGGCGAAATCGTGCAGGATTCGTGGACCGCCCGTCAGTCGGTCGAGCGGTGCCTGCCCCGGCTCCGGTGCCGGTCCCGTGAGCCCGCCCTAGCCGGCGCCATCGTGGACCCGTCGATCAGCTCGGCGGTGTCCCGGTGTGCAATCCCCGGGAGTCAGCTCCTCTCCTCCTAGGAATGGTCGGCGTGGGCCCGTGGCAGCCATTCATAGGACAGGTGCAGGCAGGATGCCAGTTCACCGGTGAAGGCGCTGAGATTCCCCACGGCAAGCACGATGCCCGTGCCGGCCCACGCCCACGCCCACGCCCCGATCCGGGCGAAGCGCTCGTCGGGCGCCTTCGCCGTGACGCCCTGACAGGTCTTGCTCCGGCGTCTCAGCAGCACCAGGACAACACTGCAGACCACCCGGCTTCCGAACGTCACCAGGCCGGGAGCGAGGCGGCCGCCGACGGTCGCAGCCGTGAGACAGGCGGCTCCGACAGCCGAGGATGGAGCGCCTGATTGTGTCACTTCCGTCGACACTTCGTGGCGCTGTGATCGACAACCGCACTTGGCCATTGTTCATTGCGGAAAGTCACAGATCGCCTGTTAGGCACAGCCGCTGAGTGAGCTGAACGCTGCAGGAGTAAGGACCGCAGCCCCGGTCTCGTCGCAGCAGTGCCCCGGGGCGGCCTGTACCTGCGCGTACGTCAATGCGTCCCGCTCCTCCTCAGTACAGCCGCACCGCCCACCACAGGGGCCCGTCACCGCGACAGCGTGAACCCCGTGGGTGCCCATCCTGAGACTCAGCCGGCGCCCGCCCTGCGGCTGCGGAAGGCCGCGACGCGGGTGCGGTTCTGGCAGGTCACCGAGCAGAACCGGCGCCGACCGCCGGGCGACTGGTCGAGGTAGACGTCGGCGCAGTTACCGGCCGTGCAGACGCCGATGCGGGCGAAGCCGTGGGCGGCGAGGTACTGGCGTAGGGCGATCGCGGCTGTCGCGACCAGGGCCTGATCGGCGTCGTCGACGCTCCATGCGGCCCTCAGTGCGCCGTCGTGCTCGGCCCCCACGACAGGGCGGACGCCGCTGTCCGCCAGCAGACGCGTCAGGTGCCTGGCGCACGCCTCGGCGTCCGGGGCGGAGAAGACCGGGTGCAGGCGGTCCGCCGCATGGGCGAGCGCCTCCGGGGCCAGCCCGGCGCTCACTCGCGCGGGCAGGCCGAGGTGCGGCGCGATGTCGGAGACGGGCCGGTGCGGAGCATCCCCCCGGCCGTCTCCCTCACGTGGCAGCGTGCCCCAGCCGTTGACGAGGTCCGTCAGTGCCTGGAGGGAGATTTCCGTGAAGGTGACCGTCATGCGTTCCGCCATACATCGCAGCGTAACGCGTTGTCGACCTCTTATGCGTTGCTCGCGGCCACGCCGGACGTGTAACGCAATGATGGGTATTTAAGCGTTACTCACTTGTTGGGTATCACCTCATCCGGGCGCGGGAGGATGTCATGCTGGACCTCACCTTGCTGCCGGCCTATCTGGCGGCGGTCGCCATCATCACCGTCGCGCCAGGGCCTGACGCCGCGTACATCATGGCCGTGGCACTGGAACGGGGCCCGCGGGCCGGTCTGGTCTCCGCCACCGGAATGGCGCTGGGCATGGTCGTGCACGTGACGGCCGCCGCGCTCGGCCTGGCCGTCCTGCTGCGCTCGACGCCCGCCGCGCTCATCGGGGTGGAACTGGTCGGCGGCCTCTACCTGGGATGGCTCGCGGTGTCCACGATCCGCTCGGCCAGGAAGCCGCCGACGAAGGCTCCCGAGGCGCCGCCCGAGCGTCAGGTCCTGCGCCAGGCCGCCCTCACCAATCTGTTGAACCCCAAGACCGTGCTGTTCTTCGCGGCGTTCCTGCCGCGGTTCACCAGCCCCGGGCACGGCCCGCTGTGGCTTCAGCTGCTGGCGCTCGGCCTGATCTTCCTGGTGACGGGTTTCCTCTGGGACAGCGCGATCGGCCTGTGCGCCGGCCGGCTGGGCCAGGGACTGGCGCGGGGCCACCGTACGGCCGTGACGGTGAACGTCGTCGCCGGAGTCACCTTCGCCACGCTGGCGGCATTTCTACTGCAGGACGCGCTGACCGCGGCCGTAGCGGCGTGAGCCTGACACCAGGTCGGTGACCAGCGACACCGCCCAACCGCTCCACGCTCCACCACACCCCCCGCACACGATCACACCGGGCTGTACGAGGTACAGCGCTTCCACCCCTTGCCACTGAATTGGGCAGCGCCGGACCACATCGCCGACGCCGACAGCTACGCCCGCCACCGCGCCATCGAGAAAGGAGAGGCCCCCGGCACCGGCCGCCGCCGCAGCACCTACCGGACACGGGGCCTGTCCCAGCGCTAGCCTCGAAGGATGATTACTTGCGTGGTCCAGTACGTAATCGATCCAGCAGAGATCGAGGCGTTCGAGCGCTTCGGGCGCCGCTGGATGAAACTGGTCGACCGCCACGGCGGCAAACACCACGGCTACTTCCTGCCCGCGGAAGGCGCCAGTGACAAGGCGCTCGCCCTCTTCAGCTTTCCCAGCCTCGCCGCGTACGAGGAATACCGGGCCCTGTTCGGCAAGGACCCCGACTTCATCGAGGCGGACACCATCAGAGACGAGAGCGGTTGCGTACTGCGCTACGAGCGCACGTTCATGCGTCCACTGCTCCCCGGCTCCCCGTCACAGGCCTCCACCGCACCGTGATGCCTGCCCGGCTCTTCAAGGCTCGGAGAGTCCTCTTAATCTTTCTGCCGGGTGCCCGGTAAGGAGTGGGAATGCGGGTACAGGGGCTGGCATGGCACCGAAGACTGAACACCTCATGTCCCTGCGGGCCGTACGCCAGCTGCGCCGGACTCGCGTCTTTTACACGGGAGGCGTCCTGCTGTGGGCGGCCACTTCCCTCTGGACAGGGCGGACTCAGCCCGGGAGCCGCCAGATGTGGGTCTCCCTGCTCTTCCTGGCGGTCTTCGCCGGCCTGCTCGCAGCCACATCCATGTGGCTGCGCCGTCTCCAGGCGACCTCTGGACACCAGCCGGCACATCATGCCGCACCCCGGCGGGCTACCGCCCCCGGCCATGTAAACGCCTGACCTCACCACTTGACCGATGAGGTGCGTGCCGGCCGCCGAATCCTGCACGCCGGCGGAAGCTTGCTCGCGCGGACCCATGAGATCCGACCGGCCAAGCACGTCCACGACGACCGCTGCTTCAACGGCCCGCACAGACGTCCCGATAGGGCATCTCAGGGATGTACTTCCGCCAGTCGGCCCGGGACAGACCTCCGTGGGCGCGTGCGCAGACGGAGGTGATCACCCGCTCGGTGTCCACCGCGACGGAGCGAACGGCGCTGTGCCGGCCGGCGGTGTGGAGCGTGCGGCCGTCCGGGGAGAAGGCGAGGGCGAGCACGCCGTCGCCCGGCGTCGGCAGGGGGGTTCCCAGCGGTCGGCGGGAGGCGGCGTCCCAGAGTTGCAGCGTGCCGTGCTCGCCCCCGACGGCCAGGGTCGTCCCGTCGGGGGAGTAGGCCAGTGCCGTGACCGCCTCGGCGTCAACGGGGCCCGGCCGTGCGCGGGCGGCGTCGTATGTTCCCGCGAGTGCTCCGAAGGTCTGCTTCACCGCGCCGTCCCAGAGCACGACCCGTCCGCTGTCCGCGCCCGCCGCCAGGTGCCTGCCATCCGGGTTGAAGGCAAGCGCGGTGGTCTCTTCCGCGGGGAGCCCGTTGGGCGCGGTCCGGCCGGAGGGGAGGACGGAGTTCTGGCCCGGCGCTGCGAGGAGCCGCCCGTCGGGGCGTACCGCCAGGGGACTGCGGACCGACGATCCCCAGGTCGCCCGCGTACTCCAGGGACCCCGCGACTTCCGGGAGTTGGCGGCCAGGCGGTCGGCGGCTGTCTGCTTCGCCCGCACAGCGTGTGAGACGTCCCAGGCCTCCGTGGGTTTGCCGTCCCACCGGCGGATCAGCAAGGAGCGTCCGCCGGGGGTGAACGCGAGGCCCGCCACCGGGGCATCCTCCCGGGAGGAAGAGGGCATGGCGAGCGAGCGGGACCGGGAAGCCTTGTGCACGTCCCACAGCGTGACGGGCCCGGACGCGCCGGGTGTGCCGGTGGCGTCGAGCGTGATCCTCGCGGAGGCGAGGGCGCTGCCGTCAGGGCTGAGGGTGAGCGCGACGTGACACGTGTCGCCGCTGAAGAGGGGCCTTTCCTTACACTGAACAGCAGGGGTACGGGAGATCAGCTTTCCGCCCGGGACGCGCCGCACCTCGAGCCGCGCGATGTCCTTGTCGCGCCGCTCAAGGGCCAACACCCCGCCGTTCCCGCTGAAACCGCCCTGGGCCGCGGGCATCTTGTGCCAACCCCCGGACAGCGCGGCACCGTAGGACAGTGTCCGCACCGCGATATCGGTGCGGCCCAGCTCGCTGAGGTAGCGGATCACTCCCGCGCGGACGTCGAACCTCAGCTCGGTGGCCGACTCATTGGTGAGCGGGACACGGAAGACCGGCCTCTTGGGGTCCTCCGTCCGCCACAGCAGTATTTCCTTGCCGTCGGTGGCGGCGACGAACATGCCGTCGGGGCTGACGGTCGCTTCCCGCAGCCCCTCGTGCCGGATACGGGTCCGCTCCCGCTGCTTGTCCATGTCCCACACCCGCAGCCCATGTGCTGTCCGGGATATCAAGCCCCGGCCATCCGGGGTGAAGTGGAGCGACGCCTCTTCCGCGCACGCGGCTCGTCGGTGTGCGTGGGGCCACGGGCCGGGCCGCTTCCGGTGCGCGGCCACGTCCCACAGCTGCACGGGCCTCTGACGGCCCGGGCACAGGGCCAGCAGACGGTCGTCCGGGCTGATGGCCCACGAGGTCACGGCGGGCCCGCGCCGCTCGAAGGTCACCCGCCGACGTTCGGTGTCCCAGAGCGTGATGCCGCCCGTGTCCCCCTCACCGAGCACCATGCGGCCACCGGGCCCGAAAGAGTAGAACGCCTCGGCGCTGCCGAAGGGCGCGCCCACGGGCTTCCCGGTCCGCAGGTTCCACAGCCGGACCCGGCCACCCGACGTCGCGATCAACCGGTGGCCGTCGGGGCTGACAGCCAACGCCGTTTCGTCGTCGAGAGAGAGGGGCGGTCCTGCCGGCCGGTGTTCGGTGGCACTCCACGCCCGTACGACACGGTCGCCCGCCACGACGGCGATGCGGCCGTCCCCGCTCAGATACGTCCGGCCCATGGGTTCCACGCCCGGCACCTCGTAGACGTCCTGTTCGCGCTGGGACAGAGCGCCCAGCAGCGCCGCGCGGGTCTCGATCGTGCCGCTCAGCGTTGATGCGGCCGCGCTCAGCCGCATCGCCGTGACCGGATCGGAGGCACGCATGCTGTCGGCCACCGCGGCCACCCGCCGGGCCACCGCCTCCCGGTGGCGTTGCTCACTGGTCCGGCTCTGCTGCCAGGCGACGGCACCCGCCACCAGCGCGAGCGACACCAGCAGCGGCACCACACCGGTCACGGCGTGTCGCAGCCGCCGCGCGCGGGCCCGAGCCGCGGTGCAGGCATGCAGGAACTCCCGCTCCAACGCCGTCAGCTCGCCCTGCTGTTCAGCGGTGCGGAAGAACTCCTCGGTTTCGGTGAGCTCCGTACCCCGCAGCAGGGACCCGCTGTCGCGCCCGCGATCCCGCCAATGGCGCGCGGCCTGGGTGAGGCGCCGGTGGCGGCGCAGTCGCTCCCGGGCATCGTCGATCCATCGGTACAGCCGGGGCCATGCGGTGATCAGGGCCTCATGGGCGAGGTCGACAGTGGTCTCGTCCAGGGTGATCAGCCTGGCGCGGGCCAGCGTGTGGAGCAGCACGGACACCTCACTGCCCGCGGGGCCGGTGCTGTCCAGCTCGGTCCGGTCGACGGGGCGACGGGTGTCAGGGGTGCCGTCGCCCGGGGTGATCAGGCGCAGCAGGATGCGGCGGGCGGTCTCGGTCTGGGGCTCGGTGAGCCCGGCGTAGAACGCCTCGGCTGTCTGGGCGATGGCGCCGTGGATGCCGCCGACCGCTTCGTATGCCTGGAGGGTCAGGGTGCGGCCCCGGCGGCGGCGCCAGGTTTCGAGGAGGGCGTGGGACAGGAGCGGCAGCCCGCCCGGCTCTTCGCCCACCTCTTCGATGAGGCGATCGGTCAGGGAGCGCTCCACGATCAGCCCCGCCGCGGCGGCGGGTTTGACGATCGCTTCGCGCAGTTCGGACGGCGTCATCGGGCCGACGGGCAGGCTCGCCTCCCGGATGACCGCGGCCAGGCCTTCGTGCTCCAGGCAGCGGGCGTAGAAATCGGCCCGCACCCCCAGGACCACCCGCAGCCGACTGCCGGCGGCCCGGGCGGACAGCAGCAGGTCGAGGAACTTCCGCCGCTCTGCCGGGTCATGACAGAGGGTGAACGTCTCCTCGAACTGGTCCACGACCAGCCAGGTGTCACCTGTCGGCGCTGCCGGGGTGAAGAGCCTGGTGTGGTCCCGCGCCGGCCGGGTCCCGGGGGTGAGGATGCGAATCGCCGCCGGGCGCAGCGCGGCGTCCTCGGCCTCCCGCAGACACGGAATCAGCCCGGCGCGCAGCAGAGAGGACTTGCCGCTGCCGGAGGGGCCGAACACGGCCGTCACACGGTGGGCATGGGCCAGGCGAACGAGGTCGTCGGTCAGGCGGGCGCGGCCGAAGAACAGGTCCCGGTCGCCCGCCTCGAAGCGCACCAGCCCGCGATACGGCGCTTCGGCCGTCTCCTCCTGCAGGACGCGAGCGCGGGCGTCCACCTCCTGTTGTGCCTCGCGCCAGCGCTCTTCCCACTCCGCCCGGTCTCCTCCGCAGGCCTCCACGTACGCCAGTGCCACGGCCAGGGACGGCAGCTTCTCTCCCGCGGCGGCCCTCGACAGCGCCGTCACGGAGTACCCGGCCTTCCGCGCCATCGCCCGATAGGTCGGAGCGCCCGCTTCCTGGCGCACCTTGCGCAACGCGTACGCGAACTGCTCCACCGGCCCCTGACCCGGGTCCACCGGATTCTCGCGACGCCCCACCCCAGCCTCCCCCGTTGATCATCCCCCGCCTTGGCGCGGACCGTCCCACCACTGAGGGCCGCCTGCGAGCCCCTCCGCCCCACGGCGCCACCGCGAAAGTTTTTGTTAAGTACCACGTCAGCGGGGTGCTGAACAACTCGACGGCCGCTGAACTCAGTGGTGCAGGGCCGCAGTCGCCCACGTCAACGGGGGAGGGCGACTGCGGCCGTGCGTCGACGACGAGCAGGCCGCCGACAAGCCGCGGCCGCTCGCGCCGAGAGGCTCGACGCACGTACGAAGAGAAGGAAAGAGGACAGAACGCATGCGCACGTTGCACACCCTGCTGGCAGTGGCGGGGACAGTCGCCGCGGTGGCCCTTCCGGGTTCGGCCGCGGCTCTGACCGACCCGGGCGGTCCACCGGCCGGGCCGGACGCGGCCCCGGCCGCTCGGACGGCACTCAAGCAGGACACGGCGTTCGCCGGCGCCGATCTGCAACCCGTCGCCGGGCGGGACAACATCTACTACCTCAAGGCCAGACACAGCGGAAAATGCCTGACCGTACGAGGGGCCAGCCACGCCGACAACGCGGTCGTCAACCAGTACCGGTGCGTCAGCGGCGCGAAGAACCAGTGGTGGATCGTCTACGACGGGGGCGGCCTCGCTCGACGGTTCACCAACTTCGAGAGTCAGAAGTGCCTCTCCCTGAAGGGCGGCCGCACGGCCAAGGGCACGCCTGCGGTCCAGCGCGACTGCGAGGGCACCCCTGACCAGATCTGGTACACCATGCCGCCCTACCGCGAGGGGGAGATGTCCCGCTCCGGCGGGGCAGGGTGCCTGGACGTGCAGGGAGCCAGCAAGGCGGACAACGCTCCGGTGATTTTGTGGAAGTGCAACAGCAAGAGCAACCAGAAGTGGGCGGGCGTGGGATGAGCATCACATACAAGCGTGCAAGGGCAGGACTCATCGCGCTGACGGCGACCGCGACGCTGGGCACACTGGCCAGCGGTACGCCGAGCAGTGCCGCCGGGGCGGCAGAGCCCGACAGCCGTACGACCGTCTCGACGAAGGCCACGACCGCGGACGCGGCATCGGCCAGGGCCGCCCGGAACATCAGGTACGTGGTCGCCCGGCACAGCGGGAAGTGCCTGACCGTGCGCGGGGCCAGCCGTGCCGACAACGCGGTCGTCAACCAGTACCGGTGCGTCGGCGCCAAGAACCAGCAATGGCGCCTGGAAATGATCGGCGGTGACCCGAGCCTGGGCAGCACGGTCCTGCGGAACATCAACAGCGGGAAGTGCCTGACCGTTCACGGGGCCAGCACCGCCAAGGGCGCCAAGCTCGACCAGTACACGTGCGTGGGCGCTCCCAACCAGACGTTCTCCTTCATACCCGCGATGATGAAGCAGACCCCGCTGTTCACCCAGCCGCTCAGCGGAGGCAAGTGCGTCGACGTGCAGGGGGCCGGCAAGGCCGACAACGCTCCCGTCGTGCAGTGGAAATGCAATCAACGGCAGAACCAGGCATGGGACCTGACCCGGCGCCCCTGATCCCGGGAGGCGTTCCAGAAGTCCCCTGAGGATCGCACAAAGAGGCCGTCCAGCAGCCCGGCTGGACGGCCTCTTCGCCTTGGCCGGGGCGACGTGGGGGGCGCTGGGTGCGGGCCCCCTCAGGTCCCCTCAGGCCGCCCCCTCAAGCCCCTTTAGATCCCAGCATCGGCTCTGCGCGGCGCTCCCGGCCGGGCCGTCCGCGCTGCCTACCCCGGCAGGGGCCCTTTTCCGATGCCCCGGCACCTGAAGCGCCTCAGGGCGGCCGGCACATCGATTCCCGCGTCTGCCATTCCGTTGAACCGCACGTCGCACCCCAGTGTCGCGAACTGCGGCAGGAGCTGGTCAGGGGGAGTGCGGGTGAAAATCCCGACGTGCCGGTTGGTGCGCCTGGCGAGATACAAGGTGTCTGACCAAGCTTCGCTGCGGACCAGCAGCACGACTGGGCCACGCGGGATGGTGTGCAAAGGCTGCTGATACCAGGTGTCAGCAGCCACAACGGTCGGGAGGGTCGTCTCTCCCGGCCGCACCGGCTGCTCCAGGCGGCTGTGGGGCCCCAGCAGTGGACGAGCCCCGGCTTCCAGCAGCTCCCGGGCCCAGGCGTAGGCGAACTCATACTCACCTTCCTGTAGCACAGAGCCGTGCGATGTGTGGGCAGCCATGTGCAGGAGCGCCTGGCGGAAAGAGTCCTGGAATTCTCTCCAGTGCCGGTGGTGCACCGTGATGACCGAGGGGCCGGTACACAGCCGCCCGGCGCGGGCGAAGCACGCGGCGGCGGCCGAATTCGCGGCTCTGCCGACCGACGCGTCATGGCGGACGGCAGCGAGAGCGCCCGGCGAGGAACCGGCGTCCTGACAGCACGAGGGGAGCCAGAGTTCCGCATGTTCGGCGAGGACCGCACGCAATACGGCTCGCGCGGAAGGACTGTTGGACACGGCCCACTGCCACAGCCCTTCGGGAACGCCCGCGGTCCGCGCCGCCCGGGCCAGGAGCGCGGCCACCCCTGTGTTCCCGGCGGTGACCAGGGCTGTGGCGCTGCTGCCGGCCAGCAGGGCGGGCAGCAGACCCTCCAGCAGGGAAACCAGGGGCCGGGCTGTATCGGCGCAGAACGCCGTGGTCCTCGCCTGGGGCAACACTCTGGTGTCTGTCATGCTGCGGCCCGACCGCCGGCCCCACCGCTGTCCGTACCCCAACTGCCGGCGCACCGCGCGCCCGCAGGAGGACAGGAGACGTTCCGCAGCACGCTGCTCCGCGGCCGCATCCGCCGCCCCCAGGCCGCATCCGTGTGCCAGTGCGGCAGCCATCAGAGGCCGGGCCTTGCGCAGAGCCCCGTACAGGGTGCGGAGCACGTCGCACCGGTGCTCCAGCGTGCTGCTGTGCCACCGCTGCTGGGCGAGACGGCCGTCGGACACCGCGCCGGGCAGATCCCTGGGGGCGGTTGACGCCAGCCCCCAGAAGGCAGTCCCGGTGAACGCACTCACCACGGGCTCGAGCCGACGACGGTCACTCACGACGAAACCGATCTGGTCCAGGGATGTCGAGTGCTCACACATGGCAGATCAGGCGCCGAGCGCCCAGGCCGACCAGACGCGCGGTGAACGGTGTGGAGATGCGAGCGAGGCCCCATGGCCACCACAACGTCACGGCACCTGGCGAGGTCACTGTGCGGCGGCGCGAGTCGGGGAATGTTCCACCGCCTGGGGTAGCGGAGAGGCACGTGGCTCTCCATGCGGTTCGGAAGCGGTGTGGTGTACACCGGGTTGTTCCGCCACCGGGCACCGGGCCGTGCGGCTGCATGGTTCGGGTCCTGCGTCCGGGCCAGTCACCCAGGTGTGAGCACCGGCTGGTGATCGATGCGGTGGCGTGGACGTACCGTCCGGGGTGTCCATGGCGCGACCCTCCTGAGGGCCGTGCTCCTGACACCCGGGCAGGCAAGCCGGTGCACGGACGGCGGCAGGTCTCCTCACCACGTATGAAGAGACCTGCCGCTTCGCGGCACGGCCGCCCTCAGGTGGCCGGGACGCTCGTCTCTTCCACGTCGGTCTTGCGTGTCTGGTGCGGGACGGTCGGCAGGCTCGGCGCGGGCCCTTCGGAGAGGCGCAGGCCCAGCCGGAGGTACAGCATCCGAGCGATGTCGGTGAGCGTGCCGGTGCTGCTGCGCAGCAGGTCCATGAGCGGGATGTCCACCCCGAAGCGCCGGTTCAGGGTGACCAGGAGTTCGGTCCCCATCAGGGAGTCCATCCCGTAGGAGTCCAGTCGCTGGTACGGGTCCATGTGTTCGGCGTCCATCTGCAGGATTCCCGCCAGGACTCTGGCGAGTGTCTCGGTCAGGTAGGCGATGGCTTCTTCGCCGGACATCTGCGAGAGCGTGCGCAGCAGCTCCTCCTGGTCCAGGTCCCCCTCCTCTCCCTGGCCCGGCACCAGTCGCGACAGGCGTGGGCTGGACGCGGACGGCAGCATCTTCGTCACCCGGCCCAGTTCACCCCGGAAGACGCCGGTGACCTCGGCGTCGCTCTCCAGGAGAGTCTCAACCACGGCGAAGGCCTCCTCCGGGCGGAGCAGGTCGAAGCCGATGGCGGACAGCGACTGGCCCAGGCCGTTACGGGCCACATAACCGGTCTGCCCCACGGCCCCCCAGGCGAGGGCCAGGCCGGCCAGACCCGCACGGCGCCGACGTCGGACAAGGGCTTCGAGGTAGAGGTTCCCCGCCGCGTAGGGCGCCTGCTTCACGTTGCCCAGGGTCGCCGTCCCGGAGGAGTACATCAGGAACAGGTCGCACTCCCGCCCCCGCAGCAGGAGGTCGAGGACCGCCGCCCCGGTGATCTTGGGAGCCATGACCGCCGCCAGGCGCTCCCCGGTCAGCTCGGTGAGCGGGGCGTCGTCCAGATGCATGGCGCAGTGCACGACGCCGCGCACGGGATGCCCGGTGGCATCGATGCGGGCCACGACCTCCCGCATGGCGTCCAGGTCCGTGACGTCGGCCGCGTACGCCGTGGCCGTCACGCCCCGCCCCGTCAACGCCGCCAGCACGTCCGCCGCCTCCGGGGCCTCGGCGCCCCTGCGGCTGACCAGCGCGACGTGACGGGCGCCGAGTCCGGCGAGCCACTGAGCGGTGGCCGCGCCGAATCCGCCGGTGCCTCCGGTGACCAGGTAAGTGGCCGTTCCGTCGAGGCGGGTGACCGGCGGGGTCCGCTCGATGAGAGGCGGTTCGTCCAGCGGGTCGAAGGTGACGACGACCTTTCCGATGTGCCGCGAGTGCTGCATGAGGCGGAAGGCCTCGTCGACGCGCGCCGCGGGATACGCGGTGTGCAGCAGCGGCCGGAAGGACCTCTCCGCGAGCTCCTTCTTCGTCACGGCGAGCAGCTGTCCGGCCTCTTGCCCGTCCTGCAGCACCTGGATGAGGTCCAGACCGAAGAAGGCGATGTTCTTCCGGAACGGGCGCAGCGGCAGCGATTTGTCCTCGTAGATGTCCCGCTTGCCCAGCTCGACGAAGCGGCCGCCCGGCCTGAGCAGTTCCAGACTGCGGACCATGGCCTCACCCGCCAGCGAGTTGAGCACCACGTCCACGCCGCGACCCCCGGTGATCTCCTGGACCTCGGCCGCGAAGTCGAGGGTGCGGGAGTCCAGTACGTGCCGCACGCCGAGTGAGCGCAGGAGGTCGCGCTTCAGCTCGCTGCCCGCGGTGGCGATCACGTGGGCGCCACATGTTTCCGCGTACTGGAGGGCGGCCAGACCCACGCCGCCGGCCGCGCCGTGCACCAGGACGGTTTCACCTGGCTGCAGCCGCGCGAGGGTGCCCAGACCGTAGCGGACGGTCGAGCAGGCGACGGGCAGGGTGGCGGCTTCGGCGAAACCGATGTCGTCGGGCAGTGGCCACAACGCCCGCTGGTCGGCCACCACATGGGAGGCGAGCGAGGCGTTGGCCAGGCCCGCCACCCGGTCGCCGGGGGCCAGGTCCGTGGCGCCCTCTCCACAGGCGATGACGGTGCCCGAGCACTCCATGCCGAGGCCCTCGGCCGTCGGTGTGCCCTCGACGGCTTCCCTGGGCAGCAGGCCGACGCTCTGCATGAGGTCGCGGTAGTTCAGCGCGGCGGCCCGCACTTCTACCAGCACCTCGCCCGGGCCGGGCTTCGGCAACGGGCGCTCCTCCCAGGCAAGCCGGTAGGACAGACCGGGGTCGTCCACCCGCAGCGCGAACGGCACGGTGCCGTCGGAGGGCTGGGCGAGGGGGCGGGGCAGTTCCCGGGGCACGAAGCGGTCCGCGGCGGTGAGCAGGATTTCGTCCTCCTCCGTGGGCCGCAGAAGTTCCTGCGCCAGCCGCCGCGCGTCGGCGGCCGAGTCCCCGGTCCGCGCCAGACCGATGCGGCGGCTGTCCAGCCCGGTCACCTCGTTGACCAGGCTGCGGGTCATGCCCCACAGGGCGGCGTCCAGCTCGTGAGTGACCTCGGGGGAGGGGATGGCACCGCAGGGCCGGGTGACGAGCCACAGCTCCGGCGGGTTCGTGGAGGAGACTTCATCCGTCGCCGCGGTCAGCGAGCGCAGCGCCTCGGCCCGTTGGACGGCCTGGGCCGTCAGTTCACGCGGCGCGGTACCGGAGGTGTCACCGAGGACGAGGACGACGGCGACGGTTTCCGTGCCGGGCTCACCGTGCGCCTCACGCAGCACCTGAGTCCAGGTCGCATCGTCGTCGGTCATGGCGATGACGCGGGCCGGGCTGCCGTGGTGGCACATCGCGTCGGCGGTGGCGGCGGCAAGGTCCCGTTCGGCCTCCGACTCGATGGCAACGACGAAGGCGGTGTCGCTCCGATACGGGGGTGTTGTCCCCGCTCCGGTGTCGACGGCGGCCTCGGAGAGGAGGCCGGCGGGCGCGGCGATGTCGGTCGCGTCCTCGAAGGGCGTGGCGGCGAGCAGGACGGAGATGTCGCCTTGTCCTGCGGACGTCTCGTGGCCCGTTTGGCATACCTGGGTATAGCCGCAATCCTGCAACAGGGCGGGCCAGGCGTCGCTGGGCAGCAGCAGGGAATGGGGGCGCAGCTCGGTGTCGGTGTTGCCGTAGAAGCTGTCCAGGAACCCGAAGTAGCTCACC
This sequence comes from Streptomyces huasconensis, assembly GCF_021028635.1. Classification (NCBI taxonomy): domain Bacteria; kingdom Bacillati; phylum Actinomycetota; class Actinomycetes; order Kitasatosporales; family Streptomycetaceae; genus Streptomyces; species Streptomyces huasconensis. The sequence goes on from NZ_CP086119.1 coordinate 8,036,701, forward strand.
AGCTCCAGTGGGTCGTGGGGTTCCATGGCCAAGAGCTGTCCGCCGGGTGCCAGGAGCCGTGCCACGTTGCGCAGGGCGTCGACCAGGTCCGGTGCCGTATGCAGGGAGTATCCGGCGATGACGAGGTCATAGCTGTGCGGTGTGTACCCCTGCCCCGCGGGGTCCTCGGCCAGGTCGAGGGTGCGGTACTCGACGAAGTCGTAGGCGGCGAAGCGGCTCTGGGCGCGAGGGAAGAAGAAGCTGGAGACGTCGCTGAAGCAATAGTGCGTACGGTCGCGCGGCAGTAGCGGTAGCAGCGCGGCGGTGGCGCCGCCGGTCCCCGCCCCCACCTCCAGGACGCGCAGGGACCGCCCCCGCGGCCATTGGGCGACGATCTCACGGACGAAGGCCTGCGCCACCTGATTGAGGAAGCGGGAGACCGGCAGGACGTCGTAGAACTGCTCCATCGCCTGGGCGCTGTGATCGGCCACCAGGAGTTCCATGGGGTCGGCCTGTCCGCGCAGGACACGCTCCATCGTTCGCCCCTGGTGCATGGCGAGGCCGAACCCGCAGGCGGAGGCCGGGCTGTTCGCCACCATCTGACGCGCCAGGTGTTCGGTCGGGAACCGCGACGCGGTCAACTGCCAGTGCTCGGTGTCCACACGTGTGAGCAGTCCGTGCCGCTCCATCAGGGGGAAGAGGAGCGGCCACAGCCGCGCGTGCTTCTGAAGAGACCCTCCGGCCACCAGATCCGCCGTGGTGAAGGGCCGTGTGGGGTCGGACAGCAGCCCGGCGACGGTTGTCGCGGTCCACCGCGCGAAGTGCTCCTTCACCAGCTCCGAGGGAACCGCCAGACCGACGCGCCGTTCGGTCAGCTCACCGATCGTCTTGGCCGCCCCGTCCGCGACGGCACGGGGCGAGGGCAGCGGAGAGGGCGCGGCCGGCCGGTCGAGGCGGGGGGCCGCGCGCAGCTCGGTGCGGTGCACCAGGACCGGGGCCCGCCGCGTCGCCGCGACGCGCCTCAGCCGGCAGCCCTCCAACTCCACGCTCACCTGGCCGTTCTGGTCGGTCAGGAGGATGTCCCAGCACACCTCGTCCGGTGTGCGGCTGCGTTCGCTGACCCACACCGCGCCCTCGGGTGACGGCTCGTCCCACACGCGGACGGCGCCGATGGCCGCGGGCAGGAACGCGGCCCCGTCCGCGACGAGGTCCCCGAGCAGCGGAGCCCCGGCTTGCAGCGCGCCGTCGAGCAGAGCGGGATGGGCGGTGTACGGGTGGCCCGGCGCGTCGTGCCGGTAGCGGGCCAGCACCTGGCCCGGGCCGACGTCGAGGCCGGTGAGGACCTGGAACGTCGGCCCGTAGTCGAGACCGCCGTCCGCGCAGGCCCGGTAGTGCTCCTCGCCCGTGAGGTGCCGCCGGCAGCTCACGGCAAGTGTGTCGAGGCCCAGTGGTGCGGGGCGGGTGCCGAGCAGTGCCCGCACCCGGGCCCTGATGTGCGCGCGGGGGTCCGAGTTGTGGGTGGTGGTGCTGGTCACCGTCAGTGTGCCGTCGTCCGGGTGCAGTGCCACCTGGGTGCGGGTGCCGGGCGCCTCGGCCCAGGGCACGACCAGGGCGGTGAGGATGTCCAGGTGCCTCACCTCAACGGCACGGCCGAAGGTGACGCGTCCGGCGGCCAGGGCCATTTCCACGTATCCGGTGGCGGGCATGACGACGGACCCGGCGACGCGGTGGTCGGTCAGCCATGGGAGCAGTGCGGGTTCGATGCTCCCCTCCCAGACGGGGTGCGGTGCGGTGACGTGTCCGCCGAGCAGGGGATGTACGAGGGCGCCGTTGCGGTGCCAGGTGTCCGCGTCGCCGTTCCAGTGCCGTTCGCGCTGCCAGGGGTAGGCGGGCAGGGTCACGACGCGTCCGGGCGAGGGGAAGTACCGGTCCCAGTCCGTGGTGGCTCCGGCGGCGATCAGCGCGGCGGGCACGGCGGCCAGGTCCCGGCTGCCGCTCGCGTCGCGGCTCAGGGTGGAGACGACGACCGCGTCCGTGCCGGCGCGCGTGGCGGCGATCCTGCGCAGGTAGGTGCGGAGCACGGGGTGCGGGCCGATCTCGACGAGGACGTCTCCGCCGTCGTCCAGGGCCCGTTCGACGGCGGCCGAGAAGCACACCGGCTGCCGTACGTTGTGCCACCAGTACGAGGCGTCCAGCGCGGTGCCCGAAATCCTGCCGCCGGTCACGGTCGAGTACAGCGCGATGTCGCTCTCGCGGGGGGCCAGGCCTTCGAGTGCGGCGTCGAGCGGCTCGCGCTGACCGTCCATGGCCCGGCTGTGGAACGCGTAGTCGAGGCCCAGGTCGCGGAAGAACACGGCGCGCTCGGTGAGTTGAGCACCGAGATCGGCCAGCGCGTCGGCGTCACCGGCGAGAGTGACGTCCTTGGGGCCGTTGGCGCCGGCGATCTCCAGCGCACCACCCCACGGGGCGATCTCCTTCGCCGCCTGCTCAGGCCCGAGCCCGACGGCCGCCATGCGCCCGAGGCCCGCCGTTCTGGCCTGCACGCGGCTGCGTTCAGCGATCACACGGGCCGCCTGGGCGAGCGTCAGGGCGCCGCTGGTGTACGCGGCGGCCACCTCGCCGACGCTGTGTCCCAGCACCATCGCGGGCGTGACCCCCCGCTCGCGCAGGACGGCCACGATGCCGATCTGCACCGCGAACAGCAGCGGCTGCGCCACCTCGGTGGCGGCCAGGGACCACTTCTCGGCGGGCAGCGCGAGTTCGTCCAGGACCGACCAGCCGAGCCTGGGCGCGAGTTCGGCGTCCACCCCCTCGATTGCCGCACGGAACACCGGCTCCTCGCGCAGCAGGTCGGTCGCCATGCCCGCCCACTGCGAGCCGTTGCCGGAGAAGACGAATGCGACCCGTCCGCACGTCGCGGCGCGGGCGACGGCGGCGGGCACGACGTCGGTGCCGTCCCCGACAGGGGTCTCGTCGGTCTCCTGCACGTCCGTGGCCGCCTCCCCGGCCAGCGACGCGAAACCACGGGCTGCTTCCCGCGGCGAGCGGGCGAGCACGGCCGCGCGGTGTTCGTGCGCCCCCCGGCGCAGGCACGAGGTGTAGGCGAGGTCGTAGAACGCGTCGTCGTCCGCGTCCCGCAGCCGTTCGGCCATGGCCGCGGCGGCGGCCGTCAACGCCTGTGATGTGCGGGCACTGACCATCAGCGGCAGCCCCTCGGCCGGCGGGGTGTACGCCACGGGAGCCGGGGGCGGCGGTGCCGCGGTGAGCGCGACATGGGCGTTGGCTCCGCCGAAGCCGAAGGAGTTGACGCCGACGACGGGCCGGCCGGTCGGGCTCTTCGGGAGCGGCTGCCGAGATGTGGTGAGACCGAGGCCGAGGCCCGTGAAGTCGATGTCCGGATGCGGGGTGTCGGCGTGCAGCATCGGGGGGATGGCGCGGTGCCGCAGGACCAGCAGGGCCTTGCACAACCCCGCCATGCCGGACGCCGGTTCGAGGTGACCGAGGTTCGTCTTCACCGAACCGACGGGCAGCGCGCCACTGACGCGGCGTACGCCCAGCGCCCGGCCGATGGCCTGTGCCTCCAAGGGGTCACCCACGGGGGTGCCGGTGCCGTGCGCCTCGAAGTAGACCACCTCATCCGGGTCGACGCCCGCTTCCGCGTACACGCGGCGCAGCAGCTTCTCCTGCGCCGCGGCGCTGGGCAGCGCGAGGCCCATCGTGTGACCGTCGCTGTTGCTGCCGCTGCCGAGGATGACGCCGAGCACCCGGTCACCGGCGGACAGGGCGTCCGCCAGCGGCTTGAGGACCACCATGCCGCCGCCCTCGGCGCGCACGAAACCGTCGGCCTCCGCGGAGAACGCGGCGCAGTGCCCCCGCCTCGACAGCATGGACGCCTGCGAGAACCCCACATAGTGGTAGGGGCTGAGCAGGATGTTCGCCCCACCGCACAGGGCCACCCGGCTCGTGCCCTCCCACAGGGTGTGGCAGGCACGGTCCAGCGCGACGAGGGAGGACGAACAGGCGGTGTCCACCGCCATGCTGGGACCTCGCAGGTCGAACGCGTGGGAGAGGCGGTTGGCCGCGATGGAGGAGGCCGCGCCCGCCATCGTGTACGGACTGACCGTTTCCAGCGACATCATCTGCAGCGCCCCGTAAGAGGCGTCGGAGATACCGACGTACACAGCGGTGTCGGTGCCGGCGATCCGCTCGGGCGCGATGGCCGCGTCGTCCAGCGCCTCGGCCGCCAGTTCCAGCAGCAGCCGGTGCTGCGGGTCCATGTGGGCGGCTTCCTTGGGCGAGATGCCGAAGTACGCGGCGTCGAACCCGGCGATGTCGTCGAGGAAACCACCGGCGGAGGTGTAGCTCCGACCGGTTCGCGGCATGTCACCGGCCGCGAACCGGCGGGCGTCGAACCGGTCCTTCGGCACCTCGCCGACCGCGTCCCGCCCCTCGCACAGAGCCGTCCACAATCCGTCCATGTCCTGGATGCCGCCCGGCAGGCGACAGGAGACGCCGACGACGGCGATGGCTCTCTCGGAGGTGACGGAAATCAGATCCTCGGTCACAGGACGGCCTTTCAGGGAGCAATGGAGGGCAAAACACGACAGATCGCTCAGCACCGTAGTCACCTTTCAGGCCGAACTCCGCCAAAAACCACCGCAGTTCGGGCAGTTTCCTCGCAATCACCTGTACGAGTGAAGGCGGCCCCGCGGTGACAGCGACCACTCATCCGAGTGACTGTGCCGAGGCGCGACGTGAGCAGCGGTTCGGGACCGGGGCGGCGACGTAGCGTCTGGTGCCGTCACCCCGCCCTCCCTTCCTCAGGAGACCCCGTTGTCCGTCCTGCTCACCGGCGCGACCGGCTTCCTCGGCTGCCGCATCCTGCGCGAACTCCTCGCCCGCGGCGAGGAGGTCACCGTCCTGGGCCGTGGCGCACCCGACGATTTGCGCGCCCGCGTGGAGGCCGCCGTGACATGGCTGGACACCCCGCCTTTGGGCGCCGACGTCCTCGCCGGGGTCCGCTACGTCAGCGGCGATCTCACACAGCCGGGCCTCGGCCTGGCGCCGCGGGACCGGGCCCGGGTCACTCAGGGCCTCACCGCTCTGTGGCACTGCGCCGCGGTGATCGCTCTTGAGGCGGAGCCGGCCCCGCTGCACCATGCCAACGTCATCGGCACCCGGCGCGTCCTGGAACTGGCGGACGAGGCTCCCGGGTCGCGCGTGCTCTTCGTGAGCACCGCGTACGTGGCCGGGCGCCGGCGCACAGGGCACGTCATGGAGACCGACCTGCGGGACGGGGACGGGTTCCAGACGCTGTACGAGGAGTCCAAGCACACCGCCGAGCGCCTGCTGCACGCCTGGGCGCGGAAGGGGGACCGGGACGTCACTGTGTTCCGTCCCAGTCTGCTGGTCACCGACAGCCCGGCGCCCGAGGGACTGCCCAAGGCGCCGACCGACGTGCTGGTCCAGCTTGTCGAGAACCTCCTGCTCGGCCGTCCGGACGGGCAGGGCGCGGTGGGGGCCCTACTTACTGGCCCGCGCGGCGCTGACGCGCGGCGACCCGAAATCTTCCAGTACCGCGTCGAGGGCGACCCCGAGGGCACGCTCAACCTGCTCCAGGCCGACTACGCGGCCCACGCCATGGTGTTGGCGGCATCGCGCGACGAGCCCGCGCCAGGCGTCCGGACGCTGCATGTCACCCACCCGGAGAGCGTGAGGATGGCCACGGTGACCACCGCCCTGCAAACACGCTTCCCCGGCCTGCTGATCCGCTTCACCCCGGAACTGCCCCACCCCACGACGCTGGAGCGGCTCCTCGCGAAGCGCGGCACGCGCCTGCTGACGTTCAGCACCCACCGGCGCACGTACGACCGGAGCAACCTCGTGGCGGCCGTCGGAGACCTCCCCGTCCCTGACCCCCTCGACCACGACTACTTGGTACGCGCCTTCGGGGGCGCCGAGGCGCCGCTGCCCGTGTGAGTCCCCGCGCCGGTGGCGCCGAGCAGGACGTCGATCTGCTCGGTCCACAGGTGTCCCACCCGGGCGGCATCCGGAAGAACGGCATCGTGCACCACGGCGAGCCGCGCGACCGAACGGTGATACGTGAGGGCTGTATAGAGCAGATGCCCGTCCATGAGCGCCCCCACCGAGGTGACATCGAGGACGCGGCTGCCGTCGAAGGACAGCGCCGGCTCGCGGTAGGGCACGTAGTTGCAGGACACCGGCGCGGTACGCGCGTCCATGAGCGCCCTGGTCGCGGCCTCGGAGACCCGGTGCGGGACGTGCTCCTGGAGGAAGCGGGACGTGGCCGCGCGTCCTTGCCGCTTCGCACGCGTCGTCGCCCGGTGGACCCGCACCAGCCGCTCCCGCGGATCGGACAGGTGGCAGGGCAGCAGGACACGGGCCATCGTCAGATGATTGCCCGGCCGGCTCTCCTCGCCCGCCCGGCGTGTCGACATGGGCATGGACACCGGCAGGTCGCCCAGCTCGTCCGGGCCGCACCCCCGGTCCAGCGCCAGTCGGCGCAGCACGCCCGCCATGGCCGCGAGGTAGACGTCATTGGTGGTGACGCCTGCGTCCCGGCCCACCCGGGACAGGCGCTCGTAGGGAAGGGAGACGCAGGTCAGCCGGGAGGAACCGCTGGCAGGCCCGTACAGCCACCGCCAGGCCGGGGCAGCGACGGGGCCGGGGAACAGCCCGAAGACGGTATCGGCGAGCAGACGCACCGCGCACCTGAGCGAGAACCCGCCCCGTGACACCTGGGGGCCGGGCCGCGGAGCGCTCCCGAACAGGCTGGTGATCAGATGCGCGCGCCCCGTCCCGTCGGTGAGCGCGTGGTGGGAGCGGAAGAAGAGCAGCCATTCGTCGGCGCGGTGGCCGTCGGCGAGCCAGACGTCCCACGGCGCGGCCGGGGACAGCGGCAGGGGGAGGGCGTGCAGTGCGTCGGCCACCTCTCCCCAGGTCCGGCCGGAAGGTGCCGCGTGGTGCCGTACGTGATTCTCTGTACGCATCTCGGCCGGCACCCGACAGATACGGCCCCCGACGTCCTCCAGACGCTGACGCAGGACAGGTTGCTCGGCCAGGTGCGCGGCGATGTGGTCCCGGAGCAGCCCGAGGCCCGGGGCCGCGCCCCGGAATCGCAGCAGGGTGCCGACGATCTGCGGGTGCGGGCTCCGGGACCGGTGGTAAGCGGCGTCCACCGAGTTGGCGTACATGCGGCTCTCTGTTCTGCCACGCGGGTCGGCGGCTACTTGTCGGGCACGGACGTGGGCACGGCTCCGCTGTCGCGCGCCGCGGGAAGCCGCGTGTGCGTGCCGCGACTCGCGTGATGGTGCCAACGGTCCAGGCCGAGGCGCCGGTGGAGTGCGGCGACAGGGCGCGGGGCCCACCAGTTGGCATGCCCGGTGAGCTGCATGAACGCCGGGACCAGTACGCCGCGTACGACGGTGGCGTCGACCAGGACCGCGAGCGCGAGCCCGCAGCCGATGAGTTTGAGCAGGGTGATGCCGGAGGAGATCAGGGGCAGCAGGGCGACCGCGAAGATCACCGCTGCCACGGTGATCAGCCTGCCGGTGCGGGCGAGCCCGTTGACGATCGCCGTCCGGTGATCGGCGGTCTTCCGGTACTCCTCCTGGATACGGGAGATGAGGAACAGCTCGTAGTCGACCGAGAGGGCGAACGCCGCGCCGAAGACCAGGATCGGCATCGACGTCTCCAGCTCCCCGGTCACGGTGAAGTCCCCCACGAGACCACGCAGATGACCGTCCTGGAAGACATACACCATCGCCCCGAAGGTGGCACTCAGGCTCAGCGCGCCCAGGATCACCGCCTTGACGGGGATGAGTACCGAGCCGGTGAAGAGGAACAGCAGCAACAGCACCGCTCCGACCACGACGGCGGCGGCGGTGGGCAGGGCCGCCAGGACGGCGTTCTTGGTGTCCAGTACGCGGGCCGGGCGTCCGGAGACGTAATGCCGGCCGGGGGAGGGCAACGCGCGCAGTTCCCGCACCAACTGCTCGTCGGCGGAAGTCGGGCCGTCGGCGGTCAGCGACAGCCAGGTCGAGCCGTTGCCGACATAGATCAGCGCTTCCATGGACCGCCCGGTCGTGCGGTGTCCGTCGCGGTAGGTGCCCAGACCGGTGGCGACCTCCCCCGCCGTGGGCAGCGCGGAGACTCTGCGGGCGTAGGCGTCCAGGGCCTGCCGCTGGTCGACGGCGTCGGTGTCGGGCAGCAGCACGGTCAGCGTCCGGGTCCAGGGCAAGGGGAACTCACGCCCGATGCGCGTGGCCGTGGCATGGGACTCCGCAGTCGCGGGCAGGACCCGCTCGTCGGTGACACCGAAGCGGGCGTGGGTGAACGGCACGGCCAGAGCCAGCAGGAACAGGGCCGCGCAGCCGCCCGCCAGGACCGGTCGACCGGTGGCGAGGCGTGCCACGCGCGCCCACGACACGCTCCGGTCGGCACGCCCGCGGTGACGCAGGGAGGCGAAGGGGTCAAGCCGGTCGATCCGGTCTCCGATGACCAGCAGCATGGCGGGCAGCACCACCCGCGTGGCCACGGCCGCCAGCACGACCACGCTGATCCCGGCCAGCGCCAAGGAGCGCAGGAAGCCCAGAGGGAACAGCAGGAGCGCGGCGAGGCAGACCGCGACCGTGCCCGCGGAGAACAGCACGGTCCGGCCGACCGTGCGCATGGTCGTCCCGACCGCTTCGGGCGGAGCGGCGCCCGCGGCCAGCTCCTCGCGGTAACGGCTGACCGCCAACAGGCCGTAGTCGACGGCCAGTCCGAAGCCGAGCGCCGTGGTGATGTTGAAGGCGAACGCCGACAGCGGCAAGTACGCCGCGAGCACCTGGAGCAGGGCGAAGGTGCCCGCCACGGAGAGCGCGCCGACCACCGCGGGCAGCAGCGCCGCCGTGAGTGACCCGAAGGCGAACAGCAGGACCAGGAAAGCGAGAGGGGCGCCGACGAGTTCGGCACGGATCAGTTCCTCGCGGCTCATCTCGGTCACCTGGGCCATCACCCAGGCCGGCCCGGTCGCCGTGACGGTGAACGGCCCCTGCTCGCCGGTCAGCCGTGGCACCAGGTCCGCCGCCCTGCGCGCCGCCGCGTCCTCGTTCCCCCGCAGGTCCACGGTGACCAGGGCGGCCCGGCCGTCCTCACTCAGCAGCTTGCGGTCCCCCACGGCCCAGAAGGAGATGGCGTCCCGCACGTCCGGTTCGAGGACGATCCGGTCGGTGAACTCCTGTCCCGCGCGGGTCATTTGAGGGGTGTCGACAGGCTTGGGTGCGCGCGCGTACAGCACCAGGTCGGGAATGCCCGCGGCGAAGCGCTGCTGGAGCAGTGCGTCCGTGCGGGTCGCTTCGGTCCCTGCAGCGATGTAACCGCCGTTGGACAGTCGGCCGGGCGCCGCGAACGCGGTCAGCGCCAGTACAACGCCGATGCCGGCGGTGGTGACCAGCACCCACCACGGGCGCCGCACGCTCCATGGAGCAGTCCCGCACCGCCGACGAGCGGTGTCGCGCTTCCGGCCGAGCAGACCGCTTCCGGGAAACCATCGCATGACGGTCCTTTCCTCGACGCGGCAATCCTGGCCAAAGCGGCATTCCAGGGTCAAACCTCCATTAGCCCTGTGGAGTGACGACTAGGCACAATCTGCACGTTGAGGGGGATTTACTGGCGAAAAACGCGAACGATAGGCACCACACCCCGTGTTGTCATCCCGACCAGAGGAGAACCGCATGCGTGCCGTGCACCACCTGCGAGCCGCCGCCGTGACGGCGACCGCAGTCCTGACCCTGTTCGCCACGGGCTCCACCAGCCAGGCCGGGCCGCAGACGGCCGGCGCCCCGTCAGCGGCCGTCGCCGCTCCCCGGGCCACCCTCAAGTGCACCCTGCGGACCGGGCCCGGCCAGCGCATCACCTTCTCGCCCGCCGTCACCAGCACTCCCCGCAAGATCTCGGCCCGCGGCAGCGCGAACCTGAACAACTGCACTTCCCCCAACGGCCGTCAGTCCGGCATCCGCTCGGGCCGCATCACGCTGAAGGGCAGCGCGCACGCCAGCTGTTCCCGTGCCAGGTCGCTCAAGGGCACGGCCACGGCCACCTGGTACTCCGGCCCCCACCGCACCGGCCGGGTCCTCGGACATTCCACCTTCCGCCCGGCCCCGCACGGCACGCGCGGCTACACCGCGGCCGACTCCTTCCTCAACGGAACCGTCGCCTCCGGCCGTATGGCCCACCGCTCCTTCTCCGGCACGGCGGTACCCACCAACAACGTGCGCCACTGCTTCAGCAGGGGTCTCGGCTACATCGAGGGCCGGGGCAACCTCACCATCCGCTGACCTGGGCCGGGAAGGACGGTGACACCGTCGGCAGCCCCCGCCGGATATGTCACCGGAGCGGCCACACTGCCGGCGGTGTCGACCACCCTTTCTGACGCTGAGCGCGTGTGATGAGTCAAATGCCCTGTTGGTGAAAACCAGGCTGCTTCGTCCGGTCCCATTCACCACGTCATCTGGCTCAATGACGCGCGTGCCAGCCGCGCTCCTGGAGGGGAATGGCGGCGCCCCTGCGGTCCGGCATCAACACCGTCGCACTCATTCGGTATCCCAGTCCCACGTGTCGAAGTACGCGGCCACTCCAGTGCGCCGGGCCGTGTCGATCGCGCTCAGCCGCTCGAAGTCGCGGTGCGGCATCAGCGCCCGCCAGCTGTCGAGGGGCAGGACACGGGCCTCGTCGTGCTCCTGCGGGTTCAGGGTGAGGGCCTGGATCTGCGCGGCGCTGAGCCGGCCGCCGTCGAAGACCATCCCGATCGTGCTGTAAGGCCAGGGGGCGCCGGGCAGTCCGTAGACGGCGGCCAGAAGGCGGGGCGGTCCGGTCGGCGTGAGCCCGATCTCCTCGCGGCATTCGCGTACGGCCGTTTCCCAGGGGCGTTCCCCGAAGTCCATCGTTCCGCCCACGAGCTGCCAGGGGTGGGAGGGTGAGTAGACCGAGTGCAGTTGGAGCGGCCGCTCGTCCTCGTCGGTGAAGTACACGCAGGCGAACGCGGTTGCCTTCGGGACCGTCTCGGCGTACTGCTCCAACGGCATCCAGACCGGGCCGCTCGCCGGGGCGCGGGTGCCGTCCGGTTCTTCGAGGCGTGTCATCCGCATCAGCGCCGGGCTGCCCGTAAACCCCAGCTCGCGGTAGAGCGGTGCCGCCTCAGCGCTGGCGTGCAGTTCAAACAGCGTGACGTGCTCGACACCGGAGAGGTGGTCGAGCAGAGCGGACAGCACGGCCCGTGCGTGGCCGCGGCGCCGGGCACCCGGGCGCGTGGCGACGATGTGCACACGCGCGGCCAGCCCCCGAGGGTAAGCCGGCCCCGGGAGGACCGGGTGGATCAGCCCGAGGGCGCAGGCTGCGAGCCCGCCGCCGGGGTCGTCGATGACGAAGGCCCGCGCGTCGCCCTCCGGCGTCAGCCGTGGCGCCAGTTCCGCCGTGCACATCCGGACCCAGTCCTCGCTCAGCGGCTGCGACAGTACGTACTGCGAGCGCATCCGCACGAGGTCCTCGGCGTCATCGGCCGTGGCGGCGCGGACCGGCAATGCCGAAGCGGCGCCACTCAGCTGCCGCCCGGTCGTTTCGAGTGGTGCGGTCTCGCGGTTCATGACGCGGGTCCTTTCGAGGGGTTGGCAAGGGTGTGCCCTGCGCGCAGCCGGGCCAGCGTCCTCCGGCTGCGTTCGACGAGCTCCGGATCACCGTGGGCCGCACCGTAGGAGAGGCCGGACACCGCATCCAGGACGCACAGGATCGTCAGCTGTGCCGCCTCCTCCGGGGTGAAGGAGCGGCCGTAGCCATCCCTCACGGCCTGCCGGAGGTCGGGGCGGCCGTGCCAGGCGTCGGACAGGCGTACGAAGTCCCGTACTGCCGGGCCTTCTTCCGACCGCTCGAAGTCGATCACGTACACGTTGTCCGCGGCTTCATCCCAGCGCAGATTGCGGGGCTGGAAGTCTCCGTGTGTGGGCACCGCCTCCAGGGCGGGCAGGTGTGCGGCCTGCCCGGTGATGGCGCGGATGAACTCCTCGTCACCGGGCCCGAGATGGGGACGGGCTCCGTTCAAGTGCCGCTCCAGCTTTCCCAGGGGCAGGGAACGGCCGCCCACCGCGGTGAGCACCACGGCCCGCGACCCCGCATCGGCGGCCACCAGGTGCGGCGCGGCCGCGCCCAGGCTGAGGGCATGGCCGCGGAGCGCGGCGACCTCGCGCCGGTGGAAGCGGTCGTTCTGGTGGATCTTGACGTACCACTCGCCGCCCTCGGCGCCGCACGCCCGCCATACGCGGCTCTCCACACGCACCCAGGAGACGTCCGTCCAAGAGGTGATCCGGCCTACCGCCTGCTCGGCGAAGGCGCGCACCGCCTGCCCCGGGACCGCGCCGCGGCCGCCGGGGCCGGAGACCAGGACCAGTCGGTCGCAGGCCGGGTGGTGGGCGATCGGGTCGCCGGGCTCCTGGAAGTGCACGGCCATCCGCGCGCCCGCCCGGTAGGCGTCCAGCCCGGCCCGGCAGTACGCGACGATCGGCTCCGGCAGGGCATCGAGCGGGAACCAGTCCATGGCGTCGCACACGTGGGGTTCCATGACCTGCGGGGTGCCGTTCCAGCGCCTGACCTGGAAGAACACCCCGATGCGCGCGCCGCCGGCAGGGGAGCGGTGGTGCACCGTAACGGCCGCGCGGACGTCGGTCGGATCGACGACCACGCCGGCCTCTTCCCGGGTTTCGCGCACCAGCGCCGTGACCATGTCCTCCCACGGGCCGTCGAGGTGCCCACTGACCAGATGCCAGCAGCCCGCCGCGTACACATCGCCGGCCCTTCGGGACAGCAGCACCTCGGGCCCGGCCGGGCCGTCGCGCAGGGCGATGAGGTGGACATCGAGCGGCTCGGTGTGCCGCTGGGTACCGCTCACACGTCGCCGCCGGGGCGGCGCGCGAGCAGCACGGTGAACTCCGCGTCCTCCGTCAGGACGCCGCCGCGGGCATGGGCCTTCAGCAGAGCGAGCGCCTCGACCTCGAACTCGTGGTGCCGACGGCCGGCGAAGAGGGCGGGGCGGGCGAAGCTGGTGGTGCGCAGGTACCCGAGGACGTCCTTGGGTGTCCAGGTGCGGGCGACGGGAAAGCGGTGCTCGGCCACGTCGGTGAACGCCGAGTCGGCGAGGTCCTCTTCGTAGGAGCGGCCCCGCCCGGCGTACGTGCCGCGGGTGCCCGCGCGCCGGTCGTAGCCGAGGTAGGTCCGGACCAGGTTCCGAAGGGCAGCGGTCCACAGGGCCTCGCGCACTGGTCCGGGGCCCAGCGCTCCGTCTTCCTCGAGCCGGGCGACCATCGCCGCCCGGGCCGCCACAGCCCCGGAGGTGTCACCGGCGCTGTGCCGCCAGAGCGAGGCGCCGGAGGCAGAGGGGGGCTCAGCGAACGTCACAGCCATCTCCTCCTCCGGATGCTTCGACACCAAGGGCGTGGACCCGGTCCAAGCCCCGGCGGGCCCCCTACCGATGGGTGTGTTCACCGCTCACCACCCCAGCTGGGAGTAGGTGCGGCCTTCGGCGATGCTGGTGATGGCCGTGCGGGTGTAAGGGACGAGCTGGTCGGGGAGCGCGTGCGGTGGCCACCACCGCCACGCGACACACTTGTCGGGCTCGCGGACCTCGGGGCTGCCCTTCCAGCGGCGAGCCCGGAACACGAGTTGCAGCAACGGCAGTCCGCCCAGGCTGTCCACGACGTGTACGGCATGCGCCAGCTCCACGTCCGCGGGGTCGATCACCAGACCCGCTTCCTCCCAGGCCTCGCGAACCAGGCACGCGGTGGCGGACTCCTGCTCACACTTCCCGGCCAGGTAATGCCACGAGCCACCCGCGTAGCGGACGTCGGGGTGGCGCAGGCCCAGCAGGATGCGACCGTGGTCGTCCTGGAGGTGCAGGTGGACACCGATGCCGTTCAGCACGGTCCGGCTGCCCCCGTCCCATACCTGCGGTGCCGCGTCCGGGCGTACCCGCGGCGGGTGTTCGGCGGCGTGGCGGCGGATCAGGTCGGCGAGGCCGGGGTTCAGGCGCAGCCGGTCCAGTTGGTCGGGTGTGAACCAGTGCAGCAGCACCCCTTCCCGCAGATCGAGAAGGTCGGGATTGCCCTTCCACCGGCCGGTGAAGACCTTAATGGGTACGTGGAGCCCGTCGACGCTGGCGTCCACCTCGACGGCGTACGGTTCAAGGTCATCCAGCCGCAACCCAGGGGCCTCTTCCGCCAGTTCACGCCGCAGCGTGTCCTCGAGACTGGTGTCGCCGCGCTCGCGGCCGCCGCCGAGCAGTGCCAGTGTCCAGGGCTGCCAGATGCCGGGCCGGTCATCGCGTAGATGAAGCAAGTAGGAGCCGGCGCCGTTGTGGATCAGCGCGGAGGCGTTCACCGGCTCCGGCCGCCCGTCCAGCTGCGCCCCGAGGAGTTTCGCGCGCAGAGTCGGTGAGGTGACCTCGGCGAACGAAAGCCACTGAGCACCCGACACCTCCTCGTCCTGCACAGTGACCGGCGGCCGCTGCCCGTCGGCGAGGTAGAACGCGTAGCGGAAGTCGTAGTGATGGTGTGCCGGTTCGCCTTTGGAGGGGCTGGCGTCGATGTCGTGGACGTCGATGTCGAGGGGTGCGCCGAGGACTTGAGGCGTCAGGCACAAGGCGCCCGGCGCGATCCCGGTCTCCTCCGACACCTCTCGCAGCGCCGCAGCCAGCAGTGTGCGGTCTCCGGGTTCGACGTGGCCGCCCGGCACGAGCATGAGGCCGCCGGTGGCCCGGTGCCGGACGTGCAGGACGCGGCACTGGCTGTCGATGACGACGGCGCTGCATGTCACGTGCCCGGGCAGCGTCGTGCGGGTGGTCACGTCGCCGGGCCTGTCCAGTGCGGCGAGCAGCCCGGCCAGGGCGTCACGCTCGTCCGGGTGGCGGTCGAGATACCTGTCGATGGTCGTGCGGATCGCGGAGGAGCTGGGTGGCATGAGCGGTGTCTCGCCTTCGCCGGGGCGGTCTCGTGAGGCCGACTGGGGGAGTTCGTGGTGGCGGGTCAGCTCGCCGTCTCGTGGTCCGGCGGCTGTGCACTGCGGGGTTCGGGGAGCGCGCCGGGCTCTGGTGCGAGGCCGTACTGGGCGGCCTGAGCCGTGAACATCCCCTGGTAGACACCGCCTTTGCGGACCATCAGCTCCTGGTGCGTGCCGGTTTCGACGACACGCCCCTGGTCGAGTACGTAGATGTGGTCGGCGTTCATGGTGGCGGCCAGGCGGTGGGTGACGAGCACCACCGCGTGCCCTTCCTCGGCCAGTGACCACAGCCCCTGGAACGCGGCGATCTCCGCATGCGGGTCCAGCGCCGAGGTCGGCTCGTCGACCAGGAGAACCGGCGCGCCCCGGTACAGCGTCCGAGCGGTGCCCAGCTTCTGCCACTGTCCGCCCGAGAGCTGGACGCCGCGCTCGTAGCCCTTGAAGACGATGGAGTCCCAGCCGTGTGGCAGTGCCTCGATCAGTTCGAGGATGCCCGCCTCCCGGGCGGCCCGGCGGACGGCGTCCATGTCGCGGGGGCGGTCCCCGGCGCCGATGGCCACGTTCGCGGCCGCCGTCATCTCCCAGCGCGGGAAGTCCTGCGCCAGTACGCCGACCGCCGCGAAGACCTGGCTGCGGTCCGCGTCGCGCATCTCGACCCGCTCGCCCGCCTCACCTTCCCACCACACGTTTCCCTCGCCGGGCAGGAGCAGCCCGGCGAGCACCTTGGTCAAGGTGGTCTTCCCCGAACCGTTCGCGCCTACCAGGGCCGTAACCGCGCCCCGGCGGATCTCCACACTCACCCCCTGCAACGCCGGGGTTTCGGCCCCGGGGTAGGTGAACGTCGCGTCCTCGGCCCGCACCGCCCGCACCGGCGCGGGCAGGGCGGCGCCGCCCTGCGGGATCGCGTGCTCGCCCGCGACCTCGATGGCGTCCTCGGTGTCGGTGAGGAACAGCAGCTCCTCGTAGAGCCGGTTGACCTGCTGAACCAAGGAGGTCAGACGCGCGGTCGAGGTGCGGATGGCGACCACCGCGGTTCCGCCGACAGCCAGTGGCAGGCCCCCGGCGGCCAGCAGCCACCACAGCACTCCGTAGCAGCCCAGCGACGCGAGTCCGGCGAAGCCGCCCGCAACCAGGTCCGTCGTCGCCTGCGCCTGGGCCAGGCGCCGCTGCTCGGCCTCCGTCTGCCGCGACATCTCCTCGTAACTGGACAGCAGTTTGGCGCCGGCCTTGTGCACACGCAGTTCCCCGGCGGCGTGCGGGCGGGTCAGGTAGGCGAGCCGAGAGGCGATCGCCCTGCGGTGGTCGATCCAGTTCAGGCGGGAGATGTACTCGCGACGGGCGGAGCGCACGGCGCCCCACCCCTTGGGCCAGGCGATGGCCAGCAACATCGGCAGCAGCATCCAGTGCAGCGACGCCAGGACCACGGCGGCCGCGGCCATGCCGATGACGACGTTGCCCACGCCGACCGACAGCCGCAGCATGCTGCGGGCCGATTCAGTCCCGAACTTGCCCGCCTCCAGCAGCCGTTGCACTTCCGGCCGCTCGGTCGCCTCCACTTCGACGCCGGTCACAGCGGTGTAGTACCGGGCGGAGACCGCACGCTCCACCTGGGGCTCCAGCCGGCCGGACATCGCCGTCGACCACGCCGCCAGCAACGCCGTCGCCACCGCCGTGACCGCCAGGACGATCAGCGACGGAAGCGAGTCACGGAGCTTGCTCGCGGTCGGCCCGTCCGCGAACAGCTCGCTCAGCACGCTGTTCACCGCCACCAGCCCCCACCCGGCCGCCACCCCCTGTCCGAGCTGCGCCGCCACGACGGCGGCCAGGGCACGCGGGTCGGTCTGCCAGCCGGTCCGCATGACCATCCCCACCATGCGCGGCAGAGCGGCCGCCATATGCCCGAACCCCAGCCGGACCAGCGGCCGTTCGTGCCGGACGAAGGACTGGTCGTAGCGCAGGCGGCCGCCGTACAGCTCTCGTTCGGCGGCCGAGATGGTGCCGGTATCCGTGGTCTGCGTGCTCTGAGCCGCGTCGGTGGGGGGTTTGTCTGACGGCAACGTGCCTCCTCCAGTGGTGTTCTGGGTGGTGTCGTGGAGTCAACGAGGCAGCCCTATATTTCGAACACAAGTCTTTCGGTCGCTCTGCGTGGACGGTGGTTGAGCGGATTCCCGAAGGTGTACCGCGCACGGACCCTTGCTGCGTACGGATTGACGCTCGGCCCGGGCTGGCCGAAACACCGATGCCCGTTGCCCCCGTAGTGGCCCCAACACCGAGGCCGACATCGCCCTTGCGGCCGTCGACGTCGTCGCCGTGGTGTACGTGATGCGGGGCGCGTGCAAACGCCACCACCCCCGCGCGACACCGAGGACCAGGCCGTGTTGCGCCCACTGACCCGCAAGCGGGCTGCCCGGCGACGGCCCCGCCGCACACCTAGCAGCCCGGCACCCCCCCCGACGAGCCCCTGGGGTGGCAGCCGATCTGGAAGCGCCCACGGAAGCCGAAGTCGAAGGTCGCGTAGAAGGCGGAACTGCGCAAGCAGGGGAAGCGACTCCGACTCCGGGACGCCGGGAAGCGCCGCCTCGCCGCTGCGCAGTCGCGCTCCCTGCTCCCGGCAGAGCCTAGTCAGCAACGTCGGCGTGCGCCGCGACGCCCGCGCCCTGTCCCGGGTGCGCCGCCCGTCATCCAGTTCTGCTCCGACGGACGCGATCCCGGCTCCGGCCACCCGTACCCGTCACCGCGTCCCCGGCGTACGGGCGGTCAGCCGCAGGCGCAGGCGGCGCGGCTGGTACACGGTGGCGAGCGGGACGGGGCGCACGTCGACCCCCGGTTCGCAGGTGACCCGCCACTTGCTGAGGATGGTGGCGAGCGCGAGGGTCGCCTCGGTGCGGGCGTAGAGGTCGCCGATGCACTTGCGGGCGCCGGTGCCGAACGCCATGAACGACTGGCGGGCCTGCGGCGTCACCCGGTCGGGCAGCCAGCGGTCGGGGTCGAACTGTCGCTCCTTGGGGAAGGAGGGCGCGTCGAGCGCGACCGCGGCCGGGCTGAAGACCACCGTGCTCTGCGCGGGCAGCCGCACCCCCGCGACGTCCAGTTCGGTGGAGGTCAGCCGGGTGAAGAGCCACGCGGGCGGGTAGAGCCGCAGGGTCTCGGTGATGATGCGGTCGGTGAGCTGGAGCCGGGCGACGTCGTCGAACTCCGGTGCCCGGCCCGCGAGGACCTCGTCGATCTCCGCGTACAGTTCCCGCTCGATCCGGGGGTACTTGGAGAGCAGGTAGAAGATCCAGGTGAGGGTGGCCGCCACCGTCTCGGTACCGGCCGCCATCACGGTGATGACCTGGTCGTGGATCTCCCGGTCGCCGAGCCTGCCGCCGTCCTCGTCGCGGGAGTCGAGGAGGGCGGAGAGCAGGTCGTCGTGGTCGGCGCCGTCGCGGCGGTAGTCGTCGATGAGCGTCTGGGTGGTGCGGTGCAGGTAGTCCAGGTTGGCGCGGTAGCGCCGGTTGCCCGGACCAGGCAGCTTGCGTACGGCCGCGGGCAGGAACATCTGCCGGAAGAGACCCTTGAGCACGGCGTCGAAGGCGCGCTCCACGCTGTCGGCGAGTTCCTTGCTGACCGGCGTCGAGTACAGCGTGCGGCCCACGGTGCGCAGCGCCATGCCGTACATCTCGGGGAAGGCGTCGACCACCAGTCCCTCGCTCCAGCGTTCCGTGCTCGACTCGATCTCGGCGTGCATGGCCGACGCGTACCGCTTGAGCTGGGGGCGGGTGAACGCCGACTGCATGAGCCTTCTCTGCCGCCGGTGGTCGGCGTAGGGGCAGGTCACCAGGCCGTTGCCGGCGATGTCGCGGGCGCGGTCGTAGAAGATGCCGCCCTTGTCGTACTCCTCGTCGCTGGTCAGGACGTGGCGCAGGAGGGCGGGATGGGTCGGTACGAGGGCCTCGGTAGGGCCCAGGCGTATCTTCACCAGGTCGCCGTGCCTGGACAGCGAGGACATGAACTGCAGCGGACGGCGCATCATCTGCCAGGCGTGTCCGACCAGTGGCACGGCTCCCGGTGCGGTGCCCGCGACGAAGGTCTGCTGCTGCTCGGTCTGGTGGGTCTGCTGGGCCATGGGGTTCTCCTCGGTCTGGCTCGAGGTGGATGGACGGGCTGGGGGAGGGGGCCTGTCAGCGGGCGCTGCCGAGTTCTTCGAGGAACCCCTGGCGACCGGCGGCCAGCGCGAACTCGGCGTCGTAGCGTCCCGATGAGCGGTGCCAGTCGTAGGAGCCGCGGATGACGGGGCGCACCGCGTCCAGACGGTAGCGTTCGACGGCCTCGCGCTCGTCCGCGGTGAGGGAGAAGGCGTCGCAGACCTTGGGCAGAATGCTCTCCAGGAGCAGGAACTCCTCCAGGCGTACGCGGACCTCGTCCTGCATGTGGGCGATGCTGCGGCTCTTGGGCCAGCCGTGCTCGCGCATCAGGATGAGGACCATGTTGTTCTGCTCGCCGCGTGCCTCCTCCTTCTCCAGGGAGGCGATGTCGTTGAGCATGAGGTTGACGTCGACGGCGATCCGCAGCATCGCCGACATGACGGCACTGTCGAAGACCCGGTGCGGCACCTCGAAGTGCCCGGTGGCCTCGGCCAGGTCGACGGTGGGCTGCACGCCGATCGTGTGGCGGCGCAGGGCGAGGTACTCCCGGGCGGAACCGCAGGGCGTCTCGTCGCGGCGGCCGTGCGCCTCGTCGACGTAGCCCTGGAAGTAGTGGCGCCAGTGCTGGGCGCTGCGGGTGCGCCACTCCTTCGACATCCCCTGGCAGGTGCGCCGCCAGATGTCGGCGAAGCCGTGCGCGATCAGGGGCGCGGAGGCGGGCAGCGGCCCCTCCAGCGCGGCGGCGACGGCGTCGGTGAGCTGCTTGGCCTGCACCGGGTCCTCGCCGCGCGGACCGTCGAAGAGGTCGTCGAAGAGGAAGAACCAGGACATCAGGTCGACACCGAGGTCGAGGTCGGCGCCGCTGGCCGAGGGGTAGAAGCGGGAGGCGAGGTCGGCGTAACCGCCCTTGCGGTGGCGCTCCGCGGCGGCCTCGCTGGTGATCAGGCCGAAGGAGCGGGGCCAGTCGATGTGCTCGGCCTCGGCGCGGGCGTGGTCGGGGCTGCGGCGGGCGGGCAGCGGTATGGAGAAGTCGACGTCCTGGGGCATGGGGGGACTCCTAGGGCTGTGGAACAGGACACGCGAGGGTGCCCGTGGGGTGAGGGGGCACCGGGGCGGCGCTGCCCTCGGTGTCGGGTGTGCGTACGGAGCGGGGCGGTGGCGGGGACGGAGCGGGGCATGGGGGAAGGGGCATGTGGGAAAGGGGGGCGGCGGGGGTTCAGGCCTTCCGGTCGACGACGAACCGGCCGAGCGCGAGGAGTTCGCCCCGTGCTCCGGCGTCGAGGCCGACGCCGCTCAGCGCGTCCTCGGCCAGCGTCATGCGCCGGGCGGCCTCGGCCAGCGCCCAGTCCCGGCCGCCCGCGTCCTCGATCAGGCCGGCCACGCGCCGCAGCTCTTCCTCGTCGGGTTCGCCGGAGGTGGCGAGCCAGTCGGCCAGTTGGTCGCCGAGCGGCCCGTTCTGGTTCAGGGCGTGGCTCACCGGCAGGGACTTCTTGCGGGCACGCAGATCGGAGTGGACCGGCTTGCCGGTGACAGCGGGGTCGCCCCAGATGCCGAGCACGTCGTCGACGAGCTGGAAGGCGATGCCGAGATGGTCGCCGTAGAGCGCCAGGGCGTCCACCATCGCCTCCGGGGCTCCGGCGAGCACGGCGCCGATCGCGGCGCTCGCCGACAGCAGGGCGCCGGTCTTCCCGGCCGCCATGTCGACGCATTCCTCGACCGTGACGCGTCCGCGCTGCTCGAAGGCGAGGTCCTGGACCTGACCGCGGATCAGGTGCCGGGTGGTGCGCGCGAGGAGCCGGGCGGCGGGTGCCGCTGTGGGCGATCCGGTGTCGAGGAGCACCTCCTGGGCGAGCGCGAGCAGGGCGTCACCGGTCAGGATGGCGCTGGAGGGGCCCCACAGCTTCCACACCGTGCGCCGATGGCGGCGCTCCTCGTCGCCGTCCATCAGGTCGTCGTGCACGAGGGAGAAGTTGTGCACCAGCTCCACGGCGACGGCACCGGGCAGGGCGACCTCCGCCGGTGCGCCGACCGCCTCGGCCGACAGGAGCGCGAGCGCCGGCCGTACGGCCTTGCCCGCGTCGGCGCTGGTGGGCGCACCACCGGCGGTGATCCAGCCGAAGTGGTAGGCGGCCTGGTGGCGTGAGCGGTGGTCGAGCCGGTCGACGGCGGCCCGCAGTGCCGGGGTGATCGTGACCCGGCTGTGGCTGAGGGAAGCGGGAGCGGTGCTCATGCGGCGACCCGCGCGCGCCAGGGGGCCTTCGGGTCGTCGAAGATGCTGACGACCTGGCGCATGACGCGCCGTTCGGACGGGTCGAACGCCTCCTTGGCGTGGATGGTGCCGAGTTGGTCCCACATGACGATGTCCCCCGGCTGCCAGGTGTGGGCATAGGTGAACTCGGGTCTGCCGGCGTGCGAGAGGAGTTCGTCGAGCAGTTCGCGGCTGTCGTCCGGGGCGAGATCCACGATCCGCTTGGTGTTCAGGGAGCTGACGTAGACCGACTGGCGGCCGGTGCGCGGATTGCGGGCGATCAGCGGGTGGATGGTGGAGGTGCCGTCCTCGGGCTGGATCTGCTCGGTGCTCTCGCCGAGGGACACCTCGCCCTGGAGCCTCTCCTCGATGGTCTCCTCGTACCCGGTGCGCAGGGCGTGGCGTACGCGGTAGGAGTGCAGGCGTCGGCGTTCTTCGGGCGACAACGACTCGTACAGGGCGTACATGTCGGTGAAGAGGGTCCGTCCGCCACCGGAGGCAGGCACTTCCAGTGCTTCGAGAAAGCCGATCTGGGAGACGCGGGGGCGGAAGGAGTAGTCGGTGTGCCAGTCCATCCACTCGGCGTCGCCGACGCCGATCTTGCGGCCGTCCTCCACCAGGTTGGAGACGATCAGGATCTCGTTGTGGTCGGGGTGGGCGCCGCTGGTCAGGCCGGTCTTCGGGATGTGCCCGAAGTGGCGGCCGAAGGCCAGGAACTCCTCGTCGGAGGGGATCTCGTGGCCGCGGAAGACGAGGACGAGGTGTGCGTCGAGAGCCGCCCGGATCTCCTCGGCCCGGGTCTCGTCCATGTCGCCGGTGACACGGGCGCCGTGCACGACGGCGCCGAGAGCTGCGCCGGGTATCGGCGTGACGTCCATGGGCGTTGCCGCCTTTCGCAGAAGGGTCGGGTGGTCAGCGCAGTTCGAGGCCGGCGAGGTCGCCCGCCGCGCGCCAGCGCCTGAGGATGTTCACGAACTCCACCGAGCCGCCGCCGTAGCTGGAGTTGAGCCGGGGCATCGCGCTCGGGTCGCCCTCGTTGTTGTAGAGGCCGGGTGTGCAGTTCTCCAGGAAGTCGAGATCGTTGCTGGCGAGCCGGAGGATCTCCTCGACCCATTCCTTCTCGGCGGCCTCCGACGCCTCCACGACCCGGTGTCCGCGTTCCTCGACGCTCTTGACGATGTACGCGAGGTGCCGGGTCTGCTCGCCCAGCATGTAGGCGATGTTGACGTGCCGGCCCGCCTGGATCTTGGAGAGGATGAAGCAGTTGGGGAAACCGTTCACCTGCAGTCCGTGCAGGGTGCGCGCCCCGTCCGCCCACTTCTGCGACAGCTTCACGCCGTCGCGGCCGACGATGTCGTATCCGGCACGCTCGGTGTAGGGGACGGCGAATTCGTGCTCGTAGCCGGTGGCGAAGATCAGGCAGTCGACCGGGTACTCCCGGCCGTTCGCGACCACCCCGGCCTCGGTGAGCCGTTCCACGCCCTGCCCCTGGGTGTCGACGAGGGTGACGTTGGGCCGGTTGAAGGTGTGGAGATAGCCGTCGTGGAAGCAGGGCCGCTTGCAGTACACGCGGTAGTACGGCTTGAGGGCGGCGGCGGTCGCGGGGTCGGTGACGACGCTGTCGATGCGGGCGCGCAACTCCTCCATCTTGAGGAAGTCCGCCCGTTCGGCCGCGAGCGCCCGCTCCTTGGGGTCGCCCCCCGTGTCGCCGGTCGGCAGGATCGCGGCGGCCAGTTTGGCCGTGGTCTGGGTCCAGCGGTCCTGGACCAGGTCCTCGTCCTGCGGGATGCCCGAGGTCAGGGCGTGGAAGTTCTCCATCCGGCGCTGCTGCCAGCCCGGTTCGAGGCTGTCCGCCCAGTCGGGCGGGGTGGGCCGGTTGCCGCGGACGTCGACCGTGGCGGGGGTGCGCTGGAAGAGGACGAGCCGCTCGGCCCACTCGGCGAGGTGCGGGGCGAGCTGGATGGTCGTCGAGCCGGTGCCGATGACGCCGACCGTCTTGCCCTTCAGACCGGTCAGGCCGCCGGTGCTGTCACCGCCGGTGTAGTCGAAGTCCCAGCGGCTGGTGTGGAAGGAGTGCCCGGCGAACGTCTCCAGGCCCGGCACGGCGGGGAGTTTGGGGCGGTGCATCAGGCCGATCGACATGGCCACGTACCGGGCCCGGAACAGATCCCCGCGGTCGGTGCTCACCAGCCATCGCTCGGCGGCCTCGTCCCAGCGCAGTTCGGTGACGGCGGTCTGGAAGAGGGCGTCGCGGTAGAGGTCGTACTGGTGGGCGATCCGCTGGAGATGGGCGAAGATCTCGGGTCCGGTGGAGTACTTCTCCGTGGGTATCGTGCCGGTCTCTTCGAGCAGCGGCATGTAGATGTAGCTCTCGACGTCGCAGCGGACGCCGGGGAAGCGGTTCCAGTACCAGGTGCCGCCGACGTCGCCCGCCTCGTCGATCAGCCGGATGCGGTCCAGGCCCGTCTCCCGGCGCAGGTGGGCGCCGGTCAGGAGGCCGCCGATGCCGGCGCCGACGACGGCGACGTCCACCTCGTCGGTGAGGGGCTCGCGCTCCCGCCGCTCGGTGTAGGGGTCACGCGCGTAGCCGCTGAAGTCGCCGCGCGCGAACTGGTAGGTGCGCCCGGCGGTGCGCTTGTCGCGTTCCTGCCGGTACTTCTCCCGCACCGCCTCCAGGTCGATGGTCAGTGTTTCATCGCTTCGGTCGTCGCTCTCGGCGTGTGCCACAGCTCCTCCTCGGGGGAAGGGGGCGGAAGGGAGACATGACGCCATACGTCGTCGAACTGATCGCGCAGCCGCAATGGGGCGTCGGAGTTGCTGAACAGGTAGAAGCGGTCGGAGCCGAGGGCCTCCCACACGAGTGAGGCGACGTCCTCGGCGCTCACGGAGGTGTCGCCGCCCGCGCCGCGCGGCGCGGTCAGGCCCTGGACCATGGGGGTCTCGACCCGTCCCGGGCACAGCACCGACACCCGGATCGCGGTGTCCCGCAGATCGGCGCGCAGGCTGCGGGCGACCGCGAGGTCGGCGTGCTTGGAGGCGGCGTAGGCGGCGCTGCCCGCGCCGACGGCGAAGGCGGACATCGAAGCGGTGTGGATCAGGTGGGCGGGCCTGCCGCGCTCGAGGAGCGGGGGGATGAAAGCGCGGGACACCAGGACGTGCGCCCAGTGGTTCGCCTCGAAGACCTCCCGCATCCGGTCCAGCGGCACCTCCCACAGCGGCTGTCCCACGGGGCCGATGACCCCGGCGTTGTTGCACACCACATCGATGTCGCCGAGCACGTCGAACGCGGTGTCCGCGAGGTGTGCGACGGCGTCCGGGTCGGTCAGGTCGGCTCTCACGGCGGTGACCCTGGCGCCGCGCGCCGTGAGTTCGGCCGCCCGCGCACGCAGCGCGTCGCCCGCTACGTCCGCCATGACCACGGCGACGCCGGCCTGTGCGAAGCGGGCGCTGAGGGCGAATCCGATGCCGCTGGCGGCGCCGGTCACCACGGCCGTTTCTGTCCGTAACTGCACTTGGCTGCCTCCGCTTCTGTACGCGGGTACGCCGAAGGACGGCGTGCCGTTGTCCGCGAGAAGGTCTGGGTCAGTACGCGTCGTACGGGGGACGCGGCGTCACCGGGGGTCAGGGAGCTTCAAGCTGATCACGAGGACGATCACCGAGCAGCACGCGAGGAGGGCGAGGACGGCCACGGCCGCCGGCATCGTCGACTGCCAGTCGGTCATGGAGAGGTAGAGGGTGCCGCCCACGGTCGCGCCCAGCGCGGTCGCCATCTGCTGGCTGGTCACCAGCACACCGCTGCCCATCCCGGCCTGGGCCGGGGGCACGTCGGCGAGGATCATCCGGAACAGCGTCGGCCCTGTCAGCGCGGCACCCACGCCGTACAGGCCGATCCCGGCGAGTACGAGCGTCAGGGAGGGGTGCGGCCAGCCGAACCGGATGACCAGCGCGAGGAGCAGCAGGCCCGCACCCTGGACGCAGGCGCCCAGGGTGACGATGCGGGCGCCCAGGGCCGCCGCGATCCTCGGGGTGAACAGGGTCACCGCGAAGAACGCCACGGCGAACGGCGCGAGGCCGCCGCCGGATTCGAGGCCGTCGAAACCGAAGTGCCCCTGCGCGACCAGCGCGTAGACGAACAGGAAGGCACCGAAGCCCGCCGAGAACGGGACCATCGCCGCAAGACCCCTGCGCATGCCCGGGTGGGACAGCACGGTCGGGGACAGCAGCGGCGAACCGCCCCGCGCCTCCAGGCCGCGTTCGACCCGTGCCAGCGCCAGGGCGCCTGCCGCGGCGACCAGGAGCAGGGACCACAGCCACAGCGGCCAGCCCAGGTCGGGGCCCGCCACCACTAGGGCGAGGACGCAGACCATGGTGACGCCGAACAGGGCGGTGCCCTTGGGGTCGAATCCGGGCTTGGCGCCCGCCCGGGTCGCGGGGACGCGCCGGACGGCGAGCAGCGCGGCCACACCGATCGGTACGTTGATCGCGAAGACCGCCCGCCAGCCGATTCCCGCGATGTCCAGCTCGACGAGGAGGCCGCCCAGGATCTGTCCGACGACCATGCCGAGGGCGGCGGTCGCGCCATACAGGCCGATGGCACGGGCGCGTGCCTGGCCCTCGGTGGCCGCCTGGATCGTCGCGAGCACCTGCGGTACGAGCATGGCGGCGGCGGCGCCCTGGAGCAGCCGGGCCGCGACGAGGAACTCGATGGTCGGGGCGAGCCCGCAGAGCGCCGAGGTGAGGGTGAACGCGGCGAGTCCGCAGGCGTACAGGCGGCGCCTGCCGAAGGCGTCGCCGAGCCGGCCGCCGAGCACGAGGCCGAGCGCGTAGGTGAGGCCGTAGCCGGACACCACCAGTTCCAGGGCGGCGGGGCCGCCGTGGAGGTCGTCGCTGATCGAGTTCAGCGCCACGTTGACGATGGAGGCGTCGACGATGGACAGGGCGTATCCGGTGAGCACCACCACGAGGGCGATGCCGCTGAGCCCCGCGGCGACCGGCTCCGTACGGGGGGTGGGCTCCGGCGCGACGCCGGGGCCCTTGGCGGAGGGCAGGCCCTCGCGGTTCGTCATGCGTTGCCTACCCGGGCTTTCTCGGGGAACGGTTGAGGCGGGTGCGGGGATGACTCGGTCATTCGGCGGTGGTGGGGGTGCCGGTGATCTTCGACAGGATGCCCTTGGAGGCGTCCTTCGCGGACTCGGGCCAGGGGGTCAGGGAGTTGAAGCCGCGGTGGGAGGAGGCGGGTTGGATGCGGGTGTCCATCGACATCCGCATGCCGGCCGGGTCCACCGAGACGTTCGGGATGGACTTGTGGCACGTGAAGGCGTGGAAGAGGAGGACGTCGCCCGGCTCCATGGGCGAGAACAGCAGTTGTTCGTCCGCGCCGAACTCCTCGGCGGGGATGCCGCGCACGGGGTGGCCGAAGCGGCGGAAGTTCTCGGTGATGACGTGCTCGCGAGGGCCCCGCTTGTGGCTGCCGTCGGCGATGGCGACGCCCCCTATGGCGGGACTCGTCGGGAGCAGCGGTATCCAGGCGGTGCGGAAGTCCTTGTTCGGGCCTATGTAGAAGCCGTCCTGGTGCAGGGGCGTCAGGAAGCTCGGCTCCGCGGAGCCCGCGGCGGTGGGGTAGTAGCGGATCGTCGTCGACTTGAAGACGAAGACGGGCTCACCGAAGACCTGCTCCCAGAGCTTGACGGTCGTGGGGTGGTTCCACAGCTCGTCGTATTTGACGTACTCGTGCATCGCCACCTCGTCGACCGCCTCGAAGGAGTCGATGGTGAGGGTGTCGAGGGTGGTGCCGGGGGCTGCGTGGCCGAGTGCGATCAGGCCCTGGAGCATCTGCTCGGCGGCGGTCCGCACCAGTTCGCGGTCCAGGGCGCCCCGCAGATAAAGATATCCGTGCTCTTCGTAAAACCGGTCAAGGGCCTCACGGTCGTCGAGAAGAGGGGCGCAGTCGACGTACTCGCTGAAAGTCTCCGTCATGGTTCCTTGTCCTCGTGAAATCCGGCGCGTGGGGAAAGGAGCGTCACACCTCCGGGCAGACCGACGGCTTGATTCGATCGACCAGGAGCCTATATAGCCCAGCGATGTATTTCCAGCCCTCAAATTGCCTGAGGGATCGTCAACTCACATGGCGAGATGGCTTGTTCGTTTCCTAGCAAGTTTCTGCTGGCCGGGGGGCGCGACGGTTCTGCCGATATCGCTCAGAACGTCACCGGGATTTCGTCGAACCCGCCCGTGATGCGGTGCTCCTGCCACCGCAGCGCATCCTCCGGAACCGCCAGCCGCAGGTCCGGCAGACGACGGAACAGCCTCTCGAAGACGGCGGTCAGCTCGATCCGGGCCAGCGTGCGGCCTATGCAGTGGCGGGCGCCGTACCCGAACGCCAGGTGTGACTTGGGCCTGTCCCGGTGCAGATCCAGCACGTCGGCCGCGGGGTAGGCCCGTTCGTCGATGTTGGCCGCACCGATGGCGAGCTTCACCGCGTCCCCGGCCCGGATCACCGTCTCGCCGACGGTGATGTCGCTGTGCGCGTAGCGGGGTATCAGCGCGTTGGACCCCTTGCCGCCGACGCTCAGGCGCAGGATCTCCTCGACCGCGGCCGGCGCGAGGCCGGGGTCCTCGACGAGCTGCGCCCGCTGGACCGGGTTGCGCAGCAACAGCAGGGTGCCCAGGTCGATGCGGACGATGGTGGTCTCGTAACCGAACAACAGCACGGCGCAGCCCAAGTCGACGATCTCCGCGTCGGACAGCATGCCGCCCTTGGCCCTGATCAGCTCGGAGAGGATGTCGTCGCCCGGCTCGGCCCGCTTGCGGGTCACCAGGTCCATCATGTAGTCGACGACCTTTTTGAAGGTGTTCGCCGAGTGCTGGTCGTCGCTGTGGTCGAAGGTGCCTCTCGCCCACAGGCCGAAGCGCTCCCGGTCGGCCAGCGGCACACCGAGCAGATCGCAGACCACCATGGTCGGCAGCGGGAACGACAGCGCGCGGTGCAGATCGACCGGCGGTGTGGTGACGGCCAACTCGTCGAGCAGCTCGTCCACATGGTGCTCGATGCGGGCCTGCATGCGGCGCATCCGCTGGGTCGTGAAGAGGGGGACGAGCAGCTCGCGCATCTGCGCGTGTCTGGCGAGTTCGGTGTCGCAGTCGTCCCCAGCCATCAGCGCGACCATGAAGCCTCTGGCCGCGCTCTTGGCGGACTGCTCACGGTCGGGGTTGCTGAGGCGGAGCCTGCGGTCGGCGAGCAGGGTGCGCACCTCGTCGTAGCGGGTGACCAGCCAGGCGTCCTCACCGGCGGCCCGCACCTTGATGATCGGCCCCTCCTGCTGCAGTGCGCGCATTTGGGGTGCGATGCCCATGACGGACGGATTGTCGAACGGTAACGTCGGAAGTTCCTTCATGCGGGCATGCTCATTTCCCCGAGGATTTCCGGCATTCTTCTGGAAGCACCCCGGATCGACAGCGAAGGCAATTTCCTGGACGGGCCGACGGCGCCGGTGACGCCGAGACCGCGGAAATGTCAGAGCAAGACGCGCCATTGCGTCATGGAAAGCTGGTGCGGACCGCATGCCCCTCGCGGGGCGCAGGCCATCAATGCATCAACGAGACTATATAAGTGTGCGCTACTTTTCCAGGGTGACCACTTCGCAGACCAACAGCCCACGGGACCATCTGGATGTGAGCGCCCTGATCTCGGCGATCGAGAACTTCAACCGCTTCTACATTCGCCTGCCCGCTCTCCAGACACTGTCCTTCACCACTCTGTCCGTGCTGGACACCCTCAACTCGCGGGGGCCCACCCGGCTCACGAAGCTCGCCAGGACCGAGCAGATCAGCCAGCCAGGACTCACCCAGCTCGTCACGCGCCTGGAGCAGGACGGCCTCGTGGAACGCCGCCCCGACCCGACGGACGGGCGGGCCGTCCTCGTCCACATCACCGACGCCGGGCGGCAGGTCGGCGCGTCCCGTCTGGAGGACCGGACCCGCCGCCTGGTCCCGCTCGTCGCCCAACTGACGCCCGAGGACCAGCGGGCGATCGCCGAGGCGCTCCCCGCCCTCTCCCGCCTCGCGGAACTCGGCCACCGGACCCGGTCGTGACGGCCCGGCCCGATGCCCCGCCGCGACGACGGCTCAAGCCGAGCCCCCCGCCGACAAACCCTGGGGCTGTCGAAGGCCCCTAGAGCGAGGTGCCGACCTTGAGTGCCAGGTCGATGAGGCGGTTCGAGTAACCCCACTCGTTGTCGTACCAGCCGACGACCTTGACCTGCGGCCCGTTCACGCGGGTGAGGCCGGCGTCGAAGATGCAGGAGGCCGGGTCGGTGACGATGTCGGAGCTGACGATCGGCGCCTCGGTGTAGGTGAGCAGTCCCTTGTACGCGCCGGCGGCGGCCTTCGCGTACGCCTCGTTGATCTCCTCGACGGTGGTGCGGCGGCTCGTGGTGACCGTCAGGTCGGTGACCGAGCCGGTCGGCACGGGGACCCGCAGCGCGAACGCGTCGAGGCGGCCCTGGAGTTCGGGCAGGACCAGGCCGATAGCCTTGGCGGCGCCGCTGGACGTCGGCACCACGTTGACGGCGGCCGAGCGGGCGCGGCGCAGGTCCTTGTGGGGGGCGTCCTGCAGGTTCTGGTCCTGGGTGTAGGCGTGGACCGTGGTCATCATGCCGTACTCGATGCCGACGGTCTCGTGCAGCACCTTGGCGAGGACGCCGAGGCAGTTGGTGGTGCAGGAGGCGTTGGAGATGATGGTGTGGCTGGCGGGGTCGTAGATGTCGTCGTTGACACCCAGGACGATCGTGACGTCCTCGTCGCTCGCGGGGGCGGCGATGATCACCTTCTTGGCGCCGCCGTCGATGTGCGCGCGGGCCTTCTCGGCCTTGGTGAAGATGCCGGTGGACTCGATGACGACGTCCACCCCCAGGTCGCCCCAGGGCAGTTGGGCCGGGTCGCGCTCGGCGAGGACCTTGACCGTCTTGTCGCCGACCCGGATCGCGCCGGGCTCGGCGGTGATCTCCTCCGGGAAGCGGCCGAGGACCGAGTCGTAGGCCAAGAGGTGGGCCATGGTCGGCACGTCGCCCAGGTCGTTGACCGCGACGATCTCCAGGTCCGCGTTCCTGGCGGCGACCGCCCGGAAGACGTTCCTCCCGATGCGGCCGAAGCCGTTGATGCCTACACGAACAGTCATGCGTTCCTCTCACGACAGTTTTTGGGGCTCGGTGGTGAAGAGAGGGCAGCCGAGCGTGTCGCGGCGCGCCGCAGCGGCGGCCACCCAGAACACCATAAGCAACTTCTGTAAGTTATCAATACATCGCCGCTCCGCAAGCTATAGGCTCCCCCGCGTGCGTGCCTCCAGGAGCGATCTGAATGTGACTCAGTTCATTGACGTCGTCGAGGAGTTCAACCGTTTCTACATCCGCCTGCCGCGTCGGCGAAACCACGCGTTCAGCACGCTGTCGGTGCTCGACGCCCTGGCCTGCGCCGACCGCCCCAAACGCCTGACGGAGCTGATCGCGAGCGAACAGCTCAGCCAGCCGGGGCTCACCCAGCTGGTCAAGCGCCTGGAACGCGACGGCCTCGTGGAACGCGGACGTGACCCGCGCGACGGCCGCGCCGTTCTGGTGCACATCACCCAGAAGGGGCGGAACCTCGGCGAGTCGTGCCGCGGGGAACGGGCCGAGCAGCTGACACCACTGATCGCACTCCTCACCCCGGAGGAACGTCGCGCGCTCGCCGGGGCACTGCCCGCGCTACGCCGCCTGACGTGGCTCGGGCGGGCCGGCGCCGAGGACGCCGTCGGCCCGTCGGGCCACGTGGAGCGCACGGGGGAGCGGGCCCCGAGAGCAAGGGGGTGCGGGGGCCACGCGCGTCATCCCTTCACGGCCGACCGCCCCGGGTCTCCGCGTGCCGCCGAGGGCGGGCCAACGCCTCCTCAGTAAGCCGGCACGGAGGGCCGGGAACTGCGGCCGGGTTGCGGCGCATCAGCACGTCGGGGGCTTCGGCGAGTGCGGCTTCGGCCTGTTCGGCGTCTTGGCCGGCCTGTTGGGCGGTGAGGGTACGCAGGTACGGCCAGGCGCGGTCGCTGAACGGCTGGTGGGCGTGGTCGCGGTGTATCTACGGGATCTCCGTGAGCCCGTGTCCGGGGAGGCGGACCCAGAGGTGGCGGACGTCTTGGCAGGCAGTCGTCGTCATCGTCCTGTGGGTCGTTCGAGGCAGCCGCGGCGGCCTCCCGATCTGTTCCAACCAGGAGCCGCCTCCCGCACACCCCGGTCCCGGTCCTGGCCCCGGCGAGGACGGAAACGCGCGAGGAGACGCGGCGGGGGAGAGGGAGCTTGCCGTGTCATCCCCGAGCCTCGTGGCCGTCGCCAGTGACCTCACCCGGTGGCGGCCACCGGCCACTGCCGGTGGGAACGGCCCACCATCGTGCTGTCCACCGCCGGGCGTCACAGATCAGGGGATGAGGCAGAGTAGTCACCACGCGGCCCGGACCGTACTGTGCTGCGCACGACGGCCTCCTTGAAGGCCGCAGCGGCGCGTCCTGTCAGAACGAGCCCGCGCGGGCGGTCGTCGGCATGGGCGAACTGGACGACACCGTCACGTCGGCCAAGGCTGATGTTGGTGAAGGCGTAACCGATCCGAACGGGTCCGGGTTCCCGGCCCGTCAGCCGAGCTGCGATGACGTCGGCCACACCCCGGCCCATGGGGAGGGCTGCCTGGCAGGACATTCGGCTCGGCGCTCCGCCCACCGACACCCCGGCAGCGGCGTCGCCGACGGCGTACACCTCAGGGTGCGAGATCGAGCGCAGGGTGGCATCGACGAGCATCCGGCCGCCCTCATCCGTCGCGAGTCCTGCCTCGCGCGCCAGCTCCGGCGCCTGGAACCCGGTGGTCCACACGACGGCGTCAGCGGCGAACGACGCGCCGTCGCGGGTGTCCAGGCCGTCCTGGCGCACCATCGCGACATGGGTCTTCGGGTGAACCGAGACGCCCAGCCGGTCGAGAGCGCGCCGCAGGTGGGTTCGGGCGCGCGGCGCGAGTCCGGTCCCCATGTCCTCAGCACCGGTGAACAGCCGGACGTGCAGCTCGGGGTGACTTTCGGCCAGTTCCGAGGCGGTTTCAAGGCCGGTCAGCCCTGCGCCGACCACCGCGACAGTGCCGCCTGACGCTATCTCAGAAATTCTGCGCCTCAGCCGTGTTGCCTGCTCAAAATCGGCGACGGCGTACGCGTGCTCAATTGCCCCCGGGACGTTGTCGAGCCGCGCTCGGCTGCCCACGGCGTACACAAGGGTGTCGTAACCGATCACTTGGGGCGCGGTGTCCAGGCTCACGGTCCGGCCAGTGGTGTCGATCGCGGTCACGCGTCCAATGACCAGTTCGACCGACGCACCACCGAGCTGCTGACGCAAGGACAGCGCCGCAGGACGCTGCCCGGCGGCCACCTGATGGAGCCGGACCCGTTCGACGAACCGGTCCGAAGTGTTGACCAGCGTGATGGTGACATCGCTGCGGCGCAGCTTGCGGGCGAGGCGCTTGGCCGCAAGGAGACCGGCGTAACCGGCGCCCACGACGACGAGGCGATGACTCATGGCATGACTCCTGTGTGACTACGGGCGGCTTCTGCGCCACCTCGGGCAATCGGTCGCCGCGCATCGACGGTCAGGCCGCGGTTGCGGCCACGGCAACCGCCCAGGCGATGTACAGGACGTTCACCACCAGCCGAGCCACCGCACCGGCCGGCCGCTCAAGGAGCCGGGGCCGGTCCGGGCGCGCGCGGCGCAGCGCGTCCACGTGGGACACCAAGTAGCAGGTGATCAGAGCAGCGGCGGCCCAGCCCCCGGCCCACCTGCCGCTCGGAACCAGCACCAGCGCACCCACCAGTACCTCCGCCGCCCCACTGACGGCGACGAGGAGCCGCTCCCGGTGGAGCCACGCGGGCACCAGTGTGCGGAAGTAGCCGGGGACCAGAAAGTGGGCGACCCCCGTGACGACCAGAAACACCGCCAAGGCAACGGAAGCGATAGCGTCCATGACACGATGATCGACGCACCTCGCGCCTGGGCGCTTGAACAAAACGATCGCTGCACCGTCTTCGCCTCCGGTCCCGAGGCGACGATGTTCGCCGAGTCCCGCCCGTTCCGTGTCGCCCAACACCAACTGCCCGTATGGAAAGCCGTGCTGCCGCTCGGTGGCCACGCCGAACTCTTCCAGCCGGGACGGCCCATGGTGGCGGCGCCCGGGCTGATCGTTCCGCCCCAACTGGCCCACGCCTGTGCGGCGACCTCTGCCTACATCGCCCTGTTCATCGACTCCTGGCTGCTGCCCTCACGGCCGGAGCCGATACGGCTCGGCTCGGATGAGGTCCGTCGCGTGCTCGCCGCGCTCGGCACCACCGATTCCGACAGCCCAGGCACTCGCGTGGACCTGGCCGCCGGATACGCCGAGCTGCGGAGACTCGCTGGGCGCCCATCCCTCCTCGATCCGAGAGTCGCCCACGCTGTCCACCTGTGTACGACGCGCGACCCGAACCAGCCCATCGCCTCCATCGCCGGCGAGGTCGGTCTGTCGGCCCCGCGGCTGCGCGCCCTGGTCCGGCAGGAGGTGGGCATCACGCTGGCGCGCTTGCGCCGATGGGGTCGGCTCCGCACCGCGATCGCCGAACTGCCGGAGTCGTCCGCCGCCCTGGCCGCAGCCACCGCAGGCTTCGCCGACCAGGCCCACCTCGCCCGTACTGCCCGGGACTTCATCGGGCGTACGCCTGCCTCTCTGCGCCACGCTGACGCCTAGGAGCCGTCTGTGCGCAGCCCTTGCAGGCGCGGGTCGTGAGGCGCACCGGTGGGCATCTGCGCCTTGATGGCGATACGTGCCGGTCTCGGCCGGAGTCCACTTGCGAGCGCGTTCGGCCAGCACCGTCCCGCGCGCACCCGGCGAGGGGGACCACTGCCCGCAGGCCGTGTGCTCGTTGACGTACAGCACCTGTGCGCCGCGCCTCGCCCCACGCATAGAGCGCGAGGTGAAGAAGCGGTGCCAGCCGCAGGTCCGGGCCAAGGCCAGGCGAACGCGGCGTCCACGGGCGGCATCGCCATCGACACCCGCGCCCGCCTCGGCTACACCGCGCCGATCGGGTCAACAGACCAGGACCGCCTCCGGCACCTGACCGTCGCCCTGCCCCCGTGATACACCGCCCGCCTCTTCGACGCCCAGGAGCGGGGTGCCAGCGTCGTCCAGCTCCAAGAGATCGCCGCCGAAGCGCTCAAGGAGGTCTACTTCCAGGACAACGGCCGCCGCGCCAGCTACCTGGGGGGCATCCGATCCGATCGTCGCTGAGACCATCACGGAGTCGTATTTCACGGAATCGGGCATCCGTGCCGCTGGGCTGCGCGCGGGTTTCACGTACGCCTCGAAATAGAGCCCCGGTTCTGATCCGGCCGAATTCGCGACCTGCTGGAAACGTATCCGTGAGCCGAGGCGCGATATCTGTCAGCCGGGAAACGGTACGTGAAACCTGGCCACGCCCTATGGGGACTAAGTGGGTTGGCCGAAGCCGACCGCTAATCCTTCGGGCTGCCAGGAAACAGACCTGGGCGGGTTGCGGGGATTCACCCGGCCGAGATCGGTCTGAGGTAGGTACGCCAGAGACGTCGATGGTCTGGCCGGTTGCCCAGCGGCCCCGCGGGCCCGCGAGGAAGCCCACCACGTCTTCGACGTCCTCCGGCTCGCCGATCCGTCCGAGCGCGGTGATGGACTCAAGTCCGGCGACCGCCTCGGGAACCTCCGCGTAATGGGCGATCATGTCGGTCAGCACCACTCCGGGTTCGACCGTGTTCACGGTGCCCGCGTCGGCCCAGCTCGTTGGCAAGCGACGGGCCGAGGGCTGCGAGCGCCGCCTTGGTGACGGTGTATCCGATCTGGAGAGGATTCGCGATCCGGGTGGCTGCCGATCCCATGTTGACGATCCGTCCGCCGTCCCGCAGCAGCAGCGCCCGCTGGATCACGAAGATCGGCGTGCTCACGTTGATCGCCAGCAGCCGCTCGAACTCCTTCCCCGTGAGCTGCCCGATCGACGTGGCCGAGTGGATGCCCGCATTGTTGACCAGAATGTCCAGGCCGTCCGCGCCGTGGTCCGCCAGCCCGGCGGTGAGCTCCTTGAACAGCCGGTCCACCGCACCGCTTTCGCCGAACCGGGCCTGTACCGCGAAGACCCGGCCGCCGGCTTCCGCGATTTGCGCCACGGTCTCCGTGGCGGCCGCGGTGTTGCCGCCGTAGTGGACCGCGACCAGTGCCCCCTCGGCGGCGAGATGCAGGGCGACCGCGCGCCCGATCCTGCGTGAGCCGCCCGTCACCAATGCGGTCCTGCCGCCCAGCTCCGCCACGATCGCTTCTCCCCTCGTGATGCTCCGGAAGAATCCGGGAACGATTCAGCCTAAGCGGCGTCGGTGCACTGTGGTGTTGGTCATCCCGCGATTTCGAGGCAGAGCTGCCGTCGGCTGTTGCTGGAGGTCTCCCCATCGGGCGGGTTCTCCGAATGCCAGTCGAGTCGCCCTGCTCAGCCCGCGCCTCTGCATGCCGCGTGACTTTTCCGCTCTTCCGAAGGGCGAGGCGACTTCACGGTGACAACTACCGTGCGTCGGAACAATCCGACGGGCCGTCGTACAGCGCTCTGACGACGGCCCGCTCCCGA
The DNA here is from genome assembly GCF_021028635.1 of Streptomyces huasconensis. NCBI lineage: Bacteria > Bacillati > Actinomycetota > Actinomycetes > Kitasatosporales > Streptomycetaceae > Streptomyces > Streptomyces huasconensis. Next base: position 8,072,762 of record NZ_CP086119.1, read on the forward strand.
ATCGCACCACGAATATGAGACTGAAGATGACCACGCCCTGGCCGACGCGGCGCAACGCCGACCGCCCGATAGCCCCCGCGCGTCGCCGTGCCCCGGGAGCCGGTCGACCCCGCGTCCATCGGCCGTCGCGTCACACGGCGCCGGGCGAAGGGGATGGACGCTGGCGCCGCCGCGCCGGCCTGTGAGGACGCCCGCTTCGACGCACGGCAGGACTTTCGCCACGAGGGTCTGGTTGACGACGTCCGCGGATGGGCGGAGTTGTGGAGGGTGAGACCACTGGCGAGGCGTTCATCCGATCCGCGCACCCTAAGGTGGGCACAAAGCCAGGCCGAACTGCCAAGAACAGGCTCAGTCAGCCTGGAGGACGGTCCAGATTGAGGATGTCGCCAGTGGGCGGCTTGGTCTTCAGGGGCTTGTTGAAGTCACTGAGGGTGAGTGCTTCTGGTTTCCCGCCGCCGGGCCTCTGGACCAGCTTCAAAAGGTAGGGCTTGCCCTTCGTGGCGACGTACAGGGTGAACTTGTCTTTGCCGTTGACGCCCGACAGCTTGATCGCCGGAGTGCCGTCAACTGTGGCGTAGCCGTCCCTGCGCGCCGTGGAGGTGTCGGTGTCCTCGTAGGCGGCCATCCGAAGGTCGAGGTCGCAGAATTTGACGTAGGACCGGCCCTCTTCACTCATCGTGCTCGTCTTCGCCCAGCGTCCCGCGAGCAGGTCGACGGCAGCCTCGACATCGCTTGCCCTCTCCTTGGTGCCGACGGCGCGCAGGACTCCTTCATCGTACTTTCGGTAGACCGTGTCGTAAGTGATGATCAGCTGTATCGAACCCGCATGTTTTTTACCCATCGTGCCCGCGCATGTACCTGCGGTGGTGAAAACCATGTCGAGTATGTTGAGCCCGCTGGTGGTGTCAGGCGTCGTCCCCTTCATTCGCAGTGAATAGGCGCCCGCGGTCGTCGAAATGGCTTTGGCGGCGATTTCGGTACCGGACTTTCCGGCAAAGGGGTCCGTCGGCTGGTGGTTGGGCCCTGCCGAGGCCCCGCTGTCGGCTCTGGTCTCCTTGTTTTCGACGCCGCAGGCTGTCAGGGCGACACCGAGACAGGCCGCAGTGATCGTGGCGGTAGGCAGGTGTAGGTACTGACGCACGAGGCCTCCAGGCATAGTCCACCGGGAGGCCTCTGCATCAGCGTCTCCCGTCGTCGCGAGGCTCCCTCTGCGCGACGGCTGAGCATATATCGGCACTACCTGGTGCTTACACTTAGGGTTTCGACAGGCCATGGTGTGTCCTAAGACGTCGTTTCTCATAGCCGTCCAAGCGGCGTGAGAAGGCGTCGGTCCATCTACGGTGGCAATCGGTTAATGATCGCTGGCACAGGGCACGGCCGGTGTCACGCTGACTTCGTGAAGAACGTCGCCCTGGGCGAGGACGCACGTCCACAACCTGTGGCGAGCCGACGCCCTCCGCCACAACCTGCCGGACGAAGACTTCTGGATCTTCGACGACGATGACAACCTCACGGGCACCGAACTGAACACGAGCACCTGCACCAGCGGGCCACGGCGTGCGGCCAACCCGACGCCTACGACGAGCTGCGGGCCCGCCTGGCGGGATTCGAGCCGCACATCCGCTCCTGGAGCAGACAACGCGTCGGCGGTCACAAGCCCGTGCAGGACGCCCACAACCAGGCCCAGGCGAACCCCAAAGGCTGCGCGGGCCTGGGAGGGCCTCGTGGATCGTGGCGTCCTGGAGACCCCCGACTACGCCCGCACCGTGCTCACCCGCTCCAACGAACTTTCACCCGTCCCCACCGGACAGCAAGGAAGCCGCCCGCACCCGCATACGGCGCCAGGAACTGCTCTACAGCGGGGACAGGCGCCACCACATCATCGTGTCGGAACCGGTCCTCCGGTCCCTGGTCAGCTCGCCCTCAGCGCTCACCGCCCCACCTCGACCGCTTGAGCGGCGTCGTCGGCATGGACACTGTCGAACTCGGCATCGTGCCTCTCACCGCATCCCTGAAGTCTCGTCCGGTCTGAGCTTTTGGATCTACGACGACGGCCAGGTCGTCACCGAGACCTGGCACGCGGAACTCTGACTCGACGCCTCCGCATGCAGCAGGGGACGTTCAGCCCCGGGCCCCGGCCCCCGAGGGCGGGATCGGGGCAGAGACGCGGAAGGCCCCGGTCTGGTCGCCACGGCGGTCCTCGGTTTGGCCCTTGCTGCTCTGCAGACGCCGCTTCATCGCGTCCTCGAGGGGTATCGCGGTTGGCCCCAGTGGTTGGCCCGCGCGCGTCGTCGACATCATCTGGCCCGCAAGTACCTGCTGCGTAATCGAGTGGACGCTCTGACCTTGGCTGAGCAGGAACGATCAGGTCGTCTGGCCGTTGCCGACCAGTCCGTGCTCGCCGCCTTCCGCGCCCCCCCCGATCGTCAACCGCTATCTGACTGTGGAAATCTACAAGGGCGACGCCTGGTTCGCGTTGCTCAACGAGCAGTTGCACCGCTATCCCCTGGACGGTCGCCAGGTCATCCCCAACTCGGCTCGGCAAAGCGATCCGACGGTTCGAGGAGTATGGCTATGACCGCTACCGACTCGTCTCGCAGGTGCTTTGGCACGAACTCAACGCCGCTGTACCCGACATGGCGCGCCAGCAGACCGACGACGCCCGGATGAGCGTCGACTTCTTCGTCAGCTTGCTCTACGGGCACCTGCTCGTCGTCGCGGCTGCCGTCGCCGACCTCGCTATCGGGGACACTGTGCGCCCCTGGTTGGTCGCCACGACCATTGCGATTCTGCTGCCGCTCACACTGCTTTGGTATCGCCTGGCGGTCGTGGCCACCGACGAATGGGCCGGCGCAGTTCGGGCGATGGTCAACCTTGGGCGACACTCCCTGGCCGCTGCGCTTGGACTCACGGTCCCTGGCGGAAGCGAGGAGGAACGCACTATGTGGCACCTGGTCAGCGACCTTGTCCGCAACGTATTTACCCCGGACAGACTGCCTTGGACACCTACAGGTCCACTCCGGTCCGGAAGAGACAGGCGCGAGGGGCAGGCCAGTACCCACCCAGCCGACGTTGCCCGCGGCTCGCCCGTCTCCAGCCGCAGACGACACGTCGCCAAGTTAGGGCAGTGCATTTGGGATATGACGGGCGTCGCCTTTGTGCCTGCCATTCCTGCTGACACTCAGTCTGCGCTCGCGTGGAGTGAGCGTAGTGGCGCAGATTTTCCTGGACCGCTATCGCATCACGAAGCGCCTCGTGCCGGGCTTGCAACCTGTTGGCGCCGGACTAGGGCTTCCTCTCGCAACGGCCGGTGCGGGGGCCTTTCGGGTCCGGCGCCGGGGCATGAGGGGCGAAACTGGTGCACTCGCCCTGCTGACCGGCATGCGTTTGTCTGCCGACGATCAGTTGGTGCGGTCGGACCAGTCGGCCGGGAGGGCGTCGGGGGCGACGGAGATGACGGAATCGTCGTCAGTGCCCACATACTCGAAGAGGGTGATCCTCGCGAACTCGGGGACGACGTAGATCGGATAGGTGGGCCCCTGGTCGCGGTAGCGACGCATGGTGTCCAGGTGGTCGTTCTGGAAGCAGACGGTGCGTTCACCGTGTTCCTCGACCCAGTGCGGGAAGAAGATCACGCCATGCAGGCGCCGCTTGCGAGGCATGACGTTGACCGCGACGGAGGTGCCAGTGGGCTCGTTCCAGGAGACCTTGAAACTGTCGTCGTCCAACTGGACGAGGTCCACCCGCTGGTCCTTGACCCAGCGGCCGCCGACCATTCCGGAATGGATCCGGTAGTCGATCGTGTGGTCGTTCTTCACGTACATCTCGTACTGCCAGCCGTTGGCGTAGGTGTAGATGAAGCGGTGGCCGACGATCTCGGACAGGTCCTGCGGTGGGACGGGCTGCTCGACGGTGGTCTGAAAGGCTCCGCTGGTGGTGGCGGCGTCGCTTGTCATGTGTGACCTCCCTGGTGGTGCTTGTCGGCGTGGTGCATCCGACCTCTTCAGTTTGCCACAAAACTATTTTGCGACAAAATCACCAGTACGAGAGAATCAGCCCCATGGACACTGCCACCGAGTTCGGCCGCCTCATCGGCCCGCTGCGCCGGGCAATACTGCGCACACGGCGCACTGCCGGCCTCCCCGACCTGTCCGAAGCCCAGATCGAACTACTCCGGGCACTCGCCGAAGCCGGACCGCTGTCACCTCGCCAGGCAGCCGACCGACTGCGTCTGGCCCCCTCCACGGTCAGCAACCTCCTCCGCACCATGACCGCCGCCGGTCTGGTCGAGCGGAAACCCTCCACGACCGACCTGCGCACCGTCCGCCTCACCGCTTCGCCCACCGCACTGGAGATGCTCCACGCCTACGACCGCACCAGCACAGCCGCCCTGCACCGCGCCCTGGCAGAGCTCACCCCGAACAGCCGCGAAGCGATCGAACGCGCCCTCCCTGCCCTCGCCGAGCTGCTCACCGTCCTCGAAACCGACTAGTACTCCTGATGTCGGACCTCCGGGGCCTTCAGCTTGATCAGGACGTGGGCGCGGAGGGAAGGGGCCGGCTACGACCATGCGTACGCTCTCACCTCCGAGGGGCAGGTATGGAGCTGGGGCCTCTACGGAGGTTGGTGCCGGATGTCGTTCCGATGGTCCTCATCCCCACCTCGCACCGGGCGAAGCCCAGCGCCCTGCGGCCACCCACACGGGCGAGAGGATTCACCGCAGGAACGCTTCCGCACAACGCGCCGCCGGAGCCTGCCAGTGCGCTCCTTCCGCCACAGCGAGACGATTTGGTGACGGCGGCTCGGTGTGATAGAGGCACATGTTGCGTCCACTCCGGATTCCGTGTTGCCAACGTTGCACGACTCCCTTTGGCAACGTGCCTCTGGGGCAGCGGCTGATCTGCCCGAACCGTCCGGCCCGGCGTGCGGTGGGCCCGGCGCAACGGCCGTTTCGTTGCCTCTTGCCTCGATCACGTACGGCAACACCTGCGTGACACCCCATGCTGTTTGTCGCCCACTTGGCGGCCTGCCGGGCGGGAGCGCCCTCCGCGCCTAACGACGCGGGGCAGACGAATGGGGAATCGAGTGGACCAATCCTTACTGCCGCTGAGATCGGCCTTGGTCTTCCTGCTCGCCGTGCTCAGCGGCGTTGCGGCGGCGGGGGGGGGGGCTGTCCTGGCTGGCGGGGGAAGGCGCCGCCCGCGGCGTGCCTGTCGGCCTCGCCGTCGTCAGCATGGCGACTCCGTTCTTCGACCGCCTGATCACGCCGGGGTCCGGCGAGACCTGCGGGAAGGCGCACGACCATGGGTGAACTCCGGCCCAGGACCTGACGAAGGAGTCGAGGGCCCTCGCCGAGGTACTGCACGAACTCTTCGAGGGACTCGAAGTCTCGGTGCGCCGGTATGCGGCAGGCGCCAACGCGACCCGGGAACGTTCTCCCACTACCTCAACGGCACCCGGCTGCCCCCCTGGTCAGCGATCATGGACATGATGACGGATCTCGCCGTGCACCGCGGCACCACCGTCACCCCCGAGACCATCGAGTACGTGCGCAGCCTCTACAAGTCGGCGTTCGACGCCAACTCCACACCTACGCACGCGGCGCAGATCACCGTCCTTCCTCGCACGGCTCGCCGACCACGACCGGACACTCGCCACCTGTTGCCAGGCCGACATCGACCTGTGGCTCGTCTCGTACTCAAGTACGCGTACTCATGTGCGGCCGCAGGGCGCCCCCGAAGATGTGCTCATGACGCGAACCTCCGGCGCGGAGACAGCGGATGCCCACCTTCCGGGCAGAGCGCGCGAGCGGTCCGGTCGGCCTGCGTACCCCCGGGGAACTCCCCTTTGCCGAAAGAGACATGCATGAGTCACGACCTGCACATACGAGCCGCCACATCCGAGGACCGGGTCTGGATCCACGAGTTGCGGCACCGCGTGTACGCCCAGGAGCTGGGGCAGCACACGCCGCGGCCGGAAGGACGGTTGTCCGACGCGCTGGACGGCGACAACGTCTACCTCGTCGCGGCCCGAGGGCCGGTCCGCATCGGCTTCGTCAGCCTGACCCCGCCGTGGCTGGGCCGCTACGGCCTGGACAAGTACCTGACCCGCGACGAACTGCCGCTGCTGTCCGAGCAAGGACTCTTCGAGGTACGCATCCTCACCGTGGAGCCACGCCTGCGGGGCACCGCCGCGGCGCCCCTTCTGATGTACGCGGCTCTGCGCTGGATCTCCTCCCGGGGCGGCCGCGCGGTGGTGGCGATGGGCCGCACCGAGCTGCTCGACATGTACCGGGCGGTCGGCCTGCGGCCCGTCGGACGCACCGTCCGCAGCGGCGCGGTGACCTTCGAGGTGCTGACGGGCGAGGTGGCCCGGCTGACGCAGAGGGCGACCACCCGGTATCGCAGCGTCCTGGAGCGGTTCGGCTCCGAGGTCGACTGGCAGTTGGACATGGATTGGGCGCCGGGGCCGGACGGCTGCGAACACGGCGGCGCGTCGTTCACCGCTGTCGGCACGGACTTCCGCACCTTGCACCGGCGCCACGAGGTCGTCGCCGCAGACGTGCTGGACGCCTGGTTCCCGCCCGCTCCCGGGGCAGCCGCGGCGCTCGCGGAGGACCCGGCCTGGTCCGCCAGAACCTCACCTCCCACCGGCGCCGAGGGCCTGCTGTCGGAAGTCGCGACGGCCCGGGCCCTGCCGGTGGACACGCTCGTGGCCGGGGCCGGCTCGTCGGACCTGATCTTCAGAGCGTTCGGCCGGTGGCTGACCCCGCAGAGCAGGGTGCTCCTGCTGGACCCGGGCTACGGCGAATACGCGCATGTCACCGAGCGCGTGATCGGGTGCCGCGTGGATCGCTTCCGGCTGCACCGGAAGGAGGGATGGCGGATCGACTTCGCCCGGCTGGCCTCTGTCGTCGGGGCGGGCCGCTACGACCTGGTGGTCGTGGTCAACCCGAACAACCCGACCGGACGCCACGCGCCCGCCGCCGAACTGCGCACCCTGATCGCGGCCGCCCCGGCCAGGACCCGCTGGTGGATCGACGAGGCATACCTCGGCTACGTGGACCTGGCGGAGTCGCTCGCCCCACTGGCCGCGGTGGATCCGCGGGTCGTGGTCTGCACCTCGCTGTCCAAGATGTACGCGCTGTCCGGCGTGCGGGCGGCCTTCCTGGTGGCCGAACCCGCCACCGCGGCACTGCTGCGCCGGTGGACGCCGCCCTGGGCGGTGAGCCTTCCCGCACAACTCGCCGCAGTGGCCGCCCTGCGGGACCCGGCGCACTACCGCGCCTGCTGGCTGCGCACCCACACCCTGCGCCGTCAACTGGCTGCCGACCTTGCCCGGATGGCGGGTACTGCCGTGATCGAAGAGGGCGTGGCGAACTTCCTCACCATCACCCTGCCCTACGACGGACCGAGCGCCGCCCGCGTGGTGCGGGAGTGCCGTCGCCACGATGTCTACCTGCGCGACCTGTCGCCTCTCTCGCCGCAGTACGAAGGGCGCACCGTACGCGTCGCGGTCAGAGACACGGCGGAGAACGCGCGCATCGTTGCCGCGTACGGTGCCGCGCTGGAGGCGCTGCGACCCGGCTCGCTCGCGTGGCGGTCCGCCGAGTCCCCGGTCGGTGTCACCGCGGGCCACGCCCGGTGATCAGCGTCGCCTCCCTCGCGCCCTTCCTCGGCGGGGCCTTGGCGCTCGGCGGGATCGCCGCGGCGCTCTCCGGGCGCCGCGAACTGCTGGTCCGCTGGTGCTGCTGGGCGGTCGGCGTGCCCCTGGTCGTCGGAGCGTTCTGGTGGGGCAGTCCGGGAGTGACGGCCCTCGCGCTCGTGGTCGGGGTGGTCGCGGCGATGGAGTTCGGCGGGCTGATGGGGCTGTCCCGGCCGGACAGGGCGGTACTGGCCGCGGCGGTCTGCGGCGTGGTGCTGACAGCCTGGCTGGCCCCCGGACACGAGGTGAGGGCGGTGGCGGCCGGTGCGCTGGCCATCGCCGCGGTCCCGCTGCTGGCCGGTGACCGCGCCCACGGTCTGCGCCGGCTCACGGCCGGCCTGTTCGGACTGGTCTGGCTGAGCGTGCTCGCCGCCCTGGTACCGCTCGGCGCGAGTGCGCTCGTCCTGTTCGTCGCTGTCTCGGTGGGCGACATCGTCGCGTACTTCACCGGTCAACGGTTGGGCGGGCCACGGCTGTCACCGCTCTCCCCGGCCAAGCGGTGGAGCGGAACCCTCTGCGGTGCCGCGGCCGCCCTCGGCGTGCTGGCCGCGCTGTCCGCGCTGAGCCTGCCGACGGCGGTCGCGGTGGCCGTCGGCGCCCCGGCGGGGGACCTTCTGGAATCCATGGTCAAGCGAGGAGCGCGGGCGAAAGACTCCGCTCACTGGCTGGCCGGCTCCGGGGGCCTGCTCGACCGCGTCGACTCACTCCTCCTCGCCCTGGCCGTCCTTCTCCTCCTGCGCTGACCGGCCCTCCCTCTCCGACGCCCAGGGGTCGTTCAGCTCGGCAGGGTTCAGGTACTCGAGAGCGGGCCATCTGCGTCGGAGACGCAGCCCTGAATGTACGGCGGCGGGAACCAGGCGCTAGTTCAGAGAAGTGACCAGACCTAAGCTGATGGCGCCGGACCGGACAGGGCGGGGCATGGCGATGCCTCCATGGTCAGCCTCGACTCGATCAGCCAGTTCAGGGCCGGAGGCCGGGCCTGCCGGCCGCGGGTGCGTTCCGGTTCTCGCTGTTCCGCATCCGCGATCCACCTGCGGGTGCGCGCCAGGTTCCGCTCTGGACCCGTCCCAGGAAGCGGAGCACATCGATACGGCGGCTGTCGCTCATCGCGCGAGCCGGTAGTTCCTCCAGCTGCCGACGACGGGCGACTGCCGTCCAGCGGCCTGCGGCACGCCGTCGAACAGGGCTGGAAGGGCCGCACCCCTCCTTCACCCTGCCCCGGGCAGAACTCGAAGCACTGCGCAACGGCTGATCCACGAGATCATGCCCGGAGGGGGCAGGTGAGCGGGAGGACACGTGCGGTCGGCTGCCCCGTGAGGTGGGCGTCGGTGAGCGCGGCGCCGGTGATCGGGGTGGGGTTCTCAGGCCGGGAGGCGAGCAGGTCCCCGGCGGTGCCGGGCAGGGTGAGCCAGCCGCAGCCGGTCGGCTTCTCGACCAGGTCCTGCGGGTCGGTCAGGCCCAGCGCGGCGATGTCCTGTCCCACGACGTTGCCGGTGCCGGTGTGCGCGGTGCGCAGGGTCAGCATCAGCACCACCAGCCGTGCCTCCGGGCCGGGCGGCGGGGTGTGGTCGGCCACGTGCGCGAGGACAGAGCGCGCGTGGTCCCACTGCGGTGCCACGGCCAGCAGCCGCGTCACGTGGTCGGCCTTGCGTTCGTAGCGTCGGTGGAGGCGGTGGCAGCCGGCAAGCCAGGCCATGGTCCGTTCGATGGCCCACCGGTGTCGTCCGAGCCGCGGAGAGCGAGGAGCTTGCCGGGCTTGCGTCCGCGTCGGCCGCGGCGTGATCACACCGGACACTCCGCCCGCTCGCCCCGCTGTAGGCGGCTACCCGCGACCGTGTCCGCCGCATCCCGCGCCACCACCGCGACCTGCACCGACTTGAACAGAACACCGCGGCCGCCGCCATCGTCACCGGCAACGGATCACCACACTCCCGGCACTACCGCCGGACCGTCCCGCCAGCCCCCACACCGCAGAGCATCCAGCCGCCCGGTGCCTCATGGCCAGAGTTGAAAGACACCTACTTACAGGCGTGCCTCGCGCTCCGTCCCGCGTCGACAGATGTCACGCGTCGCGGAGGTGACGATCCCGGCGACGAAGGCGACCGGGCTGCCATAGAGCAAAGGAGGACCCACACCGGTCATCCAGTCCCCGATGGCGAGACACGTGACAACGTCGACGTAACAGAAGAGAAACAGTGCCCCTGCCCCGAGCTTCTCATCGGCCCCCCTCTGATCACAGCTCATTCGCTTGCGGCATGCCCGGCCCGATACCGCCCGACACAGTCGAGGGCGGCCCGCGGAGGACTACGCGGTCACGGCGGCCGCGTCCGCCGCGACCGATGAGTTCGTGGTTCCCGACCGGTCCACGTATATGACACCCCAGCAAAGGACACCGTCATGTCTGAGCTTCTCGTCGACTTCATCACCTCCCTCGACGGCTACGCGTCGGGAGAAGGGTGGCCCGGGTTCTGGGGCCTCGAAGGCCCGGAGTACCTCGCATGGCTCAGTGAGCAGCCCGAGGCCACCTACCTGATGGGATCGAACACCTACCGCCTGATGTCCGGCTTCGCCGCAGGCGGGGTCCCGAACGGACAGGACGAGTTCAGGCCCGAGGAAGAGGCGTCCGTCGACGGACTCACGCGAGCGTCCAAGGTGGTGTTCTCCTCCTCGCTCAAGGAGCCACTGACCTGGGCCAACTCCACGCTCGTCCGCGACGACGCCGTCGAGGCGGTCCGCACGATGAAGTCGAGCGGCTCCGGGCTCCTCAGCACCATCGGCAGCCTCAGTCTGTGCCGGTCCCTGCTGCGAGCCGGACTCGTCGACCGCTTCCGGGTCGTGCTGTTCCCGGTGATCACGGGGGCCACGGGCCAGGAACGCATCTACGACGGCTATCCGGACATCGCCCTCGACATGACCGAGCACCGCACCTTCGACGGCCGTATCCAACTGGTCGAGTACAAGCCCCGCGTGCTCGACCACCCGCCGCTCGGCGCCCCTGCGTGAAGCGGGCCACCTACGTCATCGCGCGTGCGCCCACTGGAGCAACTCGGGCGAGTCATCGAACAGACGTGGGGCTCGTACGTCCAGATGCGCGGGGGCGTCCTGCCTGGCCGGTTCGAGGGCCAGCGTCTGTACGCCGTCCTGCTCCGCCGCAACGGCGTCGTCGGGGTGCTCGCGGAAGCCCGCGAAACGGTAGGCCACCTCCATCATGCGGTTGCGTTCGGTGCGCCTGAACCCGGCGGTCAGCAGGACCCCGGCGCGGGCGGCCTCGTCGGAGAGCCAGCGCAGCAGCGCCGCCCCCACGCCGAAGGACACCACGCGGCAGGAGGTCGCGAGCAGCTTGATGTGCCAGGAAGCAGGGCGTCGCTCCAGCAGGATCACGCCGATCGCGCCGTGCGGGCCGAAGCGGTCGACGAGCGAGGCGACCAGCACCTCGTGCTCCTCGTCGGCCATCAGGGCGCGCAGGGCCTGATCGGAGTAGTGGACACCCGTCGCGTTCATCTGGCTGGTGCGCAGGGTCAACTCCTCGACCCGGGAGATCGCCTCGTCGCCGGCCCGCTCGATGCGCAGCTCCAGGCCGAGCGAGCGCAGGAACTCCTCGTCGGTGCCCGTGTGCTCGGTGCGCTCGGCCTCCCGCCGGACACCGGCCTGGTACATCTGCCGCCGCCTGCGGGCGTCGCCGGTGACCACGGCCGGGGTGAACTCGGGGCGGCCGGGCAGGCCGAGGGCCTCCTCCGCCGGATAGCAGCGCACCTCGGGCAGGTGGAACTCGACCTCGGCGCGCTCGGCGGGCTGGTCGTCGATGAAGGCGATCGTCGACAGCGCGAAGTTCAGCTCGTCGGCGATGGCCCGTACGGAAGCCGACTTGGCGCCCCAGTTGATGTGCGGCAGCACGAAGTACTCCGCGATGCCCAGCTTCTCCAGGCGCGCCCAGGCGTGGTCGTGGTCGTTGCGGCTCGCGACGGCCTGGAGGATGCCGCGCGAGTCCAGTGCGGTGATCACCTCGCGCAGGCCCTCGTGGAGCACGACCTCGCCGTCCTCCACGAGCGTGCCGCGCCACAGGGTGTTGTCCAGGTCCCACACCAGGCATTTGATCGTCGGCCGCGCCTCGGTCGGCTGCCGCGCTTCGGTCGTCACCGGCTTCACACCTCCCACAACGTCACCGTCCACGCGGCGACCGGACTGTTGCTCAGGACGAGGACATGCCCTCCGGGGCCGACCTCACCGGAGGCGAGGAGGCGGTCCAGGTTCAGGACCACGTCCATCGGGCCGAGATGGCCCAGCTCCGCCAGGTGGGTGGCGCAGACGGGGTGGATCTGGAGCCCCAGCGTGGCCTTGTAGAAGTCGAAGGCGCTGGAGGTGACGTTCTGCATCAGGGTGGCGGCCACGTCGTCCTTGCCGATCCCCGCGTCCGCGAGGACCTGGTCGACGAGCCTGCCGAGCCTGGTGCGGCTGTGCATGGCCAGCTCGAAGGAGTAGCGGTCGTTGTCGTCGCACACCTCGCGCCACTGCGACCAGGGGCTGTTCTTGTACTCGACCTTGAACAGGTCGTGGAAGGAGCTGTCCGCCTCCATGCGGTGCGCCTTGAGCAGCGGCCGGCCGCCGCGCACCAGCGTCATGGCGAACGCCCCGTCCCCGATCACCGTGACGGGGCGGCGCACCCGGTCGGCGGCGGTGGGCCGGCTGCCGTAGGTGAGCAGGACGCTCCGCCGGGACGGGTCGCCGTTGAGCAGGTCCCTGCCGAGCGCCCAGGCCGCCGACGAGCCGGCGCAGCCCAGACCGTCGACGGTGAAGGGGAAAATGCCGGTGAGCCCCGCGAGATGGGCGATCTTGCCCGCGTCCGAGCCGATCAGTACGTCCGGTGCGCGGGAACCGATGTGCAGCATCAGGTCGGGGTCGCCGGGGTGCGCGGCGAGCAGTTCCCGGCAGGCCCGCGCGGCGAGTTCGGTCGGTTCGGTGTCGGGGAAGACGCCGACCGACTTGATGCCGGCCTGCCCGGCGAACCGCAGCTCCTCTTCGGTCAGCCTGGCCAGCTCGGGCAGGTCCTCGACGGCCACGCGCTCCTCGGGCAGCAGGCAGTGGATCGCGCCTATTCCTATGTCTTCGCCGGCCGTCGTCATGCCACACCCTCCAGCGCGCGCTCGGCGAGGATCAGCTGGCAGATCTCGTCGCTGCCCTCGATGATCTGCATCAGCTTGGCGTCCCGGTAGGCCCGGGCCACCGGTTCGCCGTCCACCGACCCCGCCGAGGCGAGTACTTGCACCGCGGTGGCGGCGGCGTGTGCCGCGTGGCCCGCGGCGACGTGCTTGGCGAGCACCGCCTCGCCCGACAGCTCGGGGGAGGCGCTGTCCCAGCGGTCGGAGGCGTGCTCGCACACCCGGGTGGCGGTCTGCTCGGCGACGAGCAGCTCCGACAGGTGCCGGGCGACGAGCTGGTGCTCGGCCAGCGGCTTGCCGAACTGCTCGCGGCGGCGGGCGTGGGAGGCGGCGGCCCGCAGGCAGCCGCGGATGATGCCGACGCACCCCCACGCCACCGAGAGGCGGCCGTAGGTGAGGGCGATGGTGGTCAGCAGGCCGAGCGACTGGCTCGTGCCCGAGAGCACGCGGGACGCGGGAAGGCGTACGCCGTCGAGGACCACGTCCGCGTGGCCCGCGGCGCGGCAGCCGAGGGGCTGGGCGACCGGGTTCACCGTGACACCGGGGGTGTCGGTGGGGACGACGACGGCCGCCGCGCCGTCCTGGTAGCGGCCGAAGACGACGACCACGTCGGCGTAGACGGCGGCGGTCGACCACACCTTGTGCCCGTTCAGGACCACCTCGTCGCCGTCGTCCGCGATCGTGGTGGTGATCGCGGAGAGGTCGCTGCCGGCCTGCGGTTCGCTGAACGCCACGGCCGCCAGCGAGCCCGAGGTGAGCCGGGGGAGCTCCGCCGAGCGCTGGCGGCGGGTGCCGAAGCGCTGGATGGTCCAGGCGGCCATGCCCTGAGAGGTCATCACCGACCGCAGCGAACTGCACAACGCCCCCGCGTGTGCCGTCAGTTCACCGCTGGCCTGGCTCGTCAGACCGTGTCCGCCGTACTCGGCGGGCACCTCGGCGCACAGCGCGCCCTTGGCGCCGAGCCCGCGCAGCACCTCCGGGGGGATCGCCCCCGCCAGGTCCCACTCCGCGGCCCGGTCGGCGATCTCCGCACCGATCAGGGCCGCGAGTTCGTCACTCACCGGAGCCCGCTTCGGCGAGCCGGAGCACCAGGTCCGTCATGGCGTTGACCGTACGGAAGTTGTCGATGCGCAGGTCGGGGCCCTCGACGGCGATGCCGAAGGTCTTCTCGACGTGGACCACCAGCTCCATGGCGAACAGGGAGGAGACCCCGCCGGTCGCGAAGAGGTCGGTGTCCGCCGCCCAGTCGGTCTTGGTGCGCTCCTCCAGGAACCGCCGCAGCTCGGTCCTGACGTGCTCCGCCGACAGGGGAGGGGTGGTGGTGGGCTCGCTCATCTCCGTGCTTCCTCTCAGGGCTTCTTGTGGACGAGGGTCAGGCCGTCGGCGACGGCGAGCATGGAGATGTCCACGCGCTCGTCGTCCCGCAGCAGGGCGTTGAGTTCACGGATGGCCAGGGTGTCCGGGTCCTGTGCGGCGGGGTCGACGACCTTGCCGAAGAAGAGGGTGTTGTCCAGGACGAGCAGCCCGCCGGGGCGCACCAGGGTGAGTGCCTGCTCGTAGTAGCGGACGTAGTTGGCCTTGTCGGCGTCGAGGAAGGCCAGGTCGAAGCTGCCGGGGCCGTGCTGCGCACGCAAGTCGTCGAGTGTCCGCGCCGCGTCACCGAGCCGCAGGTCGATCAGTTCCCCGACCCCGGCCCGCTCCCAGTAGCGCCGGGCGACGGCGGTCCAGCGTTCGCTGATGTCGCAGGTGACGACCTTGCCGCCGGGCGGCAGGGCGCGCGCCATGCACAGGCTGCTGTAGCCGGTGAAGGTGCCCACCTCCAGGACGCGGCGCGCACCGGTGACCCGTACCAGGAGGGCGAGGAGCTGGGCCTCCTCCGGCAGGACCAGCATCGCCTGGAGCATGGGCATGCCCGCGGTCTCGGCGCGCAGCTCGCGCAGCACGTCGTCGTCGCGCAGCGACATCTGCCGTACGTAGTCGAGAAGCGTCTCGTCGACGGCGAGCTGACCGGCCATCAGGAAAGCACTCCCGTATAGGTGTAGAAGCCCTTGCCGCTCTTGCGGCCGTGCTCGCCCGCGGCGACCTTCCGCAGCAGCAGCTCGCACGGGCGGCAGCCTTCGTCGCCGGTGCGCTCGTGCAGTACCCGCAGGGAGTCCACGAGGTTGTCGATGCCGATCAGGTCGGCGGTGCGCAGCGGCCCGGTGCGGTGGCCGAGGCAGTCCTGCATCAGGGTGTCCACGTCCTCGGCGCTCGCCCTGCCCTCCTGCACGACGCGGGCCGCGTCGTTGATCATGCGGTGCAGTACGCGACTGGTCACGAAGCCGGGGCCGTCGCCGACGAACACACCGCGCCGGCCGAGCGCGGTGAGGAGCCGCCCGACCGAATCCGCGGCCCGGGACGAGGTGCGCGAGCCGCGGATCACCTCGACGGTGCGGATCAGATACGAGGGGTTCATGAAGTGGACGCCGAGAAGGGCCTCGGGGCGCGGGAGCTTCGCGGCCAGTTCGTCCACCGGGATGGAGGAGGTGTTGGTGACCAGCGCGGTGTCCTCATCGACCGTGTGGCTCACCTCGGCCAGTGCCGCGATCTTCAGGCCGGCGTCCTCGGTGATCGCCTCGATCACCACGTCCGCGTCCGCGCAGTCGGCCACAGAGGCACCCGTGACCGGTTCGGCGCGGGGCTTCCCGGAGCGGACGCCCATGAGCTGTGCGGTGCGCAGTTCGCGCTCGATCCGGGCCGGGGCGTCCGCCCGCTTCGCCGGATCGGTTTCCACCAGAACCACCGGAACGCCGTGTTCGAGGGCGAGTGTGGTGATGCTGACCCCCATCACGCCGGCGCCGAGAACGGCCAGCCGCGGGGTGGGATCTTCCTCTGTCACCGCGTACCTCCCCATGCCAGGCGGTTGACATACATGAATGGTTCGCTCGGGAAGCGGGTATGGACGTCCGTCCGGCACGCGAAGAACGCGCGAAGATATCGCCGTGTGGCGCCACCACGGCGGAATTCTTCATTCCGGAAACTCGGGTACCGGTCGGCGAGACGCTCGAAGGGTCGCAATGCGACGCCGCGTTCCTTCCCCTCGATCCGACGCCGCACGACCGTAGCATGATTGTTCCCCGGTGGCGCCAGGGGCCAATGGCCCCTGAATCCCCGGGATTCCGCCGTGAATGCCGGACGGCCTGCGGCTTCTCTCTTTCTTGCGGCTTCTTCATTCTTCGGTGAATATGTCGGGGGCAGGTGGGGAATAGGTTTCCCGGTTCGGTCCGCACGCCTCGCCGTGGTGCGGATCGTCCGTCTGCCGGCGCGCGTGAGGGGGATGGGAGTATGCGGCAGAGGCCTGCGGCAAAAGCGGTTCAAGCTCCCGCACTTGGGCGCAATCGGACGGATCGGCGGGCGGGCGCGCGCTACGGACGGTGGGCGCACCGACCGGACCGGGTCGCCCCGGGTCTGCCGGGTCCCGATGCGGTTCCTGTCCGGAAATCATTGCCCGGAAGGCCCCCGGACACGATGGAACGGAAGCCTCCGGAGAAGTGGTTTTCGCTGGCCAACGAGGGTTCGGAACGGTTTAGTTGAATAGCCGATCAGGTGCGGACGCATAAATGATCACATGGTTGCCGCTTCTGGATATCAAGTGTTAGATTTCAGTTGGCCGATGAAGCTGACGGGGGGTCGACCGCTGGGCATGCCTACGGACAGTGATGCAAGTGGAGTCGACGGCCGCCGCCCCGCACTTCGCCCGGTCGGTCTCGTGACAATTGGTCCGGACAATCCCATGACTGATGCCTCCCCGTACCGGCAGGCACCCTTTCCGTGCGCACGTGAGTTCCGTCTCATGTAGGCCGACCGCGAGCCGACACTCTTGATCGGTGCTGAATATCTTCAGCCCTCATTGACGAATTGTTCACCTTGGACCGCGCCGCATTGTGGCGCGGTGCTGTGGGCCGCCCTAATTCGAGCCGCAAGGCACCCGGATGAGACGAAGGTCTATGGACGACAAGCGTGCTCTTCTCCTGAAGCTGCTGGCATCCGTGCGGCAACAGGCTGCTCCCGCCACCGCGTCGCGACGCCCCACCGAGGACATCGCGGTCATCGGCCTCGCGGGGCGCTATCCGCGGGCGCGGACACCGGACGAGCTGTGGCGCAACGTCGTCGAGGGCCGCAACTGCGTCGGCGAGGTGCCCGCGGACCGCTGGGACGTGGACGCGCACTACCACCCGGACGCCAAGGACGGGCGCGCCTACAGCAAGTGGGGCGGCTGGCTCGACGACGTCGACAAGTTCGACCCGCTGCTCTTCCAGATATCTCCCTCCGACGCGCAGGAGATGGACCCGCAGGAACGTCTCTTCCTGGAGACCGCCTGGGCCGGCATCGAGGACGCCGGGTACCGCCCGCGCGGGCTGGGCGAGCACGGCGCGGTGGGTGTGTTCGCCGGGGTGATGAACAACGACTACGAATGGCTCGCGGGGCACAGCAGCGCCTTCGGCGAGCACACGCACGCGCGCTCCGCCCACTGGTCGATCGCCAACCGGGTCTCCTACGTCCTCGACCTGCGCGGGCCCAGCCTGACCGTCGACACCGCCTGCTCCGCGTCGCTGACTGCCATCCACCTGGCCTGCGAGAGCCTGCGCCGCGGCGAGTGCGCCATGGCGCTCGCCGGTGGGGTCAACCTCATCCTGCACCCCATGCACCTGCGGATGCTGGCCGACCGTCAGATGATCTCCCGCGGTGACGAGTGCCGCAGCTTCGGCGCCCACGCGGACGGCTTCGTCGACGGCGAAGGGGTCGGCGCCGTCCTGCTCAAGCCCCTGCGGGCGGCCGAGGCCGACGGCGACCGCGTCTACGCGGTGCTCAAGGGATCGGCGATCAACGCCGGCGGCAAGACCAGCGGTTACACCGTGCCGAACCCCACCGCCCAGGCCGAGGTGATCACCGCGGCCCTGCGCCGGGCGGACGTCGCGCCGGACACCGTCGGCTACGTCGAGGCACACGGCACCGGCACCCCCCTCGGCGACCCCATCGAGATCGCCGGACTGCGTGCGGCCTTCCGCCCCGGCGCCGACGGCAGCGCTGCCCCGGGCAGCTGCGCCATCGGCTCCCTCAAGTCCAACATCGGACACCTGGAGTCGGCGGCGGGCATCGCGGGCCTGACCAAGGTGCTGATGCAGCTCAAGCACGGCGTCCTGCCGCCGTCCCTGCACTCGGCGGAGCTGAACCCCGACATCGACCTGACCGGCACCCCCTTCCACGTACAGCAGGAGGCCGCGCCCTGGCACCGCCCCGTGCTGCGCGACCAGGACGGGCGAGAGACGCACGGGCCGCGCCGGGCCGGCGTCAGCTCGTTCGGCGGCGGTGGGGCCAACGCCCACTTGATCGTCGAGGAGTACCTGGCACAACCGGCCGAGCCCGGCACGTCCGCGCCCGAGAGGGAGCCGGAGGAACTGATCGTCCTGTCCGCGCTGAGCGAGGAGCGGCTGCGGGCGTATGCGCGCGAGCTCGCCGACTTCCTCGACCGGCGGCCGGGCACGGGGCAGCCGCTCGGCGAGTGCGTCCGGGTGGCCGCCGACATCCTGCGGGTCCAGCCGCGGGACCTCGACGCCGATCTCGAACTCGCCGAGTACGGGCTCGGCGCGGCCGAACTGGCCGTGCTCAGCGAACGCCTCGGCCTTCCGACGACCGTCTCCGACCAAACCACCCTGCGGGAACTGGCCCGTGCCGGGTCCGACCCCGCGCCGTCCCTCGCCGACGTCGCCCACACGCTGCGTGTCGGCAGGGAGCAGCTCGACGTACGCCTCGCCTTCCCCGCGCGTGAACTGGCCGATGTCCAGGCCGTGTTGCGGGATGTCGCGGACGGCGTGGAGAGCGGCATCGCACTGCACGACGCGGCCCGCGGCCGCCGCGCACTGGCGGCCGCCGCGGCCGATCGGCTCGCGCGCGCCCTGAGCGACGGTGACCTGACCGAGGCCGCCCGGCTGTGGACCCAGGGCGCCGAGGCCCGGTGGCCGGACACCGGCGCCCGCCGCATCGGCCTGCCCACGTACCCGTTCGCGCGCAAGCGGTACTGGATACCCGAGCCCCCGCGGGCGGGGGAGCCCCTGTGGGACGCGTCCGCGCGTACGGGCCCCCAGGAGACGCGCACGGAGCCCCAGGAGATACGCGCCGACGCCACACCCGGCGATACCGCGTCCGCCGCGTCGAAGGCGCGCGAGGACGTCCCGGAGCTGGGCTTCTACCAGCCGGTCTGGTGCCCGCAGGAACGTCCCGGGCCCGCGCACCGCACCACCACCGCCGAAACCGCCGCCGAGGGCCCCGAGGTGGCCGTCCTCACCGCCGGTGAACCCGGCCCGCTCGCCGAGGCGTTACTCCGCCACCACCCCGGCGCCCGCCTCCTGCGGCTCGACCGCGAGGACCCGGCCACCCTGCTCGCCCGGCCCGTGCGGCATCTGTACCACCTCGGCGGACTGCACCGCCCCGACAGCCTCGAAACCGCGCTGCGCGACGGGGTGCTCGCCCTCTTCCGCAGCCATGGCGCCGGCCCCCGCATCACCGTCGTCACCGCCGGCGCCCACGACGACAACCCCCACGCGGCGGCCATCCTCGGATACGCCCAGGTCCTCGCCGCCGAATGCCCCCACCTCGACCTCACCTGCGTCGACATCGAGGGCACCGACACGGCGGACGCCCTGCCCGCGCTCCTGGCCGAACCCCCGCACCCGGCGGGCCGCGCCGTCCTGCTGCGGGCCGGCCGCCGCCACGTCCGGCAGCTCGTGAGCACCCCCGTACCCGCACCGAGGCGCCCGCCCTACCGCACCGGCGGCACCTACCTCATGGTCGGCGGCAGCGGAGGCATCGGCCGGGCCCTGTCCGAAGAGCTCGCACACCGCCACCGGGCCCGCATCGTGTGGATCAGCCGAGGCGAACTCGGCGCCGAACAGCGCGCCACCGCCGACCGCGTGCGCGAGGCCGGGGGCCAGCTGCTGCACCTGCGGGCGGACGCGTCCGACCCCGCGGCGCTGCGCGACGCCGTCGCCGAGGCCCGACGGCGGTTCGGCGCCCCGCACGGCGTCTTCCACGCGGCCATGACGTTCAACGCCAGCACCATCGCCGAGCTGACCGAGCCGGAGCTGCGGGCGGCCCTCGCCGCCAAGGTCGACGGTGCCCTCGCGCTCGTGGCGGCGCTGGGCGACGAGCCCCTGGACTTCCTCGCCCTCTTCAGCTCGGTCGGCTCCTTCGTCAGCGCGGCGGGCAACGCCGCCTACGTGGCGGCCAGTTCCTTCCTCGACTCCTACGGGCGCCACCTCTCGACCCGGCTCCCGTATCCCGTACGGGTGGTGAACTGGGGCTACTGGGGGCGGGTCGGCTCCGGGGCGCAGCCAGGGCTCCAGGAGGTGTTCCGCAGGACGGGCGTCGCCGAGTTCACCGTGCGCGAAGGCCTCGACTGCCTGGAGCGGGCGCTGGCCGAAGGCCCCGTCCAGGTCATGCCGATCCGCGCCGACGCGCGGGCCCTCGCGGCACTCGGCCACCGCGCGTCGCCGCTCGGCGAGCGGTTCACCGCGCCCGCACCGGCCGGGCCCGGCGCCGACGCCGTCATCGAGGGCTACGACCGCCTCTCCGCGCTCTGCGAATCGGCGCTGCTCGGCGTCTACCGGCGGATGGGCGCCTTCCTGCGCCAGGGCGAGCGGGACAGCGTCTCGGCGCTCGCCGACCGGCTGGGCATCGTGCCCAAGTACCGCCGGCTGCACGCGGCCCTGCTCAACATCCTCGCCGACGCCGGGCACCTGAGCGTGCGCGGCGACGCCGTGGAGGTCCTCGCGGCCGACGCGGACCCGGACGGCACCGGTGGCACGAGCGTCGAGTACGCCGAGCGCGGGCTCGACCGGATCGCCGCCGACCATCCGGACATCCGGGCCACGGTGGAGCTGACCCGGCTGTTCCTGCGCAGCTATCCGCAGGTGCTGCGCGGCGAGACCGGTGCCACCGAGATCATGTTCCCGAACGCGTCGATGGACCTCGTCCAGGACTTCTACCGGGGCAATCCGCTCACCGACTCCCTCAACGAACTCGTCGCCGAAGCGGTCACCGACCACGCCCGGCAGCGCGTCGAGGAACTGGGTGCGGGGGAGCGGCTGCGCGTCGTCGAGTTCGGCGCCGGCACCGGAGCGACCACCGAGCGCGTGCTGCCCGCCCTCTCCGCCTTGGCCGACCGGGCGGAGTACGTCTTCACCGACATCTCGCCGCAGTTCCTGGAGAGCGCCGAGCAGCGGTTCGGCACACGCCATCCGTTCACCCGGTTCCGTACGCTCAACCTCGAACGTGATCTCGCGGAACAGGGCCACACCCCCGGCAGCGCCGACATCGTCGTGGCCACCAACGTCGTGCACGCCACCGGCGACCTGCGCGCCACCCTGCGCAAGGCACGGGAGCTGCTGCGTCCCGGCGGCAGACTCGTGCTCAACGAACTGACCGCGATCCGCAGCAGCATCACCGTCACCGGCGGGGTCCTCGACGGCTGGTGGGCCTTCACCGACGAGGAACTGCGCATCAAGGACGCGCCCCTGGCCACGGCGCAGACCTGGCAACGGCTCCTCCTGGAGGAGGGCTTCGCCGACGCCCTCGTCCTGGACCGGGGCGCCCACCTCGGCCAGCACGTGATCATCGGCGTGAACGCGGGCGCCGGCCACCGCGCACCGGTGAGCGCCCCGGACAGAGCCGTGCCGCCCGCCGCGTCCTCCTCCTCCGGCCGCGGCCCGCTGGACACGCTCCGCGGCATCGTCACGGCCACCCTCAAACTGGACGAGCCCCTCGACCCCGACCGGCTCCTCGCGGACTACGGCTTCGACTCGCTGAGCGGCATGAAGATCGCCGCCGTGATCGAGGAAGACCTGGGCGTCCGGCTGCGGCTGAGCGACCTCCTGGAGCACGCCACCCTGCGCGAGCTGAGCGACCACCTCGGCGAGCTGACCGGCGCGGTGCCCGAGAGCACCGCCCCGGCGGCACCCCTCCGCTTCCCCCTGTCCGCCGGCCAGCGCGCCCTGAGCGTCATCGAGCAGACGGCGCCCGGCACGTACGCCTACAACCTGCCGCTCGCGTTCTGGCTGGAACCGGGGACCGACCCGGCCGCCCTCCGCGAGGCGCTGCAGACCATGGTGGACCGCCACCCCCAGCTCCGCGCCCGCCTGGACGGCGACCACCAGATCGTGGAGGCGCGACAGCAACTGGCTTTCACCGAGAGGAGGTTGGACACCTCATCCGTGGACGCCGTGCGCGAGGCAGCCAGGGAGTGCGTCCGCGAACCCTTCGACCTGGGGCGCGGGCCCCTGCTGCGAGTCACGCTCTTCGCCCTCGCCGACGCCCGGCAAGTGCTGCTGCTCACCTTCCACCACATCGTCTTCGACGGCCTGTCCATCGCCGTCTTCCTGCGCGAGCTGTCCGCGTACTACCGGGGACAGCCGCCCACCGGCGAACCGCCCGCCACCTTCGCCGACTTCGTCGACTGGCAGCGGGAACTGCTGGGCTCACCACGCGGCGAGCAGCTGCGCTCGTACTGGCTGCGCCGGCTCTCCGGCGACCTGCCCACCCTGCAACTCCCCTTCGACCGGCCCCGCCCGGCGGTGCCGGGCCACCGGGGAGCCTCCGTCGAAGGGCGCCTGGCGGCGGCAAGCGTCCGGGCGGCACGGGACCTCGCGGGCGACGAGCGCACCTCCCTCTTCGCGGTGCTCCTCACCGTCTACACGACACTCCTGCACCGCTACTCCCAGCAGGACCGCGTCCTCATCGGCACCCCGGTGGCCGGACGGCCCTCCGCCCGCTACGCCGACGTCCTCGGCTACTTCATGAACATGGTCGTCCTCAAGCACGACATCGCGGACGGCCAGGACTTCCGCGGCCTGCTGCGCCAGGTGCGGGACACCACCCTGGAGGCCCTGGAGCACAGCGACTACCCGCTGCTGAGCCTCGCCGAGGAGCTGCGCGCCTCGCGCCTGTTCGACACCGCCTTCTACTTCCAGAACTGGGTCGAGGACGACACCGACGTCCGCCCGGTCACCGGCGTGTTCCACGGTGTCCATCAAGAGGGCGAGTTCGACCTCACCCTGGAGGTCGTGGAGGAGCGCGAGGGCGCCCGCTACTGCCTCAAGTACGACCCGGACCTCTTCGACGAGGACACCGTGCGCGGGATCGGCGAGCACTTCCGCCTGCTGCTCGACTCCGCCCTCGCCACCCCCGACCGCGAGCTGGGCGCGCTGCCCCTGCGCAGCCCCGCCGACACCGCCCGCGCCCAGGAGCGGCAGCGGCTCACGCGCCGCGACTTCCCCGCCGACCGGGTGCTGCCCACCCTCCTCGCCGAACAGGCCCTGCGCACCCCCGACGCCGTGGCGGTGAGCGACCGCCACACGACGCTGACCTACCGCGAACTGACCGCGCGCGTCACCGCGCTGGCGGCCCGCCTGCGGGGCCGGGGAGTGGCGCCGGGACGCAACGTCGGGGTGCTCGTCGACCGGTCCGCGGACATGCTCGTCGCCCTGCTCGGCGTCCTCGCCGCGGGCGGCGCCTACGTGCCGCTCGACCCCGGCTACCCGGCCGAACGGCTGCGGTACATGGCCGAGGACGCCGGACTGCACCTGCTGATCACCGGCCCGCGGGCCCGCGTCGACCTCGGCGCGCCGGTCCTGGCCATCAACGCCGAGGACGCGCCCACGGGCGTCCCCGAGACGGGCGAACTCCCCGCGCCCGGCCCGGACGACACCGCGTACGTGATCTACACCTCGGGCTCCACCGGGCGCCCCAAGGGCGTGCAGGTGCCGCACCGGGCGCTGGTCAACCTGCTCCTGTCCATGGCCGAGGAGCCGGGACTGACGGACAAGGACCACCTGCTCGCCCTCACCACCGTCTGCTTCGACATCGCCGCGCTCGAACTGTTCGCGCCGCTGATCACCGGCGGCCGGGTGGAGATCGTGCCCGCGGAAGTCGCGCGGGACGGCGTCCTCCTGCGCAGACTTCTGGAGTCCAGCCCCGCCACCGTCGTCCAGGCGACCCCCGGCACCTGGAAGATGCTGCTCGCGGCCGGCTGGACGGGAGCACCGGAGCTGAAGGTGCTGTGCGGGGGAGAGGCCCTGGACCAGGACACCGCGGAGTCGTTGCTCGCCCGCGCGGGCCAGGTGTGGAACATGTTCGGACCCACCGAGACCACCATCTGGTCGGCCGTGTGCCGGCTCACCCCCGGCGAGCGCGTCACCATCGGCCACCCCATCGCCAACACCGGCCTGTACGTCCTCGACGCGCGGGGCAGGGCGGTGCCGCCCGGGATGCCCGGCGAGCTGTACATCGGCGGCGCGGGCCTGGCCACGGGCTACCTGGGCCGCCCCGAACTGACCGCCGAACGGTTCGTCACCCTCGACGGCGAGCGCCGGTACCGCACCGGTGACCTGGTGCGCGAACTGCCCGACGGCCGCATCGAGTACCTGGGCAGGCTCGACGCCCAGGTGAAGGTGCGCGGCTTCCGGATCGAGCCCGGCGAGGTCGAGGCCGCGCTGCGCGCGCAGGACGGCGTCCGCGAGGCCGCCGCGGTCGCGCGGCCGGTCGGCGGCGAGAACGTCCTGCACGCCTTCCTCGTCCTCGACGCGGGAGCCACCGCTCCGCCCCGCGACGCGCTCGCCGAGCGGCTGCCCGCCCACATGGTCCCCGACGTCCTGGTGGAGCTGGACTCCCTGCCCCGGACGCTCAACGGCAAGGTGGACCGCGGCAGACTGGGCCGGGCGCCGCTGGCGGAGCTGCGTGGCGAGGCGTCTCTGCCGGAGCTGCGCGACCGGGCGTCTCTGCCGGAGCCGCGTGGCGGGGCGCCGACGGGCGAGCCAGGGGGCGCGGGCGGTGCGGCCGCGCGCCTGACCGATGCCGCCGCCCGCACCACCGCCGCCCGTACCGCTGCCGCCCGCATCCCCGAGCTGAGCGGCCTCATCGCCGACATCCTCGACACGGACCCCGGGCAGATCCCCGCCGACGTACCGCTCGGCCGGCTCGGCATGAACTCGATCAGCTTCACCGTCCTGAGCACGCGCGTCAGCGAGCGGTACGGGATCGAGGTCCTGCCCACGCTGTTCTACCGCCATCCCACCGTCGCCGCCGTCGCCGCACACCTGAGCGAGGTCCTCGGGGACGCCCCCGATGCCGCCGCCTCCGCCTCCACCGCCGAGGAAACCACCGCCGGAACCGAACCGGCCGAGGCCGTGCCCGACGCCGGCCGTGCCGCCCCCCGCGGCGGTGACGTGGCCGTCGTCGGCATGGCCGGACGGTTCCCCGGCTCCGCCGACCTCACGGAGTTCTGGGACCACCTGGAGCAGGGCAGGGACCTCGTCACCGAGATCCCCGGCGACCGCTGGGACTGGCGGGCGCGCACCGGTACGTCCCGTTCGCGCTGGGGCGGCTTCGTCCCCGGCGTGGACCGCTTCGACGCCGCCTTCTTCGGCGTCTCGCCGCGCGAGGCCGAGCTGATGGACCCCCAGCAGCGGCTGCTCCTTGAAGTGGTGTGGACGGCGATCGAGGACGCCGGGTACCGCGCGAGCGACCTCGCGGGCAAACGCGTCGGCGTCTTCATCGGCACCACCAACTCCGACTACGCCGAAGTGCAGCGCGCCGGCGGCAGGTCGGCCGAGGCGCACACGCTCACCGGCGCCGCGCTGTCGGTCATCCCCAACCGTGTCTCCTACCTCCTCGACCTGCGCGGACCGAGCGTCGCGGTCGACACCGCCTGCTCCAGCTCGCTCACCGCCGTCCACCAGGCCGTCGGCGCGCTGCGCGAGGGCAGCTGCGACCTCGCCGTCGCGGGCGGCGTGAGCCTCATCCTCGACCCCCGTCTCTACGACGCCCTGAGCCGCAACGAGATGCTCAGCGAGGACGGCCGCTGCAAGGCCTTCGACGCCTCCGCCAACGGCTATGTGCGGGGCGAGGGCGTGGGCGTCGTCGTCCTCAAGGACCACGCGCGGGCCCGCCGCGACGGCGACCGCGTCGCCGCGGTGATCAAGGCCGTCGCCGTCAACCACGGCGGCCGCACCACCTCCCTCACCTCGCCCAGCCCGCACGCGCAGGCGGAACTGCTGGTCGAGGCCTACCGCGCGGCCGGCGTCGATCCGCGCACGGTCGGCTACATCGAGGCGCACGGCACCGGCACGGCCCTCGGCGACCCCATCGAGATCAGCGGTCTGACCGAGGCCTTCGAGCGGCTCGCCGGGGACGGCGCGGCGACCGGAGCCGAGGGCCCGCGCTGCGGCATCGGCTCGGTGAAGACCAACATCGGCCATCTGGAGGCCGCCGCGGGCATCGCCGGACTGCTCAAGGTGGCCCTCGCGCTGCGCCACCGGACCATCCCGGCCAGCCTGCACTTCCGCGAGCGCAACCCCTATCTCGACCTGGACGGCGGCCCCTTCGAGATCGTGGACACCACCCGGCCGTGGCCCGCGCCGCCCGCCGCGGACGGCGCGCCGCCGCTCCGCCGCGCGGGCGTCAGCTCCTTCGGCTTCGGCGGCGCCAACGCCCACGTGGTGATCGAGGAGGCCCCGGCGGGAGCGGACGCCGCGCCGGCCGACGACAGCACGGACGCGGAGCTGTTCATCCTGTCGGCGAAAACCGAGCGGGCCCTGCGGGCGCAGGCCGGGCGGCTCGCCGCGCACATCCGCGCCGCGCAACCCGCGCCCGCCGATGTCGCCCACACCCTGCGCGTCGGCCGCGAGGCCATGGACGAGCGGCTGGCCTTCGTGGCCCGCGGCCGCGCCGAACTCCTCGCCCGCCTCGACGCCTGCGCCGAGGGCCGCGACCCCGAGGGCGCGCTGCGCGCCCGGGTCGGCGCGGCGCAGCGCCGCACCGCCGCCACGCGGGGCAACGCCTGGCGGGAGTTCGTCCGGGCACTGTCCGCCGAGGGCGACCTCGAATCGCTGGCCCGGCTCTGGACCGACGGCGCCGACGTGGACTGGTCCTGGCTGCCGCGAGGGCGCCGCATCGGGCTGCCGACGTATCCGTTCGAGCCGGCCCGGCACTGGGTCGACACCGCCCCCGGCGCCCCGGCCGCGGCCGCCGCACGCCCCGCGTCGTCGGCGCTGCTCGACGAGAACGTCTCGACCTTCGGCGGGACCGCCTTCGCCAAACACCTCACCGGCGCGGAGTTCTACCTGGCCGACCACCGGGTCGGCGACGAACTCGTGCTGCCCGGCGTGGTCTACCTGGAGATGGCCCGGCTCGCCGGCGAGCGCGCCCACGGCACCGCCCCCGTGCGGCGCGTCGACGAGATCGTCTGGGCCGCGCCCGTCGCGCTGCCGCCCGGCGCCTCGCGGGACATCCGGGTGGTGGTCGCGCCCTCCGGCGCCTTCGAGATCACGGGCGAGCGTCCGCACGCGAGAGGCCGCCTGGTGTTCGGCCAGGACGGCACCGGGCAGGACGCGGCGCCCGCGCCGATCGACCCGGCCGCCGTACGCGCCCGGTGCGGCGAGCGCAGGACCCGCGAGGACTGCTACGCCTACTTCGCGGACCTCGGCTTCCGGTACGGTCCCGCCTTCCAGGTCATCGAGGAACTGGCCCTCGGCGACGGCGAGGCCCTGGCACGGCTGCGCCGTCCCGAGGTCGGCGACCACCGCTTCCACCCCTCGCTGCTCGACGGGGCCCTGCAGGCCGCGGGCCACCTGGTGCGCGGCACGACGGCACACCTGCCGTACTCGATCGGTTCCGTACGCCTCTTCGGCGAGCTGCCCGCCGACTGCCTCGCCCATGTCGCCGCGGTGGAGGGCAGGGCCGACGCCCAGGTCTTCGACATCAGCCTGACCGCGGCCGACGGCACGGTCGTCGCGCGCGTCGAGCGGTTCACGCTGCGGGCCGTGCCGGACGCCGGGCGCGACCTGCGCGGGGCCGCCGAACGCGGCGTGCTCGCCTTCGAGCCGTACTGGCAGGAGGCACCGGCCACCACCGCGCAGGCCGAGCCGGCCGGGCCGCTGGCCGTCATCGACGCCGGGGACGGCCGCGCCGAGGCCCTGCGCGACGAACTCGCCGTGCTCGCCCCGCGCCTGGACGTCGTGCTCGGCGCCCGCCCGGACGCCTCGCACCTCGTGCACCTCGCCGCAGGCGGGTCCGACAGCGACCTCGACGACGCGCTGCGCGCCGGCTTCCACACCGCCCTCGACGTGTGCCGGACCCGGATCGCGGAGCACGAAGGACCGCTGCGCTACCTGTTCGTCCACGAGGACCGGGCAGGAGCCGCAGGGGCGGCGCACGCCGCGCACGCCGCGCTTGACGGGGTTGCCCGCTGCATCGGCCAGGAACACCCCGACATCCGGATGAGCGTGCTCACGCACACCGGCTCGCCCTCCGCCCGCGACCTCGCCGAGCTGGTGCTCGCCGAACTCCCGGACGACGCGCCGGAGGTACGCCACGACGGGCACCGCAGGCTCGTGCGCGCCTGGCGCGAGAGCACGCTCCCCGAGACGGCCGACGCGGCCTCGCCCCTGGCGGCGACCGGGGCGCACCTCGTCACGGGCGGCACGGGCAAGCTCGGCATGCTGATCGCGGAGCGGATCGCCCGCCACCCGGGCGCCGGAGTCGTCCTCATCGGCCGGTCCGACCCGCCCGAGCCGCTGCCCGAGGGCTGGCTGCACGTCCGGGCCGACGTGAGTGTGCGCGCGGACGTCGAGCGGGTGGCCGAGGCCAGGCGCCGGTTCGGCCGGATCGCCGGCGTGGTGCACGCGGCCGGTGCGCTCCGTGACGGGCTCGTCCTCCACAAGAGCCGCGCGGACGCCGACGCGGTGCTCGCGCCCAAGGTGCGCGGCCTGGTCCACCTCGACGAGGCGACCCGCGCGGACGCCCCCGGCTACTTCGTGGCGTTCGGCTCGACGGCCGCGGTCTTCGGCAACGTCGGCCAGAGCGACTACGCGTACGCCAACAGCTTCCTCGACCACTACCTGGAGCGGCGCCCCGGTGGCGGCCTCGCCGTCGACTGGTCGCTGTGGCGCGACGGCGGCATGTCCCTCGACGCCGACGCACGCGAGGCCATGCGCCGCGAGTTCGGCATGGAACCGCTGCCCGCGCAGGCCGCGCTCGACGCCCTGGAGGCCGCCCTGCGCGGCGGCGCCTCCCGCCTCCTGCTGACCGCGGGCGACCGCGCGCGGATCGGCGAGGCGCTGCGCGACACCGCGCGGCCGCGGCGGCCCGCGGCCGCGCGCCCCCGGGCCGAGGACACGGACAGCGGCGACCTGCGCGCGCCCATGGTCGCCTACCTCCGCGAACTCCTCGCCGCAGAGCTGAAGATGGCCCTGGAGGATGTCGCCGAGGACGAGGCCTTCGACCACTACGGCGTCGACTCCCTCCTCGTCCTGAGTCTCACGCGGTCACTGGAGGAACGTTTCGGGCCGCTCTCCAAGACGCTGTTCTTCGAGTACCTGACCATCGGCGAGCTGGCCGACTTCCTGGTCGCCCACCACCCGGCCGAGGCGCGCGCCTTCCTCGCGCCCGCCGCCCACGGCGTCGCCCCCGCCGGGGACGACACCTCGGAAACGCCCCTCACCCCCGCGCCCACCCCGCACGCCGCCCCGCCCGCGCCGCTGCCCGAACGGGACGACGACGACATCGTGATCGTCGGAGTGGCCGGCCGCTACCCCGGAGCCGACGACCTCGGACAGTTCTGGCGCAACCTGCGGGAGGGCAGGGACTGCGTGACGGAGGTCCCCGCGGACCGGTGGGACCACGACCGGTTCTACGACCCCGACCGCGCCACCCCCGGCAAGACGTACGCCAAGTGGGGCGGCTGGCTCTCCGACGTCGCCTCCTTCGACCCGATGTTCTTCCGCATGTCCCAGGTGGAGGCGGAACACATCGACCCGCAGGAGCGGATCTTCCTCCAGACGGTGTGGCACCTCCTGGAGGACGCGGGCACCTCGCGCGCCGCCCTCTCGAAGGTCCGCACCGGCGTCTTCGTCGGCCTGATGTACGGCCACTACCAGCTCTACGGCGTCGACGAGGCGCTGCGCGGCACCGGGGCGGCCACCTCGTCCTCGTACGCGTCGGTGGCCAACCGCGTCTCGTACTTCTTCGACTTCGACGGCCCGAGCATCGCCCTGGACACCATGTGCTCGTCCTCGCTCACCGCCCTGCACCTCGCCTGCCGGGCGATCAGGGACGGCGACTGCGACGTCGCCGTGGCCGGCGGGGTCAACGTCTCCAGCCACCCGCTCAAGTACCTCCAGCTCGCCAAGGGCGGCTTCCTCTCCACCGACGGCCGCTGCCGCAGTTTCGGCGAGGGCGGCGACGGCTACGTGCCCGCCGAGGGCTCGGGGGCCGTGCTGCTCAAGCGCCGCTCGGCGGCCGAGGCCGACGGCGACCGCGTCCTCGCGGTGGTCAGGTCGACGGCCGTCAACCACGGCGGGGCGGGCAAGGGCTTCAGCGTGCCCAACCCCAAGGCGCAGGGCGTGCTGATCGGCGAGGCACTCGACCGGGCGGGCCGCACCCCGGCGCAGCTCGACTACCTGGAGGCACACGGCACCGGCACCTCGCTCGGTGACCCGGTGGAGATCACCGGCCTGGTCCGCGCCTTCCAGGGACACGACCTGACGGGCGTACGCATCCCCATCGGCTCGGTCAAGTCCAACATCGGGCACGCCGAGTCGGCCGCGGGCATGGCCGCGCTCACCAAGGTGCTGCTGCAACTGCGCCACCAGGAACTCGTGCCCTCCCTGCACGCCGAACGCCTCAACCCGCACCTCGACCTGGACGCCACCCCCTTCCGCCTCCAGCGCGAGCGGGCGCCCTGGACGCCGCGCGTCGACGCCGCGGGCCGACCCCTGCCCCGTACCGCCGGCATCAGCGCGTTCGGCGCGGGCGGCGGCAACGCCCACGTGATCCTGGAGGAGTACGTGTCCCCGACGCAGCCGCCCGCGCAGGAGCCGCCGTACGTGTGCGTGCTCTCCGCACGGGACGCCGAGCGGCTCGACGAACACATCACGCGCACGGCCGAGTTCCTGCGCGGCGAGGGACGCGACACCCACCCGGCCGCGATCGCTGCGACGCTGCGCACCCGCGAGCCGATGGCGCACCGCCTCGCCGTGGTCTTCGACGCCGTGGACGACCTCGCGGACGCCCTGGAAGGCCACCTCGCGGGAGCCGACTCGCCGCGCGTCATGACCGGCACCGTGAGCCGCTCGGCCGCACCGGCCACCGGCCACAGCGCGCCCGAACTCGCCGCGGCCTGGGTGCGCGGCGCCCACGTCGACTGGCCCGGCGGCGGACCTCGCGTCTCCCTGCCCGGCTACCCCTTCGCCCGGGAGCGCTGCTGGCTGCCCGCCGCCGACGCCGTGCGCCGGCCGCCCGTCACCGAACCGCGTGGTGAGGTGGTGCTCTCCACCGAGACGCCGGTCATCGCCGGCCACCGCGTCCAGGGCCGCGCCCTGCTGCCCGCCCTCGCCTACCCCGACCTCATCGCCAAGGTCTTCCGCGACCACGGGTACGCCGTGGAACGGCTGACGGTGCGCGACCTCACCGCGCTGCGCCCGCTCGACGTCACCGACGGGCCCGTGACCGCGGAGATCCGCTGCGCCCCGGCCGGAGAGGGCCGCTGGCAGGTCACGGTGGGCGACGGCGAGCCCTACGCCACCGCCGAGGTGGACCTCACCGACGCCCCCGCCTTCCGCGACCGGCTCGACGGCCATCCGCTCGGCACACCGGCCCCGCTCGCCGAGACCTACGCCAGGGACAGCGGCGACGGCCAGCACTACAGCGGCGCCGCGCGCGCCGAGGGCACCGTCCGCGCCGATCAGGAGTGGTTGACCGCGGAACTGCGGGCTCCCGGGGGCGACTTCCTGATCCACCCCGCCCTGCTGCTGGGCGGCGCGGTCGCGGCCGGTTCGCTGCTCGACACCGACGGCCAGGCGTTCCTGCCGCTGCACATCGGTTCCTTCCGCACGGCGGGGCCGCTGACCGGCGCCTGCACGGCGCGGGTGCGGCGTGCCTCGGTGAGCCGCAGGGGCGAGGTCGCCCGGTTCTCCGTGGACTTCTTCGACCCCCAGGGACGCCAGGTGGCGGAATTGACCGAGCTGTCCAGCAAGGCCGTGTCAGGGGCGTCCACCCCGGCCCGGACCGCCGCTTCCGCCCCGGCCGCCGCGCCCGAGGCCGGCCACGTCGAGGACTTCCTGCGCAGGCTGCTCGCCGAACGCCTCGGCACGGACGCGCGGTCGGTGCCCGTCACCGCCGGCTACTACGAACTCGGCCTGGAGTCCGCGCAGGTGCTCGGCCTGGTCGAGGCCGTGCGGGAGGTGGTGGGGCAGGAGCTGGAACCCACGCTGCTCTTCGAGTACACCACCGTGCGCGACCTGGCCGCCCACCTCGCGGCACGCTTCCCCGACGCCTTCCAGAACCCCGCCGCGAACCCCGTCGGACCCGCCGCCCGGAGCACGGCCGCCGACACCGGTACCGGCACAAGCCCAGGGGCCGGCACGAACCCCGGGACCGGTACAGGCACCGGCCTCGCCCGTGTCCGGCGGGACGCCGTCATCCCGCCTGCACCCGCGCCCGCCGCCCTCCCGGCCCAGGAACTCGACCGCCTGATCGCCCGCCAGGTGCTGCACCGCCTGTGCGCGGCCGGGCTCTTCACCGACGCCCGCACCGAGTCCGTGGACGGGATCGCGCGGCACCTCGGCGTCGTCGACAAGTACCGGCGCTGGCTCGACGAGGCCGCCCGGCTGCTGACCGCCACCGGTCTGACGCGACGGCACGGCGACGTCCTGGAACTCGCGGGGGAACGGCCCCCGGCCCATGACACCGCGTGGGCGGCCGTGCGCGAGCGCTTCGCCACCGACCCCTACTGGGACGCGCAGCTCTCCCTCGTCCAGGAGTGCGTGGAACGGCTCCCCGAGATCCTGTCCGGCGCGCTGCCCGCGACCGACGTGCTCTTCCCCGGCGGCTCCATGGCCAGGCTCACCGCGGTCTACCAGGGCAACGCCGTCGCCGACCGGCTCAACGCCGTGGTGGCCGAGGTCACCGCCACGGCGGTGCGCGAACGCCTCGCGCGGGACACCTCGGCCACCGTCCGCGTCGCCGAGGTCGGCGCGGGCACCGGCGGTACCACCGCTGCCGTCCTGCCCCGCCTCGACCCGTACGCCGATCACGTGGAGTACTGGTACACCGACCTCTCCCCGGCCTTCCTCGACCAGGCCGAACGCCGCTTCGGACCCGGCAGGGACCATCTGCGCTACGGCCGTTGGGACGTCACCGCGCCCGGCGCCGGCGAACGGCTCACCGGCGGCGACTGCGACGTCATCGTGGCGACCAACGTGCTCCACGCCACCCGCGACATCCGCGCCGTCCTGCGCAACCTCGCGGCGGCCCTGCGCCCCGGCGGCGTCCTCGTCGTCAACGAGGTCATCCGCAAGTCCGCCGTCCTCACCCTCACCTTCGGCCTCCTCGACGGCTGGTGGCTCTACGACGACGAGGACGTACGGCTCCCCGGCGCACCGCTCCTGTCCGCGTCCCGCTGGCAGGAGGTGCTGCGCGACACCGGATACGGCGAGGTGTGGCGGCCGGTCGCCGAGCCGGACGCCTTCGGCGAGGTCTTCGTCGCCCAGCGGGGCCGGGGCGAGGTGGCACCGCCCGAGGGCACGCGTCTGCTCGTACGGCGGTGGGAGCCCGCTCCCGCCCTCGCGGGCCGCGCGCCGGCCGCCGTGGCCGTCCTCGGGGCGGGGCCGCACGCCGCCCGGCTCGCCGACGCCCTGCCCGGCGCCCGCCTGATCGCCTCCGCGGCCGACGTGGACGACCGCTTCGACGCGCTGGTCGACCTCGGCGGGCTCGGCCTCGACGACTGGCTGCCGGTGCTCCAGCGCATGGCCGGACGCGAGGCGCTGCTGCTCGGCGTCGGCCCGGGTGACGCCCGCGCCGGGCTCTACCGGATGCTGCAGAGCGAGTACGGGCGCGTCCGCTCCCGCTACCTGGAGGCCGACCCCGCGGACCCGGACCTGCCGGACCTCGTGGCGCGCGAACTGGCCGAAGGCGGCGACGACACCGAGGTCACCTACCGCCGGGGAAGTCGGCAGCGGGCCGTCCTCGAAGCGCTGCCCGCCGCCATGGGCGCCCCCGTCGACTTTCCCGCGCACGAGCCGCTGCTCATCACCGGCGGCACCCGCGGCATCGGCCTCGCGCTCGCCGGGCACGCGGTCCGGGAGTGGGGCGCGAGGACCCTCGTCCTCACCGGGCGCGAGCAGCTGCCGCCGCGAGCGGAGTGGGCACGGCACGGCACGGACACCGCGCTCGGCCGCAAGCTCGACGGGCTGCGAGCGCTGGAGCGCGACGGAGTCCGCCTGAAGGTCCTCTCGCTGCCGCTGGGCGAGGACGCGGGCGCCGTCCGCACCGCCTTGGACGAGATCCGCGGGGAGTTCGGACCGATCGGCGGGGTGCTGCACGCCGCCGGACTCGTGGACCGGGACAACCTCGCCTTCGTACGGAAGCCGGTCGAGGCCGTGCGCGCGGTGCTCGCCCCCAAGACGGCCGGGGTCGACGCCCTTCTCGACGCGCTGGCCGGCGATCCGCTGCGGTTCTGCGTGCTGTTCTCCTCCGTCGCCTCGATGGTCCCCGCCGCGGCCGTGGGACAGAGCGACTACGCGATGGCCAACGCCCACCTGGACGCCGTCGCCCGCCGCGCGCCCCACGGGCTGCCCGTGCTGAGCGTGGCCTGGCCGAGCTGGCGGGGCGTCGGCATGGGCGGTGAACGCCCGGGACCCGGCTACCGGGCCACCGGTCTCGGCGAACTCTCCGAGGCGCAGGGGCTGCGGCTGCTCGACCACATCCTGTCCACCGGGGAGGGTCCCGTCGTCCTGCCGGCGATCGTCGCCCCGGAGTGGACGCCACGGGAACTGCGGGTCCGCGCGGCCAGGACGCCGGCCCCCGCGGCCGTGCCCGCCACGAACGGCACGGCGCGCACGGGCGGCGGCACGGACGCCGCCGAGCAGGCCGAGGCGTGGCTGATCGGCCTGCTGGCCGACGAACTCGGCTTCCCCCGGGCCCGCTTGGCCGCCGACGTGCCGATCTCCGACTACGGCACCGACTCGATCATGATGGTCCAGATCCTGCGCAAGGTCGGCGCCGAACTGGACGTCGACCTCGACCCCTCGGTGCTCGTGGATCACCCCACCGTGGAGTCCTTCGTCGGCTGGCTCACCGCCCACCACGGGCAGGCCCTCGCCGCGGCCTTCGGCGGCACGGCACCCGAGGCCGTCGTCGACCCGGCACCCGCGGCCTTCGGCGGCACGACACCCGCCGCCGCCCAGGACCGCTCCCCGGTCACCGTCACCGTGCCCGCGGAGCGTCACCGGGCGCCCGCCGACACCCCGTACGACATCGCCGTGGTCGGCATGTCCGGCCGCTTCCCCGGCGCCCCCGACCTCGACGCCTACTGGCGGCTGCTCAGCGAGGGCCGTTCGGCGATCGCCCCCGTGCCGGCGGGGCGCTGGGGGAGCGCGACCGGGTACACCGCGGGCCTGCTCGACCTCGACGGGTTCGACCCCGGCCACTTCCACCTCTCCGACGCCGACGCCGCCGCCATGGACCCGCAGGCGCTGCTGCTCCTCGAAGAGACGCTGTTCGCGCTCTGCGACGCGGGCTACGCCCCCGACGAGGTGAAGGGCCGCGACATCGGCGTGTACGTGGGCGGGCGCACCCGGCACGCCCCGGACGAGGGCACCCTCGCCCGCAGCCGCAACCCCGTGGTCGCCGTCGGCCAGAACTACCTGGCCGCCAACCTGTCGCACCACTTCGACCTGCGCGGCCCCAGCACGGTCGTGGACACCGCCTGCTCCTCGGCGCTCGTGGCCCTGCACCACGCCGCCCAGGCACTGCGCTCCGGCGACATCGAGGCCGCCGTGGTCGCCGGCATCACGCTGCTGCCCGATGCCGGCGGGCACCGCCTGTTCGACCGGCGGGGACTGCTCAACACCGGCACGGAGTTCCACGTCTTCGACCGGCGGGCCCACGGCTTCACCCCCGCCGAGGGCGTCGGCGTCCTCCTGATCAAGCCGCTCGCCGCGGCCGAGGCGGCCGGCGATCGCGTGCACGCGGTGCTCAAGGCGGTGGCCGTCAACAACGACGGCAGGACCGCGGGCCCCGCCACCCCCAACCCGGGCGCCCAGCGCGGCGTCATGGCCCGTGCCCTCGCGAAGTCCGGGGTCGCCGCCGACGACGTCACGTACATCGAGACCAACGCGGCGGGCTCCCAGATCCCCGACCTGATCGAGCTGAAGGCCATCGCGGCCGTCTACCGCGACGGTTCCGACACGCCCTGCTCGCTCGGCTCGGTCAAGCCCAACATCGGCCACCCGCAGTGCGCGGAGGGCATCGCCGGGGTCATCAAGACCGTCCTGATGCTCCGCAACCGCGCCATCGTGCCCTTCCTCAGCGGGCAGCAGCCCCTGGAGCACTTCGACCTCGCCGCGACGCCCCTGCGCTTCGAGCGCACGCTGGTCCCCTGGCCCGACGCCCCGCTCGTCGCCGCCGTCTCCAGCTTCGCCGACGGCGGCACCAACGCCCACGCCGTCCTGGCCGGACGGGAGGCGACAGGGGCCGGGCGCCGCGAGCCGCTGGAGCGCCCCCGCCTCAGGCGGCGCCGCCTGCCCACCGCCGGCCCCGAGCGCTTCGCGATCATCGGCATGGCCGGGCACTACCCCGGCGCGGACGACCTCGCCGCGTTCTGGACGAACCTCAAGGACGGCAGGGACAGCGTCCGCGAGGTGCCCGCGCGGCGCTGGACGCCGGGGGAGGGGGACGGCTCGCGCTGGGGCGGATTCCTCGACGACGTCGGCCGCTTCGACGCCGACTTCTTCAGGATCTCCCGCCCCGAGGCGGAGATCACTGACCCGCAGGAACGCTGGTTCCTGCGCACCTGCTGGGAGGCGATCGAGGACTCCGGGTACACCCCCGCCGGGCTCGCCGAGCCCAAGGGGCCGGACCGGCAGCGCGCGGTCGGCGTGTTCGCCGGAGCCATGCACAAGGACTACACGCTGGTCGCCGCCGAGGCGGACGCGCCCGTGCCGCTCAGCCTCAACCAGGGGCAGATCGCCAACCGCGTCTCCTTCGTCTGCGACTTCCACGGCCCGAGCATGACGGTCGACACCCTGTGCTCGTCCTCCCTCACCGCGGTGCACCTCGCCGTGGAGTCACTGCGCCGCGGCGAATGCGAGGTCGCCCTCGCGGGCGGCGTCAACCTCTCCCTGCACCCCGGCAAGTACCGCACCTACGGCGCCGTCGGCATGCACTCCTCCGACGGGCGCTGCCGCTCCTTCGGCGAGGGCGGGGACGGCTACGTGTCCGCCGAGGGCGTCGGCGCGGTCGTCATCAAACCGCTCGCCGCCGCCGAGGCCGACGGCGACCACATCTACGCCGTCATCTCCGGGACCGCCGTCAACCACGTCGGCACCGCGAGCGGGTTCAGCGTGCCGAGCCCCGTCGGACAGGCCGCCGTCATCTCCGCGGCGTTCGACGCGGCGGGCGTCGACGCCCGCTCCATCGGCTACCTGGAGGCGCACGGCACCGGCACCTCCCTGGGCGACCCCATCGAGATCCGCGGCCTGACCACCGCCTTCGGCCGGCACACCCAGGACCGCGGTTTCTGCGCCCTCGGCTCGGTCAAGTCCAACATCGGGCACGCGGAGTCCGCCGCCGGTGTCGCGGGCCTCACCAAGGCGGTGCTGCAACTGCACCACCGCACCCTGGTGCCCTCCCTGCACGCGGACACCGTGAACCCGCTGCTCGGCCTCGACGAGACGCCCTTCAGGCTCCAGCGCGCCACCGAGGCGTGGCCGGCGCCGCCCGAGGGGCCGCGCCGCGCGGGCCTCAGCTCCTTCGGGGCCACCGGAGCGGGCGCGCACATCGTCCTTGAGGAGTACGTGCCCCTCGCCGACGCCGTGCCGTCCCGCGCCCCCGAAGGACCCGTCCCCGTACCGCTGTCGGCGCGCACCGAGGAGCAGTTGCGGCAGCTCGCCGCGCGGCTGCGGGACGCGCTCACCGACGGCCCGGCCGGGCCGTCGGTGAGCGACATCGCGTACACCCTCCAGGTCGGCCGGGCCGAGTGGCCCGTGCGGGCGGCCTTCGTGGTGCGTTCGACGGACGAACTGGCCCGCCAGCTGGGCGAGTTCGCGGACCACGGGGTGCGTCCGGTGCTCGGTGACGGGGAGCCGCACGAGGTCGCGCGACGGTGGGCGGACGGTTCCGCGGTGGACTGGAACGCCCGCTACGGCGAGGACCGGCCGCGCCGGGTGGCGCTGCCGACGTATCCGTTCGCGGGGGAGTGGCACTGGGTTCCCACGGGCGGGGCCGCCGCCGACGCCCGGACCGTGGAGGCACCCGTCGAGGTGCCCACCGAGGTGCCCGTCGTGCCACCGAACGGGCTGCTGAGCGTGGTGCGCTGGACGGAGGCGCCCATGGCTCCCGCCGTGCCGGGGCCCGCGCCCCGCAGGGTCCTGATCGCCGCCGACGGTCCGGGGACCGGGCTCGCGGGGGCACTGGCGGCGCACTACCGGCACGTCGGCGCCACCGAGGTGATCGAACGGCCGCTCGACGACCCCTTCGCCCTGACGGGGACGGCACCCGACCGGGTCCTTCTGGTCAGCGGCGCCGGGCAGGGCGCCGGCGGCACCTCGGCCGGGCCCGAACTCGCGTTGCTGCGGCTGGTCAAGGCCGTCCAGCGGCTCGACGGCGCACGCACGGACCTCTACGTCGTCACCCAGGACACCCAGTCGGTCGCCGGCGAGCCGAGCGCCGCGCACGGCGCGGGCCTGGCCGGTCTCGCCTACTTCGTGGCGCGTGACTCCGGCCGCTTCGCCGTACGCAACCTCGACGTGGCCGGAGCCGATCTGCGCACGCCCGAGGGCCGTGCCGCGATGGCCGCCCTGGTGGCCGGCGAACCCGCCTCTCCCGCCGCCGACCTGGTGGCGCTGCGCGGCGGGCGGCGCCACCGGCAGCAGACAGCACCGGTGCCTTCGGCCGAGGCCGCCGCACCTGGCCTGCCCGGCATCCGGCCCGGCGGCACCTACGTGGTGGTCGGCGGCAGCGGCTTCGTCGGACGCGTCGTCAGCCGCCACCTCATCGACCGCTACGACGCCAAGGTGGTCTGCGTCGGACGCCGCCCGCAGAGCGACCCCGCGGTGCGCGAGGCGCTCTACGGCGACCGCGTCGGCTATGTGCAGGGCGACGTCACCGACCCGCGCCAGGCACGACGGGCGATCACCGAGGCCAAGGGGCTGCTCGGCGAGATCCACGGCGTGCTGTTCGCGGGCGCCACCCGCATCACCGGGGCTCCGGGCGCCCTCGCGGACCTCGGCGAGGAGGAGTTCCGGGCCCACTACGAGATCAAGGCGGCGGGGGCGCGGAACGTCTACGAGGCCGTGGCGGACGAACCGCTCGACTTCCTCTGCTACTTCTCCTCGGCCCAGGCGTTCTCCTTCGGCGGCGCGGGCACCCACGCCGCCTACGCGGCCGGCATCACCTCGGCCGACGCCTTCGCCAGGGCCGTCGCCCCCGGCGCCGCCTTCCCGGTCGGCATCGTCAACTGGGGAGCCTGGCGCGCCTCGTTCGGCGAGGCCGCGCGGGACTACCCGACGCTCGGCTTCCTGGACGACGACGAGGGGGCCGCCTGCTTCGACACGGCGGTGCGGCTGCTGCGGGCGGGCCGCCACCGGCAGGTGATCGGGATGCGGGCCCCGGCGCCGGTCACGGCTCGGGGCGCGGAGCGGAGCGGGGCCGCCGACGGGCGGCGACCGAGCGCGCCCGTCGCCCACGACCGGCGTCCGGAGCTGCGCGGCCTGCTCGTGGCACGCCTCGCGAGGACCCTGCGGGTGCCGAAGGAGGACCTGTCGCCCTCGACGGCCTTCGCCGACCTCGGGGTCGACTCGATCACCGGCTCCACCTTCGTCGCGGCCATCGCCGAGGAGCTGGGCATCGAGCTCAACGCGGCCGCCCTGTACGAGTTCTCCTCCGTGGAGCGGCTGGCCGACCACCTGAACGACCTGCTGGCCCCGGCACCCCAGGAGCCATCGGCACCCCACGAACCACCGGCGCCATCAGCGCGACCGGAACCGCCGGCGACCGCGCCGGACGACCTGATCGTGAAGTTGGAGGCACGGTTCGCGGCAGGAGAGCTGTCCGCCGCGGAAGTGCTCGACCTGCTCGACGCAGAGCTGGCCACGAGGGAGCAACGATGAGCAGCGCTAACTTCCGCGACATCCTCGACGGATACGTCAAGGGCGCGGTCGGCGCGGAGCAGGCACGCGGTCTCCTCGACGCGCGCCGCCAGGACCAGGGTGAGGACCGGGGCCGGGCGCCGGAGGCGGCGGCCGGCGCCGCCGACCGCCCCGACCGTTCGCGGATGCTGGACATCGCGGTGGTCGGCATGGCCGGGCAGTTCCCGGGAGCGTCGGACGTACGCGCGTTCTGGCGCAACCTCACCGAGGGCCGCGTCGGCTACGGCGAGCTGCCCGACCACTACATCGCCCCCGAGGACCCGGCGGGCTACCGCTGGGGCGGCGCCCTCACCGAACGCGACCACTTCGACGCGGAGTTCTTCGGCATCCGGGCGCACGAGGCCGATCTGATGAGCCACAACCAGCGGCTGCTGCTCCAGGAGAGCTGGCACGCCCTGGAGGACGCCGCGATCGACCCGACGTCGCTCGCCGGCTCCCGTACGGGCCTGTTCATCGGCGCCGAGCCGACCGGCTACCCGCACGAGTCGTTCACCGGCGCCTCCGACGCCCTGGTGGCCTCCCGACTCTCGTACTTCCTCGACCTGCGCGGCGCCGCCCTCGTGGTCAACACGGCCTGCTCCTCCTCCCTGGCCGCCGTGCACCTGGCCTGCCAGAGCCTGCGGTCGGGCGAGTCGTCCCTGGCGCTGGCCGGCGGTGTCAACGCGGGTTTGGACGCGCGCGGCCTCGACCTGCTCGTCGAGAGCGGCGCGATGTCACCGAG
The DNA here is from genome assembly GCF_021028635.1 of Streptomyces huasconensis. Classification (NCBI taxonomy): domain Bacteria; kingdom Bacillati; phylum Actinomycetota; class Actinomycetes; order Kitasatosporales; family Streptomycetaceae; genus Streptomyces; species Streptomyces huasconensis. Next base: position 8,113,579 of record NZ_CP086119.1, read on the forward strand.
CGGCGAGTGCCGCACCTTCGACGCCGACGCCAACGGCACCGTCTACTCCGAGGCGGTGGCCGTCCTCGTACTGAAGCGGCTCTCCGACGCGGTGGCCGACGGCGACCACGTCCACGGAATCATCCGCGCCACCGGCATGAACCAGGACGGCGCGAGCAACGGCATCACGGCCCCGAACGGCGCCGCCCAGGAGGAACTGGTCCTCGACGTGTACCGCCGCTTCGGCATCCCCGCCGAGCGCGTCGGATACGTCGAGGCGCACGGCACCGGCACCGCGCTCGGCGACCCGGTGGAGGCCAACGCGCTGGTACGGGCGTTCCGGCGGCTCACCGGTGAGCGCGGGTTCGCCGCCCTCGGCAGCGCCAAGGCGCACATCGGCCACACGGGCGCCCCCGCCGGGGTCGTCGGCATGATCAAGGTGCTGCTCTCGATGCGGTACGGGCGACTGGTCGGCATGCCGACGCTGCGCGACCTCAACCCGCTGATCGACCTCGCGGACTCCGCGTTCGTCGCCGACGCGGCGGCCGGCCCGTGGCAGCACCCCGACGGCCTTCCGCTGATGGCCGCGGTGAACTCCTTCGGCCACAGCGGGACCAACGCGCATGTCGTCGTCGAGCAGTACGTGCCCGCGCCCGTCGCGGGGCAGGGGCGTCGCGAGGACACGTCGCCGCAGGTCGTGCCGCTGTCGGCGCGTACACCCGAGCGGCTGCGCGCGTACGCGAAGAACCTCGCCGAGTACCTCGCGGACGCCACCACCTCCGCCTCTGCCGTCGCCGGCCCGTCCGCCGCGCGTGCGGTGGAGCCGGCGCGGGTGTGCGCCGTGGTGGCCGACGTCCTGGGCGTGGACGCCGAGGAGATCGACCCGGACGAGCCCCTCGACTCCTACGGGGTGCGGCCCGAGCAGTTCGGCCGCATCGGCGAGGCACTGGACGCCGGGTTCGACGGCCACATCGACGGCGATGCCCTGCACGAGGGCAGCACGGCGACCGAACTGGCGCGGCTGGTCGACGCGGGCCGACACACCGCCCAGGACGACCGCCCCCTGGGCGCGCCGCCCTCACTGGCCGATGTGGCGCGCACCTTGCAGCTCGGACGCGCGGAACTGGCCGCGCGAGCGGCGCTCGTCGTACGGGACCTGGACGAACTCGCCACCGCCCTGCGCGCACTGGCCGAGGGCGCCGAGCTGCCCGACAACTGCTGGCTGGGCGAGGGCGACGGGCAGTCCGACGTCGCGCGGCTGTTCGCCGACGACGAGCTGCGTGAGGCCGTGGGCAAGTGGCTCGCACGCGGCAAGCTGACCCGTGCCGCCGAGCTGTGGGTGCGGGGCGGACCCGTGGACTGGGCCGTACTGCACCGGGGCGGCACGCCGACGAGGATCCCCCTGCCCGGTTACCCCTTCGCCGAGACCCGCCACTGCATTCCCATGACCCCGGTGGCTCCCGCTTCCCGTCCCGCTCCTGCGCCCACGCCCGCTCCCGCGTCCGTGGCTGCTCCGGTGCCCGCCGGGCGGACGGAGCGGCGTCCCGAGCGGCTGGCGGAGGCGGTGGAGCAGCGGATCGCCCTGATGGCCACGGAGTTGCTGGGCGGCACGGAGGGCGACGGCGAGATCGACCCGGGCGAGCAGCTCGACCGCTACGGCATCGACTCCGTCACCCGCACCCGCCTGAACCAACTCCTGAGCGAGGCGTTCCCGGCCGCGTCCCGCACCCTGTTCTTCGAGTTCGCCAAGGTCGAGGGCGTGGCCGGGCACCTCGTCGAGCGGTTCCCTGATGCCTGCAGGGCGTTCCTGGGGTGGAGCGGCGAGCCGGCGCCCGCGGAAGCGGCGGGCGGGAGCGGGCCCGTATCGGCTTTTGGGTCGGGCCAAGCCGCAGCGCCCGCGTCGGTCGAGCGCGATGAGGTCACCGCCGCCCCTGCCCCCGCTTCGGCGGACGTTGTCGCCGACACCCCCGCCGATACCGAGACCGCGACGGCCGTCGATCTCGGCCTCGACGACTTCGACGGTGCCATCGCCGTGATCGGCATGAGCGGCACCTTCCCCGACGCCCCCGACCACGACAGCTTCTGGCAGCTGCTCATGGAGGGCAGGAGCGCCGTCACCGAGATACCCGGGCGCCGCTGGGACTGGCGCGAGCACTACGACCCGCGGCCCGAGGGCGCCGACGTGGTGCGCAAGAGCCACTCCAAGTGGGGCGCCTTCCTCGACGGGTTCGACGCGTTCGACCCCGCTCTGTTCGGCTTCACCGAGCAGGAGGCCCGCAACACCGACCCGCAGGTGCGCCTCTTCCTCCAGGAGTGCTGGAAGGCCCTGGAGGACGCGGGCCACGCCCCGTCGAAGCTCCCCGCCGACGTCCGTGGCCGCATCGGCGTCTTCGCGGGCGGTGCCAAGCACGGCTTCACGCAGCTCGGCGCCGAGGGGCGCCTGGAGATGCCCCGCACGTCGTTCGGCGACATGGTCAACAGGGTGTCGTTCCAGTTCGACCTCGGCGGCCCGAGCAAGGCCGTGGACACCGCCTGCTCCTCGGCCCACGTCGCCCTGCACGAGGCGATCGAGAGCCTCCGCTCCGGCCGCTGCGACCTGGCACTCGCCGGGGCGGTGAACCTCTACCTGCACCCGTCCACGTACGTCGAACTGGCCACGGTGGGGCTGCTGTCCGACCGGGACGACTGCGCGTCCTTCGGCGCCCAGGCCGCCGGGATCGTCCCCGGCGAGGGCGTCGGCGTGGTGCTGCTCAAGCCGCTCCGGCACGCGCTGCGCGACGGCGACCCGGTGCACGCGGTCATCCGCGGCAGCGCCGTCAACCACAACGGTCGCACCATCGGTTTCACCAGCCCCAGTTCCCAGCGGCAGGCCGAGGTGATCCGTGCGGCGCTGCGCGACGCCCGAGTGGACCCGCGCACCGTCGCCTACGTGGAGGCCACGGCGAACGGCTCCGAGATCGGCGACGCCGTCGAGATGACGTCCCTCACCCAGGTCTTCGAGGACCGGCAGGACGCGCGCGGGCCGTACCGCATCGGCTCGCTGAAGCCCAACATCGGCCACGGCGAGGCGTCCGCCGGCATGGCGCAGCTCTTCAAGGTCGTCCTCGCCCTGCGACACCGCACGCTGCCGCCGACCCGGCTGCCCGACGAGTACAACCCGGCCATCGACATCGACCGGCTCCCCTTCGAACTGTCCGGCACCCCCGTGCCCTGGGAGCAGGTCACGGTCGACGGCGTCCCCGTACCGCGCCGTGCCGGGATCACCGGCCTCGGCGGGGGCGGCACCAACGCGCACGTCGTCCTGGAAGAGGCGCCCGAGCCGGCCCACCGCCCCCGGCCCGCCGGGCGCGGTCCCGTCCTCTTCGTCCTCTCTGCGCACACGCGCGAACGCCTCGACGCCTACGCCGACCTCTGGCTCGACTTCCTCGGGCAGCGGCCCGCGGCCGCCCTGGCCGACATCGCGTACACCCTCCAGGTCGGCCGCACGGACCTGACCCACCGTCTCGCCGTCATCGCCTCCGGCGCCGAGGAACTGCGCGGGCACCTGACCCGGTGGCGTCGGGGCCGCCCCGGTGATGCGGTGTTCTCGGCCACGGCCGCCCGAGTGGACGCGTCCGGGCTCGACACCGCCCTGCGCGAACGCGACCTCGCCCGGGTGGCGGACCTGTGGGTGCGCGGCGCGGTCGTGGACTGGACCGCACTGCACGCGGACGCAGGCGTGGACACGGACGGCGACGCGGCCGGAAACGGGCGTGGCAAGCCCGTACGGGTGCCGGGGCTGCCGACGTATCCGTTCGAACGCAGGATCTGCTGGGTCGACGCGCCCGCCCCCGCCGCCCAGGAGCACACCCCCGTCCCCGCCGCCACCGAACACCCCTTCGTTACCTCCCGCGTCCAACTGGCCGACGGCAGCACCGTGTTCAGCGGCGAGGTGTCGCTCACCACACACCCGTGGATCGCGGACCACGCCGTCTCCGGCACGGTGCTCTTCCCCGGCACCGGCTTCGTCGAGATGGCGCTGCACGCCGGCCGGACGCTGGGCTGCGGACGCCTTGAGGAACTCACCCTCGAGGCCCCGCTCACCCTCACGGAACAGGAACCGGGCGGTGTCCGGCTTCAGCTCGTGGTGGGGGCGCCCGACGCCACGGGCAGCCGGCACCTGGAGGTGCACTCGCGGCCTCTCGCCGATGACGGGGCGGCACAGCAGCGGCCACGGACACGGCACGCCGCCGGACTGCTCGCTTCGGACGACACCGACGCCGGAGCCTCGGACGACACCGAGGCCGGATTCGCGAGGGAGGCGTGGCCGCCGGCCGGCGCCGAGCCGATACCGGTGGACGACTACTACCAGGTGATGGCCGACGCCGGGTACGCCTACGGTCCCGCGTTCCGCGGGCTGCGCGCGGTCTGGCGGCGCGGCGACGAGGTCTTCGCCGAAGCCACGCTCGACGACGCCCCCGACGCGGCCCGCTACGGCCTGCACCCCGCGCTGCTCGACTCCGCCCTGCACGCCATGGGCTTCGGCGGCTTCGTCCGGGACGGCGGCGGACTGCTGCCCTTCTCCTGGACCGGCATGCGGTTGTTCGCGGGCGGCACGGCCTCGGTGCGGGTGCGGCTCACCGGCGCCGGTACCGACGCGGTCTCGGCCGCGGTCGCCGACACCGCGGGCAGGCCGCTCGCCGTACTGGACTCGCTGGTGCTGCGCCCGTTCACCGGTACCTCTCCCCAGCCCGAGCTCGTACGAGCGGCCGCCCTGCCCGACGAACTGCTCCGCCTGGAGTGGACGCTGCTCACGCCGGCCGACGCCGCCGAGGGCACCTTGGCCGTGGCGGGACCGGACGACCTCGGCCTCCGCGAGGCCCTGCGGGACGCGGGCGTCGACGTGGCGGACGAGGCGGAGGACTCGCTGCTCACCCTGGGCGCCGGACCGACGGCCGACCTCGCGGCCGGGATGACGGCCGCCACCGCGCGCGCCCTCGACCTCGTGCGGACCTGGCTGAACGACGAGAGCCGGACCACGGGGCGCCTCGTCGTCGCGACCCGGCGTGCCGTCTCCACCCACGTCGGCGAGGACGTCGAGGACCTGGCGCACGCCGCGGTGTGGGGCCTGCTGCGGGCCGCCCAGGCGGAGAACCCCGAGCGGCTGCTCCTGGTCGACGTGGACGATGATCGGACGTCCGCCGCCGCGCTGCCCGCCGCGGTCGCGTCGGCTCTCGCCGCCGGTGAGTCCCAGCTCGCCCTGCGCGCGGGCCGGGCCCTGGTGCCCCGCCTCGCCCCGCTGGGCTCGGACGGCACGCTCGTACCGCCGGGTGACGGCACCGCATGGCGCCTGGACACGAGCGGCGCCGGCACGCTGGAGAACCTCGCCCTGCTGCCCTGGCCCGCCGCCGACGCCCCGCTCGGCCCCGGCCAGGTGCGGATCGAGGTGCGCGCGGCCGGCCTCAACTTCCGTGACGTGCTCGGCGCGCTCGGCATGTACCCCGGCGAGCTGACGCTCGGCGCGGAGGGCGCCGGAACCGTCCTCGACGTGGGCGCCGACGTACGTCACCTCGCCGTCGGCGACCGCGTGATGGGCCTCTTCCCCAGCGGCCTCGGCCCGGTCTGCGTGGCCGACGCGCACACGGTCGTGACGATGCCCGACGGCTGGTCCTACGAACAGGCCGCGGCCGTCCCCGTCGCGTTCGCCACCGCCTACTACGGCCTGGTCGACATGGGGGGCCTCAGCTCCGGCGAGTCGGTCCTCGTGCACGCCGCCGCAGGCGGCGTCGGCATGGCCGCCGTGCAGCTCGCCCGCCACTTGGGCGCGGAGGTCTTCGCCACCGCGAGCGAGGGCAAGTGGGACGCCGTACGCGCCCTCGGCGTACCCGAGGACCACCTCGCCTCCTCGCGCGACCTCGGCTTCGAGGAACACTTCCGCGCCGTCACCGGGGGGCGGGGCGTGGACGTCGTACTCGACTCGCTCGCCCGCGAGTTCGTCGACGCCTCACTGCGGCTGCTGCCGCGCGGCGGGCGGTTCGTGGAGATGGGCAAGACCGACATCCGGGACGCGGCGCAGGTCGCGACCGAGCACTTCGCCGTGCGCTACCGGGCGTTCGACATCGTCGACGCCGGGCCGCGCCGCATCGGGGAGATCCTCGCCGAGATCGTCGGCCTCTTCGAGCGGGGCGTCCTGACCCACCTGCCCCGGCGCGCCTGGGATCTGCGGCGGGCGCCCGAGGCCTTCCGGTTCATGAGCCAGGCCCGGCACGTCGGCAAGATCGTGCTGACCGTGCCGCGCCGCCCGGACCCCGCCCGCACCGTCCTGATCACCGGCGGTACGGGCACCCTGGGCGGCATGCTCGCCCGGCATCTGGTGACCGAGCGCGGCGCCCGGCACCTGCTGCTGCTCGGCCGGCGCGGCCCCGACGCGCCCGGAGCGGCCGAACTGGCCGCCGAACTCCGGGCGGCGGGCGCGGAGGTGTCCGTCGTGGCCTGCGACGTCGCCGACCGGCAGCGGCTCGCGGAGGTGCTCGCCGCCATCCCCGCCGAGCATCCGCTCGGCACCGTCGTGCACACCGCGGGGGACCTCGACGACGGGGTCTTCGACGCGCTGACTCCCCAGCGGCTCACCCGGGTGCTGCGGCCCAAGGCCGAGGGCGCCCTGCACCTCCACGAGCTGACCCGGGGGAGCGACCTCGCCGAGTTCGTGATGTTCTCCGGCGCGGCCGGCGTCCTCGGCAACCCCGGGCAGTCCAACTACGCGGCCGCCAGCTCGTTCCTGGACGCCCTCGCCCAGCACCGCAGGGCGCAGGGGCTGCCGGGCACCTCACTGGCCTGGGGGTACTGGGAGCAGGCCACGGGCCTCACGAAGCACCTGAGCGAGGGCGACACGGGCAGGATGGCCCGCGGCGGGCTGCTGCCCCTGCCCTCCGCGGATGGTCTCGCCCTCTTCGACCTGGCCCGGGGCGCGGACGAACCCCTCCAGGTCCCCATGCGCCTCGACCTCGCGGCGCTGCGCGCGCAGGCGGAGTCGGGGGAGGGCCATCCGCTTCACCGCGCCCTGCTGCGGGACGCGCCGCGGACGGCCGCGGTCACCGCCGACTCCTCCCGGCCGGACAGGGGCATCGACGGGCTCGCCGGTCTCTCCCCGGACGACCAGCTCACGCTGCTCCTCCAGCTGGTGTGCGAGATGGTGGGCTCGGTCCTGGTGACCGACCCGGCCACCATCGGCCCCGACACCGGCTTCGTCGAACTGGGCCTGGACTCCCTGACCGCGGTGGAACTGCGCAACCGCCTCAACCGCGTGACGGGCCTGCGCCTCCCCGTGACCCTCGTCTTCGACCACCCGGCCCCGGGGCCCCTGGCCGCGTACCTGCGCCGCCGTCTGACGAGCGGGGGCAAGGGCGGCAACCGGCCCAAGGCGGCGGGTGAGGCTGCGACCGGAGCGACGGCCGGGGCCGTGGCCGGGGTGACGGCCGAGGCTGTGGCCGGGGTGACGACCGAAGCGACGGCCCAGGCACAGCTGGTGGCCGAGCCGGCACCCACCTCGGCACCAACACCCGCATCGGCACCCGGCCCCGCCTTCGCACCCGTGCCACTATCGGCCGAGCCTGCGGCGACAACCCCAGCCCTCGAACCGGAGCCTGCGGCGACGACCCCGGCCCCGGACTCCGCCCAGGCCCCGGCCCCGGGCTCCGTTCAGGCCCCGGACTCTGCCCAGGCCCCGGCCTCGGACTCCGCCCCGGGGTCCCCCCAGGCCCCGGCCCCTGACTCCACCCCCGCCCAGCCCCCCGCCGCCGGGCCGGACCCTGCGGCGACGCCCCCCACCCCCGTTCGGGCCCCCGTCCCTGGGCCCACCCCGACCCCCCTCACCGACCACCCCCTCCTCGCCTCCGCCGGTCTGGAAGACCTCGGCGCCGTGCTCGACTTCGGTTGCCGGGACGTCGCCTCGCTCGTCGGGCTCGCCGTCGCGCATCCCGCGCTCATCGTGCACGGCGTGACCTGCGACAAGGAACTCGCCGACCGGGCCCGGCGGGACCTCGGCCGGCGCGGTCTCGACGGCCGGGTCGAGCTGTTCCACCGGAGCGGGCCGCTGGACCCGTTCCCCGGCCAGTACGACCTGGCGTACGGCATCGACGCCGGCTACCGGGTGCAGGACAAGCAGGCGCTCCTCGCCCGGATCGACGCGGCCGTCGTGGACGGCGGCCGGCTCCTCCTGGCCGACTACCTGTGCACGCTCAGCGGCGACCTCGTCGACCCCGGCGCCGGGATCAGTGTCCCCACCGCCGCCACCTGGGCCGAGGTCTTCGCGCACAACCGCTTCGTGGTCGAGGAGACGCACCCCGGTGACTCCGCGGCGAAGACTCCCGACCCCGACCTGGCGGAGCCGCTGCGGCGCGGCTGGATCGCACGCCGCCTCTTCCACCTGCGCAAGGCGGCCTCCGGCAGCACGGAGGACCGCCTGCGGACCAACCGGGCACACCTGGCCGAGACCACCGCGCCGCCGCGCGCCCCGCGGAGCTGAAGGAGATACGAAGTCAATGTCGCCCCACGTCAAGCAGGCGCTGTCGGAACTCGCGGCCCGTGTCCTCGATGTGACCCCCCAGCGCGTCTCCGGTACGCCGTTCGATCAGCTGGGCCTGGACCTCGCCGCGGCCGTGGCACTCACCGAGGAGATCAACTCCCGGTTCGGTACCACGCTCCCGACCAGCGCGGTGAGCGAAGCCGGTGACCTCGACGGGCTCGCCGCACGCGTGTCGGAGCGGCTCGCCCCCGCCACCCCGCCGGAGGCCGTGGCGGTGATCGGCATGCACTGCCGCACCGCGGGCGCGAACAACCCCGACGAACTCTGGCAGGTGATCGCCTCGGGCGAGGACCGCACCACCGAGGTCGATGACCCCGTGGCGCTCGCCCTGCTTGAGGAGCACTTCCCGGACGTCGCCGCCCCGCGCTACGGACGGATGGCCGACAGCGACCGCTTCGACCCGGCGTTCTTCCGCATCGCCCCGCGCGAGGCCGCCGCGATGGACGCCGCCCAGCGCGTGCTGCTCGAATCCTGCTACCACGCGCTGGAGGACGCCGCCCAGGACGCCTCCGCGCTGCGCGGCCGCGCGGTCGCCACCATCGTCGGCAGCACCGGCCTCGCGCCCCAATCGGAGTACTCCGCGCACGCCCTGATGGGCGCCGACACCAGCATCATGGCGGCCCGCCTCGCCTACCAGCTCGACCTCAGCGGCCCCGCGATGACGGTCGACACCGCCTGCTCGTCCTCGCTCGTCGCCGTCGACATCGCCCGCAGGCTGCTCCTCGACGGCGAATCCGACCTCGCGCTCGCCGCGGGCGTGTACGTCGCCAACCACCCCGGGACCTTCGTCACCATGGAGGCCCTCGGCACCGTCTCGCCGGGCCGGGCCTGCCGCCCCTTCGACGCCGACGCGGACGGCATGCTCGTCGGTGAGGGCGTCGGCACACTCGTCCTCAAGCGCCTCTCCGACGCGGTGCGCGACAACGACCGGATCCTCGGCGTCATCCGGGGCAGCGCCACCAACCAGGACGGCCGCACCTCCGGCATCACCTCGCCCAGCTCCGCCGCCCAGAGCGCGCTGTTGCGCGACGTCTACCGCCGCAGCGGCGTCGACATGGCCCGCCTGCGCTACGTGGAGGCGCACGGCACCGGCACCAGCCTCGGCGACCCGATCGAGGTGCACGGCCTCACCGAGGCGTTCGCGGAGTTCACCGACCGCAGGCGATTCTGCGCCGTCGGCTCGGTGAAGGCCAACATCGGGCACACCATGGGCGCCGCCGGTGTCCTCGGCGCCATCAAGGTGCTGCTGTGCATGCGGCACGGCAAACTGCCCCCCGTGGCGAACTTCCGCACCGAGAACAAGCACGCCGACTTCGACGAGAGCCCCGTCTACGTCAGCCGCGAACTGGCCGACTGGGACCGCGAGGCCGATCAGCCCCGCGTCGCCGGCGTCAGCTCCTTCGGGTACAGCGGCACCAACGCGCACATCGTCATCGAGGAACACGTGGACACCCGCCCCGCGGCCCTGCCCACCCCCGAGCGCCGGATGGTCGTACCGCTCTCCGCCAAGAGCGGGGACCAGCTCCGCGAGAAGGCCGCCGCACTCGCCGCCCACCTGCGCGCGGCCGAGCCGGATCGGCTCGCGCTCCGGGACGTGGCGTACACCCTGCAAGTGGGCCGCGAGGCGTTCGCCGAGCGCGTGGCCGTCACCGCCACGTCGACGGACGAACTGCTCGCCCGCCTGGACGCGTTCGCCGACGGCGCCGCCGCGGTGCCCGGCACCTACAGCGGCCGGGCCGCCGAACGCCGCCCCGCCACCCGCCCCGCCGGCCGCGACGTCGACGAGTACGCGGCGGCCTGGGTCACCGGAGCCCCGGTGGACTGGCCCCGCCTGCACACCGGCACCGCACCGCGCCGCGTCGCCCTGCCGGGACACCCCTTCGCGCGCGAGGTCTTCCCGCACGCCTGGGCCGACGGCACCGCCCCGGGCCCGGCGGACCGGGGCGCCGCCCGTCCGGCGTCGGCGGCGAACGCCGTGCCCTCCGTCCTCGCCGACCTCGACGCCGCCGCGGCCGAGCACCTGCGGTCCGACCCGGCCGCCGGGGACCTGCAAGCCGCGCTGCGCTCCGACGTGATGGTGCGCGAACTGACCGGCGTCTGCCGCAGGATGCTCTTCGCCTCGCTGCGCCGCCTAGATGTCTTCGCGGCGGCGGGCGAGCGGTACACCGAGGCGGAACTGGTGAGCCGGCTCGGCGTCGTGGACGAGCACGCGGCGCTCTTCCACGGACTGCTCGGCGTCCTCACCGAAGGCGGCTACCTGCGCGCCGAGGGCGAGCACCTGCTCACCACCGACCTCGTCGCCGAACCCGGCCGGCTCACCTGGGACGAGAGCGAACTGGCCCGCCTCAAGGGCGAAGTGACCGCCGAGTACGCCGAGATGGACGGCTACTTCCACCTCCTGACGCTCTGCCTCGAAGAGATGCCCGACGTCCTCACCGGCCGCAAGAAGGCGCACGAGGTGCTCTTCCCCGGCGGCTCCTTCGACGCCGTGGAAGCCGTCTACCACAGCGACGGGGACACCAACGGCCTGGTGGCCGGGCTCGTCGCCCGCTACGTCCGGGCGCGGCGCGAACGCGACCCCGGGGCCGCCCTCTCCGTCCTGGAGATCGGTGCCGGCACCGGCGGCACCACCGCCAAGGTGCTGCCCGCGCTCGACGCCTCCGACGGGCGGCTCAGCTACGTCTACACCGACATCTCGCGCGGCTTCACCCAGTACGGGCGCAACCAGTACGGCAAGGACCACCCCTACGTCACCTTCGCGCCGCTGGACATCGAGTCGGCGCCCGTGGAGCAGGGCTTCGAAGCGGGCAGCCAGGACCTCGTCCTCGCCTGCAACGTGCTGCACGCCACCCGCCGCGTCGACGACACCCTGGCCCACGCCCGGCAGCTCCTGCGCCCCGGCGGCGTGCTCATCCTCCTGGAGACCACGCGGGCGCAGGACTTCTTCACCCTCACCTTCGGGCTGATGGGCGGCTGGTGGGCCTACGAGGACGACTGCCGCATCCCGGGCTCCCCGCTGCTCAGCGTCTCCCTGTGGCGCCAGGCCCTGGAGCGCGGCGGCTTCCGCGCGGTCCGCGCCCTGACGCCGGCCCCCGTGCGCGAGGACCAGGCGTACCAGGCCGTCGTCCTCGCGGAACTGGAGGGCGCGCGGGAGGCGGGCGAGCCCGGGCGGGCACTGCCCGACGCCCCGGCCCCGAGCGCCGCGCGCCCCGTGGCGCAACCGCCCGCCGCGGCCGCCGAAGCCGGCGCGGCCGTCGCGGCGGGAGCGGCGGCGGATGAGCCGTCCGGCGGCCCGCTCCAGGAGCTGGTGGCCGACGCGTGGCGCGACGTGCTCGGTGTCACCTCGGTACGCCCCGAGGACGACTTCCAGGAAGTGGGCGGCGACTCGATCCTGGCGACCCAGATCATCTCCCGCCTCAAGAGCGGCTTCCCCATCGAACTCGACCTCGGTGAGCTGTTCCAGGCCCGCACCTTGGCCGACATGGTCCAGATGCTGGAGGCCGAGCTGATCGAGCGCATCGACGAGCTGCCCGAGGAGAGTGTGACCACCCTGCTCGCGTGAACCGGACCGTAAGCCCGCCGCTCGCGTGAAACGGCGAGAGCCAGGACACCGCCGAGACCACCAAGGAGTTCCCCCGCAATGTCCCGCGAAGATCTCGCCACCTCGCGCAAGGCGCGGCTGTCCCCGCAGAAGCGGGCCCTGCTGGAGAAGCTCAGCGGCGCGGCCCGCACGTCGGGGACCACCCGCATCCCGCGCCGCCCCGCCGACGACCGCCCGCCGCTCTCCTACGCCCAGCGCCGCCTGTGGTTCCTGGACCAGATGGTGCCCGACAGCCCCGCGTACAACGTCCCGATGAGCTTCCGCGTCCGCGGGCCGCTGCGCCGCGAGATCCTGGAGCGGGCCGCCGAGGAGGTGGTGCGCCGGCACGAGTCGCTGCGCACCCGGCTGCCCAGCGAGAACGGCGAGCCGTGGCAGGAGATCGTGGACGACGTCGAGGTCCCCGTCGAACTCGTCGACCTCACCGACGACCCGGCGCGGCTCGACGCGCTGGTCTTCGAGGCGGGCCGCCGGCCCTTCGACCTGGCCACGGGCCCCCTCCTGCGCGTCACCCTCTACCGGCTCGCCCCCGAGCTGCACGTGGTCCTGCTCAACGCCCACCACGTGGTCGTCGACGGCTGGTCGCTCGGCCTGTTCTGGCAGGAACTCTTCACGCTGTACGAGGCGTTCGCCGCGGGCCGGCCCTCCCCGCTGCCCGAACTGGCCGTGCAGTACGCGGACTTCGCCGTCTGGCAGCGCGAGTACCTCTCCGGCGACCGCCTGGAGAACCAGCTCGCGTACTGGCGGCGCCAACTGGGCGAGGGCACGGAGAACCTGGAGCTGCCCCTGGACCGGCCCCGGCCGCCCGTCCAGACCTTTTCGAGGGCGGCGACCTCAGGGACGTCTACCCGGCCGCCCTGCGCGACGAACTGCAGGCCCTGTGCCGGCGCGAGGGCGTCAGCCTGTTCGTCGTGCTGCTCGGCGCGCTGAACGTCCTGCTGCACCGCTACACGGGCCAGAGCGGCATCCCCGTCGGCTCACCGGTGACCAACCGCACCCACGTCGACATCGAGCCGCTGATCGGCATGTTCGTGAACACCCTCGTCTACCGCACGGACATGGCGGGGGACCCCGACTTCCGCGAGGTGCTGCGGCGGGTCCAGGAAGTCGTCAACGGCGCCCAGCAGCACCAGGAAGTGCCCTTCGAGGTCCTGGTCGACGCCCTGCGGCCCGAGCGGTACCTGTCGCAGAACCCACTGTTCCAGGTCTGCTTCAACTTCCTGCCCGCCCGGGAGCTGAAGCCGGGCGACGAGCTGGTCATCGAGGCCATCGAGGGCGTACGGATCGCCACCTCCAAGTTCGACCTGTGGATCAGCGTCGTCGACTGCGCCGACGAGCTCCTGGTGGAGGTGGAGTACAACCGCGACGTCTTCGAACCGGCCACCGTGCGCCGCCTCATGGACGCCTTCCGCGTCGTGGTTCAGGCCGCGGCGGCCCGGCCCGACGTCGCCGTCTCCCGGCTGCCCGTGCTGCCCGACGCCGACCGCCGCAGGATCGTCGAGGAGTGGAACGACACCGCGAAGGTCTTCGACGGCGCCGAGCGCTGCCTGCACGACCTGATCGCCGACCAGGCGGCCCGCACCCCGGACGCCCCCGCGGTCGTCTTCGGCGGCCAAGAGGTGACGTACGCGGAGCTGGACCGCCGCGCCAACCGCCTCGCCCAATGGCTGCGCGGCCGCGGCGCGGGCCCCGAACTCACCGTGGCCGTCTGCGCCGAGCGCTCCGTCGAGCTGGTCGTCGCGCTGCTCGGCGTGCTCAAGTCGGGCGCCGCGTACGTCCCGGTCGACCCCGACCACCCCGCCCGGCGACGCGCCTTCATGCTCGACGACGCCGCCCCCATGCTCGTGCTCACCCAGGAGCACCTGCGTGCCGGGCTGCCGCCCACCGAGGCGGAGGTGTGCGCCCTCGACGCCGACTGGGCCCGGATCGCCGAGGGGCCGGAAGGACCGGTCGCGCACGGGGCGGGCCCCGACACGCTCGCCTACATGATCTACACCTCGGGGTCCACCGGCGAGCCCAAGGGCGTCCTCAACACCCACCGCGGCATCGTCAACCGGCTGCTGTGGATGCAGGACCGCTACCGCCTGGACGCCACCGACCGGGTGCTGCAGAAGACACCGTTCAGCTTCGACGTCTCGGTGTGGGAGTTCTTCTGGCCGCTGCTGGCCGGCGCCACCCTCGTCGTCGCCGGCCCCGACGAGCACAAGGACCCCGCCAGGCTCGCCGAGGTGACCGGCGCCGAGCGGATCACCACCGCCCACTTCGTGCCCTCGATGCTCCAGGTCTTCCTCGGCCAGGAGGAGGGCGCCGACGGCCTCGCCGGACGCTGCGCGGACCTGCGCCGCGTGGTGTGCAGCGGCGAGGCGCTGCCGTTCGCCCTCCAGGAGCGGTTCTTCGCCAAGCTGCCGGGGACCGAGCTGCACAACCTCTACGGACCCACCGAGGCGGCCGTCGACGTCACCGCCTGGCAGTGCGTGCCCGGCGACGAGCGCGGCGTCGTGCCCATCGGCCGCCCCATCGCCAACACCCGCGTCCTCGTCCTGGACGAACGGCTCAACCCCGTACCGGTCGGCGTCGTCGGCGAAGTGCACATCGGGGGCGTCCAGGTGGCCCGCGGCTACCACAACCGGCCCGAGCTGACCGAGGAGCGCTTCGTCCCCGACCCGTTCGGCGCGCCCGGCGAGCGGCTGTACAAGACCGGCGACCTGGCCAGGCTGCTGCCCGACGGGGCGATCGAGTACCGCGGCCGCGCCGACTTCCAGGTGAAGGTGCGCGGCATCCGGATCGAACCCGGCGAGGTCGAGGCCGCCCTGACCCGGCACCCCGGCGTCCTGGACGCGGCCGTCGTCACCCGCGAGGACCCGCGCGAGGCGGGGCACAAGCAGCTCGTCGCCTACGTCGTGCCCGACACCGCGTCCGCCGCGCAGGCCCCCGGCGACGACGAGGACCCGATGGCCGAGCGCGTCGCCGAGTGGGCGGAGGTCTTCGACCAGGCCTACGCGCGGGGCACGGGAGCGCGCGAGGCGGACTTCAACATCGCCAGCTGGAACAGCAGCTACACCGGTGAGCCGCTGCCCGCCGAGGAGATGCGGGAGTGGGTCGACGGCACCGTCGAACGCATCCTCGCCCTGCGCCCCCGACGGGTCCTGGAGATCGGCTGCGGCACCGGCCTGCTGCTCTCCCGCATCGCCCCGCACTGCGAGAGCTACCACGGCACCGACATCTCCTCGGCCGCCCTGGACTTCGTGCGCACCCGGCTGCTCGCCGAGCGCCCCGACCTCGCGGGCGTCACCCTCTCGCACCGCGCCGCCGACGAGAGCGCGGGGCTCGACGAGGAGCCGTACGACGTGGTGATCCTCAACTCCGTCGCGCAGTACTTCCCCGACGGCGCCTACCTGCGCAAGGTCCTCGGCCAGGCCCTGGACAGCCTCACCGGGGACGGCGCCGTCTTCGTGGGCGACCTGCGCAACCTCGCCCTGCTCGACACCTTCCACACCGACGTCGAGCTGAGCCGCGCCACGGCGAAGCTCCCCGTCGGCCGCCTCCGCGGACGCATCGCCCGCCGGACCCGCCAGGAGCAGGAACTCCTCGTCCACCCCGCCTTCTTCACCGCCCTGCGCGAGGACAGGCCCGCCATCGGCGGTGTCGACCTACAGCTCCGCCGGGGCCGCCACGACAACGAACTGACCCGCTACCGCTACGACGCCGTCCTGCGCGTCACGGCACGGGACCACGCCCCCGACACGGACGTCCGCACACTCGACTGGGCCGACGCCGCCGGCCTCGACGAGGTACGCCGACGCCTCGAACAGGAGCGGCCCGACGCGCTCGTCGTACGCGGCGTGCCCAACGCCCGCCTCGCCGCCGTCAACGCCCGGCAAGCCCTGCTGCGCGACAAGGACGCCGAGGAGATCGTCGGCGAACTCGTCCGCGACACCCCGACCGGCACCGCGGACCACGTGGACCCCGAGGAGTGGTGGCGCCTCGGCGCCGACACCGGCCTCGCCGTCACGGTCTCCTGGATGCCCGACGCCACCGACGGCAGCTACGCGGTCCTGCTCAGTCGCACCGGCACCCACCACCTGGACCTGCCCGACCCCCGGCGGGCCGGTCCCCTGACGAACGACCCCGCCTTCGACCGCGCGGGCGCCGAACTGGTCCGCGACCTGCGCCGCTTCCTCAAGGACAGCGTCCCGGACTACATGGTGCCCGCCGCGTTCCTGCCGCTGCGCACCCTGCCGGTCGGCGTCAACGGCAAACTCGACCGCGACGCGCTGCCGCCGGTGCCGGAACAGGGCGACACCGACGGCGCCGCCGCCGAGCCCACCACCCCCACCGAACACGTCCTCGCCGAGCTGTGGGCGGATGTGCTCGGCGTGGACGACGTGGGCGTGCACACCAACTTCTTCGAGCTGGGCGGCGACTCCATCCACACCATCCACGTCGTCGCCAAGGCCAGGCAGCGCGGCCTGGAGTTCGCCCCGCAGCTCGTCTTCCGGCACGGCACGATCGCCGCCCTGGCCGCCGCCCTCGACGAACGGGCCACCGCCGACACCACCGCCCCCGAGCATCGGGTCGCCCCCGGGCAGGACGCCGACGCGGCGCTGCGCGAGCTGTCCGAGGCACCCGGAGTGGTCGACGTCTACCCACTCTCACCCTTCCAGCAGTGGGCGCTCGGCGAGTGGCGCGAGCGCCCCGAGCCCGGCCTCTTCCTGGTGCACCGCATGCAGCTGCTCCAGGTCTCCGCGTTCAGCGGGGACATCTTCGTCGACTGCTTCCGCCGGCTCATCTCCGAGCACCCGCTGCTGCGCACCACCTTCGCCTGGGACGGCCTCGCCGAGCCGGTGCAGGTGGTGCACGAGGACGCCGCCCCGGAAACGACCTTCGCCGACTGGCGCGGCCTCGCCGGCCCCGAGCAGGACGCCCGCCTGGAGACCTACCTCGCCGCCGACCGGGACCGCGGCGTCGACCTCGGCACCGCCTCCGCACTGCGCTACCTGGTCGCCCTGCTCGACGCGGAGACCGCGCTCGTCGTGGTGAGCCTGAACTACTTCTGCCTGGACGGCTGGAGCTTCGAGATCGTCACCGACCGGCTCCAGGAACTGCTCGACGCGGCGGCCACCGGCCGCACCCCGGCGCCCGCCCCCGCACGCCTGCCGTTCAAGGAGTTCGTCGAAGGCGTACGCGCTCTGCCCGCGCGGCCCGCCGAGGAGTACTGGCGGCGCGCCCTCGCCGGCCTGACCCGCCCGACCGCCCTGTCCGAAGGCGTCCGCGCCCTGCTGCCCGCACAGCCGGCCGAGAAGGGCTGCGCCCGCCAGATCATCACCCTCGACCGGGACACCACCCTCGGCCTGCGCCGCCTCTCCCAGCGCGTCCACCTCCCGCTCAACGCCCTGTTCCAGGGCGCCTGGGCACTGGTCAACGCCGCGTACACCGCCTCCGACGACGTCACGCACGGCGTGCTTCTCGCGGGGCGCTCCTCACCGGTCGCCGACCCCGACGCGCTCTCCACCATGGTGGGCCCCGCCTTCAACATCCTGCCGCTGCGCACCCGCCTCCACCGCGAGTGCGACGCGGGGTCCTTCCTCAAGGACGTCCTCGGCGCCCTCGTGGAGATGGGCGGCCACGAGACGACGCCCCTGGACACCGTCCTCGGCTGGAGCGACCTGCCGCCCGGCACGCTGCCCTGCGAGAGCTACATCGTGTTCCAGAACGTCGGCGTGGACACCATGGAGCGCTCGGGCACCGCGTTCTTCGTCTCCAAGATGGGCTTCCCGCTGCGTCTCGACGTCTTCCCCACCAACGTCGTCACCGTGCACCTGTCCTACCACCGCGACGAGGTCACCGACGCCGCCGCCACCCGGCTCCTGCTCGGCCTGCAGAACGTGCTCGAAGCCATGCTCGACGGCCTCGCGCGGCCCGTGAGGGAACTCGCCGACGCCGCCCTTGGCGAGCGCGCCGCGCCGCCCGGCCTCGGCGTCTTCCACGAGGGCGAGTTCCGCGTCGCCGAGATACGCGAACAGCAGGGTGGTGAACGCGCTTGAACCGCCCCGTCGTCTTCCAGTTCTCCGGACAGGGCTCGCAGTACAGCGGGATGGGAGCGGCTCTGTACGAGACGGAACCGGTGTTCCGCCGCGTCATGGATCGCCTCGACGCGGTGGCGGCCGATGAGCTGGGCGAGTCCGTGCTCGCGGCCCTGTACGCGCCGGGCCGGGGCCGCGCCGAACCGTTCGACGACATCGCCTTCACCCACCCGGCGATCGTCATGGTCGAACTCGCCGCCGCCGAGACCCTCATCGCGGACGGCATCGAGCCCGACCTGCTGCTCGGCGCAAGCCTCGGCGAGTTCACCGCGTCCGTCCTCGCGGGCGTCCTGGACGCCGAGGAGTGCCTGCGGCTGCTCGTCCGCCAGGCCGCCGCGCTGCGCGCCGCGCCGGGCGGCGGCATGCTCGCCGTACTGGACGACGTGGCACTGCACGCACGCGTGCCGCTGCTGCGGGAGCGCACCGAGGTCGCCGCCCGCAACTACCCGGGGCACTTCGTCCTCTCCGGCGCGCACGAGGACCTGGTGGCCGCCGAGGAGGAACTGCGGGCCCGCAAGGTGGTGTGCCACCGCGTCCCCGTCCCGTACGCCTTCCACTCGCGCCGGATGGACCCCGGTGAGCCGCTGTTCCGCTCCGTCATGGCGGAGGCCGAGCTGAAGGCACCGCGGCTGCCCGTCGTCTCCTGCGCCACCGGCGGCGAGGTGGACCGCGTCACGGTGGACCACCTGTGGCGGGCGACCCGGCTGCCCATCGAGTACGCGGGAACGCTGGCCGCGCTGGAGCGGCGCGGACCCTTCCAGTACGTGGACCTCGGCCCCTCGGGCACCCTGCACAACTTCGCCCGGAACGGCCTGCCCGCGACCTCGCGCTCCCGGTCGCTGCCGCTGCTGAGCCCGCTGGGCGACGACATCCGCTCCCTCGCCGCCGTGCGCGCCGCCGTACCGGCCACCCGGCGCCGGGCCCAGTCCGCACTCCCCGCACTCCCCGTATCCAAGGACGGCGTCATGAAGGTGTACGGATTCCCGGGCCAGGGCAGTCAGGCCAAGGGCATGGGCAAGGACCTTTTCGACGAGTTCCCCGAGCAGACCGCGCTCGCTGACTCGGTGCTCGGCTACTCGATCCGCGAACTGTGCGTCGAGGACCCCCGCCGCGAGCTGAAGCTCACCCGGTTCACCCAGCCCGCCCTCTACGTCGTCAGCGCCCTCGCCTGGCTGTGCGAGCAGCGCCAGAACCCGGCGCCGCCCGACTACTTCGTCGGGCACAGCCTCGGCGAGTACGCGGCGCTGTTCGCCGCCGGAACCTTCGACTTCGAGACCGGGCTCCGCCTGGTCGCCCGCCGCGGCGAACTGATGAGCCGCGCCGACGGCGGACGCATGGCGGCCGTCCTCAAGTGCGACCTCGAAACCGTCGAGCGGGCCCTGACCGAGCACGGCCTGACCGCTCTGGACATCGCCAACCACAACGCCCCCGGCCAGTTCGTGCTGGCCGGGCCCACCGAGCAGATCACCGCGGCCAAACCGGTGTTCGAGCGACTCGGCGCGCACTACGTCCAGCTCAACGTCAGCGCCCCCTTCCACTCCCGCTACCTGCGGGAGACGGCCGAGGAGTTCGGCCGCTTCCTCGCGGGCTTCACCCTGCGCGATCCCGCCGTGCCCGTCGTCGCCAACGTGGACGCCCGGCCCTACCGCCCCGGCGAGGTGGCGCGGCAGCTCGCCCGCCAGATCGCCTCGCCCGTGCTCTGGACCGACACGATCCGCTACCTCATGGGCAAGGGCGACTTCACGTTCGTGGAACTGGGTCCGGGGCGGGTCCTCGACAAACTCGTCACGAAGATCAGGGCGGAGGCGGAGCCTCTGGTGCTGGAGGCGGAGCCCGCAGTGGCGGAGGCGGGGCCTGTGACCGTGGGGCCCGAGCCCGCCGTGGCGGGGGCGGAGCCCCCGGTCATGGCGGGCGAGCCGGTGGCGGCCCGGGACGGCGGCGACCCCGCGGCCCTCGGCGCCGCCGCGTTCCGGGAGCGCTACGGCCTGCGCTACGCCTACCTCGCGGGAGCCATGTACGGCGGCGTGTCCGGCGCCGAGCTCCTGGTGCGGCTCGGGAAGGCGGGCGGCATGGGCTTCTTCGGCACCGCCGGGCTCCCCCTCGACGAGGTCGGGAAGGGCCTGGACGCGGTGCGCGCCGGGCTCGGCGCCGATGGGCCCTACGGCGCCAACCTGCTGCACCAGCACACCGACCCCGACCGGGAGTCGGCCCTGGTCGACCTCTTCCTGCGCGAGGGCGTGCGCACCGTCGAGGCCTCCGGATTCCTGCGGATCACCCCGGCCCTGGTCAGGTACCGCCTCAGCGGCGGGCGGGTGCTCGCCAAGGTGTCGAGCACCGACATGGCCGCCGCCTTCCTCGCGCCCGCCCCACCCGCGCTCGTCCGCGAACTGGTCGACTCGGGCCAGGTCCGTGAGGACGACGCCGCGCGGTACGCGGGCCTGCCGCTGGCCGACGACCTGTGCGTGGAGACCGGCTCCGGCTGGTACGACGCCGTCGGGAGCCTGACCACGCTGCTGCCCGCAGTGCTCCGGCTGCGCGACGCCGCGGCCGGACCGGGGCCGCGGGTGCACGTCGGCGCCGCCGGCGGCATCGGCAGCCCGGAGGCGGCCGCCGCCGCGTTCCTCCTCGGCGCGGACTTCGTGCTCACCGGGTCCATCAACCAGTGCACGCCCGAGGCGGACACCAGCACGGCGGTCAAGGACCTGCTCCAGTCGCTGGACGTCCACGACGTGGCCCTCGCGCCCGCCGCCGAGATGTTCGAACTCGGCGTACGCGCCCAGGTCGTCAAGCGCGGGGTGTTCCTGCCGGCGCGCGCCACGAAACTCCACGACCTGTGGCGCCGCCACGACTCGCTCGACGCCATCGACGCGCCGACCCGCCGGCAGATCGAGGAGAAGTTCCTGCGCGGCCCGCTCGCGTCCGCCGCCCAGGCCGGCGACCCCAAGCGTCGGATGGCCGACGCCTTCAGGAGCTACCTCGACCGCGGCTTCGAGCTGGCGCGCCGCGGTGAACCCGGCAGGACCGTCGACTACCTGATCTACTGCGGGCCCGCGATGGGCGCGTTCAACTCCTGGGCGCGCGGCACCGTCCTGGAGTCCTGGCAGTCGCGGCACGTGGATGCGATCGCCGAGCAGCTGATGACCGAGACGGCGGCACTGCTGCGCCGGCGCGCGGCCGCGTTCGCCGCGCTCTGAGCCGAACGGGCCACCCGCCGAACGAACCGAACGCCGAACCGGCCACCCGCCGAACCGGCCGCACACCGGGCCGCAGCCGCACTCCGAGCCGAACAGGGCCGAGCAGCAAGGGAAGAGGGAACGACCGTGAGTTCGCACGACGCCACCGAGGTGTCCGGGAACGACATCGCCATCGTCGGCATGGCCGGGCGCTTCCCCGGCGCCGACAGCGTGGGGGAATTCTGGGAGCTGCTGCGCGCGGGCCGCGAGGGCATCACCCGGTTCAGCGACGAGGAACTGGCCGACGCCGGCGTACCCGCCGCGCTGCGCGCCGACCCGGCGTACGTACGAGCCCACGGCGTCCTGCCCGACGTCGACCTCTTCGACACCGGCTTCTTCGAGTTCACCCCGGCGGAGGCCGAGGTCATCGACCCCCAGCAACGCCTCTTCCTGCAAAGCTGCCACACCGCGCTGGAGGACGCCGGCTACGACCCGCGCCGCTACGACGGGCTGATCAGCGTCTACGGCGGCGCCGCCATCAACACCTACCTCCAGCAGCACGTCCTGCCAAGCATCGACCAGACCGCCACCTCCGACCACTTCAAGGTCATGGTCGGCAACGACAAGGACTTCCTCGCCACCCGCGTCAGCTACAAGCTCGACCTGCGCGGACCGAGCTACAGCGTCCAGACGGCCTGCTCGACCTCGCTCGTGGCCATCCACCTCGCCTGCCAGGGGCTCATCAACGGCGAGTGCGACATGGCGCTGGCGGGCGGCGTGACGGTCAAACTGCCCCAGACGCGCGGCTACCTGTACGAGGAGGGCGCGATCCTCTCCCCGGACGGCCGGGTCCGCACCTTCGACGCCCAGGCCGGCGGCACCGTCCTCGGCAACGGCGTGGGCATCGTCGTCCTCAAGCTCCTACAGGACGCCCTCGACGCGGGCGACACGATCCACGCCGTGATCAAGGGCACCGCCACCAACAACGACGGCTCCCTCAAGGTCAGTTACGCCGCCCCCGGCAAGGAGGGCCAGGCGGCCGTCATCGCCGAGGCACACGCCGTCTCCGGCACGGAACCGGAAAGCATCTCCTACGTCGAGGCGCACGGCACCGCAACGCGGCTCGGCGACCCCGTGGAGGTGTCCGCGCTCACCGACGCGTTCCGCCGCGGCACACCCGACACGGGCTTCTGCGCCATCGGCTCCCTCAAGTCCAACGTCGGCCACCTGGACGCCGCCGCGGGCGTCGCCGGAGTGATCAAGACAGCGCTCATGCTGCGCCACCGCTCCCTCGCCCCCACCCTCAACTATCAACGGCCCAACCCGGCCATCGACTTCGCCGCCACCCCGTTCTACGTCAGCACCGAGACGAAACCCTGGACGGCCGAGGGGCCGCTGCGGGCCGGGGTCAGCTCGTTCGGCATCGGTGGGACCAACGCGCACGCGATCCTCCAGGAAGCCCCCCAGCAGGACCCGGGCGACCCCTCCGCACGCGAGGAGCAGCTCCTGCTGCTCTCCGCCAGGACCCCCACCGCCCTCGACGCCCTCACCGACGCCCTCGCCGACCACTTCGAGGCCGCCCCCGGCACCGACCTCGCCGACGCCGCGTACACCCTCGCGATGGGCCGCCGGGCCCACCGCCACCGCCGCGCCGTGATCTGCGCCGATTCCACCGAGGCGGTGCGCGCCCTGCGTGCACGCGCCGAGCCCGGCTGCGCCACCGACCAGGCCGAAGACGCCGCCGAGCAGCGGCTGTTCACACCGGACCCGGAGCTCTCGGGCCGCGCCCTGCTGGACGCCGTGCGCACCGCCTGGCTCGGCGGTGCCGAGGTGGACTGGGAGGAGTTCTACGCGGGTGAGCGGCGCCGCCGTGTCCCGCTGCCCACCTACCCCTTCGAGGGCCGCAGGGTGTGGCTCGAACCGCCGTCGGACAGCGCGGGCGCGGACGCCGTCAAGGGCCCGCATCCGCTCATCGGCGCCAACGTCTCGACCCTGGCCGAGCACCGCTACGCCACCACCCTGTCCGGCGACGAGTTCTTCATCGCAGACCACCGCGTCGACGGCCGGGCCATCATGCCCGCCGTCGGCTACCTGGAGATGGCGCGCGCCGCGGGGGCGCTGTCCCTGCCCACCGGGGCGCGCTCCCTCGCCAGGGTCTCCTTCGAACGGCCGCTGTCCTTCCCGCACGGGCCGCGCACCGTGCACGTCGAGCTGACCCCGCACGGGGACGGAGCACGGTTCACGATCACGGACCCGACCGGGACGGCGGCGGGCGAGCCCGAGATCCACGCCCGCGGCGAGCTGTCCGGCACGGCCCCCGCCGACGCCCCGCCACCGGTGGACCCGGCCGCCCTCACAGCGCGCTGCCCCGACCTGCTCGCCGCGGCCGACCTCTACGGCCTGTTGCGGGCCCGCGGCCTCGACTACGGCCCGGCCATGCGCTCCCTGCGTGAGCTGCGCCGCGGCGACGCCGAGGCACTGGGCGTACTCGAACTGCCCGCCGACGCCTTCCCGGCGGGGGAGCGGGGCACGGACGACTTTGTCCTGCACCCGTCGCTGCTGGACGCCGCGCTGCACGCGGTGGTCGGCCTGCTCGCCGCCCGTGAGGACGAGGGCACCACCTACCTGCCGCTGGCGCTCGGCGCCCTCGACGTGTTCGCGCCGCTGCCCCGGCACTGCCTGGCCCACGTCACGCTGCCCGCCCACGGCGCAGGGGAGAAGCAGACCAAGGCGGACATCGACCTCCTCGACACCGAGGGACGCCCGCTCGCCCGCCTGCGCGACCTGTCCGTGCGCACCCTCAGGAACGGCCGCGACGAGCCCGGGACCGCCCTCTTCGCCGGCGTCTGGCGGCCGGCGGCATCCGATGTCCCGGCGGCCCCGCCCCCCGGCCCGCGGCTCCTCCTCGCCCACGACCCCGCCCAGCGCACCGCGCTGCTCGAAGCGCTCAGGGACGCCGGTGACACGGACTCCACGGTGGTCCTCGCCACCCCCGGCGAGGAGTTCACGCGGGTCGACGACGACCACTACACCGTGCACCCGCACCGCGAGGCGGAC
The DNA here is from genome assembly GCF_021028635.1 of Streptomyces huasconensis. NCBI lineage: Bacteria > Bacillati > Actinomycetota > Actinomycetes > Kitasatosporales > Streptomycetaceae > Streptomyces > Streptomyces huasconensis. The sequence continues at coordinate 8,138,032 of NZ_CP086119.1, forward strand.
TTCGCCGCGCTCCTCGACCGGCTCGCCGGAACGGGCCGCACCCCCGCCACGGTGCTGCACACCTGGTGCGCGGCCGAGGGGGGCCACGACCTCGACGGCCCGCGCTCGGTCTTCGCGCTGACCAAGGCGCTCCTGGCCCGCCGTGGCGGCGACCGCACCGCGCTGCTGGTCGCCCACCGCACCGACGCCCACGGCGCGGACCCCGCCGAAGCCGCCCTCGCGGCATTCGGGCGCACCGTCACGCTGGAGAACCCGCGCCTCACCCACCGCCTGGTCGGCCTGGACGCCGACACGGCGCCGCTCCCCGCGCTCGTCGACGAACTGGCCCGCCTGGACGACGGCGAGAGCGAGACCCGGCACAGCGGCGGCGTCCGGCACGTGCACCGCCACCGCCGCCTGGCCCGCACCGAACCCCCGGCCGACACCGCCACCCCGCCGCTCCAGGACGGTGCCTGCCTGATCACCGGCGGCACGGGCAGCCTCGGCCTGGCCCTGGCCGAACACCTCGCCGCGCGCACCGGGGGCCCGCTCGCCCTGCTCGGCAGGTCCGCGCCCTCCCCGGCGGCCGCCCAGCGCGTCGAAGCCCTGCGCGCGGCCGGACACGACGTCACCTTCCACCGGGTCGACGTCACCGACGAGGCGGCCCTGCGCGCAGCCATCGAGTCCGTCCGCGCCGAGCAGCGGGCGATACGCGGGGTCGTACACGCGGCGGGCACGCTGGACGACGCCTATCTGCTGCACAAGAGCTGGGAGGAGTTCACCGAGGTCGTCCGCCCCAAGGCCCTCGGCGCGCGGCTCCTGGACCGGCTCACCGCCGAGGACCCGCTGGACTTCTTCGTCTGCTTCTCCTCCATCGCCGCGGCCTTCGGCAACGCGGGCCAGAGCGACTACGCGTACGCCAACGCCCACCTCGACGCCTTCGCCGAGCGCCGCCGGGCCCAGGTGGCCGACGGCAGCCGCTTCGGCCGCACGCTCTCCCTCGGCTGGCCGCTCTGGCTCGCGGGCGGCATGCGCCAGGACGAGGACGCCGTCCGGGCGCTGCGGCAGCGCACGGGGCTGTCCCCGATACCCACGGACGCCGCTCTCGCCGCCTTCGACCAGGCACTGCGGCACGACGGCGGAGCGCTGCTCGTCGGCCACGGCGACCTGGCCCGCGTCGCGGCGACGCTCGAACCCGCCCCCGTACGACGCCCCCGCGCGGCCGGGGGAGCGGAGCAAGCCGAGCCGTCCGGCACCGATCCGGCCGCGTGGGCCGCCACCTTCCTCAAGCAGCTGCTCGCCGAGCGCACGAAGCTCGACGCCGGGGAGATCGACCCGCGCGTGCCGTTCGACCGCTACGGCATCGACTCGCTGGTCATCACCCGGCTCAACGCCGAACTGGAAAAGCACTTCGACGACCTGCCGAAGACACTGTTCTTCGAGTACGCCACGCTGGAGGAGCTGGCGGAGTACTTCGTCGCGGAGTACGCCGGGCGGCTCGGGGAACTGGCGGCGGCGTCCAACGGCCCGGCGGGCAAGTCCGCACCGCCCGCGAGCACCTCGGCCGACCGCGCGGAGAGCGCGCCGGCGCTCACCGCCCGGACCACGGAACCGCACCGGCCCGGCCCCGCCGGCCCCGCCGACGCCGTGGCCATCATCGGCCTCGCCGGCCGCTACCCCATGGCCGACGACCTCGACGAGTTCTGGGACAACCTCGCCGAGGGCCGGGACTGCGTCACCGAGATCCCCGCCGACCGCTGGGACCACGGCCGCTACTTCGACCCCGACCCGTCGGCCGCCGGCCGCGCCTTCTCCAAGTGGGGCGGCTTCCTGCGCGACGTGGACCGCTTCGACCCGCTGTTCTTCGGCATCTCGCCGCGCGAGGCGGAGCTGATGGACCCCCAGGAACGCCTGTTCCTGCAGAACGCCTGGCACGTGTTCGAAGACGCCGGGTACCGCGGGGACGAGCTGTCCGGCCGCCCGGTCGGCGTCTTCGTCGGCGTCATGTACGGCGAGTACCAGCTCTACGGCGCGGCCGACGCGGAGCGCGGCGGCATCAGGGTCACCGGTTCGTCGTTCGCCTCCATCGCCAACCGCGTCTCGTACACCCTCGGTCTGAACGGGCCGAGCATCGCGCTCGACACCATGTGCTCGTCCTCGCTCACCGCGATCCACCTGGCCTGCGAGAGCCTGCGCGGTGGCGAGAGCGAGATGGCCGTCGCGGGCGGGGTGAACCTCTCGCTGCACCCCTACAAATACGTCTTCCTCAGCCAGGGCCGCTTCGTCTCCACCGACGGCAGGTGCCGTGCCTTCGGCGCCGGGGGCACGGGGTACGTGCCGGGCGAGGGCGTCGGCGCGGTGCTCCTGAAGCCGCTGGCCGCGGCCGAGCGCGACGGCGACCACGTCTACGGGGTGATCAGGGGCCACGCCGTCAACCACGGCGGCAAGACCAACGGGTACACCGTGCCGAGCCCGCACGCCCAGGCCGACTCCGTGCGCCGCGCGCTGCGCGGGGCGGGCCTCGAACCCGCCGACATCGGCTACGTCGAGGCCCACGGCACCGGCACGTCCCTGGGCGACCCGATCGAGATCGCCGGGCTCGCCAAGGCCTTCGGGGCGACGAAGGCGGACGGCCGGCGGTGGCCCATCGGCTCGGTGAAGTCCAACATCGGCCACCTCGAATCGGCGGCCGGGATCGCCGGACTCACCAAGGTGCTGCTCCAGTTCAAGCACCGGCGCCTCGCACCCTCGCTGCACGCCGACGAGCTGAACCCGAACATCGACTTCGGGCGCTCCCCCTTCCTGGTGCAGCGCGAGGCCGCCGACTGGCCCGCGCCGGCCGGTGAGCACGGCCCGGCACCACGCCGCGCCGGACTCAGCTCGTTCGGCGCGGGCGGCTCCAACGCCCACCTGGTCATCGAGGAGTACCACCGGGGCCCGGAGCGCCCCGAGCGGCCCGTCGCCGCCCAGCGCTTCCCGCGCACGCTGGTCTTCCCGCTCTCCGCACGGGACCCGGAACGGCTCGCCGTCTACGCCGGCCGCCTCGCCGACTTCGCCGAACGCGAGCACGTACGCGCCGAAGACCTCGCCCACACCCTGCAACACGGCCGGACGACCATGGCCGAACGCCTCGCGGTGGTCGCCGACGACGGCGCGGCCCTCGTCAGGGCGCTCCGCGCCTTCCAACAGGGCGCACCGTGCCCCGGCCTCGTGACCGGCGCGTCCCCCGGGCCCGAGCAGCCGGCCGAACACGACCCCGCCTACAGCGTCGCCGCGCGCTGGACACGCGAGGGGGCGGCCGACTGGAGCGGGATCGCCCCCGCGGGGCCGAAACCCCGCCGCGTCCCCGCGCCGGCCTACCCCTTCGCCCGCGAGCGCCACTGGGTGCCCGCCGCCGACCGGAGCACCGCCGGCGCTCCCGCCCGCCTCCACCCGCTGCTCGACGCCAACGAGTCCACCCTCGACGAGATCCGCTTCCGCCGTACCTTCCGGGCCGACGAACCGCTCGTACGCGACCACGTCATCGAGGGGCGGACCCTGCTCGCCGGTGCGGTCTGCCTGGAGATGGCACGCGCGGCAGCCCGTCTCGCCGGTCTCGACGACGCGCTCGGCCTGCGGGACGTCCTCTGGGGCCGGCCGGTGGTGATCGAGGACGGGCAGCACGTCGACGTGCACGTCGGCCTGACCCGCACGGGCGGCGGACCGGAGCGCACGGACGGCGAACTGGCCTTCACCGTCTGGACCGCCCAGGGACAGACAACCGGGCGCACCGTCCACGTGCGCGGCACGGTATACGCGAACCCCACCGGTCCCGCCGCGGCCCCCACCGACCTCGCCGCCCTGCGCGCGAGCTGCCCCGAGGTCAGGGAGCGCGCGGCGGTCCAGGCCGCCTACCAGGACGTCCGCTTCGCCTACGGCCCGGCCTTCGACGTCATCGAGGAGGCCAGGTTCGGCGACGGCGGCGCGCTCCTCACCCTCACGCTGCCGGAGCAGGACGGCGCCTCGCCGCTGCCGCCCGCCCTGCTCGACGGCGCACTGCGGGCCTGCCACTGGGCGGCTTCGCCGTCGCCGCAGGAGAGCGGGAGCCTCGCGGTCCCCTTCCACCTCGGCGCGCTGGAGATCCGGACGCCGCGGCCGCTGCCGCGCAGGTGCCACGCGCACGCCGTGCCCGCCCGGCAGCCCCAAGGCGCCGACCAGGGGCAGTTCGACCTGCGCATCCTCGACGACTCGGGGGCCGAACTGGTCCGCATCGACAACTTCGCCGGCCGGCACCTCGCGCAGCAGGACGCCCCCTTCTTCTACGAGCAGGTCTGGCAGGACCAGGCGCTCGTGGCGGGTGCCGCTCCCCGCGCCGACGCCGTGCTCGTCCTCGGGGACGACGACGAGGTGGCCCGTGGCCTCGCGGGGACAAGCGGCGGGCGGCGCGTCATCGACGTACGCGTGGCGCAGCGGTTCGCCAGGACCGGGCCCGATCGGTACGCCGTCGATCCCGCGCGGCCCCGCGACTTCGAGCGGCTCCTCGCGGACCTGGCACACGACGGCGTCCGCTCGCTCGACGTCGTGCACCTGTGGGGCCTGAGCGCCGAGCCCGTCGCCTACGGGCGCGAGGGGGACTCCGCCGAGGCACAGTCCGCGCTCGACGGCGCCTTCGCGCGCGGACTGCACTCCCTGCGCTCCCTCGCCCTCGCCCTGGACGCCGTCCGCCTCCCCGGCCGGGTGCGCTGCGCCTACGTACTCTCCGACACGGAACAGGGGCAACGCCCCGACCAGGAGGCCGTGGCGGGCTTCGCGCTCTCCCTCGCCGGGGTGCTGCCGCGCTTCGAACTGTTCACCGTGGTCGGCGCCGGCGGGCCGGAGCTGCCGGCCCTGCTGGACGCCGAGCTGGCGCAGGGCGGCCGCCCCACCGGGGCGGAGGTCCGCCACTCGGCGGCGGGCCGCCAGGTCCGCGTCCTGCGCAGGGCCGACACGCCGGGCCCCAAAGCCGCCGTCCCGCTGAAGCGGGGCGGAACCTACCTCGTCACCGGCGGCACCGGCGGCATCGGACGCGAACTGGCCCGCCACCTCGCGTCCACCTACCGGGCGCGGCTCGTGCTGGTCAGCCGCTCCGCCGACCGGCCCCCGGCCCGCGAGGCCGCGGACGAACTCGTCGCGCTCGGCGGCGAGGTGCTGCTCGCGGCGGCCGACACCGCGGACGCGGCGGGCATGCGGGCCGCGGTGGCGCGGGCCAAGGAGCGCTTCGGGCATCTCGACGGCGTCTTCCACCTCGCGGGCGCCGCCGACCAGTGCTCGCTCCTGGAGGCGGACCCCGCCCGCTTCACCGAGCTGCTGTCGGTGAAGGCGCACGGGGTCCGGCTGCTCGACGCGCTCACCGCCGACGAACCGCTCGACCTGTTCGTGGTCTTCTCCTCTATCGCCTCGGTCGTCGGCGACTTCGGCGCCTGCGCCTACGCGGCGGCGAACCGTTTCCTCGACTCCTACGCGGACCTGCGCGACCACCGGGTCCGCGAGGGCCGTGCGGCGGGCCGCACTCTCTCCCTGGCCTGGCCGCTGTGGCGCATCGGCGGCGTGGACGCCCTGATGGGGGAGGAGGAGCGGGCCGGCTACCGCCACCGCACGGGCATGCGGGAGTTCACCGGGGAGGAAGGGCTGCGCGCCCTCGAACTGGCCTGGCGCACGGGGCGGGCCCGGCTCGTCCCCGCCATCGGTGACCCGCAGGCCGTGGACGCGGCGCTGGCACCACGCGCGGCGGGCCCGGCCGCGCCCACACGCCCGCCGCACACGACGGGGCCGCTCGCGGCGACGCACGGGAACAGCACCGCCGACACCACCCGGCCCGCCGCCCCCGCCGCACCGGCCACCACCCCCGCTCCCGCCCTGCTGGACCGCATGCGGGACCACGTGCGCGCCCTGCTCGGCCACGTGCTCGGCCTCTCGGCGGAGCGCATCGACGACCACACCACCCTGGACGCCTACGGTCTCGACTCCGTCCTGGTCATGGAGACCAACCAGCACCTGGACCGGGACTTCCCCGGCGCCCGCGGCACCCTGCTCTTCGAGTACCGCACCGTGCACGACCTCGCCGCCCACCTCCTGGACGAACACCCCGACGCCGCCCGGCGGCTGTTCCCCGAGGAGACCGCGCCCCCCGTGCCGCCGGCCGCCGCAGAGGCACCTCCTATGGCCGCCGCCGAGGCGCGCCCCGCAGCCCCCGCCGTGCCCCCGCGGCAGCCCGCGGGCGACGACGACATCGCCATCATCGGCATCGGCGGCCGCTACCCGCACGCCCGCGACCTCACCGAGTTCTGGGAGAACCTGCGCCGCGGCCACGACGCGGTCACCGAGATACCCCGCGACCGCTGGGACGCCGAGGCCCACTTCGCCGCCGACCACGCGGCCCCCGGCACCAGCTACGGCAAGTGGGGCGGCTTCCTGGCGGACGTCGACGCCTTCGACTCGCTGTTCTTCCGCATCCCGCCCTCCCAGGCCAAGCTGATGGACCCCCAGGAGCGCCTGTTCCTGGAGGCCGCCTGGTCGGCGCTGGAGAACGCCGGCTACCCGCCCTCGCGCCTGCCGCGCCCCCGCTTCGGGGGACAGGGCCGCGACGTGGGCGTCTTCGCGGGCGTGATGTGGGGCGACTACGCCCAGCTCGCCACCGAGGAGGCCGCGCGGGGCAACCACCACACCGTCCTCACCAACCGCTCGGCCATCGCCAACCAGGTCTCCTACTTCGGTGACTTCCGCGGCCCGAGCGTCGTCGTGGACACCGCCTGCTCGGCCTCGCTCGTCGCCCTCCACCAGGCCTGCGAGAGCGTCCGCAGGGGAGAGTGCCGGTACGCCGTCGCGGGCGGCGTCAACGTCTCCGCGCACCCCTCGAAGTACGCGCACCTGAGCCGGATGCGGATGCTCTCCACCGACGGCCGCTGCCGCTCCTTCGGCGCGGGCGGCGACGGCTACGTGCCGGGCGAGGGCGTCGGCGCGGTGCTGCTCAAGCGGCTCCCGGAGGCCGTCGCCGACGGCGACCACATCCACGCGGTGATCAAGGCGACCACGGTCAACCACGGCGGCCGCACCGGCGGCTACACCGTGCCCAACCCCCAGGCGCAGCAGGCCCTCATAGAAGAGGCACTGGACCGCGCGGGCATCGACCCGCGCACCATCGGCTACGTCGAGGCGCACGGCACCGGCACCGCGCTCGGCGACCCCATCGAGCACACGGCCCTGCGACAGGCCTTCGCCGATGCCACCCGCCGACCGGGCACCATCGCCCTCGGCTCGGTGAAGTCCAACATCGGCCATCTGGAGGGCGCCGCGGGCATCGCGGGCGTCACCAAGGCCGTGCTCCAGCTCTCCCACGGCCAGCTGGTGCCCTCGCTGCACTCCGAGGAGACCAACCCGATCATCGACTTCGACCGCTCACCGTTCCATGTGCAGCGCACCCTCACCGACTGGGCGCGGCCCGTCATCGAGACGGACGGGGTCAGGATCGAGCAGCCGCGCAGGGCGAGCGTCAGCTCGTTCGGCGCGGGCGGCACCAATGCGCACGTGATCCTGGAGGAGTACCGCGCCCCCGAGGAGCAGCCCGCCGCCCCGCCGTCCGGTCCCGAACTGCTCGTGCTCTCCGCGCGCAACCCGGAGCGGCTGCGCGCCTACGCCGCCGAGATGGCGGCCCATCTGCGCCGGGAGCGCCCTGCCCTCGCCGACACCGGCCACACCCTGCGCGTCGGCCGCGAGGCGCTGCCCGAACGCCTCGCCTTCGCGGCCTTTGACATCGACGACGCCGCCGACAAGTTCGCCGCCTTCGCCGCCGGAGCGGGCGTCGCCTCCGCGATCACGGGCAACGCCGACCAGCACACGGCGCTGGCCGAGGTGTTCACCGACGGCGCGGGCCCGGACTTCCTGCGGACGCTCGCCGCGGCCGGGGACCACACCAGGCTCGCCCGGCTCTGGGTCTCCGGCGCCTTCGCCGACTGGACGGCGCTGGAGGAGTTCGCGGCGGGCGGCGGCCGCACGCTCCCGCTGCCGGGCTACCCGTTCGAGCGCCCGCGCCACTGGCTGCCCGACACCCGCAGGGAACCGACCGAGGCCCCCGCGCCGCCCCGTCGGCCGGCGGATCGGCCGACACCGCCCCCAGCGGTGGACACCACCCTGACCCTCACGCCCACCGACCCGGTCGTACGCGACCACGTGGTCGGCGGCCGTGCGGTGCTGCCCGGCGTCGGCCACCTGGACCTGGTGACCCACACCCTGGGCGCGGACGCGGCACGGGTCTTCAGCGACGTGCGCTGGCTCGCCCCGCTCGTGGTGGCCGACACCGGAACCGACGTCACCCTCACCACGACGGAGTCCGACACCGCCCAGGCGCTCGACTACCGCCTGACCGCACCCTCCACCGGCGACGCCCCCGTGTACTCGCTGGGCCAAGTCCTCGCCGCCGCCCCCGAACGCCCCGACCCCCTGCCCCTCGACCTGCTCAAGGCGGACTGCCCGCACCCGGTGAGCCACGAGGAGCTGTACGAGGGCCTGCGTCGGCAAGGCCTGCCCTACGGCCCCCACTTCCGCCGCGTCACCCAGGCCTGGACCGGTGAGCACACCGCCCTCGCCCGGCTGCGCCGGCCGCGGGAGCACTCCGGCGCGGTCGGCCGGCCGCTGGACCCCGGCACCCTCGACGCGGCGCTGCACCCCCTGGCCCTGCTGCTCGCCGACGGCGGTGCGCCGGCCCGGCCGCTGCTGCCGTACGCCGCGGACCGGGTGGAGCTGCACGCCGCCCTGCCCGACGAAGGCTGGTCCCACGTCCGCGACCTGGGCTCGCGGCGGTTCGACGTCACCGTCACCGACACGGACGGCCGGGTGTGCGTACGCGTCCTCGGCCTGGCCCTGCGGGAGGCGAAGCCGGAGCCGTCCATCGACTACCGGCCCCGCTGGGCGGTCGCGCCGCCCGCCGTCGCGGACACGGCCGCGCCCCGGGCGGTCCTGATCGTGACGGGGGAGGACGGCGCGCCGCTGGCGGACACCCTCCGCGCCGCCCACCCGGACGCCGAGCACCTGCGGCTGACCGTCGGCGACGGCGGCCTGGACGAACGCGCCACGGACGACCTCCTGGCCCGCGCCCCGCACCTGGACCTGGTGTACTTCCTGGGCATCGGCGGACCGCGCGAACCGGTGGACGACAGGGCCGGGCTGCACGCGGAGCAGGAGCGCGGCACCGTCTCGCTGCACCGGCTGGTCCGCGGCCTCGACCGGGCCGGCCTGCTCGACCGGCCCCTGGCCCTGAAGGTCCTCACCGCCGACGGCCTACCGCTCGGGGACGACGACGCGCTGCGCCCGGCGGCCGCCGGGCTCATCGGCTACTGCGAGGTCGCGGCCAAGGAGTTCCCGCAGCTCACCGCGGCCTGCCTCGACGTGCGCGGCGGTGAACTCGACGCGGCGGCGGCCGCGCTGGTCCACGAGCCGGCGCGGGCCAAGGTCCAGGCCGTGTCGCTGCGCGGCGGCGTACGGCGCGTCCGCGCGCTCGAAGCGGTCGAACCGGCCGCCGCCCCGACCCGCTTCCGCGAGCGCGGGGTGTACCTCGTCATCGGCGGCCTCGGAGTGCTCGGGCGCGACACCGCCCGGTATCTGGCCCGCGCCCACCGCGCCCGCCTGGTCCTCGTCGGCCGCGCGGCACTGGACGAGCGGCGCCGCGCCGACCTCACGGCACTGCAGGAGCTGGGCGCCGAGGTCTCCTACGTACCGTGCGACGCCGGTGACCCGGCGGCCCTGCGCCAGGTGATCGACGAGACCAAGGAGCGCTTCGGCGCGCTCCACGGCGTCATCCACTCCGCGATGGTGCTCGTCGACAAGCCCATCAGGGAGCTGTCCGAAGCCGAGCTGCGCACCGCCCTCGACGCCAAGGCGGACACCGTGTGGAGCATGTTCCGCGCCCTGCGCGGCGAGCGGCCCGACTTCGTGCTGCTGTACTCCTCCGCAGTCACGCTGGAGGGCAACCACGGCCAGGCCGGATACGCGGCGGGCTGCCACGTCGCCGACGCGTGGGCGCTCGCCGCGGCCCGCACCGCGCCCTACCCCGTGCGCACCGTCAACTGGGGCTACTGGCACGCCGCCGACGACGCCCACCGGGAGCGCGTCCTCGACCGATTCGCCGCCGCGGGCATCCGGCCCATCAGCGCGGCGGAGGGCATGGCGGCCGTCGAACGGGCACTGTCGGGCCCGCTGCCGCAGACGCTCGTCGTCAAGGCCGACCCGAAGATCCTCACCGGTCTCGGCGTCGACCCGGACACCATGCTGAAGGCGCAGCCGCACCGACCCGCCCCATCCGCCCCCATGACCCCCGGCCGCGCGGCGACCGGCGCGGGCGGCCACGGCGGCGCCGCGGCCGCGGACGTCGAGACCTTCGCCCGGCGACTCCTCGTCGGCGCCCTGCGGACCATGGGCGTCCTGCGCGATCCCGGCGAGCGGCACACCCGCGACGGGCTCCGCGTCCGCCTCGGCGTCGCCGCCGGGCAGGAACGGCTCCTCGGCCTCCTGATCGACGTCCTGCTGCGCGGCGGCCACCTCCGCGCCGAGGGCGCCGACCTGGTCACCACCAACGCGCTCGACGATCCGGAGCTGCGCCGCTGCGTCGCCCACCCGAAGGAGACCGCAGCCGAGCTGACGACACGTCATCCCGAGACGGAGGCCGTGACGACCCTGCTGCTGCGGTGCGTCGACGCGCTGCCCGACGTACTGACCGGACGGCGCGGACACATGGACGTCCTCTTCCCCGGCGGCTCACTCGACCTGGTCGAGGCCGTCTACGCGGGCGACCCCGTCACCGACCGGTGCAACGAGCAGGTCGCCGACACGGTGCTGCGCTACGTACAAGAGCGCCTGCGCGAGCGGCCCGGTGACCGGATCCGCGTACTCGAAGTCGGCGCGGGCACCGGCGGCACCAGCACCCGCGTCCTGCGCGCCCTCGCGGCGGCCGGACTCGGCGACCACGTCGCCTACCTCTACACCGACGTGTCCGACGGATTCGTGCGGCACGGCCGCAAGCGCTTCGCCGCCGACCACCCCTTCGCCGACTTCAGGGCCCTGGACATCGAACGCGACCCCGGGGAACAGGGCCTTGAAACCGGCGCCCACGACCTGGTGCTCGCCACCAACGTCTTCCACGCCACCGCCAGCATCGACCGCACCCTGGCCCACACCAAGCGGCTCCTGGCCACCAACGGCGTACTGGTGCTCAACGAGGGCGTGGAGCTGCGCGACCAGATGTCCCTGATCTTCGGCCTGGCCACCGGCTGGTGGCTGTTCGAGGACGCGGAGTACCGGCTGCCCGGCTCCCCGCTCCTTTCCACCACGGCCTGGCGCGACGTCCTCACCCACAACGGCTTTTGCCGCGTCACCGAGGGACCGCGCCCGGACGGCGGCACCCATCAATGCGTCCTGGTCGCCGAGAGCGACGGCTTCGTGCCCGTGTCCGCGCCGGCCCCGTCCGCGCCGGCCCGCCGGGCCGCCGACGAGGACCCCGCCGCGCGGCCCTCCGGCGCCGACCCGGTCGGTGGGGCGGAATGCCGGGTCAAGGAGGTCTTCGCCCGCGTACTCGAAATGCCCGAGGACCTTCTCGACCCCCGGGCCACCTTCGAGAACTACGGCGTCGACTCCCTCGTGGTCCTCAGCCTCACCAGGGAACTGGAGCGCGAGTACGGGCCGTTGCCGTCCACCCTGCTCTTCGAGCACATCACCATCGAACGCCTCGCCCGCCACCTGGCCACCCTCGGCTCCGGGAAGACCCCTGCACCGCAACCCGCTCCCGAGCCGCGGCCCGGGACCGGTGCGGGGCCACGGCCCGGCGGGACCGAGACCGCAGCCGGGCCCGAACCCGGCATCGAGCAGATCGTCGACAGCCTCTCGGACGCGGAGGTGGACCGCCTGCTGCGCCAGCTGAGCAGCGTCCTCGAGGACCAGGAGGAACAGCGATGACCACACCCTTCAGCGCCGTCCTGATCGGCGAGGAGCCCCTGCTCGCCGAATGCGGCGAGCACCTGCTGACGCGGGGCCACCACGTGGCCGCCGTGGTCGCCGAGGACCCGGGGCTGCGCCGCTGGGCCGCCGGGCACGGGCTGAGCGTCGTCGATCCGGGCCGGGGCCTCGCGCAGCGGCTGCGTCCGCTGCGGTTCGCCTACCTGTTCAGCATCACCAACCTGCGGATGCTGTCCGACGAGGTCCTCGCACTGCCCGAGCGGATGCCCGTCAACTTCCACGACGCGCCGCTGCCCCGGCACGCCGGCCTGCACGCCACCAGCTGGGCCATCCTGGAAGGCGCCACCGAGCACGGCGTCACCTGGCACGTCATGGAGCGCGAGGCCGACACGGGCGACGTGCTCAAGCAGCGGGCAGTGCCGGTCGGCCCCGAGGACACCGCGTACACCCTCAACCTCGCCTGCTACGAGGCCGCGGCGGCCGGCTTCGGCGAACTCGTGGAGGAACTGGCCGCGGGCACCGAGACCCGCACCCCGCAGGACCTCACCCTGCGCACCTACCACGGACTCCACGACGGCCCGCCCGACGGCGGCCTGTTCTCCTGGCGCCGGTCCGCCGCCGACCTCGGCGCCCTGGTGCGCGCCACCGACCTCGGACCGCACCGCAACGCGTTCGGCCTCGCGCTCCTCGCCCTGGACGAGCGCCTGTTCGCCGTACGGAAGGCGGAGGTCACCGACCGCCCCTCCACGAGCCCGCCCGGTACCGTGGTCGCCGTCGACGGCCCGGCCGTGACCGTCGCCACCACCGACTTCGACGTACGGCTGAGGGACCTGGCCGACCTGGACGGCGACCCGTCGGCCGTGGCGGGACTGCGTCCGGGCGACCGGTTCACGCAAGGGGACGACGCGGCCCGCCGGCAGTGGGCGACCACCGCCCGCGCCGCGCGGCGCCACGAGAGGCACTGGCTGCCCCTCCTCGCCGACCGGGCCCCCCTCGAAGTCCCCTGGCCGGCCGCCCCGGAGCCCGCCGAGCCGTCCGGCGCCGGCGACCTCGCCCGCGCCGCGGTCCCACCGGACATCCCGGCCGGGGGCCCCGACGAGGCCAGGGCCTGGCTGCTCGCCGTACTCCTGCGGTTCCTCGGCCGGATGGCGGGGGAGGACGAGGGCGGCTTCGACGTGGCGCTGCGCCTCACCGCGGAAACGACCGGGCCCCTCATGTCCGACGTGCCCTTCCGTGCCCCCGAGGCCGGACAGGACCGTTCCCTGGCGGCTTTCGCGGAAGAGGTCTCCCGACGGCTCACCGAGCAGGCCGGGCGGAGCGCCCCGCTGCGGGGAGCGCACCTGCGCCTGCCCGGCCCCGGCGGACGAGCGGCGCTCGCGGCGGGCGCGCTGCCGGTCACCGTGGACCTGAGCGACGGCCACGGCACCGCGCACCGCCCCGCCGGGCCCGCCGGGCCCGCCCTGACCGTACGGATCGGTGGGCCCGGTGCCGTGCCCCGCGCCGTCGCCTTCCTCCCGGCGGACGAGAGCAGGGCGGCCGCCGCCCACCAACTGGCCGCACGCTTCGAGCGGTTCCTGCGCTCGGCCGCCGAGCGGCCCGACGAGGACGCCGGACTGCTTCCCCTGCTGTCCGGCGACGAGAGCCGCCTGGTGCTCGACACCTGGAACGACACGGCCGCCGACTACCCCGCCGACCGCTGCGTGCACCAGCTGTTCGCCGAGTGGGCGGACCGGCGGCCGCAGGAGCCCGCCGTCCGGTCCGGCGACACCGTCCTCACCTACGGCGACCTCGACCGGCGGGTCAACCGGCTCGCCCGCCGCCTCGCCCACCTCGGCGCGGGTCCCGGCACCCTTGTCGGGGTCTTCCTCGACCGCTCGGCCGACCTGATCACCGGGCTGCTCGCGGTGTTGCGGACGGGCGCCGCGTACGTGCCGCTCGACCCGGTCTACCCGCCCGAGCGCATCCGGCACATGCTCGACGACTCCGGCGCCGCCCTGGTGCTCACCGAACCCGCGCTCTTCTCCGCGCTGCCCGCCGACTGCCCGGCACAGCCGGTGGAGATCCACCCCGGCGAGGAGGCGCACGAGGCACAAGAGGCGGACGTCGAGGAGGACTTCCCCGACCGCGCCTCCGCCAAGGACCTCGCCTACGTCATCTACACCTCCGGCTCCACCGGCCTGCCCAAGGGCGTCAGGGTCGGCCACCGCGCGCTGACCAACTTCCTGTGCTCCATGGCCAAGGAGCCGGGGTTCGGCCCGCGGGACTCCCTGCTCGCGGTGACCACCGCCTGCTTCGACATCGCGGGACTCGAGCTGTACCTGCCGCTGGTCACGGGTGGTGAGGTGCGGGTGGCGCCCGCCGAGACGGCCGCCGACGGATTCGCGCTGCGCGCCCTGGTCGAGGCCTACCGGCCGACCGTCATGCAGGCGACGCCCGTCACCTGGCGCATGCTGATCGGCGCCGGCTGGCAGGGCGGTGCCGGGCTGACCGTCCTGTGCGGGGGCGAGGCGCTGCCCGGCGACCTGGCCGCCGAACTGGTGCGGCGGGCGGACCGGGTCTGGAACATGTACGGACCGACCGAGACCACCATCTGGTCCTCCCTCGACCGCGTCGAGGCGGGCCGGCCGGTCACGATCGGCCGGCCGCTGGCCAACACGCGGATGTACGTGCTCGACGAGCGGCTGCGGCCCGTGCCGCCCGGCAGCCCGGGAGAGCTGTACATCGGCGGTGACGGGGTGGCCGACGGCTACCACGGCCGGCCGGACCTCACCGCGGCCAGGTTCCTCGACGACCCCTTCGCACCCGGCCGCGTCTACCGCACGGGCGACCTGGTGCGGCACCTGCCCGACGGCCGCCTGGAGTATCTGCGCCGGCTGGACAGCCAGGTCAAACTGCACGGCTACCGCATCGAGCCCGGCGAGATCGAGACCGCCCTGCGCGACCACCCCGCCGTCGCCCAGGCCGCGGTGGTGGTACGCGACGACGAGCCGGGCGGCGACAGGCTCGTCGCCTACACCGTGGCCGAGGGGGATGCGCGGGTCCCGGACACCGCCGAGCTTCGCGCCCACGTACGGGCGCGGCTGCCCGCGTACATGGTGCCGGCGGCCGTCGTCCCGCTGCCCGCGCTGCCGCTGACGCCCAACGGCAAGCTCGACCGCAAGGCCCTGCCCGCCCCGCACGGCGCGGCCGTCCACGACGGGCCGTCGGCCGACGCCGTGCCACGCGGCGCGCTGGAGCAGCGGATCTCCGCGATCTGGCGGAGCGCGCTCGGCCTCGCGGACGTCGGCGCCGACGTCAACTTCTTCGACGCGGGAGGCGACTCGCTGCGGCTGACCCATGTGGTGGCGCGGCTTCGGGCGGAACTGCGCCCCTCGCTGAGCCGGCTCGACATGTTCCGTCACCCGACGATCCGGGCGATGGCCCGCCACCTCGCCGAGGACGGCGCCCCGCCCCGGCCGCCGGAGGGCGGCCGGCCCAAGGGCGGCCGGGACAGATCGCTGCTCGGAGCGCGCCGTCGCAGGTCCGGCGCCGAACGCTGAGCCCGCCGCAGGCCGCAGGGCCGACACAACCCACCAGGAGGCACCGTGGAACCCACCATCGTCCGCTGCAAGATCTGCTCGCTCAAGGACGGGCACCCGGGGGTCGTCCTCGACGACCAGCAGGTGTGCAATCTCTGCAACCTCGATTTCGCGGGTGACCTGATCGTCAACTACAAGTACACCAACGAGGTGTTCGCCGAGTTCCAGGCGGCGCCGCCCAATCCGCGCGGCGAGTTCGACTGCCTCTTCATGTACAGCGGCGGCAAGGACAGCACGTACATGCTGGACAAGTTCGTCAACGAATACGGCAAGCGCACGCTCGCCTACACCTTCGACGTGCCCTTCGAGAGCACGCACGCCGCGCAGAACATCAAGCTGGCGCAGGAGAAGCTGCCCGCGACGTTCGTGGTGGACGCGGACGACGACAACATCAAGAAGATGATGCGGGACGTCTTCAACCGGCCGCGCCCGAAGAAGCCGGGCCAGTACCTCGACGAGAAACTGCCCTGCGTCTCCTGCCGCACGTTCTTCGTGATCCGCGCCATCCTGTACGCCTTCCGCGAGCGCATCCCCTACATCGCCCTGTGCGCCGATCCGCAGCAGATCCTCACGATGGAGTCGAACGTCAGGGAAGTGGTGCGCGGCTTCTACAAGTCCTTCGGGCCCGAGCTGGCGAGCGAACTCTTCGACGGCGAGATCGAGGAGATCCTCTTCGCCGAGGACGACGAACTCCCCAAGATCGTGTTTCCGTTCATCGCCATGCGGCACGACTACGACCCCGACCGCATGGTGGCGGAACTGAAGGAGAAGGGCCTGTACGCCTCGTCGCCGATGGAGACGCACTGCACGCTGTTCCCCCTCCTGAACTACTACTCGTTCAAGAACTGGGACTGCATGTTCTACAAGCTCAACGCGTCCAGCTACACGCGCGCGGTGAGCCGCAACAAGGACTACGACCGTTCCACCTTCAGCATCAAGTTCCCGCGCTCCCTGAACCTGCCCGAGGTCGAGGAGAAGCTGAAGAAGGTGGTCCTGGAGATAGCCGCGGGCGAGGGGGACCGCGAAGAGCATCGCGCCGCACTGGTGGAGCTGTTCAAGCAGATGGACACCACCGACGACGGCGCGCGGTTCATCGCGGAGACGTTTTTGGACATGCGCGCGGTCGCCGCGGACCTCGGTATCAAGGTGGGTTGAGGAGAAGACATGAACGACCAGCGGACAGAACAGCAGGAATTCGAGGCCCGGGACTCCGACATCGCCGTCATCGGGCTGGCCTGCCGGTTCCCCGGCGCCGACACCCCCGACGCGTTCTGGCAGGTGCTGAGCGAGGGCAGGGAGACCCTCACCTACTTCACCGACGAGGAGCTGCGCGCGGCGGGCGTCGGCGAAAACCTGCTGAACGACGACCGGTACGTCAAGGCCGGGCAGGTGCTCGCGGACGCCGACACGTTCGACGCCGGCTTCTTCGGCATCACCCGGGACGAGGCGGAGCTGATCGACCCGCAGCAGCGCCAGTTCCTGCAGTGCGCGCACGAGGCACTGGAAACAGCGGGCTACGCCCCGCGCCGCGGCGAGCAGCAGATCGGCGTCTACGCCGGAGTGGGCCTCAACACCTACCTGCTGCACAACCTCGGCGAGCGCTACCGCACCGCGTCCTCCGTTGACCGCTACCGCATGATGATCACCAACGACAAGGACTTCGTCGCCACCCGCACCTCCTACAAGCTGAACCTGCGCGGCCCGAGCGTCAGCACCAACACGGCGTGCTCGACCTCGTTGGTGGCCGTCCACCTGGCCTGCCTCAGCCTCCTCTCGGGAGACTGCGCGATGGCCGTCGCGGGCGCCGCCCACATCCAGGCCGACCAGGGCGAGGGCTACCTCCACCACGAGGGGATGATCTTCTCGCCGGACGGCCACTGCAGGGCCTTCGACGCCAAGGCGCAGGGCACCGTCATCGGCAACGGCGTGGGCGCCATGGTCCTCAAGCGGCTGAGCGACGCGCTGGCCGACGGCGACACCGTGCACGCCGTCATCAAGGGCACCGCGATCAACAACGACGGCTCGGACAAGACCGGTTACACAGCGCCGAGCGTCCAGGGGCAGGCCGCCGTCATCGCCGAGGCCCAGCAGATCGCCGAGGTCGCCCCCGAGACCATCACGTACGTGGAGGCCCATGGCACGGCGACCCCGCTCGGCGACCCCGTCGAGATCGCCGCGCTCAACCAGGCCTTCGGCCGCGAGGGCGGCACCCTCGCCCCGCGGTCCTGCGCGATCGGCTCCGTCAAGACCAACGTCGGCCACCTCGACACGGCTGCGGGCATGGCGGGCCTGATCAAGACGGTCCTGATGCTGCGGCACCGCACACTCGTCCCCAGCCTCCACTTCGAGTCCCCCAACCCGGAGATCGACTTCGCGGCGGGACCCTTCCACGTCGTCACCGAGACCCGGCAGTGGCCCGAGGGCGCCACACCGCGCCGGGCGGGCGTGAGTTCCTTCGGCATCGGCGGCACCAACGCCCACGTCATCGTCGAGGAGCCGCCCGCCCTCCCCTCCGCCCCCGACGCCGAGGACGCCGGGCCCCGCCTCCTGGTGCTCTCCGCCAACACCCCGGCCGCCCTCGACACCGTTGCCGCCGAGCTGGCCCGCCGGCTCCGCAAGGACCGCGGCCTCGCCCTGTCCGCCGTGTCCCAGACCCTGGCGCTCGGCCGCCGCGCGCACCCCTACCGGCGCGCACTGGTCGCCGCCGACGTACGGGACGCCGCGCTCGCCCTGGCCCTGGGCGACGCCGACCGGATCCTGACCGCCGATCCCACCGACGAACGGCCCGTCCTGGACCTGGCCCCCGGCGGCGCCGCGCCGGGACACGCCTCGGCCCTGTACGAGGGGACCGCCGCCTTCCGCGAGCACTACGACCGCTGCGCCGCCGAGCTGGGGACATCCGCCGACGAACTGCTGGGCGCGCGGAGCCCGGAGGCGGACTTCGCCGTCCAGTACGCCACGGCGCGGACCCTGGCCGGCTGGGGGATCACCGCCCCCGTGGTCGCCGCCGACCGCACCGCGCTGCCCGACGCGGCACTGCGCCTCCTCGAAGGGATCGGCGCGCAGCACGCCGCCGGTGCCGGGCGGCCCGGCATCGCCCTGCTGCCGCAAGGGCCTGTGCCTGTCGGCGCCGAGTTCCTCCTCGCTCTCGTCGGGCGGCTGTGGACGGCGGGCGAGGACGTCGACTGGGCGGCGTTCCACGAGGGCGAGCGGATACGCCGGGTGCCGCTGCCCACCTACCCCTTCGAGCGCGTACGGCACTGGATCGAGCCGCACGGCGGCGCGGCACCGGCCGCAGAGCCTGCCGCGCGGACGCTGCGGGACCGCTTCGCGGGGGCCACGGACGCGCAGAAGAGCGCGCTGCTCACCGAGTTCATCCGACAGGAGATCGCCGCCGTCCTGGGCGCGCCCGACCCGCGGACCGTGGACCTCGACACCAATCTGTTCGACATGGGTCTGGACTCGCTGATCCTGATCGAGGTCATCGCCAAGCTCAGCGAGGAACTGGCCCACCCCGTGCGCTCGTCGGCGTTCGTCGAGTACCCGACGGTGCGCTCCTTCGTCGCCGACCTCAGCGGCGAACTGGGCATCGCCCCGGACACGGCGGCCGCCGCCCCCGCCGCCGCCTCCGAGGGCCGTGTCTCCCGCAGGGCCCAGCGGGCCGCCGCGCGCCGCCCGGGGGGCACGCGGTAGCCGGTACGGCGACGCGCGACAGGCGGTGCGGAGCGGCTGGGCCGACGGGCTCAGCCGCCCCGCACGTCCGCGCCCCGCACCGCCGTGCCCGTCACCGCGCTCCCGGGGTGCGGGCGGTCAGCCGCAGGCACGGGCGGCGCGGCTGGTACAGGGACCGACCCGGACGACCCCGCGAACTGACCCCGTCCGGGGACATCAGCCCGTCTCCCGCGTAGCCCTGGCCCGCGGAGAACCACATCTGGGCGTCCTGGTCGTCATCGGCTGGACGCGGCCTGCCGAGCATCCCGGCGACCTCGTGCCGATCCGCATCCCGTGGCCCGGCCGCCCGGCTGCGCTGCTGCCGGGTCTGGAGGTATGACGCGAGGGTCTCCAGGGCCATGCCGGTGCGCTGGCAGTACGCGGCGATCAGCAAGGCCGCCGTGTCCATCCTGTCGGAGGCGTCCGTGGCGCGGATCAGGGTCACGCGCTTCCAGTCGCGTGCGATGTCCGGCTCGGTGTAGCGCAGCACCTCCTGGCAGTTCATGACCACTTCGGAGACGAGCTGGTGAACCGCCTGCCGCAAAGGTTCAGGCATCTGGGAGTCTTCCCTGGCCGCACGGTAGGGGGGTGCGCCTTCCGACACCGGGGTTGCGGCCCTTGGTCACCCGGACGGACCAGACCCGCCTCGGCCGCTGGCGGCACCCCTGACGCCGTACCGCACCGCGGGACGGTCGCCGCGCAACTACGCGCAACCGGCCGGCCTCGGAGGGGATCATGGCGTTACTTTCTTCGGCACGGACCCGAACTCGGGTGGAGGGAACTGTCCGGCGGTGTGGGTGAACACCGACACCGCCCAGGGCCCAGAGCTGGTTGTGCAGGGCAAGTTCGCCAACGCGCCGACGCGGGCTGCGTGCCGTCAGGACAGTCCGCCCGCCGACGACGAGGGGATCGTCCGAATCCCGCTCAGCATGGTGGAGCAGATCAGGAGGGTGTCCGGCTTCGGGATGGACAACTCGCAGATCGCACCCGGGTGCCGCCCGGATGCCAGTGCTGTTGCCGTCCGGGTGGCCGGCCTTCCGCGCCGGTGGCCTTCTGTGTGATGGCCCTGCTGGAGGAGGCAGAGTTCCGTCTCTTCCGTCTCTTCCTGCGCCTCCGTCTCCTCCGGCGCCTTGAGCGCTGCCTTGGGGTTGGGCCGGGTTGCCGGCCGCGTGTCCGCTCAACGCGCCAGTGGGTGATTTCTGCGGGAGGCTGGCCGGAACCGGTGTCTGTCTGGCGCGTCTCGTCACTTCGCTGCTTCGACACCGGTGGTTGTCCACGGAGCGTGGCCGTCTGCCGAAACCGGCATATGGGGATTCAAGATCTTCAAGCCTGGCGTTTCGCCTGCTTGTTTGACTACTCGTAAGTACGCGTTGATCGCTTCGGGTGATGAAAGGTCCGGCATCTTACAGCCTGTAGCCGATTCTGCAATCAGAAGACCGAGTCCCTTTGGTCCGGTTCATCCATACATTCGATCGGCGTGAGAAGTCGTGAACGGGTACGGTCGGCCGCTTCCGCCCGGCCGGGCCGCAGGGAGGGCAAGCGGAGGGGTGTCACCGGATTGCGTACCCGGCTGTCCGGTGTGAGCTGCGAAAACGCCGAGGGCCCCGCCGGTGGCGGGGCCCTCCTGACAAGAAACATCGGGCACCCGGAGGGGGCCAACCCCCCGGGCAAATGCCCGATGATGCTGAGCGAAGGGCAGTCCAGGGCCCGTGGTCCAGCACGGATTATGTAACCGAACTTCGTGTCTCCTTATGCCTTATCCAGAGGGGTTCGGGGGGTGGACGCGGGCAAAGCCCTCCCGATACGGGTTTCTTGACGGGCAAACAACCCCCTCAAGCCAGGCAAGTGGGCGTTTAGCGTGATTGCTGCGCTTTGGCCAATGGATCTTCAAATCCCTCTGGCGAAGCCTTAGTTGGGCCTGTTGTCGGACTTCGGTATCGTCAGCGTTTAACCGGTCGATGGAGCCTGTTAAACGGGTGCCGAAGCCCGGCCAGCGCAAGTAGAGCGAAGTAAAGTCCAGCGGTCTCCGGCACCCGTGCCGGGCTCGTCCTCCCTCCGGCATCAGCCACCGGAGGGAAGCCGGGCAGCAGCCGCAGTCCCCGTCAGTCCACGCACCCGGGAGAACTGCTCGTGTCCGCCACGGCCCCGTTGGTCGCCCTCGTGGTGATCTTCCTGATCGTCTTCGCGACGATCGCCTTCGTCGTCCACCGCTTCCAGTCCAAGCCCGTCCGTGTCGCCGCGGTCATCACCGCGCTCGCCACCCTGGTCGGCGCCCTGGTCCCCATCACGCGCATCCTGATGGAGCCCCCGCCCGAGCCCGAGACCGACCTTGTCCGGCTCGTCGTCCTCGTGGTGATCTTCCTGATCGTCTTCGCGACGATCGCCTTCGCCGTCGACCGGCTCAAGTCGACACCGGCCCGCGTGGTCGCCGTCATCGTCGGGATCGGCACGCTCGTCGGGTCGATGGTCCCCATCACCAAGCTCCTCACCGAGCCCGTGACGCCGCCCGTGGCCGCGTCGCACACCATCGCCGCGCCGTCCCGGGCCGGCTTGACGGCGGGTGTGCTGTGAACGACATCCGCACCGGGGACGAGGGGTCCAACCGGCTCGTCACCGGCAGCCGCGCCGGCATCCAGCTCACCACGCAGCGTCTGGCCGCGGCCGGGTACGACATGGCCGGCGTGAGCGCCGAGCCCCGCAGCCACCGGGCGATGCGCGTGCTGCAGTACTACTACCTGCAGCAGGGCCTGGGCCACGACGTCGCCGACGAACTCGCCCGCTTCAGCCAGCTCTACCGCCACCAGCGCTCGACCGAGTCGGAACCGCTGAACGCCCACCACATTGAGTTCGTGCTGTTCGGCACGGTGCTCGTCAACGGTCGTATCTGGGGCGGCAACTACGTCCTGGGCAACCTCGACCTGTTCACCGATGTGCCCTCCGTCAACCGGCTCGAACAGGTCCAGTTCCTGTCCGCCACCCGCACCGTGCGCATACCGCGCAAGGCCCTGCGCTCCATCGCGGTGCGCAACCTGCCGGTCGTCCGCATGGTGCACCAGCGACTGATGACCTACGTCCTGGAGTTCGAGGACATCTACGGCACCGACGCCTGCAAGCCGATCCACCGCGTCGCCCGGCTCCTGTTCCACCTCGCCTACCAGCAGGGCCTGGGCGCCGAGATCCTCTCCGGCGCCCTGGACCCGAACATCGTGACCGGCCCCACCCAGCGAGACTTCGCCAACGCCCTCGGGCTGGGCGTCTCGACCGTGGAGAAGGCCCTCAAGGAACTGCGCGAACACAAGATCCTCGCCGACGCCTCCCATGGGCGGATGAACCGGACCTACCGCATCCTGGACGCCGCCCAACTCCGCGCGGTCGGCCTGGGAGCGACCCTTCCCGACCTCGGGAGCCAGTAGGCGAACGGACGGGTGATGGGGCCGCTGATCGGTCCGGCGCTGCTCACGGCCGGACCGATCAGTGGAGCCGCTCACCCCACAGCCCGAGAGCCGCGCGCGGGTCCGGACAGCAAGGCGCTACGCAAAACGCGGGCGGTGGGAGTCCGGCCCATGCTGCGATCGCCTGAGAGCAGCAGATTGCGGACCGTGGCAGGCCCTGCGCGCACCGCCGCGTGCGACGGGGGGCATGAGCACCGGCGTACACACGACAACCACCTCAAGGGATGGCCCTCGCCTTGGCCTTCGGCCGTGGGACGCGTCGCACCCCTGAACTCGCGGGGAAGGAGACGGGTCAGCTCAGCGCCCGTGCCGCTGCCGGCTTGCTGACGGCCGCCAACGGCGTCGGCAACGGAGAGGCCGGGGCGCGTCCGGTTCAAGGCGGGCCAGACGGTCGTGCGGCGCGACGTGCACCGTACGGGCCGGGTGTGGAGCGAGCACGCGCTGCGCGTCGTCGCCGAGACGAGCGAGGCCCTCGTGGCCGCCTGCGCGCCGGGAGCCGGGACCCGCTGGCCCGCCCTGTATGTCAAGGTCCGCGACGAGGGCGACCGGTCGTGCGCACGAAGGCGTTCGATGCGATGGCGATGGGCATGTGGGAGCTGGCGGACGCACTGTGGCAGGAGACCGAGCTGCTGCTGTGGAAGCCGCCGACGGCGTGGTTCAGCGTCAACGCCTTCTGCACGAGCGGCGGGTTGCGGAACTGGTACGTGAACTTCGAGCACCCCACCCGCCGTACGACGGAGGGCTTCGACACGTTCGACCTGACCGTGGACCTGGTCGTCGACGCCTATCTGACGGGCTGGCAGTGGAAGGACGAAGACGAGTACGCGCACGTGCGGCGGCTCGGCATCGTCACCGACGCCGAACACCAGGCCGTCAACGCCGCCCGCGACCAGGTCCTCGCAATGCTCGCCGAGCGCTCCGGCCCGTTCGCCGATGCTGCCGCGTGGTCGGCCTGGCGGTGGAACCGGGCCTGGTCCGCCCCGCGGCTGCCGCGCCCGGCGAAGGCAGCGGGGGGGGGGTGCACCGAAAGGCGGCTGAACCGCTAGCTGCACGGTTGCCTCCAGTGAGGGACCGAGGTCGACCGCGACGTCCTCGCCCGGCAGGTCGCCTGCGAGGGCGCCCAGAGCCGCGCCCTGGTGCCTTCCTGGACGGCTGGGACGCGATGGCCGGGAGCGCCCGCTTCGTGCTTTCGGGCCCGGTTCCGGATCTGCTGTCAACAGGAAGCCTCGGGCCGGGCATCGAGGGCGGCGTTGATCGGCATGGTTTCAGCCACGGCATGTGATTGCCAGGCGGGGCCAGGACCGCGCTGTGGATACGGTGGATCGATGTGACGGCCGGTGGTGGCCGCCGGTGGGAAGTGTTCGGTCGGCGTGCCGTCGCATCGCGGGTAGTGGTTCGGTGGGTAGCACTGAGCAGCAGATCGAGGAGCAGTTGGCGCACTCCAGCAGCGGGTCGGCGCTCGCCATGCGGGGGTGCTGACCCTCGCCGACCTGCTGGCCGCGCCGCTTCTAAATCCAGAACAAATGCCCGCGATGCCGCGCAGGAAGGGGCAAGGACTGCGTCAACGACACGCGTTCCGGAACCGGGGAGGCCGGGCGCTGAAGGCTCTGGCACGCGAGCTGGCCGTTCCCGTCGTCTTCACCGCCCCGGTGCGGGCCGTGTCGCGCCAGCCGCACTGGATGCCGGCCCCGGAAAACCTGCACGACGAGGTCGTCTTCGCCGCGGACACCGTGGTCCTGGTCCACCGCGAGGAGGCGTACAACCGGACGGCTCGGCCCATGGTGGCCGACCTCGTGGTCGCGAAGGCGCGGAACTCCCGTCCCACCATCACGGCCGACATTGCCTTCCGTCACAAGATCAGCGCCAGAGCCCATAACTTCGTATTCGGTGGTGCACTCAGACGAGTACCTGGACAACAGCCACAGCAACACGGATCGAAGCCCACTTGAGCCCGCCCAGTGAGCCCAACGGCGGACCAGCGTCCTCGGCTGGTCACGCAGCCTCCGACCGTGGGAGACCATTCAGACGGGTCAAACGGAGCCCTTGGTTGACCTTCACCTTGGGGGAGCCCACAGCATGAGTGGGGCCAGGCGACGTGCCTGGCATGAGGAGAACGAGCAAGGGGTTGCTGACCATTGGGGCGTTCGCGAAGGCGTCCCGGCTGTCGCCGAAGGCGCTGCGTCTTTACGACGAGCTCGGCCTGCTGACTCCCGCTCGCGTCGACCCGGTGACCGGCTATCGCCTCTACGCACCGGAGCAACTGGATCAGGCCCGGCTGGTTGCCTGGCTCCGACGGCTCGGGATGCCTCTCGCCCGCATCCAGCAGGTCTGCACGCTGGATGCAGGTCCGGCAGCCGAAGAGATCCGCGCGTTCTGGTCCCAGGTCGAAGCCGACATCGCCGCACGGCGGGACTTGGCCACCTTCCTCATCGACCACCTCTCCTGGAAGGACCCTGCCCTGTCCCCGATCGCCAAGCCCCTGGGCATCCGTTACGCCGCCCTTTCCGACACCGGCCTTGTCCGCGAGAGCAACCAGGACACCGTCTACGCAGGGTCCCGTCTGCTCGCGGTCGCCGACGGCTACGGCAGCGGAGGTGCGCCCGCGAGCGCCGCCGCTGTCGACGCGCTCAAGAGCCTCGAAACCGACAGCATCCCGGCGCGCAATCTCCTCAACGTCCTCGAAGACGCGATCGACCAAGCCAAACAGGCCGTACACGGCGTCTCCGGAGCCGACCCTTCCGCCGAAGAGGCAGGCACCACACTCACCGCGATGCTCTGGACCGGCTCACAGCTGGCCCTCGTCCACATCGGCGACTCCCGCGTCTACCTCCTGCGCGACGGAGAGCTGTTCCAGATCACTCAAGATCACACCATGGTGCAGTCGATGGTCGACGAAGGACACATCAGCCCAGAGGAGGCCGTCTCCCACCCCCAGCGATCACTGTTGATTCGGGCCCTGGGTCAAGGAGCCGATGGCACCCCCGACATGCGTCTGCACGACGCACAGCGGGAAGACCGCTACCTGCTCTGCTCCGACGGCCTGTCGACCGTCGTGCCGACCGAAGAAATCCGCCGAGTGCTCTCCGACATCAGCGAGCCAGAGCAGGCGGTCCGCGAACTCGTCTCCCTCGCCAACGGCTCCGGCGGCCCCGACAACGTCAGCTGTGGGTCGCCGACGTCATGGAGCTCCAGCAATAGGAGCGAGCGGCATGCACTTCGAGTTGCACCAGATCCGCTCTCACGAACTCATCCGCGAGGCGGACGGATACCGACTCGCCCAACAAGTCAGGGCGGCCAAATCGGTCCGCCGGTCCAGGCCTCGAAGTCCTAGCTCAGACACCAGGGAACAAGTAACCCGTCAGTAGTCTTCTGGGCGGTATTGGCCTCGGTACTGGCGGACTCTCGTGATCAACTGTCGCCAGTTCCCCGTGGAACCCAACCTGCCGGTGACCGTGTGTGACGCCCAACGGCGTATCGGCTGCAAGGTCCCGGCGGCCCCGTTGAGCCGGCGGGGTGGTGGTTTTGTCGTGGTAGCCGAGAGCGGTCGAGATGGTCCGATCGTCGTTGCCTGCCCGGTAAGGGTGGGAACCGAACACGCAGGAAAGGGGCCGCCGGAACCGGCTACGCGCTCCGGGTCGGGAGCCAGGTGTCGATGACCTCGGCGACAAGGGCGGCGCCGCGGCTGTTCTGATGGATGTGGTCGGTCGTGAGCACGAGACCTCGGCGCCGCGAGATCGTGTCGAGGCTGCGGCGCAGCACGGCGTGCCGGACCAGGACGCTGACGCTCGCCGCGGGCGTCGGGTCCCGGTAGGGGATCGGCGGCGGGTCCGCCTGGCGTAGTTCCTCGGTCTGGCGTTCGTGCAGCGGGAGGTAGGTCGCCTTGTTGGTGGTGGCGACCTCGGCGATCATGCGGCTGTACGCCTGTGATGCCCGTGCCGCGGCTCCGTCGAGTTGTTGGCCGAGGACCGGGAGGGTCAGCAGAGCGATCGTCGCGTCAGTCTCCGTTCGCAGCCGTTCGACGACGGCTCCCGGGTACTGCTGGAACCAGCCGGCCGACGGGCGCTCGGGGAGTTGTTTGCGCTTCACGGCCCGCTCGGTGGGGTAGCCGGCGAGGCTCGCTCGGGCGTCGTTGGTCCCGATCAGCACGGTGATCACGTCGGGTTCGTCCGCGACGACGGCATCGAGGCGCCGTGAGAGGTTGTGGGCGAAGTCGCCGTTGACGCCGAAGCGGGCGAGCCGTACGTCGCCGGGAGGGCGGCGGCGTTCGAGAAGGTCCAGGTAGTCGACGCTGAACTGCGCGCGGGTGAGGCTGTCGCCGAGGCATGCGACACGGGTCGTCACGGTGTTTGCGGGCCGGACGTGCCGACGCGCTCGGTCGGGCGGGCTTCGGTCCGGGGACGGTGGTCGGTGCCGAGGCCAGCGGTGATGGTCAGGATGGACGCCGGTCCCGCCATGTCGACCGCGTGCCATGTCCCGGCCGGGTTGACGGTGGCCTCGCCCGGCCCGAGCACAACCCGGTCGGGCACTCCGTCCACATCGCGGGTGACCGTCACCGACCCGCTGAGGCAGACGACCAGTTCGTCGCCGGCGGGGTGGCGCTCCCAATGGTCGCCCAGGCCGTCGGCGTCGAAGATCGTCACCATCCGGCCCTCGGCGCCGTCCGCCGCGACCGCGGCGCTGTAGGCATGGAGCACCTCGGGGTCCCAAGCGAAGCCCTCGACGGGTTTCGCTCTCGACCCCAGCCCGAGGTGCACGGGGGTGGTCCGCAGGTCGATGGCGTTGGGTTCGTGATTGACGAGTCTCATGCCGCCGATCGTCACAGGACAGCAATAGGGTGGTCTTGAAGAAAAGGGAACGGAAGCCGACGCGATGGGCGGCGCGGTCGGCGACTACCCGGTCCCGAGCAGGACTTCGCCGCGACGCCATGCTGTCGGCGATCTGCCCGTGAACTCGCTCCAGTCCCGGACGAGATGGGCCTGGTCGGCGTAGCCGGAGACGGCCGCCACTTCGGCCCACGGAAGCGGGTCGTGCGTGGTGGCCAGTTCGTGCGCGTGCTCGAAGCGCAGAACCCGGGCGAAGGTCTTCGGCGACAGGCCCACCTCACCGCGAAACCGCTCGGTGAGGTACCGACGGCTCCAGCCCAGTTCTGCGGCGACCCTCCCAACCTGGACGCGGCCCCGCGCGGTCAAGAGGCGGCGCCAGGCCTCCGCCACCTCGGGGCGCATTCGGGACACGGGGTCGCCGTCGGCACCGCGGCCGACGGCTCGCAGGAGCAACTCGTCCAGCGCGGCGAAGCGCGCGGCCCATGTCGTCGCCGCGCGGAGCCGGTCGACCAGCTCGACGCCGAGCGCTCCGAGAAGCTCGCCGAGTGGGACCAGTCGTTGGGCGAGGTCAGCGGCGGGCATGCCGTAGACGGCCCGGGTCCCGAGCGGTGTCAGCGACACCTGCACGCCTTCCTGGCGTCCGTCGTGGTGGATCGCGACGGACCGGCGCATCAGACCGCCGGCCACGCTGCCGAATCGGGTGACCGGTGACCCGTCGTCGACGCCCGCCGCCACCTCCAAAGGGCCGGACAGACTGATCACCGCAGTGAGCACGCGGCCCGGCGGACCGCAGTGCACCCCCGCCGGGAACCCACGAAGATCGAAACCGACATACGAGCCGACGTACCGCCGCAAGGCGGGCGCCCGACGTGCACAGATCCTGGTGGCCAGGCGTCGGCGCCAGTCGACATCGTTGCGCAGCAGGGCCTTGGTCTGCATGAGGTCCAGGGCCCGAACTGCCGGCCTGGAGGGAAGACCACAACGCTTCTCACCGCCAGCTTCGCGCCCGTGTCGAGCACGCCTTCGCCCGCATGAAGAACTGGAAGATCCTCCGCGACTGTCGCCTGAACGGCGACGGCGTCCACCACGCCATGCTCGGCATCGCCCGCCTTCACAGCCTTGCCTTGACCGGATAGCGGATCTATGCCTGCAGGACCGCGTCTGTGACCACGTTGGGATCTCAGTGCGTAGTGCTGGCGTGGTGGGAAATTTGGTGGACCCGATGTGGATGATGAAGGCGTGATCTCCAAGGAGCGTGCCGTCGAACGGGTGGAGTCGTTGCTGGCCACGATGCGGCTGGCACATGAGCTGGTCGTCCACGAGGTGAAGGAGCACTCGTTGGGCTGGCTCGTCTTCTGGAACTCGGCGGAGTACGCCCGCACCCGCGATCTGCGCGATCTCCTCGTCGGCGGCGGCCCTTACCTGGTGGACCGGTACGACGGGAGCGTCCACCACATCCCTGTCACCACGTGGGTGGGTGAGGACTGGGAGGAGCTCTACCTCCGGCAGATCAAGGGGGTGCGGGCGCCCGACCCCCTGGCCGCTTTCGTGCTCGCGCTGATGAACTCCGCCGGGACGGTGGCCGCGATGCATCATCTCCGCAACCAAGCCCCGCGCTTGAGCCTGCAGGAGGCGAGGACCTACGTCATGGCCGTCCGAAACGGAGCCGAGCCTCCACACGAGCTGGTGGACCTCACCAGGGAAGAAGAGGTCTGCCCACCTCTGGCGATCGAAACAGTGGCCGGCCCGGACCCCCTGTAGTCCGCTTATGAGGGTGAGGCCCAGATCGTGTGGCTACGGCAGCCCTCAAACGCGGCCTGAGATCACTTGCGGGACCTTAGAGGTCCTCACAAAGGCGTCGACGTGGCGGTGGGTGATCAGGCAGACGGCGAGTCCGAGGAATGCTTCGTGGATGTCGTCACGTCTCTCCCAGCGGATGCGCAGGCGGCGGAAGCCGTGGAGCCAGACGATCGTGCGCTCGACGACGTAGCGGAAGATGCCCAGGCCGGTGCCGTGCGGCTCGACTCTCTTCGCGATCACGGGGCGGATGCCTCGCTGCCGGAGCAGGCGGCGGTACTTGTCGTGGTCGTAGCCGCGGTCGGCCAGCAGGGCATCGGGGCGCCGGTGAGGTCTGCC
Organism: Streptomyces huasconensis; assembly: GCF_021028635.1. Taxonomy (NCBI): domain Bacteria; kingdom Bacillati; phylum Actinomycetota; class Actinomycetes; order Kitasatosporales; family Streptomycetaceae; genus Streptomyces; species Streptomyces huasconensis. The sequence continues at coordinate 8,167,669 of NZ_CP086119.1, forward strand.
GACCTGGCCTGCGACGGCGGGGATCTTGTCGAGCAGCGGCTCGAGTTGGGTGGCGTCGTTGCGGTTTCCGCCGGTCACAGACACCGCGAGCGGGATGCCCTGCCCGTCGACGACGAGGTGGTACTTGCTGCCCGGCCGTGCGCGGTCGAGCGGGCTCGGCCCCGCTTTTGGGCCCCGCCGGGTAGCCCGCGCGTGCGAGGAGTCGATCACCGCCCGCTCCCAGTCCAGCCGGTTCTTCGAGCGCAGCTCGTTCAGCAGCAACCCGTGGAGCTGGTCCAAGACGCCGGCCTCGTTCCAGGCCGCAAGACGCCGCCAGCAGGTCATGCCCGAGCCGAAACCGAGCTCCTGGGACAGGTACTCCCACTGGAACCGTGTTCCAGACCGCACAGCAGGCCGTTCAGGAGTACCGGGACCGCGCCCTGACGATTCTGCTCCGGACCGACGAGGTTGAAGCCGAAGCCCGGCGGGCGTACAAGACAGAACAGCATCGCCCCTGGTTCCAGTACCACCCCAACGGCGCGAACGCCGTTGCCGCCCCGGTAAAAGCCGCCGATACGGCCCGGGAGCGTGTAGCCGAGCACCTGCTAACAACGCGACTTGAACAATTGCGCGAACATGCAGCGCCCCCCACCGAGGCGGCTGCGCCCACGGCTTGGACGGACCGGCTCCCCAGCTCGCTGCGCGCCCGATAGACGGCGGCATGGTCAGTACGGCGATCGCGTAGCACCGGACTGAGTGAGGTCGACATCGCTGGTCTCGCCCCGGGATCGGCGAAGATGATCGCCTCCAGGTTCTGTGCCCTGAGGTCGTCATCAGCGAATGCGGCCTCGATGACGGCGGCCTCCAGCGGGGCCATCCCCCGCGGGCGCGCGGAGCAGCAATCGCTGCACCGATGCTCCCCAAGGCCGGAGGGACCATTCCCGCGGGCGCGGGGAGCAGACCAAACGCGAACCCCTGAGCGCTGCAAGGTCGGGACCATCCCCACGGGCGCGGGGATGGTCCCCCGCCCCGGGCAGTTGTCCGGCGAGCTTGGCGGTGCTCCCCGCGCGTGCGGGGATGGTGCCGACGCCGGCGGCGGCCTGTCGTCAAAACTGTGCTCCCCGCACCCCGCGGGATATGACATGGCGGAGCCAGGCCGCGTCGAAGTTGTGCCGGTCAGCGGCGAGACCTTGTTCACGGATCACCTCGGCGAGACGGTGCTGGCAGTCAGCGAAGAGAGTGTCCCGGACAGCGGGCGGATCGCACTGGAGATCACCTTCGACTCCGGCCGTGTCCTATGTGAGACCTGGGCCGGAGATCTCCGCCTGTCCAGCAAGTGATCAACACGCGAGCCATGGCGTGAACGGTGTGAGGCTCCTGCCGTGGCTGGTGTGACCACGGCGTCACAGCCGTCCTGGTTAGCCCCGTTCACCGGGCCGATGGCCGGACGCCCAGGCCACTTCGACATCAGCCGGGCCATGATCAATATCCATGGCTTCTGGGCCGCAACTAGGTCCTGTCCGGTAGGTCCGGTGACTGACCAGCTTGGGGATCGTTTCGATCGGCATGGGGCGGGGTGACCTCTCGGATGAGGAGTGGGTTCGGCTGGAGCCGCACCTGCCGAAGAACGTTGGACGAGGCGGACGTTGGAAGAGCCACCGCAGAGTGATCAACGGAATCCTCTTCCGGCAGCGGACCGGCATCCCATGGAGGGACCTACCGCTCCGGTTCGGGAAGTGGAAGACGGTGCACGACAGGCATCGACGCTGGTCAGCGGACGGCACGTGGGACAGGGTTCTGCGGGCTGTCCAGGCTGACGCTGACGCGGAGGGCCGCATCGACTGGTCCATGGTGAGCGTGGACTCCACCGTGTGCCGCGCTCACCAACACGCGGCCGGAGCCCGTCGAACCGCCCCTCGCATTCCAGCACGCCGTCGGCGCCCTGTCTCGCACCGCGCCGACGAAGCTTTGGGACGCTCACGCGGTGGCTTCACATGCAAGATCCACCTGGCCAGTGAAGGCGGCCGACGGCCGCTCGCATTTGTGATCACACCGGGCCAGTGGGGCGATGCCCCGCAGCTGATCGAGGTCCTGGACCGCATCCGCGTCGCCCGGCCCGCCGGCGGACACCCCCGCACCCGGCCGGACTACCTGAGCGGCGACCGGGCGTACAGTGCACGCCGCAACCGCCGCTACCTGCGCAGACGTCAGATCAAGCACACCATCCCAGAGCCCAGGAACCAGCGGGCCAACCGCCACAACCGGGGCAGCAAGGGCGGTCGGCCCACCGGCTTCGACAGGACGGTCTACAAACGCCGTAACCAGGTCGAGCGAACGATCAATCGCCTCAAGAACTTCAGGGCCGCCACGAGGTACGACAAGCGGGCCTACATCTTCCATGGGCACCGTTACTGCCGCCGTAATCCGACTCTGGCTCTGCCCATAAGCGGATTGCGGGAACGCACAAGCAGTCGACGAATGGTCACGCGGCGAACGCGACTCTCCGCAGGAAGCGGGCCACGCCCTTGTCAGTCCTCAGGGCGACGCCGCAGCGACGCAGAACTCGTTGCCCTCTGGGTCGGCCATCACGATGTGGTGCTCGTCGAACTCTCTGACGACGTTACCGCCCGCCTTCATCAGGCGCTCGGCCTCCGCCTTGATCCGCGCCCAACGCTCATCGCAGCGGCCATGTCCCGGCACCCGGACATCGATGTGAAGTCGGTTCTTCGCTGCTTTCGGTTCAGGGACCTTGAGAATGGAGAGCCGGGGGCCGACTCCGTCGGGATCGCACAGCCACGCGGCGTCGTCCACGGAGTCGTCATCCTGGAGGTTGAACTGCGCGAGCCACTCCTCGCGGGTACTGAAGGGAGCGGGCGGCGGCTCGTCTACGTACCCCAGGGCCGTCTTCCAGAACTCGGCAAGGAGCTGCGCGTCTGTGCAATCAAGGGTCAGATCGATTCTGGCTGCCATGACAGGACGGTACTGCGCACCTCTGACAGGGGGAGTCGCCCCAGCATCCGGCTGCGGCCTACACGCCATAACTCGTCGGACACCGCCTAGTCCCGGCGGTGCGCCCAGCCTCTTTTGCACCGGGGGTGAGGGATAGGGCATGAGGCCTGTCCGGGTACGGGTACGTACCCGTACCCGTACCCTGGGGGGTGGAAAGGAGTGTGGCGATGTCTGATGCCAATATCCGTGTCCCTGAGGAGGCCAAGGATCGCCTCGCGGCGATCGCGGCCGCGGAGGGACTGTCGCTGCGGGCGTACCTGGCCCGCCTCGCCGAGACCCTCCTCACCCCTGCTGAGCGGGCCGAGCGGGCCGAGAAGGCCAAGGCCGCACTCGCGGCGTGGAACGGGTACGCGCCGACCGCGGCCCAGGAACAGGACCTGGACTCCGAGCTGGACCGCCGCCTGGCACAGGCGGCTGGCCGGTGAGCGAGCCGATGCACATCGTCCTGGACGAGAGCGCGATGGCGGCTGCCGGACAGGGCAACGTCCTGGCCTCCCGGCTCATCCACCGCGCGCACGCCGAGGCTGACTGGCACCTGTACGCCCCGACGTGCGCACTCATCGAAGCCGACCGCGGCCGGCCGGGCACCGCCGAGCACCTGGCCGCATTGCCCGGCGTCACCGTTGTCGACCTGGACCTGCCCGCTGCCCTGGCTGTGGCTCGCCAGAAAACCTGGGCACTCGCCCACGCCGCGCACACCGCTCAGCCCACCCCGGACCGGCCGGCCGGGGCGATCGTGGCGACCACCGTGCCGCAGCGGTGGGAAGGCCAGCCGGTGCGCGTTCTGGACCTGACTCCCTGATCGTCACGACGACGGCGGGGCAACGATCGTGGCCGAGGATGCCGGCCGTCTCAAGGTGGGGGACCTCTTGTTGCGGTGCTGCACATCGGCCGAGGCCGGGAGCGAGCGGGCCTCGGACCAAGGGCCGAGTCACCGGGTTGTTTCGGCCGGACCGCCTGCGCGGTGTATGTGACGAACAGTCTTGCTGCCACCGTTTTCGTTGACCGAGGAGATGAGCAGGAGGACGAAGCGCCGACGTCGCTCGAGGATGTCCGTGCTCAGACCGGTGCGACCAGCTCTCCTGCGCTGCGTCAGGCCGGATGAGCTCTCGCGCTCCGTCCGGCCGGTTACAGCGGAAGCGCCAGTCGGTGATGCGGCGTCGGCGGAATCCCGCAGGTCATCGTCGTTGTCCAGGGTCTCCAGGCGAGTGCGGTGAAACGCAGAACACTGCCCGACACCACTGTAGGTACCAGTTCTGGTGGCTAGAGTGGTGGCATGACTGTGATGACGCTGCGCATCCCGGACGATCTGGACTCCTCGATCCGTGCCGGCGCCGAGGCCGCGGGCCTGTCCCTGAACGCGTACATCGTCCGGGCGGCTCGCCGTCAGGCCACCCTGGATGCCGCGCGGCAGCTCGCCTCTCTGGGTCTGGGGGAGGACCTGGCGGGCGAGGGCGACGCTCTGTGAGGCGCGGTGAGGTCTGGACTCTGGCCGATGGACGCAGCGTCCTGATCGTCTCCCTGGACGGTCTGGAGACATCGTTCAAGGCGGTACTCGCGATCGTGCTGCACCCGAGCGGGCGCTACCCCGACACGGCGATGAGCGTGGTGATCGGCGACCCGATGCCGTGCACCGCGGTCGCCGTTAACCTTCAGCAGTTGCGCGTGACACGCTTTACGGACGCGACCCGTGTCGGGGTGGTGCCCGCCGAGACGATGGTGCGGGTGGACCAGGCGCTGCGCGCGGTTCTCGATCTGTGAGGCGGGTTCTCACCTCACCGCGAGCGGCGGTCACCGCGTAGGCCGGTAGTTCCTCCCGCTACGGCTGTCGCGCGTATGAGGGCGCCGGCCTACTCCATGCGGCCCGGAACGCGGCCGCGCCCACGCATACGGATCTCAGGATGCCCGAAGACGAGGCCGGCCGGTAGCGGCGGGACATCGGCTCCCCGGCCCCGGCTCCGTCCTCAGTCAATGAGATGGCTCCGGGACGGCCGGGGCCAGAGCGCAGGCCCGGCTATCGGCCATCCGGAGCGGCAGGGACTTCCTCCCAGGACCAGCCGTAGGCGGCCATACCTTCCTTGGTCCACTCCATCATCAGCCGTGCTCCCTCGTCGGCCCGCCTGTGTCGTGGCCACCGCCCGTGGTGAAGAAACGTATGACAGCGGCGGCCGCAGGTTTGTCCGCGTCGCAGACTTTGCACAGCTCCAGTCGTATTGGTCGGCCATACGAGTCGGTCTTCGGCATGCGGGCCACGGTGACGAGCTGATGCTGCTGACAGCGTGAACAGGCGGGCAGGGCTTGGGATCGCACAACGTGGTTCATAACGCGCCCCCTTGCGCAAAACGAGAGCCTCCACCCAAGACTCCCTCACACCTCTCGTCAACCTTCTTGCACACACCACCCGCGCCAGAACTCCCCAGCCGCCGCACCTGACCGGCTTCCAGCGGTGGTAAGCGGCGGCGCATGCGGTGACGTCGGTCGCCGCTCGATGCCGCGGGCCGTCCGGGCGCCCCCTCGCTGTCCCACCTCGACGCGGGCCGCACCCGCCGCCACAGGCCATCGCGGCGGCACAGCGTGCAGTCAACCGCCGAGGAGTATGGCCAGCAGCCGCCGCGTGGTCGCCGAGCTGTCCGTGGCCGGTCCGGGGCTGCGGGTCATCAACAGATGGTGGGTCGTGCCAACGAGCGCGAGGGCGATGGCGGCCGTGTCGCTGCCGACGGGGACCCGGCCGGCATGCTGTTCCGCCTGGAGGTAGGCGGTGACGGCGTGCTGGATCGCATCGAACGCGGGCGCGCCGGACTGGAAGCCCTCGCGGGTATGCGACGCGGCCGCGGGGCGGGTCATCGCCAGGCCCACGACCGCAGGCGGAAGGGAGTCCAGCAGAGCCTCGACTACTTCGTGGAGGTTCTCGGCGACCGTGGCCTGCCCCACCTTGGCCTGCAGGGCCTCAGCCTGGCGGGCGCTACGCGCGAACCGGTCCAGGACCAGTTCGGCGACGAACTCGTCGAGGCCGGCGAAGTGGGTGTGCAGGACGCCCTTGGCGCAGTCGGCCTCCGCGGTGACCGCGCGGCTGGTCAGGGCCGCGGCCCCGTCACGGGCCACCACCCGTTCCGCGGCCGCGAACAGCCGCTCCCGCAAATCCGGAATCGCCACTCCACGAGGTGACACGACAGCCATCCCCTTCACCGATTGCAAGTATGGGCGTTCGCCCATACCCTTTGGGCACTTGCCCATTCTAGGGCCGGGGCGCCCTTCCGCGCCCCGGCTGGAGGGAGTCACCCATGGGGCAGTTCGCCAACACCATGCAGGCCGAGGCGTGGAACGGGTACGAGGGCGCGCAGTGGGCCCGCAGCCAGAAGCGCTGGGACGCCGTCAACGACGGCTTCAACCAGCTCTTGCTGGACGCCGCGGCCATCTCCGGGACCGACACCGTGCTGGACGTCGGCTGCGGAGCCGGCCGCACCACCCGCCTTGCCGCCGGGCGCGCCGCGCGCGGCCGGGCACTCGGCCTGGACCTGTCGGCGCCGATGCTCGAAAGGGCCCGGGAGAGCGCCGTACGCGAAGGCGTCTCGAACGTGGCCTTCGTTCAGGGCGACGCGCAGGTTCACCCGCTGGACGCCGAGGCGTTCGATGCGGTCATCAGCCGGTACGGCATGACCTTCTTCGGCGACCCGGTCGCCGCGTTCGCCAACCTCCACCGGGCGCTGCGCCCCAGCGGCCGACTGGCCTTCATCTGCGCGGCCGAGGCCGAGGCCAACGAGTGGCTCACCGCGCTGGCCTCCCTCAAGGGCATCCTGCCACTCGGCGGCTTCGGGAAGCCCGGCGGCCCCGGCATGTTCTCCCTGACGGATCCCGGCCGCATCCGCGACCTGCTCGCCGCGAGCGGGTTCGACGGGGTGAACGTGCAGCGAGTCGAGGCGGCAGGGAAGTGGGGCGCCGACCCAGCGGACGCCGCGGCGTTCCTGCTGAACTCAGGCCCCGGGCGTCACCTCCTGGACCAGGTGACTCCGCCTGCGCAGGAGACGGTGCGCCAGCAGCTGACGGCCGCGCTGCAACGCCATGAGGCGGACGGCGGAGTGTGGCTGCGCAGCAGCTCCTGGCTGGTCACCGCCGAACGCGGCGGAGTGGCACGGAACTGAAATTCGCCGCCCTGGGCAATCGCGTCGGCCATGCAGGAGTGGGGGTGGTCGTTCCCAGGCGGCCATCGGCCGCTTTCGGCAACGGCACTGCCGCCACCGCGCGCCGCAGCCGGTCCACCTCCAATCGTCCGCGTTTGAGGCCCGCGTACAACGCTCCGTGCCCACGGCGGTGCTCGGCCGCAAGCGCCAGGCCGACCAGGGTCTTGACCGGTCCGTCCGCGCACAGCATCGCGTCGGTCAGTTCGAACAACGCGTCCGCCCGCGCGGTCAGGGATGCGTACAACTCCGCACGGAAGGCTGACAGCAACCCCAACGGCTCCCGCGTGACATCGTGATGCAGCAGACTCACGTCTACGGCCGATGGCTACGACTACGAGCGCGGCCGGGCGTTAATGACGGCTGAGGCGAACGCCGTGATCGCCGGTGTCCTGGACGCCGAACCCACGGCCGAGGTGTGGGTCGCCGACGCGCACGGCCCTTTCCGTAATCTGCTGCCCGAGGAACTCGACCGCCGGGCGGTCGCTGACCGGCGTCTCGTAGGCCGCGAAGGTCCACTTTGTCTCGCGGCCTTCGGCATGTACGGCTTTATGTAGCTGATTCTCCCCACGCGCTCCCCGGCGATGCGGTAACTCCCCAGATTCTCCCCAGAGAGGCCGGCGCGGCAGCGCTTCGGAAGCCTGCAAACGCTGTTGCGTCCAAGTGCTGTACGAGGGTCCCTTGCGAAACTCAGCGTAACCAGCTCGGCGGGCGTCCGCTATGGGGTTGGTGGTGAGGAGGCGGAAGGTCTGGAGAGACTTGTCCGCTGCTGCTGCGCCGGATCTGTGCGCTCGCTTGACCTGGGTCTGGGTGATGTCTCAGGGCGGGCCGGGTTCAGCAACTGCCGTTGTCCTTCAGCGCGTTCGAGCATCACGCCGCTGAAGGGCCCGAACGGCGACCGGCGCCAGTGGCCGAGCACGATGCGGGTCCCGGACGAGGTGCCCATGCCCGCGATCCAGCCCTTGAAGCGCAGCAGCGGGCGCCGTGCGACCCCGCTGGGCATGCGGCTCATCCGCTCGTCTCCGCTCGGAGTGCCGCCGGGCGGGAAGGGCCGAGCCGTACGTGCCTGACCCCTCGGGAGAAGTGGACCACGGGGCGGCCGAGAGGGGCGGGCAGGCCCGCCGCGGCCGTCAGCGTCTCGTCCAGCGCCTCGACGGCAGCGCCGGCCAGTGGCCACGGCTCGTGCTCGACGGGGGTCTCCCAGAGCATGCCCAGCCGGCGTGTGTACGCCTGCCAGCGCGCGGTCATCCATATGTCCCTCTCCGCCTGCCGGACCGGGTCACCGGGGCGGACGACCATGCGGTACGAAGCCCCGTCGGACCACCGCGAACCGGCGTACGAGACGGTGTCCCCGATCGCGGACACGCTGAGGGTGGCCGGATAGTACGGGGCGCCGAGCGCGCGGGCCGCCACCATCAGCGGGCAGGCGACGTCCAGGGACAGGAACCACAGCCCGTCCCGGCCGTTGCGGTGGCGGACGTAGGTCCGCAGGTTCGTCTCCGCGAACGCCGGGAGTCCGGGCAGCGCCGCGGGTGTGCCGGGAGGGCGGACATGCGCCATGACGAAGGGCGTGAGGCCCACCCAGGCGGCCCCCTCGTACTCGTCCAGGGCCAACTCCTCGGGCACCAGAGTCCGTATGTCCGACGGCCGGAAGGGCCAGTGGACGAATGTCTGCGTCAGCCAGGCGGCCCGCAGCGCGGGCAGGCGCACCCGGCGATCCGGGCTGTATCCCGCCATAGGGGGCCCATGCCCTGGGTGCGGTCGCCGGAAACACACAACGCAGAGGCCCGGGCCGAGCCTGTGCGCGCAGGCCAGGGCCCCGTCGGGGCGCCCGGCATCATGCCAGGTCCGAGCCCCGCAGCAGGAGCTGTGCCACCGCCATGCCGGCCACCGCGATCGCAGCCCGGAACGGCCACCGGCTCCGCGCCCCCGACGGCACGGTCGTGCCCGCGACAGCGACGATCACGGCGACCGCCGCCAGTACCCGATCCGCACTCCCCACCGTCCCGGGCGCCCCCGTGACGATCACGGTTAGGGCCGCCAGTATCACGAAGGGGGCCAGCCACCGGCAGGCCGGACGGCCCAGCCGCTGCGGCAGTCCGCGTACACCGGTCGCGAGGTCGTCCTCGATGTCCGGAAGGACGTTCACCAGGTGCGCCCCCACCCCCAGCAGCGCCCCCGCGGCCATCGCCCACCAGGCGGGCCAGGACGGTGTGGGCAGACCGAGGGTGACGAAGGCCGGCAGCGCGCCGAAGGCCGCGGCGTAGGGCAGCGGAGAGCAGACCGTGTGCTTCAACCGCAGGTTGTAGGCCCACCCCGCGGCGACCATGCACAGGTGCGCCGTTCCCGCGGCGGCGCCGCTGAGCAGCGACAGCGGCACGCACAGGGTCAGCGCCGCCCCGGCCGCGACCGCCACCGCCCAAGGCGGGAGTTCGCCGGTGGCCACCGGCTTGTCGCCGCGCCCGCACACCGTGTCGCGCCGCGCGTCGGCCGCGTCGTTGCACCAGCCCACGGAGAGCTGACCGGCCAGCACGGCCGCGGCCACCACCACCGCCCCCGCACTTCCCCGGCCCGCCGCCACGGCCAGGGCGGTCACGAGCACCGTCACGGCAAGCGCCGGCCCCAAGTGACAGGAGCGCAGCAACGCCGGGGCACGGCGTGTCGTACGCGAGAGAACCCCAGATGGGTGGAGAGACACGTGTGCAAGGTAATCAGTGCCCGCGGTGCGGAAGGCATTACCGGCATGCGTGTCCCCGCCATCGTCGACCCTGCCCCGTCCCCGCCCTCCTCCCCGTCACCGGCCCCGCCCACCGCGCTGGCGTACAGACGCGCGCCCGGCGCGGCGACCACGATTGCCGCCGTCCACACCGCGCTGCCCCCGCACCGTTACGCCCAGGACGACCTCACCGAGCCGATCGGCGACCTGTGCCTGCGCCCGGGGGCGAACCGGGCCGTACTGCGCCGCCTGCACGCGTCCGCCGGGGTACGCACGCGCCATCTCGCCCTGCCGATCGAGCGGCACGCCGGTCTCGGTGACTTCGGGCGGAGCAACGACGCGTGGCTGGCGGTGGCCCTGGAACTGGGCGAGGAGGCCCTGAGCGGCGCGTTGCGCAAGGCGGGGCTGGAGCCGGCCGACGTCGACCTGCTGGTGTGTGCCTCTATCACCGGCATCGCCGCCCCGTCGCTCGACGCCCGGCTGGCCGGGCGCATGGGGCTGCGGCCCGACGTCAAGCGGCTCCCCGTCTTCGGGCTGGGCTGCGTGGCGGGCGCCGCCGGAATCGCCCGGGTCCACGACTACCTGCGCGGGCACCCCGGCGACGCCGCCGTGCTGCTCACCGTCGAACTGTGTTCGCTGACCCTCCAGCAGCGCGACGACTCCCGGGCCAACCTCGTCGCGGGCGCCCTGTTCGGCGACGGCGCGGCGGCGCTCGTCGCCCGCGGCGGCGGCACAGCCGACGGCAGCACGCAACCGGCCGCGGCCGGGCCCTGCGTCGTCGCCACCCGCAGCCACCTGTACCCGGACACCGAACGGCTCCTGGGCTGGGACATCGGCGCCCGCGGATTCAGCGTCGTGATCGACGCCGCGGTTCCCGACGTCGTGCGGGACCACCTCGGCCGACAGCTGCGCGCCTTCCTGGCCGAACACGACCTGACCACCGAGGACATCGGGATCTGGGTGTGCCACCCGGGAGGCCCCAAGGTCCTCTCCGCGATGACCGACACCCTGGGCCTGCCCGACGACGCCCTGGACTCCGCGTGGCGCTCCCTGGCGACGGTCGGGAACATGTCCTCCGCCTCCGTGCTGCACATCCTGCAGAACGTGGGGGAGTCCCGGCGGCCCGGTCCCGGCACCTGGGGGCTGCTGCTGGCGATGGGCCCGGGTTTCTGCTCCGAATTCGTCCTGTTGCGCTGGTGAGTGATCCCATGACCTGGTACGCGCTTCTCGTACTCGCCGTCGCCGCCGAACGGGTCGCCGAACTGATCGTCGCCCGGCGCAATGCGGCGCGCGTCCTCAGCAGGGGCGGTGCGGAGCACGGCCAAGGCCATTACCCGGCCATGGTCGCCCTGCACCTGGGCCTGCTCGCGGCCTGCCTGCTCGAACCCGCCCTCGCCGACCGGCCGTTCCTTCCCGCCCTGGGGTGGCCCATGCTGGCGCTCGCCCTGCTGGCCCAGGCTCTGCGCTGGTGGTGCATCACCACACTCGGGCCGTACTGGAACACCCGGGTCATCGTCGTCCCCGGAGCACGCCTGGTCGCGGCCGGGCCCTACCGCTTCCTGCGCCACCCCAACTATGCCGCGGTCGCCGTGGAGATCACCGCCCTGCCCCTGGTGCACTCCGCGTGGCTGACCGCGGCGGTGTTCACCGCCGCCAACGCGGCACTGCTCACCGTACGCATCCGCTGCGAGAACGCCGCCCTCGCCCAAGCGGTCCCGGCGTGAGCGGCCACCACGACCTGATCATCGCCGGAGGCGGACCCGCCGGCCTCGCCACCGCCCTGCACGCCGCGCGCGCCGGCCTCGACACCGTCATCGCCGAGCCGCGCCCGACACCGGTCGACAAGGCGTGCGGCGAGGGCCTGATGCCCAGCGCCGTACGCGCCCTCACCGCACTCGGCCTGCAGATCCCCGGCCACCCCCTCACCGGCATCCGCTACCTCCAGGGCCCGCACCGCGTCCAGGCCGCGTTCCGGCACGGCCCCGGCCTCGGTGCGCGCCGCACCGGCCTGCACAGAGCCCTCCACCGGGCCGTCCTGGACGCGGGAGTGCCCGTACTGCCCCTGCGGGTGGAGGAAGTACGTCAGGACACCACAGGGGTGACCGTCCCCGGCACAGGACTGCACGCCCGGTTTCTGATCGCTGCGGACGGCCTGCACTCACCCGTACGCCGCTTCCTCGGCCTGGGCGTGCAGCCCCGGGGAACACCCCGGTACGGGCTGCGCCGGCACTACGCCGTGCCTCCCTGGTCGCCCTACATCGAGGTGTACTGGGGAGCGCAGGCCGAGGCGTACGTCACCCCGCTCGGGCCGGAACTCGTCGGCGTCGCCCTGCTGACGGCCCGGCGCGCCCCCTTCGCCGCTCAGCTGGCCGGCTTCCCCGAACTGGCGGCCCGCCTCGCCCCGGAAGCGGCCGTCACGGCGGTGCGCGGCGCGGGGCCGCTGCGCCAGGCGGCCCGTACCCGCGCTCACGGGCGGGTCCTGTTCGTCGGCGACGCCGCCGGATACATCGACGCGTTGACCGGCGAGGGCGTCTCTCTCGCCCTGGCCGGCGCCCAGACCCTGGTCGCCAACCTGCGCCGTGGCACACCGCACCGCTACGAGACCGACTGGAGCCGAGTAACCCGCCGCCACCGGCTCCTGACCGAGCTCCTGCTCAGGGCCCGGCAACAACCCGTACTCGCACAACGCATCACCCCTGCGGCCACACGCCTGCCGCGCCTGTTCGCCGCCACGGTGAACGCACTGGCCTGAGGTTTCACCTTCGCCCGCAGGCCGCGCCACCGCGCAGCTGCGCCCTGCCCCGCATGAAACGGTGCGCGGCGTGCAGGTGTGAGGCATGGAGTGTGTGATCTATCGAAGCGACGGCGGCGCCCCTCAGGCGCCGCAGACGGCTGACAGCGCCAAGAGCGCGTTGAAGCGGCTGCGGGACGCGCCGGAAGGCACCTTCGGGTGGATCCGGCTGGCCGATCCCTCCGCCCAAGAAGTGGAGGCGCTGGCCGGCGAGCTGGGTCTGCACCCCTTGGCGGTCGAGGACGCCGTCCAAGCGCACCAGCGGCCCAAGCGCGAGCGCTACGGTGAGGTGCTGTCCGTCGCACTGAAGACGCTGCGGTACGTGGAGGAGACCTCGCAAGTCGAATCCGGCGAGGTCATGATCTTCCTCGGCCCGAACTTCGTCCTCACCGTCTGCCACGGAAAGGCGGACCCCGCACCGGAGGCCGCCCGTCGCCTCGACCGCGACCCGGCCATGCTGGCGCTGGGCCCCGTGGCGGTGCTGCACGCCGTGCTGGACGTGACCGTGGACACCTATACCGCCATCGCCGCGGAGGTGCGCGACGACCTCACCGGCCTGGAGCGCCGGGTGTTCTCCCCGGAGCGCGAAGACGTGACCGAAGAGGTGTACTCCCTCAAGCGGGAGGTGCTGGAATTCCGCGATGCCGTGCAGCCTCTGGTGCCCGTGGTGCAGGACTTCACCGGTGCGCGCTCGGGCTGGCCCGAGGAGGCCCTGCCATACTTCCGGGACGTCGCCGACCACGTGCACCGCACCGACACCGAGGTCCGGTCCCTGGACGAGCTACTGAACTCCGTCCTGGATGCCCACCTGGCCCAGGTGGGCGCCCGGCAGAACGATGACATGCGCACCATCTCCGCCTGGGCCGCCATCTTCGCCCTGCCCACCCTCATCGCCGGCGTCTACGGCATGAACTTCGCCCACATGCCCGAACTGCAGTGGACCTACGGCTACCCGCTCGCCCTCACCGTGATGGTCGGCGCGTGCACAGCGCTCCACCGCGTATTCCGCCGCAACGGATGGCTATGACCCCGAGCCGGGGGACACGTGGGGGCAGTTTTCCCGGACCGGCGCCTTCGGGACGCGCATCCGCCGCAGCAGATCGCGCGTGAGGCGCCGGTCGAGCGTGGTGCGCCAGGTGACGCCGGGGTAGCGGGAGCGCAGATGCGACAGCGCCCTGGTGCCCAGGCCACTGTCGCGGAACGGCTCGTCGAGGACCACGTCGGTGATCACTCCCTCGGCGCACTGCCCGCAGGCCCGGTAGGTCACCCGTCCGACCACCTTGCGGATGTGCACCAGGAGCAGGCAGTCCGCACCTTCCCCCTCCGGCGAGGGGGAAGGCAGCAGTTCGACGGCGCGATAGGCCAGCAGCCGCCGGTGCCATTTGCCCAACCGCCGTCCGGAGCGCCGGTGGCGTCCCCCCGCCCGCTGTTGTGGGGCGCCGGTCCGCAACCCGGCCGGACGGCCGTGTGTGGTGGTCATGGCAAGCGTCTGGTTTCCCATACATCGACGCGTGCCCCGATACCGAGGACCGATGTATGCGCGGCGCTGCGAAGTCGCCCTGTCGCGGCGCCCGGGTCATCGGGCCTTCGCCGCGATGAGGTAGGCACGTGCCGCGGTGGGGTTCTTCGGGCACGTGCCGGTCGTGAGTGCTCCAGGCGGTTTCAGACGTGCTTGAAAGGCCCAGCATGGCCGGGAACGGCCCCGCGCGCGGGAGGTCGGCACGCGTCGCATGACCTGCTCCCGGGTGCTGGTACCGGGGGGTCGGGGGAGGGTGCCGAGGGCCGGAACGGAAGCTACAGCCATCTTCGCCGCGTATTGCGTTTGCCCGGCGTTGACCTGCGGTGCCCGTGCTCGGGCCGTGTCCCAGCCGCCTGTGGCGGGTGTGCCGGATACCGCCTTGGGCTCGGCTCCGTGGCGGGGCAAGACTTTGCAACCGTCCCCGCAAGGACCGCGAATCCCTCGGGAGCCCCGCTCGGCTCCCGAGGGTCCACATGAAGGAGACGACTGTGAAGCTCGCTCGTTTCGCCGCCGCCACCGGCCTGGCCGCCGCACTGATCGGCGCCGGTGTCGCGCCGGCCACGGCACAGCAGCACAGCGCCGGCAGTCCGCACAGCTACACCTGCTCCAACCAGGGCGGCGGCCCCGACCACACCGTCAACTGTTCCGGCCTGATCACCGTCAACAACGTCCTCAACGGCACCACCGTGAACGTCGGTGACATCAACGTCCTTTCGGGCAACCAGCTCGGCGACCTCGAAGTCGCCCTGACCGACGTCGCCGACACCAGCGTGAACCTCCCCGTCACCGTGCAGCTCGCGAACCTGGAGGTGGCCACCGTCGACACCTACCTGAGCAAGTTCGGCATCACCGTCCTGCCCGTCGACGTGAAGGTCTGCGTCGGCAGCGTCTGCGTCTGATCCGCTCGCGCGAACCCGACCCGACAGAGCGCAAGGACCGGCCTACCCCGAACCGAGGGGTGGGCCGGTCCCTTGTGCTGCTCGACCGCGTCGGGTCCGGGAGGGCGGGGCCGTCAACTGTCCGTCACATGTTCGGCTGCCCAGGGCGGCCGGGCTGCTCGCGTACCTCGTGGACGGTGTCCTGGCCCATTTCGCGCAGCCCCTGCGCCGTGTCCTGTCCGGCGCTCTGGGCGTGCTCCTTCGTGGTCTGGGCCGCGTCCTGGGCCGTGGACTTGACCGCTTCCACCGCTTCGGCGGCCGGCTGGCGCAGCTCTTCCTTGACGTCCTGTGCCGCCTGGACGGCTTGTTGCTTGACCGGTTCGAGCAGTTCATCGGAGTGCTCGCGCAGCTGCTGGCCCGCTCGCTCCTCCGCCTTGGTGGTCGGCAGCAGCGCGGCCGTGAGCATGCCGGCACCGAAGGCGATGAGCCCCGCCGCGAGCGGGCTGCCCTGCGTCTGTTGCTTCACCTGGGAGGGCGCCCGCTGGACGGCCTCACTGATCTGTCCGGTCGTGTCCTTGGCGGTGTCGGCGAGGCTGCCTGCCGCCTGGCCGGCCGAGTCCGCCAGCCCGTGCGCGGTGTCCGTGACGTTTCCTGCGGTGTTGCTGGCTGTGCCCATGACACGCTCCTTGATGCCGGTCAGCCGGCCCCGGGCCGCGCCGACCTTGCGCTGGGCGACCTTGCGGGGGGTCACCTTGTCCGCCAGGAGGTCGACGTTGCGGGCGAGATGAGCGCGCCGGTACTCCACGTCGGTCCTCAGCTCGTCGGGTGTCGTGCCCATTGGGCGTCCTCCTTCAGGGTTTCCACGGTCTGTTCGGGCTTGAGGTTCACGGTGCGCAGGCGCGTGCGGCCCGTCTTGTACAGCACCGCTGCGACCACCGCCCACACGGCGGTGACGATCAGGGCCGCCCAGGCGATGTCCATGACATGGGACAGGGCGAAGATCACGGTCAGGCTGCCCAGGAGCAGCGCGAGGTGGCCGGCGTAACCGGCTCCGCCGAGCATGCCGACGGCCTTGCCGGCTTTCGTCGACTCCTGCTTGATCTCCGCTTTGGCCAGTTCGATCTCGTCGCGGACCAGCTGCGACACATCGGTGCTGATCTCGCTGAGGAGATCGCCGATGGACGGATCGCCCGGCTTGGCGGACCGGGGGGCCGTTCGGTGCTCGGCGCCTGTGCCGACGGGGTCGGGAAACTGTGTGGCCACCGCTCAGCTCCCTTGGCTCGGCCCCTGCGAGCCCGAATAGGGCGGCGGGGCCGCCGGTGGCGGGGGTGGCGTCGTCGAGGCCGGCCGCGAGGGGGCGGCCGACCCGCCGTAGCCAGGAGCGACGGGCGGCGGCGGGAACGGGCCGGGGGACGTCTGAGGGCTCGGCGGCCCTGCCTGGGGAACGCCGATCCCGGGCGCCGGGGGCTGGGGGGAGCCGACCGGGCCGGCGGGAGACCGGGGCTGCCCGCTCTCCGCGGCCGGGCTCGACGCGTCGGAGCCGGCGGCGCTGATTCCCTTGCCGGCCCGCGCCACGGCGAAGCCGGCCAGCGCCGCTCCCGCCAGGAATACGCCCGGCCTGCGCCGCGCGAAGTCCTGCAGGTCACCGATGAGGCCGTCCGGGCCGCGCTCCTCCAGCCGGGAAGCCACCTGATGGCCGCCGTCGGCTATCTGGCGCACCACGCCCGACACGCTGGAATCCGGCTTGCCGTTCTCACTCATCTCCCGCAGCTCACCCGCGAGCCGGCGCACGTTCTCCGCGAGGCGCTGGGTCTGGGTCTGCGCCTGGCCCTGGAGCTGGTCGCGCAGCTCTCCCACCAGGTCACGCGCCTGTGCGGTGGCCTCCTGGGCCACTCCTGCCGCTTGTTCCTTCGCGGTTCCGGCCACCTCGGTGGCCTTGTCGCCCACCAGGTCGGCGCCCTCGCCGGCCTTCTCCTGGGCTGTCTGCGCTACCGCTGCGGACTTGCTCTGGTCCGGGCGGCCCGCGCCCTGGAAGTCGCTCAAAGCTCCTCCTGGTCGATCGAAGCGTTCAGGTTCGGCTGTCTGGTATCCGCCGCGTACCCCTATCCCGGGGTGCTACCGCTCTTTCATTGCGGGAGAACACTGGTGCGATGGCCGGACGCATTACAGCTCCCACGCTGCCGCAAGCAAGCCTTGGCCGCATGTCGGACTCGTGTCAGCACTCCTGCTGCGGGTAGCCGGGCACACATGTTCAAACATCGACGGGTACGGGTCGCCTGCGTAGCGCTGGTCAGCTGGGTGGTACTTGCTGCCGTGGAACGGTGGGCGGAGTACGCCACCACCTGGCCGGGCGCGTTGGCGCACGGTGCGCTGTGGTCGTGCGTGGTGGCGGGCACCTGGTGGTTCGTGGAGATGACGCAGGGCCACTCGCCACGTGCAGACACCGCACGGGAACCGGGGGAGCCGGGCCACCACGGGTGAGACTCGTCAAGACGCCGTTAGCGGTTGGGTTCAGGCGACGTATTCCAGCCATGTCATATGCCCCGGAACCGGCATCTCGGCTCGCCCGCCCAGGGGGAACACCCTCCAGGCCGGTTGCCGCAGTCGTGGGCGCCACATGAGGAGACTGCCGCCGACCGCTGCGCTCGACGTGACACGACGCGATTGATGTCGCGTTCTTAACACTGGAGCCGGTGCGGCTCGGCTCTTCCTGCCAGGACTAGCGCAGGCCCGACATGTTGAAGACGGAACGGGCGGTCTCCGCATCGATGCGCAGGGACACCCGGTCGAGACTCGCTGCTCCGCGGCCGAGGGTGCCGCGCTTCTCGGCAGCTCGCGCGTCGGTTTCGAGCCGCAGCCACAGGGCCGGGTTGGCGATGAGCACACGCAGATCGACCTCTGTCCGTACGCCGTCTCTGTCCGTCAGAACCAGTTGCTGTCCGATGTCGGCAGGCCAGTCGACCGCCGTGAGCCGGTCGGTTCGGACCGTCTTTGTGGCCCACAGTCCTTGGACCGTCAGTCGGCCTGGTCCGGCGCTGACACGCACGGGCAGCAGTATCACCAGCAGGGCTGCTGCCAGGGTGCTCCAGGCTGTCGTCCGGAGCAGGGTCAGACCGTGTGCGGCTGCATCGACGAGCAGCGACGTTCCGAGCAGGAGGGTTGTACACCCGATCGCATACCGTGCCTCGCCAAGCCATCCGGCGTCGTACACAGTGTCCGGGGGAGCGTCCGCCGGGGGACACGGAGATGGCGATGGCTGCATGGAGCCGACGCTAGGCTCTCCGCCCGCCGTGCTCTGGGACAGCTACGCGGTGTTTAGGCCGCCGCCCGCAGAATTGACACGCTGCTGACGGGGACAGGTTCCGTTGTGTGATGGACGTACTCGTCGGCGAGGCGGAAGCCGGCCGTCCAGGCGAGGAGGCGGCTGGCGCGGTGGTCGCCGGCACAGCTCCAGGTGGCGGTCCGGCCGCGAGCGGTGACGTCGGCGATCAGGCCCTGGACGCAGGCGAGGGAGAGGTGTTGCCGTCGTCCGTCAGGGTTGGAGGGGCAGGCCACGTCCTCGTACCGGGTTCCGGTGAAGTGTGTGCAGGCCATGGCGAGCACGCGGTCCCTGTGGAAGGCGGCCCAGCCGTATCCGGATGCCGCGAGCGCAGCAGGGCCACCCCAGCTCGCGTGGATCCATGCTGTCGCCGGGGCGGCCGCGGCGAGCGCCGGTCCGTCCTCGGGGCGGATGCGGCGCACCGTCACTCTGCGGGCCAGGCGCGGTGGTACTCCGGCCGCACGGTGGATGTAGAGCATGCGGGCCTGGGAGTGCAGGCGGCCGAGGGCGGCAGCGAGGGCCGGCAGGAACCGTTCGGGGGCCTCGACGCGGTGACCGGCCAGTGGTGCGAGGTCAGCCGAGGTGAGGGCGGTCGGGTCGCCTGCCAGAAGGGCGTGGTCACCGCAGGTGACGGCGATGACGCGGGGGTCTTCGGCGCGGTCGGTCCACCAGGCGCCGTGGCCGGTGGCGAGGACGTGCTCGGCGAGAGCGGAGGTGCCCGGCCCGCCGATGCGCAAGAGGCGGGCCAGGGCCGGTGGCCGGTGGGCGGGGTGAGGGATCACGGAAGAACCTCCGGGGACGGGACGGGGGGGGGCGGCCCGCACCATGGGGTGGGCCGCCGCGGCCGGGTCAGCTCTGGCCGGCCTTGCTGCCGTGGTTCGCCTTCTTCTTGCAGCGAAACTTCTTCTTGCGGGCGCGCTTGGACATGTGACGGATGCCTTTCAAGCGGTGTGGCCGACGAGCAGGTCGGCGAGTTTGTTGAGGCGCTTGATCGTGCGTTCTTCGGTCGCGGCGGGCGCCGGTGCGACGCGCTGGTCGCGGTCGTAGTAGGCGCCGTTGACGATCTCGACGGCCGGGTCGCAGAGCCGTACGACATGGGCGGCGCCATCGGCCGGGGCGGTGCCTTCGTGGGCGTACAGCGGCAGGAGGTTCGTGTCACAAATGCCGGGGTGGACGGAGACCGCTGTGACGCGAGGGTCGGCGGCGAAGACGGTGAGGGCGAGTTGTGACTGGGCGTAGGCGGCGAGGCGGGAGTAGCGGCGGGTGCGGTTGGGATCGTTCCACTGGATGGAGCCGGTGCGGTGGAGCGTGGAGGAGACGTTGACGACCCGGCCGCCGGGGTCGCTGGTGAGCGCCGGTTCGAGGAGGTGGGTGAGGAGGTAGTGGGCGAGGAAGTTGACCTGGAAGGCGATCTCGTTGCCGTCGGCGGTGACGGTGTGCCGCTCCGGGGCCGCCATGCCGGCGTTGTTGACCAGGACGTCCAGGTGCGGGTGGGATGCCGTGACCCGTGCGGCCAGTCGCTCGACCTCCTCCAGACGGGCGAAGTCCGCCCCGTACGCGCACAGTTGCTCGGCCGGCATCCCGGACTGCGTGGCGAGACGGTCGACGGCGGTGTGCGCCTCCCCGGTGGTGCGGCCGTGCATGAGGACGGTGGCGCCGTGTTCGGCGAGGAGCCGGGCGGTCTGGTAGCCGATGCCGGAGGTGGCACCGGTGACGAGAACGGTGCGTCCGGACAGGGAAGAAGACATGGTTCGTCCAGGGATAGGTGGGGTGGTACGTCAAAAGGGGCGCCGGACCGGTACGGTCACGGCGCCCCTGGAGCAGCGGTGCGGCGGGCGGCGTCAGCGCGGAACGGCGGACGTGCCCGGACAGCGGGGCGTGCGACACGGCCACGCCTGATGAGGCGGTCGGTCGAGCAGGAGCCACGCGCTGTTCATGCCCCCCATCGAACCTTGTGCCCCGTCCCCGGACAAGACCGGCGGGCTTTCTCTGACGCCGCCCTGACGGTGCCTCACCCCAAGCCTGGCACCGAGGAAATGAGAAGATCGATCGACTTGATGCCGACGAACGGCAGGACGAGACCGCCAAGCCCGTACACGGTCAGGTTGCGCCGCAGCAGGTCATGCGCGGAAGCGGGGGTGTGGCGGACGTCGCGCAGGCCACCGCTTCACCCACCGCGCCGTCCCCGGCGACGGCCCGGCCGCCTACGTCGCCGACAAGATCGCCACCGCCCCGACCCGCTACTGTGCTATCGCGACCGTGCACGCTCCCGCCGACACCGTCCGCCGCCGCACCTGGGCTCTGGCCACCCGCATCCGCCCCCTCGACGAAGCCACCTGCACCGTCGACTGCTCCAGCAACTACCTCCCCGGCATCGCCCAGACCCTCGCCGCCCTCGACGCCGACTACACCCTCGATGCCGACCCCGAGGTGACCGCCTACCTCCACCAGACCGCCGCACGCATGCAACGCGCCACCAACCCATGATCGCCTGACCGGCACCCGCGGCTTCCGAGCAGCAAACGCGTTCACCAGGTCGCTCTGGTGGGTCGGTTGCGCCCGGACCGACTAAGGAAGTGAAGGCGGCAACACCTGCCCGGTGCCGCCATGCTCACCGGCCGACGAGCCGGTGCACGAAGCCGTCACGCGGAGAGACTGGCTTGCTGCTCGATGGACGGAATGTGCAAGGTCAAATGGGACAGAGCCCGCTGACCGTAGCCGTGGCGTCCCTTCACCAACCAGCTAGTCCTGCCGCACTCATGCATTGACGGGGAAGAAGGGACAATTCGCTACGCGATAGTCAGGGATCTCTGAGGGGTGCGATGGCCATCCTGCGAGAGCGCCGACATGACTGGCATGATCGTGGTCAGTGACTACGACCTCCGATGGCCCGAGCGGTTCGAGGAGCTGCGGCAGCGACTGGCGCCTCACGTCGCGGATCTGGCTGTGTCCATCGAGCATGTCGGCAGCACGGCCGTGCCCGAGTGTGCCGCCAAGCCGATCATCGACCTTGACGTCGTGGCGATCGAGGAGACCGTCATGCCTGAGTTGATCTCGCGGCTCGCGGGCAGGACTACCGATATGAAGGCGATCTTGGGGTTCGGGGGCGGGAGGCATTCCAGGTCCCTGCTGTGGCGGCTCGGGTGAAGGTGAGCAGGTGGGGGAATCCGAGCTGGGCATTGCTCAACGTCTGTGAGCGCACCCCCTAGGTAGGAGTTCTTGGCGGTGGCCTCGACTGGCCTTCGATGGAGTTACACGTGGTGCCGTTGGCCTGCGTTCTGTGACCTGTGAGCTGGTACAGCCTGTGTTGCTCACAGAGAGCGGACGCTGCGCAGCTTTACCGAGCCGTCGGTGTAGTGGTCGAAACCGCATCGCAGCCGGCTGGCACGTTGTGGGGGGCCAGGGAGGCACGGTGTACGGGACGCAGTTTCTTCGTCCGGCGGGGCGGTGGTGCCGGCAGAAGCCACTGGATGAGTACCGCGGCGCCGTAGGGCAGTCCTTGCGGGCGCGGAGCGTGCGAGAAGTAGTTTTGAGTAAGGGGTCTCGGTGGTCGGAGGGTGCCCCAGCTGGCCTGCATCGGCACGTCACTGCCGGAGGAGGAGCCCTAACCTCGACAACATCGATGGCCACACCTGGCCGACGGCCTGCGTTGTGAGAGACACCCCCACCTGGCTGGAGTACTTCATCACTCCGCCCGTGCACTGGGGCGAACTCCTCACCAGCCACCACTCATGCTCGCGAGAAACCAGGTGTACGCCGGCATGGACTGCTGACACGATGCCTCGGAACGACTGCTTGGCTCTCGACTGCGTGGGTTCTGGCATGCCGTAGAAGGCGACCCCCGACACGCAATGGGAGTACAGCGCACTCATGACCACGCGCCCGTCCGGCAACGACATCGCCCTGCAGCTGATCGCGCAGGACCTCATGTTCCTGCGACGATTCTTCCAAGCGGTCGCCACCTCACAAGACCGGGCCGTCGTCCCGATCTTCTGCCTGTACAACTACATGTGCCTGATCATCCACGAGTCCCACAAGGCTCTCCGCCGTATCGATCCCGACCTCGCGGCCGCACTCGCCTACAACCACGCCCCGGCGATCGAGCGCGCACGGAACTCGGTCAAGCTCTACGACGACAAGGCCAAGACGCCAGTGGCGGTGAGCGCTGAGTTCCGGCGCATCATCGAGCAGCACCGGCATGAGCATCTCAACAACACGTGGCTGCCGCTGGCGCGACCACTGGAGACAGACCTCGCCCTCTGGCGCTTCCGCGGCAAGCTCATCTCCACCTCCCACACAGTCAGCTTCTTCCTCGCCCTTCCCCCCCGGTCCCTCAAACCCGAAGTACTGGGCCCGGTGCTATACGACATCGCAGTGGAACAGAGCCGCTACGTGAGTACCATGGCCGACGGATTCCCTTGGCAAGGCCCTTCCTTCCTCGACACGGTGGCCGAGCCGGACCTGACAGCGAACAATGTCCGGGCGAAGAAGCACTACCGGGGAGGCTTCGCCCCCTCTCTGCCTGAGGAGGTCAAGGCCTCCCTGACCGCCATGACCTGCGCGCTGAACACCCTTGATATCCTCCTGGCCGAGGAGCCCGAGCAGTCTTCAGCGGTCAGCTTGTGGAAACTGCGCTACATCACGCTCCACCATGTGCTCTCCAGTCTCAGCAAGCTCAATGAGCAGTACGGAGCCAGCCTTCGATTGCCCGACCGCTCTGTGCTGAATGAGATCCTCGACGCCCCCATGACGGGTCTGATCCTGAAAGCCCACGGCGGCTTCAGGAACACCCTGGTCCACTACGTGCCGCTACGGAACGTGCACGAGCAACTGTCGCTCCACCAACCGCTCTACGGGCTGCTGGACGCATACTTCTCCGAGGCGGACGCCCGCCTTCTGCACGAAGGTCTCGCGAGCCACACTGGCCGCGTCGCCGGAATTCTGGATGCCTGGTCCGGATCGCACATCTCCTCGACAGTGTGAGACATGCCCCGGCCCGGCAGTTGTACGGCCCGCCGCGCTCCCGGCAGCCCCGACCGAGGCACCGCGACTCTCCCTTGCGAGGGTCCTGGCGTGTTGCGGCCGCTGCGCCATGCTGGCAGCACCTGCTGACCTCCTCGGCGTGCGAGGCTTTCGCCGAAACTCTGGACCGGCACATCCGAGACCGCGCGAACACCGCCGGCCACCGTCACGGTGCTCGGCGCCACCACGCTCAGCCGCCGCCCGAACCGGACCGCCGGAGCCTCGAACGCCTCCTGCCAGCGACCAGCCGTGGCACGGCCAGCCGCAGCCGCACGGTACGCGCGGGCCGCGTCCTCCTCAGCCCGCCGCCGGGTCTGGATCTCGGCCAGGACCGCCCGCCACCGTATCCGTACGACATGCGCCTGCCCATTCGCTCAGCCCCCTGCTGCTGCAACGGCAAACCAACCCCCAAGGACACGTGCCGACCGTCCACCACGTCACAACGTGAGTCCCGCCCTGGGCGCGCGAGATCAGCACCAGACAACGCTGCGCGCCCATCGACCCGGCAGGGGAAGCCGGGGTGGCATACTGGCTTTGCGCTTGTGGGCGCATGCCACCCCGTAGGGCCACCGCCTTGGGTGAACCCGGCCGCCGCCAGGACCACAGTGATGTACTCCGGCTCGGATCTGACCTTTCACGTCCACGGCCTGCTGGGTACGGAGTGCGGTGGGGTG
This sequence comes from Streptomyces huasconensis, assembly GCF_021028635.1. Taxonomy (NCBI): domain Bacteria; kingdom Bacillati; phylum Actinomycetota; class Actinomycetes; order Kitasatosporales; family Streptomycetaceae; genus Streptomyces; species Streptomyces huasconensis. Next base: position 8,191,751 of record NZ_CP086119.1, read on the forward strand.
TATCCGATGGTGCGGGCCTTGATGGGATCGTGATGTCCGGTCGTATTCACCGCACGCGCCTGGCCCGGGCCTTCGCCTCTGCCCAGCCCATGGCCTATCAGAAGGCTCTGAGTCATGTGATCGCTTGCAGCGAGGCGGGACTTCTCCCGACCCGGCTCGACGATGCCGGCATGCAGCTGGCCTTGGTCGTCCTGCGGCAGAACCTTGGCGACCTGGTGCCGAAGCGGACCCCTTCCGGAGCCGAGCCGGCCGCCGTCGCAACGGAGACAGCCGAACCCGTGCCGGTCAAACGGCCTGCTCTGTCGAAGGACCCGCGGTGTGTTGCTCTGGCCGTAGCGTTGACGCCGGTGCTTCAGGCCAGCTGCCCCGAAGGGGCCGGCGGCTACGGCGGGACTCTGGAGGCCCGTCTTCACCCTGCGGACGCCCAGGCGCTGGGAGGTATGGAACTGATCCGTGCCGCGATGCGGCGTGCGGCACGCCAACTCGGATGGCGGGTCCGCACCGTAGGCTACGCCCGGGAGCGGCTCGTTCTGGTGATCCAGGACGTGCGCGACGTGCCCGCGGAGTTCACGGACGCCCTGGAGGTGGACTCCATGTCGGCATCTGTGGAGATGCATCAGCGCATGGCCGCGGTTGGGGGCGAGGCGGCGTTGAGCGCGCTGGGACCGGGCTCCGTTCAGCGGCAGACAGAGGCATTCCTGCAGGCGGCTCGGGACGCGGTCAAGGCGGATCCGGAAGCATGGCGATAGACGAGGACGAGTTCTCGACGACAGGCACCGTGCGCCGGTGTGCGTGAGCGCATGAGACTTCCGACCGTGCCCGGATTCTGACGGAGGCGCGTAGCCGCCGTCAGAATCCGGGCTGGTTGCGGAGATGGCTAGGCTGTCGTGTCCGGCTTGCTCAGGATGGGGTTCCAGGCGAACCAGCCCAGAACCTCGGAACCGAGCTCCCAGGGAGATTCCAGCATGAGTTTGCCTGCCGTTTCGAGATCTGCGGTGATGCTGTCCGGGGCCGGTCCGACACGTTCCATCAGCTCACCCCACTCACGCCAGAACTCCGCGTCCCCGCCCCGCAACCGGTGCAGGGCCGCTTCCACGCATGCTGGCCACAGCGGCATCCCGTAGTGATCGGTATGCGTGCCGATCTGGGGAGCGCCGGCGAAGACCAGGAAGTCTTCCGGCCCCGCTTCCTTTTCGACGTAGGCGAGTTGGTCGATTCGTTTCTTCACATGCTTCTGGATCTCCCCGAGGAACCCCCACCCGAAGTCCGTGAGCGTTCCGCCACACCCCGGCCAGACAGTTTCACGGTCCAGAATCAGATCCTCCAGCTTGTACAGCCGGTACCGGTCGTCCGATCCCAGGACATCGAACGCCTGCCGCGTGAGCCATGTGTTCCGGGCGAACATCGCCCCGTCCGAGAGGCCTTTGCGGCGGCTGGTGGGCCGTGCGGCGTGCGCGTCCTCGATCGGCCCGTTCCGCCACACCGACAGAACCAGCCCATGAGCAGCAGCCCATCGCAGACCGTCTTCGGCTGCGAAGACCTCCATCTCCTCCAGCCTCTGCCGCCCCCAGGCCACCGACTCCCGCAGCCTCTCCTCCACCGACTGCGCCTCCCCGTGTTCCCCGGACAACCGATCCGCCCCCTTGTCTGTGATGCACCAGCCCCGTGGAGCCCCACGAGAAACAGCAGAGCCTACGTTCCCCCACCGACACCATGACCAGCAGCAGAACTAACAAGTAGGCGCCTCCTGGGTTTCGCCGTCACGCGCTCGCCAGCGCGGTTCAGCCCACCCAGATGCCGTCGGGCGAGAGGCGGCGCGCGAGCTGCAGCCCTGACCGGCTGATCGGCGTAGACCAGGACACCTCAGCGACGGGGGAGCCGAAGTCGTCGGCGAGCGCCTGGACGAGCATGGCACCCACCCCTTGGCGCCGATAGTTGGCCGCCACCCAGATCAGGTCGATCCGCGGCCGCAGGGTGTCGTCTGCGTCGCCGAGCGGGGATTCGTCGACGAGGTCCCAGGGCCGATGGTGACCGGTGTCATGGGCTGCTAAGTAGCCGACAACGTGCCCGTTCGATTTCAGCAAGTACGCCCGAACGTTGTCTTCTGTTTCTTCGGGCTCGCCGAGGTGAGACCAGGAGCGGAAGTCGTAGTGATTCTCCCTCTGCGGCATCCCCGCCACCTTGTAGGCGAGCCTGCGCCACGCGATGGGGGACTGAGCCGTCACCACGGCCAGGTCACCCGGCCAGGAGAGGTTCTTGGGAACCCGCACACCAAGCGCCCATGTCGCGTGGTGGCCGGCGTGCTCACGGCCGTCATTGCCGCTCTGCCCCCGGTACCCGCACCGGCACTCATGATCGAGTGAAAGCTGCAGCAGGCGGAACTGGACGGGGGCGGCATGCTGACTGAGGTCCTGGTCGCGGCCTCCCACCCAGGGCCGGTGCAGCGTGTCGCCCGAGTCGACATGACCGCTCCACCGGTCCACCCAACCCGGATACTGCTCAGGGAACATCTCCCGCAGCTGCTTCTCGGCCGTCGGCAGTGTGGGGCGCACCCACACACTCCCAGCCGTAGCCCGGCCATTGAGACGCAGCCCGCTGCTCCTGGCCTTGCCCCGCAGGAACCGCAGAAACACGGCAGGCGGCGAATGGAAGTCCACTCCACGCAGCAACTCCCGCTCGCCCGGAGCCAGCCAGTCCTCTATAGGCAGCGTCAGCCGACCGGCCAGTGCCGCAAGCCCGCTGTAGTCGTTTTGGAGTTCCGCCTCACGCAGCGCTCCGACCGCAGCCTCAACCTCCGTGAACGGAACGGGTAAAGTGACCCAGCGACTCCCGTTGCTCCAGGTGAAGCTGCCCGGGTAGCCGTCGTACCAGAGGCGGTCGACGGCCGCGTCCTGAACCTTCTCGACAACATCGGTGTACGCAGTGGGCAACTCTGCGGTGTCGCCTCGTGAGGACACGGCGTCCACGTACCCGTCACGCTCGAGTTCGACCCGGGCGTACCAGCGATGTGCCCGGATACGGATCTTGCGGCAGCGCCAGTCACGCTGGTCGGCATCGAGGTGGATGGTCCGCTCGCTCATCATTGCTCCTTGTCCTGCTGGCTCCACGCACCCTCGGCAGTATCGCCTGCGGTGTACAGGCTGCGAGACAGAGTTACGCGGGATTGTCCGGCTTGCTCAGGATGGGGTTCCGGCGAACCATCCCAGGACCTCGGATCCAGCCCCGAGACCGTGTGACCGCCCATGGGTGTACTCGTTGAGCTGGGCCAAGTAGAGACGATCTTGACGCAAGTGAGACTGAATATGGCTTGTGACGATCCAGGGATCGAGAAGTGACGCTACGAGTACGACGGCGGTCGATACGTCGGCTGCAGAAACAGGAGTGGAGACCTGTGCACCGACTGCGGGGCCAATCACCTGAGGGGTGGGCGATGGAGGAGGCGCACGTAGGGCACAGGGCGGTGTAGCCGCTGTTGCTGGACGTGCGCCACTTCCAGACGCCTCCGGTGGCGGCCGCGAACAACATGCCCGACGTCCCTGCTACAGGCCGGGGCCGATGACTTCGTCGATGAATTGGCGTACGAGAAGCTTCACTTCGTCCGATGGGACGGTGACGGACCATACAAGCTCTGGCTGATGCTGATAGCACTGGAACCGGGCCAAAACCGATCCGTCGTCCTCGACGTAGAACCACCTCCAGGACAGCTCGTGCGTGCATGCCGCGTGTGGTTCGAATACGGCAAGGCAGCGGACGATGTCGGCGTGGTGCTGAAGGGGGAGGGTCCGCTGAGCGCGGCAGTCCGTGCACTGCAGAAGGTGATCGACCGCTCCAGGACGGTCGATGAACCCACGAGTGCCCTCGGAGTTGTTGCACTTCACGCACAACGGCCCGCGGAACAGACCGTGGGAATGGCAATGGTCCCAGTACAGGGCTCGCCGAGGCTCAGGACACATCCGGCACAGGAAAGCCTCGGCGGGAGAGCGTTTGGCGAACGCCTTCGTGTACTGGCGGCCTCGCAGATGGCCGGTGTAGGGCCTGGCGGCCTGGGCAGCACACGACGGGCACAGGACGACGAATCCTGAGGCGCTGGAGGAACGCCACTGCTTGCTGCCGGCCGGCGTTCCGCAGCCGCTGCACACGTCGTCCTGCGCTGCGAGGCCGGCTTCGACCTCCTCGGCCCGGTCCAGCACAGCAGCATAGGCGCGAGGAACCAGCCACTCCTTCCCCGACCAGACCATCAGCGGCAACGGCCGGGTGCTCGCGATGGTCCGCTGAGTGAAAGCTTCGGGCAGCTGCTGCCCGGTGAAATTCTTGGATAGGACACCAGGGCCCTGCATCCGAGGAAGCTCGGACTCATAGGTGGCCTGAGAGATCCACTGCCAGACGCGAGAGCGCCAGGTGTGCGGCTCGCTGGCCTCCAGACCGGCGTCGACCAGGTCGCCGGGGTCGATCTCGAGTCCGGCGAGCCGCTTGCCGGACTTCTGGATGTCCCGGTCAAGGAAGCGCCATTGCTGCCGGTACTTGTAGCCGGGCACGGCCATATCACCGATGAGCACGTGGCTGGTAGCGGAGAACGTGTAGCGGTTCACATGATCCAGATAGGCGGGGACTGCCGTGTGGTGGGTGAGGTCGGCAAGCCTTTGGTGTGCTGCCTGGAGTGAAAGCCACATGAGGCACAGCTCCTTGAAATCGCTGATAGAGACAATGGACGAGTCACCGAGCAGGCCGACGGGGCGACCGCTCCGCTGAGGAGATGTCACGGGCAGGGCGCCGGCTCGGGCCGTGGCAAGGGCACCGGTTCCCAGCCACCGGTGAGGAAGGCCGCCCCGGCCTCTTCGCAGAGGCTGCGGGGGCGGCGGTCGGTGAGGAAGCCGACGCGGTGGCTGTATTCGCTGGGCCGTACAGCTGTCCCGTGCACCGCCCACAAGCCGTTGCTTTCGGGGCTGTCCGCAGCGGTGAGCCTGCGCAGCCACTGTTCGAGGGGATCGGTTTGTGCGGCTGTCCTGGGCCTGGTGCGGGTGTAGGCGATCAGCCAGTCCGCGAGCCATGGCCTGTCGGCCCGGCGGCTGATTTCCTGGAGCAGCAATTCTCTTGCGGCGCCTACCCCTTTGGCTGCGGCGGTTTGGCGCAACTGCTGCTGCCAGTGCCGAGCGCCGAGCAGCCGGGCCACGGCGATCGTCTCGGGGTAGGACACCAGCGCGTGTGGTACCACCGCCGTCGGTATGGATCCCGTGGCTGCGGCCAGCCGGTGTACACGGTCTTGCCAGACCGTCTCGGATCTCCACCCTTGTACTTGCCACGACCACACCACCGCCGCGGCGAGGGCAACCACGTCCGCCGCGTGCGGATGGGCCCGTGCGAGCGCGGAGTGGTGTCGGTGAGCGGTGAGGACCTCGGGCAGAGTCTCCAGCGGAATGCTCGCCGGCCTCCCGGGATGTGCGAGGAGCCAGCGCCGGTGACGTCGGCAGACGTGCCCGGCCGTTCCCGGGTACACCAGCACCGGTCGTCCGGGCCGCCAGGCCCGCCCGGTACACGCAGGACAGGTCCCCACCCATGCCTCGCCTGGCATGTACCAGGCCGCCCGCAGGTTCTCGTCATCTGCGAGCCGTCCGTGTGGGGCGGCGAGAGAGGGCAGCAGGCGGGTGAGCCGGGTCAGGGGAAGACCGGTGGAGCGGGCCAGGGCTGTTCGCGCGGGTGTGTTGAGGAACAGTTCCAGTCCCTTGCCCGGGGTGCCCCTCACCTGCACCCGGTGCGCGCCGCTCAGGATGCCCCGCAGCAAGTCCTGCGCGGGCAGACCGTAAGGGGCGGCCATCCTCCGGAACCAGGAGCCGGTCAGTTCCCTCGCCACGGGAGGGATACGAACAAGCGTGGAGGCGGAGGGTTGCACCGGCATCGTCCTTTGGTGTGTGTGGGGGGTGAAGGCGGGGCATGGAGCACGGTCATGGAGCAGCGCCCGTCGGCACGGGCAGGGGGCTGGGCTGGCCCGTGGCGGGGAGGCATGGGCGGGGCCTTCCGCCACGCCGGTCATCTGCCGGGGCGTTGCCGCAGGGCGGCGCGCGCCGCGTTCGTGGCCTGGACGTCGAGGAGTACCTGCGACAGTTGTTTCTTCGTGATCGCGAGGTTTCCGTCCAGGATGGAACGGATCGCGGCCTCCCTGACGAGGAGGGAGAGACTGGCCATCACGCCGCCGGTGCGGAGATGGATGTAGGCGGCGTGGCGCACCAGGGTTCCGGGCCGGTGGCGGGCCAGCCGCAGCGCCCCCTCCATGTCGCCCAGGAGCGAGTGCCACATCTTCTTCTGCTCCGGGGTGCCGTTGAGCAGCGGGGGAGTGCGCAGGAGTTTGCAGCGGGCGGCGAGCTGGGCACCGCGGGGCCCTGTCAGCAGCGGTGAGTCCTCCACGTTGACACCGGCCAGCACGAACGTCGCGGGTACTCGTTCCATCAGGGTCTTGACCTGGTCGGAGGTGTCAGCGCCAGGCCGGGTACGGGTGTTGAGCAGGTGTACGTCATCGATGAACACCAGCCGGGTACCCCGCTCTAACATGACGTGGCACACGGCGTTGGTGATGGTGTGTTCGGTCATCCGGTCGTGGACGGGAATACCGGCGAACCGAGCGAGGACCTTGGCCAGGTTCCTGGGCGTGTAGGTGGGCGGGACGGAAGCGAACAGCACGGGCATGGAGCCCTCCAGTCCCGGCCGGCGGCGCCGTTCGCTCAGTTCGAAGGATCGGCCGAGTTCCATGAGCGTGGTCGACTTTCCCGCCCCCGGCGGGCCGGACACGATCAATCCGCGCCGGGCGGTGCCCGGCTGCTTGTTGTTCACCAGCAGCGTGACTCTCAGCTCCGCCATCGCCCGCTCCATGGAGGGCGTCTTGAGGGTGACGAACTCCGAGTGGTAATCCAGCAGCCTCGTACGGTTCCAGGACGGGTCTTCCACCGGCGCGGCGGTTACTCGCAGATGGCAGACGTACTCCTGCCACCGGACGCAGTCCGTGACCGCGCCGGGAGTGGCATCGCCGTCGGAGAAGTCGCCGCCTACGAGAGCAGTTACGGCAGCCACTGGTCCTCCTCAAGGTCCTGGTCGCTGAGGACGAGAGACCCTCCCGGGACATGGCCGGCCTCCAGCCCGTCCTCGTCCTCGTCCTCGTCCTCGTCCGGCAGGGTCTCGTCGTCGGGATCGGGCGCCGCGTACACGCCGGCCAGCCCGAACGACGGGGCGAGCACGTCCAGTACGTTGATCTCTCCCGCGGGCACCGGCACAGTGGTCTCAGAGGCGCGGGACTTCGCCATCACCCGCCGCTCCACGGTGGACAGTTCCTCTTTACCTGCGGCCCGCCGGAGGAAGGCGTCTAGGGCCAGGGCCAGTTCGGCCTCGTGTTCCTCACGTGAGCCGGTGCGCTCGACCACCTTGCAGATGTGTTCCCAGACGTGGTGTGTGAACGGGAGGGCGACCGAGGTGGTGTGGATCCACGCCACCTCACGGAAGCCCTCCGGCAGCCGGACCCAGATGCGGACCGGGTCGTAGGGGTTGTAATGCACCTCCCACAGGCCCTTTTGCGCCAGTACCTCGGAGTGCTGCCCGCGGTGTCCGTTGAGGCAGTTGCCGTCGTAGGTGCGGTAGTCGAACCGGATACCGGCATCGGTGATCGGCTGCCAGCGCACCGGCAGCAGCTCCACGAAGTCGTCCGACGACAAAGGCACCGGCACGTATCCGGCGACGGGCAGCAGCGCCGCCCACATCTGGTTCGGGGTGAGAACCTTCTTCGGCATCAGTGGATGCCGCAGTCCCGCGTGCGGGCGGTGGTGCCAGTGGACGAGGAACTCCTCCCACAGGGCCCGGAGTTCAGCCGCACTCCACAGCGGCTCCTGCTCGACCTTGGAACCGCGCTCGCTGACGTTCGAGCCGGTGTAACCGGGCAGCCACTGGCAGAACAGCGAATTGATCGAACCGAAGGGCCTCTCCACATGGCCCTTAGCCGGTCCGTTGGCCGGAGGCACCGGCTGCAGCGAGATCCCCAGGCTCTCGCACGCGGCCCGGGTAGCGGGGGAGACGAACACCTTGCCCTGGTCGACCACGACCGTCTCGGGCAGGATCACCGGACGGGCTGCCGCGTCCTTCACCCGCTCGTCGATGCCGGTCAGCCGCTCGTACGGCACGACCGAAGAGGCCATCGACAGCGCCGCGGACCAGCCGGGCCGCATCACCATCGGCGTCATCATCTGCGCCAGCAACACCGCTACGTCCGTCAGCTTGCTCCCTACCGGCCGCAGCACCCCCCACAGACCGCGCATGGCCACATCCACGGCGATGGTCAGCTCCAGCCGCCCCACCACCCCGTCGTCCAGGACCACCAACACGTCCAGCGGCGAACTGTCCAGCATCACGATCTCACCCGGACGCAGCGCCAGCGTCGGGGTGAACGGCGGGACCGGACGGGCGGCGCGGGCACGCCGCTGCGCCACCGTCCCCTGCAACCCGAGGGATGCCTCCACCGTGTCGAGGAGCCTGTTGAACGTGGACTGCGGCGGCACCTCGACCGTCCGCTGGCTGGGCTCACCGTGGCGCTCGTCCAGCCACCACTGCACCTCCCCCCGCATCCGCGTCTTCCACCCTCGCGACCGGGAGCGGGAAGCCTCCACAGACAGCAGGACGCGCAGCGCCTCGACCACCCGGGGATCGGCGCGGACCAGCCGCGCCGATCTGCGACGCTTCTTGACCAGCCCCCACACCCCGTCGGCGCGGTAACGCGCACGCCACCTGCGCACCGTCGCCCGGCTCACGTCCGTCCAGCCCTGCCCGACCAGTTCATCGGCCTTCGCCTGCTCACGCTGGGCCAGCGTGGTGGATGCGGGATCGTACTCAGGTCTCACCGACGCCGTCCCGTCCGGGGTGGGGCGCCCCGTCTCCACCTCACGGACGTGCCGCTCCAGTTCGAACGCACGCCGCTGCTCGCCCTCGGACACCGTCGACAGCAGGCCCATCTGCGGTACCCGCAGACGCGGCGGCCCTCCTACCAGCTCGAACGACGCATGGTCGAGCAGCTCCGCCAGCCCGAACACCGCCAGCGTGTCCTGCCCGTCTTTCTTCTCCGTCCCGGACAGCCAGATCCGCGCACCGGACACCGAGGTTCCCTCGATACCCGTGACGGTCCATTCCCGGCCCCCGAAGCGCACGCCGGTGCCGGGCCTGAGCAGGTGCTGGCTCACCGCCCGTCCTCCGCGCATGCCACCGCGACGGTCCGCTCGTGCAGCGGGCGTTCCAGCGGCACGCTCAGCACGCCCACCCACAGCGCGTGGAACACCGACGGCCACACCGCGATCGGATCACCCAGCAGCCGCACCCCCTCGGCCAGCGCCGTCGGCGTCCGGAAACACTCGGCCACGTCCGGCAACCGGTCCTGCGCGCACCGCGGATGCCGATAACCGGCAAGCCAGCGCACATTCGCCTCCACCACCGGCGGCGGCGGTCCGATCAGACGATAGGCCCAGCCTGCGGCGGCCGCAGCAACCTCCAGGTGGGCGGCCCGCCAAACCAGTCGCCGTCCCGCCCCGAACCGGCTCGCACAGTCCACCAGTAGTCCGCTGCCGTCCGCCAGACGCGCCATCAGGTGCGGCGCGTGCGACACGGCCCTGCCGCCCCGGCCGCGCCACGTCAGCTCCACCGGCCGGCAGGCCAGAGCCGTCACCACCGGATCGTGGTCTAGCATCATGAGCTGTGTGCGCATGGCCTTGAACCCGTGGTGCACCAGGCGCCTGTCGGTCGCGGACCAGTACCAACCCGGCGCCGAACGCCGTCCTTTGCAGACGGGGAACCGGCGTACCGGCAGGCACTCCTCCAGCCGTTGTTCTCCAGCTGTCTCCAGCCAGGGCAGTTCATACTCGGTGCCGTCGGGGCGGATGAACCGTGCGGTCATGTGCGCCGGATCAGCGAAGCGACGACCGATGCTCAGTGACGGTGGGGAATCAGCTTGCTGGTGTGCTTCGAAAGACAGAGGGATCACTAACAACTCTCATGTATGCAGGGGCGATCGGAACAAAGGGCACCGCTTGGAAGGCGGGACAGGCGTGTGAACACACTCAGTGGAGACGTCAGTCGGACCCGCGACGGCGAGCCGTGGCTCGCATGCCACGCTCACACCAACAAGGCGCGCGGCTACACGAAGGCGGAAGCAGAGCGGCACCAGCGCCATCACCGATGGGAGCGCTGTCGCCGCCCGGATCACCGGGCAGGATTTCCGTCTGATCGGCTGCAGGTTGCGCCCAATCGCCTTTGCCGCAGTGGTGCCTTCCTTCAGCCGCATACCGGCCGCGGCCTTTGGAGCAGGATCAGACATGATGAGTTCTGAGCACGGCATAACACCGTTCGTGACGGACCTTGCGCGTCACTCGATGGGGCATGCCCGCCAAGGCATTCGCTCTCGTGAGTTCCTCGTCCTGGACCGGGCGCCCAGCAGCTCCTGTCGTGCAACGGCCGTCGGCTTGAGCGTTCACGGGAGGCAGGCAAGGGCCATTCCACTCGCTGCCATTCATGCTGGTCAGCTGCCGTAGGGTCAGCTGGAGTACCCGCAGTGGATCAGGCCAGGTCGCCAAAGAGGGTGTCTTGGACTGGCGGTGCAGTGCGCGAGCGGGGGAGCGGTCGACGCTGGTCCTCCGGCGGTGGGGGTGTGCCGGCCGCGCCGTCAGTGAGCGCGTACCGGCAAGCAGCGCGCAGATTGGGCAGCTCGAGCTGTGCGCCCATGAAGCCAAGGAAGTCCGCGACGTTCCAGTCGATGAGGGCGCCCTGGCGGGACAAATACAGCCCCACGGATTCGATGGAGTAGCTGTCGCTGTAGTCCAACAAAAGGTAGCCAGCAAGCTGGTAGAGCTCAGCGCGGCCCATCCGCTCGGGGCGGATAGTGGCCTTACAGTCGATCAACTGGCCGCGGAGGATGAAGTCGGCATCGGCTCCTCCCACATGGGGGCTGCCGTCGAAGACGGGCCCGCAGACGCGCTGCGCGGCGGGCAGCTGCCGTAGGCCGTCGAAGGGCCCGGGATGCGCCGCCAACGCCTTCTGCTGGCCAATGTCGTCGGTGACGTAGGGCGGCACGGCATCGACGATTTCGTCCAGCGTCGCTCCGGGCCGACTGGAGCCCAGGCTGTTGCCCCGAACCCATCCCACGTGGCGGAAGATCGCCTCAAAGCTCGAGGCGACGTGACACAGCCGTACCAGACGCTCCTCCCTCTCGGAGTCGAGCGCCAACGGCAGACCGTCGCTGCTTTCGTACTGTTCCAGTTCTTTCAGCAGTACCGCCCCTGCTGCCTGCACCGTGTCGATGACATCGGGGTCCGGCCAGCCGCCGTCGTCGATGACCGCCCGCACGAGGCCTTCTTTGATCGGCTGGCCGGTGGGTGCTCCGAGGCTGATCCGCAGCCGGTGGTCGATCGTGTGGCCCAGCATGCGGTACTCCGGCTGCTGCCCCGCCCTGGTAGGAGGGTGCACCGGTGCCGGATAGCGGGCCAGGCGCTTGCGGTAGTCGGACAACAGACCATCGACGTCCGGCAGATGCTCGGTGAGGAACCGCGACATCGGCGACATCGGGTCCTTGAGGCACGAGGTGAGACTCATGAACGCATCCTGGCTCACCTGCCGGGCAGTGCATGCGGCGTCCAGTCTGGTACCGAGCGGTAGCCGAAACTTCACGCCATCTCGCCGCACCAGCCGCGCGCGGCCGCATTGTCAGACCCTGCCCCTACAGTGCCCCGGCCCCTCCGCGAAGACGCGGGCCTGAGCTCGCAGCCTGCCCGGCAAAAGAGTGCTGCAACCTGCATCGATGGTGCTGCAAGCAACGCGACGAGGCGAACATCCCGCCGGTGGCCAACGGCGAGACGGACATCCGACAAGGGCCCGGCAACCGGAAGACAGACGGCGGATGACGTCGTGCTACACGCGTTGAGTCCCGGCAATTCCATGCGGGCAAATGACCGAAAGGATCACGGTGCACTGCGAGCCGCCTTAAATTCGAGACGTGTTCGACACGTCACCCGTGCCAGGGCACGTCGGATCCGTACGTGCGTTGACACGTCCGCCCGATGGGCACCAAGGCCGCTACCGCGGCCCTGGCCCTCATCTTTGGCCTACACGCCGGCTCACTACCCCGTGACAGATTCGCCCCTGGCAGCGCTGTACGCGACGGCAACAATGCGAGGAAGTCGATAGAAGCCAGCGAGGCGGGCTACCCCGGCCATAGACCATCTACTCCCTGGTTGCCGCGCCCGTTTACCTCACCTCGTCCGAGTCCTCGGCGAGCACCTCCCGCCCCGGACACCGACCCGCCCTGGTGGACCAGCACCACCGACGAGTCCTGGTGAGCGGCGCCGACAAGAGATTCCGGGTGATGACCTGAGACAGGGGCGGCACCGCCCACGCCACCAACACTCCTTGCAACCCGGCCGCCCCGCTGTATCGAGAAAGACCAGATGATGAGCGGATACCCCGCGATCGACGACCTCCTCGCCACGCGCCGTCCTCTGCCCGCGCCAGCTGAACGCAGGCGTCTGCGCACCAGCCTCGACCTCATTGCTGATGCAGTAGCCCACGCGCTCGGTGTCAGCCCCGCCACGCTCCATGCGTGGGAAGAGGGACACGCCGAACCGCAGGGAGCTGCCCACGACGCCTACGCCTACTTCCTCTCTCGCGCCTGCACCTGCGCCGCCGCCGAGCCGCACCCCACCAACCAACCGGCAGCCGACACCTCCACCGAAATCTCGCCACCGCAAGCTTCTTGCGTGCTGTGCGGAAGCCCGGCCACCCAACAAGTGGACGGCTATCCGCAACACCTCACCGCTGCCGAGTGCGCCGAGGCAGCCACCACCGCGCCGGCCCACAGTCCTCCCCGGTCCGACGCGACACCCGAGCGCCTTATCGCGTACTCAAGCTCAGGCGCCTCGCAACACTCCAGCACCCGCCAGGACCCGATCGGGGAGACGGTCGCCGCGGCTCTGACTGTCCACGACGGAGATCAGCGCCGAGCCATCGCAGCACTTACCGCACGCGCAATTCCCGACGCGCTGCGTCTGCTCGAGGCGTGCCGAGTCGGTGCCCGGTACGACATTGTCCGCCACCCTGCACTACCCGAGATACTCCGCAAGCTGTCCCCGCAAGCACCTGACCGCATTTGGGAGGCGCGCCCCGAGTGGCAGCGCCCGCAGGCGCCAGAACAGAAGGACCCGGTGGCAGCACTCGACGTCAGCGGTGCCTACTTGGCCGCCTTCAAGACTCATCTTCCGCTCGGCCAGCTCCAACCCGCTGACCCTTGCCGTCACGACCGGCGTCGTGCCGGTCTCCACCTCATCACCCCGCCAGCTTGGGAACACGGCACCTACTTGCCAAACCCCCTCGGCCCGCGCCTTGAGCCCGGACCTGTCTGGATCACTGAACCCACCCTGCGTCTCCTGCTGCGCCTATCGAGTTCCCGGCACGCGCTGTGCGACCCGCCGGTTATCCACGAGTCCTACACGTCCGGATCCACCGAGAACCTGCTTGACAAGTTCCGCACCACCTTGCGCGATGCCCGGGCCCGCGCCCTCGGCGACGGTGACACCGTCACACTGGAGTATGTCAAGGCCCTGTACGTCAAGTTCGTCTCCGCCCTAGGTGATTCGGCCTTCAACAGGGGTCTGCGCCGCCCCGACTGGATGCACATCATCCGCTCACAAGCCTTCGCCAATCTGTGGTCCAAGGCCTACAACGCACACACCGAAGGTCTGACGCTCGTTCGGGTGTGCGGCACTGCCGAGCTGCACCTGCAAGGAGAGTGGCGACGTGCTTTCCGGGAAGGCCGAGACCTGGGCCAGGTCAAACTGAAGGACACCTACGAAGTAGCAGCGCTATACCCCGAGGCCGCCCCGGAACCTCAAGAGAGTTGCAACGACCCGTATATCGAGAAGCGGCGCTACGAGTACGCGGGCGGGCGCTACGTGGGCTGTCGCAGCTGCGGGGGAGACCTGTGCACCTCGTGCCGAACCACCCACCTTGCTCCGTCCGACATTCCATACGAGGACAACGACGACAACGTGTGCCCTGCATGCCGATAGGCGGCTCAACGGCAACAGCCATGGGGTCAACCTCCGAGGCCGCCACAGCAAGAGCTGGTGTAGGGCGGCCGTCTTTATAGGCAGGGACCAAGCTCAGGGGCCTCGCGTGCCTGCAACGGGCCGCTGCCGCCAGGCGGATAAGGTCCGGGAGCGATCATAGAGGCTGCCCTGCGTGGGTGGCTTCTCAAGAAAGTTCTAGCCCGGTTGCTGAGGCCCAGAGGATACGAAATCCTCACCGCACGGGACGATCGGGACAAGAAGCCCGGGGGCCGTCGAGGTCCGCAGCCCGTGGAAGGCACACACCGCCACCGCTCCGACGGCACCCGCCACCGGCTGATCACTGCGCGCAGGCCTGCACCGCCAGTTGGCCTTCCGCCGGGCTCGATCTGCACCTGATGGCGGGCCCGGGCGCTGACCCGACTGTCGGCCAGCGACATCAGCGCCTGGGCCAGTTGCTCCACCGGCCGCCCCGCTGCCTTCCGCCAGCGGTTGGCGCGCTACCGCTCCCAGACGTAACTCCTCGGCCCTGGGGCCTGACAACGTGACGGTCTTCGGTACCCCGATGTGCCGGGCTGACTCCCAGCCCGTTATGCCGCTGGCAGTGCCACGCGTGCCCAGACCGATTTTCCCTGGGCTTGGGGGGCTGTGGTCCAGCCCCAGGTGTGGCTGAGGGCGTTCACGATGGGCAGTCCGCGGTGGCGTTCGGCCAATGGCTGAGGAGAGGTGAGTCTGGGGCTGAGTTGGCTGGGATCGCGTACGACACACAGCAGGGTGCGCGGACGCAGAGTGAAAGCCAGCCATACCCCAGCTTGCTCACTGTCGGTTGTGGCCGTGTCTGGCCGGCCGTGGCGCACGGCGTTGGCGACGAGCTCGGAGGCGATCTGGACCGCGTCGTCGCAGATGCTGTGCAGGTTCCAGCGGCGCACGGTCTGCCGGGTGAACTGCCGCGCAATGTAGCAGCAGTGGTGGGAGGCGACGGGAATGCGGCGGGCGGCGAAGGGCGTGCTGCCCAGGCCCGAACGGACGGCGAGGTTGGGCGTGGGGGCCAGTGGTTCGCCGAGGAACAGCAGTTGCCGTCGTCGGCCCTCGTGCGCGGCAGGTGTGGACTGTGGCTGGAATGTGCCCTCGTGTGGTGGCGTCATCGTCCGTCCCCCGGAACTGGTGCCGTGCTTGATAGCACGACGTGCCGTCGTACCCGTCACTATTCCGGCCCGCTCCTCGTTCCTGCAAGCGCGGCTCTGCAATTGCAGAGCCCGGATATTCGTACAGACAGTCGGCCCGGCTGTCGACCGCGACGGACGAGTGCCTGTCGGCGTCGGGTATGGCTCGGAGGGGCACGGTGAAATATGCAACGGTTGGAAAACGGTGTCAGTGCAGGCGTGATCGAAGGGGCGCGCTGGTATAAGAGCCGTCGCAGCGGCGGAAACGGCAACTGCGTGGAAGTAGCCCGTCTTTCCGGCGGGCAGGTGGCGATGCGCAATTCCCGGTTCCCCGACGGTCCGGTCCTCGTCTATACCCGTGGGGAGATCGAGGCCTTCCTCGGTGGAGTCAAGGACGGCGAGTTCGACTTCACCCTTGCGTGACCGACAGTAGAGATATGGCCACTCGCTGACAGGGGTGAGTTCCGGCTGCCATACTCAAGGCTCTCAACAGTCCCATAGGAGTGCCCGTATGGCAGCCGACCGTCAGGCGCCGTCGATCCTCGGATTCCAGCACCGCCCGGAGTGGGGGCCTGCAGCACATCGCAAGGCGCTCGCCGGGCACCTGCGCCGCTGCCGAGACCACGCCGGGATCGCGCCCCGACAGGCCGCCCGGTGCATCCACACCTCTGAAGCGACGATCAGCCGCATGGAAACCGGCCGGATAGCCTTCAAGCAAGCAGAGGTCGAGCAGCTCCTCGACGCCTACCGCGTGAGCGATCCGCTCGAACGCGCCAGGATCGCCGACCTGGTCCAGGAAGCGGCCAAACCGGAGGTCTGGCAGCCCTACGCCAATGCAGCACCGCCGGCTCTGCGTCCGCTGCTGGCCATGGAACCGGCCGCCCGCCGCATCATCTCCTATGAACCTCAACTGGTGCCGGGCTGGCTGCAGACCGAGGAGTACGCCGAGATCGTGATCCGAGCCGCCCACCCGACGAAGCCGGCCAGGGACATCGCCGAACGGGTGGCCCTGCGGATGCAGCGTGTCGAGATGCTGCGCCGCGCCGAGACACCGCCGGTCCTGCTGGCCGTGATGGACTCCGAGGTTTTCCGCCGCCAGGTCGGCACGCCAGGGGTGATGTACCGGCAGATCAAGCATCTGCTCGCACTGCTGGAGGAGTTGCCCTATCAGCTTCATCTCCAGATCGCACCGCTGAGCGTGGGCGCCGCCGGGGCCATCGGGCACCCGGTCGTACACCTGCGGTTCTTCACCCCGGAATACCTGCCCGACCTGGTCTACCTCGAGCAGTACGAAGGAGCCGTCTACCGGGAGAAACCCTCGGAGTCCGAGCGCTACCAGGCCATCCTGAACAACCTGTGCGGCGTGGCCAACCCGGCCGAACAGACACCGGCGCTGCTGGAACAGGCACTGGCTTCCTGGCGCTGACACCCACGCGCGGCAGGCCAGCTTTGCGTTCGACCCGGCTCAGCGCCTGACGAAGCCCACTCCGCCGTACTCCTCCCATTCCCAGCTGAGCTGGGCGGGCACGTCGTCCGGGCGGGAGCGCCATGTGGAGACCTCCACCAGGCCCGGTTCGATCAACTCCAGAGGTGCGCAGAAGTCGGCCACGTCCTTCTTCTCCCGCACCCGGCCCCAGTGGCCCTGGGTCTGCTCGTCCATGAAACGGCTGACGAAGTCGCGGACCTGGGCGGAGTCGCTGACGAGCTGGCAGACCACCATCATGCTGCCGGGCGGCAGCCGGTTGGCGACCCGGGCGATGAGCTCCGCCGGCCGGTCGCGGTCCGGGATGCAGTGCAGCACTGACACGAACAGCGCCGCTACCGGCTGGGTGGGGTCAATGAGCCGGCACACCGGTTCGCTGGAGAAGATGGCGTCGGTATCCCGCATGTCCGCCTGGAGTACAGCGGTGTTCTCATTGCTCGCCAGCAGCACGCCGCCGATCGTGCGGACGATGGGGTCGCTGTCGATGTAGACCACCCGGCTGGCAGGGTCCACCCGCTGGGTGATCTCGTGGACGTTGTCCTGCGTAGGCAGTCCCGAGCCGTGGTCGATGAACTGCCGGATGCCGTATTCAGCTGCGAGCACCTGCACCACGCGGCGCAGGAACTCCCGGTTGTTCAAGGCCAGTTCCCGCATGCTGGGCACGTGTTGCAGCAGCTCTTCGCAGGCCGCGCGGTCCGCGGGGTAGTTGTCCTGCCCGCCCAGGAGGCTGTCGTACATGCGGGCCACACTCGGAATCGTCACGTCCACCCCGTACGGCAAGCTCACGCGCATTCCCTCCTGCCCCCACACGCCCTCAGGGCGTGCTCCCTTATCGACGGAGTGTAGGGACAGGCCGCGGAGGCACGCTGGGCAACGGCCGGAACTCACTCCTGCGGGGAGCGCGGCGGCAGAGTAGGAAGGTCGCCCGGGCGTACCCCGAGCACCTCGGCGATGCGCTCGGGGCTCAGCTGCATCTGCTCGTGCAGAAAGTGCGCATCGTGCTGCAGTGTCTGGACAAGCTGACTGGCCGGGACGGTGGCCGGGCCACGTCCCAGGGCGCGGTCGACGTGGTCGTGCAGAATGCGCCAGGCTGCGGCGGCGGGGCCGGTGCCGCCCAGGATCGCGGTCCAGGACACCGCCAGTTCGGTGAACGCCGCGAGGACGGCCGTTTCGGCCGCGGCGCTCCGGCCGATGCGCAGCGCCGCGTACTGCAGATACGGCTCGTAGTGGCGTTCACGGAAGGCTGTATAAGCCGTCAGCGCGGTGCGCTGGGTCCGGTCCTGTGACGGGCGAATACGGGTGTGCGGCCCTGCGCTGACCGCTGCCGCCTCCGGGCAGCGGTCGACAGGGCGGGGCCCGTTCACGGCTCCTCTTCCGGTACGACGATGTGCGCTCTGCCTTCCGGCAGGCGGGGGTCGTCGCACATCAGGAACGTGTAATGCACTGCCTCCCACAACGGCTTGAAATCGAGCGGACGGCCCCCGAGCACGCACACGAGGGAGGCCAGCACTTCCCATTCCGGCACGTCGATGCCCGCCAGGACGCGACGCGCCTGCAGCGCGCTCACCGTTTTCGCACTGAGGCGTTCGATCCGTTCCGCAGGGGGTGACTTGGCCGCCAGGTAGAGCCCGCGTACGGCAGCGTGCAACTGCGCGATGGCGGCAGCAACGGGCTGGCGCCCGTGCGCCGTCATGCCGTGGGCCGCTTCGAACAGCACGCGCAGTTCGGCCGGGTCAGCACCGAAGAGGATCGCCAGAGAGCATGTCAGGTCCCAGGTGGGCAGCCGGTCTCCTGACAGGACGCGGGAGATGAACGACGGCGAGAGCATCGTGGAGTCGGCCACTTCCCGGATTGTCAGGCCGCTGACCGTCTGCAGTTGCGTCAGGGCTGACGCCAGCTGGCTGGCGGGGGAGACCACTTCACCGCCAAGGTCGTCGGCCGTGTCCTCGGGTCCGTCGGCAGGCCGGGCAGTCTGCAAGCCACGCCACCGGGCGGGCGCGGCCCGTTTTTCGTTGGCGTGGAGATCCATCATCCGGGCCACCCGCTCGGGTCCCCACCGTGCCCGTGCTGTCTCCGGAGCTACGTGTGCGGCCTTAGCTACCGATTCCCATTTCTCACCCCGGTGGCGGGCGTCCTGCACCGCAGCCGCGGTATAGATATCCAGCTCCCGGCGGATTGCTTCGGCTCTCTCCAAAAGCGTGCCGAGCTCCTCCTGGCGCATCTCGCTGTCCAGCAACTGCTGGGCCAGCCTGCGGACCTCGGCCGCCACCGCGGTGCCGACAGGCCCCTGCACGGCGACGACCGGAGCCTTGCGTGCCTGCCGATTGCGCTGGGCCCGCCGACGACAGGCGGTGCTGCAATAGCGGCGGCGCCGCCCGGCCCCGGTGTTCTGCACCATCGGGCCCTCACAAACCGGACACCGCTCCGGCTGCGACAGATCAGTAGGCACCTTCGAAACCCCTCTCCTGTATCCCCCACGGGCGGACCGCACCGCCGACGCTTTTGAACACCGGGCTCCGGGTGGCCGACGGCGGCTTTCGCAGGCCGGCCACCCGGAATGGAGATCAGTCCCGTCGTGCCCAGAGGAATTCGACCCGCGAAGTGCGCGCTGCTCCCGCCGCGACCGCGGCGAACGCCACAGATGCGGCAGCGGTCCATTGGCCGGCGGATGGCAGGACAAAGGGCAGAGCCAGCACCACGACGGGGCCCAGGCCGACCGTGACAACCAGGGCACGCAAGCGTGCGTAATGCCGGTCGGCATTGCTACCGTCCAGACGCGTCCCGGACACCACGGTGCCCCGGGCGACATTGGGGTCAGTCATCGTTCTCCCTTTACAGAATTGACGGCTGGTCAAAATGCGAAGGGGTCCTGGTCTGCTGGTGCCATCCTTTGGTCCAGGGCCCCTATCTCGCCGTGACCCTAGCGTGCTCATGGATCGCGCGGCCAATAGAGTGAGGCCTTAACCGAAGATCCAGCCGTATCGATGTGCGAAATAACCCTGGAATGCAAGGATCTGCTCGAATAAGCCTGCCCAAAGCCGAAAGGCGGCCAGGCGTGATCGAAAATGATCGGTCCTGCCTGAAAGGTTTCTGATACACCGTCTGCTGCCGCGTGAAAAATCAGATAGGACGCACTGGCGCGGCTGCGGGCGCGCGCCCGGCCTGCTGCACCACCCGGCCGCCCCCTCGGAGGGGCGGGGAAGATCTGGCGAAGATCCGCTCGATGCGCTGTGCGGGCCGGCCACAGCGAGGTCAGCCCCACCGTTGGCCGCCGGCTCCTGCGGCCTCACGCCCTGACGGTTTCCCCGTCGCCGCAGTGGTGACCTTTGCCCCAGGGGTGGTGGACGCCGGCGGGCTGCTCTGGAGTGACGAGGTTCGCATCCTCGCATCAGGCAGGGGCGTCGCCACCGTCGTCGGTGCGGCCGCCGCGGTCGGCGGCCGCACCTGCGGGCCTTGACGAGCGCTAGCAGGCGGCCAGGCCGAACCGTCCGCCCGGTGCGTGTTCTGCGGCGGCGCTGCCGGTAGCGGTTTGACGCCCCCTCACCCACTGAGTAACCTGCATGCCAAATCAGATATCAGATGAGGGATGGAGGTTGAAGGGGTTGCTGCTGACGACCGGGCAGGCAGCCGAAGAACTCGGCTGTGCCATCACGACCTTCAGACGTCTTGTGCGGGCCGGACTGCTTCCCGGGCTGTCCCGCCGCGGAGTGCGAGTCATGATTCCCCTCAGTGCGGTCCAGGCCCTCAGCGCACGCCGCACTGCCCCGCTGCAGCAACTGGACACCAGGGAGATAGCCGTCCTGCGCGTGGACACCGCCCAGCCCTCCGAGGACCCCGACCGCGACTGGATCGGCTTCGCAGCCAGCCTCACCCCCGATGCCCTTATCAAGGCGCTGCGGGGCTGGTGGCGGTGCGACGCGGCGAGCGTCGCAGCCGGGGGAGTACTCCCGGTCACCTTGTCCGGCTATGTGGTAGCCGTGCTGACCGGGCTCGAGCGGTGGGAGAAGAACGCCGATGGCCGCCACGCTTTCCCCGATGCCCGCCTGGCCGGATACGTCACCGACCTCGCCGCCCCGCATACAGTGATCACCTCTGGCCAGGACGGCGACCGCCGGCTCGCCGGACTTCTCCTGGGCACCCGGCTCGCCTCTCAATCGGGCGGGGCCATCGCCTACGTCACCACGCACACCGCCGACTGAAACCGGCCGGACAAGGAAGCCCCGATGGACGCCCACAGCTACAGCGCCGCCCTCACCGAGCTGCGGACCGTGCGGGATGCGATCAAAAAGGCCCGGGCAGAACTGACGAGACTGGAGAGCGACCGGGACAAGCGAGTCGTCCAATTGGCCGCCTACGAGAAGGCGAAGGCGGAGCGGATCGCCCCGGCGTCCGGGCTGAGCGTGGCCGACGTCGTCACCCTTGCCCCGGCACTGGCCCCCGACCGCCTGGCAGCAGACAGCGAAACCGCGCCGCAGTCCCCGGCCCCCTCCGAGGCGATCACGACGGCCGCCGACGAGACCGGCCCCAAGCCAGCCCCGCAACCCGAAGCCGCAGCGCCCGCCAAGAGCACCGAACATCCCCGCCCTGCTTCACCAACCCCGGCCGAAGCCACAGCCCCGGCTCCGCCTGCAGAACCCCAGACGCCACGCAGCCTGCCCGCCATTGCCGAAGGCACCGCAGGCGATACCTGGTTCACCCACACGCCCGGCCTGGCATCCACCCGGCCGAACTTCACCCAGCAGGCCCGCTCCACCGTCTTCCTCGACACCAACACCGGCATCCTGGTCCACCGCAACGAGACCCACCACCTGGACCTCGGCGCCGCCTCCGCCGCGGACATCCTCACCGCCGTCTTCCACACCCTCCCCAAGGGCGTGGAACGGATCTACATCACCGCCGGCGACCCCTGGCACCGCGACACCGACCGCTACCCCTACCTGCGCGACGCGGTCGCCGCCTGGCTGAACGCGCCCACACCGGGCTGGCGCACCGACACCGGCCGCGGCCGCGACCGGATGGCTGGCCACTTCGTCCACGCCCGCAACCCCGTCGGCCGCTACCAGCGCGAGATCGGCGACAGCCACGTGGAGATCCGCTCGGTGGGGGAGTGGTTCGACATCGACGGAGACGACCCGCACACCGTCCGCGACGCATTCGTGCTGCTGTGGCAGGCCCTGCGCCGCCACTGGAGCGACGCCGTCCTCATGGGCTCCCCCTCGCAGACCGGCCGCGACCTGTGGACGCGCACCATCCCCACCCGCGGCCAGTGGTCCGACGGCTTCCCCGTGCTGTCGGAGGAACTGCGCGGCCTGCTGCACACCACCGCCGGACAGGGACGCAACGAACTGCTCACCCCGCCCCGCGTCCCTGAGCAACTGCCCCAACTCGTCGAGTACGACCGCACCTTCGCCTACGCCAAGCACACCTGGAAATCCCCCGTCGGCACCCCCCGCCGCATCACCGCCCCAACCTTCGCCGCCTGGAGCGAGAAGGAACAGATGCGCGCCCTGTACGGATGCGGCCACTGGCACGTCCGCGTCACCGTCCCCGACGGCTGGAACCACGTCGGCCTCCTCCCGGCGCCCGCCCCCGGCGACCGCGCATGGCACTACCCGGCCGCCCCCGGCACCACCTTCACCACCTGGGCCGGCGGCCCCGAAATCCACACCGCCCTCACCAACCCCCTCACCCCATGGAAGGTCGAAATCCTCGACGGCATCCTGTGGGACGACGGCAAACCCCTGGACGACTGGGCCAAGAAACTCAAAGACGCCTGGACCAACCTCGCCACCCAGGCCCACTTCCACACCGACCCCCAGCAATCCCGCGCCGCCCACCTCGCCTCCCGCGCCGTACGCGCCATCCTCCTGTACGGCATCGGCTCCTTCGCCCAACGCCCCCGCACGGTCACCGGCACCACTCCCCGCCACCTGGAGCGCGACGTCCCAGCAGACGCCGAAATCATCGGCTTCGACGACGACCTGATCACCTGGCAAAAGCCCACCGGGTTCTCCCGCGACCCCAACGCACACCCCGAATGGGCAGCTGCCATCTGGTCCGGCGCCCGCGCCGCCCTACTCACCCAACGCCACCGCGACGACAACACTCACGCCGGAGCCCTGCACGCCCCACCTGGCAGCGTCATCGCCTTCCGCACCGACGCCCTCTACCTCACCCAGCTCCAGAACTGGCCCTACCACCACCAGCCCGGCGACTACCTCCTCAAAGGCCACCTCACCGGCCCCCTGACCGCGCCCACCAGCGAAGAAGACCTCCTCGCGCTGCGTGACGCCGGACGCACCGCCCTCACCCACACCACCACGGGGGCCTGATGCCACCCAGCACCCGCCGCCCCAGCCCTCCGCGGCAACTCAACGAAGCCGCCCAACTAGCCGACCAGCTCCAAGCCGCCGGCTACACCAAACGCGACATCGCCCGCATCATCAACCGTGACCCCTCCCTGGTCTCCCAGTTCTACACAAAGAACAAAGGCGCCGCCTTCGTCCCCGCCCTCACCCACGTCCTGACCGCCGTACACACCGCTGGCATCACCGACACCAACGAACTCGCCGCCCTCGCCGCACCCCACATCACCCGCCGCACCACCACCTCCGGCAACCGCGCCCGCGTGCGCACCAAAGCCGTCCTCATCACCCCCACCGGCACCGGAACCGGCCGCGTCGGTGCCCAAGCCATCGCCTCCGGCTCCACCCGCCTGCGCCCCCTGATCGCCGAAGCAGCCCGCCAGAACCTCCGCCTGGCCTTCACCGTCCGCCTCGCCAAAACCGGCTACCTCCACGCCTCGGGCAGCCGCACCGACTCACCCGGCATCCGCCGCGACGTCATCCAGCGCGCCGACCACACCGAAGAACGCTCCTACGGCTCAGCCGCCACCGGCGGCTTCGACGCCACCGACTTCGCCCGGCGGGTGGACGCGGCAGGCGGCGACGTTACCGCTGCGGTCCACCAATGGCTCGCGGAGAGCGGCCGCATCAACCCAGACGCGCACATCAACCACCTCGAGGTACGCACCTGGCGCCCGCGCTGACTACATGCCAACAGCTCATTGGCCTGACTGCTGCCCTGGGAGCTTTCCTAAGAAGCGGGCGGTCTGACGTATGCCGGAAGACAACGGCCGCGGGCAGAAGTATCCCGCCCGCGGCCGTCAAACGGATGCCTACAGAGAGGCCTTCAGCCGTCCGGTTCGATCACTTCGAGCTCGACGCCGTACCGCTCCAGCACATCGTCCGCGAACTCCTGCTGTCCCCGTGCTGGGAGTGAGCGGAACCACCAGCGGCTCTCATTGGGCCGAACCGACGGGCCATCTTGCAAGAGTGCTCGAAACCCCTCGTCGATACGGGAGAGTTCGTTTGAGAACCACGAGTACTCAGGCAGCGACCGCACGACCGGGTCATCGATGACGTGCTGCAGCAGCTCGCGGATGGACAGGTCGTTGAGGTATTCGGATACGTCGAGGTCGTAGCCCTCCGTGCACAGCTTCACCACTTCGTCCCAGCTTCGCAGGGCAGCCCCGGGCAACGGGGGGTTGACCCGCCCCGCTGCCCGGGCCACGCGCTGGAACTGCGATACCAGATCGCCTTCGCGTGGTCTCACTAGAACTGCTCCCAGAAGTACTGCATGGGATCCGCTGCGGCGAAGGCGGCTCCGTCGGCGAGGACGCCGTGGACGGGACTCTTCCTGTCCAGGACGGTCAGGATGCCCGCACCGAGTCCGGCAAGGACACCGGGCAGCAGGATGATCGCGGCACGTGCGCCGAGCAGTGGCTGGTTCCGCTCCAGGGGATTCAACATCAACTCCGAGCGTGTATTGGGGTGTTGGTCAGCCTGGGAGGCTGCCTGCCGTGGTCGTTGATGCTGTAGCGGCTGACCCGCCGACTGCCCCCGCGTGATGTGAATCATGGAGAGTAGCGGCAAGACAGGCGCCTCCGAGGTGGGGGAGATCCATGGGGCGTGTCTAAGACCTCGTGCGTGAGGCAAGGGCGAGAGCCGCGGGACAGTGACCGACGCGAGGGAGCGAATGTGCCGGATAAGGCTAGGAGAGAAGCACCGCCGGAAGGTCGCCGGGCTAGGAACCGGAGTCGGCGGAGCTTGGGCCGGCCGGTCTGATGAGTCTTGAACAGGCCCTGGTGGGTACCACTTCTACCCGAGAACAGCCGTCGGCCCCGTGCCGCCCGTCTGGAGACCGACCGGCGGATCGAGGAGGCTCCGCGCCGTGACGGCTTCACCGGCCCCGCTACGAGAAGGCCGCCGAACGCTGGATGGACTACGGCTGGCGGACCACGGTGAAGTGGACCGGCACAGGAGAGATCTTCCGCCACTCCCGCCTGGCCGGACGGCCCGTCCCCGCCGAGGCGAGCACCACCGAGTGGGCGCAGGACGACCGCTACCAGATCGTCAGCCGGTCTCGCCCGGTTCTCACTGACACGGCCTGCTGAGTCGTTCGCTTCTGGAACGTTGTTGTCCCGTCCGAGTGGTGATGAGCGGGTTGTGCACTTGGGACGCGACGGTTCTCGGCCACTCTGCGACCCCGGCTTCGGGCGGGGGAAAACCCTCGTGAAACCATCTGCACCGCAGGTAGCGTCAGCTACCCACAAACCCCACACCTCCCAGGAGTTCAGACGTGACTCGCCGTTTCCTGTCCGTTGCGGTCGCCATCACCGCGAGTACCGCACTGCTGCTGACCGGCTGCAGCTCGGGCGACGGTGACGACGACGCACCCGACAAGATCAAGGGTGCCGGGGCAGACACGGACAGTTCGGCATCCGCCGGCCCGTCGGCGAAGCCGGGTGCAGCCAAGCGACCGGACATCACGCTGCCCAAGGCCTTCCAAGTCACCTTCGACGGCTGGACGAACAGCGATCCGAAACTCCAGGCCATCCTGAACGACGGCAAGGAACGACTCCGTGCCTCCTACGCCGCGATCAACAACAAGGACCCGCAGGACGACGCCTTCACCTTCTACAGCGAAAGCGACGCGCTGCGCACCGGCACCGAGTGGATCAAGGGGTTCACGGACAAGAACCTCGTCCTGATCGGCAAGGGCCGGGTCTTCCAGCCGCAGCCCCGCATCAGCCCGGACGGTTCCGGAACGCTCTTCTACTGCGTGGACGAGGGCAAGGGATCCACCAAGGACACCAAGACCGGCAAGGTCACCGCCACCCTCGCCGATGACGCCCTTGTGCTCTACCGCACCAAGTTGCGCAAGACCAAGGACGGCGTCTGGAAGACCACGATGGTTCAGACGGAGCGAGGAGCCTGCAAGTGAGGACGCCGCCCCCTCGCGCGGTGACGCTCACCGCAGCGTCCCTGGCGATCACGCTGCTTACACCATCGGCCGCCTTCGCCTGGGGAACGGACCCGGGAGAGGGCGCCAAACCGCCCGCCAAGGACAGTGCCAAGGGCACGGCCAGCGGAACGGAACTGGGGGCCGAGGTCACCCGCACCCGCATCGTCGTCACGCAGTCCGGCGGTGGCACGGTTAAGCCGTCCGCTGGCGGACTGACCGCTGTCGACCCTAACTGGAAGCCCCCGGCCTGCTGGTACGAACCGCTTGCCACCTCGCGACAGCTCAAGGACGCGACGGAGAAGATGAACAAAGGCGACCTGTTCTCCGTTAACTTCGGGCGCCGCTGGGGCAAGGACCTCCTCGTCGACGCGTTCGACAAAGGCGATGCCACCTTCACCGACACTCCGACCAAGAACTACAACGTCGGCAAGAAGGGCATGTTCTGGCGGGCAGTGGCCCGCGAGGACCGCGCGAACGACCCAGAAATCCTGGACTGTTCGAAGAACTTGTTCTGGCAGAAGGCCGGCACCGTCCCCGACGACCCGAACGCCCCCACCCCCGAAGTGCTCGCGGCCTACGCCTACGACAAGATCCGGGTCCCGGACACCGAAGTGGAGCTCAAGCCGCAGGGCAAGTCGACGGTGAACCTGCCCACTTGGGTGTGGCTGGACAAGGCCGTCTTCAAGGACGTCACAGTGCGCGCCTCCTTGCCCCACACCGACCTGTATGCGGTGACGACTGCCAAGCCGGTGACGCTGCATCTGGATCCGGGCACGAGTGACGCGAAGACCTTTCCTGCCTCCGGCGACTGTCCGGTCAACGAGGACGGCTCCGTCGGCGCCCCCTACACCAAGGGTGCATCTCAGCAGGAACCGCCGTGCGGTATCGCCTACCTCCGCGCCACTGGCGGTGAGCCCTACCAGCTGAAGGCCTCCGTCACCTGGGAAATTTCCTGGAGGGGAACCGGGGGAGCGAAGGGCGACCTGCCCAACGGCACTTTCGAGGCCACCCAGGACATCAACGTCCAGGAAATCCAGTCCATCAACCGCTGAACTGACATCACCACAGCAGGTGCCCTGATCGCAAAGGGCTGATACAACGGGGGATTGCACGTGGCACACCGCCCGAAGGACTGGCATGTCCTGGATCTGGACAAGGATCCGACGCCGGGTGATCCCGACCGGGTGCGCAAGCTGGCCAAGGATCTGCATGACTTCTCCGATGATGTCGGCAAGGTGCTGCGTGACATCAAGGGCATGGCGGGCGAGGACGCGATCCTGCGGTGGGCGGGCAAGACGGCCGACGCTTTCACGGAGAAGTTCGAGAAGGCGCCGGAGAAGCTGAAGAAGCTCAAGAAGTCCTACGGGATGGCCGGTGACGCGCTGGCCGCGTACTGGCCGGAGCTGGAGCGCGCCCAGGCCCTGGCGGACAAGGCGCTGGTGAAGGGACGCGAGGCGCAGGCCGATCTCGCCTCCGCCAAGTCCAGCCTGTCGTCGGCTGATTCCTGGGTGGAGAAGGCGGGCAAAGAGGCCGACAAGTACAAGGACGACAAGGGCTCGGGCAAGGATGTGCCGAAGCCGGATGAGTCGAAGGTCCGCGCCGCTACCCGCAACGCGGCCTCCGCCGAGAAGGCTCAGAAGTCGGCGCAGGGTGATGTGGATGCCGCCAAAAGCTCGCTGGACGCGGCGAAGAAGATGGCCGAGGACGCGCGCACGATGCGTCAGGAGGCCGCCGGGACGGCGAAGCGGAGGATCGACGAAGCGTCCGACGCGGGGATCCCCAACCGCAAGTGGTGGGAGGAGGTCGGGGACTGGGTCTCCGACAACTGGGACACCATCGTTGCGGTGTGCAAGGTCGTCGTCGCCGTCGTCGGCATCATCGCGATGATCGTTGGCGGGCCGATCCTCGCCGCGATTGTCATCGTCGCCGGAGCCATCGTCCTGGCCGACACCCTCAACAAGTACCGAAAAGGCCAAGCAGGCCTGATGGATGTCGCATTCGCCGCCCTGGACTGCGTTCCCGGCATGAAGGGCCTGACTACCGCCGCCAAGCTCGGCAAGGGGCTGAAGGGTCTCAAGGGTGGGCTGAAGGGCTTCAAGTCGGCCCGTACCGCGCTGAAGGACGGTGCGAAGGGCGCGTACAGCCGGGTCAAGAGCAAGGTCAAGGGCTGTGGCGACCCGGTGGACGTGGCCACCGGCCAGATGTTCCTGGCCGCGGCCGATGTCATGCTGCCCGGCACCCTGCCGTTGGTCTTCACACGCCGGGTCGCCTCGGGCTACCGCAGCGGCGGCTGGTTCGGCCCCACCTGGACCTCCACCCTCGACCAGCGCCTCGAAGTCGACGAGGACGGCGTCGTCTTCGTCACCGAGGACGGCATGCTCCTGGCCTACCCCCATGCTGAGGGCTCGGATGCATCCGTACTGCCTGACGGCGGTCCCCGATGGCCGCTGGAGCGTCTCGACGACGGCGGCTACCGCCTCACCGACCCCGTCGCCGGCCACTGCCGCTACTTCGCGCCACCTGTTGACGACGTGGCGTTCCTGAGGCGAATATCCGACCGCAACCACAACACCGTTGACTTCGACTACGACGCCGAGGGCACCCCGCTAGCGATCCGCCACAGTGGCGGCTACCACCTGGTCCTCGCAGTCGAGGATGAACGGGTCACTGCCCTGAGCCTGGCGGGTGCGGGCGAGGACGGTTCCGACACCGTGATCAAGCGGTACGGATACACCGACGGCAACCTCACCGAGGTCACCAACTCCGCCGGGTTGCCGCTGCAGTTGACCTATGACGAGCGTCTGCGGGTCACATCGTGGGAGGACACCAACCACAGCCGTTACTACTACCGCTACGACGAGCAGGACCGTTGCGTCGCCCAGGGCGGGGAGGCCGGTCACCTCGCCAACACCTTTACCTATGACGGAATCGATGAGGGCTGGCCGGACTGCCGCACCACCGCCGTCACCACTTCCGGCGGCGCCACCTGGCGGTACGTGGTCAACGACGACTGCCTGGTTGTGGCTGAGACCGATCCGCTGGGTGCCACCGTCATCACGGAGTACGACGCCCACCAGCACGTGATCGCCTCGACAGATCAGCTCGGGTACACCACGAGACTGGAAAACAACGATCTGGGCATGCCGGTGAAGGTCACCCGGCCCGATGGCGGCACGACCCGCTTCACCTATAACGACCTCCACCTCACCACCGCCGTCCAGCTGCCCGACGGCACCATATGGCAGTACACCTATGACGAGGCGGGAAACTGCACCGCCCTCACCGACCCCAACGGGGACACCACGCGCTACACCATCGGGCCCCGCGGCTCGGTGCAGGCCGTCACCAACCCGCTCGGCGAGCGTGTGGAGGCCATCAGCAACGCGGCCGGACTGCCTGTGAGGGTCACTGACCCCGCCGGCGCGGTCAGCCACCACTCCTATGACGCCTTCGGACGGGTCGTAACCACCACTGGCCCAGCAGGCGGGCAGACCCGGCTGACGTGGTCGGTCGAGGGCCAGCTCCTGTCCCGCACCCGCCCGGACGGCACGACTGAGACCTGGGCCTTCGACGGCGAGGGCAATTGCGTGCGCCACACTGATCCGCTCGGTGCGACGGTCCGCTCCGAGTTCAGCCACTTCGACCTGCTGACGGCCCAGACCGGACCGGACGGCACGCGCCTCACCTTCACCTACGACACCGAGCGGCGGCTGACCGCCGTTATCAACCCGCAGGGACTGACCTGGGCCTACCACTACGACATCGCCGGGCAACTCGTCGGGGAGAGCGACTTCGACGGTCACACCAGGGCCTATGCATACGACGCGGGCGGCCGGCTCACCCGGAACAACAACGCCGCCGGGCAGACCGTCACCTACCGCTATGACCCCATCGGTCAGATGGTCGAGAAATCCATCGACGGTCAGGTCACCGTGTTCGAGAACGACCTGTGCGGCCGCCTGCTGCGGGCCGCCAGCCCTGAGGCCGTCCTCGAGTTCCGTTATGACGCTGTGGGCCGCCTCGTGGCGGAAACCGTCAACGGCCATACTCTCGCCACATCCTGCGACGCTGCGGGACGCCGCACCCGGCGCACCACGCCCGCCGGCATCACGACTACCTACTCCTACGACACCTGCGGCAACTATGACGCCCTCACTGTGGCGGGCCGTGTCTTTTCCCTCCAGCACGACGCCGTGGGCCGTGAAATCCAGCGCAGCCTCGGCGACCGCTTCACGCTCGCCTTCGCCTGGGACGGGCAGAACCACTTGGCCGGCCAGACCCTCACCGTCCCCGGCACCGTCCGGCCGCGGATCCAGCGGACCTTCACCCACCGCGAAGACGGGCACCTGACCGCCATCACCGACCAGGACACCGGCCACCGCACCTTCACACTCGACCAGGCCGGACGCGTCACCACCGTCAGTGCGGCGAACTGGAGGGAGACTTACGCCTACGACGAGGCGGGCAATCAGGTTCACGCCTCCTGGCCGGACCAGCACCCCGCAGGCCAGTCCCGCGGCGAGCGCACCTACCAGGGAACACGCCTGACAAACGCCGGCTACACCCGTTTCGAATACGACGCGGCAGGGCGCACCATCCAGCGGCGCAAGCACCGCCTTTCGCGTAAACCGGACATCTGGCGCTATGCGTGGGATGCCGAGGACCGCCTCACCTTCGTCACCACCCCAGACGGTATCCGGTGGCGCTACCTTTACGACCCGCTCGGACGCCGCCTGGCCAAACAGCGGCTCGCCACCGACGGAAGTGTCGAGGAGGACACCCGGTTCACCTGGGACGGCAGCACCCTCACCGAGCAGTCGACCCAGGTCGCAGGCTCCACCGAACTCATCACTCTCACCTGGGACCACGACGGCCTGGCGCCCCTCTCCCAGACAGAGACAAAGTCCCTGGCCGAGGCGCCGCAGCACGTCATCGATCAGCGGTTCTTCGCCATCGTCACCGACCAGATCGGCACCCCCACCGAACTCATCGACGAGGACGGCCACGTCGCCTGGCGGGCCCGGGCCACGCTCTGGGGTACCACTGCCTGGAACCAGGACGCGACGGCCTACACCCCGCTGCGTTTCCCGGGCCAGTACTACGACCCCGAAACCGGTCTGCACCACAACTACTTCCGGCACTACGACCCTGAGACGGGTCGCTACCTCACGCTGGACCCGCTGGGCGTGGACCCTGCACCGAACCCGGCCACCTACGTCGACAACCCGAACACCCAGTGCGATCCGCTCGGGCTCTCGCCCTGCGACGAGGCCGACGTCACCTGGGGCGGCCGCGTCCAGTACGGCGCACCTGGCCCGGGCGGCCGGGCCACCGGCATGCAAGCCCGGCTCGAGTCCGACATGACGGGAGGGAGAACGAAGCCCCCCAAGTGGATCCCTGGCTACGAGAAGTACAAAGAACTACACAAAACGCATCTGCTGGGAGCTCAGATCGGCGGCTCCAACAAGGACCTGCGCAACTTCGTCACCATGCACCGAAACGCCAACACGCCGGTCATGAAGCACGTCGAAGAGCAGATCAGAAGGGCAGTCGACTCAGGTGAGAAAATCGACTACAAGGTCACGCCCATCTACCGGACCAATGACCCCAGCGACGTCACCCCACTCGGTCTCCACCTTGAGGCGCAGGGGAACCGCGGCTTCTCCTTCACCCCCTATGAAGGCGGGAGCAGTACCAACAGCGTCACCATCCTGAACGTCGCCAAGCCCACCTGACACCGAAGAGACAAGGACACCGAACCGGATGCACTCCGCTGTAGTTCGCCTCACCGCACTCGTCCCTCCGGCCGGTCCCCAACGCTCACGCGACTGGGCCGCCGTAGAGGAGCAGCTGGGCACTGCCCTGCCACAGGACTACAAGGAGCTCGTCGACACCTACGGGGGCGGAGTCTTCGACGAGACCGTCTGGCTCCTGGACCCCGCATGCCCTCGACCGGGCTACAACCTCATCGACCAGGCCAAGGAGAGCGCGGAGATCCTTGCCAAGCTGTGGCAGGTGGGATCCAAGCCGCATTTTCTGCAGGACGAGGGGGCCGAGGTTCTGCCCTGGGCCTACATCGAGGGAAGCGGCGCCATGCTGTACTGGCTGCGCAGGCCGGGGCAGAGCCCTGAGGAGTGGACGGTCCTGTTCAACGAGGGACGAGGGCCCGAATGGGAACACCACCCGACCCAGTGCGTGCCCTTCCTCCTGTCCGTCCTGACAGGAGAGACGGACTCGGTGTACTTCGACGAGTTCCCCCCCGACGAGCACGAGTTCGACTCCAACGACGACATCCTCTAAAGCCCGATGACCCCTCCCGCCTCCGGTGACCGCCGCAGGACCCGTCCGCTGCGCTCATGGAGTGACATCTGGCTGTCGCTTCCGGGCCGGCTAGTGGGACGGGCTCGTGGGCGGTCACCGGGGGCAGAATGTCCGCGGCAATCCGGTGACCGCGCTCAGGCCTGCTCCGGTAGTTGCCAGCAGACTTCGCCCGCCTCGATGTCGGGGCGCCAAGAAGCCAAAGCGCTGGTGCGGACGAGTTGGTCGAGAAGGTCCTGAAGGGATAGGGGCGCGGTCGCGCAGAGCCGGGTGAGGACCTCGGCATCGGCGCTCCCGCTGCGGGACTCGGTGTGCGCCGCCAGTGCCAGGGCGGCCAGATGGATAGACGGGGGAGCCCGGCGAGGCGCCGCCAGGGGAATGGGGTGTAGTGCCCAGTGGGCGGCGCGTGCCCGCCGCTCACGGCCGGGCGCCTGAGCCAGGACCGTTACGTCCAGCAGCTGTGCCTCGGCGGATCCATGACCGCGTTGGGTGCAGCGCAGCCATCCGGCGTGCTCGAGTTCATGCCAGGGAGTGGCGTGGGAAGCCAGGCGCATGCTGCGCAGGAACCCGGCCGGCAGATCAACGCGTCCTTGGCTGTCGGAGCGCAGTGCACACTGCAGAGCCAGAAGGCGAGCCGTGGGGGAGGAGAAGGGGGGCAGCGCTGCGGACAGATAGGTAAGCATCTCCTTTACGCGCACGCGCGCGTCAGCACCCGGTGACGGGGCGGTCGAACGCCCACGCGGCGGGGGAGAGACCGTGACAGGCGGGGCGGCGGAGAGCAAGGCGTCGGGAACCACCGCGGCTTGCGCAGTCGCGCCCGCACACCCTGCGCAGGTATCGGCCAGGCGCCACAGGCGCCCGCCCTGGGCTCGTGTGAGCACCAGTCGTACAGAGCCGGAGCAGCCGCGATGGCGTGGATGCCACCGACAGCCCCGCTCGTGGCACTGGCAGGTCCGCAGATGCGACGGCAGCACGTCACGCCGGGCGTGCCGCGCCAGATGAGCCAGCACTGCCGGGCGTGCCGAGCCGGCCGCAAGGGGCCGCGAGTCATGGGGGCAGTGCGGGCACACCAGTACCGGCCCGCCTGCCCCGGGCCGCAGCTCCACGCTCCAGATGCGCCGCACCCTCACATGCGTCGTGCAGAGCCTCATTGGGTGCGCTCCTCCCGCCTGATCGCGCCGCCATCGGATGACGAGCGCACACGCTAGTGCAGACCTCTGCCCTGCTGCAGAGGTGCCGACCTGCGGAAATAGGGCAGAGGTCTGCACTGACAGGGCAGGGTGCTGCACCTTCGGATGGTGGAGTGACGATCTTCCCGCCCGACCCGAACCTCACCGCGCTGCGCCTGGAACTCGCACGCCTGAGGGCCGAGCGGGGATTCACCTACGACGAACTCGCCGAACGCAGTGGCCTGGCCCGCCGCACCCTCATCGAGATCGAGCAGGGCCGCACCATCGGCAGCCTCAAGACCTGGCACGCCCTCGCCCACGCCCTCGACGTCCCCGTCGACCGCCTACTGGGCACCCTCTGCGACGACCACACCCCACCCGGCACCTGACCTCCCGGCTGGCCCCCCGCCCTGGCCGGAGCCGTCAAGACGCCACCCAAACGGGCAATCGCAATAGAACAAACACTCCCCATCTCGTACACCCGCCCCCATCCGCTGGGCCATTCGCAGGAGATACCACCGCCGCCCCCAGGTCCGCGGCGCGCCGCCTGGCACGTTCCCTCCCATGCATCCCCACCCCCCAACCGTGGCCCGCCACTGGGACGGCAGCCCCCTCGCCACCCGCCGCCACCGCTCCCTACGCGTGTCCGCAACCAGCCCCAGCCGACTGCTGCGCACCGGGCAGCACAGCCGCTGCCACACATGCGGCAACCGCATCGAGTGGTACCAGCGCAACAACCACCGCCCCATCGCCCTGCACCCGACCGAGTTCGCCAACACCGACGTACCCGACTCCTGCCGGTGGCACCTCAGCGGCGGCATCGCCTACCGCCACAGCGACCACAGCGCCTGGTGCCGCACCCCGCACGCCATCCTGTGCCCACGGCGCACCATCACCACCCGCCTCACACCCCACCTGCAAAACGTCCGTCGCCAACTCGCCGTCCGCACCCGCACCCTGATTGACACCGGTCTGTTCACCCCACCCGCACCGGCACCCACACTCACCCCGCGCGAAACGGCCCCGGACAGCCACATCACCCGACCGGTCGTCCAGCTCCTTTACACCCGCTACCTCGCCGACCACCCGCTCCACACCATCCGGTGCGTGGCCCAGACCCGCACCCGCCACCGCTGCCCCCACCCCATCCTGGACCCCACAGCCCCGGCCGGCGCCTGGACCCTCCTGCCCGCCAACCCTCGCTCCACCCGCCGCCAACTCGCCCTGGCCGACGGGCTCATGGCCATCTACGACCTCAGCCACCTGCCCTACATCGAACAACTGCGCTGGCGCACCCAACGCTGCCCCGCACATGCCACCGCCCACAGCGCCGCCGACCTCGCCCTGACGACATGGCAGGTCTTCGACCCTCTGCTGCACCACCACCTCATCCACACCCACCTGCCCGCGCCTCCGCCCAGCGGCCGCCGTACGGCGGGGGAGTGCCGCGAGCCCTCAAGACCCTCCTGGCCTGCCCGGCCCCGCTGACCCGGTGAAGACCGCACGCCCACTGCAGGCAGCACTGCCTGAACCCCGCCGTTCTCGACCGCGGGACACGCGACATGCCCCAGCGCTGCCAACAACCCTCAACTCCAGGCGTTCCCGCCCGCCTCACCTCACCCCGGAGCACCGCCGTGCTGACCCTGACCGACGAGCAGACTGCCGCCGCTGATGCCTTCCACGCCGGGGACCACCTGGTCCTGCAGGCCGGCGCCGGAACCGGAAAGACCACCACCCTGACCCTGCTTGCCCAGGCCACCCGACGCCGCGGCCGCTACCTCGCCTACAACCGTGCCATCGCCCGCGACGCCACCACACGCTTCCCGCCCACCGTCACCTGCAAGACGGCCCACGCCCTGGCCTACGCCGCCCTCGGACACCGCTACACCCGACGCCTGAACGCGCCCCGCCGCCCCGCCGGACAGATCGGCCAAGCCCTCGGCATCACCAAACCGACCCGCCTGGGAGAGCGCGACGTGACACCACGAACCCTCTCCTACGCCACCCTGCGCACCGTCACCCGCTTCTGCCACTCCGCCGACCCGGCCATCACCCGCCACCACGTACCCCGCCTGCGAGGCCTGGAGGACCCCGACCACCACGCCCAACTCACGGACGCGATCGTGCCGTTCGCCCGCAAAGCCTGGGCCGACCTGCAGCATCCCGACGACGGAGTGGTCCGCTTCGAGCACGACCACTACCTGAAGATCTGGGCCCTCACCCAGCCCACCCTGAGCGCCGACTACCTTCTCCTGGACGAGGCCCAGGACACCAACCCCGTCGTCGAGCAGGTCTTCCTCAACCAGCGCAGTCACGCTCAGCTGGTGATGGTCGGTGACTCTGCTCAGGCCATCTACGGCTGGCGCGGCGCCAAAGACGTCATGACCGGCTTCGACGGCACCGCCCTGACCCTGTCGCAGTCCTTCCGCTTCGGCCCTCACCTCGCCGCCGAAGCCAACCGCTGGCTCCAGATCGTCGGCGCCCCCATCCGTCTGACCGGCACTGACACCGTTCCCACCGAACTCGGCCCCCTCTCGCGGCCCGACGCCGTGCTGTGCCGCACCAACGTCGGCGCCCTGGCCGAAGTGATGACATTGCTGACCGCTGGACACCGCGTGGCACTAGTCGGCGGAGGAGAAGGCCTGCGCGCCCTAGCCCTGGCCGCCCGCGACCTGAAGGAAGGACGCCGCACCGGCCACCCCGAACTAGTCCTGTTCAGCTGCTGGGGCGAACTGCAGGACTACGCCGCATACGACCCAGCCGGAGGCGACCTACAGCCACTGGTCGACCTCATCGACACCCACGGCCCCGAAGCCATCCTCACCGCCGTCGCCCAGCTCACCCCCGAGGAGCAGGCAGACGTCACCGTCTCGACCGCCCACAAGGCCAAGGGCCGCGAATGGGCAGAGGTAAAAGTGGCAGACGACTTCGCCCCGCCCAAGGACAGCCAGGAGCGCGACGACCAAGGCCAGCCTCTGCCCGGCCCGATCGACGAAGACGAAGCCCGCCTCGCCTATGTCGCCGTCACCCGAGCCCGGAGATGCCTCGACCTCGGTGGCCTGTCCTGGATCCACGCGCACCCAGACACACCCGCCGCAGGTAACGGCGGACTGCCTGCACAGGCCCAATGAACCCTTACCCCTCGTCGGTCACGCCGGAGGAATTGCTGCGCGTGGCCCTGGCACGCTCATCCACCAGGCCTGAGCGTGCTGTGTCGCTGGGCATACAACGGCGGACGTCGCGGGAGAGATGGACGCCGGCGTCCAGGATCGTCGCGGTCGCCACAGGGCGCAGCACCGCGGAAGAACTACGGAGCGCCGGTGCTGAGGTAGTGCTGGACGGGCGCTTGCCGCCATCAAGTCCTGAGCTTGGGCATCGGGATGCATGGCGGGCCCGGCCGACTGCTGTTCGCGTTCTTCGCGGCCGATGGCCGGGACCGAGCGGGAACCTCAGGGAATCGACCCCCGCAGGACTCGACGCGGAGACGTCAGTTGACCGTCCACTTCCAGCGCTGCCAGGGTCAGTCACGCGCGACGACGCCGATGGCGGCAGTGTGGCCGCGCGTACCAAAACGTCAGACATCCGCCTGCATATACGACCGTGGTGCACGTCACGCGGACCACGTGTCCGGAATGGCCCCCTCCGCATCCCTTGATCCACAAACTGGCATCTGGTCTAGACCCATCCTCCCAGATATCTTCACATCTTCGAGTGATCTTCATTAAATTCTCAGATTGTGGGGGAACATGGCACGGCGAAGACGCCGTTGGGGAGCGTCGCGGGGTGTGACGGCCGCGGCGTTGCTCGCGCTGGCTGGACTCACCGGGGAGGCCGCAATGGGCGCGGCTTCTGCGGCAAGTGCCGCCGATGAGCGAGCGGAGGCCGCGGAGCCGGCTTCGCGCGATCCCGCTGACGCCGCGCATCGCGGCAAGGCGTTTTGGGAGGATGACGGGCTTCCGCCCGTGTCCGAGGAGCAGAAGGCGTCTCGGGCTGCCGTCTCCTCAGGGCAGCGCGCTGAGGTCAAGTCGCTGACCACGGCAACGAGTCAGCTCTTCGCCAATCCTGATGGCACATTCACGGTGGAGGCGTCTGCCGAACCGGAGCGCGTCCGTCAGGGCGATGCATGGGTACCGATCGACACCACGTTGATCGAGCGCAAAGACGGCTCTCTCGCCCCGCGAGCGGGCGAGGACATCGAACTGTCCGGTGGCGGCACTCGCGAGCCACTGGCCCGGCTGGCAGCCAACGGCAAGGAATTTGCGGTTTCTGCGCCGTGGGACTTGCCGAAGCCGACAGTTCAGGGGGCGACCGCGGTGTATGCCTCCGTGCTGCCGGACGTGGACCTTGCCGTGACGGTCACCTCCGATGGCTTCACGTATCACCTGGTCGTGCACTCCCGGAAGGCAGCGGCCAATGCGGAGTTGAAGTCCGTCAAGTTCCCCGTGACGGCCAAGGGCCTCTCGTCCCGTGCGACGTCGGAAGGGTCCGCCGCGTTCGTCGACTCGGGCGGCCGGCCTGTGGTGCACAGCGGTGCGGCATTGATGTGGGACTCGGCCGCGCCTCCCGCTACTCCTCCTTCTCCGGCTCCACTCAAGGCCCTGCGGTCCAGCGCGGCCACTGGTGCTACGACCGACGCGCTGAGCGCCGGTGCAGGTTCCCGGACCGAGGTCATGGATGTGACGATTGCGGATGACTCCCTCACTGTCGTGCCGGATCAGCAGTTCCTGGCCGACGAGAAGCGGGTCTTTCCGGTGGTGCTTGATCCGCCTGCGGTCAAGGCGACGCTGACCAGTTGGACCACCGTGTGGTCCGATTCCCCGAAAACGAGCTTCTGGAAGACCTCCCACGCGCTGGGGGTGGGCTACGACGCCTATGTGGACAACAAAAAGGCGCGCTCGTTCTTCCAGTTCGACACCCGCAAGGTGTCCGGGAAAAAGATCATCAACGCCACGTTCACGGCGTACGAGATCTGGTCCGCCAACTGCGACAAGCGCAACGTCGAACTGTGGCGTACGGGGCAGATCTACGGCTCGACCACCTGGAGCGACCAGCCCTCGTGGAAGTCGGAGGTGGACACCGTCTCGGCCGCGAAGGGCCACTCCTCGTCGTGTCCGGACGGCGATGTGGAGTTCGATGCCACGTCTGCCGTGGCGTACACGGCCAAGGCCAAAGCCACGCTGACCACGCTCGGCCTGCGGGCCAGCGAGTCGGACCCGATCGCGTGGAAACAGTTCATGTCGCCGACCGACAAGGACGCGACGTCGTCGAAGAAGCCCCGCCTGTCGATCACCTATGTTTCGGTGCCGACCGCGAAGCCTTCGTCAGTCAAGATGTCCGATCCAAAGGTGTCTTGCTCGGCGTCAGGAAGCCCCGCAATGATCAGGGACGCAACGCCGCGACTGACAGCAACTCCGACCTCGGCCGATGGATCGAATGCAACTCTGAGGCCCAACTTCGAGCTGTACAAGGACGGCAGCTCCACGGCGACCACGCTCAAGCCCTCGGCGTGGACGGCCAGTGGTACAGCCGGCACCGTGGTCACCTCGGCCCTTGCCGAGAACACCACGTATCGGTTCCGCGCCCGCACGGAGTACAAGTACAGCTACGGCGGCAAGACGGACTACCTCTACGGCCCCTGGTCCAGCAGTTGTTACTTCAGGGCTGACACACACGGCCCGGCCGCGCCGAAGATCACTTCGAGTGTCTACACCGAGTGCGTCGGCGATACCTGCGAGGGAGACGCCCAGGACGGCAGTGTCGGGATGACCGGCACATTCCGGATCACAGGCTCCGGTGATGTGCGTCGCTACGACTGGTGGCTGAACGGGGTAAAGGCAGGCAGCAAGACGTTCACCGTCAACATGCCGGTCTACGACGTCAAAGTGACGCCGGACAAACGGCTCACCAACACACTGCGAGTGCAGACCTTCGATGCGGCAGGTAACGCCGGCAGCACCACGGACTACCTGTTCAACGTCGCCAAAGCGGCTGATCCGGTCGGTGTATGGAAGTTCGACGAGAACAGCGGGACCACAGCAGCGAATGCCGCAGGTGATGGCAACGCTCTGCGTCTGAGCAAGGCGGCATGGACGGCCAAGGCACGCAACGGCGCCGGGTTCAAGGCCGACGGCACGGCGACCGCCGCCACTTCGGGCCCTATGGTCGACACCACGAAGAGCTTTGCCGTCTCGGCGTGGGCCAAGCTCGACTCGAAGTCTTCGACTGCGACTGTCCTCAACCAAAACGGTGCGAAGGTCGGCGCGTTCCAGCTCTATTACTCCAGCGCCTACGACCGGTGGGTCTTTAACCGCTATGACCAGGATTCGACTGCCGAGTCGACGGCCATTCACCGTGCCATGTCCTCCAAGCCCGCGGTAGTGGGCGCCTGGACCCATCTGCTGGGTGTGCAGGACCTGCAGAAGAAGGAACTGCGTCTGTACGTCAACGGCCACCTGGAAGACACCACCGGTTTCACCAACGCATGGGCGGGCAACGGCGCCTTCGAAGTTGGGCGCTTCACGAGCAGCGATGGATCCTCCAGTCCCTTCAGCGGGGACATCGACCAAGTCCAGGCCTACAACCGTGTGGTCTTTCCCGACGAACTGTGGGCACTGACGAACATCGAGAATCCGGACACGGGCCATCCGCAGGCAGAGCTCCTAGCGGATTGGTCCGTGGACGAGACATCCGGCACCACTGGCGCAGACAGCTCGGGGCGAGGGAACCAGCTCAGCCTGAAACCAGGGGCCACTTTCACCGCCACCGATGATCCAGCGCACGGCAATGTCGTGGAACTGGACACGGCGGCGGAAGGGCATGCCACAGCAGGGGTCGAACTGGACAACTCCGGCAGCTTCACGGTCGCCGGCTGGGTGAACCTGGCGTCCCAATCCAAGCTGGAGGACACCACCGTGGCGCACTCGCCCACGCTGTTCGCCCATCCCGGAGCCAAACGCAACGCCTTCCGCCTGTGGTACCGACAGGAGGCCGGGCAGAGCGTGGGTGACTGGAATTTCGGGATCTTCGGCACGGACGTACTCAGTGGACCCGCCTACGAGGCGGCCTCGGACGAGGTGAACCCACCGGACGGGTGGGTTCACGTAGCTGGTGTCTACGACTCCGCAAGCCAGTCCGCCAAGCTATACGTCACCGGCGAGCGCCAGGGCGACGAGGAGGGTGTCCTCGTGAAGGAGACCTTCCAGCCGACCGGCCCACTGATGATGGGCCGTGCCCGGCGTCATGACACCGGTGAGTTCGGCAACCTGCTGCCTGGCCAATTCGATGATCTTCGCGTGTACGCGGGCGTGCTGTCCGAGGCCGAGATCACTCAGCTGGCCACCGTGGACGAACCGCCGGTGCCGATCGAGTAGCCGCATGGGCTTCACGTACGCACTTTCATGAACAACTCGCGGGGGTGCCGGACACAGGACCGGCACCCCCGACTTCCAGATGCGGAGATTTCCCGTGGTCAGGCACCTCACAGTGCTGCACAAATGGGCATGGAGCAGAGCCAGCCGCCGTCGGGTGGCGGCTGTCTCGCTTCCTGTCTCGGTGGCAGTTGTCGCCACCCTCTTGGGCACAGCGCCGGTCCAGGCGTACGAGCGCAAGCACAGTGCTTTGGAGAAGGCCGAGTACGGCCAAGCCAAACCGTTCGGCTTCAAGGGCAAGAAAATCCACGACCCGGCCGCCGCAGCCGCACAGAAGTCCCGCGCCCGGGCAGAGCGCAAGGTCACCTGGCCGGATGCCAAGACCGTGACCGTCACGCTCCCCAAGAACCAGAAGACACAGGCGCGGGCGGGCGACCTGCCGGTGGAGCTGGCACGGCCTCAGCAGGCCGAGCCCGGCACCAAAGCAGCTCGCTCGGCCACGGCTGCTCCGGGCAAGGCGAAGGTCGAGGTCCTGGGACGAGCGGCCACTCGCAGGCTCGGCGTCGACGGTGTGGTCGTAACGCTGCAGCGCGCCGACGGCAAACAGGGTGCCGCAGACTTCGCCGCCACCATCGACTACAGCGACTTCGCCCACGCCTACGGTGGTAACTGGGCCTCACGGCTGCGTGCCGTAATGCTTCCTGCTTGCGCGCTGACCACACCTCGGAAGCCCGCCTGCCGCCGGACGAGCCCGGTCATCTCCTCCAACAACAGCGCGGACCAAGCCGTCACGGCTCAAGTGCACACGCCTTCCGCCAGGGCCGGCGCGCCCGCGGTGAGCGTGCTCGCCCTCGCTGCCGGTGCCGGCTCGGACCAGGGCTCCTACGAGGCGACGCCGCTCGCCGCCTCGGCGACTTGGGCCGCGGGCGGCTCGAACGGTGACTTCACCTGGAACTATCCGCTCGATGTGCCACCCGCCCCGGCAGGCCCCTCACCCAACTTGTCCCTCGGCTACTCCGCGCAGAGCGTGGACGGACACACGTCCTTCACCAGCTCGCAGCCCTCGTGGATCGGTGACGGATTCGACCTGCCCATCTCCTACATCGAACGCTCCTACGGCAGTTGCGACGACGACGGCCAAGACAAGAAGTACGACCAGTGCTGGAAGGAGGACAACGCCTCGATCGTCCTCAACGGCAAGGCCACCGCGCTGATCAAGGACGAGAAGACCGGCGATTGGCACACCAAGAGTGACGACGGCGAGCGCGTGGTGCGCTCCACCGGGGCCAGCAACGGCGATGACGGCGACACCGGCGACAAGGGCGAGTACTGGACTGTCACGTCCACCGACGGCACTCAGTACGTCTTCGGCAAGGACCGCCTGCCCGGCTGGGCCAGCGGCAAGCCGGAGACCAACTCCGTGTGGACCGTGCCCGTATTCGGTGACGACTCCGGTGAGCCGGGCTATTCCAGCGGTGATTCCTTCGGCTCGCGCGCCAAGACCCAGGCCTGGCGATGGAACCTCGACTACGTCGTGGATCCGCACGGCAACGTCATGACGTACTGGTACGGCAAGGAGACGAACCACTACGCCAAGAACGGCACCACCGGCAACGGCACCGCCTACACGCGCGGCGGTTACCTCAAGCGCATCGACTACGGACAGCGGACCGACACGATCTTCTCGACCACGCAGCCGTCTGCCGCGCGCATCAAGTTCGCCACCGCGGAGCGCTGCATTCCCGTCTCCGGAGGCGAGGACTGTTCGTCGCTGGGCGATGCCAACCGTGCCGCCTGGCCCGACGTACCCTTCGACCTGATATGCAAGGCCGACACGGCCTGCACCGACCAGCGCTCGCCTTCGTTCTTCTCCCGCAAGCGGCTGACCGACGTCACGACTCAGGTCTACAAGGGGAGCGGGACCGGAGCTGACACCGACTACCGGGACGTCAACAACTGGCACCTGGAGCAGTCGTTCCCCGACCCGGGGGATGGTTCCGATCCCGGCCTGTGGCTGAAGTCCATCCAGCACACCGGAAAGTCAGGCACCGATGTCTCGCTGCCCGCAGTCAAGTTCAGCGGCGTCCAGCTGCACAACCGCGTCGACAAGACCGGCGACGATGTCGCCCCGTACATCAAGTGGCGCGTGCGCACCGTCACGTCGGAGACCGGGTCGGTCCTGACGGTCAACTACTCCAAAGAAGACTGCGTCGCCGACTCGAGCATCCCGGCCAAGCTCGACGACAACACCAGGCGCTGCTTCCCGGTGAAGTGGATACCGCCGTCCAACCCGACACCGGGCACCGATCCCAAGCCACGCACCGACTGGTTCCACAAGTACGTCGTCACGCAGGTCACCGAGTCGGACCCGACCGGTGGCGCACCACTGAAGCAAACCGACTACAGCTACACCGGCGGTGGCGCCTGGGCCTACGACGACGAATCAACCATCACCCCTGCCAAGTACCGCACCTGGGGGATATGGCGCGGCTACCAGAAGGTCACCACCACCACCGGTGAGGCGTCCGGTACCCGGTCCAAGACCACTGCCCTCTACTACCGGGGCATGGACGGCGACAAACAATCTGACGGCACCACGCGCAAGGAAACGGTCACCGACTCCAAGAACACGGCCAAAACGGACTCCGAACAGTTCGCCGGCCAGCTGCGAGAACAGATCACATACAACGGCGTCGACGGCGCCGAGGTGTCCGGAACCATCAACACCCCTTGGTACCAGACCACGGCGACCGACAAGCACTCCTACGGCACTGTCAACGCCTACATGGTGCGCAATGCCACCGCAGTAACCCGCACCGCCATACCCGGCGCAGCGGAGATGACCCACATCAAAAGGACCAGCTACGACCCCACCAGCGGCCTGACGCTCAAGGTGGAGACCGACGCGGGCGGCGAGAAGGACTGCACCGTCACCGAATACGTCCCCAACACCAAGGAGTGGATCCTTTCCCTCCCCAAGCGGGAGGAGAAAGTCTCGGTCGGCTGCGACACGACTCCTCGACGCACCGACGATCCCAAGACCACGGACGTCATCTCCGAAGCCCGTGTCTCCTACGACGAGCAGGCATGGGGCAAGGCACCCACCAAGGGCGACGCCACCCGCACCGAGCGTGTCGTCGGCTACAGCGCCGACGGCACAGCCAAGCTCCAGACCATCAGCACCGCCAAGTACGACGCTCTCGGGCGGCCCACCGACGTCTACGACACGCACGGCACCCGCACCAAGCACACCGAGTACACCCCGGCCCTCGGTGGTCCGCTGACTAAGACCGTCGAGAAGAACGCCCTCGACCACACGGTCACCACGGACCTGAATCCCGACTGGGGTGTGAACGTCGCCAGTACGGACCCGAACGGCCATCGCACCGAGTTGGACTACGACGGCCTTGGCCGACTCACCGATGTCTGGCTCGCCGACCGTGACCGCGCCGCGGGCAAGACCCCCAGCAAGAAGTTCGAGTACAAGGTCCAGAACACTGCCGCTTCCTGGGTCGCCACCAAGTCCCTCAACAACGACGGCA
This sequence comes from Streptomyces huasconensis, assembly GCF_021028635.1. NCBI lineage: Bacteria > Bacillati > Actinomycetota > Actinomycetes > Kitasatosporales > Streptomycetaceae > Streptomyces > Streptomyces huasconensis. The sequence goes on from NZ_CP086119.1 coordinate 8,236,168, forward strand.
GTACATACCAGACCTCGTACGCGATCTACGACGCGTTGCTGCGTCCCCGCCAGAGCCAGGTCCCGGCGGCTACCGGCACCGGCCGTGTGATCACCGAGACGAAGTACGACACGCGTGGCCTTGAGGTCGCCACATCGGCCGACTACATCGACACCACCGCACCTGAGAGCAAGCTCGCCACCCTCCTGACGGCTCCGCCCGCCGGCACCGAGACCACCTACGACGGGGCCGGCCGGCCGATCGTGGAAAAGACCCTCGCCCTCGGCAAGGAGTTCTCCCGCACCAAGACCACCTACAAGGGCAATTCCACCATCGTCGAACCCCCCACTGGAGCCTCGGCGGTCACCGAGACCGCCGACGCGCGTGGCCGCGTGGTCCAGAAGCTGGAGCACGAGGGCAGTTCCGCCGGGAGCTC